>NZ_JAVTSP010000001.1:0-1460047 GCF_032678645.1 Pedobacter frigoris
CCTCATCTCACTCGCTCTACACAAAACCTTTCTCAATCAAAAATTCTGACCATTAGCGCTTCACTACGCCCTTAAAATCAGAGTTACCACCCAAGAGTTTAGATCCCAACAGAAATTCATCTAATGCGCTTAAAATCAGCCGAGTGGATAGTTTGCAGATTATTTATTGCACACTTTGAAGCGAAATGAGTGGACAGCAGGTTTCAAAATTACCTGGATACTATTGCCGAAACCTCCAAAAATGGAGAGAATATCGCAAAATATTATAACCTTGCACAGGTAGGACATCAATACCTAGCCTTGAGGAACAACCGCCTGTTTGGCTATCTTGATTTTTATGAGAACAAAAGCGGATTTAAGAGCAACTTTATTCCCGCACTCGGACCTTCAGTGGAGAGCTATAACCAGATCATAAAATTGGGCAAGACACCAATTGCAGTAAGTCAGAGTATTTATACCATAAACTCCAAAAATGCAGGATCGGGAGGACATCCCCACATGTTCGGCTACGTGGATCAGGGGCATTTGGTTTTTTCCTATTATAGTGAAGGAATTGTTAAAAAAGTGGGCACCGATGCATATGTAGCGCCTGACCCGCGTTTCCATAAAGAATATACGCTGAAAACTGCTGAGTCATTTTTCTCTGGGAGTGGAAGTCGTTCGCTCCTTAACCTGTGGCTGGAAAGATCGGCTAATGGTTTGGAAATCATTGAAAAGACTGGCACTGAGATAAAATTTAAATTGTTAAATGAGCCTTTTGATGCTGACAAAAAATTGATAACAGTTAGTGGTGCTGTCAATACCAAACGGTCGGTATTAGGTAATGGTATTCATTTTACACTGATTGTAAAAAATAATTCAGGCAATGCTATCTCCATTAAAAACATCGTGAACCAATTATCTGTGTCTTTATATAATGAACAAGGGCTTGATATTTCTGTACCCAATGAAGCTTTAAAAGAAAATAAAATCAACAGACGTCCTCAGGATCGTAAACGGAAATTTCAATCAGAATCAGTAGTTGTAGATCAGATTTCTATCAACGGGAGAAAAGAAACTAGCGATTTCAAAAATCAGGAATATATTGAAATTCCTGCTCGTGGTAATTGCAAAGTCAATTTGATACTACAGGATGTAAAACAAGTTGAGACACCCCAGGATGTACAAGATAAATTTCTTAAACCTACCATAAAATTGGCTCCTGGAAAGTATAAATTAAATTTGCACCTATTAATAGCTTTAGCCCAGCAAAATAGCTTAGGGGCGTACGAAGTAGTATATTCATCTCCAATGATTGATATTGATTATAAATGAAAGAGGTAGGGCCACTCCTGGAGCTCATGAAGATCAGCAATGACTATCTTTTTATCTAAGACTATCAGTGGCGAGGCGTGCATACGCATGATAAAATAAGTGGCAAAGGCTCTCAAATGGCTGGATAACCAGGGGTGTTTATGTAGGGGAGGTTGTTGTAGTGTAGATTTCTTTTATATACTTTAGTAGATGATGGTATCGGCGGTACTTCGATCTTTAATATCACATTAACCTCTATTTAAAATGAACAAATTTGTAAGGACTATCATTTACTTTAACCTATTTCTATTTTCTTTCTGCGCTCAATCTCAGGAAAAAGTAAAAACAACAACCTTTGTTTATAATACGATAAGCCCGTCTTTTAAACCTTTGTATTCTTTAAAATGCATTATGAGTAAAGATTATGCGCTTCTGAGTATGACCTATCTGGGTGATACAGCTTTGCTAAAAAATGAAAAAAAGATAGAGCAAGATGCCATTTCAGACACAATTAAAATGACAATGACGCTTAAGAGGTATCCAACTGTAAGTTTAATTAATCGGACTACAGGCGAGCTATGGTTAATCTGGGAGCAAGAGAATGGAAAAGTTGCTGTAAAGCAGAAGGATTTGAAACCTGAATATGTTTTTGACACCAATTCTAATTACATTCTCGATTATCAGAATGAGTATAAAACCATCGGTAAGTATAGATGTCAAAATGTAAAGGTTACAAATAAGGCCACCAAGGAGATACACTTCTGTTATGTCACAAATATTCCTGAAGGAACATTTTACAAAATGCCTTATGAAACTGGTATACAAGATGTTCTTGTGCAATCATATGATCTTAAAAATGCATTGTCTTTAAGTTTGGTTTCTATAACTAATGATTTTGTATCCAGTGATTTATTTAAATTTTCTAAGGATACGAATGTATTTGATACTCCAGAAGATTATGGCAAGTGGGGGAGAAAATATTTTGAAAGCTTACAAAAACAAGAAAATAATTAATTAATAATGGGGAGTATAAGAGCCATCCTTATATTCTATTTCAATCTTAAACTGATAGTGTTTATAATCGTAGTGGTTCACTTGGATCTTATGAGATTTAAAAATAAAATGATAAATTTAAATAACCATAACATACTCAGAAAATGCTCCTAACCAAACACATTTCAAAAATTTTAGTAGTATTGATCCTGTTCATTGCAAGTTGTAAGCCTAAAAGCCCTTACAAAATAGAAGAAATTATCTTCAATATCCCTCAAGAGCAAGTCTTCCAAAATTTAGATAACCAGTTCAAATTTGAAAAAGTCAAAATTTGGGGATTAAAAACTGAAGGGACTGATCAACTGCACGTAGAAGTAACCAACTCAAAAAAATATACCAATGAACTGCTGTTTACAAAAGAGTTGGCCAAAAGCATTAAAAACTATGTGAAAAATATAGACCACTATTCACATATAATAGTTAATACAGTTATTATGAAAAAGAATTTTTTGTTTTCAACAACAGAAAACAAAAATACAGTATTTAGAATGACTGATCTATCAAACATATCATATCAGGCATACTTTGAAGAAATAGCAAAAAAATAATATATTGTAAAATGCGCTCACCAACTAATCTACAACAGCCCTCAATGAAAAGAAAGCTCTTTACGACTAAACGAGCCAAAGCTGGTAAATCGGTGGAAGAAAAACCAACGCTATATAGCTTATTCAACCCTTCTGTCTATTTTTTAGTTATATTGATAGTAATCGTTCTCGGTGGTTTACTGAGCATTGTTAAAATTTTATAATTTTTTATAGGTCAATCCCGCTTTCTAATTATATTCATGAATGGTTATAAATTATTTGTCTCTCACACTTTCCATTGGAAGTCTCCTAATTGTCTTAGCTAGTATTTGGCTTTATCGGATAGGTCAAATAAGAATCTACGGTTTATTCTGGGTTTCCATTATTACCTCCGTACTGGCGACATTATTTTTTCTATATATGGCTTTTTTTCAGAACTTAAACATCGACCGGACAAGGGTTTGAACCCCTTCGGCTCTACTTAATAAGACACTCAGATATATATGCGACCATAATATATTTCCTATATTCGATTAACAAAATTAAAGACTTTAAAGGAATCGCACTTGTTCTACAAAATTTATGTGGGAAAAACTAACTATATATCGGCAGCTAGATAAGAAAGACATTAACAAAATATTCAAAAATTTCGGTCTAACTCTTTTGTCGCTTTTAGAGGGTTATATTATTAACCAAACAAGTTCTGTAATTAAAATTTCACGACAAGTCGGTCAACTTGAGCAAGCAATCTTCATTGAAAGGAATACTGGAGGCTATACTTTGAATGTGAGTACTTCAATAAAACCGATTGACTTTTACAAACAGCATAAGTTCACAATGGTTAATATTGTGCCCTTAGGCGAGATAATGAACAATCACCGTAGAACTTCTTATCCTTTAACCCAAGAATGGAATGAATTGGCTGTCTTTTTAGCGGCAAGAATTAACACAGAAGTTGAAAGCTATTTCGAGAAGTATAACTCTTTCAATAAAATAATTGATAAGCGAAAAGACATGGAACCTAAAAACTTTTCCCTTGACAACAAGTATGAATTATTAATATACGCTGCAATTAGAACCAAGAACAAATCACTGTTGAATTTCTACCTTGATAAAAAACTATCTAGAACGGTCACGCGAATTAGTCAAAGTGAATATTTAAAACCTAATAACAATGAAATAGATGAAGTTGCTTTTTTAACAAAACTAAAAACATTGGCTCAAGATGGCGACTTCATAAGTATTGAAGATGAAATTGTAGCAATCCATCAAATTCAACGTTAATTTGATGGCGGCCAAAGATTCTTTACTATACAAAAATTGTTCACGTACTTTGGTTTGATTGGGATCCATTAGGAGTAAATGATATTGCGCCGAGAGATGAATATCAGCGCTATATCGCGGAAATTTTCGAACTTGTGAAAACAAAGGCAGAACGACAGGAAATTGCTAGACGACTTTTTAAGTTGGAAACTGAAAATATGGGACTTGAAGGAAAAATGGAAGACTGTATACTTGTAGCAGATAAAATATTGAAAGCATAATGAGCGAATTTAATTATGGTTGGAATTTGGAGAAGTTGACCCTAACTTGCTTAAAATAGATGATCTGGAAAAAGTCTTAAATCCAAGTGTTTTAAGTTTAAAGGAAAATAGCAAGTGAAAGGTTTTAATATGTGGACACCAATGTCATTAGCTGAATTAAAAGCGTGGATTTTACGTGGAGAGTCAAAACTTGAAGATGAGTTGCTGAACTTTTGGAACTTAATAAAAATAAAGCCTCAAAAATGGCAAGAGCAAGAATATGGGGCTGAAGGTGGTGGTTTTTGGGTTGTTGCAATTTTTGGAACTGAAGTCATTTATTACAATGATATTGAGGAAGGGTTTAACATCTCGGAATATGAAGTCTATGGGCACATTAAAGAGTATTCGTGTGATCAAAGCGAACTTGATTGGGTAATAATTAGCCTTTACGAACGAATTAAAAAGAGGAGCAATTCAAACTGATACTTCCGTTCATTAATCATATCGGGATGTTCATCAATTTCTTTGTCTGTTAAATCAGGGTAAGCTTCGCACAGCTTGAAATCTACTGTATCGGTCATGTATGTGCTAATGTCTAGAATCGATGCCTTATCGCCGTTAATTAAGAAATCCAAAAGCGTAATAACAGAACAACCTGCATTTAACGCGTAGCTTCCATCATAATCCCCGAAATCTTCAGTGTCAGGAGTAACTGCATCAACCCGGTTATGGTATTCCTGAAGTTTACTTTTTTGCATCTCATCTATTTTATGAGATTTGCAATAGTTAATGGCTTCTGATAAAGCATCGGGATCTCCCCATTGATGTCTGTCGTAAAATTTGATATACTCTGGTAAAAGTCGCTTGCAGATATCCAGGCCAAAGGCTAAAAGCTTCTCCTGAGATAATGTCTCTATTTGTTGTTTGAGTTTGAAATTGAATTCAAGATAGGGGTTGGCAAATTTCTCGTTGCCATTGATTAGGTTTCTGATGAAGGTTAGGATTTTCATGGGTGGCTTTGATGTCTGGTACTTCAATAGACTTCAGTTTTGTTATTTTGTAAAATTCAAGGATAGGCATGTCTGCATAAGCGCAAATGCAATTGTGGGCTGCTTCGAAAGGTGGTTTATCACTCATTTTTTTATTGCAACGTTGAAAATAACAAAAATGATTTAAATGTCTAATGTAATAGACTCAAACCTTGGTTTTACTTAGAACTTCACTACCTGGATTTCCTTTACTGTTTTCTTTCTGGTTGTATCATTCCGATCAATTAACGTAGCAAATAATTTTACCTGATTGCTGCTGAACGATATACTATCTATGTTTTCCATCGGTTCAAGAAATAAAGGACTATTTTTAAATACTGCGGGTCTTTCTACACCTTTATTTAAATCTGCAATCGCCGCTACGAATTGGCTATCATAGTCCTTATAGGTAGTATAAACTATCTGGCCGTTTGGGATATTGAAATTAGCTATCGAAATAAATTCTCTGTATTTAGGAAATTTTTCTTTTGATAGTGTGAGTACGGCGCTACAGTGAGTGGCACAAGCATGCGTAAAAAAGAGATGTTTTTTATTTTCTCCTTCGAAGAATGGAATAAAATATCTTCTGAAGGTTAGTACATCCGGAAAATGGTAAAGACCTTTGCTTTTATTCTTACTCCATTCAATATAAAGATCACTGTATCTGGTGCTGTCGTCTTTTATTAAATATTTTATAGACCAGCCATCTTGCGTAGTGGTGTCAATCGCATAGTAACTGACATCAGCATAATTTGAATCATTAAAGTTTATAGCTATTAGCTTGCCTGTTCCTGCGTAGGGTTTGAATACATCACTGGATTTTGCGGCAACTGGATTTGCCTGTAGGGCATTAATTTTTTTGTCGGCGTTACAGCTAGATAATATGAATAGGATTAGAAAGGAAATTATAGACGTAACGGGCGGGTTAGAGTGCGTGTTCATTTTAATCGGTATGGTGAACTAAATATACAAATGATATATTTGGTGGTAAAACCGAACTGCTTTTTAAAATGATAAAATAGAAATCTGAACGAAAATTGAAAAAACTACTGGTTTTGCTCCTAATTGTGATCGTTGCGCCTTTATTGGCCGCTTTATATGGTATAACACATGATCAGTTGACTTATACGATCAGTCCTGAATATTACACGAAATTTAAATTTATTCAATTGAGTTGACTGGAAACAAAGATGAAGCAATATTGCCTAACCCAAGGCTGGCAGTTGCAATGGTAGGCACAATGGCGACGTGGTGGATGGGAATTCCAATAGGGATCATTTTGGGTTTGGTTGGCTTAATTCACCGTCAGTGGAAAGAGATGTTCACTGTTACGCTGCAAGCTTTTGCTTTGACCATCGCGGTTGCTTTTCTGACGGGTTTGATTGGCCTAGGTTATGGGTACTATAATTTCGCTAATGATCCTATTTACTTTACCTCCGCCTGGTACCTGCCTAAAAACCTTCTAGATGTTAAAAACTTTGTTGCCGTTGGCTCTATGCACAATTTCAGCTACATTGGTGGTGTTACGGGATTACTGGCTGCGGTTTATTTTTCGATAAGAAGGAGGTTGCAATGAGAGAATTTGTTTATCAAACTCATATCTAAAATATGGAACGCATTACAATAACCGCAAACCACATAAAAACCATATGCTGGAAAGATGATAAAATTCTTGATTGGGCATCAGGCACGGCATATTCAATGGATGGGACAGAAGAAAGTATCGGATGTCGTTATGGATTTGCAGATAGCGCGATTAGCTCAGATAATGGAGAGTATGTTTTCATCTATCAAAAACTTGGAACGAAAGGTCTTCTTCTTAAAAATGGTGAGCTTCTAAGAGAGATTAATCGCTCGTATTATTGTTCCGAAGTCTATGAATATCCCGCTGCTTTCGCTACAATTCAAAGCAAAACTTATCTGATTCATTGTCCTCTTTCTTATGATCAATTGGACTTTGAAGATGTTGAAACCGGAGAGCTTATTACGAACATAAAAAATAGGGAACCCAGCGATAGATTCCACTCGAGATTAGAAATTAGCCCAGATGGCAGATACCTGATGAGTAAAGGCTGGGTGTGGCATCCCTTAGATGTCGTTATGATTTTTGATCTTAACAAGTGTATTGATAATCCCCAATTGCTTGATGAGCCACAATTTTGTCCCAATGTAAGTGCAGAAATCTGTACGGCTAGTTTCGTTGATGACAACACGGTTGTAATAGGCTCGTCTGATGAAGTTTTAGGTCACGATAATATTGGACATTTGCCACCAAGACACATTTGTTTATGGGATTTTAAAACTAATAAACTGTCAAAGCCAGTACCGATAAAAGAAAACTTTGGTAATTTACTTGCTATTGACGCATGTCGTGCATGGGATTTATTTGATTTTCCAAAAATCATTGATATTAGCTCCGGTGAAATAATTGAACGAAATAAGGAAGTCAATAGTGGTAAACAGCAATCAGCAATAATAAATAAAGCAGATTATTTTCCCTCCATAGCATTTAATAAGCATACTGGTCAGATTGCCATAAAAGCGAATGAAAGAATTGAAGTCTTGACACCAGGACAAAGGAAATAAAGTATGGGTTTGGATTGCTCATCTTCTAGCTATATGCTTGACCCGGAATCGCCGATATATACAATTGTATAGTCATCGTTATAAGTCCTGCTCTCAATTCCTAATTTTTCCAGCAATTCATTAGCTTTTTGCCTTATTTGCACCCAGGTAGGGTGGGTGTCAATATGGTCCCAATCCCAAATCTCTGGTGGAATGTCATCTGCACTTTTTTTAAACGCCATTAATTCGGCTTTAAAACATTCATCAACTAGCTTATTGCGAAAAATTGTTTCAAAACAAACCGGCGTAAAAGCGTAATCTATTTCCGTTTCCAGTTCGGACATTGGATTAAACGTAGGTGCAGCCAATTTGTCCAATTCATCCAATGTTAATGCGAAAAGAATGATTGAATTGATCAGATTGGAATAATAAAAATTCACATGTTTATCATATTCAAGCTGTTCTATATCAATAGCTGAGCGATCTATTTGGGGTTTATTTACCATTATCTATTTAGCGTATTGGTTTTGCCAATTTACAAAGAACTTTTCAAGGATTATTATTTTGATAATCTGGCAGGCTAACATTAGATAGCTGGTAGAATAAATGATAGAAATTATTTCTACATTCAGATATATGAAAGGATTAATATCACCAAGCCGCTATCATAGTATTACACCAATTACTGAAAAAATGGCGATTGAACTCGCCAGTATGCCAGCACTGGAAACAATTCAGTTTCATGATGTAAAACCAACGCCAGCAACGCTCAACATTCTGAATGATATTGTTTTTAAAAATAGAAAGGATATTACCCTAAGGGTATATGGTTATAGTGGAAGGTGGCAAGATATCGGTATGCTAAAATTGTTACCGGAGTTGGAGAAGTTCGATTGGGACAGCGATACATTCCAATCCGTACAGCCGCTTTATGAATTGAAAAAACTTACCCATCTAGGCATAGGCTTTGCCAATCCCAAACCAAAAATAAGTGTGAAATTTTTGGCTGACTTTAAGGATACTCTGACTAGCCTGAACATGGAGGGTGATTACAAAGATTTTCTAATTACAGTTCCAGTATTGAAAAAGCTTACCAAAGTCTGGTTTTTTTCAATGAAACTGACAGGATTTGATTTTTTAGAAGGTCTTGCGATTGAGACTTTGGGCAATTATGGTGGCCGGGTCGCCAGTTTTGATTTTTTAAGTAATCTGAAAACGCTTAAAAATCTCTGGATCAAAACGAATTCAAAAATCGAAGATATTAATTTTATTACTGACTTACCTTTATTAGAAAAACTGGAGCTGTATTACTTGTCCAAGATTACAACTTTTCCTAAGTGCAATCATCTTTTACATCTAAAAGAAGTACTAGCGTTCGAATTGAACCGCCTTAACGACATTGAGGAATTGAGGAAGCTTAAGAATTGCAAAGTCACTGCCTGTGGAAAACAGGTGCCCGATAAAGGTTATAGCTATGATCCTGGAAAACCATATCAATGAGCCAAGATTTATTTATGATTTTGTAACTTATACCGAATCATAAAGCAGAAAGATTGATATGCAACGAGATAAAAAATCTGATGAAATCAGATAGCATAACTGAAATAGGTATTGACAGCAAGGAGCGGCTCTATATCATTCCAGAGAACGAACAGTTTACCATGATTTGGAGAAGTGCGAGTGAAGTGCATTGGGATGAAAACCGATTGCGCCTTTATTCTCCTAAGCCAAGAGAGTGGAGTTATTATCAGTTAAATGATTTATATATATTTACCTATGAGTTGGGATATTGTGCTATTTAATTCCAGGCAGAAAATCGAGTCTATAGAAGAGTTGGATGAATCTCAGCTTGAGCCGACAGATTTCTGTTCATTATTGGAAAACCATTTTGGAAACATCAAAAAAGACGACAACCATAGATCAATTATAGGTGAGGGGTATGGTATCGATTACTTTATTGATGATGAAGAAGCGAGCCACAAGATATTGAATTTGTATGGTGAGCATGCGCTTTTTGAACTGATTGTGCTGGCGAAGAAACATGGCTGGCAAATTTTTGATACCGGTATGGGGGGGATGGTTGATTTGGATAATCCTTCTGAAAATGGGTATGAAAACTTCCAGAATTATTTGAGTCAGATATTGAAAGACGAAATTAATTGACATAATGAATATAGATTACAAAAATGGAGATGCAACAAAGCCTGAAAACAAAGGCAATAAAATTATAGTACATGTTTGCAATGACATTGGCGGTTGGGGAAAAGGCTTTGTGATGGCAATTTCAAAACGTTGGAAAGAGCCAGAGCGGAGTTATAGAGATTGGTTTAAGACAAAAGACAACTTCGTTCTGGGTCAAGTCCAATTTGTACAGGTTGAAGCTGAGCTTTGGGTTGCGAACTTAATCGGACAACATAAAATCAATAAAGATGAGCAAGGGAATGCGCCAATTCGTTATGAAGCAATTTTATCGGGGCTGGATAAGGTTGGAGAATATGCGCTGGAAAATAATATGACAGTGCATATGCCTAGAATTGGATGTGGATTAGCAGGTGGAACGTGGGATAAAATAGAACCTATAATTCAATCTACCTTAACTGGAAGAAATATATCAGTGACAGTTTATGATTTTTAAACAGCTATCTGGAAAATGATGTGGATTCAATCTGTAATAGAAGAACTTAAAGAACTTGCAAAAACTGGTGCTTTAAAACTTCATAGTGGTGCCTCCGAAGCTGAGTTAAAAGAATTAGAAGTAATTTATAACAAAGTTTTGCCTGAAGACTTCCGCACGTTTTACAAATTCTGTAATGGTTTTGAAACAGATGAAGATATTTTTAATATGATTATGATCGAGGAGATTATTGAAAATAAGAAGCGATTTAATAATAGTTTGTATATAGCAGAGTATATGATTTATTCAGATATTTGGGAGTTAGATATATCTCCTCAAAACCCAAATGATTATCAAATCACCAATCTAACTCGTTCAGGTACTACAATAACGCTAACCAGATCATTGGCAGAATTTATACATCGCTTTCTTAAAGGTGGTGTATTTGAAAAGGGAGGCTTGTATGACTGGCATGAGGAAATTTTGAAAGGATGATTATGAAGGTAAAAACAGAATATTGATTTTTATTTCAGTATATTGATATTTAGTGCAAAACATTTCTTGTTGGTTAATATTAAGGTGTTTGGTTATCTTTGGGGAAACTAACTAAGCAATTATGACAGAAAAAATTGTGGGGATTCCGGATGAGGCCGTTTTAAGTAAGATTTTTCAGATAAGAAGTGAGAAAGTGATGTTGGATCGTGACTTAGCAGAACTTTATGGTGTTGAAACAAGAGCATTTAATCAAGCTGCGAAACGTAATTTGGATCGCTTTCCAGAAAAATTTATGTTTCAATTGACGCCAGAAGAGGTTGAAGATATAGTATCACAAAATGTGATACCATCAAAACAGATACTAGGAGGGGCATTTCCCAGAGTTTTTACTGAACATGGTGTGTTAATGCTTTCAAATGTGCTTAAAAGTAAAAGTGCTATAAAGATGAGTATTCGTAATATCGAAATGTTTGTATTGCTTAGAGAAATGGTGTTGTTACATAAAGATGTTTGGGTGTTGGTAGAGCAAGTTGAAAAAAGGCTAATGAAGCAAGACCAGAAAATAGAAGTGCTGTTTAGTTATCTGAATAAGGTTTATGGATAAGGTTTATGGATAAGGTAGACGGCCCAAAGGAGCAAATCTTATTGGAGATTTGATAAGCCGGATAAATTAAGTACAGCCTTTATGAGTCGTTTTAAAGGATGTCTATTCTGCAGTCTTAATGATATCACATATCACTTTATCCAGATCTTTGGCGCTTTGAATGATTGCGCGATTCATTGTATCTCGCTCCAATTGATCAGCAAAGAAGCTTTCATCTTCAAATAGGGAAACGATTCCCATAATATTTGCCAGTGGAGCTCTTATGATGTGAGATTGATGCCAGGCAATGTCCCTTAACTTGGCATTTTGCTGCGAAATCTTATCATCTTTCATCACTGCATCGGTAATATCCTGGATGATGAAGATATAGTGCAACTTATCCCTGGTATGGAAACTACTAGAACTTAGCAAAACTTTAATTTTTCGGTGATTTTTAGTTGTGCCATCAAACTTTTCCTGGTAAAACAATGGCGTTTTTATTTGAAATCCCATTGGGTGTACGGTAATGCCGTCGCTTTTGCTGAACTTGATGTCATGGATCAGGTCAGAAAGTGAAAGATTGGTCAGTTTCCCTAGTCCATATTCAAATGTATTACGCGCCCACTTATTGAAATAGGTGATTTTAAGTTTGTCGTTTGTAATCAAGATTCCGATAGGAGCAAGGTTGGATATCTTTCTGAACCGATCTTCACTTTCCTTCAATCCAATCTCGTACTTCTTTCTGATTGTAATATCTTGAGCGCTTAATGTTACCCCAAGAAGGATACCTTCCTCATCATATACCGGAGTCATCCGGTATTCGAACCAGATTGAAGTATTTTCACTTTCCGCAAGAGCCTGAACGGTAACAGACTCACCATTTATCGCTTTATTGTAAGTGTCCAGGTATAGTTGATGATCGGATTCCAGGACGAAATTCGGATAATACAAATCGCCAACTTTGATTTCCTGTCCATGGAATTGCTTCAAAACATTCTGTATGGTACGATTATAGGCGAGAATTTCGTGCTTCTTTCCAATAAGGAGGATGCTCTCTGGACTGTTATCCAGTATGGCTTTAATGTAAGAGTTCCGCATACCTGAATCTACAAAATAATCGATAAATATTCCGTAAAATCTGTGCAAGCCATTCCTGGCGACGTCGTTTCTTCCCCCTGGATCACGTATATCTATTTATATATTTACCTGTGAGTTGGCGTATTGTGCTGTTTAATTCCAGGTAGAAAATAGAGTCCATAGAAAAATCAAATGAATTTGTTATATTGAAATAAACTCGATAATAAAACTAGCATGCAAAATATTAACAATACCTTTTTTACTAAAGACATATATGATAATGAAATTAGACTTGATGTTAACGCAGATGTCCTTGGAAGAATTCATAATGATGGCGTAACAACAAGTGATAAATTGCCCATTGATTTTGTATTTATCACTGACACAGAAGATAAAGCAAACAGTTTAAAGGCAGCTTTATCCTCTTTGTACACAGACTACCAAAATGTTGAAGTAAGTGAAACCAAAGACTTTTGGGAAATAAATGGGATTACAAGTGCAATTGGGATGACAATTGATGAGATAAATAAGTGGAATGAGGAAATGTGGGATATCGGATATAAATATGACTGTCAGTTGGACGGCTGGCAAGTTGGAGTGCGAAATTGATTCAACTGCTAACATCATAGGCTTAAACTTCGTTTTGATTTGCATGTCTGTATCAACCAGGCCGGAAATTGATCGGGTGGGGGTATGAAATAATAGGTTTAAATTAGAACAATAACAACTCCACAAAAGTACAATGGCGACCAGTGATTTAACAAGCCGAATATTGGCTTACAGAGAACTTCAGGACTTTAATAGTGACCAAATAGTTGATTGGGCTATTGAAATGCTAGCTCTGGGGCATGAAACTCCTTCAATACTAATTTTGGCAGGCATATCTAAACCTACAAACTTTTTTGAAACTGAAAAGTACCTTCTTGATGCATTAAGGGAGCTAGGTATGTTAATTCCGGAAAGACATGAGGCAATACTTGGATATTGTAAGTACTTTATAGAACAGATATCAAAGGCTATTTCCGTAAGATACAATTTAAACAAACTTTACAAAATAGCTCAAACAACTCTTGATGACAATGTTGTCTTTGATTTTTATTTATTTTACTGGGCATGGAGTGATTTAGATTATGGAGAGACATACCAAGACTATGTGCCGGAAGCTACAAAATATAACATTGAAACATTATTGATCAACAAGGCTAAAGAGTGGCTGAAAGAAAAGGAGTGAAGGGATAGAGTACAGGTTATAAGTGATTTATATCAGGAGTTTCTGACGATCAGAAAATTTTGTAAGTTGCATAACCATTTTAATTATGAGACGCTATCAAAATCTGCTTATTTTAATGTTTTTTTTTCTTTTTCCAAAGTTGCCAGGAAAACAATGGCTCAGTTGAATTGATAGTTGAGAAGAGATAGTTTACGTTGACTAGATTAGGAATCGCTAAAAAGAAATGACCAGAGGTTAATGATGAAAAACCCTATTAACAACTTATCGGATCAAGAATTGGAACTTTATAATCATGCTAGTTTGTTAGACGGAACAATGGAAGGTAGGACTCAACAGCTCGTTGAAAGTGCTGTATTTCATGTATATAGAGGTGTCCACAGGAGCTATCTTGATTTGTTTTTGAATTCAGACGACAATGAAACAAAACTTGAAGTTTTGAAGCGATTGATATTTTTAAATTGGTATTCTATGGTTGAACCCAGCTGCTATACTGGTATTGGAGATTTAGACCGTTCAACTGTTTTTGATTCCTATTCGATCTTAAATGAATATCTGGCTGAGGATAAAATTGACACAGAATTAAAATGGATGTTGTCTTATTATGCAAGTTGGGACTACACGATATTGGAGTTTTCTGAGAACAAACTTGAAGCGTTAACAAAATTTGTAAAAGCAGTGGACTGTTCAGTTTCACATGCTCCGAAAAACCAGCTATTAAACGGTACCATGGTTAATAGGGGACAGATGGGGGTTTATTGGATGAGTAGGAATTAATAATTGAGATTTGATACAGGTGGTTTATGATGCTATTGGATGGTTTGATTTATTTTTTGCTTGGTCTTGCTGTGATTATATTTATCAGCACAATTGGTGCCGTTGGATCGCGGAAGCTTGATTTTAAGTATTCGTATTTGGGTGTAATTTCTGTACTACTTTATATAGGATTGGGTTTCTTGATTTCTAAACAGGAAGGCATACTTCATGTGCTGATAATTAATGGAATTTTGGGTTTGCTAGATTCGACTTTAGGATACAACTTATCAATCTCATTTAAAGCAAATAATGGTTATGCTAAGCAAGAAAGTCTGAAAATGATAGGATTAAAGACTTCGATAGGTATGATACTGTTTACGGTGGCGCTAGGATTGGTCGGATATGTAGTTGGATTGATGGTGTGATAGCTATGGATAAAGACATACTGGAACATTGTTTTCTTTAACAATGTTGACTAAGTTTGCACTATGGAAACGCTGATTGTACAACCAAAAACCAAAGAGCAGATGGCAGCTGTTAAGGCTTGTTTGAAAGCGTTGAAGATTGATTTCAAGGTCGATGAAAAAAGTCCTTATGATCCTGAGTTTGTGAAAAAGATTCTGCAAGGTGAAGAAGACATAAAAAAAGGTAAAGGCGTTAAAATAGCGACCGAAGACTTGTGGAAATAATTTATTCACCAGAGGCTTTAGAAGACCTAAAGTATTGGGAAAAATCTGGCAATAAACCTATACAAAAGAAAATTCAGGAATTAATTTATGCCATTCGGAAGAATCCTTACGAGAGATTGGTAAACTAGAACAATTAAAACATGATCTCTCGGGAAGATGGTCTCGTCGAATCACCAGGAACATCGGCTGGTTTACAGGGTTAATGAATTGAACGAAATTATGATTCTGGATATTACATCTTTAAAAGGCCACTACTAAATGTTATCGAAGAGTACTTATTAGATCAACTTCTTTTGCTTTTTTAAGAAGTGTTATAATGAGTAAAAGCTAAATTAGAATTATGAGAATAGCCCTGGCATCGCCGCCCGTTCCGCAATCACTTGACAGTGGATTAGTTGTATTTGAAGAACTTGTGAAATTGGCATCTGAAAGCAAAGCCGAGATTATTTGTTTCCCTGAATCTTATTTACCAGGCTATCCAGGTATGGGATATTCCGATCAGGATCGTGGTGCCGAATCATTATCCGGTGCTTTGGATCGTGCGGCAGAGGTTGCAAAGAGTTATAATATTGCTATCATAGTGCCAATGGACTGGCACAGTTCAGCCGGGCTTGTAAATACTGCTTTTGTTATATCTTCCAAGGGAGAGATTCTTGGACATCAGACCAAAAACCAGCTCGACCCTTCAGAGGACAATATGTGGGTATCGGGTACGCAGCGACATTTATTCGAAGTGAATGGCGTAAAGTTTGGCATTAGTATTTGTCATGAGGGATTTAGATATCCTGAATCTGTACGTTGGGCAGCAAAAAATGGCGCTTCAATTGTTTTTCATCCCCATTATACTGAAAATAGAGAAAACGGAAAAATATCTGCCGAATGGGGTAGTATGGATAATCCCTACTATGAAAAAGCGATGATGATGCGATCCATTGAAAATACAATCTACTTTGCGAGTGTGAACTATGCATCGGAGTACATGGAATCGGCAACATCGATAATTGATCCGGAGGGTAAATGCATAGCCTATCAGGATTATGGAAAAAGCGGTGTGTTGATAAAGGATATCGACATTGATCGCGCCACTGGATTTTTGGCTAAGCGGTTTAAAAGCGAATTATATCAAAAATAAGGGAAATATAATCAATGATGCATATTGCTGTGCCAGTCAATGTTGAATA
This sequence comes from Pedobacter frigoris, assembly GCF_032678645.1. Lineage (GTDB taxonomy): Bacteria > Bacteroidota > Bacteroidia > Sphingobacteriales > Sphingobacteriaceae > Pedobacter > Pedobacter frigoris_A. Next base: position 16,613 of record NZ_JAVTSP010000001.1, read on the forward strand.
CTAGCAGATCATTTACAAGCTTTACTACGCGCTGTTGTTCATGGTAAACGGCTATCTTTTGGATGTCGTCACGTTAATATTGAATATCGCTTGTGCAATTAGACTAATGGGAGGCAATGGCACGATGATAATAATAATTGGTGGTATGCACCGGTATTCTCCTTCTGGTGCTGGAGATAGTGTAGGTAATATTTGAAGGAAAGTAGTTTAGGCGATAATAAGGATAGCTGTAAATATGTAGGTGACTACGGCAGGACGAATCTTCTATGTTAGTTTAGACCTAATTTTAAAATTGTTAGTTCTTTGATTAAGCGATCTTTAATTTTTCCAAAATTATAATCTATTTGATTGTGAGCAAAATTATAGAAGGTTAATGTGTGATCAAAGGGAAGTATTCCAAGTTCATGGGTAGAGCTCCTAAGAGATTTTTCTAACTCCCAACTGTTCGTCGATTCTCTAATGTCCTGTACCATCGCTTCAAAAATTATGATCTTATCCTGCATGTGCGCTTCAGCGTTAAAAATAAAGGAAAATAATGCCCCGGCAAATGCTTTAATTGAATCTAGTACAATTTGGTTGTCTAGTAGGGTATGATTAAAGACTGATTGTAATTTTGCAATCGCTTGTTTTTGCTGGATGTTTTCATCCTGCTGGTCCTGCAGCAACAATAGTGCTTCCTGATATTTTTTCATCTCGGTAATGTCATTGAACAGTATTCTGATTCCACCCTCCATGCTTTCCATTAGCGGCGGAGCTGGCAAATTAATGCTGAAATCGGTTACAAAAACATCTTTGACTTCTAATATAATTGTATTCTTCATAATCTAATCCTGAAAGATTTACAATATATCAAAATTTACTTTACGCAGGGCTGAGGTTTTATTTTACAGAAATTGGTTGGCTCTATATAATATTGGAATTTTCTTTAGAATATTGCTGTTTGTTATAAATAATTAATTATTGGTTAATTATTGAATTGTTGTTATATTTGCCGTATGAGCATTAGTGATTATGGCGGTAAAAAAACTGGTATCAAAAGCCGGTGTCCATCAGCATATTGGAGCATTGTCTTATTGGCAGAATATTTGTTATTTTTGTTCTATGGAAACGCTGATTGTACAACCAAAAACCAAAGAGCAGCTGGCTGCTATTAAGGCTTTTTTGAAGGCGTTAGACATTCCTTTTAAAAAAGAACCTAAAATCCCAAATACAGCCACAATAGCTGCTATGGAAGAATTGAAAGCTGGAAAAGGTAAGAAGTTTAAAAGTATTGAAGCGTTATTTAAAAGCATTTAGATGCTGATCCATGTTTGAAATTGTCTCCATAAGCTTTCTTTTTCCTGACACGAATATCTGCGTTAAATTTATTAAAATGCCGTTACAAAAAGCTTATAGTTATTTTGCCAGTAATCAGCGATAAAGCCCCATTTGTATTCTTTATATCTTTTTATGGTACTGATCGGTAGTTCTCTGATAACAGTTTGTTTTGTTCCCGAGGCTTTAGCTATATATATTCCGTCCTTGATTCCCGAGTTTTCACACTCATAGCCGTTAATGGTGCCTATTTTTTTACACTGGTAATTTTCGATATAGAACAAATCACTGGTCCAATTCATATCTGCACAACCACTTCTATGGTAGGAGTAATAGTACTGGGTTCCTCCAATCTTGACGGGGGAAGGAAAGTCCTGGAAGTTGAGTACATTTTTAAATGTTTTAGACTTGGGTTCGTAAAGAAGAAATCCCTCTATACCCGGAACATTAGTCATGTAATATAATCGGATGTCTTTATAACCATCCATATCAAAATCCTTGAATTCAAAATCAGCAGCTGCATCTGTTTCCTTAAATATGGTATCGCGGTTGTTCTTTAGAATATACATGTTATAGGTACTGGTATATTGGATCAAGTAGTGATCTCCGTTTATAGATGCTTCAGCGGTTTTTAATATGTTATCTCTAACAGGAGCTGGTGTTTTGTTTCCGGCTGGGACAACTGTTTTTTGAGCGTGTTGTTTACATGAGAAATATAATAGGATTAGAAAGAGATATTTGAAGAGTCGCATGGGTTATAGGGTATTAATATATAGCGTCATCTGAATTGATCTTGGCAACGACCATCATCAAAATGCATATCCAAACCTTCAAGAAGTTCGTCGGTTACAACTTCATTGTGGTATTCGCAGATATGAATATTGCCGTACCGGCAAATACTGAAACATAGTTTTTCGTTGGTGTCGCAGAAATAAATGTACTCAGGCGTTTTGCCACCGCATCGATTAAACCAAAATGCTATGTCTAACAACTTAGGTAAGTCAGCCAGTTCTAATACTATCGCCTCTTCATACTGAATATCATTTGTTATCACTAAAAAACTACTAATGGCATTTCGATATGGCTTATATGTATGGTCAGGTACACCACATAAACTTTGCTTATGAGAACCAATCATAACGACATTTTCAATATGAAGTCGGGTCAGTAGCAAATTCAATTTTTCCGAAAGCGCTTTAGTGTACGTTGAGAGATCGCTATGATTAAATGCAATAACACTATGAAGCATTTTTGGTTTTGGGAAATCTATATGGACTGCATCATTTGTCTCATAATACCAGTTTCGGTCGTCGTTTTCCTCAAAATATTCTGGATTGTCATCGAATGTATCTTTTTGAAATGAAACTAATAACGAAGTAGCGATCTTGTATTGTTCGAGTATATCTTTTCTTTTGATAAGGGTGATCATAACGGTGTTGGCATTAAGTGGTGTCTAGATTTGTCCGTCATCTTGGTTTTTACACTTTATCATACTATAACGGACTAAATATACAAATGATGATTGCTAGATGCTCCAATTTAACTAAATTGTATCCTAAATACTTGGCATTGCGTTATAATGAATCAACGATTTAGTGAAATTATTAAGATGGGTGAAACTAATAATATCTTCAGCACAAGTGTGGCCAAAATTCTAGTTTTTATCGTAATTGTTGCTTTTTCTCTAAAAGTAAATGCTCAGAAAAAGGATAAGACCGTAAAATTGCAAGATGAAAAAATAAAGCTTGAAAGTGAGGCTGACACGCAAGGTGAGCTGGAAATAATTTGGAGTGAGAAGTTATTTAAAGAACATTATATAAGACAACATTATCCAAAATTCAAAGGCGTTATATCTAAGTATGGAGATTCCATTTTGTTTGATAGGGATTTAGTTGAAGTGGATGATTCTACTGGAAAAATGCAATTAATCTTTGAAACTGGTATTTTTTACCCCGGGATTATTTCCGGTGAACTCAACACCAGTAAAAAGCCATTGCATGTTGATCAATACAAAAATAGTCCTGCCTTACTTTTTATTCGAACGGATAGTTTAATGGTTAGTGGCTTTGACGAAATTAAAGTGTCAAATGGAAATATTAAGTCAAAAAGATTCCGGTTTTTATTGTGGCGTAAAGGTCTAATGAATCCTTCAGTTTGTTTTATAGAATTGACTAATAATAAAGCGAAAGCTAGTGCAGATTTTAAAACCTTTGTTGGGCACGCAAAACTAACTTTTTTTGAGGAGGGATGGATAGGGATTTGAACTTTATGGTGTTGAAACAAGAGCAATCAGGTTTATGAATAAAGTAGACGGCCCAAAGGAGCAAATTGGTTTTAAGGTGGGTAATGAAGAAAACTGAGCTAAAGATGTAGGACGTCTGGAAACAAAAAAGCCTGAAATCTTAAATTTCAGGCTTTAGTTTTTTTGAGCGGAGAGCGAGGGATTCGAACACAAGACATAAGTTGTTGTATTTTAACACCTTGACCTCCATATATCAAATGCGCCACGAATGACGTGATTTTATATTTGCAAGTATAAGTAACCGAATAACAAATAATGCAAGACTATCTGCTAATTCATATACATCATCAATAAATTAAAGACCAACATTTCATTAGTTAGGTAAATTTAAACATAACCAAGTTTATTTACAAGATTTTTGTTTCGGATTGTTATGCCTTTAGCTGGATTGTGTCATTCAAATCAGGTGCTAACAATATTATCGAAAAACACATTGCCGGCAGAGTGGATAGGTTTCCTCAATTGCATCTTCATCAGAAAACATTTCAAGGAAATCATGCCACGTATGTAATCTGTCGTCATTGCCGGACGTTTACAAGTTGCCTTACGCCATAAACCGGCACATTACTTGATAATAGCCAACGACGCTTTACTGCCCAAATTAAACTTTCTATAGCTCTTGATAATCCAGGATGGATTATCTGATCCAATAACAATCTTATTTTAACCCTAAAACCAAAACCGTCTCAAAATTGACTTCTGAGACGGCTTCTTTCTTCTTGCTCTGAGCCTTACACTGAAACGTATTTATTTTGTGTAAGCCCGACAGCAATCTAATGATATCTATTTCTGCTGATTTTCTACTCCATCAGGCAGGTCAGAATTTTGGTAAAATAAATCACCTGCTCCTCAACAAATCTTTAAATTAAGGGAGATGTATTTATTCTCCACCTCATAGGGATTATAACCAATTCCAACCATTAAGGGTTTAGAAGAAAAGTTTCTGTTCATTAAAATGAGCACCAATGGTTATAAAACTGAGGAGAAAATAGACTTTGAAGAATATAAACTAAATGTACAAACAGATAATAAGATTCTGATACAGTCGCTCTTTACGACAGCAATCGTTACTTATGCCAAATGGTTTACTAACAGTTCCGGTGGTAAAAAACCTAAGCTGGAGGCTGCTGTGATATACAAAAACACTTCTCGATCCATTCAAAAAACGCATGAAATGGAAAACAGGGTAATTGAAGCAATTAAGGTTAGCAAAGAGGCACAAGAGGGTAATGTTACCAATATTTAAGAGTCAAGCTGGTAAAACCAACATGGGAACTCACAGAAAACTACCTTTTTTCTAATAATGAGATGGCTCAATGCTTGTTAAAACTATTCTTCTATTTTCTAATAATTAAGTGTTTCAATTCCGGAGTCCTCATGATCTGCTCCATCTCCGACTGAACAATGTCCTGAATGTCTTGTTTAATCTGATTGTAATTGGCCTGCACCATGCTATTGTCTATGTCCCTGATTAGAGGCATAGGCTTATAATTATCCATCTCTTTCTTTAACCCTGCATGATCATTCTGAATCTCGGCATGAAATGTTTTAAGTGCTATTTTATTGTCAGGATCATCGGCTACCATGCCGACAAATTCCCCGGAGCTGAGACCAGCTATAGTAGATGGAGGGACAGCTGATTCCAGTTGTTTGGACTTACTGACAGAGGTGTCGGTTCGGTTAATGGACAAGCTTTCGCGGTCCTGCATGATCTTTCCAAACCTTTCTGAGAGTTGTTTTGCAGTATCACCGGTGACCTGTCCAGACACCACGTTACCAACAATATTCATAATTACGTCGGCCTGCTCCTTGCCATAATCTTTCCTGAGCTGGCTCATGTCCTGCAGGCCAAGCGTGGTCGCCACTTTATTACTGCGGGCAGTTGCGATTAAACCATCTACATTATTCAGGTATATCGTAGGAAATTCATCGAAGACCAGACTGCTTTTGAGTTTATCTTTCTTATTGACCAGCTTAATCAGACGATTGACATAAAGCGATAGAACCGCACCGTAGATCTGTATTTTTTGTGGATTATTACCGGCACACAGAATCTTTGGCGACTCTGGATTATTGATGTCAAGGGTAAAGTCTGAGCCGGAAAGCACATAATATAATGATGGTGAGGCCAGCCTGGCCATTGCTATTTTAGCGGACGCTATTTGTCCCTCTAGCTGCTCCATTGCATCATTGAGGAAAGCAGAATAAAAAGGGTTTAGGAGTGGCTCAAGTTCTTTATTCCTTCTCATGATGGTGAATAATTGACTGTAGTCAACCATCATCAGTTCGATAACGTGAGGCAGTGTACAATAAGCCCCGTTCCGGTATTTCCTCAGATACCAAATGATAGCAGACAGAAAATTAATTGGAGAATCCACGAAAAAATCGCCCTGTTTGGTTATCCACGTTTTGTTTAATCCAAGTAAGATCGTTCTGGCAGATTCTGAGGCGTCGGTGATATCAAACATGCCGGATGGGTCCAGTGGATTACACCTGTGACTTCTGTTGAGGTCATCAAAATTGATGACATAGAACTTAGAGGGGACCTTATATTTGTGTTTATTTTTTAGCCAGGCATTGTATGCGATGACAGATAAATCATCAAACTTGAAGTCATAAACGAACATTGAAAACCCCTTTTCGATGTGCTGGGTGATGACATGGCGAATGACGAAATAACTCTTGCCGGCCCCCGGACTACCACATACTAACAAGCCTCGAAAAGGATTAATAACATTGATCCATGACTTGCGAACCTTCCCTTTTAGGTGATATTTTGCTGGAAGGTTGACTGAATACTCATTTTGAAGCAGCCGCTCTTCCTGTGGGAATGTCTCATTGTCTTTGTTGAAAATGTCCCCTTTGAGCCTGTCTTTAATGATACGCGATAGTAAAACCCCACCGTTCACAATGAGCAGAAACCCTGCACTGGTGACAGTGATGTACAGCCATGCTTTTGTAATCGATGACGCCTCTGCTAATAGAATAAGCCCACTGATAAAATAGGTGAGCAGCCCCGGCAGCAGGAAAGCCAATGCGGATTTGTAGCTTAGTTTTTCGTCTTTTTTCCCTTTTGCGCCCATCAGGGATACAGTAAGCATCCCCAGGGCAATCAGTTTTGAGATATAGAAGCTCTTGAAGATGCCTGTCGCAGCAATATTTCCGAGCAGTTTATTGGTTAGCGCTGTGGTCAAATGAAAGTGATTAAATAGCCCATAGCAGTAATAATAAAAGTGTAAGATTAATATGGCGATTGCCATTAACCTTGTCATGTCGAGTATCTTCCTCAGCGCTTGTTCGTTCTCTCCTGTACTCATTTTCGTTTAATTTTTAAGTGTTCGAATTCCCTTTTCTTTTTTTCTTCTTTCTCTTTCTGCCTGCCAGCTCATAGGGCATGTAACTGGTATCTGCCTCCGGGGAAAGCAGTTGTTCAATCAGGTCTTTTGGCCATAAGTGCTGCGCAAAATCTGGTGGCGGGACCGCCTTAAAAGGTGCTATAGGTGCGTATCTGCGATCCGGATGGGTATTACTGATCTTATAGGACACAGGGCGGGCTGATAGGCCGGTCGTCTTTTCAATAATGTTTCTGGCACTGTACTCTTTTCCCAGATCACTGCCATTAAAAACACACTGCGTTTTATGATCGATATAGGTGATGCCGTAAGTCTGACCTTGCTCATTTTGCCTCAAAACGACTGCAATACCCGACTTTTCAAGTGAGCTGACCAGGCCAGCTAATGTTGGATTCCTGGCCTGCAGCAGGTAAAAATCTATCTTGCTCTTTACGCTGTCGCGGAATGGTTTTCTGGCACGGTCGCTTGCCTGAAAATGTGTTTCCAGGTTCTTTAGCGTGGGCTGAAAATGAAAGCCACTGGCTTTTATCGGTACGCCGACAGGCTTTCCTTCGGCGTCCAATACCCTATACAGCAGACCCTGATTATTATAGATGCGTGAGTCTACAGCTCCCCTGTCTGCCCGGACGTTATAAAGCTTAAGCAGGGCATTGAATTCTGCCAGGGAAGTGTACTTATAGCGTTTGTGTAACGCTTCCAGGACAACTGAAAGCGCTTTTTTAGTTTCCCGTTTGCCATAAACGATCTGCTCGGCAGAAATAGGTTTTAGCTTATAATCAATGCTGTTTTTGCCTTCCGCCTCCACAAGGCCGAACATCTTTTCAACGGCGATCCTGGCCGGTTCGGACATGTGAATGCCCAGGTGATGTAGATCAATCCGGCTATTTTCTGATTCAATATTGGTTGTCAGCACATGCACATGCGGGTGAGCGGCATCGTAGTGCTGATAGATCAGGTAAGGCTGGTTGCCGAAGCCTAAACGTTCCATATATTCCCTTGCAATCCGGACGTATTGCTCTTCGGAGATCACCTCGGAAGGATCAAAATTCAAACTGATGTGTACGCTATTTACCGCTACATTTGGCTTTAGTGCAGCCAGCTTCTCCAACATTCTCAGCCGCAGATCCTGGGTCAGATCTTCACCTGAAACCGGATAATTTTCTGCATGCAACCACTTGGCCTGGCCTTCTTCTACTTTCGTTTCATTATAAAAGAAACTCTTCCGGATGGACCTGCCGGGTTTTATCCGCGCAACCATTCCGCAGCTGTTTTACTGATATAATCCCGGATCGTCTCAATAGATTTAACCAGGTTCTTTTCCTGTAAACGGAAGCCGAGTATCCACTGATCAAGGCTCTTTTCTTTCGGCATTGTGTGGAGCTTCTTTACCACCTGGTTGTAATTATTGGCAATGCCGTTGAGGTCTTTTCTCAGGGCCAGTAGCTCGGAAAGAATGTCCTGAAGGGTCTGATTCCGGACGGCTCCGATCATCGGTTTGCCTAAAATAATCTTGCGGATATAGTCACTTATTTTCTTCTCCGTCGTCTTACCAAAAGCCTTTTTTATAATCGTTTCTTCTGCTTTTGTGATCCTGACATGAAGCCATTGGGACCTGTTTTCGGTTTCTCTTTTCATCACCTTTTCGTTTTCTCATTAACCTAAATTCATCAATTCAAACCCCGCGAGTTCCGAGCATCAAGGGGTAAAACATCCGTTGTGATACAACGGTTCATCTCGCAGGGTGCAAGCTTGCTCAGCACTGTACTGTCAGCTATAAAAATTCAGCATGCTATAGTTTGTTATAAAATCTTTGGAAGTGTCGCCTTACCGTAGGGCTGGGCAATCAGCCAGTCATTGGGGTCATGGAACTGGCTGTATAAATAGCGGCAGTCCTGAAACCCTGGTCCGGAAGCGATGGCCTGAGTGGTACAACGATCACCCGTAGGGTCGTTATCCAGAAATAGTAATTTCGTCGTGTAGGATTGCAGAAGGGGCAGCGTCCTGGTGAGAAAGGCCGTCGAGTTTAAAATGAAATAATCTGCCTCCAGGTTTGCTGCGGTTACCAGCGAGAGGAAGTCCATAAAACCCTCAATCAATATGGCCACAGAATTTCCGCTAAGAATGGAAGTTATGTCTTTGGGACTGGCGCTAAGCTTTGAGTAGGCATTGCGGATCTCATATCCTCCTGAGCGGTTGGCAAAGCCAATGGCAAAGTAGGTTCGCTCGTATAGGGAGTAATCAATTTCTACGCAGTGCCGTTTTGCCACTGAGATTAGGATCTTCCTTTTCCTTAGATAATTGAGTAAAGCGGACGAAGAAAGCGGACGACTGTTCAAAACAGTAATTTCTTTTACTGTTCCGGTGTCAGTTGGTGGGATATGCCTTGCGATCGGTACAGGTCCTGCGGCCAGCAAGTTTAAAAATTGAGAAATCGTGCATTCATAGTAACGGATGCCGAAATCTATCAGGTCGCCGCCCACACCTATTCCGAAATGAAACCACCGGTTAAGTTTCCTGCTGATCTTAAAAGATGCTGTTCTTTCCCCATGAAAGGGACAAATGTACCAGTAGTCGTCCCTGGTTATTTTAGCCGGCGCCATCCCTAATGAGGCCAGGAATTCAACTAAGTCCATCTCCTTAGCTTGCTGTATTGTAAACCGTTCTGTTTTCATATCCACGCTCACTTTTCTGTTTCACATTGCTAATGTAGAAAGGGTGATAATTTTTAAGGTCAGCCCTTCAATTTTTGAAGGGCTGAGGACGGGTAGCAAAGACTTTTTTATTTTAGCGCGATAAAAATGTGTAGGAATGGATAGTAATGTGATGACATGGATTCAGGCAGAAGACCTGGGCTACGAAAGAGGCGTATATATCTGGAGACCGGGAACAGTGCCAACGGGAAACCTGGATGTGATTCTTGATTTCAAGATGTGGGCAAAGAACGCTTTTGCAATCAATTGTTATTTCCAATGTATTGAGGATGGGCTAAAATTTAGCCTGCAGGTCTACCGCAGACGCAGAGGTATTTTGTACAGCCCTCCGGGGTGCGAACTGGATTTTAAAACCTGTCCTGTTCAATCGGTCTATCGAATTGAGGTTGCTAATGATGGGAAAAACCTGCCCAGGATAATTCGGGCTGAACTGGTTAAAATTTTAAATTAAATCATAGTAGAAGTATGGAACAGAAAAGAGAAATGGAGGACGTCTATGATATCCTGTTGGCGGTGCCGGGAATGGAGGACATGGTAACTTTAAATACCAAGGTCAAACGCAAAAACATCCTGTTATTAGCGCAGCTAATTCATCAAGCATTAACAGGGGATGGAAAACAAGAAGGAAGCGTGATGAGTGTCCTGTCAAAAGACACATTGGAGGAGCTCAAGGCTATTGCAGATGATTTCCTGGGCAAAGGAAACCTGGAAACACTAAATGAAAAAATCTCCAAGTTCAGATTGAAGTAATACCAACAGCAAAACAACGAAAAAGAGATTCTCCGGAATCTCTTTTTTTGCTTTTTATCCGGCATACAGGTGGCAAATTTCTATTCACTAACAAAAGACTACATACGGCTTCTGCCGATGCCGTATAAGCGATCTTATGGCAACGACAACAACACTTCTGTACCGGTTAATGAACCTTAAAGCATCAATTATCATAAACACCGGTTCAGTGACCGGATACGCCGCTTCCTCCCGCCCTGCCGTCCCGAAGAATTGAGGGGTGGCAGATCAGGCGGGCCGGAAATTTTTCCGGCCCTTATTATGTCAATCTGATGGGCTGACAACACAGGTCTTCAATGTTCACAAAGAATCCCCGCTTTTCGATCATGCCATTGCGCAGCAATTGCAATAACAATGAGCCGCCATTTTGCACCAAAGCAGAATTGATAAACAGGTCTTGCTTTTCCAGTGCCTCGCGCTGGGAGCAGCTAGGCTGGTCGTCTTCGGGCTGAGCCAGTAAAAGATGCCGGAACTGATCTACCACAGATGGCAAGAATGGCCGGGTAAGATAAATTTTAGATTTAGGCTGGGGTATGTTACCTACGGTTGCTAATAAAGCCTGTCCTGTGACCTGCGCATTTCCAAAATCCATCCAGTAATAGGGTCTAATCGGTTCGGCAATTTCCTCTTTGCTTAACTCTTGCAGCATATCGGAAATCTCAAAACGTGGTTTTACTTTATCGATACAGGAAATGTAAATATTGGCGCAATGCTGCTGTCCATACACATTAGGCCGTGTAAATTTTTCAGTAATCGCTTTCCAGTTGGTGCCGGCATGACGGTTGGTGTGGGCGATCCGGGCAACGGCTTTATTCAGTCCGATTTCGGACTTGGCAAAATACTGGCGGTCTTGGTTGGCAAGGGTCACCTCATCATCATCCCATAGGTTCACCTGTAGTCCGGGATGATCGTATATCTTTAGTGTACTATTGATGCGGGCAAGGGCAGAGATCATATGGCTGCCGGTGCCGCCGGCACCGATCAGGTTTACAGTTATGGGATTGGTGGGTGCCATCAGATATGGCGCGGCAAAATGAACGGGCGTTTTCATAAGATCAGGTCATTTAATTTTTGATTGCTGGAGATAAGTACTTCCATAGGAAACGGCTGGCCGGTGGCAACCTGCTGTTGCCATAGCTGCACAATGTTGCAGGAAACTGGATTTGAGCCGCTGAGGTGGCTGAAATAACTATTGAAGAAAAAGTGCTGCCACTGCGTGATAAACTTTTGCAGCGTGCAATGCTCGTCAAACTTTACGTTTACTGTACCCATGCACACACTGCCGGATTCTCCCGTATTGAAAAAAGGTGCGCGTAAGAGTTTTGTTTTTTCAGTTGGCCGATTGTTATCCGGCAATGCATACAGGTGCAATCTATTTCTACTGGCTCTCCACAATAATGGGGGAATAAAAGCTTCTCCATTTGGAATGGTTAGCCCGGCTTTAAAAAACAGGTTTGTTTTGAAAGCTGGCGTGAACCAGACAGCCGTTCCGGTCATGGAAGTATCAAGATAAAGGACATTTTCGGGTAGCAGTCCTTCGCACCGTAGAAAACTACTATTGAGTTCCTTTGAATCGGCTAGACTTCGTGCAAAGGCTATGCTTTCCTCAGTGGTCAGGGGATGTGGATTTAACGGGCATCCATCTTTGCCAATATCAAAGACTTCTACATAAATATTATTCCTGTCAGCCAGTTGACGGTAAATCACTAAGGATTGTACCGGCACAAATAGCTGCTCAATCTCCGGCATTAAATTAGTCATTGCGTTCATCTTCTATCGTTTTTAAATGTTCACTATCTTCTATCATTTGCAGCATATCAGCCAGTTCGCCAAATAGCTCAAACAGCCGTGTTTCAAACCTCAGATCACTGAGCTGCGTTCCCTGCGCCTTATCATATAGAGTAATCTTTAACGGCTCTTCGACCACCTGGGCTTCATCGGCATCACAGTTGAAATAATTATACAGGTCTTCTGCCAATTGGCCGTCGTTCGACCACACAAATGAAATGTACTGATCGGGGTAGAGCCTGTTTTCTGCGTCCGGCTCTATCAGGCCGCAGTAGATGTTTTCATGAAATGACTTTTCAGGAAAATGCTGATACAGGTCATAGAAATTAAGGGCAAGCTGATATAAGGCCCGGCCAAAAGGTGTATAAATATTAAACCGATCTAAACGCCGCTGCCAGCCTTTTAATTGACAAGGCTTTAGAATGTGGGTTTCCAGTTCGCGGCCAGCCTGATATGCCAGCCTAATTTCCGCTAAGCATTCTTTTTGGTACTCTTTGTCCAGTCCCTCTTCATTACATTCCAAACCTTCCTCCATAGCTTCATAATAATAGCCTACATGATGACAACCGTTATAGTAAGGCATTTTTAGTACCTGATAGCAGTAGGCAAATACAGATAGCAGCAGGCGATATTCCTGTTTATGTTTTTTTGACAGGCTTAATGTCCACAAGGATTTTAGAGGGAAATAATAAACAGTACCGCTGGTATTAAAAGTACTGGCGGTCAGTAAACATATGTTTCCTTCGCTCGATTCAATCAGGTATAAGCGATCTTCAATTTTTTTGCTGGAAAGAAACTGATTAGCCTCTTGCATGACAAGGTAGATGTTATAGGGATATACAACCATGTCCACTTTTGGAATGATGAAATTATAGCGGTCTGCGAAATACCGGATTTGTGAAAAGAATACAGATTCTACTTGTTGCTGCTTACAGAGTATTTCTGTTTCCTCGCTGAGTGGCGGGAAATGGTCTTTTAAAAAATCAGCGGCAAATGTGCTGACGGCACGCTTTGCAGTTTTTCCTGTAATACTTCTGCTGCATCCTTGCGCTGGTTGAGGTTTTCTACATACTGGCCTATCTTGCTGCATTTGTACCATGATCTTTCTTTGAGCTGTTTAATAATTCTTGTTTTCCTTTTCATGCATTACCCTTTTGTTCCGATCACAGAAATGAATTTGTATTGAATGTGGTCATCTACAATCTGGGGCCCTTCAATTTTGGCGGTAGTGAGTATCGGATAGGTGTTGCTGTAGAAATTCTGCACAGCCTGTACGGAAAGTTTTTCGGAAGGGTCTGCCAGCTTAATGGGCTTACCGTTCTGCTCTTCCAAAAGAAAAAGGCGTTTAAGTTTTTTAACTAACATGACTTTACATTTTGAACGGGTTGATTAAATAATGAAGGCTCAAATTGCTTGCATAAATCCTCGCGCAGGCTGCGCAGTGTTTCGGCATGTTCCGGGTATTCCTGCGGGTCGGGCACTTTGACGTAGGCTTCCCTGTATTTGCCTTCTTTTTTCAAGGCTTCGACTGTTTCCAATTGCTTTTTATACTTCTTCTGTTTTTCAGTCAGTTCCTTTTCTGCTTTCGTGTTCTTTTGCTGTTCCATTTTGGATGCGGCAAGGGCTGCTTCCTGCTGGGCAATGAAATGTTCCATATTGGTCATGATGCTGGAGGTCACTTCCAAAGGGTCGCTGATGGTGGAAAAAAAGGTGTCGTCCAGTTCTGATACCGTGGCATCAAGGGTGAGCGGGATAAAATACTTGCGGGCATCATCGGTGCAGCTTTCATTTTGCAGCATGATAGAAACAACAAGATTGTCCGGAGCGACTTTCAGTATAGTAATACTCCATGTGCCTGTAACATTCAATGCCGCGAGTATGGAGAAAAAATTTGTTTTCATGATTTGGCTTTTTAAATGAGTATTATTTTTGAATGAGGTAATAGATGATTACTCCAACAATGGTCAGGTAAGCAGCCCATTTAAGAATCCATTCAAAGCAGGTGATTATAATGTTGCTTCCAAAGTTGCTGAAATGTGGCAGGCCACCAAGCCCGCGTCTTTTAAAGCGGTTGCGGCCTCTTATGTAAAGAATAGCAATCGCCACCAACAACAGAAGGAGCGGGGTATTTCCGTTTGTGTTTAAAATGTTCATGACCTTATTTTTTAAGTTTAATAATTGAGCGCGGAATGGTGCGGTCATGATTTACTTTATAGCCATTGGCTGTAATGATTCCTTGCAAGACCTTTCTTGCTATCCATATTTCCGCGTTATCCTGCTTTGTCATTTCCAGATAGTTCAGCTTTTCAAACTGCTTTACCATCCTTGCTAAAATGACAATTGCTTTGGGTTCTGTTTTCTCACTAATTATGCTCATGATCTTAATGTTTAAGTTTTATACAAGGTGGTTAGCTAATCGCCCATCGCAAGTAAAAGCCCATTCGTTGGCTTCTAAGAAATCGGCAACTGCTTCATCGGAGGTCAAACCCTCATAGATGCTTTGCAATGATTGATACAGATGTGTATTCAATTCATTAATGTTGCGTTTAATCCAGTCGAATAGGATTAGCAGTTCTCTTTCGATATTGCTGCCGTTTGATAAAAGGTGAAAACGATGGTCTTCGTGCAGGTCTATGTAATATCCCCGGTTGGGAATACAGGTAAAGAATCTGCAATCAATATTGCCTTTTTCTATCTGCTGTAGGATGCGGGGTTGACAAGGGCAAGCAGTAAAATGGATTTTTCGAAAATCTTCTTTTTCCCATACCTTTTGCGAAACGGCTTTTACCATTTCAAGTACGTTAATAGTACATCGAAAAGTACTGCCCGCCCCTTGGTGGTAAAACCCGCTAAAGAAAATCTGCTCAGGACTTGTAAGGATGCCTAATAGGCTGCATAGTTCAGTAAATGCCATCAATTCAAACCTATACCAGTTGGTATCGTCTACTTCAACATAGCGGTGTTTTTCTAACACCCTTTTTTTAACATCGGGTTGCAGTTCGCTAAATGAAAATATATCTACGGTGATCTGTTTCATGATTAATAGGTTTTGTACTTGTTCAATTTATCGATATGCTGCTGTGCTTGCTCCATGCTGGTCACGCTGCTAAGTGAGGATACCAATTCTTCTATCTGTTCAATTGGAATGAGTGCAGAAAAACAGTGTTCGTACCTGTCTTTACCGATCCTGAATTGCACTCTGTATGGGTGTACAAGATGTTTTCGCAGGCGTATCGCTTTCCTGATAGCATCGTGATCTCCGGTCAACCTGAACTCAGACAGCAGCTTTTCAATCCGGCGGAATCTACCATAACGGGTAAGCGGGCTACGGCCTTTCCGTTTCTTGGGTTTCGTTCTGCGCCTGAGATCATCAGTAAACTGTTCAAACGAATAATCCGGGTATTCCTCCACCATTCGCCCGAAAGCGAATAGTGGTGTTTGTTTGAAATACCTTCTCGCTTTGCGAAGCCTGCGGATATGGTGCAGGCGCTCCGGTGAAAATGGTTTGATGTTCATAAGGGTAGCTTTTTCACTTTTTACCTGCTTGCAGGACTTGCAATTTTTCCAGTATGTCCTGCCAGTAAGCTTGGCGTTCCAAAACAAAAGGAGGCAGGATGGGCGATCCGTTGTAGCGGTCATATCCTGCAAAGGTTTTAGCCTGCTCAATGGCTGCTTTCAGGTTGGTGACTGTGAGGGTTTGCCCTTTGTTATCGACGATCTTTTTCATCTTACAGGGGTTTAAACAGCATTTCCAAAGCCAGCATAAACTTATGATTGGGGTGCTTTGTGGTGCTGAGGTAGATCAAAATGCAGTGTGTTGAAAACAGTGCGTTCTGCCCGCTAAATAGTAACCTGGCAAATAGCCGGTGCTGCTGCTGTAGCTTATCCCTGCGCGTTTTGATCTTATAACGAATGGTGTCCATTGTCTTCATCCATTGGTCAAAGGGCATATATTCTTTGTCCCATTTCTTGCGCTGAGTATCTTGCTGCTCCTGTAAGGTGATGGCCATGCCCTCTATATAGTTGATCAGGGCGGGCATTTCTTCAGGAAAGAGCAGGTGCAATAAGGATGCTTTTTCGGGTGGTAATAAAAGATATATTGGTCTCATTGTTTTTTTGCTTTATGGTTTTCGATTAGTTTTCAGGGTTTCAATTTTTACAATTGCAGATTCGCTGCATGATTCTGCGGCTGTTACCTGCCGTATTGCTTCACTGATACAACGGGAGGTTATTAGTATGCGGATTTTGCCGTTGTCATGGGCAAGTGTTAACCGGTAGGTTTTTAAATCGTTCATCTTACCGTTTTTAATAGTTTAAAGACATAAGACGTTCATCGGTTGCTTCGAGCATTGCTTCAATGACGATAATAAAATCCCCATCGTCTATCAACCTCCAAACGGTCATGCTCTCAAAAGGGATTCGATCACGAATAGTCAGCCATTCATCCCCGCCGTCAATCTGATTAATTAAGCAGAGGTTTTGGAAGTAAAAGCCTTTCCCTAAATTCCAATTGCCTAAGCTTAGATTATATTCCAATTCCTCTACACTGTGACATTCTGTAAGTTGAGCAGCGGAAAATTCAGGTTCAGTTGCTGCTGCAATCCATCTGTTTTTCTTTCCGATCCTTTCCCATGAAATGAGTAATTCTTCTTTGCTATATTGCTGTTGCTTGTTCATGTTTACGATTCTTTAAAAGGTGGGTAATTGCAGCCGCCACGTGGACGGCTGCTGAATGGGGTTAGTTGAGTTGTAGGGCTTCCGCACCATACTGGCCAAAGGCGGTACACAGGTCGAAGGCAGTTTGGGTGCGCTTTTGCGCGGTGCCATTGAAAAGCAGGGAATCCAGTTTTTCTTCTGCGCTGCCATAACGCTTTACGTTTTGATAGTAACCGGTAACTGCATTGTAGGCGCCGAAAAGTGTGCCTTTGGTGGTTTCAAGCTGCTGTGATTCGTTCAGCATGGCATAGCTAAATACATTGTCACATGCATTGGTGTACATGCTGGACAATTCGTCTTTGTTCCCGTCTTTCAGGTTTTTCAGGGTTTCCTTATTAGGTGCCATTGCAATCTCTATCAACTGGCGTACCTGCCTGTCGGTGATCTTAATATTTGCCCACCTGTTAAACGTTCCTTCCAGTTCTTCAGAAAGGCGACTGCTCAGGCCCAAAACTTTCCGCGCATTCTCAAAGTTTTCTTTAGCATTTGCCGTATGCCGGATTTTGATGGTGTTGGTCTTGCAGTTCAGTGCTGCGCTAAGGGTGTTCTGACATACGATGCGGATAGGGGTATAGGCGATGGTAATGCAGCCGGAACCGTCATGGCTGGTGGTTAAAAAGAGGTATTGTTCGGTAACATCGTCCTCACCTACACGGATCACACCGGGCAGCTTGGCAGTAATAAAAATGCGCTCCCCTTTGCCGAGTGCCCCGGCGGTTTCATATTGTACGTTCGCGCTGGCTACGATTTCATCAAAGAATGTAAAGGCGTCCCGGTTCTGCACGATCTCATAATCTTTGCCCACCAATCCCAATACCGCATTGTTATCGGTGCGGATGGTGGCATATTTGTCGGGTACAATGATTTCACTGCTCAGGGTTTGAATGCCGGATTCAGTAGCGCGGGTTGTGGGCATGCTGGTGTAAATCGGATTCTTTACCACTTCATAATCCAGCCCGGCGTGCTGGATGGCTTCGGCGCTGGTTGGGTATTCCTGTATGATCTGCCCTAAGCCATGCCATGCCTTTTGCTGTACGGAAAAGAAAGATGCCTTACCTGTTTGCTCGTTGAAATTTAAGTTATGTGCCATGTTGTTTGAATTTGTATTGTTTGTGATTTTTGTGAATTGCGATTGAATTGATTACTGAGAAATTGGTTTAGAATGGCAGGTCGTCGGGTTCATCCTGAATGCCAGCGGCAACAAACTGGTTTACCGGTATAGGTGCAGATTTACCTGTGCTGCCGGTATAATGCCAGTTCAGTATTTCGTTGATGTGAAAAGTGATGCTGGCGCGGGCTTCGCCTGTTTTGGTATTGTAGGCATTTACGCCAATGTCACCGGATAACTGCACGACTGTTCCTTTGGTGAGGTACTGCGCTACGTTGATGCTGCGCCAATACGAACAATCAAAAAAGGTGGCCGTTTTCTTAACTTCGCCTGCTTTGGTTTTAAATGTTTTGTTGATGACTCCGCTTAGTCCTACAACCTGACGGTTTCCTGCGCTTCTTACTTCTGCGTCTTTGGTTAACCTTACTGTGATTTCCATAACTGTTTTTTTTTGGTGAAAAACTTCTGTTGTTTATTTTTTTCTTTTTCCCCATGTTCTTTTGGCCTAAAAGCTTTTTTGGAAGGCGCGGAAACGGTTAAAAAGAAAGCAAGGTTTAAGTGGCACGGTAAGGGGACGAAGAACCGTTAGTGCCGAAGGCTGGTGAGCGCCATAGCGAGCCATTAAAGGTTCGTAGACCCCGGCGGGACACTACCTTAGCTGCGCTTTTGCCGTTTTGCGTTTTCAAAAAAGTATAAGGTCAACACACACAAAACTCTTAGCAGGCTGCCTGGTGAAACAGTAGAGGCTATCAGGATAATACCAAATGGATCTCGCGGCCGAATTAGCTGAGGGATCAGCAGAAATAATCATCAATCTTGCAGCATACAAATATGATCGGGCCCGCGAACTAATTGTACAGGTCAATCTACTACTCCCAGTTACGGGCTAAAAGTGATTTATAGGCAAAGGGTATCAGACCGGAATCTTAATGAGTATATAGCCTTATCATTCAAAAATCTTTATTCACGAATAGGAAATACATAAGTCTTTTGGACTGATAGCGGAAGCTTTGCAAGAGTTATTAACCTATAAACTCAAAACAATGAAAAAGCATTTACTCATTATTCTGGTGCTGGCTCTTTTTAGTCAGCTTGCCATAGCCCAGGCGCCAGCACAATTCAATTATCAGGGCGCAGCCCGCAGCAGCAGCGGCCAGCCCATCGCCGGCAGGCAGATCAGTTTACGCATCAGCATATTGGATGGCAGCGAAAACGGCGCCGCTCAATACAGGGAAAGCCGCCGTGTCATGACCAACGCTTTTGGTCTGTACAGTGTCCAGATCGGCAGCAGCGGTGCCGGTAGCATTACAGGGTCGGTTGCCTCGGTTAGCTGGGGAAAGGGACCCAAATTCATTAAGGTCGAGATCGATCCACAGGGCGGCATCAATTACGCACCTGCAGGTACAGCACAGTTGCTCAGTGTGCCATACGCGCTTTATGCAGGAAATGCCGAATCGGGTGAAAAAGGAGAAAAGGGGGATAAAGGAAAATCTGCTTATGAACTCTGGCTGGAGCAAGGCAATACCGGGACGATAATTGACTATCTCAATAGCTTGAAAGGTAAAGATGGAAGCTCACAACCGGGTGAAAAAGGTGATAAGGGAGATATTGGCAGCACGGGTAAATCCGCGTATGAACTTTGGCTTGAACAGGGTAATACCGGTACGCTGATCGAATACCTCAACAGCCTGAAGGGGCCTAAAGGCGCAACCGGCGCCCAGGGACCGGCCGGACTGGCTAACGGTCCGGCAGGTGGAGACCTTACTGGCAATTATCCTGATCCACTGGTAAACGGTTTGCAGGGTAAGCCGCTTCAGACTATAGGCGTCAAAGAAAATCAGGTGCTGATGTTTAACGGAACAAAATGGATTGCCAGCACATTAAATGATGAAGCGGTCAGCTCCGCAAAGAAGATCACATCGGCGGAACTTGATATTACCGGGGGTGACGGTGCCGTATTAAAGGAGGTATCCGTTGCCATAAAAGCAGGGGCAGTTTCCACGGTAAAACTGGCAAATGAAGCGGTCACGGAATCAAAGATCAAAAGCGGCGGTAAGGATAAAATATTAGGCACCGATTCAAGCGGCACGGTTGAGTGGCAGGACAGGTCAAGTGCTTCCTCTTCTGAGCCCTGGTATGACCAGCAGACCCAAAAGGGAGCAAGCGGTAATACCCAAAATATTTACCAGATGGGAAGCGTGGGTATTTATACAAAAGCCACAATCGCTCCGCTGGATGTCCGGGGCGCTGTTCGCTTCGGTCAGCCGCAGGTAGACGCGCCGGTAGGTGCCGGCTCTTTAGCCTCGGGAAACCTTACCACTGCGAGCGGTACCAATGCATCGGCATTTGGTCAAAACAACAAAGCAACCGCGTTGAATGCCACCGTATTCGGACAGGAGAATACAGTCTCGGGGACACATTCTACGGCATTCGGTACAAACAATATTGCCAGCGGAAGCCGAAGCACGGTGTTTGGTACATTATCTGAGGTCATCGGTAACTACAGTACATCTTTTGGAAGTACTAATAAAATCACCGGCTACATGTCTACTACAATGGGTGGTAACCTGGTGGCTTCAGGCAATTACCAATTCTTAGCCGGAACCAATAATGCGATGACAACCGGGGATGAAACGATCATGCAAGTTGGCAATGGAGATCCTAATCATCCCACCCAGCGTAGCAACGTATTGACCATTCTCAAAACAGGTGATACCGGTATCGGTCAGCATACAGTGGCGCCAAACAGCACGCTACAGGTCTTTGGCTCGGTGAGCAGTCCGATCAGAACCATGAGCGGCGGCGTAGTAGCGGACAGGGATTTCACGATCCTGGTGAAAGGGAATCTTAATCTCCCCCCTGCTGCACCGAATAACATTGGGAGAATTTATCACCTGATCAATGACCAGTTGATGGATGCGCAGCTTAACGGCAATTTCCGTATAGCGGGCCTGAAAGTGACGATGATTACGTTGAGCGGTACGCCGGGATCACGCGGCTACACCGTACAAAGCGATGGAACGGATTGGGTAGTAATAGGTCAGCTTTAAGCAGCAGGGTTATGAACAGATTATTGTTAGTGGCATCCCTGTTGACCGTGTTACAGGTAGCCTTTCAGATTGAAAAAAGTAAAGCGCAGCACACGGCTTTGCCTGAACCGCCCAGCATAATCAATGCTGCCGGAAACTATGCAATGATAGGCGCGGAATACTTCGATTTTAACTTCGGGGAAATGGTGCTGGTCCAAACCTTCGCTCAACCGATGTATCAATATACACAAGGTTTTTTGCAACCCCTGACGCCGTTAAAGTCTGAACCCGAAACACCAACTGGCGGTAATTGTGATCAGCCTGAACAGATCAATAACGTGATCACGCCAAATGGTGATGGCCGCAATGATTACCTGTTGTTCCGCTGCCTTGACCAGTTCCCGGAACACATCCTCACTATCTATGACCGTGCGGGCAGGGCGCTGTTTAAAACCAGGAACTATCAGAACAACTGGGGAGGAGAAGTTAACGGACGTATGCTGAATGAGGACACCTATTATTTTATCCTGGAGCTGGGTAAGCTCGCCGGAAATGTAAAGGGATTTATCAGCATCATTCACGATCAATTTTAAGTACACAAGAAAATGAAAACATTCACAATGATAGTATTTGCGGTGCTGCTGGCCATGTCGGGCAGAGCGCAGCTAAACCCACAGGGAAGCCAGTATTTCTTTAACCCTTATCTGGGCAACCCGGCGCTGGCCGGCGTTGATAAAGGCTGGGCAGTAAGCGGGGCAATATCGGCCCAGCTGACCGACTTTGACGGAGGACCTTTGATTCAGTCATTAACCTTAGCATACGGATCAGGAGAAGGAAAGGTGGGCGCAGGACTATTATGTTACAAAGAGCGCGCTGGCGTGATAGGCCGCACCGTTGTAAAGATTGCCTATGCCTATCATCTACCGCTGGATTATGAGGAAAGCTTTCTGGATCTGGGGCTTACCGGCGGCTTTTTAAACGACCGGATAGACTTTGACCGGGTGAAGGGCGACCTGGAAGATGAAAGCTTGTATGATTTCAATAAACGAGGGAGCTACCTCGACGGCGACTTTGGGATAGCTTTCCGCAACAGCGTATTGACCGTGCAGGGCTCCTTGCCAAACCTGAAACGTTTTTTAAATCGGGAGTTCAGGGAAATAGCAGACCGCTATCTGTATATGGCAGGAGCAAGTTACCATTACCGTATCTACACTGCTGTAGAAACGGTGGTTAGTCCGATGCTCGTCTACCGGGGCGTACAGCATGAAGCTGATATCTGGGATGCTGGCGTCAATGTGGGATTTCAAAATGGCAAGCTGATGGGTAGTGTCGTCTACCACAGCACGGGCAGCATCACTTTCGGGATTGGTAACATTCATGAGAAAAAGTTATCCATCCTCGCTCAATACACCAATACCACCCGTGACCTGAAAAGCTACAGTAACGGGCAGTTTGAAGTCGCTGTCAAATACAGTTTCAGATAAAATTCAATAATAAACACTATAAATCCTTTAAAAATGAAAAAAGTAAAAATGTTGATGCTGGCGGTAATACTGCTGGCCGTGGCCTATGGCTGTCAGAAAGTTAATGAACCAGCAGTGATGAAGCGGGCGGATGAAAAAAAAGAGGCTGCGCTGATAGCAAACAGGGATAATAGTTTACAGCTACAGTCCTGGACAAATGTTGCAAACAACAGCAATCCGTATGATGACAGTGGACGGCGGCACAATGAAATTCTGGACGCACTGGATAAGCATATGGAAGTTACCAGGGATGGAAGCAGGGCGGCAAAGAAAGCTTTCATTATCCACTATTGTAAACAGCAGGGTATCGATCTCACGGAAAGCCTTGCATTTATGGAGCCCATCATGGCAAAGGCAGAACAGGACGATTATACCACTATTTTTAATTATCCCGGCTGCACGCCTGTTTGTGACAAATACGTAAGAAGACTCAGGCAGATCGTAGCAGGAGTGGAAAAGCCTGCTGACTGGAACGGATTTATCCCGGCAGTGAAAGGGTTGGAAGAGGAGATCAGTAATAGTGATTTAAAGGATCAAGATAAGGAAGCGCTGCTCTCTGTAGCCTCAGTGGCCCGCTACTCCGGTGCTTATTGGTATGAAAGGAGGCCAAAGGTTCCATTACATAATGATCAGATGCCCAGGTGGCTCAATGCAATAGTGCGCTGGCAGGCAGCGGTGACGTGTGATATGATGTCGGCAACGTTGGGCATGATCACATTCAGCAGAACGGCTTCGGAGGATGCTTCAGCATTTTCATCGTTTGTCAACGATGGAATAAGAGACAATTGGTAATAAAGAATCCGGCATTTTATAAACTATAAATCCTTTAACAATGAAAAAAGTAAAAATATTGACGCTGGCAGGCTGCCTGGCAGTATTGTCCATGAGCAGTTGCCAGAAAGGCCAGGAGGCAGAAGAGGTGAAAAGCGGAAAAAATCCATCCAAGATTTCAGGAAATATCCTGTCAACATCCGATCAGGCAAAGATGTATGAACGTTACCATGTCGCCAACCCCGAAAACATGTTTGATTATGCAGGGCAGCAGCATAACCAGATATTAGATGCAGCTGAAGATTTTGTCGCCAAAACAGGAAAGAATGACTGGGGTGCAGTTCATTCCTTTATTGTAGGTTATACCAGGAAAGGTGATAGGGACATTGCCCAAAACTACAATAAGATAGTAGATGTTCTGAAAACCGGCTTAAAATGCAATTTCGATAATGTCATCAACCTGAAAGCGCATTCATCAAGGTACCGTGAACATTTAAAGACGCTTCTAATCGCGATGCAGCACATAGAAAATGTACCTGGCTTTTTGCAAACTGTGAAGAACTTAGAGACAAAAATCCTGAGTGATAAATTAAGTGATCAGGAAAAGCAGGGATTACTTATGACAACATCTGTGGCCAGATATTCATCAACGTACTGGTATGAACGTCGTGATCGATTGAAGCATAATTTTCAGGATGAGATGCCCAAGTGGCTCAAAGAGATTTTGGCGGTACAGGCGGCTGTAACAATGGATGCTTTGGCCGTAACAATCGGATGGATTTTTGACAGCGAATTCAGTATCGAGGCTGCTGGCGATGTTTCGTGGGCAACGGCCGGTGGGATAATTACCTATTGGTAGGGACTCTGCAATAAAAAAACTAAAACGATGAGTGGACAATTAGTTTTATTGTTCCTCATCGCCCATTGCCTTTGAAGTTGTCATAACATGACAACCGGTACAGACGAAGACATTGGAAATAAGAAGTTACTTCTCCTACAGCGTGATCCGATTCAGGTATCGTATTGATTGAATCTATTTGACAAGATGGGTGCTGAACATAATACATTGCTGGAGACTGTGGATATAGGTACAATGAGATAGTTGTGAAATGTAGTAAGTGTTCATCGAGGTAAGGCCGGTTTGTACTTCAGGTATCCTTTCTTCATCTCGTCGCGCTCCTCGTCTGTCTGCGCTTCTCTAAATCTGACGGGCAAGGCCTTAATGCTGTACTTTTCATATTTGTCAGATAAGTGCGCCTCACTGAATAAAAATTTTCTTCTCTGGTCGTCCAGCGTTCCCAGCCCGAATGAACTGCGATCTTTATTGATTCTTTTTTCCACATCGGGGTGCAGGTATTTGGGCCATACCTCCCGCTCCTTGCCAAATCCGTAGGCACCAAATTCGACGGTTAATGGCATGGTTATGACGGTTGATTTATAGCGGAATTTATGATCAGGAAAAAAACCATTGTCGTCTTCAGTATTCAATACATCAATAAGGTAATTGGCATTCACAGCAAAGCTAAAGATGCCTTTGTATAGCATCGTATCAAAATCAGTTGGGTTTTCTACGTCTACATCATACCGGTTATGGGCTATGATTACCCAATATCGTGGCAATGATCCGGGATTGTTGTCGAATGTGCCAATTTCGTCTTCATCAGGAA
Source organism: Pedobacter frigoris (assembly GCF_032678645.1). Lineage (GTDB taxonomy): Bacteria > Bacteroidota > Bacteroidia > Sphingobacteriales > Sphingobacteriaceae > Pedobacter > Pedobacter frigoris_A. Next base: position 41,684 of record NZ_JAVTSP010000001.1, read on the forward strand.
GCCCATATTGAACAAACATTCTGAATAGTGTTGCCGCATTATTTCTGTCAACCTGTCGAACAGAGTCATTCATATATCTTCCGTCTGTTCTGTGAGACTGGAAATAATGCCGTACACTTTGATCGATCTCCGTCAGCCGGTCAATGCTGTCGGCCATAACATTCTTTTTGGTTGTTTGATTGGGGTACTTAGTGATAAAGCTGTTAATCCTTTCCAAATCCAACCCGGTGTAGCTTTTTTTCAAATTAGCCAGCGTCTCTTCATTGATTCCGCGGGCTAACAGCCTGGCTAAATAACGTTCTGCAGCAGGATAATGCCGGGTGTCCATAGCGCAGTGAAACGCATTCAGCAAGTCTCTACTGAAAGGTTTATTTTTATTGATTTTGAAGGCTTCGGTATACAACTTATAGGAACGATCAATATCGCTGTCACATATTGCAAGCTCCGCCTTATTGATCAGTCTGTAATAGTCAATAGCGGTTCGCTGCTGTGCAAATGCAGAAAGAGCGCTCTTCAAAAGCAGAAGAAAGGCGAATGCGACAATTCGGCTAGACATAAATGTTTCTTTAGAGGGTTATTAAAACTAGATCATTTTTTTATCATTTTCTTTCTGCTGATTGTATGGGGTATACAATCAGCAAAGCCTTTACCCCCGGAGTTTATTTATTGGCTTTTAAATTCCCGTTAAATCAGCCCCGAAGAATTTATGTGCAACAGGTTACTTTCTGAAATTTCTAATCGTATTGAGATTTATGAAGATAACCCTGCAACCCCGGATCATCTATAGAATTCCAAAGTTCTCGTACCAGTCAAATTTGAAGGACTGTTGGGAAGAATTAAAAGAAGCGATCCGGTTCTCATCAGACGTTTTTTATGATGTTATAAAGGATACGCCAGCTGAAGCTTTAGCGGATCTTCCACCCAATGTTTATCTCACTGTTTGGAAGTATTTCAACCGCGCCAGGTACCGCTGTACCCCTTATGGGACATTTGCCGGGGTTGGTAGCTTTGATCTGGCAGAACCCAAGGCCATTACTGTAAGCAATACGCAACAGGTAGATACTTTCGCTGACTGGACTTTAAAAGATAAAATTGCCGGGCATTCCAACGATCGTATGAGGCTTGATATTTGGCTATTTGCAAATAGTACTTATTACTTCACTACTGACGCCATGAGATATATCATTTACGCTGAAGACGGGTATGAGATTCATGAAAACATAAAAGATGATCTGGTTGTCGAGATTTTAAGCCACTGTAAAACACCAATTCTGTTTAAAAATTTAATGAATAATTTGAATAAAGAGTTGAATGATCAGGAAGGCTATTTTCAACTGATTGAAGAAATGATACAGCTCCAAATGCTGTTTATCTCTAATGCGCCCAATATTATAGGAGAAGATTATTTCCAGCGTGTGAAAGCGCATGCGCTTGATGGACCAGTATATCAGCTTACCCGTCGCGCCTATAAAGATGGGAGCATCGATAAAAAGGCATTCCGGCATCTTGCTGACCTGATTACCCTACTGCAGCGCATTGTTCCGGTGTCAGATATCGAAGCGCTCAGCCATTTTAGAGCCCAGTTTTTAAAAAAGTTTGAAGGGCTTGAAATACCAATCATGGAGGCTTTAGATCCTGAGCTGGGATGTGGCTATGGAGGTCTTGAACAGGCAGCAGATGGCGATGATTTTATTATGCAATTTGAACAGCGAAAGTTAAAAGATAGCGATACCAGCAAAGAAAAACTGAGCACCGCCATGCGAGGTTGTCTGACCAGCCGGCAGAATGGGATGTCAAATATATTGGACCTGGAGCAGTTAAAAATGGAAACAACCGGAACTGCTCCATCCTTACCTAATACTTTTAGCACCCTGTTCAGCCTGGCTGATGGGCAGGTCTGGCTGGATCATCTTGGAGGATGCACGGCCAACTCATTAATCGGGCGTTTTACACTCAACAATGAAAATATAAACCAGCTTGCCAGGGACAACGCCGCCGTAGAAACGAAGGCCAATCCAGGTGTGCTATTTTTTGATATTGGCTACCTGGTAGGAAATAAAATAGATAACATCAACCGGCGCAGCTCCATTTATGATCTGCAATTAGCTATTCTGAATTATGATACTTCAACAGCCCCGCTTTCACTTAGGGATATACTGATCTCTGTTAGAAATGACCAGGTAGTATTGCGATCAAAATCCATGAATCAAAGATTGGTTCCGCGATTGGCATCTGCCTACAACCATACCAAGTCCGACCTTTCTTTGTTCAGGCTCTTATGTGACTTGCAGTACCAGGAGATCCACGCACATCCGTATTTCTTTTTAAAAACGTTATTCCCCGGACAGAAGGCCTACCCCAGAGTGCAATACAAAAACATCGTTGTCAGTCCGGCTATCTGGCAGGTTAAGCAGGATGAGCTGATCGATGAAAATAAAAAAAGCATCGGCATCGCACAATGCCGGGCATGCCTGAAAGCGTTGGGCGTGGGAAGGTACTTTAAGACCGGATTCAGTGACATGACACTGTGTTTTGATACCAGCTCCGATGAAGACATTGCAGTATTTCTGCTGTACATGCAAAAACAAAAGACGGCAGACATAGAAGAGGTATTGATCCCCGATGAGCCTGTTGTACGGGATGAAGCAGGAAGGCCTTTTATTGTACAGTTTCTGATGAGCATTTTCCATACGGAAAAAATTTACAGTTCCTTACCTCCTCCCATAGAAGCAGATCACGACGCTCAAAAGAAAGTTCTGCCCTACTATGCTCCCGGTTCGGAATGGCTATATTTTGAAATCTACTGTCATCCCCAAAGGGCAAACATGATCCTGCAGACCTATGTCACCTCCTTTGTGAACAAGCATTCAGCAGACCTTGCTTCCTGGTTCTTCATCAGGTATTCAGAAAATGGTCATCACCTTCGCGTCCGTTTTCTGCTGAAAGATATAACCAGGGGATATGTCCTGACAGCATCTTTTACCTCAATGCTGAACCCAGAAATTGCAACCGGAATTGTTGCTGATGTGAAGCTTAGAATATATAAAAGAGAAATAGCCCGTTATGGTGCTGAGCTCATGGAACAGGTAGAGGAGCATTTCCATACTGATAGCAGGTATGTGTTAGCGTTATTGGAAGATGAGTCCGATCCCGGTTATAAGTATAAGCGGTGTATTGATCTGGTTATGGCCATCGCAGCGGCAGGTATATTTTCGGATTTCGAAATCACTCAGTTGATCGATTCTTTCTCTGAGGCATTCAACAGGGAACATCAGGTTGTTCCTGCCGACTTTAAAATGCTCAATCAAAAATATCAGGCCTATTGTAAGCAGCAGGAACTCATGCTTAAAAGGCAGCACAGCGAAGCATTTTCCAAATTTTCCGAGAGTTTTATACTTGTCTTAAAAGATTGTGCAGCTACAAAAAGAGGAGCATTACTAGGAGACCTTTTTCATATGCATGTTAACAGGTTGTTTACGGCCAATCAACGAACACATGAAATGGTCCTTTATTACTTTTTAAATAAAGAACTGCGAAGGAATGCAGCTCTTAGTGCGGCCAAAGATTTATAAAATGCGTTTACGATACACTTTTCATCCATTCTTTAAAACTCTTTGCTCTTCGCTGGCTGACTATCGCCGGCTCAGCAGGTGCCGGTTCCAGCTCGATTTGAATTTTTCCAAATTCAATTGCTTTATAGTTTTTAAGCGCCTTCCGGTTAATGATCATTTGACGGTTCACCCTGAAAAAACGTCGGTCAAGATCTTGCTGGACATCATCAAGGGGCCGGGAGATGTAATAGGTTTCGTCCTGAAAGGTTCGGAGCAGATTACTTTCGTCCTGCCGGTAAAAAAAGCAAATGGCATCGTAATCTATGAGCACGTTTTTAGTGCCGCCGCTTACTAAAAACTGCTCCTTGGGATCAACAGGGCTTTTGATGAGGCTTGCTTTCAATAAGGCCGCTCTTCGTTCTGCCTGCTTCCATCGCAGGAAAAAATAGAAGCCGATGTAGTAGGCGTTCAGGATAACCAGCATCAATAAGATATACTGGAAATCGTGACTGACGTAAGTGGTCTTTAGGATGTTGATGCCACGCAGCTTCAGGTAATACCAAGCCTGGAAAAAGGCCAGGAATGCAGGTGCAATAAAGCCCAATAATACTTGGAGTAGCGCTCTTGAAAACAAATGATGTTCCCAGTCCTTACGTTTATCCAGAAAGCTCGTAACCCAATGCACATAGGAGATCAGTAGAAACGCAATGACGAAGCTGATCCCGAAAGCCGGGTAATAGTAGCTTTTTAAAAGTATCTCAAAGGTTGAATCCGGCTCACCAAAAATGACAATGATATGTGCTGCAATTACTGAAGCGGAAATTCTGACATAAAGATCTTTGTACCTAATAGGTTCGGAAGGGTTCGTTTGCTCCATACACACGCAATAGCTCGTTAATAACCAAGCGAGAAATTTCGGTATTCAGATTTATGATAGGCCATACAAGACGTAACATGTTAGTTACAATTAAGCCATTCCAGAGAAGGAATATGTGCGAATGTTATTTTAGCTGGTTCACTATAATCCCTATTACTATGGCACAACAACCATTTACCGAAGAAGGAGTATCCTTGAAGATTGCAGAACTTTATGATTTGAGTGATCCGGCATTACAATTACAGGCTGATGCAGCAAAAGCAAATTTCAGAGGCTGGCTGCAGAATCAGTTTATTTTGGATACTGATCAGGTCGGTTATTTGAACAACATCAGTAACGACTGGATCAATGATACTGGAGGTCAGTTTTCAATAGCATTGTCTTACCGATTACCGATATCCCTGATCAGGCCGGTACGAATTGATCCGAATGATTTTTCAAGTAAGATATGCCGGACAGATAGTACGGTGCTGCTGGAATACAATAGCTTGACCGGGATAGCCGCCAGCGGTACATTTTCCGTACAGCTATTTGTACCATAGCGTTTTCTTGCTGTAGAAAGGGCCGGCCATTACCGGCCTTTTTTGTATCCTGACTATTGACATTGTATATAATTTTATTTAAATTAGTCAATAGTAAAAGGGACAGTGCTATACACAAGTATGGCATGAGGAATGAACAGAACCAGATGACTTTTATCAATTCGACCGGACAAATTAATTTTCCTGTAAACATGGGTAGGGAGAAAGATTTTGACCAGATTTTTCGTTTATACCATCAACCTATGAAGGCTGTAGCTGCTAAGTTTGCCGGCACTTCAGATGCCGACGACGTAGTTTCTAATTTGTTTATCAGGCTATGGAACAAGCAGGTCACCTTTGAAAGCCGGGAACACCTGCAATCCTTTTTATACCGCTCGCTACATAATGGTTGCCTCGATCATTTAAAAAAGCTAAAAAATAGTACGACCGCCGAGCAGGCCGCATCACTGGAGTCCTTACGCGAAACGGAAGCATACCTGCAGGAAATGATCCGGTCCGAAGTGCTGGCCGAGGTGTACCGCGCCATCAACGGCCTGCCGCCTCAATGGGGCCGGGTACTTACGCTGAGCTATATTGATGGGCTAAGCAATGATGAGATAGCTGCACAAATGAACATTAGCAACCAGGTAGTCAAAAACTATAAATTCCGGGGTCTGAAAGTACTTCGAAGCTCGTTATCGGGGGATGCGTTACTATTGCTCATGTTGTTTTTAAAAGCCAGGTAATGATATAAATTTATTCATACCCACTATCGTTAATTTCCTTTAATTTCAAGCTATTAATGATATACCATGTCTGATCGAAAGTTTTCTGAACAACAATTACAGGCTATAAATCTTTTAAGAGCGGCATTACAGACTTGTCAACAGCTGGAAATCCATATTTCAGGCATTTTAGAATTTGACGTTAAGACGTTAGAAGATGCTGAAGGGAATGACTATGCAGCCTTTTCTTAGTAAAGCAAAAATAACCAAAATCATTATAGGTTACTTTTAGGGGTTCGCAACGTATTGCAGGTAAAAGCCCTGTCAATGAATCTTCATCCCCGTAATATCGAGCAAGCTCAACGCATCATTTATTTGATCGCTGGTTATAGCAATGGCACCCTATCAACTGCGGAAATTGCTGAACTGGAGCAATGGAAAAGCCAGGCTCCGGAAAATCTAACACTCTTTGATGAGCTTACCGATAAGCAAAAGCGAACTGCCGGTATTTCAAAGTGGAATACAGAAGAATCTGAGGTCGCCTTAGCGGAGGTTAAGAAAGGATTAAAGCGCAGGTCTAAGTTATCCGTCTATTGGCTGCCTGCGGCAGTTATAGCGGTGTTTGTGGCTTCCTTCGCATTGTTACTCAGAAAACAAATCTTCATCCTGCCTTCGTTTGAGCAAAGTAAAGTGGTAAGCGATGTAGGTGCAGGATCTAATAAAGCAATCCTTACTCTTGCCAATGGTGAAAGGATTGACCTGGGCAAAGCGGCAAACGGATTACTTGCCACAGCTGGGAAAGGTGTTGTCAAGACTGGCGATAGTCTTATTGAATACCAGGCTATAAATAAAGAAAGCATAAACGCTGTAAATACAATAGAGACGCCACTTGGCGGACAGTACCAGCTGATTTTAAGGGATGGGACTAAAGTCTGGCTGAATGCCGGTACCACCTTGCAATTCCCTGTAGCCTTTAACGGAACACAAAGAAAGGTATTCCTCAAAGGTGAGGGATATTTTGAGGTTGCCAAAAATAAAAACAAACCATTTATCGTCGAATCTCAGGGGCAGCGGGTTGAAGTGCTGGGCACCCATTTCAACATTAATACCTACGCAGATGAACCTGCTCAGGTAACTACCCTGATGGAAGGATCAGTAAAGGTTAATACCAGTGGAAACTATGCTATACTGAAACCTGGCCAGCAATCTTTAATCTCCCATAACCAGCATTTAGCTGTAGCCCCTGCCAACCTGCAAGCAGCAATGGCCTGGAGAAATGGATTATTTGAATTTAAAGATGCCCAAATACCTGTGATCATGCGCCAAGTGGGAAGATGGTATAACCTGGAGATCAGGTATAATGGTCCAATTCCAAAAGACCAGTTTACAGGAAGTATCGAGCGTAAAGAGAATCTTTCCACCGTACTAAAGATGTTCGAGCTGAGCGCCATAAAATTCCGCATTGAAAAGCAAGGAACCCAAAAAATACTCATAATAAATCCCGACTAAGAATCCATCATTGTTCCACTAAGCAGAAAGCATATGACCTGAGAAAAAGAGAGAAAGAATTTTGGCCACCAAAATAAAAAGCCGGTAGTGTCTTCACACACCACCGGCCAAATGGGCTAACAGACTATGCAGTAAACACGATCAACTAAACCCAACCAAAAGTATGAAAAAAATTATGTACTGCAGCCCTGGCTGCGGTAGCAGAATCCTGCGGCGATCCCAGTGGATCAGACCCGGCTATTCAACCATTAAGCGCATTGTTATGAAGCTAAGTTTCATTTTGCTATTTATCAGCTTTGCCGTCCTGAAAGTTTCAGGGTCAGCAAGCGCTCAGCAGATCACCCTGGAGCGTAAAAATGTGCCATTAAAAGAAGTGCTGGAAGAAATTTCCAGGCAGAGTGGTTATAAGCTTTGGTATAACAATTCTCATTTGGAAAAGGCAGGTAAAGTATCAATCAAGATTCAAAAAGCACAATTGACTGATGCATTGGATGCATGTCTCAAAGGTCAACCATTAGTTTATGAAGTCCTGGGAAAGACAATAACAGTGCATTTAAAGCCGATCTCCCTGGAGAGCAAACCAGTAAGTCCCAAACAGCGAAAACCAATCAATGGAAAGGTCACCGATGAAAACGGGCAGCCGCTGCCCGGCGCAACAATTAGAATAAAAGGCACTCAAAGTGAAGCTACCACTGATGAGTTGGGCAGATTCAAGTTTAATGATGTTCAACCGGGAGCAACAATACTTGTTTCTTATATTGGGTTTGAGGATGCAGAGGTTACCGCACAGGACCAGGTGACCATAACCCTGCAAAGAAGCCTGTCGAAGCTCGATGAAGTTCAAGTGATTGCCTATGGAACGACAACACAGCGACTAAGTACAAGCGCCGTAGGCCGGATTACCGCTAAGGAAATAGAAAAACAGCCAGTAGCTAATCCCCTTGCTACCCTGGCTGGCCGGATTCCAGGCTTGGTTGTTTCTCAGAATTCAGGGTTACCGGGAAGCAGCTTTAAAATTCAAATCAGAGGCCGTACTTCTATAGAGAACAGTAGCGAGCCCTTGTTTTTAATAGACGGCGTTCCATTCAATGGGAATACACTTAATAATTTCGTTGGAGGAAATGACGGAATTACCGGTCAAAGTCCGTTCAATAATATCAACCCGGAAGACATCGAAAGTATCGATGTATTAAAGGATGCGGATGCAACAGCTATTTACGGTTCCCGCGGTGCAAACGGTGTCATTCTGATCACTACCAAGAAAGGAAAAGAGGGTAAAACAAAATTGACCGGGAACGTTTATACAGGAGTCGGGAAGTTAACCCGATCCATGCGATACCTGAATACACAGGAATATCTTTCGATGAGAAGGGAGGCATTTAAAAATGATGGTATCGAGCCAACAGTTGAAAATGCGCCAGATCTTTTGGTCTGGGATACGACCAGGTATACGGACTGGAAGAAATTGTTAGTTGGGGGAACAGCCCATTCAACCAATGCACAGGCAAGCCTGTCAGGAGGAAGTAATGGCACACAGTTTTTGATTGGTGCCAATTATCACAGGGAGACTACCGTAATGCCCGGTGACCTTGCTGACAATAGGGCCAACGTGCATTTAAATCTCAATCATCAATCAAAAGATGACAGATTTTATGCAAGGCTGACTGCCAGCTTTAGTAATGATAAGAATAACCTAATCGGAACAGATCTGACCAGCGCCATAAATACGGTTCCTAATGCCCCCTTGCCTTATGATGATAAGGGGAAATTAAACTGGAGCGAAGGGGGTGTTCAATTCGCAAATCCTTTGGGATACACGATGCAGCCGTATACTGCAAATACTGATAACCTCGTAAGTAATCTTCTGACCGGTTACCGAATTTTAAAAGGCTTGGAGATTAAGGCAAATTTTGGCTATACCAGCACGATTTTAAGGCAAACTTTGTTGAAACCTAAAGTATCGTTTGATCCGGCTGGCAGTCCGGTAAGTTCGTCCCAGTTTGGAAATAATATCGTCCGGACCTGGATCATAGAACCGCAGGCTGAATACAAATTCAGTATTGGGCGTAATACAGTCAGTACGCTTATCGGCGGGAGCTGGCAGGAGGATAAAGTTGATGGAACGACAATTAATGCGAATGACTTTTCCAGTGATGCATTGATTGGCTCCCCAGCCGCCGCCGCAAGCCTGACATCGACAGTAAATTTTAGCCAGTACCGTTACCAGGCAATTTTTGGCAGGATCAATTACAATTTTGCCAATAAATATATTGTTAATCTAACCGGCCGGCGTGACGGCTCTTCACGATTCGGAAGTGGTAATCAGTTTGCAAATTTTGGTGCTGTAGGAGCTGCCTGGATATTTTCAGAAGAAGATGTATTCAAGCAACAGCTGACCTTTTTAAGTTATGGTAAGTTAAGGGGTAGCTATGGGATTACCGGAAACGATAAGATTGGAGACTATAAGTTTTTAGACACCTGGTCTCCCACATACAATCCTTATCAGGGAACATCAGGTTTACAGCCAACTATTTTGAGTAATCCTAATTATGCCTGGGAAATCAATCATAAGCTGGAAACCGCAATCGAACTGGGGTTTTTCAAGGATCGGTTGTTGATTAATACCAGTTACTTTAGGAATAAAAGCAGTAACCAGCTGGTGAATTATACGGTTCCCAGTCAAACTGGTTTCAGAAGTTTGTTACGAAACTTTCCAGCTGTAGTACAGAATTCCGGTTATGAAATTTCCATTACAGCCGTTACCATCAAGCAGCAGAGCTTTAGCTGGTCAACTTCCCTCCATGTCACTGTTTCAAAAAACAAGTTGATAAGTTTTCCGGGTATCGAAAATTCCAGCTATTCCAGTATATACGTAGTTGGTCAACCTTTGGATATCCGCAGACTTTTTGAATTGACAGGCGTGGATACGCAAACAGGTATCTATCAATTTAAAGGAACATCCTATCCTGCAGATCTCAGCAGCATGGTGAATGTGACGCCCAAATTTTACGGTGGTTTACAAAATACCTTCTCCTATAAGGGAATACAGCTCGACTTGTTTTTCCAGTTTGTAAAGCAAAAGGGGAATAACTATTTCAGCTCAAATCTTTCAGGTACACCCGGCTCAATGATTAATCAACCGGACGTTGTTTTAAACAGGTGGAAAAACCAAGGGGATAATTCCAACATACAGCGGTACAGTACGCAACCTCTCGGCAGTGGCGATGCCGGTTTAGCATACTATTATCTCGCGTATCTATCTGATGGTAAGCTTTCAGATGCCTCTTTTATTCGTTTGAAAAATGCATCGCTATCATACGCTCTTCCTAAGTTTTGGACCGACCGGATAAAAGCAGAAACACTTACCTTTTTTGTCCAGGGGCAAAACCTGTTTACACTTACAAAGTTCCAAGGAAATGATCCGGAAAGCAGCGCATTCAGCGCTGACTATCTACCACAATTAAGAGTGCTAACTGCTGGTGTACGATTTACTTACTAATAAGATAGACATGAAAAATCACTATTTTTTTTTCCAAAAATATAACCTGGACTTTTTGAAAACAGTATTCGTTGTAATGTTGATTTCTGCCGGCCTGCTTGGTTGCAAAAAATTTTTAGATATCCCTCCTCCCAAAGATCAATTGATCGGGAAATCTGTATTCACCGATGACAAAAGTGCCACAGCAGCGATCATTGGCATCTATAGCAATATGATGCAAACAAACAGGCTGCACAGCTACAACTCGACCATTTTCACCTCGTTGGGTTCTGATGAATTATACTTCCCGTGGACCTATGACCCTGCGATGGTGCAATTTTACACAAATAATATACTGTCAGATAACCAAGAAATCAGTGCTAGCTGGTCATGGGGATATAATTATATCTATGCTGCCAATGCTTGTATAGAAGGCTTAAATAGTGCCAATAGGGTTACGGAAGGAACTAAAAACAGGCTACTGGGAGAAGCAAAATTTGTCAGGGCCTTTACTTATTTCTACCTGGTAAACTTATTTGGAGATGTCCCTCTGATTACTAAAACAGAATATATTACCAACGCTGAAACAGCGCGTACGCCCAAGGCTGAAATATATTCACAGATCATTGCTGATCTGAAAGAAGCTCAAATTTTATTGCCTGTCGATTATGCTACCAATGAACGGGTACGCCCCAATAAGTGGGCTGCCACAGCATTACTTGGCCGTGTTTATTTATACCAGAAAGATTGGATGAATGCTGCTGTTGAAGCGACCAAGGTGATTGAATCAGGCGTTTATAGCCCATTACCATCGTTAAACGATGTGTTTTTAAAAAACAGTGCAGAAACCATTTGGCAGCTCATGCCGGTGGACGGTTACCGCAATACATTTGTGGCTCCTTCTCTGATACCCTATGACGATACCCAGAGTCCATCGTACCCTCTGAGAGAAGATTTTGTAAAAGGCTTTGAAGTAAATGACCAGCGCGTTGTTGAGTGGATAGGGACCTCTGTCGAATTGGGAATAACATACAGGTATGTCCATAAATATAAAATAACTTCAGGAAGCCCTCTGAACGAATATTTGATTGTTTTAAGAGCCGCCGAACTATACCTGATACGTGCTGAGGCAAACGCCAATCTTAATCATATTAGTGACGCTATAGATAATCTGAATATCATACGAAAAAGGGCAGGTCTGAATGATCTATCTAAAACCCTCACCTCTTCCCAATGTATTGATGCAGTAGCGCAAGAGCGAAAAGCGGAACTCTTCGTAGAGTTCGGTCACAGGTGGCTTGATCTTAAAAGAACCGGGAAGCTGAATGAAGTTGTCGGTGCATTAAAGCCAACCTGGAAACCAACTGCCGACCTGTGGCCAATACCGCTAGACCAGATTAACGCGAATCAGAAACTTATTCAGAATCCTGGCTACTCCGGCAATTAAACCTAACCTTAAAAACACAATGAAATCACTAAGAATTATATCCGTTCTATTCATGTTGTCGTTCTTTTTAACAGCTGCGGCACAAAATAAAGAGTCTTCCAAAGTTCAGAAACCCGTAAGAAGCTTTACCGTCGGTGACACTATTCCTGACTTAATGCTTTCAGGTCTTCTAAACCATAAAACCGGCAGTACAAGTCTTTCAGAAATGAGAAAGGGAAAACTACTTATCCTGGATTTGTTTGCGACCTGGTGCGTACCATGTGTACGAGCGCTTCCAGAATTAAATAAGCTGCAGGATCAATTTAAAGATGAGCTGGTTATCCTTCCGGTAACTTATCAAAGCAAGGCGGAAGTTGTAGAGGCTATAGGTCGTAATTCAAATTTAAAGGCAAACAGGCTGCCGTTGTATGTAGGTGACAGTACGTTTCGTAAATGGTTTCCACACAGAGGATTACCACATGAAGTTTGGATCGACTCTAAGGGCGTTGTCATCGCTATTTCACAAGGGGAGGAAGTCTCTGCTGAAACGATAAAAAAAGCATTGATAAAAGACCTTATTCTGCCGGTGAAAAACGATGATATGAATTTTGACATCAGCAAGCCATTATTTGTACAGGGTAACGGAGGCAATGGTGAGAATTTCCTGTCACGGTCCATACTGGCGCCTTTTAATGATAGACTTTCTGGAGAAGATAAACGTAGTTTCGATCCAGAAGGAAACATGTACCGGTATACTGCTACTAATGCTTCATTGGAACAGCTTTATCGGTTAGCGTTCACCAAAGGAGCAAGTCCATTTTATAACCGGCGCACGACCGTTTACAAAGATATCGACACAGCAGAATTGACTGAGCCCGATGGGCGGCTTGCAGGTCGGGCATGGATAACTACTAATGGGTTTTGTTACGAGCTGAGCTTGCCCAAAGCGCTCCCCGCAGAGCGTTTTTATGAAGCCATGATGGCTGATCTTAACAGAGCCCAGGATAAGATCACAGTTACGATAGAAAAGAGGAAAATCGAGTGCTGGCGTATAGTAAGGGTGACTGGGGAGGATAAATCAAACCGCTTGAAAGAGATTCAGAAATCATTTCTATTTAAAGGTGAAGCTAGAAATGTTCCATTACCATCTGTGATAAGTTTTTTAGCGGGCTTTGAAAATGTAGCGCCAATATTGGATGAAACAGGTTTGGGAAAATCCCTGCTAATGGATGTTGAATTTATCAAGAATGAATATCCGATAAAGTTTCCAGCTATAGAGGAGATCCGTAAATGCTTTAAAAGGTATGGCCTGGACTTTATCAAAGGCGAAAAGGAAATGGATGTTATGGTGATTGCCCGTAAGGTCTCCTGAATTACGAAAAAGAGGGAATTTTATAATAACCAACCTGAGTATAGTAAACAGCGATGAGCAGATTCCCTAAAACTTTCAGGGATTGGATTTTTTCATGCGCTATCATTGGCAGATAAAAACTGCCCAGATATTTTCCATTCTTAATCGCATAGACATCAATTGGCATATTCTTACTTAAATACTCTGGTTTTTCATTGTCTGCCCTGGCCATTGAGAACACGTATAACAAACCATCCGCGCAACAAGAGGAATAGTTGATAAATTTAGCAGGGTCATGTGAGGTAAAGGACAAAAAAGAATATCTCTGTTTTATCCTTGCTGAGGTGTTCTGAAAAGTTGAAAAGGTGTCAATCGTTTTGTAGCTCGAAAGCAAATTTAATGCTGTATCGAGGCATTCAAAAACACCCCGGCGAAAGTATACATATAAAATCCTGTTTGTTACGGAATCATAATGCAGCATACCATCTGTTATGACGCCACCATCATTGAAACTTTGGGGCAACAGCTTACTACTATGAAATGAATTGGACCTGACATTATATCTTGTAAAAACCTGGTCTCTGATGCCGTTTTTAAATTGCCTAAACACAAACTTTCCATTGCCAAGACTTGCAATCCTGGTTAACATTGGTCCGGGAGGATGTAGTTTTTGCGAAGTCTGGGTTTCAAGGTTGCACTTATAAACAGTGAGCTTGTTACCTCCAATAATATAGGCATCCGGGAAATCAATGGCGGTCTCCTGGAAGTCTATGCTATCTACGTTTAATCTCATCACCTGTTTTTCTATTCCGTTGTGATCGGTAACGATTATTTGACCAGGTGATAAGGTAGTAATGTAGGCAAATGAATTTGTTATAGCTGCCACCTCTTTGATAGGCTGGGAACATTGAAGGATATGGCTGGGCGCAAGTAACAAGTATGATTTTTTCCGCTGAAATCCATTGTCTCTACTGGCTTTCATTTCAGACAACGACCACAAGCCAACAATTATTAAAATCGGCAAAATAGTCACCAATAAAATAGTTTTTTGTTTCATGGATGTAGGTTTTGATAAAAGCTACTGGCACCTACTGGCACCAGTAGCTTAAGATTCAGCAGTAGCTTAAGTCTTCCAATTGCTATTGGAAGCGGCGCGTGGCCAACACATTCACATTGGCATCATACTGCGTGGAGCAAAGCGCTTTGTTGCCTGTACATTGTGACGGAGGAGCCGGGCTAGCCGTTTGATCCTGAGGATAGCTTGGCTCATACCAGCCAGCGGTAATGCCGTGGCTTACGAAAGCGGTTCCGGTGGCAAGTAAAAAGGCAACGGCGGCAAGAGATAATTTGAGATGTTTCATGATGTTTCTGTTTTACAGTTTTTAAGAATGATTGAAATAGGGTGCTGACTTCCTTTGAGGTTGAAGTCTATCAGCGGTGAAGAAATGCCTGCACATGTCGATCCTGTTCCACCAGAATGCAGGGTTGTTCTGGCGAAAGTTTCCTTAAATCGGTATGGGTAATGTGATATTTAGAATGAGTAGCAAGTCGATGCTAAGTAGATCCGGAGGATATCCTTAGGTTTTTCGTAAGGTCAGTAGGGGCCGGACGTTTTTGCTGCATAAGTATTTCTACAAAATTGATAGCAATAAAGAACAAATTGAAAAGAATGTGAGTATACCAGGAAAAACGCCCAATAATGCCTCCGCAAGAGCAAGGAACTGATGTGCTAAAGTTTAGGATGGCAAACAGATAGCAGGTAAAAAGAACAAGTAAAAACAAGGAACAGTATAAGCCGGCGACCGCTGTACGCTTTCTGAGTAACAATACTGCGATGATAAGTTCAATTACGGGCACTAATATAGCCAAGGTACTGGCAAAGGACGTGAGCAACGGTGATTGGCCTAATTGGATGGTGAATGCATTGTAATCCAGTAGCTTGCTTACTGCAGCATAAACCCACAATAATATGAGTAGAAATATGGTGAGTTCGGTAAAAATTTTCTGAGCGCGCATTGTGCAACTTTTGAAGGTTAATAATGCAATTCTATTTATTAAACTTTGTAATAATTATGCTATAGAAAATATGATATGTTAATCGACCCGTACAGGCCATAAAAGTTGAAAGTTTGATGTACTTTGATGATTATCTGTAAGTAGTATGCTGTAAACCCTAACCTAAAACTCCAACAGCACTCTCAAATAACATCATTTAAGGAAAGCTGTTTACAGCACACAGAATTACGAAATCCTACCTTCTACCTGTTTGACACGTCGAGCTCGTAGGTGTGCAGGTATGACTCAAGGTTGGAATGGTAGTAGTTGTAGTCGTGTAAGTCAGAGTTGTATCATAACCCACAAAGGCTGATGGTGCCTTAAACAGAACCTTTCTTGAACTTGATAATTGAATGTTTTTTGTTGTCATAGCAGTAATAATTTGTTATTTCTTGCTCTTTAAAAATAAGCCCCACTTTAAATCCAACACAATTCATAGCATACTTCCGTTAAAATTTACCTCCCTGTTGGACAGTTTGAACTTGTTGGTGTACAAGTATAACTGGCAGTTGGAACTGTAGTCGTAGTTGCTAATGTTGAAAGCGTAGTGTCAAAACTTAATTCAGCGGCCTTGTTCTTAAATCTGAATAAGGTTTTACTGGTACTGGTTAACCTTTTAATTGAATTGTTCATGATAATTTTTGATTTGGTTTATAATTAATCCTTTAATGAACTAAAGATATATATCCCAAAACCCTTTGAAAAATTTAACCCGTGAACGACAAAAAATAGCGGTGAACGACATTTTTTAGTTCCTAAAAACTGGTTTGACAACTGATACATGTGATTATGAAAGAAGCAAAACAAAGTTTAGTTCCTACTTATGCTCTATTGGCAATCGTTTTATTTATTAGCCACGAACAATTTGGAAGTATAGTAATACTTAAAAATATGCTTGATATCAAAGCATTTCAAGGCTTAAGTATTGTCTACTTTTTTGACATTTTATTTTTTTTAGTTGCTCTGTTTACACTTTCATTATTTAAATTGACGAGTGTTGGGCGTTACTTTCTTTTTATAGTAGTAAATATCTTTTTGAGTTTTGCATATGTTGGATTTCATTTGTTGGGACAGCTACTAGCTTTGCATCTCGATCTGCACAATGTAGAATATGAATTCAGCAGACCTTTCATTTTTGTTGCCTATATCCGCGGAGGATTTGTCCTGACTTATGCTCTTGTCGTTGATTTCTACAGAAGGGGACATGATAGTGAAAGACAAGCACAGCAAGCCATTGCTAAGCAAAAGGAATTGGAGTTTGCATACAACCACACGCAAGTCAGTCCTCATCTACTTTCCAATGGATTCACCTTTATCAATTCCATTGTTGAACCACTCTCATCAGATGCCTCAAAAGCTATACTTGAACTGGCAAGTATATATCGCTATTCTGCGATGGATATTGGTAAGATCAGGAATGTACCGCTGAGTGATGAGGTCGATCAGGTTGAAAGTTATCTCAACTTTCACAGGCTGCTTTACAATGATGAGATCAGCGTAAAGTGCATTTTGAATATTGACTCAGCCGCAGAACGTGTGACCATTCCACCGATGCTTTTAGTAAACTTTGTAGAGAATATTTTTAAGCATGGCAATTTCAGGAGTAAAGAAACCCCCACCCTTATTACCATCACATTTGATGGCTGGCAACTCCAGTACCAATCAACAAATCCAATAAAGAAAACTAAGATCAAAAGTCCTGAAGGAATAGGGATGAAGAACACCATTGCCAAGCTGGAAAACCGGTTCCCCGGTGCATACACACTAGAGCACGGAGTAAAGGATAATTTTTATGAACTGAATTTAATTGTGCGTTATGGAAGAGAAGAAATATGATATCCTGATTATTGACGACCAATTGGCCCCGATAAAAGTCTTTGCTAAGCACATTGAGCAAACAGAAAATCTGAGGCTCATTGGATATGAAACCAATCCAATTGTGGCGATTCAAAAACTACTTACCAAGGAACTGACGGCCGACATTATCCTGCTGGACATTCAGATGCCCGAACTGTCCGGCTTTGATGTCGCATTAGAGATCGGCACTATTGCTCATATCATCTTCATCACAGGATACGAGAACTATGCGCTGCCGGCATTTGACTATGATGCTGACGACTTTTTGATGAAGAATGCAACACTGGAACGATTCAAAAAAGCCATCAAAAAAGCCGTCAGTAGAATAGAGCTGCAACGAATCGCTGAACTGCAAGATCAGCTCATTAAGGTTTCATTGAAAGTGGATGGCAGGCTTGTATTATTCGAAAAAGCAGACATAGAATATTTTGAAGGTCTGGACTATTTTATAAAGGTAGCGTTGAGCAGTGGTAGGGTCAAAGTCTGCAGCAACAGAATGAAAGAATTGGCTAAAGAATATGCTGATAAAGGATTCATGCGCATCCATAAATCCTTTTTAATCAATCTGAATAAAGTAGCTTCGATCGACGGTAATCATGCCTTGATGAAGAATGGTAAGAAACTGCCCATTGGCAGATTATACAGGCGTGAATTCATTGAAAAGATAAAGCGTTAGTAAAGTCCTCTAACTCTGGCCCTCATTAAAAATCCCCATCTTCGCATAATGCTCATTTGAAAAACTTCCGTTCATTAAAATTTCAATACACCGGCCATTGAGCAAAGCTTCAATAAGGTGATGTGTGGAAATGTGCCGGAACGCCGCCGAGGTTTTAGTCAGCGTCAATAGCTCAATCATTGCAATTGGATTGAGGATAAACTTAAAATTCTGGTTTAGCGGTTCCGAAAGCTTGTGTGCGATCTGGTGGAAATAAATGCCAAGCTGCAGCCTAATGAACTGTAGGGAATCCATGAGAATAGCTTTAGGAGCTGATTGCAAAGCCAAGCCCTTTTCCTGAACGTGGTGTAGGTGGTGGTAATGAAAACTAATGATCTCCCAAAAGATTCCTTCCTCATTACTGCTCGACTCATAATTTCTAAAGTGGTTCAACACCCGTTCCTGCTCAGCTTCTACCTGGCTGCTCAGCAATGTGAGGTCAAATTGGTAAGGGTTTGAAAGATCCTGCATTTCCGCAATCATACTTTCAAATAGGGCAAATTCATTTTTCACTTAAGTAAGTTTAGCAGTTATAGTAACGCATACAGCCGGTAGGGCTGAAAGCGTAAAGCCTGCGCAATACTAGGAAAAATTAGAAAATGGAAAAATTGTATTATACATTATTGACAGGAAAGGTTTAATAGTTAATACATTGCCTCTAAATATTGCCTTAATCATCTTTTTTTGCCATCTGTTTCAATAGCTCAATGTATTCATCCTTTTGTTTGATTAATTGTTCTTGAAGTTTTGCATTATGGGTTTTCTCTTCAAGCAGTCGTTCATACATCTCTACATCAACCTTGCGGCAGTCAAACCCTACACCCTTATTACCTTCATATTGATGCACATTCTGAATCAATTGTTCTTCAAGGTTTTTGATAAGATCGGGATGAATACGCAAGATGGCTCCAATCCGTTCTAAAAGAACATTATCAATTTCTTGTTGTTGTTCGATTTTTGAATATTCCTGCTGTACAATGTCAAGTTTGCCAGCAACAACCTCCTGGGTAATATCCAAAAGTTTCCTTAATCGCTTTAAATTACGACCGTGGTGAATTGTAGGGATCATGATTGATAATTGATTCTTAACCCGAAAATACAATAGAAATAAACGCGATCCCATCTGGGAGTCAAATTAAGAGAATCCTACATTAAAATGGTTCGGTTTATCGCATAAAATATTGATATAGGCAAGGGTGTTTTTCCTGTATTTTTTAGGAAAAGACCTGATTTTTTCAGCAGAGTTTTTCCTGTATTTTTTCTCTCCGATATATTTGTTTAGTAAAATACAATCACTGAGGTAGAAATGAACTTAGCTACATTGTTTTATAAGAATATATTGCCATAATATTCTGTAGATTTCCTTTGCCATATATGAAGCAATTGTGCCTAACTGTTCCACTCCTGCAGAGGGCCATTTATTAAGTAATTTCTTATCTAGTTGCGAAATAAATGCTTTATAATTTTCAATCTTGAAACAATTAGAAAATAAACTAAATACATAATAAATATATGAAATAAATTCATTTGATTATGTATTGGAATGACCTGTTGTAAAATACAAAGGTATTTAACCGCCAGGATGTCTTCCTTCATTTTGAGATGTCATTAGTGAAGATACCTTTGTTCTGCGCTCCACTATTTCCCTTGGGCCTGTATCCAGCATAGTGTTGCAAACAATCACAATTATCTTTTCATGCTCTAACTATGAGGCTCAAACTCATATTGATCTGGTTTTCTGGTGTCCTGTGCTTTAGCTTATCGGCCAAAGCACAAGAAAACGAACACTTGTATATCCAGGGGCGTCGCTACATGGACATCAATATCCATGCACTGGATAAGTACAGTAAACGACTGGAACGGACCCAAAAGAATTTACTCAACAAATTAAAGCGTAAAGAACAGCGGCTGGCACATCGGTTGAAACGGACCGACTCTGTAGCGTATGCACGTTTTAAGAATGATCCGCTTACCTACGATTCGATCTCGAAGCTGGCCCGCCACCCCGACAGTGCCACAATCACTGCAAAGACCTTAAAAGGCGGACAGAAAGCTGTCGATTCTCTTAAAGGCGTTTACAATTTCCTGCAGCGCAAAGCAGGACAGGCAGGGAGTACTGTAAACAGTGGTTTAAGTACTTTAAACAATGCCGGTGTCACTACCGGGCTGGAAGGCTACAGCCAGGAGCTGAGCAACCTGCAAAACCGCTTGGCCTACGATCAGTATATCACCGATCTCACCAGCAAGCATGCGCTCAACCTGCAAAGTATAGCAGGTGGTAAAGGCAATATTACCGGTATTCAGAAAGAGTTATTCTATGCTAAGGCAAAGATGAACGAATGGAAAAAGATAGCCGAAGACCCGTCAGCGCTTGAAGAGAAAGCACTGGAGTACCTGCAGGGGACAAAAGGATTTGATATAAGCCTTGACAAAGCATTGAATAGCCAGCCGGGCAATAGCATGAACAGTGCCACCAGTGCGGATGATTTAGAAAAAATGGGCTTCATGACGAAGAGAATGATGAACAATGCACTGCAGCAGAAATTTGGCAACAGCCTACAGGCTGTTCAGGGCAATGTTGGTAAAGAGGTGAGCCAGTGGCAGGACAAAGCGCAGACCCTGCATGGCCAGGTAAAAGAAACAAAGCAAAGCCTCAGTGCCCTTAAGAATACCGGCAAGCCATCGTTTAAAGTGAACCCGATGCGCGGCTTACCTTTCTGGCACCGGGTAGAAAAGCAATATAGCTTCAATACGGCCAGGGCAGCCACTACAGCCGATGGCACCCCACGTCCGGCCATCCTCACGCTATCTGCAGGCCTGGCTTATAGGCAGACACCGAAGCTAAGTGCTGGCATAGGTATAGCAGGAGATATAGGGCTGGGCCAAAACTGGTCCTCGATCAGGTTTACGTTTGAAGGGATAGGATTCAGGACATTCCTTGACTGGAAATGGCAGTATGGGATTGGTGCCTATGCAGGGTACGAACGAACCTACCGGCAGGCAGCATTCAGCGGCACGAAAGAAACAAGCACACCAATGCTACAACCCTCGCCACATAATAACCAGAACTGGAGCGAAGCGCTTTTATTAGGGATAACAAAATCCTACAAAATAAACAGCAGATGGTATGGAACGATACAGGTGTTATATGATGTGTGGTGGCGCGATAAAGGGCTTCGATCACCTGTTATTCTAAGATTTGTAAACGCCACATAATTATACAATAGATGCAGATAGGTTGCAGGTATCAGATATTCCTTTGCTGCTATATATTATTAACCTGCAGATCAGAACGATTAGCACTTCAGTTTATCATCACTCAACAAAATACCCCATGAAAAAACTATTAAGGCTGTTGCTGCCCGCCCTTTTACTAGCAGCAAATGTCCAGGCACAAAATGAGCCGGGCGGCGCTACGGGTGTAGGCGCATCTACGGAACGCCCATCGGCAGGACACGGTAGCCCCGGCCTGAACGGCTTATTCAATGTGAACCAGTATGATGGTACGGCCAGCATTAATATCCCGCTTCATAGCTATTCAATAAATGGCCTTAACCTCGGTGTTTCCATCAGCTATGATACGCATGGCCTGAAAGTCGATGAGCGCGAAAGCAATATCGGCATGGGGTGGTCTTTAAATTTAGGCGGCTCGATACAAAGGGAAATCAAAGAACTGGAAGATGAAGTGACCATTACGAACCCACCAAACGTCAATTTCCCGAATCGCCCTACACCTGTTTATACCGGCTGCTGGTTTGACGAGAGAGGCCGCGTAGGAAATGATGCAGTAGCGGGAGATGTCAAAGAAAAGCAGCAGGATCTGTTCCATGCCAGTTTCGCAGGCCGCTCTGTTTCGTTTGAAATGAAGATCAATGAATATAATGGGGTCGAGTGCAAAACAAACCCCGTTTCCGGCTTGTCGATCCGGCCATTCTTCGATAACTGTGAATTTACCAGTCCTGCCGGTCAGCGTGTCGGTCCAATCCATGAATTATGGCACCTCATCGATAAATCGCCTACAAAAAATATCCTGGGGTTCCAGATCAGGGATGAGAAAGGCAATGTGTTCATCTTTACCAGGGGAAACTATAACACAAAAGTAGTTAATGCCGCCTGTACCTATTATCCTGCCACCAGCTGGAACCTTTCAGAAGTAATTACAAAAGACAACCAGCACGTAAAATATACTTACGCTGCACTGGATGTTGATTATATAGAAAGCCATGAAGAGAGCGTGACGGAAGTAAATGAAGCGGTGCCTGAATGGGGCGTAGCGGCAGGTATCACGGTGAATGAAAATAAGGATGTGAACTTTAAAGGGCAAACGACCTTTATTGAGCGAATAGAATACCCCAATGGGGTGGTGCTCGACTTCTTTTATAAAGAAGATCAATGGCCGATGGAACCTCTACGGCCATTGGATAAGCTGGTCATATCGAGTAAGTACGATAATAATGTAAAGAACCAAAAGACCTACCGGTTTAACTACGCGTTTTATCACAGCCCCTGGAAAACCTATACGGCAACGGAAGTTCCCTATACATCATCCCAGGGCCGTTTAAACTATTATGCAGGTCCGGACGATGCAGAGAAGATCAAACAGGCAAAGCATGGCTGGCGGTTAAAGCTGAAAGGCATTGACATTATCGGCAACGACAACCTGACTGTCGAGCCTTACTTCTCTTTTGAATACAACAACAATCCGTTGCCGCAACGATTTAGCCCCAGCAAAGATTATTATGGCTATTATAACGGTAAAATGCCCGTTTCTTCACATTCCTCATTGGCAGGATTAACTGTGCCGCTCCATACCAATACCGTCTTCAATGCAACCTATGGAACGGATAAAAGTTCGGCATTCAGCTATGCCAGATCAGGCATACTGGAACAGATGAAGAACGGCACTGGTGGCGCTGTCCAGTTTACCTATAAAGAGCATGTACTCAGCAACCCGGCAGCAGGCTATAAGGGTTGCCTTACCCCGTCGACGAAGCCACACCCGGACTACGAGTTTTCAGATGCCAATGACGGCCTTTGTATCGATATGGTAGTTGTCAGCGACGGTTATTCGGAAGACAATACGGTAAAAACACAATACGTCTTTTCAGGTGGCCAGCGCTTCTTCCGTGGCGGCCTGAGCTGGGTGCCCTGGGGCGTGAGCAAAGGAACAAAAGGAAGAACCTATTACAACAGCTGTGTGATACCGATGCAGTTTATTAACGGTTCTAATCATGGGTATAGTTACTGCGAAGTGAAAAACTTTAATGCTGCCGGTACTTTTATGGGCAGCACGAAAATGCATTTCACCAACCTGATCCTGGAAAGCAATACCAATCAGTCGAACCTGAAAATGGAAACAGATAGTATCTACAACTTCTATCCGATAGACTACTTTTTTACCTACCGGATGGGCAAGCCACTGGATATGACCGATTACGACCCGATGGGCAATATAAAGAGCCAGGTTGCTTATGAATACAGGGATGATTTTAATCCGGTGTTGAATGGAACCGTTTACCGCTCATATGATAATGAGTACCGGGCGCCGGAACAGGTACGCTACAATAACTTTTTCTGTTTTCCATTTCTTGTCAAAAAGAAAACGGAAACCAGCACCACCGATAACGGCGCGTTTGTCAAAGCTCAGGATTACACCTACAACGACCATTTTGAATTACAGACAGTAAGTTGGCTGGATGACAATGGCAACCTGAATACCAAAAAGTTTAAATACACTTATAATTCACCTCACCCGCTTAATCCAAAGGGTATCTGGCTGCCTTTGTTCACAGAATTGGAAAGGACGGTAAACAATAGCACTTACCTCGTAGATAGAACAGAAGAGATATGGAATGAGAACCCAAACCAGGTTAACAATTATAAATATGGCGGCAATAAGCGTTTTTGCTACAATTCGCTTTATAACAACAGTAACAACAATGCCCAGGACTACCAGATCAGGTCTGCAAAATATGTAGCCTGGGATGGGAAAGGGAATACTACCCAGGCAGAAGATGAAGAAGATGAAAAATCGGTAGCTTATATATGGGATACACGTGTTGGACAAAATATTGCTACAGCAAACAACGCCACTTTTGAGCAGATCGCCTATACCAGCTTTGAGGGAGGTTATGAACCATTCGGAACCGCAGACGACAACAAAGGCAACTGGGACTTTAATCCATCAAGTATCGTCTATGTATCTCCAAGCAGTAGCGGCCAGCCGATGACTGGACATTATTACTATGACCTGGGCAACCAGAACGATATCATTTCCAAATATCCGCTTGCCAGTGGTGCTAAGTTTCAACTGACCTTTTGGGCGACCGCACCACCTGACATCAGCGGCACCAGCAATCTGCAGCTAAACGAGCAACTGGTAATCGGTAGCTGGAAGCTTTATACAGCGGAAATTATTGGCAGCGGCCAGCAGCTGGCTATTTCGCGTCCTTCCGGTGGTTCCATCCACATCGATGAGCTGCGGCTCCATCCGTTTGATGCGGATATGACTACGACCACCTATGAACCACTGTTCGGTGCCAATAGTGTCTGCGATGCGAGGTGTAACATCCAATATATGGAATATGATGCAATGGGCAGGCAAACCATAACCCGCGACATCAACCGGAATATTCTTAAAGTAAACAGAACGGTGGTTGCTGGCAACGATAACTATTGATCCTCACTCAAAAAAAGCTAAAAAATGAAAAAAATGATAACGTCAGTGCTGGCTTTCTGCGGGTTTGTAGGATTAGCAGCGGCACAGGGAACAATTACCAACACACCGACAGGAGTAGTCAGCCCGACAGGTAGCAGCGCCGGCATCCCGCTGCCTGCCGGCTTCAACCCGGTTAATGGTAAATTCAATTATACGCGCACCTGGTCTCCGGTGATCCCCATTACCAGCCCAGCCATACCCGGCAATCCGGCATGGTATACCATGAGTACTACTTATGCCAACGGATTAGGCCAGCCTTTGCAAACCAATCTGAGGAGGACAAAGGACCTGGTGACTGTATATGATAACCGTAGCTTATTGGATAAGCCGTCTTACCTGTCCTACCCTGCGAATACGGGCGGCATCGGTTTCCAGTACACCCCTTTTACCGACCAGAAAGCATACTATGATGCCAATTTTCCGGATGAAG
Source organism: Pedobacter frigoris (assembly GCF_032678645.1). GTDB lineage: Bacteria > Bacteroidota > Bacteroidia > Sphingobacteriales > Sphingobacteriaceae > Pedobacter > Pedobacter frigoris_A. Next base: position 66,897 of record NZ_JAVTSP010000001.1, read on the forward strand.
GTGATAATGCCTATGCCCGTACTAAGGTTATTTTTTCAGGTAGCCAGACCTCGATAGCAACCTATGAACCCGGAATGGCCAGAACGGGCAGCGACCGTGGCAAGGTACAGTCTGTTTCGGTCAATGGCAGCGGCATTATTAAATTCGGGACGGCAAGCTACTGGACAGAGCTGTACCCTAAGAATAATGGCTATTACGCCCCAGGCGACCTAAAGGCTTTAAAGGTTGAAGGCCAGCATGGAGCAGCAAGCTGGGAGTACAAAAATAAGAACGGTAATACGGTCTGTTCCCAAACAGAAGCAGGCATGGATGGCAATAGCGAGATACTGACCACGTGTTATGTGTACGACGATCTTGGCCGTATCATTTGGGTCATTACCCCTAAGGCCTATGAAGCACTGGCTGCTGCGGGATGGCCTTCTCCGGGTGCTGGCAGCAGCATACAGATTTATGATAAGCTCTGCTATGGCTATACCTATAACAGGTTTGGGCAGGTAACATCGCGCCGGATTCCCGGTAAGGAGGGCTTTGAATTTATGGTCTATAACAAGCATCACAAAGCAGCCTTATCCCAAACGCCGCTATTAGCCAGCCAGGGCAAATGGGCGTTCCAGGTGTATGATAGTCGGGATCGTGTGGTGTTTTCTGGCTTTGTGAATACCAGCTATGATCTTGCGCAATGGGAATCACTGATAGGACCCGGCTCTACTCCGGTGCCTGGCTCTCTTGAAGATTATCTTTCTAATGGGTTCAGGGGTGCTTACCCTGCTTCACTGACCAATGTGGAGATCAACAGCTATAACTATTACGACAGTTATGCTTTTGATGCCACGTTCCCTTACACCAGGTCGTTTTCTGCCAATTACAGCAGCAGCTATGGCACCTCTATTTACAGTACAACCCCCGTTCCTTTCAATTATGTGAATGGGTTGCTGACCGCCAGCAAGACAAGGGTTATTGGTAATGGTACAATGAATGAGTGGATCAGCAATATCTACTTCTACGACCAGAAAAGCAGGCCGATACAGGTACACACGCTTAATCCCTGGAATGCTGCCAATTGGGATATCTCCACCACGCAGTACAACTTCGACGGCAGTATTGCCACATCGATCCTGGACCACCAGGGTTTCCCTGGGACTTCCAAACCCAATACCACGATCGTGCTACGCAATAATTATGTAGATGGTCGGCTGCTCTCACAGAAGCTGAAGCTCGACAATAAGCCCGAAGTGGTCCTAGCTAATTATCTCTATGATGACTTTGGCCGGGTAAAAACAAAATCCATCGGCAACGGGGTAGAGAAGCAGGTTTATACCTACAACATCCGCGGCCAGCTGACGGGCATCAATGCGGACTATATAGACAATCCGGCTTACCCCGATGCCACCTTCGGCTGTGCCCTGTCTTATGATTACGGCTTCGACCTGCCACGTTATGACAATGCTATTTCCGGTATGCGGTGGCGCGGTGCGGGCTCGGCTGCCGAACCCCGTGCCTATGGCTATGCCTACGATAAGGCCGGCCGGATGACGGGCGCCGACTTTAACGAGATCGTGGGCTCGCTGGGCGGCTCCTGGAACAAGTACGATCACGACTACTCGGTCGGCAATATCACCTACGATGCCAATGGCAATATGCTGAGTATGGACCAGAAGGGTGTGGTTGTAGGCGGCACGACACAGATCATCGACATGGATAAGCTGACCTATGTGTACAAACCCTACAGTAATACGCTGGACCGTGTAGAGGATGCAATGGCTAATAATGCGCTCAATGACTTTACAAACCGCAATGCCGGCACTACCGACTATACCTACGATGCCAATGGCAACCTGACTGCCGATCTGAACAAGGCCATAACCAGCATCAACTATAATGAGCTGGACCTGCCGCTGGATGTGGCTACCTCCGGCAACGGCAGTGTGAACAATATCTACGATGCGTCAGGTACGCTGATCCAGAAGACGATCACCCAGGCGAGCGGACCTATAGAGGTGCTCAACTATTGGGGGCCTTTTGTATATAGCAATCAAAATTTGCAGTACGTGTTGCACAGCGAAGGCCGTGCCCGCTGGAAAAACGGCCTGCCCGACTACCAGTACGATTACTTTATCAAAGACCACCTGGGCAATGTAAGAAGCGTGGTGAACCATGAGAACGCCAGTATCCGCGATTATTTGGCCACCCATGAGCTGTCGAGCTCGGCGGTGGAGCATATGCTATTTGAGATGCCCACCACAGCGCCCAAGCCGCTTCCCGGCCCCAATGATGAGACGGCTGCGGAGCTGGTAGCTTCTAACCCGGCCAAGCGGGTAGGCACCTCACTATTATTGAAGGTAATGGCGGGCGATAAGTTTAAGGCACAGGTTAGTGCCTACTACGAAGACAACCAGTTTAACCCCAATGGCGAAACAACCAGCAGCAGTGCAATGATGAGCTCACTGTTCGATGCCCTGAGTGGTGGTATTACCGGCTTAGGTACGGAGAATGGTGGCCTGCAGCTACTGAACAATATGTTTAGCGGCAGCCAGCTAAGCAGTGGATTCAATAGTATGAAGGAAGAGGTGACTGATCCCAATCAGCCGCGTGCGTATCTCAACTATGTATTCCTGGACGAGGATATGAACCTGCGTAAGGAAGGGAGCGGTGCGCTGCAGGTAGGAGCGGCCAGCATTGGTGCCTGGGCCGATATAGGTACGCCCAATGATATTGTGATCGACAAGAACGGCTACCTGCTGATCTACATGAGCAATGAGACCAACAGTGTGAATGTGTTCATGGATGATTTTTTGGTGACCTATAGCCGTGGTAAGTTGTTAGAAGAGCAGCATTATTACCCGCATGGACTGGTGGTAAGCAATGGTTCTAATACTCCGCTGGTGAATAAATACCTGCATCAGGGCAAGGAGCTGCAAAAGGAGGCCGGACTGGAGCTGTATGATTTCCATGCGCGGCAATATGATCCGCAGATAGGCCGTTTTTGGGGAATAGACCCGGCCAATCAATTTCCGAGCGGTTATACGGGTATGGGTAATGACCCGGCTAATATGATTGACCCTACAGGAATGGTCTCAAACAGGGCAGATGACGTTGTGGCTGCAGCCGAATTTGGGTCCTCAGATATTCACAATCCGTTTCATGATGGTACATGGTCAGAGACCGGTACTGGCCTTGATCCGCAAGCGTTTGCGGGCTTTATGGCCATGCTTAAATTAGCACAGGAAGGTGGTAATGCGAATAGCCCCAAAGAATCAACGCAAGGAGAAAGCGATGCTTCTGCTACCTACGAAATTACGATGGATGATGGCAAATATTCAACCAATCAATATGATCGAAAAGCTGGTAATTCTCCGCCTATTGATTATAGTCCTGATGACTTAAAAGAAATATTATACGATCCTAATTATGGTATGACATTATCTGAACAGGGATATGATTTCTTAAAAGCTTGGGAATCTTTTAGAGGGGAATTGTATGACGCTGGTGACGGTATGGGTACAAGAACTATTGGGTATGGTTATGTAGTACCTAAAGACCAGGTTGCCGATTATAAGAAAAACGGCATAACAGAAGCCAGAGCAGACCAGCTGTTAAGGCAAGAAATGAAGCAATATCAGAAGCAGGTAATTGCCCAGGTAAGAGTGAAGTTGACCCAGAATCAATTTGATGCTCTAACAATACTGACTTATAATCTTGGGTTATTGAGAAAAGCAAGTACATTAGTAAGATCCATTAACAAAGGAATGGTAGATGACATTAATACAAATTGGTTGTCAATTAGTCAAAGTAATGGTCGAGTATTACAAGGTCTTATAAACCGACGTACGGATGAGCTTCAGATATGGTTTAATAGCAATTACACCCGAGACTTTTAAAATAAAATAATGAAAAATTATATTCTAACATCAGCTTTTTGTTTTTTATCATTCAATTTATTTGCCCAGCAAAAGACAACAAAAAAATTTGATCATAATACATTTCAAAAAATGATTGCTGGTTGTTGGCGAGTAGTATTATATAAAGAAGGTAAAATCTATTCATTGACAAAAAAAGAATTGAAAAATATCAAAACCAGCAAAATTTGCATATCCAATAACGGTATTAGCTATTTTGAAGAGCCATTCGCTAACCCGAAATTCACTATTGAAAAGGTGGATGTGGATAGTGGCTTGTGGGATACCTTTAATGAAACTCAAAGTAGAATGGAAATGCGTTCTTCAATCATTTATCATGTACAAGTAGATTATAAAATACAGAATACTAAAACAAAAATTTGGTATCCTTCAAGAGATGAATGGATGTTTGATGGAAAGAATTTATTGATAGGATATGCAGGGTGTACTTTAAAATTGAAGAAATGTGACTAAATCAATAAATATTTCATTAAATTTTATGAATCATTAGCCTTGCTGGGTATTGATAAAAGAAAGTGCCAGTATACTCCTCTTTGTTTATTTCATTGAAATGTGATATTTATTTATGCATTTCCATTTTTTAATACATGAATTTTAAATGAAAGAAGATTATAGGATAATTACACAACTTGAAGCCGATGACTACTTAGCTAAACATGGGAAAGAGGTACAAGACTTTAGTAATTTGGGAATAAAGAGTCATATGGGTATTGTTTATGAACTTTCAAATGGCGAGTTAGTTTTAATGCCTGCGGGGTCAGCCCATCTAAAAGATAATCATCCTTGTTTTGTATATGATAATTTAGAATCTTTTAACAAGATGAAAGAGGCTGATTATTTTCCAATTCCTGACAGTGCCAAAACTTATCTTGAACTAGAATACCCGTATCTTCTTAAAATGGTCAACAATATAGGCCATTTCAAAGCTGAAATTGAAATGTATAGTAAGGTCAAAGTTCCTGATACTTTTAATTTAGAATGGTTTGAGCAAATACATAGCGAAGTGTATGAAGCTGTTGGTAATTACAAAATATCGATGGTGGAAAGACAAAGGTTAGTATTGAGTTTCTCAATATTAATGATGTGGACATTGGTTAAAGATTATAATTGTTCCATTGAAATGAAACAACAATATGAAACCTATAATGCTTGTTTGTACCCTTATTTAAAAGTTGACGACCATAAGAGAGATTTGATGGGAGATTTATTTAGCGTTATGAGAAATCCTTCAGGCAAGGATAATTGGAAGTCTTTTTACCGTGAATTGCGAAAGAATCTAAATAGGCAGTAATAGATTTATTGCTATCATTTTCCCAGCCTGACACTACATCACAGGACTTGGCTCATATTTAGAGCCAAGTCCTAACAATAAAGAAACATGACTTTTACTGAAAAAGACATTCTCGATAAATTGGATAATACGTTTCTTAGGAAACCTGATTATGATTTTCCAGTCTCAGATATCCCAGGTGCAACCAAGTATAATTTCTTTTTTGATCTTGAAAATCCTGTTTGCGAAATTGCAGGTAGTAAGATTCACTTATTTGCAGATGCTAAACGTTGGGCGATCGTTTTTGAAACGAATGGATACAACCCATCTGGATCAAGGGTAGAGAGCGACTTAGTATATGTTGGTAATTGTATAAATTATAAAGTCGAAAAATATCCAGAGCATACCTATATCTCAAATGTCGCAACATTCGAATTAGTAACTCCGGAAGAGTATCAAAGAATTCGAAACAAAATTGGAAGTGAAATTGAACAAGTTGACTTAATAAACGAAGATGTTAATGAAGTAACGGTTCATGGCTATGTCATTCCTTTTGAAAAGGATAGAAGTAAGTATACGTCGTTGAAAATCCAGTTAAGAGATTGGGATAATCCAAGAAATTTGATTGGATATAGTGAATTTACAAGATTCATAAATGAAACAAACCCTTCCTTGATAAGCGCCACCCCTTCTGAAATAGCTACCCTATTACCAAAGGATTTACCACAAATATTAACCCTTGATAAGTTTCATTTTAGTGGAATAGAGAAAAACTTACTTCCAAGCGTACAGGAACTTTATCAATTAATCGCAAAAGTTCTTGTTACTAAAGATAAAGGTATGTATAAGCCTACTCTATCACCCAATAATCATTGGTCTAATTGGGAATCGGGTGAATATTGATTGAAACAGGAGATTATATTTCTCGTTGGTTATCTATGCATCTTAAATCATCTTGACTTCTCAAACTAGCTCAAATTAGTGCCCGAATATGATAAAACTTACCGAATCTGAAATTTTAAAAAAACTTGATAATTCATTTTTGCGGAAACCAGATAATGATTTTCCCAGTATGAATTACAGCGATATTATCTATAATTTCTTCTTTGACCTAGAAGCGCCAACTTGTATCGTGGCAGGAAGTAAAATCCACTTGTATAGTGATAAAAAAAGATGGGCGATCGTGTTTGAGACTAATGGATATTTCTATAACGCAGATTATTGCGGCATTACGCTCACTTATTTGGGCAATTGTATAGATTATGATATTAGCAAAAGCGGAGACCATACATATATCTCCAACTTAGTAACACTGGATTTAATAAGCCGGGAAGAAAACAAACGAATAAGAAATAAAGAGGGTGATGAAATGGAACAACTCGACCTTATAAGTGCAAAGGCTCACACCGTTAATGTACATGGTCAAAACATCGAAATTATTCATGACGTAACAAAGTACAAAGAATTAGGTATTCATATTAGCGAAGTTGATAACCCAAGAATGTTGATTAGTTACGGTGACTTGATCAGGTATATAAATGAGACGAATCCGAATATTCTTTTTGCTACTAAAAATGAAATCAGAGCGCATCTTCCCAAAGATTTACCGGAAATATTAACCATTGATAAGTTTCATTATACTGGAATAGAAAAAAACCTATTGCCAAGCGCACAAGAACTTTACCAGCTAATTGCAAAAGTTCTCGTTACGGGAGATAAGGACCTATATAATCCAACCCAACCACCAAATAGCCATTGGTCGAATTGGGAATCAGGAGATTTTTAATTGAAACAATGGATTATATTTCCTGTATGCAACATTAAATTTATTGCTATCATTTTTCTAGTTATAGACCTGGAATCATTAGCTAAAATCCCCTAATGGAGCTAATACAAGTGAATAAAATAATGTAGCCAGCAGCATTTATATAATAATCTATGAACACATTAGAAAATATAGAGGCAATCTATTTGGAAGTTGGTAAGGGAATTAAATCGGAATGGCTTTCTGAAATAAGCGATAGATGGTACAACTATGTTGTAGGACTGCCTGAAAAATCAAAAACAGTATACCTGGTTGTGATTTATCACAACCAGGTATTTAATGGTGGGCACCACCAATACTTCTCGAATGGTTATGGTCAGTTTGCAATAGAGACCATTGACACCTTATCGCTGATAAAGGCAACAAAAACTGCGGAGTTATTAGAAAAGGCTTATCATATATTTAATTGGGTCGACGAACCTATGGATATTTTCAGAGAAAAGCTTCTTGCCAAGCAAATTGATGTAGCTGGCAGGGAAGAGGAACTGAATGATCTTGACGACATTTATTATGATGATCAATGGGAGGATCTCCCTAAACTTCTTGGTGATTATATTGAGGGCCTTTAATGGGGGCCGGAACAATTCTAAACTGATACTATATTCCCATATTATTAGTCAATCCCAATCCTTAAAATTCAGAGGAATGTCTATTTTTCGGAAGTCAGCATCAATCCTCGTCCTTATAATATATACGACTGTACTCCCAGTATCCGCGCAGGAAGTACAGTCGTATAACAGGTTTCAGTATTCAGCAAATAGCCATCATTGGCAGGCATTCCATACGTCTGCCTTTCATATTTATTTCCCGGAAGGTTATGATAGTCTTTGCGCCCAGATATCCGCAGAAGCGCCAGATGCAACAGAACTGTTGCGTCGTAGAATGGGCAGCAGCATTTCATCCGTACCCAATATTATTATTTATCCATCCCCCGACCAAGTCTACGAATCCAATATAGGCAGCTTTGAACCAGGAGATAAAACCCTGCCCACCTTCATCACGAAAGGCAATCGTCTGCTACTGGCATATCAGGGCAATAGAGAAGGCCTGAAGCACCAATTATACGAAGGGCTGGCAAGAGCCACCTGGGAAAGCACCTTAAACGAAGGCCTTGAAACGCAGCTAACCGGCAGCACTAAAGGCCTGGTGCCATATTGGATGAAGGAAGGGATGATCTGTTACTTCGCGCATCAGTGGCCAGTAGAACGGGAAGATGAAGTATTGGCATTGTTACGAGATACGTCCTTACAACATTGGGATGCCGTCATAGCCAATAATCCTGCGCTGGCAGGACAGGCTTTCTGCTACTTTCTAACTATAAAATATTTCCGGCAAGCACCTACCCAACTGTTTCTCCAGCTCCGGAAACGAAAACCGTTGCCGCGTGTATTACGGCTGGTAACCAAAGAAGAGATGCCACATCTGCTGGATGAATGCCTGCAATTCTACCGGCAGCGGCTACTGCCGGTATCAACCGATACTTCATCAAATGCCTGGCTGTCCCTGGCGCACAAAAAGGGCCGGGTATTGCATACGCTTATCAGCCCAAAGCAAACAGCTGTTGCATATGTATTGGCAACCTGGCACCAACGGACGGTGTATGTCTATGATGTGCCAGGCAAGCGCCACTATAAGATCAGCAGCTATCAACTTCCTCCCTGGATCAATGATCATGCTGGCGATGATTATCCGCTCGTCAGTTGGTCGAAAGCCGGTGATGAGTTATTGGTGACGCAGCCCGACAAAGGTCATATCACTGTCAGGCGCTATGGCATAAGCGGGAACTTACGGGATAAATACCCAATGAAGGGATTAGACGGCACCAGCAGCGTGATAATGCAGGATAATAACAACTTCCTGCTGGCAGCCTGGAATAAAGGACAATCGGACATTGTAAGCTATAACCCGTTTAAAGAAAAATATACTCTATTAACCAACGACCAGTTTGATGATGCAGCACCTGCCATCAATGAAAAGTATAAGGTAATCTATTTTGTGTCTAACCGGCCGCTAACCAATAAAAAAGAGGATAGTATATGCTGGCAGGGTATCTTCAGTCTGAAAGAAAAGCAAGTGTCATTCGTGACCGTTGACCAAGAAAGCAATGATGTCCGCTGGCAGTTTCCGCAGGTGTTTTCAGAGGGACGTATCATTGCGACAACAACACAGAACGGAAGACGACAATTTGCAGATCTGTATGACCAGCCTATAGTTGGCCCCTTGTTTCAACCGGCACAGTTTACTGTCGATGGTAAAGACGTGCTGATCAGTCGGTGTATCAGAGATAGGCTGTTTATTACCCGTCAGGATCTTGACAGCTGGATGCTGGATTCGACAGCAAATCAACCCTCACCTTGGCTGCTGGATTATCAGCAAGCTGCAGCAATCAGAGCGAAAGAAGATTCCATCCTTAAAGCTGTAGCTAATACAGAACCCTCCTTTCTCGATGGCGTCTTCAACACAGCCAATGCCAAAGAGCAGTCTGCAAAACGTCAGGATAGTATCCACAATGCCCTGCGCTATGATCCCAAGAAAGCATCACCCTATGTCCTGCAGTTGTACAGCGCCTACTTTACTGCCAAAGTCAATAACGATTACTTTATAAACAGGTACCAGCCCTACGAGGCTTACCAGGGCTCCTTCCGCTTCCCGCAGATAGGTGGAATGGCACAAGGTGGATTTTCCGATCTGTTTGAAAACCATCATATCAATATTGCATTTCGACTGCCTGCCGGTTCTGATGGTTCCGACTTTTTTGTAAAGTACCGCAACACAGCTAAGTTGCTGGATTGGGGGCTGGCCTATTACCGGAAATCAGAAGACCTGAAGCCCGATCCGCAGCGCAACTGGGTAGATGAAAACGGCAGGTTATATCCCAACGTAGCCAGGGCAAAGACAAATTACTATGAGCTATCCCTGGAATACCCGCTTTCCCATTTTTCAGCAGTACGCTTACAACTGGCTGCCCGGCAGGATAAAACCATCTTCCCTGCCACCGAAAAATACAGCCTTTATTTCCCGGCCTTTAAGAGTCTATGGGGGCTTTTTACCCTGTCGTATCAATATGACCGTTTGCAGCCTTCTTTACCGCTGTTATATAAAGGGTTTAGCGGTAAATTAGCTATTGATGGATTTAAAGGCTTTACCCAACAGCAGAAAGCATTGGCAGGGCTGAGCATGAAAGCCGCTTATCACTTGCCAGTATACCGCTATATCACACTGGTAGCACAACTGCAGGCAGGCTACAGCGGTGGCGATCACCGGGTATTGTATAACCTGGGCGGGGTGGACAACAATATCACACCGAGGGTAGACAGCAATGTACATTTTCCGCAGGCGGCTCCTTATGCCTTCCAGACGCTGGTGACCCCGCTAAGGGGCTATTTTCAGAACAGTATCTATGGCAGCAGCTATGCGCTCCTGAACCTGGATGTTTACTTCCCCTTATTCCAGACATTGATACCCATCGAAACGCCTTTATCTGCCATCAATAATCTGCAACCCGGTCTGTTTACCGATGTAGCAAAAGCTGGTGGACACGCCTTATACAGCACAAAGGAAAAAGGCTGGCAGGCTGCTTACGGGCTGAGCGCACGGACCACACTGGCCGGCTATCCATTGCGCTTCGATATGGGCTGGCCGGGTGCTGGTGGCAAGCCGGTATGGTATCTTTCGCTCCTTAAACCCCTCAACTGATGCCGTTATTCATCCGATATACACTGATCTTACTGCTGTCCTTAGGCACTGTTTTCTGTTGCAAAGCACAAAACAATAACGTCTGGAACGGTGCCAATAAAGTAGCTGCAAAAGGCCGGAAGACGGTAAACAATACAGCAACGAAGATTAAAAAGTTTAAGAACCATCTCCAAACCTGGGGGCTCGATTCCAACTATAAACGAGGTATAGCGCTGGGTGTCCGGCTGAACAGTACCGGCTATACCGGCCTGCTCTATTATCAACAACGGATCAGTAAGACCCAGAATCGTTTTTATCAATTGTCTTTTTCAGAGATCAAGCATGAGAAGCAGATCAAACAGGTAAGGCAGAACAAAGGCTATCCGGAGCTTGGTAATGCCACACCTTTTATTTTCGGCAAGATCAATAATGCCTATCAGGTACAGCTGGGCTATGGTCGTGAATACCTGGTGCTGCCGGGTGTGCTGGAAGGCAACTTATCTGTGAGTCTGCGATGCCAGGCAGGGTTTAGTCTGGCCATGCTGAAACCTTATTACCTGAAGCTGATCTATATAGACTTCAACCCGGATGAGCATGCTTATGTGCAGGAAGAAAAATACTCAGAAGCCAATCACGACCAATTCTTAAATGCAACCAGAATCCTCGGCGCCGCTAAATGGAAGCAGGGGCTGGGGGAGATGAAATACATTCCAGGTGCTTATGTTGATGCCGCTGTTGCGATAGAACCTATCAGGAACAAAAGCTTTATCAAAACAGTTACATTAGGCTGTAACGTTTCCTTTCAAACAAAGTCAATGGAGATCATGGCCGATCAGAAAGCTTATCCCTGGAGCATTGCTTTGTATGCCGGGTTGTCGCTAGGGAAGCGGTGGAAATAAGTTCTATTTCGTAATTTCATTTTATCATTTTCTATAACCCGTATTCTTCAATGATAAAATGGGCTATAAATGAGACTTCCAAACAAGAGGCGCAAGCTTTCAGAAGAAATTATTGAAAAGAATTACCAGCAGCTCTTTGCAGGTTTTGATAAGGTATATTCTTTAACCAATGAGACTAAGCAATATATTTTAGAACACAGCGTCGTCATACGCTACCGCGCCAAGGAAGTGATCTTGGAATATGGTGAAACCTGTAATTACATGCTTTTCTGTACCCATGGTTTGGTTAGCTCCAACTTCATCATGGAAGCAGAAGAAAAGATCGTATGGTTTATGGGGGCGGGTGATCCAGTTGTCGCTGTGGATAGCTGGTATGACCGTCAGGCAAGTGATGAAAAGTTGGTGGCTTTGCAGGAAAGCACCTTTGTGGCGTTAAAACAGGACCAATTTGACTATTTGCTGGAAAGTCACCAGGATTTTTTCAAAATGGCGTACCGTTTTACTGAACTGCAATTACAACTTATCGTAAAAAGAACCAAATGGCAGCAATATTCTACTGAGGGAAAAATCTCCAACTTAGAAATGCTATATCCTCACCTCCTACAATTCCTGCCCAACACGGCACTCGCCAGTTATCTGGGAATTACCAGAAAAACACTGAGTCGGATACGCAACAAGAGACACCATTCCTAGTCAACTTTGATATCATAAAAAGATACTAACGTCGAAAAAACGCCGCATTTTGCCCAGGCGTACTCTATCCACAAGTCCTACTTTTGTATTGCAAATGCTGATACGACCTTAATAGTGTGCTATTTAAACTCAGAAATTCAACAAATACTGGGATGCTTCATTTGCATGTCTAGTAGGTGAACCCACACTTCATCAATCGGTCATTTACTTAAAGTAGTATTTACTCTACTTCAGAGTAATATCCAGTTCTAGGCTGCGTAAATCCACTTTTTGCTTGCCACATTTGCCATCAGGCAGCGCTGGCCAGCTATTGCCCGAACTCAATTTTGAACATGAAAACGAAGATGGAAATGGAACAATTTATTTTAACACTACAGGAGGAGATGAACGGCTCTCTCAAAAAAGTGAGCGCGGACGCAGACAACGTATTGATCAAAGCAGAACAATCCTACTACAGCGTCCAGGGAATTTTGAAAAAACTAAAAGAATTTATTATTGACTATGCCTTTAAAGATGAAGAAGAAGAAGTCCGTTTTTTTAAAGACATAAAGCCGGTCTTTCAGAGTGAGCTGATTTATCATCATGAGATCTACAATATAGAGAGCAACAAACCATTTGGCAATAAGGCAAATCTCCGTGAATTCTATACCAAGGAATTGAATGGTATCGATAAATTCCATGAAAGGAATAAAGACGTGTTTAACTACTACCAGACACGGAAAATAAACAATGACAAGGAATATTTTCTGCGCAAGATGCCACCGGCCTTTATTGATGAAGATGCCTTAGAGATCGATGACCGCTTTTGTACCCCGATCAGTTGTAAGCTGGCCCGCTTTAAGGCATATGAACGGTTGCTGAAATATCTAAACCATGCCTTTATAAGCATAGACAATGTGATTGGAGAACCAGTCGAGCTGAGTTTGCTTAAATGGACAGATCCAAAGTCAGCGCTTATCGAATTGGGCTACGGTTTGTTTTGCAAAGCCAGCCTGAATAATGGACAGGCTACCATTAAACAGATCATTGCCGTTTTGGAGTACATGTTTAGCATTGATCTGGGCAATTGGCCTACTGTATTTAATCAGAACATACGACTCAGGAAAATGATTTCGCCTACAGAATATCTGGACTCCCTTCCCGTCTCTTTAAAAAAATACATCGACCATTGGGATGGACGTTGAATGATCCCTGGTGGCCAGTTCCTCCAATACTCACGAGGCTGTCTCAAAAGTCAAAAAATTGATCTTATTTCAGTAAAAGATAATGCTCATTCGTTTTGATTCGAATGAGCATTATTTATTTTATTCTGCTATATCTTCAAAAGAATGACTTTTGAGACAGCCTCTTTTTTTGCTACATTTTTTAGTTTGGCTCGAACTATCAGAACATTAAACATTGCCATCCTTATTTCAATTATATATTTTCTCCTTAACCATTCTGAATTTGCGTATTCTATCCTATTCAGAATACAGTCCGGTAACACCGCTTTTCAAAGAATGTATCCATTTAATTCAATCTAAAACCTACTGAAAAATAGCATCCGGTTATTTTCAGCAGTCTCCAATTGGTGCAAAAATTCTTACGGAAAATCTTTATTCAGAAATACCAACTACACAAAAATCGCTTTCTGCCAGCCCCACATTTGTATTGTCAACGGCGGGGAAATGGTTCACCGTGAAAAGAGAGGAAAACGATGCTGAGCAAAATTTCATGGAGCGATTACCTGGGGGCGTTAGCGGTATTGACCGGAGCCTATTACCTGATCCTGGGAGGCGTGTTCTATAAAGATAAGGTAAAGAAACTGGCCATAAAGAAATGGACTGGAAAACCTTTAGACGATCCGGATAACGATGCTGAAGAGGACGATGCGTTTGCGGACTACGAGGCAGCAGTTGAGGAACTGAAGGAGTGCATACTGGAAGCGGCAAAAGGGATCAGCAAAGAAGAGTTGCTTGTGCAACTGAAAGAAAGACTGATCAGCCATGGCGGGTTGCGCCTGGCCGCTTACCAGGATGTCCTGAATGCAACCCTTATAGATATGGCTAAAGATAATTGCGGGGTGACGTTCCGGGAAGATGAATTGAATGCGGCGTGGAGAACGTTGCCCCGCTAGTAATACACCGGCACCGGTGAGATTGGTTTTGGTTTGTTGGGGTTGTGAGGTTGCCGGTGCCCTTCCAGTCATCCCTCTTGATTGAGGGATGACCCCGGAAGGGACAATGAAAAAAGAAAAGGTCTGGTGGGTAAGGTGAAAAGGTGAGGACGTGAGCAGAGGCGCCCATCGGCCGTTCCGGCCCCCGTCCGATATGGACGGGGGAACTACCGGAAAATGAGGAACGAAATATTTTTAAATATGTGAAGAATGGAAAAAGTGAGAGTGAATCTAAAAAAAGTGGGGGCCACATTAATGCTGGCCGTTTGTGTGGTCTACGCAAAAGCTCAGGATGGAAAGGCAGGAATAGAATCAGCCAATACGATGGTGCGAGGCTATTTTGATTCCGGCACCAAGCTGATGTATGCGGTAGGTGCGATCTTAGGTCTGATCGGGGCCGTGAAAGTGTATCAAAAATGGAGTGGCGGGGACCAGGATACATCAAAGGTGGCCGCTGCCTGGTTTGGCAGCTGTGTATTCCTGGTGGTAGTTGCAACGGTCATTAAATCCTTTTTCAACGTCTGATGAAGGAGTTTATGGGTTATCCGTTTGAGGGGCATGACAAAGCAGAACAGCCCCGTGAACTGCCGCTGTGCGAGATAGAAGGGACAAGCTTCTATGTAGATATCAGGCACCACGAATTGCGGGAAGTAGGCAACCAGGCCAACAGGCTTGGATTGGGGGCAACCAGAGAGGAATATGGGTTTCATCATTTTTATTATGATACCCGATCTAAGAGTTTTTACCTGGGTGATACCAGCCAGGGTGTATATGTGCCTGAACATGTGCGACTGGTAATGGTTCCCCCCCTCAGCAAGCTGGACCCTATCGGCCTGGCTTTGCGTCAGGGGCATCGGGCGGATTATTATGGCGATCAGTCGCCTATTCTGAAGCTGATCACATTAGGCGTTGAGCAACGAAAAAGAAAAGTTCAAAAAAAAGGAAGGAGGATTGGATAATGGAAAATGATGAAGCTATGCATAGCGTGCTCAAAGAAAAACTGCTCGCCTTTATTACGGTCAATAACCCTGATCTGACCGAAACATTAAGGACTGATTACGGGATAACTACTTATCTGGAGGACAAGCTGCATTCAGTTATGTCACTGGTAAGCCAATTATTAACCGAAGGCAAACCGCTTTACATCATCGAAGAGCTGGCGCTGAATGAGATGACTGCCGAGCTTCGTCCGTCCCGCTTCAATTACATTAAAGAAGTGCTGGAAACGGAGTTTTCATCAGAATACGAACGCTTCAGTGAGGCCGGCGTACTTACCTATGAATGTATCAACCTTACAGCTCACTGTAAAGAGGTTTTTGAATCCTTTGAGTTTAATGAAGAAAACGAAGACAACCGGTTTTTGAAGTATGCGATCATCGGCAAAGTGCATGATTACCTGAATTAGACATTTAAGAACAGTGCTGACAGAAAAGGTGAAGAGATGGCTTACAATGCTAAACATAAACTTGCGCAAAATATTGCCGCACTCAGGATTGCTTTCCGCGTAAAGCCCGGCGAGTTGCTTGGTGAAGACGAGCTGGACGCGCTGAAGCTATATTCCGGGTTCGGAGGCATCAAAGCTACTTTGTTTGAGGAAGGTTCATATAGCGACTGGAAGCAAAATGGGGCCACAGCAACTGACCTGGAACTGCACGATGGTTTTACGCAGTTGTATGCATTGCTCGCCGATAATGTTTCGCCCGAAGAATACAGGGTGGTTAAACGCTCGATAAAAAATAGCGTACTATCTGCCTTTTATACACCCCAGGTCATTCCCGATACCTTATATGCGATTCTTAAGGAAAATGGCATCGAGCCCGCAGCCATCTATGAGCCCAGCGCTGGTGCAGGTATCTTCGTTACCGAAGCCGCCCGGCACTTCCCTTCTGCCACCCTCATAACAGCAGTGGAAAAGGACATCCTGTCCGGCATGGTATTAAAGGCAATCGCAAGCCAGCAGCAACACCTGATTGATGTACAGATTACAGCTTTCGAGCAGACCAGTGATATCGAAAATGGCAAATATGACCTTGTTGCCGGCAACATGCCTTTTGGCAACTTTACCGTCTATGATCCTGGCTTTAGCTCAGAGCTGACCGGCAGGATACATAACTATTTCTTTGCCAAATCGCTGGATAAGCTTGCCGAAGGCGGAGTGATGGCTTTCCTTACCACGGATGGATTTCTAAACAGCCCATCTAATATCGAGGCCCGCAGATACCTGTTCAGCTTTGCCGATTACATCAGCCTGGCAGTCATGCCGGATAACCTGATGCAGGATACCGGGGGGACACTGGCGCCGAGTCACCTGCTCATCGTACAAAAAAGAACCGGCAAAGAATTAAGCACTTTTGAAAGACAACTGCTGGAAACGGTACAACAGGAGAACGAATTTGGCACTTACAGCGTCAATAAGGCACTTTCACAACACGATTCAAAGCAGCACTATATCGGGACTGCTTCAGCGGGGCGTGATCAATACGGCGCCCCTACCGAGCAGGTTGCCTTTAAAGGAACACCGAAACAATTCGCACAACAACTGCAGGAGCGCCTGAGTGTAGATTTTTACAAGCGGTTTGATGCAAAGGTGTTTCCTACCCTCAAATCACAGGAAATAGTTGAAAAGCCGGGGCGCAAGCTCCATTTCCTGCCCGTTCCCCTGGCGAAAGAGACTGACATACCGGTGCAGCTGGGATTGTTTGATACCGTAGCTGTGGACACAGCTAACAATGCCTCCGCTTATATGGGTGACATTGACCGGCAGATAGTGCATGCCCAGACGGCAAAGATCATTTCAACAATTAAGGCGCTGACACCTACTGAGCATGATTGCCTGGTGCTCATCGCTGCCAAAGCAAAAAAGAACAACTTCTATCAGTACCGGCTATTTTCAAATGTATCGGAGTTACACGCCCCTGCCCGCTGGCTAAATGGCCTGGCATTGAGCCAGGAGCTCAAAAGAATATCTGCTCTATTAAATAGCTACGATCATCAATTCATTTATACAGGCGACCAGACTTTTGAGCAGCACTTTAACCTCGGTCTTCCGTTACAGAAAGCATTTATAGCCATAAAGCCGTTTTATAACGACGGCACATTGGTGATCCATGATGAAAAAGCAGGACTATTAACCGCCGTAAATCTAAAACTAAATAAAGCAGAATTTGTCCCCTTAGCAGACACTGCCAATGCTCAATTCTATCAGCTTTATGTCAATGTGCGGGATCAGTACCAGGAACTTTACAGGCTGGAATCCGGCTCACCGGATGCCGGAGATCAGACCGTGCTTCGCCTTAGGCTGAATGAAGCGTATGAACGACTGGTGGACGGTTATGGTCAGCTTAATTCGAAAGAGAATATAAGGCGGTTGATGGCGGACCAATCCTGGGGACGCATTATGCTGGCCTCGCTGGAAAAAAGAGCCGGGGAAAGCTATGTTAAATCTGACATCTTTCATATCAACCTCAGCAAACCTGAGTTTGCTTTTGTAAGTGACGAGCCTTTAGAAGCGCTGGCTTATTGCCTGAACATGAAAGGCAGGATCGAATTGCCTTATATCGCTACCCTGCTCAAAAAAGATGAATCTGAAATCATTGAACTGCTCGGAGAAAAGATTTACCTGAATCCAATAAAAGATGAATGGGAAACTGTGGACGCATTTCTTAGCGGCAATGTAGTATTGAAACTAAAGCAGGTCGCAACCTTACTGGAGAATGATCCGGACAATGCACAGATCAGGCGCAGCCATGCAGGCTTGCTTCACATTCAACCTGAAAGGATACCTTTTGAAATTCTTGATTTCAACCTGGGTGAACGCTGGATACCGCAGGAGTATTATAGCCGCTATGCAACTGAGTTGTTTGATACTCCTGCTTCGGTATACTATCTGCGTTCCATTGACACGTTCAATGTCAGTGTAAATAAGAACAATGCCAAAGTAACACAGGAGTATGCCATACGTCCCAAAAGCGGTAAAAACATGTATGGCTATACGTTACTGGAACATGCGCTGAAAAATACAGCTCCATTTTTTACCCGTGAGGTGACAATCGATGGGGATAAGGTCCGGGTAGCGGATAATGAGGCCACCCAGCAGGCCCATGAAAAAATAGAATCGATCAGGGCTGGTTTTTTAAGCTGGCTCCAGGAATTGCCGGCTGCCGACAAAGCAGTATTGGAGGATATCTACAATGACGCTTTTAACTGCTACCGCCTGCGGGAATACGATGGCTCACACCTGACATTTCCGGGTCTGGTGCTGAGTGGTAATATCAAAGATATCTATGACTCTCAGCGAAATGCCACATGGCGGATCATGCAGGACCGGGGTGCGCTGATCGATCACGAAGTTGGATTGGGAAAAACGATGATCATGATCCTGGCGTCCCAGGAAATGAAAAGGCTTGGACTGATCAACAAACCTATGATTCTGGCGTTGAAAGCCAATGTCATGCAGATCGCGGAAGCCTATCGCCTGGCTTATCCGAAGGCGAGAATCCTGGCGCCGGGACCTGAGGACTTCAGCCCCAAAAAGCGTACACGTATCCTGCATGAAATCAAAAATAACAACTGGGATGTCATCATCTTAACGCACGACCAGTTTGAAAAAATACCACAGTCACCCAAGATACAATATAGTATTCTTCAGCAGGAATTAGACAATATTGAGCGTGATGCTGCTACATTGAAAATGATTGAAGATAAAGCAGACAGTAAAGCTGCGTTAAAGGGTCTGGAAATCCGGAAGGTTAACGTGGAAAACAAGCTGAAAGAAGTTCAGCGGAAATTAGACGACCGGCGTGATCAGGGGATAACTTTTGAGCAGACAGGCGTCGATCACCTGTTTGTAGACGAGGCGCATAAATTCAAGAACCTGACCTTCACAACACGCCATTCCAGAGTGGCGGGACTCGGCAATAGCGCCGGTAGTCAGAAGGCGTTGAACATGCTGTTTGCGGTGCGAACTTTACAGGAAAGGTTCAATGCTGACCTTTGCGTTACCTTCCTGACTGGAACACCGATCTCTAACAGCCTAACCGAGCTCTATCTGCTGTTTAAGTATCTCAAGCCCAGAGAAATGGCCCGGCAAGAGATTGAGAACTTCGACGCATGGGCGGCGGTGTTCGCCCGCAAGTCTACTGATTTTGAGTTCTCTGTTACCAATGAGATTATTGCCAAAGAGCGTTATCGGATGTTTATTAAAGTGCCGGAGCTGGCCGCTTTTTACAACCAGATTGCAGATTATAAGACGGCCACAGGCATCGGGCTGGATAAGCCGGATATAGATGAACTGCTGGTAAACCTAAAGCCGAATCCGGAGCAACTGGACTACATACAAAGGCTTATGGCCTTTGCCAGAACGGGTGACGCTACATTAATCGGTAGACCTCCACTGAATAAGGACGAGGAAGACGCCAAGATGCTGATCGCCACCAATTATGCCAAGAAGATGGCCATAGACATGCGTCTGATCAGCAGCAGGTACAACGATCACCCTGATAATAAAGTCAACAGCTGCGCCCGGATAGTAGCAGATATTTACCGCGATACAGAGGTACATAAAGGCACGCAGATCATTTTTTCCGACCTGGGAACGCCCAAGCCGGATGCGTTTAATGTCTATGACGCTCTAAAGGAAAAGCTGGCCGGTGACTTTAATATTCCAGAATCACAGATCACCTTCATACATGACTGGCGACAGCAAGACAAACCGGAGCTGTTCCGCCGGATGAACAATGGTGAAATAAGAATCCTGATTGGCAGCACTGAAAAAGCCGGGACGGGGTTAAATGTACAGGAGCGCATCGTAGCGCTTCACCATTTGGACATTCCCTGGAAACCTTCCGAGTTCGACCAGCGTAACGGACGGGGTGCAAGGCAAGGCAATTGGCTTGCCAAAGAGCTTTATAACAATAAGGTGAAATGCTACATCTACGGCACTGAACAGTCCCTGGATACCTATAAGCTAACGCTGAATAAGAACAAGCAGCTTTTTGTCAACCAGATGAAGAAAAATGAGTTGCAGGTAAGAACGCTGGATGAAGGGGCAATGGATGAACACAGTGGGATGAATTATGCCGAATATATCGCGATCCTGTCAGGCGACACTTCGCTGCTGGAAAAAGCAAAGCTGGATAAAAAGATTACCGTATTGGAGTCGCTCAAACATAGCCACATCAAGGAGCTTGTCCGCCTGCGGCTGGCATTAACTAATAATGAGGGCGATCTAACGGTCTTGAAAGCTACCCTTGAAAAGTTGAGCAACGACGATGCACACTATATCAAGGTGCTACAGTATAATCCCGATGGCACTAAAAGCAATCCTATTCAACTGGTAGGATTCAGCGCAACAGATCCGGAATTAGTAGGCCGGTATCTGCTTGATATCTACCGCACATGGATTCCCGCCGATGGACAATTGCACCAGAAGATTGGTTCGCTATATGGGTACGACCTTTTCATCAGCCGCGATGCGCTTCATAGTGCTGCACAATTAAGAGGAAACTACCAGTATAAAAAATTATTTGCCGAGCGCCCTGATTCGGGCATCCGCTATAATATCAATGAAGGCAGGCCCAATGAGGACAACCCCAAACTGGCCGCCCGGTACTTCCTGAATGCCATTGACCGTGTTAGCAGTCTTAAAGAACAATACCAAACAAGGATTGCAGACAAGGAAGGGATGGTCGCCGATCTGTCAAAGATGGTAGATAAGCCGTTTGCAAAGGATGCAGAGTTACAACAGTTAAAGCTGGACTCCCAGCGACTGGATCGCGAGATTAACCTGAATATCCAGAAACGCAAACTTTCCGAAACAGGGCTGTTTGATGGCGAGGGGGCTGAATCACAACTGGAGCCGGTACTTTCCGCAGGAGATAATGAGAATGAAATAAAACAACATAGAAAGGCAATAAGAATTTAATTATGGAAAAGTCAGAGAATGGAAAATATGAAGTGATACTGAAGAATGATGTCTTCTATATAGATTTTGAACGGGCGCGTCTTGTTTTAAAGGATGATCCGGGCTGGGGTATCCCGTATGAGCATATGTATTTCAGGAACGGTCAATACGAATTCTGGTACGATCCGAAGGAACAGTATGTACATGTTCCCTTTGAAGATGCCAAAGGAGTAGTCATGGTTATATTGCCACTATTGATCGATGTAGATCGTAAGGCTACACTATCAAATTATGGATTAAAGGATGAGGAAATCACCATAAAGGAACTTCAGGCCCTCAGGGACCAGGAGGCGCCTTTGATGAAACGTGTGCTCGGCGATCCGGCGATGATTGAAATCGACCGGGTTATTTATAGCATCGATATTGAGCAGAGAGAGCTTTCCACCCGTTACGGCATCCAGTCGAAGACGATTCCTTTCAGGATTTTCCATGAGGTTGAGTCGGGTGGTGCACTTCAATTTCTATATGAGAAATCAACAGGGAACGCATATCCGGTCAGCGATCTGGATTTTCGTTATGGCCAAAACCTGTTTTTGGTCACCCTGCCTGCCCTTGAGCAAATGGACCCTGTTGGAGTGGCGATCAGTCAGGGACGCAATATGCTTGACCTTATCTGGAGATATCCGCAGCCAAGACTGGTAAGCGCAGATTGCAAAAAAACAGAACACCGATTGATGCAGGATCAGTTGAAGCACGGCCAGTACAGCCGTCCAAAAGATGAGGCTAAACATAAAATCCGTAAAATAAAAAGATAGGCAATGGCGAACAGTGTATATCAGATAAACAAAGGGATCAATCGCAGTATTGAGTTCCGCGGCCTGAAGGCGCAGTACATCGCCTACATGGCTGTTGGATTACTGGCTTTGCTGATTGTATATGCCATTCTTTATATCATCGGCGTAAACGCATTTATCTGCATTGGCATTATTGTTACCGGAGGCACCTATCTGGTTATAAAAGTGAATGCACTTAGCAAGAAATACGGTGAGTATGGAATGATGAAGATGGTGGCAAAAAAGCAAGTACCTGATGTCGTGAAAAACAACACAAGGGATATTTTCAAATTCGATAAAAACTAAAATTTATGATGGAAAACGAATTGCCGGAAGTGGTTTTAGAAGGGACCGTTTTTGTGGTCGACGTGATGAAAGATGAAATACGGGAAAAGGCAAATCCTGAAAATATAATTGCATTTGCCGAAATGCGCGATGCAGGCACTCATTATACGATCAATTACGACCCTGTTGGAAAAAATCTGCCTGGACTCTTGCAGGAAACTTTCCTGCAAATAAACATACCTACCCTTATAATGATCGATCCTGCGGGGATGTCGAAAAAGTATGGGAAGAGCATCCAGGAGATGGAAGGTAAGACTGACTTTGAGATTATCATTGATCAGGATGTGCTGCACAAAAGACTAAATGCAGGAATGCTCCCGGTCATCAGTATTGTTGACCACCCATTCTATGTCGATCTGCGCATGGGGTCGGTTCGGCCAAAAGACGACTTCAGTACACAGGGAATTCTCTTTTCAGAACTGGATCACATAGGGGCAATGAAAGATGATGAAAGTGCTTACCTGGCCATTTATAATCCCATTACCCATCAGCTGGGTGAAATTGATTTCAGCAGCATCACGTCTTTGCCGAACGATCTCATACTGATAGAGCTACCGGTACCAGTGCGCTTAGACCCGATAGGCTATGCGAGGATGCATGATCTACCCATGCAACGGATATTAAGGGGACATCCTCCAAAAATGGAAATGCAGGCCAGGGTCGCAGACTGGGACGAGATCCGTCTGCTATCCACCATCAATAAAAACAACCTGGTTAAGCAATTTAAGGAAGCGTCTGGCGAAAGCAGTGAATTAAAGCAGGTGAAAAAGAAAAAAGGCATCAGACGGTAGCCGTGGATTAGGAAATGCAGATAGAAATAATTGTGTCAGATAAAATAATTGTGAGAAATGGAAAAGTGGTTGAAAGATATTTTACCGATACTAAGTGTCGAGCATGACTGCATATTATCAAAGCAGGGCGATATAACAGTTGCTTACAAAGTTGAGCTACCTGAAATTTATACCCTATCGGATGAGGAATATGAGGTCTTTCATCAGAGTTGGATCAAGGCGATACGGTTATTGCCCAGATTTACTGTATTTCAGAAACAAGACTGGTTTTTTTCAGAAACCTACAGTGCCGCGGAAAGCAGCCAGGATAATTATTTATTCCGGGCCTCGCAGGCACATTTTGAAGGGCGGCCGTTCTTAGGTCACTCCTGTTATATCTATATTACTAAAAAACCTGAGGGCCGCAAGCCGGGAAGTTCGATGTTCTCTTCACTACTGCGGAGAACTATTGTTCCGGCGCAGACGCTCAATGACGAGCTACTGCAAAACTTCCTTGACTGCTGCGGTCAATTTAAAAAGGTATTGGAAGATTGCGGACTGGTGAAGCTCACGCGCGTCTTTGACCGTGAACTGGCCAGTGTACGGAAGAAAGCAGGCGTTATTGAAAGGTACTGTAATCTCAGCAGTGAAAACGAAGCTCCGATGATTAAGGACCTTGTTTTTAAAGACCGCATTTCGGTGGGTAATAAGCGGTGTCAGTTGTTTACTCTTTCCGACGTTGCTGATCTTCCTTCGCTGTGCGGAAGCAGGATCACCTATGACAAATACAGTACCGATAAAACAAAGTTCAGTATCGGTTTTGCAAGCCATGCAGGTCAGTTGTTGAATTGCAATCACCTATATAGCCAATACATCTTTATTGACGATGAGCGGGACGCCATTAAAAAGCTGGAGCGAAAGAAACTTCGCCTGCAATCCCTGTCCGCCTATAGCAGGGAGAATTCAATTTCCCGCGATGCGGTCAACGACTTTTTGAATGAGACCATCAGTCAGCAGCGCTTACCTGTCAAGGCTCATTTCAACCTGCTGGTGTGGGATGAAAATGAAATCAGGCTAAAGGATATCAAGAATATGGTCAGCTCATCCCTTGCGCAGATGGACGCCATTGCAAAGGAAGAAACCGCCGGTGCTGCCCAGATATTTTGGGGTGGTATTCCGGGCAACGGGGCTGACTTCCCCATGAATGATACGTTTGACACATTTTTAGAACAGGCCAGCTGCTTTTTTAACCTGGAAGGATCATCCCGAAGTGTACAGCCTGACCAGGGCATAAGATTTTGCGACCGTCTGTCATCCAAGCCGGTATATGTCGATCTTTTCGACCGGCCGCGCATGGAAGGTGTGAGCTCAAATATGGGAGTGCTGGTCTGTGGCAGCAGCGGCTCAGGAAAATCGATGCTCGTAAATCATATGCTCAACAGCCTGTATGCCCAGGGAGCCCATTGCGTAGTAGTTGATATTGGTGGAAGCTATAAAGGTCTGTGTGAGTTATTGAAAGGTTACTACTTTACCTACGAAGAGCAGAACCCTATTCGCTTTAATCCCTTTTACCTGCCTGGTGGCGAAAGTCTGGATACTGAAAAAAAGGAAAGTATGAAGTCACTGCTGGTGGCACTCTGGAAACAGGATTCAGACGCATTCAATCGTAGTGAATACGTTGCATTGTCTAATGCACTGCAAGGTTACTATGATCTGCTGAGGATCAACAGAACATTATTTCCCTGTTTTGATACTTTTTATGATTACCTGGGAACGGATTATCGCAAGATATTGGAAAGCCAGCATGTGAAGGAAAAGGACTTTGACCTGAATAATTTTCTGTATGTCCTTCGGCCTTATTACAGTGGTGGTGAATTTGATTATTTACTGAACGCAAGGGAGAACCTTGACTTATTGAATCAGCAGTTCATTATCATAGAAATGGATTCGGTCAAGGATCATCCCATACTTTTTCCAGTCTGTACGTTGATCATTGTAGAGCTCTTCCTTTCTAAGATGCGCAAACTGAAAGGAACGCGTAAAGTGCTCTGTATTGATGAAGCCTGGAAAGCCATCGCAAAGACAGGAATGGCTGAATTTCTAAAATACGCTTTCAAGACGATCCGCAAGTTTAACGGCATTCCAATGGTCATTACCCAGGAACTTGATGACTTGGTATCCTCACCAATCATCAAAGATGCCATTATTAATAATGCAGATGTGAAGATCCTGTTGGACATGCGCAAGTTCATGCACAAGTTCGATAAACTTCAGGAAACCCTCGGCCTTTCCGATAAAGGAAAAACGTTCCTGTTATCTGCCAACAAGGATGACCGGGATATCTATTTCAATGTTGGAGGGCAGATACAGATGGTCTATAGGAACGAGCTATGCAAAGAGGAATACTTCGCCTTTACTACCGAAGGTAAGGAACGGGTGGAGGTTATGGAATGGGCTGAAAAGGAGGGAAGCATAGAGGCAGGGATTACTGCACTTATCTCTGATAAACAAAACAAAAATTGAAAAGGAGAATGGATATGAGAAAGAGAACAAAAAAATCAATGGCCTTATTGGCTTGCGTGGTACTGTTGATTATAGCGCCCGCCGGGCGGGCTGAGGCACAAATAATCATTCTGGACGTGATCAAGGCCGGGGTCAAGAAAGTCATTAAGGCCATCGATCTTCAGATACAGCGCCAACAAAATAAGGTGATCTGGATGCAGAATGCGCAGAAGACACTTGAAAATACCATGTCAAAACTCAAGCTGACCGAGATAACCGGATGGGTTGAAAAGCAGAAGAATCTTTACCAGGATTACTACCAGGAACTGGCTAAGGTGAAATCTATGATCACTTCCTACCAGCGCATCAGGGAGATCATCCAGAAGCAGGCGCAGTTGATGGAGGAATACAAACATGTATGGGCCCTGCTTAAAAAAGATGAACGGTTTACTGCGAAAGAACTGGATTACATGGCCGGCGTCTACTCAGGAATACTGGCGCAGAGCGTAGAAAACATTGATCAGATCAGTCTTGTGATCAGTGCATTCGCTACTACGATGGGAGACGCCAAGCGCCTGGAAATTATCAATGCGGCTGCTGATAAAGTAGATGAAAATTTAACTGACCTGACCCGCTTTAGTAACCAGAATATGATGCTGAGCCTGCACCGGGCAAAGGATGCTGACGAAATCAAAGAAATAAAAAAATGGTACGGACTGGAATGAGTTAAAAAATTTAAAAAGGATAAATATTAAACATACAGCCATGAAAGAATTAAGAATAGTGATACTTACCCTGATTTTTGCTTTGTCATTGAGCTCAGGCCAAGCCCAGACCTGGGGAGAGTGGTTTAATCAGAAAAAAACCCAAAAGCAATACCTGTTACAACAGATTGCTGCGCTTAAAGTCTATACCGGTTACCTGCAAAAGGGCTATGAAATTGCTAAAGATGGATTGGGACTGATTGGAGATTTAAAGGATGGTGAGCTGAACCTGCACAGCAACTTTTTCAACTCTTTGAAAAAGGTCAGCCCACGTGTGGCAGGATATACAAGAGTGGCAGACATCATGGCTTTACAACTTTCGATTGTTAAGCAAGCGAAAGAAAATGGGAGAGCCCTTTTTAAGCAAGACCTGTTCAATCCGGAAGAAATACGATACATAACCCAGGTCTTTGACAGGGTGACAAGTGCATCACTTCAAAGCCTGGAGGAGCTGGTAGATGTACTGACAAGCGGAAAGCTGGAGATGAAGGATGACGAACGCATTAGTCGAATAGACCTTATCTACAAACAGATGCTGGACCATTACGCCTTTTGTACGGATTTTAGCAACCAAACGCTGGGTTTGTATCAACAGAAAGCACAAGAGCTAAGAGATATTCAGGTTAGCCGCATAATAAACAACATAAAAGATTAAAGATATGATAAGGCAATTTTTAATGGTCATAATGGTACTTGGCTGTGCCTTGGCTGGCAACGCTCAAACTGATGAAGCCGCACAGCTGCTACTTAACGTGGAAAAACTCGCCCAATTCAAACAGATATTATCCGACTTGAAAAAAGGATACGAAGTGGTGTCAAAGGGATACTCAACCGTTAAAGATCTGTCTGAAGGAAATTTCAGCCTGCATAAAACTTTCCTGGACGCTCTTTTGCAAGTATCACCGGGCGTAAGGAAGTACAAGCGTGTGGCTGACATTATAGCCGGGCAGATTGCCCTGGTTAAAGAATCCAAAGAACATTTCACGAAGGTGAGAAATGGACAGCGCTTCTCATTGGATGAGATCAATTACATCGACCAGGTATATGGCAATCTTTTGAAGGAAGGCATAAGAAATATTGAAGACCTCACCACGATCCTTACGGCCAATCAGCTAAGGATGAGTGATGACGAGCGTTTCAAGGCAATTGACCAAATATATAGTCAGATGCAGGACAAGCTTTCTTTTTTAAGAAGCTTTAATAATAAGACCAGCATACTCGCACTTCAAAAAGCAAAGGAATCAAGGGATATACAGGGTGTAAAAAATAGTTACGGGATAAAATAACAATCAATTTATGGCTAAGTGTAAAAGAGCCGCTTTTATAGCGGTAGTGGGGATGGTATTGCCTCAGAGTTTATTCGCAAGGGGTGTTGCAGATGATATCGGCGGCCTGCAGACAGTATTGGATCAGCTTTATACGGAAATGATGCCGTTGTGTAAAGACCTGATCACAGTCGGCAGAAGTATTGCCGGATTCGCAGCGTTGTGGTATATCGCCTCAAGGGTATGGAAGCATATCGCCAGTTCAGAGCCGATTGACTTCTATCCGCTATTCAGACCTTTTGCCTTGGGATTCTGCATCATAATGTTCCCGGCCGTAATCAGTCTGATCAATGGGGTAATGATGCCCACTGTTACAGGTACTGCTAAGATGGTAGAAGGCTCCGATAAGGCAATTACTGCACTCCTAAAAGAAAAGGAAGAAGCGCTGAAGAAGACACCACTCTGGGAAATGTATGTCGGAGATAATGATGAAGGCAATCGGGATCAATGGTATCGCTATACTCATGACAATAAAGATCCTTCGAATGAAGGCATGTTAGAAAGCATAGGCAATGATATCAGGTTCTCTATGTCTAAATGGAAATACAATACACAGAACGCGGTTAAGGAGGTACTTAGCCAGATTCTAAAAATAGTCTTCCAGGCTGCGGCATTATGCATCAATACCCTGCGCACTTTTCAGCTCATTGTCCTGGCAATACTTGGTCCGCTCGCTTTCGGCATTGCAGTATTTGATGGGTTTCAACACACGCTGACGGCATGGATTGCGAAATACATCAATATTTTTTTGTGGTTGCCGGTAGCAAATATATTCGGCGCAATCATTGGAAAGATCCAGGAGCAGATGCTCAAACTGGATCTCAGCCAGATCAATACTGCAGGAGATACTTTTTTCAGCTCCAATGATATTGCTTACATGGTCTTCATGTTGATAGCCATTGTTGGATACACGACCGTTCCAAGTGTAGCCAACAGTATTGTCAACGCCGGTGGTGGTGGCGGCCTGCAACAAAAGATAACAAGTATGACTTCGGGAGCCGGAGGTATAGCAACCGGAGGTGCCGGTGCTTTCGGATCAAGATCGATGGATGCAATCGGTAATATCTCGCATATTCCAGGACAGGTCAGTGAAGGGTATTACGGGAAGGACAAGCAGTCGGGAAGTGGATATATGGGCGATAAACTCTCCGGTAACGTTTAAATGATCGGATATGTTCACAGCAACTAAAAATATAGACACTGCCTTTCGGCAGTACAGAACCTTCTGCTTGTTATTTATGATCTGCAATGTGATTACCATTTGCTTTTGCATTTACCGTTGTGAAAAGCGCATCGATAAAGCAGAGAACAAAGTCCTTATTCTTTTAAACGGGGCGGTAGTAAAAGCGATGGCTTCCAATCGTAAAGACAATCTGGTTGTAGAGGCGAAAGATCACATCAAGTCTTTTCACGAACACTTCTTTTCTCTTGACCCGGATGAAAAAGTGATCATTTCTAACATTACTGAAGCATTATACCTGGCAGATGGAACCGCAAAGCGAGCCTACGATAATCTGAAAGAAAGCGGTTATTACTCTGGCATCATTAGCAGCAATATCAGCCAGCAAATACATGTTGACAGCGTTACGCTTCAGACCGAGGAGTATCCTTACCTGTTCAGGTGTTATGCCACTCAAAAAATAGCCCGGTCAACAAGCACCGTGTTAAGGTCACTGGTTACGCAGGGAACGTTGCGTAATGTTAGCCGTAGTGATAATAACCCCCACGGCTTTCTTATCCAGGATTGGGCAACTGTTGAAAACAGGGATATAGACGTAAAAAAATAAACAACGATAAACGAGCATCATGGTTAAATTTTTAAAAAATAAAGGGCATTCCAAAAAGGTGGGCACAGACAGTAAAGGCAGTATTTCTAAGGCTGTTGCATGCCTGATCTCAACTATTCAAACAAGATGGGCAGCATACATGAACAAAATGACAGCAGGGTTTTCCCGAAGAACGCAAATATTAATCCTGGTATTATTTACTGGAATAACGCTGTTCATATTAATCAAGCCTTTAACAGGCATTTTTTCTCGTAGTGATCCTCTGATTTTAAACACTGGTTCGTTGCATCAACCTCGCCTGATTATTCCGGAAAGAAAAGCAAAAGATGTTTCTGATCAGCAGCTTTTGGAACTGCGACAATTTAAAATATACAGGGATAGCCTCAACGATACAGCGAATCTGAATAAAGTTTTGGAGCGTCTTCCTGGCGTCAGACCTGGCTTAATTGAAAGGACACCAAAGGATACGACAAATATGAAAACGCCGAAGGATGGAAATTAAATCACTGATTTAAACAAGAACAAAAATGAATAACGAACAAAGTCAAATGAAGAATCGTAAGCTTAAATTCTTACTTGTTGTTCCAGCATTAATCATTCCCTTTATAACACTTTTATTTTGGGCATTGGGTGGTGGAGCGGTTGAAAAAGCGGAGGCCGGATCGAATATGAGCATAGGTTTAAACACTACGCTTCCCGATGCCAGGCTGAAGGAAGACCCGGCGGACAAGCTGAGCTATTATGATCAGGCGGAAACTGATTCCGCAAAGATTAAAGGGGAGATGGATAATGACCCTTATCAACAGACTGTGGGGGGTAACGACAGCACATCCTTGTCTTCTCTTGGTTATAAAAGTGAAGATATCTTGCCAACCGAGGGTGCTCAATTCAACGCTACGGCATTCAACGAAAGAAAGGTTTATGAAAGGCTGGACCAGCTTAACCGTACCATCAACCAGGAACAAAAAACCTCCACAGCTTCAAATGTGCCTACTGGTCGTGGACCTGCGCATAGCCCAGAAAATTCTGAAGTCGCACGGTTGGAGCAAATGATGCAAATGATGAATCGTCCGGCCGAACCAGACCAGGAGATGAACCAGCTCAACGGCATGTTGGATAAAATACTGGATATTCAGAACCCACAACGGGTACGTGACCAATTAAAGCAGCAATCTGCTTTAAAGAAAGGACAGGTGTTTGCGGTGACCACCAACCAAAGCGATGCACCTATTACATTGTTAGAAACGGAGCAGGACTCTAAAAGAAAAAAACAAGATAGATCAGCTGCGCCGATAAACGGCTTTCACTCGATCGGCTCAGGTTCTATGTCTTCCGGAGACAGTCAGAATACGATAATGGCTATTGTGTTCGGGAAACAGACGGTTGTTTCCGGCGCTTTGATCAAGCTGCAGCTAGTGAATTCCATTTTTATTAATGGCGTAATGATACCCAATGGAGAATTCATCTATGGAACGGCCACACTAAGTGGTGAACGTTTGGAAGTTCATATAGGCAAGGTTACCTATCGCAAATCGGTTTACCCGGTCGAATTAACGGTGTGTGATGTAAATGGCATCGAGGGTATTTATATTCCCGGAGCTATCAGCCGTGATGTTGCCAAAACTTCAGCAGATCAGGGACTGCAAAGCGTAGGTCTAAGCACGCTTGACCCTTCTATCGGCATGCAGGCTGCCAGTGTTGGCATACAAGCTGCCAAAAGCTTTCTAAGTAAAAAAGTAAAGCTCATAAGCGTCACAGTGAACTCCGGGCATATTGTCCTCCTGAGAGATGACAACCAAAAATAATAAAGTGAATAATTGAACCAAATAAAATTCCAGAGATGAAAAGAAAATGTGCTGTATGGATTGGAATGCTTGCCATGATATTGAATTTAAATGCTTTTGCCCAGGAGCAGAAGGAAACGGATGTACAGCCATCCAGGTTGACTATTACCCACAATAAAACTACTAACCTGATCTTTCCCTATGCTATTAAAAGTGCAGACATAGGTAGCTCAGATGTAATTGCGCAAAAGGCATTGGGTGTTGAAAATTTACTGCAGATTAAAGCTGCCAAACGTAGTTTCGATGAAACCAACTTAACGGTTGTTACGGTGGACGGCAGTTTTTTCTCCTACCTGCTCAATTATACGCTAAGTCCATTAAAACTCAATATCAAGGCGGAAAACCCGCAGATCAGGGCAAATGCTGTAGCGGTATTCTCCGAAGATGCCACAACTGACAGGATCAAAAAAAATGCAGAGAAAGTAATCAATAACCAGCGGGTCATAAAAAATAAAAGGGGCGACAATAATGAAGTGTTCCTGGACTTAAAAGGGCTTTATATCAATGGCGATGTGTTCTACCTGCAATTGTACTTACAAAACCGCTCCGTTATCAGTTACGATGTAAAATCACTAAAGCTATATCTCAGGGATACCAAGCGGAGCAAGAGAACAGCTTCCCAGGAGATTGAAGTCACTCCCTTGTATGTCCATGGTGACGTAAAGCGGATCAGTGAAAATTCTGAAAAGACAGTGGTGATTGCCGTTTCCAAATTTACCATACCTGATAAAAAACGCCTGGAAATTGAAATGATGGAAGACGGTGGTGGCCGGAATATGACCATCCAGATCGGGAATGCAACCATTATGAACGCCGTAAAAGTAGATTAGTCAACAACAATAAATTAGAAACAAATAAAGCATGTGAGTTATGGAAGATGTGAATGAGAAAAATGCAGCGTATCTGGACAAACAATTGTTCAATACAGGGTTTGGAGAAGAAGATCCGGCAAAGCTCCGGGAGCTGATGGCCCAGGGAAAAGAACGGTTTGAATATCCGCTTAAAATAGATTACGGCTCGGATACGGCCAATGTGGTCAGAAATTTTGCACTATCTGATAAAGGAAACTATTTTTTTAATACCTATTCAGTGTCTGTGGAGCGTGAGGGAGCTGATCCGGTAAAACAATTATTCTACGTGAGGCGCCCGGAAAAAGTAATCTCTCAAAAGGATGGGATGGAGCCCAAGGAATGGATTAACAGTACTATCACTATGAAAGAAGCATACAACCTTCTTAAAGGCCGGCCAGTGTTAAAGGATTACCTGACTAAAGATGGCGAACATTATAAAGCATGGACTCACCTCGACTTTAAAAAAACCGATAAGCATGGCAATTATCTGGTTGAAAAGGAACCGTACTTTGACATCAAAGACCAGATTGCAAGTCTTCCGATCAAAGACATCGATAAAGATGGGGTACTTGACAAAATAGTAGACTCTATTCACAAGGGGAACAGGCAATCTGTGCAAATGGTCGCCGATAATGGCGTTGAAGTGGAAATGTTTATAGGCACTAACCTGAAAGCAGAATCCTATTCTGTATTCAGTAAGTATAATGTCAGGCCGAATGACTGGAAAGCCTACATCGAAAAAGCCAGCCTGGAGGTTAAGACCGAAGCTGGCGGGCAGGATTTAACGAAAGATAAATCTGTATCGGTCAAAACCAGTGATGTCTCTAATACGAATCAATCCCCCGTAGCTGACAATAAAGAATCCGAAAAAAAGATTGAACAGGGAGCAAAGCGTAACCAACAACAATCTGCCAGCGCGGGGAACGATGATGTTACAGGAAAAAGAAGAAGCAGGAAAAAGGGTGTGAAGCAATAAGCTAACCGGTCGGTGATGGAAGAAAACAATAAAGTAGCAGATTATTGGCGTATGTGGAAACAAAGGGAAGAGCGTTTAAAAAAGCTCTTCCCTAAGGGCCTGGAAGACCAGCGGCCCTTCTTATTGGATAAGCTTAGTCATATGGAAACTGTACGGACAAAATTTGCCAAAGGCTTAAACGAAGAGGAACGCCTCACCTTCAAAATTTTGGAATTAGAGCGGCAGAAACTAACTAAGCAGGTATATCCAAATGGCCTCCTAAGGACGATCAGAAACCTCATTATGGCCTACGTAAAGAGGAAGGCGAATAAGAAGGAAAATAGTCAAAATACCAGCAATGTAAATGAAATCACTCGTCAGCTTAAAGATGCAGGCTTTGGACAGGCGATTCCTACATTAATGGAAAAAGTGGCAAAGGGACTTACCAATTTCGACGTACCGATAGCACACTACGTCTCTCCAACGCAAAGAATGGAGTATCAGTTGTCGTTTTCCCGAAGTACAGATGATCTGGTCCAGCTTTCTAATATTAAAGCAAAACTGATCAATGAACGAAGACCTGAAGATGAAAAGAAACACAATTTTTTAATTGGAAAGGACGAGTTGCTGTCTTCCCATCAGGCTTTTAATCTTTTAGATGGACGCGCCATCCGTAAGGACGATTCGGACTTCAACTGGATTCAGTTCGATCTGAACGACCGTAATCATAACGGCAGCTATAGAGTAAAGGAATTTGGTAAGGAGTATGACCAGCAAATGACCAGGCTAATTGACAGGCTTCCAATAAACGATGAAGAAAAAATGCGGGTAAAAGAAGGGTTAATGCTAGGTGAGCGTATGCAAATTGTTGTAGGGTATGGGGGTAATGATACTCATTATTCACTTAGGGCTAACCCACAGTCCAATGAAATCACTATCGTCACCCCGCAGGGAGGGAAGGTAAGTATTGATGATTTGATTAAAATTTCATCGGGAGCACTTCAAAAAATCGAATCTGCCCCAGACACAACTCAACAATCGTCAAAAAAGCTGAATGAAAATACTCGATCGGTAAAAGAAGATCAGAGCAAACCAGAAAACAGGAATAGCAGAAGAAACAGAAGCCATGGAAAAAAGCATAGAGCAGCTTAGCCTGCTTAAAGATTTCTTTCAGAAAATCCTAAGCGACCCAAGAATCGGTGCCAGTCACATCAGTGTGTTTTGCGCACTTGTCCAGATGGCAGCTGACACGGATTCTAATCCTGTGTTGTTGAGAAGTTATGAGGTAATGGAGGCATCAAAAATTTTAGGGCTGGCAACCTACCATCGCTGCATCAAAGACCTTCATGAGCAGGGATACCTGAGATATAGTCCATCTTATAATCATAGAAAAAAAAGCAGGTTCTATTTGTCCTGCTAAAAAACAAAGTGCGTATGGAATGTGTGACGAAAGACGATTTAAGGATGTTTAGGATGCAACTGCTTAACGACATCAAGCAATTATTAACAAGCCAAATCAAGGAGGAGATTACAGAACAAAAAAAATGGGTTAAAGGCCATGTGGTTAAGGCGAGGCTGGAAATTTGCGCCAGCACTCTGCAGAACTATAGAGTAGCAGGCATTCTGAAAGGAAAAAAGATCAAAGGTTCATGGTTTTATTGTCAGGAGGACATTGATGCGCTCTTTAACAAAGGGAGGGGCTCATGAATATAGATGCTTACTTGTTGAAAGAATATTTGAAGATATTGTGTGTTGATTCCCGGATAACGGTTTGGCATATTGCAATGGTCTTCGCATTTGTTCAACTCGCAGATAGAAATCTTAGTCATGCTATATATATATCCCGGAGGAGGGTAATGGCGCATTCAAGAATAAAAAGTATAGTAACCTATCACAAATATTTGAAGGACCTTGAAGTCTTCGGTTATATTGAATATCGTCCTTCATATCATCCTGGGGTACGCAGTTTTGTAAGATTGATTTTAGCACAATAGTTAACAAAAAAGGAGGAGTCTGTTGCTCCTCCTTTTTTGTTTTACATTTCTTGATTCTGGGCGCGTTTGGATTTGAGCAGCCGCATATCCTGACTAACTTTCGTGTCCAGGATCTTTGCATAGTGCTGCGTTTGACGAATGTTACTATGACCGAGCATTCTTGATACAGTCTCTATTGGAACACCATTACTAAGAGTAATAGTGGTTGCAAATGTGTACCGGGCTCTGTGAAAATCAAGTACCTCGACTGATCTTATTCCACAAACAGCAGCAATTTCTTTCAAATACTCATTCACTTTTTGATTAGAAAACACTGGTAGGACAAATCCTCCATTTAAACAAATAGGGTGAGTTTTGTGCTTTTCAATTATCTCCAGTGCTTCCGGAAGCAAGGGAACCCGAACCGAAGATTTTGTTTTCTGCCTAAAAGTGCCAATCCACATCTCACCGTCATCAGCAGCAAATAAATCCGAGTAACGAAGTTTCTTGACATCTGCATAGGCCAAACCGGTATAACATGAAAAAAGAAAAACGTCTTTGACAATCGACAACCTTTCTGTTTCAAAATTTTTCTTTGTCAGTCGGGTTAATTCATCAAGCGTTAATGGCGATCGGTGTACTTCTTTCTTTTTTTGCTTAAAGCCAATAAAGGGATCTCGCTGTAACCATCCTTTTAAAAGGCATTCAATGACAATTTTTTTGAAATTCCCCAGGTATTTAAGCGCCGTATTTTGATTGCACTTCCTTACCGTCTTCAGCCAATAAAAATATTCCGTGATAAATTCAAAGTTTAATTCAGAAAGCGGAATATCATCTTTGCAATAAAATGATTTTATGAAATTTCTTGTATGATCAAATGAAGTTTGAAAGCGCTGCATAGTTCCAGGTGCATAATCAATGCCTATCAGTGTCCTCATTTGATCATTATGGGATTTAAAAATCTCCATAATCATTTTCTTTTCTTCGGATAGACCTAGCAAATAATTCTTAAGCGCCTCGGCTGTTATTTCCTTCGACCTGTTTAATAGATAGGTCTCTGCAAGGTGTATCTGAGTTGTTAGTGCGTCTAAGTGAACGTTTAACGTTCGGGCGTCTTCCCGGTTTGTCGATGCTCTTCCCGCTTTCTGGTTCCACCTGTTGGGGTCCCATTGTCTTTTTGTAGACAGTTCTTTGGAATCTCCATTCACAGTAATTCTGAGATATACCATACGAAGGCTATCTTTCTTTTGATTTTTGGGTTGTTTCAGGAAAAACAACACTCCAATACTCTTCTCCATCATAACGAATTTTTAAAGTTTGAAATTCGAAATGCTGCTCTTGATTATCAAGATGTAATATGGAATGAACAGGTTGTAAATCAACGGATTAACCTGAAAAAATCACGTCTTTTTTTTCATAAATGGCGGTGCCACGAATGACGTGATTTTTTTATAGGCTAATTTGTAAATTTTGGTAGTTTCAAGTGGTTTGATCCAAAAGAAAAAAGCCTGCAAATGTTGAATTTGCAGGCTTTTCAGGCACTTGTAATGTTATTCAGCGGAGACGGCGAGATTCGAACTTAGCTTTTTATGCGTTCCAAATCAACTTTTTATGTCTCCCTCTAATGGTCGCGCCACGAATGACGTGATTTTTAGAGTATTATACTTAGCGGAGAGCGAGGGATTCGAACCCCCGGACCTATGACAGTCAACAGTTTTCAAGACTGCCGCATTCGACCACTCTGCCAGCTCTCCGCGACAAAAGTACGAATACGGCATGATTCTGCAAATTTAGATTTAGATAATTTAATGAAAACTTCATAACGGCTTAAAACTGAGTAAGAAAAATTTATCTTTTCTCTAGTTTATCCTCTGCTGGAGCCGTTTTTTTAAACATATTGAAGTTGGGTTTGATAATCTTTACACTACGTTTTGACAGGTCTACACTCGCATTTAGCTCAAAACCTACCAATAAAATCAAGGAATTAAGATACAGCCAGATCATGATAACGATCAAAGTACCGATGGATCCGTATACTTTATTGTAAGCACTGAAGTTGTTGATGTAAAACGAAAAGCCCCAGATTGTAAAAAAGGCCAGGATGGTAGCCAGCCAGGAACCTGCGCTTAAAAAGCGCCACTTTTTGGCGTGTGCAGGGCCATATTTGTAGAGTATGGAAATGGTTACAAAATAGAGGATACCTAACAATGACCACCTTGTGAGATCGATGGCAAACTTAGTCAGGCTATCACTGCCTACGTCCAGTTCAGTATCCAGATAGTTGATGGCCAGTTCACCCACAAACATTGCTGTAATACATACAATAACCGATAATGCAATGATCAGTGTGAGCAATATGGCAATCATTCTTTGCTTAAACCAGCTGCGGGTCTCAATGATAAGTGAAGATTTATTAAAGGCCATCATGAGGCTGTGGATTCCATTGGTTGCAAAAAACAGAGATAATATAAAACCAAATGATAGTAATCCTCTGTTTTGTTTATTTACAATCTCCTCCAAAGTATCACTAAAAGCTTGATAAGCATCTGCAGGCAATATCAGTATGATCAGCTTCATCAGCTGATCCTGAAACCCGATCCGTTTTGGTATAAATGGGATCAGTGTGAATAGGAAGATGATGGCAGGGAATATAGCCAGCATGAAGTTATAGGCAAGTGACGAAGCTTTATTTACCAGAGAATCTTTGCCTATTTCCTTAAAAAAGAATGAAGCGACGGTATATATTGGCAGGGGACTAAAGCCTGGTAAAACACAAACTTTTGTCCAGTCAATAAACATCGAATAAAGCCTGATCCTCAAAAGCTGTCTATGTACCCACTCCATTATCCCATTTAGTTAAAATGTACTTTTAGTCTGTCCATAAAGTTTTGCGGAGGCTGGCAAGGCTTGTTCTTTTCCATGTCTACAAATACCAATGTAGTGGAACCAATATTGATCAGCTCTTCAGCCGGATTAAACACTTCGTATTTGAAATGAATCCGTACACCCGGCAGGTTTTCTATGGTTGTTTTAATGGTCAGTTCCTGGTCGTATAATGCCGGTTTGATGTATTTACAGTTTAGCTCCAAAACAGGCATCATTACTCCGCTGTTTTCCATACCAACATAATCCATGCCTAAACTTCTCAGCATCTCTACACGGCCTACTTCATAATATTCCGCATAGTTGCCGTAATATACATAACCCATTTGATCCGTTTCGCCGTACCTAACCCTTATTTTGCAGCTGTGTGTATACATGTTTATTTATAGATGTTACGTTTGTTCAGTGCGTCCCTGTATTTCTTTGCATTTTTTTCATGCTCCTGCACTGTAACCGCAAAATTGTGATAGCCGGAGAAATCCTCCTTGGCACACATATAAATGTAATTGTTCTGGTCTCTGTTTAGTACGGCATCAATGGCATTGATGCTAGGCATCATGATCGGTCCCGGAGGAAGACCAGCGTATTTATAGGTATTATACCTCGACTGAACCTGTAGTAGGGCATTGGTTACACGTTTTACCGTGAAATCATCATTTGCATAAATCACCGTAGGATCTGCCTGTAACAAGATTCCTTTATTGAGGCGGTTCAGGTACAGACCGGCTATAATGGGCATTTCCTTATCGTATAGTGCTTCAGAATCGACAATAGAAGCCAGGATAGCAACCTGAACAGGACTAAGGTTTAGTGCAGCAGCCTTTTGTTTGCGTTCTGCATTCCAGAACTTATCGTACTCAGCATGCATTTTGTCGAAGAACTCAGCAGGAGTAATATTCCAGTACATTTCGTAAGTATTGGGAATGAACAAAGTATAGATGTTGTCTTTGTTGAACCCATATTTTTCAATCAGTGATGCAGAATCCAGCAGACTAATAAAAGCCAGGGAATCCGGTTCGAGGTTTCTGGACAGATAACCTGCAAAATTTTCTTTCTTTCTGATGTTTTGGAATTTTAGTTTCACAGGATCCTGATTACCCGCTTTCAACATATTGATCAGACTGCGGTTGTTCATTCCTTTGGATACTTTGTAACGACCGGGTTTTAATGACCTTGCCAGTTCCATCTTGGCGGCGGCCTGGCTGAAAGATCCAACGTCGGTCAGGATATCCTTATGTTTAAGTTCCTTAAATACATCATCAAGTGTATAACCTGTTCTCACGTAAAGATATTTTTCATTACCAGTGATATTGGGCGCAAAATAAACCTTATAAAATTTTAAACCATAATAGCCACCTATAACCAACACAACAAGTAGTATGGCCAGTATTGCTTTTGTAACTGGTTTTAAGCCTTTCTTTTCTTCGTTTGGGATCATGATAATTTTATCTGGAATGATTGTGTAGATTATTTTTTGTTAGATAAAGTAATGTTAACCGGTGTTCCCTGTTTTACTTTGGTTACTGAGTCTGTGACGAAAGGGTCCTGTTTTACAACAACGGCATTTGCAGTATCGGTAATGGTGCCTTCGTAAGTGACTGTGCCCAGATTCAGCATGGCGCCGTTTCTTAAAGCAAACAAAGCCTCGTCTTTGGTCAGCCCAATTAATGATGGGATGTCCACTTCTTCATTGCCCTTGCCATCTCCAAGCAGGAAGTCTATCCTGGATCCTTTACGGACTAGTTGACCTGATTTTATAGGCTGGCCACCAAATGAAGCCATCAATACCACATCTCTGCTGATGTCAGGTTTGTAAGTGGTATCGCCAAGCTTTAAGCCAAAACTTTCTATGATCGCCTGCGCCTGTCTCAGTGATTTCAACTCGACATCAGGGAATTTCACATCCGGAGCGGTATTCATACTTACGGTCAGGTAGATGGTCCTGTTGTCTTTTACAAAGGTATTAGCATTAGGATCCTGGTCGATCACTGTTCCCGGAGGAGAATCCATTATATAAACAGAATCTACCTCGTACCTTAAACCCAGATCTTCCAGCTTGCTCACTGCCTGTGTGAATGACATCCCTTTTAGGGCCGGTACATTTAGTCCCTGGCCATGTTTGGTATAATACCTCAGGCTAAAGAATGCAATAAACAAGAGTACAGCAACAGTGATCGCAGCGGCTAATAAATTGTTTCTGAAAGATTTTGTTTTTAGATATGATATGAATTTGCCCATTGCTTTTTTCTGTTCTCTAGGTATATCGCCCAAATTTAGATTAAAAATATATTTTATCAGAATTAAAATAACATCTGAACTAAGTAATTTATATTTTTGAACGTACTTAGGTACTGGTGTCTCGAATGATTGTTTTGCTCTGGCGATCGTCATTCTGACCTCCGAGAAGCTGCGAAGCAAACTTATTTCAGCGTGTAGTGCCGCCAAGTTAGCTTTTCTACTGCGGGATACCGGCCTTCGCCGGCATGACGGGTGTTTATGTATGCTGAGCAGAGGTTACAGGAGAGGGTAGTGAAACGCTTTATATTAGAAATTAAAAGAAGAAAAAGATGAAAAAAACAATAGCATTACTAACTGGAGGAACCACTGGAGAATGGGTAGTGTCGGTTAAAAGTGCGGCAACAATAGCTCAGAACTTAGACCCAGATAAATTTGATGTGTATAAGATCATGCTTACACAGCAGGGCTGGTTTTATGAGCCAGCGGATTCTGTGAAAATAGAAGTGGACAGGAATGATTTTTCTTTGACCCTCAATGGGAAAAAAATAAAGTTTGATGGTGTATTTATAGCCATTCATGGTTCGCCTGGTGAGGATGGTAAATTGCAGGGGTATTTTGATATGCTGAACTTGCCATACACGACCTGCGATGCCCTTACATCCGCAATTACCATGAATAAGGGGTATACGAAAGCAATAGTGCAGGATATAGCAAATCTTCATGTGGCCAAGTCTGCGCAAATATTCAATAGCATTCCATACAGTACTGATCAGCTAAAGAAGGACCTTAAGGTACCTTACTTTGTAAAGCCCAACAATGGAGGAAGCAGCATCGGAATGAGTAAAGTGAACCATGCTGATGACCTTCAGGCTGCGATAGACAAGGCTTTTAATGAAGATAGTCAGATCCTGATTGAAGAATTTATATCTGGAAGAGAGTTTACGGTGGGAGTGGTGAAACTGGATGGAAAAGTAACAGTATTGCCGATCACTGAAGTGGAAACTGCCAAGGAGTTTTTTGATTTTGAAGCCAAGTATACTCCAGGGGTAGCTACAGAAACTACACCTGCTCCTATACGGGCGGAAACGCGTGAAAAAGTGGCTAAAATAGCAGAAGCGGTTTATGTGAAACTAAACTGTCGTGGTGTGGTGCGGATCGATTTTATCCTGAGTGGGGATGAAGGTGATTTCTACTTTATTGAGATCAATACAATTCCGGGACAAACGGCGACCAGCTTTATTCCACAGCAGGTAGCAGCAATGGACATGAAACTAAATGACTTTTATACGAAGCTTATCAGAGAAACGATAGGGTAGGTGTACTGGTTTGTGATATAAAAAAGGAGCATTGCGATTTTGCAATGCTCCTTTTTTATGTTTAAAGCATAAAGGTTTAGAACCTGAAACCAACGCTTAAGCCAGCTCTTACACCAGCCCATGGGCCATCAAAATCTACTTTTGCGCCATTGCCGTCTACAGTATATTTTGTTTTTACCAATGGAAGGTCATCAAGGTCTTCCAGGGCGTCAAGTAAATCTCTCTGCTCATTATCGTTTAAGCTTTTTTTGCCAAGAATGTTACCAGAAGAAGTACCGTAGTTAGGGCCTAAGATCCACCAGTCAAGATGAATTTGTTTGCTCAGCTTCCATTGTGCGCCAAATAACAAACCTGCGGTAAGGGCAGTAACATCGCCACTCATTTCAATGGTTTCTCTACCGTTGTCTGTGTCGTAACCAAAAGGAACCTCTGCTGAATAAGTAGAATACCTCACAAAAGGAGCTACGTAAAATCCTTGAAATACCTGTTTGCCAAGGTAA
Source organism: Pedobacter frigoris (assembly GCF_032678645.1). Taxonomy (GTDB): domain Bacteria; phylum Bacteroidota; class Bacteroidia; order Sphingobacteriales; family Sphingobacteriaceae; genus Pedobacter; species Pedobacter frigoris_A. The sequence goes on from NZ_JAVTSP010000001.1 coordinate 109,118, forward strand.
AACCTAACTTCCGGAGTGAAAGCAAAGTTGCCAGTCTTGAAATCTTTGATGCTTTCCCATGTTTCAGGGTCGTCGATCAGGTCTTCTAATTTGGATTTAAAAGGTGCGCCTGATTTAGGTGCAAACCTGATGCCACCGGCAACGGAAATCTTTTTGCTGATCGCACGTTCATACTGAAATGAAAAGTTCTTCAATAATAAAGCACCTACGTTCCATTTAACAAGGTTTCTGTTTTCAATTCCGTCTGCAGATTTTTCCTGAGCTTGTGAAATACTGGCTGAGCCTAAAATGGCCATCAGACTTAAGATTAAAAAAGTTTTAGTAGAATTTTTTGTCATAATTTACTTTGAGTTATCGTTTAATTGCGTCAAAGTTATATAAAACCCACAATCAAAAGAAATACCCGTATACAGGTATTTTTCGTCTGTTTGTTTGGTGTTTTTTTACTTTGCTGATGAAATATGATTTGAAAATCATGCCGGTTTGCGTTATTATTACATGAATTTAAAAGTGCGGCTGAACTTATGACGATCAAATATTTACTGGACAATCATTTTAAAGTGGTCACTTATAAAAAAGGGGAGGTTATTTACGAACCTGACGCACATCCGAGGGCAGTTTATTTTATAAAAAGCGGTAAGGTAAAAATGGTGACAGTAAATAATGAAGGCAAAGAATTTATTCAGGGCATTTTTAAAACCAATGAGTATTTTGGAGAACCGGCGTTGTTGCTGGATAAACCTTACCTCGCTTATACCATTGCTACTCAGGATTCGGAAATTATCCCGGTAGGAAAGACTGATTTCTTTAAGCTTTTGGAAGATCGCAGCGACTTCAGTATGAAACTGATCAAAACTTTAAGCAACAGGCTGTTTTATAAAGCGATGATGCTTGAAGAGCTGGCCAATGAACAAGCTGAGCACAGGGTAAGGACATTGATCACATACCTTTTGAAGGAAGTGGAAAGCGGGCAGGAACTGAAAGTGACAAGGCAGCAGTTGGCCGATATGAGTGGATTGAGGGTGGAAACTGTCATCCGTGTGGTAAAAAAGCTTTCTGATCAAAATGAATTCAAACTACATAGGGGTAAGATCATTAAATTATAAGTATGATCTGGATCATAAAATTTGAAAATGATCCTTCGTAATTTTGTGTTATAAAATCCAAGAGGGGATTTTATAACAATAGAATGTTTATGAATACTCCATCAAAATTACAAGCTGTAGTTGAATGTAAATGTCCAAGATGCAGAAAAGGCCCTATTTTTTCAGGCAAGATGTTTTCATTTAAAGGGCAGGTCACTAATGAATACTGTTCTTATTGCCATCTTCGGTTTGAAAGAGAGCCGGGTTTTTTCTATGTAGCGATGTTTATCAGTTATGCTATGAATGTGGCTGAAATGATTAGTATCAGTGTTGCAGCTTATGTTTTAGGCGTTGCGCTTACTTATGAAAACCTTTGGATCTATGTTGCGATTATATTAGTCGGTGTATTTTTGTTTGCTCCGCTAAACTACCGTTATTCACGCGTTTTTCTGTTACACTGGCTGACGCCCGGATTGAGATTTGTGCCTGAGCTTTCAGAAAAGAAAGCGGCCTGATGAGAACATATAAAAAAGGAGCCTGGTCAGGCTCCTTTTTATGATCAGACTTTTATGGTCTTCCATTTACCCCGTTTAAAGAGGAGGTAACTGGCCGCTGCAATTGCAGTTTCGGCAACAGGAATGGCAATGAATACGCCGGTTGGTCCCATATCGAGGAATTTAGCCAGTAAGTAGGCCAGGGGAATCTGGAACAACCAGAAGCCAAAGAAATTGACCCAGGTGGGTGTCCATGTATCTCCGGCACCATTAAATGTGCTCATGAGTACCATTCCTATACCATATAATATATATCCTATGCTCATGATGTGCAGCGCTTTGGTAGCTACTTCCTGTATCAGCGGATCATTACTGAAGAATGCAATGAAGTACCGGGATAAGAGGAAAGTAATGGCCATTACTGTTGCCATATAAATCGCTACGTATTTAATGGTCTTCATGACCGATTGCTCGGCTCTTTCCAGGTGTTTTGCACCGAGGTTTTGTCCCACAAGCGTAGCTGCGGCATTGCTCATTCCCCAGGCCGGTAACATAAAGAACATCATCAGTCTCAGCGCTGTCTGGTATCCTGCTGATCCGTGATCGCCACCTGTAGTGGCAACAAGCTTGGCCAGGAAGATCCAGCTGCATGATGCGATCACAAACTGGAAAATTCCGGGTGTTGCAATTTTTAACAAGGCCTTGATCTGTTCCCAATGTGGGCTGAAGTAAGCCAGTTTGACTTTTAGCAGGCTCTTTCCGCTGATCAAATGATAAACCTGGTAACAAACGCCCAATCCGCGACCTATTGAAGTTGCCATTGCAGCGCCTGTTAGTCCAAATGCCGGTATAGGGCCAAGGCCGTTGATCAGTACCGGACATAAAATGATGTTGGCTATATTGGCTATCCATAAGCTTTTCATGGCTATGGCTGCATTACCTGCACCCCTGAAGATTCCATTGATCAGGAATAAAAGTACAATAATGGTACTTCCGCCCATCATGATCTGCATGAAAGTTGTGCCATGTTCTGCTGTTTCTGCAGAGGCACCCATTAGCAATAGAATCTCTTTGGCGTAAATAAAACCAGCAATACTGATGACCATATTAAAAATGACAGCCACAACAATAGCCTGCATGCCTGCTTTGGATGCGGCTATAGGGTCTTTTTCTCCAATTCTCCTGGCAACGACGGCTGTCGCGGCCATACTCATTCCTATTGCAAGAGAATAAATAATGGTGAGTACCGATTCGGTTAACCCTACAGTTTGGATGGCGTGACTGCTGTTGTGGAGATGCCCTACGAAATAGAGATCTACCAGTGCAAAAACGGATTCCATAGCCATTTCGAGCATCATCGGGATGGCCAGTAATATCACTGCCCTACGTATGCTTCCTTGTGTGAAATCGAGTTCTTCGCCTTTAAGCGATTGTTTTATAAGTGCAAATATTCTAGATAGCTTACCCATTGAAGCTGTATTCTGTTCTGACATAAGTAAATGAAAAAGTAAAGTATAAACCGTTGTACAGCAAAGAATGCTGCATCATAATTTTTGCGGGAAGGTGGAGCCCTCGGTTGTTAGAACCTCAAACGGACTGCAAATACTTTCATCGTAATGCGGTTGGGTTAGTAGGCAAATATAAATCTTTTTCTGAAAAAAGAAATAGTATTTCTAAATGCTGTAAGCTATGATCATGTCATCGTTTACTTTGCAGCCTTTTCCGGTGCTGATGTCAATCATGACATAGTCAAACCAGCCATCTGAGGCTACTTTTCCGGAACGTTTATTCTTGATCTCAAATTGGACCCGGCATCCTTTTTCATTGATGGTAAGTATTCCGGTTCTGACAATAATGACATCACCAAGTACGAGCGGACGTTTAAATTCTACCATCGCAGTGCGTACCACCCAGCCAAAACCGCTGCTTAGAAAAGACTCCATTGGCATTTTGTAGAATTCTGCCATCTGGTCGTAACGTGCAGCAAGAACGTAGTCGAAATATTTGCTGTTGTGGACATGATTGAACATGTCTATGTCATCAGGTCTTATTTTTAATTCGCTTTCAAATATGCTGTACGCTGTGTTTTCCATAAGTATTGCAAAAATAGGAAACTTACACTATCTTTGCATCCAATTAATTAATTATACACACTTTAGTATCATTCAAGAATGTATTTAAGTAAAGAAAAGAAAGCCGAAATCTTTCAAAAACACGGCGAAGTAGAAACAAACACGGGTTCTGCAGAAGGTCAGGTAGCGTTATTCACATACCGCATTGCACACTTAACAGAGCATTTGAAGAAAAATCGTAAAGATTTCTCTACTCAGTTGTCACTACAAAAATTAGTAGGTAAACGCCGCGGTATTTTGGCTTACCTATACAAAAAAGATATCGAGCGTTATCGTGCTATCATCAAAAATTTAGGTCTAAGGGACATTATCAAACCTATCGGAGCTAAAGACAGCAAATAATCGTAATAATATCAAGGAAAGCCATTCTTTAGGGAATGGCTTTTTAATTTCACAGATAAAATCTGAAGGGTTTTGTTTAAGTTTGAAAAGTAAATACACAATATATAAATCCGGTGTGTAAAAGAGGAAAACACACCACAACAACTTTTAAATGAATGTAATAAAAAAATCGTTCGACTTGGGCGATGGAAGAACAATCGAAATTGAAACAGGGAAATTGGCTAAACAAGCTGATGGTTCTGTAGTAGTTAAAATGGGTGATACCATGCTTTTGGCAACTGTAGTTTCTACGGTAGGTGCTAAGGCTGGTGTTGATTTCTTACCTTTATCGGTAGATTATCAGGAGAAATATGCTGCCGCTGGCCGTATCCCTGGTGGGTTCTTACGCCGTGAAGCAAGATTATCAGATTATGAAGTTTTAATTTCACGTTTGGTAGACAGGGCTTTACGTCCGATGTTCCCTGAAGATTATCACTCTGATACTCAGGTGATGATCTCTTTGATCTCTTCTGATAAAAATATAATGCCTGACTGTTTAGCTGGTTTAGCTGCTTCGGCTGCTATCGCGGTTTCAGATATTCCTTTTAACGGACCTATTTCTGAAGTACGTGTTGCCAGAATTGACGGTAAATTTGTAATCAATCCTTATGTAAGCGATCTTGAACGCGCTGATATGGAGTTTTTAGTAGCAGGTACTGAAAATGATATCGTGATGGTTGAAGGTGAATGTGATGAGATTTCTGAGACCGAAATGGTGGAAGCAATCGAATTTGCTCACAAAGCAATCGTGGTTCAGGTTCAGGCTCAGAAAGAGCTTGCTGAATTGGTAGGTAAAACTGTAAAACGTACTTATTCTCATGAGGATAGTAATCCTGAATTGAAAGAGCAGGTTTATGCGGCTACTTACGATAAAGTATATGCAATTGCAAAAAGCAATACAAGCAAAGGTGAGCGTGGTGATGCTTTTGGTGCCATCTTAATGGATTTCATCGCTACTTTGGGCGAAGATATCGATGATGTAACCGGCTTCCTTTCTAAAAAATATTTCCATGATGTACAATACGATGCGATCCGTAACCTTGTTTTGGATGAAGGAATTCGCTTAGATGGTCGTGATGTACGTACAGTACGTCCAATCTGGAGTGAAGTAGGTTATTTGCCTGCTGCTCACGGTTCGGCGGTATTTACACGTGGTGAGACCCAATCATTGACTACTGTTACTTTAGGTTCTAAAGATGATGAGCAAATGATTGATGGTGCTTTCATCAATGGATACAATAAATTCTTATTGCACTACAATTTCCCTGGTTTCTCTACTGGTGAGGTTCGCCCTAACAGAGGTGCAGGCCGTCGTGAGATTGGTCATGGTAATTTAGCAATGCGTTCTTTGAAGAAAGTATTGCCAGGATTGGAAGAAAATCCATATACGATCCGTATCGTTTCTGATATCCTGGAATCTAACGGTTCTTCATCAATGGCTACTGTTTGTGCTGGTACACTGGCGCTTATGGATGCTGGTATCAAAATCAAAGCTCCGGTATCGGGTATTGCGATGGGATTGATCACTGATGAGAAAACTGGTAAATATGCAATCCTTTCTGATATCCTTGGTGACGAGGATCATTTAGGTGATATGGACTTTAAAGTAACTGGTACTGAAAAAGGTATAGTTGCTTGTCAGATGGACCTGAAAATCAATGGTTTGAAGTGGGAAGTGTTAACTAACGCTTTAAATCAGGCTAAAGAGGCTCGTTTGCATATCCTGAATGAGATGAAGAAAACAATTTCTGCACCTCGTGAAGATTACAAAGACCATGCTCCACGTATCGTTTCATTGAGCATTGATAAAGAATTCATTGGTGCTGTTATAGGACCAGGCGGTAAAATTATTCAGGAAATGCAACGCGAAACCGGTGCATCTATCTCTATCGAAGAGGTTGGTAACAAAGGTATCGTTGAGATCTTTGCTGATAATAAAGCTGCAATTGATGCTGCTGTTGGCCGTATCAATGCAATTGCTGCTAAGCCGGAAATCGGTGCTACTTATCAGGGTAAAGTGAAATCTATCATGCCGTTTGGTGCATTTGTGGAGATCATGCCCGGTAAAGATGGTTTGCTTCACATTTCTGAGATCGACTGGACTCGTTTAGAAACTATGGACGGTGTGTTTAAAGAAGGTGATAAAATAGAAGTGAAACTTTTGGATATTGACAAGCAAGGTAAAATGAAACTTTCAAGAAAAGCTTTATTGCCTCGTCCGCCGAAACCAGAAGCTGCTGCTACTGAAAATAAGCCGGCATAATTAATGCAGACTATGTGTCATGTATAATGATACTTACTATACAGAAAAGCCCCGCAATTTGCGGGGCTTTTTTTGGTTAAAAATCGGTTATTTACTTATCTTTACTTCGTGTCGCTCTTTTTTATACCGGGGCGATTCATGAATTTAATTACAACTAAATATGAAACACCTTATTGCGCCATCTGTACTCTCTGCTGATTTTGCTAACCTTCAGCGTGATATAGAAATGATCAATTCGAGTGAAGCAGACTGGTTTCATGTAGATGTGATGGATGGTGTTTTTGTTCCGAATATTTCTTTTGGCTTTCCGGTAATGGAGGCGATAAAGAAGTACGCAGCGAAGCCGTTGGATGTGCATCTGATGATTGTAAATCCAGATCAGTATATAGAGCGTTTTGCGGCTGCAGGAGCTTCAATTATTACTGTGCATTATGAGGCTTGTACGCATTTGCACAGAACTGTGCAGGCGATTCATGCTGCTGGCTGTAAGGCTGGTGTCGCGATCAATCCTCATACCCCTGTCGGGCTGTTGAAAGATATTCTTACAGATCTTGATCTGGTACTGGTGATGTCTGTAAACCCAGGTTTTGGCGGGCAAAAGTTTATTCCGAATACGCTAAATAAGGTAAAGGAGCTTAGAAATCTGGCTTCGCAAATTAATCCCCGCCTTGTCATCGAAGTAGATGGTGGGGTAGGGTTGCATAACCTCGCAGAACTGGTACAGGCAGGAGCGAACGTACTGGTGGCGGGCAATGCTGTTTTTGCAGCTGAATCACCAACTCAGATGATTTCAGAGTTGAAAGAATTGGATACTACTACCGTAAATTTATAATTAGCTGAATGCTCAAACTCCGACTATTACTGCTGGTTCTGGTGTTGGGGGTTACGTTTGTAAATGCGCAGCCACTGATTAAAATAACTGGTGTAATAAAGGATGATCTGAAAAACCCACTCCCCAAAGTAACTGTAACAGTCCTGGGGCAGAACCAGTCTACAATTTCTGATGAAAGCGGGGCTTATAGTATTTACTCTTCTACAAGATTTTTCACATTGAAATATACCCTTTTGGGATATAAACCTGTTTTGCAGGAAATCAAAAGAGACAAGGAAGGCCGAATTGTACAGGACATAAGTATGATCAGCAACATCAATGAACTGGAACAGGTTACAATTACCACCCGTCAAAATCAACTCAGCAACAGTAGCATCATTAATGTTTCTGATGTCGCAGCAATGCCATCTGCCTCCGGAAATTTTGAAGTGATCCTGAAAACCTTGCCGGGAGTTTCGACCAATAATGAACTGAGTTCGCAATACAGCGTAAGAGGGGGGAGCTTTGATGAAAATCTGATCTATGTAAACGATGTAGAAATCAGTCGGCCGGTACTCATCAGAAATGGTCAACAGGAGGGTTTAAGCTTTATTAATAGTGACCTGCTTAGCGGGGCAAAGTTTTCTGCGGGAGGTTTTGAAGCGCGTTACGGCGATAAGTTGTCTTCTGTACTGGATGTGCGTTATGATAAGCCTGATAGTAGTCAGGCTATATTGAACCTTGGACTTCAGGGAGGGGCATTTAGCTCCAGGATCTTAAATAAAAGTAGTTACCTGCTTGCTGGCATTAGGTATAAAAACAATACCAGCGTATTGAACAGGCAGGATACGAAGGGCAGTTATGCTCCGAATTTTACGGATGTTCAGGTAGTTTATCACTACACCTTCTCCAATAAATTAACTTTAGGTCTGTTGGGTAATTTCAACAGTGGGATATTTAAACTGATCCCGGAAAGCAGGGAGACGCAATTCGGAACGTTAAGCACATTGTTGAGACTGGATACGGAATATAGCGGGCAGGAAATTGATGACTATCAAACTGCAGGGGGCGCGGCAACAGTGAGTTACTTTCCAAAGGCCAATCTGGTGATTAAGTGGATCAATAGTTATTTTAGTACGCTTGAGAGGGAACGGATTGATGTAGAAGGCAGGTATGTTTTTAATGAAGTAAATAATGATTTTGCGAGCGGGGGATTTGGAACCATTAAAACGAATAAAGGAGTAGGAGGTTATATCAATTATGCACGTAACAATCTGGAATCCCATACTTTTAGCTCCGAAATTAAAGCCGATCAGGATTTTGGAAACCATGTATTTTCCTGGGGACTGAGATTTGAGCGTAAGGATTATCAGGATAACCTGAATGAATACGGTTTGATTGATTCTGCAGGATATATATTGGAAAGAGGTATTCAGAATTTTTATCAGGACAATAACATCAGTGTAAAGAATAAGCTGGCAATTCAGTATTATACTGCTTATGCACAGGATAGTTATAGGGTATCAGCCCATTCCGAGCTATTGCTGGGGGTAAGGGCAAATTATAATAGCCTGAGCAGACAGTTGTTGCTAAGTCCACGTTTATTACTGGCATACCGGCCTTTAAGCAATAATAAGATATTCCGTTTTACGGCAGGGGTATATCAGCAGGCACCAGATTACAGGAGCATCCGTGATTTTAATGGTATTTTAAATAAAGGACAGCAAGCGCAACGTTCTTATAATAGTTCGATCGGACTGGACTATGCTTTTGACGGGTTAGGTACCAGATTGAAATTTGTGTCGGAACTGTATTTTAAATACCAGGACAGACTTATTCCCTACATGATGGACAATGTACGGGTGAAGTATCTTGCACGCGCTGAGGCGAAGGGATATACATATGGTGCAGATTTTAGTATCGGTGGTGAATTTGTAAAGGACCTGCTTTCGTATTTCAGGGTCTCTTTTATGAAGGCCAATCAGGATATATTGAATGATGGTTTAGGGTATTTGAAAAGACCGACAGATCAAAGGGTAAATTTCTCCGTGTATTTTCAGGACAGGCTATTGAACAGCCCAACTTATAAGGTGCATCTAAGCATGCTTTATGGATCCAGATTGCCGGTTGGTGCTCCTTTGGTTCAGCGCTATTCAGCTGATTTTAATATACCTGCATACAAAAGAGTTGATGTCGGTTTTTCTAAAGATTTTTTAGATGATGCAGGGATGAGAAAACCGAGATTTCTGGATAAATATTTTAGTTCGTTTTCTGCTTATCTGGAAGTATTTAATTTGCTGAATATCAATAATACGGTTTCATATTTATGGTTAAAGGACATAGATAACGTACAATATGCCATTCCTAATTATTTAACTGGCAGGCAACTAAATTTAAAATTCATCATAAAGTTCAAGAATTCGAAATGATAAATGATATAAATCTGTTACATTTACAAGCATAAAAATTAACTATAAAAATGAGACACAATTTCGGCGCAGGCCCCTGCATTTTACCTCAGGAAGTATTTAAACAAGCATCACAGGCTGTTTTAGATTTTAAAGATGGATTGTCGATTCTTGAGATTTCTCACCGTACACCAGAATTCGAAGGTGTAGTTGAAGAGACCACAAAATTGGTTAAAGAATTATTAAATGTGCCCTCCGGATATTCTGTTTTGTTATTACAAGGTGGAGCAAGCTTACAGTTTGCTATGGTTCCGATGAACCTATTGCCAGAAGGTAAAACTGCCAGCTACCTGGAAACAGGAGTTTGGGCGAATAAAGCAATAAAAGAGGTGGCTACTTTTGGTAAGGCAAATATTGTAGGTTCTTCGAAGGCTGACAATTATACCTTTATTCCAAAAGGTTATAGTATTCCTGAAGATAGTGCTTATTTCCATTGCACTTCCAACAATACCATTTATGGAACTGAAATGTTTGACTTACCAGAAACTAACGTTCCTGTAGTGTGCGATATGTCATCTGACATTATGAGCAGAGTAATTGATGTTTCTAAATATGACCTGATCTACGCAGGTGCACAGAAGAATATTGGTCCGGCCGGTTTGACTATTGTGATCGTTAAAGATGAAATTCTTGGTAAAGTTGACAGGAAAATCCCTGCAATGCTCGACTATAAGGTACATATCGATGGTGGTTCTATGTACAATACGCCTCCGGTATTTTCTATCTATGTAGCTATGCTAAACTTAAGGTGGTTAAAATCTAAAGGTGGCGTTGCAGAGATTGAAAAAGAAAATATCGCTAAAGCGAATGCCTTGTATAAAGAAATTGACAGAAACCCTCTATTTAAAGGTACGTGTGCTGTTGAAGACCGTTCAAGAATGAATGTTTGCTTCGTAATGGAAAATCCTGAACTGGAGAAACCGTTCCTGAAATTAGCTGAAGAGAACGGAATTGAAGGTATTAAAGGACACAGAAGTGTAGGTGGTTTCAGGGCATCTATGTACAACGCACTTCCGATTACAAGTGTGCATGCTTTAATAGAATTAATGCAGATTTTTGCAGAAAAACACCAATAAAATATAGATAATGATTAAGATACTTGCAAACGATGGGATAGATCCTATCGGAAAAGCGTTATTGGAACAAGCTGGTTTTGTTGTTGATACAGAAACAGTTCCACAGGAAAAGTTAGCCGAAGCTTTAAAGAATTATGATGGTATTACTGTGCGCAGTGCTACTAAAGTGCGTAAAGAACTGATTGATGCCTGTCCTAATATCAAGTTGATTGGCAGAGGCGGTGTTGGTATGGATAATATTGACGTTGAATATGCCCGCAGTAAAGGTGTTGCGGTTGTGAATACCCCTGCAGCTTCTTCTTTATCAGTAGCAGAACTTGTATTCAGTCATTTGTTTACTGGTGTTCGTTTCTTACAGGATGCGAACAGAAAAATGCCTGTTGAAGGTAATACCCAATTCAATAATCTAAAAAAAGCTTATGCTAAAGGAACTGAATTAAGAGGTAAAACTATTGGAATCATTGGTTTTGGAAGGATTGGAAGAGAGACAGCTACTGTAGCATTAGGTTTAGGTATGAATGTTTTGGCTTATGATTTATATCCTTTTGAAGGAAGCTTGACCTTGAACTTTCAAGGTGGTGTAAATGTGGCCATTCCAGTAAAAACGGTGTCACTTGATGAGGTAATCGCAAATAGTGATTTCATCAGTTTACATACTCCTTTTGCAGACAAGCCTATTTTGGGTGCAGAAGAATTTGCTAAAATGAAAAAAGGTGTTGGTGTAGTCAACTGTTCAAGAGGCGGAACTATAGATGAAGGAGCGCTTATTGAAGCGCTTGATAGCGGGAAGGTTGCTTTTGCAGGTTTAGATGTATTCGACAACGAGCCTACTCCAGATGCCGCTATTTTGCAGCACAGTAAAATATCTTTAACCCCTCATATTGGAGCCTCTACCAATGAAGCACAGGAACGTATCGGAACTGAACTTGCTACATTGATCATTGAGCACTTTAATAAATAGTAAGAATTTAAAAAGAGGTTGTTCCGGAAAGTATATCTGTTCTTTGATTCCTATCGGTTCAAATGACAAAGCTCCTGAAACAACCTCTTTTAGTTTAACCAAATATGCCTCGTATAAAACCTTTCTGCGCGCTTAAGCCTGCAGTTCATTTACAATCGTTGGTAGTGACGCGTCCGCTTGAAAATTACAGCATGGGCGAGGCAAAGCTTATTGCTTCAGAAAACGATTATAGTTTTCTACACTTGATTAATCCTGAATTGGACCATCAATATTTGCGGGGTACAAGGCAGGAACTTATCTTTAAAAAGATCAGCGAGAATGTCGAGCATTTTGTCGAGGATGAAGTTTTGGTTAAGGAAGAAAGTCCTTCAATTTATATATACAGGCTGGTGAATGAAGATCTGGTGCAGAAGGGTATATGGACGCTGACGCATATCAGTGACTATCTTGAAGGTAGGATAAAAAAGCATGAGTCTACCGTTGAAAGAAGGGAGCAGCTTTTAGCAGATTACCTTCAGCAAACTGGTTTGGATGCCAATCCCGTGCTGATCACTTATCATCCGGATGCGGTTGTTGATGCGCTGATTGAGAAGTATATAGCTGAGGTTGAGCCCTGTTTGGATTTTACTTTCGCAGACGGCACGAAGCATCAGGTTTGGTCGGTTTCAGATCATAAAGATCTGAAGCAGATCGTTACGGCATTTGCAGCCATTCCAGAGGTCTACATCGCAGATGGGCACCACCGAATTGCATCTATGGCAAAAATGGGAGTGCAAAAGCAGGCGTTGAATGTGAAACATCATGGAGAGGAAGATTACAATTACTTTACGACGGTATATATGAATACCAACGAAGTAAAAGTATTAGAGTTTAACCGGTTGGTGAGAGATCTTGGGACACTGAATGAAGGTGATTTTATAAAAGACCTGGCTGAATCTTTTTTTGTGGAGCATTCGGATATACCCGTAAAGCCAAAGAAATTACATGAAATAGGGATGTACTTTAATGGAAGATGGCATGTGCTGAATCCAAAGGCCGAAGTTTATAATGACGGAGATCCGGTAGGGGTATTGGACGTAAGTATCTTACAGAATTTTTTGTTAGATCCTATTTTAGGTATTAAAGATCCGCGTACAGATGCCCGTATCACTTTTGAAGGAGGAAGGGTTCCCGTTGAGGTCTTACAGGAAAAGGTAGACAATGGACTTTTTGCAATTGCATTTACATTGTTTGCTCCATCAGTGGAGCAGGTGATGGCTGTGGCAGATATCAGTGGAGTAATGCCACCTAAGTCGACATGGGTGGAGCCTAAATTTTTAGTTGGACTCCTGACGAGTTATTTTAATTAAGTGCATTGGTAAGTACCCAATATCTGTACCCTAATATTGCTTTTTGGAGATTTGTAAGTTTTGCAGGATCTTTTTTATAAAGACTGGGCAATACCAGATTATTTATCTTTAAGAGTATTTTGAAAAACTGCTTCTTCATTTTAAGCCTGTGTTTTTAGTTTTCTGCGGGATGAATAATACAGATAAGCAAGTGCCGCTGCAAGTAAAATCACGAGGTACCAGGCTATGCTTTTGCCTGCTTGCTGACCCTCTATTTTATCGCTCAGTTGCTGATTCTGATCTTGTAACTTTTTGATGGAAACCATATAATTCTGGATCCTGTTGCTTGCTTCACTGGCACTATTTTGTGCCTGTTTCATTTCCTGATCCTTGTAGTCCATCAGAATTTTTAGCTCTTTAAAGATATTATTATCATTTAACACTATTTGCCTGAGAATTTCATTAGAATTCTTGATATCATCTTTGGTTTGAAATCCAAAAATCCCGGTGCGAGTGTCCAGGCTCTGGTCGTACTGTCCAAATTTGACACTTCTTTCTTTCAATAGCGCATTTACCTTTAATCTTTGGGTTTGGTAGGCGCTGGTGTCTGATTGCGCTGCAATAACAGAAAAAGAAGTTAGCAGAAATAATAAAACTATCAGGTTTTTCATTTTTATTAATGTTTGCTAATGAGCAAGCAAACTCCATGCCTTAGCTTTAACTTTCAGCCTAAGGATGAAACTCAATGCGGATAATATCGCTAAGGTGTAGGCCGAGAAGTCCACTTGCTTTTCCTTTATTGATGGCGATTTCGAGGTGGTTGCTGATTCCAAAAAGGCAAAGCTTTTCACCTTCCGGTACTTCATTATAGTGCCAGCTAAGTTGTGTAATGGTTTCGCTTTTTCTAAAATACAGCGTAAAGTCACGGTTGCGCTGGATTTTTGTGAAAAGGTCTTTTGTGATGTTGGTGATCACATTGCAAAAAGTATCGATATAAATGACGCTTCCACGAATGATATCACGTTCTATTACAGGATTTAACAACATACGTTCTTCAACTCCATCAGTAGGTACGCCAACATCTTTTAACTTTCCACCCTTGGCCAGACTTACGGCTGCTTTAACAAAAATATCTACTAATGGAAAATGCAGGTATTTCAGATCCTGCATGATGTTTAGTTCAACAATTTCTTCAGGTACCTCATCAAACAACAGAGAGAAGATGCCGTTGTCAGCACCTACAAAAAAATGATCCTGGTATTTTAATGCAATATATTTTGTGTTTTCACTGAAGACAGAGTCTATCCCAATGAGGTGTACGGTACCCTTTGGGAAATATGGATATACATTCTTTAAGACAAATGCTGCATACGAAATATTAAAGGATGGCACTTCATGAGTTACGTCAACAATGTTAGCTGTAGGCAAGATACTCAGGATACTACCCTTAAGGGCAGCCTGATAGAAATCTTTGGAACCTAAATCTGTTGTTAAAGTAATAATAGCCATTAAAAATTGAATATTTATTCTTAATCTTGCGTAAGCGGCAAATCGCGTACAAATATTCAATTTTTATATCAAAATATACACTCCAATCAAAAAAACAATATTTTGAACGAACTAAAATTAACATTAGAATCGGTAGATCCGGTACAATTTTGGGGCACAAATAATGAGCACTACGAGCTGATTAAAAGTGCTTTTCCAAAGCTGAAAGTTGTAGCAAGAGGTAATGAAGTTAAGGTACTGGGCGATGAACAGGAGCTTAAAGGTTTTGAGAAAAAATATAACCAGTTAATTGGTCATCTGGAGAAATACAGCTCTCTGACGGCTAGTGATGTGGAGACGATTTTGGTTTCTAAAAAAGCTGAGTCCAGCGCTGAAGATGCTCCTGAAAAAACCAGTAATGGTGGGGGTGGTGAAGTTATTGTGTTCGGTACGAATGGTTTAATGGTAAAAGCCAGAACTGCAAATCAGCGCAGAATGGTGGATAGCATTAATAAGAATGACGTACTGTTTGCAATCGGCCCTGCCGGAACCGGAAAAACCTATACTGCGGTAGCGCTGGCAGTAAGAGCATTAAAAAATAAGGAGATCAAGAGAATCATATTGACAAGGCCGGCGGTAGAGGCAGGCGAAAGTCTGGGTTTCCTGCCCGGAGATTTGAAGGAAAAGGTAGATCCATATCTTCGCCCTTTGTATGATGCGCTTGACGATATGATTCCTGCGGAAAAGCTCAAAACTTATATAGAAAACAGAACAATTGAAATTGCTCCACTGGCATTTATGCGTGGAAGAACGCTTGACAATTGTTTCGTTATTTTGGATGAAGCTCAAAATTCGACAGATCTTCAGTTGAAAATGTTCCTTACACGTATGGGGCCGTCAGCAAAGTTTATCGTAACTGGAGATGTAACCCAGATAGATTTACCTAAGAAACAGATGTCGGGATTGCATAATGCTCTTCGTATCCTTGACGGTATTCCTGGTATAGATATCATCTATCTAACCGGGGAAGATGTGGTTAGACACAAATTGGTAAAACGAATATTGAAAGCCTACGGCGATATTCAATAAAAAGATATTATAGATCAAATCTGGAACAGTTATGGGTTCCTAATTAGGTAGCATTAAAATGACAGCAATAAAAGAAACAAATTTCAGCTTTCCGAAGCAAACAAGTTTTTACAAGGGTAAAGTACGTGACGTCTATACCATCAATAACCAGTTTATGACGATGGTGGTTACGGACAGGATTTCGGCATTTGATGTCGTTTTGCCAGAGGCGATTCCTTTTAAAGGGCAGGTGTTGAACCAGATAGCGGCTAAGTTTTTAGCGGCAACAAAAGATATTGTACCTAACTGGGTGATTGATGTACCGGATGAAATGGTGACCATTGGTCGGATTTGTGAGCCTTTTAAAGTTGAAATGGTGGTGAGAGGATACCTGGCAGGGCATGCCTGGAGGGAATATAGTGCCGGCAGACGCAGCGTTTGTGGTGTAGCGTTGCCTGAGGGATTAAAAGAAAATGATAAATTACCTAAGCCAATTATAACTCCTACAACTAAAGCTGCTGTGGGACATGATGAAGATATTTCGAGAGAAGACATTCTGGCAAAAGGAATTGTTTCAATAACAGACTATACGTTACTGGAGAAATATACCTATGCTCTGTATGAACGCGGTACCGAAATGGCTGCTGAACGCGGATTGATATTGGTTGATACGAAATATGAGTTTGGTAAAGTGGGTGATGATATTTATCTGATTGATGAGATCCACACACCTGATTCATCACGTTATTTTTATGCTGAAGGTTACGCAGCTCGTCAGGATGCGAATGAGGCACAAAAACAACTATCTAAGGAATTCGTTCGTAAGTGGTTGATTGAAAATGGTTTTCAAGGCAAGGATGGACAAGTGGTGCCAGTAATGACGAAAGATATAATAGATTCTATATCTGATCGTTACATTGAGCTTTATGAGCAGATCACTGGTGATAAATTTGTGAAGAATGATGCTGCGGACGTACTGAACAGAATTGAAAGTAATGTGGTGTCGGCATTGAGCCAGTTACTGGCTTAATTAAGTTAAGGGGTAAAAAATCAGTAAAATTTAGTATTTTCGTAATCAACTAAACAAATCAATATCATGAAATTTTCAGTAGATAAGCACGATAAGTATGTCGTTTTAAAACTTAGAGAGTCTAAGTTTACAAATGACAATACCCCTAAATTGAAATCTGAATTCATTTTATTGAATACAGAGGGGTATTGTAATATTGTTTTGGATTTATCTTCTATTAAACAATGCGATGATTCTCAGGATCTGAGCAGTTTATTGGTGGGAGACAGGCTGTGTAAGAAGGCAAATGGACTTTTTATCCTTATCGGGGTAAATGAGGTAGTAGCCAAGATATTGGAGATGTCAAACCTTGATCAACAGCTTACAATAGTTTCGAAGCTGGATGAGGCGACTGACCTGATCTTTATGGAAGAAATCGAAAAGGAATTATTGGGGAGTGTAGATAAGGGCTAATGAAGTTTGAGGTAACTATTTTAGGTAGTAGCTCTGCTACTCCTGTATACAATAGAAATCCTACTGCACAGCTTTTGAATTGCAATGAAAAATTCTACCTGATTGATTGTGGTGAGGGTACTCAGCAACAGTTGATCAAATACGGTTTTAAGGCCAGTAAAATAGACTTTGTATTTATTAGTCATTTGCATGGGGATCACTATTTCGGGTTGATCGGTTTACTTTCAAGTTTACATTTGAATGGCCGCGTTAAGCCAATAAAAATATTTGCTCCGGCGGCATTGATGGAAATACTTACACTTCAGTTTAAACATTCTGAAACGATAATTCGTTATCCTATAGAATTCGTTGCTATTAGTGCTGATAGTCCGGCGCAGATTTTTGAAAACAATGATGTGATAGTTGAGACCATTGTTTTAAATCATAGAATTCCTTGTACCGGTTTCAGGTTCAGACAAAAGAAAAGATTGCGCAGACTTATTGTTGAGAAACTGGAACAGGAGCAGATTCCTATTGAATACTATCCGATGCTGAAAAGGGGAGTAGACCTGACCTTGCCGAATGGTCAGGTACTGATGAATATAGATTATACTTTAGATTCTGACGAGCCTAAGAGTTATTGCTATTGCTCGGATACTTTGTTTGATGAACGGTATTTTGAAAGTATCCGCGATTGTGATACTTTATATCATGAGGCTACCTTTTTGCATGAGATGCTGGACAGAGCCAATCAAACTCACCATACCACCGCATTACAAGCCGCAGAGATTGCTAATATTGTTAACGCTAAGAAATTACTTATCGGTCATTTCTCCTCGAGATACAAGACCTTGCAGCCTCTTTTAGAGGAAGCACTCTCTAAGTTCGAAAATACAGAGCTGGCTATAGAAGGGGTTACTTATCAGATCTAGATATTTTATGACTCATGTAAAAAGGCTTTAGAAATCTCTAAAGCCTTTTTACATATAAGTTGTTTTGGTTTACTTGTCTTTTTTATTGCCACCTCCAAATACCGAGAAGTGAACATATCTTTTAGGATTGGCTTTAAGATCTATCATTAAGTTATCCAGGTTTTTAGAAGCATTGTTCAGGTTTTCATACATTTTGGTATCATTAACCAATAGCCCTAAAGTACCTTGTCCCTCATTTATTTTACTTACGATGGATTGAAGATCTGCAACAGCTTTGTTGGCATTGTCGATCGTCTGCTTAAAATTAGCCGCCGCTACCTGATCTGTTATCGAGTTTACATTATTCAGTATTGAAGTAATTTTTTCATTGTTTTGCTTTAGATTATTTGATATGGCTTCAACGTTTGCCAGGATTAGTGAAATTCTGGAGCCTTCAGATCCAACAAGATTATCTACTTTTTTAGAAGTCGCTTCAAGAGATGCAAGGGTAGAGGCAATGCTGTTAAAGCTTTTATCCACATTTTTCTGGAAATTTGGATTTAAGATAGAGTTTACACTCGTAAGGATTGAATCCATTTTTGCGATGATCATCTCAGCTTTTTTCTGTACAGGCTGCACGGTTTCGAGAATGCCCTTTTGTACATTGGCATTTAAGGTGTCGCCATCTTGAGCAAAGTCGTTTCCGGTTCCCAATGCCATTACAATAGCTTTACTTCCAAGTAAATCTGTACTTTCTAATTTGGCTATGCTGTTTTTAGGGATTTCATACTTTCCTTTAATTTTAAGGGTTGCAAGGATTGATCCATCTGGCTGTAACTGTAGTTGATCAACACGGCCAATCTGATAACCATTTATAAGAACAGGCTTGGAGACTGCTAATCCATCGACATGCGAATACCTGGCATATAAAACAGTCTCACTTGAAAAGATGGCATTGCCTTTTAGAAAATTGTATCCAATGATCAATAGAGCAATGGAAAAGGCTGCTAATATGCCTACTTTGGTTTCGTTTGCGATTTTCATTTAGTAGTTATTTGTCTTTTAACGGTAATGAAGCTTGCTCCGCAGGTTTCATTCAGTAGTAGTTATCTTTTAAAGGTAATGAAGCTTGCTCTGCAGGTTTCATTTAGTAGTTATTTGTCTTTTAACGGTAATGAAGCTTGCTCCGCAGGTTTCATTTAGTAGTTATTTGTCTTTTAACAGTAATGAAGCTTGCTCTGCAGGTTTCATTAATTTGTTTCGGTTTCTTTTCTGTAATTTTTTACTGCTTTGAAAATAGAGTTGACAATCTCTGTCGATCCACTTTCTGAATTCATGTACTCCTCTTCAGCAGGGTTGGAGATAAAGCCAATCTCTGTTAAAACAGCCGGCATACCACATCTTTGTAAAATGAGTATACCCTGTTCTTTGACTCCTCTGTCTATCCTGTTATCGTTGTCGGTATAATTGTCCTGGATAAGTTTTGCCAGTTTCATGCTTTTATCCCGGAACAAATTTTTAAACAAAGATAGAATAATAAATGTTTCAGGATCATTCGGATCATATCCATTATAATTTTGTTTGTAGTTTTTCTCAAGTTTAATATCCGCATTCTCTCTGATTGCTACATCCTGTTCATTTAATCTATGAGAACCCGCTACGAAAGTCTCGGTTCCTTTAGTTGTTTTGTTTTTAACATAACTGTATTTAGCAACTTTTTTTCCGGCCTTGTTTTTCGTATAAGTTACTATTTTGTTATCTGGCATGGAATTACAGTGTATTGAAATAAAAAGATCTGCTTTATTGTCGTTGGCAAGTGCAGCCCTTTTGTAGAAATCTACATCCACGTCAGTTTTCCTGGTGTATAGTATCTTCACGTCAGGCATATCTTCCTCAAATTTTTTGCCCAGCTTTAGAGCGACCTTCAGCGCTACGTTTTTTTCGAGGGAATAGCTGCCCCTGGCTCCAGGCTTATTTCCACCGTGTCCCGCATCTATAACAATTGTCTTTACTCTATATGCCTGTGAAAATGTATATTTTGAACCGAATAATAATAAAAATGGCAACAGGTATAAGGCGCTCTTCACTCTCATTTATATGTTTTATTAAGTTGATTAATAAGCATTGACTAACCTTCAATACTTTTTTTATAGTTTTCTATCGCCCGTAGCAGACATTCTGTAATTTCTTTTTGCCCTTCTTCAGAGTTCATGTAATTTTCTTCATCAGGATTACTAATGAAACCAATCTCCGTAAGTATAGCGGGCATTCCTGCGCGAGCCAAAACTGCAAGGCTTTTTTCCTGAACCCCACGGTCAATACGGCCAACATTTACATATTGATCCTGCACATATTTCGCCAGCTTTAAACTCTGGGTTCGGAAAGTGTTTTTCATCAAAGATAAGATAATAAAGTTTTCGGGATTGCTGGGGTCAAAACCTTCATAATTCTCTTTGTAATTGTCTTCTAGAAAGATAGAAGCATTTTCTCTCTTTATGGCCTCATCCTGCTCATTTACACGGCCCATTCCTGAAACAAATGTCTCCGTTCCATGAGTAGACGTACTTTTTCTATAGACAGTTTCCTTTATGGCGACTCTTTTGCCTCTTACTTTCCTATATCCGGTTACGATGGTTGACCTATAAGAAGGCATATCGTTACAATGTATGGAGATAAATAAGTCTGCTTTAGCATTGTTTGCGATTGCAATCCTTTCGTATAATGGGATAAAAACATCTTCACTACGCGTATAAATTACTTTTACATCTTTCATAGATGCTTCTATCAATGCACCCAGATGAAGCGCTGTTTTAAGGGCTACATCTTTCTCTGTAGAATAAAGACCCCTGGTACTCCCGTCTTTACCTCCATGGCCAGCATCAATTACAATAGTTTTTATTTTATATTCCTGTGTAAATGCTTGATAACTAGATGCAATAATGGTTGCTACAGAAATAAATGCAATCAAAATTGCATTTGGTCTGAGCAATGGTATATTTTTCATTAATTTTGAACGTTTTGGATTAAACATTAATGCAAAAATAACATTCACACACGAATTTGAAACTTTTACGGTACATCATTTTTTTAAACTTCATTGTTTTATTAACATCTGTTAGTACTAGGGTGCTGGCATTTAATAATTTTGCATTTCGGCAAGTTATAAAACAACAGCAAAATACAAAGCAAAATCTTCAAGATACCAGTCGTAGCAGGCAACAAAGAAATAACGCACAAACTGCGCCAAAAGATACAGTAGCAAGTGAAAAAGTTGAATACACGGCAAAAGATTCAATCGTTGCCAATGCTGATAGTAGTATTGTTAAGCTATATGGAAGGGCACGAGTTATTTATCAGGGACTGGAATTGGATGCAGATTATATTTTATATAATAAAAACACCAATGTTTTATTTGCAAGCGGTATTACCAATTCGAAAGGTAAATATATAGGTCGTCCGATATTTAAAATGGAGGGGCAAAATTCTCAGGCTGATTCTATAAGGTATAGTCTGACGACAGGCGCAGGGCAGATCTGGGGGGTGTTTACCGAACAGGAGGGCGGATTTTTTACCGGCGGAAAGGCCAAGAAACAACCTGATGATGAGATACACAGTAAAGGACAAACTTATAGTACTTGTAATTTGCCACATCCGCATTTTGGTATTCACATCACAAAAGGTATTGTCACAGAAAATCAGATCATAACCGGTCCAGTATATTTAAAAATTGAAGATATACCATTACCAATCGGACTCCCTTTTGCTTTTTTTCCGAAGCCTAATAAAAAGTCATCAGGAGTTATATTGCCGAGTCCGGGAGAGGATTTTACCCGAGGGTTCTTTTTACGTGACGGGGGATACTATTTGGGTCTGAATGATTATTGGGATGCAAAAATATTGGCAACTATCTACACCCGAGGTTCCTATGATGGATCTCTGTATTCCAATTATACCAAAAGATATAAATACAACGGTAGTATAAACTTCAGGTATTCAAATTCAAGATATGGCCTGGAAGGCACGCCGGAATATGCGCCAAAAAAAGATTTTAATCTTACATGGAATCATAGCCAGAATGCAAACGCGAAGCCCGGGACTACGTTTTCCGCTTCAGTAGATGCAGGTACCTCCAGTTTTAATGAGAATACTGCTGCCGGTGGTACATATGACTATAGGGAGTTCACTAAAAATACGATGAGATCCAGTATTTCTTATGGACGAGTAATTGCAGAGAAAATAAACCTGGCCGTAACTGCCAGTGGTTATCAGGAAACTGCAACTAAAACAGTCAGTCTTGAGTTGCCCAACATAAGTTTTAGTGTTCCTTCGTTTAACCCATTTGCGAATAAAACCGGTACCGGAGACCAAAAATGGTATGAAAAAATTTCAGTTGGCTATAGCATGCAGGCCAATAACCTGATCAGTACTACAGAGAGTGAATTGTTTAAAGAAGGAAGTTTGAGGAAGTTCAGAAATGGGGTGAGCCATCAGATCCCCATCAGTATGGGTTTTGATCTTATAAAGAATTTTAATTTCAATGCGAGCACGACTTATAACGAAAAATGGCATTTTCAGACGATTAATAAAACCTACTTAAAGGTTCTTAACCAACCTGATCAAATCATTACAGACACTATCCCTGGTTTTAGACGAAATGGAGAATATAGTGTAGGTATGGGAGTTTCGACAAAAATTTATAGTACGGCCCAGTTTACGAAGTTTGGTAATTTTAAAGCACTGAGGCATGTCATGACACCAAACGTGAGTTTTAGTTACAGACCTGATTTTTCAGATTTGAAAAGAGGTTATTATAAAGAAGCTAAATATACAGACGGTTCTCCTGTACTCGATCAGAGTGGTCTACCGTTAAAGTATTCTATATTTGAAAGTTCATTATACGGTGGACCTGGAATTGGGCGTTCAGCTGCCATCAGTTTTTCATTGGAGAATACGCTTGAAGCGAAGGTGTTGACCCCAAATGATACTACGGGGAAGGGGGATAAGAAAATTCCAATCATTCAAGGCTTGAGTTTCAATGGTAGTTATAATTTCTTGGCTAAAAGTTATAAGTTGTCAACACTGAGTTTTAGTGGAAGATCTTCATTTTCGGATAAACTGGGGATTAATTACTATGGTACTTTAGATCCCTATTTATATAAAGATACTATAAATGGGGGCAGGGTGTTGATCGATCAATATACCTGGACAAGAGGAAAATTGCCAAGACTGACCAGTTTCGGTTTTTCAACCAGTTACAATTTAAATCCAGATGCATTTAAGAGAAAGAATGAAAACGAACAGGATTTAAAAGATAAAGCTTTAAAAGCAGGTATGACGCCTGAGCAGTCGGCGGAGTTAGAAAAAGTAAGCAGAGATCCCAATGCGTTTGTCGATTTCAATATCCCGTGGAATTTTGCCTTCTCCTATACCTTCAATTATAATACAGACAGGGTGGGACGTGGTAGTACCTTTACAAATTCACTGAATTTTAACGGCGATGCCAATATTACACCTAAGTGGAAAGTCCAGTTTAACTCAGGATGGGATTTTAGAGCAAATACCTTCTCTCAAACTTCTTTTGCCATATACCGTGATTTACATTGTTGGGACATGAGCTTTAGCTGGATTCCTTTTGGCCAGCAGCAGTTTTATTCTGTAGATATCAAGGTGAAAGCATCTGTACTTCAGGACTTAAAACTGAGCAAGAGAAAGAACTACTATACCCGTTTCAATTAATATTTAATAACCCGTTATATGCTAGCTGAAATAATAACCATAGGAGATGAAATCCTGATTGGTCAGATCGTAGATACAAATTCGGCTTGGATGGCCAGGCAGCTTAATCTGATTGGTATTAAAGTAAAGCAGGTAAGCTCCGTTTCTGATGATGCAAACCATATTGTGGATGCTTTAAAGCTCGCTCAGGAAAGAGCAAAGATCGTCCTGATTACAGGAGGATTGGGTCCAACCAAAGACGATATCACAAAAATTACCCTTGCAAAGTATTTCAATATGGAATTGAGGCGAGATCAGGAAACTTTGGATCATATCAAAGGGATCTTTGACCGTCTGAACAGGCCCATGATTGAGGCAAATATGAAGCAGGCTGATGTTCCTGATGGTTGTATTGTGATCAAAAATAAGAATGGGACAGCACCATGTATGTGGTTTGAGCATAATGGAACAGTTATAGTTTCTATGCCCGGAGTTCCTTTCGAAATGATGTATTTAATGGAAGAGGAGATTCTTCCAAGGTTGAAGGATTCATTTAAACTTCCGGTAATCTTTCACAAAACAATTCTCACGGCAGGTATTGGAGAGTCATTCCTTGCTGCAGAAATTGAATCTATAGAAGATAGCTTGCCAGAGCACATTAAGCTCGCTTATCTGCCAAAGCTAGGACAGGTAAGGTTGAGATTAAGCGGGATGGGCGAGGATGAACTTTCGCTGAAAAATGAAGTTGAGGTATATGCCAGACTTATTATTAAACGTATAGCCAAATATGTAGTTGTCGAAGACGATATCCCTTTGGAAAAGGCGTTGCTTGACATCATGGACAAAAAGAAACTGACACTTTCCCTTGCAGAAAGCTGTACAGGTGGATACATTGCCAGTATGATTACACAACATCCGGGATGTTCTTCTGTTTTCCTTGGCGGCGCTGTAGTTTATTCTAACCAGTTGAAACAATCTATTTTAGGTGTAAAAGAAGAAACGCTTTCCGCTTTTGGTGCTGTCAGTGAAGAAACGGTAAAAGAAATGGCCCTGGGTGCTGTAAGGCAATTCAAAACAGACTATGCAATTGCTGTAAGTGGAGTTGCTGGCCCGGATGGAGGAACACCGGAAAAGCCTGTTGGAACAGTGTGGATTGCTTTAGCCGGAAGAGAGAAGGTCAGGGCCAAGAAGTTCAGTTTCGGCAGTAAAAGAGTTCAAAATATAGAACGCTCAGCGATAGCTGCTTTAACTATGATTTTGAATGAACTTAACCAACATGAGGTTTAAGTCTCCAAAATACTTTACTTTTGCATCCAATATCAATCATGAAATAAAAAATGGCTCAATACGAATTATTGTTACCTAAAATGGGGGAAAGTGTTGCGGAAGCAACCATAATAAAATGGGTTAAGCAGCCCGGCGATATGATAGAGATGGACGATACAATTTTGGAGATTGCTACTGATAAGGTAGATTCAGAAGTTCCGTCACCAATAGCCGGTAAATTGGTAAAGCAATTATTTAAGGAAGATGAGGTTGTACAGGTAGGTGCGGTTATCGCAATTATTGAAACAGATGCTGAAGTAGAAAAGATAGAGCAACCAGCATTTCATCAACCTGAACCAGAAGTGATTCCTGAAGCCATTCCGGGAATAGACCAACTACAAACAGAAGATGCTTCTTTGAGCTCTTCTGATGAAAATACTTCAGACAGATTTTATTCACCTCTTGTAAAGAATATCGCCACTCAGGAAAACATTTCTTTCTCTGAGTTAGATAGCATTACAGGGACTGGTGCTGAAGGAAGGCTGACAAAAGATGACCTGTTAAATTATATTCAAAATAAAGAAGGTGGAACTGTTCAGCAATCAGTTCCAAAAGTTGATGCTGTTTCTTCTATAGTGAATGAAAATACTTCAACCCCAGCTGTCCAGCAAATTCAGAAGCCATCTTCTGCAAGCGTAAGCGGTGGAGATGAGATCATTGAGATGGACAGGATGCGTAAGCTCATCGCCGAGCATATGATAATGAGTAAACAAACCTCGCCACATGTCACTTCTTTCGTAGAGGCAGACGTAACCAATATGGTGCTGTGGAGAGACAAAGTCAAAGGAAGTTTTGAGAAACGTGAAAATGAGAAGATCACTTTTACACCTTTATTTGTAGAGGCTGTTGCAAAGGCTATTAAAGATTTTCCTATGATCAATGTGACCGTTAATGGGACTCAGATTATTAAGAAAAGAGATATTAATATTGGTATGGCTGCCGCACTTCCAAGTGGTAATTTGATAGTACCTGTTATCAAAAATGCAGATCAATATAATTTGGTAGGCCTTACTAAGTCGGTAAATGATTTGGCGAAGCGTGCACGTATTTCAAAATTGAAGCCTGATGAAACGCAGAATGGTACGTTTACATTAACCAATGTAGGCTCATTCGGAAATGTCATGGGCACACCAATTATCAATCAGCCTCAAGTGGCCATACTGGCCGTAGGAGCAATTAAGAAAAAGCCAGCTGTACTGGAAACAGAATTTGGTGATGTGATTGCAATACGCCATATGATGTTCTTGTCTTTATCTTATGACCACAGGGTGGTAGATGGGGCGCTGGGAGGATCATTTGTAAGAAGGGTAGCAGATTACCTGGAAAACTGGGATGTAAACAGAGAAATATAGGAAATGAAGAAGGCCCCAATTGGGGCCTTCTTATTATCAAAACAAAATAAAAAGAACTAACTAGTTAAATAAGATCTCCTCTTCTGAAACAGTCTGAATTTGCTGCTCAGTATAAGTATATCTGCCTGTGTGAGCAATGAATACATCCTTCTGCTCCAGTAAACTCCAATTGGCCAAAAGCGTTTTAAGGCTCACATTACCAATTACATATTTGTAATCATTACGAGAAAAACGTTCTACGATATTATCTATTTGAAGTTTCTCTACTGTGTATTCGTGTGTATACCTCAAGTATACTTCAATATTTACATTGTCAGTATGAACGAGTCCGTTATGCTGATGGTATTTTTTATATTCATAACGATAGTCATACCTCAACGCAGCGATGTCAGATAGCACAGCCGCACCAGTAGGGTGGCCACCAGCACCTTTTCCAAAGAAAAACTGTTTGTCTGCAAATGCAGCCTGAACAGTTACACCATTGTATTCATTCTCTACATTGAAAAGGAAATCTTCAGATTTAACAAATTTAGGCAATACGTAAGTAACTACCTGTTTTGTGCTGATTTTGCGTGCAGTAGGGACTAACTTGATCTTGAAGTTTTTTTCTTTAGCGTACTGAATGTCATTATCAGATAAATTCTGGATACCTATATTCAGGATTTTATCCGGGTTGATGAATAATCCATAAGCATGAGCCGTAGCAATGGCTAGCTTAAATTTAGGGTCATATCCGCCAACATCAAGTATTGGGTTGGTTTCTGCAAAACCAAGGTCCTGAGCCTGCTTTAATGCGACTCCGTATTCCAGATTTTCATTAAATATCTTAGATAAAATGTAGTTTGATGACCCATTGAAAATACCGCTTATTCCATGCAGCAATTCGTTGTCGTAATACTCTTCCAGGTTACGGATAATTGGAATACTTCCGCATACCGCACCTTCGTACAGCAACGAGGTTCCGTGTTTTTCCTGTAATTCAACAAGTTCTGCCAAATGAGTTGCAATCATTTTTTTATTGGCAGAAACCACGTTTTTGCCAGTACTTAATGCCCTTTTAACAATATTAAAAGCAACATCTGCATCATCAATCAATTCAACAATGGTGTTGATCTCATCGTTGTTCAATAATTCATCATGATTGGTGGTGAAGAGATGCGCATCCAGCGTACGTTTCTTTTCAGGGTTTTTAATAGCTATTTTAACAATCTCAAGGTTTAAATCCTGGCCACGGATGATGTCGTGTAAGCCTTGTCCAACCACTCCAAAACCAAATAAACCAATCTTAAGTTTCTTGCTCATCTAATTATTATGCTGTTTTATGTAATTTAATTATTTTCTTATTTATGCTTTCTTTTAAAAAATTGCTGATGATATTGGTCAGCGTATCAGTTTCGATTAAGAATCCATCATGACCATATGCTGATTTGATACTTTGCAATGAAGCGTCTGTGATGTTATTAGCCAAGAATTCCTGTTCAGATAAGGGAAACAATACGTCATTCTCAATCCCTATTACCAAAGTATTGGATTTGATCAATTTCAATGCATTAATTACACTTTCCCTTCCGCGGCCCACATTGTGACTGTCCATCGCTTTACTGAGGTACCAATAGCTATACGCATTAAACCTTTTACACAGCTTTTCTCCCTGATAGTTTTGGTAAGATGCAGCTCTGAACGAACCAGTCTTATCATTTACACTTTCCAGTTGAGTCGCAACATAGGCATCATAAGTCCTGTACGATAACAATGCTATGCTTCTTGCTGCCTTTAGCCCTTTTAATCCACCATCCGGCTGCTGAGCATAAAATGTGCGGTCGGTACTGATCGCCAGGCGCTGACTTTCATTGAAAGCAATCCCCCATGGAGAGTGAACAGCATTGGTAGCTACAAGTATCAGATTGTCTATGATTTTGCTGTCAGTGATTGCCCATTCTACCGCTTGTTGACCACCTAGTGAACCACCTATCAGCACTTTAATCTGATCAATACCTAAATACGCAGCCAGCAACTGGTGTGCCTTTACCAAATCTCTTATCGTAAACTCTGGAAAGGCCAGATAGTAAGGTAATCCGGTAACCGGATTGATGCTTAACGGATTGGTAGTGCCATAATGAGATCCTACGACATTTGCGCAAATGATGAAATGTTCTTCAGGATTAAATAAGGCATTACTCCCAAAAAGCCCTTTCCACCAGTCCAGGACATCAGCATTTGCAGTAAGTGCATGGCACGCCCAGATGACGTTATCTTTCTTGGCGTTGAGTTTACCGTAAGTCTGATAGGCGATATCAACGTTACGCAACTTTTTGCCGTTTTCCAGTTTGAAGAGTTTGTTGTAAGTATATGTTGCTGTAGTGCTCATTCTTTGTATTGTAGCTTTTAATTAGCTGTATTATTTTTTAATCGTATTGAAAGCTTGTTCCAGATCAGCCTTGATGTCGTCTATGTGCTCTATGCCTACAGAGATCCTTAATAAATTAGGGGATACACCAGCGGCTTGCTGTTCCGATTCGCTCAATTGCTGATGCGTAGTTGCAGATGGCTGGATGATCAGTGTTTTAGCATCTCCCACATTGGCTAGATGGCTGATCAGTTTAAGGTTATCTACCAGTGCAATCGCCTGCTCTTTATTGCCATGCAACTCAAAAGATAGTACTGCTCCAAAACCATTTTGAAGGTACTTTTTAGCATTTACATGGTAAGGGCTGCTTTCCAGTCCGGGATAATTTACTTTTTTTACCGCATCATGGTTTTCTAACCAGGTAGCCAGTGCCAGCGCATTGTCTACATGTCTTTGTACACGTAATGATAATGTTTCCAATCCTTGTATCAGCAGGAAAGAATTGAAAGGAGAGATGGCAGGGCCGAAATCCCTTAATCCTTCTACACGTGCACGAATAATGAACTGAATGTTTCCGAAAGGACCACCTATGCCAAATACCTCATTGAATACCAGTCCGTGGTAACCTTCAGAAGGTTCAGTAAACTGAGGAAACTTACCATTACCCCAGTTGTAGTTTCCACCATCTACGATCACTCCACCAATACTTGTTCCATGTCCGCCGATCCATTTGGTAGCAGATTGAACAACAATGTGTGCACCATGCTCAATCGGCTTGAATATATAACCTGCAGCACCAAAAGTATTGTCTACAATTAAAGGCAGGTCATGCTTATTTGCAATGGCCGATATCTTTTCAAAATCAATGATGCTGAAAGCAGGATTTCCAATAGTTTCCAGGTAGATAGCCTTAGTATTTGCATCTATTTTTGCTTCAAAATCATTGGCATCATCACCATTGGCAAATTTTACTTCTATACCCAGGCGTTTAAAAGCAACTTTAAACTGGTTGTAAGAACCACCATATAAATGAGATGAGGATACGAAATTATCTCCGGCCTGCAGGATATTATTTAATGCTATAAACTGTGCCGCCTGACCAGAACCTACTGCCAGAGCCGCAACGCCACCTTCTAAAGCTGCCACGCGTTTTTCAAAAACATCTGTGGTAGGATTCATGATCCTGGTATAGATGTTTCCGAATTCCTTTAAGGCAAACAGATTGGCACCATGCTCAGAATTTTTAAAACCGTATGAAGTAGTTTGATAGATAGGAACTGCCCTGGAGCCTGTAGTAGGATCTATTTCCTGACCTGCGTGTATTTGTAGTGTTTCGAATTTATATGTAGTTGACATGTTGTTTTAATTTGATTGTGATTAACGAATTTGCAGTAGAAGGTATGCTAGTTGTAAGGTGCTGTGTATACCTGTTTTGGCGTATCCCGATGTATCGGGACCTTCCGGATGTTTTACAAAAAAATACAAAAGGAAGATTTTAGAGTTATCGCATGCTACAGCACATACACATGGTATCCTGCGTGCAATAAAAATCAGACTGATGCGAAATTGTGGTTAATCTTTTCATTTTGTTTAAATTTATCTTTCCAAAGGACACCATGTCTTCTGGTCAGGAATTGGCACCTTCTCCATTTGGGAGGGTTGCCAGTGGGTCAAAGAGCCTGTCTCTCGCC
Source organism: Pedobacter frigoris (assembly GCF_032678645.1). Classification (GTDB taxonomy): domain Bacteria; phylum Bacteroidota; class Bacteroidia; order Sphingobacteriales; family Sphingobacteriaceae; genus Pedobacter; species Pedobacter frigoris_A. The sequence continues at coordinate 139,477 of NZ_JAVTSP010000001.1, forward strand.
ACTTCTTTATAAATCAAACCAATAAAGGGTTGACTTGATTTAGCTATTTGCTAAACGATAGTGCAAATGTATATCTAAGTAATAAAATAACCAAAATAATATTCTGAAATATTGTTAATATTCTGTTTTTCAGTGTATTAATTTGAATTTTAGGATGTTTTAAGGTTTGTAGTGAGCTCTTTATTAAGATAAAGCCTGATCTAAATCGGCAATTAAATCGTCAATATGTTCGAGTCCGGCAGATATCCGAATTAAATTTTGCGGGGTTTTGGTGTCCGGACCTTCCACGGAAGCCCTGTGTTCGATCAGACTTTCCACGCCGCCGAGACTTGTAGCCTGCGCAAAAAGCTTGACTTTATTGACTACCCTCACAGCATCTTCCGCACCGCCCTTTACCAAGATGGAAAGCACGCCCCCAAAACTACTCATCTGCTTTTTAGCGATTTCATGCTGCGGATGCTGACTCAGGCCAGGGTAATACACCGCGTCTACTGCCGGGTGCTGGTCCAGATATTTGGCCAAGGCCATTCCATTGGAGGAATGCCCCTGCATTCTATACGACAAAGTTTTAATACTTCTCACCAACAAAAAGCAATCAAAAGGCGAGGGCACAGCTCCACCTATCTGCTGAATGTTCCTTATCTTTTCCCAAAGCTCATTGTGCGCAGCAGTGACTAAAACCCCACCTAAGACATCACTATGTCCGCCGATGTATTTAGTAGATGAATGCATCACAATATCTGCGCCCAGGGCGATTGGATTTTGGAGCGATGGCGACGCAAATGTACTGTCGCAGGCCAGTGTTAGGCCGTGTTGTTTAGCTATTTTAGCAACTGCGCTTATATCAGTGATTTTCAGCAATGGATTTGAAGGCGTTTCTATCCAAATCAGTACCGTATTCTTTTTTATAAAGTTGTGCAGGTTATCAGTATCCGTAAGATCTACGAAGTCGATTTCCAGTGTGTCAGCAAAGATGGTCTGTAACTGTTTTTTAAACCCCCAATACATGTCATCAGGAGCGATGATGTGGCTGCCAGGCTTTAGCGCCTGAAACAACGTCATTCCTGCTGTATTTCCAGAAGAAAACGCACAGGCATCCACTCCTTTTTCCAACTCGGCTAGTACTTTTTCAAGCGCTGTCCGGTTCGGATTACTCACTCTGCTATACATGTGTCCCCCAGAATAGCCACCATTTTCATCCCTTAAAAAAGTGGTTGATAAATTTATAGGAGCTGTAACATCTTTTGTATTGGTTTCATATAAATTTCCGGCATGTATTGCAAGAGTTTCTGGCTTCATTATTACGGGGTTAAATGTGATATGCTAGGGTCAGCTATAACAAAGTTAAAAGTATAAGCCTATTCTGTAGAAGTTTTTGGCAAGATTTATGTAATTGAAATATCAAATAATATAAATGATATGAAAAGAATATTCCTGATAGCAGCCATTTTATGCAGTTCATTGATGGTTTTGCAAAGTTGCTCTCCTAAAAGTGGTGCCGCTACGACTGTAAAAAGAGGCGATGTGACCGGTACATGGACATTGAATGACATTACATTTGAAGGTGTGCCGCAATCAGCAGTAAAGTCATTGTTTGATGAAGGATCTTATACTTGTTTCGTAGGAAGCACCTGGCGCCTGACAAACAGTGGTAATGGTAGCTATAGTTTGCCTGGAGGAGGAACCTGTGCCGCAAAAACACAGACTATATTCTGGTCTGCAAGTACAGCTGATCAGACTTTTCAGTTTAAAAAATTGTTTGAAGGAGATAAGGCTAAGAATGTAACATCTGGTTACAGATTGTTGTTGTCTTCTTCTGATGGAAATAGCATGGTGATTAAGTCGCCTGTAGAATATGGAAGTACACCTGCTTATATTGTATTGAATTTTACAAAAGCAGCAAAATAATTGGTTTAGTTTGGTTTAGGAAAAGGGGCTCAATTTGTTTTGAGTCCCTTTTTTATTTTTTAATCTTCTTAATTCACAGTTGATCGGTAAAAAAAATGCGCAAGGGGGGTAACAATTTTTAATTGGTGTTGATATACTTCAAAACAAGTAATTAAAAACCTTTTAAAAATTAGAACCATGAAAACTTTATTTAAATTATTCGCAATTCCAGTTTTATGTTTAGCAATTGTAAGTTGCGAGAAAAACGTAAATACAAAACCAGAAGAAGATCTATACAAAGGATCTATTGATATTTCTTTAGTACCTACCGAGGTAAATTCTAGCAGACCGACAACATCGACACAATGGGGCAAACATTGGAATCATGGAGGCATCAATTGTGGAGGCATAGGTCTTTATTGCATTAGACGATTGAAGGCATTTGAAGGAGCTGAAAAATTGCTGGAGAATGGTGAAACTTTTGGTGTCCCAGTGGTTGAAATTTCTGGAAATAACATCCGAATAATTACCGTTGGCCAGGGCGGTAAACCTTCTGACGAAGTATTGCAGTCGTTCAAAAACAAAAAAATAGAGATTCCTAGTTCTGGCCTACCTCCAGAAATTGTAGAAGCCTTATTGAGCAATTTAAAAGCAAGAAGCATTGAGAAAGTTGTTTTTGAGCCAGCTCATCAAAAATATGAGGTAGTTGATGCAAATTTTGAAGGCAAACCAGTAACGATAATTGCAGCTTTTCAAAAAACTGAAATAGATATTGACGGCAAAAGCTATAATTTATTGGTGATCACCACTAGTGGAAAATCTAGCGAAAGATTAAAAATGCCAACTTTATAAAGTATGCTAAGAAAAAAGGGCTGTATCAAATCGTGATCAGCCTTTTTTTACAACATCACTCTCCCTGTATACACGCTATTAGAAATACTACTCCTGTCGTCCGTGATAAAAGAGATATAAGTTTCTGCAAACCTGCCTTTCATCGCAGCCGGAACGTTCAGCAACTCTTCTTCATCTGAACGTTGCACGCCACTAATGATTTGAAAAAAGCGGGGCTGATCAGCCTCAGGAAAGTACACCATCAACATAGTGCGGTCGTAAGGACTGCCATTAGGATCTTGCGCATCATATGTCCAGGTAAACTTAAAACCATCATTTACACTTTGCACTGCAGCATTTAGTGGAAGCGAAAGGCTGCCCTCAGATAGCCGCAGTGCAGGATAATCAATTTCCTGATTAGGATATTGACCTTTGATGGCATGCATAAGGTTGTATGACCTGAAGCAATTGCTGGCCGAGTCGGCCTTTTCAATACCTTTCAGTGCAAAGCCCACCCTGATGTAAAGCTTCAGGTACGAAATGATGGGTTTTAACACGCTCATTCGCTGTTGCTGCGCTAGCTGTCTCTCAGATCTGGGCTTGATGATGTGTGAAGCCGCACGCATCTGCTGTTTGCCGTGCCTTACATAATAATATGTGTTGCCTATTTTTCCTGTTACTAGCCCCTGGGCTCCGGTTGATGATCTTGCCATAATGGTTTTCTGTTTGATTAAAATTAACCATTACCTGCACGTGCTGTATAGTTACCAAAACAATGCATAGAAATATGGAACATTTCAGCAACATGACTTAACCATCTGTGCGTGGACCACTCGTGGACGACACGTGACCAGCACGTGGAGCACACGTGGAGATGAAGCGATGTCTGGAAAAAGAATTTATTTCCCGAAGTATTTGGTTATTATGCAAGAACTTATATAATCTTGTAGCATAATTCATTAAATTAGTATAACGGGATATAACTCAAAATTCATGGCTGCATACCGAAAATATACGGATCAGGAAATTCTACTGCTAGCGCGGGAGGATAGGGAGAAGGCATTTGATGTCGCTTTTAACCAGTACTGGCCTGTTTTGTATCACCATGCGTTTAAAAAAGTGCAATCTAAAGATCTGGCTAAAGACTTGGTGCAGGATGTATTCATTAAGATTTGGGACAATATATCAAAGCTATCTGAACAGGACAATTTGCTGCCCTATCTCTACACTGTTTTGCGTAACAATACTTTGAAGCAATTTGAAAAAGACAATGTGAGGTTGAAATATGCAATGAACAGGGTCACCTATCAGGATGATTTTGAAGTAACCTCACATCATCTGTTGATCAGCAAGGAACTCCAGGCAATTATTGATGATGAAATGTCCAGAATGCCTGCCCGAATGAAAGAAATTTATGAATTAAAAAGGGAACAAAACTTTAGCATCAAGCAGATTGCTGAACAATTAGGATTATCTGAACAGACAGTAAAGAACCAATTACACACCGCATCGAACCGCTTGAAAGACCGTATTAGGGGTTATGATCCTGGGTTAATATCTGTTGCTTTGATGGTGAGTGGATTGTTTGGATATGTGAATTGAGTGTTAACCGGTTCAATTGACAGAACTTAGCGCGGCTGAAATAGAAAGTCTGTGACAGCAAAACCAAAAAACTTTTAAAACGGTATAGTACTTTTTCATAGTTGACCGGTTATGTACTAAAATGGGATAACAGTGGAACTAAAAGAAATCAAGACACTAATCGAAAAATATAACCGGAACGAGGTTTCTGAAGAGGAGCGTGATCTGGTGATCGAATGGTACGACAGGATTGAGGGTAATGCCCCTGAGTTTGCCGACGGTGAGTTTGATGCAATCACACTGGAGGTTTACCGGAATCTGCAACATTATAAATCAGGAAACAACGAGCAAGTGAAACGGGTTCGTTTATGGCCAAGGATTGCTGCAGTCGCGGCGGCGGTAGCATTGATAGTTCTGGGTGTGTATTTCTTTAATTACCGCTCTGACCGTCATCTCGACGATAGGAGAGATCTTTTAATCTCTGCTAACGACATCGCACCTGGCAAAAACGGTGCGACGCTAACACTTACTAATGGGAAGCAAATAAAATTGAATGATGTAGTAAAAGGTGAAATCGCTGGGCAGGCCGGTGTAAGTATTGTTAAAACTGCGAATGGGCAGGTTATGTATCAGTTCTTAAAAGGCTATGAAAGGAAAGATCAGTTACATGGTGTAAGTAATACCTTAAGCACTGGGAAAGGAGAAACTTATATAGTTATTCTTCCAGATGGTACGAAAGTCTGGCTTAATGCTGTAAGTTCCTTGAAATTCGACCCACAACTGCATTCACACGGAAGAGTAGTCAAGTTGACTGGGGAAGCCTATTTTGAAGTGGCTAAGGATAAAAAACGACCTTTTATAGTAATAAGCGAAGGACAGCAGTTGGAAGTGTTGGGTACACATTTTAACGTAAATACTTATGGTGATGAGCACAACGGAACAGTAACTAGTTTGCTGGAAGGATCGGTGAAAGTAACCGGTAAAGAAGGGTCAAGGGTGTTAAAACCGGGAGAGCGTGGTGTAAATACGATAAAAGGAGTATTGTTGCTTAGAGGAGATGCCCAGGATGATATAGACTGGAAAGAGGGGCGCTTTGTGTTTGACAATGAGCCGCTGGAGCAAATTATGGCAAAGGTATCGCGCTGGTACGACGTAGAAATTGTAGATGATCGCAAGTCACCTAAGCCGGTGACATTTAAAGGCTCTTTTTCAAGATACGAGCATGTATCGAAAGTACTATCGAAGCTAGAATTTGCGGGCGACGTGAAGTTTAAAATAGAGGGTAGAAAAATTACGATTACCAAATAACATAGAAATCATTCTTGAACAAACATATATCAACTAACCAACAACTAACCAAACAAACCATGAGATTAAGATTTTTACGAAAGCGGAGTTAAATTACAAAGGGGGCTATTATAAAGAAGCCGCAGAAGTCTCTGAACCCTTCTACGGCTATATCTGAGCTAACCCTGAAAGACAAAATTGTAGAGTATTTCACGTATTTAACCCAGAAGATTAAAGGTATGAATTTAAATGCTTTTAACAGGGATGCATTGTTTAAAAAACAGCTCCTGAAGAAAATGATATTGATTATGAGAATGATTATAATCATAATGACCACCTGCCTGATGCAGGTTAGCGCAGCAAGCTTTGCGCAGAAGATTAATTTGGTCCGAAAGAATGCCAGCCTGGCAACAGTGCTGGATCAGATCAGTAAACAAAGCGGATACCAGGTATTATATTCCAGTGAAAAGATCGACGTAAACAAACGAATGGATGTAAATTTCAGAAATACAGACCTGAAAGAAGTCCTGGAAACTTGCCTGATCAAGCAAGGTTTTAGCTACGCGATAGAAGACAATGTGATCATGATTAAAAAGAAGGAGCCTTCTTTGTTAGATAAGGCCAAATCTCTGCTTCCTGCCGTCATCCTGAATTTATTTCAGGATCTCCGAGGTCGCGTATTAGATGCAAACGGCGATCCGCTGGAGGGAGCGACTATAGTGATAAAAGGCACTAATAGGACAGCAAAAACCAATGCTAAGGGGGAATTTATGATTACTAAGGTGCCTGAGGATGCGGTGCTGGTGATCAGGTATGTAGGGTATAAGACTTTGGAAATTCCGTTGAAAGGTGCAGTATTGCCTTTAGAAATTAGGTTGAACGTGGAAACTGGAGAGCTTGAAGAGGTAAAGGTTACTTATTCGACAGGGTATCAGGATGTGCCGAAAGAAAGGGCAACGGGTAGTTTTGAGTTTATTAGTGGAGAGGAATTGAACAAACGGGCTGGTAGTGATATATTGAGCCGGTTGGAAGGAGTAACTACGAGCATCTTTTTTGATAAGCGATCTACTTTGCCGCGGGATAATGGAACCGTGTTAAATAATCTGACCATCCGTGGCCTGAGTACATTGGATGGTAATATTAAGGCCCCATTGGTCGTCGTAGATAATTTCCCCTACGATGGGAACATCAACAATATTAATCCCAATGATGTAGAAAGCATTACCATCCTAAAAGATGCGGCAGCTGCGTCGATTTGGGGAGCAAGAGCAGGAAATGGAGTTATTGTGATCAAGACGAAGAAGGGACAAGTAAATCAGCCGTTTAGACTCTCGTTTAATAGCAATTATACAATGACGGAAAAGCCGGACTTATTTCATTTCCCTAGAGTGACATCTGCTGAAGTTGTTGATGTAGAAACATTTTTATTCGGAAAGGGATATTACAACAGCCTGATTGGGGATACTTTTGAATATCCGGCATTAAAAGAGGTTCCTGAAATTCTGTTGAAGAGAAAATCGGGACTGATATCAGCTGCAGATTCAGCATTGTTAATCGACAACCTAAAGGCGCATGATGTACGTCATGATTTTGAAAAGTATGTATACCAGACCGCACTTAGTCAACAATATGCCTTAAACTTAAGCGGAGGAAGTGACAAGATCACCTATTCCTTATCTGGTGGATTGGATCAGATGCCGAGTATACTAAAAAGAGATAACTACAGAAGAATTACGCTAAATTCTGACAACAGTTTTTCTCCCTTGAAAGATCTGGTGATACAAGCAGGGATTAGGTTTACGGACGCAAAAACAGAGAACAATAGCTTGGGTGATATTTTCTCCAATGCTTATACCGTAGGAGGTAATGCTTTCCCATTATATACAAAGCTAGCAGACGATAATGGAAATTTCTTAACCACAGCTTACCAGTATAGGGAAGGTTATACAGATACAGTTGGGGGTGGGAAATTACTGGATTGGAAGTATCGACCTTTGGAAGAACTCAGTAATACCGATTATAAGATTAAGGAACGTGAGTTTGTCATCAATACGGGTTTGAGTTATAAAATGGCAAGCTTTTTAAGCATTCGTATGGATTACCAGTATCAATTTGCCAGTATAATTTTGGGTAGGTATTATAACAAGAATACCTATTACGTACGTGATTTGGTTAACTCATATACAAATTTAAAATCTACCATACCAAATAAACGTTACCCTGTGCCAAACGGGGGAATCATAGATGCAAATTACGGAGGAAGAACAGCTCAGATGGGACGGGCGCAATTAAATTTTGATCATTTGTGGGATGAAAAACATCAGTTAAATGGGCTGTTTGGAACTGAGATTAGAGAGAATATTAGTGAAGGGAGCTCAAAGCGAAGCTATGGGTACGATAAAAACAGATTAACTACGGTTTCCGTTGATTTTATTGATCCTTATCCAGTCTATGGCGATAAAGGTGATGCAAGGATCCCGTCAGGTTCCAATGGTTATATCAGATCAACCAATCATTTTATTTCCTTGTTTGGAAATATTGCCTATACTTATAAGGATAGGTATACGCTTTCCGCAAGTGGTAGAAGAGATGCCGCAAATCAATTTGGTGTAAATATCAATGACCAGTGGAAGCCTTTCTGGTCTGCGGGAGCATCCTGGAACATATCTAACGAAGCTTTTTATAAGAGTAAAATAATATCTTATGTGCGCGTGAGGGCTACTTACGGCTATCAGGGAAATGTGAACAACAGACTTTCACCGTATACCATTATTTCTTACTCTGCGGCGAGTACTGCCTCCAATAACATGCCTTACGCCGGAATTTCTACACCTGCCAATCCGGGATTAAGCTGGGAGAGCGTTAAACAGATTAATGCAGCGGTTGACTTTCGGATAGCAGGTAATAGATTGTCAGGCAGTGTTGATGTCTATCAGAAAAATGCTACTGATTTGATTTTAAGTATCCCGATTGCACCTACTTCAGGAATAGGCAGTGCGAGTAAAAATAGTGCAAGTATGCGTACTAGTGGGATTGACGTCAATATCAATAGCTTTAATGTCAATAAGAAAATTCAATGGCGGACGGATTTGGGGTTGAGCCACGTGAGTAATAAAGTAACAGATTTTGTTGCGGCAAATGTTTTGCCAAACCTTGTGGGTGTGGTGTCAGAGAAAGGACTTTTTATCACACCAAGAATGAATCTCCCTCCATATGCCATATTTAGTTATCCTTTTGCCGGTTTGGATCCGCTTACTGGAGATCCACAAGGTTACCTGGGGCAAAAGGTGAGTAAAGATTATATCAAAATAGCCAATCAGGGTATTGACACTGCAAAAGTCATATATCATGGTTCTGCGGTTCCAACCATATTTGGTAACCTAAATAACAGCTTTAGTTACAAAGGGATTTCGCTGGATGTAAATGTCAGTTATCGCTTTAATTATTATTTCAGAAAAAATACAATTTCCTACAATGCACTATACGGAGCTGGTTTAGCAAATTCCGATTATTCCAAACGATGGAAGCAACCAGGTGATGAAAAGATAACTACCATTCCGTCGATGATTTATCCTACTGGCGGCCCGAGTAGAGATCAATTTTATGCATTTTCTTCCATTAATGTGTTAAAAGCGGATAACATTAAATTGAATTACATCAGGATAGCGTACGATATGAATAAAGCGAGTATCAAAAAATTGCCTGTTCAGCATGTTCAGTTTTATTTTAACATCAATAATCTGGGAATTTTATGGAGGGCAAACAAAGAGGGGCTAGATCCGGATTATGATGCCAACAATTTATTATACCTGCCTCCTAAACAGATAATAATGGGTTTAAAAGTAGATTTTTAAAATTTAATTCAAAGCAAATGAAAACGAAATATATAATACACCTGTTGGGATTGACAGTGTTTTTACTGAGCACAGTTTCTTGTAAAAAGTTTCTTGAAACTAAGGCCATTCAGACTCAGAGTGTACCGGAGAGTTTAAATGACTTACAGCTTCTACTGGATAATCCGATCATGCAATCGGGATTGAATGCTGTAAATAGTAGTTCAGACGAATATTATGTGACGTATACCAATTGGCTCAGTTTAACGGATGTAATTAATAAAAGAGAATATGTATGGGATGCGGAAGTGATCAACCTGTCTGACTGGAATTCGGCCTATAAGAATATCCTATTTGCAAATACTGTTCTTTTTTACCTGGATCAGGTTTCCGGTACGGGAACTGCTGAACTTGCAAGAAATATAAAGGGACATGCACTATTTGTGAGGGCTTATTTTTTTTATCTGATGGCACAAAGCACCGCCCCTCAGTATGATCCGGCAACCGCATCAACGGACCTGGGAATTGTATTAAGATTGGATCCTGATTTTAATAAAGAAACGGTGCGGTCTACTGCCAGGCAGAGTTATGAGCAGATGATCAACGATCTGGAATCAGCATTAAACTTGCTACCCGATGTGCAGCTTTATAAAACCCGGCCTGGAAAAGCTGCCTGTCTGGCCTTGCTGGCAAAAGTTTACCTGCAAATGGGGGATTTTGAAAAATCAAGGGGATATGCAGATGCCAGCTTGAAAATTACCAGCAACCTGATTGATTTCAATAGTTTGACAACAACAGCTGCTTATCCATTGGGCAATTTTAACAATAATATTGAGCTGCTGTACTATTCAAAAGCCAGTTTGCAGGTACCGCTTAACGGTGATGAAACGCGCGCAAGAGTAGATTCGGTATTATATAGAACATTTGCAGATGATGACTTAAGAAAAAAAGCATTTTTTAGGGACAATGGGAATAAGACCTTCACTTTTAAAGGGAGTTATACAGGCGATAGGACTCTTTTTAACGGTATAGCTGTAGATGAAATTTACCTTATCCGTGCAGAGTGCAATGCGAGATTGAATAATGCGAATGCGGCGATGGGGGATTTGAATACTTTGTTGGGGAAGAGGTGGGTTAGCGGAAAATTTAACCCATATGCTAATCTTTCAGCCGAGCAGGTTTTACCGATTATTCTTCAGGAAAGAAGAAAAGAACTCCTCTATCGCGGAACACGGTGGTCGGATTTAAAACGGTTGAACAAAGACAGCCGTTTTGCAGTAACCTTGAAACGGGAACTAAATGGAGAGGTTTATTTATTGCCTCCTAATGATCTGAGGTATTCTGCGTTATTGCCTGTTGAGCTACTATCGCTCACTAATCTTCAACAAAATCCACGTTAACACTAAATAATATCCATTCATTTAAAAACAAAAATTAAATAACACATGAGAAAAATTGTATGTATGCTGTTGTTCGCGACAGCTGTAAACTATGGCTATGCCCAAAATTCTTCAGAAAAAAAGCAAATACTAGAAAAAGTGAGAATTACAGATTGGAGTCAGAAAACCTATGCTTTTCCAACAGGAATTGAATATTGGAACTCTGTGGATACAACCGCATTGATGACAGCTATCAGCCCAAAAGAATTTCAAAAAATAAAGGCGTTCACAGCGTATAATATACTTCCTTACCCTACAGAAATGAGTGTGCTTTCTCTGTCTGGTACGGATGCAAGAGATCCCGTGACTCTTTATAAAAAACTGGATAAACTTAAGATATATAGAATTGCAAGTTTTATTCATACCGGCGCAACTGGTAAAAAATTCAACCAGTCTATTGTTATTGCACCTTATGCCGAAAATAAAGATTGGGATCCAGCTGCCAAATGGGATACGCTTTATATCTTTATTAATAGCAAATATGTAGAGCCTCTTAAAAACTAGTATTTAGAATTTAAAAATAGAATTTAGGTTTGTCAGAAATGGCCGCTGTTGGATAACGCGGTCATTTATAAACCCTTTTGAAAATCGTATCTATTATTTAATATTCCGAGATTCAACAGCCCAGAAGCCTGTATTTTGCATAGTCAGCCTTCATTCTGTGCAAATTTATATCATAAAAAATCAAAATATTGACAAATACCTCAATTAATTAACAACGCTTAAAAATCAATCACCCCTAAATTATGCCTAAACGTAAACTCACCAATCACCTGGGATCAACGCGTCCAGTAAGTAAAGGACTGCCCAGTCTTTTAAAAAACGAACTCCAATTAAAACACTATCTAATTTATAAAATCAAATTTTGAATTAACATCTCTTATGAAAAAAGTTTATTTGTCTATACCAGGAGAGCCGATAGACGTGCTCCTGGCTTATTTACATAGCAAAATGGAGCTGACTGCTACATTTGATGAAACCATAGTACCCATGCTGACTGCGTTTACTCCGGAGAAGACCTATCATTGTAAAAAGCTAGAAAAAGTGATGCGGACAGCTTACTGGGTACATACGGGGTATGCTTACATCACCATCAAGCTACAAAATAAGGAGGGGATACCGGTACAGCATCTGGTGGATATACTGGGGCCGGGAAAGATCATGCTGCATCCTGACGGGTTTTTTAATAATGAAGAAACCGCTTGTGAGTTTTGGATCACGCCGGGATCTATAGTGGTGCCTTTTACTCAGCAGAATTTTGGCGAGTTAAAGCTTAGCGCCACGGAGGCCAGTGCACTGGCAGCATGCATACTTGCGGAAAATGCTACGCTCAGTTTAATAAAAAGCTGTATGCTGAAGCTGCCCGGCCTGATGCTGCTACAGGAAATGAATAGGATTTTTGGTAAGCTGATCTGGCAGCATTTTTCGCAGCATGAGCTTTCAAATTATACCGGAATTACAAAGTCTCACTTGTGCCGGATAAAAAATAGGGTGTAGTTTTCTATTGTGTTCGATTTGTTTTTGAAAAATATTGTAATCAGGTACACAATATTATAATTAGTTGAAATATATTTATAAAGTTTTCAATTTATTTTAAATATATACAAAATTGTACTATTTAGAAATATTTGGTTGTTTAAGTTTTTTTTGTATTTTTACTTAACTTGTTATTAAATCAGATAATATGAAGGGTGAAGCAACAATAGCGCAAGATTTAGTCAGGACTTTTGGAAAAGGGGACGAGGTATTGTCAGATGGCGTTCTTGCAGAGTCCGGAGCGGAATATAATGGAGGTCAGCGCTATGTTGATCCTTTTAATGATTGGGCTTTTAAGCGAATTTTTGCTTCTGAAGCACACAAGGAAGTTATATTGGCTTTCCTTAACGAGGTTTTAAAAGGCAAAAGACAAATACAAACCATTACTTATACTAAGAATGAGTATCCCGGCGAGATTGAAGAAGAGGGCGGTAGTGTGTTTGATTTTACCTGTACCGATTTTGATGGTACCTCTTTTCTGGTAGAAGTACAAAGACAAAAGCAGCAGCATTTTAAAGAACGTTCTCTGTTTTATGCAGGCAGGTTGATCAGCGACCAGGCACCAAAGGGTAAAAAGAAATGGTTATACAATTTAAAAGAAGTCTACTCAATTTCATTGTTAGAGAATTTCTGTTTGCAAGGTACTGATGCAGACGACTATATGCATACTGTTTGCTTATGTAATAGCAAAACAAGGGAGCCTTTTTATGATAAACTGCATTTCATTTATATTGAAATGATAAAATTCACCAAAAAAGAAGCAGAGCTTAAATCTGCACTTGACCAATGGCTATATGCCTTAAAATATGCGTCTGCGATGAGACAGGAGCCGATATTTTTAAATGCACCAGAACTAACAACATTTTTTGAACTGGCTAACTACGCCAAATTAACACCTAAAGAACGAGATATGTACAGAACAGCACAACAAAGGAAATGGGATGAGCAGAACGTTATTGATTATGCGAGAGAGGAGGGGATTGAAATAGGTTTTGAAAAGGGTCGTGAAGAAGGTCGTTATGCAGAAAAAATGGCGAACGCCAAAAACCTGAAGATTCAGGGTGTAGATATTAAAATTATTGCTGTTGCAATGGGGTTGTCCGTTGACGAGATAATTGCTTTATAGCCTAAAGAAAATAAACTGTCTGGTTAATTTTTTGTCTTTTTGCAATTGATTGAAGGGGATGTGGCTATTAATTTAGTTCATAAACTAACTTATTAACCTAAACCTATTTCTATGGAGGGCTTATTTCTCTCAATTAAACACGTGCGGCAAATCACCAGATTGGGTGAAACTGCAGCGCAAGGCCGCCTGGCCGATGTCCGCAAGGCATACAACATTCCCAAATATCAGCAGGTAAATGTTTTTGAATATTGTAAGTTTTATCGCTTGGATGTAGATCTGATATTGAAGCTATTGAATGGAGACAGGAGGTAGTCGTGATCTTAAGTTACGAATAGTTCCGGTTTGACTCAGATTTCACCTTATTCTGCCAGTAAGTTATACTTCTTTATTTTATTGTTAATGAACTACTTATGTTTGGTTTAATTAACTGAATGTTTTACTTAATTTTTAAACTATGGGAAGAGCAATTTGGGGAACCTCAGGCGGCTTTCAGGGCAAAAATGGTGCAAACGTAGGCCGGTGGCTGAATGGACAAAACATTGTAGGCCCGCTGCCTCACCCTTCTCAAACACCACCCTCCACCGCACAGCTCAATCAGCGCGCAAGATTTGGCCTGGTAACGAGCTGGCTCAGAGTAGTCAAGGGCGTTATTCGTATAGGATTCAACGTGCACAAGGAAAAAGCATCGCCATGGAATGCTGCAGTGCAATACAATCTGGAATATGCCGTAACTGGCGTAGCGCCAAACTTTACCATGAATTATCCCATGGTGTTGTTTTGCAAAGGAGAGCTTAGTCCGCCGCTGGATGTAACGGTAGCTACTGCGGCAGGAGCAAATCTGGAATTTGAATGGGATACGTTGTTTAACGTAGGTTTTGGGGCAGACACCGACAAGGCCACCTTTGTGGTGTACAATCCGGACAAAGATCTGTTTGTGGTGCTGGCTGGTGCTGTAACCCGTGTGACAGGGACATTTACAATGCAGTTGCCAGTGTCATTTACTGGTGATCTGGTACAGTGCTACATGAGTTTGCTGTCTACAGATGGCAAGGTGTCTAGCGACAGTGTATTTGCCGGGGCGCTAACGGTAGTGTAAAATGAGGCAGTGAAAGGGGGCTACTGGAAGAAATCGGAATGACAACTTTCAGAAAGCCCTTTTTTATTTAGAAATTGCTATTTCTCCCAACGAATCGCTATCTTTAATACCTTAATCTGATAAAACTAAAATTATGAAAAAAATATTCGTCCTATCATTGTTTGTAAGTGTGATTACAGCATTTACTGCCTCTGCTCAACAAGACAAAAGTAAGAGAGCAAGTCCTCCGGCTATAGTTAAGGAAACCACAGCGTCAGGTACAACAATTACTATCGATTATAGTCAGCCATCCGTTAAGGGCCGCAAAATAGGTGGAGAGATCGCACCTTTTGGTAAAGTTTGGCGTACAGGAGCAAATGAAGCGACTGTATTTGAAGTGGATAAAGGTGTAAAGGTGCAGGGTAAAACGCTGCCTGCCGGAAAGTATAGTTTGTATTCCATTCCTGGTGAAAAAGAATGGACAATCATTTTTAATAAAACGTGGAAGCAGCCGGGAACAAGTTACACAGAAGCAGATGATGCATTGCGCGTAACTACTAAGCCTGGAAAATCTGCTTCGTTTACTGAGAAGATGACCTTTAATATTGATAAATCAGGTAAGGTTACTTTGGTATGGGGAGATGTAGCAGTTCCTTTTACAGTAAAATAAAAGCTTAAGTTTAGAAAAAGCCTGTCATGAAAATGACAGGCTTTTTTCGTTTGAGCCCGCTTTATAGCTATTTTGTTGTACTTTTGCTTCATCATATTATGTACATGGATACTACTTCGAAACTAGCGTTAATTATAAATGATCTGGATTTACCACAGATGCACCGGAGCATAGCGCAAAAGGTACAGAATCAGGAGCGGATCGGCTTTGAGGAGGGCGTTTACCTTTATGAACACGGCGAACTGGCTTATCTTGGTGTTCTGGCAAATTGCATCAGAGAGGCGAAGCATGGTGATCGTACTTATTTTAACCGCAACTTTCACCTGGAGCCTACTAATTTATGTGTCTACGATTGTAAGTTCTGTTCTTATTCCCGTTTGATTAAACAAAAGGCTGAAGGATGGGAACTTACCATGGAGGAGATGCTGGATATCGTTAAAAAATATGATAATGAACCTGTAACAGAGGTGCACATCGTAGGAGGGGTTTTGCCTCAATATGATGTGGCGTTTTATTCGGCCTTATTTACAGCAATAAAGAAGCATCGCCCTGAACTTCATGTGAAAGCCTTGACTCCGGTGGAGTATCATTATATCTTTAAAAAAGCAAAAATAGACTATGCTGCTGGTATGAAATTGATGAAAGACGCAGGTCTTGAGTCGATGCCCGGAGGTGGTGCAGAGATCTTTCATCCTGAAATAAGGGAGCAGATCGCTAAAGATAAATGTACTGCAGATCAGTGGCTGGCCATTCATGAGGAATGGCATAAGTTGGGGATGCGTTCTAATGCAACGATGTTATATGGACATATAGAGCGATTTGAACACCGGGTAGATCATATGGAACGTCTACGCCAGTTGCAGGATAAGACTGGGGGGTTTCAGACTTTTATACCGCTTAAATTCAGGAACCAGCATAATCAGATGGACCACGTGCCGGAAGTTTCTGTGATAGAAGATTTAAGAAATTATGCGATAGCACGTATTTACATGGATAACTTTGATCATATTAAAGCTTATTGGGCGATGATCAGCAGGCAAACTGCTCAATTGTCCCTCAATTTTGGGGTAGATGATATTGATGGCACGCTGGATGATACCACAAAGATCTATTCTATGGCCGGTGCGGAAGAACAAACTCCTGCTATGAGTACACAAGAAGTCGCAAATCTGATTAAACAGGTGAAACGACGCCCGATTGAACGGGACACGTTGTATAATGTGATCAAAGATTATACAGACGTTGTGTTTGAAGATGAAGTAAAACCACAATATTATAAACTCCCTGTAGTCAATTAATGGATAGAGAAATATACATCATCAGACATGGTGAAACGGAATTAAATAAACTCGGCATTGTACAGGGACGCGGAGTAAACAGTGACCTTAACGATACCGGTAGGGCACAGGCTGCGGCTTTTTATGCAAGGTATAAGGATATACCTTTTGAAAAAATATATACTTCTAAGTTGGTTCGTACGCATCAGACTGTGAAAGGTTTTGTTGATGCAGGTACGCCCTGGGAGCAACTCTCAGGACTTGATGAGCTTGCCTGGGGCGAGTGGGAAGGTAAGCCCAATGATGAAAATGCAATAGCGGCTTTTAAAGGATTGGCAGAGCAATGGGATGCCGGAGACTTTGATGCTCACTTTGCAGGGGGCGAGAGTCCTAATCAGGTTTTGCTGCGGCTTAAAGAGGCGCTGGATGAGATTCTGAGCCATAAGGATGAGAAGTTGGTTTTGGTGTGTATGCACGGACGGGCAATGCGCTTATTTTTGTGTCTGCTGATGAATAAACCACTGTCGGAAATGGGGGAATTCCCGCATCTGAATACAACACTTTACAGGGTGCAGTTGACCGGTGAACAATTCACGATCATCGACTTTAACAATACCGATCATTTAAAATAATACCCTTTTGAACAAGATTAAAATTTCTGCGGTTTCTTACACGAATACCAAACCCTTTATTTATGGTATTGAACATTCAGAACTGATAAATAAGATAGATTTAAGTTTAGATATTCCTTCAGATTGCGCTACTAAATTAATTAACAGACAGGTGGATATAGGTTTGATTCCTGTCGCTGCCATTCCTTTTGTACCCGGGGCAAATATCGTAGCTGATTATTGCATAGGCTCAAATGGCGCTGTGAATTCTGTTTTCATTTTTAGTAATGTGCCGGTAAGCGAGATCAAAAAAGTGAGACTGGATAGCCAGTCCAGGACTTCGAATAACCTGGCAAAGGTGCTGCTGAAATTTTACTGGAAAACGGATGTTGAATTTACCACTGACCCTGATGTGAAAACTGATGCAATAGTGTTGATTGGCGACCGTACTTTTGGTAAAAGAAGTAACTATGCGTTTGCTTATGACATGGGAGAAGAGTGGATGAAATTTACCGGGTTGCCTTTTGTATACGCGGCATGGGTGGCCAATACTGCTATTTCGCAGGAATTTATAGATGAGTTTAATGCTGCGCTGGCTAAGGGGCTGGCTTATAGATCAAAATTAGTAAAGGAATTACCACAACATGAGAATTTCGATCTGGAGGACTATCTTCTGAATAAGCTTGATTTTGAGTTGACTACACGAAAACGTGAAGCGCTCAATTTGTTCCTTTCTTATATTGAAAAGCTGTAAACCTATTCACATTTTTTTAATTTTCAACAAATCATAAAGCCTACATGTCAAGGTAGTATCTTTACGATTTTGTAAACAGAATCATTTTGGCTAAAGATAATACGAAGGAAACTCCATTGATGCAGCAATACAATGCGATTAAAGCAAAGTATCCGGGTGCATTATTACTGTTTAGGGTTGGCGATTTTTATGAGACATTTGGTGAAGATGCTGTAAAAACTGCGCAGATACTGGGCATTGTACTTACCAGACGAGGCACTGGTCCAAATGGTGCCTTGGAGTTAGCTGGTTTCCCGCATCATTCATTGGATAATTATCTTTCCAAATTGGTAAGGGCGGGGCAAAGGGTAGCTATCTGTGACCAGTTAGAGGATCCTAAGACAACCAAAACGATTGTTAAAAGAGGGGTGACGGAATTGGTGACCCCTGGAGTTGCCTACAATGACAATATCCTGAGTCAGAAGTCAAACAACTATTTAGCTGCGGTTTACTTCGATAAAAACACATTGGGCGTATCCTTTGCTGATATTTCAACTGGTGAATTTTTAGTCGCACAAGGTGACGTTGAATACATAGATAAGCTTTTGCAGGGTTTTAAACCTACAGAAGTAGTTTTTCAGAAGAGTAAGAGGAAGGAATTCATTGAACTGTTTGGTGATAAATTCTATACTTTTCATCTGGATGACTGGGCTTTTACTGCTGATTATGCCAATGAGATTTTGACCAAGCATTTTGAAGTAAACTCTTTAAAAGGTTTTGGCGTAGATAAATTGCAGACTGGTATTATCGCGGCGGGGGTGGTGCTTCATTATTTAAATGAAACTGAACACCGGAACCTTAAACATATTTCTTCTATCTCCAGATTGGAAGAGGATAAATTTGTCTGGCTGGATCGATTTACAATCAGGAACTTAGAGCTGGTTACCTCAACAAATGATAATGCTGTTACTTTGTTTGAGGTTTTAGACCAGACTTCCACTCCGATGGGAGCCCGGTTGCTTCATAAGTGGATCATCATGCCTTTGAAGGAGCTGAAACCTATTCAGGAACGTCTTGGTATGGTTGAGTTCTTAGTTAAGGATGATGGCCTTTTGCAAGAGTTCCTGGGGCACATCAAGCAGATTGGTGATTTGGAGAGGCTTATTTCGAAGGTAGGCTTGCAGAAAGTGGGACCGCGCGAGCTTTGTCAATTAAAAAAAGCACTTTATCATATAGAAGCTGTAAAGAAGATAGCTGAGGAAGCAAAAAATCCTTTTCTCTCTGTATTGGCTGATCAGCTAAATCCTTGCCTGACGATAAGGGAGAAGCTCGAAAGAGAATTGCAGCAAGATCCTCCAGCATTATTGATCAAGGGAAATGTAATTGCGGATGGGATAGATGAAGATCTGGACCGTTTGCGTAAAATCGCTTTCGGTGGCAAAGATTACCTTGTTGAAATTCAGAAAAGAGAAGCAGCAATTACAGGGATACCTTCATTAAAGGTAGCTTTTAACAATGTGTTCGGTTATTATCTGGAGGTAACACATACTCATAAAGACAAAGTTCCGGCAGACTGGATCAGAAAGCAGACTTTGGTAAGTGCCGAGCGTTACATTACTCCGGAATTGAAGGAGTACGAAGAACAGATACTAGGTGCAGAGGAAAAAATTCAGGTGATTGAGATTCGTTTATATAATGAATTGATGTATCAGGTAGCTGCTTATATCAAACAGATTCAGTTGAATGCTTTCTTGATAGCCCAGCTTGACGTTCTATTATGCTTTGCACAACTTGCCGTTCAAAATCATTATGTAAAGCCTCAGGTAACTAAGGGTAAAGATTTGGATATCAAAGGTGGAAGACATCCTGTTATAGAAAAAAGACTGCCGATTGGACAGGAGTATATCACAAATGACGTGTTTCTGGACAACGATAATCAACAGATCATTATCATTACCGGTCCGAATATGTCAGGTAAATCGGCCATTTTAAGACAAACAGGTCTTATTGTACTGATGGCTCAAATGGGATGTTTTGTGCCAGCCAAATCTGCGAGTATTGGTCTGGTAGATAAAATATTTACAAGAGTCGGTGCTTCTGATAATTTGTCTTCAGGAGAAAGTACATTCATGGTGGAAATGAATGAGACTGCAAGTATTTTGAATAACATCTCAGACAATAGTCTGATCCTGTTAGATGAGATCGGGAGAGGTACCAGTACCTATGACGGGATTTCAATTGCATGGGCTATAGCCGAGTTTTTACATACGCATCCGAATGCTAGACCTAAAACACTATTTGCAACTCATTATCATGAATTGAATGAGCTTGCCAATACGATGGGCAGGATTAAGAATTTTAATGTCTCTATTAAAGAAGTAGGCAACAAAGTAATATTTCTCCGCAAGCTTGTGCCGGGCGGCAGTGAACATAGTTTTGGTATTCATGTTGCTAAAATGGCTGGTATGCCTTCTAAACTGATCAACAGGGCCAATGAAATACTTAAAAAACTTGAAATTGACCGGACCGAGGGACAAAGTATCAAAGACAGTATTAAGAAGGTTCAAAACCAGGCTTATCAGCTGCATATGTTTGCTGTGGATGACCCAATTCTTGTTAAGATAAGAGACACACTGAACAATCTGGATGTGAATATATTAACACCGGTAGAGGCGCTTCTGAAATTAGACGAAATTCAAAGAATAGTTAAACAATAAGGTATGGTTGTTTTAATGAGATACCGACAAGGATTTAAGTTACTAGTATTTTTGTTGGGCATAATGTTCTTTTCTGCATGTGGTTCAAGAAAAGCCACGGTAAAATCAAATACTTCAGCTTCTAAAATGGCTGATGCGATGTCTCATTTAAAAAGTAAACCTCTTTATCGCTTTATAACAGACTGGAGTGGGGTAAAGTACCGCTTAGGTGGTCTTGATAAAAGTGGGATTGATTGCTCTGGATTTGCTTATTTACTCCAAAAGAATATTTATGGAAATAGCTTACCAAGAATATCAAGAGATCAGGCTGAAACTGTAGATGAAAAAAGTTTAGGTCAACTGAAGGAAGGAGATTTGATTTTCTTTTCATTTGGTGGCGGAAGCGTGGATCACGTAGGTGTTTATCTAAATGGCAATTATTTCGTGCACGCTTCTACAACCAGAGGGGTAGTGGTGGATGATTTAAATCTGCCTGTCTATCAAAAAGCAATGGTTAAGGCCGGGTCTTATAAAAATTAGGGTATGGAAAATCATCGTGACCAAAACTCATTCTGGATAAAATACAAGAAATTCGCTACTACAGAAATTTTAATGTATCTGATCATGATTATTGGAATAGGCTTGGGAATTATCATCTTGAGCTAGTTGTTCGACTTCAGTGTGATTTTACTATTGTCAAATCCATTGATATCACTGAAGAAAGTAACCATATCTGCATATTTATCCGCACTAAAGATTCCGCTGGTTGTGTTGAGCTTTCTTTTATAGATCAATTTTTTACCATCTAATTTAATTGCCATTTCATACGTTCCAAATGGTGTTTTTATAGTCACATCTTCTGGTTTTTGCTCCAATGTATAGCCATCTGGTAATTCGTAGACGATTTCGTCTTCATCTGAATACCCCCGGTTTATATATACCGGTAAACTTCTGTTTTTTGATTCGGGAATAGAAGTTACTCTATTAAAAATATTTGGAATGAGGTAAATCCGATTGTTGGTTTTAGGGGCGTATTTTAAGATACTTAATTTAAGAGACTCAGTCGTTGCAGGATTAATGTCTTCTTTTTTTTGGATAAATTTGACATCACTAAAGTTGATGTTGTCTATATCATACTTGTCTTTTAAATGCTTTAACTGCTCTGTATACGGCTCATTAATCATGCTTTCATAATTGTCATACTGTGATCCATATACATTTGTTTGCATATTCCCAGTCACATCCCCATCGTTGGTTATTGTC
Source organism: Pedobacter frigoris (assembly GCF_032678645.1). Classification (GTDB taxonomy): domain Bacteria; phylum Bacteroidota; class Bacteroidia; order Sphingobacteriales; family Sphingobacteriaceae; genus Pedobacter; species Pedobacter frigoris_A. Next base: position 161,322 of record NZ_JAVTSP010000001.1, read on the forward strand.
AATTGAGCTTTTCTTCTCTGCAGGTTTGTCGTTGTATTCAACGTCGGGGTTTTTAAGATTTTCCCGCCTTCCTCTGTACATGCAAATACTGTACGGTCATCTGTGAATGTTCCGAGGTATCCGAAAGGTGAGTTCTGACTTGTACATTCCAGCCAGGTGGTATCGCTTTTAAATGGAATACATAAAATGATGTGATTTCCCTGATCCATACTCGCAAAATCAGCATCCATATTTTTTTTAGTATTGCCGGCATTAACGACACAATAAATGCTATTTATACCAACCGCTTTTAAGAGACTTTGCGTGTAGTTTACCAGTGCTTTGCAGTCTCCATAAGACAGTCGGTCTACTTCTGATGCTGGAAAAGGCTGGAATCCACCTATACCGACCTGTACGCTAATGTATCTGGTTTTCTTTTGCATGAATTCATAAACTCTTTTTGCTTTTTCTTTATCATCAGTTATTCCTTCTACAAGTTTATTTATGTCAGAAATAGTAGCAGGTTTAAGCGTTTGCCTGGTCTTGATCAAGTCATTGTAAACCCATTTTCCAAGTTCATTCCAATTGGTGTAATTTCCCTTAAAGCCGTAATAAATAAATTGTTCCGGTGCTATCTTTATATATGTTAAATAGCTATCTGCATCTGGTGAATACGGTTCGCGCTTAAATGCATTCATGCCAGTTACTCTCCAGGTTAGGCTCTTTGTCTTTTCGGTTGTGGTTTCTTCCGGATCACCTTTGTAATTATAAGCTTTGATACGAATTTTATCTTCTGGTTTGCAAATGAAAGTGTAGCTGTTTTTTTCTACAGCGACGTCAGGATAAGGATTTGCATACCAGTCAGGGATAATTAGATTTTGTTTGTATCTGATTTCATATTCATAGATGACGGTATAAGGGTAGGAAAGGGTAGCAGGCGCAAAAGTCTTGATTCTTACATCTTCAAAAAGCGAGTAATCATTTGAGGCGCTTTCATCACTGAAATTGCCTTGATTAAATTTTCCTATTGTATTGCCGGCGGCATCTAGCAAAATGCCTTTTATACTTTTAATTGCAGTGCTCTTATTGTAATAAATTGAAAGTGCCCCTCTCTCATCAGCATTTTTATTAAGTATGGTAACTGCTTTTTTAACATAGAGCATCACATTGTCCTGTGTTCTCATGTCGACGGTAGTTTCCATATTTCTTATTATTGCTCCAGCTCTCGATTTTAAGTTTGAGGGAATCAGGTCTGCATTATAGTTGGTTGTATTTTGTGCGAAACCACTGTAAGTAAAGCCGATGAAAAAAAAGACTGTCAGTATCCTGAATATCATCCTATTTATTTTTTTTAAAGACAACATCTGTTTTTTGTAATTGAATTAAGCGACTATAGAATTCTTTTAATGAGAGGTATTCTTCCGGTTCATAAACAGGTTTACTCAATTGGAGTACTTGTTGTGATATGAAAGTATCACCTTCAAGCGTACTTGTATTCATATATTTGCCTCCATTATCTTCAATACTCATTGCCATGTCTTTAGGCTTGTCAGCAATGGTGTAGCTATTCGGTAATTTTATAAAGATACTTACCCTTTCTTCTCTTGTAGCCCCGAAATCAACAGGATATGTGCGCTCATTTAGGTTAAAAGGATTTTTTTCAATTCTGTTTATGAAAAATGGATTGAAAAAGAGCTGGTCTTTATTGATGTCATCATAGACTTTCATTTCTATATCGTATTCCTCTACCAATGGATTTTCCAGACTATCAAGATTTTGAATATCATGTTTATTTATGCTGATCCTTGGCATTTGTTCATCTAATTTTTCGACAAATTCTTCTACGGAATTAGCAGCTTTAATTCTCATTCTCTTTTTTAATCCGGAATAGCCAGACGAATATGTGATAAGCTGACCTTTTAGTATTCCATCATTGGTTAGCTCCGCATTTAAAGTATACCTGGTTACATCTTTCTGGCTTGCTTTGATATCATACCAGTAAGAAGGTTTTTTTAGATTAACTACACGTCCCTGCCCATTGATACAATGAAGAGGAAGCAAGCCGAAAGGCATCAACGGTTCAGTCGCGTCTAAAAGATAAATTTCGGTGCCGATATTGACTTTTGCCACAACATAATTAAAATCACTGATAACAGGATAAAGCGTATTTACTGTCCCATTGGATCTTGTTGATAGTATGACCGCATCTACATCCAGATCTGCTGCACTTAATGCCGCTATCAGAGCCAGATTGATGTCTCCAGTGTTTCCTGTATGTGTATCCAGCGCATTCTTGATGTTTGTCTCACTATAAATGCCTATAAATCCGTTTCTTCTGATATTTGCTTTGATATACGCATAGATCGCCTGAGCTTTACTCAATTCATCGGTGGTGTTTCTAAGTATATCCGGAAGTATATTTTTGAAAATGTCTTTCCTTTTCATCTGGGTTCCAAACGACTTATCACTCGTCAGTTCGTAATCGACATCTTTCCACGTCTTAGTTACGTTTTTCTTGCCGCCATTCCAGGTATGATAGTCCGACAGTTCATAATAGATTGCTGATTTGAAATTATCCGGCGATGTCATGTAATCCTCTTCTATAAATGCCGGAACATTCTTCATAATGTATGTTAACTTTGAACAGTCGGCATCATATCCACCGGCCCTAAAACAATTTTTTTGTAGTTCAGCATTGTTAGATGTCAATTTTCTTCCTCCTCTTAAAGAAGCATTGTAGTTATATAATGCAGGGATTACAGCTACATATTCGCTATGAAGTTTTGGTATATTTGATTGAAAATCCCAGCTTTTAAAATTAAAGATGCTGGGTAGAATCATACGGTAGCTATATTCGATGACGCAACCTTCTGTAAGATTAGGCATCGTGAATTTTGTCAGCACAATATATTTATTTTTTCGCTCCGTAAATATGTTCTTTTTATCGAGCACTGTGGCAACTACATTACCGTTTATAAAGGCTGTAGTCACGGCCCTCAGGTCTTCAATCTGATCCTCGTTGTCGCTATAAACCCTTCTTGGAATGACGATATTACCGCTTTCAAAACCATTTTTATTGAAAATCTTAATCTTGACATGGTATTCAAAATCGATGACCATTCTTCCCGCACGCTCGTCAAGACGCATTGAGGAAGTTCCAAATTCGCGGATTACCATTGCATTTGCATTACTGTCCAGTACAACATTTTTTAGATCAAGATCATCACCGGTGAGTTTTCCGTATTCAAAATTCTGTGCATTTACGTTGAGAATACAAGAAATAAAAAAGAAGAGTAAGGCGGAAAGGCATTTCATATTGAGCGGGTTAAACATGACGCAAGATAAAAGGACTAAAGCAATTATTAAAACAAATACGAAATCATTTATACTGAATTGTCCTTTATCAAATAAGTTAAGGAATACCGAATGATTTTTACGACTTTTGAAAGCATTACAAATAGTTAAAGATGAAATTAAATTTAAACCGTCCGCTTGCTTTTTTTGATTTAGAAACCACCGGCGTAAATGTAGGTTCTGATCGCATTGTGGAGATTGCCATATTAAAAGCCATGCCAGACGGCACAGAAGTTATAAAGACACTTCGCATCAATCCGGAGATGCCAATCCCTCTTTCGTCTTCTTTAATTCATGGGATTTACGATAAGGATATTGCAGATCAACCTACTTTTAAAGCCGTAGCTCAGGAACTTTCCGACTTTATCGGTGATGCAGATCTTGCCGGATATAATTCTAACAGATTTGATATTCCTGTTTTATTGGAAGAGTTTTTAAGAGCAGGTGTGGATTTTGATATGACTGACCGCCGGTTTGTAGATGTTCAGAATATATTTCATCAAATGGAGCAGCGTACACTTCGTGCAGCTTACAAATTCTATTGTGATAAAGACATTATCAATGCACACTCTGCAGAAGCAGATATTACAGCAACGTATCATGTGTTGCTGGCACAGATTGAGCGTTATAAGGATGCTGATTTTGAAGATAAACAAGGCAATTTATCAAAGCCAGTTCAGAATGATGTAGATGCCCTTCATGCATTTACCAATATGAATAAACCAGTGGATTTTGCCGGTAGAATGGTTTTTAATGAAGAGGGTGAGGAGTGTTTCAACTTCGGAAAACATAAAGGCAAGACGGTCGAACAAGTGTTTGATATGGAACCAAGTTACTATGCCTGGATGAAACAGGGTGATTTTCCTTTGTATACAAAGAAAAAACTAACTGAGATATGGGAGCGTTGGAATAAGAAAAAAGACCAGTTAAAATTAGAAAAACAACAGTCTGCACCAAATCCTTCTAATGCATCTGGCCAAAGACCCTTACCTAAAGTTAACAATCCCGGATTCAAACCTCAACCTAAAAAAGACAAACCAGCAGTAGATGTCACCAATGACATGCTGGAACAGCTCAAAATGAAATTTGGAAAATAATTAAGAGGTCTTTTTCAGAAAGTCAATATTTCTGGTTAAGCCTTTAAATTTGGTTCTTTTGACGGCGGAGTTTTTAAAAATGTCTTTAAAAACATCCTCAGTAATGTCCATCCAATCTTCGCGTTTCATGCTCAATAGGTTTTCATTGGGCTGAAACATGGGTTCTGAATGCGGTACAGAAAAGCGGTTCCAGGGGCAGACATCCTGACAAACATCACATCCAAACATCCAGTTGTCCATTTTGTCATTGAAGTTGGTAGGGATTTCTTCTCTTAATTCAATGGTTAAATAGGAGATACATTTTTTTGCATCAATGACAAAAGGAGAAAGGATCGCTTCGGTAGGGCAGGCATCTATACATTTGGTGCAGGTTCCACAATGATCGGTCTCAAAAGCATTATCGTATTCTAACTCCAGATCGATGATCAATTCAGCGAGAAAGAAGAATGAACCACTTTTTTTACTAATCAGGTTACTGTTTTTGCCGATCCATCCGATACCTGCCTTCTTTGCCCAGGCACGATCGAGTACAGGAGCTGAATCAACAAAGGCACGTCCACCTACTTCGCCAATATTTTCGGAAATGAAATTTAATAATTGAAAGAGTTTATCCTTGATTACCGTATGATAATCAAAGCCATACGCATATTTTGAAATCTTTGGTGCGTTGGGATCAGATTGTTGCTGATCAGGATAGTAGTTCAGACTAAGAGAAATTACAGATTTAGCTCCCTCTACTAATAGCCTCGGATCTAGTCGCTTGTCGAAATGGTTTTCCATGTACCCCATTTGGCCGTGATGGTTGTTGTTTAACCATTTTTCTAATCTTGGAGCCTCCTCTTCAAGAAATTCAGCCTTTGCAATACCACATTGCATAAAGCCCAGTCGAAAGGCTTCATCTTTAATGAGCTTTCTGTATTTAGCCGAATTGTTGATCATCAGTCTACAAAGATAAACTTTAAGAATAAAACATTTTTATTTAAGCTACTGTTATATAAGCAAACCAAATTTTAGAAATCATGGAAAATCAAAATAATAATCCTGAAGATCATAATGATAGTATTGAAAATATAGAGGCAAGGCATGCTGAGGATCCTAATAAACCTCATAAGCCAATAGAACATGATTATGCTAAACATGAAGCTGATCCTGGACCATCTCCTCAGGCTGTAGAAGAATACAATGACAAAGGCGCCGGTCCGGTAATGAAATGGCTGATTCCGGTATTAATTGTAATATTGCTGATCTGCTGGTTTATATTTAGAAAATAAAAAAGGGGTGTATAACACCCCTTTTTTTGATATAGCTATTTTAACAATCTTACTTCATAGAGATCCTTACGGCGATCTTTTAATATCTTGACCGTTCCAAAATGGTGGAGCTCATCTAAAAGGTGAAGATCCACATCTACTACAAGCATCATTTCCGTATTTGGTGTTGTTTCCGCCTTTACTGCGTTAGTTGGAAATGCAAAATCCGATGGGGTAAATACTGCGGATTGTGCAAATTGAATATCCATATTATTAACCTTAGGTAGATTACCTACACATCCGGCTATCGCAACATAACACTCATTTTCAATAGCTCTGGCTTGGGCGCAGTGTCTTACTCTCGTATACCCGTTTTGAGTATCCGTAAGGAAAGGTACAAACAGTATCTGCATTCCCTGATCTGCATAAATTCTACTCAATTCAGGAAATTCTACATCATAGCAGATGAGTATTCCAATTTTTCCACAATCTGTGTCAAATACCTGAATTTTATCGCCACCCACCATTCCATAGTATTTTTGTTCATTGGGAGTGATGTGGATTTTCCTAAACTCTTCAGTTTTTCCAGTCCGATGACATAAATAGGTAGCATTGTATAGCTTATTGTTTTCCAATATCGGCATGCTGCCCGAAATGATGTTCACATTGTAAGAAACAGCAAATGATTGTATTTTATGTACGATTTCCTCAGTTTGTTCAGCCAGCTTACGCATAGCCTCCATTTCTGGAAGATGATTATATGGCTGAAGAAGGGGGGTATTGAAGAATTCAGGGAACATGATGAAATCAGACTTGTAGCCGCTTACTGCATCCACAAAGAATTCCACCTGCTCATAAAATGCATCGATGTCTGGAAACAACCGCATCTGCCATTGTACCAAACCCAGACGAATAGTTTTTGCTGAGCGTGCGGAAGCATCTATTCCCTGGTAATAAATGTTATTCCATTCAATAAGTGTGGCAAATTCTTTCGACTCATGGTCTCCTGGTAGGTAGTTTTTTAAAACTTTTCTTACGTGGAAATCATTTGAAATCTGAAAAGTAAGCGTAGGGTCGTAGATTTCTTTTGCTTTTACCTTGTCTATGTATTGCCTCGGACTCAGTTTGTCTGCGTATTCATGATATCCGGGGATTCTTCCTCCTGCAATTATACTTTTGAGGTTCAGTGTTTCGCAAAGTTCCTTTCTGGCTTCATACAATCTTCTTCCCAATCGCAACCCTCTGTACTCAGGATGTACAAATATTTCAATTCCATACAGGACATCTCCATTAGCATCATGGGTGCTGAAACCGTAATTCCCTGTAATGTTCTGATAAGTGTGTTTATCTCCATATTCATCGTAATCAACAATAATGGAGAGGGAGCAAGCCACTACTTTGTCGTCTACTGCGATGCATAATTGTCCTTCAGGAAACAGCTTTAAAAGTTTTGCTATGGTCGACTTGCTCCAGATTTGTCCGCCAAGCGTGTCATAAGCCTGGAGCATAGATTCTTTAAGATCGTCGTAGTCTTCTAAAGTGAGTTTTCTTGTTTCTATATTCATAAATAGTTCTTAAATGCCTTTAAATCATATCCTCATATTTGAAGATCTGAGCGGCGGGGTAATAATTTATAGAATTTAACCTTACAAAAACGCTGCCGTGATGGTAATTAGGGATCTAAAATAATTTCCCTGTTTGTCCGGGGAAATTTCTTTTTAAGTGCTTATATGCAGCTTCCGTTGCTTCACGTCCGCGGGAAGTTCGCATGAGAAAACCTTCCTGGATCAGGAATGGCTCATATACCTCTTCAATAGTTCCCTCATCATCGCCTACAGCAGTAGCAATGGTTTTAAGCCCCACAGGACCGCCTTTAAACTTATCTATAATGGTAGTCAATATTTTATTGTCCATTTCATCAAGTCCATGTTCATCTACATTCAGGGCATTTAGGGCATAACGCGCAATTTCAGTATCGATCTGTCCATTGCCTTTGATCTGGGCAAAATCTCTGGTTCGTCTCAACAAAGCATTCGCAATACGAGGTGTACCGCGACTTCTTCTTGCAATTTCATACGCACCCTCATCTGTAATGGGTGTTTTCAATATTTCAGAAGACCTCAGTACGATGGTGGTTAGCAACTTGGCGTCGTAATAAGCCAGTCTGGAATTTATTCCAAAACGAGCACGCAAAGGTGCGGTTAATAAACCTGAACGAGTAGTGGCACCAACAAGTGTAAAAGGATTTAAGGAAATCTGTACAGAACGGGCATTAGGTCCGCTCTCCAGCATAATGTCTATTTTAAAGTCCTCCATAGCAGAATACAGGTATTCCTCTACAAGGGGACTTAAACGGTGTATTTCGTCTATAAAAAGAATGTCACCTTCATCCAGGCCGGTCAGCAGCCCAGCAAGATCCCCAGGCTTATCCAGTACCGGGCCGGAGGTAACTTTTATACCAACACCCATCTCATTTGCAATGATCAGAGATAAAGTGGTTTTTCCCAATCCCGGAGGGCCATGAAGTAAAACATGATCCAGGGGTTCACCACGAAGTTTAGCCGCTTTCACAAAGATCTTCAGGTTTTCCATCACCTTTTCTTGTCCGGTAAAGTCTTCAAAGGCCTGAGGGCGCAGTACTTTTTCTATATCACGTTCAGTGGGGGTAAGGCTTTCTGAAGAAGGATCCAGATTTTCATTCATACCGTAAAGTTACTATAAAAGCGATTAAGTTAAGTACTATTTGCTAAATTTACTAGCAATAGTAGCCTCTTTTATTCCATTGGAATAATTGTAAAAACCTTCTCCGGATTTTACACCTTTATTCTCAGCGGTGACCATATTGACCAATAACGGACATGGAGCGTATTTAGGATTGCCAAAGCCATCGTGTAGTACATTTAAGATAGCCAGACAGACATCCAGACCTATAAAATCAGCAAGTTGGAGCGGTCCCATAGGATGGGCCATTCCTAATTTCATTACTGTATCAATTTCTGCTACCCCCGCCACACCTTCATATAAAGTATAGATTGCCTCATTGATCATTGGCATTAGTATTCTATTGGCTACAAAGCCTGGATAGTCATTCACCTCTACAGGCACTTTATCCAGTTTTCTGGAAAGCGCCATCACAGCTTCAGTAGTTTCATCACTTGTTGCATATCCTCTGATCACCTCTACGAGCTTCATCACCGGTACAGGATTCATAAAGTGCATCCCAATTACCTTGTCGCCACGACCCGTTACTGAAGCAATTTTCGTAATGGATATTGAAGAGGTATTGCTGGCCAGAATGGTTTCAGGCTTAGCAAAGGAATCTATTTCTTTAAAAATCTTTAACTTAAGTTCCAGGTTTTCTGTCGCAGCTTCAACAACAAGACCAACATCTGATACACCATCTCTTAGGTCGGTATATAGTGTAATTCTAGACAATGTATCTAATTTCTCATCTTCAGATAAGGTGCCTTTACTTACTTGTCTGTCAATGTTTTTACTAATTGTACTTAAAGCTTTAGATAGTGCGTCGTCACTGATATCAACAAGATTCACCTGATATCCGAATTGAGCAAAAGTATGAGCGATTCCATTGCCCATAGTTCCCGAGCCTATAACTGCGATGTTTTTCATTTTGTTTTTTATGATGCTAGTTTAGTTTATGGCGCTAATCTATTGATAATCCATGAACCATCCACAAGATCGTATACAATTCTATCATGAAGCCTGCTTGATCTACCTTGCCAGAATTCAATAAAGGTAGGTTCTATCAGGTATCCCCCCCAGTGCAAAGGGCGGGGAATCTCCTTATTTGCATATTCAGCAGTAAGTTCTTTTACTTTCTCTTCCAATAAAAACCTGTCACTAATGATACTGCTTTGTGGAGAAGCCATGGCCCCGATTTGGCTGCCAATGGGGCGCGAATGAAAATAATCGGAGGAAGTTTGTGCATCAACTTTAGTTACCAATCCCTCTATTCTTACCTGCCTCTCTAGTTCTGCCCAGAAAAATACAAGAGCTGCCTGCGGATTTTCGATTAAATCCTGTCCTTTTTTACTTTCATAATTTGTATAAAATACAAATCCATTTTCATCAAAATCTTTTAACAAGACAATACGGGCTGACGGTTTTCCATCGCTGTCTGCTGTAGCCAGGGTCATTACATTTGGTTCATACATTTGTGCGTTGATCGCATCTGCAAACCATTTTTTAAACTGCAGTATGGGGTTGCTTTCTACATCATTTTCGGAAAGCTGTGCAGCACGATAATCTTGGCGTAAGTTTTGTATGTTTTCTTTAGTAAGCTCCATGTACAAAAATAGGGTTAGTTTGTTTATTTTTTCTAAATTTCCGAAATGTTAAGTCGATTAGAGCCATCTCTTGGTAAATTATTAATTTCAGAACCATTTTTAATGGATCCAAATTTCAAACGTTCTGTGGTGTTAATTACGGAACACCAGGAGGAGGGTACAGTTGGTTTTATTCTAAACCACCCCAGTGCATTATTACTTAAGGATTTGATTCCAGAATTGGGCGAAGCAGATTTTCCTGTATATATCGGAGGACCAGTGGGAACGGATACGATTCACTTCATTCACCGCTGTTATGATAAGATAGGTGATGGTGAAGAAATAGCCAAGGGTATTTATTGGGGAGGAAATTTTGAAGCTTTAAAAATCCTGATCAATAACAACAGTATCAGTCCGGATGAAATTAAGTTTTTTATAGGCTATTCCGGGTGGGCAGAGCAGCAATTGAAAGATGAGATTGAAGAGAATACCTGGATCGTCTCAGACAAGTACCATGCTGATGTTGTATTTTCTGATAATGAAGAAGAGGTGTGGAGAGAAGTAATCATCAACTTAGGACCAAAATACGCCCATGTGAGTAAGTTTCCCCAAAACCCTAACTTAAATTAGCCTTCCATTTCTGTGGCGGTTTCTTCAACTTTCTTGCGCAACTCATCTTTATAGTTTTGCATTTTTTCAGCAAGAGCAGAATCGGCGGTAGATAGAATTTGAACGGCTAATAAACCAGCATTTTTTGCTGCGTTGAGTGCTACTGTAGCTACCGGAATACCATTCGGCATTTGCAATATAGACAAGATAGAGTCCCACCCATCTATGGAATTGGAAGATTTTACCGGAACACCGATTACAGGCAATACGGTAATTGAAGCAACCATACCTGGTAAATGCGCAGCACCACCTGCACCGGCGATAATCACTTTTAATCCACGTCCTGCAGCCTGTTTTGCATAATCAAACATCCTGTCTGGAGTTCTGTGAGCAGACACAACTGTCATTTCAAATTCAATACCAAATTCCTTAAAAATATCTGCGGCATCCTGCATGATATGAAGATCCGATTTGCTGCCCATTATAATACCTACCTGTACGCTCATGTTATGAAATAACTTTTAATGTGTTTTTTATATAGTTTGCTTTTTCTATTGCCGCATCGCGATTTTGATCTACCACGGTGATGTGCCCCATTTTACGGAACGGCTTGGTATATTTTTTCCCATATAAGTGTACATATACCCCATCAATTGCCATGATTTTTTCCAACCCTGAATACTTAGCCACACCATTGTGATTTTTTTCACCAAGGAGATTGATCATTACTGCATTGTTGATGGAACGGGTATCTCCTAAAGGAAGATTAAATATGGCACGTAAATGTTGCTCAAATTGAGATACATAATTGCCTTCTATGGTATGATGTCCGCTATTGTGCGGGCGGGGAGCCAATTCATTGACTAAGATCTCGCCATCTTTCGTGATGAACATTTCTACTGCGAGTAAACCTGTGATATTTAATGCTGCTGCAATTTTTTTTGCGATAGTTTCCGCCCTGTGCTGTACGGACTCAGGATAGGTAGAAGGGGAGATTAGGAATTCTACTAGATTTGCTTCTGCATTGAATTCCATTTCAACCATTGGGAAAGTTTTAACATCTCCATTAGGATTTCTTGCTACAATCACAGCAATCTCTTTTTCGAAATCTACCAACTGCTCAATCAGGCAAGGTGCGTCAAAAGCATTGTCAACTTCAGCTATGCTGTTGATTTTCATTACACCTTTACCATCATAACCATCGCGGCGCTGCTTCAAAATATAAGGAAACGCAAAGTCGCTGTTTAAAATGTCTTCTTTCGTATTTACCAGCTGAAAAGGAGCTGTAGGAATGTCATTTTCTTTAAAGAACTGTTTCTGTATACCTTTATCCTGGATCAGGCGTATTACCCTGGCTTGAGGATATACGTGTTTGCCTTCTTTTTCAAGTTGTTCAAGTGCCTCAATATTTACTTTCTCTATTTCAATGGTAATGATATCTGCTTTTCTACCAAAGTTATAAACCGTATCAAAATCTGTAATAGAGCCACATTCGAAGTAATTAGCGATGTGTTTACAAGGAGCATCAGTATCTGGATCTAAAATTAAAGTAGTCAGGTTGTAGTTGATAGCTTCCTGGATCAGCATTCTGCCCAGTTGACCGCCACCTAATATGCCTAATTTTAAATCACTTATTTGTTTTGCCATATCTATATGAAAAAGTTATGCTTATTTTGCACAAAAATAACAATATAAACGGATTGATGGATGCAGATGCTATAATTATTGGTGCGGGAGCTTGCGGTTTGATGTGTGCGGTACAAGCTGGCTACCTTGGAAAAAAAGTTATATTGTTGGAAAAGAGCGATAAACCAGGTGCAAAGATTCTAATATCAGGTGGCGGCCGTTGTAATTATACAAATCTGTTTGCCAATGATGAGCAGTTTATATCTAATAATAAACATTTTATTAAATCGGCTTTTACACAGTGGACCGTTGATGATACTGTGAATTTTTTTGAGACCTATGGCATCATGGGTAAAGAAAAGACATTGGGACAGCTTTTTCCGGATGGCAAAAATGCAAAGGATGTAGTGGCTGTGTTTACGGAAATATGTAATGACTTCGGCCAGCGGATCATCTGCGATGCAGCAGTTACAGATATTGAACATTTGGAGGAGGGCTTTACTGTTAAATACTTGAAGGAAGGTAATTTAAAAGCGCTGAAGGCGCCTAAGCTGGTTATTGCTACCGGAGGCTTACCTATTCCAAAGATGGGGGCAACCGATTTTGCTTTGCGTTTTGCCAGGAAACATGACCTAAATATCATTGAAACAGCTCCTGCTCTGGTACCGCTGACTATTACGGGAAAAGATGAAGAATGGTATGCACAATTGTCCGGTAATTCCATTTTTTGTGAAGTCAGTAACGATCAAATATCTTTTGAAGAGAACATCCTCTTTACACACTGGGGACTAAGTGGGCCTGCTATTCTGCAGATTTCCTCTTATTGGAGAAGAGGAGAGCAAATCAACATTGATTTATTGCCCAGACAAAATATAACTGATTTAATAGAGCAGGAAAGAAAAGAAAATGGTAAATTAATACTGTCAACTTTTCTCAATAGAATTTATCCTAAAAAATTTACTGAAGCACTAGGTAAGTTCCTTCCTATAGACAAACAGGTGGCTTCTTTAACAAAGGTAGAACTTGAATCTATTCATAAAACCATTCATTTGTTTAAAGTAAAACCGGCGGGTGATAAAGGATATGATAAAGCCGAAGTGATGAGGGGCGGTATTGACACCAGTGCACTTTCATCAAAGACTCTGGAATGTAAAAAAATACCGAGCTTATTTTTCGGCGGTGAATGCGTAGATGTTACTGGCTGGCTGGGGGGATACAATTTTCAATGGGCCTGGGCCAGTGGTTTTGTAATCGCACAAAACCTGTAGTTATTGCTTGTTCTTATTTTCTCTATTTTAAACTTAAATTTCTGATGAATTAAATTAAGGTACATTGTCGTAGTACTTTGTATATCTCCCTGTTATGTCCCTACTATCTATCTGTTAAAAATTTATGAATTCAACAATTATTGAGAACAAGAGCGGATTGTCTCTGTTTTTCTCTTAATGAAAATCTTCCTGCGCCATTTATGCGCAATTGAGTGTCGTAAAAACATGTTAATTGATACAAGATAAGAATTCGCAAATTAACCATATACTTGCATGCAGATCTTTTTAATGCTTTAATGATGACTGAAAAAACCCCTATTATACAAATCCGAAACCTATCTAAAGCTTATGGTTCCAAAGTGGCTCTTAAAAATCTGTCCCTGGATATTTATCCCGGACAGGTGATTGGATATATTGGACCCAACGGCGCAGGGAAATCTACAACAGTTAAAATTTTAACCGGGCTGATCCCAGAGTTTTCAGGGGAGGTACTGGTAGATGGAATCAGTATGCAGGAAAATCCTCAGGAGATCAAAAAAAGAATAGGATATGTCCCCGAAAATGCTGAGCTCTATGATGTGCTGACCCCAATGGAGTATCTGGATTTTGTGGGCAAGCTGCATGGAATAGATGAAGAGATCCTCAAGACCAGGAGTACTAAACTCCTGAATGCCTTTGGACTCGGAAATAACTTGCATGATCGGATGGATACCTTCTCTAAAGGTATGAAGCAGAAGGTATTGTTGATCTCGGGAATTATACACAATCCACAGATTGTTGTTCTGGATGAGCCTTTGTCTGGATTGGATGCTAATGCAGTGATCATGATCAAAGAACTGATCATGCGCCTTTCTAAAGAAGGGAAAACAATATTCTACTGTTCCCACATGATGGATGTAGTGGAAAAGGTGTCAGATCGTATACTGCTCATCAATAAAGGAGAAATTATTGCTGATGGTACATTCGATTCACTCAAACAAAACCATGCTGATACCCTGGAACATGTGTTTGCTAAACTTACCGGGCGAGATGAGACGGGTAATGAAACAGATGCGATCATTGATGCATTTAATTAAATATTGGATACAGAATGGATAAAATACTACTTAAGCTGGTCAGCCTATTGATGCCTTTGCTGGCAAAAACTGGAGTAAATACGGATCAGCTTTACCATATCTTAAAATTAAAGTTGCTGATGGATGGTAGGAGACCGCATGTGTTGATGAGTGGTCGACGCAAGGCATCGGTAAGTAATGGCAAGGTCGGTAGCTCCTTGGCTGTGTCATTGGTTACGGTTTTGATGGGTATCTTTATAGGCCTGACTTTACTGCTTTTCAATGTACCTATGTTGGGACAAACGGTATATTTCAGCGCCTTTATGGTGATGATGTCGCTTACGCTGATCACCGATTTTACTACAGTGTTGTTAGATGTCAGAGATCAGTATATTTTGTTGCCGAGGCCTGTCAATGACCGGACTCTTGCCGTATCCCGTATTATGCACATCAGTATTTACGTATTCAGACTCGCGTTTTTGCAAGGACTCGGAGGACTTGTAGTCATTGGGTTTACTGAGGGGCTGCTGGCTGTACCCGTCTTCTTGTTGCAGATCATACAGGCTTCCTTTCTCAGTATTTTATTAGTCAATGTCATGTACCTGCTCTTGATGAAAGTAGTCTCTCCGCAAAAGTTTAAAGATATCATAAGCTATTTCCAAATTGCGTTTTCTATCTTGATTTTTGGTGCATATCAATTACTACCCAGGCTAATCAATAGCGCAGTGCTGGAAAAATTTAACATCCTGCATTACAATTGGGCGTACTTTTTACCGCCTGTCTGGATTGCAGCTTTGAGTGAAGTAGTAATGCACCCGGGAAGAGCGACTGTATTGACCACCGGGATGGCTATATTGGGACTAGCGGCGCCTCTTCTCGGATTATGGTTGGTAGCAAAAGTATTTGCTCCCGGTTTCAATAAAAGTCTGGCAGAATCGGCAACTTCAGAAGGTACAACTCGTATAATTAAAGGAGAGCTGGATCAGCCAAATACTGATATTGTTGCACGTCTTTCTAATCTGTTTACATCTGGTCCTGTGGAGAATGCGGGTTTTCGCATCACCTGGAAACTGGCAGCTAGAACTCGTGAATTTAAGATCAAGGTATATCCGGCGTTTGCTTATGTACCTATATTTTTCTTGTATTTTACGTTGACAGGAAGTGGTTCTGTTTCTGAACGATTAGCCGGAATACAAAGTGGTAAGGGTTATATTTTCCTGATCTATCTTTGTACTTTTGTGATGTCAGCGGTATTGCAGCACATTTCTTTTTCAGAAAAATATAAACCTGCCTGGATTTACTATGCCCTGCCGATTACGGAACCTGGTAAAATATTATCTGGTATGTACAAAGTGGTGATGATTCTATATTATTTGCCATATTGTGTGCTGATCGGAATAATCAGTATACTTGTTTGGGGTCCGCAAGTGATCAATGATGTAGTACTGGCAACCATAGTAGGAATGATCTATGGGATCGTGATGGCTTTGTTTATGGTGAAAGGTTTACCGTTTTCCAAGCCCGTGCTGATCAAGCAATCTGGGGGGCGTATCGTGACTTCGCTCATGATATTGGTGTTTGTAGGTATAATTGGTTACGGTCAGTATTTTTTGGCAAGGTGGGAGATGGTGATCTGGGTTTGTATTTTGCTGGCACTTGTAGTTTACTTGCTCATGATGCGTTATTATACACGCCAGACCTGGGGAAATATAGAAATTAACGAGATATGAATAATAAAGAAAACGAAGAGTGAACTGTTTTCTTTATTATTCAAGAGATGTGTAGCCGCTTATTCGCAGTTAGGAATGGTAAAAGTCCAGGTTTCTGCAATTCCTGTAGGGAAGCTATAAACCATTCCTTTACCCATTTCAAACCATAGTTTGCCGCGTAATTTCTCGTGTCCACCAATTTCATTCATAGATAGACTGTCATAAATTCTTCCATTGATCATCACATATTTTATCTTTTCAGAGTTTCTTATGTCATCGAGTGGATTGGCATCCATGATAACCATATCTGCTAGCTTTCCTACCTCCAGGGAACCAATTTCACGATTCATACCTAGATATGAGGCACCGTTTATAGTTGCGCATCTGATGGCCTGGAGAGGGGTCATTCCTCCTTGCACCAGCATCCAAAGTTCCCAATGCGCACCAAGACCTTGAATTTGTCCATGAGCACCCAGGTTTACCTTAGTATTGCCGCCATCGGCAATTTGTTTGGTTGCTTTAGACACTTCAATATGGCCATAATCTCCGTATTCTGAGGTCGTTCTCCTTCTTGCTCTGGAATCAATAATAGCTCTTGGTGTAAAATTAAGCAGCCTTTCATTTTCCCAGACATTTGTACGGTCATACCAGTAATTCTCTCCCCATTGACTTCCATAGCTAACAATTAAAGTAGGGGTGTAGGCAACCTTAGTGTTGTTCCAGAACGAGACAACATCTTTGTAGACAGGTGCTACCGGTATGCTGTGTTCAATACCTGTGTGGCCATCGGCTACCATATTCATATTGGTGAAGAATGTAGATCCTCCTTCAGGAACAACCTCCATTTTCAGTTGTCTGGCTGCTTCCAGAATCTGCTGGCGTTGATCCCTGCGTGGCTGGTTATAAGATTTTACTGAAAAGGCACCCACAGCCTTTAGTCTGCGTAAGTGAGACAGGGCATCATCTAAACTATTGATAACTACCTTGAAATCTCCATCAGCACCATAAAGGATAGATCCTGTTGAGTACAAACGGGGGCCGACCATTCTGCCAGCTTTGATCATTTCTGACTGGCTAAATACCATTTCTGTATTGCTGGAAGGATCATGAGACGTGGTTACACCAAAAGTGAGATTGGCTAAGTAAGACCAGTCGTTTGTAGGACTAATACCATCAGGGCTTGTACGAAGGTGTGCATGTACATCAATGATACCTGGCATGATGGTTTTTCCAGTTACATCTATAACTTTTGCCGCATCCGGGATAACCAGTTCAGTCGCTTTTCCCATGGAAATGATTTTGTTGTTTTCAATCAGGATGGTTCCTTCCTCAATAACTTCATCGCCTTTCATGGTAATGATTCGGGCTCCTTTTAATGCAGTAAGACCAGTTGGGATATCACTTTTCAGCTTTAAATTAATGGCAATACCTGTACTGTCTGGTTTAGGTAAGTTTTGAGGTGCTCCATCTATAAAACTAAATGTGTTTTTAATTTCACGGCTGTAATATTGATCCCCCAATGTCCACAATAACTTCTGACTGTCATGGCTCCAGTGCAAATAAGTCCCTGCATCTTTGGTTACCCTGGTAAGTGGTATATTTTTGTTGGAAGAAGACAGTTCCAGTGGGGAGCCGATGGTTACCATCGGGGTAATGTACACATTGAACAGTTCTGTAAAGGCCAGCCATTTTCCATCCGGACTAGGAGAAAACTGTGTGACGTAAGTAGAAGTATAATGCGTGCGTTCATTGGCCCCATTAAGGTCGATACTTTTTAATGCCTTTTTGCCACCTTCATTTCCCTGAAAATAAATCCTGCTGTCATCTGTACTGAACTGGGGTTTGATGCCACTTTCAGATACTAAGGTTTTTGTGCCTCCATTTGTAGGCATGATAAAAATACCCGTCCCACGACCGTAAGCATAGCCTAATACATCGTTGCCAATTCCCTTTCTGAATACAATTTTATCGCCTTTGTTTGAAAAGTTAGGAGAATAATAAAAGCCTTTTTCGTCTGTAAGCGCTACTGTTTTTCCAGACTTGATGTCCGTTTTTTTGATTGCACCTTTAAATTCGTCGCTCCATGTGGTATAAATCACAGTTTTACCGTCAGGACTGATTTCGGGCTCAAATTCAAAGTCTATACCATCTGTAATCCTTTCAGGATTTCCATTAGGAATGTCTTTCTTATATAGAAAGCCGGCAGCATTGAAAATGACGAATTTACCATCAGGAGAGGTGGTCAGCTGACGGATCATTTTTGAGGTAAACTCAGGGTTAAATACCTGTTGAGGGAAATGCAGGGCCTCCTGCACAGTTTGGTTACTGGTAACCTGAAATGGAATATCCGCCGTTATAAGCGAAGCCAGTTCAATTTTTTTAATTTTCCCCCTGGCGTAGAAAACTATGTTTTTGGCATCTGGTGTCCATGCGAAGTTGGGATACACACCAAATATTGCCCATGTCTCCTGCTGGTCATGAGATAGATCTTCTGTCAGCGGCCATTCTTCGCCTGTCTTTAGATTTTGTACAAACAGAACTGATTTCAATCTTACCCTTTTTACATAAGCCATCAGTTTCCCATCAGGAGAGATTTGGGGACGTGCGGCACCACCGGCCTGAGCAATAAGATTGCTTAGTTTTCCGGTCGTCATGTCCAACTGTCTGATCGCATAGATTAATCCGTTGGGATCTTTGCTGTATTCGAAATTAGGACCAGGTGAAACATCTTCACTGAAATAAAGATAACGTCCGTTAGGATCCACATTTGGTTCGCCGGCATCCTGCTGGTCATTTTTTCTCTTGGTGAGCTGGATACCATCGCCTCCGTATATGTTATACATCCACATTTCTCCGGCACCTAGTG
Source organism: Pedobacter frigoris (assembly GCF_032678645.1). GTDB lineage: Bacteria > Bacteroidota > Bacteroidia > Sphingobacteriales > Sphingobacteriaceae > Pedobacter > Pedobacter frigoris_A. Next base: position 180,421 of record NZ_JAVTSP010000001.1, read on the forward strand.
AACGTGATCCGGTAAAGTGTTTGCGTGCAATAAGGTATTCACTGTTTGGTGTCCATGTTGCATTGTTCAGCAAACGGAAAGTTTCTTTAGTAACCTGCCTTTTATTAGAACCATCACGGTTCATGATCCATATATTGTCGGCCCCGCTTTTATCGCTTGTATATGATATGTATTTTCCATTGGGACTAAATCTCGGTTGAATGTCCCATGCGATACCACCGCTGAGCAATGTCGTTGTTCCACCTGAGATGGGCATAATGTATATGTCGCCAAGTAAATCAAAGACGATGTCTTTTCCATCTGAGCTGACATCAAGGTTCATCCATGTACCTTCATCTGTATTAATTGAAAACGTTTTAGTCGTTCCCTGATACTTTTCTATGTCCCATTTTTTTTCCTGAGCATGAGAAAAATAGGTTATAGCAAGGAAACATAGTAGTAAAAATGATAATCTCATACGCTGCGGTGGTTAATTAGCCCGCAATTTAATAATATCAGTTCATTTTTATAGTTTTACAAGTCATGTTTTTTGTGGTCAAGAAAATGAGGATGTTTCTGAACGTTATGTTATAACCATGTCGTCATCCTGAATTTATTTCAGGATCCCGCACCTGCAAGACCGCATTTCTAATTCGGAATCTTGACCTCGAAGGAGCTGTGGAGCAAAAGAAATTCAGGACGACGACGGATTCAGGATGAATGTCGGTAAATGATAGAATGAAGTAACACAATTAGATGAACGAAGCGGAGATATTAAAGAGATATTGGGGATTTGACAGTTTCAGGCCTTTGCAGGATGAGATTATTAAATCAGTTTTAGATGGCCATGATACCCTTGCGTTAATGCCCACAGGTGGTGGGAAATCGTTGTGTTTCCAGGTACCTGCTATGGTGATGGAAGGGATCTGTATAGTGATTTCCCCACTGGTCGCATTGATGAAAGATCAGGTTGAAAATTTAAAAAACAAAGGTATCAATGCGGTAGCAATATATGCCGGTATGGGCAAGCGCGAGATTGATATTTTACTCGATAATTGCATTTACGGTAAGATCAAGTTTTTATACCTGTCGCCAGAACGCCTACTTTCGGAACTCGTAAGGGAGCGTATTTCGTATATGAATGTAAATCTGATTGCAGTGGATGAGGCACATTGTGTTTCTCAATGGGGATACGATTTCAGACCCCCTTATTTACAGGTGAATGCTTTGAGAACAGTTATTCCTGATGTACCAGTGCTCGCACTCACTGCAACGGCAACTCAATTTGTAAGAAATGATATCGTAGAGAAGCTGGCCCTTAAAAACCATAAAATATTTGTACAGAGTTTTGCCAGGAAAAACCTCAGTTATGTGGTTTCAGCTGATGAGGACAAGCACAGGAAACTTCTCAGTATAGTGAAAAATGTAAAAGGTAGTGGATTGGTCTATGTCAGGAATAGGCGGGAGACTTCCGAAATTGCATTATTTCTTCAACGAAATGGCATTACTTCCGATTTTTATCATGCAGGAGTAGAAAAGGAAGAGCGGTTTAAAAGGCAGGAGGACTGGAAACAAAACCGCATAAGGGTAATGGTGGCTACAAATGCTTTTGGAATGGGAATAGATAAACCTGATGTACGTTTTGTGGTTCATCTGGATTTGCCTGATAGTCTGGAAGCTTATTATCAGGAAGCGGGAAGAGCAGGCAGAGACAGAAAGAGGTCTTATGGCGTGTTACTGGCCAATAAAAGTGACCAGTTGACATTGGAGGGGAAATATAAAAATAGTTTTCCTTCATCTGATGAGATCAAAAAAGTATACCATTATCTGGGTAATTATTTTCAACTGGCCTTTGGCAGCGGAGAAGGACTGAGTTTTGGTTTTGATATTGCAGATTTCTGTAAGCGGTTTAACATAGGTGTAATTAAAGCATTGTCTGCTTTAAAGTTCCTGGAGCACGATGGATATATTACGTTGTCTGAGAATATATTTTTGCCCTCCAGACTGCTTTTTATTGTTGGACATGAAGATGTTTACCGTTTTCAAATAGAAAATGCCGGTTACGACCGATTGATTAAAACCATATTGCGTTCCTATGGCGGCGCATTTGAGCATTACATCAAAATTCAGGAATCGGATATTGCGAAAAAGATGTCGACGTCTTTTAATGAGATAGTTAAGCAGTTGAGATTTTTAGAGGAACAGGGCTTATTGTCTTATTTGCAGCAGACAGATCAGCCTCAGCTGCAGTATGTACGGCCGAGGCTAGATTTGTTACATCTTGATATTGATGTAAAGTATATAGAACTCAGAAAAAAGATCCAGACAGACCAGGTCAATGCTGTACTGTCTTACACTATAAAAAAAGAATGCCGGAGTGTACAGCTGCTCCGTTATTTTGATGAGCCAGACGGGGATAAATGTGGAGTTTGCGATGTTTGTTTGTCAGAGAAAAAGGCAGATGATGATGACCATCTGGGTGATAAAATTGATTTTGAGATTGCTACCCTGCTTCAAATCCAACCTTATGGCCTATCTGAACTGGTGAATGCAATTAAGACCGGAGATGAAATTGATCGCATCAATCGGATCAGAGACTTGCTGGATGCCAGTAAAATCAAAACAGACGGTAAAAATTACTATCTTTAAACTTATTTAAATAATACTGCCCTAATGAAAAAAATATCGATTATAGCTCTTGCCCTGCCGGTTTTCGCGGCTGCATGTACATCGGAATGTATTGAAGACTCCGGTAAAAATATACATATTGAAAGTGTTGTAAAAAACTTTGATCAGATAAAAGTTGAAGGTGCAATTAAATTGGTGCTCAAACAGGATAGTACCTATTCTATTAGAATAGAAGCAGACTCAAATATTATGAAACACATTACTGCAGATGTGAGTGGGAAGGAACTGAAAGTGAAACTGGATGATAGTAAGTATTGCGGATCTGATTCTATAGTAGTATACGCGGGAATCGGGGAGCTGAAGAAAATAAATGCAGATGGTGCTGTAAAGATTGTTGGAGATGGAAGGATTTATGGAAATGATGTGGATTTTAAATTTGCAGGAACATCTGATGTAAATCTGGACCTGAGTGTTGCCAAGCTAGTTACTAAAATAGACGGAAATGGATTGTTGACCTTGAGGGGGCAATCTGGAGTACATGATCTGGATACCAAGGGAACAGCTAAGGTAAATGCTTTTGATTTTGTTTCAGGTGTGTATGATATTGATGTAGATGGTATTGGTAAGGCAAATATTAATGTTCTGAATGAACTTAAAGTCAGAACGTCGGGTTCAAGTGAAATCTATTACAAGGGAAATCCCAAAAAAGTGGATGAGAAAAAATCGGGCGCTACAAAGCTTGAAAAAGTAAATTAGTGGTGATTCTGGTTTTTTAGCTACTTTAGTCCGCTTAATTGATACATGGAACAAAAAAACAACAAAAAGACCATTCGGTCATGGGCATTCTTTGACTGGGCGAATTCTGCTTATAATTTGGTCATTACATCTACTATATTTCCAGCTTATTATACCATTATCACTACTACTCAGGAATATGGCGATAAGGTTACTTTTTTTGGAAGAACATTCACCAATACGGCATTGTCTAATTATGCGCTTTCAGTAGCTTATTTAATTATGGTTATTTTATTGCCAATCCTGTCTTCAATTGCGGATTATAGGGGAAATAAGAAATTTTTTATGAAACTATTTACCTATATGGGTGGAATAGCTTGTATAGGTCTTTATTTTTTTAAACTGGATACTCTGGAATTTGGGATAATCTGTTTTTCCATTGCCGCAATGGGATATGTGGGAGGTGTAATGTTTAATAATTCTTACCTGCCGGAGATCGCTACACCTGATCAACAGGATCGCGTCAGTGCCAAGGGGTATGCATTTGGGTATATCGGTAGCGTACTGCTGCAAATCATTTGTTTTGTATTCGTATTGAAACCTGAACTATTTGGTATCACTGATCTTTCTTTTCCTCCAAGGTTGTCTTTTTTGTTGGTAGGATTGTGGTGGATTGGTTTTGCGCAGATTCCTTTCCGTAAACTACCCGCTAGTAGCCCCAATTATGCGGCGATCAACAAGAAAGTGGTCAATAACGGGTTTCAGGAACTGGCTAAGGTTTGGAAACAGCTGAAGCATATGGAAATTTTAAAACGGTTTTTGCCTGCTTTCTTCTTCTACTCTATGGGCGTGCAAACGATAATGCTGGCTGCGGCAGGTTTTGGAGAGAAGGTATTACATTTAGGTACAGCTAAACTTATTGCCGTAATTTTAATTATACAGTTGGTAGCCATTGCAGGAGCGGTATTGATGTCGAAGTTTGCAAAGAAATTAGGGAACATAAGAGTATTGATCTTCGTAGTGATTATATGGATTTTTGCCTGCTTGTGCGCTTATTTTGTAAGTAATGAGTATCAGTTTTATGCACTGGCCGCAGTTGTTGGATTAATTATGGGAGGTATTCAATCATTATCGAGATCTACTTATTCTAAGTTTTTGCCTGAAAACACGCCGGACACAGCATCGTTCTTTAGTTTTTATGACGTTACAGAGAAAATGGCCATTGTAATTGGATTGTTTAGCTTTGCTTTTATTGAAGAAGTAACCGGTAGCATGAGAAATTCGATTATAGCTTTGACATCATTTTTTGTTATAGGTTTGGTATTTTTACTGCTATTGAGGCGAGTTGAGCGAAAATTGGAAAAAGATATTTAAGACTAGTTTGGTATGGCTGATGATGTCAAATGGCTAAATAAAGAGAATTATTATAGATGAGAGTAGAATTGTTTGTTCCTTGTTTTGTAGACCAGTTATATCCCGAAACTGCATTTAATACAGTTAAATTATTGGAAAAATGCGGTTGTGAAGTGTTTTTCAACTCGGCGCAAACCTGTTGTGGTCAGCCAGCATATAATGCGGGCTATTGGGAGCAAGCCAAGGAAATAGGAAATAAATTTTTAAATGATTTTTCAGAAACAGATTATATAGTGGCTCCTTCCGCATCATGTGTAGGCATGGTCAAAAAGGGATATAGTGATTTGTTTACCAATACAATAGTGCACAATAAATGCAGAAATATTCAGTCTAATATTTTTGAACTTTCGGACTTTTTAATAAATGTTTTAAAAAGAGATTATTTTGGAGCTGAACTCGATGGGAGGGCTGTTTATCATGATTCCTGCAGTGGATTAAGAGAATGTAAAATCAAAGAAGAACCGCGCTTGCTGCTGTCTAAGGTGCACGGACTGGAAATGGTGGAGATGAAGGATACCGATATGTGCTGTGGATTTGGGGGGACTTTTGCCGTTAAGTTTGATGCGATTTCTTCCGCTATGGCGGAGCAGAAAGTGAATAATGCACTGGAGCAGGATGCGGAATACATCATATCTACAGATCTGTCATGTCTAATGCAGTTGCAAGGATATATTGATAAGAATAATATACCACTTAAAACCATGCATTTAGCCGATGTTTTGGCTAATGGATGGCTGGAGAGTACGGAGTATTAATTTTTTGATCAAGGTACCAGCTTGTTTTGTTATCTTTGCAATAACTAAGGATCACTTTGTAGGTGATTGAGAATATACATTTTTTATTAATTTTTAAATCATAGTTGTAGATGATTAACATTACATTACCTGACGGGTCAAGCCGTCAGTACGAAAAGGGCACAACTGCCCATCAAATTGCATTATCCATTTCAGAGGGCTTAGCCCGCAATGTTTTAGCAGCAGAAGTAAACGGAGAAGTATGGGACTCTTCAAGACCTATTCTAACTGATTCTTCATTAAAGCTATTGACATGGAATGATACTGCAGGTAAAGCTACTTTCTGGCATTCGTCAGCCCACATTATGGCTGAGGCTTTGGAAGCTTTGTATCCGGGAACTAAGTTTGGTATTGGTCCGGCGATAGAGACAGGATTTTATTATGACGTAGATTTTGGTGACAGGGAGTTTTCTTCTGATGATTTTAAGGCGATAGAGACCAAAATGCTGGAGCTCGCAAAGCAAAAAGAAGTATTTGAAAGGAAATCTGTTTCTAAAGCTGACGCCGTTGCTTATTTTAATGAAAAGGGTGACGAGTACAAACTAGACCTTTTAGAAGGACTGGAAGATGGAAAGATCACTTTTTATACACAAGGTGAGTTCACCGACTTATGTCGCGGTCCACATATTCCAAATACTGGCTTTATTAAAGCGGTTAAATTGATGAATGTTGCAGGTGCTTATTGGAGAGGAGATGAAAACAGGAAACAGCTGACACGTATTTATGGTGTTACTTTCCCTAAAGCAAGTGAGCTAACTGAATACCTTCAAATGATCGAGGAGGCTAAGAAACGTGATCACAGAAAATTGGGCAAGGAACTGGAATTATTTGCTTTCTCTGAAAAAGTAGGAATGGGATTGCCATTATGGTTACCTAAAGGAGCCGCTTTGCGTGAACGTTTAGTTCAGTTTTTGACTAAAGCACAGGGTAAGGCAGGATATGAGCAGGTGGTAACTCCACATATTGGACATAAAAACCTGTATATCACTTCGGGACATTATGAAAAGTATGGAAAAGATGCTTTTCAGCCTATCAAAACTCCGCAAGAGGGAGAAGAGTTTTTCCTGAAGCCAATGAATTGCCCACACCACTGTGAGATTTATAAAACAAAGCCACGTTCTTATAAGGATCTTCCTTTGCGTTTTGCTGAGTTTGGTACAGTATACAGATATGAGCAAAGCGGCGAGCTGCATGGCTTGACACGTGTTCGTGGTTTTACTCAGGATGATGCGCATTTATTCTGCAGACCTGATCAGGTAAAGGAAGAATTTAAAAAGGTGATAGACCTTGTGCTTTATGTATTTAAATCTCTAGGGTTTAACGACTATATAGCTCAGGTTTCTTTGAGAGACCCTGAAAACAGAGCTAAGTACATTGGAAGTGATGAAAATTGGCACCTGGCAGAAAATGCAATCATTGAAGCTGCCTCTGAGAAAGGTTTGCCAACAGTAGTAGAGTATGGAGAAGCGGCATTCTATGGTCCAAAACTGGATTTTATGGTGAAAGATGCTTTGGGTAGAAAATGGCAGCTGGGTACTATTCAGGTTGATTATAATTTGCCTGAACGTTTTGAACTGGAGTATACAGGCAGCGACAATATGAAACACAGGCCAGTAATGATTCATAGAGCTCCTTTTGGATCTCTGGAGCGTTTCATTGCGGTTTTAATAGAACATTGTGCTGGTAATTTTCCATTATGGCTCTCTCCTGAACAATTTATTATTCTTCCTATCTCTGAAAAGTATGAAGAATATGCAAAAAAAGTTTCAGATGAACTAAATAATTCCGATATTCGCGGGCTGATTGACTTTCGTGATGAGAAAATTGGAAGAAAAATCAGAGACGCAGAGGTTAAAAAGATACCTTATATGCTGATTATAGGTGATAAGGAAATGGCGGAAGGAAAGGTATCAGTGAGGAAGCATGGTGAGGGAGATTTAGGAGAAATGACACTGCAGGAGTTTAGTGAATTATTAATTAAAGAAATAACAGTTTAAATAAGATACAAATTTGGCATTAGGCAGACCAGGATTTAATAGGGGACCACGTCCTCCTTTTAAGAAAAAAGAAGCAGAACATAATATTAATCAGTTTATCAGGGCACAAGAGGTAAGATTAGCTGGGGATAATGTTGAACCGGGGATTTATCCTTTGGCAAAAGCTTTGGCCATTGCAGATGAATTGGAATTGGATTTAGTGGAGATCTCTCCGAATGCTGTTCCCCCTGTTTGTAGAATAATCGATTACAGCAAGTTTGTTTACGAACAAAAGAAAAAGCAGAAAGAGATTAAGGCTAACGCTAAACAAACTGTTATTAAAGAGATTAGATTCGGTCCTAACACCAATGATCACGATTTTCAATTTAAACTAAAACACGCAATTAGTTTTCTTGAGAATGGTGAGAAAGTTAGGGCGTATGTTCACTTTAAAGGAAGGGCAATTGTTTACAAAGAGCAAGGAGAGATTTTGCTTTTGAAATTTGCGCAGGCCCTGGAAGATATAGGTAAAGTAGAGTTACTACCTAAATTGGAAGGAAAGCGTATGTTTCTGACACTTGCACCAAAAGTTGCTAAAAAATAAATAAATTACATAAATAAACACAGGTTATGCCAAAAATGAAAACCAATTCCAGTGCTAAAAAGCGTTTTTCGCTTACTGGAACAGGTAAAATCGCAAGGAAGAATGCCTACAAAAGCCACATCTTAACAAAGATGTCGACTAAACGTAAGCGTAACTTAGGTCAGACTTCAATGGTGTCTGATGCTGACATGGGCAACGTTAAACGTATGCTTGCAATCGGTAAATAATTAAATTTTAAACCAGGTAACCGGTAGATAAGTTTGCTGTAAAACGCAACACCGTTTATCAAAAACAATTAAAACATGCCACGTTCGGTAAACGCAGTAGCTTCGAGAAGAAGAAGGAAAAAGGTCTTAAATTTAGCCAAAGGCTATTGGGGATCAAGAAGCAAGGTTTTCACCATTGCTAAAAATACGGTAGAAAAAGGTTTGCAATATGCATACCGTGACCGTAAAGTTAAGAAAAGAGAATTTCGTGGATTGTGGATTCAGCGTATTAATGCTGGTGCACGTCAACACGGTATATCTTACTCTCAATTAATTGGTAAATTGGCTAGCAAAAACATCGGTTTGAACCGTAAAGTTTTAGCAGACTTAGCAATGAACCATCCAGAGGCTTTTAAAGCTGTAATTGATGCAGTAAAATAGATATAACTTTAAGTTATAATAAAAAAGGGAGCAATTATAGCTCCCTTTTTTTGTTGCTGATACTTTTTAACAGCTAATTTATATGGAAATGTATTGACCGGAATTCGAAATGCTTTCACTGTCTATGATGCTTAGTTTTGGTATTTTTCCAAGAATATTTACATTGCTATAATTACTGATGTAGTCTTCACTTGCCTGATTGGCTGTCCCATTAAAAATTAAGCCTTCAATTTCAATATTGTTTGACTTGAGTACCTCTAATGTAAGTAAGGTATGATTAATACTACCCAGGTAGTTTTGACTAACGACGATAACTTTAGCTTTTAGCTTTTTAATCAGGTCTAGGATAAGCTCCTCATCATTGAGCGGTACCATTAATCCTCCTGCGCCTTCAATAACCAGGTCATTTGTAGTTTGCGGGAGGTTAATATTACTTGTAGCTATTTCTACGCCGTCAATTTTTGCTGATAGGTGTGGCGACAAAGGCTGGCCAAGTCGGTATCTTTCAGGATGTATGATTGTTTTTTTATTACTTACCAAATGCTTAATCAGCAGACTGTCGCTAATATCCAGGTCTCCCGATTGAATTGGCTTCCAATAATCAGCGTTTAGCTTCTCAGTGAGAATTGCACTGACAATTGTTTTTCCAATTCCTGTGCCTATTCCTGTTATGAAATAAATATTACTCATGTTTTTATATAGAAGATAATGTGTCTACCAATGTTGTTATTTCCTCATCATCATTGAATGTATGGAGGCAAATTCTTATGCGTTCTTTTCCTTCAGGAACAGTTGGGCTTAATATAGCACGCACATCTAGACCTCTTGACTGAAGTAATTCTGCAGCATGTTTTGCCTCTGAATTGTTATGGTAAAGAATCGTTTGAATAGCACTTTTACCGGCAATTACGGGTATGTGTGAACTATTGATCATCTCACTATAGTATTTTATCCTATTTTGAATTTGTATGCTATAATCTATGTCAGTCAGCATATCATAACCACTTTTTATTGCGGCAATATTGTGTAGTGGAGCAGCTGTAGTGTAGATAAATGATCTGGAAAAATTGAGGAGGTATTCTCTTAAAGTTCTACTGCCCAATACAATCGCTCCGTGTACACCCAGAGCTTTGCCAAAAGTAACGATTCTGGCAAATACATTATTTTCGAGTTTCAGGTGCTGAACCAGTCCATTTCCGTGATCGCCGAAAACACCTAATGCATGAGCTTCATCTACAATTAGTGCTGCATGATATTTTTCACATAGATCACTGATCTCTTTCAACGGGGCAAGATCGCCATCCATAGAATATACACTTTCCACGACTACATAGATATTACCTTTTGCTAAGCTTAACTTAGCTTCAAGATCAAAAACATTATTATGCTTGAAGGTATACCGGTTTGCATGAGTTAATCTTGCACCATCGATTAAGCTTGCGTGGATAAATTCATCGGAAACTATGGTGTCTCCCCGTTGAGCAAGAGATGATAGCAGACCAAGATTGGCATCATATCCTGAATTAAAAATCAAACCACTTTCGGCGGAATGGAATTTGGCAATAAATGATTCGGTTTGTTCAGTAAATATATGGTTTCCACTGAGCAAACGTGAGCCTCCTGAACCATTTTTGTACTGAGGTATCTGTGATAAGTTATCTTCAATTAGATTTTTGAGCCTAGAAGATCTTGCAAACCCAAGGTAGTCATTGGAAGAGAAATCCACAGCAAGTGATTTTGTACTGAGTTTTCTTAATGAGCCGTGTTCTATTCTGGCTTTTAACCTGTCTTTTATAAATTGCTCGGCTTTATCCATTTGTTTCAAAAATAAAGAAAGCAGAATAAAGTATGCTTGTCATGTTAAATTTTTAAGTCACTATCGTTCATTTTATTTAAGCATGACAAGCATAAAACCTAGTTTTTATTTAATTGAGAAATAGATTTCTGCATTTGAGACATCATATTTGTCAAGGTTTCTATAGTAGGTTCAGGAGTAGGGTCTGGAAGGGTGGAAGATATATAGGCTTTTGCTTTCCAGATCTCAAGAATATCATCCGCAGATATGGTATAAGGATCATATACTTTATTGTCTGATATTAATTTTAAATCTTTGTTCTCTTTGAACCGATTGCCTGCCCTTTTGTATACAACCCCTTCATTTTTGCTAATGATGATATAAGTTTCGCCAGTTTTTACATCATTCCAATTGTCGAGGTATTCTGCAAGAATGATACTGCCTGGTTGTATTGGAAGCATAGAGTCACCCATGATTTCAAATGCGCGGAAAGTTCCCTGTCTAAGAAAAGGAAGGGGCAACTGAAATTTAGGCAGGTCTTTAATGTATTGCGGATCTGAAAAACCATTTAGGTATCCGGCACTTGCTTTTACGGGAACCATTTCTATATTTTCATTATCGTCTTTATCAACCGAAATGCTAAGGACTCTTAAGTTGGAGCCTTGGCTTTTAGGCTTTGGTTTCCAATCCTCGTTTATATTTTCATTAATGAACTCATCAATAGTAAGTTCAAAATACTCTGCTATTTTTTTTAGTAAATCGTATTTTGGTTCCGCTCTGTCTTCTTCATAGGCTCCGATGAGTGATCGCTTAATACCCATTGCATCAGCGAATTGCTGTTGTGTATGGCCTTTTTTCTTTCTTAAGTACTTAAGGTTCGATGAAATATTTGACATAAAATAAAAATTTAATATTTATTTGTTTTTACTAAAATAGTTAGTATTATTGTGCCAATAAAGTTAGTAATATTAATTTGAATATCCAATAAGAGTACTAATTAAATTAGTTTGTAAATATTAAAGCCTAAGGCCATGAAAAAATTCGTATACATTGTGACAGACAGAAACCGCACCAGCTTACACGTAGGAATGAGCTCTGATTTGATTAAAACATTGGATTTTTATAAGCAAATGCCAAGTTTGTTTTTTGATAATGCGCAACAGCTGACGCGTCTGGTGTATTTCGAAGAATTCAGAACTGAAGCTCAGGCGTTGAGTAGATTTAAACTGATGAGCAGGTTTACAAGAATGCAAAAGGAGCGAGTGGTTCGCTCTTGTAATCCTGATTGGGTTGATTTAACTATTGGATTAGATTTTGAACATATCATCTCCAGTAAGAAATTGATTAACCAGGTTAATTTGCCATTTGGGATGCTTTCTTAAGTTTTCAAACAAGACATATAATATATGTCTTGTTTGAAAATGACTGTTACCTTTACCAGCCTGGTGCGAATGTAAGTCCGAATACTCCCGCAGATACATCTTTACGCTGGAAAGGGAAAGCATAATAAGGTTCCAGAACAAAATAACCGAATACATTTACTCTAAGTGAGATACCTGCACTCAATGCAGGAACTCTTTCTGCAGGTTTACCATTAGGAAGAAGCACACCATTTGGCTGGTCTTTGAAAGCAACTTTAGAATCTTCATCCCATGCTACTCCGGCATCAAAAAATAGGTTTAGATCTGTGAATAAAAACTTGGATGGAATCGCAGAAAGCTTTTTAGGACCTGTAAATGGTAAACGTACTTCCAGGTTTACAACGGCTATTTTACTTCCAGATAATTGATTAATATCAAACGTTCCTGGGTTTGCGTTATTGCTTCTATAGAAAGAATTAGCTTCATAACCTCTTATAAGATAAGAATACCCTGCGTATAGAGGGTATAGGTTTTCGCCATCTCGTCCAACCCTTATATAGTTATATGTTCTGGCTGCTAATGTAATCGGTTTTAGGCGTATATATTTTCTTACATCTACTGTAAATGCAGAGAAACTGTAATCTCCAAAATATCTTTCAGCGCCAAGTCTGTACCTGAATCCGTCCAATGGCGAAGTAATACCAGATATAGAGTTGTCGCCAACAAAAGAAGCATTGAGCTGAAAGATAGAGAATGAATTAAATGGTACACCTAGTTCTTGTGATGCCTGGCTTGAAGGTACTTTTGATTTTTCCGAACCTATATAGTAACCAATTGCCCCACCGCCTAAATCTTCGTAATAGTTACTGATCCTGTCAATTCGATAACTGTAACGGGAAAACGCACCGCCTGCTTCGAATCTGTGGACTTTATTGAAAGGGTATGCTGCGAAAAGCTGAGCCTGATCTTCAAAGGTCCTGATTAAGTTAGTTCTATCACTGTAAACATCAATCATGGTGCCGTCTCCTCTGTCAATTTTGTCAGGAACGATTTCTCTAAATCCGGTGATATATGGAATATGAGATAGGGCAACACCCCAATTGATTCTACTTTGTTGATTGATGTAACCTACCAGGCCTCCAAAGTCATAGATTTCTCCGTTGATAGAAAGGTTTGCAATGATTTGATTCCTGCCGATGATATCGCTAAACATTCCTACAATACCACCTTGAACACCAGTTCCAAAACGGCTGGTAGAAACACCAACTCCACTATTCGCCAGATAATCTAATTTGAATTTTGGTTTGTAAGGAACCAACTTCATTGAATCAGTTATTGTTTTTTCAAATCTTTCAAAATTGCCAAGATTTGAATTGACAATATCCACTCCATTGCTTTCCATTGGAGGCAATATCGCAGCATCAAAGTTTACGGCATTGGCGTCAACAGGTTTTGATTTGAAATTGCTTAGTGGCGAGTTATATAACGTATAACGCTGAAAACGATAATAGCTATAAACAATGTCGTCATTTCTTGATACTGATATCGCAGGGGAGAACTCAGTGATACCACTAATCCCGGTAAAGTAATCAGTCAGTTGCTTTACAGAGTTATCTGTCAAACTGTATTCATAAAGATTTCTGAAACCATCTCGGTTTGACAAAAAGAACAGTCTTTTGCTATCTCCTGAAAACTGCGCATTTAAATTGTTGGCACCCGGGAAAACAGGGATGTCAGATAGAGATTTACTTTCTATATCGTAGACAGTGAGATTAATAGGGTGGACCGCGTTATTGCCGCCTTTTAGCAAAGAAGCTCTATCTGAAGAGAAAACAAGTTTCTTTCCATCAGGAGAATAACTTGGAGCATAGTCAGAATATGCATCATTGGTGATCTGCGTAATCTTTTTGGTTTTAAGGTTGTAACAGAAAATATCACTTTGACCCTCAACCATACCTGAAAAAGCTAAATCATCACCATTTGGAGACCAGGTAATGTTGCCAAATTGTTCCACATGCGACATGTCTGCACGAAGTGCAACGCTACCATTGTCTACATTTACAATCATCAGGTGGTTTTTACCTTTACTGAAAATACTAAAAGCAAACTGCTTACCATCAGGAGACCATGCACCTGCAGACTCTATGAAATTGAAATCGTCAATATGGGAGTTGGATATCTGACTACTTAGTTTTCTAAGTATTTTGCCTGTTTTTGCATCAGCTAAGAATAAATCTATTCCAAAAAGATCTTTTTCTGACATAAAAGCAAGGTATTTGCCATCGGGACTTAGGGCAGGAGCGACATTCATATTTCCGCCATTTTTGTTGTCAACGATTTTAGCTCCGCTGATTTTGATCTGGGAACTGTCTGACCTTAGCATCGGACGGTAATGTTTTTCTATGGCATTTTTCCATAACCCGGAAAGGGTATTGTCATCATATCCAAATGTATATTTCAAGCCATTTTCATAACCAAATCTTGCTGTTGCTTTAAATAAAGGGACAATGGTTGTATCTCCATAAACTGAGCCAATAAAGGTCCAGAATGCCTGACCATAACGATAAGGAAAGTATTTGTTAGAATTGGTAAGGTCTTTCAGAGATGGAATATCCCTGTTTAAAAGCGCATCTCTCATCCACATAGAGGTAAATGCATCAGTTTTTCCAACAGACAGGTATTCCGCCATACCTTCGATCATCCAGAGAGGGATCTGACTTACACCTTCCATACTTACAGAATCTTTTTCTAGAAGAATATGGTATTGGAAGGCATGGACCAGCTCGTGACCTAAAACGTGTCTGGTTTGGTTGTTTAGTTCCATTACAGGCATGATTACCCTATTTTTAAGAGCTTCAGTAACACCGCCGGTACCTATGCCTATTTCCCCTTGCAGTGCTGTAGTCTGTTGAAAATCAGGGTGGTTGTTGTAAAGTATGATCGGATTTTTTTTGAGGAAAGTATCCCTGAATATCTCCTGGTGCATTTTGTACCAGGTTTCAGCGTCCTGCGCAAACTTCTCAATCATTTTTTCATTTTTCAGATAGTAGTAGATCTCAAAATGCGGAGTTTGAAGCACTTTAAACTTTTCATTTTTATACCTCACTTTATTTTGCCCAAAATATTGTGCATGAACAGAAGCGACAGATATCATGATGATGATTAACAGTGGGATTAGCCTTCTCAGAAATGTAGAGTTCATGATCATATTATGATTTTAGTTTAGTTGTTGTCCTTTTAAATTTACGCAAAATTCACCAAAATAGTTTTAGGAATTATTGAACTGATTATACTATAAAATATTGGTTTACTGACCGTTATTTTTTTGTTGCTTTTCTTTCTCTTTTTCTTCCTGACGTTGCTTTCTTTTCAACTGACGCTCTTCCTTTTTAGTCAACGGCGGCTCTGCTGCAGGTTGTTTCGCCGCTTCTGGAGTTTTGGTTTCTACAGGTTTCACCGGGTTTTCCTGTACAGGAACAGGAGGTGGCTCCACCGCAGGTACTTCAAAATCTGTTGAATCTACAGCAAGACTATCTGTGCTCGAGGTATCTGCCTGATATCTTGGAGTAGGGCAGTTGATTTCTCTGTCCAGTTTTCCTTTCCATTTAGGAAAAGGTCCTTCAGTATATCCGGTAGACTTATCCTTGTAAACCTTTTCCATGAATTTGGCAAATATTGGTAAAGCAGTTCTAGACCCTTCACCGGTTTCACCGTTTTTAAAATGTGCTGTACGTTCATCACAGCCTACCCAAACCCCGGTAACCAGATCTTTAGTGATGCCCATGTACCAGGCATCTACATAATCCGAGGATGTACCTGTTTTACCACCGATTTGATTGTTGTTTTTCCACAAGTCCCATTCCCAAAGTGCCTGAGATGTTCCTCCTGGTTCTTCCATACCACCTCTGAACATATAAAGCATGAGCCATGCGATTTCTTCAGAAAGCACCCTTTTGGTCTTGGCCTTAAATTCTTCAATAATATTGTCGTCCTGGTCGGTGATTTTTTCTACCAAAATCGGATCTGTTCTTACACCTTCATTAAGGAATGTGCCATATGCCCTTACCATTTCATATACGGATACGTCATTAGGACCTAGGCTGACAGAAGGAACAGAGGCCAGAGGACTTTCTATTCCGCATTCATGTGCCCATTTTACTACATTTTCTGCACCTACTTTTTCCGTAACCTGCGCTGTAATGGTGTTCACAGATTTTGCCATAGCCCATCTGAGGGACATTTCCCTGTAACTATTGCTCCAGTCTGCATTTCTTGGTTCCCAATATTCAGTCTTACCATTTTCCTGATAAGCGATTCTTACAGGTTTATCTGTGAATTTATCACATGGGCTCATTCCGCTTTCAAGTGCGGCAAGATATGCAAAAGGCTTAAAGGTAGATCCAGCTTGCCTTTTTGCCTGTTTCACATGGTCGTATTTAAAGAATTTATGGTCAACACCACCTACCCAGACTTTAATTTTTCCATTAAACGGATCCATGGTCATCATGCCTGTATTCATGATTTTTCCATAATATTTTATAGAGTCCATGGTAGAGAACAATGTATCTCTGTCACCCTTCCAGGTAAAGATTTTCATCTTTTTCTTTTTGTTGAAGTAAGCTTCCACAGAGTCGGGGGTATCTTTATATCGCTTCTGAAGCATGGCATAGATAGGAAGATTTTTCATTGCCCTGTTTGGATAATCTACTTTTTGTTTTTCAGAATCTTCCCAGGGATCTTCATTGCCCCATACATTGTAAAATCTCTTCTGGATGACTTTCATCTGTTCCTTGACAGCTTCTTCTGCATATCCCTGCAGTTTTGAATCTATGGTGGTATATATTTTTAACCCATCTTCATATAAGTCGTAATTGTTATCCTTACACCACTTTTCAAGATATTTATCCACAGCAGCTCTTAAATAAGAATCACCGTCACTTCCTTCGTCAACCCTACCTTCCTTAAGTTTCAGTGGGACTGCTTTGAATTCATTCAATTGCTGGCTATTGATATAACCATATTTATTCATTTGCGACAGCGCCACATTTCTTCTCTCGAGCGACCTCTGCGGATTTTTAATCGGGTTATACATCGTAGTACCTTTTAGCATTCCTACTAAAAGTGCCGATTCTGGTACGTCAAGTTCATTTGCTTGCTTGTCAAAATAAATTCTTGAAGCTGTTTTGATCCCATAAGTATTGTTTCCAAATGAGACCGTATTCAGGTACATCGTGATGATGTCGTTCTTTGAATAATTAGATTCCAGTTTTACAGCCGTCAGCCATTCTTTAAGTTTGGCAACAATGGTACGTACCAATGGTATGCGGCTCAGGAACCCTTGTGATTTATTATACCTGGTTCTGTATAAGTTTTTTGCAAGCTGCTGAGTAATCGTACTCGCGCCTCTTTTATCGCCTGTAGCTGTCGATATACCGCTTGATAAAAGCGAACGGAAATCGATCCCCATGTGTTTATAAAAGCGCACATCCTCAGTTGCTACCAACGCGTTGATGATGCTTGGAGCAATTTCGTTGAAGTTTACCGGTGTCCTGTTTTCTTTAAAATACCTGCCGATTAATTTGCCGTCTGCCGTGTATAATTCAGATCCTACTCTTAATGTAGGAACCTTAATGTCTTTATATGAAGGGGAATAGCCGAATAACCATAAAAAGTTTAGCTGCAACGCACAAAAGAAGATGATGATACAAAAAAGGACTATGCTTGAATAACGTATGTACTTATTGCGGATTTCTTTAAACATGTGATAAAGATCAAAAAAACGTAAAACTGTTAATGTTAAATAGTGTTAAAACTTGCAGTACAAATTAACGTAATTAATTTACTTAAATTTCCTCTGCCAGTCTATTTTTTAATAGCAGAAGGCACATAAAACTTTTTATTCTATATTTAAATCAAAACATAACCTGATATGAAAGACGAGATCAAACAATATTTTGCTACACCTGGTAAAAAGGTATCACTAAAAGATTATAATACCAGTTATAAAGGAGAGCTGGTCAAAGACGATGGTAAAGACCTTTTAGAAGAAATAAAGGAGCAGTTAAGTAATTTTCAGGAAACCCTCTATGCGGCCAATTCACATTCCATTCTGATCATTTTTCAGGCCATGGATGCTGCAGGAAAGGATAGTGCAATTGAGCATGTGATGTCGGGTTTAAACCCGCAGGGATGCCAGGTTTATAGTTTCAAAACCCCAAATTCGGAAGAGTATGAGCACGACTTTTTATGGCGACACTATAAGGCGTTGCCTGAAAGAGGAAGGATAGGCATTCACAACCGTTCTCATTATGAAAATGTTTTGGTTTGTAAAGTGCATCCGGAATATATTTTAAATGAAAATATTCCCGGATATAGTGATGTAAAGCAGATTGATAAGAAATTCTGGAAGCAGCGCTACGAAAGCATCCGCAACTTTGAAAGCCACATCAGTGCTAATGGTACGGTAATTATAAAGATCTTTTTATATGTTTCAAAACAAGAGCAGAAGGAACGATTTCTGGATAGGATAAACGATCCCTCCAAAAACTGGAAATTTTCTTCGGCGGACATTGCGGAGCGTCAGCTGTGGGACGATTATATGAAGGCCTATGAAGACGCTATTGAAGAAACTTCTACCGAACAATGTCCGTGGTATATAGTTCCAGCAGATCAGAAGTGGTATACCAGGCTGGCAATCAGTAAAATATTAAGCGATGCTTTTGAAAAACTTGACCTAAAATTTCCTGTATTGGCCGAAGAAGAAAGCAAGAAGCTTGAAGCAATCAAACAGCAACTGCTCAACGAATAACATTCCACCAAGCAGGTCTGATAATAAAACGTATTGCCTGCTGTATACCTACATATAAACAACAGAGTTGAACTATCCTTTCTATATCCTTGGACTATGGTTGGACTATCCTTGCTATATCCCAGGATATCCCAACCATAGTCCAAGGATAGTTTAACGACTCTGTAATTACGTTGTTTATATGTAACTACTATGAAGCTTATATATGTTTATAGTAAACTAGTGCAGGAAGCTATAATAAACAAAGACTATAAAGTTTGTTCCCGGCTGAAATATTGAGTATCTTTGCGTCGCTTTAGGTTCCTGGCCAGTTTGTTCAGGATTAAAAGGGAATACGGTGTAATTCCGTAACTGTCCCGCAGCTGTAAGCTCTATAACGGTGTTCTAATCGAAGCCACTTTTTGCGATCCTTTTGGAGGCGATTGGGAAGGCAGGATACCGGGAGTAAGTCAGAAGACCTGCCAAAAGTGGTAATATTTCATAGCTTTCGGGGATTGAAGCTTGGAGTGAGTGCTTGTTTATTGTATTTCATTTCCTTGATCTAACTGTTTGCTGTGGGTAATCAACTCACATCAAAATGATAAGAAACAAAAGTGTCTTAAAGGCATTAAATTATGTTTTTTTAGTTGCCGCATCCATGATAGGATGTTGCATTTTTGTGCCGTTGAATTCATCTGCCCAAGTCAATACTTCTAAGGACATAACTGCTGATTCATTGAATAAGATAAATCAGCTGAATGAAGTCAATATCAGGAAAATAAAAATCAGCAGGAGACAGACTTCATCTACTCCTCTACAGATATTATCAGGCGAGGAGCTTCAAAAACTGAACAGTTTATCTGTTGCTGATGCCGTGCGTTTCTTTTCGGGTGTACAATTGAAAGATTACGGTGGCATTGGCGGATTAAAGACCATCAATGTTCGCAG
Organism: Pedobacter frigoris; assembly: GCF_032678645.1. Taxonomy (GTDB): domain Bacteria; phylum Bacteroidota; class Bacteroidia; order Sphingobacteriales; family Sphingobacteriaceae; genus Pedobacter; species Pedobacter frigoris_A. Next base: position 200,088 of record NZ_JAVTSP010000001.1, read on the forward strand.
TATGGGTACCAATCATACAGCAGTGTTTTATGACGGCGTGCAATTGGGTAATGCTCAGAACGGGCAGGTAGACCTGGGCAAATTTTCTCTCGACAATATTGAGGAGATAGAACTGTATAACGGTCAGAAGAGCGCTATCTTTCAATCAGCCAGAGGTTTTGCCTCAGGAAGTTCCCTGTATCTTAAATCCAAACAACCCGACTTTTCGGACGGCAGGACACAAAAAATCCGCGCAGCCATGAAGGGGGGATCATTTGGATTGATTAATCCATCTTTATTGTGGCAAAGTAAAATCAGCAATACTATTTATAGCTCAGTTAGTGCAGAATATAAAAATGCAAACGGCCGTTACAAGTTTCGTGCTACCAATGGCGTATACGATACTACAGCAGTAAGGACGGACGGGGATATTGAGACCATGCGTTTGGAACTGGGCCTAAATGGGGTATTGCCTGATAGCAGTAAATGGAGGGTTAAGCTGTATGGTTATAAAGATAACCAGGGACTGCCGGGTGCGGTGGTAAACAATGTATTTGCCTTTTCGCAAAGGATGTGGAACAGGAATCTTTTTGCGCAGTCGGCCTATGAAAAAACTGTTGGTAAATACAGTTTACTGGCAACAGCAAAGTATGCTAACGATTACCAGCGTTATTTAAATCCGGATATTGTCACTGTGGATGGTTTGCAGGAAAACAATTATTACCAGCAGGAAGTATACGTTTCTCTGGCCAATAAATTGGAACTGACCAAATATTGGGACGTGGTATTGTCAGCCGATTACCAATGGAATAAGTTGAATGCTGATCTGTACCGCTTTTCATATCCGGTAAGGAACACGATATTAACTGCTTTGGCTACACAGCTCCACTTTGAAAGGCTGGACGTCCAGGCCAGTTTGTTGAGTACAATTAAATACGACAGGACAAAGCGTGGACCTGAAGATCCTGATAGAAGTGAACTTACACCTACAGTATTGGTGTCCTGGCAACCCTTTAACCAAAAGGAGTTCAGGTTGCGGTCATTTTTCAAAAGCATTTTCAGGATGCCAACATTCAACGATCTCTATTATACGCCTTACGGATTTGTTGTTTTGAAACCGGAGTATACCAAACAATATGATCTGGGCTTTACCTATCTTAAAGCTTATGAAAGTAAGCTATTGAGTCAGTTCTCCATACAGGCCGATGCTTATTACAACAGAATTAAAGACAAAATAGTCGCAGTACCAAGTAATAACCAGGCAAGGTGGAGTATGGTAAACCTGGGGCTGGTAGAAATTAAGGGATTGGATGTAAATATACAATCGGCCTGGCAGCTGACCCCTGATCTAAGTCTCACAGCTGGTCTCACCTACACTTATCAGCAAGCGATTGATGCAGCACCCAGCTCGCCAAGTTATAAAGACCAGATTACCTATGTTCCGGTGCACAGCGGGTCATTTTTGGCAAGTGCTGCCTATAAACATTTCTCAGTAAACTATAGTTTCATTTATACCGGTGAGCGTTACAATCAAAGCACCAATAACATATATAACTATGTAAGACCATGGTATACGCACGACGCGGCGGTACACTACAATACCCGTTTGAATAAAAGAGAGATACGGATCACTGCAGAGATCAATAACCTGCTGAACCAGGATTATGCGGTAATAGAGAATTTCCCGATGCCGGGTCGTCATTATCGTTTTGGATTAACTTATAACTATTAGTCGTCATGAAAAATTTAATTGTACTGATTGTTTTTTCAATACTTATGACATCCTGTCGTAAAGACCTAAAGCCAATTCCTGAAGAGCAACAACAAGTTTTACCTCCTGATCCGCTAAGTACAGTGAAGGGTTTTTACCTGGTAAATGAGGGCAATATGAATATGAACAAGGCTTCATTGGATTACATGGATTACACCAAAGGTATTTACCGCAAAAACATTTACAACGAGGTTAATCCTTCGGTAGTAAAAGGGCTGGGGGATGTGGCAAACGACATAGGAGTTTATGGTTCCAAGTTATATATAGTGGTCAACATTTCCAATAAAGTAGAGGTTTTAGATGTTAAAACCGGTAAACGCATTACCCAGATCAACATTAACAACTGCAGGTATATCACCTTTAAGGACGGAAAGGCTTATGTAAGCGCCTACCTGGGTAAAGTGGGTGACCCTAAAGCACCTAATGGAATTGTTGTGCAAATAGATACAGCTTCGCTAACCGAAGTGAAAAGAGTTGACGTAGGCAGGCAACCGGAAGAGATGGCTATTGTGGGACAAAAACTATATGTGGCCAATTCAGGGGGGTATAGTCCGAATGCATACGAAAGAACCGTTTCTGTGATTGACCTGAATTCTTTTGCTGTAATTAAAAATATTGATGTGGCCGTAAACCTGCACAGGTTAAAAGCAGACCAATATGGTGATTTGTATGTAACCTCGAGAGGGGATTATTACGACATTCCTTCTAAAATGTTTGTGATAGATACCAAGACAGACCAGGTAAAAAAGGCATTTGATATTGCCGTCAGCAACCTGGCCATAGATGGCGATATAGCGTATTATTATGGATCGGAATGGAGTTATGATGAGGCAAAATTTACTGTAACTTATGGGATGCTGAACGTGAAGAACGAGACGTTGATGGACAGGGGATTTATTTCAGACGGCACAGATAAGTCGATCACCATACCTTACGGAATCGCCGTTCATCCCATTACCAAAGAGGTTTTTGTAACCGACGCCAAAAATTACGTGTCGCCAGGCAAATTGTACTGCTTTAACACGGCCGGACAAAAGAAATGGTCGGTGACCACAGGCGACATCCCCGCACACTTTGCATTTATTTATTAGACCCTATATATTAAAATGAGTTTTAAGAAAGACAACCCGCTTTGGAATTTAAAGTCGGCATTGATGGTGATTGCTGTTTCTCAATTGTGTTTAACTGCCTGTAAAAAAAATGAGCCCGACGCGGAAGTTTACGATCCAAGACCTGTTACAGAGAACAGTTCGAAATACATCAGTAAAATATATGAGTACATGCCCGCGCCGGGGCAGTTCATCAATGAAGGACTGGGTAGCCCTGAAGCGGCAGAAGCACTTGTTGGCAAAGCTCGTGAAGGGCTTGTGTCTTTAGGTGGTTATGGCGGTTATCTGGTGTTTGGTTTTGACCACTCCATTGAAAATATGGAGGGTGCAGACATTGGGATTTACGGCAATCCTTTAACTGGTGTAGCTATGGAGTGGTCTGAGCCTGCAATTGTACTGGTAATGCAGGATTTGAATGGCAACGGTTTACCAGATGATGGTTCCTGGTTTGAGCTTGCAGGTAGTGAATACCATAAGCCAGAGACGATAAAAAATTATAAGATTACTTATTATAATCCTAAAAACACGACAGATGACATCAGGTGGACTGATAGCCAGGGTAAGGAGGGCTATATTTTAAGAAATAACTTCCATCGTAAAGCCTATTATCCTTTGTGGATCAAAGACCAGGACAAGGTTTCTTTTACAGGAACATTGCTAAAAAACAACTTGTCTGACGGAAACATCATTACCAATAAACCTCTTGAATGGGGATATGCCGATAATGGCTCTGAAGATTTCAAAGCTTTGATGGAAAGTACCGGTGCGGCTTACAATTCCTTCGATATTTCCTGGGCAGTTGACGATAAAGGGAATAAAGTGCAGTTAAAGCATATTGATTTTGTTAAAGTTTACACAGCACAAAATTCAAATGGGAATCCTTATGAGCCGGATACCACAAATCCAAGATCAAGATTTTTGGGTGAGGTTTCTACCGAGATAGGCGGAGCCATAGATGTCAAATTACACTTAAAGAAATAATTAATGCTTACTCAATCCATACAATTATAAATATGAAATACAACTACAATAAATTTAACTGCCTGAGTTTTGCAGTTATGCTTGCAGGTGCTTTACTGGTCACATCCTGTTCAAAAGACACAGATCCTGAAACACCTGTTTTGCCTGAAAAACCAGAGCCGATTGCTACCGCCACCAGGGGTGTTTACGTATTGTGCGAAGGTTTGATGGGCGACAACAACAGTACCATATCCTATTATGATATAGAAAGCGGGGATTCAGAAAAAGATTATTTTAAGAAAATAAACGGCCGGGCTTTGGGTGAAACAGCGAACGACCTGAAAGCCTATGGTAGTAAAATGTATTGCGTCATTTCTGGTATTCAGGGCAAGAAGCAGTCCTTTCTGGAGATCATCGACATTGCAACAGGTAAATCGCTGAAAACTATATCCTTTAATTCTGAAACCGATGGGTATATGCCGCGCTATGTTGCTTTTTATAAAAACAAGGCCTATGTCTCACGATATGACGGTAAGATTAGCAGAGTGGATACGGCAACTATGGCTATTGATGGCGAACTTCAGCTGACGAATGGAGCGGATAAGGCTGGCGGACAGGAAGGCCTGGCCGTAGCAAATGGAAAACTATATGTAACCAATTCAAGTCATCCTTATTATCCGGCTGGTCTGAAAGATAAGGTAACTGTAATTGACCTTGAAAAATTCACAAAAGTAAAAGACATTACGGTTGGGTTTAACCCAGTTAAGATTGCGGCGGCTGCCAATGGTGATCTGTTGGTGGTTTCATGGGGCAATTATGCGGATCAGCAACCCGACCTGAGAAGGATCAGTAGTGTTACTGATGTGGTTACAGGGACTTACAACGAAAACGTAGGGCCTCTTGCCATCCATAAAAATAATGCATACCTGATTACCGACTGGAATAGCAGTATCAAGACTTTTGATGTGGCAGCCGGAACGGTTGGAGGTAATTTTATTAAGGATGGTACTTCCATAAACACGATGTACGGTGTTACCGTAAATACATTTAATAACAATGTACTGATCACAGATGCCAATAATTTTAGTGGCAATAGCGGCCATGCTTATTGTTTTGGTACTAATGGTAAAAGGAAATTTGATTTTGAAACAGCAGGTGTGCCACAACAGGCTGTTTTTGTATATAACTATAAATAGATAATAAAAACCGCCAGACAGAGTTATTTTACAGAACTTTGTCTAGCTAAAAAGCAAACATGATGAACAAACTACATTTTAAGCAACTCTTATTTACAGCAACATTCGCAGTTCTGGCGCTGACTGCCTGTAGAAAAGATAGGTTACCGCCAATTGCCCCTCAGCCAAGTGCTACAACAGGGATTTATGTGCTGTGTGAGGGGGCTTTTACAGAAACAGCCGGTGTGAACAATAGTTCCATCACTTATTTTGATCTTTCAACATCTATTCCGGAAAAAGATTACTTCAAGAGACAAAACGGTGTAGAGCTGGGAACAAATGCCAATGATCTGAAACAATATGGCAGCAAGATGTATTGTGTAATTACAGGTACTAAGGCTGCTAATAAAGATTCTTACTTAGAGGTAATGAACATTGCCACTGGTAAATCTTTAAAAAGAATTCCCTTTTCTGATGGTACGGCTGGTTTCCTGCCGCGCTATATAGCTTTTCATAAAGGAAAAGCCTACATATCGGGTTTCGATGGTTATATCAGTAAAGTAGATACAGCAAGTTTAAGTATAGAGGCAAGATTGAAGGTAGGGGGAGCTATGGAACAGCTGGATATTGTAAACAATAAATTGTACGTAACCAACTCAGCGCATTTTCAGTTTGGTACAGATAACAATTCGTCGGTTTCTGTGGTAGATTTGAATACTTTTGCAAAAGTAAAAGACATTACCGTGAACGTTAATCCGATTAAAATAGCAGCCATGGCCAATGGTGAATTGTTTGTGGTTACAAAAGGTAACTATGGCGATATTTTGCCTACGGTGGATAAACTGAACAGCGTGACTGACACAAAAACACAAAGTACGGCGATTAACCTGTTTGCTCTTAATATTACCCAGGGAAAAGGTTATGGTATAGTTGAGGGCGCATGGCCGGCCCCTAATACTTTGAAAGTTTTTAATGTTGCAACAGGTGCAGTGGGAAGTGATTTTGTTACCGATCAGACGCCGCTTGTAACCCCTTATGCAGTTACAGTGAATAACCTGGACAATAACGTTTTTGTGGCCGATGCCAATGATTATGGAACCGAAGGTAAAATGTTCTGCTTTAGTGCAGATGGCAAAAAGAGATTCGTCTTTGCTACAGGTGGTATGCCGCAAAGTATTGTTTTCAAATACAGCTATAAATAATTTAAAAAAACCGATATGAAAATCAGACAGTCCTTATCGATGCTCTTGCTTAGTTTTATTCTGCTTGGTGCATGTAAGAAAGATAAAGAAATGCTGGAACCACCCGTGGTGCAGATGGGCATTGAAGGGACTGTGTTGAATATAAAGGTAAATGAAACGATTTCTTTTTCAGCCATAAATATAAATAGAAGGGGTTATGAACAGGAGTGGAAGCTGGACGGGGAAGTAACCAGTAATACTTCCAGCTACGAATTTACAGCCATTCAATCCGGAATTTATACAATAGAATATACCGCTACGAATGAGGGTGGTGTATTTTCGCGCAGTTACACTGTCAACGTAGGTTTGCCCAACATTCCGGTGACGCCCGGCAGTAGCGCTTATGTTAAAACCGTATTTGAGTTTTTACCAGGCCCCGGACAAAATACTAATCGGACACTCGGAACACTTACTGCAGCAAAAAGTCTGGAAGGGAAGCAGGGTCTTGTATCACTCGGAGCCTGGGGAGGTTACATCGTACTTGGCTTTGACCATACTGTGATCAATGAAGGCAACAAGGACGACCTGGTGATTTACGGCAATCCGCTTGCTAATTTTGCTGAACCCGGAATTGTATGGGTTATGAAAGATGCAAATGGAAATGGTAAACCTGATGATACCTGGTATGAAGTTAAAGGCAGTGAATATGGTCAGCCAGGTTATATTCGTAATTATGAAGTAACTTATACTAAACCTGCCGCAGGTGGGCCGGTAGCCTGGAGAGATAACAAGGGAAACAGCGGTACAGTGAATATGGGTAGTAAGGTAGAGGGATATCCATCATGGATTTCCGGAAACGAATACACACTGAAAGGTTCGCTGCTTCCCTCAACCAATATTAAACCTGGTGCACAGATCACCAGCACACCATTTGCTTTTGGCTATGCGGATAACCTGGCCAATGGGGATAAAATCGACATCGCCAATGCCGTGGATGCTGACGGTAAGCCAGTTGCCCTTGCAGGAATTGATTTTATAAAGATCCAAACAGGTATTCAGGCTAATCTGGGCATATTGGGTGAACTCTCTACTGAACTACTGGGCGTACTTGATCTCGGTATGATCAAATAATGGAAGTCGATATAAGAAGAATGCAAGCTGTTTTATTATCGGTAGAAATAACATAACTTTGATCTATAATTTAAAAACATGTCTGACTCGAAATTTAACCCTCGTACCGCAATACTTTTATTGATCATCGTATTGGTTAGCATCATACGCGTTGCAGCGGCGCTTTCTGATAATTTCAAAGAAATAGCCAATTTCTCCGGAGTAGGGGCTATCGCTTTATTTGGTGGTGCTTATTTTAGCAATAACATAAAGGCTTTTGGTTTTCCTTTGCTTATTCTGTTACTGAGTGATATATTCATTGCCAATATATCAGGTTACGGCTTCTTTTATGGCGGGTGGTATTGGACTTATATTGCATTTATCCTTATGGTAGTTGTGGGTAAAGTAATGCTGAATAAAATAAATGTACAGAATCTGGTATTGTCAACTATTGTAATGGTATTGATTCATTGGATCGTATCCGACATTAGTGCAATGTATATACCAGGCTTATACGAACCAACGTTAGCAGGATACTGGGCGTGTTTAGTAGCAGCTATTCCTTACGAACTTAATTTTGTTTACGGATCTCTGATATATGGAGTGTTGATGTTTGGTTCGTTTGAATTGCTTAGAGCGAAATATCCATATCTTAGTTTAAGCAAAAATACAGTAGCTTAAGATTCTAAAGTCATACGAAAAAGCCGTCTCTACTGGAGACGGTTTTTTTATGCCTGTAAAAAATCCTCGGAATTATATAAAACTTATCACCGTAGATTTTTGATATTTGTGTGAACACCATTTTTTTAAATACAATTATTATGAAATCATTAAAGTTTTTGGCGATTGCCTTATTAGCTTTCGTAGGTGGAGCAGCATCCGCACAGTCTAAAACAGATAGCCTCAAAGTATTGGGTAATTGTGGTATGTGTAAAAAACACATCGAAACTGCTTTAAAGGTAAAAGGCGTAAGCACCGCAAATTGGAATGTAAAAACGAAGGTGCTTAAAGTAAGCTACGATCCTTCGAAAGTGACATTGGATCAGGTGCAGCAAAAAGTTGCGGATGCAGGTTATGATACACCAAAGTATAAAGCGACAAAGGAATCTTATTTAAAACTGGATGATTGCTGTCAATATGATCGTACAGGCAAAGAACAAACTTCACATTAATCTAAACTTGCAGGAGTTACATTAATGTAATTCCTGCATTCCATCCCATCCATCCTTTTGTTCCCAAACTGATTTTATGAGCCCTTTGTGGGGCAACTCTTTGCTGGTATCCTTTCTCAGCTGTACCTTCAGTTCCGCTATATGTTGAATAGGCTGGTCCGGCAAACAGTGTAATTCCTTTGAAAACCTGATATTGAAGGTTAGCCTGAAACTTGTTCATGAAATTGGTGTGATCCCAATTGCCCAGGTATAGGTATTGACCTGTGAGCTCAGCGGCTACGGATAATTTATTGTTGAAAATAAAGTCATGTCCGAAACCGAGGCCTGCAGTAAGTATTCTGGCAGAATCACCATAATTTTTTCCGGCAAAAATGATGTTGTAGAGCTTGGCATTGCCTGTTTTCAGCGCGACGTTTGCATTGACGGTTTCATTGGTTGAAATGCTGATCTTATGATAGCCATGATGGACATAATTAACTAAGCCGATGCTGTACCCATCGTTATAATCAGAAATGTTGACCAATCCGATCTGAAGCCCCTTCATTTGTTTCGCATAATTGAATATACCTGCAATCTGCGCCCCATCAATTTCCTTTGCTGTGTAATTGAACACTCCGGCGATCTGAGTGCCCTTGGTTTTTTCGGGTGATATATTAGCCACACCTGCTATCTGGGTGCCTCTGAACCCTTTGAATGTGATATTGGTTATCCCGGCAATCTGTACACCTTCGGCATCTTCTTTTACATGATTTAAAACACCGGCGACCTGAACGCCTTTCACACCTGTTCTTACGTCGTTTAAGAGTCCGGCCACTTGCACACCTTCTACCGAACCACCTACACCATTAAAACCTCCTGCGATCTGCAGTTTGATTACATTTCCTTTGGTGATGTTAAAAAGTCCGGCAATTTCCACCCCGTTAATTCCTGCCGTATAGCCTCCGATTACGTTTAAAGAAGCTTTATTAATTACCTGTGAACTCATGATGCCATGCGAACTTAAGCCTGGTGTGAAGGAAGCCTGGAAAGGACTGTTCGCCAAAAAACCAGAGATGTTCATGCTCTGGAATTTTTGTTTTGACGATAAGAAGAACCGACTGATGCCTGATTTTTCTATGGTATTAAAAAAGAAGCTTCCCTTTTCGTCGTCCTTATCCCGATAACCCTCTGGCTTTATCTTGATGTCAGATAGAAAGACCAGGGAAGTATCACGGTACATTTCTTTACTGGCGGTAAGTATGATCATTTTATGATCTCCCTTGATGCGTATTTTGAAATGTCCTTTGTCGTCGGTAAGGTCACCATCTAAAGTTCTTTTTTCATATACGCTGGCCTTTTTGACTGCTTGACCCGTTGTTTTATCTATTACATAACCACTGATTTGGTATGATTTTTCACTACTGCTGATGTTTTCAGGTTCTATGGTCAGTTGATTGGCAGCATACCTTAGAATGACATGCTCACCCATCTCTTTATAGGCGACTTTTCCTTCGAATATGCGGTCAAGGACATCCCTCACCGGTATATTTGAAGCATTTACATTCACAATACTATCCTGATTAAAAAGGGCACCGCTGTAAGAGAAAAAGAAGCCGCCGGTTTTGCTTAGTTTGTCAAGTACTTCGGATACAGGTTTTGCTTTTACGTCCAGCTTTACCAGTTTATCTAGATTGCGCCTATAGTCATCCGTATTATTTTGTGCCTTGCACCATAATGATAGGCTAACCAGCAGCAATATGATCTTTAATTTCATTTGTTTTTAGACAATAAAATCTGCGCTCCGTTACGGGTTATTTTTAAATCCATGGTCCTGCAAATTTTAGCAAGGTTTGAGTCAAAGGAATCCGATCTCTTAAGGGTCGTATTGATGGGTTCATTCGCAGTGGAGGGCTCATTGATAACGATTTGTGTATCATATGCTTCATTTAAAGCCATTGTCAATTTGATCAATGGTATATTGTTGGCCAAGAAGTAATTGCTGCGGTAATAGTTGTACAGCTGATCTTTGTTTGTTTCTTTGATCAGTTGAGGAGAGGAAGGTTTTATGGATACTTTTTCACCCTGTCTCAGCTCGATGACGTCATTCCCGGATGCTACTTTAACGATACCTGTTTCAACTACAACTTCTGTTTCATCTTTAATGTGTCTGATGTTGAAAGAAGTTCCGACTACGGTTACAGAGACCTGATCAATTTCAATTACAAAAGGATGGCTTTTATCATGTGCCACATCGAAAAATACATCGCCTTGTTTCAAATGAATACTTCTTTCCTCCTTAAAGTCCGTAGCATAGCTGATGACTGAATTTTTGTTCATCGTGATTTCTGATCCGTCTGGAAGTATTTCTTTAATCACCTGATTCCCTGCTAACAGATCTGTATATTTTTGATCACCGAAAAAATTGTAAGCAAACCAGATTCCTGCAATCAAAACTAATGAAGCAGCAACTTTAAGCCAGGTATAGTTAACATTTAGAGATTTGATTGCCGAATTGTGTGCTACAGGTGAATGGGAATCTTTAGCAGATTGGTTTGCAGCAACCCTTGCTTTAAACCTGATCCAGGCTTGTTCCTCATCGGCTTTTCCATTTGGAGAAAGTGTCTTGCTTGCTAACCAGATTTTCTCAAACTGGGCAAAATAGGTTTTGTGGTCGGCATCCGCTGCGATCCATTGCTGAACTTCTGCTTTTTCCTGTTCGTTTGCTTCCTTTAAAAGAAACTTTATCAATAGTTCATCCTTCATCGTTTCTCTTAATTAAAAAAATCCTTGTAAAACATAATTATGCCGGGTATGATGAGGGTAATAAAGTCGGCAAGCTTTATTCTTAATATCTTTAAGGCCTTTCCCATTTGGTTTTCCACAGTCTTTATGGATATACCCAGCTGATCGGCGATCTCTCTATATTTTAGTTCTTCAAATCTGCTCATTTGGAATACAGTCCTGCAATGTTCTGGGAGCTCATTAAGGGCTTCCTGTAACTTTTGTTCAAGTTCAGTTAGTTCTGCTTTTGAGGAAGCTGGTTCATGCTGATCATTCATCGTATACATCGCAAAATCCTGATACTTTGTCTTTATTTTTTGATGTTTAATATAATTCAGACAATCGTTATAGGTGCATTTATATAAATAGGCCTTTATGGAAGATTGTATGTTCAGTAATTCACGTTTTTCCCAGAACTTGAGGAACATACCCTGAACAATCTCTTCTGCCATGTCTTCATCTCTCAGCATTACTCCAGCATAGGCATGAAGCTCCCTGTAGTGCGCCTTAAAGAGTCGCTCAAAGGCAGTGTCATCAAATGTCTGCTCTATTGGTGGAGATGAAGTTTGAGTCAAATTTATTGGTTTATAATCTGACTCAAACTTAGATAAAATTGCCAAAGGCTGCATTATAGTTTTATTACTTTTCCTGATCCGCTGATTTTGGAATCTATCGCAGGGCTTCCCAGGTAATAGATTTTACCGCTTCCACTTATTCTCGCTTTTAGGTTATCTAAAACTTTGATCTTGGCATCGCCGCTGCCTGAGATATCAACATCTGCTTTTTTTGCCTCCAGTTTTTCCAGATCAGCTTCTCCAGATCCGCTGATGTTAACGAAAACCTCATCAGCAGAAAAGCTATCCTCTACATCTACTTCACCTGATCCGCTGATGTTCGCTTTAAAAGAATTGGTAGCAGGAAATGCACCCTTGATATCGATCTCGCCACTTCCACTTAATGACACATAGTTGATGAGTGGGAGGGTTACAAAAATCTCGATATCGTCCCTATGTACATTTACGTGTTCGTATTTGAGGTATAAAATATCATTCATTACCTCTGTTTTGAAACGGGGAACCAAATTGTCTGAGCCCTTTAAAACCACTTTGTATTCGGAACCATAACTGACATGGATATCGCTGGACCCACTTCCATTTACCCCTGTGAAATTTCCAGGGTTACGGGTCTCTGTGATTTTGTCGCCACTTGCAGTGATCCTGTCTTTGCTGCATGAGGTAAAAACTATTGCGGCACATGCCAAAAGAATAAAATGTTTCATGATGTTGTTCTTATTTGTATTGAATTATAGATTAATGGTATTTATCAGAATACGACGTGGATTCCACCAGTATACCCGGCATATAAGCCCTGAAGATTGTCGCCCCATTTGTTTTCCCATTGATGCAGGTATTTTTTGGTAAGCTTACGTCCTTCCAGTGTATTGGTATTTACATAATTAATGGAAGGGCCGGCAAATATCTCCAGAAAAGGAGTGATCTTGAATGCAGGCAATACTCTTAATGTTGTTTTGAAATATTCACCTTTTTTGAAATCTTCAAGGGAAAGGGCAGTTGCTTCCGCATTTAACCGGAATGACTTAGATTGGAAGAAATGAGCGCCAAATCCTGCTTCAATAGCGTAAACTTCATCTTTATTTTTAAAATTATAGCCTATTCCAAGGATTCCGTACAAGACTTTGCCTCCAGATCTGAAAGTGAGCATAGCATTTTGGGTTTCATCCATACTAAGGCCAATACTTTTCTCTCCATTTTTTATGATGTTGATCAGTCCGATCGGATGGTCGCTGCTATCGGCCACATTGATGAAACCCGCGATCTGAACGCCTTTGACTTTACGTGCCACATTGATGAATCCGGCTAGCTGTGAACCTTTCACATCCTTTGCCGTGTTGATGAAGCCTGCAAGTTGAGATGCGCTAATATCTCTTGCAATATTTGCAAATCCTGCAAACTGTCCCCCTTTAACATTGCCGGAAGCGATGTTTGTGAATCCGGCAAATGCAAATCCATCGCCCTCTCCGTAAGTATTCATAAATCCAGCAAACTGGGCACCAGAAGCTTTTTTTAATATATGATTGGAAAAACCTGCGAACTGCGCACCATGGGTATTACCCTTTACTACATTGGAAATGCCTGCAAAGGATAGCCCTTTTTCCTCAGCGGAGATACCTCCGAGAAGATTAATGGAAAGATTGTTGGTATCTAAAGGAGCGTGTGTACCATTCGAGCTTATCGGATAAATAAGTCCTAAATGCACCTTCCCGGGCATTTTGTTTTGTGCAGTAGCGGTTAAGCCAGCTGCTAATAGAATAGAAGTAATTATTGATCTCATTGTTGTCTTATTTTAGAGTAAGACAACAAGATTAAAATGTACCCCTACGTGGGTATGAAATTTATTTTTTTTCTCCCCACTATGAGTATAACAAATGCAAGAACAGAGGTTAATGCCATAATTCCTGTCATGGGTACCATAGATTCTACATTAAATATACCCACTCCAATTGAGGCCAATGCGCCTATGCCCATTTGAATGGCACCCATTAATGCCGATGCTGTTCCTGCATTCCGCGTAAAAGGAGATAAGGTTAGCGCCGAAGCATTGGGGCTGACAAAGCCGAGGCAGCATAAGAAAAGAAATAGCAAAAATATTGTGGTTCCTAATCCATACCATCCGTTAATACCGCCAATAAGGAAACATAAAGTAACGATCATTTGGGCAAAACTGGCTATTACTATAATCTGCTCGCTCCGGAATTTTTTGAGCAATAAGGTATTCATGTTACTCGCACCAATTAGTCCGATAGATAGAAAGGCAAATATCCATCCGTAGGTTTCTTCTTTTACCTTAAAAATATCCATGAAAAGTAAAGGAGATCCGGATACGTAGGCAAATAAACCTGCAAATGCGGTGGCACCGGTAAAAGCATAAGTGTAAAACTGGGGAACTTTAATTACGTTAAGAAAACCGTTTATAATTGGTTTAGGCTTTAAAGACATTTCATGGTCTGCTTTAAAACTATTTGGCAACCATAGCCAGCTGGCCATGAGATTAAAAAGACCTATAATCATTAATATAATAAAGACGCTATGCCATCCAAAAGCAACGGTAACATAACCACCTACAGCAGGTGCTACCATAGGTGAAACACCCAGTACCAGCATCAGTAGAGCGAAGACTTTTGCATTTTCATGGACAGGAAATAAGTCCCTGACCATGGCTACCGATGCCACACCAGCGGCGCAACTGCCGATTGCCTGTACAAATCTTAAAACAATAAAGGTATCTATGTCTGTTGCTAAAGCACAACCCAATGATGCCAATATATAAACAGAAAGACCTATGTAAAGTGGTTTTTTTCTTCCGAAACGGTCCAGTAACGGACCGTATAGCAGTTGTCCTGCCGATATACCTATAAAGAAACTGGAGAGGGAAAGTGCAACTTTATCGGTATTGAGATCCTTTGCTATGGCCTGAAATCCGGGTAGCTACATGTCTATTGAAAATGGGCCTAATGCAGTCAGTGATCCCAGAATCAGGATTAATGTAAAATATTTCTTTTTTGTCATTCAGTGACAAAGGTAAGCTTTATCAAAATTATATAAGATTTAAACCAGATTATATAAGCAAATGGCTTTGTACAGGCCGTATTTTTGTGGAGTAAATTATATACAAGATGTCTTCACAAGAAAATATAGAAACGATTTCATTGCCGGTATTGGGCATGACCTGTGCCGGATGTGCTGTTAGTGTTGAATCTATGATCGGCGCGCAGGAAGGAGTGGTTCAGGCAGAAGTTAATTATGCTACGCAAAAAGTAAAGGTGGTGTATGATCCAAAAGCCATCAGTACTGAGGAGATGCAGAAAGCTGTCCAGGGCATAGGTTATGATTTGATCATCGATACGGAGAAAGGAGATGAAAAACAAAAAGAGGTTCAGGAAAATAATTGTAAATCATTAAAAAATAGAATTTTATCTGCTGCTGTATTAACCATTCCAGTAGTAGTTATTGGGATGTTTTTTATGGATATGCCTTATGGTAACTATATCATGATGTTATTGACAGCTCCTGTTGTATTCTATTTTGGAAAGAATTTCTTTGTCAATGCGTTTAAACAGGCGAGACACAATAAAGCCAATATGGATACATTGGTGGCACTCAGTACCGGAATAGCCTTTGTTTTTAGTTTGTTCAATACTTTTTATCCTGAATTCTGGCATAGGAGAGGATTGCATCCTCATGTATACTATGAAGCTGCAGCGGTGGTAATTGTATTTATCATGCTTGGTAAATTACTGGAGGAGCGGGCAAAATCAAATACTTCATCTGCGATAAAGAAACTGATTGGTTTACAGCCGAAAACGGTAGTCAGAATTGCAGACGACGGAGAGCAGGAGATCGCAATTACCGAGGTGAAAAAGGGAGATAGGTTGTTGGTTAGATCCGGTGATAAAATTCCCGTAGACGGAAGGGTTTATGAAGGTAGCTCTTTTGTAGATGAAAGTATGATCACGGGAGAACCTGTGGCTGTGGCTAAGCAAAAGGATGATGCTGTTTTTGCAGGAACCATCAACCAGAAGGGTAGCTTTCGCTTCGTAGCTGAGAAAGTAGGCGGGGAGACCATGCTTGCTCAGATCATCCAGCTTGTGCAGGATGCCCAGGGATCAAAGGCTCCCGTGCAAAAATTAGTAGATAAGATAGCAGGTATATTTGTTCCTGTCGTTATGCTGATTGCCATAATTACCCTGGGTGTCTGGATGTTATTTGGCGGTGAACATGCTTTTACGCAAGGCTTGCTTGCGATGGTAACTGTTTTGGTGATCGCATGTCCATGTGCGCTGGGATTAGCAACTCCAACTGCTATTATGGTTGGGATTGGTAAAGGTGCCGAAAGTGGAATACTGATTAAAGATGCAGAAGCACTAGAACAAGCCTATAAAGTAAATGCAATTGTACTGGATAAAACAGGCACCATTACCGAAGGAAAGCCTAAAGTAACCACTATAAAATGGGCTAAGCAACTTACTGAAGATCAGGTTTTACTGGAGCAGATTTTTGCGGCAATGGAGCAGAATTCTGAACATCCACTGGCGGAGGCTATATATAGAGATTTTAAACAATATGGAGTAGAACCTTTATCTGTCATTGATTTTGAAAGCCTGACAGGAAAAGGTGTTTCTGCAAAATATAATGACAAGATGTATTGGGCGGGTAGTCATAAAATATTAAAGGACAATAAACAGGCCATTTCAGATGATTTAATGCAGCATGCTAAAACACTACAGGCCCATGCACAAACCGTCATTTATTTTGCCGACCAGCAATCCGTTCTCGCCGTTGTAGCTATCGCTGATCAGGTGAGGAGCTCATCTAAGGCTGCAATAACTGAATTGAAATCACTTGGCATTGAGGTATATATGCTTACCGGAGATAATGAAGAAACGGCTTCAGCCGTGGCTAGGGAGACTGGTATCGAACATTTTAAAGCAGAGGTTTTGCCATCAGATAAGGCAGACTTTATTAAGAAATTACAAGATGAAGGAAAGGTTGTTGCCATGATTGGTGATGGTATCAACGATAGCCAGGCCCTGGCTCAATCTAATGTTTCAATTGCAATGGGAAAAGGTTCAGATATTGCAATTGACGTAGCTAAGATTACGTTAGTTTCTTCTGATCTGCTGCAAGTTCCGAAAGCATTGCAGCTTTCCAGGCTGACGGTAAAAACAATACGCCAGAATTTATTTTGGGCATTCATTTATAATTTAATCGGTATTCCAATTGCAGCAGGCATATTATATCCTTTTAACGGGTTTTTGTTGAATCCAATGATTGCCGGAGCAGCCATGGCACTGAGTTCAGTGTCAGTGGTAAGCAATAGTTTACGTTTAAAATTCGCAAAGCTTAACTAATTTTTAATTTACATCATTATGCAGACTCTAAAATTTAAAACAAATATCAAATGTGGTGGTTGTATCGCTACCGTAACACCATATCTTAATGCACAGACCGAAATAGACGATTGGAAGGTAGATACCGAAAATCCCGATAAGGTATTGGAAGTAAGCGGAACTGATTCCCTGGATGCTGAAAAGGTTATAGAGACACTGGAGAAGGCTGGTTATAAAGCTGAAAAAATATGATCTTATTTGTGAAAAATATGGTTTGTGACCGTTGCATACTAATTGTCAGGCAACAATTACAAAACCAGGGCTTTGATGTCAAAGAAATTGCATTGGGCAAGGTTGAAATAGAACCAGAGCCTATCGCATCACAATTGCAGGATATATCGTCAGCTTTTCAGGTATTGGGATTTGAACTGATCGACAAAGAAAAAGACCAGTTAATTGAAAGTATAAAAACGGAGGTGATTAACCTGGTGCATTATTCTGATCTGAATGAAATCAATCAAAGCCTGATGCATTTGATTGCCGGTAAGATGAATAGAGACTACGCGTATCTGAGCAGATCATTTTCAGATGCCGAAGGAATTACAATTGAGAAATACATTATTCAGCAGAAGATAGAAAAAGTAAAGGAACTTCTGGAATATGGCGAACTGAACCTAAATGAGATTTCTTACAAAATGGGTTACAGCAGCAGTGCACATTTGTCGGCACAGTTTAAGTCTGTGACCGGAATGGCACCAAGTAAATACAAGATTTCATCTGATAAAGCGCGCAAACCCCTCGATAAAATATAAGCTTATTGTTTACATTTGCCGGGTATGAAACCCCAGGGCTATTTGTTTGACTTCTCCGCTAAAATTAACTATAAAACTGAAATCCTCGCAGGGCTCACGGTAGCCATGACGATGATGCCAGAGTCTCTGTCTTTTGCGATTTTAGCAGGATTGCCACCATTAACTGGTCTTTATGCCGCATTTATCATGGGATTGGTTACAGCTGTTTTTGGTGGCAGACCAGGGCTTATTTCCGGAGGGGCAGGGGCAACTGTGATTGTACTTATAGCATTGATGAAATCTCATGGTATAGAGTATGTATTTGCTGCGGTGATACTGGCTGGTATGTTCCAAATTATGGTAGGCCTGTTCCGTTGGGGAAAATTTATCAGACTAGTGCCTCAGCCTGTTATGTTTGGATTTGTAAATGGTCTGGCTATAGTTATATTTATGGCTCAGCTGGAACAATTTAAAACGGTTGTTAATGGCCAGGTGACCTGGCTCTCAGGTACTGCGCTGTTTGTCATGGCAGGCTTGGTATTACTCACCATTTTGATCGTATTAATCCTTCCGAAAATAACTAAGGCAGTACCTGCTTCGTTGGTAGCTATTATTGTGGTCTTTTTTGTTGTGCTCGGTTTTGGTATTGATACAAAGACAGTTAAAGACATAGCATCTGTTAAAGGCAGTCTTCCACCGTTTCACATCCCAGCAGTTCCTTTTGATCTGGAAATGCTGAAGGTGATATTTCCTTATGCGCTGATTATGGCATCCGTAGGTCTTACAGAAGGCCTTTTGACGCTCAATCTTGTGGATGAGATCACGGAAACAAAAGGAAGAGGAAATAAAGAATGCATTGCGCAGGGAAGTGCCAACATATTAAATGGCTTCTTTTTAGGAATGGGTGGATGTCCCATGATTGCGCAAACGCTAGTCAATCTATCAGCAGGAGCAAGAGCACGTTTGTCGGGTATAATAGCATCAATGACCATTCTGTTTATTATTCTGGTGGGGGCCCCAATAATAGAAAAGGTGCCTATGGCAGCGCTTACAGGAGTAATGATTATGGTTGCGATTGGAACTTTTGAATGGATGAGTCTCAGGGTAATCAATAAAATGCCTAAAAAGGATGTTTTTGTAGGAATATTGGTCGCTGTAATTACTGTTTGGCTTCACAATCTAGCTCTGGCTGTATTGATAGGAGTGATTTTGTCAGCATTGGTATTTGCCTGGGAGAGTGCTAAACGCATCAGGGCAAAAAAATATATCGATGCCGAAGGCGTAAAACATTATGAAATCTTTGGACCGCTTTTTTTTGGTTCAATCGCTGCTTTTAATGAAAAATTTGATGTGCAGGGCGACCCGCAAAAAGTAGTCATTGATTTTAAAGAATGTCGAGTAGCTGATATGTCAGGAATAGAAGCACTAAATAAGTTAACTGCACGTTATCATGTAGCAGGCAAGGTGTTACACTTAAAACATCTGAGTGCCGATTGCAGAAAACTACTGGATAATGCGGCAGATATTATTGAAGTTAATATACTTGAGGATCCGCTATATAGGGTAGCCACTGATAAAAATTAATAGATTTTTTGTAACATTAGGGGACTAATTTAATCCTATTTATATAAAAACGAAGCGCTCAGATGCCCAATTATAAACATTATTCTTTTGATCTCTGGTTAACTCTCATTAAATCCAATCCCGCATTTAAAGCGGAAAGGGCTAAGTACTTTCATGCAAATTTTAATTCGGCAGGCAAAAGTTTAGAAGAGGTCTCTGTGATCTTCCGGCAGGTAGATCTGATGGTCAATAGTATCAATGAAAGAACTGGAAAAAATATAGATGCTGACGAGATGTACTTGATGGTCATCAGTATCATCAATAACTATTCTACAGCTTTTCAGGACATTGATATAGAAGGTCTGTATAACGAAATGGAAGAATTGGTGTTCAATTATATGCCAGTGGTGTATTGTTCAAATAGCCTTGATGTTTTATATCAGTTGAAGGACTCCGGACACTGCACTATAAGTTTATTAAGTAATACAGGATTTATTAGAGGGAAAACGCTGAAGAAGGTGTTGAATCATCTTGAGCTGGATGTACTGTTGGATTTTCAGCTGTACTCAGATGAGGTGAGAATGTCGAAGCCTAATCTTCAGTTTTTTCAACTCATGTTGGACACGATAGATAAAGAAAAACATCCCGAACTGGGGCTGCATGAAATTATTCATGTTGGTGATAATCCTTTGGCTGATGTAAAAGGCGCCGAATCTATCGGTATAAAAAGTTTACTAATTAATTCGAATCATATAACTATCTCTGAATTATTACTATGATCCCATATACCTATTCACTACATAAAATACAACATTCCAGCAGCTTTGGTTTTCATCCGGATGACTACAGTCGTTTCAAGTTCGGAGATGACCTGGTCGCTAAGAAATTTGGAAAGGACCTTGCGCAGGGCTTTATCAAAGATTTTCTGGAAGATAATCTTGAGGGAGAGCAAATTGTTGTCATATCAAGCCCGTATTGTTTTATACCAACGGCTACTTTTGCGATGAAGAGCTACTTTGTGTACGAGTTGAATCACTGGCTGGTGGAAAATGATAGAATGGTGGTGCAAGAAGCGAAAGTCCACAGAACCATTACCTATAAGGACGACTACGGTGCATTAAGCGCGGAGGAAAGAATGAAACTGATTGGCAATGATTCTTTTCACATCGATAAGGATTTTCTAAAAGATAAGGTATTGTTTTTTCTCGACGACATTAAGATTACCGGGAGTCATGAAAAAATGATCATGAAAATGGTGAAGGACTATGGGCTGAAGAACGATATTTTTATGCTTTATTATGCAGAACTGGTTAATCACGATATCCACCCTAATATTGAGAACTTTCTAAATTACCATCAGGTAAAATCAATATTTGATCTGGATGAGATCATAAAAAGCGGTAATTTCTGTTTTAATACGAGGATTGTTAAATATATCCTAAATTGCGATTTCAATAGCTTTTCTATATTTCTGGAGCGGCAAACTGATGATTTCATCACAAGCTTGTACAACTTGTCATTGGGCAACAGCTACCACACCATTGAATGCTATTCGAAGAACCTGAATTATATAAAGAACTACTTAAAAAATAAAAACTATAAATTGATTTAATATTATGGCCATTAACTTACAAAAAGGACAGAGAGAGAATATCGATGCCCCGAAATTTACTATTGGTTTGGGTTGGGATACAAATAGCTCCACCACCGGAACTTCGTTTGACTTAGATGCTTCTGTGTTTATGCTTGATGAGAACAAAAAGTTGGTTTCAGATGAGCATTTGGTTTTTTATAACAATTTAAAGTCACCGGACGAGGCAGTTGAGCACACCGGAGATAACCTTACTGGTGATGGCGATGGTGATGATGAGCAGATTAAAGTAGACCTTACAAAAGCGGGATCTAAAGTATCTGAGATTTGTATTGTTGTTACTATACATGACGCAGAAAACAGGAGACAAAATTTTGGTCAGGTGAGAAACTCTTTTATCCGTATTTTTGATGCTGTAACGAACGAGGTAGTGTTGAAATATGAATTGGAAGAGGATTTTTCTATAGAAACAGCGATTGAATTCGGTAGAATTTATAAACGCGATAATAAATGGAAGTTTGAAGCAGTTGGAATGGGAATGAAGGGTGGTCTGCAGGATTATTTAAATAAATATCAATAAGAAATTATGGCAATTAATCTTCAAAAAGGACAGCGCATCAGTCTTGAAAAAAGTAACGGAAGTAAGCTGGAGAGCGTTTGTGTTGGCATCAACTGGGGCGCGATAGAGAAAAAGGGGATGTTTGGTTTCGGTAAAACCAAAGAAGCCGTGGATCTGGATGGCAGTTGTGCATTGTATAATGAACAAAAGCAGCTGACTGAGGTGGTGTATTTTGGAAACCTGGGTTCCAAAGACGGCGCGGTACGACATAGCGGTGATGATTTGACCGGTGATATGGGCGGTGATGATGGATTGGACAACGAGGTGATTACCCTCGATTTTTCTCGTCTTAATCCAGCCGTAAATTATGTTGCGTTTGTTTTAAACAGCTTCAGAGGTCATGATTTCGGAACGATTCCATTTGCTTCAATCCGCATTTATGAAGGTACTCCAAAGAGAGTAACTGAGGTATTTGCCAAGTACGATATTGCAAATGGTCCTGGATTTGCCGGCCACGTATCTATGGTAATGGGCGTTTTTTACAAGAAAAATGGCGACTGGAAATTCAATGCCATTGGCGAACCAACTAAAGATAAAAAACTGGAAGAAACTGTTAAAACAGTAACAATGAGTTATCTATAGGTTTTTATAGAAATAAAATTATGGAAACAAACGAAAATGCTGCTCAGAGTCTTGCGCCAGCAAAAATAGACAAGGATGGCAATGTAGACCTTACGGTTTTATCTGCTGAAGATGAAACGAAATATAAGGAGATTGCCAAATCATTAGAGCCGTCTGATGTAAATTCTATCCTTAACTATGGATCAGAAGCACAGAATTCAATGGAAAAATACAGTAACGATTTTTTATCGTCTGTACGTACCTATGACAGCGGTGAAGTTGGAGGTTTGATCAACGAATTGCTTACTGAACTTAATTATATTGATGTTAATGAGCTGGAGCAAAGTGGATTTAAATCATTTATCTCTAAGATTCCTTTTCTCAAGAAACTCATAGTTGATGCAAAGAAACTGTTCCAGAAATATGATGTAGTAGTCAATAACGTTGATAAGATTACCAATAAGATTAAGGCTGGACGCTTAAATTCAATTAAAGACAATAGTTCTCTTCAGACAATGTTTGACAGCAATGTTGGTTACATTCATCAAATGGAAGAACTGATCATATCCGGACAATTGAAATACAATGAACTGAGTCTGAAGCTTGCTGAAATGGAAGGCAGGCCAGCGGATTATCAGGATTACGAGATTGCAGATTTAAGAGATTTCGTGAGCAGACTGGATAAGAGACTGGCAGATATGAAGATCGTGCGCTTTATCATGCTTCAATCACTGGCTCAGATTAGGGTAGTACAGAACAATAATACATCCATTGCTGAAAAAGCGCAATCTATTATTTCTACTACTATTCCGGTATGGAAGAATCAATTAACGATTGCTGTTGCACTACAAAGGCAAAAAGCTAACGTTGAGATGCAGAAAAAGGTGTCAGATACTACCAACACCATCTTGCAAAAAAATGCTCAGATGCTTAAACAAAACAGCATTGATGTAGCTAAGGAAAATGAGAAAACAGTTGTGTCGCTTGAAACTTTAAAAATGACAACTTCATCTTTAATCGAAACCTTAAATGAGGTTAAGCAGATTCATGAACAGGGTGCTCAGAGCAGAAGAGTACTTGATGGGGAACTTAAAACTTTGGAAGCTGAGCTGAAAAAGAATGTTACCCGGGTTAGTTAATTTTAACAGATGGATGAACGACGTATAGATATATTAAGGGAGTCCCGTGCAGAGATCAGCCGTTTACAACTGCTCTCTGCATTTTTTGCGGAAGACGCTCTCTACAAAATATATTTAAGAAGTCAGGTAATCCACCAGCTGTTTGAAAATAATGAGGAGCTGGATATCGATAAACTTGAGCTTTTTCATGTTCAGTTCACAGCCAGCCTGATCGAATTATTAAGAAAGATCAAAAAGAGTAATGAAAAGAATGTAACACTTATCTATGATGAAGTTCTCCTTAATAAAGAGATGATCAGACAAATGAGTGATACTGTATTTTCTGAGAAGAATTTTAATCTGGATAAGCAACGGCAGTCTCTTAAGATTAACCAATCGCTAAGAAAACTATTTGAGTTGCTTTCAGATCATATTGAGGAATTTCCATTTGCTAAAGGAATAAATAACTTCAGTTCCAGATATTCCAAGGATTTTTTCTATGACATTACGGCGGAGCAGCTTGGTAAATTAATCGAGTTTGATCCGAAGGATATGTATTCAGATGTGCACGCAAGCATAGAAAAAAAACTAATGGGACTTCTTTGCAAGCATGACTTTAGAACTTCCTTTTTTTTCGGATTGAAATCAGGCCAGCTGATCATAGAACTGTACAAATTCCTGGATATTGACCGATATTTTCTTTTCTTTCCAAGCAGAAATCTTTTTCTTTTCTTTGAAATTGCAGAATTGGAAGGGATAGACTGGACAAATGATTTATCTGAAAAAGGCAGGATAATTCAAGAACTGGAATATAAAAATGACAAATTGGAAAGTAGTGCTTCCGCTTTGAAAATCTATATTCCAAAAGAGATCGTTGATTTGCTTGAAGAAAATTACATTAAAATATCTGACATCAACTTCTTAAATCATTTAAATAATTTCGATGTGCAGGCTAACATTTTAAAAGCCATGCTCAAGACAGATCTTTTTTAACACATAAAATCATCATATCGAACACATAAAAAACAAAAAATAGAAATGGATAATCTGATCAATCACCCAGCTGTAATAGTTGGTTTTGCTGTTCTGGTAGTTGTAATGCTACTATTGGATCTTGGCGTATTTAATAAGAAGGTACACGCTGTAAGCAGTAAGGAGGCTGCGATATGGTCGGTTGTATGGATTTCCTTATCTATGATTTTTAGCGGGGTAATCTATTATGTTTCGGGATTCGAGAAATTTACCCAGTTTCAGTCAGCCTACTGGATCGAAAAAGCGCTTTCCGTCGATAATCTCTTCGTATTTATCCTGGTATTCGGATTTTTTAATGTACCTAAAGAGCTACATCATAAAGTGCTGTTTTGGGGGATTATTGGTGCATTGATATTCCGTGCGATATTTATTTTTGCGGGAGTAGGGTTGATCAATCTTACTTATTTGCCAGAGATGACACTTTTTGGACATGAAGTCCGTATCAATATTGTATTGTTAATTTTTGGTTTATTTCTGGTTTATGCTGGTATTAAATCGGGAATTAGTAGCGATGATGACGATGAGGAAAAGGATTTCAGCAAAAGTGCAGGAGCACGCCTGATCTACAAATTCTTTAAAGTAAGCAAGGAGTTTGATGGAGGTAAGTTTTTTACAGTGGAAAATGGTATAAAAGTAGCAACACCTTTATTGGTAGTAGTTGCTGTTATTGAGTTTACAGATGTTCTGTTTGCAGTAGACTCCATTCCTGCAATTTTTGCAATTGCTCCAGATGATCCTTTGATTCTTTACACTTCGAATATATTTGCAATCTTGGGTTTAAGAGCACTTTATTTCCTTCTGGCCAACTTTATACATATGTTTAGCTTGCTGAAATATGGATTGGCTATCATCCTTTCATTCATTGGTATTAAGATGGTAATCGCGCCAATTTACCACATTTCATCTCCTTTATCTTTATCTATTGTAGGAGGTGTCTTGATTTTGTCCGTTGTTGCTTCATTGTTATTTGTGCCCAAAGACAGTAAATCTGATCATTAGATATAGAAATAAATAACTTTTGCTGATAGCATAAAAAAAGTCCCGATAAATTATCGGGACTTTTTTATATTAGTCAGTTTACGACTAGTATAATGTGAATTCTACCCTACGGTTTTTCTGACGACCATCTGCAGTTTTGTTAGATGCAATAGGTTGGTTTGGACCGTAACCTGTTGCTTCGATGCGTGATGGGTTAGCTCCCTGACCAACAAGGTAAGATTTAATTGATTCAGCCCTGTCTTTAGACAAACGTAAGTTTAAAGCCATTGAACCAGTGTTATCAGTGTGACCTGCCAATTTCAAGCTAAAGTTTTTCTCTACCAATAGCGCAGCAACTCTATTTAAAGTAGCATAAGATTTCTCTCTGATAGTTGATTTACCTAAATCAAATTCAAGATTTTTAATCGCTTCATCAACTACTCTACGATCTGCTTCAGTAATGATTACTTTTTCCTGGATAACAGGAGCAGGAGTTTTCAATGCACATCCAGCGCCATCTACAACTGTGTTAGCAGCAGTACCAGGGCATTTGTCGAATTTATTAGCTACACCGTCTCCGTCATCATCACCCATTTCCTGAGCATATTTCGCAGCTAAAGCTTCTCTTTCTCTTCTTGCATTCTCTTCTGATGATGATAATGCTTTTCTCAATGCAGCACTTTCAGCAGCACTTTCCTCGCGAAGGGCAGCGATAGGACTGAAGTTTTGTAATTGAGAAGTACCTTTTCTACCCAAGGCAATTTCTAAACCTGCATGAGCATAAGAGAACCTGTCGTTAGAACCCATACTTACACCATCAAAATCAGTAGATTTCATGAAGTTTACGGTATAACCCAGGTCGATATTTACACCTTTGGATAAACCAAGTTTGAAACCTGCACCAACCGGGATAAACCAGTTTTCTTTATATCCGGTGTTGACACCACCAACTTGATCAGTAGAGGCAGCTGAAGACATATAACCTGCACCAATTGTTGCATATGGTGAAAGGAAATTACGTTTCTGGTTTAAACTCATGTTTGCAATGGTGAAGTTACCGCTGATAGCAGCTGACCAGTCGATTTTTGATTCAAAAGTTGACTTAGTACCACCTGCGACCTGAGCACCTCTTACTTTACCACCGAGGAAATCAGCCTGTATACCAAACCCAGGTACAATTTGTTTTTTGATATAACCTCCGTAACCCCATGATTCGTAAGGAGTGTTAAAGTTTCCATGATTTTTATTGTTGAATGGCGTGTAGTGAGTTAGCATACCGCCATTAAGTCCGATAGACCATGTACGGAAATACTTTTTAGAAAACGATTCAGATGTTTGAGAGTCAGCATCCTGAGCGAACAATTGCGATGATAATCCTACCAAGGATAGTATCATTGCTGCTTTTGTAATTTTTGATTTCATTTTTTCTATAATTAGATATTCGTTCGATTCAACATGGTTAATTTTATGCCGAATATCTATACCATTGTAATAATCCTGCCAAAGCCCTATTATCATATTTTTTATTTTGAATCTCTTAATAATCAGTTAATTAATCATATTTCTTTAATTGATATTAAAAATCGAAAATCTGTTTTAATGATAATAATTGTGTATAGTTTACACTACATTTTACAGGAAAAAATGAGATCTTACAGGATAAATGTTTCTCCTTTAAATGGGGTTTCAACCTGATATCCTGCTTCTTGTGCAGATTCTTTAAGGCTGTTCATCCGGTTTAAATCTCCATGGACTAAGAATATTTTCTTTAGTTTCCCTGCATTCTGCTGTTTTATTAGCTTCATGAGGTCGTGATGGTCTCCATGACCGCTTAGCAAGTCTGTTTTTTTTACAGTTGCGTATACCATTAGATCACGGTTTCTTAGCCTTATGATGGGATCACCTCTCAACAATCTATCTCCCAGAGTTCCTTTAGCACAGTATCCGATAAATAATATGGTGCAATAATAGTTTTGAATATTGTAATAAAGATGGTCCTGTATTCTTCCTCCCTCAAGCATACCTGCTGATGAAATGATAATGCATGGTTCATGGTAGTTTGAAATAGACATGCTTTCCTTTTTGTCATGTACGTATGACAATTCTTCGAATTCAAATTCATCACCTTCTGTATTATAAAATTGCTGAGATTCCGAATTAAGGAGGTGGTGATGTTTCTTATACACATCGGTGGCAAAATTGGCAAGAGGGCTATCTACAAATATTTTTACCGGAGGGAGTAATCCTCTGCTGAATATTTTATTAAGCGTATAGACTAACGCCTGTGTTCTGCCGATGCTAAAAGCGGGTATGATTAGTCTTCCCGGAAATTTAATGCAGGTCTCATTAATCGTTTCTATAAGTGTGTCCTCAAGTGTACGCTCCGTACTATGAAATTTGCCCCCATATGTTGCTTCGCAAACGAGATAATCAACTTGTGGTAGCTCTTCAGGATCAACTAAAACAGGGTAGTTACTTCTGCCTACATCACCGGTAAAAGCAATTCGTTTTTCTATTCCATTTTCTTTTATTGTTAAAACAATTGCTGCAGCACCTAATAAATGCCCTACAGGAATAAACGTCATACTTACGTTCTCATTTATGGAAAATGCTTTATGGAAACTCACAGTCACCATCCTGTCCATAGTATCCATTACGTGTTTTTGTAAGTAGAGAGGCTTAGGCCCGGATCTGCCTCTTTTTCCTTTTGAATGTTTGTGCTGTTTGCTGATAAAGATGTTGACGGAATCCATTAAGAGAATTTCGGTTAAGTCAGCAGTCGGTGGTGTACATAATATCTGACCCTGAAACCCCAGCCTTACAAGGGTAGGGAGGTTTCCTGAATGATCTATATGTGCGTGTGTGAGTATGACAACATCAATGGATGCCGGATCAAACGGGAAATACTGATTTTCTTCCTGATAAGTATCTTTTTCATAATCCAGTCCGCAATCGATTAGTATATTATAGTCTGCCAATTGTAGTAAGTGCATGCTTCCAGTCACCTGTTGTGCAGCTCCACAGATAGTAAGTTTCATATTTTTTTAGTAATGAGAGTAAGTTAACAATTTAAGGGAATTAATAAATGTATTAGGTTAACCAATCTGACCACTTCGAAATAGAATATTGATAATTCAAAAGTTTAGGAACATTTTGGGAATCTACAACCTTCCATTGGTTAAGCTCGTTTATAAAGCCGGGGATTGTCAAGCCTGAATTTTCAGATGCTTTCATGTAAAAGGATTGTTTTGCTGGGTGATCAGGAATGCAGGCATTATATAGGTTTCCGAATGCCTTTAATTCAATTATTTTTATGGTCAGATTGATGCAGTCTTCAAGTATGATGAGATTTATGGGGGCAAGTCCATTGGGAACATTTGTTTTTCCGGCGAAAAATCTTCCTGGATCCCTGTTCGGCCCAATCAATCCGGCAAACCTAATGATTGTTGTTTTAAAGTTGTTGTTGTTGTTGAGCATTGTTTCTGCCGCTAACATCACTTTTCCCGAAATAGTATCCGGCATTGGGATACTAAATTCATTAACGTGTGTATTGTGATCCCCATAAACAGAAGTTGAACTAATAAAGATGATGTTCTTTACTTTTTGTTCGGCAGCGTTGATGACTTTTCCTATCTTTTTTGTGAAGTTTCCCTGTTCCGCAGTGCTTCTTTTTGGAGGAATACAGATGATCAGTAAATCTGTATCGAAAAAATCGGTGTCAAAGCTCTCCTTTTCTTCTTGAAAATCTACTATATACGGGATAATACCTAATTCTTTAAGGACAGGTAGTTTTTCAACTGAAGTCGTCGATCCCTTTACATTATATTTTAGTTCCGCCAGCTTTTTTGCAAGGGGTAGTCCGTACCATCCACATCCCAGGATGCTTATCGTTGTGTTCACGCTAATCATTTTTCTGTGTAAAATAAAAAGGGGGCCATGCCTGCGGCAAATCCCCCTTTTTAGAATTTATTGATCGATTAAAGAACTGTTACATTTGAAGCTTCAGGTCCTTTTTTACCGTCGTTTAATTCAAATTCAACACTATCTCCTTCACTAAGTTCTCTGAAAGAATCGCCTGCAATAGCAGAAAAATGCACGAAAATATCTTTTCCTCCATCTTCTGGAGTTATAAATCCAAATCCTTTTGCAGAATTAAACCACTTAACTTTTCCTGTTGTACGCATAATATTATTATATATTTCAATGTGAAAGTAGGCAATTGAACAGTAAAATCAAAATGTATGCTTTGAAGTGAAAATATCAAATTGTTGCATTTAGGTTAAATCAGAAAACCTGCAAGATGTTTATTTGTTGTTAACGTCAGTAAATGTTAAATAAATGACAAATGATGTCGAAGTCCATTTGAATACAATTAATTGTAAATCGATGAAAAGGAAAATCAATTCTGGTAAAAATCAGGTCAGTAAGGAGGATTTATTGAACGATAAGAATAATCCTGGGTTAGATGCAGATCACTCATCCTCAGATTCAACACTATATCCCGGGCTTAATAACGATAACGACAGGATTTCCTCCAATAAAGATGGGGAAGAGGATACGCAACAGACCGGAGGTTATAGTCCACTTGATGATAAATAATTACTTTGGCACTATTTTTTCTATAGTAATGTTTTAAACTTAATTCTAAGATTATGAAATACGTATTTTCAATATTGGCAGTTGTTATTGGTTTATCTGCCTGTAACAATAGTTCAAAAGAACAAGAGCTAGTAAAACAGCAAGCTATCGCGGCTGTAAAAGATAGTCTGAAATTAGATAGTTTTAAAAGAGCAGAAGCCACACAGAAGGCAGTTTTGGTGCAACAGCAGGAAAAGGAACGTTTAGCTGCGCAGGCCAGAGAAGAGAAAAGAACTTTACTGCTTTCCGAGCAAAATGATGCGGCACCAGCTCCAAGACAGTATAGCGAAACTCAGACCAAGAAAAAAGGATGGAGTTCTGCTGCCAAGGGAGCAGTTATTGGAGCAGGAGCAGGTGCTTTAGGTGGTGTGCTGATAGATAAAAAAGATGGCAGGGGAGCGATCATAGGTGGTGTAGTCGGTGCGGGTGCAGGTTATTTGATCGGAAGAGATAAAGACAAAAAATCTGGTAGAGTACAACCTAAAAATTAATTAGGTATTGTAAATTAGGAATTTAAGGTAAACTGCAGCCAAAACTTTTATATATGGGGTTTGGCTGCAGTTTTTTTTTGGGGATTTTAGCAATATTTTATTGAAATTGATTTAAAACTAATCTACAAAATTTCGTATGTTCGTTATGACTTTTCATAAGACACTTTAATTGACAATGCAAAATGAGTAAGAGACAGATTTTAATAGTTGATGATGAAGTCAGTATACTTAAATTGTTGAATTTTGTCCTGTCAAATGAATACCAGCTAGTAATTAAAACAAGTGGAGTAGAAGCACTAAGTTGGCTAGAAGAGGGAAATTCCCCCTCATTAATTATTTCTGATCTTGAAATGCCCTATTTTGACGGAAGTTCATTCATCTATAATTTAAAGATAAGTGGATTCTATAGAGATACACCGGTAATTATTTTGTCTGGGGCGTCGAATTTAACGGAACGTGTGGCCAAAATGCCCTTTCAATTAGATGACTTTATTCCAAAGCCCTTTAATCCAACACAACTAAAAGAAGCAATCAGCGATGTATTCAAGAAATATGATTCAGTCGGAAGTTAATTCAAACGCAACAAATAAATCAATATCTATATTATACTCAGCACCGTTTTTTTCAGCTGAGCTAGTACCTGAGCTGGACAAACATTTTATTTTACATTCTGAATCAAATATCCAAGATGTGGATAATTATATCAAAGAGCAATCTATATATACCCTGCCAGATGTAATCTTACTTGAAGTAGATGAAAATTTAGAATGTTTTGAATACGTGGGCAAGCTAAAAAGCAATGTATTATTGAAAGGTCTTGTAATTATTCTATTGGCTAAAGAAAAAGACGCAAAAACCAGGTCTTTGGCGATGAAGTATAAAGTCAACGATTTGTATATTGTGCCGATTCCTATAAATGATCTTTGCGAACGGATTTTCTTTTTGGTAAAGTTCAAATTGATAAAGCCTCAGCTATCAGATCTGTCTAATGTGAATTTCACGTATAGAACTCCATTGTTAAAGAGATTGTTTGATATTGTTGCTTCGGGATTGGCACTTATTATTCTTTTACCATTCTTTGTTGTCATCGGCTTATTTATAGCACTGGAATCAAGAGGGCCGATTATTTTTAAAAGCAAACGGGTTGGTACCGGATATAAAATATTTGATTTTTATAAATTCCGGTCGATGAGGGTGGGGGCAAGCAAAGAGCTTGAACAACTTTCGGAGTTAAATCAGTACGATAAATCAGAAGATGGAAGCACAACCTTTGTGAAATTAAAGAATGATCCCCGGATCACAAAATTTGGACATTTTATCAGAACCTTTAGTATAGACGAACTTCCCCAGTTATTTAATGTGTTTATTGGTGACATGTCTTTAGTTGGAAATAGACCCTTGCCACTTTATGAAGCCGAAATGTTGACCTCTAATGAATGGACGATGCGGTTTTTAGGACCTGCAGGCTTAACAGGATTATGGCAGGTAAGTAGGAGAGGTAAAGCGAACATGTCAGAAAGGGAGCGTAAAAAGCTTGATAATTTTTATGCCCAAAATCATTCTTTTTGGCTGGATCTTAAAATTTTATTAAAGACATTACCGGCAGCAGTTCAAAAAGAAAAGGTTTAGTTACCATTACACAATGGTTTTGTATAATTCACTGCAGGGCTGATCTGGAAAGTATATACTAAAAAAATTACTACAATATGTAAAAAGGCCCCGATAAGGTTAATGATCAAAGCCTTTTTGTCAGCAATAATATCCGCTACTTTTCACCGCAATTTTGTCTGGTAATATTGACACCGTTCAAAATAACATCAAATTCAGTCCTTCTGTTTAACTGTTGATCTTCCTCTGAACAGGGTACCCCATCAAAGCAACGATTGACTAACCTCGTTTTTCCGTAATACTCTATTTTTATCCGGTTTGCAGAAATACCTCTCGACACCAGATATGATTTAGCTGAAGCACCTCGATTCAAGGATAATCTTCTGTTATATTCTTCAGAAGCCCTGCTATCGCAATGGCTGGAAGTGATGATGGTGATTTCTGGATATTTCTTCATCAGAGCTGCCAATTCCTCCAAAGCGGGGCGGGCATCTGATCTGATTTCATACCGGTCCAGGTCATAATAAATGTTCTGAACGGCAAATACCCTTTTTAAGGAGTCGCAGTTGTTTAGGACATATTGCTGGGCAGTTTCTGTTTTATTAAGTCGTATATCCAATTTTATAATAGAATCCTGTTCAATTCCCTGGGAAGTCACAAAGCCTATTGAGTTTACATAACCCAGTTTCTGAGCGGTGGTCTCATAATCAGTTTCTCTGGGCATTTCTCTCCTGAATTCCCCCTTGGCATTTGTCTTTATTGTATCCGTGCCATCCAAATGACGCATTAGCAACCTGCTACCTGCTAAAGGAAGTCTGGTTCTGGCATCAGTTATAGTACCTTCCAGTAAAATGCGATATGAAGCTCTGGAAAAACTATATATATCATCATTACCTCGTCTATTCGAGCTGAAGAAACCACTTTTTCCATCTGCGGATTTGATTAGACCAAAATCGTCTGTAGATGAGTTGATAGGAACGCCCATGTTCTTTGGTGCTGCAGTGGGTTTCATTTCTTTTAGCTCAACTTCAAATAAATCTAAACCTCCAAGTCCCGGATGACCTGTTGATGAAAAATAAAGTATGTTATTTACATCAAGAAATGGAAACATTTCATTGCCTTCAGTATTTATTTTTTTTCCAAGGTTTACAGGTCTTGTCCATTGACCATTTCCTGAGCGTACGCAGTAATATAAATCTATTCCACCCGAGCCCCCGGGCATATCTGATGCAAAAATCAGAATGGTGCCATCTTTGCTGAGCGTTGGATGGCCAACAGAATACTCATTATTATTCCAGGGAAATGGGATGATATTGTTAAGATTTCCCCCTGCTGCAGTAAACATCTTTAACTTGTTAATACCATCTGTACTGGTCTGGGTTCCTCCGTTATAATAATTGTTTCTTGTAAAAATAATGGAGCCATCAGGGAAAACTGCAGGTGCGCCTTCATGATACTTGGTATTTATACCGCCCGTTATAGGTGTTATTTTAATCCCTTCTGATAACAACAGAAGCAGTGTATCTCTTTCTAAACCAGGTGTATACTGACCTAGTGTTTTGCTGTCATTGCTTGTTGGTGAAGTATCGTCATCATTAAATTTATAGTCTTTTCTGGGTCTGTTTTGAGCAGCCGAGAATAAGCTGTCAACGTTGATATTTTTAATATCTTTTATTTTCTCTACCTGATAAAGATTTGTAAATGGTGTGTTATTCCAGCCAAATACAGTCTTAGATAATCCACTGGTTTTTCTGTTGCTGCTAAATATCAAACCTTCTTTATAATAAGCGGGAGAGTAATCAGAACCTTGGCTGTTTAGATTTGTAAATGATACTTTCCAGTTCTCTACATTCTTATTGAAGTTACTGAGATTTGTGGTTGCAAAGGAAGTTCCTCTTTTGTCTTCAGGCACTAATGTCACATATTTTCTATACCATCCCTCAGATCTTTCATACTGCTGTTTATTCGCTAAAGCTTCAGCGTAATAAAGTGCCCATTTTGGATTGAGTGGCTTCTGTTTACTTAATTTTTCATACCATTTTAATGATTCATCATAATTTTTGATCATCTTATAGCTATAAGCAATCATTTCTTGAGCTTTCACATTCAGAGAATCTTTTTTCAACACCTCTAAAAGATAAGGAACAGCCGAAATATATTTTAATGAGGTAAATTCTGTAGTAGCTTTTTTTAATGCTCCATTTTCTTTTCCGGATTGTGATTTTACCTGCTGCGATAAAGCTGAGAGTAATAGAAATACTATCAAAGTTGCTTTATTTATGTTTCTTTTCATATTGTAATTATCAGAAATACCTTGGTGATAAAATTTTTCCCTTTTCAAAACCGAATTCGTACCGAAGCATGATTTCATGACTTCCCGAATTGAAGTTCCTTAAAGCCGTAGTACTACGGTCGTAGCTATAGCCGATTCGGATTTGCGGTGTAGCTTGTAATTCGATCATAGCGGCAATGTCTGCACTAGTCCGATATTGACCTCCAATGCTGATGACATCTTTTATCCACAATGATGCATTGATATCTGCTTCTAAAGGAGCGCCTTTAACGCCTTTGACAAGAACTGAAGGTTTCAATTTGAAGTCTTGAGACAATGGAAAAACGTAACCTGTCGCCAAAAAAACGTGAAGAGCTTGTTTACTCCCCATACCTATATCGTTTGAAGTGTAAGATGTAATCTTATTTGGCATCAAATCCTGAGCAGACAAACCAATGTAGAATTTATCTGAATTATAGTAAACACCAGTTCCTACATTGAAAAGGAATTTATTTACATTTTCTGCAAAAGCAGGATCATAGCTAGGGATACTTCCTAACGGAACTTCAGTAAAGTTTGCGCGATATTGGCTGAAATTGCCCTGAATTCCAAAGCTTAAAGAGCCTTCATCCATTCTGATTCTGTATGCAGTACTGATTACGGCTCCATTTGTCTGTGTAATACCTAATTTATCAGTGAAAATTTGTATGCCCAC
Organism: Pedobacter frigoris; assembly: GCF_032678645.1. Classification (GTDB taxonomy): domain Bacteria; phylum Bacteroidota; class Bacteroidia; order Sphingobacteriales; family Sphingobacteriaceae; genus Pedobacter; species Pedobacter frigoris_A. Next base: position 235,190 of record NZ_JAVTSP010000001.1, read on the forward strand.
ACCAAGCTTTTTATTGAGAATTGGTGCGTCCATAGTCAGGGTTCCGGTTTTCGGAGCTCCTTCAATACCTGTCCACTGATTTCTAAATAATGCCGTTGCAGAGACTACATTTCTGCTTCCCGCGTATGCAGGGTTAATGGCTAATGTGTTAAACATATATTGGGTATACATAGCATCCTGCTGTGCTTTCACATCGTTGCAAAACAACATTAAATAGGAGAGTAATATAATTCCTGTTAGCCTTTTCATATTATCTGTTAATTGTTATGTATCCCACACGTTTATCATTATTATCAATTTTTATGATGTAGTAGTAAGTGCCCGCAGGTACTTCATCACCGATATGGATACCTTCTGTTGTTTTTCCACCCCAATTGTTTTCATATTTTGAAGACCGGTAGATCCGATTGCCCCACCTGTTGTATACTTCAAGTGATATCTGTCTGCCTAATGTATTTTCAATTACAAAGAGGTCATTGATGCCATCGTTATTTGGAGAAAATCCACCAGGTATGAAGATGTCATTTCTGATTAAATTAACCGGTGTAAATTCAGTTGGACTAACATTTCCATCGTCCTTAGGATCAGGTTTAATTCCGTTAGTAGATACATCAAAGGTTTCTGTCTCCACACCGTTTGTCGTTGAATATCCTCTGACAACAGCTGTATTTAAAAAATCACCCTCTTTTTTATCCAGATTAACATTAATCTGCAATGTAATTATGGCGCTTGAATTAGATTGTGGACTTGCGGATAGTTTGCTCGAAGGATCCAGCAGTTCGGTCACTGTAGTTCCGTTGTAATTTGTGTTGACCACCAGCGTACCAGTAGAAGAAATACTCGTTACTTTTACTGAATTACCTCTGAAAACGTCTGCCAGATCATCTTTTAAAGACATTTTACCAAGAGCTATTTCGCCGTAGTTCTTAACTACAAATGTATACGTCAGGGTGAAGGTACCGTCTACATTTTTAATGATGTTCTCTTTTTTCAACTCTTTAGCCAAACCTATTTTAGCTGGAATTTTTACATTTACGGTGACTTTTCCCGGTGATGATGTATTACCATCGGAATCTTTTATAACATAGGTAAAATCATCTGGGCCGCTATATCCTGGGTTCGGAGTATAAATTGGTTGCCCTGTAACAGGATCAATAGTTATGGTGCCGTGCTCCGGCGGATCAGTAATTATTACTGTACCACCTGGAGGAATTGGTAAGGTAACTACGATAGGCTTATTTACAGGAGTTTCAATAGTTATATCTGGTGCCGGGATCACAACCTGGGGCTTAACCGTGATCGTAACAGGTATAGGGTCAGAATCTAGTCCATCAGCTGTTCGTAGTATATAGGTGAAGTTGTCTGGCCCAGAATATCCTGGAGTAGGGGTGTATACAGGCACTCCAGAACTATTAACTGTTACTGTTCCATGCAATGGCTGTGTCCCTATTAGAATGCTTGTTCCTGTTTTACCATTGTCATTGTCTTTCGCAGGTATAACAACAGGTACATTTGCATTTGTAGTAGCCATATCAGCAGTGCCGGTTGGTTTTACATTTATCGTAACGGTGATTGGGTCAGAATCAAGCCCATCAGCGGTGCGTAATACATAAGTATAAGTATCTTTTCCTGAAAAACCGGTATTTGGATTATAGGTCACAGAACCATCTGAATTGAGTGTAACACTTCCATTTGAAGGAAGGGAGTTGATCAGTACATTTGTTCCAGCCTTACTAATATCGTTGTCCTTTATAAGTACCGTTACAGGTACATTGGTTAATGTGGTTGCGTTATCGTTATTTCCAACTGGTTTTATCGTGATGGTAGCCGTAATCGGATCGGAATCCAGTCCATCAACTGTACGCAGTATATAAGTAAAACTATCTTTACCCGAATACCCGCTTGTTGGGGTATAAACAGGTATTCCCGATCCGTTTAACGATACAGTTCCATGTAAAGGAATTGTATTTATAACGATGGAAGTTCCTGTTTTACTCAAGTCATTATCTTTAACTGGGATGGTGATCACCGTATTGATAGGCGTGGTTACATTATCATTTGATCCTACTGGTCTGATAATTACAGTAACATTGACTGGATCCGACAGAACACCGTCAGTTGTACTTAAAAAATAGGTAAAAGAATCTTTTCCAGAAAAATCAGTATTCGGTGTATATGTCACACTTCCATCTGGATTTAATATTGCTGTCCCGTTGGAAGGGTTAGTATTAGGGATTACCGTTGTTCCAAGATTGCTTGGGTCATTATTCTTGATCAGGATGGTAATTGGCGTGGATGGGGGAGTAGTTACATTATCGGAAGAGCCAACAGGCTTTACGTTAACGATTACGGTAATAGGATTTGACTCTAAACCGTCAGATGTTCTTAATGAATAAGTAAAGGTGTCTTTTCCTGAGAATCCCGGCGAAGGTACATAAATGACATTTCCAGAAGCATCTACTGTAATCGAACCATGTCCGGGATTAACGGCAGGTATCACAGTAGTTCCGTCCTTACCAGGATCATTATTCTTTACAGGGATAATTACCGTCGTATTAAGTGGAGTACTGGTTAAATCAGGTAATCCCGTTGGCTTAACATTTACAGTAACAGTAATTGGGTCGGAAAGATCACCATTTGAATTAGTCAATCTATAAATAAAAGAGTCTTTTCCACTATAACCAGGATTTGGAATGTAATTTATTGTCCCATCTGAGTTAATGGAAATGCTACCATGCGTAGGGTCTGTTGACTTAAGGACAGTTGCGCCAGTTTTTTTAGGGTCATTATCCAGCACATGAATTAATATGGGTACTCCGACTGTGGTATTTGCCACATCGTCTACTCCGACAAGTGTTTTATTAACCACAATAGTTACAGTTGCGATATTTGACTCGGCTAAATTGGCATCCTTTACGCTATAAGTGAAATTATCTGTTCCCGAAAAGCCTGGATTGGGAATGTAACTAACAACTCCAGTCGTATAATTGATAGAAAGTGTTCCGTTTGTCGGTTGCGTTTTGATGACAATGCTATTTTTATTGATGTTTGCATTACCGGCGTCGTCCGTATCATTGTCCAGGATTAGAATTGGAACAGGCGTATTTAATGGTGTGGTCGCAATATCATTTATTGCAACCGGCGGATTATTTACAGTTATTTGAACGTCTGCTGATGACGAACAACCTGCTGTCGAGCTAATTGTCCACCTGAAAATATATACGCCTGATATCAAATTAGAAACTGTTGTATTGTTGACAGTCGGAGAATTGAAAAGTGCGGTGCTCGGTCCTGATACCTGAGTCCATAAGCCGGTATTAGGAGAAGCAGGTATATTGCCCTGCAATACATATGTACCATTTGCTGAAAAAACATTTATGGCTTCATTTGGTCCCGCAGATGCAGCTGTAGGTTGAGCCACATAAGTTAGATTGATGGTTGCGACGTTGGAAAGCGTTCCATTCGAGTCTTTTAGCGTATATTTTGCTGTGGCAGTACCTAAAAAGCCAGCTAAAGGTACAAATTGAACTACACCACCTGCATTTACAGAAAAAGTTCCCTTTCCAGCTACAAGGAAGCTAGTTTGAACTCCTGGGGTAGCCGGATCAAGATCTACGCTAGACTTATCAATGGTGACGCCAGTTTCATTAACGATATCGTTTGCTGTCACATCAATTGATCCGGTAAGATTTTGACAAACATTTCGTGCATCACTAGCCGCTATTGGGTTCCTCGTATAAAGATCTATCGCTACATTTCTGATCTCATGAAAATTAGTATTGTCACCTGTTGACGAAGCAAATCCATATCTCAAATTTTCAGGAGCAATATCAGGGTAGTAATAACTGTCTATGATTTTGACTCTTACCTGAGGGATTCCTCCTTTTGTGATGTACACATTAATATTATATCCTCCTGCAGGGTTAGGGATTAGTTCAATATATATTTTCCGGTATGCCTGATTTGTAGGGTCGGTTATGCGTTGCTCCGAATTCCCAATCAGTGAAGCGCCCAATTCATCAGGATGTTCTGAAACCAGAAATCGATAATTGTCGGGAGTTAAAGCTGCCCCGTCTCCTTTACCCCTTAAGGTAATAGATCCCCGTCTGAAACCGATTCCTCCCTGCCTGCCCTCATTGTTGTTTGAGAAATTACCGAACTCATCAAGCCCAATCGCCAGGTAACCTTTACTTACTCCTGGAGAAATAGGGGTAGTAGTGGTAATTTGTGCATAACCTAATGAGCCCCCAAATCCCCCAATTACAAATGGATCTGCAGTTGCATCAAACAGAAAGAAGCTGATTCCATCAGCACCATCTCCACCGTATATTGCATATTCAAACTCGACTTTCAAACCATTACTGGATGGAAAATCAGAAGTGTTATATGCATACCCTTTTTGGTTTCTCGCCGCATTGGTAAGTCTTAAAAATCCAGTTCCCGGTGCATCAATCGGGCTGGCGCCCGAAGCCGTTAGAAAAGAAGATGGCGTACCTCCAAATACAATTCCGGTAGCGGTTGAATTTCTAAAGCTTTCGGTATACGGAAATTGTGAAAAACAGGAAGTTGAAGCAAAAATACCTAATATTAAAACTAGACTGAACCGGAATAATTTTATCATAAACTGTAGAAATAAAAGCATCAAATAAATTATTAAATCCAAATATAGCGCCATTCATTCTCTTATTCGTCATTCGATTTAATAATACATTAATTTAAGCTGTATTCATGTTTAAAACGATTTATAATTAATGATTTTAAATGTCAGTGTAGTGGTTGAGTGAAATACCAATAGGAAAGAAATATCTCGGATCATGAAATAAATTCCCCAACCTTTGTTTATTTATGCGATAGCTTATAATTTAACTGGTTTTTTATATCACTAATTAATAATATTGTTCTTTTTACAACTCCTTCCCTGGTTAAATGATATGGAGTATTGTAAATAAGGCTATCAGGCATTTCATATCTTTTTGGATTTCCTAATATCGAAAGGTTTGTTTTACTAAGTTCACTCTGAATCCGGCTTATCTTCGCATTACCTTTTTTATAGGACAACCCTTGATAACCTGGGTAGGTAACAAATAATTTTGCATTTTTTGATCTAATTTCCTTGTCAAAATCAACCAGGATATCGATTATTTCTTTATTGAAATTACCCTCTATCGTAATGGGTGGGACAATTTCTCTTTTTAAATTCCAATGTTTATATGCGTCTCCGTAACGATTAAATGAAAGCCTGTCATAAATACCTACAGAAGTATCAGCCCTCATAAAATGAGTCAAAGGATTAATTTTAGACGAAAAATACTTAGGAACAAATTTCAAAAGCTGTAAAAACTGTTTAAAACCTATGAGACTTTTCGTCTCTGGCGATACATCAATAATCATGGTGAGGAGTTCAATCTCACCGTCTGCAGTGTGGCCATAAAACTGATGATACTCAGGGGCAATTACTACTATATCATTTTGACGAATATATTTAGAGGTGTTTTTTATTACATATTTTAATCCCAGGGAAGCATGTATCGATGTGTTAATTGGGTTAATATTAAGGGAATCTTTAATAATTTTTCCATCCAGACCGAAACTGAGATTAGATCCACCAATAAATATTATTCGGGGACCTGGTGTAGTTTTCAATAAATTATTTTTGTCTATTTGAGAAAAGAAAAGGCTCTTTCTTACAAATTGATCGGTTGGTAGAAATAGCGCAGCTGTTACTGTCAGGATTATGGCTATTGAAAAAAATATTGCTTTAGCAAAGAAGGTTCTCATATAATTAAAACTGAAAATAAATGAATTGACTATGATTAAAAACCCCCATAGCCAAAATGGTCATAACCAGCACATAATAAATCGACCATCTAACAAAAGAATTGGAGGACTGGACTCGTCGGATCAGATAATAGTTTTTTTGAAGTTCATGTATAAATTCCAGAAAGAAAATCAGGGCAAATGATATCAATAGATTAGGCAGCTCAATTCCCACATTCTTGATGTTTAATATTTGATGAGGAAGATCGGGGAGACCATACCATATTCTACTGATGATATTCCAGGCTGAGGAGAGGTCCTGAGCTCTGAAAAATATCCAGGCAAAAGAAACCAATATGAAAGTAGAAATTACTGATAAGAATGGAAGTCGATTTAATCGCAATATTTTACCAATCTCGTTTCTGACCTTTTTAGTTATCAACCCAAAAACCAAGTAAAATCCATGCAACGCACCCCAGATGATAAAAGTCCAGTTGGCTCCATGCCATAAACCTGATACGAGGAAAACAATAAAAAGATTTAGATACCAGCGTGGAATCTTTACTCTATTACCCCCCAAGGGAATATACAGATAGTCTTTAAACCATGTGGATAATGAAATGTGCCATCTTTTCCAGAATTCGTCGATAGATTTTGAATGGTAAGGCATGTCAAAATTTTTCATCAGTTTAAATCCCATCGTTCTGGCTGCGCCAATCGCCATGTCCGAATATCCTGAGAAATCACAAAATATTTGAAATGTAAAAAATATAACTGCAATGATGAGACCTAGTGAATTGTAATTTTCAGGGGTATCAAACACCTGATTAACTACGATAGCGAGCCTGTCTGCAATTACCACTTTTTTAAAAAGGCCCCAGGCCATCAATTTCAGCCCACTGGTCATCATTTTATAATTGAAATTATGCTTCCTGTGGAATTGATAGAGTAGGTTCTGAGGTCGCTCGATCGGCCCTGCAACGAGTTGAGGGTAAAACATTACGTAGAGGCTATAAATTCCAAAATGACGTTCAGCACTTTGGTTCCCTCTGTAAACCTCAATTGTGTAACTCATTGCCTGAAAAGTATGAAACGATAGGCCAATTGGGAGCAATATGCTTAAATACGGAATGGGATTTTTATGATCGAAATTTTCTAATAAAGCGCCTATATTAAAATTTATAAAATTGAAATATTTAAAGAATAATAAAATTCCTATGTTAGCCACGAGGCTTACGACCAACAGCATTTTTCTTTTTTTACCTTTGTTTTGCTCTATATAAATACCAGCAAAGTAATCTATTACGATAGTAAAACCCAATATAAGGATGTATATTGGTACGAAGGCCATGTAGAAATAGCAACTGGCAATCAGAAGCAAAAGCCAACGAAATCTAAAAGGCAAAATAAAATATAGGAACGTAACAATTACGTAAAAAAAAGCAAATTGAATCGAATTGAAAAGCATTTAGACGTTTTTGAAGCTGTAAGATAAAAAAAAGTACTCACTCAATGTTTTTAATCCACGCTTTTTTTTCGTGATCATAATGTTTGATAATTTTCGCTGGATTTCCTGCAACTATTGAATAAGCTGGTACATCTTTGGTAACTACTGACCCACCTGCAAGGACACTATGTTTTCCTATCGTTACACCAGATGTAATGATAACATTAGCAGCAATCCAGCAATCATCTTCTACCACGATCTCTGCTGTACTTACATTTTGCTTAGAAATTGGCACATTTATGTCCTGATAATTATGATTCAAACCACTGATTACAACATTCTGTGCGATGATGATATTGTTTCCCAAACGAACAGGTCCGATAATCACATTACTCATTCCCACAAGGGTGCCGTCACCAATTATAACATGACCAACTCCATTGTTAATTGTGGAAAAATCCTCAACAACGGAATTTTTGCCAAGCTCAAATCTATTGAAAGGTACAACGTCCATCCGGGTTTGCCACCTGACTTTGCTGCCTCGTGCTTTTTTATGTACGAAGGGATTTACCAGAAGTCGGATCCATAATCTTGGTCTTGCTTCTCCAGTGGGAATGATCATCCAATGGATTATTTTTTTAAGTTCTGGTTGGTTTTTTATTATTTTCAATAAAGTTTTCATCCCAAAATTGATTTCTCCGTTATATGGTACAATATTAGCATATTTTAAATCATAACTATATATTTGAATTTTACAATCTCATCATGAATTATAAAAAAGCTACTATTATTTTATTTCTAACGCTTTTTCTTTTTTTCGTTAGAACTAGTAACGTATTTGCCCAGGAAAGTCTTTTGAGTGAAATTTCCTACCTCTATATGGAAAAATTAGTGGCAGCAGCGAAAGCCAATCACCCTAGGGTGAAGATGTTAGGTCATCAAATCAATTCTGCAAAAACTGATGTCTCTAGTGCGAAAATCTCTTGGCTTGATCCTTTGTCGTTTCAATATGTTGCCCGTTCTAATCAGGCAAATACCAACGCCGTCAATATTACTACTGCTGATATTTTGACCGGTTACCAATTCGGATTTGCTATTAATCCAGGAGCTTTGTTTTCTAAACCAAGCCAAATAAAGAAGGCTAAGGAGCAGGTAAAAATTGCCGAATCCTCACAAGCTGAGTATTTCCTTGAATTAGAAGCATTAGTCAAAACCAGATATATTATTTTTCTTCAGGCACAGAAGCTCTTAGTGCCCTTAAACGACGGATACAATAATGCGAAGAGTAATTTCGATGATGTGAAGATAAAATATCAAAAGGCAGAGACTACCTTAGCTGAATTCAATTCCGCATCCAGTGCACTCAATTCTTCTTACGAAGCTAAGATTCAAGCTGAAACGAACTACTTAAGTGCCAAAATTGCCTTAGAAGAATTAACAGTTACCAAACTTGAGAATATAAAGTAATGACCGAGGTATACAAATTTTTAAACTTTATAAAAAAGTATAAATTGGTATTGATGATTGTACCGGTTATAACTGTAATTATTACCTATTTTCTAGTGCGGAATTTGAAAAGCAGCTATGTTTCTCAGGCACAGATCTCTACTGGTATTGTAGACGAGACTCCACAACAGTCAGCAATTATTCAAACGATCCAGGGAGAACAGGTTCGTCAGCAATTTAGTAACCTGATGGAGATGATAAAAATGAATAAGGTGCTTTATCAGGTATCTTATTTGTTGATGATCCACGACCTGACTTCGACCAGCCCCCTTAAACGACCAAGTAAATTGTTGTCAACTTTGAATCAAGATGCTAGATCTCATGCGATATCGGTTTACAAAAGTAAATATGCTTCAAATCTTGAACTAAATAGTGCCATTCCAGACGAAAAGGGTTTATATGCTGTATTAAGTTCTATGGACTACCACCCAGATGGTTTGAAAGGCAAAATCGGAGTCTTCAGATCTGGAGAAAGCGATTTTATTACGATTCAGTTCGAAGCTGAAACTCCGGAACTATCTGCCTTCGTTGTGAATACGCTGGCAGCTGAATTTATCAAGAATTATACCTCAACTGTAAAAAAAAATAAACTTAGGGCTAATGATTTCTTAAGAAATTTATTGAGAGAGAAGACAGATACGCTGGCAAATAGAATGGCCGAACTGAAAAATTATAAAATAAAAAATAAAGTTTTAAACCTCTCTGAACAATCTAAACAGCTTTACTCACTAATTGTTGAATACGATACTAAAAAACAAGAAGCAATAGAAAAGACTGCCTCTTATGCAGGCGCGCTGAATGAAATAGACGCAAAGTTCGATCCTAAGGAACGTAATTATATAGAGTCAAAAATTTCAACTGTAAACCAATCAATCATTGAATCTAAACAAGAACTTAGTGATTTGTACAATCTTTATTTGGAAAATGACTTAGATGAAAGCTATAAGAAGAGGTATGATTCTTTAAGCAGAAAGTTAACGGAACAGATTAATAAATCATCCGATCAATATATTACAAATCCACTTAATACTAAACAGGCATTAATTAATGAGAAGATAAATCTGGAAATCCAAATGGATATCTCAAGATATAGCATCAGTTCTTTGGAGGATAAAATTAATACATTAACCAGGCAGTTTAGCGGGTTGGTTCCCCAGGAGGCAGAGGTGCAGACCCTGGAGATGAATATAGATATTGCGAGTAAAGAATATTTGGACATTTTAGCCAAATACAATCAGAATAGCCTGGAAGCCGGATTCAATTCTAAAATGAATCTTGTACAAGAAGGCACAGCCGGATTAGTTCAGCCATCTAAAAAATTTCTGCTTGTAATTATAAGTGCAATAGTTAGTTTTAGTTTCTGCCTGATGACTTTGTTCCTAATATTTATTGGTGACAGCAGGATTGTAGATTCAATAGATTTAACTAAGAAAACCGAGCTTCCAGTTCTTGGTTCTATAAATAAACTTATCAATAAATCGGTAGACCTGCTAGGACTGTGGACTCTAGACTTAAAGGATGAGCAGTTAATCGAGTTCCGAAATCAATTGAGGTCACTTAGATACGAAATTGAAAATAATTTGGTTGATAAGATATTGCTTGTTAATAGTTTGCATTCCGGGGATGGAAAGACTTTTCTGTCTATGAGTCTGGCATTTGCGTGGAAAATGACCAATCTTCGAGTGCTTTTGATCGATGGCAATTTTTTTAATCCTCATATAAGTAAGCTTTCTCCTATAGGGGTATATTTAGAGGATTTTCTTCAAGATAAAGAAAATCTGGTTTCACCGGTTGCACCAGGGATAATGACCATACTCAAAAATCGAGGTGGAGATACTTCGCTCATGGAAATGGCTAGTTATGATAAAATTAAAAGTAAACTTGAATGGGCTAAAGAAAACTATGACATTATCATCATCGAGTCAGGTGCACTTAAAGAGGTAACTCAGGCAAAGGAATGGCTTTCTTTCGTTCAGGATTTCATAACTGTATATAAATCAGGAACATCTATAAGTGAAAGTGACAAAAAATATATTTCCCTCTTAAGAGAGCAAAGTTCATTTAAAGGGTGGGTGTTAAATATGTTCAATAACACGAATAATCAATAATTTTTCAACAGCAGGAATATGTCAATGTCTGGATTTTTTTATGGTATTTTTTACCTCTTGGAATTTTTCATTCTTTTTTACCTGATCCTGCCTTTTCTGATGTACGTTTACTGGAAGTTAAAAAGCAAAAAAAAAGTATTATTGCACTCAGAAAGAGGTGACAGAGACTATGCCATAATTGTTACCGCTCATCAGGAAACTGCATTTATCCCTGACGTAGTCAATTCGCTTCTGAATATTAACTATCGAAATTTCAAAGTATATGTAGTTGCTGATGATTGCATTCATTCTAAAGATCTCGAATTTAATGATCCTAGGGTCATAGTTATTTTTCCTGAGTATGTTCTCGCCAGCAATATTTCATCACACTTTTACGCCATAAGCCGTTTCGAAAGAAAACATGATGTTATGCTAATCATGGATAGCGATAATCTTGCTGATACGGAATTGATAAATGAACTAAATGTTTATTTTGAAAAAGGATTTAAAGCCGTTCAGGGGGTTAGAAATCCAAAGAACCTTAATTCTACAATAGCTTGTCTTGATGCGGCACGTGACATATATTATCATTTTTTCGATGGCAAGTTACTCTTTGATCTTGGTTCTTCCGCCACTTTATCAGGATCAGGTATGGCCTTTGAAGTGGTGCTTTATCAACAGTGCCTGCAGGATGTTAATTTGAAAGGCGCGGGGTTTGATAAATTGCTGCAGGCAAAGGTTCTGAGCTTGGATGAAAGAATTGCCTTCAGTGATAAAGCGATAGTGCTGGATCAAAAAACAGTAAATTCAAAGCAATTGGTAAATCAGCGATCACGATGGATTAAAACCTGGTTTAAATTCTCCAAGTTTGGTTTTTCATTGATCTTAAAAGGTATAAAGAATTTTAGCATAAATCAAATTTTATTTGGAATTATACTTTTACGGCCACCGTTATTTATTTTTTTAGGTATAAGCTTGTTGCTTGTTTTAACTAATATTTTTATCAATCTTTCATTGGCTTTTGTTATAGTGATTTCGATAAGTATTTTTACATTTAGCTTTTTCGCTGCTTTGTCTAATACTCAGACTGATAAAAAAATATACACTGCTCTAAAATACATACCTGTATTTGTTTTCTATCAAGTAGTATCATTAGGTAAGTCATTTTTTTTAAATAAAAAGAACATTGCTACTAAACACAGTCAATAAATAACCAGCATGATTTGGTCACGTTACACTTCAGCCGAAATTAAAAGAAAATTAATCGTTTTCGCAATTGCGTTAACGTTTTCTATATTAACGGCTTTATTAACGGTTGAACTTAAGTTTATAGCGTTGTTTATACCGTTTTTGGTTACCGGAGCAATTGTTTTTGCTTACTCTTTATTCGCCAATCCAAGAGTAGGATTTATAGCATATTTTATTTACTGTTTTATTATAGCCGGACTACTGCGAAATACAGGATTACCCTTCGGTCCGCTGATGGAAATCTTGTTAGGATTCACATGGTTGTCTATATTGTTTCATCGGTTCGATTACAATTGGTCAAATTTGAGAAATGATCATTGTATTATTGCCCTTGTATGGTTCATCATAAATATATTGGAAGTACTGAACCCAGCGGGAGCAAGTGTAATGGGCTGGCTAATGGAAATTCGATTTACGACCTTAAATTGGCTCCTCATTGCTCCGGTTGCTTTCCTGCTCTTCAATTCAAAAAAAGATTTAGATTTATTTATTACGTTTACTATTGGTTTGTCTGTTTTGGCGGCCTTGTATGGAATCAAGCAATTGGCATTCGGAGTATCAGCTGCTGAACAACAATGGTTGGCTGATGGTGCAGATTTTACTCATATAGTCGATGGGAGATTAAGAATCTTCTCTCTTTATACAGATGCTGGACAATTTGGGGCTTCACAGGCTGCTATGTCTGTTGTCGCTTTTGCATTAGCTTTGGGGCCTTTTAAGATCTGGAAACGTATTTTTTTTGCTATATCTGGAGCGCTGCTATTTTATGGAATGTTAATTTCAGGAACTCGTGGTGCATTGTTTGCACTGTTGGTAGCAGGCGTTTGTGCAGTATTCCTGACAAAGAATTTTAAGATTGTAATTATAGGGTCTATTTTTGGTTTGTTATTCCTGGGAATGCTTAAATTCACTTCAATCGGTAGTGGTGTCTATCAAATTGTCAGACTCAGGACTGCTCTTGATCCTACAGACCCTTCATTAAACGCACGATTAATTAATCAGGCAAAGTTAAAAAAGCTAATGGATGATCTGCCTTTTGGAGGAGGAGTCGGGATCATAGGTATGAATGGAGCTAAATATAATACAGGTAAAGTTCTTGCCAAAATTCCCCCCGACAGTTACTGGGTAAAGATTTGGGCCATGTACGGAGTAGTGGGGTTGGTAGTTTGGTTTTCATTTTATATGTACCTCATAGGCAAATGCTGCGGTATATCAATGCGATTGAATGATCCCGGACTCAGAATTAAATGTATAGCCATGACATCAGGTGTAGCAGGAGTCTTTATGTGTAGTTATGGTAATGAAGTGATGAATGGATTTCCTTCTTCTGTAATCATGTTTATGTCCATCTCCTTTGTATTTTTATCGCCAAAATTAGATACCATAAATTCAACTAAAACAATTATAAAGTAATTATGCCACTGGATATCGTCGCATTTCCTGCACTTCTGTTTTTTATAATAGGCTTTATCAGCGGTTATAGAATTTATAATAAAAGATGAGTTATGTATAAATTTTTGCAATCAATACCTGATCGGTTAATTAGGGTTACTTCCGGCGGAAAACTCATCAAAGAAATAGATGGTTTAAGATTTGTTGCGATATTGCCGGTTATCATTCAGCATTTAAGTGAACGTTTTGAAAGAAATACTGCCATTCAGTTTGCTGTTGAACCACAAAATACCCTTACAAATTTTCTGGCACACAGGGGATTTCTTGGCGTTTACATTTTTTTTGTTGTAAGTGGGTTTGTACTGGCTTTACCGTTTGCTTCTTATTATTTGCAGGAAGGTAAAAAGGTGAGTATTCGAGCCTATTTTTGGAGAAGACTTACCAGATTAGAGCCGCCTTATATAATATGGATGACTTTTTTTTTCCTTGTGTTCGTTATTCACAAGCATCAAAGTTTTTCGGAATACCTGCCACATTATCTATGTAATATTACTTACACACATGCGATCATTTACAATGAATGGTCCCCATTTAATCCTCCTACCTGGACATTGGAAATCGAAGTCCAGTTTTATATTATTGCCCCCTTCCTTGCAAGCTTCTTCTTTTTTATTAAAAATAAGGCTTACAGGCGATTCTTTAATGTTTTTATGATTGTACTGGTTATGCTGGTTCAGCAACATTTTAAATTATATCAGAATCCATACAGCTTTTCTATTCTAGGTCATCTTCATTATTTTTTAATTGGTTTTTTTCTTGCCGATATATATCTATGTGACTGGGGACAAATCTCGAAAAGTAGATTTTACGACTTAATTGCGATCTTATCTTTTGTGGGACTGATATATTCCTGGAGTTGGAACTATGAAATCTCCAGCAGATTTTTGGTTGTAGTTTGTCTTTTTGTGTTCTTTTTTGCTGTTTTCAAAGGAGACTATGTGAATCGTTTCATTACCAATCGTTGGGTGATGGTTACAGGCGGAATGTGTTACACCATCTATCTAGTCCATTTGCCACTTTCGGAGTTTTTTATGCTGTTTACTAAAGACATAAGCTTCGGCTCAGATTATACAGTTAATCTCCTGATACAGCTCGTTTTATTCATACCCTTAGTGCTGATATTAAGTAGTGTAGCTTTTTTACTTTTTGAGAAGCCTTTTATGGATAAGAATTGGCCGAAGAAATTTACACACCAAATTTCCATTTTTTTAAAAGGGTCAAGGTGACTAAAATCCCTGTAGAATCACTAAATTTATGAGAAATGAATCTAAAAAATAGTACTATCGTAATACTGGGAGCCACAAAATTCGATGGTATATATGAATCTACGAGTTTCACCACAGCTAAATTTCTTGCACGTGATAACGATGTTTTCTACGTGGACTATCCTTATACAATCAGAGACTATTTTCGAGAACAAGGTACGAAGGAATATCAGGTACGTAAACCACATTTTGGTATTAACAGCACGTCAGTAATTGATACAGATATCGAAAGACTGAAGATTATCGTTACTCCGCCGGTACTTTCAATTAATTTCCTGCCAGAAGGTAATTTCTACCGAATGATGTTAAGTTGGAATGAGAGATTGATCGCTAAAAAGATCAATAAAGTGCTCAAAAGCAGAAGTATTCAACATTTTATCTTTATAAATTCCTTTAATTTTCACTACCCTGAAATCGGCCGAAAAATAAATGCAACACTCAAAGTCTATCAGTGTGTAGATCCACTAATTATAGATTATGATAAAAGACATGGAAGTGTTTCGGAGCAGATTTTAGCTAAAACCTCAGATGTCATTGTTTGTACAAGTAAGCAATTGTATAAAGAAAAGCTGTTGCTAAACTCCAATACATTTTTCGTTGCGAATGCTGCAGATCTAACACATAGCTCAAAAGCCTTAGCAGAAGATTTATTGGTCCACGAATCATTATCTGGCATTAAAAAACCTATAATAGGTTATTTTGGACATGTTGAACGAAGGATGGATTTTCCGCTTCTGGATAAAGTTGTGAAATCAAATCCAGATAAGAGCTTTGTATTTGTAGGTCCGGTATCTGATGAGTTTGTTCCATCTGGATTTAAAGATCAGAATAACGTTTATTTTACGGGACGCTTACCATATGAAGATATGCCAGCAGTAATCAAAGGTTTCGATGTTGCTATAATTCCCTTTAAAAAAGACGATGTAAGTAAAACCATATTTCCTTTAAAACTTTTTGAATATTTAGGCGCAGGTAAACCCGTCGTAGCCACTGACTTTAATCCAGATCTAGCCGAATTTACTAGAGAAGCAGTTACTTACTGCAATGATGATTCGCAATTTACCGCCGCGATCAAATATTACCTTGAGGACGACAATAAAGAGGCAAAGCAAGTAAGGATTGCTGTTGCAGGCGAAAACACATGGGAGACAAGGATTGCTCAGTTAGGAGATTTACTTGAGAAATTTTATAAACAAAAGTTATTGAGCTAATTCTTAAGTTTCTCGTTGTAAAGCTGAATATGTTTTGCAACGGGTTGTTCTCTTTCGTACCAATCAATTATTGATTGCCTGCAATTTAAATCATCCACATTCTGAATGGAATGCACTATATTTTTTATCTTCATCAATAGAGCAGCTTTATCCAAAGGCTCAAACAAAAAACCATTAACTCCATCTTCAACATAGTCAACCATGCCTCCAGTTTTGGAACTAATCACTGGTGTATTACACAATAAAGCTTCAGTCCCCGTAAGTCCAAAAGTTTCCTCCACAGATGGGATCACGAAATAATCCATTGCAGAGTAAATCAATGAATGCAATCTTTTATCATATATGGGTTCAAATTTTATTGTGTCCGGTGATTTTGGGGTATTATGTTGAAATGTACCTTTTTTTGCACCAAAAGATAAGATCTTAAAACGATCTTTGTCATTTTCATCCATCATCTCAAGGGCTTCGAGCAGGAGCCAATAGCCTTTTCTATAATTTGTAAGGTCGTCGGCGCCTGATCCTAATATGAGTGTATTTTCACTTATGCCAAGAGCTGTTTTAGCCTTTTTTTTATCGATAGGCTGAAAGTTCCGGAGGTCCAATATACAAGGTATTTTTGAGCAACTGACTCCAGGGAGATTTTCTTCGATCTTCTGAACGGTGATTGTACTGCTACCAATAAAGTGAACGTTGGCTTTTTTTATGTAATGATGTTTCAGCTTCTTAAATTTTTCTTCAATCAACGAAAAACATGGGTTCTTTATCACATCCTGCTCGTAGTGAAAGCCTCCTAAAATTGGATTGAGGTCGTGTGCGGTCCATATGATTGGTTTTTTAACCGACTTAAAGAAAGTTGGTATGTCCACAAAGTCAGAAATCCAATGGAGATGGATAATATCGGCGTCTATTACTAAAGGATGCAGATGCACATTATAAGGCGAATGCGGAGAACTGAATGCTTCAAAATTTCCTCTAAGATTTTTTATCAGCCTGCTGTTTTTATCTAGTTTAAGCTTTTTAAGAATTCTATAAGTAAAACTTCTTGATTGATTTAGCTGATATATTTCGCGGGAGATATTCTCAGGAAGTGCAAATAGACATAAGATTTTTGAATCCACACCCTCATCTAAAAGAGCCTCGTGAAGCCTTTTTACGGCTATTCCAGCTCCTCCTGTAATGTATGTTGTTATATGTAGTACTTTCATGATAACACTTCACACCA
The DNA here is from genome assembly GCF_032678645.1 of Pedobacter frigoris. Taxonomy (GTDB): domain Bacteria; phylum Bacteroidota; class Bacteroidia; order Sphingobacteriales; family Sphingobacteriaceae; genus Pedobacter; species Pedobacter frigoris_A. Next base: position 252,385 of record NZ_JAVTSP010000001.1, read on the forward strand.
AATAAAACGATCGGTCATTATTTTCTTTGGATGTTCTTTGCCTATTCTAAAACCCAGCCAGTTTTTTGGTGCGTATACCATGTTCTTTTTTGGCGAAAGGTAAGCAGCCCACCAGCCGAAACTACTATTGGAAATGATAGCAATGTCGGAATTTTGTATAATTTGAAAATCAATGATTTCGTTGTTCATAGAATATACATAATTCGGCTTTTCCTTAAAATATTCTCTGACATAGTCAATATCGTCACTAACAAAGAAGACAGTGTAGCTGTCTACATCTTTTATCTCATTAAGTACTTTTTCAAAATATGTTATTGGAAGCGATATATCTCTTTTACCATATTTCAAGTAATCGGTTCTTCTGATGTGCACTGTAATAGTGCGATTGTTATTGAAAATATGACCAAATTGTTTTTTAAACTCTAGTTTGAATTCCTTTTTAATGTCCAAATTAAAATTGCCAATGATGTTTTTAAGATAAAAATCAGTCTGAAAAAAACCCTTATATAAAATCCAATCCTTGACCTCAACTTTTTTGGGTACCTGTATGCTCTCAATATAGACTTCTTTAAACTTAAAAATCTTAGGTACCAGCCTTGCATAAATCGAATAAAGTTTAGACCCTAGTGTGAGTTGCTGAAAGGAATCTATCTCAAAATATTTTGTTAGATAACCATGATGTGGATTGGTAAAAAAGAAGTGCTTGTCTTTGTTGTTTGTTTTCAGATATTGAAAAAATGCGTACTGAAATATCTGGTTTCCCAGTCTGCCAATAAATTTAACTCCAACCATATTTAACCTTTTTTTAGGATATATTTTTTAATAAACTCAGGATAGAATTGGTACGCATATATAAATGCATTTAAGGCATTTACCCTAAGCTCTCTCCATAGTATGACCTGAGCAATGGTAAACCCGAATATATTTGATATTAGCGTGGCATAAGCTGCACCAATCACACCATATTTTCTGATAAAAAAGTAATTAAGCGTAAGAATAACGAACGTGTTGACGATAACGATGATAAAAGTTGTCCGGGTTTTTCCAATGGAATCTATAACTACACCGAATTGCCTCCCAAAAGGCCCAAATATGCAGTAAAGTAAAGTGATATTCAGTATTGGCACCGTATCTGCATATTTGTCACCCGCAAGCAGACTGATGATTAGCCCATCAAAGATGTATATAAAAATGATCGCAGGTATCACCATGGCAAGTATCGTTCCCACGGATTTTTCATATAAATATTTTACAGCACTTTTACCTTCTGTTTCTATTCTTTTTGCACTTTGGGGAAATACAATCGTAGCAACGGCATTCGTAGGTATATCGATTAGATTTCCAATCCTTACGGCAATATTAAAAGATCCAGAAGCCGCTGGTGAAATCATGCTTGCCAACATCCACTGGTCAATTGTGCCGGAAAGGATCGAACTCAGCGAAGTAGCAAAGGCATATTTACCATAGTGAAAAATTTTCTTAAACCAATCCTGGCTGAAATTGTAGGAAAAGTGTATGAATTGTTTTGTGTATTTCCAGGCAATTAACAAACCGATAATTACTGCACCGATCTGAACATAAACCAAGGTTATAACATCTGTGGATATCTCGAAAAAATAGTTTACAATCAGAAATATACACAATACGGATGACCGTACCAAACCACTCGCGACGACTCCAGTATATTTAAAGTTCGCTTGTTCGATACAATTTAACTGCGTCAATATCCCGGAGAAGATGAAAACAATGATGTAAATGTAGAAAATAGACTCCAATTCTGGTGCTTTGAGCAATCTGGCAAATGTGCCTGCAAAAGCAAAAATTAAGATGACGCAGACCAGGGTTAAAGTAACACTTATAGTAAGTGAAGCAGAAAATATATGATTATGTTCTGACTTATCGGAACCAGAAATGAATTTAATCAGGGCACTTTGTATCAGCCCGTTTCTGATGACTTCGAGAATGATGACCGTTTGCATATAAATGCCCCAAATACCATAATCCGTTTTGTTTAACAGCCTGACCAGAATAAAAAAGGTAATTAAATTGATAATCGTTCCTGAAAAATTCTGGACAATATTTATAATGCCCGACTTTAACCAATAATTGTCATTGTTCGTGCCCATTTCTAAAAGTTGTTATTCAAAAATGTAATAACTTCGTCTTCAGTCCTAGCGTGCAGCACATTCGAGCCGGAAAGCATTCGATATAAAGTGTTGAAGCAGTTGAAATGGTGTTCGCCACCCCTCTTTGATAGAATAATATTCACTCCTCCAAAATAGCTTGCCAGTGCACCTGTACCTCCGTGTGTAGATAGAAAATGGTCTGAATTTGCATATACCATCATCTGAAAATGATTAAAGTTATTTGCACGTCCTCTATTCTCTTTATATAAATTTTCCATTAAAATTACTTCCGGAAAATTTTCCTCTATCCACTCATACTCGTTCAGATCATAAACATCACTATTGTCGTTCGTTATATTTTCTGGTCGCGGTCTGTTGTAAATAATCTGATATTTATCCTTGTATTTATTGAACACAGTTTCCAAAAATGGGATGCTCAGAAAACTGATAGGAGGGCCATCCCATTCCATATTATACCTGTTCGCTACAATCATTATCGGCTTATCATAAACATAAATGTCATTTTTATATAAGCTTTTAAGCGGTACAGGCGTCCATTTGCTCATATTATAGTCGTGGCTGTAAAGAATCCTGGGAGTTTCGTAGTTATAATTACCGGCAGTGGTTCTTGTATCAAAACTCTCTGTATGAGAAGGGGAAAAGAAATATAATTCTTTAGTATAATTGGCGCCTTCAGTGCCTAAAAGTGTACCATTTTTATAGTGCCAATAGGCGAATGGTAACGCAAACGCAATATCTGGAGTAAATTCGCCACTGAAGCTTATGCGTTTATATGGCTTTTTTATAAAATAGTCCTGAAACACATATTTGAGCTGTGTCAATTGACATACATAAGTATCCCTGTAAAAGTAGCGATACTCTTTTGGGACATTTGGATATCTTAGGATCACGTATAGGCTCGCCAGTTTTGTGATGATTTTATGGAACATATCGGGTTTAAAGGCTTTTGTAATTAGAGGTTTAATGGACAATATCTTGTTTTGTTTCATCAAATAAAAAAAACTTGTTATTTGCCCCCAGGATATACCGCTTTTCTTGAATATATTTTTCGTTGGCCAGGCTCTTTTGATAGCTTATTTCCGGAAAAGATATGCCGCAAAGATCAAGCATCGTATAAAATATGTTATTTGAACCCGTTGGAGCATGTCTTTGATTATATAATGTCCTGTATTTTTGTCCGAACAAATTTTGGTATTTCTCGGATGCCCAAAAAAACATGGGAACTTTCGCGACATATTTAGTGGGAGTGGGACTGCCATGCTGTGACAATAAGTTGGTGTCGTCAAACAGATTTTCTCCATGATCGGAGATATAATTAACATAAGAGACTGCATTTTCCCTTGCAATCAAACTAATTGTACTATCAAGTACTGCATCAGAAAACAAAATGCTGTTATCATAACTGTTAATTATAGCATCTTTTTTTTTATAATCCGTGGCTGTTGCATTAACATCGGAGGCCGTTGGTTTGAATTTTTTAAAATCTGTAGTGTATCGGGCATCATAATCATAATGGCTGCCTAAAGTGTGAAGTACTATAAAGGTCTTTTTCTCTTTTTTAGATAATATTGAAGAAAGCGTCTTCATTAAATCCATATCGGTCTTCACATTTTTGCTAGCCTTGTAATCTGAAAGTTCATACTTCACTACGTCTGACTCTTTGGAGTGAATGAAAATATATCCGTTGTCAACATTGTTTGAAATCCAGTATGTTTTAAACCCTGCTTCTTTGAAAATGCTGACTATAGATTTTCGTTCCAGATGAATGCTGAAGTTTTGGGGTGTTGCCTGACTGATGAGCATCGGGACTGCAAGCTGCGTAATATATCCGCCGGATATGACATTAGTGAAACTAATAATCTGATTTCCTCTTTTATCTAGTTTAGGGGAAGTATCCCTGCTATAGCCATTGATGCCCCAATTATAGAAGCGTGAGCTTTCGCCAATCACCAACAGGTATATTTGCCTGTCTTCAATATTGATTTGCTGTATCGCGTTAAACTTAAAATCCTTGGTTCTGGTGTCAAAATCATGGATGGTACTGAAATTACTTTTAACAGTTTTTAATGCATAGTAATTTGAACTCGGCCAGGCCCAGGATAAATTTCCCTTTATTTTTGTAAAATAACCCAAAGAATGACTATTACTAAAGAACGGGATGATAAGAAACAGTAAAGTCCCGAACAGACTTACGCATAGTGAAGAGCGAAAACTAATTTTAGCTGGTATTTTTTTAAGCAGAAAATAATACAGCAGGGTTATCGTAAAAAAAATCAATACTCCATAAAGGTAAAAGCCTTTGAGTAATTCGTGACTTTCACTAAAAGTTGTATTAAATATCAACCAATAGGTGTCACTATTTACTGTAACTCCATATGTTAAAATATAAAATACAGTAATAGGCGTAATCAGTACCAGAGGATAATATAAAATGAATAGCAATTTCAACCTCTTATGGAATATAAAAACAGGAATACTTAACAACGACATGCTGATTGTTATCGCTTTAAGGAGGTTAGAAAATTGGTGATTCTTGGCGTAAAAAACGGCATCTGGTAAGCTGATAAAAAGGAGGATAAAAAAAGAAGGTAAAACTGCTGTAAGGTTAACTTTTCTATTTATCAACATACTGATTCTGAATAATTAATAAAATGCAAATGCCAAATTGATGCGATTTTTTCAGGAAACATATTCCATCGTATTCTTTAAAAACAGGCTTTAGGTTTATCTTTTTTTAGCAAATTAGAAATATTATTTAAGTGTAAATATACTGATATAAATCTGATTTTATATCTTTACGCTTAGCTCAAGTCATATTTTTGTAACAGCTATGTTTATTCCAAAGTAATATGAGACCATTAGATATTCCTGCAAATATAGCCAAGTACTTAGACGGTAACATTTCTTTGGATGAGATGTGTAAGTCGGCATCGGAAGGTTATGCTCAACTATCAGGAGCGTCGCCGGAAGTTAGCATTGTAATACCGGCATATAACGAGGAAAATAACATTGTACCGACTTTAATGTCCTTATGTACTAATAAAACAGAAAGGATCGTAGAAATTATAGTTGTAAATAATAATTCACAAGACAGAACTGAAGAGCTTACAATAGCATGTGGTGTTAAATGTGTTTTTCAACCCGTTCAGGGAATTACAGTGTCAAGAAATATGGGGCTTTCCAATGCAACAGGAACCTACATTTTAAATGCTGATGCTGACAGTATATATCCTGAACACTGGATTGAAAATATGATTAAGCCCTTGGAACACCCGGCTGTAGCAATGACCTATGGTAGATTCTCACTTATTCCGACTGCCAATACGGGGCGATCTGTATATTTTTTTTATGAGTATATTGCTGAATTCAGTAGATGGGTTAATAAATTTATAAAAGACGAGGCTGTTAATGTCTATGGTTTTAACTCTGGGTTTAGAAGAAAAGAGGGCTTAGAAGTTAATGGTTTTGATCATCCTCCCGGTACCAACGAAGATGGATGGCTGGCAGTTAAACTCAGAGATAAGGGGTTCGGCAGACTTGAACTTGTAAAAGAAATCAAAGCATTGGTGTGGACAACTGACAGGAGAATTCAAATGGATGGGGGATTGGTATCAGGGGTATGGAAAAGATTGAAGAGAGTGTTATTAAAAAGATAAATTCAACTCTTGAATATAATGATAAAAGATATGACTGATAGAAATTTCAGTGACGTTGCGCTACTAATCACGCATTTCAACAGATCGGGTTCTCTAAGGAGGCTGCTCAGCAAATTTCAAGAATTGGAATGCAGCTTTGCAGAAATCATAGTGTCGGATGATTGTAGTAAGCCTGAGCATTTACAAAAACTCGAACAGATGAAAAGTGAATTTAATTTTGTTTTAGTTACCACCCCCGTAAACAAAGGACTTGGCAATAACATCAATAAAGGGCAAGATAGAGTAACCAAGCCCTATACGCTTTATGTACAGGAGGATTTTGTGCCAAAGGCTGAATTTCCTATGCGTTTCGCTGACGCCCTCGAATTAATGGATAAACATGCAGATATGGATATTGCAAGATTTTATGGTTATGTACCTTATCCGTATACACTTCCTTTTGAGAGGGGGTTTGAAATTATGAATTTCAAACTTTGGTATCCTGGCTACCTCAAATTCTACAGCTATAGTGATCATCCTCATTTGAAAAGAAGTAACTTCCTTGAGAAATTTGGCCGTTATAAGGAAGGTGTTAACGTAGATATTGCTGAGTATAATATGTGCCTTGCTTTTCTTAAGAATGGTGGAAGAGGATTTATCTACCCACGGATCAGTGATTTGTTCGATCAGTTGAATAATGCCGACGAACCAAGTACAGCGGCATATCGTAAAGACTGGAAGCTTAGTCCTAACATCTTTGTCAGATTACTCAGAAAGGCCTACCTTCAATACAAAGCCTTGAAATACCATAAAGACTTTTTAGCCTATCCAAAACCAGAAAGCGAACAAGTCAAGAATTATAACAATGGATAACAAGCACCATTTTGAAAAAGTATCACTGTTGATCACTCATTACAACAGAAGTAGCTCCCTGGAGCGATTGTTAAAAACCCTCAATGAGCAGAATGTTTCATTTAACGAAATAGTTGTTTCAGATGATGCAAGTAAACCTTTACATTACCAGAGATTGCTAGAACTTCAGGCTCAATATCAATTTACATTAATTTCTTCTGATGTAAACAAAGGTTTAGGGAACAATCTCAATAAAGGACAAATGGCAGTAAAAACACCGTATACACTTTATGTACAAGAAGATTTCGTGCCTACAGATCAGTTTCTTCCTCATTTTAACGACGCATTTCAAATCATGGAAGAAGAATCCGATATTGACATCGCCCGTTTTTATGCCTATTTCGCTTATCCATATTTAAAATCATATAAAAACGGTTTCTCTAAAATGATTTATAAGCCACTATTTCTGGACAAGAATAAGATTTATAATTATAGTGATCATCCACACTTGAGAAGAAGTACCTTTTTTGAACGTTTTGGTAAATATACGGAGGGTATAAAATCAGACAAGACAGAATATCAGATGTGTCTTTCATTTATTCAAAACAAAGGAAAGGCTATTTTCTATGATAATTTCGACAGCTTGTTTATCCAGGAAAACAATGCCGCAGAACCAAGTACCGTACAGCGCAGCAACTGGAGGCAAAGTAATAATTTAATACTTTCAGCAATAAGACTGATCTATAGACAAATTAAATATAACTACGACCTTCATATCAATCAGAAATTTAAAAGATGATTGGCTTTTAAAAAAAAATGACAGGGATCCATAAGGAGTTAAACCTTGAAAATCCCTGTCATGTCTTCGGCATTACAATTTACAATTACCGCTATTTGTAGATCAGTTTGGTATTTCTGTATCCGCTTATATCTTCATACCAGTTTGCATATTTCTTGCCACCTGACTTTGCCCATTCTGCGAAGTTCAGATAGACATCATAGATAGGAGCTTTTTCAATTGGGTATTCAAACGACCCATAGAAATCAATCGCAAATGGTCTGTTGTCTTTAGTGAGGTAGTATTTTCCGGCATTTACACGTGAGAAATCTGCTGCAGTTTTGAATAATGAAAAGTTTGCAAGCTCAGTAGGAGGTTGGTTCATCAGGTGAATTTCTCTTCCTCTTTCCATGTTGCTGATCATAAAAGGATTGAAAGGTACCATCGCTGTATAGTCATCGGATAAAGGATTGTTTAAGGAAATTTCAATCGTGACTATTTTACTGTCCAGTTGTGAATGACCTGGTATCGTATTCACCTGTGCGGCATTTGCTCCAAATAAATTGCGGTAATTATCGAATGGGATAATTACTGCTTTGTTTTGTTTGCTTTCCAGTCCATTTGCATCAAACTTAAACATGGAACCGGAAATATTAGCACCTGTTACTTTACTGATTTGGGAGGGGTCAAATGGAAGTTGAACACCGAAGCCGTTTTGAAAATCAGCTCCCGCTGCCAGTGGCTTATATTCAGCGGTCATATCGACTAGTTTGTTATCTGAGCTCATTGCAAATGTATATCTGTAGCTTACTACAAGGTCATTAAGGTCATAATCACCCTCATTTGGCCAGTTGTCTTCAAATGCAGTAGTGCCCCAGATTTCCTCGCTCGGATAATAGCGTTTGTAAGCCCTGTTTTTGTCATCAGGAAATTTATCCAGAAAATCAGGAACGCCATCACCATCTTTATCCTCGGTGTTTTCGTCAAGAAATGGAATATCTACAGGAGATATGGCTTCTACTGGATTAGATTGCGCATAGATTACAAGATCGTTGAAATCCTGATCACTACCTTGCCCGGGAGTTCTGTTGATGTCTTCAAAGCCAATTAAAAAAGTTTGCTGAGAAACATTGTTGAGTACCACATTATGCCTTCTTAACCTTGCATCAGATTCTGGATTAAGCGCCTCTGTTGAATAGAATTTGTTCGCCCCATAATCTATAGTTCCGCCACCGCGATAAGCATTTTGTAACAGTACAAATCCTATTGACGTTCCTGCAGTAAACCTGCCAATTTTAATTTTATCTCCCTGCAGCATATTACCTTCACCAAAGCCGCCCACAACTGATGTATTAGGAAATACCATTCTTACTTCCTGAATGTCTTCAGGACGTTTAGGGGCATGTCCTGTCTCGTAAGTATAATAACCCAGAGAATTTCTGTAGTCTGCACCCTCATGGACAAATGTAATCCATACATCAGCAAGGCGTTCTATTTTTAGATCGGTAGGAACCTGAGTAGCAATATATTTATCTTTTACTTTTTCTCTTTCAGGCAATGCAGCATTTACCTGTTTCATAAGTTCATTGAAATCGATTTTATCAATAGGTTCAAGAGTTTTTGGTCTTCCCAGTTCGTCATATAAATTAGGATCATAAATGTATCCCGAAGATTGGTCACCTTTGGCACCTATGGAGCTTAGCTTTGACTGAAAGAATGAATTTTTCTTAGATATCGCAGTTTTTTGGATAATTATATTTCCGCTATATCCAAATTCCCCACCTATAATGGCAGATAGCGAATTGTTTTTAATATAAGCCTTTGCGTTGCGAAGCAAACCCACATAAGCTGGGTCTATAACCACCGTGTCCAGTGACGAGGGGATGGTGATTTTGGTTCTGATATACCCATCTTTATCACTCATTACTTTTGTGATCTCTTTTCCGTTCGATACTGCAGAAGGAGCGTAAAATGATACCAGGACACCACTGACAGGCTGATTTGTCCGCGTGAGTAATCTTACATTGAGGTCCACTTTTTTTGTTGTCTGATAGGCAAAATCATCAGGAGCCACCTTTTCTATGCCCTCTAAGTTGTCATCGTTGCCTGCAATTTCTTTTTTACAGGAGACCAAAGCTAAAGTGCATGTGAAAAAGTAGAAGGCGAGTAATTTTTTGTTCATAAAAATACTTAAGTATTAAGGTTGTTTACGCGCGTAGAGAAAAAATAATACCAAATATTAAATCCTTTCGTATAGCGCTATAATGAAGTCAGATGAAATTAGGGTGGGGATTTTTGTGTATATACATTTCCCGAATCGGGGAAAATGCACTCGTCGTTAGGACTGTAAATCGATGTTTACTATGTATCTATTTTCTTTATCATCTGGGTCATATTGATAGATAAAGCTATCTGAAGCTAGTGTAATGATGTAAAACCCGAAATGCTCAGGCATGTGTTCTATGCTCAGGCCTTCCTCTAGATATGGGTTCAGAAATTTAAATTTATATTTTCCCAGTGTTTGGATATGGTGTCTGTTCTCTTCAGAAAAACTAATTTTTAATGTTTTGTCTATATCCTCAAAAGGGATTTGCTGGGAGCTTGAACTAAACTCGATCTGAAGGCCTTTTTCAAATTTTTGAATACTTAATGACGGATGGTCGATAACCAACTTAATTTGTGAATTTCCATCCGTGGAATGTTTGATAGAATTTGTGATCAGTTCGATCAGGATCAATTTGATTTTTCTTTGTTCTGCCAGACTAACGTCTTTATGCTGCATGATTTTTTGCAGTACAGTTCTGGTAAAGCTAAAAATGTCATCAACATTTTGAGGTGTCTCCAGTTCTAAGATGATCGGGAATGATTGCTCCATTTAAAATTCCTTTAATGCACTGTCTAACGTATCTTTCAAAACAAAAATTTTATCAAGGCGGGTAAGTTGAAATAGATTCACAATATCATCATTCATGCCTATCAGAATCAGTTTTCCATCCAACGGGAGTAGGCTTTTTAAAATAGCAACCAAAGCGCCTAAAAAAGAGCTGTCGACATAATCTACATTAATGAAGGATAAAATCAATTTTCTTTCTCCTGTGCTTATTTCGTGTAAAACAAGGTCTTTAAATTGCTCTGATTTGGAGAGATTTGCTTCTCTTTCCTCAATAACAATAGCAAGTACACCATCAATCTTCTGTTTTCTTATCTTCATGATAAAACCTGTTTTTTATTTAAAATAATAATGCTGCAATCATCAACCTGTGATGTGTTTTTATTAAAAAGGTTGTTTTTGATGTCGATAGCAGTCTTGTTTTCTCTTTTCATCTGGTAAAGCCTCGACTTCAATAAATTCAGGTCAGATTTCTTAACTCCGTTTATCTCAAAGTCAATCATACCGTCAGATATCAAATAGAGCTCTTCACCTTCATTCAGTTCAACTTCTATTTCATTGAACGAGGTGTCTTCTGAAAAGCCGAGCAAAATCCCATCAGACTGGTAACTTTTCAGTGTGGTTTGATCAGCCTCATATTTCAATAAAGGTAAATCTCCGGCTCCCGCATACCTTATTTTTTGCTCATCATCGTCTATTAATACCATACTCAATGTAGAGAATATATCACTAAGTACCTCGTCTGAATGAATTACTTTGTTTAATTTAACTAAAATTTCTGATAAAGAAAAATTTCCGTCATATACGCAAAGTCTAATTGCTGATCTGACATAGCTCAGAAAACTGAAGGAAAAGAACCATGCGCCCCATTTTTTCCCCATCACATCTCCCAGTACAACGAATGTAAACCTGTCGTTGATCTTAATGAAATCAATAAAGTCTCCGCCAGGTTGGTTTTGGAAACTTTGGTTAAAAAAACTAATGCTGAAGTTCTTTAATTCAGGCGCTTTTTGGGGTGTATTTCTCAGGTTTAGCTTTTCAGCTATACCTTTAATTTCGCTTAACGACCTTTCGTAATGTTCTCTGACTGATTGCAGCAGGTTGTCTATTTTTGATAGAATCTGAGCGGGAGGAGTTCCTTTGCTGATGTAATCAATAGCTTTTAGGTCGAGTCCCTGCTGTATAAATTTATTATCGTTAACTGAAGTTAGGAACAGGAACGGAATATTTTTAAACGAATCATTGTTTAAAAGCTTTTTTCTGAAGTCAAATCCATCTTTTACTGGCATCTGATAATCTGAAATAATCAATTCCGGTGCTTCCTCCATCAAAATTTTTTCAGCCTCATCTACGGACAACGCTATTTTACAGTTGTAGCCGTTACTGGTTAGTAGTTTCTCGAAAAGCCTAAGCTGTACAATGTCATCATCAACCAGTAAAATAAGTTTATTCATATTGTTTTGTTTCGGATAAGCGAACTTAATACAATATAGATGCCAATGGCTATAATAATCAATGAGATAAGGTCCATTAAAGTAAATCCATCATCTGGATTGAAATTAAAGATGACAAACATTTCAAAATAAGGAGGAGCAGGTAAAATGATCATCGCAAAACCAAGGGCCACCAACATAAAACCGATGATTATTTTTACCATATTGATGGTCATTTTACCCAAACTGATTTTTTTTGCCTGCACTGAATCTATGTAGTTGTTATTCAGCAAGGTTTCCAGCTGGCTCAGCTGATCAAATTTATCTGCATCTGAAGATGAAACATCCTGGATTTGTTTGATCAGCTCTTTACCCGTGAGCTTTTTATCCAATGCCTGATTGATCTTTGTTTTGATTCCATAGATATTCTCTGTGTCTATTTTACTGCCCTCAAGCAGTGCAATAAACTCGTTGAGCTTATGAATCAGTTCCTGATCTTTAGCTTCCTGTTCAAAATGCCGTAGATCTTGAATAAGTTTGTTTTTATCAGCCAAAATAGTCTACTTTGAGGGTGTATTAATATTTTATGAGTTCAATATCGATTATAACCGTAAACTTTTTTCAGCCGCAGGCTACAATAGAATTGCTTAATTCTTTGTATCAACATTATGCTATAGCTAATATAGAAATAATTTTAGTTGATAATGGTAGTCCTATTGATAATGAACTTTACTTTAAACGAGATTACCAGAATATCAAATACATACGTTCTGAAAAAAACTTAGGTTTTGCCGGCGGAAATAACCTTGGAATTGCTCATGCAACGGGAGAGTACCTTTTTCTTATCAATAATGATACAGAAGTTACTCCTGGTTTGATAGAAACCTTAGCTGACACTTTAAATAAAAACAAGCACATTGGCATTATTTCGCCACAAATCAATTATTTTGATGACAAGAAAATTATTCAATACGCAGGTTTTACGCCTATGGATTATTATACCTGCCGCAATGCCTGCATAGGCCAGTTTGAAACGGATGATGGGCAATACAATAATAAAATAGTACAAACTGGTTTTATTCATGGAGCAGCAATGATGGTCAGGCGTGAAGCCCTGGAAAAAGCTGGTCCTATGGCAGAGAACTTTTTCCTTTATTACGAAGAGATGGACTGGTGCGAACGCATCAAAGATGCAGGGTATGAAATATGGATCAATACCAACGGGCTGATCTATCATAAAGAATCACTTTCTGTAGGTAAAAACAGTGCTTTGAAAGAGTTTTTTATGAACCGTAACCGGATCTTATTCATCAGGCGAAATGCAAAGCTTCACCAGCGCATCGTCTTTTACATTTATTTCATGCTGCTGGTGGTTCCCAGAAATATGCTGAAATACCTGGCTTCCGGTACTGCAGGTTTTATAAAGGTATTGTGGTCTGCCATCTTCTGGAACATGACCAATAACATAAATAGCCGGAATTTGGGATTTAGATTAAAACAACAATGGAAATAACATTTTGGGTTTGCCTATTCCTCGTTTTTTATACTTTCTTTGGCTATGGGATATTATTATATTTCCTGATCAGGATTAAAAGGCTGTTTAAAAAGACAGGTAGAAAGGTGTCTGGCTTTGGCGAGTTGCCAACCTGTACACTTATTGTGGCTGCCTACAACGAGTCTGACTTTATAGAGCAGAAGATTGCCAACACATTGGCGCTTAATTATCCTCACGGCAAGCTGGAACTGATCTTTGTCACTGATGGTTCTTCAGACAATACTCCTGAATTGGTTGGGAAATATCCTCAGATCAAATTGCTGCATTCCACCGAACGTAAGGGTAAAATATCTGCAGTACACCGCGCCATTGCACAGGTGACTTCGGAAGTGATCGTTTTTACAGACGCCAATACTTTCTTAAACCAGGATGCGCTCGTGCTGATCTGTCGTCATTACGCAGATCAGAAAGTGGGTGCTATAGCGGGAGAGAAGCGCGTGATGATCGATGAGGCTGCTGATGCTACAGCTGGTGAAGGGTTTTACTGGAAATACGAATCTAAGTTGAAAGAATGGGATTCTGAGTTGTATTCGGTAGTAGGGGCAGCAGGAGAGTTATTTAGTATCCGCAAAAGCCTTTATCAACCCGTTCCCTCAAATAGTGTGCTCGATGATTTTATGATCTCTATGCGCATTGCTGAAAAGGGATATGTGATTGTTTATGAACCTGAGGCTTATGCCCAGGAGACTTCTTCTGCAAACATCAAAGAGGAGTTGAAAAGAAAGATCAGAATTGCTGCCGGCGGAATACAATCTGTGATCTGGTTAAGCGCATTACTCAATCCCTTCAGGTATCCTGTGCTGTCTTTCCAATACATCAGTCACCGGGTACTGAGGTGGACGATCACGCCGTTTCTGATGATCCTTTCCTTTGTTTTAAACGTGTGTATAGTGCTGAATGAGGCAACTCCTTTGTATGTGGTTATGCTGGCCGGACAAGTATTGTTTTATCTCTCTGCTTATTTGGGTAAGCTCCTGGAAGCGCGGAAGCTCAGGGTAAAAATCCTTTTTATACCTTATTATTTCTGTGTCATGAATTACGCGGTACTGGCGGGGTTGATCAGGTACTTCTTTGGAGAGCAATCTGTGATCTGGGAAAAGGCACAGCGGAAATAAACTTAGGAAATCGGAGGGATAAAAAAAAAGGCAATGAACAATCAATGCCTTTTTTTGTATACTATTCAGACTACTTTTTTTCCGGAGGAGTAGAAACGATTTCACCAAATTCGTTTACATATGCCATCATACTGTCCAGATCACCTCCGGACGAATTCTGCTGACGTTCTAATTTGCGTTGTTCCTTATCTTCTTTTTTCTTTTGTCTGTTTTTTTCCAGTTGCTTCTTCATGAAGGTAGCCTGAGATTTAGCCATAAATTCAATGTATTAGTTAAAAAATAACCCTTCCCTGTTTATCATTCTATTCAGATCATCCCGGCGGCAACGGGCCAGTGTCGTGGAGAAATTAGACTTCCGGTCAAGGCCTGACCGGCAGATAATTACAATTAGAGAAAAAGTGTTGTGATTTACAAACCCGTTTTGCAAATATAGCAATTTTTACGTTAAGATCAAAGCTTTGGATTTGCCCATCTATGATTGCCCTGGTTAACAGGGTTTATTGGAGGCCGTAAAAAAAGGGCTGTTTTTTTTAACAGCCCTTTTCGTACAGCAAGCCTTGCCGTAGTATTTTGTCTTACAAGCCTACTGTAAGTGTGTAGGTGAAGGTCGCAGTAGCGCTCAAAGGTTTGGTCGTTACTCTTCTTGCCTTACCAGTCAGCACATAGCTAAAAGAACTAGCAGTCACAAAGCTTTTTAATTCAGCATTTCCTCCCGTGATAGGAATGGTCAGTTCAGATGACTTGGTGTCAGGATTGCTGGGAACCGAAGCTACAGTTACATCAGATTGTCCGCTGGCTTTAATTTTCGCTGTAAGGTTTTCTAGATTAGCAAAGTTATTGGTGTCATCAGAATCATTAAGCTTGATCTTAACTCCGGTGATTCTTACATTCCTTACATTGCTGATCCCAAACTTAGAAGCCTGTGCTTTAATCAACGCATCCAGATCTATAGTTACCGGAACAGTTCCGATTGTAGTTCCTGCGTCTAAAGATGTGATGATCGGCACAGTGAAAGTAACACCCGCCGGACTAATAGAAATGTCACGCTGGGTAGCTTCTTTAATTTTATTGCATGATGAAAAGGCAATCATCAAAGCAACCGCTGATGTCAATAGGGTAGAGATTTTAATGTTCATGTAATTTGGTTTTAGTTTATATTTATAAGTCGCAAATATTCACAAAATTTGTTGAATTAAACAATACCAATAAATGGGTATAATTACATTGCCTTTTAACCAAACCTCTCATTTATTTGGCTATTTTAACTAACAAAATTTAATATTGTTGATATATTTAATGTACTGTATTTCAATTGATTTAAAGTAATTCATTTTAAGTTTTTAATTATGTAAAGTCTTTTTTTGTGATGAAAATAGTACTAAAATACAGAATATTATTTTGATTTAGTTTTTATCTATTTGTTTTACAGCACCTTATGTGTTTTATGTAGTCTTAGTATTGCTGACGGTCATACGCTGCGGAAAAATCGCTTCTCATGGTTTTGAAACGCTCAACAACAGTAGCTATAAAAGCTTCATCCAGCATCTGGAAGATCTCGTTTGCCCCTCCTCCTGTGAGGTCTAATTCTGATAATTTATAACTCTGCTCTAATGTTCCCTGTTCAAATTTGACGATGTATTTTTGGTTCATGTTGAACAAGGTGATCTTACAGTCGGGATGTGGAAGTTCTGCTATTACTCTCATGTGGTTTATTTAAAGATGATGAAGATTAAATTGATTAAAAAAAAGCCGTCCTCAATTAAGGGACGGCTGTCGGTACTACCGATATCGGATTAAAGTGTGACTCCCATTTCGGTAAGCAGGAAATCGGCTTTATCTATTTTTGCAGCTACCCAAAGTACATAGCGGATGTCAACCCCTATGGATCTGCTGTAACTTTCGTTCCATGCATAATCATTGATCGTAGCACCATATGCGCGGTCAAAATTTACCCCGATCAGTTCTCCGTAAGCATTCATAATAGGAGAGCCTGAGTTCCCGCCGGTAGTGTCCATGTTGTACAGGAATGAAACAGGTACATCATTCAGGTCTTTCTTTACGAAAGGCCCAAAATCCTTAGCGTCCCAAAGTGCCTTGATTTGTGGAGGGTATGCAAACTCAGGGTTTCCGGTTGTACCTTTTTCTAAGATTCCTTTTATGGTTGTGTAAGGGCGCATATATGATGCATCAGCTGGCCAATAACCCCTCACATATCCGTAGGTCAGGCGCAGTGTGCTGTTCGCATCTGGAATAAAATCCTTTTTCAGGAATTTCTCTTTTACATTTACGTAATCGCCCATCAATTTATTTAAGAGCCCCTCTCTGCGGTCTTTCTCAGGTTTCAGCTCAGCTATTTGTTTAGATAAATCAGTTTCAAAAAGCAATAGTCCATCATTGTATGTACTGATAGATTTGGCTGATTGAATTAATGTGTTCAAAACATATTCAGCATCTTTAAGTTTACTAATCCCAAATGTATTGTCGATGTATTGATCTATCACAGTATTGCTGTTTGAGCCTTTACTCGTAATTTTATCTACCGCATTTACCTTCTGTGTGAAATTAAATGCTGCAGCATCGCTCATCATTCTTTTGAAGATCTTTCTGTCCGCATCTATTTCATAAGCATCGTAGATTGCCGCCAGATTTTGTTTTAACTTGGGTTGGTTCTGATCAAAAAATGCCTGTTTTTGCGCAGCCGGTTGTGCGTCATAAGCGGCTTTAAACAAGTTTATGTTTCTGGCTACGCCCAGTAAACTGGTAGAACTATAGATCTGCGACAGCCAAAGGTCTCTTTGTGCGTCACCATTGATGAGTTTGTAAAGGTTGTCGATGTCGGTCATCAAACTCCCGTATTTGGCCTTTACATCCGCATTGTTATTGATGAATTGAGATAGGGCGGCATCTTCCTGTTTCTTTTGCGCGATCAGGTCTATGCCCTTCAATCCCTGTAATTTACCCCTGTAGTTTTTTAGCGTATTGGCATTTCTTTTAATTCTGGTAGCCAGTTTGATCTCTGTAGCCTTATTTTTTTTACCTACGGTTTCCATAGTGGTATTTTGGAAATCGTACAGGTCTGAGGTATAAGGAAGTACAAACTTCTGCTGGTATTCAATGAATTGAGCAGGTCTGTGGCGGAAGGTTCTTCCCGGATAACCCAGGATGAACACAAAGTCCTCCTCAGCAGTGCCTTTGGGGTTTACTTTCAGGAATTTTTTCGGCGTATAAGGTACATTGTCTTTTGAATATTTTGCCGGTGAGCCGTCCTTGCCAACATATGCACGCATGAAAGAGAAGTCTCCGGTATGACGCGGCCATACCCAGTTGTCTGTTTCGCCACCATATTCGCCAATCTGACGGTTAGGTACATATACCAATCTTACGTCTTGTATAGTTTTGTAACGGAACAATACGTAGGTTTTTCCGATGAACATTTCAGATACCTCGGCTTTAATTGAAGGGTCTTTTTTCTCAGCTTCTACGACAATGTTTTTCATTGCATTGTTGATGAGCTGAAGTCTGGAGGCAGGATCTTCGATTTGCGCAACAGCACCTAAGACTTTGTCTGACACGTCCTCATAGCTATCTGTAATACGGCAGGTTAACCCTTTTGCCTCAATTTCTTCTTCATGTGATTTTGCAACAAATCCATTGGTCAGGTAGTCGTGTTCTGGTGTGCTGGCCTGTTGCACAGCACTGAAGGCACAATGGTGGTTGGTGATGATCAGTCCCTGGTCTGAAATGAAAGAACCTGTGCATCCGCCAACATTTACAAGGGCATCAACCAGACTTGTTCCATTGGGATTGTATATGTCGTTCTGATCTATTTTTAACCCTGCTTTTTTCAGGTCTAGCTTGTGGATTTCGCTTAAAGGAAACATGCCTTCTTCCCATGGTTTGTAGCCTGATTGCAACACACCGATGGTTAGTAATGAGCAACTCAGTAGGGAGGTAATTAGTGTTTTTTTGTTCATCTCTGTTTTTTATGTAAGTTAGTGATCAGATAGAAACGCATTGCCGGTTCCGGCAAATGGTCGTTAAAACCACAAATCTAATTATTTTAATTTGAGTGTCGTACATAGTTGCGGTAGTCTTGATCCGGTTCTGTGTCGTAGCTCGATATTACCTGATTATTACCTTGTGCGTACCTCCTTCGCTAATAAATACTGTTTTGTGAACGAGCTAATACTTAGGTGCGAGCAAGGTACGCTGCAGCTGGTAATGGGCTCCCGATGAGTGATCACTGAAACATGACAGCAGATTGATTTTTCTAATGGAGACTTTCTTAATTTTGTTGTCAGTTCAATAAAAAGAAATTTTCAATAGTAAAGTAATGGCAGAGGATTTACAAATCTTAAAAGACGCAGATAAAGAGGCTCAGTACAAAATGCTGATTCCGCAAATTAAAGCTTTGATTACAGGAGAGGAAGATCAGATTGCAAACCTTGGCAATATTGCCGCTGCTTTAAAGGAGCAGTTTGGTTGGTTTTGGGTGGGCTTTTACCTGGTTAAGGGAGAAGAGCTCGTACTTGGTCCCTTTCAGGGGCCGGTAGCATGCACCAGGATCAGGAAAGGTAAGGGTGTATGTGGTGCCTCATGGGCGCAGCGCGAAACGCTGATTGTTCCTGATGTAGATCTTTTTCCAGGGCATATTGCTTGCGCTTCAGCTTCCAGATCGGAAATCGTTTTGCCTTTATATAAAGGTGATGAAGTTATTGGTGTACTGGATGTAGACAGTGAATATCTATCTCATTTTGATGAAGTTGATGCAATATATTTAAAGGAAATAATTAATCTACTGAATGGCTAAGTTACCACTTTCATTTTATCAGAATATAGAAGTAAATCAGCTTGCCGTGCAATTGCTGGGTAAGCGGTTATATACTTGTATCGACGGGGTGCTTACTGGTGGTATCATCGTCGAGACTGAGGCTTACAAAGGTGTTGAGGATAAAGCTTCACACGCCTATGGCGGACGTCTTACAGACAGGACAAGAGTGATGTACGAGCAGGGAGGTCTGTCTTACGTATACCTGTGTTACGGTATCCATCATTTGTTTAATGTAGTAACAGCACCACAGGGAATGCCTCATGCTGTGCTGATCAGGGGGCTGGAGCCCGTGGAAGGGTTGGACGTGATGCTGGAGAGGAGAAATATGGCGGCTTTAAAGCCGAATCTTACTGCCGGCCCAGGTGCTTTAGCTAAGGCGATGGGTATAGACAGGGGATTAAATGCAAAGGATCTGGGTGGAGATGAAATCTGGATAGAAGATAAGGGACTTAGTTTTAACGGCGATGAAATAGTTTCGTCGCCGCGGGTAGGTGTAGGTTATGCTGGTGATCATGCCTTGCTTCCCTGGAGGTATTATGTGAAAGGCAACCGTTTCGTGAGTAAACCGAATAGCTAGCGTTCATACTGTGGTTTAGTTCGGGCTTGTATATACTTTGCTAAAGTACGGCCTAAATCCTGGTGTTTTATTGCTCGAGCAAGACAATAGCAAGAGAGGAGCAAGAGAAAAGCAAAAGAAAAGCAAGAGAGAATGTGAGCTTAACTCGATCTTTAATGCAGTGCAAGACTAATTTAAAAATGTTCATAACTGCTGATTACTTTTATATAAGTTTGAAACGATAAAGCTACAGCTCGGTATTGGCAGATAGTTGCTGTAGTTTTATTAGTTTTGAGAGAAATTAGCTTATTATGATCAATTATAATCCTAAAGATTGGGTAACGTTTATATTTCACGTACATAAAGCGGACACGATCAGGACTTTATGGCCGTTGATGTTGAGTGTAGCCCTGTTTTCTGGCTGTATTGCTTTTCTGGAGCTGAATTACCTGAAGCTGGCGGAAACTACCTATGTGAAAAATATAGGCATGATGCACAATCTGCTGGGCTTTGTAATCTCGATGCTGCTGGTGTTTAGGACCAACACTTCCTATGACAGGTGGTGGGAAGGAAGAAGGCTGTTAGGTGGGTTAACCAATGTGAGCCGTAATTTTGCCATTAAGCTCAAGGCGTTAAAGCTAAAAGAAACACACATAGAATTTTTTGAATATGCCATTCCTAAATATGCTTTTGCATTAAAGGAACATTTGAGAGAGAAGCAGTATTTCGGAAAGAACAGTTTGTTGATCGAAGTAGATGGTGGCAAACATATTCCTAACCAGGTCGCGACCAGTATAGCTTCCAGGATTTTTGAGTTGCAGGGCACTGGAGAGATCAGTCAGGAACAATTGATTATACTTAATGCAGATGTTCAGCAATTCACAGATATATGTGGTGGCTGTGAGCGTATTAAGAGAACGCCAATTCCATATTCTTACAGTGCATTCATCAAGAAATTTATTTTCATTTACGTAATCACTTTGCCATTTGGCTGGGTGTTTAGCCTGGGCTATTTTGTAGTTCCTATAGTTCCGTTTATTCTGTATGTGCTGGCAAGTTTAGAGCTGATTGCAGAGGAAATTGAGAATCCATTTGGAGAAGATGCAAATGATCTGCCTGTAGATGAGATCTGTAACAATATAGAAAAACATGTAGGGGAGATCCTCAGGTAGATGGTTAAGATTGCCTGCCACCCCTTGTATGCACATCCTTTGCCCGAGGGACATCGTTTCCCGATGGTCAAGTATGAACTGATCCCGGAGCAATTGCTGCATCAGGGTTTGATTACAGAACAGCATTTGTTTGCTCCTGAGGTGTTGGAAGAAGATATTGTACTGTTGTCTCATGATAAAAATTATTGGAAACAGCTTAGAGATTTGAGTCTGCCGGCTGCGGAACAAAGAAGGATTGGTTTTCCGTTGACAGCACAATTGCTGGAAAGGGAATTAAGAATAGCGCAAGGAACCATTGATGGTGCATTATATGCGAAACAGTTTGGAATAGCCTTTAACGTGGCCGGAGGTACGCATCATGCAGGGAGTAATTGGGGAGAAGGATTTTGTTTGTTGAATGATCAGGCGATTGCTGCAAACTATTTGTTGGATAATGATTTAGCAAAGCGCATCTTAATCATAGATTTAGATGTTCACCAGGGAAATGGCACGGCGGAAATCTTTTATGACGAACCGCGGGTGTTTACTTTCTCGATGCATGGAGACAGGAATTTTCCATTCAGAAAGGAGCGCAGCGACCTGGATATCGCATTGGAGGATGGGGTAAAAGACGAGGAGTTTTTGAATAAATTAAGTGAAGCATTGAGTGGTTTATTGAAACACGAACCTGATTTTGTGTTTTATTTGTCGGGCGTAGACGTGCTGGAAAGTGATAAGCTAGGTAAGCTGTGTCTGACTAAAGCGGGATGTAAAGAAAGAGATAATATGGTATTGCAGTTTTGTAAGCAACACAATTTGCCGGTGCAGGTAAGTATGGGAGGTGGTTATTCGCCCGACATTAGGGATATTGTGGAAGCGCATTGCAATACATTTAAAGTTGGTTTAGATATTTTTGAATAATTTATGAAGATTGTTATTGCAGAAAAGCCCTCTGTGGGCCGTGAGTTGGCTAAAGTCTTCGGTGCTACGACTAAAAAAGATGGTTATATAGAGGGTAAAGGCTATTCTTTTACCTGGGCATTCGGGCATTTATTACAATTGGCCCCGCCACAGGAGTATGGTTTTATTGGCTGGAGGCGGCAGCATTTGCCTATGCTTCCACAGAAATTTAAGCTGGGAATCCGTAAGATCAAGACAAAAGACGGGATGGTGGAAGATCCCGGTGTGCGGAAGCAGCTTGATATCATTAAAAAACTTTTTGATGAAGCAACTGAGATCATTGTGGCAACGGATGCCGGGCGGGAAGGTGAACTCATCTTCAGGTATATTTATTACTTTCTGAAATGTAAAAAGCCTTTTAAACGGCTGTGGATCTCTTCGCAAACTGATGAAGCTATTAAAGAAGGTTTCAGGAACCTAAAGCCGGGCACAGATTATGATACCTTGTTTAATTCTGCACACTGCAGGTCAGAATCGGACTGGCTGGTGGGAATGAATGCCACGCAGGCACTGAGTATTTCAGCAGGTGCACGCTCGGTACTTTCGCTGGGCAGGGTTCAGACGCCTACATTGGCTATGATCTGTTCGCGTTTCCTGGAGATCAAACATTTTGTGCCGCAATTGTATTACCAGTTGGCCATACAGCTGGATGAGGATGGGCAACTGTTTAAGGCGATTTCTGTAAATAACTTTGATAAAAAAGAAGATGCTGAGGCATTATTCGAGAAGATAGAAGACGTGGCTTCGGGGTTTCCAAACGGAGCGAAGGTGCTTACAGTAGAAGCTAAGCCCAGAAAGGAGCCGCCTCCGCTGTTGCATGATTTAAGTAGCTTGCAGCAGGAGGCCAATAAACGCAAAGGTTTTACGGCCGATCAGACCCTCAATTTATTGCAGGGATTGTATGAAAGCAAGCTGGTTACCTATCCACGTACGGGCAGCAGGTATATCGGAGATGATGTTTTTGCAGGAGTGCCTGTTTTGATAGAAAAACTAAAAGGGCATCAGGATTTTGGTAAACAGGCTGATTTCCTGCTTACAGTTCCTTTGAATAAAAGAAGTGTAAATGCGAAGAAAGTGACGGATCACCATGCGATATTGCCTACGGGTGAGTCGCCCTACCAGTTGTCTGGAGATAAGCAGGCGATCTATGATATGGTAGTGGGCCGGATGCTGGAAGCCTTCCACCAGGAATGCGTAAAAGAGATTACCAAGATCACAATAGAAGCAGGATCAGTTTTCATGGCAAACGGTACTGTAATTCGTTCGGCAGGGTGGAGATCTGTATTTAACGAGTCGGATGATGAGAAAAAGGACGAAGAAAACCCTTCATTGCCAAAAGTAAAGGCTGGCGAGGAGCTGCCTATCGTCAATAAAGCTTTGCTGGAGAAGCAGACCAAGCCAAAGGCAATGTACAATGAGGCTTCGCTGTTGAAAGCGCTGGAGACTTCAGGAAAGGATATTGAAGATGAGGAATTGAGGTACGCAATGAAAGACAGTGGTTTGGGCACGCCGGCCACCAGGGCTTCGATCATTGAAACACTGATCAACAGGGAATACGTGATCAGGGAGAAAAGGAACCTGGTGCCTACCAATAAGGGACTGGCGGTATATGATGTGGTAAAAGATCAAAAGATAGCACAGGCGGAACTGACGGGTCAATGGGAGAAAAGACTGGAAGAGATTCGGTCGGGGGCATCGGTGACTGATTTTAAAGCCGAGATTATTGAGTATACCAGGTCTATTACTAATGAGCTGCTGCAGGCAGGTGCCGGACTGGCGGAAAAGTTTATGAAAGAGGAAAAAGTGGCGGTTAAAGAAGGGTAGTGGTAGTTCTAATTCTTTTGTAAGTATATTGTTGTTTAATTTAAATATGAAACTATTTCAGATTTTCAGACCAGGTAATGGGATAAATCCGGTAGCTTCATCATATTTTATATAAATGAAAAAGGGGATGATATATACCTTGGTAGTCGTTTTAGTACTGGTTTTGGTGACGGTATGGGTGGTAAATCTCCCTATTTTTGGCAAGGTTCCCGATGGTGTACGCTTAGAAAGGATCAGGAAACTGAGTAATTATAAGGATGGTGCGCTGGAAAATTTATCTCCCACACCTATGAAGCCTGATAATGTAAGTTATTGGGATATGATTCGCGGGATGATCAAAGGGAATAAAAACGGTACACCACCACAGGCGATCCCAACTGTTAAGCCCGATTTCTCAGCTTCAGAAAAAGTGAAGATCATCTGGTTTGGTCATTCCTCTTATCTGGTGCAGGTAGACGGGCTGAATATATTGGTAGATCCGGTGTTTAGCGAGCGGCCGTCTCCGCTGAGTTTTATTGGAAGCAAAAACTATAAAGGAACTGATTTTGTAAAGCCGGAAGATTTTCCCGCTCTGGATGTTGTGTTAATTACGCATGACCACTATGATCACCTGGATTACAATAGTATTCTGAAGTTGAAGGATAAGACTAAAAGGTTTGTCACTTCTTTGGGTGTAGGTTCGCATCTGGAATATTGGGGTGTGCCTGCGGAAAAGATTACAGAACTGGTATGGAACGAGCAAACTACGGTCGGTCCGCTAAAGTTTAGGGCACTACCTGCTAGGCATTTCACGGGACGTTTATTTAAGAGAAACCAGACGTTATGGTCGGCTTTTGTATTGCAGACTTCTAATAACCGGTTGTATCTTGGAGGTGACTCAGGGTACGATACCCATTTTAAAAAGGCAGGCGAAGAATTTGGTCCGTTTGATATTGCCATCCTGGAATGCGGACAGTACAACGCGTACTGGCCGTTGATCCATATGTTTCCAGAGCAAACTGTTCAGGCTGCGATGGATCTGAAAGCGAAGGTGCTGATGCCGGTGCATTGGGGTAAGTTTACACTCGCCATGCACGACTGGAATGAGCCTGCAATCAGAGTAGTGAGAAAAGCTAAGGCTGAGGATTTTAAAATCACCACACCAATGATGGGGGAGTCTGTAATTTTAGATGAAACTTATCCTTCAAAAGAGTGGTGGATGTTTTAATCTTTGCTAAGAACAATATGGATTGGTATCTTGTTGTTTATTTGATGCTATAAATGGTTAGTTGATACACCCTTAAATGATATACTGATGAAAACAGATTTTGTAGAAATATTTCAGACCATAAGAGCGGTGATGCAGCCGTATACTGTGCAGGGGTTTACCAATAGGATCAACAGTGAAACTGATTATGACCTGTGGAGCGAGAAGCAGGTACTTATTGAAGGCAAAAAAAGAAATGAAGTTTATTTTGCAGCGGTGATGATCAAAAAAGGTCATGTAGGATTTTATTATATGCCGGTATATGTGGAGTCGGAAATGAAAGAGATATTTGATCCCGAACTTCTAAAATTATTAAAAGGCAAGTCATGCTTTCATATTAGTAAGCTGGATGACGTACTGTTGATGCATATTGAAAATGCACTTGCTGCGGGTTTTAAACTATATAAAGAAAAGGGTTGGGTATAGTAGAGTTTTGGAAACAGGACGTTATTGATTGTTTTGAAGCGCGTGAATTTAATTTTATAAAAGTCACTGGCGGGAAATACGATCTCATCGCTTTTGATAATGTAGTACTGAACCTTGTTTCCCTCAGAAACAAGTCGTTTCCCAATGAATTTATTGCATTACAGGATGATTATAAAGGTAAAGGCATAGATTGCTTTAATCTTTGGGAAGACATATGGTCGACCAGAAAGGACCAAGTATTGGGCAGGATCGCTGCTATAATTGGTGTGAATGAGCGTATTCATGCCAGAAAAACAGAAATTGTGACTGTTACACAACAGCAGGCTGATGAATTCCTGATTGCCAATCATCTGCAGGAATCAGCAAAAGCAAAGTATAAGTTTGGTCTTAGAGAAAATGACCGGCTGGTTGCGGTGGCGACTTTTAGCAATTTAAGGTACATGAAAAATGGGATCGATGGCTACCGTTCTGCCGAATTGATCCGGTTCGCTACGTTAACTGGATATACTGTTACGGGTGGTTTTAGTAAACTGTTGAAGCATTTTATAAAG
Source organism: Pedobacter frigoris (assembly GCF_032678645.1). Lineage (GTDB taxonomy): Bacteria > Bacteroidota > Bacteroidia > Sphingobacteriales > Sphingobacteriaceae > Pedobacter > Pedobacter frigoris_A. The sequence continues at coordinate 278,335 of NZ_JAVTSP010000001.1, forward strand.
GAATATGGTCCGCATGATGTAATGAGCTATTCAGACAGGGACTGGTCGTTGGGTAAAGCCTATGAGCAAGCCGGATTTAAACTGAAAGAGATTACATTACCCGCTACAATCCTGTTAAATGTAAATACACTGGTAAGGTTTTTTCCTCACAGAGTAAGTGCGGAGGAATTGAGCTCAGACGAGTATATTCAGATTTTCAATACCGGCAATCTCAAGTACCTCTTATATTTGCATTCTTAAATCCGATTTATGCTTGAAAACCCATTGCTGGTTATATTAGGTCCGACAGCCTCCGGAAAGACAAATCTTGCTGTGAGGTTGGCTGCAGAGTTTGGTGCAGAGATCATCAGTGCAGACAGCCGTCAGGTTTTTAAAGGTATGGACATTGGTACCGGTAAGGATCTGGGAGCATATGTGTTTAAAGGCAGAACTGTTCCCTATCACCTGATCGATATTAAAGACGCCGGAGAAAAATATAATGTAAATGAGTTTAAGGAGGATTTCTACAAGGTATTTGAAAATCTGACGGGTAGAAACATCATGCCTATACTTTGCGGCGGTAGCGGGATGTATATTCATTCAGTACTTCAGGATCAACCGTTTACTGCTGTGCCGGTTAATGAGGAGCTTAGAAGTAACCTTCAGATGCTGACTAAAGAGGAACTGATACTCAGGCTTCGCGCGTATCCTTTAGCATCAGTGCAACATGCTGATCAGTCGTCGCACAAGAGAATGATCAGGGCGATTGAGATTGGCGAATACCTGTCGCGTCATGAACTGGTGGCAGAGGAGCGACCTATTATTAATCCATTTGTAGTAGGGTTGACCTCTGATATCACATTAAGAAGAGAGAAAGTCATCAGACGATTGGAAGCGAGGTTTGAAGAAGGTCTGATAGCAGAAGTAAAAACGCTTTTGGACAGCGGGGTGAGTAAAGAGATTCTTGAGTTTTATGGGTTGGAGTATAAATTCATCAGTGCTTATCTGTTCGACGAGATGACACTGGCTGAGCTAAAAGAGCGGTTGTCTATTGCAATATGTCAATTTGCAAAGCGTCAGATGACATTTTTCAGGAAAATGGAAAAAGACGGGGTTAAAATTCATTGGTTTGACTCTTCACTGGACGCCGATGATTTGAGTGTCGTAATTACTGACTCATTTAACAGACATCTGCAGGGGGTCGATTAATTCAAATGAAATTTTTTTGGTCAAAACGTAGTTCCTGGAAAAGAACATGTATAAATTTAGATGTGGTATGAAATTTGTTAACTACTGTACGATAAAATTATCATTATTTAATTTAAACAAGCGATCAAAAAATGAAAAATTCTACTAAAATTCTTGCTTCTGCAGTAGCTGCAGTTGCGCTGTTCTTTACGACGAGTGTTAATGCTCAGGATTCTAAAGCTTTACGTTTAGGTATTGGTTTGAATGCAGGTCTTCCAACAACTAAAGCCTATAGCTTTGTAATTGGTGGTGATTTACGTTTGCAAAAAGATTTCAGCTCCAATATTTCTGGTTTGTTATCAGCAGGTTATAACAGCTGGTCACTGAAAGATTCTTATGGTGGCGGTAGTGTTGGAATGATCCCTGTTAAAGCAGGTGCAAAAATTTTCTTTGCTGAAAGTGCTTATGTTTCAGGAGAATTGGGTGCTGGCTTCGGTACAGAAAGCAATTCTTCAACAGCGTTCTTATGGGCTCCGGGTGTAGGTTATGGATGGGATAATGGTTTAGATCTTGGACTGCGTTATGAAGGCGCAGAGTTTAAAGGCGGATCTATTGGTCAGGTTGCATTACGTATAGCTTACGGATTCAAATTATAATCGTTATAAATAATATTTGTTATGTAAAAACCTTGTCAGGCGTAAAAGTTTGGCAAGGTTTTTATATTGTAGTAGATTATATAAATTAATTAACACACAAGATTTTTTTAAAAATTTAAAAATTATGAAAACAGTTACTAAATTATTTGCAGTTGCAGCAGCACTAGTTACATTCGCGACAACCAACTTACATGCACAATCAACTGAGGTTGCTAAAGGTGTACGTTTGGCAATTGGTGTAAGCGGAGGTGTTGCAGAAAAAGGCTCTCCATTTGAATACGGATTAGGTGCAGATTTAGGTTTCCAATTTGGTCTTTCAAAAGAAGTGGCTATCACAGCTACTGGCGGTTATACCACAATGATGGCTAAAGATAATGGAACAGATTATAACTTTATCCCTGTAAAAGGTGGAATTAAAGTATTCCCTCAAATTGGTGGCATGTACCTTTTAGGTGAGGCAGGTGCAGGTTTTGCAACTAAAGATGGCGGTAAAACTTCTTTAATCTGGTCTGGTGGTTTAGGTTACCAATTTAATGGTGGCTTTGATATCGGTGCTAGATACGAAGGTTACAAACAAGATGCAGCGTCTACAACTTACCAGCCATACAATGGTCAGTTTGCTTTACGTTTAGCTTATGGCTTCAAATTATAATCCTGAATTATAACATTTTATTGAAGGCCCCCCGAATTATCGGGGGGCTTTTTTTATTTATTTGAATTTAAAATGTTATTTTAACCGCAATACAGAAATTAAAGCCGAATTATCGCTTTAATTACCTATAAAAGCAATAATTAGGTGATATATGTGTAAATATTTGTAACTTATAGGACTAACTTAGAATTATTAAAAAACCAAAACATAAACTATGAAAAGATATATTGCCGCGGGGGTAATAATGATTGCTTTATCCTGCACGAACGCTGAAAAAAAAGCAGCAGTTTCTTCGGATAGTACTGCAACAGCATCACAGGAGGCGACAGTACCAATGGGTGTTGAATTAAAGGACGCTAAAGTGCAAAGCATTTATGATGGTTACATCAATCTGAAAAATGCATTGGTTGCCACAAAATATGAAGATGCTAAAAGCGCAGCTGCTAAACTTCAGGTTAGTCTGGCCGGATATAAAGGATGTGAGAATACAGCGTTGACTGCAGAGAAAATAGCATCGGCTAAAGACATTGTAGCACAAAGGAAAGAATTTACAGCTTTGAGTTCGGATGTAATTGCTTTATTTAAGCATGCAGATGTTCAAAAAGGATCTATTTATGTTCAGCACTGCCCGATGGCCAATGATGGAAACGGAGGGGATTGGCTGGCTTCAGAAAAGAAAATCCAAAATCCTTACTATGGAGATCAAATGATGGAATGCGGAGCGGTACTTGAGGAAATCAAACCGGTCAAATAATTCGGATTCTTACGGGAATTTGACCCACATTTAATAATAATTTAACAGCTTTGTTATAGTTGATTAAATACTAATCGAAAAGGATTAGTTAGTTTTGTTTAATATAAATTTAAGAATATATATGTCAGATATTGCAGAAATTAAGATTGACGGGAAGGTGTACGAGTTCCCGGTTATTACAGGTACAGAGGGGGAGAAGGCCATTGATATTTCTAAACTAAGAGATTTAACAGGTCACATTACTTTAGATTTCGGTTATAAAAATACAGGATCAACAAAAAGTGCGATTACTTTCCTTGATGGGGAGAAAGGTATTTTGAAGTATCGTGGATATCCTATTGAGGAATTGGCTGAAAAATCTACCTTTCTGGAAGTTGCCTATCTGCTTATATACGGAAACCTGCCGACTTTGGGAGAGCTTGATGCTTTTCAATCGTCTATCAGGATGCATACATTGATTCATGAGGATATGAAGAAGTTTTTGGATGGTTATCCTTCAAAATCTCATCCTATGGCCCAACTGGCTTCTCTGGTATGCTCATTGTCTACGTTTTATCCGGAGTCATTGAATGCAAATTCATCACCGGAAACAATGGATCTGACAATGATCAAATTGCTGGCTAAGTTTCCAACTATAGTTTCTTTCATTTATAAAAAATCACTGGGTCATCCGCTGATTTATCCAAAAAACAAATACGATTACGTAAGCAACTTTTTAAACATGATCTTCGGTCAGCGTACTGAAGAGATTGATATTGATCCGGTAGTGGTTAATGCGATGAATACTTTGCTGATTCTGCATGCTGATCATGAGCAAAATTGTTCTGCTTCTACTGTAAGGATGGTAGGTTCTTCTGACTGTAACTTATATGCTTCTGTTTCCGCAGGTATCTCTGCATTGTGGGGACCATTGCATGGTGGTGCAAACCAGGCTGTAATTGAGATGCTTGAACGAATTAAAGAAGACGGTGGTGACACTGAGAAATGGATCAATAAAGCAAAAGATAAAAATGATCCTTTCAGAATGATGGGATTTGGTCACAGAGTTTATAAAAACTTTGATCCAAGGGCTAAGATCATTAAAAAAGCCTGCGACGATATCCTGGAGAAATTAGGTATTGACGATCCTGTTTTGGAGATTGCTAAAAAACTGGAAGAAGCAGCGCTGAATGATCCTTATTTCGTAGAACGTAAGCTTTATCCGAACGTTGACTTTTACTCAGGTATTATTTACAGAGCCTTAGGTTTCCCTACAGATATGTTTACTGTTTTGTTTGCATTGGGCCGCTTACCGGGATGGATTGCACAATGGAAAGAAATGCATGAAAATAAAGAGCCTATCGGTCGTCCGCGTCAGGTGTATGTTGGGCATACCAACAGAGACTTTAATGACATCACCACGAGATAATCCAGGATTAAGCTTTAAAAAAACGTTGACCATTTGATCAGCGTTTTTTTTATGTCAAATATTTTACCCCGTTACATCAGTATCACAGACAATGCAATTCCGATTAGGGAAGTGATGCCTACCAAAATGGCATATCCAGTAAAAAGGAAGAGGATTTTTATCGCGGTGATCCAGCGTTTGCTATCATAAAAGGTTCTTAAAGAGCGGTAGATGTACCATATGATATAAACGGAACATAACGCCTGCAGGACATAACCGATATTGTAGATAAAGCCAATAAGCCAGCTAAATAATATCGTGATCAATGCACTTAGAAATAGGGCAGAGTGAAGATGAAAAGAGAAAATCAAGTGCTCATAATAGTATTTCTTTTTACGGATATATACTAATTTTAACAGAAGAGCAAATAGAGGAAGAAGAAGAAACATCATCTTTGGAAGATTGTGAACAAAATCCTCCGTCATTTTCTTACTAACACCACCGGGATAATCTCTGAGTTCGATATTTCTTTTAATGGTATAGTTTTTTATGAAACCATCCCTTTTTGACTTCGGTAAGGTTTTTTGATAATTGTTATAGGCTTCTACGGTTGCAAACTTGTCCGACGCTCTCAGGTTCTCAAGGTCTAAAGAAAACGTTTTTTCGATAACGACGCTGTCTTTTTTCTGGGTTTCTAGCTTTATTTCCGGAGCGGTTTTAATATGTTCTTTTGCTTTATGTCCACCACTAAGGATCACCAGAAAGAAAACGATACTCAAAAAAATATACAAACGAATCGGGTGAATGAAAGCAACGCGCTTACCTGCCACAAATTGTTGGGTAAGCCATCCGGGCTTAACCAAAAGTGGTTTTATTGTGTGGAAAAACTTCGACTCAAAATGAAAATAATCGGCAGTGGCATGAGCAATCATGTGCAAAGCATCCTCTTCAACTATGATGTTTTCCTGTCCGCAATGTGAACAGAAATGATCTTCAACAGTATGGCCGCAGTTTAAGCAGTTTTTTTCTTTACGATATCTACCTGACATATATAGAGTTTTAAAGAGATTTAGTGGTTCATTGCCTTAATGGCATCTACTTCCGCTTTGTTGTGTTTATATTTGAAGATCAGCGGAAAGACAATAGCTAAAACAAGGGTGTAGGATGCAAATGTGATCCATATGCCAGTCCAGTCCTTGGTTTGGTCTGCCTGTGTGAAGAACTTATCTATGATCAATCCGCTGGTGAAACTGCCAAATAATGCACCAAATCCATTTACCATCATCATGAATAATCCCTGCGCGCTTCCCCTGATTTTCTCATCTATCTGAGTTTCCATAAATAGTGATCCCGAGATGTTGAAGAAATCGAATGCCATTCCATAGACAATACATGACAGGATGATCATCCATAGGCCACCTGCAGGGTCTGCGAATGCAAAAAGTCCGAATCTCAGCACCCAGGCCAGCATGCTGAAGAGCATCACGTATTTGATCCCGAATTTCCTTAGGAAAAATGGAATGGCAAGGATAAAGAGTGTTTCAGAAATTTGTGATATAGACATGATGATCGCAGGATACTTTACTGCCAGCAGGTCTTTGTATTCAGGAATGTTCTTGAAGTCGTGTAAAAACGTATCTCCGTAAGCATTTGTAAGCTGAAGTGCAGCGCCCAGAAACATGGAGAAGAGGAAAAATACCGCGAATTTCCTTTGTTTAAACAAAGCGAAAGCACGCAATCCCAATGCATCGACGAAAGATTTGGAATCTACATTGCTAGCAAGGGGAGGGCATTTTGGTAGTGTAAATGAATAAATACCTAAGGCCAGGGAAACTGCTGAAGCGATATAGAACTGATTTGAAGATGCTTCGTTACCAGAAAGGCTCACTGCCCATAATGCAGCAATAAAGCCGATTGTTCCCCAGATTCTGATGGGAGGGTAATCTTTTACAACATCCTTTTGATGCCTTTTTAGTGCGGAATAAGCAACGGTGATCGACAATGATAGCGTCGGCATGTAGAAGATCATATTGAGCAGGATAACCCAGAAAAATGTTCCGGGATTATCAACCATAGGAAGACAAAAAAGAACTATGGCTCCGAGTATGTGTAAGGTACCATACAATTTTTCTGCGTTGATGAACCTATCTGAGATAATTCCTGTCAGCGCAGGCATAAAAATAGCAGATATTCCCATTGTAGAAAATATAGCTCCGAATTCGGCACCTGACCACTGTTTATTTTGAAACCAATACACCCCAATGGTGATGAGCCATGAACCCCAGATAAAGAATTGCATGAAATTCATCAGGGTTAAGCGTAACTTAACGTTCATAATGATAATCTAAAAGTGATCTAGTAATTAATAAATGAAATATAGAATTATTTGTTGATACAAATTCTATAGGCTACGAAATAGTTTATTACTAAGCTGAATTTCTTTTACTGATCTCATCACGAATCTTTGCCGCTTTCTCATAAGCTTCTTCTGCAATAGCTTCCTGTAATTTTTGCTGTAATTCTTCCAAACTTAAGGATTTGTAGCTGGAAGTAGGTATGGCAGTACTCATGTCTTCAGTGCCCTGTTCTTTAGTCATGTTGTCCATATTTTCGAGAAATAGAAAATCATTTCCTTCAATTACTATTCCTGCAGATGACAGAATGAATTCATAAGTATAGATGACAGCATTGAAACGAACGGCCAATGCTATGGCGTCGGATGTTCTGGCGTCAATTTCCTGAATATTCTCCCCATCTGTACAGATTAGCTTTGCGAAAAATACACCCTCTACAAGATTGTAGATAAGTACTTCCTGGATCTGTATATTATAGGTCTGAGCAAACGTTTTAAACAGGTCGTGGGTAAGTGGCCTGCTTGGGGTCATTTTCTCTATTTCAATTGCAATTGCCTGCGCTTCAAAGGCACCAATTATAATTGGTAAACGTCTTCTTCCGTTTACTTCTCCGAGTACAAGTGCATACGCACCTGATTGAGTTTGGCTATACGATAAACCAACGATATCGAGTTTTACTTTTTTCATATTAAGTAATACCCGGCTGTCGGTAATTCCGACGGCCGGGTATTTAATTAACCTTTATGTACCTTTAATGCTTCTATTAACTTTGGAACAACTTCAAATGCGTCGCCTACGATACCATAATCAGCTACTTTGAAGAAAGGAGCTTCAGGATCTTTATTGATCACGACGATTACTTTTGAAGAACTTACACCGGCAAGATGCTGGATAGCACCAGATATTCCGATGGCGATGTATAAGTTTGGACTAATGGCTATGCCGGTTTGTCCAACGTGCTCAGAGTGAGGTCTCCAGTCTGCGTCAGAAACAGGTTTAGAGCATGCTGTAGCTGCTCCGAGTAAATCTGCCAGTTCTTCAATCATTCCCCAGTTTTCAGGACCTTTTAGTCCGCGTCCTGCTGAAACAACAAGTTCTGCATCCGGTAATGAAATTTTATTGGTTGCCCTCACGATTTCTTTTACAATAGCAGTAAGATCTGTAGCTTTCACTTCAGGACTAAAGCTTTCTATGGCAATGTCTCCAGCAGTTTCTTTTACGCCAAATGCATTCGGGTTTAAGGCAATCACCTTAACGGCAGAAGTTAATTCAGTAATGGCAAAAGCTTTTCCAGAGAAAGCAATCTTCTTTACAGAAAACTTACCACCATCGGTTTTCGGAAGTTCTACGGCTCCGTCAACCAGACCAGCTTTAAGTTTAACGGCAACACGTGGAGCAAGACCTTTTCCGGAAAAGGAATTGGACAATACTACAACATCAGCATTTTCTTTTTTCGCGGCTTCCGCTATAATTGAGGCATAAGCCTGGTTTACAAAATTCTTTAACTGGTCGTTTGTTACATTCAGCACTTTAGATGCACCGTAAGTGCCAAGTGCTTTAAGTTCACTCTCATCAACGTTACCAATAGCTATTGCGGTTAGATTACCACCTTGATTATCTGCAATGGCTTTTGCATAAGATACAGCTTCGAAAACTGATTTCTTAAATTTGCCATCAACTTGTTCTACATATACTAAAACTGACATAGGATCTTTATTAAAAATTTAAACTGTATTAAGTGCTTAGGTTTAGATTACCTTAGCTTCCTGATGTAATAGATCAATTAATTTCGCTGTTTCCTCAGCAGGAACCAGTTTAACTGTTCCGCGAGGAGGAGGGGTTTCAAAAGAGTTAATTTTAGAAACCTGTTCAATTTCTTTAGCCTCTATAGCCTGAAGTGGTTTTGTTCTGGCAGACATAATTCCTCTCATATTTGGGATTTTAGGTTCTGCAGTTCCTTCAGCGCAACTTGCTACAAATTTTCCGCTAACAGAAACAATTTCTTTACCACCTTCAATCTCTCTTTCTATGGTTGCTGTAGTTCCGTCATAATCAAGTTTCTTAATGATAGATATTGATGGAATATCAAGAAATTCACCAATCATTGCAGCTACCTGAGATCCGTTATAGTCAATTGATTCGCGACCGCAAAGGATCATGTCAAAATCTGTAGTTTTAGCATATTCAGCAATCTGGTAAGCAGTGAAATAGGCATCTCTCGGTACAGCGTTGATACGTACAGCATCATCAGCTCCGATAGCCAGCGCTTTTCTTATTGTTGGTTCTGTCTGGCTTTCACCAACATTGATCACCGTAACTGTACCTTTACCACCTTCACAAAGTTCAATAGCCCTTGATAACGCAATTTCATCATAAGGATTTACAATAAATTGTACCCCTGCTGTATTGAATTGTGTATTATCATTAGTAAAAGTTATTTTTGTGGTTGTGTCTGGCACATTACTGATACAAACTAATATTTTCATAAGTTTACATTGATTTTTAAAGGTAATGAAGCTATCATCAGCTTAGTTATTTGAATTCTTTTGTATGCTGATGATGGTTTCATAAGTTTACATATTGATTTTTAAAGGTAATGAAGCTATCATCAGCTTAGTTACTTGAATTCTTTTGTATGCTGATGATGGTTTCATAAGTTTACATATTGATTTTTAAAGGTAATGAAGCTATTATTTAGCTGAGCTGATTAATAGTCTTTTTGCAAATCTAATTAAAAAAGCAGGGATAAAAAATGCAAAGTACCCGAATAGAGAAGTTATTAAACTTTTTAGACAGCGATCCTAATGATCCCTTCGTTTTATACGCCTTGGCGACGGAATACAATTCATCAAATGACATTGAAAAGGCATTTGAGTATTATTTAAAACTAGTTGCGGAGCATCCGCAATACGTAGGCACTTACTATCATCTTGGTAAGCTCTATGAAAAAACAGATAGCAAAGAAAAGGCGATAGAAATTTACCAGCTTGGAATGACTGCAGCGAGAAATAAACGTGATATGCATGCTTTTTCAGAACTTCAGGGCGCTTATAATTCGGCGGCAGGTTTGGATTATGAAGACGACTAAATGGTGATCAGATGAATAAACGACAGCTTTTATTTATCAGAAATGTCTTCTTGTTTACCTTTACCGCGTTTGGGGGAGCCCAGGCACACCTTTCACTGCTACTCAAGTATTTTGTAAAAGATGTAAGATTTATCTCTGAAGAGGATTTGCTCGAGCTGAATGCCCTGGCGCAGGTGTTGCCAGGACCAGCCTCAACACAAACGCTTGTCGGTATTGCCTATAAGGTTGGGGGCTTGCGTCTATCCCTGTTTACCTTTTTCATATGGATTATACCTTCAGCGGCAGTTATGACTTTTGCTGCGATCACTTTCGCTAAGCTCGATCAAAAGCAAAAGTTTACGGAGATCCTGGAATATATCCAGCCAATTGCTTTAGGAATAGTGGCCTATGGGGCATATAACCTTTCAAGAAGGGTTTTGGTATCGCAGGTTTCTATATTTCTCGCTGTTTCGGCTGTTATCGCAACGCTGGTACTTAGGAATGCTTATGTTTTTCCTATGGCCATCTTAATAGGAGGTATGATATCCTCAGCACTGGAGACGCCACAGGAAGAGAGTGCGATCAGGGTAAAACTGTTTTCTAATATCAACAGAAAAAAGCTGATCTACTTTGTGAGTGTGCTTTTGTTTTTTGCGCTCCTTGGTGCCATTATCAACAGGACCTCTCCATTTAGTCTTCCGATCAGGCTTTTTGAGAATTTTTACCGTAACGGAATCTTGATATTTGGTGGTGGACAAGTTCTGGTGCCTTTGATGTTTACAGAATTTGTGGAGATGAAGCATTATTTAACCGCTCCGGGTTTTCTTTCCGGTTTCGCATTGCAACAGGCCCTTCCGGGACCTACATTTTCATTTACCAGTTATGTAGGTGCATTGAGTATGCGGAATTTTGGATATGGGCTAACAGGGCAGATGCTCGGAGGAGCTGTAGCAGTTCTTGGGATAAACCTTCCTGGGTTGATTTTGGTACTCCTGATTGTTCCTTTCTGGGAAGATCTGAAAAAAGTGGGAAGAATAAAGTATTCCCTCTCCGGTATCAATGCGGTTAGTGTTGGTTTTATAATAGCCGCCTTTATTTTGCTTGTGAAGCCGGTTGGCCTAGATCTTTTGGCCATTGGTATATTGATATCCACATTCCTGATTTTGAATTTCACCAAAATCAGTCCGACGTTTATTGTGCTTGCGGGAATACTATTGGGCTATTTTCTTTAACTAGAACGGAGCATCCTCGTCATGCATGTCATCCATGCGTGACGGTTTGATGATGACATTACCGGCGGGTCTGTCAAAATCCTGGGATGGTTGCATTCCGGCACCAGAACTTTCCATAGAAAAGGAAGTTGGTGCTGAGAAGTTTTCTTCCAAATCTGCAAATTTAACGTATTTCCCGATGAATCTTAGCGGTACAATACCGGTTTCACCATTACGGTGTTTCGCGATAATTACCTCACCTATACCGGCCTGTGAACGACCTTGCTCATCCTCTGTAATGCCATAATATTCAGGTCTGTATAAGAACAGTACCATATCGGCATCCTGCTCAATGGAACCGGATTCACGTAAGTCGGACAGCATCGGTCTTTTTCCGTTTGCTCCGGGTCTGCTTTCTACCGCACGACTCAACTGAGAAAGTGCGAGTACCGGAACATTTAATTCCTTAGCTACAGATTTAAGGGCCCTAGAGATACTACCAATTTCCTGCTCCCTGTTTCCGCCTCCACTCTGACCTTCTCCTTTACCATGCATTAACTGGAGGTAATCGATGATGATCAGCTGCAGGTCGTATTGTGATTTCAAACGACGGCATTTGGCCCTGAATTCAAAGATGTTAAGGGCTGGCGTATCGTCTATTAATAAAGGTGCTTCTGTTAAAGTTCCGATCTTACTGTGCAACTGTTGCCATTCCCATTCGGCAAGGTTACCTTTTCTGATCTTCTCCTGTTCTATTTCTGTCTCACCCGATATGAGACGATTTACCAGCTGAACAGAGGACATCTCCAGAGAGAATACTACTACCGGTCTTTTGAAATCTACAGCAGCATTACGGGCACATGTCAGAACGAAAGCTGTTTTACCCATCGCAGGACGGGCAGCAATGATGACAAGATCTGAAGGTTGCCATCCGCCAGTGATGCGGTCGAGATCAGTAAATCCGGAAGGTACACCTGTGAGTCCGTCACTTTTACCACGAAGCTCTTCAAGCGTAGCAAGTGATTGTTTGATGATCTCATCCATCTTTTGGGTATCCCTGCGCAGGTTGTTTTGAGCGATGTCAAACAAGTTCTTCTCGGCATGGTCCAAAAGATCAAAAATATCAGTGGTATCTTCATAAGCATTTTGAATGATTTCTGAAGAAATTCTGATCAGTTCTCTTTGGATGTATTTTTGAGATATGATACGGGCGTGAAATTCTATGTTAGCGGCAGAAGCAACCCTATTGGTCAGATTTGTAATGTAATAGGCTCCTCCGACCATTTCCAGCAGACCTAATGTGCGTAATTCAGAGGTTACGGTCAGGATGTCAACAGGCTTTGATTTTTGAAATAAGCCTTGGATGGCTTCGAAAATCTTTTTATGTGCCTCATGGTAGAATACCTCAGGCTTTAAAATGTCGATAACGGTAGACAATGCGTCTTTTTCAAGCATTAAGGCTCCAAGTACAGCTTCTTCAAGATCAATAGCCTGAGGGGGTATTTTTCCCAGGGTATTCATAGAATTACTTAACCTGTTTTTCCTGGCATTGTAACTGCCTTTGTCCTGTCCCTGTTTTCCGTTGTCCGTAATCATAGGGTACAAAAATATACAAAAATAAGGTGCCTTCTTAAATTCTTTATACACATTCTAACAGCTGAAATATCAGTCAATTTTTAGGGGCTTGGTTTGTTTTATGAAATTGCTAACAGGAATATGTGGATAAGCGGATAAGAAGCATCTGGAAAATAAGGTTCAAATAATCCCATTTTTTGAACTATTTTTGCAGCTCAATTTGCAATGAGATGGAAAATTCCAGGAGGTCGGGAAGACCTAAAGAAAATAATGAGTTTATATTTGGTATACGTGCTGTTATAGAGGCGATTAAAGCAGGTAAAGATATTGAGAGTATTTACATTCAGCGTGGATTAACAGGCGGAATCATTCTAGAACTAAAAGCCTTGTTAAAAGAGGTGGATGCTCCGGTTCACAATGTTCCTGTCGAGAAGTTGAACAGGATGACCCAGAAAAATCACCAGGGTGTTATTGCTGTAATTTCAGCCATTTCTTTTCAGAAAATTGAAGATATTGTTCCTGTGATTTATGAGAAAGGCGAAGTTCCTTTGGTATTGATTCTTGATGGAATTACAGACGTGAGAAATATGGGGGCGATAGCGAGAACAGCTGCTTGTGCCGGTGTGCATGCCATTATCGTACCGACCAAAAATTCAGCGCAGATCAATGCAGATGCGATAAAAACCTCTGCAGGTGCGTTATTTACAATACCAGTATGCAGACATCCTAATCTTCAGAAGATAGCACTTTATCTGCAAGATTGTGGTTTGCAGATTGTGGCATGTACTGAAAAAACGAATGATTTAATCTATGTTCCTGATTATACAGCTCCAACCGCAATTGTGATGGGAGCAGAAGACGAGGGAATATCAAATGAAATTATGCGAATGGCCAACCATTTAGCAAAAATACCGATGATAGGAGAGATCAGTTCTCTGAATGTTTCTGTTTCTGCTGGTGTGATATTGTATGAAGCCATCAGACAAAGGACCCTTTAATTGATCGGAATAAAAAAAGGGCTGTATATCGATTTATACAGCCCTTTTTTATGTAATGAGTTTTGTTAGATGTATTTGACGCCGAATTTGGATTTGACATCAGCCACGATCTGTTTAATGCTCTGTTCCTCTGATCTTGGACAGATCAATAACGTATTATTAGATTCCACGACGATATAATCATGAAGATCCTGGAGAATCACAAGCTTGTCTTTCGGGACATTTACCATACAGTTTGACGAATTGAACATCATTACCTTTTCCGAAGGAATCACTGCGTTGCCAACATAATCATGTTCAGCTATGTCGTAAATGGAAGCCCATGTTCCCAGATCAGACCAGCCAAAATCAGCGGGAAGAACGTAAACATTGTCGGCTTTTTCCATAATGCCAAAATCGATAGAGATATTAGTGCACTGCTGGTAAGCATTGCCTATAAATTCTAACTCACTTTCCGTATTGTATATATGAGCCCCTTGCTGGAATATTTCATACATGTCCGGTAAATGTTTGGAAAAGGCTTTGTTTATAGACCTTGCTGACCAGATGAATATTCCTGCATTCCATAAAAAGTCACCACTTTGTACGAATGACTTTGCAAGTTCTAAATTGGGTTTTTCTGTAAATATCTTTACTTTATGTAATTGATCGTCAGTTTTTAAGCGATTTTCAGTATACTGAATATATCCATATCCTGTGTCAGGCCTGCTTGGTTTGATCCCCAGGGTAATTAGGCAGTCATTTTGGGAAGCCGCTGTCAGCGATTGCTCAATGGCGGATATAAAAGCATCCTGATTGGTAATGGTATGATCTGACGGGGCCACCACTATTGTTGCATCGGGATTGAGCCGGGCAATTTTTGTAGAGCCATAAGAAATGCAGGGAGCTGTATTTCTCATGATAGGTTCTGCAAGGATCTGATTTGCATTTAAATCCGGAAGTTGCTCTTTGATGATATCAGTGTATATTTCATTGGTGACAATGAAGATATTTTCAGGAGGACAAATTTTTAGAAACCTGTCGTAAGTACTTTGGATCAGGGTCTTTCCGACGCCAAAAAAATCGATGAATTGTTTAGGGTATTCAGTTCTGCTTACCGGCCAAAAGCGGCTTCCGACGCCACCGGCCATTATTAAGGCGTAATTATTTTTATTCATATCTGGTAATCGCGTATCTCTAAATTATACCTTCCTGAAGAAGGTCGTGTAAATGTATCATGCCAAAATAACTTCCATTATCAGTAACGAGCAACTGTGTGATGTTGTTATTCTTAATTAGTTCAAGTGCCTGTACTGCCAACGTTTCTTTTTCAATGCTCTTGGGATTTCTGCTCATTAAATCCTTTGCAGTAATGTCTGCTAAGTTAGAATGTTTCTCTAGCATTCTTCTAATATCTCCATCAGTTATTATTCCCAGGATCGTATCATTTTCAATAACAACGACCGTACCTAAACGGTTTTGACTAATTTCTATTATGACATCCTTTACAGAAGCAGTAGGGTGTATGCGTGGTTTTTCATTTTTTAACGCAATGTCGCCGGCCTTTAAGTAAAGTCTTTTTCCTAACGAACCTCCCGGATGGAAACGGGCAAAATCATTTTCGTTGAAATTGCGCGCGTGAAGCAGGCATACAGCCAGGGCGTCACCCATTGCAAGTTGGGCCGTCGTGCTGGTTGTTGGTGCTAGATTGTGTGGACAGGCTTCTTTCTCAACTGAAGTGTTTAATACATAATCTGCCTGTAAGGCGAGATCTGAATTAATCTGTCCCACCATGCCAATCATGATATTTCCGGATTGTTTAAGAAGAGGGGCGAGTACTTTTATTTCAGGTGTATTTCCACTTTTTGAGATGCAGATGACGATGTCGTTTTTTTGGATCATTCCCAGGTCTCCGTGGACTGCATCTGCTGCGTGCATAAATACAGAAGGAGTGCCGGTGGAATTAAAAGTGGCGACAATTTTTTGCGCTATAATTGCGCTTTTACCTATTCCGGTTACAATTACACGACCATTACTTTCGAGAATAAGGTTAATTATCTCGACAAAATCATCATTTATATGCTGAATTAAGTCGAGAATCCCCTGAGCTTCCAGTTGTAACGTGTTAATTGCGTTGTCTATAATAGATTTTTTACTTTTCAAACAGAAATTATTAGTATATTGATGCTTTGAATTAGTGCAAAATTATGTTATTTTGAAGTAAAAATAGCACTGAATATTTTATACACGAAATGGATGTGAAAAAGTCGTTGTTTGACAACTTACAAACCTTTTTTGGTTTTGATAATTTTAAAGGTGATCAGGAGTCTATCATCACCAATATTCTTGAAAAAAGAAATACGTTTGTGATAATGCCTACGGGTGGGGGGAAATCCATTTGCTATCAGTTGCCTGCTTTGATGGAAGAGGGAACTGCCATAGTTATATCACCGCTGATTGCGTTGATGAAAAATCAGGTAGATCAATTGCGTGCTTTTGGCGGAAGCGACAGCATTGCACACTTCTTAAATTCTTCTTTAAATAAAACAGAAATCACCCAGGTGAAAAGTGATCTGCTGAGTGGACAGACAAAACTTTTGTATGTAGCTCCTGAATCACTATCCAAACAAGACAATATTGATTTTTTGAAATTGATCAAAATATCTTTTGTTGCTGTTGATGAAGCACACTGTATTTCGGAATGGGGACATGATTTCAGACCCGAATACCGTAAAATCAGGCAGGTAATTCAAGGACTTGGGGAGGATATTCCTATTATTGCTTTAACAGCTACAGCTACACCTAAAGTTCAGCAGGATATCATCAAAAATCTTCAAATGTCTGATGCCACGTTGTTTAAGTCGTCATTTAACAGACCTAATCTGTTTTATGAGATTCGTCCGAAGCGTGATGTCATTAAAGAGATCATCAGATACATCAAATACAATACCGGCAAATCAGGTATCATTTATTGTTTGAGCCGTAAAAAAGTAGAAGAGGTTGCTGAAACACTGAACTTAAATGGTATAAAGGCACTTCCATATCATGCGGGGCTGGAACCTAAAGTACGTGCAGATACTCAGGATAAATTCCTGATGGAAGATGTGGAAGTGATTGTAGCTACAATCGCTTTCGGTATGGGAATAGATAAGCCAGACGTGCGTTTTGTGATCCATCACGACATTCCCAAAAGTATGGAAGGTTACTACCAGGAAACAGGCCGGGCAGGAAGAGATGGTGGTGAAGGAATCTGCATCGCATTCTATGCACAAAAAGATGTAGATAAGCTGGCTAAGTTTATGAAAGACAAACCTGTATCTGAACGTGAAATTGGTACTCAGATATTAAAGGAAGTCATTGACTACGCTGAATCGGGTGTTTGCAGAAGAAAACAGATTCTTCATTATTTTGGAGAAAACTTCAACGAGACTGGTTGTAACTGTATGTGTGACAACTGTAAAAAGCCTAAAAAACAATTTGAAGCAGAAGAGTCATTGATGATTCTGCTTAAGCTGATCAAAAAAATAGGAGAGAAGTTTGATGACAGCCATATTTTGGCCATCATTATGGGGACTGAAACTGCTCAGACGATAGCATACGAACACAGTAAACTACCAGAGTTTGGTATTGGAACAGTAGAAGGTGAAAATCACTGGAAGTCTTTAATCAGGCAGGCTGTACTTAATAATTTTTTGTCTAAGGACATTGATAATTATGGTCTGCTTGGACTAACGAATGCCGGCATAGGGTTTATTGATAGTCCTTACAGCCTGAAATTCGTATTGAATGAACCAATAGAAAGTGCCGCAGATGATGATGAGGATGACGTGAAGCATGGTAGTGGTACATTAGATACGCAATTACTTCAGTTATTAAAAGATCTGAGAAAGAAGATCGCGAAGCAAAAAAATGTGCCTCCATTTGTTGTTTTTCAGGATCCTTCACTTGAAGAAATGTGTACACATTATCCTATTGCAATGGATGAATTGAAGCAGATTTCGGGAGTAGGTAATGGAAAAGCGCTTAAGTTTGGAGGTCCTTTTCTTGAATTGATAAAAAAGTATGTGGAAGATAATGATGTAGAACGGCCTATCGATCTGATTATAAAAACACAGGCTAATAAGTCACAGCTCAAGGTTTCTATTATTCAAAATATAGACCGGAAAATAGGACTCGAAGATATTGCTAAATCAAAAGGTATCACTTATGATGATATTTTGAAAGAGGTTGAAGCGATTGTAAATTCCGGTACAAAATTAAACTTAAGTTATTTTGTAGATGAGGTCATTGATGAGGATCGCCAGGATGAAGTATTTGATTACTTTCAATCAGCAGAGAACGATTCAATTGATGAAGCCCTAAAAGAACTTGGTGAGACCGATTATTCACGTGAAGAAATACAGCTGATGCGTATAAAGTTCATGTCTGAATTAGGTAATTAACAATTAAAAAACACAATGATCAATTTCGAGTTAGATAAACTAAAACATATCAATTCCGGTAATTTCTTTTTGATGGCTGGCCCATGTGCTATAGAAGGCGAAGATATCGCTATGCGTATAGCAGAAAAAATAGTTACCATTACAGATAAATTGCAGATTCCTTATATATTCAAAGGCTCATACCGTAAAGCGAATCGTTCAAAAGGAAGTTCTTTTACAGGTATAGGAGATGAAAAAGCACTTAAGATTCTGGAAAAAATAGGAGCTACATTTGATGTGCCCACAGTAACAGATATTCATGCTCATGAAGAAGCTGCGATGGCAGCAGCCTACGTGGATGTATTACAGATTCCTGCATTTTTATGTAGACAAACAGATTTGTTAATCGCCGCCGCTCTTACAGGGAAAGTGGTGAATGTAAAAAAAGGACAGTTTTTATCTGCTGGTTCCATGAAATTTGCAGTTGAGAAAATAGTAGAAGCCGGGAACAATAAAGTTATACTTACTGACAGAGGGAATACATTCGGCTACCAGGATTTAATCGTAGACTATAGAGGCTTACCTGAAATGCAGGGTTTCGAGGTTCCTGTAGTAATGGATTGTACCCATTCTTTACAACAGCCTAATCAAAGCAGTGGTGTTACAGGTGGCAAACCCGAACTGATCGGTACTATCGCAAAGGCAGCCATTGCAGTAGGGGCTGATGGATTATTTATTGAAACACACCCTGATCCAGCCAATGCAAAATCTGATGGTGCCAATATGCTTCATCTTGATTTGCTAGAAGATTTGCTGGTGAAACTGATTAAAATAAGGAAAGCGGTTATTTAACCGCTTTTTTTGATCGTACGTATAGTTATTTATAGTCTGGTGATTAGAAATGATGTTCTCCGGTTGAGCTTTCTACCGGTTTCACTATCATTTGGTGCGATGGGTTTGGTTTCTCCAAATCCCTTGTAAGTTAATCTTTCGGCGATTATTTTGTTGTTTGTAAGGTAATCATAAACTGATTTTGCACGCTGAAGAGAAAGTCTCATATTACTTTCATCGTTTCCAACATTATCGGTATGACCCTGTATTTCAATATTGATAGTTGGGTTGTTTTTTAATAGATCTACCAGAGTGCCCAATTCTACAAATGAAATTTGAAGGAGATTATACTCGTTGGTGTTGAAGAAGATGTTTTTTAAAATGACATTACTGCCAACCTTCAATTTGTCCATATTGATCTCCAGCAAAAAAGGCTTGTTAATGTAAGAATTACTCAGTTCATAATTCTCAGAATGGAATAAATACCCATCTGCACTGACGTTAAAGGCATAATTTCCTCCTATGGGCATTACAGCTAAGAAATCACCGGTTTCATTGGATGTGTAATCATTATATTCTACCTGTTTGTTTCTCAAGTTTACTACCTGTACTTTGGCTTCCAAAAAATTGCCGGTTTGTCTGTCTTTTACAATGCCCTTCACATAAGTGATTGCAAGCGGTTTCTTGTCGTTTGGCATATTGAAGTGATAAATATCCATATCACCGAATCCTCCTTCCAAAATAGAAGAAAAGAGCCCCTCAGTTCCGTCTGGGGTAACTATTAGTCCTGTTTCTTCATTAAAAGTATTGATGGGATAGCCCATGTTCTCCGGTTTCGACCATTTACCGGAGTCGTTCATTCTACTTAGAAAAATATCTTTGTTCCCTAAGCCCGGCCATCCATCGGAAGAGAAGTATAAGGTTTTTCCATCAGGGTGAATAAAGGGGGTATGCTCATCATAAGGAGTATTGATATCTGGTCCCAGGTTTTCAGGTTTACTCCAGTATCCGTCATGTTGTAATGTACTTTTCCAGATGTCATATCCTCCAATACCACCTGGTCGGTTACTTACAAAATAAAGCGTGCTGCCATCAGGACTAATTGCGGGCTGTGATTCCCAGTATTGGGAATTTATCGGACTTCCAAGGTTAAAAGGATCGCCCCAGCTGTTACCTTGCTTGTGACTTACGTAGATGTCGCACCTTCCCAAACCGTCGGGTCTGTTGCATCCTGTAAAGAAAAGATATTTGCCATCAGGGGAAATTGACTGTGCACCTTCATTGTATTTTTTTGTGTTAATCCGGTCACTGAGTTCCCGCGGGCTAGTCCAGGTATCTGTTTTTTTTTCAGAAATGTAAAAGTCTTCATTCCCATCAATATTCCGGCTAAATATTAGCTTTTCGCCATCTGCGGTAATTGAGGGGAAATAATCACGATAGCTGGAATTGATTTCCTTACCCATATTAACAGGGCTGTATTTTTGTGGGGCTTTAACAGCCAAAATAGAAAATTCACAATCTTTAAGGTACTTGTTGGCTTTAACTATAAAATCCTTGTCATTTCCTTTATACTTTTCGATAAAAATCCGGATATTCTTATAAGCAATGTCATAGTCACCGGTAAATATTCCTGACTCGGCCAATCCATAGTAAACTCTTGCGTCTACATCCGCATTTATTGACAGGGCACTTTTATAAGCGTCTTTGGCTGCTCCGAATGATTTTATTCTACGGTTTATGTCTCCAATCTGTATAAAAGCATATTGAAAATTAGGATCTGCAATGATGGCCTCTTTTAGAGTAAGTATGGCCTGATCGTAGTTGTCGGATTTCAGATAAACCTGTGCCTTATCAAAACTGGCTTGCGCTTTTTTTACCTTGCTTAACTGTGCTACAACTTGCTGAATGCTAAGGTGTAAGAAAAGTATAAGCAGTATTGTTTTCATTTGCAGCTATTTGTCTTTATTTTAAATATACTGCAATTCAGCGGAAATAAAAATCGGCTTTACGGGATATTTAGGAATTTATGCGTCTGCAAAGAAATCTCCCATTTAGGGTTGGCCATTACATAATCAATTATGAGGGGCGTAATTTCTTTTGATTTGGACCACTCTGGCTGCAGGTAAAGCTTGCATGTTTCTGAAACAGTTTCTGCATACTTCTCAGCCCATTCAAAATCACTTTTATTGAATACAATCACTTTCAGTTCATTTGCAAATGGAGTAATATCCGGTCTGGGTGCTTTAAATTTCTTAGGCGACAGGCAGATCCAATCCCATTTTCCTGAGAGAGGGTAGGCACCTGAGGTTTCAATGAAAGTAAGTATGTTTTTTTCCTGAAGCTGTTGAGTCAGGTAATCAAGATTATAAATTAATGGTTCACCGCCGGTAATGACTACTGCTTTACCTGGAAAACTATCTGCTTTGGCAACGATATCATCCGATTTTGTCAGCGGATGCAGCTCAGCATCCCAACTTTCTTTTACATCACACCAATGACAACCCACATCACATCCGCCCAATCGAATGAAATAGGCTGCCTTACCTGTATTAAATCCTTCTCCCTGTATAGTGTAAAATTCTTCCATTAAAGGAAGTAACGTGCCGTCTGCTGGTATTTGATGTGCCATATTTAAGATTGCAAAGGTAGATAAAATAATTGCGTTGCTTATATTTAGACTTTAAATATTGCATGAATCTGAAATGGTATAAAATAGAAGCCGATCTACCGGACGGTGAATTTGTAAAACAAGTTGTTGTGAACGGAAAAAAAATGTGTTTGTTAAAACACCAGGATAAGTTATTTGCTGTTCAGAATACTTGTCCACATGCGGGAGGAATACTTAGTGGGGGATGGTGCAAAGAAGGATATTTAGTTTGTCCTATCCATAGGTGGGAATATAATCTGCAGACAGGCAGAGGTGCTGAAGGGCAGGGGGACTATATAGATATATACCCCGTTGAGATTAGAACTGATGGAGTCTATGTGGGTCTAAAAGAGAGCTGGATTAAAAGGATATTCGGAAAATAATGCTATTTATTTTCCGAATACTGATTATTTATAAATTTCCTTTTTAGCGGAAGCCAATGTGTTTTTTAACAAGCCGATTATTGTCATCAAACCTACACCCCCAGGAACAGGAGTTATCCATGATGAAATAGGGGATACATTGTCAAAATCAACATCTCCATATAATTTATAACCAGATTTAGTTTGAGTTGAGGTTTCCCTGTTCATACCAACATCAATAACGATAGCACCAGGTTTGACCATATCTGCTGTGATAAAGTTCTTTTTCCCAATAGCGGCGATGATGATGTCACCTTGTAAAGTCATTTCTTTAAGGTTAACGGTTCTGCTGTGTGTCAGTGAAACCGTACAGTTACCTGGCGTCGCATTACGAGCCATAAGAATACTCATTGGACTACCTACAATATTACTTCTACCTACAACTACACAATGTTTGCCGGTAGTATCAATTTGGTAAGCTTCAAGCATTAGCATGATGCCATAAGGAGTAGCAGGTATGAAACATGGTAAATTGCGCATCATTCTTCCCAGATTAACCGGATGAAAGCCATCTACATCTTTACGGTGATCAATTGCTTCAGTAACTTTTTCCGGATCAATATGTTTTGGAAGCGGTAGCTGTACAATCAGTCCGTCGACTCCTGGGTCCTGATTGATTTCTCTAACTTTTCCTAGCAGTTCTTCTTCAGTTACAGTAACGTCATATCTTATTAGAGAAGATTGAAAGCCTACCTTTTCACAGTTTTTCATTTTGCTGGCAACATAGGTTTCACTACCTCCATCGTTTCCAACCAGAATAGCTACCAAATGTGGTTTTCTGCCTGTTTCACTTAAAAAATCTGCTGCTTCCACAGCAATATCCTGTTTTATTTTCTCCGATACGAATTTTCCGTCTAGTAACTGCATTGAAATGAATGTATTTTGGTTAGTCTAATTTTAATACTGCCATGAAAGCTGTTTGCGGGATTTCCACGTTGCCCACCTGGCGCATGCGTTTTTTTCCTTGTTTCTGCTTTTCTAACAATTTACGTTTACGTGAGATATCACCTCCATAACATTTTGCGGTAACATCTTTACGTAGCGCACTAAGCGTTTCACGGGCAATTACTTTTGCACCGATAGATGCCTGTATTTTAATCTCGAATTGCTGACGCGGGATTAGTTCTCTCAGTTTCTCACAGATTTTCTTTCCAAAGTCATAAGCGTTACTGCGGTGAATGAGTGAAGATAGTGCATCAACAGGTTCTTCATTTAATAGCATGTCTAATCTTACCAGGTCAGATTTGCGATAGCCAACCTGATGATAGTCAAATGAAGCATAACCTTTGGAAATCGTTTTTAGTTTGTCATAGAAGTCGAAAACGATCTCTCCCATAGGCATCTCAAAAACAAGCTCCACACGATCTGAAGTAAGGTATGATTGATTGACAATAATTCCTCTTTTCTGAATACAAAGAGACATTACAGGACCAACAAATTCTGCTTTAGTAATGATATTTGCTTTGATATAAGGTTCCTCAACAGAATCCAATTTACTCGGATCTGGTAAATCTGACGGATTATTTACAATAACTTCATCGCCCTTAGTGGTCTTTGCGATATAAGACACGTTGGGTACTGTAGTAATAACCGTCATGTCGAATTCTCGTTCCAGACGTTCCTGGATAATTTCCATGTGCAACATTCCAAGAAATCCACAGCGGAAACCGAAGCCCAATGCAGCGGAACTTTCCGGTTCGAAAACGATGGAAGCATCATTCAGCTGCAATTTGTGCATCGCTTCACGTAACTCCTCAAACTCATCGGTATCAACAGGGTAGATTCCTGCGAAAACCATAGGTTTAACCTCTTCAAAACCTTGAATGGATTCTAATGAAGGTCTGTCTACAGTAGTAATTGTGTCACCAACCTTTACCTCACGCGCTTCTTTGATCCCAGAAATGATATAGCCTACGTCGCCCGTTTTAACTACTGTTCTTGGCGACATATCCAATTTTAGAATACCTACTTCGTCTGCTAAATATTGCTTGCCAGTATTGATAAATTTAACTTTATCACCTTTTTTAATTTCACCGTTTACTACTTTATAATAAGCAATAATTCCCCGGAAAGGATTAAAAACCGAATCGAAAATCAATGCTTGTAAAGGAGCTTCAGGATCGCCAACCGGGGCAGGAACGCGGTCTACGATAGCTTGAATAATATCTGGGATACCCAAGCCCGTTTTACCAGATGCCGGGATGATCTCTTCGCGTTTACAACCTATTAAATCAATAATCTGGTCTTTAACTTCTTCAGGCATTGCTCCCGGAAGATCCATTTTATTTAAAATAGGGATAATTTCAAGATCGTGTTCTAACGCTAAATATAGGTTTGAAATAGTCTGTGCCTGAATTCCCTGAGATGCATCAACAATAAGCAGAGCACCTTCGCAAGCTGCGATAGAACGTGAAACTTCGTAAGAAAAATCCACGTGTCCCGGTGTATCAATCAGGTTAAAGTTGTATTCAATTTCACCAACTTTATAATTCATTTGTATGGCATGACTTTTAATAGTTATGCCCCGTTCGCGTTCAAGGTCCATGTTATCCAGTAACTGTGCCTGCGATTCGCGTTGAGAAATCG
The DNA here is from genome assembly GCF_032678645.1 of Pedobacter frigoris. Lineage (GTDB taxonomy): Bacteria > Bacteroidota > Bacteroidia > Sphingobacteriales > Sphingobacteriaceae > Pedobacter > Pedobacter frigoris_A. The sequence goes on from NZ_JAVTSP010000001.1 coordinate 303,042, forward strand.
TTTTGGTATATTCTAATAGACGGTCAGCCAAGGTGCTTTTTCCGTGGTCAATATGTGCAATTATGCAAAAATTACGTATATGCTTCATCAGTGGCGCAAAGATAAGATTTTGAGCGGATTATTATATAGGTTTGTTGGCCAGCTCAATTAAATTTTTTACTGTCTCACTATCAGTAAGATCATAACTAAATTCATCAGCTATGCTGCCCATGCTCAATTTAGGGTTTCTAAATTGCATATCACTTTTTATAGCGTGCTTTGCAGAGGCATGAAACTCTACCGCGCCTGTTGCCTCGATGATTTCCTGAATGTTACTTGTGGAGACGCCTGCACCAGGCATAATAATGATTCTTCCATTTGCCAGTTTATTCAATTTGGCTAATACTTCAATTCCTTTATGCGCAGATGATTCACCACCCGAGGTGAGGATACGTTCACATCCCAGTTCGATGATATCTTCCAGGGCCTGTTCCAGATCATTACTCATGTCAAAAGCCCTATGAAAGGTCACGGGTAGTGGTTTTGCCGTTTCAATTAGTTCTGCACATCTTTTTTTGTCGACACTACCATCTGCTTTTAGAATACCTATGACAACCCCGTCACAGTTTAGAGACTTACATATTTTAATATCTTCCTTCATTATGGAGAACTCCAAATCAGAATATAGAAAGTCACCACCCCGGGGGCGAATGATGGGATATACCTTTATTGATAAAACCTTTTTAGCCAGAGCAATCTGTGAATAACTTGGGGTTGTTCCACCTTCAGGTAAATTATCACATAGTTCGACCCTAATAGCGCCACCTTCCTGAGCCGCCAGAGCAGACCTGACAGAATTGGCGCACACCTCCATATTTACCATGATGTTTTTATTTTAATAATAACTCTTTCCGGGAATCAATAAATCATTTTTTTCTTCCGTACACACCGCATAGCTGAAGCCCTTCTGAATTGCAAAAGCACCATATTCTCCCTTTTTATTCAGGGCAAGGAATCCGACCTGAATATTTTTAGCTGTGTCTGGTTTCTTTTTAATGATCCTCATGACCGCTTCTTTGCAGGCCGCTTCAGGACTATAACCCTGTCTCATCAATTCTACTACTAAAAAACTGCCGACATTGCGAATGACTTCCTCGCCAACTCCAGTAGAGGTGGCTCCACCAACTTCATTATCTACATAGAGTCCTGCTCCGATAATGGGGCTATCTCCAACACGTCCATGCAATTTATAAGCCATTCCACTCGTAGTACAGGCACCTGAAATGTTGCCTTTGCTGTCAATAGCGAGCATACCTATTGTGTCATGGTTGTATTGGTTACCTGGTAACTTTGTAGGTGCGGCCTTATCATATAGTTTATTTTCTATATTCATCACAGGTGCATATTTAGCTGTTTTAAGCCATTCTTTCCATGCCTTTTCACTTTCTTTGGTGAGGAGATTTTCCTTTTTAAAACCATTTTCAAGAGCAAACTGTAAGGCTCCATCACCAACCAGCATTACGTGAGGTGTTTTTTCCATTACCAGTCTGGCTACAGAAATAGGATGTTTAATGTGCTCGAGTCCGGCGACAGAACCGCAGTTACCCAATTCATCCATTATACATGCATCAAGCGTTACGTGGCCGTCACGATCGGGTAAACCACCGTATCCTACAGATTGGTTCTTAGGATCTGCTTCAGGTACATGCACACCTGTTTCAACGGCATCTAACGCTCTTCCGCCAGAGACCAATACTTTCCACGCAGCCTGGTTGGCCGCGATTCCAAAATCCCAGGTAGAAATTACAATCGGTTTAATGTCTTTTGTGCCCATTGCAGGTATCATTCCTGACACACTTTTATTGCCTATAGCAAACAAGGAAGCTGTAGCAGCAGTGGACTTAATAAATTTTCTACGGTTAAGCATATATGCTATTGTTAAATGATTTTAAATTGATCTGCATCTCTCAGGAATGGAAAGATTCTACGTGTCTTTACGACCTCTTCATAATTGATACTAAAGGTATACAGGTCTTCGTCTTCAGGCTTGTAATATACAGTTTTACCCTGTGGATCTATACATTGTGAGTGGCCACTGTGGTAAATCTCATTTCCATCGTGCCCCACACGATTGGCCCCGATTACATAACTTTGATTTTCGATTGCTCTTGCCGGAATCAGTGCATTCCAATGCGCTGACCTTTTATCCGGCCAGCTGGCAATGATTAAGAGAATATCATATTCCTGGTTTTTGTTGCGCAACCATACAGGGAAACGAAGGTCATAGCAAATAGCAAGGCGAATTTTCCATCCTTTTAGGTCTACTATTACCTGTTGTTCACCTGGGGTATAGTTTTTGTCTTCATTTCCCAGGCCAAATAAATGGCGTTTGTCATAGTAACTAAAGCTACCATCTGGCAGCATCCAGATCAGCCGGTTGTAATAATGATTATTTTCTTTTATGATCAGGCTTCCACAAACCACACACTCATATTTTTGTGCGATCTGCTGCATCCATTGCATTGTTTTTCCATTCATCTCTTCAGCCAATGCTTCTGCATTCATGCTAAATCCGGTGTTGAACATTTCGGGAAGAATGATCAGGTCTGTTTTCTCCTTGATCCCCATTGACAACCTAAGGGCCAGGTTCTGCAGGTTTTTATCTGTATTTTCCCAAAATAAATAGGCCTGAAAGATCGTTATCTTAAGATTGTTAATGTTCAGGTAATTTGGATGTTCCATTATGCTGATTTAAAGGATGTAAATTATAATTGCATTAGTCTTTCAACGGCTTTTTCCAATGTTTCTTGCTTTTTGGCAAAACAAAATCTCAATATCTTATGATCTGTACTGCGGATATAGAAGGCAGAAACAGGGATACTAGCTACACCAAATTCTTTTATCATTCTAGTCGCCATATCCGTATCTTTTTCATCACTGATGTGACTATAGCTTACGCACTGAAAATAGGAGCCATGACAAGGTAGCAGTTTTAGTCTGGTTTCATTTAGCAATGACCTAAAGAGGTCACGTTTTTCCTGGAAGAAATCTGATAGTCCGTTGTAGACATCAGGATTACGAAGGTAATTAGTGATACCAACCTGCATGGGAGTATTTACACTGAAGACATTGAACTGATGTACTTTTCTGAATTCTTTCATCAGATTTTCCGGCGCCAGGCAGTAACCCATTTTCCATCCTGTAGTATGTAATAGCTTTCCAAATGAAGCGACAATAAAACTTCTTTCCCTTAATTCTGGATACAGGGCTATGCTGTGGTGCTTTTTGCCATCAAATATAATATGTTCGTATACCTCATCACTTAAAATTAATACATCTGTATTTTTTGTAAGCTTGATCAGAGCCTTTATGTCTTTTTCAGAGAGGGTGCAGCCGGTAGGGTTTTGCGGACTGTTTAATATGATCATTTTTGTGTTTGCGGTAAAAAGCTTTTTGACCATTTCCCAGTCAATTTCGTAGTCTGGTGGATGTAGTTCGTAAGGCTTTACCAGTCCTCCCAAGAGCTTAATAGCAGGAGCATAACAATCATAAGCCGGTTCAAAGATGATCACCTCATCTCCGGCGGTAATGCAGGAAGAAAGCGCAGTAAATATTGCTTGCGTCCCACCAGCTGTAATTGTGACTTCCGTATCCGGATGGTATTTTGCTCCATAAAGCTGCTCTGCTTTTTCTGCAATCAGTTCTCTTAGTGATAATAAACCAGGCATAGGTGCATATTGGTTGGACCCGTCTCTCATTGCATCACTGACCATATCGATCAATTTCTCATCGCAATTATAATCAGGGAAACCCTGAGAAAGATTGATGGCTTTATGAGTCTCAGCCAATTTAGACATCACGGAAAAAATAGTGGTGCCTACACCTGGTAATTTGGATTGTATAGATATCATGTTAAAGCGAAAATAGAAATAATATTTATCTCGTTATATCGGAATTATTTAATAATTTCATCCTGCTATGAGTTTTAAAACAAAAGAGAGTAGGTTATTGCTCATTCTAGGTAGTTTTTTTGTTGCCAATGCAATCCTTTCCGAGTTTATTGGTGTTAAGATTTTTACTGTAGAGGGCACACTCGGTATAAAACAATTTGATATAGACTTACTTGGGGTACCAAATCTTTCTTTTAATATGTCGGCGGGGGTATTGACATGGCCACTTATATTTATCATGACAGATATCATTAATGAATATTTTGGTGTGAAACAGGTAAGGTTTTTATCTATTCTGACCGCCGCACTTATAGGTTATGCATTTATTATCGTTGGAGCAGCTATGCACCTGACACCTTCTGGATTTTGGGTAAATCAGGAAGTTAATGGTTCAGCATTGAATATGAATAATGCATTTGCAGGTATTTTTGGTCAGGGAATGTGGATCATAGTTGGTTCCATAGTGGCTTTTTTGGTGGGGCAAATCGCTGATGTGTTGATTTTTCACCGCATTAAAAGGATAACCGGCGATAAAGCTTTGTGGCTGCGTGCCACCGGATCAACCCTGGTATCTCAATGCATTGATAGTTTTGTAGTGATCTTTATTGCTTTTTATCTCAACCCAGCTTATCACTGGAGTTGGCAGATGGTTGCTGCAATAGGTTTGGTAAATTATACGTATAAATTCATTGTGGCCATCTTAATGACTCCTATATTATATATTGTACATGGTCTTATTGATGGTTATCTGGGTAAGGACCTTGCACAGCGAATGATTAAGATGGCCGGAAGAAAATAAAGTTAATTTCTTTTTACAGTCAGGATTTTGAATTCCTGAATTCCGTCAGGCATTTCCCAGTTAATGATATCATTGGTTCGATATCCAAATAATGCGATACCTATAGGAGCAAATACAGAAACTTTTTTCACCTGGATATTGGCTTCCTCGGGCATGACTAAAGTAAATATAAATTCCTGTCCGGTTTTAGTGTTTGCTATTTTTGCTTCAGATTTGAGGCAAACCACATCAGCAGGGAGATCTTCCTCAGCGTAAATAGTAGCTTCCTTTAGCTCAATCCTTAGTTTTTCTTTGTTGTATGCGCTCATATTAGATTTCTCTAAATGCTCTTTCAATAACTTAAAGTCGCTTTTTGATAGTGATAATGATTTTGTTTCCATAAATGTTATAATTGAATATGCATTAAACTATAGCATCAATAAGTTGAGGCCATAGTTTTAAATACAAAGTGATAAATACAGTGAAATGATCAGGAGATCAATGGCCCCTGAATCGAAGAAAAATCGAAATGATCCGGGGCTTAATTGATAAAGTCCTTACTGGTAGTCTGGAATGTAAATCCAAAAGGATAGTTTTCTCTGAAAAACCTTTTAAATAGGGCGTACAATTGCAACTGACCCTTATTGTAGGTCACAATTCTTGCTTTATATGTACTTTTAAAGTATTTCATTAGCGGCTAATTTCGGTAGCTTTTTCTTTATTTCAAAGAAATATCAAGTCTTTATTCTGCCGGACTTCGTATGAATTGTTTTTTTGAGTGTTTTGTATGGGTAGAAGTATTATTGACGGGTGTCATTCGATGACGCTATCTTACCCAACGTATTTTTTATAATTTGTACCAGGTGATCCAGATCAAACGGTTTATTGATGAAATCATCTGCACAAGCTTCTCTCAGTATAGTTGTTTCAGTTGCATGGGCCGACATGATAATGATTGGGATATGGGTAGTAGCGGCAGCAGTTTTTAAAGAATGACATATTTCAATTCCATTTCCATCAGGTAGCATTACATCCAAAAGTATCAAATCAGGCCAATCTAATTCCATTTGAGCATTAAAAGCGCTGGTTGTATTGAATGTTTTTACCTGATAGCCTTCTTCTATCAATATATACTCTACAATAAAACTGATATCTTGATCATCTTCAACAACATATATAAGTTTGGGCATAGGCTGGAATATTTGTGAATCGTATTCTAAAAGTAACCAACAGACATAGCAAAAGGTTTGTGCGAAAAACAACATTAGTTATAAAAAATGCAATAGGAATGAAGTTATACCCATTTATTTCTAAAATAATATATATTTGGCTTATAAATTAAAAATCACAACATGAAGGTCGTTAAAGCGGGTTCATGGTATTAACAAAAATTAAAAATTATGGAAACCGCGTCAGCAGCTTCCATACAAGTAAAAAACAAATTAAAAAATTATGGAAAAATTTTCAAAAGTTAAAGAATTGTTAGCTTCTGTGGAGGCTGATGCTGAGAAATTTTACAATGCAGGCAACAACGCTGCTGGAACAAGAGTACGTAAAGCTATGCAAGATTTAAAAGTTCTTGCTCAGGAGATCCGTACTGAAGTAACAGACAAAAAAAACGCTAAATAAGTATCAGTACTTTTTAAATATCAGTAGCAGTTTTACTGCTACTGAATATTTCCAATTCATATGCCATACCTACCTGATCCAGAAAGATATACTAAAATGAAATACCGCCGCTGTGGTAACAGTGGTCTCAAACTTCCTGCAATTTCCCTCGGCCTCTGGCATAACTTTGGGCATGTCGATCAACTGGAGAATTCGGCCAGTATCTTAAAACTGGCTTTTGACAGTGGGATTACCCATTTCGATCTTGCTAATAATTATGGCCCGCCTCCGGGGTCAGCAGAAGAAAATTTCGGTAAAATCTTAAAAAGAGACTTTAAGGATTTCAGGGACGAAATGATCATTTCAACAAAAGCAGGATATACCATGTGGGATGGACCATATGGCGACTGGGGTTCAAAAAAATATCTGATATCAAGTCTTGATCAAAGTTTGAAAAGAATGGAGCTGGACTATGTAGATATTTTTTATCACCACCGCCCTGATCCAGAAACTCCGCTAGAAGAAACGATGGCTGCGCTTGATCTTATTGTAAGGCAAGGTAAAGCTTTGTATGTAGGAATTTCGAACTATAAGCCTGAGGAAGCAAAAAAAGCAATTGAACTTCTTAAAGGATTAGGGACACCGTGTCTGATTCATCAGCCTAAATATTCTATGTATGAACGCTGGATAGAAGATGGTTTGTTAGACCTTCTCGGTAGTGAAGGTGTTGGATGTATCCCTTTTTCTCCTTTGGCACAGGGTATGTTGACTGATAAATATTTAAAAGGAATTCCTGAGGATTCAAGAGCAGCAAAATCACATGGATTTCTACAAAAGGATCAGATTACCGAATCCAGAATTCAACAACTTTTACAGCTTAACAAAATCGCAGAAAGCAGGGGGCAAAAATTGGCTCATATGGCTTTATCCTGGATATTGAAAGATGACAGGATTACTTCAGTACTGGTAGGGGCTAGTAAACCAGAGCAACTCGCAGATTCATTAAAATGTCTGCATAACACGAATTTTACTGAAGAGGAACTCAACAGTATTAATCAGATCCTTTCCAATTCTTAATATCTTTTAATGGACACACTTCAAACGCTACCTGTATTAAATGCTGAAGAACTGCGTGTTCTCGGAGTACTTATGGAAAAAGCCAGAACTACTCCGGAGTATTACCCAATGACTATCAATGCAATCACGGCGGCATGTAATCAGAAAACCTCAAGGAAACCTGTAGTACAGTATGATGAGCAGACCGTCACACTAACTTTGGATTCACTTAAAAGAAAAAGCCTGATATCTACCGCAACGGGAGGCTCAAGTCGCAGTATTAAGTATAAACATAATTTTGCAATTGTTTTTCCGGTAACACCTCAGGAGGTTGCTATTGTTTGCTTGCTGATGTTGAGAGGGCCTCAGACTCCCGGTGAATTAAATACAAATGCAGGAAGGTTATACGAATTTGAGTCTTTAGAAGAAGTACAGTCTACATTAGAAAGACTTTCTGAACCTGAGTTGCCATATGTTCTCCAGCTTGCAAGAAGAGCAGGACAAAAGGAAATGAGGTATACGCACTTGCTTGGTGGAATGCCGGATCTTACGCAGGATGAAACTAATGAGGACAATTACAGTAAACCCGCAACCGACATTGAGATCCGCCTTGCCCATGTAGAACAAGAATTGTTAGAATTGAAAGAGGCTTTTAATAAACTGATGAAGGAGTTGATGGGCTAGTTTTTTGCATCAACGGCTACTGTATCTGTTTTTAAAGAATCAACAGCCTTTACCGTATTCACATCTGCGATTTCAGGTTCAGGTGCTCTAAGTTTCATTTTTGTGGTGTTATTACAAGCACTAAGCAGTATTACAACACAGATGAGCGATAAGATAGCTTTCATAATTTTTGACTAAATGGTTATTTTAGTCAAAAGTATATACTAATTCTCATATGAACTATAATTTGAAAAGTATTTTACAAAGCTATGGCTAAAAGCATCATTAACTTAATTTAAGCTTTTGCTAAATGTCTTTGGAGTTTCACCGTATGCCCGTTTAAATTCCCTGCTAAAATATTTTGGATCATTAAAGCCTACCATATAGGAGATTTCAGATATCGTATATACATTTTGCTTTAATAGCTGTGATGCTCTTTTCAACCTTATTGATTTTACAAAATCGTTTACAGACAGGTCTGTCATAGCTCTTATTTTTTTGTATAAAATTGGCAAACTCATTCCCATTTCTTTTGCAAGATCAAAAACCCCAAAATTTTCGTCGGCCATGTGTGTCTCGATATACTTGATTATCCTATCAATGAATGCATGATCTGTCGAGTTAATAGTAACGTTTTGGGGCTGCAGATTAATTTCCTGGGAGAATTTCTTTCTCATCGTATCCCTTGCTGCCAAAAGATTTTTAATGTTTAGATTTAGCAGTGCCATACTAAACGGCTTTGTTACATAGGCATCGGCTCCTGTTTCGTATCCAGCCAGCTGATGGTCATAGGAAGAACGTGCAGTAAGCAGTATAATTGGAATGTGACTTGTCCGCTCATCTGTTTTGAGTTTTTGACATAGCTCTAATCCGTCCATTAACGGCATCATTACATCGCAAATGATGAGATCAGGTAAAAGCTCGACGGCGATTTTCAGGCCACTAAGACCATTCAGGCACGTTTCTATTTGATAATAAGAACCTATAGCATCAACGAGGAGTTGTGTGATTTCAATATTGTCTTCAATGATCAGAATCATTTCGTTACTTTTTACAACGTCTTTATCCTTGTTTACAAAAATAGGAGGGGCATCCTGCTGCAAGTAAACTTTATGCTGTGATGGAATTTCTTTAACTTCCAGAAGTTCTTCTTTTTTAAAATGAGCTTTTCCCTTTTTCAACTTAATGGTAAAACAGGTATAACCATTTTGTTCTAAAGTGGCAGGTGTACTTACAATTTCAATTTTACCATGATGGGCTTCAATTATTCCTTTTGAAAGAGCAAGGCCAATACCTGATCCGATGTGATTTGATTCTTGTTCGTCTACCTGAAAATAGTCGCTGAATAATTTGTTTTGACTGTCGTAAGGAATACCCTGGCCATTGTCGGTAATTTTGATTTCCACTTCCTGGTTAGTCTGATGTATTGATAGTTCTACTTTCCCATCTTTATTACTAAATTTAAAAGCATTTGCAATCAAGTTGAAGAGTACTTTTTCCAACTGGCCTTTGTCGAAATAAAGTTCCGTAGATTCCTGATCTGTTGTAAAACTGTATTCTATGTTCCTGCTGACAGCCATGTCTTTAAAGGCTATAAAAATTTCATGGCAGAAACCCACTAAGTCGCCCATGCTGACGTGAAGTTTAAGATGACCAGTTTCCGCTTTTCTGAAGTCCATAAGTTCTGTTACCAGTCTCATTAGCCGGTCTGCATTATTCTTAAGCGGGATCACCTGATTATTAATTTCAGGGTAGTTTCTGGAGGTAATTAAAAGATGCTCTATTGGTCCCAGGATTAAAGTTAGCGGAGTTCGTATTTCGTGCGCCACGTAGGTGAAGAAATTCAGCTTCATTTTTTGAAGATTTTCGGATTTCTTCAACATGGCTTTTACAAAGAAGTACCGCAGTGTTACAAATGAGATACTCGAAAAAAGGAAAAAATAAAATAGATATGCCCACCAGCTAGCCCAGAAAGGAGGAAGCATGTTGATACCTATTGTAGCTGGATTACCACCAGGTGTTCCATCGTTGTTGATACCTTTTACTGTGAAAATGTAATTTCCAGATGGAAGATTGGTGTAAGTTGCGTAAGGTAAGCTGGTACTTATCCAATCTTTATCATAACCGTCCAACTTATAATAATATTTATTTTTATCAGGCTTAATGTAGTTTAGTAAAGCATAACCAATCGTAAAGTTATTATGGTCATAATTGAATTTGAGTTTTGGACTATAAATGATGTTTTCTTTCATCATTTTATTTGCATTGTTTACTTGTACAAACTCATTAAAGAGTTTCAGACCCGTGAAAGTAATTGGGCTCACAATATTGTTTACGTCGATCTGATCCGGGAAGAAGGAAGTTAAGCCATTGTAGCCGCCAAAGAAAAATTCACCTTTAGACGTTTTAAGAAAAGACCTCATATTAAAGTCATTACCTGCCAGTCCGTCACTTTTCGTGTAAGTGTTAAACCTACCGGTCTTCAGGTTCATTTTAGATAAACCATTATCAGTACTGATCCACAAATTTCCATTATTATCCTTAATCATACCAAGGACATTATTGTTCGACAGTCCGTCGGTTTCAGTATATGTTTTAAACTTTTTATGTGCAATATCAAATACCGAGATTCCACCAAAATAGGTTCCTATGCAGAACTGGTCTTTTGAGGTCTGAATGATGCAGTTGATATAATCAGATTGCAGACTATCTTTATCTCCTTCTTTTTTGAGGAAAATGCTCATTTTACGAGTAGCAGGATTATATAGATGCAGCCCTTTTACAGTACCGATCCAGATGTTTTGTGATGAATCTTCAATTATAGTTTGTATGTAATTACTATTTAATTGTTTCTCCAGATCACTTTTGACTGTTTTTTTTGCGAACCCTCCAGGAATTCTGATGATGTTATTTAAACCATCACGTGAACCCACCCAGAAAGTTCCCCGGCTGTCTTCCAATATCGTCATAATATCAGCACTCCCTTTATTTCCAAGTCTATCAGAGGTATTGATGATGTGTTCAAAGTGCTCTTTTTCAGGATTAAACACACTAATAAAACCTTCGTGCATGCCTATGAAAATTTTTCCATTCTTGTCATGGAATAGACTTTTTACAAGATTTGAAGGCATAGCATTTGGATTTCCGGGGATCATCCTGTAGTATGAATATTTGTGATTTGTCCTGTCGAAGTAATTTAGTCCTCCTCCTTCGGTTCCTATCCAGAGGTTTTTATGCTTATCCTCAACAATAGCTCTTACTATATTGCTATTTATACTAGATACAAAGCCACTTGCTCTGTAATTATGGAACGCATGAGGGTAGGGGTATACCAAGTCAACACCACCGTAAAAGCTCCCTATCCACATTGTTCCATTCAGATCCTGAAACATACTGTGGATGGAGTTTTGACTTAAACTGGTATTGATATCAGGGTTATGTCTGTAATTGCTAAAAACTTTGCTTTTAGGGTCCAGAATACTGAGGCCTTCCTGAGTGCCGATCCAAAGACTCCCATTTTTGTGGACGATAATTTCCCTGACATCGTCGTGTATAAGTGAATTTGCTACACCTTGTTGATGTGAATAATTTAAAAAAGACCTTTTCATAGGATTATAAAGGTTTATCCCTTTATCTGTCGCTATCCATAGATTGTCATTATGATCTTTTGCTATATCTGCAATATAATTAGAGCTGATGCTGCCAGTTTTTTTTGTTTTTCTGAATACCTCTGCATGTGTTTTGCCTTCTTTTGTAATGTTCATTTTGATCAGACCACTGCTTGATCCAATCCAAATGGTTCCATTTTTATCTCTTAATATACTGTAAATGGAATTCAGTCCAGGCTTATTCCCTCCATCTTTAAAATAGAATTTTTTAAATATATTCCTTTCCCTGTTGGTCATGAGGTTGAGACCATTGTCTGTCCCAACCCATAGATTTTTGTCCTGGTCTTCATAAATACAATTGACGATGTCATTGCTAAGCCCATTGTCCTTAGTTGTAATTCGGATAAAATTATCGTTTTTGCTATCGTATTTATTCAGTCCGCTGGGGGTTCCCAGCCACAGGATACCTTTGGAGTCGGTAAATATGGATTCTATAATATTATTGGAGATACTGTTGATATTTTTAGGATCACTTGTATAAATTTTAAATTGGGAACCATCGTACCTGTTAAGCCCATGCCTGGTCCCAAACCACATAAATTGATGGCTGTCCTGTCCAATACTGACAACAGAATTTTGCGAAAGTCCTTGTTCCAGAGTCAGATTATTAAAGGAAATATCTTGTTGCGCAAAGCCCTTGTTTGGTAATAACAAGACCATTAGAAAGTAGAATACAATCAGTTCTTTTTTCACCTGTTGAATAATTTATTACAAGTTAAAAGAGCGTTTCATAATCTTCGAATAAATGTAACATTTTCATGAAGAATTTAATCCTGTCTATCTCTTATTTTAAGATTTTCATCTTTTTTGGCTGAATAATATCTGAGTTTTGGTTAAGCCAAATATATGATAGTGATTATTGTATGACGAATGAAAACGTTTGCATATTTATTCCTCATTCAAATTTAAATAGGATGTAAAATCACTTTGAAGCGAACAACAGATTTGTTAACCTAAACCAGACTATATGAAGAAAAACTAACCATCACCTCTCGTACAAACAAACCTAACAATTAATCAAACCAATAAAATGAAAAGTACTAACATGAGTATAAAAAACATACTTGTTGTCGTGATCATGCTTTCTTTAATTTCATGCAAGAAGGATGTATTTAAATCAGACATTTTTATAAAAAAAGAGTGGAAAATCGACTTAACCACTACTAATGTAATTCCGGCCATATCAGGCGGAACGGATCATGCTGTAGCCATTCTTTACCTGATGGATAATAAGCAATTGTCTTACAACGTCTATTTTGATAAACCTTTTGAAAATGGTGATAATGCCATTTCAGCAAAATTATATACTGGAAGTCCTACCGAAAATGGCACACTATTGCTCGATTTGAAAAATGGTTCATTCAATGCTCAGCGTGAAATAAATGGTATTCTCAATCTGGATGATGTGATCATACAAAAACTACAAAACGAATCCGTTTACATGCAGGTAACGTCTAGTCAAAAAACTGATGGACTGGTGCGTGGACAACTTCGATAATTATTAGTGTATTACAGCTAAAAGAAAAAAAATGATTAAAAATAATACATCAACTAAAGCTAGTGCATTTACGCAGCTACTGAAGCGGGGATTAACATACAGTTTCGTTTGCGCTATAGTGCCTGTATACAGTATTGCCCAGCAAAAGTTCCCGACTACAGCTGACAGTTTATCGGCAGATAAAATGGATGGCAAACTTCCTTATATAAAAAGAGGCGTTAACGTTTGGAATGGAGTAATCTCCCGTGAGGCAAATCTGGGAGGTACCTCAACCATATATTCAGAGAGTATAAGTACTACACCCGTTGCAGATATTACCAATGTCATGGCAGGAAGGTTACCTGGTTTGTATACACTACAATCCTCAGCTGCGCCAGGTAATGATGCGGCTAGTTTCGGCCTGAGAGGAAAAACGCCTTTAATTGTAATTGACGGTGTCATCAGATCTTTCACAAGTTTTAATCCAAATGACATCAAAAGCATTACGGTAATGAAGGATGCTTTGTCAACAGCAATGTTCGGATTAAGATCATCAAATGGCGTTGTTTACATCACAACCAAAGACAGGGCTGAAAATAAGCCGTTTGAATTGAATTTCACCGCGCAATATGGGAATTTGCAGCACTTAAATACGCCAAATTTTATCACTGGTGATAATTATGCGAAGCTTTATAATGAGGCCCAGAAAAATACCAGTCCAAATGCAATACCATTTTATGATGCTTCGACTATTGCGGCTTATCAAAATGGGACTAATAACAAATTTCTGCAGCCTAGCACCAACTGGTATGACCTGGTTTACAAAAAGCAAAGTAGCCAGCAACGTTACAATATCGATGTGATGGGCAATAGTAAAAGTTATAGATATTATGCAAGTATTGAAAACTTTAGTTCTAAGGGGAACTTCCTCACAGACGCAGATAATACCTATAACACCAATAATTTTTATAAAAGATATAATGTACGTGCAAATGCGCAGATGAATTTTAACGAGGATATTAGTTTATCCTTAAATGTATTTGGATCAGTAGAATCCAATAATCAACCTGGAGCTGGTTCTTCTAATATAATGAACAGTATTTATTCGACTTCACCGTTGGCTTATGCGCCAAAGAATGAAGATGGTACCTATGGTGGTTCAGCGACTATCTCAAACAACATACTTGGTTCTACGGTAAACAGAGGATACATTACTAGCAGTAATAGGACAGTAAATGTTGATGCTACATTATTGTATAAGCTTGATGACATTACAGAAGGGTTGTGGACACAGGGAACGCTTTCAATTAATAACTATTATGCGCAGACAACTTCTCGTGTGAAAACGTTTGCGGTTTTCTATCCAACCACTACCGGTTCGGGTACCACCTTTACAAAAGTAGGTAATGATGGAGTATTGGATGCTACGAATGGATCTTATTCAATTGACGGGCAGTTCAAACAGACTTACACGAACTTCCTGCTGGGCTATGATAAAGAATTTGATGACCATAGTATCAGCTTGCTGGCGAGCTACAATAATGATAATATATTAGAATCTTATACACAGTTAAACCGGATTTACCAAAATGCGGGGCTGACAGCAAGGTATAATTATAAAGGAAAATACCTTGCCGAAGCGGTAGGCAATTTTAGTGCTTTCAATAGGTACGCGCCTGGCAACCGTTGGGGTTTTTTACCTTCATTCGGACTTGGCTGGGTAGTCAGTTCCGAAGATTGGTTTAAATCCGGAGCGATTAGTTTTCTTAAACTACGCGGGACATTAGGTCAGACTGCCTGGGGAGCTCCCGGATATTATAACTATTTACAAACTTATACTATAGGTAGTACTGGTTATGTTTTTGGTACAGGTTTAGGCAGCGTAAGCGGCATATCTGAAAATAGTGTGGCCGCTCTTGGTCAGACCTGGGAGAAAGCATGGAAATACGATGTTGGTCTTGAAGCTGGATTCTTCAATAATAAATTAAATAGTTCATTCACTTACTACAGCAACAGATATTACGATTTATTGCAGGAAAAAGGGGGTGGCTATAGCTCCGCAATATTTGGACAGACTTATCCTAATGAAAATATTGGAAAACAAAGCTTTTCTGGTTTTGAAGCTACTTTAAATTATGCAGATAAAGCTAATGGAGCCAAGTTTGGCTATGAACTTGGTGCCAATGTATCTATAGAACAATCTAAGATCATAGACAATGATGAACCTACTTTACCATATAGCTGGTTGTATAAGAAGGGATCTCCGGTTACACAGACCAGGGGTTATGAAGCCATTGGTTTTTATAAACAAGGAGAAAACTCGGGTAATACTCCAAGCATCCTGGGGTATAATCCACAGCCTGGCGACCTTAAATACAAAGATCTGAATAATGACGGTGTTATTAATTTCCTTGATCAAAAACTCATCAATAGTACCAAACCACGTATTTACTTTGGCTTTAACTTCGGTTTCAACTATAAGAATTTCGATCTGACGGGTTTATTGCAAGGTATCGTAAACAGACAGGTTACCCTTAGTCCATCATCTATGTCCGCTTTTTCAAATGGTACAGGATATGTGCTCGACTATAGCACGGAAAATCGCTGGACTACTGAAAATAATGTTGATGCCACTCTTCCCAGGCTGACTTTGGGAGGAAATACCAACAATACTCAAACTTCTACTTTTTGGATTAAGGACGCAGATTATTTGAGACTGAAGAATTTAGAACTGGGATATAGTTTCCCTGCTAAACTGCTCGGTAAAGCAAAAATTAACAAATTAAGACTCTTTGTTAATGCCTACAACCTGTTTACTGTTACTGATCTCGATTATTTCGATCCCGAATCTCAGCTATCTGGTTTTTCGAATCAACGCATCATTAACGGTGGTATTTCCTTAAGACTTTAATCAAAATAAGATGATGAAAAGATATTATATTTTAATTGTTGCAGCACTGATGTTTACGGCAACAGGTTGTAAAAAGATGATAGAAGATGGACCCCTTGAGTTTATTGATGAGGACAGAATCTTTAATCCTGCAGATTCCCTGGGAACTTATTCTGACCAATACCTAAACAACATTTACTCAGGTCTTCCAAAAGGTTTCAACCGTATTGGAAATAACATCCTTGATGCAGGGTCTGATGATGCTGTGCCAAATAACATTCTGGACAATGTTCAGTATTTCTCAACAGGAGCCATCAATTCTACAATACTCCCTGAGAATGCATGGGATGCCAATTACAGCAATATCAGAAAAGTAAATATTTTCTTGAGCAAGGTAGACAGGGTAAATCTGAAAGCCAGTCTAAAAGGATATAAAGAGCGTTGGAAAGCAGAAGCAAGAGCCTTACGTGCTATGTTTTACTTTGAACTGCTTAAAAGATGGAGCGGAGTGCCTTTAATTGGTGATAAGGTATTTGCTGTGAATGAAAAAATTCAGGTGCCAAGAAACTCTTACCAGGAATGTGTTACTTATATTACTTCGGAGCTGGATGCCGTGATGCCACTTTTATTGGCACCAAATGCCACCGGAACATTTTCGGCTACCTTTTATGGTCGTTTTAGCAGAGGAGCTGCAATGGCTTTAAAAGCAAAGGTATTGTTATACGCAGCAAGCCCTTTAAACAATCCGAATAATGACCTGTCAAAATGGGCTGCAGCAGCAAAGGCTGCGAAAGATATCATAGACAGTGTAGCGGCCAATAAATTTACTTATAAGCTAAATGACGCAGCTACAACAGCCCATTACAGCACAACTACATTGGCAGGGATCACAACTTCAGCTAATCTGAGTACTTATGTAACTTCAGTTAATAAATTCCTTAGTATTTTTTCTACTGCGAATAACAACGAGATCATTCTGCCTTATATGAGTACCACCAACCAGACTGTGGAAAGTGCCAATGATCCTATAGGTTATGCCAGAAGCGGTTCCGGGAAAACCAATCCTACGCAGGAACTGGTCAATGCTTTCGAAATGTACAGTGGAAAGACAATATCAGAGTCGGGTACTGATTACAACAGCAATACACCATATTATAACAGAGATCCACGTTTGGTAGGCACAGTTATGTTTGACGGACTTTATTGGCTTACCCGTAAGGTGCAAACCTACGACGGAGGTTTGGATCGTCCTTTAGGCTTTGGCAATACCAACAACGGTGAGACGCGTACGGGTTATTATATGCGCAAATTTATGACCAGCAATGCAAGTGCTACAAGTTTTGCCAATACTAATCATGTGTTTCCGATCATTAGATACGCGGAAGTTTTGCTGAATTATGCCGAAGCACAGAACGAAGCGGTTGGGGCAGATGCATCAGTCTACAAAGCGATCAATGACATCAGGGCCAGGGTAAATATGCCAGCATTGCCGGCAGGACTCACCCCAGCGGCCATGAAGGAGCGAATCCGAAATGAAAGAAGGGTTGAAATGGCTTTTGAAGAACAGCGTTTTTGGGATATCAGAAGGTGGGAAATTGCCGGTACGGTACTCAATGGAACATTAAATGGGGTTAAAGGCACATTATCAGGAACAACAGTTACTTACACCACGGTACCTGTAGTACCAGTAAAATTTGATATTTCAAAGATGTACCTGTTTCCAATTCCATTTAACGAGGTAGTATCTAATCCGTCAATGACCCAAAATCCTAATTGGTAACGATTTAAGAAATTAAATATGAAAAAAATTATATACATGGTGGTCTTGACCCTTATTGCATGCTCATATGCAATGGGGCAGTCCAGCCGAACAATAACCGGTACTGTTTCTGATAAAGCAGGACCGATACCAGGGGTATCTATTTTTGAAAAAGATCAGAATACCAACGGTACAACGTCAGATAACAGAGGCAATTTTAAAATAACCTTGAGGAGCAACAGTGAGATTCTGGTATTCAAACTGGTTGGTTATTTAAGCCAGGAGATTAGTCTGAAAGGTAAAACAAAGATCACCGTGACCATGGAGGATGATGTGAAAGGTCTGGAAGAAGTGGTCGTACTCGGCTTCGGTCAGAAAGCCTCGAAGATAACCAATACAGGAGCCACCAGTTCCATTACCGGTACTGAAATTAGGCAGAGTCCAAGTGCAAGTTTACAAAACTCATTGGCTGGGCGCTTACCGGGGTTCTTCTCACAACAACGTAGTGGTCAGCCCGGAAGAGATGGTGCTGCTTTCCAAATTCGTGGTGTCAGTACTTACGCAGGAGGTTCAAATCCATTGATCATTGTGGATGATATTGAGTTTACCATCGATCAGGTAAACCAGATTGATCCAAATGAAGTGGAAAGCGTAACGATACTGAAAGATGCCTCCACTACGGCGATCTATGGTGTAAGGGGAGCAAATGGAGTATTAATCGTGAGGACGAGGAGAGGTGATTCAGGTAAACCTTTATTATCTGTGCGTAGTGAGACAGGTATTCAGATGCCAACGCAAAGACCCAGGGTAAATGATGGTTATACTACGTTATCGTTATACAGGGAACGCCTGACCAATACATTTGTAGATCCAGCAACTGTTGCACCTCAATTCTTTTCCGGTAATAACCTGGAACATTACAGGTTAAATGATGATCCTTATAATTATCCAAACGTAAACTGGTGGGATGAAGTATTAAAAGATGTAAGCTTGCAGACCCGCGTCAATTTTGATATCAGCGGTGGTTCCAATATCGCTAAGTACTTTGTGTCTTTAGGTTACATAGATCAGGGAGGGATATTTAAAGATTTTTCAAAAGATCAGGGATATGAAACAAATTACTTTTACAATAGGTACAATTTCAGATCAAACGTAGATATCGATCCAACGAAAGATCTTCATATCCGTTTGGATTTATCAGGCAGGTTTGGGATCACGAATGAACCTTATGACAAGGCGTGGAATAACGGTGGTACTACTTTCCAGTATTTGTGGAATGGTGAGCTTTCCTCATTCAGTTTTCCCGTGTATACACCTGATGGACAGTTGGCCACCAGCAGTAATCCCAGTGGTATAAAACCTAGTCCGGTGGCAAACCTGAAGTATTCTGGTTATACGCGTTCTTATACCAATAACATCAACCTGGTTACGCAGGCAAAGCAAAAGCTGGATTTTATCACCCCTGGTTTATCCGCCAATGCGCTGGTTTCTTTTGCCAGTGATTATGGATTCAACAGAACATTGCGACGCAGTGGAAGTGGTACAAACCTGGAGATTCTTGCCTATGCATTTAATCCTACGACCAAAGCTTTTGAACCCTGGAATCCTAA
Source organism: Pedobacter frigoris (assembly GCF_032678645.1). Taxonomy (GTDB): domain Bacteria; phylum Bacteroidota; class Bacteroidia; order Sphingobacteriales; family Sphingobacteriaceae; genus Pedobacter; species Pedobacter frigoris_A. Next base: position 322,480 of record NZ_JAVTSP010000001.1, read on the forward strand.
TGTTCCGAGAATGGGGTATCTAATCAGGGAGGGAGGAGCTACAGGTACCAGCAGATTGGTTAACCTGCAAGCCAGCTTGAACTATGCGCGGACTTTTGGTGATCATAATATAACGGCTTTGGCTCTTTTAAATCAGACCACAAGTTCTTCAAACGCGACTATACCTTCTAATATCCGCGGTATTGCCAGTAAACTGAACTATTCGTATAAAAATAAATATCTTTTTGATGTAAGTGCAGGTTATAATGGCTCAGATAAATTTGAATCCAGCAGAAAATACCAATTATTTCCGGCAGCAAGTATAGGCTGGAATATCAGTGAGGAACCGTTCTTTAAAAACAATATCAGTTTCATAGATTTCATGAAAATAAGAGCATCATACGGAATTACAGGTAATGAAAATATCGGTTCAAGTGTTTACTCTTATGTTAAAGCTTACGTGTATCCTTCCGGCAGGTCATATGTTTTTGGAGAAAGTCCAACTAGTTCAAACGGTATAGTAGAACCTACTCTGGCCAATACGGAAATTACATGGGAGGTTCAGAATGACGCCAATATTGGTTTAGAATTCAACATGTTCCAGTCGAAGCTTAAGATTGAAACAGATTTCTTCTATAAGAAGAGAAAAGACATCCTGACTACTCCCGGTACTTTGGCTGGAAGTTTTGGTGCCAGTGTACCACAGTATAACCTGGGTATAGTAAGCAACAAAGGGTACGAGGTGAATGTGACTTACCGTGATAAAATTAATTCGAATCTTTCTTTCTTTGGTAATGCCAATGTGACTTACGCACAAAATAAGGTATTGTACAGAAATGATCCGGACTATCTATATCCTTGGCAGGAAAGAACAGGCCGTCCAGTAGGCAGTGTGTTTCAATACACGAGTACTGGTTTTTATCAGAACCTTTCTGAACTTTATACCTTACCACGCATTACTGGCTCTACACCTTTGACGACATTGCAGCTGGGCTCATTGAAATTTGCAGATTTAAACGGAGATGGGGTGATAGACAATTATGATCAGGGATATATTGGCAACAATCAGCCAACGTATACCGCAGGTCTTAGCTTTGGCTTCTCTTATAAAGGGTTTGATATCAGTACCTTATTTCAGGGGTCATTTGATTATATCATCAACATTCAGCGGGGGATCATTGGATATCAGCGTCCAGACCGGCAATCCATACCTTACAACTTAGGCCGATGGACACCTTTAAATGCTCAAGACGCAGTATTCCCGGATTTATCGGGTTCCGCGCATAATACTGCTTTATCCTCATTCTGGTATAAAAGTGGCGATTACATACGCTGGAAAAATTTTGAGATAGGTTATAAACTGCCTTCAACCTTCTGTAAAAAATTAGGATTGAATAACATACGTGTCTATTCAAACGGCTACAATATGGGCTTGGTTTATACCGCTTTACCGGTATTTATAGATCCCGAATCTGCAGTAAGTTCATCTGCCGGTGAATATCCACAGCAACGTATAGTCAATTTTGGTATACAGGTGGGACTATAATTGAACTCTAATTATCACAATAGCTTCATCACTTCAAAAAATATAAAGATGAAAAATAAATATATACTGATTGTTTTATGCTGTGGCATTATGGCATTTCAATCTTGTAAAAAGGGAGGGTTTCTGGACCCTAAAGTAGAACCGCTTACTGAAGAAAAAGTATTTGCAGACAGTGCCAGCACGCTTGGATTCCTGTCGGATTTGTATGCATTCACAGGGATGGATATTGTTCCTTATGCGAGTACTTATTTCGGTACAATGAATGATAATTTTGAGACGCTGACTACCAATGTAGCTGCGGGGTATGGTTCCAGTCCACAGGCTACTTTTATTGGAGGAACGCAGACTCCGGATTCACATTACATGAATATTTTCTATACTACTTATTATAAGAAAATAAGAAATGCGAATATTTTCCTGAAAAATATCCCCAAGACACCTATATCCAACGGAAGAAAAACGCTGGCTATCGCCGAAGCAAAATTTTTAAGGGCCTGGTATTACTTTGCTTTGGTCAGACTTTATGGTGGAGTTCAACTAATGGGAGATGAAGCAATAGATGATTTGCCAGCTTATGAGTACAAGAGAAATACTTATAAAGAATGCGTTGATTACATTGTGAAAGAATTGGATGATGCCGCTGCCGTGTTGACGCCAGCATCCCAACTTGTCTCTGCAGACTATGGTCGGGCTACGTCAGGAGCTTGTAAGGCGCTTAAAGCAAGGGTATTGCTTACTGCAGCAAGTCCTTTGTTTAATGGAAGTCCGGCATCTACGATTGCCAATGTAGCTCCGCTGATAGCCTACTCTGTGACGAAGGACGAAACTTTATGGCAAAAAGCCGCTGATGCTTTAAAGCAGGTTGTAGATAATACAGACTATGCTTTAGTAGAAGACAATACCACAAAGCCAGGTTTTGGTTTTTACAATATGTTCATCAACGGACGGAAAAACACGGAATACATCTACGTGTATAACATCACTAATGGAAAGGCGCTGGAAACTCAGTGGCTTCCTCGAAGCAGGACTTCCGAGGCACTTACTTTTAGTAACCCTTCAGAAAATTTGGTAAATGCTTTTGGTATGAAGGATGGTAAAGCCATTACAGATGCAACTTCAGCCTATCCTTATAACAAGGAAAATCCTTATGTAAACCGTGATCCTCGTTTCAACTATTCTATCATTTTCAACCAGGCCCTGCTTTGCAACAGGACCACAACTGCAATGCAGCCAGTTGATATCTATTATACCGCAAATTCCAGTCCTACAGGTTCCCCAATACCTGCTGCCGACAGGATAGAACAGTATTATACCAGAACCGGTTATTATACACGTAAAATGTGCAATACTGAATCACCCTATGCCAGTTTATCTGTACAACGCGCATATCCAGTAATCCGGTTGGCAGAAATGATCCTGGGGTATGCAGAAGCCTTGAATGAGATGAACCAAACAGAGTTGGCTGTAACCTATATCAACATGATCAGAAAACGTGCAGGTATAGAGCCTGGATCTAATAACAGATATGGAATTGCGACGAATATTTCCAAAGATAATCTGCGGTCATTGATCCAAAATGAATACCGTATAGAGCTTTTTCAGGAAGGTCACTGGTATTATGATTGCCGCAGGTGGAAGATAGCCGAAGTAGTAGAAAACCAGACAGTAACCGGCACCAGCATTTTAAAGCAATTGGATGGAAAATTTGCTTATAGTTCCATTACTGTACTGTCTCCTGTTTTCAATAACAGAATGTATCTGGCACCATTGCCATTAGCTGAAGTTTTAAAAGGTAAAGGCACTTTAATTCAGAATCCCGGATGGTAATCTAAAAATGCAATCAATCAAATCTCAAACCTAATAAAAAACCAAAAAAACATGAAAAAAACAATCATCCCTATTCTTGCAGTTAATCTGATTTGCTGCGGTCTGTTTTTTACAGCATGTAAGAAACCTATTGCCAACCAGGAGGAAGCCTTGTCAAGAAAGCCGCCAGGTGAAAAAAGTACGCTGAGTTCACCGGTGACAAATAGCCGCAATCTGAATGTGATTTATTTTATTCCAAATGATAATCCAGCACTGGCTAATTATAAAACCAGGATCAGCGATCTGTTGTTCAATTTTCAGGACTTTGTGGCAGGGGAGATGGACCGCAATGGTTATGGTACAAAAACCTTCGGATTATCTATCAATGACACTACCGGAAATGTGAATATTATCACCATCATGGGGCAGTATGGGCAAGCCGACTATGGCTATTCGACCAGTGGAAGTACAGTACTCACAGAAGTGAATGCTTATAAAGCGACACATGCTTCAGAATTCAGCAGCCAACACAGTCTGATCATCATGCCTTTAAGAACAGATGGTGGCAGTACCCCTTTTTATGGGGTAGGGCGTAACTGTTTTGCCGTGGACTATAATGGACTTGACGTGGCCAATCTTGCAACAACAACGTCCAACCTGATGGCAGGTATGCTGCATGAACTGGGTCATGGACTTGGCTTACCGCACAACAAGCAGCGTGTTTCACAGGCCAGTACATTAGGTACTTCTTTGATGGGTGCAGGTAATACTACCTACGGTCGTTCAGCAACATTCCTGACAGAAGCAGATTGTGCAGTGCTGAATACTTGTGAGGTATTTCAGGCGAGCACATCTGCAACTTTTTACGGCGCTGTGACGACCACTTTAAAGACCTATGGTAATCCAAATCCTTATGATGGAAACATTTACGTAAGGGGTAAATTTACCAGCAGCAGTCCTGTGACAAATGTGCTTTATTTCCTTGATCCCAATGTAAACAATGAGGGAACAGGGGTGAATAAAGATTACAATGCCAATGCATTCAGGTCATCGGTAACACCTACCGACAGTTTCAATGTTGCTTTGCCGGTCAGCGATCTTCAGGTAAAAGGAAATACACCATACGAATTGAAAATTAAATTGGTTTGTGAGAACGGTACTGTAGTTACCTACACATATAACTTCAGTTTTGTAAGTGATGTACCTCAGTTTCCAAATTCAATACAGTTTTATCAGCATTGTAGTTATGGTGGCTGGACGGCAACATTGCCAATAGGTACCTATACGCAATCACAAATGGTTGCATTGGGACTGGTAAATAATGATCTGTCATCGTTTAAAATTCCTTATGGTTTGAAAGTAACCATTTATAAGGATGATAATTTTGGTGGTGCATCTGCGGTATATACCGGAGGTAACAGTTGTCTTGGCGGTGGATTTAATGATGCCGTTTCCTCAGTAAAAGTAGCTTATAACTAATCAATAATCATGAGGGGGGCTTTCGAGTCCCCTCATTTTAAACACACAAATAAACAAATGAAAAGATCAACTATGATTGTCTTGGGAATATTGTTCCTGGCGCAATCCACCGCTGTGTTAGGACAGCAAAAGAAAACTGAAAAAATAGAACTGAAATACGGCAGTCACCGCATAGGTAAGCGTGATGATGCAATTATGGAGAGATGGCGAAGCTATGGACTTGGACAGTTCATTCACTGGGGTTTATATGCGATCCCAGGTGGTGAATGGAATGGCAAACAGTACAATGGAGCCGCTGAATGGATCCGCTCCTGGAATGGAATTCCAAAATCTACCTATGATTCCCTGATCTATAAATTTGATCCAATAAAATTTGATGCTAAACAATGGGCTGCGGAAGCAAAGCAAATGGGAGCAAAGTATGTGATCTTTACGACTAAGCACCACGATGGCTTTTGCATGTGGCCAAGTAAATACACTAATTACACTATAAAAAATAGTCCTTTTAAAAAGGATGTAGTTAAAGAAGTCGTAGATGCATATGATTCACAGGGTATAGATGTTTATCTATATTTTTCTATTATCGACTGGAATCACCCTGGATACCAAGCAGGTAATGCGAAGCCAAATCCGTTTACCATAGAAAGCTGGAAAACCTATAATCCATTCTCATCAAAAGAGAAAAAAGATAAGTATGAAGAATTTAAAAAATTCACCAGGAACCAGTTGGTTGAATTGCTAACAAATTATCCCAAAGCAAAAGGTCTTTGGTTTGATGGTACATGGGATCCTGCCTGGATGAAGCAAGATGGTTTTACAGACAGCCTGGAAAAAGAATTAAGGGCATTACGTCCGGGTTTGATCATAGGAAGCAGGTTCAGAGCCGACGAGAATGGCAGCAGGCATTTTGATAGTAACGGCGATTTGATGGGCGATTATGAGCAAGGTTGGGAAAGAAAACTTCCGAATAAGATAGAGGATGTACATGGGAATGACTGGGACTGCGTAATGACTGTTCCTGAAAATCAGTGGGGATATAACAAAGCCTGGAAAGGGCACATAAAAACCAGTAATGAGCTGATTGAAATGACCGCAAAATCTGTATCATTAGGAGGTAACTTTGTACTGAACTTTGGACCTACAGGAGATGGATCAATCAGACCGGAGGAAAAGAAACTAGCTTCAGAGATCGGAAACTGGATGAAAACAAATGGAGAAGCAATCTATAGCAGTACCTATGCTGGTCTTGAAAAGCAAGATTGGGGTTATTTCACCAAAAAGAAAGGAGCGGATAAGATCAATATGATCATCTTCAATACGCCGGTTTCAGGAGCTTATAGGGTAAAATTGCCCGCCGGGACAGCTATTGCAAAATCATACCAATTGGCGAGCCCTTCTGAAACTTTGAAGGTCGAAGAAATTCATGCCAATGAATATTTCATCCATCTGAATAAAGCTATTGGAGCAACACCATTCGTTATTGTGCTGGAAACTACTAAAAAAGTGAGAAACGGGGATAATAACTACGAAAAAGCAAAAACATAAATTCTTATACAGGACGAATTCGATAAGTGCATTATATCTTGTTTCTATCCAATTCGTCCTGTTCTTTTTGAGCGATGATCTTTTCTTTTTTAAGATCTATACGGATCAAGTTGTAAATACTCATATAGACGTTTGCAATCCAGACGATTGAAAAGCCTGCAATGATATAACCTCTCCAGTCCTGATAAAGCAGGGTATATTTTGTCATGATCAATAGTAACACAGTTACATAATGACTAAAGCAATATTCACAGGTAAACAGATAAAAGAATTTCCTCTGCAGGATATTTCTGCAGCTTTTGGACCTTGAAATACAAAATTCACGGGGTTCTTTGAATACTTCTTCTTTGGTTATTGTCCAGGCCACACAGGCTACAGGCAAGGCAAGTATAAAAATCCAGTAAATTGGTGTTTCCATATGAGGTGATTTTATGAATAAACAAATCATTTCACATTTTGTTACTATCATTGTTGTAAAATAATGGAAACAACTAATTACCAATCTGTCATGAAAAACAAAAACGATAATTTTTTTGAAAAAGCATCAACTAAAATTACTACCTGGACCGGCAGTCCGGTAGCATTTTGTGTCGCATTTTGCATCGTCATTATATGGATCATTTCCGGGCCTGTATTCAACTATTCAGACACCTGGCAACTGGTGATCAATACCGGAACAACAATTATCACCTTTTTAATGGTTTTTCTGATTCAAAAATCGCAAAATAAGGATTCAAAAGCCATACAATTGAAACTCAATGAGCTGATCGCAGCTAGCAGACATGCCAGCAACAGGATGGTAGATATTGAAGATTTAAGTGAATCTGAGTTGGACGTACTGCATAAATATTATCAAAAGCTCTCTGACATAGCAGAAGAAGACCGTGACATTCATACATCACACTCTATTGATGCTGCGGTGCATCTTCAAAATATAAAACAGGCCAAAATATCAAGAAAGAAATCTGGAAACTCTGGTGATGAGTAAAAATAACCTCATTTATTTAGTTTATTACTAGCAGGTTAGTAGCTTACCAGGTAAATACAAGCTTATGATAAAGTTTATAAAGGGAGTATACACGGTAATTAACCGGGTATAAAGCGTGTATACTCCCTGTTTAATCCTTGTTTATACCAAACAAGGTATCAGGCATTTTCGAGATCGGCTAAGATCAGCTTTTTCATTTTCATTAACGCGCCCATGACGCGTTGTGCACGTTCAGGGTTCTTAACTAATTCCATAAGTGCCTTTGGGATGATCTGCCAGCTCAGGCCATATTTATCTACAAGCCATCCACATTGAATTTCCCGGCCGCCATTCGAAGTAAGCGTGTCCCAATATTTATCAATTTCTGCCTGATCCTCACATTCCACGACAAATGATATGGCATCATTAAAACCAAAGCCATGATCAAAGGAACTGTCCATTGCCATAGTAATGTAGTCCTTTATTTTAAACTGTCCGTGTTTTACATAATCTGTATTGTCACCTTCTCCTTCAGCATATTTCATGATTCCGGTTATTGCCGAGTTAGGATACAAGTCTGTGTAAAAATGCATTGCTTCGGCAGCTTTTCCCAACTGCTTGCCGGTGAACATCAGTGTAGGACAGAATTTTTGCGGTGTATCTGTTTTACTTCCAGTATACAGCTGCCATGAAACGCCAAATTTATCCTGTACCCAGCCATATTTTGGACTCCAGGGATAGCTTCCTAATTCCATCAGACTATTACCTCCCTCAATCATTTTATGCCAATACGTTTCTGTTTCTTCAGCTGTTTCGCTAATCACCATGAACGAAATTGATGGATTTGGTAATGAGGTCGGGCCGTCGTTCAATAACATGAATTTTTCGCCGCTTAATGAGATGCTAATTACAAAAGGAGAGGTTTGGGTAATTTTGCCATCGCCAAAAGTAGCAATGTAAAAATCTGCCGCTTCAGCAACTTTCCCTTTGAGGGTAAGACAAGGATAAATAGATGTTTTCATAATCTTAATTTTGTTTATCAAATTTACATTTACGGATAGAAAAATATACTGTGTCAACACGACAATAAATGGGCGAATTGCGACATTCGATTAATATTCCAACCTTAAAAAAGCATTTTTTTTGTAAGTTAGCGAGATTAGAAGCCAATTTTAACTCCAGATACCTATGAGGAAGATTTCAATTCTACTGCTCATTTTAATTGTTTTTTTACAAAGTTGCGGGCTGAATGAACGGGAAAAAAAGATCAAAGCGCAACAAGCGGAAATTGTAAAAAAGGAACAACAGCTCATTTTATGGGAACAACGGCTGAAAATGAAGGAACAGCAGCTGGAATATACAAAACAATCTCTCGATAGCGCTAAAAAACAGATAGATTCTGTTGGTGTAAAGAATCCTTTGATCATAGGAAAATGGGCTGTTAAGATGAGTTGTATTGAAACTACTTGTGAAGGTTCTGCCCTGGGAGATACAAAAACGGAGCAATGGAATTTTAGCTACAATGGCAATACTATTGTAGTTAAAGCATATTCAGGAAAAGTATTGACCCGCATTTATGTGGGCACTTATAAGGATAATGTGCTGCACATCATTGATGAACAGCAAAATTCTGGTGTTATGATCAGTGCAATACTGAAGATATCTAATGACCGGATGGACGGAAAAAGGGAAATCCTTCAAAAAGACTGTAAAATAGTGTACTCATTAACTGCAGAGAAGTTAAAATAACTTCGCAAACCAATTGCTTATGATATTATTATCTTCTTTAGATTTTACCTTACCACTGCATAATCCTGTTATTATCTTTTCTCTGGTGCTATTTATTATCTTATTTGCACCGATTATCTTTAATAAAATAAAGGTTCCTCATATTATAGGGCTAATCATAGCTGGAGTTCTTGTTGGTCCATATGGCTTAAACTTACTCAAAAGAGACAGCAGTATCGTGTTGTTTGGTACTGTAGGCTTACTTTATATCATGTTTTTGGCCGGATTAGAGATAGATTTGGCAGAGTTTAAAAAGAACCGAAAGCGCATTTTGGTATTTGGCATGCTTACCTTTATATTTCCTTTGACAGTAGGTACAATAGCCAGTTATTATGTACTGGGCTATAGCTTTTTATCTTCTTTACTGCTGGCAAGTATGTTTTCTACGCATACATTGGTTTCTTATCCAATAGCCAGTAAATATGGCGTGATCCGCAACAGGGCTATCAGTATGACAGTAGGCGGGACTATGATTACGGATATTCTTGCGTTGTTAATTCTGGCAGGTATCGCCGGAATGACAAAAGAAGGTGTATCCTCGGCCTTCTGGCTGCAATTGGGCTTGTCGACTATAGTTTTCGTCACCGTTGTTTTTGCGGTATTTCCCATTATTATACGCTGGTTTTTCAAGCATTATGACGATAGTATTTCGCAATATATTTTTGTGCTGGCTATGGTTTTTCTGGCATCTTTTTTAGCAGAAGCCGCTGGCATTGAAGCCATCATCGGAGCATTCTTTTCAGGACTGGTGCTGAATAAATTTGTGCCGCACAGTTCTCCGCTGATGAACAGGATAGACTTTGTTGGAAATGCATTGTTCATTCCTTTTTTTCTGATCAGTGTAGGTATGCTTGTTGATATTACGGTACTGGTTAAAGGTTGGGGTGCATTGAAAGTAGCAGGGGTCATTCTTTTTGTGGCATTGGCGACGAAATATCTTGCTGCCTGGCTTACGCAAAGGATCTTTAAGTTGACGGCCACTGAGGGGAAAATGATATTTGGTTTGAGTGCCTCACATGCCGCTGCAACATTGGCCATCATTTTGGTGGGATATAATATCATAACCGGGGAAACTGCTTCAGGAGAACCCATCAGACTTTTAAATGAGGATGTGCTTAACGGAACGATCATACTGATATTGGTAAGCTGTGGCGTAAGTTCATTTGTCGTAGAAGATGCATCGAAAAAAATGGCGCTTGATCAGGACCAGGAAGAAGCAAATGTGTCAGAAGAACAGGTGAATGAAAAGATATTGGTGTCGCTGGCTTATCCGGATATGGTGATCCAACTTGTGGATTTTGGTGTAATGCTGAAATCTAAAAAGGTAGATGCTCCGATTTACGGACTGAATGTGATCGACGATGAGGGAAACAATACGGTCGGGGCTTCTAGGAAAATTCTGGAAAAGGCTGTTTCACATGCAGTGGCTTCGGAGAATAATATCATTCCGGTTACAAGATATGATTCAAGTATCAGTAATGGGATTGTGTATACCATTAAAGAACACAATGTAAGTGATATTGTCATCGGGCTGCACAAAAAAGCGGATCAGCATACTTTTTTGGGAACTAAAGCGGAGAACATCATTAGACGAGTTCATGAAACGATCTATATTTATAGACCTACCCAGCCTCTGAATACCTTTAAGCGGATTGTAGTGGCTATACCACCTAAGGCGGAAACAGAGCCAGGCTTTCTTCACTGGCTGAGAAAGCTGATGATGATTGCAAAAGAAGCCGGTATAGCTATCAATTTTTATGGTACACCGGTTACCAATCACGCCATTGAAAAGATCATTGAGCGGTCTCCTGATGTGGTGAAAATAAACTTTAACGAGTTCAGTAACTGGGATGATTTCCTGATTTTCAGCAGGGAGTTAAAAGCAAATGATTTATTCATCATTATATCGTCGCGAAAAGGACACAATTCCCACATTCCTCAACTCAATAAATTGCCTTATTATTTGTCAAATTATTTTTTGAATCAAAGCCTGATTATTTTATATCCTAAGCAACTGGAGTCAGGGATCAACATGGGAGATATAGAACAGGCGGATAGTAATCTTATTGAAACAATTTCTGAGCAAATTGGAGCGATTGGTAAAGCCGGTAAGTATATAAAAGATCTTTTTACTAACAGATGATTTGATGGGGTAAATTTTAATAAAGACGTTTATGCCCGGGCTGTTAAGCTTTTCAAGACTGGTTCACCTTTAAAACAGTCTCATTTAAATGCATTTGCCAGGGTTAAAAAAGAAGATGAAAACCACTAATCAATATCGATTGTTTTGGGCTAAAAAGACCGGCAGAGCCGGGCTTTTTGTTGATTATAGGTTTTATCTTTTGGGTCTGGCACGAAAGTAGTACGTATGGTAACATACGTAATTTAAACAGATGAGCAGGATGAATATGAAGAAGGGATTTAGTCTGAGTAAAATAAAATCAGGTATTAAATCCGGGTTTAATGAACTTTCGAAAGGTGGGTTTGAACAAATCTTTAGCCATATAGACCAGTTAGGAATAAAAAAAGGTGTGGATACAATCGGTATCGATGGTTTTGTAAACCAATGTGCTTTAATGGCTGCAGGGTCTGGATTAATTACAGGAGCCGGGGGCATAAGTACGATGGCTATAGGCATTCCTCTGGATGTCATCAACCTAATTACTCAACAATTTAGGGTAACATTGGCGATATCTTATCATAATACAGGAAAATATAAAATCAGATTCGAGGATTTCTTTAAGATTGTTGCTTCTTCTGTTAAAGCCGATACCGGGCTTGCGATCAGCAAAAATATTATGGAAGAAGTGGCAGAGAAGATTATTCTCAATGTAGGTTCAAAGACCGCCCAGCGCTTAATCCCGATAGTAGGGGGAGCGATAGGCGGTACTGTCAATTATTTGTTTATTAAGGGAGTAGCAAAGGCACTCCAAAAAACGAATTAACTGATGCTATTGTTTGATAACTACTGAATGGGTGCCGTCTGGGTTTACGATGACACTTACTGCTCCATGATCAATTATTGTAGAGTGGGTGCCATTCGAATTGACAATGGTAGATATGTTACCATTTTTTACCGCAGTGGTTACGCCTCCCGAAGGAGTGATAATCGTTGTGATTCCGTCAGACTTTTGTAAGTTCGTTTTGATAATGCCTGCGGTTGCGCAGGTATCAGTTTTGAGCTGGGCTTGTGCAGCCAGACCTATTGGCAGGGCCAACAGGATCATGAAGATTTTTTTCATAATGAATCATTTGTGTGTGTAATTAAATTTACAGATAATTTTTATGATGAAGAAATAAAGTACCTGATTATATTCGCAGGATATGGATTTAAAAACGGCTGGCTTATTTGCCATATTGATTATGCTATTAGCGGGATGTGGTCAGACAGGTTCTAAGGGTGTCTCTAAAAACCCAATAACAAGGTATGTAGCGAATAACAATGGAGATACTGCCATTGCTACGATTGAAATGCTTTCACCGGCGACCTTCAAAGGCATACTGGAGATTCGTTACCGTGGCGCATATAAAGATTCAGGTAATATACGTGGTGTTGTGAGAGGAGATACCATGATCGGAGATTATAATTTTCAACATTATGGCTTACCGAAATGGGATAGAAATCCATTGACTTTACTCAAAAGAGCAGATAGACTGATCATGGGGGAAGGAATGGTAATGTATACTGTGGGCATTCCTCATTACAATCCAAATACTCCAATTAATTATGATGAAAGTAAAAGATTTGTATTTTTTAAGGACACCATATCCGCGAAATAGTCAGTTGCTTTTACTTTATGGAAGTGCGAATTGCAGCACAAGGATATGCCTATTGGTTCTAAACAAAAAAGCCTCAGATTTCTCTGAGGCTTTTTGTGATCCCGCTGGGATTCGAACCCAGGACCACTACATTAAAAGTGTAATGCTCTACCAGCTGAGCTACGGAATCATCTTCTGTTTGAAGAGGGTGCAAAGATAGAATTTTAAATTTATTTTGCTAAATAAATTGCAAAAAAGTTCAGGTTATTTTCATGAAAGCAGCTAACTCACTTATTTTCATTGCTATTTAATTCTCTTCAAGATGATCGGATCTGGAATGTCTACGATTAATGGTACCTGCTCAATGGTAACAAAACTTGAATCTAAACCAAAGCCTCGTCTTTCTGATATACTCAGATGTTTCAATATCCTGTGATAAGCCATGGTTATACGTTCTATAAATTTAAGGCTATTCGAATTGGAGAGGATTTTTTCCAACACCACAAATCGAAAATCTCCGGGGATCTTAAGGGCCTGCAGGGATTCGTATTTACTTGTAATATCGATCTCTCCGCTTTTTACCAGTTCTTCAACTACCTTTCTAAATAAAACATTAACACGCTGTTCAACCCTGAAGCCTAACCTGAAGTCAATTCTGATTAGTTTACCGGGAATCATTGGGTCGACTTCATATTCCATAGTATAAGGCTCATCGGTAACGTCTACGTGCAGCAACCAGTATACATCGGCTCTTTTCGGATGTTTCTGAATGATAGAGTAAATAACAGAAGATTCAACTTCTGTATTGAAATTTGCGCTTGTAAGGTATACCAGATTAGAGGCATACTTGGCAATTGAAGCATCAGCACTGATGTTTTTGATCATCGGGAAAAACTCCTCAATGTCGACAAACTTCATGTATCTGTTCCTTATTCTACGTCCGTTAGACCAGGTCCACATGACTGAGAATAAAGCGATACCCAGAATTAATGTGAACCAGCCCCCATGAAGTATCTTTGCTGCATTTCCTGCCAGGAACGTCAATTCGATGATCCCATAAATCGTCAGGAATACAATGATAAAGCCCATAGGTACTTTCTTCCGCATCAGGAAAACTGAGACAAGAATGGTCGTCATAAGCATTGCTACAGTAATAGACAATCCATAAGCAGCCTCCATATTTACCGATTTCTCGAATATAAGTACCACGATGATACAGCCTGCCCAGAGAATCCAGTTCATAGAAGGTACATATAATTGTCCTTTTTGTTCGCTGGGATAGTTGATTTTCACTTTAGGCCATAAATTCAGTCTTACAGCCTCTGCAATCAGGGTAAATGATCCGGAGATCAATGCCTGACTTGCTATGGCAGCCGCAACTGTCGCGATGGCAATACCATAAATCAGGAACCAGTCTGGCATCAGGTGGTAAAATGGATTTACATCGCCAAGTTTGGTGCCCTGTAGCTTCCATAACCAAACTCCCTGGCCCATATAATTCAGAATCAGACAAGTCTTTACATAAATCCAGCTGATGCGGATGTTTGACCGGCCACAATGTCCAAGGTCTGAATACAAGGCCTCAGCTCCGGTAGTACACAGAAATACAGCTCCGATGATTAAAAAGGCTTCAGGGTTTGTCGTTAAAATATGGATGGCATAATAAGGATTAATGGCTTTGAGGATCTCGGGAAGTTCCAGTATATAGACAAAGCCCAACACTGCAATCATGGTGAACCATAGCCACATGATGGGACCAAAGGCTTTTCCAACAAGTGAAGTTCCGAATTGCTGGAGGATGAAGAGTGCCGTGATAATGGCAAGTACGATGGGGACAGTTGGCAGATCCCTGTAAATGAGACTCAATCCTTCAATAGCAGCAGAAACAGTTACTGCTGGCGTCATAATCCCGTCGGCCAGAAGAGCTGCTCCACCGATCATTGCAGGAATAATGAGCCATTTGGCCTTGCGCTTTACCAGAGAATACAAAGAGAAGATACCACCTTCACCCTTATTATCTGCTTGTAAAGTAATAACTACGTACTTTATGGTAGTTTGAAGTGTTAGCGTCCAGAAGATACAGGAAAGCCCTCCGAGGATAAGGTCCTGGGTGATTAACCTTTCTCCGATTATTGCTTTAAAAACGTAAAGGGGAGATGTACCTATATCACCGTATATGATTCCAAGACTAATTAATAAACCCGCTGCACTTAATTTTTGAATGTTTTTATGATGGCCCATGGCTGTTAAAATAATGCGCCAAATGTATGAAAATAATACATTCAAAAAATCTTTGTTTTTTGATTAAAAAAAGGGCTGATATCTTCTAAATATCAGCCCTTTAAATAAGGGTTTTAATCCTTGTTGTTTTATTTTACTACAGGGAAAGCTGAGATTCTCAATCTGGCACCTCCCATGGGTACAAGGGTTAATGTAGTTGTGGTTTCTTCCGTTGCAACGGGGCTTTGAGGAAGTACTGCAGCTAAGCCGTACTGATCGATCCCCCAGTCAGGGATCAATTTTCCATTAGCTTTTAGTTCGATAGGAGCGTTGCCATTTGTGAAAGGATTATTGTCTTTCGGCCAGCCTTTTTTTACAATGCTGAATGACTTCTCTGGTTGATCCGCATTCAGCACCAGCCCATAGTTCCATGCAGTTTTAGGGTGGATTTCATAGGAAGGCCATTTTCTTGGGTCGGCACCAGGTTGCCATTGAGAATCTCCAATCGCAGTTTGTTTACTGTCTTTTTGTATATAGTCCTCCTCGATTTTTAAAGAGTACGTCAGTGGACCATAGTTTACGCTTACACTGCTTTTGTTTTTATCCCAGGTTCTTACTTTTAAACTCATTGGGAGTTGTAATGCAACCTTATCTCCATTCTTCCAAGAGCCGCTCAATTTAATGTACTCGCTGCCATTGGTGTTTACAGGGATCTCTTTATTATTCACCTTTACAATGGGGTTTTTGCACCATTCTGGTACACGAAGATATAATGGGAAGTTTACGGTTTTTGGCGTTTTAACGGTAATGTTGACCAGATCGTCAAATGGATATTTGGTTACCTGGCTAAGTATGATGCCTGTTCCATCACCTACCTTTGCTTTAACTTCACCCTCGGCATAAAGTTGGACAGCAATTCCGTTGTCAGGTGTAGCCATCCAGGTATTCTCAGCATAGTATACCCATCCGGCAGCATGGTTGTGCTGACAGCATCTGCTGCTGAAAGGATTCATCATCAGAAAAGGCCCAGTATTGTCTATGCCTGGATGGTGGTTTTTTGCATCACTGATCACCATGTTTGGGGCCGTTAGATAACGTAAAGCCTTATAATCAGGTGTAAACGCTGCAGAAAAGGTATTGAAAGCTACATCTTCACAGTTTTCCGCCCAAAATGTATCTCCTGTTATGCCGAGCATCATTTGGTCGGAGGTCATTTGTTCTACCAGGCCGCAGGTTTCTACTGCTTGTCTGGGATCGTCATAACCCTTCCTGGAGTTTTCATCGCCACCAAACATGCCTCCTGGAACCTGGCCATAGATATTTCTGATTAATTGATGGTTGCTGTAAGAAGCTGCCAGATCATTCTTATCATGACTTTGAAGGTAAAAAGTTGCAGGTTCTCTAAAGCATTGAGCTATATTTACATTATGCCAGTTGGGCAAATTGTCTGTTTGCCTCCAGTTGGCAGTGTTCTTGTCTATTTTCGTTGCAAGATCAAGCAGCCATTTTTCACCGGTACGGTTGTATAGCCAATATATGCTGGTAATGTTATCTCCGCCACGACTTTTTTCCCAGTAATCTTCCAATAATTTGTCATCAGGAATGCTCAATTGCCATTTGAAATATTTTGTCATTAGGTCGATAACCCTGGAATCTTTAGTATACTCATAGTAAGATTGAAGGCACCATAGCATTGGCATATTTGTCCAGAGGTCTCTTTTACCGTCGCCTTTTTCTACTAAAGGACCAAAGTCGCCATTGTCACGCTGGTTATTCAATGTCGCATTGATCCAAAATTTGGTTTCTGTGATCATTTTATCATCGTTGAGCATGTAGCCGATATTGGAATAGCCTTTTAGCCAGTAGGGTAATTCTTCCCATCCGTGTTTTCCGATGCCGCTTTTGTTCAACCATGCATTGTCGTTTTTAGACAGCCAGATACTGATCTCTCCCAGGTTTCCCGTTAAACCATTTTTTTGGAGTATTAATGCTTGCTTAAGCCAGCCTCCCGGGCTAATGCTACCAACAGGTAATTTTATAAAGTGATTGTTCAGCAGGGGAGCCTTGTTGCTGATGTAATAGCTGTTAGCGGTCGCGTTGCTAGTCGTTTTCACGATCTCCGCCTTGATGCTTTGAGCAATAGTATTCTGCGCGGATAATCCTGAGAGCAGTAAAACCGCAAGGAATATTCCTGTATTCTTTTTATTAAACCTCATAGTTCCCTCATTATTTAAGTTCTACCAGTGATTTATTGTACAATTTATTTGTCACCTCTTTAAGTTTCGCCTCAGGTACTTTGATTATCTTTCTGTCATAAGTCATCAATCCGTTGGTCTCCTGTTCCACATCTGTAGTCTGTGTATACACAGCAGCTGAAAGCCCTTTTTTGATCAGGTATTCCATTCTATTCATAAAGGATGCGTATTTGTCGAAAAGTTCATCGGCAGTTTTAAAACTCTGATACCCCCAGTTGTCTTTTTCTTTCCAGGTATGCCCTGGTACCGGTAATCCCAATCCTCCATATTCGCCCAATACGATGGCATGTGTAGGCCCAAATAAATCGGGACGAGGCATCTGAGGGTCAGGGTAGTGGTGGAGGTCAACAATATCACCAGTGATCACATGGTTGCCACCACTTGCACTATTGACCAGACGGGAAGGATCTTTTGCTTTAGTCCATTCAGCAATCTCTTTGGTTTTAAACTGTCCCCATGCTTCGTTGAAAGGTGTCCACACAATAATGCTCGGAAAGTTATGCAGATCATCCATGATTTCTTTCCATTCGTTGCGGTACATTGCTTCAGATTCTGGTGTCCGGTTCTTATCTGTTCCGCCCATTTGTCCCAGTTTAGACTCCCATTGGTTACCAAGATCTCCGCTCGGCATGTCCTGCCATACCAGCATGCCCATTTTATCACATTCATAATACCAGCGTGCAGGTTCAACTTTAATGTGTTTGCGTATCATATTGAAACCCATTTCCTTAGTCTTAACGATGTCAAATTTCAAAGCTTCATCAGTAGGAGCGGTGTATAATCCATCAGGCCACCATCCTTGATCTAAGGGGCCATACTGAAATATGAATTCATTATTTAACAACATGCGCTGCACGCCATTTTTATCCAAGCCGATGGAAGATTTACGCATGGCAAAATAGCTGCCTGCTTCGTCAATCACTTTACCGTTTCTGACCACGGCAATCTTCAGGTCATATAAGAATGGTGAGGCCGGTGACCATAATTTTGGGTTGGCGATAGGTAATGTCGCTTGTGTATTTGCATCAACTTCCTGTTCTGCTACCTTCGTTTTTCCGTCAAAAGCAGTGATCCTGATTTTGTCGCCGTTAGCGGCCGACTGTACATGTGCGTTTATTGAAAGTGTTTTCGCATCAATATCAGGTGTCTGTTTGGTTGATGCTATATAAGTTTCAGGTACACTTTCGAGCCAGACTGTTTGCCAGATACCGCTAACTGGTGTATACCAAATGCCTTCTGGTTTTTTTTGCTGTTTTCCCCTTGGCTGAGGACCTTCATCTGTTGGGTCCCATACGCTGATGATAAGTTCCTGGTTCCCGCTTTTTTTTACAAATGCAGTAATGTCGAATGTAAACGGATCGAATCCACCTTGATGAGCACCCACTTTTTGTCCATTTACCCAAATGTCTGTTTTCCAGTCTACAGCGCCAAAATGCAGTAAAATGTTGTTCTTCATACCTGAAGGAATGCTAAAGCTGGTTTTGTACCAAAGCAAGTTGTTTTTATCTATAGTTTTTCCTACTCCTGATAAAGAAGATTCCAGGGCAAAAGGAACCAGGATCTTTCCCTGGTAGGTTTTCGGTGTTTCTTCATTTTTTCCGGTAATGGCATAATCCCATAGCCCGTTTAGATTCTTCCAGTTGTTATTCCGGGTTAGGTGTGGTCGAGGATATTCCGGTAAGGGTTTTAAAGGATCTACTTTTTCCGCCCATGGTGAAGCAATTTTTCCAGGTACTGGCTTCCATGTTTGCGCTGAGACGATAAGAGATTGGCTAAGGAATAGTCCGACTACATAGGTCTTTAGTTTCATAAAATCGAATATTTGGTTTTTTGTGGTTAAACAGGTGTTGACACAGTCTTAGGTGCTGCGACAATCAATATTCAAATAAAACGCTTTAGCTTCATTAATATGTCTCAATTTTTATGCATTTTGTCTCAAATTTCCGGCGGTAACAGAATGCGTCTGCTGCAATTGTATCATGTGTAACAACCAAATATAAATTGAAAACGTTATTCTTAATTTTGCTTTTTCTGTGTAGCTGCGCTAATATATTAAATGCACAGCCTTTTCATTTCCGACATTACCAGGTTGAACAAGGGTTGTCTTACAATTCTGTGTTCAGTATTTTGCAAGATTCCAAAGGTTTTTTGTGGTTTGGTACTAAAGACGGACTCAATCGCTTTGATGGTTATAATTTTAAGGTATTCAGAAATGATCCTAAAGACCAGAAGAGTATAGGGAACAATGTAGTTCGTTCGATTTGCGAAGATCAATCCGGTAGCTTGTGGATTGGTACTTCTTTTGGACTATACCTTTATCAGGACACTACGGAGGTATTTAAAGGTATAGCATCGACAAAAAAATCAGCAGTATGGGATTTATTAGATGACAGACAAGGGAGCGTACTTTTCATTTCTAATTTTACCATTTATCGATACAATAAAGTCAGTAATAAGGTAGAACCGTTCAGTAATAATCAACATTTTGAAGCATCTTCTATCTGTTTTACGACTGATGGTACTTTATGGGCCTCAACAAGGGCAGGTGAGATTCAACGTTACAATAAAGCTAAAGATAATTTTGAGGGGTTCGACTTGTATAGCCATTCACCAAAGGTTATTTCCAAATGGATTGATAAGATTTATCCTGCAGGCAATTCTATCTTAATAGGTACTTCACATCAAGGCGTTAAATTGTTTGATATTAAGTTATTATCATATAAAGATGTCCTAACTTTTAACCAGGACAAGACGAGTATCTTTGCTAAGAACTTTCTCCATTATCAGGGAGACACTTATTGGATTGCAACCGAATCTGGTGTATTTGTTTACAATATCGCTACAGGAAAGTATACCAATTTGAGAAAGAATTTCAGTGATCCTTATGCCATTTCAGACAATGCGATTTATGCTTTGGCTAAAGATAAAGAGGGAGGGGTATGGGTGGGTACCTATTTTGGAGGTGTTAATTACTACCCTAAACCTTTTACTTCTTTTGATAAATTCTTCGCTCAGGGCAAAGGGAAAGAGAAGTCGCTCAGTGGGAATGCAGTTAGAGAAATTACCAAAGATAAGTTTGGTAATTTATGGATCGGGACTGAAGATGCCGGATTGAACAAATTAGCACCAGGACAAAATACCTTCAGCATATTTAGTCCTGATGGTGCCAAAACCAATATATCACATACGAATATCCATGCGCTCATGGCTGTTGATGATGAATTATGGATTGGTACTTATGAGCAAGGACTGGACGTGATGAATATCCAAACTGGTAAGGTTGTCCGTCATTATGATAAAGGAGTTTCGGCGAATTCTCTTAACTCCAATTTCATTGAATGTATTTATCGTACACGTGCAGGAGAGATTTTGATCGGCACTGCTTATGGATTATACCGGTACAATATAGGTTCAAATGATTTTACCCTAATCAAAGATGTTCCTGAATATTTATTCGTCATGAGTATCAATGAGGATAAAGATGGAAATATTTGGGTAGGCCCCATTCGGGAAGGACTTTATTTTTATAATCCAGTCACTAAAAAAAAGGGATTTTATAAATACAATCCTGAAAAGCTCAATAGTCTGAGCAATGATTTTGTGAATAATGTATTTATTGCAAATGACAATACCATATGGGTTTCTACAGAAAATGGACTTAATAAACTGGATAAAGCAAAAGGTACGTTTGCCAGATATGGGACAGATAAGGGATTTCCAAGTAATGTGTTTTACAGGATAGAAGAAGACGAGCAGCGTAATTTATGGGTGAGTACTTCGAAGGGTTTGGTATGTTTTAATCCGATCACAGAAAAAATGCGTGTATACACAAAGGCCAATGGCTTATTGAATGATCAGTTTAACTACAATTCTTCTTTTAAAGATGGTTCAGGAAAGATGTTCTTTGGCAGTGTAAATGGAATGATCGCATTTAATCCATCTGATTTTGTAAAAAATGCGATTGTTCCGCAGGTGCAGGTTACAGGTTTCCAGGTGTTCAATGAAGAGCTGGGTATTAACAAAGGTAATTCGCCGTTGAAGAGATCTATCACTTTTACCGACCAGATTAACCTGACCTACGACCAATCTACTTTTAGTATTGATTTTGCGGCTCCGGTGTATACAGACTATGAAACTGCCGAATATGCTTATAAACTGGAAGGAGTGGATAAGGAATATACCTATCTTAAAAAGAATAGAAAGGTGTTCTATACCAAATTGTCTCCGGGCATTTATACTTTTTTGGTAAAGGCAACGAATAGTAGTGGACAATGGAATGAGACGCCTAGAAGATTGGTTATTCGTATTTCACCTCCATTTTGGTTGAGTATCTGGGCTTATATTTTTTATTTTATACTATTCATATCGGCGCTATATTACACGATTAGGTATTTTAACAATAAGGTGAAGCTTCGTAATCAACGCAAACTTGAAGTGTTGGAGAATCAGAAGGAAAAAGATATTTATGAAGCTAAAATAGAATTCTTTACACAGATTACTCATGAGATACGTACACCCTTGACATTAATTAAAGGGCCGATAGAAACCGTAATAAATAAGTTTAATCCAGGTCAAGAGGTATTAAATTACCTGCATACAATGGAGAAAAATGCGGACAGGCTACTTGATCTCACTAACCAGTTATTGGACTTCAGAAAAATTGAATCTCGGGAATACCACCTGAACTATATTAAATCTGATGTTTCTGCATTGCTGTACGAAAACTTTGTAAGATTTGAAGCTGTTACAGAAGAGAAGAAGATTAATTATCAGATTCAATTGCCGGAAAATCCGGTTTATGCTTCTTTAGATCCTGAAGCACTTAACAAGATACTGAGTAACCTGCTTGGGAATGCAGTGAAATATGCGAAAAGAACGATCAATGTAAAACTTGAAGTTTACGCTGATCCAGAAGAAACTTTGCAAGTTATTTTTAGAAATGACGGCTATTTGGTTCCCTATGATATGAGAGAGCGGATTTTTGAATCTTTTGTAAGACTGGATGAAACTTCCTCTGAAGTGGGTACAGGCATAGGCCTTGCCCTGGCGCGTTCTCTCGCAAAATTACATGGCGGAACTCTTAACGTTCATGATGAAGGGGTAATGAACGTTTTTGTCCTGAATATTCCAATGCAACACAAGCAGGAAGTTCATTCACCTAAAGCATTCAATGTTGACAGTTCGTATGAGCAAATTTCAAAGATGAGTTCTTTGGAAGAAAAGCCATTGATCATGCTGGTAGATGATAATTCTGAAATCATTGATTATCTGTCCGAAGAACTTGGTAGTAATTACAATATTTTGAAAGCTGCAAATGGATTAGAAGCATTAGGCCTTATTAAGGGTCATGCTGTTCAACTCGTGGTTAGCGATGTGATGATGCCCCAGATGGATGGATTTGAGCTTTGTACTGCAATTAAAACGGATATTGAGATCAGCCATGTCCCTGTGATCCTACTAACTGCAAAAACTACATTTCAGTCTAAAATAGCCGGACTGGAGATTGGGGCAGATGCCTATATGGAAAAACCTTTTTCTCCTAATTACCTGATGGCGCAAATCCAAAGCCTGTTAAATAACAGAAATAAACTGAGAGCCTACTTTTCCAGCTCTCCTTTAGTACACCTAAAAAGTATCGCTCATTCTAAAGCGGATGAAGTGCTGCTGGATAAATTGAATAGCTTCATTGTTAAAAATCTCTCTAATAAAGATCTTGATGTTGATCAGCTTGCAGATACGATGAACATGAGCAGAGCTACTTTTTACCGGAAAATCAAATCGATATCTAACCTTTCACCTAATGAACTCATCAATATCACAAGATTGAAAAAGGCAGCGGAACTGCTGATCAAAACAGACCATAAGATTCAGCAGGTAGCAGATATGACTGGTTTTAGTTCCCAGGCACAATTTGGCAGGTCATTTACAAAGCAATTTGGAATTACGCCTTCGGCATATGTTCATGAAAAAAAGCAAACCGTGGGATAGATTTCGATTGGTTTTTTTTGTGTAATTTATTGAAATGAAACTTGTGTGTTTTGATTAGGTTTCTATATTTGCAATGTTGACATACCGATCACAACTACGGACAAATGCTTAAAAAATTAACAGGTTTACTTATTCTATTGTCATTCTTGATGGTAAAGAGTGCTTCGTTAATGATGCATAATGATAAAGGAGTACTGATCAGTCATCATTTGGGTCAGCAAGGTGAAGAATTGCCTGATGATTCAAAAGAAGACAAACAACTGGAATTTGCACTTGATGATGAAATAAATTCGGAATTCGAGTGGGTGGAACAGTGCCTGTCTTCCGAGAAACTGAATCATTTTAGTTTTCCCGAAACGATTACGGTTCATCTGTCGCTTCCTAATCCTCCTCCCAACACTCTGGCGGGTTAAATAAAAAGAACACTTATTTATTAACGAGATCCGGACATTCTCATGTCAGGTGAATTTTGAATCCAATTATAATTTTATGAGATATCCATTAATATTTAGAGGGGCCGGCATAGGCCTTTTATTTACTGCATTTACTTTATCCGCAAATGCACAAAAAATCGAAGAACAACAACTGAAGATTAAAATAGGTAAGATTGAAAACTCTACACAGCACCTAAAGAACCTGGAACCGGTTACTTTTAAATATGATGTAGATAAATATAGATACCTTAAACTTCCGGTTGGAGAGCAGTATGGTTTTTTGGCGAGCGATGTAAGACCAGAATTTCCGGAAATGGTTTATGAAGCTTCTAAAATGTACAATGAAGGAAAAAACAACTCAAAGGTAGCAAGGTATAGTGAAGTTAATACAGAAAGTATGATTCCCTTACTTGTTGCAGCGATTAAAGAGCAACAAGCAGAAATTGAACTCCTGAAGAAGGAATTAAATATTTTGAAAGAGAAATCGAAATAGCAGTTTTTTTAGTTTAGTGTTTTTGAAAAAGGCCATCCTTGTGATGGCTTTTTTTTTATAACAACTTTGAGCAAATTAAATTGGCGGTATATATTTCACCTCGCTAATCTTTCAATAGCGACCTCTACAGAATTAAGAAAGTTAACCTGTCTGCCTTTATTGCTTTCATATATAAAGTCTTTAATACTATTTCCAGGATATTTGCTGAATTCACCAACAATAAATAATTGCATTCTATAATTAGATACCTTTTGAAGAATCTCTCCCGCAATTCCTGATTTCAAGTCAAAGAAATCTGGAGTGATATTCTTTTCATGAATGATGATTTTGTCGAAGTCCTGGTAATAAAGATCCACAAGCAGCTGGAGACTATCCTCTGCATTTTTCATGGTGACTTCTGTTGAAATTACTTCCGCGATTTTAATATTGTTAGCCTCGTGTGTCTTTATGTTCATTTTTCGGATTAGTATTGAAATACGTTGAGCTCGCTTTTGTTTCCATTTAAGGTCAAATGAAATATGTTGTTGAATTCATCCTCCATTATTTTTGGTTTTGGCCGCTGAATACCGAAGGCCTCAATAGTTTCCAGAACAGTATTAGAATGACCGGCGATGATTAATTTTTTACCTGAATAGTTTTTCCTGATATCATCATAAAGTTCAGTAATGCTCTTATAATCAAATATATCGATCTTGTTTTTCTTTGCCAGAGGATCTAATGTCTGATGCGTTCTTTTATAGGGGGTGCTAAATGCGGCATCAAATTTAAATTTCTTCAGATATGTAGCTAAATCCTCAGCTCGTTTTTTCCCCGCAACAGAAAGATTTGGGTTTGGATCGTTAGCTGCACTGATTTCTTTTTCTGCATGGCGAACAATCCATATTTCTGTTTTTTGAGCTAAAACAGTATGAATGACAGAAAGTAATAAAACTAAAAATAAGATTAATTTTTTCATGAGTTGCCTGGAATAAAGCTACTAAATGAGCTGATGAAAAGCAAGCATAAATTGACGATCGAGACAATAGGGTAGATTTTGGTAATCATTAAGTTATTATATGGCTTTACTTTTGATTTTGTACATTAACAAAAAAATGAAATTTTAGAAAATGTCAGTTTCAAGAAAAGAATTTATAGGATTACTTGGTGCGGGAGTGGGTACGGCGCTGCTTCCCGCTGTTGCATTGGCAAATCCGGTGTATGGAAAGAATGGTAATGAAGGGTTGTTACCATTGCCTCAAAATAGGAAAACATTCATCTCGTACAGATACTTTCTGCCATGGGCTCCTGAATGGGGAGATCAAAAGATGGCTGATGCCCGTTTAGAAGAACTCGTGACCTTTGGCCATGAGGCTGGAATCAACAGTTTTCAGTTTTATGTCAACACACCAATGTCGAGCTATTACATCCTGCCCCCCGATGCCGAAAGTCAGACAGGCTGGGTTAAATGGATGCGTGAAATTGTAGCCCCTAGAATTCGTAAAGAAGGCTTTAGTCTGGAACTGAATTTTCAACAGCTTTTGGGCGCGAATGCAGGAAATACTGATCTCAGACCACTGTATCGGTGGAAACAATATATGGTAGATTCCAACGGAGAAACTTCAAAGGGAACACCTTGTCCTGAAGATAAGCTGTACCGTGAAGACATTAGCAAAATGTTGCGTGAATGGGCAAGTTTAAAACCAGATATCCTTTGGATTGATGATGATTTTCGCCTACATAACCATAGTACACGTGGTATGTTCTGTTACTGTCCTGAGCATCTTAATAAATTTGCGGCGTTAACAGGTAAGACGTATACACGTGAAGATTTATTAAAAGAAGTGCTGCAGCCTGGCAAACCTTCTGATTTGCGTAATAAATGGCTGGATTTTCTTGGTGACTATATGGCTGATTTTGCAAAATGGGTGGCTGATGAAATACATGTTGTATCACCGGAAACACGTGTTGCGTTAATGACATCAGGAACTGACATTCATTCGCTGGAGGGACGTGACTGGAAAAAAGTATTGGGAAATTTCGCCGGAAAACATAAACCTTTGATTCGTCCGACATTCGGTCTGTACATGGGTACAGGCTCTGCACCAAAGGCTTTATCCAGCGGACTGAAGGATATTATATCCCAGGTTCAGGTGGTTGAACAATCGTTGGGGGAGGGTAATTGTGATTTCGCTCCGGAACTGGAGAATACAAGATATACAAGCTGGTCAAAATCGACAGCTCATTCTACGCATTCCTTAATTATGGGGCAGCTAATGGGGTTGTCAATGATTACGGTAGCTGTTAACGATTTAGATGGCTCGCCGCTTTCAGAAGAACCGAGTCTGGTCCCTCTTTTCCGGAATGCCCGCCCCCGAATGGAAGCTCTCGCTGATCTAGGCTTGAAATCATGGCCCGTTCAAGGAGTTATTTCTTTAAGTGATAAAGATGTTGCCAGGATGACCCAACTCGCCGGCAAGGCAAGTTATGCTGAAATGGCACCTGCCGCCAGGTTCGAAAATCCGATTTTCGATATGGGTATTCCATTTAATTATATGACAGCTGCTAACGCTGCAAAATCGGGTTACCCTGTCTTGCTGGAAGCTTCTTCAGTATGGAAAGCCAATGACGAAGAATTAAGAAAGATTTTAGCTGGCTCAGCATTGGTGACCACTGGTGCAGCACGCATTATAATAGAAAGGGGCTTTGGTGATTTGTTAGGTGTTAAAGTAGGTGAACATCATACCAATACAATTCAATCCGAGGTATATGAGGACCATATATTACCAAACGTTAGCAAAATCCGTGTTCCACACAGAGGAGCGGACTGGGATGAACTGGAGACCACAACTGACTCTGCAAAAGTGGCTAGTTATTTTATGGATTTCCTCGGAGGAAAACATATTGGAACAGTAGTTTATCAGAATAAAGCTGGCGGACGTATCGTTGTCTATGCTCAAAATTCGGATATGCAGGGTGGTCTGTTTGGTAGTCACGCCCGTTTGCGTTGGTTACATGGTGTACTTAGCTGGTTAAGCAATGGAAATTATCAGGCGCTTCCAATATTGCCCCATCATGGCATTTCGTTGTTGAAAAAGAAAAATAACAACACATTTATGTATAGCTTCTGCAATTTGGGAACAGACGTGCTGACAGAATTTAAATTACGCTGGAATGGAGCCAGTGGTGTAAAGAGTGTTAGCATGCTTAAGAAGGATGGCACCTGGAAAGTACTGAGCTTTACTGTTGATCGTGATAGAGCAGATATGAACCCAATTATCAAATTTGATTGTGAGTTGGGTGTCATGGAATGGTTGGTACTGTTGATAGCTTAGAAATTTAGATCTGATCTTTGCCCTGAAATCTTTGTAATCCCAAATCCGGCAAAAAAAGCATCAGTAATAATCAATCCAATAGTAGTTTTAGGGAATTGATATCTGCAATTTTAGGCGTTGTTAATAGGTGAATTAGGTTAATAGTTGGGGGCTATGCCCCCTCTTTTTTATACCCGCTCATCAACAATATTTATATGTCCCGTTACAGTTTTATGCTAGGTTTGATACCGATACTTTATGATTCAGATAAAAATAGATAGATTAATTGCCAGCTTATTTACAATGGTATTTTTATTAACCATCCAGATAAAAGTTAAGGCACAAACGGTCGGCTTACAGGGTACTGAAAAAGAAGTACAGCAAATACTCAGGTCCATTAGTGGCAGCATGCAGTTAAGCATACAACAATATACAGGTACAGATCGTACAGGTGAACAGAAATTTCAGCAAAATAAGCTGGAAACCAACACAGAGAACTGGCAACTGCAGTTGCAGACATCAAAAGTTGCTGGTCAGCCTGATGCCATTGATGTTACAGCAGGGGTTACGCTGGAAAAAGGAATTGCGGTTTCTGCCGCAGTTGCGGTGTCATTCGACTTTAGCAATTGGAGTAGAGAGAATTATGTACTGGTTCCTGCTATTGTCTATAATGGCAACCGATATCATGCTATTGGTACATCCTACAATCCTCCTTATCCCAAAGAGATGTATTACAATCCGAAAGTGCCCCTGACCATTTCCAACAACCCGCGCCTTTCTATTGAAAAAGGAAAAGCATCGCTGATCGAACTGCAGACAACCAATACTGCGACTCCTGCGATGTGTTTTTATGCTCCTTCAGTAAAAAAAGGATTTATTATACTTACCGACCAGCAATCGAAATTTGGTAATCACGGATTAACTATCGAGGAGAATGCAGCACAGGACAATTGTCGTTTTAGCATCACTGCACCATCAATGCGAAAACTGGCAACGGGGTTTGGTGATTATCATGCAAGCGGTGATAAAGCCCCAACATGGAAAGCAGGAGAGACGCTCGCATTGCGTTTCAGAATCTATGTTTTTAATGCCAATGGCATTCCTGATCTTCTTGCCAAATTTATGCTGGTACGTAAAGATTTAACGGGTCCTAATCACCCACGTAATCAGTTGCCTCTTAGCAAGCAACTGGAAATGGCTGCTGCTATTTGTAGCAATAATTTTGTAACTGTGCCAGCAGGCAGTTTCTACACACCTGAAAATAATAAAGACTTTCAGCTGGGATGGGTAAGTGGTATGATGAACACCTATCCAATGCTTGCGTTAAATAATGAAAAGGAACGCAACCGTGTAGCCGCTGAGCTTGATTTTGTAGTAGCGAAGTTGCAGGGTAAGAGCGGATATTTTTACGGAGGTATTACAGCAAATGGCGAAATACGACCTGAAGAAATGAATCCGGCATATCCTGCCATCCAGGCTATGGTGCGTAAGAATAGTGATGCATTGTTGTGGTTTATGAAACATTTGCTTTTGTTTAAAGCACAGGGCTATGACAAAATGATTAAGCCTGAATGGGAAAATGCTGCCCGTAAATTGGCGGCAGCTTTTACAAGAACATGGAAAAAAGATGGTGAATTCGGGCAATTTATTGTACCTGAGACAGGAGATATTGCCGTATATAATTCTACGGCCGGAGCTATTGCACCCGGAGGATTAGCGCTTGCTTCTGCTTATTTCAAAGTGCCAGAATGGTTGGAAGCGGCCAAGGCTTCTGCAAATTTTTATTACAACCGGGATGTAGTAAAGCAAGGCCTTACGGGCGGTGATTGTGGCGATATCTCAATGGATGCCAATTCTGAATCTGCTTTTGGGTTTCTTGAATCATTGATGGCGCTTTATTACTACACAGGTGATAAAAATTGGTTAAAAAAAGCTGAAATCCAGGCTGCTCTTTGTGCCACATGGACTATTTCATATGATCCTGTATTTCCCATAAAAAGTGATATTGGAAAGCTAAAAAGTAATATGGCCGGTGCGGTATGGGCCAGTATTCAAAACAAGCATGCGGCCCCGGGTATTTGTACGGCCTCCGGGGATTATCTTTTCAAATTATATCGTGCTACGAATAACGCCCGTTATGCCGAACTGATTAATGACATAGGTCATGCACATGCCGAAGCGGTAAATGTACCACCCCATCATATTACCACCAACAACTTGCCAGGTTCCAGCATGGAACGTATCCAGCCTAGTGATGCTGAAGGGAAAGGCAGTATAGGCAATTTCATCAATACGCGTAACTCATGGACCGAAACCAATGGTATGCTGATGTCGCTCGAGATACCTGGTATTTATCTGCAAACAGATACCAGGCGTTTAAAGGTATTTGATCATGTTACAGCAAATATCCTGAAACAGGATGGGAATGGAATCCTGTTGGAGTTGAAAAATGAAACTATACACGATGCCATTGTTTCAATCTTTGCTGAAACCAGCGCGCAGGCTGCAAAACCAATGGGTTATACTAATTTTATCAACTGGCCTAAGGTGACAGTAAAGTCCGGAACGAATATTAAGGTATTGGTTGATAAAAAT
Source organism: Pedobacter frigoris (assembly GCF_032678645.1). Taxonomy (GTDB): domain Bacteria; phylum Bacteroidota; class Bacteroidia; order Sphingobacteriales; family Sphingobacteriaceae; genus Pedobacter; species Pedobacter frigoris_A. The sequence continues at coordinate 352,624 of NZ_JAVTSP010000001.1, forward strand.
GGTAAATGTTCAGCTCAGCATTAAATAATCAATATAACATAGGTATTTGTCAAAATGACAATAGTTATTTACTTATAAAAAAAATATTTTTGTTAATATACCTAAAGCATAAACCAAATATATGCAGTCATCACAATTTTTATCAAAGTGTATTTTAGGCACAGCCGGTTTGGGCGGGGTTTGGGGGGCGGTTCAAAAGGAAGAATCCGTTCGTACTATTCTGTTAGCACTGGAAACTGGTATCCATGGTCTGGATACAGCACCTGCTTACGGTGACGCCGAGGAATTCGTCGGTGAGGCATTAAAACAGTGGAATGGTGAATTACCTAAAGTCAGCACCAAGGTAGGGCGTTTAAAGAGCTATGCCGCTGATAATGGAATTTACGACTATAGTGCCTCTTCAATGGAACAAAGCCTTTTTAGAAGTCTAAAAACACTTAATGTTGAGGCGGTCGACGTGTTGTTTTTGCATGATCCGTCGGCGATTTCTGAAAAAGCTGATATTGATCAGATTTTTCGACAAATGCAATGGTTTAAACAGCGGGGGTATGCAAAAAAAATCGGTATCGGAGGCAATTGTCCCAGTTGGTTTAAGAAATACGATTATAAAGCTGTATTTGATGTGATTATGGAATATAACCGCCTGGATGCATGCTGTTCAGATGCACTGACAAGCAGTATTCCTGAATATCAATCGAATGAGATTCAGTTTTATTCCGCCAGTCCACTGCATATGGGGCTACTTGGCAGCAGGTATCAGGAATTTATTGATTCAGCTCCGGACTGGTTAGATAAAAATAGTATTGGGCAAGCTATCAGGGTGAAAGAAATTGCCGATAGATACCACCTGCCATTGTCTTCATTGGCACATCGGTTTGTATTATCTATTCCAGAAGACTTTAAAATGGTTATCGGTCCTGTTGATACCAGACAGCTATTGGAAACACTATGCGATATCCATGAAGGACCGCTATCGAATACAATTTTTGAAGAAATTATAGCATTAAAAACAGTTTAAAGGAAGTAAGATGAATTCTATCGAGAATGAAATATTTAATATAAGTACAGTACAAATACGCAGACTACAACCTGTTAAAGCTGTTATCCCATTTCAGGATGCAACGATGGGGCCATTCGAGGAATTTAGCTTGTCGGTGATTACCTTAACAGACACAGATGGAAATATAGGTGAAGCGCCCGTTTTTAGTGCTTATACCAATATATTAGAAATGTGTATGTTGCCCATTTTGTTTCACAGCCATCACGTTAGCTATAAAGAGCTATATCATAAGCTGTATTGGTCCATTCGCAACGAAGGATTTAGAGGCGCTGCAGCAGCTTTGTTGGGACAGGTAGATTTGGCTTTATATGATTTGGCGGCACGCCGGAAAGGAAAACCTTTACATGAGTATTTGAATGCCGGCAGGAATTCAGTATCAATGTATTGTAGCGGGGGAGGGACAAATTACTCCCATAAGGATCTGGAGAAAGAAATGGATTACTTCCTTAATTTTGGAACTGATTGTATTAAGATGAAGGTCGGCAAGAATTTTGGATCTTCCATGCAGGAAGATATAGAACGGGTGAAATTTGTACGTAAATTAATCGGAAGTGATATTGAACTGGCTGTAGATGCAAACCAGATATGGAATGTCGACGAAGCCTTACAATTTATCAGAGCTGTTGAGCATGAAAATATTGCTTGGTTTGAAGAACCCGTACATTCAGCTTCATTAACAGATATTGCATTATTGTGTGAAAAATGTCCGGTTCCAATATCTTTTGGAGAGTCTGAACGAAGTGGTAAGGTGTTTTCATCACTAAGGAATGCAGGAGTTCAGCATTTTCAGCCAACGCCTTATCATTTGAGTAGTATGCAGGAATGGATGGACGTGCGCGACTTGGCCATTCAGTCCGGTCTTGATTTTTCATCCGGTGGCTATTCTCTATATACTGCAGCTATTGTAGCGGCTGCTCCGGAAAAGTTTCGTGTAGAATATCTGTTTACATTGATGCATGGCTTGGAATCCTATTTTGCAGTATGTCCGAAGTTGGAAAATGGACATTTTATATTGCCACAAATTGAAGGGTTGCCCATTCGGATCGACTGGGATTACTGGCAACGGAAAGACAAAATAAAAATGAATAAAATCTGGTCTGCAGAGAAAACAAATTATTATAGCCCTCTTGTTCAACTTTAATTTAATTATCAGCCTCTTATGGATGTTTCATTAGCTACTATAGACTATGCCGTATTGTTTGGATACATTGTATTGCTGTTTTTTGTCGCTTTTTATCTCGGCCGGAAAAAAAAGAATTCTGCTGATATTTTTTTAGGAGGACGAAGTCTTTCCTGGTGGCAAATAGGTTTTTCATTGTTCAGTGCCAACGCGGGACCTATGATGTTGATTGGTTTTGCCAGCATTGGCTTTACTAAAGGAGTGGTAGGGAGTAATTTTGAATGGCTGGCCTGGATTTTTCTTTTATTACTCGCTATGGTGTTTGTACCACACTATCTGACGACTAAAGTTAGCACAATGCCACAGTTTTTGCTGCTTCGGTATGGAAAGCGATCCTATAATTTTTTAACCGTTTACAGTCTGGTTTCTATCATGGTGGTATGGCTGGGCAGTGGTCTGTACGCAGGAGGTTTGCTGATTTCGCAAATATTCAATTGGCCTTTGTTAAATGCCATGGTGGTAGTAGCTATTATCGCCACCAGTTTTACCACTATGGGCGGACTGAAGGCTGTGGTAAGGACCGGAGTATTTCAATCCTTAATTATTATTTTATCTTCAATCGTACTCACCATTCTATCTCTAAAAAAGATCGGAGGAATAGAACAACTCATAAATGGAGCTCCAGACTCATACTGGCATTTGTTTCAACCTGCTAAAGATCCTGAGTATTCCTGGGTGGCCATAGTATTAGGATATCCGGTTGTCGCATTATATTATTGGTGTACCGACCAAACTATTGTGCAGAAGTTGCTGGCCGCAAAAGATATTAAACAGGGCCAATATGGCGCTTTGTTTATTTCGGCCCTAAAAATTATAATGCCTTTCATTTTTATATTTCCAGGTATCATGTGCTTTGTGCTATACAAGGATATCGCTCAGCCAGATAATGCCTATATAACTTTGGTAAAACACCTGATGCCTCCAGGCTTGATGGGTTTATGCGTGGCAGCCCTGATCGCAGCATTAATTGATACTGTTTCCTCTGGATTAAACTCATTCAGTACTGTATTTACCTTAGATGTGGTGAATCAATACAAACCACTTAATGAAAAACAAAAGCGATTTGTCGGTCGCATGGTAACAATAGCAGCAGCTATAATGGCCTTATTGATTGCAATATTATATTCTTATTCAGGAAAGGGTTTCTTCGATCTAAGTCAGGGTCTCGTTTCTATTTTAGCCCCACCACTTTCTGTTGTTTTCTTAATTGGTGTGCTCTGGAAAAAAGCAAATAATAAAGCGGCAGAGATCGTACTTTACGGAGGCGGTCTGCTGTGTATCATATTGGGATTTTGTCATATCCTAAACTATCCATATAAAGGCTACTGGCCTCACTTTTTAATGCTGTCTTTCTACATATTTTTAGCATTAACTACGCTCATGATTGTCATTTCAATATTTACGAAATCTGATCACAAGAATCCACTATTGTCTATTGCCGAAACCAATAAGCAGTTTGAATACAAATCAGCCAAAGTTTGGGTGCTCTGGGGAATATTAGCTGTTATTATGTGTTGCATTTATATTATATTCAATTAAAGAATTATTTAGTATGAACAGGAGAAATTACTATAGTTTGTGGATTTTATGCTCGCTGGCGGGACTTTTTTTATCCTGCCAAAAACCTGTCGATCATGAAAAAACAAAAGATCTGGTCTTTGTCGTGAACCTGGTTGACGACGAACAAAAAGTGAAGGAGTACTTGGCCTATCACCAGAAAGTATGGCCGGAAGTTGAGGCTGGTTTCAAAAAGGCAGGGTACAGAAAAATTAAACTCTATCGTTTTAACCGATCAGTTGTGATGGTAATTACGGTGCCGGAAAATGCAGATTTAAATCGTATGGGGCAAATTGCTGAGGCTTATGACAAAAAATGCAAAGAATGGAATCAGCGAATGGATGCTTATCAAATTGGGGTTGACGGTGTAGCCGATGGACAAAAGTGGGCTCAGACAGAACAAATCTATTCTTTTATAAATCCATGAGTCTAATGGCGGATCGACAATTTATTCAGCATATTGTTTCATAAATGTTCTGGGTGATTGACCTTTAATCTCCTTGAAATGCTTGTTGAAGTTGGATAAATTGTTGTGTCCGCTTGCATAACATGCCTCTGTTATGTTATAGGTTCCTTCTATGAGTAACTTTGCGGCAAAGCCGATTCTGACTTCTTTCACAAAATCCAGCAGGGTCCGGTTCGTCTTCATCTTAAAAAACCTGCAAAAAGCCGCCGGATTCATGTGGACCAGATTGGCGACCTGGGCTAGAGAAATAGTGCCTTTAAAGTTTTTGAAGATATAATCATAAATTAGATTGATCTTATCTGCATCTGCGGAATTATCAACAATATTAAAACCCGGTGTGGCCAAAATTGTGTACTCATTTGATTCAGCCAATACATCAAGCAGGCGCAGCATTAAAGATGCCCGGTGTAAGCCTCTTGCAGAGAGCATTTCCAGTAACAAGGCTTTGGCTGTTGTCATGGTAGACCCGGTAAAACGGACTCCTTTGGATGCATTGTGAAACAGATCTTTTAAATGGCGGGCCTCAGGTTTTTCAAGCAAATCCTTGCCTAAAAAATCAGGAAAAAAATGCACAACTACCACGTTTGGCTGCTGTACATTTGCAGTTTCGTAATATTGCCAGCAATGAGGAAGATAGCCTCCCATCAAAACCAGGTCCGCATCTTTGAAATCTCCTATATGATCGCCAATAAACCGCTTTCCTTCACAGTTTTCTATCAATGCAATTTCAAAATTGAGATGGCATTTCATATGAGTATATCTTTTTAACTCTATAGGCTCCGTCCGAATCGTAAACGATTGATTAGGAGGGAAGTTAAAATTTTCATATATATATTCCATGACACACTCGTTTTAATAAATATGGTCATTTATGCTAAAAAATGCAAAAATATTTTCAACTAGTTGATATCAGGAATAATAGTTGGTATTAACAGCTCAATTTAGTTAAATTCGGATAACAGAACTTAAAAACTAAAATTATGAATCAAAACATCGTCTGCTGGTTTGAAATCTATGTTAAGGATATGGAACGGGCAAAGAAATTTTACAATGCTGTATTAGGAACTAATTTCATAGACAGTCCGATGCCCGGTGATTCTCCTGGAGGTATGAAAATGTCATTCTTCTCACCGATGGAAAATCAGGGCGTTTCAGGAGCTTTAATTGAAATGCCAGGTACCAAGGAAGGTGACGGACACTGTGTCAATACAATGGTGTATTTTCCATGCCAGGACTGTAGTGTGGAAGAAGCCCGCATTCAATCTGCAGGCGGAATGGTTAACCGTTCCAAGTTTTCTATCGGAGAATATGGCTTCTGCGCTATTTGTGTGGATACTGAAGGAAATCCGTTTGGTTTATTTTCTATGGAATAGTACAGGATTAGTAATTAGGCTATATTTGAATTTTCCAGCAATTTAATCATCAATTTTAAAAGTAAATGAAACGTACCGTTAATTATGCCTGTCTGCTTCTGGTCTTTGTTTTGACTTCTTTTTCCGGAAAGAAAGAAAAAAAAATAAATATTGTTTTCATAGGTGACAGCATTACTGAGGGTGGTGCTTTGGCACATCCAAAAACAGAAGCTACACCCATCTATGTCGCTGAAATTCTAAAACACAATAAAAATATTAATTCAGTAGATATCAGTAATAAAGGATTTAGCGGACATACTACTGTAGATTTTTTGCCAGAAAATAATATTGATTTCCCAAAAGTAGTACAAGCAGCTGACGCCTTCGCACAAGATAAAACAGCCATATTGCTGTTCTCTATAATGCTGGGTACAAATGACAGTGCCATTTTCGGACCGAATGGCGCACCAGTACAGGCCGCTCAGTATAAAAATAATCTGAATACCGTGATCAATACCTTGATAAAAAAATACCCTGGTGCCAGATTCGTCATACAGTATCCACTTTGGTATAGCCCAAATACTCACAATAATGCTGGCTATATGCAGGAGGGGTTAGATCGTTTAAACAGCTATTATTCACAAATAGAAGCACTGCATGCGGAGTATAAACTCAGCGATCCAGGTAAGATCTTTTTAGGCGAAAAGGCCGTTTATAGTTTTTTTGAAAAGAATCATAAAACATTGTTGAAAGCTGAAAACGGCAAGCATGGTGTTTTTTATCTGCATCCTAATGCAGGGGGTTCTGAAGCATTGGCTAAATTTTGGGCAAAAGGAATTTTAAAAGCAATTAAGTAAATCCAATAAAAAAAATCATTGAACTGATATTATTGTTTAGTATTTATTAACATTTATCCTGAAAAGGATTAACTTTAACATTTGCTAATCATCCCAAAAATCAGTTCAATGAAAAATTTCAAAATCACGACAACATTCATTTGCCTAACATCTACTTTGCTATTCGCTTTAGCCTGTAGAAAGAATGGAAATGCAATTGCATCGGAAACCTTATCCCTCAAACCGATAAATACAACTCAATCTGCTAAGCCCAGGAAAGTTCTTTTTATAGGAATCGACGGTTGTGTCTGGAAAGCAATAACTCCCGGCAACGCACCAAATTTAAGTACTTTGATGAACACGTCATGGACTAGTACTAATGCGCTAGCCGAAACGCCTACCTGGTCTTCAAACGGTTGGTCAGGACTATTTACAGGGGTTAGTGTCACTAAACATAAAGCTTCTGATAATAGTTTCTCCGGTTCAGATTTTGTCAATTATCCTTCATTTTTTAGAATAATTAAGACCAGCTTACCAACAATGCGTACTGCTTCAGTTGTAACCTGGGCATCTATAAATAATTTCATAGTAGCAACAAATGATGTAACTGTAAAAGTAAATAGTGCTTCAGATGACGCTACTGAGAAAAGAATTATTCAAGAAATTACTACAAACAATACTGATGTCGCATTTTGTCATTTTGATAATGTAGATCATGCTGGCCATGCAAGTAACTACCGTATCACCACGCAGATGTACATGGATTCTGTAAAATCGGTGGACGCGAGGGTAGGAAGAATTTTAAATGCGCTAAAAGCACGGCCTACATATAGTGATGAAAACTGGCTGGTTGTTGTATCAACTGATCACGGGGGTGATTCTAGTCATGGGGGATCCAGTTATCCAGAGCAAAATGCATTCATTATTTTGAATAATACGGCCATTACACCTCAATTGATAAACACATTGCCAACAAGTGTTGTAGAAACTAAACCAAATTCAATCTCCGCGCTTAACTTTCAAACAAATGTTTATGGACAATTACCTGCCTTGAATAATCTTGATCTAAGTGCCAACGGGAGTTTTACAATTGAATTTAGGGTAAGGGCAACTGCAACAACAAGTGATCCGGTCATCTTGGGCAATAAAAATTGGGCAAGCGGATCCAATAAGGGAATTATTATTGCAAATCGAAACGGAAAAATAAGAGCGAATTTTGGAGATGGAACAGATAGACTCGATCTTGATGGTATAGACCTTAGTGATCAGCTTTGGCATCACGTTAGCATTGTGGTCAACCGAACTGTACAAAAAGCAATAATGTACGATGGGGGAGTCGAAGTGGCAATCGGAAATATTTCTTCGATAGATGACTTGCAAAGCGGAATACCTTTTAAACTGGGACAGGATGCTACCGGGACTTACAATCCTTATTTTACAGGAAATGTAGCAGAGATCAGGATGTTCAAATCGGCTTTATCTGCGGCAAATATCAGTGCAAATTGCTTTTCATCAGTAACCTCCAGCCACACTCAAAGTGCCGATTTAGTGCTTTACACCAAGGGCAATGAAGGCGTAGGCAATGTCTACAATGGCACACTGGCAGCACCTGCTATTAGCATTCTGACCAATAATGGAGCAAGCATTACATGGAGCTCTTTAGCCACAGCAATGTTTTATCGCAAAACAATTGATTATCATGGTGCCCCATATCTTTACGATGTTGCGCCAACCATACTCAAATTTTTAGGACTAAGCCGTCCCGCAAATTATGACGGACAAAGCTTGCATAATTTTTAATTTTGTTAAATTTGGGATACACTTAAATTTCTATTCTACCGTAACGGCCCCGCCTAACCCTGCTGATGTGCCTTTGCTTCCTTCAACCATAATATTGAGTATTCTTTCTCCTTCTTTTGGCGGTAGTGCAATTTCTACATCTTCTTCGGTAACTGTAGTTTTGGTTTTAGCCAATTTACCATCTAACCAAATTTCGGCTTTGCCTTTTAGCTTTTTGATTTTAATAGTGGCGCCTCTAAGTTGTTGTTTTTTGAAAGGTATAAAGGTTGACCTAAACACCGTAAAGTTTCCTGTAGCAAAATTTTGAAGACTTCCTGCTTTAACTGCTGCCCAGGTATTCATATCTGTTTCACCAATTGATCTTATAGGATCTTGTTTTTCATTGGTAAACGGTGACATGATCCAATTAAGATTAATTACCGTAGAAAATTCCGGTACAAATGCTGGAACAGCTGAATTAACCAACGCAATAGTAGCTGAACCTAATTTTATGCCATCAGCTTTTGCTGTTATCGTAATAGTCCCTGTTGCGCCTTCTTTACTTTGAATAATCAATTGTGCCAAACCGTTGAATAAGCTTCTTTGATTTGTTTTTTCGGACACATGATTAGTGGGGTCGCCATTTCCAGTACCAATAATAGCGGCACCATCACTTATTTCAAAAGTAATATGATTGTTGGCAGTAGGCACAGGCACTCCTTTTTTATCTAATACCTGTACGGTAATAGGCATCGCATCCCAGCCGTCGTTTTTAAGTGTTTTCCTATCCGGAATTAGCTGAAGCTGATTAGGCTGACCAGCAGTTTCAACAACAAATTTGCTTACTGCTTTTTTATCCTTATTGTAACCTACAGCCGTCAATTTACCTGGCTGATAAGGAATTTTAAAAAAGTTCATCTCATAATGATCAACTTTCTGTCCACCTATAAGCTTACCATTTAAAAACAAAGCAATACTATCGGCATTTGACATGGCCATAACCCTTATATTTTTGCCAATGCTATCGGTTGGCCAATTCCAATGCGGCACCAATTGCAAAACAGGGATATCATTACGCCATTGCGCTTGATGAATCCAAAACGCAGTTTTCGGAAATCCACATAAATCCATTATACCAAAAGAAGAGCCGGTAGAAGGCCATTCATTAGGTTGGGGCTCTCCACGATAATCAAATCCCGTCCATACAAAACAGCCAGCCAAATACGGACGTTGATCAACCATTTTCCATTCAACTCTGTTGGTAGAGCCCCAAGGTTGAAAGTTTTCATCGTAAGAAGGTATGTAACCACGCTTTTTATCAGCAGCATAGACTCCACGTGTCATCACTGCCGAAACATCTTCTGAACTAAACATTGGTTTGTTTGGATATTTCTGATGATACTCATCGTAATTATCTTTCTGGTAATTAAAACCCACCACATCTGCAGCGTGCGATACGTTGAGCTCACTTAGTTGTCCACCACTTTGTGCGGCCGTAACAGGTCTTGTTAAGTCTAATTCTTTTACCTTAGCACTCATTAAGCGTACCATTTCATATCCCCTTGAATCTCCTTGAAACGGTTCTTCGTTAAAAACCGACCATATAAATACACTAGGCCTATTTCTATCTCTACGAATTAACCATTGTAATTGACGTATATATTCATCCCCGGTATTAAAGTTTCTGTTTTCGTCCATCACCAGCATACCTAAACTATCGCAGGCATCTAAAAATTCTACAGATGGGGGGTTGTGCGAACAGCGATAGGCATTGGAGCCCATTTCCTTCAATTTTCGAATTCTAAACTCCCATAATGCATCTGGTACGGCATTGCCAACACCTGCGTGATCCTGGTGATTACAAGTACCCTTTAGTTTAATGTTCTTGCCATTCAAAAAGAAGCCTTTATCGGCCGTAAATTCTATCGTACGAAAACCTGCTTTAGTAATTACCCGATCCGTAGTTGTTTCATTTCGTTTCACACTCGAAACAATCTTATAAAGCTTTGGATTTTCTAAAGACCACAAAGTAGGGTTGTCAACTGTTAAATTAACTTTGGCTATGGCTTGTCCAAATACAGGAACCGTAACGTTGGCCGATGAAATCGCCAGTACTTTATCGGTTTGATCGACGACCTTAACCTCCACACTAGCATTTTCAATTTTTACCCCACTGTTTGCCACTATAACTTCTGCCGGAATTGTCCATTTTTGATCTTTTTTTACCGGATTTGCATAAACCCCATCAGTAATGATGTGTAAAGCGTCTCTTTTAACCAGCCAAGTATGACGATAAATACCAGCACCTTCGTACCACCAACCTTCGTGTGTCACCGCATCAACTTTAATTGAGATGATATTAGGTTCTCCATCATATTTAGCTAATGTGGTAATATCGATATAAGATGAAGTGTAGCCACAAAAGTTATGATGAACTATTGTGCCGTTAACCCAGATCGTGGCATTTGTTGCGATACCATCAAACTGTAATTCGATATTTTTTCCTTTATCCGCTTCTGTAAGTTGAAAAGAACGGCGATACCAGCCATAACCTCTTTTACGATAACCTTGAGAGATATTTTCTGTAGAATCGAAAGGCATTTCTACTGCCCAATCATGTGGTAAATTAAGTTTTCGCCAACTTTGATCATCATAGGTTACCGCAGCTGCGCCTGTTGCGGCACCAGCTTTTGAGGTGCCATAAGAAAATCCGTGGCCCTTTACAATTGGAAAGGGAATATCACCTAAATGAAAACGCCAACCTTTATCTAGAGAAAGTTTTTGGCCTGTTGTAGTTGTTTGTGAATATGCACTAAAAAAGAATAGCGATAAGATTAAGTAGGTAATAATTTTTTTCAATGTGGGTCGTTTTTGAGTTATCGTTACTTTGCTTATAGTCTGCGGTATTTTTGCAGTCTGTTGCCTTTTTAAAACGCTCTTTAAAAGCATCCCTCAATCTCTCTTGTCAAAGTTCAATCTCAGCTTTATCGAATGATTTTTATCTTTTTCCACGACATATTGCCTTAAAAAGTGATATCAAATTTAGACAAAATGTTTACGATTTACAAAAAAAAAGCCTCCAAACTAGAAGTTTGAAGGCTTTTGTGATCCCGCTGGGATTCGAACCCAGGACCACTACATTAAAAGTGTAATGCTCTACCAGCTGAGCTACGGAATCATCTCTTTTTTGAAGAAGTGCAAAAGTATAATTATTCTTTAGCTTTTTTCAGTCATTTACAGATTTTCTTGAAATTTACCTCTACCGCATTTTAATTCAGTCTTTTAAATATTTGAGATTTCAAAAGTAATAGGTATCTCATTTTTTCCGTAAGGATCTTCCATATTCAATAAAGAAGTGGATAACATCAATACATTGGACGACTTGAGACGGTTATTGCATTCGATTAAATACCAATCTTTACGTACTCCGCGGTATTTTAATCTTGTTTTCAACTTACTTAAATATTGCCCTAATTTTGGGTTTTTCCTGCAAAAGCAAGAAAATAGCAAGAGAGGAGCAAGAGAAAATAACAGCTCTACTGCAATGATTGTCTTATCCTATTGTAGCTATATCCTCCATGATTTGGTTTTGATATCGGGAATGAGAATGCTGAATCCGATACCGTGGTAGTAAGGCGTTATGCAGAAGCAGGCATCTTCCTGCTGAGCGAAAAGTTTTCCGAGAAGAGCTGTTCATGTATATCTGGCATTTGTAGCTGAGGATCGCAAAACGAGAAGTAATAGTCAATATTTAGGAATTGTTAATGTATTATAACCTTTTTGCAATAATAATCAGCCTTAGAATCAACACACTATACATTTTATAGATTAATAATTTGCAGAATAAGTATCACAATCCTATATTTGCACCACTTTAAACGGAAACGCTTAGAGTGAAAGTTCAAATAAGAACGATGATTCCGTAGCTCAGCTGGTAGAGCATTACACTTTTAATGTAGTGGTCCTGGGTTCGAATCCCAGCGGGATCACGAAAGCCTCACATTCTGTGAGGCTTTTGCATTTATACTCAAATAAAGATTGCGAAAATCCAAAGATGATGAGTAAATTGCAAGTAGAATCTATGGAGGACGATATGAAAAAAGAGCCTGAAAACATTGTTAATGAACCTTTGGAAGTATGCATCACAAAATTGTCCGATGACGAGCGTTTACGAAGAGATGTTTTTCGTTCTGATATGGATAAGCTGAAACTTTTTACTAAAATGTTAAGAACGAACAGCATGCTCAATAAAGCGGTAGTTATTCATAAATAGTTATTATGGATGTCTTAGATGATGCACTAATTCAATTTTGGCGTTCCTTAAATAAGCATAATGTAAAATATATTATGGTTGGAGGGTTTGCGACTAGGTTTCATGGTTTTAACAGAAGTACTGACGATCTGGACATTTGGTTACTTGATTGGGTATTTCAGCGAAAGTGGCCAGTGATTCCGCATTTAAACTGACACCTCATTTCGGTTTAAACTGACCCCTCCATTTCGGGTCAAAGTGGCCGTTTTGGCGGTATCAGGCAATTTTTTACTTAGTAATATTGATTGGCTGTTTCGGCTAAATCTGCAAAATTAAAGCGTCTGCGTTGAGATCAGGAGGTTGCCTGGGGTATTCTCCACTGAGAATGTTAAGTCGTTTCTGAGCTTTTATTTGAGAGGTTTGTTAAGAGGAAGTAATAGGCAGCTTGAGTAGTCAATTTGAATCAAAAACACGATCAAGGAGCGATCCAGTCAATTTATGGCAAGGTGATCTCGCTTTTGAAATTTGCTTTTAGATTGAGTGTATTTCCGTCTCTATTTAGCATTCAGAAAAATACGCTCAGTGAATTCCATTTTGTCCTTGCCGATGATTTCATTAATTTTTACCAAAAAGTCGTCTAGTTCTCTAACCGCAATAGCATTGTACCCGGGTGAAGGAACGAAATAGACGCCGTCAGATTGTATCAGTAATTTACGACCATCAGTGGATACCATTCGTAGGCTTCCATTAGACAAGCTGTAGATGCCATAGGTCAAATTGTTAAAATCTAGGTTTAATTTATTCGTAATAGCAGATCCGTAATGAAATGTTTTTAAAAGCTCACCCTTCTCATATACTGAAAACAAGCCCTTGTCTTCACGGATAAAACAATTTGGATATGAATGCTGTAATCGAGAAGAAATAGAATCAGCTTTTGGCAGTATGGGATGAACTTTATGTTTATTTATATAAAACCATCCGGAACTGAAATCGCCATCAGGTGCTAATCCTAGAGATCGATTCGATATCGTCAGCCTCAGATCCCCTGTTTCGATCCGATAACCAATGGATTTACCTTTCTTAGCAAAAACAAATTGGCTTTTGAAATCTCCCAGGTAACCGCGGTCCTTATCATTTAATAAATAGAGATTCTGCTTTGGATAGTATCTTAATGTGTCAATTTCCTCACCCAAAAGTTTGTGCTTTTTTAGCACGAATCCATTCTCGTTAGTACAGCTGGGCAATATTCCAAAAACTGAAAAAAAAATAAGCCATGAAACTCGTTTCATTAAAAATTTATTTAGCTGAAATTAATAAATTATGGTTTTGATGGAGTTGACGGTATAAAACTATGCTTTAATACCTTAAGATTATTTTTTTTTTCAAATTACCAAAGAAATCTCTTTGTATAATTTAGTGAAAAATTTCTTATATTCATATATAGCAATTGCAGCTAAAATATTCCAAAAAAAATGGTGAGCGATTAGGTGAGTCAAAATCGAAAACCCGTATCAAGTACGTTGAAGGAAAGCACTATCCTTATAAAATGTACACCTTTTCAAGGTAATCTTTAGATTCTAGAGATTTTTTTAAAATAACTGATTTATCTTTAGAAGATTGGTTAACTTATTAAATGAAAAAAAGCTTGCTGGCTTTGAGAATTTCCGTTGTATTGATTCTCATAATCAATATTGTTCACTTACAAAAAGGTTTCTGAATTAACTAGAAAAGAGCAGCCTTATTTTATAACATACCCCACAGAACCAAAAAGCATAGGCTTAAACCCGAAAAAAGAAAGATTGTAATTGGCATGAGTACTGATCCCAGTATTGGCATTGAGGACAAGCCTTCTTTGAGCACCTACAGCCTTTTGATAACCGATTATCAACCCGAACATATAATTTTGCCTGATGGACTCAACATCTTCATTCATAGAAATCACTGGTGCTGTATAAAATTTAAAACGGGCACCAGCATACATGCCGGAATTATTGCCGGTATAATCTCCTTTCCTGTTGTCCCTCGCTCTTAAGAAATAATTCCGATACTGTATATTCAGATATGGTGAAAAATAGATTTCAGGCTTGAGTACATCTGAGTTTCGGCCTTCTTGTGCGCTTTTATCATAATACTTGTTTAGGTTTAGTGAACTCACACTTCCGTATCCAAACCCAATAGCAGTATAGAATGTACTATTTCCGGAAAGACTAAATTCCGTTGCCACGTGAGCATCCAGGACATTTGTATTGAAAGACAACTGTAGTTTTTTTTGCTGAGCTGAAGAGGTATTAGTGAGCAAAAAAAGCAGGAAAGCGAGAGCAATTATTTTTTTCATAGATATGTTACGTAATAAAGATATAAAAATGATCATAAATTCATGTTTTTTAATTCCCCTTTTAGGAACATAGTAAAAATGGGTTGTTAAATCATTATAATTCATAGCATTATTTTCTTACAATCATTAATGAAAGCATTTTATGTTTAGATCAGCTGAATCACAAAAAATCTCCAGGTAATTCGAGGCTTTTTTGGTTTAAATCTCCATGTATTAACTACATTATCAATTTATTTACATTTTTTGTTCTCAAATAAAATCCAAAGAAGATGAGAGCACAACTACGCTGGGGCGGGCCATCAGTCTTGAATAAGATTTAAGATTTTAATCAACCAAAGTAAGGCAGATGTCATGGATTGCAAAAGATTTAATATCTAAGAAAAAGTTTGTTTAAAGGAAACTTTTTTCACAAATTTGATGTGGTTTTTAGACAATACGTGATGGAAATGATTAAACGATTGATTACAAAACAATACAATACCATCCGAGGCCTGAAACTAGCAGTTACACAGGTAGTTATTATTTTTATAGCCTTTGTCGGTGCCGGCTGTAACCGGAAACAAAACAACCAGGTTACAAATCAGGAAAAACACATTGTAATTGAGCTTAGACAACAACCATTACGTGAAAGAGTCTACACCGCCGAAGAACAGCGAATTCTAAAGCCCGATACGGTAATTGAAAGACTAAAAAGAGGAAATCTAAGATACGTAAACAACGATTTAACCGCCCGCGACCATTCTACCATGGTTCGTAAAGCCGCTAAGGGGCAATACCCAAAGGCCGTCATCATTTCTTGCCTGGACAGCAGGGTTCCGGTTGCTGACATCTTTGACAAAGGCATCGGCGACTTATTTGTAGGAAGGGTTGCCGGAAACTTTGTAAATGAGGATTTGTTAGGAAGTATAGAGTACGGTTGTAAAGTGTCGGGAGCAAAGCTTGTTCTGGTATTAGGTCACGAATCCTGCGGTGCTATAAAGGCAGCCATAGATGATGTTAAACTTGGTAACATCACCGCAATGCTTAGCAAAATCAAACCAGCAGTGAGGCGCTCACAAGATTTCAAAGGAGACAAAACATCGAAGAATAATGAGTTTGTAGAATACGTAGCCAAGAATAACATATTAGAGACAATAGCGAAAATCAGGTCGGGAAGTGAAATTTTAAGAGAAATGGAAGCGGCCGGTCAAATAAAAATTATTGGAGCTTATTACCATCTAAGTTCAGGAGTGGTAGACTTTTTGTGATAGTAATCAATTATCTAATCTTATGAAAATACAAATTAAATTAACAGCACTGGTATTAATGATGATAATGGGCTTTGTTTCCTGTAAGAAACAAGCAGCAGGTATCATCGATTGTTTAGGAGAATCTATTCTGACAAGTTTTAGTCATACTACTGATGCCAACAATCCTAAAAAAGTCAATTTTGTCGTGAAATACTCAGGTAGTCATACCCTTAGCTCCGTAAAATTCGAATTTGGCGACGGGCAAACGGAAACAGTTGCAGGCACTACGGCTTCTCATACATATGCTGGTGCAGGCACTTATTCTGTAAAGGCTAGGGTGACATTAAAGAACAATAAAGCGACCTGTGAAGTAGATCCTGTAAAGCAGGTAGTGGTTAACTGATCAGCACTTCAGGTAAGGGTGAATTTCCAAACTTTAAAAAGGATTATTAAATTTGCCGTCTAAATCAAATAAATGGAAGAGAACGATTTTGTATCCATCTGGCTTGAAGAGAACGGAAATCCAGCAATAAAGGAGTTAACGGAGATAAATATGGACCTCGCCGCTAAAGCAGTCGAAATACTGGCCTATCAAGGTCTTTCAGAAAATGATCTTGCTGTCTCTTTGGATATTAATCCTGACGAAATCAAAAGGTGGCTTACCGGCAGACATTCATTTAGCATAAACATGATACGTAATATCTCAGAAACGCTCGATATAAAGTAAGGAAGCGCTAAATAGTTACCACCTGATATTTGTTTCAATGAATTTGATCAGCTGGTCGGCCATAATCTGCTGCTCCGCTCTGTTAGGGTGTCCGTCGGTTTTCTTATAGGGGAAAAACAAAGTATAAATATTTGCATCCTTAGTTTTTGCCACTGCCTGTTGAATATATCCTGGCCATTTAGAACCATCTTCTGTAGCGTTCATATTGCCCAGTGCACATATGATTCGAGCTTTTGGATAAACCCTTCTGATATTTTTTATGAAGTTATAGTAGGAGTTAATGATAAAATCTTCTGTAGGTTTGGCTGTTCCAAATCTCGCTTTGAATTGAGCATGTGTAGGGCTATTGACCAACCAGTAATCGTTTTGGAAAAGGTTTACAACTACGATATCAGGTTTAAAGCTGTTAAAGTTCCAGGTACTCTTCGGATCCATTGGATCAATCCTATTGTATATTTCAGGCATGATTTCGGGAAACCAACTGAGCATTATACCAATGCCACTCCGTGCAACAATGGATTGTTGTGCATTAAAATGTCGGGAAGTTAGGGCTGCATAGCTGTAATAATTGTTGAAGAACTCTGGTGACCCGGCTGGACGTCCGGCATCGACGGGATCCACGCTATGCCCGGCTGTAATCGAGTTTCCATAAAATTCAATTTTCCGTTTTGGCAGTGCTGCAGGCTTCGTCAATTTTCCGTTTGATTCGATTTCAAAACTATAGATCACATTTGCCGAAGTGCTGTTTGATGTTTTGTAAAGCTGGAGGGTGTGAGGACCTGGTGTTACATCTTTTGCAAACGTGAATGTTCGCTTCAGGCTATCAGAGCCAAATTTTATTGCCTTGGAGATATCCCCATCAACTATGGCATAAAAGTATCCTTTTTCCCTCAATGATTTCATGGTGACCTTAATGGAAGATCCTACATAGTTAATCGAAGCAGAGGTGCCAGGCCAATACAGAACTGTAGAATCTTTTGTCTTTAAAACCCGTCCCATATAACTAATATGTTTATCTGAAGCTTGAAAAGATACCTGTGCCGAGGTTCTGAGTCCGATGAAAACACATGTCAATAAGAGATACAATTGGATAACTTTACGCATGTTTTAAAGTTATTATTTTCCCGGAATATAAAAAGCCCCTAAACTTTAGTTTAGGGGCTTCTAATAATTATATTTTTTTTAATTCATCCGGGCAGCTGGGATAGACTTTTTTGTCATCTTTTCCAAACCAAGGGCATAACTGTCAAATTCTGCCGTCAACTGTGCGATTAGCGCTTTTTTTGCTTCTTCGTCACCCTTAATCAGAGCTCGCCATGTCACATTCGTTTTGCTGTCTTTAGCCTTAATAAATATGGCAAACTCTGCTGATTTAATTCCTTTAGGGAGGTTAGTGTCTGCAAAGTCTATTGCGATCAGTCTATTGTGTGGCTCATTCTGAGTGATATTTTCTATACGGCTCCCACCATTTGAAAAAACAATCTTTCTAGATACCGGACTATTGGCGTCTAGAACTTCAATGGAGCTTACATAACCATTAGAGGCTTTTTTTAACATTTCATTGTTGCTAAAAACTTCCCATGTCATGTCTAACTCCATATTGATGTCCACGCTTTTGCTAATGTCCCATTTAACCGCTTGGGCTGCACCCATTTGTGCATAGGTTTTAACAGAAGTTAAACTGGTCAGGAATAACAAGGATAATATGATCTTCTTCATTTTCTTAGGTGTTTAATTGCCAAATATTTTTTTCATGGCTTTATCTAACGATTCTCCACGAACATTTTTCTCTACAATTTTTCCGTCTTTATCTACAACAACCAGGTAAGGGATGCCGCTGAACAGGTAGGAAGCCATAACAGGTTTAGATTCTACAGCGTTGATCTGGGGCCAGGTCATGCGTTCTTCATTCATGGCTTTTTTCCAGTCAGCCGGTTTTGCGTCAACTGATACAGATAGAATCTCAAGACCCTGGTCTTTATATTTTTTGTATACTTCTTTTAAGTGAGGAATTTCCTGACGACAAGGTCCACACCATGAAGCCCAGAAATCGATGATCAGGTATTTTCCTCTAAAATCTTTAGGACCCCATTTTTTTTCGTTTACATCAGGAAAAGCAAAATCAGGTGTTTTTTGTCCATCAGCAATTTTTGCGGCCTGGGCAATTCCATCTAGAATTTCCTTTTTCTTGTTTTTAGCCTGCTCCAGGTTAGGGAATTTTTTGGTCAGGTTATCAAGTGTAGACATGATCAGGTCCATATCTCTTTTAGTACTCAGGTTATTCAAAGCATACAATACTGATGGTTGGTCCCTATACTTGTGAACAAGATATTTGATTCTGAAATCCATGTCTTTGCCCAATTTGTCGTAACCATCTTTCATGTATTCTATCCATTTAGGCTCTTTTGCAAGACCTGCTTTATACATTTCCTGACTTACAGCAATCATGGTTTGATAATTCAGATAACTTGCCAGATTAACATCATTGATCACATCATTCTCAGCGGATGTATTTTCCATATAGATATATGGAGGGTT
The DNA here is from genome assembly GCF_032678645.1 of Pedobacter frigoris. Taxonomy (GTDB): domain Bacteria; phylum Bacteroidota; class Bacteroidia; order Sphingobacteriales; family Sphingobacteriaceae; genus Pedobacter; species Pedobacter frigoris_A. The sequence continues at coordinate 371,935 of NZ_JAVTSP010000001.1, forward strand.
TTTGATTTTCATTTTAGCTGTATCAATCCCCCTAACATTCACGTGGATATTGTCATTATTTGCCCAGAAATCAATACGGTCAAAATAATAAACGCGCACCTGATAAAAGTCAGGCTTATCAGCAGGTACTTTAAATGAAAAATTATTGTTTGCATCTACTTTTGTACTGTCAATTGCTTTAAATGCTCTTTTAAAACCTTCGCCTTCATATTTGCCCAGGTAAATCGGATATTTATTTTCTGTGTCAGGAAACTTTACATTTCCGGTAAAAGTTACTGTTTTTCCTTTTTGGGCAAAACTGCTGCTTAGAACAAACAGAACAGCAATTGCCAACATTAAACCTTTTTTAATCATTGTTTTTTCGTTTTATATATTTAAGTTAATTTTTAATCTTTCATTATCGGAGGGGTCATTTGCCCCTTTTGCATGGCTTCTTTTCTCAAGTCCATCGCTTTATTGGCCATTACCTCTGCTTCGGCGGTTTTGCCCTGTTTCTTCAGGATCCTTTTTCTAAGATCGGCCAGTTGTATGCTGGTGAAAAGGTCAGGATTGTTCTTTTCCAATTGATTAGCCCATTTAGTAGCCTCATGATAGTATTTGGCAGGTGCCGCAGTCACGATGTCATTGGCGGCGCTGATTACAAAACCCGCTTTTCTTGGAAAATCATTATCCGCCATTACTGCATCCACTTTTGCTGAAAACTTACCCCACTGGTTTGCAGCGGCAAATTCGATCAGATCCAACTGGGCGAGCATTGATACAGCACCGGCGGTAGGTTTTGCCTGCAGTTTCCTGATGGCAGCAGTAATTTCTTTAGCCTCTTGCAGGTTGGTCTTTTTCTCATAAGATCTTTTTACAGCATAAACAGACATGTTCATAGTACGTTCGAAATACATGTTTACCTGGTTCGCTGTGTATTTCTTTTCCAGCTCAGCTTTGTTTGCATATAAATAAGCAAAGGCCTGTGAAGATGGGTTATTGAGGTATTTTAAAGCAAGTTCCCAGTTATTCTTCTCCAAGAGGGCTGACTTAGGAAGGCCATCAAAATACACTTTAGCTACTGTACCCATCTTTTCTGCTTCATAGGCTTTTTCCAGTGCTTCCATATAGGCAATAGCTGTAGCCTCTGAGTGGTCGCCGGAATTGAACTTTTTAGCCAATCCAAAAGCGGTGCTTTCTGGTTTCATCGCCTTTCCGGCTTCTGTCATAAATTCAGCCGCCGACATACTACCTACGATTTTGTGTACCACTTCTCCATCGCCATTAATGAACAAATAAGTAGGGTAGGCGCTTACACCATAGTTGTCTTTTAATGCAGGGCCTTCGCCTTTTTCCATGTCGTATTTTACATTCAGAAAGGTATTGTTGAACATATCCGCAACACTATCTTTAGTAAATACATCCTTGGCCATCATCTTACAGGGACCACACCAGGTGGTGTAAGCATCAAAAAAGATGATCTTGTTTTCTTTTTTTGCTGTTGCCAGCTGTGTTTTCCAGTCCGCTTCCTTAAATAGGATCTCGCGGTTTTGTGCTGAAGCAGTTAGGGCTGCGATACAGGCAAGTCCGGTTAATAGTTTTTTCATCGTGTTAGTTTTGTTTTATTGCTATTCTGAGCGGAATTTAGCATAAGCCCGGGCGGTTGAATACCCAGGCTCATAAATATTATAACTGATTTTGATCCAGGTTAGGGTTTAGCTGAATTTCTACCGGAGGCAGTGGAGAAACAATACGCTTATCATTCGGCTGAATGGTTAATGGCTCAGTGAAAAAATAGTCAGTATAATTTCGCTTCATCGGTAGCCCGTTGCGGAAATAATCATATGATCCATGACCTTCCCATGCAAGTTCTAACCTGCGCTCATTTAACACCGCCTGAAAAACAGTCATATTTGCTGTTGCCAGGCTAATTGTTGTCCATGCCGGTGCTGTGGCCCTTGTTCTTACTGCGTTAAGTGCGATTAATGCGTCAGCATTATTACCAATTTTTGCCAACGCCTCTGCTTTGTTCAGATACATTTCGGCAATACGCAGGTAGGGCGTTCCGCTCCTGGTACGTGCGCTGAAATCGAAGCCTCCTGCCGGAGCAATCTGCTGGTAATTGAATTTATTAACGGAATTCCTGCTTTTGTTGGTTAAGGTTATTCTCTTGTCGTTTTCAACAGTTATAAAGTTTTTTCTAAGATCTGTTGGGTTTTCGTTCAGTATCGCCATGTAATCGGGTGATGCAGCATATTCCCCCTGGTAAGGATTACCGAAAACATCTCTGGGCGTTAGAAATTCGTTGATATAATTTCCATTCGCATCGTCATGTCTGAAAGCAAAAATATACTCTTTGTTGGTTTTGCTATCTACGGCAAAAGATGTGCTGTAGGCTGTTCCCTGCAAAAGTGTGTACTTAGGTGATGCAATTACCTTATCTGCATATTCTACTGCTTTGGTGTTATACTCGTTGACAGGCGCAGTTGGCGTACCACCCATATAAAGATAAACCCGCGACAACAACGCCCATGCTGCTTCTTTACTGGCATAGTTATTTGGGTTACCCGTCCTTGGTTGATTCATCAAAGAAGCAGCCTTTTCAAGATCAGTAATGATTTGCGCATAGACTTCTTTTACTGTATTCCTTTTAGGTTTATAGTCTTTATCTACCAATGAATTTAGAGACAGGGGAACAGCGAGTCCTGCGGCATTATTTTCGTAATATGGACGACCATAAACCCTTACCATATTGAAATAGGCGAGTGCTCTAAGGAAATAATTCTCACCTTTGAGTTGCTCATATCCAACTCCTTGCCCATCAGCAACGGCGTCAATAATTTTGTTGGTACCAGATATGATACGAAAAGACATTCTCCAAAAAGAAGCTGTTGGTCCCTGGCTCGGAGAATTGTTAAAAATATAACTGTCGTTTCTGGTTTGTGGAAAAGCCTGAGTTACTGATAACAAATTATTTCCCTTCAGTTCACTTAGATTGAACCAGTTCATGGCATATTGTGTATCGCCAGCTGTACTGGTAACCATAAGGGCATAATTGCCATTTGTGGCCAGGGCCAGTCCATCAAGGGTGACTAAGAGTTCTTTATCTGATTTATCATTAAAAGGCCTGATATTTTCATCAATTGCTTTTTTGCAGCCAAATAATACAATTGATGCAAAACATATATATGCGGATAGTATGTACTTTTTCATTGTCTGCTTTATTAAAATGTTAATTGTAAACCCAATAGATATTTACGACTTGCACCATAACCGGCACTCACACCATAGTTATTGCTGTCTCCGGCAAGTGTTCCTTCAGGATCAACTCCGGTAAAGCTCTTTTTGGTGAAAATGAACAGATTGTCACCGCTTAAGAAAATATTTGCGCGGTTTAATTTTGCCTTGTTGATCAATGTGGCAGGTAATGAATAACTTAATCTTACGTTACGTACCCTGATATGACTGGCATCTTCCCAAAACCTTGACGTATTTTGGTCGGCTCCATCTAAACGACCACGATAAATCATGGGTTCTGTAGCATTGTCACCAGCTTTTTGCCATATTACCTGCCCATTTACTGGTTTAATCTGGTTGTTTTTCAATACATTGTTACCCTCTGATGAAAAGAATGTACTTCTGGCGTTATTGTACAAAACATAATCAGCAGCGAAGTTTAACAAAACTGATAATTCGAAACCCTGGTAACCAAATGTATTTACCATACCACCATAATATTTTGGAGTGGCTTTGCCAACATATTGAAATTGTGCAGCAGCAGCATCTCCGGATAAACCTGCTGATACCGCATCATAACTATTCACTATTTTGCCTACATACGAATTGGTAGCGGCGTCAAATTCCAAACGTTCAAATTGGGGTTTGCCATTTTCAGGATTTACACCCATCCATCTAATGGCACGAGCTGTACCAATGTCATCACCCTCTTTAATAATTCCGAAATATCCATTAATAAGACTTCCGTTATATAGCTTAGTTACCTTGTTTTTGTTGAATGTGAGGTTAAAACCAGTTTCCCATGTAAATTTACCCGTTAGGTTTTTCGTCGAAAGTACGAGTTCAACTCCTTTATTTAACATGGCCCCGATGTTTTGGAATTGACTGGGTACACCAAGTACAGAAGCAGTTGCGACTTTTTGCAGCAGGTCTGTATTGCGTTTTCTATAAAAATCGGCGGATAAGGTAACCCTGTTAAATAAGCCGATGTCTATTCCCAGGTTTCCTACATAGGCACGTTCCCAAGTGATTTGCCTGTTGCCCAACTGGTTGATGATACCTGCCGGATCGCCGCCATATTGATAGTTAAAATTGTAAAAACTTTCAGTCAGGAAGTCCTCACCTGCAACTTTTCCGCTTGTTCCATAACTGGCTCTCAGCTTTAAGTTGGTCAGGTATTTATTGCCACGTAAAAATTGTTCATTTGTAGCAAGCCATGCACCGCTTACTGAATAAAAGTGTCCGTCTCTTTTGTCTATTCCAAAATTAGTAGAGTAATCCATCCTGTATGATGCATTGGCAAAATACCGCTCATCATAATTGTAATTACCTTCCGAGAATAGAGAATAAGAAGCCCTCACATAACGCTCTCCGCTGAAAGATTTTCCACCTAAAGTATTCCAAACTTCGGCCGCTGCCGATGGTACCTTAACGCCTGTTGGCATATTTCGTACCGCAAGCGCATTGAATTCAGAACCGTTCTTGTTGTATTCAAAGCCACCTAATGCGCCTACAGTATGCAAGCCAAACTGTTTACGTGCGTTAATCAGGTTAGAGGTCATGAAAGAGTAAAGGTTGGTTTTCCGTTGTGACATTCTTCCTTTGTCGGCAAGGCCAGTCAGAGAAAGACGGTCTTCGTAAACTTCACTATTTACAAAGGTGGTGTTGTAAGAGTTATTTGAAGATAAAGTTAACCAATCGAATACCTTGTATTTAGCTGAAAATACTCCTAGCACCTGCTGGGTCTTAGTGATGTTACTGTTGTATGGCAGGTCATACAATGGATTTTCATAAACTTTACCAAAAGCATCTGTACCTAATGTTTTTTTAGGTATTCCATTGTCGCTGTCCAATGTAAACCAGGGCAGGAGGTAAAGCGCATTTGATCCGCTGATCGGACTTTTGTTACCCTTGTCAAAAATGGTGCTTATATTGGCATTCAGGCTAAGTTTGCTGGTGATATTATGATCCAGGTTTAATTTAAAACTGTTTCTTGACAGATCATTTCCTTTTAAAGGTCCTTGTTCATCATAACGGTTCGCTCCAAAATAGTAACGTGTTTTTTCCGTTCCACCTGAAAGCCCAAGGTCTACTGTTTTTATTAATCCGTCCCGATAAAGTTTGTCATTCCAGTTTGTGTAGGTGCCCAGGACAGATGATGCAGGTAAATACTTCGTCAGGTAGGCTTCCTCTGTTAATCCTTCAGATGCTAATTGAAAAGAGTTTAGCAACATTTTCTTCTGATAGTCGTAAAGCTCCTGGGTATTCATAAATTCAATTTTACCCATATACCTTTTGCTAACACCAAAAGTGCTGTTGATATCCACTTTCATGCTTCCAGCCACACCCTTTTTTGTAGTGATGACCAACACACCCTGACTGGCACGTGAACCATAGATCGCAGTGGATGCAGCATCTTTTAATAGAGTAATACTTTCAATATCTGTAGAAGAAACGATGTCGCTTGGATAAGCTACATTCGAATAGATAATTCCGTCAACCACAATCAGTGGGTTAAGGTTGTTGGTTACACGAAGATTAGTCGTGCTCTCTGTTATTGGTAATGTACCCTGTCCACGTACCACAAAGGAAGCCCTGTTGTTCGGATCGCCTGAAGGCTCTGTGATGTACATCCCTGCAACCTTTCCTTTCAGCAAAGAAACCAGGTTGTTGCTGGTTACACCCTCCAGTTGCTTTGCACTGAAAGTCTGTAATGCGCCGGTAATTTCACTGGCTTTCTTGGTGGTATAACCCGTGATCACCGCCTCCTGTAACTGAGCAATAGCAGGATTTAAAACGATATTTATTTCTGAGTCATCAGTCTCAGTAATTACCTTTTGAATGCTTTTGCTTTCATAGCCGACAGAGCTGAAAACAATGCGGTAGGTACCTGCGGTAAGATTTAATGTGAAATAGCCGTTGTCATCTGTAATGGCTACAATGTTAGTGCCGTCAACCTTAACCGATACTCTGGATAGAGGATCTTTTCCATCCGTTACCCTTCCACGAACTGGTTTTCTGGCCTCAGGACTATCGTCTTTGCCACTAAGCTCTGTTTTTGGTCTTATAATGACAGTATTACTAACGATGACAAAGGTCAATGGCTGATCGCTTAATGCTTGTTTAAGCGCCTGGTCTATGGTTGCGTTTTTTAGCGAAAGATTTATTTTTGCCGGGTTTTTTCTAAGCAGGTCTACTTTATAAAAAAAGGAGTAGCCACTCTGCTGTTCGATTTTTTTAATGACGCTTTCTATGCTTGCGTTTTTTTCACTCAAGCTGATGTTCTGGCTAAATGCTACTGCACTTGCCTGAAAACTGATGATTAGTAAGCATATAATTAATTTCATGACTCTTAATGCGTCTAAAATTTTATTCATATTTTTGTTTGGTTTAGTCGTGGCGTTACCGGTTCCCTTTTTTAAGAGATTCAGTGTACCCCGATGTTGGTTGATAATTAATGTGGTCTTCCCAGATTTCATTTTTATTTACCTGAAACTTAAGTCCGGAGGTGGTCGAAACACTTCCGGCTTTTTTTATTAGAGGTAAAACTGTTTTGTTATTATTTTACAATAAGCGTTCTCCCTTCTTTTTTTACGTTAATACCATTGATTTCAAGTAGGTTTATCACCTCATTCAGATTGAGGTTTCTTGGAACTTTAAAGTGAAAAAGATCGTTAGCGGATTTGCTTTCAAAAACTATATCAACATTATACCACCGCGATAGCTGTTTCATGATGCTCCCGAGATCAGACTCGTTAAATTGAAAGAACCCATTTTTCCATGCTGTACTTTCTTCGGTATCTACAATACGTGTGGTTAAATTACTGTCATCCAGGATAGCTTGTTGGCCGGGAAGCAGCGTAGCGGTTTTTCCTGTACCAACCTGCGATACCTTTACGGCACCTTCGAGAAGTGTCGTTTTTGTCACAGCTTCATCAGTATAACTATTTACATTAAAATGGGTACCAAGTACTTCAATTTCCTGTTTGTCTGTAGCCACAATAAAAGGATGTTTCTTATCTTTTGCTACCTCAAAATAGGCTTCTCCCGACAATTCAACCTTCCGTTTGTTACCATTAAAGGCCGTAGGATATTTTAATGAAGATGCCGCATTGAGCCATATTTTGGTGCCATCAGGAAGATTGATCTGGTACTGCCCGCCACGTGGTGTGATAACTGTATTATAAGCCGGACCTGCTTTAGTATCACTTTTCTTATTGGTGGCTATATGATAAACCAATTGTCCGTCTTTCGTTTTGGTGATTTCTATTCCAGCCTGTTGGGCAATGCTGCCACTCCCTACGCTGTCCAGATAGATTACTTTTCCATTTGCCAGTGTTAAAGTGGCTTTGTTGCTACCTGGAGGAATGTCACTTAACGTTTCAGTATTCCGATCAAAAGCAGGCTTGTCAGATTTATAGAAATAAACTGCTGTGCTTAAAGCGATCAATACAGATGCTGCCGCTGCATACCTGTACCATTTTATTTTTTTAACAGGAGATTTTTCGTGCGGCGTTAAAATCTCAGCCAGTATATCTTCCACATTTTCCGGTGTCTGCAGTTCAGTGGTATTCATTTTATTCCAGGTGCCGTCCAGAAGGGTTGCGATCTGCGGATCATCGGAATTAGCGGCTATGATCGAAAAAAGTTCTGCACGTTCCTCTTCAGTGCAGGTTTCTTCAACATATCGCTGGTATAGATAGTCTAATTTTGTATTCATAGATAGGATGTTTTTATGCCCCCTTTCTTATATAGACCCTCAGGAGGGAGAAGAGGAGTAGTGAACAATAAAAAAAAGTTGATTAATGCTTTTCAGCGAGCAAAGTCATGAGGATTACCAGTACGGCAATATCAGTATGGGTGCTTACATAATTGCGGAGGAAACGCAGGGCATGTTGCATATGAGTTTTCACGGTTAGTCTGGAGATGTTAAGTTTTTCAGCAGCTTCTTCGTATTTAAGGCCTTCCTGGTGACACAGGTGGTACACCAGTTTTTGCTGTGGGGGTAGTTTTTCAATGGCCTGGTTTAAAATCTTTTCAGAATCCTTAAAAATAATGTATTCTTCAGTATCGTTGTGATTTTCCCGGTAATCGTCAGCCATTATTTTATTGGTCCTGACTTCCAGCGCCAGCCTTCGCAAAACTTTTAAAGTGTGATTTTTCGTAATTACACGCAGATAAGCATCCAGGTTTTCAATAGAGGTCAACTGCTGGCCCAAGTTCCAGATTTTTACAAACACCTCTTGCGTAATTTCTTCTGCAAGGGATTCAGATTTGACAATTTTTAAAGCATAAGTATAAACCTTAGGGCTATATCGATGAAAAAAGATGCTGAAAGCCCTTGAGTCACCCGTTGAAACTTGGTGTAAAAGTGCTTTTTCGTCATTAAAATCTGCATCAAGCTTCGATTGTGTCATGTTCTTCGGAAGACCCGCTGGTCGGTATATCGTTCCCCAAAGTAAAGATAAAAAAATGACCGTTTTCTTCCAAGCCCGTATGATTTTGAATTTTCCTTGAAGAAACCTCTAAATAGCCCTTGAGTATGACTGATAAAGTCGAGTTAATGGTGTTTATTTAGATTAATAATAAATAGTTTGTTTAGAATTGTTTTAAATAGTAGGTTTGTGGCCATCAAACATATAACCATGATAAAAACCATTACCAATTGCATTTTTCTATTGTTATTTTCTGTTGGCTTGTCATTTGCACAAACCGGAAACATCAGTGGTTCCGTGAAGACGTCTGATGGAAAGCCAGCCGAACTCGTAACTGTAAACATTAAGGGAACAGGTAAAACAGCTTTTACCGATAAAAAGGGAAGTTATCAGTTGAAAGGAATAAGAAGCGGAACATATGTGCTGACAGCAACATTTATAGGACTGGTAAAACAAGAACAGACTATTGAAATTAAATCAGGCGAAACTGCATCTGTTGATTTTATACTGAATGAAAATGCTGATCAATTGCAGGAAGTGATCATATCTTCCAGAAACGTAAATAAAGTGACGGCAGCTGTAGCGAAGATGCCACTAAAGAACCTGGAAAACCCGCAGGTATATAGCTCTGTATCTTCAGAAATTTTAAAACAACAGGCCATTAGTAACTATGATGACGCGATGAGGAATATCCCTGGTATCTCAAGGACATGGGAATCTACGGGAAGGGGCGGTGACGGGGCTTCATATTTTGCATTACGCGGTTTTGAAGCGCAGCCAAGTCTGATTAACGGATTACCTGGTCTAACCAGCGGGAATCTTGACCCAGCGGGTGTAGAAGAAATACAAGTGATGAAAGGCCCTTCAGGTACACTTTTCGGCGCCAGCTTTTACGGTTATGGTGGGATCATCAATACGATTACGAAAAAACCTTATGATCGCTTTGGAGGTGAAGTAGCTTACAACTTTGGTAGTTTTGGCTTAAACAGGGTTACTGCTGACATCAATACTCCTTTAAGCAAAACAGAGAAAATAGCATTTAGGGTAAATACTGCTTATCATACAGAAAATAGTTTTCAAGATGCAGGATTTAAAAAGTCTTTTTACATCGCTCCAAGTTTAGCGTATGAAGTAAATGAAAGGCTTTCCTTCCATGTGTTTACTGAAATTTTGCAGGAAGAAAGGGCTGTAGCACCAGTGTTTTTCCACTCCAATAGAGATACAACGTTGATCTTTAAAAACTTGAAAGAGTTAAACTTGAATAGGAATCTTTCCTTTGCAAGTAATGATGTCACTATAAAAAATCCAAGATACAATCTTCAGGGACAGATGTTATACAAATTGTCAGATCAATGGTCTTCTCAAACTGTGATTTCCAGAGGGAATGTAAGATCAGATGGTTATTATACTTATATCTGGGACGATGCATATCTGGAGACGGGTGGCGCAAACAGGGATAATTATTTTGACCAGTATTTTCATAAAGAACAACAATCTACCAATACAACAGATATCCAGCAGAACTTCAACGGGGATTTTAAAATCGCCGGGTTGAGAAACCGGCTTTTGATTGGACTGGATTATTACAGCCGCAATGTGATCGATAATGGTTCGGGATGGGCCTTCGTAAGACAGGTAACTCCGCAAAGCAGCGAAGTGACAATTGATAAAGATGGGAATGAAGTTGATCCTGTGTACCTGAGTCAGGCTTTGGTGGATAAAGCTGTCGCGGATGCCGGAGGTGGAAGTCATACCAATATCAAAAATAGCATTTCGAGTGCTTACGTATCAAATGTACTGAACTTTACGCCTTCATTAAGTGTAATGGCAAGCCTAAGAATGGATTATTTTAACTCTAAAGGTGATATCAATAAGGCAAAAGATGAGACAGAGGTTTATCATCAATTGGCGCTGTCACCTAAGTTTGGTGTGGTCTTCCAGCCGGTTCTGGACAAAGTATCAGTTTTTGCAAATTATATGAATGCATTTTTTAATGTAAATCCACGTGAAGTATTTGACGAGAATATGGTAAGTCAGGGCGTAAAGTCATTCAAGCCTGAGCAGGCCAACCAATGGGAAGTGGGTGTAAAGACAAATCTCTTTTCTGATAAATTATTTGCGACATTCTCTGTATACGACATTAGGGTTTCAAACAGGGTTTATGATACACCAATTACTGCTGTACAAGGTGGAAAGACAGGGAGTAAAGGTTTCGATTTTGATTTGACTGCAAATCCTTTTCCCGGTTTTAATGTGATTGCCGGGGTTAGCCATAGCCGAATTAAAGTGCTTAAAGGCAATACAGGTACACCTAATGATTTTTACAATGAAGAAGGTCGTAGCCCAGGTGGACAAGGACCTCAGGATTTGGCCAATTTATGGGCAACCTATAAATTCGGACATGGCAAATTGAAGGATTTTGGTATTGGATTAGGCGGTAACTATGCCGGAGTATATAAAGTAATAGACAATAGTGCTACCGGAGTGTTTGAATTACCAAGTTACACACTTATTAACGCGAGTGTGTTCTATAATTCTGACAAATACAGGTTTACGTTTAATATGAATAACCTGACCAACGAAGCATATTATATTGGTTATTGGTCGGTAAACCCGCAAAGACCGAGAAACTTCGCCGCAAGTTTTGCGTATAAGTTTTAAGTGTAAATGATTACCTTAATAAAATGAATTTACGGGCTTATGAAGGCTAAGACAATAAAAAACTGGTTTAATATTCATAAATGGACCAGTCTGGTATGCACGGTGTTTTTACTGATGCTGTGCCTGACTGGTTTGCCATTGATATTTTACGAGGAAATCGATCATTTGCTGGGCAAGGAAATAGAAGTTGCTGCATTAGCTCCTGGAACCCCATTGCCTTCAAAAGATGCTGTGCTCGATGAGGCCTTAAAACACGTACCTGTAAAGGCTGTTAAATATGTGTCCTGGGATACAGATCACCATCCCGGACAAATGTTTGTTGTGGTAGCTGACTCTAGTGAAGCACCTATCGAAGCAGATCATTATTTAAACATGAATGAGTATACAGCCAAAGTACTGGAAACTCCACCAAATGAGATGGACTTTATGCTTGTGATGTACTACCTCCATGTGGAAATGCTCGCTGGGATACCGGGTAAGCTCTTTCTGGGTTTTATGGGATTACTTTTTATTGTAGCCATTATTTCAGGTGTTGTACTCTATGGGCCTATCATGAAGCGGTTTGATTTTGGAATGATCCGAACCGAAAAATCGCGAAGGCTAAAGTGGCTGGATTTGCATAATCTACTTGGAATAGTAACACTGGCCTGGGCATCGGTTGTAGGGCTTACAGGGGTGATCAACACTTTGGTAGACCCTGCGCTGGAGAATTGGAAGGCTGGTCAGCTGGCCGAGATGATCGCAGGTTATCAGAATAAACCAAAAGTATCCGGGACATTAAGTTCGCTGGATGCCGCTGTTCAAACAGCTAAGGCGGCAGCTCCGGGCATGGAGGTGTCATTTGTGGCCTATCCGGGAACACTTTATTCCAGTAAATATCATTACGCTGTATACCTTATAGGAACTACTCCGCTAACTTCAAGGATTATTAAACCTGCATTGATAGACGCTAAGACTGGTGAACTGACCGATATGAGAGACCTTCCATGGTATTTGAAAACAATTTTTATCTCTCAGCCTTTTCATTTTGGTGACTACGGAGGGATTCCCATGAAGGTCATTTGGGCAATTTTTGACATCGCTACGATTATGGTACTGATTTCAGGAATTTATCTTTGGATTGCGAGGCGCAAGGCTAAGTCGGCGCAATTAAAAAGACTACTTGGAGAATCGGAATCACTAACTTTATCAACTATTCAGGAAAATGCAGGAGAAAAATAAACTCTTTTTCAAACTATGGGGCATTCCCGTTTTGTTGGCAGTGGTAACCATCATAGGGCTGTTGCTGGCTATAATGGGACTGGGGATATGGCACATCTTTTCCTGGGTAGCATTGGCTATTCCCGTTTACGTGATGATCAGATATGGATTGGGATTTTTTAAGCGCATAGCGCGCTAATTTCGGTTTACATTAATCAATGACATCTTTTTTTGGTATCAGGAAATAAAAACAGGTACCTTGTTGCCGGTCACTTTCTGCCCAGATATGTCCACCATGTTTATGTACAAAATCATAGCACAGGCTTAGTCCTAGTCCTGTCCCTTTTTCACCGGAGGTACCATACGTCGTATAGTTTGTATTCTTGTCAAAAAGTGTTTTGATTTTTTCTTCCGGAATTCCAATACCGTTATCACATACGGAGAACAGTACCCCATTTTCTTTATTCTGGATTGCCAATATGACATTACCACCAGAATGGGTGAATTTTATAGCGTTGGCAAGCAGGTTACGGATAATGGTTTCTAACATGTCTTTATCTGCACTGAATTGAAACTGCCCATCTACTTGCTGAGTAATTTCAATTTGCTTCTTGGCTGCCATTGGCCCAATGGTCTGGATGGATTTTGCAAAAAGAAGAGTAATATCATCAATAATCTCTGGATTGAAGCTTATGGCATTGAATTGTGATTTTGCCCAGGTTAACAAGTCTTCCAAAAGGCTGTTGGCATTGGAAAGCTCCTGTTTCATCAAAGAAAGATAAGTATGTACCTCATCAGCAGAACTGGAAGCAAAATCGGCCAGGGTGAGATCCAGCAGTTGCAGACTACCTGATATTGGATTGCGAAGGTCATGACCAATGATGGACAGAAGTTTGTTTTTCTGTTCATTAGAAGCGGTCAACTCGGTATTTAAAGCTTTCAGTTCGTTTTCATGGAATTTTCTGGCCGTTACGTCTCGCATACTGCCTTCGGTGGCTACTATAGTACCATTTTCTACCACCAACCTCGCATTAACGGAGGCATATCGTAATTCCTTATCTTTTGTCTTAAGTCTTACCTCAAAATCAATCACAAATCCGCTGGTACGTAATGTCTCAATTATTCGTTCACGGTCCTGCTCATAAAAATAAAAATCAGATACCGGCTGTCCAATAATTTCTTTGCGGGAATAACCTGAATATTGTTCAATTGAAGGACTGATCTCTGTCACCAGCCCATCCTGATCAGTTTGGTAAAATACATCCTGAACATTTTCAAATATAGTGCGGTATTTTTTTTCGCTGAGCACCAGATCATTTTCTATTTCTTTTCTCCGGGTGATATCTTCAATTTGAGATACATAATATAAGGGATTGTGCAGGCTATCATAAAGCATCGTGGCTGCGATAACAACCCAGATCACATGGCCATTCTTATGTAAGTACCTTTTTTCAAATTTAATTTTATCGATCTTTCCGGTACTAAGATCCTCTAGACGTGAGGCAGTAGATATAAGATCTTCGGAATGCGTGAGTTGCCGTATATTGAGCTGTTTCATTTCAGTTTCGGAATACCCCAGCATATCGCATAAACTTTTATTTACGCGTTTGAATGTTCCATCCGGTGTAAGCAACGCCATTCCAATAAGCGAATGTTCAAATGCCAGTTTGAATTGAGCTTCACTCTGATACAGTTCTTCTTCCAGAAGTTTGTTTTTAGTGACATTAAAAGCTATAGAGCCGATCATGTTTCCTTCACCAGCTTCATCGATAAAAGGAAATTTATAAACTTTATAGATTTGAGGATGCCCATGTTGGTCTCTCACCGTCTGATGAAAGCTTTTTCCTTCTCCGGACTTTAAAACCAGGGCGTTACTTTCCTGGACATTGCGGGCGATATCGTAACCAAAGATATTGTTATAATTTTTTCCGATTACATCACTGCCCAGGCGGAGTGTATCAAAAAAGCATTTATTGGCATATTTCAGCGTATTCGTATGATCTACTATCCAGCACAAACCAGGTAGCTCATCCATAAACAGCTGAAACCTTTTCTCATTTAAAGTTATATTTGTTTTATGGGTAACATCCTCACTCGACATCATCATGCCACCTATTGCTCCATTTTCGTCCAGCCAATGCCTTACTTCCCATTTCAGCCACATTAATGTACCATCTGCACGCATAAAAGGATCATTTTCACAATTCTGGTCTTTCCCCAACATGCAATCGGAATGGATTTTTTTCCAGACATCTCCAATTTCCGGAAATACTTCATAATGAGACCTGCCAATAAGTTCCTGATCTTCCAGATGGTAAAGACTAATCCACTTTTCTGAAACAGCGATATATCTCATTTGAGTGTCTACAACAGCTAAAGGGACCGGGGATACTGAAATAATATTTTTAAAAGCGGGTAAAAGGCTACTCATGGTTAGGGTTAGGGGATGATTTTTACAATAGGATAAACAAATATAGCTATTTCAAGCTCCAATTGTTGTCATAAAAGCCTGCATATTCTACTTGATCAATGCCGTCTGTAATCATTTTGAGCCTGAAAACCATAATGTCAGGAAAACCGCTGCCACCCGCAAAGTACTGATTGGCATTCGCCGCATTCATACCCTTCAGTCCGCTACCGGAAATGACTGAAACGGTATTTGATGGCGTGCCCGCAATAGGCCAAACGAAATAGGCACCGAGGTCGTCACCCGTTATTTTTTTGCTTCCTATAGCAACGGTATTTTTGTTGACTTGAACAGGGCAGTCGGCCAATAGCGTTTTCCATGCTGAATTGGTTGTCGCATTGCCAATCAATATTACATTTCGGCCTGCATATTTTGCCTTTGAATAATCTTTGTCAGAAACGATGTCCAGAGCGCCGTTGCCTCTGTAGTACCAGCTTTCCGCATCAAAACGAGCCTTGGCGATACTCCAGGCTTGTTCTTCTTTTGTTCCCCCGGTTCCATACACATATACCATGTTTTTGTTGAAACCTTCCTTGAAAGTACCATAGCGGTGGGGCCCTTTAACTTTCATATCAGGGACCTTCGTAAACTGCCAGGTATTTCCCTGCCTTTCCAGAAACAGACTATCTGTAGTAGAGACTGTGGTGTAGTTAAGTGTGTTCAGACTATCCAGCCGGATGTTTATGGTCTTGCCTTGCGGAAAATCTGATAGGCTCAGTTTTAGCAAGGCTACATTTTCAAGGTTTCCACTGATTGTACCCGAATCCAGATTTCTGCTTAGTTTTATATTACTGTATTTCAATGGAATGATCTGTTGATGGATACTCACCCAGTAATTAGAAGCCGATATACCCGGACTGGCAGTTGTAAAGTCAATCGTCTCTACCGATTTAGATACAGGTATTTTGTGCCATTTGAAAAAATCAAAAATAGGCAGCCAGTCTACACTATGATTGCCATACCAATGTGATCCTCCGGGATACTCATAGTAGCTCATGTCGGGATGAAATGCTGCCAGTTGGGATTTCATTTGCCTTGCGTATTTCACAGATACTGTTTCGTCGGCATCCCCATGCAATACATACACCCCAAGCTTTTTATAATTGTAAGCCAGTTTAGGCACATCGCTCTGATTACTTGTACGTAGCAGCAGCTGTCCCAATTCAGAACTGCTGCTTTCCGGGATCAGTCCATCAGCAGAACCATAGCCCTTTAATGTAGGGTATCCTGCACAAGGAGCTATTGCGGCCCATTTGTCCGGATAGGTAGCGCCAAGAAACCAGGTACCATGTCCACCCATGGAGTGGCCTGTCAGATAGATGCGTTGTGGGTCTGGCTGCAGTTGTTTTTTTGCGATATTCAAGACTTCCAATGCATCAAGCCGGCCCCAGTCTTCCCAGTTAAAACCCCTTGGTCTCCGATTGGTTGGAGCCACCAGACTTCCCCAGTCTTTAGATTCGTAGGCCCTGGCCTGACCAATTGCTTCTACTCCGGCACCATGTACAGAAAAGAATAATGCTGCATTTTTTTGCTCACCACCAGTTTGTGGTGCTACGGCAAAGTATTGGAGGCTTCCATCGATGCCGCTCACAAATGTTTTGGCGTATTTATCACCAGGCTTTGCGCTTTCTATCTTCAGCGTTTTCTGATCAATAACTTTGTTTTCCTGAAGCAGTGACAGCAAGCAGTCATTTTGCCCCTCTGAAGCCGCTTTTTCTGGATCGAAATCAAAATATACCTTTCTGGTGCTATATGCCGGAACTGCGGGTAAAGTGGTGGTCATTTCTTTTCCACCCAAACTGCTGCGCATTTTTAGTTTATTTAGTGTTACAGCCGATGAATTCACCACAACTATTGCCGCTTTCAATGATATAATACCGCGGACTCCCGGAATAACAGGAACTGTAGGATCGTTTATATCCAGGAATATCGGGGTAGAAGGAAACGTAAGGACAGTTTGTCTTCCAAGCCCGCGTACGAAAAATTCATTCTTCCCTTTTTTTAGTTTTAAAGGTATATTCATCCAGCCGGCAGCATAAGGGTCACCCATATGTGGTTCACCATTTATAAACACTGTCGCATTGCCTGTGATATTTAATACTGCAGATTGAGCTTCGCTGGCTACATATTCATAATAAACATAACCGTTAGAAGCTCCTCTTCCCCTGAAACGGCTCTCCCCATCAACTGTTATCTTCGTCCATTTGATGTCGTTTCCATCTTTGTCTTTTCCAAAAACCTCTCCCTCAACAGGTGTACGTAAAGTATTCGTGTATAATGCATAAGCCAGGGGATCTGTATACAGCGCCTCTCTGCCATAGCTGGTGCCAGCCCTTAAAAGCAAGCCAGAGGTAAAAGTATGTTTATTTTGTGCAGATGAAGGAAGGACAATACTATTCAGCAGGAAAAGTATGAATCCACAATAAGATGAAAATTTAGCCATCCTTAAATGTAGGAAAAAATTACTTTTCTTCGTGTTGAGATTTAAATACGCAATAAATTAAAAAGCGATCATCTTCTTATCCCCGAAAATAATTATACATGCGACAAACGTTTCTGAGCCCAGTTCTCATAACTGAGTTCAAATTTGATCTCTCCATTAGGATAAATGCCAGCTTTGGTCCAACCCTGGAGCTGATAAAAACGTTCTGCGCGCGTATTTGGAGCAGTACCTAATACCACTTTATCTTTTCTCTGCCCGAAGTACCAGTCCATCATTAAGCTGTGTAATTTCTTGCCTATGCCTTTTTCTGCGAATTCAGGATCCACAAATAAAGCCCAAACGCTTTTGTCTTTTAGATCGATAATAGAGAAGCCCACCAATTGACCATCAACCTCACATACCCAACCTTTTCCCTTTTCTGAAATGTAAAATGCCACATCTTTATCTGGAACAAGGTCAGGATTACTCAATGTATTTTCTTTGACCAGGTGTCTCACTACTTGCATTTGTTTGATGTCCTGAAGTTCTGCAGTTCTAAAAATCATTCTAAAAAATTTAATATATATATCAGTTTCCGGTAATAGCTTCCTGCAGATTTTTTGGCAGGCTGCCCACTACCAGTTCATAAGAATGATCAATCAGTTCCCGGATCAATGCAGGCTTTAATCCGCCATCCATATAGACTGTATTCCAATGTTTTTTGTTCATGTGAAAGCCCGGAACAACCTCATGGTGTTGTTCGCGTAGTTCAATGGCACGCTCTGGATCACATTTGGCATTGAAACGGTTTGCTTCTTCCAATCCAATCAGCAGAAAGATCTTACCGCCAACTTTAAATACAAGGGTTTGTTCACCGAAAGGGAGGCCTTCGGTAGTTCCGGGTTTGTTTAGGCAATAGTCTCGTAAATCTTCAATATTCATAGACAACGTAAATGTACTTTGTTTTATCTATAAATCATATATTTGATATAAACACATCTACCTTAATGCATACTATTTTACCCTTTTTACTCGCAATGGTAGCCGCAATTGTGCTATTGAATATGTGGGCAGCCAAACTTAAAATTGCATACCCGATTCTGCTGGTGGTTGCAGGTTTAATTGTCAGTTTTATCCCCGGATTGCCTGTTGTAAAGATCAATCCAGATCTGATTTTCTTCATATTCCTGCCGCCACTTTTATTTGAGGCAGCCTGGTCTATTTCATTTAAGGAGATGAAGAAATGGTGGCGGATCATTGGGAGCTTTGCTTTTCTGGTAGTGTTTTTTACAGCATTCTCTGTGGCGCTGGTTACCAATCACCTTATTCCGGGTTTTACTATTGCTTTAGGCTTTTTACTGGGTGGTATTGTCTCGCCTCCTGATGCTGTAAGCACTGGTGCCATTACAAAATTCGTGAAAATCCCAAGATCTACATCAGCCATTTTAGAGGGAGAAAGTTTATTGAACGATGCTTCATCGCTGATCATCTTTCGCTTCGCATTGGTGGCAGTAGGTACAGGCCAATTCATCTGGCAGGAGGCAGTAGTCAGCTTTCTTTGGATAGTAATTGGCGGAGTTGGTATTGGTTTGTTATTAGCATGGATATTTGTACAGGCACATAGGCGCCTGCCTACAGACGCTCCCTCGGATATAGCCCTCACACTCATAGAACCTTATTTCATGTATTGGATAGCAGAACAGCTACATAGCTCAGGTGTATTGGCAGTTGTAGCCGGTGGTTTGTTTATGTCTTCTAAAAGGTTGATCTTTTTGAACAGTGCCAGCCGTATCCGGGGATATAGTGTATGGGAAAGTTTCGTGTTTATACTTAATGGTATTGTATTTCTGATCATAGGGCTCGAATTACCTGAAATTGTAGGTGGACTACGTTCAAAAGGAGTTCCACTGGGCACTGCCATTGGCTATGGCGTACTGGTAACGGGTGTGCTGGTGGCTGCAAGAATGATCAGTTCGTATGCCGCATTAATCTCTACGCTCATTTTTCGACGGGGTGTAATGCCTCATGCCTCTTCAAGAAAAAGACGCTGGATGATGCCATTGTTATTGGGATGGACGGGAATGCGCGGAGTAGTTTCATTAGCCGCAGCTCTGGCTATCCCTGTGAAATATGATCACGGAAATGTTATTCCACATAGAGATTTGATTTTGTTCATCACCTTTGTGGTCATACTCCTGACCTTGTTGGTGCAGGGACTTACACTTCCATATTTTATAACGCGTACACGTTTTTTTGATGGTGTATTTAATGAGGAAGCAGAAGACATGGCCAGAATAAAAATGAAACAAGGGCTAAAACAGCATGTTTATCAATTCCTGAAAACCAGGTATGGCAATGAGGAAGGCGATCATGCGGGTATGAGGAAATTCCTGAGTCAGTGGGAAGAACGGGCAAAAGCTACCGACGATAGTTGGATGAATGAAAAGATGAAAGTTGTTTTTATAGAACTACTTGAAAGCCAGCGACAATATCTTGTAGAACTCAATAAAGACTCTAAAATTGATGAAGAGCTTATCCGGCAGCAGTTGTACCAGATTGACCTGGAAGAGGAGCGACTGAAGATTATTTAATTTTCTTAAATTAGAAAAATGAAATCATCCCCATTATTTTATGCTGCCACGGCTCTTTTTGTGCTCTGTGCTTTTACCCAGTGCAAGAAAAAAGAAATTACCCCTGTTGACAATCCTGGAACAGAAACACCTGTCGTTCCACCACCAGCTGTTGCAGAAACGCCAGTAATTTTTGAACAAACTGAATTGCTTTCAGCTGAAAGTGAAAAGAAACGGTTACAATTGAGCTGGTTGGCGACCGATTTTTCCGCTACCGGTTTATATGTAACAACTTCGTCAATTATAAAAGTAAACGTGGAACAACAAGCTGGTACCAGATTGCCGACATTGCTGATCGGTACTTATTCAAGATATGGTACCTGGAATACACAACCAGTTACGTTTAATTTAAAAGCTGGTTTAAACGAAATTACCAGTACTGCTGATGGCCTGATCTGGATCAGGTATACAAATGATAATCCCAATGCAAAGGCTAAGCTTACTTTTACCGGCGGTGTGAAAAAAGTCCCTTACTATATAGCAGGTACAACTACTAATGCCCAATGGAAAGACATGCTCTCGAAATTGAATACAGTACCTGATGTGATTTTGCAAGGAGAGCGTTGTATGATTGTTGTAGACCGTGCTTCTGCTATCAAATATCAGGAAGAAGATCAGGAAGCGCTATTGTCGAAAATATCCAGGATTATAAAGATAGAGGATGACTTTAGCGGACTTAATAGTGCCACGGACCTTGATAAGCCCAATGTTCATCAAAGATATCTGCTGACCCAGCATGAAGATAAAACCTATTATATGTTTGCCTATAATTACCGTACAGCTTATATCGGTACAGCAATTTCTGCAATACTTAAGCCTGCGGATGTTACCTGGGGTCCCTGGCACGAACTTGGACATTTACACCAGCAGGTGTGGACTTGGGGTGCGATTGGTGAAGTAACAGTCAACATATTTTCGAGGGCTGTGCAACGGGAATTCACACCGAATGAAAACAGGCTTGTGAGTGATAAGATATGGGAGCAGGTGCCTGTTTATCTGGCTTTACCAGATGCGCAACGCAATTTCAATAACGACGCAGCATCTGTGTGGGTAAGGCTTTGTATGTTTGAGCAACTGGGCCTGGCTTTTGGCTCCGATTTCTATCCTAAGTTATTGCGGAAGACAAGGCTAGATAAGCCTGTGGTAAACAATGATGATCAAAAAATGAATTACTTTATGAAATCCGCTTGTGTAGTTTCTGGAAAAAACCTGAGTACTTTTTTTAAGAAATGGGGTTTGAATGTGAATTCTACTGTTTATGCTGAAATAGCTGCGCTAGGATTGCCACAGCCCGCTCAGGATATTTCACTTTTGAAGGATTAAAGTCATCAGTTGTTATTTTTTTGACATTGTACGACACATGATTTTTAGTTCTTATATGTAACAAATAGTATATGACTGCGCCTAAATGATATAAATCTATTTTAATTATGACTAAAGAGGAATTTTTAAAATCAAAATGGTTCAAGGTGCTATTGCCTATTCTAATTATTGGTATGGCTATAGTAATTTACAGAAATGGTTATTGCTTCGGACAATGGCTGTATGAAAGAAATAATTAGGATAGTATGAAATTGATTGCCAGAAATAAAATAGCAGACTTTATCGAAACGTGTCCTGAATCAAGAGTCGAGTTGCTGACATGGCTTAAAGAATTTCCATACAATGAAGGCATGCATTTGCCTCCTAAAAATATGGCATACCCCGGGTGTTTATCTGGTAGTTCGAGACCCGGTCGTGGCGATTATCTGGTCAATTATCTGTTGGATCATGATGCTGAAACCTATTGCATTACAGGGATTATGCTTGATGAGCAATATAGAGTAATGATGGAACAAGCTACGGAAGCTATTCAGGAAAGATATCCAGATGTATCTCATAAAACCACCAAAGTTGAGGTGATTATTGAACCTCCGCCGCCCGTCGAGTATGTCCTGGAGTTTGAATCATCCATTCTAATTAAAGAATTGTCAGTTGATAAAGACCATCTGACAAAGGAGGAGTACGAGGAGAGATTAAAAAGAGCTACTGAGCTTTTTGGAGCAAGACCAAATACTGAGGCTTTTGATGAACTAATTAGTTTGCTTCCATCAATTGATTATTATGAAACGAATAGGCTTAAGTTTCCATCGATTTTTGCTTTTGAAATTGTAGCACTTAGAATGAATTTACTTCAATTGAACACTTCTGACTTAACCGGAATGACTGGCTTAGCAGAAGAGGAAGTTCAGCTTTTTCTCTCAGGAGCACAGGATCTTAGTCGTGATAAGTTGGCGAAATTGCTCAGCCGTCTTTTTATAAAAATTCCAATTGCTGATCTTTTGTAATGGAAATGATCGTAACTTTGCAACTGTAAAATTTTCTAAATGGATAATCCGGTTTATGAGAATTCCGCGTTTATCCCTTTTGATCAAACAATTTATTTAAAGGAACTAGCGGAAGGGCTCAGTTTTTCTTTAGGTGGCGAACCACATGCGCTAAGTCTCCTTGCTGTCAGTCAGCTGCAAGATCATCTCCAACATCAACAGGAATGGGTTCATAATTTTGGGCTGGATGCCAATATGGAGGGAATGGTCATCGGAAAAATGTTTGGGGTACTTGTGGTTAGAGAGAAGGGCGGTACGCTGGGGTATTTGGCTGCATTTTCCGGTAAGCTGGCAGGTGAAAATCATCATGAAGGGTTTGTACCTCCGATCTTTGATGGGCTTGTGGCAGGAGGGTTTCTAAATGCGGGAATGGAAGAGCTTTCTGTTATGAATGAGAAGATTCGTTCAATGGAATTATCCGGAGACGATTCGGTTGCTGAAGAATTACAGCAACTTAAATTAACGCGTAAAAATCACTCTAATGCATTGCAATACCAGATCTTTGATCAGTATCACTTCTTAAATAAAGATGGTCAGTCGAAAAGCCTAATTGAAGCTTTTAAAGATACAGCTGCAGGAAAGCCTCCGGCAGGAGCTGGAGAATGTGCAGCGCCTAAATTATTGCAATACGCTTTTCAACAAGAAATGGAACCCTTAGCAATTGCCGAATTTTGGTGGGGATTATCTCCTAAGTCTGATTATTGGAAGCACGGTCAGTTTTACCCGCCGTGCCTCGAAAAATGCGCCCCGATACTGGAGCATATGTTGTCCTAGATCTGGTTACTTCCTTAAAAACTGGAGTAATAATCCATTTAATTCGTCTTTATTGGTGATAAACAGACCATGTGGCGCCTCTTCGAAAATATAGTATTCTGCGTTTGGTAATAATGAGGCCGTTATTTCACTGGTTGGTTTAATAGGAACGGTTTTGTCAGCATCGCCATGGATGATCATCATTGGTATGCTAATGGTTGTCAAATCTGTCCTGAAATCTGTTTCTGAGAATGAACGTACGCATTCTGCCGTCGCTTTAGGGCTTGCCACTACAGCAAGCTGATGCATCCAGTTCTGGATCTCCTGACTAACTGGCTTATTTAGCAGCCCTTCATTGAAAAACTGCTTGCCAAATTCAGTAAGAAATGCTGGCCTGTCATCATGTATTTTAGCAATGATACCGTCAAATACCTCTCTTGGCACACCTTCTTCATGGTCATCTGTTTTTAATAATAAGGGAACAACACTACTCACAAGTACTGCTTTCGATACCCTTGATGAACCATATTTTCCAAGGTATCTAACTACTTCGCCACCTCCCATCGAGAACCCTACCAGCATTACATCCCATAAGTCAAGAGCTGTAATTACCTCATTCAGGTCATAGGCAAGTGTATCATAATCATAACCTGTCCAGGGTCTGTCTGATTGTCCAAAACCCCTTCTGTCGTAGGCAATACAACGGTACCCTGCGTTAGTGAGTGCATTAACCTGATATTCCCACATTTCATGTGATACCGGCCATCCATGGATTAAAACCACAGGTTTCCCTGTTCCGTAATCTTCAAAAAATAAGTTGACCGAGTCGCTGTTCTGCGGGTTTTTCTTTATATAAGGCATGATGATAATATTTTATGGTGCAAATTCTAAATTACTTGCTTAAATAACATGGTTAAAGTCAATTTGTTTAGCTGAATAATTCTCATATTTGGCCGCATAACAAAAGTGTCGCAAGATAATAAGTCAAAACTAATGAATAAAGCCATTTTTCTGGATCGTGACGGAGTGCTCAATCACGAAATATACGATTACATCACCAGGGTAGAAGATTTCAAGATACTGGAATACCAGATTCCGCCATTGAAAAGATTATTCGATGAGGGATATCTGCTTATTGTGATTACCAATCAGGGCGGTATAGCCTTAAAAAGATATACAGAGCAAGAATTAGGCATCATGCACCAGATGCTGAGGAATGCTTTTGTACAGAAATCTGCAGATATTGCCGCGTTTTATTACTGTCCGCATCATCCAACAGTAAGCGCATGTGAATGCAGAAAGCCGGGTTCAAAGATGCTTCTGGATGCCATTGATATGTTTGAAATTGATCCTGCTTTATCTGTAATGATAGGGGATAAACCACGCGATGTAGAAGCAGCAATAGGAGCAGGAGTGAAGGGGATAGAGATCGTTCCTGACGAACAAATTGACTACGATCTGGTGAAGAAGGTGCTTGCCGGTACTGAAATGAGAACCAATTCCGCTGGTCTGCTGAAATTGATGGCAGAGAAAAAATCATAAAAAAAGCGGCTGATTGTATAATCAGCCGCTTTTTTTATGTTATAATTCAATAATTACAAACCTGCTGCTTTTTTATGGTCAGCAAGGAAAGTAGCTAGACCGCTATCAGTCAGTGGGTGTTTTAATAGCGCAGTGATTGCACTTAAAGGAGCTGTAATTACATCAGCACCTAATTTAGCACAGGCAACAATATGCAATGGTCCACGGATTGATGCAGCTAAAATCTGAGTAGGGTATCCATAGTTATCAAAGATCAATCTGATGTCTTCGATCAGTTGTAAGCCATCTGTAGAAATATCATCTAAACGTCCTAAGAATGGAGAAACATAAGTTGCACCAGCTTTAGCAGCTAATAAAGCCTGACCAGGAGAGAAGATTAGTGTACAGTTGGTTTTGATGCCTTTTGAAGTAAAATATTTGATCGCTTTAACGCCATCTTTGATCATTGGAACCTTAACAACGATCTTCGGATTTAAGGCAGCTAATGCTTCACCTTCCTTAATGATCTCATCAAAAGTAGTAGCGATAACTTCAGCACTTACGTTGTCGTCTACAATATCACAAATTGCTTTGTAGTGTGCAGTTACGTTAGCATCGCCGGTTATACCTTCTTTAGCCATTAAACTTGGGTTGGTGGTTACGCCGTCTAAAACGCCAAGGTCTTGTGCTTCTTTTATTTGATCAAGATTCGCTGTGTCAATGAAAAATTTCATGTTATTTAATTATTAGCAATGGTTAATGTGTCTTTATAAATTATTCGGTGCCTAAATTAGGCAATTACATCGATTCTATTTATTAAAAGTTGGAATATGTCGGTTATGTGAGAAACAGCCTAACCAGAAAAAGAAAAAAAGGGCAAGCACCTCTTATCGCATCGCTACAACCTTCTACCCTTGCTTCGTTCCCGCCCTGGGGGAGTTCAAAGGGAGCTGATCGTAAAAGACTTGCCCGCCACAAAAGTAGCAAAAGACATCAGATTGCGAAAAGAAAAATCACAATAATTTTGATTTTTGAAGTTGGAATGCGGTAATCTGTTGACATTAAAGACATTGAGTTGCATGAAAAACAATAATTATTTTTAAGATTCTATATTCATGGCTGTTTTCAGAAAGATTTGGGAGAGGGTACGCTTGTCGATTCCTTGTCCCAACAGGAAAAAGTGCTCAAGAGTGTAGCAGAACAAAATTTCCCCGATGTGTCGTGATTCTTTTTACCCCCTAAAACTGAGCGAATACTTATGCAAAATTATTCTAAATAACACCATTATGAATATGGTAATTTAAAACGATGTAAATTATTGATATGGTAATTAAGCGTGGTTTTTTTTAAAAAGTACTGCATATCTCCTAAAAAATATATCAATATTATAATTTCTTAGTTTTTTTTCGTATCTTAGTGTCTCAAATACACTATACCAAACTATATTTAAACGGACTTATGGAACAATCACAAGATAACCAAGGGTTATATGACCAGCGTTTTGAGCACGATGCATGCGGCATCGGATTTGTTGCCCATATCAAGGGAAGAAAGTCACAACAGATCATTTCAGACGCCATAACCATTCTTGAAAATCTTGATCACCGCGGGGCTGTCGGAGCCGAAATCAATACCGGAGATGGTGCAGGTATCATGATTCAGATACCACACGAATTTTTGTATGATGAATGTCTTAAAATTGGATTTAGCCTGAATGAATCCGGAGACTACGGCGTTGGGATGCTTTTCCTACCCAAAGATGTGAAGGCAAGAGAAGAATGCAGGGAAATTATTTACCGTGCAGCAGAGAAACTAAACCTTGAAGTTCTTGGTTTTAGAAAAGTACAGACCAATACAGAAGGTATTGGGGATATGGCTTTATCTGTTGAACCGGAAATGGAGCAGGTATTCATTGCCCGCCCGTATTCAGTTGCAGCAGGAGCTGATTTCGAACGTAAACTTTACGTATTCAAGAATTACCTGTCTAAAACCATTAATACAACTGTAAAAGGTATTAACGGTGAGTTTTATATTGCATCCTTCTCATCAAGGACTATTGTATATAAAGGTCAGCTGACTTCGTTGCAGGTAAGAACATATTTTACTGAATTGAGCGATAAACGTGTCGTTTCGGCCTTCGGTCTGATTCACTCACGTTTCGCAACCAACACTTTTCCGTCATGGAGGCTGGCTCAACCTTTCAGGTATATAGCCCATAATGGTGAGATTAATACTTTACAAGGAAATTTAAACTGGTTTAGAGCAGGTGTGAAATCATTTGCGTCGCCTTACTTTACTCCTGAAGAACTAAATATTTTACTTCCTGTAATCGATGAGACTAACTCCGATTCAGGATGTCTTGATAATGTAGTAGAATTGTTGCTGCATTCGGGACGTTCATTGCCGCACGTACTGATGATGCTGATTCCTGAGGCTTGGGATGGCAACGAAGATATGGATGAGCTAAAGAAAGCATTCTATAAGTTTCATGCTACATTAATGGAACCTTGGGACGGTCCAGCTGCAGTTTCTTTTACCGATGGAAACCTGATCGGTACGACACTAGATAGAAATGGGCTTCGTCCTCAGCGCTACGCAATTACAGAAGATGATCATGTAATCATGGCTTCAGAAGCTGGAGCCTTAGCTCTTGACCAGAGTAAAATTATAGAAAAAGGCCGCCTCACTCCAGGTAAGATGTTTGTAGTGGATATGGAGCAGGGGCGTATTATATCTGATGCGGAGATTAAACAACAAGTTTGTGGTGATAAGCCATACTCAGACTGGATCAACAAATACCAGATCCGACTGGAAGAACTTCCTGAGCCAAGAGTAGTGTTCACAGGATTGTCGGAAGAATCTATATTCCGTTATCAGCAAGTATTTGGTTATACCAGAGAAGACGTGGATTTGGTATTGAAACCAATGGCTTTAGAGGGCAAAGAAGCTATAGGCTCGATGGGGACAGATATACCTTTGGCAGTACTTTCTCAGAAACCTCAGCATCTGTCTTCTTACTTCAAGCAATTGTTTGCCCAGGTAACCAATCCGCCAATTGACCCGATAAGGGAAAAAGTGGTAATGAGTCTTGCGGGATTTATGGGTGCAAATGGAAATTTACTGGAGGAGACTGCAATGCAGTGCCATTGTGTGGGAATCAAGCACCCGATTTTGACCAATGTGGAATTGGAAAAGTTAAGGAGCATAGATACTGGAGTGTTTCAGTCTAAGACTTTGCAAACCTACTTCAGGGCAGATGGTAAACCAGGTTCCATGGAGAAAGCCATTGAACGACTTTGCCGATATGCAGTAGACGCTGTTGAGGACGGTTTCCAGGTAATCATTTTGTCTGACCGTGCTCTGGATTCAGAACATGCGGCGATACCGTCACTGCTTGCTGTGTCTGCAGTGCATCATCACCTGATCAGAAAAGGATACCGTGGTGCTGTAGGTATAGTGATAGAAGCGGGTGACGTTTGGGAAGTACATCACTTTGCAACGCTGATTGGTTTTGGTGCTACGGCAGTTAATCCTTATCTGGCGTTGGAGACTATTGGTGGATTTAGTAAAGAGTCAGGCATGACCACTGAGAAAATGGTGAATAACTACATTTACTCTATCAATGGCGGACTACTCAAGATCTTCTCAAAAATGGGTATCTCAACACTACAATCGTATCATGGTGCCCAAATATTTGAAATCCTTGGTATCAATAAGCCTGTAGTAGATAAATATTTTACCGGAGCAGTTTCCAGGATAGGAGGACTTGGTCTTGATGAAATCGCAAGAGAAACTCTGATCAAGCACAACAGGATATTTAAATTGGCTACCCGCCCTGATGCGATATTGCCTACCGGTGGTAACTATAAATGGAAACGTAAAGGTGAGCAGCATTTGTTTAATCCTCAGACGATCCACCTGTTGCAGAACGCAACCAGGAAAAATGACTATAATACTTATAAGCAATACGCCAAACTGGTAAATGAGCAAACGTTACAAGCTTATACCATCAGGGGATTATTTGAATTCAATTATAACCGTCCGGCTGTTCCGCTTGAAGAAGTAGAACCGATTGAAAACATTCTGAAGCGTTTTGCTACCGGAGCAATGTCTTTTGGTTCGATCTCTCACGAGGCACACTCTACACTGGCGATTGCGATGAACCGCATTGGCGGAAAAAGTAATACAGGTGAAGGCGGTGAGGATGAGTTGAGGTACGAATTGATGCCTAATGGTGATTCAATGAGGTCATCCATCAAACAAATCGCCTCTGCTCGTTTTGGAGTAACCAGTTACTACTTAACCAATGCTGATGAGCTGCAGATTAAGATGGCTCAAGGCGCAAAACCAGGCGAAGGCGGACAACTGCCCGGACATAAAGTCGACGACTGGATTGCAAAAGTTCGTCATGCTACACCTGGTGTAGGTTTGATTTCTCCGCCTCCGCACCATGATATTTATTCTATCGAGGATTTGGCTCAGCTGATCTTCGACTTGAAAAACGCAAACCGCGAAGCACGTATTAACGTAAAACTCGTTTCAAAAGCAGGTGTTGGTACAATTGCGGCAGGAGTTGCAAAGGCTCATGCTGATGTGATTTTAGTATCCGGTTTTGATGGAGGAACAGGTGCTTCACCATTGACTTCGATACAACATGCTGGCTTACCATGGGAACTTGGATTGGCAGAAGCGCATCAGACCCTGGTTAAAAACAGGTTGAGAAGCCGCGTGGTACTGCAGACAGACGGACAACTTAAAACCGGTAAAGACATTGCAATTGCAACGCTACTTGGTGCGGAAGAATGGGGTGTAGCTACAGCTGCATTGGTAACCGCCGGATGTATCATGATGCGTAAATGTCACCTGAATACTTGTCCGGTTGGTGTGGCTACTCAAGATCCTAATTTAAGGAAGCTATTTACCGGAGAGCCGGATCATGTGGTAAACTTATTTTACTTCCTTGCTCAGGAATTAAGAGAAACGATGGCTGAGCTTGGTTTTAGAACGATCAATGAAATGGTTGGGCAGTCAGATGCCTTAACTGTACGTCAGATTGATCAGTCGGACTGGAAACTAAAAGACCTTGATTTTTCTAAAATCCTATTTAAGGCGCCAGATAATGGCTTGAGCCTTTACAATACAGAATCTCAGGATCATGGGTTGGATAATGTGTTAGATCATAAATTGATAGAAGCAGCTCAACCTGCATTGGCTTCTAAGGAGCCGATATACAAGGAATTCCCGGTAATCAATATCGATCGTTCTATTGGCACAATGCTTTCTAACGAGGTTTCTAAAGTCTATAAAGGGCAGGGCTTACCTGCTGATACGATCAACTTTAAGTTCAAGGGCTCTGCAGGACAAAGTTTTGGTGCATTCGCTGCCAAAGGCATCTCCCTGCATCTTGAAGGTGAGGCAAATGATTATGTAGGTAAAGGACTTTCAGGTGCTAAGCTGGCGATCTACCCTTTTGCTGCTAATAAATATGTACCTGAGCAAAATATCATCATCGGTAACGTTGCCCTATATGGAGCTACCTCAGGTGAGTTGTTTGTTCGTGGACAGGCAGGTGAGCGATTTGCAGTACGTAACTCTGGTGCTACAGCGGTGGTTGAAGGACTTGGAGATCACGGTTGTGAATACATGACAGGTGGTGAAGTGCTGGTTATCGGTGGTACAGGAAGCAATTTCGCTGCCGGTATGAGTGGCGGTGTGGCATGGATCTACGATGTGAATGGCGACTTTGCAAGCAAGTGTAATAAAGAGATGGTTGATCTTGATCCTTTGGATGAGCAGGATGAACTGCGCATCAACTTATTGCTGAGAAAGCATGCACAACTGACAGAAAGCAGCGTGGCTAAGTTCCTGTTGAGCGACTGGGCTACTCAATCTGCACATTTTATCAAAGTATTCCCTAAGGAATATAAAGCAGTACTAATGAACAAAAGTAACAAACTGAAAATATCTTAATCATGGGAAAAGTAACTGGATTTTTAGAATATGAAAGAACTGCTCCTGGTAAAGAAGATGCAAAAGAGCGTTTAAAGCACTACAATGAATTTGTAGCTGAATTAGAAGAACAGGAAGTAAACAAACAGGCAGCAAGATGCATGGACTGCGGCGTACCATTCTGTCAGTCTGGTTGTCCGCTGGGTAATGTGATTCCTGAATTTAACGAAGCTGTATATAAAGGAGATTGGCAGTTGGCCTCAACTATTTTATTGAGTACCAATAACTTTCCTGAATTTACTGGAAGGATTTGTCCGGCGCCATGTGAATCAGCTTGTGTACTGGGTATTAATAAATCTCCGATTTCAATTGAAGAGATTGAGAAACACATCATAGAAACAGCGTTTAAAAAAGGATACATTAAAGCAGAACCACCATTGATCCGTACTGGTAAAAAGGTCGCTGTAATTGGATCTGGTCCTGCCGGTCTTGCTGCTGCCGCACAGTTGAATAAAGCTGGTCATGAGGTAGTAGTTTACGAACGTGATGATACACCTGGAGGCTTGTTGAATTATGGTATTCCTGATTTCAAACTGCAAAAAGATGTGGTAACGAGACGTATTGCATTGATGGAAAAAGAAGGTATCGTATTCAAGTGCAATGCTAACGTTGGTGTTAACGTAGAATTGAATACCTTGCTGAGAGATTACCAGTCTATCGTGCTTGCAGGCGGTTCTACCATTCCGCGTGACCTTCCTGCTCTTGGCAGAGAAGCTAAAGGAGTACATTTTGCGATGGACTTCCTGAAACAACAAAACAAACGTGTTAAAAACTTTGCGGTTACAGATGAAGCGATTCTGGCAACTGGCAAAGATGTAATTGTAATAGGTGGTGGTGATACAGGATCTGATTGTATCGGAACTTCTAACCGTCAGGGTGCTAAATCTGTGACCCAATTTGAGATCATGCCAATGCCTTCACAATCACGCACATCAAACATGCCTTGGCCAACTTATCCAATGCTTTTAAAAGTGACTTCTTCTCACGAAGAGGGCTGCGAGAGAGGCTGGGGAGTAAACACCAAAGAATTCATCAAAGATGAGAATGGTAATCTTAAAGCGGTAAAAGTAGTAGATGTAGAATGGGAAATTGATCCTTCTGGCCGTCCGGTAAACTTCAAAGAGAAAGCCGGTACAGAACGCGAACTTCCTTGTCAACTGGTATTATTGGCTATGGGTTTCCTTTATCCTCAGAAAGAAGGATTGCTGGAGAAACTAGGTATTGAACTCGACAACAGAGGTAATGTGAAAGCCGAAGAAGGTAAGTATCAAACAAACATTGCTAAGATCTTTGCAGCCGGAGACATGCGCCGCGGACAATCGTTGGTAGTATGGGCAATATCAGAAGGACGTGAAGCAGCCAGAAAGGTAGATCAATACCTGATGGGGCATAGTAGCTTGCCTTCTAAGGATGGAATTCCTTACGCATAATCAGGATTTTTAATTTTTCTATAATTTAAGGCGCCGGAAATTTCCGGCGCCTTTCTTTTTGGGGTCCGTTTGCTATGCAGTCGGTGCTTCTCCAGTGCAACTGCGGTGCTTCTGGGGTATTGCTTCGATCACGATCGAAGCAATACCCTAGATGGTACGGCGCATCACCCTAGAAGATACGAGCGCATAGCGAAGGCAGCTAGAACACATAGTCCAGACATAAAAAGGTCCTTCGGTGATACCAAAGGACTTTTGTTTATTTTAAAAAACTTGATTTATAATTCTTGAATTTCTTCAATCGAAAGGCCGGTTAGTTCTGAAATGTCTTCATCTGACATGCCTTTTGTCTTCATGTTTTTAGCTATTTCTATTTTTTCCTGAAGTTTGCCTTGTTCCAAACCTTGTTCCAAACCTTGCTGTAGACCTTGTTCTAAGCCCTGTTGTGCTGCCTGCTTCTTAGCCCAGTCCATACCGCCATTCCAATCAGATTTGGCTTTCAAATCTGATTCATATAGTTCACGTTCCTCTTTAGTCAGCTTGCTCACTTCTGCAATTTTAAATATCTTTTGAAATACTCTTTTATCCAGGAAGGCTGGAATTTTATCTAAACGGCTCATGTTCTTTAAAAGATAAAACCACTTGTCCAGATCTGATTCTATTTCATCTCCCTGTTTATCAAAGTTAGGTAATTCAAGGAATTTATAACCCATACCTTTGTAAAAAACTTTGCCGGTGTCTTTGTTCATCAATGCAATGTTGTGCATGTAATTGCTGTTGATGTTATTGAACTGAAACTCCATAATACCGATCAGATAAACTTCTTTTAGTGGCGTGTTCCAGTTGGTGGACCCTTTGGGTAATTGGGAACTGATCAATCTGGACATGTAAAATACACATCTGTCCTTAAAATATTCCTGTCCTGTCCGCTGCATTTCGATGATGAATTTTTCATCGTCTTTGCCAGTGCATACGAGGTCAAAAAGTACTTTTTTCTCCTTACTGCTTTCTCCGCCATGCTCTGTAGGGCTGTAACTGAGATCGACGATGTGTTTCTCTCCTTGAAATAAGGCATTTAAAAGTTCTATTAAAATGTCTTTGTCAGGCTCACGGCCGAATAAAAACTTAAAACCGAAATCCGTAAGAGGATCAATGAAACGTGCTTTTGTCATAAATTATAAAATTAGTGTTAGCGAACTTCCTCTTATTTTACAATGAGTGGTTGAAATGGATGAAAAATATTTTTAATAAGCAGTGTTAAGTCGAAGGCATATCAATCCGTCATATAGGTAAGCAGACCGTTATCTCTATAGCTGTAATAACCCTCAGATGAAATCACCAGATGATCAAGCAACGTAATACTGATGCTATTGGCTGTAGAAATCAATCTGATGTTGTATAATAGGTCTGTCTTGTCGGCGGTATAGCTTTTTTTGGAATGGCTGACCAGCACTATTGATAGACACTGATGCTGTAATGTGATTTGTAAAACCCCTTTGATGTCCCCAAATCCCGCCTTGGCATTGCCAAGTTTTTGAGTATGCTTTAATGTGCCTAGATCATCAAATAATAGCAGCCAATTGTCTTTAGCTGTTCCGATAACTTCCTTCGCTATTTTACAAGTATTGTGGCTATTACCCGCAATATATTGGTGACTTGAAGACTTTTTTGAACGATAATAAAAGCTATCTGATTCATTGAATAAAAAACTGGAAATGTGGCTTTTCTGATGCATAGTAAGGGTTTTTTATGTATCAAATATAATAAAAGCAGCGAGTTTTGCTAATAATATTAGTAATTTAAAATTTATTTCTTCTTCTATTTGGCTTTTATAAAATATCTGAATGAATTTAGCTGACATGAAAATCAATCAGGATAATATAGAAGATAAAATAACATTATTACTGGAGAAACTGTTATACCAGACCGAACTGTATTGAGCAAAATTTATAATATCAGAGGTCAAAAGGTAATGTTGGATAGGGATCTGGCAGAACTTTATGGTGTGGAAACAAAGCGTTTAAAAGAGCAAGTACGAAGAAATATGGAACGATTTCCTGTGCAATATATGTTTATGCTGACAAAGGAGGAACCAGATTCTTTAAGGTCGCAGAATGCGTCCTTAAAGAAAAGAGGAACTCATAGTAAGTATGCTATAAGCGCGTTTATTGAAGATCGAGCAGTTGTAAGCAACCGCATAATGATATTTACAGGCAGGCCACTTACAGTGGCTTGCCTTTGTGTTTTTACGCTATTGGTTTGATGTTAATGTGTTTATTATAACTTCTAGATAATCTTCTGGAAACTCAGAGGGTTTTAAGATTTTTAACTGGTGCTGGGCAAGATTGAATTTTTCAATAAAAGTACCGCTGGTGAGGTTAAATTTTAAATAGCCTTCTTCAAAATAACGCTCTTCTATATTGTCTGAGCGATCCATTGAACGGAATGTTAGCTTCGAGGCTTTTAGCGATGCTATGTCAATTATCAACCACTGGAAACGCTGCGAAATATCCGCATCTAAAGGAAGATCAGTTCGTTGAATTTCTAGTATGCATATGCTGCTGTTCTCCATGTAAAACAGGCAATCGAAGTTAGGTTTCATGCCGGCAAAAGTACGGTTCTGAAAGCTTTTATAGTAGAATGGATAGCATTTATTATACTCGCTAGGTAATTTTTCAGAATAGTAGAACGCTTCTAATCCCTTTTAGCAAGAAAAACTAAAATTTATTTTTCATCGTAGTTGGTTTATATCGAAGAACTTATATAATCTTGTAGAACATTTTTGCTAAATTAGTATAACGGGGTATCAATAAAAATTTCATGGCAACTTACAGCACTTATACTGACTATGAATTGCTTGCTTTCCTAAAAGCGGGTGATGAGGCTGCGTTGTCTGAGTTTTATAAACGCTATTGGCAACCTTTGTATATTTCGGTTAACAACATGCTCAAAGACCGGCAGCCTTGTGAGGATATTATACAGGAGATATTTATTAAGCTTTGGGATAAGCGGGAGAGTATTGAAATCCAGATTTCGGTTAAGGCTTATTTATTTGCTAGCTGCAGGTACAAAGTATTCCGGCTGATTAAAAGTCAGAAAGTAAGGGAAGATTTTTTTGACGGTCTGCATGAAAGATTACACGAACCTTCTGCTTATGGAAGTCTGGAGCATAAAGAACTGTTGCAGCAGATCAACTCGATTGTGGAGCAGTTGCCGGATAAATGCAGGGAAGTATATAAGCTGAGTCGGGAAGAAAACCTGAGTCATAAAGAAATTGCCGAGCGGCTGGGGATTTCGACTAAAACTGTAGAAAACCACATTACCAGAGCCCTTACGCAATTGCGTTCATCTATGGGTGGCCTGCTGACGATTGAGCTAATCGGTTGGTGGATGAAGAATTGAAAAATTAGTGCATCATAAACTGATAAATCCCACTATTTGAAGTATTTCCTTTCTGGTCTTTGGTAACAATCTTCCAATAATATAATTTATAACTGTCAACCGGGACTTCATAGCTATCATCATTATAATTCTGTTTTAATAACGGTGGGTCACTAATTGCACCAAAATAAATATCATAATTACGTATGTCATTGTCAACGTCAGTTCCTACCCATTTCAATATTACTTTGCCATTAACGTTTATTAAGGTTACTCCTTGCAAGGGATAACTGATTTCGGCTGGAAAAGGAGCATAATTTTCGACGCCATTCCCAGTATTATAAAATTTCCACACATTACTGACGGCCACTTCTGTAGATTTGGAAGAATTTGATGTCACAAACCACGAATATGGTGTATTTCTGCTTATGATTACTTCAGCTTGTGCAACTGTTAAGTTAGCTTCTGAAGTTTGGCCCGTTAGCATGTTTTTCACTGTCAGTTTATAACTATCTGCATTTGTCGCTGGTGTCCATTTGAAAAGAACTTTACTCAAAAGATTTGATATAATTGTGCCGTTATTGCAAGGTTCGTTCATGGCTGGCAACAGTAATATAGCTGCTGTGGGAGCAACATTGGGTGGCATAAGAGGACTTTCCTTTTTTTTTCCACAACTACATGCGCAAACAATAAAAATGTATAGTATTAATTTTTTCATTATTTCTTTATGATCTTCGATTGAACCATTTCGTTTCCTAAGGAGATTTTTAAAACCAGCAGACCCGGGGGCAAGGTCGCTAAATTTAAATTTATCGTTCCATTTTCATTACTATGATCGCGTGTGTAAACTTTTTTTCCTATGGAATCGAATATTTCAATTTTGATGGTTTTGCCAATTCCAAAGGTAGTTTGAATAGATAAATCGTTATCGAATGGATTTGGAATTGCCTTTATTTTGATTGGCGCTTCAATCTTCTTGCTGATTGTACCTTGGCATGGCAAATCGGAAGACACAAAGATAAAGTTGCTCCCCGGATTTAACGGTAGAGTAATGAATCCCTCGGTTGTGCTATATGTATGTCCGTTGATCATGACATTGTATTTGTTTGCGCCTTCCATCGTCAAGGTCACGGTCTGATCCTTGTTTGTTACCGCGTATAATTCGATATCCTTTGGTTTACCAATCATCACTTCAAAATATTGTTTGTAGTCCAGCTGGTCGTCAACAGTTATACAAACTGAATAAATGCCAGGGGCAAGTCCATCTATCAGTGTTGTTTGAGTGAAATTATTTACTTTCACTTGAATTCCTTCACGTATAATTGTGACTAAGTAGTTCAGTTTTTGCGTCGCCTCGATACTAATCGTGCCATTCTCCACATTTTTACATGTGACCGCTGTACCTTTAACCTTGAAGTTGGTAACGGGTAGGTTAAACCCATTCGTGACAATTATGGAATTTGATATCAATTTATGGCCTTCATGGATAAAATATACATGATATGTTCCAGCCTGAGTAGCGATATAATTCATTCCGGCAGCACCCTGAATAATTGCCCCATCTCTTGTCCATATGTAGTTGAAATTATTTCCAGACCTGATGTCGGTAACTACTGTTATATCAACACTGCCCCCAGGTTTTAGTATGGTGGGTGCTAAAGTGTTAATAATAGGTTCAGTTAAATAAGTAAATCCACTGAGGTAGGCATTTTCTGTCTGACTTTCGAAATATACGCTTCCTGTACCACCATCACCTAAAGTGGCTTTCATCTCTGTTGGGGATACAATTTTAAACGAGCTGGCCTGTATACCACCAAAAGAAACGGACCTTGCATTTTCAAATAAGGTACCCTTAATTATGATCTCAGCTCCTTTCTTTCCGTAAGTAGGCGTGAATGAGGTAATTGAGGCGGATTTCTTGAAAATAAACCCAGCGTATTTTGCTGTACCCAAGGGAGTTGTAACCACTACCTCGCCACTGGCGCCGTTACCCAATATCACTACGATCCTGTTTGGGTTAATGACCTCGAAACTCTTTATAGGAATACCGCCAAAAGTAACAGAAGTAGCATCTTGCAGTTCAAATCCAGAAATAGCCACTGTCATGCCGGCATATGCTTCATTTGTTGAAAGTCCGGTAATCTTTGGTTTTACCGCCGCCGGGTTTCGAAGTAAAACAGAATTGTAGCCTACACTGAAGCGAACCAGATCAGGCAGGCCGTCACCGTCGAGATCAGCAGCAAAAATATTTTCATTTATACTCGCACTTCTTAGTTTACATTCTAACTCCTTATCAAACCGGATATCTATTCCACTTGTCAGATTTTTGAAGATATAAAAAGAATTAAAACTGTGCGAAGCGAGATCTATTCTTCCATCGCCGTCTAAATCTGCAATACAGATGTCATCTGAATACGCAGGTAGGGTGAATGTCGTTTTCTCATCAAACGAAATGTCACTGCCTATTCTTTTGTTTTTCAAAATCATGAAATTTGGACGATAAGTAATATAGAGAATATCGAGGTTTCCATCATTATCAAAATCGGCCAGTTTAATTTTTTTTGCCGCATCGAGGGCAGAAAATGTCTTCTCTCCTGCAAATGCCAGTTTGCCATTTTTTGTTTGGTTTAAGAAAACAGACAATGGATTGGGATTGCTTGTTATTGCCACAAGATCCAATAACCCATCTTTATTCATATCGCCAACTGCCACATCTGTGACCCCATGGTTCAGATTGATATAAATCGGATCACTGAAGCGAATGTTTGTGCCTACGGTTCTGTTAAGTAAGATGGAAATTCTTCTTTCGGTGATACCTGCTGATATCAGATCATTTCTTCCATCCATGTCAATGTCAAAAACTTTGACTGGCCCAATTTCACTCTCTCCTGAAGAACCAAATATCCTGACTTTTTCTGCAAGTGATATCTCCCCGCCCTGACTCGTGTTTCTAAGAATGGAGATGTTGCCATTTAAATTGGATTCCTGGGTGATCACATCCTGTTTCCCATCCCCATCTATATCACCCACAGAAAGGGATTTCGTTATATCTCCATAGTTTCCGTTTCCAGAGGTCCCGGGATAGGTTTTATCGGGGCCAAAGGAAAGTGTACCGTCTTGTGATGTGTTTTTGGAAATGATGATCGGGGCGTTATTCACATGCATTTTGACAATATCCATTTTTCCATCACCATCTAAATCAATGATGTGTCCAAATCCTTGGTCTTCAGATAGATCTATCTCGTTTGTGAACGACTTTTTAGTGAGGCCAGTATAATCATACGGGAAGGAAAGAGAAAAGTCATCGGTTGACCATCCTATGAGACCATTTACCATCACACTGACCCGGCCGAAAGTGGCTGAAGAAGGTATACTAACGTTCAATTGCTCCGCTGTAGCCGACAATACCGTTGCCTTTGTCAATCCAAATTGGACAAGGTTCTCAGAAGCTACAGGACTAAAATAGTTTCCTGTGATAATCATTACCGTCTTTGCATCTGCTGATGTGCTGGAAATATTGCGAATGAAAGGTACCCGGCCATAAAAAAAGCCGGGGGAGGTGCTTGTTCCGGTTGTATTAGTCAGTACCACATCTCCAGATGCACCATCGACCAAAGTAGCAGTAATCTGGGTAGGGGAATCTACGCTGAATGATGCGATTGCGCCACCAAAGCTAACAGATGTTGTTTGTGAAAAATTTGCTCCCGTAATGACAATCTTGTCTCCTGCAAAACCTGTTGTTGGATTGAAATCATAGATAACAGGATCTGGTTTGACTGCATTTTTATGAATAATCACCGAATTTGTATTTTTATTCGGCACAACAATTTCCATTTTGCCGTCACCATCAAAATCTGCTAATGCGATATTTCCTTTTGTCCCTACATTTGCTAAGGATATAGGTAAGGAAAACCTTATGACTTGGGATTTACTTAAATTTTTAAATAAACATACCGAATTTTCACTACTGGAAACGATGTCGGGTTTTCCATCACCATCAATGTCGGCAATATCAAAATAGGTGGTTAACCTCGGCGCGAAATACACAACCGGATCATCAAAATCTGCTGTGCCATTTTCACCTTTATTACGGAGAATGGTCAACTCTTTTGAGATTTGATCAATCGCAATGATATCCTTTTTTCCGTCATTATCCATGTCTGCAATCCTGAAAGCCAACGTACCCTTGACGCGGACACGGATCGGGTTTCCATATTTTATAACACCAACCCGACTCTCGCTGATATAAATGTTGGCAGTACCACCGTTGATGTTTTCAGAGATTATCAGGTCGGGTTTTCCGTCACCATTCAAATCTCCTGAAGCGTTATTAGCGGGGTTCGGAATGGCCACGCTCCTGAATTTTAGCGCATCGACTGTTTTTACGTTTTTTTGTATCCCCGTTAGGCTGATCAGGTCAGGTTTGCCATCTCCGTCCAAGTCTTCAAGTGAGGTGGTTTCAGTTGAGTTGGTATTGTAGTTCATAACAAAAGAAACTTTTTCTGCCAAAGAGGTATTTTTAAATACTCTTCCCGTTTTGCTCAGGATGTCCGGTAAGCCATCGCCGTCCAAATCGGCTACTAATGCGACGGTTATATTTGCAATAAGGTAGCCTTTATCAAATAGGATCTGCTTATCTGTGCTTATATTTCTGAAAACTTGACAATGGTTGGCCTCGGTATTATAAGTAATAATGAGGTCTAGTTTGTTATCACCATCGATGTCAGCAGTCATTACCGAAACTGGCTGACCTCCTGGTGTGAGTTCTGCCGCTGAGGTAAATGATCTTTCAGAGATTCCGCCTCCATCTGGGAATAATAAGTTAAACGGCTTTGCTGAATAAGCTGTTCTTTTATCTGAGATCACGGTAATTTCCTTGTAGGGCGCACTTTGAGGAACAATCACTTCAATAGCAGTGCTTGTTACTGAAAGTACACGAGCATTGATACTCCCAAACTGAACCCGGGTCTTACTTATAGCGGAATTGAAATTTCTGCCTAAAATGGTCAGCTTGGTACCTGCTACTGCTTTCTCTGGACTAAATGATGTGATTACAGCAGGTGTAATAAAGGTGAAACCATCAATTGAAGAAGTTCCTGCCACAGTTGTAACTGAAACCGGCCCATTAGTTCCTTCGCCCGCATAGGCATTTATCAACTTATTACTACTATCTTCCACGTTGGCATTAACATTCCCTATTTTCACGTCGCCTTGGTTGAGGTTATAACCGATTATGGATACAAATTCACCTACTACACCGCTGTCAGGCATGATAGCAAGTACAAGCGGGGATTTGTCCGCTGGTGGTGGGACGTATTCAAAACTATTTGATGAAACCATCAGTTCTTTTGTCTTGATTACAACTTCTCCGGAGCCACCATTAGCCAGAGTCACTACTATTTTTGTTGGATCAACAGATTTAAGAGTCGCCGGAATTCCACCGAACGTTACTGACTGAATATCTTGGAAATTCGAACCGTAAATGGTAACATCCATA
Source organism: Pedobacter frigoris (assembly GCF_032678645.1). Taxonomy (GTDB): domain Bacteria; phylum Bacteroidota; class Bacteroidia; order Sphingobacteriales; family Sphingobacteriaceae; genus Pedobacter; species Pedobacter frigoris_A. The sequence continues at coordinate 412,920 of NZ_JAVTSP010000001.1, forward strand.
CCTATTCCTGCTCTTTTGGGCTGAAAAGAGCTGATTATTAATGGTGGTGGATAGGATAAATATTTCTCGGCGCTTGCAGAAACCGATCCATCGCTAACAGTTAATCTAACCGTATCGGTTAAGCGATTCGGATCCCTTTTAAAGGATGCATCATAGGTTGTCGCCAGCACTATGCCATTTTTCGACCATTCGTACTGATACCCTGGTTTTGAATAATTGATGAGCTTGACAGTATTGTCAGTAGCAAAGGAAGACTTGTCAACTGAAAAGTAAGCACCTGGTATGGGTTTTCCTCCACCATTGCTGCTGGATTCAAGAAAACCGTACCCACCGCCGACCCAAAACAAATTCTCGTCCCATAGTTGCATATCAGTATGACTATAATTTAAATAACTGAAATCATTGTCACGTTTTATGACTTCCCAGTATTTTCCACCGTCACTGGTTTTGTACGTTGTATAGTTCGGTCCCAATGCATACCCAATATCATCATTTACAAAACTTATTCTTTGGAAGTTTAATGTGCCCGGAATAGCATTGCTTCTGAGAGTATAACTTTCTGCTCCATCATTCGTAAAGTAGACATTTGCAAAACCATTGGATTCAAAATAAACCCAACCTTTGGATGGTGTTAGAAAAAATGCGTCTATAACCTTAACCTGGGCGCCGTTGGCCGGTAACTTAGCATTGTTCCAATTGAGTCCGCCATCTACTGTTCGAAGTATATTGGAATTTCCGAGAATGTATAAGTTCAGATCGCTGGAACCGATGATTCGCTTCAAGTTCGGACCGTAGTAGTTGACTAGCTTCCATGTTAGACCTCTGTCTGTGGTTTTAAGCAGACGCCATTCGTCGATAGCAAAACCAATACTGCCATTTTCGGGAAAAACGAGATCGACGATATATGAAAATGTGCTGGTACTTGGCTTAGAATGAAAAACGACTTTAAAAGTGTTCCCCTGATCGCCTGAATAGAGTATTGCTGGTACTAAACCATAATCTCCATAAACAATCAAGGTATTTTTATCTAATGCTTTAACCCCTGTTATTGCGAAGCCAAAAGTCAGATTTATATCATTGCCATTAAAATTAACATTGCTATTAGTAATCTGCTTTTTTACAAATGTTTTTCCTCCATCTGTAGTAAACCCTATATGCTTTTTAAAAGCAATATATCCTTCAGAATGGGAATAGAAGGAGATTTTTCGCAGTTCATTATCTTCATCGCTATCCTGATAAAGTTTATTCAGTTGCGCTTCGGCGGCGAAAACGCAAAACACCAAAAGGAAAGAGATTGCGAACGTTAATTTAGATATCACAGAGCTGTTTTTTATCCCAAAAATAATAAAAAAAAGGATTTGCATTGTGGTTTTCGTAAACCATTTTCAATTTAAGGACCTTATTTCGTTTAGGTTCCGTCAGTAACAGATAATAAATTATAAAAATGTGATTTACATCTTTTGATGGCACACAATTACATCTTATGATGGCGTTTCAAAGTCGGTTAAATCATATTTAAAGGCATATAAGTAGGCCATTAAACCATGTAAAAGTATGCCACTAAAAGATGTAAACTACAAAAAATTACAAAAATCAGCAGTTAGACTAGGGGATACCCTTTCTTTTTTACTCTATGTGTTATAAGGCCTTGGAATGTCTTTTTGAAAACATGGATAGAGAACAATTTTTAGTGCTGATTCAAAAATATTTAGCTGGTGAAGCCTCGTTGGAAGAAGAGCAGTTGTTGCTGAATTTTTATGGCAGCTTTCAGGATTCTGACGTGTGGGATGAACGTACAATGGGTGTTAAGGAGCAGATTGAGGCGAAAATGCTTTCCAGGATACAAGCTCATGTGGCCGGAACTAAAACAGAAAAGCCAGTTGTAAAACTTTGGCCAAGGATCGCGGCGGTTGCCGCGGCTGTGGCGATGGTGGTATTTGGGGTTTGGTTTTTTAATAGCGATCGCGAGATCCTGAAACAAGTTCAGGATGACGTGGTGGCGAATGATATTGCACCCGGTAAGAATGGTGCGACGATTACATTGGCTAATGGTAAGGTAATTCAATTGAGCGATGCGAAGAGTGGAGTAGTGATAGGGGAAGACTTAAAGTATAATGATAACACTGCTGTAGTAGACCCGTCATCTCGAGGTAATGAGAGATCTCCTGGTCATGCTACTTCAAGAGATCTCTCGTCGCTGCGCTCTGTCGAGATGACGGCAAGCACGACCAAAGGCCAAACTTACATATTCACATTGCTGGATGGCACCAAGGTATGGCTAAACGCTGATTCAAAAATCACGTTTAAAAACCAGTTTATTGGAAGAACTCGTCATATTCTGTTAGAGGGTGAAGCGTATTTTGAAGTAGCTAAGAATAAAAAATCTCCTTTTGTTGTAAAGACGAGGGAACAGGAGGTAATGGTTCTTGGTACGCATTTTAATATAAACAGCTATGCGGATGAAAGTAGCGTTAAAACTACTTTGTTTGAAGGTAGTGTAAACGTATCGAGGCTACTGACCAAAGTAGGTGTGAATAAAGACTTGGGTGGTAAAACATTGAAGCCAGGGCAACAATCTATTCTTAATAGAGAAAACTTCAAAGTCATTGAAGCGAATATGGACGAAGCTATTGCTTGGAAAAACAATGAATTCATGTTTGAGAGCCAGTCTATAGAAAGCATCATGAAAATGGTGGAGCGTTGGTATGACGTAGAAGTAATATATACCGGTAATAAACCAGCTGAAAAATACAGCGGTACTGTGTCCAGATTTGATAATGTATCAAGTGTGCTGCGGATATTGGAATCATCAGGTGGGGTACACTTCAAAATAGAGGGGCGCAAGATTTACGTTTCCAATTAAAATATTCATTTCCCTATTGTGTAATTAACAGGATTATGAACCAAAACAAGAAGATGAAAAAAGGACTACGAAAGAAGAATTAGAAAAGATAACCATCCCGATGCTAGATCGGGATTGGTTAGCGTTTGGCATCAGCCAATAATTAAATTATCAACTGTTTAAACCGCAGTGCCTTCCCCGTCGAAAGTTTAGGCTACTGCAACGAACCAAACTAAGAGTAAATGTACAGAAATAAACCACTATTTGGTATACCCAGTGGAGATTCCGGCAATAGTGTTCAGTCCTTTTCAGACCAAAGTGTCCACTTTAATTTTTCCAGACAGCAGCCGTAGTTTTTGGATGGGGTATGCTCCGTATCCAGGCAGATCCATCGGCGTAAAGTAACATTCTCAGCCCCTCATCTCACTCGCTCTACACAAAGCCTTTCTCAATCAAAAATTCTGACCATTAGCGCTTCACTACGCTCTTAAAATCAAAATCACCACCCAAGAGTTCAGATCCCAACAGAAATCCACCTAATGCGCTTAAAATCAGTCAAGTGGATAGTTTGCAGATTATTTATTGCACACTTTGAAGCGAAATGAGTGGACAGCAGGTTTCAAAATTACCTGGCTACTATTGCCGAAACCTCCAACTTAAACCCAAACTCTCCCTGTCCGAGATTGAAAAACTACTTCCTCCGAGTCAGTTTCTTCGAGTACACCGTTCCTTCATCATCAACAGGGAGAAAATTAAGCATGTAGAAGGAAATCGTATTCACTTGGATAAACATGTTGTTCCGCTTGGCAGAAGCTTTAGAGAAGGTTTTTTCAACGTCTTAAATCAGAGGTAACTTCGGCATGTTTCCAATCGGAGCGGTACAACTTGGGCCCTTAAATATTTCTGAAAGCTGGGACAACTTAAAAGCGCATCACATCGGTATCAGGAGGGGTGTGTCCGAGTAGCCTGGCCATGGTCATGGCCTGTCCTTTATGATGAAACTCATGGGTAATGACGTGGGTAAAAATACCATATGCATCAGTTTCAATATATTTTTCTGGCCATTTATATCCTTTAATTGCCTGGGTCGGATCTCCTTCAAAATATGAGATAAAACGTTCCATAATCTCATCAACTTGTGTAAACAGATTTTGTAATTGGGATATATTTAATGGTTCATCCTGATCGTAGTAGGAGATGGAGTCATTCATTGAAAAATTGCCTGCCCAGGCGATATAAGTATTGGCAATATGAACATACATGTAGGAAATGGTTTTGTCCTTAAAGACGGAGAGTGGTTTAGCCACATCACCTAAAACCTTTTCTTCCAGAAACTGAAAGACAACTTGTCTGGACTGCTTTACCAAAGCATATTGAGTATAAAGTAAATCTGACATGGACTACCGTATTGTGAGTGAAACCATTGTAAACATAAATCCTGTTATCAATAATAAAAACAACAAGAATGGCCTAATTTCCTTGGTTTTACGGTCTTTTTTCAAAACCAGCCTGCTAAAAGGCTCTGATAATAGTGTTGTAAGGGCAAACAAAAAGGCAAATGCTAAAGCGAGTTGCGCGCCTATTCCAATAGGAATACGATTATTGGTATCGCCAAAATAGCCCAGTATATCACCTAGAAATAGTAAATTCCAAATAACACCAAAAACAATCACCGCTGACCATTTCATAGGAAAGCTTCCGCTTGATTGGTATTTAATGATGTTTGCTTCGACTTCAGTGGGTATGGGATCTGTGTTGTTTAAAAACCCGGTATCTGCTATTCGTTTTATTAAATTGCGACTCCCTGAAGTTAAAAAGACGACCTTTTCACTATATCCGTTAACCCGATGATTTATTTTTATACCTGTGCCTGAAAATAATGTATATGGTTCGATAGAGATTATGTCACAAGGTCTGAAATATACATTGCCTATGATTGATGCGTTTAGTTGCAACTCATTTTTATTAACTAACAATTTGGCAAATGGCCATGTAGCCCGGCCAAATCCAATGTTTGCGCCACCAGTTTCTTCGATTTGATACATTATTGTTGCTTACGAGGGTTTACGGTTAAAATTATTTAAAAGTAGTTGGAATCACAATTTATTGAAGTTTTCTATTTTCACTTACAACTAAACTAACATAAAATCTTGTGAGAATTTAAATTGTAGAATATATACCCAATTACTCCTTTACAAGTGTCTTAATAAAAAGCCAAATATGCTTACCTTTATTTTATGATCAAATTTAATTTTCCCCGACTTTTGTCAGCCTTAGTCATATTGGCTTTTGTCGAGCCTGCATTCGCTCAACAGCAAATTAAAAAGGTGAGTTTAACACAATATGTTGATCCATTGATCGGGTCAGGTTTTCATGGACACGTATTTGTAGGTGCAAATGTTCCCTTCGGAGCGGTACAACTTGGGCCTGTAAATATCTCTGAAGGCTGGGATTGGTGTTCGGGATACCATATTTCTGATACGACCATTATTGGGTTTTCCCATACGCATTTAAGCGGTACCGGAATTGGAGATCTGGGAGATATCATGTTTATGCCAACTACTGGTCCATTGAAGCTGGGCAAAGGATCAGCAAAAGATCCTGAAAGTGGTTTTCTTTCAACTTTTAGCCGGAAGAATGAAATCGTTAAACCAGGTTATTATAAGGTAGATTTAAACAGGTATGGCATCAAAGCCGAGCTGACCACTAGTAAAAGGGTGGGGATGCACCGTTATACATTTCCATCTACAGATGCAGCTCACATCATCATCGACCTGAAACAGGGAATTGGATGGGATGGACCAATGGAAACTTATATAGAAAAGGTTGACGATCATACAATTGCTGGCTATCGCTTTTCGAAGGGCTGGGCAGCAGATCAAAGGATCTATTTTACCGCTGTTTTCTCAAAAGCGATTAAGAATTTTTCAGTCTATGACAGCATTACACCGAAAAGCGGTACTGCTCTTAAAGCCAGGAATGTAAAAGGGGCAATTACTTTTGCTACCGCTAAAAATGAAACCGTATTGGTTAAGGTGGGTATCTCTCCGGTGAGTATTGCTAATGCGGCACAGAATATTAAAGCTGAGATCCCTGATTGGAATTTTGATCAACTGGTTAAGAATGCAGATCAGCAATGGAATAAAGAACTACAGAAAATCAGCATAAAAACTGATTCTCTATCACAGCTTAAAAAGTTCTATACCGCTATGTACCATACGATGATTGCTCCGTCGATATTTGACGATGTAAACGGCGAGTATTGGGGCACAGATAAGAAAGTTCACCAGAAAGAAGGTTTTAATAATGTAACTACATTTTCTCTTTGGGATACCTACAGAGCCAATAACCCGCTTTCAACGATTATCCATCCTGAGCATGTAAATGATATGGTTAGCTCGATGCTCGCGATTTACAAACAGCAGGGTAGCTTGCCGGTATGGCACCTGATGGCTAATGAAACCAATTGTATGGTCGGCTATAGCGCTGTTCCTGTGATTGCCGATGCTATATTGAAGGGTTATAATGGATTTGATGCCAATCTCGCTTATGAGGCTATGAAGACAACTGCAATGCAGGACATCAGGGGGACTAATTTTGTTAAGAAACTAGGTTACATACCGGCAGACAGTACTGCCGAGTCCGTATCCATGGGACTTGAATATGCGATCGCAGATTGGAGCCTTGCCCAGGTAGCTAAAAAAATGGGTAAGACTGCTGATTATGAATACTTCGGCAAGAGGGGGCAATACTATAAAAATTATTACAACAGCAAATCAGGCTTTATGCAGGGACGCTTGTCTGAAACCCAGTGGCGTACACCATATACCCCTTTTATATCGATCCATGAGCATGGTGATTTTACTGAAGGTAACGGATGGCAGTATACCTTCCTGGTACCGCAGGATGTAAATGGACTGGTGAACCTGCTGGGAGGTGAAAGCAAGTTTGACGTTAAACTGGATTCTTTGTTTATCGCTAAAGGTGATATGGGAGCTAAAGCTTCGAACGATATTTCTGGTTTGATCGGTCAGTATGCCCACGGCAATGAACCGAGTCACCATGTGACTTACCTCTATAACTATATAGGCAAACCATGGAAAACAGCTGAAAAAGTGAGGTATATCCTCAATGATTTTTACACAGACAAGCCAGACGGGATCATTGGAAATGAAGATGTGGGCCAAATGTCGGCATGGTATGTCTTTTCTGCTCTTGGTTTTTACCAGGTGAGTCCGGCCGGCGGCGTATATGTTCTGGGTAGTCCAACCATAAACAGTGCTGAAATTAAAGTAGCAGGAGGTAAAACTTTCAAGGTGACTGTGAAAAACAATTCTCCTGAAAATAAGTACATCCAGCAGGTGACTTTAAACGGTATCAACCATACAAAATCTTATATAAAACATCAGGATATTATTAAAGGCGGTACCATGACGATCACCATGGGCAGTAAGCCATCATCTGTTTGGGGTGTTAAAAATGCCGACAGACCATCTAATGCCAATAACTAAACCACAATGAACAAAACTCTTTCCTTCTTTCTACTCTTAGCTGGACTTGCATTTAAATCGAGTGCACAACAAAAACCTGTTTATAAAAATGCCAATATGCCCGTGGAGAGCAGGGTAAAAGACTTGATCTCCCGCATGACCGTAGATGAAAAGATAGGTCAGGTCTCAGTATTACTGGGTTGGGAAATGTATGATAAAACAGGAAATAAAGTCGGAGTAAGCGAAAAATTTAAGCAAGCGCAGGCAGAGCAACATACCGGAATGCTGTGGGCAACATTGAGAGCAGATCCATGGACTCAGAAAACGCTGAAGACAGGTTTGAATCCCGTACTTTCAGCAAATGCGACGAATGCGCTTCAGAAATATGTGTTGGAAAATACCAGGCTTGGTATCCCTATGTTCTTTGCTGAAGAATGCCCGCATGGCCATATGGCTATTGGAACTACAGTTTTTCCTACATCGATAGGCCAGAGCAGCACCTGGAACACGGCATTAATTGAAACAATGGCGGCTGCAATAGCCGCAGAAGCAAGAACTCAGGGCGCTCATATTGGCTACGGGCCTGTGTTGGATTTGGCAAGAGAACCACGCTGGTCGCGCGTGGAGGAAACTTATGGCGAAGATCCGGTCTTAAATGGCGCTATGGGGGCAGCGATGGTAAGGGGTTTCCAGGGTCATGATTTAAGGTCGGGATCAAATGTGATCTCTACTCTTAAGCACTTTACCGCCTATGGCGTACCAGAAGGTGGTCATAACGGTGGGAGTGTAGCTATAGGAATCAGAGAACTGCACCAGTCTTATCTTCCGCCTTTCAAAGCTGCTGTAAAAGCAGGAGCATTGTCGGTGATGACTGCCTATAACTCGATAGATGGCATCCCTTGCTCTTCAAATCCTGTGCTTTTAAAAGATATTCTCCGGACAGACTGGGGATTTAAAGGCTTCGTAGTCTCAGACCTTGGCAGTATTTCAGGAATTCACAGTAATCATTATGTAGCAGCAAATGCGGAAGAAGCAGCTGCGATGGCTATCAATGCCGGACTGGATGCAGATTTAAGTGGTTATGGTTATGGAAAAGCACTTAAAAAGGCAGTTGAAAGTGGAAAAGTAAGCATGAGTTTATTGGATACCGCGGTTGCGAATGTACTAAGACAAAAGTTTGCATTAGGACTTTTTGAAAATCCTTATGTTGACCCCGCAAAAGCTGTAAAAACGGTAAGAAGTGTTGCACATATTCAATTGGCCAGGAAGGTTGCCCGGGAATCTATTGTATTGCTGAAGAATCAAAACAATACGCTTCCATTGAGCAAACAACTTAAAAATATAGCTGTCATAGGTCCTAACGCAGATAACATGTACAATCAACTGGGAGATTATACTGCACCACAGGCTGAGGAATCTATCATAACAGTATTAAAAGGCATTAAGAGTAAGGTCTCTCCAGGCACCAAAGTGAGCTATGTAAAAGGCTGCGCGATCAGAGATACGGCAAATCTTCAGTTTGATGAAGCCCTGGCTGCTGCAAAGGCTGCAGATGTAGTAGTAATGGTATTGGGCGGTTCCAGTGCGAGAGACTTTAAAACTGAATACTTATCGACGGGTGCTGCAACTGTTAAAGCTTCTGAAACTAGTGTTAGCGATATGGAAAGTGGAGAAGGGTATGACCGTTCCACATTAGATCTGATGGGTAAACAATTACAACTACTTCAGTTGATTGCAAAAACCGGGAAGCCCGTAGTCTTGGTGATGATTGAGGGCAGACCATTAAACCTAAACTGGCCCGCTGAACATGTGCCTGCTATTTTAAATGCATGGTATCCTGGCCAGGAGGGTGGAAATGCCATTGCAGATGTGCTTTTTGGTGATTATAACCCTGCGGGCCGTTTGCCAATATCAATTCCAAGATCTGTAGGTCAGCTTCCTGTTTATTACAACGTTAAACGTCCGGTATCTCATGACTATGTAGAAACCAGCGCGAAACCTTTATATGCATTTGGATATGGACTGAGCTATTCGTCGTTTGAATATAGTAATTTGGTTATTAGTAGGAATAATGGAGTAAATATCAATGTGAAGTTTACATTGAAAAATAAGGGTACTGTAGCCGGGGATGAAGTAGTTCAATTGTATATCAGGGATGAAGTTAGTTCTGTGGTAAGTCCCGACAGACAGTTGAAACAATTCAAGCGTATACATTTGGCTCCTTCGGAAGAACGGACAGTAGAATTTAACCTTACTGCTGACGACCTTAAATTAATGGACAGCAAGATGCAATGGGTGGTTGAGCCGGGTGATTTCAGCATTATGCTGGGTGCTTCTTCCGACGATATCAGATTGAAAGGCAGATTCAACATCTCCTCTGTAAATTAATTGTTATGATGTCTTGCATTGTTTCCATATAGGTTCAATAATGGACGCCACCAACCTGTTGATGCTTGCTTTATTATTTTTAATGCTGTTAATTTTTGTAAATTCGTTTAATGTCAATATACGGCCAGCTAAGCGATTTTGAACTAACAGGGTTATTAAATAAGGGGGATCAGTTAGCATTTCGTGAGATTTATAACCGCTACAACAGCCTATTGCTCATTTATGCCTACAGGAAATTGGAGGATAAAGAAGAAGCAAAAGATGTTGTGCAGGAAGTATTTGCCGGACTATGGACAAACCACACTGAGCTCCAAATAAAGACTACACTATCGGGATATTTGTACAGGATTGTGCTCAATAAAATCCTCAATATATTCAGACATAAGGACTTTGGTAAGCAATATGTTGACGCCATTCAGCATTTGGTAGATTCAGACACCAGCGCGACGGATTACCTGATCAGGGAAAAAGAAATGACAGCGATGATTGAAAAGGAGATTGCCGGGCTACCTGCTAAAATGCGGGAAGTCTTCGAGCTGAGGAGAAAGGAATACCTAAGCAATAAAGAAATTGCCGAACGTTTAAGACTATCAGAACATACTGTGGCCACACAGATGAAGAAGGCTTTGAAAGTGATTCGACTACGTTTTGGCAGGTTATAAAAAATATTTTCATTAAGCATACCCGATCTGTTAAATTCATGTGTCTTTGTTGATGTAGAACCTATTGTCAGCATAAGATGGATAACAAAGTCAAAGATTTATTGAAGCGCTTTAAAGAAGGCAAAACCACTCATCAGGAGGAAGAGATGCTGCGCTATTGGCTTCATCACCACAATCAGGAAGGTGCATCCGGTTTATCAGAAGCAGACTTACAGAAGGCAGATGAAGACATGTGGATGGCTATAAAACCAGCTGACAAGCCTGCTGTGACACGTAAGTTGATACCAGCTATCGCAGCTGCGGCAGTATTGTTAATTGCAGTGTCTGCAGGGTATTTGTTCATGAACAAACCTGAAAACAAATCGGTACCACTTACTGTAAAAACGAGTGTCATCAAGCCGGGAGGAAATAACGCGGTGCTTACCCTGGCCAGTGGTAAAAAGATCGTATTGAATGACGCAGCAACCGGAGAACTGGCCGAAGAGTCAGGGATCATCATCAGTAAAACTGCAGATGGCCAACTGGTATATACCGTGACCAGTGAATATTCTGGGAAAGCTGGTGTAAATGCTTTTAATACCATTGAAACACCCAGAGGTGGCCAGTATCAGATTAATTTGCCTGACGGGACTAAAGTTTGGTTAAATGCAGTTTCTTCATTGCGTTTTCCTGCAAGATTTTCTGGAAATCAACGTAAAGTCGAATTGTCGGGTGAAGGGTATTTTGAAGTAGCCCACAATAAAAAAATGCCTTTCAAGGTTAAAACCGCTGATCAGGAAGTAGAAGTTCTGGGGACACACTTTAACATCAATAGTTATCCTGATGAAACTGAAACCATGACTACCTTGCTGGAAGGCTCTGTAAGCGTAAATTCAGCAATAGCTGGTAGTGCTATGCTTAAGCCAGGTCAGCAATCCCTATTGTCTGGCAATAACCTAAAAGTGGCCGTTGCTGATGTTGACGCCGCAATAGCATGGAAGAACGGAGAATTTCGGTTTAACGATGAGAAACTCGAAAGCATCATGCATAAAGTATCCAGATGGTACAATGTAGAAGTAGTCTACCAGGATGATAAATTGAGAACGGAGCCTTTCGGTGGCGTGATTACGCGGTTTGCAAAGGTTTCAGAATTGCTGAAGATGCTTGAACTGACACAGGAAGTAAAATTTAAAATAGAAAATAATACCATCGTGGTGATGGATGGGAAATAAACGTCACCGAACAAAACTTAACCAAATTTAACCAAATATGAAAATCAGAGAGAACTCATCCTAAGGGTGTAGTAGCCCATTGGTTTTCCAAAAAAAATCAGGAACACTCGTAATGTCCCTGATCAATTTTTCGGAAAAACCTTAAAGTAGTGTCGTACAACTTTTTATCAATTTAAACCGAATAACAAATGTATAAAGTTTTTACAAAAGAAATTTGTAATCCCCCTGACTATATCCGAAAATTCGTACTTATTATGAAAATTACCGCCATTTTAATTTTCGCGACGTTGATGCAGGTAAGTGCTGCTGGATTTGCACAAAGAATTACGCTGAATCAAAAATCAGCCAGCCTCAAACAGATATTTAATGCCATCAATAAACAAACAGGATATAATATCCTGTGGTCTGCCAAACAAATTAAAACTGACCGTTTGCAGGATGTTCAGTTAAATAATGTCCCGGTAGAAGAAGCACTTACAAAATGTTTAAAAGATTTTCCGCTGACCTATACAATTGAAAACAAGACAATTGTTATCAGAGAAAAGGAAAAAACGGTAGTGCAACAGCCGGTTAACCAACCAAAACAAAGGAAAAATATCCCTGGAAAGGTAGTGGATGAAGCTGGTAAGCCTATTCCAGGAGCCTCTATCAGGATTAAAGACAGCACAAAAGGAGTGGTATCCCAGGATGACGGTACTTTTGTCATCGATGCAAATCCAGGTGATGTGGTCGTGATATCCTTTTTAGGTTTTACTTCTGCTGAGATTACTATCGCAAACCAAAGCAGCCTGAATGTGGTGCTCAAAGAAGCGTCAAATGAGCTTAGCGGAGTAGTGGTAACTGCATTGGGTATTAAAAAAGAACTGAAATCATTGTCCTACAATGTTCAGGAGATCAGTGGCAACGAAGTAAATAAAGTAAAGGATGCCAATTTTGTAAACAGTCTTGCCGGTAAAGTGGCGGGTGTAACCATCAATAGCAGTTCTTCTGGTCTTGGCGGTGGTGCAAGGGTAGTGCTTCGCGGTACGAAATCGATCTCAGGAAATAACAATGCACTATATGTGATTGATGGTATTCCTATGCCTCAGTTGTCTGTCGCGCAGCCTGGTGATGTGTTTTCGGGTGCCGGACAATCCGGTGATGGTGCTTCAAACATCAACCCTGATGACATAGAAACCATTTCTGTACTAAGTGGTCCTTCAGCGGCAGCCCTATACGGAAGTGATGCTGCAAATGGGGTGATCATGATCACAACAAAAAAAGGTTCAAAGGATAGTTTTTCCATTACAGCATCTAACAATTCTACATTTCAGTCGCCATTTGTAATGCCTGATTTTCAGAATACTTATGGCTCGGAAGTCGGAAGCTATTACAGCTGGGGTGAAAAGCTGAAAACACCGAGTACTTATGATCCAAAAGATTTCTTCCAGACGGGAGTGAACTCAACGACTACGTTGAGCTTGTCTACCGGTAATGAAAAGAACCAAACCTATTTCTCTATGGCGGCAGTAAATGGCAATGGAATCATTCACAACAACAATCTTGACAGGTACAATTTTTCATTCCGTAATACCAGCAAGTTTTTGAATGATAAACTGAATATGGACCTGAGTATGAATTACATTAGGCTCGAAGAGCAGAATATGCTTTCTCAGGGGCAATATTTCAACCCATTGATTCCTATTTATCTTTTCCCAAGGGGAGATGATATCAGGAAATACCAGGTATTTGAGCGTTATGATGCTACCCGCAACTTTAAAACTCAATACTGGCCGTACGGTGATATGGGCTTCCAAATGCAAAATCCTTACTGGATTACAGAAAGAAATAACTTTACAAACAGCAAGAACAGGTATCAGATGGCTGCTTCATTGAAGTATGACATCAACTCCTGGATGAACATTACAGGACGTGCAAAACTGGACAATAATACAGCGCTGAATGAGCGAAAATATTACGCTTCTACCTCAGGGTTATTTGCCGGTGATGCAGGTGCATATTACAAATATGACCTCAGCACACGTCAGGTTTATACAGACCTACTCCTGAACATCAATAAACAGGTCAATGATTTTTCGGTAACGGCAAACATTGGCGCCAGTCTTCAAGACATTAAATATGACTATTCAAGTCTGGGCGGTGACCTTCAAAGTGTTCCGAACCTATTTACATACAGCAACATTAACCTTTCTCAAAGTAAACTGGAGCAAAATGGTTATCATGACCAGACCCAGGCTTTGTTTGCCAATTTCCAGGGTGGCTATAAAGGCATGGTGTACCTGGATCTTACCGCAAGAAATGATTGGGTGTCTGCATTGGCCAATACAAAAGCGAAATCCATCTTTTATCCTTCAGTAGGTTTATCGGGGGTTATGACAGAGATCTTCGATATCAAATCTGATGTACTTTCATTCCTGAAAGCACGGGTGTCTTATAGTGAAGTAGGTAATGCCCCGCAGAGATTTGTATCTATTGCAACTTATCCTGTGATCAACGGATATCCGCAAACCAGTACATTCCTGCCGGCTACAGATCTGGAGCCTGAAAGAACAAAATCTTATGAAGCAGGTGTAAACATGATGTTGTTTAAGAACAAACTGAAGATAGATGCAACAGTTTATCAATCATCTACTTATAATCAGTTATTTAATCCATCTCTTTCACCAAGTTCAGGCTATACCAGTTTTTTTGTAAACGCAGGTAAAATAGACAATAAAGGGATTGAAGTGTCAGCAGCCCTGACTCAGAAGATTGGTCAGGTAACCTGGAATTCTAACCTGGTCTATTCATTGAACAGAAACAAGATCAAAAGCTTGTTGCCTTCCTACACCAATCAGCAGACAGGAGAAACAGTTTCCCTGGACAGCTTAGATATGGGTGGAACATCAAGTTATAAAATGATCTTGACGACGGGTGGTTCTATGGGTGATATTTACGTAAATACGCTTAAAACTGATGAGCATGGTTATATCTGGGTAAATGCAACTTCCCAGACCGTAGCTACAGATCAGAACAGGTATGTAAAAGCAGGTAATTCAAATCCCGACTTCAACATTGGTTTTAGAAATGGTTTTGCATATAAAGGATTTGACGTAAGCTTCCTGGTTACTGCAAGAGTAGGTGGAGTAGGTGTGTCAGTAACACAAGCCATTATGGACGCTTATGGTGTATCAGCAGTGACAGCAGATGCGAGAGCCGCTGGCGGTGCCATTGTAAATGGTTATTCTATTCCGGCTCAGCCTTACTATCAGACAGTAGGTGGTGGTACATCAGGTATAGGTTCCATGTATGTGTACAGCGCTACGAACGTTCGTTTAGGTGAAGTTTCTGTAGGATATGATGTGCCTGTAAACAAGTACTACAAATGGGTAAAAGGGCTTAACGTTTCTTTGATTGGACGTAACCTGTTTATGTTTTATAACAAAGCGCCATTTGATCCGGAGCTTACAGCCAATACCGGAACCTATTATCAGGGAGTTGATTATTTCATGCAACCCAGCCTGAGAAGCCTTGGTTTCGCAGTTAAGTTTAGGTTTTGATCATAATTAAGGAAAAGAAGATGAAGAACATATATAAATCTTTCTCATTAAAAAAACTACCTGTCTGCGCAGCATTGCTAGCATTGCTAAGTGTTGGTTGTACCAAGAACTTTGATGAATGGAACACCAATCCGCACCAGGCTACAGAAGATATGCTGCAGCGCGACAATCTTGCAGCGGGATCTTTCTTTGTTCAGATGCAAAAGAACGTATTTCCGATAGCTCAGCAACCGGATTTCGGAGATGAGGTATACCAGACCATGCAAAACCTTGCCGGTGATGTGTATTCCGGTTATATGGGTGCAAGTAATAACTGGTATTCTGGATCGAATAACACCACGTATGACCTGATCCCTCAATGGTATGGACAGGCATTTAACCGTGCATTTGTAGGCATTATGCCTGCATGGAATGCGATTAAGAAAACAGCACAGGCGGAAACCCCTCAGGTATATGCAATGGCAACAATTGTAAAAGTAGAGGCGCTGCACCGTACTACCGATATGTATGGGCCGCTTCCATACATCAATTTTGGTAACGGTGCATTACAAAACAAGTACGATAGCCAAAGGGATATTTATTACAAGTTTTTTGATGAACTGAACGAGGCGATCACCATCCTGACTGATTTCAATACGAAAAATCCTGGCGCTACAGCTTTGGCAAAGTACGATTTCATTTACAATGGCAATATCCGTAACTGGATCAAATTTGCCAATTCATTGAAACTGCGTTTGGCGATGCGTATTGTGTACGCCGATGCAAACAAAGCAAAATTAGAAGCAGAGTCTGCGGTAAATCATTCGGTAGGGGTGTTTACAGCCGCTGGCGACATGGCAGCTTTACAGCATACCGCTGATTTGAGCTATAACCATCCGCTTTACATCATCAATACTAATTTTGATGACATCAGGATGGGGGCCAATATGCAATCATTCCTATCCGGTTATAGTGATCCAAGATTGCCAAAGTATTTTAATATGGCATCTGATGGTACTTACAGGGGAATCAGGAATGGTATAAACATCACCAATAAAGCTACTTATGCTGAAGGACCTTATTCGGAACTTAACGTTTCGGCAACTGCGCCCATTGTTTGGATGAATCCTGCGGAAGTATATTTTCTCCGTGCAGAAGGAGCGTTGCGTGGATGGAATATGGGAAGTGACGCAAAAACACTTTATGAAACAGGTATCAGTACTTCCTTTGCTGTAAGCGGTGTTGCAGGCAGTGCTACTACTTACATCAACAATTCGACAAGTGTACCGGCGGCTTATGCTGATCCTGCCAATAGTGGAAATAACATTGCTGCACTGAGCACAATTACCATTCAATGGGATGCGGCTTCGACTTTTGAGTTCAACCTGGAACGTATTATCACCCAGAAATGGATTGCGATGTTCCCCGATGGACAGGAGGCCTGGTCTGAATTTAGAAGAACCGGTTATCCAAAAGTGTTCCCTGTAGTACTGAATAATAGCAAAGGATTAATTTCTACAGACAAACAAATCCGTAGGATACCTTTTCCAGCTACCGAATACCAAACGAATTCTGCCGGTATTTCAGGTGGAATATCACTGTTGGGCGGTGCTGATAACGGTAATACAAACCTTTGGTGGGATAAAAAATAGAATTTGTTCAATGTTATAATTGCCAAATGATGAAAAAGAAATTACTTAACTTAATGCTGATCTGTCTGGCCGCCTTTACGGTCAGTTGCGAAAAGCAAAATACTCCTGAAGCCTTACAGATTCAGAAGCCATATACATATAGTGATCAATACTATGCCAATTTAAGAGCATATAAGAAGACAGACCATCAGGTATTTTATGGATGGTTTGCAGCTTATGCGCATAAAGAAGGTGTAACTGCTGAATATAAAAAGTCGGCCTCATGGGGAGAACACTTTGCCGGTTTGCCGGATAGTCTTGATTTTTGCAGCCTCTGGATGGGAATTCCATCTTTAAAACAGAACGATTCCCTGACTACTTACAATCCGATTGCCTATAAGGAAATGCGCGAGGCGATGGAAAAAAGAGGCATTAAAATGCTCGTACCTACTATTGTAAGTGTAGAAAACCATGGCTTCGAAAAGAGCGATGAAGGCTTGAGAAAGTATGCTAAGTATCTTACAGATATGGTGTTCGACAATGACCTCGACGGTTTAGATCTGGATTGGGAGCCTACTTCAGGATCTTACCTGAATACAGCAGCCAACTTCGGTAAACTTGTAGAGTACTGCGGAGCGATTGTGGGGCCTAAGTCCAATTCGGGTAAATACTTTGTAGTGGATTATTACACACATACACTGCCGAATACAATAGAGCCATACATCGATTACCTCGTAAATCAGGCTTATACGCAGGGAACAACCTCATCTTCTGCAGCATTTCTGCAGACGAGGTATAACCTGGTAAGCAGCTGGTGTCCACCTAATAAATTCATCGTTACAGAAAACTTCGGCGACTGGTATGAAAACGGAGGTTCTCCATTTACCGAGGCAGATGGTAACACGTTGAATAAATTTGGACTTCAGATGTATTCTCTGGAAGGAATGGCCAGATGGAATCCTACACAGGGAAAGAAAGCCGGTTTTGGCGCCTTTTATTTCGACAGGGATTACAACAACGGAATACCTTATGGTTTCGTAAGACGCAGTATCCAGGTTGCTAATCCAGCTATACGATAAGTCCATTATTTTATAATTTAAAATAAATGAAAATGAAGAAATTAACATACAATTCCAGGCTATTCTTCCTTGCAATGCTTTGTGCCATCACCATGGTATTTAGTGCCTGTCAGAAAAGTACAACTTTTAAAGATGTCATTCTGATCACCGGAACGCAGGAAAATAAACTGGTTAAGTTTACAGTGGAAGGCGTTCCTTCCAGTTATGCAGTTACCGCTACAGCAACAGATAAAGTACAAAGTGACGTTAATGTCTCTTTTGAAGTAGATACCAGCCTGGTAGGAGCTTACAATGAAGAGATGTCTGCCAAGTATTTTGTGCTGCCAAAGGGAAGTTATGAAATGGTAGGCAGTAATGCTGTGATTAAAGCAGGAACGAATGTTTCTGATGCAGTTACAGTATACATCAGGTCTGTAGATAAATTTGTGGATGGAAGGACTTACATTCTTCCGGTAACCATTAAAAATGTAAGCGGCTCAATGTCCGTTCTGGAAGCATCACGTACCATTTACCTGAAAGTCGCCAGGGTAATAGATTTCAAATCCATTGACATCTCAAATCCTAATTTTTATTACCCATATCCATTTACACAACCGGTAAATAACATTACGAAGTTTACTTATGAGATCAAGTGCTACATCAATGACTGGCACCCTGGAAGCAATCAGATCAGTCGTCTGAGCAACTGGGGACCTGTTGATGAATCTCTGCCAAACCTTTTGCGTTTTGGAGAAGCGGGAAGTAAAATCAATCAATTGCAATGGGTATCTGCAGAAGGCAGTGTATTCTCCAAAACAGAATTTGCTACCAAAACATGGTACACTATATCTTGTGTATATGATGGCAGTACCTATAAAATGTATGTAAATGGCAAGTTTGACTCTGGCTTCGATGGAGCAGGCAAAGTGTATCAGTTGGGTGCACTGGAAATTGGAATGTCTTATTCGGGATATCAGACTGCGCAGCGCTTCTTAGGTCGTGTTGCCGAAATCCGTTTCTGGGACAGATCTCTTTCTCCAACAGAAATTCAGGAGGGAATTTGCGGTGTAGATGCATCCTCTGCCGGCCTAGTGGCTTATTGGAAAATGAACGAGGGCGAAGGAAATACTTTCTTTGACCGCACCGGGAATGGACGTAATATGACATGGCCTAAGGCTACCGTATGGAATTCAGATAGTTTTAATAAGTGTGCTCAATAAAATTAGATAAGAAGATGAAGAGCTCAATAATTTTCAGAAATAAATATACCGCATTGTTTGTTCTGGCAGCCAGCATGTTTGTTTCCTGCAGCAAGGAAAAGACATTTGACTTCAACGGAGACAGTGTAAACCGCGTATATTTTAACATAGGCAGCTATACAGTTAAAAACTACAATGGCTATGCCTTTTCAATTAAACATACACCGATAGGGAGTATTGGCGATGACATTAAAGCAGCATTTCCCGCCCGTATCACACAGGAAGCGGCTGAAAATGTGAAGGTTTCCTATGCCATAGACAATTCCCTGATTCAGACTTATAATGCTGAAAAAGGAACCAATTATGTTGCTGTTCCTGCCGGTATTCTGGATGTGAGTACGGCAGAGTTAACCATTCCTCAGGGAAGAATGAATTCAACAGATTCCCTGAAAGTAGCTGTGCCTAAGGAAAAAATGTCTCAGCTGACTGCGGCAGGTTATTTGGTTCCATTGAAGATCACCTCTGTAAATGGTGCCAAAAATACAGAGGTAAGTACCAACGCCAACACAGTCTACGTAGTGATCAGTACGAAACAGACCAATCTTTATGACGCGCCGGTTGCCGCTGATATAACGGGTACATTAAATGCTGTGAGAACAGGATGGACTGCAACACTTGATGCTACCTTAAGTTCTGGTTCACTACCGAATATGTTTGACGCCGGAACAAATACCAGCTGGTACATTACACCGGCTAAAAGTGTGAATCTTGTGGTAAATATGAATGGTTCCATCACAGGGATAACAGCCGTTCGCTTTCATACGTCAAGTACCAATTACTACCTGACTACTGCAAATGTATCTACAAGTGCAGATGGAGTGACCTGGGTTTCACAAGGAGCCGCGACGTTTTCTATAATCAATGCTTACCAGTACATTAAATTTTACGCACCGGTAACTGCACGTTATATTAAGCTTGAGGTTACGGGGTGGAGATCAGGTTCAGCAAGGATTATGTTTACCGATTTTAATATTTACAGGTAAGGGATATTGTTGACAGGCTGTCTGAAGAGGTTACCTTTTCGGACAGCCTTTTTTTATTGAGGTGTAAGCCCCTTATTTCATAGTCGGGTTCTTTTTGCCCGTCAATAACATCTCCAGGGTTTTCTGCAATCTGTTTACGCGGGTGGCTTCCTGCTTTGCTGTAAGTATCCACAATACATATTCCTTTTTATGCGAATAAGCAAGAGACTCAAAAAAAGCAGAAGCCTCGGGATGCTGTAGAAATAACCTGGCCAGTTCTGGTGGTACTGTTACTTTTTTATGCTCCACATCTATAAAATCAGCAAACTCATTCTTCCTGATCTCATTATTTCCTACACCTGAAGTTTTTACACTGCCCTTTGGCTTGATTCTGATTCCGGTCCAGGTATCATCAATAGAAGCGGAAGCACATGGTGTCAGATGGTGAGCATCCAGTTCACTCCATTTTTCCATTTTCAGATCACTCACTATACCTGAACTTTTCTTTGGGTAAGCAATCCAGACCACTGTCTTATCTTTGATCTTTGGTGCCCAGACTGACAATTGCTCTGCCAGTTCTCCGCTATCCTTTACAAATGCCAATAGTCCATCATACACTTCATTTCTCTGTTGGAGAATTTCAATTGAAGAAGTGTCACCTAACAGATCAGCAATGTTATCTGGCTCGTTAGCAAGCAAGATCTTAAACCCGGGCTTAAAATTCAGTTTTTTTAATAAAAGATTCTCCATATTGGTTGATGATTTAGAAATCATAAGATTGTCCAGTAAAATAATTATTCTTTCCATTTTTTACGCAATACCTGATGATTAATTTTAGCCTATGAATTTACGATCCGTTGCAGGTAAGCTTGCGAGCAGCTTACTACTATTTTTATTTTTCACAGGAAGTGCCTTTTCTCAGAAGCAAATCTCTTTGCAGGGAATGTGGAAATTTCGTTTAGACCAAGATAAACAATTTGATGCTGCTGTAAAACTGCCAGGCACTACAGACCAGGCACAAAAAGGAACCAAGACTTCAGGACCTGATTATGGAATCCTTTCGCGGGCCTATAAATACGTTGGTCCGGCCTGGTACAGTCGCGAGATCAATGTGCCTGCTGGATGGAAAGGTAAAGACATCCAATTGTTTCTGGAGCGTGTGATGTGGGAGTCGCAGGTTTTTGTTGATGATAAAGCAATAGGTACCCAGGATGCACTTGCAGTACCACATGTCCATTTACTAGGCAAACTAACCCCGGGCAGGCACAAACTTACTTTGCGCATCAACAATGATCTGATCTATAACATAGGTGATAAAGGCCACGTGTATACAGAATATACGCAGAGCATCTGGAATGGAGTAGTAGGTAAAATAGAACTTCAGGTACGTGAAAATACGCGAATAGAAAATTTGCAGGTATATCCTGATGCTAAAAGCAAAGTGGTTAAACTGAAGCTAAAAGTTGCTAATGCAGCACCAACTAATGTGAATTATGCAATTACAGATTTACAGACCGGCAAAAATGTATTTAAAAAGCAATTGCAGTTGACCAACCAGCAACAACAGGATCAAACCCTGAATCTTGATTTTCCTATTAAACTGTGGGATGAATTTACGCCCAACCGTTACCGCATATCGGCAACACTGCAAAATAGCGATGCTGTATCAGCTGATTTCGGGTTCAGAAACATCTCCCATACCAGTTCGAAGATCATGATCAATGATGCACCGGTATTTATGCGGGGTAATCTCGACTGTGTACATTTTCCACTTACAGGCTATCCGCCATGCGATGTTGCAGAATGGGAACGCATATTTAAGATCTATAAGTCTTACGGACTCAATCATGTGAGGTTCCATTCATGGTGCCCGCCGGAAGAGGCTTTTGAAGCAGCCGATAAATTGGGTATATATATCCAGGCAGAGACCATCTGGATCGACTGGTGGATGACCAGTCCGCCGAAAGACAGGCCCGACATGCTTACAAAAGGACTTCCTGAAGGATTGGGAAAAAACCCTTCAGCTGATAAATTTGTTCAGGCAGAATTACAGCGCATATTGGATGCCTATGGAAATCACCCTTCATTTACCATGCTTTGCATAGGTAATGAACTTGGGAATTCAGATTTCGATGTGATGCAGGAATGGGTCAGAAAGCTTAAAAACGGTGATAACAGGCGCCTATATTCTGTTTCAACTGCAAGAAAGATCATGCCCGTGGATGATTTCAGTGTTACACATAACATTCCCGGCATTGGTGGAACTTACGGATTGCAGGGCGCCAAAACAGATTACGATTTGGAAAAGAACTACTCCAGAAGCACTATTCCTATCATCGCGCATGAAGTAGGACAGTTTCCTGTATATCCATTGTGGTCAGAAATCAATAAATATACCGGCGTATTAAAAGCAAGGAACCTGGAACAATGCAGGCAGTCGGCGATAAGCAATGGTGTGCTGAACCGCGATGTAGATTTTCACAATGCGAGCGGAGCTTTGCAAAAGGTTTTGTATAAGGGATTGATTGAGAACTTTTACAGAACACCATCCTGTGCGGGTTTTGAAATGCTGAGCATGCAGGATTATCAGGGACAGGGTGAAGCACTAGTAGGCTGGCTTGATGCATTTTATGACGATAAAGGAACGACATCACCGGAATTTTTCAGGCAATATAACAACCACGTAGTGCCTCTGGCCAGGTTTAAAAGCTTTGTTTGGGACAATACCGAAACATTCAATGCCAAACTGCAGGTGACCAATTATGGTGCAAAGGATTTGACCAATGCTGTGAAATGGGAACTTGTGGATGGTAAAAAGCAGATTCTCGCCCAAGGAACCACAGCGCCGGTTTTGATAAAAAGAGGAGAGGTTAAAGATATAGAAGAGATAAAAGCATCTCTTTCTAAAATAACCCAGGCACAATCACTGACGCTAAAAGTGAGTCTGCCTGGTACAGCATACAGCAATGAATGGTCTGTTTGGGTTTATCCGACACAGCTACCGGCAGCAGCTATTTCGTCTGTTACGGAAACGAATATGCTCGATGATAAAACAATGGATGCGTTAGAAAAAGGCGGTACGGTATTGGTTTACGCAGCAAAGCTTGGAAAACCTGAAGCTTTCAGACCTATATTCTTCTCACCTTTATTTTGGTCTAACGTCTTCTTTCCCGGTCAGGAAAATACCACATTAGGATCTGTTATAGATGCAAAACACGCATCCCTTCGCGATTTTCCTACAGATACACATTCTGACTGGCAATGGGAATCCATCAGCAGGGGCAGGTCATTTAAACTGGCCGACTGGCCGGCAGCTATGCAGCCAATCATACAGCCAATCAGCGATTTTCACATCAATGAAAAGCTAGGCTCTCTGTTGGAGTGTCGCGTAGGAAAAGGCCGTTTACTGATTTGTGGATACGATATTGCTGACAGTAAAAGTCCTGTTGCAAAGCAACTTAAGTATAGTTTATTAAAGTATGCAAGCAGCAGTGACTTCAATCCAAAAGTTGAAGTGGATACTGCATTACTTAGGAAAACTTTTCCATTCATCAAGCAAGCTGAAAGCAAAATCCCCGTTCCCGCGGAATTTGAAAATGCCTTACTTTACATCAAAGCCGGAAGCAATGTGCCTAAAGCTGGCGGACAATACAATTACAGGAGAAATACCGATGCGGCTGTGTTGAACCGCGATACAAAATATGCAGCGAAAGGAGTAGAGGCAGTATGGCGCTGGGACAACAATGCAGCATGGTTTGGTAAAACTATGGAGATAGAGATTAATCCGCCACAGGGTGTAATTGGAGAACTTTACATTCACTTTGCCGACTGGAACAATGAATCAAGAGATGCTGCCATCTGGCTGGAAGGCAGAGAATTTACTACCGGAAAGCTCGATAAATCCGGTAAATGGGTAAAACTGTTCGTGATGCGTGAAGACACCAATGATGGTAAACTGATCCTGCGTGTGAATTCACTGGCCGGAAGTAATGCCATGATTGATGAACTGGTACTGGTAGAAAAGAAATAATTATAACCTCAGCTTAGCAAAGAAATCCCACAATACTATACCGGCAGAAATCGTAATGTTAAACGAATGCTTGGTACCGAATTGTGGGATTTCTATGCATTCGTCTATTTGCGTCATCACCTCATCGGCCACGCCATTTACCTCATTCCCAAATATCAGGGCATATTTTTTGTCTTTTGCTGGTTGAAAAGTATTGAGCATGGTACTGCCAGAAGCTTGTTCTATTGCGATGATTTCGTAGCCGTCATTTCTCAATGAAACCACTGCATCAGAGGTAGTCTCAAAATGCTGCCATGATACGGATTGCGTAGCGCCTAAAGCCGTTTTCTCGATCTCGCGGTGAGGAGGCTGAGCGGTAATGCCGCATAAACAGATGCCATCAACTGAAAAACCGTCACTGGTACGGAATATAGATCCAATGTTGTGCATGCTGCGCACATTGTCCAATACCACAACTACCGGAAGCTTTTCCTGTTCTTTAAATTCCGCAACACTTACGCGGTTGAGTTCATCTAATTTTAATTTCTGCATTTTGTTTGAGGGCGTGGTTTTAATACTACTGTTTTTACGATCCAAATCGATAATTAAATTGGTTGTTATACTGAATCGACTCAACGTCATCTCGAACGCAGAGAGAGATCTCTTGATTTAGTATAGTTCAAGAGATCTAGCTGCGCTGAGCTCGCGAAGGGCTCGGTTCTCGTCGCTACGCTTCCCTCGAGATGACGAATGTCAATAAGGATGACGATCGTACCTTTTTAAAAGCCTTTCAGTCCGCAAAGGTATTATTTAAATCTTTGAAGCGCTGTCACCAATAAAAATTCTTAAAGAAATGTCACCATTTAAATCTTCGACGAACCATTACCAATCTCACTAATGTAAATCGCGGCAGGATAGCCAATACGCTCCACATAGTAATCGGTCAGTTGCTTCGCAAAATCTTCCTCTTTTCCTTTTTTAAGCAGGGCGATAGCGCAGCCACCAAAACCGGCACCGGTCATTCTTGCGCCGATTACATGCTCATAATCTTTGCAGAAATCAACCACAGCATCCAATTCTGCGCCGGTAACCTCATAGAGATCTTTCAGAGACTGGTGGGAAGCATACATCAGACGACCAAATTCGGTTAAATTTCCTTCGTTCAGTGCTTTTGCAGCATGATTCACCCTGTCATTCTCTTTAATTACGTGAGTAGCCCTTTTTAATACCGTTTCATCAGTAATCAAATGACTATGCAGCGCAAACTTCTCGGCATTCAGTTCGCATAAGTTATGCAGCTTAATCTCCTGATTCAGTTGTGCTAACGCAGTCTGACATTCAGCAACTCTTTCATTGTATTTAGACTCAGCCAGCTTACGTGGCTTATTGGTATTGATGATGGCCAGGGAATAATCTCCCAGGTTACAATCCACTATTTTGTACTTTAGGTTATCGCAGTTGAGTACAATTGCTTTGTCGGTCTCCCCGAATGCTACCGCAAACTGATCCATGATGCCACAGTTTACACCGATAAATTCATTTTCTACTTTCTGAGCAAGCAAGGGAATCTCAATCTTTTCATAACCTAAATTGAAATAATCATTTAAAGCATAAGCCATTGCAACTTCGATGGAGGCAGAAGAGGATAGTCCTGAACCAATCGGAATATTCCCGAAAAACAACAGATCTAATCCAGTAGGCAGTGTATGTTTCTTTAAAATCTCATTGAAAACACCCAGCGGATAATTAAACCATTCCGGACCAGTCTTTTCATAAGCAGACTTCAGTTCAATAGTAGCTTCCTCTTCAAAGTTTACACTTTTAAACCTGATTACATTGTCGTTATTTGGAGCAATAAGCAACCATGTTCCTAAAGTAACCGCACAAGGCATCACTAAACCTCCGTTATAATCAATGTGTTCGCCGATTAAATTTACACGGCCCGGGGTAAAATAATGCGCAGTAGGTTCTTGTCCGTATTTCTCTAAGAATTTATTGGTTAATTCCGCTTTCATTGTAATATTTTAAATTATTGTTTAGTTTTATTAAAAGTATTGATAGTATTGTTTAGTTGAAATCTATCGGTTCTAAATATACAATTATGAACCGAATCCCATAATGTCAAAAGTACACTAACATACAATTTAGAACAAATATTACATTTTATATAAACACGAATGAACACAAAGCTAGTTAAGACAGGTAAAGTTATAGATGGCAAAGAAATATTAGGTATAGAACTGACCAATACAAAAGGAACCTATGTAAAAATATATAACTACGGAGCCATCATCAGCAAATTTATAGTTACGAATAAACTTGGCGAAAAGCAGGACATCGTTTTGGGTTTTGATGAATTTGACCAATACATCAGTGATGATTACCTGGCCAACTATCCTTATTTTGGCGCTATCATAGGCAGATATGCGAACCGTATTAAGAACGGTAGATTTTCGATAGATGGACAAACGCACCAGCTTTCACAAGCCAAAGGTGGCGATTGTCTGCATGGAGGAGATACAGGATACGATAAAAGAGTTTGGGATGTATTGTCTACGATAGACCCAAGCGTAACCCTGCAATATGTTAGTCCTGCGGGCGAGGAGAACTTTCCCGGTAATTTAACGATTCAGCTTACATTTAAGCTTACCGATGAGGATGAACTGATATTGGATTTTAAGGCGACCACTGATGAAGCAACTGCAATAAATCTTACACACCATAGTTATTTTAACCTATCTCCATCTGGAGGGTCAATAGCAAATCATTACCATAGGATGCCGGCCAGCAATTACCTGGAGCAGGATGATAATTACGTGGTGACCGGTAAATTAATTCCGGTAGAGGGAACCAATCATGATTTCCTTGGGGGTAAATTGATAGGTCAGGATTGGGATCCTGAAGAAGGTTATGATCAAACCTATGTACTTGACAAACAGTATGGTGAATTTACCCTGGCGTCTGAAACGACAGAGTCTGCCAGTGGACTAAAACTTTCTGTATATACCACAGAGCCCGTAGCACATTTCTATACTGCTAAGTATCTTGACCTGAAACATGGTAAAGGAGGTCGTAATTATGAGCCTTATAGTGCTTTCTGCGTGGAGACACAGCATCATCCAAATGGGATCAATATTCCATCATTTCCAAGTACAGTGTTGAGACCGGGCGAAACTTATAGTCAGACTACGATTTACAAAGTAGAACACAAGTAATTAGGTATGGCCCTGATAGCACACTGGTTATAGACTGATGGTAGATTCCTTCGCAAAAGGGGTACCTTTTTGCGAAGGAAGCCCGAAGCAGTCTGCAAGGAATGTGCAACATGTATTTTAGAAAGTGGAATTGTAATACGAACGTACTTTCACTGTAGATTGAAAGTCATATCGCTATTCATCATCCGAAATTGATAAGAATAGGGTGTAATTTTGCATCAATAGTAATTTACATGAAGAAATCACTCACTAGTACGCCATATTCAGTTTTAGATTTAGCGACCGTAATACAAGGTAAAACACCAGCTGATACTTTTAAAAAGAGTGCCGATCTGGCCAGACACGTAGAAGATTTGGGGTATACAAGGTATTGGCTCGCAGAACATCACAATATGATCAGTGTAGCAAGTTCTGCGACTTCTGTAGTCATTGGACATATAGCCGGTGCTACCAAAACGATAAGAGTGGGTTCAGGAGGTATCATGCTTCCAAATCATTCTCCATTAGTCATTGCCGAACAGTTTGGTACACTAGAATCTTTGTATCCAGGACGTATAGACCTGGGTTTGGGAAGAGCACCAGGAACTGATCAGGTAACTGCTATTGCGATTAGAGGTGAGCAGCGTTTCCAGGCGGCACAGAGTTTTCCGCAGGATGTACTGAAGTTGCAGGCCTATTTTTCTTCAGAAAACAGTACAAGTAGCGTAAGGGCAATTCCGGGTGAAGGTTTAGATATCCCGATCTGGATATTGGGATCAAGTACCGATAGTGCACACCTCGCTGCTGCACTGGGATTACCATATGCTTTCGCAAGTCACTTTGCACCCGCGCAGTTCCTGACCGCCATAAAGATATACCGCGAGCGTTTTAAGCCATCTGAACATTTAAAAGAACCCTACGTTCTGGCCTGTGTAAATGTGGTAGCTGCCGACACTGATGCAGAGGCCAATAAGCTGGCTACCTCTTTGTATCAAATGTTTAAAGGAGTAATTTCAGGAAAGCGCCAGCTTTTGCAGCCGCCGGTAGACAATATGGACCTGGTGTGGACCGATTATGAAGAGGAGCAGGTAAAACAGATGCTGGCCTGTACTTTTGTGGGTAGTAAAGAGACCGTAAAACACGACCTGCAACAATTTCTGGATCAGTGTGGGGTAGATGAGATCATGGCCTCAGCACACATTTTTGATCACTTTGCCAGACTAAGATCTTATGAGATTTTATCAGAGGTTTTTAAAGGCATTTAGGTTGATTTAATATTTAGTGTAAGAAGTTACCGCTGAATTTATAAAGGGATTATCTTTGCCGCTCGAAAATCAGATAAAGATGCACTTTAATAAATTTATGCTTCCTGCAGTATTTATAGGAAGCACAATAGGGCTGAATGTCGCTCAGCCTTCTTTAGCACATGCTCAACAGGCAACGCAACAGGATACTGTTAAAAAACTTAATGAAGTAATTGTAAAGGAAAATAGATTGCAATTACCTTTTTCTAAGCAGAATAGAAATGTTTGGATCATAGACCGGGAAAAGATCAAGAGTTTGCCAGCCAGGTCTGTAAGTGAACTATTGAGCTATGTTTCGGGTGTGGACGTTCGCCAGCGTGGCCCAGGTGGTTTACAGGCCGATATCAGCATTGATGGAGGAACGTTTGATCAATCTCTGGTATTGATAAATGGTATTAAAGTTTCTGATCCGCAAACGGGACACAACATGATGAACCTGCCCATTGCTATTGATGACATTGATCATATAGAAGTTTTACGTGGCTCGGCATCAAGGATATACGGTATCAATGCTCTTACAGGGGCAATCAATATTGTAACCAGAACTGCGCAGCAAACTGGTGTTTCTGCTAATGTTTTTGCGGGAAGTAGTTTTAAGGATAATGTTTCAGGTGATACTTACTACAATTATGGTGTTCGTGCAGGTGGGACATTGGTATTGAATGGCTCTAGTCATTCACTATCTGCCGGACAGGAATCTGGTAATGGGTATCGTTACAACACTGCCTTTAACAATCAAAAAGTATATTACCAGGGAAAATACGCGGTAGGAAAGACTGACGTAATTGATGTACTTGGAGGCTATACCCATAATAATTTCGGAGCAAATGGGTTCTATTCATCTCCGGGTGATAAGGAGTCCGAAGAAACCGTGAAGACTGCTTTGGCGGCTGTTTCTTACACCACTAAGCTGGCTGAAAACTGGACAATAGTACCCAGGATCAGTTACAGGAATAATGTGGACGATTATCTATACATCAAGCAGACTCCTGATAAATTTCATAACCATCACCAAACCAATGTATTTGATGCAGAGCTAAATAATACGATCCAGACGAGCATCGGTACTTTTGGACTGGGATTGGAAGCCAGAACTGAGCGGATAAACAGTACCAATCTGGGTAAGAGGAACCGTAACAATGCCGGTATTTTTGGAGAATTTAAGTTTGAGCCTGTTCTAGGTTTACTAGTCAACGCTGGTGCTTATACCAATTACAATTCTGACTATGGCTGGCAGGCTTTTCCTGGTCTGGATGCAGGTTATAACTTTTATGGCAACTGGCGGGTATTTGCAAATGTAGGTACAGGACAGCGTCTGCCTACTTATACAGATTTATATTATAAAGGACCTACGAATATTGGCAATGACCAGTTGAAGCCCGAAAAATCGAAATACGCAGAGGGTGGTTTGAAATACAATGATGACCGTCTGGCCCTTAATGCAAGTTATTTCGTAAGAAGAATTGACAATTTTATCGACTGGGTAAAAGAGGTACAAACGAATCCATGGCAACCACAGAATTTCAGCCAGGTAAATACCAAAGGATTTACTTTAAGTGGTGATTATGCACTGAAAACGGATGATGGTGACGTTCTGAGCGGATTGAGACTAGGTGCTTCTTATACAAATCTTGACCCAAGCTTTAAAAAAACTTTGCCTGCGGCGGTTTTTTCACGTTATGCACTGGAAAGTTTAAGGAATCAATTGAGCACTACTGTAAGCGCTGATTTATATAAGCAGGTATCGCTAACAGTAACTACCCGCTATAATGAGCGGATCAATTATAAGGATTATATGACCATGGATGCCCGACTGGCCTTTAATCAACGCATTTATAGTATTTATGCTGAGGGAGCAAATCTGTTTGATGTTCAATATATTGAAGCGGGAGCGGTGCCTATGCCGGGTTCTTGGTTTACATTTGGTGTAAAAGCAAGGATTACGAAATAGGTAGTGTGAGGCTGATCGTGCAACGTTCATCCTCACAATTTTCGAACTCAAACCTTACATTGTCGCCATAGAGCTGCTTGTAATTCGTTCCATAGTCGTTGAGGTCATCAACCAGTGCCTCATCAGCATTTGTACTGTAATGCATTTCAAGCAGTAAATGGTCATCTTCAATCAGCATGATCATTTCCAGCGTAACCGCTTTTTTGGGTTTTGCCTTACAGAAGGGTTCTATGATATTGATCAGCGACAATGGGGCTATTGTTTTGTGTTCGGTATTGCCCTGGATATTCAGCTGAATGGTCAGGTTATTGTCGAAATGATTAAGGGCAATGAAATGAATAAAACTTTGCAGAGCCAGTACTTCCTCTGTTAAAGGTGCATTTTGCTGCCTGCCACGGTACAGTCTATAACGCAGCAGATCAGAGAAAGTAAGGATGGCATCAGGAGTTGTATTTTCCTGTTCGGCAGCAGATTGTTTAAGTTGTGCTAGTGAGCGCATCAGGAAATCCGGACTAATGTTGGTTTTCAGTAAGTCTAGTTTTACCTTTTCTATTTCTTTTTTCTCTTTTTCTAGTTCCAGAAAGGTGTGGTTTTCTTCATTTTTTTCCATAAACAGCAACATGATTACAAAAACCACAAAATTGAGCAGATAACCAGCGAGGTTGGCGATGTACTTTTCAAGAAATCCGGCATGTTCACTGAGAAAAGGATTTTTAAAGCTGTCCTTTACAAAGGCATCGTGATAATACACATCGATCGCGGTAATGCTGAGGTAGAGAAAGATGACCAGCGACCAGAATAGAATGTTCTTATTCCTTTTGAAAAAATAAGGTATGAGATATAGGCAGTAAGTATAATAAAATACTGCAATAAGCAAATTGTCCAGGAAAAAATTGTGCAAAATAACTGACGGTGTAATCGGCTCTTTTACCGCGAGGATGGTGCCAACTATCAAAACCCATAGCCAATAAATGACATGCGCTACCCAGCGGTACCGTGTAAAGTACACCCAGCGGTTTTTTTTATTGATCTCTATTTGTACAATATCTGTCATTCATCTAAAAATTAATCAGCAGATCTATTTCAAAACGATCTTTTAAATTGTTGATGTTCAGTCTGTGCCTGTCCGGGTATAGAATCTCTAACCTTCTTTGTACATTCTTTAGTCCAATGCCCCCTTTGTATTCAGTAATTGCTTGTCCGCTCGG
This sequence comes from Pedobacter frigoris, assembly GCF_032678645.1. Classification (GTDB taxonomy): domain Bacteria; phylum Bacteroidota; class Bacteroidia; order Sphingobacteriales; family Sphingobacteriaceae; genus Pedobacter; species Pedobacter frigoris_A. The sequence goes on from NZ_JAVTSP010000001.1 coordinate 444,607, forward strand.
CCGGAAAGGTTTGCTATTTTGTAATCTGAAATGTATAAACCTGGGACTGATATTGACGTCCATATTGATCCATGACTTTCCAAAACTTGATTTTGTTCCATGTTTAAAGGCATTCTCCAGGAAATTGATCAGCAATAAGGGAGCGATTTTTTTATTGGTGGTATCGCCTGTGATCTGAACGGTTACTTTGCATTCTTCTTCTTTATGCCTCAGTTTTTCGAGGGCAATGTAACTGTTGGTAAACGTAAACTCATTATCCAGCGGTACCAGATCAGCTTTACATTCATAAAGCATGTATTTAAGCAGAGATTCTAAACGCTCTATAACAATCTGCGTCTGGTCTGATTTTTTCAAACTTAACGCATAGATGTTATTGAGGGTGTTGAAAAGAAAATGGGGATTGACCTGTGATTTGAGAAAGCTGCTTTCTAAAGCAATCTTTTGTGTTTTGAACCTGGCCAGCTTTTGTATTTCTTTTTGCTGATCATGTATGTCTACAAAATAATAAAGCGATACAAAAAAGAAAAAGACCAGCATGTAGCGTGGCAGGTTGGCAGATATTATGGAGATGAAGCTTGCGCTGACAGCTGTCGGCTGATTGCTTAGACCGAGGTATAGTAATTTGATCAGCACTACCTGCAGCAAAAATATAAAGATCAGCAGCAAAAATATCAATACCCAAAAAAGAGACTTACTCCGCCTGTAAACAGGCATCACCATAAACTGAAAGCCATAACATGCCAATAGAGCGGTAATAAGCTTAAAAATAAAGGAGAGGTAAGGTATGAAATCTGCAGGTGTCCCGGTAAGCTTGAACATACCTGTATTGAACATTTGAAATATGGAGATGCCTGAAATGGAAAGCCAGAACAATAGGTGAAGGAACCACTTGTAGTTACTGAAGTTATTGGAGATTTGTTGTTTTAGAGATAGATTTGCCATTAGCGTTACCACTGGCAAATTTATCATTTTCTACAATAGTTTTGTCACTGACATCCAGATAATACGTAAGCTAGATATGATGACAATAATTGACACTCCGATAAACATCTTTTTGATGGGTAGTTTTCCAACTAAACGGGCCGCAATAGGGGCAGCGATGACTCCACCTGCAATGAGACCTAATATGGACTGCCAGTGGCTAACCCCGAGGATAAAAAAGAAGGTAACTGCGCTGGCCATGGTGACAAAAAACTCAGTTAAACTGACCGAGCCAATCACATATTTTGGTGTACGCCCTTTAGAAATCAATGTTGAGGTTACCAATGGTCCCCATCCGCCACCGCCGAATGAATCCAGAAAGCCTCCGGCACCTGCAAGCCATCCTGCACGTTTTACTTTCTGTGGCTTTTGCTTTTCCTTGAAGGCATTGGTTAGGATCCTAATGCCTAGCAATAATGTATAAATAGAGATTACCGGTCTAATGTAGGTGGAGAACGCATCTCCCGCATAACCCAATAAAATAGCTCCGGCTATAGCGCCAAGGACACCGGGGACCAGTAAAGTTTTGAAAAGCTTTTTGTTTACGTTGCCGAAACGGTAGTGACTGAAACCCGAAGCTCCGCTTGAAAACATCTCGGCAGTATGGATGCTTCCAGAAATGACTGCAGGATTTAGTCCGCCGGATAACAGCAGCGTAGTAGATACTACACCATAGCCCATGCCCAACGCACCATCAACAAGCTGGGCGAAGAAACCAACCAGCAGCATCCAAAAGAACTTTTCATCCATCTGGGCATAGGTATCCTGTGCAAAGGTAACTACCGATTCATAACTGATATAGGTGTAAACCGCGAAGCCTATGAATAATGCTGCAAGAATAATGAGGCAGAGATAGGCGATTCTTTTCCATTTTCTCTCTTGTGTTTTACCATTTAGTGTGATTCTTGCTTGATTGTCCTGAATGCTCATGCTGTAATAGAATATCTATCGAATTAGTCGACAATATTAAGGCAACTTTTTCAATAAACAAAATTTCAAGGCATAAAATCTATTGATTTAGTAGTATTAAAATAGTGGCGTGCTGATATTGTGCTATTTAGCTAGTAATCTGGTCTTGTTTTGGAACCTGAAGAATAGTAGGATAGAGGCGGTAAGTAATCCGAAGGTAAGTCCGTACCAAATTCCGTTTACCCCAAGTTCGAGTGTAATGCCTAGCAAATAACCCAGTGGTATTCCAACAACCCAGTAGGCGATGAAGGTAATGATCGTAGGGATGTTTACATCGCCGATACCTCTGAGTACGCCTAATCCGACCACTTGGGTACCATCGAACAGTTGAAAGAAGCCCGCGATAATAAGTAGCTGTGCAGCGATATTGATCACTGCGATATCTTCGGTGTAGATATAAGGCAATACGGTATTGGCTAAAATGAAAAAGAGGGCAGTAGTACTCATGAAGACCAATATGACATGATAACTGGCTATTGCCGAACGTCTAAGGTCGGTAAAGTTGCTTTTGCCAAAGTTATTTCCGGTCTTGATGGTTGCGGCAGATGCAATTCCGCTGGCCATCATATAGGTGACTGCGGCGAGGTTTATGGCAACCTGGTGAGCGGCCTGTTCTACAGCGCCTATAGTTCCGATGAGAATCGCAGCACCACTGAAGGCACTGATTTCAAAAGAATACTGTAAAGCCACAGGTGCTCCAATCTTTGCGATTTTAAACGCCCTTACTTTATCAATAAAGCCAATTCTGAATTTCTCTATGTAAATTTTAAAGTATTTGGAGCGCATGACATAAACGGACATGGCTATGGCCATTAAGGTGCGGTCTATTAGCGTACTGAGGCCGACACCTTTGACACCCATTGGGGCGATCCCGAACATTCCTTTTACAAATATAATTCCCAGGATGATGTTGATGACATTTCCCCATATAGAGACAAACATGGCCTGTTTGGTAAAGCCCAGTCCTTCTGCAAATTGTTTGAAAGTCTGGAAGATCATTAGGGGGATGATGGATATGCCCAGATAACCCAGGTATGGTTTTGCATAAGCAACAACTTCCGGAGACTGGCCTATATGGTCTATGATCAATAGTGTGCCCAAATGGACAAAACCATAAAGAAGAAGCGATATAAGGAAATTGATAATAAGACTATTGGATAACAATTTACCGCATTCGTCATAGTTTTTACGCCCGTTTTCCTGTGCGATCAAAGGAGTGAGGCCGTAGGCGATTCCCATCCCTAACACAAGGATTAACATAAAAAGGCTATTGACCAGTGAGACTGCTGCTAGTTGAATGGTACCGGCAAAATGCCCTACGATCACGCTATCTGCAAGGTGCACGAGAGTATGGCCTATTTGAGAAACAACAATAGGCATAGCAAGGCGTAGGTTATCCGCGTAATACGGTTTGTACCTGTTATAAAGGCTCGTCAACATTCCGGCAAAAGTCGGGTTTTTTATACTGAATTAGAGGTTTTGTAAAATTATATTACATTAAACTGTCGTAAAGTATTCCTCTTTTTCAGAAATATGGGGCCGGATTACACCGCTTATAATGAGACTGACCAGGATCTTCTGGGCTTGTTTATAAGAACTTCTGGTCAGCTTACTAAATTCTTTTAAAGTAATTCTTCCCTGCTGGCCAAGATATTCAAAAAGCTTTTTTTCCTGATCAGTGTAGGTGATGAGCTGCCCATTCTTATCGTTGCCTTTTTTGATGACATCCATCAATATTTTACTCGCCAGTATGCTTTTGTCTTTTACCCTGTAATACACCCACCATTTCTTATTTTCATCAAGAGCGTAATGCGGCTTCGTATCACTAGGGGCGATGCTGACCACCAATACCAGTTTATCATCAACATAAATCTCTTCAAACTCGGGTTCTATAGCAGGTTTGCAGAATTGATGAGCAGATTTTGTGATCATATAGCGTTCTTCATCCTCAGATTTTACACCCTTGATAGAGCCGTCGTCTGCTACGCCAATGAGTAATTGTCCGCCTTTATTATTTGCAAAAGCAACTAAGCTTTTAGCTATTTTTTCATTGCTGGTGATGGTTTTCTTAAAATCCAGTGTGGTACCTTCTCCCTGTAAAATTAGTTTCCTGATATTCATTTTGCGGATTTTAAAGCGTTAATAAGCGATGCGCGATTCTTCTCCCTGGTGTAGATTTCTGACATAAACCTCATTCATTACTGTAGCACACAACTCGCCTGCGCCATTTGTAATTTCCATGGGATAGGCTTTTACAAACTTTCCTGTAGTATTTAACGCTTCAACCGCTTCATTTAGCATATCGTCGGTAATTACTACAGTAAAATATAGGTTACTCCGGCCTGGTTTTAAGTATTGGATTGAAGCGCTTTTAAGCCATACACGCACTTTGAAACCTTGCCTTTGCAGCAGCTGATCAAATAGTATGGCATAAAATGGATCTGTTGCAGCATAGATTGTTCCTCCGAATATGGAACCGTTGTAGTTTTTGTTGAACAGGCTTTTGGCGATTTTAACATCGACACCCCTGAATCCCTTATGGAATCTTTTTATCCAAATGCGCTGAAACAATAGAGGGGGATATAAACACAAGCCCCACTTAAGGGTTTTCTCTGATACAACCATGATGCTTAAATATCAGAAAGTTTATTGAACTATGAAATTTTAAATATGAACATAAAGTAATTTTTCATTAAATTAGGATATGTATATATATGACACACTTACGGCTGCAGTCGCGGGTCTTGAAGAACGCGGCTACGAATATGATTTTACCTTAACTGAGGATTTTATTGAATGTAAGGCCATAGACATTCAGCTGATGCCGGAGGAATTTGAAATTGATGAGTTTTACAGGTTCGAAGGAATGAATGACCCGGACGACAGTGCTGTAATTTATGCCATATCTTCTCAGGTTGGTAATCTGAAAGGTGTACTTATTGACGCTTATGGTGCATATGCAGAGAACATTTCTGCCGAGCTTTTAGACAAACTGAAAATGCATCAATAAAGACAAATTAATTTTTTTAAAACTTTCAGTCCGCGTCTTTGTTGAATAATTGAAGCTATGAAAATTTCATAATCAATTAAAACACAGCCCTATGAAAAAATTAATTTTAAGTCTTGCTTTTGCAGGTTCATTAATCATAACCACATCAGCATGCAATTCTACAAAAAATGTATCGGGTACTACGGACAGCACAACTGTAGATACAACGATGACACCAATAGATACCACTAAAGTGGTGGATACAACCAAGGTGATGCCACCAGACACAACAGTGAAACCAAGGTAATAGTAAATAAGGTTAAATGAACGCGCACGTACTGGATTGTACGATGCGCGTTTTTTATTGAAATTTTTTTCTCCTCAATGAAATTGTTTGTACTTTCATCAACCAAACAAATATTTTATGACCGAAGCTGAGAAAAAAAGAAATGTGTTCTTTTTAATTCTTGTAGCCGCACTAGGCTATTTTGTAGATATTTATGATCTGCTGCTATTCCTCATTATTAAAAACAAAAGCCTTTCGGGACTGGGAGTCCCGGCTGATAAAATAACGGAGACTGGTCTTAGCCTGATGAACTGGCAGATGGCCGGTTTGTTAATTGGGGGTATCTTCTGGGGGATTCTTGGTGATAAAAAGGGCAGACTATCTGTACTCTTTGGTTCTATCATCATGTACTCTATTGCCAATATCGCTAATGGATTTGTGACAAGTATACCTATGTATGCTGCATTGAGGTTTATTGCCGGTATTGGATTGGCAGGTGAGCTCGGCGCAGGTATTACTTTGGTTAGTGAAAGCATGAGTAAGGAAAAAAGAGGTTATGGTACTATGCTAGTTGCAGGAATAGGGTTGATGGGGGCGGTTGCAGCGTATATCGTTGGTGATTTATTTGAGTGGCGGACTGCGTTTTTTGTAGGTGGGGGCTTAGGTATCATTTTATTACTATTACGTTTTGGTGTTTTTGAATCCGGATTGTTTGAAAACATGTCGAAAAAGGACGTGGTAAAGGGAAATTTTTTGATGTTGTTTTCCAACAAAAAGCGTTTCTTTAAATATTTGAATTGTATTCTGATTGCTGTTCCATTGTGGTTTGTGGTGGGAATACTTGTAGGTATAGCCCCGGAATTTGGTAAAGCGTTACATGCAGTAGATGTTTTGGATAACGGTAAGGGTGTGATGTTTACCTACATCGGGATTTCCCTGGGAGATTTTCTGAGCGGTGCGTTAAGCCAGATCTTCAAGACCAGAAAAAAGATCGTTTTTATATTTATCACCCTGACGTTTTGTGCCATGCTGGTTTATTTGTTGAATACCGGCTGGACGGCAAACGGATTCTATACCCTATGTGTGTTTTTCGGATTGTTTACAGGGTATTGGGTAGTGTTTGTGACCATATCTGCTGAACAGTTTGGTACGAACCTGCGTGCGACTGTAACCACAAGTGTTCCTAACATGGTAAGAGGTTCATTAATATTGGTAACCATTCTTTTTCAGTTTTTGCTGAGTAAGATGGGTATTATCAACGCTGCGTTGTGTATTGCGGTATTGACTGTAGGGCTGGCTTATATTGCTTTGTATAACCTGGATGAAACCTATGGCCGTGATCTTAATTTTATAGAGGAATAGTGTCAAAAAAATGTACTATCTGCAATTTTTAAGCTTAATGCCTTTTTATTAAGGTTAACTTTGGAGATAGTTTTAACGAAATGGTGTTTAAAGATCGAGTAGTAGCGGCATACCAACGAATTCAGGATGAAATTTGTAAAAGTCTGGAACTTGCAGACGGCAAAGCCAAATTTGAAGAAGAATTGTGGAGCAGAGATGGTGGAGGTGGTGGTCGTACCCGCATCATGCAGCATGGAAATGTGATAGAAAAGGGAGGCGTAAATTTTTCTGCTGTTCACGGAAAGCTTCCGGATGCTATAAAAAAGGCATTTAAAGTGGAAAGTGATGATTTTTTTGCAACAGGTGTCTCCATAGTAATGCATCCCAATAATCCTTTCGTACCGATCATTCACATGAATATCCGGTATTTCGAAATGGATGATCAAACCCGTTGGTTTGGTGGCGGTATAGATTTGACGCCCCATTATGTAATTGACACAGATGCGAGATATTTTCATCACTTGTTAAAGCAGACTTGTGACGCTTTTGATGCATCGTTTTATCCTAAATTTAAAACGCATGCGGATGATTATTTTTACATCAAACATCGGGAAGAAACACGTGGTGTTGGCGGTATTTTCTATGACAGATTGAAACCTGAAAATACGGGACTTTCATTTGATCAGCTGTTGGATTTTTCAGTTGCTATAGGCAATACGTTCATCCCGGCGTATACGGAACTCATTGATAGAAATAGAGATGCAGAATTTACAGAGCGTCAGCAAGAGTGGCAATATCTGCGTAGAAGTAGGTATGCTGAATTCAATCTGGTGTATGATGCAGGTACTAAATTTGGTTTGGAAACTAACGGAAGAATCGAATCTATTCTGATGAGTTTGCCGCCAATGGCAAAATGGGTTTATAACCATAAGCCCATTGAGGGCAGTGCTGAAGCATTTACATTAAGTAAGTTAAAAAAGGGGATTGAATGGGCTTAAGAGGCTAAATTTCCCCCTAAATTTATAGGTTAAAATTTTTCCACAATGCGCCGTAATGGCGCATTTTTTATTAGATTCGCAAGGTTATAAGAATACCACATTTAAATCGTTCTTAAGGAACATTAATATTTATGGCAGAAGATTTAGAAAATCAAGAAAACGACAAAATAATTAGAATCGATATTGACGAGCAAATGAGATCCGCCTACATCGATTATTCGATGTCGGTTATCGTATCAAGGGCTTTACCTGATGTACGTGATGGATTAAAACCGGTACACCGCCGTGTGTTATACGGAATGCTTGATTTGGGATTGTCAAACAATAAACCATATAAAAAGTCAGCGCGTATTGTAGGAGAGGTACTGGGTAAGTATCACCCTCATGGTGATGCATCTGTATACAATACCATGGTGAGGATGGCTCAGGATTGGAGCTTACGTTATCTGATGGTCGAAGGGCAAGGAAACTACGGATCAATCGATGGTGATTCACCCGCAGCAATGCGTTATACAGAGGCTCGTTTCCAAAAGATCGCTGAAGAGATGCTTGCTGACATCAACAAAGATACGGTTGATTTCCAACTGAACTTTGATGATTCATTGGAAGAACCTACTGTTCTTCCTTCAAAAGTTCCTAATTTGCTGATTAATGGTTCGTCTGGTATTGCAGTAGGTATGGCAACGAATATGCCTCCTCATAACCTTACAGAGACCATTAATGCAACAATTGCTTATATTGACAACAATGAAGTAACTATTGCTGAATTGATGAAGCACATTAAGGCGCCAGATTTTCCTACGGGTGCCATTATTTATGGCTACACAGGTGTTCAGGAGGCATTTGAAACAGGTAGAGGACGTATTGTGATGCGTGCAAAAGCCGAAATTGAAGCAACCAGAGATCGTGAAACCATCATTGTAACAGAAATACCCTACCAGGTAAATAAAGCAATGATGATTGAACGTACTGCTGAACTTGTTGGGGAGAAAAAAATCGAAGGTATTTCAAATATTAAGGATGAGTCTAATAAAGACGGTATTCGTATTGTATATGAGATCAAACGTGATGCTAATGCTTCTATAGTCTTAAATAACCTGTTTAAACAGACTGCTTTACAGACCTCATTTAGTGTAAATAATATTGCATTAGTAAATGGCCGTCCGCAATTGCTGAATCTGAAGGACCTGATCCGTTACTTTGTAGAGCATAGACATGAGGTTGTTGTCCGCAGAACTAAATTTGAACTTGCTGAGGCTCAAAAACGTGCACATATATTAGAAGGCTTACTTATTGCGCTTGATCATCTTGATGAAGTAATTAAATTAATCCGTAATTCTGATACTCCTGAAGAAGCGAGAACTGGTTTAATGGAGAAATTTGGCTTGTCTGATATTCAGGCAAGAGCTATCCTTGATATGACGCTCCGCAGGTTGACAGGTCTGGAACGTGATAAGATCAAAGATGAGTACAATGAATTGATGAAAACCATCGAATATTTACAGTCTATCTTAGATGATGAAGGTAAACGTATGCAGATCATCAAAGACGAATTGACTGAGATGAGAGAAAAGTACGGTGATGAGCGCAGAACTCAAATCGTACACTCAGCAGAAGACATGAGTATGGAAGACTTTATCGAAGATGAAGAAGTGGTAATCACCATTTCTCACGAAGGATATATCAAACGTACTCCGGCTACAGAATACCGTACGCAAGGCAGAGGTGGTAAAGGATCTAAAGGAAGTGATTCGAGAAATGAAGATTTCATTGAACACTTATTGATTGCTTCTAATCATAACTATATGCTATTCTTTACAGAGGCAGGACGTTGTTTCTGGTTGAGGGTATATGAAATTCCTGAAGGAAGCCGCTTGAGTAAAGGAAGAGCAATCCAAAATATCATCAATATACCGAAAGAAGAGAAAATAAAGGCCTTCATTAAGGTTAAAAACCTTAAAGATCAGGAATACCTTGAAAATAACTACATCATCATGTGTACCAAAAAAGGAACAATCAAGAAAACTTCTTTGGAGGCATATTCAAGACCTAGGGTAAACGGTATCAATGCAATTAATATTAATGAGGGTGATCAATTACTAGAAGCAAGTTTAACAACTGGTTCAAGCGAAATTGTAATGGCATTACGCTCAGGAAGAGCTATTCGCTTCAATGAAGAGAAAGTTAGACCTATGGGAAGAACTGCGACTGGTGTACGTGGTGTAACCCTTGCGCATGACAAAGATGAGGTAGTTGGCATGATTGCTGTGGATGATCCGGGAGCAACGGTACTTGTGGTTTCAGAAAAAGGTTACGGAAAACGTACTGATATAGAAGATTACCGCGTTACTAACAGAGGTGGTAAAGGTGTTAAAACAATTAATATCACTGAAAAAACCGGAAACCTTGTTGCCATTAAAAATGTTACTGATGCGGATGACTTGATGATCATCAACAAATCAGGTATTGTAATCAGGATCGTGGTTAGCGAGCTTAGAGTAATGGGAAGAGCAACTCAGGGAGTTCGTTTGATCAATTTGAAAGGTAATGATGAAATTGCTTCTGTGGCCAGAATAGAACATGAGGAGGAAGAAGTTGAAGGAGATGAGGTTGTTGAAAGCCATGTAGTAGCTGACGGAGAAGAATTGGAAATTGATACTACAGACGAAATTGAGGAAACAAGCGGAGACGACGAGGAAGAAGAAGGACCTGAAGAAGAAAAAGAAAAATAATTGTTTAATCTATAATAAGTAAAATGAAAAAGATACTTTTAAGTGTATTATTTGTAGGTGTTGCTTCACTTGCAAATGCTCAAAAGAGTGAAGTCACGGCAGCTAAGAATGCCTGGGGACTACTAGGCATAAGCAAAGCCAAAACATTAGCTGAGAACTTAAAAGAGCTAAACGATGGTTTAGCTCATACAGATAAAGCTATTGTAAATGAGAAATCTAAAGTTATGCCAGAGGCGTGGTCTTACAGGGCATTGTTCTCTTCAAGGATTTCTTTGGTAGACTCATTGGATGTTAAAAATTCTATAGCGAATCAGAAAATAGCTGAAGAGGCGATAGCACAAGCTAAAACTCTGGATACTAAAGGAGCTGAAAAGGCGAACATCCAGGATGCTGAACTTAATGTTGATAATGCGATCAGAAATAGGGGTATATTTGCATACCAAAGAAAAGATTTTGCTACAGCTTTCGATGCTTTTAAGGAAATTACAAAGAAAAACCCTAAGGATACAGGCATGTACGTAAATACAGGTGTTGTGGCAAAGGAAATACAGAACTACCCTGAAGTAGTTAGTAATTTTAAAAAAGCTATTGATCTTGGTTACAAAGATGCTTCAATTCTTTATTCAGAGATTGTAAGTATTACTTTTGATAAAATGAAAGATAGTGTTGCAGGATTGGCTTTACTACAGGAAGCAGGCGCAAAATTCCCTGAAAATCCATATTTCATTGGTCTTGAGACTGATATTTATATTAAAAGAGGAGACATCCAGAAATCGCAGGAAATGCTGACTAAGTTGATTCAAAAGGATCCAAAAAATGCAACTTATCAGTATTTAATGGGGGATACTTATTATAAGCAAGCTTTAGCTGTTCAAAACCAAAGAAATGCTTTAGATGCTAAGAAAACAAAGGAATTCAATGAGTTAGGTGTAAAAATGACCAAATTTATTGATCAGTCTATTCCATATTACAAAGCAGCTTTAGAAATTGATCCTAAAAATGTTAATGCTTTAGAAAACCTAAAAATTATCTATGGCTTTAAAGAAGATAAAGTGAATTTTGAAGCGACGAAGAAAAAACTGGAAGAAATCCAGAAATAAAAAGTCACTTAATAGAATTGAAAAGAGGGATATTTTATCCCTCTTTTTTTTTAAGTTTGTATACATGAGTAAGATATCTTTTTTCGGTAGTGCATTTTTAGTATTAATATGTTGCAATGTGGCTTTCTCTCAAAAAAGCCAATTGCAGATTGCACGGAATAGCATCGGTAAATTACAATTTGCAATTACCAATAAACAGGACGTTAAAAAACAATTGTCAATACTAGGAGAGGGGCTTAAAGCTATTGAAACCGCTCAAAATGACAAGAAGACCAAAAAATGGCCGGAGACCTGGGCTATAAAAGCATACCTTAGTTCCTACATTTCAATTATAGATTCAGACGAAGGGAACTCAGACAAATATTATGGGCTTGCAATTGCCGCTATAGATTCTGCTAGAAGAATAGATAAATTTCAGGCAAACACACGTTTAATATACGCATCGGTATACAATATTAATATCAAAAAACAGGATAAAGCAAATTCTGCTTTTAAAAACAATGATTTTGCAACTGCTTTTAATTCACTAAAAGAAGTGAGTGACTTTTTCCCAAAAGACACAACTTTAGCTGTTAATACTGCTATTGCAGCACAAAACATAAGAAACTTTGATAAGGCTCTTGAATATTTTAAAAGAGCAAAGGAGGCCGGAATAAAGGACCCAGTAGTTTTCCAGAATCTTGCAAATATTTATACGTCTAAATTCGACCATGATCTTGCGATAAAAACAATAGAAGATGGATTAAAACTCAATGGAGATGATATAAATCTAACAAATGCTTATATCAATTTATTATTAGATAATGAAAGATATACAGACGCCACTCATGTTATAGAATCTACACTTAAAGTCGATAAAAACAATAAATTACTTTATTTCCTGTATGGATATCTTTATCAGAATAGTGGAAACTATAATACAGCAGCATTATCATACATCAAAGCCTTAAATATTGATGAAAATTATTTCGATGCAATTTACCAGTTAGGCCTGGCGTATGTAGATTCAGCAAATGAGGCTTTAAAATCAGGTAAAGACGGTAGTCAAAAATTTTCGTCATTTATAAACAGAGCTGAAATTGCATTGTTGCAAGCTCATGAAATCAATCAGAATGATAAGCCAACTGTTCAGTTGCTTATTGATATTTACACCAGGAAGAATAAACTGGATAAGGTTCAGGAATTAAAATCCAAATTGGAAGAATTTTAGGTCAACACCTTCAAAAGCACATAGGGGTAGTTTAAGGAAGAATATACTTAACATAATATTAATTATAAGACACTGTTATTCTGCTACCTTGGTTATTGTTTCTTTTATAACTAACTATTGATATCATCTTTTTGTTTGATTATTTTGCAATAATCTCAGCTATTGGTTTAATTTTTGAAATCATAGCAAAATCTGCTAACAGTAACGCTAAATTTGTATGATGATTAATCGCCCGATAAGAAGTATTCATGATTTTCTGCTCAGCACATATTTCGCTGATGGTTTGAGGATTACTTTGGGTGTACTTTGTCCTTCTTTAATTCTTGCGCAATTTGGGATGCTTCAGTACGGCATGACTTTGTCATTGGGCGCATTGTGCGTAAGTGTTGTAGATACTCCAGGCCCCATAGTTCATCGTCGAAATGCGATGCTGATCACAATGAGCCTCATCACATTAATTTCAGTAGTCGTCGGTCTGACTAATAGTAATGTCTATTTTACAGGAATTCTGCTTGTCGTGTGCAGCTTTATATTCTCCATGTTTTTCCTGTATGGCCTTAGAGCGGCATCTATCGGTACGGCGACATTACTGATTATGGTTTTAAGTATAGACGACATCAGGCCATGGAATGAAGTTTTATTTTATTCCCTTCTCATCTTTATCGGAAGTGTCTGGTATACCCTGTTGAGCTATTTTTTCTATAGAATCAGACCATATCGTCTCGTTCAGCAGATATTGAGCGATTCTATACATGAGGTTAGCGATTTTTTAAAAGCAAAAGCTAAATTTTACCATCAAAATATAGATTACGACGATAATTATGCTGAGTTGTTGCAGCTGCAGGTGTTGGTACACGAAAAACAGGATGCTGTAAGGGAGGTTTTATTCAGAACGAGGGAAATTGTAAGAGAATCGACACCTGAAGGGAGATTTCTTCTGCTTGTTTTTGTAGATATGGTTGATCTGTTTGAACAGGTCATGTCTACTTATTACAATTACAAACAATTGCACGAGCAGTTTGATTCTTCTGGTATTTTGTCCCATTATGAATCCGTTATCATAAAAATAGCTGATGAATTGGAGGATATAGCGTTTTCGCTAAAAACCGGGGGCACCCCTAGCCTACCAACTTCTTTGATTGATGATGTAGCAAAACTGAAGTTAGAAATTACCGAATTAGAGAAAAATAATACAGATGGTAAGTATAATACTCTCGGAATCATTGCATTAAAAAATATTGAAGTAAATATTGAGAACATTCTATCAAGAGTTAAAACGATTAAAGGATATTTTAACAAAACAGAGAAGAAAAATCTGCAACCCCGTAAAATAGACGTAGAGAAATTTGTGACCAGGCAAAGCATAGATCTTAAACTTTTATCTGAAAATTTAACATTCAGTTCCGCTACTTTCAGACATTCACTAAGGGTTGCCATCGTAATGCTGATTGGCTTTGTCGTTGCGAAGACGCTGAATTTCTCCCATAGTTACTGGATTCTATTGACAATTCTGGTGATCTCGAAACCAGGCTTTAGTCTGGCAAAACAAAGAAATTATGAACGTTTGATTGGTACTGTTATAGGTGCATTTATAGGGATGGGTATATTGATGTATATTCAAGACAAGCACGCACTGTTTATAATTTTGTTAATCTGTATGGTTGGTAGCTATAGCTTCCAGCGTAAAAACTATGTGGTTAGTGTTCTTTTTATGACACCTTATATTTTGGTGTTGTTTGATTTCCTGGGTATGGGTGGTTTGTCTGTAGCCAGAGAGAGAATTTACGATACGCTTATTGGCTCAGGAATTGCTTTGCTGGCTAGTTATTCATTATTCCCCAACTGGGAGCATGAAAAGCTCAAGGAAGCTATGCTGGATACATTAAAAGCGAATATGAATTACTTTGAACAGGTGACGTTTCTTTACGTAGAACCTGTAACTGACTTCACCAATTACAAAGTAGCAAGAAAGGAAGTTTATGTAACAACGGCCAACCTCGCCTCTCTTTTCCAACGAATGTTCTCGGAACCAAAGAGTAAGCAGATATTGATGACTGAACTTCATCAATTTACAGCCTTAAATCATTTATTATCTTCTTACATCGCCACACTTTCACTTTACAATAAGGAGCATGAATTTGTATTCTCAAATTTTGATGAATTAAAACCGATAGTTCAGAATACAATCTATTTAATGAATCTGTCGGGAGACATGCTTAAGAATAATACGGGCTTGATAAGTAATGTTCCGCTTATACGCCGTAATATGAACGATACCAGCAGTAATCAATCGGATGAAATTATCATAGGAGAGCAGTTTGATCTCATTCAGAAAGTTGCATACGACATTTACAAACTGTCTGAAAAGATCAAAATATAAAAACTTTAACGCTGTATGCGTTGTTCTGTATAAATATTATAACATCATTATATTATGGAAAAACTGTATACAGCCTCAGTGATCGCTAACGGCGGTCGCGATGGTCATATCAAGTCAAACGACGGAATACTGGATCTTAATTTAAGGAAACCAAAAGAAATGGGTGGTCAGGGCGGTGCAACCAACCCTGAGCAATTATTCGCAGCCGCCTGGGGTGCTTGTTATCTGGGAGCACTGGGATCAGTAGCTCAACATGATGGTGTAGATGTTACGGAAGCGACTGTTGAAGTACACGTATCTTTCAACAAAGATGGAAATGCCTTTGCTTTATCTGCAGATCTGGATGTTCACATACCTGGCATAACAACTGAAGAAGCTCAGCATTTGGCTGATAAGGCCAACAGAGCATGTCCATATTCAAAAGCTACAAAAGGAAACATCGAGACTCGTGTGATCGCAATTTAAAACAATGTAAAAAGCCCCCCGATGAGCATAATTCATCGGGGGGCTTTTTTTTTAAATAAATTATACAGTAGCCTCTTCTTTTTGAGAAAGCGTATTTGATGGTCTGCCGTTTTTGAAGGCATCTCGGGTTTTTAGCCCAAGCAGTTCAAACATGGCCATGTCATCTATAAAAGCAGGATTTGGAGTAGTCAGTAATTTATCTCCGGCAAAAATAGAACTTGCCCCGGCCATAAAGCAAAATGCTTGTTCAAGTGTACTCATTTCATTTCTTCCTGCAGACAAACGAACAACTGAATTTGGCATTACAATGCGTGCAGTAGCAATCATCCTGACCATATCCCAAATTGGAACACGGGGCTGATCTTCTAAAGGTGTACCTTTTACAGGAACCAGTGCATTCACCGGAACAGATTCAGGATGAACGGCCATATTCGCCAGCGTCTGTAACATAGACACCCTATCTTCTACCGTTTCCCCTAAACCAATAATTCCACCACTACAAACAGTTAACTTTGCTTTACGCACATTTTTTATCGTATTTAAGCGGTCGTCATAAGTACGTGTCGAGATGATCCTTTTATAATCATCTTCCGAAGTATCGATGTTATGGTTATAAGCATATAAACCAGCATCAGCTAGTCTTTGTGCCTGATTTTCAGTAAGCATTCCTAAAGTGCAGCAAACTTCCATATCCATATCGTTAACAGCTTTTACCATTTCGATGACCCGGTCAAAGTCACGATTGTCGCGCACTTCGCGCCATGCAGCGCCCATACACAAACGAGATGCACCTCCCTCCTTCGCCTTTACTGCTGCACTCACTACCTGTCCAACCTGCATTAACGGCTGTACTTCAAGATCAGTATGGTAACGTGCAGCCTGAGGACAGTATGAACAATCTTCTGCACAACCTCCTGTTTTAATGGAGATTAACGAACTAACCTGAACCTCATTGTAATCCTTGTTTTCACGGTGTATAGTTGCGGCTTCATAAACCAGGTCCAAAAATGGTCTATTATATATTTCTGATATTTCCTCTTTAGTCCAATTGTGTTTAGTTGGTTGCATATGTATTTAATAAGTTATAATAAAAGTTTGCTTGCTAAGCCTAGCAGCAGCAAAAATCCAAAAACATCTGTAAATGTTGTAATAATAATTGAAGAAGCAATGGCCGGGTCAATTCCGACACGCTTTAAGACCAATGGAATACCAGCTCCGGTTACCCCTGCAATCAATAAATTGCCGGTCATGGCCAGAAAGATCACGACTCCGAGCAAAGGGTTGCTGTCAAAAAATAGTGCAAATAAGAATACAATTAAGCCCGTAACGGCTCCGTTAATTAATCCTACTGTAAATTCTTTCAATACTGTACGATAAGCCTGATTGTCAGTAAGGTCGTACAGAGAGATCCTTCTTACCGTTACCGCCAACGCCTGGGTTGCTGCATTACCACCCATACCGGCAATAATAGTCATGTATGCAGAAAGAACAGCTATTTTTTCAATTGTAGGTTCAAAATGACGCACAACACCTGATGCCAAAAAAGCAGTGCCCAGGTTCAAGACCAGCCATGGTAGGCGGGACTTGACAGCTTCAACCCAGTTACCGCTCAGTTCCTCATCTTCCGATACCCCGGAAATCTTCAGGATGTCCTCAGTATTTTCATCTTCAAGAACGTCAATAACGTCATCAAAAGTAACCCGACCAAGCAATTTCATATCGTTATCGAGTACCGGGATACTGGTAATGTTATATTGAGAGATGAGTTTGGCAACTTCTTCCTGATCCGTATCCGGATGTACCCAGGCTACCTCGGCCTTCACAAGCTCCGTAATCTTTACGTTTCCTTTAGCTTTAATGATGTCTTTTAACGATACTATACCCTGAAAAACATTATCATCATTGATAACATACACGGTATAGAATTCCTCTATTTCCTCGCTCTGCCTGATGATCTCATCAATTGCATCCTTTTTTGTAAGGTCCAGATTGATCCTGATGAATTCTGTATTCATCAAACCGCCCGCAGTTTCTTCGTGGTAGCTCAGTAGATTACGAATACTTGAAGCGTCGTCTTCACTCAGGTCTTCAAGAATTTCCTTTTGTTCGTGCTCTTCAAGTTGAGAGATAATGTCTGTTGCATCATCATAATCCAGTTCTTCTACGATCTCGGTCCGTTTGTCCGGATGCATCTGAAGTAAAAGTTCCTCAGGGTGCGACTCTTCGTGCATCTCAGAGATTACTTCAGAAGCAACCTCAACCGGCAATAAATTGATGATTCGCTGTCTATCTTCTTTCGTCAGACTTTCAAATAAAATAGCTATTTCCGAGGCATGGTATTCCTCAAGAATAACTTTTAGTTGTTCATCATCACCCGTTAGGGCTAACTTGATCTTAGATACATCAGACTTGTCGAGTTCGAAGGACTGCATTCGACGCTAAAGGTAATAATAATCAGTTCTATTTAAACCATCCTTTACGCCAGAAATATATGATTTGTACTACAGCGATTAATCCCATTATGATCATTGTGTATAAATACCCATTTTCCTGGTATAATTCAGGCATGTTTTTAGGCAGAACTTTTCCTGTAACAGGGTCTTCAATGGCAAAGTTCATTCCGTAAATACCTGCGATAAATGTCAGGGGAATAAATATAGATGAGATGATTGTCAGCACTTTCATGATCTCGTTCATCCTGTTGCTGATGAATGACAAGTACATGTCTATGTTGCTCACAGAAAGTTCCTTTAAAGATTCCACCATGTCAATAATTTGGATACAATGATCATAGGCATCCTTGATATACATTTTTGTTTGATCTGTGATCAGCGGACTGTCGCTTCTCAAAATATCATTCAGTTTATCCCTTTCAGGCCAGATCACTTTTCTTACCCCTATCAGGTTTCTTTTTATCACCTGAGTATCAAACATCACAGTTTTATCGGGACTGTCAAACAAGCGATCTTCTATCGCATCCAGATCTTCACCCCACTGGCCCAATATCTCAAAATATCTGTCGATGATGATGTCCATCAATGCGTACATCAGGTAACTGCTACCTGCAATCCGGATATTTCCCTTCCCTGCTTTAAGCCGGTTTCTTATCGGCTCCAGGCAATCTTCATAGTTTTCCTGGAAAGTAAATAAAGCATTGTCCATCAATATAAAAGAAACCTGGATATTGTCCATGTTTTTCGCCTCATCAAAATACAACATGCGACTGGTGGCAAAAACATAACCATCATACTCTTCCATTTTAGGTCGCTGATAAGTTCTCGTGATGTCTTCCAATATCAGTTTATTGACATTGAAATCAGTGGTGAGCGTCTCAAAAAGTTGTCGTGAATCAAACCCCTTTACCTCTATCCAATAGGTAAATCGTTTATCAGCGATGATATTTCTTACTGCTTCTATATTATGGAGTTCAGAAACCTCATAGAATTCAGCATTATATTTATAGATTTTTATGACAGGCTTTAATGCATCTTTAGCGATATAAACAAGGCCCGGACTGGAACCTGCCTCAGGCAGAGAATAATGCTTGTGTTTCCGTTTATATTTAGAATGCTTTGCCATAGAATCAGATAAATAATTTGGATTGCGGACCCTGATTGAATAACAAATCCACTATACTTAGGTTTGGTATAAAGCCATGTCTATCGTCAAATACCTGAAAATAAGGTTTGAAATCAATATCTGGCCCGGTATTTTTAAAATGGAGTTTGCTTCTGAAATCCAGTTCCAGAGGTATGTCCGTTTCATATTCAGTGGTGTACTGTAATGAAGTCTCTTTTTTCAATTGTTTAAGTATCCATTGCATCAGCTCGGTATTATACTCAAAAAGATAATCGAACTTCGTATTGTAGAAATGAGCCAGTTCATCTTCATAATATTCAAAATAAGCCGAATTGCGATAGCAGCTCTCCAGGCTCTTCCAATGGAGTCGCTGCCAGTTATAATCATTGCTGATCTTTACATCTTTTACCTTAGTGTGCACCTTAGAACCCTTAATTACCGGCACGATCAGGTCCAAAATTCCATTTGGTGAATATATTCTGGCCCTGTTCCGGTAAGTTTGCTTGGGGAAATGCTCTTCTTTTTCTATGGTAAAATTACCCTCAAAGTCTTTTAAACCAGAAAAATAGCCGATTGGCGGAAGATAAAAAAGTGGGAATATAGCTGAACTTTGCATCTGATAATTTATGTTTGCATTCTCAATTCGCCAAAATAATGATAAAAAAAAGCTTTTCTTATATAGGAATATTTTTTTTAAACTTTTTGTCTTTGCTCCCCCTCTCCCTCCTGTACGGTTTCGCGACAGTAAGTTATTATTTTGTGTATTATATTTTTCGCTACCGCAGACAGGTAGTTCGTGAAAACCTTAGCAGTTCATTCCCGCAAAAACCACTTAAAGAGATCATTAGAATCGAGAAGCAGTTTTACAGACACTTGGCAGATCTAGTATTCGAAGTCATAAAAATGCCCAATATATCTAAGTCCGAACTGGATAAACGTGTAAAAATCAACAACCTGGAAATGGTCGAGAAGTATTATGCTGAAGGACAGAACGTACTCGCATGCAGCGCCCATTATTGCAATTGGGAACTGGGAATGCTTGCCCTCGGAGTTAAGCTCTCTGCCACACCTTATGTCATTTACAAACCTGTTAATAACGAAGTATATAGCAACTGGTTTTACAACCTGCGTACCCGTTTTGGAAATGCATTTATCCCGATGAAACAAACGCTCCGGGCACTTGTGGCTACTAAAAACGATGCTACCATGTTCTGCTTTGCCGGAGATCAGACACCGATACGCAGTGAGGCGAGGTATTGGATTAAATTTCTAAACCAACCGACAGCGGTACTAACTGGTTTAGAAAAGATTGCATTGCAGACCAACCGTCCTGTGCTCTATTTCAATATGAAATATATAAAAAGAGGGTATTATGAACTGGATTGTGAGCTGATCTGCAAAAACCCTAAAGAGACAAAGGGACATCAGATTACTGACATGACATTTGCATTCCTTGAAAAAATAATTAACGAAAATCCGCCGTACTGGCTGTGGAGCCACAGAAGATGGAAGCATAAACCCAATATAGAAGAATGGAACCAAGCGTAGCAGTAGTGATTTTGAATTGGAACGGACATGCATTACTTGAAAAATTCCTTCCAAGCGTAGTGAAATCTATATATGGTAACCTGCAGTTGATTGTTGGCGATAATGCCTCCACAGACGGTTCTGTTGCTTTTGTCAGGGAAAACTACCCCAATATCCGAATAATAGAAAATGACCATAATTATGGTTTTGCTGAAGGATACCGCAAATTATTGGAACAGGTAGACGCCGATTATTATGTGTTGCTGAATTCTGATGTAGAAGTTCCGGAAAACTGGATCCAGCCTGTCATAGATCAGATGCAAAGCGACCCAATGATCGCTGCAGCACAGCCTAAGATCAAATGGCAAAAAGACAAAACCCAGTTTGAATATGCGGGTGCTGCCGGCGGTTACCTGGATCTTCATGGATTCCCTTTCTGTAAAGGAAGGTTATTCGATACCGTAGAACCAGATCACCAGCAATACAATCAGGCCGGAGAGATTTTTTGGGCCAGTGGTGCTGCCCTGTTCATCAAAAGCAAGCAATGGAAAGAAGTTGGCGGCCTTGATCCTGATTTCTTTGCGCATATGGAGGAAATTGACCTTTGCTGGCGTTTAAAGAATCTGGGGTATAAAATTGTTTACTGTCCTGATGCCGAAGTTTATCACGTCGGTGGTGGTACTTTAAATGCAAACAACCCTTATAAAACCTATCTGAATTTTAGGAATAACCTCATTATTCTGCAAAAAAACCTGCCGCTAGCAGATGCATACTCCAGGGTATTTATCAGGATGTGCCTTGATTTTATTGCCTGGATCCATTTTTTGGTACAAGGAAAAACAGATTTTGCCTTTGCCGTAAATAAGGCGCACTGGCACTTCCTGAAAAGCCTGTCAACTAATGCAAAGAAAAGAACCGCAAAGCAGATCAGCTTTTCAAAGCATACCGGTCAATACCCATCCAGTATCGTTTATGCGTACTTTATCAAGAAAATCAGGTCCTTTAGCCAGTTGAAATTCTAGTTCTTCTTTTCCGGAACAAATAATATCGGGGCTGTCCTGTTGGCCACGCTTACAATTGCTTTGTAAATGTAATCACATACCATTTTTTCGCCCGCAACATTGATTAAGTCAATGCTATCCTCAGGTGTATGGTATTGCGGATGGCCGCCTGTATGAAATCCAAGTACAGAAATGTTCTTTTTGTAAAACGAAACGTGATCTGATCCGCCTACATCGTAAGCAATTACAATCGGATTAATACCAACAACCGGTCCCAGGCTTTTCATCAGTTCCATACCACCATCAAATGACGCTGCACCACCCATGTATAAATGCTTCTCAGCGTTCATGCGTCCCACCATATCCATGTTCAGCATCAGTTTTATAGATTCCAAAGGGATAACAGGATGCTCTGTAAAGTATCTGGAACCAAGTAAACCTTGCTCCTCTGCTCCAAAAGCAATCAGCAGCACACTGCGTTTCAAATCCTTATTAGCAGCAAGCATTTCGCCGATTTCCATTAATGCCGCTGTTCCGCTCGCGTTGTCATCGGCACCCAAATGAATGCCCACCGTGTCCGGTTTCTTAGAAGAAGCACCTCCCATTCCAAGATGGTCATAGTGAGCGCCCAGTACGATAAATTCATTTTTTAAAACTGGGTCAGTACCCTCGATATAACCGATCACGTTCTGAGTATTTGCATAAGGTGTATCAGTTACTCCTTTCTTTACCCTTATTTTAGCGGTAAACTCCTGCAAATAACTTTTACCATAGGGTTTTATACCTGATTTCTTAAAGTTTTTGATTAAGTAGTCTACGGTCTTTTTATTCTCTTTGGTTCCCGGGAATCTACCTTTCATTGAAGGTGAGGCAAGGAACTGAATATGATCTTTGATCTCTTTTTCAGTGACTTCCGTCTGTGCGAAAGCACCAAAACCCATGGCGCTTAGCGCAAGTATCAGTGTACTTTTTTTGATCATGACTGCTGTTTTAATAAACTTTCAATAGCCAATCTGTAACCATCCATTCCAAATCCGGTCAGTACACCTTTGCAGTTCTTACCCGTTAGTGATACATGTCTGTATTCTTCACGTGCATATATATTGGAAATGTGAACTTCAATAACAGGTGTTTTGATAGCAGCAATTGCGTCAGCAATCGCCACAGAAGTATGTGTGTATCCGCCTGCATTAATCACAATGCCATCATAAGTGAACCCTACTTCATGCAGTTTATTGATCAGTTCACCCTCCACATTGCTCTGGAAATAATCAATTTCCAGGATGCTGTACATCGCTCTCAATTCTTTGATATATTCATCAAAACCCTGATTTCCGTAAATTCCGGGTTCACGTACGCCTAAAAGGTTTAAATTTGGGCCATTAATAATTTGTATCTTCATCAGTTCAAACTTAAAGTTAAAAACTTACAGTAGAAAATTTTTGTGTGATTAATCAGCCCTACATCAGATCATTTAAAACTTACCTGAAACTGGAGCGGTCGCTATCTGGCAACTCTGTTGATGCTTATTTGAATGACATTGCTAAACTCTTTCAATATTTTGATTCCATAGATAAACAACCTGATGTTAAGGAGATTACCAGTGATCATTTAAAGTTATTTATTTCCTGGATCAACGAGTTGGGTATGTTGCCCAGTACACAGGCAAGGGTCATCTCCGGACTAAAGTCATTCTTCGGGTTTCTTCTGCTGGAAAATCTGATCACTACAGATCCTACTGAATTGCTTGAAGCTCCAAGACTTTCCAGAAAATTACCTGATACGCTAAACATACACGAGATCAATGCACTGATTGATGCCATTGATGCCTCTAAACCTGACGGCGTACGCAGTAAAGCCATCATAGAAGTTTTATACAGTTGTGGTTTGCGGGTATCTGAACTCGTGAGCCTCCGGCTGTCCAATATTTTCGAGGAAGGCGGCTTTATCAAAGTTGTGGGGAAAGGCAATAAAGAAAGAATAGTGCCTATTGGCGATAGTGCACTCAAGTATATGAACATCTACATCAGCCAAACCAGGGTAGACATTCCCATAAAAAAGGGATTTGAAGATTACATCTTTTTAAACCGCTCGGGCAGTTCATTATCACGTATATCTGTATTTACCATGATCAAGTCACTGGCAGAGAAAATAGGGCTCAAGAAAGACATCAGTCCACATACATTCCGTCATTCCTTTGCTACGCATTTAATAGAGGGCGGCGCCGATTTACGTGCCGTTCAGGAAATGCTGGGCCATTCAAGTATCACAACCACAGAGATATATACACATCTGGACAGGGATTACCTCAGGGGTATCATTACAGATTTTCATCCAAGGAGCTAACGCACCAATTCACATCTGACCATCCTGTCCTTTCCCTGCATATCTTTTCTCAACACAATGTCTGAAAATGCTTTATTCCTGAGCATATCCACTGTTTCTTTGCCCAGGTGCTCATTAATTTCAAAGTAAAGCAAGCCGCCTTCCTTTAAAGACTGCAGTGCAAAATCCGCTATTGCTTCATAGAACACCAGTGGTTTTTCATTAGATACAAACAGTGCCAGATGCGGTTCATGAGCAAACACATTTTGATGCATTTCCTCCTGCTCATCCATAGTAATGTAAGGCGGATTACTTACAATCACGTCGAATTTTTCTCTGCTGCAGTAAGTTCTGATGTCCGCTTCTGTAAAAATCACATCAGATTTATTTAATGTAGCATTAGACATTGCTATCTCAAGTGCTTCTTTAGATACATCCAGTCCAAACACCACATTTCCGGGCAACTTTTTCTCCAGTGTAATGGCTATGCAGCCACTCCCGGTCCCGATATCTATAAATTTTAAGCCTTCTTTTAATTTGCAATCTTCGATGATCCACTCCACCAGTTCTTCTGTTTCCGGCCGGGGGATCAGAACAGACGGAGAAACCTTAAAGCGTAATCCATAGAACTCCGTTTCACCCAGCACATATTGCATAGGTACTCCGGTGCTGAGTTCATCTAATGCCTTTATATAAGCATCGTAAACTGCTTTACTTAGCTCTTCTTCTTTTTTAAAAGTCAGTTCTACTCTGCTCAGACCAGAAATGTGCTCAGCTACAATATTAAAAATAGAAGTGATTTCTGTCTCCCCGTACAGATCCTGTAATCGTACAGTAAAAAGTTGCAATACCTGCTTTAAATTCATCCTATACAAAAGTAACTAAATCGAACAATATACCTTACTTTTGCGACAATGACCGACGAATTATATATGCAGCGATGCCTCGAACTGGCGCAACTGGGGATAGGCAGTGTAAGTCCAAATCCTATGGTGGGCTGCGTCATTGTATGTAATAATAAAATCATTGGTGAAGGTTATCATGAGGAGTACGGGAAGGCACATGCCGAAGTAAACGCGGTAAACCAGGTACTTCAAACTTATGGTGATCAGGCAGAAACACTCCTTGCAACTGCTACTGCATATGTAAGTCTCGAGCCTTGCGCTCATTTCGGAAAAACACCTCCATGCGCAGATCTGCTGATCAGGTACAAGTTAAAGAAAGTAGTGATCGGCAACAGAGACCCCTTTCCTGATGTAAATGGCAAAGGAATAGAACGTTTGAAAAATGCGGGAATTGAAGTCGTATCGGGAGTTCTGGAAAAGGAATGTACGATGGTCAACAAACGCTTCTTTACCCGTATTAGTCAGCAAAGACCGTATTTTATCCTAAAATGGGCTACCACTGCTAATGGTTACTTTGCTCCTAAAAATGCGTTGCAGCAATGGATTAGCGGTCCTCTGGCCAAAGTGTTAGTTCACAAGTGGAGAACCGAAGAAGACGCAATTCTAGTGGGTAGCCAGACTGCTGTCGCCGATAACCCACGACTCAGTTCACGGGAATGGCCGGGAAATAATCCTTTAAGGATCCTTATAGACCGTAACCTTAGGGTGCCACAATCCAGCCACATTTATAATGACAATGCTAAAACCGTCATCTTCAATGAAATAAAAACTGAGGTTATCGGTAACATCCATTACATTCAAATGGAAGACATGCAATACTACCTTCCTCAGAAAATAGCTTTTCAGCTTTACCTGATGGATGTACAATCTGTTATTATTGAGGGTGGCGCTAATATCCTCAACCAGTTTATACAAGGCAATTTATGGGATGAAGCCCGTGTATTTACATCGGGAACCTCGTGGCAGGAAGGCATTACTTCTCCGGAGGTCAATGGAATCATTGCCGAACAATACCAAATAGATAAGGATCAGTTAACCATCTATCAAAACCAACCAAATCAATGATTTACCTCATTATCAGCATATTTTGTAGTGTTACAGTAGCCGTACTTTTAAAACTTGCCAAAAGGTATAAAATCAGTATTCCTCAGGCGGTTACCTGGAATTATCTTTTTGCAATAGGACTCAGCTGTTTCTTTTTTAAACCCGACTTGTCTCAACTCATAACTACCTCTCCTGATAAGGTTTATCTGGCTCTGGGTGTACTGTTACCTGTTGTCTTTTGGTGCCTCGCAGCATCAGTGAAAAACATCGGAATTGTTAAAACAGACATTGCGCAGCGTCTGTCACTGTTCATTCCAATTTTAGCGGCATACTTTCTTTTCAACGACCAGTTTAAAACTGTAAAGCTCATAGGTCTAGCAGTTGGATTTACAGCGATCTTTTTTACCCTATACAAAAAGAGCGGCAATAAGACCAAAGGATCAGGCTGGATCTATCCCATTATGGTCTTTGTTGGTTTTGGTGTAATCGATATCTTATTTAAGAAAGTAGCACAGATCAAAAGCATCCCCTATACCAGCTCGCTTATCATTATTTTTGCACTGGCTTTCATCATTTCTATCATTACACTCTTATACCTGGCTTTTATTAAAAAGCAAAAACTACAGCTCATCAACTTCATATGTGGCTGTATCCTGGGCTTCTTCAATTTTTTCAACATCTTATTCTATTTGAAAGCGCATCAGGCCATGTCAAACGACCCTTCTACTGTTTTTGCGGGGATGAACATGGGTGTGATCATCGTCGGTAGCCTTGTTGGTATACTGATCTTTAAAGAAAAGCTAAATAAACTAAACTACCTTGGGCTTGCACTTGCTCTGGCGGCCATCATTTTAATTACCATATCGCAGATCTATGCTGTTTGATGATACTTATAAAACTATAAATGCTTCCTCTGAAGGTATATTTCGTGACAAGGGCAGTAAGTTTATTGCTTATGCTTACCCGGTTGCCACAGATGAAGAGATAAAGCCTCTCCTCCAGAATTTAAGAGCTGAACATGCCAAGGCAAGGCATTTCTGCTGGGCGTTGCGGTTGAGCCCTGATCGCAGTGTTTTTCGCATACAGGACGATGGTGAACCATCCGGCACGGCGGGCCGACCAATACTAAATGCCATGCTCTCGGCTGATGTCACTAATCTACTGATTGTCGTTGTCAGGTATTTTGGAGGAACATTGCTTGGCGTTCCCGGTCTGATCAATGCCTATAAAACTGCAGCAGCAGAAGCAATAGCAGCTGCACAGGTCGTAGAAAAGACCGTAAATGACGTTTATGAAGTTCAGTTTGACTACCTGGTGATGAACGATGTCATGAAACTGGTCAAGGATGAACAACTCAACGTACTTTCTCAGAATTTCGACAACTCCTGCAGTCTTAAATTTGAAGTTAGAAAGGCAAATTTGAATGGAGTAGTCGGCCGGTTTGATAAAATTGAAGGTGCAAAGCTAAAGTATCTGTATACCGCTTAAAAATCTTTTCGCACACATAACTGATCCTTCTGCCCTCTTTCTCATTCGAATCATTGCGCTCCGGTCAATTATTCCTTAACTTTAAGCATGCAACAGAAATTATCAGAATCCGACCTGATCATCAATCCAGATGGCAGTATCTATCACCTCAACATCAAACCTGAGGATCTTGCTCAGACCATCATCACTGTTGGTGATCCAGATCGCATAGCTGAAGTATCTAAACATTTTGACCGCATAGAACTTAAGAAAGGGAAACGGGAATTCATTACCCATACCGGATATATCGGCCAGAAGCGAATTACCTGTATCTCCACAGGCATTGGGACTGATAATATCGATATCGTATTCAACGAACTGGATGCGCTGGTCAACATTGATTTCAATACCCGCCTGGTAAAACCCCAACTCACTTCATTAGACATTATACGTATAGGCACTTCAGGAGCCATTCAGCCCGATATACCAATGGGTACGATACTGGCCTCATCTTTTGGCCTCGGACTAGATGCACTCATGCAATATTATATTCACGAGCTTTCGGGCGATGAACACAGCATATTAGATAGCTTTAAATCTAATTTTTCGCATATCAAAGGCATTACTCCATATCTGACTGCTGCTGATCAGACATTGCTGAATACCATAGGCAAAGACATGGAGCATGGTATTACTGTTACCGCTCCCGGCTTTTATGCGCCTCAGGGCCGACAAGTACGTGCCCGGAATGCCGTACCTAATCTGATCACCTTATTAAACAGTTTCCAATATCAAAATCAAAGAATTACCAATCTGGAAATGGAAACAGCAGGCATCTATGCACTGGCAAAAGTTCTGGGACATAAAGCATTATCTGTAAATGCAATTCTGGCAAGTCGTGTCAATTTTCAGTTCAGCACTGAACCTGGCAAAGTAGTTGATAAGGCTATAAAGATGGTTTTAGAAAAATTAGTATAATATCCCTTTTTTGGGTCATTTTCACTATATTTCGATAAAATTGTCAAACAAAGAAGAACATTACAATGTTGATTTAACAGATAAACGAGAAGCAATATGTTTAGGAAAGTAAAAGATAAATTGAAGATATCAATCATCAGTTCCCTGCTAAAGGATTATGAGACAGAGGAATTAGAATCAGGAAAAAGGCTGGTTTCAGTAATAGCAGGTGTTTATATACTTCAGAAAGGAATCAGAAAGATCCGCAAACATCCTATCACCGCATTTGAAGAAGTGGCCTTAGGAAGTATCCTGCTGTACAGCGCAGCAAGTGGCCTCAATAAAAAGATCATCAAAAAACCTGTAGAACCTGCAGACATTAGAAGAAACCAGATTCAGGGCAATGATCCAAGATCTGCTGTACCCGCATTCGTTTAGCACCAGCTATGCACCCTGGTTTCCTTAAAATTCAGTGTCTGGGAAGGGACATAGGAACTATTTGCGCTGAAGAAGCGCAAATAGTTCCAGTCCCGGAGCAGATCACTTAATTTTCCCCGTCATGACAAAAGTCAGCTTACCCCCATTCGTAATATCCGCATGCTTTATCTTAAACCCGTTTAAAGTCTTCCCATTCAATAAAACCTTAGAAACATACACATTCTTATCGCTCTGATTCAATGCCTCCACAGTAAATGTCTTTCCATTTTCAAGAGAAAGCACCGCGTTTTTCACTGCCGGACTTCCCAGCGCATACTCATCAGAGCCGGGTGCTACCGGATAAAAACCCAACGAAGAAAATAGATACCAGGCACTCATTTGTCCGCAATCATCATTTCCTCCCAAACCATCAGGAGTCGGTTTATACTGCATTTTCAAGATCATCCTGATTTTTTCCTGTGTTTTCCATGGCTGACCCACCCAGTTATACAAATACGCAACGTGATGTGCTGGCTCATTGCCATGCACATAACCACCAATAATACCCTCACGTGTAATGTCTTCCGTCTCAGCAAAAAACTCATCCGGCAGGTGCATGGAGAATAAAGAATCTAATCTCGAAGCCACACGTTTGGCCCCTCCCATCTGCACAATCATCTCCGAAGGATCCTGAGGAACGAAGAAACTATAGTTCCAGGTATTTCCTTCTATAAAACCCTGTCCATGAGTACTCAAAGCATCAAATTCCTTTTTGAAAGAACCGTCAGCGAGCTTAGGACGCATAAAACCTATAGATTTATCAAATACGTTCTTCCAATTGCCCGCACGCTTAATAAATTGAGCATACACATCATCCCTACCCAATTTTTTGGCGATCTGTGCGATGCACCAATCATCATAGGCATACTCCAAAGTATTCGAAACTGAGGTTCCGCTGCGTTCAGCAGGAATATAACCCATATCTATATAATCACCTATCCCCTCGTAATCGCGATGATTAGCAGTCACGATACAGGTCTCCAGCGCCTTTTGGGCATCGCCGTTGTATACCCCTTTAATAATGGCATCGGCGAGTACCGACACACTATGGTAGCCGCTCATACACCAGTTGTCATTTGCATAATGCGACCAGATCGGCAGCATTTTCAACGCGCTCTGGTCATAATGCGCCATCATAGACTTCACCATATCATTATTACGGGAAGGCTGCATGATGTTAAAGAAGGGATGTAAAGCCCTGTAAGTGTCCCATAACGAAAAGGTAGTATAGTTGGTAAAACCATCCGCTTTATGTACCCCCTGGTCTAAACCCTTGTATTCGCCGTTTACATCACTATAATTCGTCGGATTGATAAACGCATGATATAATGCAGTATAAAAATTGATCTTGTCATCTTCAGCAGCATCAATTTTTATTTTGTTCAGTTCCTTATTCCAATCGGCCTGGGCATTAGATTTAAATTTATTGAAGTCCCATCCCTGTGCCTCAGTTCTCATATTCATCAGTGCATTTTCCTGGCTCACCGGCGATAAAGCAAACTTGATCTGGATCTTTTCCTGCTCTTGTGTTGCGAAATCAAAATACATTCTGATGCGTTTCCCCGCGATTTCAGGGAAGTTTTTGGTTTGATCAAACTTCCTCCAGAATCCCTTGTAAGCCTGTGCTTTATCGAAATTCTTCTGACCATAAGCTTTAAATGGTTTAGAGAAAGACATTGCGAAATACACCGTACGTGTACGTGCCCAGCCGTTGGTTTGTCTGTATCCAGTGATTAAAGTATCATTCACCACCCTGACGTAAGTCCACACCGTCTTATCATCGTAGTTATAAATGCCCGACATCAGGTCCAGGATAATATGGGAATTATCCGATTTTGGAAAAGTATACTGGTGTATCCCTACCCTGTTTGTAGCGGTCATTTCTGCTGTGATGTGATCATCATCCAGTTTGACCTTATAATACCCTGCTTCGGCAGTCTCATTTGCATGAGAAAAAGCCGAACGG
The DNA here is from genome assembly GCF_032678645.1 of Pedobacter frigoris. Lineage (GTDB taxonomy): Bacteria > Bacteroidota > Bacteroidia > Sphingobacteriales > Sphingobacteriaceae > Pedobacter > Pedobacter frigoris_A. The sequence goes on from NZ_JAVTSP010000001.1 coordinate 475,306, forward strand.
AAGCCGGATTTAGGATCATCAGCGGTTCCGGGATTTAACTGGAGTTTGCCCTGAGTAGGCATGATCAGGAAATCGCCGAGATCAGAATGCCCTGTGCCGCTAAAATGCGTATGACTGAAACCAACGATGGTTTTATCCTCATACTTATACCCTGCACAGTACTTGTAAACCTCACCATTGTACTTACCATTAAGTTCATAAGACAAAGTATCTGTATCGGGACTCAGTTGCACCGCACCAAAAGGCACCGTAGCACCCGGATAAGTATGCCCCATTTTCTGCGTTCCGATAATTGGCCTCACATATTTCACCAGACTTTGCTGGGCGCTGGCAAGTACCGGCGACAATAACAAGCAGTACAATAATGCTTTCTTCATTTTGTGGTTTGTTTGATAAGGCTAATATAAAAATTTATTTATTAAAAACCTGCTTAAATCATTTGCTAATACGTTTGTGTTGTAGTCTTAATCACTTATATCAACAGCTCTGAAAACCCCAGGTCATCTAGTATCCAATACCCATCCATCTCCACCTTCCTCACCTCCCAGCTTTCCTAAAAATTCAGTGTTTGGGATGGGACATAGGAACTATTTGCGCTTCTTCAGCGCAACTGGTTCCCGTCCCGGAGCAGATCACTTAATTTTTTCTTGACAAACCTTTCACCAAACTATCATCAAAATCCTGTACTTTTGCACCCTATAATATTAATCACCGGACTTTGAACCCGGGGCAGCATTAAAAACATGAGTAAAAGAGGAAGAATATTAGTCGCCATGAGTGGCGGCGTCGATAGTTCAGTAGCCGCAGTAATGCTACACGAACAAGGATACGAAGTAATAGGCCTGACCATGAAAACATGGGACTATGCCACTTCAGGAAGCAGCAGTAAAGAAACAGGTTGCTGCAGTCTGGATAGCATCAATGATGCACGTACTCTGGCCGTAAACTACGGATTCCCCCATTATATATTAGACATCAGAGACGAGTTTGGAGATTTTGTGATCGACAACTTTGTAGACGAATACCTTGCCGGACGCACCCCTAACCCATGCGTCCTGTGCAATACCCACATCAAATGGGAAGCCTTATTGAAACGTGCAAATAAACTGGATTGCGAATTTATAGCTACAGGACATTATGCAAATATCCGTCAGCAAGACAGCGGCCGCTATGTGATTTCAAAAGGTAAAGACGAAAATAAAGACCAGTCTTATGTGCTTTGGGGCGTATCACAGGAAAACCTGGCAAGAACCCAATTCCCTTTAGGATCTTTTGCAAAATCAGAGATCAGGCAGATGGCTTTAGATATGGGACAGGAAGAACTGGCTAAAAAAAGCGAAAGTTATGAGATCTGTTTTGTGCCGGATAATGATTACCGTGCCTTCCTGAAACACAAAGTTGAAGATCTGGAAGACCGTGTTGCTGGCGGTAATTTCATCACCAAAGACGGAATGGTTGTAGGTCAGCATAAAGGATATCCTTTCTATACCATCGGACAACGTAAAGGACTTGGTATTGCATTTGGCGAACCTATGTTTGTGACCCAGATCATGCCAGAGAGCAATACTGTGGTATTAGGCAGAGCCGAAGATCTGGAAAAACGCGAAGCTTTGGTGCGCAATGTAAATCTGGTAAAATACGGATCAATCACAGAACCTCTGGATAATGTGGTGACCAAGATCAGGTATAAAGATGCAGGTATGCTGAGCACTATTGTTCAGGAAAATGATAAAATGCGTGTGGTGTTTGACCACAATGTATCTGCTATTGCACCGGGACAATCAGCTGTTTTCTACGAAGGAAATGACCTGCTTGGCGGCGGCTTTTTAATATAAGCCTGATCCGCTAAATCTCATTAGATATCAAATAAGGCGAGCCTGTTTTTACACGCTTGCCTTTATTTTTTTCAAAATAATAATCTATTCTGCCCAGGTTTATTCCTGCAAAGCCAACCTGGTTTATAGTGGTGATCTCGCCATCCAGGTTCTTTACATCCTCAGGTTGCTCCATAAAAGTATGCGTATGTCCGCCGATGATCAGGTCAATGTTGCGGGTATTTTTGGCCAATACCTGATCAGAAACTTTAGCAGTAGTATATTTATAGCCAAGGTGCGACAAACAAATCACCAGATCGCATTTTAATTCATGCTTCAGCAGCACAGCCATTTCATTTGCTTTATTTACAGGATCAAGATATACTGTCTCACCATAATTCCTGTCATCTACCAATCCTTTCAGTTCCAGTCCAATCCCGAATACGCCGATCTTCAATCCGCCTTTTTTAAATACTTTATAGGGCTGTGTCGAACTGTGCAGCAAAGTATTTGAAAAATCATAATTGCTACATAAAATAGGAAAATCAGCATGTGGCAATTGCTTATGGAATCCCTCCAGACCATTGTCAAAATCATGGTTGCCCATTGTGGCGGCATCGTATCTCATGGCCGACATCATTTTCATTTCCACTTCACCACCATAAAGGTTGAAGTATGGCGTTCCCTGAAAAATATCTCCCGCATCCAATAACAATACGTTGGGCTCTTTAATGCGTATTTGGCCAACCAATGCAGCGCGTCTTGCCGTACCACCTAAGCCCTGGTATTTAGACCCATCAAGAGGAAAAGGCTCTATCCGGCTATGTACGTCATTGGTATGCAGGATGGTCAGTTTTACCAGATCAGTCTTTTCTAGCGCCAGTGCGTCCATTGAATCCAGTGCTAATGCAAACGTCGCCGTCGCAAGCGCCCCTGTTTTTATGAAATTCCTTCGGCTAAGCTTTAGTAATTCGTCCATCTAATTCCGGATTAAGGGTTTTTCCCTGGGCTTCAGTTTCTTTGATGTGATTCAATAAGGCATCACGTATCTTAAGGCCGAGAACTTTCTTTTCGTTAATACCTTTAAAAACCGGCACGTTGTCACCCCCTCCACCGATATAATCAGAAGTAAGAATGCGATAAGTTTTATCCGGATTCAGTGGTTTACCATTGATCAAAACATCAACAGCGGTCTTGTTTCTGATCTTCATTTTTAAACGTGATACCGGCTGTCCATTCGTGCTGGCTATAAAATTCAGGATACTTTTTACTTCAGTTCCTTTTACATTGAATATAACCAGTTCATTTTCAAAAGGCATCAGTTCAAATACATTAGATACAGTAATGTTGCCTTTAGGAAGATCAACCCTCAGTCCGCCCTTAGTAGAAGGCAAAGCAAAGTCAATATTGGCATCCATTTTCAATGCCTGCTGCAGCACCGCATCTGAAAAGAAATTACTCAAAAGACTCTCAGGCAAAGTATCACTGCTTTTCTTTGACATTAAAACTGCAGAGTGTCCAATGACCTGACTCATTTCAGCATCCAGTTTCGCTTTATACGGCAGGTATTTCCTGATGATATTACTGTCAGGCAATAAATCCCGATTGATGCTGTAATCAGAGCGATTACTTCTAACCACATTATAGCCTGAAGAACAGGAAGCTATGCTGAAGGCCAGCAATAAGATTGCATAAATTCGAAAAGATCTGCAATAGTGCATTTTCTATTTTAAGTTCTTTACGATATCATCACTCAAAGGAGTAGTTTTTGAACGGAAACGGTGAACCAGCTGACCTTTTTCATTGATCAGGAATTTCTCGAAGTTCCAGTTGATATCGCCTTTAAAATCAGGATTTTCTGCTGTGGTTAAATACTTAAATAAAGGAGTGATGTCGGCTCCTTTTACACTGCTTTTTTCGGCAAGGAGGAAAGTCACGTTGAACTTACCGGTACAGAATTCTTTGATCTCGCTATTGGTAGCCAGTTCTTGTCCGCCAAAGTTACCAGCCGGAAAACCTATTAACACCAAATTCTTACCATATTGCTTGTGCAACTTCTCCAGCTCATCATATTGCGGCGTGTAACCACATTTGGAAGCTGTATTTACGATCAGAATTTTCTTTCCTTTAAATTTTGAGAGTTTAATTTCTTTGCCGTCAAGGGTTTTGAAAGAGAAATCATAAACGCTTTTTGCCGGTGGGTTTAGAAACAAGCTAAGGATAAGCAATAATGTAGTCATAATAATCGGGTTAAGGGTTGGAACCGTATGGTTCATAATTGTACTTACGAAGTTAAGCACAAAAAGATTGCTTTCATATAATCATTAAGTAAAAAGATTGTGTGCATACAAGAGCAGATGTGCTACAATTTTCTCTTGCTTTTGTCTTGCTTTTCTCTTGCTCCTCTCTTGCTATTGTCTTACTCAAGCAGGAAAATAGCAAATTTAAGACAAAAGTGTTTCTGGTTAAATAATGGACCAAATACTTTGTAACTTGCCTGGATATTAGGTATATTAGCGTAACTTATTATTAACAAAAAAACACTGACATGGCACGTTTAAAATTCGGCCCCTGGGGCGGTATTGTCGGCGCATTAGGTAACCACGTAGGTTACATCCGTAAAGGGATCGCTATATTGAGGATGAAGTCCCATCCCACAAATAAAAAAAGGACTGATAAACAGAAGGCAACCACACAGCGCTTCCAGCTGATGATTAAATTCATTGCAACAATGAATAGTTTTACCAATGTAGGCTTTGATGTAGCCGCGCGAAAGGTATCACCAACAGCACAGAACCTTGCGGTATCTTACAATACAAAGAATGCGATTACCGGTGAATATCCGAATCAGGAAATCGATTATCCAAACGTAAGGGTTTGTGAAGGAAGTTTGCCTTTGCCCGCAGATGTGGATGTGACAGCTGATGATATGGGTGAGCAGGTTAAACTGGTATTTAACTGGGAGCCGGAAACAGATCTCCCAGGCGCGAGTCACCGGGATCAGGTCATGATGCTGGCTTACCTCCCTGAAGTAAAAGAATCCGTTTATCTTGACAGTGGTGCCCGTAGAAATGAAGGGCAGGATTTCTTGATGATTTTCAAGAATTATGGAGCTAAACGTAATCCCAAAGTAGTAACCTATGCGGAAACTTACATTGCTTTCGTAGCCAACGACAGGGACAGTATCTCTAACAGTTTATATTGTGGACGTATTGAATTCTAAGTACTGCAATTGAGCCTTTTAGAAAATAAATTATTAGAAAATTTAGATCGGATTTTGATTATAGCCTTATTTATAGCTTTATTTGCAGAAAAACCTCCTGAATGGCGAAGAATTTACTAATAGTTGAGTCACCTGCGAAAGCTAAAACCATAGAAGGATATTTAGGCAAAGATTTCCTTGTTAAATCAAGTTACGGACACATCCGTGATCTGGTTAAAGGAGATATGGGCATAGATATCACCAATAATTTTGCCCAAACCTATGAAGTGCCTGCTGATAAGAAGCAGGTAGTTGCAGAGCTTAAGAAGTTAGCAAAGGAAGCTGAGATGGTATGGTTAGCGTCCGATGAGGACCGCGAGGGAGAAGCGATTTCATGGCACTTGTTTGAAACACTTGGACTTAAAGAAAATAAGACGAAAAGGATTGTTTTTCATGAGATCACCAAGCCGGCCATATTAAAAGCTATAGAAACACCGCGTACAATAGATTATAACCTGGTGCATGCACAGCAGGCACGCAGGGTGCTCGACAGACTCGTGGGTTTTGAACTTTCTCCGGTATTGTGGAAGAAGATTAAACCATCGCTGTCTGCAGGCCGTGTACAATCAGTAGCGGTACGCCTGATCGTAGACCGCGAACGTGAAGTCATTAAATTCAATGCTGCTGCGGCATATAAAATAACTGCACAATTCCTTACCGGCAAAGGTAAAGAACTGGTAAAAGCAGAATTGCCACAACGGTTTGAAAAAGAAGCAGATGCCGAGGCTTTTCTGAACGACTGCGTAAATGCAGGATTTTCAGTAGACAGCTTAGAGACCAAACCTGCAAAACGCAATCCGGCGGCGCCGTTTACTACGTCGACACTGCAGCAGGAAGCATCACGTAAACTGGGATATTCTGTTTCGAGAACCATGCAAATCGCTCAGCGACTGTATGAAAGTGGACGGATTACTTATATGAGAACAGATTCGGTAAACTTATCGGAGACTGCTTTGCAGGCTGCGGCTGCCGAAATTAAATCTGCTTACGGCGATAAATACCATCACTTAAGGGTATATAAAACGAAATCTGCAGGTGCGCAAGAGGCTCACGAGGCCATCCGCCCTACTTATTTCAACCATCATACTGTTCCGGGTGATAGTTCTGAGCAACGCTTATACGAGCTGATCTGGAAACGTGCCATTGCTTCGCAAATGAGTGAGGCTTTGTTTGAAAAAACGACTGCTCAGATCGCGATCAGTACCCGTAAGGAAAATCTGGTTGCTGAAGGTGAAGTCATGAAGTTTGATGGTTTTCTGAAAGTATACCTGGAATCGTCTGATGAAGACGATGCTGATGATGCTGAAAATGCAGAATTACTGCCTCCGTTGGTACGTGGGCAGGAATTGACATTGAGAGAAATGAATGCGACGGAGCGTTTTTCAAGACCTCCGGCAAGATATACAGAAGCAAGTCTGGTTAAAAAACTGGAAGAACTGGGTATTGGCCGACCATCTACTTATGCGCCTACCATTTCTACGATCCAGAATCGTGGTTATGTGGTAAAGGAAGACAGAGATGGCCGTCAGCGTACCTTTGGTTCTATCGTTTTGACTGCTGGTAAAGTGGTGAAACAGACTAAATCTGAGATTACAGGAGCGGAAAAAGGAAAGCTATTCCCTACTGATATAGGTGAAGTAGTGAACGACTTTCTGGTAGAACACTTTAAAGGTATCGTGGATTTTAACTTTACAGCCAATGTAGAGAAAGAATTTGATGAGATCGCACAGGGACTTCAGGAATGGACGAAGATGCTTCACTCCTTCTATACGCCTTTTCATGTAGAGGTAGAAACTACACTGGAGACCGCAGACCGTGCCAATGGTGAGCGTTTACTGGGTATCGATCCGGCGACTGGTAAGAACGTTTATACTAAGGTTGGACGATTCGGGCCGCTGGTACAGATTGGTGAGAATGATGATGAAGAAAAACCACGCTACGCAAGTCTGGCGAAGTCTCAGTCTGTTGGGACTGTCACTTTGGAGCAGGCACTTGAACAGTTTAAACTGCCCTTTTCTTTAGAAGATTATGAAGGTAAAGAGGTGGCTGTGGGCGTTGGCCGTTTTGGACCATATGTGAAATGGGGCGATGCTTACATTTCAGTTCCAAAGAATGAAGATCCACTGACTATCGATCAGGCAAGAGCTATAGAAATCATCGGTGAGAAGATCACTGCTGATGCACCTGTAGCGCATTATCAATCATTGCCGGTAACCAAGGGTACGGGACGTTTTGGGCCATTTATCAAATGGAATGATTTGTTCATCAATGTGCCTAAGGCTTATAATTTCGACAGGCTTTCTCAGAATGACATTGAGGAACTGATCGGTAAGAAAATAGAAAAAGAAGCAAACAGGTTTATCCAGCAATGGGAATCAGAGAAAATTGCGATTGAAAATGGCAGATGGGGACCATTTATCCGTTTCGGTAAAGAAATGCTGAAACTGCGTAAAAACCCTGCTACCAATGACAAATATACACCTGAGGAACTGGCTTCAATTGCTTTGGAAGATGTAAAGAAATTAATCGTAGAACAGGTACCTGGTGCTTTTGAGCCAAAAGCTAAGAAAGCAGCGGCTAAGAAAACCGGTGCGGCGACGAAGAAGGCCCCTGCAAAAAAGAAAGCAGTAGTAAAGAAGTAAGCTGATTCCGTCACCTCGAGGCACGAGAGATCTCTTGGTTATGCGAGTTCAAGAGATCTCTCGTGCCTCGAGATGACGGGGTATGCAAAGATGCAATAATTATGAAGAAAGACTTTCCGGAAAATATTGTTGAAGATGTAGCTATGGCAGTGGTGCTGATTAGCGAAACTCCTGAAGTAAAGAACTGGACTGTTTACCTGGTGAATTTAAAAAACGAATCCATTACCAATGTCTTGATCAGCTCGAAAGGCTATGGTGAAAAGGGTGGAAAAATGGTAAAGACTTCTGTGCTGAGGCATTTCCTTGGAGATCTGGATCCCAGGTCATTTAAAGGTGTTGAAGCCATTGATCCGGAAGTATTTGGCCTGACTAACGAATATTGGCTGAGTTATTATATTGATGGTGTTATTTTCGATAAGAAATTTATCTTTTTGCCGGAAAGCATTGTAGACGAAAATTTAATACATATACCCCTGGTCGATATGCCAGGAGTTATGATAAAATAGGATCCATTCGGATTATTTTTCTTAATTTTCATGCATCTACTATCTCAATTAATTTGTATGAAATTCAATCTTCCCCTGTTTATTCAGAAAAACAAAAAGGGCATCATCATTGGAACCGTTGCCTTTGTGCTCTTCGCCGTTGGATCATTCTTTTTCTTTAAGAAAGACAAGCCCAATGATTACAATCAGAAATACGCAAAGTACATAGAGGCTTATACCTCCGGTACGATCTCTAAAAAGAGTTTTATCAGGCTACATCTGGCCAGTCAGGTAAAAACGATGAACGATGTAGGCGTAGCAGATTCAAGAGATCTGTTTAGCTTCTCTCCATCCGTAAAAGGTAAAACCTTCTGGATTGATGCCCAGACGGTAGAGTTCAGACCTGATGAACCGCTTGAACCCGGCGAAGATTATCAGGCAACATTTGACCTCGCTAAGGTTACTGAAACCGAAGAAGGGCTTGAAGATTTTGAGTTTGAATTCAGGGTGATCAGACCGGGAATGAGTCTGAGCCAGGAAGGTTTGGTGTCTCAGAATAATACTTCGATGGATTACATGAAACTCAAAGGTGAGATCATCACCTCTGATCAGGAGGAAGCTAAAGCAATAGAAAAATCTCTGGAACTTGATTTCGAGCAGCCGCTGAAGGTGAAATGGCAGCATAATCCAGAAAAGAACAGCTATGCTTTTACCATAGACAGCATCAAGAAAGGAAAATCAGATAAAATGCTGAAGCTGAACTGGTCGGGCAACTCAATCGACGCCGATGCAAAAGGTACTGTAGAGGTTTCAGTTCCGGCTCTTGGTGTGTTTAAGATACTGGATATGAAAGCGGTGCAGGATCTGGAAGATTATGCTCTGGTTCAGTTCTCAGAACCGGTGAGTGTGGCCCAGGACTTAGCGGGTTTGATTTCACTTGCCGGACAAACGGATCTTAGGTTTACCATAGATGGCAGTCAGGTGAAGGTCTATACCGCTGCTGCACTTGAAGGTAACTATACCTTTACGGTAAACGAGGGCATAGAGAATATCGCGGGCCGGAAACTCACTACAGGTAAATCTGCGAATATTGTTTTCGAAAATAAGCTTCCTGCAGTCGTGATAGCCGGAACTGGTACGATACTTCCTAATTCAGGTAAGTTGGTATTGCCTTTTGAAGCCGTAAACCTAAAAGCGGTTGACGTAACCGTGATTAAGATTTATGAGAACAACATCCCCCAGTTTTTTCAGACCAATGGTTATAAGGATGGTGGTGAACTCAGATGTGTAGGTAAGCCTATTGTGCAAAAGGTTATTCGTTTGGATGAAGACAAAGCGCTTGACTTGCATAAGAAGAACCGCTTTACCCTGGATCTGGACAAATTGATTAAGACCGAGCCCGGAGCAATGTATAGGATTACCATTGGCTTTAGACAGGAATATAATGTATTTAAATGCGCAGACATCACGGCGTCCGATAATAGTGATTCGGAAGATGAATATGGAGGATATGGCGAAAAAATAGATGAGGATGATGATTTCTGGGAAAGATACAACAGCTATTACCCTAACAATTATCGCTGGGAAGACAGGGCAAATCCTTGTACCCCATCCTATTATACGAATGATAAATGGGCCAGCAGGAATATCATGGCCTCGAATATTGGACTGATCGCCAAACGTGGTAATGACAACAGTATGCTGGTTATTGCGACCGATTTGCTTACTGCGAAGCCGATGAGCGGTGTTGAACTGGAATTTCTTGACTATCAGCGTCAGGTGATCCATACAGCGAAAACTGATGGTGATGGAATGGTTACTTTTGACCTGAAGCGTAAGCCTTTTCTGCTGATCGCTAAAAATGGTACCGAAAGAGGCTACCTGAAAATGGACGATGGAGGTTCACTTCCTTTGAGCAGGTTTGATGTCGGTGGTGATGTGGTTCAGAATGGTTTGAAAGGATTCATTTATGGTGAGCGTGGCGTTTGGCGTCCGGGAGATTCGGTATTCGTTTCCTTTATCCTGGAAGACAGACTGAAAAAACTGCCGGGCGGGTATCCGGTTACTTTTGAATTGTATAATCCACAGGGACAATTGTTCAAGCGGATCATCAATGGTAAACCTTTAAATGGTTTCTATGCGTTTAAAACCGCTACAGAAAGCACCTCACCTACTGGTAACTGGATGGCTAAAGTAAAAGCCGGTGGTGCTACTTTTACCAAGACCATAAAAATCGAGACTGTGATGCCAAACCGGTTGAAGATCAACTTCAACATCGGTAACGCGACTTACCTGGGTATTGGAGGCGCGTCTTATGCTACGCTTTCTGCGAACTGGCTATTTGGTGCGCCGGGCAAAAACCTGAAAGCTAAAGTAGACGTGAACCTGAATACCATGAAAACCACGTTTAAAGGGTTCGATGCTTACACATTTGACAATCCAACGGTGACTTTCCAATCACAGATAAAAACAATTTTTGAAGGTACTTTAAATGACAATGGCGTAGCCCAGGTAAATACCAGTCTGAACGAGAACAATACTGCTCCCGGAATGCTCAAAGCTAATTTTACTACCAAGGTATTTGAAGCAGGTGGTAATTTTAGCATAGACAACTTTAGTATTCCGTATCATGTTTACAATAATTATTATGGCATAAAAACACCTGAGGGTGACAAGATGAGCGGAATGCTGCTGACCGGTCAGGACCATAAAATAGAGGTAGTGAACGTAGATAGAAATGGCAAACTCGTGCAGGGCGGTAAGACTGTAGAAGTGGAATTGTATAAAGTACAGTGGCGCTGGTGGTGGGAACAGGACAATGAAAATTCCTTCGCCAATTTCACGCAGAACTCATATAATAAACTAGTTAAGAAAGAGAATATAACGCTTTCTAATGGTAAAGGTAGCTGGAATGTCAGGATTGATGAACCAGAATGGGGACGTTACCTGATTTTGGTGAGGGATGCAAACGGCGGACACGTAACCGGTAAATCGATATATATTGACTGGCCAGGATGGGCTCAGCGAGAGCAGGGCAGCAACCCTACTGAGGCTTCTATGCTTTCATTTACAGCCAATAAAACCAAGTTTAGCGTTGGTGAAGAAGTCGTATTGACTATTCCATCCGGCGAAGGCGGCAGGGCATTGATTTCAATTGAGAATGGCAGCAGGGTATTGAAGACCTTTTGGACAGATACCAAAGCTGGACAAACCCAGTTTAAGTTTAAAGCCGAAAAAGAAATGGCACCAAACGTGTTTGCCAATGTGACCTTACTACAGCCACATGCACAAACGGTGAATGACCTTCCGATCAGGATGTATGGTGCTATTCCTTTGCTGATTGAAGATCCGCAGACGATATTGAAACCGGTCATTAAAATGGCAGATAAGTTGAAGCCAGAGACTGAAAGTACCATTACGGTATCAGAAGCTTCGGGCAAGGCTATGACTTATACCATTGCTATTGTAGATGAAGGGTTACTGGACCTGACCAGATTTAAAACTCCTGACCCTCATGCTGTTTTCTATGCAAGAGAAGGATTGGGTGTGAAGACCTGGGACTTATTTGATTACGTATTGGGCGCATGGGGCGGCAATCTGGAGCGCATACTGAGCATTGGTGGCGATGGGTCTGTAAACCGGAACCTGAATCCGGCTAAGGCCAACAGGTTTGTGCCCGTTGTGAAATACATGGGGCCGTTTACCTTGAAAGGCGGTTCTGCAACACACAAATTTAAGCTGCCTCAGTACATCGGTGCAGTAAGGGCTATGGTGGTTGCCGGACAAGACGGGGCTTATGGTTTTGCGGAGAAATCGGTACAGGTTAAAAAACCATTGATGCTGCTGGCTACCCTGCCAAGGGTAATTGGACCGGGTGAAACCTTTACCCTACCTGCCACTGTATTTGCTACAGAACCTAACTTGAAAAATGTTTCGGTTCAATTACAGGCGCAGAATTTACAGGTTGTAGGTGGCAATACCCAGCAAATGAGGTTCAATAAACCAGGTGAACAACTTGCTTATTTTGAAATCAAAGCGCCTGAGGTGATTGGTATTGCAAAAGTGAAACTGATCGCTCAAAGTGGAGCAGAAAAAGCTGTTTATGATGTGGAGATGGACATTAGAAATCCAAATCCTTATGTAACCAATGTAGTATCTGCAGTGATACAGCCGGGTACGAACTGGTCTGTGAATTATGCACCGATAGGAATGGCGGGCACCAATTCAGGTACTGTGGAATTGTCTTCGATCCCCCCTATCAATCTTAAAAAACGACTGAGCTACCTGATGCAATATCCGCATGGTTGTGTAGAGCAAACAACTTCTGGTGTATTCCCGCAATTGTTCCTGGATAAACTAACAGTTTTGAATGAACAACAGAAAGCAAATACAGAGAAGAATATTAAAGCAGGAATTACACGTTTGCGTGGTTTCCAGACTCCGGATGGTGGATTGAGCTACTGGCCTGGCGAAGGATCTTCAGATGAATGGGGCAGCAATTATGCGGGTCATTTCTTAATAGAAGCACAAAATGCTGGTTATACACTTCCGGTTGGCATGTTGGATGAACTGGTACGCTATTTAAAAAGCAAGGCCAATAACTGGTCGCCAAACAGCAACAACTTTTATGGTGGCGACCTGCTGCAATCTTACCGTTTGTATATTCTTGCATTGGCAAAAAGGCCTGAAATTGCGGCAATGAACAGGTTAAGAGGATTTGAATATTTATCGGTGACTGCGAAATGGCGTTTGGCTGCTGCTTATAAACTTGCGGGACAGGCAGATGCTGCGAACAACCTGATCAGGGGCTTGTCTACAGAGATCAAGCCATATAATCAGTTAGGCGGTACATATGGATCTGAAGTAAGAGATGAAGCAATGATCTTAGAGACGCTGACACTGCTTGGAAGAAAAGGTGATGCAGCGAATTTATTGCAACCGCTGGCAGCGAAGTTGGGTCAGGATACCTGGTACAGTACGCAGACTACGGCCTATAGTTTACTTGCAATAGCTAAATTCTGCGCACAGAATAGCGCTTCTAATAACATCAAGTACAATTATACAATAGATGGTAAGAAAGGTAATGTAAATACAGGGCAGTATATCATGAGTACGCCGCTAACCTTTAAAGGCGGAGTTTCGGTGTCGAATACCGGAAGCCGTGTGTTGTTTGCCCGTTTGATTCTGCAAGGTCAGCCTGCTGCCGGACAGAACAATTTCTTACCTAATGATCCGGCGGTAATGGATTTTAACGTAAGTTACAAATTACTGAATGGGAAGGCTATAGATCCGACATTATTGAAACAAGGCACTGATTTCTATGCTGAGGTAACGATTAAGAATCCTGGCAGAATGGGATATTACGAGCAGATGGCATTGACACAGATCTTCCCTTCAGGCTGGGAGATCATCAATACCAGGGTAAATGACAATGAGAGCATTATTGCTTCATCTCCATATACCTACAGGGACATCAGGGACGACCGTGTATTTACTTATTTCAATCTGAGAGAGAATGAAACAGTAGTGTATAAGGTATTGCTGAACGCATCGTACATAGGCAGGTACTACCTGTCGGCAGTACAATGTGAAGCAATGTACAACAACACGATCAGCGCAACTGAGAATGGTAAATGGGTTCAGGTTATTAAATAGTTAGTTTTATAACCTTGGCCATACATTGATCAGTAAATACTTAATGAACCCAATAAAGAACCGTAAAAAAGTGAATAATTTTTCCATGACAATTGATTTATTACAGATCAGTTGTTGTGGGAAAATGTTACCTGGTACACTTGTTATTACCGCCCGTCATCCTGAATTTATTTCAGGATCCCGGATTAGAAAGACTTCATTGCGCTTGCGAGATCCTGAAATAAATTCAGGATGACGTAGAGCTGAGCTTGTCGAATTTAAAAATAATGTTGAAAAAACAAAAAGTCATTCTTGTTACAGATGTGGTCTGCCTTGTGGCTGTGCTGATATTCCTATTGTCATTGCCTTCAAAGCTGTTTAAATCCCCTACATCTTATGTAGTGGAAGCCTCAAACGGGGAATTGCTAAGTGCTGCAATTGCTAAAGACGGACAATGGCGTTTTCCTGCAGCGGATACTGTGCCCGATAAATTCGCTAAGTGTATTGTTGCATTTGAAGATAAGCGGTTTTACCGGCATCCGGGAGTAGACATACTGGCCTTATCCAGGGCCATGAAGCTGAATATAAGCGTCGGACGGGTTGTAAGTGGCGGAAGTACGATAACGATGCAAGTAGTACGTTTATACAGGCGTGAATCCAGAACAATGCTGCAAAAGCTGATTGAAGTGCTTTTGGCCTTCAGACTGGAGTTTTCAAATTCCAAACAGGATATTCTGAAACTATATGCTGCAAATGCACCATTTGGAAGTAATGTGGTGGGTCTTGATGCTGCAGCATGGCGCTATTTTGGTAGAAGTGCAAAAAGTTTGTCATGGGGCGAAATGGCTACACTCGCCGTGTTGCCAAATAGTCCGTCACTTGTACATCCGGGAAAGAATTCGCCTAAGCTGATTAAAAAGCGGAATGATCTGCTGGATAAGATGGTCAACCTTAATGTCATTGATCGTCAGACTGCAGACTTATCTAAACTGGAGCCTATACCGGGAAAGCCACTTGAACTTCCGCAGTACGCCCCTCACCTGCTTAACCGGTTTAAGAATGAGTATACATCATTGATTAAGAGCGCAAAGGATGTAAAATCAACAAAAATTACTTCAACACTGAACTATGACCTCCAGCTTCGCGTAAACAGTTTGTTGAAACGCTATAATAACCGCTATCGGGCAAATGATATCAATAACATTGCGGCGATGGTACTGGATGTACGGAATGGCAGTGTGATCAGCTATGTGGGTAATATTTATCAGCCTGAGGTAGCAGAACTTGAAAGTCATGTAGACATGATCAAAGCAGCACGGAGTCCTGGCAGTACACTTAAACCGTTGTTGTACGGCAGCATGTTGAATGATGGGTTCTTATTGCCAAGGACACTCGTGGCAGATGTTCCGACACAGATCGGAGGATATTCACCTCAAAACTACGATTTGGGTTATGATGGTGCAATTCCCGCCGACAGGGCATTGAGCAGATCTCTGAATATCCCTGCCGTAAAAATGCTCCAGAATTATAAATATCAACGATTCTATGATAAACTGAAGCGAATGGGCTTTGGTACCTTGAATAAACCTGCAGATCACTATGGTTTGTCGCTGATACTTGGGGGTAGTGAGGTGACCATGTGGGACCTGGCTAAGACTTATATGGGAATGGCGAGAACGCTAAACCATTTCAATGATTATAAAGGAAAATATAATCCTCATGATTATGATGCGCCTGTTTACATTACCGGAAAAAGAGACGATCGTTTCGATGACTTTGAGACAGAAGTAGCTTCTGTAATGGATTATGGCTCTATCTGGAATACATTCAATGCCATGGAAGAGCTGATGAGACCGGGTGAAGAAGGATTGTGGGAGCAATTTTCTTCGTCACAAAGGCTGGCCTGGAAAACGGGCACCAGTTTTGGGTTCAGGGATGCATGGGCTATCGGGCTAAATCCAGATTATGTAGTTTGCGTTTGGGTCGGAAATGCGGATGGTGAAGGCAGGCCTGGCCTGACCGGCATTGATGCGGCAGCACCCGTTTTATTTGACATTTTTAAACTATTGCCCTCAGGTAAGTGGTTTAAAAAACCAGCCAATCAACTAAAGAACATCATTGTATGCCGGAAAAGCGGATATAAGGCCGGGGAATATTGCGCGGACAAGGTATTGGAGCAGGTCTCTCCTGCCGGAGAAAAGACGACATTGTGTCCGTACCATAAGATGGTACACCTGGACAGGACATCAACTTATCGTGTGACTGATGCTTGCGAAGCACCTTCGATGATGGTGCATAAAGCCTGGTTCGTATTGCCTCCGGCGATGGAATACTATTACAAGATCAAGAACAGCGACTATAAAGACCTCCCCCCATTTAAAGCCGGCTGTGACGATGGTGGCGGGAACTATGTGATGGATATGATTTATCCGAAAAATAATGCAAGTGTATATATACCAATAGAATTTGATGGAACGAGAGGGAAAGTGGTTTTGAATGCCACGCACCGCAATCAGGGAATGAAAATCTACTGGCATATTGACAACGAATATATCGCTACCACAAAAGATTACCATCAATTGGCTGTTAGTCCGGCGCCAGGTAAACATACTTTAACCCTGGTAGATGAAAACGGCGAACGGCTGGTACAGGTATTTACTGTGTTGGAAAAGGATAAAGATTAATCTTTACGAACTAACTGACGTTCTATTCCACCCATGGTAATCAGGTATTGAGCAATCATATATGTACCCATAATCAGCACGCCGGCATGTGGCAGGTCGGTTACAAATTTATTGTAGGCAAGGATAGAATCTGAAAGTAGGAAAAAAATAGCTCCACTAAGGATCAGGTTAAAACTTTCTTTATTGACACGAAGGTTTCTGAATGCTGCCATCATCATCATCAAGCTAATGATGATCGTATAAGCCAGTACCGGAACCCTCATGATACCCAGGTGCGGGCGCAGGTAGAAGTAAAAGCTGATACTGAAAATGAAACATAATGCGATGGCGATCCTTGCTCCTTTTTTATCAAGCTCCGGTGCAGAACGGAAATCAAGGTAGAAAGCGCTGGTGTAGCAAATGTGGCAGGTCAGGAACGCGATAAGTCCGTACATAAAGAAAGAGGCATTTAGGTTGTTGAACATCAGAAATACATCTCCAGCCAGTGCAAAAAATAATCCGGCAAACAGGCGTTTATGAAAACGTCCCTTGAGACCGGTACTTAGGCAGAACATGGTCAGTAAGGAGACAACAATCAACGGCTTGACAATGAGCCTCAGTGTATTCAAATTATTGAATTCTGCTACCAGCTGCAGGACGAATATAAGGGCAAACAGTAGGTTAAATTTCGGGTATTTCTTCAGCATTGGTATTGATTTTTTGAAGGTTATAGAACCAGATAACAGAAATGATCTGTATGCCTGAGAATATGACCTGGTACCCTATCGGGAATTCCAGGAGCAAAACTATTAAAATACCGAGGATAAGTCGGGAATATTCAAAATAAATCAACCATTTCTTTCCTTCCAGCAAAGCACCGCAGGTTAAGAGTGTAAGTATAACGAAGATGGTACCGATAACAACAGGAAGTGTCGGTAACGTTTGATGAAGGAACAAAATGGAAGATCCACCAATTAGTCCTACAATAAATTGTAGTAATACATAGCCGGAAAGCTTATTGTGATATTCAGGATTATACTTCCTGTAACTGAGCGGATCTATTTCAGGGGCCGGTTTGAAACCTCCCATATGTGCAGGGAACCATCCGGGAGGCTTGAGAAATACCCGAACCTTATCTTTCCATGAGGGACTTTGCTTTGCGGTATGCCATAGCTCATCCCAATAATGAAGATTAGCCCATATGGGGTTCCAGCTTGCTAATGGCGTGGTTATGCCATAATAGACATCTTCCTCTTCCTTTTGGAATGTACCGAACATCATGTCCCAGATAATGAGCGTACCTGCATGATTTTTATCGATGTATTTTGGATTGGAACCATGGTGTACACGATGATGCGAAGGTGTATTGATGATGTATTCCAATGGTCCCAGGCTCTTGATGGCGCGGGTATGGATCCAAAACTGATATAATGTATTAAAAGCACTGAGCGTAAGGAACATGACCGGATCGAAGCCTACTAAGGCAAGGGGCAGGTAGAATACCCAGGAAAACCAGCTTTGGAACCAGGACTGCCTTAGGGCCACCGTAAGGTTATATTCTTCAGATTGATGGTGCACGATATGCGCAGCCCACAGTGCGTTTACCTGGTGGCTCATTCTATGAAACCAATAATAAAAGAAATCAACGCCGATAAAGAGAATGACCCAGGTCCATATGTTATTCGGAAGATCAAAGAAACGCCAGTTTTCGAATATGTATTTGTAGCCAAAGAAGAGCGCGGTTTTCATAAAAATACCGGTGATCTGTTGGCCTATGCCCTGGCTCAGATTGGATATGGAATCATTGAGCCGGTAATAATTGAGTTTTTTGTAGAATGTATATGCAATTTCAATCCCTATAAGGATAAAGAAGATAGGAACCGACAATGCAATATAATCTACGTTCATGACTACAATTTAATAAAAAAAGCAGCAATAATGACATAGTCATCACTGCTGCTCTAATATATTAAAAAATAGAATCAGTAAACTGAAATAGAAAAAAGCTAATTAGTAGCTTTTTTCTGTGCGGTTGTTGCGTTTGAAACCACCACCACCGTTTCCGCCAGTGTTTGGTTTTTCCTGCGCTTCAGCCACTTTAATACGGTTACCATTGTAATCACCACCGTTCATGCGTTTGATCGCTTCTTTTGCCTCTTCATCTACTGGCATTTCCACGAAACCAAAACCACGACTTTGACCAGTTTCGCGATCCTTGATAATCCTAAGTGATTTTACTTGACCGAAATCACCAAATACGGCTGTTAATTCATCTTCCCCTACTTCTAACGGAAGGCCTGTAATAAATATCTTCATTAATGTCTAAAAATTTGTACAAAAGTAAGCATTTTTTGCTTAAATTCCAATGTAAGTGTCAGTTATAAGTATAATTGTTTATTATAAGTTGTAACACACAAAAGAATATTTTGTTTGAAGCAGGCATTGAAATTCCAATATTTAGCTCAATTTATCCTTTAAAAGACCTACAGTGCGCTGCCAGGCAAGTTTAGCTGCCGCTTCATTGTATCTTGTCGGCGAAGTGTCATTATTAAATGCATGATTAACTCCATCGTAAATATACAGCTTATAATCTATTTTATTTTCCTTTAAGGCGGCTTCGTATGCGGGAATACCGGCATTAACACGTTCGTCTAGTCCACCGTAATGAAGCATGATACTGGCTTTGATTTTAGGGACCTCTTCGGCCTTTGGCTGTGTACCATAATAAGCCACTGCGGCCAGGAGTTTTGGGTCTGCGACAGCCAGTTTATTGGACATTGCGCCTCCCCAACAAAAACCGATACATCCTGTTTTGCCATTGCCATCTTTCCTATTTCTCAAATATTCCAGCCCTTTAAGATAATTTTGAAGGTTCTTTTCCGGATCCAGTTTTCCAATAAGCTCCCTACCCTTGTCTTCATCAGCAGGCGTACCTCCGAAAGGAGACAATGCATCTATTCCCATTGCTATAAATCCTTCAGCAGCCAGCCTTTTGGTTACCGAAATGATGTGTGGATTTAAACCCCTGTTTTCATGAATTACCACTACACTGCCCAGGTTCTTTTTATCCTTCGGTTTAGCAAGAATGGCTTTAACATCACCTTCCGCTCCAGGGTAAGTAATGTTTTCAATGTTAAGCCCATCTTCATCTAATGTTGCGGCAGCGGCATAATTGTTTTCCAGAAGAGGTAATACAGTTAATGCCAATGCTGTGCTGCCCGTAATGATGGCTAGCTTTTTCATGAATTCTTTCCTGCTAAGACCCGTGTGTGTGTATTCGTCGTACAGGTTAATGATTTTCTGATCCATATCGGTAATGATTAAGTTTACTGAGGATTAACAAGATAGGGCTTATTTGGTTTGTTTGTATAAGCCTAATTGAGAAAGTGTTGGATTCAGTCGCGACGATTCTATATTGAGCCTTACTTTTTTTGCTGTTACAGCGTCAAATTTTATGAGACGCTTGTAGCCAATTGTTGTTCCTTTAGTGGCGACTTTCCATGCATTTCCATCCCAGTATTCAAGGCTGAATCTTTCTACACGTTGGCCTACTGTAATGTTTTCCTGAAGAGATATGACATCAAATGTTGATGTTACTTTCAGATCTAACTCGATCACAGCTGTACTGTCTTTTCCTTTGGTGGTCCAGTAGGTCTTATATTGATCGTCCAGCATCGCTTTTGGATTGATGCCATTTGCCGATTTGACTGCCGCACCTTTTAAAAGGTTTGTTTTGAACGTTTGTTCCCTCAATTGCGTCCATCCTTTTAAACTGGCTACGTCACTTTCACTAATCAGGCCGTCAGTATCCGGAGGGATATTCAACAACAGTACACCATTTTTACCTACAGAATGGTAATAAATGTCGAGCAGTTTTTCAGGAGTCTTTACTTTGCTGTCTTCAGCTTTATGGTAAAACCAGCCTGGTCTTATAGAAACGTCTGTTTCTGCAGGGTACCAAACCAGTCCTTTTGCGTTCTTCAGTTTGTCCCGTCCGCCAATATCAGAGCCTTGCAGATAGCCAGAAGGCTTAATGTTCATTTCTGTTTGAGAGTTTGCCGATACGGCGTTCTGGTCCAGGTTATTTGCTGGTAATACACTCCACTCGGTTTCTCTTCCATATCCTGTTTCAGTACCAACCCACCTTACATCTGGTCCCATAACAGCGATGGTTGCTGTAGGCTGTAATTTGCGGATGTGGGTGTACCAGCGGTTGAAGTCGTAAACCTGCTTTTTACCATTTGGTCCCTCACCGTTTGCTCCGTCAAACCACACCTCATCTACCCTCCCATATTGTGTGAGTAGTTCCGTTAGCTGAGTGATGAAGAAGTCATTGTAAGCATCAGATCCGTAAGAGGGTGCATTCATATCCCAGGGAGAGAGATAGATACCAAAACCGATTTTATATTTTTTACAAGCATCAGCTACTGCCCTGACTACATCTCCATTTCCATTTTTCCATGGACTGCTTTTTACCGAGTGAGTTGTGGATTTAGTTGGCCATAAACAAAACCCGTCATGGTGTTTGGCTGTCAGTATGACCTGTTTGAATCCAGCTTCTTTAGTAACCCTTACCCATTGGTCAGCATCCAGTTTTGTTGGATTAAATATTTTAGGATCTTCCTTTCCCGTACCCCATTCTCTGTTGGAAAATGTATTGACACCAAAATGAAAGAAGGCAGTCAGTTCTAGTTGCTGCCATCTGAGTTGCCTTGGACTAGGTGTAATATTAGCCGCTTTACTAATGATTTGATCCTGGGTTTCTCCTGGTTTTAGGATTGCGAAGTTCTGCTGTGCATTTGCAATTCCGCTTAGGAATAAGGCAGGCAGTATTAATTTATGTATTTTCATTTGTGTGATATGTTTGAAATTAAGCCGATTTCAATTTAAAGAAATTTAGAGATTCTTTTATTGAGGGATTCTATCTAAAGAGTAAACTATTTTGGCTTTTTATTACAACGTTGAATATTTTCAAGAAGTGCGATGAAGCATCTGTACGACATCTTCAGCAGCGTACTGATCCTTTTTTAGATAACATGCGAAATCACATAATCTCGAATAGTAATTTTTGAATACTTTTTCGGGCAATGTCTGAAAATGATCACGGTTATGTATTGTAAACATCGTACCTGTCTATATTTAGCTTTCTCAAAGGAAGCGAATTATAAAATTATTTATTTAATGATTTTATCAAATCATTAAGTGATTTTGGCAATACCGGGGTATTTATCATAGATATAGCACATTTATTGTCATGGGAATGTTTTTTATTCTTTTTGTGAAAACATTTGCACAATGTTTGCCGTTATAGTCACAGTTTGTTTGGTTTAGGTTGATCTGTGGTGGATCAACCATCATTATAGCAGGGATACACCTAAAAAGGTCTATCCCTGTTTCTTTTAAAAAATATTTTCAATTTCTGAAAACCATTTACGTGGTTAGTTCGTTTGTACAAATGAGAGCGTTAATTTAGCGGGGGTAGATCGAAAGATTTATCTCCGTTTCTTTTTTATTAGCCGGTATTGTTTGGTAAATAAATTTTTATGACTTTTATACCCTATAAGTCAGAATTTCTAAGCTTCGAAAAAGAAGACACGTAGAATGTTGTTTAATTTAAGGCTGAAAATTATAAGTAAATTGTAATTTTTATTTTAAAAATTAATATATTCAAACTTGGTAGACTTCAAGTTTTGTTTTCTGTGTTTATGATCTTAGATTTGGGGAGTTTTATTTATTGGCATAAATGTTGACTTTATTGTCGACACTGTCATCTAAACATATAGTACTTAGCTAGCATGCGCAAAAAATTACACGATAGGATAGCAGCGTTTAAAGACGCTACAGCAATTAAAGAGAAAGGGTTATATCCTTATTTTCGGGCAATAGAATCAGGACAGGATACCGAAGTAATAATAGACGGGAAAAAGGTGCTGATGTTTGGTTCTAACTCCTATCTGGGTCTTACTAATCATCCAAAAATCAAAGAAGCGGCAAAACAAGCTGTTGATAAATATGGTACAGGCTGCGCAGGTTCGAGGTTTTTGAACGGCACATTAGATATACATATTGAACTGGAACGCAGACTTGCGGCTTATGTTGGCAAAGAGGCTGCGGTTCTTTTTAGTACTGGTTTTCAGGTAAATCTGGGTGTGATCTCCTGTTTGCTGGATAGAAATGATTATTTAATTCTTGATGAGTATGACCACGCTTCTATCATAGACGGTAGCAGATTGTCATTTTCAAGGTCTATAAAATACGCCCACAATGATATGGATGATTTGCGTAAGAAACTGAGCAGATTACCTGAAGAGTCGGCAAAACTAATTGTAGCAGACGGTATTTTCAGTATGGAAGGAGATTTAGTAAATCTTCCTGAAATCGTGAAGATAGCTGATGAATTTGGTGCCAATATCATGATGGATGATGCTCATAGTTTGGGCGTTATAGGATTGAATGGTGCCGGTACTGCATCTCACTTTGGCTTAACTGATAAAGTAGATCTGATCATGGGTACTTTCAGTAAGTCTTTAGCTTCCTTGGGCGGATTTATAGCCGGCACAGAAGAAACCATTGAGTTTGTGAAACACAGAGCACGTTCATTGATGTTTAGTGCAAGTATGCCACCATCAGCAGTAGCCAGTGTAATAGCTGCACTTGATATCATTGAATCTGAGCCAGAGCGTATAGATCAGTTGTGGGCTAATACTAACCATGCAAAGAAATTGCTGCTTGAAGCCGGCTTTGATATAGGTCATACTGACAGTCCTATTATCCCGGTTTACATCAGAGACAATGATAAAACTTTTATGATCACCAATATTTTGAGTAAGAATGGGATATTTGTGAACCCGGTGGTCTCTCCTGCTGTTCCTTCAGACGCTTCTTTAATCAGGTTCTCATTGATGGCAACTCACACTTTTGCTCAAATTGAAGAGGCTGTTGAAAAAATTGCGGCAGCAGCGAAACAAGTAGAAGTAAAAAAAACTCAGGTAACTATATGAAAAAAATAGTTGCAGTAAGCACTAAAACTGAGTTAGCCACTTTCATAGATTTTCCACACGAGTTGTATAAAAACGACGCTAATTATGTGCCTGAACTTTTCATTGCACAACGCGATCTTTTGACAACCCATCCTTTTCATAAACACTCTTCATTGCAGTGTTTTTTGCTTTATGATGGAAATCAGGTAATAGGAAGAATCACGGCAATATTAAATAACAGTCACAATGCCATGAATAATGCCAGTGATGGGTTCTTTGGTTTTTTTGATTGTATCAATGATCAGGAATCAGCTAACCTGTTGCTCGATACTGCGGCAGACTGGCTGAGAAACAAGGGAGTAAAAAATAAGATCATGGGACCGGTAAACTTCTCTACCAATGAATCATGTGGTTTATTGATAGAAGGTTTTGATTCTCCACCTGTTGTAATGATGCCTTATAATGCAAGTTATTATCCTACCCTTTTAGAAGGCTGGGGTCTGACAAAACAAGTTGACCTGCTTGCATGGAGATTTACCGGAGACAATTATGATGACCGTTCAGTAAAGTTAATGGATAGATTACAGGATCGTCTGAAGCGTAATAACATTACGATCCGTAAGATCAACATGAAAAATTTCAAACAGGAAGCTGCAAGTCTACGAGAGGTTTATAATAAGGCCTGGGATAAGAATACGGGTTTTGTTCCTTTAAATGACGAAGAATTTGACTATCAGGCTAAAGATTTAAAACTAGTACTTGATCCTGATTTTTGTCTTGTTGCGGAACATGAAGGTAAGTTGGTTGGTTTTGGTGCTGCCATTCCTGATATGAACCAGATTCAGATCAAGATTAAAAAAGGAAGGTTACTCCCAACTGGTATATTCAAGCTTCTGTTTGGTAAGAAAAAAGTAACGGGTATCAGAATTCTGCTTCTGGGCGTAGTTGACGGATATCGTAAAATGGGTATTGAAGCCTGTATTTATGGAGGGATCATTAAAGCTTACCGTGCCAAGGGTTTGAAATATGCAGAAGCGAGCTGGACTTTAGAGCATAATGATCTTGTAAACAATGCCATTATTGCCATCAAAGGTGATCCGTACAAAAAATACAGGATTTACGAAAAAGCTATATGAGTAAAAAGGTGCTGATCACCGGTGCCACTGGCTTTGTAGGTTATCACCTGATCGAAAAGGCACTGGCTGCAGGATTAGAAGTATTTGCAGCCGTACGTAAAAGCAGTGATGTATCACATTTAAAAGCTTTTAATATTACCTATGTAGATCTGGACTACAGTTCAGTTGATATTTTAAAAACCCAGCTTGAAGCAAATCAATATAACTATATCATTCATGCAGCCGGAATTACCAAAGCTAAAACGGCGGATGATTATAATAAAGTTAATGCGGGATACGCCAAAAACTTGGCTTTAGCGGCCGTTGTCGCAACTATTCCACTGGATAAATTTGTATTTGTAAGTAGTCTGGCAGCTCTGGGTCCTCGCAAAGATTTAAATGGAGTTATTGAGGATGATTCTGAAGGGCATCCAGTAACGAGTTATGGTTCAAGTAAACTTATAGCTGAGCAGTATTTAAAAGAGATTAAAGGTTTGCCTTTAGTGGTAATTCGTCCTACTGCTGTTTATGGCCCGCGTGAGAAGGATATCTTTATCTTGTTTAAAAGCATCAACCAGGGAATAGAACCCTATATCGGAAGCTTTAAACAGCAATTGACATTTGTTTATGTGAAAGACCTGGCAGATGTAATTATCTCTGCACTAAATAGCAAAGTCTCTGGTCGGTCTTATAATGTTACTGATGGCCATGTATATGACAGGTATTCATTAGGCAAGTTTGCCAGGAAGGCCCTCGATAAAAAAACATTCAAATTTCACCTGCCTATTTTTATAGTATCTGCAATGGCATCCATAATGGATATCCTGTATACCAATAGTAAAGAAACGCCAACATTGAACCGGGAGAAAATGGCTGAACTCACGGCTGTTAACTGGGCATGTAATATTGATCATGCCTTAAAGGATCTTGACTATCGTCCGGCATTTGATCTGGAAAGTGGTCTTAATGAAACAATGGAATGGTATAAAACCAATAAATGGTTATAGATATTAAGAATTTTCCATTTGTTTTATGATCTTATTTACCTCGGTTTCTGTACCCCTCAACTTGTTCTGACAGAATTCTATCAATTCAGAAGCGCGTTTTACTTTCTCAGCCAGGACATCAACAGAAACAGATTCCGTTTCTATTTCGTGAGCGATTTCAGTTAGTTCTTTATAAGCGCTTTCATAAGTTAAATTCTGATCCATTATATGTTTTTTTATTTGTTACTATTGTATCTATTTCAGTGTCTGTAAATTGCACAGACAACTTTGTGCCTGTTTCGATGCCGCTTGCATTACTTACAATTTTACCATCGACCTTAACGATGGCAAATCCTTTATTTAATATATTTTGTGGACTCATGAGCCTAATCACCGAGATAAAATGTCCAAGGTACCCTCTTTTGTTCGCAAAGAATATTCGGCTATAAGATTGAATGTTATTACTCAAGTTAGTCAGGTCTTTTTTCCTGTTGGAGATGATGATCTTGGGATTCGTGAGAATGGCTGTTGAGAGATTTATGATTTTTTTGTGGTATTTATGCAGAAGTTCTTTAGTAGTATTGATAGTGATGTGATTGAGGTGTGCTAATTTATCCTTATGCAGGTTAATGATCTGAAAAGTTTTAATCAGGATTACCTTTTGCATATTCAGTATTTGTTCTTCAAATGCGCGGTTATGCGCTACAATTAATTCTGCTGCTTTAGTTGGTGTTTTTGTTGAGGTGTGAGCCATTAAATCAGCTATCGTTTCATTCTTCTGGTGTCCGATCCCGGTTATAACTGGGATCGGAAATCTGGCAATTGCCCTGCTTAAATCATAGTTATCAAAGATCAAAAAATCCATCTGTGATCCGCCACCCCTAATGATCACCAGTGCATCATAACTCTTTTTAGATTGAAAAACCTCTATGATTTTTCGAAGGATCTGCTTGGCATTTACCTCACCTTGTACCAGGGTAAAATAATTGTCGATATCAAATTTATAGTTAAAGGTATTGTTTTCTAAAGTATGTTTAAAATCCAGATAACCAGCAGAAGTATCAGAGGAAATAATTGCAATGCTTTGTATGACTTTATTTAGATGAAGTAAACTATTTCGAGTGATATATTGTTCGCCTTGCTTTTGTATAAAGTCGGCATTCTCAAGAAGAAGACGCGCTAGTGTATCTTTTCGTTGCTGTTCAAATAAACCAAGTGTAAAGCTCGTATCTATGTCGATCAGATTGAGCTGGAGTCCGAATGATGGATTGTATTGTACAGACACCTGTATGAGTACATTAATGTCATTTTTAAACTTCTGTCCGGTAGTCTGTTCAAAATTGGTAATATTTACGGCAGCATTTCCCCAAGCTCTTCCTGCTATTTTAGCCAGTATTTTTGACGATGATTTATCTTTCTCTACGAGTTCAAAATAATGATAATTACTCTGAGGTTTGTACGTATAGTTTGTAATGTCTGCAATCACCCAAAACGTATTTTGCCCAAATACTTCATCAATAGTCTGCCTGATCCTGCCAGTAAGTTCTGATAGCGATATCGAAGGCCGATTAGATGGATGTGAGGGAACTACCATTTTGATCTATATTGAGTATATGCGGTGCTCCGCATTTTAGTGCAAAGTTATTAATTTGATGTCCTACAGGAAAATCAAAACAAACAGGATAATCATATTCTTTTATCTTTTCCAGGATAATATCCTGAAGTGTTTTTCCAAACTCATCTCCTTCCGGATCAGGTTTTAATTTAAATCCACCTATAATCAGTCCCTTCAATTTATCGAATTTTCCGCTTCTTTTCAGATTCCAAAGCATTCTATCCAAACTATAGAGCTGTTCTTCTGTATCTTCCAGAAAAAGGATCTTTCCATCTGTAATGATATCAGAAGATGTACCTGCCGCCGTCTCGATCAGGCTTAGATTACCTCCTATTAATACTCCTTCTGCCCTTCCAATGCGGTTATTGCTATTGTAGGGCGCCGTATACCTGACCGGTTGACCACTGATCACCTGCTTGATCGATAAAATAGTTTCTATTTGCATGGGAAGCGCTTCCTGCCAGACTTTCGGAAAGCTATTGCACATTTTAGAATGTACAGATGCAATTCCAAAGTTGGCGTAAATATGGTTGTGTAAAAGTGTGATGTCACTAAAACCTATTATCCATTTAGGATGCTTTTTAAATTGTTTAAAGTCCAGTTGATCTATGATTCTTACTATTCCATAACCTCCTCTCGCGCACATAATGGCTTTTACATTGGGGTTATCTAACATGAGTTGAAAATCCTCAATCCTTTCGATATCTGTACCCCCAAGGATAAAATCACGTTTGCCAATAGTTTTGCCAATTTGGGTATTGAAGCCCCAGCTTTGGATAAGCTGTACTGCCGGTCCGATTTCTTCCAGGCCTATAAAACTTGCGGGACTGGTAATTCCGATTGTATCTCCTTCTTTCAGGTAAGGTGGTATCCGAAACGGTTTTACAGGAAATGCTGATTCTACAGATGCAGCCTTGCTTACCATAGTGGTTGCACCCGCTGTAATGAGGAATGATAAAAAGTGCTTACGATTCATTAAAATCAACCTTTTTTCTGTGTACAAGTATAAGGCTTCTCCAACAGTTTTGATAAAAAATAACGCAATCGTTTTCGTAATTTTTCTCTATGAAAAGCCATGTTTCTGAACAGATTATATTTAAGATAAGGTATATTTAGCTAAACTTTGATCTGAAAAAGCCCAATATGTAAACCCAAATATGAAAAACAAACTTATGCTTACGGTATGTTGCTTTGTCAGTTTGCATGTACATGCACAAAGTGAAGGTGTAACCTTTATAAGCAACAGTAAAGAAAAGAGTGTAAAGGTGATGATTGGAGGTAAACATTTCACAAGTTTTATTTACCCCAATGATCTGGAAAAGCCAATACTCTACCCTATCATCACTGCAAACGGACAAGTGATAACCAGAGGTTTCCCTTTGGAAAAACGTGATGGAGAGCGAATAGATCATCCCCACCATGTAGGTCTATGGCTGAATTATGAGAGTGTAAACGGGCTGGATTTCTGGAATAATTCCTATAATATCCCTGCGGACAAGAAATCAAAATACGGCTGGATCAGGAACGTAGCGGTGGAGCGTACAGAGAATGGAAAAAATAATGGCAAACTTAGCTACTCTGCTAACTGGGAAAACCAGGCTGGCAAGGTATTGTTAAAAGAGCAAACGGCTTTTGTTTTTTCGGGCACATCAGATTCCCGTACCATAGATAGAATTACCACATTAACGGCGCAACAAGATTCCGTATTCTTTAAAGATGCAAAAGACGGTATGCTAGGGATTAGGTTGACTAAAGAGCTTGAATTTGCCTCCGATAAAGTTGAGGAATTTACAGATAATCAAGGAAACATTACGAAAGTATCTGCGTCCGGAAATGGTGCAAATGGCAATTATTTGACCAGTGAAGGTATAACCGGGGTTAAAGCATGGGGAACGAGAGGTAATTGGTGCATGCTTTACGGACAGAAGGAAGGTCAGCCACTCGCTGTTAGCATTATAGATCATCAAAAAAATCCAGGGTATCCGACTTACTGGCATGCACGTGATTATGGCCTGTTTGCTGCAAATCCATTGGGACAACAGATTTTTAGCAACGGAAAAGAAACACTCAACCTTAAACTGAGTCCAGGCCAGTCTATTACTTTCAAGTACAGAATCATTGTTTCCTCGGGTAAGATTTTAAGAGCCGATGAACTGGATCAACAGGCTAAAGATTTCAGTAAAAAATAAAATACTTAAGCACATAATATACAAATGAAAAAAACAGGATTATTAGTTTTAGCTGCATTAATGTTCGGAACTACCCCACTGACATTGCAAGCTCAAACTGGAAAGTGGCAGAACCTTTTTAATGGCAAGGACCTGCAAGGATGGAAACAGCTGAATGGTAAGGCGAAATATGAGGTAGTAAACGGCGAGATTGTTGGTACTACTGTATCTAATACACCAAACTCATTTTTAACAACGGAGAAGAACTATGGTGATTTTATTCTGGAGGTTGATTTGTTTGTGGACAACGCTATGAATTCTGGCATACAGATCAGAAGCGAAAGCAAAGCAGATTACCAGAATGGCCGTGTACATGGCTATCAGGTTGAAATAGATCCTTCGGCCAGAAAATGGAGCGGTGGTCTTTATGATGAAGCACGCAGAGGATGGTTATACCCTTTGGATATTAATCCGAAAGGGCAAGCTGCATTTAAGAATAATGAATGGAACAAATACAGAGTGGAATGTATAGGCAGTTCAATTCGCGTATGGGTAAATGGAATTCCGACATCGAATGTTGTTGATAATATGACCCCTTCTGGTTTCATTGCACTACAGGTTCATGGAATTGGAGGAAGTGACCAACCAGGTAAGCAGATTAAATGGAAAAACATCAGGATACAAACTGAAAATCTAAAGCCTTCTAAAAACGACGATATCTACGTGGTAAATAATATACCAAATGAAGTGTCTTCGCAAGAGAAAGCAGAAGGCTATTCATTGTTATGGGATGGAAAGACAAGTAATGGCTGGATTGGTGCGTATAAAACAAAGTTCCCGGAAAAAGGCTGGAGTATCAGTAACGGAGAGTTGAGTATGCAAAAAACCGATGGTGCAGAATCGACTAATGGTGGAGATATTGTAACCGTGAAGGAATACAGTGCTTTCGAACTAAAGTTTGATTTTAAGTTAACAGAAGGAGCTAATAGTGGAGTGAAGTATTTTGTAACCTTATCAGAAGGAAATAAAGGCTCAGCAATTGGTCCTGAATACCAGATACTGGACGATGCCAAACATCCGGATGCTAAATTAGGAAAGAACGGCAACCGCACTTTGGGGTCTTTATATGACCTGATCGCCAGCAAAAAGATTGCAAATGCTCAAAGAGCAATTGGTGAATGGAACAAAGGGCTGATTAGGGTATTTCCAAATAACAAAATTGAATACTGGTTAAACGGCTTTAAAGTGGTTGAGTTTACAAGAGGTTCAGCGGAATTTAAAGAGCTTGTTGCGGGCAGTAAATATAAGGATTGGAAAGATTTTGGAATGGCTCCTAAGGGACATATCCTATTACAGGACCATGGAGATCAGGTATTTTTCAGAAGCATAAAAATAAAAACACTTTAAACGGATATAGATTATGCTAGAGTCAAGAAGAAAGTTTATTAAACAGGCTGGTATCGCCGCGGCAGGCACTTACCTTGGAACCATGGGTATGAGTGCGAAGAGCTATGGAAATATCATAGGTGCCAATGACCGTGTAAGAGTCGGTATAGTTGGCTTCTCAGATAGGTTTAAAGATTCTCTTTTGCCTAGCTTTCTAAATCATCATAAAGAACTCAATTTTGATATTGTTGCAGTTTCTGACCTATGGAACTACCGCAGAGGTTTGGGTGTCGATCATCTTAAAAGTAAGTTCGGACACGACATTACCCCTTGCCGTAATAACGATGAGTTATACGGTTTAAAAGATATAGATGCAGTTATCGTAAGTACTGCGGATTTTCAACATGCTACACATGCAATTGAGGCAGTGACGAATAAATGTGATGTGTACTGTGAAAAGCCATTCGCGGAGACAATGGCCGATGCCAGAGCCGCACTTAAAGCAATCAAAGCTTCTAAACAAGTTATACAGATAGGTTCGCAACGCAGAAGCGGCACCAATTACAAAGCAGCCTCCCAATTCATCAAAGATGGTAAATTTGGAGACATCACTATGGTGGAGCTAAGCTGGAATGTAAACCAGCCTGGCAGATGGCGCAGACCAGATCTTGTAGCTAAATTGAAGCAGGAAGATACCGATTGGAAGCGTTTCCTGATCAACAGACCATTTGAGGAATGGGATCCTCGTAAATATTTGGAGTACCGTTTATTCTGGCCTTATTCATCAGGAATGCCCGGACAATGGATGTCACATCAGATTGATACTGTACATTGGTTCACAGGCTTAAAACACCCAAGAAGTGTAGTAGCAAACGGAGGTATTTATCAATGGAAAGATGGTCGCAGAAACTGGGATACTACTACTGCTGTGTTTGATTATGGCAAAGAAAACGATCCTGCCAATGGTTTCCAGGTGGTATTTACATCGAGGATGCACAATGGTGATGAAAACCCGGCAGAAATCTACTATTCAAATGGCGGTGAACTGAATCTTATAACCAATATGGTTTCACCTAAAGGCGGATTAAAAGCCAATGCTGCTTCGGCTATGCATATGCAGCCAAATTTGCTTCCGGAATTAAAACTTACCGATTTAGCAGAAAAAGTAGCTGCATCAGCAAACACGGGTGGAGACAAACTGACTTCAGCACATATGCGCAACTGGATGGAATGCATCAGGAGCAGACAAGAAACGAATGCGCCAGTTGAAGCCGGTTATTACCACTCAATAGCCAATATCATGACAAATGCTGCTGCAAGAACAGGTGAAAAAGCTACGTTTGACGAGGCAAAACAAGAAGTGATGGTGGGTGGAAAAGCTTTTAAATACTAAAAAACAAGATCAATAAAAAAAGGCGATCCTGATATGTTCGGGATCGCCTTTTTTTATTGATTCTAACTTTGATCTACCAGAATGCAGTATAAAGTGCTACAAGCATTGCTATTATAATTAATGATCCTACTGCAAAAGAAGTATTTACTCTAAACATTTTAGGGTCTACCTCAAGCCCATTAGGAATAACACCTTTTCGGTTTTCGTAAATGCTGATAAAGTACATACCGATAATACAAACAGCAAATACAATGAGCATCCTGTCCATAAATGGAATTTCAAATACGCCATTTGCATTCGCGACAGCCCATCCATATTCGTTCAAGAAAGATAGATCCATCCATCCCGGTAAGAATTTCAGGATTACTGAAACTACAAAACCACCTATTGTGGCAAATAATGCTGCATTTGAAGTGGTTTTTTTCCAGAAGAAACCTAAGATGAACATGGCAAATATACCCGGAGATACAAAACCTGTATATTCCTGAATGTACTGGAAGCCTTGTTTTCCTTCACCCATTAAAGCATCGCCTACTATTAATGACAATACAACTGCAATGAGCATTGAAACTACTACGGCAACCTTACCCACGTTTACCTGTTTTTTTTCACTTGCTTCTTTGTCGAATGCTTTTTTATAAATATCCAAAGTAAATATGGTGGCGATACTGTTAGCCTTACCAGCCAGGGAAGCGACGATTGCAGCAGTTAAGGCGGCAAAAGAAAGTCCCTTAAGTCCCAACGGTAAAAGGCCAAGTAGTGCCGGATAGGCTTTGTTAGGATCTTGTACACCAGATGCGGTCAACAAATCACTTCCGCTAATTCCAGGAATTTTTTCTTTAATGATATAATAAACAGCGATACCTGGAATCACTACGATCACCGGCATTAACATTTTTAGAAAAGCAGCAAATAAAAGGCCCGATCTCGCTACAGGTAAAGAAGCACCAAGTGCTCTTTGCGTGATGTATTGATTACATCCCCAGTAACTCAAGTTAGCTATCCACATACCTCCTATCAATACGCTTAATCCAGGAAGGTCCATATAATTTGGATTGTCTTTTTTAAAGATCAGGTGGAAGTGCTCAGAAGCGCCATTTGTCAAAATTCCGAAGCCTTTAACGATACCCTGTTGTCCGGAGATTAAATTTAATGCAATATAAGAAGCTACAAGACCACCAAGAACAAGGAAGAATACCTGGATAACATCTGTGTATCCGATTACTTTCATACCTCCCAGTGTAATAAAAATAGCAAATATGGCCAGTCCAAGAATACACATGGTGATATCCAGTCCTGAGATTCCGCTAATGGCAAGTGCACCGAGATAGAGGATTGACATTAAGTTAACGACTATATAAAGCGCTAACCAGAATACCGCCATGATCATAGCTACAGTAGAATTGTAGCGCTGATTTAAGAACTGTGGCATGGTAAAGATTTTATTTTTGAGGTATACCGGCATAAAGAATACGGCAACAATAATTAATGTTGCTGATGCCATCCATTCGTATGCTGAAATTGCCAGTCCCAGTTTAAAGCCCGATCCGCTCATTCCGATCATTTGCTCTGCAGATATATTAGAAGCAATGAGTGAGGCACCAATTGCCCACCAGGTTAAAGAACCTTCTGCTAAAAAATAATCTTTTGAATCGCTGGTTGCGGATTTCTTTTTGTAGTAAATCCAAAATCCGTAGGATGATACGATTATAAAGTACACGAAGAATACAATGTAATCGTAAAAGTGGAGTGTGCTCATTAGTTTATATTGGTTTATTTGAATTGGCTAAAATAAAAAATTATTTGGCATAACACTCAGAAACTGATTGAAATGCCAAATAATCTCATAACTGTATAATAGACTCTAAGAGTGTCTATTTATTAAGCGAGTTGATCCAGGCCGCAATCTTTAATCCATCAGCCTTGGTAACCTGAGGCATAGGTGGCATTTCAGTTGCATAACCCGGCCAGTTTTCCGGTTTAGGATTGTGTATCAGCTGAACGATTTTTTCATTTGAATACTTACGTTTAGCAACATCCTGGAACGCCGGACCAATTTGTTTTTTGGTTGGATTGTGGCAAGCAAGACAAGTGTAACTGGTTAGCAAGCCTTTTACCTGGTTATAAGTTGGAGCCGCTGCAGTTGTTTTTGCTGTACTTGCAGCCTTTTCCTTATTTACAGCTGATTTTATTGCTGCATCTGTTTTGGCTTTAGTAACCTGGCCTTTTTGGGCAGCAGGAGTCACTTTAGCTGTGGCAGCATTTGCTGAATTTTTGGTGCTAACTTCAGTCATTGATAATTTATCACCAGAAGGAATGTTGTTTAGTGTATAATAAGCCACCGGGTGAATCAACGAGTAGAAGTTGTTTTTTTCACGTACACCATCCACCGTAATGGTATGGATATAATATTGACGAAGATTGTCAACAATGATCCTAGCTCTTAATCCATCAGCAGAAACCTTAACACCTTTAACTTTTAAAGTTTCTTTGTTTACCGGAGGTGATCCATAAACTGGGTGATATTTGTATATAAAGCTTTCTACGTTGTAAGAAGCCAGGTCTTCAGCTGATTTCTGATCAACAGGCTGCGTAAACTCAATTTCGAAACCATCAGGCATAGCCCTTACAGCTTTCATTTCAAATGGAGTCTTGCTGTTATTGTAAACCAGGCGTTCCAGTCCTTCATTGGCATCACCGGCAGATCCCCATCCCCTGTTGGTCTCACCTACAAATAGCGATCCATCTGTGCCCCATGCCAATCTTAATACTCCTGAGCGGAATCCAGTTCTGAATAAAAACGCAGCACCTTGCTCCTCACCGTTGACTTTTTCCATGAAAACCCTTGAAATGATACTCATCCCCTGATCTCCTACAAGAAGCTGGCCTTCAAATGGACCAAAAGTTCCTTCAGGAATTTTAACTGGCTCAGAAGTAGATATACCCAGGATTCCATAAGGCAGCCATACCGCAGGTAATCTCAACTCAGGAAATACCTTTTTCATTTCAAACAGAGTTTTGAACTCTTCGTTCACCCTGTTCTCAGGTTTAATGTATCTGCCTTTATCATTCTTTATCCTTCTTTCATCAATTTGTGAGTAGAAGAAATCTGAAGACAATTTAGTTGGAGAATCTGATCTGCTTGTCCATTTCAAACTGGCAGGATGTCCCATAAAGCTGCCTTTATTTACCTTCCAGATACCACCAGAACCCACCCAGTCACCCTGGTTTTCTGTATAGAATAGCTGTCCGTCAATTACATTTATACCAGCAGGAGAACGTACTCCAGGAGCCCATGGTGTCATTTTACCATCTTCGGTGATGTTCATGATCCATCCGCGCATTGGTACACGGCTTTCTGCACGCCACCACTCCTCATCGCCAAAAGCTACGTTTGCACTTACGAAGAATGTACCATCAGGTGCTATTTTAGGACCAAAACTATACTCGTGATAGTGACCACTTAAAGGCCAGGCATAGATTGTTTCATAGACGTCTGCTTTGCCATCCATATTTTTGTCGATGAGTTTAGTTAATTCCCCACGCTGAGCGACATATATGGCGCCATCTTTATAAGCAATACCAAGTATCTCATGTAGTCCCGTAGCAAACTTGCGAAAATACGGTCTGTTACTAGTAGGATTTTCCACTACATACACTTCTCCCCTTCTTGTAGAGATACCAAGATCCCCATTTGGCAGAGTAATCAGTCCACCCACTTCAAGTATTGGTCCTTCAGGTATTCTAACCTTATTAATTTTGTAAAAATCTTCTTCTTTAGGTGTTTCCTGAGCAAACACCGATGTACTAAAGCTTAAAGCCAGCATTGCCAGCATTTTAAAAGTATGTTTCATCTTTATCTCCTAATCCCGATTAAAATAAAATTGAATAATTTAATTTACCGCGCAGAAGAACTACTAATTGCTTTCTTCCATTTGCATCCCTGATCACAGGTTTGTCTTTGGTATCATCAAATTTTAGATATGACTGGCCATCTACAAGGTATAAGCCTTTTCCAATTTCTTCTATGCTACCAGCATCAGCCAATAAAGCATAGATATTATCTAATGGCTTATCTATGGCTATTTCTCTATTTAGTGCTTCACCGTTTGCTGAAACCCTGATGGCATCATCAACTTTAGCACCATATACGTTGTAAGTAAAAGTTGGACGGTCTTCAGCATCCAAAATATAACCTTTGGTTTTAAACCCTGTACCAGTCGTGTCGGTTGGCCAGCTGGCCTGCGCATCAGCTAATTTCGCCAATGTAGGTGCAGGTTTCTTAATAAATGTCGTTACGGCACCTCTTGGTTTAGATGAGCCGTTACCCCTATCATGCCACATTGGTGTAGCATCGATGAAGTCTCCTCTCCATGCATGAAAAAGAAGACCGTTATCCAGGTCATAGCTATAGTGAACTTGCTGAGGGCTGCCGATAGAAATGGCATGTACAACTCTTGGTCCACCATTGATATCAATAAAGCTGCGGATCATAGTGTTAACCGGTGCTTCTATCAGGATAGGATCGGCATCGCTACCACCTCTTTGTTTTCCATTTAGCAGGTCATTATTTACCTTAGAAGTTTTGATGTTTTTAAAAGCAACAGCACCGTGGTCGCCCTGTAAACGTAAAGCACCGAAGGCTTTTTCTTTACTATTTGCTCCCCTAGTAGGACCAAATAATTCAATATTATCGTGAATTAAGACTCCGTTTAGTTCAACAGATACAAATCTGGCATTTGCAGTTTTGTTTCCCGATGCGTCAAACCGTGGCGCCAGAAATACGATTTTAACGTGTTGCCATAATCCAGGTGCTTTAGATACATTCTGACGGGGTGCATAACCACCAAAGCCTTTTTGTCCTTCAGGTTTTGAGTCGTCCCATCTTTCATAGATCCCACCATTAATAGATGATAATGGTTTTGTTGCGGTCCATGAATCTTCCAGTTGTAATTCATAGATACCTTGCAAATAGATACCTGAATTGGCGCCCTTAGCCATCAGATAATCCAATTCTAAAACAAGATCTCCATGCTCACCAATAGTAAGTAAATCAGAGCCATGGTCGTTCTTTGTAGGAATGTTTACAAGGATTCCTGTTCCTTTGGTTAGATTTAGCGCATTTTGCTCAGCTAAGTTTGCTGTAACCCCACCGGCTAAAGTCCAGGTTTTCCCATGACTTTTAAACGAAGAGAGGTCGTTTAGGCTAATTTCCGATTGATCTGCCAGTTGCTGAGCAGACACAAACGCAGTTCCTAACAACCAGACAAAAGCCGTTGTTCCTAACCTTAAATAATTAAGCTTCATATTGTGTTATTTGGTTTAAAAAGATTTAAATGTAATGATTTCATATTTGATTAAACGGGAATGCAAAATAGTGATTTTGTTACAAAAAACAAGAATGCTTATTAATCAATAAATAAGCCTTATTTTATTTGCTAAAACTATTTTTCACCTTATTGTTAAAATTACACAAAACTTCTATTTTACCAGATTCTTCCTAACATTTAATTTGGCTTGATAAAACACTTTCCGGAGACGGATTGTTAACGGTTTTGGTTAGCACAAATTAATCCATTATGAAATCAGAAAAGCCGACGCAGATCAGACCGAAACAAAAGCAAAACAAACAGCCTGGGATAGAAAGCAAGATGCTTCCCCTACCGGAATATCTACCCAAGAAACCAGGACTGAAATTGAAAGACAAAGTAGCCCTTATAACCGGAGGAGATAGTGGAATAGGACGGGCTATAGCTGTGGCTTTTGCACAGGAAGGTGCTGATGTAGTGATCGGTTACTTAAACGAACATAGTGATGCGAAGGAAACAGTAGCGTTTGTTGAATCATTTGGGAGGAGAGCAATTGCCCTTGCCGGAGATATAGCCGAAGAAAAGCATTGCCGAGACTTGGTTAAAAAGACTATTAAGGTATTGGGGAAGCTGGATATCGTGGTAAATAATGCAGCGGTTCAGTATCCTCAGAAACACATAACAGATATAAAATCATCACAATTGGAAAAGACATTCCGAACAAATATATTTTCACATTTTTTCATCACCCAGGAGGCACTTAAGCATCTGAAGAAAGGGAGTAGCATCATTTGTACTACCTCTGTAACTGCCTACAGAGGTAGTGATCACTTAATAGATTATTCAGCAACCAAGGGCGCCATAGTTGCCTTTGTGAGATCCCTGTCGGCCTCACTGGCGGATAAAGGAATCAGGGTCAACGGCGTTGCGCCAGGCCCTATCTGGACACCATTAATTCCAGCAACTTTTCCTGCGGATCATGTTGCCGAATTTGGTTCTGACGTGCCGTTAAAAAGAGCTGGCCAGCCAAATGAAGTGGCTCCCTGTTATGTGTTTCTGGCGTCAGATGACGCCAGCTATATAACAGGTCAGATCCTGCATCCTAATGGAGGCGAGATTATTAACTGTTAATTTCGCTTAATATCATTTTTTCTAAAGACAACCGCAACTTGATCAAGTTCCTTAGTTGTCATCTTTGATGATTTCTTGAGGGTACTGATGAAATAAGCTACTTCCTTTTCAGCTGCAGGACACCCGACGTTTTCACCTTTGGATGTTAATTCAGCTCCTTCCGCTCTCATTTGCGAATCAGCAAGAAGATTTTTGTTCTGGTCAAATACAAGCCATGTTGGCAAGCCCTGATCTGCATTGTTGTATTTTTTTAACAGTTCAGCAGCACCAGGATTCTCAAGACTTTTCTTTGCCACGTCGTGTTCATAAACTACTATATCAGCAATAACATAATTCTTATCAAAAAATGGTTTAATTGACGGGTCTTTTAAACTGGCATCCATTTTATGGCACCATCCACACCAGGATGCGTGAAACATTACCAAAACATTTTTCTTTTCCGCTTTAGCTTGTTTAATTGCTGCGTTAAGTACTTCATCGGCAGGTGCCGGAGTTGTTTGTGCGATGGCAGTGTTTAGTATAAATACAGAGGCCATTGCAAATAAAAAGACTTTTAATTTCATATGTTTAATTAATTAGTTGAGTAAATATATGTTTTAAACACTATCTAAATAACTCTGATGAAAAAATACATCAATAAAAATCAATCCATATGTAGTTTAATAAAAGTGGATATTACATATTTGAACAATATGCTCTATATTTAATATTTGAAACCAACACACAAACTATAACATTAATGAAAGCTTCTTTACCATTGATACTTTCGGGTATTGCATTTACCATGATACTGCCTTTTACAGGCGGCAAAAATGGAACACCACTAATTGACCGAACTACCGGAAATCTAAAAGAAAAAATAACACTAAAAATAGATACACCTGATCAGGATAGATTTGTGAAAGTCCCCTTGGTTCAGGGACAGTTATTCGAGCCAACTGAGATCGCTATCCTACCCAATCTGGATATTTTGATATCGCAGCGCCGGGGAGAAATTATGCTTTACAAAAACAAGACTAAGAAACTTCTTGAAGCAGGTAAACTAGACGTTTATTTCAAAACCAGCGCGCCGGACGTTAACGCGGAAGAGGGTTTGCTTGGAATGGCGGCAGATCCAAATTTTGCAACTAACCAATTTGTATATCTGTTCTATAGTCCGGTAAAAACTTCAGTAAACCGTTTATCCCGGTTTAAACTGGTTAATGATAAAATCAGTATTGCCAGTGAAAAAGTAGTTCTTGAGTTTTATTCTCAAAGAGAGATTTGCTGTCATACTGGTGGTTCTATTGCTTTTGGACCAGATGGTATGCTGTACGTATCTACGGGTGACAACTCCACTCCTTTTGATGTGCCAAAGCAACAGTACGTTAATAAAGGATATGCTCCTCTGGATAACAGACCAGGTTTACAGCAGTATGATGCGAGAAGATCTTCAGGAAATACAAATGATCTGAGAGGTAAAGTTCTGAGAATTAAAGTGAATACAGACGGTACATACAGTATTCCTGAAGGTAATTTATTCCCAAAGGATGATCAGAAAAGCAGGCCTGAAATTTATGTAATGGGTAACAGGAATCCTTATAGGATCTCAGTAGATCAAAAAACAGGATTTCTTTACTGGGGGGAAGTTGGGCCAGATGCAAATAATGATGATGATTCCAGAGGACCAAGAGGCTACGACGAAATTAATCAGGCACGTAAGGCTGGTAACTTTGGCTGGCCATTATTCGTAGGAAACAATTATCCTTATAAGGCCTATGATTATACTACCGGAACGAGTGGGGCTGCATTTGACCCTGCTGCCGCTATTAATAATTCGCCAAATAATACAGGCAGAACTCAACTTCCACCAGCGCAATCTGCTTATATCTGGTATCCATATGGAAATTCAAAGGAATTTC
Organism: Pedobacter frigoris; assembly: GCF_032678645.1. Taxonomy (GTDB): domain Bacteria; phylum Bacteroidota; class Bacteroidia; order Sphingobacteriales; family Sphingobacteriaceae; genus Pedobacter; species Pedobacter frigoris_A. Next base: position 515,790 of record NZ_JAVTSP010000001.1, read on the forward strand.
CGGAAGTTGGCTCCGGTGGCCGGACTGCTATGGCTGGCCCTGTCTATTGGCCTAAACCCGGTGCAGCTGCTTACCCTTCTTACTATAATGGCAAGTTGATTATTTACGAATGGATGCGTGGTTGGGTAAAAGCGGTTACGATGGCACCAAATGGCGACTATATCAGTATGGAGCCATTCCTGGCAAACATCTCATTAGCAGCGCCGGTTGATATGGAGTTAGGCCCTGATGGAAAATTGTATATACTGGAATATGGTAAAGGATGGTTTTCAAAAAATGCTGATGCAGGACTTACCAGAATAGACTATTTAGCTGGTAATAGGCCTCCCGCTATTAAGGAACTTCTAATAGAAAAAACAAGTGGACTTCTCCCTTATAAACTGACAGCTAAAGTTGACGCCAGTGATCCCGATGATGGTGATGTACTCACTTATATCTGGAATCTCGGAAAGGGTGTTAAAAAGACAACCAACAAACCTGAGTTGGAGCATACATTTACCAGGGCCGGTGAGTATGCCATAAGTGTTGAGGTAATTGATAACCTGAAAGCCTCATCAAAAAGTACAGTTATACCTGTATTTGCAGGGAATGAACATCCAAAAGTAGATATTGTCTTGTCGGGTAATAAAACCTTTTATTTTCCGGGGAAACCAGTAAGTTATCAGGTTTTGGTAACAGATAAAGGCGCTACCGTGAACAAAAGCAGGCTTTATGTATCCAATACCTACACCGAGGGATTTGATCTGGCAGGTGCTCAGCTGGGACATCAGCAAGCTGTACAAACGCTGGTGGGTAAGTCTATCATGATGAAATCCGACTGCAGTACTTGTCATAAAATATCTACAAAATCAATTGGTCCCGCATTTACACAGGTATCAACCAAGTATCAAAAAAATACGAAGGCCATAGCTTATCTTACAAATAAAGTGATCAAGGGAGGTAGCGGCGTATGGGGTGAAGTTCCGATGCCCGGACACGCTACGATGAAAGAATCTGATGTAAAACAAATCGCAGAATGGATTATGTCACTAAGCGCGAAAGCAATTACTAAACCTTCACTTCCTGCGGCCGGCAATATCATCCCTCCTGTTTCTGTCAATAAAAACAAACCGGTATTGGCAATCAAAGCTACTTATTCAGACCTGGGAGCACCGGGGCTAAAACCACTTACATCCAGTAATGTCGTCAACCTAAAAAGCAATATTATAGAGGCTAATGATATTAAAGATATCTCCCAATTTGGAAAAAGAGATTACAATGGCGGACAGGCGTTAATTTTCCCTCAGGGCGATGGACGAATTGTATTAAAAAACATCGACTTAACTTCTGTAACTGCTTTCCAGTTTGGGGTTGTTAAAATGGGAGAAAATGTGAACTATACCATTGAAATCAGACTTGATGATAAAGATGGAAAAATACTTGCAAGTTCAACTTCAAACAACATGACGATACCTATCGAGCTTGTTACTGATAAGAAAATGCACGATGTATACTTTTTAGTTAAGAACACAGGAGACAAAATAAAAGACAGACCACTATTATCTAATATTACTGCTGTCAGTAAGTAAATAAAAGAAAGGTGCCCAAAACGGGCACCTTTCTTTTTTAGCTTTGTATCTTTCCGTGTATCAATTTATTTATAGCATCCTGAAAAGATCCAGCCTGAATCACTTCACCAGAGTTTACGAAGAATATCTCATCGGCATTCTCTATAGTATTTAGTCTATGTGCGATGATGACCAATGTAGTCTCCGATGGAAGTTTTTCCAATATCTGGCCTAGTAGCTGTTCAGTTACGGTATCTATGTTGGCTGTTGCCTCATCGAGAATGAGCAAGTCAGGCTTTCTCAAAAATGCCCTCATAAAGGCAATTAGCTGTCTCTGACCCAAGCTCATACTTTCACCCCCGGATATCACATTTGTATCAAGACCTTCATCGAAAACATTCATCAACTGAACTAAACCGGCATTGTTTATGACTGCCAAAAATTCTGCTTCGGAATATTCAGCGAATTCTTCATTGCCATACAAGATATTTTCCTTAACCGTTCCTGTAAATAATATTGGTTCCTGAAGGATAAAACCTATTTTTTGTGATCGCTCTTTTGCATTGTAGCTCCTGATGTCTCTTCCATTTAGTAATACCTTCCCTTGCAATGGGTCGTAAAGACGGGCCATAATCGATGCGGTAGTTGTCTTTCCTCCTCCAGTTGGCCCAACAAAGGCATAAGTTTTGCCTTTATGTAGCCGAAAATTCACATCGTGAAGAATTTCTTTTCCTTCGGGATAACCAAAATGAACGTTCTGGAACTCTAAAACACCTGAATTATTTGAGGACGGTAGTTTGTCATCTTTTAAAACCTGGAGATTATTGTCCATTCCTAATATTTTAGATATCCTGTCCCAGGAAGCTAATGCGGTTTGAAAACTAGCCCATAATGATGCGAGCTGTCTAATCGGATTATAGAAATTATTTGCATAAGCGATATAACTGATTAGAAAACCTACACTTAACCCCCCGTTTTTGATCAGATATATTCCATAAATCAAAACTAATAACTGAGCAATATTAGAGAATAAACTAAAAACCGGCATAAATACCGTATTGGCTATTCCGGCCCCAATTGCTGTTGTATAATTTTGCTGATTGGCTTTGTCAAACCTTTTTCTGAAATAATCACGGCGATTAAAGGCTACGACCACCTTAAAGTTGCTCAGGCTCTCCTGTATTTCAGCACTCATCAAACCGACGTTTTTTGAATTTGCAGCGTTCTTTTTCCTCACCCAGGGTGAGAGCCTGTTGACAAATACCCATATACATAGTGCTGGTAAAATGGCTACCAGCCCAAGTTTAAAATTAATGATCAGCATGAATGATCCTGCAGCGATGAGCATAAAAATACTGCTGAGGAACTGCAATAAGGCCTGAGAGAAGAATTGATTTAAACGGTCGGTATCTGTGTTCACTCTGGAAATCAGATCGCCCGCTTTATTCTGATTGAAAAAAGCAACTGGCAACTCTTGTATTTTATTAAATACTGTGTTCCTTAAATTGAATACAATTCGTTGTGCAGCACCCCCCATCAATCTCGTTTGAATGTAACTGGCACCAAAAACTATGCAATACATGCAAAGCAATATGCCTGAAAACATCAATAAACCGTTGTATTCTTTAGTTTGGATGTAATGATCAATTGTATAACCAATAATCAAAGGGCCAGCTAAGTTTATGCTGGTGTTAATCAGCATGATAGTAAGTGCTATCACGAGGTTCTTCTTTTCAGCAGCACCAGCACTCAGGAGATTTTTTAATTCCTGATAAACCGGCTTTTTTTTCGGGTCATTCTCTTCTACATTCAGGTTATAATTCATAGTTGCTTGTACTTTGTTGTGAATTATATATTTGAACATATTCCGGACTTCTGAGCATGAGTTCTTCATGTTTTCCAGTATCCAATATTTCTCCCTGCATCATTAAGATAATCTGATCATAATCTTCAACTGCGGCTATCTTTTGAGTTACCGAAATAAGGGTAATCGAAGGATAATTGCGCTGGATATTTTCGAGTATTCTTTGTTCTGTTTGTTGGTCTACCCTTGCTGTAAAGTCATCCAGCAACAAAATATTTGGACAGATAGCCAGCGCCCTTGCAAGCATGATACGCTGCTTTTGTCCACCGGATAGACTGAGTCCCCGTTCAGAAACCAGCGTATCCAGACCATTTGGCAAAGAAGCAACGAGTCCCTTTAGCTCAGCAGTTTCAATTGCCAGTTGAAGCCGCTCATCAGTTACCTGTTCGCTAAATCCAATATTGTCTCTGATACTGATGTTGAACAATACGCTATCCTGAAATACTATGGCTAACTGACGATAAAAAGTATTACTTTCAATCTCAGAAATCAGAAAATCGTCAAATTTAATCATGCCGTCATCCGGTTTTATCATTCCGGCGATCAACTGAAGCAGTTGGGTTTTTCCCGCCACTGTGGGGCCTACTATTGCGACTTTGGAGCCCGGTTGTATTTCAAAACTAATGTCCTTTAGTACTTTCTTGCCAGAATAACTAAGGTTTACATGTTCCACGCTGATTGCACCAGTCAGCTCAGCCTCAATCTCACCCGAATCCAGCAGATCTTCAGCATCCAGGACTTTGCTTATTCTTCCATAAGATACTGTAGCCTGAACGATTACATTACTCATAAATCCAATTACAATGATGGGAAATATGAGCATTGCCAGGTAGCTATTGAAGGCTGCGAGATCACCAATAGACATCCTGGTTGTGATTACTAAATGTCCACCATAAATAAGAATAACCAGCGCAGCAATGTTGGCTGTAAAGGTAATGATCGGAATTAGCCAGGCAAAAAGCCTCAATATGGCCAGTCCAAGGTTTTTGCCTTTTACACTGGCTTCTAAAAATTTATCGTACTCCAAAGTCTGGGAGTTCACCACGCGGACTAAAAATGCACCCAGAATACTTTCATTAATTACCTTATTTAGCCTGTCAATAACTTCCCTACTCTTTTTATAAAGCATTTTCACTCTTTTCAAAACGAGATAAAAAGTAATGCCAATTGTAGAAACGATACAAATCACAATCAGTCCAAGCTCCCAGTCTATACTGAACAATAAGATGGTAGAACCAATGATGATAACCAGCGATGAGATCATGGATACTATTGCCTGAGACACAAACTGTTTAATGGCATCAACGTCCGAAGTTAGATTTGTTAACAGCTTTGCCGGATTTTGCTGTTCTATAAATAGAAAATTTTGAATGGAAATCTTATTTGCAAGTCTTGTTCTTAAATCTCTTGCCACTTTTTCTGACGCATAAATTTGAAGAATGCTTTGCAAATAACCTAATATAAAAACCGCTGCAGTAATGCCTGAAAACTGAATCATCGCATTATTCATAGAGAAATCAGGATTTTTAAGTCCGTCAATGACACTACCAATGATCTTGGGTAACAATAAACTTAATACATTTCCTGACAGTGCTAAAAAAAGCAATGCAAAGATCAATCCTGAATATGGTTTCAGCAATTTTAACACGTGGCTAAGATATGTAAAATACTTAAATCACTAAGATAGCCCCTTTTGACTTTTGAGATTCAAATGACTCAATTACATTAAATGCTCCATTGGGCAAAGAAGGGCCATGCATGTAACACTTTAGTTAAATTATGTTAATAAGCAGCCGTGATTTTGGTTGTTTCAAAATTATAGCATCTATTTGTAATTCGTCTTATTAATAATTAATTCAGTTATGACTAAGTCATTATACGCTCATCAGGATACTACTCTCGCCGACTTGCCCGGGGAAAAATGGGTAGATGTTCCTGATCTTACAGACTGTTATCGCGTTTCCAATTTAGGCAGGGTACGCAGGCTCCAGGGTCAGGGAAAAGACAAACGAGGTTATATGCGTTTCAGAAAAGAAATGATCATTAGCCCCGTCAAAAGATCAAGCTGGAATGCTTTTCTTAAAGAGGAAAGAGTATATCTTGGTGTTTCACTGGTAAAAGAGAAAAAGATTCACAATTGGGGTTTAGCCAGATTGGTATGCTATTGTTTTGTACAGGAATTTGACCTGAAAGACAAAAACAACTACGTGCTTTACAAAGATGGAGATCCCATGAATGTGGCTGCAGACAACCTATATGTCGGCACACCAAAAGATAAAAATCTTTTGATGCAGGCTCACGGGCGAAAATCTGATATCTCCAGAAGCCTTAGTCCTGAGGAGATAAAACTCAGACAATTAAAGATAAATGCGATTAAGAAGCAAAATGGCACTTATAAGATTAGCCGATATTCCGTTACAGGCAAATTGCTGGAAACGTACCAAAATGCTATAGTTGCGAGTGCGGCTGTTAAAATCTTCAGCGGACAAATATCTGCTGCTGCAAGAGAAGGTCACCATACACTTACCGCAGGTGGATACATTTGGAGACGTGGTTCGGCACCTGAGATAGATGTGGCTCCCCTTCTTGAAAAAAAATCATTTGGCATGTCTCCATTGCTTTCTCAAAAAAAGCGTGTAGGCCAGTATGATTATAGCGGAAAGCTTGTAAATGCCTATAGTACCGTTAGAGAAGCAGCCAGAGCAGTTGGAATCACTTTTGGATCTATTCATAAGGTAATCAGTGGAAAAAGAACAACTGCTGGGGGCTTTATATGGAGGCTAAGTATTAAAAACACCATCCAGGTAAAACATCTTAAGCCTAAAAAGGCACAAAAGGTGTCCAGATACGATCTCGATGGCAAATGGATACAGACCTACAATAACGTTCCGGAAGCTGCAAAGATTACGAAAATCTTTGATAGTGAAATATATAAGGTACTAAACGACAAAGCATTAACCGCAGGAGGATTTATATGGAGGTACGGTGAATCATTGAGAATACCAATGAGTACTTTAAGAAACCATCCCAGGTTTAAAAAATCTGTGCTTGAAAAACACCTCAAGAGTAAAAGACAAATTAACCTTGAAGCAATGATGCAGGAAATGTAATGTAAATTACTTTTTCCTGCCTCCTATGTTCATTACAGCGCCTATGGTAAATAGTGAATTGTTTGCGTTCATGTATTTTCTGCTATTGAGCCCAAATGTGCCACTAGTCGTATATTGCAACTGAATATTTTCGCCTACACGCATTCTTGTAAAAAAGATGGGTTCCAGGAAAACATTTCCTTCCCTGATCTGGCCAATGTTATTGCGCATAAAAGTCTTCATCTCGACAGAACTTATGCGCAAAGCCGTACCATAATTGATAGGAAAATCCGTACCGAATAACCTGAGATTGCTGGTCTTTTTTGAACTGTAGTTTACCTGAAAAAAGGTTTTGTTGTAAGTTGCTTCTTCAAAATCTGTACTGGTGAGCACTTCGTTATCGTCATAATTCCGGTAGGTTCTGTTGGTCTTTCCATTACCATAACCAGCATAAATCTCAATGATCCTGTTGTCATCCGGACCAAAAGTATCAAAGTATCCGCCACCGACTTCTACCAATTTATGTTTGTAATCTTTTTTCTCTCTTTCTGAGTTCATGTATGAACCACCAAACAAAACACCAATATGGTTGCTGGCGGCATAGGCTCCATTCAAACTGAAGTTTCCTCTTAATGAGCCATGCACCCCCCCACTAAATTCCCCTTTTTGACTTAACATCGGCGTATTTGGTACGTTTGGCATATAAATAGAAGAACAAGAACTAAGGAATATTAAAGATAGATAAAGAAAAAAAGTATGGTTCTTAAACATAAATCAACTGGTTGGTACGTAATATTTGCTGATCCCCAACAAATTTAACGCCAAGGTACGACAGTAAACATCCATTTTTCAGGATTTTTCCAATCAATTCCTCTAAAGCTGGCTATTGGCAGTTTCACCACAATTTTGTTCCAGCCTTTTTTTAACTGAATTTTAGTCGGCGCTCTAAATTCGTATCCTTCATCAATCAAAGGCTTTTCCAAATCCCCCTCCATGCCTGCCTGTTTCCATACAGGAGGTGGAATCAACTGGTTATTTACATAAACAGCACTATTTCGGTTATCCCACGTGCCTGACTTAGGTGAACTCGAAGCGTATGATCTGGAGATGTTATTGAAACCTATCCAAAAGTCCTGTACTTTATTCTCGTTACTCCAAATTTGCGTAACGGCATACCAGGTAGTATTTTCCTGAGGGGCTTCCAATAGGCCTTTTACCTGGGGCGCCCACCAATGTCTCAAAATTAGTGTTCCACCAACAGCGGTTAGTACGGGCGTTTTATTAACATCAAAAGCCGGATACTCCGGATCAAACTGCTTATTGAGATCTCCACCATTTTCATAAGGGCCATAAAGTTTCCATGTGCTGGAAGATTGTTTTACATAGGGAAAAGGAATATTACTGAAATGCAGTTTTTTATGCAACAGGAGTCTGTTCTCAAATTCTGAAAAGGCGATAGCCTCTGTACTTCCTTTTAAGCCGATATTAGCCTGCCAGCCTTCTAAGCCCCCGCCTTTCCAACTGCGCTCAGCGAAAGCGAGCATAGCAGGATACACCGGGTTTTGAGTAAATACATCCTGCGGTATATTTACTCTTCGGTCTGGCCACATACAGATAATCCCACCTAAAGCAGCACTATTACCTTTGTCCAGATTGGCTATTTTGCGATGAAATATGGTGGCAATAGATTCCAGCGGATCCATGTGATTCAAATACAAATGACGGGAATCGATGTATTTGATATTGGGGTTTGCACTTACTTTTGTAGCACCTTCCATCCACAACTGCCTGATGGTAAGCTCCGTAAAATTACCCCCAGGCTCCCATCCTATCACCTTTTTTCCCAATTGCTCTATCAACGCAGTTACTTCAGGAAGGAAATTCTTATTGGTGATTTTAACTTCATCAGCGCCAATATGAAGATATTCCACATCATAGGTAGCACAAAACTCTTTAATTATATTTTTTACGATTATTAAGCCGCTATCGCTTTGCATATCCACCTTCATTGCTCTTTTAAAGGCAGCACTATGCCCCGGCATATCTATTTCCGGGATTAAAGTGATCTGCCTTGCCCTACAATAAGCAATCAATTCCTTCAGGTCATTTTGCGTATAAAATTGTCCCTTATTACGAATCATCGTTTCCGGATTTGTAAGCTGAGGATAAAGTTTACTTTCCAGTCGCCACGCTATATCTTCTGTAAAGTGGAAATGAAAGATATTGAGTTTGTAACTTGCCATCACATCAATCTGCTGCTTTAACAAATCCATAGGCATAAAATTGCGGCCGGCATCAATCATATATCCACGCCAAGCAAAAGCCGGAGCGTCTTCAATATGACATTCGCCGATCTTATTTGCATTTCCAACCAGTTGTTTTAATGTTTGTATTCCATAGAACATTCCAGCATCGCCTGAAGCTTTTACCTGAATGGCTTTTGGACCGACATCGAGACGATACGCTTCATGACTGGCAAAAGAGCTCGTTTCAAGTATGATTGCCGGCAGTTTATCATTATTTTCCCTGACTATTGGAATCCTGATTCCCCTGCTTTCTAAATATTTTTGAAGTAAAATTGCGTTACCTCTCAGTTTAGCGTCAACAGCTACAATTGCTTTATAGCTTTTTAAATCAAAAGAGCCTTCTTTCCATTCTAATTTATTAGGTAGGGGAATTAATGCTGGTCTGTTGGTTTTAGAAACCTGAGCAGACACATTTAAAGAAAACAGCAATATCCAAAAGTATCTAAGCATAATTATTTATTCTAGTTAATAGTCAGTTAGATCAATTTTACTGATTAATTTTTTTAAGTAATTGCAGGCAATACCATTCCTGTCGTGGCAGGTGAAAGGGCCCTTTAAATAAATTGCCTTTTGCCGTTTGTGCTATACTCCCATCTCTGTGCAAATAGCCAAACCATTCCCCGTTTTCCTTATCATGGAAATGATTGTAAGCGTAATCATGAACAAGCTTATGCCAGGCTGCATACTTTTCGTCACCAGTGATGTCATAAGCTAATAATGTAGCTATGATTACCTCATTGTGAGGCCACCAGAATTTCATATCCTGCCAGTATTCCTGTACGGGTTTATCATATACATCCCTGAAATACATAATCCCGCCATGTTCTTTGTCCCAGCCTCTTTCCCACATGTAATCCAGCATCTTACAACCTAATGCAACTAATCTGGGATCATTATTTCTATATTTTGCTTCATGCAGTATAAACCATGCGCCTTCGATTGCATGACCAGGGTTTAGCGTACGTCCATCTATATGATCTATGATGCTTCCATCAGGGGCAACCTGCTCCATCACACATTTAATATCATCTTTTACAAAATAGGTTTCTATTTCATTGATCCATTTATCTATCCATTCATCACAACGCGGATCACCTATATTCTCACGAAGTTGCTGGGCCGTATTCATCATGATCATCGGCACCCCAATTCCTTTTGACGGTCTGGTATTTGTATATTTAGCGGGAAACAGCCCTGGTGTAGTGGCATATTCAATACATTTCCCAAAAAGATATCTGGCTTTCTCTGCAGCTGCCTCATCCCCGCTGGCCTTAGCATAAGCTGCGTTAGCTATCACTGCAAAAGTCTCCGAGAAAAAGTAACGCCGCTTGCGTATCGGCTTACCATCCCTTGTAACATGAAAGAACATCTGTCCATCTGTATCAAAACAATGATTATTAAGAAAATCTATTCCTGATTTTGCGCCATCCAACCATTCCTGTTTCTTCTCTATTGTATTGTAAAGGGTAGACAAAAGCCATGCTGCTCTTCCCTGAATCCAAACGGCCTTATCATCATCGATCAAACTGCCATCCTGATCGCGCATCAATATATAACCGCCAAATTCCTGATCTACGGATCTCGGAAACCAGAATGGTACGGTGTCTTTTAAGAGTTGATGTTCATAAAATGCCTGGAGTTCTCGTAAGTCTTTAGATGTATAACCCATTTTTAATTAGTTATTTAATGATATTTAATTAATTTTTTAAATCAATTGAAAAAGTAGAGGCTGGAAGACCTGTTTCATCGATAAGATTGGCTCTGGTATATGGTTGCCATGCATATAATACCCTTTTAATTGTTTCACTTGCAGGGACATCAAGTACCACTGATTTTCTTTTGATGATGCCTTTTACCGGAATATGGTATCCCTTGTCATTTACAATTTCGAAACCGATAAGTGGCTGGTGGTTAACTGTATTTAACACATTGACTTCAGTAAAAGAAACGGTGATCTTGTCTTGAATTTGCTTTGCTTCAAAAGCAATAGGACCACTGGCACTGATTTTTTTATCGTATGTATTCTTTAAAGCGAGTAAAGCCAGACGTTCCCCGATTTCCTTTTTCCATACTGGATGTACATTTAATGAGTCGCCGAGATCAGAGCTTACTGCCATTCCAGTATTTTTAATGCTGTATTGAAGCTCGCGTTGCAGGTTTCTAAAAACAGGCCATGAAGGGCGGTCTATACCAGATAGCTGCACATAATAAAATGGAAAGTCATATCCCCATTTTTTGCGCCAGCTGTCAACCAACACAGGAAATGTATGCTTGTATTGTTCAGGATTCTGCGCATTGCTTTCACCCTGATACCAGATTACACCTTTAATGGGGTAATCGATCAGCCTGGAAACTCCGGCTTCGTAATTATATGCGGGTTCATAAGGGTGACGTTGTTTAGATTTTAGCGCATTCTTTAAGTTTACATCTGCACGCTCCCTTGCCCATTGCTGAATAAAATCTGACTTTCGCCAGTTTGTGAGCACATCTACGAGTTGTTCATCATGTTCCATGGTAAAACGGTCTATCCAGGATTCTATAATGCTTCCTCCAACAGCTAGCTGTATCAGACCAATGGGTACGTTTTCTTCCTCAACCAGTTTCTTGCCAAAGTAATAGCCCACAGCAGAAAAATCAGAAAGATTCCTCGCATCACTAATGCCCCATTTACCTGAAAAATACTGTAGCTGATTTACTTTTTCTAATGTTAATGAATCCCAGGCTACATTGTTTGTTTCCGCTATGGCATCAAATTTCAAAAGCCTAAGCATTCGGTTTTCTTTAACATCCCTCAGTTCAGCTTTGCCAGTTGCAGCAGCATTTAAAGGAAAGGCCATATTGGATTGTCCCGAACACAGCCATACATCGCCGATAAGAACATCGCTTAAAACGATGTTTGAAGAACTGCTACTAATTTCAATCTGATAAGGCCCACCCGCTCGCATTGACGGGAATTCTACGCGCCATTTACCATATTGATCAGCTGTGGTTTCCTTCGTTTTTCCATCAAAACTAATGATGACCTTTTCAGAAGCATTTGCCATACCATGTACAGGGATCAGCTTCTCTCTCTGTAGCACCATATGATCCGAAAATACAGAAGAGAGTTTTAGTCCTCCATAATTTCCGGTGATGTTGGCGTATACAGTTTGTGCTATAATTTTGGCTCCTTGCTTATCGGGATGCAGGTTATCAGGAAACAAATCAGGTCTAGAGTACAAAGGCGTATTTAAATCAATCAGTCCGGTCTTATTGGCAGACGCAATCTGAGGAATCAAATCCTGTATCTGCCAATACCAGTCACGGGTACCTGATTTAAATCTTGGATGCTCATTAAAGATTGGTGTCAAGCGACAGATGTATATTTTAACCTCTGGGTTTCGCTTCTTCAGGGTGTCTATCAGCCATGCATAATCGGGCGCAAAATCATCCCTGAAATCTGGCCAGTCGCGGGGATCAGTATCATTCAAACCAAGATGCACTATTGCTATATCCGGATGAAAATCCATAGCAGCGCTAAATGCTTTGGTCTTGTAGTAAGGATTATGACCTTTTTTCAATAAAGTAGTACCGCTTAGTCCGAAGTTACCAACTTCATAACCAGCTCCCAGCAGATTTTGCAGGACAGCCGGATAAGCTTCCCTGGATGGATCTTTCAAAAGATAACCATAGGTTACAGAATTACCTATACATGCAACCTTTAACGGCTTGTTTTGAGCCATGAGGTTTAACTGCATCAGCGAAAGACAAATGACTAAGAATGACCTGATCATCATGTATGGCGCCGATTACTTAATGATATCGCTTACAGGGATCTTCACAAATAGCATACTTCTGATGCCTTCATATAAAATCCCGATATGATTGTCATCTACTTTAGTCAGTGCTGAATATCCATAAGATTTCCGCTCGTCGATCAATAACTGGTTGGCCGGCAACCAGGTCTCTCCCATATCCAAACTCGCTTTGATGGTAAAATCCTGTCTTGATTTCGGGTTGTTTTGATTGCTGAAGAACAGCACATCTTTCATTTCACCTTTTATATTTATACGAGCTTTGATAAAGCCAGCCATGCATACCGGATCTGTTAATGTATTGTATGAAGTCGCATGGGTGGTCCAAGTTTGACCCATATCTGTTGTTGTAGACACACTTCTGAACTTACCTCTGTTATCTCTCATATTGAGCATAAGTGTCCCAGGAGTAGTCTCTACCAGCTGACTTTCAGTGGTATTGGATTTGGCCCCTATTCCACTTTTCCAGGTCTTGCCATGATCCTCACTATAAATCAATGTAGAATGCGGCATTTTCTGTGCATCCCAGTATTGTGCAGGAAAAACAAGCTTACCATCAGCCATTGCAATGCCATTGCCGGGCCCAGGAAAAAACAATCTCCATTCCGGATTTTTTACCTGTTTGGTAATGCTGTAAGGCTTCGCCCAGGTCAGCCCGTCGTCAGTGCTGAAAGTTACTGCAAACTGGCCTGTTTCTTCAGGTGTTAAACCAGGACCAGAACCCGCTATAGAGCGGTTACCTTTACTCCACAATGCAGTTACCCAAATGGTCTTTGTCGCCGGGTCGAATAAAATAGAAGGATCACCTACACCGCTATTGTCATTTGGCCCTTCCATATCCATGATGTTTTTCATTCCTTCCCAAGTTTCTCCCTTATCAGTACTTCTGCTCATACCCACATCTATATTTGCAGGAAGATCGCCACTATGGTCATATCTGATGTCATAAACCGAGATCAGCGTTCCCTTATCAGTAGTGATCATTCCCGGAATCCTGTAGGTATGCACATTCTCATCTTTAGCCTTGCGGATGGCAATGCCGAGATATCTTTTACCGGATTTTGCCTGTTCTATCTTATAGCCCAATCCTGTGCCATCTTTCAGGAGATCAGCCTTGATATCAAACGCCTTTTCAGTATTGGCATTTTCTTTCAAACGGACACTCAACCACAAATGGTGAGTCCCGGGATTTAACTTTTTGCTGAAGGGAATGGTAAATGTCCGGGCTCCGGATGTAATGCTACCTAACAATTGATCAGCTGCAAATTCAGCTTTATCGTTGCTACCATAAATCTCGAGTCGAGCAATACCCTGAACATCACCAGAAATAGTTCCGCTGAGTTGCTGATAGGTAATTTCCGGATTTCCTGTAGGTATGTTCACCGTGATGTGCAGGAAAGGATTAGTTTCCATTCTTTTAAAAATGGGGTTTATGGTAGGGACAGCAGTGATTTGTATCGCATTGCCGCCGGTGTTCTTGTAAATTTTTTGTGTACAGGAATAGAAAAATACCGTTGCCAGTATCATCAATAACCCCGAAAATCTGTTAACCTTGTTCATGTTGTGTGTGTTTATGTTAAACTATCAATTACGTGGCATCCACAAAATCATTTGCCTTAGGACGGAGGAAATAGAGCTGAATAATAAGGGCGACCAAAACAATTCCGGACAGCATCGCGAAATCATTCCCAAGCTTTCCAGCATCAGAAGATTTACCCAGCCAATCAGTGATGAAAGCACCAAAAAATACTCCGGTCATATTCATTAAGCCATAAGCGGTGGCCCGATATTTAGCAGAAACGAACTGGCAAAGAATGGGCATGTTATTCGCATCAAACATTCCGTATCCAAGGCCAAAACATAACGCTGCTCCTACTACATGGAGTAAGGAATGTCCGAAACCCAGCAGCAACAACGACGGGATGGTTAGACCTAAGCCTATTGCACTTGTGTAAATCCTTCCCTTGATGTTTTTTTGAACCCACCTGTCCGATAGGATTCCGCCGAATATAACCCCTATAAAAGACGAAGCTGCTATAGTGATGGTAGATAACGGCCCGGCAGTTGCCATTGGAATATCTAGATTCTCTGCGAAGAGTGTAGGTAACCAGTTTTTAGCAGCCCAGCCTGGAAGACTGGGTATTGCAAAGTAAAAGAGGATAATCCAGAAAGAAATATTAGTAAACAGCAGCGCTAAACCCTTTAAAACAGAAGGCTTTGCACTAAGCTGGATCTGATCAGAAGAAGCATTTTTATCTACCACTTTACTTTCGCGAAGGAAAAACACCAGCACCATTGAATACACAATGCCTATGATTCCGAAAGAATGAAAAGTAGCTTGCCAGCTAAATTTATCAGCTATAGTTGCCCCAAAACCACCCAAAGCCTGCCCCATATACAGACCCGTCATGTGTATTCCTATGGCAAGGGATCTTGTCTTCGGAGAATGGAAATCAGCAATCAGAGACAAACCTGCCGGGATGTACAAAGCCTCACTTACGCCCATGAGCGCCCTAAGCCAGTAAATCTGATTAAATGTCTCCGCATACCCCATCAAATAAGTGACTGCAGACCATACAAATAGACTGCCGACAATGAGCCATTTCCTGTTGAATTTATCGGCAATGATACCGGACACCGGACTCATAAAACCATAGATCCAAAGGAATATGGCCATCAGATAGCCAAAGTTTGTGGCCGACTGCAGTTCAGCAATATCCATTTGCATGGCAGGCTTCATGGTCGACAACATTTGTCTGTCCATATAATTTAATAACGCCACTACCCACAGCAACCCTACAACAACCCAGGCATATCTTTTAGTATTCTCCATAATCTAGCTATTTAATGCTTCCAAGCATTATGTTTGGCGTGCGTACGCCAGGTTTAATCTCGCCGTTCGACAAGACGATTTTATTTCCCCACATTCTTGCAGTAGTCGTTACCTGCGCATGAAACGGCAATTCACCTATTTTAGTCCATTTATTTGTATCTGTGTTATACAGCAGCATTCCTTTATAAAACCCTTTATGATGAATGCTCAATGCATTCTTTTCCGCAGTAAGCTTTAGTTTTTCTGCTTCGTTTGTGGATTTAGCAATCTGTGAAATGTATGTTTCAATCTTATGAAAAGTTTCTCCGTTATCACCTCCCAAAAGCAAGATCTGGTTTTTACCAATCGGTACGCCCGCACCGGCGGAATAATTAGTAGTTTGCTTGCCATCGGAAATATCAGCACAAGTCGCCCATGTTTTATTGAGCGGATTATACATATAAACCGTGTTGTGCAGTTCGCTAATCCCAGACGCGTTTTTTGTACGTCCACCAATCACGTAAATCTTCAGTGTACCGACCTGTTTTTGAGTAATTACCACCGCATTGGCTAATGCAATAGGTAAGTTAGGCAGACGCTTCCATTCAGGCGCTTTGTCATCCAGATTCAGACTTGCAAAAGCATTTGAAGAGGTGCTTTTTTCATCTCCGCCAACCGCATATACCGTATTACCAATATGAGTTAAAGCCATATTGGTAACAGCTAAAGGCAGGTCTGGTAAATTCTTTATTTCGACCTCATTTGATGCAGCGTTCCAGTTCAGCAAATACGTTTTACGAGAAAGCCCTTTTTCATTTTCTCCACCTGCATATACCAGTCCCTGTTCAGTTACTGTATTCCCGCAATAGGCAATAGGTTCAGGAAGTGTTGATTGAGTGTTATTCCAGGAATAATGATTTCCTGTTTTTTGCAGAATGTGTATTTCTTTAGAATAGTATTTTGCGCCACCTTCCCAGGGCATTTTATCAGGAAAATTAGCTCCACCGGCAACGATCAGTACATCCTTGTGTGTGGCATTAATAGGTCCGGCAAAACCTATAGAAACACTGCCATCTGGCTTTTGCAATTTAGCCGCAACAATCCACTCTACTTGTTTTATTGTAGTTTTTTGGGCAAAAATATCGGTAGATATCAGCATAAATGAAACGGATAGGGATAATAAGATTTTATACATAGCATTTCATTAAACTAATGAGGTTGCCTTCGATTTAAAATTGTGAAAACCTACCCCATCAACATCCTTTTTAAACTGTTCAAATTGTGAAGCATCCATATTTTTCACAGGCAATCTGAATTCACCGCAATTGATGTCGATCAATTTCATATATGCCTTTCCGGTAGCAATACCACCATATTTACCCAGTAACCTGATCATGTCAATAGATTGCTGCTGAAGCTGCTGTGCTTTTTTTAAGTCATCAGCTTCAAAAGCATCGATCATATCGTAGTACAATGGAGCGGCGTAATTAAATGTACTCCCTACCGCACCTTTGGTGCCTAACACCAATGCAGAAAGCATGTTCTCATCACGCCCCCAAAGCATATCGTACTTACCATCTTTGAAGTGCATACAAGATAAGAAATCCATGAAGTCTTCGTGCGTATATTTTACTCCTGCAAAATTCGGGATCTTATGGTCAACTGCGTTCAATAGGTCGTACATCGCAAATCCAACTCCAGTAAGCACCGGAATATGATAATAATAGAACGGCATGTCAGGCACTACAGCTGCGATTTCAGCACAAGCTGTAGCCAGCATATCTACATTGGCAGGTTTAAAATAAAATGGAGCGGTAAAAGAGATTGCATATAAACCAATTTGCTTTGCATAGCGTGCCAAATCCTTGCAATCTGTAATACTCGTACCACCTAAAAATAGCATGACTTTAAAGTCCTTGTCATCTTTGGTGCAGTCTGCCCAGGCAGATGCCACTTGCTTCTTCTCTTCAGTCGACATAGAAACACCTTCACCAGTAGAGCCGCAAATGAAAGCGCCGGTTACTTTATTGTCTTTTAAAAAGCGATAATATTTCGGGATAATGGAAGTATTAATAGCTCCATTTTCATGCATTGGAGTGAAAGGGGCTGCAATTAAGCCCCTTATATGTTCGGTTGTCATTCAGTTATAATTTAGTAATCAATAATATAGTAATAATTTAATTGACCTAAGTCCCGGCATATCCTGGATTCTGGTCACCTTTCAGCGTTTCATCCTGATTCATAGTACCAATATCTATTGGCCATAGGATCTTATGGTTCTGTCCGGCGGTATTATCCAATACACCTACCAAAGGCAAATCTTTTCTAAATACCAGTGGATTTCCGGAAGCATCCTGCATACGTCTCAGGTCATACCAGCGCTTACCTTCTCCTACAAATTCCTTGCTTCTTTCATAGAAAATGGCGATTTCATTCTGTTCAAATGTGCCATTTACAAATGCTGGCGCTGCAACAGGAGCGAAAGCACGGTTACGTACCGCCATAATTTCAGTTGTAGGATCTACACCTTGCTTATTCTTCACCTCTGCCAACAATAAATAAGCTTCAGCTACACGATAAACAGGAAAATCATCAGAGAAATTACGGTTGCCCTCTACTACAGTTCCCGGAAACTTGCGCAAATTGGTAGCCCTTATCGCTCCTTTATTAAAATTTAAAAACGTAGCGTTTCCTCTCTTGTCATTCGCTCCAAATTGATCATAAAGCTCAACCTTATACTCATATCGGATGATGGTACC
This sequence comes from Pedobacter frigoris, assembly GCF_032678645.1. Classification (GTDB taxonomy): domain Bacteria; phylum Bacteroidota; class Bacteroidia; order Sphingobacteriales; family Sphingobacteriaceae; genus Pedobacter; species Pedobacter frigoris_A. Next base: position 533,961 of record NZ_JAVTSP010000001.1, read on the forward strand.
ACCACCATTTACCTGCAATGGATCAGCAGGAATGGCTACACCTTTGTCATCAACATAACCACTCAAGGGGTCTGTAATCGCATAAATGAACTGACTATAGTTGTTGGTAGACTCGCCAAACTGGTTCCTTAATGCCAATACCATTTCAGTACTTCCTTTGCTCGCAGATATGCTGGCAGATTTAAATACCGCACTAAAATCAGTCAATAAAGTATGTTTAGAGATTACATCTTCCAAAGCGGCCCTGGCAGTAGTCAGATCAGCAGTAGTTGTAGTTGGTGCAGCACCATCAATTTTTACTTTTGCAGACCATAAATACACCTCTCCTTTCAGCATTTGCGTGGCAGATAGTGACCATTGTGCTTTCTGGAACTTAGCCGTGTAGTTGGTTCCAAAATTTGTCACGGACTTATCTATATCACTTTTGATAAAATCAAGCGTTTCTTTTTCAGTCTTTGTACGTGGCAGATACATCTGCTGTGCTGAAGTAGGTTTGGTCAAAAGTATGGTCGGTTCTATAGCCAAAGGCACCCTTCCAAATGTGCGGTACAAATGGAAATAATAATAAGCCCTCAATCCATATGCCTGTCCCAGGTAGTAAGATTTATCTGCTGCAGTTAAATAATCTGCTTTTTCCACTTGGTAGATGAAATTATTTACCTGAAATATCGCAGGATAAAATCCAGACCAACCACTGATGCCCGGACTAGACTCCCTGATGTCCTGATTGATCACACTTGCAGAATTCAGTGAAGCAGTACCTGTAAAACTGGTTCCGGTTTTCAGCGTTCCTCCACGCAATTCACCCAGCGTATAAAAGGTAAACTGAAACCCTCTCAATTGCGCATGCAATCCAATCATGGCACCATCTACCTGTGCCGTATTTTTCCAGAAACTTTCACTTGCGAAATAATCCTCCGGAGCCAGCTGTAATTTATTGCACGATGTAAAAGTCGTACTCAATGCTATGGCAATAACGCCTATTAATATCTTCTTCATTGTCGTTTTTCTAAAAAATAAATTGAACACCAAAAATTATTGTCCTTGGCAATGGATAACCGCCACTTCCTGCGCCACCAGTACCGATACTGCTGCTCTCAGGAGAATACAGTGTAGACTTACTGAAGTAAACCAGGTTCTGCCCACTCACTGAGAAGTTAATGCCCTCACTTTTTAATGCCGTAGTCCACTTAGCAGGCAGTTTGTAAGTCAGGTTGATCTCCCTTAAAGCCAGATAATCTGCTTTGTTGTAGAACATGCTTGACTCCCTAAACGTATTGTTTTTGTACAACTGATCAGCCCAATAGTAAGTAGGATATTTAGCATTAATGTTCTCAGGAGTCCATGTATTGAACACCTCAGATGTGGTGTTAAAAGTACCCTGAGCGTTACTCAGGAACCATGTTCTTGGACCATCATAAGCAACAAAACCCAATGCATAGTCGAATCTCGCACTCAATGTGATCCCTTTCCAGCTTGCATTAGCACCAAAACCACCTGTCCAGCGAGGAAGTGTCCGACCCTGATACACCCTGTCAAAACTATTGATCACACCATCGCCGTTCACATCTCTCCATTTCACATCACCCAAAGCAATAGGGAAATGCAGGTTCTTATCAGCAGTGCTCATCGCATTGTACACATCAGGATGTACCAATACCCGCGCACCGATTAAGTCTCTCAGCTTTAAGGCATAAGAATCCAGGTCTGCCTGTGTTCGGATGATGCCCTCAGCCTGGTAAGCATAAGCAATATTCGGGTCCTGTCCCTCTTGCAGGCCACCAACCCAGATCAGCTCTTTACTATTTGGGTCATATACCTGAAAACCACCTTGTCTGTTATTAGGCAATCCATTGCTAGGTAATTTTAGAATCTTGTTGGCATTGTAAGCCATATTCGCATTGAAATTTACATTCCAGTCGTTGTTGCGAAATACATTGTAACTCAAATCTACCTCCACACCCTGATTCTGCATATCACCGTTATTTGTGGTGATAGACGTAGCACCAGCCGTAGCAGGGAAAGTTAAATCCGCAATTTTATCACTTGTAGTACGGTGATAATAAGCGATTGAGAAGTCTATTTTATTTAACAAGCGTGCTTCCAGCCCTACCTCTTTGGTAATCAGACTCTCCCATCTCAAATCAGGATTAGGTAAAGCACCAAGACTCAACAAATAACCAACACTACTGTTGTATTTATTAGAACCGTAAGAGCCCTGCAAAGTATAAGCACCTATGCCGCCTACATTACCGTTGGCACCATAACTTGCCCTAAGTTTTAAGCTGTTCACCACATTTGTCATCGGCTGAAAGAAATCTTCCTTGGCGATATTCCATCCCAAAGAGATCCCCGGGAAACTTCCCCAGCGATTGTTGATCAATCTTGAGTAGCCATCGCGTCTGATGGTAGCAGTTAATAAATACTTTTCATCATAATCATAGTTCGCACGACCGAAGAAAGACAAAATACGCTGGTTAGTATGATAAGTGTCGATGCTTCGTCTGTCTTTTTCAGAGCTTGTATACTGCAGATCTGTAAAATCATCGGTCGGAGCCCCACTGCCAGATGCAGATAAACCCTGAGCATAAGTATCATAATATTCCGTACCACCCATTACATCCAAGTGATGCTTAGAAGCTATAGTTGTATTGTAGTTTAATACGGCATTGTAGGTCTGGCTCAACTCTTTATCAAAGGAAGCTGATGAAGCACGTGCCCTGCTGTAATTGTTTGGGCTAGACAAATAATCCTTATCAAACGACTCATAATTCCCTTGATTATAGAAATAGTTACCACTAACCCTCATCGATAAGTTAGACAGGAAATCTATTTTAAAAGCCTGCGATAAAGTAAACTTGTCCGTATTGTTTTTTCTAATGAATTTATCATCGTTTACTGCCGGATTTCCGTCTCTAAAATCTCTACCTACCAGCAGCTCCCCTTTTTCATTCATACCACGCATGGTCGGAGGCGCACCCAAAGACCTGGTCAGGTAGTTACCTTCACTATTGGTCACCGCATCTCTCCATTTCGCATTGGCAAAGTTCAAACCCGAAATAGAGGTCAGCCATGGTTTTACCTTATACTCACCATTCAATACAAAAGTAAGGCGCTTATAATAAGTGTTAATTGGCATACCTTTCTCATCATAACTTCCCAAACCAGCATAATACTTGCCTTTTTCATTACCACCAGTCATCGATACATTATAATCCTGGGTCAAACTATAGTCCCTCAAAGCATAGTCGCTATAGTTGAAGTTCTTATAAATGATCTCTTTATTCGTACCATTTAAATCATATGCTCCGGCGGCGTTGGTTTTTAAAGGATCCATCATTACCTGCCATCCTTTAGACAGTAATTCCTCATTGATGCTATTTCTGAACATCGGACTCCAAACTGCAGCAGCATTCAGGTTTCCGTCCAGTATATTACCAGCGCCATCCTTATAAAGATTTCCTGTACCAAAAGGCCCGGTCGTGTTCAATTGAGTTAAACGGCTTGGCTCATACTTGCCAGACGTTTCAATAGCTTTCCTGGACCAGTAGATATAATCTTCGGCATTCAAAAATTCAAAAGGAATATTCAGTTTGTTGATACCTACTTTAGATTTGATAGAAATATTTGAAACCCCTTCTTTACCTTTTTTAGTAGTGATCAAAACCACACCATTACTTGCTCTGGCACCATATATAGCCGTTGCTGATGCATCTTTCAACACCTCAATAGATTCAATATCATCCTGATTGATGTCGCTAAATCCAGACCTCAGCAAACCATCTACGATAACCAATGGCGAACCACCACCGGTATATCCAGTACCACCGCGTAATACGATGGTTGGCGTGGCACCTGGACGGCCCGAAGTCTGTTGAACCCTTAATCCCGGAATGGTACCAGCAAGAGCTGATGCAGGATTAGAACGTACACCTGTTTCCAGCACTTTATTATCCAGTTTAGAAACAGAACCAGTGATCTTGGATTTCTTCATGGTACCATACCCCACTACGACTACCTCATCTAACCCCTGGGTATCTTCTTCCAATTTCACATTGATGGTAGTCTGGTTGCCAACAGTAATTTCCTGCGGCAAGTAGCCGGTATAGGTAATTACTAAAACATCTCCCTTATTTGCAGAGATATTAAATATACCATTGGAATTGGTAGAAGCCCCATTCTTAGTTCCTTTTACCACTACACTGGCATTCGGAACACCGAGGCCACTTTCGTCGGTGACCTTTCCGGATAGTTGAATGTTCTGGCCCATAGCTGTAAGCATGGTTAAGCTTACAATGAATGTCAGCAGGACTTTGCTAACATAGTTTTGGTAAAGTCTTTTCATCTCTTATTGGTTAGAATTACAATATTATGTTATACATAATAGACTAAGTTGAGTTTTATAATTCTAATTTCCAAAGATTTTTAAGCTAATTTTTTCTAACAATTTGCGCGCATTCTTTGAAAACTGCTTTCATATATCAAAAAATGCAATTTTAATATGTATTACATAATTTAAAAGAAAGTGGCGATCTTAAGTGTTATTGACCAGAAGATTGTGGAATGGTAAATGAATATTCCAGAACGGAACATTCTAATTAGCAATAAACCAGGATCTAAATTGTTATTTAGTATTGCTCAATACCACATGCTTGATGTTTTTTCTATCGAAGGTATAGGTGATGTGTACCTTACCATCTTTAGTTTGGATGATAGCAGGATAACTATACTCCTTTTTAGCATCTCCGTTTTCCAGAATTGCGATATCTGTCCAGATTTTTCCATCCCTGGACATTGCTACATTTAATTTAAACCGGCCATTGAACCAATCTTTGCCGGGTACATCGGGATTGTAAACTATCAACTGTGTACCGTTTTTTAGAGTCAGCGCATCAGTTCCTGAGTTTGGGTTCAGCAGCGAAGTCTTGCTGAGTGCACTCCAGGACTTACCATTGTCGGCCGACCAGGATTCTACTACCGTCCCCTGTTTGCTGCGGCAAAGCATTTGCAGCCGCTTTCCGCCCTCATAAAAGAGAATACTCGGCTGTATCACATCCAGTGCAGACCCATGATCTACCGGGATCAGTTGCCAGTTCGCGCCATCATCTGTCGACCGCTCTATGTGTGCCTGCCATTTCTCGTTGGTTTCTGTACTAGATGGAGATAAAATACTACCATCCTTTAACTGTACGGGTTTGTTTTTTATCGGCCCCAGGATGCCATCTGGCAATCGACTAGCCGCAGACCAGCTCTTGCCATTATCTTTAGAGGTTTTTACCATACCCCACCATTCTCTTGGATTTGGGCCGGCTTTGTAGAACAGAGATACCTTTCCTGAACGAGATTTGAACAATACCGGATTCCACAACGGCACAACTACAGTATCTTTCATTTCACCCTCTGCAGCCACCCATGGAGCCAGCCATTTACCCTTTTCCAGTCTGGACATCCAGATTTTCACATCCTTACTACCTTCATAACTGCCACCAAACCAGGCTGCCAATATAACACCAGGCGAAGTTTCTACCAACGTAGAAGCGTGACATTGCTTAAAAGGAGCATCATTGAATATCAATTCTTCACGCTCTTTTTTCCAGTCAGGCTTTGGTATTCTGGTAAACTCAATCGAATTTGATTTCATGAAAAACACCCCGTTGTTACCATTCAGCGGGAAGAAATAATCATGTCCCAGGGGCATTGCTGCACTTAGCACAAATAAACCAACAGCGGTAGCTTTAGCTCCTTTTACAGTAAAACTGATATTAGGTTTATCCAGATCACTTATCTTTTTCTTCTTATCTTTATTTATGATGGTCAAATTAAATCCAGATGCGCTTTGTTTGATTGCATACTCATTCTTTTGCAACACCACAGTGTCCTTGCTATCATAAAAGACAAAGTTTTTCTGTCCGTTACCTTGCCCGTATATCTTGATATTCAAGCCAATGATAATTACTATTAACAAAAAAAATGCCTTCTGAAACGTCATAAAATTAGATTCTTGTGTTCAAAGTAGCCATTCAAAAATACAACTCCAAATATTTACCTATATTGAATGGCCAATCAGATTAAAATTTACTTCAATTAGATGACGATTAAAATAACCAATAAACCGCTCTTAGCTTTTGTCTTTTTCATTCAGATTTTATTATTCACAAATGCTTACGCCATTAATCCACAGAGGGAATATTCGGCAAAGCCAGATGCTATCGGACTGAAGTACGAAACGAATAGAATTAAAGTAAATAACTCTGTTACATTAAATTCCTGGGCGTGCCTGCAGCAGGATCTTAAAAAACCTTTTATCATCATTTCGGGCACTGATGCCGGAAATATGTCCAATTCCTTAGGGCAAGCACAGGCATTTTATGATGCAGGATATAATGTGATCTTATATGATTACAGAGGCTTTGGAGAAAGTTCAGATTTTAAGATGGATTTAAACGCCATGTATTATGATGAATTTGCAGAAGATCTGGCCAAGACTATTGCATTTGTTGAAGCGAAATATCATCCAGGTTCAATTGTGTTGTATGGGCAATCGATGGGAACGATCATCTCGCGTAAGAATGCAGATACCACCAAATTGATAAAAGGTCTGGTTTTAGATTCTTTTGTGATAGACCCAAAATTAGTAGTTGAAAGAATATTTGCACTGAAAAAGAAGAACATCTCACTACCCTCCACTTCCTCGGCTTATATCGAATCCAATAAGATCAACATTAAAAAGCCGGTATTGCTTTTTTCAGGGCTAAAAGATATTATCACAAAGACAGCCGACTATGAAGATTTTCTATCAAAAAATCCTAATTCAAAAATAGTTACCTGGGATTGTAATCACTTGGAATGTTTTACATCAATGGGTACGGAGCCAAATCTTTACATGAAGGAATTTAATAGTTTTGTGACTACACTATAGACATTCGTTATTTCCAATAAAGTTTTGTTCAAATTGTGCGATCACAATTTCGTAGAGATCAATTAATCTTTCTCCTATCAAATCTGCTTTTTGCACAAAAAACAACAGTTCCTCTCTACTTACCTCATAGTCATTTTCATAGCGCACACAGCGATAAGCATCATCCAGCAATGCCAGCAAAATCATCTCCTGGTCGTCCTGATCATTGAAAACTGAACCCATTTCCGCCACATAATGCTTCATTAGCTTCTGATGATTACGGATTGAATGAGACACTTTCTCTTTGCCTATAACTAGCAGTTCTGCTGTACGAAAACTAAGTTCTATTACCTGATGCAGCATAAAAGCCGCCAAAAGCTGATTATTTTGTTCGATATAAAACGCTGCTCCCTCCCTGAAACCGCCGATTTTCTTCACTTCCTTTTGCAGGCTAACGTTAGCATTGCAAAGCACTTCGTTGGCCGATAGCGCCACAACCGAGATAACATCTGTACTGTCGGGAGATAAATAAACAAGGTTTTCCTCCCTGCATATCGAATAAAAAACCATGCTACCCTGTGCGATCGCCTGATACACCTCCTGTGTATAAAACATCCTCGACTTATACTCTGGATATCCGTTCATGATCATTTCTACCAGAGGCTTAGCTTCAATGATGTGCAACTTGGATGTATTTCGCATCAGAATACTCAGTTCTTTCACTTTTGTATTTTGATATTCAAAAGTGCTGAGGTAAATACGCTCTATAGGAATTAGATTAGTAATACGGGTGATTATTTCGTTTATCATGGTCTCATTTTAGTTTTTTACTTGAAATGAGTCTCGGTAGGGATTTAGAAGCCGTACGGGCTGCTCTGAGTTAATAAAACTGAGAAGGCTTAAAAACGAAGATGCACTATAGCGGGCCTAAGTAAATTCCGCACAATCGGGCTTCTCACGGCCTGGAACACGGGTTACAGTAGGCCCATAACGCTATAGTGCACCTCCAAAAGTACAATATTATTCGTTATGGGCATTAATCTACTGTCTCGGTTCTATAATTGTGAGAATTTGATTGTCGAGACTCTTTAATTAATACCTCATTGAAGAAGCAGCGATATGTTGTTACGTTTCTTTATTTCATTGGCGTTTCTCTATTTTTTAAATTTGTTTCATTGGGTAAGTAGATACCTATTAGTCTTGTTTTAAAAAGCTAGCACCTCTTAACCATTTAATTTGCGTCTCGGTCAAGTGAAGGGATTTTTGAATGTGAAGTAGAGTAAATTTTTCTTTCTTCATGGCCAATGCTATTTTCAGTATCGAAGCTTGCTGTGCTGTCTCAATTTCCTTGATTGTATCTTTAGCACCCTCTTGAAATGCCTCATCTTTGACAAAATCCAGAACTAGACAGTAATCCCAATATCTTGATTTAGCTTTCTTCTGCGCACTCCATAACAAATCATTGATTTCTGGAAAATCAAAACCTGTTATTTCAGCTATTGTTACCAATTCGATCTTCTTTTTTATGCATTTCACCACCGCTGATTTCTTTTCCTCCAAAGATGTCGCCAATGCCATTTCCTGTCCGAGCTCATAACCTTCACCTCTAGCAAAATCAAAACAATTCTGTCTGTCCCACTGGGCCATTTGTTTTCTCAATTCGTAAAATTCAGTTGAAAACATTATATTATATTGTTTATAATAAAACTATCTCTTCAATCGTAAGACCTGTAGCTTCTGAAATCATCTTAAAATCTAAACCCTTATTTTTTAATTTTTTAGCGATTTCCTTTTTTTCTGCAAGAGCCCTCAGTCGTTCTTCTTCACGACCTTCTTCACGACCTTCTTCACGACCCATTTCCATTGCTTCTTTCTTTGCATGGTTAAGAACATTCTGATTGTCCCATTCTTCTTGTTGTGCTGTTCTGTACATTTCTAATTCCTCCTTAGTAAATTTGGCGCATCTCGCCGATTCAAAAAATACGCTCATTTCTCCCGCAAATCTTGGTTCCTTAGTCATCTTGGAAGCATTTTTCAAACTATAAATCCATTTATCCAAACCAGTTTCAAGCACAGATTCTGCTTTGTCAAATTTTTCCAGTTCAATATAAATGAAATGAAGCTTATCATAAAAAATCGTACCTTTTAGGGTATCGCACAAAGCAACGTTGTGCAGATATAACTCCCTATCTGTACCTTGTAAACTGGATTCTTCAAGTAGGGAAATTATGTAGATAGCTTTTAGTTTGTAGTCCCATCCCTTTCCTTTTGGTGCCTGATCGCTAATCAATCTGCAGGTATAAAACAGAGAGCGGTCCTTAAAATATGTTTGTTTTTTCCTTTGCAGTTCAACCAGAAAAGACGTCCCATCTTTATCAATACAGACAAAATCCAGTACAGCTCCCCTATAATCCTTTACCTCTCCTGTGTACTCATTCTTACCATATGTCATAGATACGATTTCCCTTTTTCCTTTCAAAACTTCATTCAGGAAAGCTTTAGCCACCTCTTTATTGGCTTCACTAGCAAAAATCCGTTTGAAAGCCCAATCATTTAGCGGATCAACAAAAGGATTCTTCTCTACAACCGAATAAATGACCTCTGGCTCGGCAATAGCGACATCAACTAATGTAGCATCTAATTTTTCCTCGTATTCCTTCATTGTTCATCCAAATAAAAGTCAAAACAAATATCAAATAAATAACTTATACAACCAAATATTTCTCAGTAATTAATATTCTGTAAATAATTAAAAATTATTGACAAATAATTCAATATTTTACAATCATGAAGTATGACAAAAGAAGAATATGACCAACAAGATTAAATAGCTACAACACAAGAGATGCTATATTTTAATCTGTTTACTGATAGTGTTCTGAAACCCCACTAAACCAATATTGAAACCCAAATAAAACTTTAGTAATACAATTTTAATCCTACCCTTCCCATCCGCTTATCCTCCGCTTCAAAGCGAAGCAACATCGAACGATCTTCGAATGACCATCGACGCGTAGGCGGAGAATATCTAGAGTTTCAGCGCATTTTCACTAAACTTTCACTAAAGTTTCTATTTTTCTACCACCTTACTCAAAAAATTACTCAACTTCGCTATACCATTTTCGAATGGAGTAATATTCAACTAACTACCTATCTAAATGAACACCTATCCTCCAGAATATGATGATCTGTTGGCTCATCTTCTCAGTTTCACACCAATGCCTACTGAGTTTCGCTCGTTGTTATTTCCAGAATTAAAAGGGCCTTTTGATTATACAGAACATTCACCGGTTTTGAAACCCGACGAAACTGCGCAAACTGCTTACTGGCCTATATCAGGTTATTTGAGGCGCTACACTACTTATAAACCAGAAGCCGACCGGGAATATGAGGAAGAAAAAACAACAGATATATCTGTTCCCGGAAAAATATACCTTCCTAGCCATAGCTTTATGAACCAGGTGCCGGTAGATTTTTCTTTGGAGACCAGAAAAGGCAGCAGGATGATCACATTCTCATACGATTCGTTTATAACTATGGCCGAAAAAATGCCTGAGGTATATCAATTGGCTAATTTGATATTAGGAGACGCGGAACAGCACTGGCTCAAAAAAATAGAGATCTGCAAAGTAAATTCCAAGGAAGCTTACGAAGGGTTTAAAAAGTTTTTTAGCGATCCGGTAGGGAAAGGATTTTTGTTGCAAAAGCAGGTAGCTAGCTATATAGGTATCAGTGAAGAGGAATTGAGCCGTATTATTAACGGACATCGGAGTTGAGATTTCTCAATTTGAAATAAATTTAGCGGGCGTTAACTTGGTGTTTAATAAAAATCTAATTAACCCTAAATCTAAATTATGTGCCGGTTATTCATCAAAACCAAAGATCTGGCCGATATTATTGAGGTCAGTGAGCGTACTGCAAAGTCCAGACTTGCATATGTACGTGCCAAATATGGAATTCCAAAATATGAACCTGTCTCCATAGAAAAATACAGCCGCTGTTTCGAACTAAATGAAGAACAGGTGATTAAAGCTGTTGAGGATTCCAGAAATAAAAAGATAAAACATCTACTTAAATAAAGGTGCAGAAAAGTGCAATAAGGTGCAAAAACAGGTAAAATGATACTGATTATTAGCTACTTATGTTTTTTGATTTTATGTTTAACCTACCATTTGCAACCGGAGTAGCGACTTAAAGGTAATGTCAGGAGACAGAGCCAGAAAGCTAAACCGGATTTGTAGGTGGTATAAATAACATATGGTTTTACCTCATAACTATTTTATGGGAATTCAACATTTGGGAGCCTTTGGAGGCTTCCAGGGAAAAGCGGGGGCACTAGTCGGCCACCGTGTAAATGGGCAAAATGTCATCACAGGCATTCCCTACCCATCCACTAAACCACCTACTCAGTTACAGATCAACGCCCGGTTGAGATTTGGATTGATGGTTGATTTTTTACGTCCTATTAACTCCTTACTGAGAGTAGGATTTAAGGATGTAAAAAAGGAAAAACAGTCTGCATTTAATGCAGCTTTTTCCGAAAACTACGGTACCATTTCTGGTGTAGCGCCGGCTTATGTGATCAGCTACGATCAGGTGATCATTAGTAAAGGGCCATTGGCACCTGCTTACAATCCGGAGGTATCTACCGTTGTCGGTGCAGGTATCAAGTTTGATTGGTCGGCACTGGCTGTCCTTGATTCAGGTAAACCAACAGATTTAGTTACCGTATTGGTTTACAACACGGTAAAAAACATGTTTGTAGGTTTCATGGGTGTTGTGCCAAGATCTGCACTGACCTACACCCTGGATCTCCCTGCGGAGTTTGCAGGCGATCAGGTTCAATGCTGGATCTCTATGGCTTCGGCTGATGGTGATCTGGTAAGTGACAGTGTGTTTGTTGGCGCATTAACGGTAGTAGCGTAATGTGTAAAGAAGGTGCAGTATCCCTTTGTGGAACTGCATCTTTTTAGCTTTTAATTCAACTAAAAAAACAAGAGTAATATGGGAATCTTGAATAAAGGAATATTTGGTGGATTTGTAAATAAGACCGGCCCCCTGGTAGGACGCAACGTGAAAGGACAAAACTTGATCACTGGTTTGCATTACAAAAGCAATAAGAAAATTAGTATAGCCCAGCAGAACCAGAATCTGAAATTGAAATTTATAGTAGAATTTCTAAAACCAATCAAGAGTTTAATTGCCTCTGGTTATAAACATGTGGCTAAAAAAGGAATAGCATTTAATGAAGCTGTTTCTTATAATTTTCAATTTGCAGTAATTGGTAGCGGAGGTATTTATGATATTGACTATTCTGCAGTTTTGTATAGTAAAGGAGGTCTTGCAGGCCCACTGAATCCTAATGTTTCATTTATTGACTTTGATTCATTGGCATTCACATGGCAATTGACAAATCATTGTGATTACGATGATGAGGCTACTTTTTTGGTTTACAATGAAGACTTAAAGTTGTTTGCGGCAAGTATAAATGCAGTAAAAAGAAGCAAATGTGAATATCTAATGGAGTTGCCTCCAAAGTTTATTCCCGGAAAATTACATTGTTATATGAGTTTCCAGTCCAGAAAATTCAAGAAAGTGAGTAACAGTATATATGTTGGAAAATTAATTTTATAAGATCATGGGAAAATTAAATTCTGGCCTCTTCGGTGCATACACCGGAAAAATTGGTAACCTTTCTTTTTATCAAATAAACGAACAAAATATAGTTCGTACCATAGGAAAGAACACGGTGCCTCCTAGTGAAGCGCAGTTAAATACCAGGCAACAAATGGCGGTGGCAACTATTTTTGTGCAGTCGGTATTGGGTTTTATTAAAGTTGGCTTTAAAGTAGTTGCTACTAATGAAAAGCGTTATCCCTTCAATATGGCGGTCTCTTATCATAAAAAGTATGCTTTGATTGGGACTTATCCAAATGTAGAAATTGATTATAGCAAGGTCATACTTTCGCAAGGCGATTTACTACCTGCACAGCAGCCACTAGTATCTTTAGTGCCTGAAGGATTGCTGTTTAGCTGGTTTACTGATCCTATACATCCGGAGCAAAGTGACTTGGATCAGGTGATGTTGATGGCTTATTTTCCTGCCTCCAAACAGCCGATATATATACTTGCAGGTGCCATTAGGTCGGCCGGATCTGAAATTCTGAAGATTCCTCTGGAAATGCAGACAGGCTTTGTGGAGACCTATATTTCTTTTATCACTGAAGATCGGACTGCAGTGGCAGATAGTGTGTACACGGGCAGGGTTTATTTATAAATCCGTACCCAATCTATTTCCATTTTGAAAGGCAGATCTGCATCTGTGATTTTTCCAGGCCAGCCAGCACCGCCAGATTGGTTCAAGATCAGATAGAACGGCTTATCAAAAGGCCACTCTTTGGATATCGCATTTGTAGGTTTTGTATAGGTATACTGTAATGTCCCGTTCGTATAAAACTGTATCTCGTTCTGATTCCAGATGATGCCATAGGTATTGAAGTCATTTTCGTTGTAAGTGACACTTTTTGTAGCGGTACTGCCGCCATCTGCACCAGTTACCTGTGCGTTATGAATGGTATGATGAATTACACTTTCAGTATTTACGTGTTCCATAATATCGATCTCGCCGCTTTTTGGCCAGCCTCCATAGGTGTTTGATTCCGGCATCATCCAGATGGCAGGCCAGGAACCTTTACCTTTGTTGAATTTTGCTCTTACCTCTACTTTTCCATAAGTGATACTAAATTTTCCGGAGGTTTGGATTCCGCCTGAATGGTATGGAATATCATCTCCTGCGATGACTTTGTTGTCCATTCTTAAAACCAGGTTTTTTCCATCCTGAGACACATAATCTGAACTTGAAGTTAAGAATTTGGCCCATGCAGGCTGCCATCTTTTACAATAACTCCATTTGCTGGTATCAAAATCGCCAGACTTGTTAAATTCATCAGAGAAAATAAGTTTCCATGATTTGGAAGATAATTTCAGGGTTTGTTTTTCTGACTCTTGTCGTTTTGCAGTTTGTGAGAACAGTTGTGTAGGCAAGAATAAAATAAAAAAAGTAAAAATGGTGACTTTAACATTTAATAAATCCATGAGATAAGCTTAATGCTATAGATATACTTCGTAATTATGTCATACATATATACGAAAAATAGAATTTATAAGTTCACATAAAGCAATAATTTTTATTAGTTAATCGTCTGACGCCGCACTTCCTCCTTTTTCAAGTTGATGGGTAGCATCAATTTTTACAGGCATTGGGGCATTTGTTTTCTTCAACCAGTTTAAAAGTCCTTGTAACATCTCGTCTCTTTTAGCCGGATTGATGTTTGCCAGATTTTTTCGTTCGCCCTCATCATCTTTCAGGTTGTATAATTCAATGGCATTATTGGTAGTGATTTTGTTTTTTCCGCCGTCTAGAAGCCATTCTTCATGATATAGCAGGATTTTCCAATCGCCTTTGCGCATGGCAGTAACAGGCCGTGTGCGGAAAATACTGTCTCTGCCTCTTATCACAGGATTATCTAAATATCCCGGGAAATGCCAGAAGATTTCTTTTCTCTGGGTATTTTCTTTATCGCCATAAAAGATAGGTAATAGATTTTCACCATCTAATGCTATGTTTTTATTGCCCGCCAGGGCTAAGAATGTTGGATACAGATCCAGGTTGATGATTGGGGTATTGTTGCTTGTAGAGGGTTTGATATACCCCGGCCAACTGGCTATAAATGGTTCGCGGATACCACCTTCATAATAAGAGCCTTTATTGCCACGCAGGGGTTCCTGAGATGAGGCCTGAGTTGCTCCGTTGTCACTTGTAAAAACAACTAAGGTATTTTTATCGAGGCCAGATTCCTTTAAATACTTCATTATTAAACCTATGCTGGCATCAAAATCATACACACATGCCGCATACATGGCATCTTTGTTTTTTAATCCTTTGGCTTTGAACTTGGCTAATGTAGCGGGTAATGCTTCCTGTGCGCTATGAATGGCATGATGTGCCAGGTAGGCAAAGAAAGGCTTCCCTTGTTGCTTCTGCATGAATTCAATAGTAGCATTGGTTAGTGAGAAAACACCTTTTGGATCGTCTGTGCCTTCTACATTTTTGTTAGGGTTGTTTGCCCTGCTGTCGTTGTATTCATCAAACCCTTGATCTTTAGGTGTCAACCCTGGCTTATTGCCCAAATGCCATTTGCCGAAAATACCTGTAGCGTAGCCTTGCTTCTTTAAAGCTTCAGCTATGGTTACGAAAGATGGGTTAAGGCTGGTTGTATTTTTAACAGGAACCATTCGCATGAGGTTTAAGGGCCCCCTCGTGGTGCTTCCTACTGCATAAACGCCGTGACGCGGCGTGTAGGATCCGCTCAGTAAACAAGCGCGGCTGGGCGCACAATTTCCTGCTCCTGCATAGGCATTATTGAATACCATTCCGCTCTTGGCAAGGGCATCAATATTTGGTGTTTCAAATTTATCGCTTCCTGTGAAGCCGCAATCTTTGTAACCCATATCGTCTGCAAAGATCAGGAGTATATTGCGTTTTTGCTGGGCTGCTGCAATTGCAGGCAGTACCAGCAAAATCAAACAAATCGTTCTTATGCTGTAGCTTCTAAAGTTCATTTTGTCAATTTGATTACTGTTATGTATTTCAGTTCAATTTATCACTTAATGATTAGATCTGCAACTACCGGCAAATGATCAGAACTCAGTTCGCCTGTCATGACATAAAACTTTTCAACCTTCCATTTTTCTTTAGACCTATAAAAGATGTAATCAATTTGTTTAGTCGGATTGACGGAACTGATTGTTTTGTAGCTTCCATTTCCACCGGTATTGATCCAGCCGTACTTTTTCAATTTAGCAATGACCACATCGTCTGGCTCGGCATTAAAATCGCCGGTAAGGATAGTAGGTATGTTATTGTCTTTGAAAAAAGCTTCTTCTATAACATCTACTGTGGCGAGTCTTGCTTGCTTTGAACCAATTGTCTTAAGCCAGTCGAAGTGTGTATTGATTAGTCTTACTGCGCCCATCTCCTTAGATTTAATTGAAAAATCTATGGTCACCGCCATGGCCTGGTAGCGACTGGAGCTTGCGCTTGGTATGCTTTGATTGCCCTCCCATTTAAATGGGTATTTGCTTAAAATGGCATCGCCATAGCCGTTCATTTTACCCAATGACGGACCAAACACTACTTTCATTCCTGTTAGCCTTCCAATTTCTGCAGCCATTAATGAATCGCTGATTTCCTGTAGGCCTACGATATCAGGGTCTGCTTTTTTGATTAGCTCAGCGATGTTTTTCAGGCTGTTTTTACCATCCATACCAACACAATAATGTGTGTTATAGCTCATTACTTTGATCTGGGCATATGCCGAGCTGAGGGCAAATGACAGTATAAATAAAGGAATTAATATGTATTGTTTCATATCACTCATTTTGTGTTGGTACAATCTGGTTTCTTTAATGTATTAAGTATTCATTTCGTATTTAACATATTCACTGTCAAACGTGCCGTCATTGTATAGATTTAGAAGTGTATATCCCGGCACTGTTTGTCTATATGCACTTTTGCCATCATCGCCTGGCTCCCACCAGAAACCGCTGGTAGCTCCGTTACACATATAGGTAACGTCGTTATACCAAACTTTATCAAGCAAATGGATGTGTCCGCTTAAACAGATTTTAACGTTCTTGTTTTTATTGAAAACTTCGATGAACTTGAGTACATCTGTATGATTTGAACCTCCGCCGATTTTGAAAGGGCCTCTGACATCTGATTTATTATCGGTAATACCTGTGCAGCTCAGCAATGGGTAGTGCGACATGATTAAAATGTTTTTGTCTGTATTTTTCTCTACTTCCTGTACAAACCAATTCCACTGTTCATCATCGAGCATTCCGGGACTAACCGAATGATTACTATCGAGCATAATGAAATGCCATCCGTTCTGACTATAACTGTAGTAATTGTGCGCGATGCCCAACATTTTTAATACACCTGGTTTACCGTACAATTCGTCGCCTTTTCCTTGCCACCACATGTCATGATTGCCCAATACGTGGTGCATAGGGATGCCCTTAACTACTTCTACACTTTCTTTCCAGCAAGACCAGAGCTGTTCTACCCTGTCTTTAGTGATGTTAGCATAATCAGCAGCATAAATGGTATCGCCACCATTAAGAATTAGATCTACCTTGTCCTTTTTGATCATTTCCAGACATTTCTTAAAACGCGCAACGGCATTATGCTCCGGTCTGATGTGTACGTCTGTAATGTGGGCTACTTTTAATACCTTTTTCTTCTTTTCCGCAGGGACTGTTGCCGATGCTTCTGCGATGTTGCTTACTGCCAGGGTTCCCGCTGCAAGCCCTAGTGATTTGATTAATTCTCTTCTTTTCATTTGTGTGTGTTTACCTAACTTAGTTTTCTATCTGATATATAAGGGACAATTGGATATATGACAGTCTCCATTTTTACGCCCAGTTTTTCCGGTGATGAACCAACAAACACTGATTTTTTACCTTTTATTTTAATCCTGCCGTTGTGTTCTATTTCGATCATTGCCCATATTGGATCTTTATAGGGTGCCGTGTATTTGATATAAGGCTTAGCTTTATCAATTTCTGCAGAGTATCTAACCTCTTTATAATCATCACCCAGCCAGCTGTAGGACGCGCTATTGATCTGGACGTAGTGGATGTCATTGATGTGGTTGTAGTAGTCCTGATGGTGATGACCGCTAAGCACGAGGATTACTTTTTGTCTGCCAGCTTTTTGATTTGCCTGCTCAAAAGTATAGCGCAATAAAGTGCCATTTTCTAAACCACCGGAATCATTGTCTATTCCCTGATGGCAAAAAATTATGGTTGGTAAAGTAGTAGCATCCAGATCCTTTTTTAGCCAGTTTAGTTGTATTTGAGAAATGTACCTGGCATAACCTTTTGGACGGTCCGGACTTTCGTTATGCTCATTTCCATCCAATACGACGAAATGAAATCCATTTTTATCAAATGAGTAGTATTTTGATTTCGAGTTCCAGAATTCGACTACCTGATCGCGTGTGTATCCGCCGTCGTTGTCATGGTTGCCAATTACATGATATTTATCCCCCTTAAATTGGTTCCAGACGTCAAGTAATGGTGTATTGGCTTTCTTAGGTACGCAAAAGTCGCCACCCTGTATGATGAAATCAGGCGATTCAGCATTCATTTCTTTAATAAATGCAGATAGTCTGTCGATACCATCGTGCATGATGTCATGATGGAGATCTGTGATCATCCCGAACCTGATTTTTTTAGCTTCGGGGTTTACTTGCTGGTCTTCAGTACTAAGTTCCGGAAATCTGGCAAAAAGCAAGGTACCTCCTGCAAGTCCGGTTTTTGTTAAAAAATCTTTTCTGTTCATTTGTGTGGTTTAAGTTAAAGAGATAGTTTTAAAAAAGTAGGTTTAGGTTCATCCTCATACTGAGTTACCGAGGGATCTCTTGGTTGTTTTAATTCGTTGCAGCTTACATGATCAAGAGATATCTCCTCGCTGAGCTCTGTCGAGATAACGAGCCTACCTATTTCGGCATTCTCTTTTTTCATTTGGTGTTGTTTTTTATTTGACTACAAGGTACAGAAAAAGACATAATATTTACAAATATTAAACAATTTGAATTTTTAAACATTTGTCAATATCAGCCTAAATTTAGTAAAAGGCACCTAACACTATCAAAACCTTATAAGTATATAGAAAACGTAGAGCTTAAAAGTTTACAAATACTAATATTTTACTTTCTTTTGTTGTATTTTTTATTTAGAATTGTACTATAAATGCATAGCGATAATTGGTTTCCAGAATTAGCCAATGCATCAACTA
The DNA here is from genome assembly GCF_032678645.1 of Pedobacter frigoris. Classification (GTDB taxonomy): domain Bacteria; phylum Bacteroidota; class Bacteroidia; order Sphingobacteriales; family Sphingobacteriaceae; genus Pedobacter; species Pedobacter frigoris_A. The sequence goes on from NZ_JAVTSP010000001.1 coordinate 552,725, forward strand.
ACTAAACTGCTTAATGAATATAAAAAACTACTCGATCAGGGAGGTGAAGGAATTCTCTACCCGAACCAAAAATGCTTTAATTCAGGTAGGAATTCTTTATGTCAGAGACCTAAGTAGGCTGCATCACAAAGATTTGAACATGATTTATTCAATTGGAGAAAAAGGAAAAAGAAGCATAATAGAGTTTTGCAATAAAAACTCACTAATGTTTAGCGAGCAAACCTTTTTTACGAAACGGTCTTTTTAATAATAACATCAACAATCACTTATATTAAAGACTGTTGAGATTTTATAATGAGTCTTTTAAAAAGTCATATATTGTTCCCGCTGGAATAGTCAGAATGCTTGTTCTGCTAAATCTGGCGATATTAATTCCGTAAAACCGGCCATTGGCATCGAACAAAGGCCCGCCACATTCCGCGGCAGAAATTGCAGCATCGTGTGTAAATACGCTTTTGAAATCATCGAGCCTGATACTTTTACCACCTTCTATTTTATCAGCTGGATGATTGCCTCTTACCGGCACAACGGTGAGTGCTACCGGAAGACTATATGGTACACCTTTGCGTACGCCCTGAATGGAAATTGTGTCGCCCGGAGCATATTTCATGATCTCAGCACCATACTGTGGCGGCTGGCTGATCGGAGTACCATTAATACCCGTGATCTGATCTTGTAATTCTAATTTATCTGCTGCCGGACTACCTGGAGTAACCCGTGTTAAAATAATCTGTTGATTGATAAAGGTTGCATTCGCACCAAAATAACCCGAACTGAATTTCCTCGGTAAAGAGAAGAGTTGACTACCGAGTACGCTAACTTTGCTAGTTTGGCCAGGCAAAGCTGAAAGTAGAAACTTCCCAAGTTCATTAAACTGAATAGCCGATGTATCCTTCAGCATCTTTGCGGTAATGCCTGTTTTAAGTTTCTTTGGCAACTGAAGTAAGACAAGATCGCTGCTTTTATCACGGGCAACGACAACTGCCTTTATCAGCTTTCCTGAACCAAGATTAACGATAGGATTGTTGCCGATCAAAGTGCTTTTACCGATAATAAAACTACCGCTCCTCATACCGCTTTTTACGAGCATCTTATCCAATAGAAATAAGGCACCTAAGGCTTGTTGTTCTTTTCCGTTAAGCACACTCTTAATGACTAAACTCGTTCCTTTAAATTTAGATTCCAAATTCAGAAATTGATTACCTATGTTTTCTAATGCAGGTATGGTAATGATCTTGTTGGCGAAAGGGTCTGATAAAACATCGTTCTCTTCATCGGGTAGTTTATCGTAGTCTATGGATTTATTTAAGGCAGTCCAATATTTTCTGTACAGATCGACCGGTACTTCAAAGTTAACATCTTCCGGTTTATCTATTCGGCTGTGAAGGGCTATTACACGTCCCATGTAATCGAACAAAGGACCTCCGGAATCACCGGGCTCCATTTTGCAGGTAGACTGTACGAAGCCCCATTGCGTCATAGGTACAGAAATCCGACCAAATCTTACACTAGGTTTAGACTGGCTTAATGTTTCTGGGTAGGCAATGCTGACACAAGGTTCGTTTGTCTTGAGACTCGAAGACCAACCCATTTCTGCGAAAGGCCATTTTCCGTTGCCAATGATCTTCATCATGGCCACATCCGGCAGGTTCTGCTTCTCTTTGAAGCCTATTCTTCCTAAGGCAACAGCAATTCGCTCCTGACCATCAGGGAAAAATACTTTATAAGTATTGCCCGGCACGGTAGCATGGGCCGCTGTAAGGATATGTCCTTCGGCTGTTACCACTACCCCGCTAAACTGAGCACTATTTTGCTGCTTCTTTACAGTGTCATATCCCCACATCCTCACACTGGCGGAATATGCTTTAGACAAAGCCCCGGAAGTAATCTTTTCCAGGGCTTTATAATCAAATGACTGACTGTAAGTTTTCGTGCTAAAAGCAAGCGAAGCAGAAAAAATGAATAGAATTAAACATTTTTTCATAAATGCAGGTCTTAGAATTTAAGTGAATTTAAATTCTTGTCGACCAGCAATCCATCTACAGCTTTAAGTTCAAACTTAACTTTACGTTTAGCTTTTAATTTCAATATAAACAAATCAGAAGTGCCTGTCAGTGCTTCTTTTTTACCCAGATTTACAAAAGTTGGATATAAAGATTTAACACCATTGGTATGTAACCTGTCATAAGTCAGATTATCCAGATTTTTCATATTTAAAGCTTGTACACCTACAAATTCATAATCCTGAGGATTGTAAGGCAATGCAAAACTTAATGCGTTTACGGACATAAGATCAACACCTTTTACTTTAACTTCAATGATCTCATCTTTGTTATAGTTTTGTTTTACTGTACTGATTTGAAGTTTACCTGCCAACTTATCAACTTTACGGTTGTCAACACCGCCCTCAAGCTGAGTCGCCATTACCGAAATGTCATAAGCATCAATCAGGTTATTCTTGTTGATATCGCCATTACTGATATAACCTTCAAAATCTGCATCCCCTTTTCTTAATCCGGTATAATTAGTATAAGAAGTCAGGTCATTCTTATCGATCAAACGGTCATTGTTAATATCACCAGGAAGGTAGCTTTCAGTACCCGGAACTTTGAACACATATAACTCACGACCTGATCCGTAATCGCCAACACCTGCAGTAACATTGATTTTTATATAACGGGCTGACGGATGACCTGCGAAATTGAAGATTTTCACTGCATCTGTATTTTCCCAATCAATCGGACCAGCTTCTGTCCAGTTTTCTTTATTGTTGCTATATGATACTGTACCCTTCAATAAGATACCATTGCCTTTTCCTGAACGTGGCAGGTAGTGGAATTTGTCCAATTGATTGATTGTTTTCAGGTCTATAATCATCTCAAAAGGAACTGCTTTGGTACTATATTTAGTGTGCCATGTAGTGCTCTCATCAAAATCAAATAGCTTGTTAGTTCCTGCTCCACCCTGGTTATCTACACTCGTTTCGGCTACAATGCCCTGTATTGCAAATTCTAAAGGATTAGATTTAGTAGTAGCTTTAATCTCGGTCCAGTCGGAATAGCCATCTTTGTTCACCGCACGCAGCTTAAATGTATATGGCGTGATGGCCGTTAACCCTTCGAATAACAGTGCAGTATCCTTAATGGTGGTATAGTTCATGCCATTAAAGTCAATTTCATAGTAATCGGCATTGCTAACTTTTGTCCATGTTGGCTTCAATGTATACGCCTCAGTGTTTTTATCTGTAATGCGGGCATTTAAAGGAGCAGCAAGCGGACCTGTTGATATGCGTTTTCTATCTGCAGGATCAAATTTGAAACCTTCAATAGTAGCAGTTACCGGATTTATGGTAATGTCTGTAGCGCCTACTTTAACCAATACCTGAGGATTTTTAGCGATGATTACTTTTTCAAATTCACTTCCTTTAGTTGAGAACCTGTTTAAGTTAGGAGTCGCGTCATAGAAATATACATTGTCTTTGCCTACAAATTCTTCCTTAGATTTTGCTTCGACCAGCTTCACTTTATTGTTTCCGATCTTCGCACTTATCTTTTTTGGTTTTGCAGTTACATTAACGACGAATTCCGTTGCTTTTTCTTTTACAAAACCATCGAAATTACCTTCAGCAGGACGAACGGTTACGATAGCGCGGTTCTTTTTGTCAACTTCAAGTTCAATCAAGTTAGACACACCTTTGCCTAATTTATATTGCTCCGTCATTCCGTCATCATCATATTCTTTGAACGATGTTTTTCCTGCGGGATAGAGCTCATAACTACGGATCCCTTTGTTGATCTCAGTTACGTTATTGTTGGCATTTGCCATAGGTATAATAGCTCCGCTTTTAACGAATACAGGAAGTTTCCACAATGGGGCATCAAAGTTATTTACAATGTTATTCCCAATATATTTCTCACCTGTAAAATAATCATACCAGATACCTTCAGGAAGGTAGATCCCATTGCGGATGTCATTTCCTGTCTCATCTGATTGTGTAGCCTGATAGATAGGTGCCACTAGGAAATTAGGACCATATAAAAATTGATATTGAGTTGCGGTTCCCTGCGTATACGCATTTGGATACTCCAGAAACATCGCTCTGATTATCGGCAACCCTGCAACCGCTTCTCTTGCAACGCTATAAGTGTAAGGTATTAACTCTGATTTCAGCTTAAGGTAATTTCTGTTGATTGAAGTAATCGGCTCACCCAATGCTTGAGGGTATTTTTCATTAGAACCCCATCCATCCATATTTAGCTGCATTGGAGTAAACGTTTTCCATTGGAAATCCCTGGTATTGATGATGGTATTTTTACCACCAAAAATTCCATCCATATCAGAAGTAATATTTGGTTGTCCGGATAATCCGGAGCCTAAATAAGTAGGAATATGAAAACGAATGTATTCCCAAACACCACCAGTCTGGTCGCCAGACCAAATACTTGCATAACGTTGTGTACCAGCCCAGCCATCTAAAGATATAATGAAAGGTCTGGCATCGTTTCCGTATTTAGGTATGATCTGACCTACATCACTTACACCGTTAAGTCCGAATGAGTAACCAGCCCCTACCCATGCTACGTCAGTTTTCAATACACGTACACCAGCATCTTTAACTTCTTTTATAATGTCGCGTTGTAACAGGGCGCTTATTTCTGGTTTAGGGTGAAGGTCAGACTGCGTCCACAATCCTATTTGAACACCATTTTTACGCGCATAATCACCTAAGTTTTTTAGGTTTTGGATATTTCCATCCAAAGTTTCTGTTTGTCCGTAACCAGCACCATAACCATCGTTTGGAAGTATCCATCCGAATGGCATATCATTCTTTTTATATCTGTCTATAACCGCACGTGCAGAAAACTGATAATTGTTCTTTTCACCATTAAGAGATTCTTTTGTACCCCCGTTATCTTTTTGACTCTCTTTATAGCGCTTACCATCTTCAAAAATAATTCCTTTTTCATCTTCCTTCCAGAAATCCCTGTTATAGGCATTTAAATGACCTTGATAAAAACCAAATTTAGGTAACAAAACAGGATTACCTGTCAACTGGTAAAAGTCATTTAACAATGCTGAAGGACCATCACCAGCCATAAAGAATACATCCAGATAATCGGTTTCGTGTGATAGTTTTACAGTTCCTTTTTCTTTTGCTCCAAAGTCATATTTACCTTTTTTAAAAGTATACCACATGAAACCGTAGCCATTGGACGACCAATAATAAGGTGCAGGAGAAGCTACTCCACCATCTGTCCAGCTATTTTGATTTTCTATAGAAATTGATTTTCCTTTGTGTGAGAAACGTCCGTTTTGTACGCCACCACCGTAAAAATACTCCTGAGGGTTCTCTTTTAGTGTCAGTGTCACCATTCCTTTCTCAAAATTAACAGGAGCTACTTCTTCTAGAAGAACAGCCTTGGTCTTTTGATTAATGATTTTTAAAAGGGTCGTATTTTTGTCTATCTGAACAGTAATATTATCTGTAGAAATGGTAACAATGCTATTCTCATCCTTTACGTTTAGATTTGAGACTGCTTGTCTTGGATTCTCAACAAGTATTTTGGCTTCTGGCTTAGCTTCGGGATCACGTATAGTGCCGCCGGTATTGTCCTGGAATAACCTGAAGATATTATTACCATAGAAGTCTAATGTCAGCTTCTGATTATTTGAAAGCAATACCTCAACAACAGTTGAGCTTATTTTCTTTGCACTAATAACTTTCTGATTTTGCTGCGTGACAACTTGTACAGTATGTGTTTTTAATGTTGCGAATGCTGGTGCACCGGACGTCAGTAAGGGAATGGCCAATGCAAGTAAAAGTTTGTTTTGAGGTTTAGAGCTCCAGAGTGTGTTTATCATAATTCTTTTAGTAAAATTTCTTCGACACCTCCCACAGACAAGAACCAAATCATATTCAGGCACATGTCATTCAGGAAGTCTTCGTTGAAGCGGCCAATATAGAAATTATCTGTGGTTTTTATTCCGGTAGAATTGTATTATTCTCGTAGTAAATCTATACAAACCCTATATAGATTAAATGGTATTTAAAGTATTTTAATGATTATAAAATTTGTTTTTTATTTTTACCTTCATCAAATTTTAAATATGGAACATCAACAATCGGCACACGGATTACAAATTACACTTGTTTTATTAGGGTTAGTAGTTATTATCTTGGCTACTGCATTCTATTTGTCTTTCATCAGAAAGAATAAAACTCCACATTCAGGACATCACTAAGATCCTGAATGTGAGTTTAAATCAGCGCATTTAATTGCCTGTTTTTCATTTTCAAGCCCATACCTTTCTTAACAAAAACATCAAAATCTCTTTGTTGTCGGATTGCTTTTATACCTTCATATCCTGAAGCTGTGCTTCTAATTTTATTGAGCAAATAAGTATCATCTTTTGAAAGATCATCGGCCGATAATTCATTTTTCTCTAGGCCCTTCTTAATTAGTTCTGTTAATTTCCTGTTGGCATAGACATGTAAAGGAAGATTAAATACTTCATCAATCAATTTTTTATAGAGTTCATTAATCCACTCCGCTTTTTCTGTGTTGTTAATTGCAATGCTTCCATTTTCAATACTAAGGTATTTGATAAAGTCTCTGGCTGCTGAGCGGGTAATTAAACCAGCATGATAGGAGTCCCTGATGGTATAATCTATACGATCTGCGCATAAGCCAGGCAATTCTTGTTCAAGGATCAGAAAGTTTCCATTTAGTATTTGATCAAGAGTATAGCCATGCCAACCTAGTATCTCAGGTATATCTGAATTCTTTAGGGTATGTTCAAAGATTTGTTCATGATAATTTTCCTCTGCATTGCCGAACACATAATCACCTACATGCGAAAAAGCAGTATGGGAAATATCATGTAGTAAGCCTGCTATCTGTTCTAATTCTGAACCTCCCAGCTTCCTGATCAGGATCGTCACTCCAATAGAATGTTCAAGTCTAGTGTGGGAGATATTGGGATTGACCAAAAAGATAGCACCACTTTGATGTATTCGTCCCAGTCTTTTGACTGCTATTGAGTTCATAAGGTCATCAAATATACCCGGAAGTTCTATTTTGCCGTGAAAAATATCATTTACTAATATCATACATAACTAATTCAGTATGCAATAATACTAAAATAATTAGTTTTAATTTAGTAAATTGCGACAATATTTTTTGTTATAATCTATTTTTTACTAAAAATAATAGCTGATACATTGATAAAAGGTTGTAGAATCCCGACTTAAAGATGATTGTTTTCCAACGTTTCGATTTGTTTTCCGATTTCATCTACCAGTTCCTGACTGATGTGGTCTTTACTTCTCCATTTGAGTGTAGTACTTCCTATTATAGGGTAAATATGCCCAGTCCTCTCTCCATTGATATAAATCACATAATCGCCTGGCTTTGTGATCTCAACACGAACTGCCTGAGGTTCACCACTGATCTCTATCGTGAATTCGTGCGGATTAAGATCTTTATTTTGTGTATTTTCCATAGTGCTGCGTTTTATTTTCTAGAGAACACGAAGCAACAGGCATTGTTTCATTTGAATTGGGATTTGCTTAAATTTATCAATGATGAAGAAGATAATCCATATTGATATGGATGCATTTTATGCATCAGTAGAGCAAAGGGATTTCCCTGAATATAAAGGTAAAGCTATTGCAGTAGGCGGATCGCCAAGTGGCCGTGGTGTAGTTGCGACCGCAAGTTATGAAGCCCGCAAGTTTGGTGTTAAATCCGCTATGCCTTCCCGACAAGCGTTACAGCTTTGCGCTGAATTGATTTTTGTAAGACCCAGATTTGATGCTTATAAAGCCGTTTCTACTGCGATAAGGGAAATATTTAGCAGATATACAGACATCATTGAGCCCTTATCTCTTGATGAAGCTTATCTTGATGTAACAGAAGACAAACTAGGTATTGGTTCGGCATTGGAAATTGCTAAGCAAATTAAACAGGCTATAAAAGATGAACTTAACCTTACTGCTTCCGCGGGCGTATCGTCAAGTAAATTTGTGGCAAAGATCGCCTCTGACATGAACAAGCCTGATGGATTGACATTTATAGGTCCTTCAAAAATAGAAGGTTTTATGGAAATGCTGCCGGTTGAACGTTTTTTTGGTGTTGGTAAGGTAACTGCAAAAAGAATGAAAAGCATGAGCCTGCATACTGGTGCTGATCTTAAAAGGTTATCGGAAGATGATTTGGTAAGGTATTTCGGTAAAAGTGGAAAATTCTATTTCAAAATTGTAAGAGGGATTGATGAGCGTACGGTCAGATCAGAAAGGACTATTAAATCCCTTGCTGCTGAAGACACATTTGAACATGATCTGATTACAGTTGAGGAGATGCATACCGAACTAAGAAAACTGTCAGATAAAGTATCCTCGAGGATGGCAAAGAATCAGCTCAAAGGGAGAACAATAACTCTTAAAATAAAATATAGTGATTTCAAACAAATTACTCGCAATCAGTCATTTTCTAACGCAATTGGAGATTATCAGGATATCTTTGACACCGCTGTATCACTCCTTGAAAATGTTGATCTTGAGAATAAAAAAGTAAGGTTACTTGGAATTTCGATGTCGAATTTTGGTGACCCTGTAATACATTCCAGGTCTGGAAACCCCGACCAATTGGAATTATTTGACTAAATGATCATCGTTTTTACTACCTGTGACACTAATTTCATTTAATGGAAACAATTAAATTGTATATCTGTAATAGTATTGATTGCTTTAATTACTTAATTAAATTATTACGCTACGTGGTTTCAATCCACTAAAACAATTAAAACTATGAAAAGATTAACTTTGACTTTCGCATTAGGTATCGCAGTGGTGTTTGGAGCAAGCGCACAGATACAAAAAGGGCATGTAATGATGGGTGCCAACATCAGCAAAATAAACTTCGGTTTGGACAAACCAAATGTTTTTGAACTTGAAATCAATCCTAAAGCTGCCTGGTTTGTTCAAGACGGCCTTGCTCTTGGTGGTGATGTATTGTTTGGATTGAGTACTCAAAAAGGTGGTGGTACTGATATCAACTACGGAATAGGTGCTTTAGGTAGATACTATGGTACTACAGGCGCTGATGAGGTCGTAAACAATTCTCGCTTCTTTGGTGAGGCTACTGTGGGAATTAATGGAGTAAATCCAGCTCAGGGCGGTTCTACCAATGGATTAGGATTCAGCTTTGGTCCTGGTTTTACTTATTTCGTCACCCCTTCTATCGGATTGGAGGGCTTACTTAAGTATAATGGGGTTGTCGGTTTTGGCAGTAGTGCTTATGCGCATAGGCTTAGTTTAGGTGTTGGTTTCCAAATCTATTTGCCTGGTAAAAGTACTGCAAGAAAAGTAGAACGCGACATGAATTAATCTGTTTACTTTCTCCTCAAAGTGTAGAGAATATCAACACTTTTAAAATTAAGTATTTTTGACAAATAACTATATACGAGTAACATAGGGAGTATTTTATTTTTAGGCACGATTATGTAATATATCAATTACAAGTATGAGTCAATCATTGCTTTACTTAAAAAAGACCCTAATATCCCTATTTATTAACATCCACAGAAGGCCGGAATATCTGGCCTTCTTGGTTACTGCGTATTTTCTCAGTTGATGGAATATTACCCTTTGGTTAATTTCGTGCATTATAAAATAGCACTTATGATCATGAACATTAAAAAGGGACAAAAATCTGCGACAATAAGATTTGCGCTTGGTATCTTAAAACTGCTTGCTTTCGTATTGTTTGTATTCTGTTTTTACCAGGCTTGTAAAATCACTTCGGTCTAATGGTTATCGTGCCACTCTAAGAAAATCCCAAGGCATTTTAGCACTGGTACGCTTTTGTTCTTCTACCAGAAATTTAGCAATCTGACTGAGCGTGTCTTCATTTTCACTAACGGTCCTATCACCTAAGGCTACAAGTTTTTCTATGTTTGATGGGCTTGCTGCATCAAGACCTTCTTTAATACTTTCAAGACTTCTCGGTTCTACTCTGATATAGTTCTTTTCCTTACCAGCTGAATGGAAAAGCTGCTGAAGAAAGAAGTCGCTGGTTTCCGCTACACCACTCATCATGATATCAACCAATGCAGGAACTATTGCCATTGCACTGCTTTTTTTGAAATGATCATAATCATAAGATTTCCTGGAGCGACCTGTTCCTAATGAAAGTAGGTAAATGTCATTTATTCTGGTCTGATTAAATGCTTTGGTCACTTCAATTAAACCGCTTAATGCAGGATTGGTTGCAAATACCCCACCGTCTAATAATGGATACCTGACATTAGCCAGGGAATGAATCTCTGCGACACTAAAATACGTAGGTGCTGCTGAAGTTGCTCGACACACATCACGAAGATAAAAATCCCTGCTATCACCTCTTGAAATGGCATTTTGTTGTCTAAAGAAATGTGTTTTTCTTAGTTCTATGTTATAAGAACTAATGATACATGGTTTGATGAGCTGACTTAGTTTTGTTTCACCAAAATACTTATGCAATACATTTTCAAATACAGCACTGTTATAACGTTCTCCCGCGAGACCAAGTTTAGCACGTAGACGTTTAAAAAAGCTCATTTTAAATATTTCGTTACCATGTTCTAAGTAAAGATCAAGAGCTGCTTTGGCTGAGAATCTGGGTCTAGTTGGATGGTCTTCAGAAGGACATAACAAAAGGCATGTTAATATCCCGCCTGTACTTGTACCAGCAAAGAAGTCAAAATAGTCTACAATAGCTGCATCAGGGTTTTTACTTTCACGTTTTAATTTCTCTTCAAGCGCAACCAATAGCATTCCAGGAATAATTCCTCTTATTCCTCCGCCATCAATAGAAAGGATCTTCTTCATCATATATTTGGGATTAAAGTAAATATATGTTACTTATTTTTTATACCCAAACAAGTAACGTGATTTGCAACTGCGTATTTACTCAGTTGATGAGAAAATGACCGTATACTATCTTTGTTGCAAGAATTCTACTTCTATCGATGAAAATGATACGTTACTCTTTAGTACTTTGTTTACGACAATTATTTCAACGATAGAATTAAAATATTATCACGCTCTATAAATATCAGATAATCATCTCCTATGAAAAACAAAAGCCAGAATGAATCCTGGCTTTTGTTTTTTTAAGCATTTAATCGTTAAAATATCTTAAATCCTACGGATAAGTTAAATATTCCTGTTTTTTCATCTAATCCTTTATTGATTTTCGTAAAACCTCTGCTATAACGCGCATCCAATGTTAAGCTTCCTATATCGACACCGGCATTGATCACACCACCAGCTGAAAATTTCTTATAATCAAACTGTAACGGTCCCTCTACTTTATTTAATGTATAGCTTAAGTCTGGTCCGGCTGAAATTCTAAAATTTAGAGCCTCGGTATTGACCAGTTTATAGCCAACCATCAAAGGAATGTTTGCTTGTTTAAATTTAGGCTTGTAGTTATTTCCGGCATATGTATACTCGCTTTTAAATGCTGTGTAATTAAGTTCGGGCTGAAAATAGAGATCATTACCTACCCTTGCAAATATCCCAAAATTATAACCTGCTTTTCCTTCTTTGTTCTTCACTTCTTTGAAACTGGTCGGTAGCGTGGCATGATTCACTCCTGCTTTTAAGCCCAGATTAAAACTTGATTGTGCGTTTGCTGCGCTGACTGATATCAAGATCAACACAACCATTAGATAAAATTTGTTCGTTTTCATGTTTTGTTTTTTAGAGTTATTATTCATTTGTATTTTGTGATTTGGTAGTAGGACAACGAACTTTAACTTTACCCCTATGCTTGAATAAAAAAACTTTTAAATGTGTTTAACAATAGCCACATTTGAAGAAAACAATTATTATGAGTACACAATACGCCAACAAAGCAACAAACGATGAGATTAAAACAAGGTTTGACCAGGATGTAGAAAGATTCTCAAACCTCGACACAGGACAATTAACCACCCTGGATGCACCTCTGACAATGGAACTTTGTACTGATGCAGCTAAATTTATTGTTCCGGATGCAAAGGAGTTGTTGGATATTGGTTGTGGTGCAGGAAATTATACATTGAAAATGCTCAGTAAGATTCCTAACCTAAACTGCACGTTAAATGATTTGAGTTTACCTATGCTTGAAAGAGCCAAAGAGCGCGTTTCGCTAGAAACAACCGGAAAAGTAACCACGATACAAATTGATATGCGAGAGCTTGATCTTGCAGATGAGCAATATGATATCATTCTTGCTGCCGCTACACTTCATCATTTGAGAACGGATGAAGATTGGGAACATGTTTTCAGCAAATTGTACAAAGCGCTAAAACCAGGAGGTTGTTTCTGGATTTCAGATCTGATCGTACATGATGCTGAACCACTAAACAATTTATTTCAGAAACATTACGGCGATTATCTGGAGACATTGGGCGGACCGGAATACCGGCAAAAAGTATTTGATTACATAGCATATGAAGATACTCCAAGATCTATAAAATATCAGCTAAATCTGATGCAGCGAATTGGCTTTAGGGATACTGAGGTTTTACATAAAAACTTGTGTTTTGCAGCATTCGGAGGGGTTAAATAACCCCTCTTATGTTTTAAAGAAAATCTTCCCGATGTGGGGTAAAAGAATCTATAAGTATACCTGCTTTAAGACACACACATCCGTGAATTACATTTGGTGGCACATAATAACCATCACCTTTATTTATGATCCTCTTTTCATTACCGATGGTCATTTCAAACGAGCCACTGTCTACATAAGTAACCTGAGTATGGTGATGTTGATGTAATTCTCCAACCGCTCCAGTTTCAAATTTTGCTTTAACAAGCATTATCCTATCGTCATAACCAAACACTTGTCTTTTAATTCCATTTCCAAGATCTTCCCATTGAATTTCATTTTCTATCTGAAATAAGTCACTTTGTAGCATATATTTTTTGTTCTAATTCATATTTATAAGTTTGTTCCCATTCTGATCTTAACATGCTTAGCACTATCGTATCTCTCCTGCTCCCATCTAAACGAATCACATGACTTCTCAGAATACCTTCTTCAGTACAGCCCAGACTTTTCATTGCTGCTATGCTTTTTTGATTTGTAGTATCTGCTGCAAATTCAACTCTTTCAAAGCCCTGTCCGAAGGCAAAGTCAAATAACAGGTATTTACAATGTTTATTCAGCCCTGTTCCCTGGTGCTCGAGTGCATACCATGTATATCCAAGACTAAGGTTGTGCTGATTTAGTTTTATATCATAAAAACGTGTTGAACCAGCATATTGATTTGTACGCTTATCGAATATTATAAAAGGATATTCCTTACCTTCTACACGTGCCTGAAGTGCTTTTTCTATATATATATTTAAATCTTCAGGAGTGTCGGCCTTTAAAGTAGAATATTTCCAGACCGCTGGTTGGCCGGCAACATACACAAGATATTCCAAATCTTCAATTTGCAAAGGACGCAGCAATGCCGTGTCATCTTCAAGGATATAATCTTTTGAGAAATCAAATCGGATCATGGTGCTGGAATGTACTTTTCCTCAAAGATAGATACATTACATCATTTATGGTTAGATAATTTTTATTATAGGCCTTCGGTATCATTAGTTATATTTCACCAAGTTTACGCATGTAAGTTAAGCATCGCAATAATCAATAAATAGTACAGTAAACTCATTTGCAATGAAAAAAGATAAAAGTCATATTAATGCAATACAATCAACTAACTATCAAACATATACATTTTGTTTAACTATTTTTGTTAAAGTCTAAATGCTGCTCATCAATATAATATACTTAATTAACTAAATTATTTATTTGTAGATAACAAGTTTATATGACGAAATGCTTTATTGGAGGGGTGGGTTTTATTGCAATAAATTTCGCTTTAACTATTGTCAGCTGGACATCAACAGCACCAAATAACACAACTCTTTCTGAATTACCGGAAGATAGCTTATATACAAATCACATAACTGATTTGTATAAATCAGCACATCTGGAAGAAAGTGGTTTAAATCCGTCGGTGTTTGAAAAAGCGGTTACGGGGTTTTATAATCTAAAAAAAAACGGAGATGTGTCTTCGGATAAGTCTATATTAACAATTGCGGATTTTGACTTAAATAGTACTAAAAAACGCCTGTGGATCATAGATTTGAATAAGAAAAAAGTATTACTAAATACATGGGTAGCTCATGGCCAAAGAAGTGGGTCAGATATAGCCAGACACTTTTCAAATAGTAACAACTCCTTTCAAAGTAGTATAGGCTTTTACTTAACCGGAGAAGTTTATTATGGACAGCATGGACGTTCGCTTCGTTTAGACGGAATGGATGAAGGTTATAACTCTAATGCCAGAAAAAGATCTATTGTAGTACATGGTGCTGACTACGTAAGCCAAGAAACGATAAATTCATTGGGTAGATTAGGCCGTAGCCAAGGTTGCCCAGCTGTGGCACCAGAGGTGGCAAATATTGTTATTAACACTATTGAAGGTAAGAACGTGCTTTTTATAAATGTGAGCGATCAGCCTTACACTTCGAGATACTTAGATGAACATTTAGCGGCGATGTATACTGCAGCAAGTTTCAATCATACTGATACAATTGATTCCAATCAAGTTGATAGTTTATTGACTATATAACTACCTAATAAATAAAAAGCCTTCAAAATTTTTGAAGGCTTTTTATTATACTGAATGTTTATTTTTTACTCTTAAATGCATCAAGTCCACTTTGAAGATAAGCTGCGTATTCCTTAACGTCCATATTCGCTCCTTGAGGCGGCACCAATGGAGTAAGATCATTTGCAGTAGCCAGCACATATAACGGCTGGGCATTAGATCCATATTTCGTCGCTTGAAGGTCCAGATTCCAGTAACCCAAATCGTCTGTATTACGTTTCAATATCTTAGAATAATGGATTTTATCTTTAGGCATTTTGATGTTGCGATCGTCTGCGTAAAGTTGAATCAGGACATATTCGTCTTTAATTAAACGACCCACTTCCTTATCTACCCATACTAAATCTTCCATTCTCCGGCAATTAACACAAGTATGTCCTGTAAAGTCTAGTAAAACAGGCTTATTTACTGATGCAGCATAAGCAATACCTTCATCCAGATCAAAAAATGCGCGGAACCCTACTGGAGGTTTCAGGTGCTCACCATGTTTAACTTTCGCCGGAAACTCTACAGATGATGTGTTTGATGAAGAAGATGTGCTACCAGGAGTTAAGATAAAGTCTTGTGTATTCATTGGCGGTGCTAATCCACTTAATATGCTAACAGGTGCCCCCCATAACCCTGGTACAATGTACATTGCAAATGAGAAAGATAAAATCGCTATAAATAACCTGGGTGTTGAGACATAAGGCAGATCACTGTCGTGGGCAAACTTAATTCCTCCTAACAAGTAAATACCCATCAAAACAAATATCACAATCCATAATACCAGGAAAATCTCCCTGTCAAACCATTCCCAATGCCAAGCCAAATCTGCCGAAGAAAGAAACTTTAACGCCAGTGCTAGCTCTAAAAAGCCTAAACAAACTTTAACACTGTTGAGCCAACCACCTGATTTAGGCATACTACTAAGAAAGCCCGGGAAAATAGCAGATAAAGTAAATGGTAATGCAAGGGCTAAAGAAAATCCAAACATACCAACAGCAGGTCCCAAAAGTTCACCTTTAGAACTCGCATCTACAAGCAAAGTACCGATAATAGGTCCAGTGCAAGAGAACGACACCAAAGCCAGCGATGCTGCCATAAAGAAAATACCGAGTAAACCTTTACTATTGTCGGCCTTGTTATCAATTTTATTTACAAATGCGCTTGGAAGTGTAATTTCGAAAGCTCCAAAAAAAGAAATTGCAAAAACCACCAGTAAGATGAAGAACAAAAAGTTGAATGTTCCACTCGCACTTAATGCATTCAAACCTGCAGATCCAAAAATAACGGTAATTAACAACCCGAACGCAACATAAATAACAATAATCGACAGTCCATAAATTAACGCCTGACCTATGCCTTTTCCCTTACTTCCGGCTCGTTTCGTAAAATAACTAATGGTCAGCGGAACCATAGGAAATATACAAGGCATCAAGAATGCAAGAAAACCTCCAACTAAACCAGCAATAAAAGTTTGCCAAAGTGTCTTTTCTTTTTCTGTTTTAGTCCCAGATGGTGTACCAGCAACCTTAGTTGAATCAACCTTCGAGATGGTATCTTTAGTTATGGTAGATACAGGTGCAACGCTAGCTGAATCGGGAGCAGATGTAGTATCTGCGCCTATTTCAGTAAACTCCATGTCATCAAAAGTAGTGTCAGCTTGCTGCGCTGACACTAATGTTGACGATCCAAGAAAAAATATTATCCCCAAAACAAGCACCTTAATGCTTGTTTTAATATTTATAAATGTCATTTATTTATTATTTTACGGCAATAGAAAAATCAACAGTTTCAGGTGGAAGGCATTGTGAATCATCACAAACCATATATTCTACAGTACCTTTAACAACAGCATTTGCTCCTGTTAATTTGATTTTTTGTGTAAAGGTTACTGATTTTTCAAAGTAACTCACGTTCATATCAAATGTCTTCTCGAATTTAACAACTGGTTTTGGTTCAGCTGTTTTACCGTTAAGTTTGTAGGTTTTAGCCGGGGCAAAAGTGAATGTTGTTTTTATAGGGCCTCCGTCAGCCATATTTTGCGAATATAAATGCCATCCGTCCTCAATAGTAGCTCTGATAGCAACTACAGCTTCTGTCTTAGAAATTTTCTTTGCAGAGTAAGCCCACTTCACTGGTTTCAAAATCTGACTGCTTGCCGAAAGGCTAAAAAACAGTCCCACTGCTAATAATAATAGGTTTTTCATGTTTATTGTTTTTTTATGTGTTGACAAACTTATAAAATAATTGGTTATAAAAATGGCTATTTTAAACGACAAATAGGTTTGTATCCTGTAAATTTAGTATCAGTTGAGATAAACGATTCCTTTATTGACTCTTCTTTGACCAAATCTGTGCTAAGATATTTTTTATTACTATCGCATAATAATGTTACCACTACAGCTTCGACTCCCATTTTCTCTTTTAGTTTAATAGCTCCAATTACATTTGCACCAGAAGATATGCCGACCGCCAAACCAAGTTCTTTAGCCAGTTTCTGCGCCATAATAATTGCATCACCATCATTAGCCTGAATTATCTCATCTAATTCATCTAACTTAACTATCTCTGGAATAAATTCATCTGAAATACCTTGTATACGATGACTACCAACTTTATATCCAGTTGTTAGTGTAGGGCTTTCTGCTGGTTCCAATGGGTGAATAGTGATGGCTGGATTGTGAGCTTTTAATCTTTTACCTACTCCCATTACTGTACCACCAGTACCAACCCCTGCCACAAATGCATCAGGTGTTAATCCATTTTGCTTTAGCTGTTCCCATATTTCCATACCTGTAGTTTTCTCATGGGCTTCTTCATTATACTGATTTTCAAATTGTCTTGGAAGAAAAACACCACCTTTAGCCGCCAGTTCCTCGCACATTTTGATACTTCCTAAAAATCCACCTTCTTCTTTACTTACCAAAACTACTTCGGCTCCCATACTTCTGATGATATCAATACGCTCTTTGCTCAACCAGTTGGGCATAATGATCTTTACGTTATGGCCAAGCGCCTTTCCAATAGCCGCAAATGCTATTCCTGTGTTACCGCTGGTTGCTTCTACTATTGTATCGCCAGGCTTTATAGTACATGAATTATACGCTTCATACATAATATTCAAAGCCATTCTGTCCTTTATGCTGCCTGTTAAATTATAGTGTTCGCATTTCACATAGATCTTACCAGGCTTCCCTTTGTACTCATAACGCAATTCGAGCATCGGAGTGTTACCTACCAAATGCCATAGGTGTTCAAACTTACTTGCTAAATCGTCGGATAAACATTTAAACGACATTGTTTCATTCATTATCATAATTCTATTTGCACTTTTAGATTAATAAATCAATTTTATGATTCATTAATAATCGATAAAACTCTATATTATAAATCAAATTAACAATGGCATGCGGTTAATTCCGGAAATTATTCGGATTTTTGACAAAATGTAGTATTTTTTTACAGTTTACATTATTAAACAGTGGCAATATTAGTTTTTTTTTCAACTCCATTTTTTAATGCATAAAACCGTATTACAATACTGATAATGAGCACTTAAAATTGTTTAATTTTTGGAATTAATAAGATAGTAATATGCAGACTGAATTAGACCCAGTAGATGTTGAGATTTTAAAGCTTCTACAAATGGATGCTACCCTGACGAATAAGGAGCTTGCCTTTAAGCTTAGTAAATCAATCGCAACCATCCATGAAAGGATAAGAAGGTTAAAAGAGCAGGGTTATATCAAACGTATTGTGGCAATTCTCGACAGGAAGAAAATCAATAAAAATCTTATTGCATTTTCACAAGTTCTTTTAAAAGAACATACAGCCAGTACATTGTATGCTTTCGAAAACGACGTTGCGAAATTTAGTGAAGTTATGGAGTGTTTTCAAATGACGGGAGCATTTGATTTTATCCTCCGTATAGCTACAAGCGATATGGATTCTTATCATTTATTCCTTCGGAATAAGTTGGCAACATTACCTAATATAAGTACAGTTCAAAGTTTCTTTGTACTGTCTGAAACAAAAAGTGAAACAGCTTATCCTCTATAATAATAAAGGGTGATCAATGATGATCACCCTTTATTATTATGTTACTATATACCTCCTCCGAGTGAACGATAAAGTTCCACTGATGCGTTTAATCTGGCTGTCTTAATTGCTGCCAACTCTAATTCGCTTTGTAATGAATTGCTTTGTGCAGTAATTACTTCAAGATAGGTCGCCATTCCATTATTAAATAACAGATTAGCATTCTTTACAGCTTGTTGTAAAGTGATAACACGTTTTTGTGAAATATCATACTGGACTTTTAGCTTTTCAAGTTTTACCAGCTCATCCGACACTTCTCCAACAGCATTGAGTACTGATTGCCTAAACTCGATCACGATTCTCTCTCTGTCGACTTTCGCAAGTTCATATTGGGTCTTTAATTCTTTTCTCTGAAAAACCGGCTGAGTAATCCCTCCAGCTACCATACCAAATAGTGACGCTGGCACATTGAACCAGTTGCTTGCTTTGAATGAATTAAGTCCACCGCTCGCTGTGATGATCAGCGAAGGATACATATTTGCTTTACTAATGCCGACCTTAGCGTTGGCAATATTTAAAGATAGCTCTGCACTCCTAACATCCGGCCTTCGGCTTACCATGTCAGACGGTAGTCCGGCTGACAGGTAATCTGGTACTTTTGTTGACTCCAGACTAGACGAACGTGCTACTGGGCCAGGTAAATGACCGGTAAGAATTTTTAAAGCATTCTCCTGTATTGCAATATTTTGTTCCAATTGAGGAATAAGCTGTGCTGCAACTAATTGTTGTGCCTCTGATTGCTGAATTGCCAGTGAAGTGACCTGACCTGCATCAAATTGTATATGGATCATCTTCAGCGTACTGTCGCTCAACGCCAGATTTTTCTTAGCTACCGACAATTGTGCATCCATCATCAGTAACAGATAATAACCTTGGGCTACACTGGCAATTAATCGGGTTTGCACCGCTTTTTTAGCTTCTATGGTCTGGAGATATGTAGCTAACGCAGCTTCTTTTTGGTTTCTGATCTTACCCCATATATCCGCCTCCCAACTTAATCCCAGATTAGCATTGTAATCCTCAATGTGTTTCGTACCTAAAAACTGACTGGAGGTTAATCCATTTAGGCTGTTATTTGATGGCCTGTTTGAATTTGCTGCAATTTGGAGATTAATAACAGGCAGGTTTCCTAATTTGGATTGTCTGAATAATAAGTCTGATGCTTCAATGTTTTTTAAAGCCAATTGTAAATCATAGTTTCTGGAAATTGCCGTATCTATGAGTTTTTTCACCTCTGTATCAGTTATAAAATCCTTAACTGGAATTGAGGCAATACTAATTGTATCAGCTATTTCTGCACGCCCTCTATATGCAACAGGTGTAGCATCAACAGGTTTTAGAATATCTTTTGATACTTTACAACCGCTAAATACCAATGTGATAAGCAGAAATTTATATATATAATTATGCGATTTCATGAATGAGTTCTTTAACGTGATTTTCATTGTGAACAACAGGTGTTTTTGTTTTAGGGCTAATCCGCTCCTGTAGGTATTGGAAAACAACAAACAATACCGGGATAATAAATAAACCTATAACTACTCCAGACAACATCCCTCCCGCTGCACCAATACTAATAGAATGATTACCTTGAGCTGAAGGGCCGGTTGCAATACTCATTGGGAATAAGCCAACTACAAATGCGAGTGAAGTCATAATAATTGGACGAAGTCTAAGTTTAGCGGCTTCAAGAGCTGCTGCTACTAATGGTTGGCCAGCTCTTCTTCTCTGCGCTGCAAATTCTACGATCAAGATTGCATTTTTTGCGAGTAAGCCGATGAGCATTATTAGTGCAACTTGTACATAGATATTATTTTCTATACCAGTAAGACCTATGGCTATAAAGACTCCAAAAATCCCTGTCGGAATAGAAAGAATGACAGCAAGAGGAAGGATATAACTTTCATATTGTGCTGCAAGTAAGAAATAGATAAATATCAGACACAACATAAATATGATGGTTGATTGCCCGCCTGAAGATATCTCTTCTCTTGTTTGTCCTGAAAATTCATAAGCATAGCCAGATGGTAACTGTCGTGATGCTACTTCTTGTATAGCTTTAATTGCATCGCCCGAACTAAAGCCTGGCTTAGGAATTGCATTTACCTGTATGGAGTTAAATAGGTTGTAACGCGAAGCTGTTTCTGAACCATATACCCTATTTAACTTAACCAAAGTATTAACAGGTACCATTTCCCCAGCGTTATTTTTTACATATACCCTATCTATTGATGCAGGATCTGCCCTGTCTGCAACATCGGCCTGAACAATTACCCTGTAATACTTACCAAAGCGATTAAAGTCTGAAGCCTGTGCGCTACCAAAATAAGTTTGCATTGTTTGCAAAATATCTTTAACACTTACGCCAAGCTGATCTGCTTTTTCATCATTTATTTCGAGCTGTAATTGAGGATAATCAGCTTTAAAAGTTGTAAAGGCTACTGCAATTTCTTTCCTTTTCATCAGTTCTCCGATAAAACCATTCGCTACGCCGCTGAATTTATCCAGTTTTCCACCAGTTTTATCTTGTAAAACCAAATCTAAAGCTTCTACATTACTGAATCCTGGTACAGTCGGAAAACTAAATACAAAGAAACTACCGCCGGTAATACTCCCTAATTTAGCTCGCACAAGATCCATGATCGCATTGATCTCTTTGACTTTACCTCGTTCTTCAGTAGGTTTGAGTAGTACAAAGCACACTGCGGATGAAGGACTCGTTGAATTTGTCAATAAGTTAAATCCAGAAATTGCAGTTACAAATCTTGAAGCATCAAGTTCGTGCAATGCATTTTCAGCTTGGGTCATTACTTTTGATGTACCCTCCAGGGATGTACCTGAAGGTGTATTCACGGCGATAGCTATGAAGCCCTGATCTTCGGTAGGGATAAATCCTGATGGCGTATTTTTAACCATCCATATAGTTGCTAATGTAACGACAACAAGACCTCCCATACTGACCCATTTATTGCGGATTAAGAATTTCAGCCCACCAACATACCTATTGGTTATCGCTGCAAAACTGCTGTTAAATCCTGCAAAGAATTTCTGACTGAACCCCTTCTTAATTGGTGCTTCTTCAGTTTCACCCGTCCCATGATTATCTTTCAGGAATAATGCAGCAAGTGCCGGACTTAATGTCAATGCATTTACAGCAGATATCACAATAGCAATGGCCATAGTAAATGCAAATTGCCTGTAAAACACACCTGTAGAACCTTCCATGAAACCTACGGGTAAGAATACAGCTGCCATTACCAAAGTAATAGATACAATCGCTCCTGTAATTTCATGCATAGCCTCAGTAGTAGCGGCTTTTGGAGAAAGTTTTTTATGTTCGATCTTTGCATGTACTGCTTCAACCACCACAATTGCATCATCTACAACGATACCGATCGCCAAAACCAGAGCAAATAAAGTCAGGAGATTAATAGAGAAACCAAATAGCTGCATGAAGAAAAACGTCCCCAATATGGCAACTGGAACGGCAATAGCTGGAATCAGCGTAGAACGGAAATCTTGAAGGAAAATAAATACTACGATAAATACGAGGATGAATGCCTCTATCAGTGTATGTTTCACCTGATCTATTGACTGATCAAGAGCAACTTTTGTACTGTAGAATATATTGTGCTTAATGCCGCTAGGAAAATCTTTAGCAGATTTTTCCATCAACTTGTTTATTGCAATCTGAATCTCGTTTGAATTGGAACCAGCTAACTGAATCACGCCAATAACAACTCCTTTTTTACCATTCAGGCGTGTAAGACTGGAATAAGAATAAGCTCCAAATTCTATTCTTGCTACGTCTTTCAGACGAAGTATTGTTCCATCGGTATTAGCACGGATAGCTATATTTTCATACTCTTCCGGTTTGTTCAATTTGCCTTTGTATTTGATTACATACTCAAATACTTCATTGCTTTTTTCTCCAAAGCGTCCGGGAGCTGCCTCCAGACTTTTGTCTTGTATCGCTCTCATGACATCATTAGGTGTCACCTGATAAGTAGCCATTTGAGTCGGATTTAGCCAGACTCTCATTGAATAATCTTTTACCCCACCAAAAATGCTGGCAGCACCGACTCCAGGGATACGCTTGATCTCTGGAATAATATTGATCTGGGCATAATTAGCAACAAATGTCTGATCATATTTACTTTCGTCTTCAGTAAACATCCCAATTGCCATAATGAAACTATTCTGTTGTTTTGCCGTAATCACCCCTTGTTGAACAACTTCTGCAGGCAGCTGACTAGTCGCTTGTGCTACTCGGTTTTGAACATTTACAGCGGCTTGATCAGGATCTGTACCTAATTTAAAGTATACTGTGATAGCTAATGAACCGTCGTTACTAGCCGTTGAACTCATGTAGCTCATATTTTCAACACCGTTTATTGATTCCTCAATTGAGGGAGCCACTGAACGTAGAACAGTTTCAGCATTCGCGCCTGGATAAACAGCGGTAACCAATACAGATGGTGGTGCGATATCTGGAAACTGTTGTAAAGGTAATTTGGTTAGACCAAGTACTCCCAGAATCACCAGGAGTATGGAGATCACTGTAGCCAATACGGGCCTTTGTATAAAAATTTTAAACATTATCGCGAGATTTATTTATTAATTAATTGAGCCACTTTTTGTGTTGTTTTCTCAGGTTTGATCTCCTGCCCTTCCTGTAACCGGTCTATTCCACTTAGCACTATCTGATCACCAACCTTTATACCTTCTTTTACCAGGTAGTTACTTCCACTTCTTGCAATAATCGTAATTGGCATCTTTTTCACTTTATTGCTATCTGCAACAGCAAATACAAAGACTTTATCCTGCATCTCAACAGTTGCTGATTGCGGGATTAAAAAGGCATCATTATGCGTTTCAGCTATGCGAATTTTCCCTGTATTACCAGATCTTAAAATACCCTGAGCATTTGGAAATGTCGCTCTAAGTGAAATGGAGCCCGTTTGTTTATCAAATTGTCCATCTACCATATCAATCTTACCTTGTTGGGCATAGGTTGTCTGGTCGGCAAGTACGAGAGAGATACCCGGAATCTTACTTGCTTTTTCTGCTATAGTTTTACCTTCGTACCGGGAATTAAAAGCAATAAAGTCATCTTCACCCAGTGAAAAATAAACATGAACCTCATGTGCATCAGAAAGCAAGGTAAGAGGATTTAGATCAGATGGATTTACAAGACTTCCTTGTTTTTTAGGTAACCTACCTACATAACCACTTACAGGTGCCTTAATAAGTGTATAACCCAAATTGATTTCTGCAATTCCCACTCCGGCTTTAGCTTGTTCTACGTTAGCTAAAGCAGATTCATAGCTAGCTTTCGCACTTTTTAGCTGAAAATCTGATACAACTTTATTGGCCACAAGTGGAGTCAGTTTTTCTACTTCCAACTGTGCATTTAGAAGAGAAGCCCTGGCTGACAAAAGCGCTGCTTTTGCATTATTTACTGCCTGCCTAAATGGAAGTTCGTTGATCTTAAACAACGGCTGTCCTTTACGAACAAGAGCGCCCTCGCTTACAAAAATCTCATCTAACGCGCCAGATACCTGGGGACGTATTTCCAGATCTACAGTACCTTCTATTGACGCCGGGTATTCAGTAAATGTGGTTTCGGATGATTTTCTGACCTCTGTGACAGGCAGGGCCTGTATTGCGGGTGGCGGAGGTGTACTGGTTTGACCACTACACCCATATAAAAATATTGCTAAAACTAGTATTGATGTTTTCATAACGTTATTAGATTGTTTAACAGTGTTAAGTAATTGTAAATAGTTTGGAGGAATTTTCATATTATATATATTAAAGAGATGGCTGATAACGACATTAAAGTCATTTAACAGTGTTAAGTAGTAGTTTTAAAAAAAGGTCCATAGAACCTGTAATATATTAATTAGTCGTTGATGTATTTAATGATGCCTTTTATGGCATCTTTTAGAATACGTTGATTCATTTCTTCATTTCGTCCTTTATTAACCAGATTGATGGAAATCAATCCATGTATAATGGACCAAAAAGTATAAAATTTTCGACAAACCAGATCTTCAGGAGGATTGTCAACCGTCATAATCTTTTCGATCACCTCATATATGAGATCATCAGCGAGTTCCGCTTCAGGCATAGACTTTTTGAGCTCGCAGCAATTCATATCTACTCCATACATCAATCTGTAAAGCTCCTTATATTTGAAAGCAAAATTCCAATACGCTATCCACATTGCTTCAAGCTGATCTGCCGGAGATTCATGCAACTGTTTGGCTGTCCTCACCTCACCAGCGAGGATAATATATCCCCTTCTTGTCAGCTCAAGTAAAATCCCTTCCTTGTTAGCAAAATACTCATAAATAATAGGTGCTGTATACTCAATTTTATCAGCTATTTTCCTCATGCTAAGAGACTGCCACCCTTCATCTTTTACAATATCTAAAGCAGCATCTAAAATATTTAGTCTGGTTTCGTCCTTTAGTCTTGCTATTCTCTCTTTACTTCCCATAATATAATTATGACGAGGTGTAAATAATTTAACACCGTTAAGCAAATGTATAAACAGTTTGCTAATTACGTATCATTTATTTGTCAAATCGAATCAGAATAATTGAGCCAAGCCGTTAATATCACTTTTTTTAAATTTTAAAACTGCTTCAAAACAGTTCGCATCATTGTTTTTTTGCTTTGCAAAGATTGTAAGTGATTTTAGATCTCGCATCTTTTTAAAAGTTAATTGAGAACTACTTTTACTGGAAAAAGACCCAAAGTCGATTTCAAGTCCGAAAAAATAGGGAGTATCTTCTCTTTCAGTAGAAACTACTTTTTTGCTTGTACTCAATTTGAACTCATCAGTTCCTGCAAACCAATATATATTGTATAAAGGAAAGAGTGTCTTATTAAAAGCTCCATTATAGCTAATTACACGTTCAAGATTCAAATACTTCGTCAAAGGCATCGCATCAGAATTTAGAGACAATACCACATTAGGCACAAAAGAAGTTTTTGTAGCTGCAATTGCAACCTTTTCAAAATCTTCATTGTAATCATAAGTAATTACAGTATCCTGTTGCTCAATGTTGCCGGCAACTTCTAAATCTGCATACCTAACTTTATGTTTAAGCAAACTATCGATGTTGAGTTGTGCGTTCTTTAATTGAATTATCTTTTTAAAAGGTAATCTGGACAAGTCTATATTTAACCACATCGTCAATTGCGCAGACCTACTAAATTTTTTATGAGACAAGGAACCTTGATTTGACTTTAAATATCTGGAACTAAAATCTCCATTAAAGGTAATTCTGCCGTCGTGAAAATTACCGGTTCCCTCATACCGACCATATACATAAGTTACATCAGCTTTATTAGCCCTAAGCTTAGACAATCTTTCATCATCAGGCCGAACCATATTCACTCCCTTTAACATATCTTTAAGTATTTGAGCAATCGCTTCCTTCTTAAATGAATATGCTATAGCAATTCTTTGTTTATTATAGGCCACTGTTAATTTGCCATCTGGTGATGTACCAAAACTAAGTCCGGTCTCCTGCCCTGCTATGGCATTAATCCTTAACTCGTCTTTTAAAAAGGCTTTAAGATTCTCTGGGTTTTTAATCGGCATCAAACAGAAAAATGTATCAAATGATCTACCGGATATATTGTAGACAAATACATTAGCAGGAATCTTCAGTCCAGTGTTTAGATTACTGTATTTATTGCGATCTTCATAATACCCTGAATTACCTAAATAATCTTTAAACAGCTTCGAATAGACCTGGTCCGCGTTGATTCGAAAAATCAATGCCGCATTTTTATGTATCCCTTGGTTATAAGAGGTGTATTGACGATATTTCAAATATCCAAATACCGATATCAGTAGCATTATGATAATTGCTGCTGATATCAGTATTATTCTTAGAAATTTACTTTTGTACATTTTCAATGATAGAGAACAAATACCTCAGAGAATTTTGATGGGTTGCGGGAACATCCATACTTATTTCACCTGATAAAGTATTGCCTTTAATAGGATTTGATTTCAAATAAATATCTCCAATTGAAGTTAATATTCCGTTTACCTTTTCCATTTCCTTAGAGCCTCCCATTTCTCCCAAAGGGATTTTCCCTGCCATCTTTTTTGGATTAAAATAAGCGGAATAATTAGCGCTAATCATTCGTTTTTTGTGTTTACTGCTAATGTTACCTACAAAAGTATTTCCCGTAATACTTTTAAATTCTGTCTCATCGGTTCCAAAAAATAGAATCCCGTTTTTTATGGCGACAAAAATTGCCAGCGGCGTTTTAGGTATCGCAAGTTCAAAATACCCGGACTTTTGCTGTATCATTTGTTTTTTTGTACCGTATGCAATTAATTTATCCAACAACTTGGTATCTTCTGTAGACAACATAAATAGGAAATCAGGAAGTATTTCTTTTTTGGTTTTTGTTACTTCCTTTGTTTCAAAATTATCTTCATTATAATCATAAGACTTAAAAGTAGCTTCCTTCTGAGACAACCCGTTAAATATAAATAAGCCATCACCTTTTACAACTTTACTAATAGCTTCTTCATCAAGCAGCAGAGAAAAGAGATCTGTAGCCATCCCAATTTCATCTGCATATAGTGAGCCATAAATATTGGAAATTAATTTTGGATATTCCTGAAGATAGGCTTTGGTATCCATTGCATAGGCCATATACCCTATCATTTTATCTTCATTCATGTACTTCAGGAAGTTTTTATTCACCTTACGCTTATAAACCTTTTTAAAAACATCAGCATAAGCATCATTAAAAGTGATAGAAGTACTGAGTTTTATGGATTGCTTTTCAAGATAAAGCTTGGCATTAACCGCACCATAACCATTCAGAAAATTAATCCCCTTAAAACTATATAAGTCAGGCATATAACTATTCATAAGCTTATCTGCGCCGGAAAGCCAAATGCTTGCTTCTGCGTTGTCATCTAAACTGGTTATAAAATCTTTATTATTTAATATGGAACCAGTAGTTCTAGATGAGAATGCATCCTCAAGCATCCGATCCGTCCATAGCGCAATTATCGCTTTTTGCTTCTGGATATTTTTATAATTTTCACTAACATAACTATCTTCGACCGTAACTGGTACCATATCTACTTCCAGACTATCTGAATCTTCTGCTTCTTCTCCAACCGCAATTGTATCTACGGCAGTATCGATATATGTTGTATCTGAAACAACGGTAACAGCACTTGAGTCTACTTCTAGATCTAAAGAAATCAAACCAAATCTGTCGATAACATCTTGACGGGAGAAGTAACTTTGTTTTGCGCTACCAATTGCAAAAAGCAGCATTTCATCGTTCCAATATACTATTTCGCTTGAATCGGCGCTGTAATAGGTCCTAAGTCCATCTTTTGAATTAAATTTTTTACGGCCTCCTGTATACAATGCATCAATTTGTTTTGCATTTTTTATAGGTGCAAGAAAGCAGTTATAGGTTACACTATCATTACTTTGATTATAATAATAAAAGTTAGAGGATAGATTAAACCCTAAATCCTCTAGAGTATTTAAAGCAGGATCTATTTTATTCAAGGTTGACAATACCTGTTTTCCTAAGAAAGTGGTATTGAATTCCTTTAAAGACATCAGTTCCGTCAGGTTCTTACCCTTTATGGTAGCTACGGCGAGTGCGTCGGCAGGAATTTTAGAAGATAGGTCCTGGGCAAAACCCGTTAAGCCAGTCATTGTTAAAATTAATGCATAAAAGCATTTGTACAGATTTTTCATGTATTGAGTTGTTAATTTAAAAGGGCAATTTCTATTTTGCCAGAACAATCTTGTTAGAGATATCGGTTTTCCCATTGATCAAACCGAGCATCCCTGCATTGATCATCACAGCTTTTTTAGATTTAGATACTTTAGCCAGAGGATTGTTACTGTTTATTATCAATTCTTCGAAGCGGTAAATACTGGTATAAGTGGCTTCCTTAAAGATATTTTTAACCTCAGGCTTAAGTCTACTATACTGATTAACAGCTTCTTTGGTATGCTGATAGCTACGTTGAAAGGTCATTGTTCTGGCGTCGTAGGAATAGGAAGAATTACTTATGGCGTTGATCTTCAGTTTTTTAAGAACGCTACTGGTTAGATTATTGATGTTCGTAATACTTTTAAAATCAAAACTCAGGCTAACAATGTAATTTTCAAGATCAATTTTCTTCTCAACCTTGCTGATACCGGGTGAATTTCTCAAATACTCAACAGCCTCATTCATTTCCTTTTGAATGGTTTGACGGTCAGGTACCTTGTATCCTTGTATACTATCCATCAACATAATGGAAGCTACCTTTGACTTACTCGCACTCATATTTAAGGTAAGACTTACTCTGCCTGAACCTGATTTAGTAACGTTAATTTCTTCAATAATCTGAAAACAGGAAGAAAAAAAAGGCAAAATGAATATTAAAAAGAACAATTTATATTTTTTATGGAGCATTGATATTAAAGTGTTTTTAAAGGAGGATGGTCAAATATATGATTAACTTTACTTTATTCGATTTATAAATTGCAAATTCGCTCCTGCACACAACGGAAAACAGTATGAACAACAGCGTCACTTTAAAAGACATTGCCAAAGCGCTCAATTTATCTATTTCTACCATCTCCAAATCATTAAATGATAGCCATGAAATCAGTGCAGAGACTAAAAAATTGGTATTGGATTATGCGCAACAGCATCATTATTTTCCGAATCGTCTGGCTAAGGGACTTAAGGAAGGTAAAAGTAGGTCGATAGGTGTAGTTGTTTGCTCTCTGGAAAATAACTTTGCAGCACAGATGCTGGATGGTATTGATTGCGCAAGTACTGATAAATCTTATCAGATCATTATCATGCAAAGCAAAGAGTCACAAAAACAGGAAAGAGCGTGTATAGAGTTGCTATATGCAGGAGGTGTTGACGGAATCCTGATTTCTCCCGCCTGTGAAACAGTCGACTTCAGCTACCTGCAGTCCCTGCAGGAGTCTGGATTACCCGTTGTATTATTTGACAGATTAAGTGACGACATAGACACACACAAAGTCGGTGCTGATAATTTTAAAGGCGCTTACGATGCCACTGTGCACCTCATTAAGAACGGTTACAGGAGTATAGCACACTTAAATACCAACACAATTTTAAATATTGCTACAGAGCGTCTCAACGGATACAAGCAAGCTCTCGAAGAATATAAACTAACATATAGGCCAGATCTCCTGCGATCTTGTGATTATACAGATGCGAAAAAATTAAATGCTGACCTGGAAGAGTCCATCAAATACTACATGGCACTTAAGGATCGTCCAGACGCAATATTGACAAGTACAGATCAGATCAGTACCCGATGCCTGGCCCTGTTAAACAAGCTTGGGTATAAAATACCTGAAGACGTAGCTCTGATTGGATTTACCAATACTGATCTTGCTGATGCCTTTAATCCTCCTCTAACTACTGTCCACCAACCTGCTTTTGAAATTGGCCAATTGGCTGCGTCAAAATTAATATCACTGATTGAAAAGAAAAACCAGGAGCCGGAATACGAAACCATATTATTGGATACTACAATTCAGGTAAGGGCCTCTACAAGAGCAAGGAAATAAATCCGAAAACGATTGCGTGCATATATATACATTAGCTGATGGATTTAATGAGTTAAACCTGTATTATTGCACATTGATATTCATTTAAATATGCAGAAACAAGAGAACATACTGGTGTTTGGCGAACTTTTACTCAGGTTTAGTTCTGCCGAAGAACAGTTTATTTCTAAAAACCATACAGTGTCCTTATTTCCAGGTGGCTCAGAAGCTAACGTGACAGCCTCTCTTTCTCAATGGAATATTCCTTGTTCTTACGTTACTGCTGCCCCAAAAAATGCTTTAGCAGCCAGTGCTCTGCAAACATTATCGGATTTGGGAGCAGATACGTCAAAAACCTTAATACAAGGTAGCAGATTAGGCTTATACTTTCTACTTTCAGCTAATGGATTAAGCAGTGGAGAAGTGGTATACGACCGAAAATTTTCATCGTTCAGTACGCTTGTTCCGCAGACTATTGATTGGGATTCTCTGATGGAAGGACATACCTGGTTTCATTTTACTGCACTTACCCCCGCTCTTAATGAAACAATGGCTATTATTTGCAAGGAGGCACTTATTGCTGCCAAAAAGAAGGGCTTAAAAATCTCTGTAGACCTGAATTACCGGAACCGACTATGGGACTATGGCAAACAACCAATCGAAGTAATGCCTGAACTTGTTCAATACTGCGACGTGATCATGGGTAATATATGGGCGGC
Source organism: Pedobacter frigoris (assembly GCF_032678645.1). GTDB lineage: Bacteria > Bacteroidota > Bacteroidia > Sphingobacteriales > Sphingobacteriaceae > Pedobacter > Pedobacter frigoris_A. The sequence continues at coordinate 583,827 of NZ_JAVTSP010000001.1, forward strand.
CAACAAAATGCTGGGCACAGCAGTAGATCCCAGTCTGGACAGAAATACAAGCAGTGAAGAATATTTCGAACAGGCCAAAGCATCAGCCAGGGAGATCTTTGAAAAATTCCCCCAATGTTCGCATCTGGCCAATACTTTCAGATTTATGGATCAAGCAAAACATAACCTATTCTACGGTACCTACCATACGAGAACGGAACATTTCATATCTGACGTAAGGGAAACATATGATGTAATCGACCGAATTGGAAGTGGTGATGCTTTCATGGCAGGATTAATTTACGCATTAATCCATACAAATGACGGACAAGAAATTATTAATAAAGCAACTAATGCCGGTTATCAAAAGCTTTTTGTAAAAGGAGATTTTGGGAATGGCTCAATTTAACAGCAACAATGAAAATAAATACATTATCACATATAGAACAATACCCTGTAATTCCTGTCTATTATCATGAAGATCCAGAAATATGCAAGGCAATAGTTAAGGCTTGTTATGATGGGGGAATCAGGGTATTTGAATTTACCAACAGAGGAGAAAATGCGCTCGATAACTTTAAAATTTTACTTGAATACAGGAATGAACATTTTAAAGATCTTCAATTAGGAATTGGAACAATAAAAAATATTCAGCAAGCGCAAGCATATCTCGACCTTGGAGCAGATTTTCTAGTAAGTCCGATTGTAAAGGAAGATATTGCCCGGTTGGCATCATCTAACAATACCTTATGGATTCCCGGTTGTATGACACCTACAGAAATTAACTTTGCAGAAGAATTAGGTGCTTCATTAGTTAAGCTTTTTCCTGGAGACACATTGGGCCCTGGATTTTTAAAAGCAATTAAACCTCTTTTTCCGAAATTAAAATTTATGCCTACTGGGGGTGTTGATGTCAACAAAGAGAATATTGATCAATGGCTGAGTGCAGGGGTTACATCACTTGGTTTCGGATCAAAACTTTTCCTTAAACCTGCTGGAGTATCAGGCTATGAATGGCTAACTGAAAATTGCAGATTACTTATTAAATTAGTAGACAGGCGTAATTAACCCTGTCTACTAATTATCCATTATTTCTTATTACGCTGATCTTCTTTGTCATACAGTTCAATAAGCTTAGTCTGCAATTTAATAACGGTGTTTTCCAAATCACTAACTTTTTCCTTCAATTGATCGATTAGTTGCGTTTGTTCATTCACTCCCTCTTCGCCGACATCCAGTAATTCCCTTAAAGTTAAATTGTGAACTTCAGCAATCTGATTAATCCTGCTAAAATTTGGATCCGTGATGCTTGTTTCTAATTTTGAATATGCCGGAATTGAAATTTCCAATAAATCGGCCATTGCTTTTTGATTTACCCCTCGTTTCTGGCGTAAAATCCTAAATTTCTCCCCTAGTGTTTTCATAACCAATAATATTTAATATATCCTCCCTATTTTGATTGAAATAAATTTAAGAATTATTAAATAAAATATTGTATTATTAGTATACTTTTTTGAAATAATTTATAACTCAATTATAAAACTAGAAAAGGCTGGCCTACTACCTCTTATTTTGCCTAAAGATAAAAGCAGCTAATATCAATGAAACTGCCAGTCCGGAATATCCAGGGAATAAAATGAATAAATAAAGAATACCGGCTACTGCTGCAAGCGTAACAATAAACAGTATACCTTTTAAAGGTGATTCCATTTTAAATGCAGCTATCACTGCAAATAATAAAAATGTAAGGGCAAGTGCTGTTAAAAACATGCACAAAGATGCGCTTTCAATGTTAAGTTAATATTAACAAAATACAATTTGGAAATATTGTAAATTAAAAAAGCCTCTCCCTAAAGGGAAAGGCTAAATATAAATCAAACTAAATATTTCTAATAGTCGTCGTTAAATGCAAAAACAGGTTTTCTGTGCATCCATTTGCCACTTGTGAAATCCGGGAAGTCAATTGTTTCATTGCCCATCTCTATTGATTGCTCACTTAATGGTGTAATTGCACTCCATGCTGCCGCGTCATATACATCTAATGGAGTTGGTAAATTACGTTTAACAGATTCAATAAACGCATGGATTACAAAGAAATCCATACCGCCATGTCCTGCTCCCTGAGCATCATTTCCGTATTTTTTCCAAAGTGGGTGGTCATATTTGTCTAACCATTCTTTTGCATTGTCCCACTGGTGCGGCTTACTAACACCCTCTACATAGATACTTTTATTTACATCCATCCACAATCCTTTTGTACCCTGAACCCTAAAGCCTAATGAATAAGGTCTTGGTAAATTGGTATCGTGTTGCAAAATGATGGTTTCTCCGTTAGCACAGTCAATTGTAGTCGTCACGATATCTCCAAGGCGGAAATTAACTTTAGCGTTAGGGTGACTTGCACCACCTTTTTCAACAATATAATTATGCAAACCTCTTGATTTCGTAGAGAATGAATTCAATTTCAGGAATCTATTACCCCTGTTGATATCTATACAGTTGGCTACCGGACCAATTCCGTGAGTTGGATACAAATCACCATTGCGATATACAGAATGGTTAGTTCTCCACTTAGCTTCAGAAAAACCTTTCTCATTAAATTCAACACCGCCACCATATGGTTTGACACCGTCATTAAATTTAACTTCCCTTAGGTCGTGCTGATATCCACCCTGAAGGTGCAGGATTTCACCAAATAGACCCTGTCTAACCATGTTCAAAGCAGCTAAAACGTCTCTTCTATAACAAACGTTTTCCAGCATCATTACATGGGCATTATGTTTTTCTGCTGCCTGAACAACATCCCAATGATCTTGTAATGTAATACCTAAAATAACTTCAGTAGCTACATACTTAATACCAGACTCGATAGATTTAATGATCATTTCTTTATGCCATTCCCACGGAGTAGCAATTAGTATAGATTGTAATCCTTTGATTTCAAGCATTTTTTTCCAGGCATTTTCATCACCTGTAAAAATTTTCGGCATTGGTTTACCACTTTTAGTAATCAGGCCTTTTGCAGTTTCAAGCATTCTGGGCTCGATGTCGCAAATGGCTACGAGCTCTACATCATTTCTTTTCAACAACAGATCTAAGTGGTTTTGTCCACGTAATCCCACACCAATCATTGCAATTTTTACTTTATCAGCAGTTGTACCTGCAAATAATGGATTTTCCGGCAAAATTGTAACGGCTGCGGCAGTTAAACCTGAGTTTCTAACAAATTCTCTTCTGTTCATAATTTATTTAGTACACTTTATATGTTCTGGTTAGTTGAATCATCGTCATTTCTGTTACAAACAACAATAATCTACCACAAGGTATATACTATATGAGTAACTGGTAGCACAAAAACCAAAAAAAAACACGCAAACGTTTGATATTTTTCAGCTTCTATCTTTTTTCTATATAATTTAAATATATCGTAACTTCCTAATAATGTATGCGATAGAAGTAATGTGAAAAAAATCTGATATCTCGATAATAATAAAGCAGACTATACAATTACAATTATTTAATGTAAAATTTATATTGAAAAATCCGCCACTTTTAAACTTAAATGTATTTGACGTACGGACAAACGTTTGCGCAGATTTATGTGTATATTGGATATTAAACGATAAAAAAATAGAATTTTATTAAAATTGTAAGGTTATTCAAAGTTTATTATAATATTTGAGCATAATGTCTGACAAACCAACAACAATAAAGGAAATTGCTAAAATACTTAAGATATCAGTTTCAACTGTATCAAGAGCATTAAATGATCATTCAAGTATTGGGTTAACTACGAAAATGAGGGTTAAAAAACTCGCATCAGAGCTCAATTATGAACCCAATCAAAAAGCTATACAGTTTCTCCATGGCAAATCACTTATTATTGGTGTAATCTTACCCGAACTATCTGAATCCTTTTTCTCAACGGCGATAAGCGGAATTGAGGACATTGCCTACAAAAGAAATTATACGGTGCTATTGGCACAATCACATGATGATGCAGAGCGAGAAAAGCTACTGGTAGAAAAGATGAAAACGCAACGTGTAGACGGCCTTCTTGTCTCCGTATCAAAAACAACAAGTACATACGAACATTTTGAAATATTTAAGAAGCTAAATATCCCTGTTGTATTCTTTGATCGTATCCCTCCCATCAAAGACATACATTATGTGGCTTCTAATCTTGAAACAGGTACATACGAGGCTGTGAATTTCCTCTTAAAGAAAGGTCACCGCACTATTGGTATGATCAATGGCCCAAACACTTTGGTAGCAAGTCATGAAAGAAAAGAAGGTTACATCAAAGCAATGATGTCAAACAGGTTAAAATTTGATCCTTCTTTAATTGTAAGTTGTGATCTTTCTGAAGCAGGTACCATAGAAGTAATGGATACCATGCTTAATCACCGAAGAAAACCTACAGCGATAGTAACTTTCAACGACTATGTGGCCCTTTTCGCTATCAGATATACACGCTCATTGGACCTGAAAGGCATAGATTTCGTTAGCTATGCAAATCTTCCTATCATAAATTACATGGATTATACCCCAATTGCCTCTGTAGAGCAATTTCCCTATAAACAAGGTAAAAAAGCCGCAGATATTCTCATAGATCTGATTAATAAACCTAAAACTGAATCAGGTGCCGAACAAGCTTATTTTAATATTGTTGTTGAATCTGAATTGGTAATCAGTCAGTCAAAATAATTTTGCGCAATCGTTTGCACGATGGTTTAAATATGGAATTCGTTACGTTTACGTTTGATAAACAAATTTTAATAAGCGCATGTTCGAAAATATTTTGCCATTGTATGGTTTGAGTTCAGATAAAACTACCGTTAAGCTATTTGGAGACGGCTTAATTAACCATACCTGGAAAGTAAGTACTGATACCCAAAATTATATTTTACAAAAAGTAAATAACGACGTTTTTAAAACACCTACAGATATTGATGAAAATATCTCTTTAATTAAAGAGTATTTAAATGTCAAATACCCAAATTACTTATTTGTATCGCCTGTAAACACTTTAAGTGGAGAGTCTCTCTTAGATACAGACTTCGGTTATTACAGGCTGTTTCCTTTTGTTGAAGGCTCTACTTCCCACAACTCACTCACTAATAAGTCGGAAGCCTATGAGGCAGCAAAGCAATTTGGAAAATTCTCTAAAATTCTTGCAGAATTTGATGCTGAACAACTAAATATCACTATTCCTAATTTTCACAATCTTAAACTAAGGTCTGAGCAGTTCGCAGAAGCTTGCAAAAATGCTGCTGCAGACAGACTGGAGCTTGCCAAAGAGAGTATTGAATTCATCAATGAAAACAAAAGTATTGTAGATACTTATTGTAAAATTGTAGAAAATAAAGAGATTCCTCTTAGGGTAATTCATCACGATACAAAAATAAACAATGTACTTTTTGACGAGAAGAATAACGGTTTGTGTGTAATAGACTTAGATACTGTGATGCCTGGGTATTTCATCAGTGACGTTGGGGATATGATGAGGACCTACCTTGCAGTAGCAAGTGAAGAAGAAACAGACCTTTCAAAGATCAGTATCAGAAAAGAATTTTTCCAGGCCATCTATGATGGTTATATGGACGAGATGAACGATGTGCTAACAGAAACGGAAAAACAATACTTTACTTATGCAGGTAAATTTATAATTTATATGCAGGCTATTCGCTTCTTAGCAGATTACCTGCAAAATGATACTTATTATGGCGCTAAATATGAAGGCCATAATCTCAATAGGGCTAAAAACCAGATTGCCCTGTTAAAAGAGTATAAAAAAATGGAAGGAGAGCTATAGCTCTCCTTTTTTCATTTCATTTACCGCATAATCTACTGCTCTCGCAGTAAACGCCATATAAGTTAACGATGGGTTTTGTGTAGAGGTAGAAGTCATGCATGCGCCATCAGTCACAAATACATTTTTGCACGCATGAAGCTGATGCCATTTATTCAGCATTGATGTTTTTGGGTCATGTCCCATTCTAACACCTCCCATCTCGTGAATATCCAGACCAGGCGCTTGAGATGCATCATTTACCTCAATATTTTTAAAACCTGCCTCAGTAAACATTTCCGATAACTGCTCAATATAATCTTTCTTCATCTTAGCATCATTGTCATCATAGTCTATCGCGATTTTTAGCTGCGGAATACCCCAGGCATCTTTTTTATTGGCATCAAGACTCACATAATTACTTTCCTTAGGAATAGTTTCCCCCATCATATGGGAACCAACTTTCCACGGCCCTAATTTTTTCGTCAATAGTTGTGACTTTAGATCTATGCCAATTCCGGATGTATCAGTATCAGCAGTTCTGTAAGCTCCAAAACCCGCTGCATATCCCCTTTTAAAGTTAGTTTCCTGTTTTAAGAGATTTCTAAATCGCGGAATATACCCACCGCCGGCAGGATTTCGTCCATCTGTTGTAAATTCCTTTAACCCTTCATACTCGGCATTAATACGCGCGCTATAGTTGTGAAACGCCACATATTTACCTAGCACACCACTGTCATTTCCCAATCCGTTTGGAAAACGTGAAGATTTAGAATTCAACAGGATCAGGTTAGTATTAATTGCAGCTGCATTTACAAAAATCACCTTGGCAAAATATTCAGTAACTTCCTTGGTATTGGTATCTACTACCCTCACACCTGTTGCCTTGCCTAATTTATCATCATAGATAACAGATTCAACCACTGAAAACGGACGAAGAGTTAAATTCCCGGTCTTGGCTGCCCAGGGTAAAGTAGAAGCATTGCTACTGAAATACCCTCCAAACGGACAACCCCTCTGACATAGATTCCTGTTCTGACACTTCACCCTGCCCTGATCAAAATGGATTTGTTTAGGTTGCGACAAATGTGCACATCTGGCACTGATCACATGCCTGTTACCATACTTATTTTTCAGAGATTTCTTAAAATAATCTTCAACCGCATTCAAAGGGAATCCCGGCAAAAATTCTCCATCCGGTAATTCCGGTAAGCCATCACTATTACCTGATATTCCCGCAAATTTCTCTACATAACTGTACCAGGGTGCAATATCCTTATACCTAATGGGCCAGTCGACAGCAAAATCATCCCTCAATGGCCCTTCAAAATCCAGGTCACTCCAGCGTTGAGTCTGCCTTGCCCACATAAGAGATTTACCACCTACCTGGTACCCGCGTATCCAGTCAAATGGCTTTTCCTGAACATAAGGGTGTTCATTATCTTTAACGAAAAAGTGCATTGCATCTTCTTTAAATGCATAGCATTTACTTATCACTGGATTTTCCTTTTTAATGGCTAAAGAGACCTCCCCTCTATGCTCAAATTCATAAGGATATTTATTAGTTGTGGGGTAATCAACGATATGCTTTACATCTCTTCCTCTTTCCAGAACAAGCGTTTTTAATCCCTTCTCAGTAAATTCCTTAGCCGCCCAGCCACCGCTGATCCCTGAACCAATTACAATTGCATCGTAAGTGTTCTTCTTTACTGCATCAATATTAAGATTTGACATGATTTTTTACTTAGGTATTTTTAACAGGGAAATAACCATTATATCTTCCGGGTACCAATTCCCAGATCACCAGATTACTCATCACATATTTAGAATTCATATAACCACCAATCGTACGGTCTTTTACTATATTAAAAAAGTTATATGCATCTTCATCTAAATGCTCTTTTTTTGCATTCGCATCCAGAATAAACTGCTTCCGTTCAGATGCTTCAAGTTTAGAAACATATTTCAGTCCGTTACTGAATACTTGCTGGTCCTTTTTTTCATAGCAGTCATCTACCATTTTCAAAACAAAGAGATGAAGTTTAAGATCTTTTGCACCGGGTGTATCTGTCTTTGGAATAATCATTTCCGTGATTTCCGCCAGGATGTTTTCCTGATCCAAATCTATATCCAAATTCTTTAATTCGATCGAAGCTTTTCCCGATTCCCTCAAACAAGATGGCAATACCATCAGTCCCCCAGCTAAGATCAGTACTTGCTTTATAGCTAAACGTCTTTCCATTATTTAATGTTGCATGGTAAATATATTGATTTATTCATCAAATATTTAATTACTATTTCTTCCCAAACGTTATTCCTTTCCAGTTATCAGTACGAAATGGTGAAGCAGGTAATCCCGCCCCATTCACTAAATTACACTCTGGATTATCTGCCCAGGCATATCTTACAGCTATTGGTTCGCTTACGTCTGCGGCACTCACCACTACCTGATTTCCTTTAATTATTGCGTTTGCATTTTTAAATTTCTGATCTTTTCCTGCAATCGTAAATCCCTTAACCGCCGAACCGTCTCTGGTTTTCAAACCGTCATTTATATGATCAAAGCTGATGGTGATCTCTTTTCCTGCCTTTACAAAAGACTTGTAAATTGGACCTGAGTAGACTACCGACGTTTGTCCATAAGTTTTTGCCAATGCTGCTAATGCCAACCTCTTTCCGACATCCAATTTATTCTTAGGGTGAATATCAGCGGCCTCCCCTATATCAATAGCCAATGCCATTCCTGTATTAGGAACTTTAAGCGTCTGTAATTGCGCATCTCTCAACTCAGCCCATTCTGAATCACCAGGTTCATTCTTACGTTGCATAAAATTAGCAAGCTGAACATATAAGAAATACAGGTCAGGATTGTTGAACTGTGTCCTCCAATCCCTAATCAATGCGGGAAAAATAGTCCTATACTGATCTGCCCGGCTTGCGTTGCTCTCTCCCTGATACCAGATAGCTCCTTTAAGTCTAACTTTTGTTAAAGGGTTTATCATTGCGTTATATAACACAGAAGGCCTATTCGGACCATTTTGTAGCTGAGGTGTAGGCAGCTCTGCAAAATTAACTGCTGTCTTATATTTCCATGTCCCTGCCAGTTGTATGATGGCACCTGATGAATTTATAAGTTTTAAACCATCAGCATTTCCATGAACACCGCCATTTCCTCCGGTATCAAATGCCCTTATGGTAATTGTATTCTCTCCATTTTTTATCAGTTTAGCTGGTATCTTATAGGTTCTATTTGTATTCCATCCTTCTGTTCGTCCCACTTCAACACCATTAAACCACACTATATCATTGTCGTCTATTTGTTCGAGATGAATTGTAAGGTCACTAACTGCAAAGTCTGAACCAATGTTTATCTTCTTGCGCATCCACACCACCCCATCAAATGAGGGCAATACAGACGATTCCCAAAAACCGGGAAGTTCTATATTTTTCCAATTCTCATCATTAAAATCACTGGCTGCCCAGACTGCCCTATTGTCGTAGAAACCCGCATCTGTACTTTGAACTTTTGTAAACCAATCCTTTTGAGCTTGTGTATAATCCGAAAGTACCTGATCAGGTGTACGGTTATCACTTTGCATCTGCTTTACAGCTTGCTGAAATTCCGAAAACCTCTTAAGGGTATTTCCACTGGTCCATGCTTCTGATATGGTACCTCCCCAACTGCTTTCTATTAAACCTATCGGGACATTCAGTTTCTGATTAAGCTCCCGGCCAAAAAAATAGCCCACAGCAGAAAAATCACGTATGCTTTGAGGACTGCATACTGCCCATCCTCCTCCATCAAGTTTTGCCTCAGTCATCGGCACATTACTCGCCGCCATACTCAATCTCAACACCCTGATATTTGGATAATTTGCAGCATTGATCTCCTGTTCTGCCTGATTGCCTATCTCTCTCATCGCAAACTGCATATTTGATTGCCCCGAGCAGATCCAAACCTCCCCGATGAGGATATTATTTAAAGTAAGTACTTCACCATCATCAAATGAAATACTGTAAGGGCCGCCATAAGAGGGTGTATTAACCGTACCCTCAAATTTACCTTCATCACCTGCTTGCAGGGGGTACTTCTGATTGTCCCATGATGTAGTAATTGTAACTTTTGCATTCGGTGCAGCTTTCCCCCAAAGATTAACTTTCTCTTTCTGCTGTAAAACCATATTGTCCGTAAGTATACTCGGCAACGTTACTTTTCCATTTGCAGCAAAACCCACTGAGATCAGCAGGATTAATAAATAAACACATCTCTTCATTTCAATCTCATTGAAGTTTTCTCTTAATTATATATTCATCAGTCTCGACACCCATTTAGTTAACTGAGTTAATTTCAAATATAGCACTAGTCAAAGCTGTCTGTGTGGACACACTAAGTCCTATTTTCATTAAATAATCTCCAGAGTATGTCTTATCATTGTCCTGAGATGATGACTTGGCGCCATTGTAACGATTTGTTTCAACAACTTTGTACTGCTTCTGTGGATCCAGTCCCTGCAACTTAACCTTATTAAATTCTTCACCATAGCGCAGGTGCAAATTATAGACAAACAACAATGCTTTATTCTTAGCATCATCCACATACATCAATACTGCTCTATTTTGCTCATAAGGAGACACCAGACGATACATTTCACCTTTGGTGATCAGTTCCTCCAAACGCTTGTAATTTCTTACAGCCTCTGTACAAAAAATCCGTTCCTCTTCTTTCAGGTGGTTTAAATCGATATCAAAACCTAATTTGCCCATCATTGCAACATCAGTCCTGAATTTTATAGATTGTTTGCCCCATGAGGTCACATGACTGGTCAGTGCAAGTGAAGGAAAGAAATAAGAATAGCCCCATTGGATGTATACTCTTTCAAAACCATCTGTATCGTCACTTGGCCAAAACTCATTAAAATACTTCAAAGCTCCATAATCTGTGCGGCCACCACCACCAGAGCAAAGCATCATTGGCAATGATGGATATTTCAGTCTGATACGTTCCAATACTTTATACAGACTTCTGGTGTATTCGATATACATCGCCGACTGATTATCCTTTAAATACGGAGAATAAGCATTGGTCATCATTCTATTACAATCCCACTTGATATAAGCGATACCGGGACTTTTAGTCAACATGCCGTCAACCAGGTCATAAACAAAATCCTGAACCTTAGGGTTGATCAAATCTAGAACAAGTTGGTTTCTATAATAATTTTCATCTCTGTTAGGTAATTTCAATATCCAATCAGGATGTTCTTCATAAAGCTCACTTTTAGGATTTACCATTTCAGGCTCCAGCCAGACACCAAATTTAACGCCTTTGCTTTCAGCATCCTTCACCAGGGAACTAATTCCATCAGGTAATTTCAACTTATTTTCCTGCCAGTCACCTAATCCGGCGTTGTCATTATTTCTTGGGTATTTATTACCGAACCATCCATCATCCAAAAGAAAAAGATCCACACCCAGCTTTTTTGCATCGGTAAACAGGCTTCCCAGTTTTTGCTGATTAAAATCAAAATAGGTAGCCTCCCAGTTATTTAACAACGTCAGTCTGGGTTTATTGCCATCCAATATACCGTAATTTCTGCCCCAGGAATGGAAACTACGACTGGCCTTTCCCTTACCCTTGTTGCTATAAGTAAAAATGAATTCAGGGGTAGTAAACGATTTTCCAGGTTCCAGTTTATATTCTGATGCAAATGGATTCATTCCCGAAACTATTCTCAGTGAATTACGTTCATCCAACTCAAATAGAAACTTAAAATTTCCTGTCCAAGCAAGCGTGCCGGCTATGAGTTCTCCTGTATTTTCATCAGCAAGTTTATTCAGCGATAAAAAGAAAAATGGCGACTGGTACATATTAGCACGTGTACCCAATTTGCTATCTATGATCTTAATTCCACTTGTCAGTTGGCTTTCCTGCATTTTTGCCTCTTCCGCCCAGTCTCCATGAAATTGTGTAAGCCAATATTTATCTGCATCAAAATGAAGCATGGAAGAAGCAAAATTGTACAATACTACAGGCTTCTTTTCATGATGCCTAATCTCTGTCCAGGTCTTGATGATATCGTCATCATAAAACGACTGAATATGAAGAATTACAAAAATTGGATATTTAGGATCCTTTAACGTAATGTCTGTAGTGCTAGTCTTGCCTTCGTTTTCGCTTGTCGTCAGACTACTAAATCTCAAATCAATCGACGGATTGCCATCTGCGTGCAACACCTTTATTGCCGGTTCAAATAAATTGTTTGTACCGGCCCCGATATAAGCTTCATGTTTTGAAGGTTTAAGCAGTGCGGTATCACCCGGATTTGTCAGCTTCTCACCCAGATAGGTCTGATACAGTTTACCGTCTTTACCAACCGAAAAAATAAGATTTACACTTTTTGTTCCGATAACAATATGCTGCTTAGCCTGTCCATTGACATTTAAACAAATACCGGCCGAAAACAGCAGTATAAAAAAGATAAATAGATTTTTGTTCATTTGTGCGTGTGTGGTTTTATTATTATAGTCGATTTCATCTGTACTACACTATACAACAAATATAAAATAAAAGGGTAAACCACAAATGAACAACAGTACCTCTTATTGAGTACCATTGACCAAAAAATGAACAATCCGGCAGGCATTGCCCTTACTATTGCTGTTCTTATTGGGACTGATGCTAATTGTCAGTTCATGTTTGCCATTTTTAAGATCACCACCAAAAAGTACATACCACGGCAGATGTAATGATGGACTCCATTGAGTAAATAAATCAAGCTGTTTTTCCGGGCCATTATCTATCCTATAATTTACGATGCCGGCATCTGCACCAGATAAAATGGCCATCCCAATAGCATTACCCTTAAATTTTAGCTTTAATACTGCACCCGGAGATGCGGAACTCAAGACAGGTACATTTACAAAACCTGCTCTTGTCCCAATATGATCTTCCGGAGTCCAGTCGTTATCCAGTTTCCATCCTTTATCATATTCTGCAAGCTTTATATCGAGGTAATTGCCATCACTAAAATTTTTGGGAGTTAATGGCTTAGGAAGTTTTGCATGCTTTTTTACCATCACCTGTCTCCTGAACACCGTTTCAGTTTCAGAAAACAGTTCTTTTATCGCGTTAAAATACAGCTCCTGTCCGAACGGTGAGGGGTGCAGATCCTTAAAATCTTTATTCCAGTCAAACTCGTCATTTCTCATCTTATCCCGCACAGCTTTAGCAAGATTAATAGAAGGCAAACGGTAATGTGTTGCCACAAGCTCATGATTTGCTACAGATGTAGGTATCTTACCTTCGTCATAAGCCTTCGTTTTACCAGGATCTGCAAACGACATCATGATGATATCTATAGATGGATTACTTTTTCTTGCTTGTCTGATGATGCCTTCCAAAGCTTTAACCTGAACCAGACTGTCTGTCCCATTTGCCTCGTCGTTAACAGCTGCTTCTAAAAACAGGAGGTCTATTTTTCCTGAGTCCAGAACATCAAATTTAAGTCTGAAAGAATGAGGCAAACTGCCCAATGATGGTATTCCTGCCGCTATAAAATGAAAATCTGTTTGCGGATAACGGTCTTTTAAATAGTTACAGACTTTATTTCGCCATCCTGAATTATAAGTTATTGATCCACCAAGAAAAGCTACCGTTGCTTTCTTTTGGATGGTAAATGCATAATAAGAATGGTTTATGCCGCCCCTCACATTCACATAGTTGGCGAAAGGTATAATTTTTACCTGGGCATCAGCATTAAATGCGATACTCAGGCTCAAAAAAAACAGTAGTCTTAATAATTTCATTGTTCAATCTTCAAAGTCCATGCGTATTTACCTGGTAATTCCTGAGGCAAGTTAACTACCGTTACTCCGTTGTCCTTTTTCCAGGTTAGTGGTTTAGCTGAACCAAGCAGATATATTCTTGATCCTGTCTTTGGAGATATACTGGTAAGCTTAATTTCATTGTTTTCTGCTTTATTAAAAATTGCGTAAACAAGTTTCCCGTCCTTACTCTGCGTAAATTTAATATTTTCTCCTTCTTTATAATTCGGTAGCGCTTTTGTAGCATAGATGGCCTGTTTGTTTATTTTCAGCCAATTCCCCATTTCAGCCAAACGTTCTATACTAGGTTCTGGAATTAGTCCTTCTGCTGTCGGCCCCACGTTTAGCAGGTAATTCCCTCCCTTCGCAGTCACATCTATCAGGTTGTCTATAAGAACCTGGACAGACTTCCATTTGTTGTCATTTTTTACAAAACCCCAATTGTTATTTAAGGTCATGCAGCTTTCCCAATAATCCTGGGATGCAGTTTTAAGAATCTCCTGTTCAGGGGTGCCAAAATCACCTGCTGCATTTTCATATTTATTCATCCCCTGCATTCCGCCTCTTCCTTTGCCTACCCGGTTATTGATGATTAATGATGGCTTTAAATTTCTCAAATAGTTGTACAAATCTTTACCCTGCTCCTCAGTCCATTCAGGTATCCACTCACCATCAAACCATAAAATTGACGGATTGTATTTCTTGATCAATTCGGCTAACTGTGGTTTTAAATACTCTTCCCTATATTTAGCAAAATCTGGTTTTTCTGTTTTCTGATGAGGATAGTCCTTGGATTTTGCGTCAGGTTGATGCCAGTCCATTATCGAATGGTACAATCCAAATTGAATCCCCTCGGCTTTACAAGCATCTGCAAGTTCCTTTAAAATATCTCTTTTAAAAGGTGTTGCATCCATAATGTCATAATTGGTCACTTTACTGTCCCAGATACTAAAACCATCATGGTGCTTGGAAGTAATCACAATATATTTCGCACCTGCATTCTTGGCTATTCTAACCCATTCCCTCGCATTAAATTTCTGTGGATTGAACTGTTGAGCAAATTTTTCGTACTCAGATACCGGTATTTTATGGGTTTCCATAATCCATTCCGCGCCTCCGCCCTTTCCATTATATTCACCTGCAGGCACTGCATACAAACCCCAATGGATAAACATTCCGAAGGTAGCGTCATCCCACCATTGCATCCGTTTTGTTTTATCAGGTTTACTTTCCTGCAGGTAGTTTTTTTGCGCAAAAACACCGGTGCTCAAAATGAACAATCCAGCGAATAACAGGGTTATTTTTTTCATACGTTCCAGATTTCGTTTGGTTGTAACAAAGAAAGCAATAAACAGAATTCTTAATTCTATTTTATTATCAATTCATTAAGTGATTTTAGCATCAAATATAACTAAGTAAAGAGAGGATAGTAATGCCAACTGTATGACTACAGGGTGGCTTCTGATAAACAACGTAATTGAGGTATGGTTAAACTATCCTTAGACTATGGTTGGACTATCCTGGGATATAGCAAGGATAGTCCAACCATAGTTCAAGGATATACCAAGGATAGTTCAATTCTGTCTTTTATCAGTAGGTATATAGTAGGTAATGTGTCGCTAAAGCGAAGTAATATTAATCCGGTTGAGACCTTAGTATTGATATCTTATAGGTCGGTAATAGGTTTGTATTTCGGCACCAGGAATTTCATGATACTCCAGGCAATCAGGTAAGCAAGTGCGCATATGGTAAACATGATTGTATAACCTGTTTCGATATGTCCTAGCGCTTTGTATTTATCAAATAATGATCCACCCAGTTTGGTGATTAAAACACTTCCCAATCCACCGGCCATACCACCTATTCCCACAACAGAACCAATCGCTTTCTTAGGAAACATATCCGATACTGTGGTAAATATATTCGCAGACCATGCCTGGTGTGCTGATGCACCAATCCCAATTAAGATAATAGGTATCCAGAAAGTAATATGCCCCAAAGGCTGAGCAGCCAATACTACCAAAGGAAATACTGCGATTACAAACATCGCCCTCATTCGTCCATCATAGGCGCCGTATCCTTTTTTTATGAAGTACATTGGAAAATATCCGCCACCAATACTGCCAAACATTGTCATGCTATAAATCACTATTAGCGGCAACATCACCTGGGTGTCAACCATTCCGTACTGATCTTTTAAATAAGCAGGAAGCCAAAACAAGAAAAACCACCATACTCCATCAGTCATAAACTTACCCACTGTAAACGCCCAGGTCTGTTTGTAAGTAAGCAATTTGAACCATTTCACTTTTTCTTCGGCAGGAATGGTATCATTTCCTTTAATATTCTGATCAGCATCTTCTTCATTTATATACTGCAGTTCTTCAGCTGACATTCTTTTTTGTTCCTCTGGTTTTTCATAGAATTTAAACCAGAATATCAACCATAGAAAACCTACAGCTCCGATAAGTAGAAATGCGGCTTCCCAACCCCAGTGTTTTGCAATAAAAGGAACAGTTAAAGGCGCTAAAATTGCGCCGACATTTGTTCCCGAATTAAATATACCGGTAGCAAATGATCGTTCCTTTTTTGGAAAATATTCGGCAGTAGCCTTTATTGCAGCGGGAAAGTTACCTGACTCTCCAAATCCAAGAACAGCCCTTGAAAGCATAAAGCCAGCTATAGATATGGATATAGACGTAATGCCGACAAAGCCCAATACTGTCGCAATACTTTGACCTATCGGAATCGCAAAGGCATGTATAATCGCCCCAACAGACCAAATAATAATAGCCCATGCATAACCACTTTTTGTACCGAGTTTGTCGATTATTCTTCCTGCGAATAGCATAGAAATGGCATAAGTAAACTGGAATACCGATGCGATATTGGCATAATCGCTATTACTCCATCCGAAAATCTCTTCTAATCTTGGTTTTAATAAGCTCAATACCTGACGATCAAGATAGTTTACTGTTGTTGCAAAAAATAGTAAAGCACAGATCGTCCACCTGTAATTGGTTGCTTTTTTCTCGTTCATTATATTTGGTTTATTTTTGGTTAGGTGTTTTTGTTTTTTTAGCTTATGCTAAGTAGCGCTTGTTTAATATCATATTTTAAAATTCCGTTATAGTATTCCTCCACCGTTTCTATAAAATTATCAATACTCGCCAAGTCTGCTTCCCATAATGTTTTATCAGCTAAAATACTGCTCACATATTTGCTGTCATCTAATTTACTCTTGTCGCTGAAATAGGCAGCCTGATCGTCGTTGATTGGATACACTTCTCCCTTATAATTCCCATAGTACTGATTTCCTGATTTCTCCGCAGTTCTCATAAACACCAGAAATGCAGCAAATCCGAACGCGATGTGTTTCGGCACTTTATTAGTCTGCGTATAATACTGGAACAATACTGGCAATATCCTGATCTTTACCTTCATCGTGTATTGAAAAGTGATATTAATCCATAAGTGCTCTATGTAAGGATTTGCAAATCTATCCAGTACCTGATTTGCGAATGCTCTAGCTTCGCCATCTGGAACCTGATATGGAATTGCAGGGGCAATCTCATCTTGCATAACCTTTGTAACGTATTCCCTCACAGCCGTATCCGACATGCCCCCGGCTACTGTATCTATACCCGCCAGATGTGCTATCCCGCAGGACAAAGTATGTGTACCGTTTAATAGCCTTACTTTTAATTCTCTGTAAATCTCAATGTCTGATTTGATGATCACTCCAGAATCTGTGGCTTCCAGCTGGTTAAGTAAGCTAGCTACCCTTTCATTACCTTCTATAGCCCACAAACGATACGGCTCAGCCATCAATAATAGGTTATCCTGATATCCAAGTTCATCTTCGAGTTTGGCCAAAGCCTGTCCTTCCGGTCTGCCAGGTACAATTCTGTCAACTAAAGAATTACAAAATAGAGCATGCTTGGCTAACCAGTTCGTAAATTCAGTTTCAAGTTCATTGAAGGCAGCCAGTTCCTGTACAATGGACTGAAGTTTTGTACCATTATCGGGAATCAATTCAGTAGCTATGATGACAACATCAGCATCTTCTGTATCTCCAAGTGATTTATATCGTGCATAGAGTACGGCCAATAATTTGGCGGGGAAGGACGCCGGTGTTTGATTTTTTATACTTTCTTTGACAAGTTGAATTCCAACTTCCGTCGTGTTAGATACAATTAATTTAACTTCCGGATTCTTTCCGATTTCAAGAATGTCGTTCCAATCGTTATCTGCAACAAGTACACGGCTGATGGCGGAAGAAATTATATTTTCTTCAATATTTTTACCGTTCTGTATCCCCCTTACACAGATAGTATATAAACTGTCCTGTTCATCAAAATCGGAGGTACTTCCTTTGCTTGTAGACTTTACAACTGCTACTCTCCCATTAAAAAGCCCTTCTCTATTTCCTTTATCTACAAAGTAGTCTGTTAAGCCTCTTAATAGTACACCAGTACCAAACTGAAGGACTTTTTCCGGTAAATCAAATACTTCGTTATTAGGAATGATAACGTTTTCATTTTTTATATTCTTTAAAAATACTTTAGATATAATCATATAAAATTATGCTGTATAAAACAATTCTACATAATTATTGCTAGGAATAATTAGTTATTGTAGAAATTATTTACGCAATCGTTATCGTTGCAGGAGCTAATTTAAAGCTTTAAAATTAATATGCAATTTATCCGAACAAATCACTGCTCAAATATCTGTCACCGCGATCGCAGGCAATGAATACAATTAATCCGGAATCAAGTTCCTCTGCAAGCTTAAGTGCACAAGCTAAAGCGCCTCCGCTACTCATACCAGCAAAAATACCTTCTTCTCTTGTCATCCTCCTTGCCATTTCAGTAGCTTCTTTTTGAGACACATCCATCACCCTGTCTACCCTGCTTGCATCAAATATTTTTGGAAGATAGGCTTCAGGCCATCTCCTGATACCTGGTATTGATGATTCTTCTGTTGGCTGGCAGCCTATGATCTGGATTTCAGGATTTACTTCTTTTAAAAACATAGAGTTTCCCATGATGCTGCCTGTTGTCCCCATGGCACTTACAAAATGGGTAATCTTATGATTTGTATCCTTCCATATTTCCGGACCTGTGGTTTTATAATGAGCCAGATAGTTGTCAGGGTTAGCAAATTGATTCAATAGGAAATATCCTGGCTGCACTCCCTTCTCTTCAGCATAATCACGGCAAACTTCTATAGACTCCAGCAGGGTTACTTTAGCTCCAAACGCTTCCATTGTTAGTGTTCGTTCTCTTGTTGAACTAGCCGGCATTACCAACTCTATTTCAATGCCATATGTGCTTGCAATCATAGCTAACGCAATACCCGTATTACCGCTGGTTGCCTCAATCAGTTTCGTTCCTTTCGTTACCTCTCCTCTTTCTATCGCACTGCGAATCATATTTAATGCAGCCCGGTCTTTTACACTTCCACCAGGATTGTTTCCTTCAAGTTTGGCAAAAATCTTTACTGCCGGATTAGGATTTAATTTCTGAATTTCTGCCAGTGGTGTATTACCTACAGCATCTATGATATTTCCCATATTAATCTATATGTTTCGTCTCTATAACTTTAATGGCCGACTGATGATAAACTGTTGAATTTGCAGGAACACTCTTAGTGAGCCAAACGTTACCTCCAATGATACACCCTTTGCCAATCACGGTATCTCCGCCCAAAATGGTCGCCCCGGAATAAATAATTACATGATCTTCTATCGTAGGATGTCTTTTGGTGTTGGCCATGTATTTCTCTACGCTCAAAGCGCCTAAAGTGACACCCTGATATAATTTCACATGATTCCCAATTATTGTCGTCTCACCAATTACGATACCAGTTCCATGGTCTATAAATAAACACTCACCAATAGTGGCGGCGGGGTGAATATCTATTCCAGTAACTGAATGTGCATATTCTGTCAATATCCTTGGGATAATCGGGATTTCAGCTTTCAGTAGTGAATGAGCAATCCTGTAGAGCGCTATTGCAAGGAAACCGGGGTAACTTCTGATAATTTCAAACTCACTTTTAGCAGCCGGATCACCGTTCAATATGGCACTGATATCAGTATTCATTTTGCGGTACAATTCGGGCAGCCCGTCAAAAAATGCGCTGGCTATACTTTCATTATCACTATGCTCACAAGCCTTGGTTGCATTTAAGATCCTCGTCAGTTCCTTTTCTTGCTTTGCGAGTAATCTTTTGATTTCATTAATCGAATAATCAGGTGAAGTAAAACGTTCCGGATACAATATATTCATCAGACTAATAGCCCATTGTGCTATTTCCTCATTGGATGGTACTGCTTCTATCTGGTTTTGTTTGGTGTAGATATGAAGATAAAACTCCTCGTTCATTTCAGTATTGTTTTTTTATAAAGCATAAAGGAATGAAAAAAATCCCATTTAAAAGATAGATTAAGGTCATAAAACCAATTGCTGATAAAGCTTATTCAGTTTCTCATCCGGATCATCACAAAAGCCGGGGTGAACTTTCGATGTCTGCACTACAGTACTACGTGTTGCAGTAAGCCACCTAAAACGGGATGCAATATCCAGCGTGGCTATTGGTCCACCTGCTTTCCCTCCGGCACATATTCTTTCAAAAGCCAATAAATTTGCCGCTACTTCTTCAATATCCAGCTTCTCGCAAAATGCTTTTAACTTATTTTCGTCTACATGAAATACCGCCTTCAGGAAGCGCTGTTTTGCACAATATAAAATCACACCCACATTGATGAACTCCTCTCGTTCCACGTGTGGCATCACACGCAAAACTGCATACTCAAATAAGTGACGCTCTTGCATGTTGTGCTTCTTTAATAAAAACTTCTGAATTGCTGATCCTTGATTTTAAAAACTCAGCATATACCTTTCTACGTTCTTCTGGTTCATCGTCAGATTGGTCTTTCAGCCAATCCTGAGGAATCAAGTTTACTATACCGTCAATCACGTCATCTGTGAGTATATTTTTAAATAGCCGGTCTATTTCATCAAGCTCTGTTGCAAATGGCAGCAAGACATGATCCTTTATCATGGTGAATGGCTTCACAGCCGCCTCTTTCCAATTCTGCATCGCATGATGAAAATACAATGAAGCTCCATGATCAATAAGCCATAACTCTTTATGCCACATCAGCATATTGGTATTTCTTGCAGTCCGGTCCATATTGGTGAGTAAACAGTCCAGCCATACAATTTTTGAAGCAAGGTTACTGTTTACTTGGGTCACCGTTGGATCGTAGGTAATGGCTCCTGAAAGATAATGTAAAGCGAGATTTAGCCCTACACTTGCTTTCAGTAAATCCTGAATTTCTTCGTCCGGTTCTGTACGGCCAAAAGCTTCATCCAGATTAGCAAACACAATCTCTGGAATTCTAAATCCGAGTGCCCTGGCAATTTCTCCGCCTATGATCTCAGCAATAAGCGCTTTAACACCCTGACCAGCGCCCCTGAACTTTAACACATATAAAAATTCGTCATCTGCCTCTGCTATTGCAGGCATCGATCCGCCCTCCCGCAGAGGAGTGACATACCGGGTTACATTAACCGTTCTCAATTCAGGTGGGCTATAATTCATAGCTCAAAGTTACAATTTCCTTATAAATACCACTCCATTAGAATTGTTGCTCACATCACCCCGAACCATTGCTTTTATTGTAAAAGCAGCACCTGTCTCGTACTCGCTGATTTTAAACTTATAAGTATTGTTTTCCTGCTGGCTGCCGGTAAAACCGTTGTGAATGTCTTCAGCTATTTTAACTCCATTTTTATAAACCTCAACTGATTTGATGTCTAATCTTGAATCGCCATCAACATACCAAAACGACAATTGATACTCACCATTGGCATTTATCTTACCTGAACCATTCATTTCGAAAACGGCATACTCTTTTCCTTTAATCAACGATGGCTTCCATTCCGCCACCAATTGTCCATACTTCTGGAATTTCTCATATTTCTCTGGAAAGTACAATGGCAATGAATATACATTTCTGTTCACTACTGTTATTGCGCTAAAATCCGATAGCTTGCCTACCTTCACCGGTTGAGAATAAATTGGAGAATACACATTTGGTCTGGTTCCATCGGTAGTATACCTGATTGTTGCTCCGTCAACAACATTAGCGACCTTCAACACGTAGCCTTCGCCTTGCTTTTCATTACTGATTAGTTTCGGCTGGGGTACCCGGTAACCATATCCGGCATAATTATACCTGTTGTAATGGCTCGCCATCCGGCTTTCAAATCCATTCCAGCTTTGTCTAGCTACAGGTGTCCAGGTAACTTCGGCTAAAGCGGCCATCCGTGGAAAAGCTAAATATTCAAAGTATTTTTCCGAGCGGTTCTCATCAATTAAAGGAAGTTCCTGCAAAACCGTTCCATGAATAAATTGATCTGACCATAGCGTAGCACTGGCACCTAATATCAATGGGCGATACTTTTCATCCAGTCCTTTCAGCATTGGGTTCAATTGATAGACCTTTTCGAGAGAAATTGGAGGCAGCCATGTGGCGGCTTTTATTTCACCAGGGATATTGCTTTCCGCAACGTCAAAATAACAGTGGCCTGTAAGTGACATTACTGAATAATGTCCGGCTTCTGAAGCTTTAAAGGCTTTTTTCTGATCATGCCAAATCATGCCTACTGCCTTTTCCTTTAAACCATCTTCTATAATCTCATCCCAGCCAACGATGGTTTTTCCATACTTTTTAACCATATTTTGTACCCTTTGATTAAAATAAACCTGCAGCTCTTTTTCTGTTTTTAAACCAAGATCAGCCTTTCTTTTCTGGCAATGTGGGCAAGCTTTCCAACGGTCATATTGTGCTTCATCACCTCCTATGTGGATATATTTAGAAGGGAACAGTGCAAATGTTTCTGCAAAAACGTCATTTAAAAAATCAAAAGTAGATTCCCTTCCTACGCAATACAACTCCTTGCTGATTGAATGTTGTGTCTGAACAGTATATTGTTCACCCGTACAGCATAAATCAGGATATGCGGCGATAGACGATAAGGTATGCGCCGGCAATTCTATTTCGGGGATAATATTTACATTTCTGGCGGCGGCATAGGCAACCATTTCCTTGATATCTTCTTGTGTATAATAGCCACCAACTCTATTTGGGCCTTCTCCGCGCCATGCTCCGATAGAGGTCAACTTAGGATACTTTTTGATTTCGATGCGCCAGCCAGCATCATCCACCAGGTGCAAGTGAAGTTCATTCAACTTGTACATAGCCATCATATCAATGAATCTCAGCACATAATCTTTGGTGAAAAAATACCTGGCTACATCCAGCATCATCCCCCTCCATTCATATAAAGGCTGGTCCTTAATTTCTGCACCTTTTATCTTCCAGACGGTATTTTTCTGACGTTCCTTGCTATATATCTGAACAGGAAGCATTTGAAGCAAAGTTTGTGAGGCATAAAAGGTGCCGGCGGCTGTAGTTCCCGTGATCACGATCTGATCGTTCTTTACACTCAAACTATAAGCCTCTCTATTATCAGCTATTGCTTTATCTATTTTTAATACAATAGCATTTTTTACCGCAGTTTTATTCTCAGCGATTGAAAAGTCATATCCTGTAGCTGGCGACAAGCTTGAAGCCAAAAGTTCAGCCTGTTGCTTCAGTCCCTTGTCATATAAAATCTTCGTTTGAGATGTAATCGTAAAACTCGCAGCAGTCTCTTTAAGACTAGCCGGCAAAGGAATTACGTTAATCTGTGCATTTGCTGCCGAAAATGATGTGAAGAATAAAGCAACCGCAAGTATCAAATTGTGTGTTTTGATCATTTTTAGTTAAAATTGGTTTAACACAATAATAATCAAATAATCATTTCAAAATTGGAGTATTAGCAGTAAATAACCTTGTTTCCTTTAAAATTTGGATTACAAACGTTTGCGCAAAATTGCTATTAGTTACAGTCTTTGAATGAATCGCGATGCTTACGCAATATACTGAGGTATGCAGCCATGTTATCTGGCTCTTTTCCGGATTCAAAAGTTACTCTTTTTGTAGTACCGTTGTAAGTAATCTCAACCCAGCTAATTCCTCCATCATTACAACCAGGACATCCGTAAGTCTCTTCCAACTTGCTAAATTCAGTTAAATTAATAGCTGCTTTTAACGCATTCCAATCTTCGGTACTTATTGTTCCTTCACATACCTTAGCCGTAATGGTAGGGTTATGATCCGTTCTTCTCAAAACAAGTTGGTCTTTTTTAACGGTCAGTTTATTGTTGCAATATCCATAACACAGTCCAACATCAAGGCCATAAGATATTATTAAACTGTCATCCGGTTTCTCTTTATCTTTTTTACACGCCGTAGTAACTACACTGAATAGAAACAGTATAACTGAGATTTTAAATAGATTGGTTTTCATATTAGTTTGTTTTTAACCTAAACGACAGCTACGGTATAAACGCTACAGGTTACCAATTAAATAGATTTTCGCTCTGCCAGAGCTATAAAATATTTGTAAAGCAATAAGTTAATAAAAATTAATCCCATACCATAAAAAACATCTTCTACCGGAATTGTAAGAATCCTAAATCCCAGTATCTCTGCTTCGTTATACCAAACTACTGGATTTTCTAAACCGGTACCGGTGAGTAATCCGTTGACTATAACAAACGGTAATAACAAGACGCCGTATATGACGTAAAATTTAGCCAGCCAGCTAATCCTCAATAGGTACTTTGCCAATAACAAAATGAATGATAAACCAAAAAAAGTAACCATGGTATAAATCTTATCATGAGCAAAAAAGCCTACCAGGGCAAAACAAATAATAAAAGATAAGGTAAGTGCGTGCTCCTGTTTTTGGTTAAGGGTCTTTTGAATAAAGATATCCAGACAATGATAGGTAAATACACAGGCATAGGGAATACAGAAAAAAAACAGGATCTCCTCGATTGGTAAGTTCCATAATTTAGTGCCAATCAAATATTGTTGACTGAATCCCCATACCCCTATTGAAGTAAAATAAACATCCCATAAAATAAAGATCAGCCCAGTTAAAATTACCGCCGGAAAAAATGCTTTCCAGGTTTTATAAAAATTCAATTTGGGATGGAAAGAAAATATAAAGGGAACTATTATTGTAAAGAAATCTATCAGAAGATAAGTATACTTCATATCTAGGTGGTTTTTCTCATTTCCAAAAAGTATTTAAAAGGTACCCAAAGCATCCCAAAACACTCGCCATGTTCCTTATTTATGTGCTTATGGTGCATTTTATGAGCTCTCCTGATTGCCCTAAAGTACCAGTGGTCAGCATTTCTAAAAACCTTAAACCGTTGATGAATGAATATGTCGTGGACAAAAAAATATGCGGCACCGTATACTGTGATTCCTATACCTATCCAAAATGCGACATTATTGCCGTAAAAAGACCCTAAAGCCAGACAGACAATACCCGGCACAGCAAAGATCAGAAAGAAAAAATCATTTCGTTCTAAAAAACCTTCGTGATCCTTATGATGGTGATCTTTATGTAATACCCATAATAAGCCATGCATAACGTATTTATGAGTAAACCAGGCCACTCCTTCCATCGTAATAAAAGTTCCCAAGACAATCAAGAAATTAACTAGCAATACATTCATAAGCCTAAAATATTTGATTATAGTTATTCATTACCCTGGAAAAACAGATCTTCAACCATGCGGTATATTTTTCCGGATATGTATTCAGTTCTTCCAATAAAGTTTCCATTCCTATGTATTGATATGAAGCCACCTCATTTGTATTGACTACCGGCAGTTCATCACTGACACCAAAAAATACATGATCAAACTCATATTCTGAAATGCCATCCATTAAGTCAGCTCTGTATGTAAAACTAAATACGTGACGCAATTCAGCATTCATACCCATCTCCTCCATAAGTCTCCTGTGTGCAGCGTCAATTGTTTCTTCGCCCTGCCGGGGATGACTACAACAAGTATTTGTCCACTTTCCACCTGAGTGGTATTTATCAAATGCACGTTGCTGTAATAACAATTCACCATTGGCATTGAAAATGAAAATAGAAAATGCACGATGAAGTTTACCTTCAAGATGCGCTTCCATTTTAGGCATTATACCAATTTCATTATCATTAAGATCTACAAGTATTACATTTTCCGTCATTTCTATATTTTTTTCTTTTCTTCTTCAGTACAATATTTAGATGAAGAAAGATATGTTACAATATTCGTTTTAAGCTCTTTATCTCTTATTCCACGTAAATTATTCAACAGTATTATTTTATCCTCTTTAATCTGATCTTTGTATCCGAGAAAGGTGGGCAAGTTTGTTTGAATTGAAAATCTTAGAAACCTGATTTCGAGATTTTCTGGTTCTCTTTTTACCGCATGCTCTATAAATGATCTCCCTTTTTTAAATCTTCTTAGTTTACTAACTGGATTTACGGTATACTTTGCCCCCATCATCTCTGATACTCCTTTATAACAAACTAATAAAGGGCTTGATTTAGTATTCACAGGCTCAACTAATTTAACCAGCTTTACCCATGCAGACTTATTCGATTCTGATTCATAAAACAGGTTTCTCAGCTCTGCTACCTTTGGTTCAGACAAATCACCATAACCATCTATTAAACAAAATATTATAAACAAAAAAATCTTCATATTACATTCATTCTAAAACGGATAATTGAATCGCACATCAGACCAAACTTATGGCTATTTGATATTCTGATTCTTTTAGACATTACTTTCTCTGCAGTCGTATTTTTAATCTTGTTGAACAACTCTTTATAGTAGATATAAGCAAGGTATACGCCATTTCTAGACGATGACGGCAATTGTTTAATCCCTAAAAGAGCTGCTTTAAATTCATTTTCAATATCCTGTTCTATCAATTTCTTTTCTAAATTAGAAAACTTTTCAAGATCTACATTAGGAAAATAAGTGCGGCTTAGGGTGTTATAATCGGCTTTTAAGTCTCTAAGAAAATTTACCTTTTGAAAGGCTGAGCCTAATTTCATAGCCGAATCTTTCAATTCTCCATAAAGCCTCTCATCGCCTTCGGTAAACACCCTGAGACACATCAGTCCTACTACCTGAGCAGAGCCCAAAATATATTGATCGTATTTTTCAGGAGTATATTGATTTTGGTTTAAATCCATCTCCATACTTTGCAGAAACAAATCTATAAGTTCTTTATCAATATTATAAGCATTTACTACTTGCTGAAACGAGTTAAGTACAGGATTCAAACTAATTCCCTGCTCTATTGCTTCAAAGCAATCGTTCTTAAATTTATTTAAAAGAAAGGCCTTATCAAATTCATGGAAACTATCTACAATTTCATCGGCTAATCTTACAAATCCATAAATTGAATAAATGGGATTGCGTAATTTCTTGTTTAAGAAATATATTCCTAATGAAAAGCTGGTGCTATACCGCTTGGTCGTGATCCTGCTGCAATCTGCAGATAACTTGTCAAATAACTCTTTCATATCTAGGTAATTTTAGGTGCTTTATCAATTGTTTGGCGGCTACGTTTCCAGAAATAATAGACGGTGGTACTCCCGGTCCGGGAACAGTAAGCTGTCCGGCATAAAACAGATTGCCAATCTTTTTATTTTTAAGTGAGGGCTTCAGATTTGCAGTTTGCGTTAATGTGTTTGCTAATCCATAAGCATTGCCTTTATAGGAATTATAATCTGTTATAAAATCAGCTACACAATAGCTCTTTTTATAATCCAGATCTGACCTTATCTCACTACCGGTGTATTGTTCCAGCCTGTTCATGATGAGATCGAAATAGTGCTCACGCAACTCCGCAGTATCTTCCATATTTACTGCAAGGGGCATCAATACAAATAAGTTTTCGTGACCTTTTGGAGCTACGTCTGGATCTGTCTTGGACGGGCAGCAAACATAAAACAATGGTTTGGAAGGCCACTGTGGTTCTTTGTATATTTCCATAGCGTGTTGATCGAGGTTTTCATCAAAAAATAATGTATGATGGTTCAAACGATCTACTTTCCTCTTAACTCCCAGATAAAATATCAAACAAGACGGAGCCAATACCCTATTATCCCAATAATGCGCTGTATAATTGCGATAATTATCCCCCAGGAGCTTTTCCTCTACATGTTGATAGTCTGCAGCGGCGATGATCCCTTCATATTTCTTTTCTCTATTTGCTGAGGTCAATCCTGTTATTTTATTTTTTTCTATCTGAAAGCTCACCACGGGTTCGTCTAAATAGAATACTGCCCCTTGCCTTTCTGCCACAGTTTTCATAGCCGCTATTACAGCTGCGAAACCACCTTTCGGATACCAGGTTCCCAATTTTAATCCCGCATAGTTCATCAAACTATACAAAGCCGGCGTATCCTTTGGCATGGCTCCTAAAAAAAGCACAGGAAATTCCATCAAAGCAATCAACTTCGGATGTCTAAAGTATTTTCTAACATGTTTACTAAAGGATGTAAACACCTGAAGTCTGAACATTCCTTTTATAAGATCTGTATCTAAAAATTCAAGCAATGAAAGGCCTGGTTTGTAAACCAATTTATCTATTCCAACTTTGTATTTAAACTCAGCCCCTTTTAGAAATTCAATCAACTGCTCTGAACTCCCCTTTTCAATAGACTCGAAAAGCAGACACAATTCGTTGAAATCGGCAGGAATATCAAGCACATCGTCCTGACCATATACAACAGAGAATCCAGGATTCAAAAGCTCCAATTCGTAAAAATCACTAGCCTTATAGCCAAAGTCATTAAAAAACTTTTCGAATACATCAGGCATCCAATACCAACTGGGACCCATATCAAAAGCATAACCATTATCTGTAACCAACTGCCTTGCCCGACCGCCTATAGTAGGATTTTTCTCATAAACATCAACTTTAAATCCGCTTTTCGCTAAATAGGCAGCCGCACTGATACCAGCAAATCCAGCACCTATTACTGCAAAATCAGTTTTTTGATCATTGATTTCAATTGACATGTTGTGCTGCTTTTATAATTTGTTCAAATTCTTCGATGGATTGAAACCAACCTATGTTGGATGCCAGCTCTAACTCACTGATCAACTTATAATTTCCTGCAATATGTATCCTTGTTGTTTCATACAAATTGCTGAGTTCATTTAAATATTCGTTGGCTTCATTTAAAGGCCGGGACCTAACCATAAATAATAATATGTGGTCTATTCCATTATTGTGCATAGCATCTTTTACAGAATCCAGGGGAACTCTTCCTCCCAAAAAAATAACACGCTGTCCCTCTGCTTTAAGCACGTAATTGGCATAAAGCAAACCAATGTCATGGCCTTCATCTTCAGGGAGAAATAAAAGCCATGAAGAGTTTGCATTAGGCTTTATAGGCAAACCGTCTATAGCTTTATACAGCTTCTGTCTGAGTATATTAGATATAAAATGTTCTTGGGCAGGACAAATGTGATCTCTCCTCCACATCATTCCTAACCTCACCAGCAAGGGGTAAATTACATTTTTATAAGTAACAGCCATTCCATGAATACTTAAACACTCAGAAATCAGAATATCAAAATCATACTCATTATAGTGCAATCCGAAGTTGAGTAGCTGGGTGATGTAATATTCAAATTGAGCATCCTTAGAGATTTGATGATCCATCTCATTACTAAGGAGCTTGTCCATTTCCAGGTCTGATAAGGCACATACCTGAGATATCTTTAGGCCCGTTTGACTAAGTCCTACGATATTCAATAATCTCCGCAATTGGTTATCATCGTAAAACCTGGTGTTTCCTGCAGAACGCATAGGCTCCAAAGCATGATACCTGCGTTCCCAGATACGAATGGTATGAGTCTGCACTCCTGAAAGTTGTTCAAGATCGGATATGGAGTACTTCATTATTTGTCTAAATTTATTTTTATAAATCTAGACAAACATATTGATTAAAAGTTTTATAACCACCTAAAATTTTGATGTTATTATTAAAATTTTCGAACATCGATATAAGCATCTGTAAAAAACTTATATAAACAGGCTATAAAACAGGGTATTACGACACTTTTCAAACGTTTGCGCAAAAGTTTAAGATTAAGTTTAATGACTTTATTTGTTCATTTGATTAATAATTGATTAACGCATTATAACATCGCACAGCGAAGTAGTTTAACATTAATCTTTAAACGACCTGCAGGTATGAATTAAAATCAATTAAACCTTAACAATCCCTAATCAAATCCTATTATGAACCACAAAATTTTTAACTTTTTAAGTATTGCTACATTATGTGCGATACTTCTCTTTGGGTGTAAAAACCAAAAGCTTGATCCTGAAACCCGAGGTAAAGCAAGACCAGATGCCCTATCTGCGTCATCAAACCCAAACCTAAACTCTACAGTAGGGAGCAATACCCAAGATTTCAATGAATTAAAAGACGCAATTGCGGAAAGGAACAGACTGGCTCTTGGAAATCCCTGGTCAGACTTTGACCCCACAGGGTTTTATCTGGCTCCTAATACAACCATGCAAATCAGTTTGCAGCAATTGACAGGAACTGCCCGCCCAAAAATACTGGTGGGTACTTACTCCAGGTATTCGGTTAAAAACAATCCACAGGAGTTTACGCTTACAACCGGAACCAACAACATAACCGCCGATCAATATGGGGGGTTGGTATGGGTTCGTTTCGGCACTACAGGCACGCCCTCAAGCAGTGTGCGTATTACTTTTGTGAGCGGACATGTCCGTGCGCCTGTTTTCATCAAAAATCAAACTACACAAACGGACTGGGCGAACCAATTGTCTACCTATACCGCTTCTCCTGACGTCATATTAATTGGTACCAGAGTGTACCAGGTTTATTCGAGAACAAGAGCTTTAAACACACAAACTCAGGATAATAATTACGTATTGAGTAAAGCTGACCAGACGATGGATATTGAGGATGCCATTAGTGGAATTGATGGTTCTGCTGTACAACACCAACCAAATATAAATCAGCGTATTATCATGACTGAAAACGATGGTACCGGATGGATGTTTGCAACGTATTATCGTACTGCCTATGTAACTGCTGCTGCTTCTGCAGCATTCACATCAACCATTGGTGGTGTAGATGGCTGGGGACCATGGCATGAGCTTGGGCATATGCATCAGCAACAGGCATGGAAATGGAGTACTCTTGGAGAAGTTACAGTAAATATTTACAGTTTGGCAGTGGAGCGCGCTATGGGTGTTACGCCATCCAGACTAAAACGTGACAATGTATGGCCGGCTGTCTCTACCTATTTAGCCAACACGAGCCCTGCCAAGGATTTCAATGGTACAATATCTAATGGCGAGTGGATAAGATTATATATGTTCCATCAACTATGGTTGGCCTTTGGAGACAATTTTTACAAGCAGCTACATAAAGTAACACGTGTAGAACTTCCTACTGTAAGTACAGATGCTGAAAAAATGCGTTATTTCATGCTTAAAGCATGTTCTGTATCCGGCAGAAACCTCACTAACTTCTTTAGAAAATGGGGATTTCTGGTAAATGAAAGTGTATATACTGAAATTGCCGGGTTAGGACTACCTCAGCCTACAGTAGAACCAAGTACATTAAATGAAGATGTAGGAATTGAATCCGGATCTACCTACAAAATCATTTCCGCGGTAAACAATACAAGTTTGCTTGACGTAACAGCTAGCGGCACCAGTAATGGCACAACGGTTGCACTCTACAGCAACAATAACCCGTCAACTTTAAACCAACAGTGGAAAGTTACCAGTGTAGGCAGTGGTTATTATAAACTCCAACCACTACACGCACTTACCAAAGTAATGGATGTCACAGGTGCGGGAACAGCGAATGGTACGCAGATCCAACTTTATAACGACGACAGTTCAGCGGGACAAAAATGGGTGATTAGAAGTGTAGGTAGTGGATACTATAGTTTAGTGCCTGCATGTGCTCCCGACAAACAACTGGATGTGAACGGCGGATTTTCAGCAAACGGTACTAAAATCCAGATCTGGACAACAGGAACCGGAAATTCTCAAAAGTTCCAGTTTATAAAGCAATAATCTGAAAGAAGCTGTACAGAAAGGTGTAATTGTGCTCATCACCTGCAGGGATACGATGGAAATCATTTAAACTTCAACTATGTTTCTTTCTGTACAGCTTTTTTATAAAGTGTGAATTATGTATCTGCTAATATATATTCATCTTAATAGCAGATAACTTGGTTTCCTTCTCTGGAAATACAAACCATAATGTATGTTTCCCTATTATAGGTAACAGAGTAGCTACCGGATTTGCTGCAGAAGCCTTACCTATCAACCGGCCATCAATTGAATCTATACGCACTTCCACATCGCCATTTATACCTTTTCCGTCAGTGACGAATTCCATTTTTTTAAGGTCAGTTAAATCCACATTCTTCATTTGAATAGATGCTCCAGAGACTTTGGAAGTAACTGCTGTCTTATTTCTATTTAAATCAACTCCGTTAAAGCCATCT
Source organism: Pedobacter frigoris (assembly GCF_032678645.1). GTDB lineage: Bacteria > Bacteroidota > Bacteroidia > Sphingobacteriales > Sphingobacteriaceae > Pedobacter > Pedobacter frigoris_A. The sequence continues at coordinate 615,934 of NZ_JAVTSP010000001.1, forward strand.
GTATGGTTCACTGAAACATACGGATCATTTAGTACAATCACATGTTCTGCAAACTGTGCGGGAGCCAATTTACTGCCTCTATCTTTATAAGCTGCCCTAAATATAAAAGAGCCTTTATTTGTTTGTCCAGGCTTAACGTTTGTTGTATAGCTCCCAATAACTGGTAGATTTTTATTGACCGGAGCTTTTTCACTCAGACTCAGGATGTATTTAACGATTGAAGTTACCTCACTTACAGGCATGGTAGAATGTGCAGGCATCATTGCATCGCCCCATACTCCCGCTCCTCCGTTGATCACCTTTTTTACAAGCGTGGCTTCTGCAGTTTTACTACTCTTATATTTTAAAGCAACCTGTTTAAACGATGGGCCTAATGATTTGGTATCAACTGCATGACAAGCATTACAGTCACTTTTCTTAATCATTGCTTTAGCGGCTGAAAACTGTGCTGTAACATCAAAATTATTCTGACGCTGAGCAATAACCGTCATATCATATCCCTCAGTAAGGTAGTTAATGGAAACGGATACCTGAGCAGGTGATATTCTTTTATTAGCTAGGCTACCATCCTCTTTATCTGTTACGCTAACTGCATAGCTGATACTGTTGCCAGGAAAATAGAAACTAGAATTGCCTTTTTTAAAATCGAATTTAACGACAGGAATGGCATTACCTGCAGCAATATCAACTGATTTGCTATTTTTAGCTCCCTGGCCGTCTGTAACAGTAAGTATAGCTTTATAAACTCCACCTGTCATCAAAGTAATTTCAGGATCCGCCAATTTGCTTGATTGCTTTAAAATACCTCCCTTTGTAATTTTCCACTCATATTTTAAAGAATCTCCATCAGCATCAGAGGTTCCTGAAGAAGACAATTTAATTTTTAGAGGAACTGGCCCGGCCGGGATATTGGTCGCTACCTGTACCACTGGTTTTCTATTACCACCATTATATTCTATTTTGATGAGTTCGGCTTCAGGATTATCCTTAAAATAGCCATTGCCATATTCCAGTACATACAAGCTTCCATCCGGGCCAAACTTGATATCTATAGGGCCGCGTAAAGTCAGATTGGGCAAGAAGCGCTCCATGGATTTGAAATTACCGTTGTCATCAAGTGCCACTAATAACAACCAACCCCTCACCCAGTCCGTAATCAACCATTTTCCCTCAAAATAATCAGGAAAAACTTTAGCCGTCTGTTTGAAATCACTTTTATGAAATATAGGGCCGCCTACTGCACTTCGCCCACCACTGCCCATTTCAGGGAATTCTTCGCTTGCAGCATAGGGATACCAGATCATTGAAGCTACGGCCGGAGGTAATATATTGAGTCCTGTATTGTTAGGCGAATTATTTGCAGGATTCATGACATCATAAGGCGCTCCGGATTGCTTGGTTGCAAAATTATAATATCTATATGCCTGATTATTGCCTATAAAATAGGGCCAGCCATAGTTGCCTGCCTTTTTAGCTATATTAAATTCATCATAAGAACGTGGTCCCCGGCTTTCAGAACTATTAGAGCCATCAGGACCTACCTCTCCCCAATACAACCAGTTGGTCTTACTATCTATGGTTAATCGCCATGGATTTCTATTGCCCATTGTATAGATTTCCGGCCTTGTTTTTGGGGTTCCTTTCGGAAACAGATTTCCTTCTGGAATGGTATAGGTGCCATCAGGTTCCGGATGTATTCTTAGAATTTTCCCCCTCAGGTCGTTGGTATTTCCAGAAGATTTTTGTGCGTCCCTTGGACTTTCACCCGGGCGTTCATCTATTGGTGTAAATCCATCCGATGATCTTGAAAAAGTATTATCTCCAGTGCTTAGCAAAAGGTTTTTATCCTTATCAAATAGCATTCCGCCGCCTACATGGCAACATTCTTCACGTTGTACTGCAACATCAAGAATTTTCTTTTCGGTTGCCATATTGAGCTTTCCTCCTATCCATGTAAACCTTGACAACCTGTTTGCCGATTCATTTTTTGGAGAGTAGTAAATATAAATCCAATGGTTCTTAGCATAATCCGGATCGAGAATAACACCTTGCAACCCATCTTCACCTTCCGATCGTTCTCCGGTTTTACTTACATATTCCCTGCTTACAGAAAGATCGGCTATTACGACCATTTTATTTGTAACCGGATCATATATTTTCAGTTTTCCTTTACGTTCAGCATAAAGTACTTTACCATCATTCAAGACCTGGAACTGCATGGGTTCTTCAAGCTTTTGTGCTAGTATTACTTTGGTAAAGCGGTTATCTTCAGGCTTCGCTTTTCCCTGGGCATGTGCATTATTTTGAAGTAAGGAGAATAAGGAAAACCCGATCAGAATCAGGTGGTAATTTAGTTTCATTTTTATATTCAGGTTACAGTTTGGGTTAAGGTTTTCGGTTAATGATAAGGTCATCGATTTAGAACTACTTATTGTTAATCCGTTTTAGCAGCACCTAATATAACAGTTTGCACTAAAATTTCATTTTGATCTATTTAAAAGTTACAAGACCATATACTTAGTTATAAACCCAATAATTGTTTGTTTAAGTTGTTTGGACCTACCACCTGTAAATAAAAAATTCTTCTTGTTTATACATGGTAATTGATACATTTATGCATTATAGGTCAAAACACCTATTATCATTAAATATAGAATAAAATCCCTATAAATTTAATATATAGAATAAAATCCCTATATTTATTATTACATAAATGATGGGTATGAAAAAACAAGCTGTTATAACAGGAGATATCATCAACTTCACAAAGTTATCTGCGATTAAAAGACAACAATTAATTGAAAATACAGAAGTGCTTTTAAAAACATGGACTAAGGAAAAAGGTGAAGCAGAAATATTTAGGGGAGATAGCTATCAGGTATTATTTGATGAAATTTTCGAGGCCATAACAAAAAGTATACAACTAATATGCTGGTTCAAAAAACATTCAGATGAGAATAACAAAATATATTTGAGCACACGCATCTCTATAGGTGTTGGTGAGATTTCTTATTTAGGCAAAAATGTTCTCAACTCAGATGGAGAAGCGTTCCACCTGTCAGGAAGAAACTTCGATACCATGAAAGATAGTGAATACTTATCCATCCATACAGCAGATGAAAACAAGAATGCCGGCATTGAAATAATTCTTGGCTTCATCAATAAATACATAGGCAAATGGACGAAGGGACAAGCAGAAGTAATTTTTCTTCTACTAGAAGGCAAAACCCAGCAGGAAACTGCAGAAACACTTTCTTTATCTCAGCCCTCAGTTAACGGGAGGTTAAAATCAGCTGGATGGAAGGAAGTTGAAGCCACAATCAAATATATTGCAAACTTAATAGAACAGAAATAATGGAAATAAACTTACTATTGAGATTAGTTATTGCACATCTTTTGACTGATTTTGTATTACAGCCAAAAAGCTGGGTGACTGACAGAGAACAAAAAAAGGGAAAATCTTCGAAGCTATATATACATGTTATTATAACTACGATAGTTGCTTATCTCTTCTCGGGGCTTTATGATAACTTGGTCATTCCATTAGTGATATTCAGCACCCATCTGTTTATCGATTATATAAAATCAAAAACAAACAAAGATAAATTCAGCTATTTTATTGCCGATCAACTGGCCCATTTACTTGTTATAGTGATTTTGTGGCTTTCCATTGAAAACATCTGGGTAAACATTCTGCCATTCAAAGCTCAATTATTCAGCAATACAAAATTTTGGGTGGTTTCAGCAGGTTATTTATTTGTAAGCTGGCCATTAGGAATCATCATAGGAAAAGCAACACAAAAATGGCGTGATCAGATTAGTCGTGAAAAAGAAAAATTGACCTTAAATAAAAGTGATGATATAACCGAAGAAAATCAAACTCCAGCATTACCTGAAATCACTAAAACTACAGAAGAACAAGAGCTTGGATTAGCTAGTGCAGGCAAATGGATTGGCATTTGTGAAAGAATACTCATACTGACTTTTGTGCTGATGGCTCAATATACAGCAATTGGTTTTTTAATGACAGCAAAATCAATTTTAAGGTTCAGCGAAAAAGAAGCCAATACTCAACTAAAAACAGAATACGTATTAGTGGGAACCTTGGTTAGCTTTGCCTCTTCAGCAATGATTGGTGTATTAATTAATCTGCTATTAAAGTAATCTGGAGGTTTTGTACAAAAATCCAATTAATCAATGAGGTGAGTTTGCCGATATGTTTTTGGCGTTTTACCCGTGATCATTTTAAAGCATTTATGAAAAGAAGAGAAATTATAAAATCCTGACTCAAAACATACTTGCTTGACTCCCATTTTATTCTCGAGAATCAGTTTGCATGCGTAACCTATCCGGATATCAATTAGAAATCTAGAAAATGTCTTTCCTGTGCGAGTTTTAAAATATCTGCAAAATGAGTTTGGAACAAGGTCTGCAACTGCTGCGATTTCTTCAAGTTGAATCTTTTTCTTGAAATTATTCAAAGCAAAATTGTAAATATTACTCATTCTTTCGTTCTCAGATTCCCGAAAGTCATACCTAAAGCCCATAGAGGAAAGTAAATCCGGCTGCGGCAGATTTGAAATATGCATTAAACACGTAAGAAGTCCTATTATTTTAGCCATCCCCTCGCTTCTGTAGATTTGTTCAATAAAAGCAGCAATCTTTGTAGCCTCATTTCCTTTGATCAGGATGCCGCGTCTGGCCTTATCCAGCACATCTTTTATCGATTTTGCTTCTGGCAGAAATAAAAACCGTTCTCCTATAAAATTAGGACTAAAATGAATTACCGTTGAATAAGGTTCCTGCGAGGCTTTATCCTCAAAACAAGGTATATCATAACGCCAGTAATGAGGTAAATCACTACCGACTAAGACTATATCTCCAGGTCCAAATCTCTTTATATCATCGCCAACAAACTGAGTACCTGTGCCTTTATGAAAACAGATCAATTCAATTTCCGTATGGTAATGCCATCTATTATTAATGTTGGGGATCATATCTTTTCTAATACAGAAAGACTGATCTACACTACCTGGAACTTTCAAATGGAGTGGTTTCATAAACTACGATTATAATAAAAATATGCCCAAAAAAGGAAGAATATCTATAAAGATGTTAATTTGACTTAATAATCAGTTAAATTCAACTCTCTTTTATAGCTGAAAGAACCTTTCTTTATGTCTTAAATTATAATATAAATGAAAGCACTTGTATGTAAAACTCCAGGAGCATTGGAATATATAGAAGTTCAAATGCCCGCTTTAAAAAAAGAACACAGTATATTGAAAATTAATAGTGTTGGCATTTGCGGAACAGACTATCACGCCTTTGACGGGACACAGCCTTATTTCGAATATCCAAGAATATTGGGACATGAAATTTCAGCTGAAATTGCCGATACGGAACCAGATAGTGGCTTCGTTATTGGAGAAAAAGTAACAGTAAGCCCATATTTCTATTGCGGTAAATGCATTGCCTGCAGATCTCATAAGACAAATTGCTGTGAACAACTTCAAGTATTAGGTGTTCACACAGACGGCGCTATGTGTTCATATATTTTAGTACCAGACTATTCAATTATATCTGGGAATAAATTAAGGGAAGATGAATTGGTTTTGGTTGAGCCCCTAGCCATTGGAGCGCACGGGATCAGCAGAGCTCAAATTAAACAGGGAGAATTCATATTGGTCATGGGCGCAGGTCCAATCGGCATTGCAACAATGAATTTCGCAATTATAGCTGGAGCCAAGGTAATTGCAATGGATAAAAATCAGAAACGATTAGACTTTTGTAAAAACAAGTTGGGCATTCCTTACACCATCAATCCTGATGAAGATGATATTATCGAAAAACTAAGGGAATTTACCAACAAGGATATGCCTACCGTTATTCTGGATTGTACAGGCAATATTAAGGCGATCAATAATGCAGTTAATTACCTGGCACATGGGGGACGTTTCGTAATTATAGGTCTGCAAAAGGAAGAAATAAGTATCAATCATCCAGGCTTCCACAAAAAAGAAGCTACGCTAATGAGTAGTAGAAATGCTTTACCTGAAGATTTCAAGCATGTGATCTCCTGTATACAAAATGGAAAGATTAAAACCAAGGACTACATTACCCACAGGTTAAAATTTGGAGACCCAAATTTAAGTTTTACAAATCAGGATCAAACACTTATCAAAGCCATTTTGGTTTTAGATGATGAAATTTAAGCAATACATATTAACCAAATACACAATGAAAATATTAATCTTTTTACTACTTACAACAATAACATTAAGCGTTGCAGGCCAAAACAAAACAACAGCTACGCGAACTAAAAATACTATTCCAATCGACATTGGGGATAGTAAGGAAATGATCATACAAAAGGCAGCAAACGTTGTCCCCACAAAAAATCAATATGAAGCATTAAAAAATGAATTTATTGCATTCATACATTTTGGGCCTAATACTTTTACCAGAATGGAATGGGGTAATGGCTTAGAAGATCCTAAAATTTTTGATCTAAAGGAACTTCATACCGATCAATGGTGCGAAGCTATCAAGTCGGCAGGAATGAAGATGGTAATTATTACCGTAAAACACCACGACGGTTTTGTTTTGTGGCAAAGCCGCTATACTAAACACGGTATTATGTCCACTGACTATAAAAATGGTAAGGGAGACATCCTAAAAGACCTTTCTGCATCTTGTAAAAAATATGGACTAAAACTAGGGGTATACCTATCCCCTGCTGATTTATATCAGATAGAGAATCCTGCAGGCTTATACGGAAACTTAAGTAAGTATACAAAAAGAACAATCCCTAGAGTTGTTCCTGGAAGACCATTTGTCAACAAAAAAACTTTTGAATTTGAAGCCGACGATTATAATGAATATTTCATGAACCAGCTTTATGAACTGCTTACAGAGTATGGTCGCATTGATGAAGTATGGTTTGATGGTGCACATCCAAAAACAAAGGGTGGTCAGCAGTATAATTATATGGCATGGAAAAAGCTAATTAACACCCTGGCTCCGAATGCAGTAATCTTTGGGAAAGAAGATATCAGATGGTGTGGTAACGAAGCTGGAAAAACCAGAAATACCGAATGGAATGTAATCCCTTATCTCGAAGACCCAAAACTAATGAATAACTTCGCTGATTTGACTGAGGATTCACTTGGAAACAGAAACAATCTTTATAAAGGTAAATTTTTACACTATCAGCAAGCAGAAACCAATACTTCAATAAGAGAAGGATGGTTCTATAGAGACGATAACAAGCAGAAGGTAAGAAGTGCAGACGATGTGTTTGATATTTATGAACGTTCAACAGGTGGCAACTCCACTTTTTTACTTAACATTCCGCCTAACCGTGATGGAAAGTTTTCGTCCACAGATGTACAGGTATTAAATGAGGTAGGCAAGAGAATAAAAGAGACCTATGGCAAAAACCTCTTGAGCAAGGCATCTGGACCAAAAGAAATTTTAGATCAAAATACCAGCACATACCTTCTGAATAACAATCAAGTTTTGTTATCAACACCTTCTCCCATCACCATAAACAGGCTAGTTATACAAGAGGCAATTGCGACACACGGTGAACGCGTAGAACTACATGCGTTAGATGCGTGGATAAACAATCAATGGAAAGAAATAGCCAAAGGTACAAATATAGGCTACAAAAGAATCCTGCGTTTTCCTGAAATTACCTCAGGAAAATTTAGGATACGTATATTAAAATCCCGCGCCATTCCAGCAATTAGCAATATCACTGCCCACTATTATATTAGCAGGCCACCCCAAATTCAATTCTCCAGAGACCTAAATGGATTTGTTAAACTTACTCCCTTTGAGCAAGAGTTTAACTGGAAACCACACGGAGAACATGCAGCACAAAATCTAAGCACAGATGTTCAAATTTATTATACTACTGACGGAACTGAACCTACTAGTTCTAGTTTGAAATATACTCAGCCTTTTTTAATAAACAGCCGTGAAGTTAAAGCAGTAAGTTATTCGAAAAATGTAAAGGGTTCAGTAAATACAAGTCTATTTGGAATGACAAAAAGCCATTGGAAAATTCTTAATGGCAGTAGCGAAAAACAAAGCCGCAACAGCCCACCCAATGCAATTGATGAAAACGATCGAACATACTGGCATTCCAAAGAAGGATCAATAGATCCTATTGCTATAGATCTAGGAAAACTTACCGTTTTAAAAGGATTTGCTTATACACCGCAAAAAGAAAATAGCGATGGCATGATACAAAGTGGAATTATACAAATCAGTAAAGATGGGAAGACGTGGGTAGATGCTGAAAGCTTTGAATTTGGCAACTTGATAAATGATCCTGTAAGACGAATTCATTATTTTAAAGCACCTATCGATAGCCAGTTCGTTCGCTTAACTCCTAAAGTGATAGCTGGCGATGGAAAAACAGTAACTATTGCTGAACTGGATTTTATTGAAAATTAAAAGCGATGCCTTATCTGACTAAGACACTGGAATTTTAGTCAGATAAGGCATTTTATTCACTTTAACCAGGGAGATTACTATAGCAGAAAGTAAGCAGATTACAGAGACTATTATAAATATGACATCAGAGTTGCCCAACAAGTCAATGACATGTCCAAACATCGGTTCACCTAAAGCCGCAAATACATAACCACACATATTCATTAGTCCGATTCCAGTGCCAGTATATTTATTTCCGAGCATCTCCGGACTTAAAGTCCAGAAATTGGCTTGAGGCCCATAAACAAAGAAACCGACAAAAAACATCAATACAGCGCCCACAATGATATTCTCTGCTGGCAATAAATAAATTAGTAATGCCAGTCCGGCACTAATTAACATACCAAATCTAATAGAAGCAATTCTGTTACGCTTAAATAATGAGTCTGACAATATCCCAAAGGAAAGTGCACCCGTTGCCATGCCTATTGGAAGCAAAAAGGTTACCCACAAATAACTTGGGTTCGCTTTCCAATTCTCACCAAGATAATGTACTGGAACCCAAAAAATAAGACCGTATCTGGCCATGCTTTCAAATGCAAAAGAAAGCGAGGCCATCATAAAGCCCTTATTGTTAAAAACAACTTTATATCGGCGCACCCAATCTTCTTTCGGTGCGGACGGTTCAGACCTGTTTTCTTCAAATTCCTGAAAACCAAGCAACGACGGCTTATCTCTTATTACCCATAAATAAATCGTGGCGACCACTAATAACAACAAAACAGGTAAACGAAACAACATTCTCCATTCCATATGTTGTTGAATCATTACAATAGAAAGCAAATACGTTACAGCGGATGATAACCCCGCAGACATCGTAAATAATCCAAAAGCCTTTCCTTTTTCTTCTTTGGACCACCAGTTCGAAATCACCTTACTACTAGGAGCCCACGCCATAGACTGAAAATAACCATTGAATGCCCAGAAAATCATGATCAGCCCTGCAGATTGTGAAAAGCTAATGGCTATATTCATACATACAGACAGATAGGCTCCAGTAACCACCATAAACCTGGCACTGAATCGGTCCGCCAAATTCCCGTTAATGAATTGACCCACTGCATAACCAATCAGCATGGAGAAACTTATCCATCCTACTTGTGCATAACCGATATTCAATTCTTTTGACATATCCTTTACCGCCCACCCAAAATTATGCCTTCCGGTATAAAAAAACAGATAACACAACATGCAAATGAGCAACATAACCCATTGCTGATTTCTAAATTTTTTAGCCATTTTTTTATATAGTTATTTTGAAATTCGAATACCCACTCGAAGTGGCTTGTGTTTTACAGCATATTGAAATGCTTCCTGGGCATCCAGAAGAGCAAACTCTTTTGAAACAATATCATCAAAAGGATATTTCCTGTAATTTCTTGTGATAAAATCAACTGCGGAAACAAAATCCTCATAATTGTAATTGTGCAGCCCTTTGATACTGATTAATTTACGAATAACCTGCTCTGCATCTATTTGTATAGGGCGCGAATGAAATACGCCTCCAATCCATATGGCGATTCCACCTACTGCCAAAGATTTAACTCCAAATTCCATGGCCAATGGGGCTCCACTCATATCGAAAACCACATCTACACCATTTTTCGGAAAGGTCTCTTTTAATGAATTTTCAAAATCAGTGTCATTTTCATTCAAAAGGAAAGTCTTATCAACTCCGAATGATCTGGATTGTTCGAGTCTGGCTTCATTAATATCTGTTGCCCATACTACCGCTGCGCCAGCGTCTTTGCACATGGCTCCGCAAATAATCCCAAGCAGCCCCATACCGGTAATCATCACATTCTTCCCATTAAGATCGCCGGCTAGCCTTAGGCCTCCTGAAACGGTGGCTATTGCACAATTAATTGTTGCGGCTATGGGAAGCGGTAAGTCTTCAGGAATTCGGAGTATGACCGTGTCCTTTTTCAAAATGCAATAATCACTTAATCCACCATGGAATGCATCATCGCCCTTTATCTGCGCATGACCATATTTAAACAAACTGTTGGCCTTCTGTGGCATTCCAAGTGCTGTCCATTCAGAATTTGGATCTGAACTGAATATAGTCCAGGTAACAACATCACCTTCTTTTAAAGTATTTCCAAGATAATCTAACCTGTTATGCGTCTCTTCAAATTTCAGTATACGACCAACGATTTCATGCCCCAATACTGTAGGTGTCTTCTCATTTCTTAATCCACAAAAAGTATGTAAATCACTACCACATAGAGTAGTATAAAGGTTTTCTATCAACACCTCCCCTTCCTGTAGTTCTGGAACTGTCTTTATATCAGAACGCATTGGTTTGTCTGCACCATCAAAAATTATAATATTTCCTTTTTTCATTTTGTGTTTTGTTTTAGTGATTACGCTAAGGTGCAAAAAAAAGAAACAAATGTTTAATTAAGCTAAACAAATTGTTAATTAATACTACACAAAAGTATACAGGAAAAAATAGGCGTGAGATTGTACCTATATCCTCAATAAGACACTAAACTTTTAATATCTTGCAACCATGATACCCAGGGGAAAGCTATATATTAGCAATAAAGATTTACTTACTGGTATTTTGTATTGTTTCACCAGCTACTTTAAGTCTGAAAGAGCAGATAGTCGTCAGAAAAAAAGCAATATTATAACTTGCCTTTCTGTACGTACAGGCTTCGATTTGATTCTAAGTAGTTTAAATCTGCCAGCAGGTTCCGAGATCTTGGTAACAGACATCAATATCCCTGATATGTTCAAAATCATCGCAGCCCACAAGCTGATAGCGGTTCCACTGCCTGTAAATAAACATACATTAAATATATCACCTGCACATTTAGAATCTGCGATAACACCTTCAACTAAGGCGGTATTGATTACCCATCTTTTCGGTGCTATTATGGAAACAAATGAAATAAATAACATTGCAAAAAAACACAACCTATTCGTATTTGAAGATTGCGCTCAGGCTTATGCGGGTAACCTATATGAAGGCAATCCGACAACAGATGCGATAATGTTTAGTTTTGGGCTTATTAAAACGAATACAGCTGTCAGTGGGGCGATGCTAAATATAAAGGATAATGACTTGTATACAGATGCCTCAATTAGAAACCAACAATATGAAAAACAGCGGATATCTATATTTACCAATAAACTATTTAAAGTTCTATTGATAAAACTTCTCACCTACAAGTCTATTTATACTGGATTCTATAATCTTATAAAAGTGATGAATAAGGATTTTGATGAGGTATTATCGAACTTCACCAAGGGTTTCACAGGTGATGATATCCTCAAAAAAATACGTTATCGTCCTTGTCTGCCAAACAAGAAACTATTGCAAAAAAAACTGAATGACTTTAATCAGCAAAATATTACGGCAAGAATACTATTCGCTAACGATATTTTACAACACATTCCACAAAACTATAAAATCGGCATTCTAAATAAAAAACATACTCATTGGGTGTTGCCCATTGAAACTCAAGATCCCAATAGCCTAATCAATTATTTACGTACCAACGGTTTTGACGCTTCACAAAAAGCATCCAGTCTCATAAAACAAGGGGAGCCAAAGTTTACTCCTAATATAGAAGACCTAACATTGGAAAAACTTATTTATTTGCCCATGGACATTTCAATGAGTACGAAGAATCGAAACAAGCTTATACAACTATTAGTTTCATTTGACCGAGGTATAAGGTAAATGAAAATCTCAAATCAACATAAATTGGTTTGATGGAAACACCGAAGACTGCATACTTACAAAAAAAGCCAGCTCTAAATGGAGCAGGCTTTTAAATTTCAATTGAACGGCAACTATTTTTTCGCTATTAATTTCACTCCGATTTCGAAGGTATCATCAATTGCTTTATCACCAATGCTGTCAAAGAATGATTTAGAACCATATCTGATGTCATATTTAGTCCTGTCAACAGTAATTTTACCCGCTAATGCTGATACAGTTCCGTCACCATTAACAGTAACAGTTGCAGGGAAGCTTAAGGGTTTAGTAATCCCTTTAATAGTTAAGTTACCTGAAACTGTTATATTAGCCCCTTTACCAGTAACTTTAGTGATTGCAAAAGTCGAAGTAGGAAACTTAATTGAACCGAAAAAATCATCTGCTTTCAAGTGTCCTTCTAATTTTTCGCTGCCATCAGCATCTTTAATTGAAGTCATATCAATCACGAAGTTACCACCTATTACACTTTTCCCATCAACCTTCAGTGACCCTGATTTTAAAGAAATTGTTCCATTATGTGATCCCGTAACCTTTTTACCAAGCCAGGTAATATTTGATTTTTCTGCGTCTACTACATAACTTACTGGCTTAGCTGGCTTTTTGAAAGCAGACAATGACAATACTGCTACTAATAAAAAAATTGAGTTGATTTTTAATTTCATTTTTCTGAGTTTTTAATTTAACACAAAATTACAGAGCAGTAAATGGCTTATCATTGATCTATGATAAGAATTATAAGGTTCTGCTCTATTATCGTTATTCCCTATCTCCGATTAGCGTTCCCGATACATTCCATGCACTAAAACTTCCACCTTCCGGCTTGCCGAGCGGAATTGCGACCTTAAGTGTATGTTTTCCAGGCTTAAGATCGGGCAATGGGATTTCTACAGGTAAAGTAATTGTTCCCGGACACCAGTTAGACCGGCTAAGATCAGAAGAAGAAAGGCCATTGCCAAAGTTGCCGGATGCAGGATTTAAAAAACGATACGTAGCGCAGTCTTCTCTCCAGGGAATGAAATGATAAACTCTCTTGCCGTCCAAAAAGACCTCATTTTGTTTTGGCACAAATTCGTCTCCTCCACCCCAGCCGCCATGACCTGTTGTAAGGTATCTCAGTTTAAGGTTCTTTACATCTTGTGGAACGTCAACAGTTACGGTTAATGAATCCTGATCGAACATAGTTCCATATTCCTGTCCAGACATCTCCATCAGATTAGTAGTATTAAAAACAGGCATTACCCATTTCTTTTGTTCCTTTTCACCTTCACCTTCATAACCAGGGTAATATTTGAAATATAAACTGGCTTTATGTCCCCCTTTATCATAATTTCCAATAAAGACGCCAAGCCATACCTCGCCTTGTAATTTTGGCAACAGGGCTGTTATATCTTGTTTGTAAACTACACTGTCCGCCCAGTTATACCCTTTTATTTTTGCCTGGGCATTAAAATGACCTACTCCAAAAGATGTAAAAAAACGCATTAATTCCAATGGTGGTAAATAGCCATCTGTAGCAGTAACACCCTGGTATTTCTTCCCGTTTCTAGCAGAGTATACGGGCAAGGCCTGAATGCCATTTTTTAGCGCATTCAGGTAAGAAACTGATTTATCAGTAGGAATCATAAATACTGATCCGGTACGGTCATATGCATCGCCATTAGATCTTTGCACCAATTCGACAAATAACTGCTGTCCAGCTTTTGTCTCCGGCAATTTCACTTTCTTTAAGATGATTGTACCACCTGAAAAATGATAGGTGGCATTAGATTGTTCACCATCAGGATTTTCTATTTTATTACCAAAGCTAATCTGTTCGTTATTGAAAATATTTAGTGTTTTATAACGGCTTTCAATTATTTGTCTCTGATAAGTAGGTTCATCTACGACGATACCCCAGGTCTTTGGCCAGGCAATTTCTTCTGGGGATACCGTACGGTATTCTATTTTTTTAGCAATCGTTTCAGCATTTCCGTTACGAATCGTCTTAAGTACCAAACCCAATCCGGGAGCAATAGAAATACCAGGTGTTCCCTTTATTTTTAAAATATCTGTATACCACACTTCAATAGTATTCGAGCGAATAAATACCTTAGCCTTTTTACACGGAATGCCAAGTATAGTATCTATACCAGGAAGCAATTCCGCCTTCACATATTCGGAGAAGCTCTTTTTTAGGGTGTATATTGTTCCATTGCTATTTTGAATTTGATAACTGGCTTTCTGCGCAATTTGAAGATATTGTTGTTCTGTTTGGTTACCTTGGGGTACTAAGCGTACCATATCTCCTTTAATGAACATTTTTTGTTCAGTTCTTGATTCCTTTCCATTGTTCCGAAACCCAAAAGTAATCACGGCCTCAGTGGCTTTTGTATTTATTTGTGCAAATGACGGGAAGCTGCATAACAATAGCACAAACCCAAGTAAAAGTACTCTCATAGTGCATAAAGTTAAGATTAATTTATTTTAAGCCACCATAAGCAACGACTTTATCAGGCATCAATTTAACTCATAATAAATTAGATAGTTAAAAGACAATATTCCCTTTATGAATCAGGGATTTCACTGGCGACATACGGGAAACAGCTTCTGCAGAACAAGTAGCATCAATAAAAACCAAATTTGCATCATCACCTGGTTTAGGCCATTGGCGCACACCTTTGTCATCTAAAGGCAGAGGTCCCGCAGTTGCTAACTTCAACATTCTGGACAAGCCAAACTCTGTAGAATAACCATATAATTGCGCAGCGAGATTGGCTTTTTGTAATACGCTTCCCGTACCAAATGTATTCCAATGATCTACAATACTGTCATTTCCGGCCATCACTGTTACGCCATATTTTATCAAAGTTGGGATTGGCATGATTAGCCCCCCGAAAGGAATCGTAGAGTTGATACCTATTTGAGCATTGGCCAGTTTCTCAGCAATTTCTTCCTGTTTCGTTTTGTCCAGTTTACCCAGCACAAAACAATGGCTAACATATGTTTTTCCTTTTAAGTTCGGATTTTCGTTTACCTTATCAATTAGGTATTCTACCGTTTTTAATCCCGATTCACCTGATTCATGCAGATGTATGTCAATGCCTTTGTTGTGGTCAAGCGCTAGTTGTACTGTAAAGTCAATTGTTTTCTCAATCGCACCATCAATGCTGTAAGGATCTAGGCCACCAATAAAATCAATGTTCATCTTGGCAGCTTCTTTGAGATATGGAACTGAATCAGTATAAAACACGCCGTGCTGTGGAAAGGCTACCAGTTCTGCACCGAAAACATTCTTTTTATTTTCTAAGGCTTTCAGTAAATTTTTTAATGATTCAAGCTTAGATGTTGGTTCGATATTCACGTGGCTGCGTGCAAAAGCTGTTCCTTTTGATTGTAGAAGCTCAATCATCTTTTCTGCCTTATAGGTAGAATTTTTCAGCATTTCAGGTAGAATTTGCTGTTCCAGTTTAATCATTCCCTTTACCCCACCTTCTCTCCTTCTTACCGATTGCCATTTATTTCCATAAAAAGTCTTATCCAGATGGATGTGCATATCCCTAAACGACGGAAGCATCAGCATACCTTTCGCATCGGTAGCCTTTGAATTTGGCTGGTTCGGGTTTATTTTTTTTATTTTTCCATTTTCTATATCAATAGAAAAAAGTGCCGTTTTGGTGGCCGTTACTTCATCCGCATCATACTCAAAACCAATTTCCAAACGGACATTTTTCAACGTATAACTATTTGCTGATTTTAGAACCCTACTATCAGTTTCTTCTATTTTGTTTTTGGGCTCTGCTTGCAATATTCCTGGAACAAACGTTAAACCCGCAAAACCAAATGCAGAATTTTTAAGGAAATCTTTACGTGATATGCCGGATTTTTCCATATTACACTAACTTAATTATTTTTAGATAAACTCTTGTTTTTTCTGATTGAAAACAAAATATCGCATACAAAAGTACATTACCGGATCGCTGAGATACTTGAAAGATTCCTCTCATTATTTGTGAAATTTATCTTTTATCCCGAAACTCGGTGGGTGATATTCCTGTTTGCCCTTTAAAAAAATTAGAGAAGTATGCCTGGTCAACAAAGCCCAATTCAAAAGCAATTTCCTTAATGGAAAGGCCGGTACTTTGAAGCAGTCTTTTTGCTTCCGTACATACCCGTTGTTGTATAAGCTGGGTTGCAGATATTTTCAGATGCTTTTTGCATAAGATGTTTAGGTAATTGGCAGATATATGAAGTTTATCGGCATAATAAGTTACGAACTTCTGGTGCACAAAGAATTCATCTATTAGCACGTTGAAAGCAGCCAGCCTCGCATTGGATTGGTAAACTCTAAACTCTGTAAAAACCTCCTCTGCCTCTCTGCTCACTATTGCCGCAATGACCGCCGCACGGGCATTGATCAAATGAACAAGCGAATGGTCTCTTTTCAGCTCATTTTTAATCGCATCAAACTCATAATACAAGAGATTGAAAGCACTTTCCGACAATTGTATCACCGGATGGTTTTGGTAGTTGGTAAAAGAAAACCTGAAATACGGAGCAAACTTTTCAAAAAAATTACGTTCGACCATCAATTGATAACCGATTGTTCCCGCTTTAATATTCCATTTATGCATTTGTCCTGGAAATAATACATGTACCTGGTGGTTGCCAATCGCATAATCTACGGAATCAATACAATGTATACCGGCGGCCTGGTCGAAGAGATTAATGATAAAGAAATCATGCTTATGCGGCTTTTCTATAGTTCTTTCACCATGAAGTTCATTAAATAAAATTTCTTCACGGCCAGCAAGTTGTCCTTCTCTAAATCCCTGGATACTTATCACGGATATCGAATTATCTCTTTCAAGTCTATACATAACCACGGCAATTGAAATATTATAAATATACCTGGGCTGGTAAAAGTACTTTAGCTTTAAAAAACCCTGGCTTCAAACATTAATTGATTGTGAAATTTATAAAAAAATCTGGACTAATCAGTCGGATTTTCACTTAATCCAGATTAAATTCCAAAACTCCTTCAACAGTATTCCTGTATCAGCATGTCCTGCTAGCAAAAGATGATTTTTATGTATTATTGATATATGGATGATATCAAATTAATGGTTAAAGAATTTATATTGGATCAAACTTCAACGTCTTGTACTATTTCCCGATACAGAATTTACTAAAAATATTTTCCAGCAAATCATCGGTTGTAACTTGTCCCGTGATCTCACCTAAATAGTACAAAGCCTGTTTAATATCCATAGCTAAAAAATCAGACGTCACCGGATTATCCAATCCATTGGCTACACTATTTAATGCTGCCTGAGTTCTTTGCAATGCTTCTACATGACGAATATTTGTAACCATAGTATGATTATCCGAAAGCTTATCTCCTACAGCAGTTTCATAAAGCAATTGCTTTAGTTCTTCTATTTGTTGATGTGCTTTTGCAGATATCGAAATAAACTGAATATCAGCAGGTAAATTAAGCTCTTTTAAACGATCACTATAAGATAGATCTATCTTATTCGCCACAGCAACAAACGACATTCCCGGCCTATATAAGCTGGCGATATCGTCCCGGATTTCCGTAGCCGACATATTTACCACATCAAATAGATATACCAAAACTGCAGATTGGCTAATCTTCTGCATCGTTTTTTCAACGCCTATGGCTTCAATAGTATCAGTTGCCTCTCTAATTCCGGCCGTATCTATCAGTCTGAAGTTAATCCCATTGATGTTCAATACCTCTTCAATAGTGTCACGTGTTGTACCAGCTATATCACTTACAATGGCTCTATCCTCATTTAACAAAGCATTAAGCAACGTAGACTTACCGGCATTTGGTCTTCCGGCAATCACGGTATTTATTCCCTCTTTTATCACATTTCCAAGCTCAAAAGAACGAATCAGCTTATTTAAAACAATCGTAATTTTACCTATCAATTCCTGCAATTGATCTCTGTTGGCAAATTCTACATCTTCTTCCGCAAAGTCCAGTTCAAGTTCTATCATAGATGCAAAATGGATCAATTGCTCTCTTAGCACATTAAGTTCTGTACTAAATCCACCCCTCAATTGGTTCATAGCTACGCTATGTGCAGCAGCAGAATCAGAAGAGATCAAATCCGCTACAGCTTCTGCTTGTGACAAATCCAATCCACCATTCAAAAAAGCACGCAATGTAAATTCGCCAGGTTTGGCAGCAGATGCTCCTTTTTTAATCAGTAAGGTAATAATCTGCTGAATTATATAATTAGAGCCATGACATGAGATCTCGACCACATTTTCCTTAGTATAGGACTTAGGCGCAATAAACAAAGACACAAGCACCTCATCTATAACTACATTACCGTCTTTAATTAAACCAAAATGTATAGTATGAGAAGCCTGCCGTGACAAATCCTTTCCATAAAACACTGAATTGGTAATTGCGATGGCATCCTTCCCAGATAGACGAATTACTCCTATTGCACCTATTCCGGGCGGTGTTGATAAAGCTACTATGGTTTCATTTGTGATCATTCCTGCTTACCAGAATTACCTTCTGGCCTCTTTTTTGATTATAGTTATCTGCAAAACTAGACAAACATTTCATACCTTGGAGTGTTACTACCCGAATTAACTATCTTTTTACTTTTGAAAAACTAAACATCCTCCCCATGACAGACATGCCACTTACAGTAAAGCGATCTATTGAATTGCTTGGAATAGTTCTTGTAATTGCAATATTAGTAGTTGCGAACAACATCATCATGCCTGTAATTATGGCATTTTTCATCAGCATAGTGCTCCTTCCTATTTATCGTTTTCTAATTAAACATAAGTTTCCGGAAGTTGCTGCTATAATCCTACCTATACTCCTGCTCGCTATATTTCTTGGACTGATCATCTGGTTCTTTTCAGCTCAGGTTGGATTACTAGTAAATGATTTTCCACAGATAAAACACAACGTAAGCGTCCATTTAAATGCACTCAGTAAATGGATAAGTAGCATAAGCGACTTTTCTACTACAGAACAAGTCAAGTTTATAAATGAAAAAAGCAATGATCTGCTCGGGGTAGCTGGTAAAGCTGCCAGTGGTGCCGCAGTAACCCTGAGTTCCATATTTGTATTCGTAGGTCTTTTGCCAATTTACATTTATTTGATGCTCTTTTACAAAGACATCCTGTTGAGGTTTATCTTTATGTGGTTTAAGACCGATCACCATCCAAAAGTAAAAGAAGCAATTTATGAAACTGAGGCTATCATCAAAAATTATCTGGTTGGACTATTGATACAAGTAACCTATATGACAATTCTTTTAGGAGGAATATTATTGCTCATAGGAATCAAACACGCACTGCTGATAGGTGTAATCTTTGCGATTCTAAACCTGATTCCCTACGTAGGCGCATTAATAGGGAACGTCATCGGTGTGATGCTCACACTTACTTCGTCAACAGAACTGTGGCCTGTTGTTACTGTGCTTGGTGTTATAGCTGTTGTTCAATTCTTAGACAATAACATTTTGATGCCTAGAATAGTAGGATCAAAAGTAAAAATCAATGCACTGTTTGCCATATTAGGAGTGATTATTGGCGGCAGCATAGCCGGTGTATCTGGCATGTTCCTCTCTATGCCTTTAATTGCAGTATTGAAAGTAATATTTGACAGAACAGAAACTTTTAAACAGTGGGGAGTTTTATTAGGCGATGAAAGACCAACAAAAAGTCCGATGACATTTCCTACATTTAGAAAAAAGAAAGCTATAGCCACTAAACCGGGTACAGAAAAATAAACCTAGGAATGAACCAAACCAAAAAATACTTGCTACTGCTGATCATAGGCAGTTCTATACTATGGTCATGCCGTAAGCAAGACATCAAACATAGCTCCAAAGAGCTTCAATTCTTTAAGATTGAGGCTAAAAACAACAATGGGGTAATATCTAAAGATATTGATGCTAAAATTGAAAACAATAACATCAGCCTTGAACTTCCTGAAGGTGTACCTTTAACTAATCTAAAAGCTACTTTTGGTCACAATGGATTAAAAGTATTAGTTAATAGCATTGAACAACAATCAACACAAACATCAAATGACTTCTCAAAGCAGATTACTTATACAATTAAAGCTGAAGATGATTCAGAATCCAATTATCCGGTCACAATCAGTATAAAAGCAGATCCCGGCCTTGTCCTAAGTACCTTTTCTTTCCTAAGAATAAATAATACTGATCTAAAACAGGATTACAATCTGGTTATAAATAATGTCAATGTAAGTTCTGAATTAAAGCATTTTCAAAAACAGCTTATTGCAACATTTGCAACGCCTGCTATCGATGTAACAGTAAACGGGATCAAACAGCAAAGTGGAATAACGGTCAATGATTTTTCTACACCTGTAACTTATATCCTAACCTCAGAAACCGGAACTAAAAAACAATATACAGTAACAGTAAAATGGATATCGGAGGTACCACATATTTACATAGTCACAACAGGAAATGCTCCTGTAGTTTCAAAAGATGACTATCTAACGGCTACCATAAAAATTGAGGGGAATACAGCCTTCAAAGATTTCAATGGCACTACTAAAATTAAAGGAAGGGGAAATTCTACATGGAACTATCCAAAGAAGCCTTATCGCTTGAAACTGGATTCCAAAGCAGCATTACTTGGACTGGCAGAGGACAAAGATTGGGTACTCCTTGCCAATTACATAGACCCTACGTTAATGCTCAACGCGGTAGCTATGAAGACCGGACAGTTACTGGATATCCCGTACACGAACCATATCATTCCGGTGGATCTTACTGTAAATGGAACTTATATGGGGAGTTATAGCTTTACCGAGCAGGTGGCAGTAGCAAAGAACAGGGTGAATATAGAAGATGGAGGTACACTATTCGAACTGGATAGTTATTATGATGAACCATGGAAGTTCAAATCTACCGCTTATAATCTGCCAGTCATGATTAAATATCCTGATCTCACAACGCAGGATCAGCTCAATACCATAAAAACGGATTTCCAGGTAATGGAAAATGCAATTTCAGCTACTTCTTTTCCAAACAATAATTATACAGACTATATAGACATCAATATTCTTGCGGATGTTTTAATCGTCTACATGCTTACAGACAATCAGGAAATAAATCATCCAAAAAGCACTTATATGTATAAACCAAAAAATGGAAAATATACTATGGGGCCGTTATGGGATTTCGACTGGGCTTATGGTTATGAAGGCTCATACAAACACTTTTCGAAATATAATGCTCCCTTACTACCAATAACGAAAACCTCTCCCGGGACTTTATTTTTCTCAAGATTACTATCAGATCCTAAAGTAAAAACACTATTTAAACAAAAATGGGCGGCTTTTAAAAGCAGTAAGCTTCCTCAGCTACTAACCTATATTGATGATTACGCCGCAACATTGGAGCCTTCAAAAGCCAGGGATTATACGAAATGGAACACAGGAAGCGGCAACTTTAAACTCGATGTAGCCAGTCTAAAGACCTGGATACAAAACAGATCAACATATATTGATACCTACACAGCTGGCTTCTAAAAAATAAACCCCTAAGCTATTTAGCTTAGGGGTTTATTTTACATTCTTTCCGGAACTTCAATTCCCAGTATTCCCATCCCAGATTTTAATATGCCAGCTGTTACATGACAGATATTTAATCGGTGTTGTTTAGCTTTCTCATCCTCTTCCTTTACAATTGGTGGAACCTCATGATAAAACTTATTGAACATCTTGGCCACTTCATATAGATAATTAGCTAAAGTCGCAGGACTATAGACCTTGGCAGCTGCCACCAGTTCAGAAGGATATTTAGATAATAATATAATCATATCAAGTTCTGTAGCAGTAATGCTCGCATCTAGAACCGCAGAGCTATTTTCATATCCAGCTTTGCCCAGCAGAGATTTAATTCGCGCATGAGTGTACTGTATAAATGGCCCGGTATTACCCTGAAAATCAATAGATTCAGAAGGATCAAATAACAATCGTTTCTTAGGCTCAACCTTCAGCAAAAAGTATTTAAGGGCTCCCAGGCCTATTTGATGATATAAGGAATCCTTTTCTTCTTCACTAAAATTAGTAACCTTACCAAGCATTTCTGTTTTTTGCTTTGCAGTAGCTACCATTTCGGCAATCAGATCATCCGCATCTACAACAGTCCCTTCTCTTGACTTCATTTTTCCACTAGGAAGATCCACCATTCCATAAGATAAATGGTACAGTCCTTTAGCCCAGCTCTTGCCTAGTTTTTCTAAAATTAAGAACAACACTTTAAAATGATAATCCTGCTCATTACCCACTACATATATAGAATCGTCCATATTGAAGTCGTCATGTTTCTTTTCAGCAGTACCAATATCTTGTGTAATGTATACAGAAGTACCATCAGCTCTCAATACAAGCTTTTGATCCAAACCATCTGCTGTCAGGTCTATCCAAACAGAGCCATCTGGTTTTTTAAAGAAAACTCCTTTTGCAAGCCCCTCTTCCACTGTATCTTTACCAAGCAGGTATGTATTACTTTCGTAATAGTACTTATCAAAATCGACACCCAGATTTCTATAAGTTACAGCAAATCCATCATAAACCCAGCCATTCATCTTTTTCCAAAGCGCAATTACTTCTTCATCTCCTGCTTCCCAGTCTTGCAGCATCTTTTGAGCTTCTTTGATTAGAGGGGCATTCTTTTTGGCATCCTCCTCGCTTTGTCCCTCCGTTTTTAGTGCTTCAATCTCTTTTTTATATTCCTTATCAAAAATCACATAGTACTTACCAACCAGGTGGTCACCTTTAAGGAGTGAACTTTCCGGCGTCTCTCCGTTACCCCATTTCTGCCATGCAAGCATTGATTTACAGATATGAATTCCTCTGTCATTTACAAGATTCACCTTAAACACCTCGTAACCATTGGCTTTAAGTAATTCCGCTACAGAATACCCTAGTAAATTGTTTCTAACATGCCCAAGATGCAATGGTTTATTTGTATTTGGTGAAGAATACTCCACCATAACCTTTTTGCCATTTGGTTTTATTTTACCAAATGATGAATCAAGCAATACAGTATTGAATAGATTCACCCAATAGTCATCTGCAATGCTTAAATTTAAAAAGCCTTTAATGACATTAAAGGAAGTCACGTCTCCAACGTTTGCTACGAGATACTCACCTAATTCAGTTGCAGTAACCTCGGGTGATTTTTTTGAAAATCTTACTACAGGAAATACAACGATTGTAATCTGCCCTTCGAATTCAATTCTTGTTTCTTGCAAATTCACCTGGTTTTCAGGTAAATCCTGACCGTATAATTGCTTTACTGCAGCAATAGTCGCAGTAGTTATATGTTGTTCAATATTCATATTCTTTACTAAAAACTTTAAAATGCATTCAAAATGCAACTTTTTTATTCATTCCTAAACGCATTGGTTGCCTTAATCAAAATCTCAAAGGCATGTTCCGCCATCTGGTTCTCTCTGTCAAGTGTTGGATTTACTTCAACGATCTCAAAACAGCAAACCTTTTGATTAGTTATTAATCTCGACATCAAGTTGCCGGCTTCACGCTCTGTTAATCCCTGGGCTACCGGGGTGCCTGTACCTCTTGAAGCAGTAGGATCCAATGAATCTACATCAAATGATACGTAGATCAAATCACAATGATCCAGATATTTGAGGGTTTCGATTACAATCCGCTCCACACCTCTTTTCCGCAACTCAGCGGTGGTAAATATCTTAACTTTATTTCTTTTCAGTAGGGATTCCTCTGGTTTCTCCATATCTCTGGCCGAAATCAGCACCAGATCCCGGTAGCTGATCTTAGGAGCAATCTTGCCTACATTCTTTAGTTGATACCAGTAATTGATAGTCTCCTGATCCAGCTTATTTACCCTCGCATCCATATTATCTTCATCAAGAGCCATTGCCAGAGGCATGCCATGCATATTTCCCGACGGTGTAGTATACGGAGAATGTAAGTCGGCATGCGCATCTATCCAAATCACACCTAATTTAGATTTCGGATAAGCAGCTTTAATCCCGGCAATCGTTCCGGCTGCAGTACTGTGATCACCCGCAAGTACTACCGGGAATTCTTGTTTGTCCAACGTTGTCCTTACTTCGTCACTCACCCGCTCCACCATTGTCAGAATACCAGAAATCCGCTTTGCATAGGGACTACCGGTAGTTTCCAGCAATAAATGATTTTCATTTGGCACTTCAACAGACTTATGTTTTTTAAAAAAACGACTACCAAAATCAAGTGCCGCAATCTTAATTGCATCAACACCCAAACTTGCCCCGCGTGTACCGGCTCCAATCTCAGATTTTACTTCAATAATTTTTAAAGTCTTAGTCATAAAAAAAATACGGGTGTATTTTATAAAGTGTTTATCTTTGGCAACAAAATTAACTTATTTTAATTTGCCAAGCCTCATAAATAATAGTTCAAAAATATAAAAAATGCAGAGTTACTCCGAATTTCTTGATCTAAGTGTTGGTTTTCCTCAGGAAGGTTACAGCGTTATAGACGACGAATTATATTTTCAAGACCTAAATCTGATGGAGATGATTGAAACCTATGGTACGCCATTACGTTTTACTTACCTTCCAATGATTAGTAAAAAGATACAGCAAGCCAAGCTATTGTTTCAAACGGCAATCATTAAGAATAACTATCGCGGAGACTATAAGTATTGTTATTGTACTAAAAGTTCCCACTTCCGTCATATCGTAGAAGAAGCCCTTAAAAATGGGATTCACCTGGAAACTTCTTCAGCATTCGATATGCCAATGATTGAAGCTCTGGAAAAGAAAGGCGCACTTACCAAAGACATTACAGTAATCTGCAACGGTTTTAAAACTTATCAGTACAAACAGTATATCATAGATATGCTTCATGATGGTTATAAAAACATCATTCCTGTCTTGGATAACAAGGAAGAATTCAATCTTTTTGACGATGAAGTAGAAATGGATACTCCTTGTAATTTGGGTATTCGTATCGCTGCTGAGGAACAACCGGATTCACAATTCTACACTTCTCGTCTGGGCGTACGTATGGAAGATGTGATAGACTTCTACAACAATAAGATTTCTGCTAATCCGAACTTCAGGGTAAAATTACTACACTTCTTTATTAATTCAGGTATCACAGATTCTCCGTATTACTGGAATGAGCTCGAAAAATACGTAACTCTTTATTGCAAATTCAAAAAGATCAATCCTGAATTGGACACTTTAGATATTGGTGGCGGTATGCCATTTAAAGACTCTCTCGTATTTGATTTCGATTATGAATACATGGTAAATGAGATCGTTAAAAGGATAAAGGAAATCTGTGCTGAACATGATGTCGTGGAACCGGATATCATTACTGAATTTGGAAAATATACAGTAGCGGAAGCTTCTGGTATACTTTATAAAGTATTAGGTCGTAAACAACAGAACGACAGGGAGAAATGGCTAATGCTGGATGGTTCCTTCATTACAAATCTTCCAGATGTATGGGCACTGAATCAAAAATACATCTTACTACCAATTAATAACTGGGATGCTGAATACGAGCGTGTAAACCTGGGAGGTATTACTTGTGATGGCCAGGATTATTACAATCAGGAAGCACACATGAATAGTGTATTTATGCCTAAAACAAGGAAGGTACAATATTTAGGATTCTTTAACACAGGAGCATACCAGGAAGTATTAAGTGGTTATGGCGGTATCCATCACTGCTTGCTACCAAGCCCTAAACATGTGATCATCAGACGCAATCGTGATGAAACATTTAACTTTGAAGTTTTTGGTGAGGAACAAAACAGTAAGCAGGTACTAAAGATTCTGGGTTATACCTAAAAATAAAAAAGGGCATATCATCCGATATGCCCTAACCTTAAAAACCAAACTTTAACCTATTATGAAACTTTTATTTCTCTGCTTTGAGATTTAACTGTATCCTTACCAATCGTAATATTTAAAATACCGTTTACATACTCTGCAGTAATGCTATCCGGATTAACACTTTCTGGTAACACAAACGATCTTGCAAAAGAGAAATACTCAAATTCTTTGCGTGTGTAATCTTTTTTCTCCTCAGTTTCACTCACTTTTTTTTCCGCCCAAACTGAAAGCGTATCTTTTTTGAGATTAATCTGAAAATCTTCTTTTGTTAAACCTGGAGCCGCCAATTCGATTTTATAATCAGCTTCACTCTCTAATATATTTACCCCTGGAACTTTATTAATGGTTAAATTTTTATTTATCGCTTCACTAAACAATGAATCGAAAACGTTGTTAAAGTATGGTGCAGTGTTCCTGGTTCTGTTGTTAAATTTTACTAGTGTCATTGTATATTTCTCCTATTTTTAAGTTTTTTAATTTTATACTAAACCTATATTCAACTCTTATACCAAGCACATTATTTATGATTTTTAAGACATTTTGGCGCAACAAAACAAAAGAAGCAGACAAAAAGACAGAAGACATCAATCAATTAGACAGTTTTAAGTATAAAACTACTATAGAAACAAGGTTTGCTGATTTTGATATGATGGGACACGTAAATAATGCGGTCTATTTTACTTACATGGAAATTGCCCGAACCAAATATTGGAAACAGGCCATTGGATGGGACTGGAAGAAAACAGGAGTTGTAATCGCGAATGCGTCGTTAGATTATATCGCACCAATATTCATTGAAGATAAGATCAGTATTTATGTACGCACATCAAGAATAGGGAAAAGCAGTTTCGACCTGGAGTATTTGTTGGTCAAAACTAAAAATAACGAAGAGATAGTTTGCAGCAAAGGCAAAACCACATGTGTTGCCTTTGACTACCAAATGAAAACATCGGCTCCTATACCCAATGACGAACGAAATAAAATGCTCGCCTTTGAGCAGCTAGACAATTACTAACTTTTCAAACCCCGGATTAGAATATCTTTCCGGGGTTTAATATCCCATTAGGATCAAAAACAGTCTTGATCCCACGCATAAGATTAAGGTTAATCTCACTATATTTTATCGGCATAAATTCCTTCTGCACCAGCCCAATGCCATGTTCACCTGAAATAGTACCTCCCAGCGCAGTCGTGAGCTCAAAAATCTCTACAATACCATCTTTGAGTTTGTTTTTCCAATCGTCATCACTCATTCCTGCCTTTATAATATTAATATGAAGATTTCCATCTCCGGCATGCCCATAGCAAACGCTTTCAAAACCAAAACGCGAGCCAATCTCTTTGATTCCATTTATCAGCTTAGGAAGTGCTGCACGCGGTACCACTGTATCTTCCTCCTTATATACTGAATTCGATTTCACTGATTCAGCCATAGTACGACGCATACGCCACAAGTCTTCCTTTTGCTGAGCCGTATCTGCAAAAAGCACATCTATACAATCAAATTCTTCCAACACCAGATTTACTTTTTCGCAATCTTTGAAGATGGTATCCATATCGTCACCGTCGAATTCTATCAATAGAAATGCATTGACATCGTCTTTAAGATCAAATTTGATATCATCAAATTTAATCACCCACTCCACTCCTTTTCTTTCCATAAATTCCAATGCTGATGGGATAATTCCCGCTCTGAATATCGCAGAAACTGCTGCGCAGGCCTTTTCATTTTCAGTAAACGAAGCCAGCATAAGGACGGTATGATGGGATTTAGGGATTAGTTTTGTCACGATCTTGGTCACGACACCAAGCGTACCTTCTGAACCTATCATCAGTTGTGTAAGGTTATAACCAGAAGCATACTTAACTGTATTTGCACCTGTCCAGATGATCTCCCCTGTTGGCAATACCATCTCCAGATTCAAAATATACTCTCTTATAGTTCCATATTTTACCACACGAGGCCCACCTGAACCATGAGCGACATTTCCCCCAATGAAACAAGAACCCTTACTGGACGGATCCACAGGATACAACAGCCCCTTTTCCGCAACAGCATTAATAAACTCTTCTGTAATAACACCCGGCTCCACTGTTGCCTGAAGATTTTCAGTATCTATGTCGATAATCGCTTTAAATCTCTCCATTGAAAGCAACACTCCTCCGTAGATGGGTAAAGCGGCACCACTTAAGCCTGTACCACCTCCACGCGGAGTTACCGGCACATGAAAAGCATTACACAATCTCAATAAAGCAGAGATAGATACTGCGTCAACAGGCTTCACCACAACCTCCGGATAATACTTTAAGTCTTCCGTCTCGTCGTGACAATAAGTATCCAGTGCATCCTGATCTGTAAATACATTTTGCGAACCAACAGCTTGCTTGATCTGCTCCAGCAGATCCTCATTTATTTTAGTGTATTCCATTATATTTTTAGCAGGGATAGCCCCCTATTTTTAAGCCTTATAGCTTAGTTGTACAAAAGAGTGACCTATCTGACCAGGCATCGGTGGATTTAATTTTCTGATACCGACTTCCCCGGTCAAAATAAAGGGATAATGGCCGATGATCCGGTCTAGTATATTTTTAACAACCGTTTCAAGCATCTTCTGAGTCAGTTTCATCTCTTCCAGAATGATGGTATTCAGTACTTCGTAATTCACTGTGCGGGCCAGATTTTCAGTATCTTCATTTGGGATAAAGGTCACCACAGCATCTACCATAAAGTAAATTCCGGTCAACTGTTCTTCTGGATAATAACCATGTAGAGCATGACACTTCACATCTTTGAGGGCAACGGTTTGCAGATAGCTTTTTGTGCTGTTCATTTGGCAAAATTATATTTTTGATTGGTTTTTACCAGCCATTCCCTTAAATTATTACCTTTGAAAACAACAGCTGATTGCTTAACCAAATATAGTGTAAACAATGAATAAATCTGCCAAGAAAGACCTTTACGAAGCTCCTGATTATTATTTGTTAGACGAACTGTTATCTGAAGAACACAAACTGATCCGTTCAACAGCAAGAGACTGGGTTAAAAGAGAAATAAGTCCGATTATTGAAGATTATGCACAGCGAGCCGAATTCCCCAAACACGTCATCAAAGGTTTAGGCGAAATTGGAGCCTTTGGCCCCACTATACCAGTTGAATATGGCGGAGCGGGATTAGATTACACTGCATACGGCATATTGATGCAGGAAATAGAACGCGGGGACTCAGGAATCCGCTCTACAGCCTCTGTTCAGGGTTCATTGGTTATGTACCCTATTTACGCTTACGGATCAGAAGAACAGCGCAAAAAATATCTCCCAAAATTGGCCACAGGTGAATTAATGGGTTGTTTTGGTCTTACAGAACCTGATCATGGATCTAATCCAGGTGGAATGGTAACCAACATAAAAGACAATGGCAGCCATTACCTATTGAATGGAGCCAAGATGTGGATCTCCAATGCTCCTTTTGCCGATATTGCCGTTGTTTGGGCTAAAGATGAATCAGGCAAAATCAGAGGAATGGTGGTCGAACGCGGCATGGAAGGTTTTACCACACCTGAGACACATGGCAAATGGAGTCTACGCGCTTCGGCTACAGGCGAACTTGTATTTGACAACGTCAAAATACCTAAAGAAAATGTGTTCCCTAATATTTCAGGATTAAAAGGTCCATTGGGTTGTCTGAATCAGGCACGCTACGGAATTGCATGGGGCGCATTAGGTGCTGCTATGGACTGCTACGATACAGCTCTGCGATATTCAAAAGAACGTATTCAATTCGGAAAGCCTATCGGCGGATTTCAATTACAGCAGAAAAAACTTGCTGAAATGATTACTGAAATCACGAAAGGACAATTACTGGTTTGGCGGTTAGGCACATTAAAAAGCGAGGACCGAGCCAGTGCCGAACAAATATCCATGGCCAAAAGGAACAGTGTTGAAATAGCACTTGACATCGCCAGAAATGCAAGACAGATACTTGGTGGAATGGGAATTACAGGCGAATATTCTATCATGAGGCACATGATGAATCTGGAATCAGTAGTTACTTATGAGGGTACTCATGACATACATTTATTAATTACCGGCATGGATGTGACTGGTCTCAATGCTTTTAAATAACTCAGATTCTGCAATATAAAAACTCTTAATTTATATGTCTTTCTTAACGCTCAGGTCTTATCATACGATTTGTTTAGCTATATCATTACTCCTATTAATCATTTTCGGAAATCAGGTCAATGTTTCTGCGCAAGGCCATGGTTTTTCCATCAACAAACACGAACCTTCATGGATCGTTAAAGTTGAAAACAAGAACGTTAAACTGAAAGCTAAAGACGTTTCAGATGGATATTATCTGTCCTTATATGAAAACCAAAACCATGCGGAACTTGAAGAAGATTACACCCATATTATAAGGGAGATCGTTTCCGATGCAGGCGTACAAAATGCTTCTCAGATCAGCATTACATATGAACCTGGTTTTCAAAAACTTGTTTTTCACAAGATCCTGATCTGGCGTGGCAGTCAGAAAGTCGATCAGTTGAAAGCAGGTAAATTTAAAGTCATTCAAAACGAAAAAGATCTTTCTAAATTTATTTATAGTGCTACCTATGATGCTTTCCTGATATTGGACGATGTCCGCAAAGGCGACAGAATTGAATATGCTTATACCATAAAAGGCAACAACCCGATCTTCGGTAAAAAACATGTCTCCATGTACTATACAGAAGGATCTAGCAGTTTGGGCCAATTGTATATGAACCTCATCGCAGGCAAAGACCGCAAACTGAACCTGAAAAGCTTCAATAAAGCCGAAGCACCGGAGATTACTGAACGTGACGGCTATAAATTGTATGAGTGGACCAGCACATTAACCAAAACATACCGTACCAAAGATAATGAACCTTCCTGGTACAATCCATTAAAAAGAACGCAGGTAACTGAGTACAACAACTGGAATGAAGTGGTAAATTGGGGCTTGTCGGTCAACGATTACCCCGATCTGAAATCACCATTGCTTAATAAGAAGATTCAGGATTTCAAAAAACAGGCAGCGGGCAATGAAAAGAAATACATAGAATTGGCTAGCCGCTTTGTACAGGATGAGATCAGGTACATGGGAATCGAGATGGGTATGTATTCTCATCGACCCAATTCTCCGGAAAAAGTATTGAGTCAACGGTATGGCGACTGCAAAGATAAGTCGCTATTGTTGGTACACCTACTCAAAGGTTTGAACATTAAAGCCTATATGGTCTATGCAGGCACTGATCTGACCTTAGCTACCAAAGAATATCTCCCCAGTCCTTTTGTATTCAATCATGTGATCGTTGCAATAGATTACAATAACCGAAGAACATGGATTGACCCAACAATATCTTATCAAAGAGGTAAATTTAATGATTTTTATGCCCCTGACTATGGATATGTCCTGGTCATCAAACCGGGCAATAATACACTTGAAAAACTAATAAGCAAACCTGAAGGCAAATTAGTAGCAGAGCTGACTTTTAACATATCTGATACATCAGGCACTAAAAATTCGACTTTGGTGATCCATAGCAGGTACACAGGGAATTATGCCGACAACATCAGGAGTGAAATCGCAGAATCCGGAACAGACGGCATTGAAAAAGACTTTCTGGAGTACTATGGAAAATATTATACAGACACGGAGAGCAGTTCTCCTTTGGAGATCAAAGACAATGAAGATGACAATGTTGTGGAGATCACCGAGAGTTACGAAATACCAAACATTTGGGTGCGCAGCGAAGAAGACAACCAGCAATATGTAAATTTTTATGCAGACCTGGTCAGCAATGAGCTTCGTAAGGTAAGCGCAAAAAAACGATCCGAGCCCCTGGCATTGAGACATCCGGTCAATGTAGAGCAAAACATCACTGTTTATATGCCTTATATGTACGATGAAGATTCAGAAGTTATCAAAGTAAACAATGGCCAGTACTCTTTTGAACTGAATAGAGAGAACAGTACGAATGAAGCAACACTCAAGTACAAATACAAAAGCCTGAGTGCCTATATGAATGCCGATCAGATAAAAGCATATAATGAAGATTATAAAAAGGTCGATGAAAACCTAAGCTATTATTTTATGGCAAAAGAGCCTGGTTCTGTATCAGTGCGTGCAGATACCAACTCTTATGCAGTAATGGCGGGTATATTAACTGTGGTGTTTTCAACATTTTTCTTCGTAAAGTTGTACAAAAAAAGGGGTCATTTTGATGTGGCTCAACTTGCCTCAGCATTGTCAATTGGTGGATGGCTTACTTTAATGGCAATAAGAGTCGTTTTGGGGCCTCTCATTTTATCCAAAGTGTTTGTATTGAAACTATTTGACGATACGTTTTGGAAGAGCCTGAATGAGCTTGGAACTTATAAGGCAATAATTTATAAGTTCGCTTTTGGTGCAGACCTAATTGCCCATTTTGTACTGTTTGTATTTTCTATACTGTGTATCTTTTTATTCGTCAACAGAAGAGAAAGCTTCCCGCGTACCTATATACTTTTCACCAAGTTAATGATCGGATTGACTATTTTTACTTCAGTAATATCAATCCTAAGTAACAAGCTACTCGACTTGTATGCCAACATCGGTTACCAGATCGGCCTTACTTTTTTTTCAATCATCATTTCCATCGCCGTCATCTGGTATCTTAAAGTATCAAAAAGGGTTAAAGAAACTTTTGTCTTTACCTATCCGGAGTCCGAGTGTACAAAAGCCTTAATTCAATACTACAATAAAAAACTAACAGCATCCGCTATACCCACAACAGCACCGGATGCGGATAAAAATGAAAAGCAACATGAAAACATTTAAAAAGTACATTTATATCCCTGCCCCTCCTGAAGAAGTTTACCTGGCACTTACTAAAGCTCAAAGTATACAATTGTGGACTGGTGCTGAAGTAGAGTTTACTGAAGAACCAGGAACTGAGTTTTCTTTCTGGGACGGAGACATCAGCGGAAAAAACATAGAGTTTGAATACGGAAAGAGAATTGTTCAGCAATGGTATTTTGGTGAAGAGAACGAACCGTCAATAGTTACCATTAAACTTCACGAAGACAAAAAAGGAACTTCCCTGGAATTTGTACAGACAAACATCCCGGAGGAAGATTTTAAGGATTTTACTGAAGGTCTTCAGGAGTATTACCTTGGCGGACTTGCGGACTTCTTTGAAGAATAAATAGGTATTTTTAAAAAGCACAACCTGTCGTCGTCTCGATTGCAGAGAGAGATCTCTTGTCCGGAAATAATTCAAGAGATCTCTCGTATCCTCGCGATAACGGTACTGCTATTGTATAATTGCACTAATCTTTATTCTCCGCTATAAACGGACTGTATGTTCTCACGCAGATTATAATGAGAAGCCATAACCTCACCATAAGCGCCAGTGCTTCGTAAGGCGATCAAATCACCTCTCAAAGTATCCGGCAATTCTACTTCTTTCCCAAAACAATCTGTACTTTCACAAATAGGGCCTACTACATCATATTTAACTGCAGAAGGCGATGCGGCTTTAGAAATATTTTCAATCTGGTGATATGCCTGATACAATGCTGGCCTCATCAATTCAGTCATACCTGCATCTAAAATGATAAAATTCTTTTTCTTTCCATTCTTCACATATAAGACCTTACTAATGAGCGATGAACTCTGACCAACCAATGCCCTGCCCAATTCAAAATGCACTTCCTGATTTGGCCTTACATTCAGAAAATCATTGAAGATTTTAAAGTATGAAGTAAAGTCTGGGATTTGCTGATCCGGGTTGTGATAATCAATCCCTAAGCCCCCGCCTACATTCAATACCTTAACTGTAAAACCACGCTCTTCAAACCATTCAGCAAACTCATTTACACGAACACATAGATTTTTATAAACGTCAAGATTCGTGATCTGAGAACCTATATGGAAGTGAATTCCCAGGAACTCTAAATTCGCACATTTCTTTAAAGTTTCTGCACAAAGCGGCAAATCCCATGAATTGATACCAAATTTATTCTCGTCCAACCCCGTTGTGATGTTATGATGCGTATGTGCATCTACGTTCGGATTGATCCGTATAGCTACCCTGGCGGTCTTACCTTTAGCAGCGGCCAGCTCATTGATCACCTCAAGCTCCTGTATAGATTCTACATTGAAACAAAAAATATCATGATCTAATGCATTGTTAATTTCCTTGTCCGATTTACCTACACCGGCAAATACCACCTGCGACTTATCAAATCCTATTTCGATAGCCTTACTTACTTCGCCACCACTCACACAGTCTGCGCCAAAACCTGTCGACTTAACGTGTTGCAGAACCTTTTGATTGAAATTTGCTTTCATGGCATAATGCACATGAAAATTATATAACTTCGCAGCATCCGCACAGTTGCTAAGTGTTTTTTGCAATAATGCAAGGTCATAGTAATAGAAAGGTGTTTCTAGACTAGTGAAGTGCGATATATCTTTATCAGAAAACATAATGTTTAAGTTTCTTATTGTAATTTTTATTCTTGTACTGGCGCTGATCTATTTTGGCAATTACCTTGATTATAAAAAGCAAAGGATCAATAAAAAAGAATACGACCGTAGAGTAAGACTCTTCATCGCACTCATTCTTATCATTGCAGCGCTCCTTGTATGGCTTAAGAAAAGGTAATTCCTACTCAAACAAGCGATTATGAAGGCTTTTTAACGCTTCAGTTTTATATTCTGTATTGATTAATAATGAAATGTTGTAATTACTGCCTCCATAAGAAATCATACGTACAGGGATGTGCTTGATTGCATCTAATACACGTGCCGCATACCCATGTTTATCTGCACTAAAATCACCAACAACACATACAATGGATTGATTGCTGTCAATTTCCACACTTCCGAAATCATGTAATTCTTCAATGATCTTATCCAGGTTATCCGTGAAGTCAACTGTTAACGACACAGCTACTTCAGAAGTAGTAATCATATCAATTGGCGTTTTATAACGCTCGAAAATCTCAAAAACACGTCTCAAAAACCCATAGGCCAGCAACATTCTGCTCGACTGGATCTTAATCGCAGTAATACCGTCTTTAGCTGCAATCGATTTGATCTTTCCTTTTTCACTTTCTGTCGAGATCAAAGTACCTGAAGCATTTGGCTCCATGGTATTCAACAACCTCACAGGTATCTTATATTTCTGAGCCGGAAAAACCGACTGCGGATGCAGGATCTTTGCTCCGAAATAAGCCAATTCAGCAGCCTCATCAAAAGAAAGCTGAGAAATAGGTTTAGTACCTTTTACGATCCTTGGGTCATTGTTATGCATCCCATCGATGTCAGTCCAGATCTGAACTTCTTCAGCAAGAATAGCTGCACCAAGTAACGAAGCAGTATAATCACTTCCCCCGCGTCTCAGGTTATCTACTTCCCCAAAGCTGTTTCTGCAAATAAAGCCTTGTGTAATGAAAAGCTTGTTTCCCTTATTGGCATCGAGTATCGGCTGCAAATGCTTTGTGGTAAAAGGCACATCCGGCTCGTTGTCTTCATCAATTTTCATGAAATCCAAAGCTGGCAAAAGCACCGAAGCAACTCCTATTGACTTTAGATAAATATGATACAGCGTAGTCGACAATAACTCACCCTGTGCCAACACAATCTTTTCTTCAATAGGCGTAAATAAATCATTAGCCAAAGTACCAAGGAAATTAAAATGGTAATCTACTACTTCCTGCCCCTGTTCACGAAAATCACCTTCCGGCAAAAGTTCGATTACAAATTCATTATATTTTTGATGCAATGCGTTAATTAAGCTTAACGCAACCTGTTTATCTTCCTTTAAAAGTTTGGCTGAAATTTCTACTAAACTATTGGTCGTACCAGACACAGCTGATAATACTACAATTTGTTCTTCGGCTGGATTGATGATGTCCAGTAATTTTTTCATGCGCTCAGGGCTTCCTACGGAAGTTCCTCCAAACTTTAATATTTTCATGTCGTTTATAATTTGTTTTTTTCATGATCCTATAAACAAAATGTTTACAGTTTCATTGTTAGTGGTTTAATCTTTAAAGGTTAATAAATATTTCAATCAAATTGGTTATATACTTATATTAGGGCGTGAAATTAAATAAAACGGCGTTAATAATTGTGATATTGACAAAATAAAATTTGGAATAATTTGCTCATTGTTGCACTCCCTTAAAAACTACCGCTAAAAATATTTTGTTTCCTCTAGTAATAACTTAAAACATATACCTGACATATGCAATTAGAAGCAGCTACCTTAAGCACCATAAACAGTTGGCTTAATGGAAATTACGATCAAAAAACCAAAGAAGAAATACAACAACTGCTAGACAAAGAAGCTTACACCGAACTTACAGACTCGTTCTACAGAAATCTGGAATTTGGTACCGGAGGTTTACGCGGAATAATGGGTGCGGGATCAAACAGGATCAATAAGTATACGATCGGAACGGCCACCCAGGGCTTAGCCAACTACCTGAATAATAAGTATCCCGGTGAAAAAATCAAAGTAGCTATTGCGCACGACAGCAGAAATAACTCTGATTATTTTGCACAAATTACTGCGGATGTTTTTTCTGCAAATGGCATACATGTCTATTTCTTTAAGGCACTAAGACCAACTCCGGAATTGTCTTTTGCCATCAGAGAACTTGGCTGCAAAAGCGGGGTTATGCTTACTGCTTCTCATAACCCTAAGGAATACAATGGGTATAAAGCTTATGGAGCTGACGGCGGACAGTTCACCTCCCCTGACGATACCCTTGTAATGGATGAGGTAGCAAAAATACAAAGCATTGATGAGGTTAAATTTGACGGTATAGCCGGAAATATTGAATTAATTGGTGAAGAACTTGATCAGCTTTACCTGGACAAAATCACAGCTTTATCTGTTTCTCCAGAAGCAATTATGCGCCAAAAAGACCTTAAGATCGTCTACTCTCCCATCCACGGAACAGGCATTACACTTGTTCCTAAAGCATTGGAGCAATTTGGTTTTACCAACCTGACACTTGTAGAGGAACAAAGCACTCCTGATGGAAACTTCCCTACTGTAGTATATCCTAACCCCGAAGAAAAAGAAGCACTTACACTCGCTTTAAAAAAGGCGCAGGAGATAGATGCTGATCTTGTGTTGGCCACAGACCCTGATGCTGACCGCGTCGGCATTGCGGTAAAAAACAATGATGGGGAATTTGTACTGTTAAACGGAAATCAGACCGGCAGCTTATTGATCAATTACCTTTTAAGTGCCTGGGAAGAAAAAGGAAAACTAACAGGGGACCAATATATAGTCAAAACCATAGTAACCTCTAATTTAATCGAAGCAATAGCCAAATCGAAAGATGTTCCGTGCTACAACACATTAACCGGATTCAAATGGATTGGTAAACTGATGACTGAATTACAAGGTAAGAAAACATTTATCGGTGGTGGCGAAGAAAGCTATGGCTATCTGATCGGAGAATTGGTAAGGGATAAAGACGCTGTGGTTTCATGTGCATTTATTGCTGAAATGACAGCTTTCTATAAAGACAAAGGCAGTAGCTTATACAATGCAATGCTGGATATGTACGTACAGTACGGTCTTTACAAAGAAGAACTGGTCTCTATCACTAAAAAAGGAAAAACCGGAGCTGAAGAAATTAAAGCGATGATGGAGAAATTCAGGAACAATCCTCCTGCTACATTGGGCGGCGCTAAAGTAGATACACTAAAGGATTATGAATTAGGAATTGAAACCGATCTAAAGACAGGTACCAAAACAGAGCTTGAACTACCTAAATCTGACGTACTGCAATTCATCACTGCTGATGGCAGCATAATTTCAGCCAGACCATCGGGAACAGAGCCTAAAATCAAGTTCTATTGCAGTGTAAATGCTACAATAAAAGATAAAGCGGCATTTAAAGCCGCTGATGCTCAACTGAGCGAAAAAGTAAAATCGATTATGAATGATTTAGAGGTCTAACCTCTAAATCATCTTTCAATAAAATGAGGCTGTAACATTACTTTGCTCAGCTCTCTTCTATTCACAGGATTATTGCTATTGGCAAGTTCATGAAGCACAATATCAATAATCCTTTCTGCTATTTCTTCTATCGGCTGGTCAACAACACTTATGGGTGGCGTATGCAATCTAAACACATCATGGTCATCATATGAGATGATGGTAAAGTCTTCATTGATCTGTTTATTAATCTGTTTCAAAACACCAAGCCCTTTAATAGCAAGATAGTTTGTAGAGAAAAGAACGGCGTCTATTTCCGGATTATTCTCAAACATCAATTTCAACTGCGCATCGGTATTGTCATCAGGATTATTAAATGGAATTTCTGTATACAGATCCGTATTAAACAATAGACCATGATCCTTCAAAGCTTTCTGATACCCTAAAAAACGATTATCCATCTGATCTACATGTACATCCACCGTTACAAAGGCAATATTCTTTTTTCCTTTACTGATCAGATGTTCTGTAGCCATATAGGTCCCGTTGAAGTTATCAACAGCAACAAAATTAACATCAAGATCAGGCAGGTTCCTGTCAAATATAACGACAGGAATATTCTCAGCAAGCAAGAGCTTAATGTCGTCTTCAATACCCGGTACAGGGGCGATAATGTAAGCATCCACTTGTCTGGATTTAAACATTTCTATCAAATCCTTGGCCTTGGCCGGATTGTTCTCTGTACTTGAGTAACTAATTTTATACCCCTTTTTATAAGCTTTATCTTCAATCTTCCTGGCAATGCTCGCAAAGAACGGATTTGATATATCTTCTACAAGAAGGCCTATCGTTTTCGTGTTTCCTGTACGCAAGCTTCTGGCTACCTGATTTGGTTTAAACTCCATTTCCTTAATGATCGCTTCTACCTTTTCAATAACGGCCTTACTGATCCGCATCTGTGCTGCCTTTCCATTCAAAATGAACGATACAGTTGTGATTGATACCTCCGCCTTTTTGGCGATGTCTTTTATGGATAATGCTTTCATCTTATTTGTCCCTTGCCTTTTACTATCCATTTTTCTGTTACTAATTTTTCAAGAGCAAACGGTCCGCGTGCGTGTAGCTTTTGAGTTGAAATGCCTATTTCAGCTCCCAGCCCAAATACCTGTCCGTCAGTAAATCTTGTCGATGCATTTAAATAAACTACAGCTGCGTCTACCTGGTTCAGGAAAAGCTCGCTCTTTGTTGCATCTTCTGTAATAATTGCCTCTGAATGTTTCGAAGAATACTCAGCAATATGGGCTAATGCCTCATCAATATCATCAACTACCTTCACAGAACATTTAAAATCCAAAAATTCCCTACCAAAATCTTCCGCAGTGGCCGATTGCAAAAAAGGATAATCTAAACCTTTTAAAATCCCATATGCTGTTTCGTCTGCAAATATCTCCACCTGATATGACGACAATTTAGGAGCTGCCAACATCAGAAATTCGCTTGCTATCTGCCTGTCTACAATTACCGTATCCAGCGCATTGCATACCGAAGGACGGGAAACTTTAGCATTAACAACCACATCAGTTGCCAAAGGTAAATTGGCTGTTCGCTCTACATAAGTATGGCATACGCCAGCTCCTGTTTCAATAACTGGCACCAGTGCATTTTTACGCACGAATTCAATCAGTTCATTAGAACCTCTCGGTATAATTACGTCTATATATTTTTCTGCCTTAAGTATATCGGCTATGTATTTTCTATCCGCCGGAAGTTGCTGTACAATATTCACATCCAGATCAAATTCTTTAAGAACCTGCTGAATCAACGATACAATGAAAAGATTGGTAAAATAAGCATCCTGTCCACCTCTGAGTAAACAAACATTTCCAGATCTGATACACAAGGCAGCAACATCTATGGTTACATTGGGCCTCGACTCATAGATAACCGCTACTACACCCAGCGGGACTGTTTTTTTCTGAATGAACAATCCGTTTTCCAGGGTATTTTCTGAAATCAGCTGCTGTGTAGGGTCCGGCAAACCAGCTACGTCTGCAAGGCTTTTAGACAATTCAGCTATGCGTGCCTCGTTTAACACCAGCCGATCACGCTTGGGGTCAGCAGCAGGCATTCTCTCCAGATCCTTTAGATTTTGAGAGATGATTTCCCCTGACTGATCAGCTATAACCTCAGCAAGTCTAATCAGGAAACGCTGCTTTTCTTCATCCTTAAGCGAGGCAATAGATTTTTGCGCCTGCCGGGCATTGATTAACTGTTCTTGAATCGATTCCATTCTATATTATAAGACCACAATATCACTGGCATTTGCTATTTCTAGGTTGTGTTGTTTTAAATTCTCTGTGATTGCATTTGATGAAACTTTAGCACGCGCAACAGCAACAATATGGTGCTGCTCATCTATAACCTCAAATATTTCACCGCCTGCAAAATCAGCCACTATGGTCTTGATCCCAACAGCCAGTAAACTTTTCCTTTTCCTAATTGCAGAACATGCTCCTTCATCGGCCATGACCCTGCCCGTCACCAAACTCCCGCTGGCCAGCCATTTATTTCTTGCAGAAATAGAGCAGTTCTTCGGCGTACATGCCGTTCCGGTTTCTCCTTTTACAGCTTTCAAAATCCCGTCGGGAGTCCTAACACCAAAAATAGCAACCCTGATTCCCATTGTAGAAGCAAGATGCGCAAAGGTCAGCTTAGAACTCATACCGCCCAATCCTACTTCAGATGTACTTTTATTGGCCAGTGAAAACACATCATTATTGATAGAATCAATTTTATCAATCACGATTCCATCCTTATCTAATACGCCCGGAACGGAGGTACCCAATAAGATCATTGAAGCACCAAAGCCCACTCCAAGAAGTGTTGCCAGTTCATCATTATCAGAAAACTTCAATTCCAGGTTACTTACCACATCATTTTCGTTGGCAATAGGAATCACACCATTCTTCCACAATTCCTCATAGGTCTCCTTCAGTTGCAGAAACTGAGGCCTGTTTGAGAAATGCTGACGCTCGCACAGACTCTGTGCGATGGAAATGCCATAAGATTGAAAATATTTGGAATAAGTACCCAGCAGCAATGGATTGCCAATAGCCGCCGCGGCCTTTCTTTCACTGATTTTACCTTTATAATTTTTAACAAACTTTTTACCTGCCGCCACTGCTCCTGAAGAAACAAGTATAAGGTGATAATTTGCAGCAAGCTCAGCAACCTGACGTGTAATATCTGATATTATAGCTTCATCAATTTCTCCTTCTTTGGTCGTAATAGAGGCCGAACCTAATTTTAAAACAAGTATAGACTTGGTCATTTATGTTGATATTCTAGAATCTGACATGAAAAACCGAAAATAGTTAAATTACAGCGTTTCTAATAACTATAAGATAAAAAAATCCCCTGAATGAGAAACAAACAGGGGATTAATTAAATATTTTTTTAAAAATGATTAAGAAAGTGATGCTTCCAGGGTAATGTCAACATTATAAGCCTTACTAACTGGACAATTTGCTTTTGATCCTACAGCAATCTCCTGAAATTGGTCATTACTGATCCCGGGTATATCTGCCTTTAATACCAAATGTGAACTGGTGATCACTCCGTTGTCTAAAGACACTGTCGCTTTAGTCTCCAGAGCAGTTGGATTAAACCCAGCCTCTGTTAAGTCCAGGCTCAATTTCATAGTAAAACATCCGGCATGGGCGGCTGCCATCAGTTCTTCAGGATTCGTACCAATTCCTTCAGCAAACCTGCTGTTAAAAGAATATTGAGTTTGATCAAGCACCTTGCTGTCAGTGGTGATATGACCTTTACCTTCTTTAATTGTGCCATTCCAAACGGCTGTTGCATTACGTTTCATGTGAATATTGGATTAGGGTTATTTAGTTTTATCTCTGTTTTTATTCAGCTTTATTTTAATCTTGCCGTCTTCTCCATCTGTGGCCAGTAAATGTAATACGATGCCCTTCATTCTGCGATCCTTCCGCTCTTGCTTATCTGTAATTTCCTCATCCTTTTTAGGATTACGAAGCGGAACA
This sequence comes from Pedobacter frigoris, assembly GCF_032678645.1. Lineage (GTDB taxonomy): Bacteria > Bacteroidota > Bacteroidia > Sphingobacteriales > Sphingobacteriaceae > Pedobacter > Pedobacter frigoris_A. The sequence goes on from NZ_JAVTSP010000001.1 coordinate 658,098, forward strand.
TCCAATGCGATATTTGTACCCTTATTCAGCGAGTACACCCCTGCAATGTCCATATTCAACAAACTTGAATTGATCTGCATTGGATTGATGGTAATATTCTGTCCGCGTACATCAAATTTACCATTTAAATTGGTAAAAGTAATGTTGTCAAGATCCCTGAAAGGAAAGGCAAATTTACCGACACTTTTTACCGGCTCAAAATTCAATAATGCTCCTTTTTTAAGGTCAAATACGATGCTGCCATACAAAGAATTCGGCATCAGGTTTCCCCTGTCACTAATCTGTCCGGTCATATTCACCTTAGAAAACAGGTAGCCTCTTAGATTTTTGGAAGTCAGCGACTTCATTCCGAAGTTATCAAAAGAATAGAAAAAGTTCTTGATGTCTACATTACTGATGTTAGTGTTCAGTACAAACTTATTGACGCTGCCTTTCTGAGTCACACTACCACTCAGCTTTAGTCCACCGCCCGCATGTTTTACACTTACGTTCCTGATGGCGATGCTATTTTCCGACAGCAGCAGATCGGCATTTGCATTGGTCGCCAGAAACTTATTGTAATAAACCTTATTTACCTGGATGTTCATATTTACCTGGCTCTTCTCGAATACCTCGTTCAGGTTATCTGAAAAATTACTTTTTGGAGTACGTTTCTTTGCCTTAGGTTTCCTGGTACCGAGGAAGCCAAGAAACTCACCAAGATGCAGCTCGGGACTTTTAATCTGCCAGTTCAGCAAAATCTTTTCAGGCGCTGTATAGTATAAATTCAAGAAGTTGCGGATGCTGCCATCCATAAAAACAACACTCTTACCGCTCTGCAACCGGATGTTTTTAATAAAAAGATCATGATCTGTGAAGTTAAGTGAGATGGCCGTATTTTTAAAGTTAACTCTTCTCGGCACATAACTCACGTCAGCATTTTTAATATCTACCAGTCCGGTTACAAAAGGCTTAGTCAATTGAAAATTAACAATGTCTGCTCTGTAAGCCAGTTTTACATTTGCTGTACCCTTTCCAAACTTCAGCATATTGTCACCAATCACATTATTCAACTTGGCAATGTCAAACTGAGACTTAAATACCCCTGTCGCAATTGGCTTGTCCAGGTTATTAATTGAAGCGGTATCAATTGAAAAAGGCATCTCTTCGTAGCTTCCTTTAAAATTAAACAATTTGATGGCTGAATTCTCATCCGTCATCCCCTTCCCATTGATGAAATTATTGGTAAATATCCCCGTAAAATTACAGTCTTTAACCACGCCTCCTGGTATAGTAAGCACGTTATTTGCCACCAGCGCTTTTACGTGAATAGCAGGTTCGCCACCCGGCCCCATATTGCCCGCAATGGTGCAATTGACATGAATGGGTTTATCCAGATTAAACATATTCAGTTTGGAACTAATATTCGGAGCCAGCAATGCCGATGCATTACGCCATTGGATGTCCTTGGCTTCTATATCTATTTTAAAATCAGTGTTTTCTTTTGAAGTATCAAACTTCGCTCCTATGATAAATGGATCTGACCCGATACTAAGTGTATTAGGCGCTACGGTTAAAACCCCGGATTCATCGTTGTAATCTATATTAAACGGTCCCTCAAGTAATTTATCTTTAATAAAAGATCCTCTTCTGGTATTGAATGCCAAGCTCTTCGCTATTGTCTTAAGTTTAATTTCAGCTTCCCATCCCGACCAGGAATAATCAACATCGCCCTTAAGATCGTCCACCACGAACTCGAACAGCTTGTGCCCCTTCTGATTGTCCATCACAAAGTTCACATTGTTCAACGTAAACTTGCCAAACTGTGCCGGAGCATCTTTGTCTGCAGGTTTCGGTTTAGATTTATCCTTCTTTTTAAAGACAGAAGTATTACTATAACCTAAGCTATCAGTATACAAATAGACGGATGCGTTATTAATACCAATCTTTTTAATTTCTATCGTGCCTGTAAACAAGGCCAGGGTGTTAACGGCTACCTCCAGGTCTTTTGCCTCAAGCAGGGTATGCTTGTGGTTTTTCCAAAGACTGTCTTTAAGTACTACGTTCTTTAAAGTAAGCGACACTCCCGGAAATCCTCTTAAAAACGTTGGATCCATTGTCTCGATATATATCGAGCCATTCAGGCTTTTATTTAATTGAGCAGTAACGGATGCCAGTAAACTCTTTTTATTGGCATTAACATATAAAGCGGCTGCAACATATAGCACCAATACCAGTCCAATCAGGACACCTAGTACTTTGAGGGTTATTTTAGACCATTTTGGCATCTTCTATTTGATTAGTTACCTGTTGTTTATCAATTTTCGCACCATTAAATTCGTATCTCGCAAATGCACTTAGCGATTACAATTTACTAAAATAAAAGTTCTCCCAAATACACACTATCTCCGCTCCGCTTCCCATCTTCGGAATTGAAATTCATATAGCAATGCAATGCATCGCCAGCAAACTCGGTCGGCAGGGTCAACTGGTACGAAAGTGCATATCTGTTTGTAGCGTCCATCAGGATCAGTGCCTTATTCTTCGCGGCATTATATACGAGGAAACTCGCTTGATCGGCAAACTGACAGGAAGCTGTTTGTTTTTGTGCTAGCCAGCTAAACAATACCGTGTGAACCTCGGCACCCAGCACTACATTCGCACCCTCTGGTGTGTCTACGTGTCCGCGACTGTAGACCATCTCTGGAAAATTGAGTTGCCACTCCTCTCCCTGCTTTACAAATGCATGATCCGCATTGTAAGAATAGGCCACATTTACAGGTGATCCTATTTTTGCATAGCGCTTAAAGCCAACATTCACCAATTTATCAATGTCGCTCAGAAAACTATTGAGCATGCCAAACTTCCGCCTTTCCTCCAGTTGCTTTTCTGTAGGCGGTTTCGTACTTGGGTTGTGCAGCCCTGTAAGTATGTTCTGACCCCGGTGCTCGCGACCAATTACTGCACCGGTTTTATTTTTAACAGGGCCAAGAAGCCCTTTTCTTAGTATACCCATAACATTATTGATTAAAACTTCCTGTGTAAATACTGTGTGCCGTTTGTTTCCTGTCGGCGGCGACAAAGGACATATACGTTTCCATAGGCGTATCCCTTAGACTAGGTGGAATTTCCAGTATATCACTGCCGGAAAGTCTATTGTTACCAAAAAGTGTGTAAACCACCTTGTTCCTTATTGGAAAATAAGCCATCATCATCACTTGATCGGTTGACTCTGCCCATGGCATCTGCGGATCTGCATCCCAGGTATACTGCAACCCATCTTCTGTTTCTGTAACCTCCCAGTTTTCCGGCTGTTTTAGAGTTCCTGAACTTAAGACTACCTTTTCAAAATCGATTGCAAGCTCTGGATAGGTACCTTTAATAATGTATTTACGGTTGTATTTTACTGATAAATTAAAGGGATTAGCGGTAGTACCTTCTGCTTCGGCGGCAAATCCGACCTCGGTAAATTCCTTGACAGATGCTAAAAATTCACTGCATATTTTGGTACTCAGCTGGGCAGTCAATTATCGAACTGTAGGTGGTTTATCTGTAATGCCTATCTCCCGAGATACCGGCTGTCCGTTCAGCATGTAATATACGATGTTGCCAATCCGTCCGCGGTGACTCCCATGAGGGCCATTGTTTGCTATTGCCATAATTACTGTTTATAAATGGTTAATTAGTTAAAGAGGGTATTAAAAGTTTGGCTCCTATTGCCGTCCTGCTGAATTTATTTTAGGATCCTGAATATGGCATTTTAAAACCTGCTCAACCGGGATCCTGAACTCGAAGAAGCTGCGAAGCAAAATAAATTCAGGATGACGAACGCGCTATTTCAGGATGACAAACGTATTGTTTCAGGATGATGCCAATCGTAGTTAGTCTTTTATAAACCTCCAAAACAACAACAAATCAGGCTAGGAAAAGGTTTTAAATAATTTCATAATACCTTCATATTAACAACGATATAATAACAGTATTGACATATCATTGAACTATCCTTGAACTATGGTTGGACTATCCTTGCTATATCCTAGGATAGTTCAAGGATATAGCAAGGATATGGTAAGGATACATTAATTATGTTGTTTATATGTAGGTATACTGTAGGTAATATGAGATTATTATAAAGATGGCTATATTTTCCTGCATTTGAGGCCAATAAAAAAGAGGATGCCTTCATCAGACGTCCTCATTTCATGTATAAGAAAACCGGTTTAAACCATTTCTGGCACTTCCAGCTTCAATATTTCTGATGTATGATTTCTTACGTTATCAGTAAGCTCAGGATTTCCGCTAAGGTACTGACCATAGGAAGGAATCATTTCTTTTAATTTTTGTTGCCATTGATCAGTTTTGATATGAGTGCTAAAACAACGTTCCATTAAAGTAAGCATGATTGAAACAGCTGTTGATGCACCTGGCGAAGCACCCAATAAAGCAGCTATAGACCCATCAGCAGCAGTCACCACCTCAGTACCAAACTCCAATATACCACCATGTTTTTCATCCTTTTTAATAACTTGAACACGCTGTCCGGCTGTTTCAAGCTCCCAGTCTTCCATTTTGGCATCAGGTAAATATTCCCTCAATGCCTCCATCCTATCCTGAGGAGATTGTCTTACCTGGTCGATTAAATATTTGGTAAGCTGTAAATTATCCAGTCCTGCAGAGATCATCGGTCTGATGTTGTTCACTTTAATTGATAGCGGAAGATCCAGCAACGAACCATGTTTCAGGAATCTTGTAGAGAAACCTGCATATGGACCAAAAAGCAAAGCCTTTTTGCCATCAATCATTCGTGTATCCAGATGAGGTACAGACATTGGAGGAGCCCCAACTGAAGCTTTACCATACACCTTTGCATTGTGACGTTCTATTACCTCAGGATTCACACATTTCAACCATTGGCCGCTAACCGGAAAACCTCCGAAGCCATTTCCTTCTGGTATATCTGCTTTTTCAAGAAGTGGCAATGATCCACCTCCCGCGCCTATGAAAACAAATTTTGACTTTACTATCCTTTTCTTGCCTGTCGATTCATTTTTAACCTTTACTTCCCAAAGCCCGTCCCTTTGTTTCAATTTGCGGACTTCGTGGTGGAAATGAAGGGATACATTTTCAAGTTTTTGAAGATGATTAAACATCATTCTTGTCAATGAACCGAAATTAACATCAGTACCAAGGGTCATTCTGGTAGCAGCCACTTTCTCATCAGGATTTCTGTTCTCCATCACAAGCGGCATCCATTCAGCCAGCTGTTTAGGATCTTCAGAATAATTCATTCCTTTAAAAAGATTGCTTTCCTGAAGTTTAGTAAATCTTTTATGCAAAAAGTCTACATTTTCTTCTCCCCAGACAAAACTCATATGAGGTATCGCTTTAATGAATTCCTCAGGATTTCCAACGATACCGCTTTGTACCAGAAAAGTCCAGAATTGTTTAGAAACCTCAAAGGATTCTGCAATAGAAACCGCCTTTTTAGTTTCAACAGAGCCGTCGGTCAGTTGAGGAGTGTAATTCAATTCGCAGAATGCTGAGTGGCCTGTACCCGCATTGTTCCAGGCATCAGAACTCTCCGCTGCTGCCACATCCAGGCGCTCAAAAATCTCTATGCTCAGATCGGGTTGTAATTCTTTTAGCAATACTCCTAAAGTTGCGCTCATAATACCCGCGCCAATCAATATTACATCTACCTCTTTACTTGAATTACTCTTCTTTCCGGTCATTTTTGAAATTTTTTGCAAAATTACAAATCCCTAATCAAATTTTATACCCAAACTGCATCTTCTATTTAATTATATTGCGGATAATTAACATATTAATGCAATATTTATTTATAATCCAATATTTATGGGTCTATCGGTATATCCTCAGATTGAAACATTAAGAAAACTAAGACTTTATGTACTTAATGCAGTCAATGAATTCAGCGCAGATCAGTTGAATAAAATTCCTTCAGGATTAACAACAATATCATCTGGAATGTCGCGCATCTGGTGGCCGCACAGGAAGGCGTGAAACGTTTGGTCTAGAATTTTGTTATCCTGTAGGAAGAAACCATAAGCTAATGCCATGAACATCAAATCAATTAATCCTGTAAATGGAAAGATAATCAAAAGCTATAAAGCCGATACCTGGAAACAGGTGACGGAGAAAGTGAACAAAACGCACAATGCCTGGCTGAAATGGCGCAATACAAGTTTTGATGAAAGAGCCGGCTTTCTCACTAAAGCTGCAGTGACACTGAGAAAAAACAGTGCTGCATTGGCAGAATTGATGGCTTTGGAAATGGGAAAACCACTTAAGGATGGTATTGCAGAAATAGAGAAATGCGCACTGGTATGTGAGTACTATGCTGCGAATGGTGCTGGTTTTTTAAAAGACGAAATCATTGACACTGAGGCATCAAAAAGCTATGTGAGTTTTCAGCCGCTGGGATTGGTACTGGCGGTAATGCCATGGAACTTTCCTTTCTGGCAGCTATTCCGCTTCCTCGCTCCTGCTTTGATGGCCGGCAACTGCGGGATTTTAAAGCATGCGTCCAATGTTAGTGGATGTGCACTGGCTATACATCAGATCATCGTCGACGCTGGTTTTCCGAAAGATGTGTTTAATGTATTGCTGATCAACAGTAAAGTGGTTAAGGACGTAATTGAGCTGCCTTTTATTAAGGCTGTAACCTTAACAGGAAGTACTGAAGCCGGTATCCAGGTAGCGCAACAGGCTGCGATGCATTTAAAAAAATCTGTATTGGAACTCGGGGGCAGTGACCCTTATATTATCTTAAAAGATGCAGATCTGGAATATGCCGCCGAAGTATGCACCCAAAGCAGGCTGATTAACAACGGTCAGAGCTGCATCGCAGGTAAGCGCTTTATTGTGGTCAAGGATGTATTGAAAGATTTTCTTAAGGCATTTAAATCTGCGATGGAAGTGCGGATAACCGGTGATCCTTTTGACGCCAATACAAACCTTGGCCCTATGTCGCGTCAGGACCTGAGGGACGAGCTCCATCAGCAGGTGCTGAACAACATTGAGGCTGGCGCCAAATGTATTCTTGGAGGTGAAATTCCCCGTTTTAAAGGAAATCATGCATTTTATACGCCAACGATCCTTACCGGGATAAAAAAAGGAATGCCAGGATATGAGGACGAAGTATTTGGTCCGGTGGCCCTGGTTATTGACGCAAAAAATGAAGAAGATGCTATAAAAATAGCCAACGATACGTCATTCGGACTGGGTGCGGCTGTCTTCACGAAGAACAAGGAGAAAGGCGAGGAAATTGCGAAAACTCGTTTAAATGCCGGCTCCTGCTTTGTCAATTCACTGGTTAAGTCTGATCCCAGACTCCCCTTTGGCGGAATAAATCAATCCGGATACGGAAGAGAGCTTGGGTTGTTCGGAATCAGGGAATTTGTGAATGTTAAAACTGTATACGTGAAATAGCTATTCGCCTTGCAATTGCTGGGGTCTTTTTTTGAAATATAAATGAATTAAAACCAGACACATACCTGCCATGATAGAAAGGTCTGCTACATTAAATATTCCGGTTTGAAATATTACGAAATCAATGTGGAGAAAATCTGTGACTGATCCATGAATGATCCTGTCGTAAAGATTTCCAATACCACCGCCTATTACAAAGCAAATGCCTGTGATGAACAGTCTGTCTAAATTGGTTTTGATCATTAAAAAATAAAACCCATATGCCAATACCAGCAAAGGCATCAAAGAAAGTAAAATGAATTTGATGGCATAAGGCAATGAATCTCCTGAACTTAAAAATGCACCATAGTTCTCTACTTTGGTAAGTGTTAGGTGATTGTCAATTACAGGGATATTTTCATGATAACTAATCCGATCTCTTACGATAGTTTTGGTGACCTGATCGCAACCCACGTTAAACATGATTAGTACTAAAATCAGCACCCTATTCAATATATGATTTGATCTCATTTGACTTTTTAAAATATAAAGATAAAGTGCTGATTATATATAAATAACAATGGGTTACTTAAACTGTCCCTCTTGCTTCAACAAGTCAAAATACTTAGTTAAGTCTACACCTATGGATTCTTCGAATGCAGCTTTCAGATCTTCAGGTTGAGGATGTTTATTTTTCCACTTACTGAAATAAAGTTTAAAAGCTTTGTCCATCTTTTCTCTTCCTGCCTGACTTTCCAGTATGTAAAGCCACAGTGCTGTTTTCACATAGGATATGATACCATATTCGTCTGATGACGCAAACTTATCTGCAGGAATTTCGATAGCAGATTGCATAGGGATATTACCCATTGCATTGTACAAGCTATTTAAAAAATCCTTTTCAGGAAGGGCTTTGATTTCTGCAGGAATGTGATCACCGAATATCGAATTTGCCCTGTATTTACCTGCTTCATACCTGAATTGAAAATAAGTATTCAGGCCTTCATCAAGCCAGGTATGCATGCGCTCATTGCTGCCCAGCATACTCATGAACCAGTTGTGCCCTACTTCGTGAGCAATTACTCCATCAAGAGATTCTTTCTTCGCATCCGGACTCGTAATCAATGTAATGGTCGGGTATTCCATACCACCGCTTGAATTATTCTCCGGTCCTTCCACAACCTGTACCACAGGATATTCGTAATCGCCGATCCAGCCACTGTACTTTTTTACCGCATCTTTGGTATAGTCAATGCTGTTTACCCACAGGCTTCCTTTTTTATTATGATAATAAGTAAATGCATCGATTACCTTTCCGGATTCAAGTTTCACTGTATCATACTGAATTACGAAATCCTTATCTGCAAACCAGGCGAAATCCGGTACATTGGAGATCTTGTAAGTTAGCTTCTTAGTTCCGCTTTTAGCTTTCGGTACGTAAACCGCCGGTTTTCCATCTCTGTTAGCTACGTTTTTGGCACCCAAGCTTTTATACGCTGCAAGTTCATCTGTGTTTTGCAATACACCTGTAGCTCCTACGACATAATTGTTGGGCACGGTAATATTTACGTTAAAAGAGGCATAGTCGCTGTAGAATTCCCCCATGTCCAGATAAGGGAACTCGTGCCATCCACTTTTGTCGAAAACGGCTGGTTTAGGATACCACTGACATACCATAAACTCTCCATCGGCAAATCCGGATCTGGAGAAGTAAGAAGGAAGTTTCACTTTAAAATCAGTAGTTATTTTAACTGAATCACCTGGTTTCAAAGGGGAATTTAGTTTTACCTTGATGATGTCTATGTACTGCGGGTTTGAGTGTGGTTCTGTTACCGCAACGGCTCCATTTACCTTAAAATTTAGGCCTTCAATGCTTCCGTAACTGTAATTTTTCAGCTTTTTAACCCTGGATGTATCATTTCTTATTTGTTGAAACAGTGCTGTTGATTCCTGTTTGTATGCATTTGGCCAAATATGAAACCAAATAAAATCAAGCGTGCTTGGAGAGTTATTTTTGTAAACTATCGTCTCAAATCCTTTTAATGATTTCTCCTGATCATTCAAGGTAACGTCAATATCGTAACTGACGCTCTGCTGCCAGTAATTCTCTTGTGCAAAAACAGCTGTGCTAAAGCATAAAAATAAAATCGCAAGGTATTTCTTCATAATTCTAGTAAAAGTTTCAATAATACAAACTACTGTAATAGAAAACAAACGAACTAAATGCAGTTATCATATATGTTTATATTTTCTATCTCCAAACCAAACAGATTTGCTTTTGTTGTATGATGTAAATCATTAATTATAAACGACATGAAGAAATTTTCAATTTTAACACTAATTTTTATTTCAGCTATTCTGTCTTCCTGCACAAGCAATAATGACAAAGAAATAGCACATTCAAAACTTGCAACCACCGCAGACGGAAAAGAAATCGGATCGGCCAAATTCTTTCTTTTGAACGATGGTAAGATAAAAATGGATCTTGAAATAAATTATCCGGAAAGAGCCGACAGTACCGTTGCAGTGCATTTCCATGAACATGGAGATTGTGGAAATATGGGAGAAAATACACATGGCCACTGGAATCCTACCAAAGAAGCTCATGGAAAATGGGGATCTGCAGCATACCACTCTGGTGATATAGGAAACATCCAGTTAGATGCTAAAGGCCATGGAACGATAACTGTGACTACAGACAGATGGAGTGTGCAGGAAAATGACATTAAAAACATCATCGGACGGGGAATCATTGTACATGGAGGAACTGATGATTACACTACCCAGCCTACCGGAAATTCCGGGCCAAGGGTTGGCTGTGGGGTAATCGTGAAAAATTAAAACATATCTGAATACCGCTTGTTGACTTAATACATCAAAACCTTTAAAAAATGGAAAACAGTAATGTAAACACCGAAATCCTCAATGATCTTATTGAAATCAATAATGACAGAGTTGCAGGATATGAGAAAGCAATTGAAGAGCTACATGTAGAAGACAGCGATCTTAAATCGTTGTTTGTAGAGATGATCAGACAAAGCCACAGGCATAAGTCGGCGTTAACTGGAGAAGTACAGGTTCTTGGAGAAAAAGCTGAAACAGGAACTACTACATCTGGGAAAATTTATAGGGCCTGGATGGATGTAAAAGCAATTTTTACAGGTCATGATAGAGAAACCGTTTTAAACAACTGCGAATTTGGTGAGGATGCAGCGCAAAAAGCGTATAAAATGGCTTTGGAGACAGAAGGATTATCAGCGAATCTGAAATCGCTCATTACAGAGCAAAAAATTGAACTGAGAGCATCTCACGATCAGATTAAAGCGCTGCGCGATGCTGTAGCGAAGTAAAATAACACATGAGGCTGTCTGCATCTTTTCAGATGGCCTCATGTACTAGAGCTCTCAAACTCATAAACTCCTTTTATATAGTTATTCAGGTATCTGCCCTTTGATCTTGCTGCTCTTAGCGCAAGATAAACACCCTGCGGAACTTCTTTGTAATAGTATACCTTGCCCGACTGGAACACTACACTCAGTATCCTATTTTCAGCATCATATTCAATACGGTCTATTACACTTGATGGCATAATTGTAATTTAAATACATAACACTGGAAATCAACAACTGGTTTAGTTATATTTATAACAAACCTTTGATGTGCAAATTATTTGCAACCAAATGGATTTTAAATTGTTATTATATCAGCATTAATCATACAACAATGAAACGATTATCAGCAATAGGGATTATTCTAGTTGCGCTATGCATCTTATTAGATTCATGCAGCAGTACTAAGTTGGTTTCATCATGGACAGCCAAAGATGTGACCATACCACAAAGCAGTAAAGTGCTGGTTATAGCACTAATGGGCAACAAAGACAGGAAATTAAGGGAAAACGTTGAAAATTCTATAGTTGAGAACTTAAAGACCCATGGAGTATCGGCCGGTTCAGCACTGGCGGAATACGGGCCGAAAGATTTTGATGGCTTAGATGAGAAAGTAGCAGTTCAGAAAATTAAAGAGAAAGGATATGACGGGGCATTTACCATAGCTTTACTGGATAAAACTAAAAGTAAAAGCTATGTACCCGGAGGATTTGGCATCATGCCGTATCCATATGGATTTTGGGGCTATTACAGACCTATGTATGCGAGAGTATACGAGCCCGGTTATTACCAGGTAACAAACAAGTTTATGCTGGAAGCGAATTTCTTCAACCTGGTCGGAGATAAATTAGTGTATTCTGCACAGACAAAAACGATCAATCCGGATAGTCCGCAATCCCTCGCATCTGAATTTAGTAAAACATTATTTGAAGATATGGTGAAGAAGGGGGTTATAAAATAGTGAGGAGGAAAATCCCATGAAAGCATTTCCAATTAATTTCAAGATGGGGAATATAGATTTAGATGCGATCGTCACGTCATCTGAGGATAATCATAAATTTAAGGTAGAGATGGTGACCGGAGAGCCTGATCCAATCATTTTAAGGCGTGAGAAAACAGGGTCATGGAACATAGAAAATAACGGCGGCAGAAGGATATCTTCTGCCTGCTTTGAGGATATAGGAAAAGCTATTGATGAACACCTTAAGCTTTAAATAAACAGAGCCACCTTAACGTGACTCTGCTGAAAATTCTGCTGTATACATCTTGAGATTCTTTTTAAGTAGTCCCCTTGCCATATGAATTCTGGTTTTTACGGTGCCTATAGGAATATTTAGTTCCTCAGCAATCTCATGGTATTTAAATCCTTCAAAATATTTTATAAACGGAGTCAGGTATTCCGGCTGAAGTTTATTCATTGCATTATGAATATCTTCCATCATAAATTTGTTCTCACCAGAATTCCCTGTAGCACCATTGAGTAACTGAGCTGTAGGAATTTCTTCATGGGTGGTCATTAGCGACCTCGTTTTTAGTGTTCTCCTGTAACCATTGATGAAGGTGTTTTTCATGATGGTATACAACCATCCCTTAAAATTGGTTCCTTCTTGAAATTTCCGTGAATAACGCATTGCTTTTAGCATGGTATCCTGAACTAAATCATTTGCATCCTCATAATCGTGAGTAAACTTAAAAGCGAATGACTCCAGAGCATTTTGATTTGTAATTAGGTGGCGATTAAAATCAATTGTGTTCATAGCTGAGATGTTTTAGGATTTGAGTTAACTTCAATTCATATTTGAGTAATTTTAGGAATAACCAATCCTCAAAACCCATACCAAACACCATGTAAACAACTGGCTGTCAACAGAACAAATAAAAAAAGAGGTTTATTAAGCCTATTTTTAGCTAATCGATGGAAATGAAATTCCTTTGATTTTTCTAAAAAGCTCTACTGCGTAAATATCTGTCATTCCCGAGACGAAATCTAACACACACTGTATCCTTGTGTAGACACCTTTGTTTTCAGTAAGAAATTGTTTTGGAATCAGTTCCACAAGTTTCTTATGATATTTAGAGTCATTGTGCAAATAGGCAGGAATAAATTCTTCCAGCAATCCCGCCATGACCTTATAACCAGCAACTTCTATTTGGACTACAGATGAATAATTATAAATCTTTTGTATAGATATCCGCTCGATTTCTTTCATTACAGATAAAAATGGCTCATCGATCTGGTCCATTAAACTTTTATTAAAATCGCCACTTAGTATAGACTCCTGCTCGTTATAAAACACATTTGAGCACTGCCCTATTAAAGTACTGATAGATTTTGCGCGCATTAATGTAATCTTTGCATCATCATCTTCTATGCCTGATAAACGTGCCTTCATGTTGTCATCATTGCACAGCGGAAGCAAAAGAGTTTCTACTTCTTTGTAGGTAAGGATCTTTAGCCGATGCGCATCTTCCAGATCAATAATGTTATAGCAAATATCGTCTGCAGCTTCCACAAGATATACCAGTGGATGTCTTTTATAAATAAGCGGCGAGTCCTGTACTTTGATCAAGCCCATTTCTGAAGCAATCTTTACAAACCCGCTTTCCTCAGACTGGAAAAAGCCGTACTTTTTGGTGAAAATATTTTGTTTGTTATGTCCGGCGAGTGAAGAACATGGATATTTTGCGATTGCCGCTAAGGTAGCATAAGTAAGCGCAAAGCCCCCTGTCCCCTTACCTGCAAAGGGATGGGTAAGAATTCTTAAAGCATTGGCATTTCCTTCAAAGTGAATCAGGTCTTCCCATTGATCAGCACTAACCTGCGATTTATAAGCTTTCCCATCTCCATTTGTAAAGTAATAGGAAATGGCAGACTCACCGGAATGTCCAAAAGCTGGATTTCCAAGGTCATGTGCCAGACAGGCTGAGGCTATGATATTGCCTACTTCGCAAAGAAGCGGACAAGTCTCATCTACATCAGCATCCAATGCCTTGATCTTATTATAGAAAATGGTACCTAACGACCGTCCTACACTTGCAACCTCTAAACTATGTGTCAATCTGTTGTGCACAAATACACTTCCAGGCAATGGAAATACCTGTGTTTTATTCTGCAACCTCCGAAAGGGTGAAGAAAAAATAATTCTATCGTAATCGCGCTGAAATTCAGACCTGGCTTCCTTTTGATTTCCTATAAACCGATCTTCGTTTCCCCAACGTTTAGACGACAATAGTTTTTCCCAATTCATCATATTTACTTATAAAAATAAGCACGAAAATAGGGTTTAAAAATCAAACTTTACCCTGGCACGAATTCCCCAATTGGTTACCAATGGATTATCCAGATAAGTGAAACGCTTAACTACGTCTACGCGCAAGACTTTGAAAATATTGCCAACACCAACGCTTCCTTCAAGATAAGGTTCTTTATTCAAAGCATTGGTGATAGAAACGCCGTCCTGGTTTTTCACAAAACGCATGGCAGACTGATTGGTTACCGGGTTGTTTTCATCACGTAATCCACCGTAGAGTGCCTTAAACGACAATACTTCCCTTAGTTTCAATTCTTTTAACAATGGTACTTTGTTAAAGAAAAACCCATTGAAATTATGATCAATATTGATGCTTGCATAGTGGTCACTTACAAACTCCAGAAAGTTCATCAGGTTATATGAATTTAACTGGTAGGCATAGGTCTGGTTGGCTCTATGTATCGACAAAAGTGGAAAAGGAACTTTGCCTATAATATAGGCTCCCTCCAGCGTCAGGTCTGTATATCCTAATTGAGAAAGGTACAAACGCTTGTCAATGCTTCCCATAAAATTATGATAGTTATACTCGCCGCCCAGTAAACCTTTAATACCTGCTGTATACCTCAGGTTAAAAGTCGGGTATTTATCTACTATTGGTGTGCGGTATACCTTTCCCTGGTAAAACTTCTCGTGTGGTGCGTACCTGAGCTGTAGGCTTACTTCAGAAGTATTGATGTTATTGATTCTGTTTGTAAAGCTACTTTCTGAGTTCGTGAAATATAATGAACCTGCAGGACTCTGATTCCATTTACGTAAGCCGAGGCTATAGGAGAAATGATTTTCAAATTCGCGGACATAGTCTACTCTATAAAAGTCGTTATAGAGCATCATGTTATTTTCGCCTCTTTTAAAGGAAAGCAGAAAATTATCTTCCTGAACAAATTGTAATTCCTGACCCGGGATTTTTGTGTCCCTTTGAAAACTTGCACTAATATAGTTCTGTGGAAAGGCATATATTGATTTGTTATTCAATGAATAAGTACCTTTTATAAAATACTTCCATTTCTGATCTTCAAATCCATAAGCGGCGTAGGTTTCAAAAAAGTACCTTTTGCTTAAAGCTGTTGTTGTACGACCACCCACACGTAACCTAAAACCTTCAACACCATTAAAACTATAGAAAGTATTAACCGGTCCCATTTCAAATGGCCCAAAATCCTTATATCCGGCAAAAAACAGGGTTACAATATCCATCGTCCTTTTGAAGGAAGGTATAGTCTGCAATGTATCCAGGTTACTGTAGATCTTTGCATTTGCTGCACTCAATGCTACAGGTCTGTTCATCTTCCAGAATTGCTCTGATTGTTTATTGGCATCCGGGGCGACAACAAGCTGTGTTGCTTTATCAATAGTATCAGGCAATGGCGTATTTATCTTATAATCTTTAAAAGAAACAAGTCGCTCACCGGTAAATCCGGCTCCGCTTTTCTTACTCAACCCAAAATCTACTATCAGATTGCTTTTGCTAAGATGATAGCGTTTATCTGCATTTTGTTCAAAATCAAGATCTGCTTCAAGTGCCCTTACGAAGTTCAGGTTGATGTTTTTATTTACCGTTAAAAATGCTTTTTGAATGGCATAATTCCCATCCATAGTCACATATAATTTACCTTGAAACAATAAATCTGTGGTATTGCGGGGCATAAACGACAGCTCTATCAGATTTGGCTGCTGGGTCTTGATCGTGTCCGAAATATAGAATCTGTAGAAGGTTGGAGCACCATCAGCAATAGGACTCAACAATTGATTGCTGACTACCGAAATATTGTTATCGTAGATATCTATATCCTGGTACATCCTGTCAAAATAAGTGCTCAATCCCTGGTTATCAATAAAACGTTCGTCAAAATTGACACGCTTATTGGCCAAAACAACTGTTTTAGTTTTCTCCGGGCTTTTAGTGTAGTAATTATCTGAAAGCTTCTCCTCCTGAAATACAGGTAACAGATTTCTTCCACCTATTTTAGTTGAATCCTGTTGCTGAAAAAGAAATTGGTAATTTTTAAAAACACGCTTGCCCTTGAACTTATCTGAAAGGTTACTCATTGAAAAAAGCATACGTTCATATTTCTGGTAGGAAACATAATCATATTGTTCTATCCTGTTTTTGGACTTGTTTTCAATTACTTTACGGATCAGTTCAACTGCCGGATTTTCTTTATTGCGGTATTTCTGTTTCTTGCCAGCCGTAATAACAACCTCGTTCATTTGGGTAGATTCGGATTGAAGCTGTACATTAATCACTTGAGAAACTCCGGGCTTAATATTCTTAATCTGAGTCTTATATCCCACATAGCTGAACTTTAGCGTTGTTTGCCCATTGGCAATAGCGACTGTATATTTACCATCCGCATCAGTTTGTCCACCTTTGGTCGTCCCCCCTATTAAAAATGAAACATAAGGCAGGCCTTCTTTTGTAGAAGCGTCCGTTACGACACCACTAACAACGATTTGTTGAGCGTTTGCTTTTATTGCCCCAAACGACATTAAAGCAAATACGAGCAAGATACTATAACCTATTTTCTCGGTAGAACTAAACAATTTATCCACGTGTCGATTAAAATTAATTCAATGTTATAAAGCTTAAATGAATAAGCCCGACAAAGTTAATACTCAACATTTGAATTTTATAGTAAAAAAGTCAGGACATAGCTTTCACACAAATGTTATGACATCTATATGAAGATTGTCTGCTTTTCCACCTGATTATCATACCTGCAATGGCCAGAAATACCGATTCAGGCAACTCACTTATTTTTCATTAATAATCGGCAATAATTGGATTTTGATGTATCTGAATAATGACAAAGCTTCAATTGTTGTTTTTTTGTTAAATTTTAACAAAAGAAGTTAGTGTATTTTGTACACTATACAATAATCACTAAATTTGTTGCGTTAGTATTACCAAATACCTCAACAGTCAATTCTTGGCAAAATATTTGGTAATAAAGAGTAACCCGTTCATACAGGTTTATATTTGGTTAGAAAAGGGATGTGTCTGGATGGAACAGCCCTTTCTTTTTTTAAAAGAAATCCGATGAATTTAATCAGGCCTCATGAAACGAAATGAAAATGCAGTACCTGTCCCCAATATAGCTCCTGCGGCTACATCCGTAGGATAGTGAACTCCTAAATACAGTCTTGAATAACTCACAGAGCCTGCCCACAAGTAAGCCGGTGCAATTACATACCATTTTGGATAAGCCTGAGATAAAGCAGTTGCAGTAGTAAAAGATGTAGAAGTGTGCCCCGATGGGAAAGAATAATGTGTAGGATGATACACCGCGTTGATCTTCACATTCGCTAAGAAAGGCCTGGGTCTTTTTACGATTTTTTTGACCAGCATGGTCACCAATGTATTTACTGCGGAACTGCTGGCAACATACAAAGCATTCTGTCGCATCTCCTTGTTATCTCCTATTACGCCAGCGGCCAGCAAACCTGCGGGTACACCAATATTGACCCAGTCATTATGATTAGATAGAAAAAGAAAAAAACCTGTTTTCTCCGGGGTTCTTTTCTTCGACAAATCAATAAGTATCTGATCGTCAAATCGCTGCAATCCACTCTGTGAATAGCTATTGATCGGCACCAGTATAAACAGACTGAATTGCATTAACATTAAAAATCTTAGTCTTTTCATAAGCCAGTTAAATATATCAAATGCTTAACGTTAATTTGGATATCGAGTATTATTTTTTTGCAAAACAGAGCCTATGATGAGAAATAAAGAACTGTTCTTTATTTATAAAATCGCATTTTAGAGCTAAATTAGTGATGATGGAATCAGATGATATAAAAATATCCCGCAAGAAACCGATATTTCCGGTATCTTCTGCCTTGCAGAAATATTTAAAGACTTACCAAAGGGATTCTAAACTTCCGATCACATATAACGATCTGCTGATGTTTACCGAATCTTATCCTATAATGGATAAGTATGGAAAAGATTCGCTTTGGGAAGCTCCAATATATGCCGCCGGACAACTAAACGAGTTACATAATGGACTCAAGATCATTTACGCCAATCTGAAAGCCTCTGGCAACCTACGTATTGTTCAGCATAAATACATTGACAGAATTGAGTACTGCACCTTTGGCAATACCAATCCTTTTCGCATTCGGATAGTCAACAGATTAAATGATGTTTACGATTATTTTTACGTTAAGAAAGCTGATGCTTCCAGAATTTACGGCTTAGAACTTGAAGAAATCTTATCTCCAAACCAGGTAAATTATCTTGTTGACAGGGAGACATTAATTGAAGAACATATCGCAGGCATCCCGGGTGATGTTTTTTCTAAACTCTATCTGCACAATCCCGAATACAATCCAACCAGGATCGCTAAGGAATTTGTTAAGTTTAATGAACGGTGCCTTGTGATGTTGCTTGGTGACATGAGAGCCTACAATTTTGTAGTACAGATTACTCCCGACTTTGACGATATACAATTCAGAATTCGGGCGATTGATTTTGATCAGCAGTTTTATGAGGGCAATATAAAAGTATATCTGCCCCAATTCTTCAAGGAAAATTTCCCATATGTAAAGATGTGTATGGATCAGCTTACTGACAAAACATATCTTCAATATCAACAGGAAGAGAAATCATCATTGCTGCATAGAGTACGCAGCGAACGTCATCGACTGACAGACCTACGCGATGTTTCTAATCAAGATGTGCTTACCACAGCAGAGAATATTGAAAATCTGAAACAGGGCATGAAGGCCTATTTTAATGATGACATGTATCTTAATTGTAAGACGATGACGGATATCATTGAATTGAATATAAAAAATATAATCAGGCAGGTGAAACTGTAATTTTTCTTGAATTAGAGTGGCAACGTGAACCAAAATGTACTCCCCTTACCTTCTTCGCTATCCACTCCAATCTTTCCATCATGACGTTCAATAATGTCTGCACTGATATAAAGACCTAAACCAAGTCCTGAAACCTGAAAACCAGATACATCTGCTCTAAAATAGCGGTCAAACAAATGCGGAAGTTTATCTTTTGGAATTCCCGGCCCATTATCTTTAACGGAAACCCTGGCTGCATTTCCAAGCTTTTCTACTACCAGGTATATTTTTCTTGAATTTGGTGCATATTTCACTGCATTATTGACAAAATTGACCACTACCTGATCAATACGCTGCTCATCAGCAAAAACTTCCAGGTTCCTGTCGCCCTCAAAAACAAGTTCATGATCTCCTCCTGCACGAACATGGTTACAACAGTCATCAAGCATTTCTGACAACCGAAAAGTTTTTTTATTAAGCCCTACCTGTCCCTGATTCATACGGCTTACATTAAGCAGATCCTCAACCAGTTCACTAATCTTGTTCATACTTTTTGTAGCCTGCCCAATGAGTTTAGTCGTCATCGGTGTTGTTCCTTTGTCTTTCATGCGGTCCAGCAATTGCAAAGAAGCTTTTAAACTGGTTATCGGAGTTTTCAGTTCATGGCTCGCTATCGAAATAAAATCGTCTTTCTGTTGTTGCAGGCGTTTAAACTCAGTGATGTCCAGCACGGTACCTAATATACGTTTGCGTTGTCCCTGATCATCAAAATAAACATTACCCTGCACACGTATCCAATGCAGCGAATTGTCTGGATAAATGAGTCGTGCTTCATAAAACAATTTACCGGTTTTGGCAGCAATTTTATGTCCCTCGGCACTCAAATTCCGGTCCGACTCATGATACCTGGAAAGCAACTCGTCTCTGGTTACACTATGGTCAAATCCAAAAATCTGATTGAAACGATCTGACGTCAGTATCTTATCTTCTATATAATTATAGTCAAAAGTTCCCATTTCAGCAGCCTCTACAGCAAGCCTGATGCGCTCTTCTATATCCTCGATATTTCTACGTGCCAATACTTTATCTGTCACATCTATCCCTACCACCATAATCGCCGTTACTATGCCATTAAGGTCTTTTACAGGCTCGTATACAAAATCAATAAATAACATTTCCGGAATGCCATTCCTGACCAGCATAACCTCATGTTCATCGGCCACAAAAGCAATTCCGGATCGGATCACCTCGTACATTACCGGCGCATAACTTTCGGAAGCTTCTGGAACGGCATCCCATATGGTGCGATTTTCTAGTTCATCACGCCTTCTGCCCACGAGCTCCAGATAATCGTCGTTTACATCCAAAATCATCAGGTCCTCAGCTCCTATTACACATATGGCGAAAGGAGCCTGCCGGATCAAACTCTTAAATCTTTGTTCACTGAGCTGTAGTTCCTCATTTGAATGAGAGATATCTTCGTTTGTTGTGGTCAGCTCTTCATTCGCCGCAGCCATTTCTTCGTTGATGATTGCCAGATCTTCGGAAAGTCTTTCCATTTCCATTTCCTGGCGCTTGCGCTCAGTAATGTCTATACAGGAACTGATATAACCTGCAAAGCGACCATCATTATGAAACCTCGGCGGTCCTTTTGCCAGCAACCAACGGTAATCTCCATTTTTACTTAAAATTCTAAACTCTCCTTCAAAGGGAATCCTTTGCCTAAAAGCCCCAATATAATTCTCCAGCCAGCTCTCTTTTTCCTCGGGATGAATAAGATCAGCCCAGCCAAATTCCAGCAACTCTTCCATAGGCCTGCCAGTTAGTTCAACCCAGGCATGATTAAAATAAACAGCATGGCTGCTTTCATCTGCCACCGCAATCATGATATCAGTTGCTTCAGCCATTATACGAAACCGTTCTTCACTCTCTTCTATCCTTTTCATAGCAATGAAGTCTGCGGTTTTTGCAATCACTAACTGCCTGTTCGTTTCCTTTAGCTCCTTTAATGAGTTTACCTTTTCAGTAGTTTCTGTACAAATGACAAGTACCCCCCCTATTTTACCATCTTCATCACGGATGGGACTGTATGAAAAATTGAAATAACAATCTTCAGAATAGCCATTTCGATCCATTGGAACCATAAAATCCGGAAAACTTACCGGGTGACCAGCCATTACATCCTCAAACATGGGACCTATGGTATCCCATATCTCCTCATAGGTTTCAGATGCACTTATCCCCATGGCGCGCGGATGCTTATTTTTCCCTAAGATCGGACGAAATGCATCGTTATACAATTGCACATATTGCTTTCCCCAACAAATTAAAACGGGAGACAGCGTAGAAAGCATCGTTCCTGTCAGCATTTTAAGACAGGGTGACCAGGAATCCGGGATCCCCAGAGGAGTAACTGACCAGTCGATATTTCTAATCAACTCTCCAGATTCCCCTCCACCATACATAAAAGCCGGGAATACTTTGTTTTGGTCGTTCAATGACATCACAAATAAATATGTTTAAAGATGACAAAAAAAACATTAACAGAAAAACGAATAACGTCAAGAAATATCATCGTTTACTGCACCTAAGTGCTCGCTATGGGGTTGAGTTCGTGAATGGTTTATTAAGAATATTGTAAGTAACTTAGTATCAACTAAATTATAACCAAATATTCACCACTAAACCAAACGTTATGAACAAAATCTTAATTGCCGGCATTGCTGGCGGAGTCGTCTTCTTCTTCCTGGGCTGGCTGGTCTATGGCATTATCATGATGGACTTTATGTCTGCAAATGCCGGGCCTGCAGCATCGATGCAAAAACAAGTACCAGATATGTTCCATCTTGTGATAGCAAATCTGGCCTGGGGATTTCTATATGCTATCGTTCTTGGAAAATGGAGTTCCGGACTTAGCATTGCTCAGGGGACGATGCGCGGAGCTTTACTCGCGCTTATGGTTGCCCTATTTATTGACTTAACAATGTATGCAACCACAACCATGTTTACTATGGAATGCATGTTAGCAGATATTGTAGCAATGACTGTAATTGGTGCAATTGGAGGCGCAGCGGTAACCTGGGTGTTGGGAATGAAAAAAAGCGGGGCTTAGTAAATTAAAAAGGGACAAACAACAGCAATCTGTGTTCGTCCCTTTTTGTGCCCGAAGAGAGACTCGAACTCTCAAGGATCTTACTCCAACGGCTTCTGAGACCGCAACGTTTACCAATTTCGCCATCCGGGCAATGGATTTTTATTCGGAATGCAAACATAAAAAATTTTAACGAGCTATATTCTATTAATTGTTAATTTTGGATTGAAAAGATAAAATCATGAATAAAAGGATATACATTGCCCTCCTTACTGTAATGCTCTCAATTGGCTCTTTACAAGCACAAACGCTTAGAGTTGCCACTTACAACATTCGTCTGGATGCAGGTAGCGATGTAAAACAAGGTGATGGATGGAAACAACGTTACATACCGCTCACTCAATTGATTAAATTTCATGATTTTGATATTTTCGGTTCGCAGGAAGTTCTTCACAACCAACTTGAAGATATGCTCGGACAACTACCTAACTACACTTATACGGGCGTTGGAAGAGAAGATGGTGCTCAAAAAGGCGAATACTCACCCATATTTTATAAGAAAGACAAATTCACGCTCCTAAAAACCGGCACTTTCTGGCTTTCTGAAAATACCACATCGCCCAATAAGGGCTGGGATGCTGTACTGCCAAGAATTTGCACATGGGGTTTGTTTCAGGATAAGAAATCAAAAAAGAAATTCATGTTTTTCAATACCCATTTCGATCATATCGGTGTTATAGCACGACAAGAAAGTGCAAAACTCATCATGAAAAAAATCAATGAAATAGGTAGCACTAAGATTCCTGCTATCCTGACAGGAGATTTTAACGTAGATCAAAATAGCGATAGCTATGCGGTAATTAACAATTCAGGACTACTAAAAGATGCTTTTCAATTGGCAAAATCACCTTACATTATGAATGGTACGTTCAACAACTTTAAAGCGAATTCAATTACCAGCAGCCGAATCGACCATATCTTCCTAACTAAACAATTCAAAGTAAGCAGATATGGGGTATTGACTGATACTTATCGTGTGCTCGATAATACTCAGGAGGCTTTTAACCCGGCTACTGCTCCTGGTGAAATAAAACTGCAAAATTCAACTGCAAGAACACCTTCTGATCATTACCCGGTATTCGTTACTATTGAGTTCCAATAAAAGTGTTTCTTATTCTATATTGATCGTTACCGCAGCAGCGAAAATCCTTCTGGGATCTCCAAACAAGGCCATGCTCTCTGCCATAGTACCAATGTTTGGAAGCAATTTTTTATTATGGATCATCTTATCATTGTAGAAGACCTGAACAGGTTTATCAAAATTAATTCGATCTACATAGAGTTTAACAGTTCCTTTTACCTCAGCCTTCACATTGGATGAATTTACGTGGTAAACGTTGCCGTCCTTAAAGACATTAAACCTCCGTTCGCCCGTTTGCGACAAACCATCCAAACGTAAATAACCAAATCCCTTTCGATAGGTACAGGGAACATTGGGCTCGCCTCCATAAATGCTGTCACATTGAGCGTAGTAAACTGCACTCAAAGTATCCGGATAAGCTTTTCTTGTGAATTGTTTTAACCAGGGTGCAGTTTTAAAGTAATCAATACCATGTCCGCGGCCCTTTTGTATTTCCACAGTATGAATAAATTGTCCTGGATTTTTAGATGCAGCGCTGTCTAAACGAGCTTTCCAGTCCTTTGCATTAGTTGACCTGCCATAAGCATTGTCATTCTCCCCTACTTCAATTCGAAAGGCTGTATTTCTTAAATTTTCTACCGGCTCCTGATTTACCCACACCGGACCAGCCATAGGTCCTGCTGCCGCGAAATAGTCAGCAAGAAAAATGCCCATTCTAAAGCTTCCATATCCGCCTTCGGAAATTCCTAATATATAAGCCTTATCTGGATTTACATCCCCCGACAAGACACTGAGTTGCCAGGCTCTGATCCATGCAGCTATAGACGCCCTGTGATACCACCTTCCTCTCCTGTCGTCAGGCATCCTGGGTATAAAGTATAAGCTGGGGCCATCAGCATACCTCGCGCCCAGCGTCTTTGCAGCTTTCCATTCAGAATTATTCATCGCTGATGTCCATGGGCCCGGTTCTTTTGGATAACATCCGCCCCCATGCAAATTGATAAAGAGCGGATAGCCCTCAGCAGGACGATTCCCTTTTTTTAAAATGGCAAACAGCATTTTCTTTTGATCAGGGAGATCCCAAACCATAGAATCTTGCTTACTGTCTTCCGCTATTGTTTTCCAGGTAGCCAGTCGTTGCTGATTGGCTTGTTTCCATAGCGTCCAGATTGTTTCCCTAAATCTTGGAATATCGGTTTCTGCTACTGATTTTTTGTAGTGTTGTGGCTGAGGATTGATTAGGTTCTCCTGTTCCAGTGTCGATGAAAAATACTTTACAAACTCCTCCTGATCAGGAATATAGGTTGCATTTTTTGAAGTATTACAAGATATAAAAACAACCAGCGGCAGGAGCAGAAACAACCTTGACTTCATATTAAGAGATTAAGGTTTAATTCCGCTCTTCAGACCTTCAATCCCAGTCACTACTTCTTCCTGATCTTTCTTACCTTTTTTCTTTTTCTTCTTATTCTTATCACCATTCAGCCATTCTTCCTGCAGCTTCTCAAATTCAGGAAGTTGCTCTCCTTTTAGAATGGTTTTAATATTATCATTTGTCTGATTTTGAAACCTATAGAATTTACTGATATCTTCTTCCTTAGAAGTGCCAGCCTGCTGTTTCTTTACCAGATCAAGCTGTTGTTTATACATTTCAAAAGTATAATTGTAGATGATGCTTTTTTGAGTCGAACTTAACTTTAGCCTTTCTGCCATCTCATCTACATTTTTTACTGTAAGCTCCTGTGCGGTCGGCATTTTTTGCTGAGCATTCGCAATGGCACTAATCCCGAATAATAAAAATGCGACTAAAATATATGTCTTTTTCATGATTGAATATACTAATAGCGCAATTTAGATATTATCCGTCTATCACACAACTATTAAGTGATCTGAATAAAAGACGTGTGAAAACCCTCAAAAAATATTATATTGATGGGATTGACAACTTACTATTTATTTATATGCAGAAACTATCACTTCCCATTTGGACTATCGCCGCTCCCATCCTTGCCTGGATTGCTTATTTTGGGCTCTCTCTTAATTTTGGAGATTATTACAAATTTATACTGGGCGCAGGTCTGATAGGTAGTGTATTAGCCGCAGTACATCATGCTGAAACTGTAGCACACCGTGTTGGCGAACCTTTTGGTACGCTTATTCTCGCATTGGCCATCACGATTATAGAAGTCGCATTAATTGTTTCTATCATGCTGTCCGGAGGTCCGGAAACCGCCGTACTCGCCCGGGATACTGTATTTGCCGCTGTGATGATTATTTTGACCGGGATCACCGGAATATGCCTCTTTGTCGGCGGCATAAAATTCAGAGAACAAACTTTTCGACTTAAAGGTGTAAGCGCCGCACTCATTACCCTGACTGCCATCCTGGTACTCACATTGGTACTTCCAAACTATACCACAAGTGAAGCCGGGCCTTCATATAGCAATGTTCAGCTTGGTTTTGTGGCTGTTATTTCGTTAGTCCTTTATGGAACATTTGTATTGGTGCAAACTTTCAGACACAGAGATTATTTCCTTCCCAAAGAAACTGATGGTAATGAAGAGGTCCATGCAGACCCGCCGAGCAAACAAACGGCAATCGTCAGTATGGTCATACTTTTGCTCTGCTTAGCTATTGTGGTAATTCTGGCAAAATCACTCGCCAAAGATATTGAAATTGCGGTACTCAATGCCGGAGCTCCGGAATCCCTCGTAGGCGTAATTATTGCTGCAGTAGTACTGCTTCCGGAAGGTATGGCTGCCTATCGGGCAGCGCGTAAAAACCGCTTACAAACCAGCCTCAATCTTGCTTTAGGTTCTGCGCTGGCAAGCATCGGACTAACCATTCCTGCGGTAGCAGCAGTATCTATGATCACAGGCCTTACCATTACACTGGGAATTGACACCAAATCAACAGTACTTCTCCTGCTGTCATTATTTACAGTAACCTTATCACTGGCTAACGGCAAGACCAATATCCTTCAGGGAATTGTATTGCTCGTCATATTTGCGGTATATCTGTTTACGATTATCGCTCCTTAGAGACTATTAAAGCGCAAGGTCGCAAACTGATTGCCTCCGACCTTGTGCTTTCCTGATGACTACTTTAACAACTCGTCAATCGCTTTTGAAGCGGCAGCCTCAGATGGCATTGGCGCATTCATATCTGCCATTTTAAAATCCTTGTCAATCAACAATGTTCTTGGAATGCCGACAATATTGTAGGCATCTAACTTTGATCTGTTGATCAGCCACTGATGGCCATCTGCCTTACGGCTATTGACACTTTTTTTCCAAAGCTCTTCCCCGTCGTCAATAGAAAGAGATACAAAAGCTACATTCGGATTGTCTTTATACTTCTCCTTTAGTTTATCGTAATGCGGCATTTCCTGCATGCAGGGCCCACACCACGTAGCCCATAGATCCACATAGAGCACTTTACCCTTTAAACTGCTTAGATTTACTTTTTTGCCTTCCAGATCAACTGCCATGAAGTCTGCAGCCGCATCTCCCTTTCCGAAGGCCATCAAACGTTGCAGCATTTTTGTAACTGCAGACTTATAACCAGGGGTTTTAATGGCAGCAACTTTCGGATTGAATAAAGCAAGCTGTTGCTTGTTGCTTATCTTCTGCATTTCTCTTACCAATGCACTACTGCTATACCAATCTTTAATAGCTTGTATATCGGCTGGTTTGCCTCCTTCTTTTATGACCTCATCAGCAACATCACGATAAACCACCAGTTTCATTAGGGAAGGATCTGTAAAATTCTTATTGAGTTCTTTAACTTTTGGCTGAATTACCTTCTTATAATCTTCAGATGACAGCGGCGTCCCATCGGCTTTCAGTTTTTTCATCATGAGTCCGTAGGTTTCAGCACTATACATACTGTTGATCAGGTCTGCTTTAATGCGTGCAGTTTCCAGTCTTTTGAATTCAGGACTAACTTTAGTTACCAAAGCCAGCTCTTTCGCACGTGCTGAGGCCATTGCTTCAACCGCAGTCAGGGTTTCTTCCGGAGTGGACTTAACTTGCTTTCCGGCTTCGATAAAAGACCCACCTTTCGGGAAAGGAGTATCTTTCATATAAACATTTGCTTCAGCACCTAAGCCTTTAAATGTGGCCGTTTTTGGATTACCCTTATCGATGAATACTTCCAGATCATCACCCGGAGTTAAGTAAAGCGCATTCCGTCCTAAACGGTAGTAATTGGGTCCTTGGGCTTTAAATTTCACAGTAAAGTTGCCGTTGGCGTCAGGCACAAATACGCGTTCTGCGGATGGCGGCAACAGGTATTGAAACTCAGACATATCCTCGACTTCCACTTGATTACTGAAACCTTTCAACTGCCCTTTAAGTGTGATAAAACCCGCTCCTTTTTGAGCATATATTGGTGTAAGCGCAAATATGCCCAGGCATAATAAAGCTATTTTTTTCAAGAATTTCATATCTATAAAGTTTTACTTGCAAGTAACAGGTTAATCATCAACTCCAGATCATCCTCGTTATCACCGTCCGTCCTAAAGTTAGAAAAAACAACACGTCCCTGCTGATCAATTAAAAAATTAGTCGGAGCAGCGCCTCCATTATCCAAATTGCCTTTAGTCCTTCCCTTAACCTCTTCCAGCGGGGTAAAACTATAACCACTGCTTTTCATAAACGGCACCACATAATCATTCTGATCAGACACGATATTGATACCGATATATTCCAAATCTTTTCCTTTGAATTTCCTTACTACATTTTCAAAGTGCGGGAATTCACCACGGCAGGGTCCGCAGCCCGGGAACCAGTAAGTCAGCAACACCACCTTACCTTTATAATCAGACAAAGAAGCACTCTCAGGTTTGAAGTATTGCTTCAGCGTAAATGGCGTAGCTGCTTTAGCTACACCATCCAATCTATTCCATATGTCTGCTTCAACCCGCTCTTCTTGTTTACCCAGTTTAGCTCCATAGCTTTTTATCACTGACTTAACCCTAAGCGAAGGTGCTTTGCCAAATGCAACGATCAAACTATCATAAGCAGCGCCCGTATTACCTGCAATATCATCTGCTTTAGCTTTCAACAAGACAATTTCTTTATTGAAGCTAAAATACCTCGGTAATTTGATTTTATTTAACGCTGCTTTCGCCTCTCCGGGCTTCTTCGCTGCAATCAGTTTTTTGGCAGCAGCAACATTTTGCGCCTGCAATGCTAAATTAGACCATTCTTTTTGCTTCTCTGCATCTTTAGCCATCTCTTTGGCCAATGTTATCGCTTTAGCAGGGTTCTCTGAAAGCAATATATCATAATAGGAAGACATACCACTCGCAGACCAGTTAAATTTTAATGGTGAATAACTCTTACGGAGCAATTCAAAATATTTCATTTTATCTGCTACTTTTTTAGATCGCGCGCCTAACCAGTACAAAGCCTGTGCACCTCTTTCATGCGAAGGAAATTTCTTCGCAACCGCAAGACTAAGCTCCCTATATTTGGCCTCATCTGCACCACTAAATGAAGAAGCGTAGTAGAAATTATAATTTGGATTTGAAGGATCAGAAGCTACCGCCTTAGCAAGATAGTCTCTTCCTCCTGCAAAATCTCCCCAGCGTTCTGCATCAATCCATAGCCCTCCCCAGGCTTCTGTAAACTTAGGATCAAGTGCAACTGTTTTTAATAGATATGGCTTAGCCTTCGGACTTTCCTGATCTTCATACGCTTTTCCCAGCGCATAAGGGACCATCGCAGATTTTGGATATTTTGTCATCCATACTTCATATTGCTTTTCCAGTTCTGGATTATCAGTACCCATGGCTTTGATAAAAGCGGTGTGCACTTTCAAGCTGTCCGGACTAGCTTCGACTGCAGTCTGTAATTTGGCTAGTTCAGCCTTATCCGTAATAATTTCACTTTTATTGGGTCTCTGACCAAATGCTACAGGCATTGCTGCAGTTAAAAAAATGACTATTAAAGCCATTTTGCCTAGTTTCATACTATTTAAGATCATGATTACTATTTAGTATTTAATAAAGTCTTGACTTTTAATTAATTTCCACCTTATACTTATCACCAATCACTGGTGGAAAGCAGATCTGCGAATCACAGCACTGATAACTTACCGAACAAACTGCTTCTCCTTTTCCATCGCCGCTAACTTCCTGCACAAACATAATCTCGTTCTCATAAATGGTTGTACCCTTGTCATTGAAATAATTAAAGCTTGGCATACGCAGCTCGCCGACTTTTCTATATCCGGCAGGCAAATTTATTTTCACCTCGGTGACGATATAGGGATCCTCTTTAGCTACATTCGCATACATATGGTAACCAGAATGTACCTTAAACTTAATCACAATCTCCTTTTTATTATTACCTAAATCTACCATCCCTGTTGCAACGGCAACCGCATTTTCATGACTGGTTTTTCCGGTTTGAATTTTATTGTACGATACCTTTTGTACACCTGGTTTTTTATATTGATTTCCGGGAACAGTTTTATCATAGGTATCAATCATAAAATAATAGCCGCCGGTTTCCGTAAAGAACATTTTAGATTTATATTTATCAAACCAGGCACGCCATTGGGCTGTAGTATCAAAATTCACCAGAGTATACCGGTTTAAAATCCGTTTGCCTTTGGCTACGTCATTTCCACTTTCCAGCATACCGATGGCCTTATCCAGTATTTTTTTGTCGTAATATGGAATACCCAAACTCTTTACATCTTCATCAATGTTGATTTTATACATCTCATCTTCCGAATAGAAATAGTCCTTATTTTCATCAAAATATCTGGCATAAGCAGCTTCGTCTGTACCAAATTTATCGAAGAGATCACTATACCTTCCCTTTAAAAAGCTCTCATAAGACTGTGATGGACTGGCCTTATAGTTTAAAGCCATTTGAGCAGTCTGATCAAGCGTTTCCCCATTTGCTTTCTTTGCTTCCGCAGTTGCTTTCTCCGCGAGCATCTGTTTTGCAAATTTTTCTTCTGAAGCTAGTCTTACTTCATATGCAGCTTTAGTGACAAGATATTTTCGCTCTTTAAGGTACTCTCTGGTCGCACGACGGTCTAAATATTTTCGGGCAATGACTCCTTTGCCATTGAATTTAGAAATATAAGCAATCGAATTAGCCAATACCACTTGTGCTTCTTCTGTCATGAATTCAGGAGAGGCCGCAAAACCCCAGTGAAAGAAATTTCCATGGCGCCCCAGTGCAACGGCATCCAGTGTTTTCTGACAAACACCACTGGATATAAATTCCGCATCTGGCGAATCTTCAAATCCCCATGGACGGGCAACCATACCTATCCTAAAGTTTTTATCAGTAATATACCCCTTAGTCTGTACTTTCCACATGGGAAGCGTCTCCGGTGTCTTCTTTCCTAAGAAATACTCATAATGGAACGCATCCTCCGGAGTGGGTTTTGTAACCATGGTCATCTTAACCGGGAATGGACCTTTAAAAATCTGATGATCTTTACGCATGTTATGCGCATCGGCATCAAGACAAAGGCAATACCAATCCAGCTTAAGTCCTATGCTCCTACCCATCTTCTCACCCAGTTCACCGATAAAAAGCATAGGCTTGTTAAAATCCTCGGTAAGATAAGCTGCAGGAATTATTTTAGTTAATTTACCAGAAGCATCGGTAATATTCTGCCTTGGGTTAATCGCCTTAGGCGTACCATCCATAACCGTCACATCGTACTGGTCTGATAGGGACTGATTATACGTAGACGCATCAACAACTTTAACTTCTGTAAAATAACGCTTTAACATAGACTCAAATGAAGACATGCGTTGAGCTACATCCGCCTTCAGTTCATCAGGTTTACCCACAAAATATGCAGCTTCCCAATTTGCTGAGCCACCTACATACAATACCCGGAGCTTCTGCAAAGGAGCTTGCTTTTGGCCATACACCTGGATGCTCAAAGCGAAAACAGCAAGTATTACAATAAATCGTTTCATATTAAATTATTTTAATAAGTGTTCTGTGGGATTTGCCCATTGCTGGCACTCACATCTAAACCATTAATAGGCACTGCGTATCGCCTGCTACCTACCGGTAGCGTAAATGTTTTTGGCGTAGTTACATCAACAGTATTTCCATTCATCTGAAAGAAGTCACGAGTAATGGATACGTCATCAGCGGGATAGTTGTTGACACTAAATCTCCTGATGTCGATCCAACGCATAGCAAAAGGAAATTCTCTCCGCCGTTCAGCAAGCACATTAGCGATAGCCTGATCCGTATTTGCGGCGGTTAAATCCGTCGGGTTAGTAAACCGTTTTGACCTTAATTCATTAACGGCGCTCATTGCTTCTGCAGGCTTATTGGTACGGGCCAGCGCTTCCGCCTTGTTCAGTAACATTTCAGCACGCGAAAGTCCGGAAACTATACGTCGGCCATCATCAAATTGTACATACCTGAAAGTTTGAGGTGTTACAATACTAAATCTTCTACCCCCATTTTCAATCACAAACCACTTGTACCGTAAATCATTCTGACCCTCATATAACGCTCTTAACGAAGCACTTGGCATGTAAAATTGATTAGCCGTGTATGCAAACCTTGGATAATACAACTCTGGCCAGGGAATATATTGAACAGCTGTCCAATTGTAGGTTTCTGGGACCTCTAGAGATGCCGTAGGATTTGTGTAAGCTATTGGTGGCGCAGCAACAATAGTTTTATAGTCCTTTAAAACCACATTGGTTGAGGCCAGCGCCTTGTTTGCATAATCTAGTGCATTAGGATAGTCGCCAATACATAGGTAATAGCGGCTCAACATGGCGTCCACCGTTCTTTTGGTTACGCGCCATCTCTTTGTAGGATCAACGTCAACAGTACTGACGTTCATAGCTTCGTTCAATTCAGACAGAATAAACTGGTAGGTCTCGTCCAGGGTAGCACGCTTTAACGATTCCTCCATGTTAGATGTCTTTTTTAATGTCAAGCCTGGACTGGCCAAATTTGCCTGGCTGTATGGAAGGCAGTAATAGTTAGCCAACACCCAATAGGAATACGCACGATAAAAGTGGGCATCTGCTTTTAAGGCTGCCTTCTCGGCGGCCGTTCCGATTGCTTCATTAAGATTGTCAAGCACGGTATTCGCGACAAATATTTTCCGATATTCTCCCGTCCATAACGGATCGCCCGAAAGTCCAATAATTTGATCGACGTCAAACGTGTAATACAAGAGCCTGTCGCCACCTAATCGCGAGACATTAGCAGCAAATACATCGGCAGGTATTTCAGTATCATCTGTTGAAAATGCAACAGTAGAGTTGTTCTCTTCATAGAACCCATTACCGGCTGATGCATTAGGATTATCCATCAGCGCGCGCATTTGATCTACAGTTTGTATAGTAGTTTGTCTGGCGGGTTCCTTTTCAAGGAATTTAGTGCAGCCAACACCGGTCAGCAGTAACATAATGCCTAGTGTTGTGATATATGATGATTTCATAGCTTAAAATTTAAAATTGAAGATTTAAACCTAACGTATAGTTTCTAACTGGCCGATAAGTTCCTGGCAACCATTCAGGATGATAATTTTCACTGTTGTTGGTATAAAGCAGCCCTAAATTTCTGGCCTGCGCAAATAACCTGATGTTGCTGAGACTTACTTTATTGGCTATTGATTTCGGAAGCGAGTATTCTAAATTGATCTCTTTAAGTTCAATGAAGGAAGAACTTTCCACCAGTCCATCTAAGTTAGGCGTATACCTGTCCCACAAATAAAAATTCAGTTCATCTAACTTAGGAAACTGCGGAATACTTGGATCACCGGCAAAGACATCTGCTACGAAGCGATCTACGGTAGTCTTACTGCTACCTACAACAGTAGCATAGTTAAATATAGGCCTGCGGAACTTGCCGCCCATTGTTCCTGTAACGACTGTCATGAGGTTAAAATTCTTGTACCTGAAATTGTTGATCCAGCCTAAAGTATGCGGAGGAATGCTGGTACCTTCATATTGTAAAAATGTCCGGCCTAAACCCGTGTTATGCAGTGCAACCGAATTCATGCTGGACGGGATTTGATTCGGTCCTTCTACATGTGGAACTCCATCAATCATTCCAAGATATTTATAAGAATACACAGAGCCTACAGGTCGTCCTTCAACATATTGACCTGCAAGCATGTCAAAAGACAGCAATGCTGGAAAGAACAGTTTTGTAATCTTGTTTTGGTTATAAGAATAGGTAATGTTTGTATTGTACGTAAAATCACGGTTGATATTTACCAAAGTTCCCAGTTCAATTTCAATACCTCTGTTAGAGATACCGGCGTTATTCACGCGCGCACTTGTTGCTCCAGTAACTGCCGGCAATGAAATATTTCCTACAATATCCCTTCCGTCCTTGTTATAAACCTCCACCTTGCCGGATAATCTTCTGCTAAACATTGAAAAATCTACGGCCAGATTGGTAGAATAAGTACGTTCCCAACGTAAAAACGCATTACCAGGGGTACCTAGTGTACCGGTTATTGTGTTGGTTATCGTGCTTGGTGAGGTGCTTATGCTAATCAGTGTTTTGGTAGAAACAGTTTGATTAGCATATCCGGTGCTTCCGTATGTGAAGCGAACATTTAAACGGTCCAGCCAGGTTAGCGGCTTCATAAACTCTTCACTACCAATATTCCACATCGCACCAATGTGCCATAAAGGTGTCCATCTCAACTTTGGATCATCAGTAACGAAGTTTGATGCATCACTCCTTGCGCTGCCTGACAAGGTATATTTACCGTCAAAACTGTAAGAAAAATTTCCATAGAAACCTGCCAAACGATTAGATCCCCAGGAGAGGACGGTATTACCGCCAGCGATGGTAGCCGCCGCTGTGGTTGAGGTAAATGTACGCAGTTGATCTACTGCGCTGCCATAACCATATGGCGGCGTGGTTACCTGGTTTTTTTCAGGAAAATATCCATAAGCTGTAGGATTAGTTATTCCGGTAGTGAGCTCGTCTACAACCTCTGTACCTGCTACTGCAGTAATCTGATGCCGCCCGTCTATTACTTTATCATAGTTGAACTGAGCTCGTAAACTTAAGCCTTCGTATTCTCCCTGACTTGAGCGCAGGATGCCGCCTTTAGGGATGAATGTTCTGCCAACTACCTTGGTTGCATCGTTATACTCCACATAAGTATTTACCTGATTTCTTACTTCAAATGTCTCTTCGTTATAACCTGAACTTGAGGTTGTCTTACGCCTTTCGTATTGAACTTTACCGTCAAAGCTCAACCCGCTTAGAATTCTCACATTGATTCCACCCTGAAAACGTGCACTGATATTGTCGTTTATTAATTCCCTGCCACGAACTTCTCTTAACAAGTTATAACTCCAATCCTGATAAGGAAAACTACCTAAAGGTAGCTTACCCATCTCCAGGCGGTTATAATTCCGCAGGTTTACGCCATAACTTCCGTCGTCGTTCAATAACAATTCATAGGGTGAGAGTCCTTCTAGTTCACCAACACTGGAACCGCTTGCATTATTTTTTCTATAAGAAACGTTTACTCCAAAGTTCAAACTCAGGAAGCGCGTAGCGTTAAAACTGTTATTGACATTTAACACGAACCTGTCGTAACCTCTATATTTAAACCCTTCCTGATTATTCTCATACAGCAAAGACGCCGCTGTTTGCAGTTTATCATTACCGCCTAAGAAATTGATATTGGCCTGGTTCACCAACGCGCGCTGCATCAATTGCTCTCGTAGCTGCGATCGGTTGTCAATTGCACTCAAGCGGGCCAATTCTGCATTCATTTGTGTTTCTGTAATGCTGCCGTTTTTGAAAGCAAACATTTGCTCCTGAGCTAAGGTAAGGGACTTTCCAATTTCCATGAAGCCGCCTGCATATTGGGACAGGAACAAATTTCTGTCAAAAGCAAGCTTTTCATATTTAATATGATCTGCAGAGTTGGCCTGCCTCATAACCTGATCAAGATTTATCATATCTGAGACACGAGTGAATGCCTGAACATCAACTTGAGATTTGCCCCCTTTAGCCTTTTTCGTTTGAATGACAATTACGCCATTTGCACCCCTCGATCCCCAAATAGACAAAGCAGCGGCATCTTTTAAAACAGTGATTGATTCCACATCATTCTGATTGATGTTATTAAAATCAAAACCAGCAATGGCAAAGCCATCGACCACTACCAGGGGTTGCGTTACATTAAGCGGTTGGGATGCATTCGTACTCATCGTACCAGCACCCCTTAATAAAAAGGAAACACTACCATCCTGATTTTCTCTAGCCTGCAAGCCAGCCACGGTACCCTGAAGTGCGGTAGAAATATTAGAAACTGGTCTCTTGGATAAGATCTCCTGTCCAACTACGTCGTATGATCCGGTTGCACGCTCCTTGGAAAGCGTCTGATAACCAGTACTTACTACAGTAACAGCTTCCAGCTGGGCTGGGTTTAATTCCAGAACAACCGTTATATTTTCGGAATCCCCTACTGTGACCTCTTTGGTTTTATACCCAACAAAGGAAACAACCAGTACTTGTCCTTTATTGACGTTATTCATTTCAAATTCTCCCTGAGCGTCGGTAATTATCCCCCGGCCACCGCCTTTTACCTGAATGGTTGCGCCAGACAGTAAAAGACCATTTGCATCAGTTACTTTTCCTTTAATATTTATAAGTTTCAGAAATTCAAATACACTTTCGAATCTCTGCCTGTCTTTTTTCCTGATTACTATGGTGTTCTGATCTATTGAATAGGTCAATGGCTGTGATAAGAAGATTTCGTCCAATACCTTCTTAAGGTCCTCATTAACAACGTCGATATTGACACGCTTTGCATTTCTCAATTCACCGGTTTCGTACAAGAAATCATATCCACTCTGGGTTTTAATCTCTTTGAAAAGCTGTTGTAAAGTGATGTTCTTTTCGGACAAACTGATTTTCTGGGCAAAACCAGACGCGCTTACCTGCAACAGTGTTAGCATCAATATTATACAGGTTAGGTTTATTCGCATGATCGTTTTTTTGGAAAGCATCAGCCCTTTGCAATAAGCAAATCGCTCACGCTTCAATTGAATGTAAAATTTCATACATTTGAATGTTTGTGGTTAGTTGATTCGGTTGTGTGACTACAATTTTTGATGATAACCATAGACGTGCCGGGAGTGGGTCCAATCACTTCCGGTTGTTTATCTTATCATATATGCGATGTGTTGTGTAAAGTTTATGGCATAACGATAATTCTCCTTCCTTCAATTTTAAAGTGAATTTTTCCTGTTAATTCGAATTTTCTCAGTACTTCTGATATATTTTTAAACCTGGATACGCCTCCCCCAAACTGCATGTTGGCAAATTCGCCTTCGTAGATTACTTCTACATCATACCAGCGGGAAATTTTGCGCATAATACTGGATAATTCTTCATTCTTAAAAAGAAACTCTCCGTTTTTCCATGCTACAGCTTCTTCTGTATCAACTTCCGAAACTGTAAATTTACTTCCTTTCAACACCGAAAGATTTCCTGGCTTCAAAACAATCTCGTTGTTCAATGACTTCTGATGATTTATTGCCGTAACCTTAACTGCTCCCTCCAGCAGCGTAGTTTTAGTATCTGTATCATCATCATAGCTACTGACATTGAAATGGGTGCCCAATACCTCTACTTCCTGTTTATCGGTTACTACAATAAAAGGCTTCCGCTTCTGCCCATTCCCGGTTACCTTGGCTACTTCGAAATATCCTTCCCCTTTTAATTCCACCCTTCTTACGGATGTATTTTCAAAAGATTGAGGAAATTTCAATGAAGAAGCAGCATTCAACCATACCTTAGTACCGTCAGAAAGTACAATTCTGTAGGTTCCCCCTTTTGGAGTAGTTGCGCTGACAATCTGATTATTTCTTCCGATGCTAGACGATGTATTTAACGCACTGCCATCATCGTAAGTCGCACTCGCACCGTTAAATACTACCCCTGTTTTGGTATCGCTAAGCTCAATGGTTCTTCCATTAGCTAATTGCAAAACAGCCTGATTCTTCCCCGGTGCAACATCATTTAAATAAGCAATTTCACTGCCTTTGGTATCCTTTTGTTCTTTATTGAAAAAATACTGCCCTAAAGCCAGTCCCATAACAACCAGTAAAGACGCAGCAATTCCGGCGGCCCATAATTTCCTGGAATTTCGTTGCTGACTTGATTTGATATGTTTAAATACTTCAGACCTGATCTGAGTTTCAGCATTCCTGATCTCATCAAGAGAAATGTTAGCTGGTTTATCCAATTGCTGCAAATACCAAGAATCTAACAATGCCTGCTCTTTCTCAGTGCATTGTCCTATTCTGTATTTTTCCAGTAAATGTTTGATCTCTGTCTGGCTCATTATTCAAAATATAATTGAAGTACAATAGCAAGACGGCAAGCAAAGACTTAGGGCCCAGAAGAAAATTAAATTTTATATAAAAGGCAGTAAATAGGAAATCATACCAAGTTTAGTCCTCAAAATTTTCAATGCATTATTGACCTGGTTCTTCACCGTTTTCTCGGAAACATCCAGCTGCTGGGCAATCTCCTTATGGCTCAGGTGTTGTTTACGGCTCAATTCAAAAATCTCCCGCATTTTATCTGGCAGAAACGATATTTCCTTTTCTATAATTGTCTGCAACTGCCTGGTACGCAATAAATCGTCTGTACCTTCTTCCTCAATAGATTTAAATTGCTTCATCGATTCCAGATACTTGAATTCAACCTTTTTATGAGAAAGTTTATCAAAAATCCGGTTACGGATAATGGTATAGAGGAACCCTGCAAAATTACTTTTCACAAATATCTTTGTCCGGTTTTCCCAAAGTGAGATAAATATTTCCTGTACTACATCCCTCGCTTCTTCTTTGTCTTCAAGCAACTTACAGGCATTTACGTAAAGTAGCCGATTCTATCTGTCAAATAATTCCGCAAAGGCATCCTGATCACCCGCTTTTAATAGCGTCAGTAATTCCGGATCGGTATTTTTGGAATATGCAGACATGTAATTATTATCGTTGATAAAGTTAATAAATTGTAGTGTTATTTGTTCAGCATTAAGCACATAAAATCACCAGGGTCTACGGTAGACACATCTACATATCATAGTAAAGCTTTTAAAAAGGTCTGAAAGCCGGCCGGCTGCGAGCGCAATATGGACGCTATTGACGACTCATTCAGATATAGAATCTTGGATAGAGTAGCGCTAATCTCTCATTAGCGACGCCCCGCAATATTTACAGAACTCTGCATCCAAATCATGTCCTTCCCTGCTACAGGTTGGACATGACTCGGGTAATTCCTTTTTCTGACGCGCCAGCATAGCGAGATCATGGGTCAATATTCCCGTAGGAACAGCTATAATTGAATAACCGATTAGCATCACCACAGAAGCTACAAATTTGCCCATTGGCGTAATGGGTGAAATATCTCCATAACCAACCGTAGTGATGGTTACAATTGCCCAGTAGATACTTTCCGGAATATTGGAAAAGCCATTTTCCCGCTTTTCCACCAGATACATAATTGATCCAAGGATTACAGTGAGCATCAAAACGGTTAGCAAAAAAATGCTGATCTTTCTGACACTCCCCTTCAGCGCAGTGGTTAGGAAATTGATCTCTGTGAGAAAATGTCCCAGCTTAAAGATCCTGAATATCCGAAGCAATCTAAGCGCTCTAAACACCAGCAAGGATTGCGCTCCAATAAAAAAGAAACTCAGATAAGATGGAATCAGCGCAATCATATCTATAATACCCAGCAAACTAAAAACATACCGGAATGGCTTTTTAATACAAATGAGTCTCAGTAAATATTCAATTGTAAAAAGTCCCGTAAATATCCATTCCAGATTTGAAAACAGATTACCATATTTCAAGTGCAAACTTTGAACACTATCAAGCATTACGACTGCAATACTTGTAAAAATAGCAATTAATAAAGCTACATCGAACAACTTACCCGCGGGAGTATTAGATTCGTAAATAACCTCGTGCAGACGAAACTGCCAGTCTTTAGATCCAGGTGTTTTCATTTACGTATAACATAAAAACCTTCAGGATGTTCTGGACAACAATAAGAATGTCCTGGCTACTCAATTACTTTTCCTGCGGAACAAATAATAACACAAAAAACGAAGTAATCTTCAAAAACCCGGAGAAAAGCTGTGAGAAGTAAAATGGACTGGCATCGCTAAATACTTCTTTTGATGTAATCAAAGGAAATACACTAAGAACAGTCACCATCAATATTACCCATTTGATCCAGGGCTTTCCGATGATTGTAAAGTAGCCAAACGTCATAAATAATAATGCAACCTCAACTATAGTAGCGATATCAAAATCAGGGTTATTGTTGTATTGGATGAACCCTCCTGCCAAATCAATTACTATTGATGCAAAAATTAAATATGCCGCGAGTTTAAAATTCTTATGTACCGTAACTTCCATTTTCATTAAAAAATGCTAAGATACATTTAATGCTTTAATCTTTTTTTGTAAACCCAGTTCTATTAAACAACCGACGAAAATCCCAACAGCATATGCCAGAAGATCGCTCCATAAAAATCCCTGACCTAAAATCAATCGTCCTAAGATTGTCTGTCGTAAATTATTAATCCATTCTTCCTGATAAAGCTGACTGACCTCAACCAAACAGCATATTAATAAGCTGAAGAGAACGATTGTTCTGATACTAACATTAATAAACAGAAATCTTAGGATGAAAAAGATCATCATAGCCCATAACGCATCTCCTGTAGCTACTGGAATTACCTGAACCTTCCTCGATAAAAGGCCCATCATTATTATTAGGAGAATTAAGCCAGCGTATTTCAATTTTGCTTTAGTCATATCTGTTGTGTAACAAGATTGAACTCCTTACTGCCGTAATCCTTCCCATTAATGATGATCTCGATGATATGCTTTCCTGCATAATGCTTGCGTGTGGTCATATCCTTAAAAATCTGCCGTTTCGAGACCGCTACAGTTTGATCTGGCAATAAGTTTATTTCCTTCAGTTTAAACACTTTTCTTGAATGCTCGCCTGAAGCCTTTACATAATGAATGGCATAATCAATAACCAGCTTTTGAGGTGTGTCTTTTAAACTTTTCACTTCAAAATTGACCTGCAGCTCCTCTCCCAGTTGGACATGATGCGAACTGATGCTAAAGTTATCAATACTCAGTTTCACATCCTTTTCAAAATCAAACAAGGACAATGAATCCTGATCACCTTTTTTTATAAGTGTACGACTGGCATGTTTAATGATCCAGCGGGTATGTACATTATCAGTATCCCAGGCCTTAACCAGTTGCAGCATATAAGAGGCATTATCTTTAGATATATCATTCAGGTGATTTGCTACGGATTTGCGAACATAAGGCGCTTCATCTGCTTTGAGCCTTTCCAGGATACCCGTAGTAAGCGAAGGATCTTTTATGATCTGTTCCAGTTTAAATGACCAGGGCAAACGAGGCCTGGCCCCCTCCGATGCCAGTCTGCGCACGTGCTCGTCAGGGTGCTCCGCCCAGTAACTCATTACTTTCAGGGTTTTATCCAAATCAGTTTTTAAAAATTCTCTGATCGCAAATTCTGAAGAGCCAAGCGAAGTAAAATCTTTAAGCGCTTCCATAGAAAGATCGAAATGCTCCTTACCATAAAGCGCTATAAAATCAGGCAGCACCAAAGCTGTATATCCTCTTCTTAATGCAGGAGCTGCTTTATAAAGTATGTCAACAGCCTTTTCAAAATTATCCGGTAAATATTTTCTTAAAGTTACAGACGTATTGCGAAGTCTTCCGTTCAGTTCCAGTTCATCCAGTTTGACAGTCACATCCTCTAAAAATTCTGCCGTATTGAAGTTCCGGTCAGCATCAGCAAATACACCGGCAAAATGCTGATAAAATGCCCGGTTAAACATTTCTTTTAATGGTTCCATCTCAAATCACTAATTTAAACGTATCAATACACCTTTTCGTTTCACCACATTCTTGTAATCCCACTGTATTTCCCTCGACTTTTCCAGCCAGCGCTTCAGGTCTGATAAGTTAATCTGACTTACTGAGGTATATGGAATTGAAGCATCTTTAAACTTCCCTGTACCTATCTTCAGTTGCTCCTCTTCGAAACTTGCGCCACTCCAAAACATTAAGCGTACGCAGCCTTTAAGCTTGCTATAGCCCACAATAGGATTGCCATCCAAAAACCAAACTGGATGACGGTGCCAGATCTTATTTTCAGCCTCATGCAGGCTCTTATCAATTTCCCCCGCCAATAAATTACAGATCTCTTGATCTTCTGTGGATTGCAAATCATTATAAGCCTGAATTTCTTTATTCATTTCTTTGTCGGTCTAAGTACAATAACATGCCATATCAGAAAAGCAGATCTAAGATATTAATATCTTCTGAACTATTTAAAGCTCTTGCTTAAATAAAACCTATCTACTAACTTTGAAACACAAAGTACTTTTACATGAGTATACAAACAGACCATTTTTATAACAACTTTTCCTTTCTCTACCCTATGGTAGATGTATTTCTGAAACCACAAAAGCGCAGGTTATTTGAGGAGATCAATACGCTCCCTTACGGACAATTACTTGAAATCGGGGTCGGAAACGGAAAGCATCTTCCGCTTTACTCAATACACAAGATCACCGGCATCGATACTTCTTCAGCTATGCTGGAAATAGCAACAAAGCAAAAATATCCTAACATTGAACTCCTCCAGATGAATGGCGAGCAACTCTTATTTCCAGATCAATCTTTTGACTATGTAATACTCTCTCATGTAATCGCAGTAGTCGACGATCCTGAAAGGTTACTGCAGGAAATCCATCGTGTATTGAAACCCTACGGAAAAATCTTTATCCTCAACCATTTTACACCGCACAACTGGTTAAAGTATGTCGACCAATCCTTTCAGCCGCTTTCCAGAATATTTCATTTCAAATCACTTTTTTATATCGATAGTATTTCTTCAATAAAAAAATTCAGACTGCTAAAGGAAACCAGTTTTGGCCATTTCTCCTATTTCAAACTTTTAATCTATGGAAAGGCATGAAAAAGCACTATTTCTTAATCATTATATCCTTGTTGATCAGCCTCTTCATCTATTTGTTTTACCGCACAGAAAAAACCGTAGTCAATGAAATACTGATTTACATGATCTCCTTCAATAGCTTTTCTGCGATAAGAGCCTGTATCACAACAGCATTTCCCCTCAATGAACATATTATCTATTCATTACCCGAAGCATTGTGGGTCTTTTGCATTACACTAACATCGAAATTCCTGTTCATAAGAATTGCCCGCCGTGAGTTCAGCTTGCTTTTTGCACCGCTCCTGTTTGCCATAGGTTTAGAGTTATTCCAGCTTCTTCACCTTACAAACGGACGGTTCGACTTTTGGGATATCGGGCTTTCCATCCTATTTTGGGGCATCGCCAATTATTTTATAAAGAGTCCTTTCCGGCGACAAAACTTACTGCCTCCATTTAGCACTAAAAGCTTGATCTGTATTTTGAGTTATTTGATTGTTTATCTCGCACACGTATGGAAATAACAGAACGCTACGAGCACATAAATTTATTTGATGGTCTTGAAGAGCTATCGATATTCCATATCAGTGATGTCCATCTATGGTATTCAACAGCTATACTGGGAAAATTAAAAACCCTGATTGCCACTCATAAACCTGATTTAATTGCACTCACTGGCGACTATTACGACCTGCCAATAGGCGCACATAACTTCAGGAAATTTTTAATTGAGGTATCCCGAGAATACACTATCGTTTTTATTAAAGGCAATCATGACCGGCTTTATGGACGCAGGATCTCAAACTTACTTTCAGGTATTCCGAATTGTTTCGATGTAGAAGAATATATGTACAAATACCGCTCGAAAAAAGGATTCTGCTACAACATTACCTCCTGGAAAAATCGGGTCCACCTACCCTGCAATAGTCAGGAGAAAAATATCGTTCTTATCCATAATCCTGAAAAGATAAAAACCGAAGAACTTTCAAACATTCAGCTCATTCTCGCA
The DNA here is from genome assembly GCF_032678645.1 of Pedobacter frigoris. Classification (GTDB taxonomy): domain Bacteria; phylum Bacteroidota; class Bacteroidia; order Sphingobacteriales; family Sphingobacteriaceae; genus Pedobacter; species Pedobacter frigoris_A. The sequence goes on from NZ_JAVTSP010000001.1 coordinate 701,283, forward strand.
GGTCACCTGCACGGCGGACAGTTCATATTTTTCAGGACAAAGGACAACTCAAATTTCCCTGCCTGTCTTTTATACAAGCATTGCGCTGATAGAAAACAGATTATGGACACCACCCTGATTGTTAGCAGAGGGCTTGGCGATACCTTCCCATTCCGCTTCAACTGTCCAAAAGAAATTGTAAAAATTACAGTCAGCTAGCATCCAGCCTTACCTGATTCAAAATAGAACCTGCAAGATTCAAATCCGCGTATACAACCAATGAATGAAAGCCTTTACTTTGATGTAAATAATTTCAGACAAACAGATGCGCAGCACGATTCTATTTATACTTTTCTATTTTTCGCAGATCTTTTGCTACGCACAAAAGCTGGAGATGAACCTGAACAGCATCAATCCTATTATTCAGCACGATCAGCATGGTGATTCAATCCGTAAATATTTCTCACACACATTCTATAGCAATCACACTAAATTTTCTTTGCAGAACAACCTCATGATTTCGGCTTTCTTTTCCAATAAACTGGCCGTAAATTACGAACATGTACTGGAAAAAATACCGCAATTAAAAACCTATACTCATAGAAAAACAAAAGCATATGTCCGGGGGCTCGAAACTTATGCCGGAGCTTTTACAATCCCCATATTTGATTCAACAGGAATAATAGTGACCGTAAATGGGATCAACGCTCAAAATGCAAACAAGTACCAGTTTAGGGTACTTGAGAACAACAACAAAGTAGTTTTGCCCTGGACTACGCCTAGATTATTCGTCGATTCTTACATTATGACCAGAATTGCAGACTCTACCAAAACAGATGATGTCACCGCTTACCTCGGGCAGTTTAAAGGAGATTATGGTAAAGCACTAACCTTCGAGGTACGGCAGGTGGACAGACCAGATAGCATTGCCATTTCTTTATCAGCTTACTGGGCGAAATGGCGACCAAGGGTGGTTGGCGTATTTACATTTTCTCAGCTTCCTGAGTTTCTAAGTGTTTTCAAAGAACAATGGAAAGATCAGAGGCTGAATTCAGAGCATGTAGACTGGAGTAAAAACACTACTTTTTTGAAATTAAAAAAGGAGTTTAGCTCGAATGAAAACAACCTGATCTTCTATCTGGATGACATCATTAAGTCTAAAAATATCATTGAGTACAATCTCGTGAAGGGAACGGACAGCACAGGCTGGACTGTAAATGACTTTGATTTCAACCTCGTCTGGCTTAAGAACCTTTCACCTGGCAAGTACGAACTGCTGATCCGATACAGCGTGCAGCGAATGCACGTATGCAAATACACATTTACCATTCATCCTGCCTGGTACCAGACCCTATGGGCAAAAATAGGCCTGTGTGTACTTGGTCTGCTGGCCATCGGGTTCGTCATACTCTTAAGGCGCTCCGGCCAACAAGCTGAGAAGCTGAAAGCCCAGGACACCTTAAAGCAACTCGTCCAGACTGAACTCAAATCCATCCGTTCGCAATTCAATCCCCATTTTGTCTTCAATGCATTGAGCTCCATACAGGGCCTGATCACCAAAAACGATTCTGAAAATGCATCTAAATACCTGATCGAATTCAGCAACCTGATGCGCGAATCATTAAAAGCAACCAATAACGAATTTGTAAGCATTTCCAGTGAAATAAAGATCCTGGAAAACTACCTGAATCTCGAGAAGTTGCGTTTCGGCTTTAATTACAGAATCGAAGCAAGCGAACAGATAGACACCAACGCCATAGAAATCCCAAGTCTCTTTTTACAACCCCTGGTAGAGAATGCAGTAAAACACGGCATATCCTCACTGCAGGAACATGGAATGCTTAGCGTATCATTCAACAAAATAGACAATGATATGTCCGTTCAGGTTAGGGACAATGGCCAGGGCTTCGATCAAAACATTAAGTCCGGTGGATTTGGACTGCAGTTGACCCGGGAAAGAATCAAACTACTGAATCAGACACTCAACGGACAGCATATTGAATTTTCTGTAACCCGCATACAAAATGAAACACAAGTTACCATCTACTTTAAAAACTGGTTAATATGATAAGAGCCGTAATCATCGACGACGAAAAGAACAACATTGAAACCTTGCTGGGCCTGCTGCGTAAACACGAATTGCCTGTAGATATCGTGGGTTCTGCTACCAATGCGGACGATGCCATAACAACCATCGCCACTACCAATCCCGACTTACTGTTTCTGGACATACAAATGCCGGGTAAGAATGGATTTGATGTGCTCAAAGCTTTGCCGCATTATCAGTTTGAGGTGATTTTTGTTACAGCATTCGACCAGTACGGCATCCAGGCTGTAAAATTCTCCGCTATAGACTACCTCCTCAAGCCGGTCAACCCAGAGGAATTAAAAATGTCAATTCTGAAGGTTGAAGCAAAGCTAAACCAACGAAAACAAAACGTCCAGCTAGAAAACCTAATGGACCTCATCAAGAATAAGGATGCAAAAAAAGACCATAAACTGGCGCTGGCCTCAACCAAAGAAATCAGGTTTGTAAATACCGATGAAATCATTCGTTGTGAGTCTTCCAATGCCTACACGCAGTTCTATCTCACAGATGGCAAAAACATCATGGTATCAAAGCCCATCTTTGAATATGAAGAAATGCTGGCCAGTTATGACTTTATCCGCTGTCACCAGTCTCATTTGGTCAATGCTAAGTTCATAAAGAGCTTAGTCAAGGAAGATAGCGGCTACCTGCTGCTGAACGATGATACCCGCATCCCAATTTCCAGGGGCAAAAAAGAAAACGTATTAAAAGCATTAAACACCATAAAAAAATAAAACCAAATTAAATGAAACGAATCTTATATTTTCTGCTGTTATTCAGCGGCACTCAGGTGTATGCACAAAAAAGTGCCCCTCTTCAGATAGAAGACAAAAAAATGGATGCATATCTCAGCAACCGAAAACCGGCAACGTTAACCATTCAGATCAAAAATCTTCCTGACAGCATAAAGAAGGTCAAGATTGATTTATCACTTGTCCAGCTCGGAGTGGGCTTTCAAGCTGACAGATATGCCGAAACAGATGCTTCAGGAGTAGCCAAAATAGTGCTTGATCAGAACTTACCTTATCAGCAAATCTGGTTGAGCGTAGGGCCATATCTGTATGCAGGCATTTACGTCAATTCAGGATTAACCGTAGCACTCGATGCAAAAAAACTGCAAAAGAAACGGGCATATATGATTGCCGATGGAGTTGAATATCTGGGTGATGATGGAAAGCTAAACACGGTGATGAATAAAAATGTGCTTTTTAAAAAGACCGAAAGGGAAAACCTGACTGAAAGCCTCAGGAACTTAAAAACGCTGAAAGGAAAACTTACAGAAAATATTATACTGACCAAAGCCGATTCTATTAAAAACGCGCTATTAAAAATAGATGAAGAATTTATTGCCAGTCATCCCGATTATGGCTGGGCAATTAAGGATGAAACTTTATCAGGTTTTTACGGAAACCTATCTGTCACCTATTGGGGCGATCTGATGCCCGCTGGACTTTTTAAAGAAATCAGCAACCATAAACCTTATTTCACCAGCAATGACGGTTCTCCTTTTTATAGATACCTGCAAAACTATTCTTTGAATGGAAAACTTTCAAAAAGAAAAGGAATAGAAGGCATTCTTACAGTTATAGACAGTTTATACGCCCCACAGAAAGCCGATGTACTTAAGGTATTTCTTTTAGATACTTATAAAGATCAATCGGCTACAGCATATCCGGCAATCATCAATAGCCTAAAGACCGCATGGTGCAAAAAAATCGCAGAAAATGAACTGGCCAAGGCCAACCTCAATCAAAAAAAGGTAGATAGCTTATTCTCCCTGTCAAAAAAACTAGAGAAAGCAGATATTGGCAAACCTTTAGTTACAACTACGTTTGAAGCCAACCTTTACGAAGTTGATGAACAAACAAAAGCCGAGGATTTTCTATTGAACCTGAAATCAAAGTTCCCGAAAAAAGCCTTAATCATAGACATCTGGGCTACCTGGTGCGGCCCTTGTATAAGCGATCTGCCTTCCAGTAAGACATTACATGAGAACAATAAAGACCTCCCAATAGAGTACATATACCTGTGCACTACCGATGGTTCTAATATGGATTTGTGGAAAAAGAAAGTCGCAGAAAAGGAAATCCCTGGCACCCATATTTTCATCAACGAAAAAGTATTAGCGAGTGTGAGAGCTATACTTAATGCAGAGGGCGGGTTCCCAACTTATGTTGCGGTCGACATCAATGGTAAGGCAAACTCCAAAGTCATTACCCGCATGGGAGCTTTGAATAGAGAAAGCCTCAAAAAAGTAGCAGGCCTTTAAATAAAAAACAACACGCTCTCCCATCACACACAATAAAAAACGATACCGGGTGCAGGGCCAAAGGCCAGCACCCGGCATATCGGCTTCCATGGCTAAAAAGCCGTGGCTAAAGAAGTTCACAGAATAGGATATCGTATAGTATGACTAAACAAAAACAAACGTTTGCGTAAGCAAAACTCATCAAAATTGTCTTGACTTCATATCCAAATCAGTAACTTAGGTTTATGAAATACCTATTTTTTGCCCTTTTTATAAGCAGTACATTAAGTTTAAACGCTCAGGATGCCAGCCTCGCCCTGCAAAAGAAAGCTAACTTAAGCAATTCAGTTAATGAATGGAAAGCTGTGCCAAACGGACTCAATTTGAGTTTCGCTTCATCAGATACCCGCTTTGCCAAAGAACTGCCGCCACAGGTCAAATCCATCAATACCTGGCAGGCAAAAGCCTGGAAAGGCGAGAAAATCTATACGCAGATTTTGCTGTGGACAAAAGCCGATGTTGCAAACATCAGCTGGGAAGTTCTGGATTTAAAGGACAACAAAGGAAAGACCATTAAAAGTGAAAACATCACTACCGGCCTGATCAGATATGTCATCACCGATGAATTTAAAAACGGTTGTGGCTACCGCCAGGCAAAGGACTTTGACAGTTCTTATGTAGCCGATCTGATCGATACAAAAGCGACATCTGCGACATTGCAAAAAGAAACCACACAACCCGTATGGATCAGTTTAAAAGTACCGCAGAATACCAGCGCGGGTACCTATACAGGTTCTATAAAGATCAAAGGCGATAAAACTTATACCCTGCCCATCAACATTACGGTGCTGGACAAAGCATTACCGGCTCCTAAAAACTGGGCATATGACCTCGACCTGTGGCAGCATCCTGCATCAATTGCACGTGTACATCAGGTAGAACTCTGGAGCGATGCGCATTTTACGCTGATGAAAAAGTATTACCAGATGCTTGCTGATGCCGGACAAAAAACCATAACAGCAAGTATCGTAAACGAACCATGGGGCCATCAAACTTTTGATGACTATCCTTCCCTGATTAAATGGACTAAGAAAAAGGACGGCAGCTGGACTTACGATTACAGCTTGTTCGACAAATACATCAGCTTTGTAATGTCCTGTGGCATTACTGAGCGCATCAATTGCTACAGTATGGTTCCCTGGAAAATAGCTTTTACTTATTACGACGAAAGCACTCAGAAAGAAGCTGTTTTTACCGATGCGATTGGCACGCCTGCATACAACGTTTTTTGGAAAACCATGCTGACTGATTTCACAAGACACCTGAAACAAAAAAACTGGTTTGGCAAAACCTATATCGCCATGGACGAAAGGCCTATGAAAGCCATGCAGTCAGTTATCAAATTATTGAAAGAAGTTGACCCTTCCTGGAAACTAGCTTTAGCAGGAGAATATCATCCTGAAATTGAACAGGATATCGACAACTATTGCATTGCTTCTAAATGGGAATTCCCTGCCGATGTCTTGCAAAAGCGCATGCAGCAAGGTAAGATCAGTACCTGGTACACCTGCTGTACAGAGCCCTATCCAAATGCTTTCAGTTTCTCATCACCGGCAGAACCGGTTTGGATGGGCTGGTATACAGCAGGCAAGAAAATGGACGGATATCTGCGTTGGGCTTACAACAGCTGGACTAAATCACCACTAACCGACACAAGGTTTACCGCATGGCCAGCCGGCGACACCTACCTCGTTTATCCTGGCGCATTAAGTTCGGTAAGGTTTGAAAAACTAATTGAAGGTGCACAGGACTTTGAGAAGATCAAATACCTGCAATCAGCATATGAAAAAAATAAGCAGACCAAACAATTGGCTGAACTGAATCAGGCTTTAACGAAATTTGAGATCAAATCACTGGCTACAACTACTGCTGATGATGTTTTGAAAAGCGTAAAGCATTTGCTGAACCAATAAATTGCGGAAAGTTATTCATAATAAAAGCCACTGTGAAGAATATACAGTGGCTTTATTCTTCAGCTGTTATATTTTCAAATGAGTAACCAGATCATTAAAATAATCTACTGACCAGATATCCAATACAGAACGGTCTGCTATAAATCTGCTAATATCTGCTTTAATACGGTTGAAATTTACAGTTTCAATCTTGACACGAAGTAACTCTCTAAACTCTTTTTCGGTCATGTCATCTTCAGTCCAATCGCCACTATCCCGTGCTCTTAATATGAAATGTTTCAAATTTAACTGCACCCCTTTCTTAATATACCATTCCATATCATACCAATCCCTCCCTTTTACATTATTGCCCCATTTCCTAAACAGTAAAGCATGCATTTTACCAGCATATAGATCAGATAATGAAAAACATTTAACATAAAAAGAAAACGGTTTTAAAAGTAGCTTTTCTTCTGTTTCGAACCCAAGAGGCGGCAGCTTGTCTACCTCAAGTTTGATCTTAATATTCGCTCTCTGATCAACTCCGCTTTGAGGAATAATTCCTTCTAATACCAGTTCCTTCCAGATCGTCTCAGACTTTAAGAAAGCAGAATCAATATTATTTTCTTTAGTCTTTTTCTTCTCTGTAACCGAAACAGTCATACCCTGAGATGCGAACTCTGTGGTAACTGCCTCCAGATATCTATCCAGAGAAAAATCCATATCCTTATTTAATAAAGAAAAGTCTAAATCTTCTGAAAAACGATCCAGTCCATAAAATATACGTAAAGCTGTTCCTCCATAAAATGCAGCTTTTTCAAAAAAACCTGCCCGTTGTAAACCAGCGAGTGCAATTTCCTGCATAATTTCACGCAAGGCCTGCCCTGCCTCATCTTTATTAGCGGGATGATAAGATTCCAACCATTCTTTTATCATAAAGTCTTTATCATTTTAAGTATATGAGTTAAGCTATCTTTTTTCGGCGCATCATCCATCCATGTACTCATTTGTTCAACATCCAATTCTTTTAACCTGTCTGCATCAATCCTTAGGTCTTCCAACAGATAGCTTTCAGCGGCTTTTGCACTTCTCAATACAACTCCAGAGGTTGTTACAATTTTATCTAACAAAGCTTTTTCTGGTGATGCGATCATTGCCCATTGCTCATCACCCAGCTGAATCTGCTGAATGCCAAATGTGTAATATGGAAGTCCCAAACGCTCGTAAGAAAACAACCCAATAGAAGTTGGAAAACTGCGTGAAGCTTTAATAGTAACAGATGTTATTTCAAAAACCCTTTCTGGTATCAAGCCATGAAAAGATAAGGCTGCATCCAAAGAAACATAACTTGGTCCTAACAAATGATTAGCCACCAAAAAAGGTTCCGGCCGGATCTGCTCGCTTAATTGCGTTCCGACTACGTAAATACCCCTCTTTAAAGGTGACAAAATTCCTTCTTTAAGTAAGTCGTGGATTTTATCATTAGGTCTTTTGTAATCCTTTAGCAATGCAATTAACAACTGATGAGTGATCGGTTGTTTGCCGTAACTACGAATTGACTGCATTAAATCCATACACAAATGTAAAAAAATAAATAGATAAACGGAAAAAAACCGATTATCTATTTAAATAAATACATTAATCTTAACCTTTTAAAAACAAGTTATAGTTGCGTTTCGCCTTTTTTATTAAATTAGATTTCATGAACTGGGTAGACATCATTTTAATTCTGATCCTATTATTATCAATGCTCAGCAGTATGCGGCGTGGTTTCATTCTCGCCACCTTAGAATTGCTTTGCTGGATAGGTAGTCTTACACTCAGTTTTTTACTATACAGTCATCTCAGTAGTTTCGTTGAAAAATATCTTCTATCTGCCAGTTCATGGACATCCCCCCTGTCATTTATCGTCATTCTAATCGGCAGCAGGATCTTACTCGAGGTATTATCCAGGAAAATTTTATCTAATGTATCCCAGGAAGACCACGAAAGCACCGCCAACAAACTCTATGGAATCCTTCCAGGGCTGGTAAATGGGTTCATATGGGTAGCACTATTGTCGACAATATTGCTGCTGATGCCTATCACCAACAGCACAGAATCAGCCAGAAACAGTAAACTAAGTGAATGGTCAATCCGCAAAGTAAATTGGATGCGGGATAGACTTGTACCTGTTTTCGGTGAGCTATCCTATCAAATGGCGTCAAAATCAGAAGCTGTAATTGGAAAGTCAGATGCTGTCAAACTTCCATACAAAGTCGAAAACCCAAGAATAAGGCCTGATCTGGAGGCAGAAATGCTGGTATTGGTAAATGAGGAGCGGAAAAAACATAGGCTCAAACCTTTAAAAGCTGATCCGGAAATCGCCGTCGCAGCTAGAAAACACTCGGCAGACATGTTCGCAAGGGGTTACTTCTCACATGTCACACCCGAGGGAGTCGATCCATTTCAACGAATTCAAGCTGAAAAAATCATTTTCCTAACTGCCGGAGAGAATCTCGCACTGGCACAAACATTAGCAATCGCACATCGGGGTTTGATGAATTCACCAGGTCACCGGAGAAATATCCTGAGGTCTGGTTTCGGCCGGTTGGGCATTGGCATTCTCGATGGAGGAGTCTATGGATTGATGATCACCCAGAACTTTAGAAACTGATTAAAAACACCCTCATATTGTCGCGATTACACCTCACTTTTGTGCCACCTCTTCTTTAAATTTGGGTTAAGGAAATTGATTTACAACGAAGTACAATGAGAAAAGTAATTGCAGCAATCAATATGACACTTGACGGGTCTTGCGATCACACAGCAGGAATTCCGGATGAAGAAGTACATCAGCATTACACAGATCTGCTAAATAGCGCAGACACCATTCTATATGGAAGGATAACCTATCACCTCATGGAATTTTGGCGAACCATTTTAGAAAATCCTTCTGATAAAAAATCAATGAATGATTTTGCAGTTGCTATAGACAAAATTCCAAAAATTGTCTTTTCGCACACGCTCAAAGATGTAGATTGGGACAGTGCAAGATTGTCAAATCAAGCTATTGAAGAAGAAGTTTCAGCACTCAAACAACAATCGGGTAAAGACATTTTAGTGGGCAGCCGGAGTTTGATTATACAGCTGATGAATCTTAATTTACTTGATGAATTGCAGCTTTGTATTTACCCTGTTATAGCGGGAACAAGCTTGCCCCTATTTGAAAATATAAAGGACAGAACCCTTCTTAAACTCCTAAAAACTAAAATATTTGATGGTGGTGCAGTAATATTTTACTATGAGCCACTTAAATAAATATTATGAGCAAACTAAGCGTATTTAACTTTATAAGCCTGGATGGCTACTATAAAGACCTCAATAATGTATTATTAAGTTATGAAGCTATTTAAATAGTTCTGATGCAGTAATTCTGTATTTTCAGGGCTGTCAAAGTCATCACCAAAACGAACAATTAACCTTAGCAACAAAAGAATTAAATATGGAATTCAATCCTGGCAATAATGTGGTCAAACTCTGTCTTCAAGGTATGGGCATGGAAGAACAAGGCAAACCTGAAGAAGCAAGTAAACTTTTTCTGCAAGCCTGGAATGAAGCGACAGACGACTTAGAAAAATTTATTGCAGCGCATTATGTAGCCCGTCATCAAAAAGATGTATCTGACAAATTGAAATGGCTGGAAGCAGCTTTGGAGTTTGCACTAAAAATAAATAACGACGCTGTCAAAAGCGCCTTCCCTGCCCTATATTCAAACATTGCTAAATGCCACGAGGAATTGGGCGACGCTGAAAAAGCTAAGGAGAATTATGAATTGGCAACCTCATTTAATGACAATCCGTCTGACAAAGGTCCTTTTTATCACGGGACGAAAGCAAACTTACAGATTGGCGATTTGCTGAACCCTGGAGGCAGTTCTAATTACCAGCCCGAACTCAAAATGAATCACATTTATTTCACAGCCTTGGTTAACGGAGCCGGACTGGCCGCTGCACTGGCAAAAAATGACGGACCTGAACGGGTGTATATCGTAGAACCGACAGGGACTTTTGAAAATGATCCAAATGTTACTGACAAAAAATTCCCCGGCAATCCAACGCGTTCTTATCGCTCACAATTACCATTAAAAATCACCGGCGAGGTAACAGATTGGGAAAGAATGCCCCCTGCAGAACTTCAAAAATGGCGTGAAAAGCTAGCCAATAATAAAGGAGAGATCATCAATTAACCATATATATATATTATTACTATCTCAATTTATCCATAGCTTTGATAGTATCATATGATACTATCATATGTGTTACCATATTTACTAATTTTAAGAAAACTTTAGACTATGAGTACAGCAATCCCCCCTATTAATCCTAACTGCGAAATTGTAACCAGCAGAATAGTAAATGCATCACAGGCACTGGCTTTCAAAGCCTGGGCAGAGCCGGATCACCTGAAAAACTGGTGGGGACCGGCAGGCTTTACCAACACATTTCATGAGTTCGACTTTAGACCAGGCGGCCGGTGGAAATTTACCATGCACGGACCTGAGAAAGGGAATTATCAGAATGAATGCGAGTTTACCGTTATTGAAGAGCCTTCGGTTATCATATGGAAACGCATCTCTCAGCCCTTATTTGACGTTATAGCAACTTTCGAGGAAGTAAGTGAAGGGCAAACTAAAGTCGTATTCAGACAGGTTTTTGCTACTGAAAAGGAATGCAATAAAATAAAGCCCTATGTAGAAGACAAGAACGAAGAGAATATGGATAAACTAGAACAGGAATTGGCTAAAATGAGTTAGACAGATTCGCAGACTAAAGATTCTCAATCTCTTCTAAAGACAACTTTGTGTATCTCATGATTTTCTCAACAGGTTCGTGATCTGCCAGCATTTCCAGGGCCATATCAACGGCCTTTTTTCGCTCACCCTTCTGCTCAGCCTGCGCGACAGCAAAGTCCATTACATTCTTATTGTCCCACTTATGTTTCAAACTCGTATTGTACATGTCTCGCTCCTCCTTTGTTAAATTGGCATATCTTGCCAGATTAAATAATTGATCAAATTCCGGACCATTTAGATACTCCGGGCGCTCCCTAAACTCACTTAGGTGTTTCAGCGCATAAAGCCATTTGTCAAGTTCGGTATGCAGCTCAATTGGCTCTTTAACAAAGTTAAGCATCTCAATGAACATAAAGCTCAATTTTTCACAGAATATTTTACCTGTGTACCTGTTAGCCAGACAAATATCCTGTAGATATTCGCCTTTTGGGCTATCCGGAAGATTAAAATCTTCCAGAAAAGCAACGAGGTATACTTCGGTCAATTGATAGCCCCACTCCCTTCTGTTTCCTTTTGGTGCCTGCTCACTAATGGCCCGCGACGTATAGAACAGAGCCCTATCTTTAAAATTCTGCTGATAACCGCGTTGAATTTCGATAATGAATTTGGTGCCATCAGCATCTGTACAAATCACATCGAACACCGCACCACCCTCAGTCGTAATTTCTCCCGGATATTCGTTCTTACCATAATTAATTGCCGTGATGTATTTAAGACCTCTGAATAAATGGTTTAAAAGCCCAATCAAAATGGGTTTACTGTCTTCGGTAGCGAATAGTCTTTTGAATGAAAAATCGACAAAAGCATCAATAAAAGTGGTAGGTTTGGATTGCTTAATCATAAATGAATTAGAGTTTTCCAAATATAAAATGCGGGATGTCGATTAATCGGTTATTCTACGTTTAAGTTCTTTTTTTGGGGGAAATCACAACGAGAAAAACACCAAATAATATTGTAGGCAACCACCATAAAAACGAATACATACCTATTTTAACCACAATAGAGTCTAACGGAGGGCCTAAATAAGAAAACATTGAAATCCCTACAAGGAACATAGCTATTCCTAGCAGAATTAAAATTATACCAATGGTTTTAAATACTATCATGATTTAAGTGCAAAATAATTAATTTACAATAATACTTTATGTTCATAAATTAATAAATTAACATCCTTTATCTGAACAAAATTATACATCAACTGTTTAACTATCATGGCAACTACAAAAGAACTTATAGAACAAATTAACCTCCTCTTTACTGAAAACAGAATGGAGGATTTTATGGACTACCTTTCAGAAGATCTCGTTTGGGACATGTATTCCGCTAAAGGTCATATCAGATACAACGGAGCAGCAGAACTCAGCAACATGGATGTGAGCGATATGCCTGAACATAGCAACTTCCAGTTTAGCACTATTGTGATTGAAGGAGATATGGCCTCTGTACAAGGTACCGCCACAAAGAAGGAATCCAATGGCAAGGAGTATCAAAGTAACTTCTGCGACATTTATCACTTTAAAGATGACAAGGTTGTTAAAATGAGCTCCTATGTGATTGATAATCCTCATTAAGGATTCAGTTTCTGAAAGAAACATACACGAACGTATCGCAACCTTAAAACAACAATCCCGCGGCAATGCGGTCGACCGCCTGTGCCATACGCTCAACCTGCTGCTCCGTGCTTTGCCCTTGTTCAATCCAGACTATGTACTTGTCACGTTCCTCAGCTTTCCAGCTTTTGAAATGCTTCAAAGCTGCAGGATCATCCTCCAGGCAAAGTAGGAATTCCGCCCTTACATCCAATTCTTCAGTCTGTGAGAATAGTTGCAATCTGATTTGATGACCGGCCTCCTTACCTATCACTTTCCTGATTTCAGCTTTTACAGGTAAGAAACGCTTTCCATTACCTAAAGACATCAGACCAATCTCAGGCACTTCATGCTCATCAAACAAGGCACGAACCTTATCCCAGCCCAAAGGTTTGCCCGACGGGGTCTTAAGTTGCGGTAATACCACATAAGTCCAGCCTCCTTTTCCGGGAAACCTCTCCAGCATCAGTACTTCGTCTAAGAGTACAGTATTCATAACACCACTAAATAACGCATTTTTTTAAAGTCGATGGAATTAAAAAATCACATTCAGCACTTTCTGTTTATAGTTCAGATGAGAATTAATCTGTTTCGGATCGGTTACAACAATTTGCGCCTTCTCATTGAAAATTGATAATTTTCCGCTGACACTAATTTTTTTATGCAGGTACAATTTCAAAATATCATCACTAAAATTTTTATAATCTTTTTTAGCAATAAACACAGAAATAAGCTGACCTGGATACTTACCTCCTACATTCAGTAAGGTATGGTTTTCAAATGCTCTACCGTCATACACAGAATCGACTATCACAACTTCCTTTCCTACAGCTTTGGGAATATCTTTCAAATCCCAATGACCAATTATTTGATCAACAGCAACACCTTCCTGAGCGCTAACCGAAAAGGAAGCAATGACAAAGGAGCAGACTAACAACAATGTTTTCATATGAATTAAAGATAGGGAAAATTTTAAAATATGCGTAAATACTATCGGAAGGCAAAGTCAGTATAAATTGGTTTTTTATAATGCACAATCATATATTAGCAAAAACAAACCAATTAACGCTACGTGAGCTCCTACAATAAACTATCAATATGTTTATCAATTATTTAGGGAGCATAAATAACTATTATCAGATCATGAATTTTTTAAAAAATATATTCAATAAACCAGATGCTCCTATTCAATCCAATGAAGACTTCTGGAACTGGTTTGTCAAAAACGAAAAGAGTTTCTTTAAGACCGTAAAAGCACATGTAGACATCGAAAAAGGATTCTTTGATAAAATATCGCCTAAACTCGCTCAACTTAAGGAAGGCTTTTTCTTTCTTACAGGGATGCTGAACGACAATACTGCCGAACTAGTGCTTACTGCCGACGGAACCATTAAGAACTTTGTTTTCGTGGAGCAATTGGTAAACGACGCGCCTAAACTCGATGGCTGGAAGTTCACAGCACTCAAACCGCCTATAGAAATCGACAAGTTTGCGATCAACATGTATGATTATCAATTTAAGACTGAAAACATACATTTTTATGCGAATGACAATCCCTATCAACCCGACGAAATTGACATCACCGTCGTTCATGACGATCTCAATGAAAACAATGAAAAGGAAATTTCAACTGGCATTTTTATCTTCCTCGACAACTACCTGGGTGAGTTGAATTTTGCCACCATGATCGATAATATCGTCATCAGAGGAAAAGACAAAGCTGAAAAGGAACTTGTTCCTATAGCAAAACTGAAGGCTTTTTTAACCTGGAGGGAGAAAGAATTCATCGAGAAATACGACGGTATCCGGCACAATACCGATAATGATGAATACGGCAGCTTTGAAGCAGAATCAAAAGATGGACAACCTTTTCTTGCTATGCTCAATATGGGATTACTTAATTGGGATGCCAAAGCCTCACATCCCTGGATGATGGCCATTGAAATTAAATATGATGGACGCCAGAATTCTGGACTACCAGATCAGCAAACCTTTGAGCTGCTCAATGAAATGGAGGATGAACTCATGCTTCGCCTCAGCCCTGAGGATGGTTACCTGAATGTAGGCAGAGAAACAGGCGATGGTCTTCGGACGATCTACTTTGCCTGCAAAGAATTCAGAAAGCCAGCTAAAGCGGTATATGATATTGAGCAAGCATATGCAGGCAGACTCAATATCAGTTATGAGATCTATAAGGACAAATACTGGAGGTCACTTGCCAGGTATGAGCAATAAGATTTCATCTTCTTATTATACTGAGCATGAGCCGAATAATCTTCCTATTCGGCTCATGCATCAAAACACTTTATCATTCCAGCCAATCCGCAAAGCAATGGATCGTCCTCCTGTGCCTGATCCTCCGCCATACACCATCACCTTCCCGGCTTCCCTGTACATTCGTATTGGCCTCAATCCCGTTAATCCAATCACCCTTTAGGGACTCTACAATTCCGCAATGCCCAATCCTATTCAACTTCGTAAACCAAATCCCATAAACCAAACCCTGACCACCATACCTATGCTCCCTGTTTCTCTCTCCTCCCCGAGGAGAGATGGCTTTAGCCAGAGAGGAGACTAAGACCCTCCCCTTAGGAAACAATGCCGGAGACCATGCCGTCCGTGGCAGTGAGTATCCCGCTTGTCCAAACACCCAACTTACCCAGGCCGCGCAGTACGGCGCCGGCGATTTAATATTACAGTAAGCAAGATATTCAGCAATTCTCTCACCATCATTTCGCCCAGTTCTTTCCACCACACCAATTTCTTTTCTGGCGATTCCAATAATTGTTTCATATTCATTCTTTTTAAATTTCCTTATAAACATTTTGCTCGTCATCTCGACAGAGCGTAGCGACGAGAGATCTTTGTACCACGCAAACGACAAAGATCTCTCCTGTCGTCGAGATGACGAGGCCTCTACAACACCGCCAGTATAACCCCTACTGCTGCAAATACAAACAATGCAAACAGCCCAAAACAAACCTTTACTTGTTCCCATAATTCCAATTCATTAAACCTTAAAACTATACTGCCAATCAATGGCAACTCCAACACCACCAGTACCCGGCCAAGCAACCACCAGCAAACCGCTATAACCACTACAAAAGCCGCCAGTGCCAATACCAGCATCAATCCAATACTCTTTGCTATCTCTATCGAATTACCCTGCGGCAACTCAAACAACAGCGGCGCTGAATACCAAACCAGCAATACAATCACCAGCTGCAAAACCCGCTCTATAATTTTCCTCGTCGGCACCCAAGCCGACCTTAAATTCAATGTTTTCATAATTCTTTAATTTTTAATGTGTGGACTTTCCTCCTTAGACAGTGCCTCCATCAGGGCAGTGCAAGGTTGATTTAATTAGTTCGTTAGCAGAAAAAGACAGGTACCTCCGAGCGGGCATAGCACTTATTTGAGCTACGACAGTAGCGAAACTCATTGCAGCCCGCGAGGAGTGTACCATGTCTTTTTCAGAACTACTTATACAACCGTCACTGAACCAGCCCAGGCACTATCACTAACCAACTTACCATCAGCCGATACAAAGGCAATAAACCCTTGCACAACATCACCAAGAAAGTCTTCCGACAATTCCAGCTCATATTCCAATGCAGACCTGTCAACAACCCCGATCAGCATTTCATACAAACCCGTATTCTTACCATACAGAATTATAGTCGCCTTGTCAGTAGGTTCCCCATTTGTACTACCGGTTTTCAATGTCCAGGTAAAGGATACATTACCCCCCGCTACTGAAGCAAGTTCAGGATGATAAGCCCCATCCAATAAACCCTGACTCAATACCACTTTCTGATAATCCAACGTCAGCAATGGATATGTTCCTGTTACCACACCCAGCTTTGAATTCACTTTCACACAAGCATTCATCGGCGACATTTCCGAATCATAATCTTTAAAACCAATTTTTATAAACTGGTTTAACTCAGCTAGCCAGTCGACTAAATACCCGAACTTATTGCGCTGTGCCAGCTGCAATACCGATGGTGGTCTGTTAGATTTTGCCGGCCGCATCGAAAAGACATTCTTACCTTTTACCCTGCGACCAACGTTGTTTCCCGTCCTGCCGATGAGGTCATAGTACGGACCTCCTGTTAATTTTCCCATGTTTTCTAATTTTTTAAATGTTTAATAATCTGTTAAGTCTCCTTGCAAGTCAACAGTACAAACATCCAAAATCAGGAACGCGAAAGGGGGTGGAGAGGTGGACTCCACCCCCTATCCACCCCCTCTTGAATTGCTCAAAAAGCAGGAAAATATTTTTAATTATTTTTTTAAGCGTTCTGCCCTATGTAAGTTTTTAATAACTTATACAACTAATGCCTTAAATGAAAAACATGAAGAAACCGTTCATCACCCTCCTGCTGTCCTTAACTATTGGTTTTGCTTATGCTCAAACTGAAAACCCTGAAAGTAAATATGCAGTTAGCAAGTTCAAGAATTACTATAATGCCAATCAGCCCGACAGTATATTTTCAATATTATCTGCCAGTGCAAAGGTCAATTTACCTCTAGAAAAAACCAGGGCTTTTCTAAACCAACTGAGAACCAACTTTGGCGACCTGAACGCAATGACCTTCCAGGAGTACCATGATGGTTTTGGAGTGTACAAATCAGAATTCCAAAAAGCTGTGATAGCCCTTAATATAGCTGTAGACAACAATAGGGAGATCATTGGGTTATATGCAAAACCTTATGAAGAACCGGCAGGAGCCGCAAAAAGAAACATTACGCCAATGAGTTTACCTTTTAAAGGAGAATGGACAGTATTCTGGGGTGGCGACACCAAAGAAACCAATTACCATGTTGTTTCTAAATTTCAAAAGAATGCATTCGACATTGTAATCCAAAACGCAGCAGGTAAAAGTTTCAAAACCACAGGAAAAACAAATGAAGATTATTATGCTTTCGGCCAGCAGCTTTTTGCACCCTGCGATGCCGAAGTAGTGCTTTCAGTTGATGGAATTAAAGACAATATACCGGGCGTCGTAAATCCCATGTATGTTTTAGGTAACTCTGTACTACTCAAAACCAGAAACAATGAGTATATCCTCTTTGCACATTTCAAGCAAAACTCTGTTAAAGTAAAACAAGGTGATCTGGTAAAACGCGGACAATTTTTAGGCCTTTGTGGCAACTCCGGTAATTCATCTGAAGCACACTTGCATTTTCACATTCAGGATAAAGAAGATTTCACCATGGCCACGGGTATAAAGTGTTACTTTGACAAGCTTAAAGTAAACGGTACTGCCGAAACAGAATATTCACCTATTAAAGGTGACAAAGTGAGCCTCGGAAATTAAAAAGCAGGATATATTTAGCAACTTTCACTTTTGTTAAAAACAGTTTCATCTGAAATTCCAATATTCTGAATCAGGTCATCCTACTCACGTCATCTCGAACGAGGTACGAGGAGAGATCTTTGTCGCCTGCAACCTTAAAAGATCTCTTCCCTAGGCTATAGTCGATATATCCAAAACACTATTGGTTAGGTGGATAAATATTTGAACAATAATTGACAACATCAAATTTGTTCGCTATATTTGAATGTTCGCGTTTCGCAAACAAACAAAATAAACGAACATGGATACTCAAAAAATAGATAACATTTTAGATCATCTGACAGACATCTTACCTGGAAATATTGAGTTCAAGGTACTACCAGCTCCCAATCAATTTACGTTTGATGCTGTCTGTGTAAGTATCCCTAAAATAGAAAAAAAATTTACCGCTGAATATAAAGCAGAGCCACGACTGATCCATTTGCCATATTTCAAAGCCAGAAATCATGATTCAGGCCCAATTCTGGTAATTGCCAATCACATCAGCAACCCTGTAAAAGAAGAACTCCGGAAAGCAAAAATTAATTATGTTGATGCCGCGGGTAATATATGTATAGATGATGCACCTATTCTAATCTATACTGATGGATTAAAAAGAAAGCAATTGAAAGAAACGAATAAAAATCGTGCTTTCACCAAAACCGGATTAAAAGTCGTGTTTGCATTCTTAGAAGATCCACAGCTAATGAACCTACCTTACAGAGTTATTGCGGATGACCTTAAGGTGGCTTTAGATACGGTCCACAATGTGATAAATGGACTCAAAGAAATGGGGTTCATTATCCGCATAAGCGATAAAAAAAATAAACTGATCAACTTAAAGCAATTGTTAGACCGCTGGATTCAGGAATATGATGTCAGACTCAAACCAGATTTGTTCATAGGAAATTTTCGTTTTGTAAGCAAGATAGCATTAGATAGCTGGAAGGAATTGAAACTTAATGCCCCGGCTTTGCAATGGGGCGGCGAACCGGCCGGTGCTCTAATTACCAACTATCTGCGTCCGGGCGAGTTGATTTTATATACCAGCCAAACAAAGCTGGAAGTGATGAAGGAATTAAAGCTTCTACCTGATCCCAAGGGAAATATTAAACTATACAAGAAATTTTGGCGCGATAGCGAGCCGGAGAAACAATATGTACCTGAAATATTAGCTTACGCTGACTTGATAAACCACGGTGATTCAAGAAACGCAGAAACAGCACAAAGAATATATGAGCAACATTTACAAAATAGATTTGATTAAAATCAAACAGGAAAACTTACAAGAGGTTTTTATTTTCCTGGAAGAACAGTTATCCCAATTAGATATCGATTTTTATTTAATCGGAGCTATCGCGAAAGACATGTGGATGTCCGGAGACCGGACTTACTCACGGTCTCCAAATAGACGTTCACTAACACCAAATTGTATAATTTATCTCTGAACCACGTCATCTCGAACGAGGCACGAGGAGAGATCTTTGTCGCCTGCAACCTTAAAAGATCTCTCCTGAGGTCGAGATGACGAACCTCTCCGCCCTTTACTTCATAAAATCATTCCTCAGCAAATCCAGCATCCGTTCCAATATCCCTTCAATAGCATCACAGACCTTTGGCTTCGGTCTCCTGTTATTATCCAGACTTTTCAACGAAATCTCTTCAGTACCCACTGTGGTCACATTCGCTGCGAAGAAACCCATGGTAGCTTTCATCTTACCCTTCTCTACAGGGAATACGCCCGTGCGGATAAACAGTTCTATAAATAGAGCCAGCTGGCTTACCGACAAACTCAGCGGCAATTTAAAATCAAACTTCTCCGCCCTTTCCTTAAAGTTCTGTACCGGCTCAGCGCCATGCCCCTTATGAAACTCCGACAAGTAAACCAGCTCACCGGCGATGTAATGCTCCAGCAATTCCTTTACACCCGGCCTGCCAGGCTTATAAAACACATTAGGCTTAGTGTCTATTGGTTTAATCTCCTTCCGGTACCAGTTGAACCGCAGGGCCTGCTCCTTCACCGTCTTAAAATCATCAATCTCCACGGCGATGAATTTCCTGCACCAGGTAAAGAAAGTACTCTTGTTGAAGTTCAGGTAAATCAGCTCTACAATGACCTTACGGTTCCAGTCCTTTACCTTATTGCTCCGGAGTACCTTTAGCAAACTTGCCATTACCAATTTGGCGTACTTCTGCTCCAGGTAACTACAGCTCTCCAAAGCACAATGATTGGAAACATAACTCAGGATCAGATCCTGCAACAAAACATCCACATCCTTAGAGCGTAGCTTAGCCTGCAATACATTCCGGTCCTCCATCAGCTGTCTGGCAGAGGTAATGCGAAAACTATCCGGCACAGGCAAACCCAGGTCAAAATACCGGTCCAGTTCCTTTTCGATATAGTTCAGAATAGTTTTTAAACCTGCTTTCAGGCAAAAATACACCTTCACACAATCATCACATCCCTTGATATTGCTAAAATCCGTGTCAGGCTTTACAAACGCATACGCCTGATCCAATAGACTCGTCGCCGACCGTACATGCAACTGAATATACCTTTCCAGGTGATGTTCATCATAATCACCACACAGCACATTCTTAACGGTGTCGATGATCCTGCAAGTTTCATTTTCAATGACCAGCCTCAGCTCATCTACAGTTTTTGTCTTTATTGTTTTCTCAATGTTTTTAGGATGAAGGTCAGTCTTTAACATCCCCTCAAAAAGCGTCAATTCAAATTTTGCACTCATAAATTAGATAAAATAAAAAATTAGTCATACCCGCATGTATCACATCTCGTTTCTTAATTATCCCCTATTATATTTCCCATTTTTTTGTCATCCAGCACTTGTCCCGAACTCGCTTCGGGAGCATCGCCCTTGTCATCCAGAGCATCGCGAAGGATCCCAATTTCTTGCACAAACTCTCAATTTTTTGACTTGGCTTAACCCAGCCGATATACCGCTCTCAAAAGTATAACGAACTGGAACCAACCGAGCCCTTCAAAGCGAGCTCAACGCAGTTAAACCTTATCCTATTATACAATCCCATCAGGTGCCAAAAAGCACCTGATGGGATCATTCAATAAATAGTTGTTGAGTTTAGCCTAGGCTATAGACATATTGTTACTCCAATTTTTTTTTCTGCTTGGCAGGTGGCAAGAAATTCTCCTCAGATATTACCTTCTTACCAGTCTTAGCTTCAAGAGCCAGCCTGGCGTCCTTTGCTATTTTACCACCCTTTTTTCCTGCGCTACGTCATCCTGAATTTATTTCAGGATCTCCGCAGTCGCTATTCCAAGTCGTCAAACAAATCTTTCCAGTTTGGATTTAAACTTTTGATCAGGTTTATTTTCCATGATTTTCGCCAATTCTTTAACTGCTTTTCTTTAGCGATGGCCTCTTCGATTGAACTAAACTGCTCAAAATAAACAAGCTTGTCACAATTATACTTGGCCGTAAAAGAATCAGGGTAGTGCTTTTCTTTATGTTCCTTAATCCTAAAATATAAATCTGAAGTAACTCCAATGTAGAACACTGTGTGATATTTATTAGTTAGTAGGTATATACAACCACCTCTTTCCATATCCTAGGCTGCACATCTTGCATGCATAAGCGGAGATCCTGAAATAAATTCAGGATGACGTGCTGAATATTTAAATGGCTCAGCTTTAGGTGAGGGGACGGATTGAATTAATCTTAATAACTGCTCAGTATCTGCTACATCTGTCATCCTCATCTTCCCATCAGCAGCCACCATCTTCAACCCGTGACAATTCGTCACGGTTTCATTTCCTTCCTTTTTTAGTCTTTCTTTTAGTTTCCTCCAATAAGCTAAAGGATCTACACTTTCCGTCAATGTTCCAACCACATCAACAATAGAAAAATACCATTTCTGGTCAGTTTCGCTCCATTCAGAGCGGATTCGCTTGCTTTCAAACAGTTTGATATCCATATTATAAATATTAAGAGCTAAGTTACCCAACTTTTAATCCAGTAAACCACAAAATATCCGGTTAATTTATTCCGGGCTTCAACTCAACAACAATTCAAAGAACTTCTTTCCCTTCATCCGAAAGGCCTGATGCTATCACAGCGCCATTTTTTTGTCATCCAGCACTTGTCCCGAACTCGCTTCGGGAGCATCGCTCTTGTCATCCAGAGCATTGCTCTTGTCATCCAGAGCATCGCGAAGGATCTCAATTCCTTGCACTAATTCTCAAATTTCTGATTTGGCTTAGCCCAGCTCATTACTCCTCAATCAGCAAATCCCAGATAAACCCGCCCAATCTCTGCAATGCGTCACAAACGGCGTTCAACCGCTTCTTTTCTCTGTAATCAGCACTTTCACACATTCCATTGATCCTTTCCAGGCAACCGGCAATTCCTTCAGCATATAATTTCAGCTGTGTCCTGCTGCTTTCAGGATACAATGTCATTGCAATTTCCATATCCATGCGCATATCAAAGCAAGACAATTGCAGATACATCTCCGTGTACTCATCATCATACCTACCATTAGCAATACTCGAAATTGTTTCCCGAAAATACCTCAAATTACGTTTCCTGCCTTTCGCCAGCTCTATAGGCACCAGTATCAATCTCATAACAATTCTTTAATGTCTATTCTATTCGTCATATTTTTACAGCCTGTGCTGAACTTGTTTCAGTATCATCCTGAGTTCCTTTATCATCCAGAGCCCTTTGTCATCCAGAGCATCGCGAAGGATCTAAAAAAAGGCGTTGGGAGAGCTTTGATCAACAATCTCACTCTTTTAAGTTTAAATTATAACTCCCCCAAACACCTTTTATACCCCCTTAGGTAGATCATTTTCTTATTTTGCGTTGCTAAACTTGTTCCGGCATTCATGTACCGCATAGAGCAATCCCTCCCTACTGTTCAGATAATCCACATAATCTTTTTCACTCTCCAGTTCTTTACATTCATCATAGAAATGATCTTGCAGACTATGAATCACCATTTCGAAATTCTCGTCATCATCCGATTCATAAAGCCTGAGCTGAAAAGTCAGTTCCATATCCAGATCAAGAATGTTTATATAAATCGGATAGTGGCGGGTAAACAAATCATCGACCTCATATTGTTCCAGTTCTGATCTGCTCAGCGCTACGTTTCCTTTGTAGTCCTCCGCATTATATACCTTGTATAGCTCACAAGTCCTGTTGCCCGCAAGCTTCAGTATTTTTGATGCCCTGACCATGTTATTTTCGGTAGCGCTGAGGACAATACCGTCCTTTGTTTTAAATTCCTTCTCAACTTGTAAAAACTGAATTACTTTGTAAATAAAGGGTTCTATGCCCCTTTTGCTTTTGTTCTTCATAAGTTTACATCAACCCCAACTCCCTAATCTCCTCCTTAATCCCCTTAGCATCTTCATCATATACTGATATCATGCTGGCACTCTGGTGATCCTTCGTCAGTATTTTAATCGTATTCTGATTTTTGATACAGAAGCAATACGCTTCCTCGGGATTTAACTCCTGACCGGTAGCTTCTTTTACCAACTTGGTCAGGCCTGGCACACCCAGCCTTCTGTCAACTTCTTTTTTATAAACCCGCAGTCCCCTATCCCCAATAAAAGTCTTAAACAAGAAATTGTTGCTTAGTTTAATTAGTTTGTTCATAGTTCTTATTTTAATTCAACACTAAATTCTATTTCCTCAACCGGGAGACACTGGTGCGCATCACAGACCATAAATGCTACTGTTCCTTGCAGTATCACTTCTCTCTCCCTTTGGGAGAGATCCCCCTTGTGGGGAGAGAGGGCATTCTTCAGTTTTACCACCTGCACAAAATCTACTTTGTCCTTATAATACCACACATCTACTCCAAAAGCTTCTTCATGCACTTTATGCATTTCACCTACTTCTTTCACCTTTCCGCCCAGCAGCACCAAAGGATTTGGTTTAAACTTAACCACAGTCGCCACTGGCCCATCCTCAGGTGTACTTTGGCTGTAGGTTTTCCAACCCTTATCAATCATAGCCGTCATATGTACCTCATATATTCCAGCCTTCCCTTTTACCGGTACGCCGCTAAAAGTCCATTTTACTGGTTTCAATATCTGGGCTTGCGTTACTACAGCTAAGATTAGGAAAAAAATGATTAATTTGCTCCTTTTCATAGCCTGGCATTGCTTACAACAATACAATCCACTATTCTTTGTTCTTCCTTCAACCCCAATCCATATTTTTTAAAGCCAGCCCTTACTAAATTCACATCATCTAACTTGGTGTCAAATTTGATATCAACATTGAATTTATAATTGGTTTCGTCAATTATTTTTACTGGCTCTTGCCTCCTTGATAAGTCGGCTTCGACTTGCTCGATCACTGTTTTCATAGGAAAATTTGTATAAAGAGTTCCTTTATTATAACCATTGCTCTTATAATCTTTTAAAAAACCTGCACCTCCCTTTGTTTTAATTCTATCAACACTATCCAACCTGTATAATACAAGACAGTTGGTTAATTGCTTATTAATTTTAATATCAACTCGAAAAAATCGTTGAACATCTTCTTTCATACAAGCCAAAACATAATCTCTGGTGTAAGTAACACTTTCAGGCAAACTCAATTCATAACAATAAGTATTACTCTTTCTCCATTCATCATAACTATCATCATCATTTGGCAATAAGTATTTCTTTAGATCCTCAGTTTCAAAAACAAGCTTAGCGTGTTGCGCTGTCTCGTCGTTACGCCAATGAATTAAGAAGTCCATAAGTGTACTATTAATGATCTTTATCCCGGGTCTTATTGGCCCTTCATTAATTTCAGATGCTTCACCATAATCCAAACGGCCCGTAAACAAGGAATGATATGCTAGATTTTTCAAATTCTGACCATTCCCTTGTACCAGCATTGAAGTGTCATTAGGATACATTCGTTGAATCGAATTTTTAGGCTTTTGCATAATAAAATCCAGAGCTTTTCCATCTATAAATTCCTGAATGTGTTTTTCTGTACTATTGACAGAGTTCGTTATTGCCCTAATAATGCCCTCACGATCTATCCATACATGTGTTGGGTAAGAATCTGCAAGATTATGGATGAACAAGGTATCTGCCTGCAACGCCAACGGAAGTGTTGTAATATCTCTCAAAATTGAAGATGTCTTTTTCAATTTTTTGTAGTCAGATATATTGTTCATTCCAAGCGCGATAATTTGAATTTCATTCCCAAACTTTCGTTGCAAAAGCTGCATTTTCGGCATTCCTTGAATACAAGCGCCACATTGCACATGCCACAAGTCAAGAATTACCGGTTTCCCAGCAAAATCTGAAAGTCTGGCCTTGCCACCCGGATAATTAACCATTGTATGGAATAATAAATCAGGCATTTTCGAACCAACATGCAATAAGGCACCGTATTTTTCTTGCCCGGCTACACTATATGTTGCACCGACAATTATCAATCCCATGATTGCGAGCAATCGAAATAATTTACACTTTCTCATATTATCATTTCTTAAATTCAATTAACTTCTTAAGTTCACTTACCGGAATCCCCACCTTCATACCTCCACCATCGATTCTTGATACCGTCCCAACTACATTACCAAACTCGTCCACAATTGGTCCGCCACTGCTACCTACATTAAAATCAGCGGTAATACTCATTATATTACATGACTTACGAGCCAATACTGAAGTAGTATACCCTGTCACGAAACCTGAAGAAAACTGATAGAATTTCCCTCGTGGATGACCCATTACATGGATTTTTGTCTCTTTAGTCACAACATTTCCCAATGGCAACGTAACGAGTTTATCCCCTTTTGTATCTACCTGAAAAACCATCAAATCATCACTTTCAGAACTAGACAATACTTTTATCACCGGGTAACTTTTACCTTCAACAGTCATTACAGAAAAAGACGAATAAGGATTCTCTGCGTACTCCTCGCCAACATGATAATTCGTAACGCAAATTCCCCTTCCATCAATTACATAAGCAGTAGTAGCATTTATTTGTATCAAAGCAGTATCGCTTGGCTTATAAGCCAAGTTTACTATTAAAGTTCCTCGCTCTAGTTTTCTAATAAGCTGACGTTCAGTAAGCTTACCACTTAGCATAGGATCACGTTCGATGTTTATTTTCACCATACGGTTATTCCGAAGCTCTTCAAGAACTGTTAATGTCGTTATACAAGGTAAGCCTTCTGTACCACTTTTTAATTTTGCAATTAACTCCGGAACTCTGGCAGCATCAACTATTTGTTTTTCCAAGATTTTTCCATAGTGACTATCTTTTGCATTTAGTGATAACCGATCATATAACGGCTTCTTTATATCAGCAGGAACAACCTTTTTTTCAGAAGTAAAAGTCCAATTAGCAAGCATCTGTGGCAAATAGTAAGAATCAGGCATTTGGTCCATAACTGCATACATACCTTTAATACTATACATCAAAATGGTATCTAGATATGCTGTTCTCTTTGGGTGCCTAACAGCAAAATCCTCATCCCATATTTTATTCTGAATCTTTTTAGCACGTTCAAAATCTTCATGCGTTTTTGACCCTGCAACAATCACGTTCGGCCATTTTTTCAGCTCACCTTTAATTTTTACATCATTTGCTCCATCTAAGTATAAGTTCAAATTCTCCACAAATTCTGTTTGAACACATATCATGTAAAAATCAGGATAATCAATAGGGAGCCTAACATTTCTAAACTTAAACCCTTCATTAGAACTAACGCATCTCGAAATCGTATCGATCTTTCCATATTTTTTAAAAATCATGCAAAGTTTGCTGCCGGCTTTCAAACCATCAATATTGCCTTCGATTGTGAAATATTTTCTTGCCTGAGCTTGCATTTGAAGGCTCGTCAATAAGCAGATTATCATTAAATTAAATGCAAGTCCTATGTTGCTCTTTACTTTCATATCCTATTTCCCTTTTTCTTCTTTAAAAAGCATTTCAATTATTTCATACAAATTGTGACTGAAATACTTACCGGGATATTTTTGAGTTAGTTCAATTGAACTATTAAGCTCCGATTGAACTATATTACCATTTTCGTCAATCAATATGTACGATGGAACCGCAACTGATCCTAAAGTATTCTTTAAAATTCCTTTTTGATCCAGAACATGAATCCATGATGAGCCATCTTCTTTTACTGCATTCTTCCAATCAACTGCTATCTTGTCAATTGATACACCAATGATATTAAAGCCTTGTTTATTAAATTCATCGTATACTTTTTTCATTTCCGGAATAGCCTCCCTGCAAGGTTTGCACCAGCTCGCCCATATGTCAATTAATGTATATTTGGAGTTTTTTATGGCTTGATATATTGATATAATTTTACCATCAATGTTTTCTACATTGAAGTCCGGTAGTTTTTTGTACTTAGTTAGATTTACCTTTTCTTTAACTTTCAACCCCCAAAAGCTGTTTTTAGCATCTTCAGATAATTTCAGATACATATCTTCAATATTGCTCGAGTTTACAATGATATAAGGAGTAAATAATGAATTAAGATGTGAAAGGATAAATTCATCTACCATAGCAGTCATTTGTTCAGGATTAGTTCTTCCTTTTAAATCCTTAAAAGCTAACCAGGTATCCTGTGCTTCAGAGCTTTTTAAGATTAAATTTCTAAAATCATCCAATTTCCCACTAACAGTTAACTTTTTATTCATCAGCCATAAGGCATTACTGAATTCCTTTGATACATTGGAATCGAGTTTAATGAAATAGAAATTTGCTCCCCCTTTTACAATTCCTGTAAATGTAAATTTTGATCCCCTAGACTTTATCTTTGAAATAGTATCTATACCACTACCACCTTCATTGTTTTTTAAAAGATACACTGTTGTTAAGTCATTTAATCCCAAAATATCCCCACTTAATTCAAAGCCTTGAGATTTTTGTGCATGACTTGAGTAACTAGCAAATACTATAAGTACTACCAGTAAATAATTCCAATATTTCATAGTTTCTATTTTAATTGTTAGTTTTTATTTTTAAAATGATCTTCCACAAGCCTTTCAAGGCCACCTTTTGAGAATAGCAAATCCCCATTGTAGTGAATTAGTCTTCCGCTCTCATCCAGCAACATTAATTGAGGCACACCAACAAACCCATAAGT
Source organism: Pedobacter frigoris (assembly GCF_032678645.1). GTDB lineage: Bacteria > Bacteroidota > Bacteroidia > Sphingobacteriales > Sphingobacteriaceae > Pedobacter > Pedobacter frigoris_A. The sequence continues at coordinate 729,438 of NZ_JAVTSP010000001.1, forward strand.
TTCCCAAATGATATTTTTCTTTTCCCCAGGTGTTCTCTCTAAGTAAATCATTGGCCAGTTGGCCCCAACTTTATTATAAACTTCCTTGATTTTGTCCTTTTCATTTTTGTAGATTTCTTCACCGCTACTATTTTTCCCCACTATAAAGCAGGCAGAAATCACCTCAAACCCCTTAGACTTATATTGTTGATAAACCCTTGCTATTTCCGGCATTTTAGCAATACAGCCAGAACAGCCTAATGTCCAGAAATCCACCAGTACCAGCTTTCCCCTATAATCCTTCAAATTGAATGCACTACCCTTATAGGTTTTAGCTACCATCTGCAAGGGTTCTTCCTGAAGCTTCAGTAGTGTTTTCATTTGCGTAGAGAACCTTTTGAAAACCATTGATTCCGAATGTTCAAACAAATCAATGATCAATTTCAAGTCGTCTTCGTTTAAGCCGTAGTCATCTTTTTGTTGAAAAAAACTACTAGCCATGCTCATTAATAATCTTGAAGAAATATTTTGATTGGCATCTTTCAGATTAGGTATATACTTGTTAACGAAATAATTTGCTTTCTCGAACCAATCCTTAAAATCTGGCTTATCAGAAACTTTAGCTCTCCAATGGTACTTTAAAGGATAATCTAATTCACTATGCAATAACTCCTCCTTATCCTTATCTGTCACTTCCGTAGATGTTAAGAATTCATTTCTAAATTTAACATATTGAGATTTCCATATGTCTCTTGCTACCGTATCGATACTTACAACTCCATTATTTTTCCTTATTTGGCCCATCATTCTTGCTCCCTCTGATATGTCCGCAAAGTACCGCGGAGGATAATATACTGTGGTCATTTTAAACCATTCAAAGCGCCTGGGATCTGTTGGAAACTTTTCCCAAAACACGATACCCCATTCTCTCAGATATCTGGCAAACAGCTCATAAGAAATCTCTTGTTTAAAATAAAATTGTCTTAATAAGTCTGCTTCAGACTTAGCATATATTGGAACTTCATTAATTGTATCAATGGCTTTTCCTTGAAAACTACCCCAAGGAATGAAACTTGGCATTGTTTTCCAAAACTCATCTGCTTCAGTCGTGGATCCTTCTTTGGTTTGAGAGAATCCTTGGGTACAGGAAAGCACCAGAATTAACATTAATTCTATTTTTTTCATTTGTATGTTAGCTTTTATTATAAAATATTTGGAATTTTGCCACCTGGTCTATTCCCAGCCCGGATTCTGTTTAATTTCTGAGCGTTCCACCGCCTCTTTTGGAAAAGGAAAAGTATAACCGCTGCTATTGGGCTCTAAGGTATACTCTTTTCCAGCTATAGTTCTTTTTAAGGTTACTGCAAACCGTGGATCTTGGTTTAGACGTCGCAAGTCTGTCCATCTTAAGCCCCTTAAGATTAACTCTTTTCTTCTTTCGACAAATATCTTTCTCAAAGCATCAGTCTCATCAGTCGCCGTTTGATCAACATACTTGCTAGTCCCATCAATGTTTTTTGCCCATCTTTTTCGCAATAGGTCATTCAAATCCTTCATAGCACCACCTATATCCCCTTTGCGAGCTTTACATTCTGCGCTAATCAGATAAATTTCATCTGTTGCTATTCCGGTAAACATAAAAGTTCTACTTGGGGAGTAATCTCCTTTAAAGATTATACCTGAGGCCGTTATTCTAAAAAATTGTTTCTTTCTCAAATCGTTATCATCATAGCTGTCAAACAATTCTTGAGTAATAAGATACTGCGTATTCAGGTAAGCGCCAACCAGGATGCTTTGAAAAAAAGTAGTTTCAATATTAACACCAATAACATTCGAAGATGGATTAAGTGAATTATAATCTAACAGTTCATTTTTCAAGGTTAGGTATTCATTTGCATAATGAAGTGCATTCGTATAATCTCCCATTGTCAGATATACCCTGGATAACAATCCATATGCTGCAGGTTTAGATCCACGTGTTAGATAAGATGAAACAATCGGCAAATCATTTACGGCTACTTTCAAGTCATAAATAATTTGCTCATATGTTTGTTTAACACTTGCCCGTTTAGAAACCTCAGTATTATCGGTATTTAAACGTAATGGCACCCCTAAATCCTGATCTGCCGTCGCTACAGTATAAGGCACTGCAAATGTTTGGGACAAGTCGTAGTAATGTCTTGCTCTTGTAAATAAGGCCTGAGCACGTACATGCTTAAATTCGCTATTATCATTGCTGCCCTGCTTTACCTCCAAAATTACATTGCACCTAAATATTTGAGCATAATGACCGGCATATTTAACTGTATAATCTTCCATGTTGTTGAATGATTCTATCTTAGACCAAGTGTAAGCATTTTGAATACGTAAATAATCTGGATTAAAACCTTGATAAACTTGATCAGAATAGTGATGTGCGTCAGCGGCCACCTCATTCAATTCAAAACAATAATTGGAGTATATAAGTCGATCATCTAAAATTGCTTGCATATCAACAACTGTTGTTGGAATGGCTTGTTGTTTATCCGCTTTAACATCAAGCCAGTCCTTTTTACATCCCTGAGTCAAGCACATTAGTATTATCAAACATAAGAAAGAAGGTATTCTTGTGCTTATCACATTATTAAATTTCGTTCTCATTTTCCTAAAAATTTAAATTTAAACCAAATGCTACCTCAACAGGCTTAGGAATATTAAAATTTCCAATTACACGCGCGTCAAGACCTTTATCATTTTCAGTCCATAACATTCCCAAATTATTTGCATTAATGAAAAATTGAGCATCCCGGAATAATTTGCTCGATGTTTTTGATACCAGCTGATAGGACAATCTGGCATCTTGTAAATAGAGATAATCTCCTCGTTCAACCAGCACCTCAGAATTCGAGTAGAATAGATATCGCGAATCAAGATTATATGAAGGCACATTTGTAGCTAATTCATCTCCGGGTTTTTGCCAGCGCTTAGCATAGTCGCCATGACCCGACCAGTAATCCTGTACTCTATTATAATCTATAGATCGACTTCTAAAGTAGAACCCCAAACCGTACACACAATTGAAAGACAATGTAATATGTTTATAGGACACTGTGTTTATTATATTTCCAAATACAGAAGGATTAGCTCTGCCATGATATACTAAATCATTCGGCTTAACATTAGGTTTGTTATTTACGTCATAACCTAAGACAGTGGCAAAAGGTACTTTCTCACCATTTATAAAACCCATTGGATCACCACTTTCTGGATTTAGGCCAGCCCATTTATAACTATAAATACTATTGAGTGGTTTGCCTATAATCGGATATCCACCTAGATAGGTAGTTCCATATTCAAGTATTGTTGGATCCAGATAATAATCAGATACTTTATCAGTATTATAACTAATAGATAAATTAGTTTGAAAACTAACTTTTTTACTTAACCATACTCCTTGCAAGTTAAAATCAAAACCTTTTCCCTTTAGACTCGATGTATTGCCTCTATACTCGCTTACACCAATTGATGGGTCTGCTAATACCGTTCCTATTAAATTTTTGGCATGCTTCACATAATACTCTAGACTTCCACTAATTCTATTACCAACTAGGCCAAAATCAAGACCAAAATTCATAATGCCAACCTTCTCCCAGGTTAATCCAGGATTACCGGCAATAACTGTTGCTGGAAGCGGTGGAGAACTGGATGTAGGGTTGGAGGGAAATCCATATCGAATAATAGGTAAAGTATTAATACTATTATCCAAATTACCATTGTAGCCGTATGATGCTCTTAATTTAAGCATAGAAAACATACTTGGGGCAAAAAAGTTTTCACGCATTATATCCCAACTGGCTCCCAACGACCATAAAGGAGAAAATCGCCGGTTAGCTTTTACACCAAAATAATTACTTCCATCAATACGAACACTCCCACTAAGAGCATATCGGTTCTTATAAGTATATGCCAAATTGCCATAATAACTCAAAAACCTATTGAGTGTCCCTCTCAGCGTCTTCTGATCCCCTATTCTTTGAGGATTTAATTCAGGTCTCACAGCATATTCATTTACGAAATCCATACTGGTTGCATAACCTAGTGTATTAGGATCGTAACCGTATAATCTATTCATATTTGATTGAAAATCTCTTTGGCTAGCATCGACACCAGTTATTGCAGAAATATTATGGCTATTAAATGTTTTGTTCACATTAATTTGCCCTCTAAGATTATAAGTTGCTTGTATATTATTGGTAATGTCCAATATTCCTCCCAGTGGGACTGGATATTGCGGTACTCCCTGAGAATTTAAAAACATAAACCGATTAATGTGGTCCCTTGTGAAATAGGAGTCAATAGTATGGTGATTATCATTATTGATTAGAGATCGTTCATACTGCCCGCTTAGATTGATTTCTATTCCTGGAAGAATGATATATTTTATCCCGCCACCAAAACGAGAGGTGAAATTTTCATTTGTATTATCACTATTTTTTATTTCATTAAGAGGTTTATAATTCCAATCCAGTAATCCCCGAGTGCTAAGCGTATCCAAATAAGCGCTACGATAACCAGCACCAGTACGAAGAACGCGTAGAGAATTCCCTTCCACATCGGCCAATTGTAAATATGGGCCAGTAAAAAAATTGGTTCCGCCTGGAAAATAATGAGCAGGGTCCACCGACGAAATACTACTTTTTCCCTGTGTGTAATTGATATAAGTATTTAACTCTAAATTCTTGATTGGACGGTAAGTATTTTTAAAATATAATGTCAGCCTCGTATTGTCATTACCCATAGTACCTTCTAGATTCCTATCTAATCCTATTGAACCATAATAGCTCATTTTTTCATTCCCACCAGAAACATTTAGGTTATACTGTTGATTTACTGCAGGCCGCAATAAATATTTTAGAACATCATTACGGAGATCATTTTGAGCAAGTTTTTGTAGTTGTGCATTTGCATCACTCTCCAAAATATCACCACGTCGTTGAGCTAATAATATTTCAATAACCGGAGATAGAACTGGATAAGTATTAAAAGAGGGGTATTGATCATCATAAGGATTGTAGACACCTGTGGCAAACAGATTCTTTTCGAAATCAATTACGTCGGCCGATGACATTATGTTGGCTTTAAAAAGATCTGGTCGTTGAATAATGTTAATGCTGCTATTAAATTGCAGAGAAGTTTGCTGATTAAACCGGCCACTTTTGGTAGTGATTACTATTACTCCATTTGCTGATCGAGCACCCCAGATAGAAGCTGCTGCTGCATCTCTCAATATCGTGATCGATTCCACATCGTTTGGATTTAAATTCTGAAGTGTATTTGTTGCGAAGGCTTGTCCTTGTTCCTCATATGGAAAGCCATCAACAACAATCAAAGGGCGTCTATTAGCATTTATCGTGCTTATTCCCCGAATACTGATGTCGGATTCATTATCACCATCTCCAGTCCCATTCAAACCCTTTCTTAAACTACTAGTCAAATAGGCAATTCGATCTAATATCCCAGTTGAAACAGTACGATTCAGGGTTTTATTATCAATTTGCACAAACGAACCAGTAGCCCGCTCTTTCGGGATATTTTGATATCCTGTGTTATAAGTAACCTTCACTTCCTCCAACTCCCCGGTAGCCACATTCAACTTAATCTCCAAAGGTATAACCGCATCCTTCAAGCTGATTTCCAATTGTTTATAACCCACATACCTGATCACCAACACCCCATCATCCGGCACATTTGCCATCACAAACTCACCCTTCACATCCGTCTTCACCGTCCTACTCGAACCCTTCAGCACCACCGTCGCCCCCTCCAAAGGCTTACCTCCCTCATCCAAAACCCTCCCGCGGACATCAACAAAAGTAAAAGCAGACTTAGGTAAATCCAGAAAACTGGGCGTTTTACGTTTTACAATTATCGTATTATCCTTTATTTCATAAGTTAAAGCCTGTTCCTCAAAAATTTTATCCAGGCCATCTGTCAACGGCACATTGTTAATATTTATAGTAACATTTTTAGTTTGGTCCAGCACATCGCTGGCAAATAAGATCTCATATCCGATTTGTGATTTTATCTTTCTTAAAACCTGTTCAAGCGAGCTGTTCTTTTCAGACAAAGTAATTCTCTGCGCAAGCGAACTTGCACTAACCTGCATCAGACAGGCAAAAAATATGACTACGACTAGGTTCATAACAAGTAATAGTTTTTTTATAGCGTTATGGCTTCTCAGCTGAAAAAGCTTCGAGGTCATAATCAATAATATTTTAGGCGGCAGGCCAAAATAGCGCAGCACACCCGGTTTCAAAGTATAATTCATATCTTTGATAGTTGAGTTAATGATAAACGGTTCACAAATTGTTTCGTCCCTTTGGGACAGGTTGACTCAACTCTTGCCGGATAGTGTTCGAAGCATTATTCGGCTTTGTTATATAAGTCACCCCTCTGATGTAGGCTATTCCCGCTTTTGTAAGTTTCTTTTCATCTGGTTAGTTTAGTTAATTATCCCCTTGGTTAATTGATATAATGAGGGTTGGTTAGACCCCGATGATTTGATTTAATTATTTACTGATATAAATTTTTCTTCCTTCAACTTTAAATTTCAGTTCATCTGTTGATTCCAACATCTTGATCACACTTGATATATTTTCATACCTGGAAACTGCACCTGTAAATTTCACCTGGTCTGCACCATTCTGGTAAACTGGTTCTATATTATACCATCGTGCTATCTTTTTCATAATTACCCCCATCTCCTCACGGTTAAAGCTAAACTTACCTTCCTTCCAGGCCACCGCTTCACTTACTTCAACCTCTTTTACGGTTATCCGGTTGGAACCGGTTACTGTTGCTTGCTCATTTGGTTTTAAGATTATGCTACTCTCTCCTCCCTGCCCGTCATGTCGACGTAAGGAGAGATCTTTTCCGTTTGTATAGTTCAAAGATCTCTCGTCGCTACGCTTCCCTCGAGATGACGATGAAGCCAGGAATGAAGCGACGCGCACAGACCCTTCTAACAAAGTCGTCTTAATCGCTCCTTCATCCCTATAAGCATTTATATTAAAGTGCGTACCCAGTACTGTCACTTCCTGCCCATTGCTTTCTACAATAAACGGTCGTCTCTTATTCTTAGCCACCTCAAAGTAGGCTTCGCCGGTCAGCTCAACCTTTCGGGACTCTGTCCCCGAAAAGTCGGAAGGGATTGTTAATGTGCTGACGGCATTAAGCCATACCTTGGTGCCATCCGGCAATGTGAATATATATGTCTGGCCTTTGGTGGTGCTGGCCGTCATCTCGACAGAGCGCAGCGACGAGAGATCTTTCGTTTCGCTCGAGATGACGGTATTATCATTATAAGCTAACTTATCATCCCCTATCACTACTCCAGTCTTCTCATCGCTCAATTGAATTACTTTACCATTAGCAAGTGTAATCGTCGCACCGTTTTTGCCCGGCGCAATATCATTCACCACCACGCCTTTGTCATCCAGAGCATCGCGAAGGATCTCACCTTTATAGTTAAAAAACCAAACCCCAAACACAACCATCGCCACTGCTGCTGCTACCGCCGCAACCCTTGGCCACAACCTTACCGGCTTACGTTCATCCAGCTCACTTATTCTTGATTTCACATTTGTCAGCGCCAGTTCGGTATTAAACTGTTCCATTTCAATCAAGGCCGCAGCCAGACTTTCATGTGCCACAATCCGGTTAAACACCTCCACATGATTTTCATCTTCCTTAAGCCATGCATCAAGCTGATTCTGCTCTTCAGCATCAAGCGCATCCGTAAGATGTTTGGCAATCAGCCTTCCTATTCCAAATGTACTTTCAATGCTTGTCATACCCTTTTTTTAATCCCGATTTAATATAGAAACGGTACCAACCAAACAAATCTCTAAAGGATTGTAAAAAAAATATTGATTGTTGCCATCGTTCAACTGTTATTCAGTCACTACTCTTAGATATTTACTCACTCCACTGGCTTAGTAAATATTTTCTGATCTCTATAACTTAGCTTATTCAAAAAGCCATTAGGCGCTTCCCTAAACTCCAATTTCATGGTAGGGTAAGTCAATATTTCCTTCCTTATTCTTAAAAAACCACTTCCATACTTCTCTATATCGCCTGTTAGGTAAAATGCCTCAGCTATCAGCTTATTACGGGCATGAGCCTTATAATCATCTCTTTTCAAGTCCTCAACAGTTAAACTACCTGCCAATCCGCCGGGATTATAAAATTCAACATAGTTATCAAATAAACATATCTGCACGTCTATCGGGCTTAGGTAATTTCTATGTATCAAACAGTTTATGGCCATTTCCCTCAAAGCTGGTAAAGGATATTCAAAGATCTCCGTTCGTTGTGTAGGCATACCCTTTATTTCAAAAGCAACCTTAATTTGTGAGATCAAGTATCTCATTATAGTCTCGACCATATCAAACAAAGTTCCGTTATGCATTTTATCATCTATGATATGAGAAGGGGTTTTGAACCTACCTAAGTAAATGTTATAACCTGTACCTTCTTTATTAAACAGCAGCCATGCAGCGTTTGTTACCAATTGCCCTTTAATAAGGCTCAGTTTTTCCAGGCTTTCTAAAACACTCCCCTCCAAAACAAATCTTCCGGTTTCATTTACTTTTTCGATAAAGCGTTCAATCTTCTTAAAATCCAAATCTGCCAGTGTTATCCCATGCGCAGGATAAGAATCCCATGATGTCTCAATAGTAGATAATTCTATATCCACCCCGGAAAACCTGCTTTTAAATTCAGTTTTATTATCTTCTCTGATTGATTGGCTCATAGCTTTATTTCAAGCATCATTTGAGATGCAAAACAAAGCTCCACACTTTCAAGCAAAAAGACCAAGTTAATTAGAAAAAAAATATTTACAATTATCTGATTATCAATACAATATACTGAATTTATACCCAAAAAATTGTGTCAAAACTTACCACCACCTACTTTATGGTGCTTTAACTTATCTATAGCATCCTGTGCCAGTTCATCAGTCAGCCCTATTGAAGGACTGGTCAGCACTAAATTTTCTTTTATAAAACCAGGCAATCCATTCAGCATTTTATCATCATCAATGATGACAAACTCTTCAACATCGCTATCTTTTCTCTTATTAAACCATGTGACTATTTCATCCTTTCGGTCATACATGATTTTACTATTGCTTAGCTTTTCTATACCACGGATTTGAACACCCCTATGGTTAAATATAGCCTTCCACTTTGCTATGCTATATTTTGATTTATGAGAAGTTGTTAAAATAACTTTAGCATTCGTCTCGGTAATGATCCTGTTAAGTGCATTCACAGCTTTATCACTAAACACAGGAAAACCATCCTCATGAAACTCAGGTCTTCTCCATGAATTTGCAGGAACCATAACACCGTCAATGTCTAACAAGATTAGCATGCTCTTAAAATAATCAATAATGATACCTGCACTGCAAAATAACGATCGATTGATCATCCACTCTATAAACCAGGCGATGCTCTAGATTTATTCTTCTGGACCACCATCCCGACAAACTATGCTTAAGCATTTCTGGTTTACCCTGGCCTTCGTAAGGCGTTCTTTCAATTTCTTTGATTAAAGTATTTATCTTTTTTAAGATTGATTTATCAGTTTGTTGCCAGTACAGATAATCTTCCCAGGCAACACTTTGAAATACAATTCTCATTCTTCAATTAACGATCTTTCCTCTCCTTTGCCTTTTTTGTATTCTTCAATCCCTTCCATAAGCCTTGAAGCATTTTTAGGACTTTTCAATAAATGAAATGTTTCCATCATACTTTCATAGTCAGACTTAGAAAGCACGACAACATCTTCTCCATTTGTCCTGCTAACGTATAATGGGTTTTGATCTAAAAACACCTTATCTAAAAAGCTTTTTAAATGTTGTCTAAAATTAGAGTATGTTGTAATCTCCATGATATCATTCATAAAATGTATTCAAAGTTAAATAAAAAAAAATACTTGTACAATAACCTGTACAATCATCAAAATCTAATTCCCTCACCAGTCGTTTTGAAACAAAAGCACCAAAGTCGCCAGCCCCCTGGCACTTAGCATTTTCCTGAGCAACAATATCCCTCTTGCCTTTTGATTATTGACAGTACTTACCGTAATCTGCATAGCCTCCGCAATTTCTTTCCCGCTCATGCCCTGCTCATAACTCATCCTCATAATATTCCGGCACTGTTCAGGAAGCATCGCTATGGCCTGACTGATCTCCATCAATACCTCCGCCTGTATAACGTGCTCTTCCACACCCTGCTCCAGATGTTCCTGCTGCATATACCAGTTCGTATCCCTGTTCAATTTCCGTTGCTCACTTTCCGCACCATCCAGGCAGGCATTCTTAATGCTGATGTACAAAAAGGCTTTTACTGAATTAAAATTATCAAAATCACCATGCCGCTGCCACAATTTAACCATTGTATCCTGCACCACCTCCTCCGCCAATCCCGCAACATGAACATACCGCCTGGCAAAGAAACACAAGGCCGGATAAAATTTCCGGAACAAACGGTCAAATGCCAGCTCATCCCCCTGCTTTAGCAAAGCAACCAGTTCCTGATCAGTATATGCGCTATAAACAGCCATGACGTATTACCCCCGTTATCTTAAAGTTAAGCAATTTCTCATACAAATATTATATAAGTTATTGCACATAAACCAACTAAAAGAAAAATAAATTCATAGTTTTTATTGCTAAAAGGAATTAGAAGGGATTCTTCCAACTCTAGTAATAACACGGTCATCATCCTGACCTCGAAGAAGCTGCGAAGCAAATTTATTTCATGATCTTAGCCTGTGCTGAACTTGTTTCAGTACACACGTCATTCAAACCTATTCAAATGCGATACTGACCACGCAGTAGCTGCGGAGCAAAATAACCACGGAGTGCTCATAAAGACAAAGATCAATAAGCACTACCGAATAATTCAGAATGGCGAGAACACCATTCAAAATGCCGCTCAGAAAATCAACATATTAAACTGTATATCAAATATTTAAATAAAATAAATTTGTTTTGAAAATGTGGTTTTTATAAATAATCTGAAGGAGATTTGCCTACACTAATTCTTATTATTTATGACAAAAGCACGTTTCATTGATCCGCTTACGGATTATGCACTATTCCCGTCATCTCGACGGCAGGAGAGATCTTTGTACCCTGGAATATCAAAATATTCAAGAGTAAATTATATACATCATGGATAGAGGAGGTTGCATATACATAATGACAAATCATTTAAGAACAACATTTTACATAGGCGTTACCTCCGATCTACAAGCGAGAATACAGGAACATCAAGTAGGTAAAAATCCTAAATCATTTACTAACAGATATAAATTACATCATTGTATCTACTATGAAATGCATCCATCAATTGAAGAAGCAATTGCAAGGGAAAAAGAAATAAAAAAATGGCGCAGAGGCAAGAAAGTTGATTTGATAAATACTTTAAACCCTAAATGGGATGACTTATCAGCAGAGATACAACGATGGTAGTAAAGCTTTTAACGCTGCAGGGGACAAAGATCTCTCCTCGTGCCTCGTTCGAGATGACGGAATAAAAAACAAATAATTATTAATAAACACATATAAAATACAATATGAATAAAATGACTAATGAGGAACGTGAGTTGTATGAATCAGATTTGAAAGCCAAATCTGATTGGAATGGCGGTATGGACTGGGCTAAGAAGCAGGCAGCACAACAAGGTTTAGAACAAGGTCTGGAACAAGGTCTGGAACAAGGCAAACTTCAGGAAAAAATTGAAATTGCTAAAAACTTAAAAAAAGAAGGTTTATCAATCGAACTCATTGCAAAAACTACAAGCCTTTCAATCGAAGAAATTCAAGAACTATAAATAATATTTTTAATACAGTTAAGCGTTTTTCTTAACCACTTCTATCATGTGGTCGATATCAAATGGTTTTTCAATATAGTCATCAGCTTTACATGCTTTGGCCTTTTCAGATAAGTCGGGTGATGTAGAGGTCAGCACGGCCGATACGTCCTGCGTTTCAGGATCAGATTTTAATTCTTTAATAACCGCAGATCCTTTCTTTTTTCCCTTGATGTGATCATCTACAATAACCACATCGGGCTCAATCTCATTAATTTTTTCGATAGGATCAATCGTCAGAGACCCAGTAACATCAAAACCTTCTTCCTTCAAAACCTCATCCATAATATTCAGGATATCTTCATCATCCTGAATAAGAACAACTTTTTTCTTCATCTTGACCAATTTTATTATGAGTAAATGTATGAAGAATAACCAGTATATCCGTTCAATTTAACCCTATTGTTTTTAGGGCATTCTTGCTTTACATCCGAAGCAATTGTATTTCCGACATTTTCTTTACTCATATAAAACTTTAAGAAATTAAATCTGCCACCTACCTAATACTTGTATTATAAAAAACATTTACTTGTAAAGGAATAGATTCTAATAAGTATTTTTAGTGCGAACTATATGGCTAGATTTAAGTTTAATAAGCAACTCGATTAAATGGACTTTAGCCTTACGCTGAGCCCGAAGGGCTCAGTTCCTCGAAGCTCGGAAGTACTCATAGTTTTCTAGTAAAGAGTTCCTTACGAAAAATGAAATTTAATGAGTTTTTGCAGTGCCTTTTCCAACTCTTCACCGCGGAGGTCTCTCGCTACGATCATATACAATTTCTACATCGTACCAATATGCCAGTCTGTTCAGTTCCATTTTCAAAATATACTATCTCAATAGCCTTATTTATATGGTTGTACTTTGAAAACAACTTTACCCTACATCAGAATAAAAAAATCTTTATTTTAGCTGATCTATTACCTCAGCGCTCTTGAATTGAAAATACGGCTATTTCTATTACTCATTTTACTTTGTCAAAGCCTCGTCGCTTTTTCAGAGACCTTCATTGTAACCAGTAACGCCGACAGCGGCACCGGAACACTCAGGGAAGCTATCGATAAAGCAAACGCAAACGGAACTTCAGAAGTTGACTACATTCATTTCAATTTGCCTGGAAGCCTTGCTTCGGATCACGTCATAAAAGTTCTATCAGATTTTCCGGAAATTACTTCAAGTGTAGTGATTGACGCATCCACACAAGCAGGCCAGGAGGCTTCCGCCAATCATGCAAAGGTAATTATCGATGGCACTGACCGGGTATATTCACCTCAGCGTGCACAACTTTTCAGGGTCAATGGGGTAGACAGGTTCGAACTGTATGGCATCGTCATCAGAAATTTTTTATACAATTTTGGCATCAGCACTTCAAGTATCACGGCAATTGAATTTTCAGGAATCAATGGAAATGTAATTTTTGGGGCTCCCGGAAAAGGGAATGTATTTTATAATGTTTATGGCATCTATGTGAAATCTGACCACGACGACCCCAAACATCAGATCCAAAGTCTCACTTTAAAGGCCAATTACTTTGGAGTTAAAGAGAACGGCATCGATATCCCCCCATTAACAGGTAACGGTCTAAATATAACCAGGGTTTATACGCTTACAATTGGCGGCGTCACTGCCGAAGAAGGCAACGTGATTAACGGGGGTACGTCATTTTACCTTGCACAGCCAGGAGAAATGGTTACCCGAAATGTAGCTATACTGATCAGAAATAACGTCTTTGGCGCAAACATAAACGGGGACAGACCAGGAATAACAGCTATTGGCCATCCTGGCCATATATTTTCCGCTGATGCCAACCTAAATCATACGGCAACAGTAAATGTTGAGGTTACCGACAATGTATATGGCGCAATCTTAAGTTTTCAAGGGCTCGACAATTGCAATATTGGGGTAAGTCGTAATTTCTTTGGCACTTCACGCAACCAGAGTACAAAACTACCTATGATGGCTCAGGCCATGAACTTTTATCATTGTAATGGAAAGATTTTGGTAGGAGGCACATCAACAGCGGAGGGAAATGTCATCACCAACACCAGTGCAGCGCCCATTTATCCGAAAGACCAGTTTGGAATTACCGCTGAATATACGTCGGCAGTGGAGTTAAGTCACAATACTTTATACTGCAACCCGGGAATACCTTTTCTATATACCTACACCGGTCCTTTTAACAAGCCTCTGGACGTCTTTTTAAAGGAAAAAACAGCGACTTATGTGGCTGGCACCACTAAGGCCGGTGCGAGGGTAGAACTGTATTACACAGATCCTGAATGTACCAATTGTCAGCCAAAGCGTTATTTTGCTACAGTAACCGCTGATGGATCTGGCAACTGGAGGTATGATGGGGTAGTCGAGACCGGAGTGTCTGTAATGGCCTCGGCAACATTAAATCAGGTCACTTCCGAATTTTCTGATCCCCGAATTTACATGTTCCAATCCGGACAGTCAGCATTGACTGTAACCCATCAAACCTGCGACAATACTAAAGGAAAAATTGAAGGCGCATTTACCGTCAATGCCGATAAGGTAGAATGGGTAAACGAAACCGGCGATGTAGTAGGAAATACCCTTGACATCGACCTTTTTTCTGGCAAGTATAAGCTTAGAGCTAATCAATTCGGGTGCATCGTAGAATCAGAGTGGATTGTTATTGAAAATCAAATACCTCAACTGGCTTTCGGTGCTACCCAGCAACTGATCCACCCATCATGTGGTAATGGAGGATCCATTCTGAATCTCTTTCCAAACTACTATTCAGAACTGGAATGGCTAGACGAAAACGGCATTGTAAAAGGTGTAGACAGGGAGTTAATCAATGTCCCCGCGGGGACTTATACACTCAGGCTAACTGGTTCAACTGGATGCGTTAAGAATTTCGGCCCTTATACACTACTCCATCAAACCGGCCCGGCAATCAATCAGTCCCTTGCAAATGTCCAGGGCAGCGCCTGTAATACCTCAACTGGCTACATCAAAAATATCGAAGTTACAGGAACCGGAATTATTACTTATAAATGGAAAAATGCAGCTGGTGATGACGTAGGTAATGCGCTGGAACTCCTAAATGTCCCTACCGGTGTTTACACCCTTGAGGTAAAAGATGAGAGTGCTTGTCCAGCCTTGTTTTCCGCTCCCATAGCCGTCTCCGAAATCAACGGCATCAGCATTGACGCTTCAACCGTAACATTCACCAAATCTACCTGCAACACCAGCAATGGCAGCATCACCGGAATCACTACAACCGGCGCAACGGGCTATAAATGGCTTGATGCCGGCGGTACAACCGTAGCCACTACACTCAGTCTTACCGGTATGCCCCCGGGCAAATACCGTCTTGTCGCCTCCAACAGCACCTGTGATAAAACCAGCGAAGAATTTACCATCGAAATGGCTCAGTCTGCTTTAAATTACGGCACCACAAAAATCCTGACTAATGCGACCTGCGGATTGGCCAATGGAAAAATTGAAGCGATATTCTCCCACAATCAACCCTCATCTTGTTTTTGGAAAAATGCCGGCGGACAAATCATAGGACATTCAAGAATATTGGAAAATCAACCTCCTGGGGCTTATGACCTGTATTTTGTCAACGATCTGGGTTGTACAAAGTTTGCCCAGCAGTACAGCATATCAAACACCCAGCCCGCTAACATAAACCCCGGCTCAGCAATGGTTACCAATGATCAATGCGGCTTTGGAAAGGGCCAGATTACTGCTCCCTTGCTTAGCGGCGGCCAGCGGCCTTACTTCTATGAGTGGAAAGATAAGGATGGCCGCATTATTGGTTCATCACCGGTACTAAGCGAGCTAAAAGCCGGAGATTACCGATTGACTGTAGGTGATGCCCTGGAATGTGGAAGGCAAACTTTCACTTACACCGTGCTGGATCAAAGTGCCAGCCTGCCAACACCGGTGGTAAATGACATCAAGGTATGCTCAGCAGGAAAGGCCGTGGTACAGGTGATGGCTGCAGACAAAGGTTCATATACCATTTACGATGACAGTGGCAAGCTAATCGAAACAAGCAACACGGGTACTTTTAAACTGGATGTAGCGCAAACCCAGACTTACACTGTGGTGATGCAGCAGGGAAATTGTCAAAGTGCTCCGGCAACAGTAAAAGTTACGATTGAAAATGACGGAATTGGCAAACTGGCCAATGCCTTTTCGCCAAATTCAGATGGGCAAAACGACGAATGGTTAATCCCGGGGATTATCAATTACCCCACCGCAACGGTTTCAATCTATAACCGCTATGGAGTTAAAGTTTTTGACGCTGTGGGTTATAAAACCCCATTCAACGGCAGATCCGGTGGCGCCGACCTCCCGATTGGTACTTACTACTACATCATAGATTTGAAAAGAGGCTGTGGCTTGCAGAAAGGCAGCCTGACAATCATCCGCTAGCGCATCAAAACTTAATGTATTTTTAAGATTGTCTCTTACAACTTTCAAAGCCCTGGTAAGATTTGCCTCTACTCCTTTTTCAGATATATTCATTTTCTCCGCTATTTCCGTATTGCTGAGTCCGTCCCCCCTGCTGTATAAATTAACTTTTCTAAGTCGGCCGTCATCCAATAAAAAAGGCTGGTCATTTACATAACCAGCCTATATATACTTATTCAATTATTCTTTATAACTGCTCAACTTCTTCTACAGAAAGCTTCGTAGTCTTAGCAATAAATTCAATAGCCAAACCCTCTTTCTTTAGTTCACGAGCTATTTCTCTTTGTTCTTCTAATTTCCCTTCAACTTTTCCCTCTAACTTTCCTTCAACTTTTCCTTCGTGCTTTGCACGGTCCAGTAACAATTCTTCGATTCCCATAGTGGTGCTCTTTCCTTTAATTTTCATGTCAGCGAAATTCATTCAGATATTTTATAAAAACCAACTAAAAGAAAAACAAATTCGTAGTTTTTCTTGCTAAAAGGATTAGAGGAGCTTCTCGTCATCCAGCTTACACACTATCTCACTTAAATTCTATACTTTCAATTGCGTGGTTCAGGATGTTGTTTGCTTTCTCTTTCTCACCGGCAATCAACTTATATTCAACACGATATTTAACAACTTTTTTTAACAGCTCATTATAAACATGAGCTGTTAAAAAACCTGTTTCTTTGGCTGTCATCCTAAAGATCAGAACCTCATTATTATTGATTTTTTTTGTTTCGGTAGTATAGTCTACTTTAACTGGCTCCCCATGAAATGGTCTTTTCTTAAAACTGCTATCATATGTATCCTTAATGTTTGCTAAAACATCTTTTGGCTGTGGTACTTTGGAAGTACTTATCCTTACTATAATGTCATCAATCTTATAATCCTTGCTAACTTCTACTATAGTTAGTTTTCCAGTATTGAAATCCTGAAGCTCCATTACTGATTTATCATCTTTAAATGCAATCTTGTTATCTGGCATTTTTAAACTCACGTTGGGGCTTACCGAGATATGTTGCTGCGCTACTGCAGAACTGCAAAAGATAACTGCTACAACCATTAATTTCATTTTCATCTTACAATAGTATCTAATTTTTATCGCTTCAGTATTCTAATTATTGCAAGGCTTTCAATGGAAGGTAGCCAAACCCTCTTTTTAGTTCAAAGGGATTAGAGCATCCTGTCCGTCATCTCGAACGAATGTGAGAGATCTTTTGTCCACAGTTCAAGAGATCTCTCCTTAACAGTCGAGATGACAAGAACGCCATTCAAAATTCCGCTCAAAAAAACAACATACTAAACTGTTTATTAATTATTTGAATAAAATAAATTTGTTTCAAAAAAAGTGGTTTTTATAAATAAACGTAATGAGATTTACCAGGATTATTTATTTAAAAAAACCATTAAAATTATGATACTAAAACTCTCTGTACGCTGCATAGAATTTACCTATAACAAATAATCATGAGAAGCAAAATTGCAAAGCAGATTTTAGATGAAACTCCTGAAGAAACCAGGATTTTTGTACGCCAGTACACTGATATTGTTGTCAGGATAAATCAATTGCTGGAGAAAAAGGGATATACTCAAAAAGACGATGACCCGCAGCTCAAGATTTGCCTTCAGATAAAAAATCGTACTTTCTTATGAGGTCTTTTGTATGAGTTACGAGTTTCTCAAGTCGATCTTGCCTTTCTTTTGTCCATTCGTTACCATTCAACAACTTAAAGCAGTTACTAAAGGTTTTAGACATAGATTTTTTGATGTCGACGGCTCCTTTTTCTTTATTCCTATTAAAAATTGTCAATAGCAGACTATTATATTCGATCTGAAGGTCGTTTCTCGCAGAATCCCGTACCGAACTAGTGGCAGCAGAAAATTTACCAGGGTAGATCTTCATGTTATCGAGAAACGAATCGAGATACTTGGCCTTATCTCTATTTAATGACAGATTTATCGTTTCGACCGTCTTTTGAAGGCTTTTCGTGTCTGTGCTTTGCGCAAAAGTTGTCATCGAACTCATTGCGATTAAAAAGGCGATGACAAAGAATTTTGAATTTTTCATAGTTTATGTTTAGCTGGCAGATGAATTTACATCTACAATAATAATAGTCTGTTACCTTAAAAACTTATAAAATATTGACTATAACTAATGTTATCTTGATACCAACTCTTCATTGCAATCTTACTTAAATTCAATACTTTCAATTGCGTTGTTCAGATGTTGGTTGCTTTCTCTTTCTTACCGGCAATTGATTTCAAAGATTTACTCAGTAGCTTTCCGCTGTGCTAAAGTCAGGATGATGTGGTGCTATTCAATATTCTAAAAACACAAATAAGAAACTGAAATATTATTAGTTATTTTGATATTTTAAATTCATATTAATTAATATTTATTTTATTATAATAAACTATGTTACTATATTTGGTTTCGATAACCAAAGCTGTTAGATAAAATAATACATGTCGGGAGTTATTTGTGATAAATTACCTATTTTTGAAATATAAAGTTAGAAATCATGGCATTAGCTATTAAATCAATTCCTGTTCTTCAAGCAAAAGTAGCAACGAAGTTTGTAAGAAATGCTAGTGCAAATTCCTCAAAAAAAGGTTCGGTAGATTTTTCAGCACAAGTAGAACAAGCATCAAAGATTTTAGATAAAGCAAAATTAAAATAATTGCTTAAACTTTGTTTTTAGATAATTGTACTTTTAGAGTATTCGACCAGGAAAAATCTTAAAATCTCGCCCTTAATCTTGTATAGCCTATTCGGAACGAAAACCCTTTTATTTTGTCAAGCATTTGACAGGGAATTGTCTCGGTGTTGACAGGGAGTTGGTTCGGTTAATTACCGAATCAAATGCTTATAAAAACTTTATCAATTGCTTCTTTGTTAAGATGCCAGTCTAATTAAAAAAGCAAAATATGGGAAGCATGAACAATGGGCCTTTTGGGCCAATAAAAGGTAAAGTAGGAAATTTAGTAAGTTATACCTTAAGGGGGAAGAACGTAGTACGTATAGCGGGCAAAACCAGCAAGCCTCCTACCCTTGCCCAGCTCATCAACCGCCAGAAAATGGCCGTTACAAACGCTTTCCTTAAACCCATTATTCCATTCATAAACCTGGGCTTTCTCTTTGCTATTGAGGGAACAGCAAAGCATCAGCACAATGAAGCGCTTTCTTACAACAGGCTCCATGCCTTGCAGGGCGAATACCCAAATATAGAAATGGATTACAGCAAAGCACTGGTCAGTAAAGGTTCGCTGCAATCCGCAATAAATCCGGCAGTTTCGCTCCTGGCAAATGGCGTTGAGTTTACCTGGGAAGTTGCGCAGGATATGGAATGGGGTATCAAAAACGACCGAACCATGCTCCTGGCTTATTTTCCGGAACAGCAGCAGGCGATTTACATCTTCAGCGGAGCACAAAGAAAAGAAGGCCGGGATTTTCTGGAACTTCCTGCCAATCTGCTTGATCAACCAATGCATACCTACATCTCGTTTATGGCCGATGACAAAACGAGCGTGAGTGATAGTATGTGGAGATCAATTTAAAAACAAATTGTTATTTTCGCTTCGTCATACAATTAACGCATCTGGTGAAAATACGATACAACAAGCGCAATAATGCGGCTAACAAAAACAGAAACCGTTATTGGTTGATTGCTTCAATAATCGTCATTATTGCATGTAGCTATTTCGGCATTTTCCATTCTCACCGCTACTTCGGATTTGATCTCAATCTATGGGTGGTTTTAGCCGGCGGATTAGCCCTATATGTGCCTTATTATATATGGTTGGAAAATAACAGCAAATGGGACAAGTTAAGAACTCTGCTATATTACCTATTTATCGGCGGCCCTATCATTTACCCAGTTATTATTTTACATAGGTATTATGTAGAAAAACAACTCTCAGACCATGGCGTAACCACTTCTGGAATAGTTACTGAATTGTATATAAAAAGAGGGAAAAGTAGTCGGACTCCTTATGCCATATTCACATATGAGCTAAACGGCAAAGTATGGACACAGGAAGTAATAAATAAAGACTATTCTTTATTATCTGGTGATACGTTACAATTATTGTGTTCAGAGGAAGATCCTGAGATATTTGAAGTGATTAAATAAATATTACCTTATCTTACAGCTATGGATTTCAGTCAAGTCAATTCTTAAGAGTGATATTAGTTATAAATGCTAGAAATAGAAATCAAGTCAAGCTTATTTGATAGAGACAGGAAACTGATAATTAACTCCGAACTCATAACTTACGATGATTCTGACTGGAAGGATATTCCAAATACAACTTTTAATAGAGGCGAAGTTGCAGCATATAGATTTGGTGTTGAACCGTTACAAGGTTATGCTTTTACTATCGGCCGTAGGTACAATATTGACATTAAAGGAGTCGACAACAGGGTGATAAAGATCAGATTTAAATCTCTATACGGAATAAGAGATAAAATCCTCCGGAAGAACTTTACAACTATATTAAAAGCATTAAGTAGCCACCATGAAGACATATACGACAGGTATATTGAAACCTTTCGGAAGACATCGTCAGTAGAGATATTGGGTACACAGTTCGGGTCTAATAGCGTAAAGCTTGGTAGCGAAGAGGTATCTCATGATGATGTCGAATTTGCAGAGTACAATAGCTACTTCGCGCTATATTCTAAAAGCAATCCCAAAATTTACAAATCTTACAGCTATTTAAAAGATTGGAATGCGGTTGTTGTATACTACATTGCTAAGCAAATCTTGTATGGCTCGAAAACTATATAGTTCAATAAAAAGACAGGGATATTAAAACTCATCTATGCTAAAATTACCTTTACTTACAGCCTTGATTTTGTTGACTGCCAACACCAGCTTTGCTCAGGCTTTTGACATTCATGTGCTTACAAGACTATTTGATACTGACATTCAAAAAATCGGACAAACAATAGATCAGAATAAGTGGGTCAATGAACATAGCACCACGCAAAACAACAATTCTGTTAAAATGACTCAGTGGCGTTTTATAGGCGCACCTTTAGGAAAGCCTCAAAGAACTACGATCAAGATAGCCGATGCCGGCAAAAGAGCGCCAAAAACGTTACTGTTCGTCAGCAGAGAACCGAAAACTATATTAGAGATCAATCAAACAATTAAAGCGCTGAAGCTATCCGTAAAAAAGACCGACTATGTGTCCGGAAAATCATATAAAACCTATTACTATGGAAAATATCTGCTCACTCTAGCTACTATTGATGATTCAACAATAATCTCCATGAGCTCACTAAAGGAATACCTTGAAGAAATCAATTCCAGGAAAAGCAAAAACCCCGATGTAGTAACGGGTAATTGATTTAAATCTATGTCACTACATCAAAATTTCGACAAAGCATCAAAATTCCTTATTCCTGATCACCATAATACTCCCGGCTCCTTTTCTCCTTCTATTAAATATGAAATGATGGAAAAAATTACAATAAAAAATAAAGCTAACTGGGTGTTGACTTTGATAATACCAATCGGGTTATTGATATTATTGTTCCTTATTGTTGTCCTGTTACCTCTAGTTTCAGTTGAAAGTTTAACTATACTCTCTATATTGAATTACCTGTATAATGCAGCTATACCAATTGGATTCTTTATTTTCCTGTTATACGTATGGCTATGGAACACATTTGGTAAGACTGTTTTTGAAATCTCATCAAATGGACTGAAAATAACAACTAAAAACAAGCTGTTCAGTAGTCCGAGAATTTTTCTAAAAGATGAAATACAGAAAATTGGTATTTTAGATTTAGGTATTGAAAGGACCAAATATTATGTTAGATTAAATTATCTGTTTTCCAATGCCAACCAATCCGTGACAATCACGACGAATCAATCGGTAATAAGAATTGTAGATTGGTTGACCCTAGAAGAAGCAGAAAATATCACAAAGAAACTAGAATTAAACCTTCAAATACGAAAGCTCTAATTCCTGATGTAATAAAAACCTATTATTAACACTCTTTATCCCTGATCACCATAAAATACTCCCAGCTCCTCTTCTCCTTCTATTAATTTTGAAATGATTGAAAAAATTACAATAAAAAATAAAGCTAACTGGGTCTTGACTTTGATAATACCAATCGGGTTATTGATATTATTATTATTCCTTATTGTTGTTTAATAGCCAGTTACTTAATTTTGATTGAACATGTAATCCGTTTTCAATTCGATTGACCTAAGCGTATTATCTTCAAAATGATAGTTATGATTAATGCCATCCAACGCGGATATAATTTTGATGTGATTATACCCTTTTAAAGAAAAAGGATGCGAAAAAAATTCTTTAATAAAGTCTTCTTTCTGCATACCTATTTTAACGCCATTTTTAAATGTAAATTCCGTATCATTAATCTTTGCAGATACGATCTCCATTCTTTCTGTATCGGGCTGATAAATTAATTTTACAAAGCTATTTTTCTGCTTCACTCGGTACAGGAGCATAGCGTCGTTATTAAGGGAAGCTTTCTCTTCAATGACGGTAAATTGGGGATACGCTTTTCTAAATGAAGCTATGGTTGCATGTTTTCCATAGGGATAATAAAAAAACCAACCGGTAGTTACAAAACTTAATGTGTCCCTATGAAATTCTACCTGTTGTATATCCATATTCAAATTTTTATTGCCCCAGCCGGGCAGAGAGTCAACTAGTAACTTTCTGTTTTCTGCCAATATCTCGTCGGTCACCAGACTCTTCAAGTTAGATTTATCCTTCTTTTCTACTTCAGCAATACATCCGAACATTAGTAGTGCAAATGCCGAGACTTTAAGTGATACATTTTTCATAATGAAAGCATTAAACTACAATTAAACAAATATATAATAGCTAGTTAACTGTCTCCTAGTCGTCCAACCTAATAAACTCGACCGGAACGTGATCCGTCAACCATACTTTGTTCTCAGATAAGTAAAACATATAACCCGCCGCCTGCATCTGACCAGCTAGAACAGTCAATATTACTGGTTTACCATGTCTTCCCCCTACCTGAGTAGCAGTATGAATATCCTTACTGAGGTGTACATGTTGCCGTTGCCGTTTTTCAAGACCTGTGTTTATGACGGCGGACCAGACTTAGAAACTTGCTTATCGAATTTATCCGTTTAGTGTCCATCTTAAAAGACAAAGTAGCGATAAAAATATTTCATCGAACAAATATAAATAAACTGTCAATAAGACTTCGAGTACAGAACGATTAAGGGCTTTAATATTCCTTATCCCTGATTACCATAAAATACTCCTTATCCCTCTTTTCCATTTTTACAATGTACTCTGGAAACTCGTCATTCAAACTCCTTTGCATCAGCACATAAAAATCATCCTGATGATTGTAAGGCACTACCAATTTATAGCAGTATATCCGCTTCAGCTTTTCAGGCTGACGCACATCAATGACGATCCGCTCCTGATCATTGGCTTTTTCTGAAGTATCATGAGGCCGCTCTAACCGTAGCGCCAAGGCAAATAGCTGAGTGATTGTGTAATTGCGCACTGTAAGCACCCTACCCTTCATAAACTGATCTTCACTAATGCGGTAGCCGGTCTTATAACCCGATTTAAAACCGGAAAAGGCATAGACATAGGTACGGGTAGTTTCAGGCTTAGGACAAGTCTTTTTGTTCTGTCCGTAGCAAAAATTCAGGCAAAGCGCGGCCATTACGACCGATTGAATCGTTTTTTTCATGATGATATGTTTAGTTTGTTAGCTTTTTTTGATATATCGACTTATTGTCATCCCGAGTGCAGCGAGGGATCTCATGTTCACGTAGGCTTTCCAGCAATCAACCTGTACAGATTAAACTCTTCTGTCCAATACTCCTCTCCCGTATTTTTGCCATATGCCTTGTAGTGTGCTATTCCATTTTTTGTGATGAATAATTGGTGTGCATCCAATTTATTAACCTGTCTGGCAAGTGAATATTCTTCTTCTGGCTCCAGCCTAATGAAAATATAATCCTCATGACGCCGGAGGATCTTATCGAATAGGTTACTAAGCTTAGCTCCTGTAAAATAATCCAATTGCGCGTCCCAATAGATATGAGCATAAAAACTCCCGTCTGATTTAAACTGACTAATGTCCGCTAAACGCTCAGCCATTAGCGCTTTCCAATCCTCTGAGGTATGTATGATCGCAAATGTGATCTCATCCCATACACTGGTAGTGTTGGCTTTTATTAGAATATGCGGTGTTGGTACCTTAGATCTTTTCATATGGTTTGGGCATAGCAATGCCATTACGCTTGGTTTATTCGTTTTTTAATAGTGATGGAAATGGATTTTGGAATGTTTAGTTTAGCTATTCATGGTGATGTATGTTTTGTTAAGCGAATATAACGATAATGTCACACATGTATAACATTTTGACTAATATTTTTTAAGTCTTTTACGGCTTCTATGACTGAGCCTAATAATATATCCCCGATTGAACAATATGTCATCGACTATGTAATTAAGCTTAGGAACAAGCATAATCTAAATCAAGAGGATATAGCTACCATCTTAGATGTTAAGCGAACGTTTATCACCAATGTCGAGGGTGCTAAAAATCGAGCTAAATACAATTTGACACATGTAAATAAGTTAGCCGATCATTTCGGCTTATCTCCTAAAGAGTTTTTGCCGGAAAAATCTTTGTAGCTATCAGTAATACATTTAGTACCCAGTCCAACGGAAACGGGTTAAATTTATGTTTAAGTGATAAGGTCTTTAAGCTGAAAGTCTATTCCTGTTTCCTCATATATTATTATTGAGTCCGAGGGTTTTAGCAAGTCCAAATGCTGAATCAGTTATTATATAAATTTTCATACCGTTTTCATCCCTTCTATCGGTATCTGAAATTCCTTGAAAGGCAAGAGGGCCAATGGTTCTATTTGAATTATTCCATTTATCGGCCATGAAACGACAAACATCATTTATACCTTCAATTCTAGTTTTGGAATTTAAGAAATGTTTTATAGAACCGGAAGGCGCCCACTCCGATTCAAGATGAGCGAATTTCAATTCAGTTTCACCAAGGCGTATTGCATTTCTAATTGCTTGCGGAAAAGTATAACGGTAATAGTTACCAAATCCCTCTATCTCAGCAGTACCAGAACAACACGAATCGCTTGCGTCATATGGTAAAAGATCAGTATCAGCGGAAGAATATGAAATCTTATTCTCCCTTGCAACTTTTATGAGTTCAGTATGCCAATGTAAAGCATAATTCTCATTTATCAAAAATTCAAGACCACAAGTCCTTCTTTGAGAATAATATTCCGAAAGATCCCTTCCAACAGCCTTTCCAATAGTTGCCATTTGATTTTTGCTATCAATAAATGGTATTTTCAGAAACTCTACCGACACATGTCTAACGCCGGCAGCAGCAAGAACTTTAATGTTATCCTTTGCCCTATCTAGATCCCCAGGAATCATTGGTTGCAGGCGGGCTGAAACCCAGGATAATTTCGATAGGCTTTTAATTAGTTCAATGCGACGTGATGGCCTTGGAGTATTGAATTCTAGAAGACTTGAGACATTATCATCTAAAGAACTAAAAGACAACTGAATAGCAAAACACCCTAAAGATATCATTTCCAAATACCGATCATCAAATAATAAATCTCCTTTGGTAGAAATTACTGTTGGGTATTTGTACTTTGAGAGTATTGAAAGAGTTGTAAGAGATTTCCTTCCTATAGCTTCATAATGCATGAATGGATCACTCATGCCGCCAAAATGCAATGGCACACGTCTTCCAAGCATCTGTAGCAGGACTGTATCTTTAGCTAAATTGTCCTCAACCGAACGATAAAGAAGTTTATCTAAAGCCTTAGTATCAATAACTTTCATACCTGCTGGTGGATGATTTCCACCTCTATTTTTTGCGAAACAATAACTACATCTAAAAGAACATTTAGAATAAGTATCCAACCTCAATGGTAAGCTACAATGAGGAATCTGAGAACTTAAACTTAGAGCGTAGCGATATTTTTGTTGACTCATTATTTTGAATCCTGATTAATTGCCGGCTGATTTATTTTGCCTTTGTCATGGTTTAGGTAATTCTTCTTTTCTAGAGAAATCTTCGTCAATGAATCTTTAGTTCGATTTGCTTGTATTACCGAATCAGCAGGTGGGATTTTCATTTGTGCTGAAGAATTCAGCCACTGACTTTCCGGAGTTTGCCGTGGAGATCTTAAAGAATCAGTTTTCGAGGGATTATAGTTCAATTCAATTTTAGTTTTACTTTCATCTACAGCGAAATCTAGATTCGCTATCGGCCAAAAAATAAATGACAACAAAATACAAATAAATGTAATAACAAATGTGATACGGGTTCCCCTACTCATTATACTGGTCAATTGCGCATCAAATTTATTTTTATATGCGTTATGGATTAACAACATATACGTGTGTCTCAAATTTTGAATATATAGTTCCCTGGAAGTAGCATTTATAAACTGATCAAAATAAAATGCAGCCCCAGCAACATATTTTTCTACACCATTTTCCTGATCTTTTAATTTATCCACCTCCTTAAATGGATTGGATGTAAAAGGTATTTCTCCTACTCCAGGAATACCATGGTAGAAATACATCCAACTATTACCTAGAACCTTTACTTTCGGAGAATTTAGTTTGAGAAAATGATAGCGTTTTGAATTAGTTTGCCAGTAATATTTGTCTATAACAAGAAATGCTGTCGCTAAAATTGAAAGAAGTCCAAGGCAAACCGAAAGGCTCAATAATGAAACAACGGTAATAGGTGAAAAATCGATTAATTTTATAAGTAATCCAAAACCTGTAAGGCCAATTGCACTCATCTGCAAGGCGGCTTTATAGTAATCTCCTCTCCGTTGATCTAATACCTTCGTAAGGTCTAAGTAATGTTTTATCAGACCTTCAAGTAATTTGGATTTCCTCTCTAAACTCGTCCCCTCAGGCTCCGACTCAGGTATTTTCTCAAGAGATTCCTGAATTCTTGTGAGCTCAACATTCACTCTGTTAATAAATTCTGTTGAAGGTCGCTGCTCTCCATTCCACCAATCAATATTTGAAAAATCTAACTTTTCCATTTGCTACCAAATTTGAAATCTAAATTACCGAAAAAATCCTACTATATAGGCTTTACATAAAAGTTCGGATAAATAATTTCCAAAACGATATCGTTAAAAATTTATTGGACCATGAAATCGAATCTCAATGAGTTCACAATTATGATATATGAAAAGAAAATCAAATTCTTACATGATTTATCAGTATTTTGGGAATAAACATTAAATATTTAATGAAAATTAAACTTAACCAAATCTTTTCTAACAATGCTGATGAGGAATTTACGCAATGGAATTATTTAACAGCTGGTACGTTAGGTGTTCCCCTTAATACTGCAAAAGGAATTGAATTTTTCAAAAAAGCATTAGATAGAACTCCCTTGATTGTTTTTCATACCAATCATTACAAAGAGGATCAAGAACAGACACCTTGGCGAGATCTAATTTTTCAGTCCGCGGGCCGTGTGATATATAATGGAGATAATAAAAGTTCAAATTTCGCTGCACATGAAGCAAGAGGTAACAGAAAAGTTCTAGAATTAATAAATCTTTATTCCTCAAAGAGCAAAATTGACAGGCTAAAGGCCCCACCTATTATTATAACAAAAACTGTCAAACTAAAAGGAAGAACTGGATATCGTCAATTTATTGGCGTCGGATTAATTAACCAAAGCCCAAAATTAGTACAGCAGTATGAGAAAAAAACAAACCAAGTCTTTTCAAATTATCAGTTTGAAGTAACATTGATTTCTTTAACGCCTGAAGAGGAATTCGACTGGAAATGGATCGATGATCGGAGAAATAGTACGCTTGATGATATTAGCTCTCTAAAACACGCACCAACTAATTGGAAATTATGGGTAGAAAAAGGGAATGAAATCATTAGCCAAATAAGATTAAATATAAAATCGTATAGAATTATCGATGAGCAGGAGCAAAAAAATATGCCGATCCAAAACAAAAAAATTATCAATGATCTTTTAAACGTGTATTATCCAGACCCATCCAAGGATGGAATACGATTTGAAGCTCTTGCATCATTCATTACAGAACTTTACTTTGAGAATTCTACTTACTCCAGGGGATGGATAACCGCGGGATCTAGTGACAGAGGAGTTGATTTTGTTGGTAGGCTTGACATTGGACATGATGCATTTTCAAGCAATTCATTAATCGTGCTTGGTCAATCAAAACGATATAAAAGTCCCATATCAGGAGAAAGATTAACGAGGGTTGCTTCAAGAATGACTAGAGGATACATTGGTGTAGTTGTGACATTGGACACTTTCACAAGAAAAGCACAGGAAGAAATAAAAGATGACCAATTACCTATTATCCTCATAAATGGAAAAAAAGCATCTGAGTTGCTTCTAAATTACATAAATCGAACGGGAAAGACGTTACAAGAAATAGTAGAAATAGAAGACGAATGGTCCAAAACAAATATTAGAACTACACATTACAGCTCGATTATTGATGAAATATAGTTGATTTAAATAAATCAAAATTATTGTATTATATTGCAATATTTTAATCAAATGACAGATCTCTCAAGAAAAAATCTTAAATCCATTTTTATTTCATCACTTAAATGTGAATTCGAATATAAACAAACCGACCTAAATCCTTTTACAATCAAAATAACTGGAATTGACTATTTCATTTTTTTGAAATATCTGACACCTGCATATTTCAAAGATTCTCCAGATGTAAGTAGAATACAACTTCCCTCAAGTAACCATTATGATGCTATAATGAATTCAGACACTCCTTTTATAGTACTGGGTTATGATCCAAAGCACGACGTCTTTGTAAATTGGGAACCAGGTGAAATTAAGGAAAGACTTAATGCGAGAAAAAATGTTTCGTTGTACTCTAGAACTTCAATTCAATCAAAAACAGATGATTCAAAGTTTGCATTTGGTATGTTGAAAAGTGGCGGAAAATTTATTGCATTTAAACCAAACTTGCTTTCTACTTTTTTCAAGCATCACGATTTATTATATTCAGATCAAAAACATTTAAATAATTTAGATGAGATTTTATCGAGTCCTAAACTTGATAAATTGGAGGATCCTCGGATTTTAGCAGATATAATTCCATTATTAAAAGAAAACAGAATTCTGGAAGCAGTCAATTCGTGCAGCGAATTTTATAGCAAAAAAGGCTACGAGCTAAGTTTCAGTGAATGGTTTGAATTAGTAAAGAAAACCTACGATAATCTCCACTAAATTAAATTTTCATTAGGCAATTGATCAACTTGGAATCCAATGAACCTATACTGAATTCATCCAGTCCAGTTAGATCACAACTAAACTTCACATTTGTTACTGAGCGTGGTATATCAATCGATTTAATACGTGGGATAGACTGATAATCGTAATGCGCTAAGTTATCTACAGCAAATTGGTAGTCATAAAAGACCTCAGAAGCACTATAAAAATCTACTCCCAAAGTTGAAGCAACCATCTCTCTAAATCTCAAGATGTCTTCATTATTTAAAAGTCTTCTTTCTATACTTCTAGTCAGTTCAAAAACGCTCTTCCCATAGCCAGTTCTTTTCACCAGTACGGAAGAAATAACCAAATTTGAGTTAACATTCGGATTTAGCTGATCTAGAGAGAAATTATGAACTCTTCTTTCCCCAGAAGTACTTTTTATCTCTATTTTATCGACTCCGTCATTAAAGTCATATTTGTCATTTGATTTATAATGCCAAGAGTTCACTAGGTAGATTGGATTTTTCGACAACTCGATTATTAATAATTCAGCCCATAGCCCTTGAATCGTATTAGTTGCGGGTAATGAAAATTTATTAAAAAGCCTAGCCAATCTTTCCAGTTCACTACCCAACTCCTTGGATTTAACAGTCAATGGTAAATTAGTAATCAAAAGAAATATAGCATCTAAAAAATAATCTAAAACTTGTAACATATCACTTTTCAAAGAAATAATTGTGTAAACTCCAGTTATTTTTTCTTTACTATCTATCAATAATTGACAATTTCTTCCAGATTGAATATCTATCATTTCTAATCGATAGTCCATACAAGATTCATCAACCTTATCACAGAGAATAAAAAACGACGGCAAACCAAATTCAGATATTCCCAACTTGTGCTGCTGAAATTTCGGAATATCTGTCACCAAATAAGCTTCGGACTGAGTAGAGTTTTCGGCAATAAGTTTTTCAAATTCTTTACTTAGGATTGCCATATTTATATTTTTGCAATACCAACAAACGAATGAGATAATTCTTCAGGATAATAAACTCCCAATGTATAGACAACTTTATTTCCCCATTTCATTGAGTCATGTTTTAGCCTAATTTTATGAATCTGAATGCATAAAAAATCTTTAAATAAAATTTCTCTATCACCAACGTACGTTTGTGAACCACTCGTCGATCGTCCTGAAAAAATATTACTGATTTTATATGATGAGTTCTCCTGTATTAAAGCCCTCTCCCGTCCTTTATCAACTGCGTAAGCCATTTCAAATATATAACCATACTTTACCTCCCTATTATCCTTAAGGTATCTTAAGTACTGAATAGTGGAAGATTTTCTTAACGCATCTGGCATATTGGCAATTTTGAAGTCTCTTAGGAACTCTATTATGCTATCAATCTCTAATTTTATGTATCTGTGGTTTCGATCATTCGTGCCATAATCCTTGAAGTTTGTAAAGTGATGCTCACTCAAAAATCTGGTCATAAAGTAAGTATTTTCCTCAATGTGTTGAAGTGCATTAAACTGTCTCCACCCGCTCATTTTATTTTTCACTAAATCAACTGATAAAATATTATTCCGAGTTGGATTCATAATGCTACTGAGTATTAGCAATTGTTCACATTCTTCTAGACTCTTAGTTTTTAGCTCTGCTCTCAGAATCTCTTCATGTTCAACATATTCTACATATTCATTAATCGCAGTTCCAGGGAGAAAAACTCTACAGGAAGCAAGATATTGCTGCTTATAACCAAAGAATCGACATCGTTGCTGAATGGTATCCGCATTAGATTTACTTATAGTATTTCGCGGCATATAAGATACAGCTAAACCTTCTACAGTGTAACCACGATTTAACATCTCAGCTCCTACTAATATATGCGCTGAAGCATTACTCCAATCGATTTCCGATGTTTTCTTTTGTTTCCCGGTAGAGCTTTTGCTAATTACTAATTCGATATTATAGTCCAATGTGACTTGAACAACACTATTAATTACTTCATCAAAAGATGGAGGATTTTCAATCAATTTAGTCGCTTCAGGATATAGATTCATAAACTCCGCTACTAGTTCCTGTCTGCTGGGGTCATTTGTTTTCAACTTATTCAATCTTTCTTGCCAATTGTCTAACAAGTCTTTCACCCATTTATGAAAAATACGACTTGCATCCTGTTCCCGATCTGCATGGATCAACATTGATAGAAAGTTTTCCTTTCCTTGTATGTTGACTACAACAGCTACTCCCATCAGAAATAACTGCAAGGCATCAATCAAACTTTGAGGACAATCGGTTAACTTGTTGTTTTTGTGATGATAAACTTCTTGATCGGGAATTTTAAGTATTAAATCAGTATTCTCTTTAAAAAAAATCTTTCCTCCAGTGTAACCATCCCCAGGTGTTAATACTACGTGAAATTTAGGCGAAAGTAAGTCTAATATATTTATTAAAAGCGGAGCTTGAGGAGTGGCAGTATATTGTAAATAAGAATGATTTGGTATCGCGTCTTTTAATTGTAATATGCTGGAATAAGTAGAACTGTATTCATCGTCTTCCCAGTCTTCCGATTTACTATTTTTTCTTGCATAAGTGTTCAAACTTGCTTGGTCAGCTTCGTCGTCAATAATCATAACCCCGCTGTTTCCCAGTGCTTCCTTTACATCATAGGTATTGAAAATATCTGTTAGCTCTTTAATGTGTTTGTAGTGCTTCAGAACCGTTATTAAAATAGCTGGTTTATGCTGCAAACCTAACGCGCCCTTAATTTTCAGATGAACATTCTCATCTAATGTAGGACTTTGATAAACTTTAAAGCTCCTCGCGTTTTCAGAATCAGTTAACAAATCCTTTTTCAACCGTTTTGTAGTTTGCTCTAAAAGGTTATTCTTTATACCAGCAAAATAAATAATAATCCTAAAGCCATTATCTATTGCCAAGGCGGTAAGAGTTGTGAAGGACATTGTCTTGCCA
Organism: Pedobacter frigoris; assembly: GCF_032678645.1. Classification (GTDB taxonomy): domain Bacteria; phylum Bacteroidota; class Bacteroidia; order Sphingobacteriales; family Sphingobacteriaceae; genus Pedobacter; species Pedobacter frigoris_A. Next base: position 762,057 of record NZ_JAVTSP010000001.1, read on the forward strand.
CTTTGCACGTATCCTATAACTATACCACTCGTACTTTTAGCATTTGCAATATCGTTTGTGGGGTTATTACAATTTGATAAGATCTTGATTGTTTCTCTAACTAAATTCTGTCTCTCATTAGTATTAAGTTTCGTAAAGCGGTCTAGCAAACTGGTGGTGTGGAAGCCCTGAACTATTTTAAAGCTATTAGCAACTATGGGTAGTATTTCTATTTTTTTCATAATACTATAAGTGTCTAAGAAAAGTATTGAAATTCATTCTAACATTACCTGCATTCTTTGTGCCTTGGGAAGGTGCATATATCTCAGCGATAACTAAGGATCTAATAATTAAAATAATCGGCTTAAAATCCTCCTCCTCATTGAATTGATGTTCAAATCTAGAAAACAATGGATGACTAAGATTTATTTTGTAGGACGCTGTCTTTTGAAACATATTATTATCTTCAACCTCCATTTCATACAGGTAAGAAATTTCAGGCTCATTTATAAGTTCCATCTTCAATAGATATTTTACGCCTTTTATTTCGTAGGAATCTTTATGAATATCCAGGATATTAGCTTTCTGAGAAAGTTGAATGTTCTGCTCATTTATAGAATGGTTCTCAATTTCCTGTATTGAGATATCGATTTTATGACTTAATGACTCGGCCCTTTCCTCTTTTCCTAGCGATGCCACTAATTGTTTAGCAACCTCAACTTTTTCCTCCAATTGTTTAGGCTTTCTGTACTCATCAGCTTGCTTCAAAAGATTAAATTCGCGACCTGATAATTCGATTTTCAGAGATTCCATTAACGCTTCCATATCACCCTGCTCTTGGAAAGAGCCTTTGTTGAAACTAACTTCAAAACCTTCCAACTCGAGTTCTCCAAATAAACGTTTATACCTGAATGAACCTACTTGTCCAAAAAGAATTTTTGGTGTATATTTCTCATCATGGCTACCTTCTATAACTCTGCCTCTTCTGAATAAAGACAACCCGTTATACTTTGAAGTCGAAAGCTCTCTAAGCAACCCAACAAAACCAGCTACTCTATATTTTCCAAGTCGAAAATCTATTTCCTTTTTCCAAGTGATGTCAGTGCCATTTGGTTCAGTATAAATTGGCGCAATAAGAATTTCAGGATCATCATATTCTAAAATTTCATCATTAACTATCAAAATCAATTGACCACTTCGAATAAACTTCCTGTAAATACTGGACAAATGACTTCTCAATTTTGTCATTTGATGAATTGTCGGCGCGTTTGAAGATAATTCTTTTAGGGTAATCTCGGTAAAATGCAAATTGGCCTCTTTATTCGTTGTAAGGACATCTAAAATTTCCTTCTCTTCATCTAAAACCTTATTTAAGTCAAAAACCACCGTTCTTTCAACAACCTCACCGATAGCTGCCGTTCTTAAAATCCAAATATTGGATAGCCAAATAGATGCAGTTTTCATTCCCATACCGAATTCATGCAATCCAGTATTATCTATGGGAATATTTGCAGGCTCGAATGCTCTGATAAAGTCATGGGAATTAATTCCCGCAGCATTATCGCTTATTACCATTTCATCCTTCTCCCAATCAACTGTAATTCTAATCTCAAATTGATAATTCTGATCTATTTTATAAAACTTCTCTTTGTTATTTTCATAACTTTGTACAGCATTATCAACATACTCTCCAACCGCATACCAAACCTTATTTTGTAAGTTCCTAAAGACCCCATAGGTTCCCGGCCTAAATTTTATTGAAACAGACTGAATATTATCCATATTACTGAATTAAATTTCTAGCAATTTTCGAAACGACACATACATTTACAGCATTTCCCAGTGCCTTAAATGCTTTAGTCATAGTAACTGGAAGTTCTTTAAGATCGTCCATACATTGAATTCTTGCAGCTTCTTTTTTAGTCATATATCTCTCTAGCCAAGGAAAAATTGGTATTTGAGTACTGGTTAGAACTAATGCCGGTGAATAGGTAGGCAATTTTACCCGGATTCCAGAGGGTCTAAATTGAACTATTTTATCATTTATCGTCAAAGTAACTTTTGTTCCGCAATTCCATTCGAACTTCTGATGGCTATTTTCAAACTGCTGTATCTTAAGAATCCATATGTCTAACCAAGCTTTATGTTTTTCATAAAAAGCCCGATTTTGCCGAATATATGTCTTTTTCCAATCAGGAAAGTCAGACTTATTATCCTTAGGCTCCGATTGAGAGTATATAGGCAGGCATTCTAATAAATCATCCATCGAATGACCCTCGATGTCACAACCAAACTTTCCTTTATATTTTTTTAGGGTCTCAAATTCTTGTTTTATAGGTGCTATACCTTCATAAGGATATGTAGCACCAAATTCCATCGCCCAAATTGGAAAGCTTGGTGCTTCCTCGGGTGTCAAATTGTCCAAAAACTTTTGCCACACACCTAAGTGATTGAGTGTATTTGGCCTCAATGACATATATTCAGTTGCTCCCTCCTCTATTATATCTAAAATACTTATTTTTTCATGAATTTCCTTTTCAGGAAACTGAAAATAAGACAATCCTCCTTCAGATTTCAATTTACAAACTATATATATCCTAGACCTATGTTGCGCAACGCCAAATTGATGAGGGGAAATTACCTGCTCTCTTACATCATAAAGCTTCGAAAGACTTTCGTAAATTATTTTCCAAGTATTGCCATTATCATGACCTCTTAAATTTGCGACGTTTTCAAGGAAAATATAAGTTGGTTTATGAAAGTTAACAATTTCCATGATTTTATAAAAAAGATTTCCGTTAGTAGGATCTGACAATCCCATTTGAGCCCCAGCTTTAGAAAATGGCTGACATGGAAAACCTGCACATAGTACATCATGCTTAGGAATTTGGCTGACCTTTACAAGATTTATATCTCCTGAAATATCAGTATCATGATTGTTTTTATAAAGAGCTCTCAGGTCTTCATTTAATTCACTTGCAAAGACACATTTGTGCCCTAAACCAGCCAAGGCCAAATGAAATCCTCCTAAGCCTGCGAAAAGATCAATAAACGTTAACTGTTTGTTTTTTATTTGAAGCATTATTTTTAAGTCGATTATTAATTATAGATCAAGCGCCTACAAATTACTAAAAATAATAGCAAACCGAAAGCAATTAATCTAATATATCGTAAATATGAAGTTTATTTAAACAACTAAAAAACTAAAATAATATTTTGATTAAGATGCTTTCGTAAGCATCCAAATAAAAGTTCCTAAGTTTGATATTTCTGATCTTTATTACAAACCATTAATACAAGATCAAAAATGCAAAATGAAGTAAGTAAACGGATGAAGAGCTGGATATTATCGACTGGATCCAAATGAATAACAAGAACGGCATCTTCATAGACAAACAGTCCATGAAGAAATTTGGCAACATTTTGTCTCGCGCAGAAAGTCTAGATAATCCTATATTTAGTCAACCATTGAACCTATGTTAACGAACTCGAAACTATACCTGCTCACGCTCCTAGCCCTGCTCTTTTCTACTGCAATTCTTGCGCAAACTCCTGCACAAGTCCGCAAATGGAAGAAGTTTGTAAAGTCCTGCGATTGCCCGGAATTCGACGAATCAACTGGATTTACGAGACTATTGAACATTAGCCATTCTGCTAATGAAATTGAAATAAGACTTAGTGAATTGAGCATGGGGCACGGCAACCACACCATCATCACTTACAATAAAGGGCAATACCGCGCCCTCTATTACATTACCAAGCGCAGTTTTAGCTTTTATCCACCGGAACCCCGCAAAAGCCCTTACAACAAGTATCAAATTAATAGCTCTGGGCTAGATACCATCCTTAATAAAATAATACAAGCAGGTGTATCCAAAAGGGAAGACCCGGGAGTTGATAATATGGCGGCCACAGATCTGGGCATCATCAAGGTCCAATACAAAATAAATAGCGACACGGGTAGTTACCAATTCCAACCTCCTCATAAATCTATTAAAAACCCGCCCAATCCTGATGCCTATAAGAAGATGTCTAAAATAGTAGGCTTGTTCTAAACCATGACAGACAGTGTCCGTGTTATTAATTACAAAAGAAAAAGAGGTTAAGGAAATACACCATTTTAAGATAGTTATTTAGTAGTCATAAGTATCTCTCCAAAAGCTTCCCACAAACAGCCTAAAAATTCTGGAAAAACTTCCTTATATCTTCCCTCTCTATCCGTCTAAATTTCGATTTTAATCGAAGCAATATCGAAGAGGAGTCGAATATCAATCGCAAATTCGTCGCAATCTTTCTAGGCTTTCTCCTGAATTTCTGTGGACTTTCACCGGAGTTTTGCATAAAAAAAAAAGATCAATTGTTGTCAATTGTTGTCAACTTATCCTTAGACAGCCCCTTCACTATTGCAGTTCTGAAAACTATGATTTAGCTTTATTCCGTTATCTACTACAAATCAACAAGATACCAAATAAAAACAACCAAATAACAACCTCTTAAACCTAACCGAAATGGGAATTCTAAAAAACGGAATCTTCGGTGGCTTCCAACAAAAAACTGGTCCGCTCACAGGTCGCCGTGTAAAAGGGCAGAACGTCATCACCGGACTGCATCACTCTAGCAATATCCCTAGAACAGATGCCCAGAACTACCACAACGAAAAATTCAACTATATGTTTGAATTTCAGCAACCGCTAAAAGCACTCATCGCTACAGGTTTCAAGTACGCTTTTAAAAAAGGCAACGCCTTCACGCAAGCCCTGTCTTACAATTTTGAGCATGCCCTGGTAGATGATGGCACTGAATACAAGCTGGACTATCGGGCTTTTTTATACAGCAAAGGCAGTTTGGAAGCGCCTTTCAATCCGCTTGTATCTTTCGCGTCGGGCTCTGTCTTGTACAAATGGGCTTTGACCAGCCATTGCGATTATGATGACCTGGCTAGCTTTATGGTCTACAATGAAGACCAGAACTTGCCCATGGCCAGTGTAGATACGGTAAAGCGCAGCGCCTGTAGCTACGCTTTGCAGTTGCCGGAGCCTTTTGCCTATGGCAAAATCCATTGCTACATGAGCCTCCGCTCGGCAAAGTACAGAAAGGTAAGTAACAGTATATATGTTGGACTATTGACACTTTAAAAATCATGGCAAGAGTAAATAATGGCATTTTCGGTAACTACAGCGGCAAGGTCGGCAGTCTGGTCTTCTATCAAGTGAATGACAAGACTTATGTACGCTCGAAGGGCGAGATCACTACGGATCCTAGTGATGACCAACAGTATTGTAGACGCGAGATGGCCCTGGCTACTTTCTTCGTGAAGTCGGTCTTGAAATTTCTGCGAGTGGGTTGGTTGCCAGAGGCTAAACTGAAAAAGAGTTCTGCTTATCACCTCGCCATGTCTTATCACAAGAAGCACGCTATCAAAATTGTAGGTTCTATAGTAGAGCTGGACTACAGCAAGGCTTTGCTTTCTAAAGGCTCTTTGCTCCCTGCTCAGTTGCCGACTGTGATTCTGGATCCCGAGGGTTTGTTATTCAGTTGGTTTACAGATCAGCTACAACCGCAGCAGTCTGACTGGGATCAGGTGATGTTAATGGCGTATTACCCTGCTACGGGCAATGCGGTGTATATACTCGGAGGGGTCAACAGAGCCGCCGGTAGTATGGTTTTGGAGATTCCAGCAGAAATGAGGGTCGGCTCGGTAGAGACGTATATTGCCTTTGTGAATACGGATAGAACGGCAACTTCGGATAGCGTGTATACCGGATTGGTCAATATCTGATCCTAAAGCTTTTGCAAAGCTTCTCTCACACTCCAAAAAGTCCAACCTGATCGGTTATGTAAAAAACGCTAACCTTTCTAACCAAACCCCTGCATAGATACATACGCCATCACTCTCTTATACCTAAAAGTACCCGACTCATATTTTTCCAGCCAAACCCCGGTTGTATCCAAAAATGGGCTCTGACTTTTAGAAGCTGCATTTTTTTTAACCTTGTTATAGACCGACCTAAAATAATAATGATTGAAGATTCGATTGTATTCGGTAAAATAGATATCTGCAACGCGCATATTCCCACGGATGATGAGCATGTTTTCGTCGTTACTATTCGTAGATGCCGTACTAAAATTAGCGGAGCCCGTAACCACCAGTGGATCACTACTTAAAGGATCGACTAGCAAAAACTTAGAGTGAATGTAGGAAACATGTTTGTTCACCCCTAATTTCTGCGGAGAAATCTCCTTTGCCCACTGATAAAGGGAGTCCTTGAGATAGTTTCCAAAGGCCTGATAAACATTCTGTCTGTAGCCGATCTTCACAAATGTTGATTTGTTCTTCTCTGTCGCAGCGTCCTCTTTTTCCAGCAAGAAAAAAGTAACCGCCGACGTCGCATCGTTGTCCAACACGGCTTCTTTGAACAACTTATTGATACCAAAAGCAAGTGTAATGCAGGAAACGCTCCGTGCACTATCCAACATCTTCACATAACTTTCCAATACATCTGGTCCGCGGCGCGGACTAAACACTGTGGTTATACCCTCCGCAATATCCTCCAGACGGCTGTATTTGAAATTTGGCTGAAGTTTCTCTACCGCAAGCTTCAGTTCTTTGTTTTTGGCCATGCCGGTGTTTTTATCATCTCCCGCCTGCGCACCTGGATCGGCAGACAGTATATCCCAATAGGCTAAGAACTTTTTCGCAACGGCTTCATTTCTGACCCAGTGGCCAACGTTGGTCTGCCCGTGAATGCCACCATCGGAGATATTTGTAGATCCGGTCCAAACCTCCTTGGCAACTGCTCCAACAGGTTTGTAGACCATAAACTTGTTGTGTTGGATGTTACTTTTGTTAGCCTTGCGTTCAATAATCGCGGACATGGGGATTTCTGCAGCCTCTATAAAACGGATATTGTCTCTCCAGGGGAAAGCTTCTACATCTTTCTGTTTTTTAGTATCATAACTTGAATTGTCTTTAGCATCAATGATGATCTTGACCTTAACTCTTCTTTCCAGTGCCGATTTTAGCTTATCCAGAAGCGGACTATACCTGAATTCGTAAAAGCAACAATAAAGCTCATCCCCTTCTACGCATCGATCTATAAAGGCAAACATCGCCTCATCCAATTCCCTGCTGAGCCAATCAAGGGCTTCCTGTTTTTTTGCAGGGTCCTGTATATCTTTTGGCCCAAGGTTATTGAACCTTATCCGGTATGCCTGACTACTCGCCACTCCCCTGTTGAAAAAGACATCGTGTTCCTGATCGCTAAAAAGTGGTTCAGTACTGATCTCCACCGCAATAGGTTCGGCAGATCTATCTAATGCGTTTGGTGTTCCCTTAATCGGATGAAACCAATAGGTATACCTGGAATTCTCCTTACAGGTAAAATCGTCCCATACAAAACTCTGTACCGGATGATCTTCGGTACTCACCACCGTATCTTCATTCGGATCTGGAATAATTTCCTTGAATACTTTGTACCCTTTAATATACCGCCTGTTGCCCGACTGCTGATCTAGCCGCTCGACGGCAAAACCAAGCAGTCCGGCGGTATCCGCTTGTCGAAAATCAATAGCAAATGAAATGGTGTTGACACCGGATATCGCGTATACAGTGTATCCGGAAACGAGATCTGATTTAGCCCTCATGAGATGTAATTTAGATTAACGTTAACTATTTGTAATAAAGATAGTTAAACAAATTAAAATCTCATACAAAACTTCTCTTAAACTACATCTTCCTGCTGAGCCAGTCGCTTTCTGTATGAAGCGGGAGAATATCCGGCATAACGTTTAAAATATTTACCAAATAAAGAAGCATCGCTGAAATTTAGCGCATCTGCTATTTGAGTGATGCTTAACGATGTCTGTTTTAGTTTTGCCTTTGATTCGAGAATGATAATGTGATGAATCCAATCCCGTGCTGTTTTTCCTGTAGTTGCCTTTACGGTTTCACTAAGGTGTTTAGGCGTTACATTTAACAGTTCGGCATATCCGTTAACTGTCCGAAGTTGAAGATGTTTTTGAACTAGTAGTTGCTTAAACCGCATAACCATTGTTGATTGGATATTTGATCTCACAAATTCCTCACGATCATATCTATCATAAAGGCCTGCTACTTCATGCAAAACAATATTTATATAACTTCTGATGATCTCATTTTTATAGTGGTTGGGAGAATTGGTTCTTTTTTTAATATCCTGTAAAAGGCCATTGACAAGGCTGACTTCTTCGTTATTTATTTGGATAACCTTTAGTGTTTCATGCTGAAAGAACCTAAAGCCCTTTAGCAAGTCAAGTTGTTTAATAGTTTCTAAAAGAAAAGGGCCTGTAAAGAACAAAACTTCCTCTGCATAGCCATCAGACTGCGCATCCCAACTTCTAATGACACCTGGTTCCATTGCAATCAGGGAACCGGGTGAAAGATGGTATTGTTCTAAATTGGCAAATAAAGTCGCACTTCCCCTGGTACATACCGCAATGCCGAAATAGGAAGCACGATGCGGGAATTTGCTCAACTGCATTGGAGAAGAGAAAGAAGCTACGAAATAATCAAGCTCCGTTTTCTCCTGATCTTTCAATTCAGATGTTACAATTTCCAAAAGGCTAAACTCAGGAATAACAGTCTTTGTTCCCATCGTTGTTGAGATAATTTAATCGAGATAAAAATAGATAAAATTTCCAGTTCACCATTATCGATTCCTCACTACACGCAATAAATGGCTTTTGAAAAATTAAACAACCGTGCTTTCGACCACTTTAGCCGAATTAACGCTCTTTTAAAAAGAGCTGCGATGCCCGATTTTTGCGCATGAATTTTTAGGTTAAATATAGTTATGGGAAGACTTGAAATTAAGTGTCCACATTGCAAACAATGGACGGAGTGGGAAGGAAAATTGCATGATCGCTGCAAAAATTGTGATCAATTAATTGAGGAAGAAAAAATCACCAGGCTAAAGGTACTGGAAGAAACCAGAAAAGCCGAAGAGGAGCTTGAAAATGCCAGATTAGCAAAGCAAAACCCTTATGTAAGGAAGGTTTCGAATTTCGCAACAAACGTGTTTATCGGCTTTATTCTAATCATTATTGCTATTATTATTCTACATACCGGCTAAGATTTAAAATCATGCTTAATCTAACATTATTCTGGTCTTTTTCTTTGATTTCACTTTTTGTTTACATCATGAACAAGGCTGGTTATATTTTTCCAAACCTGATACAATGGTATTTAAATGATCTCCTTGTCGTGCCTATAGTTGCTACCCTTAGCAAGTGGTTTATGAGGTTGGTATTGCAACAATCGGATTTTATACTAATGCTTTGGCAAGTTGTTTTTATTGTTGTTGCATTTAGCGTCATATTCGAAATGGTGATTCCATTTTGGATGGAGAGATATACCAGTGATCCAGTTGATGTAATTACATACACTATTGGGGGCTTGTTCTATTGGAAAGTGATGAATAAGTGCCCTGCCCCAAAGCTTCTCTCACAGTATCCTTATTGGCTTTAGAAATGGGTATCTTTTCTCCGGACATCAGGAGTAGAATGCCACCGTCTTCTCTCAACCAGCTTTTCACATATTTTGGATTGACCAGATGAGTTTGGTGCGTTCTTAAAAAGCCGTTAGGCGTCAATAAATCAGCATATTCTTTAAGTGATTTAGAAACCAGTATCCTTTCGTCGTTTGAAAGGTAAAAACGGGTATAGGTATTGTCTGCTTCGCAACGGATAATTTCTGACAAAGTCACGTACCTGATTTCGCTCTGCATCTGCAAGGCTATTTTGGTACCATTCGTTTCAGGCTTTTTGAGTTGTTGCAGTAAAAAATCAAGCTGTGAAGTAGGTATTGGTGTGGCAAGTTTCTGTTCGGCTTTATTTACCGCCTCCTTTAATTCCTGGATATCGATAGGCTTCAAAAGATAATCTAAGGCGGCAAATTTTACAGCCTGTATGCCATAGTGGTCGTAAGCGGTCACAAATATAACTTCGAAATTACGCGTTGATAATTGCCTGAGTACATCAAAACCTGTTTCATCGCCCATTTGAATATCCAGAAACACCAGATCAGGTAAATATCGCTCAATAGCATCAACCGCATCATTTACAGTTCCAGCCGTAGCCACTATCGTTACCTGCGGACAGTGCTTTTCCAGCAAGATCCGCAGGTTTTCTAAGTTGGAAATTTCGTCGTCTATTAAAATTGCCTTCATGGTATTAAACCCAGTCTGTTAATGTTAAGCTTATTTTAGTGCCTGCAGTACTGGATTGTATGGCCAAAGTAAAGCGATTTTTTCTATAAATACTATTTAGCAGCGCTATTCTATTGTGACTTAACGGGAGCCCAAAACCCTTGCCCGCTTTCTGTATATCAAATCCATTCCCATTATCGGCGACAGTCAACACCAAATCATTTTCTTGCTTTGCCATCGTGATCGTCACTTTTCCATTGGTAGTTTTTTTTGCTATGCCGTGCTTCACTGCATTCTCTACAAAGGGCTGTAGCAGCATGCTGGGTATTTCTACAATATCTAAATTTAGGTCTTCGGAATGATTGATTTCGTATTGGAAACCGAACCGCAGCTGCTCCATTTGCAGGTAATCATCCAATAAGGTTTTCTCCTGTGACAGACTGATCAGTTCCTTACTATTAAGTACGTTGCGGGTCAATCTGGCAAATTTAGACAGGTATTGATTGGCATTCTCCACCTCATTTTTATTCATGAGGTTTTGAATGCCGGAGAGCGCGTTAAAGAGAAAATGAGGGTTAAGTTGAGAGCGGATAGAGTTTAACTGGAGCTTTGCAATGTTCTTTTGCTGCTCATGCTCTACCAGTTTTTTTTTATTTCTTTTTTTGTTGAAGTAAAGGATGATTAAAAAGATGAGTCCTATCAGTAGCGCGACGATCAGTGTATAGATCACAAGTTCTTTTTTGGTATAGTTTTCTTCATCTACAGTTACAGAAAGGGTATGTCTGGTGATGTACTTTTCTACGTCTTTTGCTGTGAGGTCGCAATTCCTGCAATTGTCCCATCTTATTGATGGCTCGATGATGATTTCATAATCTCCCGATTTTTTAAAGACGCTTTTGTCTATTTCTATGTTAGGTGAAGATCGGCGCGATTCATCAATATAGCCACCGTAGTTCCAGGTTTTGGTTTCGAAGACAACTTTATTAGTTTGCTTGTCTTTTATCGACATGGAATAGAGATAATCAATATCTGATGCATCTTTTATCAGGGTTAGGGTGAGGTCACGTTTGGCAAAAGTAAGCTTCGTAATTCCCCTGAGATCGGTGATGTTAGTGTAACTATAATTTCCTTTTTCTCCGGTAAGTTTAGAAAAGAATTTGATTTTCGCCATCGGAATAGGCTTTCCGTAAAAGATGGTTTTGTAAACATCCTGAGGTTTTTGAATGTCGTAGGTAATTATGGTAATGATTTTGTTTTTTACAGTAAAGACACCGAAATCGGTAGAGCGGAGTATTTCATCCTCACCCCTGTCGACATTTTTCAACTTTGCTACGTCTATCGGTTTATTTACGATTATTGGCGTGTCATCCTCCAAAATAGTATACCGATAGTGCTCTGGATTATCCTTCTTTCTAAAATAAATTGCAACGCTTATATTGTTAATTTCGGGTAAGAAATTGAAGGCTGTATGCGGCTGATTTGGAAATATATTGGCGTAAAAAACGTTTCTTGCCGAACTGTCTATAGACATGAGCATTTTCCCTCCAGTAGCATAATTACTGGAATAATTGATACCTTTTTGCGCATTTGCAGTGGATAATGTTATTATGAGGCAGAGAAATGTGAAGAGGATCTTTTTCATATTGACAAGTTTGATTTCTCACCAAACTTGTCACAATAATAGCGAAACTAAAACCATAAAATAGCAAGAGTACTGTTTCAAATAGCAGAGGTATAGGTTTGTGCAGTATTTGGAAATACAGACCGGTTACGTATCATGACTTTCAAGAGTTTTAGTTTATATGAAGATCAAAAATAAGATAAATAACAATTCCGAAACAGTTCATCTGTCTTGGAATAACGATTAATTCCTTAAAATGAATAACTTTATATATTGGATTAATGTGCTCTCTATCAAATATGAATTGGACATTATCAAATCACTGCCTGGCATTTTTATTATTATTGTCAAGTCGGGAATTCCGTAAAAATGCAGATAGTGTTGCTTTGAAACAAAAGAAAGAGCGATATGAGTCTTATAAACTTGGAGATACCTTATTATTTCGTTATGAACATGGATTCGTAAGTGAAAGACAGGAAGATTTATATGTCGACGACGATTGTATAGCAAAGGGAATTATCTATTATGATAATGAAAACCTCATGATATTCAACGAGAAAACAAAAGTGATGGAAAAACCAAAAAAAAGATTGATTCTGCGTATTAAACCTGGAAAAGAATATTGGAGTAGCTATTTAGATTGGGAAACTATTGATTAATGACTCTCATAACTGTTTACCTAAAAAACATTACCAATGCCTAGCTGGAAATTAGAGGATGCTAACGAAATTAGAAAGGAAGCCCCATATACTTTTTATAAACCGTCTGATCATATCATTGATCACCTGATACCAGGGGCGTCTATTGTCAAACTGATATTTTCTTTCGATTCCGTTGATCCGGAAGCTCCGAGTGCAGAACGAATGTGGGTCACTATAGACTCGGCAGAAAACAATGGAATTTATACCGGTGTATTAGATAATGAGCCACTGTATATACAAGACTTAAAATTAGGGGATACAATCACTTTTGGAAAAGAAAACATTATCGACTACGATACGCTTGATGAATTAGACATCGAAGATCCACTTGGAGAAATGATTGAGAAATATAATAAAAGATGTTTTGTTTCTAACCATATTATAAAGGACGGTTATAAGGTTGGAAGGCTATTTAAAGAAGATGGTGACTATGAAAATTATTCAGGTTGGACTTTGATGAGTGACCACGAAAGTCAGGACTACGTAGATGACCCCGTTAATCTTCAGTATATATCGTTAGGAACGATATTAAACATTGATGACAGCTTCATTCATTTGCTTGATGAGCCAATGGACTCTGAATTTGCGAGAGATAATGTCACTGGAGATTATTTTAGTATTTAGCAATAACTTTCCAGCGTCTTTGCTATACTCCAGTAGATTGTTTTATCATCCTAATATCGCAATATAGGCTAAACAGAATTATTCGGATATTCACTATATTACTTGTACAATCAACATAAAAACTAGCACGCTGTCTTATGCGAAGTCTTACATTCTGGTAGCACCTATATTATTTATAGCATACCTGCTTAGATTACCGATACTGGACGTCATGTTCGAGATATTCTAATAGACGGCTATAAAACAAGAGTTCACAAAGATGATCGAATATATCACATCACCGCTTATCAGGAAAACGTTCTGATCCGAAAGCAGCCAACAACGTTACAACCTTTCAAAATACTTCCCAGTAAACTTGTACGTGATAAATTTATTAGTCACCCTATGCTTTTCATCAACTAAAGCTAACTTTATCATCTTTGAGTCTTTGTTGTAAGTAATCAGACTAACTGGTCGTTCGGGCCTGTCGACGACCGAGAAAAAGTCGTAATCCAGACTTAGCTTATTAGTCAGTCCGCTTTTTGTCTTAATCAATTTTACTTGGTCATCAAGACCAACATCGTTTATTCTGAAAACACTAATGCCTTGGCGGCTGTCTTTTGTTGAAAATACCGAGTTCCCTATCCCCAGATAATATAACTTTCCATCATTGTAGAGTGTGTAGATTTTTGAATAGAGTTTACCTGCATCAAAGTTCTCAGTGACGATGGCTTTAGTCCAAACCTTGCCACGAATCTTGTATTGATAAACATTGTAGTAGATATGCATAGTTCCACCGAGTAAAGTATCCCAGGAATAGATCCTGAACAATCCATCATCTGAACTTACAATGGACACTCCTGATTTCTTTAAGGCCTTGAAATCAAAACCCAATGTACCAGGGTCGTTTCCATATTTTGCAAGCATGCTCTGAAAAAGCTGATTTGCTTTAACCAGCGAATCTCCATATTCTACTTTAGGATGCGTACGTTGAAACTCATACCACTTCCCTATTTCGCGAAACTGATTTAGAAGCTTGGTTTCCATTGATGGTGCATCTAACGCAAAGGAAGAATATGCGGTTGATAACACAAGAGCGATTATGGCGAAGCATTTCATAGCATGATGAATTTAATGCAATCTACTAAAATCTAAACCCGATCTTAAAGAATTTAATGAAGCTATATGCTTTCGGATATAATTCGGTTTTAACGCTATGGATATTTCTGGAGACGACTATTCTAACTTCGGCATTTTCCGCTTTAACACCAAAGCCGTTACGATAGCCACCAATAATCCAACCGGCAATATTTCCATATAGGTGGCTCCTGCTACCCCAATCCAACTACTGTACCACTCTCTAAACATGTCTATTTGTTGGCGAACGGCAGTTACCTGCTCAGCGCTCATTTGGCTTGTTTTAGCGGGACTCAACTGGTAGGCTGCTAGTTTATCTATGAAATCGGGGAAGAAATTATAGTAAGCGATCATCCAACCAAGAACATACAGGGTCGAAGCAATGAGTGCCATATATAAGGACATCAAAAAAGCCTTGCCAAAGCTGATTACTCCACCATTATATTTATCCCTGTAGTTTTTTACTCCTACAAATATGAGAGAAAAAGACAGCAACATGGCTGCATAGCCAAGGAGCATGCTGCCTTCAAACGAGTCCTTATTGTAACAATACTCAATAGAGGCAGCCATAAAGGTAGCCACGCAGACACCCGATATCAGTCCGTAAACGAGTACATTTCTCTTCATGTTGATTTGAATTAAGTTTAGGCTTCAAAGTTGTGCTTTACACTTATTTTTTGCCTCATACTTTAGTATGAATTTAATAAAAAATAGGGTTTATAATAAAAGGTGATTGAGACTAAGGTATGATTTTTAACTTCCTGGCTTTTTCAACAGCCTGAGTACGGCGTTGTACTTCCAATTTTTCAAAGAGTTTTGACGAGTGTGTTTTAATAGTGTTCAACGATAAAAACAAGCGTTCGGCAATTTGCTGATTACTCAGTCCGTCTGCTATGGACTGCAGTACTTCCATTTCCCTACTGGTCAGCCCCAGGCGGGAAAGCTCCGCCTCATTCAATATGAAATCTCCGGCTTCAACAACCACCTCCTTCTCTACAATTATTGTATTTGTTTTGGGTTGAGTTAGTTTCCTTGACAGCCAGATACCCAGTGCCATAAACATCAGGGCAATTGCACCTGCATACAATTCGAAAGCATGATCAAGTACGACGAGGCGCCATTCGAGCCATTTCATGATCAATAACAACACAGCCAGCGATGCTCCGTATAATAGTATAGACCGGTTGCGTATAATGAATTTCAAGAGTTTTAGTTTATATGAAGATCAAAAATAAGATAAATAACAATTCCGTTTAAATCTTACGTTTCTCTAAAAAACATTAGATTTATAACGTGATAATTAACGCTCTAAAAACATGAAGTTATTTATAAGATTAAAAACAACACACTTCTTTTGCATTTTCGCATTGCTTCTGGCTTCTTGTTCTCCAAAAGCAACTCAATTACTCGACTTTGGACAATTTACAATTAAAGTTCCCAAACATTGGCAGCAAGTTAAGGTGAATGGAATTGATAGCTACGTAGGAAGAATTAAAATTAATGATCAGGAAGCTGCTGGATTTGATCTAGGAGCCTATTCCAATCGTCTGAATGATAAAGACCAACTTTATGAGTATCTGACTATTGACAATAAGAAAGCTAAGATAGTGAGGCCTATGATTTCAGGGAAGGGAACTACCGGAGTTTACATTGACAGCATCGGTTACTCAAACATAGGTAGAGTCAGATTTCAGCTTAGTGGCCGAAATCTGACAACGGCTAATGAAGAACTGTTGATTAAAGCTTGTAAGACTTTAAAATTTAACAATAAGAAAGCCGACTAACCCTATAGCGATGGCCATCCTTATTTAGCGAGTTTACTCATTCTCTCTTCTATAAACTTAACCATTTCATCAAATTCCTTTTCGTTGAATCCGATCGACTGATAAATGATCTTACCATTTTCGTCGGCAATAACATTACGGGGAATGGACTGTGTAGCAAATAACTTGAAGATGTCGCGTTTCAAATCCGGAAGCATTGGGAAGGTGAATCCTTTTTTCAGTTTGAAAGGATCAAGGATATCCCAGCCCTCCTCGCGGCCGAATACCAGGAACGCAAACTTAGGATTGTTTTTATATTTATTCCAGATCTTTTCCTGTACCAGGGGCAACTCAGCATTGCAGGGGCCGCACCAAGTGGCGAAAAAGTTAATTAATACCAGCTTGCCTTTGTAATCGGCGATATTTACCGTTTTACCTTTCTCAATTTCAAAAGAAAAATCAGGCAGTTTATCTCCTACTTTTGTGAGTGTTGTAGGGTCAGTTTGCGCTAGAACTGCAATCGGCAGCAAGGCAATAAGTAGGATTAGTTTTAATGTTTTCATAACTAAAGATAAAGATTCAAACTGAATTATCTAGCAATCTATCCTTTAGGCGCAGGCAGGTGCGATAATCTAAACGACATTTTCATTTTGACTTTTACATCCACGGCCTTACCATCAACAATAGTAGGAACCCAATCTGATGGCAGAGACTTAAATACACGTAAAGCTTCCTGTTCCAGTCCATAGCCAATATTAGTTATAGCTTTTTCCTTAATCACGTTCCCTTCTTTGCTAATGATAGCATCAATAATAACTGTCCCCTGAATATCGTTTTGTTGTGCATCAGCAGGATACCTCATACTGCGAAGCATAATGGCTGACAACTTTGCGTCACCACCAAAGTAAACGCCTTTAGTGATAAGCTTCCGAACCAAATTACCCTGATCGTCTAACTGCTCTACCTCTACTATCATCTTAGTTTCAGCGCCCAGTAAAAAAGTCTGGCTACCAAAATCGTACCTCTGAACCAACTTTCCGTCGTCAAAGCATTCCCAAACACCAATTTTTTTGTCATGATCGTATTCGCCAAGTTCTGAATAGCGAGAAATACTGGCCGAATAAAGTCCATGTTTTACTTCCGGGTTAGCTTTTAATACACTGTACTTTTCGTTGATCGTGTAATTCGGATTGGTCTGTGTTCTGGATACTTTTTGTGTTTCCTGAGCAAACGTACACTTGAAAAAAAAGCTTAGAAAAACTGTGGACAGGAGTGCGTTAAAAGTTGAGTTCATATCGTTAATTTATAATGAAGTTAACAAAATTTATAATTATTTGTACTTTCATACCTGAATTAACGAATCTCAATGAAAACAAAAAGCATTATCTATATTGCATTGGCTGCAATACTTTTGATTAGTATCGCAATTCGGGAAACAGGATTAATCAAAATCGATTTTTATAAATCTAATACTAGATTAACATCAACTATTAACTGGAAGGGCATTAACACTTCTGAGCCCGAAAATGAGGTTAGCCAAATGGTCAATAAAAATGACCTGTCTATCGTAATCTTATCTGGAAGAGATACCTTGTACAAAAAGATTAATAAATTTGTCCCTATTGTAGTCAAAATTGACAAACTGGATTCAGGCCCATTATGGTTTCCGCTATATAAATCAACTAATTATAGTGCTGTTGCAAGTACTTCTCTCTTTGGAGTTGGTTATGAGAATCGATCGAATGGTCTTATCAGACATCTGGAAATACGAATAAATATTATTGGCAGACTAAATATTACTGGAATTTGTTCGCATCGTAAAGCAAAAGAAATACTTTATAAATCTATCGTTGAGAAGATTGCTGAGGATACAAGAAACAAATTCGCAGAGCTGCCTAAAGTCTTTTTCACTGGAAAGATGAAAAATAGTTTGGCTATGGGCAAGTAATAAAACTCATTTTTTCATATATTGCATTTAACGCTTTATAATCAAACATCATGATCAAAAAATTAATACTCTCATTCACACTGATCGCAGCAGCACTTAGTTCGGAAGCACAATCCAATACAGCAGCTCAAAAACCTTTACCTATTGGGCCACCTCAAAAAAACGCTATATTTTTCGCAGATAGCGTAAAAATATCCAGGAGTGATATTCAATTGATACCTATCGACAATATCGCCTCTTTTACAGTTATTGAAAACAAAGATGCTATTATAAAAGCTGGATACAATGGTGAAATGCCGCTTGCTTACCTGGAAACTAAAGCCTTTGCAAGAAAAAGGTATCAAAGTTTTTTATCTTCCAGATCCAGTGAGTACGCCAGTCTTTTATCGAATAAAAGCAGTGAGGAAGGGATAATTTATATCCTAAATGAGGAGGTTTTAGGAAAATCGTTAGAACGTGAACTTGCTGCTATAAACACTGAAAGTTTCATAGCGACTAAGGTCGTAAAGGGTCAGGATTTGCCATCAAAATATAAACAAGGTGATCCAAAATTCGGCGTATTTATCACAACTAAAAAGCTGTAAAACGACTTTATCCTTAGTCACTATTGGATTATCTTGTGAAGTATAATAAAGCTACTCATGTCTGAGCAGCTTTATAATTTGTTGTGCTATTCTCTTTTCAGAGCTAATCTTTTTATCCGATAAAAACGTTCGCCATAGTCGAACCGAATTTCACCGTCATAGTTTTCGTCAAATCGCTTCTCAGTCCAATTGTTCCGAACAAGCATTTCTTTTTCTTGATCTGATAATTCAATTTCACTTTCGTCTCTTGACTTTGAAAATTTAAAATAAATTGAAATATAGCCTCCTTTAGCCTTCATCTCAATCAGATCAAAATTATTTGAAATCCTTTTTAACGAGTCATTTTTGTGTAGCTCAAAAAGGCTAAACTCTCGACCATTGGTTTGCCTCAAATGATCACCAACTAATGTTGAAAGTATGAATACGTCTTTATTGTTGTTAGCAATTGGATTTGTTGTCAACAATCTCGAAGGAGTAGAACACCCAAGTAGAAAGATTGTCAGTATGATTAGGCTTCTGTGCATTGTAGCTAATTAAATATATCAAATATCCAGAGTTCATGGATTTGTGTGAGAATGCCACCTCCGACATTATCACCGCGTTTTAAAAACACGTTGACTCGTGAGTTATTTTTGCTCTCTTTTTTCTGCGTACTCCTTTACTACTTTATTTCTTTGAACCAGCAGTGCACTCATATACTGTTTTAAGAAAATTTTGTCTGCCAGTTTTCCTAAAAGACCAAGTGGCGAAACATAATTAAATACGTCGATCATTAGTGTAGCCTCACCTTGTGCTTCAAAAATATGTTCATGTTTAAAGCTCTTAAAAGCTCCAGAAACCATTTCATCGACAAAATAATCAGGAGCATTCATCGCAGTAATTTTTGAAGTAAGCTTTTGGACAATCCAGAAGTGCCTAGCTTCCCATGTTACCCATTCGTTCAACTCAATCAATCCGGATTTCTTACCAGCTACGGCTTTCTCATTGGTATGAGCTGTAGAGATCTGGTGAAGATCGATGCTTCTTGCGAGGTCAAACACCGTTTGTTTTGGTGCATCAATGAAAGTTTCTAATCGAATGACAGGCATATATAATTAATGGATTTCCTTTGAATTTATTCTTTCCGACCAAGCCAAATTTCCCAGAAGCTCCTGATTACAGAACTCGATATGAATAACCCTTCTTCGATTGTTATTGGTTGTTCTACTGGAACTATGAAGTAACAACGGCTTCATAATCATTATGCCTCCTTTTGGAACAGCACAGACTACTTCCATTTCCTTTTCCCAGTTAATGTCTTCAGCACGGTAAACCTCCTTGCGGTGTGAGCCCGGAACAACTTTTAACGCTCCATTCTCTTCATCTGTGTCGTCCAAATGAATCCTGACTGTAAAGCTGCTTTCCAAAATATTTAAAGGAGGCTGCACAGCAAACTGCCCTTGTCTCACCGTCCAATTCGTATACCCATCTAGTTCCAGTCGCCGGTCTACTGATATCGTGAGGTCCTGATGATAAGAAACAAACCAGTTTGATTGCTCTGGCTTATCAAAATAAATAGATTTGACAACAAAGTAATCTTTACCGAACAGCTGCGCAATTAGATCTTTAAATGCGTCTATAAAAATCAACGGACCGATTTCCGGTACTTCTTTCAGGAACTGTCGGATTGCAAAGAGATCGGCTGATCTTCTGAAAGTTTCGCCAGAGCCATTTGCATGTTCTATTATTTCACAAAACTGTTGGATCTGCTCAGAGGTAAACACATTGCTGATAGTTGTAAACCCCTCGGTTTCGATTTGAGCTTTATTGACGTTCATGGAAAACGAAGTTAGCAGTTATTCTTCATCGAACAAGTTTGCTTATATAAAATCAAGGCTTCTGTCAATCGCAGCATCTACACTTAGACAAAAAAATAGCCCGATCAATTTAATGATCGGGCTATTTTAGTATTACTGTTGACTAAACTATCTGGTACAATCTGCTGTCCAGGTCGCTCCGTCTTTTACAACAAGCATTTTTAAAGTACTGGCATTAATGGTGATACCCGTGAACCCGGATCCAACACTTACATAAGAATTGTCGTCTTTTTTCTCGAATTTAATTCCGGTAAGGTCTGGTATATTATTACCAAAGTAAAAACTGTACTTATCATCAATTTTACTCACAGTAATTTTCCCATCTGAGCTGTTAATCGTTGTACCGTCTTTTTTGTATGAAACTGTTCCTTTATAGGTTCCTACAAAAAGATCTTTGTCTGCCGGATCTGTATCCTTTTTGCAAGACATCATAACTACTGTTGCTATTAAAAGCATGCCTAAAAATTGAATTGATTTTCTCATAATATAGATTTAATGTATCCAATTAAAGGCAAAGGTCATGCCATTACGTGCTTGTCACCGAAAATCTACTTCTTCTCAGAAAAATCTATCTTCTTCGCATAATCTTTCTTAATCTCTATAAGTATTACTCCATTAGCGGCTTTAGCACCATAAAGCGCAGTTGCCTCAGCACCTTTCAACACATCAACTTTTTCGATCCAACCAGGAGGAATTTCCTTCATTTTTTCTGCGTTTATTGTACAGCTCTTCTTGCCCGCATAGATAAGATACATAGGTTCCTGGTTTACCAATACTGAAGATATACCGCCCAATATAATTTTTTGCTCTGCCATTTTAATGACCATACCATCTTTCAAAGGAATTTCTATCTTGGAATAGCCAAGCAAAGTAAAGATAAAGAGTGTCCCATGATCCGCATCTGCTACGCTCAGGTTAAATTTACCATCGACATGTGTCTGCGCAAGCACATTTCCGAAACCTTTTTGTACCACCTTCACCCCTTTTAAAGGCTCGCCCGTGAGTTCATCTAGTATTCTACCCCTAATGGTATCTGCGGCTACAGATGGCTTGACAGTTGGCTCTACAAAAGTCGGACGTAGTGCGCTAGTCTGACTATCCTGTTCTACCACTGGTCTCAATTCGTTTGCCTGTGCCGGGGTATACAAGATAGTACCCACGGCCAGCGGCAATAACCACTTCCAGCTTGGTTTTGATGGTGGCAACAACAGTTCACGGTAAAGCTGTTCTGACAATAAGCGTCCGCAGACATTGTCTTTCTTCTTCGTGAAAAAACTGATCAGCTCCGCATCGGATTTACCGGTGAGGTCCACTATATGTTTTTCGCAACTGTCGCAATAACGACCGGAACCGGCCTGTTGCATGTCATCCCATTGCTTTGAACAGGGATTGGTCAATATCAATTGTAGCTTTTTCAAGTTCTAAGGTTTTAACAAGGATGCAGTAATTTACCAATTTCCATAATGGCTTTTAGAGAACTGGTATAATATAGTCCCTACCCCGCGCTATTCAGCAAGCCATAAATCTCACTATCCAGGAACTTGCCATCGAAATAATAATCTTCTCTGAAATAGGCTTCCTTGATAAAACCATGTTTAAGCAGTAGTTGTCTTGAAGCATCATTTGCGGGGTTTATGTTTGCACACATGGAATGCAGGCCCATGGTATTAAAACCAAAGTCGATTATCGCAGTTAAGGCTTCAGAAAGAATGCCCTGTCTCCAATAATCAGGATGCAGCATATAACCGATCTCTGCCCTATGATTGGCAAGATCTGTTCTCCAGTAACCCAGATTACCAATCATCTGCTCAGGGTTTTCTTTGAGGGTGATCGCCCAGATCATGTTCATGCCTTTATGAAAATTCTCGTTGATGCTTCTAATTACTGCTTCAGAATCAGCTACTGCTTTAGGACGAGGGCGCTCAATGTAACGCATAACTTCAGGATTCGTTCTAAGGTTGAACAGTGCGGGAGCATCTGAAAGTGTCTGTTCTCTCATTAATAAACGGCTCGTCGTAATATCGGGAAGCTGTGGTAAGTTGATTTGTAGCATATAATGAATCTAGGGTTTATTTACAAAACTTCTCCAGCAAAGCATTAGCTTCTTCTCCTCCTAAAGCTTTAACTTTTCGCCAATCTTCACAGGCTCCGTTTAGATTACCCAATTTCTGTTTACAAATCCCCCTTTTATATAATTGTTCTTTATCATCTGGCTTACTTCCAAGAGCCAGGTTATAGTAGTGAAGAGCAAGTTCGTAATTTCCATTGTTGTACGCTAAATTGGCCTTGTTTCCCTCAAAGTAGCTTGGGATCGCTTTGTCTGATGTAAAATATTTCTTTTCTTGCTGCATCAAGACAGAAACCGGCTTACCGTTGATACGTGCTGGACTCCATTTGTGCTTTGCGGAATTAAATATTTCGACATAAGCTTTATCGTATTTTGGATTTATACCCTGCAAAATTTTTAGACTATCGGCTACACCATCTTTGTCTACGATGAAGCTAACCAATAATTCCCCAGATTTGACTGATATCTCTCTTTTACCCATATTAGCAGATATATAATCACTGAAGTCTGGACCACTAAATTGTGCATATATTTTTTGACCTGATTGATATAGCGTATCCGTCCCATTGATACGGAAAACATCTGCGTTCGTTAATGGCATAGCATCTTGCAAAATTTCTTCCCTGGTAAACGTATACTTTATTGCCATGGGGTCTGTAAACCCCTGAGCGGTACTTTGTACAATAACCAGAGTCGATTTCTTCAAATCCAGTACTTTGAAAACATTTACTACAGTGCCTGCTGAACTGCTCACGTTTATTCTATCCCCTACAACGTTGAAGAACATTTCCCAGCCTAGATTGTAATAGACGCCTGAATAAAACATTTTGTCAGTGGGTTTGAAATTATACTTCACATAAGTATATTTTAGAATGTTTTCATCAGGCAATTCCTCCCCACTCAAATAGGTGACACGAGTGGCAATCCAAGAGCCATAAAGTTCTGATGTCTTTATCTGAGCTAAAACCGAAGTGCTTAAAAAACAGAGATACAGGAAAATTTTAAATTTCATTGCGTTAAAATAAATATGCCATGAAGATATGGATTTTAGCAAATTCAACTTGCATTTATAAACTTTTTCCGAAGTCCTGCCTACGAGTACACCGCAGGAAAGTTACAATTATAATAAAACATCATTCTTCTAAAAACGTTGTATTTCAAAGAAAACTTAAAGTATAAAGCATGAAATGTCCAAGTTGTAACGAAACCCTATTGATGAGTGATAAAAACGGAATTGAAATTGACTATTGCCCAAATTGCCGGGGCATCTGGTTGGATCGTGGCGAACTTGATAAAATTATTGAAAGGTCAGCAACACACTATTCAAGCAAAGACAATTACGGAAAAGATCAGGAGCGTTATTCACAACGTGATCAGGAGTATCAGCAACGTAGTCAGGAATATCAAAAGCCATATCACAAGAAAAAAGGGTCGTTCCTCGGAGATATTTTTGACTTTTAATCATGCTGATATAAGGAATGAGGATTAATAGGATGTAGCACTATAGGATACAGTATGTTACCTATAAAACTCTGGTTTAGAAACCTCTCTAAAATCGAGTTTCTTGACTTTACCATCTTTTGAATAAACCTCTAAAATGAATGAGTTATATTTCTTTTGCAACGAATCGTCAATGGATATTAAAGTCTCCCACTCTGGAGTGATATAGTATTTCTGCTGATTTGAAAGTATAGCCACAAGTGCATTACGGTTTTGTCCCTCATGGTAGATGGTGTCAACTCTCCCTTCAAAAATTTCGTTTGAAAAATCTATGCGCACCTGCTCTTGAAAGGTTGGACCAAATAAAGCGCCGTACAAGGACATCCCCAATAGCCACAGCATAAAGCAGCCACCTATACTGTATACAATGGCTTTATCAAGACCAGATATTACAAAATCAGGATGTTTGTTATTGCGAAACATAAAGTATCTAAAGACTATGATTTAATTTTCATGAATGCTGGGTTACACTTAATTTTTAAGTTCCCTTCCAACAAACCTGCCTTTGCCCAACAGGAAGTCTATTGCCTTTTGCAC
Source organism: Pedobacter frigoris (assembly GCF_032678645.1). GTDB lineage: Bacteria > Bacteroidota > Bacteroidia > Sphingobacteriales > Sphingobacteriaceae > Pedobacter > Pedobacter frigoris_A. The sequence continues at coordinate 786,538 of NZ_JAVTSP010000001.1, forward strand.
ATTCTTTCCAATACTCTCCTGGGTTTTCAAATTGCTAATATACCTGACGATTTCATGCCTCAATGATGGTGTCAGTCCATCAAATACAGCTTTTGCTTCCTTATTTTCGGATAATGCTTTTAACAATTCGGGATGAGCCTCAATTTTTCTTTCTACAGGGTCAAAACTGACTGTAACCACTATCGTTTCCCCTATTCGCTTTGGTGAATGTTCCAGCATAACGGTGTTGATGTATAAACGCCATGCTCCACTGTATCTTACCAGGGTCTGATGATAGGATTTGCCATTAACTGTGCCTTTAATTGGAATTGGACTTTTACTTCTTCCGGCCTGCTTAAACACCTTATTTAAAATATCTTCCGGCACATCAACAAATGGATTGATACCGATAATCTGTATTTCTGCTTTGAATTCATTTTTGGCAGGCATGGAATTCTCTATTTTTCCTTAAATATAGAAAATTCATAGTCCACGCTATGCCCATTTCCAGATATTACTGCTTTTACGGTGTTGCCATTCCTGGTATAAGCGATCTTTTTCGGAAAGTCATGCTCAGGGTTTTCACAGACAAAAGCATTTTTGCTAATAGAGGTCAACTTAAAAGCTACAGGTTTCGGATCTCCTGTCAACCTAACCATATAAAAAATCTGGTTGTTCTGAACACTCAATTCAAGTTGCTCTTCAAAAACTGTTTTTTTACCTTCAAGTGTGATCCCCTTTCCTGTTAGTTTGGTGCCTGAAATCTTGTCCCATACTTCATAGCCCGACTGCCCTGCTTTAGGGTTAGTACGCTGCCATTTGCCAATCAGCCATTCCAGCTTTTTGAATTGTTGAGTGGTACTTTCCTGCGCCGATGCAATACGCCCCATACTCATAAGGAGCATAAAAAAGATAGTGAACCTTGTTTTCATGATCTTTTTCTTTCAAAAATAAGATTAAATTGAAATATTAATGACTATTCTATAACTTAGAAACAAATCCCACGCTCATGTACAAAAAACTGCTTTTGATAGTACTGTTAAGTCTGAATATCACTCTCCTGTTTGCTCAGAATGAACTTAAAGTTGGCGCACAAGCTCCTAAAATCGAATTTCAGAAATCGTACACTAAAAATTATAAGGTGCCTAAGGGAAAACCGATCATTTTGGACTTCTGGGCCACCTGGTGCGGGCCATGCGTTGCCGGGTTGATCGAAACAAATGATTTTATAGATCGCTATAAAGACAAATTTGAATTCATTGCCATTACTGATACAACTTCAGTCAACATAGAGAAATTTATAAAATCTCAGAATTTCAAACATCAGTTTTTGCTGGACAATGGAAAAACCTTTGAAAACTTTGGCGTCTTTGGTATCCCTCGTGCTTATCTCATAGATAAAGACGGTATCATCAAATGGTCTGGCAATGGACGACAAGTTACCCCTGAGCTACTTGATAAATTTTTAATTACGGGAGAAACGAAAACTGTTTACAACCCAAATACATCACCAGCTAAATTATCTGATAGAAAGCTAACTGCTATTCCTGCAATGGGTACATTTAACGTCCATATTTTGGAAGAGAAACTTCCTATGAAATATTCCTTATCCTGGTCCTTAAAGCCTGACACTTCTATGTTCAAAGCTCAATTGGCACCTATCTCTGAGATCATTGCCGCACTCTACAACAATCAACACAACAGGATTATCTATCAGTCTGATAAAGATCTTACAAATAAGAAAATCGCTGTTGATGCTCTGGTGACAAATACGGATCCTGATAAAATGAAATCGCAACTGATCGGAATGATCGGAGAACGATATGGATTTAAAGCGAGTGTGCAAGACATTGATACCGTAGTATATTCACTAAAAGTAGTCGCCCCTGATAAGTTAGCCCCAACTATTATGACCGGCAAAAAAGGAAGTGATGGTGGTGGGAAATTCTCTAACTCTATTAGAGCTGAATCTTTCCTGACAGTAATGAATGCAACCCTAACAGAACTTGCCGCAAATTTCGAAAGGCAATTTGGTGTTTTTTGCAAAGCAGAAACCGACGACAAGAACGGCTATGATTTCCTGCAGGTCCCTGCACAGGACTTCGAAAGCTTTAAAGCCAACTTGTTGAAAAAGTATGGAATTGAATTGGTGAAAACGAGACAGAAATTGACTTTTCTTATCATTGAATAGATTGCTTATTCTATCGACTGCATTACCGCAAAGTTTTGCAGATTTTCAGGTGAAAATGTTTTGAAATGTTCTTTTGCTTTAGCGACAAAGTTTTCTACCACCAGATCCTGAACCAACTTTTTTGCTTCATTATGAGAGTAAAAGCCATTTAAAGCTACATTGCCGCTTACAGTAAATTGTCCTGATAATTTCGTGTTAAATGAGCTTATTAGATCAGATCCGGAAGTTGTTTCTACTTTACGGTTAATCTTTATCGATCCTGCTGCTGAAAAATCAGCTGATTTACGTAAAGGCATCCATAAGGGACCTACTTCATAAGCGTCAATAGTTAGTACGATAGGCATAAGTTTATTAATATCCTTATATAAAGTATCTCCATCCAACAAAACCACTAACGACATATCAGCAGGCTTATAATTCGACTTTACTTCCTTTACTTCACCAAATGTCGTAGAGGTGCTTTCATCAGACCAATTTGAATTTGATGTAGAATTAATTATGGAATCCTTATATGAGAAACTGGAAATCCCTCCGGCGATAAGTACTACAAGAATAAGTATCAATCCAAGGAGTACAAATAGTATTTTCTTACGAGGCGTCATATTGTTATTGTTTATTGTATTAGATTTAAAAATCTGATAATGTTACTAAAGATTATTATTAAAAATGAAACGCATTTGCTGTTATAAAATAAAATCCATAATTTCTCTCCTATTGCTACAAAAACACGACTATGTTTAATTTCAAATTACTGCTCGTCTTTCTCTCTTTTACTTTGATCAGCGGCTACTGCATGGCGCAACACTCAAAGACAACAGCAGCCAGCGACAGTACAAACCTAAATGAAGCACTGCTGATAAAGGATGAACAACAGAGGCGAATAGATTCTTTGGTCAAAGTGCAGTTAAACAAGGAACTTACCACGGCAGCAGGGAATGAAAAACGGACTAAGGAACTGGAAGCCAAATTAAGGCAAATCGCTGTAAATGATTCTATAAGGCTAATTACACAGACTCAAAAACTTAAAGCACTTAAGAAGACAACGACCGGTTATCCAGTGATACTCAATCAGGACACCCTATTTTTCATCTACACCCGCACAGGTTCTTTCCATGCTAAAGACAGGGCTAAAGCCATCTCTCTTAAGATTGAGAAGCTCTATGACGATCCTTTCTTTAAATCTGATTCACTATTGATCGCCGAAAATGAGGGCAGTTTTGACCTGATTTATAAAAATACTGATGTGATCGTCAGTGTGGGGAACCTGGATGGTCTTTGGTTTGGGAAGAGCAGTGCCGAACTCGCTGATGATTATTTGAAGATCATCAGGAAAAGCATTATAAAGGAGCGCGAAAGTCATAGTCTGTTCAATCTGCTCAAACGCCTTGGTCTGGTCATACTAATCATTGCTATCCTGGCTATTGTTATTTCAGTACTAAACAAGGTATTTAAGCGAATTTCGGGCTTTATCTCATCGAACAAGGAAAAGTATCTTAACGGCCTAAATCTTAAAAACATAAAGATCATTACTGCGGATCACCTGGAAGCTGCTCTTCAACGATTGAATACCATAGTAAAAATCCTCATCATCATTCTGATCGTCTACTTGTCGCTACCTTTGCTGTTCAGCATTTTTCCGGAAACGGAAGCATGGACGGGAACCTTGATCGGCTGGATATTGAGTCCGCTAAGATCTGCAGCTAAGGCAATACTGGATTACCTGCCGGACCTGTTTAAAGTGATTGTTATTTATCTGATTTTTAAATACCTTTTGAAGGCCGTCAAGTATCTGTTTTATGAAATGAAACGTGGCAACATACAGTTTAGCGGATTTCACGCTGACTGGGCCATCCCTACATTCAACATCCTGCGTTTTATACTCTATGCCTTTATGCTGGTATTGGTATTTCCATTTCTTCCTGGCTCCAGCTCCCCTGCTTTTCAGGGCGTATCAGTTTTTCTGGGTATACTGATCTCATTGGGATCATCCAGCGCAATTACAAATATCGTAGCTGGACTGGTAATCACTTACATGAGACCTTTCAGAATAGGCGACCGTGTAAAAATCGGTGAAGTCGTAGGTGATGTAATGGAAAAATCAATGCTTGTAACGCGAATAAAAACCATTAAAAATGAAGACATTACGGTACCCAATTCCATGGTACTCTCCAGCTCCACAATCAATTATTCCAGTCATACAAAAAATGAAAAACAAGGATTGATTGTGCATTATACGGTGACAATAGGTTATGATGTACCATGGCAACAGGTCTACGAACTGTTGATTGAATCAGCTTTAAAAACCGTTCACGTGCTGGAAGATCCAAAGCCTTTTGTCCTGCAAACAAGTCTCGATAACTTCTATATCTCTTACCAAATTAACGCTTATACTAAAGAGGCGAACAAACAGGCATTGATCTACAGTAGTCTATTCGAAAATATACAGGAAGTCTTCAAACAGGCCAATGTAGAAATTATGTCGCCCAGCTATCATGTTGTTAGAGATGGCGGGAAGGAATAATAGTAAATTTATTTCTTTGGCGCATCTTTTCCGAACTTACGTGGATAATAAGAGAAAGTGGTCATAAAATATTGCTGCAATACTTTTTGAGTTCCTCTTGTTACACTGTTTATGCCGGTGTAATTTATAATGTTATTATTCTGTCTTAAAATATCTAAAGCTGCAAATTTAAATTCTGCATTATTACCCTTTAGGAACCTGTATGTAACATTCGCATTCCAGATTTTAAAATTAACAGCCTCATTATTGCTCGCTTTATTGCTGTTAAAACTGATGTTGCTATTAATGGAAAACCTCTTTGTCACATTATACCGGGTACTCACGGCGCTAGTCCATGTTTTAGTATCATATTCGGTATTGAATGACGCCTGTTTTGATTGGGAATAATTAAATGACTGCGCACCTTCCAGCGCCCATTTGTCCCGGTAAGTATAATTTACCGACAGGCTATTGCTATTATTCAAGTTATCGGAATATAAAAACACACTGTTGAAATATCCGGGATTTTTGCTGGCGTTAAATGATGAATATGCTGTCAACTGAAGCTCACTGGTTTTTAATTTATAAGCTTTTCTAATGTTCAGATTCCCATTGTAGCTTTTAGTACCATCGCCATTTACCAGGTAATTCACACGTTTGTTCTGCTCATCTATGAATAAACTGTCAATCACATTATCGTCTGTAGTTGAATACGCTCCGCTGAGGTTGATATTTAGATTATTTTTGCTCTTTTGGGTATTATGACTGAGGTTAAACCTAATACTTCTTACTATGGCCTCTTTCAGATTTAGATTACCATAACTGATGGAGTACACATTTGAATCATCTATTATTGGAGCCAATTGCTGTAAGTTGGGAATGGAAATATCTGTGTTATAAGAAATTGAAATCGATCTGTAGAATTCACCATATTGGTTATTATTGTGACTTATAGAGGCACTTGGGATAAAGTTGGTATAGTTTCTTTTGATGTTCTGAAAAGATCTATCGGATTTATTGTCCTGATAGATTAAACGATTGGCCAGAGTGGCACGGAATGTCAGACCTTTATTAAATCTGTTACTTAAACTTTTGTTAAAGCTTTTAGATAAGTTTATTCCAAAGTTGTCGTCAATCTGATTGGTCTGGTTGAAATTAGTAAGGGAATCATTGGGCTTATAACTGTTAGTGCCTACAATCAGATCTTCAACCTTGCTATTGGTTTTATTAGCAGAATTGGAGAAATTATTGAAAACATCTACATTCACGATTTTAGTGCTATTATAACCGAAGAGCCATGCAGTCAGACCCGGCAATTCGAAATCAATTCTCTGATTCAGATTATCACTTTGAGTAGTATACTTTCTGTTGAAGTCCCGGTTTTGAGCCGCATCTATTTCAGATCTGAATTTGGTAATATTGTATCTTTCCGAGTTATTATCCTGCACTCCCATGGAGTAATTGATATTCAGGCCTTGAAACATACGTCTGTCTGAGTATATCACCGTGGGACGGAAATTGTAGCGAGCTACGACATTGAATCTTTTATTGTCCAGTTCGCCGTTATTGCTGCTGACATTGGTACTGGCCAGTTTATTTTCATTATTAAAAGTACTGCGCTCAGAAGTACTGCTGTTGTCACCTTTATTAAAATTAAAGGACGGAGTGACAGACAATTGTGAGCCTTTCTTGTTTAAAGTATAGGTAGCATCGAAAGCATGATTGTCATTATTTGACTCACTTTTACTTATACTTCTATCGAACAGCTTGTCATTTGTATTTCGGGTGATGATGGTTTCGCGGTCTTCCAGGTTGTCGTAAAACTTCCTTTGTTCAAAATAATTGGCGGTCAGCGTATTCCTATTGTTGTAATCCGGTGTCACCACAAAATTGTAGGTTAGGTTTACTCCTCCTGTAAAAGTCTTATTGATCCCCGTTTGTCTAAAATCGGGTTGGTATTCAACATTTGTACCTACACCCTTAAAGGTACTGTTGGCCGTAAGTGCTCCTACGCTATTTGCTACCTTGTTGATATTATTACTTGCACCGATAATGGCGGCTTGAACTTTTGGCGAAAACATGTTGATACTGGCATCTCCTTCAAACCTGCGATCGGTGCCCATACCCCCGCCAACCTTACCAAAATAGCCGATGTCCTTCCCTTTTTTCAGTTTTAAGTTCATCTCTAACGTGCTGTCTAAGGGATTACTTCTATCCTTTATCGTATTGTAAACCTGCACCTTCTCCAGGGCATTCTTAGAAATGTTTTGAGTAGCCGTTTTAAAATCTCCACCAAAGAAAGGCTTTCCGTTTACCAAAATGCTTTTTACTTCTCTGCCGTTTACCGTGATTTGTCCGTCGCCCCATAGGGTAATGTTCGGGATTTTCCTTAACAAATCCTCTACCACTGCATTGCTATCCAGCTTAAAAGCCGCTGCGTTGAATTCAAGTGTGTCGCCATTCATACTGATCGGCGGGATCTTGATCTGCACTTCTTTCAGGGAAAAATCTTTAGTTGCGATGATCAATGTTTTTAAATCCAGTGGTGCTTTAACATCGGTAATGACGAAGTTTTTCCTGAACAGATGGTAGCCCAGGTGACTCACCTCAATGTACATCTTGGAATTTAGAGGCAGTTTGCCAAATGAAAACTCGCCATAGTTATTACTAAGCTGGTAGCTAAGCAAGGTACTATCTGCCTTAAAAAGTGAAACCGTGGCTGACTTCAGGTGATAGTTGTTTGTGGTATCTCTCAATACCCCTTTTACGGAGCCTAAGTTATTTGGTGTTGTTTGCTGACTAAAGGATTGGTTGATACATCCTAAGATGAACATCGTCAGGAGAGGAAAAAAAATATTACGCATGGAGAGGTTAGATTAGATCTTTTTAGGCTTTAGTTTGATGATCACAGGATTGCTTTTTTTATTGCTGCTCTTGAAGTAATTATCTAATACAGGAGGGAACTTTGCTTTTTTACCCTCACTCTGCTCTTTGAACGTGAACATAGCCAAGGAAGAATAACTGGTATATAAATAACCGTTTTCATAAAGTTGAAACCCGTAATTAATGAAGTCGTAAAATGAACCGCCATCGTTTACAGGCAGAAAATGAGACAAACTGTCGGGTTCTATATCTTGCAACGAGGTAACCTCTGATGTTTTTAAATTGTAAGCAAACATCTTTTTTGTTGATTGTGTCCAGTTGTGGCTATCCAATTTGAGATATAGTTGGTTTCCTATGAATTGAATCTTATCAATATCAAAAACAACCTTGTTGTTGAGTAGAAATTCAAAACTGCTTTTTTTAAATAAGGGATTACTCACAATATCCTTAGAAAAAGTAATGGCAGCAGGTAATACTACACGATATGCCAGACTTATCTTATCAGGGGTAACCTTGAACAAGTCGTAGGAATTATAGTTGTGATACATGTATTCATCAGGGCTATTGCTGTTATGAATCCTTTGCCCTGCTGGGTATACCTCATTGGGCTTGTAAGGGAAATACCCCACGCTATCCTTATTGTTCCTGACAAAGACCATCTGGTACCTGATGGTGTCTTTTCCTGTTATCTTTTGAAAATAGCGATCGATAGAAGTTTTTCCATCGCTAAACCGGAATGAACTGGTATACTTCTCATCATTTTTGAGTACTCGTTTCACCTGCTTGCCATCCAGATCAAAATAGAACGAATATTTTGAAGTCTGAAGTTTGATTAGATCTTGTTCACCATCTTTAACAACAGTAAAACCCCAAAATTCTGACTTTTCTTTATCCTTATCAGTGGGATCCTGCTGAAACTTGCTGGCATTGATCTTAGCTTTAAACTTTCCTTGATTGGTAAAAATGTATACCCCTTTGGTATCATAATCATAAAAGACGTAATTATCCTTCACGAGTTTAAGCGAACTGATATTCCCAAATAAACATTCCTTGTTGGTTTCCAAGGGAATAAATTCTACTTCGTCATAGAGTTGGGATACTGTAGCTCCACGGGCATACTGTGGGTCTATACGTAATGTTTTCGCAGAGGAGCTGTCAACTTTTATATCCTGTGCTGTTGTTGTGAAAAATACTGATGCCAGCAGGCAAGTAAGAAAAAAGGATTTGAGGCGCATTTTAATCATCTAAATATTTGTTTCGAAAGTAAGGAAAAGATTATTCAGTTTTAGATTTCACACAAACGTTTGCGTAGTGCTGACTGAGAATTTATATTGAGACTTTTTAGTCTCCCAATAATATAGAGGTCATTTGCTCAGGATTGTCCAAAAATCCTTTGTATAGTTGATAGGTATCAGTCTCCTTATACTTTACTTTCCTGATTCCTTCCTCTGTCATCTGATAAATGGTTGCGTCCGGATATGCCAGTATAATTGGTGAATGTGTAGCAATAATAAATTGTGAACGCTTATTGACTAGTTTATCCATCTGTGTCAACATGGCCATCTGGCGGGTTACAGACAGCGCTGATTCCGGTTCGTCCAGAATATACAATCCTGAGCCTCCGAAACGGTTCATAAATAAGGCCCAGAAAGATTCGCCATGCGATTGTTCATGCAATGATTTTCCTCCATAGGAATCAATAATCGGTGGTGCCGATCCTGGTTCCTTATCCAGTTCGTCAATTTCCGATGCTACATTATAAAAACTTTCACCTCTTAAAAAGAAACCGTCTTTAATTCTGTGAATTCCCTTGCTAATCCTCAGATAATTATGTAAAATGGAATGTGTAGATTGAGTATCAAATTTAAAATTTCGTGTACCTCCCTCTGCATTAAATCCTAATGCAACAGCAATAGCCTCCAGCAGTGTCGATTTTCCCATTCCATTTTCACCAATCAAATAGGTTACCTTCGAATGAAAGTTCAACTTTTTGAAGTTTCGGACGCATGGGATGTCAAATGGATATTCTGCAGGAATACCATCCGGTGCATTTAACTCAACTGTATTTACATATCCGTAAAAATCCATAATGGCCAAATTATTACATTTTTTTCTTTTTATATATGGTTTTAAAGGATATTTTGCGGCCTTAATAAATGAGAGAATATGGCTTCAGGTTTTTTTGCGATTTTAGATGATATAGCAGCTTTAATGGATGATGTGGCGGTGACTGCGAAAATTGCGACAAAAAAAACTGCAGGTATCCTGGGTGATGATCTGGCGGTGAATGCGGAAAAAGCAACTGGCTTCCTGTCTTCAAGGGAATTACCTGTGCTTTGGGCAATCACAAAAGGCTCATTTATTAACAAGATTATCATTGTCCCAATCGCTTTATTGTTAAACGCATTTTTTCCCGCTGCTATTAAGATCATACTGATACTAGGTGGCCTATACCTGGCTTATGAGGGCGTTGAAAAAATAATTGAGTACTTCTTTCACCGCAAAAAGGAAGGTCATGAAGTTGTTAAAGAGATCAAACAAGATGGTAAAGATGCGGAAAAAGCCAAGGTTAAATCTGCTGTGATGACCGACTTCATTCTATCTATAGAAATTGTAATCATTGCACTAGGAAGTGTTTTGGAGCAAAACCTAACCATACAAATTTTAACAGTATGCGTAGTTGCACTATTGGCTACGGTGGGTGTTTATGGTATCGTTGCGCTCATTGTGAGAATGGATGATGCCGGTTATAAGCTGATCAAAAGCGCTGATGACAAAGGCATCCTTGCTGGCATCGGACATCTATTGGTTAAATCATTGCCTGTGATCATCAGGATTCTGGCGGTCGTTGGAACAATTGCGTTGATCCTGGTTTCAGGTGGCATCTTTGTTCACAATATTGAGTTTTTCCATCATTTATTGCCAAGCTTGCCGACGATAATTAAAGAGCTCATTTTTGGACTTGTCGCAGGTCTGGTAGCTGTTGGACTGGCTACTGCTGTCAAATCAATTTTTAACTTAAAAAGCAGTCATTAAAGCTATTGATTTAATACATTTAGACAATACTACAAATCATACCAATATTTTTTTAGCTTTGCACCGCTTTTGGTTCCTGGATTATGTTATCCTGGATTAAAAGGGAATACGGTGAGAATCCGTAACTGTCCCGCAACTGTAAGCGCCTAAACGGTTTTCAAATCTGGCCACTGTTCCAATTAAACGAATGGGAAGGCAGAAAATCGGGCGTAAGTCAGGAGACCTGCCTTCAGCATTATGATTTCATAGCTTTCGGGGATTGAAGCTGGGATGAGATGTACGATTTATGTGTTACACTATTTTTGTGTCCGTTTTCTCTCTTTTTATTGTGATGTATTCATCGCAGGGCTATCCTTTTGCCTCTTCCCCGACGACTCAAAAAATGTCAATCCATAAATTAATATATCATAATGAAACACGTAAACATCAAACAATTTTTAGTCGCAGCATTGCTAACTACAGGCCTGTATGCTTGTAAAAAGGACAATGCTGATCCAATACCCACTGATCCGGTATCAGGAAAATATGAAAACGGATTTTTTATCATAGGTGAAGGTGCTATAGGACAAAACTCTGGCACAATTAATTTCTACAGATACGGTGACGATACTGTAATTGCAAGAGCTTACGAAAAAGAAAACCCTGGAAAAATATTATCTAATGCAGCGAAGACAAGTACATTGCAATTTGCCTCTGTCGTTAACGGCAGCATTTTCCTGATGTGCAAAATGAATGGTCCATTAGTGAAAGTAAATGCACAAACACTTAAGGAAGAAGCCAGATACGTACAGGATGCTACCAACTGGAGAAGTCTGATACAGGTGGATGGAAATCGCGGACTGGTAAGTTCCAATGATGGCGTATACCAGGTCGATTTGAGCACACTTGCTATTCAAAATAAACTGACAACAGCAGGCGCATTGAATACCGGGGATATGTGGAAAAAAGGTGAATACGTATACCTGTTACAAAGTAACGGCACTAAGATTATTTCAGCCAGCAATTATTCTTTTGTAAAAACCTTTTCAAACATCAGCCGTGGATTTGCACAAACACCGAATGGCAAAGTTTGGGCATCTACCGGTACACGTTTAATTGCTATTGATGATAATCTGGATACTGCTGGTGTACAATTGAAGGCAAGCATAGGCGCATTTGGCTTAGATGCACCAAACAGAATTACTGCATCAACAAAAGAGAACGCTGTTTTTTATCATTCAGGAAAATCAATTTATAAGTACATAGATGGTAATGCTTCATCACTGGCTGCACCTTTTATCAATATCGATGAGAATCCTTTTATGGTATATGGTGCTATACGTTATGATAAAAACAAAGATTATATCGTGGTTAACGGCATACAGGGATATGGAGCTGCATCGACAGCTAATTTCCTATTGATCTATAATGCTTCAACCGGTGCGCTGGTAAAGAAAATTAAATATGGTGGTGACGGTGTGACGACTGATTTCAACAAGATCTACTTCCCTAATCTGACAGTATTTAATTAATTTTTTTTCGTTGCCCTGAACCGGGACAGGTTTACAGCCAACGCGTGTTCAGGGTGGCGATTACTTCTTTAAAAAGAAAATATCTTATCCTTCTCTATATAAGTAATCCCTTCTGGTTGTGATTTTGGCGCTTTGGCTAATTTCTGAGCCAGTATCCTTGTGGGCAGCGGCCGGTGTTTTCTAAACATTCCCAGTCCGTTAAAAAATCCAAGTATATTTAAGGCAAACTTCTCTCCTAGCCGGTCAGTGTCCGGGCGTTCAAGTAGCCCTGGTCTGAATATAATGCACTTTTTGAAATCCAATCCCAAAATTCTGTCTTCCAGTTCGCCCTTCATTCTTGAATAGAATATTTTGCTTTTGGCCGAAGCACCCAATGCAGAAACAAGTACGAAAGTCGAAACATTATTTTGCCTGGCTAATTCGGCAAATTTTAAAGGAATATCAAAATCAATTTTCCATTGCTTTTCCTTTGATCCGGCAACTTTCAGTGTAGTACCTAAACACGAAAAAAGTACGTCGCCAACGATTAAACTCACATAATCATCTGGCCTGGAAAAATCAACGACATGCTCAATAAGTTTGCTATGCTGTTTACCTGTGGCTTTTCTCACAAAAATGGTAACAGTTTCATAATCATTATCCCACAGAAGCTCATCAACCAGGTCTTTTCCCGTTGCGCCTGTTGCTCCTATTATCAATGCCTTCATCATAGTTGTGGATTAGTGTGTTCTAATATAAATAATTAATAAAGACTTGCTGTAAATCAGCAAGTCTTTATTAATTCAAAAATAGACTACCTGTTGTAAGCATCTACAGCCATTTCCAGCTTTCTGTAACCAGATCTGTCTACGGCATATCCTCCCGCAGCCAAACCTGCTCCGAGTCCGAGGAATATAAAGCTTGAAGCAAAATTAGGACTGCTCATACTTGAAAAACCCTGCTGGTGTCCAAAGGAGTTCATGTCTGACAATCTTGTGTTACTACTTCCTTTAACGACAAAAGAAACCAGTCCTGCTACGATAGATGCTCCAGCGGCCACATACAGAATTTTACTGCCGTTCGCACTTTTGCGGTAACCTTCCAGTAAATCCATACTTACAGGATTGTCGGCCATATCACGCTTCAGATTGTTGTAATTAACTTTCTTCAAGTCAGCATACCCTTTATTATAGTACATACTGAGGTTTACTGGCTGCTGAACAGGAGGACCATACCTGTGTCTGCCGTACCTGTACCCTCTATCGTACAAAAAAGCATCGTACGCTACCTCTTGAAATAGATTGATTTTTCCCTGTACAATCCGTTCGGAAAATGATCCTCTTTCCATAATAGTGTGCCTCCTGGTATTAGCAAAAAAGCCATTTTCATTATTAAAAAACTTGACCTGTTCTTGCGGAACACGTCTGGAATCAGCCCTGAGCTGCCAGGAATTGTAGAAATCGGGTCTCAGCTTAATGCTATTGGCATAGACCACAGAATCTGAGTAGAAGTACAGAAAATTTTTAGATTCGTCCACCTGGGCACGAGCGTTCAGGCCATAGCAGGCCATTACGACAATGATTAGTTTTTTCATATCGGTTTCATTTATGTGTGTAATCAATACTACAAAATTTGATACCAAAAAATCATTTGTAAACAACAAAATACATTCGAACTTATCTACATTTACAAATGTGAAGACAATCTATTTTATAAGCGGTTTAGGTGCTGACAGCAGGGTTTTCAGGAAAATGAAATTTCCAGAATATAAGCTCATATACCTGGATTGGATTCCTCCGCTGGAAAAGGAATCTCTAGCCGATTACGCTTTGAGACTTGGTAGCGGCATTGACCACACTCAACCCTTTTATTTAATTGGTCTTTCACTTGGGGGCATGATTGCCACAGAAATAAGCAGGAAATTAAATCCTCTTCATACTTTTCTTATTTCTTCTGCCCCCACCTATCTTCAGCTTCCCTGGTATTTCAGACTTGCAGGCAATCTGCGATTGCAAAAAATACTTACAACAGGCCTAATCAAACAATCGAAATTTTTACCAGCGGGATTACTTGGAGGGAAAACCCCTGAAGAAAAAACGTTATTGAAAACGTTGATACGTGAAACTGATCCTTTATTTATGAAATGGGCATTAACTGCCATCTTAGAATGGAGAAATACGGAGAAGCCAATGAATCTGACCCATCTGCATGGTACGGCTGACAGGACAATTCCAATCCGTTATACCAGTCCTGACCTTATCGTAAAAGGTGGAGGGCACTTTATGGTGTATGCAGATGCAGCTAAAGTGACCGAGCTCATCAACGAAATTCTAAAACAGAATTTATGGTAAAAATCTTCATATCGTAACTAATCCTTTCATTTGTACTCTAAAAGGAAAACGATTATGAATTTTATAGGCAATCTCATCTGGATAATATTTGGTGGAATATTCATTTTCTTTGAATACATACTTGGAGGAATCATCCTCTGTCTCACCATTGTTGGAATCCCTTTCGGAATTCAATGCTTCAAATTTGCAATAGTAGGACTGGCACCTTTTGGAGTAAAAATCTCAGATACTTCTTCCAATACAGGTTGCCTTTCTACGATAATGAATATCATCTGGCTGGTATTCGGTGGCTTCTGGATTGCCCTCACCCATTTATTTTTTGGCTTGTTGTTCTGTATCACCATCATCGGTATTCCATTTGGCCGACAGCATTTTAAGCTGATGAACCTGGCTTTCACACCGTTTGGTAAGTCGATCAGTTAGGTATCTTGATAATTAAATATGCTTGCTTTCACCAATTGATTTTCTCGTTTCAAAATGTTATTTTCAACGAAAATATAATTTTTCAAAATGAAGTTTAAATTACCGATCTCATTACTTTTTGCAGCCTCGATTCTCATCTCCAGCGTTCATGCTCAAACAGTCAAAAAAATAAAGAAGAAAATCTCCCATGGATCTTATACAACCGTAGATACATATGATGTTTTGAAATCAAATCCAGACATTAAGCATGGAGAATATTCAAGCACCCTCGTATTTACAAGTGAAAAGGGGCAATACGATAATGGAAAAAAAATCGGCGTATGGCGCTATTATCGTAACAATATAATCACCCAAGAATATGATGCCGATAAAAAAAGCCTGCTCTTATATGAAGAATCAAAATTGATTCAAAATGCATGGATTATAGAGAATGGAAATGTTTTGAAAGAAACAGACGCACGACCAGTGTTTTTGGGAGGAGATGACAAAATATTTGAGATCTTACTCTCTACAATCAAACACCCTGGCACCCTTAAAGGCACAAATGTATTGTTGGCCACTATAACCAAAGAGGGGAAAATGATCAATCCCAAAATAGAAAGTAAGGTTGGATTCGGTACCGATGAAGAATTCTTAAGGATATTTAATTCACTCCCTCAGGATTGGATACCCGCTTATATTGATGAAAAACCAATAGATTCCAGAATTCAATTGGTTCTTAATTTTACGGCAAATTAAATCTAATACGCCAAAGGCCCGGAAATTCCGGGCCTTGGCTTTCACACCGTTTGGCAAGTCGATCAGTTAAGCATATTATTAAAACCTAACCGTGATTGCCCCCTTGCATGGAGAAGCTTCCAGCGTTTTACAATAATTACCCCATGCTATTTCCGGATAATCCCATTTGTTGTTGATGTACAAAACGATTTGCTCATCTTCCAACCGATCCATTCTGCAAGCCACATCAGCTTTAGGCGACACGACAGACATTCTGCTGGCTTTTGAGTCGGATATGGTGTAGTAATAGATATTCTCCTTCATGCCCTTGGCTTTTTGGGTGAAAGGTTTTTTGCTACCCGCACCTTGATCAGACCAATAGTAGTAATTGTGTGTATCCTGATCCCATGGCTGCGTTGGCTTCTGTCCATAAGCAGCCTGCTTATTTTCAAATAATGTAGCCATTCCGGTATTGCCCGCAAAGTCGCCTTCTGGATAATAATTCCAATAGCCATCTCTCGCCCAGTTCAGTTTATTGATATCATTAGGCATATGGTATTTTATGCCGATTTCTCTAACATAACCATTAGGTTCTCCTTCAGTACGGTAGTCCGTTATAATTTCTCCTTCTGATTTTACCAGAACATCAAAATACACCTTTAGCCCTTTATAAGTTCCTGTTATTGCAATCCTGGCCATGCCATTCTGAATGCTGCATTTAACATCCTGCTTCAACCAGTCCTTATCCTGAACCAGATATTTGTCTGCACTCTTCCTTACCTCAGCTCCCGTTAGGTGATTCAGATTGATGTCCATATTTAGATAAGGACCTTTTCCGATAAATATTTTGCCATCCAAAAGGGCATTTTCAATCAGTCCTGTAGACTTAGAGACAGGGATTTCGAAATTCTGCCCTTTGATAATGAACTTGGTATCTGTTTCCTCTAATTTTAAAACACCCTTATGCGAAGCGATTGGCATGGCAACAGGACGTTCACCCAAAAAGTATTCATAAGTATCCACTATACGTCCATCACGGTCAATAAAATTAAGCAATATGGACTTTCCAGATTTCCAATCTTCAGCTGGCAATTGAAAAACTCCCTTTTCATGCGGGTTAATGTCTGGTAATTCAATTGTTTTCTTTTTAGTGTTGTACACATATTGAAGCTTTACCTCATTAAGATTAGTGTGATCGTATCTATTGTATACAGGTAATTGAATGTGTTGATTGGGCTTAAAATCTTTAATCAGTTTGCCTTCCTGCAGTATTCGGATAGGTGACTGCGCTTTCTTAGTCGACCAGAATTCAGGTTTTCTTCTTCTCCAAACATCTACTATTCCCCATTCACCGTAACCAACTTCATGTCCCTGATATGCTGCCGGCTTTTGGCCTTTTGCAAAATCTCTCCAGAGTGGCGTCCCTTTTTTCAACTGTTGAGGTATCATAAAGATATCATCTACATATCCCCATATCGCGCCACCTAGACCACCTTTTGTAGGGAATAACCTTCCCCACATCATGTCCATGGAAATACCCCAGAATTCCCTGATGTTTGGATCATCACGCAATGTCTTATATGTATAGCAAGGAGGATGTGCCCACTCATCAAATAGTGCAGGAATGCCATGCCCTTCATATCCCCTGGTTGTTTTTCCGCGTTGAGAAAGGTTTCCGTTTACATCCTGATAATGCATACTTAAAATCTCATAGATATTGTCGCCATCTTTCTGAGATCCCGGATAGCTCCAGATAACAGGCCTGCTTTTATCGGCACTTTTTACATAGTCCCAGCTTTTCTTGAAATTGGTTCCGTAGATAGATTCATTGCCAATGGACCAGATGATCACTGCTGGGTGGGTTTTAAAGGTATTGACCATTTCACGACATTGTCCCACGTATTGATCAGTATACGCCGGATCATTTTGGGTTGCTCCCGGAGCATAGTTTTGTTGCCTGTAAGTATCAACAAAGCAAACTGCTGTTTCTACCTCTACGTAGATCCCATAACGATTGCAAAACTCCACAAAACGTTCGGTTGGGGGATAATGCGATGTCCTCACGAAATTAATATGAGATTCTTTAAACAAGATTACATCCAGGCTATCATATTGCCTGGTGGTGGTTCTCCCCAATGTCGGACTCACATCATGGCGGTTGGCTCCTCTTAGTTTTACAGGCCGCCCATTTACCATTAGCTGATCTCCCACCACTTTCACTGATCTAAATCCTACTTGCTGATCAAATGTATAGGTTTCTTTCCCATCCTTTTTAACCTTGATATTCATGCGATAAAGGTTAGGATGTTCTGCATCCCATTTTAATGGGTTAACAACACTAAAGCTGTTTACATTCTCACCTTTATTAACCTTAAATTGTTTTGCAGTACCTGGTACCGGATTATTCTTTTTATCGTATAAAACATAATGAATCGTTGATCCTTCAACCTGCTCAGCTTTAAAATTAAGATTCACTACGGCATTCCTGAATTCATTATCCAGTTGTGTTTCCAATCCAAAGTCGTGAACAGCATTCATTGAAGTTGCAAAAAGCGTTACATCCCTCAAGATGCCTCCTATTGGATGATGTGCATAGCCCGAAGCATATGAAATGTCACTCACCTTATCCTGAATCTCCAATAGTACCTCATTTGCCTTGTCAAATGAAACATATGGGGTAATATCGGTTTCCCATCTGGTAAATCCACCTTTATGTTTTCTCAGCACTTTTCCGTTGATGATCAAGGTTGCTTCGCTATAAACTCCGTCAAATCTTATAATAATTTTTTTTCCATTAAAATCGGCCGGTAATGAAAAAGCTCTTTTATAAAAGAATGACTTATCATGTTCTAATCCATATCCCTGCATCACTGCTTCACCGGGAACCGTGATAACATCCCAGTTTGATTGTGCATTCAACTGAAATTTCCATTCTCCATTGAGAGATAGAACCGGCTTTTTAACACCTGTTGTTTTAACCGGCAAATTATACGCCTGTTCTTGTCCCTTAACTTCCTTTTGAAGCAACATGGCTATCAGAAAAAATAAAAATCTCGGTATATTCCTTACTAAAGAAGTAGGTTTTATGTTAATAGTCATAAATTTAAATGTATAAGTTTGCGTCGTGTACTCATGTATGCTAAACATGACGCAAATATATCCGCCATGCTGAAGAATAACTAAAACTGAATATTCATAAACTAAAACTTTTATAAGAATAAACGACCTTAAAATAACGAAAGCCCCGGAAATTCCGGGGCTTTCGTTTATTATTCTGACATGATGTTTCTATTTGGTTTTAGAAACCATCTCTCTGAAGTTCACCACACTTTGAGCCACGTCCTTACTGTTGGTCTGCCAGTTGTACTCGTACTCCGCAGAAATTGCTCCTTTAAAATTTTGTCTTTTCAATTCAGCGATAACACCTGGTATATCACATACACCCTCTCCCCAGTGTACATCATGTCCACCTTTTCCTTTAACATGGAGGTCTTTCATATGCGAATGCAAAATATGACCGTCCAGTTTTTTAAGACATTCTACCGGATTCAGGCCTGAACGTGACCAGTGACCGATATCAGCACAGGCACCAATACGCTTGCTTTGACCTTTGATAGCATTTAGCACCACGTCAGGATTCCAGTAATGAGAAGGATCAGGATGATTATGAATAGCTATATTGATTTCATACTGATCAGCAAGTTTAGATAGCAACGGAATATCTTTTTCGCTTGGTTCTGATGTAATGGTCTGAATACCCATGAATTTACAGAATTCGAATAGCTTGTTCCAACCTGCTTCACTATTTGCACCCGTAACACCGAAAGCAACGATCTTTACGTTCTTAGCTTTCAGCATTTCCAAAACAGCCTTTCTTTTGGCAACATCCATATCAGGTGTCATTGTTCCTTCAATACCCCCTCCAATTTGCTGACCAGGAAATGCTTCTACATACCTCAGGTTACAGCTGTCGATCTTACTTATCGCCTGTGCAAACGAATAAAGTCTGAAAGTATATGCCTGAGAACCCAGTTTCCAACCGAGCTTAGTCTCCGGAGTTTTAGCGACAGACGTACCGCTGCCTGAATTCATGCTTTTACAATTGCTTAGTAAAAATAACAGGCATAACCCTGAAAAGATCTTAGCGGTAAAGCTCGCTGATTTAGTTAAAATAGTAGTTTGTTTTATAATATTCATTTGTGTGATTTTTGATTATGACACCAAGGTAAAACTATAATATTAAATATTTAACAATAATTTATCTAGTTACCCAATATTTTATAAATTTAGAAACTTATTTCTGGGTTAATTACGAATATCATACCGGAGTACTGAAACTGACAGGCTTAGTTAAAAGCAGGCATATGCGCTGTTTTTAACCGGACCTCGATAAACAAATTTCAATCATGATTGCAAAAAGATTGGAGGGCATTAGTGAATACTATTTCTCCCAAAAACTAAGGGAAATTGAGTCCCTGAATAAAGAAGGTAAGAACATCATAAACCTGGGTATTGGCAGTCCGGATTTGCCGCCGCATCCTGAAGTGATTAAAACATTGCAGGAAGAAGCTGCGAAACCCGGCGTACACGGTTATCAGGGTTACAAAGGGATACCGGCATTGCGACAGGCTTTCGCGGATTGGTATCAGCAATGGTACCACGTAATCCTTAATCCGGATACGGAAATATTACCATTGCTCGGTTCAAAAGAAGGCATCATGCACATCTGTATGACTTATCTGAATGACGGTGATGAAGCATTGATCCCAAATCCAGGCTATCCGACTTACGGAAGCGCTGTTAAACTGGCAGGTGGAACAGCAGTTAGTTATGATTTAACAGAAGAAAAAAACTGGCATCCCGACCTGGAAGCACTAGCTGCCCAGGATCTGAGCAAAGTGAAACTCATGTTTGTGAATTACCCGCATATGCCTACCGGTCAGCAAGCTGAAACGGGATTCTTTGAAAAACTAATCAACTTTGCAAAAGCGCATCATATCCTTCTTGTGCATGACAACCCTTATAGTTTCATACTGAATGACCATCCTGTAAGTCTGCTAAAACTGCCTGGCGCGAAAGAAGTAGTACTTGAACTGAATTCGCTCAGTAAGTCACATAATATGGCCGGATGGCGGATCGGTATACTT
Organism: Pedobacter frigoris; assembly: GCF_032678645.1. GTDB lineage: Bacteria > Bacteroidota > Bacteroidia > Sphingobacteriales > Sphingobacteriaceae > Pedobacter > Pedobacter frigoris_A. The sequence goes on from NZ_JAVTSP010000001.1 coordinate 807,255, forward strand.
TGTGGTGCGAAAGAACGGATTGAAGAAATACTGAGGTTTAAAAGCAACATGGACAGTGGTATGTTTATGCCACTTCAACTGGCCGCTGCGAAAGCTTTAGGGCTGGGCGCCGACTGGTACAATTACATTAATAGCATCTATGCTGAAAGGAGAACCAAGGTTTATCAGATTCTCGACATGCTCAAATGTCATTATTCGTTGAATCAGGTCGGTATGTTTGTATGGGCTAAGATCCCCGATCATTATGAAGACGGCTATGCCTTAAGTGATGAAGTCCTTTACGGGTCAAATGTGTTCCTCACCCCTGGCGGAATATTCGGAAGTCAGGGCAACCGTTACATCAGGATCAGCCTTTGTGGTGATATTTCCAGGTTTGAGCAAGCCATAACACGTATAAATAATAAGTAAAATACAGCATATAATAATTAAATTGAGCAATGAAGATAGCGGTAGTCGGCCTCGGACTTATTGGAGGTTCCATGGCTTTGGTGTTAAAGCAAAAAGGCTTTGCCTCGAAAGTATTTGGTGTAGACAATCAGGAGGCGCATACAAAGAAAGCACTCGAACTTGGAATTGTTGATGAAATAACCGATTTGAGCGGAGCAATAGCAAATAGTGACCTGATTATATTAAGTGCCCCAGTCAGTGCATGTACCATACTATTGCCACAGGTATTGGATCAAATAAACAACCAGATCGTTCTGGATACAGGTTCCACGAAAATGTCCCTCCTCGCAGCCGCAAAGGGGCATGCCAAACGGGGCAGATATATAGCTACCCACCCAATGTGGGGTACTGAATTCAGCGGACCCGAGGCTGCAACGGAAGATGCATTTGATGGACGTGCAAATGTAATCTGTAATGCAACAGAAAGTGACAAAGATGCACTAGAAACTGTAGAAAAGCTATACACACTGCTTGGCATGTACAATGTGTATATGGAAGGAAAAGACCATGATGTCCATGTAGCTTATGTGAGTCATATCTCCCACATTACCTCTTTTGCCCTGGCAAACACAGTACTTGAAAAAGAAAGGGAAGAGAATACAATCTTTGAGCTTGCCAGTGCGGGTTTTGAAAGTACGGTAAGGCTTGCAAAAAGTAGTCCGGCTATGTGGATGCCTATTTTTCAGCAAAACAAAGAAAACGTACTCGATGTGTTAAACGAACACATTACTCAACTTAGAAAATTCAAGGCATGCATTGAAAAAGAAAACTGGGCTTACCTTTCTGAATTGATGGAAAATGCGAATAAAATCACGGATGTACTGAACCGCAAAGAATAATCAGGAAGAGTATTAATAGTATTCGTATTCATTGCTCAGTTTCATTGTTCCACTAACATCGGAATAAATTTTAACAGGCAGATTAGCTGAATTATATTCAAATGACCTTGAAATTTTGATTTCAGGGCCGCTTGTCTGTGTAACCTTATATTTAATCCAATTGTTAGGAGAAAAATATTCGAGGATCTGAGCGGGGTCATATAGTTTATATTTAGGATTTACTTTATCATCATATTCATATTCTCCTTCAATTGTTCCTATTAAAACTCCATCTGAGTAAGCTTTAGTAGTTAATTTTATAATGTTCCCTCTCGTGTCGGTTTGAATAAATAACTCACGTAGTAGCTCTTTCTCTCCTAAAATTGCATGCTCTTGCTTCAGAGATTTTAATTTATTTTCCGAGTCATATTCAAATTCATAATTCATAGGCGTATAACCGTTGGAGACGACCTGACCTTTCAAAACTTCTTTGATCTCTGAAACATTATTATTTTCATAACTATAAAGTTTTGTCAGAAAGAGATTAAATATCTGATCTGAGGAACCTAAAGTTGCAACTGCTACTTCGGTGAGAAACCCATCTTTATATTTAGGAAGTTCTTGTGATATACGTCGCCCTTGAAACGACTGTGCGAAAATTGAAACTTGATGATCAGGATTATATCCAAAATAATATTCCCCACCTCCACCTCCAAGAATTTTCTCAATTTTGAGTTTCCCTTTTAAGGAATTTTGTGCTATTTCTTCTTTTTTACACGATTGAAAAGTAAAAACTAATACGATGAAAATAAAAACAAAAGGCTTCACAATAAGTTTACTGGAAAAAATTGGATTCATATTTATGCAAAAAAATGGCGTTAAAGAAAATCAAACTAAAAAATTCATGAAAGATAATTATTATGAAATAATTATCACCCATTACTTTTCATACACCCCTTTATGAACCGCCTTCCTCAGCACGCCATCTGGCGTATCTGCGGCATAATCCCAATACATTGCGCCCAATAACCCCCTGTTTAATAAATACTGACATTTTATGCCGATAGACTCAGTATCTTCATAAGAACAGAGAAACTCCCCTTTGGGATCGGTCAAATAAGGTGCTTTGGCCTTATCATCCCACTGTCTGGTATATCCTTCCAGTTTGACAATGTTCTTATAATCAATATACCAGGCGATAGGATCTTTTCCATGTCCGTAAAATGGCATTCCAAGCACCAATTTATTTGCTGGGATTCCGGCATTCAAATGAGCAGTAACACCTTCATCAACACTGATCGTCTTGGTATGTTCCGATCGGTAAAGTCCGGCATGATGATAAGGAGGTAGTCCCATATCATAAGTCATCACATTAACGAAATCTACTAAAGGCACAATCGTCTTGAAATCAATGTATTTTGCATCCGAAACAGAGGCTAGTGTCAACAAATTCTTCTTACCGATCTTTTTCCTGATCTCCGACATCAGCAGCGTATAGTTTTTCGTGTCGTCCGGAGAAGATGATATTCCTGCCTCCGAACTCGTTGGATATTCCCAGTCGATATCAATTCCGTCGAGATTGAACTCCTTAACCAAACGTCCACAGTCATCAACAAACTTTCCTCTATTTTCCACGGAGGCTGCCATTTCACTAAACCTGCCACTTTTCCATCCGCCTATCGAAAGCAAAACCTTAAGTTTAGGATATTTTAACTTCAATTCCGTTATTTGTTTTAACCGGGCTTCATTCTCGACAACCACTCCGTCGAAAGTTTTGGATACATGTCCGAAAGCGTAATTGATATGTGTCACATATTCAGGATCAGGCATTACATTTCCACGTGCGGTCACATAGGCTATAATTACCCTATTGCCAGCCTTTACTTTTGGAGTTGATTTTTGTTGCTGTTGAGCAAAACATACAATGGTGATGAATAGCAGGCATAAAGCCGAATAAATGGTCTTCATACCTACTAAGCTAATAAAAAGTTAGCATTACTGCTTGAATGTTAGCGCATAAAAAACACCATTCTTACTTACTAATTCTGCAAACAGCTTCATCAAATTCTCTCTACTGTCGCCCATATAGAATATATATGCATCAGCAATGTCATTCTTATGAAGTGTAACCATAATACAATTGGTATAATCTGTACCGAAAGATTTATGGAGTTTTGCTAAGGTAGTGCCACCCCAGTCGGCACCAAACTCCTTCTTTACAGCATCCGGGCGAAAAGGTCCGAATTTAATTGTAGTATCCATTTTTCCTCCACCGATGTTCAGTGCCACAGCATATGAAATCGCTGCTGAACTAGCATTTGGGTTCTGAACGTTTTCACCAGGTTTCTTGTTCTTTTCTCTTTCTCTGAATTCCTCCATTCTCTTTTTTAGGGGTGCAACGGAATAGCGAACTTCCAGGTTTTTATCTGGAAATTTCACCGCATATTCATAATGCATCTGAGCATTTTTTACAATTGGGATTTCAACCGCTCCCTCCGGCATTTTAAATGCCATATTTGTTTCTCCCAGTATTTTCTGGAAATTAGACATTTGCGATTGCAAAGTATCGGCTTTGGATGTTGTCGATTGAGCATCGGCCATTAAAACTGTAACGGTAAACATCGTTAGCATTAGGAGCGTTTTCTTCATGTTGTTCTTTTAAATTATGGTTTTCTTTTTACAAGGATGCACATTACCATCCTATTCCATAATCCTCTCCATGATTACTTGAACCACCCCAAAGACTTCCGTGTTTCCAGTCAAAATAAATAGCGTTGATCGGTCCACTTGTTCGTTCAGCAAAACTAAGCGTATAACCCATCTTTTTCATTTCCTTACGCACAGCTTCCGGCGTATTGCTGTTCAGCAGTAACTGACCAGGTTTAGGTTTTCTGTCGGAAGTTTTAGTTCCTCCTAATGAAAGCCATAACTGATTTGAATTGATATTAGGAGCTTCCGAGGCTTGTTGTACATTCATCCCAAATTCGACAACATTGAGAAAAAACTGTAACAGGTTTTGGTCCTGAGTATCCCCACCCTGAACAGCCGAAGAAAGAAAAGGCTTCCCGTCTTTTAAAGCCAGTGAAGGAGAAAGCGTAACTCTTGGTCTCTTACCCGGCTCTACAACATTAAAAGGATTTATTGCAGAATCCAGTACAAAACTCTGCATCCTCTGGCTCATACCAATTCCCGTATTTCCCGCAATACAGGCCGGCAACCATCCACCACTTGGGGTGATAGAAACTACCCATCCCTCTTTATCAGCCGCCTCTACTGAGGTAGTACCACGCCACAACCTATCCTCATATGCCTCCTTAATCGAATGATTACCCATATCATGCTTAGGCGCAAAATTACGTTTAGTGGTATCCATCTCATATCCCCTGTTTTTCAGCAGATTGATATAGGGATTAGAAAGTCCTTGAAAAGGATAAGGATTACCTGGACCTATAGTTGCATCGTTTTTATCATACCTGATCAATGAAGCCCTTTGCTTAGCATACTCCTTACTCAATAATCCCTTTATAGGCTCTTCAGGCTTTTTGTAGGGATCACCGTAATAGAAATCACGATCTGCAAACGCCAGGTTCATCGCCTGATATATGGTATGTATATATTTCGGACTATTGAATCCCATACTTTTCAAGTCAAAGTTCTCCAGAATATTCAGTGCCTGGAGCATAACTGGTCCCTGAGTCCATTGCTGAAGCTTATAGACATCGATTCCTTTGTAATTCACCATCAGAGGAGCCTCTTCAACGGGTTTCCATTTTGCCAAATCCTGCATAGTGATCAATCCACCCTGCTCCTGACATCCCCTCACAAACTCCTCTGCTATATCTCCTTTATAGAAACGGTCATAAGCAGCCATCAATGCATCTTTCCGGCTTTTGCCTTTCTTTAATGCATTTCTTTCAGCCTCAACCATTTTATTTAATGTTTTCAGCAGATCATTCTGCACAAAAATCTCTCCAGCTTCCGGAGCTTCCCTTTTTTCTCCTGAATGGGTTAAAAACACTTTTTTACTATATGGCCATTCTTTGATCAGGTCCTTTTGACGTTCAATATAATTGGCTGCCTGAGCTTCAATAGGATAACCTCCTGCCATTTGAATTGCAGGGGCCAATACCTCTTCCAGACTCATGGTGCCATAATTGGCAAGCATATAAATTAATCCTCCAGGAGTTCCAGGTGTGGTTGCGGCCAAAGGCCCGTATTCAGGAGGGAAATTGTATCCTTTGTTTTTAAAGAAATCTGCAGTAGCACCAGTAGGCGCAAATCCCATAGCATTGATCGCTATCACTTTTTTTGTTTTAGGATTATAAATCAACACCTGGGTCTCTCCTCCCCAGCTCAATGTATCCCACATGGTGCATGTGGCCGCCAGCATAGCACACGCAGCATCCACTGCGTTCCCTCCTTTTTGAAAAGTAATTGCTCCCGCCGTTGCAGCAAGGGGTTTACCTGTGATGGCCATCCAGTTGCGACCATGCAAAACTGGTTTCTGTGTCTGCTGACCATATAACGATGTGGCAATCAAGCCTAAAAAAAACAAACATATGTATTTCATAATCAGTTGAAAAGCTTATTGCCTCCACTACAAATTAAAGAAATAAATCAGGGATTTACTTTTACAACCTTTATAAGGCTGAAATTTGTTGTAACTTTGTCGACATAACAATTTATTACCATGGCAGTATTACATAGAAAAGAAGAGAAAATAGCAGTTGTATTAAGTAAGCTTCCAAAGGATTATACCGACAAACAATTCGTTGATACTTTTATCCAGCTATACTCAAAAGACTGGGGCAAAATAAAAGCAAACTACATTAAACAGTCACAGGATAAAGAACCTGGAACCGTAGTTACCATGCCTAAGCCTGAAGTGTACCTGAAGAATATACTCAATACTTACCTTGAAAATCAGGTAAAGTAAATAGTTAGTCGTGCTGGTTTAAAAACTCCTGCCCTTTTGGCGTTATAGCAGCCCAGTGCTGAATAGAATGCCTGTTGATCATTACATACCCCAGCGCTTCCAGTTCCTCATACTGTTCTTCCATTCCTCCTAAAATAGACGAACTTACCTGTTGATCGATAACCTCAAGCATTGATCTGATTTCCTGATTTTCCATAATATTTGGTTTTAAATTGTATAGCTACTAATTGCTATCGTCAATTTAACAAAAATCACGGACAATTGGTTTTCTTTTAGCGAATAAGATTTTGTTACACAAGGTATTGCATATGAAAGTAATCACCTCCCATAAACTTCCTTTCATTTACCACTACAAATCCCAGGTTCAGATACAATTTTTTAGCTTTAGGATTATGCACATTTACCAGCAAGCCTACATTTTTATGTCCCAATGATCGCGCCTTTCCAATCAACGCAATAATTAGTTTTTTTGCAATCCCTTTTCCCTGCTGATCAGGGGCCACACTCAGACTGTCGATATAATACTCCCCTGCCTGGGTTTCAAATTCAGGGTCCAAAACTATTCCTGATTCTGTTCTTATATAATCCAAAAATGGTTTACGTAAAGATTCAAGATCCGCTCCATCATAACCACAAATGATCCCGCAAACATCGTCTTCATCCTGATAAACCAATACATTCTCATAACTATATTGATTGCCCTGAAGTCCGGCGAAATGCTGAAATAAAGGAATTGCGCCCTGTGCTTCTGCAGCTCCTGAAAATTTTAAAGCCAGATCGTCCATAGCAGCAATAATGAGTTCAGCAATTTTCGGCGCATCGGTTGATAATGCTTGCCTGATACAGTTTTGCTTATTCCATTCTGCCCTGCTGAGTTCAAACCAATCGCAGGGAGTCCCTTCATGATCGAGTTGGGCTGTTATTTTAAGCCCTGTTTTTAAGAGCGCATTTCTGGAAGCAGCATTCTCCACATCAGCCATCGCATATACCGAATCAAGCTTCAATTTTTCAAATGCATACTTCACAGAAGCCTTAGCCGACTCTGTAGCATAGCCCATTCCCCAGAATTTACGGAGCAAACGGTACCCAACATCATAGAATCCTGTATGGCCTATCACCGTATCTGTCCGGTATTTTAAACCTCCCCAGCCCAAAAATTCACCCGTAGCTTTATCAACTATTGCCCATCTGCCTATTCCGAAATCGGTATATTGCTTCCTAATAAATAGAATAGCATCCTCAATTTCTGAGATGGTCTTCACCGGATTATTACCCAGATACCTGTGTACTTCAGGATCTGAGTCCATTTCAAACATCGCAGGAGCATCTCCCATTACGATTTCTCTCAATATAATACGGTCTGTTTCTGCAAATACCTTCATTGTTGCTGTTTCCTCTTAAAAAAGTTCAAGTATACTGACAAAGATATAGCAGATAAAAAACTTATTACGGTTATTGCATCAATAACATCAGAAGAAATATCTAAGCCACTGATTTTGTCTGCATAATATTTTATGAATGAATTCGGAAGATTGGTTTCCCCAAGGCTTTCTTTAATTTTCCATTGCCAGTCTGTAACCGGACAATAGCCTATTCCAAACCATATACCTAGTATAAACCACGACCCTAATGTAAGTCCGGCGACAATCAGGTGCAATCTTCTGGTAGGTCTCCATATCCAGGCAAAAAGGTTAAATCCAATAATAATGAGATGTAAAAAAGTAAACAGCACGTCGAGCAAATGATTCATAATTAGGGTTTCATATCAGTATAATAAAGGTCGACAAATATGTTATTAACAAGCAAAATAAATATATTACTGATTTTCAATAAATTAATTGTACATTTGTATATAATTAAATTACAATATAATGCAACAAGGAACAGTAAAGTTTTTCAATGAGACAAAAGGTTTTGGATTTATCATCCCAGCTAATGGTGATGCTGAAATTTTTGTACACACTTCAGGCTTAATCGATAGCATTCGTGAGAATGATTCAGTAAGCTATGACGTTGAGCAAGGTAAAAAAGGCTTAAACGCAATTAATGTTAAGATCAGTTAATTAAACTCATTTTATAAATTAATAAAAAGCATCCCCATAAAGGATGCTTTTTTTATTTCAAAACATTCATATCCAAGCGTTGTTATTTAACCGAACCTAAATCACAACGTTATGAACAGAAGCATCGCATTGATTATGATTGTCCTTGGCATTTTAATGCTTGTCTGGACAGGCTTTAGTTATACAAAAAAAGAAAAAGTAGTTGATGCCGGTCCTATCCAGATCTCAGCAGATAAAGAAAAAAGCGTAAACTGGCCCCCATATGTAGGTGGTATCATTCTGGTCGCTGGTGTCGTGATACTGATAAGTTCTAAAAAATCGACCTGATTTTATTTTATAAAATCAACATCTGTAACCTCATATGACTTCTGCCAAACAAGCAGCTCCGTTGTTTTGGTTATATTTGCAACATCATTTGCAATACCTCCCAGTTCATGTCAAAACCTGCTGATACCATTTACACCTTACAATTCGGGCTAGTCTGTCTAAGTTCATTCCTCTTCTCTGCAAGTTTTAACATGCTCATTCCCGAACTGCCTGCCTATTTGAGTAAAATGGGAGGAGCAGAATACAAAGGTCTCATCATCGCACTTTTCACGCTGACTGCAGGTATTTCGAGGCCCTTCAGCGGGAAACTTACAGATACCATAGGTCGCATACCTGTAATGGCAGTTGGTTCTATCGTATGTTTTCTTTGCGGATTTCTTTATCCTCTGCTTACTACAGTTGCAGGTTTTCTTTTCCTGAGGCTAATTCATGGATTCTCCACCGGCTTCAAACCCACAGCCACAGCGGCTTATGTGGCCGACCTCGTTCCCGCCGGAAAATGGGGAGAAGCTATGGGTGTTCACGGGGTGTGTTTTAGTACCGGACTTGCAATAGGTCCTGCCATTGGGAGTACCATCACCGATCACTATTCAATAAATGTTCTTTTTTATTGTTCATCCATCTTCGCATTGTTGTCTATTGTCATTTTGGCCAACATGAAGGAAACCCTGCCAGACAAGCAAAAATTTCACCCCACCCATTTAAAGATCAATAGAAAAGACATCATAGAGTGGAAAGTAATGCCTGCCGTTGTTATTATTTTTCTAAGCTACATTAGCTATGGGGCCATCCTTACTGTGATTTCAGATTGGAGTGCTCACCTCGGAACCAGCAACAAAGGATTATTCTTTATGGTTTTTACGCTCACCTCCTTACTGATCCGATTTGTGGCAGGAAAAGCATCAGACAATTATGGAAGACCGCTGATCCTGAAAATCTCATTATTCCTGCTGGCCATTTCAATGGCCGCAATTGCCCTTGCCGATTCTTCTTTCGTATTGATGCTTGCTTCGGCTCTGTATGGCGTAGCAACCGGGATGTTATCACCTACGGCCACAGCCTGGACAGTCGATCTCAGCGAGCCTAAACAAAGAGGAAAAGCTATGGCCACCATGTATATTGCATTAGAAGCCGGAATTGGTTTAGGAGCCTTGCTTGCAGGAGGGTTATTTATTGATGATATAAGAATGATACCGGTAACGTTCTATTATTGTACAGGCATTACCCTAGTTGCATTAGTTTATTTACAGTTCTTTTATAAAGCAAAAGCTTCAATTTAAAAAGTCGATACACTACCAGTCTTTTTTACCGATTATTTTTCGCCATTCACCGCCCTTTTACTTGAAGCAGCCTTTGTTCTATAGAAATGCTTGCTAAAATCAGGCAACTTTAGTAAAAATTAATAGTACAGATTTCTATAACAACTAAAAAGTAAAGCGATGAATATGGTTATTTTTAAAACTTCCGTAGAGGGCAATAAAGACCTGATCAATATTGCTCCTTTGTTTAATCTTCTGTTTGGAGAGAAAAACTGGTTATTTGCATTCGAAGAACGCATCCTTAGAATATTTACTTCAGTACCTTGCGCTGATGTGGTAAACCACTTTTTAAAAGAAAAGGGCTTTCATTGTGAGCAGATGGCATAACAAATGAGGCAATACCTGTCGACAATAATGCCAACAGGATGCCAATATTTTGCTTAGTGAGCGTCGTAGATGATTACCTTATCAAAGGTACTGCGGAACTCATCTAAAAATGCCTTATGCAGATCATGAACCTGATAAACATCATGCCCTGCAAGATCTTCGAAGAATAAGGTCAATGAAAAAGTATAAGTAGTATCAACTACTGCGCGCGATATTGGGGCCGGTGTACCAATATGAAAGTTTTTTACAACTTCAATGTTTTCAAGCGTTTCAAGGCTTTTACGAAATGCGGCTTTTTGATCTTCAGTAGTGTCGGCTTTAAGCCAGAATAAAACGTGGTGAACTATCATTTTTCTATTTTTTTTTAACAAATATAATGAATACGGGTTTATGCTCCGATACTCAAAAACTCCCGGACTATAGGAATATCCGCAGCAGCCCAGTCCAAATCCAGTAAAGACTGATCTACACTTCGCCAGCCAGAGGATGCATGTTCTCTCAGGATCAGATTACCAGACTTGATACAACAAACAAAAGGAATTAAACGGATAGAAAATTCGGGATAAGGATAAATGACCGGAGATAAAGACGATACAATTTCTATTTCCAGATTCAGTTCCTCTTTTACCTCCCGCAACAAACATTGTTCAGCAGACTCCCCTGTTTCTATCTTTCCACCGGGAAATTCAAACTTTAAAGGCAGCTTCATATTGGCACTCCGCTGTGTCACCAGCACCTGCCCTTCTTCATTTGTAATTATCGCACAGGTTACCTCAATCATCCCAACCCATTAATTGTTTTACGCGTCTAAACTCGTCCTGTACCTCTGCTTTTAAATGAATATTTTCACCGGTCACAGGATGTTTAAACTGCAACTCCGAAGCATGGAGCAACATGGTGGTCATCTCCCACTGCTCTTTAAAAAACTTATTTTGTTTATTGCAGCCATGTTTACGGTCGCCGATAATCGGATAAAAAATATGCGCAAAATGCTTTCTCAGCTGATGCATCCTTCCCGTGGTAGGCGTTGCTTCCACCAATGAATATCTCGAAGTCGGATGCTTACCAAATGCAACGTCTATTTCAGAACGTTTCAACGTAACAAATGCGGTAAAAGCATCCTGGATTGTGCCATTTTCCTTAGCCAGTGGATAATCTATTTCCAGGCTATCCGGCGCATATCCCCTCAGGATCGCCAGATATTTTTTTATAACCTCGCCATTTTGAAACTGCTGGTGCATGGCTATTTCCACGTCCTTTTCAAAAGCAAAAAGTAATAAGCCTCCGGTTTTTCTATCTAAACGGTGAACCGGACTGACATGCCTGTTTACCTGATCTCTCAAAAGCTGCAATGCAAACTCCTTGGCATCATTTGCGATAGATGAGCGGTGAACCAGTAAACCATGAGGTTTATTAATTGCAATCAAATGGTCGTCCTGGTATACAATTTCAAGCATGTTTATTTTTTTCGCGAAGATAGCTTAAAAAATCAATCCCGCTAATTTTACTCGGCGACAGCAGTCACATCAATAAATTCAGGACCATTTTCAACAGGATACCCAGATACCTTTGTCCCTTTTACATTTACGTTTTTGTTGAGGTATTTATTCAGGTCCAGTTTACTTTTTAAGGCATAAGTCTTATCTCCTGAAACCAGCTTATGAGTTCCATACTGAAAAGTAGTCATCCCCATTTCTTCAAGTTTACCACTTAGTTCTACCAGATTTGCATTACCGGCTTGTTTAGTACTGCTGCATCCTGCCGCAGCAAGGCCGAGCATCAATAAAATAAATATCTTTTTCATGAGTATTTCGTATTTAACTTGCTATAGGGATTTTGTTTTTAGATACGACCATCACAATCAGCGATCGTTCCCCGTCTTTAAAGTTAATGACAAAATTCTTATTCTCGTTACTTTGGATCAGCTTGGTAAGCTTAGGAAACATCACAGCAAGGTTTTCTACCTGTGTCATATCATCACTGTCTATCACTAAAAACTTGGAGTCGGTTGAGTTCATCATTACGTTAAATTGTTGGTTAGTCTGTGATCATAAGACGTATCAACACCTCAAAACGCTACAATAAACCTGAAATATTTTTCACCTTTAATATTTCATCTATAGTCTGATAAGTCAAAGGATGATAATTAGGCCTCGCTTCTATATATATTGCCATAGCCCTTTTTGCACCCTCTGGCGTAGTCAGCATTTCCTTGTACAAAGGAATAATGTGCCACATGCGTCCATTTTCAAGCAAATAAGCTTTAATTCTTGCATCTGCATAAGTATAGTGGTATCTGATTGCCAGCGTATACCAATTCAGCTGAATATCCGTATTCTCAGATCCTGTAAAATTAAACTCCCTATCCAAATCAGCCATCTTAGCAGCAGTCAGGTCTGTCGGCAACTGACTGATGAAATACTTCTTCTCATTGCTGGACGCGATCTCTTTACTTAGTCCTTTCACAGAACCTGTCTTTTTCCAGCCAGCGATCAATCCATCTATTACTTTAAATCGTTCCGAACCTACCGCGACCACATTTGAAGGAATACCAGGGCCATACACCCAATCCTTTATTCTTATTTTCTTTGCCAGTTCAGTATCACCTTTGATCAGATTTTTATCTAGGTCTGCCAAGAATTCTTCCGTAGACAATGACTGAAAAGCATGACTATCAAAATAGTTTCGCAGAAAAGCATCAAATTTTGTTCGCCCTACTGCCTCTTCTATGGTACGTAAGAAGAAATATCCCTTTTCATAAGCAATATCATTCGTGCCCTCATCAGGACTGCGGTCTGTATAATCAGTTTTCAAATGCGTATCTTTTTGATCAGCCCCCATATCCTTTACCGCAGCTTCCAGTGCTTGTTTTGCAAACACCTCCTGCATAGCAGCCTCATTCTTGCCAAAGATTTCTTCGTCAATCCTGCGTTCAAAATAATTGGTAAAACCCTCATTCAGCCAGAAATCATTCCATGTGCGGTTAGTCACCAGGTTGCCGCTCCAGCTATGTGCCAGTTCATGACAGATGATACTCACCAACGACCTGTCGCCGGCCAGCACCGTAGGTGTGATGAAAGTCAGGTTAGGATTTTCCATTCCGCCAAACGGAAAACTCGGAGGAAGTACCAGCAAGTCATACCTGCCCCATCTGTAAGGACCATATAACTTTTCTGCAGCATGCACCATTTTGCCCATATCTGCAAACTCATATACAGCCTTGTCCAATACCGAAGGTTCTGCATAAATTCCGGTACGATCATCTACAGATTTAAATACAATATCACCAACTGCAAGCGCCAGCAAATACGATGGTATAGGATGAACTTGTTTAAATTCATAAGTACCGGTTTCATTTCTTACCTGTGGATTTTCAGCACTCATCAATGCCAGCAATTCTTTGGGTACGGACACTTTCGCATTATAAGTAAACCTTATACCAGGACTGTCCTGACAAGGAACCCAGCTCCTGGCTGCAATGCTCTGAGATTGAGTGAATAGGTAAGGATGTTTTTTACCTGCAGTTTGCTGAGGATTCAGCCATTGTAAAGCACTGGCTTCCTTACCGGTTTTATAATAAATATTTACCTGTTTTGTTTCAGGAGTTATCGCAACCTGCAGCGCCGTGCCCATGTATTTCTTTTCCGGTCCGGTTTTATAGGTCGTTTTTTTCTCTTCCCTCCCAAGCGTAACTTTCTCTATATCCAACCCACTGTTATCAAAAACAATCTCATCAACGCCGGTCTTATTCTCTATTGTCCATACCGCCTTACCAGCAATTTGCTGCTTTTCAAAATCTACTTTGATATCAAGATCCAAATGCTTTACTACAGCTTCAGCAGGATTTGAAAATGAATGAGGGTCGTTATTTTGCCCATCTTCAGACTGAGTTTTCTGTTTGCAGGATAAGATCATTAAAACCGGGATAAAGAAGAGTAATTTTTTCATAAGGATAATAAGCTTTCCAACAAAAGTAAGATATCCTGTTATAAAAGAGGATATCTTATTTTACCACTGGTAATCTGTCTGGACTTCGCTTTTCAAACCAGGCCCAAATTGATACCGCTTCTTCTCGAAATTACTCCTGATCTTTTGTACATTATTATAAAACTGATCAAAAGGAAGAGCCTCCCCTTTGTGCCACATTTGTTCAGTCAGTGCAAATATGCGCGGAAATAATCTCCTGTCGATTTTATCTTCCGTTACATTATAATCCGTCCATAAGGCTGTACTCATACCTAGCGTCAAATTGGGGTCTGTATTTTTTGCAGACGGATTATTTTCATAAACGTCCCGGATATCAAATGTCCGGTCTGTCTCGTATCCTCTCCATGGAGAAACCGGAAAGTTCAAATAGGTATAATAATTCGTACCGTTAATTACCTCGTGGTTATATTTTATAGCTTTTTTCATGCCTTCATCTTTATGACCCCTCCAGTTCCACCAATGAACCACCACATTTTTTGGCAATCTATATTTATCATGATACATTACATCTTCCCAAAAAACAGCCTTTTTATTCTTTGAAAGCAAGTAATTAGCAATCTGTGATGAAAAATAAGATTGTAATTCCCCACTATTTTCCAGCTTCTCAGATTTGATCACACGCTGGCAATCAGAACACCTGTTCCAGTTTGCCTTAGGTGCTTCATCACCACCCACATGAATATAAGCAGAAGGAAAAAGGTCGCATACTTCATCCAATACATCTTTTAAAAAGGCTAAGGTTCCGGTCTTTCCGGCACAGAAGATATTGTCTGAAAATCCTTGTCCTTCTTTTAACCTGATGGTATCTCCAAAACAACTAAATTGCGGGTAAGCTATCAATGCGGCTTCTGCGTGTCCTGGCATATCAATTTCGGGAATAATGTTGATATTTCTTGCTGCTGCATATTTAATGAGTTCCCGTATTTCTTTTTGGGTATAAAAACCCTGACGTTCGGCTGCTCCATCTACAAATGCTCCTTTACTCGTCAGTTTGGGATATTTTAGAATCTCTATTCTCCAGCCCAATCCCTCCGTGAGATGCCAGTGAAAGGTATTCATTTTTAGCATTGCCATCATATCAAGGTACTTTTTGATCGTCGCCACCTTCTGATATTGCCGCCCTGAATCCAACATAAAAGATCTCAACTGAAACTTTGGCTCATCTTCAATGTAAACACACGGAAGCTGTCCAGACTTATTACTTAACAGTAACTGATAAATTGACTGAACGGCATAGAAAAAACCAGGATCTCCGGCTGCTTTGATCACAATCTGGCCTGGTTTGATATCAAGCAGATATGCCTCGTTCTTCAAGGTACGGTCTGTGATAAACACGATATCTGCCTTTTTTTTCGTATTTGCAGTTGCTACGCTCATTTGAGTGTTTTTTAAAACCTCTTTAGAAAGGTAAGGCAGCACCATACTATTTTTGTTTTGAATAGCCACCAGCACCTTAGATCCCAAAATAAAATTCCCCTGTTTTAGTTGGAAAATTTTAGGTGTTGGTAAAATAGTTTGCGCTTTCAGCGCGATGGTAAGCAATATGAAGGCAGTCGTGATTTTTAATATTCTCATAAACGCGGATGTCCTTTAAAATTAAATGTAAATATATCAAAAAGGCGACCATGACATCACGGCCGCCTTAATCAGAGGTTAATTACTAATAAACTTCAATTACCATCCTGGATTTTGAACCAATAATTTGCTTTTTTCAAGTTCATTATAAGGTATTGGGTAGAGGTATTGTTTGGTTTCAAAAACACGCTGCTGAACTAGCGTACGCTGGAAAAATGTAGTTGCATCTCCGTCCATATTCATCCCGTAAAAATTGCCTCCTTGTTTATCTTTGCCACTTGACTGTTCAGCAATCATCCATCTTCTAACGTCGAAGTAACGCTGTCCTTCTGTACAAAGCTCTACTCTGCTTTCACGACGGATGGCTTCTCTTTGCAATTCCTGATTGCCTGCCAAAGCAGGGTTTAACAATTGAAGATTTGGCAACCCAGCGCGTTCTCTCACAAGATTTGTGTATTTCAACACATCTGCATTACCTGGTTCTACTTCATTTAATGCCTCTGCATAAAGTAAATAAAACTCCGCCAATCTAAACACTATTGATGGTCTGAATACAGCAGCTACACCAGGACTGGTCTTGTGCACCTTCCTGTTAAATCGTTTGTAAAGCATATAACCACTCACAGTAGACTGTCCGCTTCTATCATTTGGCGAACCTTTATAGAAGTTAATCTCTCTATTGGTAACATGCCATTTCCTGCCGGCAAAAAAAACGGTGTTGTAAAACCTTGGCTCTCTGTTGATCCACATATTTGACACATTCACTCCGTTATAAGAGCTCTTACCTGTCTCAGTATATAAGGGCGAGGCCGGTAAAAACCCGGAGTTATTAATCGGCAGCCCATCTTTCATGTAAAAATCATCAACCAATTCCTGTAGAACAGCAGTGTTTCCTAATCCGTTAGGTTCACTTCTTGGAGTTGATCTTCGATCCAATAAGTCACCATCCATACCTCCCCATCCGTTTTTAGCAGTTGCCCAGATAATCTCTTTATTGTAAACCTGAAATAAATCATAGACCGACTTTTCCGGATCTAAAACATTATTTGTATACGCCTTATAAAGTTCGTAGTTACCCTGTTCAGCAAAGCTGATTAATTCTTTGGTAGCAGCCATTGCTTTATTCCATTTGGTCTGGTCTTTTACCGGGAATAGCTTCTTGCCATCTTTATTCGCGACGCCTAATGCCGGTTGGTATCCTCCATTTAGCAATGGGCTTGCTGCATACATCCATAATTTTGCTTTTACAGCAAGGGCAACTCCCTTTGTAGGATTTGCAAGGTAGAGTTCATCAGTTATAGCCGTTTGTGGCAACGACGGAATGACATCTGTTAATTCCTTATTGATAAACGCTACAACCTCATCAACAGATTGACGGGGCAAATCCAAATTCGCCGTGGGTTCTAGTGATGCTGTAACAATAGGAATAGGTCCATATTGTTCAAATAACAGATAATGATAATATGCCCTCATAAACAAAACATTGGATTTAAGCATTTTAAATTCAACATCGTTTAACATATCTGCATCAGTTCCGGAAGCTGGTATTGGCTTTGCTTTTTCAAGGAAAATATTTGCTTGTCTGATTAATTGATAAAGTAGTTCCCAGCGCTGAAAACTTGAGTTCAGTGAATTCTTTGGCGAAATATTGTAATTTGCCACATCTCCGTAACCTGTTGCAATTTCATCACTCATTCCTGTCCATGGGTTACCTATTCCATTGGCGCCAATAATAGCGGAATAATCTGCAACTCCTGACATTACATTTGCATACCAACGTCTGGTGTATGCCGGGTTTTGAAAAACCTGGTCTGTAGATGTAAGTCCACCAGCCAACTCATCAGAGACATCTAAATATTTCTTGCAGGACGTCAAGCCTGTTATTACAAAGAATATAATAATTGATAAATTAAATTTCATCTTTATATATGTTAAGTTCCTTTAAAATGTTAATTCTAAGCCAAATGTGTAGGTACTCGTAATCGGATACGGATTTCCACCATTGGCTCCACCTTGCTCAGGATCGTAGTATTTAATGTCATCCCAAACACCGAGATTATAGCCCATCGCATAGAGCCTTGCTGATTGAATTTTCAATTTACTCAATAATGGTTTTGGTATGTTATAACCCACTTCCACATTTTTTAATCTTAAAAAGGCACCGTTTCTTAACCAAAATGTACTTGCCACTGTATTATTCGCATTGTTTACGTTAGCACTATGGATTCTTGGCATTAAAACACCTTCTCCCTGATTGGCTTCGGTCCACCTGTTTGTTGCAAAAGTCCGGTAGCTGGATTGGTCTACTCCCCATGAGAACGGGTGCCATCCCTCTGGGATTGCCGAACCGAAAATGACTGATGTATTTGCAGTTCCCTGAAAAAAAGTACTTGCATAAAACCCTTTATATTCTACGTTAAAGCCGAATCCATAAACAATCTCCGGATTGGAGGGATTTGATACACCACCTCTTTGCCTGTCAAAACCATCAATTTTGCCATCGTTATTTAAATCTTTGTACTTGATGTCCCCTGGACCCAATTTACCACCTAAAGTTGGCACCGGTAAACCCGGTTTAAGCGTATAAGATTTTGTACCATTGGTATTGTCAGTCGCAATAAAATCGTCGGTCTTATATAGACCATCAGCAATATAGAGCGTATTCTCTCCTACACGTGTGCCGGTAAGCGCCATCCAGGGATAAGGAGTTTTCAATTCATCATATTCTGTAATCTTGTTCCTGGCAAATGTAAAAGTACCCCTGGTGCTCAATTTGAAATTCCCAAAACTCTCTCTTGCGTCGATGCTGGCATCAAACCCGCCATTTTTTACTTTACCGAAATTTTCATATGGTGCGGATCTGAAGCCTGCAACTGCAGGTATGGTTCTTCTTGGCAACAAAATCCCTGATCTTTCAGAAGTGAAATAATCGGCGACAATCTCAATTTTATTATTGAACAAGCCCATATTTATGCCATAGTTTTGCTTGTCTTCAATCTCCCATACAAGGTATGGCGCTTCAAAACGGGATTCTGTTATCCCTGCTCCGTAGGCATTTGTACCACCGGAAGCAGTCATCCCCTGACTAAATGTTGCAGCAGCAAAATTATAAAGCGGTCTGTATAAAAATCTATCCCCACCGGTATTGTCATTTCCGGTACGACCGATGGACGCCCTTAATTTTAGGTTAGAAACTACGCGCTTTAATGCCTCTGGATAGAAGGACTCATTTGACACCTGATATCCTAGTCCCAAAGCGGGAAAGAATCCATAACGGTAGCTTTTGGCAAATGACTCACTACCAGTGTACCCGAAATTGCCTTCAACAAAATAACGATTGTCAAAAGCGTATGTCAGCCTGCCCACCACACTTTGTTTTCTAAAGGCCAAAGCCTGATTGTGTAGTTGACTCTCCTTTTGCATATATAATGCCATAGCAGCAAGTGCATGCTTGCCAAACGTTCTGTTGTAATTTAAAGAGGTCTCAATGTATACCTTTTTGTTTGCACTGTTTCCTTCGGCGGGCTCAGTAAGATCCGGATTACCCGAAAATGTTTTAGAGAAAATCAACTTTCCATTTGCATCTCGCCCGGTAGCATTATATCTGCTCGGGTTATAAGTTCTGGTAGAAGTAAAAGTACCATCATAATCGTAACTCACATTTCCTTTCAGTGCCAATCCAGTGGTGATGAAATCCAGTTTTTGGTTCAGACGGACGTTCGATTGTATTCCGCTTCTCCATTCTTTTGCATAACCGGAATTCATCAGTGAGTTGAAGGGGTTACGCATTTGCGAATCCCGCTCCTGAAGATAGGTCGCTATTGTGCCATCACTATAAACCGCAGGGAAGGTATGCGGGGGTGTAATAAGCATTTGTCTGAATATTGTACCTGTACCAATTCCGGGATAATTTGCCAGCAGGTATTGCCCGCTTAGATCAACACTAACTATTGTGGATTTGCTGACTTCCAAATCAATATTGCTGCGCAGGTTAAATCTTTTGATACCGATATTAGTGCTGTATTTTTCTCCCGGATCATCTTTAAAAATACCACTTTCACCAAAATAAGCTCCAGATACGAAATATTTCGCTTTTTCGGTTCCGCCCCTCACGTTTAAAGTATACCTGTGGTTACCGGTTGTTTTTCTTAGCATCTCATCTATCCAGTTGGTATTTGGATAAAGATCAGCGTCGACACGGTTCCTGTATTTTGAAATCAGTTCCTCTGTAAATAATGGTGCAATACCATCATTATAAAGGGCTTCATTGAACAAAGTCATATATTCCTCAGAACCAACAAATTCCGGCAAACGAGTTGGCTTTACGATACTGTGCTCTGTTCTAAAGGAAATTATCGCTTTTTGTGTCTTGCCTCTTTTGGAAGTAATTAAGATAACCCCATTTGCACCTTCAGCACCGTAAACCGCAGTTGCAGCCGCGTCTTTAAGTACCGAAAAGGTTTCAATCTCATCAGGTTCAATATCATTAATACTTCTTGGCACTCCATCTACCAAAACGAGAGCAGCACTACCTCCGGCAAATGTACTTACGCCTCTGATCCAAAATTCGGAATTGTCATAACCTGGTTCTCCTGACCTCTGTATCGCAATTAAACCAGAAACCTGACCTGCGATGTTGTTAGTTAAGCTCCTGGTTGGAAATTTCAGTTGCTCACCCTTTACTGTACTTATGGAACTGACAACACTTTCCTTTTTCTGTGCACCGTAGCCAACAACTACGACATCTTTCAGGTTATTTTCATCACCACGCATCACCACGTTTATATCGTCTAAACCATTTACCAGAATGTGTTGCGTTTTATAACCTATATAAGCGAATTCAAGGCTATCCTTCAATTCTGCTTCAATAGTATATCGGCCGATATTTGAAGTTTGCACCGCCTTTTGCGTACCAAGCACGCGTACAGTTAAGCCAGCGATAGGTAAACCTAACTCATCCTTTACCGTACCTGACACCTTAAATGCTACGATACTTCTTTTTGTGACAGGTATCTGCCGCTCCTTCACAATAATAGTTTTATTATCGATGATATAAGTCAGCGGTTGATTTAAAAAGCACTGGTTTAAAACATCCGTTAATAAGGCATGTTTCATATTTATGGTAACGGGATTGGCTGAATCGATATTTGTTGAAATGATCACCAAATTATAACCCGTTTGGTTTTTTATTGTCGTAAGTACTGTTTCAAGTTTTGCATTTTTTTCAGAAAGAGTTACTTTCTTTTGTGCAATGCTCTTAGCACTTACCTGTAATAATAGCGTCAACAACAATACAGTTGTAAGTTTCATGGTTAATATAATTTTATTGCCCATACTGGAAGCCCAGTACGATTTAAAATCGTAAATTTTCATACATTTGATTAGTTTGGTTTAAGAAATGAAAGCAATAGAATGAACCTTCAAGTTCAGTTTATAGTGAATGTAATTAATTGTCTGATCCAAATTATAAGCCAGGGGTGCTACAACACCTCTGGTTTTTTTGTGGATCAGATTAGACCAATAATAGAATTATGGCATAACTGATATCCTCCTTCCTTCTAATTTAAATTTGAACTTATCTGTTTTCTCTAAAATCCTCAGTACATCCGATAGTTCCATGTTCCGGGATACAGAACCCATAACTTTAACATTATTCAAATTCCCATTGTAAGAAACCTCAACATCATACCAGCGGGCTAATTTCTTAAGTATCCCTTCCAGATTATCATTTTCAAAAATGAAAAACCCATTTTTCCATGCTACGATCTCCTGCACGTCGACTTCTTTTACATGAATTTCGGCACTGCTAAGTATAGATTGCTGTCCAGGCTTTAAATTTCTTGTTTTACCAGAAGCGGCGACTATTACCGAGCCTTCAAGCAGTGTGGTCTTCGTAGTACTTTCATCCTTGTAACTATTGATATTGAAATGGGTTCCTAAAACTCTAACTTCCTGTTTTAACCCGGCTCCTGATGCTGCCAATACCTTGAAAGGCTTGTTCTGATCTTTTGCCACTTCGAAATAAGCTTCTCCCTCGAGTTCAATACTGCGCTCGGTCAAACCTGCAAAAGTTGGCGGAAATGTTAAGGACGACTCCGCGTTAAGCCAAACTTTTGTACCATCAGGTAAATTCACCTGGTATTGTCCCCCACGCGGAGTCTCCAGTTTATTGTATTTCATCGTAGAGGCAGTATTTTCTGACGATTGTTCACCGGAAATGTGATAGACCAATTGTCCATCCCTGGTTTTAACGATTTTAATTCCCGACTGGCTGGCTAGCTCTCCATTCTTTGCGTCAGTCAGCAATATCCTTGACCCATCCGAGAGTGTTAAAACAGCCTTGTTACCCCCGGGTTTTATATTTGCAGTTAAGTGGGTTTCTGAGCGGTTACCGGATGTTTGGATGTAATAAATCAGGCCGACTGACAAGATTAAGAATACCAATGCGGCAGCAGCATATTTGTAATAAAGCTTAAAATTGATTTGCTTACCGGTATGAGGTGCTTTCGCACCTTTCTCGTTGATTAATATGAGTTGGAGGCGTCTGTCAAGCCGCTGTTTTACCAGATGGTCAACGTCATAATCCCCTATATCCTGAGCAAGCGTCTTGGAGATTAATTCTAAATATATTTTTTTGTAATGATCATCGCTAATCTGAATGAGAAATTCATCCAATTCAGTCGGCGAACATTGATTATTCAGCAGGTTATTAAATTCATTTGAACTATTCTTTTTCATTTATAAGCGCTCTTTCATTAAAGACGCTTCAAAAAAAAATATGGGGGGATGTTCAGTCACTTTTATTTTCTAAGAAACATAAATAACAAAATCGTCATAGATATATCCAGGTTATCCAGCAGATATTGCTTCACGATCTGATTTGCCTTGGTAAGGTATTCTTTTACAGTATGAGGTGATATCCCCATTCTTTCTGCGGTCTGTTTATAAGTAAAGCCATCAATCTTGCACAACTGATATACTTTCCTTTGTTGAACAGACAATTTACTCAAAGCTATTTCTAAAACAGCTTCACTTTGTTTTAGGTGTAAAGATTCTTCAATATGAGAATAATGTTCAGTGGCAACTGCTTTAAAGCGTTCATACATTCTTTCGTCCCGTTGAAGCTTTCTGAAAAAATCATAAACCAGATTCTGTCCTATTTTATGTAAATAAGATTTAAAATCGACTTCTACCTCTATAGTTTCGCGTTTTTGCCATATCTTGGTAAAAAGCTCCTGAACCAGTTCTTCAGCAACTTGTTCATCTTTTACCATTTTTAATGTATTGGCATACATTTGTAAACTATATGTTTTATAAAGTTCGGTAAATGCCGCCTCGTCACTATCTCTAAGTCTATTCAGCAAATCTACCTGATCAATATCTTTTACATGCTGTAAGGCCATTAAAACTTCGGTTTGATGTTAGTTTATAGTCAAATATAACAACTTCTAAGTGAGTATTTATATCAGGCGGAGATTAAACAGATTTTTACAGTTCTTCCTTATAACAAGTCATTGGCCAGATTAGCCAGTTCACTTCGCTCTCCCTTATCCAGGGTGATGTGC
The DNA here is from genome assembly GCF_032678645.1 of Pedobacter frigoris. Taxonomy (GTDB): domain Bacteria; phylum Bacteroidota; class Bacteroidia; order Sphingobacteriales; family Sphingobacteriaceae; genus Pedobacter; species Pedobacter frigoris_A. The sequence continues at coordinate 830,619 of NZ_JAVTSP010000001.1, forward strand.
GCATATAATGGATGGTTTTTAGCATTCTCAATTAAATAAGACAATCCATTACTTTCCGCATCAAGATAAGGTGTATCTATTTGATAAATATCGCCGGTAAAAACGATCTTGGTATCCTCACCTGCTCTCGAAATGATGGTTTTGATTTCATGTGGAGTCAGATTTTGTGCTTCGTCGACAATAAAAAAGATCTTCGTCAGCGTCCTCCCTCTAATGTAGGCAAGTGGGGTGATCACAATCTTCTCCGTTTTCACAAAATCATCTATCCTTGCCTGCATCTTCGGATCATCATTGTATTGTTCTTTGATGAACCTCAGGTTATCCCATATCGGCGCCATATAGGGATCTATTTTCGATTTGATATCTCCGGGAAGAAAGCCAATATCCTTATTGCTCAATGCGACAATGGGGCGTGTAACATAGATCTGCCTGTAATCTTTACGCTGTTCCAATGCACTTGCAATGGCAAGCAGAGTCTTGCCCGTTCCGGCCTTGCCCTGTATGGTCACCAGCTTTACATCTGGGTTCAACAAAGCATGTATGGCAAAGGATTGCTCATGGTTCCTTGGGGAAATACCAAAGATATTTTTTGGCTTTACTGAAAATACTCGCTCCGATTGAAAATCATACCAGCCCGTTGTGGTTTTACGATTATTCTTCAGGATACAAAAGTGGTTGCCCGACTTGTTAGATAAGTTGAGGTCGGTGGCACTAATACTCCCCTCTGTTTTTAATGCTAGAAAGAGGTCTTCCGGGACTTTATTCAGAATGGTCTTTCCGGTATACAGCTCATCCAGGTTTTTTACCTTACCTGTTTCATAATCTTCGGCATTTAAGTCGAGAGATTTTGCCTTCAGCCGCAGACAAATATCTTTTGAAACCAGCACTACCTTCTTTTGTGGAAATTCCTGTTTCAGGCTCAAAGCCGCATTCAATATCCTATGGTCCATTTTTCCGGCACCGAAAATAGCCTCAGCATCCAGATGGTCAGGTTTGCTATCCATTACCACCTTAAACCGCCCACTCTTACTCCCATTAAGTGGAATCCATTTGTTCATGATTTTTTCTCCTGAAGCTTTATCCATCAATCTGATGAAACTCCTGGCTTCAGCATTACGGGTTTCATTCCCGCTTTTCATATTGTCCAGTTCCTCTAATACCTGAATAGGGATAGCAACATCGTGTTCCTGAAAGCTATGAAAGGCATTATGATCGTATAAAATAACGGAGGTATCTAATACAAAAATTTTCTGCTGCTGGGAAGGTTGCTTTATGGACTTGCTCATGATATTATAAAAATAAGCAATACAAACAAAAAAGCAGCCCTAAAGAGCCGCTTTTTTGTTTAAACCGTTATATTTTGAGTTAAAATAGTAAATAGATTTTGAACCCGAGATCTTTGATAAAGCCTTGAGTACTTAAGTCGAAATTGGTTGTAGTTTGCTTCTGATTGTCACCACTGGAGTATCCACCTTTAGTTTTCATAAGACTGTAACTAGCATCGGCAGAAAGCAGCCTGGTTTCTAATGCAAATCTTTTTGAAAGAAACCAGGTAATACCACCGTAGGCACCTAGATTATATCCGTTGCCAGACACCTCAGTAGCACTGGTAGATATTTGAGTATGATTTGTTTCGGTGTAGGTGTATCCGGCTCTTCCACCTGCATAGGCAAATAGACTTTTAACAATAGGATAATAATGTTGATAGTTGAGATTTCCACCGTACTGTTTAGTTTTATACTCAGTATCACCACTCTTTTGATCTTGCTCCCCATAAGTCAAATCAATACCTAGCTTGGTATTATCCTTAATAAATAAACCATAGCTGAGGCTGACTGAAGTACCGGTCGATTTGTTTTCAGTGGATTGTCCGGGACTGGAATACTCGTACTTATTAGAATTTGAATTAATCCCAAAACCCAGAGCACTTGTTCCTTTTGTCTGAGCGTATCCACAAACGGATAGCAATACCGCCGCAGCAGTAAATAGTTGTTTTTTCATATGTGTTTTATTTGTGTGTGGCCTAAATATAAACACATTAATTCTCAAAAATCAATATTTATTATTCGACTTATGTAACATAATTAAGACTAATGATGTGTGGATTATCTGTAAACGTAATCAAAAGGAAATTTTCATATAAAAAAGAAAACGGAGACTTTCTTCTTTCGATTCAAGTTCTCCGTTTCCAATCATTTACAGCCTTAGCTGCAAATAACTATCAATTGCTTTTGTGCCTTTAACCTTCCGTTGTGTTTTTTAGTCCCGAAGAACTTCAAACCCCGATAAAATTACCTCTTTATAAATTGTTTCGTAAAACCTTTTATACGATCTGTAATGTCTGTTGGACTCAGCCAAACCAATTGCTTTGCAGCGGACCGGTAAGTTTAGATCTATCTATATATTCTCTGTCTCCTTCGAATATTAAGCGTCATATGCTGTTCCTGAAATTGCCAGAATCTTTCTGCCCTTAGGCTAAGTATTCTTTTTGGAATTTCTTTCAGACTGTCAAAGTACGTGCTAATTGATAGATCTAATATACAGACCTTTACAATAAAAAGCAAGTTTTATTTCATTAAACTTATACACAAGTTTCTAACAATTTTTGCACAGTTATTTGTGCTTTATACACACTTTATTCACATATTTACGGTATATCGACCCATTCTATGAAGAAATCATCGCACCTGCTCCTGCTGATCTTGTTCCTATCAACAACTGTTTATCTTCAAAGCTGCCGTCAAAAAGATAAAAAAAAGCAAAAGATTAGCAAAGAGGCCATTAAAGAGCGTTCTATAAAAGATTGGAACAAAACCATTCCCGGTAGTTTCAACCATAAACAGGAGCTGTTTTTCGACACATTACAGATCGCTTCATTTCTGGAGCAGTATCCTCAACTCACTGAATATAAGGAGTCTATAGCTAAATTCTACTCGGGAAGAAATTTTGCCTACGCCTGGTACAGCAAAAGCGGATTGATAGAACAGGCGGGTAATCTTGCCGACAGGGTAAAAAACCTTCCGGAAGAAGGCATTACGAAACCTATCCCCTACATTACCCAGCTGGATTCCATGCTTTACCTGAAATCAGCTAAGAAGCCTGACCTCAACCTGGAGTTAATGCTTACTGCTCAATATTTTGTTTTTGCCAAACTTGCATGGCAAGGTATGGATGCTGCAATCAGTAAAAAAACACAGTGGTTCTTGCCCAGGAAAAAGTTTTCTTACGAAGAATACCTGGATAGCCTGGTAAAAACTCCCGGGAAATTTGCAGGTATTGGTGTTGCCCCTGTCTACAGACAATACGAATTGCTTAAGAACTTTCTATTGAAATACAAAGCATTGGAGGAAAAGGAGAAGTGGCCTGCCATCATTGCAGATCAAAAGTCTTACAAGCCAGGTGATTCCTCTCCCGTGATTTCGCAGATTAAAACACGATTGTTTAAACTGGAGGATTTCAAGGGGGACACTACAAACATCCTATATGACGATAAATTGCTAGAGGCAATGAAACAGTTTCAGGAAAGGCACGGTCTGGTAGCCGACGGCGCCATAGGCAAAGGCACACTGAATGAATTGAATGTACCGCTCAATACCAGGATCAGGCAGCTGCTGGTAAATATGGAACGCAGCCGCTGGCTGCCGGTACAGGTAAACACAGATTACCTCGCAGTAAACATCCCTGAATTTAAACTCCATGTATATCATGCCGACAGCCTTTTGTGGAGCTGTAATGTGGTGGTAGGTCAGTCTGTCCATAAGACTGTAATTTTTGCAGGAGATATGAAATATGTAGTTTTTAGCCCTTATTGGAATGTCCCTCCCAGCATTGTTAAAAACGAAGTGCTGCCAGATATGCGACGCAATTCAAATTACCTCAGGGACCACCAAATGGAGGTTACCGGACGCGAAGGAGGATTGCCGGTCATCAGACAAAAGCCAGGGTCTAAGAATTCGTTGGGCCAGGTAAAGTTTTTGTTTCCGAACAGCTACAATATTTACCTGCACGACACGCCTTCGAAAACATTGTTCAATGAATCATCCAGGGCATTTAGCCACGGTTGTATCCGAATAGAACAGCCAGCTAAACTTGCGGGCTTCCTGCTAAGAAACGCAAAGGGATGGGATGGAGAAAAAATAAAGGAAGCCATGAACTCAGGAAAGGAAAAGTACATTACATTAAAGGAAAAAGTTCCTGTTTTTATTGCCTACTTTACCGCATTTACAGACAGGAACAACCTGTTGAATTTTAGAAAGGACATATATGAGCGCGATAAACCTCTGGCAGACATGCTATTAAAAAAAGATTGATTTTTTTCAGCTACAAGTGTAGCGATATACGGAGTTGGATCGTTTAGTTTATTGAGAGCGTTAAATTAGATATGGGGGTTGGGTCTGCGGATCCAGCCCCTTTTCTTTTTAAATCACTAACCACAATAGAAACAATACACATATGACCAACTCACCCGCTAAACCGCTGTTAAAATCATTATTGGCAATAGCCATCATTTTAGGAATGCTCATGGTAGTATTAATATTGGATTCCTGCAAAAAAGATCCTGTTACTACTGTCAACACTTCTTATTTGAGCGTCACCAATACCTCACCTACTTTAAGTACCTTCAATTTTTACCTGAACCAAAGTAAGGCAAATACAGGCGCTTTACCTTTTGGGGGGACAATTCCTTATCTTCAGGTGAATCCTGGTGAGTACAATGCAAAATTGACCACAGAAGATAACACAGAAAGCCTGCTTACCAAAAAGATTGTCCTTGAAAAGGATAAAATTTACTCCTTGTTCGTGATTGACAAAGCCGACAAATTAGATTATCTGCAAATTACTGATGACATCAAAGTCCCGGGGACAGATAAAGCCCTTATCAGGTTCATCAATCTTTCTCCTGATGCTACTCCGCTAAATTTAAGCGTAAAAGACGGAGCTGCCATTGCCACCGATAAAGCCTATAAATCTGCAGGGGCTTTCCTGGAAGTGGATGCTAAATTATATACTTTTGAGATCAGGGATAAAGCTACAACTGCAGTTAAAGCCGAATTGAAAGATGTAGATATTAAAAAGGGCGGTATCTACACAGTGATTGCTAGAGGTTTACTGAACGCTACTGATACTGAAAGGGCTTTTAGCGGACAGGTAATCACCAACAAATAGTTATAGCTCATTGTCTTCAATTGCCTTTATTTTTTCAAGCCGTTTTACATGACGCTCTTCATTTGAGAATTCGGCCTTAAGAAAACTAAAAACAATATCCTTGGCAAGTTCTATACCCACAACACGCTCTCCAAGGCACAAAATATTGACATCATCGTGTTCTACCGACTGATGTGCAGAATAGGTATCATGGCAGACTCCTGCCCTGATACCTTTAAATTTATTAGCAGCAATGCTCACTCCTACGGAGCTTCCACAAATCAGGATCCCTCTTTCTCCTTCTTTATTAAGCAGCGCCAAAGCAACATCTGCAGCATGGTCAGGATAATCTGTTGGTTGTTGGTTATAGGTGCCTTTATCTATCACCTCATAACCATTTTGCTGCATTACATCAATCAATATCTCTTTGTATTGAAATCCTGCATGATCTGAACCTATAATAACTTTCATGATATCCTGATTTATCTATTTAACTCTTCTTCTGTGAATGCTTTTTCACGCCCCTTATATTTTGCACGAATAGCACCTATATCTTTAACATCAATCTTGCTGCCATCGTTTTGCCATGAATTTCGGATAAAGTTAAGCACCTGGGCGATATCTTCATCAGAAATCTCCTCACTATGCCCTATACCAGGCATATCAGCAGAAATTTCCGGCGACTCGTATACATGCCCATTCACTTTTATTGGCCCGGTCAGTCCATACATCACAATGGAAATCAGTTTATTTTTATCTCCATTTACCCATTCTGATTTATTCAAAGGCGGCGCCAGTGATTTGATGCCATTGCCATCAGGTGCATGACAGGTCTGACAGGTAGAAAGAAATAATGCAGCACCTTTTGGATACGCCTTCGCGATGAGTTCAGGATCTCTGTTCTTTTGTGTGCTTTTAAAGTTATTAATCGCACGCTGCAATTGCTTGTTGATCCGCAATGCAGTATCAGGCAGATCTTTTGCAATAGCCTGTTTAAATAGCTCTTCCTTGTAAGTCAAAGTGCTCACCACAGCATCGATCACAAAATTATCATTTGGATACTTTTTAACCACAGATATCAGTAGAGCATCAGCTGATTTGTCATTGAAGGGCTTGATGTAATTGGCTGTATAGGCTATATATGGGGCTGCAAGCTGGTCATCATTTACGATCAGTTGCTGCAATGCATCGGCATAAAACTGATAGCTTGAAGTATTGATCACGGAAGGCAATACGCTCAATGCTTGTGCCCTGATGATCCAGTTTGAATCTTTCAGCAAGGCCAGTACTTCGTTGGTCTGCAATGCATCAACTCCCTCTAAAGTCCACATGGCATGTATAACCTGCAATGGGTTGGCGCGGTTTTTTAACGCTGCTTTTAAATAAGGTATAGCATTTTTATTCTTCTGATCTACCATGACCTGCTGCGTAAGATCCCTTATAAAACCGTTTGCATTACCCAGTAAGGCTACCTGCTGCTGAGGGTCATTAGGAATGGTAACAAAATTAGCCTTCTTGTTTTTGGGAACAATCTTATAGATCCTGCCGCAACCCAAAGGCTCAGAAAGATTTCTTTTGGCAAATTCATTTCTTAAATAAGGCGTTACATAGGTTTTATGCTGTATAATGCCGCGATACATGTCGACCACATACAAAGCTCCATCCGGGCCATTGTATAAGCTCACAGGTCTGAAACGCTCATCTACACTAGCCAGAAATTCTTTGTTCTGATAAGCCTGTTTTCCTTTTATTTTAAATCCATCTTGTGTCAGGATATCTCTTTTGATCAGGTTACCAGTCGGTTCTGCCACAAAAGCATTCCACTTGTACGCATCACCAAACAGATCGCCCCTATAAATCACCGGCCCGCAGGCTGCCGTAAATTCTTTAAGCCTCAGACTATCGTCCAGCATTCCGGGTACATAGCCTCTGTTTATACCTGTAGTAGGTCTGATCGGATAAACACGGTTATCAGCCACTGAACGTTCATTGTATCCCGATACACCCCTTAAATTTTTGTTGCCCGCACCGAATCCGGGCGAAAAGAAATCACCGATCAGGTTAGTCGAATTGTCGTTGTAATACAAACGGCCATAGTCATCCTGGGTTATACCCCATTGGCCCCTGAAATGCGTTTGTTCTACAATCCATTTATCGCCTCGTTTTCTAAAACGCTTGCTGTCTTTGGCATTGTAAATCCAGTTGTCCAGCGCCCTCATGAGCCCGTTTGGCTGATGCTCTACATTACCCTCATCGGCAAACTTTGCATCTACCAGCGTCCGTCCTGCAGGTTTATCATTCTTAATTTTATAGTACCACAACCTGGGCGGTTCCGCAACCAGTATCCCATCCTCAATCAGGCATATAGATCTTGGCAGCACCAGTGAATCCAAAAATACTTTTCGGGTATCTGCAACGCCATCATGATTTTTATCCTCCAGAATTACAATCTTGCCGCTTGGCTTATCTTCACCTCTACCCATAGAATCAGGCATGTAACCGCTCATCTCTACCACCCACATGCGACCATTGGCATCAAATGACATGGCGACAGGAGTACTTACCAATGGCTCAGCAGCTACCAGTTGGACATCAAATCCATCCTCGATCCTCATCTTACCGATGGATTCCTGGGCAGGCACTACAGGGGAGGTACTAAAATCAATTCCTTTTGCTATCCCTGTAATATTGTTGGAGCCAACTACGCTCTTATAACTCTGGCATTGGTATAGAGAAAACAATGCGATTACCAAAACGACATATTTATATGATTTCATATTCATTAAGAACCTCTCGCTCAATTAGTTTTTTCAGGAGTCTGACTAAGCACTTTAAGTAAATAACCCCAGAATTTTAGAACTGAAGATATCTTTACTTTTTCGTCTGGTGAATGTGCTCCGTGGATGGTTGGTCCGAAAGAAATCATATCCATACCTAGAAGATGTGCTCCTAAAATACCACATTCCAGCCCCGCGTGACAAGCATTCACATCTGGATCTTCAGAGAAAGTTTCCTTATATATACCCGTCATCAGCCTCAATATGTCTGAATCTGCATTCGGTTTCCAGCCAGGATAATCGCCGCTTCTGGAAACATTACAGCCCATGATTTCAAATGCCGCCGCAACGGAATAAGCCACATCTGTTTTGCTGCTTTCCACACTGCTGCGCTGAAGTGATTGTGTGATAAAATCACCTCCCTTTACAATAACACGCGCGAGATTTGATGATGCTTCTACCAGGTCTTCAATATCCGGACTCATCCGGAAAACGCCATTTGGGAGTGCATATATAGCATTTATGATCTTTACAAAATCTGAATGTTCAACAGCATGTGACGGAACTTCAGCTGTATCTGCAGTGATGTTTAATGATGGCTCAATCGAATTGTATTCAGTTTTAATGACTTCACTGAAGTCTTTTATAAACGAAAGAAATGCTTCTTGCTGATTGTCTGGAACTACCACTACTGCTTTCGATTCTCTTGGTATTGCATTCCTTAAGCTTCCTCCATCTATTGTACTCAGCTGCAATTCGATATCTTTAATTGCATTGAACAATAAACGGTTCATCAGCTTATTGGCATTTGCTCTTCCTTTATGAATATCCATTCCAGAATGCCCTCCCAACAGACCTTTAATGGTCACTTGAAAAGCAACACTTCCATTGCTTACCGGCACTTGTTTATAGTTATAAATGGTATTGGTATCTATTCCACCGGCACAACCAATCGTAAGTTCATGATCTTCTTCTGTGTCAAGATTCAAAAGTATGGTACCGGATAGATTGGCTGGATCAAGCTGTTTTGCTCCGGTCATTCCGGTCTCTTCATCAATGGTAAATAATGCTTCTACAGCCGGATGCTGAATGTCCGAAGCCGCCAAAATACTCATAATGGTCGCGACCCCTATGCCATTATCAGCTCCTAAGGTGGTACCTTTTGCTCTTACCCAGTCATTCTCCACATACATATCTATCCCCTGGGTTTCGAAGTTAAAAGTACTGTCGCCATTCTTTTGATGCACCATATCCAGATGTGATTGCATGATCACAGTTTTCCTGTTTTCCATGCCGGCTGTTGCAGGCTTTTTAATGACTACATTTCCAATCTGATCTTTTATAGTCTCTAATCCCAGGCTATTGCCAAAATCAACCATAAACTGAATTACTTTCGCTTCTTTTTTTGATGCACGTGGTATCGCATTCAGGCTTGCAAAATTTTGCCAGAGTGCCTTAGGCTCCAAATCCTTAACTTCCATTTATAATCTATTCATTTGTATTTAAACAAACTTAAATAAAAGTTTCCAGAAACACTTGTAGAGGCTGTTATATACTCTTTTTGTTGCATTAAAAACCAAAGAAGCGCTCCTTACCTCCTACTTTTCCGCCAAAATTCTGGATGTTATAAGTCAGGGTCATCAGTCCATATCGCCCCAGATTATTGGTCTGCATATCCCTGATTGAATTCTCAGAAATATAGACAGTACGTCCCACATTTGAATTAAGGATATCATTCACCGAAAACTTAAGTTGCAGGCGGTCGTTTTTCAGGAACAGGAAATATACACCTGCATTCCACATCTGCAAACGATTGTTGAAACCAGCTACTTTTTGATTGTTGAACTGTATATTATAATTGCTTTCCCACACCACTCCTTTTGGAAACCGGACCACGAGTTCTGAAGAACTGGTCTGAGAGATTGTTCTTAAATCGGTATAAAAGGGATCATCGTACATGCTTTTATTCGATGTTATCGAATATCGCTGGCTAAATTCAAACTTATCATTCAGGTTGAACCTGATATTTGCCCTTGGCGTGAAAGAAAAATTATAGGTGTTACTTTTGATATCATTAACGATTACCAGACTTTTACGATAACCAGTACTGAAACCTAAACCAACGTTAATCTGTGTTTTCTCGTTCTTATAGTCCTTACTTAAATTTCCAAACATAGAAAACGACCATATCCCATTTACATTCACAGGCCTGCTGGTCTGTACACCTTCAGCACTTACCTTTCTGGACATCACAGTAGAATTATCACGCAAACTTCCGTTTATACTAAAATTGTAATTCATAGACTGCTTCAGGTCATACTTGAACATACTCAAATAAACACTATGAGATTTTTCAGGCTGGAGTGAAGTATTTCCTTCCTGAATGAATAGCGGATCAGTATTGTTTGCTACCGGCTGTATAGAGTTTACATTTGGCTCTGAAAATGAAGGGGTATATTGCATGGACAGAATCTTGTACCTTACAGACAGTTGCGGAGCGAAAAAAGCATAATTCTGGTTAAAATTCTCGTACTTGATGAACCTGTTTCTCAAACTTATGGTGTTGAATACCATACCTGGATTAATATCCAGATCTTTGGTTATTCTCCACCTTAGTGAAGAAGCGAGGTTATTTTTAATTCCACTTTGCCTCACCGTCTCTGAAAGAGAAGGCACTGCTATATCAAACGACTGATTCAGTGGATTTTTATAAAAGGTAGCCAGGGCGTTTTCATTGTCAAGATAATTAGATCGTGCTACAAATGACAAAGACAGCTCTTTACTGATCGGTTCGCTATAATTAGCAGAGAGTGACATTCCAAAATTCCGCACTTCATTTCCCCTTAACTGATCAATATTCCTGCTTGTCCCATCGTCGTAAAAATTGACTACTGAAGTGTTAAAATTATCATTTCCATTGTCTTTTTTATTGATATTTAAATTTGAATTAAACGACCTGCCTCTCTTCTTAAAACTCCTGTTAAGGGTAGCAGAGACAGAATAATCTGTATTGCTTCCATCGGAAATACTATTATTCTCAGCATCATTGATTTTGGTATCACTGCCACGATAGCTGTTCTTGAGATCCAACCCATCGCCTCTACTTGTCCCTAAAGATACTGAGGGAGTAATAAATAAACTGGTAAGACTATCTATTTTAAAATCTATCCTTCCGCTAATGGTGTGGATATAATTCTTGTTTTCTTGTTTTGAACTGTTCCTTGTAATCAGACTGCCCTGACCTAGCTTCTGATCTTCATTAGTTTCTCTGGTGATCAAGTCGCTGGTTTGTCCATAAAAGTACTTCGCGTTTATTTTAATGCCTTTTTTAGTAACTGTATTAAAATTGGCTCCGGCTCCTGCTGAGGTCTGTACTCCTGAGCCAAGTCCGCCGAACGATATATTATCCAGACTAAAGCCACCACTGGAACTTATCATCATCGAACTGGAACCGCCCCTTGCAAAGCCTCCAATCCTTTGTATATCAGCCATACTAAACCCAGGCTTGTTTACATTATTGCCATAACCTAAAACACTAACTTGCGACGTATCTCTAAAAACATTGAGAATTCCCCCTGTTTCAAACAGTTCCGCTGAACCGCCTCCCCCATACAATTTACCAAACATTCCCTGCTTGATTGCTCTTTTTAATTTGAGATTAATAACCTGAGGAACATCGGCTGCAACTAAATCCGGATTTGCACGCTTGGCCTCCTGATCGTCCATCACCTGCACCTTGTCGATAATATTAGCAGGCAGGTTCTTGGTAGCAATTTGCTGGTCTCCGCCAAAAAACTCTTTTCCATCTACGAGGATCTTACTTACAGATTTACCATTTACCTTAATATTCCCGTCGTCATCAAGACTCACACCCGGCAGTTTTTTCAACAGATCTTCTACAACCGCACTTGGCAGGGTCTTGAATGACTCCGCATTAAATTCTATGGTGTCTTTTCGGACTATTATAGGCGGCCGTTCTGCCTTTATCACTATTTCCTGGAGGTTATTGGCCTTTTCAGACAATATCAATTGTCCCAGATCTATTTTAGGTGATGAGGCTTCCAGCATCACCTCTTTACGCAGGATGTGGTACTGCCAGGCATTAATCACCAGTTTGTATTTTATACCCGTTTGCAGACCATTGATCACAAATACGCCTTTATCATCTGAAAGTTTATAGGTAATGAGCACAGTATCCCCCGCTTTGAATACTGATACCGTAGCATAATTGAGAGTCACTTTGTGATTGGTACTGTCAACAAGAGAACCTGTAATGACACCATTCTTTTGCGCGAACACAACGCAGGAAAGCAAAAGAAAAAATAAGGAGAGCGTTATCTTTTTCATAATTTATATTTGGCTGAAATAATCTACTAAAAACTTAGTTAAAGATAATTATAAAATTATAACATCCAAAAAAATCTACATTATATTAAAATGACACAACTAAACGGAAAGAATCTGATATTAGCGGTGTTTAATATTTTGTACTATATGAAGCAATTTCTTTTAGCCCTTTTCTTTTCAGCCTTCGCAACCTTGGCTTACAGTCAGGAACTCACTCCCGGAACAGAGATACCTAAGGCAGTTTTTTATAAAAAAGCTGGCGGAACATTTTCAACGGACCAGATTGCTAAGGGAAAAAAGACCTTGCTGATGTTCTTTGATGCTACCTGTGGTCACTGCCAGAAAACAGCTGCTGCAATGTCTAAAAGAAATAAGGAATTCGCCGACATCAACTTGATTTTAGTAACTCAGGATGAGCAACGGTCTATAGATTACTTCATGACGAATTATGGAAAAGCATTATTGAGCATGAAGAATGTGAGTATTTTGCAGGACAAAGACCATGTGTTTATCCCCCTGTTCCACCCCAAACAATACCCTTCATTGTATTTATTCGGATCTGACAGGAAACTGATCTATTATTCAAGTAACGATAATGATGTACCTAAATTCTTCAAACTGATCAAGCCTTAATCAGCTGATTGGCGGTTATTTTTTGATAAGCTCCATCCCAAAGTTCTAGACGTTTTCTTAATGATGCTATAGTAGCTTCTTCTGCTGCTTTCCAATAGGTGTCATTGTCACCACAAAGCTCAGCAGTCATTTCAAGTGCCAGATGGCTATGGTGATCTCCGTCTACTTCTATATGCCTGTCCAAATAATATTTAAACAGTGAGATCTGATCAGGAAACTTTTGGTTTAAATCATTGACAATGGTCAGAAACATATTTGGAATCAGGTCTTCCCTGCCAAATGTAAATGTGCTGGCCTGAAGATGCGCTTGATTACTGTAAATGGTTTCAAACGTAAAATCCACAAAACTTTGTGCAGCAGCAGGAGTTCCGGCAACACGATAAGCTCTTTCAAAATCATTTGATTCCTTTAATGCTGCAATAAAACTATGGATTTCAGCGGTATCTGCTCCACATTGTTCCATCGCCTCCAGGTACATCTCAAAATGACTTTTTTTTATGCCATTGGCATCAATGTCTGATTCTTCTCCCGCTACGATCTCATTGATCAAAGACCTGGTATTTCCTGAGCCTACAGGAAACCACGGCAAAGTAGTGCAGGTAAGATTAATTTGCAAGGATTTTAAGAGCGACATGAAATCCCAAACCGCATAAACATGGTGTTCCATGAATATTCTGAGGTCTTCAATATCGTTAATTACTGAATAAACCTTATGATTTATAATTTCCTGCCTAAGGGGCTCTATTGCAATTTGAATTCTCTCCAGCGCTGCCTTCATTTGATCATTTTTTATGAGCGGCAAAGATAATTGTTTCTGCTTTAAATAATTCAGGTTCTTGTCAGGCAACTTTCATCATTGATATTTTATCGACCGACATAACTCAGTTGGGCATTTCTCTTATTTCGTGAAATCAGCATCCATGCAAAAGCTGCTCCGATCAAGGCCATAACAGATCCCACCCATACTGGCGATGTATAATCGTACCCCGCAGCAAGTGGCAATCCGCCTAAAAAAGCACCCAGTGCATTTCCAATGTTAAAACTCGCCTGGCTCACTGATGCTGCAAGCATTTCGGAACCCTTTGCTGTATTGATCATCAACATCTGTATTGGTGCGGCCAGCGCAAATGCCACAGCTCCGGTAATGAAAGTCATGATTAAGGAAATAACCTGATTACCTGAAACATAATGAACAATAAATAAGGTAACTGCCATTACGATCAACAGCGATATACAGGCCTTGGCCGGAGAAAATTTATCTGCCAGTCTCCCTCCTATGAAATTACCTACCAGCATGCCTAAACCGGCCAATACCAAAATATAAGTGATGCTGTCTGCAGAGAATCCAGACACGTCTGTCAATAAAGGTGCAATATAGCTGTACCATGAGAATAACCCACCGGTGCCAATAGCGATCATCAGAATGATCAGCCAGGCTTCTGGCAGTTTGAAAAAACTCAGTTCTTCTTTTAAATTCCTGTTTTTAGTAGCTGGTAATGCAGGCATCCAGAGTTTTAAGGTCAGCAAAGTGACCAGACCCACTATAACGATGATGATAAAAGTGTAACGCCATGAGTAATTGTGGCCTATGAAAGTACCAAGAGGAACTCCGAGTATATTGGCGACCGTAAGTCCGGCAAACATTAAGGAAACTGCCTGTGCTTCTCTGCCCTTATCAGCAAGCCGGCTGGCTACAACGGAACCAACGCCGAAAAACGCCCCGTGAGGCAGGCCTGCCAACAAACGCGCAACAAACATCGTGGTATAGTCTGGAGCGAATGCCGATAGCGCATTAAAACCGGTAAACATCATCATTAAGACAATCAGGATTTTTTTCGGCGGATAACTGCCCGCTATTGCGACAAGTAGCGGAGCTCCGATAACAACACCAAGGGCATATGCAGAAATCAAATGACCTGCCTGCGGTATGGTAATCGACAGATCTTTAGCAATATCCGGAAGTAAACCCATCATCACAAATTCTGTGATCCCGATTCCTAATCCTCCAAGAGTTAATGTAAGCAGGCTTCTTTTCATAAAAAACATTGTAGTTAGTGTACAAATTACACACCACAAAAGTAATGATAAAAATGCCTGCTTTCCGTCTATTTTTGGTAAAAAAGAATCCTCATTTTCTCCTGCAGTTCGCCTGCCTTCAAAGTTTGTTTCTGTATTTTTAGATAGGCCACCAGATCTCTGTAAGCTGCAAGATGATACGGATTGGAGGCAATCGCCTTTTCCAGGGATGCTGCGCTTTCTGAGGCAAGTCCGTTTGCTTCCTGTAATTTAGCTGTAGCATATAAATACCCGCCCATATAGAAATTATCACCGGTTAGGTTCATACTTTTTAATAAGTCTGCGGCCTTTTCTTTGTTACCCGTCTTAATCAACAGGTTGATGTATCTAATCTGATCAGCTCCTCTAATCTGGTATTTTCCCGTCAAAAATGGTGTCAGGTAGGTATTCACGCTGTCTTTATTCCCATCAGCATTGTAAAATTCAGCAATCCTCAGGTTATAGTCCGTCCTGGCATTTCCGGACGCGCTAAGAATTCTCTGGGCTTCTTTTAGTGTGTTGATCGCTTCCGGATATTGGCCGTTAACGGCCAATGCGTCGGCGTACATATTCCTGTATTCAAAGTTCTGTGGTTTTTGGGCTACCAGATTTTTCAAAACAGCTACCGCTGATTGATCTCCCATTTCAGATTTGAGCACAGCCGAAAAAGCTGAAGCATCATCTATACGGTCTCTCAGATAAGTTGATACCCTTGCCCCGGTTTTAGCATATTGGTCTGCTACTTTGATCGCATCGGCAAGCATCGCATTTCTTTTGTAAAGCTCTCTCAACAATCCATTTACCCTGGCCAGCTCCTGATAATCATCTTCCAGCTTCAGTGCCTTTTGGAGGTAACCGGCCTGTTGTCTGATGGAACTTTGCTGATCAATTTCTTTGGACTGGTACTTCGCTCCTATTAATGCAGCGTAGGAAACATATATAGGTGCATATGTTGAATCTACCGACCTTGCTTTCATCAGCCATTTTTCTGCTTCCGTTAGGTTTTTACTATTGATAAAGAAATTGCTCATTGCCAGGTACGCCGGCAGGTATTTATCATCATAAGTCAGGGCTGTATCCAGGTAATTCCTGGCTGCTGGAGAACTTCCGTATCTTTTGCTAAGGTTTAAATATACTTCGGCCCAATTGCTGGCCATGGCTTTTTGATCTCCGGCCAGGTATGCCTTTTCTTTTTTTACCAGCTGGTCCAGAAAATGATACATATCCGGATCCTTAGTTTTCAGATCCAGCGTAGTATTCATTGATTTAAAATCCAGCGGATGTACTTTTACCGGTTCAAAGAATGCCGGGTAAGTCTGGGCAAAGTATTCACTTTCATTATTCTGAGAGTAGTAATCGAGTGTACGCTTTTCTTTCATTGCGTTGTAATACAACTTTCGGATCTGCCGGTTTTCAGCATCTGTAAGTACGGTCCCATGAAACAGGTGTACATATTCGTGCAAAACCACATTACGTTCCAGAAAAGCACCCCGCTCTACATACTCTATAGCGGCAGCTCCGCTTCCTACTCCCCTGATGTCCATCCATTGACGGTTGTCAAATGTGGTCATGTACCGGAATGAAGGCGAACGCATGGTGATCGCCAGATCGTGATGCAGTGGCGGAATCCTGAAATTGTTGTTTTGCCTGGATAAGAAAGGGAAATACACCACAGAAGTATACATTTGATTCCACACCATCGCCTTGGCTGTTTCTCCGGGATAGTAAGCTACATCTGGAAAGACCTTTAAAAAGTTCTCCCTGTCGGCTATTTTAGTGGTATTTAACACATTGGTAATGGAATCAAACACCTGCAGGTAGGGAATCCGCTTTGATTTAATGACTGCAGACAGGCCATTGTGTGCAGGTCCATAATGTTTTTTTATACTCAGGACTTTTTTAAACAATACCTCCGCCGAATCTAATCTCATTTTGCGGTCCTGATCGAAAGCACTGTAATAAATCGAAGCGCGGTGCATCAGCGGAAGTACAGACTTCGGGTATTTCTGTTGAATAACCCTGGTAAATTCCAATGCAGATTTTACGTCATTGGATGTCACCAGCGAGTCTGCTTTGGCCAGTTCCTGCCTTATGGCCTCGTCATCCTTCTCCGCATAATCTGCATAAGTCAGATTGGTATGGCCATTGCCCCAATGCCAGTGCGTCTGGTAGTGCAGCGGATTGATATTCAATGCCAGTTCCCATTGAGCAGCCATAGCGTTCAATTGCGTGGCATCGATCCTTCTCCAGATGGCATAGCCATAACTAAAACGGGCATCTGCGTTAAAAGGGTCCAGTTCCAGGGATTTAATCAAAGGCTTTTCTGCCTGTTCCGGATGTTGGTTCCAAAAGTATACATCTGCTTCTAAAAGATAAGAACCTGCACTTTTTGGATTTACAGTTGCTACTTTTTTAGCGATTGCCAATGCATTATTGTAATCTTTTTGAAGTAACCTAACTCTGCCCAGCAGCAAATTACCCGCCTCGCTTGAGGCATTGCTTTTAATAATCCGCTGTGCGATTTCAGCAGCTTGTTGTAGTCGCCATGCCTGTATCTCCAGAAAACCTTTCAATAACAGCGCCTTTTCATTTTTTGATGATTGCTTTAAAACGCTATTGACTAGTTTTTCTGCCTCTTTAAAATCATTGTTCAAGATCAGATAATCGGCTAATAATAACTGATAGTCAACACCCTTATGTTTATCAATGATGAGTTTAGCTTCTCTCCACAATCCCAATTGCAACATACGGTCTACCGTTTCAATATCTACATTAGCTGAACCTGCCTTTTGAAGCAACTGCCCTCTGGCATCTTGCAGTGCCTGCTGTATTTTTAGGGTTTCATCCGGATGAATATTTTGTGATTTTGATTCGTAAATGTTAAATAAGAGCACAAACAGGAGGCAACTAATTCTTCTCATCGCTATTTAAATTCTACTTACAATATAGGCGGACACATGAATATAACCATTTTTAAGGTTAGCTTCTGGTACATCTACTTTAAAGCTATGCTTTCCTTTAGCAAGTGCAGGCAAAGCAATTTTATGAACAGGAACTGCTGCTCCGGGGCACCAGCTTCTTTTGTTTCTTGCAAATGAATATCCTCTGTATATCCCATTACCCTGGGTATTATACTTTGCGTATGTGGTACAGTCGAGGTTTTGCGTAAAGCGGTTGATCTCTTTGCCATCCATGTACAATACATGTTCACGCGTCGTATACTCTTCGCCCCCTCTTGCAGCACCGTGTGCTGACGTGATGAAATACAAAGTATCCTGACTGTGTTTTTCTGAAATTTCAAACTCAAAATTCTTTGCATTACCAGCGTCAGTAGCACCATCCGTCAGCGCATAAAAGCTGGTAACGGGAAGGTATTTTTGCTTAATTACCTTCTTATTCGTATTTGACACAATATCTACTGTCAGCATAGAGGTTTCAAAACTTTCTTTGCAATTCTCTACTTGCCTTTGACCAGCACTAGTAGTACCCCCAATTCCCGCCTTAATCCAAATGTCTTTTGTTTTATCAGCGAAAACAGTACTTAGCTGACTTATATTAGTTACAAATACAACCGTATCAGGCATTTTATTCTTGTTCATAAAGGGTGTGGTGAACCGGAATATCTCCTGTGACACTGCTGAAGCATCATTATAAGGTTTACCGGCATCAACGGTTACCAATTTAATGGAAGCAATGCGGTCATAGTTATCGCAAAGTGGATTGAGTGTTACTTTAAGTACCAAATCATTACTCAATTGTCTCCTGTTATCACCCGTAATTTTCCTGGTTATCTCTTCATTGGAAATTCTGATCAGTCCTTCCTGTTCTGATGCTCTTTTAACAATTTTTTTATCATCGGCATAAATATCATAAAATACACCTTTGGAAATTACGTTAATTACCGCGGGAGCCGGTGAAGTGTTTTTTGAAGAAGTTAGGCGGCTGGTGCAAGATGATATCAAAATTACTGCACATAAAACCGCCGGATATAAATGTCTGGTTTTCATAAAACAAATATAGAAATCATATACACTTAACAAAGTTCTTTGGTATGGTTTATGCTTAACCTTAATAAAAAATATGCTATGAATTACAGGAAATTAATGACTAATCGTTTATCAAACTTATCGTGTAACACTCAGGATAAATCAACAGCAGCAGTAGCTTTATTGGCTGGTCTGGCAGTTGGAGCAGTTCTTGGAGTATTATTTGCACCAGATAGCGGTAAAAAAACAAGAGAACGCATATCTGACAAAGCATTGGACTTTGCAGATAGCGCAAAAGATGGTTTATATTCTTTAAAGGATAAAATAAACACAGGAAAAGATAGTCTTGTAGGACTAAAAGACCGTGTTGTACACAATGTAAAATCAAAAGTAGATCAGACCTCGCAGGAATTTAAAGATTTCAGAGATGCTGAGCTTGAAAAAGTCAAGTCTGCGGCAGACGATCTTAACAATAACATTCAGAATACATAAGCGGGCTTAAAACCCGCTTTTTTATTGTGTTTTCTGGTGGTTAAAGAATAGACGTGTGATCGGCACAAGCATCAGACCACATATCCCAAACACAACAAAAGAAATCCTGAGGTTAAACGCATGGGCAAGATAGCCTATTAAAGGCGGACCCAACAGCATTCCGGTAATGGAATAAGTAGCTATAATGGAGATTGCCATTCCCGGAGAGTACTTTTTTGATGCCCCCGCAAGGGCATACGACATTGGAATAATGGATGCAGTACCGAAACCTACCAGTGAAAACCCAATCATTGCCGTCCAAAATGTTGGAAATATGACTGCCAGACTTATTCCTGATACAATACAAACAGCGCTCATGACATAAGTTTTTGGCATTCCAAACCTGGCGATGATGATATCTGACAGGAATCTGGATGCTGCCATAAAGGTCATGAATATCAGATAACCATAAGTAAAAATCTCTACATGGAGTACTTCCTGAAAGTAAATCCCACTCCAGTCGAACATTCCACCTTCACATATCGCACATAAAAAAACGACAATACCCAGGTAAAAAATATAAGGATCCGGCTTACTTAGTATAAGCTTATTACCTGTCTCCGACCTATCGCCTTTTAAAAGAAACTGATAAGAATAAGCCGTAACTAAAAGCATAACGACCGCTACTATCGAAAAATGCAGGTGGAGAGAGACATTTAAAGTCAAAAGAAAAGTTGACAATGCTATTCCCGCTATACCCCCAATACTCCAGAATCCATGGAATGAACCGATAATCTTTTTTTCAAATCGCTTTTGAAGAGTTAACGTCTGAGTATTTACCGAAATATTAAAAATACGGGTCGTGAAAGCAAAAATACAAATGGCTGCAACAAGACTAAAGGTATTTTGAGCAAAACCGATTAACGCCAATGACAGTCCATTCAGAGCATATCCAACCGTAAGTGGCACCCTGCTGTTGTATTTTGAGACCAGCCATCCTGATATGGGCAAACCCAATAATGAACCAAGAGGCATGGCAAGTAAAATTGTACCAAGCTCTGCTTCATTAAATCCGAAGGCAGTTTTAATAGTAGGTATCCGCGACGCCCATGTGGCGAAACTGAATCCGGAGATAAAAAAGAAAAGACTTAAAAAAAACCTGTGTTTATTATTTGAAATCATCGAGATCGATTGAAAGCGTTTATACACCAAAACAGCTAACTATCCCATAAAAGTCAGCATACAAATGTAAACATTCTATTTGTAGCTGAAAAAACTATTTAGCTGATAATTAAGGATGTTTTACCAATTTGCAAAACATCTTTAAAGACATCTGAAAAGAGCTGTTTTTTTATTCAGAAAAAATAATATAGCTTTACAAAAAACTTTAGGGGTGCCTTGCGCTGAGATATACCCTTTGAACCTGATGCAGTTAGTACTGCCGAAGGGAAAAGTAGAAGCAAATTCATTTGCTGTCTTTTCGACCCGTTATGGGCCATCCCCTACAGTTTTCTTGTTATAAATTATTACCGGTAACAATGAAAGTAACTGTAAACCACAAAAATTATGTACTTGATGATGCTTGTTCGGTAGAACAAATGCTCTCTGTTGTACTCCAAAAAGAGGCTAAAGGAATTGCTGTAGCCATCAATCAAAGTATCATTTCTAAACCCCACTGGTCCGCTCAGCTGCTAAAGGAGGGCGATCAGATATTACTCATTAAAGCCACTCAAGGCGGATAAAACTTAAAACTCCAAGAAGACATGAAAGTAGAAAAAACTCCTGACGAACAAGTCATTAGCCGTAAACCGTTTCCGGCTTCACGTAAGATATATGTAAAGGGACAACTGCACGACATTGAGGTGGCGATGCGTGAAATTAGTCTCCAGGACACCAAAATACACAATGGCTTTGGTCTTACGGAACCTAATCCGCCAGTAACCGTATACGATACGAGTGGCCCATATACCGATCCTGAAGCTAACATTGATGTAAAACAAGGCTTAGCAAGGTTAAGGGAGAAATGGATCACAGGCAGACAGGATGTGGAACAATTGGACAAAATCTCATCTGACTATGGCCAGCAGCGGCTAGCGGACAATAAACTGGATGCTTTGCGCTTCAATTACGTAAAAAAACCCTACAAGGCTGTAAAAGGTGCTAATGTTTCCCAAATGCATTATGCTAAAAAAGGCATCATTACGGCTGAAATGGAATATATTGCCATCAGAGAAAATCAGCGTATTGATTTACTAAGCGAACAACTTGGTAAGCAATATGAAGTAATGAACCATCAGCATAAAGGCCATAGTTTCGGAGCAAATACGCCTAAAGGTTACATCACTCCTGAATTTGTCCGTTCTGAAGTAGCAGCCGGCCGTGCTGTTATCCCCTGTAACATCAATCACCCTGAGCTTGAACCAATGATTATCGGACGCAATTTCCTGGTGAAGATCAATGCCAACATCGGCAATTCTGCCGTTACATCTTCCATTGAAGAAGAAGTAGAAAAAGCGGTATGGGCCTGCAGATGGGGAGCGGATACCATCATGGACTTATCTACCGGCAAAAATATTCATGAAACCCGTGAATGGATCATCAGAAATTCTCCTGTGCCAATTGGTACTGTACCGATCTACCAGGCATTAGAAAAAGTAAATGGAAAAGCTGAAGACCTGACCTGGGAGTTGTTTAGGGATACACTGATAGAGCAAGCCGAACAGGGTGTTGATTATTTCACCATTCATGCTGGTGTATTATTGCGTTATGTACCGTTAACAGCAAAAAGGGTAACCGGTATCGTGTCCAGAGGTGGATCCATCATGGCCAAATGGTGTCTGGCACACCATAAAGAAAATTTCTTATACACACATTTTGAGGAGATCTGTGAGATCATGAAAGCTTACGATGTAGCTTTTTCTCTTGGAGACGGACTGAGACCTGGCTGTATTGCGGATGCGAATGATGAAGCACAGTTTGGGGAACTGGAAACTTTGGGTGAACTGACCAAAATTGCCTGGAAGCATGATGTACAAACGATTATTGAAGGTCCGGGACACGTTCCTATGCACCTGATTAAAGAAAACATGGAAAAGCAGTTGGAGCACTGTTCGGAAGCCCCATTCTATACGTTAGGCCCGCTTACAACCGATATCGCACCTGGATATGACCACATTACTTCTGCTATCGGCGCAGCGATGATCGGCTGGTTTGGTACAGCAATGCTTTGTTATGTAACTCCAAAAGAACACCTTGGACTGCCTAATAAAAAAGACGTAAAAGACGGCGTGATTACCTATAAAATTGCCGCTCATGCTGCCGATCTCGCCAAAGGACATCCGGGTGCACAATACCGCGACAATGCCTTAAGTAAAGCGAGGTTTGAATTCAGATGGGAAGATCAGTTCAACCTGTCTCTGGATCCGGACACCGCCAAAGAATTCCACGATGAAACACTGCCTGCCGATGGCGCTAAAATAGCCCATTTCTGTTCAATGTGCGGCCCCAACTTCTGTTCTATGAAAATTACACAGGATGTTAGGGATTATGCTGCTAAACAAGGTGTGGACGCAGAGGATGCACTGGAAAAAGGCATGGCTGAAAAATCAAAAGAGTTTACAGAAAAAGGAAGTGAGATCTATCTATAATAGAAAATGGAACTGATTGTAATTTCAAATGACAGCTATTTTAAAGATGAAGGTAAACTCATCAATAAACTGTTTTACAATGACCTAAACATTCTTCATTTAAGAAAGAACAACACTGATGAAGCTAATTTCATTGAACTAATCAATGCAATTGATCCTGCTTTTCATCCTCGTATAGCCTTACATCAGTTCCACGAACTCGCTCCGGATTTCGGGATTACCAGGTTACATTACCCTGAAAGACTAAGAAAGGATAATTTATCCGCGCCGCCGAATAATACACTGAGTACGTCTATTCACAGCTGGGATGCCTTATCAGAAATCAGGCAATTCGACTATGCGTTTTTTAGTCCTGTGTTCAACAGTTTATCTAAGCCGGGATATCAAGGAGTAATAAAAGATGGCTTCAGACTTCCTGAAACACCTGTAAAAATGGTTGCATTGGGAGGTATTCATCTTGACAATGTCCAACAGGTAATTGATATGGGTTTTAAAAGCATGGCACTAATGGGTGCGTTATGGAATGAACCTTTACAGGCAATCAACAATTTTAAAAAGATACAGGCAATATGTTGAGGCCCTACGTGATCAGTATAGCTGGCTTTGACCCCAGTGCAGGTGCCGGCGTCCTTGCAGATGTCAAGTGTTTTGAGCAACATCAGGTCTATGGTTTTGGGATATGCAGTTCTCTTACAATTCAGAATGATACTGACTTTATAAAGAATCAGTGGATTTCTGCTCAGCAGATCATCGCACAGCTGGCTCCTCTTCTGAATAAGTTTAAAGTTGCTGTGTGTAAAATTGGTTTGATAGAAAATATTAAAGTTCTGCTTCAGGTAACTACATATCTAAAACAGCACAATCCGGATATAAAAATTGTGTTGGATCCCGTTCTTACCGCAACAGCAGGATTTGAATTCCATGACTGGCAAAATGGACTGACACAATTGATCCCTGTTTTAAAACAGATCAGCCTGATTACCCCGAATTATCATGAATTTAAAAAAATGGGAAATGCAGCAGATGAGGATATGCACAAAGCTGCTTCTGGCTGGGCCAGGTATTGCCCGGTATTATTGAAAGGCGGACACAACGCGTATGCCCCCGGGACAGATTTTTTATTTGAATATGGGAGTTTTCAAACACTTGAACCTACAACTCAGGAAATTGAACAGAAACACGGCTCCGGTTGTATATTATCGGCTTCAATAGCAGCTAATCTTGCCTTGGGTTATTCGCTCACAGAAGCCTGCAAACTTGCTAAAGCTTATATAGAACAATTTTTAAACAGTAATTCAACCCTTCTGGGGTACCATTCTTTATGATCGATAAATTACATTACATATCACAGTCACCTGAAAATGGAAGTCACCTCGACTCCATTGATAAGGTATTACAATCCGGAGGAAAATGGATTCAGCTTAGGGTAAAAAACCAACCGGAAGAAATTGTACTGGATCTGGCACTAAGAGCAAATTCCTTGTGCCAGTCATACGGCGCTAAATTAATTGTCAATGACTACCCCGAAATAGCCAGGGCCGCAGGAGCTTATGGTGTACACCTCGGGCTTGATGACATGCCCATCAGAACTGCCAGGGAAATTGTAGGGGAACAGATGATCATTGGAGGAACTGCAAATACCTTCCAGCATATTTTAACCAGAGTGGCCGATGGCGCCAATTATATAGGTTTAGGCCCCTACCGTTTTACTTCTACTAAGGAAAAATTAAGTCCGATCATTGGATTAGCCGGATACCAGGCAATCATGGAACAGGTAAGAAACGAAGGACTCGACATTCCAATCATCGCAATAGGTGGTATTGAAACAGAGGATATTCCCTTGTTAATGGAAACAGGATTATATGGAGTCGCCGTATCGGGGGCATTAAGTAAAGATCCACATATCACTGAAAAGTTAAAATACATGAATGAATCGTTAACAAAAAAAATGCAATATGTTAAGGATAGCAGATAGAACATTTAACTCCCGCCTGTTCACAGGAACCGGCAAATTCAGTTCTTCAGAAGAGATGGAATATGCACTGCTTGCATCTGAATCGGAATTGGTAACTGTAGCGCTCAAACGGGTAGATCTTAAAGATGACGAAGATGATATCCTTTTGAGACTCAAACATCCGCACATCAGTTTATTGCCGAATACATCCGGCGTACGCAACGCTAAAGAAGCCGTATTTGCTGCTCAGATGGCACGTGAGGCGTTGGAGACCAACTGGATCAAACTTGAAATACATCCTGATCCGAAATACCTGATGCCAGATCCTATAGAAACACTTCTGGCAACGGAAGAACTTGCAAAACTTGGATTTATTGTGCTGCCTTATATTCATGCAGATCCTGTACTGTGTAAACGTCTGGAAAATGCCGGCACATCGGCTGTAATGCCATTGGGCTCTCCAATTGGCAGCAACAAAGGATTAAGGACCATCGATTTTCTGGAGATCATCATTAGTCAAAGTAACGTCCCGGTAATTGTTGACGCAGGAATTGGCGCCCCGTCTGACGCGGCTAAAGCAATGGAGATCGGTGCCGATGCAGTATTGGTAAATACTGCCATCGCTGTCTCGCAACATCCTGTACAAATGGCTGCCGCTTTTAAAATGGCAGTGGAGGCAGGAAGAATGGCATATGAAGCTAAATTAGGAAGTAAGAATCAGGCAGCTATGGCCAGCAGTCCACTTACTTCTTTCCTGGACGAACTATAACCGACATGAGTTTCACTGAAATATTTAGATCCTGCAGTTGGGATGACACAAGTAAAAGCATTTATGCTAAGACTGCTTTTGATGTCGAAAGAGCATTGGCCGCTTCTAAAAGATCTCTCGAGGATTTTAAGGCCCTGATTTCACCGGCAGCGGCACCATACCTTGAACAAATGGCGAAAATCAGTCAGCAGCTGACATTAAAACGCTTTGGCAAGGTTATTCAGATGTATGTACCGCTCTACTTATCTAATGAATGTAACAACATCTGCACCTATTGCGGGTTTAGCTACGACAATAAGGTGAGGCGTAAAACCCTTTCATCTATCGAAGTCATGCAGGAAGTAGCTGTAATCAAAGACATGGGTTTTGATCATGTTTTACTGGTCACCGGTGAAGCCAATCAATCTGTGCATACAGATTATTTCAAAAAGGTGCTTGACCTGATCAAACCGCATTTCTCACATATTTCTATGGAGGTACAGCCTCTTGATCTTGAAGATTACATGGAACTTACTCCATATGGGCTAAATACGGTGCTGGTGTACCAGGAGACCTATCACGAAGAGGATTATAAGAAACACCATCCTAAAGGTAAGAAATCAAATTTCCAGTACCGACTGGATACACCCGACAGACTCGGAAAAGCTGGCATCCATAAAATGGGATTAGGGGTTCTCATCGGTCTCGAAGACTGGCGAACTGATTCTTATTTTACCGCCATGCACCTCTCCTACCTGGAAAAGCAATATTGGCAGAGCAAATACAGCATTTCTTTTCCAAGACTCCGTCCTTTTAGCGGTGGACTGGAACCTAAGATTGCGATGAGCGACAGAGAGCTTGTACAGCTGATCTGTGCTTACCGTTTATTCAACGAAGAGGTTGAGCTCTCGATCTCAACAAGGGAATCTGATGTTTTCAGAAACAACATCATCAAATTGGGGATCACGGCAATGAGTGCAGGTTCTAAAACGAATCCTGGTGGTTACGCTGTGGAACCGCAATCGTTAGAGCAATTCGAGATCTCAGACGAACGAAGCGCACCGGAAATCGCGGCAATGATTAATCAGCAAGGTTATGAGCCGGTTTGGAAAGATTGGGACAGCAGTCTGACCTAAATGGCAAAGATGTTAAATATGAAAAGGTACGACAGACAAATCAGACTCACAGAGGTAGGAATCGAAGGCCAGCTAAAGCTTCAGCAATCGTCTGTTCTTGTAATTGGAGCTGGCGGACTCGGATGCCCGGCTCTGCTTTACATTGTCGGAGCAGGTATAGGACACATTGGGATAATAGACGATGATGTCGTTGATGAAACCAACCTTCACCGACAGGTACTGTATCACATGGCCGATATTGGCAAATCAAAGGCAATAGCGGCAGCGGAAAAACTTCAGCTGCTCAACCCATATGTCAATTTCAAAGCTTATCCTCACAGGCTAACTGCAGAAAATGCGACTGAATTGCTTAGACAATACGACATTATTGTAGACGGGTCAGATAATTTTGCTACACGTTACCTGGTAAATGACACTTGTGTTGTCTTAAACAGAGTCCTGGTGTTTGGGTCTATATTTCAATTCGAAGGGCAAGTATCTGTGTTTAACTACCAGAATGGCCCTGATTACCGTTCACTTTATCCCGAACCACCTGCCTCGGAAGACGTCCCCAACTGTGCTGAAAGTGGCGTAATCGGCCCTTTGCCCGGAATAGTTGGGAGTATCATGGCCAACGAGGTAATTAAAATAGTCTGCGGCTTTGGTGAGGTCCTGTCAGGAAAACTACTGACTTTTAACACTCTTGATAATGAAACCCTGATATTAAATTTCCACAAAGAAGTTAAAAAACCTGGCTGCCCATCTACAAAAGATCCAATTAAGAAAATACAAGCTATCAATAAGAGCGAACTGAATATCAGCGACCTGCAAAAATGGAATGACGATAAAACCAGCTATCAATTGATAGATGTTAGGGAACCCTATGAATACGATGAATATAACACAGGCGGCATTAACATCCCCTTATACAGTTTAAATGAACATATCCCGGAATTGCTTAAACATCCAATTCTTGTTTTCTGTTGTTCTTCAGGCATAAGGAGTAAAATCGCAGTTAATTTACTTAGAAAAGATTTTCAAGGTGAAATTTACACCTTGATTGCCCCCATATCTGAATGAATTAAAGCCGTTTAGAAAAAAAATAAAATAAATTCCATTAGTTTCAACCACTCAATACTCTTTTAAGAGGAATCTTGCAGTAATCAAATAATAAATTTAAAATTTATCACTGTAAAGAATTATTATGGAAGTAAAAGGTAAAAACAAAAGGGAATTACCAAAAAAGTACAAAATACAGGAATGTCTGAACAATTTAACAAAATCGGAATACGACGAAATTGTTAAGAAAATCCCTGGGATCATGGGAAAATGTAACACAACAGTGAACAATTACAAAAACATACCTGAAGGTTCGAAAGAAGAAATCCCATATAGTGTCGGCTTAAAATATGAACGCATTTTTGAACTTCCTTCTGGTGGTTTATTGAATACTGAAATTCGCTGCCTTACCTATAAAGAACTTACAAAAAAGAAGTAATCTTCAGAAAAGGCCTGATTTGAATTCAGATTGCTACCTTTGTAATTCCAAACAAAAATGCAGGAGATTGTCCGAAAAGGTAAATTTGCTATTTATTTGCACTGCGTCATCCTGAAATAAACTCAGGATGATATGTACCTTTTCAGACACACTCTAAATTAACTACAAGATGATAGCAATAGGACAATACAACGATTTAAGGATAATTACCAAAACTGAAGCAGGTCTGATTTTAACAGAAGGAGATAAAGAAGTACTGCTTCCATATGTTGACGTGCCTAAAAATTCAGAGATCGGTGATAACCTTAACGTATTTGTTTACATGCACAAAGACGGCAGATTAATGGCTACGACGAAAAGACCATTGGCATGCGTAGGTGATTTTGCTTATCTGACTGTAGTTGCCGATGATGATAAAGGTGCTTTTATGGACCTTGGCCTTGATAAAGATATTTTTGTTCCCACAAGGGAGCAAAAACGTCCTATGTTTAAGGGTGACCGTCATGTTGTTTATGTTTTCCTGGATGAAAGCAATGATCGTATGGTCGCGTCCTCCAGATTGACCAATTTCGTTGAAGAGATAGAAATCGATCTTGAGGAAGGCGACGAAGTAAGCCTGCTCATTGTAGACAGGTCTGACATGGGTTATAATGCCATTATCGACAATAAATACATCGGATTATTGTATACCAATGAATTGTTTGATGAATTGAATCCCGGGGAATTAAGAAAAGGCTGGATCAAAAAGATCCGCATCGGGGGCAAAATTGACCTGAGCCTTCAGCCTATGGGATATGGTCACATTCTTGACACCAAGGATAGTTTACTGGAAGAGCTAAAAGACAGTGGCGGCACCATCGCATTGGGTGATAAAAGTTCGCCTGATGAAATTTACCATAGGTTTAAAATCAGTAAAAATGCCTTCAAGAAAGTAATTGGGGGCCTGTATAAAGACAGACTGATTACCATTTCAGATCATGAAATTAAACTTCTTATAGACAATGAGGCTGAATAGCCTCATAAATTTACTTCTTCAGGGATAATATATATAATACCATTAATTTAGCATCGCTTTTTTTCAAATCAGGATGTGGTGTCATTGGTGAATCTCCCCATACCCCTCCACCTCCGTCGATGATTTTGTCTGTAAGTGAACGAAGATTCTTTTCATTTGCGGAGTATTTTCCGGCAATCGATAAGAAAGAAGGCCCAATAATTTTTTTAGATTGATGGTGACAGTTCCTGCAATCTGATTTATCAACTAATTTCGCTCCTTCTGAAATACCTGATCGCTGAAACAGGTTTATCAGAACGACACTAAAAGCTAAAACCAAACCTACTTTCTTCATTCTGATTCTTTATGACTCAGCATCAATAAGGCATTAGAAATTAAATCCTATCGAAAAATAAGGCATGGTTGCCTCTTTGGAAAAGCCAACAGTAGCCTGGATCAACAACACTTCACCAGGAATCACATACAGTCCACCTCCATATCCCTGATGCCACCTGCCTGAAGATTCCCCTTTTTCCCAAACCCTTCCAACATCATTGAAACCAATCATACCGACAGTCCCCGGTACAAGATAAGAAGTGAAATTAAATAGTTTCATACGTAAATCCAGGTTGTGATAGAACATGGAAGTACCGGTAAAACGCTTGCTATTGAAACCCCTTAAACTATTTATACCACCGATCTGCATGCGCTGAAAAAATGTAGGTTCTCCTATTACTGTCCCCACTCCTATACGGTTTGCCAATACCAGTCCGGATTTGTTCGGATGGATATAAAAACGGAATTCTGAAGTTACCGCCCCATATTTATCATTTGTTTTATCCAAACGATGCTGGGCTGTAAAAGATGTCTTCCAATAAATACCTTTTGTTGGAATAGCTGCATTGTCCCTGTTATCGTAAATAAGGCCGGCTACTAAACCTCCATAATATTTATCTTTTAATATTTCCTGTTCAGGGTTTGCAGCATTATAATCTTTAAAGAACCGTTCCTCGTTACCCTCTACCTCACTGGTATAATAAGAAGCGAGTACACCTCCTTCAAGCTTTAGAAACTGGTTGAGTTTTCTACTGAGCTTAACATCAACATTTAAATAGTTGTACCGGTTGCGGTAATATGAAATACCATCCTCACGGTCTAACAATTCCTCTGTTTCATCATCAAAATCCTGATCTAAAAATGCTGTATTGTTACCAAGACCAAAAAAATTACTCAGGTTATTTGGGCCGAGAAAATTAGCGTGTACCGTGAGGTCATTATGACCAATGGCTTTCTTAAAATCTCCAACGTAATCGAGTATAAAAGACTTTCTGCCGGCAGAGTAATTAGCCCAAAATTCATGCTTTGTGGCATATGGCGTTTTCCTGAAGCCCTGCTTTTCATAAACATACCCCAAACCAAGCTGTACACCCTGATCTATATTATATCCTCCGCTAAAGAGTGGCCCGGACCTGTCATATAAAAAGCTATTTTTATCGAAGTAATTTACCATAGTATCTCTTCCCAAACGCAGCTTCGCAGAAGAACGTTCCGGAAATGTATTCGGCTCATCGGAACGATCGTATACGAAAGGCTTATTGCCCACCTCTTTTGCTATTTCAAACTTATCGTGATCAGCCCCACCAATCATCCTTACTTTGACGCCTGAATTCCCTTTTCCCATTACGGAAAACACATCTTCACCTGCCATTCCAAATAACCTTATTTCTTTGGTCACTGCCGGATCGAATGTTCGTTTATAAATTAACCTCCCCTTTTTACCTTCTTTATTGATATTGTTAACAGTAAGTTCTAACTTACCATCATCGGCATAGTTAACTTCAAAAATTTCTTTCTTATCCGAGGCAGGTATGTCAACATTGATAGACAAAAACTTATAGTATTGCAATGCCAGTGTATCCAGCTTGTCTCTGCGCGAAGTAAAAAAGCGCATTAATTCTTCTCCACTTAACTTAAATATAGTATCTGGCATCTTTCTGAAAGCATCCCTGACAATCCCATCGGTCAGTTTTTCCTGCACCAGTTTAATCTCATCTTTCCAATCCTGCTCGCTAAGCTCATTCAGGAAATACCTGTCAAAATACCGCTCGTTAAAGCTCCAGTGATTTACATCTCTGATTGTAGGACTGTAAGGCTGCAAATGAGATTTCAGCCACTGGTGATTAAGTACCCATGGAAATAGGCCTGAGGTCTTATAGAATACCTTATCCCTATCTTTGGGAACAGGAATATACGTAGTTTCGCCTTTTTCCTTTTGAGGGAGCCAACGCCAGTTATCTTCGTGCCTGTCCCAGTCACCCAATACAAAATCAAGTAACCGCGCCCTTAAAGTTAGCTTTTGATCGGCTTTTTTGTCATTGTCTTCTTGTATTTTCCGCTGCACTTTTAAGGTATTGTCCGTCTCCTCTTCAAAAGGCGAGCGTGGTTCGAGAAGATAAACAGCATTGGCAAAATCCTTTCTGTATTCGCCAAAACCAGGATCATCTCCTACATATACCAACTCCGGTCTGGCCGTAACTAACCCCACCGCGTCCGCAAGTGGAGGCACAATTAATGCCGCAAAAGGGTGGTTTGTGGAAACCTGATCCTGTACAATATCTTTAGCAATAGTAGGCCTCAGACTCTCGGGAAGACCTCTTTCAGGGTATTTTTGTACAGTCCTAAGCGCCCATTCCTTGCCTGTAGGATCAACAAGGCGTAATGAGCGTGTCTGCATCCCGCCACCAAGTTTTACGATTTTAAAACCCCCTTTTTCTTTCTGAAGATTAATGATTCGGATCTTCACAGGAGTAGCCCAAACCCTTCGGTAGCTCTCTCCAAGAAAAAAACGGTGTAACGGACTCACTTTATCATATTCGGGGCCCACAGCAATCGTAATGGAATCAGCCTTCTGAGCAAAGGCTGGCAACGAAATTATAAGTAAAAAAACAATCAGGAGCTTTTTCAATGGCATATCAATTCATTATTCTTTTTAAACTAACGCCTACCCTTAGCGCCTTTAACCCCTCAACACCCTGCAATTCTTCTATTTCCAGGTATTCCAGATCGTTTGTCAGCAAGCCTAGTTTCTGCAATTTCTTAATATAACCGACATACTCCTTCGCTTCAGAACTGTTGAAATATACAATCGCTATTTTCCCGGGCTGTGTCAGTCGCTCATCGGTATTTTTTATGTGTGCCTTATCAATCCTTTTCTTCACCATCTGATAGCGGATATTGTAGCTTCCCTCCACGTCAAACCTTTGCTCATCGATCCTGAAACTCACATCAATAGGTTTATCATATACAAAAATCAATTGTGTCGTTTCGAGCGGCAATGAGAAATAAGGACCTAAATTATTAGTCGTCTGTGCTACTTCCGCAAGCACCCTGAGTTGCTTCATTCTGAAGCTGCCAAGCAAATCATCCGTAAAAGGAATCTTAGGTGCGATGGATTGCCCCAGATAAATATCAAACTCTACACCATCCGTCCTGAACTTTTCAAAATAATTAGGGTATATGCTTTGCAATTCTGCATTAAATTCATCAAGATGACGGCTTACTGCGAGATTGATCATTTGCATGCTTTTCTCATATTTCTCCCTGTTCTCGAAGATCTTGCCATTTACCCCTGTCTCTTTAAAGTACTTTTTTATAATTCCCTCGAGTTCAGGGTGACTGACCCGCAATTGGTCCATAGCCGCAGGAATTTGTCTTTGCAAATAATCTTCTGTTTTTAAGATTTCGCGATCTGACAATTCATCCAGATTTTTATAATTCCAGATTGCTTCTTCATGGGGTATCTCATTTTCTTTACACAAAGTAATTGTGCTCTTTATCGACTTAATGGTTTGTTCAAGTATTTCAAAATGCGAATAAAGATCTCTCCTGATTGCCGAATTACGTTGAATACTTGAATTTCTAATATCTACCGCGCCATAAAATGGATAAACATCTCTGAAGAAAATAGGTTCAACAGGCAGATTCCTTTCTCTGGCACCTGACTGTAAATAATTGTATGCTGCTTCATGGAAACGCCACTGTATAGCTGGTTGCAAGGCAGTAAATTTATCGGTGATAATGTCCTGTATATCATTGTTAAAATCAATAATGATATTCTGAA
Organism: Pedobacter frigoris; assembly: GCF_032678645.1. Lineage (GTDB taxonomy): Bacteria > Bacteroidota > Bacteroidia > Sphingobacteriales > Sphingobacteriaceae > Pedobacter > Pedobacter frigoris_A. Next base: position 864,109 of record NZ_JAVTSP010000001.1, read on the forward strand.
AGAGCTGTGCCAGCAATGGAAAAGCAGCTTCTATCTTCGTTAACGTATTTCCATTAAATTTACTCGAATCTTTTGTGTAGAGTTCAAGACAACCTACAAGTTTTGCATTATAGTACAACGGGAACAATGCATATGATTTTACGCCCACCTGCCCGAGTAAAGTCAGCATAGGATATTTAGACCGCTCGTCATCAGATATCTCCGGAAAGATCAATGTTCTCGGATTTAAAATATAATCGGCTATGAGATCCAGGTATGCGGCATCGTCTACATCATTTTCTTTAGCAAGCTGTATAAGTATACTGGTGAACCCGGAATGCTCATTGATCTGAAGCCTGTTATTCAGTCTGATATAAGGTATCAGTCCAAAATCAATTTGATCTGTACCTACGAGCGTTTTCAGTGCGGTTGCAATAGATTTAGTATAATGCCCCTTTTGTGACTCACTGTGTTCAATAATGATATTCTTTATGGTCTCCAGCGCATACTCTCCTGTAACGTCGGTGAGTGTGACTATGGAAATACCCTCAACCGTAAACAGATCCGGTGGTATCAGCTTCGATAAAATCTTTAAGGTATTACGCTCGTCCTGTATATAATCCTTCACATCCTTAAGATTATATTCAGGAAGTTTGGCTTTTGTTGTTACCTCGAGGAAACGTGTATCAACATTAAGCTTATAATACTTTAGCAAATGTGTATCCGGATCAATAATCGAATTGACCACTACCTGATTTCCTGTTAGTGAAAAATTATAAAAGCGTTCCAGCACAAGATTGTAGAATGCAGAAAGTACATTCTTCTCCATATCTTTTTTAGAAGGTAAAGAGATATCAGTCCTTATACTACAACTGGTAGCATCCATCAATACATTGTAAAATGCATTGGTCCCATAATGAAAACATGGAGTTATTGGTGTGCTTATCGCCCAAAACTGCTGGTTCTCGTCATTTATAATAGGTGACAAAGAAGTATATATCAGTTCAAAAAGCGCAGAATATTTCTTGGCCTCTTCAGTTGAAATCGGATCTTTAAGCTCAGGGTATTGATTAAACTGTTCCAGGATATACCTGTAAAAGTTGATCTTCGCAGTCTTCTCAGTACTGGCCCTCTTTTCTATGTACCTTATAAAAGGATTCAAAGACAGTCTGATGTCAGCACCTATCGAATACGCTCCTGATTCCCCATTCAATCTCTGATTTAAATTTAGCGTTATGGCTTGCATCTGAGTATACTATCTGTATTTGAATTTTATAATATTACCGTCTGTAATCTCATCTCCTTCATTGGAGATAAATAAATTCATATCCTTATCAAAAGCAATTCCCTCCGGCTGATTAAAGGTTGAAGAATTCAGTTTATGTACAGCTTTTATTTTCCACTTTTCATCCGTGATCACGAGCAATTTATTGGCCGAGGAGAGAATGTACCATTCATTTGTCTTTGGATTTTTGGTCATCGCCGAAGGACTCAAGCTCGGCTTCAGTTTGGGATTAACCGCTTTGATCTGGTTAAGATCCAGCTTGAAACTATCTGCAAGCACGATTGAATCAAGATCAGCCTTATAATCCAGTAAGTAGCCTGTAATCTGCTTTTGCTTCTTGTCTACCGGACAGCTTTTACAAAGTACATAAAGCTTGCTGGTTGCAGGATCTGCATATATACTTTCGTACTCTGCTTTAGGTATGATGTGTTTTGTTTCCTTTACATTTTTAGATTCTTCTTTTACTGCTTCAGAAAACGGGAAAGTATATAAAGCGCCGTTGCTTTTTAGCACAAATACCCGCTCATTAAAAATTGCCAGATCTTCAAAATCACCTTTTGATGCAAATTTCATGTTTTTCTGCTTCTTGACATCCCATTTTTGGCGGAACAGCTTACCGTCTTCATCCTGAATACTGTAAACGGTATCGCTGTTATTTTTATAGAATGCAATCCCAGATATTTCCAATAAACTTGAAGGCATGTTGAACTTATCGGGTTTATCGAAATTATAACCTTTTGGACTGGTGTATTTGCCATTGGGATTCTGGCAGGAATAAGCCCCAAAAAAAGACACTACCATAACCAGTATATAAAAAAATGCAATGTAGACGTACTTCATAAGCGGCGCTATTTATTTGTTTGGTTCTGCAAAAATAAGTAAATAGATTGCTGTGCATTATCATTTAGCTGTAAGTTAATGATTTTCATCACAATACTTTTTAAATCTTCATCATAAAGCGGAAAACAAACTTCTACCCGGCTATATATATTCCGGTTCATCCAGTCCGCAGAACCCATAAACACCTCTTTATTGCCATTATTTTCAAATACAAAGATTCGGGCATGTTCCAGATAACGGTCTACAATACGTATTACGCTAATATTTTCACTAAGCCCAGCCACACCGGGAACCAGACAGCATATTCCCCTCACGATAAGCTGCACCTTAACCCCTGCCTGTGAAGCCTCATACAGCTTTGTAATTAATATTCTTTCCTCCAGATTATTTAGCTTAATTGTTATACCGGCAGGAATTCCGCTTTTCGAATGTCGTATTTCGCGGTCTATTAAATCCAAAAATCGCTGCTGTAAATTAAACTGGGCTACCAATAGGTGATTGAATTCTATCTGATCTTCTGCCAACGGTACTTTTTTACGCTTGCTTAAAAACCCAAACAAAAATTCCAGCTCTTTGAGCATTGGCTGATGTGCAGTAAGCAAAATCTGATCGGTATAAAACCTCGCAGTGGTCTCATTCAGATTACCGGTAGCCAGCAATCCCAGATATTCCATATCACTTTCTAACTTACGTTTTACGAGCGCTACTTTCGCATGCACTTTAAGATCTATACTGCTGTAAATTATTTTGACACCAGATGCCTTCATTTTCTTAGCCCATTTGATGTTATTTGCCTCATCAAACCTGGCCTTGAGCTCTACCAGTACAACTACTTTCTTGCCGTTTCTTGCAGCACTGATCAACGCACTTACTATTCTGGAATTATTGGCTACCCGGTATAACGTGGTAAAAATTTCAGCTACCCTCCGGTCGTTTGCAGCTTCATTAAAAAATCTCAACACAGGGTCATACCGCTGATAAGGGACATTAACAAGGATGTCCTTTTTAAGGATTTCCTCAAACAAAGTACTATCCGGAGAAACCTTAACTGAATCTGCTGCCGGCCATTTTGGATAACTATACTGACTGCCCTGCAGCGGAAAATCACTCAGATCTTTTAAATTGTGGTATGTCCCCCCTTCTACTATTGATGCCTTTTGCAGGTTCAATGAATAGATCATGCTGTACAGGCTACGAAGCGGAATACCCGGTTCGCACAAAAAACGCGTTGCAAAACCAAAATCTCTGGTTTCAAGCTGACGTTCCAAAGCTTCCGTTATATCTTCATTGCTTTTTTCATCTATCTTTAGCTCGGCATCTCTGGTAATCTTCAGGTTAAATACCCCTCTTATTTCATCATCAGGAAACAGATAGCTCATGTTTTGTTTGATGATGTCCTCCAGGAACACAACGTACTTTTCACTCTGGTATTCAATGGCATATAATCTGGACATTGATTCAGAAGGTATGTTGATGAGCTCAAGCCGCTCAATTCCTTTTTTATCTTTTAAAATGACCACCTGGTACAGCTTATTATTCTCTGCAAAAAAAGATTTCAGGTCTTTATCTATAGGGTCTGAATGAATATAGGCAAGTACTTCTGTAAAAAACAGTTCTGAGACCTGATTGGCTATCTTGTCAGGAATCGGCTTGTTATAGATCCAGTGCACACCGAGATCTTCCAGGGCAGGAAGAATCTGGCTGGATATAATTTCACCAAATTTTTGCTGTTGGGTATTAATGGCCGATTTTGCCTGTTCGTAGTATTCGTCAACGGCCATTAAAACCGGCATCCTTACCCTATAAAACTCGTCAAGATTAGAAGAGTATATGGAAAGAAACTTAATCCTTTCTAAAATTGGAACAGCATCATCCGCGGCTTCCAAAAGCACCCTTTCATTAAAACCAAGCCAGCTTAAATCCCTGTTAAAGAAAACAGTTTCTTCCATAAATCTACATGGTTACTGCCGCAGCAGCTACGATAAAGGCAAGTACCGCAGCTATAATACCAAACATAAATACGTTATATGCAATTCTAAGCAACCTGTATTTACGTCCGAGTACGACACCCTGAGAATAAACGTCCTTGATTAGGCTCCCATAAAGAAAATCACGGTCATCCATTAACTTGATCATTCCACTTTCATAATCAGGCAGGCTCATTCTGTAAAAGTTACCAAAAAATAAAAGGTTTACACGTTTCGCTTTGATGTCGTCCGGTGTGAATATACCTTCAGGTATCGAAGGTCTAGTGGCCAAAATAGAGAATACCATAGTAACTACACAAATGATCAGCAGCAATAATGTCGGAATGATCAAATGAGGATTGTCTTCAAGTTTTCGCAACAGCAAACTCAATATTACCGAAAGTATGATGGAGTTTGTAGAGATCATAATATGGGCCTTATTATCAGCCATATCACTTAAACGCTGGTGATTTGTGGAAGTGATCCTGAACATGGTCTCTACACCACGCTCCGGCCTCTCATTCTTTTTCTTTTTCTCTTCCTTCTTCTCCTCTTTAATAAGTGAGATCTTAGTATCTGCTACAACTTCCGATTTCTTTTCGTTCATTTTATCTTCTAATTCGGCCAGATTAGCTGCCTTTTTCTCATTTAATAACTGCTGACAGTAATCAGTATGGTAATGATGCATCTTAAAAAGCGCAATGGTTTTTTCTCTCCATCGCCCTTTATCTATTTTGTATCCGGTGAAGGCCTCAACTTCACTGCGCATCAACTTGTTTTTTTCTTTAAAACTATCACCACCGAGATGAAACAGGTCAGCATCACACACAATCTGTTGTAGTAAACCTTCCGGTTGCTGGGGCATCTTTGTTGCCAGTATACATCCTTTTACCTGATCTGTTACTTCCTGCCCCAAGCCTCTTTCTTTTAAAAACTGCTCTGCAAGTTCAGCGCCTTTTGCCTCATGTTGTCCACAGTCTACCATATACCCAAGATCATGAAACCAGCAGGCAGCAGTTACAATAAAAAAATCCGGATCGGATAACTGGTAGTGATTCCCTATCCTTACTGCATTCTCAACAACTTGTTCTGTATGGCGTAAATTGTGGTAAATAAACCTCTCATCCTTATTGGATTGAAAAAGATTTGCAACGTGAGCGCGTAGCTGATCTAATATTTCCCGGTACTGCATCTTAATACATACTTTTTATTGTATAAATATGAGGGTTTTTTTATTAATAAAGTCGTAGTTGGCCCTTTAATTTGTCGTGTTTAACCATTTCTTCTCGCTTCCTTTACTTCTATATTTGTGTAGTTAGAAACTAAAAATAGCAATATGTCATTTCAAGGATACTTAAAAACCATAAAGGAAAAGACTGGTTTAGAACCAGGTGATTTCAGAAATAAAGCTGAAGAAAAACATTTCACTGAAAATGGCCTACTTAGACCAGAAGTAAAAGCAGGTGAAATTGTATCCTGGCTAAAAAATGATTATGACCTGGGACACGGACATTCAATGGCCATATACGCACTTCTAAAGGGAATTAAGAATGAAAATAGTCAATGATAAATTTTGACTAATTGACTTCGTTATCTTTTTCAATTTATTGTGAGATGCCTTTGTTTAGCTCCATTTAAGCTACCATAGGCTGATATTTTTTCCAATTGTCTGCAATCATCCAGATGTTAATGAGCAACATTACGCATGCAATTCCCATCCCCATCCCTGATGGCATGTGTACTGCATTGTGCAATACGATACCCACCATTACCGGCAAGATCACAATGGCACCGAGCGCTCTTGTTTTAGGGAATATAAAAAGCAATCCGCCCAGAACCTCTATAAATCCAACTAAAGGCATTAACCATTTAATTGTTCCGAAAGCCTCATACAGTTTCATCATTTGAGCCAATTCTTCAGGCGACATTTTGGGCATCGGATTGTAATGAAAAAATTTGTCAAGTCCGGCATTTAGAAACATTAAACCGAATAATGCGCTAAGGATGTTTTTTACAATTTTCATGTTTGTTTTAGTTTAGGTTGGTTTTCAAATTAATACTTCTATCAATTTTACTGGAGGATTTTGGTAAAAAACAGCCCCCTGGGTAAACAGACTTAACGATAATTAATACCAATTTAATAAAGATTCTTTAACATAATCATATTTAAAAATCAAATTACGCCAATAGCAGGAAATAAGACCTGTGCACAAAGTCAATTCACTAATCTGTACCTGTATAGCACAATGGAATAAGGCAAAGATCGTATTCCGTTCGTAATGAGTGCACCATGACTGCACCATGAGTGCAGGGTGAGTCCACCTTTTCCTAGTAAAAACGTGGACTCACCATTCATTTAAAGTAAAAACAACATGCATTCATTACGAAGTCATCATGAATCGAATTTGAGTATAAGTGATACACATCACTATTGCCCCTGACTACTGTCATGTAAAGTTCTGCTCGGGCTACTGAACTTTGGCAATATTGATTTTGATCATGTTTACAGAAAAGACCATCGATACGGAAACCCAATGTTATCATTGCGGAGACGAACTCCCTTCAAAACCATACTTTTTCGATGACAGACAATTTTGTTGTCTGGGCTGTCAGGGTGTATACAAAATCCTTTCAGACAACAACCTCTGCAACTATTACATTTACAACGATGTACCAGGACAAACGCAAAAGCATCCGGTCGGACATTTTGAATACCTGGATGAGCCCAGCATCATGGCTGATCTTGTGGATTATATGGATGAAAAAAATACGGTCATTACCCTTTTTATCCCTGCTATCCATTGTAGTTCCTGTATCTGGCTGCTGGAAAACCTGCACAAGATCAATCCTGCTGTCCGGCAGTCCAGGATTGATTTCCTGAAAAAAACCGTAAAAATCACCTTTAAGAATCAGGACGTATCTCTTAGAAAAGTAGTAGAAATGCTGGTTTCCATAGGTTATGAGCCCTTAATCTCTTTGCAGGATGTTGTTAAAAAACAACAATCGGACCGCTCTGAAAGAAACCTGGTTGCTAAAATTGCAGTTGCCGGATTTTGCTTTGGCAATGTCATGCTGCTCAGCTTCCCCGATTATTTTGGGTTATCCCGGATGGAAAATGAATTCAGGACATTTTTTGGATGGTTAAACATCGCATTCTGCATTCCTGTAACTTTTTACAGCGGCCGTGATTATTTTATTTCAGCATATACCAATTTAAAGAATAAAGTACTTAACCTCGACTTTCCCCTGGCATTGGGCATTACAGTAATGTTCATGCGTACCCTGGCAGAAATCATTACCGGTACCGGCGCCGGATTTGCAGACACCCTGTGTGGATTGATTTTCTTTCTGCTGATTGGGAAATGGATGCAACAGCGTACTTATCACCACCTTTCTTTTGAGCGGGATTACCGTTCCTATTTTCCAGTGGCTGTCACCATTATCAAAAATGGTGAAACCAGCTCCCTTCCGCTTGGCGAACTAAAGCAAGGCCATAGAATCCTGATCAGGAGCAATGAAATTATTCCCGCCGATGCCATCCTGTTAAAAGGAGAAGCGGAGATCGACTTTAGTTTCGTAACTGGTGAGTCTATACCGGTGACCAAAACACTTGGTGAAATTGTGTACGCAGGCGGCCGCCAACTCGGCAGTGCCATAGAACTGGAAGTCATCAAACCGGTGTCTCAAAGTTACCTGACCAGCCTATGGAACAATGAAGCTTTTTTCAGTGAAAAAGACCGCATCAAAACCTTCAGCGATACGGCCAGCAAGTATTTCAGCATTGCATTGCTACTCATCGCCGGAGGAGCGGGAGCTTACTGGATGTTTACCGGCGAGGCAGAAAAAGCCATCGCATCATTTACTGCAGTACTGATCATTGCTTGTCCATGCGCACTTGCTTTAAGCTCTCCTTTTACGCTTGCAGCTGTACTTAGCATATTAGACAAGAATAAATTTTACCTTAAAAGCACCGCTGTGGTGGAGGAACTGGCACGGATCGACACCTTTGTATTTGATAAGACCGGAACCATTACCAACCCGGAAGCTACGGGAATTACTTTCAAAGGCAACATTACTGCCGCACAAAAACAACTGGTCAATGACCTCGCGGCAAACTCGGGGCATCCACTAAGCAGGGAGCTGGTGCAGTTGCTGAATATAAAAAAATGCTATCCGACGGTCGATTATACAGAAAAAATTGGAAGAGGAATCAGCGGAAGAATCAATGGAATAGAAGTGAAATTGGGAAGTTCCGCTTTTATCGGCCTGCCGCTGATCAACTCTCCAATGAACAGCGCAGTACATGTCATGATCAATGGCGAATACCTGGGCCACTTCCTCTTTGAACAGCAATGGCGCAAAGGTTTCAAAGACCTGATCTTTAAACTGAGCAAGTGGGCAGATCTTCACCTCTTATCCGGCGATCAGGATCATGACAAACACACACTGATCCCCTTTTTCCCTAGCGCACAACAAATGCGATTCCAGCAAACACCACAGCATAAACTGGAGTACATCAAAGCATTACAGCAAAGACATAAAAAAATCATGATGCTGGGTGATGGACTAAACGATGCCGGAGCATTGCGTCAGAGCAATGTAGGTGTGGCAGTGACCGATAACATCAACAACTTCTCCCCTGACTGTGATGCCATCCTTGATGGTGCGGCATTCCATAAATTGCCGATGTTTATCCGCCAGGCAAAAGATGCTGTAACTGTAATTCACCTCAGCTTTGCCATATCACTGGCTTACAATGCACTGGGCCTGTACTTTGCGGTACAGGGTATACTCTCTCCGCTATTCGCAGCTGTGCTGATGCCACTGAGCACCGTTACTATCATTCTTTTCACCAGCATAGCCATCAGGTTGTACGCACGTAAAAACAAATTGCTATGAATATGATCTACTTCCTGATAGGATGCAGCATAGTGCTCGCGCTTATTTTTTTAGCTGCGTTTTTCTGGGCAAGTAAAACCGGCCAGCATGACGACACCTATACTCCTGCGGTACGTATCCTTTTTGAAGATGAGCCAACACCTGAAAACCATGCAAAAAGTGACGAAAATCATGTTTAGCCAGAACAAAGGTCATTCTATAAAAACGCACCCTACACTAGCTTTACATACATAAACCATTCATTATTTTGACATGACTGAAAAATTTTACTACGACAACAAAATCGTCAGAAACTTTGCCATAGCCACCATTGTATGGGGTATCATTGGCATGACAGTCGGACTCCTTGTCGCCATGCAGCTTTTTAAGCCTGCATTGAACATGGGTTCCCAATACACTACATTCGGCCGCATCCGGCCTTTGCATACCAATGCAGTCATCTTTGCCTTTGTAGGTAATGCCATATTTATGGGAGTATACTATTCGCTGCAAAGATTGCTTAAGGCACGCATGTTCAGCGATGTACTCAGCAAAATCCATTTCTGGGGGTGGCAACTGATCATTGTATCTGCTGTAATCACCCTGCCGCTTGGTCTGTCTTCATCTCATGAATATGCAGAACTGGAGTGGCCGATTGATATTGCCATCACTTTGATCTGGGTGGTTTTTGGAGTAAATATGTTTGGTACCATTTTCAAAAGAAGAGAGAAACATATGTATGTGGCCATCTGGTTTTACATCGCTACTTTCGTTACTGTTGCAGTATTGCACATCGTCAACTCCTTCCAGTTACCGATATCAGCATTCAAAAGTTATTATTTATACGCAGGGGTTCAAGATGCTCTCGTACAGTGGTGGTATGGCCACAACGCAGTAGCGTTTTTCCTGACCACCCCTTACTTGGGGATGATGTATTACTTCCTGCCAAAAATGGCCGGGCGACCGGTTTATTCCTACAAGCTAAGTATCCTTCACTTCTGGTCGCTCATCTTCATTTATATCTGGGCAGGCCCACATCACCTGCTTTACACCTCACTTCCAGGATGGGCTCAGTCATTAGGTGTAGCCTTCTCCATCATGCTGATTGCACCAAGCTGGGGCGGAATGATCAATGGCCTGCTTACCCTTAGAGGAGCCTGGGATAAAGTCCGTGAAGACGCGACTCTGAAATTCATGGTGGTGGGACTGACTGCCTATGGTATGGCCACCTTTGAAGGCCCGATGCTGGCTTTGAAACAGATCAATGCAATTGCACACTATACCGACTGGATTGTAGCACACGTACATGTGGGTGCCCTGGGATGGAATGGATTCCTGACATTCGGCATCTTGTACTGGCTGATCCCAAGAATCTACAGAACTCCGCTATGGTCTAAAAAACTGGCTGCTTTTCATTTCTGGATCGGAACACTGGGGATTATATTTTATGCTGTCCCGCTTTATTTCGCAGGTTTTACGCAAGGTTTGATGTGGAAAGAGTTTACCGAAGAGGGCATGTTAAAATATCCCAATTTCCTGGAAACAGTCATCCAGATCATTCCAATGTACGTCCTTAGGGCTATTGGAGGCGCGCTATACCTGATTGGTGTGATTGCGATGACCTACAACCTCATCAAAACCGTTAAGACAGGTAAACTACTGGCCAATGAACCGGCCGAAGCGATGGCGCTGGCTAAAGACTACCAGCCGCAAGGCAGCGAGAAAAAACTGCACAGGGTATTGGAACGCAAACCGATGGTGTTTCTGGTACTTTCTCTCATCGTCATCCTCATTGGCGGTATGGTAGAAATGATGCCTACTTTTACCATTAAATCCAATATCCCCACCATTAGCAGTGTAAAACCTTACTCACCGCTGGAACTGCAGGGGCGCGACTTATATATCCGCGAGGGCTGCGTAAACTGTCACTCTCAGATGATACGCCCATTCCGTTCTGAAACCGAACGCTATGGCGAATACAGCAAGGCTGGTGAATTTGTATATGACCATCCTTTTCTCTGGGGATCGAAGCGTACGGGACCTGATTTGCAGCGTGAAGGCGGTAAATATGGCAATGTATGGCATTTTAATCACATGCTGGATCCGCAAACCATGTCGCCGGGCAGCATCATGCCCCCTTATGAATGGCTGATCACACAGCAACTGGATACGACTACGACGCGGTCAAAGATCAATGCGATGCGCACACTGGGTGTACCATACGAATTGGGATATGAAAACGAAGCAAATCAGGATCTGGACAAGCAGGCAAAAAGTATTGCTACCGACCTTAAAAATAACAACGTGAGAGTAGCGAGCGACAAGGAAATCATTGCCCTGATTGCTTATCTGCAACGTTTGGGAACTGACATTAAAGCAAAATAACACATTAAACAACAAGCATATGTTTAAGCAATTTTTAGATCAGGTAGACGGCAACCAGGGTTACCTGATCACTTCACTGGGAATATTCATGCTTTTTTTCATCGTGGTCGCCATCCTGCTGATCATCATGAAAAAGGATGAAGTAAAATACATGAGTGAACTACCATTAAATGACGAAGAAAAATGACCGATATATTGATCTGGGCCTTACTGTTTACCGCAATAATTATCCTGGTTGTTTCGGTACTGGTTTTAAAAGTAATCAGGCTCTTTGTACAGGAAAGTATCAATCCTACACGTTTTGCGACGGAAGCAGAAAAAGCAGAATACCATCTGCAACAGGAACAGCTGGAGATGAAAAAGAAAGCCAAATCATGCATCTGGAACACGATTATGGGATTAAAGCCGATATCCGAAGAAAAAAACCTGATGATGGACCATGAGTTTGATGGCATTGCAGAGCTGGATAACCCCACTCCTGCCTGGTTCATGGTATTATTCTACGGCACAATGATCTTTGCTGTTGTATATATGTTCAGCTATCATGTGATGGATTGGGGTAAATTACAGGAGGATGAATATGCCGCTGAATTACAGCAGGCAGAAGACGACCGGATTGCATTACTACAAAAACCTGGCAATAAAGCCAATAAAATAAATGAAACCAATGTAGAGGCATCTACAGACGCTGCTGTACTTCAGGCCGGAGGCGCATTATTCAAAAACGTATGTGCGCCTTGTCATGGTGAGCATGGACAGGGACTGGTAGGCCCTAACCTGACCGATGAATTTTGGCTGCATGGGGGAACCATCAAAGAAATCTTTAAAACCATCAAGTATGGCGTACCTGAAAAAGGCATGATCGCATGGGAGAAAACTATGAATGCAAAACAGATCGCCGAGATCAGCAGTTACATTTTATCTATCCAGGGAAGCAATCCGGCAGGTGCTAAAGCTCCTCAGGGTACAAAACAACCATAATGTCACAGCGTCCGGCACATTTCAGAACACAACTTTCCACCCTTACCGATGATGGTACAAAGCGAAAATGGCTTTACCCCCGTGTGGAAAAGGGAAAGCTGTACCGATATCGAAGCCGGCTCAGCTATTTCTTTTTGACCCTCCTGTTTGCTGCTCCCTTTATCAGACTAAACGGTGAACAACTGATCTTGCTAAATGTACTGGAAAGGAAGTTTGTGTTTTTCGGGGTAATCTTTTGGCCGCAGGATTTTTACTTATTTGTGCTGGCTCTGCTTACTTTTATTGTTTTCGTGGTCTTGTTTACCGTTGTCTTCGGCCGTGTATTTTGTGGCTGGGCATGCCCCCAGACCATATTCCTCGAAATGGTATTCCGTAAAATTGAAATCTGGATCGAAGGCGACCAGTTCAAACGCAAAAAACTGGACGAAGGCCCGCTCACATCGGAAAAGATCTTCAAAAAGGGTTTTAAGCATATCATTTACCTTAGCATCTCATTCCTGATCGCCAATGTATTCCTGGCCTATATCATCAGTTCGGCAGCACTCATTAAAATCATTACGGAGCCTGTATTCCTTCATTTGTCGGGCTTTATTTCCATCTGCATATTCACCATTGTATTCTACCTGGTGTTTTCCAGGATGCGTGAACTGGTATGTACCGTGGTTTGTCCCTATGGACGTTTACAAGGCGTACTGCTGGATAACCAGAGTATCATAGTGGCTTATGATTATGAGCGTGGTGAGCCAAGGTCTAAGCGCATCAAGGATGCTGAAAACATCAAGGGCGATTGTATAGATTGCAAACTATGTGTTGATGTCTGCCCCACTGGAATCGACATCCGAAATGGCACACAAATGGAATGTGTCAACTGCACCGCCTGTATAGATGCCTGTGATATGGTAATGGAAAAGGTTAGCCGGCCCATCAGACTCATTGGCTTCAAATCTGAGGACGAGATCAGGGACAAAAAAGGCTTTAAACTCAATAAACGCGTCTATGCATATTCTGCTGTATTGATTGTCCTTATGAGTGCCTTGTCTTATTTGCTGATGACCAGAAGTGAGATTAAGACTACGATCCTACGGGCTAATGGAACACTTTATCAAACAAGAGAAGAAGACCAGACAGTCAGTAATTTATATAATACCGAACTCATCAACAAAACAAGTAAAGGATTGAAGTTCCATATCATCCCGGACCATCCTAGAGCAAAGATCCAATACATACAAACTCAGGATTCCATAGCCTATGGAGGCGTCGCAAAACTAACCTTCTTTGTGATCCTTCCTCAAAGCGAGATCAAAAAATACAAGACTGAAATCAGCTTCAGACTGGTATCCGGAGGAAAGACGCTGGATCTTTTTGAAACCACATTTATCGCACCACCTAACCATTAAGCACATGAACTGGGGAACAAAATTAATGATCGGAATGGGTATGTTTATGACCTTCATCATTGTATTGGCAGTATTGATGTTCAACAGCAAAACTGATGCTTTGGTGGATATTGACTACTATGAAAAAGGTCTGAACTACAACCAGGAATACACCGGCAAGGAACAGGTAAAAACAGATAATGCAGCACCGGAAATCCAGCTATCGACTGAAAGCATCGTACTGAAATTTAAGAATATTGCCGTTGGGAACCTCAGGCTAATGCGTGTTTCAGATAAGAAAATGGATAAAAAGATCAGTTTTGAGACCAATGCTGATTATGAATTCATGGTACCTACAACAGATATAGCTAAAGGCCGGTGGCGATTGATCATCAGCTGGAAGAGCAAAGAGAAATCATACTTGTACGAACAGGAGGTAAATCTGTAATGAGTAGCGACAAACTAGCTTTTATGATCGGCCTTTTGGGCAGCCTGCACTGTGTTGGTATGTGCGGACCACTTGCTTTTGCAGTCCCTTCGCTTAGAGGCGCCTGGCTGTATGTTGCGCTAGACAAACTTAGCTATCAGCTTGGGAGGATCATCTCCTATTGTCTGCTTGGTTTGATCATTGGTACAATCGGCCGTCAGATCTGGCTTTCGGGATTTCAGCAGCTAATCAGTATCCTCAGTGGCATCCTGATCCTCCTGGCGGCGATATCCCGGATAACCAAACTTTCTTATTTCAGCAAAAACCCCTCCTTTTTACTGAAACCATTTAACCGTTTGTTCAGCTATGCATTGAAAAATAAGGCCAGCCACCTCATTATCGGACTTGTCAATGGGCTTTTGCCTTGTGGCTTTGTGTACCTTGCGCTGGCCGGAGCATTAAATACCGGAAATATACAAAATGCGGTATCGTACATGTTCTGGTTTGGTCTGGGCACCGTACCTTTAATGTTCATTGCTACGTTCAGCATGGGCTTTACAGGACAACTGTTCAGAAAGAGGATAAATAAAATCATCCCTTATATGATGCTTTGCCTTGGCATCTGGTTTATCCTAAGGGGTATGGAACTTAATATACCATATTTAAGTCCGCAAGCCCCGAATGAAGCAACAATATGTAAATAACTAAAATGAGAGATATACAAAATAGAGAAGACATACAATATCTGGTAGAAACCTTTTACCAGAAAGCCCTGAAAGACGAACTGATAGGCCCTGTTTTTAACGCCGCTAACTTCTCTTTGGAAGCACACGTCCCTGTAATGGTCACCTTCTGGGAAACGATTTTACTGGATGTCGTCACTTATAAAGGGAATCCGATGCTGAAGCACATCACATTAGACAAAACCGTCCCATTAGAACCTGAACATTTTGATCGCTGGATGAGCATCTGGACAATGACAGTAACTGATAAGTTCAACGGGCTCAATGCTCAGCAGGCTGTCAACAGAGCCGATTCTATCGCAAAGCTCATGCGGTTCAAAATAGCAGCAAACAGAAAATAACACCATATTGCTGCAGGATAATTAATTACCCTGCAACGCTAAAAAGTGCCGTTTCAGGCTGATGATCATACAGCCTTGCATCAAGGCTCATGCAAATATTTCTCAAAAACCTTTTCCCGAACGGTGTCACACTCAAATGGTCCTCAGATAAAATCACCAAACCATCCTGAGCCAGCCACCGCATGCGTTCCAGGCCCTGCATTAAAGCTTCAGTTCTTTCTTCAGGTAACCGCCAGGAAGTATATCCCCTGCACATGATGTTGATGATATGTCTGCGAATCACCAGATCTTCTTCGTCCAGGATATGTCCTTTAAAAACCGGTAAACGGTCATCATTCACCATATCGGTATATTCTTCTACCTTCTTTACGTTCTGGGCAAAAGCACCCCAGGTGTCACTGATGGATGAAACACCGAGACCAATCATGAGTTTGCTGTATTGATGGGTGTAACCCATAAAATTCCGGTGTAACTTCCCCCGCTCTCCTGCTTCATACAGACTGTCCGTACTCAGCGTAAAATGATCCATCCCGATTTCGATGTAGCCTCCATCTTTCAAAAGCTGGCGACCCAGTTCATACAGTTCCTGTTTTTGCCCCGCAGTTGGCAAATCCTGCTCAGAAAAATGCCTTTGTCCTGGTTTCATCCAGGGCACGTGTGCATAACTGTAAAATGCAATGCGGTCAGGTTTCAGTTTGAGGACCTCATCCATAGTATTCCGCAATCCCTGTGTAGTTTGTAAAGGAAGACCATAAATCAGATCATAGTTCACTGAATAGTACCCTGCCTTACGCGCAAGTTCCGTCACTGTCTTCACGTCCTCCACGCTCTGTACACGGTTGATGACCCGCTGTACACGGATATCAAAATCCTGAATACCTAAACTCAGGCGTTTGAAACCTAGTTTTTTCAATTTGGTGAGGTGTAAACCAGTCGTATTTGCCGGATGTGCTTCAACGCTAAATTCTGCTTCTTCATGCATATCAGCATATTCAAAGATCCCGTTCAGCAGTGAGGCCAGATTCTTGGGACTGAAAAAAGTTGGCGTACCCCCTCCAAGATGCAGCTCTCTTATAACCGGACGTGTATCGAATAAAGCAACATACAACTGCCATTCTTTTAAAACAGTGGCTATGTATGGAACTTCTACTTTATGATTTTTGGTGATCCTGGTATTGCATCCGCAGTAAGTACACAGACTTTCACAGAAAGGCAGGTGAATATACAGACTAATCCCGTCGAGGTGATTGCTGGCTTCAAAAGTTCCTTTTACTGCGTTTTTCCATTTGACTTCATCAAATGAAGCTGTATCCCAATAAGGAACAGTCGGATAACTGGTATAGCGTGGTGCAGAGACACAATACTTGTCGATCAATAAATTAGTGGTCATGGTGGTGTGTTTTGTTGATTGTCGTTAATTCACTGGCTTTGTCGCAAGACCTGGAACAGACACAGGAAAGTCCCAGACAACGGTTCTGCTGCCATTTATCGAGATTTAGAATGGTTTCTGAAGCAAGGGCCAATGGAAGTTCTGCTGGTGTAAGTCCTGTCAATATCTCTTCAGGCACGCTAGCCAGTCTGATTCCATAAACTGCCGCTACGTCCTGATCAATGTGAGCGCTGGAGGTCGATCTTGTTGCAATATACTTTACACCCAGTTCAGCAAGTTTATTGATCACGGCTGCAGAAACATCATCCTCCTCAAATACGATGACCGCTTCCTTACCTGAAGCATAACTTACAGTTTCTATGCTTAAAGAATTAGAAATCAGAGTTATTTCATGCTTTTTATGATTGGCTATTGCCAACGGTTCTTTTTCCGAAGACTTGATACTGTATGCGACTACTTTCATGCTGACTTGATTTTAAAATCAAAATTAGCAGTATCGCATGTCCCGGAGAATGAGGGTCGTCAGCCAGAAAAGTGATGTTTATCAATTTTAAAGCCCGATGCAGGACAGACTACCTTCTAAAAGAAAGTTTAAAGGTGGTTTCTTTATTGATCGTACTTTCAAAGTGAAGTAATCCATCCATCAGGGACACATATCGACGGACAATGTTAAGTCCCAATCCTGTCCCGGGAATGTTTCCAATATTATTGGCTCTAAAGAAAGGTTGAAACAGATGCTTCTGATCAGCCTCGGGAATACCAATCCCATTATCCTTGACAACCACTGTATATTCATGGTCATTGATCTCTGTATTGAACTCAATAAAAGTATTTTCCCCGGAGTATTTAATGGAGTTAGAAATCAGGTTAATCATACAATTACGAAGCAGGTTTTGATCTAAATTCACAATACTGGTCAACCCGGTATGCTGATAGATTATATTCTGGTTCTGCTTGGCAATCAGTTGCATTTCTTCAGTTACCTCTTCAGAAAGTTTAACTAAGTCGAAGGAACTAAAAGCAGGCTCTACCTTTCCCGCTTCCAGGCGTTCGAGAGAAAGGAAATCATTCAGAATAGTAGTAAGATTACCCACTGCATTCTTGATTTTTCCTACATGCTTGGTAATATTTTCATTCTCAAAAGGATGAGCATATTTTTCTATCAACGATGCTGATAACTGAACAGAACTTAAAGGCGTCCTGAATTCATGCGAGGCCATAGATACAAACCTGCTTTTCATCTGGTTCAGTTCTTTTTCCTTTTCCAGCGACAAGCTCACCTCTTCTTTTGCCTCACTCAAGGCTTTCACCGTCTTTTTCAATGATTTGGTACGTTCTTCGACCAGTTCTTCCAGCTCAGCAGCGTATTCTCTCAGACGTTCCTCTGCTTCTTTCTCTTTGGAAAGATCATGAATAAAACCTGTATAGATGATCCTGTCGTCGTATTGAACTTCACTTACAGCCAACCTAAAAGGGAAAGTTGTACCATCCTTCCTTAAACCCCTTACTTCTCTACCCTTACCGATAATACGTTTTTCCCGCGTGGTTTGATAACGTTCAATATAACCATCATGGCCGCTCTTATCAGGTTCCGGCATCAGCATCTTGATGTTCCTGCCCTTTACTTCTTCAATAGTATAACCAAATAGCTTAAGCGCGGCAGGATTGAGACTTTCTATATTCCCACGATTGTCGATGGTAATGATCCCATCGATTGCTGTCTCAATAATTGCTTCTAATAACCTGACTTGCTCCATTATGCTACTTTTCACAAATATACAATTTGAACAGTATTGATTTGTTATCCCTATCATGTTAAAACATGACTCCTGTCATATTTTAAGCTGAAAATACACTGCTATTTTGTACCTGAAATCAATCTTTAAAAAAACACATGAACCATACTTTTCACATTCCTGTCTTAGGCCTTGGCTATTCTATAGATACTCCTTTAAAAATTGCCCGCTTTGGCATTTCATCTGTCGTGTCCATTGTAGATGATGAGCTGACAGAACGCATGAGAAAATTTCATATGGAACAAAATGGTGAAAAGTATGAGCAGATCGACAAGAAGACGGAAGACAGCAGGGCGCTGCGCATCACTGCTTACTTAAACCTGCTGAACAGACTGGTATACAAGCAATTTTCAAAACTGAAAGAAGAAGAATTTAAAGAGGGAACAGAGTTGACCACCTATTTTGAATTGCTACCTGAACAGTCAGTACTGAAAACCTCCTACCTCTGCATGTTGCGAATGAGCGGACCAGAAAGGCTGATGATAGAAAAGGAATTAAAAGCGGCAATAAGGTCAGGACAAATTGATGTAAACATCATGTCAAAGGTCGACAAGGCAAATTATAACACTGATAACGAATACCTGGGCGACGATTATACCGATGCGCTGGCCGCGATGCGTGGCTTCGCCAATAGCGATCTTAACTCCGCGGTAATCATATCGGCAGGGTTAAACCCAAGATTGTATGCATATATGGAACAATGTGCATGTTTTTATCCTGACGCGTCCGGGTCTTTGACAAAAAAGATCATACTCAAAGTAAGCGATTTCAGGTCAGCCATGATTCAGGCTAAAATACTCGCGAAAAAAGGATTATGGGTGTCGGAATTCAGGGTAGAATCAGGTCTGAACTGCGGAGGACATGCATTTGCAACTGAGGGCTTCTTACTGGGACCCATACTGGAGGAATTTAAAGAAAAACGTGGGGTACTGGCAGAAGAACTATATGAAATTTACAGCACCATTCTCATCAGCAAAGGATTCGCACAGCCAATACTTCCTCCGCAAAAGATCACTGCACAAGGAGGAATAGGAACAGCGGAAGAGCATGCATTTTTACTCAATTACTATCAATTGGATGCAGCAGGCTGGGGCAGCCCATTTTTACTGGTACCGGAAGCTACAAATGTAGATGATGACACCCTTCTGAAACTGGAACAAGCTGAAAAAGACGATTTTTACCTGAGTAACGCTTCTCCTCTTGGCGTCCTGTTCAATAATTTCAGAGGCAGCAGCATAGAACAGCAGCGGGTCGACCGCATAGCAAAAGGAAGACCGGGAAGCCCATGCACCAAGAAATTCCTCTGCACCAATACAGAATTTACGGAATTGCCGATTTGTACAGCTTCCAGGGAATACCAGCACCTCAAGATTAAACAGCTGAATGAAATGGGCCTTAGCCCCGAAAATTACAGGCAGCAATTTGAAGCAGTGACCGAAAAGGTTTGCCTCTGCGAAGGACTATGTGCATCGGCATACCTGAAAAACACCATGCTAAAGCCAAAAGAAAATAAGGCAGTCAGCATCTGTCCCGGACCAAACCTGGCTTATTTTTCCAGAAAATACAGCTTAAAGGAGATGATCAATCACATTTACGGACGGGAAAACCTGCTGGAAAACATGAGCAGACCAAACCTGTTCATCAATGAACTAAATCTTTATATAGATTATCTAAAAAAGGATATTTCCGGTCAGATCAACGAGCTGAACGCTAAAAAGATCAAATACTTCAGTAAGTTCAAGGAACAGTTAATGAGTGGTATCAGTTATTACAAACAACTGATCCCTGAAATAAGTAAGCATTCTGGTTTTTCTGTAAAAGAAATGCACAGCCTCCTGCTACAGGCCGAACAATATTTATTACTTCAACCTGGCCTTCATTAAAAACACGTTATATGGCTGCCACATAGACATCAGGAAGAAAAGCTGATCGGTATTTCCATACCCGGGATAAATAAATGCACCATACAGTCCGGGATATTCTGCCGCACTGGCCAGTGTCTGCTCAGCACTCCATATGCCACTAATTTCTTTAGCCGTTCTCATGACGAGTTGATGTTTATCTTCATTCAGATACGTAATTATCCAGCGCCTGAATTTGGTATAGTATGCAAGTGAAAGTTCTCCAGCGGGAGCATTAATAATGGGATCAGCCGCTTTTTCGTCATTCGACACCCAACCTTTTGTTTTGTTCCAGTATTCGTACTGTTCTTGTTTCAATATAGCTGATTCCTTAAAACGGGCAAGATAAATGGCACCCCATCTTCCTGAGACTGTCCCCGTCATGTATACATATCCCGATTTTTTAGCATAGGCTGTCTGAGCAAAGTTACTGTTTGCAGAAAACCGGATTTCATTACACTTTTCCCATCGCTTTCCTTTATCAGGAGATCGGTATAAGCCGGAATAGTTAGTCGCCCAGCTGCCCGGACCGCCCCATTTTCTGATGTCCATAAAATGAACATAATCCACACCTGCTATATTTACAGCTGCAGTCGGGATAGCGGTATGACTTCCAGAGCCATCCACAATATGTGGCGAGGGAATCAGTTCATGACTGATCATACTGGTAAAAGTAATCCCGTCTTCTAATTGCCGGTCCTCAGCGATCCCAAGCACATTAGACCGCCAGTTGCCAGCCCTGCCCGGACCTCCTTCCTTTACAGGCGCCCAGTCCTTCCCATAGGTATCCCCGAAAAGCAGGCCTGTTTTACCATCCCCCATGTCCCATGCAATTCCCAGGTCTGTACCTCCAATATCGTACCGGTCATGGGTTTGATTTGGATTTGGCAGGTGCTCGCCAGGCTGTGTTTTACCTGTCACCCGCGCCACACGGGCAATTTCATAGGGAACCACGTCACTACTTAAATTCGGCCTGCCTTTCTCCCGCAATGCTGTGCAGGCGGCTAAACTGAAAAAGAAACATATTGAAGCGATGACCGGTATTTTATTTTCAGGGAAACTTACCATTTCAGTAAATTAAGCAAAATATAGCTTACAACAAACCCAGCAGGTCCTTTTTACTGAGGGATTTAAAAATGGATTCTTCTGTTTTAATGAGGTCGTTGGCAATTTCCTTTTTAGATTCCTGCATCATCATGATCTTTTCCTCAACGGTATCAGGACAAATCAGCCTGACGGCTACTACATTTTTCTTTTGTCCGATACGGTATGACCTGTCTATGGCTTGATTCTCCACCGCAGGATTCCACCATGGATCTACCAGGTAGACATAATCCGCCTGTGTCAGGTTCAATCCCGTACCTCCTGCCTTCAGACTAATCAGAAAAATACGGATTTCAGGATTGTTTTGAAAGGATTCTACTACGGCCTGCCTGTTTCTGGTTTGTCCGGTCAGGTATTCATAGCGTACATTTCTTACCTGAAGTTCTTCCTTTATGAGATCAAGCATGGTCACAAACTGGGAAAATATAAGGATCTTATGCTGTGGGGCTTTGCTTTCAATCTGTTCCATCAGCACATCCATTTTAGCCGAAGCATTTCCGTAAAATTTATCATTGCTCAGTAAAGCCGGGGAATTACAGATCTGCCTCAATTTAGTGATGCCCTTTAAAACGTGCATACTACTTTTAGCCAGCTCATCTTCTGATCTTCCCATCAGGAAATCCCGGATTTCTTCTCTTGCACTGTCATAAACCTCACGCTGCTGCTCTCCCATCTCGCAATAGATGACCATTTCAGTCTTATCAGGCAGTTCCTTCGCCACCTGTTCTTTTGTTCTCCTTAAGATAAATGGATTGATTTTCCGATGAAGTTCAGCAGCTCTTTTACTGTCTTTAAACTGGTCGATAGGCACTGAATAAATCTGCTTAAAATACTGCTTCGTGCCCAGCAATCCCGGACAGGCAAAAGACAACTGACCATACAGATCAAAAGTATTGTTCTCTATGGGTGTGCCGGTCAGCACCACTTTATTGCGCGATCGCAGCATACGAACGGCTTTATAACGTTGTGAATCAGGATTCTTTATAGTCTGAGATTCGTCTAAAAAAATATAATTAAACCTGTAATCTTTCAAAAAGCGGATGTCTGCAAGTAAGGTGCCGTAAGAAGTGAGTATGATCTCGTACTGATCAAAATCATGCACCACTTTGGCCCTGTCAGCTCCATAAATCGTACGGACCTTGATGGAAGGTGCAAATTTTTCTACTTCTTTTTGCCAGTTAAAAATCAAAGATGCAGGAACTACGATCAGATTTGTATTGTGTGCCGATTTATCACGCTGACTCAGGATAAAAGCGATCACCTGTATGGTTTTACCCAGACCCATATCATCGGCAAGACAGGCACCGAAATTAAACTCATCCAAAAAATTCAGCCAGTTCAGTCCCTCCTTCTGATACCCTCTTAATTCTGCATTCAATCCTTCAGGAACAGCAATAGTTTCAATTTCCTTAAATGCGTTCAGTTTAGATTTATAATGCATCAGCTGACTCCTGACCTGCTGATCAAGCACCTCATCCTCATACAACTCTTCTACTGCGCTATAGCTGATATTTGGCGTTCGTATGGTTTCTTCTACTACCTCTCCTGCACCAAAATAAGCGGTAAACTTTTCAATCCATTCATCGGGTAAGATGCCCATAGTACCGTCATCCAGCTGTACGAACTTGCTTTTGTTACGGATCGATTTGTGCAGGTGTTTAAGCGCAACAGTCTCTTTATTAAACTTGACCTTAATAGCTGTTTCAAACCAATCCATACCGCTGTTGACTACGATTGAAATTTCCGCCTTATAGGGATTTACCGGATTGTTCTTCAGTTCATTGAAACCGAGTATTGCTATTCCTTTGCTTCGCCAGGCTTCAAAAGCATCCAAAAACCAAGCAGCGTCCAGAAAATTCTTACGGTGCAGGTAAAAGCAGTCGGCATGTTTCTGTTCAGGAAACTCTTCCATCTGCTCCATGAACTGAGGATGCATTTTTGCAATAATGGTAATAAATTGAAGTTCTCTTTCTTCATCACGGGCCAGTGTAAACATCTTGCCCAGTTTATCTTTTGATTTGATCTGCTTTTGAGAGATAACCGGAATCTCCAGACTTCCATACTTCATAACAGGTGTGATCAGCACAAAATCTTCAGACTCCGACAGGTAAAGAATCAGTTCATTTTCCAGGTCAAAACCTTGTTCTATGATCTGTTTTTTCGTTGCTCGCCTCAGATAGGAATAATTGATCTTGATCTTCTCCTCGAGCACAGAAAGGATATTTTCATAAAATCCCTCATATTCCTCCCGCTCCAGGACTATCGTATCATTCTGAAATTTAAAGAAATCGATGACACTCAAAAAATATGGATTATCAACCAGGTAAAGATGGTGCTGCACCTGTATAAAATAGTTGTACCTGAGCCTGATGCTTTCCAGTCCATAGGATTTATCCTCCAGCATCAGTTTACCGGAAATTTCAAAATGATCTGCCTTTTCATTCACAGAAAGAAGGAGATCGGGCTTCAATGATTCCATTTTAGCAGGAAAAATTGAAGCGGCAGTAATACTGGAGGCTATTTTGTCATCGTGGAGGTAAACCTCCAGGTTCAGGGGATTACGGACAATTGCCTTCAATGCATCCAGATCTGACTCTGCCCTGCTTTCAGAATAATTGTTTTTAAACCTGGAAACTCCGGTATAAAACTTCAGTTCCTCATGGTTGTCCGTCTTCCAGACCATATCCAGGGGATCAATAAATTTAATGGGATTCTTAAGTTTTCCATTCCGGGCCATTTCAGCTTCCGCCAGCTCAATTACAAGGTGACGGTAAAAACGATGCTGACTCAATATCAGCACCGTTTTTGCAAGAACGACATTACTTCCGGAGGGCAACTTGCCAGTCTTATCAGCCTTCAAAATGGCATTAAGCCTGGTCAGGTCTAGTTTCCCTGAATTTCGTTCTTCTCTATCGTTCATTGAATCTTTATCGGCAGTTGATTACGGCGTCTAAAGATAATGAAACTCTCAATGCGTTCTAAGGAGAATCTCCATATCCTTCATCAATTGCTCAACTTCATGATCCAGTGTACCATCATAGGCACCTCTGATGCGTTTTTCTTTGTCAATCAGCATCAGGTAACCCTGGTGAACAAAGCCTCCCGGCGCATTTTTATTTTCCTGTGCAGAGACCAGGTAATTGCGTTCGGCCAGCGCGTAGATCTCGTCCCTTGTTCCCCAAAGATATTCCCATTGTGTTCCCCTGATACCAAGCTTATCGGCATACGCCTTCATTCTCGATGGCGTATCGTATTTCACATCAATGGTATGAGAAGCAAACTTAACTTCAGGATTACCTTTAAATTTCTGGTAAACCTTCAGCAAGTTGCGGTGCATCGTCGGACAAATTGTAGGACAAGAGGTAAAGAAAAAATCAGCGACATAAATGGTTCCATCGAAGTCATTTTCAGTAACCACCATACTGTCCTGGTTCAGCAACTTGAAAGCAGGGATTTTCCTAAAAACTGTATCAGTCACGGTCTTTCCATCCACCACCTTCTCCACTGCTTCCATTTGAAGAAACGGCAGTCTTGCAGACTTATCCTTACAGGATGAAAGCAGTACAATCACTACTAAACCTGTTAAAAATAGCCTTCTCATTATTTCTTAAATTTGATCAGGTATTCATTCGAGATTTTGATTTCCTGTTTGTAAATGCTGTCAATATCCGCTATCTTCTTCTTTTCCGCTTCAAAGTACTTTACAGCTTCTGCATTTGATTTACCGGTAATGTCGGGCTCAAACTGATGCATCCAGTCATTCATCGCATCCTCTGCCTTTACAAGTTCAAGTTTAAGCGCATTCATCGCTGTCCGCTCTTTCACCGTATCTAGCTCTGGAAACGTTACTTTCAACCCTTTAAGGTCTTTTATAAGTGTGTCCAGCTTCATTTGATTGCTGACGATGACCCCATGATCGGCCATTACAACGTCATGAAATTTCATCACATCGTCACGCACAGCTTTGTAGTCTGTACCTTGCTGACAAGCAGCCAGCATAGTAGCCGCTAATAATATTCCAGTTATTTTTTTCATCTGTATATAGTTTATTAATTACCTCATTAAGGCTTCACCATTGTATAATAGATTTCAGCGCCCTTATGGCCTTCCCTAACCCAGGAAACAAGCAGTCCCTTATCGGTTTCAGTTAACACGGCATGGTTATCAGAAAGGTCACCGTTAGTCATTGCTATCGATTTTTCCACTTCACCATTGGACACAATTTTGAGCACTACCTTAGCCGATGCAGCAGGTCCGTGACTCATCTTCATGCCTCCCTTGGAATGGTCCATTTTCATGTCATGCGGTGGTTCTGCTGCTGCCATTTCTTCGAATACCATAGCCAGCGTGCCATCTTTAAGAGCTGTCATCTGAGGGTGTCTTCCTGAAGCACTGATGAGTTTCCTGTTGTTAAAATCACCACCCAAACCTTTTGATACGGTATAGTACAAACCGGCACCTCCACCAGCAGTAAACCACAGGGCATTCGTACCAGCTTGTGTACGAGCGATGGAAGGTCCTGAATGTGGACATCCCTCTATCTCCCAGTTGTCATTGCTGATCGTTTTCGGTGTAGTAAAACTCTTTCCATTGTCTTTGGAGAGCTTGTATACCATATCTCTTACTTGTTTACCTGAAAGTACAGAAGGATACATAATGTTTCTGTAAGCCAGGTGCAGGTTGCCCTCCTTATCTGCAAAAAGGTCTGTACGGCAACATTCACAGGTTCCTTTCTCCAGACAGGTATCCAATCCGAATCCTTTACCTTTTTCTGTACGTGCAAAAAACAGCGCTGAACCTTTGATTTCCTTGGCATACCTCCCATCCAGCCATACAGCTGCCAGTTCTCCATCCTTTAAAACTGCTACATCAAAAAAACTGCGTCCATAAGCATGAGCAGTATCGGAATGAAGGTATTGTACTTCAGACCATGTTCTTCCATCATCACCGGAAGTACTGTAATAAATGGCGCCTGCAAAAGGGTTTTTTTCCGCGGGAAAACGTTTGGCAAAAAGGGCGACAACAGTACCGTCAGACTTAAATGCTACCTTAGCCATGCTCTCAGCAGAGTTACTGCTGCCCGCCGAAGCGGGAACAGTAACTGGCTGATTAAAAGTATTGGTTTGCACATTGTAAACAGCATATTTGAGGCGGAACAGTGAATCTTTACCATCCTGCTCAGTCCAGCAAAGTACCGGATTTCCTTTGTTATCATTTGTAAAATACGGGCCTGCGGCAGTCGCACCTGCTGTACTCACCAGGGTCGGCAATGTCGGCTTTTCTGTTTTACAGGAAGTCAGGAAACTTGCCGCTGCAATTATTATTATAAATATGCTTTTCATTTAAAATAGGTATTTAAGATTTAAACCTCCGTAGCCATTTCTTTTTGGAGAAGGGCTGTAGAAAGGTGATTGCGCTCCATTGTAACCCACAGCATTCAGCGAGACGATTGAACTGTAACTTTCATTCAGGATGTTATCCAGTCCGGCATATACGTTCACTTCCAGGCATTTGATCAATTGCTTTTTAAAGCCGATTTTCGCATTCAACACCTGATAAGCATCATTAAAAGCAGTATTTGCATCATTCAGAGGCAGTTTGTCGCTAAAGAAGTAATTACCATAAAAGTAAACACCCATCCTTGTTTCTATATCTACACCAGCATTGAACACCCAGGGAGCAATGCCTGTCAACTTATTACCATCGTATGTTGCGGTAACTATATTCTGCGCATTCAGGATTTTGTAATCTTTAAATTTAAAATCAGAATAAGTAACTGCAGCGAAAGGACGTAAGCTAACAACTTCATGCTGATCTTCCGCTTTCAAAAGCTGGTAAGAAAGTGCAAGTTCTGCTCCATCATGACTTGTTTTACCGGCGTTATTATAAATCGTAATGCCTTGCTGTACGGATTGCGCGATCAATTCTCCTTTCATATCCAGCTTGAAAACAGCCAGATCATAAGCCAGACGCGACTTAAATAAGTTTCCTTTGGCATTTACTTCATAGTTCCAGCCCTTTTCAGCCTGAAGTACAGGGTTGATGGAACCATCTACATTTTTGATTTCAGAACTCGAGGGAGGAGAAAATCCTGAGCTCACGCTGGCATGCAGACTAAGCGCTTCACTGAAATTATGACTCAGTGCAATACGTGGGCTTGCCTGGGGATCGAACTTTTTCACGCCCGTCTGGTTGGTCTTCAGATAATCCTTCACATCATAATTTAAACTATTGTAGCTTAAACCCAAAGTAAGTGTTGTTTTTGGGCCTAATGAAGTTTCTGATTGATAAAACAGGGAGTAATTCGTATTTCGATAATCAACATTTGCATTCATTGTCCCCTCCGTGCCTTTATTGTTGACGTACTGTGAACCTTTGGTCAGTCCTTCATTGAATTCTGCACCAACTGTAAAACGGGTTGGGAACAGCTCGAATTCAGGGTCATAGCTGAAGCGCGTCCTTCCGCCGTAGCTTTGATAAAAGTTACGGATGTAAGCATATGGAAGCGGATGATTCAGATCGTAAAAGTATGTAAACACGCTTGTGCTATTGGAAAACTGGTCATTGAAATGGTATTGCTGGCCCAGGCCAATTCGTGTCCAGGTCTGGTACCTGCCTGCGGCTTTATCCAGATTGGTGGTATTAGCCTGCAAAGGATTAGCATTTACCTGATCAAGGGTTAGCGAACCGGGGATCTGCGAATACTGTGTGGTTCTGTTCAGCAACAAAGTAATGATGCGCTTATCACTTGGAAAAAGCTGAAAATTACCTGTAAGGAATCTCCGCATATCCTTGCTGTGCTCACGGTAACCTTTATATTCCTGCCAGCCGTAAGAAACGTAGCTATTGACTTTATCACCACCATTGCGGTAAGTAGTTGCCAACCTGTGCAGTCCATAGGCGCCTAACAAACCTGAGGCCTCAATGCTCTGTTCCTGGTAAGGAGAACGCTGCATTTGAAAGTTGATGACTCCTCCTGTGCCAGCGCCGTAAATGCTTGAAGCTGGTCCTTTGATCACTTCGGCCCTGCCGATGCTGTTCACATCAAGCGCTTCTATCCGTGTAGTTCCATCTGCTTCTGTTACCGGAATCTCATTTACATAGATCTTCACATTTCTGATACCATAAGAAGCACGGACACCATTTCCACGAATGGAGATACGTGCTTCAGAAAGTGTACTTTGGTCCATGCGCACTCCCGGAATGCTGTTTAGAGCGGGCTGCAGAGACACCGCGCTGCCACGACTAATATCCCTTGCGGTGAGTAAAGCGACAGATCCCGCCGTCTCCTTACTCGTCTTATTTGCGCTATATCCTGCCACGCGTACTTCATTGAGACGAACGGCATCAGCTTCCAGTTGCACATTCAGTTCGTTATCAGCTGATGATATCCTGATCATCTGATTTTTATAACCGGCCATTGAAGTACTCACTTTACCTTCCGGCTGGTCTGCACTAATCTCGAAAAAACCTTTAGCATCTGATTTACCAAGCTGCTGACCGGATACAGTAAACAAAAGTACACCTGCTAATGGCTGTCTGGTTTGAGAATCATATATATGGCCTTTTAAAGCCTTTGTTTGGGCCATGCCCTGCAAAAAGCAGCACATCAGGCCAATAGATAGTATTAAATATCTGTATGGGTTCATTAAAATTATATTATTTACATAAGAATCTACCGCATCAGAAAAATCTGACGGGTGATGTTATTTTATTCGTTTCGCTAAAATTTACTTTCAGCCATTCGTTTGGCTAAAATTTACCTTCTCAGAGGAGACATAGGAACCATTGCGCTTCTTCAGCGCATTTGTTCCAGTCTCTGAAGAGAATGGTCAATTTTACTGTGGCGGATGAAATATAGAATTCTTAATACTTTGCGGCATTCCTGTAGAAAAAGGAACATGAAGATTAATTTCCGCAAAGGCATACTGTTTAAACACCAAAGGTTTCACTACCAAAGCATCCTGTATCTGTGTCTTTTGCGATTGGCGTTCCTGTTTTTGCTCTTTGTCCTGCGCCTGCTTTAATTTTTTCATCAAATAGCACTTTCCATTACAATGCATTTCAGGTTTATCTTTGTTTTCACAAAGCTCTTTGGCGATATAATTCTGATTGGCTTCAAAACCCAAAAACACCAATAAGCTTGAACAGTTTGCCGACAGCAAACTAAACAAAAGTAATATGGATATGGGTTTCAACAGCATTCTGCGGCAAAGATATAAAAAAAGCAGGTCCGACGACCTGCTTTAGAATGAATTTATTTGGTGATGGAGACCGGTTTTTTATTTTCGTCGATGGCTACGAATGAAAATTCTCCGGTTACTGCCTTTTCCCGCTCCTCGGAATACATTTGTTCCACATAAATCTCCACCTTAACCTTCATACTCGTATTACCAATATGGCTTACCGTCCCTACGAGTTCTACTATAGTTCCGGCAGGTATAGGCCGGTTAAAATCTATCCGGTCACTGCTTACTGTTACCATTCGCTGCCTGCTAAACCTGGTAGCAGTAATAAAAGCTACCTCATCCATCATATGCATAGCAGTACCGCCAAACAAGGTATCGTAATGATTAGTCGTATTCGGAAATACAGCCTTAAAGATCCGCGTTTCCGATGCCTTAATTTTATCTTCTATTGTCATTTGCGTATTTATACTTAAAATTTACCTTCTCAGAAGCAACATAGGAATCATTGCGCTTCATCAGCGCATTTGTTCCAGTCGCCGAAGAGAATGGTCAATTTTTTCCTTAGCGCAGCTTTCCCCATTTCAAATAAGTCGCGCCCCATGAGAATCCTGCACCAAAAGCAGTAAGGATCATCTTGTCCCCATATTTAAAATCATCTTTGAAATCCCATAAACATAAAGGAATTGTGGCTGCAGTGGTGTTACCGTACCTGTCGATATTTACTTTTACCTGATCGGCCGATAATCCCAGATAATCACCTACAGATTGAATAATCCTTAAGTTCGCCTGATGAGGAATAAGGTAATTGATTTGGGAGCTGATCAGGTCATTAGACTTTAGTACCTCATTACAAGTATCAGTCATACCCTGAATAGCGGCTTTGAAAACCACACGACCATCCTGACGCACGTAATGTAATTTTTCGTCCAAAGTAGCCTGTGAAGCCGGGTATTTAGAACCACCAGCTGTAACGATAAGATTTTCTTTACCCGTACCATCTGTTCTGAAAAAGCTATCCATCAAACCTACAGGCTCTTCAGTTTGCTCCAGCAAAACAGCGCCGGCACCATCTCCGAATAAAATACAGGTATTGCGGTCAGTATAATTTACGATTGCGCTGTTTTTATCGGCACCAATCACAACAACCTTCTTACAGCGTCCACTTTCAATCATACTTGCACCTAAAGTCAATGCATATAAAAAACCGCTGCAAGCGGCGTTGGTATCTATACCCCAGGCATTTTTAAGGCCTGCTTTTTCGCAAACCATACTTCCGGTACTTACCATCACATAATCAGGTGTTGAAGTCGATACGATGACACAATCAATTTCATCTGGATCTACATGACCATCTTCCATTAATCTTTTCAATGCAAGGGTTGCCATGTCGGAAGTAGCGATATTTGGATCATTTACGATCCTCCGCTCCTTTATTCCTGTTCTGGCAATGATCCATTCATTGTTGGTATCCACCATTTTTTCAAGGTCATGGTTACTCAAAACCGTATCTGGAACATAACCTCCAACCGCAGTAATTACCGCATTTTTCCTTATTCTCATTTATGTGTATGTAATTCTGTAAAAAAGGCAGGCATGTAACCTGCCCTTTTATTTTTTACAAAGTTACGGCTTCTTCCACAGATTCCCGCAGTACTTTTGCAGCTGCGACCATTTCTATTAAAGCTTTTTTTGTTTCGTCCCAGTGTCTGGTTTTCAAACCACAGTCCGGATTTACCCAAAGCTGATCAATAGGAATTACGGCTTTGGCCTTTTCCAGTAAGCTAACCATCTCATTTTTAGAAGGTACTCGAGGAGAATGGATATCATACACACCAGGCCCGATCTCATTCGGATACTTAAAATCAGCAAAAGCATCCAGCAGTTCCATTTGCGAACGGGAACACTCAATTGTGATCACATCAGCATCCATATCGGCAATATTCTGAATAATATCGTTGAATTCTGAGTAGCACATGTGTGTATGGATCTGCGTTTCATCAGCCACCCCACTTGCGGAAATGCGGAATGCCTTAACTGCCCATTCCAGATAAGCTTGCCAATCGGCTTTACGTAAAGGCAGTCCCTCACGAATTGCGGGTTCGTCAATCTGTATGATTTTAATACCTGCTTTTTCCAGGTCAACTACTTCGTCCCTGATAGCCAGAGCGATTTGTGTACAGGTTTCTGAGCGTGACTGGTCATTGCGGACAAATGACCATTGCAAAATCGTTACCGGACCTGTTAGCATTCCTTTTACCCATTTCTCGCTTAGCGACTGGGCAAATGCAGACCACCTTACTGTCATGGCCTTCGGTCTGTGCACATCACCATAAATTACAGGAGGTTTTACACATCTGCTGCCATAACTCTGTACCCAGCCATTTTTAGTGAACGTAAAACCAGCAAGTTGCTCACCGAAATACTCCACCATGTCATTTCTTTCAAATTCACCATGCACCAGCACATCAATACCTGATTCTTCCTGGAAACGAATGGTTTCTTCTGTTTCCTTTTCAATCAAAGCATCGTATTCGGCCAGGGTAAGTTCTCCTTTTTTATATTTAGACCTCCAGCTCCTCACTTCTGCAGTTTGTGGAAACGAACCTATAGTAGTAGTTGGAAATAAAGGTAAACCTAAAGCTTCGCGCTGAGCAGCTTTACGCACAGCAAAATCATGATTTCTACGGTCGTCTTTTTCAGAAATACCCGCCACACGCTGCTTTACAGCCTGATTGTGAATCAAAGAAGAAATCCGGCGATTTTCATGCGCTTGTATATTATCTGATAATATCGAAGGATCAAGATCCTCTTTGTTCAGCAACTTTTTTAATACCACAACTTCATCTACTTTTTGTCTGGCAAATGCAAGCCATTGTTTGATCTCAGGGGTCAATGTAGCATCATTCGTTTCCAGTGAGAGGTCGCAGGGCGAATGAATTAAAGAGCATGAAGGACTGATGATCAACCTGTCAGTCCCCAATTTTGTCAACGCATTTTCCAGCTGCGCAAGCGACTTCTGATAATCATTCTTCCAAATGTTACGCCCATCTACCACTCCCAGAGAAAGTGTCAGATTAGACGGAATAGCTGCGAGAACTGACTCCAATTGTTCAGGGGCACGCACCAGGTCGATGTGCAGTGCCGTAACAGGTAGTGAAACAGCCAAGGTCACATTGTCTTTTAAAGCCTCAAAATA
This sequence comes from Pedobacter frigoris, assembly GCF_032678645.1. Classification (GTDB taxonomy): domain Bacteria; phylum Bacteroidota; class Bacteroidia; order Sphingobacteriales; family Sphingobacteriaceae; genus Pedobacter; species Pedobacter frigoris_A. The sequence goes on from NZ_JAVTSP010000001.1 coordinate 896,887, forward strand.
TGTAGTAAGTAAGACCTTTAATCTTGGAAATGCCTTCCTGATTTCAGTATATACATATTTAAAAGCTGCCTTGTCTTTTTCAGTCAGGTCCAGGGAAAGGAATGGCTCGTCAAACTGCACCCACTCCACATGCTGTTCATCCAGTTTCTTCAAAATATCCAGGTATACCGGAAGCAGGTTTTTAATCAGGTCGATCCTTTCAAAACCAGCTTCTTTCTCCTTACCCAGCAACAAGTAAGTAACCGGACCAATAATGACCGGTTTTGTTTTGATACCCAGTCTTTTACCCTCGTTATAGTCATCCAGCAATTTTGTCGAGAAAAGCTTAAACTGCTGATCTTTTACAAATTCTGGCACAATGTAATGGTAGTTGGTATCAAACCATTTGGTCATTTCCATTGCAGTAATGTCCAGACCATCTTTCTGATAACCCCTTGCCATTGCAAAATACAGGTCCAGTTCTGAATTACTCTTGTTGAGGATCACTTCATGATAACGTTTTGGAATAGCACCTACCGTCAAGGAAAGGTCCAATACCTGATCATAAAATGAGAAATCATTACTCGGAATAAGCGCTATTCCTGCTGTCTGCTGCAGCTCCCAATTTTGCTGGCGGATGGTTTTACCAACCTGTACCAGCTGCTGAATGGTTGTTTTGCCCGACCAATATTGCTCGCAGGCTTTTTTGAGTTCTCTGTTGCTACCAATTCGCGGATAGCCTAGATTGTTTGTTAGCATTTTTCTTGCATTTAATTGAAAAAATCAGTTAAAAGCGCTTTGCTGAACTTCACAATGCGAACGGAAAAAAGAAAAAAGAAAGCGGATGTAAACGAATAGCCCATCAGCACGTCATATCGAACCGCAGGGAGATATCTTTCAAAGATCTCTCTTCGCTACGCTTCCATCGAGATGACGAACACCAATGCGAATATCATAATGGCATAACCATTAGATATTAGTTTAACATCAAACTAACCTTTGCTTCAAATCGCGAAAGCATTGTCAATTCGGTAAAGGCAGGTCTCCTGACTTGTAACATTTTTACCGTCCTTCCCATTCTGTTGAACAGTGGACTACTAAGGGTAAAAACCTTTTGTGTTACTTACAGTTGCGCGACAGCTCGTGATTTACACACGATTCCCTATTAATCTACAGCTAAGTAAAACCTCTTCCGGTTGATGAAGAAATAAAGTAAAGAACTTATCAGTTGCAAACTTAGGTATTATTACGCTAAATAAAACACGAAAACAACAAACGATATAAATAGCCCTCAAATGCTATAACAACCTAAATTATTACCTCCACATTACACTTAATTTTTTCAGTAACGTACCTTTGCAGCAATTAAACACCGTATCATGAAATTCAAACATTACCTTTTTCCAGCTGCCCTGTTGGCCATAACCCTTTCCTTTACATCCTGTAAGGAACAAAAGAAACTGCCTATATATGGACAAAGGGAAGCAAAAGAGGTAAAAAATGCTGATGGAACCGTTAGTATAGACACAGTCTACCAAACGATACCGGCATTTAAGTTTTTAAACCAGGACAGTACCTACATCACCAATGATACTTTTAAGGATAAGATCTACATCGCTGATTTTTTCTTCACCTCCTGCTCTACCATCTGTCCTACCATGCACCGAAATATGAAAGAGGTCTTTGAAAAGTACAAGGACAATCCGGATGTAATGTATCTTTCACACACCATCGACTTTAAGTACGACACACCTTACAGATTAAAGAAATATGCTCAAAAACTAGGTGTAGATGGGCCAAAATGGCAATTTGCTTACGGAACAAAGGATAGTGTTTACAAAATAGCAGAGAAGGATTACCTTGTTGCCGTTGGCGAAGATTCAACTCAAAGAGACGGCTATATACACCAGGGATGGCTTGTTTTGATAGACAAACAAAAGCGCATACGCGGTGCCTATGACGGTACAGTAAAGGAACAGGTAGCACAATTAATGAAAGACATTCCTGTTTTACTGGCAGAAGATAAGAAATAACTATGCGAAGACGCTTATTAAGTATATTATTCCTTAGCTCCATTGGTTTAATCATCTATTCCTGTCAGAATGCAAGCCAACTGAAGCAGGACATCTATTATACCAACGGGCGCGATCTGTATATTAAATATTGTCAGAATTGTCATGGTGCAAATGGAGAGGGACTAAGTGCCCTCGCTCCGCCACTTACCGACACGGTATTCCTCCAGCAAAACAAACAAAAAATCGCCTGTTACATTAAAAATGGACTAAGCGAACCTATTACCGTTCATGGACGCCAGTATCAGGAGAAAATGCCTGATTTCCCTACCCTCGCCAATATTGACATCGCTCAGATCATTGTTTACATTACCAATTCATTTGGCAATAAACAAGGTCATTATACTCCGGAACAAGTAGCTGATGATCTCAAAAACTGTAAATAAATCAATAGTTTTTAATTATGTTTATGGTAGATTATGGAAAATTTCGACTGGACTTCGTTTACTAAACGCATCGCCATAAAGGCTAAAATGGCTGATATTTATAATGCCTGGACAAAATCTGCGGAACTCGAAAAATGGTTCCTGGAAAAGGCAGGATTTTATGACGGCAATAAAAAGGCATTGAGCAAATACATCAATGCTTCTAAAGACAATACCTATGAATGGACCTGGTATTTATACCCGGATGCCATGACAGGAAATATCACATCTGCCAATGGCAGGGATTTTTTACAATTCATATTTGAGGGAGAATGCCTTGTAGACGTCAAACTAAGCGAGTCGAAAGGATATACCATCGTAGAACTGAAACAGCACCAGATTCCGACCGACGACCAGTCCAAACAATTCGTCAGACTGGGTTGCTCAAGTGGTTGGGCATTTTATCTGGTCAACATGAAGTCAATCTACGAAGGTGGTATAGACTTGAGAAATAAAGACAGGCATTTGAATCCAATGATCAACAATTAATGTTCTCTAACTAAGCAATTCATGAAAGTTACTCACACTAAAACATTAGCCAGAAAAATTCTACTCACGTTTTTAGCGTTTGTAATTGTAGTTTCCATTGCAGCAATTTTCGTTCGCAGTTCCATCACTGCGAAACTGGAACATATTTCAAAACTTGCCAGCAATGTAGAACGTGATCAGCTGAAACCGCAACAGACCTTGCTTTTACTCCAGCAGGCTGAAGAAGATTTTCAGGAGTCATTGTTAAATCCGGATAGCATCAGAAGTAACAGCTATAAAGCCAAACTTAATGCGGCATTTAACAATATTGATACCCTCTTAAAAAACAATACAGATACGGCAGACCTGACTTCAGCACAAAGCAAGATAGTAAGGTCACTTTATTCAAAAAAAATAATTCTTTCAGAACGGCTCCTGGTGTTAAAACATAACTTTGACTCTCTGCTAACCGTGTATGCCCGGTTTAACGGCGAGGTAGAACAAATACCAGCTACTAAAATCAAAACAGAGGTAAAACCAACCAAAAAGAACATCAACATAAAAACTGATACTATAGTAAAAGTAGTCGGCGGAGAAAAAAAAGGGCTCTTTGGGAGGATAAAAGATGCCATCGCCAATAAAAAAACCGGCGAGAAAGATGTCATCATCATCAACCATAATAAAAATAGCAACACTGCCGACCTGACTACCCAAAAGATGATTGCGGCAGACAGAAACAATTTTTCTAAGCAGTTGCAGCTGCTGCAGGAGCGTAATGTCACCCTGCTGAGTATGCAAAAACAGCTCATCAGTCTCAATTCTGATATCAGCAACGAACTTGAACGTATCATCAACGACTTGAAAGACATCAACTATAGAGTAGCAGACGAGCTCAAAACCATGGCTTTTAGGAATTATCAGGAAACAACCAACCTTTTAAATAAATTCTACCTGGCAGCTTTATTTTTAGTTCTGGTATTTGCCATATTACTGATTATCTTCATCATGCAGCTCAATAAATCCGAAATCTTTTTAAGAAAAGAAAATGAGCGTTCAGTAACCATGGCACAGCAAAAAATGGACTTGCTGCTCCACATGAGCCATGAAATACGCAATCCGCTAACCGCAATCAAAGGCTTCCTATATATTTTCAGCAGAACTACTCTTACCCAGCGTCAGAAAGAAATGCTGGATTCCATCAGGGGATCTTCTGATATGCTGCTGCTCACGCTGAATGACACCCTTGATGCCGCAAAAATGGAAAACAGTGAATTCAAGATCAACAATGACGCTTTCAATCCGGATTTCACGTTAAACGAGGTGATAGAAAGCATGAGTTATAGTGCGACCAAGAAAAACCTTGGTATGGACTATAAATTCAAGGGAGACCAACAGGCAATAGTACTCGGAGACAGCTTCAGGCTGAAACAAATCCTGATCAACCTGCTGAGCAATGCCATCAAATACACTGCTCAGGGAAACATTACAGTAAGAGCCCAGCTAAACCCGGAGAATGGTCTGCAGGTGGAAGTGACTGATACAGGTGCAGGAATCAGCCTGGATCAGCAGACCAATCTGTTCTCCAAATACTACCAGACCACATCGTCAAAAGGTCAGGTAGGCACCGGACTCGGACTTTACATATGTAAACAGCTTATCGAGCTGCAAAATGGCAATATCAGCGTAAAAAGCACCCCTGGAACCGGAACGACATTTACTTTCTACATTCCGTATCAAAAGAACGAACAGGCAATATCCGGCAATCCGGGAACTGAAAATATGGTATCCCTCCTCAATGGCATCAGTATCCTTGCAGTTGACGACAATGAGCTCAACCTGATGTTCCTGAAAGTAATGACGCATAAATGGAATGTTGATTTTCACCAGAGCTCTACGGCCGAAGAAGCGCTTAAGATTATAAAGGAAGGCAATATCAAATTGGTCTTGACAGACATACAGCTCCCTGGAATGAATGGAGATCAGCTTTTGGAGGCGATAAGAGCACTTAAAAGTCCTTTAAATCAGATCCCGGTTGTCGCTGTCAGCGGCCAGTCTGACACCACAGGTGAAAAGGGATTTGAAGACAAAGGATTTTGCGGTTTTATATCAAAACCTTTTGTTGAGCAAGACATCATTACCCAGCTGCTAAAAGCATTGGATAAAATGTCTGGCGTTGCATAAAAAACTGGTATATTTGCATCAAAATGCAAGCCGTTCTATCGCTGCAATTTAATTATTGGAGAGGAAAGTCCGGGCAACACAGAGCATCTCGCTTCCTAACGGGAAGAGGCTCGGGATTGAATACCCGGGTTATGGAAAGTGCCGCAGAAAGCACACCGCCGATGGCCTGAAAAGGCACAGGTAAGGTTGAAAACGTGAGGTAAGAGCTCACGAGTTTTGCCAGTGATGGCAGGGCTGGTAAACCCCGGGAGTTGAAAGACCAAATAGGCTAACGCATGTAGGGCTGCTCGTCCGATGTTAGTGGGTAGGTCGTTAGAGATAAATGGCAACATTTATAGTGGATTAATGATAGAATCCTTATTTATTGAGGAACAGAACCCGGCTTACAGGCTTGCATTTTTTTATTTTAATAAAAACAATATATTAGCACGGATAATTAAACACACACTGAGGCAATACCTATGGCAAAATTGTTGATAATTGATGATGAGCGAGCGATAAGAAGCACTTTACGTGAGATCTTAGAATATGAAAATTACGAAGTTGAAGATATCGATAATGGAGTTGATGGACTTGAACTGATCAAGAAAAAGAAATTTGATCTCGTACTTTGCGACATCAAAATGAATAAAATGGACGGAATGGAAGTGCTGGAACAGGCACTGGCATACAGTCCGGATCTTCCTTTTATCATGATCTCCGGACATGGAACGGTTGAAACCGCAATAGAAGCAAGTAAAAAAGGCGCTTTTGATTTCATTTCAAAACCACCTGATCTAAACAGATTACTGATCACTGTTAGAAATGCACTGGACAGGGGTACTCTAGTCACTGAAACTAAGGTTTTAAAAAGAAAGGTCAGCAAGACCAGGGATATCCTTGGAAGTTCCGACAACATCAATAAAATTAAAGAAACTATAGAGCGCGTAGCCCCTACCGAAGCGCGGGTTTTAATCACCGGTGCAAATGGTAGTGGTAAAGAACTTGTGGCGCGCTGGTTACATGAAAAATCAAACCGTGCAGACAGCCCGCTTATTGAAGTAAACTGTGCTGCTATTCCATCTGAATTAATTGAAAGTGAGTTGTTCGGTCATGAAAAAGGTTCATTTACCTCTGCTGTAAAACAGCGCATCGGTAAGTTCGAACTGGCCAATGGCGGAACACTGTTCTTAGATGAGATCGGCGACATGAGTCTTTCTGCGCAGGCAAAAGTGCTTCGTGCATTACAGGAGCATAAAATCACACGTGTAGGGGGCGAAAAAGAATTTGAGGTAAATGTAAGAGTACTTGCCGCAACCAATAAAGACCTGCTTAAAGAAATAGAAGACGGAAATTTCCGTATGGACTTGTACCACCGTCTGAACGTGATCAATATCCATGTACCTCATTTACGTGAGCGTATCGAAGACATCCCTGAAATAGCGCAGAACTTTCTTGAAGACATCTGCAAGGATTATGGCATGCCTGTTAAAAAGATCAGTGAAGGCGGAATGCTGGCGCTGCAAAATCTGCCATGGACAGGTAATGTTCGTGAATTGCACAATATGATTGAACGTTTAATCATTTTAAGTGATAAAGTAATTACAGAGCATGACGTTGTTGCTTTTGCCAATCCGGGAGGCGGAACAAACATCGGTGCATCATCGGGAACCAATGGAACACCTTCAAGTTCGTCATCTGCTGTACCTAATTATGATAAGTTCACCAACTTCCAGGATTATAAAGATTATGCAGAGCGGGAATTCATCAAGTTCAAATTAGAAAAAAACAATTGGAACGTGAGTAAAACAGCTGACGATATTGATATCCAACGCAGTCACCTGTACAGCAAAATAGAAAAATACGGGCTGAAAAGAACAGCCGAATAGTAGAAAATGCCCCTGCAAGTTGCAGGGGCATTTTGCCCATTACACTTCCTCAGCACACCTCCACCTCCACCTCTGCCGTAGCATCAGGCAAAACAACATCCACACGTCCCAATTACCAATATCTCAGGAGATGCTCGAATAAAGCTAAATATTTAGGTTGACATTAACTAATGTTTTAGTTATATTTGATTATAATCCTAAAGATCATGAAATCACTTTGTTTATTACTATCGCTTACAATGCTGACAGCGGTTACATCATTTGCTCAGGCAGATAAGATTAACGAAGACAAAAGCACTGCGTTAACTTCAGCAGTAGCCGAAATAAGGGCCATCAAAACGGCAGACGAAAAAGAGAAAAGGCTGAATGAGGTGCTGACAGCATTCAATCTGGACATCAATAAAGAAGCTGACGCAGCGAAAGTCGACCGCGCTTTTACCAGTATTGGAGTGGCCTTTTTTATGGAGAAGAATTATCAAAAGACTGAGTTTTACATTGACAAAATCGCATCTAAGACGATTCGTGCGGCCTTATATTCTTCCTTTTGTAGAGATAAAGAAAAAATAAAAGACAACCTACCATTTTTCGCTAAAATCTCAAAAAGATCCCTGGACCTGGTGGAAATGGCGAAACTGGACAAAGAAGACCCTAAATATTATAAGTCAAGAGCAGAATATTTGAACCAGCTGGCCGCTAATTATATGATGTACGCACCTGTATATGCAGGGGTACTGGAAACAATGGGTAAAAATTCGGAAGCCTTAGCGCTAATGGAAGATATTGTCAAAAAACATAACTTCGCGATTTTGGAAACAAACATGAGTTACCTGGAGCTCCTGATAAAAAATGGTAAGAACAATGAGGCCAAAACTGCTGCAGAACGATTTGTAAGAGCAGGTCAGGCCAATGAAAAACTAAAAACCGTACTAAAAGCGCAATACACAGGTACCGAAAATTTTGAGACATACTATGGAAATCTGGAAAAAGAAGCAGACAATAAGCGAAATGAGCGTTTTGCCAAAAGAGTGATCAACGTTCCCGCACCTGCATTTGCTTTAAAGAACTTGAAAGGTGAAGTGACAGACCTGGCAGCATTAAAAGGCAAAACCGTTATTATTGATTGTTGGGCAACCTGGTGTGGACCATGTATCAAATCCTTCCCAGGTATGCAATTGGCCGTCGAAAAGTACAGGAATGATCCGAATGTAGTTTTCCTGTTCATCAATACCTTTGAACGTGAGGAAAATAGAGAGAAAACAGTAAAGGACTGGATGTTGGCCAATCCAAAATACACCTTTAATGTTTTGCTGGATACCCCGACACCAAATGCTCCGGGAAAATTTGATTTTGCTGATAAATACAAAGTTGAAGGAATTCCCACCAAGTTTATTATAGATGGCAGTGGAAATATCCGGTTTAATGTAGCTGGCTTTGATGGTACGCCTGAGTCGGTTGTAAAAGAACTGGATATCATGATTTCTCTTTCAAAAGCCGGAGCAGGAAAGTAGCTGCTTTTAATCCATAATGATCAGCCTCCTCCCTTCTATCTTAAATGTAAAACCTTGTGTAAGCGCCAGGACCCTCATCATCTGCGATAGCGTCACATCCCGGGAAACTGCTCCCGCAAAGACCTTATCACTTCGTTTATATTTAAACTGGTATACTACTTCTACGTCATACCATCGTGCCACCGTCCTCATTAATGATTCCAGATCTTCATTCTGGAAGTAAAAGTCGCCAGGTTTACCCTGTACCTTTCTCCACGCCATGGCACGCTCTGCTTCCTGCACCTGCTGCACTTGTATCCGGAAGTCTTTATCCAGCGTAGCCTGCTCGTTTGGTTTTAGGATTATGGCACCCTGACTCATTTTGCTTCGCAGCTCCTGCGCGGTCAGCGCTTTTCCGCTAGCATAGTTTAAAGATCTTTCCCCGCGTCGAGATGACGGAGACGGCTGGAATGAAGATACCGAAACACTACCCTCCAGCAACGTGGTCTTGACACTCGGTTCATCCGCATACGCATTAATATTAAAGTGAGTACCCAACACTGTTACCTCCTGCCCCAAGCTCTTTACTATAAAAGGTCTCTTTTTATTCTTTGCCACCTCAAAGTAGGCTTCTCCAGTCAGCTCAACTTTTCGGGACTCTGCCCCCGAAAAGTCGGAAGGGATTCTTAATGTGCTGGCGGCATTAAGCCATACCTTGGTGCCATCCGGCAATATGAATTCGTAAGTCTGTCCTTTGGCGGTTGAGGCGACGAGATCCTTCGCGTTCGCTCTGGATGACAAAGGGTCGCTCGAGATGACGGTGTTATCATTATAAGCGACCTTATCATCCCCTATTATTACTCCGCTCTTTGCATCGCTCAATTCTATCACCTTACCACTGGCAAGCGTGATTGTAGCTCCGTTCTTACCTGGCGCTATGTCGTCGTTAGCATAGTTCGAAAGATCTCTCCTGTCGTCGGGATGACGAGATGGAGCATTAAAGAAATAAACACCTAAAACTATAAGCGCTACCGCCGCTGCTACCGCAGCGATACGAGTCCAAAGCCTAATAATCCTCCTTTCAACCGGCATCTGTTGCTCCATATTCACCCACATTTCGTTTTTAATACGCAGGTAATCTTCCATTTCAGGATTTTGCATCTGGAGCATAGATTCTCTTGCATACCAATTCTCAAGCAGCAGTTGCTCCTCTGTTGTAGCCTCGCCTGCTTTATATTTTTGTAGTAATATTTTAATCCTGTTGGTGTCCATTGTTGGTGGTTTATATCACGTTTAATAGTAATACAGATCAGAAGAGCCTTGGGTGTAGAAGAAAATGAAAATAATATTTAAAAGACAACTATACTTGTCTTTTAAATAAATTAACTGTACATTTAGACGTTCAAACTAATCTTTAAATGATGAAAACATTTTCAAAATTCTCTAAATTCCTGGGTTTATTCCTCATTCTTATCGGGATTCCGATCCTGTTAACTTCCAAATCACACAATCCTGAGCTTCCCCTGCTCTCTGGCTTATTTGTATTATTTATCAGCAACCAAACCAGGGAAGACGAAAGATCTGGTGCAATCCGGTCCTCTGCAGCTCTTTTTGCATTAATTATTGGGTATACAATTAAGCTGGTTATCTCCAATCTTTACCAGCACCAGATGATTGGCTTCGACTTAATATCAATTAATTATTTCCTGATACTGGTATTCTCTCTTGCTAACATTATCCGTTTTTCAAGGCTTTACATTTTTATGGCGTAATTTTGCACCATAATGAAACCATCATTAAACATACTACCTACAAACAGCAATGATATGCTTATGATAGCTTCATAACCTATAAAAGACAGACTAATTCTGATGAAAAACACGATAAAGGTAGAACGGGCAAAACACGACCTTACTCAAGCCGCACTTGCCGACAAAGTCAATGTATCAAGACAAACGATAAATTCAATTGAGATCGGAAAGTTCGTCCCTTCCAGTATTCTGGTGTTAAAGATCGCCTCAGTATTCAATACCACTGTAGAAGAGATTTTCACACTGGAAGAAAAAGACTGGAAATAATCATCAGTCTTTATTCAGCATTGCTAGAATAATCATAGCACCCGGACCATAGGATTTCAGCTTTACCCTCAAAATATCCAGCGCATTGTGAACCTGTGTCTTTACAGTCTTCTCAGAGATCCCCAGCTTCTCGGCAATCTCCTTATGGCTGAGATTTTCCAACCGGCTCATTTCAAATACCTGCCGCATCTTTACAGGAAGTTTTGCAATTTCTAAAGCAATGATGGCCATCAGCTCCCTTTCATCCAGTTTATCCATAGTCTCCGTGCTGGCCTCAGTGGCATATCTGGAAATCGAGCTCACATAGTCATTTCTGGTCTTGCCTCTCTGAATGAGGTTGAATATTCTATTCCGCGATGACACATACAAATACCCCGGCAAATTAGCATCCTCTTTAACCTGCCCTGCATTGGACCACAAATTCATAAAAACATCCTGAACCAGGTCTTTTGCAGCCTCTTCATCCCTGAGCATCTGATTCACCTTGAAATAAATCATCATACCATAACGGCTATATACTTCTTCAAAAGCGGTTTTATCTCCCAGCTTTAAAAAAGCAACCAGTTCCTGATCAGAATATGCGCTATAAGCAGCCATAATATTACCCCTGTTATCTTAAAGTTAAGTAATTTGTTTTCATTAAGCATCATTTTTTTCATTTGTAATGAAGCTTGCTCAGTAAACTTCGCAGGTTGCAAGATTATACAAGTTCCGCCATATAAACCAACTAAAAGAAAAATAAATTCGTAGTTTCGCTACTTTTTGTCATCATCTCAGCGCTCTGCGCTTGTTTCACCTAAAGCCTTCCGCCGTATCACATTAAGGGTTGCTGCGACTGGAAACGAACCAACCCTTAAGCAAGTGTGCGGAAACCCTTAAGAAGAAGCGAACGGAATGTGAAAGGAAAGCGTAAAAAATCCTATTAGTTTAAATTCAACAACCCTTTAACTAAAGCCTTCCACTGTGGATAGGAGAAACCAACTTTAGCACCCCAGCCCACAAAGGTATTACGGATATTATCCAGTGTATTTTCGGTACCTGTATTGGGTATCTCGTTGCGACCATGTTCTTCCGCATAGATTGTATTGCCAATGCGCTTCACCTGGAAAGTAGAAGTTGCCTGGTCAGTTAAAAAATGAGCCGTTTCCTCACTACTCGTCAAAGGGTTTGCAGATGGTCTGGCGGTCATGCTCAATACTTCGGCATCATCCAGCACCTGCGCTTTGATCTCTTCAATAGTTACCCAATCATGCCCGCCACCGGTCTGTGTACCCGGTCCCGGTATATCAATCCGGATGTGATCGCCATTTGTCGCTTTTCGCTGCACCAGGTTTCCATCTGCATCGGTAAGAAAAAATTCTGACATACCTACTCCCGCGATTTCTGTCCAGCGGTTTACATCCAACAAACGTCCTTTTACCGTTTTGAAAAACTGAATTGCTTCTGCTTCAGAAGCTAACTCGATCTTTTCAACCGCATTCATTTCTGATCCTGTCTGCTGAGGCGGCACATGTGCCGCTCCAGGTTCGTTGTTTTCTCTATTTGTTTCCATGCTTCTTATAGATTAGGTTTGTCATCTGCAGGCTTAACCACTGGCATCTTGAAAATGTTTCAGCCAATTAAAAACAACCAACTACCCCCAATGCACAACATCACTTGCAGTCGGATAGTATCCCGAATTTATCACTTTGCTGGTTTGCTTCTCAGTAAAGCGATCTGTTCGAGCTTCAACTGGAGGTCCTCGGGATAGAAAGGCTTCAGCAGGAAATCGTCGAGGTAATGAAATTCCGGATGCAATTCAATGGAAATGCCGATTGAAGCAGTTATTGCGATGATATAAACACTGCTTTTCTCAGCATCATCCATTTTACGGATTTCCCTGGAGGCCTCAAAACCGTCCATTACCGGCATATTGATATCCATAAATATGACGTCATAATTTTTAGCCAGTAACGCTTCTACCGCAAGCTGACCATTTTCGGCAACATCTGCTTTTAATCCCCATCGGGCTATTGTTTTTTGAAGTACCATAACATTGATCAGGTTATCCTCGGCAATTAAGATGCGCAGGTGGTTAATTTCGGCCGCAGTTTCCGCTGAAGTTCTTGCCGAGACCTCTTTCGCAACCTCTACTTTAATCAGTACAAGCGTAAATCTAAATGTGGTACCGGATCCCTCCTTGCTATCAAATGTTAATTTGCCGCCATGCAGATCTACCAGTCTTCTCGCTATACTGAGTCCAAGCCCTGTTCCATGATACTGCCTGTTGTTCCGGTGCTTCGCACGAAAGTAAGGCTCAAAAATACTCGGGACCTGATCTTTGGGAATACCAATACCGGAATCTGTAACCTCAAATTTGACGGTTAAAGCATCTTTAATGGTGTTCTCCAGGCTTACCGTGATTTTCACAAAGCCCTCCTGGGTAAATTTAATTGCATTTCCGGCAAGGTTAAATAAGATCTGGGTCAGCCGGCTTTGGTCGCCATAAACGGTAATTTCTTTTAAACGGTCATCGGTTTCCAGCAAAAACTCAATTCCCTTTGCTGAAGATCTGATCTTCAATGCCCCATACACATTAGCCAGCAAGGTATCCAGGCGGAAGGACGTCTGTTCCAGCTTTTCCATTCCGGCATCAAGCCTGTTAAAACTGAGGATGTCATTGATCGTGGCCATCAGGTTCTCTGCAGAAAAATGCAGGATTTCAAGATTTTCTTTTTGCTCAGGCTTAGGATTATTTTCCAGTAAAACGTTGGTCATTCCAATTACAGCGTTTAAAGGGGTACGTAGCTCATGCGACATAGTGGAAAGAAAATTGGTCTTATCCTGGGCTATTTTTTTTGCAGACAATAAAGAGCGCTTCAAATTGGCTGTTAGACGCTGTTCTTTCCAGCTGGTCTTTTTAAATGCCCGGAAAAAGAAATAATGAATGAAAATCAGCAATATAAAATTGATGACGATGGAGAAATTATGAGCGTAAATATTGACGCTTTGTGTAGCCCATAACAAGCTCACATCATAGAACTGCTGTAAGGTAAACAGTAATGCCACCGGTATGGTATTTATCAGGGAATAAACCAGCCCCCAGCGTGATCCCAGAATATAATAACCGCCGGTAACGATCATCATGACATATTGTACGGTAACGAGATTAATTCCATCTTTTAGGAACAACAGATTGGACCAGATGAAACATGTCAGGCAGATTATAAAGTAATGTCCAACTTTTTTCCATGGTATGTTGAGAAAGATCATGACCAGCCCGAAAATAAAAAGCACCATAAGAATGCTAATCCTGTACAACAGAATATTTCGTTCCTGAAAAAAATACAATATGAAGAGAAAAATACTTAATGCAGAAAAAGCAAGCAGCAATTGCACCAGTATACCGATTCTTGCCCGGTTGAGAAAACCTGCCTCCATTCTAAGAATAGCATTGTATCTTTTAAGAAAGAAGTTAAACATGGCGTTCTATAATTTTCATATACAACACCAAAAACCTTCATTTTGTTCTAGTATCAGTAAATAAGATTACTAAACAGTTAAATAAGTTGGAGTCCTCCACAATATTGTTCCAAGAAGACTTTCGGATTCAGTATAAAATTCTAATAAAATAGCATGTAACTAAAGATTTAGTTTTATATTTACTAAATCTTTAGTTATTAGAATTACATAACGGTTTGATAAAAATAAACGCTAAAATACAACCAGATGAATCTTAAAATACTTCTATTTCTTTTGCTGTTACTGAATACTTCCCTAAACCCTATTTTTGGACAAAATCTCAAAGTAGAGTTAAGCTTTCAGTCAGACACAGTAGTCAATTCATTCACTGTCTTCGCATTAGGAAAAGCAGATGTTAAATCTGACATCAGATGGAATACCTCCAAATTCGACAAAACCAGTTTTACAACAACGCGGTCTATCTATCTTAAAAGCATAGACGAGACCTTGGGAATATTAATCGGAGAGAACAATGAAGCTAAGAAATTTATAGTTTTTGATCAAAATATGAACCATGACTTTAACGATGACCAGGTGATTTACTTTCAGGATACCATAAATTCCTCCAGCAAGGGTAACTACAAGACGTTTAACAGTTCCATAAAGAGGCCGAAAGGAGAACCTGTTCCGGTTACCTTTGATTACACGATCATAAAGCCTAAAGCCCTGCGGCTTGATTTGGGAGATCATTTAGAAAATAAATTCTTTTTTGCCTATCGCAACAGAAATTACTACTCAAAGCAGGTGGATATAGGGGGAAAGAAATTTTACTTCTACCTTGTTCCCAAAAAGCCATTAGATTTTACGCGTAATTCAGTAAAATTATTCGTAGCAGATTCAGCAATTGATTTTGTAATGCTTAAAAAAAACCAAAACCTGGCGAAAGGATATCATGTGGGCGACAAAATCACAGTAAACAATGAATATTATGCAATAAATAACATTTCAGCTAATGGTTTACAAATGAGCCTTACAAAAATAACTGATGAAAAACCTATTGGAATAAACGTCGGCTTCTTCGCTCCTGAGCTTTCTTTTGTAACTCTTGAAAATAAAAAATTCAAGCTATCTGACTTAAAAACAAAATATGTGCTATTGGAATACTGGGGAACATGGTGCAGTCCATGTAAAGCCATATTACCTTCCTTAAAAACTTTGTACGAAGCTAATAAAGGGAACAATTTATCCATTATCAGCATTGCCTGTAATGACAAATTGGATCCTGTTAAGAAGCATATAGAAAAATATCAAATAGATTGGATACAAGTTCTCAATGCCAGCAATGGCAATGCAAACTTTGCTGATAATTATGAAATTGACGGGTATCCAGGCTTTCTATTGATTGATTCATTCGGTAAAATAGTTTTCCGTGACTCCGGGATCAATGGATTTGATAACTTAAAGAACTTTATAGAGGCTAATACCAAGTAGGCAGATTACATTTTATCTATCCCATATAATCTGCCTGCCTGCTTAACAATGCACGATACTTGTTAAATATTGCTGTTTTGGAAATGAAACCAAGGTACCTTCCCTGCTGATCCAGCACCGGCAGGATCCAGACATTTTCCTTTTCCATTTTCTGAAGTACGGCTTTCATACTGCTGTCTTCAAATATTGTCGCCGGGGCAGCCTGCATCAGGTCATTCACCGTATTCATTTCATTATTGTCTATTTTCCTTTTCAGCACATCCTCTACATAAACCAACCCTTTAAAGCCGCCGTCATCTCCTAACACAGGGAAAATGTTCCTCTTCGACTGTAAAATATCAGTCATTTTCTCTGCAATGAGTTCATCTTCATGCAGACTGAGGTAATCTTTTTCAACCAGATGTTTCAGCTTCATCATTTGCAGAACGGTACTGTCTTTGTCCTCATGCGACATCAGATCACCACTTTCAGCCAGGGGACGGGTGTAAATAGAATACTTATTTTTACTGCGGTTGATCAGGTAAGAAATCGCTGAGGTAATCATTAAAGGCACCATAAGTACATAACCACCCGTAATCTCCGCAATCAGAAATATACCGGTCAGAGGCGCATGCATAATTGCGCTTAACGAAGCCGCCATCCCCGCCACGATAAAGTTAGCCACATTCAAATGTGCAATGCCTAATGTATTGGCAGAAAAAGCAACGACAAATCCCAATAAACCACCTACAATTAAGCTGGGTGCAAAAATACCGCCATTTCCCCCTGCGCCAAGCGTAACCAGCGTAGCTACAGATTTAGCAAAAACAGTAACAACGGTAAATAGAATGATCATCCAGGAAACATTGCTGTATTCGGAAAATATGCTGTTGGTAATGACTGCCGAATAATTTCCTCCAAGCAGATTTCTGATGGTAACATAGCCTTCTCCATATAAGGTCGGAAACAAGAACACCATCAAACCAAGTACCAGTCCTCCGACTACAACTTTCTTATAGGGATGTTTGATCTTGTAAAAAAAGGATTTGATCGCATAATTTGCCTTGGTGAAATAGATGGAAAAAAAACCAATGATAACGGCGAGTATAATGTAATAGATCAGCGCGTCCATCTTCCATCCTTCTGTAACGAGAAAAAAGAGTTGCTCATTAAAGAAAAACCTGGCCACAACTGCTGCTGTTGCAGAGGCTAATAACAATGGAATAAATGCGGGAATGGTAAATTCAGGGAGCAATATTTCAATGGCAAACACGATACCTGCAATCGGACTAGTGAATGCAGCCGAAATACCGGCCGCAGCACCGCATGCCAGCAACATCGTCGTTTCGCGGTAGGAAAGGCCAAGAAAACGGCCAACAACAGATCCTATGCCTGAGCCGCTGGTCACAATAGGCGCCTCCAGTCCCGTAGACCCGCCAAAACCAACTGTCAAAGCTGCAGTAATGATCTGGGAATAAATATTATGGGGTTCTACCTTACTGGACTTTTTAGAAATGGTATACAATAATGGAGTCAGTCCGGTTTCAAATTTCCCCTTTCTAATAAACCTGCGTACATACATAACTGATAGCAGAATCCCGATAAATGGGAAAAAGAAAAACAGGTAGTATTTATACTGCCAGTGAAAGCCGCTTTGCAAAAACTCTTCTATATGATGGGTTACGGTCTTTAAAAGTGCCGCTGCAAGTCCTGCCAGTACGCCGACAATCAGTGCAGCGATAACCAGGAAGTTCCTGTTTGATATTTTAGTCTTCCGGTAGTGGTTAATCGCGTCAACATAATTTACCAGCCGTACATACATAGCTTAAAATTTAGGCATCAAATTTATCAAGTAATTTGATGAGGGTTGCAAAATCTTTTGGGTATGGAGCGTCAATAAATATATCCTGGTCATCAATTCCTTTGAATGTAACATACCTTGCATGTAAAGCAAAACGCTTCATAATCGGCTGTTCTTCATCATCCTTGGCTATGCGATAACCTTTTTTCATGCTGGAAAGGTAAACCGGCTTCCCCTTGTACATGATGTCCCCAACTATGGCAGCACGCTGGGTTGCAAGGTGGATCCGGATCTGGTGCATCCTGCCGGTTACAGGCTTACATTCTACCAGGGTATAATGTCTGTAATTCTTGAGGGTATTGAAATAGGTTTCGGCACGTTTGCCTTCTTTCCTGTCTATGGTCACGTTTTTATTGCCGTCATTCAGAATGGGCAGGTCAATGAACAGGTCATTAAACGTAAATTGACCGTCTACAACGGCATGGTAAACTTTATTTACCTTACGACGCTCAAACTGCATCGATACATGACGGTAAGCTTCCGGTGTTTTGGCTATGATAATCGCACCGGAAGTCTCTTTATCCAAACGATGACAAACCTGGGCATCTGATGAATATTGCTTGGCAAGACGAAGGATATTTACTTCACCTGAACCTCCGCGCTCATCAAGCGATGCTACAAAAGGTGGTTTATTTACGACGATATAATCATCGTTTTCGAACAGTATAAGGTCTTTAAAATTTGGGTACTTCACTCGGTAATTTTATGTAAAACACAAAAGTACGTATTTTCCCGTCATTGGGAGGAAGAATGACCGTCTGTTTTAAGAAAGCTCAAATTTATAGCCTACACCTTTGACTGTTGCCACATAATTTTCTCCCAGCTTTTCACGGAGTTTGCGAATGTGCACATCTATCGTACGGTTGGTAACTACAACTGAATCCTCCCAGATGTTCTTTAAGATAGACTCTCTGGTGTATACTTTTCCTGGCTTAGAAGCCAATAGGTAAAGCAGTTCGAATTCTTTTTTAGCCAATACTACTTTCTGTCCGTTCTGATATACCAGGTAAGCTTCTCTGTCTATCACAAGGTCTCCTATCTCGACTTTATTATCTGATACCTCATCGGCACTTGAATTTCTTCTCAATATGGCATTGATGCGGCTTACAAGTGCCCTTGGCTTAATCGGCTTGGCGATATAATCATCTGCACCTACATTAAATCCGGCTATTTCCGAATACTCTTCACTTCGGGCTGTTAAAAACACCATAAAGGTATTTTTGAATTCAGGAATGGCACGCATGAGTCTGCAAGCCTCAATACCATCCATTTTGGGCATCATGATGTCCAGGATGATTAAATCAGGGTGAACTTTCTTTGCAACGCTGATACCTTCCTGACCATTATTAGCCAAAAATACCTGATACCCCTCTTTTTTTAGGTTATATTCTATTAACTCTAAAATATCTGGTTCATCATCAACAATCAGTATCTTCTGTTTTACGGTGCTCATAGCTTTAATTATTTGTTACGAAATTAGGTAATCAATTATAATATACCGTTAAAACGAAGTTAACAAATTGTTAACAGACTCATGTATATTAACATGAATTTAGGGTTACCGTAAAGTTTTATTTAAAAAAGCGTCAAGCTCTTCACCACGCAGGTTTTTAGCCAGAATCTTTCCATTGGGATCAATTAAAAATGAACTTGGAATGGCTTCAATCTGATATAACCTTACCGTCGGTCCCTCAAAATCTTTCAGTTCGCTGGCATGGTTCCAGGTCAGCTGATCGTCCGCGATCGCCTTTTTCCATGCCGCAACATCTTTATCTAAAGAAATGCCAAGTACGGTGAAGTTTTTATCTTTGAATTGCTGATAGGCCTTAACAAGATTTGGGTTCTCTTGTCTGCAAGGCATACACCATGATGCCCAAAAATCCAATAAAACATATTTCCCCTTGAAATCGGAAAGTTTCACAGGTTTGCCATCCAGGCCATCAATAGTAAAATCAGGCGCAATCTGCCCTACCTGCACCGCTTTCAGGCCTGCCATTCTTTTAAGGAATTCTGTTACCGCCTCATTGTCGTTAAAGCTGCTTTTTATTTTATCTGAATAGTCAACTACCTCTTTCTCGTATTCAGCAGGGTTTAAAAGATTGATCGCATAAAACCCGGCCAGTGATTCTGTATTGTCCTGAGCAAATTTCAGAATGGTCTTGTTCAGAGATTCCACTTCAGCATTGTATTGTGGCTTGATTTGCTCCATGATCATCTCACGCTTATCTGGCTGGGCCGCTACAGTTTCTTCAAATTGTGTCTGTATGGTATTGATACGAGCAATGTATGCGTTTTTAGTGGTATTTAATTCCTGTAACTTATCTGCCTCTCTTGCACCTGAAATGTGGTAAGCTAAGGTTTTATCACCCAGATCCGCAGTAATTTTAATAACATCTCCGTTTTTCGCGATGATCATGTATTCATGATTGTCCGCAGTAATCCTAAAGAAATCTACACCCGGTGTACTATGGCTAAATTTGAATTCTCCTTTATCTGAAAACACGGTAGAATCAAGCGCAACCGCATTATCTTTTTTTAAACCAAACAGGTACACTTTACTTTTTGGCGCCGCATTTTTAAATTCACCGTTGATTACAAATTTACTGTTGTCTTTACATGACGCGAAAGCCACGCAAAGTAGGATTAATAGAAAATTGATTCTGTTCATGTTACTTTAGTTTTTCCTGTAGGATTTCATTTATTTTCTGAGGATTGGCTTTTCCTTTTGCCAGTTTCATTACTTCACCGACAAAAAGGCCCAATACTCCTTTTTTTCCTTTTTTATACGCCTGTACCTGCGCATCATACTTTTGAAGTACGGTATCCACAAATCCACTCAGCTCATCGCTGTTTTCGGCTATCAGCAGGTTTTGTTCTGCAGCGAGCTTCGCTACATCAGCGTTTTCAGACTTCATGACCAGCGGCAGTAATTGCTGCAATGCAATCTGCTGTGTGATCTTTTTATCGTCGACCAGGTTAATGACATCGGCAAGCTGTTCTGCACTCACTTTAAAGTCTGATATACTGATCCCCTGCTCACTCAACAACGCCCTCACTGATCCTGTTAGCCAGTTGACCAGACTTTTCGGGTTATTTATCCCGGCCAGCGCTGTATTGAAATAATTCAGCAACTCATGATCTTCTGAAAGCATAGTCGCTTCTGAAGCATTCATTCCATAGTCATGAATCAACTGTTTGGAAATTTCACGCGGTAATGCCGGCATATCAAATTTCAGCTGGGCCAGCCACTCATCGGAGATGTGTATAGGTGCCAGATCCGGATCTGGAAAATACCGGTAATCATTGGCTTCTTCTTTACTCCTCATCGGCGAAGTGGTGCCCTGCTCTGCATCAAAATTCAGGGTACTCTGAATAATTTTCCCCCCGGCAGAAATCACTTCTGCCTGTCTGTTAAATTCAAAGTCCATCGCCCTGCGCACGTTCCTGATTGAATTCAGGTTTTTTACTTCGCACCGGGTACCAAACTCGGTTGCCCCCGCCGGACGAATAGAAATATTGGCATCACAGCGTAAACTGCCTTCTTCCATATTTCCGTCGCTTACGTCTAAATGGCGTACGAGTTTTCTCATCTCTGTGAGCAGCGCAGAGGCTTCTTCTGAACTCCGTATATCTGGTTCAGTAACTATTTCTATAAGTGGAACTCCCGCCCTGTTGAGGTCTACATAGGAATACCGGTCATTCTGATCATGCATACTTTTGCCTGCATCCTCTTCAAGATGGATCCTGTTGATCCCTATTCTTTTTTCTTCTCCATTGCTCAATACCACATCCAGGTATCCGTTCTGACAAATAGGTTTATTGTCCTGTGTGATCTGGTATCCTTTAGGCAGGTCGGCATAGAAGTAATTCTTCCGGTCGAAATAATTGACCTGATTAATGGTGCAATTCAGGGCCAAACCCATCCTTACAGCTTTAGCAACGACTTCTTTATTCAGTTTTGGCAGTGCACCCGGCAAGGCAAGTGATACCGCTGATATATGCTCATTCGGTCCGGCACCGAATTCGGCACTGTCCGACGAGAATATTTTTGTTTGTGTATTTAGTTGTACGTGTATTTCCAAGCCAGATACCAGTTCATATACTGATGGGGAAACTTCGGTTTTCGTACTCATTTATAGGCAATAATTTAACTTGAATCAATATGTATTAGACATACAAACATAACTATTTATGCGTTATTAATACAGCTTTGTACTCATAATTATACTTATGGCACAAACTTTGAATTTAATATTACACACACAAATATTAAAACCACAATTCTATGAAAAGACTAATTTTACTGGCGATGCTCGGATTGGCATTCTCAGTAGCACCTCCCGCAAAAGCTCAGGTTAATGTGAGCATCAACATCGGATCGCAACCGCAATGGGGTCCCAGGGGTTATGACCATGTAGATTATTACTACATGCCGGAAATTGAAAGTTACTATTACGTCCCTACCAGACAGTTTATTTATTATAGTGGAAATCGGTGGATCCATTCACGCTCACTTCCGTCGAGATACAGAAGCTATAATTTATATTCCGGAAGGAAATATGTAGTCAATGCCCCGCATCCTTACAGAAATCACAATGTGTATAAGGTAAAATACAACAACCATTATAGCAACAGAGGTCCTGTTCATTACAGCAACGACAGACACTATAAAAATAAAGATAAAGGCAGGGGACATTATGAAAGAGATCACGGACGTGGTAGGAAACGTGACAATGACAGATATGAAGTGAGAAGAGAAAGAAGAGATCCCGGTATAGAACGGATCATCAGACCCAGAGGATAAAAAGAGAGGCCGGACAAATGTCCGGCCTTTGTATTAATAACTCAATTTTACTGTCGCAGTTATTGATGTTTCCTGTTTGTCCTGCACATAATTACTCAGGGATTCCAACAGATGATGGTATGATTTACTATTGCTGATCTGACAAAGTACCTGATGCCTGACCGCCGCATTTAAATAGGCGCCGATATCATTTCCAATTTTCAATTCCGTGCTATGCTTAAATAAAGTGGTAAAAACCTCCTTCACGATGATCCGCGACTCCTCCTCATTTCTGAGGATCTTAAAAGCTGAAATATAAAGTACCTTCCAGTATTTTTCATAAATTAAACCTATCGCATACTCATCCCCTTTTTCGAACAAAGAAAGTAACTGTTTATCTGTAAGTCCTAAATATCTTTCATCTTGAGATACGCTGTCAATTTTACCTGGTTCCATTCAATTATAATTTAAAAAATTTACCCTTACACCTAAATACAAGGGCAAATATAATAAAGTCTACCTATTTAGTAGTATTTAATTTAAATTATTTTTATCTGGGATATTTCAGGCTATTTCATCATCTCTTTTACCTGGGCAATGGTTACATTTTCTGCCACAACTACTCCCTTTTCATCAAGCAGGAACATAGCCGGGATCGTACGGATTTTCCAAGCGACTGAAGTAGCCCCTTTATCCAGATAGCTTGGCCATTTCAGCTGCTCTTCTTTTTCAGCTTTCAGCCAGTCTGCTTCTTTTTTATCAATGGAAATGCTGACAATCTGTAGCCCTTTCTTATTCATTTCCTCATACAAGGCTTTTAAAGCAGGGATGGATTTACGGCAAGGCTGGCACCATGATGCCCAGAAATCTACCAGGGTATATTTATTTCCTTTCACAAGTTGACTCAGTGCAGCATCTTTCTTATCATTGGTTGCCGCTTCAAAAGCCGGTGCTTTCTCCCCTAAAAATCCTTTGGGAAACAATTCTTCTTTTATTTTCTGTCCGTAATAGCTTTCCTGAGCTGTTTTAGACAGGGAATTAAATAATGGCTTTTGCTCTGGTGTGAAATAGCTATAAGCATTCAGCATCAGGAACGCACCCCACCAGGAATCCTTATGCGCAGTGATCAGGTCGGTAGACGTCTTGGTTACATTCGCAAAGAAAGCTTTTTCTTCTGCCTCAAATGTTTTGTAAGCTTCCGTTTTATACAAGGAATCCAGTTTTGCATTGTTTTTATCTCTCCTTGCAGCACCAACCTGTTTTGCGATGGCCTCTCCCCTTTTATTGTAGGCGATGTGCTCTTCATTCAATTTTTCCCTATAAGCAACCTTTTTCAGGTACGCTTCATGAATGGGACTTCCGGTAACTTTCAGGTTTTTCAGATCCAGAAATTTATTGCCATTTCGTTCGGTTAAGCTTGCCGCAGCACTAACCGCTACTTTAGATGTGGTATTGTCTACCATCACCTGGCAGCCACCATAATATCCTTTAGCTGCTATCCTGAACAATCTCGGTTCGTTTACTGACCCGCTAAATGTAAAGTGGCCGTTTTTTACCGGAATACTGGCGATTGCCTTTTCATCATCATGTGAACCTGAAGGGATGAGTTCCAATACTGTTCCGTCAGACAGGCCGGTAAATGTCCCTGTAATGGTATAACCGGGAGGTTTTGCGGCCAGTGTTACCAGGCTACACAGCAGCAATAAAAATGTGTATGTGATTTTGATTGATTTCATGTGTTTATTTATTTGAAGATTGTTGCCAGTTTCTTTTCCAATGCATCACCTCTGAGGTCTTTCGCGATGATTTTCCCGTCTGCATCTAACAGAAAACTGGTAGGGATAGATTTGATTCCATATTCCGAAGCCAGGTCACTTTTCCAGCCTTTCAAATCAGATGCATGCAACCAGGTCAGCTGATCTGATGCTATGGCTTTTTCCCAGTTTGCTTTTTTATCATCCAGTGAAACACCCAGGATTTCAAAGCCCTTATCGTGGTATTTAGCATAGGCTTTTACCAGATTTGGGTTTTCTTTACGGCAAGGACCGCACCAGCTGGCCCAAAAATCAACCAGGACTACCTTGCCTTTTAAAGAAGACAACTTCAATGGTTTGCCATCTATATCCGGCAGAGTGAAATCAGGTTTCACACCAATACCTGTTTTTGCGGCTACCCTTAGTGATTCACCAAGCTCTTTTCCATAAAATGAATTCTTCCCTTTAGCGGATAAAGCGGCATAATTTAGTTTAGCCTGCTCAGGATTCGGATAGTTCACAAAACGATCTGTGATGACAAACGGTGCCATTGATGAAGAAGGGTATTTTTTTACGAAAACCTGCACAGAGTCAATCAGGCGTTTGTTCAATTTCTCAAATTCAGCGTCGACATCACTTCTGTCGCCGTTCTTGTCTATTTTCGTAATGCTGTCGGCCATTTTATACAATACACCTGCACGTGCAGTGATTGTAGCCCAGCCTTTGCTCCACTCTTCCCACAATTCCTGCTCTCCGGCGCCGGTAATCACGGCCTGGTTCAGCTTACCCAGATCTCCATTGATCTGGATCTTTTCATTAGGCTGAATGACAATTGTTTTATACTGACGTCCGAAACGTAAACCATATAGTAAAGTACCGGGTGTATTTCCTTTAAAACTGAAAGCACCATCTACAGCTACTGTAGAATCAGCTATATTTTTACCACCTGCAGATGCGGTGAGGAATACTTTTTCATTGCCTAAGCCACTTATTTTACCTTCAACAGTAAAATTGGTTTGCGTATAGACCGTTCCAACTGACATCAGAGGACTCAATATTATCAGCATGAATTTCTTCAATTGACCATTTAGTTTTTTCATCTATATTTTTTTAGGTGCGTTAATATTTATAAGCCAGGTCTACGATTTTGGAGAAACCAGTAAACTGTTTGGTAAATGAACCCATTGCTCCAAGTTGACTTAAAGTGAAATAATAAAGTTTTCCTTCAGTTCCATTCCAGGTCGCAACCACAAGTCTGGCCAGCTTCACAGGAGCTGTATCCTGATAGGTAAACTTGGCGTATTTAATTGCCGTAACGTTTTCTCCTGCAGGAAAAGTATAATTCTCTACTACTGTATTTGAACCTGTTTCGTAACGCGACAATACATTGGCATTGCCATAATAGATATGACCTGTATTGGTAGATCCGGCTGCCGCAGTATAATTCAAAACACCCGGAGCATTCATTTCTTTTTTCTCAATTGTCAGGTTTGGTGTGGCTGTGGAAGTATTTTGCGTCTTAAAGCGCAGCAACCAAGGCTTATTATCAGCGCTTTTCATGATCGCATTGTATTGGTGAACCTGATCTGCTGAATCCAGAAACAACATATCCATACCAACATTGTTTAAGTCAAATGCACTGGTACTGGCATTTGGCGGAAACGCGGTTAAAGATCCCGCGCCAGGTGTTGGACTATAAGCAATTACGCTATAAAATCTTTTAGAAGTATTGTCGTAAAACATGCCATCTACGTTTGGCCCTCCTACTGCATAAGGTGCGAGTGAATAATTCAGATTACCCGACGTATTTAATGCAGCGTCACCCCATTTTTTCACTCCCGGGAAGCCCCCTACAAGGTTAGTATGAGCCTTACCATTGTTGACGATCAATCCCAGGTTCGCAAGCTTAGAAGAAGTTGCTGTGGTACTAACCCAGGTCAACAATTGAGGTTTCTGAATACTTGGAGCAAGGTAAAACAAATGACTATAGTCAAATTTCTTAACCATAGTCAGGTAATTGTATTCCTGACTTCCACCATCTGCCAGAATGTACAATCTTTTACCTGAAGGTGAGATGTCTTCTGAAATAGAGAAGGTAGTAATTTGCAATTTCGTCGGTTTAACCAACGGCGCAGTGTTGCGACTGGTGTATACGTTGTTCTCTACAGTATTGTCAGGAAAAATAAAGGACAGGTCGCCTGCGCCGTTTTTATCTTCGAGCAATATCCAGCCATTTCCGTACTTATTTCCGATGACGATTCTGTAAGTAATGTATGAACCGACACCCGACTCCCTATCTGTTACTTTTAACCTAAGCACATAAGGCTCGCCCAGGGTAAATATGTCGGGAGTAATTGGATACTTCAGTTCGTATTCATTGGTGATCACGGTACGAGGCGAAGCAAGACTGATGTTTCCATTACTGTTGTACAAGGTCCAGGAAAAGTCAAGCTTATCCATTTTTTCCTTCATACTCAAGGTCAGTTCTGGTTTAAGGTTTAATGTCTCACCCGGAAAAACAGTAATGACAGATTTTGATTTAGGATCATCTATTTTGATTTCGTTGATTGGGATCAGCGAATCATTGCTTTTATCTTTATAGCATCCTGTAGCGAGCAAAATCACTAACAATAAGAGGCCATTGATTTTATTATTTGTAAAGTTCATCTTCTTTCAATATTAATTATCAAAAAATATCTAGCTTGGAAAAAATACTTCGTCTCCATTTTCATCGATTAAAGGACCATGGGTCTGATTGTATTCTAATAGCGCATTTCTGGCACGACCTGCCAGGAAACGGGAATCTCCGGGGAATGGAAATGAATTCCAGTCAGTTCTGCCGGTCACGTCCAGAAGAAACCTGAATTTTACTTCCGAGTATTCACCAAAATAAGTTTTCCAGGCTGAATCCCAGTTTGTCGGTTTTTTCAGAATATCTGTAATCGTCAGCTTATACCTCAGCTTAGCTGGATAACCCGCCTTCAATTCCTCGTTATCTTTTATATCGAATATGACCTGAACTGTGCTGTCTTTTAAACCTGACTTTCTGTATAAATACACAGGAACCGAAGCAGAAAATTCATTGGCTTTTACTATCGCAGGTCCAAGCTTATAATGGTACCCGGCCTTTGCAGTTGCACCATCCCGCACCTGAAGGTTTATTATCCTGTCTTTAGGCGATGCATTGCCAATTATTCTGTAATTGATCAAAATCGTATCAGATTCTACAGTGGTTGGGCTCGTTGCAAATGTGTATTCTATGCTATCAGGAAAGTTGTAGTTGTATATCGCTGTTGGTTCTTCAAAAAGCTTTTGATCGTCTTTTGTGCAGGAAGCTAAGAGCAATCCCACTGCAAACACTAAGAACCCTTTTTTTATACTTATTTTCATAATGGTTGTCTTAAATTAATTGGCTGATCCGAACTCTAACTCTGTGTTTGGCAAAGGGAAAATATACCTGGCTTTATTCATCTGGATCATCGCTGTTGCAGAGGTTCCACCATTCCAGATCGCGGCAGTATTTTTCCTTTTGAAGTAATGCCATAGCTGACCTTCGCCATAAAACTCCTTCCGGTATTCCAGCATAATTTGCGTTTCAAGCGCCGCTGCACTGGCGGGCACCGCGATCTCAGCATTCAATCTGCCAGTTCTCACTGCATTGAAAAACTTAGTCGCCTCTGTTAGATCCGGCGATGATTCAGCGGCTATATAATACATTTCCGCCAATTTGATCACCGGGATTAATCTTTGCTTTACATTTGCCTGGCTATCACTCCAATATTTTTTATTATATATCACGTTGTCGTTCACAGTGAGCCAAAGATTCTTGGAAGCAGCGAGGGACCTGATATCATTGGTCTGGCCGCTTACTCCAGTATCATAAACAATATTTAGAGCAGCTTTGGTAGACCATAAATCAGTAGTCTCTCCTCCCGTTGCAGTATTCTTAAAAACATCATCCGCCACTACCTTTAAGTTAGATACATAAATGGAGAAGATGTGTTCCGAGCTAAAGGTAAGATCTGACGTTACCTGTGTAGGGTCTACTACTAAAGCACTTTGGTTTACGAAATTGAATTTACCGCTGCCTATTACTTCCGTAGCATATTTAAGCGCATTCACCTTGTCGCCCTTAAATTGATAAAGCCTGGCCAATGCTGCTTTTACAGCCCAGTAATTCAAATGATTCTGACGGTATTGCAAAAACAAATCCGGATTGGTACTTCCCTGATTACCGGCGATCTGGTCTATTGCCTGGTTAACTGACAACAATTGTTCTGCTGCTTTTAAATCTGCTTCACAAAGACTGAGCGCTGTACCCAGATTCACACGGGCATTTGGAGCTACCGAAAAATCTTTCATATAGGTAATGGATGGTGATGCAGCATTTGCACCATCGCTATAACTATCTGAAAATAAGCGCATCAATTCAAAATGTAAAAATCCACGCATACCAATAGCTTCTCCTTTGACGATACTAGCTGATGTCGCATCAAGCACGCCATTGTCCACGTTCCTCAGCACATAATTTGCCTGGGCTATCGTACTGTACGTAGTTGCAAAAAGATCATCTATCACTGCCTGAACTTCCGCATCTGTATAATTGAAGGCTGCAAGTTTGGCGTATAGTGACGTGGCAATAGAACGGTTTTGATAGCGCTGGCATAAAATATCTAACAGACCGAAGGTTAGATTTCTTCCATACATGGCAGGTTTGGCTGCATTCTGATAGATCCCAAACAATCCATCAATAAATCCTTGTCTTTTGCTGAACTGGGAATCCTCTTTTACTGTGGTTTTAGGACTTACATCCAACCATTTGTTGCAGGAGGTAAACAACAATAGCATCCCAAAAATATATGCCGGCAAAAGTTGTTTAATGTGTTTCATATCTATAATCTATTTATGAATTAAAATGTTGTCTGTAGTTGAAGCATAAAATTGCGGGCAAACGGGTAATCCAAGCCACGCTCTCTTTTGATGCTGGAGATTCTAAATAAATCGCTGGTAAACAAAGTCACTTTGGTGTTTTGTATACCTAACCGTTTATTAAGCTTATCAGTAAAACGATAATAAAGGGAGGCGTTCTCACCTGCAATGAAGTTGTTTTTCTGCACAAATCTCGAGGTAACATAGGTAGTCGGCGGGTTATTCGTTCCAGCGAAGTTTACTATCGCTTTATATAACGACTGGTCGCCCGGCTTCTGCCAGCGTTGCTCAGAAACCCTCCTATCTACGTTGTACTGGTTTACATTTACTTTCTCTACCCGATCCACAAGTGTCTGGTTGTAATCATCTCCACCGAGATCAAAACGTAAAAAAATATTAAATCCAACGCCTTTAAGCTCCAGATTAGTTCCGAATGTACCATTGATCGTTGATGTTCTGTCACCAATGATAATCTGATCTGCCGGATCATAAATATCAGTAATCGTTCCGTTTCTCTTTCTGAACAATTCATTACCAGATGCCGGATCAATTCCCAGAGAAGGAACTCCCCATATTACATTTTTAGATTGTCCCTCGGCATATCTTGGCAGCGGTACTGAAGATAAAGTGGTATTGGCCCTTTGATTTAAAGCCCTGATGGTAGGCGAGATTTTTTCAATGGTATTGGTCACATGGAAGAGATTCGCAAATACAGACCAATTATTTCTGTTTGCAGGCTTCGCAATGATATTGTACCTCGCATAAATCTCGTATCCTTTATTCACCACATCGCCCATATTGTCATAATATCCAGGAAATCCTGTTGACGGCGCACTGGATATGAAAGCAATACTGCCTTTTGTACGTTCATAAAAATAGTTGGCGTTTAGTGACAAGCGGTCAAATA
The DNA here is from genome assembly GCF_032678645.1 of Pedobacter frigoris. Classification (GTDB taxonomy): domain Bacteria; phylum Bacteroidota; class Bacteroidia; order Sphingobacteriales; family Sphingobacteriaceae; genus Pedobacter; species Pedobacter frigoris_A. The sequence goes on from NZ_JAVTSP010000001.1 coordinate 926,590, forward strand.
ACGTAGCATCCATACCAAAGTTATGTTTTAGTGTTTCCTGCCATGCCAGTGCTTCATTACCGTATCCCATTAAGTAGGAAGCGATAACGCCGCGGTAATCCCTGTCGGTAAAATACTGACTGGTAGTAACCCCTTTATAGCTTTCAAAGCTCTGTGATCCGGTAGTACCAATAGAATAACGGAACCGCAGCTCATTGATCATGCTATTTTCCTTCAAATAGGATTCGTTGTGCGCATTCCAGCCTGCTCCTAATGACCAGAATGGAGCAAAGCGCTTGTCTGATCCAAATAAAGACGAACCATCAAGCCTGTAAGTGGCGTCAAACAGATACCTGTTATCATAATTATAAGCTACACGGGCCAATGTACCGATGGTACGCGAAAGACTTTCTGTACCGGTAGGTCTCGAATTTGCTGGGTACTGGTTACCTAAAATTAACTGGTTTAGGTCCGGATTGGGAAAGCCTACTACCCTTACACTTTGCGTGTCGAATGAATTTTCAAGTACGTTTAACGTAGCTGATCCGGAAACAGTGTGTTTTCCAAAACTCCGGTTAGCCTCCCCTGTCAAAAACCCTTCTATGCGTTGCGTTTTACCGTATCCTTTTGTGTAGGCTCCTTTTTCAAAGGTAGGTATTGCAGCAAAAGAACTGTGCTGAGCAGGCAGGAATATATCTGATTCATTATTTTGGGAAGTGTAAGAAACCCTGCCTGTCAATCTCAGCCAATCTAAGGCTTGCCACCTGGTTTCAAAATTGTTGCTGACACTCCTGTAAGTCGTCTGATCAACGATATTTAATGATGCATTATATAGCGGATTTACAGGACGACCAACATAACCGTTTAAATTGTCATAAAAATCGGTATAGTTACCGTTCACACGCAGTCCCGTTTCAGGGTTGATCACTTCCTCCAGATAAATCTTCAGGTTTCCATTTTCATCGTAAGGTGTCCAGTATGGATTTAACTGGGCATATTGCCTGAATGATCCGTAAGGTGAATTCTGAGCTTTATTAAAAGTAAGTGTAAGGTCATTCCTAAATTGGAATTTATCGTTCAGTCTGTAAGAAAGAAAGGTGTTTCCAGTTGTAGTTTTCCTGTCGGAACCTTTCATTGCGCCAGTTTTCTGATCGTACGTTAGATTCAACCCATAGGTCACTGCTTCCGCACCGCCTTCTACGTAGATATTGTGCTTTTGTCCTATGCCCGTACGTAAAGGTTTAGCCAGCCAATCTGTATTGACACCACGAGCTACAGCATTGAGTCTGTTTTCCCTAACCAGATCCAAGCCGTTCTGCGTATCATTAAAAGGATTTTTAAATACACCCGATCTATCTTCTAATTCGAATTTTTCACGTGCATTTAACAGATCGTAACCGGTGATGTCAGGATTTTCTACTGACAAACTTGCGTTATAAGTAACCCTCAATTTGCCCTCTACCGGACGCAGCTGCTCGATAACGATAACACCATTTGCTCCTCTGGATCCGTAAATTGCTGTAGCTCCCGCATCTTTAAGTATGGTGACGCTGGCGATCCTGTTCATATCCAGGTCATTAATCCTCTGCAAAGAAGTCTCAAAGCCATCTAATATAAATAAAGGTGCGTTTGGAGAAGCCTGATAGTTAAAGGGATCAGCAGTTGCTTGTTGCCGGGTATCTACAAGTGTATTCCCGCCGCGAAGTACCACATCCGGCAATATGTTTGGATTCGAGCCAAGATTCAGGTTTTCCGGAATCTGAAATGAGGGATCTAACGAAGCCAATGCGGATAGTACATTGTTATTAGAAACCTTCGATAATTCCTCTTTATTAAAAGATCGTGCGGCACCTGTATAAGTAGATTTCGACTGGGAGAAAATCCCTGTTACCACCACTCCCTTTAACGATTGGGCCGACTCAGAGAGTCTGATTTCCAATACCGGCTTGGTAATGGTAATCTCCTGTGTTTCATAGCCGATATAGCTCACCAAAATAACGGAACCAATAGAGGCATTGATCCTGAAATCACCATTCGAATTCGTAAAAACACTGGTAGTCCTGTTTTTAACTTTAATGGTCACGTTGGAAAGTCTGTCCTTAGATTTCCCGTCATAGACAGTTCCCCTGATCACTGTGTCTGCAACAACAACCAGTTTACGGCTTTCCGCAATAGGGTTTCTGCTGATCACGATCATATCCTCTACCTGTTTAAAGGACAAATCTGAATTGGAAAGCAAACGTTTCATCAGCTGCTCTACCGTAATAGAGGCTTCGTCCAGAGTCATAGACCTGATATTTTTTAGATCTGAGGTTCTGTAGAGAAAACGAAAGCTGGTACTGCTTTCTATTTTTTTAATTGCACTTTCAATGCGTTCATTTTTCAATGAAATATTTAGTTTCACTTCATTCATCGCCTGACCTTTTACGCTGGACGCAATAGCCTGCAATGAGATAGCTGCTACTATGCAAATAAGGGAAGTTATGCGCATAATCTGTATTAGTGGTTTGGGTAATTTCCGGAAAATAGAATTCCCGTTTCTTGCTGCTTCTGCAGAAAAATTCATATTTTTAGTTTTTATTGTGATTACTAAACTTAAGCTTGGAATTACATGAAAAAGGCCGTCATTCTTAATGACGCCTCCGGTAAGGCTGTTTTTTTAGTACTCGCAATACTAAATGACAGCCTTACTTTTTAAGTCGAATTTTTCCGGGTGGAGTAGAATCTCTTCATATTAGTTACGGTTTAAAGGTTTAATTGATACTTCTGTACTATCTATATTAAAATTGTGTTTAGCGTTGTTATAATTACAAATTATGGATAGAAAGTGGTCAAGACTTTCATTCGCCCTTAGTGAAGTGGTAAATTTCACATTTTGTAGATCCTCATCAGGCAGGTTGATCTTTACCTGAAAACGGTCTTCAAGCATGTTCTTTGCGTCTTTAAATGAGATGTCATTAAAGACAATACCTTCTTTATTATTCCATGAAAGCTCTTTCTTTGCGTCTATAACTTTTCTGCTGACCATCTCTGCATCTTCAGATACTACCTGCATATTTTTCTTCACATAGGTCATCCAATGAGATTTTAAGTTTTTTACTTCTACCAGTCCCCTGATTACATTCACCTTTACAGTTTTTGATCCGGCTGGCGCCGTAATGTCGAAAGATGTACCCAATACAGTAGTCCTAACACTACCGGTATAAATAATGAAAGGTTTCGCGGGATTATGAGCAATATCGAAGAAAGCCTTTCCTTCCAGTTCCACTTCCCTGCTGTGTTTTTTGTTAAACGCCGAAAGTATGGTCAGCTTACTGCCCTTTTCAAGAATGATCACACTTCCGTCAGACAATTTCATCATGCTGTTCTCCGTTGCAGATGCAACCACTACACTGTCCTTCTCAACAGGATCTGAAACGAGCTTGGTTTCGGGATTGATTTTAACCTCTTTCCCGGATTGAAATTTATAAACAAATAATAAAGCTATAATTACCGCAGCAGCATACGCTGTCCACCTTATAAAAGGATAGCTTCTTTTGACAGGATTTATACCATTCCAGATTTCTTCCTGAACAAGCGCCATCTGCTCTTTTTCAGGAACAAAATCACTGTTCTTTAATTCATTAAGATACCAACCTTCTACAATAGCCTTTTCTTCTTCAGTGCATTTGCCCTCAACATATTTATCAAAAAGATCTTTGGAAAAATCGTGTTTCATCTTATTTTATATCTAAAGCTTGTTTTGCTTTGATACATGTCGGCCAAAATGAACTTTAGTAGTAGATGAAAATGAAATATTTTTAAAAAATATTAAAACAGCTTAAAAAACACCATAAGAAGGATGCTGTAATAATTGGTAAACCGGGGCCTTAGCAACTTTAAAGCATTACTAATCTGCTTCTTAACGGTCTTATCAGAAATATTAAGTGTATCGGCGATTTCTTTATGTGAAAGCTCCTCTTTTCTGCTCATTTCAAATACCTCTTTCATCTTTTGAGGAAGATTCTGAATTTCTTTTTCTATTTCAGCATTGATCTCTTTTTCAATTAAAGCGCGGTCTGTACTCAGGTTACCTGAATACATATAAGCAGATAAAGAATCAAGATGGTCTTGCCTGACTTTTTTACGGCTGATGAAATCGAAAACCTTATACCTTACCGCCGAATATAAATAAGAAGAAATGCTGATGTTTATCTCCAGATCGGCCCTTTTATGTAAGAATGAAATAAAAACTTCCTGTACAATATCTTTGGCTTCATCTTCATCTTTTAATATTTTGCAGGCGGATACGTACAACAACTGCCAGTAACGTTCATAAATCATTTTGAACGCAGATTGATCACCTCCTTTAAATAAAGAAAGAAGAGCAACATCACTGAAGTCATGATTTTCTATCATTGAATATCCCCGCTTAAGGAAGTTTCCCGTCTTCCTTTAAAAATAAAGCATCAAACCTGAGAGGTATTAAGAATCTAAATTACAATTTAGGACACATAATATCAAATAATAGGATTTTAATTCAAGAAATTATCAAGTTTTACAACAATCTTAACCAAGCACTGACAAAGTCTTATTCATCACTCATCACGTACAATGTTCTGCCGGTTATTTTAAAGTGAACTGACCGGGTAAGTTCCATAATCCTCAGTATTTGCGAAAGATTTTTGTTTTTAGAGATAGATCCGCTAAAATTAAGGTCACGTGGCATTTTTTCAGGGTAGATGGCGTCTACATCATACCATCTTGCGATTTTCCGCATGATAGAAGTGATGTGTTCATTGTCAAACAAGAACCTCCCATTTTGCCAGGCTGCTATGACTTCAACGTCCCCTGCGATAACTTCGAAAGTTTTATCGGTCAGTACCGATTCCTCCCCGGGTTTTAGAATCACACTTTTTACCTTTCCTGTACTGGCTAATTTTGAGACCTTCACTATACCTTCAATCAATGTTGTGCGTGTTGATGCTTCATTGGAATAGCTCATTATATTAAAGTGCGTACCCAAAACCTCAACCTCCTGTTTATCAGTTAACACAGAAAATATAACATGCTGATCTTTTGGGTAACTTGCTTTGGACTTAGTAACAGCAAAATAAGCTTCTCCATTCAACTCCACGCTTCTTTTGTTATTGGAATCAAACTTAGATGGGTATTTCAGTGTGGTAAGCGGATTAAGCGAAACTTTAGTCCCATCTGACAAGATAATCTGATAGGTTCCTCCTTTTGGAGTAGTTAAGGTGTGTATGCCCCCTAAAACACCAACTGCCGGACTAACCTGTTTATACTCAATAATGCCATCTCCAACTTTAAAAATCTTCAATCCTGCATCACTGGCGAGCTCTCCGATATCCGCAGTTTCCAGGTCAAGCTCTTTACCATTAGCCAGCGTCAGGACAGCTCTGTTTCTACCCGGCGATATGTCGTTCTCGGCAGTAATATCCTGAGGAATGGCACTGGTCTTACTTTCATTCAGAAATAAATACACCAATACGGAGACGCTCAATAAAACAACAGCGGCAACAGCTCTGTACCATAGCTTATAAGTTTGTCTTGTTACAGGCTGGTCTATCTTCTGATCGATCAGGGCCAGCAATGCCAGCCTTGTTTCAGCTTCATCTCCCATCCGGACTTTATCCCATGTACCATCTCCCTTCAATTCATCAATATATTGATTATACGTCCTCAATTGTTCATCTGAAGCGGTACCGTCAGTTACTCGTTCTATGATTTCTAAAAATGCTTGTTTGTTCATGGTTTGGTTTGGCTAAAGGTATTATATGAAGAAGGCACATAAACACAGACAAACACCTGCCCCACCAACAATAAAACATATAAAATATTGATTATCAGAACAAAAAAATTAACCTAACATAAATAACATTGACAATCTACTTAGTGGCCCTCTTAGTTTCTTAAGCGCCCTGGTGATGTGATCATCTACTGTTTTTTCAGAAATAGAAAGTCTTTCTGCAATTTCTTTATGGCTCAGTTGCTCATTACGGGATAACTTAAAAACTGTCTGACATTTCTCAGGCAATTCTCCGATCAGTTGTTCAATGAGCATTCTCAGTTCTTTTACTTCTAATTCATTTTGCTGAAAGGATGATGCGTCCAGTTGTTTCAACTCATCAAAAAAACTGTCTCTAACTTTGCCATTTCTGATAAAATTGGCAATTTTATACTTAACCGAAGTCCATAAATAGGCCTGTACGTTCGTTCTGATATTTACTTCCTTTCTATGTTCCCAAAGCCATATGAATACGGCCTGGCAAATATCCAGACTGTCGTCTCTGTCTTTTAATATATGAAATGCCGAAGTAAAAAGGAATTTCCAGTGCCTGTTATAGAGTTCATTGAATGCCATCCGGTCATCCTTGCTGATTAATTCCATCAGCCTTTCATCTGTATCATCAGCGGAGCGGTATGTGATCATGCCATAAATTTATCGAATTATTTGAACAAAAAAAGCCCTGCGATCAACTGATCGCAGGGCACTAACTAAACCAACTATTTAAAATCGTATTATAACTTACTGATATCAATGTCAGTAGTCCAATCAGAAGCAAATGTATCTATAGCTATATTACCTGGTCTATAGATAGTTCTATAGCGAATCGGCTTAGAAAAATCTATTCCTGTAATGATTACTTCATTCACAGAACCCGCTGTTGGCGTCACAATTTTAACTCCAGATATATTGGTGTACTCTATTTCCATTCCCACCTGCGCGATATCAGCCAGGGCAAAGTTGATCACAAAATTACCACTCACTTTACTGACCTTAGTGTAAACCCTGTTCAATAATCCCTGTCGATAGCGCTCACCATAGGTTACCGTACTAACTTCACTCTTCACGGAAGCATGACCATTTTTATCATAGGTAAAAATCTCAAATAAGTAGGACGCTTCTGGCAAATTATCCAATACAAATTCATACTTGTCTGAACTACCTTTTGTTAATGTAATTTCTCTCGATTCAGCCTTGCCATTCCAATACGCGATTGATTTAACAGCAGAGTGGTTGGACGGCAATAGCCAGGTTAACTTAACCTTTTGATTGCCAGGAAATGCTTTTAATGAATCCAATCTTGTCGAATAAATAATCTCTCCGTTTTTGACATACTCCGCAATAGGATCATTCATTTTCGAGCAGGATGCAAGCAAAATACAGGTTAATGCTCCAAACAGACTATATTTTATATTTAATTTCTTCATACTTTCTAAAATGATTACTGAATTACTTTTCCCCAAAGTTGCATCTCCATTACCTGAAATGCAGATAATCCGGACCAGCTTTCAAGCGCCTTAATCCTAATATATTTTACTGCAGGTGCAGATGATGGCACATTAAATTCTTCCCCAGCTTTTGCATAGGCCCTATCTTCATTAGTAAGCTGCCCTACAGGCAACTTTGAAGGCTTTACTGACTCATAAGAACCAAGCAATACCCAATCATCCCAATTTCCATCCAATCTAGCAGTACTACTACCCCACAATTCGAATCTCTTTAAATTATAATGATTATACATAATAGCATCGTTAACTGTTCTTGGGAAATACTTGAATCTGCTTAATTTGGCTTTAACACCCAAGTCAAAACTCACCGATAATGGCATCACCTGTGTTGTTGCATCGGCAGAATGAAATCCGTTACCATCATTAAATAAATTGTCCCACATTTTAACCACAGTCCAGCCAGCTGGGCCGTTTTTGATATCATTAGGGAGCGGAAACTCTTTAAACAACGCTCTGTCCAACCTAACTTCCTCAATCGGAGTGATTGTTTTATAAACTGTTTCTGTGATATTGCCAAACTTATCTTTTATAAAAAATCCGAAAACCACAGGCGTAACTGGATAACCTCTGACATTAAAGGCTCCATTCTTTGCTTTGGTATAGAAAGTATTCACCAGGATATCCTTTTCGGCTGCCGTCTTTTTCATTACTGTGATAGATATTTCTGCATTTAACGGATTATCGTATAGGATACCTACTCCACCAAAGTCATCTATAATGTTTAAATTATCAAGTATGGATTTAAGCGGAGGAGTCAGGGGACTTACCTTTATGCTTACCGGTACAGAACTATTTTCTCCATTATCGACCGCATACAACTGCACGTTGTATTCTTTTGCTTCTCCAAAACCGTCTACAATCAAAGAATCATTAGTTTTAGAAGATCTGACTTCTCTCATCACTCCAGGTCTAATCTCATAAACTGCTTTAATGTAAAGTACATCGTTATCTCCTGGGATTTTATAAGTTAGCTTAGCTGTTCCTGGCCTGTTTTGTATCTGGACATTACTTACAGCTCCAGGAGCTTTTCCATCATTTGTTTGTGGTTTAGTAATGCCTAAATCCTCTTTACAGCCAGCCGCGCTAAAGAGCATTATCAAACCAACCATTAAAATTTGTAAGTTTTTCATTTTTAATAATTTAGTGTTTACCATCCTAAGTTTTGAACAAGATTCCTATTAACAAGAATGTTATTTTCTCTAATTGGCCAAAAGTAATTTTTAAGCTGAAAAGTCTGGGTAGCGAGTATTTTATCACGATAATAATTCACGGCCTCACGCTGGTCGGTATCCCATCCTTTAATTGGTCCGTTATAAACATTTGGTGCATCTTTCCATCTTCTCAAATCCCAGTACCTGCTTCCCTCAAAAACGAGTTCTATCATCCGCTCCTGCTTAATGATACTTCTAAGTCCCTCTCTAGTTGTTGGTTTTGAAGGATCAGTTGAAAAATTAGCCCAAGAATCTACCACTCCATTAAGACCGGCTCTTTTTCTTATTTCATCCAAATATTTATAGGTGTCGGCCGATGGGCCGTTTACCTCATTGGCTGATTCCGCATACATCAAATAGAGATCTGCTAACCGCACGGCCGGCCAGGCAAAACGCTGAACAGTAAACTCACTGCTGGCCTCAGTTTGCGTCGCCAGGAAATTTACCAGTTTTTTTGACCAATAGCCGGTACTTGAAAAATTACCAATATTCGTTCTACCTGCAGGTTGACCCAGTTTGCCCTGTATATGCCAAATATCCCCTCCGTCGGCATACTTACCCAATCCGTACCATATACCTCCGTCAAAACCCAAATCAGCGTAAAAACGTGGTTCCCTGTCAAAATTGATTTCAGCAGTTTGATAACCCGGCTTAATGTAATACTTCTCACCCGCAACTCCAGTACGCAAATTATTTTTATTGGCCAAATTCCATGTTTTGTCTTGCGTAATTGGCACGCCATTCTTAGTATAAAATAATTCCACTATCCTTTGAGTGGGAGCCAGACAAGAAAAAACACCCCAGTTATTCCTGATTCTCGCCATTGATCCGGACTGTATTGTCCTGGTATCACTATTAGTTAATCCCCAAATTAATTCACTATTCCAACGCTCGGTAACAGCACCTCCAATAGTTAATATTCTTTTAGTTTCATCGGAAAGCGGCCCAGTTACATTCGTGGGTAGAAACTCAAATAGCTTCACCCCTATATTTTCTGCCAGTTGAATCGCCTCTTTAGATGCATTCAATGCAAGCTCCCATTTTTTAGGATCATAAGTTTGGTTAAAAAGCTGCTCACCATCCTTACCTTTTAAACTCGCAAAGTCGGGGTTACCATTAAATAAAGGGCTTGCTGCCATCAGCAATGTTTTTGCCTTAATGGCCATAGCAATGGTTTTTGTTGCCCTGCCCAATTCCTCCAATGGAAGATCAACTTTTTCTGGCATCAGCAGTGCAGCAGCGTCAAGTGTGCTTACAATGTAAGCAACACAATCATCTACAGACCTCCTGCTTACCCTTACTTCTTCAGGATTTGCGGAAATAGGAATATTTTTATCTATGATTGGAACAGGACCATACATTCTAAGCAGATAAAAATGATAATAAGCATTTAAGAACATGGCTTCTCCTTTCCATTTGTCTTTTTCGTAGGAGTTCATATCCTCTACACCATCTATCCGTTCAATGAATGTGTTGCAATCCCGTATCGCCCTAAATAACGGCTTACCCGACGCTAAACCGTCCCAATAATTTATAAGCGGTTCACTAATGGTTTGTTCTCCTAGTGCAACGTACCAGCCATTAGGGTTTATGATCGCACTGTTGCGTATATTTGGATAAAGCCATGCCTCATCACCAGCCATCATTGCTGGATTCGCTTGAGGATCGCCATCGGCAGGCAAATAAGAATAGCATGTAAATAGCGATTTTTCCGCCTGAATCCTCGAAGAGAAAGCATTTTCTATCGTGGCTATGTTATCTGGTACCACATCCAGGTATTTCTTGCAGGAACTGAATATACTCAGTACCGCCAAACTTGTTAATATGATTGTCTTTTTCATCAGAATCTCTGTTAATTTTCTACTCAGATAAGTTTAAAAGGATGCATTAATACCAAAATTATAAACACGCTGTAGAGGGTAATTAAATGCTGCTCCACCTAATTCTGGTTCCCATAGTCTGAATTTACTGAATGTCAACAGGTTGCTACCCGTTAAATATATACGCATTCTCTTCATGAATACTTTGTTGGCAATTTTACTGTTTAAGGTATATCCAAGCTCAACCTGTTTAAGACGCATCAGTGCCCCATTTCTCATGAACCAAGTACTGCGTTGGCTATTATTGGCAATAACAGTGCTACTTAGTCGTGGCCATAATGCGTAAAGATTACGGTTTTCTTCAGACCAATGGTTATCAGCATATATCTTTAATAATGCTCGTTGGTCATTCACAAATGGGTTTGTCGCAGCATTATCTATCCAAAAGGACGTTCTGCCTATACCGCTGAAGAACGCAGAAAAATCAAAACTCTTATAACCGGAAGAAAATCCAAATCCGTAAACAATTTCAGGACTGGTAGGGAAACCCAGTGCAACCTGGTCAGCAGCGGAAATACGTCCATCACCGTTGACATCACGATATTTGATATCGCCTGGCATGTATGGTCCGAACGTCTGAAGTGGTGAATTATTAATATCCTGTTCGTCTACAAATAAGCGTTCTGCAATATAACCGCGTTGCTGCGAAGTTGGGCTTCCAACAAGACTTCTATATGCTTCCGGATAATCAGGTTCTTCATATATTTCAAATCTGTTGGTGGCATAGGTAAAATTCGCCCTCAAACTAAACCATGCTGAGTTGTTAAAATTCTTGTTGTAATCTACTGAAGCTTCAAACGCTTCTGAACGCATTGCACCCACATTGGCCCTAACCGCGGCAGATAAACCCATGGTTGTTGGGATGAACGATCTGTCCATTAAAATATTTGTGCGGTGATCTCTTGAATAATCAACAACGATATTAAAATCCTTCACTCTCGCATCCATACCAAAATTAATCCTAGCCGATTTTTCCCAGGTAATGTCCTTGTTGTCGAACCGGTTCACTGTATAGCCTGGACGGGAACGATCGAAATTTTGACCGAATACTGCTCCTTTCGACGCATCATTCAACGTAATATCAGACAGGTAAAAAAATCTGTCGGTAGCACTTCCAATTGCATCATTTCCGATCAACCCATAAGTTGCCCTAAATTTTAGACTCGAGACAACTTTACTTATGCCTTTCCAGAATTTTTCATTGGATACATTCCAGGCAACTCCCGCAGAGGGGAAAAACCCAAAACGTTTATCTTCGTAAAAACGCTCTGATCCATTGTAACCAAAATTGAATTCAGCCTGGTACCTGCTGTCGTATCCATAACTGAACCGACCAGACAAACCATTATTTCTAAATGGTAACGATGCCTGAAGAGATCCGGCATTGGCATTCAGGCTATTGCGAAGAATCCCCACTAAAAGACCGCTGATAGCATGTTTGTTCCCGAAAACCTTATCGTAATTCATTGCAAACTCCATATAAGCTTCTGTGGACACCTGTTTTTGACCCTCTGAATAACCGAGTGTTTCACTTCCTAATTCAGGGTTTAAGCGTTGAAGACCGTATACCCCATTGATGATATTTGCATCCGGCAACGAATAGTAAAAAGGGTTATACGCCCTTGAAACATCAAAGTAAGATCTTCTATTGGTACTGGCCATCAATCTTGCGCGCAATCCGTCGGTAACCGCAGACAAATCCTGTTTCAACTCTAATTGTGCCAACATTAGCGAACGGGAATAATCCTTATATCCCCGTACCATATCTGCGTAGGGATTTGTTTTGGTAGATGCAGGGTTAGCGGGATCGATCAACACGTTACCAAAGAGTATATGTTTGGCAAACTTGTTTTCCTGATCCGCTGGATAGTATGGTGCGAATAACACCGGATTGGTATTCATTATTTGATTATAAACTGCACTTCCTCCATTGATTGGACCTGTATAGTCATCAAAGTTACCGTACAATCTGACCGCCATTTTAGTAGTGCTCGTTATGTTCACATCCACATTGGAACGAATCGAAGTAGATTTTAAATCAATGTTAGAATTGAAATTATTCCTCTTGTCTACTTTCAGAATACCATTATCCTGATTTAATGTTCCTGTCACAAAATATGTAGCTACCTTTCCACCACCCCTTATGCTTAAGTTTGCTTTTGAGTTGAACGTCTGATTTTTCAAAAGCATCCCCATCCAGTCTGTAGCCGGATATGCCAGAGGATCCTTCCCCTCTATTGTACCATCTATTTTATTTTGAGAATAAAGTTGGATTCCTAGTGGATTTCTAGTGAGAATCGCCTCGTTGTGCAAACGCATATAAGTAATGGGGTCTGCCAATTGGAGGTTTCTGGTAGGTTCAGACATAGAATGATCATATTGAAAATTGATCTCAGCTTTTCCTTCCGTACCGCTCTTAGTAGTTACCAATATTACACCATTAGCACCTCTGGCACCGTATACTGCTGCAGAGGTGGCATCCTTTAACACGGAAAAGCTTGCGATATCATTTGGCTGTAAACGTGCCAAGTCCGTAGAAGTAAGTTCAAGTCCATCGATTAATATCAAAGGGTCTTTTTTAAAACCAAACGTAGCAGCTCCCCTGATAAAGAAATCTGCATTGTCCTGACCCGGTTCTCCGCTCCTTTGATAAGCAATTACACCGGCGATACGCCCCTGTAATGCTGTGGTCAAGTTACTGGACGGCACTTTCAATTCTCCCGGTTTAATCGTGGTAATTGCTCCTACCACACTCTCCTTTTTCTGAGTCCCGAAAGCGACAACCTGAATTTCATTTAGTGTAGAATTGTCCTCCGATAGCGTAACATCAATTACAGGCTGATTAGCAGGTCTCTCAATGGCAACAAATCCTACCATTTTAAAAATAAGTACTACATTTTGCGGTACTTTAATGGAATAACGACCATTTAAGTCTGTCGTTGTACCAATATTGGTTTTCCCTTTTACATATATAGAAACACCCGGTAATCCTCTCTTCAAACTGTCTACCACCATTCCCTGAATAAGTGTGTCTTGCCTAACGACTGCAAAAGCTTCCTTGTCTTCAACAGCTGGCTTTTGAATTCTCCTTTGCACCGTTACGCCGACCAAGCCTCTCGAAAGATTAAACTTAAGACCAGATTTGGAACTGAGCTCTGTCAGCAATTCAATGATATTTCTCTTTTTTTCCGGAATCGTAATCGCATCAATAGGTTTTAAATCATCTGGACTGTAAGAAAACCGCAAACCCGAAACACGCTCAATCTTATGGAACACCCGAATGATGGATTCATTTTTAAAACCAATAGAATACGTTTTTTCATTTTTGGAAGTATTGGCCTGCGCGGAAGAAACGTTCATAAACGAAGGCCAGATTAAGGCTAAAAAAAATAGAAGAGGGCATAAAACTCCCCTTGGATAAAGTAGTTTTTTTCTTTTCATAAAGATTGGTTTGGTTATTTTTTATTGGATTTTACAATTGGTTTAAAAATGACTTTATGGTCGACTAAAGTCCAGCTTACATGGTTAATGTAGCTTATGGTATTTAATATAGAGGTTAATGAGCTGTTTGAATAGTCGCCGGTAATCCGCTTAAAATTGCATTCACACATGCTTAAATCAATTTCAATACCATGGAATAGCTCAAGCTTACTGACAATACTGTTCATATCAGTATTGTCAAAGTGAAGCTTGTGATCTGCGAGAGCTGATATCTCTTCCTTATCGACAGATTTCTTACTTACGCTTAACGTTTTCTGATCTACTTCCACCGACATTCCAGGTTCAAGGAATTGCATATCTGTCTTGTTTGGTTCCTGCACTTTAACTTTACCTTCTACCAACAGTACCGATGAAATTTTGCTGTTTGCAAAGTCGCGAACATAAAATGATGTTCCAATTGCTGTGGTGGTGGTAAACTTACTATAGGCAATAAACGGTTTTTGTTTATTGTGGAATATCTTCAGATACACCTGGCCATAAACCGCAACTTTTCGGTCCTTTTCATTAAAATCATTAGAAACGATCAATTTACTTCTTGGAAATAAGATTGCTTCAGTACCATCAGCGAGTTTGATTACCTTTCTCGCGTTTCCATCAGTGTCAAATTGTTTACCGTCTATTTTTTCGAAAGAATAAGTGATCGCTGATGGTTTAGCTAATGGCCATAAAAAGTATCCGGCTATTAATATAAGCGAGGCTGCAATACCCATTTTCACAATTCTCCTAAAACTGTGCAATTTAATCGGCTGCTGTTGAGACTCCAGATTCTTGGCGCTTTCAAATAATTGTTTGAAAAGCTCAAGTTTAGTATTTATAACTTCCTCAGGTAATTCACCTGTCAATAGCGCCACGTATTTGCGTGCATCTTCAAATACCCTGGCGTCTTCAGGAGTATCAGGAACATAATTTTCCCATTTGTTCGCCGCTGCGGATTTATCGTCTAAACAATAATTAATAAAGTCTGCATCAGACAACAACTCTTCTAAGTTGAGTTTAGATTTATTCATTAAATCAGTTTGTTGGTTTCGATATATAGTGTGGATTCATGGCTATTTCTACCTGAAATATTTAAGAATATTTCTCAACACACTGAAAATCAGAAAGAAAAAATTATTTTTTCAGCAGAAAAACTAAAATGTACATTGGAATTTTAAGTTCTTTACGCAAGAACTTTATGGCTTGATGGATATTATTATAGACTGTTTGGGTAACCAGGCCTGTCTTTTCTGAGATTTCATCATAGTCCATATTTTCATAAAACTTTAGCATGATCAACTGCTTTTGTCTGCTAGTCAACTTGTTTATTGCTTTGAAAATCTCCGATTTGATTTCTTCTTCTAACTGCAATTCCACAATATAATCCAATATGGATTGTTCGTATTGCGCTACATCCTGATATATTTGCCTGGATTCAATTGCTTTACTTTTATTGATGTTCCTGCGTAAATAGGTAAAAAGGTAGCTCTTGACATTGATTACCTGTTTCAAAGACACCCTGTTTTCCCAAAGCTCCAGGAACATTTGATTGATCGCATCCTCTACATTTTCCTTTTCCCTGCAAGAAATAAATCCATAATTAAAAAGCGGGTTATATAGTGTTTTATACAGTGAAAAAAGTGATTGTTCTTTTCCTTCTCTCAGTCCCTGCCATAATAACTGCAAATTCTCAAAATCACTGTTCATACTTTTACAAATTCTCCTCACCTAAACATGTATAGTTTTACTACACAATTTATCGGTGAAAGGTAGCATACTTTGGGCGAAAAATCAAATCGTAAAAGAATCCATCATCTTCATTGATAGGATTGCGTCTTTTGCCGAACATGGGTTCTCATCTCCTCCAAGAAAATAATTTGTGACTTTTTCAATCATCGGCTGCTCCACATGTGCGATCGGATCAAAGACAAATTCCTTAAGGCTACCTTCTGTTGCCAAAGTAACTTTATTACCAAATACCTGAAAAGTTATTTTTCCCTTGCTGCCAACAATCTCAAACAGATCGGTTTTATTTGATGGAGACACGGTAAAACACCAGGTACCGTTAAAAACTACTCCCTTACTGAACAAGGCCCGACCAACCACGATGTCATCGGCATTACCCGTTCCCCGCTGATTTAAAGAAAGACCTGAAAAGGATTTGGGTTCACCGAAGAAATAAACCATCAGGTCCAGCTGATGCGGGGCAAGGTCGTGGAACAATCCTCCTCCTGAGATCGAAGGGTTCAGACGCCAGGAAGTTTCTGATGTCGCGATCACGTCTGAGGCAATAGGTTGTAACATTTGAAGTTGTGCAAAACGCACATCACCAATTGCCTTTTCACGAAGTAAATCTTTAATTTTTAAAAACATAGGTTGCGCACGTCTGTAATGGGCAATACACAACTTAACACCATATTCTTCAGATGCGACTTTCATTCTTTCTGCCGCAGCAGCATTTAAAGCCATCGGCTTCTCCACGTAAACTGGCTTACCCGCAGCAAGTGCCTTTATAGTATATTCTTCATGCTGAAGCGGAGGTGTGGCAATATAAATTGCATTCACTTCAGGATCATTGATCAGCAGATCTGCATCGTCATACCATTTTGGCACTCCATGTCTGATGGCATAATCTTCTGCTTTAAGCGCATCTCTCCTCATTACCGCCACCAGCGAGGAATGATTAACCTTGTTAAAAGCCGGTCCGCTTTTAACCTCTGTAACATCCCCGCAGCCTATAATACCCCAGTTTATTTCGTTCATATTTCCCTGAAATTAATCTCAAAATGACAATCTTATAGACGCTAAAATTAATGAATTAAATCATACAGAAATACCGTCATTAATATTTGTCGCTTTAAACAATGAGGATTTTATATATATTAGTGGGATCAACCAACATAACCACACAATGAAACTATTTTATGCTTCAGCAATTGCCATCACTTTATTTTTCAATAGTGCGACTTCTTTTGCACAATCTAAAAGCCTGTTTAACGGCAAAGACTTGAAAGGCTGGCACGCTGATGTTCCGGAAATGGATAAAAATCCCAATGCGAGAAATCCATTTATCGTAAGGAATGGATTATTGGTCAGTCTTGGTACTCCTGGTGGTCACCTGATCACAGATGCGGTCTACAAAAACTATAGGATAGAAGTTCAGTACAGGTTTGCTGCAAAACCGGGAAACTGCGGCGTATTGGTCCATGCTTCAAAATCAAGGGCACTGTATGATATGTTCCCTCAATCTATTGAAGTACAGATGCAGCATACAATGGCCGGCGATTTCTGGTGCATAGAGGAAGACATTACTGTAACTGATATGGAAACGCGCAGAGGCCCTAAAGAAAAATGGGGTGTCAATGGAGATAAATTACGCAGGATCAAAAGACTATCCAAAGACGTAGAGAAACCAGTTGGTGAATGGAACAAGATGGTCATTGAATGTGTGGGCGATCAGGTGAAGGTTTGGGTGAACGACGTTTTTACTAATCACGGTACAAATTGCACCGCTCAAAGTGGAAATATCGCATTACAGGCTGAAGGCTCTGAAGTGGAATTCAGAAAAGTAGAACTTACACCTATCCGTAAGTTAAGTAAAGATTAAGTCTCAGGAATTCATGATGGCATAAACGTCATTCATATAAATGGCTTCGCTTATCGCTGCTTTGAATTCTTCAAATTCTTCATAGGAAAATGCAAAGCTAATGTCGTCGTTTGGAGTATGGAGTATAATCCGTTCCTCGTTGTCTGGAAATGGCAGACTATTTTTATGGAAAGGTGTATTTTCCAATACATCCTTAAAAGTAACAAAGGCCTCCTGAGTAAAATTAAGTACCAGGTTGTTATGCCAAATATAGAAAACCTGGCAACCGATACAACTGCTGATTACGGTAGCTCCTTTTGTGCTCAATACTCTCGTTTTACACATAAATTATGGTTTTAATTTTAGTTCTTGTTTAATCATCACTGGATTAGCTATTCTTTTAAAAGGCATTATTTCTGCTTGTATGCGGCTGATTCCAAAAATAACCTGCTTCTTTCCATTGGCCAGGGCCAACGTATTGTTTATGATCTGTTCCATCTCATTTCCGATCTCACTATCGGAAACGCTGATATCCGCGGGTAAGCCTTCGAAATAATCTCCTGCTCCCTGAGCATTCCTGATCAGAAAATTAGTGATGTACAACGTGTGATGGTCTATCCTGATACCAAACGAACCTACAGGTTTGCCGTAAGTCCTGGAACCGATTAACATCGTATTAAAATACGGCCTCAAACTATTGATCAATAATTCGCTCGCAGAGGCAGTGCCTCCATTCACTAAGAAGTAAATAGTATTTAAAGTATTCAGCTTGCCTTTTTTCTCGAACAGGAATGTGTTCCCTTTTACGGAAAAATCAATATCAGCATAGGTGGCTTTTCTTCCGTTTACATATACCTGCTTATTATTTTCATCCAGATAAGGCTGATTTTTCAGGATACCTGCCTTTCCCTGTTGCAATTCAGCATTAAAATGTTCACTGTACATGACTTTACCGTTCATAGCTGTATTTGCGATAAGATCAGCGAGATACTGAGCAGTTTCAACATAGCCGCCGCTATTGCCGCGTAAGTCTATGATTAAACCCATAATTTCCTTACCGGCAAAATCAGAAAATATAGCATCAAGCTCTGCTTTCAGGCCTTTCAAATGCCTGAACTGTTTAAGGCTTAAGCAGGCATTTGTCCCGACTACCAATGCCGAGGGCACCGACTCGTCCGGAACTGCGTTTGTTGCAGCGATTTTTCCCACATCTCCGGAGGCCACCTCTATATATGAGTATTTTGCCAAACCAGGAAGCGTAGTATGTTCATAAGGCAACTTAGTCAGGGGATTCGGGGCATACCTGCTCAGCTCAAATACTTCTTTTTTGAAATTTAATAAGTCTGATGCCAATCCATTGTATTTTCTGGGATTAAAATCCGCATAATTGGGCAATGCCGCATTCCAGACATAGGTATGTTTGGCATATAAGAAAATAGAATCCAGTGTAAACTGCGTGCGGTTACCGGTTGTCGGTGATTCCGGCGCTTCCTTCTCTGGTGCAGACTTCTTACAGGCAGCAATACTGCTGACCCACATCGCAAACAGCAAGTAAAGAACAAAATAAATTAGGGATGATTTTGTTCGCATAAAACCTATTTGGTTTTTATATCAGTACTTCCCGATTTGGCCACAAAATATCGGAAGCTGAGGAAGCCTTTTTCGGATGCTGCCGTGATTTTACCAACATCATCCTTATACATATTGATGTACTGGAATTTTACGTACCTGCCATCATTTAATTTAATGATAAATGTTCTGTTTGGATCTATATCCAAATGCGTAAATTCTCCCAATTCATCATATAGTTCTTTAGCCCAATATCCTGATGCCTGAGCATAAGGCACCTCACTATACATGTAAGCAAGAACACCTGTTGATAAAGGGGCTGCGAAATTCAGTTCTCCGGCATTAACGGTACTCACATCATCAAATTTTTTGAGTATGCCACTAACCCGCACATCTGAACCATTGCCAGTCCATGGAGAATTTGCCACACTTCCTGCATTGGTATTGAAGGGAGAATTGAACCCTCTGAAAACAATATGCCATTCTTTACTTGTGGCTTTATCGGCTGTTAGGAATTTATTTTCATCAAAACTATAATAGTCTAGTTTGAGACTATTTTTCCTGGTCATGTCGATGGGATATTTGCTCACCTCCACTACCCCGTTACGGTACTTTTTAATGTGATCGGACAACTGGACAAACTCAGGTCCCAGGTCTGGTTCCGGTTCAGCAGCTTTATCTTTTTTACAGGCAGTGAAACTGCCGATGGTCAGCAGGAGCAATAATGTAGTAGCTTTTAAATTCATTTTATCTCTAATTTATAACGTAAAAGGTTATAGAGACCGTCCGAAAGGTCATATCTCCGGACAGTCTCTGTTAGTTTATTTTAAAGTAGTTTGTACTCAAAAGTCAGGTAACTGAAGTTGTTAGGGTATGGTGTACCTGTTGGGGTATCATTGTTGTACACGCTTTTGATGTGTACCGCATAGGTATCTCCATCTGTATCTCTAACCAAAATCGTTACATCGGTAGTCGCAATAACCTGGTGGTTAGCGAAATAGTAGTTCCAATATCCTTTTATAGTATGACCACTTGCAGCAGCATAATAATCGGCAGGAGCTGACAATGGTGATGTCCAGATCGTACGGTTATGTCCAAAGGTTGTGGTAACCGCAGTACCTGCTGTCCAGGCACTGGAAGCCGACCTTGCACTTGCAGTTGCAAAATCCTCGTTCAGGAATTTAATGGAAACGCCACTATTTTTATTGATATCTGCGTTACCTGTTCCTGAAAAGGAAATATCCCAATCAACTGAAGGCGGGGTAGTAGAACTGGTTCCCGGTATGTTGTCATTCAAACCAAAATCAAAGTAATAGAAACCATTCGCCGCATGTGGATTTGAAGGATTGTATACGCTCTGTGCAACATAATAGTTTTTAACAGTATATACACCGCTTAAATTTAGCTCAACTGTACCTGATGTCACGCTGGTTAAAGAAACAGGTGAACCTCCGGCGCCAGGTGAAAGTGCCTTGGCTGATTTTAATTTCAACTCTGGAGCAGCGACATCGCTGCTTTCTTTTTTACAAGAAGTCAACACAGAACTGGCAGCTACCAGCGCCATTAGACCAAACATGGTTATTTTTTTACTAAATTTGCTGCCTGATAGCAGAGGGGTGCTTGGGCGTACTACGCCTGATAGGTAATTGTTCATCTTAAAAGAATGATTTTTATGATTAAATGATTATTAATTAAAAGCGATACCTACTGATATCACAGGCCATATAGTTGGGGTAGTCAGTTCTCGGAAAATTGATTACCCTGCCTCATGGCAATCCGGCTTCTGCAAAGCCTGCCTCAGACCCGGGCCCTGGGTCCAAAATATCTTATCTTGTTTTTAATACTCTGCTGTTTGGGCTTTCCTGTACGTAATATTTGAAATTGTAAAACGGCGCTTCGTATTCGTACTTGTCGGTCACCGTTTTTGGATTCGTACGGTAAAGGTTCATCAGCTGAAATTTCACATACTTTCCATTTTTCAAACGAAACACAACCGTACGATCGTAAGGGTGAAGGATATGGTCTGTCAACCTGTACCTGCCCCAGCCGTCTACTGTCGTAAAATCATCCATCTCAATTTCCAGAGATGTGCGTACCATTTCCTGGTTCAGGGCTTCATCAAGTTGGTCAAAAGTGGTTCTATAGACCCTCAGTTTGCCCTGATCTCCTGTCGCCCCTTCCCTGTTTGGCACAATGTAGGCGGTATAGATGTCATAGAACTTAATGTCCCAAGCAGCTCCAGCACCAGCCTGGGCCTCTGTCACATTGTACCTTTTTTCGAAGTTGAACAGAAAAGGTTTAAATCCTTCCGCGCCTTCAGCCGCATTCCCGGGGATGCCGGGCCAGTCCACCACATAAACTACCTTAAATTTCTCGTCATAATACATATAACCTTTGCCCTGTCTGATTTCAGAATTGGCTTTTTCATATACCAGCTTACCATTGGCATCCTTGTATGGAACTACCTTGCTATAGCTATATGAAGTGTCTTTTACCTTAACTGCTCGTGCGGGAACCCAATTGGTACCAACCATTTTTGCGGTGTCAGGCTGTTCCTGCCCCGGACTTTCCGGATCACTTTTAGAACAGGAAAGTAATACTGTACTAAACAAAAATGCCAACATTAATGTCTTAAATAGTTTCATTTCTCTTACTTGTTTATTTTGGTAAAATCTTTTGATCCATCTTTTAAAATGGTGTATTTCAAGGTGATGTAGGGCGCTTCAGAAGCTAGTGTTGGACTTACCGGACTACCTTTATAAAAACTATAAATGATGATCTTTGCGTAATTGCCCTTTGCTGTTTTAATGATGATTGGCCGGGGTAGGTTGTATACTATATGTGCTCTTTCTTTATCCCCCGGGAACATGGCTCCGTAGAAATCATAAAAAGCATAACCTGCGCCACTGCCCAGAAAATAATCCAGTGTCAGAAAACCTCTGGACAACAACTGATTATCATTCACCATTACTGTTTTCAGGTTATCATAGGCCTCATCCATCAGTGTTTTGGCTATTGGTACCTGGCGCGGTTGCTGTTTATCCTCATCGTAGTATTTGGCCTCAACTGCGGCATCTTTGACGAGGTAAAGGCCACCCCGGGCCGGACTTCCATATCCCGGACCTTTATTGCCGTTCTCAAAAATTACTTCACCGTGGTTAGCCCATACACTGCTGTTATAGATGCCCGTAAACGCAATGTCCCATTTATCTGTATTGGCATATTCCGCAGGTACCGCACGACCGTCTTCCAGACTGTAGTATACAGGTTTAAAATTACCGTCACCTGAACCCATCTTAGCGTCGGTATCTCCTTTAAGGGTACGGGTATATTCTCCGCTTGCCGTAACGGTGATCGCTGGCAATGCCGGTAATTCTTTTTTCGGAAGCTCATCATTTTTGCTGCAGCCTGTAAACAGGGCAGCAAACAAAATGATGAGGAGAGACGAGTATTTTTTCATAGCTTTTATTTAGAATGATTTTAAATAATAGCAAATATGGCAACAATCATCTATAGTAGAGCACAAAATCTCTTACCATTTCGGGATTAAATATTACGTTTTCGGGATTTATTATTTAAATACGCTCCTGCTTTAAACCAGCGATTCTATTTCGTGTTCAGATTGCCTGAACCATCTTCCTGCAGGAAAAACCTGAATGTAAAATAGGGCGCAGGCCAATTCAGGTCGCTGACGGTCGCCGGAGCTCCTTTATACATACTCACCATTTCCAGCTTGGCATATTTACCTTCTGCTGTTCTGATCACAAAAGTTCTGTTCTTTATCGGCACAGCAATATGGGTTTTCAAATCGTAGAAGAACCACCCCACTCCATTTCCCGCATCCCAGCCAAAACCGGGAATCTGTTTGTTTTCAAATTCTGCTGCTGAAGGGGCCTGTGTAACCTGATTATAGGGCTTCTCTACAATTACTACAGCTCCTACTCCATTACCTCCGTAGCCCGGGGTTCCTTGTTTTGTGCCATTATTTGCGACAACCAGTGAATTGTATTCTTTTGTAAATGCAATATCCCATTCCGTAGTCAGCTTTTTAGCCGGGTCTACCTTAGTCCTTGTTTTCAGACTAAAATAAAAGGGTTCAAATTCTTTACCACTGGCTACCGTGTTACCCACATCTCCGGGCAGATCTTTAATAACCGTACTTTTGGTATCTTCCAGTTCGGGTTTGATTTCCTCTTTGGTGCAGGATGTAAATAATACTGCTGCAACCAACAATGACAACGATAGATAAGTAATTTTTTTCATAGGTTTTTATTTATTAATGACAATGCTCTGCTCTTCATCTGACTTGATTTCACTCGGCAGGATGCCAAAGTATCTTTTGAAGGCATCAGTAAGGTGACTCTGGTGGTTAAACCCCACCGCAGCTGCAACTTGCCCTACTGTTTTTTTCTCTTCCAGGATCAGCCTTCTCGCCTCTTCCATCCTCAACCTGGTTACATAACCGTATATGGTAGTTCCAAAATATTCCTTAAAACCCCGTTTTAGCTTAAATTCATTGAGCATGATTTTTTTGGCCAATTCAATGATGGTAGGCGGATAGGTATATGTTGCATCAAGAATATCTCTCGCATGCTCTATTTTTTTTAGGTCATCCTGTTTAATCAGGTATTTATCAACCTCAGCTATTCCCGACTGCATTTGTTCCAGTTGCAGCATCAGCAATTCCAGAATCTTAGACTCTGTATGTAATCTTTTCAGTTCTCCTGATCTTTTGCATTCACAGATGTCATTGATCACCCGCTTCATTTCTGTAGTCACAGGCAGATCGTTAGCGGAATAGGAGGTATATCTGCCTTTTAAAATTTCCCTTACAAAATCACTGTGAAGCAGGGAATGCTGGTCGATCAGATGAAAATAATACTGTTTGGAAAGAACCAGCAGGAAGTACTTATATTCCAGATCCGGCTGCATGGGATATTTACCCTTAATAGAGGGAATATACCTGATGTTATGTCTGCTGCCTGCTCTTCGTTTGCTTTTATCATTATTTTTTTCCGAGGCGGGATTGCTGCCATAAAAAATGAATTGCGAAGTGATGGCCTCACCTTCTATTTCTGAAAGTACCTTTACATTTTCGGAGAACTGCATAGTGGAATGAACCAGGAAAAGCCCACCCGCACTCAACTGGTAGTTGACCAGTTTTTGCGCAGGCAGGCTTTTGATGTTGATGTTCTTCTCTGAGAGCGGGGTATTGGGCGAATACTGTTCTGAGATTTCCTCAATGAACAACCAGTCATCCGACCCTTCTATTTTTGATTTGATCTTCATCAGCGTTTATTAATGATTTTCATAGTATAGGGAGATGCTGACATTTACGATGGCACTGAAACTTCGCCAAACACATCACCAAAACGGGAGAATGTCTCATCGGCTACACGAATGGCCTGAGTCTGCTGCTCTTCTGTCTCTGCATGTGCATTCATTACACCAACAAATTTGCCCCACATTTGTCCGGTCGACTCTCCATAGCCTGAAAAGAAGGAAATGCCTTTTTCTACACCATATTTGGCTAGCATCTGCACAATGATCGGTCCGCCCATAATAGAGCCTTCCATGACATACAGCGCACCCAACGCTTCTGCGGTATTGTTGATCTGCGGCGCTACTGCTTCCGGCAATTCATTTACATTGGAACCCAACTCTTCAATATCTGCTTTAAGGTAGACTGAGTTTCTGCGTTCTGCGTGATCCGGCAATACCTCAGCTGTAATGAAAGGTTTGATTGCCTTTTCTACTTCGCTGAAATAAGCATAGAAATGTTTCAATACATCTGCATAATCTGCATTACTACGAATGGCTTTCATCTTTAAAACCACCTTTTTCTCTAATTGTTGATGCGCTTCTTTAGTTGCATCTTTAATTTTGGCACTTAACATATCTTGATCTGATTTAAATATTTATTTGATTACAAATTTTGTACTGCCTTTAGGTACCACTACGTACTCGAAAGTGTAAAACATGAAAGGGACATCCTGGAACCATTTATCGGCGGTAAGGGCATCTTTATAGCAACTGATCATTTTTATTTTTGCATAATCACCTTTAGCGGTACGGATAACTACCGTACGCTTTTCAGGCATAGCATACACCACGTGTTTCTTCCTGGCACTGCCATCACCTCTTACCAGTCCTGTAAAATCATACAAATACCAGCCTATAGAAGTAGAAAATGCACCTTCTTTGTCCATTCCCACAATGTCTTTACCTGTTTTAAACTCTGCATCGGCCGGCACAGCTGTTACTTCATCAAATGGCTTCTCGATAACCAGGACACCACCTGTTGTGGTATTTCCTGAACCATAATTCGCAGCATCTGATCCATTGTTGCCGCTCATAAAACTCACATTTGTACCGCCAAAAGCCAAATCCCAATCTGCTGTTTTTTCCGAAGCAGCAGCGACTTCAGCCTTTGTATCGAAATTGAAATAGGCAGTCTTAGCTCCCGCGACAGCAGGTGCAAAATTTTCTACCCTCCGCAGTTTGTAGTAATTCGTTGGGGCTTCCTCTACTACTTTCCGGTCTTTCCTGCATGAAGACAGGGCGATCACCGACATAAGGAAGAGCATACTGATTTTTAAGTTTTTTGAATAATTCATGGTTAATTTACTGATGATATATAATTGATAATTGTTGCGTATTTATGGATGCTTAGGCTCATCCTTGAAAAACCTCCAGCTTAGTCCGGCCAGAAATGCACGCCCGGACTGACCCGGGATCAGCTGATCGCGGTAGTTCATGATATTGTCTGTAGTCACCTGCAATTGCAGATGTTTATTATTGAAATATTTTTGTACAGAAACATTGAGCAGAAAAAAACTGCGCACATAGGTATCCCAGGGATCCAGGAAATTGTTCGAACGGTTGGCTTCCATGAAACCGTACCTGCTCCGGTAATTTACCCTGAACGATCCTGTGAGACCAGAACGGTCATGTGCATAACTGATCTTGATATTGGCCATATGCCTCGACCGGTTGTTGAGCCCCATATAGTCTTTAGTTGTAGAGCGTCTTTGTTTATTCTGCCCAAGATCATACACATTTTCATACAAACCGGTACCGTTCTTTATGGAATCAAGTACTCCTTTATCAAAGGCATACAACAACTGGTAACCGGCTGAAAGATTTAATGACTGGCTGACTTTATAACTCAAACCTATTTCTGCACCGGTAGTGTAGGCTCTGGCAATATTCATGTAGGAATAAATCTGCTGACTATTGGTCTTGATGGCCACCTGCTCGGAATTGATAAAATCTTTCATGTCATTGTAAAACACAGTGACATCCAGACTAACCTTAGCTACTGGTTGATAAGCAAAGCCGGCGCTGTAAGAAACCGAACGTTCAGGTCTCAGGTCCCCTATCTTTTGTGCTGACGGGAAAACACTCATGATCTGCCCGGCATCACGGAGCGATTGGATCTCTCTACAGAATTCTTCTGCACCAAACACAGAATAACCGGTTTGGACATTGGTAAAAATCATATACAGCTGCTGGAAATTGGGAGTTTTAAACCCTGAGGCTATCGCAGCCCTTAAGTTAAAATTGGAAGCCAGATCATAGCGCAAACCCAGACTTGGATTGAAACGCGAACCATATTTATCATGGTAATCGAAACGCCCCCCTCCTGTGACCGCCAGTTTTTCCAAAGGTTGCCAGTTCAGCTGTCCAAATACAAAATAATTGGCCATCTGTTTGTTGCCCCTGTAAAAATTATTTAGTAGCAATTCATAAGCCCCTCCAAGCCCTCCGGTAAATTCAAGTTGTGAGGCAACCTGTTTAGATGCCTGCCATTCTAACCGGTGCAGGTATTGCTCAAAATCATTTCCGGAAGCGACAGATCCACTTTCCAGGTCTTCAATGGTCTGTTTAGTCTCGTAACGGGTCAGGTAATACTGTGATTTTAACTTCCATCCATTCCTGAAATTATTGTTGAACGCTACAGCCGCATTCAGGTCATATTCATTCTGAACATCTTCGGTTGGCTTTAATTCCATATAGGAAAGCCTGTTTCTAGAGTTGCGGTTCATGAACCTCAAATTGAAACTCAGCGTACTGATGTCGTTCAGCAGATACCTTCCCCTGCCCTGAATAGCGTATGTATCGGAAGGTGGTGCAGTCTTACCCTGACTGAGGTATGGATTGGCATTAAAACCATCGGTACGGTAGTAGTTGCCAGACAGGTACACAGACCCCCCGGTACCTGAAAATGGTGTTTCACCCTCCAGTGTTGCATCTATCATATTGAAACTGCCATACCGCAATGAAGCCATACCTTGTGGCTGGGTAATGTTTTTACGTGTCACAATATTGACTACCCCGGCCAGGGCATCACTCCCAAACAAGCAGGATGAAGCTCCTTTGATGATCTCAATCCGTTCAATATTCGCAACGGTAATTCTCGACAGATCCAGGTTGCCATTGTTGCGCCCGATCATCGGCTGACCATCAATCATGATCATGGTATAACCGCTGTCGAATCCCTGCATCTGCAAACCAATAGCCCGCCCACCGGAGGCCACATCATTGACCATGGCCATCCCGGTCTGTTCTTTCAGCACCTCGTCCAGCCGCCTGCTGCCCATCATCTCTATTTCCTGCCTGCTGATCACTTTGCTGGGCATTGCCGTACGGGTCATATCTATAAAATTATCGGGATTACTATGGAAGCTAACCACACTTACTTCTTTCAATTCCTCTTCTCCCGCCCTTAGTTTGATGTCGACCCTGGTGTTCTTTCCTGCGATTACCTCTACTTCACTGGTATATTTTTGATAGCCGATGGCTTGTATGGACAGTACGTATGTCCCGGCGTATAAATTCTTAAAACTAAAATTGCCCTGTTGGTTACAAATTGCCTTCTGATGATCTGGCTGCAGGTCTATAGTAATACCTGACAGCACTTTCCCTTGTTCATTCAAAACCTGTCCCTCCAAATTACCTTTAGTTTGGCCACTAACATGGTATCCATAAACTAAAAGAAAGGTTAAGAAAAATAGAATTCTGAATGGGGATGTTGAATACATTTATAGATGTTAGTTATTTTTAATCAGTCTAAATAAGATGACAAATATGCTTACATTTGCTTAAAAAAAAGCAACGTTATGAGGATTATTTTTAACCATTTCGGGATGTCATTTACGGAAAAGGGATAAAACTGAAAGAAAAACAAGCACTACAATACAGCAAAATCAGGCATAAAAACCACAATAAAACACTAACAAAGAATAGATTAACTAAAAACTGAAACACGACATCTGAACCAAATAACACGTCAAAACAAAATATACCGATAGCGTTAACGTGAATTAAATTATTTGGAATGATTTTAATTAAAACTTCCTTTGCAGAAGAATATGAAGAACAACAACTATAGAAAATCCCCGAAAGTCATTGGTTTTATAGTACTCATGACACTTACCGTCTCAGCTTTTGCGGCTGTACCTAAAAGGATCATTACACTCAGCGGCCCGCTTACGGAAACTGTCGATGCCCTGGGCTTTGGCCAGAAAATCGTAGCAGTAGATGTGACCAGCATCTATCCTGCTTATATCAATAAGGTACCCAAAGTAAGTAAGGACAGAGCCATTTCGGCCGAAGGGATTATATCCTTCTCCCCCGATCTCGTACTCGCCCCTGAAAATATGATTTCCAAGGCGATCCAGTATCAGCTGAGTTCGGCGGGGATAAAACTGGTGATCATTAAACAGGAATATAGTCCCAAGGGCGCACTGGCATTTATCCGCCAGGTTGCCGCTGCCTTAGGTAATCCTCAAAAAGGAGAAGAACTGGGCAAGCAGACTTCAGCGGAAGTCGACCAGGCTCTTTCAATGGTCAAGAAAAACCCTAAATCACCTAAGGTACTGTTCCTGTATGCACG
The DNA here is from genome assembly GCF_032678645.1 of Pedobacter frigoris. Classification (GTDB taxonomy): domain Bacteria; phylum Bacteroidota; class Bacteroidia; order Sphingobacteriales; family Sphingobacteriaceae; genus Pedobacter; species Pedobacter frigoris_A. Next base: position 955,486 of record NZ_JAVTSP010000001.1, read on the forward strand.
GGGCGCAGGCGTAATGATGGTGGCAGGTAAGGAAACCAGTCTGGACGCCATCATCAGGCTATCTGGCGCAAAAAACGCCGCTCAGGGATTTAGCAAATTCAAGCCCTATACTACGGAATCGCTTGTCAGCGCCAATCCTGATGTGATCCTGATGTTCGACTTTGGATACAAGAGCCTGGGTGGAATCAACAGCATCCTGAAGATGCCTGGCGTAATGCTCACCAATGCAGGAAAAAACAAAAGAATCCTGGAAATGGACGGCGAACTCTTAACTAATTTTTCGGTACGCCTGGGTCAGGCCATCAGTCAGCTAAATACCAAATGGTAAATAAAAAGGCACTTTTATATAGTGGTCTGGTCATCGGCCTTTTCCTCGCTGCTTCGTTTTCCATGAGCTTGGGGGCTGTTCAGATTCCTCTGGCTGATGTCATACTTATCCTGATCAAAAAGCTGGGCTTCTTTGCAGAAAGCACTGTTTCTGCGCAGCATGAAGGTGTCATGAACATCATCCGTATCCCGCGTGTATTATTGGGTTTACTAGTTGGCGCAGCACTGGGCATTTCCGGCGCAGCCATACAGGGGATCTTCAGAAATCCGCTTGCCGAACCCGGGCTTATCGGTATTTCTGCGGGAGCCTCCTTAATGGCGGTGATCATCATTGCGCTCGAAATCAGTATCCTTTCCAGTCTTAGCAATCTCCTGGGCTACTACCTGCTGGCCTTCGGCGCATTTTCCGGTGCAGGAATTGCAGCGCTGATTGTATATCAGATTTCCAGAACGGACGGAAAATCTAACGTGGCGACCATGCTCTTGGCAGGTATCGCCATCAATGCACTTGCTGGCGCACTCACAGGCCTCATTACCTTTGCGGCTGATGACCAGCAGCTGCGCAACATTACCTTCTGGATGCTGGGAAGTCTGGGTGGAGCTACCTGGGAAACGGTGACAGCTGTAGCGCCTTTTATTCTGATTCCCATACTGATACTGCCGCGCCTGGGCAAATCCCTAAATGCTTTTGCACTCGGTGAGGTACAGGCAGCACAACTTGGCTTGAGGGTAAACCTGATCAAAAGAAACGTTGTGATCCTGGCCACAATGGCCGTGGGTGCTGCTGTGGCCGTATCTGGGATCATTGGTTTCGTTGGCTTACTGGTGCCGCATACGATCAGGTTGCTCATTGGCGTCGACAATAAGCATGTATTACCCGCATCAGCTTTATTTGGTGCCCTGATGCTCACCCTGGCGGACATGCTTTGCCGAACCATCATTGCACCAATAGAACTGCCCATCGGGGTAATAACGGCACTGCTGGGCACACCTCTGTTTTTGTATATTTTAATTAAGGATAAAAAGAAACTCGTTTTATAAAGATGCTGATCGCAGACTCACTCACATTTGAAATCGGAAAAAGACTATTGATCAGAGATGTGTCCTTTACCCTCCGCCCGTCCGAGTTATTGGTTATCCTTGGTGCCAATGGCGCCGGAAAATCTACGCTCTTCCGCATGTTGAGTGGTGAAAAAAAGCCAACCAAAGGCACTGTAACGCTTTCGGGTAAAGATTTAAGTACATATACGCTGGCTGAACTGGCTATAAAACGCAGCGTACTCAACCAGCAGAATGTCCTCAACATGGCCTTTAATGTTGTCGAGATTGTAATGATGGGACGCTATCCTCATTATAAAAACAATCCTTCCAATAAGGATCAGGAAGTCATTACTCAGGTAATGGAGCTCTGCGGCATCTCTGCCTTTGCCGACCGCTCCTACCTGAGTTTATCAGGTGGTGAGCAACAGCGTGTTCAAATGGCCCGTGTACTTGCGCAGATCTGGGATGTACCCAACGCTTTGCTGCTCATGGATGAACCTGTGGCCAGCCTTGACCTTCAATACCAGCAGCAAACGCTCGCCATTGCCAAAATGCTCACCAAACGTGGTTTTATGGTGATCAGTATTTTGCACGACATTAACCTGGCGGGACAATATGCTGACCGGATCCTGATGTTAAAAAATGGACGCAAATGGTATGATGGTACTGCTGCAGAAGTATTAAGCGGAAAGAATATATATGAAATATTCGAAATCAATTCTGATGTATACACCAATCCCCGGACTTTAAAGCACTTTTTAATTCCCAGAAACGTTACTATCAGTGAACATTCATAATAAATTTACCTGTAAATCAATTAATTTTGTAATATGACTACAAAACCAACATCAGAAAGGAAGGCCGCCATCTTAAAGTGGCTGAAAAAGGTCGGTGTTTGGGGGTTTCTATTCTTCCTGATCAAAGGATTGATATGGCTGGCCATTGGTTATTGGGCCTTGAAGTAAAATCAGCAACTTATTTACGCTCAACCGCAACTTTCAATACCTCTTTTGCAATAAGGGAAAAGTCATCATCAAAATGATGATTTCCTTTTAGTACGCCCACTCTGATTCCATTTTCAGTAAATTTACTCCTGATTTTAGCATCTTCCGAATCTCCAAAATAGCAAATAGCAGGTATTCCTTTTAGCTTTTTAAATTCCGCTAGCACATTGTATTTATCATCGGAACTGCCAAGATTAAGCATATCCGCAATATGTATTTCAAAGTCAGCTGATTCATCCGGAGAAAGAGAAATGATACCCTGTAAATGCTTTTTTAGTGTGAGAGGCAATCTGCTCGCGACAAAAGGAACTACAGAGGCACCAAAGGAATAGCCGGCCAGGATGAATTTCTCATTCCCCATTTGGGCAGTATATTGAAATATCGCCCTCATCATATCTTCAGTTGTGCCATTTGGTGTTTTAGCATTCCAGAAATATTTCTGGGCATCCAGACCCACAACAGCCAGACCTTTGGCGGCGAGTGCTTCGGCAAGAGATTGATCAAAACTAGTCCAGCCTCCATCTCCGGATATCATAAATACAATAGGCAAATCACTTCTCTTTGTAGCGGGAACAACCGTTAAGGGCATATTATTGACCAGCTTAAAGTCTACCACGGATGTTGCAGCAGTCACCTTTTTATAAGCAGCATTCAATTCAGAAAGCCAGTGATCAGCAATCGAAAAACCATGTCCTACTTTATCAAGTCTTACCAGTTCAGCCATTGGCATTCCTTTTAAAAACTCTTCCGTAGCTTCATAAGGACAGGTCTGATCTTTTACACCATTCAAGACAATAAATGGAGCTGTTAGCTTTTCCGTTCGTTCCAGGTAGAAAGATACACCCGGTTTCAATACATGCTGGGTAAGTCCACTCCCTTTACATAAAGGCTTTTTCAGATCAATATCAGGACAAAAACCCAGCGCTATTGCACCTTTAAAAGTATTTGCCGGTGCCTGTGCAAGGATGCCATAAATAAGAACAGCTCCGTAAGAATAACCTACAAGCACCGGTTTAAAGTAATTTTGAAACTTATATTTTTTCTGAATAGACAGGCTTAATTCTTCAAAATCAGCTGCCGGATATAGACAGTCTCCTGTTCGCCTCGACAAATAAGCCGCATAATGTTTAGCATCAATTCCAAGTACTAATCCACCCTGAGCAGCAAGGTCTTTTGCCATATTGATTACTCCATTTTTCCAGCCCCCATCACCCGATACAAATAAAGCGACTGATGTCGGTGTCCCCTTAGGCATATAGATTGTAATTTTACCAAACTTATTGTCAGTTATCGAACTCGTGTCTACCCCGGCCCCTTTCACAAAGGATGAGCACAATAAACCAATGACCATTAAAATAACGGGGTTTGCCTGAAAATAATTACATCTCATAAATTTCATACGCATTTAAGGTTTAATCACATTGTTCAATACAGTAGGAATACTGAGTAAATCGTAATCCTGATTGTAAATCAGGTATTTATTATGCCAAACGGGCGAAAACTTATCCTTTGCATCCCTCAATCCCTTATATCTTGAGAACGACCTTATTTTTTCATATGCAAACTTCATTGATCTTTCTGGCAAATTCTGAGCATCACTCATACCAGATAATGGAGCAAAACCTATATTGACCATTTTAAATTCCTGTGATTTTAATTGATCAAACAAAGCAACCATAATAAAGTCTATTACACCATTCGGGGCATCAGCTGTTTTTCTGATCAGATCATAAGTAGATTCAGAGGCCTTATAATCTGGAATTACATTCAGAAAAGCAACGATCTTTTCTTCGGCGTTCTCAACAGTTATGATCGTATGGCCTTTCAATTCTTCCCACAAAAACATCCCCTGAGAGAACACGATCTCTTCCCGTTCAGTATCAGCGAGCCATTCGTCAGAAACAGATTTCAATTTCTGTAAAAGACCATCTTTAATCGGAGCCAGGTATACTTTGCTTTGAAATCCCTTCTCTGCTACTTTCTTAATTGCATTGCGGATAGATTTTCTACTGCCTCCTTCCAAAGAAAAAGAAGTCAGGTCTAACACACCTTCCTGACCGAGAAACAGTTTCTTTTTACCGAGTGTCATAAACATCGCAATACTTTCTTCCGGAACCCGGTAATAAATACTTTTAAATCCGCTTTCAAAGCAATATTTATCAAAAGATTTGATCAATGCTACCTGTTCATCTGAATTAGCGACCGGCATTTCAAGTACTACTGCAAAATTACCTGAAATCCGGTAGGCTAAAAAACCATCGATCTCATCTGTACGATAAATCAATTTATCGCGATAAGTTTTGAAGTAGTCTAGGGCGGAATTTCCATACTGCTGCAATTTTAGCTTAGCCCACTCCAGATCTTCCTCTTCTATAGAAACATTGAGAATGTAAGGTCTGATCAGCGTATAGATTAAGAAAGCAATAGAAATAAATCCACTGATATTAATGGAATATAAAAAACCTCTGGCAAAAGAGTCATTCGGCACCAAATCAGTACTACCCACAAGAACAAAGTTCTGAAGTGTATACCTTATCGATTGCCAAAGACTAAAATCTATATTGAAATGCTTTTTATCCAGAAAATAGAATCCAACCGTTCCATAGAATACAACTGCAAAAACACTCAAAAGCATGGTCTGGATACCAAGATGTCTCAACCTCGAGTTGTGTTTTATATAGTATTCTTTTCTGGAAGCGAATAAGGTGATCATTACAATCACAGCAAAGCTCGCCTCTTCATAATCAATAGCCTTTGTCAAGTTTCCGATCAAAGACAATGCACAAAGCAGCAATGCAAAATACCAGGCCATACGAAGCCCTTTTAGCATAAACGCAGCACAAACCAGTAAGAATAATCCTGCAAGAAAGACAAAATAATTAGAAGCAGTAATGGCCGAGATAGGAAGGAAATTCTTCAAAAATACCACACGCTCATGAATAGCCGGAGTAAGTACCGAAATGATATTCACTATACCTAATGTAAATAGCAGCATAGCTGGCATGATACGCATCAGCAGTTTATTTACTTTAACAAGAAAACTCAATGCGCCCAATGCCATTGGCACCCAGAACTCCATAAATCTATAGATAAATGTAATAGAGACGGCTTCAGCACTGGAATAACCCAGACGGATCAGCATAAAAGTCATAGAAGCCTCCACTGCGCCCAAACCCCTTAGAAAGGGAGAAATGATCAAAAAAACAACAGCGATGATATAACTCACCATAGCATACATCAGGGATGGATTGATATTCAATGCGAGCATTGCTATATAGATATGGACAATACCAACAATTTCTATGAGTATACTGTATAGCACAGTTCTGATAAAATGATTTCTTTCGATTGAATTGTTCCGAAACTCACCAATGTACACCTCAATAGCAGGCACATATCTGACAATAAACTTATATACCGCACCATTGTTCATCACCGATAGATACACAAACCAAATACTCGCGATCAATAAAAAAACAGCAATGAGCGCAACCCATTCACCATAGCCTATACTCCCTTCAAAAATTGCGTAGCTAAACACCGGAATCGCTATGATTACGACGGAAAGAATTCCTACAAAGCCATATATAGAGGAAGCAAAATTAATCTGTGAGGCCGGCACTCCTTTTTTCTCTATGTCCCCGCTGAAAAAAGCCAGCGAAGATACTCCCCCTGCAGGAAGAAAAACACTGACAAAATTCCTTTTAAGATAAAGCATGGCTCCGTCGCCCACAGAAATCACACTACCTATCGCAGCAAAGGAAGACCTGTACATGAAACCATGTATAAATACATACACAAAACTAAGTACAATACCTGCAGTAATCCATAGCCAATCTGCCGTAATCAGCAGGCTCTTTACCTGATGAAGCTCTCCTTGTTCGTGCTTAACAAACCAAACAGAAAGGCCAATAAAGAAAAGTGTAAAAATAAAACTGGCTATGATCTTTCCATTTTCACGAATAAATGGAGGGAGAAATTTGAGAGATCTCATATTCATTAATGCAATTAACTAATCAAATATAACTAAATAGTAAGCATCATTTTTCATGACATTCTACTTAAAAGTAATAATGAATAAAAAAATCGCCAGCTGTTTTCAACTGGCGATTTTTTTCAGGATATAGCTAAATTTACATTTAGGCGGTAAATAAATAACTGGGTTTTAGATCAATCCTTCAACCTTTTCCAGAACAGTTTTCAGTCCGTCTTTATTTTTCCCGCCCGCCGTAGCATAAAAAGGCTGTCCGCCGCCACCGCCCTGTATATCCTTAGCCAGTTCCCTGACAATATTAGATGCATTGAGCCCCTTATCTTTTACCAGGTTTTCCGACAGCATTACTGTAATTCCGGGTTTATCGTCTATCAGCGTCGTAAATACTAAAAACAAATCGTCAACCAAATCTTTTACTGCAAATGCAAGATTCTTAACAGCGTCAGCATTAGGAAGATCCACATGCGTAGCAATCACATTTACACCATTAATGGTTTTCATGTGGTGTACAATCTCATGTTTCAGATTGGCCGACTGCTCCAGAACCGCTTTTTCAGCATCTTTCTTCAACCTGTTGTTCTCTTCTATCAAAGAAGAAACCGCAGCTTTAAGATCCTTATTACCTTTCAGCAATTCCCTCAGTTCATTCAGTTCCCTGTTCTGATCCAACACAAACGCCTCCGCTTTATCAGCAGTAATGGCCTCTATACGCCTTACTCCTGCTGCTACAGCACTTTCAGAAATGATCTTAAAATAACCGATCTGTCCTGTTGCCTGTACGTGTGTACCGCCGCAAAGCTCCTTCGAATAGTGGTCATCAAAAGTGATGATCCTGACCAGGTCTCCATATTTCTCACCAAACAACGCGGTGACACCGCTGGATATCGCCTGATCATAAGGCACATATCTTTGCTCTTTCAAAGGGATATTTTCTCTTACTTTCTGGTTCACCAGGTGCTCTATTCGGGCCAGTTCTTCATCCGTCACTTTCGCAAAATGCGAAAAATCGAACCTCAGGTAATCTGGATTTACCAATGAACCTTTCTGGTTTACATGTGAACCCAATACTTTTTTCAAAGCAGCGTGCAACAAATGCGTAGCCGTATGGTTGTCTTGCGAAAGCAGTCGTTTATCTTCGTCTATGACTGCCCAGAAAAGTCCTTCGACATCTTCAGGCATAGTATCTGCGTAATGCACAACCACACCATTTTCCTTCTTGGTATCAGTAATCTCCACGAAGAAAAGGCGACTATGGTCTTCCAGTCTGCCGGTATCTCCTACCTGTCCGCCGCTCTCTGCATAAAAAGGAGTTTTATTCAGCACGATCTGGTACTGTTCCTTACCCTTTGCGCTTACTTTTCTATATTTTACGATCTGTGTTTCTGCTTCTACATCATCATACCCAACAAACTCAACTTCAAGTTCTGGATTTACCAAAACCCAGTCGCCAGTATCTATAGCCGTAGCCGCACGCGAACGCTCCTTTTGTTTCAGCAAGGCTTTATTATACTCGTCCATATCAACAGACCAGCGCTTCTCCCTTGCCATCAGCTCAGTCAGATCTATCGGAAATCCGTAAGTATCGTTCAGTTCAAAAGCAAAGTCTCCGGAGATCACCATCTGGTCTTTCAGAATACTGTAAACCCATTGGTCCTCGAAAGATTTTTCAGGCTCTATTGCATTCTCAGACATCAGGAATTCCGCCTGTTTTTTAGTATAATTATCAAAGCGTTGGATACCTGTAGCTAAAGTTCTCAGGAAGGATACTTCTTCTTCCAAAACTACTTTCTGTACGAAATCCTGCTGCAATACCAGTTCTTCAAAAACGCCCTTAAACTGTTCTGCCAAAACCGGTACCAGTTGATTTAAGAATGGCTCTTTTAAATTCAGGAAGGTATAGGCGTAACGCACAGCGCGACGTAAAATACGGCGGATTACATACCCTGCTTTATTATTAGATGGCAATTGGCCATCGGCAATTACAAATGAAATGGCACGAATGTGATCTGCCATCACACGCATGGCGATATCAGTCTTTTCATCGGCACCATAAGCGATTCCTGCATGACCGGCGATCACCTGGATCAATGGCTGAAATACGTCTGTATCGTAGTTTGATGACTTGCCTTGCAGCACGCGCACCAAACGCTCAAATCCCATTCCTGTATCCACATGCTGTGCAGGTAAAGGCTGCAACGAACCATCCTTAAGGCGGTTAAACTGCATGAATACATTATTCCATATCTCAATTACCTGCGGATGATCTGCATTCACCAGGCTTTTTCCGGCTATCTGACTGCGTTCCTCATCAGGACGGCAGTCTACATGGATCTCAGAGCATGGTCCGCATGGCCCCATATCTCCCATCTCCCAGAAATTGTCTTTTTTATTCCCAAGGATGATGCGGTCTTCAGGAACGTATTGTTTCCAAAGCTCATAAGCTTCAGTATCGCGAGGCAAACCTTCCTTCTCATCTCCTTCGAAGATCGAAACATAGAGCTTATCTTTCGGTATTTTATAAACTTCAGTGAGCAGTTCCCAGCTCCAGGCAATCGCTTCCTTCTTAAAATAATCGCCAAAACTCCAGTTGCCCAGCATCTCAAACATGGTATGGTGATAGGTATCAATACCCACTTCTTCAAGGTCATTATGTTTACCGGAAACACGCAAACAACGTTGCGTATCGGTCACTCTGGGATATTTTATAGGGGCTTCACCAAGGAATAAGTCTTTAAATTGGTTCATTCCGGCATTGGTAAACATCAATGTGGGATCGTTTTTAACTACAATAGGTGCAGAAGAAACAATATGGTGTTGTTTGGATTCGAAAAATTTTAAGTATGCTTGTCTGATTTCCTTAGCTGTCATCCTTCTCTTTATTAATGGTTAACAAAATTAGATAAAATTATTCTTTTTTGTTTATGGATACTTGAGTACTTTTATCTAAGTTTGAACACTTCAAATAAAAGCTGTAAACAACTAATAATCAATACCAATTATGCCTTACAAAGAGCGGGAAATCAACAAAATGTATTATACAATGGGCGAGGTAACCGAAATGTTTGGTGTAAATGCTTCGCAAATCAGGTTTTACGAAAAGGAATTTGAAGTACTACAGCCTAAGAAAAACAAAAAGGGCAATCGTCTCTTTACCCCGGAAGATATTGAAAACTTAAAGATCATTTTTCACCTCGTGGATGACAAGGGTTTTACGCTAAAAGGGGCCAAAGAACACCTGAAAAACAATAGCGGAGAGGTGAAGGAAAATCAAAAGATCATTGCTTCCCTGGAGAAGCTGAAAGATTTCTTACTGAAACTAAACGAGGAAATCTAAGTCCAATCGCTTCAAAACCAATTAACTTTTAATTAACACCTTACTTACCGGATTGCTTCCGGCAGTTTTGTTACACCCTGTTATATAGTGACCCCACCTTAAACCCACCATGACCCCACCTTTTTGTTGAAAAAAAGTGGGGTCACTATGGGCTGAATATCTCATCAATATGGTCTGGTTAGCATCCTGTCCTAACCTGAATATAGCCCCGTCTATATTATCGCAAAAAGAAATTTTTAAATTAAAACCTCGGCATTTGGTTATCATCAAAATCTTTGAGGTCATTTGGCTGATTTATGCCAAATACAATTAAAGCATTAATAACCCTGTTACTAATTTCGTGGGGTTATACTGTCAAGGCACAGGAAGATGTACTGATACAAGAAATTATAGAAGGTTTTGCAGATCAGCTGGCTGAAGACTACGACCTGTATGAACTTACAGAGCGTTTGAGCCATTATCAAAAGCATCCTTTAGACTTAAACAAAACCAGTCCCGAGGAATTAAAGAAACTGGTCTTTTTGTCTCCGCTTCAAATCGCCAGCCTCTTCGAACATTTAAAGACCAACGGCAAGTTAATCGATGTCTTAGAACTCCAGGGCATTAGTGGCTTTGACCTGCAGACCATCAGCCGGATCCTGCCCTTTATAAAAATATCTGCTCCTTCTGATTTATCCCGCCGCAAGTCAGGAACGTCTGTAAATAACGACCTGATCATCCGGTATGGGCGGACACTTCAGACCCAGAAAGGTTTTCGTGATTTGCCAGGCAGCAGGTACCTGGGGAGCCCAGACAAACTTTTACTGAGGTATAAATACGTAGTAAAGGATTTCATGTCCGCGTCGCTGGTGGTCGAAAAAGACGCAGGTGAACATTTTATACATGGCAAAAGCGGAGCAGATCATTTGTCGGGAAATGTGGCCTTCCAAAATTTGGGTCCGTTTAAAAAACTGGTCTTAGGTGATTACAGCATGCAATTTGGACAGGGACTTGCCCTGTGGTCCGGTTTCGCATTCGGAAAGGGACCTGATGTCACGAGTGTTGCCAGCAAAGATCTCGGACTTCGGCCATACTCCTCTTCAAATGAGTCTTCCTTCTTAAGGGGAATAGCATCGACAATCTGTATCACAAAACATATTGATTTCACTGCATTTCTTTCTTCAAGGAAACTGGATGCAAGTTTAAAAAACGGTCCCGACGGCAGCATGACCCTGGAAAACATCAACATCAGCGGATTGCATCGCACTGCGACAGAATTAAAAAACCAAAAGAGTTTGGGTGAGTTAGTTTATGGCGCTGCTTTCCAATATGCCCATGATCATCTAAATATCGGATTCCTGGGTTATAAAACCCATTACCAGCAGAGGTTTGTAACCGGGAATCAACTTTATAACAAATACAGTTTTGAAGGGAAGGAACTGCTAAATACAGGGCTCAATTACAGCTATACGTTTAAGAACATGTATTTCTATGGTGAACTGGCACATAGCATCGGGAGTGGCTGGGCCTTACTCAATGGCATGATGGCCAGTTTATCTCCCCGCATCTCGGCTGTACTGTTATACCGCAATTATGAAAAGAATTACCATAGCTTTTTTAGCAGTGGCATTGGTGAAGGCACTGAAGCTAACAATGAAAGAGGAATTTATGGAGGGATGAATTATACCCCCCATAAATACTGGTCATTTTCTCTGTATACCGATTATTTTAAATTTCCCTGGCTAAAGTACCGCATTGATGCCCCGTCTGAAGGTTATGAGCTGCTGGGACAAATGGCCTATACTCCAAATAAGACCGCCAAAATATTGCTGAGGTATAAAAGAGAGATCAAGTCACAAAATGCGGATGCAGGAAGTTTGGATAAGGGCATTCAGCAGGTATTAAAACAGAATTTCCGCCTTGAAGGAAAATGGCGGGGAAATAAACAGATCAACTTCCAAAGTCGCGCTGAGGCAGTCTGTTATCAAAAAGGAATTGCTGATGCTGAAACTGGCTTTTTAGTATACCAGGATATAAATTACAAACCACTAAATACCAAATTATCCGGCAACTTAAGACTGGCCTACTTCAATACCCCATCTTACAACAGCAGGATTTATGCCTATGAGGATGATGTGCTCTATGGCGCTGCTTTTGGTATTTATCATGGAAAAGGTTTCCGAAGCTTTATAAACCTGAGGTATCAGGTGATGAAATCCCTGGATGTATGGTTCAGGTATGCCACATCTTTTTATAAGAATGTAGAAACAGTTGGTTCAGGCCTGGATGAGATCATGGGAAATAAAAAAACAGATGTGAAGTTGCAGGCTCGCTATCAGTTCTGATACCGTTATGGAAAAGTTAAAATATGAAAAATCGCAAGTTGTCTTCGTGCATTTGCTCCTGCCCTATGCTGCAGGTATACTTTTATGCTATCATTTTAGAACCTGGCAGCTATTGAATGTAATGAGCATAGTATGTGGTTTGATTTTTCTCAGCATCGCAACCATTGCTGTTTTTTACCGCAAACTCCGGTTGTACAAAAACAAATGGATAGCAGGTGCCGCAGTTTACCTGTTTAGTTTTTGTTGCGGCGGATTAATTTGTCTGTTAAATGACTCCAGGTTATCTTCTGATTACTATGCAAATAAAGATGCTGATTATTTAAAGATCTCCGTAATCGATGAACCTCAGGTTAAGAATAGTATACTTCGCTTTAAAGCGGAAATTACTGAATGCTATAAAAACAATGGAGATATAAAATTAAGAGCGGAGGGCAAATTACTGGTGATGGTCCGCCTGGATAGTAACAGCACCTGGCTACCCGCTTACGGCAATGAACTGATCATACCCTTCCGGTTTTCCAGAATTGAGCCGCCTTACAATCCCGGAGAATTTGATTATAGATCATGGCTGGCCGCAAAAGATATTCATAATCAGGTATTTTTAAAACAATATGAAATTGTGGTATTGGCTGAGCGCAAGGGGAATCCATTGATTTCCTTTGCACTCAGCCTCAGATCGAAACAAGTGGCATACTACAGGAGCATACTAAAAAATGATGATGCATTTTCTATGGCCTCTACATTAATACTGGGCTACCGTGCAGATTTAAGCGAGGATACATTAGCTGTCTATTCAAAAACAGGAACGGTACATGCCTTATCTGTTTCTGGTATGCATGTGGGTTTGATTTATCTGGTGCTTCACTGGACACTGCTTTTTTTAGGGCAAAGTAAGCTGATGAAGGTATTGAAGACAATCATAATCCTGACTGTCATTTGGTGTTATACTTTACTTACAGGCCTGTCGCCCTCTGTTCTGCGCTCGGCAATCATGCTTTCCGCATTTGTCTTGGCAAAAATGCTCAACAAGGAAAGTAATGGTTATAACATACTCGCGTTTGCTGCATTTTGTCTTTTGCTTTATGATCCGTACCTGATCTGGGATGTTGGTTTTGAACTCTCTTTCCTTGCGGTTTTTGGATTGATTTGTCTGCAACCAGCAATCCTGTCCTGGTGGCCGGTTAAGAACAGATGGCTATCCAGGATCTGGTCTGCAGTTGCCATGTCTTTTTCCGCTCAAATGACCACCTTTCCATTGAGTGTCTATTATTTTCACCAGTTTCCATTGTACTTTCTGATCAGCAACCTTTTCATCATCATCCCTTCGGCCCTGATCATGTATCTGGGCATCATCATCCTGGTTTTCAGGCTGAGCTTCTTAGCTTCCGTTTTTGAATGGATGATTCATTTTATGAATAAAGGACTGGACTACATTTCCAGGCTTCCTTTTTCAAATATGACGGGCATATGGTTCGATAAAACAGAACTGATTTTAATCTGTACAAGTCTTTTACTGATGGTATTTGTGCTAAAAACCAGAAATAAACAGCTGTTAATGGCCTCGATCTGTTGCCTACCGTTGCTTCAGTTAAAATCTGCTTACAGCAAGGCGCAGCTAAGCCATCAAAAGAAAATTATTGTATTCAAACTGAGTAAAAATTATGCGGCAGCTTTTATCTCAGCCGAAAAAGCAATAGTTTTAACAAACCTGAATGCCGATGAAAAGACTTTCAGGTATTCCGTTAAACCAGCATTGGATCTCCATCAGATTGAGCAAATCACTATCATCAATGGCGATAAAAATATAGCCATGCGCTATTTCAGATTAAATGGCCATGAAATTTTATTTTACAATTGCCTCCTGAAAACAGATGATCTCAAAAAAAGAAGGCCGCGATACGCAAAGGCTTATGAGTTAGATCTACCGTAAACCAAAGGCATACTTTACATCATCATGATAACTTAAATCTTACCTTTGCATTATTAAAATTATACATCATGGTATTAAATCTGGAATGGCTCAGGACTTTTAAAGCAATCTATGAGCATGGCACGCTAACTGGTGCAGCACAGGCCTTGTATATATCACAACCCGGTGTAAGTCTGCATTTAAATTCTTTGGAAGCTTATACAGGATACAAATTATTTGACCGTTCTCCTAAAAAGATGGTTCCCACAGAAAGAGGCAAAGTGCTTTACAACTTTGTGCTGGAGCCATTGGATAAACTGGTGACTGCGGAACAGCTGTTCCATAAAAGCAGCAAGTCTGACCGGTCTACGATCAGCATTGGCATGTGTTTCGAGACTTTCCAGTTTACGCTGGAGAAATACATATCCTCCCTTCCGTTTAATGTGATCATCAAATTTGGCGACTACCATCAGATGCTGCACGATCTGGATAAGGGCTTGCTGGATTTAATTGTAACCCCACATAAAGGCGATCAGAAGAGCCTGGAATATCAGCCATTTTCTAAAGAAAGGATTGTCATGGTTTGCGGTGCAAAAACTGAGTTTACAGCACTTAAGCTTCTATTGGCAGATGACAAAATGAAAGAAGCCGAAGAATGGTTAAAACATCAGATTTGGTACAGTACAGCTGCAGACATGGATCACCTTAAAAATTTCTGGCAGGCGAATTTCAAACAGCGCATTGACTTTAAACCCAATTACATTGTGCCCAATATCAGTTCTATTGTACGGTGTCTAAGCAGCGGAGCCGGGTTCTCCATCATTCCTGATTTTCTTTGTCGTGAAGAAATAGCGGCAGGAAGTCTCAAACTGGTATGGGAGGGCAATGTCATTATTGAGAATACGCTGTATTTTGGTACCAGGAAGAAAACCATGTATGAAAAAGAGATCAACATGGTGAAACATATATTTGATACACAAATAGATTTGTAGTTGTATTTCTTCTAATAATTTATCTAAGTTTGACAATCATCTAAGTATAAATCACAAAGTATGACAGGCTCCCTGGTTCTATATTCTGTAAATCAGCGCATTGCTACCATTTGCATAAATCGCCCTGAAAAACGCAATGCTTTAAACCCGGATTTGGTTACTGAACTCACAACAGCATTTATCAATGCATCTGAAGATGAGGAGGTGAAGGTAATCGTTTTGAAAGCAAATGGAGGTACTTTTAGTGCAGGGGCCGACCTCGCCTATCTTCAACAGCTGCAGCAAAACAGTTACGAAGAGAACCTTGCAGATTCAGAGAATTTAAAACGTCTTTTTACAACCATTTACTACCTGCCAAAAGTAGTGATTGCCCAGGTAGAAGGACATGCCATCGCCGGAGGCTGTGGACTGGCCACTGTTTGCGATATTATATTTTCTGTTCCTGAAGCTAATTTTGGCTATACGGAAGTTAAACTTGGTTTTGTACCGGCCATTGTTTCCTGTTTCCTTCTACGGAAAACAAGTGAAACTGTTGCAAAAAAAATACTGCTCACCGGAAGTCTCTTTTCTGCGCAGGAAGCATTGGGTTATGGACTGATCACCTTTGTAACAAACAAGGAAGAAATTGATCTGAAAGTAACTGATTTTGCTTTAAATTTGTGTACTGAAGCTTCATCGAATTCGTTAATGGTAACGAAACAACTGATCGGGCAAACCACTAATCCGTTACTGGAAAAAAGTCTGTCACTTGCCGTACAGATCAACGCAAGGGTAAGAGATAGTGAAGATTTTAAAAAAGGGGTCGCTTCCTTTGTCAATAAAGAGAAAATTAAATGGTAATCAATCAGATAAAAATATGTTTAAATCAATAAAAACCGGCGTTGTAGCCATCATCTTAATCAGCACCGCCATCATTGCAAAAGCCCAGAAAGTAATGGACCAGGGTACGCTCATTTATGGGATTGAATACATCCTTACTGATGAACAGAAAAACGCGGTAGACGCTTCTATGCTCCCTTCGGAAAGCAAAGTCCAGTTCAATGGGAATATTTCAAAGGTAGAAGTAGACCTGGGAGCAGCTATGCTAAAAGTATTTACAGATGGAATGGAAAAAAAAGCTCTTATCCTTGTCGACATCCCCATCATGCAAAAACAATACGCAGCTAAAATGTCAAAAGAAGACCTGGAAAAACAATCTGGCAACAGGAAGTTTTCAGACTTTAAAGCAACGGGTGAGCAGCAAAAAATTGCGGGCTATAATGCTGAAAAATACAATTACAAAGACGATAATGGAGGCTCATATGAGGTTTGGGTGAGCAAGGACATTAAATTCTCTGCCGGCGCTACCCCTCCGGGATTTGAAGACGTAAAAGGTACTCCTGTTAAATTCACAAATGTACAGGATGGTGTAAAAACGGTACTTACTTTAAAAAGTCTCAAAGAAGAAAAAGTTGGTCCTTTCACTTTAGATGTACCTAAAGGGTACGAAGAAAAAACAATGGCTGAATTAAAAGCAATGCAAGGCGCACAATAGCAAATTATAAAATGTTTAAAAGCCTCCTTTTTTTTGTCAGGTTCTTTTTATTCTGGCTGTTATTTTTCTTCATTGACCGCCTCACGTTTTTAATCATCAATTTTAAAAAGATTGCTGTCAACTTTACGCAGGACATTATAGCAACTTTTTATCACGCTTTGCCTTTGGACCTCTCTATGATAGCCTACATAGTGGTTATCCCGCTATTGAGTTATGTCTACTGGCTGCTCAGCGGTAGAAAAATAGTAGAACTCAAGTGGCTATCCATTTACAATAAAGCGCTGGTTGTTCTTTTTAGCATACTGTCTGTTGCTAATTTCAACATATACCGTGAATGGGGCAGCAAGATCAATGCAAAAGCATTAGGGTTTGCGATCTCCACGCCAAATGAAGCACTTGCTTCGAGTGCCTCTTCACCGATTGGTTTGTCGATAGCTTCAATGGCATTATTGATTATTCTGGGCTTTGTAATACAGCGAAGAGTTGTATTAAGAACACTTGAATTTACCAAAACTCCGGTATGGCTCCGCAGCATTGCTGTGCTTTTGTTATTTTTCATTAATTTTTTACTGATCCGGGGTGGCCTTACAGGCTCTCCCATTACGCAAAGTATGGCCTATTTCTCTAAGGACCAGACACTCAACAACGCGGCAGTAAATACAGAATGGAACCTGATGTCCAGTCTTCTGGCCTCGAGGATGACCAAATCAAATCCATACCTCTACATGGATAAACAGCGGGCAGATGCGATAGTCAAAGATCTTTATACACCGGCGAAAGACACCACGGTAAACCTGCTTACAACGAACCGTCCTAATGTAGTTTTGGTGATCATAGAAAGTTTTACGGCCGATCTCATCAAAACTTTAGGAGGCGACGCGGGTATCACCCCCAACTTTGAAAATCTGATTCAACAGGGGGTCTTATTTAGCAATGTGTATTCTACAGGCAGTCGTACTGATAAAGGACTTGTAGGAACCTTAGCCGGATTTCCTACCCTAGCAGCGGGAAGTATTGTTAAATGGCCAGAAAAAATGCAGAAATTACCTGCTATATCTCAGGCACTGTTTAAAAACGGCTACCATACTTCCTTCTTTTATGGAGGAGAGTCTGAATTTGACAACTATAAGGCTTTCATATTGAGCCATAATTATCAGAAACTGATTGACAGAAACGATTTCAAAAATGCTGGCGGTACCAGCTGGGGACAATTTGATGAAGTAGTATTCGCAAGACAAACTGAAGAACTCAATAAAGAGCCCCAACCCTTCTTTTCTACTTTACTCACCCTGACCAACCATGAACCCTACGGGCTTCCGGGAGCTTACAAATTTGGCAGAGCTGATAATGTTGCTAAGTTTAAAAGTACAGCGTATTATACGGATTCCTGTATCCATGCCTACCTGAACAATGCAAAAAAACAGGCCTGGTATAAAAACACCTTGTTTGTCTTCATTGCAGATCACGGACACCTGCTCCCGCGAAATAGCCAGGAGATCTTTAATCCGGGGCGTTACCATATTCCACTGCTCTTTTATGGTGAAGTTATTAGAAAGGAATTCAGGGGAAAGAAATTTGAAAATACAGGTAGCCAGTCTGATGTGGCCGCTACACTCCTTTCACAGCTAAATATCAATGCAAAAGATTTTGCCTGGAGCAAAAATCTTTTGAACCCTTACATCAATTCTTTCGCTTTTTTTAGCTGGGATAATGGAATGGGCTTTATCGATAACCAACAATGTGTTACTTTTGACAATGTAGGCAAGACCGTTTTGTACAACAGCAATGATAAGGATGCGAAACAGACTGAGAAGACGCTCAATAATGCCAAGTCATACCTGCAAAAAGTGTATCAGCAATTTATAGAACTTTAAAAAATGAACTTCAGAAACATCATCTTCAAACTGGCTTTGATCTTATTAATTGGATTCTGCCAGCAATCGTATGCACAGGAAATCAGATGGACTAAGGATGGAAACAGCTACTATCAGGTAATAGATGGCGAATTGGTCACCATCAGCCTTCCTAATAACGAAAGAAAAGTCGTGGTAGGCCGTGAATTATTTTATTCCTCTGGAAGCGGAATCAATGCCATTAAAGATTTTCAGGTTTCTGAAGACGGAAATAAAGTACTGATTTACACGAACAGTAAAAAAGTATGGCGTTACGAAACCAGGGGAGATTACTATGTGGCCGACCTTAAAACCAACCAGATCCTAAAAATAGGAAAAGACAAACCTGCATCGTCACTGATGTTTGCGAAGTTTTCTCCTAACGGAAATAAAGTGGCTTATGTAAGTAAGCATAATCTTTATGTTGATGACCTGGGTGATAAGAGCAGCAAAGCACTGACTACAGATGGCACCGACAGGCTGATCAACGGTACGTTTGACTGGGTTTATGAGGAAGAATTCGATTGCAGAGACGGATTCAGATGGAGCCCTGACGGGAAGTCAATCGCTTACTGGCAGATCAATGCGACTAAAATCAGGAATTTTTTGATGATCAATAACACGGATTCCATCTACTCTTATACCATTCCTGTTGAATATCCCAAAGTCGGTCAGGATCCTTCGTCATGTAAAGTTGGTGTGGTAGATATTACTACCGCCAAAACAGAGTGGCTAAAAGTGCCTGGCGACCAGGTTCAAAATTATATTCCCAGAATGGACTGGATCCCGAATACGAATGACGTTATTCTTCAGCAGCTAAACAGGGAACAAAATGTAAGTAAACTATTCGTGATCAATGCTGGCAGCGGAACGGTAAACAATATTTATACAGACACAGACAAGGCCTGGATTGACGCTGGCAAAGGTTGGGAATGGATAAACGATGGTAAAGAATTTTTGTGGACAAGTGAAAAAGATGGATGGCGTCATGCTTACCGCATCAGTAAAGATGGCAAAAAGCAGACCCTGATCACCAAAGGAGATTATGATGTGATAGAACAATCACTTGTAGACGAGCCAAATGGCTGGTTATATTTTATAGCTTCCCCTACAAATGCAACTCAAAAATATTTATATAAAACAAAACTTGCCGGTGGTGGTAAACCTGAAATGGTAACCCCTTCTATCCTGCCGGGAACGCACAGTTATGAGATTTCCCCTAATGGTATATTTGCACGACATACCTATCAAAGCGCGACTATACCACCGCTTACGGAGTGGATGAAACTGACAACGCTGAATCCTCTCACTATGAACGGCAGCATTACCACACAATTGTCGAGGATAAAGCCACAGCGCAATCCGGTAGAGTTTTTCAAAGTGACTACAGAAGATGGAATACAATTGGATGGATGGATGAAGAAACCTGATAATTTTGATCCTTCGAAAAAATACCCTGTTGTATTTTATGTATATGGTGAACCTGCTTCTCAAACGGTAACAGATACCTACAGTGCCGGTCAAAACTGGCTTTATGCCGGTGATATGCCTAAAGATGGCTATATCTACATCTCTGTGGAGAACAGGGGCGCTCCTGCTCCTAAAGGCAGGGAATGGCGCAAAAGTATTTTTCAAAATATAGGAACTTTAAATATCCGTGATCAGGCCCAGGCAGCTAAGAAAATTATGGAATGGCCTTTTGTAGATAAAAACAGAATTGCTGTATGGGGATGGAGCGGTGGTGGTTCATCGACGCTGAACCTGATGTTCCAGTATCCGGAAATTTACAAAACAGGAATTGCAATTGCTGCAGTAGGCAACCAGCTTACTTATGACAACATTTATCAGGAACGCTATATGGGTTCTCCTTTGAAAACCAAGGATGCCTACATCAAAGGATCTCCGATTACTTATGCCAAAAATCTGCAGGGAAATCTCTTGTATATCCACGGTACAGGTGACGATAACGTGCATTATCAAAATGCAGAAATGCTAATCAATGAGCTTATTAAAAACGGAAAAGTTTTCCAGATGATGGCCTACCCTAACAGAACGCATAGCATCAATGAAGGCGAAGGCACCTCAAGACATCTGGCGTTAACGTATACGCAATTTTTACAGAAAAATTGTCCGGCCGGAGGAAAATAAGCCATAATTATAAAATTTTGGCGCAAGGTTTGATAGTTAGTGTTCTCAGAAGTCACATTGAACGGAAAACAACATTGAAAATCGAATAACATGACATTAAGGCGTATACATGGAGAGCAAGACTGAAAGTGAGAAAATTTTAAATGATGAAGTAAAAGGTCCGGGTAAAATAGCCAAGACTTTTATGACACTATATGATGTTTTCCAGTTTATGGGCCGCTTTTTTAAAGAAGGCTTTTTACCTCCTTACGAAGGTAAAGAATTGATGAAACAGTGTTATGATATTGGCTATCGCTCTCTCGCACTGATATCACTTACAGGATTTATTACCGGTGTTGTATTTACAAAACAATCCCGTCCTTCCCTGGCCGAGTTTGGCGCAACATCATGGCTGCCCTCTCTCGTAGGTATTGCACTTTTAAGAACCCTGGCTCCCCTGTTGACCTCACTGATCGCTGCGGGAAAGGTAGGATCAAGCATAGGTGCTGAACTTGGATCAATGCGAGTAACTGAGCAGATTGATGCAATGGAAGTATCGGCCACTAATCCTTTTAAGTTTTTAGTGACGACAAGAGTACTTGCGGCAACTATTACAATTCCGATCCTTACTTTCTATACTGCAATGGTAGGCATGCTCGGCGCCTTGCTAAACGTATCACTTAGTGAAGGAACAAGTGCCAAAGCATTTTTTCAGTCTTCGCTGGAATCAATTACATTTCTGGACATTACAGCTTCGACAGTTAAAGCGATAATATTCGGTTTTACGATTGGTATGGTTGGCTGTTACCAGGGATATAATTCATCTAAGGGGACTGAGGGCGTAGGTAAAGCTGCCAACTCCGCGGTAGTTATCGGGATGTTTCTGATCTTTATAGAAGAAGTCGTATCAGTACAGTTTTTTGGTTTATTCAGGACTTAAAATTATGGAACAAAAAAAGCCCCTGAACGAACAGGAAAAAGTTATTGAGATCAAAGGTTTATACAAATCCTTTGGGAATTACCATGTATTAAGAGGTGTAGATCTTGATCTTTACAAAAGAGAAAATCTCGTAGTGCTTGGTAAATCAGGGACTGGTAAATCTGTACTCATTAAAATCATAGTTGGTTTATTAACCCCCGATCAGGGCGAAGTTAAAGTACTGAACCACGTGGTAGATGAGATTACTTATAAGGAACTGCTTGCTTTGAGACTTAAAGTAGGTTTCTCTTTCCAGAACAGCGCACTTTATGATAGTATGACTGTGAAGGAAAACCTGATTTTTCCACTGGTAAGAAACCAAAAGAACCTGACTAAAGGTGAAATAAACAGTGCTGTAGAAGAGATGCTGGATGCAGTAGGCTTATTACAGACGATCAACCAAATGCCTTCAGAGCTGTCTGGCGGACAAAGAAAAAGGATAGGAATTGCGCGCACTTTAATTCTCAGACCGGAAATCATGCTTTATGATGAACCTACCGCCGGACTGGATCCGATCACCTGCCTTGAGATCAATAGTTTGATCAATGAAGTACAAGAACGTTTCCATACGAGTTCAATCATTATCACACATGATCTGACCTGCGCAAAGGCAGTTGGAAACAGGGTAGCAATGCTGCTCGACGGCAAATTTGAACGTCAGGGTAGTTTCGATGAGGTATTTAATACAAGTGATGAACGCGTAAAACCATTTTACGATTATAATTTTATTCAATAGAGATATGCAGGCAACAGACAATCGTCGTAAAGTAGTAGTTGGAGGATTTATCCTTCTTGGCTTAGCGATATTTATTTTAGGAGTTTTCACGTTAGGGAGCCAGAAAAAAGCTTTTGTAAAAAGCTTTACAGTAGATGTGGTATTTAACGACATACAAGGATTAAAAACAGGAAATAACGTTTGGTTCTCAGGTGTAAAAATCGGTACCATTAAAAAGATCCAGTTTTACGGAACCTCACAGGTACAGGTATTTTTAAACATTGAAGAAGAAGCCCATAAGTACATCCATAAGGATGCTGCTGCGAGCATCAGCTCAGATGGGTTAATTGGTAATAAGATCATTGTAATTACCGGTGGTACTCCAAAGTTTCCTTTTGTTGAAGATGGTGACCGCTTAAGGGTCAACAGTACCCTTTCTACTGATGACATCATGAAAACATTTCAGGTAAATAATAAGAACCTGGTTGACGTAACTTCTGATTTCAAGATCCTGGCGAGGAGCCTGGTTGAAGGAAAAGGAACAGTCGGGTCATTATTAACTGACCAGCAGATTGCCTCAGATTTTAAAGCTATTGTCGTTAACTTAAGAAATACGACTGCCTCAGCTAATAAAATGGCCATCGAACTCGATGCTTTCACAAAAACTTTAAATACTAAAGGAGGCTTAGCCGATAAATTACTTACTGATACGGCCGTATTCGCTAAATTACAGGCTTCGGTAAATGAGCTACAAAAGACGGCAAGTTCAGCTTCTGCCTTGTCTGAAAACCTGAATAAGGCTTCAGCGAAGCTGACCCAAACAGACAATGCTGTGGGTGTATTGTTAAATGATCAGAAAACTGCTGAACAGGTAAAATCGATCATGTTGAACATGGAAACCAGCAGTAAGAAACTTGATGAGAATCTTGAAGCCTTGCAACATAACTTTCTTTTAAGGGGCTTCTTTAAGAAAAAGGCTAAAGCAGAGGCGGAAGCAGAGGTTAAGAAATAGCAGTATTGATACTTCGGGCTGCTCTAACATTATTACTTTGGATCAGCTGTAATTTTTGATAAAGTACAGCTGGTTCAAAAGGTTTATAAACATAATCGTTCATTCCTGCTTCATGGATCTTAACTCTGATCTCATCTGATACAGATGCGGTGAGTGCAATGATTTGAATACCCATGTGATTTTCCATTTTACGAATAGCTTTGGTAGCTTCTATACCATCCATTACCGGCATATTCAAGTCCATTAATATCACGTCGTAATAAAGACCTTTATTGAATAAATCAAGGATTACACTTCCATTTCCTACATACTCACATTCGGTATTCCATTTCGAAAGCAATTTTTTCATGAGCAGTGTATTCATCTCATTGTCCTCTGCGATTAATATCTTCATGCCCTGAAGGTCAAATTCAAGTTGAGGAGTTATTGGATTTAATGTAAGTTCTGTCCGGTCAAAAACAATATCAAAGAAAAAATCAGATCCTTTATCAGGACAGCTTTTCAAGTGAATATTGCTATTAAAAAGCAACAATAAGCGCTTAACAATTGCCAACCCTAAGCCAGTCCCCCCAAAGTGTCTGGTTGTATTTGAATATGCCTGGGTAAAAGGTTCAAAGATAGCCTCCTGACGGTCTTCATTTATACCTATCCCGGTATCGGAAATCAAAAACCTGACCTTCACTTCTTTTTCCGTATTTTCAAGCTGGCTCAAACTCAGCGTAACACTGCCTTTATCTGTAAACTTAATCGCATTCCAGAGCAGATTATAAATAACCTGGGTAAGCCGTGTTGGATCACTTAATACCACCTGCTGAGATAATTCCGGATCTATATTTAGAATGAGTTCCAATTTTTTTTCATTCGCCGCAAACTTTAATCCTGAAAAAATATCATACATGGTTTCAGAAAGATTAACCGGAATGATTTCAAGCTCCATTTTATCTGACTCAGTCCTATTGAATTCAAGTATGTCATTAATAAGGTTCAGAAGATTATTTGTAGAGAATTTTAAAGCCCTTAGGTCCTCTTTTTGAGATTCTTTTGGATCATTGTTCAACAACATGGAAGTACTGCCAAGAACGGTGTTTAATGGCGTTCTCAATTCATGAGACATCACTGAAAGGAAGTCTGATTTGGAAAGGGCAAGCTTGTTGGCTTCTTCAACTGCATCTTTCAGCTTACTATTTAATTCAGCTTTTTCTTCCATATTCAACTGAATGGCCTGATAAAATAGATAATGTGAGTAAAACAACGTTACAAAATTGAAGAATATCAGTATTTCGACACCCGGCGAACCTATCTCCTCTCTAAATCCTCCGCTATAGTCGTATAATTTCGTCTTTAAAACAACTATCAAAAAGATCGGCAGTGCGGCCAATACGGAATAAATGACACCAAATTTTTTATCAAGCAGGTAAAAGCTACTGAGACTCACCATAAATATCATCTGCAACAATACCACATTCACATTTTTATGGTTCAGGATCGGATTGCCCCATATGATCAAAAGTCCGGTAATGATAAGAAGATGTGCTATAGTTCTAATATGGGAAGGACGGTACAATAGCCATTTCAGCAATCCTGTATAGGTCACCAATATTATGATAGCCCTCGTCAACTGAAAACTATGGTGCTTTATTAAAGAATCTGCAATAACTACAGCAAGTTTTACATAGGAAAGAATAAGGATAGTCAGTATGATTTTTATCCGCGCGGCAGAAAAAGAATCTGGCATTTTAGTAAATACCTTTTTCAACGAGCAATTAAAAAAGGGCAAATCCTTATCCATGTAGTATAATTATCCTTATCAAATATACAAAATTACCTTTACAGAAAAACACCAAATTAAAATATCTAATTAAATGAGAGTTGTTTTCCTGAAAGTTTAGTTTAATCAGCAAAGAGTACTATTTAAAATAGATTTTAAAAGTGGTACACTTATTTATTACGCTCTCAACAGTTACTTTACCACCCATTGCTTCTATCTGATTTTTTGAAATGAAAAGCCCTACTCCTTTTGAATCAGGATTTCCATTAAAAGTCTTATACATCCCAAAAAGCTGGTGTCCGTGTTTTTCAAGATCAATGCCGATCCCGTTATCGCTAACAGCAAGCACCAGCTGATCTTTTTCATACAAACAGCTCAATTCTATTAAAGGTGCCCGTTCTGGATGACTGTACCGTATCGCATTAAATATAAAATTGAGCAATATGCTTTCGAGGTATGCAGGATTGTAGTGGACATTGACATCAGCGGGCACATTATTTATGATTGTGGCATTTTTTAAAGCGATCTGATCGTTCAGAACATTTATGGTCCTGTCTATATAATCCCGTAAGTTTAAATGATCTCTGATGATATCAATGCTCGTCTGGATATTGACCACTTTATTGAGATTAACAAGGGTTTCATTTAATGATCCCGAAACGGTTTTCATCAACTCAATAAACTCCTTTCTCTCCTCTTCAGATTCGGTGTGTTCTATTAAAGAAGAGATGGCTTGTATATTACTCGTATGTGAACGCAAATTATGGGATACGATATAAGAGAAATTTAACAGCCTTTTATTTTGCTCATTGACCAGTTCGAAAGAATCACTCAGTGCCTTTGCAGCACGTTTACTTTCACCGATATCAATCATAATCCCTCTTATCAAGATCGGCTTATCTTCTGCTGAAATTACATTTACGATGTCACGAAGCCACACTATATGCCCATTTTTTGCGATCATCCGATATTCAAAATCATGCTGCCTATTCATTTTTGTGTTCACCATGCAAAATTCCACAGCCCATTCTTTATCTTCCGGATGAAGATGATCTGCCCAGAATGTCGGCGAAGAAAGCCATTCTTCTGGAGTATATCCTAGTATATCCTGCACTTTTCCACTGATAAACGTAAACTCAAAATTATCAGGCTCAGCTTCCCATACGATTCCATCTATCGTATTAATCAACGACTCTATTCTGACCCAGGATTCCATGAGTAGTTTTTCTTCTGCGCGCTTTAGTAGCTGTGTCACCAGTATACTACACAATATTGCCAGGAATATGCCAAAAACAGAAGGTGAGATCACCTGTGCCAACAGGCTGTATTTGTTATTTGAAATAATGTATAATTTCCAGTTCCCATCCGGGATAGAAACTTTTTCATAAGTTTTATTTGAAAAATCGCTGCTTCCGGGAAGATAAAATTCCTCTTTGTTGTCAGTTACATTGACCTTTGAAAATTGAAAATAGTAAGCATTATTCTTACTTACATCGACACCAACATCTTTTAAAAAGGCTTCTAGTTTAATCACGACTGCAGAAAACCCCCAAAACTTATTGTTGCGGTATAAAGGTAATCTGCCAATTATGCCCTTACCGCCCTGCAATAAACGGCTTGGTCCTAAAAAATACATTTTCCTTGCTTTTATGGAAGCTTTTGCCCGGTAGGTGTTTTCTTTAGAGACACCAAAGACACTCGAATTTACTGCCTTTTCATTACCTTTTAAAGGATAGATATATTTTATAAGTCCATCAGGCACAAGCTGAACGGCCTTAAAATGCATTCCGGAATTCATGAGCTGGGCAGCGACCGCTTCAAAATTATCAGGTTCCCCCTTGTCATTTATAGTCAAAGCCAGAGTTAGTGCAGAGGTATAACTATTCCGTAAAGACTGCTCTATGTTCTGTTTTGCAGCATTTAGCATGTTATTCATCTCCCGATGTTCATTTTCTTTAATGATCTGATAGCGTTGGTTGGTAAATAGGCCTATCAATAAAATCAAAAACAAGAAAACAAATATTCCCGCTACTCTTGGTCGGTTTAGTAGCCATTCCGTAATCACAACAAGCTTTTTCTCGAGATTCATATTGATATTCAGGGCGATTTAGATGATTTGAAGTTAAATCATTTTTTCAGATCATTAGCATAAACTTAAACAATCGTCTACAATTATTGAATATTGCTGGCACTATTAAGCTGAATTGCTAACTTTATTTTTTTCAAAAGCAGCCATGGTATTTCTAGAAAATGAACACATAAAAGCATCCTTTTCCACAAAAGGCGCTGAACTTCAAAGCCTTAAAAACATAAAAACAAACAAGGAGTACATGTGGAGTGGAGATACCAATTATTGGGGCAAGTTTAGCCCGGTACTTTTTCCGATTGTTGGGGGATTAAAAAACAACACCTATTTCCTGAGCGGTACTGAATATCACCTTCCAAGACATGGTTTTGCCAGAGATAATGAATTTGAAGTATTAAAAACTGATGATACTGAAGTTATTTTCTCCTTCCGTCAAAATGATCAGACACTTAAGTCCTATCCTTTTAAATTTTCCTTAAGCATACATTACACATTGAGTGAATCTGCAATAAGATGTAATTACATCGTGAAGAACACCGATGATGTACCGCTCTTATTTTCGATAGGCGGTCACCCTGCTTTTGCAACACCGACTGAAAATGGTTTAAGCTATACAGACTATTTTCTTGAATTTAACAAAGACAGTGAGCTTGTTTATCATAAGATCAAGAGCGAGTTGATTGATGAAAAAACTGAAACCATTAAATTGGAGCATAATCGGTTGCAGTTAAATCATGAATTGTTTTACGACGATGCTTTGGTTTTTAAGGCATTAAAAAGTGATTGCATTTCATTGAAAAACGCTAAAAACCCCTATGGCTTACACTTCAGGTTTACGGATTTTCCGTTTTTTGGGATATGGGCTGCCAGGGATGCTGACTTCGTATGTCTCGAGCCCTGGTGTGGTATAGCCGATGGAATAAATCACAATCAGAATTTAGAAGAAAAGGAAGGGATCATTAAACTGGCACCTCTGGAAGAGTGGAATCATCATTGGGCGGTTGAAACATTTTAAACACAAACAGGAAGTTCTATTATAAATCTTGAACCCTTGCCTGCACCTTCACTTTCTGCCCAAATCCTGCCCCCATGCGCTTCAATTAATATTTTTACGATTGACAGTCCCAAGCCGGTGGAGTTTTCATCACCGGTTGGCTTGGCACTAAGCTTTGTAAAGCGCTGATATAATTTACTTTTATCATCATCTGTAAGACCCTGGCCCTCGTCTTCAACAACCACAACAACTTTGTTGTCTGCCACACGAACATCGACATTTATTGTTGAATTTACCGGGGAGTATTTTATAGCATTATTGACCAAATTATCAATGATCTCAGCCATTTTACCTTCATCAGCCTTGACCATCACCATAGTTGCATTGTTCAAATTAATGACTTGGTTCTTTCTTTCAGCCAAAGGTTGATTCATTGCAATGACATTACCTACAATACCTGAAATATTTAATTTCATCAGTAACAATGAAACTTTTCCCTCCTCAGCCGTCCCGGATTGCAGCAACTCATCAATAATCCGAATCATATTTAAACTTGCGACCTTTATATGATCACACATTTTCTCTACTATTTCAGGATCATGTTTTTTCAGCTTGATCAAATCAGCACGTACGGGAATTGTAGTGAGCGGATTTTTCAAATCATGCGCAGTAGTATTCAGTACCTGATGATGTTTTTCCAATATTTTCTTGGATTCAAATTCAAGCTCTATTTGATCAATAATGATGTCAATGACATCATTCAACAGCTTTATTTCTTTGTCATTTAATATTCGTGCCTCTCTATCTATAATGTGTATTGACCCTACGTTACCACCGATCCCGGTATTGATGAGAGATGAAAAATAAAATGAGTAACCCTGTTGAGCGGCTTCAAGCTCATTTGTTAAAATACTCACATCTGCAGTCTCATGATCAAGAGAATAGCAAAATAGCTGTTCCATGTGTTCCAATCTTATGACTACCTGAGATACGTGAAGAAGTTGAGCCACAAGAGATGGCAGTTTAGAAAGCGTTTTAATCCTTTCCTTTTTAATGGAAAGGGGTTGACTTAATATTTGATCGGCCATGAGATGTTAAATAGGGATGTTTAAACTAAACTCTGTGCTATTGCAATATAGAACAATTACACATAATCTTAAAGTCAAAATAACTTATCTCAGGTGACCAACCCTATTTAAGTACGATGGTTTTTTTACTTGAGGTATGTGCATTAAATACACCTAAAGCTCCATTATTAAAATTGGATGGGGGATTTGCCGGAGCAACGGGAGGACCGCCCCCTCCTTCTGTCTGATTTAAACTAAAAAAATACCTGTATACATTTCTGTCTATGCACTGAAATTCTACATCAATTAAATCACCGGCAACCAAATCGTTCAGTTCATAAAAAATGACGTTGGCCACGTTATTTCCATCATCGAAACGATCTTCGCTAACAGCGTCCTCCTCAATCACACCTTTAGCCTTTAGTACATAACGATACTGATTTTGAATACCTCCCGGGTCCTTATAATTAGCAGCGATGTAGGTATTTGACTGACCAAAAAAACTAAACTCCTTAAATGTAAGGGAATCCAAATTAACCTTGGCAGGCATTATAGAACTTGCAGTATAAGTCTTATTATTTAAAGTAACATTGAGGGTATAGGTCACACCAGACCTGCCCCTAAAAGCCGGACTGTTATAAATCCCGGGCGACACTTCAGAATAATTATAAGTATTGCCAGTGCTTGAAATAAGTACTACTTTAGCACCTTTTGCGCCATTAAACCTATTGGATTCACTGAAGTTGTAGGTTGTGGATACCTTTACAACCTGAATTTCATTCTGATCGCTTAAACCTCCATCGATGACAACAGCTGGCGGAGCATCGTCGAGCTTAAGGTCAATCACCTCTTCACAGCCAGAAAATGACATCAGCAATGCGAAAAGTATCATTATATTAAATATTCTGTTCATCATTAAAATTTAAAATTCCACGTTACTGAAGGAATAATACCAAATAAGGTGGTTCTTACCACCTGTGTTTGAGTCGGGTTGTCCGGATTATCTTCAAAATCAATTGAAAAGGCGTTTTTACGGTTGTATAGGTTGTAAATGCCAAATGACCAGCTTGACTGTAGTCTTTTGCCGGGCTTTCCTTCAAGCGTCGCTGAAACATCCAGACGGTGATACGCAGGGGTTCTGTAACCATTCTTTTCTGTATAATAAAATACCGTACGGTCGTTGATCTGGTATTTCCCACTTGGATAAGTTACCGCATTACCCGTATTGTATACAAATACTGAAGAGAATGTCCACCTTGTACTGGCTTTATAAATTCCCACAAGAGAAAGATCGTGAGTCCTGTCCTGCTTTGCATAAAACCACCTACCTTCATTTACATCATCAAACTGACGCTCGGTCCTGGACCAGGTGTAACCTATCCATCCATTAAACTTTCCAAATCTTTTCTTTAAAAAGAGTTCAATTCCATAAGCCCTTCCATCCCCATATAACAGGTCTGCCTCTACATTACCATTCCCTCTCAAATCAGTCCCACTCCTATATTCTATCTGATTCTGCATCCATTTGTAATAAACTTCTGCAGAAAATTCATACTTATCATCATTGAAATTTCTAAAATACCCGGCTGCCACCTGATCTGCAATCTCCGGCCTTACGTTATTGCTGTTCATGATGTACAGATCGGTAGGCGAAGTGGAAGTTGAGTTGGACATCAGGTGTACATTCTGGATATTCCTGGTGTAAGCACCCTTAAAAGAACTTGAACCGTCTATTTTGTAGCTCGCAGAAATTCTTGGCTCAAGATTGATGTAATTTTTAACAAATTCACCGCTTTTATAAGCAGTTACACTTGTGGTATTTCCATCTGCATCATACGTCTTAAAATTACCCGGACCCAATAATGAGAAACTACTTAACCTAAGTCCATACACAAGATTCAGATTGTCATTTACAGACCACTCGTCAGAAAGGTAAGCCGCAAGTTCCAGCCCTTTTCTATTTTCATAGGTTGTTTCATTAACACTTGAAGTTTCAGAAGCGGTAAGCTTGCCCGGAGCAATGGTATGATGAATGGCATTGATCCCAAATTTAACGTTGTGTTTACTGTTTAAACTATATTCGAAGTCTTGTTTAAGGTTGAAATCTTTGATGGACGAGTTTACCTCAAAATTATTCTCTTCCGTAAAGTTCTGGATCACATAATTATAATTACTGTAAATCAGTGAGGTATTGGAAAACAAGCGATTGCTATACAAATGATTCCACCTTAATGTTACCGTAGAGTTTCCCCAGTTGAAGCCAAAAGTTTCTGAAATCCCCAACTTATCCCTTCCAAAATAACCCGATAGAAATAAAGTATTTTTTTCATCAAGCTGATAATTAGCTTTAGCATTTAAATCATAAAAGAACAAGGTATTGCCATTGATAGAGCTATCTGGCGACAAGGCTAAAAATGCATCCAGATAAGTCCGCCGCCCGCTGATCATAAAAGAGCCTTTATCCTTTACGATAGGTCCTTCAACCTTTACCCTGGAAGATATCAGGCCAAGACCGCCTTCTGCTGTATATGTTTTCCGGTTTCCATCGTTCATTTTTATGTCTAATACAGAAGCCAGTCTGCCGCCATACTGAGCGGGCATCCCTCCTTTATAAACACTAACATCTTTAATTGCATCAGAATTAAAAGTAGAAAAGAAACCCAATAAGTGGGATGCATTGTAAACCGGAGCTTCATCCAGCAAGATCAGATTCTGATCTGTAGAGCCCCCCCTTACATAAAAACCGCTGTTTCCCTCTCCTGCAGATTTTATACCCGGAAGCAGCTGCAATGTTTTAAGAACGTCTCTTTCTCCCAGCAAAACAGGGACATTGTTAATTTCTCTGACATTTATTTTTTGAAGTCCCATTTGCGGACTACTTACATTTTCGTCTCGCTTTGTTGCTGAAATCACTACCTCCGTAAGCTGATTATCTTCAGTGAGTGCAAGATTAAGTCTCACATCTTTATTTACCGTGATATCTTGTTTAATGGTTTTATAACCTATAAAACTGATGGACGCTTCATAACTTCCTTCCCGAACGCTGACAGAATAAAATCCATAAGAATTAGTAACCGCTCCACCGGTGGTTTTCCCGACAAGCTTTATACTCGCACCAATCAGCGTCTCCCCCGTGCCGGAATCGGTAACCGTACCATTAACCGTGAATTTATTTTGGGCTATTGCCAACTGATTAAAAAGAATAACAATAAAGAGTATCAGGACAAATCTATTTGTATATGGCATAAATACTTAGTATCCGGTAAAAATAGAAAGAAAATATAAAAGGGGGGCACAGTGCCCCCCTTTTATTTCAGTAGATGTAAGGCTTAACGGCTTACCTGAAACTCTACACGACGGTTTTTAGCTCTTCCCTCTTCTGCATCGTTAGAAGCAACCGGCTGAGCGGCACCATAACCTTTTATAGTTAGATTCGCGGCAGGAATACCGGCATTGATCAGGTATGATTTAACAGAGTTAGCCCTATCCACAGACAAAGACATGTTGTGCGAGGCTGATCCTTCCAGCGAAGAATGACCGTTCAGTACGAATTTTGCAGAAAGATCCTTTTTCATCTCTTTCGCCATTTTATCCAACACTTCAAAAGATGAAGTCTTTAGCACTCCTGAATCAAATTCAAACAATACATTGGTAAAAGTATAATCTGGTTTTTCTTCAACAGGTGCCGGCTCTGCTTTCTTTTCTACTGGCGCTGCTGGTACAACTTTCTCTTCGACAGGGGTTACTTCTTTCTGTACCGGAGGCACTGGCTTCGCTGCAACTTTTCTTGTTTTACAAGATTGTAATGTAATGGCAAATAAGGCAAAAACTGCCAATAATAAACTGGTTCTTAAAATTTTCATTTGTTTATAATTTGTTTTCATTTGTGATGAAGCTATCAGATTTTTAACTTTAATAAAATGGCTTTTGCGTTCAAGAACTCGCAAGCTCAGTTTATTCATACCATTACTTGGTTTTGATAAATCATGATGGCTTCATTTGTTGTTTGTGTTTGTGTCTGTAATAATATAAATAAGTATCCTATTCTAAAAAGACAGCGTGTAACTAAAACGCAACAAACCACAAAATCATATGAATGAGTATGATTTTCACGAAAAAACTTTTGCATCCCGAAGGTGTTGTTATGAAATGGCACTCATCAAATTCACCAGTAAAGGCATTTATTGTAAGCAAGGCGACTTTTATATTGATCCATGGAAACCAGTAAAACTGGCGGTAACAACACATGGCCATGCAGATCATGTGAAATGGGGCAATGACGCTTATTTATGCCATGAACTCACCAAACCTGTCTTGAATCAGAGACTGGGCCAGGATCTCAACATCCAAACACTGGCTTATCGCAAAGAAATTAGCATTAATGGAGTTAAGATCAGTCTTTTTCCTGCCGGACATGTAATTGGTTCAGCTCAAATCAGGCTCGAATATAAAGGCGAGGTATGTGTGGTTTCCGGTGATTATAAAGTTGAGTCAGATGGGATCAGTACTCCTTTTGAACCAGTGAAATGCCATACTTTTGTTTCCGAGAGTACATTCGGCCTGCCAATTTATAAGTGGCAGCCTCAGGAGATTGTCTTATCCGGAATTAAAGATTGGATAGCAGACAACCACGACAAAAAGAAAACAAGTGTGCTGGTGGCTTATAGCTTAGGAAAAGCACAACGGCTGATCCATGGACTCGCTGGTTACAGCGACATTTACGTCCACAATTCTATTGCTAATCTCAACGAAGGATTCATCGCCGCTGGTGTTAATTTACCTGAGACCATCAGGATTACCGCAGATACCAAAAAAGACGATATGCAGAAAGGAATAGTCATCGTCCCTCCTGCCCTCGCTGAAGGGCGATGGATTAAAAATCTGAGTAACCCGGCCACAGGCGCATGTTCGGGTTGGATGCAGGTACGTGCCGGACGAAGGTGGCGAAGTGCTGACGCGGGTTTTGCTTTGAGTGACCATGCAGACTGGCCTGGTCTTTTATCTGCTATAAAAGCGACGGAAGCCGAAAAGGTATTTGTTACGCATGGATTTACAGCAACTTTTTCCAAATACCTCAATGAAATAGGCATTTCTGCAGAAGAAGTTAAAACACAATATGGCAATGAAGAGGAAGAAGAAAAGGAGATCATTTCATGAGACGCTTTACTGAACTGATCCAAAAGCTCGAAATGAGTAACAAGACCAACGATAAGATTACGGCATTGGTTGAATACTTCAACGAAGCAGACGACCTGGACAAACCTTACGTGATTGCTATGTTCACCGGTAAAAGACCTAAACGTCCTGTAAATACAGCCTTAATCAAACTGTGGGCTATTGAACAAAGCGGTATCCCGGAGTGGCTTTTTGCGGAAAGCTACCATAGTGTGGGTGATTTAAGTGAAACCATCGCACTGATCCTGCCTCCACCCGAAAAGACCATCGACCGTAAACTGCACGAATGGATCAATGATTTAAGTGCTTTGCATGGAAAGGACGATGACTACAAAAAGAACTTTATCCTGGATTCCTGGAATAGTCTCGAAACTCAGGAGCGGTTTATTTTTAATAAACTCATCTCCGGTAATTTTCGGATTGGTGTATCTAATAAAATGCTTGTCA
This sequence comes from Pedobacter frigoris, assembly GCF_032678645.1. GTDB lineage: Bacteria > Bacteroidota > Bacteroidia > Sphingobacteriales > Sphingobacteriaceae > Pedobacter > Pedobacter frigoris_A. The sequence continues at coordinate 990,207 of NZ_JAVTSP010000001.1, forward strand.
ATGCCTTGGCCAAACAAAGTGATACAGATAGCAATAAGATCATGCACAGCATCATGGGCAAATGGCAGCCTGCAGAAATCACTTTTGACGAGCTCTTACAAGGGGCACATGTCAATACCGACAACTCCTGGCCTTATCCATTTTGTCTTGCTTATGCTTTGGAAGCTGAACCCGGCTCCCTTGGCGAAGCCTCTGAATGGCAGGCAGAATGGAAATGGGATGGCATACGCGGACAAATTGTAAAGCGCAATGGTGAGCTGTTCATCTGGTCAAGGGGTGAGGAATTGGTTACAGATCAGTTTCCGGAACTGCATTTCCTGCTCAATGAACTGGAAGATGGCACTGTACTCGATGGAGAAATCCTTTCAGTAAAAGATGGAAAAGTACAATCCTTTAGCACCTTACAACAACGCTTGAATCGCAAAACGATCAACAAATCACAACTGGAGGAAGCGCCTATCGGCTTCTTTACCTATGATCTACTGGAATTCAAAGGTAAAGACATCAGGGAAGAATCAATGGCCTCCAGACGGGAGAAACTGGAAAAGGTAATAGCAGGTTTAAAGACCACCAATATCGTAGCTTTGTCTCCTACAGTAGCTTTCAGTAACTGGGATGAACTGGCGGAAATCAGGTTAACCTCCCGGGAGATCAACAGTGAGGGTATTATGCTCAAGAAACTGGATTCCATTTACCACGCCGGAAGAAAACGCGGTGACTGGTGGAAATGGAAGATCAATCCCTACACAGTGGATGCTGTGATGATCTATGCTCAAAAAGGAAGCGGCCGCAGGGCCAACTTTTATACAGATTATACTTTTGCCGTTAGAGATGGCGACAAATTGATTACCATTGCTAAAGCCTATTCCGGACTTACAGATAAAGAAATCAAAGAGGTAAATTCTTTCGTATTAAAGAATGCGGTGGAGAAATTCGGCCCTGTACGTACGGTGAAGCCAGAGCTTGTTTTTGAAATTGCCTTTGAGGGAATTGCGGAGAGTAAAAGACATAAAGCCGGACTTGCATTAAGGTTTCCCCGCATCGCCCGGTGGCGCAAAGATAAAAAGGCCGATGAGATCAATACATTGGATGACTTAAGGCAATTATTGCAGTCAACCCTATAATGATCTCTATACACTCCGTTGTATTTTAATCTTGTTTTTAATTTGCTTGTATATTGGAGTAATTTTGGTTTTTTCCTGCAAAAGCAAGACAATAGCAAGAGAGGAGCAAGAGAAAAGCAAGACAAAAGCAAGAGAAATATAGAGCACAATCAAACAAAGCATGCCTGGATCAAGCTACAACATACCAAACCTATTCCTTCTCTTTTTGTTATATAATGCGTATGAAATTAATCAGCAGCAAAGGATATAAACAGGTCATCGCCTGGCTAAAAAAAATCAAAAAAAAGCCTTTTAAGTTTCAAACCGATGCCTGGCAATATTATGCTGAAGGATATTGTGGTCTCGTCAACGCACCAACCGGATTTGGAAAGACTTTTTCCATGTTTCTTGCCGTAGTCATAGATGAGCTGAACAAGAAAGACGAGCTTCCTAAAATCAAAACTGCTAAGAAAAAACAACATACCGGCCTAAAGCTGATCTGGATTACACCCCTGCGTTCGCTGGCTAAAGACCTGGCACGTGCCATGCGTGAGGTCTGCGATGAACTGGAGCTGGACTGGATGGTAGGCGTACGCAATGGCGATACCTCTCAGAGTGAGAAGCTGAAGCAGAAAAAACAAATGCCCGAGGTACTCATTATCACGCCTGAAAGCATGCATTTGCTGCTCGCACAAAAAAGTACATTCAATTATTTTGATGAATTGCAATGCATTGTAGCAGACGAATGGCATGAACTCATAGGAAGCAAGCGGGGTGTAATGGCTGAACTTGCCATTTCGAGGATCAAGGGCATGGTTAATAAACATCATCCGGAAAGATTGCTAAGGATTTGGGGCATATCAGCCACCATAGGAAATATGGAACAGGCTATGGATGTATTGGTGCCCTACGAAGACGTCCTCAAAACCATCATCAAGGCTGATATAGAAAAGAAGATCCAAATCAAATCGATTCTCCCGGATCATATAGACATGCTGCCCTGGGCAGGTCATCTGGGGCATAAACTGGCCCACAAGCTGTTGCCCATTATCCATAAAAGCAAAACAACACTGATATTTACAAATACGCGGGGACAGGCAGAATTGTGGTACCAGACATTGCTGGCGCAGGATGAAACCCTGGCCGGCCAACTGGCCATTCACCATGGTTCTATAGATTATGAACTTAGAAACTGGATTGAAGATGCCATTCATACAGGCGTCTTAAAGGCAGTAGTATGCACTTCCTCTCTGGATCTGGGTGTAGATTTTAAACCAGTAGACACAGTAGTTCAAATTGGTTCACCTAAAGGCGTAGCCCGATTTCTGCAGCGGGCAGGACGTAGTGGTCACTCACCGTATGAAACTTCCAAAATCTATTTCCTGCCAACTCATGCGCTGGAACTTGTAGAGGCGGCGGCTATAAAGGAAGCAGCCCGCACTCAAAATATTGAAAGTCGGGAACCTGTAGTCATGGCGTTTGATACTCTGATCCAATACCTCGTTTCGCTTGCTGTAGGTGATGGTTTTGATGATGAGCAGATTTTTTTTGAGGTAAAGCAAACTCATGCTTTCAGGGAACTGTTGCCTCAGGAATGGAGCTGGATCATGCGGTTTATCACCACTGGCGGCGACAGTCTTACGGCTTATACAGAGTTTAGCAAAGTAAGTAAGGATGAAGATGGATTATGGAAGGTAAAAAGTCGGCAAATCGCTATGAGGCACAGGCTTCACATAGGTACTATAGTGAGCGATGCGATGGTCAAAGTGAAATACCTGTCCGGGGGATATGTGGGAATGGTGGAAGAATCTTTTGTAGCTAAGCTAAAACCAGGCAGCAGTTTTTCACTGGCAGGCCGGGTACTTGAGTTTATCATGATTAAAGATATGATGGCGATGGTGCGGAAAAGCAAGCAAAAAACGGCCATGAGTCCGAGCTGGATGGGCGGACGGATTTCACTTACGTCGAATCTGGGCGCTGTGTTGCGCCAAAAATACAATGAAACACTAGACAAAGAACATGATGATGAGGAATTGGACCTTATACTTCCGCTTTTTCAGCGACAGGCCAAAGTATCTCATGTACCTAAAAACGACGAGTTTCTGATAGAGCTGATCAATACCCGGGACGGTTATCATTTATTTGCATACTCATTCGAAGGCAGGCAGGTCCACGAAATCATGGCCGCATTAATCGCCTATCGATTGGGCCGGGTAAAGCCTATTAGTTTTTCCATCGCTATGAATGATTATGGTTTCGAATTACTCAGTGAGCAGCCCATTCCCCTCGATGAAGAAAATATAAAAAACCTTTTTACACCGGAAAACCTGGCGGCCGATATTGTAGCCAGTATCAATTCAACGGAAATGGCCAGAAGAAAATTCAGAGACATTGCTTGTATCTCCGGACTGGTATTTCAAGGTTATCCGGGAAAATACATCGCAAACAAACACCTGCAATCCTCAGCAGCATTATTTTTTAATGTGTTTAGTGATTATGATAAACATAACTTATTATTGCGTCAGGCTTATGATGAAGCATTTTATCAGCAGATTGAAGAGCCTCGGCTTGCCGCAGCACTGCATAGGATACAAGGCAGCAAAATTGTAATTATAAAAACCGACAGCTATACGCCCTTGTGTTTTCCCATTAAAGTCGATAGCCTGAGAGACAATATGAGTACTGAGGAACTGAGCCAAAGAATAGAACGAATGACTGCCGAAACAGAGAAAAAGAACCAGAGAAGACGACAATGATTATAAATTGCAGAGGAGAAGAATTAATATTGAGTAAGCAGCGTGCGGTATACTGGCCCGCGAATGAAACCCTCATCATCAGTGACCTGCACATTGGGAAATCTGCTCACTTTAGAAAATCCGGCATACAGGTTCCCGACACTGTAGGCCATACCGATCTTCAAAGATTGAATTCACTCATGAAAGAATTTAATCCGAAAACGTTATTAGTCACGGGTGATATGTTCCACAACAACATCAATAGCGATGCAAATGCTTTTACTGAATGGAGGAATACTCATCCAAATTTAAAGGTGGTGTTGATTAAAGGAAACCACGACGCGCTTAAAAATGAGGATTATACAGCGTTGGGAATTGAGGTACACAACAAAGAATTGCTTTGCAAGCCATTTCGATTTATACACGATAAGCCCAAAGAATTTGATGAATATTATAATATATCAGGACATATACATCCTGGCGTAACATTATACGGTAAAGCCAAGCAACGATTGAAATTTCCCTGCTTTTACTTTGGAAATCACTGCGCAGTACTACCCGCCTTTAGTGTTTTTACCGGATTGCAGTTATTGAAACCTGAAGAAGGAGATCGCCTGTATGCAATTACGCCAGAGCAGGTAGTTGCAGTTTAATATTCAGATTTGTCATCCATTCATCAAACATTTCCTGCTCAATCTTAATCACTATTTCAGCATGCTTTTCCCAGTCTGCAGAAAATGTCCTAAGCTGATTCAGCATCTCCTCCAGATGCCCTTCCTCTTCCAGGATAATAGATTTTACAGTTACCTTACTTCCGGCATTTGTCAACACCTGCTGATAAACAGGATAAAGTTCATCTGCACGCACCTCAATGGCATAAGTAACAAACAGATAAGCAGCAAATTTCAGGTCATATCCACTGAGGTTAAACTCTTGCTTTAAGTAGCGACATACAGCCACATCCAGCGCATTTAAATAAAACTTGGTTTGATTGGGAGTCAGCAGTTCATCATTTGTATAAGTTTTACAAAGTTCTCCATCTAGCTTATCCAATTGTTTCTTTAAATAGTAAGCATGGCGATGCTCTTCCGCAGCGTGTTTTAGAATAATCAGGTTTACATTTTCTTTATGTTCGGATGCTGAAATCTTTTTTGCTCCTGCATTTTCCATATAAGAAAGGGTATTCAGCCACTTGGCATGAAGGGAGTTATCGTTGACTATATTTTCTAAGATCGGCTTGATGTTCATTTACTTGCTATTGTTAATTGTTGTTTTCCTTTAACCTGTTTACTATATCCATCTCTTGTTTGCTATATCACCTCATGTTTGCTATCCGTCATCTCGAACGAATGTGATAGATCTCTTGTTCGTGCTACTTCAAGAGATCTCTCGTCGCTGCGCTTCCCTCGAGATGACGAGCGTAAATACTCGATAAGACTAGATGCATGTCGTGAAGAAACTTATATATCATTCAGTGCTTCAGTTATAGTTCGGTAAATATACATCAGATCCTCATCAATGATAATATATGGAGGTAAAATGTAAATTATATTACCTAAAGGTCTTAAAATAATACCCTTTCCCAGAAAAAACAAATAGAGTTTATTTCTCAGTTCACTCAGGTAAGAACTGTCGGCGCCTGTTTCCCATTCCATGACCAGTATAGTTCCCAATTGCCTTACATCCTTCAATTTCGGATGACCGGTAATCTGTTGTGCAAATTCTTTATGTCTGGCGGTTATTCGTTCAATGTTGGGCAGTGTCTCCGGACTAAGTAAAATATCAAGACTCGCCAACGATGCACTACATGCAATGGGATTGGCAGTAAATGAATGGCCATGATAAAGCGTCTTGAGCTTATCGTCGCTTAGAAAAGCATCAAATATCTTCTGGTTACAGGTGGTTACTCCTAGTGGCATAGTCCCACCTGTCAGGCCTTTAGAAAGACAGAATATATCTGGTTTTGTATTTAAAGCTTCACATGAAAAGTACTTGCCTGTGCGGCCAAATCCTGTCATCACTTCATCTGCAATCGTTAATATGCCATGTTGCTGACAAGTTTCAATCAGTTGATCCAGGTACTCGGCTTCGTACATCAGCATCCCTCCCGCTCCAAGTACCATCGGTTCAAAGATAAAGCAGGCCACTTCATTGGACAGGTAATTGATTTTTGCTTTTAGCTGTGCTATATTCTGCTCGTTTGGAAGGTCTATAAACTCAACATCAAAAAGCAACGCATTAAACGGACTGGTAAAAATACTCCTTCCACTAACTGACATTGCACCGAAGGTATCCCCGTGATAGGCATCTTTAAAAGCTATGATTTTGGTACGGGGCTGCTTGCTGGTATTGACCCAATACTGCAGACACATTTTCAAAGCCACCTCTACTGCTGTCGAACCATTATCAGTATAAAACACCTTTCGCTGATCTCCGGGAAGTAACGGAAGTAACCTTTCTGCAAGTTGTACCGCGGGTTCATGTGTAAACCCTGCAAAAATAACATGCTCAAGGGTCTTGAGCTGCTCAGAAACCTTTTCTGCAATGTGCGGATGTGCATGTCCGTGGATATTTACCCACCAGCTGGAAACCGCATCTATATATCTGTTGCCTTCTTCATCAAATAAATAAACACCCTCCCCCTTTACTATCGGGATATGTGGCAATGCATTTTTCATTTGTGTATAAGGATGCCAGATGACCTTCTGGTCCCGCTCTGCTAAAGTCATTTGCTGTTTTCTTTTAGTAAGATTTCTATTGCCCGCTGATCGGTCTTAAAAGTAACGTGGTTTATGGACAGATTTTTTAATGAAATCCATCTGAATGACTGCAATGTACCCTCTTCAAAATCAAATGCAGTAGTTTTGAAATTAAGTAATAATGGGTGAACCTCTTTTACCAGATAATATATGCTTAGGATCTGGCTATCATTGAAGGAAGATTGTTCGTAAAAATCCGTTGTATAGATGTGGTCCAGTACTTCGATTTCGCAACTACATTCTTCCATAAACTCCCGTTTGAGTGCATCAATGAGTCCCTCTCCAAGTTCTAAACCACCGCCCGGAAACTTACTAAAAGTCCTGCCACCCGATTGTTCATCGCTGATCAGTACCTCCTGATTGTCGTTGATTAAGATGCCGTAGACCCTAACGTTAAAATAGCTCATTGGTCAAAGTGTTTTTGGTTTTTGGTTGCATTATCAATTGTCCACTCAATTTCGGCTCTAAAAGGCTCCTGCCTGACGTGACATTCCTTCATTTTGCAATAATTACAGCAGGCTGGAAGGCAGGGATCTGCATGTATAAAAAGCTCTGTTTTATGATGTGCTTCTCCGTTGATGAGTTCATCTATCGCGGATATTTCATAATGAACCTGGTTGAGGTCGAAATAATAAGGCAGTGTAAAATGGCAATCTATATGCAGATCTGCTCCATATTGCTGCGCACGAAGGTTATGTACATCAATCCAGGGGTCTTTCCTATTGTGCTGTAGAATGGAGATGATGTCTTTGACCAGGTCAATATTGCTTTCATCCATCAGTCCGCCTACAGAGCGACGTGTTAGCTTGTAACCGTTGTAAATTATGTAAATACCCAATAAAATAGAAATCACGCCATCCAGCCAATATATTTCTGTGAGTTTAATCAATATAACACCTGCAACCAGTCCCGCGCTGGTAACCGCATCTGTGAGCAAATGCTTACCGTCTGCTTCCAGCGTAATAGACCTGTGTTTTTTACCTGCATTGATAAGATAGTATCCCACCACCATGTTGACCAGACCAGTTGCCCCTATAATGGTAGCACCTTCAAAAAGATTCGTGATTTCTTTTGGATAAACCAGGTCATATCCTGATTTAAAAACGATGATCAAACCCGCTATAGTGATCAGGGTCCCTTCCAAAAAGGCAGAAAAAAACTCGACTTTACCGTGACCATATGGGTGGTTTTCATCCTTAGGCATAGTCGTGAGGTATATGCTATAAAATGCAAAGCCACTGGCGAGTACATTGACAATACTCTCTGCTGCATCTGTAAGTATGGCGTTGGATTGTGTAATGAAATAAGCTACAAATTTTGCCAGCATGAGCAATATGCTGATGCATAATGCAAGAAGGATCGCTTTCTTTTTAGGTTGCAAATTGAACTGGTTTAGCCCTCAAAAATACATTTTAACCATTGAATTATATGAAAAAGTATTTTTTTTAGTTTATAATTCAGTCAGGTTCATATATTTGCGTTCGCACAAAATTTTATTTGCCTTCGCACAGAATATTATGACATTTTTATCCAAAAGAATCAACAACCTATCTGAATCACAGACCATTAAAATGGCTAAGTTAGGAAGAGAGCTATCCGCAAAAGGAATAGACGTTATTAACCTGAGTTTCGGCGAGCCGGACTTCTTTACTCCTGAATTTGTAAAGGAAGCAGCGAAGAAGGCCGTAGACGATAATTTTTCTTACTACACACCTGTTTCAGGGTATCCTGAATTGCGTAAAGCTGTGGCAGAAAAACTGTTGAGAGAAAATGGATTGACTTATAGCTTTGATCAGATTGTGGTATCTACAGGAGCAAAACAATCATTGGCCAATGCTGTAATGTGCCTGGTAGATCCGGGAGATGAAGTTATTGTTCCTACACCTTACTGGGTATCTTATTCTGAGATGATCAAACTTGGAGAAGGCGAAACAGTATTTATCAATGCTACTGTTGAGAATAACTTTAAAATCACCGGAGCACAACTTGAAGCCGCAATCACACCTAAAACCAAACTTTTCATGTTTTCTTCTCCATGCAATCCGACAGGATCTGTATACACTAAAGAAGAATTAGCCGATCTTGTTGCGGTATTTGAAAAGCACCCAAATATTTACATCATCTCTGATGAGATTTATGAGCACATCAACTTTGTTGGTAAACATGCCTCTATTGCTGAATTTGATTCAATTAAAGACAGGGTAATCCTGATTAACGGTTTCTCTAAATCATATGCGATGACCGGATGGAGAGTTGGTTACATGGCTGCAAATAAAGAGATTGCAAATGCATGTGATAAACTTCAGGGCCAGATTACCTCTGGTACTTCTTCAATTGCCCAACGCGCAGCATTAGCAGCATATCAAGGTGGTTTAGAATCGGTAAATGCTATGGTTGCAGAGTTTAAAAAACGCAGAGATATCGTACATGCTTTATTAACTGAAATACCAGGTGTTAAAGTAAACCTTCCTGACGGCGCATTCTATTTCTTCCCGGAAGTTAAAGCTTATTTTGGAAAGAAAAATGGTGATCAGGTGATCAACAATGCAGAAGATCTTTGTTTGTTCTTATTGAATGAGGCGCATGTATCTACTGTTACGGGTGAAGCTTTCGGAAATGAGGATTGTATCCGTATTTCTTATGCAGCGTCTGAAGATCAATTAAGAGAAGCAGTTCTAAGAATCAAAAACGCATTGGCTAAATTAAGCTAAGCGCTGTTTAATCTTCAAATAAACAAAGCCGGCTGATGATCAGCCGGCTTTGTTGTTTTATGCCTGTGTATTATAACTGATCATCCACTGGATGCCGAATTTATCTTTGAAGCTACCGAAATAGTCACCCCAAAACATATCTTCCATAGGCATCTCTACATTCCCGCCAGCTGAAAGTCCGTTAAACAGACGATCGGCCTCTTCCCTGCTATCTACACTGAGACTGATATACATATTATTTCCCTCTACAAGTACATGTCCGGCTGAAGGTAAGCAGTCGGATGCCATCAGCGTTGTATGTTCGCTGATGGGCAATGATACGTGCATTACCCGATTTTTTTCATGTTCTGGAATCTGGTCAGAACCCGGAACATCACCCATTTTTTGCAAAAAAGTAAATTCTCCGCCAAAAACAGACTTGTAGAAATTAAAAGCTTCCTCGGCCTTGCCGTCGAAGTTTAGGTATGGATGTGCTTTAGTCATATTTATATTTCTAATTATAAGACCAAGTTAAATAAGAAAATTCAGGTCTTAGAGGTGCAGATACGACAAAATACAGGCGATTTTTGCCATTCCAAATCGCAAGTACAATAAAAAAAGAAGATAAATATTATCCTACTATTTGGATTAGGTCTAAATAAACATATATTTGCACCATAAAAAAGCCACACGGTTCGGACCCGTGTGGCAAAACCGGGAAAACCCGGGTTACCTTTAATCGTAGTTAAAAGTCATGCAAATTAAGAATTTTTTGCTATTGGGCATGTTATGTGCTAACGTATTTTTTTCAAAAGCTCAAACAGAGCAAGCCAACCTAAGCGGAAGGCTAACCAGCAGTGCAGGTGAACCAATTCCTGCTGCATCCATTAAACTTCAAAATTCCAGGTATGGAGCCATTTCTGATGACAATGGATACTACAAAATCAGCAATGTAAAACCTGCAAACTACATTTTACAGATTAGTGTTATTGGTTTTAAATCACAAAAAAAAGAAATCAAACTTGTTGCAGGTGAAAATGGGAGCGTAAACTTTACGCTTACAGAAAGCACTGAACTAATGGAAACGGTAACTGTATTGGGCCGCACGAAAGTCCAGGAGGTAAATCGGCAGGCCTTTAATGTGACAGCAGTTGATGCAACCAAGCTTTACAACACTACACTGGATATTTCCGGCGCGTTGGACAGGGTTGCCGGTGTCCGTGTCAGAGAATCAGGTGGTGTAGGTTCCAATTTCAACGTTTCCTTAAACGGTTTTTCCGGCAGGCATATCCGCTACTTTATTGATGGTATTCCAATGGATAATTTTGGTTCTTCTTTCCAAATCAATAATATCCCTATCAATGTGGCAGAACGCGTAGAAGTCTATAAAGGCGTGGTGCCGATGTGGTTAGGATCTGATGCATTGGGCGGAGCGGTGAACATCGTCACAGGAAACAGGCATCGTAATTATGTTGACGCCTCTTATTCTTATGGATCTTTCAATACACATCGTACAGTACTGAACACTGCTGCTACTACTAAAAGCGGACTTACAGTACAGATTAGTGCTTTCCAAAACTACTCCGATAACAATTATAAAACCAATCTGAGAACGTTATTGCAAAACAATATGGAAGCAGACAAAAGAGCGGCTTCGGTAAAAAGATTTCATGATGTATATCACAATGAGACTTTGATCGCCAATGTCGGAGTTGTAGGCAAATCCTGGGCAGATAATCTATTGCTGGGCATGACTTTAGGTCAGAATTATAAGGAAATGCAGACCGCAGCCAGGCCTGAAGCTGTTTACGGACAACTGCACAGACGCGGAAATATTGTGATGCCATCACTGAAATACAAAAAGACTGATTTACTCCCAGGACTGGATTTAACGATAAATGCCAACTATAATCTGGGATATGAAACCACCATAGATACGGCCAGAGCAGACTATGACTGGGATGGCATCCGCGATCCTAAGGTGTCTATGGGCGAACGCGACGGCGGTGGTCATATTGAGTATAAAAACAACAACGGACTTGCCACAGCTATGGTCAGCTACAGGCTCAGTGAGCACCAGGCGGTAGCTGTAAACAATGTATTTTCCACGTTTGACAGAAAGCAGGATAATTTATTGTTTCCTGATCTGAATGCAAAGAATGTTCCGAAGAGAATGGACAAGAATGTACTCGGTTTTGGCTATTCCTATGATGTGAACAATAAATGGAGCCTGAATCTTTTTGGAAAATACATACTCTTAAAGAGTGTTGTAAATAACTCCAACAATAAAAACACAGACCATAAACTAGGATATGGTACCGCTTTGGCTTACTACTTCAACCCCGACTTGCAGATTCGCGGTTCTTATGAACTGACGAACCGCATGCCAGAAGCAAACGAAATTTTTGGTAATCTCGAAAATGAGGAAGGTAATCCTTTGCTAAAGCCGGAAAAGAGTGACAACCTCAATCTGGGCCTGATATACGGATTCAAAGTAAACGAAGTTAATCGCTTTTCAATAACAGCCAATGCGATTTACAGACATTCTAAAGATTTTATCTGGAGCAGGATAGTTGGTGGAACAGGACCAAGAAGGGACTATACTACTTCTGATAACCGTGATGGTGTGCGTACCACAGGTTTTGATACCGAAATCAGGTATTCCTACAAAAACTGGTTGAGCGCGGGTGCTACTGTTACTTATCAGAAACTAGTAAACCTGCAAAAACATGACTTCAATCCTAATACAGGAGCTTATTATCCTGAGGAAAGTCTTGTTTATCTGGATCAGATGCCGAATATTCCTTACCTCTTTGGTAATGCTGACGTATCTGCATCTTTCCGAAACGTATTTGCAAAGGGAAATAACCTGACTGTCGGTTACAATTTACTTTATGTGAACAGATTCTGGCTGGATTGGCCAAGTTTCGGTAACCCTACAGAAGAAGATAAACTCTCCACTCCTATACAGCTTACCCATGATCTGAATTTTGTCTACAGTATGAAAAACGGACGATATAACATTTCCCTGGAGGCAAGGAATATTGCTGACAAAGCTGTATTTGACAATTTTGCCCTTCAGAAGCCTGGACGCGGATTCTATTTGAATTTTAGGTATTTCATCAACAAATCTTAACAATCACAACAATAATAATTTTAAAAAAATCAATATGAAAACAACAATTACCAAAACGCTTCTTGCCTTGGCATTTGTAGGAGTTTTAAGTTCTTGCGACAAGAAAAAAGATAGAGAAGTGATCCCTGAAAACCCGGGAAATTACATCATTGCAGTTACACCGACTGCGATTGCGGGCAAGGCCGACTACCTGCTTACGGCGAGTAGCTTGGAAAGCGGCGCAGTATCTATCGTAGGTAATGGTGTGGAGCAAGATGGTACTTACAGGTACTATGTAACAGCTAATAACAAATTCTTCAGTATGCTTTACGGTCAGGGTAGCCCGGGTGCTGTGACTGTTTACAATATAAATGATGGTAAATTAAAAAAACTGAATGATTTCACATCTGCAACTGTACATGCTTTTGCACCTGTAAACGATGATATACTTACGATAAGAGTTCCCAGAAGAGTTGCTGCAGTGGGTACGCCCACAGTCTACGAATGGTATCGTGTAAACACAACAACCAATGCAGAAGTTGCTAAAGGTACTGTTGACGCAATAACGCCGAGCGGTAATGGCGAAATTGCTCACTTAAGCTGGATCAAACAAGTAGGAAACAAAGTATTTGCGCCATATTTCAGCATATACAACAGCTTCTTCACCAAGTTCCCGGATCAGGCAGGAATTATTGTATTCTCTTATCCAGATATGCAATATGAAAAAACCATTAGAGATACAAGAACAAGCTTTATCGGAAGATACTTTACCGATGGCTTGGGTGTTGTGGAAAATGGCGATTGTTATGCATTTTCATCATCAGTAGCGGCAGATGACGATCCAGCTACAACTGCGGTAGATGCTAAAATGACCTCAACAAAACCTTCTGCTATTACCCGCATTAAGGCAGGTACAACAGAGTTTGACATGAGTTATTTCTTCAACTTCGAAGAGGTTTCAAAAGGTTATGTAATTACCAATTGGTTAAACATCGGTCAAAACAAATTTATTGCGAACATTGAACCGGTAGCCACCAAAGGTCAATATGTGGTAGGTAAGCGTTTAGCTATCGTTGATGTAGTTAATAAAACTGTAACTGGAGTTACCGGATTCCCTGAAGTTGCTCAAATCTCAAGTGTAACTACGACAAACTATAGCCCTAAAGACGGAAAAACCGGTTACATCGGGGTGAATTTAGTAAGCGGAGCTACTTATGTATATAAAATTGATGCGACTACCGCAACCGCTAAGCAAGGAGTTAAGGTTGAAGGTGGTGTGATCACAGCCATTCAGCACCTGCAATAATTATAAAAACAAACTCAAACAAACACATTAAATACACACCAAACAAATTAGAACAATGATCACAGGAAATAAACCTTCAGCGCCGAAAAAGAAGAGCAAGGATTCTCTTTTTAACCGGATCAATAAATGGCTGCACCTCTGGCTGGGCCTGATCTCAGGTGTCATTGTTCTAATTGTTTGTATCACAGGATGTATCTGGGTGTTTAACGAGGAGATCACCGGATTACTGGAGCCTGAAACGAAGGTAGAATGGCAAAATAAACCAGTACTTACGCCTTCACAGCTGACTGCTGTTGCGGCTAAATTATATAAAGACAAAGTGCCTTCCTATGCAAACTACCATCAGGGAGAAGTGATCAACCTCAGCCTGAGAGATAAGGTAGAAAAGAAAGGCGGACGCCGTGGCGGCGGCGGTGGAAGACGTGGAGGTGGTGTACTGCTCAAGATCAATCCTTACAGCGGGGAAGTGATCAGTAAAGAAGTACGCAAACCAGGTGAAACAGATTTCTTCAGGTTCATCCTGAATGGGCACCGTTTCCTTTGGTTGCCTTATGAAATCGGACGGCCTATCGTTAATTATGGAACAATGGTCTTCGTAGTATTGCTCATTACCGGTTTAATCTGGTGGTACCCAAAAAAGTGGAATAAATCTACTACTGATAAGAGTTTCAAAATCAAATGGGGTGCATCGTTTAAGCGGGTAAACCTGGATCTTCACAATGTACTTGGGTTTTATTCCTTGTTATTTTTGCTGGCCATTGCACTAACGGGAATGGTGTATGGCATCAAATGGTACAGTGAGGGGCTATACTGGGTAACAACAGCCGGTGAGAAACTGCCGGAATTCAGGAGAATGGAATCAGATTCCCTGCAGGCGGGTAAGTTTTACACCCCGGTACAAGCTATGGATGCTGCATGGGCAAAGGTGATTGACAAGCATCCTAAATCCACGGGTTTCTATTATAGTTTCCCCGACGCCAAACGTGCTAAAGCAACCATCGACATTACCGTTTACCCTACTGCCGGACAGTTTTACAATAGTCAGGGTTATTCTTTTGATCAGCATACATTAAAGGAACTGAAGCGAAAAGACCCTTACTCCGTTCCGTACGACGAAGCTACGGTTGGACAAAAGCTACGCAAGATGAACTACGATATACACGTGGGCAGTATCCTGGGATTCCCGGGTAAAGTACTGGCCTTTTTAGCTTCACTAATCGGTGCCTCCCTCCCTATTACCGGATTCCTGATTTGGTACGGACGTAAGTTCAAAAAGAAAAAAGGTAAATCTGACAAGCCCGCCTCAAATCAGGCCGGGGATAAAAATCAGCCTAAAAAACCGGTTGTGAAACCTGTTGTAAAAGAGGTGATCTTAAATTAATAAAGAAACTGTTATCAAACATAAAACAATATGAAAAAGACAATATTTACACTTCTGACTGCCCTGCTATGCTTCAGTACAACAGGGTTGTTTGCACATGCATTATGGATAGAAACACCTGCTACGGGCAAGATCGGACAAAAACAAGCAGTCAAAGTATTTTATGGAGAATATGCCGACCTGGGACGCGACAGTGTTTCTACATGGTATTCCGATGTAAAGGATTTTACACTATGGCTAATAGGTCCTGATAATAAAAAAACTCAGCTGACGGTAACACCTGGTTTGAACTATTTCGAAGGAAGTTTTATACCTGAGCAAAATGGTTCTTACACCGTTATCGTAAGTCATGAAGCTAAAGAACTCGGTGGTACTACCAAATATCATTTCCTTTCAAGCGCGGGCGTAAGCGTGGGGAAAACAGCACCAGTAGCAGCGCAGAATACCAATGCACTGAGATTACATCTGGATGATGTTGCCTCATTAAAAGTAAAGAACACCATTAAAATGACGGCTTTCCTTGGCGATGCTGCTGCTGGCAAAAAAGCGGTAACTGTCTTTTCGCCGACAGGATGGTCTAAAGAGTTTTATACAGACGACAAAGGCGCTTTTGAATTTATCCCGCTTTGGGCAGGACGTTATGTTGTTGAGATCAGTGATATGGATAAAAAAGCAACCGGTACCCATCACGGTAAAGATTATACAGGTGTATGGAAAGGTGCTACATATAGCTTTGAGCTAAAATAGGCCATTAATACCCATCAAGATTTTTTAAAGGTCCGGTTTGATGATTCAGATCGGACCTTTATGTTATTGAGTTACATCAAGCCCAGTCGGTCTACAATTTCATAAAGGGTACCCAGGTTAAAATTATAAGTACCACTTAACCACACAGAAATCACCTTTTTATCCTGTCCCATCATTTTCGCAAACTGTGTTCTGGTTATATTACGCTTCATCAGTACATTTTTTATTGCCTCAGCCAGTTCCATTGAAACCTTTATTCGCTTCATTTCTACAGGAGATATGTTCTTGTTCATAGGACGTATTTTAAATCCATTACCTTTCCTTTTCATAAGCTAATCTTATTACTTATGATGGTCAATATGATAGCCAATTGTCCTGATTTCAAATCTGATAAGAGTATTTGTTCTATAAAATGCTTTAAACACGTATTCGGGGGCCAAATATTAACAATCGATGACATTAGTCAGTTCAGCTGCGAAAACAAAATTGGAGAATTATGAGGCATCAAAACATCTAAGTGTAGATATTAATTCTACTTTTTAAGACCTAATGGCTTCAACCGGATCTAGTCGCGACGCAGAATACGCAGGCCAAAATCCTGATATTGTACCAATTGCGAGTGAGACACCAATCCCAAGTATGATATTACTGAGGAATAGGGTAATCTCAAAACCACCGGACTTAGTTAGTAAAGTTACCAGATACACCAGGAACAACCCCAACAATCCACCAAGCAGGCAGAGCACTATAGACTCAAAAAGAAATTGCAGCAAAATGAAATAATTCTTTGCACCCAGTGACTTTTGTATCCCGATGATATTGGTACGTTCTTTTACAGACACAAACATAATATTGGCTATCCCAAAACCGCCAACCAGGATAGAAAAGCCTCCAATGACCCAACCGGCAAGATTTACCATACCAAACATCTTATCCAACTGCTGAGACGCAATAGTACTTTTATTTAATGCAAAATCTTCTTCAGCGCCTGGTTTAATCCTTCTAATAGAACGCATTGCTCCCCTTATTTCACTTTCTATCTCATCTAAAGCGATGTGTTCATACCCTCTCACTGTAATCGTTGGATCATAGCGGTCACTTTCTACATCCATAATTCCTTTTGCAAAATTCAAAGGCATTACAATGTTCTTATCCTGCGACATGCCCATCATATCTTCCCCCTCTTTTTTAAATACCCCGATGACATTCAATTTTCTCCCCATGACAACGATAGATTTGCCTACTGCCGTGGCTCCGTTAAATAAACCTTCAGCAATATCGGCTCCGATAAGCACAACAGGAGAACCTGCCTTGCCTTCATTTTCCGTAAAGTATCTGCCTTCCTGAAAATCAAGGTTCCATGTCTTATTAAAATCCTGAGATGCCGCCCTTATGCCTGCACCCTCTACAGAATTGGCCCGGTATTTTACAGTTCTTTCATTTGCAGATATCTCGTAAGAAACTCCCTGGGCATATTCCAGGCGATCTTTAAGCAATTGATAATCTCTAAGGGAAGGCTCTGGTCTGTTCACATATTTCCACCAGGGATAATCTCCAAATCCACCCCAGGGCCATTTTTGTACAAAAACAGTTTTCGAGCCTAATTTATCCACGCTGGCCTGAAGCTTTGCGCGCAACGAATCAACTGCAGAAAACACAAATATGATGGTGAAAATACCAATAGTGATTCCCAGAAGGGAAAGCATGGTCCGAAGTTTATTTTGGCGCAGTGCATCAGATGCAAACCGAAAACTTTCGCCTATTAGCCTGATAATAATCATAATTGTAGTTTAGACCAAAAGTACCTAAAAAGGTTACAGGTCTTATCCATATAAAGTAAATAATACATTGTCCATAGCTCGCTTGGGATATAAGAGCAATATGTAAGGATTAAACAGGGAGTATACACGCTTTTGAGCGTATTGAAAGTGTGTATACTCCCTGTTTAATCCTTGTTTACTCCCTGTTTACTGTAAGCGAGTTATTATCGTGGTAGAAACCAGTTACTAATTTTATAAAGAAATGACTTAGGTTCAAATAAGTTAATTATAAAATTAAAGATTATATTTTGTAAATTTGCGCCCTTAATTATCACATCGAAAAATATGAAGTTATCTCAGTTTAAGTTTAATTTACCTGAATCATTAGTTGCCAATAATCCTTCAGATGAAAGGGACGAAGCCCGTTTAATGGTTTTGCACAAGGACAGCGGCAAAATTGAACATAAAATATTCAAGGATATTTTAGGTTATTTTGATGATAAGGATGTAATGATATTAAACAACACCAAAGTTTTTCCTGCACGCCTTTATGGCAATAAAGAAAAAACTGGTGCTACTATTGAAGTTTTTTTGTTGCGTGAATTGAACAAAGAATTACGTCTCTGGGATGTACTTGTGGATCCGGCTCGTAAAATCCGCGTTGGAAACAAATTATATTTTGGTGATGATGACCTTCTTGTTGCTGAAGTTGTGGACAACACTACTTCACGCGGACGTACCATCCGTTTCTTATTTGATGGTACTGACGAGGAATTCAGAAAAAATATCGAAATCTTAGGTGAAACACCACTTCCAAAATACATCAAACGTAAAGCAACAGCTCAGGATAAAGAGCGTTACCAAACTATTTTTGCTAAACACGAAGGCGCTGTAGCTGCCCCAACAGCAGGTCTGCATTTCAGCAGAGAGCTGATGAAGCGCTTGGAACTTAAAGGAATAAACTTCGCAGAGGTTACTTTACACGTTGGTCTTGGTACATTCAGATCTGTTGAGGTTGAAGACTTAACTAAGCATAAAATGGATTCTGAGCAATTCATTATTGAACAAAAAGATGCGGATATCGTAAACAAAGCAATAGAAGAAAAAAGAAAGATCTGTGCAGTAGGTACAACTTCTATGCGTGCTATTGAATCAGCTGTTTCTTCAAACAGAACCTTAAAAGCAGCGAATGACTGGACGAGTAAGTTCATCTTCCCTCCTTATGATTTCAGTATCGCTAATTCAATGATTACCAATTTCCACACACCTGAATCAACACTGTTGATGATGGTAAGTGCATTTGGTGGTTATGACTATGTAAGAAATGCTTATGAGGTCGCTTTAAAAGAGAAATACCGTTTTTACAGCTATGGTGACGCCATGCTGATCATCTAATCACAATAATTAATTTTTTGAGATAGGAGATTTGGATCTATAATGATTTAAATCTCCTATTTTTGTTTAAAGACATTTCAAAATGAAACATTATGCCATTATAGTTGCAGGCGGCAGCGGAAACAGAATGAAAAGTACTGTTGCCAAGCAGTTTTTATTGCTCAATGGCATGCCGGTACTAATGCACACCATACAGGCATTTTACAAATGTGTACTGAATCCTGAAATCATTTTAGTCTTAAACATACATCAGCATAGTTATTGGGAAGAATTGTGCCAAACCTATAACTTTAACATCCCTCATCAGGTTGTAAAAGGTGGTGAGCAAAGATTCCATTCCGTTAAAAACGGTTTAAAATATATCAAAGGAAAAGGTGTGGTTGCCGTGCATGACGCAGTGCGGCCACTAATCTCTACCGACCTGATAGAAAGATCCTATAAACAGGCTGCACAGGAAGGCAATTGTGTTTTAGGCATCTCTCCTACTGATTCTGTACGAAGGATAATCAATCCGCATAAAACAGAGGCATTAAACAGGAATGACCTTTTATTGATACAGACGCCACAAACATTTGACGTCGATTTGTTAAAAAAAGCCTATCAAAAACCTTACAGAAATGATTTCACAGATGATGCATCAGTGGTTGAATATTCAGGATTTGAGATAAACATCATTGAAGGAGAAAGAGAAAACATTAAAATCACATTCCAGGAAGATTTGGAAATCGCAAGTATTTTTCTAAAAAAAAAGGGCTTTGATTACTAATCAAAGCCCCTTACGAGATTCAGGTTAAACTATGCTTAAAGCCGCTATTAAGCTGCTCTGTTTATAACCTTTAAGATGATTGCAATAACTGCAATAACTAACAAGATGTGAATTAATCCACCAACATTTGGGCCGAAGCCTTGAAAAAAGAAGCCAATGATCCACAGTATTACTAATACCACGGCAACCAGATAAAGTAGATTTCCCATAACGTTTAATTTTTAGTTATAAATTTTTAGATAGATGTGCGGAAGTACAAACACTTCCGTGACAAATCATAAACAATCATCATTCCAAAAATAAAAAAGCCCCATTTTATTGGGGCTTTTTTTATTTTCTTATAGTTAATATTCGTCTTCGTTGAAGAAGAAGTCGTCCTTTGTAGGATAATCTGGCCATATTTCTTCTATAGTTTCATATGGTTCGCCATCATCTTCCAAAGCTTGTAGGTTCTCAATTACCTCAACAGGTGCTCCAGAACGAATACCGTAATCAATCAATTCATCTTTTGTTGCAGGCCATGGAGCGTCTTCCAAATGCGATGCGAGTTCTAATGTCCAATACATATTTCTTATACTATTTAGTTATTCTTAATTTATTCGCAAAAGTATATTAAAAAACCTGAGCAAAACAAACTTTTTTTTCAACCTTTTTCAAGCATCAACTAATGCCCGAATCAAAGTCTGGGAAGCCAGATATTTTCTTCCGTCCCAGCATCTGAATTCAGTTTTCGTGCCAAAACAAACAAATAATCACTTAAACGGTTCAAATATATGGTCATTTTTTCGTCAACATAACTATCTGAAGCCAAATGAACGGTTAGCCGCTCTGCTCTCCTGCAGATACATCTGGCTATATGGCAGTAAGAAACTACTGTATTCCCTCCAGGAAGTACAAAATGCTTTAATTCCGGAAGTTGCTCATTCATCTGGTCCATCTCCTGCTCCAGCAACAGAATATCGCTATCGTGAAGGTCCGGGATTTTCATTCTGGACTTCTCAGGATCAGCAGCTAGGGACGCACCTACAGTAAATAGCCTGTCCTGAATTTCTTTGAGGAGTTTTTGATGATGAGGATCTATATCCTGGCACATGATCAAACCTATGTATGAGTTCAACTCATCTACGGTTCCATAACATTCGATGCGAAGGTGAAATTTTGGAACCCGGGTACCGCCAATTAAGGAGGTCAATCCCTTGTCACCTGTTTTTGTATATATCTTCATGAAGAAATATTAATCTATTTTTTCAAAATCACTTCCAGTTTTCTGAAGATTTGATAAACGTGGAGATACGGTCTTTATATCTGTATTTTGATAATCCTTTTCTATTAAACCATCCCTCATCCTTACAATCCTGTGTGCATGCTGCGCGATGTCTTCCTCATGCGTTACCAGGATAATGGTATTGCCTTTACTGTGAATTTCCTCCAGCAGGCCCATGATTTCTATTGATGTTTTGGTATCCAGGTTTCCTGTAGGCTCATCGGCCAGAATTATTGAAGGATTGTTGATTAAAGCACGGGCCACTGCTACACGCTGACGCTGACCACCGGACAGTTCATTTGGTTTATGCGTTACCCTATTACCCAGGCCTACATTTTCAAGTGCTTTTTGAGCTCTTGCATCGCGTTCTTTTTTATTGGCTCCTGCATAGATCAACGGCAGTGCAACATTATCTAAAGATGTAGATCTTGGCAAAAGATTAAAGGTCTGAAATACGAAACCTATCTCCTTATTACGGACTTCAGCCAGTTCATTTTCAGTCATCTGGCTTACGTTTGTACCGTTTAACACATAATCTCCTTTGCTGGGGGTATCAAGACATCCAAGGATGTTCATCAGGGTTGATTTCCCCGAACCTGAAGGCCCCATTAGCGCCACAAATTCCCCTTTATGAATATCAAGGGTCACAGATTTTAAAGCATGGATAACTTCTGCACCAATTACATATTTACGACCTATATCTTTAATATTTATTAATGGCTTATCATTCATCAATGCTTTCTCCATGGCTTTTTTTAGGTTTTAGACATTCATCTGTATTTGAATGTTACAGAAAGGGCAATATTTGGGTTACTTTTCGATGATCTTTGGAACAAAGAAAAAACTTTCATTGTGTTTAGCCGAATTTTTCAGTCCATCTTCTACACTGATCTCCTGCCTTACAACATCTTCGCGCCAGACATTTTCCTCCTGGTTCATGTATACCAAAGGTTGTACACCAGTAGTGTCCAACTCATTTAGCTTCTCCATAAACGTAAGGATCTTATTCATATCGACGATCAAAGTATCCACTTCTTTATCCTCTATTGCTATTCTCGCTAAATCTGCAACTTTATTTATGGTTTGCTTATCTATATTCATCTATGAACAAGTTTACTGTTAATTAATTCAAAAATACGGTCTTTCAGCAAATCTGAGTCATCAATATTCAATTCTTTGGTAGAAATAGGTTTATGAACGTAAATATGACATAAACCCGGTCGTGTTCCATACTTAGCGCCGTCATCCCACATCTTTTTCCATACATCAGTCATACTCACCGGAACTATCGCAATATTCTTTTCAATAGCCAGTCTGAAAGGTCCGTTTTTAAAGTGCACCAACTTAGGAGGATAATGGTCGTCGATTTTTCCCTCTGGAAAAATGATCAGGCTCATCCCCTGTTCAAGGTTCTCTCCCACTTTTTTAAAAGCCCTGAATGCAGATATTTTACTGTCGCGGTTTACCGGAACATCTATGGTCTTAAAAAAAATCTTCAAAACCGGATTCTCCAGCAATTCCTGCTTTCCCATAAAATGAAACCGGCCTTTAGCAAGAATGCAAAGGATCATAATGTCAAGATTGGAAGTATGATTTGCACAGTAGATATAGGTCTTGTTCTTTTCCAGGGCAACTTCAAAATCGAACCTGTAATAAACCCCTATTAAAAAGCTGCATATATGGCTGTTTAGTTTGCGAAACCGGTTCAATAAAAGATACCGCTCTGGTTTTCTGGATGCATAATAATAGAGCGGATAAAAAAGTATAGAGAATACCAGGATAATCAATACAGAATATGAGCGGTGTATGTGCCTTAAGAGAGTAATCATCAAATCCAAACTTAGATAAAGTTATTTAAGTATTGTGCATGAAATTCATAAAAAATAGGTAGCTATGTACGAAATGGATTGTTTTTTATTATTTTCGGGCCAATAAAAATCACATTTGATTTTTCAGTTTTAATTAAAAGAAGATGAAAGAAACGGTAGTTAGTGGTATACGTCCTACAGGACAATTACATTTAGGTAATTATTTTGGCGCAGTGACCAATTTTGTAAAAATGCAGTATGATTATAACTGCTATTTTTTTATTGCAGATCTGCACTCCCTGACTACCCATCCTACTCCTCAGGACCTGCATGGCTATGTAAGGCATGTACTGGTCGAATATCTAGCCTGTGGGATAGATCCTGAAAACACGACCATATATGTACAATCTGATGTTCCTGAAGTTGCTGAGCTGTATTTATACCTGAATATGAATGCTTACATGGGCGAACTGGAGCGCAGCACTTCTTTTAAAGATAAAGTGAGGGCACATCCCGACAATGTAAACGCAGGTCTATTGACCTACCCTACCCTTATGGCTGCTGATATCCTGATACACAGAGCGACTAAAGTTCCTGTTGGAAAAGATCAGGAGCAACACCTTGAGATGACGCGCACATTTGGGAATCGTTTTAACAGGCTTTATAACACAGAATATTTCCCTGAACCTTTTGCTTTTAACTATGCTGAGAACCTGGTAAAAGTACCTGGTCTGGATGGAAAAGGAAAAATGAGTAAATCAAGCGGAGATGGAAATTGCATTTATTTAGCAGACAGTCCGGAGATCATCCGTAAAAAATTATCAAGAGCAGTAACTGATGGCGGGCCAACTGAAGAAAACCAGGCCAAACCAGAAGCAATTCAGAACTTATTCGATCTTATGAAAATAGTTTCTACACCTGATACCCTGTCTCATTTTGATGAGCTTTATAATAAAATGACGATCCGTTACGGCGACTTCAAAAAACAACTTGCCGAGGATATGATTGTCTTCAATTCACCAATTCGCGAACGCATAGAGGAGCTATCTAAAGACAGCTCATATTTGCGTCAGGTGGCCATCCACGGTGCATTAAAAGCAAGAGAAAGCGCACAAAAAACAATTAAAGAAGTAAGATCACTAATCGGGTTTAAATCATTTTAATCATATGCATATAGCTATAGTTGGAAATATTGGCGCAGGAAAGACAACTTTAACTGGGTTGCTGGCAAAACATTATGGATGGGAAGCCCTCTACGAAGCTGTAGACAACAATCCCTATCTGGAAGATTTCTATAGCGATATGAAGAGATGGAGTTTTAACCTTCAGATCTACTTTCTGAACAGCCGCTTTCAGCAAATTGTGGATATCCAGAATTTCAACAGAAATGTAATACAGGACCGTACAATCTATGAAGATGCGCACATCTTTGCTGATAACCTGCATGAAATGGGCCTGATGACCAGCAGGGATCATCAAAACTATAAATCAATTTTTGAAAACGTTACGTCTTTCATTAAACCCCCGGATCTACTGGTTTACCTGAGGGCTTCGGTTCCCACGCTTGTAAACAATATACAGCGCAGGGGACGTGAATATGAAGCGAGCATTCGCATTGACTATTTATCCAAACTGAATGAAAAATATGAAGATTGGATAAAAGGTTACAAATTAGGTAAGTTATTGATATTGGATAAAGACAGGTTGGATTTCACCAATAACCCTGAAGATCTGGGTACAATTATCCAATCAATCGAAGCAGAAATAAACGGCTTATTTTAAGATGAAGATTGTAGGGATCATACCAGCAAGATATGCTTCAACACGTTTTCACGGAAAACCATTGGTGCAAATTGATGGCAAAAGCATGATCCAGAGAGTTTATGAGCAAGCAAAAAAAGCTCAGGGGCTTACAGAAGTGATCGTAGCCACCGACGATGACCGCATTGCAGATGAGGTTAAAAGCTTTGGCGGCAATTTCATCATTACTTCTGATCGTCACTTAAGTGGCACTGATCGTTGCGCAGAGGTGATTACAGCTATTTCAGGATTTGATGCCGTTGTTAACATACAGGGAGATGAACCATATATTGACCCTCAGCAGATAGAATTGTTAATTTCGTGTTTCCACAATAAGGATGTGAAACTGGCTACCTTGATTAAAAAGATTACAACAGAAGAAGACCTGTTTAATGTAAATATTCCGAAAGTTGTAATTAATGCCAATCAGCAGGCAATCTACTTCAGCAGGCAGACCATTCCTTATATAAGAGGTACTGAACAAGGCCAATGGATGGACAAACATCAGTTTTATAAACATATAGGTATATATGGATATACCTCTTCTGCCCTGCTTGAGATCACTAAACTAGCTCCTTCTTCCTTGGAAACAGCCGAAAGTCTGGAACAATTGCGATGGATAGAAAACGGTTACAGCATCCAGACGAAGATTACAGATATTGAAACGATATCCATTGACACTCCTGAAGACCTGAATAAAATAAATGTGTAATATGAAACATGTTTTAATCTATTCATTATTGCTCTTTTCATTTTTTGCCTCTTGCAATTCTTCTGACAGCACGGGTATTGAGGGTGTAGGCAATACTGAAAAAACAATTACCAAGCCTTTCAGTGATTCATTAAAGTCTGATACGTTCAAGGTGAAACTCGATGTAAATTCACCCAAAGAAACCAGGCTTATTTTTACGGTTACCTCTTTTGAAGGAAAACTTATTTATGAAGAAGACATCAAAGCTGATGATTTATTTAAAAATTATGATGCCACAATAGATCTTAAAAAGAAAAAGAATCAGATTAAGTTTTTAAACGAGGAACTAGATCGTTTTTTTGATGAAGAAAATTTCATGGAACCTGCTATTATGGAAAATGAAGTTCCGGATCAATATGTACCCGATAAAGATTTTTATGAAGAGCTAAAAAAAAGCGGGCTAAATGGCTTCATCTATAGACTGGGCAAAGAAAACAAAATATACATCGGCTGGTCTGCAAAAGATAAAAAAGTTAAGACCTATTACAATTGCTGTAAAGTGACCAATCAGGCTAAAAAATAACATTCCTATAAAAAACACTGTTTTTTCTTAACCAGCGCACATTGTACAATCTTTGTTCAAAAAATTTAAAATAATATTATGATTATTTTAAATTTAGTGTTATGTTTATATAATGAAAGAAAACGAACCACGTAATTGCTATTCATAAATCAACCTGAAATATTCTAACCAAATATACTTTAATGAAGAGCCCGGAAATTTCCGGGCTTTTTTTTGTATTATTTTTTCTATTTCTAAAAGATCATTAAAAACAGTATTTTCGTTTTCCATACGCCTCAAGATCATATTTTTTTTATGCTAAAAAGCTTTTTCCTGGTACTGCTTCTTACGTTAGCTTTTCATAGTTTATATGCCCAAAAAGCTAATATTCAGGGTGTGGTAACAGATTCCGTTGAGACAAAGGGATTGCAAAACTGTTCTGTTTTACTGATCAGATCATCTGATTCAATTTTGGTTAAAACAGTGAGAACAGATGCGATGGGTAAATTTGTATTCAATAACCTCAGCAAAGGTAATTATACATTACTAGTGACCTACCCAAAGATGGCAGACTTTATTACTACTGTAAGCCTGTCTGATACCTCTTCGGTCAATCTCGGAAAAATCAGTATGGACCTAAAATCTAAACTTTTAAACGAGGTGGTCATACAGGCAACAAAGCGTGCGATAAGAATGAAAGGTGATACTCTTGTATTTCAGGCAGATAGTTTTGCAGTGCGCTCTAATGCCAATGTACAGGAATTGTTAAAGCGATTACCCGGTATAGTTGTTAATCCCGATGGAAGCATAAAAGCGCAAGGTAAAAAAGTAGAAACGGTACTTGTGGATGGCGACGAGTTTTTCGGTGATGATCCCCTTCTTGCGACAAAGTATCTGAAAGCAAATGCTGTAGATGAAATACAGGTTTATGATAAAAAAAGTAAAAATGCAGAGCTCACGGGTATTGATGATGGGATAAAGAACAAAACCATTAATATCAAACTGAAAGAAAATGCTAAAAATGGTTATATCAGTACACTCGATGCAAATGCAGGCACCAACCAGTTCAGGGATTATGGAGGCATGTTTGGAGTCTTCAAAAACAAGCTTAAAGCTGCTGTATTTGGCACTTCTTCAAATCTGGATAACCAGTCCAAAATCAGCAATTCCATGAGAAAACTAAAGGGTGAGGACTATGACATCATTCAGGTCGGTGATGATGGGAGTTCCATCATGTATTCCACGGGCATGGAAGATGATGATGACTATTACTCAGGTGGTGCAGGATTACCCAATAATTTAAATATAGGGGCACATTTCTCAGATAAATTTTATAAAAACAAAATGGGCATTAAATTGAATGCCAAAGGTTTTGACTATAAAAGCACCAACCGGGAAACCTCACACTCAACGGAACTTTTGCCAAACGGAAATGTATTTGTCAGTTCAGGAAACAATCAAACCAACACAAAGACTGCGGGTGAGAATATAAAAGCGGGTTACAATTTCTCTATAGATTCGTTAACTACATTAAGAGTAGCCTTTGGTGCAAAAAAAAGCAGAAATAACAACAATTCCATCGGGTATACAGATACACGTACAGAAAACGGCTTTTTTATCAGTCAGAATAATCAGGAAAACACAGGAAGCGGAGAAGGAGAAGGATTTAACGGTAACATCAACTGGTCTAAACGCTTTAAGAAAAAAGGACGTACGTTGTCCGTTGACGTCCAGCCTGAAAGCCAAAACAACAACAGTATTGAGCAAAGCATCAATACCACAAGCTATTATGACGATGGTGGAAATTTGAGCCGCACGGAAAAAATTAACCTGAACAAGGACAATTCCAGCAGTAAGAACTCTCTTGGAGCAAGAATTAATTATACCGAACCAATATCAAAAAACTGGGCTATGGAAGCTTCCTATAGCTTTAAAACAATCTCATCCAATAGTTATCTTCTCGTATCTGATAATGTGATAAAAAAAATTGATTCGCTGAGCAACAACTTTAAATTCATTAATTTTTCAAATGTCGGACGGATAGTCATGCAATACCGGGTAAATAAGTTTTCGATATCTACCGGGATGGAAGCAACGCGTACAAGTTTTGAATTGAAAGATCTGGATCGTAAAAACGACTTCAACAGGAAATACCTGAACCTTGCCCCAAGTACAAATATAAACTACAGGATGGACGGCAATAAAAGCTTATCCTTAAATTACAATGGTTACATGCAGCAACCAAGCATTGATCAGCTGCAACCAGTACGACAATTGAACAATCCATTGCTTCAGGTGATCGGTAATTCTGCACTCAGACCTTCTTTCACCAATAATTTTTCTTTGTATTATAGTGGTTTTCAGTTTAAATCAGAGGAATATATATCTGGCGGCGTTAATTATGGCTTTACGACCAATGGTATAGTCAACACAGAAATTGTAGATGAGTTCAATAAAAGAATTTCAAGCTATACAAACCTCAATGGCATCAATTCTTTATCCGGTAATCTTGGTTATTCCAAAGGCTTCACAAAATTAAACTTCAGACTGGGTGTTGATGTAGGCTTTAATACTTCAAACAGGTTGTCCATTATAAATTTCACGACAAATAAAACCAGAAACAACCAATATAATCTACGAAGTTCCTTCAGCTATTACACGCCAAAGCTGGATCTGAGCTACTCCCCTTCCGCTAATTTCATGTATGGATCTTCATCCATCGGAGGAATCAACGATGGAAAAAGTTTAACTCATAACCATGAGTTTTCAGGAACTATGCAGCTCCCTTATCACTTTGAATTTAATTCAACGATTTCGCTATCGTACAGACCGGCCAATGCTTCGTTCGACAAGGACCTCGATATCGCGATATGGAATTGCTACCTGTCTACGAAATTACTGAAAAGCGAATCGCTTGAAATCAAATTAACAGTTACTGATATTCTTAACCAGAAAATCGGATACGACAGATTCGTTGGCGGAAATGTGATCAGCGAAAATACTTACAGCTATATCCCCAGGTACGCATTACTTGGTATTAATTGGAATTTAAGTGGTAATTTTAATACAAAATCATCCAAATAGCATGAAACGAACATTTGTCATTTTGTTTTTTCTGAGTGTCACTTTTTCCAGTGCTATAGCTCAGCAGGTATTTATTCCTAATGGGAAGATTACTTTTGAAAAGAAAATCAATGTACAAAGGAGCCTGGCGGACTTTGATATTCCTGATGAAGCCAAAGAAAGGATGCAAAAGTACAACGTCAGTTCATGGGATCTTTATTTCAATCAGAGCACCTCTCTTTATAAACCTAAGAAAAAGGAAACAGAGAATACCGGAATGATGTTTATGTTTAGTTCTGAAGCGACCAATGAACTTTATGCAGATTATGGCAAGTCGAAAAGGCTGATGAAAAAGAATTACTTTGGTGAAGATTACCTGCTTCATGATACAATACCTGTTCTGGACTGGAAAATTATGCATGATGTGCGAACAATTGCCGGATACGAATGCAGAAAAGCAATTGGAAAAATTAATGACACTGTTTATGTTGTGGCCTTTTATACAGATGAAATTCTTTTAAAAGGAGGACCTGAAGGTTTTAGCGGTCTGCCCGGGATGATCCTGGGTCTTGCCATTCCGAGATACAATACCACCTGGTTTGCAACTAAGGTTGATGCCTTTATAAGTTCTGATGCAGAAATCACGGAACCGAAAGCAAAAAAGACAGACACGGAGAAGGAAATGAAGAAAATCATTGAAATTTTTGGCCGTTACGGCGGCGATAAAAAGCAAAAACCTGAGGACATCAGAAAACAGCTATACGGGTTTTTACTCTAACATTTTAGCTTCTAGCGCCTTAGAGCGCAGTTTTTCTTTTGCTTATTATTTCAAAAAATAGCCATCGCGCTTCAGTTTTATTTGCTAACTTTGTATCCCGTACAAAAACAATAATAGCAGCATAAAAACTGCTTTTATATCAGAAACTCACAAACATGACTAAGTATATTTTTGTTACGGGCGGTGTTACTTCCTCTTTAGGAAAGGGCATCATCTCCGCTTCATTAGCCAAATTATTACAAGCACGCGGCTACAGTGTAACCATCCAAAAATTCGACCCTTATATCAATATTGATCCGGGAACGTTAAACCCTTACGAGCATGGCGAATGCTTCGTTACAGAAGATGGTGCTGAAACCGATCTTGATCTTGGTCATTATGAGCGTTTCCTGAATGTCCCTACTTCACAGGCAAATAACATTACAACAGGTCGTATTTACCAGAATGTGATCAACAAAGAGAGACAAGGTGAATATCTGGGAAAAACTGTTCAGGTAGTACCTCACATCACGGATGAGATCAAAAGAAACATGCGCATTTTAGGTGAAAGCGGTAAATATGACATCGTAATCACTGAATTGGGTGGAACTGTGGGTGACATTGAGTCCTTGCCTTTTATTGAAGCTGTACGTCAATTCAAATGGGAAGAAGGTGCAAATAATGCTATCGTAATTCACTTAACACTTGTACCATATCTTGCAGCGGCAGGTGAATTAAAAACAAAGCCTACGCAACACTCTGTAAAAGCTTTATTAGAATATGGTATACAACCTGATATTTTGGTATGCCGTACTGAACACCACATTACGCAAGACATTCGTAAGAAAATAGCTTTGTTCTGTAATGTAAACGTAAATGCGGTTATTGAATCTATCGATGCCTCTTCTATCTATTCTGTTCCGCTGTTGATGATGAAAGAGCAGCTGGACAAAACAGTATTGAGTAAATTAAAACTGGCTCAAAAAAATGAGCCTGATATGGAAAGCTGGAAAGATTTCTTAGGTCGCTTAAAAAACCCAACTGCCGAGGTAACTATTGGCGTTGTGGGTAAATATGTAGAGCTTCCTGATGCCTATAAATCTATTACTGAATCCTTTGTTCATGCAGGAGCAAAAAATGAGTGCAAAGTACGCGTACAGTACATTCACTCGGAAGAGGTATATCCTGAGAATGTTAAAGAGAAGCTGGGCCATCTGGACGGCTTGTTGGTAGCTCCTGGTTTTGGAAGCCGTGGTATTGAAGGAAAGATCGATGCCATTAAATATGTCAGAGAGAATAATGTTCCTTTCTTCGGTATCTGTTTAGGAATGCAGTGTTCTGTAATTGAATACGGCAGAAATGTACTGGGATTAAAAAATGCCAATACAACAGAGATCAATGAAGAAACTGAACATCCGGTAATCAACATGATGGAAGATCAGAAAAGCATCACCAATAAAGGTGGCACCATGCGTTTGGGATCTTATCCATGTGACCTTAAAAAAGGAACCAAGGCTTTTGCAGCTTATGGGAAAGCACACATTACAGAGCGTCACAGACATCGTTATGAATTCAACAATGCTTACCTGCAGCAGTATGAGGAAGCAGGAATGATCGCTTCGGGTGTAAATCCTGAAAGCGGATTGGTTGAAATTGTAGAGCTTAAAAACCATCCTTTCTTTGTTGGAGGACAGTTTCACCCGGAATTAAAATCAACAGTTGCTAATCCTCACCCACTTTTTGTTAAATTTGTCGCCGCTGCGATGGAGTTTGCAAAGAAGAAAATAAAATAATACGCGTTTAATTAACAATAATGGATAGAAATACGTTTACAGGATTATTCCTGATCATGATCGTTCTGGCAGGTTCTTTTTACTTTTTCAAGCCAAGTGAGGCAGAAATAAAAAAAGAAAATGAAAGAATTGCTGCTGATTCAATAAAAAAAGCGACTGCAAATAAACCGGCCGTCACTGCCCCTGCTGCTACAGCTATAGCATCTACAGTAGATTCTGCTGCTTTGAATGGCCCCTTCGGTAGCAATATCAACGGAACTGACCAAACTTCAGTTTTAGAAAATGAACTGTTGAAATTGACCCTGACAAATAAAGGCGGAAAGATCTTATCTGTTCAGGTTAAGAGTCAAAAAACATATGATGGAAAGCCTGTTATTTTATTCGATGGCAATGAGAATAAATTTGGCCTGAACCTGAATATTGCTGGAAAAATAGTAAACACCAATGACCTTTATTTTACTGCAGTAAAAAATGGCAGCAGCATTAGTATGAAAGCCAATTATTCCGGCGATAAATACATTGAATATCTTTACGACTTAAAACCAAACACCAGCAATGTTGATTTCAATATCAACTTAAATGGTCTGAATCAGGTTGTTCAGGGCAATACCATCAATTTAAACTGGGAAGCTACTTTGCTTGAACAAGAGAAATCTGGCAAGAAAGAACAGGAACACTCTGCTCCATATTACAAATATGTAAATGAGAACCCTGATCACCTGAATGTTGCAAAAGATAAAAAAGAGGAGTTAAAAGAAGGAAAGATTGAATGGTTCTCATTCAAACAACACTTCTTCTCTGCTGTTCTTATCCCTACAGTTCCTTTTGAAAAAGGTGATCTGGAAGTGAAAGTAAGCACTGAGCCGGGCAAGATTAAATGGTACGGTGCAAATATGCAATTGGCTTTCAACCAGCTTTCTGTGCAGAATTACGCGATGAAATTCTATTTTGGAACCAATAAGTTTTCTACTTTGAAAGCTCAGGGCCACGAAATAGAAAAACAGGTAGATATGGGATACTGGCCATTGAAATACATCAACAGATTCATCGTATTACCAGTGTTCAACTTTCTTGAAGGTTTCGGATGGAATTATGGCCTGATCATTCTGATCTTAACCATAATGCTTAAAGTAGCCATGTCTCCGCTTACCTATAAGTCATATCTTTCTATGGCAAAAATGAGAATTTTGAAGCCTGAGATGGATGTAATTAAAGCCAAGGTTGGTGAAGACAACCCTACCTTATTACAACAGGAATATTTAAAACTGTATAAGCAGGTGGGCGTAAATCCTTTAGGGGGATGTTTACCAATGCTATTGCAGTTGCCTTTCGTAATGGCCTTCTTCTTCTTCTTCCCAAATCTGTTCGAATTAAGAGGTGAAAGCTTCCTGTGGATGAAAGATCTTTCTACTTATGACGACTTCATTAAGTTTGGATTTACTATTCCGTTTATTGGTGACCACTTAAGTTTGATGTGTGTATTGATGACTATTTCAACATTGATATATACCTATTTCAATAACCAGATCTCTGGTGCAAGCGGACAAATGAAATACATTGGATACATTATGCCGATCGTATTCTTAGGTGTTCTGAATAGCTATCCTTCAGGATTAAACTATTATTACTTCCTGGCAAACATGCTTACATTTGCTCAGCAGTTTCTGATTAAATCAATGGTTGATGATGATAAGATACACAGAACTTTGCAGGAGAATAAAGCAAAACCAGTAGAAAAGAAAAAGAAATCTGGATTCAGTGCTAAGTTAGAAGACTATATGCGCCAGCAACAACAGTCTCAAATACAGCAAAAAAAGAAATAATCAATCGATCTAATTATAAAAAAAGGAAGCATCAACAGTGCTTCCTTTTTTTATGCGGTTCTCCTAATAGGTTTTAATTATGTAAAATTTGATATACATTACAAATATGTCTTAAAATTTTACAATTTTTAAGCTTCGGGATAAAACTAAACCAAAACCTTTTTATAGTTATGCACAAATATCTTACGCTTACCCTTTTATTATTTGCGAGTTCAACTTTTGCTCAGAAAAAACCGCTGAACCATACAGTATATGATAGCTGGGAGTCAATAGCCTCCAAAAAACTCTCTAACAATGGAGTCTGGGCAGGCTATGGAATAAGTCAGCAAGAGGGCGATGGTACATTGTATTTAAACAATTTAACTTCCGGAGCGAAAACTAAAGTCAACAGAGCAGAAAATGTTCAGTTCAGTTCAGATTCAAAATTTGCTGTTTTCTCCGTTAAACCGTTTTACGCAACCATCCGCCAGGCTAAAATCAAAAAGAAAAAGCCAGATGAGATGACGAAGGATTCTCTTGGTATAATCAACCTGACGAGTATGTCTGTAGTTAAGATTGCAAGGGTAAAATCATTCAAAATACCTGAAAATGGCATTTCTCTTTTAGCTTATCAGTTGGAAAAACCTGTTGATACTGCAAAGAAAACTCCGGGTAACAATTCGGCAGCGCCTAAAAAGGACAGCGACATCTTTTTTGCCGACGACGAGACCAGCTCTGCCAAACAGGAAGGTACCGACCTTATTTTTAGAAATCTGGTTGCAGGAACTGAAAGAACGTTTAAATATGTAACTGAGTACATTTTCAGTAAAGATGGAAAACAGCTGGCATTTGCCTGTACCGGTTCAAAAAAAGATAAAGCGGCTCAGGCCGGAGTATTCTTACTAAATACTGAAAAAGGCACGGTAAAAACTCTTGTAAACGGCAAAGGAACATTTAAAGGTTTTACATTTGACGAAGAAAGTGAATCATTGGCGTTTCTGGGCGAAAGAAGTCCTGAGAAACAAGAAATAAAAGATTATTTTGTTTACTATAACTCGTTGTCACTTGATACTGCGCAAATCCTTGTCGACAATGACATCCCTGGGTTGCCTGCCAAGTGGACCGTTAGTGCTGATGGAAGACTAACATTCAGCAAAGACGGTAATAAACTATTCTTTGGCCTTGCTCCTTTAAAAAAGCCAAAAGATACCACCCTGATAGATTTTGAAAATGCCAAACTGGATGTATGGAGCTATAAAGACGATTACCTGCAGCCAATGCAATTGAAGAATGCAGATCGCGAATCTAAAAGGACTTATCTTTCTTCCATAGAGATCTTCAACAGTGATGTAAAAATCGTTCGGTTAACTGATGAAAAGTTACCAGATGCAACACTAATAGATGAAGGAAATTCTAATGTGGTTTTAGCTTCTACAGATTTCAATAACAGGGTTCAGTCTCAGTGGACTGGTAATTCTATAAGAGACTTTTATTTGGTTGACACGAAGAATGGCTCTAAAAGGAAAATTATAGAAGGTCTTTCAGGAATGGCTTTTGCCTCCCCTGCCGGAAAATATGTAATCTATTTTGATAAAAAAACAGGAAACTGGTTTACCTACAATATCCTTACAGCCAAAGTGACCCAGTTGAACACCGGACTCAATGTCAAATTTGTAGATGAAGAAAATGATGTGCCGGACGAACCTTCGCCTTACGGAGTAGCTGCCTGGACTGAGGAAGATAAATCTGTACTGATTTACGATAGATATGACATCTGGGAATTTAACCCGGATGGAAAAGGAACACCAAAAAACATCACTAACGGTTACGGCAGACAAAGTACAGTTACTTTCCGTTATGAAAAAACAGATCCTGAAAGCCGCTTTCTATCAAAAAAAGAATTAATCTGGTTGAGTGCCTTTAACAATACGACCAAAGAAAGCGGTTTCTATAAGACACGCATAGGAGATTCTAAAAATCCGGAACTAATTGTAATGGGAAAAGTCAAATACTCTGGTTTGGTTAAAGCAAAAGATGCAGAACGTTATATTTTCGACAAAGGCAGCTATATAGCTTCTCCCGATGTATATGTTTCAGTTGACCTGAAAACAGAAACTAAATTAAGCAGCACCAACCCACAGCAACAGGGATATAACTGGGGAACTTCTGAACTGGTAACCTGGAGTACACCTAAAGGATATAAGTCACAGGGAATTCTTTATAAACCTGAAAATTTTGACCCTGCTAAAAAGTATCCGATGATCGTATATTTCTATGAAAAATTATCGGAAGGCTTGTATTCTTATCAGGCTCCGGCCCCTACTCCATCACGTTTAAATATCCCATATTTTGTAAGCAATGGTTACCTTGTTTTTGCTCCGGATATCAGCTATGAAAAAGGCTATCCGGGGAAATCTGCTGAAGAATTCATCAATTCAGGTGTAGAATCATTAAAGAAAAACACCTGGGTAGACGGGACCAAGATCGGGATCCAAGGACAAAGCTGGGGTGGTTATCAGGTTGCTCATTTGATCACCAGAACCAATATGTATGCAGCAGCATGGGCAGGTGCGCCGGTGGTCAACATGACTTCTGCTTATGGAGGCATCAGGTGGGAAAGTGGTATGAACAGACAGTTCCAGTATGAGAAAACCCAGAGCAGAATTGGTGCTACGCTATGGGAAAAACCTGAACTTTATATAGAAAACTCTCCACTATTTGCCTTG
This sequence comes from Pedobacter frigoris, assembly GCF_032678645.1. Taxonomy (GTDB): domain Bacteria; phylum Bacteroidota; class Bacteroidia; order Sphingobacteriales; family Sphingobacteriaceae; genus Pedobacter; species Pedobacter frigoris_A. The sequence continues at coordinate 1,026,230 of NZ_JAVTSP010000001.1, forward strand.
CCTAAAGTAAATACTCCTGTGGTGATTATGGCAAATGACGCAGATGGAGCCGTGCCATGGTATCAGGGTATAGAAATGTTTACTGGGTTAAGAAGACTAGGTAAACCTGTCTGGATGTTAAACTATAATAACGAAGCACACAACCTGGTTCAGCGTCAAAATAGGAAAGATATTCAGATCCGTGAGCAGCAATTCTTTGACTATTATCTTAAAGGTGCAAAAGCGCCTGTATGGATGGTAACTGGAATACCTGCCACTGAAAAAGGAAAAACATGGGGATTTGAACTCACTGATGAAAAGCCTTAATACCACCAGGCTGATAATTATAAAAAAAGCGCAGTTTTAGACTGCGCTTTTTTTATGCCCCATTCTGACTAAGAATCGTCCAAAGCAACAAGGAAATATTATTAAAAAACATTACTTTAACAGCCTAAAACTAAATCAACCCAATGGCATTAAGTAGAATCTGGTCGGCTTTTATTATCGTAGCAATTGTTGTTGCCAGCATAAAGTGTTTCTTTTTCGGACAAAGTGATATTTTCAACTGGATGGTGATCGGTAAGGCTGATGATGCCGCAAATCCTTTGAAACTAGACGGTGTTATTCAAACTTGCTGGGTTGCCGTTGAACTTTGTTTAAAGCTGATTGGCATTTTAGCTTTCTTTATGGGATTGATGAGTATTGCCGAAAAGGCGGGCGGCATACGACTATTGTCCAGAATTGTAGGGCCATTCTTTTCAAAACTTTTCCCTGATATTCCAAAAGGGCACCCATCAATGGGACATATGATTATGAATTTTTCGGCCAACTTGTTAGGCCTGGACAATGCAGCAACTCCCTTTGGATTAAAAGCTATGGAAAGTTTACAGGAACTTAATCCAAGTAAAGACGTCGCTTCAAATGCTCAGATTATGTTTTTGTGCTTACACGCAGCGGGTCTCAATTTAATCCCTGTCAGCGTAATTGCGATACGGGCTTCACAGAATGCATCAAACCCGACGGATATATTCATTCCATGTTTGATTGTCACTTTTGTAGGAACTATCGCTGCAATGCTTATTGTTTCTTTTAAACAAAAGATAAACATCCTTCAACCAGTGATTATCATATGGGTGCTTAGTATATCGTTTATAATAGCACTCCTGGTGCTTTATATCGTTTCCCTGAATGCAGATGGCATTAAATCATTCTCCGGACTACTTAGCAACGGCCTTATACTGTTGGTTATCCTCTTGATTATTCTGGGCGGGCTTTATAAAAAAATAGATGTTTTTGACGCTTTTATTGATGGTGCAAAGAATGGTTTTGAAACGGCGATTAAGATTGTGCCCTACCTTGTAGGTATGTTGGTTGCCATCTCACTGCTTCGCACAAGCGGGACTTTCGATGTAGTGATCGGCGCAATAAAAAGCGGCTTTGCATTTTTAGGAGCCGACACAAGGTTTGTTGAAGGCCTGCCTACAGCATTGATCAGACCGTTAAGTGGCGGCGCAGCACGCGGAATGATGGTGAGTACCATGGAAACCTATGGACCTGATTCTTTTGCGAGCAGGCTTTCCGGAATATTTCAGGGCGCTTCAGACACTACTTTCTATGTGGTTGCCGTTTATTTTGGCGCTGTAAGTATCAAAAATACACGCTATGCTATTGGAGCTATGTTGTTGGCAGATTTAGTGGGGGTATGTACAGCTATCGGTCTTTGTTATATGTTCTTTGGATAAGGTTAATTTTCCTTAGTTGTACTGAGCTTGCTGATAATTTGTTCGAGAATACCTGGCTCTACGCTAGTATGCCTCGAAAATCTCCAGGTTGAAGAGGAATCCAGCCAGACACAAAAAGAGTGGTATCCATCTAATATCACTGCATAAGTCTCATGAAAATCGTCTTGAATTTGCATACAGAACCCTTTTACAGGTTTTCCCTGTACGTCGAACTGGAAGTTGAGATAATTACTTAACATATTGATACCTGGTTAGTTATTGTGATAACAAATCACGATATAAAAAGTTTCAGCTGTTTTAAATAACTGATATATTATTGTTACCGATTCATTATTAAATCTCTCATTACAGCTTTAATCTTAAACAAAAATTCATCAAACGTTTATATATTGTAGCTATATAAAAAATCACTTATGTCGACAACTCAAATCACTGCAATCACAGAATTAGACCGCTCACACTATAAAACAAAAATTTATGCCGGAGGGCACTTTATTTACGCCGATGAACCAGAATCCATCGGTGGTTCTGATGAAGGTATGAATCCAGGTGCCTTGTTGCTGGCCAGTCTGGGGAGTTGCACAGCCATCACGATAAGAATGTACGCAGATCGCAAAGGTTATGCATTAGATGGCATTAAAATATCCCTGGCCATTTGTGATGAAAAAGACATGAATAAGGAAACAGTAATTACGAGAAAAATTGAATTGCTGGGTGCTATCAGTTCAGAAGAACATGAACGCCTGATGCAAATTGCAGATAAGTGCCCTATTCACAAAATTCTCACTAACCCAATAAAGATAGAAACTACTTAACAGTCTGAATATAGACGGAAGTCTTTTTATCTGATATTTAGTACTATAGCATACACTAATTAGTACAGTTTAGCTAAGCGGCAAACTGTGCTTTCACCTTTTTTACAAGGCTATCGATATCAAAAGGTTTTGAAAGAAAGTCATTTGGTGAACCAGGAAGTTTCAGAAGACTCTGCAAATTATGACTCGCAGAAATCATTAATACCGGGATATTTTTAAACAAAACATGTTCTTTAATCGCCCTGCAAATATCCCTTCCATCCATCCCTCCTAACATTACATCCAACAAAATCAAATCAGGTCTTAATGAAGAAATTACGTTCAATACGTTTTTACCATTTGTTAATGTAGAAACTTCATAGCCTTCATCTTCCAATATAATCTTGATAATATCCACTATGTCATTATCATCATCCACTGCTAATATTTTCCTAGGCATCTCGTTATGTATTTATTCAATATATGCGATTTGCATGCCAATACATTTAGGACGCAGATTACATTCTTAAAAATCATTACAGTTTATGTGTATATTTTACTAACTTTATTAGCATATTTACAGAATAATTTTTCAAAATACAGATTCATGTTGTACGCAGTAGTAGATATAGAAACGACCGGTGGCTTTGCTTCAGGAAATAAAATTACTGAGATCTCCATTTTGGTTCATGATGGTGAATCTGTGATCCAGACTTTTGAAACATTAATTAATCCTGAACAGGAAATTCCAGCTTATATTGAGGCCCTCACAGGAATTAGTGACGATATGGTATCCAGCTCTCCTACTTTTGGTCAGGTGGCTACTGAAGTGTATGATTTATTGCATGATAAAATATTTGTTGCGCACAATGTAAATTTTGACTTCTCCTTTATCAGGCATGAGCTGTCGCAATGTGGATATGAACTACAATGCAAAAAATTATGTACAGTCAGGTTAAGCAGGAAATTATTACCCGGCCATGCTTCGTACAGCCTTGGCAAATTATGCGGTGCCTTAAACATTAAAATAAACAACAGGCACCGTGCAGGTGGTGATGCTGCCGCCACGGCTATTTTGTTGAAGATCTTATTAAAATCAGATGAAGAGGGGCTGATTGCTAAATCTTTAAGTAAAGGCTCAAAAGATCAAGCCTTACCTCCCAACCTCCCAAAATCTGAGGTAGAAAAACTGCCTTTAAGTCCAGGTGTTTACTATTTTAAGGATCAAAAAGGGAAAGTCGTGTACATAGGTAAGGCAAAATCCCTAAAGAAAAGGGTCTGCTCGCATTTCACAGGGAATAATACCAGTAAGCAGCGTCAGAATTTCCTAAAGGATATTTTCAGTATCGACTTTGAAATTTGCGGGACCGAGCTGATGGCGTTTATTTTAGAAGCAGCAGAAATTAAACGGTTCTGGCCGGAAAACAACCGTGCTTTAAAACGTTATCAGCAAAAATATGCCTTATATGCTTTTGAGAATCAAAAAGGCTATATCAGGTTAGGCATTGATAAGTATAAAACTCATCCCCAGCCTCTCTATAGCTTTGACACCATTCTTGAAGGACACAATCTATTAAAATTGCTCATAAAGGAACATTTATTATGCGAAAAGCTTTGTTTCATTCAGAAAAACAGAACTTCATGCACTGCTCATGCTGAAGGTGGTTGTGCTGGTGCATGTTTAGGAAAAGAGTCGGCAGCATCTTACAATGTCAGGGTTAAGTATGCGATGCAGCATTTGAAGTCTATGCTCCCTTCTTTTGCGTTGGTCGACAAAGGACGGACAGAAGATGAGCAAAGTTGTCTTTTAGTTGAAGAGGGCAAATTTTATGGTATGGGGTATATATCTCAATCGACAGACGTTAGTAGCACTGAGGACTTAAAATCAGCTTTGACGCCATATCCTTCCAACGATTACATCCTCCACATCATTTTATCTCATACGACACAGTTTCCCCAAAAGAGAATAGCGATTTAATGGCTTTGTTTTTCTATTTTACTATGGATTTTTAGCGTTTCTTTCAATGCAGCGGAACCATACCATGGGAAATACTCTGCAGTCATCATTTTACTTTTAATTACCGGGTCTGTATCCACAAGTTTTTTAGCCTCTTCTATTTGCTCAAGGTCGAAAATAAAAATTCCTCTATAGCTCATTTCATTTTTACCCAATGGTCCGGCCACAATTAACTTTCCTTCGGCGGCCAGCTTGTTGATATTATCCATATGACCTTTGAAGATGCTATCTTGTGTAGTTTTGGAGATTGTACCCGGGCTACCTGTTTTAAGAATAACAAGCACGTATTTTTTCATTCCATAGTCATCCGCCTTAAGTTCTTTCGCTAATTTTTCATCGTAATTCTTATTAACTACCTGTGCTTTTGTTAATATTGGAAACCCTGTCAAGCAGGCAATCATCACTATCAAGATCTGTATTCTTTTCATTTTTAACAGTTTAACTTACAATTTAAAATTAAGGATTTTGAGGTCTAAAATCAGCAAAAAAGCTTCAAATAAAATTCTCAAATAAGATTTGCGCTTATACGCACTAATTTATATCTTTGGCGCTCCGAAAGGGAAATGCCTCGGTAGCTCAGTTGGATAGAGCAACGGTTTTCTAAACCGTGGGTCAGGGGTTCGAATCCCTTCCGGGGTACTGCAAAAGCTTCCAGTGAAAACTGGAAGCTTTTTTGTTTCATAAACATTTAAACAACAAAGGCGACACTAGAAATGTCGCCTTTGTTGTTTAAATTCTATTGATAAGATTATTCAGCTTCTCTCTTTACATAAGTCTTATTTCCGTTCTTATTGATATAATATTTACCACCGCGCGGACCAGTATAAATAACTTCACCTGCAGGGCCTTTCATCGCTCTGTCTACAGTTGGTTTGTAATCCTTATTAACCGCCTCTACTTGTTTCTTAACAGTCTTCACTTCTTTAGTTGCCGCCGCAGAAGCTGGCGCTGTAGTTTTTTTGACCGACTCTGTTACCTTTTCTCTACTATTTGCAAAGCGTTTATCAGGTGTACCATCCTTCTTAAGTTTTACTTCTTCTTTAACAGACGTATATCTTTTATCAGGTGTACCGTCTTTTTTCAATTTTACTGTCGAAGTAGTTACTTCTTTTGCAGTAGTCTTCGCTTTTGCCGCATCCTTTTTAGCCTTGGCAGCTACCTCTTTTTTAGCATCATCAGCCTTTTTTGCAGCTGCTGAAGTTTCTTTTTTTGCATCTGCCTTAGCTTTGGCTGTTTCTTTTTTAGCCTTAGTTGTCGCTGGCTTTTTTGCTGCAGCAGTTTCTACTGTTTGAGCCATACTTAAGTTTAAGCAAAGACTAAAGATGGCAATGAGTGAAAGTAATTTTTTCATGGTCTTAATTTTTTAATAGCTCTTTTTCAAATACTATTCCAGTATCTTATACAATTTAAGCTATTCCAAACAACTTAGCAAGCCGGTTCCTAAATGCATAAAATGAATGGCCATAAAACAAGAAAGGCCGGCAATAATTTGCCGGCCTTTCTATATAACTCAAATAATACTATTTAGCATTTTTTTTCTCTGTAACCTCAGAACGGATCTCCTGAGCCAGACCTTTCAAATCTTGCATTGCTTTACGTACTCTTGTACCAGCTGCACCATTACCTGAATTATAAAATTTGTCTGCATCAGCTTCAACGCCTGCGATTAGTTCTTTCAATTTTGAGAATTTTTCCATGTTTTTCTTCGTTAAGATTTAAAATTTATTAGATATAACGGTCTAAAGTTAGTAAATATTGGATTTGCTCCAAATGAATATGAAACAATCTAACGGCATTTTTTCCACATCCAGACGTCAATGTTAACAAACACCACAGATTTTCAGATATTTGATGAAAAATGCCGCTATTAAATAAATCTAAACCGTCAATGTTTATTACTTCGCTTTTAGCTCCAATACTGCCGCTACAGGCAAATGATCCGATGGTTCAGGCGCCACTATTACCTCATGCCCTTTTACTACCAAAGGATGCTTTGTTGCATAGCCAATGAAATCTATGCTTCTTGATGGTTTATCAGCCGGTATTGTAGGCTGGCAAGTCTGACAAGTCCTGGTAAAAGCAAGATCCATTTCTTTAATTACTTCACTTTCAGGATAAGCATTAAAATCACCTGTAATCACGAAAGGCAGTACTTCCTTTTGTGCGATGGCATTAATCTCCTTAATCTGCGCCATTCTGTTTGCCGGGTCTCTTTCTGCATCAAGGTGAGTATTACCAAAACGGATCGCCCTTCCTGATGGAAGCAACAATTTTGCAGTGATCAGTACCCTGGGTTCTCCTTTAATTTCAGGCAGCGAAGTAAGGTGATAAACCTGGGTTTCACTAACCGGATATTTTGAAAGCAATGCAACACCATACTCTCCTCCATCATGATCTATAGCCTTACCAAAAAAGAAGTGCATTCCTGTCTTCTTTGCCAGTTCCTGGGCCTGATTGATATCTTTCCCGGATCGACCTGTCTTTACATCTATTTCCTGCAAGCCAACTATGTCGGGCTTAACTGAGTTTATTACCGCAGCAATTGCATCAATATCTATCACGCCGGCTTTGGCAGGTGGATTACAATGGTGCACGTTATACGACATCACTTTCAATACATCGGCTTTCTTACCTGCTGATTTTTTCTGTGCAAAGCAGGAAAACAGAACTGAAGTGCATAAGATCAGAATAATGGATAATTGTTTTTTCATCGTGTGTTTTATTTTTAATTGATAAAGATATTAATCCAGCAGCACAACTACTGCACCTGTTTTCACTGATTCATCACATGCAAAAGCGATCTTCAGGCTATTAACAGCATCTTCCGTAGGATTGCTCAGATCTATGTCTTCCATAATCGCTTTTAAGAAAAATCGCTGTTCACGATTGCATAATTCCTGGTGATCAGGCTCATCTGTCAGATCTATCCAGTCATCAGGCCTGATAAATTCATCATGCTGATCCAGACCGGCATGATGAACTTTTATAGATTCTGTTTTGGTATGTGCATCTATATTATCCGAATTGCCTTCCGCTGCCGCTTTTTTAGCGACAATGGAAACAGCGCCTTTAGGTCCGAATACATCCTTTATAAAAAATGCATTATCACTAACCATAGGCCCCCAGCCTGCTTCATACCAGCCCACCGATCCATCTTCAAATCGGATCTGCAATTGCCCGTAATTATAGTTCCATTCCGGAATATCATCCGTTAATCTGGCCCCTATCGCATTTACCTGTACGGGTTTAGAACGGGTCATCTGACACATCACATCAATATAATGCACAGCACAGTCTACAATAGGGCTCAAACTTTTCATCAGGTTACGGTGTACTGTCCATTTGGGACCATGGCTTTGCTGGTTCAGGTTCATGCGCATCACCAAAGGTTTACCCATTTCATGTGAAAGTTCGATAAACTTTTCCCATGAGGGATGATAGCGCAGGATATAACCCACCAATAGCTTTTTCCCGGCCTTAACAGCCGCATCTGCTACGCGCTGAGCACCTTCAACAGTATCAGCCAGCGGTTTTTCAATAAATACATGACATCCGTTTTCAAAGGCTTTCACTGCGAAATCCTCATGTGTATCCGGATAAGTTGAGATGCACACCGCATCTGGCTTAGTTGCCGACAGGGCTTCATCATAATCACTGAACAGAGGATATCCTCCGCCCAGCTTTTCATTTAAAACTACCTTACTATTACCTGTGGAAACAAGCCCGCAAATATCGAAACCTTCCAATGTATGATAAGCCGTGGCATGGGATGCTCCCATATTGCCACAGCCCACTACTAGGACCTTCAGGTTTTTATTTTCTAAAGACATATTTTCAGATTAAACACCGAGGCTCCAACCCTGGCGGTATTCCCGTTTCACAAATTGGTTTACTTCATCAAAATTGGTTACACGCAGGTTTTGCTTATCCCAAAGTAATTTCATATCTCGTCCCGGATAGCTCACTCCCTTTCCATCTGCATTTGGCCGCTGCACATCTATTCCGCGAATAGCAAGATTAGCGATCAATAATGTTTCTGTAAGGGGGCCAGCTATTTCAAACGGCGAACTCAGCTCTATTTTACCGTAACCTGCGATAGCTGCCTCGGCCCATTGTGTATAATGCCCCTCGACATCTCCAGGTACCCTGGGCGCTTTAGGCTTAGTACGGTCCGAAGCATTTTTAGTCAGCGGAAGCAACCTTGGGTTAGCACCATAGGTATCGCAGAGCATCTTTCCTTTCGTACCAATAAATAAGGTTCCATTATCACCAAACGGTTCATTTGGAAGTAATTCCTCAGGACGTTCAGGTTTAATACCCCCATCCATCCAGTGCATTTGAAGATTGCCTTTGGTTTTATTGGTTTTTTCAAAAGTCATGATCACATGGCTGGAAGGCGGACAACTTTCCGGGAAATACCCTCTTTTAAATTCATCCACATACACACTTCCCACACTGCATTCCACGCTAACCGGTGTATCCAGTCCAAGAATTCTGAAAGGAGGTTCTACCAGGTGGCATCCCATATCTCCGATTGCCCCTGTTCCATAATCCCACCATCCTCTCCAGTTGAAAGGAACCAGTTTATCTACATAAGGTCTGTAAGGCGCGCTGCCCAGCCAAAGGTCCCAATCCAGTTCGGGCGGGATATTTCCTCCTGTTGCAGGCCACTGTATACCCTGAGGCCATACAGGTCTGTCGGTCCAGCAATACACAGTATGCACCTTTCCAATCAGTCCGGCATCCAGCCAATCCTGCAGCTTCCTTACTCCTTCTCCTGAAGCTCCCTGGTTACCCATCTGGGTTACTACCTTATATTTCTTTGCTGCTTCAGTCAATGCCCTTGCCTCGTAGATATCGTGCGTCAGTGGCTTTTGCACATATACGTGTTTGCCCAACTGCATAGCAGCCATAGCCTGCATGGCATGGTTGTGATCAGGAGTGGAAATTACTACTGCATCAATATTTTTAGCATCCTTGTCCAGCATCTCACGGTAATCCCTGTAATATTTCGCTTTTGGGAACCGCTTTACAGAGTTTGCTGCCCTCCTGTCGTCCACATCGCATAAGAATGCAATGTCTGATTTACCTCCGCTAAACACACCAGTCAGATCACTTTCACCTTTACCTCCTACACCAATGCCCGCAACTTGTAGCCTGTCACTAGGTGCTAAAAATCCCTTACCTCCCAAAACATGACGAGGCACGATCATAAATCCTGCTGCAGCAAGCGCAGTGGTCTTTATAAAATTCCTTCTCGAATTACTTTTAGCTGAATCCTTTACTTCTTCAGTCATAACCTATCGCTATCTATTTCTTACTTAAATCTTTAATCCTGATATTTTTGAACTGCACTGGCGAACCATGTCCTAAGAAGCCAATATGGCCGCTTTCTCTAAGCAATCCTGGATGTGGTTTGCCATCTACAGCGCCCTTCTTTCTTGCCTCAGTAATATCAGCATCCAGAATAACAGTCCCGTTCAGGATAACTTTTATTTTAGGTCCTTTTACAATTACTTCTTCATAATTCCATTCACCGACAGGTTTCAAAAATCCTCTTTTCGCAGGAACCGTACCATAGATAGAGCCATGATACTGATACACATGCAGGTCTTTATAAATCGGCGCATCGTTATCCAGGATTTGTAATTCCATTCCCTCATAAGCTGCGTCTCCCTCAAAAGGCGCCCTGATTCCAAGGCCGTTATTGGCACCTGGGGTCAACTGAAATTCAAAGCGGAAGATGAAATCACTAAACTCATCTTTAGTAAAAAGATTGCCTCCTGAACCTTTTCCTGGCTTAGGTCTGATCGCAATATTTCCATCTTCAATCACGTAGTCTGTTGTATTCCCAGTCCAGCTGTGCATGTTGGTCCCATCAAAAAGAACTTTATATCCGTCTTTTTTCTCCTGAGCGCTCAATTCAAAAGGCTTTGGACGAGGAATCTCCCTGATGAAAATATCTCTGTAAGCTACAGGTGATCCATGTGCCTGCAACTCAATTTGCTCTTCTGCAAAGATTGGCAGGTTTTTATCCCAGTAATTTTCAAGGATTACATTGTCAGTTACCAGTTTTCCATTCAGGTAAACAGTAACGCGGTCACCTTTCATTAAAATTCTGAAAGTATTCCACTCATCCAGTTTATTATCTGCAACAAGCAAAGGCTTACTTGGATTTACCCTGTTGTTATACAAACCACCAGAACCTACCTGCGCACCTACATTGGTACGTGCAAGATCCCAGATTTGTACCTGAGGTGTTCCGCGCAAATAAATACCCGCATCTCCCTCTCCTTTTTTGTCATCGATGATCTTCCAGTCTACCAACATTTCAAAATCGCCATATTTCTTTACGGTAGCAAGGTTGTCACCATGGCTTTGAAACTGAAGTTCTCCATTTACAACCTTCCAGCTATCCTTTGCCTGAGCGTCTGCTTTAGCCTGAGCAGCGGCCAGTGTAGCAGCATCCATTTTCGAGCGTTTGATTGGATCGCCCACAAGACCTTTCCAGCCCGTAAGGTCAGTACCATTAAACACCTTCACGAAACCTTCCTCAGCACCCATCTCAGAAATGTATTTTTTCATTCCTTCTTTCTGGTAGCCACTATCCGGTCCTGTTATTACTGCAATGGTTTTATTTAGCAAATCCCTAACAAGCGTACCATTGTATTTTCCAGCCATAGCGATGTTCATCACTGCATTGGCAGCCGCTTGCTGCAAACCTGATTCATCAAGGTATTTACCTGCAAAAACAATAGCATTAAAGCTCTTGGCCTGTTCTGTCAATTTTAGAATTTGTTGTTTCTGCGTGGTAGTTTTAGCTACATCCATCGCATTGCGAAGCAACAATAATTTTTGTTCGGCAGTAGCAGAAGAAGCACTGATCAAACGAAGATAACCTTGCAGCGCCTGTTCCAGGTAAGCTGCGTCAGTTGTTTGTCTTGCTATTTTAATCAGTTCCTCAGCTGAACCCGCATCTGCCCAGGCAGACAAAGCATCCAGGGCAGCTTTCTTTGAAGCTTCATTCTGAGAATTGAAAGCAGCAGAAACAGCAGCAAGCGATTTTGCGCCACCCAAACTACCTAATATTTTGTAAAACAATATTTTTTTATCTTCAGGAGCAGCAGCCATTTGAGTCAGGACAGCATCTACCTGCTGATCTGTTTTTTGACCACTGTTTAGCGCAGCAATCACCGCATCCTGCACTTTAGTCAGTTCAGCAGGATCTTTAGTTTCGTTCAGCAAGGTATAAAGCTGGGTCAGGTTATCGCTGCCTGCAGTTTTGCTAAGCGCTGTAAACGCAGCAGCTCTTACTTCCGCATTTTTGTTGTTCAACAAGCTGAAGATAGTTGCCGACTGTGCAGTCGCCGCACGTGCAGCCAATACATTGATCAGGGCTACCTGTACCTCTGGTTTTGCCTTAGGTATATAAGCTGCAATCTTAGAAGTTATCCCTTCTCCTTTCATCCTCAATATTGCCTCCGAATAAGCAGTCAAATCTGCTGCATCAGCTTTGCTTGTCGCTTTAAGGAAATCTGGCAATGCTGCTTCCTGCCCTATTTTGGCGGCAGCAGCAATAGCAGCATGTCTCACCGCAAGATCTTTGTGTTTTAATAATTTAATGATAGCAGGCAAAGCAGCTTGCGACTTGCTTTCGCCAAGTGTATGCAGAATGGCAACCTGAGTAGCTGCATCAGCTTTAGCTATTTTCTTCACCCAAGCTGCAGCATTATCGTTAGTAATGCCTGGTTGTGCAAATCCTAATGCAGCAGCCTTATACTCAAAATTGCTGTCATCCATTGCGGCAAGCAGGTATTCCTGACCATTTCCTGATTCAGCCAATAACTTAAGCGCAGCAATGCGGACATCAACCTGTGTATCATCTTTTACATTATCCAACAACTGCTTCGCAATTTTAGCTGTCAATGTTTTATCAGTAGCCAATGACTTTTGGGCAAACAATAAGTAGGCCGCCACAGCATTGGTCTGCTCATATTTATAGCCTGCTGCTTCTGCAGCCTTTGCTAAAACAGGTTCCGCTGAAGGATCAGCTAAATGCGCCAGAGAAAACAGGGCAACCTTAGAAAGTTCCGCAGTGCTCGCACCAGATATCAGTTGTTTAATCGCTACTGCAGCCTCTTTAGAACGGGTATGTCCCAAAGCCTCCACTACAGAACGGAGTGCCGACTCGGGAGTACCTCCAGACAAAGCAGCTATCAAAGCAGCCGTTGCAGCAGGTGTATTGATTTTCACCAACGACCTCGATGCAGGATCAGCAAGATCCGCATCTTTTAAAAATGCAGAAATGCATGCCACAGAAGCATCATTACCTACCAATTCAAACTGACTGATTATAAACGACTTATTTTGTTTATCACTCAATTTCGGCAATGCTTTGCAATATGCATCTGCAGCCATTTTGCGCAGGCTCTCTTGTCCTGGCTGACTTGCATATCCGGAAAATCCGCTCACGGCATATTCAATTAAATTATTATTCCCCTTACCCTGAGGACCCAATCCGCTGATCAGGGTTACATAGCCGTCCACCCCAAGATTGGAAATGTCCTGCATATTACTCTTCAGTTGTTTTGCATCGCCTGACGGCAATTGTGCCAGAAGATCGGCTATGCGTGTAGTCACAGTACGCTGATCTGTATTTTGTGCAAACGCTACATCATGTAGCATTACTATTGCAAGCAGCACAAATAATATTCTCTTCATCATTATTATATATGGTAATTGATTCTTCTTAAGTTTTTTATTAGATAGTATAAGGTGCACGCATCACCGGATTGATCAGTTTGTTTGCTCCTTCATCGTCTATAAACTCCTGTTTCACAGGATCAAATTTGAGTGAGCGGCCCAATCTCAATGCAACCAGTCCGATATTAACAATATTACATGAGCGGTGTCCATTTTCTTCATTCAAAGCAAATTTCTGTCTTGTTTTTACCGACTCAGTAAAACTCGTGATTTGTGGTTCCGGATCAGGGAAAGCAGCTAGTTTACGTTGTAAATCCGGGATGTCTGATTTAAAACCAGGATAAAGTTTCCCTTTTGGTCCTTCTATATAAGGCACATTGGTATCCTTACCTTCTCCGTCCAAAATGATCTGACAACCATCTGCATAAGTATAAGTAATACGTCTCCAGGTACCTACTGCATCGCTATGTTGCTGAGGAGCATCAATTTCTACTGAAACAGGACTATCATTGTCCTTACCCAGGAAATATTGTATCGGATCTATGTAATGCTGACCCATATCAGCCAATCCGCCACCATCATAATCCCAGTATCCGCGGAATGTCTGGTGCACCCTGTGCTTGCTATATGGCTTAAACGGCGCAGGCCCCAACCATCTTTCGTAATCAAGTTCTGCAGGAACAGGTTCTACAGGAAGATTTTCTTTACCTACCCAATAGAACTTCCAGTCATAACCAGTATGTTTACCCACTGTAACCTTTAGCGGCCAACCCAACAATCCACTGTCAACCAGCTTCTTGATCGGTTTCACAGTAGTACCCATTCCATAAAAAGTATCTTTAAATCTAAACCAGGTATTCAACCTGAACATTCTGCCATGTTGCTGTACAGCCTCCATCACGCGCTTACCCTCACCTATGGTGTGGGTCATTGGCTTTTCACACCAAACATCCTTACCAGCGTTTGCCGCATCTACCGACATAATTCCGTGCCAGTGTGGCGGTGTTGCAATGTGTACAATATCTACCTCTGGCAACTTAATTAGCTCACGGTAGTCAGAAAAGGTCTTCACTCCTTTATCCAATGAAGGAAGCACCTGTGCAATGTGTCTTTTATCCACATCGCAGATTGCAACAACCTGGGTACCCTCATATTCAAAATGGCCGCGTCCCATTGAACCAACGCCAATTACAGCTTTGGTCAGTTTATCGCTGGGAGCAATAAATCCTTGTCCGCCAAGAACGTATCTCGGCACAATGGTAAATGCAGCCAATCCTATGGCACTCTTTTTAATAAAATCTCTTCTTGGATTAGTTGGTTGGGGTTCTGTAGGTTTCATTTTGTCTGTTTGTGTTGTAGAAAAACTTATAATAAAGGTGGTTACTATTACGGTTTATATTTAAAGTTAACACTCTGCGGGAGAATTATCCCGGTAATGCTTAATATACGCAACATAAAATTCAATATTTGGATAGCTAATATTAGCGAGAAATCATCAAAAAGACAAAACATTACCTATTTATTTATGTATTAAAAAAACTTATATAATATTTTAACATAAGTTATATATATTAGCTAAACAGAGTAATTAAAGCTATGAATCTTCGTCTATTAAATGACATAACAAAATCTTCAGGTAGTAAACAGACGTTACAGAAATACCAACTCATTAAACATCTTTTTAATATGGGTCCTTCTTCCGTCTCCAGCTTATGTGACATCATGAATATGAGTACGCCTAGCATTTTGAAACTGATCAATGGCTTAACAGACGAAGACTGGGTAGAAAAGAAGGGCTATGGTATCTCTATGGGCGGTAGAAAACCTGACCTATATGGACTGAAGGATAAAAGAATTCTAATCATCTGCATTGACATTGAATTATTTCATACCAAAATAGCCATTATAGACAACAACTATAATTTTGTGTTTGAGCCGAAGACAGTTGCTCTGCCTATCTCAAAAAGCAGGTCAGACTTCTTCAATATCTTAAATACCCATCTTCAGGACATCCTGAAGTCAGTAAATATAACTACCGACCAGCTGATCGGCTGCAGCATAGGCATGCCCGGCTTGATTGATGCTAAAAAAGGCGAGAATTACAGTTACTTCCTCAGTGATGTAGAGAACATTTCTTTAACCGCAGCATTCGAAAACATGTTAAAACTACCTGTTGTGATCCAAAATGACGTAAACGGATCATCAATGGCAGAATTTACGCATGGAATGGCGAAGGGCAAACAAAATGCCTTGATATTGTTAATGGATTGGGGTGTCGGGCTGGGAATTATAATGGATGGAAAATTAAGACAGGGCACCTGCGGCTTTTCGGGAGAACTGGGACATATTCCCTTCGTGGAAAATGGCGCATTGTGCTATTGTGGTAAACACGGCTGTCTGGAAACGATTGCTTCGGGAAATGCTTTATCAGAAATGGCAAAGGAAGGCATCTTATCTGGCAAAAATTCAATGCTTAACGACCTCACGAATGAAGAGTTGGAAAGAATTGAACCTGCTGTGATCATCAAAGCGGCAAATAAGGGCGACCAATACGCCATCCAGTTATTGTCTAATATCGGAACCTATATGGGGAAAGGAATAGCGGTACTGATTCAGCTGTTTAACCCCGAACTCATCATTTTGAGTGGAAAAATTGCGGAGGCAAAGCAATACATCACCTTACCCATGCAACAGGCCATCAATACCTATTGCATGACCCAGATCAGAGACAAAACTACAATTGCTTCTTCCGAACTTGGCGAAAACTCAAGGCTCTTGGGCTACGCTACCACGGGGATCGATCATTTCCTCAATAATTACATTCAAAAAGCAAAAAAATAACCAGTATATACCATTTGCCATCTTTTTTGTACTTTCATTTGTTGTAGTTAAAAAAGGCACACATGGCATTTATAGATTATTACAAAACCCTGGGACTGGATAAAAAGGCCTCTCAGGATGACGTCAAAAAAGCTTACCGAAAACTTGCCCGCAAGTATCATCCAGACCTCAATCCCAATGATCAGGAGGCCAACAAGATGTTCCAGCAAATCAATGAAGCAAATGAAGTGCTCAGCGATGCTGAAAAACGCAAGAAATATGATGAGTATGGCGAGCATTGGAAAAATGCCGACCAATATGCTGAAGCAAGAAAAAACCAGGGACAGCAACAGTATGGCGGAAACCCGTATGCAGGTTCTGCCGGTGCATCTGGTGGTTTCAATCCAAATGATTTTGAAGGTTTTGGCAGTAGTGGTTTTTCAGATTTCTTTGAATCAATGTTTGGTGGGGCTGGCAGGTCTTCAGGAAGCAGCAGCAGGAAATATAAGGGACAGGATTATCAAGCCGAACTGGCGCTGAGTCTGCAAGATGCTTACACAACGCATAAACAAACCCTTACTGTAAACGGGAAGAACATACGCATCACCATACCTGCGGGGATAGCCGATGGGCAGGTGATCAAATTAAACGGGCAAGGAAGTCCGGGAGCTAATGGTGGTCCTGCGGGTGATCTTTACATCACGTTTAACATTAAGGAAGACCCTAAATTCAAACGGCTGAACAACGACCTTTACAGCAATCATGAAATAGACCTTTTTACAGCTGTTTTAGGTGGGGAAGTTACGGTAGATACATTCGATAGCAAGGTAAAATTGAAAATTGCTCCGGGAACTCAAAATGGTACAAAAGTGCGGTTGAAAGGCAAAGGTTTCCCTGTCTACAAAAAGGATGGAGAATTTGGCAATCTTTTCATCACCTATTCTATTAAGATTCCGACCAATTTAACCCCTGAACAGGAGAACTTATTTAAAGAATTACAGCAACTGAGTTAATCAACGAATCATGGAAACACAACTGATTACCATTACAGAATACTGTGTCAATTATAATATTGAACCCTCATTTATCATCTCGCTTGAAGACCAGGGAATCATTACGCTTGAGCTTGTAGACACTGAAAAATACATTAGTGTTGCGCAGTTAAAAGAAATGGAGCGGTATATACATCTTCATTATGACCTGGAGATAAATATTGAAGGAATAGATGCCATCAGACATTTATTGGATAAAGTAGACCACATGCAGAAAGAAATAACTGAGCTCAGATCGAGACTAAGGCTTCATGCACCATGATCCTTTTCCAGTTCCTTGGGCTCATACCTTCATTTTTGCTAAAACACCTGCTAAACCACGTAGGATCACTAAATCCAAGTTCATAACTGATTTGTTTGATGTTTAGCCTACTATACCTCAACAACTTTATAGCCTCTTGATGAATCCTTTCACAGATCAGCCTGTGGACTGATTTACTCAGATAAAATTTAGTTAAACCAGTCAATAGTTCCAGATTCAGACCCATCCGCTCACTATAAAACTTCGGGTCATGCTCCTCCCTAAAGCATCGTTCCAGCAATTCCAAAAATCCCATCACCACCTTCATGTCCGGTGGAATATACCCGCCCTCACTAAAAAACTCAATATTCTTTATTTCTGACAATTTTAAATTTAGCATAACGATACAATCTAGATGGAAAAAGCACGGCTGGCCCAAAAGACCAGCACATGCTTTCGTTACTAACTAACCCTAAATTATTCTCTCAATAGTGACTCACCGGGAACACGCCAAAAGCGTTCGCTCCTGTGCCGCCAACTAATCCTTTTATCACGAGTGTTACATTTTTAAATCTGGCCTGGGCTACTGTTGCCGTAGTGTAGGGCGATACTGCCGTCGCTGGCAAAGTACAACTAGCCAATAGAACACCCGTAGTAGCATCTTTTACCTGGAAAGCAATACCTGTTTTTACAACATTTGCATCAGCATTGTAAGTTTTAAACTCTGTGTTCTGCTTGTAAGATAGGTTTGCCGTTTCGTTTACTGTAGGTGTAGCCACAAGGTTCACACTAATAGCAGGGCTATTCGGAGACAGGTTGATGAACCTAATGCCTACAACTTCGTTTGTATAATTTGGCAAATTCTCATCAGAGAGGTAAACACCTTCGTAACTACCCGCTTGCCCACAAAGGAACAACGTATTTAAGCCCGCTTCTTTAAACTCAGCAGTTCCACCGTACAAAGTTTTGGTAGTATCAACAGAATTTACAGCTACCACATTCTTGCTACCAACAAATACCCCGAAGTGCTTAAAATTCGCGAAATTGACCACATCAGCAGCTACAATGGCACTCCAATTTATTCTCTTATCTGAAGCATAAGCTTTGCTCCCGGCCACATCAATAGCCACATTCACCACCGTTATGGAAGCCAAAGCAGGCTTGCTTTCTTCTTTTTTACAAGACTGGATCACCAGCCCTACAATTAATATCATTAATATCTTTTTCATGTTATTTCTAGTTATTTCTCCTCATCCTTAAATAACAACACCCTTTGCCCTTCAGCATTTACTCGGTAAAAATTAGCCCCTTCAATTAACAAAGCCTCACTTATTCCTTTTGCATGCTTGGTGTCTGTATTAATTATCCTACCATCATAATGCACACTAATGGTATCAGACACAATGGTATGCCCCGTAACTATTCTCTTTGCATTAAACCTATTCAAAGATTCATTCAATTCAGTATCGGTTGTCTTTCCAGGCTGTCCCAGAGGTGTATAATAACCTCTGTACCAAAATGGAGAAGTTTTGCTGCCAAATATTGTACTAATTATGGCATCACTATCTTTAGAGGCTTTAGCTTGCTGATCGTAAAATGAGCGGGCTGCTTCATTTATTTTAGCAAGCGAAATATTTACCTTGCTAAACTCACTGCTTATGCCCCCATGCACAAATACAAGATCTCCAACTTTTTCAATAATATTTTTAGAACGTAGCCATTTTCCAAGCTCACTGTTTTCTCCGTACAATTCCTGATACGCAATATTTAATAATTTTGAATTTTTTAAATATTTCGGTTCAACATATCTGGTGTCTCCACTAAGGTTCATTATTTCGTGATTTCCTAAAATGAAGTGTACATAGCCACCGGCTTTGCGTGCTTTTTCTTCGAGGGAATAAATCAGCCACAGACATTCTGTAACCTGATTACCACGATCAAACATATCCCCAGCAAAAACCAAATGGCCAGCACTAAAAATCCAATTAAACTTTTCATCTATTATGTTAGCCTTCTGAAGTAATTTTCTAAAAGAATCGAAATTGCCTTCTATATCAGATAACACAAATAACTTCTCAGGCTTTAAAAATTCGCTGGGTTCTATACTGATTTTATTTTTTAAAGCTACCGGAAACGTTATATTTTCCTTATCTGTCGCTACTACCAGCCTAACCGATTTCCTATTATTCCATTCTTCAGATGACACTGATGAATTATTAATTATATGAGAAGTAATGTTTTTAAGATTGTTCCTTACGTAAGGGCCATCCTTAAGCAAAGCCAATTGATGGTCTATTTGGTCTGATAAATATTTGCCTTTATCTAATACGGGGTTGGGGAATGGATACCTGACTATTTTTCCCGATACATCTAACAAAAAAATAGTGGGAAAATCTTCAATTCTATAGCCTTTAAAAATAGATTGTTCCTGTGCATTGTCATCTACAAAAAGATGAGTGGAATTTGGAATGTTGTTTTTCTTGGCTGTTATTGCCTGAATCCATTGTTCCCTATTAGTCGAATTAGAAATGCTTATAATTGAAAACCGATTATGCAGATCAAACTTTTTAAGTACGCTCGTTATTGAACTAGAAAATTCTTTACATAACGGACAGCCAACCTTCCAGAAAAATAATAGCGCAGGCTTTCCTTTTAGTCGATCTAAAGTAAATTCATTACCCTTTTCATCCTTCAACGCAAAATAAGGTGCTTTTATTCCAGTTGCAAGCCCCCTTTTCATCTCTCTTTCCTCGAATTCTTTTAGATAAGCCTTGTATTCAGGAAACCCGGGAGATTCATAATACTCACCAAGTAATTTTTCAAATAAAGGATTCATACGCAATCCTCTTATTCCTTTATCCGCCAGCTGATAAACCAAAGCCCTTTCTTGTTGCCGGCCAATAAAAATCTGTTTGATTTTTATATGCGCTAGTTCAAAAAAGTGAAACCTGGCCTGTGGGTCACCGACTAGAATAGCTCTGAAACTACTATCTCTATTTACCTCAATGGCAGAAAAGATATACATAAATGCATCAGTTTTGCCTGTGGCTTCCTCAGTCTGTAACCAGATATTGTCCTGATTTCTGATTAAAGAATCATAAATTGAAATTAAACCTTCATTTGGTAAATTAAATTCCTTTCGCTTTGTATAAATCATCAAAAAACCATTACAACGATCGGCCTCTGATTTTTCTAAGTAAGTAGATTTTATAAAGTTAAATGCATAAATAGAGATCTTTGATTTATATCTATTCAAAACATCATTAACTACCACGTTGCGCTGATCGCAATATGTATTCCATTTATAAAAATCAAGAAGTGAATTAATACTGTACCAACGAATAGGTGGCTTTTTGATTTGGTTAAGTCGTTTTTCTATTTCGCTGTAAAGGTTTAACTTCTCAGCGCCGATACCTGAGTAATTAATTTCTCCTTTTTTAAATGTAACATAAATGCTGTCTCCGGGTTCAACCAGATTGCCAATTATAGTGTCAATTACACTGGCACTATGAAATATAAAAGGGCCTATCGATTCAATATACCATTTTACAGAATGATTTGTCCTAACAGGGAAAGCTGACTTTGTAACATCAAGTATAAACTCAGCATCACTCCATTTTAACTTTTTTTCAGGAATTTGATTTTCTTCACTAGCAGAGATTTCAATTATTGTTCTTTTTATAGTTTGGAGTTTTTGTTGTTGTCCATCAACAGGCTGATAGCTAAATAACAGCAATAAGTATACTACTGAAACTATGTATTTCATTTTTTTACTTTTAAGAATATAAAACCTTAGTAATTTCGTACTTTTTAGTAGCCTGGATTTTGTTCCATACCTGCCAATTGTACATCCTTCAAGGGGATTGGAGCAATAGCCATATTGCTTGGATAAGGCAACTCTGTATATTGTACATTCAAAGGATTAGTTCTTATTACTCCCTTTTTCCATCTCAACAAATCAAACATACGATGCCCTTCAAAGGCGAGTTCTTTCCTTCTTTCCTTGTAGATTGCCTCCAACAGTACATTTCCGCTCGCAGTCGTCCCGATAGCAGTAGCATCGGCTCTTTTCCTGATAGCATCTAAATAAAATCTGGCGCTATCCGTATTATTTAGCTGGGCGTAGGATTCGGCAGCAATAAGGTACATTTCTGATGATCTCAAAATAGTTGGATAATAAGAAACCGAGGGAATGGTAATTTTGCTATTGGCACTTTGGGGAAATTTAGTGACTGTCCAATCATTGCCAACTTTTGTAACCCATGAAGCTCTTAAATCTGTTGCACTCTCATTTAATAAGGACACCATATCCGCCGATGGCCTGTAAAGCACATTTGTTCTCAAGTAAAATGATGCAAACAAGATTGGGCTCCGCTCGTTTTGAGGAATTTGAAAAATGGCTTCTGTCTCTTGTAGGGTAAACAGTTTTGACGGATAGTTTACCGTCATCAGAGGCATTACTTCTGCGACCATTCTGGCGTATTTTCTCGCATTTGAATAGTCTCCTTTTGCAAGCAATACTCTAGATAACAAACCGGCGGCAGCATATTTATTAACGAATAACGTACTTCCTTTTATTGGCGGCATTAGCAAAATTGCAGCATTTAAATCCTTAATGATATAATCATAAACTTCTTTAACTGTGCTGCGTTGTTTTGGTAATACTCGCCAATCATCAGATATCTGAATCGCTACACCTAAATGTGAAGCATCAGCAGTGTATGAATAGGGCTGTGCGAAAAAATTAAGCAAATATGAATAGGATAGTGCACGAAGTGTTAAAGCCTGTCCTCTGATTAAATCTGCTTTCTCGGCATTCTCAGATCTGAATTTTATCGACGATTCAATAGAAAAATTTAAGCTTGCTATAACTCCATACAAAGAATAAGAAAGATGATTCATATTGCTAAAAGAAGATGTTTTATCATCTGCGTTTTGCTGCCAATTGTAATGGGTTAAATATTGGACCTGTTCAACGGAAAATCCAGCACTGGGGTTAATATTATCAGCTACAATGTCAGCATACAATGCCGAAGGACTTCCCAATTGGGTTGATAATGTATAATAAATACCGTTCAAAAACTCCTGGT
Source organism: Pedobacter frigoris (assembly GCF_032678645.1). Classification (GTDB taxonomy): domain Bacteria; phylum Bacteroidota; class Bacteroidia; order Sphingobacteriales; family Sphingobacteriaceae; genus Pedobacter; species Pedobacter frigoris_A. Next base: position 1,048,668 of record NZ_JAVTSP010000001.1, read on the forward strand.
TCGTCTGAAGATCTTTTACATAATCTTGCTTAATGATAGTGCTTGCTACCGGCACATTCAAAAAATCTTTACCGCAGGAAACGATGAACAAACAAATTGTTACAATAAAGCAAATTGCGGTATATCTTGTTGTTATCACTATATATCTTTTTTTCATTGGTCTTTTATTTACGTTTTAAAAATTGGCCTGCAAGCCTAAACTAAATGTTCGTTGATTAGGATACGGGCTTCCAATCCCTCCGGTTACATTTGCATTATCTGGATCCTGATCGGAAGCCTTTGTCCAAATGGCTAAATTATCTCCCTGAACATAGACCTTTAATTGTCTCAATTTTATTTTATCAAGTATTGGATGCTGAAAAGTATACGCCAAAGAGACATTACTTAGCTTGAGGTAATCTGCATCAAATAAATAGCGGGTTGATATAAGGTTTCCGCTATCTGTATTATTTAACATCCTTCTGGGGTTGTTAGATACATCACCTGGTTTTTTCCAATAATTAAATGCGCTAAGAGATTGATTAATGTAAGGTATAGATCCATCATTGGCCAATGTTCTCAATTTATCGTTTAGGAAAGAGCTTCCATACTGGTAATAAAATTGGGCGGTTAGTTGTAAGCCTCTGTAAGACAAATTATTTGTTAAGCCTCCATATCCGTCTGGTTGAGGTTTGCCAACAAAAGATCTTCTGGCGAGACTACTATTGCTTGTCGGCAAGCCATTTATTCCTATCCATTGGGGTTTACCATCTTGTGGATTGGCACCTGCCCACTCCCGAAGATAAAATGAGTTCATATTTCTACCTACTTCATTTGCCAGGGTTCCGGAAGTTAGGGTAATTAACGGTACATAAGCTTTCGTCAATATATTTTTATTGATACTCCAGGTCACTCCCATATTCCAGCGAAAGGCTGATAGTTTTATTACATCGCCGGAAATTGAAACTTCAAGGCCTTTATTATTGACATCGCCTATATTTTCGCTTACGTAACTAAATCCACTTATGGAGGGTAAATTGATAGTATATATTAAGTTATTTGTCTTTTTAATATACATATCCAGTGTTAAGCTAATACGGTCATTAAATAGTCTTGCATCTAATCCCGCATCGTAAGAAAAAGTCTTTTCCCATTTTACATCTCTATTTCCTGGTGAAGGAGTGGCTACTACCGCAGTTCTTCCATCGTAAGAACCTTGTACCAATATGTCAAATTTTGTTGACGGATTAACGGCCTCTGAGTTTCCGGCTTCCCCAACACTTCCCCTTAATTTTAGGTAGTTAAGAAGGTTATTCTTTCTTAAAAAGGCTTCCTCTGTGACTACCCACCCAGTTCCAACCGACCAATAATTGCCCCACCGTTCTCTATCTCCAAACCTGGAAGATCCATCCCAACGAACACTCGAGGATAAAAAGTATCTATTTTTAAATCCATAGTTCAACTGCCCAAACCAGGAAAGCAAGGTTTGTTTAGTTTTAGATCCGTAAAGAGATGAAACACTGTAACCAGGGCTTGTTAATTGGTCGTAAATTGAAAGTGCCGTTGTATCACCTCTTGCTTCTCCAGATAATACTTTACTAGTAACGATTTGTGCCTCGTGACCAATTAGTCCTCCGATATAATGATTGGAATTTTTGAGTAGCTTAAAGTCGAGAATATTATTTGTTATCAAAGTGGCCCTTTGGGTATTTCCCTCTTTAATTACACCTACACCAGAGGTGCCTTGTCTAAATCTCGGATCTATTTTCTCTTTAACTCCTGCGAACATAAAATCCACGCCAAGACTTGAGCGAAGTGTGAAATATTTTAAAAACCTTGCCTCACCATAAATTTTACTCAGCCCCCTATATGATGTGTTTCTGGCAATATCATATTCGAGTTTAGCAACAGGATTAGGAAAAGCCGTAGCCGGTGCCCCCCATTTGTAGGTTAATATATATTTGCCATCTTTATCTTTTATAGGAATCAGTGGCGATACGGTGGGCACGAGCCCGAACGTACTTTCGCCCTCATTCAGGTCTGATACATTTTGAACGCTATAGGATAAAAAAGTGTTTGTTCCTAAAGTCAACCACTGTAATGGCTTATTTTCTAAATTCATCCTGAAAGATTTTCTATCAAAATCTGTATTCCTTACAATTCCGTTCTGTTTTGTATTTTCAAAATTCAGGTAATAATTGCCTTTTTCAGATCCGCCGGATAGTGAGATTTCGTTTGAGTAAGTCTTTGCCCCATTTCTAAAAATAGCATTCTTCCAATCTGGTGCTGGATAAAAGCTGCTGTCAGTACCTGAAACTATGTATGGGAATTTTTTAAGCAAATCGCTTTTAACACTTGCATCTGTCCATGTCGAACTTGTGGCTTTATAGGTTTCAAATAAAAGCTGCAGATACTGTTCACTGGTTGGGACTGAACTAAACAACCTCTGTGGAACATCAGAAAGATCCGTTTGCGAGCGAAAGCTAAAGGTTTGTTTCCCCTGTTTTCCTTTTTTAGTGGTTACCAAAATCACCCCATTACTGGCCTTTGATCCATATAAAGCGATTGCCGCTGCATCTTTAAGAACAGAAATTGTTTCTATATCCGAAGGATTCAATTGTGCAATTGGATTAGTTACAGGTGTTCCGGATACAGTCATGCTCAGTTGAAAATTATCCTGAGTTACAGGTATTCCATCAATCACGATTAGCGGATTTCTAACTGTTGAGCCAGATTGCGGGTCTCCTCCACTTGATATCCCCCTTAATATAATACTGCTCATACCTCCGCCTGGTTGACCTGTGCCTTTTGTAATCTGTAGTCCCGGCACTAATCCTTGCAAACTCTTGTCAAAACTCCTGTTCGGTAGGTTCTCAATCTGCTCACCTTTCACTACTGTAACCGCCCCCGTCAAAGCTTGTTGCGTGGTCTTGCCATAAGCAACAACGACCTCTTCCAGTTCCTTTGAGGCAATTTCCAATTGTATCTCTTCAAACTTATTCTTTGCCGAAAGTTCCTTAACCTTATACCCAACCATCCTAAACTCAATCACCGCATCATCATCAACACCAGACAAATAAAACTTTCCCGCATTATCCGTAAAAGTCGCCTTATTCGTCCCCTTCACCCTCACCGTAACTCCGGCTAGCGGCAGCCCTTTCTCATCGAATACCAAACCAGAGACATCAATAGCAGAAAATAGATCCCTCGCTGCGCTCTGGATGACAGAAACAGTTCTATCCAGAAAGGAAGGCGTTTTCTCTTTAACGACCACAGTATGTTCCTTAATTACATATTCCAAAGGCTGGCCTTCAAATAATTGATCCAGTGTTTTCAAAATATCATTGTTCCTGACCGTAATACTGATTGGTTTAGATTTAGACAAAATTTCCAGGGTATATAGCATATTGTATCCTGTTTGCTGTTTTATTTCCAGCAGGGCCTTTTCAAGAGATGCATTGTGCATATTTATGCTCACCCTTTGACCAAAGGTGGCTGCACTGACCTGTACTAAGGCAACGGTAATAAGAAGTATAGCAACCTTCATAATCCGATAGATTTGTATGGGCACATGAAAGCTTTTCCATAGCCTGAATACGTTATAAAAATTCATACATTTGTTTTGTTTGGTTCGATTTATTACTTGATTTCGCAATTGATTTTTAATGATGGCCAAACATCCTCCGGGAGTGTTAGCGCATTCCCGGTATTGTTTTACCTCATTTCTTTCTTTGTAGATTTAATTCCTGATCACAACCCTCCTTCCTTCTATTTTAAAGTGAACAGCCCCGGTTGTTTCCAGCATTTCCAGAACACTGGATATATTTTTAAATCTTGAAATGGTTCCTACGAAAGTCTGGCTCTTAAAACCTTGGGCGTATTCCACATCCACATCATACCAGCGTGACACCTTTCGCATCACACTTTTGATGTCCTCATTGTAAAATACGAACAGACCGTTTTTCCATGCTACCGCATCCTCAGGGTTTACTTGTTGAACTTTGATACCGGTATTATTATTTAGGACCGATTGCTGGTTTGGTTTAAGGATGATAGTCTGCGTATTCGCCTTTCCATTCCGGGATCCTGAAATAAATTCAGGATGACGTGGAGCGTTAGAGGAATGACGACCGTCTATAGCAACGCGAACTGATCCCTCCAGCAAAGTAGTCTTTACACTGCCCTCGTCCGCGTAAGCATTCACATTAAAGTGCGTTCCAAGAACCGACAGTTCCTGTCCCGCACTCCTAACCATAAATTTATGTTTTTTGTCTTTTGCTACTTCGAAATACCCTTCCCCAGTTAGCTCCACAATTCTTTCACTTCCAGTAAACTTCGATGGGAATTTTATAGATGAAGCCGCATTTAGCCAGACTTTTGTACCGTCAGGTAAGGTAAATTCGTAGGTTTGGCCTTTGGTTGTTTTTGCCGTCATCTCGAGGACTTTGTCATTCCGAGTTTCGAGGAATCTAGATCCTTCGCTATCGCTCTGGATGACAAGGGTGTTATCATCATACTTCAAATCGGCAGAGCCGATCACTACTCCACTCTTCATGTCGCTCAGTTGGATGACTTTGCCATTGGCCAGTGTGATGGTCGCACCGTTTTTACCAGGCGCTATATCGTTAGCATAGTTCAAGAGATCTCTCCTATCGTCGAGATGACGAGTAGCGGAGTAAAACCAAAGCCCCACTCCAATCACGAGTAAAATTGCTGCTGCTACTGAAACGCGATACCAAAGCCTATAATTTCGTTTCGGAGCTAATGTCATTTCCTCTCCTTCCAACACTTCTTCCTTAATCTTTTCCAAAGTCAATTCCCAGGCGGGGTCATATGCAACAAACGAAGTTTCAGCCAGCTCCGAATCTAACAGACGAAGTATTTCAGGATCGTGTTTATTTGCTCCGATCAACTGAAAAAGAAGTTCCGTCTCCTCAGCAGAAGCTTTGCCTTTTACATACTTTGCAAATAGTACTTGAATGGATGATGGATCTGTTTGCATTTTCCTTGTTTAGTAGATAAGTACAACAAAGCCCTGCATAGGACTATTCAGAAAATGAAATAAATTATAACTTACTGTCAGACAGCAGAATAATTATTGAAACACTCAGTACCCCAGCCCGCCTGTCTATGAAATTACGCACATGCTTTAAAGCCTGGACCATTTGATTCTTCACCGTATTTTTGGAAATACTCAGCCTTTCTGCGATCTGATCATGACTTAAGCCTTCATTTCGGCTAAGTTCCCAAATGAGCCGGCGCTGATCGGGTAATTGTGCAACAGCCAGGTTAATTGCCTCTACACTCTCCCGCAAGATGATCTGCTCTTCAGTTTCGTTGCTATACGGTTCAGAGCCATCCATTATTTTTTTCAATATCCTGGCATCACTGGCCACCTTTTTCAGGTATTTCAATGCCTGCCTGTTTGCTATGCTAAACAGATATGAGGCTGGGTATTCCACATGAGCAAAAACATGACGGTTCATCCATATCTGAACAAAAATATCCTGAATCAGCTCTTCCGAAAGCTCAGGTGTCTTCAGCAGCTTCTGCACATATGGGAATAATCGGCGGGTATAATGGCGGTAAATTGCTTCAAAAGCTTGCTCATCACCCTTTGCAAGTCCAGCAAAGAGTTCGGCCTCATTCATCAGTTTATGAATCGCTTTTGCCATTATGAATAATATCCCCTTATCCGTTGCGTTAAATTCACAACGAATCTTATTACAAAGCTGTAAAATAATTTCTATAATAACCTCATATCAGGAATATTAAGATTTTGTTAACCCCTACTCCTCGACTGATCCGTAACTGATTCATAACTGACAGGGGATTGCTTCGGAAAACGGGTACCCTTTTGCGAAGCATCCCCGAAGCTGGCCTCTATCAGTTACGAAGCTGGTCAGTCGAAGGCCCTTAATTATCCGCAAGCATCACTATTGACAAACCGATAATGTAAATACAACATTATCAGACATTAAACTTTATGCTGCGTTAACATTGCATCTATATTTTTGTTAAAATCAAAAACCGATGAATAGTGTTTTCAACTTTTTTAGTCCGAAAGATAAAATCTTCCAGCCTCTTTTTGAACAGGCTGGCGCCAACCTGGTAAAAATAGCTGAGGCTCTGGTTGCAGCTGTCAATACCGATGACACTGAAGCAAGAAAAACATACATATCAGAAGTTGAAAGACTGGAACAGGCCGGTGACGACATCACCCATGCCATTTTTCTCGGACTGGGAAAAAGCTTTATTACACCGTTTGATCGTGAAGACATACACGCCCTGGCGAGCTCACTCGACGATATTGCCGACTATATTTATGCCTCGGCAATGAACATCAGCCTCTACAACATAAAAGTGCTGAACAAAGCAATGCCAGACCTCGCCCATTTAATTCTGGAAATGTGTGTTGACCTGAACAGCGCCATTGCGGAGCTCCGCAGCTTTAAAAACACGAAACTGATTGCTGAAGTTTGTCTGCGCATCAACAAAGGAGAGAGCCATGCAGATCATCTTTGCAATACAGCTGTAGCTGGACTCTTTGGCACGGAACTGAATGCAATTGAACTGATCAAACAAAAAGATGTATTGCAGACCCTTGAGATGGCGACCGACAAATGTGACGACGCAGCCAATGTGCTGGAATCCATTCTCATAAAAAATGCTTAAAAACCATTTATAACTTACCAGAATAATACCCTTACCTTTGCAGATCATTCAATAATCAGAAAATGCTTGAACTGATCAAACAACCCTGGCCCTGGTATTTTTCCGGCTTCATGATCGTAGTCATCATGTTGCTGTTAGTCTTTTGGGGTAAATCATTTGGTTTCTCTTCGAATCTCAGGACCATTTGTACCATTGCAGGAGCTGGCAAAAAGGTAAAATTCTTTGACTTTGACTGGAAAGCACAGCGCTGGAACCTTTTGTTTCTTGTCGGAGCAATCATCGGTGGTTTCATCTCCTCACATTACTTAAGCGATCCCGAAGACCTGAAATTATCCGCAGCCACCATCTCCGACCTGCAAAAAATAGGCATCTCATTCAAAGGCGGAATAAATCCTGATGAGTTGTTCTCCATTGCTTCACTGAAAGAACCCAAAGTGATACTGATATTGCTCTTTGGTGGAATCCTGGTTGGCTTTGGTTCCAGATATGCTGGCGGTTGTACCTCCGGACATGCGATTTCCGGGTTATCTAATCTGCAGCTGCCATCTCTTATTGCAGTAATTGGCTTCTTTATCGGCGGACTGATCATGACTTTTTTAATTATGCCTTACTTATTTTAATCTAATGAAAGCACTTAAATTTATACTGGCAGGCATTCTTTTTGGAATCATCATGACCAAATCAGAAGCCATCTCCTGGTTTAGGATTCAGGAAATGTTTCGTTTTCAGTCTTTTCATATGTATGGAATCATTGGAACAGCTGTGACCCTTGGTGTAATTGCCGTTTTCCTGATTAAAAAGCTGAAACTGAAATCCAGCGAAGGGCAACAGATCACTTTTCAGAACAAGGAAAAAACATTCTACAGGTATATTATCGGCGGAACCATCTTTGGATTGGGCTGGGCACTCACAGGCGCATGTCCGGGGCCAATGTTCGTCAATGTAGGCTATGGTTATTTAGCCATGTTAATTGTAATTATCGGAGCCCTGGCCGGAACTTATATCTATGGAATCATCAAAGATAAACTCCCTCATTAACCCCAATCTATAGATCAATTCTAAATAGATACAACCTCTTTTACTTAACACACATTTAAATTTCAGGCAACATTGGCACGGTAGGTTTGCGTCAGACAAACGAAAAACAAATCATGACTAAAAACCTATTTAGAGCAAGAAATTTAACATTTGCCATTGCAGCTTTTGCGGCTACTGCCGTAGCGGTAACTGCATGCAGAAAAGACAGGCCAGCTATCGTCATTCCTGCCCAGCTTCAAGACTATTCTGTAAATCCTTCCCTGGTAAAATCCATGGCAGGTTTTGAAGGACTAAAAATCACTACGCTCATCAGCAGTGATGATGTATTGCCAGAGTCTCCTTCATTTATATTTGGCGCTCAGCCCGACGGTGCAGGCATTATCAAAAACCCTTCGGGAGAAGGTTTTGTGATGATCAACAACCATGAAATCCTACAGTCGGTTTCAAGGGTATATCTAGATAAAAACTTCAAACCTGTTAAAGGTGAGTACATCGTTGATTCTGATGGTGGAATGACCCGTCTGTGCTCTGCTACAATGGCTACTCCTGAAGAACATGGTTTCTCAAAGCCCGTATTCCTTACCGCTGGTGAAAGTGGTGCTGAATCTATGATCCACGCAATTGACCCTCTGGCTCCTGCCGATAAGAAAAACAACCAGCGTACTCAAGCTGCATTGGGCAGATGGAGTGCTGAAAATGCAGTACCGCTACCTAAAGGTGCTTTCCCGGGAAAAACCATTGTAATGATCGGCGAAGATGAAAGCGACGGACAACTTGCTATGTATCTGTCCAATACTCAGGGAGACCTCAACAATGGAAAACTATACGTGTTGAAAAGATCAAACAATGACCCTGTTGAAACCAACATGTCAAAAGGCCAGAGCTATGATGTAGAATTCGTTGAGCTGGACAATGTAAAAAGCAGTACGGGTGCTCAGTTGCAACAGCAGACGGTAGATAAAAAAGCGCTGATGCTGGCGCGTGTGGAAGATATCGACTACAGAAAAGGAAGTGCTGCTAATGGCCGCGAGGTTTACTTTACTGCTACTGGTGTGAGCCAGGGCGACAAGCTGACTCCTGTAAGCGGAAAAACCATGTGGGGCCGTGTGTATAAATTGGTTCTTGATGCTACCAATCCGTTAAAAGGAAAATTAGAAGTAGCTGTTGACGGAAATGATAATCCAGGAAAAAGTATTGTAAACCCGGATAACCTTTGCGTTACTGAAAACTATGTGTACATACAGGAAGACGGCGATTCATTCTATAAGAACAATGATCACGACGGAACCATATGGCAGTTCTCAATGGGTAGCAAAGCACTAAAACCTATGCTGCAAATGAACCACCGCAGAACCGAAACTGCATTTAATACAAAATACAATCCATCTAACAACCAGCAGTTGAGCTCATGGGAATATGGCGCGATGTACGACGTCTCTGCACTTACTGGTATCCCCGATACTTTTATAGTTAACCTTCACCCACATACCTGGACAAGCGATAAATATAAAAACGCCGATGGCGGATCAACTCGTTTAGTGAACAACAGCGAAGGCGGCCAGGTTGTAATTGTAAGGGGTGTAGCAAGATAATTATTTCTGTTTTAATCCTCCCGATCCCTGTCTGATGCAATATACAGACAGGGATATTTTCTTATTTCCTATCAATGAACAGCATAAAAAAAACCATTGCTCTTTTCAGCATAATCATCATTACTACCTCTCTAACCTTATTCTGCACGATGAATAATCAATCATCAGAAGAAAAGGTAAAAGCATCCTTTGACCAGGAACTCCTGAAACTGCAAGCTGTAGTGGACGACAAGCTCCTGAACGCAGTAACCAAAAAGAACGAAGCACAAATAAAGACTGCTTTCCTGGAATCCCGAGCGCAATATAAAAGAATGGAGTATTACATGGAATATTTCTTCCCTACCACAGCTGTACTGATCAACGGAGCGCCAATAGATGAAATAGAACTTGGGGAGAACCTGATAGAGAATCCAACTGGTTTTCAGGTAATGGAAGAACTGATTTACGATACCCCAACAACTGAAAACCGTAATGAATTGCTCAACGAGGTAAAAAAGATGCAGCTCAACCTGCAGCGCGTAGCCAGGTATAACGAGCAATATACCATTACAAATGCGCAGCTATTTGATGCCATGAGGCTCGAATTATTCCGCATCACCAGTCTGGGTATTACTGGCTTTGATACTCCCACTGCATTGCAATCTCTTCCTGAAGCTGCCGCAGCATTGGAGGGAATTAAGAATGTCATCACAAATTACGATGATGAAAAACTAGTGAATAGTTTGAAAGATGCAATGAGCTTTCTTCACGACAATAGTGATTTCAACTCTTTCAACCGTCTTGATTTCATGACCAATCATTTACAACCAATAGCGGCCCAGCTTGATCATTTACGTAAACAACTGAAGATAACAACAGCTTCAAGCGGATCAGCGTTAAATGATGATGCAACAAGCCTTTTTCAAAAAGATGCCTTTAATGTCAATAAATTCGTAAGCAACCATACTGAATACATCAGCAAAGAAAAAATAGCATTAGGAAAACTGCTTTTCAACAGTAATGTACTTTCTAATGGCGGAAACAGAAGTTGTGCAAGCTGTCACCATGAGAACAGAGCATTTACCGACGGGCTCGTAACAGCTCAGGGACTCAACACCAATAAAGTACTATTAAGAAATACCCCTACTCTGATGTATGCTGGTCTGCAACGTGCCTTTTTTTATGACCTGAAAGCTGGTTCATTGGAAGATCAGGCATTGGACGTTGTTCACCATAAAGAGGAAATGGATGGCTCGCTGGAGCAGGCGGCAGTAAGGATCAACAATGCTAAATCCTACCAGGCTGCATTCTCCGAAGCATACAAAGACCCAAAAGGAACAGCCAGTCCATGGAAGATTCAGCACGCGCTTGCCGCTTATATCAGGTCCCTATCCCCTTTTTCATCCCGTGTAGACAAGTACATGCAGGGCGACAAAAAACAATTGAATGCACAGGAAAAAGAAGGATTCAACTTATTTATGGGCAAAGCCAAATGCGGCACCTGTCATTTTGCACCGTTATTCAACGGAACACAAGCCCCCTTATTCCAGAAAAGTGAGGCAGAGGTATTGGGTGTACCATCAAAAGCGGATACCGCAAATGCTGTTATTGATAAAGATTTAGGCCGTTATGAGCTGAATCCATATCCCCAATACAAATACGCATTCAAAACAACAAGCTTAAGAAACATTGCAAAAACTGCTCCTTACATGCACAACGGCGTTTATAAAACACTTGAGGAGGTGCTGGATTTTTACAATCGTGGTGGTGGTGCGGGCATCGGCATTCACCTGGATAACCAAACCCTTTCAGCAGATCCACTGCAGCTGACGCCCAAAGAAACAAAGAGCATCATTTCATTTCTGAAAGCACTGGATGATCAATAGTGCTGATGCCTGTTATTTAGAAAAGATTATCGTAAAGCAAGTCCCTTCTCTGATCACTGAAGTGACTTGCACTTTTATTCCATGGTACTCCGCAATGCTCTTTACAATAGACAAGCCCAATCCATAACCGACATTTTCGGACAGGTTTGTTTTTCTAAAGCGGTCGAAAATAAATCCTAATTCTGATTGCTCAATACCTATCCCGGTATCTCTGATCAACAGTCTATAGTTTCCTTTAGGATCAAATTCATCTGAAATTGCAATGCTTCCGTTTTCTTTATTGTACTTGATCGCGTTGTTAATGATGTTGTAAAACAACTGGAAGATCAGATCATAATTGGCTTTAAATGAGAATCTCTTATCAGACAACCTGACATCCAGCTTTATGTTTTTATCTTCCAGCCGGTGACTGATTTCCTCAATCACTTCAGCGATGACTTCCCGGGGCGCGACATCCGCAGTTTTGGCAAACTGTTCATTTTCTATTCTTGAAATGAACAGCAAAGAAGCCGAAATCTTTTTCAGACGATCCAAAGTCTTCATCATTTCTACGATGCGTGAGGCGAGTTCGTCTGTGAGCTCGTCTTCTGCGAGCAGATTTTCCATTTTATTTTGCAGGATACTGATCGGGGTCATCAGCTCATGTGATGCATTGGCCGTAAATTCCCTTTCTTTCTCAAAATCTTCATTGATCTGATCCATCAAAAGAATTAAAGATTCATCAAGATATTTAAAATCATCTGTAGAAGTCTTCACCGGCTTTGCGTGGTCTTTGAAAGGGAATTTTCTGTTGATCAGTTTGCTGGCTATGATTTTTCCCAGCGGACGGATCAATATCCGGGTAAACACCAGGTCGATCAGGATGGTAATGGCAATCAGCCCCATTAATACATACAGCGCTATCCGTTGCAAGGGCTTATTATACTGGTTGATGCTTGCCGTAGCTTTACCTATTTCCAGCAAATAAGGCTTCCCTTTCATTTTAAAGCTATAGCTCAAAACCCTATAATTCAAGGTATCCTGTTCTATGATCCGCTGTGCATTTTTTATGGTATCCAGTCGCTGCCCATTGGTATCGGGTTCCAGTGCGATGTATTCTTCTTTAAGCAAAGTATAGCTCCCGTAGCTATCATCTCCCTGAAGATAATAGTCTATCCCCTTCTTTTGAATGACGCTAATGACTTCTTTTCGCTGCTCGCGCAATGAATAGTTCGTATATTCCGAAGCAATTCGCTCAACCAAAAATGGCAGCGAAAGTACAAACAGCAAAACTACAATGAGCTTGGAGCCTGTAATGAAATAAACGAGCTTGCTGGATAACTTCATATTACTTTCTTATCCTGTAGCCTACTCCCCTGACTGTTTCCAACCATTCTGTAGGACCCCAGACGTTTAATTTCTTCCTGATGTTCTTAATGTGTGCATCTATATAATTCGAGTCATAATCATCATCTGCAAAAGTACCCCAGATGTGTTCGCTAAGCTGCATCCTGGTCAGTACTCGGTTTTTATGCAAAAGCAGGTAACTAAAAAGATCAAATTCTTTTCTGGACAGTTCTATTTGCTGCTCATTAAATAATACGAAGCGCTTCTGGAGATCGATCATAAAAACACCCAGCAATACCAGTTCGTCATTTAGATTAAATTTTCTCCTGGCTATGGCCTGCATCCTCGATTGTAACTCCAGCAGGGAAAATGGTTTTGCGAGGTAGTCATCAGCACCAAGATCTAGTCCTGTGATCCTGTCTTCCAGATTTCCCCTTGCTGTCAGAATGATATAGGCGGCCTCCGGATTGTACTTTTTAGCCTTGCTCAGCAAACTCAAGCCATCGCCATCCGGCAATCCCAGGTCAATCAATATAAAATCGTAAGTATTGATCTCTATCTGCTCTGTCGCCTCGGCGATGGTATGTGCGAGATCGCATACATAGAATGCCTTTTTTAAAAAGGTTTCAACTTCAGCAGCCAATAATTTTTCATCTTCTACAATCAGTACTTTCATGATGCTATTTAACTTAAAACTGATAATAAAAACCCAGACCAATAAAGGACTGGCTACGTTTTGCTTCTGTTATCGCTTCTGCTCCCAAAACTGAGAACTGATAACTCAGTTCGGCCATATAACTCGCCCGGCTGTAATACAAGGGCAGTTTGAAATTATAAGAAAGTAGGTTAAAACTGGTCGCGGGCTCTGTAATCGTCACAACGTTGCCGTTGCCATTCCCATTATTGTTCCCTTTGCCGTTGCCATTGTTGTTCTTGATTTTCTGTTGCTGGTAGGTATTAAAAAAATGCTGTGTACCCGCCACTATTTCTATAGCCGGCTCAATTGAAAGTGCATCCTTCTCACTGAATAATTGGCCTAATTCAATGGAACGGGAATTTTCAATCCCAAGAAAAACATCGTTTTCCGAACCAAAAGCATAATTCGTCTCCAGTTTAGTTGTGAACCATGGCCATTTCCAGCCCACAGAAAGATCGAGGTTATTGTCATTAGCTGCCTGGAGTAACGGAGAATTTGAAGGAAAAAAGGATTTGGTATAGCCTAAGCCCACCGATAAGCGTTCACTGAAATCATGTTCAAAACCAATCCCCAGATCGGTTTCTGATAGTCCGCTTCCGATATTCAACAACTTGTATGTTCCTGCGGATAGGTATAACCCAACCGGGAATCTTACCGTCGCGTTCGCCAGCACATAGGGTAGTTTTTCAGCTGTAGTCTGACCATAATAACTCGCATTGCTGCTGTACATGGCCGCGACCGTAACGTTTATTTTTTTTACAGATTCAGTTTGCGCCGATAAGGTCGATGCACTCAGAAAGAAGATACAGAAAGCGAATAATCTCATGCGAAGGATTAATTATGGTTTCCTGATTTTTGGTTTTACAATTTTTACAGGCTTGATTTTGACATTTGGCTTCACCACTGCGGGTTTAGGCTGTTTTCTTGATTTAGGGACTTCTTTAATATCAGGTTTTTGTGTTTCCTTCGTTTCTACCACTTCCCCTTTTTTATCCTTTATCTTCTCCTTAGTTTTCTCCTGCGCAATTACGCTGAACGAGATACACATCACCATACCAGCAATTAAAATGCACCTTATTGCAGAACTAAAATGATTTGAAATACTCATTATGGTAAATATAAAGAAAGTTTGCCTCTTGCAAGGCAAACTTTCATCCTCTCCTTAAAACACTAACATGTTTCATCATCGCCACTACTATCTAATTGGTATCAAAGATCATGTACCAACATGAAATTCAGATGAAATTCTGAGATAATTAAAATAATTTTTGAATTTCATGTTGTTTTCATGTTCGTGCCGCAGCTTTGACATTGTAATTAAAGTAAAACGTCATACCATGAAAACGAAATTTGCAATTTTAACCTCAATAGTTTTATTATTAGCTATTGGAACATTCATCGGCTGTAAAAAGGAAAACAGCTCCGCGGGCACTACCAAGGTACAAATTAAAATGACCGACGCGCCGGGCGACTTTGACGCCATCAATCTAAGTGTAAAAGAGGTTGTACTGGTTTCTGCTGGAAAACCTTATTCCTTCGAAGTAGATCGTGGGATATTTAACATCCTGGATTTTAGAATCGGAACTGCAAGACCTGACATTCTTATCGCAGACGGAGAAATGCCCTCTGGTGAAATCACAGAGATCAGATTGGTCCTCAATGACAGCGGAAATACAATTGTTGTAAACGGAATCGAACAAGATCTGAAAACACCAAGTGCACAAAGCTCGGGATGGAAAGTAAAACTGAAAAGCAATCCTCAGTTGATACCCGGAATTACTTATTCTCTTTTATTAGATTTTGATGCAGCAAAATCAATAGTAAGCACAGGAAACGGAAAATTCTTGTTAAAACCGGTTGTCAGAGGAATTACTGAGGCTACTTCAGGAATGATCACAGGTACGGTTTTACCAATTGAAAGTCATCCGGAAATTTTGGTAATTGCAGGAACAGATACTGTAGGTACTGTACCTGATGCAATCACTGGAAAATTCACTGTTGGCGGTCTTACTACAGGAAATTATAGTGTAAAATTTGTTCCTGTTGTAGGTTATCAAGAGAGCACTATTACCAATGTAGGGGTGACCAACGGACAGATCAACAATCTAGGTACCATCACGCTGAAAAACAATTAATATCTATCATACACATAAATAAAACTAAAATGAAAAAGTTATTTTTTTTAATGCTTTTAGGAACCCTGGGCTTGGTTTCTAACCGCGCAACGGCACAGATCAACGTCAATGTTAACATCGGTTCTCAACCTTTATGGGGCCCTGTCGGTTATGATCATGTAGATTATTATTACCTGCCAGATGTAGAAAGTTATTACTATGTACCTACGAGGGAATTTATTTACCTGAGTAATGGCAAATGGGTGTTTGCATCCGGCTTGCCATCAAGATATAGTGGTTATAACTTATATAATGGATATAAAGTAGTGATCAACTCACCTACTCCATATCGCTATTTTAGTGACCATAAAGTAAAATACAAAAAGTATAAATCATACCATACCCAGCCAGTCATTCGTAGCAGCAGGAATGCAAAATACTATGTAGTGCAGGGACATCCGGGAAATAACGGCAAAGCCTACGGAAAAGTTAAAGTAAAAGGCAATAACGGGAACGGAAAAGGACATGGCAATGGTAAAGGGAAGCATTAGCCGCTAAGCACACACTTAACAAAAAAAGGCCCGGATCAGTAAATGACCCGGGCCTTTTTGTAGCTATTTAAAACTATTTACTGGCAAATTTATAAACAGATGAAGTTTTATAGGTTTGTCCCGGATTTAAGACCGTCGAAGGAAAAGCCGCCTGGTTTGGGGAATCAGGAAAATGCTGTGTTTCCAAGGCAAGTGCAGTTCTGAAATCATCTTTAGCACCACCTTTAAACACGTTTTTACTTTGCATGAAGTTGCCGCTATAAAACTGCAGACCTGGCTCCTGTGTGTAAATATCCATCACAATTCCCGATTTATCTCCTTTTACAGTCGCTGCATGGGTCATCCCCATTCCCTGAGTACCATTCAGTACAAAATTATGATCGTATCCTTTCCCAGCTTTCAGTTGATCATTCGCCTCTTCAATTCTTTTTCCAATTGTAGTGGCAGTAGTAAAATCAAATGGCGTTGCTTTCACGCTTGCATTTTTCCCTAAAGGAATCAATGTAGTGTCTACCGGAGTATACTGGTCTGCAAAAATCTGCAAACTATGATTCAATATTGTTCCGCTTCCCTCTCCATTCAGGTTGAAGAAAGCATGGTTCGTAAGATTAACAACCGTTTTTTTATCTGTAGTTGCCTCATAATCCATTTTTAATTCATTATCATCCGTAAGCGTATAAGTAACCTTTACTTTCAGATTACCGGGAAAACCCTCTTCCATATCCTTGGATAAATAAGAAAGCACCAGCGTATGTGCATCGGGCTGACTGGCATCCCAAACTACATACTGATATCCCTTTTTACCGCCGTGCAATGTATTCACTCCATTATTGGTAAACAAAGTATATTCTTTGCCATCCAGGCTAAACTTGCCTTTGGCGATCCTGTTGCCATACCGGCCAATAGTAGCACCAAAATAAGGTTCTGTCGACTTTTCAAACCCTTCTACGCTATCAAACCCAACAACTACGTCAACCAGTTTCCCTGAACTATCCGGAACCAGCAAACTCACTAAACGACCTCCATAGTTCGTAAAAGCGGCCTCCATCTTATTTTTATTCCTGAGCACATATAGATTGGTTTTCTTGCCGTCAATTTCTTTTTGAAATTTTGTACTGTCCAATGCAAGAGTCACATTTGAACTGTCAGATGTACCGGCCGTCGAATTTGTTTTTGTACCTTGATTACAAGCAGCAAAGGAGCATAATAATGCAGCTGCAAGGGATAATTTTAATGCGTTCATTTATTTTTATATGATTTTTAAATGGTTAGACTAATATTTGATAAACTGTTTTAGCAACACCAAATTAGTATTTTTATTTCAAATTTTACCATGCAAAAATTCATAAGGTAACTGATTCCATCCTTCTGTCTTTCGCATGAAAAACAAAAAGTTTTGTAGGCTTTAATAATTGTCCGTACTTTGTTTCAATTAAGGATATTTAGGATAATGGTAACTTACCACAGCTTTTCTGAAAATGAGTTAATAGAACTGGTAAAATCCAGGGATGAAATTGCTTTTAGAGAAATTTACGAAAGGTATTGGAACGTACTATATTTTCATGTATTCAAGATGCTGAAAGATGAAGAAGAAGCAAAAGATCTGATTCAGGAACTCTTCAGCACACTCTGGCTAAATCCAAATCAGATCCATTCCAGCACCAACCTGTCAGGATTTCTTTATGTCAGTGCAAGAAATAGGGTATTGAATCTCATCCAGCATAACAAGGTTAAAAATCAATACCTCACCTCGCTTGCCCATTTTGCAGATGCCAGCAGCAATGTAACGCTGGAACAATTGGATGAACAGGATCTGCTCAACGCCCTTGAAAAAGAAATTTCAGCACTACCTGCAAAAATGAAACAAGTATTTGAACTTAGCCGCAAACAAAATCTCAGTTATAAGGAGATTGCAGCCGAGTTGAATATCTCCGAAAAAACAGTAAAAAAGCAGATCAGCAATGCTTTAAAAATCATTAAAAACAAACTTGCCGTTTCCGGCGGACTCAGCATTCTTTACCTCGCTTTATTCAGGTAAAATATTTTTTTTATTTCCTTCTACTACCAACGACCTTCTCACCTGTTTATACTTTTAAACCGATAAAGAGGAATCCGATGAACGAGCGCGAAGCTGCAGAACTGTTAGACAAATACAATAAGGGTGTAGCAAGCCCTTCAGAAAAGGCCATAGTACAGCACTGGTACTTAATGGAGTCTGCTGTGCAAAATTCGGGAACCGACCATCTGGATTACACCCACCTCAAATCAAAAATGTGGAAAAACATCAGCACCACAACTGGTATTGACCACACAAAAGCAAAAACATTCAGGCTATGGCCACGTATCGCGGCGGCAATGCTGCTATTAATTACTTTAGGTACTCTGGCTTACCTGTATCAGGACACGCCTGAAAACCGTCAGAAAACATGGCAAAAGCAAATCGCAAAAAGCGGCATTAAGTCAGGCGGAAACAATGCTGTGCTGATTCTCGCAGATGGCTCCAGGATTTCCCTCAATGATGCTAATAATGGCAAAATCACCAATCAGGCCGGCGTTGACATCGTGAAAACTGCCGATGGGAAACTGGTCTATACGGTAGCTAAAACAACGCCTGGCTCAGCAGCAAGTAATGCCTTAAATACGATAGAGACGCCGCGTGGCGGACAATACCAGATCAATCTTCCAGACGGTACCACAGTTTGGTTAAACGCAGCTTCGTCGCTTCGCTTTCCAATCACTTTTAGCAAAACTGAACGTAGAGTGGAACTTACGGGGGAAGCTTATTTTGAAGTTGCAAGAAATGAACATTTACCTTTCAGGGTAGTCAGCAACAAACAAACTGTTGAAGTGCTGGGAACACATTTTAACGTAAATAGTTATACCGACGAGCCGATCATAAAGACTACTCTGCTGGAAGGCAGTGTTAAGGTCCTTACCGAGGGAACGAGTAAGGTCATTAAACCAGGTCAGCAGGCAGAAGTTAGTGACAGCAAATCGTCATTGAAGGTTAAAAATATAGATGCCCAGGAAGTGATCTCATGGAAAAACAACGTCTTCCATTTTGAAAATGCAGACATTAAAAACATCATGAGACAAATGGAACGCTGGTATAACATCGATGTGGAGTACTCAGGCGACATTCCTGATCGTATTTACGAAGGAGAGCTCTCCAGAAAAGCCAATCTCGATGAAGTACTTAAAATGCTCAGTTATGCCGGGATCAATTTCAGGATAACGGGTAAAACCATCGTCGTAACCCCTTAAAACCAACACACAAAATAATAAAACTAATACTAACCAAATCACCTAAACAAAATGAGCAAAGATCTACAAGAACCTTAAAAGAATGTTCAATGGTTATAAAAGAAAAACCGGCAAGTGCTACCAACACTTACCGGATAATACTTTGAATTAACCCTTTCCGATAAGATCGGGATGAACAAATTGGTGAACCCATTCATTTATTAACTCAAAATCAACCGTAAATTTAATGAAATTAAATGTTATTCACATAGCTATGCCTGGTGCGTGGCTATCAGCTAAATTTATCCGTGTCATGAAACTTACAGCAATCCTTCTATTTCTTGGACTAATGCAAGTTAGTGCGATAGGATTTAGCCAGAAAATCAATCTGAAAGAAAAAAACATGTCCCTCGACAAAGTGTTGCAATCTATAAAAAGACAAAGCGGATACGTATTCTTCTACAATAAAGAAGACATTAAACAGGGAGGAAATGTAAACATCAACCTTAAAAATGCCAGCATAGAAGAGGCAATGGAAGCTTCTATGAAAGATCTTGACCTCACTTACAGGATTTTTGGCTCAACCATCATCATCAAGAAAAAAGAACTTTCATTCTTAGATAAAATCGTTGCCATTTTCGCCGATCCCATTACCATCAAAGGTTCGGTAAGGGATGAAAAGGGACTGCCTATTTCCGGGGTCAATATTAAAGTAAAAGGTACTGAAAACGGTGGCATGACCGACGCAAGCGGAACTTATGCTGTTGTTGTAGCGGATAAGAATGCAATCCTGGTATTCAGCTATTTAGGCTTCGAATCCAAAGAAGTTGCAGTCGGTGACAATACAAACATCAACGTAGTATTAAAAGAATCGCAGGAAGAACTGAGCGAAGTAGTAGTTGTCGCTTACGGTACTCAGAAAAAGGTTAACCTTTCGGGAGCTGTAAACACAGTAAATACAAAAACCATCGTTAACCGTCCTGTAACTTCATTAACAAATGCTTTGCAGGGTACTGTTCCGGGTGTGGCTATAAAATCGGCTCCCGGAGATTTGGGCGCAGATCTGGGTAGTATCAATGTTAGGGGTCGTGCAAATCTTGGTAGTTCATCCCCATTGTTTGTGGTCGATGGTGTGGTAGTTGGTCAAAATGACTTTGCCCGTATCAATCCTAACGATGTGGCAGCAATTTCTGTATTAAAGGACGCATCTTCTTCATCAATATATGGTGCAAGGGCTGCAAATGGTGTAATCCTGGTAACGACCAAAAAAGGAAATGGCACACCGTCTATTAATTATAACGCTTACTACGGCAGTCAATCGGCGACTTACCTGCCAGATTATACAGATGCTTATAATTATGCCATTCTACGTAACGAAGCTGAAACCAATCTGGGCAGAACGGCTCTTTATGATGCTGCCGCTTTAGCAGCAATAACAAGCCAGTCCAATCCGGATCTTTATCCCAACACCGACTGGTATTCTTTGATTTTACGTAAAAATGCACCTATGATGGAACACCAGTTGAGCGTATCCGGAGGTGATAAAACGAAATATTACTTAAGTGGTGCATATTTTGGACAAAACTCTTTAATTCCGGGTAAAGACTTAAAACGTTATTCGTTAAGGGCCAATACCGAAACCCAAATCAGCGATAAGTTTAAAATCGGTAGCAACCTGTCATTTATTAGAGATGGCTATAGTAATGATAATTTAGAAATAGGTTTTACGGGTGTTGGAAGGTCTATCCCACTATCTGTAGCCAGACAAAGTAATGGCGAATGGGGCAGTGTAACGGCTGGAAAAGAGAATGCCACAATAGCAAGTCAAAATCCGTTACGTTTATTAAAAGACGGCGGTAGAACAAATTACAATACCAATCGCTTTATTGGTAATTTAAATGGAACTTATACACCGGTTAAAGGTTTGGACATCTCTGGTTTGTTCTCTTATAATGCATTAAACCAGTTCAACAGTTCTTTCATAAATACAGTAGATCCTGTTATCGGATTCATTACGAAACAACCTCTAGGCAGTACAACGATAGCGACCAACCAGTTAACTGAAGCATGGCAAAGTAACTCGAATATATTAGCTCAGGCAACTGCCAGCTATGAAAAGAATGTAGAGCAGCATTACTTCAAGGTTTTGGCCGGTGCTTCTTACGAAAAAGCTGAAAATAAAACGATCTCGGTTGTGCGTAAGAACTTTCCAAATAATGATTTGAGTGCGATCAATGCGGGTTCTACACTTCCGGCAAATACAACTGCAAGTGGTAACTCTGGCGAAAGTGCGCTGGCTTCTGTTTTTGCACGTTTAAATTATGCTTTTGCTGATAAATACCTGTTTGAGGCAAGTGCCAGGAATGATGCTTCTTCTAGATTTGCCCCTGGTCACCGCGCGGCATGGTATCCGTCTGCTTCGGTAGCATGGCGTATATCTCAGGAAGATTTTATGAAAAACCTTACAGCAGTTAACGAATTAAAAATACGTTTGTCTGCAGGTAAATTAGGTAACATCAACAACGTGGGCAATTATGATTTTTATGACGGCCTGAATGCTGGTACTACTGTGATTTTAGACCAATCGAAGCAAGATGGTGTAACTCCGGGTAAATTGGCAAATCCGTTGTTAAGCTGGGAAAAACTGACTACTTATAATGCCGGCTTAGATGCAACCTTATTTAAATCTTTTACCTTACAATTGGATGCATTTAGCCGAATCACCAATGACATTTTATTGCCAAATCCAAATATTCCGGCTGAAGCAGGTTTAGGTAGCGGTGAAGAACCATCTGTAAATTTGGGTGCTGTTAAAAACAATGGTTTTGAACTTTCGCTAAACTACAATGGTAAAATAAATGATTTCAACTATTCAGTGGGTGGTAACATCAGTAAGATATGGAATAAAGTAACTGATTTGGGAGGTGCAAACGAAACTGCTCCAAGTGGTTATTACATCAACCGTATCGGCCAGCCTGTAGGTTCTTTCTATATGTGGCAGGCTGAAGGCTTATTTGTTAATCAGGCTGATATTGATGGTCATGCCACACAGGCAAATAATCCAAAACCTGGCGACATCAGGTACAAAGACCAGGATGGAGATGGTGATATAGATGGCGACGACAGAATCATCAATGGCAACGATGTACCTTATTTTACTTATGGCCTTAACCTGTCGGCCAATTATAAAGGTTTCGATTTTAGCTTATTAACCCAGGGAGTAAGTGATGTAAAAGTCTATTTAGAAGCTGAAGCTTCGCAAGCTTTCTTTAATGGCGCAGGGGTAAAAAATTATGTTTTAGACAGATGGACTGTTGACAACCCTAATCCTAATGCAGCGTACCCAAGAGTAACCAACAATACCCAGAATTTTGGCATGTCCAGCTTCTGGCTGTTCGATGCTTCATACTTAAGGGTAAAAGCAATTACACTAGGTTATACGATCCCTCAAAATATATTGGATAGGGCAAAAATTAAAGGCTTAAGAGTTTATGCATCAAGCAATAATCCGTTCACCATCCGTGGTGATCAGCGATTGAAAGATTTTGATCCGGAAGCTCCTTCAGCAAGATCGGCTTACCCATCTTTAAAAACATTTTCTGTAGGCCTAAACTTAACACTATAATCACCATGAAAAAATTTATATATACATCGCTGATCTCTCTTTTAATTTTAGGAGGTTGTAAAAAGTCCATAGATTTTGTTCCGCAGGATAAACTTTCTGCCGGCACGTTCTGGAAATCGCAAAATGATGTACAGCTTGCATTAACAGGTTGTTACGGATATTTAGCCAATGCGTACAATTATGCATACGATGATGGCGCTGCCGATAACGCCTACTGCCAATACCCCTGGGAAAGCAATGCTACCCTGATATCTGCCGGTAGCATAGATGCTACTTTAGACGCCGGATATAACGGTCGTTATGTTTTTATACGCCGCTATAACTATTTTTTAGATAACATTGGTAAAGCCACCATGGATGAAACATTACGGAAACGCTTTATTGCTGAAGTAAGGGTTTTAAGGGCTTTTACTTATTATGAACTGGCTCATTATTTTGGTGCAGTACCGTTGTTGACTAAATCATATACTGATCCTGGCGAAACTTCGGTGGCCCCTACTCCATCGACTGAAGTTATAAAATTTGCTACCGATGAGATCAAAGCTGTAGCTGCTGATCTATCGCCTAGCTACAGTGGAGGTACTCCCAACCAAACAGGTAGAATTACCAGTGGTGCAGCATGGGCAATTTTGACCAGAATACAGTTAGAATACGCGCAATATGCTGATGCAGTAATCAGTGCTCAAAAAGTGATGGTCGCAGGATATCAGTTGTTCAGAAAAACTGCGTTAACCGCATCAGATACTAAAGATGATTACAGCACTTTAGTAACTTTTGCAGATGATGACGCCAAGCAAAAATTCTATAAAGGCCTGGCCAGCTATCAACAACAATTCTGGGCAGCTAACGAAGGTAATAAAGAAGCAATACTGGTATCTCAGAATATTCAGGAAAACCAAAGCTATGCGCCGTATGGTAACGGATTGAGAACTTTATTCGCTACCGCAAATATGGGTGGATGGAGTTCTATTACGCCTATTCAAGGTTTGGTTGATGCTTATTGGAAGAGCGATGGTACTGCATTTACGCCACCAACACCTGAGCAAAGGGCAGCTGATTTCAAAATTAAAGAAACACCTACGGCTAACTATATAAATGAGTTCAAAAACCGGGACACCCGTTTGTACGCAAGTATATTATTTCCTGGAGCAACCTGGAACGAATATAAAGACGGTTATGTATTTACCTGGGCTGGTGTGGCAGGCAGTGAAAGCTCTACTGGTTACAATTTTAAAAAGTACCTGGATCCGCCTTCTTTGGAAAGTGGTTTAGAATTCGATGCTCCTCAGGATTACAGCATCATCAGATATGCAGAAATCCTATTGGCATATGCTGAAGCTAAAAACGAAGTAAGTGGCCCGGACGCAACTATTTTTGCTGCTTTAGATGACATCAGAGATCGCGCAGGCATGCCGCCAGTCAATCAAATTGTGAACAATACTAAAGAAAAACTTAGAGAAGTGATCCGTAATGAACGCAGGATAGAATTGGCGGGTGAAGGACAACGCTATTTCGATATCAGACGCTGGAACATCGCTGCCAGTGTGATGAAAACTCCTAAAGATATTGCTAACGTACAAGTTCAGGAGCGTAATTGGAATGCTAAATTTATGCTAATGCCATATCCGCAAACAGCTTTAGATAGAAATGCTAATTTAAAACCAGCACAAGCCGCTAAGGGTTATTAAGAATAGCTAATTTAATGGAGATGGGTGTCTATCAATTAGGATAAGACACCCATTTTTATTTCCTAAGCGCCAGCTTAATGTTTTCCCGATTAGGCTTAGACACAGGAATCTTGCTTTCATCATTCATCAGCAACATCCCTCCATCCTCTTTAAGCCAGCTTTTTACAAATGATGGATGTATCAAATGGCTTTGATGAACTCTTAAAAATCCATGAGGCTTTAACATATCCGAATACTCTTTCAGAGGCCTGGACACCAAGACCTTATCTCCATTCTTCAAAAAGAAAAATGTATAGGTATTCGCCGCTTCGCAACGCACAATATCGGTTAAAGCAACATACCTGATTTCATGCTGCAGAGGCAGAGCTATCTTTGGCAGGCTCATTTCAGTTTGCTTTATTTGTTGCAACAGGAAATTGAGCTGCTCATTTTGCAGTTTATTTTTGATCCTGCGCTCAGCTTTGGAAACTGCATCCTTAAGTTCATTTGAGTTGACAGGCTTCAGTATATAATCCAGTGCTGCAAACTTAATTGCCTGAACGCCATATTGGTCGAAAGCCGTTACGAAAATCACCTCGAAAGACTTTTCAGAAAGCCTGCTCAGCAAATCAAATCCCGACTCTTTGCCCAGTTGAATGTCCAGAAAAAGCAACTCAGGCCGATGTAGATTGATCAGGTCAAGCGCTCCTGCTACATTTTCAGCTTTTGCCACGATCTTTACCTCAGGACAATGTTTTTCAAGCAGTATCCGCAGATTCTCTAAGTTCGCCGGTTCGTCATCTACTAATATTGCACGCATCCTATAGCCATTGTGTTAAAGTAACTGTTATTGTTGTGCCCTCGGTTCCTGAATTCATGTCCAACAGTATCGGGGTTTCCTGATAAATGGTATTCAATAAAGATATTCGCTTTTTACTGAGTTCCAAACCCAAACCTTCATAATTTAGACTGGTATCAAAACCTTCACCATTGTCTTCAATCTTCAAAATCAGATCTTGGTTTTGCTCAAAAAATGAAATCGTAATTCTCCCTTCACTTTTCTTGTCAATGATCCCATGTTTAATTGAGTTTTCAACGAATGGCTGTAACAGCATGGCAGGGATTTCAACATTCTCAGCTTCAAGACCTTCATCGATATTGATTTGAAAAACAAACCCAAAACGCAGCTGTTCCATTTCCAGATAATCTTGCAGTAAAGCCTTCTCTTCTGTAAGGCTAAGCATCTCCTGATCTTTCACTATATTCCTCGTTAACCTCGCAAACTGCCCCAGGTAATGATTGGCATCTTCTGTTTTATTCTGGTTCATGAGCGACTGGATTCCCGCCAGGGCATTGAACATAAAATGCGGGTTGAGTTGCGAACGGACTGCCGACAACCGTATCTTTGCCATTTCCTTCTCTCTCTGCTCTTCCTGTATCTTCTTTTTATTCTTCTTTTTCAGCCAGGTCATTATGCCCCCGATCAGCAGCCCAAAGAAGGCAAAGACAATTATTCCGGTAGTGATTAGATCTCTATTGGAAAAGATGTGTTTAGCGTCTTTTTCCGGCAATACTTTAAATTTGTACCGCACGGTCATGTTTTTAAAATAGGTAACAGGATTACCGCCGGGATGAGGTAGCCTTGGGGTAAGGATCAGTTCATAATCTCCTGGTTGTTTCCAATACTCCTTGTAGATAAAAAAACCTGCGTCATTGACACCCAGATTAAGCTCTTCTATTTTACCATTGATGGTTCTGATCAACTTGGTCTCCAGGCCATAGCTAGCGCCATAATTCAACAAGACACGCATCCGCATCAATGAATCGCCAAGAAAAAATTCATGACCGTTACTGCTCGTTCTCTTCATCCCCAGAGAATTCCCATATAAATGCTCAAAAATAGGGTTTGCCACCCTGTTATTTCGCACATGCTCAAGTCCAATCGTCAGGTCGACTGGTTTTACCGGACGCCAGTCTACGATAATTCCATCTCTCTCTTTATAATTATGGATATTGTAGATTTCAATCTTTAAAAAACCATTGACCTGAGCTGGAAAGTTGCCAAAATAAGCATAGGAAAATTTACTATCATCACTGCTTCTGAACTGATCGGGAACAGACCAACCAACAATTTCCTTGTCATCATTACTTACGATATGGTAGCGGTAATCTTTAGCATTTTCAGGGGTAATCTTGACATTGGCAAACTCTATTCCTATAGGTTTATCCAGCAGGTATCTACGTAAGCCATGACGGTTTCCCCAATTCCAGGGTAATCCTTCATATACTGTAGCTCCACCGGCCTTTTCAAAACGCAAGGCTAGTGTATTGTAAGTTCCGTGGATATTTTCTCCTATTGAAAACAGAAAGCGATCTTTTGCAATCGCCTCCAATTTCTCCCTGGCGGTTATTAA
Organism: Pedobacter frigoris; assembly: GCF_032678645.1. Classification (GTDB taxonomy): domain Bacteria; phylum Bacteroidota; class Bacteroidia; order Sphingobacteriales; family Sphingobacteriaceae; genus Pedobacter; species Pedobacter frigoris_A. The sequence continues at coordinate 1,075,454 of NZ_JAVTSP010000001.1, forward strand.
TCGCAGCTGCTTTTTAGTGGCATACCTGGTGTCTAAAAATGAAGTGCCTAAAAATTTCCAATATTTAAGATCTGCAGCAGGAATATTTAACCCCTTTTGTCCATATGCCGTTGAATAAATCAACAAAAACATTAGTATGATTACTTTTTTCATCTTATTTAGCGAGTTCTTTATCCAACAAAGTACTTAATACATCCAGATTACTTGGTCTTGGTGCATCTGCATCTACAATTTTTCCTTCTTTATTGATCAAGATAAATCTCGGGATCGAATTTGCAGTATAATCTTTTAAGACCACATCATTCTGATCTTCCAATTGCAACCAAAGTGGTTTGTTTTCTTTTAAAATCGCATAGCGATTTTTTCTTGTCTTTAAGTCATTTACCGCGATACTGATGATCGCTAATTTAGGATTATGCTGATAGTTTTCGTATAATTTCTGCATGTGGGGGTTCTCTTCACGACAAGGTCCGCACCAGCTGGCCCACAGATCTATGTAGACCACCTTTCCTTTCAGTCCTGCTAAGCTATGAAGCACTCCACTGGTATCGGGCAGGTTGAAGTAAGGCGCCGGACCGCCTATTCTCAAAAAGCTGCTGCTTTTGAGTTTCTTATCATAAGTTGCAAGCAGTTTTTTCCTAACTTCCGTGTTTTGAACTTTTAAAATATAAGGTTTGTATTTCTCAAGCTCCGTTACTTTATATATGAAATCCAGATTCCTGTTGAGCTTATCTTCAAATACAAAATCGTATACAGCGCCTTTATAAAGCTGAGCAATTTTAAACAAACTGTAATTGGGAATTGCCGGATTTGCCTTTTCATCAGTGACTTGGTCGCGCGCTTTGGCATGATATGGATAAATATAGTTGATGACATAGCAAAAGTTAGAACTGGCCAGATTTTCTTTCCTGTTGAGTACATCATTCATGTTTCCCAATCCCAGCCTGTTAATCATTCTGTCTGTTTGCTCCGGAGTATATTTATGCTGATAAGTATAATAGTCCATAATCGAGATCAGATCTCCAAATTTCTGATCCAGCTGAAGGCTTCGTTTGAAATAATCACGATATGGATCCGTATTATCAGGTCCAAATACTTGGTCTATGTGACTTGTACTTTTTGTCCGTTTAAGATAAGCGATATAAGTATCTTCATCCTTCTTCATCCAGTTCACCGTGTCTTTAGGAACACGTTTCAAAGTATCTATTGGCCTTTTCTCCCAATAATGATTATTTGCCCCGCCTTTTCCAGCATATTTTATGCTTGAACGAGCTGTTTCATAATCGCTTACGTCTGCTGTTATCTGCAGATCATATCCTGGCGCCAGGAACAGCTGAATCTGAATCTGCTTTCTATTGGTCAGGTTGGCTCTGAAAGGGGATTTGATTTTATCGGTTTCATAACTGAAGCTTCCATCTGCATTAATCATAATGCTGTCCTTAAAATTGCCCGTACTTGGTGTAAGTTCTAGTTGTCTGTCTTTACAATTGAGTAACTTTCCGCTGATTTTTGTCTTCTGCTGCGCCATACCAGGCAGGGCCAGCAAAAAGAGCATTAATAAATTGATGATTTTCTTCATTTGTTTATAATTAATGATCTAAAACTCAGCAATTCATTTATAGATAAAAATATACAAGCAGTATGCAGTTGAGGGAGATTAGTATTTATATCGCTGCATGCAGTATTGCAAATTCATTTATAGCAAAAAGGCCCGGATTAGTCCGGGCCCTCTCAGTATCATCAAATAAAATAATTATTTAGCCGGTGTAATCACAATCTTTCTAAATTCAACCGGCATGTGATCTCCTTGCAGATATATCGGCCCAGGCTCTCCTTCATTGCTATCAAGCGCGCCACCGGTAATACCAGGAATCTCCTGGTTGCTAATGATCGTCTTGCCATTTGCTACCACAGTAACCAGGCGCCCTACTAGTGTAATGTCGTAAGTTTGCCACTGTCCGGGACCGAGTGTCACCATTTCATTAGCCGTTAAAAAGCCATAGATCCCTCCAAATAATACACTGTTCGGATGTGCATCTTTCTTGCTGTCTTCTATCTGGGTTTCATACCTGCCCCTTAAGTAAATACCACTATTGCCCCCTTCAGGATACTTGAATTCAACGTGCAGTTTAAAATCATTGAACTTCTGCTCCGTAATCAGGTTTGATCCTGCTGTCGGACTGGTCAGAATACCATTTTTCACCACCCATTGGTTTTTGCCGCTGGCTTTCCATCCTGCCAGATCCTTACCATTAAACAAATTGATCGGCTTGCCCCATACAGGTGCTGATGTTCTTTTTAAGTAAGGAGCTTTTACACCTTTCCAGCTATATTTTTTGCCATCGCAATCAGTCATAGTTCCCTGCATTCCTCCTGAAGTCAGTTCCCCTTCTATTACCAAATTCTGGGCTCCGCTCTCCCATTGAGGTGGAATTTCAAATCTGAACTTACCATTGTCAAACTTTACTTCCGATACCGGACGCGCACTGCCTGCAGTAGATACGAAATAGCCCACCAGTGTTTTAAAACCTGATAGTTTTACTTCCAGCCAGGAAGGGGCAGATTTACCATTTACATCAACAGTAATATCCCAGCGACCAATCAGGTCTTTAGGTTCAGCAGTTGATTGAATTACAGCAGGCGTTGTGCCTGTAGCAGCAAACATACTTTGGGCAGAACCGGCCATCAACAGGCAGCTCATACCAAATACAAGAATTCTTTTACGCATAAATGTGTTTAATTTCTGAAAATCATTTGTGTCTTATACTCTTAGCTATTAAGTGGCTCCAAGCCATGAGTAATTGACCACAAGATAAGTAAAAAACTTTTTATGCCTTTTATAGCAGGGAAAATTAAATAACCTTAATGTTATATTACAAAAAAGCCTCTAAATCTTCATCACTACTCCTTGTTCATTCTAACGATCCGTGGAAAAAACTTACCTTGAATATCAACGAGCTCACGCTGAGCAGTGATGACAGCCTCGATGTCTTTATACGCTAAAGGATTCTCTTCAACCGTTCCACCAATTAAGCTAACACCTGCATTGGCCAGCAATTTTTTCATCGCGGAAACAGTCATGCTGTCTTTCGCTTTTTGGCGGCTCATCGCACGACCTGCACCATGCGAAGCTGAATACAAAGCGTCCTCCGCACCTTTACCCGAAATTAAATAGGCAGGGGTAGTCATGCTGCCCGGAATAATACCCAACTCGTTCTCATGCGCTGGTGTTGCACCCTTTCGGTGAAGAATCACTTCTCTGCCGTCAGCAAGTTTGTCCTTCCAGGCAAAATTATGATGGTTCTCTACAACCTGTAAAGCAGTTAATCCTAGTGCTTTTAACAAATTGGCATGTATGCGTTCATGACAGGCTTGTGCATAGTCTCCAGCCAAATTCATTGTGAGCCAATATTCCTGTCCAGCTTCGCTGTTCATGTCCAGCCAGGCCAATTGTTGTGCATGGCGCGGAAGCTTACAAGTGTTCATGGCAATCTGGGTATAGTGCCTTGCAATGGCCGAACCCAAACCTCTGCTTCCCGAGTGCGTTAATAAAGCCGTATACCTTTTTGCTGGTAGTCCCAAGGTATTGTTAGGCAACATTTCAATCTCACCGAACTCTACAAAGTGATTTCCATTGCCAGAGGTTCCCAACTGCCTTACCGCCTTTCCGCGTAAGGGTTTTAAAAAAGGAATCTCATTAAATACATGGCTATCTAACACTTCGTGTTCCTGCCTTACATCCAATCCACCTTCCATACCGAAATGAGTATGGTTTTTTAAGGCCTGTTTGATCTGGTATTCAAACCTCTTTAGAAAACCATCACTCTCGTCGATAATAGAGAGCGCCATCCGACAGCCAATATCCATTCCTACTGCATAGGGGATAACTGCATTGTCTGTAGCCAACACACCACCAATTGGCAAGCCAAAGCCCATATGTGCATCCGGCATTAATGCACCCTGTATGCTGATTGGCAAGAGGTTGGCCAGCTCCATTTGCTTTTTAGCCGAAGACTCAATATGCTTAGCGCCATATGTCTTACAGAATACCGGTTCATCGCGTAACTCGTAAGTTTTAAACGACACCTCTTTTACTTTACCTATTATCTTCTCTGCTATCTTACTTGTTAATTCATTATCCAAAAATGCTTCCGGATCATTGTTAATATTCACCAACAGATCCAGCAATTGCTGTTTACTGTAGTGTTTGAAATTTTTGGAGGCTATGCCAATAACCAGGCTTCGCAGCTGATCATTATGATAACCTATTTTACTTAAATCTTTTGTTCTTAAATTGCCCATGTGGGTTTATGTTTCTAATTCCAGATAAGCTTCTATAAGGCTGTACCTGGGTATGTTTTTAATTTTGTTAATATATTTGTCGCACTCACAAAACCAGTTATTCCAACGATAACTTCTGCCTCGCGTTATTTAATATGGCACGACCATTCCTGTGTGTGAATCACACTTAATTTTAATTTTTATTGAATTTGATTTCTGATCTCAGTTCGTCCTTGTGAAAGGACATACCCATTTAAAAGCGCTCAGAAAAATCCATGAATTGGGGCAGACAAACATTGCAGAAGTTACTCATGCAACCGTTTAATTATTTAATAAAACAGGGGGTCTGACTGCCTAATTAGGCAATGAGCGAAAGGGGCGATATGTAGATATGCTCTGTCATGATTCCTTGATATTTAAAAGGTTAACAAACCAGGAACTGGATGCAAAGATAGAAATTATTTCATTCCCTGTACTTATTTCGGACGTTTTTCTGCATGATTTGAGGTTATTGGCGGGCTTTAATGCTTCCAAATAATTTTTTACACAAAATTTGTTACCGAGAACCTTAGAATGAATTCTTAACCTTGTAGGTTAAACTTCCCTGAGGGTCTGTCTTTATTAGATTGCTTTCTTCTAAAATCTTTGTTTGCTGTAACGATACCATAAGTATCTGTTTCGATCCTTTCATTACTAATACCATATTTAACAAAATTCTGAGGGTATGTTAAATTGTTGGAATGGTAGTTAATAAGTTCACTATTATAAAAACTCATAATTAATTGGTTTACCTCACCTTCACCAGTATATACAAAATCGGAACGGTCAAAATAAAAAAAGAAGTTGGCAATATTTTTAAAGCTTTCATAAAAGTTAATTTTAATATTACTTCCTGAAATGGTTATCCCACTTTGCTGCATACCACGTAAGGCTACTCTGGTAATGGATTGCTGCAAACTATCTAAAAACAAAACAACTAATGAGGTTTGATATCCGACATTCTTAGCATAATCTGCTATATCCTTAAAGGATGCATCGTTAAAAACAGTTTCAATCAAAACATCTTTTCCACTATCAATGGCTTGCTTGGCTAAATCCTTTGTTCTAGACTTATAAACATCGGTCATCAAAATCTCAAAACTTTCAAGCTCATTTAACCGGGTCCTAATAAATGTTGATTTACCAGCGGCATTACAACCAGCTACGAAGATTAGCTCTGGCATATACTAGTCCAATTTCTTAATAATGGTATCCTTAACCTCCACAGGCATATCATTTTCATCAGTAATAACTTCAAGTGAGACTAGGAATTTTTCACCACCTGGCAATTCTTTACGCCATAAACCACCATCTTCAGCAAACTGAGCATAAAATGGATTGCCTAATTCAAACGCCCGCTGACGTCCTAATTCATGCATATTTCCCATATTTTTTAAAAGGCGGTCAACAACTGAAGAAACTCCCATAGTGGTAATTTTATTAGCTAGATATTATTATCTAATCAATTGCAAATTATGCAAAATTTGCATAGTCAAATATAGCAACACTATATTACAAATATTCCAATTGTAATAAAAATGAAGTTAATAATACATATAAAGATGTATAGTATTAAAACAAAAAAGCCTTTAAATCTTACGATCTAAAGGCTTTTTTCGTCGGGGTGGCAGGATTCGAACCTACGACCTCCTGCTCCCAAAGCAGGCGCGATACCGGGCTACGCTACACCCCGAACTGGTATCTTCTTTTTTGATGCTGCAAAGATATAAAAATCTTCATTACCTCATAAATAAATCTTCGTCATATTTAGTTAACCTCACAGAATCAACAAATTAAATTTCATTTACCTTACTATCCATGAATAGCTTCCTTACTCCCAAAGCTCTGAATCAGCTCTCCTTCAAATTCAAGCCACTCCTTCCACCTCTTATCTACGTCAATATCTACGGTATATTTTCTGGCAAAATTTAAAAATACCGTATAATGACCAGCCTCAGAAACCATCAGGTCGTGGTAAAACTTAGCCAATTCCTGGTCTTTAATATTTTGTGACAATACCCGAAAACGCTCACAACTTCTTGCTTCAATCATTGCGGCAAATAAAAGGCGGTCTATAAATGCAGAATTTCTGCTTCCATCCCTTTTACTAAATTTTACCAGCTGCCCAACATAATCATCTTTACGCTGGCGGCCCAATGTATATCCTCTCTTTTTAATGAGTTCGACCACCATTTGAAAATGCTGCAATTCTTCCAGGGCGATCACAGTCAGCGTTTCTACAAGCTCCAGATGCTCTGAGTTATCGGCAATGATGGTGATTGCATTCGTTGCTGCTTTTTGTTCACACCAGGCATGATCAGTCAGGATCTCTTCCAAATTTGATTCTGCAATGTTTACCCACCGCGGGTCCGTCAATAATTTCAATCCAAGCATAATAGATAATATCTCTTTCGCCCAAAATTAGGAAAGATTTGATACTTCTAGGATAATCAAATGAAAAGATGTCGTCTGAAAAGGTTAAAGCTCCACATCATCCTGAATTTATTTCAGGATCCCGCTTGGGCAAGATTTAAATTATATATCCGGGATCCTGAAATAAATTCAGGATGACGAACGTCCCTTTTCAGACAGTCTCTTTTTATTTCAACAGATCATATGACTACCAATAAATAGTATACAAAGCAATCAGCAAGCCGCATATAATGAGTGCCCCTACCGCAAAGCTTCTGCTCGTTTTAAACATTCCGCTATCAATATCCAGTCCTTTGGCGACAACTCCTCTTTTAGTTTCAAAAACACTGATCAGGTACATGACCACCGCGCATATGATGAAGACAAATCCCATGCGGTCCAGAAAAGGAATTTCATAAAGCATAGAACCGTCCTTCTGCTCCACCAGCTTTGAAAACCCTGATGCACTTAAGAATTGGAGATCAACAACAAAAGGTATGAACTTCAATAGTACAGAAAGTGCAAAGCCTCCTACAGTAGCAAATAAAGCCGCATTAGAGGTAGTTTTCTTCCAAAAGAAGCCCAATATAAACATCGCGAAAATACCAGGGGAGAAAAATCCTGTATATTCCTGTATAAACTGGAACCCTCCTTTTTTATCGATACCCAAATGTGGGGCAATCGCAATCGCAATTAACATGGACAGTACAACAGTCCATCTCCCTATAGCAACTTGTTTATCCTCATGCGCATCCTTATTGATGACCTTTTTATAAATGTCCAATGTAAAAATAGTAGCAATACTATTGGCTTTACCTGCAAGCGACGCCACTACCGCTGCTGTGAGCGCAGCGAAAGACAATCCTTTCAGGCCGACAGGAAGCAGATTTAATAACACCGGATAGGCTGTATCTGGTATAACTTCACCACCGCTGCTCATACTGGCTTTGAAATCGCCATATCCTTCCTTATAAAGCACATAAGCGGCAATACCTGGCAACACCACAATAACCGGCATCAATAATTTAAGGAAGGCCGCAAAGAGAATTCCGGAACGGGCAGTTTTAAGGTCCGCTCCCAAAGCCCTTTGGGTAATGTACTGGTTGCAACCCCAGTAATTTAGATTTACAATCCACATACCACCTATCAATACCGTTAATCCCGGCAGATCCAGGTAATTTTCATTGTCTTTTTTAAAGATCATGTGAAAATGTTCTTCTGCGTGGGTGGTCAATAGATTAAAGCCCTTAAGTGCCCCACTTGAGCCAAAATGAGTAGCTACAAGATCTAGTGCAAGATAGGTTGTCGCCAGTCCACCCAATATTAGAAAGAACACCTGAATTACATCTGTATATCCAATTACTTTCATCCCACCAAGTGTAATGATGATGGCGAAGAAGGCCAGGATATACATGCATGCATCCAGATTAATTCCCGATATGCTATGTATCGCCAATGCACCTAAATAAAGGATTGAGGTCAGGTTTACGACGATGTACAGCAGCAGCCAGAACACGGCCATGATCATAGCCACCGTACTGTTGTACCTCTGATGCAAAAACTGCGGCATGGTATAGATCTTATTCTTCAGATATACCGGAATAAAGAATATAGCAACAATAAGCAATGTGGCCGCAGCCATCCATTCATAGGTAGCAATGGCCAGTCCCATTTTAAAACCCGAGCCGCTCATCCCTATAAACTGCTCAGCAGAGATATTGGAAGCAATTAAAGACGCCCCAATTGCCCACCAGGTAAGCGAATCCTTCGCCAGAAAGAAATCTTTAGAGTTCTCCTTATGTGCTTTTTTTTGGCGGTATACCCACCAGCCATAAAAAGCAACGATAAGGAAATAAACCAGAAATACTGCGTAATCAAGTGTTCCAAGTGTTTTCATAAAACGCTGTTGAAGGTTTAGTTAAATATATCTGTTGATCAGGTTTTCTAAATATTCCTGTCTTCCGCTTCTCGTCTCAGGTTCCCCATGCTGTACCGCATATTCACGAAGGTCTTCCAGACTCATTTTGCCTGCTTCAAACTCCTTTCCTTTTCCGCTATCATAAGATGCATACCTCTCCGTCCTTATCTTGTTATATTCAGAGCCTTCAAGGATTTGGTCGGCTATGATCAGCGCACGTGCAAACATATCCATCCCACCTATGTGAGCGTAGAACAAATCAGCCGGATCGGTCGAATTTCTGCGGATCTTCGCATCAAAATTAATTCCGCCTCCCTGCAATCCACCACTTCCGTGAATGATCAGCATAGACTCTACAATCTCATTGATGTTATTTGGAAATTGATCGGTATCCCATCCATTTTGATAATCACCCCTGTTTGCATCTATAGAGCCCAGCATTCCGGCATCTGCCGCCACCTGAAGCTCATGCTGGAAAGTATGCCCTGCCAGTGTAGCATGGTTTACTTCCAGGTTCAGTTTAAAATCATTCAGCAGGTCATATTTCTGAAGAAAACCAAGTACCGTTGCCGAATCATAATCATACTGATGTTTTGTAGGCTCACAAGGTTTAGGCTCGATAAAAAACGTTCCTTTGAAGCCATTTTTACGGGCATAGTCTTTCGCTGTATGCAGAAATCTGGCCAGATGCTCTTGTTCGCGTTTCATGTCGGTATTTAGCAGCGACATATAGCCTTCTCTTCCGCCCCAGAAAACATAATTCTCCCCTCCAAGTTGGATCGTTGCATCCAGGGCTGTCTTTACCTGTGCAGCACCATGGGTCAGTACATGGAAATCAGGATTTGTAGCGGCTCCGTTCATGTATCGCCTATGTGAAAACAAATTGGCTGTTCCCCACAACAACTTTACACCTGTCTCCTGCTGTTTTGCTTTGGCATAATCCACCATAGCCTGCATCCTTCGCTCGTTCTCTAGGATGTCATTGCCATGGTCTACTACATCGGTATCATGAAAACAGTAATAAGGAATGTCCATCTTAGTCAGGAATTCAAACGCCGCATCCATCTTGTCCTTTGCACGTGCTATAGGATCATCTTTAACATCCCATGGAAAAATATGTGTCGCACCGCCAAATGGATCTCCCCCATTTCCACAGAAGGAATGCCAGTATGCACCGGCAAAACGCAGGTGGTCTTTTAAAGTCTTTCCTCCAATTACCTTTTCAGGATCATACCACCTAAAGGCCAATGGATTGTCGGTTCCCAGACCTTCGAATTTAATCTGTCCGATCCCTTTAAAATATTCTTTTTCAGCAGTAATTTTTGTCATCTGATGTGGTGTTATTTGTTCAATAGATTAATTAATAACTTGTTTAGCTTTTTTTGAGCGCATATAGACTACCAATCCGCCGAAAGCAGCGATTAATATCAATGGCAGGATTAATGTCACTTGTAATACTTCCGGACCAGCAAGATTTTTTGCCGCCTCTAGAGCTGTGGCTTCAGCAGATCCTCCCGCCGCCGCAGTATAGGCGCCCAGATCAGCGCCCACAGGCAGATGTTTAACGATCAGTCCGTCATAATATCCTCCCATAAAAATGGTAAAAACAGATACCGCAAACATACCTGCGCCACCCATCAGGTTTAAGCCCAGCGCACCGGACTGCGGAATGTTTTCAGCCACAAACCCAATCATCGTAGGCCAGAAATAACAAACGCCAATACCGAAAATGACTGCGGCAAAAAAGATAGAATTCCCGGTAAATGTGCTGAGCATATACAAACCGGCTGCTGAGAATATCGCCGAAAACAGCAGTACTCCAGCAGGTGCCAGTTTTTTTACAATGGGTTTTGCAAAAGCACGGCCCAGAACCTGCATACCAGCTGTAAGTGTAACCAGTAAAATGGCATTTTCCGTCACGTTTTTCAATAGCAAACTGATCCACTGACCGGTAAATAATTCGGTAATCCCTGTCATGAACATACATAGTACCATAAACAGGAATAATGGGGAAACTACTGCCTTATACATATCTCCGCTGGAGAAACCCGACGAAACCCTTTCGGTAACCGGAAAATCGAGTTTTGAAAAAAGAAAACCATAGATCAGCGTTGGGATGAGCATCAATGCCACCTGCACCTGCCAGCCAATTCCCAGGTGTACCAATAAGGTGACCAATAAAGTTCCTATTACAATACCACCCGGAAACCAAAGGTGAAAATAATTGAGCCTGGTGGTTTTATCATCAGGGTATAGTGTAGCTACAAGTGGGTTACATGCTGCTTCAACTGTACCGTTAGCGATACCGATCAGTAAAGTAGAGAAAAATAAAGTCCAGTATCCTGTTGCGAAGATGGTCAGTGCAATACCAGCCAGATGGAATAGGAACGCCATCACCAATAGTCGCTTCATTCCTATAACGTCAACGATAAAACCGCCGATGATTACAGCAAGCGGAAAGCCCCAAAAGGCTGTAGCAGTAATGGTACCCAGCTGGGTTGCACTCAATTGAAAGTCGGTACCCAGTTGTCCCATAATTCCGGCACGGATACCAAAGGAAAGCGAAGTGACCAATAAGGCCAGACAACTGGCCCAGAATAACTTAGAGGTTTGAATATTAGGCATATATTTGGTTTTTGGTTTAGTTTGTATTTTTGTGTTTAGGTATTTTATAGTTGTTTTTCAAGCAACGCTCTCCAATCCAGGTAATCTTCTTCAAGCGCTGTAGCATCTGGTTCCACCAGCTTTATCGGCTTTTTATTGACAAAGGCCTCTGCTGCTGATTTAAATAGTCCTGATCCTATTCCTGCGCCGACAGCCGCCCCGTAACTGCCGTCATTTTCATAAAGTTCAACAGGGATTCCAGTAATATTCACAAATGTTTGTGTAAAAACATCACTTAAAAAGAGGTTCGATCTTCCTGCCCTGATTACAGCCGGTTCCATACCGTTTTCTCTTAAAATGTCCAGCCCGTAACGGAAAGAAAATGCAATTCCCTCCTGTACCGCGCGGAAAATATGTGCATTGGTATGGGTATTTAAATCGATCCCGTGCAGCTGAGCCCCGACAATTCTATTGTGAAGCATCCTTTCTGCGCCGTTTCCAAATGGCAATATACGGAGACCATTGCTCCCTGCCGGAATATCCGCCGCAGCGCTATTCATCTGCTCATAACTGAGCGAATCGCCGAAACGAGCTTTGGCCCATCTGTTCATACTTCCGGCTCCGTTTATACAAAGCAGCACCCCAAGCCGCTGTTCATTGGCACTATGGTTGACATGCGCAAAGGTATTAACCCGGGAACCCTTATCACAAACCAGCTGGTCTGTAACGCCGTAGATTACTCCGGATGTTCCGGCCGTAGCCGCAACTTCTCCGGGTCTTGTTACGTTTAAGGACAAAGCATTATTGGGTTGATCTCCAGATTTATAAGCCACAGGAACTCCGGGTTTTAACCCCAGCAGATCTGCTGCTGATTTTAACAGTGTGCCGTGCGATGAAAACACAGGCCTGATTTGAGGGATCATTGAATGATCGAAACCAAAATAGTTCATCACATCATCGGAAAGACCATTCTTTTTAAAATCCCAGAAGATCCCTTCTGATAAAGCTGAACTACTTGTCGTAATTTCGCCGGTAAGTTTCATGGCGATGAAATCACCCGGCAGCATTACCTTATCAATCTTAGCGTACAACCCGGGTTCATTTTTTTTTACCCAGGCCAGTTTGGAAGCCGTAAAATTTCCGGGCGAATTGAGTAGCCTCTCCTGCAAACAACTTTCACCAAGTACAGCGGCCGCTTCCTCTCCTATTTCAACTGCCCGGCTATCGCACCATATGATACTGTTTCTTAAACTTCGATGGTCTTTGTCTGTAATGACCAGTCCATGCATCTGATAAGCAATTCCTATCGCCGCAATATCTGCAGGATTGTAAGCATATTGTGTGTTACAAATAAGAATGGCCTGCTGCACCTGATTCCACCACATTTCCGGTGATTGTTCGGCCCAGCCACTCTGCAGACTGATGATCTCCGACTCTACCGGCGGGTAGCTGGATGTACCGATAATAGCACCTGATGAGGCATCTACCACGGATATTTTAATTGAGGATGTACCTAAATCGATACCTAGTAATAACATTTATTTGGCTGTTTGGTGAAATGAAGTTAAGGAAATAATCAACAAAAGCAATCGATTGCCTAAAATAATATTGCATATTTACATCTTGTTATGTCTCTTCGAGATTAGTACGATATATACCATGAAACAACCAAAAAGGGTTACGATCTACGACATTGCTAAAAAGCTGAATCTAAACCCCTCTTCTGTATCGAGGGCTTTAAATAATGGTGGCAATGTCAGCATTGCCACAAAGGAGCTGATCCTGAAAACGGCTGAAGAGATGAACTATAAGGTAAACAGCGTTGCCGCAAATCTCCGAACCGGTAACAATCAGACCATCGGCGTCATCGTCCCTCATATCAATCAAAATTTCTTTGCAAATGTAATTGCAGGTATAGAGGAGGTGACTTATCAAAAAGGCTATAGCCTTGTGATTTGTCAGTCCAATGAATCAGCCGAAAGGGAGATAAAATGTGTCGATACCCTGACCAATCAACATGTAAGCTGTATCATCATATCTGTAAGTGCAGATTTTAAAGACAGCAGTCATTTGGAAAACATACAGAAACAGGGCATTCCATTGATCCAGTTTGACCGTGTAGCTGATGAACTGGATACGATGAAAGTGCTCAATGACAATGAAAGCGCTGCCATGGAAGCCGTTTCTCATATGATAGCGAAAGGATATAAACGCATAGCACTGCTCGAAGGCCCTCAGAATCTGAATATTTTCAGGCAGCGTAAAGCAGGTTACCTGAGGGCACTGAAAAAACATAACCTTCCGGTCATTCCCGAGCTGATCATGGAAAACGCCTGGACTAAAGAATTGGGAGCCACTGCGACCAGAAAGCTCTTAAAACTGGCGCAGCCACCTGATGCCATCTTTGCCTCAACTTCTGACTTTGCAGCTTTAGGTGCACTGGAAGTAGCGACCGGAATGAATATACAGGTACCACAACAACTGGGGATTTGCGGATATTCTAATGAATCATTCGGAACAATTGCCAATCCTTCAATTACAACCATAGATCAGCACAGTATTTTAATGGGCAAAACCATTGCTCAGCTTTATTTCAATGAGCCGGATTCCGGTATCTCTATCTCTAAAAATCAGATTGTTTCTATTCGCCCTGAATTAATCATCCGAGACTCAACATTAAAATAAACCGTTTACTCCATCCTGTACAACCTATTCCAATACAAAACTAGCCGGCGCATATTTGTTTAATACAAATGAAAACTGTCCATTAACTACCTTTTTAGCGCCACCCGGCATCTGCTCTCCACGGAGATTCACAGCAATGGCCCTACTCACCTTCATTCCTTTTGGCAGGGTTATTTTCAGCATTCCTGAATTGCCTGCTTGTTCCCATACACGCAATATCGTTCCTTCGCCATCTGGATTTTCGCCAAATGCGGTTAGCAGCACACCAGATCTTGATATAGATAATCCATTCATCTTAGCCGGCAATTTACCTGCTTCGCCATCTGCAGTTCCGGTCAACAGGGGTAATCTGGCCTCCCAGGATTTTTGAACCAGGTCCGGTACTGTGGGCGTCTGTTGGCCGACTGTCCAGACCCTTACTTTTTCACTCCATGAACCTTCCTGCCATAACTGAAAATTGGTGTTCCACATGTTGTTGTAAATATTTACAAATACCGATGAAACCTTAGGTATATAATCCATAGAAAATCTCCATAATCCGGGTTCACCCATACTGACCAATGGACTGCTTAAAGGTGTTAAAGCCAGTCCTGATTGATCTGCACTTGTAATCGAAACCCCTGAATTTACCGCCATAAGGTACCTGTTTGTACCGTCAATAATATCTGTCGCCGGATTTACAGGTCCACCCAAGCGTCCAATTGTAAAATTCGGGTTCTGTACGGCAAATGGGAAGCAAAGCCATCCTCCTTCTGGTTGTTTCTCTGCCGTCTTACCATCTACAAACCACTCTGTATCAAAATAATTAAGCTTTCTTGGAAAAGTAAAAACGATGCTATAACTTTTGGCATAGCCCTTCGTATCTACCGCTGTTAAAGTCGCAACATCTGCAATCTCAGTGTGCGAAACAGCTATTTTCCATTCATCGGGTGTAAATGTCAGATAAGGTGCCTTTTCCGCATTAATCATCCCTGGTTTCCCCAAATCATTCAAACCCCAACCCGTTTTTATCCTGCTATAAGCATTAAACCACTTGTCTACCTCATTTGTACTGAAGCGCTCGTGCAAAAACTGACCAACAATGTATTTTGAAGATTTGTCAACCAGTTCACGGCCAGTTTTCTTATCTATCAGCGAAGAAATCCCTCCACGGGTTAAATCAAAAACTACGTTAAAATAAGGTGTACTCAGTATCGATTTTCCATCATTAGTCGTCGTCAGATCTTTTAACTGATTTTGAGTATAAGAAATATAACTCAATGGCTCAATTCCCTCTACAAAAAAATAATCCCCTTTTTTCAATGGATTTTCCACCATACCCGATCTTTTCCAGGGCAATGGGTTATAAACAACGAAACGTTTCCCTTTTATATTAACTGATTTGGCAAGCAAATTAAGATGGGAATTTAATTCAGCGCTGATGATGTCACTTGTGTTACGGATATACTGTTGGTGTTTATCGTAAGAATTCAGCCATTTTCTTTTACTTCCTTGCCCCGTATTCGTCGAATTGCTGTTTTTTAATTTCGAATAATCACCGTTGGCGGCAACAGGCTCCGCTTCTGCCTCTCTCATCCATTTTTTCCATTCATCACCATAAGCGTAACGCGGACCGTATTCAGCATTCATTCCCCAGGTATGTTCGCTATACAAAAGACTATTTTCATATGCTTCCGCCAGTTTCCCTGAGATAGAAGCACCTGGAATGTTCCACACCTTCATTTGAGTATGCAACGCATCAAGTACGGGTTCCAGAGGACGAATACTTCTGGCAATACCTGCTCCCTGTGGTGCGGAAAGCAAACCATGTATCCAGGTATCCGGTGTATCTCCTTTAACGGTCTCCAGTTTAGGATTCTCTGCAATTAAGGCTTTAGCAAAATCATCAAGAGTCCCAAAATGGATTTTTACACCCGGCAATTCTCTTTCTGCATAATCCAATAACTTATTGATATCTTCCTGGGATGGAGGTCCGTGGTTATCACCCGTCATTTGCATGGCCAGATAATTTTTAGAAGGCCAGTTTTCTATTGGTTTGATATCAGAACCATACAAAGGGCTATACTGACAAAGGATCTTTGATCCATCGGGTCCCTCCCACCAAAATAAAGATGGAAAACGGGGGTACTGACTGGCAGGGTTACAACCGAGTTGCAGAAATTTTATACCGGCATTGTTCAATAGCGTGGGCAATACCCAGGAATGAGAAGGCACGTCGGTCATTTTTGCACTAATGGGCAAAGGCAATCCGTAACTACGGGCAACTTGTGAAGAAAAGCCTAGGCCACGAACCAGGTCTTCATACTCCAGCGATTCGGTATGTGTAGTAAAAGGAAGTCCGTGTACCACAATAGCACCACTCTTTATCGCCTTTTCTATTCTTAACTTGCGTTCCGGGCTTTGCAAAGGGCCTAGAATCTGGGCTTTCAATGGCCATCCCGGTACAGTCCACGCAAATTGTTTCTCCTTTGACAAATTGGCATTTTTCTCGATTACCGACAAAGCCTTATCCATCATTTCCTCACGATACCGCGTAAAAACATTCTCCGGCAAATCGGTAAAGCCCAGGTCAAAGTGAGTCTTAAAAACCACCCATATGTCTGTTACTTTAGTGGTATTTTTTACTTTCTGCTGCTTTACTTTTGGCATACTGTCCTGACCAAATAAGTAGGCAGGTAAGAAACCTACCATCAACGACAGGGTTAAGAATTTTGGTATCATTTTCCCGTGTAAAAGCGTCCGTATTTTAACTCTAAGCATATTAAACTTTTATTCTTGTAAATCACTTTTTCCTTTAAACCTAAACCAATTAAAATCGGCATAACCACCTTCTCCTTCTTTGCTGGTGCTATAGTTAAATAGCGCAAATCGATTGGCAGTCCAGTCTAAACCCAGGCCCATATTCAGCTCATTACCAAATGAGATATATTTGTCCCCATCCAGGCTATACGAGAAATTTGCTTTAAAACCAATATGCGTTAGGCTTGCACTTATCCATACTTTGTCAGCTTTAATATTCTCTAGACTATCGATCAATTTGCCATTATTTACCATTACCAATGTTTTCTTACCGCCCTCTTTTCTAACAGCGATATAAGCATAGGGCGATTGAAAAATACCAAAACCAGCAACATCACCATCTTTCAATCCAGCTACATCCATTTCTACCACACCTCTCGAAACTGGCCCCTGTACCCTCTGGGTAAGTGTATTGCGTGCTTTAGTTAAATCATCGGCAAAAGAAGCATGCAAACGCATATATCCTTTTCTTTCTCTTAAAGACCATTTTGCATTATCCGGGTTATGGTTCCACTGCCACTGCAAGCCCAGCTTTGAAGCAGAAAATTCATCAGATGTTGCCGGAATTTTTATTGGATAGGTTTTTCCAACATTTGGTTTTTTATGGCTATCTACTCCTCTACCGTTTACGCCCAACATTGGCCAACCATCTACCCAAACCACAGGTTCTAAACTTGGAACACGACCTATTGGTCCACGGTCCTGCATGATGATGAACCACCAGGAACCGTCTTTAAGTTCTACCATTCCTCCCTGATGCAAACCATTACCTGGATAAGTATGATCATCGTTAATCACAACCTTGGATTCATAAGGCCCATAAATATTATCCGCACGCAAACAAACCTGCCGACCCGTTGTCCCTCCTGTAGAACCTAAGAGATAATATTTACCTTTGATTTTGTACATATGTGAACCTTCCAGATACGGAAAACTCCGGTTATCATAGATTTCCTTTTGTGGCGTTTTTACGGACAATGCATCGGCATTTAATTCAGTGATAAAGAGTTTTTGCTGTCCATGTGCTACGTACACTTTACCGTCATCGTCAAAAAACAAACCTGGATCGTATAAATATTCAGGAAAAATGGTTCTGGTCCATGGACCTTTGATGTCTTTCGCAGTGCAAATGGAAAAATTGCCTTTTTCTTTACCCCAGTTTGGTGTACAAAAACCTACATAAAACAGTCCGTTGTGGTGCCGGATCGTTGCCGCCCAGGAACCCCTGAGATAGCGGTCGCCGCCTTGCAGATTGTAACGCGGATCTTCATTGTATTGATCTACAGCATAACCTGCCATTTCCCAGTTCACCAGGTCTTTCGACTTCAGTATCGGGCAACCAGGTACATAGTGCATACTGGTAGAAACGAAATAAAATTCGTCGCCTACCCTTATGAAATCGGGATCCGGCCAGTCGCCCCACAGTAAAGGATTTTTATAGGTCCCATCCCCATTATCCGGAGTCCATACGTCGGTAGTCTTAGGATTTGGACCAACAACCTGAGCCTGGCTCAACTGAAAACCTAACAAGCCAATACCGGCTATAAGGAGTTTGATTTTTAAGTTCAATAGATTAATTATTTAATTAGCAGTTATTTCTAATATTGGTCTTTTGGTTCTTTCCCCATTTCAATGATCAACTTACCTCCCTTTTGTACAGCACTTAGTGGAATGAAAGGTTTGTGTAATGTATTTCCATTTAAGGTAAAAGATTGCACATACATATTTTCGGCATTATTATTCTTCACTTCAATTTCAAAATCATTTCCGCTGTAATATTTTTTATTGCCTTTGATTTTAATTTTAGTAAACAGCGGACTACCTAAACCCAGTTGTGGCTTACTATCCGTTAAACCTGCCACATCAAACAATCCCATACTTGATATCACGTACCACGCACCTAACTGGCCCTGATCTTCGTCCTGCCCATAGCCGTATCCGTGAATGCCTTCTACACCATAAAATTCATTGCAAATGGCCCTTACCCATTTTTGAGTTAAAGAGGGCCTTTCAGAAAAATTAAATAACCATGAAGTGTGCAAGCTGGGTTGGTTGCCATGATTGTATAAACTTTCTATACCGGCAAAAGCATCGATCACTTTGCCTCCGCCAAAAGCATTTTTTTGTGCGGTACGGAAAACGCTGTCAAGGCGTGAATTAAATGTATTGCGTCCAACCTTAGCAATGAGTGTCAAAGGATCATGGGGAACGTAAAAAGTGTATTGCCATGCATTTCCTTCCTGGAAACCTCTCCAGGGTTTAGACGGATTGAAGTTGGCTATAAATGCTCCGTTTTCCAGCTTGGGCTGTATCAATTTAAGTTCCGGATTAAACAAGTGCTGCCAGCCTTTCGATAATTGTATCAATTGCTGGTAATCTCTTTTCTTGCCTAATAATTTCGCCCATTGTGCAACAGCATAACCGCTAAAAGAATATTCAAGTGTATGAGAAGCCGAGAACTGCCATGTTTCACTTCCTCCATTTCCCTTGTCTAAATGACCTACATATCCATTTTTTACAAATTGGGCAACATCTGATTTACCAGCTCCAAAAGGTCGGTTTTTCCCATCGAGTTCGTTTTTAAGTGCGGCTTCATAACCTAACTTAATATCAAAATCACGGATACCTGAGCTGTAAGCATTGGCAATGGCAAGGCTTACAAAATTAGTTCCCACACCCGAAACAAATTTACTATTGGCAATACCATCTCCCAGCCAGCCGGCATCTTTATAGACCAATAGCTGGCTTTTTACCCAATCAGAATAATATTCAGGATAAGCGAGGACCCATAATTGAGACAGATTCCAGAACGCCCCCCAAATCGCATCTGTGTTGTAATGATGATGAAGTGGCTTGCCGTTTTTATCCAATGGTATTTGTCCAACTGAACCATCGTTTTTCGGATAGGCACCATTCACATCGCTGGCCAGTCCACGACCCAGTAAGGCATGATAGAGACCAGTATAAAATTTCACTTTGTCATTATAAACAGGTGTTTCAACTTGTATTCTACCGAGGTAATTGTTCCATGCTGTTGCCGATTTCTCTTTTGCATCGTCAAATTTCAATTGCTCAGCTTCTGTAGTTAGATTTAACCTAGCATTTTCAATAGAGGTATAAGAAAGACCTGCCTTTATGGTGACGCTTTCACCTGCTTTTGTATCAAATGTGAGGTATAGCCCTGCCCCTTTTCCTGACAGTTCATTTTTACCTGCAGTAACCTTTTTTCCCCTGAATACACCAAATGATTTTGGCTTTTTATCTAATACTGCCGAAAAGAACATCGTTACCTCGGCACCTGGCTGATATTTTTGCACGTAAACCGGTAGCGTAGTTACAAAACCTTCAACACGGCCATCAGCAGTAAGCACTACTTTTGCGTCTTTTACCTCACCGCTTTCCCCCTGCTTATTTCCAACATCAAAAAGTATGTGCGATTGCTTATTTTCAGGAAATATATAACGATGAAAAGCAACACGTGGCGTTGCCGTTACTTCGGCTTTTATACCATAATCTTTCAGCAAAACAGCGTAATAACCTGCAGTGGCTACTTCATCTTTCCTGTCAAACCTGGAGCGATAACCTTCATCAGGGCTTTCGGCTTTACCTGGAACGGTTTGCAATTGCCCTGTAATGGGTGCAAACACGATACCTCCTACCTGAAATTCATGAAAATTAGGAAAACCTTCTATCGATTCATCCCGATAATCATAACCGGTAGCTTCCCAACCACTGGCATTGCCCAAACTCCCATTGGTTGAAGGGCCGGGCTTAGCCATCCCAAAAGGAAAAGCGCCAGGGGCATAATGAAACCAACGGCAATGTGCTGTACCGATATTGGGGTCAACATATTGCAATAATGAATTTGTTGATTGCGCAAATAAGAAACATGGGAATGTTATCAGCGCAATTATTAGCCTTCTTATCATGATAAAAAAATTCAATTTCATAGGTCTAACCTCCATTGCTAAATGATCATTTTACTTTTTCAAACATGGTAATGGCTGTATATAACACTCCGGCCTCTCCTCTAAAAGTACCCGATCCTTTTGGTTTGTTATCTACCGAATACCACTCGTAAAAACCATTATTGTCTTTCACCCGTTTCACCATAGGGAGAACCTGTTCGTAAGCTTCCTTAACAAATCCATATTTGATCAATTGCTGAATCGTTCTTCCACCAAACCAGGTCCAGTCTCCTCCATTTTGGTAGCTGTAGATCGGGTTCATAATTTTGTTCACAAAATATCCTTCAGGATAAGGAGGATAAAGTGTCAATCCTATAGAGGGTGCGCCTGCCTCCTTTACTCTCTTGACCATTTCGTCCAGTGAGGCTTTCACCTCTTTCTTGCTCAGCAATCCTGCTTCCATCGCCACGGTCGTCCCGCCAAAATAGAAGATGTTGTTTTCGTCAAAATCAGCCGGAAAAGGAGATCCATTCAAATACAAATGCGGAATGAATTTTTGCTTTTTGGCATCCCAGAGATATTTACGACAGTTTTTAGCTACGTCTTTTTTGATTTTCTCCCATTTTGTTTTGGTTGCCGGCACCATTTCTACCATATTGTCCAAAGCCACAATAAACATCGCGTTGTCGTAAATATCGCAGGCAACATGTGTGTTCCCGTCAATGTCGACTCCATAACCTGCCTCTGGCTGTACATCACCCCAATCGGCAGTCGTAGCACCGGTAATCAAACCATATTTTTCGGTATACCGATGTTGCATCAGGAAGTCCATAGCCCATTCCAATCTTTTTGCTACCGTTTTATCTCCTACATTTTCTGTCAAAATCGATTGGTCTCCTGTCAGTTTTATATACTTGTAAACCGCTTGTACCAATGAAGTTTCCTGGTCAGTCTCAACTGTATTTTTATGAGCAGCATACCTCGGTTCTAATTTTGAATAAGAAAAATCTGTTTCATTTGCACCGATAGCCTTTCTGGGCGTATAACCGTCAATAATATTTCCGTCATCGCCCTGCATTCTGAAAAACACCAGCAGATTCTCCTTGATATCTTCTTTTTTCATGACTTGTGCCGCCAATTCAATAAAAGTATTGTAATCACGTATCCATACTTCACGATAGCCATCTCCTGCATTGACCCCTGTTTTCATCACCTGCAAAGCCTTGCTTTTCACAAAAGGAAAATAAGCCTCACTTTTTGCTTTTGCTGCCTGAATGTTATCATCTCCATTTTTCACTTGTGCTGTACTTGCAACAGCAAATGATATTGCTAGCAGCGATGTGTAATATTTTTTCATTTGTATATTCATTACCTATTTATGATTTCAGGACTACTTATTGTTTTAATAATCAATCGGTTTGTCAATTCCTTTTCTTCCGGAAACTTACAGTCAAATTTTACAATGTGCTTTCCGCTTTTAAGGCTTGGGATCGTTTGTTTCAAAACAATATCTTTTACGAAGCCTCCTTTTTTGTTGTACATTTTAATACTGGTTCCATCACAAACAACTGAATTTCCGGCTTCGTATTCCCCTGGCAATTCCAATTTGAAATAACCATCAATTTCAATCCATGGATTCGTGATATTCCCTTCCTTGCCCATGAACGTCAACGTGAAATTAAGTGGCTGCTCAACTTCCTTATTGACAAACTCCCATTGCGAAAATGTAGGTTCCCCGGGTTGGAGGTTTTTCTTCTCATGCGCAAATTCGTATTTCTGAAACGGATATAGTTTCCAGCTCTGACCTGATTTTTCGAGATGAAAATCATTTTGCGGATTTTTCAACCTTGCAATTTGCCCGGCTGAGAAAATTTTCGATCTGTAGGCTTCCTGCCAAAGTTTAACCAAAGCCAGCAGCTGACTCGTATTCGGATTTTTTTGAAGATTCTTATACCGTGCTACCAATGCGAAACCTGCATTATAACCAGCGGCCCTTGCCATCATCCATTCAATATCTTCAACTGTTGTAGTAGATGAAAGTAAAAACCATCCCAGCATATTCGGCATATAATTCCGTTCCAGAAAGGGTTGATTTTCTAAACGATAATCTCCCTGAGATTCACGAAACCCACCATACCATGGTTCTCCCCAGTTCCAATAATGACAAAGGTGCCAGTAATAATGGCTGGACCGGCTGGTCCCGTTAACTAAAGTATGTTTCGTGTCTTTGATAACTTTATCGGCGAAAATCTGAATGCCATAATCGCCCTCTCCGGATGACAAACAGCCCTCATGTCCATCAAAATCCATATGGGAAACTCCGGTTTCGTTAAAGAAACGCCCCAGGTTTCCTGCAATTTCCTGCTGCAGTTCAAAATCAGGGAAAAGGGTATTATAGGGATAATCGAACAGCATTCCCGCCATCTCCCCTTTTGAATGGCCCGATGCTTTGGTACCATACATCCCGCGCTGGCAATCCAGTAATTTATAAGGTGCCTGTGACGAAACTTCTCTGAAACGAATGATTTCGTCCCCAATTCTTACAGCATGCAGGGTGCTGGATTTAATATTCTTAAAATATTGATCTGAAGCAACCGGTATTTCATTAGCAGTTGCGCTCACGTTTTCGGTCAACTCGGATGAACCTGTCACCGAAAGACGTTTATCGGGAATTGGCGTTACATAAGGGTCATTGGTATTAATGAATGTGCTCAAAGTATGTACACCGATCCGGAGGCCCTTTTTCGTCGCCTTATCCACGCAGGCTTTCATACCGGCAATTCCATTCGGAAATGACTTTGGATCTAAAATAAAATGTCCCCAGGATTGGAAAGGACCTTCGTGATAAAGTGAAGCCAATCCTGCTTGCTGGGTATAATCTAACATAGCATCGACCGTGCTTTCATCAAAATCCGAAATCAAATAGGCTCTTCCTGTTTCGGGCGATTGTTTAAACCAAACACCATTAATGAGGGCGTGAGGGAGACCTTCTGCCACTTCAATTGCCCCGATGCGGGATAAAACCTGAGGCTCAGCACAACCGAAAAGAGCAATTTTTGAACCCAGTGTTGTTTCATTTGCAATCGCCTTTACCGGCATTTCTGGACGTCCCCAGACTGTTAATTTCCTGTCTTTCGAACGGTCTAAACTGAAAGCCTGCAAGCTGCTGCCATAGGATTGAGCAATAGCTGTGGAACCACGAGATCCTGCAGCCTCAACAGATCCTTCTGAATTACTCAAAACGCCACCTAGTGTTTTTGGATTTAACGCCTGAATGCCAATGGCATATTCCCCATCACGCACTACGCCCACCACTTCTCCGATAGTCTTGCTGATGACTGTTGGGTAAGGGCCCCAAATAACAGCATTCACTTTGTCTTTCACATCGATTTTAATCAATTCAAAAGTTACATGTGTTTTCTTCTGGTTCACTTTCACTTGAACCCTGATTTTTGCCGGTTGATAAACAAGCGTAATCATCCCCGATTTAAATATAGCTTCAGTAGGTTCATACCAATCCGCATCAACCCTGATTTTTAATAAAGGGGCTTTTTCTCCCGCAGCCAGATAGTTTTTTCCCGAAACGGAATTCGACAATGCCGTTAGTTGTCCTTTTGCTGATATATTGAGATTTAACCCATCACTCTTCAGACTGATTTGTTGTGCAGCAGCAGTTAGGAATTGAAAAAAAATAAGGCAAAGAATTACAATTTTATTTTTCATCTGTTTATATAGTTTGGTTTTTCATTTGTGGTGAAACTATCGTTAGTTTTATTTCTGATCCCGGCTTTTTAAATCAAAATAAACGACACGGGCTGATTTGCATTCACCTTAACTTCGAACACATTATTTTTAATAGAAATCGCAGATCCTGTTTTTTCTCCCCTCAAATTACAAGGTTGTGCCGATTTATATTTATTTCCAGCTGGCAAAGTAACCTTACAAGGGCCTGACTTTCCATTTTGTTCCCACAAACGGATTACATCGCCTTCACCATCTCTATTTTTCCCAAAGAAAGTGACTAAAACACCCTTTTCAGATACAGAAACTCCCTTCGAACTCACTACCTGATTTCCTGCGGCGCCTCCTGTATATCCCGTCATCAAGGGATTTCTGATCTCCTCTGAAGGAATTACGATCGAGCTTCCATCAGTATAACGGTCAATGCTCCAGATATAGAATTTTGCATTCCATGAACCTTCTACCCATTCTGTAAAATTGGTACTCCACTGATTATTGTATAAGTTGAAGAATACATTCGCTTTTTGCGGCACAAAATCAGTTGAATATTTCCAGAGTCCGGGACGGTCCAGACTTACGCCCGGTACGTCAGGAGAAGTTAATCCAAATCCCCGGTTGCCTTTATCAAGAACACCAACTCCTGTGGTCATAAAGCCGTAATCTAAATTCGTACCCTTCACAAAATCTTTAGCAGGATCAAGCACGGCTCCCAAACGTCCCAATCTGAACTGTGGATTTTCAATGTTAAAAGGAAAACTAATCCACCCACCTTCAGGCCAGGCTTCGGCAGGTTTTCCATTGATGCTCCAGATCACCTCTACAGCTGGCTTATTTTGATATAAAGTAAAAACCATTGAATAATTGTGATTCAAATCCGTCCCAGCCTTGAAAGTCATCGTAGCCGAAACCGACAAAGCATCTTTCGAAAACTCAATTATTGCATCTTTACCAGATGATTTCTTATAAGGTGTATCATCCAGGTTGATTCGGCCCAATTCTGAATATGCCCAGTCCCAGCCCGCTTTAATATAATCTTTAGCGTATTTATCGGTCTGTGTTTTAGCAAAACGTTCGTTTACATATTGTCCGAATTTGTAATCGGAATTCGAATTCACCATTTCTTTATTCGATTTTTTATCGATCAGCGATTTAATGGTACCGCTTTCTTTGTCGAAAGTGATCCTAAAGAACTCATTCTCTATCATTGCCTTTTCAGCGTCAAACGAAAGATTCGATTTTAAAGGACTTGCCTCTTCATCTGTTGAAACGAAGGTGGCATAGCCCATCGCCGGAATGTGATTGGCCTGGAACTGAAGAATATTTTTATTTTTAACAATAGGGACTACCTCTCCTGTAGCCATATTTTTCAATGATCTTTTGAAAGAAGTTCCGGTTTGAACAGTTACCATATCGCTACGTTCCCATGGCAGCGGATTATAAACTACGATGCGATTGCCGGCTACATTCACCGATGCGGCCAACCGTTTCAGCTCCCTGCTGAAAGTCGGAAGAATTAATTTTTCTGAAGCTGTAATGTAATTACCTTTCTCTTTCCAGGAATATTCAATATCATCGTAATATCCCTTAGCCCGCAGTTTTTCAAATTCCTTACCATAGGCCCAATAACCGGAATGTCCGTGACTCATTGCAAGACCCCAGGTATGTTCATCAAACAGATTGATATTTTCTACAGATTGATCGACAATGGTATGAATTGGTTCTTCGGGCTTCCTTCCCCATATGGAAGAAAGTGTACTGAAAGCTTCCAGATTTAAAGTCGATTTGCTCAATACCCTGCTCGATTTCATTTCGCGTGGCATCGACATATATCCATGGATCCAGGTATCCGGCATATCTCCTTTTACTGTAGTCAGCTTTGGATTTTCTTTGATGATGGTATTGTAAAAATCAGCCATACTGCCCACACGAACTTTTGCACCCGGATTCAATTTTTCAATTTCTTTAATGCTCGCTCTATATTCTTCATACGTAGGAGCTCCCTGGTTGTCATTGGTCTGGATGATAGCCAGCCATGTTTTGTGTGGCCAGTCTTTTGGAGGTGCCGGACTTGTTCCATAATATTCTCCGTAATAGAAAGTCATCAGCTTTGATTTATCCGGACCTTCCCACCAAAACAACAACGGTACTTCCGGTGATCTCGATGCAGGGTTACAACCGATGTGAAGAAATTTAGCTCCTGCATTATGCAATAAGGTGGGCATGATCCAGGAATGGCTCGGCACATCTGACATTTTTGCGTCTATTGCGAGTGGTAAACCTGCGTCCCTGCTTATTTTCGAAGCATAGCCCAGCGACTGTACCAATGGTTCCAAGTCACTGGCTTCTGTTTCCAAAGAAAAAGGCAAGGCGTGGACTAAAAAGTTTCCTTCTTTAATTGCCTGCTCCACTCTTGACTTAACATCAGGTTTCGCTTTTGAAAGGATTTCTTTCATTGGCCATCCCGAAATCGTCCATTTGAATTGCTGGTCTTTTGGCAAATGCTTTGATTTATCAACAGTACTCAAGGCACTCGCAATCATTGAATTGGCATAATTATACCTAACGTTGTCCGACCAATCGGTATAGCCAATATCAAAATGGGTCTTGAATACAACAATCACCTCCTTTACGTTATTCGTGTTTGTCTGGGCAACCACACGACCACTTAAAAGCAATATCAGTAGGCCAAAAATAGAATGTTTCATTTTTTGAATTCTAGATTAAAAGTTTCATCTTAAAGCGTTTGCGGTGCCAATTATTTTATAGTGGAATCATACAATTTCCTATAATCAACTTTAGGAATTTCTCTCCCTAATGCTTCCAGTTCTTTATCTCCATCAAATAAAAGCGGAAAGAATTTACTATTGAGCAATTGATCCTGGGGCATCGGTGGAAATGTTTTTAATGCGTCCTGCCTATGATATCCTGCCGTATTCCCCAAAGTATCATAGCTCATGGTATTAATTACTGTAGCTCTTCTAGGGCGATCCGATGTATTGGCATAAGAACCATGCATCGTAAGCGGGTGGTGAAAACTGCCGTATCCTTTCGGTAATTCATTAGGAACCCGTTTTTCAAATGCAGCCAGCTGCGCTTCATCCAATACTCCTCTCACCGCATCCATATCGCCTGTTAATCCTGTAATGGGAAGTAAGCCCCATTTATGGCTTCCGGGAACAAAATATAAACAACCATTTTCTTTATTGGCATCATCAAGGCCAATCCAGCAGGTAAGATGGTGCATCGGTTTGGTAAATGTCCAATAAGAAAAATCCTGATGCCAGGCTACTACCCCTCCATGTCTGGCTGGCTTGCAAAACAGCTGATCGTGGAAAATTCTAAAAGATTGCCCAAGCAATTGATAGGCAGCCATCCGAAATGCCGGTGCCCATAATAAATCATGAAACCCGGGTGTCAGCCTCCATGCTCCAATCGCATGAAAAAGCACTTTATCCGGATCTTCTGACTCATTGCTTTCATAATGATAAAATAGTTGCTTATCCGCTTCGTTCAAGGCCTGAAGCTTCACAAGTTCTCCGTTTAGCAGATCCACCTGTTCTTCAGTCAGAATCCTGATCCCTTTCACAAATCCCTCTTTTTCAAAAGATGCTACCTGTTCTTCAGTCAGCATGTAGGGTTCCCATTCCTTTGCAGTTTTTGGCTGATCAAATAAGGCACTGATTGGTTGTCCATAATCTGATAAATCCTTAGAAAAACTTAAATTTCCCATCACAATTATTTTAAGGTCTATAAAAACTATTATTTTTTATCACAAGCCCTTTACTTGCAATATCTCTCTTTCAACAAATGCATCATGTGCAAATTGATATCCCATTGACTGGCAACAGGCATATCGGTAACAGGCAAATGAACCATGTAAGGTGCCGGACCAAACTCAGTGGTAATTGTCAATACTTCCTTTTTTTGATCCTTATGCGCTTTCACTATTGCATCCCACCACTTCAAGTGTGCGTCCAATTCATTCTTAAATACGGGTAAACGTGGATCTATTACCTGTGCACTTTGTGTATGTCCTACTCTTGAGTGAATATGCTCCACTTTTTTGCAGGCATGCACAAGGGCTTCCTCCTGGTCTTCGAGTAAACTTTCGGCTACGTTGCACCAATGGGAAAAATCAGCGGTTAGCTTTAAACCGGGCAACTTCTTTAAAAAGTCATGCGTTACATGTGCTGCAAACAATGCTTTGTTGCGATGCGTTTCATGAGAAATGGTAATACCGCATTCCTCGCTGATGATATCAGCAATGGCAAACAATTCTGCATTCTGTTCAAAACTGAAATAATCTTTCCCGGTTTGCGCATTAATCTTTACGGGTTGTGCCATAGCAAGCACATATAACTGTTTGGTATAATTAGCCTTGTGTGCTTCAAAATCTTTTTCAAAAGATTGATAATATTGGCCTATCAGTCGCAAGCCATTACTTTTAAGTGCTTCGAAAATCACTTGCTGTTCTTCTGGATCTTCAGGAACAGGGGCCTCAACACCGTGATACCCGGCCCGTTTCACCTGGTAACAAAAGTCGCCCCAGCTGCTGTTTTCAGAACCCCATCTGGGATAATAGAATTGTATATCCATGATCTATTTTTCTACTGAATTCCAGGCCTTTTCAATTTCCTCCAGGCTTTTCCCCTTCGTCTCAAACAATTTCTTTTTTGCGTAAATGAACGACAGCACACAGAAGAAGGCGAATATGAAGAATGTGGTTGCGATACCAAGACCATCCCTCATCATGGGGAATAACAGGTTCACTACCCAATCGGAAACCCACATGGTCATGATACACATAGACAAAGCTGTTCCTCTAATGTGCGTAGGAAATATTTCTGTTGAAATCACGAACTTCAATGGGCCCAGAGAAAATGCAAAGAATAAAAGAAACA
The DNA here is from genome assembly GCF_032678645.1 of Pedobacter frigoris. Classification (GTDB taxonomy): domain Bacteria; phylum Bacteroidota; class Bacteroidia; order Sphingobacteriales; family Sphingobacteriaceae; genus Pedobacter; species Pedobacter frigoris_A. The sequence continues at coordinate 1,104,742 of NZ_JAVTSP010000001.1, forward strand.
ATATGATACTGGCCAGCATAAACCAGCCGGTTATACCCATCAAGAAACAAAAACCTGTCAGTGCCAAAGCAAAAGCAGCACATATTGAACCGTAAATATACAATGGCCTGCGCCCCCAGGTATCTACTTTTGAAATGGCAATGAATGTAAAAAGTACATTGGCCGACCCCAGTATTACCTGATAAAATAGGGCATCACTGGTCACTATACCTGCCGATTTTAAAATGGTAGGCCCGTAAAAAATCACGCCGTTAATCCCGCTGAATTGAGATAATGCTGTGAGCACCATAGCCAATGTCAACAGTTTACTCAGTGGCAAACGCATCAATTCTTTATAGCCTCCTGATTTTTGACTGGCCATTTCCTGAATAGCATTCAGTTCTGATCGTCCTGTTTCTGTTCCGTTTATCTTAGTCAGGATACCTAAAGCTTCCTCATTCCTTCCATATTGTACCAGCCAGCGCGGACTTTCGGGTACGATGAGCAGCAACAAACAAAATGCAGCAGCTGGTATAACTCCCACGATAAACATGCCCCGCCAAACATTTTCCACGAGCAGCCAATGTAATAGACCATCGCCAGCCCCTGCATTTGCAGTAGCGTAGCGCTGCAAAAACAAATTACTGATGTAAGCGGCCAAGATACCTACCGTAATCGCCAGCTGATAGAACACTACCAGCTGGCCCCGCTTTTGAGAGGGCGCTACCTCAGAAATATAAAGCGGAGAAACATTAGAAGCAACACCCACAGCGACTCCAGCAAGAACGCGGAAGAAGATCAACATCGGATAGGCTAATGAAACCGAAAAGCCAACAGCACTGATCAAAAACAAAACTGCAGCAATAAACAATACTTTTCTCCGGCCGATTTTATCGCTGAGGTAACCCGAAAAGGCAACACCAACAATACAGCCCAACAAAGCACAGGATACAAACAACCCTTCCTGCGCAGATGATAATCCATATTGCAATTTTAGAGGTTCGATAATGCCGCTCACTACGGCCATATCAAAACCAAACAAAAAGCCCCCCAACGCCGCAATTAGCGTGATGAGAAAAATAAAATAGGTGGTTCCTTTTCTTTCCGTCATAGTTTTAGTTTTAGATTTGGTTCTTTTTTTGGTTAGATTTTAAGTGTGGTTTTGGTCAATTTCAGCAGTGCTCTTCTTTTACATAAGCAACTACCAAAAAGGCTTTTCCCTTACCCTTATTGCGAACGGTATATTGTTTTACCGCAGCGGGGATCACAAATGTTTCAGCATAATTAAATACACTGGAAATGTTTCCTGCCGTTACTTCAACAGACTGTCCCTCAACCAGCATACAGATATGACACTGTCCTTTCGTGGAAACAATTACTTCTTCATCAAACTCATAGCGGTCAACGGCATAAAAATGTTCCTCATGTGTAGAAAGTGATATTTTTCTTCCACCAGCCCATTCATCCGCAACTTCCTGTTTCGAAATCAGTTTTTCCGTAACATAGTCGCCCTTGCGGTCGAAATAAAGATTATTAAAAGCATGATCTATATTGATCGGACGCGGGTTTCCGTTGAGATCCAGACGAAGCCAATCGTACATTTTAAAGGTAAAAATGTATGGCGTACTGCTGATTTCCAGTACCATGTTATTTTTTCCGGAAGCGTGAACAGTGCCATTAGGAATAAGGAATAAATCGTGTTTATGTGCTTTAAACTTCTGCACATATTTTTCCGCCGGCATTTCTACCCCTTCATCTTGTGCGTCAAGCAAAGCCTGCTTAAACTCATCCGGATTAATGTCTTCCTGAAAACCTAAGTATACATCGGCATCCGGTTCGCAATCTAAAATGTAATATGTCTCATCCTGTGTAAACGTTTCTCCGAAATGTTCCTGAATATATTGAGGTCTTGGATGACATTGGATAGAAAGATTGCCTCCATCATAGGTATCCAGAAAATCGAAGCGAATTGGAAATTCATGGCCAAACCTACCGGCCGCCTTACCCAATAGCTTAGAATTGTTATGAAACAACAGGAAATCGAATGAGACCTCCAACAAATTATGGTTTCCTTCCAATACCACCCCATTTTCAGGCGTAATTAATTCGAATGACCAGGCATAGTTTATTTCTTCCGGAGGTAAGCCTTCTAATTTTTGCTTCATCCAGTTACCGCCCCATATACCTGCTTCAAACCAGGGTCTCGCCCTGAATGGCTGTTGGTACATGGCATCCAGTGTATTCCTGAAATCATCACCCTTCATCCAGGTAATTTCATTGATGCGCTGCTCATCTACGATATAGTCTATCTTAGGCAGCAACATTTCTTTGTGTCTGTTTAATACGGGCCAGTCCACAAAATAAAACCGCTTATACAGCTGATAATTTTCAAGTTCTTCTTCCGATCCAAGATTCTTAATACTTTTTGCACGCATCCGGTATTGGATTTCATTTTTAGGAACATCCAGGTACACAAGCGGAGCTTTCCAGTTGACCAGGACTGCACCTGTTCCGTAAACAATGCACAAATCGGCACTATCATCGGGCAGCAACAGCTCCAGTTTCCTGTAGTCGAAAAAATCAGCCAAATTTCCTCTATATTTTTTCCCAAAAACCCGGTCATCTCCGTTCAGACTCTCGACAATTTTCTTGTCTATTTTTTCAGGACTTTTTAAGCAGGAATCTATGGCAAGCCATTGTACTTTTTTACCTAATTTGACGAAATGTTCCTCCATACTGGCACGAAATGCCTCCCATAACACTCCGCCAAACCCATCAATCATTACTGTTTTGCTTGAGGTTAGCTTATCCAGGATGGATTGAACCAAAGCCCCGTGGCCCATTTGAACCTCGTATCCTGACTTAAATGTCGGAACTATATTGTACCGTTGACCGCCAACATCAGAATTAGTAAGTGGTAATAACGTTTGTGTTGTGCTTCGCACAGATTCCATAGATTCCATTGATGATTGATTTTTAAGCGTCACGTTTAATCTCTATACTGTAAGTGAACCAATCGCTCCTATAATAGCAGATATTGTATTCTATCAACTTTTTATCTGCATCAAGTACGCGTCTCTTTCTCTCTAAGACAGGCTCCCCCTCTTTTATTTTTAATACTTCGGCCAAAGCCTTTGTTGCTGCATTAGCCTTAATTTCTTCCTGAGAATATACCGGTATGATGTTGTATTTTTCATCCAACAGCTCATATAGCGGCTTTTCAAAGGTCTCATCTGCAGAAATACCTATCCGTGGATGAAAATAGGATTCGAAATAAACCATTGGATTTTCGTCAATACTACGAACCCGTTTTAAGCAGGTCACTTCAGTTTCCGGCTGGATTTGCAGATTTTGACTCACCTCTTCATTGGCTGGCTTATTTTCGACCATTAACAAGAGATTTTTAAAAGAGAGCCCCATACTCTCCATCTCGTGTGTAAAACTCATCCAGTTATTAAGGTTGGTTGATATTTTTTGTCTCGTAACCCGCGTTCCTGATCTTTTCTTTCTTTCCAGCAAACCTTCTTTAGCCAGATTGTTAATCGCTTGTCGTAAGGTGTTTCTGGAAATGCTCCAATACTGCGCCAGATCAGTTTCTTTTGGAAACAGCGCGCCATTGCTAAAATCAGGACGTCGGATCAACATCCTCAATATATCCTCCACCTGTTTATTCAATGGTATTTTACTACCATGATCTAGTAATTGTATATCTTTAATATGTTCGAACATATTACGAATATAAACTAGTTTTTTGAAAATCCAATAGATTTGAATCTCTTTTTTTAAGGCTTTTTTACCCGGAAGAAAAAACATCAGAGAGTTATTCTGACAGCACTGAATTGGCTACGGAAGAAAATTAGAAAACAAAAAATCCCTTTAATTATAAAATTAAAGGGATTCAGCTAATTTTTAGTTAGAATAATTGTCGGGGTGGCAGGATTCGAACCTACGACCTCCTGCTCCCAAAGCAGGCGCGATACCGGGCTACGCTACACCCCGAACTGGTATCTTCTTTTAACCCTTTTTCGAAGGGATTGCAAAGTAACAACTTTAAATTCATAAAGCCTAACTTTGGCAATTTTATTATGTCAGCGGAGAGGGCGGGATTCGAACCCGCGGTACCGTTGCCAGTACGACAGTTTAGCAAACTGTTCCTTTCGGCCACTCAGGCACCTCTCCTTTTTTCCTTAGCTATCCTCGCTGAGGGAGTGCAAATATAGTAATTCATTCATGTTTGCAAAAAAAAATTACAGACTTTGCTGATAATCTATTCGCACATGATAAATGCTCATTAGCATCGTCTTGAAAATCAACTTTATAGTCTCTAAATCTTTTAATGTCAAATCGCAATTATCTAATTGATTTTGCTCCAGTTTGTAGTTAATGATGCGTTCAACCAGGTCACTTATGCCTTGGGCATCCGGATTTTTAAGACTTCTTGAGGCTGCTTCCACCGAATCTGCCAGCATTAAAACGCCGGTTTCTTTAGAAAAAGGAATTGGTCCGGGATACCTGAAGATATTCTCATCAACAAATTTTTCAGGAGAGTTCTTTAAAAAAGACTGGTAAAAATAATCCACCCGCGTATTTCCATGGTGAGTCCTGATAAAATCGATCACGCTTTCCGGCAACTGGTGTTTTCTAGTGATTTCAATTCCTTTGTGCACATGTTTGATGATGATCTGCGCACTCTGCTCATAAGGAAGCTTATCATGCGGACTCAAACCTGTATTTTGGTTTTCTATAAAATATTGCGGGTTTTCTATTTTCCCAATGTCATGGTACAATGCCCCCGCCCTTACCAGTAACGAATTACCTCCGATTTTAAATATCGCTGCCTCAGCCAGATTAGCAACCTGCAAAGAATGCTGAAAAGTCCCGGGTGCTTTAAAAGCAAGCTCTCTAAGCAGCTTATTATTGGTATTGGTCAGCTCTATCAATGCAATATCTGAAGTGATGCCAAACAGTCGCTCAAACGCATAGATCAAAGGATAAGCCAGGAGAGACAACAGTACACTTATGATAAAAGGCACAAAATTCAGCCATTCTATTTGACTTAAAGATCCCTCCCTCAACAAAGCAATTCCGACGAACGATATAAAGTAAGCCGACAGGATGAACAAAGCTGACAGCAGCAGTTGCTCTCTCTTAATCAGGTTTCTTATGCTATAAATTGCAACCATACCCGAAGTGATCTGATAAAAGACAAATTCAAAGCTGTTAGGCACAAAGAATCCTGCAATCAGGATCACTAATAAATGCAGGTAAAGCGCGAGCCTGGTATCAAAAAGAATCCTGATGATGATAGGGACGATGCAAAACGGGATATAATATAAACTCGGCAAATTCAGTTTAATCGCCCAGGTGAGTGCAAGCAACATCGTTGTATTTACCAATAGAATCAGGGAAAGCTGGCGGTTATCAGCAAAAATATCCTTTCTGAACAGTTTAAGGAAAAACATCAGCAAACTCACCACAAAACCCACCAGCAGGATCTGACCAAAATAGACGAGCTTACTGTCCCCTATTGTTTTGGTCTGCGCTTCATAGGTTTCTTTAAAGGACTGGAGTTTCTGGTAGACCTCATCATCGATCACCCCATTTTTCGCAACAATCAATTCATCCTTCTGAACCATACCACGGGTAGTCGAAATGCTGTTCAATGTACTTTCCTGAACAATGCCCGTTAGTTTTTCATTGAAGATGATGTTCGGCTGTAAGTGATCTTCAACAAGACTCAGTACCATTTCCTTCACTTTTAAATTGATGTTGTCAAAATGGTCCTTAAAATATTCCAGCGCTGTTTGAACAGTAAAAACATCCTGGGTACTTACGGTTTTGGTGATGTTGTTGTTCAGCATAGAGAAATCGTAATACTTATTTCCCTTATTGTGTTTTAAATCAGTGGCTATAATTCCTTTTTCATAAATGGATTTGAGCAATTTAAATGAGGCTTGTTTATTTATCGCTTTATCGTTTTCAGGAAAGGCATTGCTTTTCCATTTTACATCAAACTCACTTAAATAAGCATCTTCAACATCATTAATTAAAAAGTTGTTAACCGTGTAGATAGGTAACACATTGTTTAAGGCATCTTTCTTATCCGTAGTTACCTGTGGACTGGTCTTTAAAATGGCAAAACTGAATGGAGATATGAGGTCTTTGTTTTTCCATATCTCCCCTTTTTCAAATTCATACCTGAAGCGTGGTTGTTTAGGTAAGAAAACAGTAATGATCAGTACAGACAACACCATCATAATGTATTTGATGTTAGACGAATACTTTCTGTAAAGCACCCTGTGGGAATTCTTTTTGATCTTAGCCAAAGCAGTATGTATTGATTTTATTCAAACTTAGAGAAAATTTTAATTTTTATGGTCGTTAACTACGTTCTAATCCTAAAATAGGTATTTCTTAAGTTTGATTGCGCTCTATTTTTCTCTTGCTTTTGTCTTGCTTTTGTCTTGCTTTTCTCTTGCTCCTCTCTTGCTATTGTCTTGCTCAACCAATAAAAAAGCCAAATACAGGCAATAATTCAGCAGGTTAAATACAAAGGAACATTCGAGCGCATGTAAAAGAATTGCCTAACTTAAATCAGTACGTTTACTGCAGATTTAGAATAAATTGAGAAATGAGGTGTCTGAAAAATGTTAAAACTAAGGGAAAACAACCACCTCTTGCAGTAAATATATAACTTTGCTTTCAACTAACTTAATAAAAACATACATGAAAGAAGTAGTAATTGTATCTGCTGCAAGAACACCAATAGGAAGCTTTGGGGGTTCATTATCTAGTTTCTCCGCTACGCAACTCGGCGCCATTGCAATTAAAGCTGCAATTGAGAAAGCAGGCATATCACCTGCTGATGTACAGGAAGTTTACATGGGGAATGTATTGTCTGCCAATGTTGGACAAGCCCCGGCTACGCAGGCTGCTAAATTTGCCGGGTTGCCGGATGTACCTGCTACCACCATCAACAAAGTATGTGCATCAGGAACCAAAGCCATTATGCTGGCGGCACAAAGCATTGCATTAGGTCAGTCTGATATTATCGTTGCAGGTGGTATGGAAAGCATGAGCAACGTACCTTATTATCTTGATAAAGCGCGTACCGGTTATCGTTTGGGTCATGGACAGATTACTGACGGCCTATTAAAAGATGGGCTTTGGGATGTATACAATGATTATCACATGGGCTCAGCTGCTGAATTGTGCGCTTCAGAATGCGGTATCAGCAGAGAAGATCAGGACAATTTTGCGATAACCTCTTACAAAAGGGCGCAAACTGCACAAACAACAGGTAAGTTTGACGAGGAAATTGCTCCAGTTGAAATAAAAGACCGTAAGGGTGAGGTGACTTTGATTACCAAAGATGACGAGCCTTTCGCTGTTAAATTTGATAAAATACCGGGTTTAAAACCCGTATTTAAAAAAGATGGCACCGTAACAGCAGCAAATGCATCTACATTAAATGATGGTGCTGCTGCACTGGTATTGATGAGTGCCGACAAGGCAAAAGAATTGAATTTAAAACCAATAGCCAGAATAATCGGCTATGCAGACGCACAGCAGGCTCCTGAATGGTTCACCACTGCACCTGCTAAAGCCATTCCACTTGCCTTAAAAAGAGCAGGAAAAAGTCTGAGCGAAATAGATTATTTCGAAATAAATGAAGCTTTTTCTGTAGTTTCACTGGCAAATAACAAAGCGCTGGGATTGTCGGAAGAAAAAGTCAATGTAAACGGTGGTGCTGTCTCTTTGGGTCATCCACTGGGTGCATCAGGAACCAGAATTGTGGTTACTTTACTTTCCGTATTGAAACAGAATAATGGAAAAACTGGTGTTGCCGGAATCTGCAACGGAGGTGGTGGTGCCAGTGCGATTGTTTTAGAAACTGTAAATTAAATGCACAAAAGGTTTATTCCTTTCCTAATATTGATGCTATGCTGTACCCTGAGCAAATCATGGGGACAGCATAGTTTTAGCTTCAATAATGGGCCCATTATGAGCCGTTACCAGGATTCTCTGATCAACCTTAGCGAAGCGGTATTTAGTGCGGAGAGTAATGCCGACCGTTTTGCAAAGAATGCGGTATTCATCAAAACCCTGGTCAATTCTCTAAAAACACATACCTCGTTCAGCTATCCTTTTGATTCCCTCAAAAAAATTACAATTATAAAATCGCCCGACAATTCCTTCCGCATATTTTCATGGGCAGTACCTGTAGATGATGGTACCTATCGCTTTTTTGGTTCCGTGCAGATCGCCACTAAAGATGGCAAACTGAAACTGTTTCCTTTGATTGATGATACTGAAAACATTAAAGATCCGAATGCATTGACCACGAACAAAAACTGGTATGGTGCGAGGTATTATGAAATTGTACCGGTAGTGGTAAGCGGCCGGCAGCCCTATTATGTCCTCATGGGATGGAAAGGAAATAATGCCAAAACCTCTAAAAAGGTAATTGATGTGCTGTCTTTCGAAAAGGAAATACCTGTATTTGGGAAAGCTGTATTTGAAGGGTTTAAGGGAAGTGGTGCCTTGAACAGGATTGTTTTTGAGTACAACAAACTGAACTCCATGACACTCACTATGGATAAGGGCACAAATATGATCGTCTTTGACCATCTGGCACCTTTTTCACCTGATATGGTTGGCAATTTCGAGTACTATGCATCCGATCTGAGCTTTGATGCGTATAAGATCATAAATGGCAGGCTGAAACTGGTAGAAAATGTCGAGCTGAAGAATGAGCCTAATGTAATGGACGATTTTTATGCAGATCCCAAAGACAAAAATATCAAGCCCGTAAAGAAGCTTTAAGTGTATTAAATACACTTTTGATACAAATTAAAAATTTGGGAGTTTGCATACATGTACCTATCTTGCGCGCTGAACTAACTAAACCATTCGATAAATATTACACACAAAAAACAACATGAATACAAAAAATTTGGATACTCCAAATAACTTCTTTGAGAGTAAGGTTCTTGGACATCCTGCCGGGCTGTTTGTTTTATTCTTTACCGAGATGTGGGAAAGATTTTCTTACTATGGTATGCGTGCCCTGCTGGTATTATTCCTTACCTCTTCAATCACAGACATGAATCCCGGATGGGGATGGCCGCGCGAACATGCAATGGCTATTTATGGTTCTTATACCGGTCTGGCTTACCTTACCCCTATTTTAGGTGGTTACATCGCCGACAGGATCATTGGTTACCGCTGGGCTGTTATTGTAGGTGCTTTATTGATGACACTGGGACACCTTTCCATGGCCATTGAAATCGACCACACTTTTATGTACCTGGGATTATGTCTTTTGGTAATCGGTAACGGCTTTTTCAAACCAAACATGACTTCTATTGTAGCACAGATGTACAAAGAGCATCCTGAGAAAAAAGATGGTGCTTATACCATTTTCTACATGGGTGTAAATGCCGGTGCGTTTTTAGGAATGTTGCTTTGCGGTTACATCGGCGAAAACCCTAATTGGGGCTGGAGCTATGGATTTGGACTGGCTGGTATCTTTATGTTTATTGGTATGCTTCAATTCTACTTTACGCAAGGTATTTTTGGTGACATAGGTCTTAAGCCTGCAATTGATAAAATTGACGAGGAATCTACTAACCTTGAAGAGTCCACAAGAAACCCTTTCTCTAAACTGGATTTGGTATTAATCGGTCTGATCTCTGTAATAGGACTATCCTGGATCATCAACGATCCGGTATCTAAAATTACGAGCTTGAACCTGTTTAACTTTAAAGTAGCAGGTATAGACGGAAGTAATTTCATGATCATGGTTGCCCTTGCGATGTTCTTATTTGTGCTGGTAAAGCGTATTTCTCAATATACACCGGTATTACGTGATAAAATGATTGCCATCATTGTATTGGCGTTCATAACCATTTTCTTCTGGGCTTCGTTTGAGCAAGCAGGTGGTTCGATGACTATTTTTGCCAAAGATTATACCCAAAGGGTACTGACTGGCGATTCAAAAGTGATCTTCAATGTTGTAAATACTCTGATCACTGTGATTCCGTTGATGATCATTTCTTACGTTCTTTTCAGGTTATTCTCTAAAACTTTTGCAAAGTATGCATTGGGTAATGTGATCCTTGCTTCTGGTTTTGTGATCATCTGGGGAATTGTAATCTATATGTTGTCTAACCAATACAGTGAGGTAAAATCAGAAGTACCGGCCACCTGGTTTGGTATCCTGAACTCTTTGTTCATCATTAGTCTGGCGCCACTGGTTTCAAAAATCTGGGAAAGCAAATACAATCCTGTCGCGACTGTTAAAAACGGACTGGGAATGATCCTGCTTGGTATCGGTTTTGCGGCCCTTGCTTATGGTGCAAGTACCATCCCTCAGGGTGCTGCTGTAGCACAGGTGAGCATGGTATGGCTGGTATTGGCTTATTTATTCCATACTTTAGGTGAGTTATTCATCTCTCCTGTTGGTTTATCTTATGTAAGTAAACTGGTACCGGGACGAATGATTGCCATCATGTTCGGTATTTGGTACCTTGCAATTGCCATTGGTAATAAAGTTGCCGGTACAATGGGTGGAATGATTGATGAAATCACCTCTAAATACTCTATGAGTACTTTCTTCCTGATCTTTACTTTCATACCTGTAGGCCTTGGGGTAATCATTATCCTGCTTACACCGGTTATGAAAAAATTGATGCACGGAGTAAAATAAAAATATACGATCAAGCCTCCCCATAAACCGGGAGGCTTTTTTTATCACAAGAAAATACAATTCAATATGCCTGAGAACCTTAGTCTGGAAGAAATTCAGAATTTTAAAGGTAAATACCCAAAACAGCTTTGGTACCTTTTCTTCTCTGAAATGTGGGAACGTTTCTGTTTTTACGGAATGCGGGGAATGCTTACCTATTTCATGGTAACGCAGTTATTTATGAAGGATGTAGATGCCAATTTGCAATATGGGGCTACACAAGCTTTTGTTTATGCATTTACGTTTATTGGCGGTTTATTCGCCGATAAAATCCTGGGATTCAGAAAATCCCTGTTCTGGGGCGGCATTCTGATGATTGTCGGCAGTGCGATTCTGGCTTATGACCCACACCAGTTTTTCTTTTTAGGTATCAGTTTTACTGTTGTTGGAACGGGTTTCTTTAAACCGAACATTTCTACGATGGTAGGTAAACTCTACAAAAGTGATGATGCCAGACGTGATGCAGGTTTCTCTGTATTCTACGCAGGTATAAATATCGGTGCTTTGCTTGGAGGATATGCTTGTATATCTATCGGAAAACAATATTCATGGCACCTGGCGTTTGGACTGGCTGCAATTGTAATGACCATCAGTTTGATCACCTTCCTTTTCACTCAGAAAAGCATGGGCCCAATTGGTCTGCCTCCTGGGCAAAATGAAGATGTAAAAGACATTGCTGTAAGTGGAATTGATGATAAGGTACAAACCGAACCTGCTGTTATTACTGTAAAATCAGCAAACAAAAAATGGTATGATTATGCGGTTTACGCGGGTTCACTGGCAATTATTCCTGTGATCATGATCATGGTGGCAAAAACTCAATATACCGACTGGTTTATGTCGGTAATAGGCCCGATTACTTTGCTGTACCTGATTTACGAGATGTCTAAATACGGATGGGCGGAACGGAAGAAATTACTGGCTGCACTGGTATTCATTTTGTTTTCCATTGTGTTCTGGGGTATTTATGAACAAAGCGGTGGTTCACTTGCTTTATTTGCTGCCAGGAACCTCGATAACCAGGCTTTGGGCGGACTCCTTACGCTTGACCCAAATGGAGTTAACAACTCTGCAAACTCGCTGTTTGTGATCATCTTTGCTTTTATATTCAGTATCATCTGGATTGCCATGGCAAAGAAAAAAATTGAACCCAATACGGTGATCAAATTTGGACTTGCTTTCTTATTCCTTTCTGGTGCATTCTTCGTTTTCTACAGCACCAGATTTTTCGCGAATGCCGAAGGTATTGCTTCATTGGATGTATTTGCCATTGCGTACCTGGTGATGACTTTTGGTGAGCTTTGCTTATCTCCTATCGGATTGTCTATTATGACAAAACTTTCTCCTGTGAAATTGCAGGGTGTAATGATGGGAATGTGGTTTTTGGCCAGTGCTTACGGACAGTATGTGGCCGGACTACTTGGTGCAGGCATGGCTGAAGCAGGAGAACATGATACGCCTGTCCAGAAACTAATATCTTACACTGAAGGCTATAAACAACTGGCGATCTATTCATTGATAGCGGGTATTGTCCTGATTGCCATCTCACCGATTGTAAGAAAGCTGATGCAGGAAGTAAAATAATCAGGTCATTTAACAAAATTTAACCCTTGGTATATACTTATACCGAGGGTTTTTCATTTAGATTCCATAATTTCGCGCATATAAATCATTTTACGTGTCAGACAGCTTAGTTATTATCCCCACTTATAATGAAAAAGAGAATATTGAGAAGATCATCAGAAAGGTATTTTCTTTAAATCACTTTTTTGAACTCTTGATTATTGATGATGGATCTCCGGATGGGACTGCTGATATTGTAAAAAAACTTCAGCAGGAATATCCTGCGCTTCATCTGGAAGAACGAAAAGGCAAACTGGGACTGGGTACGGCATACATCCATGGATTTAAATGGGCTTTGGAAAGACCTCAATACCAGTACATTTTTGAGATGGATGCTGATTTTTCTCACAATCCGGATGACCTGATCAGATTGCGCCAGGCTTGTGTAGACGGAGCTGATGTAGCAATAGGTTCACGTTATGTAAATGGGGTGAATGTGGTAAACTGGCCAATGAGCAGGGTATTGATGTCTTATTTTGCTTCTATGTATGTAAGGATCATTACGGGAATAAATATTCAGGATGCCACGGCAGGTTTTAAATGCTACAGGAAAAAGGTACTGGCGACCATCCCTATGGATAAGATTAAATTTGTTGGTTATGCATTTCAGATTGAAATGAAATTTACTGCGATAAAGTATGGTTTTAAAGTAGTAGAGGTTCCGATTATTTTTACTGACCGTACAGAAGGTACTTCGAAAATGAGTACCAGAATATTCCGTGAGGCCTTCATCGGAGTGATCCAAATGAAGATCTGGAGCTGGTTCAGAAAATACAATTAGTTATTCATCAGGTTCTGCGTTATAAGGGATCTTTTGCATTAGCAGAATGTCTGTTTTTAGCAGGTGTTTGTTTTCAGCAAAGGTTTTGTTTAAGCAGGGTTTTTCGTTCTTAGCAGGGTGTTTGTTTTCAGCAAAGGTTTTGTTTAAGCAGGGTGTTTTGTTCTTAGCAGGGTGTTTATTTTAAAAATACTTGTTAGCTTCGGACTGGATCTTGCACCCTGAAGGAGGGCGCAATTCCCTATGTCCTCATCTTAACAAGTATTTTTTTGAATGTATTGTAGACTAATTGCTTCATTGTTTAATATTTAATCACGCGGCTTTTTGTCTTCGCGCATCATTTCACCAAATGTTAATCCTCTATCCATAGCCGATACGATTTTGACCAGTCTCTTCGTTCTTGTGGGTTCTGTCTTGGCTGAGTTCAGCCAGTTGATGTACCAGTTTCTGTGAGACATTGGCAGCTTCATGAAATTCTCTAGTAGTTCAGGCTCGTCTGACAGGCACAATTCAAGGTCTTCAGGGATCTCAATTTTAAAGTCTTTATCTTCTTCCAACACTACTTCTACAACAGCACCGGCTTCTTTTCTAAGTTGTTTGCGGAGGCTGGCTTTTAAAGCGATGATAAAGTCTCCCTCCCCCATAGGTACAGTGGCAACACCGGTTATTTCTAACTGATCTAACCTACCTTTTACACGAAAACTTTTTCTGCAGTCTGCTTTGATTTGATTGGCGAGTGCCTGCGGGATAAAAATATAGCTCCAGCCAGTTTTTTCACCGAGTTCACCAAACTTTTCTATTTCTGCTTTGAATGTGATCATACTGGTTTAAAGATAATAAGAATTTGGATATGTGCGCTTAAGCGGAGCATTACACCGTCATCTCGACGATAGGGAGAGATCTTTTGATTCGCATAGTTTAGATCTCTCCTATCGTCGAGATGACGAAAGAACAGAGATCACGAAAAAAGGAGATGACGAGTGGGATGTTCTAAAACTTCTCTTCAACCCCTAGTCCGAACAAGGCAAAATCATACTTCACAGGATCCAAAGGGTCAAATTTCAGCAATTCGCTGGTTAACTCGACCGCAGTTTTCCAGTCGGTCTGCTTTCTTTCAATCAGGCCGAGTTTACGTGCTACACGATCGACATGCACATCGCACGGACAGATCAGGTCTTTTGGCTTGAGGGTATTCCAGATACCGAAATCTACACCACTCGTATCTTTACGAACCATCCACCTCAGGAACATATTTAAGCGCTTGCAGGTGGATTTTTGTAGCGGGGAAGATACGTGCTTGATGGTGCGGCGCGGAAAATCAGGCAGGGAAAAGAAATAAGACCGGAAGTAATTCAGTGATCTTTCAATCAAGGGTTGCTGATCTGCCATTTCAGTAAGCATGCAAGCAGAGGATGCATATTTTGTATAGCCTTTTTGCAGTTCAGCACTCAGGTAATCGGACTGAAATATATCTGCAGGCGACAAAAATGCCGCTTCAAGACTGTCAAAATTGCTATAATGTTCCTTGAAGAAAGCAACAAAATACAACAGATCGGTATCATTAAAAGTTCTGTGTTTAAAGCCCAGCAATCTTTTCAGGTCTTCATCGCTATGGTGCAACATAAAATTGTAAGGATCATTATCCATCCTAGCAAACAGCTCATTACACTTGTTGATGATGGTTTTGCGCTGTCCCCAAGCCAAAATAGCCGCAAAGAATGCGGCTATTTCGATATCCTGTTTTTTAGAAAACTGGTGAGGAATGCAAATTGGATCATTCTGAATAAAATTGGGCCTGTTATATTGGGCTACTTTAACATCCAAAAATTCTTTGAGTTCTAGAAATTCCAATGTAGTGTTGGTCTATATTTAAATTAGGTATTTACAAGTATTAAATATTCACGTCATCTCGAACTATAAGCATCTGTACTTTTAGGGTACTACTTCAAGGCCTGTTCCAGATCTTCCAGCAGGTCATCTATATCCTCCACTCCTACACTAAAGCGAAGCAAATTATCCGTTACTCCTACTTTCTCGCGTTCTTCTTTAGGAATTGATCCGTGTGTCATAGATACTGGATGATTAATTAGAGATTCTACGCCACCTAGGGATTCAGCTAATGTAAATACCTTGAAAGAAGAAGCGATCCGGAATGTTTCCTGCAGATCTGCACCTTTCAGGGTTACAGACACCATGCCTCCGAAGCCACGCATTTGCTTTTTAGCAATATCGTGATTAGGATGATCTTCAAAACCTGGCCAGTAGATTTTATCTATTTTTGGGTGGTTTTTAAGAAAATGTGCTACTTTTTCTCCGTTTTCACAATGCGCTTTCATCCGCAAATGCAGGGTTTTAATGCCGCGCAGTACAAGAAATGCATCTTGCGGACCTGGTGTAGCTCCACATGCGTTATAGATGAACCAGAGGTCTTTATACAGCTGATCATCGTTTACCAGCAATGCTCCCATCACTACATCAGAATGTCCTCCAATGTATTTAGTTACCGAATGCATTACAATATCGGCACCCAGGTCAATAGGAT
Source organism: Pedobacter frigoris (assembly GCF_032678645.1). Lineage (GTDB taxonomy): Bacteria > Bacteroidota > Bacteroidia > Sphingobacteriales > Sphingobacteriaceae > Pedobacter > Pedobacter frigoris_A. The sequence continues at coordinate 1,120,414 of NZ_JAVTSP010000001.1, forward strand.
TCTGAAGGTATGGAGACGCAAAGGTATTGTCAACTGTAAGGATCAGGTTATGCTGTTTAGTGATTTTAGCTACGCCTTCAATATCGATGACCTGCATGGTAGGGTTTGTTGGCGTTTCTATCCAGACCAGTTTGGTTTTATCATTGATATAGGGCAATATATTTTCAGGCTTAGACAAGTCCAGAAAATGAAATTTTATGCCGTATTTCTCATACACCTTTGTAAAAATACGATAAGAGCCACCGTACAGATCATTACCTGTAATCACTTCATCACCTGGTTTCAGCAATCTCAAAACAGTATCTGTAGCTCCCATTCCGCTAGAGAAAGCAAGCCCATGTTTTGCATTTTCCAATGCAGCCAAACAATCCTCAAGCGCTTTGCGTGTAGGATTAGTTCCTCTTGAATATTCGAACCCTTTATGATCTCCGGGCGATTTTTGCCAGTAAGTGGAGGTTTGATATATAGGGGTCATTACTGCTCCTGTTGTAGGATCAGGCTCCTGCCCCGCATGTATTGCTTTAGTTGCGAATTTCATAAGTTATTGTTTTTATCTATTTCCGACTTGAACTGGTAACCCAGGTTTTTGCTTGTTGGATAACCGCTGGCAGCCAGCATAGATTGTTTCTGATTTAAAGTTACGTCTTTTATATCGGCGAAAGGAGGCAAAACAAGGTCTGAATTGATACAGAATAAAATAGACCTTTCAATGATGTCCATGAGCTTGTCCTCAGTAACTTTATTCTCGGCCATACTCTGATATAGAAAATCCAGAACACCATCCCCTTCAACCATAAAGTGCATTTCCTTGTTGACCAGGATCCGCGCAATTAAAGAACCCTCATCGGCCAGTCTATTGTATTTAATAGAATCAGCCAAAAAATTGTGAATGTAGATGGTACCGCAATAGCTCAATGATTCATCATTCTTGATATAGCTGGTCTGGTGAATGGAATGTGATGGATCAAATGCAAAAATATTGCTGTGCATGGATACCATTAACATATCTCCGGAAAACTTCAGTTCTCCTTCAAACTTATTGTTTTCCTTGAAATGAATTTCCACCGAAGCATCCTTCTGTCCGTAATCGTTTTGGAGCTTCACCGCTATTTTATAAAGTTGCTTTTTCAGCAAGCCAAAAACTTCAGTTGTGTTTCTGTAAATGGCCTGCTTAAGCGAAGCTTTATTTTCAAGTTCAGCAAGTATTTTCTGATAATTTTCAGTATCCATCAATTAATGTTTCTTAATACGCTCTTGCAAATAATACACGCTGTGTTGAAGGCTTACCAGAATAAATACATACGCCTTCCTCCAGTTTGTTATCTAAAGGAACGCACCTGATGGTTGCTTTAGTCTCTTCTTTGATCTTTTGTTCAGTTTCAGGCGTGCCATCCCAATGCGCGGAAATAAAGCCGGCTTTACCGTCCAGCAGCTCTTTAAACTCATCGTAAGAATTGGCTTCTGTGATGTGGTCTTGTCTGAAATTTAAGGCTTTATTAAAGATGTTCTGCTGAATATCTTCTAATAACTGAGGGATGAAAATTTCCAAGCCGTCCTGCGTAACTGTTTGTTTTTCACGTGTATCCCTTCTGGCCAGTTCAACCGTACCATTTTCCATATCACGCGCACCGATCGCCAAACGCACAGGAACACCTTTCAATTCATATTCTGCGAATTTGAAACCAGGTCTTTGTGAATCACGGTCGTCATATTTGACAGAGATGCCAAGACGTTTCAATTTAGCCACTAATTCATCAACGAATGAAGTGATGTTTTTAAGTTCCTCGTCAGTCTTATAGATGGGCACGATCACTACCTGTATCGGAGCCAATTTAGGAGGCAGTACCAATCCGGCATCGTCACTATGTGCCATGATTAAAGCACCCATTAAACGCGTAGACACCCCCCATGAAGTGGCCCATACGTGCTCCTGTTTACCTTCTTTACTGGTAAATTTCACATCAAACGCTTTTGCGAAATTTTGTCCCAGGAAGTGAGATGTTCCCGCCTGCAATGCTTTTCCATCCTGCATTAATGCTTCAATGCAATAGGTATCCAATGCACCGGCAAAACGTTCATTTGGCGTTTTAACTCCTTTTACAACAGGAACTGCCATCCAGTTCTCCGCAAAATCAGCATAAACATCAAGCATTTTTCTTGTTTCCTCGATTGCTTCATCTGCGGTGGCGTGTGCGGTATGCCCCTCTTGCCATAAGAATTCCGTGGTTCTCAGGAAAAGACGCGTACGCATTTCCCAACGTACCACATTTGCCCATTGATTGATCAATAAAGGCAGATCACGGTAGGATTGGATCCATCCTTTGTAAGTATTCCAGATGATGGTCTCAGAGGTAGGTCTTACGATCAGTTCTTCTTCCAATTTGGCAGTTTCATCCACTATAATGTTGCCATTTCCGTCATTTTTAAGACGATAATGTGTCACAACTGCACACTCTGTGGCAAAACCGTCGACATGCGACGCTTCTTTCGAAAAATATGACTTGGGGATGAATAAAGGAAAGTAAGCATTGCTATGACCTGTATCTTTAAATTTTTGGTCCAAAACCGCCTGTATTTTCTCCCAAATGGAGTATCCATAGGGTTTTATCACCATACACCCTTTTACGGATGAGTGCTCTGCCAGGTCAGCTTTTATAACAATGTCGTTATACCACTGGGAATAATCTTCGTTTTTACTTGTAATACCTTTGCTCATAACTGATTGGAACGTTTTTTGTGTTAAATAACTTGTATCGTAGGCTACAAATTTATAAATTTATACCTACAAAAAAATTGCAACACACAAACAACACATATAGTTATGAAACCTAACCATTTATTCACCAGCATGCTCGCCATAGCAACGATAGTTGTTACGTCCTGCTCTGCGCCCAGATTAGCGCAGCAAAATGCAAATGACGATGATGTTTACAACAGTGTGGCCCAGGCAAAAGAGTACGTGCCTGCACCCGTGAATGTACAGCAGCCTCAAAACAGCAATCAGTACAACGAAGATGATTATTACGGTACTAGTGATCCTTATTACGATATGGATTATTCTTCTCGTATCAACAGGTTTTATTATTCAAGTCCCTGGAGAACATATTATGATCCGTATTTTTATGACGGATGGAATATGGGCATAGGAATGGGCTTTGGCTCATACTATGGAAATTACTGGAATTCGCCATATGGCGGATGGGGATATTTAAATTCGCCTTTCTGGAGTTATAATAATTGGGGTTGGAACATGGGCTGGAATAACTTGGGTTGGAACAACTATTATGGCGGTGGTTATTACGGTGGCGGATTTGGCGGCGGGTTCGGTGGCGGCGGCTATTATGGCGGTGGTTACTATACCGGCAGAACAACCAATGTACCTAATAGCGCAAGACCGGCAAGGGGAAGCAGGGACGGATATGACGGAACTGGCAGAATGGCAGTGGGAAGCAGTGATGCCTACTTGTCTCCGAGAAGCAGTGCAGCAAGAGCAGCGAGAGAGAATGTTTCAGGTACAGGAAGCCGTACCAGCAGTACTGGCAGACCATCAAGAACGTCAACAGGTACTTCGCAAAATACGCCTACAAGAACTGAAGTAGCAAGACCTAGCAGAGAATCTTATACTCCTCCACCATCATATACTCCTCCTCCAACAAGAAGCAGTAGCGGTAGTTCATCAGGTTCGAGTAGTAGTGGTTCGGGCTCAAGCAGCGGATCAAGCTCAAGCGGTGGCGGTGGCTCTACCGGTGGCGGCAGACCAACAAGAGGAGGAAGATAATTTAACGCAATCACATACATGAAAAAAATGATACAACTACTTGTAGTGGCTATAGTAGCTACTACAAGTACCACATATGCGCAATACGCAGGGGATGCGATACGCTTTGGCAATACGAACTATGGTAGTACGTCAAGATTTAAAGGGATGGGCGGAGCTCAGATCGGTGTTGGCGGAGACATGAGTTCTCTCGGTGCTAATCCGGCTGGATTAGGCCTATTCACGAGATCTGAGTTCAGTTTCACTCCTGAATTTAATAATATAACTTCAAAATCAGATTTCCTGGGACAAAACACAAAGTCTTCTCAGGATAAAATGAACATTAACCATGCGGGGATTGTTTGGTATAGCCCTTCTCTGAAAGTCAGAGGTGAGGATACAAAAAGAGGTTTGGTAAGTACGGTGTTTGGGATCGGTTACAACAGGAATAACGATTACAATCAACGGTATACGTATGATGGCACGAATAATTCTAACTCTATGCGGGATTATTTTGCTGAACTTGCGAACTCATCAAAAGACCCATCTGGTGTAATCCCTGCTAAATCTCTGGAAGACATGGCGTTTTCAGGATACCTGATCAACTTTAATTCACCTGGAAATGCAAATTTATATAGTGTGGATGAAAGCGGAGCCAATATACCCAACAGGCAAACTAAAACAGAGACCACTGTAGGTTCTACTTCAGAAGTTAACTTTTCAGGAGCATTCAATATTTCCAATCAGTTTTATATAGGTGCCAGTATCGGAATCGTCAACTTGCGGTATCTATCTGATGCAGAATACATTGAAAAAGGAGTTGTAAATCCTTACGATCCAACAGATGGTTATACTGGAATAGAAAACTACAGTCTGTCGTTCAGACAAAGTCAGGAAACAAAAGGTTCTGGTTTTAATGGTCGTTTGGGTGTGATCTTCAGACCTGTTGAAAATTTCAGAATTGGAGCAACTTTACAAACACCAACATGGTTGTATGTAGACGATTCATATTCTGAGGTATTAAACAATACTTTGAGTGGAAAAACTCCTTACAGCACCAATAATCAGGCAAATAGTGACGACTTTTCTTATCGTTTGAAAACCCCTATGAAAGGATCTTTGGGTGCAAGTTATGTAATCGCCGGACAAGCGATCATATCTGCCGACGTAGATTTCATTGATTATGCAACAACACGTTTTTCTGCTGATCAGGGTATTGACGGACCTGTTATCAAAAGCAACAACAATGATATCAAAGACCTTTATAGTTCTGCCATCAACTACAGAATCGGTGGTGAATATAAAGTCAACCAGTTAAGTTTAAGAGCAGGTTATGGAGTAACCGGCAGTCCAATGAAAGAAGAAATTGATCCGGATAAAATTTATGCCAGAAAATACATCAGTGGTGGTTTAGGCTACAGGATTAAAGAATATTATTTTGATCTGGCTTATCAAAGGGTTTCATCAGAAAACAGATTGAGTTCTTATGTATTGGCTAATGGCGGAGAGCCACGGGCGATCGTAAAAAATGCCAACAACAATGTATTTTTAACTTTCGGTCTGAGGTTTTAAGCGAACATAACTACTATAAAAAAAGCCTGATCATAAAAAAATTATGATCAGGCTTTTTTTATGGTTATTTATTATCGTTCCTTGTATAAAGGAGCTCCTTTAACAAAAAAAAGGTCTATATTCTTCTCTACAGCTTCATCTTTTATGAGTTCAGGTGCATGATGAGGTTTCTTTCTTGCATCAATGATCACCGGACCCCTGCAGCCCCAATGTTTATTTATAGTAAAGCTTTCGATGCCGTAGATATCTGCAGCTGGGTTACTTCTTGTAAATGTGACCCATACCAGATTATTGATGTCTTTTGCTGCAAATTCTGAATCATCACACAGCACAATGAGCCCAATCTCTTTAAGTTGTTCCGCATTCAGGTGTTTATTTAATAACTCAATTTCATTCCCTGTCTGCTGTTCGTTTAAATATTTCCTGGCCTGGATCACTAGAACACCTGGTATTGCTATTGCGTACGCGGTAAACGACTCCGGCAAATCGAATTCAGCCGGTAAAGATGAAGATAGCTTTCTCCTAGGTTCTCCTGCGGCGGCAAAAACTACCTTAGAACCGCTATTCAATCCATCCCCGCTATAATCTAAAGTATCTATAGTGGTTTGGGTATGAAAATGGAGATCCCTGGTGAAATCCATGCGTTCCAACAGATGCTGCATAAAAGCAGATAGATCATGCGTATCAAGCTGCTCATTGTCTTCCCTGGCAGCTATGAAAAGATATTTAGCCAGACTGAGCTGATTTTTCCCTAAAATATGGTTGGCAATCGTTAAGATCTCCTGCGGCCTGCGTTCTTTTAAATAAGGGGTATATCGTTCGCTTCCGATGGCAAACAATAAAGGATGTACCCCTGCTGCATCAACTGCATTCACTTCTTTTAATCCATGAATTTCTTTGGGTAAGGCTGAGCCTGCAATTTCATGGATCAATGCTCCGAAACTGGTATCTTCCTGAGGAGGCCTTCCTACGACAGTAAACGACCATATGGCGTCATTACGATGATAAACGTTATGAACTTTCATTAAAGGAAACGGATGCGTGAGACTATAATAACCGAGATGGTCACCAAAAGGGCCTTCAGGTTTATTATCATTGGGATATACCGTTCCGGTAATTACAAAATCTGCATCTGCAGAAATACAAAACCCCTCTTCATCATAAAAATATCTGAATCGTCTATTGCCTAAAGCACCGGCAAATGTCATCTCCGACAAGCCCTCAGGTAAAGGCATAACCGCAGCGAGCGGGTGCGCCGGCGGGCCACCAACAAATATACTTACTTTCAAAGGCTGTCCTTTTGCATTGGCCTTCGATTGATGAACACCTATCCCCCTGTGGATCTGATAATGCAGACCTATTTCTTTATTGAGTTCGTAATCGTTTCCCGCCAATTGAATACGGTACATACCCAGGTTTGCATTCAAGATACCCGGCTTATCTATGTCTTCCGTATAAACTTGCGGCATGGTGATGAATGGTCCTCCGTCCATCGGCCAGTTTACGATCTGTGGCAGTTCGCTGATGGTGGTTTTACTAAAGGTAGCTTTAAACAAACTCTGTTTTAAAGGCAATGCAGTTAAAGCTGTTAGTGCAATACCAGGAAGCTTAAAGGGATTTTTTAATGCTTTTACAGGATCTGAACGCAGGTTTACCAGTTGCTCTACCTTTGGCAAGCTGTCACGAAACATAAATTTAGCGCGTTCAAGCGTACCAAAGAGGTTGGAAACTGCGGGAAATTTGCTTCCTTTTACTTTTTCAAAATATAATGCCGGGCCCTTCTGCTCATAAACCTTTAAATGTATTGCGGCCATCTCCAGATATGGATCAACTTCTTCTCTGATACGAATTAAATGCCCATGCTTTTCAAGATCGGCAACACAGTCTGCTAAACTTTTATATCCCATACATCCCAAAGATATTAAAGAATTATTATGTATCATTGTTATGAGGACCAATATAACCTTTACCTGATGAAATTATTGTTAATGCTTTCCTGCTTTCTACTATTATTTAACGGTACTAAAGCTCAATATGCCGATGAGTTAATCAGCAAATTACATCAACCCGAGGAACTAAAAAAAGACATTGACCTGGTCAGGAAAAAACTGAAAAAAGAACATCCCAATCTGTACTGGTACATCGACGAGAATAAACTGGATCAAAAATTCGATAGCCTGAAGCTGAGCATCAAAACACCTTTAAAAAGTGTGGAATTTAATGCAAAACTAATGACAGTATTGAGCGCTGTTGGAGATGGCCACTTGGTATCATTCCTGGACACCAGTCCATTAACTGAAGCAGATTACATTAAGTTCAACAGATTTGAGCTACCTCCCGTTTTTCAGTTCGAATACCGCATATTGAATGACCGGCTGTTTATCACAAAAAACCTTTCGAAAGACGAAAGCCTGATTCCAGGTACGGAGGTGCTGAGTATTGATGATGAGCCTGTAAAAGATATCCTGACAAAACTTAAAAAAGCAATACAGTCAGACGGGTATAATGAAACCTATAAATATGCTTTATTGAATTTCGGACAATTTCCTGCGGTCCACCGCTCTATATATGGATGGAGGGACTCCGTAAAATTTGATGTAAAGCTTAAAGATACGGTTCGACCTGTCGTATTAAAAACCTATAAACCTGAAAATACTACGGTCTCTAAAACAGTGGTATCGGATGTGATAGATGATTTTAAAGTCTTCCCTCCTGACTATAAAGTAGCTTACTTTAAGATCGGGACGTTCAATAATGTTGGTCAGCGCAGTGATTACAAATATGTATTTGAGGGCATCAGGCAAAATAAATCGAATATACTGATCCTGGATTTGAGGGATAACCTGGGTGGTGATTATTTTCGTTGTGTCAATACATTCTCCGGATTTATTGATAAACCTACGCTTTTCATCAGAAGGCCAGTTGAACTGATTAAAGGAGCAATCCTACCTTCATTGGATAAGCAGCGCAGACAGCAACTTGATTTTTTAAAGGCATATGGTGTATTGTATCCGGTAATGCCAGACAGCAATACCTTTAAGGGTAAATTATATGTATTGATAAACGGCGGGAGCTTTTCAGCCACAAGTTTACTGGCGGCCAATTTACAGGCGATGGATAAAGCTACGTTTGTGGGCGAAGAAACGGGTGGAGGCAGGAACGGCTGCACCGGTGGGTTTTATATCAACGAGGTGCTGCCAAACAGCAAAGTAACCATAAGATTCGGTATCGTTCCTTATAAGATCCCTGATCAAAGTACGGTCAAAGGACGAGGCATTATGCCTGATGTACCGATACAATATACCATTGAAGATTATTTGGCGAAAAAAGATCTTGAAATGGAATGGGTATTGAAAGATATCGGTAAAAACAAAGGGAGTATCAATTGATACTCCCTTCGTGGATTGCTTAAAGATATAAACTACTTTTTACCAGCAAAGGACCTAAGCATCCAGGTAGTCTTTTCTTTGAACTGCATAAATTTATTGACCATATCATTCGTTCCATCATCACCTGCCTTCTCACTTGCCTCCATCAGATCACGCTCTATTTGAATCAGTGTTGCCATATCTTGCAGCACTTCATCAACCATGTCCAGGTCTTTCATCCCAATCGTATTGACTTCTTTTATAGTTGATTCCTTAATATAATCAGCAAAACGACTGTGAGGAGGCTTACCAAGGGTAAGTACACGCTCAGCAATTTCGTCGATGGTAAGCTGTGCATTGGTATATAGCTCTTCAAATTTAAGGTGCAGGGTAAAAAAATTCTGTCCTTTAACATTCCAGTGACATCCTCTTAATTTCTGATAATGAATGTGATAGTTTGCGAGATAGTCATTCAACATATCTACTACAGGTTTTACTTCCTTTTCATTCAAGCTAATTTCTTTTGCGTCCATGGTATTTATTTTTTTATTTTGTCAATTTAAGACTAATATAACAACGAAAAATTAATTTGGTTTCGAAAAAATTGGTCGAATACAATAGTACTTTACAAAGAGCGTTTATATTTACAATTCGAGGGGTTATTTATATTATTCGTATAATTGCTAACTTATTTTTATCAGAGATTAATGTATAAATATTATATAGTACCAGTATTAGCTATTGCGCTTAATTTCACATCAGCAAAAGCAATTACAAGGGATTCCATAGGTGTTGAAAATCACAACGGGAAAAAATTAATTGTTCATCAGGTAGCTGCGAAGGATACTTACTACGCTATCGCAAGAAGGTATAATGTGACTCCTAAAGACATCATGACCTTTAACGACAGTAAATTTCTTCAGATCGGAGTGATCATTAAAGTACCTACAAATATCCCATTTAAGGACAATGCAGGTTCTTCTAGCGGCAAACCAGCAAATACACCGGCTCAGGTTGCAGATCAAAATATTGAAGAACATATTGTTCAGAAGAAAGAGAACTTAAATATGCTTGCTGAGCGATATGGAACAACGGTAAATGAAATTAAGAGGATTAATAACCTGAACAGCATCAATCTGCAAATCGGTCAGGTTTTAAAAATACCAGGTAAAGTTGTAGAACAGGAAAAGCCTGTAGAGGTTGTTTCAGAAAAAGTTAATCGTCCAGATCCTAAGCCGATAGTCCTTGCAGATAAAAAAGAACCTGCGAAACCGATCGAGAAACCCGTTGAGAAGCAACCTTTAAATAATCCGCCAAAAGCTGTAGAGGAAGAATTTATAGAGCATACGGTTGCATCTAATGAAACCATGTATTCTATAGCTACACGCTATAAAATCACAATGGATCAGCTAAAAGCTAAAAACAACTTGAAGGATGCCTCTCTTAGTGTAGGACAAAAGTTACTGATCAAAGGCCAATATCCGGTGAAGAAACCTTATACGCCGCCAATAGCAGCCAATACTGCCGATCAGGATAGCGTAAACTCGTTAAAAGATCCTTCTTTAAGGTATGCAGCGAGCAGGTATGGGCTGAATCAAATAGAAGAAAAAGGAACTGCGGTATGGATCGCTGATCCCGATCTGGACCCTACAAAAATGCTTGTACTACATCGTACTGCGCCAATTGGCAAAGTGATAAAAATCACCAACCCGATGAGCAACCGCACTACCTTCGCTAAGGTTGTTGGTAAATTTACGGAGAACGAATCCACAAAAGATGTTATAATTGTAATGACCAAAGCTGTAGCCGATGCACTGGGTGCTTTGGACAAGAGATTTTATTGCAATTTAATGTACGGTGGAGAAGAAAATGAACAATAATCACAAGCCTTTTATTATAGGTATTGCCGGCGGAAGCGGTTCTGGGAAAACATTTTTCCTGAATAGCTTCCTCCATCATTTTAAACACGATGAGGTAACACTTGTGTCACAGGATGATTATTATTTTCCTGTAGGAGACATGACGCAGGAGGAAAATAAACTGTATAACTTCGATCTGCCGTCCACCATTGACAATGAGCAGTTTTTGCTGGATATCAAAAAACTGGTAAAAGGAGATGTAGTATATAAGAAAGAATATAGCTTTAATAACCCCCTGGCGGTAGTTAAAATTCTTGAAGTAAAGCCTGCCCCCATAATTATAGTCGAGGGATTATTTATACTTCATTTCAAGGAGATTGCGGCCATGCTAGATCATCGTATTTTTGTGGAAGCGGAAGATGAGATTGCATTACAGCGACGCATTAAGCGTGACGGAATGGAGCGCGGGTATCCTGAAGATGATGTGCTCTATAAATGGCACAACCATGTAGTACCTGCTTATCGGGAATACTTACTGCCTTATAGAAACGAATGTGATAAGATTGTAGTGAACAACCTTGATATTCCTGATCATATCATAAGAATTACAGAAGAAATTTCGACTGAGCTTAAGGCAAGAATTTGTCAGTAATAATACCGACCCCGACAGGTTGCCGTCATCTCGAGGTACGAGAGATCTCTTGTCCTGGCAAAATTCAAGAGATCTCTCGTACCTCGAGATGACGAAGCTATAACCGCGTCATACTGAGTAATTTAATCAAACACCATTTCCGGCACGTCATCATCAGCAAAAAGCTTACCTAATGTGGCTTGTCTGATGTAATCAACACTAACTCCGGGAGCTCTTTCAATCAGTTTAAAACCTCCTTCTGGAAGCACATCCAGCACAGCCAGTTCGGTAACTATTTTCTTGATACATTTTACACCTGTAAGCGGTAGTGTACATTGAGGCAACAATTTACTTTCTCCCGCTTTGTTTACGTGCTGCATGGCAACGATAATGTTCTTGGCAGAGGCTACAAGATCCATCGCCCCACCCATGCCTTTAACCATCTTACCGGGAATCTTCCAGTTGGCAATATCTCCATTCTCGGATACCTCCATCGCCCCCAAAATGGTCAGATCTATCTTCTGACTCCTGATCATTCCGAAGCTCATTGCGGAGTCAAATATAGATGAACCCGGTAATGTCGTAATGGTTTGTTTACCTGCATTAATCAGATCGGCATCTTCCTCCCCTTCAAAAGGAAAGGGTCCCATTCCCAACAGGCCATTTTCAGATTGCAAGACGACGTTTACACCATCTGGTATATAATTGGCTACAAGTGTGGGAATACCTATTCCCAGATTCACATAGTAACCGTCCTTGATCTCTTTTGCGATACGCTTCGCAATTCCATTTTTATCCAGCATATTGAAATTTATAGGATTAATTCTTAGTTCTGATGGTGCGCTGTTCTATTCTTTTTTCATAATCAGCACCCTGAAAAATACGGTGGACATATACACCTGGGGTATGAATCTGATCCGGGTCCAGCTCTCCTGCTTCTACAAGTTCCTCTACCTCTGCAATGGTAATTTTTCCAGCCATCGCCATTACCGGATTAAAATTACGGCTGGTAGACCTATAGATCAGGTTTCCGGCAGTATCCCCTTTCCAGGCCTTAACAATTGCAAAATCCGCATCAAAAGCATATTCCATCAAATAATCCTTACCATCGAAATTCCTTACCTCCTTGCCTTCTGCAACTTCTGTACCTACACCGGCAGGAGTGAATATTGCAGGCATTCCGTATCCCGCAGCCATACACCTGGTCGCAAGCGTACCTTGTGGTATAAGTTCAACCTCAAGTTCACCACTTAATAACTGGCGCTCGAACTCTGCATTTTCTCCGACATAAGAAGATATCATTTTCTTCACCTGTCTCTGCTGAAGCATAAGACCTATCCCAAAATCATCGACACCCGCATTATTAGATATGCAAGTCAGGTTCTTCACACCTTTTTTTACCAATGCTGTAATGCAGTTTTCAGGGATTCCACATAAGCCAAAGCCCCCCAGCATCAAAGTAGTACCATTTTCAATATCTCTGATAGCTTCTTCAGCACCCGAAACAACTTTATTTATCATACTAAAAGATTTGATGCTAAATTATACTAAAAGAAGCGTTAGAACCAACTTATTTGGTTATTTCTATGATTTTATCGCTATTGCCATTGCTACTGCCCAGGTATATTTTACCTTCAGGAGATTGACAAATAGCTCTCAGTCTGCCGAATTCATTGAGAAAGAAATCTTTACTTCCAGATACCTGATCTCTTGCCTGATTCAGTTTCAACTGCGTAAGTCTGGAACCTTTTAAAGAAACCAGCAACAGCGAGTTTTTCCATTGAGGAATAAAATCAGAGTCGTAATAAGTAAGTCCGCTGGTAGCAATTGTTGGCGTCCATGCCATCATAGGCTCTACAACATTATTCGCCGTACAAAATGTTTGTTCTCCGGAAGTATTGCAATAGCCTTCCACATTTGGCCAGCCATAATTTCGTCTTTTGACAATCAGATTTACTTCATCATCATTATTGGGTCCATGCTCTGAAGCATAGAGTTTACCATTGGCTTCTACCAGTCCCTGCGAATTTCTGTGTCCCAAACTCCAAACCCTGCTTCCTGCCACAGGATTGTCTGCCGGAATAGAACCATCCAGATTTACACGCAGTATTTTTCCAGACAAAGAACTCATATCCTGAGCATTACTGCTTACACTGGCATCGCCCGTGGTAATGAGCAACTTTTGATCACTGGTGATGAGGAGTCTGGAACCATTGTGAATAGATGAAGCAGGTATTTGATCAAGAATTACCAAAGGAGAGGTTAAAGTCCCGTTCGAATAAGTGAAACGAACTACCTTTTCTTTATAGGGACTTCCATAATTATACACCACATATACCCAGGGATTAGTGGTGAACTGCGGATGTAAAGCCATACCGAGCAGACCACCCTCTCCATTGGCGACCACTTCTGAAATGGTATATACTGGAGTTATCGTACCGGACTGGGGATTTACCCTGCTGATTTTACCGGCGCGTTCTGTAATCCATAGCTGCTGATCAGGACCATACACCATTTCCCATATGTGTGACAATGCCGAGGTGACCACCCTGGTTTTCAGTTCCACATCGGGCAATTCTTCACCAGAATTGTCTGAATGCTTTTTCTTACAGGACGACAAACATAGAAAGAGCGCGACAGATGCAACCAATAAAGTTTTCATAAGAGATGATTTTCTCTTATAACACCTTAATAATAAATATGTTTACTAATTAAAATAAACATAAGTAATGCCATCTCCCCCTCGGTCGGCATGTTCATCTTCCATACGATTTACCTGACTGTATTTTCTCAGGTATTCACGGATCAGTTTCCTCAAAATACCATCACCTTTTCCATGTATGATCTTGATAAATGGAAAGCCTAGCATGATAGATTTATCCAGGTACTTTTCAAGTTCATGCAGTGCATTTTCTCCACGCATGCCACGTAAATCCAGTTCGGCATTAAAACTTGAAATGGCTTCTGAGATATTACCGGTATAAGAATTTTGTTGTGCAGCTTTTTTTGCCTGCTTGTTACTGATCTTATATACTCTATTTTTCTTAACCACGGAGCGCAGATCACCTAATGCGATAACGAGATTATCCCTATTGATCTCAAGTACCTGTCCTGTCGTTTCACTATTATTCAGTTGCACCCAATCGCCCACCTCTATTGGCGTATTTAGCGGCATTGCGACTTCTGCTTTTTTCTCCTCTTTAACCTGGTTTTGTACCAGTTCCTTATGCAGATTTTGCCTTAATTGTTTGGTTGCAACCTTGTCAGCTTGTTTTTCCTTAATCTCCGCAATTGTATTTTCTACGAGTTTATTGGCATTTTTTATAATGGCCTGGGCTTCCATCTTGGCCTCCTTAATCAGGACTTTTTTATTCTCATCCAGAAATAACTTTAGTTTCTCATTTTCAGCTACCAGGTTCTTTACTTTATTCTGCTGGTTGGAAAGATGTACTTTGGTATCATAGATCTGTTTTTTCTCACGCTCCAGGTCTACCAGCAGGCTATCTATCCTATTTTGGTTGGTACCTGTCTTGGCTCTTGCCAGTTCGAGTACTTCTTTTTGCAAACCTATGTTCTGAGCAATTTCAAAGGCATAAGAACTACCCGGTTTACCAATTTCGAGTACATACATTGGCTTCATCCTGTCATTGTCAAATAACATAGATGCATTTTCCAGTCCGGGCGTATTACCAGCAAACAGTTTTAAATTAGAATAATGGGTAGTGATTACCCCCCTTACCTTTTTGTTGTTCAATACTTCCAGAACAGCTTCCGCCATTGGTCCGCCAAACTGAGGATCTGTTCCCGTTCCAAATTCATCGATCAAAACGAGGGACTTTGGTGTAGCATGCGCTACGAAGTACCTCATCTTGGTCAGGTGGGCACTGTAAGTACTCAGGTCACTCTCAATAGACTGGTCATCACCAATATCTGCAAAAATCTGATCGAAGATTCCTACTTCGCTTGATTCATGAACAGGGATTAATAAACCCGACTGTACCATAATCTGCAATAAGCCTACGGTTTTCATACAAACAGACTTACCACCTGCATTTGGACCAGACACCAATAGGATCCTGAAATTGTCAGTAATGTGTACATTTAAGGGCACTACTGTTTTTTTATCTTCCTTGAAAGAAAGAAACAGCAATGGATGACGTGCATTTACCAGTTTTGTTTTGGCTTCTTTGATCAATACCGGCATATCAGCCTCAACTTCTATTGCAAATAACGCTTTTGCCCTAACAAAATCCAGTTTAGTTAGGAAACCATGATAAGATAATAAAAGCGGCGTATAAGGCCTTAAATCGTTAGTTAGAGCGATCAGTATTTTAATGATCTCTCTGCGTTTGTCGAATTCAAGATCACGCAGTTTATTATTTAATGAGAAGACCTCTTCTGGCTCAATGTAAACCGTTTGTCCGCTGGCAGATTCATCATGTATAAATCCTTTTAACTTACGTTTATTTTCGGCCAGTACTGGGATACACATTCTTCCATCCCTGATGGTTAAACTTCCATCCGCAACCCAATTGTTGCCGATGGCCTGCTTATAGATGGAATCCATCCTCTTTCTTACATCCTGTTCTGTTTTTGCAATGTCGCCGATGATGTTTTGTAAAGTCGGAGAAGCATTGGGCTTGATTTTTCCTTTTGGATCAAGAACAGTTTCAATCCGCTTCAGAATGTTCTTTTCAACCGGAAGGTGCTCAAATAGCGCTTCCAGATTAGGATATATTTCTTTTCTTTCTTCAAAGAACCTAAGCACTGAAAATACAGTCTGGAGCGATGCATACATCTGATGAAGTTCATCCTCCATAAGGTAAGAACCTTCTACTCTGATCTTATCGGCAAGTGTCTTGATGTCGAAAAATGTACTGATCTGTAATGGTTCCTGGTTTTCCAGAATGCTTTTGAACTCGCTGGTTTGCCTCAGAAATTTATTGATCTGATCAAACTTGGTCATCACCTGCATTTTTGCCACCATCTGTTGGCCCATAGGACTTAGACAGTGTTTATGAATAAGTTGTCTTACCTCATTAAATCCCAAACGCTCCAAACAATTCTCCGGATACAACATATTACTTTTACTTTCTTAAATCTTTAAAAATTAATCTTGGTTTGATGACATCAATCTTTCGTTTTGTCGTATCCTTTAAGATGAGTGTCTTCCAATAAATAGAATCTGCTCTATTTACGGAATCTCTGAATACCTTCAACCTGATTTTATTGGCCTCTTTTGCTCCCTGTATAGAGTCGGCTTTCACAATGGCGTTTTTATCAGCCGCTAACACAGCCGTTACTTTGGTATAGATCTCATCCAGTACTTTTGGATTCTTATAGTAATAATCCATGCTTTTATTGTAAAGTGCGGAATCTATATTGTACTTTTTATAAATCCCTTTATAATAAGATGCCGCTATAATTTTAACAGAATCCTGATTTGGCAGAATACCTACATAAGCATCTGTGATGTGTATGTCGTGCAAGACTTTAGCCATTTCATCCGGCTGGATGAGGTCTTTTGGAACCCCCGGCTTACACCCTGTAATCAATAAAAAAGCGATGATTATATATATTAATTGCTTCATTCTTAGTAAAACCTCATTATTTCTTAGACAAAATTCGCTAAGGTTGTTAATTTTACCAAAAATACTGATAAATGAGTATAGCAGATAACTTATTAAAATATAAAAGCGAATTAGATAAAGAAGAGGTTGAACTGATTGCTGTTTCTAAATACCAGGATACCGATGCAATTTTAGAAGCATACAATGCCGGTCAGCGTGTTTTTGGAGAAAATATTGTACAGGAACTGGCTGATAAACAGCAGCAACTACCAGCAGATATAGAATGGCATCTGATTGGTCACCTTCAAACGAACAAAGTAAAATACATTGCACCTTTCATCAAATTGATCCAGTCTGTAGACAGCTTGAAGCTATTGATTGAAATCAATAAACAAGCGGCAAAACACAAGCGGGTAATTGATTGTCTCCTGCAGATCTATATAGCCGACGAGGACACTAAATTCGGTCTCGGTTTTGATGAGGCTATAGAATTGCTTCGTTCGGACGAGTTTACCGAGCTTAAAAATATACGCATCGTAGGCCTGATGGGCATAGCTAGTAACAATGCGACAGAGAAGCAGACTACAGATGAATTCACTGAACTAAAGGTGCTTTTTGATGGAATTAAATTGAGCTTCTTCCGCAAAGAAGCCTCTTTTAAAGAAGTCTCTATGGGCATGTCAGGAGATTATAGACTAGCCATTGAAGCCGGTAGTACGATGGTAAGGATAGGCAGCAGTATTTTTGGAAAAAGAAAAATCAAGCATTACAAAGCAGAATGAGCATTACCCTGAGAGTTGCAGAAAGAAAAGATTGCGGCCGCTTACTTGAGTTGGTTCAGGAACTGGCACTATATGAAAAAGCGCCGCAGGAAGTAACAGTTAAGCTTGAAGAATTCGAGGATGCTGGTTTTGGTGAAAACCCGGTATGGAAAGCTTTTGTTGCCGAAGACGAAAACAAAATAGTTGGCTTTGCACTTTATTATGTGAGGTATTCCACCTGGAAAGGATGTCGGCTATACCTTGAGGATTTCATTGTAACTGAAAGCCACAGAGGTAAAGGAATAGGCAAATTGCTGTTTGACATCATAGTACAGGAAGCAAAAGACAAGAACTATAACGGTATGAACTGGCAGGTACTGGATTGGAACCAGCCGGCCATCAACTTTTATGATAAATATGCTGCTACTTATGAAGCAGATTGGTTAAATGCTTCTTTTTCGAAAGAACAGATCTTAAAACTATGAAACAACTACAATTATTTGCAATCGCCTTAGGGCTTATTTCCATTCAGACTGCATGTCAGAGTGAGAAAAAAAACACTGTAAATACGGGTTTAACTGATTCATCAATGGTTGCCCCCCCGAATTCAGGGGCTTTTAAATATGATTCTGTTAAAGTTTATAGTGCTCCGCCGGTATCTCCAGATAAAAAAGTAACGGACACCTCTAAAGCAGTGATTTCTTATCCGGTATTCGAGAATGAATCTGTAAATAATTTCGTGTTGCAAAAAATAATAGGGACTGCTGATGAGGGCAAAAAATATAGCTCTTACAAAGCATATGCTGATGACTTTATTAAGGGTTTTGATGATTTCAGGAAAAGCGAAAAAGATTACCCTCAAACCTGGTTTCTGGATATAAATACAAAAGTGATCAGGCAATCGGCGGATTATTTGGGTTTGCAGATCACTTATGTAAATTATTCAGGAGGTGCACATCCAAATAGTGTATACACCTACCTGAATTACGATACAAAGACCGCTAAAGAAATCTTACTGGATTCCCTGATATTACCTGGTAGTATGGATAAGCTTACATCCATTGCAGAGCAGATTTTCAGAAAAAATGAAAAACTATCTGCAACTGCGAGCCTGAAAGACGGCTATTTCTTTGAAAATGATAAATTTAAACTCAATAATAATTTTACCATAACAGACGAAGGGCTCAAATTCCTTTATAATCCTTACGAAATTAAGGCCTATGTATATGGAACAACAGAGTTATTAATTCCTTTCAGTGAACTAAAAGCGATTGCAAAACCTAATTCTTTAATCAGTAAATAATTAATGGAAGTATATAAATTCGGAGGCGCATCAGTTAAGGATGCGGGTGGAGTAAGAAATCTGGCAAAAATCATTCTCAATAGCAAACAGAACAACTTGTTGATCGTCATCTCTGCAATGGGCAAAATGACCAATAAGCTTGAAGAACTGACTAATGCCTATTTGAATGGCCAGGATGATGTTCAGCAAATCTTTGAAGAAGTTAAATCCTTTCACTTTGACATTCTCCATGATCTGTTTCCCGACAATCAGCACCCTGTTTATAACGACATTGTAAACTCATTTGTAGAAATAGACTGGCTGTTGGAAGAAGAACCAGATGATGCCGCTGACTATATATATGATCAGATTGTATCTATTGGAGAGCTCGTTTCTACAAAAATAGCAGCTGCATTTTTAGCGGAATCCGGATGTAACATAAAATGGGTTGATGCAAGAAATTTCATTCATACAGACAACACTTATCGTGAGGCCCAGGTGAACTGGGAGAAGACAGAACTGGAAATCCAAAAAAACCTTGTACCAGTGCTTGAAAACTGTATAGCGGTAACACAAGGTTTCATTGGCAGTACGAGCGAGAATTTCACCACTACATTGGGCAGAGATGGTTCAGATTATTCTGCAGCTATATTTGCTTCTTGTCTAAATGCCAGTTCTGTTACCATTTGGAAAGACGTGCCTGGGGTATTAAATGCCGATCCAAAATGGTTTGATGAGACAGAAAGAATTCCTCAACTCTCCTACCATGATGCCATAGAACTCGCTTATTACGGCGCTACAATCATACATCCGAAAACTATAAAGCCAATCCAAAACAAGAATATTCCATTGTTTGTAAGGTCTTTCCTGCAACCGGATGCTGAGGGTACGGATATAACTGGTGCCAATAACCATCTTCCGGTTCCTTCGTTTATCTTCAAAGTAAATCAGGCTCTGATCTCTATATTTCCCAAAGACTTCTCATTCATTATAGAAGAGAATCTAAGTGATATATTCAGCCTGTTTCACAAGCACAAAGTTAAAATCAATACGATGCTGAATTCTGCTATCAGTTTCTCCGTGAGTTTTGACCACGATGCAAAAAAACTGGACGCGTTAATCGCTGATCTTTCGATTCATTATAAGGTAAAATACAATACCGGACTGGAGTTGGTGACCATCAGGTATTATAACCAACAAACAATAGAAAGGGTAACAGTAAATAAAAACATACTATTGGAGGTGAAGAGCAGAAATACATGCCAAATCGTGATGAGAGATAAAACAGCTAACTAGGCCTTGAACCGGGAGATCTTAGATACCAAAGTTCAGCAATACATCAATGCTCATTTGACTGATGATGTACACAAAATTGCTATGGGTAAGAGTCAGTTTAAGGACGTTTCTTCAAGGGAACTGGCCGAACAGATTGGTGCGAAAAAGAAATCCGCGAAAAAATTACCCACCTGGTTCAATACCGAACAGATTTATTATCCACCGGTGCTATCAATTGAACAGACTTCCTCTGAAAGAACGGCTATTTATAAATCTAAGCTGTGCAAGGGTGAAAGCCTGATTGACGTCACAGGTGGATTTGGAGTAGACAGCTTTTATTTTGCCAGGGCAGCCAAACATGTAACTCATTGCGAAATCAATACTGAGCTTTCTGCGATAGCCGCCTACAATGCCGGGATATTACAGCAACCTAACATCAGGTTCCTGGCAACGGACGGTATTGAATTCTTGGAGAACACAATAGAAACCTTTGATACCATATACATTGATCCTGCCAGACGCAGTGATAGTAAAAAAGTATTCATGCTCAAAGATTGTACACCTGATGTTGTTTCTGCCCTTCCAATGTTGCTAAATAAAGGCAAGCGTTTGATCATTAAGACTGCACCTCTACTGGACATTACCGCAGGATTGAAGGAATTACAGCATGTATCCGAGATCCACATCGTCAGCGTCAAAAATGAATGCAAGGAATTGATCTGGGTGATAGATAAAGAGCATATTGGTGTGGTAAAAATCTCCGCAGTCACCTTAAATGAGGATTACAGAAGCTTTATTTTTGATATGGGCGACGAAAAAAACGCGGATGAAAACATACTTGAACACAATCCGGAGGGCTATCTTTATGAGCCTGATGTGGCATTACTGAAGAGCGGAGCTTTTAATCTGATTGGCAAAACCTACGGGTTGCAAAAGCTGGATACCCAGACGCAGCTATTTGTTAGTGATAGAAAGAATGAAATGTTTCCCGGACGGATCTTCAAAATTCACGGCATGATATCTACCCGTGAACTGAAAAAACAGAAACAACTGACCGGTAATGTAATCGTAAGAAATTACCCTGATAAGCCAGAAAATCTGGTAAAAAAATATAAAATCAAACCCGATGATACAAGATTCCTGATTTTTACCCAAAGTAAGGCAGAGGGTTTAATTGTATTGGATGTTGAAATAGTACAGCATTACTAATTTTAACATTATTTAACTTACTTTAACATTTACAAAAATCTAAAATTCAAGGTTTTAGTTAATTTTGGTTAACCTATTTACCAAATCAAAACCATGAACCGATATCAAAAGATCAACAACCTCACTGGATTTATACTTTTTCTGATCGCCGGATTTACCTATTGGCTCACGATGGAGCCCACTGTAAGTTTTTGGGATTGCGGAGAATTTATAACCGCAGCAGATAAATTACAAGTAGGTCATCAGCCGGGAGCTCCTTTATTCCTGATGATTGGCAAGCTATTTTCTTTGCTTGCTATGGGAAATACTGCCAAAGTCGCTTATTGGATTAATTTCAGCTCGGTGGTTTTCAGTGCGGCAACTGTTATGTTCCTCTATTGGACGATCACTCTTATTGCTTCAAAACTTTACAAGCAAGAAAAAACGACAATTGATATGCTTACTGTGATTGCAACAGGTGTTGTTGGAGCACTGGCGTTTACATTTTCAGACACATTCTGGTTTTCTGCAGTAGAATCAGAGGTCTATTCTTTATCTATATTGTTCACGGCAATCGTGTTTTGGGCGGTCTTTAAATGGGAACATAAAATGGATGACCGGTGGCTGGTATTTATTGCATTTATTGTCGGTTTGTCTATAGGTGTGCATTTGTTAAGTCTCCTTGCTATACCTGCCATTGTAATGGTCTATTATTTTAGAAAAACGGCGAAAGTAACGCCAATTGGCATTTTAAAAGCGATAGGAATAGCTGGTTTAATCTGGGTTACCGTACAATTTGTGATTATTCAATATACCGTTTTGTTTGCCGCTAAATTTGATCTCTTCTTCGTCAATACACTTGGATTTGGATTCGGATATGGCGCTCTTTTATTTATTATGCTATTGGTCGCCACCATTAGTTATGCCATTTACTACTCTGCTAAGCATAGAAAATACCATCTCAACCTAAGTATGATCTGTCTCGCTTTTGTGTTGTTTGGATTTAGTTCTTATTTTCTGATCATCATCAGAGCAGATGCAAAAACAAGTCTAAACCTATCTAATCCAGATAATCCATTTGGCTTGTACGCTTACCTGGGACGCACCAACTATGGCGAAACACCTTTATTATATGGCCAGACGTTTGATGCTAAGCAGATCGATGCAAAAGATACTTATACGAGGTATAGAAAGGGAAAAGAAAAATACGAAACAGCAGGCAAAGCTTTTAAAGTTGAATATGATAAAAATATATTATTTCCACGTACATACAGCACAAGACCTGATCATATCAGTTTTTATAAGCAATGGTTAAATCTTGGCGACAATGAAAGTCCGACTTTTGCTAAGAATCTGGAATTTTTCAGTTCCTATCAGATGGGATTCATGTACTGGCGCTATTTTTTATGGAACTTTTCAGGCAGGCAAAATGACAATCAGGGACAGGGAAGCCATACTGAAGGAAACTGGATAACCGGGATTAAGTCACTGGATGCTGTTAGACTCGGAAATCAGGACAAGCTTCCGGCAAGTATTATTGACAATGAAGGCTATAATAGATTCTATGGTCTCCCATTGATATTAGGAATTGCCGGGCTTATATTTCTGTACAGAAGAAACAGGAATGACACTCTGGTTATCACGACGCTGTTCTTGTTTACAGGGCTTGCTATTATAGTATATTTAAATCAGGACCCCAGACAAGTGAGGGAAAGAGATTATGCCTACGTAGGTTCATTCTATGCCTTTGCCATTTTTATAGGTTTCAGTGTATTTGCAATAAAAGAGTGGCTATCCAGGCTTAATGCGTCTAAATTAAGCCTCATTACAGCTGCTTTGATAGGCTTATTGGCTGGTCCTGCTATTATGGGAGTTCAGGGCTGGAGGGACCATGACCGTTCGGGGAAAACAACTGCGCTGGATTGGGCAAAAAACTATCTTAATTCGTGTGCAAAAAATGCGATCCTTTTTGTCACTGCTGACAATGATACTTTCCCATTGTGGTATGCGCAAGAAGTAGAAGGGTTCCGCACAGACATCAGGGTTGTGAACATTCAGTATCTGTCAGATGATGCCTACATCAATCAAATGAAAAAGGCACTTCATCAATCTGCACCATTACCCATTACCATGCCAGAGCAAAAATATGTAAATGGAACCAGGGATTTTATCCATTATTTTGATTATGGATTTACAGACAGTGTGGAATTAAAAGATTTGATGGCAGTAATTACATCAGATAATAAAGAAGATAAATTACAGCTTAATGATGGAAGTTTTGAAAACTTTCTGCCAACCAGGAAATTCAAGCTGACAGTTGATGCCGATCAGGTAGTTAGAACAAATACTGTTTCGGTCAAAGACAAGGCTAAAATTACTGATCAAATGGAATGGACCTATGATAAAAATGGGGTAGTTAAATCCGACCTTGCCTTGCTCGATATTCTGGCCAACAACAATTGGGAAAGACCTGTATATTTTGAAACCAATGTATCGGAAGATACCTATATCGGGCTTGACAAGTATTTGTATCTTGAAGGATATGCATTTAGATTATTACCCTTCAATACAGCGCCAAATGATAAACGCGACAAGATGGAGAAAACCAATTCTGATGTGATGTATAATAATTTGATGCAGAAATTTGACCTCAGGGGATTTAAAACCGCAAAATATCTGGATCCTGAAAGCAGGCGTGTAGTAAGGGGAACATGGGAAATAACCAACTCATTGACTGATAATCTCATTACCGAGGGTAAAAATGCAAAAGCGACCAGTTTACTCGTTAAGAGCATGAAGGATATTCCAATGACGAATTATTCGATTGATGATACAGTGAACAGGTTCCGCACCATTCAGAACTTATATCGGTTAGATGACATTAAAAATGCGAATACTTTAACAGCAAGTACAATCAACTATATAGATCAGGAAATGAACTATATCATTTCCTTAGATCCCGCACAATATCTTCATCATGGAAGAGAAATACAGTTGAGTTTGTCTATTCTAAATGAACTAGAAAAACTCACAGCTGAAAAGAGGCAAACGTCCCTCAATCAGCAAATCAGAGAACAATATAAACGACTTGAAAGTAAGTTTATCAGTTAACACGCTCACACAAATAGTAACCAAAACGAAAAGCCATCCCTCAAAGGATGGCTTCGTTTATTTATAAAGCACTCAGCCTATTTATTTGGCTGAGGTGTTGTTCTCAGATAAGGTTTAATCACTTTATGTCCCTTAGGAAATTTAGCTGGTATATCTTCGGTTTTAATGCTATTCATTACGACTACATCATCCCCATCTTTCCAATCAGCAGGAGTTGCCACGCTGTAATTTGCGGTAAGCTGTAAAGAATCAATTACCCTTAAAACTTCATTAAAATTACGTCCGGTTGATGCCGGATAAGTTAACATCAGCTTTACTTTTTTATCTGGGGAAATGATGAATAATGAGCGCACTGTTAATGTCTCTGAGGCATTGGGGTGGATCATATCATATAAGTCCGCAATCTTTTTATCCTCATCAGCAATGATAGGGAAGTCTACTTCTGTATTTTGAGTTTCATTGATGTCTTTAATCCAGCCTTTATGAGATTCCGCAGAATCTACACTTAAAGCCAGAACTTTAACATTTCTTTTCTCAAATTCACCTTTTAAAGCAGAGGTACGTCCAAGTTCTGTTGTACATACCGGTGTATAATCTGCCGGGTGGGAAAAGAGTACTCCCCAGCTATCGCCAAGGAATTCATAAAAATCAATATCACCAATGGATGTCTGTGCTTTAAAATTGGGAGCTGTGTCCCCTATCCTTAAACTCATAATTTTATATTTTTAGTTGTCTAAATAATAACGCTAACAAGCGTAAATAATAATGTCTACAAATTAAGTATACTAAATTAAAGAATTATCCTCGTTTTGTAATAAAGTATTAAAACAGGGTATGCTGAGGTTCAACGTCTCCGAGATCAATAAACTTAATTTCAGGCACATCAGAACCAAGATGTTTATTAAACTGTTCGATAGTATAATTAGCTAAAATTGGCGTATCCTTTTCGTCGTGCTGATGCAGGAAGAAATACACCTTTTTAAGACCTTGAGCCAACCAGAATTTGATTCTAACCGTCCATTCATCAATTCGGGCAAAATCCGAATCCTGAAATTCTTTTCCATTACCGACGAAACGAATGAAGATCTCCGGAATGGTGAGCTCCATATGAACGCAGTCCCTTCTTCCACTGGCATCAGTAATTGCAGCTCCCTTTTTTAGCTTCGACAGCATTTCAAATAACCTATTGCGTACCTCTTTATCAGCAAACCATTCTTCATGTCTTAATTCGACAAATACTTCCAGGTCCTGAGGAAGTTTTTCAAGATAGGTTTCCAAGACTTCAAAGTTATTAGGGCCAAAATTATCTCCCAACTGAAGAAAACATGGACCCAGGAATTTACCAAATTCAGAAATACTTGCTAAATACTGATCCGTTGCTTCTTCCGCATTCTTCAATCGCTTAATGTGACTGATTGTTCTGGAGAATTTTGGACAGAATAAAAAATCATTTGCTGTATTTTCTTCTGCTTTTATCCTCCATTTCCTAATTAGTTCGGCTTTTGGGATGCTGTAAAAAACGGCATTCAGTTCAATGGAGTTAAAATGTTTTACGTATTGATCTAAAAAATCAGCCTCCTTAGTCTTTTTTGGATAGATCATATTCAGCCATTCTTTTCTACCCCATTTAGCACAGCCAATATAAAAATCAGGCTTTTTTACGGGTTTCAAATGTGCCAAAGTTTTTAAAGTCTGCTTGCCATCTTCAGGTAATGTAAAATCTACATCTTTAACACTATCTGCGGGTACTTTTCCAAAATCCATATCAAAAGTTATATCATTAAAAACCCCGAAACTTAGTTAAAGTTTAAAATGGTTAAATTTAGTGTTTTCGAAAACTAAAACAGTTTTTAAACCTATTTAAACGAGGTTAAAAAAATTAGTAAAATTATTTTTCCCCTAATTTGCCCTATTTCTCTTCTGTTCTGGGAGTATAAATCTAGCGTTTTTATTCTTTGCTGAGATAAAAATTATTATGGAATTTGTAAAGCCTTAGAAATACAAGACACCTATAAATTATCATTACTTTATATTTTTTTACGATTCTATATTTTATAATTTCTTTTATATATTTTCGCAACATGCTCATTTAAAAGAATGTCTAAAAAAAGAAAACAATCTCTTAATGCTCTCTGTACTACTATTAACAATTACTGGATGCAAAAAAGAGCGACAAGAGAAATTCGACATCCAAAAATTAGTAAAAGAGTATGGCATCGAAGTTTAGCAGTCGATGCACCATCTGGTATTACCCCGATGACTTTCAAAACTGAATCAGAAGCGAGAACATTTCTAGCAAAAGTAAAGGCAAATCAAGACGGTATTCGCAAAGCAGGATATAATATCACTGAAATGTATGGTTCTCTGTCACGTAAATTAGACAATAAAATTGGTGCTGCACCTAATACCCGTTCTGATATTGGAGATGGTGAAGGTGAAGAAGCTCCTAATGAATCAACTGCCATTAAATTGGTATTTTCTGCGTCAAAACCATTAGAACCAGGAGTATATTTGAAGTTGACTGTTGAATACAACAAAAAAACAAAAGCCTACATTTCTCGTAGCTTTAGTATTTTCGGGTCAACTGTTTCCTGCTCGTTTACTCAAAATGAAACTTGGGTAGCTTCTTTATCAACTGATAACTCACTAGCATGTAGTGCAACAGGATACTATTCCTCATATGTTACTGGTGTTGGAATGATGATGATAGATAGCTATCAAGTTGTAGTTGGTGGTAGAACAACAACTTTCAATATTACGTTAACACCCCTTAGATAAACATGAGCAGTTTTGTGAAAGGTATTTTATGCTGTATTCTATTTGTAAATTCATTCTATAGTAAGTCTCAGGAGAAAATAAAGACAACAACTTTTAATTATTCTGTTGTTACTCCTGACCTTAAAGCTAGATTTGTTTTAAAGTGTGTTATTAGCAAAGATTTTGCACTCTTAAATATGACTTCTGTTCCCTCCGAGAGTGGGCAGAATAACACAATACTAAAGCAAGATTCATTACTAGAAACATCAGATACGAAGCAAACTTTCCCAAAAATGAGTTTTACAAGATACCCGACTACGACCTTAATAAATAGGACTACAGGGGAAGTCTGGGCGATGTGGGAACATGAGAATGGAAAAGTTGCAGTAAAACAGAAGGATTTGAAACCTGAATATGTTTCAGATTCTACTTCTAATTACGTTCTTGAATATAAAGATGAATATAAAATCATTGGTAAATTTAGGTGTCAGAATGTAAAAATTACAAACAAGACCACCAATGAGGTAAGTTATTCTTATGTAACAAAAATTCCAGAAGGAACGTTCTGTAAAATGCCATACGAAACTGGTATCAAAGATGTTATTGTGCAATCATATGGTCAAAAAAACGCATCATCATTAAGTTTAGTTTCTATAATTAATGGCCTTACATCTGCCGATTTATTTAAATTTTCTAAAGATGTGAATGTATTTAATACCTCCGCAGATTACAGCAAATGGCAAAGGGCATATATTGAAAGCATACAAAAACAACAAAATAATTAATTAATCAATAATGAGCATAAGAGACCACCCTAATTATTTAGGGTGGTTTTTTTTATGCAATAGGTTTTTATTGTATGTTATAATTATATATGCTACTTAAAGTTTTACCGTGATTATGATGGTTTAATTTCAACATCTTTTACAATATACCAGTCGTCTTTGTATTCAATTTTGATTTTAAACTGATAATGTTGGTACTCGTAGCGGTTTAACTGAAACAAAATCGGATAAATCTTCCTCAATAAGCTTTACAATAGTTGATAGTATTTTTATCAATGAATTTTTCACAATACTCACTGTTTAGTTTTTGAAGTGAAGTAGTAATTTCATTATCAAATACACTGAAAATTTTACTTTGCATAGGTAATTTGTTGATACAACAGAACTAGGGACAAAACCAGAAAGAACCAATTAATAATTACATTTATAGAATTAACCAGTTAAAATTCATAAACTTATATATGCGTATTAATTTATTAATTTTGATATGATGATCAGAAAAGAAATACAAGGCGAAGTAGTTAAAGAGAAAAAAAAGACGCTCTTCTGGGAGACAATTTTCAAAGAAAAAATTAAACCAGAGGATTCCAACTCAGTGGAAAATTATATAGAAAAAATTAAAATTAAAGAAACACCCGAAAGCAAAGAAATTAAAAAAGAAGACAGACCCTTATAATGATTCTAAAATTTAATTATTATCACGAATAGATTCTGGAAAGATTAAGTAAATACCAATCTTTAAATTTTATAAATATGGCATTTGCACCGTGTGTTATTGGCATGTTCAATGTTCAAAAAAACCCAACTCAGCCTTGTTCTTGTATTTTGAAAATATTTTATGACACAAGTAGGTTATGAAAAACATCGGACAATAGCTAAATAGGAGTCCGCCTATACTCATTGATGCAAGTGTTTTTGACAATAATAAATAAACTACAAAGATCACTATGGAATATACAATTGGTCTATCATTTACAAATTTCCTGTGACCAGATCTGGTTATAGAGTACAAACTTGCAAATACCAACACCGCTGTAATCGAAATAAAGATGCAGAGGTCGGACAATGATAAATTAAAATTGAAATAATAATTTTCAGGTTTGACAAGCATAACAATACCGATATATGCCCATCCGATTACCAAGGTAGCAGGTAGAGATGCGATCAAAGCTGTAAGACAAACCTTTAAGGTATATGTAATTTCTGACTTCATAATCAACGTCATAAGAGTTTAATTTATCCGAATGTAATTATAAATTTTATAACATCTATTGTGATTTATATCCTTCGACTTTTCATTTTACTGTTTTAAAGTTACAATTTTTTGCCTTTATACAATCCGATATTTAGGAAGGGTTACAGTGTATGACACATACCATTTCTTTGGTCATCTGTGTTGCTTGAGTTGAGAATACGTGAAACTTGCCATAATAATTTCCCCTGTTTTTTCCCTTTTGTTCATAATACACCCCAAATAAAGAACCCCGAAACTTAGTTAAAGTTTCGGGGTTTAAAAAATCTTATTTAGTAATGATAGGATTATTGTTTCTCTAAAGGCTATTTAAATACTTTTACCATAAATACATAATCTTTCAGCTTCTCAAATTGTTGATTTCTACTTAAGCGCTGCAATGAATTCCTTTTGTTGAATGTTGCGCTTTTACCCAAAGAATCTTTGGAAATAGAATTTAGTGCTTCCTGGATGTATTTTGCTTTTATTGCAAATGTAGCTCCGTCTACCTGACTTAATTTTGCGCTAATCACACCAATTACATTACCGTACTGGTCAAGAAGCGGGCCGCCGCTATTTCCTGGATTTACATCAATACCCACCTGATATTGGGTAGAATCATCAGCATTATAACCGGTTTTAGAACTTACATATCCTCTTCCATATACAGCGCCATCTTTAGGAAAACCAATGGTGTATACCTCATCGCCCATCCCTACACCATTTTGTTTCAAACGATAAGGTAGATTGGGAAGTGGGGTAAAAGAATCACTTTCTATTTTAAGAATAGCCAGATCTTTCTGAGACTCTATAGGAATAACCCTTACTTTATATTCGTTTCCTTTACTATCCTGCACATACACAGAATCAGCATCTTTAACCACGTGCAAATTGGTCAAAATGTAACCATTAGATGTCAGGGCAAAGCCCGTTCCACCATAATTAGCTGGTTTTAAATTTTTAGTAGCACCTGCATTACCTGAGTTTATTTTGCGAATCAGGTTATTTGTAGATGTTTTGATCTTCGCCAGGTCTCTGTTCATCAACTCAACCTTTCCGATTTGCTCGGTATTCTGTTGAATAGAATATAGCATAATCATTGACAAGAATATGAATGAAGCAGCAACAGCAATGGCGGCTTTATTTTTACGCCAGATGTTTACTATAAACGAAGGGTGCGGACCAAGCTGCCTGCTCAAGACATCTACATCAATTTGTGCATGGGCAGCATCCATCTTCTCCTTCAAATTCATCACCTCTGCATAATCTGCCATTGCCTCCATGAAAACTTTATGGCTAACAACTTTATGGTCCACTGAAGCATCATTTAAGCGCAATTGTTCAAAAGCCTGAGCTTCTGCTTCAGTAAGCTTACCATTTAAGTAATCTTCAATTATACCATCTAACTCTATCTCGTTTCTCATTTCAATTATGATTGAAAAAATAATTTCTTTAGTCTTTGCAGGCACTTATATTTTTGAGTCTTGGCGTTATCTGTATTTGTATAGCCAAACTTCTCACAGATGTCCTGCATGGACAAATTGTTAATATAAAAATCCTGAATAATAGTTTTGCAAGGTTCTCCCAGATGAACAAGTGCGGATTGCATTTTTTCAAATTGCCTGTCCTTTTCCTCATGCTGCTCTACTTCCTCTTCCACTGCTATGATATCTTCAAAATCTGCGATGTTACTGGTCTTCCTGCTTTGCTGGGAAAGCTTCTTTAACCAGATTCGTCTGCAAACTGAGTATATATAGGTTTTTAGCTTACTACTCAACTCAAATTTTCCGCTCTTAATCTTGTTGTATAATACGATGATCCCTTCCTGATACACATCTTTCGCATCATCTTCATCACCGTTATTATTCAAAATAAATTGTAAGACCATCGGAAAATATCCGGAATACAATTTATTTAGCGCATCTTCTGAGTTATTTAAGATCCCTAAAACTACCTCTCTATCTGTTGGAACTGAACTGCTTAACTTATTACTCACCAATTAATACATTTATACGTGAATGGTAACCCAATGTTAACTAAAAAAAATAATGTTTTTAACTACACTTTGGTTAATACCGCTTATTTGTATAGGGTAACCCTATTTATTTTTTTTTATTTCTCTTGATTATTTACTGTTAAACAGTACATTTGCGGCCGGTAAAAAGGAGTAAATTAATTATTTTTATTTTTTTTAAAATACTTGGGTTACCTTTTCAACTTTACCGTATTAAGTGTAAAATTAATTAATTATTTAAAACAGAATTAGAAATGAAAAACGCATTTAAATTTGGCTTTTTAGCTTTAGCAATCTCTTTATCAGTAGCAGCTTGTAACAACGCTGAAAAAACTGGCGAATCTGCAGATACAACTGTAACTGATTCATCTACTATCGTTACTGAAGTTGATACTACAGTTACTGATTCAACTGTAAAAGATACTGCAGTTAAAACTACAACTACTGAGACTCCAGCTCCTGCTCCAGCTCACTAAGCTAAGTTGAACTTATAAAAAAGGCTTCCTGTATCAGGAAGCCTTTTTTGTTTTACTTTAAAATCAGATCGTTAAAAATTCCATTCTATTCAAGTTGTTTAAATCCCTGTTTTAGCAATTGAGTGGCATCAATATTAAGTCCATTGTTAATCATTGACTGAAAAATGTTAACTTCGCATTTTGTAAAAACAGTTAATACATGAATTTATCTCCTCTTCAAGCCATATCTCCTGTAGATGGCCGTTATAGAAATACTACTGAAAGCCTTTCTAAATATTTTTCGGAGTCTGCATTGATCAAATACCGCGTTTACGTTGAGGTAGAATATTTCATAGCGCTATGCGAAAACGGCCTTCGCGGTCTGGAGAATTTTGACAAAGCAAATTACGATAAGCTTCGTTTAATCCATCAGCAGTTTAATGACACCCATGCCCAAGAAATAAAAGATACTGAAAAGGTTACAAATCATGATGTAAAAGCGGTAGAATATTTTATCAAGAAACAATTTGATCTATTGGGTCTGGAAGCCTATAAAGAATTTATTCATTTTGGACTAACCTCACAAGACATCAATAATACAGCAATTCCATATACTTTTAAATTGGCGTTAAATGAAGTTTATTACCCTAGACTTACGGAATTGGTGGCCAAAATAAAGGAGCTGGCCGCAGAATGGGCAACAGTACCTCTACTGGCCCATACCCACGGACAGCCAGCCTCTCCCACAAAATTGGGCAAAGAATTTATGGTATTTGCGGAACGTCTGGAAATTCAACTGAACAATTTAAAAAACATCCCTAACAGCGCCAAATTTGGAGGTGCAACGGGTAATTTTAACGCACATCATATTGCTTATCCTGAAACCAACTGGGTAGATTTTTCTAACAACTTTGTTAATGAAATACTGGGCTTAAGCCGTGCACAATATACTACTCAAATCGAGCACTATGATCAATTCGCTGCTCAATGTGATGCACTAAAAAGAATCAACAATATCGTCATAGATCTGGACAGAGATATCTGGGCGTACATCTCTAAAAATTACTTTAAGCAGAAAATCAAGGAAGGCGAAGTAGGGTCATCTGCGATGCCTCATAAAGTAAACCCAATTGATTTTGAAAATGCTGAGGGTAATGCGGGAATAGCAAATGCCATGTTTGAATTTTTTGCTGCTAAACTTCCTATTTCTCGTCTGCAAAGAGATTTAACAGATTCTACAGTCCTTAGAAACGTTGGCGTACCTATGGCACATACCGTAATTGCGATTGCTTCCACACTAAGAGGACTGAACAAGCTGCTATTGAATGAAGAAGCAATCCACGCTGATCTAGAAAATAACTGGGCTGTAGTTGCCGAAGCAATACAAACCATATTAAGAAGAGAGGCCTATCCTAATCCATACGAGGCTTTAAAAGACCTTACCCGTACAAACCAGAAGATAACTGCGGTTACGATGGCGGATTTTATAGATGGCCTAAATGTTAGCAACACTGTAAAAGAAGAATTGAAAAAGATTACTCCTTTTAACTATACGGGGGTATTTTAATTGACATAGCATCCGTTTTAGTATATAATGACCTAAAACAGACAACAGCAAGGGAAATTGCATCAATGAATTATATATTTTTGTAAAAAAAAGACAATGACTATCAACGTATATACAGAACAAACGCCAAACCCTGCTACAATGAAATTCATGGTCAATAAGTTATTGATCAATGGCAGTGAAGATTTTGCTACTAAGGAAAGCGCGGAAAACTCTCCTTTCGCGAAGGAATTGTTTAAGTTTAATTTTGTGAATGGTGTATTTTTTGCCAGCAATTTTGTAACCATCACCAAAACAGAAGGTACAGATTGGGCAGATATCGAGCCTATTCTTAAAGAATTTGTTAAAGGTGCTGTTGAGTCAGAATACAAAATTAAAGAAGACACAACAGGAGAAACACCTGCTTTTGAAGGAACTGATCTTGAAATCAAGATTCAACAGATACTTCATGATTATGTACGCCCCGCAGTTGAACAGGACGGAGGAGCAATCAGCTATAAATCATTTGAAGAAGGCGTCGTAACCGTTGAGCTTAGAGGCTCTTGCAGTGGCTGTCCTTCCTCTACTATCACTCTAAAATCCGGAATTCAGAACCTATTGCAAAGAATGGTTCCTGAAGTGAAAGAGGTTGTTTCTGAAGCACTTTAGTCTTCAGACTTAAAATAAAAAGCCCCGCTTCCATAATAAGGAGTGGGGCTTTTTATTTATAGTAAACGTCTGACATTCTTATTGTATACCTTACATCTAGCTTACGACAGTAAGGTATCAATATTCTCTCAGTTAGGTCTTAGTTAGCTGTCTTTTACGTATACATACCCAACATTCAGCTATCAGACACTTAATAATTACCATTATTGCACTTTACTGTCATTAGTTAACTAATGACAGTAAAAAAAACATTAGTAAGCGTGTAAAAATTTAAGAACTGAAATGCTTTACCATTAAATTTAGAATCTCCTGATTGATCCTGGCGTTAGTTGCAAGAATCTGCCGTTTCTCAATGAATTCTGAACCACCCTCAAAGTTCATAATTTCGCCTCCTGCCTGCTGAACAATAAATGCTCCGGCGGCTACATCCCAGGAATTTAGGTTATATTCAAAAAAAGCGTCAAATCTTCCACAGGCTACGTAAGCAAGGTCAACCGCAGCTGAACCGATACGCCTTAAGCCGTGGCAACTTCTCATCATCTCTGCAAACAGTTTCATGTACTGCTCCTGTTGTTCAAACTGATAATAAGGAAAGCCTGTAGCCAGCAGACATTCTGATAGCGTCATCCTTGATGAAACGTTGATCGCTTTATTGTTCAGATATGCTCCTCCACCTTTATACGCTGAAAACATCTCTCCACGATTGATTTCATACACTACACCTACAACAGGCTGATCATTCTCATAGAGTGCAACACTAATGGAATAAGTTGGTATTCCATGTATAAAGTTGGTAGTACCATCAAGGGGATCAATGATCCAATTGTATATTTCTCCTCTGCGATTAATAGTTTTTTCTTCCGTAGTAAAGCCGGCCTCAGGAATTAGTTTAGCTAAATTCTTTACTAATTGCTTCTCCGCATTCTTATCCACATAAGATACAAGATCATTTAAACCTTTAAACTCAATTGCACCCGCATCGAAGCTCATAGACTCCTTACGTATAAAATTGCCTGTCAACCTGGTGATGGCAATGACTTTAGTACATAATAATTCGTAATCCAAACCCTAGAAAGCTTAGTAATTAGCCAATTTTTCTTTATTCTTCAGAGAATAAAGTACAAGTCCCAAGCCCGACAAGAATAAAATGCTTGATATCATTTCTGCCTGAGTGAAATGCAATCCCGCCAGATTATATTTTGTATTGACCCTGATTAGCTCTACGAAAAAGCGTTCTGTTCCATTCATCATTAGATAAATTCCAAACATCATCCCAGGAGACTTGATCAAATGGCGGATACGCCATAAAATCAGGAAAAGTATGAAGGCAACAATCACCTCATAAATAGGTGTTGGATAAACTGGCTGAGCCAGTTCGTTACAAAATTTTCCTACGCAACCTGCTATAGGTTCACCTTCGTTCGCAACATTATTCGGATAGGTATAAGCCCATAACCAATCTGGAAGCCATGTAAAAGGTTTAGGATTTAGATTAGGAATCCCCCAGTCGCCATCTCCCGACATATGACAGCCAATCCGTCCGACACTATAAGCAAGCATCATACCTGGTCCCCCAATATCTAACATATGTAATGGTTTGATGCCATTTTTACGCGCAATAATTAATACAGCAGCTCCTCCACAAATTAGTCCGCCATAAAATGTAAGTCCGCTAAACGACAATAAACTACCAATAGGATCTTTCACAAAAGTATCCCAATGCTCCAGGTTGTCAAATATTTTAGCCCCTAAAAACCCCCATACAGCAGCCCAGACAATCAAAGTACCCATTAATTCATAAGGATGTTGGGTAACTTCTACAGTCTTTGGCTTAGGTAACTTATGAGCGTTCTTCTCTTTGTAATCCCAATAAGCAAACAAACCGGCGAAAAATAAACCTCCCAATATACTCCCATGTAAGGATAACAGGACGGTTTGCGCATCATTTACAAATAATTTATAATTCGATAAAGCATAAATTAACTTATAGCCGATAACGAAACCAAATACCGCATTAGAAACCAATTCCGTAGTAGTAGCTGGTTTACCCACGGTAACTATCTTTTTTATTGGATGAATTAATCCAAGAGCTTCTTTTCGTTTGAACTCCTTAGTAAAGGCCCAATAACCGGCGATAAATGCCAATGCGACAAAAACTCCAAATGTGTTAAATGGAAGCGGAACCTGTACGCCAAAAAGATATTCTAAAAAATGAGATACTGTAGGAAACATACGTATAAAAAAGTTTTATGCGAATATAGGATTAATGCGCTAAAACTTCTTCGGTTTCTGTAACTTCTACTTCTCCATCTGCAGTTATTGCAGTTAATTTTACGGTTTTGATTTCATTGACCATTACGGGATCATACTTGGCTTTTACTTTCACGTAGTTCTTAGTAAACCCATGCATATAACCATTCTTTTGATCATCCTCGAAAAGCACTTCTCCTACAGACCCAATCTGTGATTCATAGAATGCCCTTCTTTTTTTATCGGAAAGAATATGGAGCATTTTGCTCCTGTCCGCACGTGTGCTACCCGCTACCCGACCTTGCATCTCGGCTGCCGGAGTTTGTTCGCGTTCGGAATAAGTAAATACATGAAGATATGAAACATCAAGTTCATTTAGAAATTGATAAGTATCGAGAAAATCCTCATGAGTCTCACCAGGGAAACCAACGATTACATCAACACCTATACAACAATTGGGGATCAATGCCTTGATAGTCGCAACACGTTCTGTATACAATTCACGCTGATAACGTCTGCGCATTAAACCTAATATCTTATTGGATCCTGACTGCAATGGTATATGGAAGTGTGGTACAAATCTTTTAGAGCCAGACACAAATTCTATGATCTCGTTGCTCAGGAGATTTGGTTCTATAGATGATATACGGATTCTTTCTATTCCTTCTACCTCGTCAAGTGCCTTAACAAGATCAAAGAATTTATCTTCACGTTGTCCATTTCTAATCCCAAAATCGCCAAGGTTGACACCTGTCAGTACAATTTCTTTTACTCCGCTTTCAGCAATTTGTTTTGCACGGTTGATTACATTTTCTATGGTATCACTTCTGCTACCTCCCCTGGCTAAAGGAATCGTGCAATAAGTACAAGGATAATCACAACCATCCTGAACCTTCAAAAAGGTACGAGTCCTGTCGCCTATGGAATAAGCTGCGATGAAATTATGATTTACTTTTTCAATATTTTGCTGATGAATAACCGCTTTTGGCTGCTTGGTTAGGTCTGAAATATATTCTACTATACGAAACTTCTCAGCCGCTCCAAGTACCATATCCACACCTTCTATTTCAGCAATCTCCACAGGCTTTAGCTGCGCATAACAACCAACAATAGTCACATATGCATTGGGAGAATATTTAAGTGCTTCTTTAACTACCTTACGGCATTTCTTATCGGCATGCTCAGTTACAGAACAGGTGTTGATGACATATACATCAGCTCCCTCTGTAAAATCCACTACAGCATAACCGGCATCTGTAAATAATCTGCCGATAGTTGAAGTTTCGGAAAAATTCAACTTACAGCCCAATGTATAAAATGCAACCTTCTTCATCAGTATTAATAAGCCTGCAAAGATAAGAAAAAACTATTCATTCCATCGATAACTCTCCTGTTCCAATCCAGCGAGATCAATTACCCGGCTTACTACGGTCTGAGCTACTTCTTCTATTGTTTTCGGAATTGAATAAAAGGATGGGTTAGCGGGACAAATTATCCCGCCCGCTTCAGTCACAGCCTTCATATTATTGATATGGATTAAACTGAAAGGGGTATCTCGAACTACTGTAATCAGCTTTCTACGTTCCTTAAGGATTACGTCGGCAGCTCTTGAAATGAGGTCATTTGAGATTCCATGTGCAATTCTTCCCAGTGTTCCCATAGAACAAGGAATAATAATCATAGTGTCAAATTTTGCAGAACCAGAAGCAAATGGAGCATTGAAATCCATTTTGTGATAAAAATCAAATGGATAATTGTCGTAATCTTCGTTGCCTAATTCGAAGCGCCAGACCTCCTTCGCATTGTCAGACATCACCACACCGACCTTCTCAATCTGCTCATTTAATGTTAACAAATTATCTAGCAGCAGCTTAGCATAAACTGACCCACTGGCACCTGTAATTGCGATAATGATCTTTTTTTTCTTCATAGCTATGCGATAAAGATACGGAACCCCAGACAAGAAAAAAGGGCCGAAAAATTAATTTTCGACCCTACATCTACCTATGAAAAACATACCCCCGAAAGGGTAAGCTCAAATGTAATTATCTTTTTCAATAAATGAAAGTTTAAACACACTTTTTTATCCTGCTAATTAATAAAATTCTTTGCTTGATTTTTTAAATGTTCATTTTGAAGGACTTATGTGATATAAATCACTGATTTTAAGCTCCTGCCAATCAGCATTTCCATATTTACTCTTAAGAGATATCAATGGGACTTTAAGATTTTCCTTGAGATAATATAGCTTAATAGGGTGATAACCTGCCTTTAAATATACACTACCTGTTTCCTGACTGCCAGATTGGTAGCCAAAATCAGCATCAATGAGCTCTGCTTCATGAATCCTCATGTAAGCTTTACCTGTTGCTGCTAATGCAAAATGATATTCGCCATCAGTGGATATTTTTATCAGCCCCTCATACACGGTCATGCCTTTATCAACAGATTTGCCCATTGGGGTTATGTTACTTACTATGCCTTTACCAGATTCAGATAAATTTGTCTCTGAAACAACAGAACTGAAGCTTCCTTTAAAAAATTTCCAGGTCAGACCTGACAATAATTTATCCTGCTTTGTAATTGTCACAGCCGGAATTAAAGCTTTATCATATGGACGGGGTGCTTCGTTATCTGCTTTTCTGACCTGCAGAACTTTGGCCTTCATCTGTTCCTGTATTTCCCTATAACCATCATTTAAGGCTAGATTGGTAGTCTGTTTAGGATCTTTAACTACATCATATATCTCAAAATCATCAGTATATGATTTGATCTCGTACCGCACACCTACCATGTCGCCTATCCTGATCATCTGCATCTGAGCTCTTTTGCGGCCACGTCTGCTAGCTTCGAATTCTTTGAATGCCGGAGTTTTTCCGCCTTCGAAATATTCTGAATAAATCAGGCTCTTTTCCTGTTTTCCTTTACCAGTTAAAACAGGTAGCAAAGATACACCATTACTTCTTGCAGGCCGGTTTGCCTGTGCGGCGTCAGCAAAAGTTGCCATCCAGTCGGACAGCATACTCGGCTCAGCAATGACCTTTCCTGAGGAAATATGACCGGGCCATAATGCTAGAGTAGGCATTCTTAAACCACCCTCCCAAACATCCCTTTTAATGCCATCAAATGGGCCATAACTACCAAAAAACTGGGGACTATAGGGTGCAGAAGGCAAATATGACTCTATTGACGGTCCATTATCAGAAGTAAATATAACAATAGTATTGTCTGAAATTTTAAGGTCCTGAAGTAATTTTAACAGGTCGCCTACACCGTCATCAATTCTCCTGTTTGCTGTTGCATATCTTTTATATACGTCTGGCCATCCAGAATTTTCATAGTCCGGATGTATATAAGAATCTATATTTCCGGAAGCAGTATTGATCATATAGCCGGATTTTCCTGTCCATTGAACACCCCCATTTAATCCTCCTCCTGCCGGGTATTCCTGCGTCGGCAATTCTAGAACGGCGTGTGGTGCGTCATATGCCAGGAACATAAAAAAAGGCTTATCCGCGCCTTTCGTATGTTCATGCTCAATGATCCATTTTTTTGCATAGGCTGTCCACAAATCTGTTGTATAGCATTTACTTAGCCCCGGCGCTATGTCTTTATAGTTTTCCCAAACTTCTTTTTTTCCTCTATACAATCCTTCAAATGGGTAGTGTTCATGCCCGTCGGCATGACGCATGTAGCCAAAAAAATCATCAAATCCTCTTTTAAGGGGGTGCGCCGGCCAATTGGGTATGACTTTAGTTTCGCCTTGTAAACCCCATTTGCCAACTGCGGCAGTAGCATACCCAGCTCCTTTGAGCAGTGTGGCCATATTGTGGTTATTTTCAATTTGTTTATCAAACTGGTTATCCCTGATACTGGCGTTTCCCTGATTGACCCCAGTTAATAAAGAGGCTCTGGAAGGTGCGCAAACCGGTGCATTACTATATTGGTGAGTAAACCGTGCACCATTTTCCGCCATTCTATCCAAATTTGGCGTAAGCTGATAAGGCAACTGATTGGCCGCTTGCTGTTTACGTTCATTCTGAAAAAATGCACCCAGATCACCATATCCAAGGTCATCTGTTAATATGAAAATAATATTCGGTTTGATAGACTTCTTGTTCAAAGATTGAGCTTTGACTATAGGTAAAGCCGTCATTCCACATAAAATGAGTAAAAGCGTCCGTAAAGTTATTTTATGCATTGTCAAATGATTTCTGTTATCGGGTTATAAGCTTAGCCAAAAATAACTATATAAAACCTTTTCTCTATTTTATTGTTAAATTATTAATCTGATTATCAAATTATGAAAGCTTCAGAAAATCAAAAATTCAGTGTTTCTACTCCAGGAGGCAAATTTAAAAATGGACATGTTACCGTTCAGCAATCTGAAACTACAGATGGACAACCGTATTACGTCTGTGAAGTTAATGATAAGGAAGTCCAGTTGCGTCATGAAGGCAAATGGGAACAGATATGGGGAGATCTGACTTCAGATCAGGTAGATTATTTAGGAAACGAAATTTCCAAACATATCGATTCACAATAACAGTGAAACTTGCAACATATTGCATTTTGAAATACCAACATACATCAATTACTATTCAACATTTTGGTAATACTTCTCATAAATCTTTTCAACAGAGAACTCTCCTCTGTGATAATCTCAGCATCAGCCTGCATCCCATTCTTTAAAACAATCTTATGCTCAGGATCTTTATTCTCATACCGTTCGAAACCGATTTTAGCAATAAACACGCTATCTTTAAATGCTACATCTGAAATGTAGTTCAACCTACCCCTGATCAGCCCGTACTGTTCAAATGGAAAACTTCGCATCTTTACCAAAGTGCGCTGTCCTATTTTTACCTTGCCCATATTGTATTGAGGGATATGTATTTCTCCAAAGAAATCAGTATTTGCCGGATTGATCATAAACAATTCCTGTCCACTATTTACCGTCTGGTTTTCCTGTACAATTCCCGCATAGCTTACTTTTCCTCCAACAGGAGCACGCATTATATACTGATTGATCCAAGCATCTGTTTCCGTGATCATATTACTTAACGACTGCACAAACTTTGCCTTTTCATCCTGTATAGTATGCTCCAGATCCAATATCTCTTTCTGCTTGGCAGCATAGCTAGCATTGTTATTTAGTAAAGAAGTCGAGGTCTGCTGCAAGGGATACTGTCCCGATAAGTACTTGTTCTCCTGCTGTTTGTATTCACTGGTAGAAACAATCCCTTTTTGATAAAGCTTCTTGTAGGATTCAAACTCATGCTCCACATTTGCATATTCTTTTTCCTGTATCCTACGCTGAGAAATGATCTGGTCTTTTAATTTACCTATCTCTTTCAAATCCTGCTCCAGGTACTTCTTTTTACTCAGGTAATATCCATCCTTTTGAGCAGAATTAAACTGAAGGTATTGCTGGTAGAAATTCTGATAAGCACCCTGCAGTTCACCAAGATTCAGTCCTTTAAGCAACGGGGATTCCACAATGCCTGAGCTATTTAGCTCCAGGTTAATCTGGTCCAGCATTTCATGAAGCTTTAACACATCGCTATGGTTTGCCGTACTCTCCATAAAGGCCAGGGACTGGTTTTGTTTCACTGTCTTCCCTTCTTTGGCAAGCAAAGCGATGATTTTCCCAGTTTGCCTGACAAGCACAGCTTTTGGTGCATTTAATGAATTTACCTTTAATGTCGTTTTTACGACATCGGGGTATTGTATAAAGGCTGAAACACCCAATATAGCAAGTAGAATTGCAAAGATCAGAGTGATTCCTCTTCTTAGTATCCATGATGGCACCGCTGCAATGATTTCTTGTACCTCTTCGCTATTTACTTCCAGGCTATTCAGCTTAGCATCTACCAGTTTTTCTTCTTCTATTTCCATCTTATACCCCCAGTTCCAATTGATTTTTTATCAGTTGATAGTATTCCCCGTTACCGTTCACCAGTTCCTGGTGGGTACCTTGCTCTATAATGATCCCTTTATCCAATACGATGATGTTATCTGCGTTCTTTACTGTACTCAATCGGTGGGCCACTACAACTACAGTACGCCCTTTGAAAAAGGTTTCCAGGTTTTCCATAATGACTTTTTCATTATTCGCATCTAGCGCATTGGTTGCTTCATCGAAAAAGATATATTCAGGATCTTTGTAGACCGCTCGGGCAATCAGCATCCGCTGGCGCTGCCCCTGGCTGATCCCGTTTCCGGCAGCACCGATCTTGGTATTTAGACCTAAAGGCAGTTCTTCTATAAACTCGCTGATATTGGCCACTTTTATCGCATGGAGCAATTTAGTCATATCAGGATACTCATCACCTACGGCAATATTGCGTGCAATAGTATCAGAGAAGATAAACCCATCCTGCATCACAATACCGCATTTGCCCCGCCAGTAACGGTATCCGATTTGCTGCATATGTGTATTTCCGACCTTGATCTCTCCTTTTTGGGGTTCATAGAACCTGAGCAACAGTTTTAGAATGGTCGTCTTACCACTACCACTCATCCCAACTATGGCGGTAGTTTTACCTTCAGGGATCTCCAAAGTGATATCTTGTAAAACGGGTTCATTACCCGCACCCGGATAGGTAAATGATATGTTTTGCAGACTGATGCTTTTATTCAATGGCAGTTCGTACAAAAAGCTTTTATCTACTGGTTCTTCGTCCTCCAGTTCATGGATCTCATTTAAGCGCTCCAAACTGATTTTCGCATCCTGAAAAGATTGTAAGAAACCCAACAACTGCTCTATAGGGCTGTTCAATTGCCCTACAATGTATTGGATGGCCATCATGGCTCCCAATGTGAGTTGCCCGTCAATTACCGCCTTCGCGACCATAAAGGTGATCAGTATGTTTTTACCTTCGTTGATAAAGAAAGTCCCGAACTGCTGGTATTGCCCTAGTGCCAGGCTTTTCATGCTAAACTTAAAAAGCCCCGCCTGGATGCGCTCCCACTCCCAGCGTTTCTGCTGTTCGCAGTTGTTGAGCTTAATCTCCTGCATACCGCCAATCAATTGTACAATATTGCTTTGGTTTTCTGATGAAATATCGAAACGTTTGAAATCTAGCTCCCTTCTCTTTTTGAGGAAAAAGACAACCCAAAAGCTATAGATGACACTGCTGACCAGGAAAATGATAAAAATATTCAGGTTATAATAAGCCAGCACAAATGAAAATACGACCATGTTAAAAAGCGAAAAGATCGTGCTCAGCGAAGATCCTGTTAAAAAGCTTTGAATCCTGCTCTGATCACTCATTCGCTGCATGATGTCCCCAGTCATCTTGGTTTCAAAGAAGCTCATCGGGAGCTTCATCAGCTTGATCAAAAAGTCAGTAAGAATAGAAATGTTGATCCTGGTGGTCATATGCAGCAGTATCCAGGAACGGATAAAATCAACACTCATACGTCCCAGGAATAGCATGGTTTGGGCGATCAGCACGATGTAAACAAAGTTCAGGTTACGCGTATTGATCCCGATATCTACAACAGACTGCGTCAGGAAGGGCAGTATGAGCTGCATTAAACTTCCGACTCCAACCCCAACAAATAACTGAATGATGAGTTGCTTATATTTGAAAAGGTAGCCCAGCATATAGGTCAGGCTTAACCCTTTGTCAGGGTCTCCGCCTTGTCTGTAAAAATCAGGACTGGGAGCAATCATCAATGCAATCCCCTCTGAACGCCCGTTATTCTGGGTACTTAGCCAGTGCTTTAAAAACTCAGCCTCGTTGTATTGGAGCAGACCTTTAGCCGGATCGGAGATGTGATAAACTTTTTTAGAAGAACCAGATATTTTGTAAAGCACCACAAAATGGTTCTGTTTCCAGTGGATGATGCAGGGCAAATCTATTTCCTGTAGCTGTTCCACGCCAAATCTTACTCCGGTAGTACGAAAGCCTATTTTCTCCGCTGCCTCACTAATGCCAAGCAGGGAAACACCTTGCCTGTTAATTCCCGAGATCTCACGCAATCGCTGAAGGGCATAATTCCGTCCATAATATTTCGCGATCATACGTAAGCACGTAGGGCCGCAATCCATCTGATCCGGTTGCTTATAATGAGGAAATTTTTTATTTATCTTAATAGCCATCCTTCAGCCCAATTGTTACTGCTCTTATCATTGTACAGATTGCAGAAAATAGATTTATTATTTCTAAAAACCAAGGGATATAAACTACCAAATTCTCTTAAAATAAATACACTTCTGTCATCCAGATTCAAAGGATCTATATTTAAACTAATTTCTTTATATTTTTCCTCAGCACCTTTTGCCCATTGATTCGCGCCAAGCATTACACCGGCCTGCCTCCAGGCATTCAGTAAGAAAATGGAACTATTTATTAAATGCCCCGGTCTTTCATTTGAAAAGAACAGTTCTATTTTAGAAACAATTTTACAGATCATTTCATTTACGAGGTCATAATTATATCTCAATGGGATTAGTTTACATAACATAATTAAAGATTGTGATATATTTTCTATGCGTTTAGAATCCAGGCTTTCCATGTCCTGGTTTATAATTGCTGAATCTCCATTCAGGAAGTGATCATAAAGTTCATCTATTA
This sequence comes from Pedobacter frigoris, assembly GCF_032678645.1. Taxonomy (GTDB): domain Bacteria; phylum Bacteroidota; class Bacteroidia; order Sphingobacteriales; family Sphingobacteriaceae; genus Pedobacter; species Pedobacter frigoris_A. The sequence goes on from NZ_JAVTSP010000001.1 coordinate 1,165,080, forward strand.
AAAGCACCAAACATTCCTTGTTGCAGATATCTTTATAGAAATTAGTATCAGGATTTTTTGACGTCACTCTTTTGTACAAATACAAAAGACGTCCTAAAGTTCCTGTATTTAATTCAATAGAATCAGCTTTGTTATACATGATGAGTTTATATACTTCATCATCTAAATCTTCCAGTACTTCATTTGTATTGACTTCAAGCATTTGATTTTGAGCAAGCCATTCAATACCCCATCCAATTCCGAGTAATCCATCGTTAAAACTAAAACTTTCTATTGAGCAAACATTTTCACCTATTTCATCCAAAAGCTCTCCAGCTTTAATATTATCCGCTGGTTGTTCACTCACATACAATGAAATACATACTCCCATTTTACCCTCATATAATCCATAATTATCGGAAGAAATTTTCTTCGGCAAAATGTAAATATCATTCTCTATTAAGTTCTTCATCATACTAGTTACTTATATTAATATCACTATTCCATTCCCAGGACGCCACATATTTTTCCAATTCTTCTTTCTGCATCGTGCATATATCTAAATATTCATTGGTGAGCTTCATGCGGGATTGGATACTTGTGTAACCACTATTCAAAGAACGCGGATGTGGCAGATGATAAAGGTTACCCGGAACCCGTTTAATTTTATACCCCAGCAAAAGCATTCTTTTCCAGCGTTCGATATCATCCGGTCCCCAACTTGTTAGATTTTCGTTCTCCAGTCCGGCTTTCTGGTATGCCTCTTTATTTAAAAAAACACAACCTCCGTATGAACGTTTTGTCCCTATGTTTAATTTATTTTGATTACTTTCAAAAAGCGAAGCGTCAAGTAATTTTGAGAACATCACTTTCATCAAAAGGCCTACTCCAACAAAGCCTCCATCATAGGGGTAAACCATGTCGCAATTACATTCTCTTAATAATGCTATGGACTCCATAATTTGAGGAATTGGAAAAACCACATCAGCATCATAAAGAGCTATGTAAGGTGTCTTTGCTAATCCTATGAGTTTATTATTATACTTCGTTCGATGAAATTCTCGATGGTCATCTTTAATAAAAACATACCTGACCCGTTTCGAGATTAGCTCAAGATCAATTTTAGACACATCATCACCTTCCATCAAGATAATATTTGTGTTGAAATGCGTATGAAGATATTGAGTTATAATATAAACATTTTCCAATCTTTCCTTTGAATCAATACGAACAGGTATCAGGAAACTAACATCAGTTAAGTCAATGCGGTTTGCAAATTGACTTTCATTATAGTCTCTTATTTCTTTTACTACTGTATAGCTGGAAGTATGTCGATCTATTGCACGCAGGTCTTCGTAAAAAGGGCTGCAGTTGCTATAATCATTCTTACGAAACAGATGCTTATTTTGATCAGATACCTTACCGGTATAATGAATTATGGGATTTTGCTGTTCCAATTGAACGGGAGAGTGTGCCCACGAAAAGTTCAGTTCAGGGTGAACAGCAACTTGTTTACCTAAAGCTAATGCTCCCCACCACAAGCACCACATATCCGTACACCAGGCTTGTATCTTTTCTTGTTTGCTGCAATAACCTAGGTTACTATTGTAATCATTCAATAAAGTAAATACCTTTTCTGAATCTATTTCCAATCTTTCCCAGAAAGTAGCGGGAACATTCTTTAAAAGATATTGAGCTCCGCCGGCATTCACATCATTTTCTTCAATTAAAGTCCTGTCTACGGCCATTAGTGCGCACATTTCATGAAAAACATGTTCCTTAGAGGTTCGTTTAATGTAATCCACGCCGGTATAGCTCCTTGTTTCAGAAGCATACCATTTATCATCAGCACTCATTAATCTAAAGTCTGGCAAACGATTGAAAATAATATCTGAGTCGTGATAAAAAACAGTCTCATTTTCCAGCCATTGATGAGTATTGAAATGCCTTGCAATAATATATGGCCTTAAAGATGACAGATATACGGTATTTTTCCTTTCATCCGGATAGGTATAAAACTGTGCTTGCTTATTTGTAGAGATAAAGTCTTTGAAGTAGGGCCTCAGCCCTCTTTTTTTATCGTAACCTATCAAAACATGAATGTTTTTTTGTTTAACACCCAATCTTGAAAAATTATGAAGCTGCAGTTGTAATTGCCAAAGGAAATAATAGTCATCTGGTTGAGCGGATAATAAGATCATATTATAAATTTTATTCTTTTAAGCGGTGTAATGTGAATCTGATCAAATATTATTCTCACTTAATCTTTCATTTTGAATTAAAGACTTCGTTTAGCTTATCAATCAGTTCCTTTCCCCGTAAATTTCTGCCGATAATTTTATCATCCTTATCGATCAGAAAATTCATGGGTACCACCGTTATGCCATATCCTTTCCCTATTTCACTTTTCACTCCCTTCAAATCTGACAATTGCAGCCAGGTTAGCTTATCGTCTTTCACCGCCTTTAACCATGCCTCTTTGCTGGTATCCATGGAAATGCTGACAACCTTAAATCCTTTAGTTCGGTAACTATTGTAAGCTTTTATCAAATGTGGATTCTCTTCCCGGCAGGGCCCACACCAGCTTGCCCAAAAATCAATTAAGGTATAAGTTCCCTTAGCAGATTTTAAAGAAACCGGTTTCCCCGTTTGATCTGGAATTGTAAAGGCCGGCGCAATGCCGTTAAATGCAGTTCTCTCTGCAGATTGTACCATCTCTAGCACCTTTTTGCCGTACGCTGATTCTTTTACAGCAGGGCTCAGCTTTTCATACACAGGTTTAAGGATATCTATATCGGCACCAGCCAATGAAGATTTTGCGATGTAGGCAGAAACCACAGAGTTTGGATATTCACTGATATGCGCTATAGTCATCTTCTGAATCTGATTGCTGATCAATTTTCGAATGGCTTCCAGACTATCAATCTTTTTAGTCTCAGACTTCTTTAGTCTATGTATGGCATCGGAGATTACGAATCCTCTTTTCCCAAGTGGTTCTATCTTTTTAATCAGCATATTATATTCATCCTGCGCCTTACTTCCCGACGCGGAAAGTTCTGACTGGCCTGAAAAATCACCTTCAATATAGAGGTTTCCAGGTGACAAGAAAAAAGGCTCTTTGTAGGAGAACCAAGATGTAATCTTTCCTTTACCATCTTTCGCTCGCATGCCTAGTGCAAACACTTCCATTCCTGAAACTCTTCCTGAAAAACTGAACGCATGATTTACTACTTTGGCGGAATCAATTTTAGTGTCTTTTTCTTTCCCCTCACCATGACGTAAGTAAATCCATCCATCCTGACGATCATGTATTTTACCGGTAATGAAGTAATTATTAGAGTTATGGCTCTGAGCATAGAGAACTTTAATATCTATGATATTAACAAAAACAATTATAAGTATTATTATAGACCAAATCTTTGTCATTTTGAAAATTTACGTTAAAAATATTTTATAAAAAAAAATTAATACAATGGGGCTAAATTAATAAAACGAGAAGCGTTTAACTTTTTGAAAATCCAAGGCTACAGATAACCTGAAAGGGCGACTTTCCTAATAAATCGCCCTTATGATCAATTTTATCTTTATTAAAACTCCTCAAAGTTTAAGATATGGTCTATCGATTACTTAATTCATGATACAAGTATATTGACTAATATAGCAATTCCAAGGATCAGTATAGCTTCCTCCTGAATTCGGACCACATACATCCTGGCAAAGTTCAAGTGCACTTCTTGTTGAATACCAGCAACTGGATCCCGCTCCATCACATTGACACAAAACGCATCTTCCAGCGCCTCCAGTAGTAACTGGATCGTCTCCACCTAATACATTTTTCAATTGACTCCTGCTTAAAACTTCCCCTTTATCTACGGAAAAGCTCTTTAAATTCAATTTTTTCATAACTTTGTTAAAATTTAGTGATTAAATTTTATAGCCCTGCTACGCCGGGTTATTTCAAGCGGCATGTTTTTATAACATCATGCTTGTTATGGGGCTGTTCTGTTGCAACTGGCAGCCCCCTTTTTTGTACAAAAAATCTTTGTTACGCCAGTAAATATTTTATATCATCTAATCTATAAGGGTCAACCAGTTTATAACCGTTAATAAAAATTGTAGGTGTAAAAGAAACTTCTGCCATTTCACACCACTCTTTTTGTTTTTGTGTCGCTATTTCAAGCCCTTCACTTCTATTAAACGGATATTTTTCGGCCCAATTATTATAATTCTTATCATCCCCGTTGTACCAGTCGTTTAACGCCTGCACTACAATAGTGTTATCTTTAGAAAAACTTAATGCGGTCATGTGCCTAGCTACTTTGGTACGCGTATCATCTTCATTGGCTGTTGTAAATACAATTTTTACTTGAATATCATCGCGCTGCTTTAACCATTCATCTAACGTATTATGTGCTACACCGCAAGGACCACAAAGCGGATTACTTACCATAGTAATTGTAGTTTCGGCTTCCGGGTTACCCAAAATAACTGGCATTAAATCATCAGGAACCGAATACTTAGCCTGCGAGCTCAGTAGTTGATTAAACAGCGTACTATTATATTTAAATTTTTTCAACTGTTGATTTAAAGGTCTCACTTGTTCAGATTTCAACAAATAAGGTTTTAGAAATGACCAAGTGGCAACAGGCATCAAAAAACAAAGTAAAAGACTGAACATATCCGATAACTCTAAATTGAAAGATTGAAATGATGTTCCAGTAGCAAAAAAAGCTGCTGCTTCCATCCACAATAGTGCCTGTACAGAGCAACACAATATGCACCAGTTCTTTATTTTTATCTGATAACCAATTGAATACAGAGTATAAGGCAGACATAAAATATTCAACCAGCTTAGTGCCACAATACTTGATGGGTTCAGTAGTAAGCAAACTAAAGATCCTGAAAAATAGAACATGCCTACTTCACTCCAACTAAGCCAACTGGTTATTTTAGCTGCATCAGATTTCAATATAGCGTTACAGTCATTCTTCTTGCCCACGCTGCATAAATTTTGTATAAATGGATTGCTGGCATTTACACTATGCATCAAGAGAAGGGCGCTTACCCCTACACCTGCTAATTTAAGTATGATCAGACTAATGTAAGAGAGATTGGAACTTTCAATATTAAGGGCATAAAAGACACTACATAATAGGATCAATACCAGAAAAGGCAAACGAGCTTCATCTAACCAACCTTTGAGTAATGACTGCTTATATTCCTTTTCACCACTTATCTCATCCTTTTCTGCATACAATATCACCCCATCCCAGAATTTAAAGAATTCGGATAAACTTAAACTTCCCTTTTTCTCCTTTTCATTACTGAGAGTAACCGTATCATGTTGAATTCCATGAACCAGAACGAATTCACCCCCTTCTCTTTTTAAGTGAGCGACAAACGGCAACGGCAATTCTTTGACATCGCAGGTTTCCTTATTGATTTTAAAAGCTTCATTGGGTACATTCCAGGAGGTCAGGCAATCACTAAGTGCCAGCATGCTGGGATAATCCGGATGGTCATGCAGATCTTTGTCGATCGTAAAAGAACTAACAGGAATTTTTAATTTCTTAATAAGCGAGTACAATACGAATACAGTATTCCCCGCACTCTTCATAGAGCGTATCATAGAAAAATATTTGGTTAACAATTAATAACTAGCAAACGAGACATCAAAAATGTCTTTCACTTTAAAGATTGGGATCGGAATAGAAACTGGAGATTGAGCGCATAATATTGATTTTATTAGTTGACAGTTCTAATTTAGAAAATTTATAATTATTATACAAATTTATTTTAAAAAACATTAATGTATCATTATTAGATATTCAGAAAAACAAGAATCAACCGAGGAACCGTGAAGTTTTTTTAAGTTGTCGATAATCAATTAGTTATTGACAGTAGGCTTTCCATCCGGGTTCCATTCCAGCTTTATAGAAATCCTTAGTCAGGAATAATACTGTTTTATGGTACTGACTGAAGTCGTTTACAACAGAATCCAATTAAGCAAATTTATAATTGAAACTTTGTCAACTTCACACTTTTATCAATACTTGTAAATTGGCTACGACTGACAGACGTTGTCTTTGTAGAGGAATCCATGATATTCAGCATGACATAGACATAATCCTGAAAAATCTTCATACTGACAAGTTCCCATGAGTTCAATTGGCGCACCTCCAGTCGATTCAGTAATTTCAAATGTACAACTAGAATGACTCCAACAAAACCATGAGTTTGTTGTTACTGAATTGTTACCTCCTAAAACTTTTTTTAATTGACTTCTACATAGGATTTCTCCATTAACATCATTTGATTTTTTTAAGTTTAGTTTTTTCATAGCAATAACCTATTTATTTGTTAAACATCTATACACTAATATAATATGAAAAATCAAATTATCAGCACGCAATCCTACAAACAGTCATCTTATTGTAATATACACACTTACAAAGTGTGTATCCATTACCGACCTATTGATAATAAAAAAGGGGTAATTACCGTTAAAATCTGAATCGTAACTTTATTAATACATTTGTGAAATATTTTATCTCGATTGGAAGCTTTAGCTGAATCAAAATATAAGAAAGCATGGGAATTATCCGTCCTTTTCCTAAACAACTGCAACCAGCAGTACATTATATTTTCTTCTGAAGTGATCCTGTACGTCGTCAATCAATTTATTGTACCTTGTAATTTTCTCAGGCAATACGAACAATAAAAAATTCACTTCACCGCTATATTGCACATACTCCTCTACAGCAAGCCAGCTTTCTCTCTCTCTATCTTCATTGTACTCCCCTGAATCCTTGAAAAGCATTAAAAGATTCAACCCTTTTTCTGTGCAGAATTTTTTAATGGCGATCTCCTGATCTCCAATAGTCTGTAAATGGGGTGAAATTCTAATATATCCAATCGCATTCATGATGAAACGATTAATGTTAATTAATATCATTAAGACCTTAAACCATGCAAAGACTTTTTTCTCGTATCCGTAGTAAAGATCTCAGAAGGGTTTTTAAGGCAGGCATTTATTTTCAACAATAATTCACTTAACTCAAATGGCTTTGAAATAAATGCATTACAACCATAACTCCCCAAAGAAAGTAGTACCTGAGGGTATGCCGAGCATATAATGACAGGGATATGTTTAGTCAACGGATTCTTCTTTAATTGAGCGCAGAGCTCTCCACCATTTATCTTAGGTAATAAATAATCTAACAGCACTATATCAGGAGTAAAATCCTGTATCAACTCAAAAACATCTTCAGCTTCTTTATAAGATCTAACAATAAACCCCTCATATTCAAACAATTCAGTCAGCATCTCAACCAACCCTTCATCATTTTCAATGATCAATATACTCTTTGAAGTATCGTATTCTTTATTTGGCAGCATTTCATTCACTTTATTAGTGGCCTATTATAACAAACGACTAAGCTTTCGGTTTTATTTTATTGAATGAGTTCGGACAGTTCATAAATCTATATAAGCTGATATAATATTATTGTTTAAACCTTAATTATTATGCAATATTGGCTACACATAGATACTATTTTCAAAATATATGTATTTATAAAAGATTTTTGTATTTTTATGAATTGATATCTAACCAAATTAAATCCTGATGACGTAAATAAAAATTTGCGTTTTTAGGTTAACACACAACACCTAAACAATGAAACCACAATTATTAAAAGTTTCAAACAACCCCGTCAATTCTTTCAGTGTCCGGCGGGACAATGTGCCCTACATCAACAACCGATGGCACTATCATCCAGAAGTCGAACTCATTTATTTCAAAAAGGGCAATGGCACTCAATTTATTGGTGACAGCATCAAGCGGTTCCGATCTGGTGATGTAGTATTGGTAGGTGCACACCTGCCCCATTACTGGAAATTTGACGAAAGCTATTTTAACGACGATGAAAAAAGCAATGCCGATGTCGTCGTTGTACATTTCTGTGAGAATTTTTGGGGAAGTTCCTTTTTAAACTTACCTGAAAACAAATCATTAAAACTGCTTTTAGAAAAGGCGCAACGAGGAATCCAGATACAGGATAAAAGCAGGAAGCAGATTGGAGAACTAATTGAAACCATTCTACTGTCCGAAGGGTCCAAAAGGATCATTACATTGATGGATGCATTACTGGCTATAGACAATTGCAGTAATAATACCGTATTATCTTCCATGGGCTTTCGTCATGACTTTGAAGAAACAGAAAATGACAGGATTAATGCCATTTACAATTATTCTCTGACGAATTTCAAGAGAAAAATACAAATGGAAGAAATGGCCGCCGTGGCCAATATTAGTCCCAACTCCTTTTGCCGATATTTTAAATCAAGGACCAGAAAAACTTACACACAATTCATAAGTGAAATCAGGGTGGGCCATGCCTGTAAATTACTGATAGAGGACAGCATGAATGTTAAACAAATCTGTTATGAAAGCGGATTTCACAACTTTGCGAGTTTCCATAAACACTTCAAAATGATAACGGGAAAAAGTCCGCTATCCTACCAAAAATCATACTTACATAAATAACTCTGAATGAAAACTAAAATATTTGCCTTATTATTTCTAACCTATCTAGCCCCTTCTTTAAAAGCGCAGCAATCCGCAAAACCGGCCCTTAATAAACAACAAAAGATGGAATGGTTTACCGATGCAAAACTTGGAATTTTCATTCACTGGGGAATCTACTCCGTTAATGGAATATCAGAATCCTGGTCTTTTTTCAATAATTACATCAACCATGACAATTACATGAAGCAACTTGATGGTTTCAATGCTTCAAAATACAATCCTGCAGCATGGGTCAGTCTTATTAAAGAAAGCGGAGCTAAATATTCTGTAATCACCACCAAACACCATGACGGGGTCTCTCTCTGGAATACAAATGGAGAAAATGCGACCACCACACTTAAGAACAGTGCGGCTAAAAAAGATGTAATCAGCCCTTTTGTATCGGAACTAAAAAAAGCAGGATTAAAAACAGGTCTTTACTATTCATTGCCAGACTGGAGTTATCCGGATTATGACGGTTTTACAAGGGATAGAAAAAGGTACAAACTTAATGAAGAACCAGCCAGATGGAACAAATTTACCAATTATTTCCAGGGACAGCTCAACGAGCTTTCATCTAAATACAACCCTGATTTACTTTGGTTTGATGGTGACTGGGAACATTCTGCTGCTGAGTGGCAAGCGGATAAAATACTGGCAAACCTAAAAAAATACAACCCAAATATCATTATCAATTCCCGCTTAAATCACAATGGTGATTACGAAACTCCGGAACAGGGAATTCCAGTCGTAAAACCTGGAAATGACTATTGGGAACTCTGCTATACCATGAACGATTCATGGGGTTATCAGCCTTATGATTTTAAATACAAATCTCCCAACATGATTATCAGAACTCTGATAGATTGCATTAGTATGGGAGGAAATCTACTGTTGGATATTGGACCAAAAGCAGACGGAACCATCGCCCAGGAACAAGTAGATATCCTGAAAGGATTGGGAAGATGGACTAAAAAACATGCCGAAGCTATTTACGGAACACGCGCTGGCATTCCTGCTAAACATTTTACCGGAAAAACAGCTTTATCGAAAGATAAAAAAACACTCTATTTATATGCCGACTGGTCTTTGAATAATCAGGATCAACTCCTTCTTAAGGGCCTTAAATCGAAAGTAATCAGTGCTCAAATTGTTGGCACCAACCATCAAGCTACTGTAAATCAGGTTCAGGATGAGGTTGTTCTCAAGGTGCCTTCGGTAGCCTGGGATCAGGATGCAACTGTCATTGCTTTAAAATTCAATGAAGCAATTCAATTAACTGAAGGCTTCAATGAAACCGTTAGTTTTGAACAACTGGCCGATAAGAAAACTGATTTCAGACTTCAACTGAAAAATATTGCCAGTTCAATACATCAGGGCAATAATCCTTTTGAAAAAACTTCCCTGTCTCAAGATGGCCTGAATTTTAACGAAGGTAAATCTGCGCTTCAACCACGGTTATACGATTGGGTAACTAAAAATTCCGAGGGACTTTACAAAACAGGCAAAGGATTACCTGAAGGACATTATCAGGGTAAAAGCGCCCTATCAGCCGACAAGCAAACAGTCTATCTTTTTGTTGAAGGAAAACCTACTGGCCCAATTGCATTAAAAGGCATTAAAAATAAAATCGCCAGAATAAGAATCGTTGGGGAAGGAACTATGATAGAGCCTCAGATCTACAATAAGCTATATTGGAGTGCAATTCCAGGTATAATTTACATCCCCATCCCAGCAGATAGACTTGATAAAGATTTCACCATAATCGCAGTGTTACTTGACGGTCCTGCAGATCTTTACAGAGAAAAAGTCGGTGCTATTGAGAGTAATATGTAATTCCATAAAAAAGCTCCCTGCAATAATTACAGGGAGCTTTTACATCTTTTGTATGATTAACCTTTTTTAACTTCTCTCACGGTAGTATTACCCCCGCCATCAAGTGTCAAATTCACAGGCTTATTTGTTTTCCATGATCCCTTTGTAAAATCAGGGATATCTACGCTAGATGATCTTTTAGAAACAGACTTCTTGCTCAAAGGAACGATGCAACTCCATGCTGCTGCATCATAAACATCCTGATCAAGAGGAAGTCCGTTGCGCAGACAATCAATCAATCTCCAGTCCATTATAAAGTCCATACCTCCATGTCCTCCAACTTTTTTTGCCACCTCACCAACATGCTTGATGATCGGTGGGCTATAAGTATCGTAAAGTTTTTTAAGTTCTTCTTTGCTTAACCATTCCTCTCCTATTGCGATACGTTCTGGTTCAGGCCACTTTGCCGCTGAACCTTTAGTTCCACTCAGTACGTGCAATCTTGAATATGGTCTTGGCGAAGTTACATCATGTTGCAGCATCATCGTTTTGCCATTGGTGGTTCTGATGGTGGTTACATTCATGTTACCGCGGTAGTTCTTACCTACAAATTGCTCATAGAAACTGTCTTTCGCCGCTCTTTTTTTGGCCTCTTCACCCATCATAAAATCATTGGTAGATACAGAAACCAGGTAATCCATTTTATCGCCTCTATTGATGTTTAAACACTGGGCGATTGGACCTAATCCATGGGTAGGATATAAATTACCATTAAAGTCTATATTCTGCTTTAATCTCCACATATCCTGATAACCGTTTTTATCGAAATTTAATCCCAATAGATCATGATTATAGGCACCTTCAGCATGGATCAGTTCACCAAACATACCATTCCTGGCCATGTTTAAAGTCAACATCTCAAAGAAATCATAACAGCAGTTTTCCAGCATCATACAATGCTTACGTGTTCTTTCAGAAGTTTCTACAAGTTTCCAGCAATCTTCAAGTGTCAGCGCTGCAGGAACTTCAGTAGCCGCATGTTTGCCATGTTCCATTGCATATACAGCCATAGGAGTATGTAAATGCCATGGCGTACAGATATAGATCAGATCCAGATCCTCTTTATCGATCATCTCTTTCCAGCCGTTTTCACCTGAATATTCCTTTGCCTTCGGCAAACCTTTACTCACTAAATTTTTTTGTGCTGCAGCTGCTCTTTCAGGCAGTTTGTCGCAAAGTGCTTTAATTTCTACTCCCTCAATGAAAGACATTCTACTTACTGCACCAGGGCCTCTCATCCCTAAACCAATAAAGCCAATTTTTACTTTATCAATTTTTGGTGCTGCATAGCCACTCATGTTAAATCTTTGAGCACTGCTACTTCCAGTAAAAGAAGTTAAAAGGTCATCGTTCTCTGAAATACTTTCTTTTGCAAAAGACGGGAGGCCTACGGCCATCGCCCCTGTGCCCAATGCAAGCTGCTGTAAAAACTTTCTACGGTTAGGTTTCATTTTGTGTCGGATTATTTAGTTTAAAAGTAATTTGACTCAAGCCAAATACTTCGATTATTATCCAATATACAAAGCTATTCCAATGGCTTAAAGACTTATTTTCACACAAACGGTTGTGTAAATTTCATATTACAATACTTTATTCTCCCGTATCAAACCGTTTTATACCAGTGCCAATTTTTATTGGCTCGGGACTTTTAGCTGGCAAAAATGGATTGTAATAATACAGACCCTGCTCCTGAAACAAATTCAAATGCCCTTTCAGACGTTCCATATACCTAGTAAAATCCTTATTCTCCTGTGATGTCCACGCTGCCTCGGCTAATGCAGTTATCCTGGGGAACAGCAGGTAATCCAGGCGCTGTTCACTTTGAATAGTCTCAGACCACAAGTCGGCCTGCACACCCAAAATCTGATCTTTCTTTGGCGTTTGCTTCACATATTTATCTTGTGTAAACTCGTAAACATTCTTTAGGGGATTGTATAACTTATTCCACTTACGACCATTCGTATGTGTACTATCCTGTACAAAATCAAAGTAAAATGGCAACCTTGGACAAAGTACGGTTTGAAATCCTTTATCTAAAGAGAGTTTTAGCACATCAGGTTTATCATGCCTCCACCAAAAGATGATGGTTTTATCCACCGGAAGATCAACTTCAGCCATTTCATCCCATACCAGCAATTTAGCATTCATACTGTAAACAGAATCAGCCATTCGTTTCATGAAATATTTTTCTACTTCTTTTGAATTCGCCAGTTTCTGCTTCTGCATTAAAGAAATGATATCAGGATTAGTCGGCCATTTATGATTTCCATAACTTACCTCATCACCACCCAAATGAATCATGCCCGACGGAAATAAGGAGTTTGTTTCCCTTAAGATGTTCGACAAGTAGGAATAAGTAACTTCTTTACCGGGGTTAAATGTAAACTCAGGATGCCCCGGACCACCACCCCCTGAAAATTCAGGATAAGCTCTATTTGCAGCCGTAGCATGCCCCGGCATATCAATTTCAGGAATCACCGTAATGAACCGTTGAGCGGCATAAGCAACAATTTCTTTCACCTGCTCCTGGGTATAATATTGTGAAGGTAGCATTTCATTGAAATAATCTCCTACACCACCTATCAATGCTAAACCAGGATATTTCTTAATTTCAATACGCCAGGCAGGTTCATCTGTGAGGTGCCAATGAAAACGGTTGAGCTTATAAAAAGCCATCCAATCCAAAACAGATTTCACTTTCTCCATACCAAAGAAATGTCTCGATTCATCCAGCATAAAGCCTCTCCAACCATATAATGGGCTATCGGAAATATTCCAGCCCTGCAAGACAAGTGTGCCCTTTTGATTTTTAGTCTGTCTGGCAATTTGCAATAAAGAAACCACGCCATAAAACGCTCCTGATGCATCTTTAGCAGTTATAGTTATGCCTTTACTATTCATATTCAGCTCATATGCTGATTTAATTTTAGCCGAAAGAACTATTTTTATTGAAGGTTTAACTGAGCTAGCCTGAACACTCAAAGGAATGTTCTGATTTTTCAACAACTCTTGCTGTAGGTAGCTGGCGATAGGCCTTAATGATTCAGATGCCACAAGTATTGGTGTGTTATTGTTCAGCGTAAACTGGTCACCAGATTTTTTTGCTACCGAGGGCTGAGGAATAATTGGACAGACATCCTGTGCAACAGCAAATTGCACTGTCACAGCCATTATCACTGATAGGCAAACGATTCTTAGTTTAGTCATTCTATGTAGGTTTATTGTGTGTCGTTTATCAGAACTACCTTCCCATCCAGCCACCATCAACAGTAATCACTGTTCCATGCATATAGTTAGAGGCGTCAGATGCTAAAAATACAACAGGTCCTTTAAAATCTTCAGGTTCACCCCACCTTCCCGCCGGAATTCTTTCCATGATGGAACGGCTTCGGTTTTCATCAGCTCTCAATGCGGTAGTATTATCAGTAGAAATATAGCCTGGAGCAATCGCATTTACATTTACACCTTTAGCTGCCCATTCATTAGCAAAAGCCTTGGTCAGCTGTCCAACAGCCCCTTTGCTTGCTGCATATCCCGGAACTGTAATACCTCCCTGAAAAGTTAGCAGAGAGGCCGTAAAAATGATTTTCCCACTTCCTCTTGACACCATGTCTCTGCCTATTTCCCTTGTCAAAATAAATGGAGCAGTTTGATTTACTGCAATTACTTCGTCCCAGTACTCATCAGGATGTTCTGATATCGGCTTTCTTAAAATAGTTCCCGCATTATTGATCAGAATATCTATTACAGGATGATCCTTTTTTACCTGCTCGCAAAATGTGGTCAATGCTCCTCTATTTCCAAAATCACACTGATAAGCATAAAAACTTCTACCTAAAGCCTTTACTGATTTTTCTACATCGCTGCCACTAAGCTCTAAGTTTGCAGATACGCCGATAATATCAGCTCCGGCTTCTGCCAGTGCCTCAGCCATTGCCTTGCCGATCCCCCTCTTACAACCTGTTACTAAAGCTACTTTTCCTTTTAAATTAAATAAATCAAGTATTGCCATTGTTATTTCTCTTAAACATTTTATTAAACTGTTGTCATCCTGAATTTATTTCAGGATCCCAAACTGGATATTTATCTTTCTTTTCCGGGATCCTGAAATAAATTCAGGATGACGAGTCGTAAAAAACCCTAATATATAATCCCCTACTCTACACTCACCTTTAAAGGCTGCGAAAGCTTTCTTTTAAAGGCATCCAAGTAATTGAACCATTGCTGTGCGTTAGTAATTTCATTGGCCTTATCCCACGCAGCTCCATTGTAATACACAATAGCCTGATTATTCCTGGCAATAGTCTGCGCAAGTAAATGCGTTTTATCGATACTCATCTTTACATTTCCTCCATCAACAATTACTCCTACTCCCGTTATGCCATCTACACCGTGCTTAGGCTCCCAATACCCCGATATAGCCTGCTGTTCATCCATTAAGATTGTACCTGCCTCTTTTCTTTTCACTATGCCGATAACAACGGGCAAAGTCTGATCGCCACTATAGGAATACCTTGCTTCTACCCTATTCATATGAGATCCGGCATCTAACGAGATTGTTTTAGTTACCTTAACTGCCTTTCCTGCTACATCCCACTCATCATATCCCAGTTCGAATGTAGTACGCAACGGGCCATTGTCCAATACTTTCCAATGATGATAATTTTTAGAAAAAATGATCGAATCTTTAAGGTAGGGCGCTATATCTCCAGCCCCCAAAGTAAATCCCACACTATAATAATCCATTCCATCGCCATGATCAGCGTGATAGTCACCGCTTTTATACCAGTCATTAATTACTAGTTTTGTACTTCTCTTTACCCACACATCTGTTCCAAAGGCGTTGTCCTTTCTTGTTTCCAAAGCCTTACCATACATACGGAAAGCTACTTTATCATTTTCCCATGCAAAATCATCATAACGTTCAGGTACAAACCTTCCAAAAGTTTTAGCAACAGATCGCACCGGCTTGCCAGCAACAATACTAAGTTTGGTTGTTTCTTTAGACTTAAGGCTCAGTTGAATCAGCAAATTCTGAACGTCTGACCCGCCTTTACGTTCCAATTGAAAAGGCACTTCTTTTTTAGAAGAAGCGATGATTACCTTAAAATTAGCCGTATCAATATTAGGATATTTGGCTTTAACGGCTGACCAGTTAACGGCAATCACCTCATCAGTTCTGCCGACATTCATTGGATTCGTAATCGTAATTGTTGCTTTAGCACCAATGCCCTGTCCGATCACAGCACCAGACAAACCGGCAAAAAACACCAATAAAATCAGAGATTTTTTCATGTTTATAAAATTAAATCAATTTATCTTAATTCATTAATTGCACAATGGTCCATATCTCCATAATCAAGATTCTCGCCAGCCATTCCCCAGATAAACGTATAGTTACTGGTTCCTGCACCAGAATGAATAGACCAGTTTGGAGAAATTACACATTGTTCGTTTTGCATCCAGATATGCCTTGTTTCCTGTGGTTCGCCCATAAAATGACAAACGCTTTGACCTTCCGGAACTTCAAAATAGAAGTAAACTTCCATTCTTCGATCATGGGTATGAGCAGGCATTGTATTCCATACACTTCCTGTTTTCAGTTCTGTCATCCCCATTTGTAGCTGGCAAGTAGACAAAACACTATTTACCAGTAATTTATTGATGACACGGTGATTTGCTGTCTCCGGACTTCCTAACTCTACAATATCCGCTTCATTTTTAGATATCTTAGTTGTAGGATAAGTACAATGAGCTGGAGTAGAATTAACATAAAACTTTGCGGGACTATTTTGATCCGCGGAAGCAAAACTTACTGACTTTGTTCCTTTTCCAATATATAAGGCTTCCTTGTATTCCAGTTCGTAAGTAACACCATCGGCTGTTACTGTACCTTTATTACCAACATTTATGATTCCAAGTTCCCGTCTTTCCAGAAAGTATCCGGCTTTTAAATAATCGGGATTTGACAATTGTACGGTTTCATTAACCGGCATTACACCGCCTGTGATATAACGATCAAAGTGTGAAAGAACGAGGTGTATAGAGTCTGCTTCAAAAATTTTATTGATCAAAAAGTTCTTGCGTAATCCGTCAGTATCCATAGACTTTGCTTCGTTAGGACTGATCGCATAGCGGCTTTCAAAAGTTGTTTGCATTCTTTATTTTAATTTGGGGTTTTCTTAAGTATGTATTGTTTATATCGTGGATACCATCGTTTACGGGTATCTTATTTTACTATGTTGATATGATAACGTTTTCAGAGTAATCAAAAAGCATGATCACTTTGAGCCTGTTATTTTATTTACGTAGACATCCTTCTAATCAATTGTATCGGAATAATAATTGGTGCTGTCTTAGTGATTTCATTTGGGTTTTTCAATGAATCAATCAGAACTTCGACAATCTTTTTACCAAAATCGGCAGGAAATTGCTCTACGGTAGTAATGGATGGATTGATGATCGATGTTCTCGGATCATTCGAATAACCAACAATCTTAAGGTCAACGGGAACATTCAGACCAATTTCTTTCGCATATTCCAAAGCGGCGATAGCACTTGAGTCATTATCTGTAAAAATTCCATCAGGAACGATATCTCCTTCGAAGAGCTTCCTCATAGCCTCTCTTGCATTGTTCTGAGTCAGTTCCTGATGGAAGATCCAATCTTCATTCACAGGAATCTGATGCTGTTCCATTGCTTTTATAAATCCGGACGAACGGTTTTGGTAAAGATTAGAAGTAAGCGGTCCGGAAATGTGTGCTATTTTTCTACAGCCAGTTTCAATCAGGTGAGAAGTAGCCATATACCCTCCTCTAAAATCATCGCCTTTTATAATGGTAGCTCCCAGATCATGTAAGGGAACCCTGTCATAAAAATAAACTGGTGTACCGTTTTCCAGTAACTTATCAAAATGGCTAAAATCTGTGGTAAATAAAGTACAAGCCGCAATTAATGCATCCACTCTTGAAGAAAAAAGAATTTCAGTAAGTTCTTTTTCCATGGTGACAGAATCATTGGACTGACAGATGATCAGGTTATAGCCATGTTTATGTAAACCATTTTGAATGGTGGTAATTACCTCGGCATGAAAAAACATGGATATTCTGGGAACTATAAGTCCTACAGTATAAGTTTTATTACTACGAAGACCAGAAGCCATATTGTTCCTTCTATACCCCAACTGGGCGGCCATTTTCAAAACATCACTCTTGGTCTTTTCCTTTACATGAGGATGATTATTTAATGCCCTTGAAATTGTAGCGGGTGAAAGCTTGAGTGCCTCTGCAATATCAAGTATTGTATTTTGTTGTACTTTTTTTTCGTTAGCCATTTTAAAAAATTACATCGTCAAATCTACAGAACTATAATAAGAATTTCATTTTTATGAAAATATCCTATAGAATTGTAAACATGGCAAATAGCGGAATTACCACTATTGCTAAATGAACTGCAAGCTAATAATTATTTTTAATTATATGAAAACGTTTTCATAAATAATATCCAATATTACACATAAACCTATCAATCAATACGATAATACTATTTATGAGTGGCTTTAATCAACCTGAAACACTTACATTTAAAACTGCAATAATCACAATACATTATAACTTAGCGCTAAAAAGATTCATACATATTATACATCCTAAGCAAAATAGCCTAAAATGATGCTTAAATTGCTTAATCCTTAGCCAAAAAAACTTAAGCAGCTTTTTTAATACAAGTACTATATTTACAATCCAACTATAATGACGAATACCATCTTTTCAGAACTATATTTTTAAATATGACTGTCGGACTCTTTATCCCTTGCTACATAGATCAGTTCTATCCGAATGCTGCTACAGCTACATTGAGCCTATTGAAAAAACTTGGGGTTGATGTGGTCTATCCGACCAAACAAACCTGTTGTGGCCAGCCTATGGCAAATTCCGGATTCGAACACCTGACTCAGGGATGTAACAACCTTTTCATAGAGAATTTCGCTGAGTTTGACTATATCGTATCTCCTTCGGGAAGCTGTGTACTGCATCTTAAAGATCACCTCCACGCCGAATCAAGTGAGAATGAGGCTCAGGCAATAGGGATCCGTAAAAAGATCTATGAACTTACGGAGTTTCTTACTGATGTGTTAAAAGTAGAAAATTTAACTGCAAGTTTCCCTCACAAAGTAGGAATGCACCAAAGCTGTCACGGTCAGCGCGGCCTCATGCTTGCGCAAATGACCGAGTTAGTTGCTCCTGCATATTCAAAACCGATGCATTTATTGAATATGGTTCAAGGTTTGGAGATCATCACACTTAATCGTCCTGATGAATGTTGCGGGTTCGGTGGAACATTTTGCGTAGCCGAAGAAGCTGTTTCTGCAAAAATGGGCAAAGACAGGGTCGCAGATCACGTTCATAATGGCGCCGAATATATCACAGCCGCAGATATGTCTTGTTTGATGCATATGGAAGGAATCTTACGCAGACAAAAAAGCAATGTCAAAGTCATTCACATCGCCGAAATCTTAAACGCACAGGAATTTTAATCAGCATCAATATCATGAGTAAAGGAACAAAAGACCACGCCCAATTATCTGATGTATTTAATGCTGATGAGGCTCGTGTAAACTGGCACGATGAAACTCTATGGTTCGTGCGTGCAAAGAGAGACAAAGCAGCTCACAACCTTCCTGAATGGGAAATGCTGCGTGAAACCGCCTCACAGATCAAAGATAACGTGCTTTCCAACCTGCACGATTATTTGGTGCAGTTTGAATCCATGGCCCAGGAAAATGGCATCAAAGTACACTGGGCTTCGAATGGAGAAGAGCACAACCAGATTGTTCACTCTATTTTGAAGGATAGCGGCGTAGACCGCATAGTAAAAAGTAAATCTATGCTCACTGAGGAATGTCATCTGAATGATTATCTGCAGCATAATGGGATAGAAGTTATCGATACGGATCTGGGAGAACGTATCGTACAATTGGCCAATGAACCGCCAAGCCATATCGTACTTCCTTGTATCCATAAAAAGAAAGAAGAAATCGGCGATTTGTTTCATGAGCACCTTGGCACACCGGAAGGAATGGCCGATCCGGTATTTCTTACTGCAGCTGCCCGCGAACATCTAAGGGAGAAATTCATTACCAGGAAGGCTGCCATAACAGGAGTAAACTTCGCCGTAGCTGAAACCGGAGAATTCGTTGTCTGTACAAATGAGGGTAATGCCGATATGGGAGCTCACCTGGCCGATGTACACATTGCATGTATGGGCATAGAGAAGCTTGTCCCTGAGCGTAAGCACCTTTCTGTTTTCTTGAGACTGCTGGCCAGAAGCGCAACCGGGCAACCGATCACCACTTATTCCAGCCATTTTAAGAGACCCCGAAAAGGTCAGACCATGCACATCATCTTGGTCGACAATGGCAGAACTACCCAATTGGGCCGACCGGATTTCCGTAATTCATTAAAATGTATCCGCTGTGGCGCCTGCATGAACACCTGCCCTGTTTACCGCAGAAGCGGCGGACACAGCTACCATACTGCAATAGCTGGCCCCATAGGGTCGATACTTGCCCCTAATCTGGACATGAAGGAGTATGCCGACCTTCCTTTTGCCTCTACCCTATGCGGTTCTTGCACCAATGTTTGCCCTGTAAAAATCAACATCCATGAGCAATTGTATAAATGGCGACAAGTAATCGTTAAGGAAGGCTATGCTGATCCTAAAAAAGCAATGGCGATGAAAGCAATGGAGTTTACTTTAAGTAAGCCGGCAGTCTACAAAACCGCTGGAAAAGCCGGAAGATGGGTATTAAAACACATTCCATTTGCAGTAAATAATAAATTAAATCTTTGGTACAACCATAGGGAAATGCCGGCTGTTCCTAAACAATCATTTGGTGAATGGTATAAGGAGAACGTAAAACATGACTAACAGAGACGCAATATTGGCTAAAGTTAAAAATAACCAGCCAGCCACAAGACCAATCCCAGCTGATCTCAGCACTTTAAATACAGATTTCGATAAGATAGCTGCATTTACCAATGTACTCACTACTATTGGCGGAGCGGTTATACGCGTAGCCAATTTCGATGAGATCAAAGATTACTTGTTAAAAGAACATCAAGACAAGAAACGCATCATTTCCACTTTACCCGAACTTCAGGAGATCACAGAATTAAACTGGCAGCACAACGATCCTCACAGTTATGAGAATGTAGATCTTGCAATCATTAAAGCCCATTTTGGGGTTGCTGAAAATGCCGCACTATGGATCACCGAAGAACTCATGGAACAAAGAGTCATTCCGTTTATTTGTCAGCAACTGGCAGTGGTGGTCAACAAGGCAGATATATTGCCTACCATGCATGATGCTTACAGCAGGATAGGCAATGCAGAATACGGATTCGGAGCATTTATCGCTGGCCCATCAAAAACTGCCGACATAGAGCAGTCTTTGGTACTGGGCGCGCATGGTCCTAAGGGAATGACTGTATTTATATTGGGATAATGTGCTTTACTTCAAATTGAAATACGCTTCAGCGTTATAATAACAGATATCGCTGATGATTTTACCCATCCACTCCTCATCATCCGGCAACTGACCGTTTTCCATTTCCGTTCCAAACAGGTTACAAAGTATCCTTCTGAAATATTCATGGCGGGAATAAGATAAAAAGCTGCGCGAGTCTGTTAGCATTCCTACAAAATTGCTCACCATCCCCAGATTTGATAAGGCGTTCAGTTGCTTCTCAATGCCATCCTTTTGATCCAGAAACCACCATCCTGACCCAAACTGCATCTTCCCTTTCATTCGTCCATCCGCAAAATTCCCCGTCATGGCTGCAAAAACCTCATTGTCTGCCGGATTAAGGTTATATATAATGGTTTTGGTTAGTTGATCAGTAAGGCTCAGGTTTCCGAAAAAGGCCGACATACGTTCTGCATGCTTGAAATCACCTATAGAGTCATAACCCGCATCAGCTCCTAATTTAGCAAACATACCCAGGTTATTATTTCTGATCGCACCAAGGTGAAACTGTTGCACCCAGCCTTTTTCATGATATAATTTAGACAGCTCAGTCAGCACATAACCGGCAAATGCATCGGGGTTAGAAAACACCGAACCATCCGTTTTCAGGAAACTTTCAAATTCACGCTTCTCCGCGTCAGTCAGCACGTAACTATAAGGCAATGCTGCAAGTCCATGATCCGAAATACTGCAACCGTGTGCAGCGAAAAACTCAACCCTGCTCTTAAGCGCAGCTACCAGACTTTCTATATCCTTAATATGAATACCTGACACTTCAGAAAGCCCCTGAACATATTGTTTAAATTGTTGGGTTTTATCAATGGTCAGAGCCTTATCCGGCCTGAATGAAGGCTTTACCTTCGTAGAAAAGCTACTGTCCAGCAATTGTTTATGCCATTTCAAATCATCACAAGGGTCATCAGTCGTACCCACCATTTTAACTTTATAGTGGTTTAGTAATCCCTGTGTAGAAAATTCATCCTGGCTCAACAACTCATTGCAATGCTTATAAACAGACATTGCAGAATCCTTATTCAAAAAAGAATTTATGCCAAAGGGGTCTTTCAATTCCATGTGCGTCCAGTGGAACAAAGGGTTTCTTATCGTTGAGGGCACAACCTCTGCCCAGGCCATAAACTTATCTTCATCAGACGCCGTTCCCGTGATCAGATTTTCATCTACCCCAAGGGTGCGCATGCCGCGCCACTTATAATGATCACCTTTCAACCAGATCTCCGTCAGATTGGCAAACTTTTTATACTCTGCAATTTCCTGCGGAGGCAAATGATTGTGATAATCTATGATGGGAAGGTCTTTTGCATAACCATTGAAAAGACGTACTGCCTTCTCATTGTTGAGTAAAAACCTTTCTGATATTACATTTCCTTCTTTCATTCTATCTATTCACTAATTCATTTACGATACCAAACTCCAGTCCACGCAGCTCTGCCAGTCCTTTCAAACGGCCAATCGCAGAATAACCCGGGTTTGTTTTTTTACGGAGATCATCCAGCATCTGGTGACCATGGTCAGGGCGCATCGGAATACTGATCTGGCGTTCCTGTTGAACCTTCAAAATCTCCTTCACCACCCCATACATATCCACATCCCCTTCCAGGTGATTGTCTTCATAAAAATCACCATCCTCATTCCTTTTTGTACTTCTCAAATGGATGAAATGAATCCTGTCAGCAAATAACCTGACCATCTCCACTAAATCATTATCTGCCCTTACCCCAAATGAGCCCGTACAAAAACACAAACCATTACTTAAAGAAGGAACAGCCGTAAAAAGCTTTTGCACCAGCTCAGCAGTACTTACCACTCTTGGCAAACCAAAGATTGCATAAGGAGGATCATCCGGATGGATGGCCATCTTTATTCCCGCAGCATCAGCCACCGGAATAATTTCCGAAAGAAAATGAGTCAGGTGTGCTGATAAACGATCTTCGTCGATGCCTTTATACGTATCCAATGCCTCCTGAAACTGCGCCAGGGTGAAGCTTTCTTCACTTCCCGGCAAACCGGCAATGATATTTCTTTGCAAAACCAGACGTTCCACTTCAGACATCTGCTCAAAGCGCAATTGACCCACCTTTAGCTCCTCAGAAGAATAGTCCGCAACAGCATTTGGTCTTCCCAACATGTGCACATCAAAAGCAACCAGCGCTGCTTTTTCAAACTTCAGCGCCTTCGCACCATTCTCCAGTTCAAAAGCAAGGTTAGTCCTGGTCCAGTCCAGCACCGGCATAAAGTTATAGGTGACTATCTGAATACCACAAGTTGCAAGATTTTGCAAGGAAAGCCTATAATTTGCAATATACTGCTCAAATCCGGGAGATTGTGTCTTGATCGACTCATGTACAGGCACACTTTCCACCACATGCCAGTCTAAGCCAGCTTGCTCAATCAAATTCTTGTGTTTAGTGATTTCCGCTACAGTCCAGATTTCCCCGTTAGGGATATGATGCAGCGCACTTACTACACCAGAACAACCCGCCTGTCTGATATCCGACAAGCTAACAGGATCATTGGGACCAAACCAGCGCATGGTTTGGGTCATTTTATATATGCTCTTATCTACGTTCATAATTATATTTAGTTCCTCCGGCACCCATAGCTAACTCAGGCAGACCAGATAGAAAAACTAAATATATATCATGTTTATCATATAAAAAGCAGCACTATGGGCATTTATTATCGAAAACGTTTGCGCAATTAGTTTACGCAGGCACTTCTTCTGCAGTCAAAAACGCCAATACATCATTCCAGTTGTCTACCCTTTGGTGATGATTCTGGTACACATTATGTGCTGCAGTAAACATAATCGCCTTTCCTTTACAGAAATCAAGGTTTTTACAATGGTCATCTATCATATAATCTGTAGCGATGATGCTCTTATCTCCGCAAAAAACGATGTTTCTCCAGCTGATGAATGGGAAATGCTCCTGCAACCATTCCTGTTTCTCTGATAAACACTGAGGAAATTCCATTGCTGCCGAAACCACATAAACCTCGTAAGTTTCCATCAGTTTCTTTACCGCTTCTACCGCTCCGGGCATTACCGGTATCGTCCTGAAAAAACCAGGGGTATACACGAATCTTTTCACCGCCGTTTTATCCGGAAAGCCATCAGGCTCCAATACACCGAGCATATCCTCCCGATTCACTTTTACGCCATAATCTCTTTCGTACCAATCTATGAAATGGGTCTCGATGTCTGCAAGCACCCCATCCATGTCTATTGCTATTGTTTTCTTCATTTTACTTTATTTTTTATCTGTTTAAAAACCCACAAAATGTAATAACTTTATACATCCGTGAAATAATATGCAACAAAAATACATAAATATTGCAATATATTGCAAATTATATTTTCTATTATTGCATAATATTGCAAATACATTATGATTAAAGAAGAGAGAAAGCAACAGATCATCGATCACATCGGCAAAGAAGGCAAGGTATTGCTCGGCGACCTTAGTAAACTTCTGAACGTTTCAGAAGACACAGTAAGAAGGGATATCAAAGAACTGTCTGATGAAGGATTGCTCAAAGCGGTAAGGGGCGGCGCAATTTTGCACTCGCCGATCCCCCTGCATTACCGTGAACGCGAGCATTACGACGTAGGCCACAAAGAAATCATCGCAGAAAAAGCACTTAAGTTCATCAAGAGTGGGCAGGTCATCATTTTTGATGCAGGTACTTCAGCGCTTGCCGTAGCCACTAAACTTCCTAAAGAACTTAAGATCACGGTGATAACCAATAGTTTTCCTGTAGCCAACATCCTTGAGGACCATCCTAATGCCGAAGTGATATTCGTAGGTGGGCGCCTCAACAAATCTTCTTTCTCTACCATGGGATACGAAGCTATACAGACCATAAAAAATGTACGTGCCGACATTTGCTTTCTGGGGATCTGCAGTATAGACCTCAATCTCGGCGTCACGGGGTTAAATTATGAAGACAGTCAGATCAAGAAAACAATGGTAGAAACCTCTAAGCACATCATTGCCCTTTCTACTTTCGAAAAACTAAACACAGCAGAAAACTACTATATATGTGCCACCAACGAGATCAACACCATCATTACAGATATTGATCCCGATCGCAGCGACCTCCAGCACTACAAAGATGCCGGTATAGAAATTATTTAACCTCGTATTTATAAACCTGACGCCCCAGCAGTCCTGATGCATCGATGCCCTCTACAATCACACAGTAATGACCAGCACCATCGCTGTTGTAAAAACTGAGTTTTGCTTTTCCGTTGACATCTGTAATGATTGACGGATTCCAGTACACCGTGGTACGGAGATCAGTAACCGGACTAACGTCTGCAGCATCATATTTAGGCACATAAAATTGTTTCGCATTGCTGAACCCACTTGGCTGAAAACTCACTACCGATGGATTGTAAATACTCCTTGTACCCCTGGTTTTCGTGATGATGATGATGGCCGTCCCTCCGATCCTCGAAATCAAAGCTTGGTTTGTCCGCACCACCTCTATACGCTCCACAAGATCACTGCTCATCTCCAAAACATCCTGAAACTCGCAGTCACTGATCAATCTGCCATTCACCACAATGCGCATTCTCTCCCCCCTGCTGTAAGGCACATTCACCGGTCCGCAGTCGTTAGAATTGTCCATTCTGAAACTCACATTGGCAATGTTGTTTCTCATGCAGTCCAGCAACGTCGGACAATTTTCAGGTTTATCAAACTTGACTGTCTGATCGGAATGTCCCTCAGGAACATCCAGACCATAAGATGGCGCGACCTTCTTTTTAGAACGGATCACCACTTCCCTAAGCTCCTGAACACGGCTCAACCTGCCAAACCTTTCCAGCTCCTTATCCTGCTTCCTGTTGTTCTCCAGTACCGAGGCCAGACTTTTACTGATGTTTACGTTTAGGTCACCGATATTAAAACCAGGCGTCAAGGATTGTCCGGACACCCGGTCTACCAACACCTCCACCTTTTTGCCATCAGTAGCAGTCCTGCCCTGCAAAGTCAGAGACACTCCCGTAGTCACCAGCAGATTACTAAACTTAAACCTCCCGTTTGCATCGGTAACCGTATCCATCATCAGTCCTAGTTTTACATTAAAAAGCTTTACTTTTCCACCTGCCAAAGGCTTATTAGCCAAAGTCATCAACCTGCCCGTTACTTCAGTAATCAGTCCCTCTTTTTTAAACTCATTGGTAATCGGCTTATTTGCCAGGAGATCTTTCCAAATGAACCTCCTATACCCCTGGGTAAGCATCAACAAGTCCAGTCTGGCCTTGGTTTCTTCCGAAGGATTTAAAAAGTAATGGTTGGGATTTTCAATATAACCATTGATGTCTGAACTTAACAATAAATGTGACATGATCGTATGTTCCTTAACCTCGTCTACAGGCACTACATCTTCATTGATGACCGCAGCAGAGTAATTACCCACAATGGGCTTCCCTTCACTATCTGCAGCATCCAGGTCTATTTCTATTTTCTCCCGCTTCGCATAGACCTTTTTAACTGAATTTAATTTCAGCTTAGCCTGGTCGTCGTTCTGTATGAAAGCGATCCTTTCATTGAGGGGCATGTTAACAGCAGAAAACAAAGTAAACTGAGCTATCCCAGTAAGGATCTCTTTGGCAGGAATCCGAACTGAAGTAGTGGCCCTGCTGATCGCCAGGTCTGAAGCAAACATGACAGCGCCACCAGATTGTACCAGTAAACTCAGCTGCTGCGCTCCATTCTTAAACATGGATGGATGTGCGTTAATCCTCACCAGGATGGTATCCGGATTATTGTAAACGGAAAGCACATAACCGGCGTCTTTTGCTACAGGCAGGGTAATCAGATTTTCTGTGCCGTCCGGATAAGTAACCTTAGCGCTGTAACTCTTTCCACTTTCCGGTGCGAGCAAGAAAAAACCCATCCCAGCATGTTCAGTTTCAAATTCAGAAACCTGGGTGTTTTTCTCGTCTACTATGATTCCCTTTACCGGAACACCAAATCCATTCGTACCTGTAGCCTTAAAACTAACCTTAGACCTGATGCCATTTACAAGTTCACCTCCCTCCGGAAAAAACTGTACATCCGTATTTACTGACGCTACCTTTACCGGAAAGGTTTTAACCACCATTTCCTTTTTGTCCAGCTCTATCGTGGTATTGACATATGCATTTCTGAGTTCTGCATTTTTATCATTGCGCAGGACAACCCTCAGTTCTCCTTTTGGATCTGTTGTGCCCTTTCCTTCATTTAGTACCTTACCCTTATTCAAAACAGCATACTTAACCGGCTTCCCCACATATGGCTTTCCGTTCTCGTCATCATAACCCAAAACCGCAGTTACAACGGTTTCTTTCCCTTTGCCACTATATTCAAAGTCTATCCTGCTGTTCACGGCCGTCACCACAGAATTTCCTACTGTGAAAATCTTATCATAAAAATACTCCGGACCAGCGTTCCTCATCCATTGCGTATAGGCCCTGATGCGGTAATTACCCTCACGCATGCTGCTGTCCGGCAATACGAATTCTCCCATTGCCATACCAGCCGTAATAGGCAGCTTAATCGATTGAGCTAATGAATCTGACTCAGTAATCAAATCAACGTATACAGCACCACTTAAAGCTGAGAGCTGGTGAGCCCCTGTAGTTACATAAGCTTTAAACCAAATGGTATCCCCAACAACATAATTGGGCTTGTCAGTATGCAGGTAAACTTTTTCAACCGGACTATTGTCAGTCCAGCGCTGCAATGCAGCTACAATCTTTTCTATCGGATCTTCTCCTTTTGATGTAAAAGCCAGAATACCCAAGGCTGATAGTAAAGAAAAGGTCATTAGCAGGCTACGATGTAGAGTGCGTTTCAATTTCATGGTTAGGTTGTTAGGTGATATCAGTTTCAGGACTACAAAAAGCCTTAATTATAAAAGTATAAAATAACAAGACAAAATTCACTATTGCTTTAATAATATAATATCCTGTTAAAGATTTAATTATCTTGGTATTATAATATTGACCAATAATCCTAAAGTCCATGAGTTCATCCAGAAGGGAATTTCTAAAAAAAGCATCATTTGCATCTGTCCTATTCATTAGCGGAGGTTTCAGATTTTTATCTGCCGCAGAAACCGAAGCACTGCAACGCAATGTTAAACTGAGATTTGCAGTAGCTTCTGATAGCCACTACGGCCAAAAAGGCACGGAGTTCGATAAGGCTTTCCAAACCATAACAGATCAGATCAACGCTTTTCATAAAAATGCACCCCTTGATTTTTGTGTACTCAATGGCGATCTCATTCACAACGAAAAACACCTGATGCCGCTTGTGAAACAAAAAATTGACCTGTTGACTATGCCCTATTATGTAACCCGCGGAAACCATGACATGGTGACTCCGGAAGAATGGCTAGGGGTATGGAAAATGCCCATCAACCATGATGTAGTGGTCAAAAAGAATGCAATATTACTGGGAGATACCTCCAACGAAAAAGGCGAGTATTTGTCGCCCGACCTCAAATGGCTGGAAAGCAAACTGATCCAATATAAGAAACTCGACAATACCTTCATCTTCATTCATATTCCGCAGACCAAATGGACACCAAATGCTATAGATACCCCTGCATTTGCTGAGTTACTGAAGAAATATCCTAAGGTTAAAGCCGTTTTCCACGGACATGAGCATGACCAGGACGGCGTGAAGATGCTGAACGACATCCCCTACCTCTTTGATTCCCATATCGGTGGCAATTGGGGTACCAAATACAAAGGATTCCGTGTAGTAGAACTGCTAAAAGACAATTCCATGCTTACTTACATCATGAACCCTACGGAAAAGATAAATGAACTGCAGACAAAATAAACAGCTTGCTGGCTAAGCAGCCAGCGCTTAACAATATCATAACCTGTTTTAACAATAACATAACGTTTACGTCATCTACGCCTAATTTGGCACCGATACTTTCGTGACTTACAAAATAAGTTATGAAAAAAATTCTACTATTTAGTTTATTATTGACCAGCTTATACAGCTGCAAAAAAGACACTCCGAAGGAATCCGAACCGGAGTTTTTTGTAAATGAAGATGCCGCAACGTTCAGTGAGATCGGATCTTATGATGTTGGAGAGATAGGTGCCGCTGAAATTTCAGCTTTCGATCCTGCGACCAATAAACTTTTCGTTGTGAAAAATGAAAATGAAGGATTGGCAAATCAACTAAACCAAATAGAAGTCATCGACTTTAGCAACCCAACCGCCATGAAATCTATCGGCTCTATCGCCATGAAATCTTTCGGTGGGGCAGTAAACAGTGTAGCTGTTCACGGAGGCAAACTGGCTGCCGCCATACAATCTGACAACAAACAGGCTAATGGTAAGGTAGCTGTGTTCAAAACCAGCGATCAGAGCAAGATTGCCGAGATCACTGTAGGCGCATTGCCTGACATGGTGACCTTCTCTCCGGATGGCAAGTACATCATGACAGCCAACGAAGGTGAGCCAAGTGCCGACTACACCAATGACCCTTCTGGCACGGTATCTATCATCTCTGTAGATAACAACTATGCGGTAACTACCATCGATTTCTCATCGATGGCTAATCAGCAAGCTGCTTTGATGCAAAAAGGCTTCCGTATTTTCGGGCCCGGACTAAACTTCGTGAAAGACATCGAACCGGAATACATCACCATCTCAGCAGATTCAAAGACTGCATGGGTGACGCTTCAGGAAAATAACGCCATCGCCAAAATAGACATCGCCAGCAAAACCATTACCAACATATTTCCTTTAGGGTTTAAAGATTATAACCTTGCCGGCAATGAGATCGACCCATCTGACGACGACAAGAAATACTTAGCAGCTAAATGGCCTGTAAAAGGCATTTATATGCCAGATGCTGTCGCTGTTCTGGAATCTAACGGCACGCCATACCTCTTTACAGCCAATGAAGGCGACTCAAGAGAATATGATGCTTTTGTAGAAATGAAGCGAGTGAAAGACAAAACCATCACGCTCGATCCTGCTGTATTCCCTAACGCTACGGACCTCAAAAAGGACGGTCAACTGGGCCGCTTAAACATCACTACAACCTTAGGTGATGCCAATGGTGACGGTATATTTGACGCCTTATATTCTCTTGGTTCACGTTCTTTTAGTGTATGGAACGGTAACACAGGCGTGCAGGTGTTCGATAGCAAAAACGAGCTTGACATAAAAGTCAACGAAGCCAGTGCATACGATGATGGCAGAAGCGATGATAAAAGCGTTGAGCCTGAAGGCATTACTATTGGTAATGTAGGACACAAGAAAGTCGCTTTTGTAGGCATGGAACGTGTAGATGCCGTGGCGGTATATGATGTAACCACGCCGACCTCTCCTGTCTTCCTTCAGCTGTTCAAATGTGGTGACGCGCCTGAAGGTGTGCTGTTCATTCCTGCTAAAGATAGCCCAACCAAGAAAAGTTTACTTGTCGTGAGCAGTGAGAATGACGGTGTAATTAAGGTATTTACACCTAAGAGTATATAAGCTACACTTTGTCAGAACTAAAACTAAAAACTACCCAAAGTCCGGCCCAAGCGCCGGACTTTTTTTGATAAAACTAATTGAAAATCCCGCTCTCCCATCCTATTATAGCGCATCAACTTGTTCCCTTGAGAGTTTAGTGAACATCATGATGCTTTCAATATTGACGCCCTTTTGTTTCATTTCTAAGGCCACCTCTATTCTGGCCTGCTCAAGACCCTGCTGAATACCTTCCTTAGTTCCCTCCCTACGCCCTCCTGCATAATTGGCTGCATTCTTATCCCAGCAAACCAATTAAAACCCCCTTAATCTTGACATTTGTCTGTTTATACTTTTTTGTATAAACAAACTCAACAAAGTATCTTTGTGTAAGATTCTAATCTTTCAAAAATCAACACATCATGAAAGAAAACCAAGATACGCTGGACCTAACCACACCTTCTGAATACAAGTACGGTTTCGTCACAGATATAGATACAGATGCTATTCCTAAAGGATTGAGTGAGGACGTGATCCGCTTGATTTCCAGCAAAAAAAACGAACCGGAATGGATGCTGGAATGGAGGCTGAAAGCCTACCAATACTGGCTGAAACTGGAAGAACCGGAATGGGCCAACCTCCATTACCCGAAAATTAACTACCAGGACATCATATACTACGCAGCTCCAAAGCCTAAAAAACAGTTGAACAGCCTGGATGAAGTAGACCCTGAATTACTCAGCACTTTTGAAAAACTGGGCATATCGCTCGCAGAGCAAAAACGCCTCACCGGCGTGGCCGTGGATGTGGTGATGGACAGCGTTTCAGTTGCCACTTCCTTTAAAGAGCAGCTTTCTGAAATCGGCGTGATCTTTTGCTCCATCAGCGAAGCGATACAGCTGCATCCTGAACTGGTGAAAAAATACATGGGATCGGTAGTGCCTATGACCGACAATTACTTTTCTGCACTAAATTCTGCGGTGTTTACCGACGGGTCTTTTTGTTATATTCCTAAAGGAGTGAGGTGCCCGATGGAATTGTCGACTTATTTCCGCATCAACACAGAAAATACAGGACAATTTGAGCGTACACTAATCGTAGCTGAGGATGAAAGTTATGTGAGTTATCTGGAGGGCTGTACTGCGCCTATGCGCGATGAGAACCAGTTGCACGCGGCCGTAGTAGAGCTGGTAGCGATGGAAAAGTCGGAGATCAAATATTCTACTGTACAAAACTGGTACCCGGGCGATAAAGATGGAAAAGGTGGCATTTATAACTTCGTAACCAAGCGGGGTATTTGTAAGGGCAACCATTCAAAAATATCCTGGACACAGGTAGAAACCGGTTCGGCCATCACCTGGAAATACCCTAGTGTGATCCTGAAAGGCGATTATTCGATTGGAGAGTTTTATTCTGTTGCTTTTACAAACAACTATCAGCAGGCCGATACGGGTACGAAAATGATCCACCTGGGGAAAAACACGAGGAGCAGGATTGTAGCCAAAGGGATATCGGCCGGACATAGTCAGAATAGCTACCGCGGACTCGTGAGGGCGAGTAAACAAGCTGTAAATGCACGTAATTATTCGCAATGTGATTCTTTATTGCTGGGCGATAAATGCGGAGCGCATACTTTCCCATATATAGAGGTAAAGAACAAAACCGCGATCATAGAGCATGAGGCTACCACCTCTAAAATTGGTGAAGACCAGTTGTTTTATTGCAGACAGCGCGGAATAGATCCTGAGGCTGCAGTAGCACTGATTGTCAACGGATTTGCAAAAGAAGTAATGAACCAATTACCTATGGAATTCGCCATAGAAGCACAGAAACTACTGGCCATCAGCATGGAAGGTAGTGTAGGATAAATAATTTATAAGCACATGTTATCAATAAAAAATATACACGCAAAAGTAGAAGACAAAGAAATCCTTAGGGGCATCAACCTGGAAATAAAAGCCGGTGAGGTACATGCCATTATGGGTCCAAATGGTTCGGGCAAAAGTACGCTTTCATCTGTACTTGCAGGCCGCGAAGAATATGAAGTAACTGAAGGTTCAGTAGCGTTTTTGGGTAAGGATCTGCTGGATCTGGCACCTGAAGACCGCGCTCGTGAGGGTTTGTTTTTGGCCTTTCAATATCCGGTAGAAATACCCGGTGTGAGCACCACCAATTTCATCAAGGCAGCAGTAAATGAAAAGCGTAAATATAATGGCGAGGAGCCATTAGACGCGGTTTCTTTTTTAAAGCTGATGAAAGAAAAGATGGCGATGGTCGAGATAGACCAGTCGCTACTGAGCCGTTCCATCAATGAGGGATTCTCCGGTGGCGAAAAGAAACGCAACGAGGTGTTTCAGATGGCGATGCTTGAGCCTAAACTGGCGATACTGGACGAGACGGATTCTGGACTTGACATTGATGCATTGCGCATCGTAGCAAACGGCATCAATGAGCTGAGAAGGCCAAACCGGGCATTTTTAGTGATCACTCACTATCAGCGTTTGCTGGATTATATACAGCCCGATTTTGTGCATGTGTTGTACAAAGGCAGGATCGTAAAATCGGGCACCAAGGAGCTTGCACTGGAACTGGAAGAAAAAGGTTACGACTTCATCACCGAACAGATAGATCTGGCTGCACTAAGTGGTTTACAATAAGCGAGATGAGTATGGACTTGACGAATTTTAAGGAAGAGTGGAAGTACACCAACATCAGCAGCGTGCTGGAAAAGGCTTATGTAACGGCGCCTTCGGAGGTTAGTGCTGAGGATATTGCCCCACTTCGCATGCCGGGACATCATAAGGCAAACGAACTCGTGTTTGTAAACGGAAGGTATACTCCTGCCCTCTCTCAGGTATTTTCTCCGGAAACGGAATTGGTGATCCTGCCTTTAAAAGAGGCAATGAATGGTTCTTTTCGAGAATTGGTAAGCAGTCACCTGAACAAGAGTGCTGATTATATAAAAGACGGAGTACATGCGCTGAATACTTCGGACATGGAAGAAGGCATGTTTATCCATGTACATAAAGGTGTAACGCCTCAACATCCGATTTATGTGTACCATGTATTGGATGGCAGACAAGCCCCGGTAATGGCTCAGCCGCGAAACTTGGTTTATGTAGCTGAGGGTAGCCGTTTGCAGTTGACGGAAACTTATGCGACTTTAGGTACTTCGGACAGCTTCTGCAATGAGGTGCTGGAGATCGTAGTGGCGCAGGATGCCTACGTGGAGTACTATAAACTGCAGAATGACGTGGCGCATGCAAGTCAGGTGAATACGACGCACATCAGCCAGATCGGCCGCAGTTATGTTCATACGGTTGTTATTAGTCTGGGCGGTGGTATTGTACGCAACAACATGAACCTGGTATTGGACGCAGCAAATAACGAAGCACATATGTATGGTTTGTACCTGTTGAAGGGCAAAACGCATGTGGATAATCACACGCTGATAGATAATAAACAGCCTGGCTGTTTCAGTAACCA
This sequence comes from Pedobacter frigoris, assembly GCF_032678645.1. Classification (GTDB taxonomy): domain Bacteria; phylum Bacteroidota; class Bacteroidia; order Sphingobacteriales; family Sphingobacteriaceae; genus Pedobacter; species Pedobacter frigoris_A. The sequence continues at coordinate 1,199,013 of NZ_JAVTSP010000001.1, forward strand.
ACTGTACAAGGGCATTGCAGACGACTCCTCGACAGGGGTTTTCAATGGGCGCATCATGGTTCAGCCGGATGCACAGAAAACCAATGCGTATCAGTCTAACAAGAATATATTGTTGTCCTACAATGCGACTATAAACGCTAAACCTCAGCTGGAGATTTTTGCCGATGACGTAAAGTGTTCGCATGGCTGTACTGTTGGTCAGCTTGATGAAGAAGCATTGTTTTATTTGCGTGCAAGGGGCATTCCTAAGGAAAAAGCAGAAGTATTGCTGTTGCAGGCATATGCTGCAGATATAATAGCACAGATTAAACCGATGACTATCCGTGCTTATGCCGAGCGGTTGATTTTAGAACATTTATCAATAGGATAATTATTATGGAAGGAGCAGATTCGTTATCGTTGAATAAATCGGGGACATTGAGCGACTGGTCGGCGATCAGGCAGCAGTTCCCGATACTGTCGAGGGAAGTAAAAGGCAAGCCATTGGTTTATTTCGACAATGCGGCTACTTCACAGAAACCGCAGGTGGTAATAGATGCGCTTAGTCATTATTATGCTCATTATAACGCCAACATCCACAGGGGCATACATACGCTTGCTGAGGAGGCTACTATGGCTTACGAAGCTACACGCGATGCGGTACGGGATTTTGTGTGTGCTGCTGAGCGTGAGGAGATTATATTCACTCGCGGAACTACTGAAGCTATTAATTTGGTGGCCTATACCTGGGGCAGACAACATATCGCGGAGGGCGATGAAATCCTGATTTCTGGCATGGAGCATCATTCAAATATTGTGCCCTGGCAGATTTTATGTGCAGAGAAAGGCGCAGTATTGAAGGTGATTCCTGTAGAAGATGATGGGTCTTTATCAATGACTTCCTTTCATGAACTATTAAATTTTCGCACAAAACTAGTGTCTATAGTACATGTTTCGAATGCATTGGGCACAGTAAATCCTGTGAAGGAGATTGTTGATGCTGCGCATCGTGTTGGTGCGAGAGTATTAGTAGATGGCGCACAGTCGGCCGTACATCTGGATATTGATGTTCAGGATATTGACTGTGATTTTTTTGCATTTTCGGGACATAAGGTATATGGCCCGACGGGCGTTGGCGCATTGTATGGCAAAAAAGAATTATTGGAAAGTATGCCAGTATTTCAGGGCGGCGGCGAGATGATCAAAGAGGTGAGTTTTGAGGGTACGACTTATGCGGACCTTCCTTATAAATACGAGGCAGGCACACCAAATATTGCGGATACGATCGCTTTAAAGGCGGCTTTGGATTTTATTAGCGGTATTGGGAAGGCGCGGATCAGAGCGCATGAGGATGAGCTGCTTGCTTATGCTACTGCTGAATTGAAAGCGATTCCGGGTTTACAGATCATCGGCGAAGCCGCAGATAAAGTGAGTTTGGTTTCTTTTGTGATTGAAGGAATTCATCCACAGGATATTGGTGTGCTGCTGGACAATATGGGCATTGCGGTGCGTACTGGTCATCATTGTACACAACCGCTGATGAAGCGATTTGGGATTCCGGGGACGGTAAGGGCCTCGTTTGCATTGTATAATGAGAAAACGGAGATTGATGTGCTGATTGCAGCACTTCATAAAACTATAAAAATGTTAGCCTAATGATTAATAAGCCGATACTGGAAATAGAAAAAGAAATTATTGAAGACTTTGCGCTGTTTGACAGCTGGGAGGATAAGTATGAGTACATCATTGATCTGGGAAAGAAACTGGCTCCTTTGGAAGAGCAGTATAAGATAGATGAGAACAAGATCAAGGGTTGCCAGTCTACAGTATGGCTGAATGCTGCTTACGAGAATGGATTGGTAATTTTTAAAGCAGACAGTGATGCGGTGATTGTAAAAGGCCTGATCAGTATGCTGATCAAAGTGCTTTCTCATCATACCCCAGAAGAAATACTGGCTGCAAAAATGGATTTCATAGGAGAAATCGGGATGATGACACACCTCGCGCAGACACGCTCTAATGGTTTGTTGTCTATGATCAAACAGATGAAAAATTATGCACTGGCCTATCAGGCTATAGGCGCAAGAAAGGATTAGTATGATGGACAAAGAAGTATTGAGACAGCGGGTAATAGATACCCTGCAAACCATTTACGATCCGGAGATCCCGGTGAGTATTTATGAACTGGGGTTGATTTTTGAAGTAAACATATTCCCGCCACTGAATAATGTGGAGATCATTATGACACTGACTGCGCCGAATTGTCCGGCAGCACAATCACTGCCATCAGAAGTGGAAAGCAAACTGAAAGCTTTGGGTGGTGTAAATGAGGTATCCGTAGAAATAGTTTGGGAACCAAGCTGGAACAGAGATATGATGAGCGAAGCTGCCAGGCTGGAACTGGGCATGATGTAATGGTTTAAAAACAAAGAGATGAAGATTACCGCACAGGAAGAATATGGATTGAGAATACTGCTGCGCATTGCCCGGTTTGGTAATGAAGGAGGTGTCAGCATTCCGATGATCAGTGAGACAGAAGGTTTATCTGCTGCATATGCCGGAAAATTAACCCGCACATTACGCATGGCTGGTTATATCAACAGTACTCCGGGCTACAAAGGCGGCTATGTATTGTCGAAACCCGCTTCGGAGATCAACATCAACCAGGTGATGAAGGCTTTGGGCGGATCTTTATACAGCAAGGAATTCTGTGAGGATTACTCCGGGATTAGCAGACTGTGCACCAACAGCATAGACTGTTCTGTACGCTCGCTATGGCAGATGATCCAGTTTTCCGTGGATCAGCTATTGGATAAGATCAGTCTGCAGGACCTGATCGGCAATGAAAAAGAATCTAACCTCAATATCCAAAATACCTTAGCTTTGCTGTATGGCAAATGATAATCCTTACGTTTTATTCAATGCGCAAATCCACAAAGACTGGAAGGATAACGGCGTAAAATATATTAAACTCGTAGAACTAGAATCAGATCTGGACATCAAGTTCTTTGAACTGGTACCGGATTCCGAAATCCCCGATGCAGGTGAAACCATCTACCACATAGACTCTGAAGACATTACTGAGCTTCTGGAGCCTATGAAACATGCGCGGTTCTTGGTTCATGAAATCTATCTGGAAGAAGATTAACTTATGCGCCTTGTTTTCTTACGTATTTGGTTAAGATCACAATGGTTTGTCCTTCAATCTTTCCTTCAATCTGATCGGTATTGTTATGTACCAGGCGGATATTCTTCACCACAGTTCCCATTTTGGCATTCAGCTGGGACCCTTTTACATCCAGCGATTTGATCAAGACTACAGTATCTCCAGCCTGCAAAGGTGCTCCGTTACAATCTTTATGAATATCTTCCACAGTGTCACTGTTCTCATCTGCACCTGCTTGTGCCCATGCAAGGGTTTCCTCGTCAAGGTACATGGAATCTAAGCTATCTACAGCCCAGCTTTCACTTTTCAGACGGTTCAACAAACGCCAGGTTACAACCTGTACTCCTGGAACAGCACTCCAGATGCTGGTGCGTAGACAGCCCAGGTGTTTATTATCCAGCTCTTCCGTCTTTTCTACCTGCGCACGACATTTGTCACAAATCATGAAACAATTGTCGTCAGTATTACTAGTCTGAGGCTGCACTTCGTAAAGAGATATCGCTACCGACGCCTCACATAATTCACATTTATTTCCGCTTCTCTCTAGTAATTGCTGTTCTGACATGTTGGTGTTCTTAATTGATAATGGCGTCAAAGGTAGTTAATTTACTTACTATCTTTGATGGATCAAAAGAGCTTTGTTTCAAAATGAATATATACGATCTAATCATCAACGACAAGGAAGTTGTGACCTTGGCAGATGTTTTTCTGAGTAGCGACAACCAGAATGGCATCGAACAGCTTATTAAGGAACATAAATATGTGAATGAGCTCCATAAATATGGACTGCCCGTAAACAATAAGATCCTGTTGTATGGCAATTCCGGCTGTGGCAAAACTACTACTGCAAAGGCGATTGCAAATGCGCTCGACAAAAAGATCATCATCCTGAACCTAAGCAATGTAGTATGCTCCAGGATAGGAGAAACATCGCAGAATGTGAAGATGGTTTTTGATAAAGCGGGAAAAGAAAAAGCGATACTATTCTTAGACGAATTTGACCAGATCGGTAAAGAAAGGGACAATGAGGACGGTGATGTTGGAGAAATGAGGAGACTGGTCAATACCATTATTCAGCTCATTGATTATTACCCCAAAGACGCTTTGCTGATCTGCGCAACCAACCACCCGGATATTATCGACGTTGCCTTAACAAGGAGATTCCAGTTAAGGATTAGTTTTGAAATGCCGACTTCAGATGTATTAGATTCGTATTACGACAAATTACTGGCCCATTTTCCGGAGCATATGCAAAACATTGAACGTAAATACGACATTTCCTTTGCCGAAGCCAAAGACTATGCCTATACCATAGTGAAATCATTATTGATAGATGAGTTAGAAAAACAAGTTAGTCTAACTCCTAACTAAGCGTCTGGATGAGATGATAGTCTGTTTAAATATTCTGTAGGCATACATCCATAATATTGTTTGAACGCCGTTGAGAAATACGATGGAGAATTGAAACCGCACATATAGGCAATCTGGGCAACTGTGTAGCGTTTTGACTTCATCAGTTCCACTGCTTTATTAAACCTGATCCGCTTTAAGAAGTCGGTGGCTGACTCTCCGGTAATTGCTTTTAATTTCAGGTAAAGATTAGATCTGCTCATCCCTATTTCCCGGCTAAACTTATCTACCGAAAAATCAGAATCCGAAAGGTGCAGTTCAATAATCGAGATGGCTTCTTTCAAAAACTCCTCATCAAGTGCATTGAACGCAATATTTTCCGGGACAATCTCTTTATTGGCCTGGTAATAATCCTTTAACCGCTTACGGGAACGCAGCAGGTTGTTTACTTTTACAGCAAGCAGGTCTGTCGAAAAAGGCTTGGTAATGTAATCATCTGCTCCCATTTCCAGTCCCCTGATCTGCTGGTTTGTTTCTGTTTTGGCGGTTAGTAATATAAAAGGGATGTGCGAGGTATTTATATTTTGTTTTACACGCTTACAAAAATGGAGACCATCGAGCTCAGGCATCATAACGTCGCTGATGATAAGATCAAATGGCGTTACTTCCAACATTTCAAGTGCTATTTTACCATCCTGGGCCACATTGACCTGATAGGTTTTACTAAAATAATCTTGCAGATAGCTTAGGATTTCAGCATTATCATCAACAATGAGTAGTTTCAGGTTTTCAGTGTCGATGGCCATGGGCGCTTCCGTTTCTAAGTCCGAATGGCCGACAGGCAACACTTCGTCTTGATCTGGCGTAATAGAAAGCTCGTAAACCTTACGATCAGCGTGCTGGTCGTTGGTATAATATGAATCTGCAAGGGGCAACTCAACGGTAAAGATACTTCCATTTTGAGGTTCACTTTCCACAGTGATATGACCATGATGCAGCACTACCAGACTTTTTGTAAAAGCCAGTCCAACACCCGATCCCAAGTTCATTTCCTTACCGCTCACCTGGTAAAAACGGTCGAATACTTTAGGCAAGTCAGCTTCGCTGATCCCTATTCCGGTATCGGCAATCTTAATGACCACATGATCGTTTTTCACAAAAAGCTCAACGCTGATGTGCTGTCCATTCCCGGTATACTTAAATGCGTTAGATAAAAGATTGAACAATATCTTTTCCATAGCATCACTATCGAAATTGAACGAAAGTTTTGCTTCGGTAGAGTGGTAAGTATATTTAATGTTGTTTTTCTCCGCAAGAGGCCTGAATGACGCATATACTTCATGTACAAAACTGATCAGATCAGCTTTACTAACCTTAAGCTGGCGCGTACCCATTTCTGTTTTTCTAAACTCAAAGAGCTGATCAACCAGGTTATATAACCTCTTTGCATTACTGAGCATCAACTCATGTTTTTTACGGATAGTTTTATCTAAGTCTGCATTTTTAATCAGCTCTTCTAAAGGTGCCAGAATTAGTGTTAGCGGCGTTCTGAGTTCATGAGATACGTTGGTGAAGAAATCTGTCTTTACCTGATTTATATAACTTACCTTTTCTTTGTCTACACGTTCCAGTTTTAGCTGATGTAGTGTTCTTATTCTTTCCTTTATAATTTTATAGGCAAAATAACCTGCAATGGCCAAACTTATGATAACCAGTAAGTAAAACCAAAGCGTATTATACCAGGGAGGAAGGATCGAAATATTCAATTGTCTTTCGGCGCTGACCTCGCCATTGGGTCCCTCCGCTTTCACCATCAATACATATTTTCCCGAAGGCAGATTACTATAGCTTATTTTAAGCTCCTCGGTACGTTGCCATTCTTTGTCGAACCCTACCAGTTTATAGTAATAGCGCGTACGATTTGCGGCAATGTGGTTAAAGGAGTTGATGAAAATACTAAACTGTTTATAGTCGGACGCAAACCTAAGCGTATTGACCTGATCAATGTGATTGTCCAAAACATCCGTTCCATCTCCTGCGGTTACTTTTTTATTAAACACTTCCAGACCGGTGAAACTGAGTTTCAATGGCAATGATTGTTGTTTAATGGCTTCGGGATAGAAATAGGAAATCCCTTTTATTCCGCCAAAAAGCATCATCCCATCTCTGGCTTTACAAAAAGAATACTCATTGAACTGGTTGTTTTGCAGTCCGTCAGTTTCGTAAAAAGACTGACTGTACCTGGTATCCGGATTGAACTTCATCAGTCCACTGTTGGTAGAAACCCAAAGGTTGCCTTCATCATCCGGCAAAATCCCGTAGATGGTTCCTTTTATAAAATCCTTTCTGTTTTTAAAGGTCACAAAAGAACGCTTTGTTTCATCATACAGTCCTAATCCCCCCCTTGTACCAATCCAAATCCTTTGCTTGTTGTCTTCAGCTATACAATTTACAACATCTTCTTTCAGCGCATTGTCTGCGATGTTTCCAAATAGCAGATTATCGGGATAAAACTGTGACACTCCGTTTGTTGTACCAATCCAAATCCTATGCCGGCTGTCTTCGAAAAGATAGGTAATGTCATCGGAGGTAAGACGTTTTCCAGCCTTATCCAGGTGAATATGGACAAACTTCTGGGTTTCCGGAATGAACTGGTCTAAACCTGATCTTGTACCCACCCAGATTCTTCCCCGCGCGTCCTTTAGTATACTGTACACCAGATCTCCGGCAATACTATTGGGATTATTGGGGTCGTGTCTGAAGCGCTTTACCCCACCTGTTTTGGGATTGAGTATGTTTAAACCCCCGTTATGCGTTCCGATCAGCAAATTGTCTTCATTATCAAAGGCTATTGCCTTAATGTTATTAGAGCTTAGACTATTAGGATTATTTTCTTTGAATGAATAATAGCTGATGGTATTGGTCGTCCTGTTCCAATAATTTAATCCCTTATCATTCGTTCCTATCCAAAAGTTACCTGGTTTATCTTGCCTGATCACGCTGATTACCTCATCGCTGAGTGACAGTTTCCCGGAATTCTGACCAAGGGAGTTAAATTTTATATCGTTTTTATGGTAATAACTCAGGCCGCCATAAAAAGTACCGAGCCACATTCCATTTTGTCTATCGCGATAGATATACCGTACTGAGTTTTGCGCGATGGTATAGGGATGGGAAATCTGGTGGTAATAGTTTTCAAAAGTTGAGTTTTCCGTATTGAGTATAGACAAGCCATTGAATGTACCCAGCCAGATATTGCCATCCACATCTTTAGTGATTGACCTGATGTTATTATCAGAAACACTGTTATTTACTGTAGCATGAGTGAACGAGCTAAGCTGCCCCGTTTTCTGATCGCGTCGAAGCAAGCCATTTCCTTCTGTTGCAATCCATAAATAGTGCTGATCTATATAAACACTGCTTACGAAAGGCTTCGCTATACCGATATCTATTTTGGAAAGGGTATTGTTTTTACCCTGCAACATAAACAGTCCCACATCTGTACCCAACAGTATGTTGTTTTTCCATGCACCTGCATAGGAGATCTTTTTGATGCCATTGTCCAGCGTATTAAAATTAATGGAAATGAATTGCTTTCCGCCTGCCGGCAACTTAAACACATCACCGGAAATAGATACCGCCCAGATGTTATGCTGCGCGTCCTCCGTAATGGAAGAGATGTACCATTCTCCTATGCTTTTTGGGAGCTTATAATTTACAAAATCATCACGTTTATAATCATACCTGCTAACTCCCTGGTTTCCTCCGACCCATAATGTACCCTTCACATCAAGGAACAAGCTGCGTATGTAATAAGACTGCAAACTGTTGGCGTCGTCTTTAACGGGAGAATAAACCTTAAAATCCCTGCCACTATAACGGTTGAGACCATCCTGAGTACCGATCCATATAAAACCTAAAGTGTCCTGAATGATGGTAAAACCAGTGCTTTGGGAAAGCCCTTCTTCGACTGAAATGTTCCTGAAGTTTTTGTTCTGCGCGCACAGTTTACCGGATAATAAGATCCCCCAGCTCAGTAGAGCTATAAACATTAGTTTATGACTAATATTTGGAGAAATTTTCATTGACCTCAGTTAATTAAATTCGTGACGACTAGCTATTTACAAATCTCTCATTTTTTATGATATAATGATGCATGATCTCATTTCCTATAAGCCGCTAATAAAACCGTCACCATTCGCCTTGCACCAATTCTTCAGATAACGGCGTATATCTGTTAGTTTCTTCTTGTATTGCGTGTTCACAGCAAGGTTGATTGTTTCACCGGGATCGGTATTCAAATTGAACAGCTGTTCCCGCACGATACCCTTGCTGTAAACTATGTACTTGAAATCTTTGGTGATCACTGCCCTGCCGCTAATGCCCAGTAGCTGATCATTATCTGCAAAATCGGTTTCAACCACCAGGGTGTCACGCAGGTTTTTAGAGGGGTTTACGATCTTCATCCCAATATCCACGCCCTTTAGTGCAGCTGGCTTTTTTATTCCTGCAAATCCACAAATGGTAGGTAAGATGTCCGTCCCGTTACATACCAGCATATCATCGACACGCGGCTGCCACTGCCCTATTCTCGAAATGATAAAAGGGACTTTAACAGATTCCTCGTAAAGAACTTGCTTCTGGTTCCAACTGTGGGCGGCGTAACCATCTCCATGATCGGCAGTAAAAATAATAATGGTGTTCTTTTCCACACCATATTTTTTTAGTGATGCAAGTACCATTTCTATATAATTATCTACTTTCTCTACCAAACGGTTATATGCCCAGCGGTACTGACGCCATTGATTTTCAGTCCAGTCTACGGTCGGATAGGTACGAAAGCTCACTTTCTGCTGTTCCCTTATTATTTCCGGTTCGTGCGCTGGTTTCCGCCAGTTGGCAGGCAGGGCAGGACATTCATGCGGAGGTGGCGCGTCTTCCAATACGTCCATCTTAAGGGATTCTCCCCTGGCCCATTCGCAAATATCATGTGGATTTAAAAATGAGGCTACCAGCAAAAAAGGATTGTCTTTATTCTCCTTAATGAACCGTGCACAATAAGCAGGTGTACCCGCATCATTGTAATCTAAAAAATTAGTGTTTTGAATAAATCCGAAGCCATGCTGATTCACCTTAGTAGTGGGTACGGGCAAATGCCATTTGCCTACATAACCGGTCTTATAACCTCCATCCTGAAAGATCTTACCCATCATCAGCAGGCTGTCCGGCCATTGCCCGTCTTTTTCCGGGGCATTCCCTGTGAAACCTGTTTCGTAAGGCATCTTACCGCTAAAAATTGCGGTCCGCGATGGCGTACAAAGCGGCTGGGCACAATAAGCCTTACTGAAGCGCACGCCATTAGCAGCCAGTTTATCCATAGCCGGCGTATGCAAGTCCTTATTCCCCGCATTACTCATTGCATCAGCAGTTTGCTGATCTGTCATGATAATGAGAATATTCGGCCTGTTCTGCTCTTGCCCTCGGACATTCATAGCCAAGCTGAACAAGAAAAAGCAAAGGGATATTTTTACTGTGGAAACCTTCATTAGCTGCTTATTTGTTTCACTCCTGCAATGGTACTATTAATTGGCGCCATAGCCTGGGTTTTGCCTGGTTATACTTTTATTTACATCGAGTTCATTTTGTGGCAAAGGATAAAGTTCATGCCTGCCAGGTATAAAATTAGCAAATGCCACATAAAAATAAGTACTTCTTATAGCCTTCAGGTTGTCGTTGGTGTCTTTGATTACTGTGGACAGTTTGTTCCACCTGATCAGATCCGCGCGGCGCATACCTTCGAAAGCAAGCTCGAAAGCCCGTTCATTAAAGACCGCTGTAAAAAAGGCGTCTTTATTGAGTGCTGGTGTAAGATCTGGATTTATAATAGCCGCAGTTGCCGTGGCGCCAGTACCGCCACCGCCTGTAATGGTTACTGTAGGTGCAGTAGTATAGTTCGCTCCGAAATTGGTCATTACGATGGAAGTTACCCTATTGGAAGAGATGGTTGCTGTCGCCGTCGCTCCTGTACCTCCGCCACCTGTAATGGTAACTGTAGGCACGGTAGTGTATCCACTGCCCGCAGCGCCGAGTGTTATCGTTACTCTATTGCTATAAAGATCCTTACCAAATGCCCTTCTTCTAACGGCATTTATGGCTTCATAAGCCAATAGGTTTGGTCCGTTATTCAACTCATTTTCTACTTCCGCCCTCATGAGTAATACATCTGAATAACGCAAAACCACGTAATTGATGTTTGTATATTGCCGTTCTGTTGTAGTGGTGTTCACTTGATATTCCCGGCTCCACTTCGCGGCAGTCCAGTTCTGGTCCTGATTTCCGGTTAGTGGTGTTCTTACCCCTGCGGCATTTAAGTTATAGGTGGCTATAGAAAAATCCCTTCTGATATCGCCGGTTTGAAAACTATTGTAAAATGTTCTTGTAGCCAGACACCTTGCAGCAACGCTTCCGTAAACGCCATTTGCCGTCTGCACACCATTCCATATGCCAATAAAAGAGGCATTTCCCTTACTTCCTGCCGGATTGAAAAAAGCAACCTCAAACAAATTCTCTGTCGGCTCAAATTTATGCTGGCATTGGTTTTTAAATACCTGGGTATAATCGGTATTTAATTTATATAGATCCCTTCCGATCACATCATTGATCTGCTTTTGCGCTAAAATATAATAATCTTTGTAGTTGTCCGGGCGTTTCATTGTCCCGTCAGCCCTTAAAGAATAACCTCCTGCAAACAATGCAACCCTCGCAAGCATGGCTTTAGCCGCCCATTTGTTAATACGTTCATTGGTAGGTAACGTCTCTGGCAATAATTCAGCGGCTTCGGTCATATCCTTGATTACTTGCGCATAAATTTCATACCTGTCGCTAAGACCAATCTTAAGGTTATCTCCGGTCTGAGAACTTTTTGTTTTAAAAGGAACATCACCCCATAGTCGCACCAGCTCAGCATAATAAAACCCCCTCAAGAATTTGGCTTCGCCTAACATTCTATTTAAATCGGCCTTCTCAGCCGTGGTACCATTATTAAATTGACTCATCTGAGGTATTTTTTCTATCACCACATTGGCCCTGTCAATACCCCTGTATAAGGCGCTCCAAACAACATAAAATATACTGGTAGTTGTCCCTCCTTTATAATGCGGAATCATTCTCCATTCGTCGGAAGTATCTCCCGAGACTTGTCCTATATCGGTGTCATTGTCAAAAACCTGCGGGATATACCATCCGTAGGTATCTAATGACGACATGACCTCGTAGACACCTAAGGTAGCCATGTATGCTTCATTGGTATCATTAAAAAAATTAGCAGATGTAAATGTGGAATATGGTTCGGCATCTAACACCTTTTTACAGGAACTAATAAACATGAGCCCGGTTATCAGACTGACAGCCATAAATCCTTTTAGGTAAAATATCTTGTTTTTCATTTTTCAATCAATTTTGGTTAAAGCGATAAGTTAATTCCTGCCACGAAAGACCTGGCCCGTGGGTATGCGCTATAATCAACGCCAGGCGTTAATGCTGTACGGATTACACTGACCTCCGGATCATAACCGGAATAGTTGGTAAATGTGTACAGGTTATTTGCAGTCAGATATACACGAAGTTTATTGATCTTCAATGAGCTCAACAACTTACTATCAAATGTATAACCCAGACTCAGGTTGCTCAGTCTTAAGAAAGAACCATTTTCAATGACATCACTGTGTAACCTGCCGCTGCTGTTGCCAGTATACGAAGGATTAGTTTTACCCTGATTTAACGCAGTTAATTCTGCAGGATCAGTGACACGGGTACCAGCGGAATTGATGGTTGTCCACCTGTCTGCAAACTGAGCCAGGGTATTTTGATATTCAAAATCCAGCCTGGAATTATTCAGCACATTGGCATTATAAATATCATTACCTACGCTGAAATTGAGGAAGACGCTCAGATCAAACCCTTTATAGCTAAAGGTATTATTTATTCCACCTGTAAATTTAGGATTGGCGTTGCCGATGGTGGTTCTGTCGTATTGATCGACCACGCCATCAGGACTACCATTAGGCCCACTAATGTCTTTAAATTTAATAAAGCCCGGTTGTGCAGCAGCTTCGGTATCCCGTACCACACCCGATTTTAGGGTATACACACTGGTCGTCGAATTATAGTCGAAATCGCTCACCTGGTACAAGCCGTCCCGGATGTATCCATACATGATACCAACAGGACGACCCACCGTTAAGATAAAATCATTTTTATCAGTGTAACTGGTGGTTAGCATAGAAGTTTCTCCGTCACTCAAACTCAAAACTTTTGTCCTGCTAAAAGCAACATTGAAATTGGTACTCCAGTTAAAGTTCTGGCTCTTAATATTGTTTGTGTTCAAAGAAAGCTCCACACCTCTGCTCGAAGTAGTACCTATGTTTTGGATCTGAGTAACGAATCCTGAGCTTGCGGGGATACGGGACTGGAACAGCAGATCTTTTGAACGGTTATCGTACCATTCTGCGGTCAAAGTAACACGTTGTTTAAACAATCCGAGATCCAAGCCTACATTTAAAGATCTTACAGACTCCCATTTCAGATACGGGTTAGGCAGATTCTGCTGAAAAGCTGCAGTAACCACCTGATTGCCCAGGGGATATACACCATTGGTAAAGATACCCAAAGCGGCATAGTTGGCGATGCGGTTATTACCGGCCTCACCATAACTGAGTCTGAATTTTAAATCTGAAAATACACTGACGCTCTTCATGAAATCTTCCTCAATCGCCCGCCATGCAAAGGCTGCTGAAGGGAATAAACCCCAGCGATTTTCTTTTCCAAATTTCGACGAACCATCTAAACGTAAGCTCGTTGTGAGCAAATACTTGCCCTTATAACCATAATTTGCCCTACCGAAGAAAGAAAGCAATTTATCATCTTCTGCAAGAGATGTAGGAATGGCAGCGATTGTTCCCAGAGATAAATTATCCCAGCCCTGGTTTACTACCGGAAATCCTTTTATATCTCCAGTGGAAAATGACTCAGAATAATTTTCAATATATTCCTGACCAACAGCCAGATCTAGTTTATGTACTTTATTAAAAGTGTTGTTATAGCTCAGTGTATTACTGTAGTTAAACCTATTGTTATTTAGCGTCGTAATCCCCCCAAAAGCACCACCAGAACGGAGGGCAAGAATAGAGGTAGCTTCATTAAAGAATTTCACTTTTCTATTGTCCTGAGTATAATTCACTAAGCCCCTGTAGACTATTTTATCCGTCAGATTGTACTGCGCAGTAGCATTGGCATTTAAAGTATTGATCAGCGTATTTCTTGGCTGAGCAGTAAGCGTAACTATAGGGCTTTGAAATAAAGCAGCACCCGAACTTCCGCTTGGATCAAGTGGATCAAGCGTAAAATCAATCAGATCTTCATCAGTACCATTAATACCTATCAGTGGTCTATATTGAATCAGAGACTGGATTATGCTCGTACGCACACCACCTTCCTGCACACCCAAACCTGTGATTTTCTGGTTGGAATAATTTACAATACCGCCGATAGAAAACTTCTTATTGACGTTGTGGTTAACTGTAAGCTTCGCAATATTTTTATCTGAAGAAGTGCTCATCAGTGAGCCTTCATCTTTATTCAGGGAATAAAATAAGTTGAATTTCGTTTCCCGGTTTCCGCCGTTAAAGCTGATCTTATGATACTGATTTAATGCAGTCCCACCCATTACCTCATCTTGCCAGTTGATACCTGGCCTGCCGAGATAGTTCGATTCCAATTGTTCGAAAGTTCCGTAATTGGATGTAAACTTGCCCATGCGTACCAGATCTCCCAGCGAACGCTCATACAATAGCTTGGTATAATCATAAGGATTCATGACTGATAACTGGTTCGTTATGGTCTTTGCTCCCACATAACCGTCATAATTGATCGTAACCTTACCTTCTTTTATCTGCTTAGTGGTTACGAGGATTACACCATTGGCACCTCTGGCTCCGTAAATCGCTGTTGCGGATGCATCTTTTAAAACGTCAACAGACTCTATATCCATAGGATCTAAAAAACTCAGCCCGTCAGTTTGGGGCACACCGTCAACTACATAAAGGGGTTCATTGCTTTGAGTGATAGAAGTACCGCCCCTGATTACGATACTCGGTGCAGCACCCGGAGTACCGTCTGGCATGGCTACCTGCATCCCGGCAATCCTTCCTTGTAATGCCTGCGCCACATTCTGAACAGGCATTTTTGCGATCTCTTCGCCTTTAATTGAGGAGATAGCACCGGTTAAGTCCTTTCGCTGTATCTTTTGTCCATAACCTGTTACGACCACTTCATTTAGATTATTCTGATCGTCGAGTAGTTTAACGTCAATGGTAGTCCTGTTATTTACAGACTCTTCTACCTTTTTTGTACCCAGATAAGTGAAAACCAATACCGCATTTGCTTTTACTTTGATCTGATACTGACCCTCCGCTCCGGCAATAACAGCATTGCTGGTCCCTTTTTCACTAATGGTAGCACCAACCTGGGGTTGGTTGTTTCCATCCCTTACCACTCCCTTTACAACAACTTCCTGTGCATAGGAAGATGCCCAAAACACAGTGAATAGCAGTAACAATACAATTCGTTTCATATTTAACTTTAGTTTTCCGGTTTGGGGTCCTTTATTATAAGAATAGATGATATATCAAAAATAGTGATCACCGATTAATTAAATTGTGTAATAATCCAGATTCCCTTGCCTTTGGTTAATATTGGTTAGCTTGATAGAACGAATTTATATATACCCCTCCTGATTAAGTTTCAGTTTTAGACAATTTCCTATCAATTTTGGTTAATAACGCTCAGCCTGGTAAATAAACCGACGGCGGCATTTAAATGCTTATTGTCCAATCTAAGCTGGCTCGTCTATTTATTCTGATTCATCAAAATCGAAATATATAAAGCATTTATTGAAAGTGCTTTTTGATAAGCAACACTACCTTCACTACACAAAACACCAGAAAATATAAACCTAAAAATTCATGAAAAAGAAGTTTAGCACCTTTATAATCGCCATCGTGCTTAGTTCGGGCAGTTATGCAATGCAGAGACAGATAGAACCGGCAGAGAATTGGTTAAAAAATACTACGGATGTCATTAATCTCCAACTAACTAAAGCAGCGGAAACTTATCACCCCGGCAAAAATCCGCGTTCCGTAAATCCGGACGGTACTGTTAGGGTGGTCGGTCTTAAGGACTGGACTACTGGTTTTTTCCCAGGTAGCCTTTGGTATGGTTATGAACTGACGGGAAATAAAACCCTTGCCGATCAGGCAAAAAAATTCACCCTTGCGCTGGATTCTATACGCTATATAAAAGATACCCATGACCTGGGTTTTATGTTATACTGTTCTTATGGCAATGCCTATCGGATTACCGGTGATAAAAGCTATTTACCGGCGTTAAGCGAAGGGGCAAAAAATCTGGCTGCCCGGTTCGATCCTAAAGTTGGCGCAATCCGCTCCTGGGATTTTGGCAAATGGCAATACCCGGTAATCATCGACAACATGATGAATTTAGAATATTTATACTGGGCGGGAAAACAGTTCAATGAGCAAAATTACATTAAGGCTGCCAGTAGCCACGCCATCACTACGCTAAAAAACCACTTCAGAAAGGACTTCAGCTCTTTTCATGTGATAGACTACAATCCGGAAAATGGCAGTGTGGTGCGTAAAGCAACTCATCAGGGTCTTACTGATGAATCAGCCTGGGCACGTGGACAAGCCTGGGGACTGTATGGCTACACAATGTGTTATGCCAACACTAAAGACGCGAGGTTTCTGACGCAGGCACAAAACATTGCTAAATTTATTATGAACCACCCTAAAACGCCTAAAGATAAAATTCCGGTTTGGGATTACGACGTGCACAATGCGCTGGATACTGAGGAGCGCGCTCCGAGGGATGCTTCTGCAGCGGCTGTCATCGCTTCTGCTTTGCTTGAATTGAGCACACAGGTGAATGACGGTAAAAAATATGTCGATTATGCAGAAGATATTTTGAAATCACTATCCTCCGACGCTTATTTAGCGAAACCTGGTGAAAACGGATTATTCATCCTGAAACACAGCACCGGTGCTATGCTATACAATTCGGAAATAGATACAGCCATTGATTATGCCGATTATTATTACCTTGAAGCATTAAAGCGGTATAAAATGATTAAAAAGATTTAACCCGACCAACAACAGCAACAAATGAAAAAACTTAAGAACTTCATTGGCACATTAGCCTTAAGCTTATGTTTACTGGTCTCGAAAGCACAGGAACAACCTGTTACCAAAAGCAGTTTCGAGTACATCAATCTCGATGCCCAGGGCCTGGAAAAAGTAAAAAATTTAGTTGCACAGGAAAAATACAATGATGGTGCAAAAGAATTGCTCAGCTACTTCCGCAACCGGACGAATGTTGAACATCTGGACTATAATACAAACGAGAAACAAGAGTTTGCCGGGAAAAAAGTCACCGGTAATACATTAGAACTGGCCAACGATATTTTATTGCACAAGTTCAAGCCACATAAAGCCTATCCGGCTTACGACTATGGCAAAGACATCAACTGGCAATTCAGACCTGTGAAAGACCAGTTGCTCACTACCTTTTTACACCGCACTGCTTTTTGGGAGCCACTAGGCATTGTGTACCGTAGTACGGGCGACGAGAAATATGCTAAAGAATGGGTGTTTCAGGTACGCGACTGGATCAGGAAGAACAAGCAGGGAGCTTATTCGGATGATAAAGAATACGCGTGGAAAGCGTTTGTTGTTTCTTTCAGACTCAATCACTGGTCGGGTTACTTCAACCTCTTCCTTCATTCGCCAAATTTCACACCTGCTTTTCTGATGGAATTTCTAAATTCCTACAATGCCCAGGCTGATTATGTAACGGCCAATTATACCGATATAGGCAATCACAGATTGTATGAGGCATTGCATCTGATGTATGCAGGCAGTACATTTCCTGAAATGAAACATGCCGACAGCTGGCGTAAAAGCGGGATTGACGTTTTGAATGGAGAGATTAAAAAACAAGTGCTGCCTGATGGTGTACAGTTTGAACTTTCCCCCTCCTATCATATAGGGAGTATCAAAATATTTTTGGATGCGCTGCAAATTGCCCAATTGAACGGAGCAGAAAAAGAATTTCCCGAGAGCTACCGCAGCCTGGTCGAAAAAATGATAATGGCAGTAGGAAAATATTCTTTCCCGGATTATACCTTCCCGCTATACGGCAATTCGTTTTTGACCAGCAAAGATGCCATGCTTAAAAGCTATAAAACATGGGCTAAAGTCTTCCCTGACAACAAGGTGATTGAATATTATGCTACAGAAGGAACATCAGGCAAACAGCCCGACTACCTTTCCAGCGCACTGCCAAATGCAGGATTTTATTCTTTTAGAAATGGATGGAACAAGAATGCAACGGTGATGCAGGTAAAGGCAGGACCGCCCGCCGAGTTCCATTCGCACCCAGATAATGGAAATTTTGTAATCTGGGTAAAGGGAAGGGATTTTACTCCAGATGCCGGCAGCTTTGTATATGCAAATGTTGGCAACCAGGAAAACACAAAAAGAGATTGGTACAGGTCAACCAAAGCGCACCAAACCCTAACCCTGGACAATCAGAACATGATCATTACCAAGGCCTCTGTCCAGAAATGGGAAACAAGTAAAAATTTAGATATTTTAAGCTACATCAACCCTAGCTACACCAACCTGAACCATCAGCGCACGTTTTTATTCATAGATCAAACCTATTTTCTGATCGTAGACAGGGCCATAGGTAGTGCCAAGGGAAATTTAGGAATACACTATGTCCTGAAAGAAGATAGCAAGCCCTTTTTTGACAGCAGCAAAAACAAGATAAACACCAATTATGCCGATGGTAACAACCTGCTGATACAATTACTGAACAAGGACAAAGTAAATTTAAAAGAAGAAGAAAGTTTCGTGTCTTACCAATACCAAAAAGAGAGCCCAAGACCAGCCTTCGCATTTGAAAAACCAAAAGCGAACAACAATACCGAAAGCTTTATTTCTCTGCTCTATCCTTATCAGGGAAATTCAGCTCCTGATGTCAAAGTCACTGAAAACGCGGGCCACGATCCTTCAACCGGTAAAATCGATATCACGATCGCCATCAACGGCAAAACCAATTCCATCAAACTAGATTTAAATCCATAAAGCCCAACCAGCTATGCAACTAAAAACAATTATAAGTATTTGCAGTCTGCTTTTTTGTACAGCGATCAGTGTAGCGCAAGATGCGCCCGTTCAAAAAGAAAGCTTTGAGGCCATCAACCTTAACTATCCCGGCCTCGAAAAAACAAATCAGCTCTTTACAGCAGGCAAATACAACGATGCTGCAAAAGCCCTGCTGGAATACTACAGAAAGAAAAGCAATACCAAAGAACCAGATTTCAGCAATGCAGAGAAGCCGGCCGACATACACCAGCCTATCGATAAGCTGACGCAGGAAATGGCAGATAAGAGTTTGCTTCATCAGTTTCAGCCTCACAAAGGATATGGCTATTTTGACTATGGCAAGGATATCAACTGGCAGCTGTGGCCTGTAAAAGACAATGAAGTACGCTGGCAATTGCACCGTGTAAAATGGTGGCAGGCAATGGCTTTAGTCTATCACGCCACAGGGGATGAAAAATACGCCAGAGAATGGATACATCAGTACAGCGACTGGACCAGAAAAAACCCCTTGGGTCTATCGGCAGACAATGATAAGTTTGTATGGCGTCCTCTGGAGGTTTCAGACAGGATACAAAGTCTGCCCCCAACCTTTAGCCTCTTTGTAAACTCACCTAATTTCAGTCCGGCATTTTTAATGGAATTTTTAAAAAGCTATCACCAACAGGCAGATTATTTACCAGAAAACTATGCTAAACTGGGCAACCATCGTTTATTTGAAGCTCAACGCGCCTTATTTGCCGGTGTATCTTTTCCTGAGTTTAAGAATGCCGCCAGGTGGAGAGAAAGTGGAATAACGGTTTTAAACACCGAAATTAAAAAACAAGTATATGCTGATGGGGTACAGTTTGAACTTTCTCCCACTTACCATGTAGCCGCCATCGATATATTCTTAAAAGCCTATCGATCTGCGCAACGCGTCAACCTGGAAAAAGAATTCCCTGCATCTTATATACAAACAGTAGAAAATATGATTATGGCCTTGGTTAGTATTACTTTACCAGACTATAACACGCCTATGTTTGGCGATTCCTGGCTTACCGATAAAAAATCGCGGATGAGCCAATTTGCCAGCTGGAGTAATGTTTTCCCAAAAAATGAAGTGATCAGGTATTTCGCTACAGACGGTAAAGAAGGTCAGGCACCAGGCTTTTTATCTAAAGCATTAAGCACTGCGGGTTTCTATACCTTTAGGAATGGATGGGATAAAAATGCAACCGTTATGGTATTAAAGGCCAGCCCTCCGGGAGAATTTCATGCCCAACCGGATAACGGAACCTTTGAACTGTTTATAAAAGGCAGAAACTTTACACCTGATGCCGGTTGCTACGTATACAGTGGAGATGAAGCCATCATGAAAATGCGCAACTGGTACCGCCAAACACGCGTACACAGCACCTTAACGCTAAATGATGAAAACATGATCATCACTAAAGCCAGCCTGAAAAAATGGGAAACCAATCCTAAATTGGATGTGTTGACCTACACAAACCCAAGCTATACCAATCTGGATCACCAGCGCACGGTATTCTTTGTAGACCAGAAATTCTTCGTCCTGGTTGATAAAGTTGAAGGTAAAGCAGTTGGCAATTTAGGCATCCATTTTCAGTTGAAAGAAGACAGCAAGGCTGTTTTTGATGCACAGGGCAACAAGGTTTACACCAACTATGCTGATGGCAACAATTTGCTGATCCAGAGTTTATACAACAATGGAATTACACTTCATGAGGAAGAAGGAAAGGTTTCCTACGTTTACCAGAAAGAACTTTCCAGACCGGCTTTCAAGTTCGAAAAGCAAAAAAAAGACGACAAGCCCCATTACTTTATCACTGTGCTTTATCCATATGATGGGAAGCAGGCTCCAAAAATCAGCATCAAAAATATCGATGATGCCAACCTGAATAAAAAGATCGCTTTAACCCTAACTATCGATGGAAAAGAAAAGTTTGTTGAACAGAATTTATAAGATCATAATGTATCTTTAGAAAAACATTAAGTCCAGCTATTTCCTATCATGAACAAAATCTTATGGATCATTTTCCTGACGGCCTCATTTTCGGGGGATTTAAAAGCACAACAGACAGAAAAAAACAAAGTATCGGCAACATTTAGAAACCCGCTTCGTAAGGGAGCTGATCCATACATCATTAAAAATAACGGCAAATACTATACGATCTTCAACGAGAAAGGAGGATTTGCAGTCACAGAATCCAGGTACCTGACCAAATTCGAAAAGAAGGAAGTCGTATGGACTCCGCCTCAGGACAAGTGGAACAGCTATAATCTTTGGGCGCCAGAGATCCATTATCTGGACGGCAAGTGGTACATTTACTACGCAGGATCTGTTCACAAAGGTGCACCTTATTATGCGCAAAGGACGGGCGTGCTGGAAAGCGACAGCCCATTTGGTCCTTATTCGGATAAAGGAAAAGTTTACACCGGTGATGATCCTCAGCAAAAGAAAGACAATTGCTGGGCCATCGACATGACCGTACTGGAACTAAAGGGTAAAAAATATGCGGTTTGGTCTGGCTGGGAAACACTTCATGATCATCACGACGTAGACCAGTTTTTATATATCGCAGAGATGAAAAACCCCTGGACACTCGGAAAACGCATCTTATTATCGAAGCCAGAACGCGATTGGGAAAAGGGCGACCACATTGTGTTACAGGAAGGCCCGCAAATCCTGAAACACCAGGATGATGTCTTCATCATTTACTCTACACGTGGCTCTTGGAGTGAGCATTATAAATTGGGGCAGCTTCGCTTAGAAAATGGCAAAGATCCACTCAACCCGCTTTCCTGGGTCAAATCAGCTAAACCTGTATTTCAGGGCAGCCCTACCGTTCACGGCCTCGGGCATGCCAGCATGACTACCTCGCCCGATGACCGTGAATACTGGATCTATTACCACTCTAAAGCTGCGCTCGACGGCGGCTGGGACAATAGGGAAGTATATCTGCAGCAATTTACTTTTGGTAAAGATGGCAATCCGATATTCGGCATACCTAAAGGTCGCGGCGAAATGAACCGGCCCTCAGGAGAAGTAAAGCTTGAGCCGGCTCTTTAGAGGGGTCAGGCAACTGGTATCGCCTGCCCCACGTATACAGATGTACTCACTCCGTCTCCCGCAGCATTTACATACTGCATCCAGATATGAACTTCATTTCCCATGTGTTTCTTTGGCATTTTCAGGTTCACCTCCTGAGCCTCACGAACAGCGACATCTTTAAACGTCACAAACGTGTTTTTCGACGTATTGTACACAATGAAAGTAGCTTGATCATCAGGTTTAGAAAAAGCAGTTTCAGGCCCATTCTCCCATTTGACATTCAATATCCCATCCACCAGGCAGATCAATTCCCTGATCAGAGAGACCAGGAGTTCGCCCCGGCTGAACACGGCCTTGCTAAAATCAATCGTATAATCAGGCCCTTCACCAATTAAGGCCTCTCTTAAATGATAAGACACACATCCATTCATTGGTGTTTTACTACCAGTAAAAAACTGAAATCCAATCCAGATAATTTCTCTTAAGGGCTTTAACCAACCATTGACCAATGCAAATTTCAACCGCTGAAGGATCTGTTTTTCCGTAGGGTTGTCCGTGTATTCCGCCAGACTACGAAAATAATCAATCCCCCGCCAGCTTGCCGCTACTACATTTCCAATTTTGCCGCTTACCGGCCCGTTTATTCCATTTTTATACCTTGCCATAATTTATTTTATAACCAATCTGCCATTTTAGCAATCGTCCTTTTATGTCTCAATTTTCTATACACTCCATCACCTTCCCGCCCACCTTCAGAACTTGTATTGCCCTCCACAGTTTCACACCATTCTCCTTTCACCCTAATCAATATCCCACAGTGCGCTATCCTTTTCAAATCCGAAAAATAGATTCCAAACACCAATCCTCTTTTGTAATCCCGCCATTTTTTGTCATTGCGAGGAGCATTTCGCGACGTGGCAATCTCTATCACCCTGCCCTTCGGAAACAACGCAGGCGACCATGCCGTCCTAGGCATACCATACCCAGCTTTAAAAAACACCCACGATACAAAAGCACTACACCACGCGGCTCCCTTCTTAAACCCTACACAAGCCAGATATTCCTCGACCCGTTTTCCATCGTTTCGTCCGGTAGCCTCTCTTACACCAACCTCCGCCTGTGCGATCCGCACCACATCGTAGTGACTACCTCCTACAACACTGCCGCCAGACATCCCACACATGCCAACAAAAGCAGCGCAAACGATCCCCAGAATATAATTACCTGTTCCCATACCGTTAAAGTTTTAAAACCCTCTACTAAACTATCAATGCTCACCAATCCCATCCTCAGCCAAAACCGACCAAGTAACCACCATATTAATTCCAACACAATCAAGAAACTGATGATTGCGATCACAATCATGATCGGCACACTCTGATTAATCCCGGTACTAATCTCCGGACTACTAAAAAACCGGGTGATCAACTCCCATCCCAGCACCAACAACATCACGAGCCTATGCTCCTTTTTTACCTCATTCAAGAGATTGAGGATATGTAATCCCCTATTCATTATAAATGTCTTCATATTCTTTGTTTTTTAAATGTTACCCTTCCTCCTTAGGTCGGATCCGGTTTTAGCGGATTAGTTCGCTTGGAGAAAACTTAAGGTGACTCCGTAAAGGCATCAGGCAGGTTTGGCCTGCAAGGCCTTAGCTGGCGTAGCCTTCGAGGAGTTCACCATTAAGTTTTCAGAACTAATTACGCTACTACCGATACCATACCAACATAACTGCTGTCACTAGCCAGTTTACCGTCAGCACTAAAAAACGCAATCCAACAGTGTGCCTGTGATCCTACGAACGAAGCCGGCAGCGTCATCACATACTCCCCAGCAGACCTCGCCACCTGCCTGTACGAAACAAACTTATCCATGTCCGGGCAGTACACGAGCAACACCGCTTTGTCAGTTGCCAAACCATACTCCATACCTGTGTTTGGCGCCCAGCTAAACTCAACCTCATGTCCCGCAGCACTCGCTACTTCAGGATCCTCAGCTCCTTCCAACTCACCTTCACTGAATTTCACATCAGGATAATCCATTAGATAAGCAGGCGCTACACCCGTTATCGCATTCTTTAGGTGATACGATGTTGCGGCATTCATTGCTGTCAGCCCCCTTTTCTCTTTAGATAACCAGCCGATACTCACCAGTGACTTAATATCTGCCAGAAACTTTGTAACCAGCGACATTCTCAGCCGCACATTCAGCTGTGCCGTCGTAGGAACATAATCCCCGAAATCCGGTAAACTTTTCATGTAAAATAGCCCGTTCCAGCTACTTCCTACAACTGTTCCTACTTTCCCTCTGAAATTGCCGAGGACACCTTTCTTGTACTTTCCCATTTTCTTATTTTTTTAATGGGTTCATTGATGTTTTACTCCGGAAATCCTAAGCCTTGTCATCCAGAGCAGATGCGAAGGACCTCCAGAGATGCCTAATGAAAGGCTATTTAAAGCACGGATCAAAAAGACCCGCGCCCTACTCAGCTCCCGCATGTCAGGGGAGCAAAGATCATTATCGGCTGATCGCCTGTTCCAATTCCGTTTTTAAACCAGCCCATTCAAAGCAAGGCTTCATTTCATTCGCCACCATTTCCCACACCTGAAGCACTGCCTCTTCTTCCTTGGCGAGTCCCAATTCCAGTACCCATTTCCGCATCCGACTGCCTTCCAGTTGCAGCACCAAAGCACGCTTTAAATCCTGAAGATGATTACCCAAGTTGATGAGAAACTGGTTGGCTTCCCGAATACCGATCCGGTACAACATGCTTTTCTTGCGGAACACCACGTCTGCCTTGTTATTCGATTTCAGATAAATACTGATCTCGAGAGAACGATTAATTTTAACTGCTTTATTCATAAAGATGATTCATATTTGATATAAAACAAAGGTAAGCAGGCAGCACTGGATGGAAGTGACGTATACGGCACAAGTGGTTAGTAAAAAGACCTAAATGCAAAAATCCCCTAAGCAAATTATGCCCAGGGGATCATTATAACATTCTTTTAAATGAATTTATTTTTTCAATCGCTCCGCTTGAATTCTCAATAATTCAGCTGGAAAGCCATATTTTTCAATATCCTTGAGAGACTCTTCAGCTTTCTTGACAAAATAGGGGTCGTTGCTTCGGTCCTTAACTTTATCACTGTAAGTAATTTTTCCTTGACTTTTCATATCATCGAGTTTTTCTTATACAAAAATACACATATATTATTTACGAAGTGCCATAAATGCCTCGTAATTTACATCCTTCTCAAACTGATACCATCGGCCATTTACACGTCCATGTACTGCCAGCAATTCTGTGATGTTATCATAATTTCGAGAAATAGCCATTTGATACAGTCTGGTTCTTGCAGGCGTACTACCTTTCGCATATACCATCGCATTGGGCATATGCTCGGTAAATTGAATGACCGTATGTGCAACAGTAGCCAAAATCTTGTCCCGATCTTTATTATCTGAAACAGACAGGTCATTTATATCTCCGGTATCAGCATTTAGATCTCCAAAACCCAAATTATAGTAAAAAAATCCACCGGCATTCACTAGTGTATATTGAATTTCCTTTTTAATTGTTCCATTTGGCCCGTCACTATTGAATTCAAATACAGTTCTATTTGGATTGGCAACAATATCATAACGTTCTTTATTCATCACTCCAAAGATAACCAAATCCCAATAATTAACCAAAAAGAAATATATTACATTATTATTCAATAATCTGAATCAAAAACCAATACCCCACACCATTCAACCTAATATTTTAACAAGCCTCCAATTTTCAGCCTATACCTGACATCCCTCAGTTTTTTCAACTTCATCGCCAGATACGAAGCGATGTCTTCATCCTTAATTGCGCTTTTCTTCGGCGGCAACAGCCCTGCAAAAGCAGTATAAAACTCCAATACCCGCTCCTCTTCCAATAAGGCAAGCAATGAATTGCGCCTGTCCTTTTTCATCTCCAGGTACTTCATGGCAGTAAGCATTGCAAAAGCCTCCATTGGCGGCCACGCTCTATAAATTTCATCCATAGCCTCAGCACTGATCCGCACCACCAAGGTTCCTTTAGTCGCCACCACCGTATGCGTAGCGTCATCATGCTCCATAAACTCACGCAAGGCAACTATGGTATGCTCACGGTAAATGCTCTCTGTAAACGGTATACCATCTACAAAACCATACACCAATACCAGACCGCTCACTACATAGTAAGCATTTCCGGGTTTCATGCCCTCATACTCAAGGATAGTATCCACTTTGTGGTCCATAGTCACTCCCTTCATTCTTAAAAATAGAAATTCATCAAAGCCTTCCGGCAATGGAACCTTAGGATTTATACTCCTCAATAATTTAATTAGTTTTTCAAAGATTTTTCTGTTTATCATTTAATTCATTGTATTGGTTATTTTGATGATTTTTCCCGAAGTCTTGTCATCCGCTTTTTTTGTCATTCAGAGTGAATGCGAAGAATCTCCAGAAATGCCTGATCAGGCTATTCATTTTGTTCATTTATTAATTTAATTTCCTTATTTGTCAAAAAATTTCATCCCTAAATATTGCCGCTAAAAAAACCGCATTTGTTAAATGCGGTTTTCTTTTAATGTTGTAAAAGCCTATTCA
The DNA here is from genome assembly GCF_032678645.1 of Pedobacter frigoris. GTDB lineage: Bacteria > Bacteroidota > Bacteroidia > Sphingobacteriales > Sphingobacteriaceae > Pedobacter > Pedobacter frigoris_A. The sequence continues at coordinate 1,225,435 of NZ_JAVTSP010000001.1, forward strand.
GCCTGAAAATCGGTAAATCTATACATGCTTTATCTCTTTCAATTGGCTAATCTGCTTACTCCCTATTAGCGATTTAAGCTGAGTTATAGCAATTCTATTCAACTGTATAATACGTTCCTGCTGACTCAATCCCTGGTGAATTAATACGGAGTAGCATAAAACCTTGCCGCCTGTTCTTTCGTAACCTCTACTGGTATTACTTTTTCCTTAATAGCATCGGTATGTATTCGGTAATTGACCTTGGCCAGCGTGCGCTGCAAGTTCCAGTTTAAGTTCAACCGTTCATTTTCACTATTCTTCGGTTGCTGGAATTCTGTGATCAGATAGAGTTTAAACTCTGGTGAAATCCAGGATGCAAATTCAAATGCAATGTCCTTATGTGCAAAAGTACCTCCGTACCTACCGGATTTTGAAACTATTCCGATAGCATTTGTTTTTTCGATCCATTTCTGAGGAGATAACACAAAATAATTATGTCCAGCCTCATTTCTAAACCCGTCGAATTCGACGGGTTTAAAATCTGGATTATTCAACACCTCCCATAGTCCTAAAAATGCCAGCGTAGTTCTACCTCGCATCCAATTTCGAATGATGTCGTTAGGATCATGCTCATTCCTATACTTTGCTATGTCTGTTAGAGATACAAAATCTCTCTCTTCATTTAATAGGATAGAAACTTCCCTATCCTGAACTTTGATTTTACTTGATTTGCCCATATGCTTCAAATGCTAAGATTTATTTTCACGAATCTCTGCAAATCGAGGACTAAAAGACAACCTTAAGTTAATAAATTATGGCACTAAAGCAGTTGTATCAACTTGATAGCTAAAAAATTTTAAACCTTCAACCACTGTTTAAAGCATGATGTAATCGCCTCATCTATATTCGAACGATCAACACCATTTACATACCACTGATCTTCGCTGGATTGAAGATCTTCCCACGCATAATACAGGTTGAAGAATTCTGAAAGTAAAGGCTCATAGTCGAGATCAAAATATATGTCCTTCAAGGTCCTTAAAGCAATTGAAGGCTTTTCCTCTCCAGATAGCACTCTGTGAGCGACATAGGAAACATATCCAGTTATCACCACATTTTGATCTGCGTAATCTATCTCTAGCTCTTTCAGTACCTTATCAGTCAACGTCCACATCTCAAAGTATTCCAGATTTCCGCGCATCCCCGCCAGGATAAGAAGACTTTCTGTTTCATAACCAGCCACAAGCATTTCGTATGCCCAGTTTACCCAGCCTTCTTCATTGTGCCTTTTCAGTATTTTGTATATTAAAACTTCTGCTATAGATGCTACTGCGATCATAATTATTAGGTAACCTTAATAGGGATTGAATTCATAGTGTAAATTGATTATTCCAAGATAGCTGTTTGCTTTCAGTTTGCCGGGACAGTTCGCACAATTTCTTAAAGCTGCTGAATAACCCTCAAAATCAAGCAAACCACAAGCACCACTATCCCGGCAATCAGCATTATCCGTCCTTTTCTTCTGTCCGCATCAGAGTAACAATACATGGTTTTACCGTTCGGTAAAGTCTTTGTATTAGATGAAATAAACCAGCCCATCATTATTCCAAATATCCCGCCTAGCAATGCAAACAAAAAACCGGCATATATCCAACCCGGATTTATTTGTTCAAACCTGCTAAGTTCCTGAAGCCGCTTTTCTTCGAAATTAGCCAGCTCTCCCGCTTCTATCACCCTGCCACGCTCCTTTAAAATTCTTTGGGCCAACAAAAAATCATAATTACTCCACTCATCCCTATTTGAGATTAATTGTATCAGCTCCTCATCACTAAAAGCAAACAGATAATGATCCCGATCAACATCATCCAACTGCACTGAAGCTTCTTTTATCAGCGTTGCGTTAGCTCTTTCAAAATCTTCGGATTTCAGTTTTACCCTATATTCCTGATTTAGCGGATTATTAGCAAATGACGGATCAAATGGAAGAGAAGTATTTTCAGTAATATAATGAATTTGATGCTCGTCCAATGTTGCCTCAAGTTCCCTAACAAGTCCAGGATCATTAAAAGTCCGGTATGTTTTGTAATTATTGTTGTTCATATCATATTCCAAATCACGGATACTCATTAAAGTATACTTATCATAGGCCATTACGTCAAACACTTTAGATTGGCCCGTGTCCAGCCAACGTTTGTAAATGAGATTGCCATTCATATATAAATACAACTCTTTACCATCTGCCTTTTTAAAAATAGCCATACACTTTACAATATTATATACCCTTTAAAAATTACAATACCCAATATAACAGCTCCGATAGGCATAATAACTAATGTACTTCCCATCATTGCGTTTATTTGTATCTCATCAAAGTGATTTCATTGCCAAATATTTCAACATAGCCATTCACTTCTTTGTTTTCAAAGAAAACAACGCATCGACCATCTGATGTCTTAATTACCTCGGGATTATAAGTCCAAATGCTTTCGTTGGAGATTTCATTTAACGTCACAAATTTTCCTTCATGAATTTTAGCCAGGAATGTCTTGTGGAAATCCGTTATTATGTGAAATAGTTCTTCTTTGTATAAAAAGCTCGCAAGTGTAAAGACACCAGTAGTATCAACCAGCTTACGTGTTCCCGCTATTGATTTAGATTCGTCATCACCAACATAGCGAATTTTTTTCCCCTTTACTTTACGTGGTTTGCTAAGCTTAAAGATATTCATTGAATCGGGATTTTCTATTTCAATAATCTCTGAGAATCCAATCATATGTGCTAACGTATTAGTCACTATATATTTACCAGACATCTTGTTCACTACAACAGGACAGGTCGAACCGCAGCAATATTCAATCCCTGTTTTCTTATTCTTGAATATAACAGTTCCACCCCATTCCCCGCTACATGTTTTTCTGACGATATAATCTTTATCCTCGAAGAAAGCAGTGTAAACTTTATCAAAATCTTGCGGAGACTTTTTAGTCATCGTCGTATCGATGACCTCCTTAATAATAAATACGTTTTCCTGTGCATGAGAGATGCAAACACAGAAAAAGCTTAAAACAGTCACATAAAGAAATTTCATTATTTTTCACTATATATATTTGGTTCCTCAGTTGATCTGGAATTGATGTTATCTGATTTCATCAGGTTTTTTACTTTGTAATATCTTGTTCAGTTTTCGCTTTTCATAATCCCTCAGTAAGTTATTCATCTCGTCTATCTTTGTCTTATCAGGATTAGAGTTTTGGCATAGATGATCCACCATCATGCTGATGTCGTAAAACTGATTATCAGTTGTGATCTTATTGCTCTTCATGATCTTATCGATCCGGGTATAGTAGGCTATGAAAATGTTAATATCAGAATTAGTCCTTATCCTTAGGTAATTGTTGAATCTGAAATCCTTAGCTTCAATAAATCCCTCAGTTAAATCACGAAACCATTGTTTCAATCTTGAGAGCCTACCCTTGCTATAATGCTCTTCTGCCTGTTTCTTTAATTTAATGTAATGTTGTCTGGAATCGAACTCTGATGTGACAACATAATAGAGCGGGTTTTCCAGACAATAGTCCAAAGTTGCCATAACCAGCTTTTTATATTTGTCTAATTCGATGGCTTTAATTTCCTTAGATGAAATCTCTTTTTTCATACCACAATATCCACATTCTGATCTTTGTAAACTGCTCATGCGCTTCTGGCCACCTGCTTTTATTATCAATAACTGGATAAAGATCAAGAACGGGAGTAGGAATATATTTTAAATAATTGTCAAAACGAGATAAAACAAGCCCTGCCCAACCTGGCCTAATATCATTAGGTAGGTTTTCAAAAATATGTTCCCCAATTTTTAAATCCGTTTTCATATTATATTGATCAGTCATAATGAAAGCTAATTATTGTACATTGAAAGTACCATAGTGTAAATCGATTATCACAAGATAGAAGTTTGTTGTCAATTTGTCGTATCCATTTAGTGAAACTATCCTTTCAAAATTTCCTCATGCCAGTCATACAAGCCTCCCTTTTCAAATACACCACCTTTAAGAAAGCGATGTATAAATTCTGCCAATGATCTGGTTAGCGTTATTGTAGTGCCTGAACGAGTTAGATTGGTGATTTGATAATCATTTGGGTTTTGAGGAGATATATCTAACTCCCAACTATCTGAATAAATCATATACTCTGCTATATACAAACTATTATTAAATCGCTTCTTATTTTCAATAATCTCCTCGATCATAACCATATTAAAAATATCTTCATCTGTTTCAAAACCATTACAGAATTTGTAAAACGTGCGGAAGTCTTCAGGCAAAACTTTGTTATAAATTACTTCTAATTCTTTTAACTCAGCTTCGGAGGCACCACTATGAAGTTTTAAAGCACCAGTTTTTGCAAGTTCTTTAAGTTCTTCTATTACGGATTGAATCCACATGATTTTCCAGATAGCTGTTTAAAAATCGTATACCGTCACTGATATATTTCTTCCAGTTAAGGTAGATTGAATTATAGGTTCTATTTTATCCCACGTTCCACCTGCTAGTCCACATCCAATTCTAGGCATATGCACGGTCATATTATTTTCCAGCGCATATTCTCCAACTTTATCCAGCCCCGATAAAATTGCTTCATAACGAATTGGCGCATTCCCTTGCTCGTCTTTATTGATTTTATGTTGTCCGATTAAGTTCGCAACCCAAAGCTCAGCTTCAACCTGTACGAATTGGACTTGACCCAGAACGAAGTTGTCTTTTGTCTTAAACCAATCTCTATAGCTCCGCTCTGGCTCTTTCCAACGTTTTGAAATTGCCATCACAAAGCCTTTTCCCCAGCCACCAATGTCATTGCAAACATGTACTATTATTTTATTGCCTTTGTTTTCAGGCTTTGTTGCATCTCCATTTTTGTATTCTATATTCATTATGGTAATTCTTGTCTTTCTGCCTTTGATTTTACAAGTTCGAAAATTTCTGCGTCAAATATATCAGGAAATATATAAAGGTTACCTAAGTCACAGATATATGAATGTCTTCTTAAGTGGAGCCGAAGGGGTTCGAATCCTTGTCCGGTCAATAGCTAATGCTATATGGAATTGGGATCGCGATTTCCGCGTTATCAGTTAAAAACTACACCAGCCTCTTTAATATCTCAGATGCACTCATCTCCATTTTTGAAAAAGCGAACCACTTATTACCCAAGTCTTTCAATGATGCACCAATATGATAAACGTCAGTACCGTCAATGACCAGAAACCTATCATGAGCATTTTTAAACTGCTTAAGGGTAACTGGATCATACTGTTGATCATGCTTTTTTTTGTCCAACAATAGTTGCTTGCTAATGTCTTTGGTATAGATCGTTAAGGAAATACCCTTGGCCCGTTTAGTAAACAAATTCAAAACAGTATCATCCACGTAATTATCAATCAGCACAATTGACCGTTTAGCAGTCCTGATCAAATCAGAAACAAAAACATACGCATCAAACACCTGCCCATCATAAAATATCCCTTGCTTAGGCTTTAAATCACCACTCTCCAATGCATTAAAGATCTTATCAAAATTCTCGTCAGCCTTTAACTGCTTTCTTTCCACGGCATCCAGCCGTATAAATACCTCTGCATTATCTTTCAAAAACTTCCGCATAGCTATGAATGCACGGCTAATCTTTATACTAGTATCTGCAGCCATATCACTTTTGAGAACAGATGAAAGCATTACAATACCGACTTCAGTAAAAACCATTGGCTTATACTTAATATTTCCCCCTTGTTTCAAGGTGCCATTTTGGCTCCTTGAAATATCATACTCCTCTGGAAGTAATTCAAACATAAAGTCATCAGGAAAACGACGAATATTCCTTTTTACCTGTCTTTTTAAATGTTTCGTCTCGACTTTAAACAACACCGCCAGATCCCGATCCATCATTACCTGCTTACCACGAATGGTATAGATCTGGTTCTGTATAGTGTCCTGAGTAATTGAAATAACATCTGTCATATCGCTTTGCATTGATTTAACAAAGATAATCAAAACCGCACAAATTAACCAATAAGAAATATTTTACACAAAATATCAATTTACTAAATTGAGAACCAATATTCTGTTTTCACCTTCATAATCCATGCTTATTCTAAAGTCTAAGTCTGACATGACAGCCTCCATATAATCCTAAAATATCTATATTTAACGGATTAGTTAAGCAACATGAAAGCACAAGTATTTTCGCATGACAAGCTCATAGGAACAACGGAACTTTATTTGGGTGATGAAAGTATGGGTTGTTTATACGGAAACTTTATTCCCACAGAAAACTACTATAAATATATTCTACGGACTGTTTGGGATTTCTGGTCAAAAACCAAGCCTGATTATGATAGATGGGCTGCTATGAAATTTAACGTTCAACTAGACAATGGCTATTTTCTTTTTGTCCTACAGATGTTTTCTACGAACGCTCCTCTTTTCATTTGTAAAAAACATCCTTTTTTACAAACGTTCCTATTTTCATTTATAAAAAAAGCCGTTTTTTATAAACGTTCTTATTTTCATTTATAAAAAAAGCTATTTTTTATAAACGTTCTTTCTTTGGAAGGAAAATATTGAGCAAGCCAATGTTGATATAAAAGTTGGACTTTCCTATTTTTTGTTTATCTAAAAATCCGTTTTCCACCAGCTTATCTAAATAGGTTCTTGCAGTCAAATAACTCACTTGCAAATCATTTTCTACATGTTCAATTTTCGTATAAGGATGCTTAAACAGTGTTTCCAATAAATCCTTGCTATAGATCTTCGGCAATCTATCTCTTATTGCCAATTTATATTCAGCCATTAGTAACCTGATGTCATTGATCAATTCAATAGTTCCCTTAGCTGTTTTCGATATACTGTCCAACATAAACAAGATCCACTCTTCCCAATTGCCAGTATCTCGTACCTCCTGCAACAACCTGTAATAATCTGGTTTGTGCTGAATAATATATCTACTCAAATACAGGATCGGCAGATCAAGCAATCCATTTAAAAAAAGATAAAGGATGTTTATGATACGGCCCGTACGCCCATTGCCATCATAAAAAGGATGTATACTTTCAAACTGGTAATGTATAATCGCCATCTTTATCAACGGATCAACATCATCCAGCGCATGGTCATTCATATAGTTCTCTAGGTTGGCCATTAGGGAAACGATGGTATCATAGTCCTGCGGCGGCGTATGCAGCACTTCTCCTGTTGCCGTATTCTTTATTGCAGTGCCAGGTAGCTTTCTAAACCCAGCTTTGTTATCTTCTAAAATAGCCTGTATCTCGCAAATGAATTTATTACTTAAAAAGCCATTATCCTGCACCAGCTTAAAACCATGTTTTAATGCAGTTGCATAACTCATGACTTCTTTAGTTTCCCAGCTTTGTACCTGTTCGGCAAATAACTCTGCTTTAAAAAGCTCATCATGAGTAGTAATGATGTTTTCAATAGCAGAACTATCCTTCGCTTCCTGTAATACCAAAGTATTAATTAAAATGGCCTCGTTGGGAATAGTACGTACAGTTCCTTTCAATTCAGCAAGGTATTGTGCCGCCTCAACTGCCTTCTTTAGCACTTTTTTACTTTCTATGTCAAATCCGAGTGGCAATAATTGCATAAATCAATATGATTACAATGCGAATATAACTCATTTCAACGCATACAATATAATTTAACCTGATTACAGCGGGATAATTACCCATTCCAGTTAATTCTACTATCAAATATATCATTTGTATATTTAGTTCACCATACCGATTAAAATGAACACGCACTCCTATCAAAATCTGGTGATTGAAGTATTTGATGATCCTACTTATCAATCCGGATCCGCCGATAATAAATACAAGTACTCAAAACAATATTCCAGCGTAGATGAAGGTTACCAACCTACATCAAAGCATGGCATCAAAATTTACCAGGATGACAAAGAATGGAGCAGCTGTATTATTCTTGGGGCTGCCGGTGGCACTCGTATTCACAATACTTCATCAGTTGTGGCCGGAGATCAATTATTGGTTTGTTGCGCTGACAACATTTTCTGTTTAAGCCTTCCAGACCTAAATTTAAAATGGAATACCCAGGCAGATCAGGTTACCTGTTTTCAGATTTATAGTTTTGAAGAAGATTATATTATCCACGGTGAACTAGGTATATCACGTATCGACAAAAACGGCAACATCAAGTGGCAGTTTGGCGGCTCTGATATCTTTGTAACATTGGATGGTGATGAAGCTTTTACGTTAAATACAGACCATATCGAACTTACGGATTTTGGCAAGGGAAAATACAAGGTGGATTTTAATGGTAAGACAATAGCGGATCAATTTATGAGTAGTCTGTAACATTACCAATGAAATCTAACCCGTCCATTACCCCTATAGTTTCCTTTCTAATTCTATTCATATTATTTAGCTGTAACGCCGACAAAAAAATTAATGCCCAACAAGCAAATCCAGTTGCCGCAAAATCCAGTTATGGATCTAAACCCTACGTAGGAACAGGCAAGCTAATAGCTATAAACTTTAATGATTCAAATTATGCTGATGTCAGTTACTATGCGATTGACACCACTACGCAAGATGGCTGGTCTATAAAGTATTTAATAAAAGACGACAGCACCAGATACAGTGACCTTCCCCCCTCCTAAACTCCTTCGGAGTCACCCCTTCCACCAGCTTAAAGCTTTTCGTAAAATATCCCCTGCTTAGGCTTTTTGTAATGGCATTTTGGTAAATTTAACACAGATATTCGTGTCAGAAAAAAAGAAGCTTTATTAAAGAGTCTAAAAACATCGAACCAGGCAAATAAGAACCTAATATTCATAACCAATGGAATCAAAGATTACAGGAATGCTTAAACCGAGCGAATATGATCCAGACTTTTTTGAAAGTGAACCTTTCCGAATTCCCTATTTTGAAAACAAAAAAATAAGAATTGGTTTTGTTGAACCGCTACATAAACCCTATTTAGTTGGTGCTGATAAGGCGTTGGCAAACTTTTTAGAACTTGATACGACTGACAGAATAAAAGACTCCGGAAAAGTTAAACTATACTACGACGAGATTTTGAAACATGGCTATACACAACGACTGTATATTAAAGACAATCAGGATATCTGGAATTACGCTACACCAACAGAAATAATTATTGAATGGGATGAAAACGAAAACTTTTATGTATGTGTTTCTTGCGAGTGCAAATGGGAAGAGGAACATGGGGTGTATTTGGTTTTTGAAAATGGTCGAACTTTGACAAGGGTCGGTGAACATGATGGCCATTTTACGGACGAAAAACCAGAATCAGATACAATCAGTGTCAAATCAAAAACCTGGTGGAAGTTTTGGTAATTAAGGTTTAATTACAGGATTTGTTTGGTTATTAATATAGCCATCTATTTTTCACCAACCCCTGTAGCCAAGTGCTTCCATCCAGAAAGTTAACCTTCTATAACATTTAGTAGTGACCTCTTAAAGATGTAATATCCAGAATCATAATTTCGTTCAATTCATTAATCCTGTAAACCAACCGATGCTCCTTATTGATTCGACGAGACCATCTTCCCGATAGATCATGTTTTAATTGTTCTGGTTTACCAATCCCCTCATAAGGATCCTTCTGAATAGCATAAATTAATTCCTGAATTTTCTTTTGTATAGGTTTATTACCAGATTTCTTCCAATACTTTAGGTCTTCTAAAGCTTCTGGCGAATAAATTATTTCCACAAGTCTTCGGTCGCTATTTTAACGCCTTTACCTTTTTTTATATCTTCTTCACCCTGCAGGATCTTCTTCACAAACTCAGGATCATAAGGGCTTTTTTCCTCGACCTTGAAATCAATTTTCAACGCCTTCAAAAAAGCCTTAACAGCAGCGAGCTGCTCTTTTGTTTTTGGTTGTACAATTAGCGTTTCCATAGTGCTAAAATAACAAATATTCTGCCAATAAGACAACGCTCCAGTATTCTGATGAACACTCCCCTTTGATACCATTTCTTTTACTGCCATAATCACTAATGCTTACACAGCAAATATAAACAATATTTCAAATATTAACCAATAATTAATTTTTTGTAATAAATTGCAATATCTTGAAAAGAATTCCAATATTTTATAGAGCCCAACCAATTTCCGTGAAACAAAAAGGGTAAGGAAACCCATAACTTAAATCATATCACTTATATTCTGTTTTCTCATGCATAATCCTAAAATATCTATATTTAACTGATTAGTTAAGCAACATGAAAGCACAAGTATTTTCGCACGAAAAACACATTGGAACTACCGAACTGCGTTTAGGGGATGAAAGTATGGATTGTTTATATGGAAACTTTATTCCAACAGAAAATTACTATAAATATGTTCAACGGACTGTTTGGGATTTCTGGTCAAAAACTAAGCCTGATTATGATAGATGGGCTGCCATGAAATTTAACGTTCAACTAGACAATGGCTATTTTCTTTTTGCGGAAGGGGGATTTACAATTGATGATATTAAAGAATTACAAAATGAGCCCAAGCGCATTGATATTGCTGGGGTAGACAGACATGTTATTGAAGATTTTTTCTTACAGATACAACCAAGGCCTTTTACAGAAGATCCCTGGGAAAGTATTTCAATTGACCGAAAAATAGCATTTGAAAAAGAGCTAAGAAAAGAGCTGGGTATTTATGAAAGTAAATCATTTTGGAATTCATTTGCTCCCAAAAAAAACCTCCACATCTTAGCAGATTTTCAAATTTCGGCCCTGTGTCGCAATACAAGAAATGATGATGTTCTATTTATAACAAAACGATCAGATGATGATGAAAAATTTGCAGTTGTTCATTTAACCTGGAAAAAAGCAAAAGAAGTTGACAACTATCCGCATATACAATTTTATGATAGTTTCGATGAATTTAAGTATAATAGGATGTATCCAGATAAAGTAGATTGGGAGTCCTAAAATAGCATTGCTTTTTACTATAGACTTTACCGCACACAGTCAAGGCCTACACCTATAAATTTATTGAAAGTAATGATTAACACGTACATGACCGATACCATAGATTTCAAGCTGCGCGAAGCTTACCCTGATTTAACAGACAAAGAAATTGATGAACATCCCGATATGATTAATGAACGGAAGTATCAGTTTGAATTGCTCCTCCTTTTAATTCGTTCGTAAAGGCCAATTATTACCCAATCAAGTTCGCTTTGGTTACACGAGTACTCTTTAATGTGCCCATAGGCTTCATATGCTGAGATGTTAAACCCTTCCTCTATATCATTGTAATAAATGACTTCAGTTCCAAAAATTGCAACAACCCAAAAACCACCACCTTCAGCTCCATATTCTTCCTCTTGCCATTTTTGAGGCTTTATTTTTATTAAGTTCCAAAAGTTTAGCAACTCACCTTCAAGTTCTGACGCGCCACGTAAAATCCACTCTTCTAATTCAACTAACGAAATTGGTGTCCACATATTAAAAATCGTATCCCGACAAAAAACTGATTAAAAAACTGCATTGCTGTATTTTCACCTTTTGTCTTTTAAGATTTGACTCAAATAATCCTGGAAGTTTTCATACCCATTTTCAGAAGGATTATCCAAATCAACCATACCTCCCATACCGGCATCAAAAATTTGCCAGCCATGTTTCTTCGCCAGCACAATCAGTTCAAAAAGCGCGTGCTCACCATACAAGTTCAATATCTTGTGGCTCGCTTCTTCATCATCAATAAAGTAATCAATAGCATATTCCTCACCTATAATTGATCTATGGTTGTCGTCTTTTTTGATGTTTCCAAAATGGTTTTCCAATAATGAACAGAAATCTGTCGGCTCAAGCTGAAATTCATCCAACTCTTCTATTGACTCTATTTTCTGCCTGGAATTAAATAGCACAATATCCCAACTCATAGGTAAATTATATAAATCATTTAAGCTAAGATAACAGTTTGTTCTTTATCCAGAATTATTAATAAATTAGGCCTATTAAAAACCATATGTTCCAATTGACCGATGAAAAAGCCATTACTTTCACTGGTTACGGTTTGGAAGAAGAAGCAATGCTTGTTTTTAATTTACTTCCTCCAGACTGGGTTCTGGTAGTAGTAGACGAAAAACCGGTTAACGCAATATTTCAGGTAAAAATAACCTTTGGGCCTTCCCATCTTCCTCCCTTTTGAACTTTAATTGAAGAAAATAAAGATGATTCTATTAACAACTTATTTGAAGGAAAGTAAAATATTAGTAAACAAGTAGACTTTTTATGACAGAAAAAGAGAAAGCAGCAGCAGATATGTATAAGACTGTAAGGGATAAATATCCTAATAACTTATTGTATGTTATTCCTGATCAATTTACTAAGAAACTGAAATCATTCATGCTTATTAGGGAAGATTTATCTTTTGTTTCACAAGTTACTGAACAACTTATTTTTTTAAAGGAATCATCTAATTTCAACCACACAACGGAACTTGCACTTTGGCAATCAATTATTATAACATACGGAAAATGTTTTACGGAAAATAAGGCGGGAATGTCAAGACTTGAGAAATCCATATACGAGAAGTATGACAAGAAGTATGAACGCATGCATGATCACCTAATGGATTTACGGCATTCGTACATTGCGCATCGCGATGACTCGGCAAATGAGCAAGCAATGGTTTTTATCAAGGTCTCTGAAACTGGTTATATGTTGGACGGAGATACCGAGAACATTCTTATAGCAAGAAAGTTAGCGAGTCCAAGAATGCGTGATCTTAAATCACTCATGGAGTTATTTAGCTTATTAATAAAAGAAGTGGAGGTCAAAATTCAAAAAAATGGAGATAAGACTCATAACGCATTTTTACAAAATATCTCACCTGAACAAGCAAAGGTTTTCCTAGTTAATAATATGAAGCTAGATTAATTTTGATATTCAACAAAACATTAAAAATGGCTGGCATAATGCCTGCCTTGATTTGACATCTTTATGTCTTAGAGGCTCTAAGATTTTTTTTTGGAAATCACATTGAGTTTATTTTACAAGCACTAGAAGTCTCTAAATATTTTGACTACAAAGAAATCCCAGTAACAGAACGCTATATCCATTACAAGAATAATTGATCACATACCATAAAATTTTTAACGCAAGAAATTGATTTTGAGTTGACTGAAATTCTTCACTCCTAACTACGGAAATTTTATTTTAGATTAAATATTCGCTAAATAGGTACTCCCTCCTTTAATCTCCCATATGAACCAAGTTCGAAGAATTTTGATTTGAAAAAAGCTGAGGGCAACTTGTTCTGGAGCAACTTAAAAAACTTCTCGTCATGAGTTGATATCATAACCTGCTTATCCTGATCATGTATAAGGATTCGTAGTAGATCAACAAATGACAGGACATTAATATCACTCATATTCTGGACTGGATCGTCCATGAAAATACAATCAAAATTACCATTACCCATTTCATAAGCTCTTGCAATAAAAATACTCAGTGATAACACGTTGACCTGACCTGTACTTAGAAACAGGCCTGGCGCTAGCTCTTCGGTATCACTTTTCGCGCGGATAGTTAGTCTAGGAAGTCTGCCTGAACTTTCAGCACGTATATCTATTTCCGTTAATTTTGGGTGAGGTTCAATCTTACTATAAATTTGATTTATTACATCCTTGTTAAAATACTCATCCACCCCCTTTGTAATGAAATCCCCCACTGTAGTTTTAGAAGTCTCAATTCTATTTGCGGCGTATTCGGTTTCAGCAAGATCGATTTTCAATTTTGAAAGTTCTTTTTTAAGGCGATTACGGGCAACATCCCCTTCAATAACAGCGAGATCAAATCCAAAAGCATTTAACTGTTCCCTTAATGATACTAAGTTTTGTTGTCGGGTATTGAAACGATTAAAATGCTCCTGAATAGATTCCAAAATAAATTTCTCATCACTAATCAAGGCCCTATATGCAGATTCAAACCTCTCTTTTTCCAAAATCAGGGAACTTTGCTGACGTTCGGCTTCATGAGCCAATTCATTCGCCTGAAGTTCACTTAATGAATTCCCAGATTTCTGGAGTTCATTTTCCAAATCGCCAATTGTTTGTACTTGTTCGCTGTTTAAATCACTTTTTAATTTAATCGCGTCTAAACATAGTTGAAGTTGATTCTTTAGATATCTTAGATCAAGGTCAGTAAATTCCTTCAATAATTTTTTCTCCAGCAAGTCAGAACATTCAATAAATGACTGTTTTGCCTGGATCAAACTCGCTTTATTGCCATTGTTGGCAATCGCATTGCGTAGCACCAACAAATTGTTATTCAATGTTTTAATTTGGTTATTCTTTGCATTCAAATTTTCATTTTGGGTTTTCAACAACGACGTAAGTTTATTTATATTCTCCCTGTTCTGTTTTCTTATTCTTTCGGGATCTGGGATAGAAAAATCGATAGAATCTGTTTCTGTCGTTATTTGTTCGATTGTATGGCTGATGACAATAGAAGCATGGTCAATGGAATCCTGAACATTTCTAACGGTCGATTGTAATTTATCAATTGAACTTTCCAAGCAACCAATTTCTTTATTCAATCTGGAGACCTCATTATTGATAAATTTATTAAGGTACGAATCGGCTTCCAAGATATCCTCCATCAAGTAGCTTTTAATCAGATAGTGCGTCTCTAATTCCAGTTCCAGATCTGACACCTTTAAGATGTCTCCTTTATCGGCTGTTATAGCTTCTAGAAGCTTATCCACATCTGAAAAAGTGGTATTACACATCGGACAGGAAGACAAATTTTGCTGCAACACCTGCGTTGACGCCCATTTGACCAAACGGCTTAGATTATCACTAAATGAACCTTTCTGTCCTATTTCTGTTTCTAAATGGAGAATCTGCCCGTTAATATCTGACAGTTTCGTTTCTCTCTCCAGGAGGTCCGTGAGATAAAAATTAAATTCTCCATCTGGATGCTCATAATTTGAATAATTCTCACTTTCAAGCATCTCAACGAGAGCTCTACGAATGAGATACTCCTGGGAAATACTGTCCCTAATTTCTGCAATACATGCTTCAGAATATTCCTGATGATCCCTTCCTTCCTTTATATCGGCGCTTAACTTTTCTATTTGTCTTAGTTCAACTTCAATTTTTGAGGCGATGGCTTGTTCTTGCTTCAATTCAAACTCAACTAGATTCCGATCAGATAACGTTTCATTGACCTCCTCTTCCAAACCAATGTTAGCTTTGCTTTTTTCTTCAATCTCCTGATAAAACTTAAAATTGTCAGATTGTAAGGATTGAACAACTGATTTATCTTGCGCAAACTCAGGCCATAAGTTGATCAGACGCTCCCAACCAGATTTTTCTGCATTCAATCTTGTGATTTCTAAACTCCTATCATTGTAGTTATTCCTCAAACGATGTAAAGTTTCCAATGAAGAAGACAACTGCTTCATTTCTTTTAAACGATTTGTAGCATTCGATAGTTCAGATATCTGTTCAAGGTATTTAGGATGGAGCCTACCCAAGTTAGTATATTTGATGGCTGCAATTTCCGCATTAGCAATCTGTGTATCTATAACAAGTTTATAGGTTTCGTTAGACTGGGTGATACTTAAATAAACTTCATCATCAATTTCCTGAGTAATTTCCGGGAATTTAATATCGATTAGTTGAGCTGCGTTAAGCTGTAAAATCCAATTGTTGATTTTAGAAAAGTTGGCATCAGAGTTTATATTCTCATCAATTTCACTTACTATTTTATTGATGTTATGCTGGATGCCTACTGCTCTTGACCGAAGTATCCTGGTGTAGCTGGTGAGTGTTGCGAACACTGAAGATGCCTCTGAACCTTCAGGCCAAAACTCTTTCAATGCATTAAATTTCTCTTCGGGCGTTTTGAACCTTAGAAAGGAATCAATCTGGTCCTGGGTCAGCATATTGTTCTCACTAAAGAGATTAATTTCGTTTTGCGTATAGTTACCCAACAATGGGACATCCCTGTAGTCAGTTTTAATGTCTGTATTAGGAATTTGACGGGGAACTATCGTCCTTTTGATAATTTTATCTTCATCGGTAGTAATCGTAATTTCACCTTTTTCACCTTTGTAATAGCCAGATCTGTTTGTGAGAATAATCTGATCATCGCTCGCAAAATCTTTGCTGTCCAGTTCCTGCTTGAGAACCCCATTCTCAAAACGCCGTATTTTATTGCTGAATGCCCATTCGACCGCATCAAAAAACGAAGTCTTTCCATAGCCGTTTGGCGCATAGATAACCACTAAGTTGGCCAAACCGCCGGATCCTAAAAAGGAAAAGTCATGAGTTCCTTCATATGCACGGAAGTTTTCGATAGTCACATTTTTAATTTTCGCCATTTCCAAAAGCTTTAAGAAGTGAGCTGATCATTTCATCTCTCGAGGGGTTTTCGTGTCTTAAATAAGAAGCGACTTCCCTATCCTGCTGATCGAGCACGTCCAATATAGAAACATGCTGTATCATGCGGCGCTGTATGAAAAACTGAAAAAGCTCCACATCGATCAGTTTTTTGATAACATCATCTGTTATCTCTTCAGATAATCCGTCAAGAACAATTTTCCTAGTTGCAAATTTGTCCTGTTCAATGGTCTGTTTAACATTAGGATCAATCACACTAGTCAGCAGATGAAACTGATAGATATTCCACCTTTCAACATCTAATTTAAGGAAGTCACCCTGAAAATAAATAGCTATATAATCCCTGATTCTCGTATATGACTCTAATAAGTCCGCCACAGAATCATGTGTACATGTAAAAAAATAAATGTTGAATCGGTCACTTTCCCGTTTCCAACATGATAGGGTTTGCTGGTCGACCAACTCATGGTCGATTAAAAAATCAAATTTTATAATTTCAGTCATTGCAAAGGGCGTTAATAAATAGTTCTTCAATTTTAGGACGGGCCTGCGCTACACTATCACTATTCAGAACTTCCTCGGAAAGCTGGTTTAAACTCAGCATCCCAAAATTCATCTGCTTTATAATGTGGAAACCTGCAGACTCATCACCACCTATATCACGGATGATTTTGTCCTTAAAGCCCGGGCTGGGTACACGTCTACCAAAATTGGGATCTGATGAGTTAAAAATGTAACAGGAATTACTTTCAGCTTCCGACCTGAATTTATCATGCGCATAATCTGAAATAACCTTTAGATAGGCTTTGCCCTCTGTCCAGAAAAAATTCACTTTCACATCAATGGTTTTTTTGGCAATCTCGCTTTTGACTTTAAATAGCTTTGCAAAGTTATCAGAGGTTAAAGTAACCGTTATGCTATTAAAATCTGGTCTTGCTGAAGAAACCATAGCAAGGTAGCTTAGAAGTTCAAGCCAACCTTTCCATAGTCCTTTATTAGTCGTCGGGTTCTTTTTCAGGTAAGCAATTATTTCCTCCAATGTGCCAGCCTGATGTGGATAATAAAGTTTCCCCAACAGATCACGAGCAATGGTATCAGGGTTCACCTGTCCCTTAACTGAGCTTGCGAATGCATTACACATTCTTTTAGGGTCTTCCTCAAATCCTGCAAAACAATTGCAGGCATATTCATCAAAATCCAACAAATAATCCTGCTTACAAATAATATTATTTGCTTCCAGAAAAGATTTAGCTCTTTTAACACTAACTGCATCCAAACTGTTGTTACCTGAAAACCTTGAAATAGCGATTACGTTTCCATAGTCGTCTACGATCGGCGAACCTGAGAAGCCCTGGTATACGCTGGTAGAAAAATTATATCCTTCTACAGCGAGAACGACGTCATGTTTCAGTAACCCTGGGTTTAACGCATGATCCCTTATTTTCCCGTCAAGATCTTCTCCGATTGATCTTCCGTTGGTGGTTGCGGGATAGCCAAAAGATTCCCAGGTAATTCCTTTGATTGGCTCCAATGAGCAAACATGTAAGGTACTATTATGCAAATAACCATCCTTAGTACGGAGTATGGCCAAGTCAGTCACAGTATCTGAATCAACTAATTCAAAGCTAAACGACCTTTTGTCTTCTCCATAGGATTCACCAACTATCGCAACATCTGCTTCAATATTATGCAAACAGGTTAATAAGATATCAGGAGTAACAAAGAAGCCGGAACCTTTAATTTCACCACATGCTAACTTACAACTGGCAGACTTGATTAGGCTTAGATTACTCATACTTCAATCTCCCTTACCATGCTGACTTCATAATTATAAAAATTGCGGAGTTCATCTTTTTGAAATGCCTTTAAGTGCTCCTGCTTTTCAACAAAATCATGATTAAAGTATAATGTTCTTTTAATCACTTTTTCAGGTCGAGTTCGGGTAATAATGTGTGCTATCGTTTCAATATCAGGATGAACATGTGATTGATGCTTACCATTTGTCGAGAAAATAAACTTCTCACTATCAATAACCGTAAATAATTCTGGCTTGTTATTTCGAAAACTACCGTGGTGAGCTACCTTTATCGCATCAAAAATCAGGGGCTGCTGCTTATCAGGAAACATTTCTTTCAAAGAAGCTATTACATCCTCAGCGTGTGCATCAGCCAGAAAAAGCATTCGCTTTGTCGAAGTTTCTAAGATAAATGACACAGAACTCCCATTTCCAGAAGCAGTGTCAGGGTAATAGTCGGCATTCTTTATAATATTCGGCATATTATAAAGTGAAATTTCGCGATGAACGGACGATACAGACTTCTCTTTTTTCCTTTCCAAACTTCCATTCTTTACATACAATTCAAATGCGTCATCGAAGAAATCCTCATTAGTAGGAACCAAACCGAAATCACTTTTAAGTTTCCTGATAAATTCCGCTTCGATGTTTTTTAGATTTTCAACGGTAGGAGTAAGTATATGCAGTCTTACATTCTCGGAAATCTGTATGCTGCGAAACGCAGTACAAGCCTCTCCAGCGAAATCTGCATTCCAGCTATAACCATTGGTGTAAATAAGGCGGCCTGCCAGCATAGCTTGTTTGGCCCCTATTTCTTGTTCCGTTCCCATAGGTTTTAGGTCTGGGAATGACAGTTTGAACAATTCTAGCCTCTCAATTTCTTCGGATCCTATTGGTGTCGATTCCCGTTTGAAAAACTGTAAATGCCTAAAAGTATTAAGCCAAATCTGTTGAATTTCAATGATGTTCGGATTTTCAGCACTTCCATTTTGTTGCAAAAATTTATAGAGCCCGGCTATATGGTCGTCATCAAAATGCGTAATGATGAAGCGGTCAATTTTATGGGATTTATTTTCTCCCATTTTTTCAAGCGTTTTTTGTGCATTGGATGAAAACTCTCTACCACAATCAATAAGGATGTTTACCTCTTTCGATCCGTCTTCATTTATGCAAACCAGAAATGTATCACCAAAACTTGCGGGAAAATTATGTATTTTAATCATTTATGGAGAGATATCGTTAAAAGATCTATCTTGCAAATTACACCTTTTTTGCTAATGATAAAATTAAATACTGCTAAAAAACAAAATTTAATCTATGAGTTACTTTAGGGATGACTAAATGTTCTTCCCTGCTTTCAACGATTCTTCTAAAAGATACTATTTCATGAGGTATTGCTAAACAGTATCGTTAGATTGGTATGTCCCCCCTTTACCTCAAAATTTGCATAACATACTAGTATAAAAGTGACGCCCATGAGCAGACGTACCGAATGAATTCTCTAAAGGCGACTTCTAGAAGTGCAACAATCATTTTGTGATTATCATAATTTAAATTTATTACTAATCATATATACCAACAAACATCGCTACTTAAGTTTATTCTTGTTTTCTGATCCAAGGTAAATCCAGGTCAACTATTTTTTACCAGTTATTCGTTCCAATTCTTTCTGGCGATTTTGATTCTTTATTATCAGTAAGTCGCATTTTATCATCAGTTGAGAGCATTTTCAAACCGTTACAATTCGCAATGGTTTTATTCTTTTATCAGAAAGCATTTTTAAATTAGGTTTTTAATCCCATAAAAACTGGATATTGAGTTAATTATCATTTTGGCAGATTTACTAAGATTAACTACTTTTAGTAAAAAAGTAAACGCTTCTTATGTCTAAACAAACACACGATAAATTCAAAGATATACCGCTAAGGCATGTATCTCCCGTTTCAATGGAGAACCCAAATGAACCAATAAAAATATACTCTGGCAATTTTGGCCTCCGTAGTGGTGACAAAGCCTATGATCTAAAAGGTGAGATTTTTTTTAAGTGGTTTCCAGATATGGGAGTCAAATTTAAAGGTTCCTTTTTCAACGATTTGAATCCTCATCTTAAACTCTTGGAAAAATGTGAGGTATTGATTGAAAATTCTGTAGTAGGTCACGTTCAAATAACCAGTTTGCACATTAATGATAGTCCAACGTGTGAAGGCGAGAGTTATCGGTTCATTTGGGGGGAAAGTGCTATCCCAGTAAATGAGGTGAGTTTTAGTATACCTAACATGAGGGAGTTTGTTGGAAATCCAGTAAAAGAAGTAAGCGCTACTACAGTTAGCTTGCAAAAGTCACGGCTTGTTTTGGACGACAAACCTTATAAAATTGAAATTGACAAGCTCGGTAATTATAAGGAAAGAACAGAAAAGTTGCACGATAATGGCGGATACCTTATAACTTATGCTGGAAAAATCACCAAAAAGAAGGGCAATATTAAGCTAACCGAACTTCATAACTGGCATGATAGATTCCATCATTTTCTTTACTTTCTAAATGGACAACGAGTTGCTCCAATGTTTTATACAGGTTCCTTTGAAGGACAAAATATTTGGACCGATTACACAAACTACACTATCGATATGTACAAGTATGTTCATTGTTGGTCGGATATCATGTTTCTCAATGATTTGCCACAATTATGGAAATCCTACAACAAACTATGGAAAAACGAATCCGATCAGGATTTTTTAACTACAGCAATCCACTGGTATGTAGAAGCTAATTCTAATGCGGGGATGGTTGAGGGTTCCATTATATTAATACAAACCGCGCTTGAACTGATATATAATTGGTTGATTGTAGAGCATAAAAAAGTAATCGTTGGTGGCGACGCCGATAGCATGTCAGCTGCTAATAAAATTCGCATGCTGATTTTTCAGTTCAAAGTCAATCCTAATATTCCATCTGCGTTCAAAGATCTCGCAGATATTCCAAATGTACAGGATGGTCCAGAAGCATTCGTCAAAATCAGAAATGCATTAGTCCACGGCCAAGAAACAAAACGAGCTGATTTGAGAAAAATTAATCACAGGGCAAAATATCAGGCTTTGCAATTGGGTATTTGGTATGTGGAATTGGCATTACTTTACATCCTAGGATATAAAGGAAAATATAAAAACCGTACAGATGGCAACACTTGGAGAAATACAGGGACTCTGGTCCCTTGGGAAAATGATAAAAGTTTTAAAATAGGAAAACCTACTGACTTTACTGATGAAGAAATCAGCGACTTTGTGGAGCTTTTGGAAAAACAGAACAAAGTGCGAGATCCGACAGAAAACAAGATTAAGAAGTGTAAGTATCTCGCAATAGGCTTTTCATGGGGCAAGCCCGTCGCCATTGGTGCCATAAAACCGAAAACCGCAAGTGACTTTACACCTGCCAAAGCGAACCTGCCCGAACTGGCGAAGGATTATGAATGGGAAGTCGGATATTTCTTCACCGAACTCCAATTTCAAGGGAGAGGATTTTCGTCGATTATTTTCAATCAGTTATTGGAAGAATACGGTAGTGGACGGCTGATGGCTACCACCGAAATCAGACAAGAAAATACCATGATAAACAGTTTGGAACGTAGAAGATTTAAACAGGTTGGATCAACTTGGAAGAGTATCAAGAGCGAAAACGATCTGCGCCTATTTCTACGCGACTTGCCTGAAAAAAATAACTGGCAGCATCTACTAGAGCAAAAATCAAAATTAACCCACTAATAATGATCGAATTAGCGCTGAAACTTTTTGTTATTTAAAGTAAAATTTTAAAAGGTGAGGTTATCTAACAAACGTTTCTCTAACCAAGACGCACACAGTAATCACAACTGTACAAATGAAAAAATTAGCCCAGAAAGAATTATGATCCTTAAACGAATTCTCAACAGTTAACTGCACTACTCGTGCTGAGGTATTCAGTTTGCCGCCTTGGTGTCCGCGTAATTTGTTGTTAAGCTTTGTAGTATCGGCTGAAACTTGGCTATAAGATTCATTAAACATATTTATGGATTTGATATTAACAAAATAAGTAATAAAATGAAAATCTTAATGAAACTTTCATTTGCAAGCTAAATGTATGACTGGATATACCTCATAATAGCACTCAATCGGAAATAGTCCTGCAATATGTGCCACATGGCTAGACACGTTTCTGGAAATCCTTGAAAAACTGGCGATCCAATTAGTTTTGCCATTCGAAAAGCAAACAAAAGTTTCTTTAAAAAAGGTTTTGAGAATACTTTGGGTGCTACTCTCCAGGAGATTGGGCGACGATGTACCTTACGGGTATCTGATGTAAATAATTAAATTTATCAGTGCAAATTCAATACTAATCGAAGAAGACCTGCCAACCAGATATATGAAGACGTATACCCATCTCGAAGATTTATGACTTTTATCTTCGAGATGGGGCTCGAACCCACGACCCCTAGATTAGCAATCTAGCGCTCTATCCTGCTGAGCTACTCGTCCAAATTGAATGCTTTCGAAAAGTTATTTCGACAATAAACGAAAATAGCAAATTTGATTAAACCAAAAAATATAGCTTTCAAAAAAATAATAATTAGGTAAAAAATCTTATTGAGTATCAAACCTCTTAAAACGTAAAGCCACATTTCATTCCTCCCTCTTCTGCAACCACAAAACCCAACCTAATCCAAAATACTTTCCATTGCCGAAAATGCCTTTTGGCGATAGTTAGGCATGGTAAGCATCTTATCAAAAATATCCAGTGCGATATCCTGCTCACGCTCATGTGTACCAGATTCATCGCGAAGCCTCGAGTAGATGGCAAGGACCAGCACCAGCGGTTCGTTATTCAAATAGCCCCTTTTGGAAATATCAACGTTCTCCGGCACCTGCATACTTTGTAAAATCTTTAGGCACTCCAGCGGATATGCAGCACTACATTCGGTAAGAAATTTTAATAAGTATCTTGGATCTTCCGCGAAATGTTTAGTGGCAATATAGCTTTCAATGAAATCTTTCAGCTGCAAGAAATACCTAACCTCGAACTTACGCAGCACCATCGTGGAAAGGTTGTGGGCATGATCCCCATCAGATTTCAGGCAGCGCATCAGCACCTCGAGTGCTCTTTGATCAATGCTACCGTCCCTGATCAGGAAATCCTCCCCAACCTCCAGAGCACAGGAGATGGCCGCCTCACCCCTATCCATAAAATCATCATAACGATCAAAGTCGTCGATATCAGAATAGATCCAGCTGGAAACGAAGAAATAACACTGACCGTAGAGTTCCGGATAGCCAAGCATCCTATCGAAATACGCACCCATATGCCAATGGTACTTGTTGTTGAAGTACTGGGCTGGATTTATCGAATGTTTCAATAGCTTCGCATCCCCGCGACGGGCTAGGCGCAGGAAGATCTTGAAAGATCGTTTCAGATCCAGATGGTTCAAATAGGCCAAATTCGCCATGATCCCACATAGGATCGTATTGGAGGATTTCGCTTTGGAATGCACCAGTTTTTCTACCGTTGCCATGATGTCCTCGGCATATTCTGGCTGGCCGTAGGCATGCATCAGGTTATAGACCGCAGAACCCCTTGGTGTATTGATGAAATCTGAAACTGGATTATCTTCATTCAGCACGTCTCTGCCAAAGGTCTTCGTATCGATTATCTTCAGCCAGAAATCGACCACTTCCCGCGTCAATAGCTTATCGAAAATAAGATGGCGGGTGTGCCAAGTGGCGTACAGAGTATATTCGCTATCAAGCGGCAGGCTGATCTCCTTTAATATCAACTTCTGAATTCGCTCGATATCATAATTTGCCTTAATCAGCCCGGATATCCCGTGGGAAATATAGCTGGGAGAAACTTCCGGCAAATCAAAGAGCTTTTCAATAAGCCCATAACATCTTGAAGGCTTTTTCTCTGTCTCGGCCTCAAATACCCTAGCGTGCTCGAGAAGCCCTCCCTTGAAAAAGTCGCTCGATTTGAAGTCCCCGTTGATCTTCACCATGCTCTTAATCCAAGCATCATCGTTAAACCTGGAAAAATCCGCACCGGAAATCGGCGAACGCACTGCACCGCTCCGGCTGTTGTTTCTATCCATAGCCTTGTTATGATCTAGGTCACCGTACTTTCGCCAAAGTTCCTGATAGATGCGTTTCAGGGGCAAGTCTCTGTCAAGGACATCCTTGGGCCATGCTTTCAAAAAAAGAAACTTCTTTTTGCCAAGAGAGAGTGAATAGCGCTTTTTGCCCTCTTCCTCATATTTCCATACTTCATAGGGGTGACTAACCGTAAGTACCACCGACCTTATCCGTGTATAACCATCACAATCCAGTTGGCCGACCACTTTGGCAATGAGCCTGCGGATATTCAGTTGAAAAAAATCGTCAGTCTCCAACAGTCCGTTCTTTCCCGCAATATTCTCAACAAAATCCACAATCTGCGGTACGAATTCATCTGCCCTATGGCGGAGCACTTTTGCCATCACATTCAATAGGACTACAAAATCACTTTTCCCATGAAGCTCAAATAATTCCATTAGCTCGTTCAGGTCGCACTTGCGGTAATAGTCGACCAAGTAAAAATCAATGGACTTCTCGTCCTCGCTATCTTTATAATTCAACCCATTATCGTAGCTCGTCGAGCTCAACAGCGGCGACTGGATATCGGAATAAAAACCGTAATAGGGATATTTGCTTTCCTCTAGTATCTTTAACTGCAGTGACAGCAGGAAGTCGGTTAGCTGTTTTGGGGAGATCTTGTACAGTTCGTCGATGATTCTGTCATAACGGTAATCGAATTTGATCCGTTCCCTGTTCTTTCGCTGTGCAAGCACCACCGGACCGAGCTTTTCCAAGGCAAAACCGAAGTCAACTAGGGCAATCTTTTTGAGCATTTCAAAGTACCAAAGTTCGTTGTCCTCATTATATAGATAATATTTGTCAAAAAACGGAAGTAGCTTGGGGCTCCATTCACTAACCGAGGGCAACAGGCGTGCAATGATACCAGGGGCAGTTTCCGGATTCTGCCGTTGTACGTATTCCAACATCAGTAACGGGCAGAAGTTCAGGTTGCGCCAGAGCAGTCCCAAGTACTCGGGACGTTTTTCGTTCAGTAATCTGCTGTTCATCAAAAACTCCAGCCATCCGCCGGAAGTGAACATGTCCAGAAAAAGAAAGCCCATTTCGTTTTCCAAGTGCTCACGCAGGAACTGTTTCTCCTTAATCGTTGGACTACTGACCTCGCCAAGTGTAACAATAAAAAGATACTTAAGATTGTACCTGATTTCCACCGCCGTGACCACTTTTTTATAAAGTTCGATATAGTTTCCATGATCGGTTTCCCGGAGGAGTTCGATAACCGATTTGACCAACGGCCGGATATACAGGCTCTGCCTACTTTCTATGATGTAAGCCATCAGGTCCTGTCTGGTGGCCACAAACCAACGGGCCAGGTAATATTCATAGAAGGATTGGTGGAAAAACCATAGTTTGTCCCCATCACTCACGAGTATCTCATGGGAAATCAAAAAATCGATCTCCTTTTTATATTCCTCCAGCATTTTGTTCGAGGCCAGGTTGGGCGACATCTCGTACATACGGCTTATGATCACATCTAGGCAGCTAACCAATTTCAGGCTTCCGGCTGACAATACCTGCTTCCATAGCTCGGCATAAAGTTCGGGCAGCACAGGCTTAGCGTTGCCCAGCAGGCCAGCGATATCAGGTATCTTGGTGAACAGTTCAAGGTTATAAGGAATACTTAGCAATTCCCTCAGCACGGCATTGGGCTCTGGAAAACCAAGCTGGGAACATATACGTAACACCTCATCTTGGGAGAGTCGGTCGACCTCGATGTGCTTGATTACCGAAGTCTTGCTGAAACGATGCAGGTCCGCATCATAATCAAGATCGAACGTGCGCGAGGAAAGCACTATCCTGACATGGCTATGGTCTAGTAAGTCGTCTATAAGGTCGAGATAGGTCTTCATCCATCTTCTTTCGTTGGAAAGGCCTTGCGAAAGCGCATCCAGCTGATCAAGGATTACAACAAAGGGCTGCCTGGACTGCTTTGACATCGCGATGAATTCGCGGAAACTGCCGTGGCCCAGAAAAAGCTGGTCATAAAGCCCTTTTACAGTCAAATCGTAGCACCGGTCACACTTAATCGCCAAAATCAGGCACTGCCCCTGCGAGGCTAACTCGCTGTAGACATCCTTCAATACCGTCGACTTGCCCATTCCCTTTTTACCCTTAACTACCAGCACCCGTTCGAGCGGATCGTGCCCCTCTAGCTCACCGTTTGCCCATTCGACGATGGTGTTACTCTCTTTGCGGGGCACATGCGTGAATACCGAATCGGCAAAATAGTTTTTGAGCCGGGACACCTGCTGAGAGGCCCTGGCCAGTTCACTGCGAAGATCGAAACTGGGCCTCGTCAGCAATTCTTTGATCTCCCGTAGAAGCGTTCTGATCTCGACATCAAAAACTTCGTCATACAGCCCGTGCGTTTTCAGCCCATCTAAAAGATCCTCACCGTCCATCAATTGGATAAAATCCTCCCCAAGCTGATGGGCCTTTGTCATCTTCTGTTGCCATTCGCTCCACCATAACTGCTCTTTGAGAGTTAGCTGACAGGGTAGACAAAGTGTCCAAGCCGAGCAGCGGTATTCCTGCTGATCCATGACGGAAGCAAAGGATTTCCTGATCTGGTCCTTTTGTGATAGATTAATGCCGTTGATAAAAAACTTACATTGGAAGACCTTTACTGGCGCACCCGCAATGTCACCGATAAACACATCAATACCGCCATCTCCCTGTTCAACCTTGACCGATTTGGTGAAGTGATCAGAATGGAGCCGCTTCAAAAGACTTGTACATATCGATTCAAACCTGTCCCTTGCCCCGGCAAGGGAATAGCGCTTCATTAAATATAACCATTCTTCGTTCATAGAGGGTGCGTTTGTCTTAAGGTCGGAGTCTTTCAAGCCATTACCTGACATGAAAATCATCCTACCCATGAGGAATAAAACTAGAAAAAAAAACCGATTGACCACAGTCCCAGTCAGGGTATTATTCGCAAAAAGGTGGATACAAATTGCACCCACCTTTTAATTCTTAACCACGCTGTATCAATAATCCTACCCCACAACCTCACCAGCCAATTTCCCCCTCCTAAACTCCTTCGGAGTCACCCCTTCCACCAGCTTAAAGCTCCTGGTAAAATGCCCGGGGTCACACACCCCGAGCTAATAGCAAATCTCCTTAGCAGTAAGCGTAGTTTGCGAAAGCAGGAATACCGCTTCCCTATGAATGCGATCTTGCAAAAGCTCGTATAGCATTTTCCTAAAATAGAACGTTGTCACCTTGTTCAATCTCCTTATGGTAATACCCAATGTGTCACAATAGAATTTCAGATCACGGTTTTCTCTGAAATTGCTTTCTATCAATTCCACTTTTAAACCTTTCGAATTCGAGAGGTTTAAAAGCAGGATTATTCAGTACTTCCCATAGTTATAAAAATGCTAGTGTAGTCCTACCTCTCATCCAGTTACGGCAAATGGATCTTGCTCATTTCTATACTTCGCTATGTCTGTTAGGGATACAAATCTTTCTATTAATAGCGCCTAAAGCGCCTCTCTACTGAACTTTTTTACTTCACGGCTGCTGCAGGGTCAGTATTCTGGAGTAGAGATCATTCAAGCGCGGGATGCTGAAATAAATTCAGCATGACGGCAATCTATTATCAATTATCTGAATCAAAAAAACCAACATTTTGCAACAATGAACAATTTATTGTAAGCAAAGCACCCCACACCTTCAACCTAATATTGCAACAAGCCTCCTGTTTTCAATTTATACCTGACATCTCTCAGTTTTTTCAACTTCATGGCCAGATACGAGGCTATGTCTTCATCCTTAATTGCGCTTTTCTTCGGCGGCAACAGCCCTGCAAAAGCAGTATAAAACTCCAATACCCGCTCCTCTTCCAATAAGGCAAGCAATGAGTTACGCCTGTCCTTTTTCATTTCCAGGTACTTCATTGCAGTAAGCATTGCAAAAGCCTCCATTGGCGGCCACGCTCTATAAATTTCATCCATAGCCTCAGCACTGATCCGCACTACCAAGGTTCCTTTAGTCGCCACCACCGTATGCGTAGCGTCATCATGCTCCATAAACTCACGCAAGGCAACTATGGTGTTCTCACGGTAAATGCTTTCTGTAAACGGGATGCCATCTACATAACCATACACCAATACCAGACCACTCACTACATAATACGCGTTCCCGGGCTTGTCACCTTCATGCTCAAGGAAAGTTTCCCTTTTGTGGTCCATAGTCACGCCCCTCATTCTTAAAAATAGAAATTCATCAAAGCCTTCCGGCAATGGAACCTTAGGATTTATACTCCTCAATAATTTAATTAGTTTCTCAAAGATTTTTCTGTTTATCATTTAATTCATTGTATTGGTTATTTTGATGATTTTTCCTGGCGTTTTGCAATCCCCCTCTTTTCTGTACGGTCGCTAGTCCCCTCCTTTTCAAGGAGGGGTGCCGAAGGCGGGGTGGTAAACCCAGAAATGCCTAATCAGGCAAAAAATTCAATTCAATCTTCCTGTTCCTGCTCACTTACCCGTTATGTATTTGTAACGGCTCTATTCATTTATCTCTTTTGTCATCCCGAGTTCCGAGAGATCTATTCATTTTATTCACAAACTATAATTCATTAGTTTATTATTTAAAAAATTTCATACCTAAATATTGTCGCTAAAAAAACCGCATTCCCAAATGCGGTTTTTCTTTTCCTTTTAAAGCGCCCGTCATCCTGAATTTATTTCAGGATCCCGCAGTCGCTATTCAAAAATCGTTATCATTTCTCAAAAAATTGATTGGTTTGCCCCAGTTGCTATGTCAACGCTCTCTAACACATAGCGAACTGGGAACCAACCGAAAACCATAATATTTAAAAGAGCAGGGGCAAAAAAAAAAATTAAATTATGTCAAAAACGCCCCCGCTGCTTTTATATCTTTCCTCCCATATCCTTTATCATTTTTTCTCTCCTCAATAAATGCTCGGTCTGTATCGTCCTGATCTTTTCCAGCAACGCATTCTCTTGCTTCAACTTCTCCCTTTCACCCTTTACAAAATCCAACTCCATCATCACCGATTCGTAGAGTTTCTTATAACTAAGTCTCATAATGTTTAATTTTCTTTTCCTCCATACACCAACGCATCCTCCAGCGTCTTCACACCATCAATTATCCTCATATCCACATCATCTACCCCATCAAACAAAGAAATATACCCACGGTCAGCACGGTAAAGCTTCCATAACAATTCCGGCGTAAACTGCTCCAGATCCTGAACACTCGCTATCCCAAACTCAGCCATAAACTCGGCTATATCCATATCATCAGACCAAAGCCTTACTTCCCTCATATCATCATCAGTTTGATCCTTCAGCAGATGATCCAGAGAAACCCCTTCATCTTCAAATAAACTAAAGCCGATCCCTGCAACATTGGTGAATGCCTCAAGCTCTCTATCCCTTATTAAGAAATCCAGTAAACTTACCTGCGTTATTTTTTCCATTTTCATTCTTTCTATTGCTTCGTTAATTTCACTCATTTTTCGTCATCTCGAGGGAAGCGCAGCGACGAGAGATCTCTTGTTCACGCTATATTTCTTACTAAAAAAGGTATTGGGGAAGCCTTGATCAATAATCTCGCTCTTTTAAGTTTAAATTATAACTCCCCCAAACCTTTTATTTTTCATAGATTATTTATCACTTCGGCAGTTTATACAACACCATTTTACCACTATATAGCGTAAACAAAGTATCCCCACTCACCATTGCCGATTTAAAAGGCTTCTCCTTTACCTTATCTACATAAAAGCTGCTGCTGTATTTACCATCAGCTAAGCGGTACCTATCTATAACACTATACGCGTTAAAATCACTGCGGTTCTCATTATCTGCGCGGAGCGCCGATACTATATACAAATAAGCCCCGTCCATAAAACTATCCTTGTTTACTTTTACCCTTGCTTTTCCCGGGATGATCTTCCCTTTGCCCCCTCCTTCATCTATCGTTTGTTTTTTCACATCTATGGATGAAACCGTATCTATGGTTTTGCCAAACACTTTTACATTCAGGTTGGTATCTATCAGGTAAAAACGGTTACGGAAGTATTCTACATAGCTGATTGTGCGTGTGCTTTTTTCATAATGCAAAGCACCGTCACTGGCCATTCCTAGATCATCACCTTGGCCGTTTACAATATCTGCTTCTTTGATGACCTCGCCACTTACTGTGCTGATCTTCTGAAATATTTGTTTTTTACCGAAACGATCAAAAGTCCTGATCACAATCGAAGCTGGGGATACCTGCACCGATTTGGTAAACACCTGTGATTTCAATTCCGTCATACTTAACTTATGATTAGGGAACTTACCCCAAATCACTGATTTCAGGTTATTCATATGTATATAAAGAAAAGGAGTATCCACGCAGATGCTGTATGGAACAAGTTTATCCTCCGGCGCTGTCAAATTAATACCGATTGTATCTTTTGATGACAGGTCCTTTTTTAACATCAGGATAGTTTTAGGCGTTTCGCCGCTCAGGTAAATGTAATTACCTGATATACTCCAGATCTTGTTCAATGGCTCAACGACATCTGTTTCTTTCAAAACACTCAATTTTGAACCCAGCAAATTCCTTAAAAACCCATTGTTGTTTTTATTGGGCATATCAGTGAATACAAACAATCCAGTCAAAACCAAAAAAACAAAAACAGCAATCAATAGCAACCGAAGGATAACTTTGTTTTTCATCTATCTAATCAAATTTGCAATACACCTGCCATATCTCATACTGCGCATATGTTCCTTCCAGATCATAATACGGCTGTCCCGGGCATGGCCCTTCAAAATTTCCGCCAGACCAGTTCACATCTGGTGTTACCTGGGCACAGCAAAAAGTACTTCCACCCCAACATTCCTGCGATATATCGCCTAATTCAATATAATTATTGGGGTTCAAACTGAATACATGTGCTTTATAAAATTCAAAAGCCTCTGCATCTTCACAGCTAGTGGTAGAGTTAAGAACTTGAGAAGGCCCCGAACAAAAGAGTTTAACGGTAAGAGGACCTTTAAAGCATCTAACGGAATCCCTATAACTTTGTGTTCCGGTAACAGCTTTACTTGACATTAGGGTAAACCCGACAGTTACCAATGCTACTATTAATGTAAATGAGTTTCTTAGTTTTTTCATAATAAGTTTTTTAAAGATTTAACAAATTAGTTTAGCATGCTTTTCAGGACAAAACCTCCTTTCTTTTAGGAATTAGTGAAGTATTAGTTTTAAAGATTATTGCAATAACTGAAAGCAGGACGAAAGCGCTATTAAACCATAAGTGGTCTTCCCAGGAAAGTTGGGCTAGTACCCCTCCACAGCTGCAAGGCAGATCGTAGGCGTAACTTAACATCATCCATACATAGCCTGTAAACAGTAACATTAATGCAAAAGATAGATGTAAACCAAGAAGCATGGTTCTTCTATAAACCAGCATCACTCCAATAAGCATTTCCCCAATAGGTATAATCCAACTTATCAATGCAGCAAAGTGCTCAACAAATGGCGACTTCCCCAATTGAGATTTGAAGTTGTTATAATCAACAATCTTGTTTAGCCCGGTATAAAACCAAAGCACCACAAAAAGTGCAATTATAATCTCAATAAATATTACTTTAATTTTCGTCATATTTTTTCAATTCATGCAAGGAGCCTTTGGTTTATTAATAAGTAGCGTGCTACGTACTTCATATTTTATTAATTTTTGATTTCAAAAAGGAGTTAGTATTCACATGTTAATTTTATAAGGGCTTAGTTTTCCTTTCCCGATCATAGGAATCATGGCGTTAATATTTTATTCTAATTGAACATCAGATTTGATTTCTTCCACTTGCAGGCATTGACTCTCCTCGTGTCATTTCAATTAACCATCAATACCTAACAACTCTATCTCAAATATCAAAACACTATTGGGACCTATCTGACCCTTTGTTCCATTCTCTCCATAACCCAATTCTGAAGGAATAAAAATTCTCCATTTTGACCCTACATGCATAAGCAATAGCGCTTCTGTCCAGCCTTTTATAACATGACCTACTGTAACTGTAAGCGGCTTTTCTCCATTCATAGAACTGTCCAAAAACTTTAATCCATCTATTAATGTCCCCTCACAATTAACCACCACTTTTTGGTCAAGCCTAGGTTTGGTACCAGTTCCGGTTTTCAATACCTGATATTGAAGACCACTCGCGAGGCATACTACATCCGATTTTCTTTTATTCTCCAGAAGAAACCGCTCGCCTCCTGCTTTATTCTCCGCAGCTTTGGCTTTTCTTTCAAGCTGGCCATCAGGCTTACGTATGTTCAACAACTTCCTCAGCTCACTAACCGGTACGCCCACTTTCATCCCTCCATTAATCCTACTCACTGTACCCACAACATTACCACAATCATCTACAATCGGTCCGCCACTGCTACCTACTTTAAAATCTGCAGTAATACCCATAATATTAACCTGCTTCCCCCCATGGTTTGATGTGGTATTTTCCGCTACTACTCCTGAAGTAAACTGGTAAAAACTGCCATCAGGGTGTCCCATAACATGGACTGTTGTTTTTTCAGCAGCAGCATTACCCAATGGCAAAGACTTCAGATTATCCCCTTTGGGATCTACTTTGAAAATGACAAGATCATCACTTTCGGAACTTGACAGAACCGATGTTACCGGATATACTTTCCCTTCGGCTGTCATTACAGATAGCGACTGGTAAATTTGTTTGCCTGAATACTCCTTTAACACGTGATAATTGGTGACACAAATACCACTATCATCAATCACATATCCAGTTGTCGGGTTTGATTGTATACCATTAACTCCAGGGTAAAGAAAAGCCATATTTATAATAAGTGTCGCATCTTTGGATCTGGCTGTTAATTCATCTTTACTCAAAGAAGTACTACCCGCTAACAGCGTGGAGACAGCAACGTTCTTTCCCGCATTAGTCAATAATTCACCAGCGGCATCTTCTTTAGAAATACTACTTAATCCTTCAGAACTCTTCCTTAAAGCAGTTTTCCACTTCTTATATTCCGCATCATCGACAATCAGCTTACCTAATAGTTTACCATAATAGGTGTTTCTCTGAGCATCAGATAATTTGTCGTAGAAAGATTTCTTAACCTCAATATCAATTTTTCCGAACCCACTGTCTTCGGCAGGATGCTTCCACGTGGCAATCATTGCCGGGATATAATAAGAATCAGGCATTTGCTTCACAACAGCAAGCCTGGTTTTTAAACTATAGGCCATCCCCGAATCTGGGGGAGCCATACCACTCGGATATTTGACAAGAAACCCTTCTTTCCAAACCTTTTCCATTATTTTTTTAGCAGTTAGATACTCTTGATGCGTCTTTGATCCGCTAACCAAAACATTTGGCCACCTCACTAAGTCCCCTGTAATTTTTAAATCCCTAGCCTGATCAAGAAACAATTGGAGGTTTTCTACAAACTCTGTTTGCACACAAACTAAATATAACTCAGGGTAAACTGGCAGCTTTACATTTTTGAATCTAAATATTCCCTTTGTTGCTACAGCTTTAGCAATAGTATCTATCCTATCATTCCTTTTAATCACCATGCAGAGTTCACTGCCGGTTTTTAAACCCTTTACGTCTCCTTCAATATCAAACCCGTCCTTAAGTTGACTGTAACCGGGAAGGCTGTATACCATCATCAGGCCAATCCACGTCATTGCTAGGAAGCGTAGCGATACTGAATCAAGTCCAGTATAGGCTTTTATAATGTTATATTTCATCATAATCATTTCCCTAATAACCCTTCCAACGTCTTAGTTAATTCTTCTCCCCTCAAAAGTGGTCCAAAGGGTTTAACGTTAGACATTTGACAGTCAAAAGCCACTAACCTTCCTTTGTCATCGATCAACATATAAGCTGGGATTGCTCTAATATCATAGGTATTGCTGATTTCCTTTTTATCGCTTTCAACCAAGTGAAACCAGGGAGTTGCATCTTCTACAACTGCTTTCTTCCATTTGCTGATATCCTTATCAGATGATATCCCAACAACGCCAAAACCTTTATCTTTAAATGCAGCATAGATCTTTTTTAAAGCTGGAACCTCAGCACGACAAGGCGAACACCAGGATGCCCAACAGTCAATCAAAGTATATTTACTTTTTGAAGCAATCTCCAGAATAGATTCTTTCTTTCCATCTGGTCTAGCCAGCATAAAATCATGGATTACCTGCCCTTCGGCAATCTTTGCAGTCGCTCCCCTGTTATAGATATCATTTTTCAATTTATTCGCATAGTATCCTGCTTTCACATCTGGTGTTAAATTATCATAAGCAGCCTGCATCTCGTCCGCACTAAGAATGGTCCTATAATTACTGACTACAAATGGTGTATATAGAGAATTGTTATGGGCCATTAACCAATTTAAACCTACATCCTTAAATTCCTTGCCTGATTGTAACCCGTCGTTTGTCAATTCCTCCAATTTCTTGGTTAATTCAGTTTTTTCTATAGAATCTGTCGAATTACTAAGTTTCGCTCTTATTTGGATTTGTGATTGAACGAGCTCCTTATTCTTTGCCAGCATTCGTTGCCGAATTGGATTCATTAATATGCTAAGCTCTTTATTATTGGCATCACTGTTAGATCCCTTCAGCACAATATCAGCTTTACCCAGTTCACCTGTTACCTGCATAGATGTGTTTTCTAAAAGCATAGATTTTGTTGCTACTGTTGAGACAAGAGCATCGAAAAGAATAAAGTGGAATCTCCCATTTAAAGGCAACGTGCCTTTAAAAATGACCTCATTTCCTTTAGATATAACCCTGCCTACTGTATCTTTATCATCATTAACTAGGTAGACCTTAGTTCCATCAGGCAGACTTTTAAACTTTCCACTCAAAACAAACCCTTGACTTTTTTGAGCAAAACTTATCGCGACATTGAAAAATAACGCGAAACATAACATCATAATTTTAGTTTTCATTTGTATATAATTTTAGTTTAATATTTTTTCATTACCAGTTTTTGTAAAAGAATGGTTTAGCCATAGTTTTAACATCTTTCGCCATCCTGAATTCATTTCAGGATCTCCGCCTCGCATTACACCATGCTAATTAGACCGACCCAAATATCTTGCTGCTCCCAACAGCCTTGGAGATTGCCACACCTCGCTCTTGTCCAGGTTTTCAATGATGCTCAATAATAATTCACCATACTAACCCCAAAAGGGGCCGGTGCTGCTGTTGTTCCAAAAATTCCCCTAATTACTAAAGCGACATTCTTAAATCGATTTGCTGAAGTGGCACCAAAATTAAACGTGGTCACTAAAACATCGTTATCTACTCGTCTGATCTCAAAACTATATGTCGTGGAAAGTAATCTCGCCGGATAAGCTTTAAAAGGACTGATCCCCTTATACGGCAAATTGCCCACTTCATCAGATACCGCAGTTGAAAGTTTAACTTTCAATGCTGGACTGCCGACACTTAAATTTACAAACCGCACATTCACTACACTGTCCGCAGTTGTCGGAATACTTGAACTAAAAGCATTAATAAAGGGATAATTGATTTCTTCCATCAGCATGGTATCCGGCGATGCAACCGCACCGCTTAAATACAGCGTATACATCTTGGCTTGCAGGTTAAATGATCTATTGAACAACGTCTTCGTAGTATCACTTATTGGTGCGATAACAAAATTGGCATTACCTGTAGTTGCATAGTACAAAGTCCCAGCAGCATAATTGGTTTGTAGTATCAAACGACTCCATGAATTCGCTTTACCTGTAGGGTTTACTTTTATTGCTCCTGCATCGGTAACTGCATTGATTACATTTACAGTTCCTATGGATTCGGGTTTTGTTTTTTCATCTTTACAAGAAAAGAACAATAGCCCAATTGATAATATTGTGAATATTTTCTTCATAATTTTTTTATTATCTACCTGATTTGTTTTCCGTTGATTTACGATCAAAATGTTGTTTAACGAAGCTCTCCAAGCCACCTTTAATTCTCAATTCGCTATTGAAATGAATAAGTTTTCCTTCTTCATCAAGTAGAAGAACCTGAGGTACGCCGTTCCATCCATATTGCTCAAACAATCGTCTTCCTGACTCACCTTTATTCCCTCCAAGTAAAACCAAAGGCCAGTCTGCGCCGATTTTATCATATATGTTTTGAATTGATTTGAATTCATCTTTACGATTGTAGAATAAGCTGGCTGACAAAACTTCAAAGCCTTTTGTTTTATATTTATCATACACCAGTTTGATTTCAGGCATCATAGCAACACAGCCTCCACAGGTAGGATGCCAGAAATCAACCAGTACCAACCTCCCCCTAAACTGCTTCAGGTCAAATTTTTCCCCTGTGATTAGCTTCGCTTTTAGTTGTAGTGGCTCCTGCTCCAACTTTAACGTACATTCCAGTTGTATGGCTATTTCATGGAAGGAGGAAAAATCAGTTGCTTTTAACAAGCCAATGTATTTTTCCATATCCTGTTCATCCAACCCATAATCCCTTCTTTCGTTAATCAGCAGACATTCAGTTATTGACAAAACACCCTGTTTACTCCTTTTGCTCAGATCTTCAGGGTATCGTTTTAAATGAACTATCACTTCTTTTAAATGTCCCTCGTAGTCGAATTTTTCATTTGCAGAGTTTCGCCATTTTCCAACATTCCATGGGATAAGTGCAAGCCGGCTTAATGAATAATAATTTCCACTGTCCCCAATAGCAGCTGTATACTCATTAAAATATTCCGGGGATAGGCGTTTCCATTCATTCTTGGCTACAGTATCCAAAGGCACAACAAATCGGCCTTCAAATTCAGCAGTTGCCCCTTCTCTTAAATTAGCAAAATAAGCAGGCTCATAGAAACTGAACAATTGAAATTTTCTTCGGTCTTCAGGGAATCTTTTCCAGAATTCAATTCCCCATTCTCTTAATAATCTTGCATACATTTCTTTATTGATATTAGACTTGATTTTAGATTCTTTGTAGAGTATAAACTCTTCTGGTGTATAAGACTCGGGGAGTTTATATTCAGAACCTACAAACGGGACAGGTCGTGTAGACCATACCGAATCTGCTTTAGTTTTGTTACTATTGGGTTTTCCAAATTGCGCTTCTACACCCAATCCAATCAGGCAAATAAAAGCTGTGATTAGTGATAGTCTTTTCATTTCTTGCTCATATTTTAACGAGTTTATTAAATATTTTGGCATACCGGTGGCTAGTAGTGTCGTCATCCTGAACTTGTTTCAGGATCCCACACATGCAATTCAAACCATGCAAAACGGTATTTCTATTTCGGGATACTGACCTAAAGCCCGTGTGGAAATCAGTTCAGTATGACGAAGCGACACCTACCATCCCGGATTCTGAGGCATTCCAGATGCGTTAATGATTTCGATTGGGAAAGGAAAGGTATACCTGTCGCTATTCGGCTCCAGTGTGTAAGTCTGCCCTCCGATAGTTCGCTTTAATGTGACTGCAAATCTCGGCTCTTGGTTCAGACGTCTAAGATCTGTCCAACGTACGTTTCTTAAGATCAACTGCTTTTTACGTTCTGTCAAGATCTTGGTCAAAGCATCAAACTCATTCGTTGCAGTTTGGTCTAAATACTTCGTTGACCCATCAGGGTTTTTTGCATACCTTGTTCGTAGCAGATCATTTAAATCTTTCATCGCAGCAGATAAATTTCCCGTCCTGGCATAGCCTTCTGCCCTAATCAAATACATTTCATCAGTTGCTACCCCACAAAAAAGATCTACTATCGATTTTCCGTAGGTACCTTTAAAGGTTATCCCCGCTGGCACGGTTTTAAAAAAAATCTGCCTTCTTAAATCATTTGTCTCATAACTATCGTATAATGATTGGTCGATTAAATATTCTGTTGTGATTTGAGGGTATCCTAATAATCGATTGATAAATGCGACTTCCTGATTCACACCAATAAAATTAGCAGAAGTAGAAAGAGTGCTATAATTTATCAAGGTATTCTTAATTTTCAGGTATTCATTCGCATAATTAAAAGCATTAACGTAGTCCCCCATACTCAAGTAGACTTTTGCTAGCATGCCTAAGGCAGCTGATTTAGAACCTCTGGATAAAAAATCAGGGAAATTAGGTAAAACATCCTTTGCAGCGATCAAATCTGAGACAATTTGGTTATAGGTTTGCATTACGGTTGATCTTACTGATTTTTCTGTGATGTCAGATGACAAGCGCAATGCTAAGCCAAGATCAGTATTCGCAGTTGCTACCTTAAAGGGCGGGGCAAAGCTCTGTGCAAGTTCGTAATATAGGCGACCCCGATTAAATAAAGCCTGCGCTTTAACTTGCTCAAGACCATTCCGATCCTGATCTTTAGATTTCTTTAGCTCGTCCAAAATAATATTCATCGTTAGAATATCAGTATATGGATTTGTATATCCAGGCACATTATTACCCAAAATTACTTCATATTGGGTAATGGGTGTCCATGCATAAACATTTTGAAACTCAGGAAGACTGGGGAGCATCGCATTAAAACCGGCCTGGGTATAGTAATGTCCATCCGCTGCGACTTCATTCAGGATAAGGTTGGTTCTATTTATTGAATTGAAGTCGTCCAACATAGCTTGAAAATCTTTTACTGTGGCTGGTACAGCTTGCGTCTTATCTGATTTTGCTTCAAGCCATTCCTTTTTGCAGCTCAGTACGCTCACACACAGTAAGCCAAGAATACACAATAGCCTTTTATAGTTTGTTTTCATAACCTAATAATTTAAATTTAAACCAAAAGAAATTGAGCGTGATGTAGGTATCACATTATTAAAGTCGGGATCAATACCTGCTTTATTAGCCCGCCACAATAGCACGTTTAGGTGGTCTGCCATTAAAGAAAATGAGATATTTCTAAAAGGCAGCTTCTTATAGCATACCTTGTTCAGACTGTAGGATAATCGAAAATCACGCAAACGGATATGATCTCCTTTTTCTACTAGTATTTCTGAGTTACTATAAAATGCATATCTGTTATCTGGCGTCAAAGGCATAGACGGCACATTAGTGAGTAATTCATCCCCTGGCTTCTGCCACCTTAAAGCGTAGTCCCCATGTCCACTCCAAAAGGATTGCAGGGTATTAAAGTCAACTGAAGGTCTCCTGAAATAATACCCAAATGCATATGTAAGATTAAAAGACGCCGAGAAACCCTTATAAGAAATGTCATTCATGATATTCCCAGAAACAGTCGGTGATGCATTACCATGGTAGATTAAATCATTAGATCCACGTCCAGAATTGCCTAAAGCTGTAGTGAAAGGAACAACTTGTCCATTAACTACACCCATCGGATTTCCTGTTTGCCCATCCAATCCTGCCCAGTGATAACTATATAAATAATTTATTGGTTTTCCTGGAGGAAGCGCAATACGATTTATATAAAAGGATGGATTACTTAGTGAACTACCAAGATTATAATAAGCTGTAACTTTATCAGCACTATGACTTAAGTTTAACACCGTTCTTAACTTAACACCTTGATCAAAAATAAGTCCATTTAAAGTCACATCTACTCCTTTTCCTTTTAAGCCTGTAAAATTTCCACGATAACTCTCTACCCCAGAGGTTTGATCGGTAAGTGGTCCAACACCAATCAAATTAGAAGATCTTTTTGTATAATACTCCAATGAACCTGTAAGCCGATTATTAAACATCCCAAAATCAACGGCTATGTTAATTACCCTTGTTTTTTCCCAAGTAATTCCTGGATTAGGTGGACTAGAAAGTGCGGCATATTGTTGTGGCACCTGATAAGTCTGAGCGTTTGTCCTGTATCCTATGACAGGAAGTGAAGTAGCTTGATTGTCTACATTGCCATTATAACCGTAAGTCGCTCTAATCTTTAATGAAGATATTGATTCAACTTTAAAAAAATCTTCCGCACTTATAAGCCACATCGCACCAACAGACCAAGTTGGTTTAGCTTTAAAATTTGCTTTCATACCAAAAAGATTGGCCGCATCTACCCGCCCGCTTGTAGTGAGAGTATATTTATTTAATAGTGTATATCCTACATTACCATAATAACTATGATTCCGGGTCAAAAATCCACTAATACGCCCTGCTTCCGTGATAATATTTGCTCCACTCGGCCTAGTGGTATAATTTGTTCCATAATTAATATTATTAGCATAAGATAGAGTCAGTGGATCATAACCATATCTTCTGAATTGATTATTATCGTTTTGAGATTCACTGATATCTATACCAGAAATCAGTGAAAGAGCATGAATTCCCCAAATTCTTGTGAAATTTAATGTACTTCGCAAATTATAAGCGACTTCTACTTGGCTGGAAAAATCTAATATTCCACCCAATGGTACAGGATATTGAGGTTGACCGGAGGCATTCAAAAACATATATCTGTTTATTAGATCTCGAGTCTCATAATGCCTCAAATTTTTATAATTATCTGTATTTGTCACGCTGCGGTTGTAAGACGCGTTTAAATTTATTTCCAGCCCCTGTAAAATGGAATATTTTAATCCACCACCAAAGCGTAAGCTAAAACGTTTGACAATATTATCTTGATTACCAAGCTCATCCAATGGACGGTAATGCCAATCTAATAAACCCTTGGTTTTAAGCGTATCTAAATAAATCTCTCTAAAACTACCAACCTTTGGTATTGACATCGGGTTTCCATTGATATCTGCCAGCATAGTATAGGGGGCAATGGTATTACTCCCATTAGGAATAAATCTTTGATAACCAATCCCATTTACCTTACTTTTCGTCTGATTATAATTTAAAAAAGTATTCAATTCCAAATTCTTAATAGGGCGATATGTGTTGTTAAGATTTATGGTTAAAGTATTACTTTCATTTCCTATCTCAGATGCCCCCATCTTGTTGTAACCAATAGAGTTGTAATAGGCTATTTTATCTCCGCCTCCGATTACGTTAAAATTATATTGCTGTGTCACTGCGGTACGCAATAGATATTTACTGATATCATTTCGCGTATCATGTGCTGCAAGCTGAGCCAGCTGCTCATCTGACTGCTGCTGAGTAATAGCGTTTCTTTTACGAGCAAGCAAAATCTCAACGGTTGGAGACACGATTGGGAAATAATTAAAAGAAGGATATGAGCTATCGTAATCATTATAATAGCCACTTGCAAATAATTGCTTTTCATAATCTATTGCGTCCTTCGAAGAAATCAAATTTAATTTAAAAAGATCTGGACGCTCAGTCAGGGTTGTATTTCCCGTAATACTGATACTCGCTTTTTGATTGAACTTCCCCTTCTTTGTGCTAATCACAATCACCCCATTTGCAGATCTGGCACCCCAAATACTCGCAGCTGCTGCATCCCGCAAGATCGTAATTGATTCCACATCATTAGGATTTAGATTATTTAGCTGGAGTCCAGAATAAATATTCCCTCCCCCTTCTTCGTAAGGGAAACCATCAATAACAATTAAGGGCTTTGTATTTGACTCGATTGTGCTGAAACCCCTTACTGTTATATCAGACTTGTCACTTCGAATATTCTGTTTTTGCAAGCTACTGGTCAAATATGCAATCCTATCTAAAATATTCGTAGATACTCCACGATTGATCATTTCATTATCAATCTGTACAAAACTTCCAGTTGCTCTTTCCTTCGGAATATTCTGATAGCCAGTATTATATGTCACATTCACCTCTTCCAACTCCCCCGTGGCCACATTCAACTTAATCTCCAACGGCATCACCGCATCTTTTAACGAAATCTCCAAAGTCTTAAACCCCACATATCGAATCACCAACACCCCATCATTCGGCACATTCGCCAGCACAAACTCACCCTTCACATCCGTCTTCACCGTCCTGCTCGTTCCCTTCAATACCACCGTCGCCCCCTCCAACGGCTTACCCCCCTCATCCAAAATCCTACCCCGAGCATCCAAATTAGCAAAAACAGACTTAGGTAAATCCAGAAAACTGGGTGTTTTCTCTTTTATAATAACTGTTTTAGAATCTATGGTAAAAGAAAGCTTCTGATTTTCCAAAATCTGCATCAGGGCATTTTCCAATTCCATATTTTTAATGTCAATATCTATTGGCTGAAAATCATTAATGAGCTTTTCTTTGATCACAAAGTCAAATCCGGTCTGCTTACGCAAATCCTTAATGATCGTTTTTAGTGATGCATTTTTTTGGCTCATACTCACTTTCTGTGCGAGACTATTTGCACTCACATGAAGCAAGGTTGCTAGTAATAATACGGTGGTTAATCGCATAATCAGCAGTATTTTATGATATAGCGGCTTGGGTATACCGAATATCCTGGTATAATTTCTATACATTTGTCCTGTTTGGTTCTAAGCAGTTTGCCTCTGTCGTCGAAAACTGTCGGCATTCTGCAGTAAGTTGATTTTTTAATTAATTGTTCCAAACACAAACCAGGGGTGTTTTGCTTCGCAGCTACTGCGGGTTCGCACTTCTGGTTTGCTTATCTAGCCTTAGCTATTCTTTCGTAAATATTTCTTCATCTTTCCTGAGTTTTTTGGTTCATAATTTAGTTAGTTCGTTGTATATAGGGAGATGATTTTTTTATTTGCTTACATAAATCTTTCGACCTTCTACTTTAAAGTGTATACCTCCAGTGGACTCGAGTATGCGCAACACACTCGAAACTTTATCAAATCTTGACACTGTACCGTAGATCCTGTCTTTTGGTATTTCGCCATTATAAATTACTTCCACGTTATACCAGCGTTCTACCATCCTCATAATAGACTGGATGTCGCTGCTTTCAAACATAAACTTGCCATCCTTCCATGCCACCGCTTCACTCACATCCACATCTTTTACATTTATCCGGTTAGACCCGGATACAACCGACTGCTGACCTGGCTTCAGGATAGTCCCCTCCTTCGCAAGGAGGGGTGGCGAAGCCGGGGTGGTCTTTCCATTCCGGGATCCTGAAACAAGTTCAGGATGACGACCGTCTATAGCATGACGAACGGAAACTGACCCTTCTAACAAAGTCGTCTTTATACTTCCTTCATCTGCGTACGCACTTACATTAAAATGCGTACCCAATACTGTGACTTCTTGCCCGTTACTCTCCACTACAAATGGCCGTTTTTTATTCTTGGCTACCTCAAAGTAGGCTTCGCCCTCCAGCGAAATCTTCCTGGTCTCTATCCCAGAAAAATTTGAAGGGATTGTTAATGTGCTGGCGGCATTAAGCCATACCTTGGTGCCATCCGGCAATGTGAATATATAAGTCTGGCCTTTGGTTGTAGAGGCCGTCATGTCTTTATTTAGATCCTTCGCATTCGCTCTGGATGACAAAGCGGAAGAGCCGTCATTATAGGCAAGCTTATCAGTTCCTATTACTACCCCACTCTTCGCATCACTTAACTGTATCACCTTACCATTAGCCAGCGTAATCGTTGCTCCGTTCTTTCCAGGTGCTATGTCGTTTAGATCCCTCGAAACTCGGGATGACAAAGCGGGGTCAGAATGACGAGAAGGAGCATTAAAGAAATAAACTCCAAGAACTATCAGCGCAACCGCAGCGGCTACCGCCGCGATCCTTGGCCAAAGCTTTCTTCTTACTGGCTTATTGATTCCCTCAGCTACCAGCTTCCACATCAAAGCATGGATTTGCTCGTATTCTTCTTCACTTAGTTCTGCTTCTTGCTGGGTAGCCTCATGCAAAAACCAATATTTTAGTAAAGCAGACTCAGCCTTACTGGCCTTGCCCCGGTTATATTTTTCTAAAAGTGATTTAGCCTCATTAATATTCATCCCTATGTAAACAGACATAATTAATTTGCCTATTTATAAGTATAACCCCAAACCGCCTGTGCGGTACTAGATAGAATTATTAAAAGTTTATCGAAAACATTTAATAAACTGAAAATCAACACAATAAAATCAAATTTATTTGGGCAACATGGTAATAAACAGTAAGCCTGCCGTTGCGTTTGGCCCCAGATCTTCACGTAAAATCCGCAAAGCAGTACTTACCTGGTTCTTTACTGTCTGGGTCGAAATATTCAATTGCTGGGCAATTTCCTGGTAACTCAGATTTTCCTTACGGCTTAGCTCAAAAACCTGCTTCATTTTTGGCGGCAATTTTTCAATCGCAGCATCAATCAACTGTTCCAGTTCTTTTTCCATCAGCAGTTCATCACCCGCAAGATCCAGTTCTTCAGTAAACTTTGCCAGCGAAACCAGGAAATCATTTTTAAGCTTGCCTTTTTGAATTTGCTTAAACACGCTATTTTGAGCAGCTATATAAAGATAAGCACCCAGCTTGGTATCGGGTCTTAAATAAGCAACCCTGCTCCATAAGGTAATAAAGAGTTCCTGAACTAAATCTTGAGCAGCCTCCCTATCCCGAAGCATCTGATTCATCTGGTAAAATACCTTTGGTGCATAACGGTTGTAAATTTCATGAAACGCAGCCTGATCGCCCGCT
The DNA here is from genome assembly GCF_032678645.1 of Pedobacter frigoris. Lineage (GTDB taxonomy): Bacteria > Bacteroidota > Bacteroidia > Sphingobacteriales > Sphingobacteriaceae > Pedobacter > Pedobacter frigoris_A. The sequence goes on from NZ_JAVTSP010000001.1 coordinate 1,270,214, forward strand.
TTAACAAAGCCGATCAAATCCATATCCGATGATGCGCTATAATTAGCCATGAATTTTATAAGTTACCCCCGTTGTACTAATTTACTAAAAATCTTTTGCAAGATTATATAAGTTCTTCGATATAAACCAACTACAATGAAAAATAAATTTTAATTTTTCTTGCTAAAAGGGATTAGAAGAGACTCTGCATTCGTGATTTGCCAGAATTTATGATTTAGCCAGATAGGCATTGGGCACATTTGGAAGTGTATAATCGATATCATAGGCCTCTTTCATCAATAGTGACACCACTTCAGCTATAGTTTTTTCGTCTCGCTGAAATTGTGGCAACAGACCCATCATTGCATAGCTTATAACATTGACAGCGGGAACAAATGTTTTGGTCATAATATAAATTTAAGATATTGTTCTTAATTTTCTTTTGTAAATACGCGTTCACCCTGGGGACGCTTAATGGTCATTTGTTTTTTTGCAGCGTCGAATTCAATAGTAACTCCGGGACCAAGGCTGAATTTATTGGGAGCGGTCGCTTCGAGCGGGATAGGAGTTCCGCCATTCCCGATAGAAATTGTTGAGCCGGTTCTAATCACCGTCATCTTCGCAGGAGTTCCGGCCACCACATATACGCCTATATATTGGTCAAGTATCTCAGGACTTACCTCCAGCGCATCAAAAGTGGGCACCTCATATGATTTGTTCCAGTAGATGTCGAAAACACCAGCCACGATCTTGGCAACCGGATAAATCTTTGCGTTTGTAGTATAAGCCATAGCTAGCCTTTCTTCTGGCTCGTAAGCCAGGTAAATCTCTTGTTCAAGCATAGCTCAAGAGATCTCTCACATTCGTTCGAGATGACGGATTGATAAGAATAAATGTTATTCAGAATTATAAAAATAACATTCAAAATTATAAAAATGAAATTCAAAATTCTGTCAAAAAAACCAATATACTAAACTGTATATCAGTTATTTAAACAAAATAAATTTGTTTTGGAATTCTCAGGTTTTTCAATTTATTATGTTGTAGTTTACCCTGAATTTGAAAAACTATTCAACCTGGCTAATTTTGCCAATTTAACTAAAGAGGAAATGGATATGTATTACGAAAGCCAAAAAGTAAGATGGGATAATCAGAATGCCCTTGATTTTGCAGAAGAAACCGGAATCGAACGTGGAATTGAACGTGGAATTGAAAAAGGAAGAGCTGAAGGACAGCACGATAAAGCCATTGAAATGGCTGTAAAGCTGAAAGCCAAAAATATGTCAATTGAAGAAATTGCTGAATTGACCAGCCTTTCAATCGAAGAGATTCAGACATTATAAATCAAGATAAAATATTAGTAAAACTTGCTTCCACACTGCTGGCAGACTGCCTCGGGCCTGCTTCACAAAACAGGTACCTTTTTGCGAAGCAATCTACTGCCAGTCTACCACCAGTGTACCATCAGGGCTATAGATGAATTTAATTCGTAAATTAACTGGCGAAATGTATAAAGATGAAAAAGACCAAAACTGAATATACCGGAGCAGATGTATTGGATTTTATAAACTCATACGTTGATAATGAGCAAAAGAAAGCGGACAGTTTGCAACTGGTAACGCTACTAAGGGAATGGTCAGGATTTGAACCAAAAATGTGGGGGCCAACGATTATTGGCTTCGGTAATTACCATTACAAATATGCCAGCGGACATGAAGGCGATGCACCAATGCTTGGGTTTTCACCCAGAAAAGCGGCATTTTCACTCTATGTTTATTCCGACACAGAAAGTGGTGAGCAGCTGTTAGCCAGCCTGGGTAAGTTCAAAATGGGCAAAGCCTGTATGTATGTGAAAAAGCTATCCGATATTGATACATCGGTATTAAAGGAAATCTGCATGGAATCAATTAACTACCTTAACGAGCATCACGAATGTGCATGCAGGAAAGAGTGATTCCTGATCCGCCTCCCCCACTATCTTTTATTGATCCGTCCTTTAAATTTACTGATACCATCCATAAAAGCTTCCACAACTATTCTTCCTTTAGGAAGATGGTTAAGATCGTAACTGAATACAGCATTCTTAATAGATTTGTATTCGTGCTTTTGCCACAGTACACCATCGACCGTAATCTGTACGGTCATATCGCTGACCTTGTTTGATACTACTCTCAATTGCGTTTGGTCGACTACCGATCTTGGATACAGTGAAAATGCATACTGAGCTATTGTCGTGTCTACTTCAAAGCCCGGAACTACTTTAAAGCTAAACATCTCACCATTCCCGCAATCACTCTCAAAAGCATGGATAAGATTTCCCTTCATATCAAATAAACGTAGATAACCATCACCGTTTGCTGGCTGTGCCCAGAACTGCAACCCATTACCGGAAGTATCTACCAGACAAAGGGAATGGTTGCCCTCTGCGAGGCGTATGGTATCAGTATAAAGTGTTGCAGCAGTTAACTGCGATGCCGTTTTTTTGAAAATCGTGTCTTGTTGTGAATTGACAAGAAAAATACTATTGTCTTTGGGCTTGTTATTCGTAAGAAATTGTATGACAAATTCTGAAGGAAATTTCTCCGGTGCAGTAAAAACTGTTTTCATTTCATTATCTCCAGACCAAGCATCTTTCTTACCATTGGGTTGGATAAGCTTTACATTAAATATATTTTCGCCGTCTTTTTCCTGAATTTCCCCCGGCAACACGATTTCGGCTACTTTATTAAAAGGAAGAATTCCTTTCCAATGGAATGTTTTGGTGGGAAATCCATCAGTCCCATACACAATAGTAAGTGAACGAACCGGATCGGACCCCAGGTTTCTGAAGGATATGCGAGGCCCGGAGCTGGCCGGATTCAAACGGAAAAACCGTTGCTCATCGCTAGGTACCATAATGGATTCAACCGCCACATCTATTTTTTGCTTAGGAGCCGAATAATGAAACAAATAGGCTGAAATATTTTCAACAGCCTGTATGTTGCCCGTGGCTGTATAAGGCTCCATTTGCAATGATACCTTATGGCTTCCCGGCTTTGTGAACACATCGATCACATCAGGCTGTTGTAGATCACCTGGACACCAGTACGCCCGGTCATATATCCAGGTCCCCCCCTGCGGATACAGCGGATTGTTACCGCACTTTTTCCACATATCCCGCCGGTCAACTACTTTTTCATCCAGCCTGAGTTCACGCCAGCGACTACAAAATTCACTGCAACCGCGTGGCCTGTCCATACCATGTCCGGTATGCTGGATACGTATCCGGCTTAACGACGCACCGCTTATCGACTGATAACTTATCGGTAAAAGATTCTCTTCAATCTTCTCCTTGGAATCTCCATATTTATACCCCTTATTCCACAAGGCCGTTATACCGAGTGGTGTAACAACAGGAGGACCAGAGAGGATTTCAAAGTCTATAGTGAGTGCCCAGCCTACAGTCTTATCTTCATAACCGGAATGTACATAAACAACTTCTACACTATCTCGCAGGAAGGGAGCGAAGTCCGTAACATCTACCTGCCATTTCCAGTTCCAGCCCTTGTTGTAAATACTGCCGTAAGGCGTAAGCATCCTGCCCAATTCATAGTTGAGCTCCGGACCATCTTTTCCACCCTTGCGTCGCAGTACAATATGGTCGAGGTAATCCCAATGCGCAGTATTTAGGCTATCGGGGCTTCCCAGCGTAACGTGCATGGTTATTTTCCTCAAAGGGTGATCATTTTTAGGAAATATACCCCAGGCAGGGTAGGACTTTTCACCTTTAGTAGCATCGCAAATAATGGTAGAACGATTATGCGTAACGACATGGCTTATCTCCGGCTTCTGCGCGGCTGCACTGTGGTAGATGATAAGACAGAACAGAGTTAGTAAAGGCTTTAAGTTCATTAATGTGAATAACAATAGTTAATAAATGATATAAATGAGGGTACCTAATAGCTTATTAACGCTCTCAAAAACTAAGTTATGTATTTTCCGCGGCGAAATGCCAGATCATTTATTGATAATCTCTACTTTTTAGAAAAAAGCTATATGGAAATCATTGTTGAATATTTCAACTTGTCTTCATTGGCGGAAGGTTAAAGAAAGATAATTTGAAGAAAAAGGGAATCGACCCCTATAGAAACAAAAAAAGCAGCTCTTTTCAGAACTGCTTTAAAAATCTGGGTCAGTGACGGTGTATAATTCGAACCATTTTGTGAGTGATTTAAACCGGTTGGCTGATACCAAGAGAAAAATGGGCGAGCTTGGAAAGCGGTGACAAGATCATTTAGAATTAGTTGCAGCTTCAAAATCTTCTTTTATAAAAGCCCATTCCTTTTCTTTAAGACAAATTGGATCAGGATCCTGATCCGCAATACTAAAATCAACAAAATTTTCAAGTATTTTTTCTCGCTCGTGCGTCCACTCGTAACGTAACCGATGTAATTCGAGCATGGAATCTATTGAGTAATGTTCCATTGATTCATGTAAATCCCAAAAATCTTTCTTACGGCCACCCCGTTGTATGACATCGATTTTCATCGCCACTATTTCTTCTGTGCTGGCCATTCTAACACCTTCTACCTCGATAGCTGGCTGAAAAAATGGATCCATTGAATAATAAACATCTGCTTTTACAGCATTTTGTTTATCAGACCCCACTAGATAGGAAGTTCCAAATGCAGGATTTACTCCGAAGCTTGTACTTACATAAGTGAAATTATCTAGCATGTACTGTTCAATTATATTAAAATCTACAGATCCATAAACAGCATCTGTGAAGAGATCAATATCAACCGATTTTCTATGACCTAATTGCAAGCTTAGGGCTGTTCCGCCAACGAGGCGAAAATCATTAAAGATTGGCTCCTGCATCAAACGAAGCAAAATATTCTTTAACTGATCATTAACAGTATTCCAATTCATCATTTGCTAAGTCGTAAATGTGCCATAATTAGAGGCTGGTTTCCATTTATTTTATCGCTACCAGTCACTTCCTTAATTTTCTTCTTACCGTAAAATCGGGATATTTCGGTTTTTTCGTCTTCATTACCCCGTTCGAAAACTCTTTTTATTACCCAATTAGCTTGATTTTGCCAGTCGATCTGATCAATATTAGCGTCCCAAAAAAGTGCATTACGAAGTATTTCAAAGTTAGGACGAGACTGCATTTTAATCTTCGCTTTCTTTAACTCATAGTAAGCCTGCAACAGAAACATGGTTCCTTCTTCAAGCCCAAGTGCCTCATCAATCTTAATTGCCAATTCGGCGGTAATTCCGCGTTTAGCTTTCGTTAACTCGTTCAACTGCTGAGGATAAATATGCAAATCGAGGGCAAACGGTCTTTTTTTTAGACCTCTCTTCGTGAGTTCTCTTTCTAAAACCATTCCAGGATGTATTCCTTTATACTTTTCGATCAAAGCTTCCATGCATCAAATATAAACAAAAATGTTTACATCAAATATCGTTCCCTAAGAACTACTTAATTTCAGTTTCCATCAATTGCAATTATTATTGAAAGCTAAAAAAATCCAATACGATGTTAGCGGTTCGGGCTTTTGTCGTCATAGTTCAATTTTTAGTTCTTTTGCTAAATCTCTGACATACTCTTTATGCGATGATTTGGCTGGTTGAATGGTATTGTAATAATTTTTGAATAATTCAGAACCTTTTTCTTTGTCGTCAAACCACACCATCAATGCTATGTCTAGCTTTGCTCTTGGTGAAGCATCATAAGGCAAGTGTCCGTTGTTAGAAATTATTTTGTCTTTCGTGTCCAAACCCGAAAACCATTCAAAGCCTTTTGTTTCAAGTCCACTTATAATTTCTTCAGTAATTTTCGTGTTGTCGTCCGCAATTGTCCACCAATAGTCTTGTCCTGTTAATAGTTTTCCAAGCCTATTTCTGATTTGGCAATCATATTCTTTGTAATATTTTTTGTTTTCTGTCGGTGATTGAAATCTGTAAAGACTTTCAATACAAACTCCAAGGTTTACAACAAACTTTCCGTATAAATTCTCCCGTAGCCCTGGTATTTCATAACCTTGTCCAATAGGATATTGTCCGCTTTGAAAGTTTATCACTTGAATTATTCCATCGTCGAGCCGTCTATTAAATGTCCTGCCGTTTTTCTTGAAGCCAAGTGGTTTGAGTTTAGCAAATACGTCCTTCTCAACTATGTCAAGTTGAGTTTTAAAATCGGTCGGTGTCGCTGATTGTTCAGTTTCACCTTTAGATTTATCTTGCCGTTTAAAAATGTCAAATAGTCCCAATTTTATTTTTCTGTTTGTTATGGAATGTCTGTTTAGCCTGACCGCCAACTCTCTTATACGAGCCATAAACATTCTCCAATGCAGCTATAAGTAGTTGTATTGGAGCATTAGATTTGCTGGTTTTGTATTGCTAATATATTAAATTATAGCTCATCAAAAGGACTTTTATCTCTTTATAGCCTCTATACGCACTTGCAAACAGATTCTTCACTACGCTCAGAATGACAAAGAGGGATTGAAAAATAAAAGGGGATTGAAAATCAAAGGAAACAAAAAAAGCAGCTCTTTTCAGAACTGCTTTAAAAACTGGGTGGAATATGGGGCTCGAACCCACGACCCTCGGTACCACAAACCGATGCTCTAACCAACTGAGCTAAAACCACCATGTGTTTTTCAACGCTACAAAAGTACGATTAAAAATATTTTATTCAAATAATTTTAAACTTTGCTTAACAATTTCTTTTAATCACCTAAATTTCAGCCCATTTAATTTTAGCTATAGAACAAATACAGCACTACAAGTTGCTTTTATGGCTTAAAAACCTAGATTTGCTAAAGATTATGATTGAGATTTATACTGACGGAGCAGCAAGCGGAAATCCAGGACCAGGTGGTTATGGCGTAATTTTACGCTCTGGTTCGCACTATAAAGAGTTGAGTGCAGGCTTTAGGATGACCACCAATAACCGCATGGAGCTACTGGCTGTTATCGTCGGGTTAAATGCATTAAAAACTCCGGGACAGCAAGTCACCATTTTCTCCGATTCCAAGTATGTAATTGATTCCGTGGAAAAGAAATGGGTATTTGGCTGGGTGAAAACCGGATTTAAAGGAAAAAAGAATAAAGACCTTTGGATGTTATTTCTGAATATCTATAAACAGCATCACGTGAAATTTGTGTGGATAAAAGGGCATAACAATCACCCTGAAAACGAACGCTGTGACCAACTTGCGGTAGCTGCCTCTAAAAACCGCTCAGCATTAGGCATTGACGCTCAATTTGAAGCAGAAAAGGACAAGCCTTCCCTGCTTTAATTATTTTTGGGTGCGAGCCCCATATTCCACCCTTAACTAATCAATCCCACCTACTACACCTAATTGCTCCAGTTTTTGGTCTATTGCAACTTCAGAAATAGTTTTCACATTTTTTTCAGGAGAAAATTCAGCCATCAATTGCTCTGCGGTCCTCACCATTTGCTCTGATCCAATAAATATAGCCGTCCGCTGATGTAATTCTGTAGGCTCTATATCCAGTATCCGGTTGAAACCATCTGAAGCAACACCACCTGCCTGCTCAACTATAAAGGCCATAGGATTACATTCATAAAGCAATCTCAGTTTACCTTTTGGTGAAGCAGATGTTGTAGGATAAATATAGATTCCGCCTTTAATCAGATTTCGGTGTATATCAGCCACCATAGAACCAATGTATCTGGATGTGTAAGGGCGATTGGTCTCTTTGTCTTCTACCTGCGCGTATTTCAGGTATTTTTTTACGCCTTCAGGGAAATGAACGTAATTTCCTTCATTGATAGAATAGATACTTCCGTGCTCAGGCAATTTCATATTGGGGTGCGACAAACAAAACTCTCCGATAGAGGGATCTAGTGTGAAGCCATTCACGCCCTTGCCTGTGGTGTAAACCATCATAGTCGAAGAGCCATAAATCACATAACCTGCAGCTACTTGTTCAGTTCCTTTTTGTAGCACATCATTCAAAGTTGCTTCTCCGTTTGTTGATTTTCTCCTGTAAATGGAAAAAATAGTACCAATAGCTACGTTGCAATCGATGTTTGACGACCCATCCAATGGGTCAATACATACGATGTATTTAGCATTTTTTGAAACCGGAGAATCAATCTGTACCAGGTCATCTTCTTCTTCAGTAGCGACTACACAACACTCTCCCCCACTTGTCAGTGCACTGATAAACTGCGTATTTGCAAACACGTCTAACTTCTGCTGACCCTCGCCCTGTATATTGATGGTACCTGCAGCCCCCAGGATATCTACAAGACCTGCTTTGTTTACCTCACGATTCACAATTTTGGCAGCTATGCCTATATCTCTTAATAATCTTGAAAGCTCACCTTTGGCGTAAGGGAAATCAGCCTGCTTCTCGATGATAAACTGACCTAATGTTTTGATGCCCGACATATACTTAGTGTATTTTATACGTTATCTATTACCTATTTCTATGGCGGCTAAGTTATGTATTTTTTCATCTGAAACACAAAATTTAATTAGTGTCTTTACCCTATGCCAGCCTGAATTTCCGGCGGCACCTGGATTTATATGCAAGCAATCAATTTTTTTATCGTACATCACCTTTAAAATATGTGAATGCCCACAGATGAACAATTTCGGAGGCTTAGTGTATATTTCACCCTTTACCTGTGGCGCGTACTTTCCTGGATAACCACCGATGTGAGTCATCCATACATCCAACTGCTCGCAGTTGAACCTCAGGTGTTCCGGATACATATTTCTGATTTCTTTACCGTCTATATTCCCATAAACTCCTTTTAGAGGTTTAAAATCAGCAAGCCGCTCTGCTACATCCTGACCGAAGTCGCCGGCATGCCAGATCTCATCACAATCATCGAAATGTTTAAAAACCGCATCATCTAAAAAACCATGCGTATCAGAAAGTAAGCCTATTTTGATCAATTTTAAATATTTTATGCAACAAAGCTATACATAAAGATAGGTATCAGGACTAAAAAGCGAGGAAGAAATCTTTAAGCAACACCTTATAGGCATTTGTATAAACACCTTCTTTTTCATAGATATAAAAAGTCTCAGGAACCACCGCTATTTTTTCACCACCTGCTTTACATAAACAAATTATCTTTCGGATCACCGGCTTGCGTTCATCTGAACAAATATTAATCTGCCGATATAAATCAAGGCGATATTTCGAAGACTTTTCCACTAGAAAATCTGCTTGTTTTACCGGCAAAATCACCCAAAAACTCCCGTCTTCGCTCAACAATGTTGTCACTTTAGCCAGCAATGCCTCAAAAAAAGTTTCATCTGCATGCCTTGCAATGGTCTTTCTTTGCTCAGTATTTTTTAAATCATTCACAAAATAAGGCGGGTTGGAAACAATCAGGTCGTACCTGGAGGTTGCAACATAAGAATTTATATCTGAATGGTAAACAACCGAACGCGCACTGAAAGCCGATGCTTCAAAATTACGGCCTGCCGTTACAGCTGCTGACTCGTCTATTTCTACAGCATCAATAAAAGCATCGGGAAAACGCTGGGCAAGCATCATAGCAATGACCCCTGTTCCTGTACCGATATCTAACACTCTTTTGGGAGTATGATGCATGGCTGTAGCACCCAATATTACACCGTCGGTATTGATCTTCATGGCGCAACCATCTTGGTCTACTTCAAACTGTTTGAACTTAAAAATGCTTCCCATATCCATCAGATTCCGACAAAGTTAAAAAAGCGCTGATATATTGCACACTAACGTCGGTGTTTTAAAATTTTAACACTAAATTTGCATCTTCAAAAAAAAAGCATGATTTATTTCTTCTTAAGCCCATCCAATACGGTTTTCGCTTTACAAATAGAACGAGAACTATCCACAACTGATATTACAAAACTAGAATGGCTGTTTGGCGGCGCGAAACTACAACAAGAAACAACATTAACTGATTTTTTTGTTGGGCCTCGTGCAGCTATGGTAACACCGTGGAGTACAAATGCAGTGGAGATCACCCAAAACATGGACATACAGGGTATCATCCGTATTGAAGAATTCAATAAAGTTGAAGCAGATTTCTCTGGTTATGACCCAATGCTTTCACAAAAGTATGAAGCGCTAAATCAGAATATATATACTATAAACATCAAGCCTGAACCAATTCTTGAGGTTACAGATATTGCAGCATACAATAAACAGGAAGGCCTATCTTTAAGTGACGAAGAGGTTGATTACCTGAACTCCCTGGCCGACAGATTAGGAAGACCACTTACAGATTCAGAGGTATTTGGCTTCTCTCAGGTAAACTCGGAGCATTGCCGCCATAAGATCTTCAATGGTAAATTTGTGATCGACGGTGTAGAGCAACCTACTTCTCTGTTTAAACTGATCAGAAAAACTTCTGAAGAAAATCCTAACGATATTGTTTCTGCTTATAAAGATAATGTTGCTTTTATCAAAGGCCCTAAAGTTCAGCAGTTTGCACCAAAACGCGCAGATGTGCCTGACTATTACACCTTAAGTGATTTTGAATCAGTAATATCATTAAAAGCTGAAACGCATAACTTCCCTACTACAGTAGAGCCATTTAATGGTGCTGCTACAGGTTCTGGAGGCGAGATCAGAGACAGGCTGGCTGGTGGACAGGGTTCGTTACCTTTGGCCGGCACTGCTGTTTACATGACCGCTTTATCACGTCTTGAAGAAAACCGTCCATGGGAAAAAGGCGTAGAAGAAAGACAATGGCTATACCAAACTCCAATGGACATCCTGATCAAAGCTTCCAATGGGGCTACTGATTTCGGAAACAAATTCGGCCAGCCACTGATCACTGGTTCTGTACTGACTTTTGAACATGAAGAGCATTCACGTAAACTTGGTTTCGATAAAGTAATTATGCTTGCTGGTGGTGTCGGATACGGCAAAGCCAGTCAGGCTCAAAAGCAAAAGCCTGCCGAAGGTGATAAAATTGTAATCCTGGGTGGTGAAAACTACAGAATCGGAATGGGTGGTGCAGCAGTTTCATCTGCCGATACTGGTGCTTTAGGTACTGGAATTGAGCTGAACGCAGTACAACGTTCTAATCCTGAAATGCAAAAAAGAGCTGCAAATGCAGTAAGAGGAATGGTTGAGTCTGATCATAACCCGATCATATCTATACATGATCATGGCGCAGGTGGTCACTTAAACTGTCTTTCAGAACTTGTGGAAGAAACCGGTGGAAAAATTGACCTGGATAAGCTTCCAGTAGGAGACCCTACCCTTTCATCAAAAGAAATTATAGGCAATGAATCACAGGAACGTATGGGCTTGGTGATTGGCCAGAAAGACATAGATACACTTCAGAAAATTGCCGACCGTGAACGCTCACCTATGTACACTGTAGGTACCGTTACAGACGATCACCGTTTCACTTTTGAATCTGCTTCTACGGGTGTGAAGCCTATGGATCTTGAACTGAAAGATATGTTCGGCAGTTCTCCTAAAGTAGTAATGGAAGATAAAGCGGTAGACAGGGCATATCAGCCGGTAACTTATGACGCGGCCCAGTTAAACACTTACCTGGAGCAGGTATTACAATTGGAAGCCGTAGCATCTAAAGACTGGTTGACTAACAAAGTTGACCGTTGCGTAGGTGGACGCGTTGCGAAACAGCAATGTGCAGGTCCTTTACAATTGCCTTTGAACAACTGCGGCGTGATGGCTCTGGATTTTCAGGGAATAGAGGGTATTGCTACTTCAATAGGGCACGCTCCTGTTTCTGCGCTGATTGATCCTGCAGCAGGTAGCCGCATTGCAATCGCTGAGTCTTTATCAAATATACTTTGGGCCCCTTTAAAAGATGGTTTAAAAAGTGTATCACTCTCTGCAAACTGGATGTGGGCATGTAAAAATGAAGGTGAAGATGCGAGGTTGTACGAAGCTGTAAAAGCGTGTTCAGATTTTGCAATCGAACTGGGAATCAATATTCCAACAGGAAAAGATTCCCTGTCAATGAAACAAAAATATAAAGATGGTGATGTAATTGCACCTGGAACTGTAATCATATCTGCCGCAGGAAACTGTGATGATATCACCAAGGTTGTAGAACCGGTATTACAAAAAGATGGCGGGTCTATCTACTACATCAACTTATCTGATGACAGTTACAAACTTGGGGGTTCTTCATTCGCGCAAATTTTAAATAAGGTAGGGAATGAAACTCCAGATGTTAAGAATGCTGTTCAGTTCAAAACTACTTTCGATACTTTACAACAGTTAATCAGGGAAGATAAAATCCAGGCTGGACACGATATAGGCAGTGGCGGTCTGATCACTACTTTGTTGGAACTTTGTTTTGCTAACCGCAACTTGGGTGCTGATCTGGATCTTTCTGCATTAGGAGAAAGCGACATCATTAAATTGCTTTTCGCGGAAAACATAGGTATTGTATTCCAGGCAGACGCTTCAGCAGAAGCAATATTATCGGCAAACGGTATTGTCTTCCATAAAATCGGAAAAGTTTCCGCACAAGCGTCTTTATCTATTAAAAATGGTGATGCTGCAACATTAAACTTTGACATTGATCACCTTCGTGATGTATGGTTCAAAACTTCTTACCTGCTTGACATCAAACAAAGTGGTCCGGCAAAAGCTAAAGAACGTTTTGAAAATTATAAGAATCATGTATTAAATTATACTTTCCCTGCTCAGTTTGACGGCAAAAAACCGGTTATTGACAACAGCAAACCAAGACTCAAAGCCGCAATCATCCGCGAAAAAGGAAGTAACTCCGAACGTGAACTGGCAAATGCCATGTACCTGGCAGGCTTCGACGTAAAGGATGTGCACATGACTGACCTCATCTCTGGCAGAGAAACATTGGAAGACATTCAATTTATTGGTGCTGTCGGTGGTTTTTCTAACTCAGATGTTTTAGGTTCTGCCAAAGGCTGGGCCGGTGCTTTCATGTACAATGAAAAAGCCAGAATTGCGCTGGAGAACTTCTTTAACCGTCCGGATACGCTATCAGTTGGGGTTTGTAATGGTTGCCAGTTATTTGTAGAGCTTGGATTGATCAATAAAGACCATGAAGTAAAACCAAAGATGCTTCACAACCAAAGTCATAAACACGAAAGTATTTTTACTTCACTTACTTTACAGGAAAACAATTCTGTAATGCTTTCATCACTTGCAGGAAGTACACTAGGAGTTTGGGTTTCACATGGCGAAGGAAGGTTCCAATTGCCATATGCTGAGGACAAATATCGCATTGTAGCTAAATATGCTTATGAGAGCTACCCAGCTAATCCTAACGGATCTGACTATAACACTGCTATGATGTGCGATGAATCTGGCCGTCACCTGGTAATGATGCCACACATAGAACGTTCGTTGTTTCAATGGCATTGGGCAAACTATCCTCAGGGCCGTAAAGATGAGGTATCACCATGGATGGAAGCATTTGTAAATGCCAGAAAATGGTTGGAAGAAAAACGAGCATAAGGTGAGTTAACTCAATATTTACATCCGGAATTCACAAGAGTTCCGGATTTTTTTTGCACATTGTTTTTAAGAAAAAGCATTTTCAAGTAAGATTTTAATAAATATTCATATTAAAGTTCTCGTTTAAAGCCTGTAAACCTATCCTACATTAAAGGGATTTAAAAAACTATAGGGGCTTTAACAATGTACTCAAACATTAAACTTGATTTAGTTTCTGCTAAAGCAGAAGCTACGGCTTTTGATTGCCTTCCACATTTCTGCAAACTGCCATTAAAATGGGCGGATGCAAACAGGATTAAAATCAACGAAGGGAACATCCTCATTCAGTCTATTGCACATTACCTCGCAAACATAGAACTGTTTGAATATTCATTAACCACCGACTCGGTCATCAACTTCTCTGTCAGCGAACCTTCATTCCTGATGTTCGTGACCGCCCAGGGCAGCCATCTCTGCTACAGTCCGCCGGGCGATTACAAAAAGAATATACCTCGGGGAGACCATGCTGTCCTGATCCTCACTTTTAGTATCGACTGGACCATGAGAAAGTGCAAAAGACTGCCGGAAATGCAGCCATTGATCACTCATTTTCAAAATGCGCCGGATCAATACTTCAGTCTACCTCACTCGGGATTAGCAAGCAGCATTTTTAAAACACTTGGTAAACTGGATCATAAGACGAATCACCTGGATGTTGATGCAGACATCCACGTTTTTATAAATGACACCTTCAATAAATACTACAGCAAATTAATTTCTAAAAAGACTACAAAGACCTACCATCAACAGAAAGCGGAGGATATAGCGAAATTTATTGAAGAGCATTTTGCTACAGAGATTGCTCAGGACTTACCGCAACTGGCTTCGAGATTTATGGTATCAGAAAGAAACTTAGCCAGGATCGCAAAACTGGCTTTTGGGATCCCGCTCCATGAACATGTAATAAAAACAAGGATGAAGGCCAGCCTGCATCAGATGATCGAGACAAAGAAACCAATTTATGAAATAGCCAGACAAAATGGTTATCAGGATCCGCACTATTTCAGCAAGGCATTCAAGAAGCATTTTGGTATGCCACCAAGCCAGGTAGACCGTACCAAAGACAATGCTTTACATGCGCTTTTAGGTGTACAATCCTGCCAACAACTCAGCTAGATCTTTTGGCAGAATCGTTCATTTTATTTAACAAAAATCTGGTGCAACTTTGAATTAATCAAAAACACTAAAAATGTAAGACATGGGAACAACATCAATTAAACAGATTCATTTTCAGCTCTCTACAAAAAACAAGGAGATTATTTTTGACACCGTGGTTTATTTATTCATAGTACTGTTTATGTACACCGCAGCGAGTAAACTATTGACGGTAAAATCATTTGCAAGTACGCTGGCTAAGTCTCCGCTGATCGGAAGTTATAGTTTATTCGTTGCATGGGCGATACCAATCATTGAAATCGCCATTAGCATGGCACTGATCTTTCCAACGATAAGAAAAACTGGTTTATGGGCATCTCTTATACTCATGCTTGCCTTTACCACTTACCTGATGTACATGGTCTTTTCAGGAAGTGAGTTGCCTTGCCATTGCGGAGGCGTAATCAGCAGGATGACCTGGCAGCAACACATCTGGTTTAATCTGGGCTTTGTAGCCTTGGGCATTATAGGAATTAATACAAATAAGAAATAAAGATTTTACATGTAAAAAAGGTAAATGCTGTAGCCTAAAAATACGGCAAGGGGATTAATAAACAAAACAACACAATTATGAACAAGATTAAAAAAGTAGCATTAGGAATTTTGATGGCTGGCCTGGCATTTGGCTTCAGCGCATTTACGACAGTTAAAAAAAGAAATGTATTGATTTATTATAAAGTAGACACGACCTATCCAAGCGCTACTGATCCAAGAGGCTACATGTATTACGAAGGAGATATGTGCGCATCAGGTGGCAATACCTGCTCAGCTCAATGGGATATAGGAACACACGTACCTCCAGTTGGGGATGGAGAGCCTCTGCCTACAACAGGGGTAACTTTTCAAACAGGGTCAGTATATAGCGGTCACGTAGATCTGTAACGCCTACTCACCAACACGATACAACAGAGGCTGCAAATAGAGCAGCCTCTGTTTTTATTTAACGCTCATTTTGTTGAATCCCGCTTAGGCGTATTTCCTGCTCATCTATCGGCAAAACATATCTTTTATCATTCGGCGGCAAGGTATAGGTATTCCCAAAAATAGTTCTGGTTAAGGTTGTTGCAAACCTGCTGTCAGGATTCAGCCTTCTCAGATCAGACCATCTTATTCCTCTAAAAGGCAACTCCCTGCGCCGTTCTTTCACCACGAAGCTCAGCACCAATTCCGGGTCTGTACTACTTAAATCCACATAAACACCCATCCACCTACTTTTTCTAAGAATATTTAAATCATTCAAAGCATCTGTAAGTTCTCCTGCCCTAGCCCTAGTTTCCGCACGGATCAGATACATTTCTCCAGTAGTCAACCCGCCAAATAAATTCCTGTCACCATTATAACTACCTTTAAAGTTTAATCCCGTTGATCCAAAGAATATGGTTTTCCGGCAATCTCCAGCTACATATTCACCATATAACCCAGGTGTCACATTCATTCTGGTAGGATTAAAAATTCCAAAGTAAAAAAGGCTATGAAAAATAACTTCAGCATTAAATCTTGTTACTGGAAAAGCAGCAGCACTGTTCAATTTGCTGTAATCCAACAAATTACCCTGTATCTGTAGGGTCAGGTTAGCGTATCTACCAGCCTTTTCATAATTCCCCATCACTAGATAAGTTTTGGCCAGCAAAGCATAAGCTGCTTGTTTTGATGGCCTAGTTTTAACAGCGGGCTTAATGCCTAATAAGTCGACGGCTGTTTCCAGATCCTTTATAATCTGATCATAAGTTTGTTGAAGCGTATTGCGTTTGAGTTTAACATTTACATCATAGTCCAGTTTCAAGGGCAATCCTAATTCCTGATTTGCCGAAGCAAAATTATAATTAACACAGTATCCTTGCGCCAGATTAAAGAAATCAAATGCCCGAAAAAACAGTGCACTTCCTTTTACATTATTCCAGTTTTGCTGTGCAGAATTCATAGGCTTTATTTTCTCTATCCCATTTAAGATCACATTGGCATTCAGCACCCTTTTATATGCACTTTCCCAATCCTGGCTTAACTCGCCATTATAAAAGCCTTCTGTTTTCGACCATGTATAAGCAGCTTTTTCCTGGTTCACATTTACTGCAGGCCAATTTGCATCGGTAATGTAAAAATCTCCTGCTCCTGCTTCACCAAGTCCGCAAGCCTGTGCAGTATTAAACAAACCCACATTATCCAATAATGATTGGTAGTCTTTTATGGTCTCAGGAATCACCAACGATTTATCGGGCTTGGCTTCCAACCATTCTTTCTTACATGATTGAAGTAACAGTAAAACTAATAAGAAACTCAATATACGGCTCGAACTTATTTTCATTATCCAATTCTTTTAATTAAAAATCCACTTTCAAACCAAATGAAAAACTCTTTGGAAATGGATTTACCAAACGTTCCCCTTGTCCTGCAATTAAATCAGGGTCCAAACCTGCATCATTGGCTTTCCAGAGTAGGCCCAAATTATTTGCATAAAGATAAAGTTGAATCTGCTTCAGCGGAATAGATCTCCAACTAAAGGTATCAAAGTAATAACTTAAGCTGATGTCTTGCAAACGGATGTGATCCCCCTTGTATACAGTTGCAGCAGATCCATTGTAAAATCTATCCCTGGCCTCATCATTACCGTAATTTCCCATCGAAGGTATATTTGTTCGGTTTTCATCTCCTGGATTTTGCCAGCGCAAGGCAAAATCAGCATGCATGTATCTGCTTAAACTGGTGCTATACATACCAGAATAATTTATAGATGATTTTCTGAAATAATAGCCCATTTTATAACTAATGTTTATTCCCAAAGTAAATTTACGATAAGCAAAAGTATTGTTCAAAGCGCCAAAAACAGTGGGTCTTGCTGCGCCATTATATTCCAAATCCTCAGGATTAGTTTTATTAACTATACTCGCGTAATCTGTGCTAATCTGACCATTTACATAGCCTCTGGGATCACCATTTAAAGGATCCAATCCTGCCCAACGATAACTATAAATACCATACACAGGTTTACCCAATACCGGACTGTCGTTATAACTCCCCACATAATAAAGGTTATTAGGTTCAACTACATCATAAAGCGTTACTTTATCATTTACTGTAGAAAAAAGCAAATTAGTTTGCCATTTTAATTTACCCTTTAAGTTATTCGAATTCAGGCCAATGTCGAATCCATTGGATTTCATTTCGGAGTAATTGCCTCTCAATAACTTTATCCCCGCACTTGAAGGAAATGATTTATCCCCCAGCATATCTAAGCCCTTTTTAAAGAAATACTCTACTCTTCCCGTGATGATCTGGTTCTTTAAACCAAAATCCAGTCCAAAATTCGCAATACCTATCTTTTCCCATCGCAATTCGGGGTTGCCAATATTCATAATACTAGCATAAGGCAAATTGCTATACATTGCATTCACCACACTATACTTGAATGTTGTTATTCCTGTATTGTTCTTATCAAGGTTTCCGTTAAAACCGTAACTAGCCCTCAACTTCAATACCGGCAGCCATTCCGACTTGTAAAAGCTTTCTTTATCCAGATGCCATAAGGCACCTACCGACCATAGCGGCACGTCTTTCTGGTTGGTCTTCACCCCAAAATAATTCGAACCATCTATCCTAGCACTACCTGATACCGTATATTTATAATCATAGGTGTAAGCCACATTTGCAAAAGCGGAGCGAATCCGATCAAGCCTACCAAAAAGATCCGCACCAGAATTAATCTTAGCACTACCCGATGGATTAAGGTTAAAGGTCGTCACGGTGTCTACTTCAACCGAAGTTCCTGTGGCCGGATCGTAACCATAACGGGTATATTTATTAGACTGGGTATCAAATTCAGAAAGTTCATAACCAGCTATCGCCGAAACACCATGTTTCTCCCATTCCTTTTCATAATTCAGCTGCGCCCTGAAATTCTGGGCCGTTGCTTTTGCTGTACTTTGATACTGAATGGCACCTACAGGGATATTATATCCGGTCACTTTTCCAGCTGTTAAAATGGAATATTGATTAATCAAGCTTCTTGTCAAATAAGCACCTATCCCATTAACTAGTTCCGAACTATTGCTGATTTTCTGGTATTGATATTTCAATTCAGCACTTAAACCCGGTAAAATAGTATATCTCAAACCAGCATGGAGACGCAAGTCGTTACCTTTTACAGTCGTAGGCGGCAAACTTAATTCATCCAAAGGAACATAAGTCCAGTCCATGAATCCTTGGGCAGCAGTAATGTTTTTGAACTCTGCATTATAATCCCGTTCATAAATGGAAGCTTCACCACTGGCATCCTTAAACTGATGATAAGGGGTAAAATTCAAACCAGAAGTCACCACTATCGTACTATCAACCATCCCTTTATTCCGTATATAATTCAAGCCTGCGCTCAGCTCCAGGTTCTTCAGCAATTTAACTGAATGCTGTGTATTTATCGTATACCTGTTATTCTCATTATTTACCAAAGTGTACAAAGATTTGTCGTATCCGGCAGAAAAATAATGACTGGATTGATCAGTTCCTTTACTGGCATTCAAAAAATACTGTTGCGAAACCGGTTTACGATAAAAGTACTTTAGTTCCTCATTCCTGACGTCGTTTCCCCTTAAAGCATCCAGCTGCTTTTCTGTTTCAGCGGCCGATTGCCCTTGTCTCTGCTTGTTTAGTATTTGCACGACCGGAGAAACCACCGGATAATTTACCTTGTCTGCCAGTACTGCATCGTACTTACCGTTATTGAACAAAAACCGCTCTATATCAATAAAATCAGAAGAGCCTAGATAATTCGGATTGTAAAACAGATCTGGCTTTCCCGCAACCGTCAGGTTACTATTGAAACCCAAATTCAAAGCCTGCCCATATTTCCCTTTCTTCGTTGTTATCACAATAACACCGTTACCTGCCCTTACACCCCATATAGAAGCCGCAGCCGCATCTTTCAACACATTGATGTGCGCTACATCATTCGGATTAATGGAATTAAAATCGCCATTGAAAGGGAAATTATCTAAAATGATCAGCGGTTGATCATTCGCATAAATGGTACTCCGCCCACGTATAGACAAATCGAGGTTTCCCGAATTACTGCTTAAGGTATTCTTATTGAACAAAAGTCCACTGGTAATCCCTTCCAGCCGGCTTAAAATATCGGCACTTACCCTGCGATTTAGTTGTGCAGTATCTATCTGCACAAAACTTCCTGTTGCACGCTCCTTCGGAACTTTCTGATATCCTGTATTTACTATTTCTACTTCTCTGAGTTCATCAATGCTTGGCAAGAGTTGAATCCTGCCTAAATCGGCAACAGCTTTTATTTCCCGGGTTTTATAGCCGATAAAAGACACCAAAAGTGCCACATCTTTTTCAACATTCCTGAGGTAAAACCTACCCTCCTGATCTGTTACAGCTATTCGATCAGTTCCTTTTAACTGAACATTAGCACCTTCCAAAGGAATACCCGACTCATTTACCACCAATCCGTTGACGCCAATGAGACTACCCACACCAGTTTTAGCAACCGTGACAGGATCTTTTTCTTTTATAATGATGGTTTTATTGGCAATAATATAAGTCAGAGGATACTTATTGAGGACATTGTCCATTACCGTTATGAGATCAGTGTTTTGGAAATCCGCGTTAATTAACGCATTGGCATCCAGCCTTTTTTCATTCCAAACCACACTAAAACCGGTTTGCCTTTTTATTTCTTTAAAAAGGCGGACCAGTGAAACATCTTTTTGCACATAATTAATTTTTTGAGCATTTGCTGTAATCCCAAACAGCATCAAGCCCAAAAGCATGGTAAAAAAGGTCAAACGCATATAAGCACAATTTAGCTATTAAATTGCTTATTTCGTCACAAAAACCTTTCTTCCTTCAATTTTAAAATGTACGTCTCCTGTTAATTCAAGCATTGTTAATACTTCAGATACTTTTCCAAATCTGGAAATTGTACCTCCAAAAAGCTCTTTACCAACGAGTTTATTTTCATAAACCACTTCAATATCGTACCATCTGGCCACCTCACGCATGATATTTTCAAGTGGTTCGTTTCTGAACATAAATTCACCGTTCTTCCAGGCTACAGCCTCATCGGGATCAATTTCTTTTATTTTCAAAGTATGATCAACTAAAACAGACTGTTGGTTAGGTCGCAGTGTAATACCATCTTTTTCTGAATTCTTATCAGAATCCACCAATGGTACCACTCTAACTATACCTTCCAGTAAAGTTGTTTTTACGTTAAGGTCATTAGAATAAGCACTGATATTAAAGTGAGTACCCAAGACTTCCACTTCCTGTCCTTTTGTTACGACAGCAAATGGTACTTTAGTCAGCTCATGATTTTTGTCACCCATCCTGGTGATTTCAAAGTAGGCTTCGCCGCTCAACGTAACTTTCCGGGCTTTGGATAAAGGGAAAGTCGAGGGATATGTGAGGGAGGAAGCGGCGTTGAGCCATACTTTTGAGCCATCCGACAAAGAGATCTGATATTGTCCGCCTTTAGGCGTAGAAATTGTATTGTATCCTATTGATGCTATACCGGACTTCTCATCAATTATTTTATATAGAATTTCACCATCTTTTATTTTTGTAATTTCAAGTCCCGACTCATTAGCCAATACTCCATTTTTGGCATCAGAAAGATTGATAATCTTCCCACTCGCGAGTTTGAGAACGGCTTTATTTGCATAAGCACTAATTACCTGATCAGCCGGAATCGTTACACTTTGTTGTGATTTATAGAATACTACACCAATCCCCAATACGGCTATAATAGCAGCAGCCACCCAACGCATTGGCCATAACTTTCTTACAGTCATTTGATCATTATATTTCGGAAGTTTTGCATAAATCCGTCTTCCAAGCTCCTCAACTCTGTCTTCCGCAAGAGCTGGCTCAGACTCATTATACAGCATGTAGTACCGCTCCACTAAAGCCTTTTCAGCTTCACTGCAATTTCCGGCGCTATACCTTAATAATAATTGCTTTGCTTCTTCTTTTTGCATTATCAATGAGGGTTAATTAAATCTAAAACGGATAACCATAGACCAACAGGAAGATTTTAAAAAAATAAAATAAACAATTCTATTTAGAGGATAAATAATTCAGAATTAAGACCATAAACAGATAGATCCCCAATCTTGCTCTCAATATCTTTAGGGCATTTGTTATTTGTTTCGAAACATTATATTCCGATGTATTCAATATTTCTGCAATCTCCTTATGAGAATAATGCTCTTTTCTGCTCATCTCAAATATCTGTCGCATTTTCTTAGGCAGAGCCTGAATTTCCTTTTCTATATAAGCCTTGAATTCCTTTTCCCTTATCAGGTGATCGGTATTTTCAACACCATTATTGAGTGTAAAATCACTAAAAGACGAAATGTACTTGGATTCTATTTTCTGGTGTCCAAAAATATCCAGTATTTTATTTCGGGTACAGGTATATAAATAACCGACCAGGTTCACTGCAGTAAGGTCACTCTCTCTTTTCACCCAAAGATTGGCAAACACTTCCTGAATCACATCTTGAGCAAGATCCTCATCCTTCAGTTTTTTATAGGCGTGCGTTATCATCAGGTAATGATACCTATTGTAAATCTCGTTGTAAGCTTTGTAGTTCGATTCTTTCAAAAGATCTACAAGCTCCGCGTCAGAAAGTTTTTTACAATCGAGCATGCTGTATTATTGAGGATTTTGACTAGTTGTTCCCAGTTTTACACTAATGCATGTAAGATCGGGTATTTCAGCCAATTTTTTAACAAAAAATCTAATTTTCTGCTAAAACCCAAATCGAAACCTTCCCTTCATTTACAGTAAACGCTCCATCGCCATTGTCATCTATCTTGACCCTATCCTCCTCATTACATAAAGCGTTCTTGAATATTTTCCCTGCAAACTTCGGCCCCATGTGCATCATTTTTTGAGCTGCTTCGCCATTAGACATTAAAACCGCACAACCAGAGTTTTCATGATCTTCATCCCCTTGCCGCGTCCAGCCAATGCAGTTTGGATGATCAAAGTAATCAAACTGCTCTCCATACGCAAAATGCTTTCTGACCTGGAGCATAACGTCTATATCCACCATTTTTTCGAGAGTGACCTTGTGATCCTCACCATCTTTACCTGCATCCGTATATTCTGAACCATAAAGGTCGGTATAAAATACACAGGGATATCCACCTGTCCTAAGCAAGATAAGCGCATAGGCCAATGGTCTAAACCATGCTTCTACAGGATTCTCCAAAGACTGAAGTGGCTGGGTGTCATGATTTTCGACTAATGTAACAGCGAGTTCAGGATAAACTGATACCAGACTACCTTTCAGGATCTCACTCAAATTAAACTCACCCCCCAATTTGGACGCTTCATGGAAATTGGCCTGTAGTGGTGCATCAAACAAAGACATTCTTCGTCCGGTGACTTCAATATATTTGATCATTGCCTCTAGATCATACGGTGCCCAATACTCCCCTACAGTAAAGAATTCCTGCTTAAATTCTCCGCGCATGTAATCCAACCATTCATTATAAAACCAGTGCGGCATGTGTTTAATGGCATCGAGTCTGAAGCCATTTATCCCTGTCGTTTCGTAAAACCATTTCCCCCAATGCTTCAGTTCTTCCATTACATTGGGATTGCGAAAATCAACATCAGATAGCATCAGGTAGTCATAATTGCCATGTTCTTTATCCGGTACATCCTGCCATCCTTCGCCATATTCATTCTGAATGCTAAAAATTGCTGTTTCTCCAGTTCTATCATCATAATCAACACCTGAAAAACACTGAAAATCCCAAACAAACTCAGAGTACTTTCCGTTTCTCCCTGGAAATGTGAATTTTGTATAACCCTCAATTTCATAAGCTTCGCTAATGAACTCATTCCGATTTTCAGGATTGACTTTTCTGACGATAATGGTTTCTTTTTCATCTGCCCCGCCCATATGATTGAGAACAATATCAGCGTAAATCTGCAGTCCTGATTCTTTGCCTACTGCTATTGCAGCGATCAATTCTTCCTTAGTGCCATATTTTGTTGCTACAGATCCCTTCTGATCAAATTCTCCCAGGTCATAAATATCATACGCATCATATCCACTTGAACTGGCCCCCTCAGTGCCTTTGTGTGCCGGAGGCAGCCATACCGTATCTATTCCAATACCTTTCAGATGTGGGGCCTGATCCTTAAAATGATTCCACAAACTGCTATTCGCTGGGAAATACCATTCAAAAAATTGCAACATAGTAAAGTTTTCCATTGAATCAGGGAATTAAATTGTTTGATATAAGTAAATCATCGTACTCTGCAATTATTCAATGCCTTAACCCATTTCTTATGACCGCATTTATCGCATTGATGTGATTTTATCGGATTCATTTGTAAAATATTCCCACAATGCGAACAGGCATATTTCCCCTTTTCAAGAATCTCTTCACTCGCCTTGTCAAACAGCGCCGGCATAATCGGCAATCCATACTTGACCATTTCATCGGGATAGAAAAATATACTCAAATTACCTGAAGTCTCTAATATCGCAGTCTCAACCTGGCCAAGATGAGAAACACTTTGCTGCCTCAGTTCTGAAAAGAACTCATCCTGCGCGAGGCCTTCTTTATTAAATTCTTTTATCGAAAATTCGCCGTCAATTATGAAATAGACACATTTCCCTTCGACCAAATCGTCGATCTTAGTACTCTTGGCCATCAGGTAAGTTGTAAATCTATACGCTCCTACTATAATACCAAATATGACAATGGGGAACAGAAGACCGATTTCTTTGTAGAACATAGGATCACCAGCTGCAGACCCCAAACTGATGATCACAACGAGTTCAAAAACCGAAAGCTGCCTTACACCTCGTTTTCCCAGAAGCCGCAACCCAATCAGTATGATAAAATACATCATTATGGTACGCAGGGATATTTCTAGAAGAAACTCCCAATCTTCCTCACCTATAAAGAATTTGTTCCAGTCTATTGAAGTCATATTTGTAAGAATAGTTAATAACAATGATAGCAGCCCTAATATGTGATTTCCTAACAACACTACTTTAAATGATTTGTTTCAGAGATGCGGAATAACTATCTCTAATCAGTCGAATTCAATCTGTTAATAAAAAAAGCTCCTGTTTTTTCAAACAGGAGCTTTTTTAACTATTCAGTCATATTAAATTATTTAAATATAGAATCAGGTATTTTACCTGTCCACGAAGCCGGAATTTCCTTAACACCAAAGATTTTAGCCAGTACCAAGGCGGTGTTTTTATTACTGTTAAATTCTGTTATCAATCCTTTTGTCTTGATTTTAGGTCCTGTAATTGCCCAGGGCACCTGCATTTCATTCATAGTCACACCTCCATGCCCTTTATTGATACCTCCATGATCAGTAATTAACAAAAAATGCGTGTCTTTATATAGATCATCAGCTTTTAACTTATCCAGCAATGCGCCGATTGCCACGTCTGCATCTTCTATTGCTTTGATATATGGCGGCGACATCCAGCCATAACCATGACCAGCATGATCTGTATGAACACTGTATAAAAATACCAGAGTTGGGTTTTTCTTATTTTTCAATAAGAAATCATGTGCCTTAGCATAATTTACGCTATACTCATCTTTCTCTTCAAAATTAATCTCATCAAGGTATTTTTTATTGATTGGATTGATCAATTCTTTCCAATTGTAATAATAGGCTGTTTTAATATTACTCATGTTATCTTTCAAAACTTTAAATATTGATGGATAGTACCCATCCTGATCCGTTTCTATTGAAGTCAAGGTATGTTTTTGCAGCGTCCAGTCATTAGCAGTTATTCCATGCTCCTCAGGTCCAGATCCGGTCATGTGGCTTGTCCAGTTTGGCAAAGTTACTGAAGGCATTACCGGTCTGGTAGTCAGAGACAGCACTCCGTCAGCAATCATTTTATCCAAATTTGGATGTTTAGCTGTTTTAAATCCTTCGGTGCTAAATCCGTCAAGTCCGATAATGAGTACCCTGGTCGCTTTCTGTGCCGATACCGTATTGGCAATAAATAAAAAAATAATAAAAAGTAAGTGTTTCATAATTGTGTTAAGTGATTCGTGTTAATATGGATTAAATTTTTGTACTAAACTAAATAAAGATAAATCTAAAAAAAGATATCTAGCATTAAACATACAAAGCCACAACAAAATAATGAACAAATAACCAGCTAAATGTCAGCTAAATAACGCAGAAGTACATTTCATTTGGATAAATAAAAGCACTATTAATGTGTCTAGAAAATCTCTCCTGTAGAGAGATCTCTCAGTTTAGGGGAAATGGCTCTACCTATTCCATTGAATAAGATTTTGATACCCATAACCCTCCCTATGGATCTCCTATAGCTTGTAGAAAGTGCTTTTTTACCATTGATAAAAACCGAGGCTCGTTTATCTTCCACCTTAATTTGTACCGTCCCTCCATTTTCAGGATTAAATGCGAGGTTACCAAGAAATTGCTCTGATCCAAGAACCCGGTTTTCCGAGAATTTGTATTCAGAAAAAGCAACACAGTTCGCCCGGTATAATTTCAATAAGTGCCGGTGTTTCTCTCCCAGTATAATGAAAGTTGTTTCAATGCACTGTGTGCCCGGTCTGCTTTGCTCCGCAAAAACCTTACAGGAAAAATCGAAATTATCACCATTGATCTTTGAAGGTCTGATATTGCTAAATCCAACAAGAAAAGGTTTAGTTGTATCCAACCCTGCGGAGTCAAGTTGTTCAGGAGAAACATAAATATTTTTTGGATTCAACGCACCAAGTCCGTTTATCGGATAGGCTCTGGAGGTATCATTCCCGGAATTGGCTACCCAACCTTTGGTTTGCAGAAAAACTGCAACAGTATCTATGGGCTGTTCCCGACGTAGTAAAGTCGCGTATACCACACCAGGATTTCTGAAAAATTTAGTCACATTCTTCTCTCCCTTTATATTAGAAACCAGGGCTTCATCCATAAAGTCTATTTGAAATTCTTCTCCCTGATCAATAGCAGCTTTACCACTCAACCTAAATACGGCGGTATGAGGAACAGTACCGAAAGGATTCTCACATATGAGTTTGACGTCTTTTGATACAGCATCGCGATTGTACAAATTAAATAAAGCAACAACTACTACAACAAATGCCATAAGCACACCTATCTGAACATAAGGTTTAACTTTTACCTTGTTTATTGCTTTAGCAGCCTCAGTTTCTTTAGTTTTTTCGGGCTCAACTGATATTTTGGTCTTCTGCCTGGATCCCATACATACCAATTCAAACTCTTGCCAGTCCCGATAACCTATAAACTGTGCCAGGGCGTCTCTCGTAGCTTTCTGAGGGTAGTAACGCTTCGAGGTCTTCAGTCGTCCAAGAATTCTTTTAAGTGTATTCTCACTCAAGTAGATTTTTGTTTTCTTGCCAAGTAGCGCGCTTAAAGTATTATAATCTGCACTTCTCCACTCTGAAATGGGTTTATCTCCCATTTTCTCTACAATCTTTTGGCAACAAACATCCATTGCATCTATGAAAAATTGACTATCAGACTGTACAGAATTTAAATCCATTATAACTTATAACACTATAAAACAAACACTTAAAAATACAAAACACTGTTATGATTTTGTACTGCCACGATTACACGTTTTAAGCCTACTCTAGATAGTTTTACAATAATCGCAAATGATAAGCGAGCTAAGGTCAAAATAAAGAATCAAAATCACAACAGCTGATACATCTACTTTATGAAAAGTATTTAATCAATAATATCAACCTATATTTATGAGAAAAAGAATACTCAGTTTAACTCTATTATTCACAACACTAACCGTAATGGAAACTTTCGCGCAAAAAACAATCGAAATTCTCACTAAAAACACAGCGCTTATCCTACAAACGGATCATGAAAATTCGCTGCTATCAACTTATCTGGGAAAAAGGCTGACAGATATCAATGAATACCCCACCATACTGGGGTTAGACAAATTTAAACCCGGATCTGATGACCTTTTGAATAAACGGGAAGCTTACATCGCATCCGGATCATTAAATCTTCTGGAGCCGGGTCTGTCCATAACCCATGCCGATGGTAATAAATCTACAGTACTTTCATTTGCAACGGTTGAGGAGCAACAGGTTGATAAAAACAGAAAGTTGACCAGTATTGTACTAAAAGACAAAAAATACAATTTTCAAGTCAGGCTAAATTACCTTGCCTATTATGATGAAGATGTTATTGAGCAATGGGTTGAAATAAATCACAACGAAAAGAGCTCAATCACGCTGAACAAATATGCATCGGCAAATCTTACTTTGAGTGGTAAAAAGTTTTTCTTAAAGAGCCATTACAGTGGCTGGGGCCGCGAAATGAGATCTGAAGAACAGCAACTTCTTCATGGTATTAAAACCTTAGATTCCAAACTTGGGACGAGAAACAACCTGTTACATTCTTCATCATTTATGGTTTCTGTCGACCAGCCTGCCACCGAAGATACCGGAGAAGTAATCGCCGGATCATTAGAGTGGTCAGGAAATTTCAGATTGGATTTCGAAACTTTTGATGAATATTACCTGAGAATTACGGCAGGAATTAACAATTTTGCCTCCAATTATACGCTAAAACCGGGAGAAAATTTTATTACACCGCGCTTTGTCTATACTTATTCTTCTGAAGGCAAAGGTCTCGCGAGCAGAAATATGCAAAATTGGGCAAGAACTTATCAGTTGCTGGAAGGCAAAGGCGAGCGGTTAAGTATCTTAAACAATTGGGAGACAACTTATTTTGACTTTAATGATGAAAAGTTAAAACACCTTATTGAAGACACAAAAAAACTCGGGGTCGATGTCTTTTTATTAGACGATGGTTGGTTTGGCAATAAATATCCTAGGAATCAGGCTAATGCAGGTTTGGGAGATTGGGAATACAACAAACAAAAACTCAAAAATGGCATCAGTGCCCTCGGTAAGGAATCAACCGCAAATGGTGTAAAATTCGGCATCTGGCTCGAACCGGAGATGGTTAATCCAAAAAGCGAACTTTATGAAAAGCATCCTGACTGGATCATAAGACAGCCCGAAAGGAAGGAATATTACATGAGAAATCAACTTGTATTAGATCTGACTAACCCAAAAGTTCAGGATTTCATATATAATGTAGTAGATCAAACCTTTAAAGAAGTACCGGAACTCGCATTTATCAAATGGGATTGTAACTCGCTTATCTATAATGCAAATTCACCGACTTTAAAAAATCAGGATCATTTTTATATCGAATACGTCAGAGGGTTGAATGCCGTATTGGAAAGAATACGGGCAAAATACCCGAAAGTGCCGATGATGCTTTGTGCTGGCGGTGGTACCCGCGTTGATTATGCAGCATTGAAATATTTTACAGAATTCTGGCCTAGCGACAATACAAACCCATTTGACAGGATATTTATCCAGTGGGAATATTCTTATTACTTCCCTTCTATTGCTGTTGACAACCATATTACTGATATGGGTAAACAGCCTATAAAATTCAAAACTGATGTCGCCATGATGGGTAAACTGGGTTATGATGTACGGGTAAATGAACTTCCTGAAAAAGATCTTCTTTTCAGCCAAAACGCGGTGAAGTTATACAATAGCTTTAAAGATATCATTTGGCATGGTGATCAATACAGACTACAAGACCCCTATGAAAATAAAGCTGCGTCTATTGCCTATGTAAACGCCAATAAAGAACAGGCAATAATCTTCAATTATTATGTCTCAACTATTTATGAAACAGGAATAGCATTGCCTATTAAATTAAAAGGATTGGATCCGGCAAAAAAATACAACATAAAAGAAATCAATCTATATCCCGGCACAACATCTCCGATTGATGCACAAAAGATTTATTCAGGGGATTTCCTGATGAAAATAGGCTTTAATCCTGAAGTAAATAGCAAAAGAACCAGCGTTATCTTACAGCTACAAGCTATAGCTCCTTAACGCCTCTACTTCCGCTATTGACAAAGCCAGGTGTTTTCCCAGCATTGAAGATCCATCTGCCGTGATTACAAAATCATCTTCTACCCGAATGCCGCCAAATGAGCGGTATTCGTTTACCTGATCATAGTTAATATATTCGGAAAATTTGCTTTCGGTGTGCCATCTATCGATCAGTTCCGGAATGAAATAGATACCAGGTTCAACAGTCAACACATAATCTTTTTCAAGCTCTTTACCCAAACGCAATGATTTAAGACCAAACTGTTCTGTATTCTTCAACAAAACGTCGCTATAGCCTACATACTGCTCGCCAAGATCCTCCATATCATGTACATCCAGCCCCATCATATGACCCGTTCCGCATTGAAAGAATAATGCATGCGCACCTCGCTGAACAGCTTCCTCCATATCTCCTTTCATGAGACCAATAGCTTTCAATCCTTCTGCCAGCTCAAGACAGGCCATTTTGTGTACGTCTAAATAACGCGTACCTGGACGCAACGCGCCAACAGCTTTATGATAGGCATTGAGAACAATTGTATAAATATCTTTTTGCTTGTTACTAAAAGTTTTTCCGGCGGGGAACGTACGGGTTAAATCACCTGCATACCCCATCTGGGTCTCAGCACCAGAATCGTTCAGCACCAAATCACCGTCTTTGAGCAAATTTCCATGATAATGGTTGTGCAGTATCTGCCCATTTATGGTGAAAATAATCGGATAAGCAAGATTTCCTCCCTCACTCAAGGCCACCTGATGTATGGCCGCCGCTATCTCGCTTTCTTTCATTCCAGGTCTTGCAATCTTCATGGCTAAAAGATGCATATCTGCAGAAATAACTGCCGCATTATTTAGTTCAACAATCTCAGCCTCAGACTTCAATGACCGCTGAGCCACCACTGCTTTAATCAAAGGTATTGAAGCCTCCCGACCTACGTTATGTACACTAATCCCCAACAGATCAGCAACTCTAATGGTATTTTCAGCTCGGTATGGTGGTAAAAAGTGAATTGCAATTCCCTTTGTTTGAGCTGTTTTAATATAACCCTCAAGTGCAGACAACGGAAGCACCTCTGTAAGTCCAGAATCATAAACTTTTTCCTGTAGAGTCTTCTGACGCCCCATCCAAACAATATCATCTATGTTCATTTCGTCACCAAAAACGATGACTTTATCGTTCTCGATATCGACCACCGCAGCAAGTTCAGGTTGTTGTATACCAAAATAATATAGAAAAGTACTATCCTGCCTGAAATGGTAGGTATTGTGTAAAAAATTCATAGGACTTTCGGTATTACCCATAAACAGAACAATACCTGATCCCAGAGTTGTGGAAAGCAGTGCTCTTCTTTTAACGTATTCGATCTTTTGGAACATAATTTTTGGATGTGCTTATTCTTTGCTAATTACTTAATTTTCTGCCATACCACTATAATCTTTTCGAATTTAATTTGCACACTATTTTTTCAGTCCGAATATTCCTTCCAACATCTTAAAACCCTGCCCATTGCATTCACAAGAAGATTTAAGATCAAAAACTTCTTTTAATTTCATGAAAAATTACCATATTGTAATCTGGCACAATTGATGCTTATGATGCGCAAAGGAAGTTTTACGTATAAAATAGTACTAAATTGTCCTTAACCGATATATAAATATATGCTTGTAATCAATAATTTCGAAGAGTACCAATCGCACCTGGGCAAAGAACTAGGTGTTTCTAATTGGCATAAAATAGATCAAGAACAGATTAATAAATTTGCAGATGCTACACTGGATCACCAATGGATACATGTAGATAAGGAAAAAGCCGAAAATGAAGGCCCGTTTAAAGCTACCATCGCTCATGGCTACCTGACTTTATCATTAATCCCATATTTATGGAAGCAGATTGCAGACGTCCGCAACATCAAAATGGAAATCAACTATGGCATTGAAAATTTCAAATTCGGACAACCTGTCCTGGTAGACAATGATGTTCAACTAAAAGCTAAACTTACTTCAATCGCAAATTTAAGGGGTGTGACTAAGGTTATTATTGAAGCTACCCTTGTAATCAAAGATCAGCCCAAACCAGCATATACAGGAGAAGTCGTATTCCTGTATCATTTTATATAAGTTCTAAAACCAAAACAGCAACAATTTCTATCTGACAATCAGAATCTTATATTGTTTTAAATACATTTTAGGTCTGATGTCCAATTCTCCGTTCCTCTAACATTATTGTGTTATAACACAATAATGTTAGAGGAACAATCTCATGCACTCGCCAACACACCGGCGGGACAATAGGTAATACAGCGCGAATTAATAAGCTGGAGTAAAATTTTAATTTTTATCTTAGTGGTCATATATTAATCTGCTCTCTTGAAAAAAAAATGTGCTTTCATTCTCTTTTTATTTATATGCTGTAATGCATTTAAACTATCGGCACAAACCAACCGTAAGGTTTCTGGTTCTGTGATAGATACTGCTAAAGCCGCAATTCCCAACGTTAAAGTGATGATCATCCTTGATAAGGATACATTAACAACCCAGACTGATGATGACGGAAATTTCAGTATGTCAAAGATCAATGCTGATAAATTTTCTGTACAGGTCTCCATGTTAGGTTATTATGGACTGAAAGCTGATTATACTTTTACTGAAAAAGAAAAGCATAAGCGACTGGAAGCTTTCATGCTAAAGATGTCCAGCCAAATGCTCAAAGAAGTTGTAATCAAAGGGAAACCTAATCCTGTCAGATTCATGCAGGATACGGTTGAATTTAACGCCGACGCATTCCAGGTCAATGAAGGCGACAATGTTGCCGATCTGATGAAGCAGTTTCCGGGCATGGAGATCGACGAAAATTACAACGTCAAGACGATGGGCAAAGACATGATCAAACTTCGCATAAATGGCAAAGATTTTTTTACCAATAATGTTAAAGATTTTATCGGAAGACTACCGGCAGGCATTGTTTCCAAGATTCAGGTAATAGACGATTTTGGTGACGAGGCAAATTTTACGGGCATCAAAATAGGTGAACCGATAAAAATGCTGAACATTGTTACAAAGCCTGGCATGAACAAAGGTATATTTGGAAACCTCTCCAGCAACGCGGGAACCAATGACATGATCGGCAGTAATGGCCGCATGAATTTATGGAACGATACCAGGCAAAGTTCCGCTGATGTAAACCTCAGCACCTCAAATAACGGAGCCGGAACCAGCAGATCTCTGGGTATAGGATTGAGTCATAACGACAAGATGGGAAAAAATGGGCAAAGTGGCTTTTCGTATAGTTTTAATAATAATACGAATGCTTTTTCAAATGAACAGGTCACAGAGACAATAAATCCTGAAGGCAACTTCACCAACAGTTCCAAACGTAAAGGTGAAAACGGGGGAAGCGACCACAACGCCAATTGGAATATAAATTATAACAACAAAAAGGTTTTCATTCAGGGATATGTCATGGGCGGTTATAACCACTCAGACAATCAAAATTTATCTTTTAGTAATCAATACGGTCTCATCCGCCAGGATCTGAAAAATAACAATAGCTCAAATGGCAGCGCACCAAACGTTAACGCCAACATTTCAATATCAAAAAAGCTCAGGAATCAAAAGAACTCATTCTCTGCAAAAGCTGCTTTTGGACTATCTGGAAATAGCAGGGATCAGTACATCAGTACAAATACAATTTATTACGACAAAAACACGGGTGCCTTCCTAAAAGATTCACTTCTGACCAGAGATTTGAATAGCAGGTCCAATAGCCAGAATTTGAGCTTTGGCTTCAACTATAGCATAGGATTGAAAAAACCTAAAGACACACTGGGAAGACAAAGCCTTAATTTTTCTTACAATGGAGCGGTGAGCCAGTCTATGAACGAAGTATCTACATTTGTCTTCGACAACAAAACCAACGAAGTTTCCTTTGTAGATTCCCTAAGTACCTCCTTCAGTACCATTTCATTCAATCAGACATTGGGTATCAACTATAATTATGGGTCGAGTAAAAACAGATATAGTATTGGCTTCAACGCAAGACCTAATATCATGACCAACCGTGACCTGAGGCTGACAAGAACAATAAAAAACAATACATTCAACTATTCGCCAAACCTTAATTACGGCAAAACGATAGCTAAAGGAAAGACGCTTTCCTTTAATTACCAGGGCTCCAACAATAATCCTACAATTAACCAATTGCAGCCCATTAGAAACACACAAAGTTTGCAAAACATAATAGTGGGCAATCCGGATTTAAAACCTTCCTTCAGTCACAATCTGAATGGGAGTTTCAATTATTCCCACATAAAATCCGGCAGGTCTTTGCAAGTAGGTGTAAACGCCTCTACTACACAAAGGGAGATTGTAGACCATGTAATTTTAGTACCCGACACCTTAAATAGCTTAAAACAGATCACACGCTATGAAAATGTAGATGGGAATTATCAGGTTAGCGGCAATTACAACTTCAATATCCCGATTAAAAGTAATAAGTATTCGTTTAGCTATTCCGGTTCAATGGGATTTTCTAACCGCGCAGTCATCTTTAACAATAAAAAAACTTTTGGCAAAGGCCTTAATTTCTCACAGCGGTTTGCAGGAAGCATGACAACCAAAAAAATCACTCTGAATACGCAGGCCGCTTATACCATAACTAATAACAACAATACCAATTCATTATACCGGTTTTCTGAATATCAGCCCATAGGTATTGGTCAGATTACTGCCCCAACATTCTTTAAGACGATCAGTTTTAACTCTTCCCTTAACGGTAGCTTAAGACTAAAAAATCTGACATTAAATACTGGGATTAATTACAATACCAGTCATAGTGATCCAACTGGTGATCAGGCTATCAGGGATATCAGCAATATCAATATGAATTTGTCTGGCCGGCTAACGATAATCAAATCCTATTTCATTAGTTTTAATACCTCAAAAAGGCTCAATTACGGTTATGCTTTAGCAAACTCAAATCCTCTTATCATCAATACAACCCTTGGAAGAAACTTCCTCAAAGACAAAAACCTGAGTTTAACTGTGAGTGGCAACGACCTTCTTGGACAGGGCAATAATATCTCACGTATGGTTTCAGGAAATACGATTATTGACAGCCGTAACAAACAACAGACCCGGGTCTTTTCACTAAACTTAAATTACAACTTATCGAGATTTGGAGGACGACATTTCCGTGTAAATAATGAATTTTAATTATCCTCCTCCAAGCTGAATTCTCTCTAAAATAAGCCATTTAATAAATCGTCATTTACAAGAACTGGTAAAGTGACTTTCAGGCTTGGTGTTCGTTCCATTTCTCTTCTGATCGCAAAATTTGCTTCTGCATTACGCGCCCAGCTGCGTCTGGCAATCCCGTTGTTTACATCGTAAAACAACATATTTTTAAGCTTTTGATCGGCTTCTTCCGTACCGTCTAATACCATTCCAAAGCCACCATTGATCACCTCCCCCCAGCCTACACCACCTCCATTGTGAACAGAAACCCAGGAAGCACCTCTAAAACTATCGCCAATCACATTTTGTATGGCCATATCGGCAGTAAAGCTGCTCCCATCGTATATATTACTTGTTTCTCTAAAAGGAGAATCGGTACCACTTACATCGTGATGGTCTCGTCCCAATACGACGGGTGCAGATAGTTGTCCGCTA
Organism: Pedobacter frigoris; assembly: GCF_032678645.1. Lineage (GTDB taxonomy): Bacteria > Bacteroidota > Bacteroidia > Sphingobacteriales > Sphingobacteriaceae > Pedobacter > Pedobacter frigoris_A. The sequence goes on from NZ_JAVTSP010000001.1 coordinate 1,305,472, forward strand.
TTCACCGCCTCATTGAATCTCGCTGCTATTTTTGCCCTGCCTTCTGCGTCTGCATATAAAATCCTGGCTTGCGAACCCACTACTAGTTTATTCTGTCCTGCTTCCTTAATCCAGGTAATGTTATCCTGCAACTGTTGCTGGATTTCATCTGGAGCTTCTTCTTTTATTTGCTCCATTACTTCCAGCGCCAATTGGTCAGTTAACTTTAAGTCTTTTTCATCTCCGGAAGTACATACCCATCTAAATGGGCCAAAACCATAATCGAAGCACATAGGCCCGAGGATATCTTGAACGTAAGAAGAATATTTAAAATCTTTTCCATTACTGGCCATCACATCGGCACCTGCCCTGCTGCATTCCAGTAAAAAGGCATTTCCATAATCAAAGAAGTATGTCCCTTTAGCTACATGTGCATTGATAGCTGCCGCATGTCTTCTCAGAGATTCCTGAACTTTATTTTTAAACTGTCCAGGATCTTCAGCCATCATTTGATTGGCCTCTTCATAACTCAGACCTACCGGATAATATCCCCCCGACCATGGATTGTGCAGGGAAGTTTGATCGGAACCAATTTCAATAGTAACATTTTCTTTATCGAAACGCTCCCATACCTCTACCACGTTGCCTATGTAAGCCAGAGATATTGTTTCTTTTGCTGCTATCGCTTGAAGAACTCGTTGCACCAATACATCCGAATTGTCAATCAGCTCATCTACCCAACCTTGTTCTTTTCTCTTTCTCGCTGCTCCCGGATTAATTTCAGCACATACGGTAATGCAACCGGTAATGTTTCCTGCCTTAGGTTGTGCACCACTCATCCCTCCCAGCCCTGCCGTTAGAAATATTCTGCCGGCTGGCGTTTCACCAGGTTGCAATTTTTTCCTGAATGCATTCATCAGGGTAATCGCTGTACCATGTACAATTCCCTGCGGACCAATGTACATATAGGAACCCGCAGTCATCTGTCCATACTGGGTTACGCCTAGAGCGCTAAACCGCTCTAAATCGTCCGGTTTAGAATAATTAGGAATCATCATTCCGTTGCTAACCACAACACGCGGAGCATTCCTTGAAGATGGAAACAAACCCTGCGGATGGCCGCTATACATATTTAAAGTTTGTTCATCCGTCATGGTAGCCAGATACTGCATCGTAAGCAGGTACTGAGCCCAGTTTTGAAACACACCGCCATTTCCCCCATATGTAATGAGTTCATCCGGGTGCTGGGCTACTTTAGGATCCAGGTTATTCTGGATCATGAGCATGATACAACCCGCATGTAAACTGTTAAAAGGATATTCATGAACCGGGCGGGCATACATGGAATAATCTGGCTTAAAGCGGTACATGTAAATGCGACCATAAGTCTTCAGTTCTTCCAAAAATTCTACCGCGAGTTCTTCGTGCCACTCCTGTGGAAAATACCTGAGTGCGTTGCGCAAACTCAGCTTTTTTTCATCCGAAGTTAAAATATCTTTACGAACCGGCGCATGATTGACATTTGTATCATATATTTTTTTTGCAGGCAAAACCTCTGGAATTCCCTGTAAGATTTGTTCTTTAAAGTTCATCAATCCCGAAATTAAAATTCCTCAAAGTAAGTGCTGAATTCAGTGGTATAATTTAGGTTTTCGGCAGCAGCTGTTGCTTTTGCAATTTGTAGCAACTCTCCACTTTTCACCATATCAATGGTAGTCTCCATTATATCGTACATGATCTGATCCTGCTCCAGATGCTTTACTTTTTTGCGGACAGCCTCATGGATGGCATTAATTATCTTTCCTGGTTTTAACGGAGCATGAAAATCCATCGCCTGCGCGGCACAGAATAATTCTATTCCCAATATCTTTTCTACGTTTTCAATTACCTGTAGTGCTTTACGTCCGCTAATGGATCCCATACTTACATGATCTTCCTGTCCAAGAGAGGTTGGAATACTATCGGCACTCGCCGGAAAACAAAGTCCTTTATTCTCGCTGGCTAACGCAGCTGAAGTATATTGAAGAATCATAAAGCCGGAATTTAAGCCGGTTTCCTTCATCAATAGCTTAGGCACTCCCGGGGTGGTTCCCTCAAGAGAAAGGTAAATTCTCCTGTCAGATATATTTCCAATTTCGGAAGCAGCAAGACACGCATAATCTAATGGCATGGCCATTGGCTGCCCATGAAAGTTACCTCCACTTACTGTAAAGTCTTCACTAAATATTACAGGATTGTCTGTTACGGCATTAATTTCTATTTCAAGCATTTCTTTCAAATGCAACCAGGCATTTCTCGAAGCGCCATGAACCTGAGGGATACAGCGCAAAGAATAAGGGTCCTGTACGCGTGAGCAATTGGCGTGAGAAACAACAATCTGAGAATCTGCCAGCAGACTACGGATATGAGCTGCAACATGCTGGTTACCTTTATAGGGTCTCAGTAAATGTAGTTTTTGCTCAAAAGGCTTGGCCGAACCCAATAACCCTTCCAGCATCATCGCTGCCGTAAGATCTGCGGTAGCAAGCAAGTTATGAAAACGTTCTATAACTTTTACTGCATGCGCCGCTATAAACTGTGTTCCATTGATCAATGCAAGTCCTTCTTTGGCACCTAATGCGACTGGATTCAAACCATGAGCATTTAAAAGTGTACCGGTTTCTTTGATCTCCCCTTCATGATGTACTTTCCCAAGACCAATAAGCGGGAGGAAAAGATGAGAAAGTGGCGCCAGGTCACCTGACGCACCTACCGATCCTTGTTTTGGAACAACTGGAATAATGTCATTTTCCAAATGCCAGATCATACGGTCTAAAGTAGCTTCCTGGATACCAGAGTATCCCTGAGCCAGCGCCTGGATTTTTAATACCAGCATCAGCTTTGATATTTCTTCTGCAACGGGTTCTCCAATTCCTACAGCGTGGCTTTTAAGAATATTCTCTTGTAGCTTCTTAGTATCCTCAGCAGAGATCATTTCTGTACATAACGGCCCGAAACCGGTATTAATTCCATACACCGCTTTATCCGAAAGTGCAATCTTATCTACAATAGCACTGCTCTTACGTACACTTTCCCGGGTCTCTTCACTCAATATCCCTTTTATTGTTCCTCTGCTGATTGCCAAAGCTTTGCTTACTGTAAGCATATCGGCTCCGTATTTAAAAATCTTATCCACGCTGCTATTTTTAATATGATTCAAACAAATGTAATTCATACTTTTGATAATTATAAATACCATTTAGATCATCAATCAATAACCATGAGTTATCAAATAGAACTTCGCCACCTCAAATATTTTAAGGTTCTTGCAGAAGAACTTAAATTTCGCCTGGCCGCAGAAAAGCTCTTCATTTCGCAGCCGGGACTGACCAGGCAAATCCAGCAAATGGAAGAGATCTTTAAAGTTTCTTTGTTTGACCGCACAAAAAGAAAAGTAGAGCTAACGACAGCAGGCGTTTACCTGAAAGAAGAAGTTGATTTTATCTTCAATCATTTGGATACAATTAAAAAACACCTCGAAAATATCGGAGCGGGTAAGGAAACGGAACTCCGAATTGGTTTTCTCGGTTCAGCTGCGCAAAATGTGATCCCCGAATTGATTTTGAGGCTAAATAAAGATTACCCGGGTATCCAGACACTGCTGGAAGAAATGCCTAACAAAATGCAGCTGGAATTTATAGAAAAAGACAAATTAGACTTAGGGTTTGTTCGATTACCAAGGGTACCTGACGGAATTTCTCAACATCAGGTATTTCAGGATTCATTTTCTTTGGTACTTCCTGAAAATCATCCTATCAATACATCCAATTTTCAAAACATCCGCCAACTCAGTACAGAATCTTTCATATTTTTCTCCAGTGAAGACAGTCCTCACTACTATGATCTGATCATGAGTATCTGTGAAGACAAAGGCTTCAGACCAAAAGTTTTCCATAAATCAGTAAGTGCGTTAACTATATTCAAACTGGTAGAACAGGGCCTGGGGGTAGCGATAGTCCCTACTTCTCTACAACACGGATACAACCTTTCTATAAAGTTTATTGAATTAAAAGACATTCCTCAGCGAACAGAGCTATCTGTAATCTGGAAAGAGTCAAATCGTAATCCTGCTTTAAAAAATGTAATCTCGCTGCTAATTGGCTCCACGTGATTTGTCTTCAGCTGCCTAACTCAATCCCTGCTCCGTATGAGCTACATGCGCATCATGGATTATGGATTTGATATCCGACTTAGGTCTTTTATGAGCAACAGGAGGATGTAAATCTTCCTCAACAACTTCATCATCATCTGAAACATTTCCTCTAAAGCGCAATGCTGTATCACGTATTTTATCACGTGCCTCCTTACCGCTTGCTGGAGCAAACAATACACCCAGAACAGCACCTACAGCAAGTCCGCCAATTAAAGCAACAACTGGTGCTATTCCATCAGATTTTTGTCTAAAAAAAGCCTCGATCAATTTCCTATTTTTCATAATCAGCATTTTGAGTTATTCCCATTATATATTTGGATAAATCAACAAATACTGGCTATCGAAAGTTTCATTTAAATTTATAAAGTCTCATAGTTTAGTTACCTGGCTTTTATCTTCACCCGTTTTTAAGCTACTTTTTACAAAATCTGCGACTGTCTTTGCTGGCACGGCAATACTACTTGTTCTGCTAAATCTGGCAATATTTATCCCATAAAACATACCCTCCATATCAAATACCGGCCCGCCACATTCAGTTGGCTTTAACTTACTGTCGTGTACAAACACCCGGTCAAAACCAAACCTCCTCTCACTTTTACCATCGGTAAACTGATCGGCTATGTGTGTTCTCACATTTAACCTGGAAGCCAGCTTGATGTCCTTTGTAAACTCTTCTTCCCCTCTCTTGATCTGTAATTTCACCTTTTGCTCGGGTTTAAATTTCTGAATTTCATTTACAAGATCTTCGGGATCGTTTATAGCTTTGCCGTTAACACTCAACAACTGATCACCTACCCGTAACATCGCTAAACTCGCCGGACTCCTCCGTTGAAGTGTGGTAAGCACGATCAGGCCGTCCTTTAATTCTGTTGTAACTCCTAAAAATCCCGAATTCGGAACATTTTTTATGTTGACACCAGCATTTCCCAGTACACCAATTTGACCCGAATTATCAGGATGTGGTGAAATTAGAAACTTCCCTATTTCATTAAACCCAATACTGTCTTTTCTAACATTTAAATCAACCCCATTCTTCATTTTGCCATTGATCTCCAAAAGCACCAGATCATTTGCGTCATCACGTTTTATTACCCGGGCTGCAATTACTTTGTCAGCTTTTATGACAACCAGAGGTGACTCACCTACCATTGAACTTTTACTTATTAAAAAGCTCTTATCCGTCGTCATTTTCTTATCTGCAAAAGGCGCTGCATTAAACAGCGTTCCCAAAACAGTACTTTCTTTGCCCTCCAACTGACTTTTTACTGTAAAACTGCTGCGTTCCAGGACAGACTCCAGCTTAGAAAAATTTTCGTTTATATTTTCCAGGCCGCTTATTGAGTTTAGTTGGTTTACCAATGGATCTGAAGACAGCAGACTATCTGCGGGAGGCAACTCTGAATAACTTTTTGCTACAGTAAGTGCTTTCCAGTACTTTCTATAGAGGTCTACGGCAATTTCAAAGTTTCCATCCAAACCCAGTTCAATTTGACTGTGGAGTCCAATTACCCTTCCCTTTAAGTCGAATACCGGACCTCCGGAATCTCCCGGTTCCATCAGGCAAGTAGTCTGAATAAACCCATTTTTTGCGTTCCTATCTACCACATATCCAAAACGCAATGTAGGTTTCAACTGCGGCAAACTACCCGGATAGGCTATACTAATACAAGGTTCATATTTTTTTAAAGAACCGGACCACCCCATCTCTGCAAATGGCCACACTCCTTTTTCAATGATCTTTAAGATTGCTGCGTCGTTGGCGGGAATCCTACCTAATCCTTTAGCTATAAATGTCTTGCCATTTGGAAAATAAATCTGATAGATTCTGTCAGGCCTTACTGCATGAGCTGCGGATAAAATATAACCGGCTGCGTCGACTACTACCCCACTAAACATACCACTTAAGACCCGTTTTGAAAGCGTATCATATGGCTTTATTAAAACAGCAGATGCAAGTGCCTTTTGGCTGGTTTGCTTAACCTCATTTTCGAGGCGTCTGGCATCAAATTTCTGTGTAAAACCTTGCGTACAGACCTGCAGCAACATTAAGATCAATAATAATCTCCTCATTTCCAGTTTAGTTTTATGATTTGTGGTAAGATCATAAAATCATACAATGGTTTAAAACTATTGACTGTTGTATTAGATATATTACAATATCCCTCTAATAATAAAGCGGGCATCACCCTATTATGAACATCCCGCTTTTTATTAACGCTCTCGAAGTCGAAAATATAACAAACTAAATTAATCTCGTTAATTCAGTTTGTTCAGTTTTCTAAACGTCATTCATTTTCAATCATTCTATAAATCTTTTTGAAAAAAATTCAAATTATCTTCCTGTTACCAGGCTTTTAAACGTTATTTCAATGTAAAGGCTCTACATCTACCAATGAAAGCCCTGCGCATGATGATTATATGTTTAAAAATGAGATTTGAAATCAGATTTTAATAGTGAAATTTCAGTCCTAATATTAATCGGCAAAATTGTTCAAGATCAGCAAAAGTGATAATCCTTTTGGTGATCGGAATCAATTCATTCGTAGCAGATGATTCTGCGTATAGGTACCTGTCATTTACTGAGTAATAAAAAGCTGGTGTACTTTCTGTCTTTTCGCAAATTAAAAACACTCCTCTTAAATCATGAGCAGCATAAAAATTCGCCATGAATTCATATGTTAATTTTAGACTATCCCTTATCATAATATCTCCTTTATATGATTATTTCAAATATTATCCTTTCTGAATGCAGAACAGGAATCATACCAAAAGTCAAAACATAGTCATTTATTTTCTGTTTACCCCTTCCATCTGTAAGCTATCTAATGGTTCGCTTATTTTATTATATGTTCCTGCTAAGCTACCCCCGCCCGAACAATAGAAATTCAATATTCCCACATCTTCTTTCTTCTCTGTTCCAATGGTCATATTTTTTTCTCCAAAAGTATATAGGATGTTTTTCCCATTTACAGTTGTTTTAAAAATATTGGCTGACAGTCTGTTGGCATCCGCATCAAAAGTACAGGTTGGTTTTTTCTTGTCTGCCCTCGAACGTATGGAAATGTGAAGTGTGCTGTCCGATAGTTTGGTTGCCGTTACTGCTACCCAATCATAACCTTTGTCACGGTCAAGGTATTCTGGCGTTACGTAATTTCCAGAAAAATCAACAGCAATAGACTGTTCTTCAACAGGCCCCTGTTCTGTATTTGCTGTGTTTTGGGAATCATTGTTACAGCTGGTTGCTATACCGATAAATCCCAGAGCTAATAATGTTTTTATAAATTTCATAGATAATGTTGTTTGTTTTTATTTAATCAGTTAGTACAACAAATCTATTCAAAAAAAGAGACTTTTTTTTTCTGCTAGCAGCTAGATAAATAATTATAATTATAGATAAATTTTAATACAGCCTAACGGAGTGGGGAGCTCCGTTAGGTGTATAAGAGCAGGCTATAAAGCCAATTTTACTTCCATCCTAAATTCTGTTCTACACTACGCAGAATATCGAGTTCGGTTTGAGGTATAGGCATATACCACATTTTTTCCTCAAATGGCCTGTTTTCTACTTCTTCCTTTGTATAGGCCGTCCCGGCAGCATTCCATCTGTATGCGAAAATAGGTGAGCTAGACCTTAACTTCCACCTTCGGTCATCAAAGAACCTGTGCTCCTCAAAAGCCAATTCCACCCGCCGCTCTCTTCTGATCGCTTTACGCATGTCTTCTTTTGTAAGTCCGGCAGGCAAGTCTGCAATCCCAGCGCGGTTTCTTATTAAATTCATATAAGTATAAATCAATGGGTCGTTGGTCGGTAAAGTATTTGCTTCATTCGCTGCTTCTGCATAGTTTAGGTACATTTCCCCAATTCTGAACCAAATACTCATGGTTTGTCGTCCTGATCCGGAAGTTAAACTCACCGAGCCGTCACAAAATTTAGCCGTGTAATATCCTGTAGTCGTGTTTACATTTGCACCATTGATTGCATCCAATCCGCCAGTTTTGGCAGCTATTGTATACCCTCTGATTACACTGCCGTTATACCAAATTGAAGCATAAAACCTTGGTTCTCTGTTCAAATAGGGATTTGCGGGATCATATCCAGAAGTAGGATCTGTGATGTCTTTTCCATTTGCCATTTGATATTCGTCAACCAGATTTTGTGTAGGTACAGTATTGGCCCATCCGGATAACCCCGGAGGATAAAATGCCTGTTCATAATTTTTGTTGTTGCCTAGGTCTCTATACCAGATGATTTCACTATTCGCATACACATTAAATATATCCTTATAGTTATCAGCCTTATTGGCCTTCACGTTATATAGAGGGAATCTATTAAGAGCGATAACTGCTTTGGCCGCATCAGCTGCCTTTTGCCATTTTACTGAATTATCGGCTGTATTCAGTGGGCTTGCCGCATATAATAATAACCTCGATTTTAACGCGAGGCACATGCCTTTTGTAGCACGGCCAATCATATTGGCAGTAGGGGGAGTAGTAGTAGAAGAATAGAAATCTGGCAATACTGCAGCGGCCTCATCCAAATCTTTTACCATAAAGGCTACACACTCGTCATAAGTGTTTCTCTTTTGCTGAAACGGATCGTCAATCGGAACACGCTTATCGACGATTGGGAAAGCCCCGTAAAACTTGAGAATGTCAAAATAAAGAAAAGCCCTGCAAAAGAGCGCTTCTGCCCTTAATCTTATTTTAGATTCAGGATCACCATCGTTGGGAGTAGGGACATCTGGGAGTCTTTCCAATAAGATATTTGCCTTTCTAATACCCCTGTAACTATTTGCCCATATATTTCCTATTGGATTGGATGACTGTGAATATCCCCCTCTGTTGAAAGACATCCCATTATTCCAGAATGTAGGGGCTGCCTCATCACTTACCGCATTGATGGAGGTAAAGCCATCTCCCGTCCTGGTCTGAAATGTAGGAAGTGTGCTGTACACATTATTGGCAAAATACTCAGCCTGGATTATGGTACTAAATACCTGATCTTCCTGAATATTTTCGTTTGGAGCAAGGTCTAAGTATTTTTTGCATGAACTTAAACCGATTGTCGATAGCAACAATGCTATAATTATATAATTCTTCATCTGAACTAATCCTTTTAAATTAAAAATTAAGAGATAACCCAAAATTGTAAACTTTTTGCTGTGGGTAAGTACTGCCTATACCTCCACTTCCATACTCAGGATCAGTAAGTGTAATTTTAGACCAGGTATGCAAATTCTGACCATTTGCAAATAATCTCACACTTTGTAAACCAATTCTTTTAAGTATATTTTGAGAAAATGAATAACCAATTTCAACATTTTTTAACCGCACATAATTTCCATTCAGCAAATGAAAAGTCGATATTCTGTTGTTATTTGGATTGGAACCAATATCAATTCTTGGGAAGGTAGCAGTAGCTGCATTTTCCGGAGTCCAGCTCCCTAAATGGGCTTTTAGTGCTGTTCCCTGACTAAAAAACGGTATGTAACCAAAAGATTCAAAATAGGTAGATGAATTGGCAGAACCCTGGAACAATACACTCAAATCAAAACCTCTATAATTCAAGTTCAAGGTAACGCCATATTGCATTTCTGGTGTTGCAGCATAACCTATCGCCACTCTGTCAAAATCATCAATCTTATTATCACCATTGATATCTTTATATTTTAAATCTCCTGGTACAACTCGGTTAGTAAAGGTTTGAACCGGACTATTAGCAATTTCTTCCGCATTTTGAAATAATCCTAACGCAATCAATCCGAAGTTTTGACCTACTCTTTTACCTATACCGGATTGATATTCAAACTTAGGTACCGCTTGATTGTTATCCAATACTTTATTTCTGTTAAATCCAACATTGGCCAACAAATTAACCTGTAAGCCACCAAAGCTTTTACGTACACCTAATTCTGCTTCTAAACCTTTGTTTATTACCTCTCCCTTATTGATCGGAGCAGTTGTAGGGAATCCTGCCAATCCCGGAGCTAAAGGAGCCACGAGAATATTTTTCCGGTTTTCCTGGAACAAATCGAAATTTAAAGTCAACATATTATTGAACCATTTTGATTCAACACCAATATTCTTTTTGTATCCTTTTTCCCAAGTAAGATCTCTATTACCAATAAAGGTCTCTTGTAGTCCAGATACATTTGCCGGGGGACTTCCGAAACTGGTTCCAGTTCCGTCGGAATAATACCCATCAAATAAGAACCTTTGACCATACCGGTCATTTCCTACAATACCATATGATCCTCTAAGCTTTAAAAAAGATATGAATTTAACATTATTAGCAAAGAAATCCTCCCCACTGACGATCCACCCTACGGCGGCTGCTGGAAAAAATCCAAATCGCTTGCCCTTAGCAAAGTTTTCTGAACCATTGTAAGCATAAGTAGCCTCGGCAAAGTACTTGTTTTTGAAATTATAAGTAGTACGTCCCTGTAACCCCTGTAAACCTGAAGCGATTTCCACATTACTGTAGGATTTTTGCTGACTGTAAAAAATGGCACTTGTTACATTATGATCTCCAAACGCCCTATCATAAGCCAAATTTGCCCTGTAAGTTGAAAACCGGCTCAATCCATAAGCGCCGCTAGCAGGGGTTAATTTTGTTCCCGTCCTCAATCTTGTATAGCTTCCATCCGCCCTATATTGGAACGCATCATAGTCTCTGCTACGAGTTTGATCTTGATTATAGTTGGCATCATAAGAAAGTGATACCGTAGCAGACAAACCTTTAGTCAATACGTCAAGTTTTTGGGTCAGCATAAATGTGCCTTGTTGTCTCCCTGCGTAATTGATCACATAGCCGACATCAGCCAGTTCAGCAACAGGGTTTCTTGGCAATAATGCATTTGCACCCCAGGTACCATTTGGATTTTTAATAGGGTTTAAATTGGGCGCAAACCTAACTATAGAGAAAAATGGTTCATTTGGATAGGCTGGTCTGTTTAGAGACCCAAAACTACCTGATAAATCCAAACGAATAAGCGTCGTTTTTGTTACGTCGATATCTACGTTAGCCCTGAAGTTGTATCTTCTAAATACCTGGTCAGACGGGTACGGTGTGTCAAACTTCTTGTAGATGCCCTGTTGAGAAAGATATCCTGCAGAAACAAAAAAACGCGCAAAGTTGGATCCACCAGTGATGGTTAGGTTTTGCCTGTTCATCAGTGAATTTTTCTTCAGTAAAAGGTCTGCAAAATTATTACTCGGATATAAGTATGGGTCCGTCTGGCTTTTGTAACCATCAAGCTGTGCTTCAGTAAAAGTTAGCGGGGTTCCGTTATTCTTATTGGCCTGATTGTATAGCATCGCATATTCATACGAGTTTACAACCTCAGGTATACGTGTAGGTGTTTGAGCTCCAAATTGTGAGGTAAAATTGATACTCGGAGCTTTTGAGGCAGATCCTCTTCTACTGGTAATCAGTACAACACCATTGGCACCACGCATTCCATAAATGGCTGTAGCCGTTGCGTCTTTTAAGATACTTACGCTCTCTACATCATTTGCATCAATGTCATTGATTGTCCTTCCTTCTACCCCGTCAACTACTATTAAAGGACTGGAATTGTTCAGCGAGGCAATCCCTCTTATGAGGAGCTGGGCGCCGTCATTTCCGTTTACCCCCGGTGCACCACTTCTTTGTACGGCAATCAGCCCCGGTAATCTCCCTGCTAATGCATTTGAAATATTAGCAACAGGACTCTGCTTCAATTCTTTAGTTGAAATAGAGGAAATAGCACCTATCACACTCGCTTTCTTTTGAGTACCTAGCCCCACTACAACAACCTCCGTTAAGCCCTGTGTATCTTCCAGCAAGGTAATTTTCAAATCCGCTTCACCACTTAACGTAATTCTCTGTGGAACATAACCTACCATAGAAACTATAATTACATCTCCAGCCTTAACATTTTTCAGCAGGAAATTTCCTCTAACATCGGTCAGCCCGCCATTGTTTGTACTTTCTACTTTAATACTAACACCAGATAAAGGATTATTTTCATTATCCAATACCTGTCCTTTAATATCAATAACTGCCAACAAATTTGCAAGCTGCTCCGGTAGTAGTTTCTCTTTTTCTTTAAGCCAGACCGCCTTATCTTCCAGCTTATAAACTATTGGCTGATTGGCAAAAGAGATGGCCAAAACTTCTTCGATACTAGCATTTTTTACATTAATAGTGACAAGCTTGGAGTTTTTTAACAGTTTGTTATTGTATAAAAAATCATAACCGCTCTGCGCCCTTATGTCTTCTATGATTTGTTGCAAAGGCACTTTGGTTTTATTCAGGGTAATTTTTTGCGCAAAACTATTTGCACTTACCTGAACAATCGCAATGGTCAGCAATAAAATAGTCAATTTCATAACCAGCAGAATTTTATTATATGTATGACGATGGCCTTCATACCTTAATTGTAAGTTTAAATCCATAAATTTGAATTGTTGGGTTTAGTTTATAAATGGTTCAAGTCATTTTTTATTCCGAATATTCGGAAATGGTAAACCCATCATCAGGTTAAAGGTGTTCGTAGCATCTTTAACCATTTTTTTAGGTCACCAATGGTTTTTGGTTTGGTTTATTTGGATACGATAATCTTCCTCCCTTCTATTTTAAAGTGTACATCTCCATTATACTCGAGCATCTTCAATATGCTTGAAAGCTTTCTAGATCTTGAAATTTTCCCAAGAAAAATATCATGATCAGGTTTATACTGATAAATAATTTCTACATCATACCACCGGGCGATTTTGGACATAACGCTTTCCAGGCGCTCATTGAAACTAAAATCTCCATTTTTCCAGGCGATAACTTCTGATAAATCTACATCATCCAACATGTTTATCCCCGACAAGCCAACTTGTGCCTGCTGACCTGGTTGCATTAATTTAGATTTCCCATTAACGGATACTTTTATTGCTCCTTCAAGCAACGTTGTTTTTACAATCTGCTCATCCGCATAAGCCATGATATTAAAATGTGTGCCCAGTACTTCTACTATCTGCCCTTTACTCTCTACTTTAAAAGGCATGGCTTTATTGTGGGCAACTTCAAGATAAGCTTCACCGGTTATTTTTATTTGCCTTTCGTTTCCGGTAAACTTTGTAGGGTAGCTAATGCTCGACTCCGCATTCAGCCACACTTCAGTTTGATCAGGAAGGATTAGCTGCCATTGTCCGCCAACCGGCACGGTCAACGTATTCATCTGCGGCGACGCAGCATCACCCGTAGCACCAGACAAATCATACAGCAGTTTACCGTTGGCAGTTTTAATAATCTTAATCCCTGCCTGCGATGCTATAGTTCCATTCTTTTCATCACCAAGACTAATCTGTCTACCATCTGCCAGTGTAAGTACAGCTTTGTTACTACCCGGCAGTACATCTCTCACATATTCATTTTTATAAGAATTATTGTTTTGTTTATTCCAATAGAAATAAAAGCCAGCACCTACAATGACTGCAAAAATAGCTGCAGCGCTCAGCTTTTTCCATATTGATAAATTGATCTGCCTCTTTGTTTTGTTAATGTTCTGTTTATAAATTTGATGATTTAATTTTTCAAATTGTGTCTCAACCTCTGCATTCCCAATATGGCCGGCAAGTAACAAAACTGCATTTTTCACCTCATCAACCTCATTTTTATAGGCTGGATTATCAGAAATCCATTTCTCCCAATACTCAATATCTTCTAAATTATTTCTAAAACAATAATTGAGAAATTGCTCATTTTGGGTTAAATCACGGAGATCGGGATGTTGCATGACTATTTGGTTTTAGTCAATAGAGCAGAAATCTTTATATTTTCACTAGTGTTTTATTAAAAAAAACAAAAAAAGTGTTAGGATTGCAGCTAATCCCAATGACATTACCCGTAACTGCTCTTCTCCAATTGATTTTTTAAGTTTATCTACAGCATTGTAAATGGTATTATAAACTGTATTAATCGAAATGTTATTGGCATCAGCAATTTCCTGATAACTCAGATCCAGGTAAAATTTCTGGTAAATGAGCGACCTTTGGCGTTCAGGCAATTTCCCAATAAAATTATTTAGCGTACGGCTTAACTCCTGTTGCGTGCCTTTAGCAATATAGTCGGATTCCACAGAAGGTCTAATGATGAATTCTGGCAACATTTCTTGTGCAAGGAGGTCTTCAGTTATCAATTTTTCCCTCTTGTATAACTTACGTAAAAACGCCGTAACCAAATAATTATGATGATGGTTTATATGTCCCAATTTTTCGCGATTTTCCCATATGTGCAGAAAAACCTCATTAAAAGCATCCTTGGCTTTAGATGCCGAAAATCCTTTTTTTAGAGCGACAAACATCAAATAATGATAATAATGCTGGTATAAAGTATAGTATACGGCATGGTCACCATCATGAAGGAAAAGCTCCCATTCACACTTCAATTCTATACCATGCCCCATATTAATTACTATTTATCATTTTTGTTACGCTAATATATGCAATTAACTCTCTAAAAATCCACAATTGCTTTGATTATACATTTTTGCCATATCAAAACCTTTTCTTCATTCTGTTATCTTTGCAGAATGACAATAAGATTAGCCCTTACCGAAGATATACCAGCAATTATGCAACTGGTAAGTAAAGTAATACCTCTGATGCACGCTATGGGAAATTTTCAATGGGGTGACGACTACCCTAATCCCGAAGTATTTGCTCAAGACATCGCAATTGGTCAGTTATGGGTAGCTGAAATAACAGGCAATGTTGTTGGCGTCTCAGCAATCACCAATGATCAGAGTCCGGAATACGCCGATGCAGGCTGGGACATCAATGAGAAAACTGTTGTAACGCACCGATTAGCCGTAGATCCGGATTGTCAGGGAATGGGCATTGCGCGGGCCTTAATGGAACAGGCAGAATCAGTAGCCCGGTCTTCGGGGATCAATATCCTCAGAGTAGATACCAATAGCGAAAATATGGCTACAAGGGCACTTTTCCCAAAGCTTGGATACACATTCAGCGGAGAAATCGGCCTTGCCAAACGACCAGGCCTTCGCTTTTTCTGTTACGAGAAGTTGCTCTGAGTTAATTAACCGCAACTATCTAAATAAGAGAACGATTAATGACGAGTCATTGGTGAGATAGTTTATGTATTAGATAATCCAGTTGTGATTGTGTCTAAAATATTAACCTATACTTGAGCAATTATTAAATTAACTGCATTTTATGACCAAACTTTACATTAAAACTTACCTGATAACCATTCTTCTACTGGGACTTACTACTAAATGTCTTTTTGCACAGGAAAAAAAGCAACCAGACAGCATCGCCCTTAGCCCCTTTTTTCCTATAAATGCCGGATATGCTCTTGATACGAACGCTGTAAAAGACATCAAAAAAATAAGCGTAGATATAGAAATTAAGACAGATATCCCAGAAGGTTACCATTATTGCATTTCTGCATTAAACTCCGGATTTAATGGAAAACTGTTCCATACCGGCATAGCAACACATACCAATGGTATCCCTGTTAAATCGTCAAATGCCAAAGATACAGTGTTCGGGCAGGGAGCTGTGTTTACGAGATGGATGGAAGGTGAAATGAATGTGATAAAAACGACGGGTTTTACAGAAACCCGTTCTGCAGCTTACGTGAGCATCAGAAATAAAGCAATATGGAATAAGGGCAGGTACCGCATCACACTTTTCAAATCCGGCTACACAAAAGGTAAGCCCATCCCCGGTCAAAACTTAAAATACAATGATAAATACCCCTTAACTGAATATGAACATAGCTGGATTACCATGACGGTTGAAAATTTAGATACCCGTCAAAAGTGGTTAATTGGGTCTATGGCTTTTCCAGGTAAGAGAATAGATATGACCCCACGAATTGAAATCTTTTTGGAACAGTACGGCCCTGCAATAAACTACGGCGCCAAAAACCGTGTATTAGACAAACCAACCATTTACTACAAAGACATACCAAAGGTACAGCTCACCATAGGTAATGTGGCTATTGATGGCAAAAAACAGAAATTAGAAAGAGTTGCTCTTAGAGTCCGTAAACCTGAAATTAATATTGTCAAAGAAATATTAAATGCCGACAAAAACGAAATTTGGTTTGAAACAGGCGAATTGCAGGAACCACTTAGTCAATTGAAAGAGTCAAAACCATAATCATTACATTTTTTTTCACTTTTCAATAGAACTCAAGTCATCACTCATCGTTTATGTATTGGAAGGAATAAGCTTGCTTCTCAAAATGAAGTATTATATTGCAGGTAATGAGACCCTTCAATATGAAAAAATTAACTCTAATTATATGCTCAATAGTTGTAGCAATAGTTAATGCTTATGGACAGGAAAAAACGACCATTCGTGAATACAACAAAGTATTTACCACCTATCCCTTTTCAGACCCCAATCCCATCCCTTCTTTTACCAATATCTATCCTTATTTCCGCTACGACGGATTTACAGACAAACCTGTTCAAAAGGAATGGAAAGTAATAGAGCTGGAGAATGAATATATTAAATTAACCATACTGCCCGAAATAGGCGGAAAGATCTGGTCAGCCATTGAAAAATCAACAGGCAGATCCTTCATTTATGATAACCACGTAGTAAAATTCAGAGATATAGCCATGCGTGGGCCCTGGACCAGCGGAGGGATTGAACCCAACTATGGCATCATCGGTCATACGCCCAATTCTGTAACGCCTGTAGATTACATCACCAGAAAAAATGACGATGGCAGTGTGAGCTGTTTTATTGGCGTTCTTGACCTTTTAACGCGCACAAACTGGACGATGGAAGTCAATTTACCGAAGGACAAGTCTTATTTTACTACCAAATCCTTCTGGTACAACTCGACAGCTGTTGAACAGCCATATTATCACTGGATGAATACTGGAATAAAAGTAACCGGAAATCTGGAGTATATCTATCCGGGAACACATTACCTGGGACATGACGGCGAACATAGTGACTGGCCTATTAATAAACAGAACCGCAAGGACATTTCTTTTTACGAGAACAACAATTTTGGCGGTTACAAATCCTATCATGTGTTTGGCAAATACACCGATTTTTTTGGTGCTTACTGGCATGATGATGATTTTGGAATCGCAAGGTATTCCAACCATGATGATAAAGCCGGAAAAAAGATCTGGATCTGGGGGCTATCAGAGCAGGGAATGATCTGGGAGAAACTCCTGACCGACACAGATGGTCAGTACTCAGAAATTCAATCCGGCAGATTATTCAACCAAACAGCAGATAAGAGCACCTTTACGCCTTTTAAACATAAAAGCTTTTCACCCGGTGCGTCCGATACATGGACAGAATACTGGTATCCGGTTTTAAACACAAAAGGATTTGTTCAGGCCAATGAATATGGCGCATTGAATATAAAACATGAAGACGGATGGCTAAAAATCTATTTTAACCCGGTTCAAAAGATCTCTGATACGCTCGAAGTAAAACAGGGAACAAAAGTGATTTATAGTAAAAGGATCAAACTAACCCCGCTTAAAGTTTTCGCCGATTCTATGAAAATAGATGTCACTCAGGGAGATCTGGTGGCTACTTTGGGCGGAAATAAACTGACTTACCTGTCTAAACCAGACGCCAACAATTTAAGCAGGCCACTTGAATCTCCTAAAAATCTTGACTGGAATTCAGTTTATGGGCTGTATGTTCAGGGCAAAGAATTAATGGCTCAGAAAATGTATCCGGCTGCAGAAGACAAATTGAATGCTGCATTAAAAAAAGACCCTAATTTCCTGCCAGCTTTGGTAAAAATGTCTGAATTAATGTATCGCAATATGAGATATAAAGAGGCATTGGAGTTGGCAAAAAAGGCGTTGAGCATGGACACCAATGACGGTGCGGCAAATTACTACTACGGCATCATCAATACCCGTTTAGGAAACACCGTAGATGCCAAAGATGGGTTTGACATCGCAAGCTTATCCATGGAATACAGGAACCCGGCATATAGCGCATTGAGCAAATTATACCTGGCAGAAAAGAACTGGACAAAAGCACTGGAATTTGCTACCAAATCTCTTGATTTTAACCGGTTTGACATTGGTTCACTACAGGTAAAAGCCATCGCCTACCGTTACCAAAATAAAAACTCAAACGCCAAACAGATTCTGGACACGATTTTATCTTTTGATCCACTTAATCATTTCGCAAGATTCGAACAATACCTTGCACAGCCATCAGAAGAAAACAAAACCAAATTCACTTCAATGATTCGCAACGAACAGCCGACGGAAAGTTACCTGGAACTGGCCGTTGACTATTACAGAAACGGTTGTTTTCAGGAATGTGAAAAAGTATTGCAGTTGGCACCAGCCAATGCCCTTGTTAATTACTGGCTGGCATTTTTGCAAAATAAAGCGGAAAAATCCTATACGTCTGACTTAGAAAAAGCAAACAGTGCGACACCAGCTTTTGTATTTCCTTTTCGCGCTGAAGATGAGGAAGTATTGTTATGGGCAGAACAACAAAACAACAACTGGAAGCCTAAGTATTACCTTGCGCTTGTGTACAAAGACAGAAACCGCCTAAATGAAAGCAAGAAACTGTTTATGCAATGTGAAGATGAACCGGATTTCGCACCTTTCTACGCTGCCCGTGCCGCAATGATCATGGGTTCCTCTGATTCTACAGACCTTAAAAAAGCTGTATCCCTTGGCAAAGAGGACTGGCGCTATCACAAACTGCTAAGTGAATACTACATCGGCCAAAACCAAAACAAAAATGCACTGGCAGTAATAGAGCCCTTCTATCAGGCTCATACCGAAAATTATATAGCAGGCATGCTTTATGCAAAAACACTACTGCTCAACAAACGCTACAATGAGTGTTCAGAACTACTCGCCGGCATCAATATCCTACCTTTCGAAGGTGCTACTATTGGGCGTGAACTTTACCGTGAAGCAAAGCTGATGCAGGCAATGGAAAAAATGCAAAATAAAGACTACACTGCTGCACTGACTTTTATCAAGGATGCAAGAAAGTGGCCACAGAACCTGGGAGTCGGCAAACCCTACCAGGAAAATGTCGATGAAAGATTAGAAGACTGGATGACTTATCTGTGTCAGCAGCGTACAGGAAAAACTCAGGAGGCCCAGACATCCCTGGAAAAGGTCATCCAGTTTAAACCGAAAATTGAAAATACAGTAAATAACTTTATACCCGCAAACCACCTCATCACAGCTTCGGCTATAGAAAAGCTTTCTGGCAAACCAAAAGCTAGCGAATGGCTGGATAAGGAGATTAAGCGCTATCCTGACAACAAGATACTGAAATGGTGTAAACTGGTATTTGAAAACAAGCCGGCAAAAGCTGACACCAATGATTCAGGAGTACGTCTAATTATGCGATTGAAGCAGTAGTACCTCTATATCTTTTCTTCGGCTTTCCGGAAAGATTTTCAGTTGTTCCAGTTTTCCTTTTTTATAAACACCTTCAATAATGGTGTTTTTAAAGGCGTGAACTTTAAAATTCACGTCCCATTCTCTGGGCCATGCCGGGAAGAGATAAATCTTATCTCCATCACACTGAACCAGCATTTCCTGCAAAGTATTCATCATATTTCCAACCCCATCGTAATCTGGTTTCCAGTCATGCGGACTGTCCATATATCCTTTAAAACGAAATCCTTTCAAATAGGCTGTACTTCTTGCTTTAATGTCTTTAGCTGCTTCATCAGCCAAACCCAGCCGGGCAGAAAATATTCCGGTCTGGTACCAGCATACCCGTCCCGGGTTAGGCATATTAAAATAAGCCGCTTCTACTTCCTTGATATTAGGCTTATTAAGCCCATATAGTCTAAAAGGAAAAAGGCAATAAAGATCAGGAGCTTCATAGTTTGATCTTTCAGGTTTATAGGACTCTGCATTATCAACAATCAAGTTGCCTGATTTATCCAGTTTCTTCGGCAAGTCTGGAAGAATGGACTGCATTGTAATCCAGTTCTTTTTATCAACTGAAGTAGTCAACCCAGCAGGCAGCTTTATAAGTTCCTGCAACACATAATGCAATCCCGCAACAGAAGGCATATCATTTACCACCTCAACCCAGTAAGTTTCCAGTCCATGTGTCGGAAAAATCCGCAACTTCCCTTTGTCGTCCTTTTTAAAACGGGTATTGTAAAACTCCAATGCCTTTCTGGTCCATGGCAGTGCCTTTTCCTGCAAGAATTTTTGATCACCTGTATAATGATAGTAATCCAGCATCATTACAGCCATTTCAAGACCCTGTTGCCATATATCCTTAGTGTAGCTTTCTGAATATTGTTTTGCCCCCAGCCCAAAATCACCCATTCCAGGCAGACCAAAAGTTGTAATGCATTCCTGCATGTATATTCCGGACGCATTGTAATATTTCTTGGCTCTTGATTCAAAAGTATTCCTTTGATTAAAATAGAAATCAAAAAAAGGCTTCATCATATCAAAATTTCCCTGTGCGAATTGCGGGAGATACAAAAACCTAACATTCTGCCACCAATAATTTACACCGTAGAACCGGTAGTCGGCAGAGTAATTTTTTTTGCGGACATCAGTCGCATAGTAGGCATACTTCGGATCAACATTGAAAATCCCACCCTGAAATCTTGCAGGAAAATCATTCCGCATCTGACAGGCCAATTGGTACTTAGACAGGATATACGTCTGGGTATAATTAGACAACTCCTCATTCTTATCTCCTGTAATTTCAATCCAGCTCCGGTTCCAGAATTGGTTCCACCATTTTGAGGTTTGCCCGGAGGCAATCAAGGGCGCCGGAGCGTCGTTAACCACCTTAGTGATCTCTTTTTCCCAGGTCATAGCATCCGGTGTCTTACGCGCATACCCGGCTATCCGGACATCAATTTCATTAGTCGCTTTCGAAGTTTGCAAAATTGTATCAGACAGACTTTTAAATCCTTTAGCCCGAATATATCCACCGAAAGTATTATTCTTCAATGGATCATTAATAAGGCTGGCATATTGATCCATCGACTGCTCTTTTATATGCACAGGCACACAGCTGTAAGCATTCCGATGGTACCATACTATTGCGTCTTTTCTTTTCAAAAAGGTATCAGGAGACTCCCACCTGTCAGCTCCTTTTGGTACACCAGTACGGTAAACCCATGTCGACGCAAGCTCTTCATCATTCAGCTCATGTTTGGTTTTTCTCCAGTTTTCAAGCGTGATATTTACAGTAACTGGCTTCTCACTATGTCCTTTAACATACATTACAGGTGAGTTGGCATGAACGAAAATTTGCAGAGAAATTTTTTCTCCCGGTTTTCCCGCATCAATATTTAAGACACCATTTTTAACATCCAGTACCTGTCGATAAGCAACCCCAGTTGAAAAAGGATTACCGGAAATGGATATTCGAATTCGTCCCAATTTTAACAGCCGCTGCAATTCAGAATGAGCGTCATTACGCGAAAGGTAAAACAACAGATCACCATTTTCCTCCACCCACACATTACTACCCAGACTTCCATTTCCAATAGGTACATTGCCTGCCTCATTTTGAGACGGCGTAGTAAAAAGCACATTATACTTACTGATGTTTTGTTGTGCTGCTGCCACAATATGTATCAATAAAAAAAGCAGAAATATTCCAATTGATTTGTTTTTTATCATCTGATGTCGAGGGATTGAACTAATTGCTGTTCAAGCTATAAATTTTATACCTGAAAGCCAAAGATCTCACAGTGTTTTTACGCAGTTAATCAATTTGCCCAGATGAAATGAAAATATTTTTAAAAATTCTGATTTACATTTTTAGTAGCGGGGTTTCAGGTTTTCGTTAACAAAGTTCTGGGCATACTTTCTGATCATTTCGCGAACTTCCCTGAACTGTTCCATAACCTCTTCGTCGGTTCCTTTGGCTTTTGCCGGATCAGGAAAGTTGTAGTGCAGCTTAATGGCATTAGTTGGGAAGTAAGGGCAGCTTTCTTTTGCATTGTCGCATACAGTGATCAGAAAGTCAAAGTCGATCCCTGTGTATTCATTCACATTGTTTGAGGTATGGCCGGATATATCTATACCATCTCTTTTCATGATCTCTATGGCTTTTGGATTCACTCCGTGGGTTTCTATACCTGCGCTGTAGATCTCAGCGGCATCACCTGCGAAGTGCCTCAAATATCCTTCTGCAATCTGACTGCGGCAACTGTTGCCGGTACATAGTACGAGTACTTTCTTCATATCCTATTAGCAGCATCCTCCACCTGGAGTACAAGTTGAGCCCGAAGCGAGATTTATCATTTCTATTTTTTGTTTTTCAGCAGGGACACCACATTTATCCATTGCAAGGCATGCAGTTTTCTTAGAAATCAGCATGAAGTTTTCACCATCATATCCTAAATCATATTTACCAATGGTTTCCGCCTGATATTCCACTTCAATTTCCAAATCTTCCATTCCCAAGACCTTTTCTGAAAGCGAAATGATATGCAGCAATTTCGCTGCTTTTAAACGGTGTTCATAATCATCCGCATCCCATAACTGGAAATTAGCTACTTTCTCATGGCGTACAGTTCCCCCGCAATCGATAAAGTCTTTTGTAACAATCCCAACCTCGGTTACATGAAAATGTTCAGGAACCGAATTACCATTTTCCAATTTAAAATTTACTCCTTCTGCCGTAGCAAGGATAGATTTGATATCTGATAGTTTCATATTTTTATATTTTATGTATCGTAATTTTACGATATATTTATTCAAAAAAAGGGAGCTAGCAACAGCCATTTGGATCCACATAAGAACCCATAAAATCTCCAAACAGCTTTTGTAGACGATTCCAGGTACCCGGCTCTATACAATAGCAGACCTTTACACCTTCAATCGTACCCTGAATAATACCTGCGTTTTTTAGTTCTTTTAAATGCTGGGAAATAGTGGCCTGGGCTAAACCAAGTTCTTCCACCAGATCACCACAGATACAGGCTTTAGCAGAAATAATCTGTTGCAGTATAGCAATGCGTGCAGGATGCGCTATGGCCTTTAGCAGCAGGGCCAGTTCGTTTTGCTCCTTAGAGAATATTTCTGTTTTTGTAAGTCCCATGATCTTATATCGCAATATTACGATAAGTAATTTAAAGCTGCAAATGTTAGCGAATAATTTTTTGCGTAGTTAAAGATTAGAGAGCAGCATTAAATAAACCACAATGCCGAGCTTCAACCTGAGTATTTACAATGCATTATTGATTTGGTTTCTTACGGTTTTCTCAGACAAATCAAGCTGCACACGATTTGTTTATGCGATAGGCCCTGCTTCCTGCTCAATTCAAATATTTCCCGCATCTTTTCAGGAAGTTCAGAGATTTCTTTTTCAATAATCGCCAGCAATTGCCTTTCACGTGTAAGATGGTCTGTTTCACATTCACCTGTACTCCCAAAATCGGCGAGCGAACTGATGTATTTTGAAGTCACCTGTTTATGTGCGATGACCTTAAAGATTCTGTTGCGAACAGCTGTATATAAATACCCCGACAATTGAGATTGGATTTCAAGCTCTTTTCTACCAGTCCATATCAAAGAAAAAATTTGCTGTAGAATATCCTTTACCTCTTCACGATCCCTGAGCAAATTAAAAGCGTGAACATATAAAGGCCCTTTTTAACGCTCATATATTTCAGTAAACGCAACTTCGTTATCCTGCCTTAACAAAGCCAGCAATTCCTGATCGGTATATGTGCTATAAGCAGCCATAATGTATTACCCCCGTTACTTTAAAGTTAAGCAATTTCTTTGGCAAGATTATATAAGTTATTCCATATCAACCAACTACAAAGAAAAATAAATTTTAATTTTTCTTACTAAAAGGGATTAGGGAGGGTTACTGCTGTTTATAAATAAACTTTCCTAAGTCGGCCGTCATTCAATAAAAAAAGGCAGGTCATTTATCATGACCTGCCTATATATACTTATTCAGTTATTATTTACAACTCCTTAACCTCTTCTACAGAAAGCTTAGTCGTCTTAGCTATAAATTCAATAGCCAAGCCCTCTATTTTTAGTTCACGAGCAATTTCTATAGCCTTATTATGCTCTCCTATTTCTAAGCCTTCGCTCTTCCCTTCATTCTTCGCTATATCCAGTAATAATTCTTCTAAACCCATAGTAGCACTCCTTCCTGTTAAGTATTCAAGTTCTTGTTCAAACTTAGATAAATTATTATAAAATAATTTATCGTTCTCTCCTCTTCCTATTGAAAACAATAAATACTCAGAGGAAATATAATGTTTTGCTATAACCATCTCGTCATGCTGTTAAACAAATCCTTCCTATTCCTGGATGCTGACCTGTAGCGCAGCGGAAAGCTACGAAGTAAAATAAATTCAGCATGACGAGATCTATACCCTCCTCCCACCCATAAGGCACATCAATTGTGAATTATAACATAGTATATTTTCATGTCAGCGAAATTCATTCAGATATTTTACATAAACCAACTACAATAGAAAATAAACTTTCTCCTCCCACACTGGTTCCACACTGCTTCAGGCCTCCCTCACAAAACAAGTACCTTTTTGCGAAGCAATCTGCCACCAGTCTACTACCAGTGTACTATCAGGGTTATACCGTGTCCTATTTAAAATTCCTTCCTCCATGAAAAACTTCCCGCTCTTTCTCGTCCGGAATGCTAAGACCACGCAGCAGCTTTGTCAGATCAAAGCAGCGCCTGACCACCACATGGATCACTGATCCTTCAATCTGCAGTTTACCTTCTACCATAAATAACCGGGACTGGAGGATTTCCTTACGGTATTCTTCAAAAACTTTCTGCCAGACTACCAGATTGGCAAACCCACTTTCATCTTCAATGGTAATGAACAAAACTCCTTTAGCGGTTCCGGGTCTTTGCCTCACGGTGATTAAACCAGCTACCTTTATCAGGTCACCATTTTTGAATTCAGATAAACGTGCGGTCTCCTCTACACGCAGCAGCTGTAATTTTTCACGCACAAAACTTACAGGATGGGCTTTTATAGACAAGCCTGTAACTGCATAATCCTGTACCACATGTTCTGCATCTGTCATTAGCGGCAGCGACACCTGTCCCTCATGCACGCTTTCAGAAGGCTGACCTTTAAAAAGTGCGACCGGATGGTCCTGCAGGGACGAAGCTTCCCATAAAGCTTGCCTTCTGTCCATATTCATCGAGCGAAACGCATCAGCATCACTTAGTATTTCTATGGCATGCTGGGGTATCCCCGATCCATTCAGCTCACTCATACTCTTATACCCTCCCTCAGGCCGGTTACTGATCAAAGTATACATGTCATCTTCATTGAGCCCGGAAACCTGCCGGAAACCCAATCTTACCGCACAATAATCACCATCTTTCTCTTCCAGTGTATTGTCCCATTCAGAATGATTGACATCTACCGCCCGCATCACCACTCCATGGCGCTCTGCATCGATCACAATCTGGGCGGGTTGATAAAAACCCATCGGCTGGCTATTCAGCAAGGCCACCGCAAAGATATCCGGATAATGACATTTGATCCATGAGGAAATATAAACCAGGTGGGCAAAACTTGCGGCATGACTTTCAGGAAAACCATAGCTACCAAATCCTTCCAGTTGTTTAAATACCCTCTCAGCATAACTCTGTTCATAGCCTTTTCCAACCATTCCATTTACCAGCTTTTCCCGGAATTCACTCACCATGCCCTTGGCTTTAAAGGTAGCCATGCTTCGTCTCAGCTGATCGGCCTCTGCGGCACTGAAACCACCGGCAACCATCGCAATCTCCATGGCCTGCTCCTGAAAGAGGGGAACTCCTTTGGTTCTACTCAAAACTTCTCTTAATTCTTCTTTTGGATATTCCTCCGGTTCAATCCCATCTCTCCTTCTCAGATACGGATGCACCATATCTCCCTGAATAGGCCCCGGACGCACAATCGCCACTTCAATCACCAAATCATAAAATTTGCGCGGCTTTAAACGCGGAAGCATAGACATCTGCGCACGGCTTTCTATCTGAAACACCCCCAATGTATCTGCTTTACAGATCATGTCGTAAACCTCAGGCCTATCCTGTGGAACGTTTTCTAAAGTCAGGTCAAGCCCATAATGCTGTTTAGCCAGGTCAAAAGCCTTGCGGATACAGGTCAGCATGCCCAATGCCAGCACATCAACTTTTAAAATGCCCAGTGCTTCCAGATCGTCTTTGTTCCATTCCAGCTGGGTACGGTCTTTCATCCGGGCATTCATCACCGGACAAATATCAGATAGCTTAGATTGTGTGATCACAAATCCACCTGTATGCTGCCCCAGCTGCCGGGGAAATCCGATTAATGAGGCGGTCAATTCCAGCACTTTATTGATCAAAGGGTCATCAGGGTTCAATCCCTGTTCAATAACTCTTTCCTGGTCGAAACTATCTTCATAATGATGCCAGATGATGCCCGAAAGGCGCTTAATCGTGTCTTCGGATAAACCCATAGCTTTGCCTACATCCCTTACTGCACCTTTATGGCGCTCCTGGGTTACGGTTGCCACAATGGCCGCATGCTCCCGCCCATAGGTATCATAAATCCATTGTATAATTTCTTCTCTTCGCTCATGCTCAAAATCCACATCCACATCCGGCCATTCATCACGGGCGTCCGACATGAACCGCGAAAAAAGTAATCTTGATTTAAGGGGATTTACAGGTGTAATGCCCAGGCAAAAACAGACGGCACAGTTGGCTGCAGAGCCACGCCCCTGGTGAAGGATACCCAATTCTGTCGCTTTGCTGGTGTAGGCATATATGCGCAAAAAATAAGGCGCTAGTTTACGCCGCTTGAAGAAATCCAGCTCAAATTGTATCTGTTCCTGCAGTTCTTCAGTCATTTGATCACCCAGCATTTTTTCCGCACCCGCCCAGGTCAATTCTGCCAAATGTTCATCGGCTGTCCGTCCATCCGGACTGGCCCATTCCGGCTCCAGGTATTTGAGCGTATCCAATGAAAAGTTGCAGGCATCAGCTATCTCCTGTGTGCGTACCAATGCTTCAGGATATTGATTAAACAATCTTTCCAGTTCTTCTTTGGATTTCAAATGCCGCTCCGCATTGGCATGCAAGTGAAAACCCGCATTGGTGATGGTACATTTTTCCCGCACACAAGTCTGTATATCCTGCAATTCTCTTCGTTCAGCAATATGGTAATGCACATCATTGGTAGCCACCAAAGGAACACCCAGATTGGCCAGCCGATGAAACCGTTTATTGTCATTTCCGCTATAATAACGTGAAATAGCCAGGTATAGATCCGTCCCGAAAATCCGCTTATATTCTTTTAAGTCTTCCTTAAAATCTTCATTAAAATCAAAGCGGGCATTCAGCCGCTCAGGAGGAATTACAATAAACTTAATGTCTTTCCTGTAGGCATAAACATCCCTTTTATACAGCTGGCACTTCCCTTTTTCCGTCCGCAGGTTACCCAGGCTGAGCAAAGCACACATGCGTCCCCAGGCAGTAATATCTGTAGGATAAGCCAATAAACTGGGCCCGTCTTCCAGATCCAGCCGGCAGGCCGGAATGATACCAATTCCTTTGATTTTTGCCTGCTGATGCGCACGCACTACTCCGGCCACACTATTTCGATCGGTGATCGCTATTTTAGTATAGCCCAGTTCAGCAGCGCATGTCACCAGTTCCTCTGGATGCGAACCGCCCCGCATAAACGTAAAATTAGTAGTTACCTGTAGCTCTGAGTATTCCATAATCAAGAAAAAAATCCATGTAAATACCAACCAGAGCGTTCATCATGATAATGCCCGGAACGGAATATCCAATACCGGCGTCCTTCCTCGTCTTCTACCACATAGTAATCCCTGTGCTGTCCTTTATCTTCCCACCATGGCCGTTCAATACGTTCTGCATCATCTGCCTTTTTTACGACATGACGTACTCCTTTATAGGTAAATAGTATAGGTGGATTATCAGGCAGTATCGAGCTCACCTGTATGCTTACCGGATTTGGCAGCAGCAGTGATGGTCTGGGCCGGTCTTCGCGCCATGATGTAGCCGGAGGTTCCCTGAGGGAAGATGCCAGCTTAAGGGATTTTTCGGGCCAATGACGCTCCTGGGGTAAATAGCGATGAATCTTATCTGCCCCAATCTTATTGGCCAGCGTGTCTAAAAGCGCTGACAAACCTTTATCTTCTAGTCCGCAACCCTCTGGCTGCCATAAATATTCCTGTTCAGAATCTGCATCACCTATCTTATGGGCTTCCAGCGTAAATAACTCAATGCCCAGCTTAGGCCGGATCAATTCTATTTTTAATTCAAACAGTTGATATAAACGTGCGACATGACTGGATGCACGGCTGCTGCCAATCTGGATCTGTATGACTTCTCCATCCAGCCTGTAACACTTTAAAATAGCGACGAGTATACCCTTTCCATCCTTGTAAAGCCGTTCGCACAATCGCTCTAATAAGGTTTTAATTGCAATTCCAATACCTGTCCTGGTACGTATGGGCTCCAGACAAGGCAAACGCTCTATGTAGAACTCGACTGGCTGCAGCAGTATCAAAGGCTCATCTTCATAGCCCAGAGCCTGATCAATACGTAATAAAAAATCGGGACCAAAGCGGCGGCGTAATGCAGAACGCTGAGTGCTTATAAAACTTCTTATGGTATAAAAACCCAGTTTATGCAAGCGGTCCAACACCGCAGGCTCCAAACGCAAAGCGGCAGGGGGCAGATCCAATAACTCCTCTGCTTGTCCGCCCGGTTCGATAATCGGTTTTACCTTACCGAAATGTGCAATTGCCCAGGCGGCACCTGCTGTATCAGCCAGGGCTCCACGCACATGATAACCTTTAGAAATCAGCCGGGTTACCATTTCCTTCAAATATCCGCGCTCTCCTCCCCACAAATGTGCACATCCTGAAATATCCAGGATCAATCCATCGGGCAGGTCAACAGCAACCTGAGGGGAATACCGGATACACCATTCCCCCACCGCTTTTAATAGTTTCTCCTCCTGTCCTTCTATATGAGGCACTACTTCCAGGTTTTTTGCAATTGCTTTGGCATCGGCCAGTGCCATTCCCTTAAAAGCGCCCTCTGCTTCTGCTAAGGAATTAGCTGCAGTAACGACCACACGGTTATGTACAGATGCAGCAAAAACGAAAGGTACTTCTTTAAGTTCCGGCCGTTTAAGCGTCAGCCAGTCCGTCAATAAATAACGGAACCACAAGGATATAAAGCGCTTGTTCGTCATGCGTAATGTCCGGCTATCTGTTTTACAACTGCCTCTTCTTTTTCAACCACATCAACGACAGGCCTGAAAGCATCTGCTACCCATTCCAGTTTCCAGCTGCCAGGGTTACCATTGCGGACACGGAGCAAATCAACCTGCCACCGCGGGAAACCTACTCCAGGCAACTCATCCTCCAGCACACTTGGCAAAGGGGTAATTTTCCAGCGGGCAACACAGGTATTACTACCCAGCTTTTGCGGATCATTGCGCAGTAAAAAACCAGTTACCTTACTGCTTTCAATGGCAAGTTGTAAGCGGCGCGACTGGATGATGTTGATTTCCTTAACTTCCGCTATTACCGCAGCCAGTCCGCCGCATTTTAGTGCTTGCTCCATCACCCAGAGTACTTCTTTTTCCTCTTTTGCATCAATAAAGATGATCCGCTCCGGCGCTACATTAAATGCAGTTAGAGAGGGTGGAAAAAACGTTCTGGAAGTACTGATCCACAAACAGGCACCACCCTTTGAAAGCAGCGTTTTTAGGATACCAGCGATAAATCCGGCACTTGCGGCCGAATGTTCCGGTTCTACTGTTATAAATTCATGTATTGCTTTTTTTGGAAAAATACCATTCGGGAAAGCGCATTCGATTGCCCCCAGACCAATGGCCTCAGCAGAGGCAGCTCCCTGTTGTTTAAAACCTTGCCAATGCAGAATATCCCGCTGCAATTTGTCAATCAATTCCTTTGTCGCGTTCATAGTACCCCTTCCTTACTTTTAGCGATTTATATTAGTATAAAAAATGAATTAACAAATATAATACTAATAATATTAGTATTATGGTTAAATATAAAAGATATTAATATTACAGCCTATTTATCTCTGCATTGATGTTCATGACCGCTACAAGGATTTCGCTGTTTTGACACAGGAGCAGGCCAGGCAGTACATCAGAGATAATTTTTCCTGAAAAGTATAGGTTCATAAAACTTAATCAGTGCTAAATGGTTACAAGATGTAAACACATCACATTTAAATTTTATGACACAAACAACTCAGGTAATCATTCATGCTGCGAGATTAGGTAATATAGAAGTACTTCAGGAATTGATCCGCCAAAAAACAGATCTTGATGCACAGGATGAGAAAGGATATACTCCTCTCATCATTGCCTGCTACAATAATCAATACCAGGCAGCTAAGTTATTATTGGAAGCCGGAGCCAATGTGAATGCCCAGGACCATGGCGGAAATACCGCACTCATGGGTGTTGCATTTAAAGGTTATCGGAACATCGCGGAATTGCTGATCAGCCATGGAGCCAATTTAGACCTTCAGCATGGTAATGGCGGTACGGCCCTGATGTTTGCTGCCATGTTTGGAAGAAATGAAGTCTTACAGCTTCTGCTAACTCACGGAGCTAACAAGACAATACTTGACGTCCGCGGACTTTCTGTTCTGGATCTGGCTGCGCAGCAGGGAAATACCGCAGCGATAAACATCCTCCAAGCATAATTGTAAAAGCTGTCTTTAATGCGACTACATTAAAGACAGCTTTATAAAAACTATGCCGGCACCTGACGTGGTTTTTCACGTTCCCAGACACGGTGCTGTGCAATAGCAGCAATAAATTCATTAATAAGCTTTTTAGCATCACCCCCAATCACGAGTCCGGGCTGTTTAGCCGAACCAAAATAAGTGGCATCCAGTACAGCCTTAGCGTCCTGATCAGCCGCAATTGCCTTACAATGCTTAAATGCTTCATTTAAAAAATGTATGGTATTGGCTTCTGCTGCTATTGCAGCGACACTCTTATCTCCTCCCGGCACATACACCGCATCATAAAGTACCGATGCAGCAGTTAAAAAACTTTGATCTACAGGAATTTTAGTCCCATCCGCAGCCAGCAGCTCTCCGAGTTTCGGAGCGATCACTTCTACCACAGCACCCTCAGCTGTTAATGCTTTTTTAACTGCGTTTAACGCACTGCCATTCACGCCATCAGCGGCCAGGAAAGCTATTTTTCGGGTTTTGATGGTGTCTTTAATGGTATTGGCCATGCTCAGTGCCGGAGACGATTTTAAACTGCTTTTTACAATCAGGGAATCGTAATCTTCCGGTTTCCCGTCGGCCGGAATGCTATGGTTGATTGGCCGTTCCGGTTTTTCAGGGACTTTTAAGCCTAGAGCGAAAGCAACATCCCCTGCCAGTTTTTGATCAATCAGGTTAAGGATCCCCAACATTCTTTCCCGGATGGCGACCGTTTTAACTTTACCAAGTTCAAAACTCAGGGCATCTGTAATGTGGTTCTTTTCGGGCTGGGACTGACTATTAAAAAACAAGGTTGCCTGACTAAAATGATCAAAGAAGCTCTTGCTCCTGGCCCTTACTTTTTTAGCATCAATTCGCTCCTGATAGGAAGTAAAACCACCATCAGCTGCCTTAACCTGTTGCGGATCATTATCACCCAGGGAATTTGGGCCATAGCTTGTTTTGCCTCTATTAATGGTTTGACGCATATAGCCATCCCGCTGGTTATTGTGCACCGGAACGACCGGCCGGTTAATTGGAATTTCATGAAAATTAGGCCCGCCCAATCTGATCAGTTGCGTATCGGTATACGAAAACAACCTGCCCTGCATCAGGGGATCATTGGTAAAATCTATCCCCGGTACGATATGTCCCACATGAAAGGCTACTTGCTCAGTCTCTGCAAAGAAATTATCCGGATTGCGGTTCAGTGTCATTTTACCTACACGCTGCACCGGTACCAATTCTTCAGGTATTAATTTCGTCGGGTCCAGCAGGTCGAATTCAAACTTAAATTCATCGGCTTCAGGCACAATTTGCACCCCCAGTTCCCATTCCGGAAAAGCACCACTTTCAATGGCTTCCCATAAATCCCTGCGGTGAAAATCAGGATCTTTACCTGAAATATTTTGTGCCTCATCCCAGGCCACTGAATGCACACCCAACAAAGGCTTCCAGTGAAACTTCACAAAACTTGCCTCGCCGCTTTCATTGATAAACCTAAACGTATGTACACCGAAGCCTTCCATCATCCGCAAACTACGGGGAATAGCCCTGTCACTCATTGCCCACATGATCATATGCGCCGATTCCGGCATCAGTGAAATGAAATCCCAAAAAGTATCATGTGCTGAAGCAGCCTGAGGCATTTCATTATCAGGCTCTGGTTTAACAGCATGCACAAGATCAGGAAATTTCATCGCATCCTGGATAAAGAATACCGGCATGTTGTTACCAACCAGATCAAAATTTCCTTGCTGGGTATAAAACTTTACGGCAAAACCTCTCACATCTCTCGCCAAATCAGTAGAGCCACGTGAGCCCGCAACTGTAGAGAAGCGAACAAACACCGGTGTTTCTGTTTCCGTATCGTTCAGGAAATTTGCCTTCGTCACATCCCCCAGAGATTTATATAACTTGAATACGCCATGGGCACCAGATCCTCTGGCATGCACAATGCGTTCAGGAATACGCTCATGGTCAAAATGGGTAATCTTCTCCCTCAGGATAAAATCCTCCAGTAATGTTGCTCCACGCTCTCCTGCTTTAAGAGAATTCTGATCATCGTTGATCCGTACGCCATGATCTGTTGTCATCTGCTCCCCGGCTGCATCTGCTATATGGGGTTTCAACGTTTTTGTTTTTTCATTTTCGGTTTGGTTCCCTGGCTTTGCCGGGGAATTGTTTTTAGCCATAGTAGTAGATTTGATAGGATCATAACTGCCCGGAATGAAAATTGTTTTAATTAAAACATTCTGAATCAGTTAATGTTAATTACACAGACAATACGCTTGAACAAATTCGGTCTCAACAGAAATAACATCTCTCTTTTTTAACATATTACTTGCTTCGTGGTCAGACACGGACTGGACATTTATTGCATTAAACATCAAAACATATATCTAACGAAAAACTAAAATTATGGCAACTACAACAAAAGCAGGCGCAAAACCCGCCGCAAAATCGAAGACAGGAAAAATGGAAGATTCAGAATTTCATGAATTCTTTGTAGATGAATTAAA
Source organism: Pedobacter frigoris (assembly GCF_032678645.1). Taxonomy (GTDB): domain Bacteria; phylum Bacteroidota; class Bacteroidia; order Sphingobacteriales; family Sphingobacteriaceae; genus Pedobacter; species Pedobacter frigoris_A. Next base: position 1,338,907 of record NZ_JAVTSP010000001.1, read on the forward strand.
AGACATTTACTGGGCCGAAAAACACCTGTTGAAGGCTTTACCTAAAATGAAAAAAGCAGCTACCAGCACAGAACTGGCTGCAGCATTTCATAAGCACACGGAAGAGACAAATACACACATTGCAACATTAGAAAAGGTATTTGAACTTCTGGATGAGAAACCTCAGGCTAAGAAATGTGATGCTATGGAAGGACTGCTAAAAGAAGCAGACGGCATTATTGAAGATACCGATGCAGGTACCATGATCAGGGATGCTGGATTGATACTGGCTGCTCAGAAAGTTGAACATTATGAAATTGCTACCTACGGCACACTTAGGGTATTTGCCCAGACCATGGGCCATAACGATGTCGCTGAACTGCTGCAGATCACTCTCGATAATGAAAAAGCAACAGATGTCGCTTTAACTACTGTTGCAGAAAGCTTCATCAACGAGCAAGCAGCAGCGGAGTAATCAGATAGTCACTTACCCGCCTTAAAGTTTAATTAAAGAGACCGTCAGTTCGGGCCGCGTTCACTATGCGTTCGTATCAACTAGGGTGTTGCTAGGGTGTTGGTTCGGTGTTGACAGGGTGTTGACTCGGTCTGGAACGAACCAATACCCTAGTTGATACGGAGCAACACCCTAGTTGATACAAACGCATACCGACTCCATTAAGAGACCGTAAACGTTCCGAAATGCCATAATACCCCTGAAGGGTCATGTAAAAAACACTCTTTTCCCCAATAATCAACACGTATTGGGCTAAGCCTCACATCTTTGTACCTGGCGGGTAAATCCAATGCTAATAATTCCTGATAATACTGGTCGACATCCGCTACTTCAATAAAAATCATAGTGTTGTCAATCCAATCCTTTACATATGCATCTTGCAGGTAAAACGCAATGCCTTCAGTTTTGAACACAGACATATTATGCGTAATTATTTCTTCCTGAAAGCCGAGGTTCCGGTAGAAGCTCCGCGAAAGCTCAAAATTTTTAGCACCGACAAATGGCCTGACGGATAATGTTTTACATGTTGTCATCCTGCGTTTCCTCAACTATTTTAATGAAATCTTTCAAATGCTGATAGGCTGGAGGGTATCCTTTTGACCCTACTGCTGTTCTCAGGATATTCAGTTGCCTCTCAATAAAAACATCGATATCGACAATCATCGTCCCGCTGTATAATTCGATAGGTACCTCGGGTAATTTCAATCCATGCAAACTGTTTTCTAAATCCTGTAATTCTTCGGTTGTCATGAGACAAAGTTAGCAAATGAGTCTAGTATTTAAACCATAGATAAGGCATTTCATTAAAGCAGACCCATAGTTGACAGCTTCAGATGCATAGTAGCCCCCTGGTGGTTAACGTCTCTATCCAGTACCTCAATAAACATTCTTTTCGCTTCCTCTGTTCTTCCGAGTCCGAGGTGACCAAGACCAATCAGATAACAGCAATGGATATAATTTTTTAAATTAAGATCCTGATCAAATACCAGCAGGTCAGGCAGTGAAACTGCAAAATAATCTATTTTGATGTCGTCGTGCAAATGCAACTCACCAAACTGGATAAACCGTTCAAAGATTTCTTTTGCCTTGTCATCGGCGTTCAGCTTTAGCCATGCCAATCCCTGATAAAAGATTTTATCCGGCTGTGGATCATTGTAAAATATGGCCTGAACCGGTTCTGTAATTCCATTGGTGGCCAGCAAAAACTCTTCTTCTGCCCGATCTGCGAGTCCTAATTTCTGATAAGCGCAACCCTTAAGGTAATTTATATCATTTTCCTGAGCGCCGTACAACTTCCCTTCTCCCAGGTTATGGGGATACTCCTCTGCCGCCGAAAGAAAGTCCAGTGCTTGTTCGTATGCTCCTTCCAGTAATGACTTTTTAGCCAGCTCAATGTGACAAAGCAGGTATTGCCCGACCACCTTACCTTCTCCCCCTTCCCAGGGATGAAACTGTTTGCTTACAATAAGTTTCCTCGCTTCTTCGTATAAACCCAGGTGATTGTATAAAGTAATCTTCTCCAGGTACAAATCCTCACGACAATCAACGAGTTCAGGATGTGCCTCCAGTAAAGCCAGACGTTGTTGCGGGGCATACCCCATTTTTTTATGCAGCTGATCCAGTTCCATAAATACCCTTGCATCTGTTTTATCTAAACTGAAAGCTTTTTCAAGCACCTGTAGTGCACGTTCCGAGTCGTTCAGGTGGTTCTGATACGCAAGAGAAAGGTTACGATGAGCTGTAGGAAATGTATTGTCTATTGCCACAGAGTTTTCCCAGCAGACTACTGCATCTTTATACTGCTGTTTACCATACCAGAAATTCCCCAGATAATAATAGGCCTTAGCATCATTGGCATTAAACTTAATAGCCGACTTCAAGACACCTACATCTTCGATACGATGAGGGAAACAGAAATCTGGCACGGCATGCTGTGCTTGAGAAAAATACATTTCAGACAATTGTTCTTCTCCTGTCTGCAGACAACACCAGCCCATATAGTAGTATACCATTGGGCTTACTGCTGTAGCATTTTCACTGATATAGACCGCCAAAAGACCAGTTGCATCTTTATATAATCCCGCCTGTGCATAATCCAGCGCACATTCAATGTAATTATGAACATCATCCCTGATCAGTTCCAGGAATTGATTTAAAGAGGTTACCGATGCACCTAAATTTCCGGTCTCGTGCTCGAGCATGTATTTTTCATACAGACACCCAAAATTGAAAGGATCAATCACGAGAGATTCTTTAAGGAAAGACATCGCCTCTTCATATCTTCCCATTTTACGCAGAACTGCCGTTTTTAGATGACGTACAGAATGAGCGTGGTAGTTACGCAGTAATGATTTATTAACCAGATATATGGCATCTTCGTAATCTCCTTTTTCCGAAGCAATCCTGGCTAAAGCGAAGAAACCTGCATCCTGCCAGGCTGCGTTCCATGTCGACTTATAAATTGCATCATAAGCTTCGTCTAACTTTCCCTGCATTTTTAATGACCAGCCCAGATTATAATAAGGCTCTCCATCATAAGGATTGGGATTACGTGATATTAAAGTTTGAATGGCTCTGCGGAAGAACGGCTCAGCTACTTCAAATTTTCCGCGTCTCATGTACCACAACCCCATGGCATTGTTACATCTTATATCGCCCGGTTCACGTTTCAATCCTTCGTTGTAATAGTCGGTAGCTACATAAGTCGCGTGGCGGTATTGCTCTATGTGCAGTCCATTAAGATACAGATCTTCTATAGCAGTAATGTCAGCAGGATCTTTTGCCGCTGTGGCTGCTGCGGGAATTTCTTTAGCACCTACCTCTTCATGCTCGTAGCTCACCAATAAACCCCCACCTTGTTTTTCGACACGCACTTTTATACTTGACGCTGAGACTTCGGCCTTCAGTTGAATGCTTTTTTCAAAAACTGCAGATGGCGAAAGGTCAAAGCAACTGGCATCTTCCAATTCTCCGTCTATAAACAGACTGATCATCGCCGAAGGATAAGATGAAGTCGCGTAGACCTTTATGTCGACGGTATTTCCTCTGAGTTCTACATTCAGCATGGCTTCCTTAGTGGCATTCTTTACTGCCCCAACTTTGGCATAAGGCATGAAGTATTGCTCAAATGTCTTTTCCTCATTAGGTTGCAGCCAGGAGAAATCAGGCTGGTTATCTGTAAATACACCCGTCATGAGTTCGATGTATGGTCCGTCTTCATCTGTCAGGTTCCTGTCCCAGGACTGACCAAAATCACCATCGCCCCAGGTCCATTGTTTTTTGCCCGGTGCAACATGATGGTTGGCCACATGCAGCATGCCTGCTTGTGTATCGTGTTCATACCCTCCTATAAAATTGTAATCGGATTTGATGGCCATATAAGAAGTAGGCACCGGAATGTTTTTGTAACGGGAGATGTCAGTTCCCGGAGAATAGTCTTTTTTATAATAAGTACCTGTGGCTATTGGGAAATCTGAAACATCACGCTTTCCATGATCAAAAACAGCATATACATCCGGTGGAAAGATTGATTGATAATGATCATTCACTTTTACTGCCGGATTCGCCCACCACAAAAAAGTTTGCGGGAATGGAGTACGGTTATAAACCTTTCCTTTGATTTCAAGATACGCCTTATCAGGATATAAGGTAAAACCAGCCATTCCTTTTGTACGAAACATCACTTCAAGTTCATTTACCCATACCGTTTTACTACCGTCAGCATGTGCTTCTATAGTAAAATCTATAGGATCAAAGGTACTTGGGCGGTGATGCTGTGGCCAGTTGAACTCTATTCCCCCTGAAATCCATGGACCCGTGAGGCCTACCAGTGCAGGTTTAATTACCTGATTGTAATAGATAAAATCACGATTGCGCACTTTATCAAAAGCCCGTTGTATCCTGCCGCCGAGTTCCGGAAGCACCATGATTTTCAGGTATTCATTTTCAATAAATACTGCTGTATATGCTTTGTCTATCTTCTCATCAGATATTTTTTCGATCACGGGATGTGGATAGACCGCACCAGTACTCCCCTGATAAACTCTTTTATCCAGAAAAATTGGATTCTTCTCCGGATTACCTGTTTCATATGTGGGGATAATTACCTGCTCCACCCATGCTTTTACTTCCATAGTATTAATTGGCATTCTTGATAGATATAATGTTGATTAGTGAGGTGTAAACACCGATTCCAGCTCTTCCAGCGTCTTTCCTTTGGTCTCTTTCACTCTTGCTCTGATAAAAATGAAACCCAGCACACAGATTCCTGAATACAGGTAAAATGTATAGTCCATGCCTATCCATTTTGCCAGGACAGGAAACGTAAAAGTGAGTATAAAATAGGCTGCCCAGAGACACAATACAGCAATAGAAGATGCTGCACCCCTCACATGGTTAGGAAATATCTCGGAAATCAAGACCCAGGTAACCGGTCCCAGTGAAATGGCATAAGTGCCTATCGCGGCCAGTAAAAATACCCCTACTAATGCTGATTGTGCAGAAAGCAATTGGGCAATAATAATATACAATATAGCCAATGCCCCGGCCCCGAATAACATCAATGGTCTTCTGCCCATTTTATCAACTAAAAACATCGCTAGAAGTGTAAAAAAGAGATTTACCCCACCTATGAACACCGTTTGAAGCAACTGGTCGTCTTTAGATGCGCCAATGCTGGCAAATATATTCGACGGGTAGTTAAAAACGACGTTAATCCCACAAAACTGTTGAAAGACCGCCAGTACGATACCGACCAAAACAGCCGGAAATACAGTTTTTTCAAATATCGCTCTATAGCTTACTCCCTGACTTCCTTTTAGAGTAGCTTTCATCGTATCTACTGAGCTGATCGAAAAGTCTTTACCCCCGATTTTTTCCAGTACGGCCAGCGCCTTATTTTCCTTTCCTGCTTTGAGTAACCACCTTGGACTTTCCGGCAGCCAGGCCACACCAAGAACAAACAGTAATGAAGGCACAGCCCCCAGACCAAACATCCATCTCCAGGCATCAGGCCCACTATTACGCAGCGAATAGTTGATCAGATTGGTCATCAATATTCCAAGTACGATCGTGAGCTGATTGATGCTTACCATTCTTCCCCTGTATTGGGCGGGAGAGACTTCCGCGATGTACATAGGCGACAATAACGACGCCATCCCTACTCCTATTCCCGCCACGAAACGTGAGGTAATAAATAAATATAGTCCAGGCGAAAAAGCCATGGCAAGTGAGGATATACCAAAAATAACCGCTGCAAAAAAGAGTCCCGGCCGGCGTCCGTATTTATCTGCGACACGTCCCGCTGTAAGGCAGCCTACAATCGCGCCAAGAGCAAGTGAACCTGTAGCAAATCCTTCCCAGTATTCATTCAATCCAAATTGATCGCGCAAAAAGGGCAGTGCTCCCGAGATTACGGCAAAATCAAAACCAAACAGATATCCCCCTAATGCGGAGATGAAGGAGATAGACAAAAGATACGAAGTTTTAAATTGCTGCATTTGTAGGTTCAGGTTAACTATACCAAATTTGAACTTATATAATCAAGAATACAATAGAAATATTTATGAAAGGGATGGACAATATTACGGAATAATCTATATAAATTCACGGCGATTAACTGGTATGAAATGGAGAATGAAACAGCTGACATCAAGAAGAAAGAAGGTTTTAATGGTCAAAAGGCTATTGTATTGCCAAGATCCATTATTTCAAAAGACTGTACGACCAATCCTCTTCTGTCTGGCATGTACATCACAGATATCGGATTCTATCCCAAAGCCAAATTTCATTACCGTGAGCGCGATCATGGCCTGGATCAATACATCCTGCTGTACTGCGTAGATGGAAAGGGCGAAGTGAAAATTGAAAAGAACGCTTATGCCCTCTCTACAGGAAATTTCATCATCATACCTGCGGAAAAATCTCATGCGTATGCTTCTGATAAGAACAACCCATGGACTATCTACTGGGCACATTTTAAAGGCCAGCTGGTTAAGCCGCTCGTAAGACTGCTGCTTAAAAGACAGAAGGGCTATAAAGGCTTTGTGCAGTTCAACGAATCCAGAATAAAGCTTTTCGACGAGATCTACTCGAACCTGGAAAGGGGATACAGTACAGACAACCTGTGTTATGTAAACATCAGCTTCTCCCATTTTCTTTCGTCTTTTATTTTCGATGAGAAATTCAACTATTCCTCTAAAAAAAGCATGGCCAATCCGATTGATATTTCTATCGAGTTCATGCAGAAAAATCTGCATGCCACCTTTACACTTGAAGACATTGCCAAATCGGTTAATTTATCAGCTTCTCATTTCTCCGCGTTATTTAAAGAACAAACGGGCTTCGCCCCAATAAAATACTTCAACCACATTAAAATACAGAAAGCCTGCCAGTACCTTCAGTTTACCGATCTCCGAATCAAAGAGATCTCAGCAACATTAGGCATCGATGATCCGTACTATTTTTCCAGGATGTTTTCTAAAATAATGGGTGTATCTCCACAAGACTATAAAGTAAAAAGGGAAATGCTCAGGGAAACAAAGTTTTTATAATCCTTAATTCCAAAAGACAGATGCGTAAATTATTACAAATCCTTAAAGAATTATTAGTTTTCTATTTTATGGTCTCTCATGATCATTTCTCCACCCCAAGCCTTTACTGAAGTCCAGGGCAATGCAGGCCCTGACCAAAATTTATTTTCTGCAGGTAATCCCAGTGTAAGGAATCCCATGGTTGCCATATATAAGCTTCCTGTGGAAGTATAAGAATCCGCGATCTTGGGCTGATGTCCGTTAAAACCCAGAACAAGCCAGCCATCTTTATCAAAATTCTGATTGCCGTCGTACATTTTATGCATGACTTTGGTAAGCGCGCACCTAACCTGCTCAGGCTCCACTCCTTCCGGTAGTTTCTCAATTAATGCTGTTTGTGCCAGTGCCTGAAATACTGCCGTACGATAGGTCATGGAGCGTCCGTAGACCGGAAATGTACCTTCCGGAGAAATAACCCGTTCAAGATAGGCGGCCTGACGCGACATCCGTTCTACTGCAGTATTGTAATCGTTAAGACTACCTCTCTTCTTATCTGCCAAAAGTTTCAGCAAATCTACAAGCATGGGATGAATTACAAATGAATTGTAATAGTCCATGCTGAACTTGGCTCCATCGCTGTACCAACTATCTCCAACATACCATTCTTTCAATTTATTGACGGCAAACTGCACCCTTGCCGGATCGTACTGTTCGCCAATGCTTAGTAAAAATCCTTCGGTTATTCCCGCAAATAAAAGCCAGTTATTATATGCTCCGGATCTTGTTCTCAATGATTTAAATTCTTCAACGAACCGCTTCTTTGTAATTTCATCCAGTGGCTCCCAAAGTGCCTTTGGCGCTCTTAAAAAAGCATGTGCGACAAAAGCAGCATCTACTAAAGGCTGACTTTCGGTACGATAATTCATATAGTCAGGGCTAGCCGGGTTTACAGAATTTGCCAGTCCTTTTAATAATTCCTGGCGCATACTTTTACGCATTTTGCCTTCTTCCGTATCGTCATCAGGTAATGCCAGCCAGGGTGCCAGACCAGACATCGTTCTCCCCAATGCTTCAAGGTAGGTAACCTTGGTCACATTCAACCCATAACCATCACCCTTCTCAAGCGGCATGTTCTTTTTTAGTGTCTCTTCGGCAAGGTTATGTACCACGGGATAACTCATTTTGTAGAGTGTCTTCACCCAAAATGCCCTGTCTGCCGCCCCATTCGCTATTTGCTTTTTGTTGGTTTTTGATTGTGCCAATAGCTGAACCGGTAAAATGGCGCAGCTCAGCAATAAAACAATAATGTACTTCTTCATATTAATCATTGATACTTTTTGACTATTCAGATAATTTATAAATTTCATTTGCCGCCATCAGAAAAGCTCCCGGCCCATATCGTTCTGTCATACTTTTAGTCACCTTTCTGGGATCCTCTTCAATAGACTGAACCCAGTCGAGCTTACCCTCCGTATTAACCTATCAGCCTCTTTTAATCACAGGCAAGAACTCTTCTTTCGGCAAATAACCGTTATTTACACCAAAAGCCAAAGCGTAGACAAAGAATCCGGTAATAGCATTTCATTTGTGGTTATTTTATTTGGTTTCATTGGTTATGTATTATTTTTCTAAAATATGAAAACGATTTCACAATTAATGATTTCTCCATAAATATCATGGATCATTTGCTATATATGGTAGTTTAAGCCAGAGTATTCTATATTACTTTATTTAAACACACGAATTATGTAGCTAATACCATTTATTAAAGTTATATTCACTAACAACCACAACTCGTTCTGAGTAAGGTGAAGAAATCCAACGAAAATGACAACTAAAGAAATTGCGCAACAAGCCAAATTATTTCAGTTTGAGCTCAATAGTGCCAAATACGAATATAGTTTTTCAAGCACAGACAGCTGGATTTTCAACCAGTCTACTGCCAGTGAAAAACTGGCTCTGGAACAAAAATTTTATCCTGTGCTTTTTGTAAAGTGTGAATATGAAGATCTCGCCAGTCTTGCAGGTATCTTTATTCCAGCAGAAGAAGGAGCAGGTAAAGAGCAGAATAAATCTCAGCTACTGGCCAATTCCAAAGATCGTATCTATCTTGTTGCTCATTGTGACACCAAGTTAAAATACTAACACACGGACTATTTAAACTACTTTGGTTTAGATACGATAAGAATCACACCATTTTTTCCGCGTTCTCCATAATTAGTAGTAGCAGATTCATTTTTCAGAACTGTAATCGATTCTATGTCGTTAGGACTGATAACATTCACTGAAGCCACCTCAACCCCGTCAAGAATGTATAACGGCTGAGTGGTTGAATTTATGGTTTTAAGTGGCAGCGGTCGTTCGATCAGATTGGTGGTATCCTGCAATACAGTGTTCGTTTTATGCTCATCAGGCAGTTTAGTGATCGCGATTTCTTGTCGAACCTGAACCGCAGGTGCAGGTTTATTTTCAACAGCAGGAAGATCAGCAGTTTTCTTATGCTGACTGGTTTTCAAAACCGGTGACAATTTAGAAGTATCTCGCAGCGGTTTATACTGTATTTCAGCAGATTTCTGAGCGGCTGCTATAATGAAATCAGGTTCCGCAAAGGCCCAGAAAAAAACTGACAGGGCGGGCAGCAGGATAAGTGTTGTAAGTTTTTTCATCGATGAAGAAGCAGGTTTCATCATCATCCTAACACGTTTCAGCTTATCATAATGCGAGAAGGAACTCGCCAAAGCGAATACAGGAGTACCGAGGCTATGGTTTATCAATGCGGCACGGTAAATGGCTGCAGAATTACCGCGATCAAGCACCGCTGTATCAGCTAAAAATTCATGATTTTGCTTGATAGCATGTAAATACAACCAGGATAAAGGATTAAACCAGTGAAGGGCACAAAATAATTGAACTACCAGCAAATCAATCCAATGCTGCTGTTTTACATGTGCAAGCTCATGCTCCAGGATCAACTTCCTTTCAATTTCTGAAGTTTCAGCAGAGCTGTCTATGATGATGTAATTAAATACAGAAAATGAGGTTTTGAACGCAGGTGTTTTTACCAGTTTATAACCTTCCAATGAAGTATAGCCATATTTCCTAATCATTCCTTTTATTCGGCCGAGGCCGATAAAATGTCTGGCTATCAAAAAACAAATCCCCAGCATATAAGTAATCAATGCTACATAAAGCCAAAAATTACTATCCTTATCTTCAATTGGCATAACCCCTTGCGGTAAAGATAAGACGTCTGGTGAAGCCTGAACATTTACCGTATAAGTATAGGTATAAAATGGAAGCGCCATGGCGCATAGCAAACCGCAAAGTAAAAAATACCTATTGAACTTATAAAAAGTCTCATTTTTTAAAAAACACCAGTAGATCCCCGAAAATACGGCAATACACAATGTTGATTTTAGAAGGTAAGTGATTAGCTGTTCCATAATGCCCTATTTTTCTTTATTCAACTCATCTCTGGTGTCTTTTATTAAAAGATCCAGCTCTTCGATACTATAGTTATTTTCTTTCGCAAAAAAAGAAGCCATACTCGCAAACGAATTGTTAAAATAGTTTTTCAGCAATCCTGATAGCTGACTTTTTGAATAAGCTTCTTTTGCAATCAAAGGTGTATATATATTGGTCCTTCCCAAATTATTATGAGTGGCAAAACCCTTATTTTCAAGTATAGTTAGTACCGTTGATACTGTAGTCCTGGCTGGCTTTGGATCTTCCATCTGATCACGGATATCCTGCACGCTACCCTCTCCCAATATCCACAGTGCCTGCATGATCTGTTCCTCTGCCTTTGTCAGTTGTGATGTTTTCTCCATAACCTTATAAATATATGACTATTTTTATAGACCACAAAACAATTAAAGCACCTTAAACCTTACCTTCATCATTACTTGCGCAGGTCTTAAGATGTACGACGTATAAAATGTGCTAATGTCACTGTAGGACGCGGAGATATACTGCTTTGTGTTGAATACATTATTATATTCAAGGTTAAACTCAATACGTTTCCAGGTATATCTAGCGCCCAGATCAGCAAAATACATAGACTGATCTGCCCCATTCTCCCCACGAATTGCACTGTTGTAGAAATGTTCCAATGACATGTTTAAAGTCATACTCTTTGCCGGAAAGAAATTAAACTGTCCACGCTGCCTGATGCTGTTGATCGGACTAAACTTCTCCCCCTGCGCAGTTTTATTTTTACTCCTGTTGTATTGATAGCTATAAGACAAACTACCCAGCTTCTTTATTCTGGTGGAAATAGAAGGATTTACGCCGTAGTTTTCATTTCTAAAATTGACAATTTCGCCCTGACTGATTTGTGAAGCTTTGGAACCGCTGTAATTTACATCGATAACCAGTGTACTTGCTATCACGTCTATACCTTTGCTTATTTTGCCAAACAGGTTATAGCCCTCATTATAATTGGTAAGGTTATAGGTACGCTGCTGACTCCTGATCCCGCTATAATCATAACCATACAACAGGTTGCTCTTATTTTTAGAATAGCTGGTACCGAAATTAAAGAAGATTGCATGGAGTGGGTGCCGATAACTGACATCCAGGCTATAAGATTGAGCTTGACGTTCCGGCAAATCACTTTCGTTTCGAACTAAACTGCGGTAAGACTGCAAAATATAACCACTAAAACCATTACTTAATCCACCAATGCTATTGCTTCTTTGTGCCCTGAAGGAAACATTCCAAAGTAAAGTCAATTCATACCTCAAGCTAAAAGAGGGATTAAAAAACAGCCTGCCACTATTTTTATCATGATCAGCAAACCTGTCAACCACATTCAGGTAATTATACGTCAAAGGAAGGTTAAGACTTGCCCGCAATTTATTCTTTGTGTAAGAATAATCCGGACTGATAAATACTTCATATGTATTCCATTGTATATCATTCTTTAAAGAATCATCAGCCCCACTCAACACTCCGGCATCTGATAATGACTGCAGATCAGACCTGAAGTTTTGCAGGTTTGCATTAAAACCAACCCCATAATTATGTTTGAAACTTCCGTGATCCAATCCATAGACTACCCTGCTTGTGGAAGAAAACTGTGATTCACGTAAATATTGCTGCATGATATCGGAGGCACCTGGCTGATTGAATAACTCAGGGTATAAAAGCGGCTGAACCTTTAAGGTTTGCGGTGCCTGACTATAAGCATTATAACTATAAACCTTTAAAGTAGCCTTTTTGTAATTCCTGATGATGCTAAAATTATTATTCAGACTGAATGCCGGACTATTCAGACGCTGAACAAGTTCACTCCCATTTAATACATTGCCTTTTTCCGCAGTCCATTTTCCATTAAATCTCAGCGTGTTGTCCATATAATACTTATCCCTGTTTGCATTTATCTGCAAGCTGCCATCCAAAGAATTAATTTGTTTGGTGCTGGCCAGCGACTCTTCTATGGTAAGCATGCTGTCTCCAGGCAGGTAATAAACCGACCGGGAATAACTCTCCTTTTCCTGATTGTCGTTCAGATAATTCACATTAGCAGTCACCTGAAAATCTTTATCGTAAGCCCATAGGTTGTTTACCGTTGCGGCATGCGAACGGTTGAACAGGTATCGCTTCTGACTAATTCCAGGCGAAGATGGCGATTGCACATACAGCGATCCACTTTGCGAAGCCCCTCCGGATCCGCCGTAAAAAGAAGCCAGTTCAGCGCCTGCATCAAGTCCTGAGTTGTTTCCTTTATAGGCATTCATGTTCTGACGGTCTTTATTAAAATACATACTGGTCAGTTCGTTGTTCCAAAGTACCGGAGAGGCACCTGCACCTAACTGTGCATTGGCGGTGAGCACTCCTTTTGCACCATCTTTCAACTTGAGGTTGATCGCGCCTTCATCAGTAAACTCTTTGTCCTTCAAAGCCTTTATCGGCTGGTGGTTTTCCAAAACCTGCACAGTAGCCACATCTTTTGCCTGTATGTTGTTTGTAGCAATACCGTACCGTCCCTGCAACAGATCCTTATTTTCTATATAAAATTTATTGATGGGTTTATTATTATAAAAGATAGCTCCATCCTCCTTAACCGTAATACCCGGCATCTTCTTAAGCACATCACCTATGCTACGGTCATTCTGATCAGAAAAAGCATCTACAAGATAGTTTAGTGTATCATTGAGCTGCCTGATTTTAGGAGGTTTTATCTTGATCTCTTTAAGTTTAATCGTTTCAGAAGTAATTGCAAAGTTTAAGTTCTGACTTTTATTGGCGAACATCAGGGTCTGTTTTTTAAAATTCAGTCCGGCAACAGTGAGCTGTAAACTATCTTCTTCACTTTTGAAACTTAACTTGTAATCACCTTTTTCATTCGTCACTCCATAGACCAGCACCGCGGCTTTTTCCTTTATCGTTACCGTCGTTCCCCCCAGCGGCTTACCATCTGATTTGTTGCTTACTGTACCGGTAATGACAGTTTGTGCGCTTAAGCAATGGCAGGACAGCGAACATACAATTAATATAAGCAGCCTGATCATTCCAATTCCATTGGAATGTATTCAAATTTACCAGGGGTCTGTGCAATAATTACGGCACCAGCATTGACATTGATCTGAATACCTCCGCCCTGTTTGGCTTTTTGTTTTTCAAATTCAGCACGCGTACATTTGATGCTCCTGGCATCATCAATTTGTATTGGGAGCGGCACCGAAAGCTGCTGCAGACCTATCAGCCTGAAAGAAAATAAGCCCCCTGAGTCTTCTACTTTTAAAATTAACCCGGGTAAACCGCTAAATTTCCATGGACCGTCGTTTACCGGAATATCAGTTGTAAACCACGCCGTATATTCTCTACCCCTAAAACTCAAGCTGGCTTTCTGGCAGGTATAAGAAGCTACAGTATCCGTTTCACTGCTTATTTTCCAAAGCCACTTAGCAGGTTCATCTTCATACTTAAACCTGTCGCCAATTGCATCAATATAATCCAGAACAGTGATCTTATTTAATTTTTTATCCTTAATGATCTGATAGCTTTCGCCCTCTATTACATTGGAAAATGTGGTACCGGGCATATTAGAAAAATCTTTACCGGAATCGCTTTTATAGACGGTTACAGATTTAATTGTGGCCGGATCAATATTTTTCATCCTCGCACTCACCATAGAGTCCCTTCCCAATCTTGCCGGATCATAAAATTTAGACAGCTGAGACCCGATGTCAAGCACCATAGTATCCGTACGAAAAGCTTTGTCGGCCCCCTCCTTCTTCTTACTGAACAGATAATAACACTTTAACGAAGCACTGTCCACTGTCTTCATTACTGTAGTTTCTTTTTTTCCAAAGATCCCCTGTCCAGATGCAGAAATACTGATACAGGTACCGATAATCATTAATAATTGCCTCATATACAAAATATTTATTGGACCAATGTACGTCTATGTTTTTAGACAAACAAGGAAATACAAATATTTTGTCTAAAAATTTAGACATAAAAAGGGCTGTAAAATTAATTACAGCCCTTTACCCTATTCAGCCCACCTATTCAGTACTGAGAGCGTACGAATATTTTATTGTGCAATAGCAAATGACAACGGCATTTGGTACCTCACCCTAACATTTTGACTATTCTGACGGCCAGGTTTCCATCTTGGAGATTTTTTAATGACACGAATTGCTTCTTCATCGCAACCGCCACCAATGCCTTTTATGATCGTAACATTTGAAACCGAACCATCTTTTTCGACAACGAAACTAATGAATACCTTACCTTGCAAACCTTTTTCTTGTGCAGCATCAGGATACCTCATATTTCTCTGGATAAATTTTGCCCAGGCTTTCATGCCTCCTTCAAATTCCGGATATACTTCTACGCCACCGCCTAATTCATGTATTTCATTATCTACAGCGGTTCCATTTCCGCCAGTTGCACTACCCGCCCCATTTCCATTTCCAATGCCCACTGCTGGTGCCACAGCAATATTGGTTTCTAAACCATCCTGCGTAGTGGGACCTATCGCGGCATTTTTAACTTCCTCTAAAGTCGGAGGATCAGTAACCACCTCATGATTGACCACCACTGGCCTGCTGGGAAGCGCTACCGTTTTTATCTTTTCTTTTAAAGGTTCTGCCTTTGGCATTGGCATTTCTTCAGGTTTTTTCATTTCATGAATTGGCGGAGCAACCTCAACAACTGTCACAGGGTCACCTAAATCTAGAATATCTTCAGCACCAGGATTTAAATGCTTATAAATTAATGGTCCGGCAAACAACAGGATGAAAAGTGGTCCGGCAATAAATAGAGCTCTTGTAGTCGTCCCCGCCGACTGGGCTCTGAGGGCATAAGCACCATAATTTTGATTGCGGTTCTTAAATACAAGGTCGAGCCACTCAGACTTGTACAAACTTGATGAAATGTTTAGCATAACGGTAAGTTTTAGTGTTAATTTAAATACACGATGAAACTTGATTCGTTATTCCATAAAGAAAATTGAGAAAATATCAAAAAAGCCTACTTTTTTTTCATTATCTTTAAATTGGGTTCAATTAAATAGGCTACTATTTAAATATCTCATAATTAAGGTATCGATCAGACTTGCCCAACAAGAGTAAAATAATTGCCATTTCCACATTTTTTACTCTAAAAAACAACCAAAAACCTTAAAAAATCTTTGAATATTTATCGACATTCGTATTTTTACAAACAATTCGATAGAAATATTTAAATAAAAATCCTATTTTTGACCAAACTTTAAATAAATAGATGAAAAGCTTAAGAACAATTGCATTAAAAGAGGCACAAACAAGAATTTCACCAGAAGTAAAGTCTCCTTCGACTAAAATTTCTGATTTTTTTGGCGTGAATGTTTTTGATAAGAAAAAGATGAAAGACTACTTATCAAAAGAAGTATTTCAAAAACTTATTTCCTCGATTGAACAGGGTGAATTAATTAACCATGATGATGCCAACCACATCGCAACGGCTATGAAAAGCTGGGCAATGAGTAAAGGTGCGACACATTATACACACTGGTTTCAGCCTTTAACTGGTACTACTGCTGAAAAACATGACTCATTCTTTGAGCCAAGCAGTGATGGTGCAATTGAGGTATTTGCAGGCAGTGCATTGGTTCAACAAGAACCAGATGCTTCAAGTTTCCCTAACGGTGGTATCCGCAACACTTTCGAAGCACGCGGTTATACTGCATGGGATCCTTCTTCTCCGGCTTTCATTATGGAAAGCAAAGCAGGTAAAACGCTTTGTATCCCTACAGTATTTGTTGCCTATACCGGCGAAGCCTTAGATTATAAAGCTCCTTTACTAAAAGCACTTTCTGCTATGGATAAAGCGGCTGTTGATGTTTGCCAGTATTTTGATAAAAGCATCACTAAAGTTAATGCATCATTAGGTATCGAGCAGGAATACTTCCTGGTTGACCTTGCACTATACAATGCACGTCCGGATTTGGCTTTAACAGGTCGTACTTTATTCGGACACATGTCTGCAAAAGGACAACAATTAGAAGATCACTACTTCGGATCTATTCCTGAGCGTGTATTTACTTACATGGTTGACTTTGAAAACGAAGCCTTAAAATTGGGTATTCCTTTGAAAACCCGTCACAATGAGGTTGCTCCTTCTCAGTTTGAGTGTGCACCTATTTATGAAGAAATCAATCTTGCGATTGACCACAACCAACTATTGATGGACTTAATGGAAAAAGTTGCTTTGAGACACAACTTCAAAGTGCTTTTACATGAGAAACCTTATGCAGGAATCAATGGATCAGGTAAACACAACAACTGGTCGTTGATCACTGATACTGGTAAGAACTTATTGTCACCAGGAAAAACTCCTAAAAACAACCTGATGTTCTTAACGTTCTTCGTTAACACCATCAAAGCTGTTCACGAGCATGCCGACTTGCTAAGAGCTTCAATCGCTTCTGTAAGCAACGATCACCGTTTAGGTGCTAACGAAGCCCCTCCAGCGATCATCTCTATCTTCCTTGGTTCTCAGTTAGCTGAGGTTTTGGATGAGATCGAATCGTCAAGAAGCATCATCAAAAAAGTTAAAAACGAAGATTCTCTGTGGTTAGGTATTCCTAAAATCCCTCAAATCTCTTTTGACACGACCGACCGTAACCGTACTTCTCCTTTTGCCTTTACAGGAAATAAATTTGAATTAAGAGCAGTTGGTTCATCTGAAAATTCTTCTGCACCAATGACCGTATTAAATGCGATCGTTGCTGATCAGTTGATCAAATTCAAAGTAGAAGTTGATAAATTGATTAAAAAAGGTGAGAAAAAAGATGTTGCGTTATTGACTGTACTGAAAAGATACATCAAAGAATCTAAAGACATCCGTTTTGAAGGAAATGGTTATAGCGATGAGTGGGCTGCAGAAGCTGAAAAACGCGGTCTGGCTAACATCAAAACTACACCTAAAGCATTAGACGCTTACGTAAGCGAAAAATCTACTGAGTTATTTGCTAAATTAAATATCTTCAGTGAGCGCGAACTACATGCACGTCACGAGATCTTGTTAGAAAGCTATTACAAAAAATTGCAGATCGAAGCAAGGGTAATGGGTGAAGTGACCAACAGCATGATCATTCCTGCTGCTATTGCTTACCAAAACTCACTGATCGAGAATGCGAAAGGATTAAAAGAACTGGGCTTAGGAAACGACGCTTTAGCTACTCCTTTGGCGATCATCAACAAAGTATCTGAGCACTTAAATATCGTTAAGACCAGCATTGATGCAATGCTTGAGCAACGTAAAAAGGTAAATGCAATTGAAGACTCTCGTGAGAAAGCCATCAATTATGATGAAAAAGTAAAATCTTACTTTGATACCATCCGTTACCATACTGATAAATTAGAACAAATCGTAGATGACAGTGTATGGCCTCTACCTAAGTTCAGGGAATTATTGTTTTTGAAATAAACCAAACCCCTAATAATCAACTATTTTTTAGTTTTATAACCCCTGCTTTAATTAGTAGGGGTTATTTTTTTATCTTTGCAGCAACATGAGTGATAACAGGTACAACCAGCGCGGCGTTTCTGCCTCGAAAGAAGATGTGCACCAGGCCATCAAGAACATAGACAAAGGTATTTTCCCGCAGGCTTTCTGCAAAATCATCCCTGATATTCTGGGCAATGATGAAGCATTTTGCAACATCATGCATGCTGATGGCGCGGGCACCAAATCTTCCCTGGCTTATGTTTACTGGAAAGAAACTGGTGATATATCTGTCTGGAAAGGTATTGCACAGGATGCCATCATCATGAACATTGATGACCTGATCTGTGTTGGCGCAACCGACAATATCCTCTTATCTTCTACCATTGGCCGTAATAAAAACCTGATCCCGGGTGAAGTAATTGCAGCCATTATCAACGGAACAGAAGAAATCCTGGCGGAACTACGTTCACAGGGCATCTCTATCTATTCTACAGGAGGCGAAACAGCAGATGTAGGCGATTTAGTTCGTACCATTATCGTTGACTCAACCGTTACCTGCCGTATAGAACGCGACAAAATCATCAGCAATGATAAAATACAAGCTGGCGATGTAATTGTTGGCTTATCTTCTTATGGACAAGCCTCGTATGAAACTGAATATAACGGCGGTATGGGTTCTAACGGGCTTACCTCTGCGCGTCACGATGTGTTTGATAAATCTGTAGCTACGGCATTCCCTGAAAGCTACGATCCTTCGGTTCCTTTTGACCTTGTATTCTCCGGTGGAAAGAAACTGACTGATGCTGTTCAAATCGATGATGCAGGAACTACAGTTACCGCAGGAAAGCTGGTATTGTCTCCTACCCGTACTTATGCACCTGTAATTAAAAAAATACTTGAAGGCTTCAGATCGCAGATCCACGGCATCGTACATTGCAGTGGTGGTGCCCAAACTAAGGTGCTTCATTTCGTAAACGACAACGTCCACATCATTAAAGACAACCTGTTCCCTATCCCTCCATTATTTAAACTGATTCAGGAGCAATCCGGAACAGATTGGAAGGAAATGTATAAAGTGTTCAATATGGGTCACCGTATGGAACTTTACGTACCTGCTGAAATCGCTGCAGATATTATTGAAATATCAAAAAGCTTCAACATCGACGCACAAATTATTGGCAAGGTAGAAGCTTCAGATAAAAAACAGGTAACGATACTTACTGAAAACGGAGAGTTCGTTTACAACTAACCTTATTTAAGTTTCTGTTTCAATGCCTTTGCGATAGCCTCCTCTACAAGCGGCTCCATGATGGCATATCCTGCTTTGTTCGGATGTATACCGTCTCCGGCCAGGCTTTTCGGCAGTCCATTTCTCTCATCTTTCATTGCAGAGAAATAGTCTACGTAGACAAACTTTTGTTCCTCAGCATAAGCCTTGATCCATTTGTTAAGGGCAATGACTTTATTAGCCGGCTCCAGTCCTGGTCTCCATGGAAAATCATAAGCCGGAAGTACAGAAGAAAGTACAACCCTGATCTTGTTGGCACGGGCAATCTCAGTCATGGCGGCAATATTGTCTTCTATCATTTCCAACGTAGAGGGACCAGTATTGCCGGCAATGTCGTTTATACCACAAAGCATCACGACTACTTTTGGCTTCAGCGCCACCACGTCCTGGTGAAAACGAACCAACATCTGGGGAGTAGTTTGTCCGCTAATCCCGCGACAAATATAGGGCCTGCCTGAAAAGAACTCAGGACGGTTATTTTTTCAGCCCTCAGTAATCGAATTGCCCATAAAAACTACCCTGTTTTCGTTGGAGGCAGGAGCGCCCAATTTTGCATTTTCGTCCTGGTACCTTTTAAGATTGGCCCAATCCTGTGCTTTCAGAAGCGCTGAGGGAAATAACAATGCCATTATAATCAGTAAAGTTTTAGCTATTGAATTCATATCTGCCGATAAAATTTGTTATTTATTAATCTGTTATTTACCCAAGCCCCATGTTTTATTGGGCTTAGCTCCCATTTCAAGTTCCAGTTTGCCACCGGAAATCAATTGTTCATGTGTAAACCATGGAGTATCAAGTACCTTTCCATCAAATTTAGCACTTTGAATATACTTATTAACCACAGAACAGTTGTTTGCGATCAATTGAAATTGCTTACCTCCCGGCAGATCTATCGTTACATTTTCAAATACAGGGCTGCCAATGGTATAAACCGGAGTTCCAGGTGTTACCGGATAAAAACCCATTGAAGAAAACACTACAAAAGCGGACATTCCACCTCCATCTTCGTCGCCTGGAATGCCAAATACATTGTCCTTAAACCAGGTATCCAGCAAAAACCTGATGCGTTTCTGGGTTTTCCATGGTGAACTCGTGTAATTATACAGATAAGGAATATGAAAACTCGGTTCATTACCCATGGAAAATTGGCCTGTTATCCCTGTAAAATCGGGGAATTTAGCCCAAAGTTCATATTTACTTCTTCCAAGTGGTTCACGATAAAGCTGATCCAGCTTATTTTCAAAACTATTTACACTTCCAAAAAGCCCGATTAAGCCCTTTACATCATGTTGTACCTGCCATAAATAAGTCCAGCCGTTGTTCTCATCATAATAATCACGTCCACCCATACCCCCGTCAAACTTAGGATCTATCTTGATCCAGTTGCCTTCTTTGTCTTTTGGGAGAAACATTTGACTATTGCTGTCCCACAGGTTTTTATAATTATTGCTTCTCAGCATAAACCGGTCATAGTCCTGCGGCTTTTTAAGCGCTTTAGCGAACTGAGCCAATGCCCAGTCGTCATAACTATGGCCAAGTGTAATTGCCACTGCCTGGCGCTTCTCCCAGCCGTGTACATTAGGGTCAGTTTCTTTTTCACCGATCTTTAGCGCAGGAAAAAAGCCTTTTTCATAGTAAAAATCTTCCAATAGTCCTTTCGGTCCATTCTTCCAGGGTAGCATGGTTGCATGGGTTGCATTCTTCAGCATGCCTTCATATGCTTTTTTCACATCATAATTCCGGATCCCCTTATTGTAGGCATCCAAAAAGCTGATGGTAGAATGAAAGCCGTTCATACAGGCATGGTCACCATAGATCAGTGGAAATGTAGGCACCCAACCGCTCTGTTCATACATATTTACATAAGAGTTCAGCATATCTGCTTCCTGATCCGGATTAAGGATGGTGCGTAATGGGTGATGTGCCAGATAGGTATCCCAAACCCAATCGTCCACATAAAACGGACGGGTAGTTTTATGGATTTTTTTATCATATCCGCTATAGTACTGCCCATCTTCAGTAATGTCAACCATACGTTCATAAGAACGGTAAAGGGCAGTATAAAAAGAACGTTTCTGAGCTTCAGTGCCCCCTTTGGTCTGAATCTGGTTGATCACCTTAGACCAGGCTTCTTCTCCTTGTTTTGCCAGTTGGTCGAAACCGATGCCTTTAAGCTCTTTATTAAAATTCTTCTTCGCCTGCTCCGGACTTACATAAGAAATGGCGTATTTAAACTCGACTACCTTTGGGGCATTTATTGTAAACCTGATCCATACTCTTTTGCGTGTCCTGCCATCACTCTCTTCTTCTATAACGCCTGTTTCTGTAGCTGCACCGGTGTTGAACTCCCCGTACATGTACATTTTAATCCCGTTATAGGTTTCTACACCTGTGATTTCAGTACCGGAAAGAAACTTATAATCATTACTCCCTCCATTGTACCTGTCGAATAATATTACCCTCTCACCTTTCTCTGGAAATTCAAATTTGTAGAAGCCGGCTTTCTTACCAGGTGCAAATTCAACATTGATTTCCTCATCTACCAGCCAGTTCGAATAATACCATGGCCGGTTTATTTCCAAATCATGATCATAGGTCAGTCTTTTGCCCCATTCACCTGATTTTGGCAATGTGGTACTCGGCTTGATGGAAAATATTTGTCCCTGACGATGAGATACTACTGTCAATGGAAAGCTGCTGATCTGATCGTCCATATAATCCGCTCTTTGCGGCGTCATCCGGATCAACTGATTTGGCAACTGGATGGTCGGTCGTGTAGGTTCTAAAATCGCACCCACATTTCCAATCCTGGGATCTACATATTTCAGATTGCCAGCACCTTCATAGGTTTTTACCTGCCCGACAGCCGCCTGAGTAAATAAAATGACAGCACAACATGCTAATCTAAGGGTTGTATTGACAGGTTTAGAAAGGAATAAGGACATATTTGGTTTAAATTTTATATTGCGCGTTAAGCTAAGATATAAAACTCAATCCATAAAAAACAAGGTTTTTAATATTACTAAACCCTTATAGCAAAAAGTTAATATAATAAAAAGGCTGTCTTCTCAGACAGCCTTTTTATTGATTTTCAAAAGAAATTCAGATCTCTATTTTTTGGAACTTACCTTTTTAACAGCTGGTGCATCCTTTCTAATATCCAATTCTGCAATTAAGTTTTTAGCACCGCCAAGTACATCTATACACCAAAGCACATAACGTACATCGACACAAATGGTGCGTTTAAATTTCTTATCAAAGGCAATATCACCGCTCATTGCTTCCCAGTTACCATCAAATGCAAGACCGATCAGCTCACCATTGCCATTGATCACCGGAGAACCCGAGTTACCTCCAGTAATGTCGTTATTCGTAATAAAACCAACAGTTAAGATTCCGTTATTACCATACTGACCAAAGTTTTTCTTATTGTAATTTTCTATGAGGTTTGCAGGCAAATCAAATTCATCATCACCGGGGATGTATTTTGCAATGATACCATCAATAGTTGTGGTGGTATTATAAGTCATGCCATCTTTAGGAGAATAATCCTGCACATTACCATAAGTAAGTCTCATCGTGGAATTGGCATCAGGATACATCAGTTTACCGGCGTTTTTTTCCAGTATTGCTTTCAGATACAAATGATCCAGTTCTGCTTTTTTAGTTTCAAAATCAGCCACAGCAGAACCAAAATTCGCCTTGATATAATCGGCAGGATACAGATTCATCGCATACTTATAACCTGGATCTTCTTTTATGGCATCCAAAGATGGATTGGTAGCCATAAATGCTTTTAATTTCTCAGGCTTGATCAACTTGCTGTTCTCCCACAGGTAGTCTGTATATTTCTGGAATGTAGTTTCAGGATTTCCTGTCCAGTACTTCTCTGCAATCTCCGCATAAAACTTAGGCTGAGACTTAACAGGCACATCATTGTAAAAAGCAGCTAAAATCTGTGCAAATATCTTTTTATCAGCATTTTCGTTATAAGTTTCCTCATAAGCAGCGATGCCCTGATCGACACTTGTTTTTACTTGTCCGGCAAAAGCCGCATCGTCTTTCTTTTGCGCTATAGCAGCCCATGAACGACCAATGGTAATTGCATTAGTTACCCAGCCCGAAGCCAAAAAGCCTTCGTTGATATAGGTACGTTGGATCGCAATAGGATCATAGCTTTTATAGATCTGATCATATTGCTCCATTAAACCTGCAAATTCTGTTTTCTGAGCGGCCCATTCGGTAAATGATTTTTCTTCTTTACGCTTGTTTTCTGAAACTTTCAGGCGTTTCAATTGCTCTGTCTGTCCGATGTAATACTTCCAGTAATTTGCAATATTTGCATATTTAGAAGACAATTTCAGACGGGTATCTACGCTTTTATCCATTTCTGTTTTCCATGCTTTCAAACGGATATCACGCAGCTTCACGATAGTTGGACTAACTTTTTCAGTCGCCAGGTCTACGCCATAAGAAGTCAGATACCTATCGGTACGACCAGGATAGCCATAAACGATAGAAAAATCTCCATTCTTAACTCCTTTTATAGAAACGGGAAGGAATTTTTTAGGTTTATAAGGCACATTCTCTACCGAATACTTCGCAGGAGCATTGTTTTTTGCTGAATATACCCTGAATACAGAAAAATCTCCAGTCTGGCGAGGCCATTCCCAGTTGTCTGTATCGCCACCAAATTTTCCAATATTTTGCGGTGGTGCACCTACCAAACGAACATCATCAAAACGCTCGTAAACAAACAGGATAAATTGGTTTGATTTGTAAAAATCTTTCACATTCGCCTCAATAGTAGGCCCTGTAACCGCGGCTTTTGCAATTGCATCGAATAACTGAAGCATTTTTGAATCTTTTTCTGCTCCCTTTAATCCTTTGGTTGCCTCGTTTACTTTAGCAGTCACGTCTTCCATTCTTTGCAGGAAACGGACAAACAAGCCATTGATCGGCTTTTCTTCTCCATAGTTTTTAGCATAAAAACCATTGTCAAGAATATTGTTCTGAGCCGTAGAATTAGAAGCGATCGCATCGTAACCGCAATGGTGATTGGTAAAGATCAATCCTTTGTCTGAAACAATCTCACCGGTACAAAATCCGCCGAAGTGTACAATTGCATCTTTTAAACTGGAGCCATTTGCATTGTAAAGGTCCTTCGCAGTGAGTTTAAAACCCTGCTTTTTCATTTGCTCATAGTTCTTCCCTATCAGCATTGGGATCCACATCCCCTCATCTGCTTTTACTGTACCTGCAAAGGAAAAAACCAATGCACACAGCAACAGATAAACCGTCTTTTTCATGATAAATTAATTAGTTAGTGATGGCGTAAAGTTAAACAATAACTCGTTATCAGACCAGTAAAATCACTAAACCTTCACCGTTCCCAGATAAAGGGTAGTACTTACCAAATCTCCCTGCTCATTGCAGTATTGCATGTATCCATGCAACTCAGTGGGTTTCAAAATTACCTGGCTACTATTGCCGAAACCTCTAATGAAAGATCTAATTCTTTTATGAAGATAAATAGTAAAATGTATTGATGAGAATGGAGCCGGCAAATTGTCGCAGTTCATGACGAATTTGGTGCTACGTTTTCATGCAATGCTTAAAATCGCCAACATCAATAAACAAACGAATCTCTACTTTTAACTTTTATCGTTAATAATTAATAGTGGATTATCTTATATTTAAGACTTAAATGTTAACTATGAATGTTTGGTTTAAGCGTAATGCTACTCATCTCCTTATAATTGCACTTTTAATAACTTTATGTATTGCTTATTTCCACCCTGTTTTCTTTGATAAAACATTAGGACAAAATGACGTTACTCGAGCTGAATCAACAGCGACGGAAATAAAAGATTATAGAGAAAAAGGAACTACTGTCTTATGGACTAACCAGATCCATGCGGGCATGCCGGCTTTCCAGATCTGGGCGCCCTATCCTTATAACATTACCACATGGATAGTCAAGGTAATCAGCTATGCCCTGCCCGCTCCTCTTGGCACAGTGCTGATGATTATTCTGGGTGCCTACCTGTTGTTTTGTGTACTAAAGCTGGATCCCTGGCTTGCAGCCGCTGGTGCCATAGCCTTTACATTCTCGTCGTACAATATCATCCTGCTGGCGGCAGGACATGCCAACCAGGTATTTGCTATTGCTTTCTTTGCTCCTGTTCTGGCCGGGCTAATTCTTATTTTCAGGGGAAACTATCTACCGGGCACTGCAATCCTGGCATTTTTCCTTGCTTTGGAGATCCGGGCCAATCACATACAAATGACTTATTACCTGATGCTTGCCATACTGATATTAGTAGGCATCGAGTTGTACCATGCTGTTAAAAATAAATTGACCACTTCGTTTTTAAAATCTGCGGGCTACGCTGCTGCTGCTTTAATATTGGCTCTTGCCGTTAATGCTTCGTCTTTATGGAGTACCTACGATTACAGTACCGAGACCCTCAGGGGCCCGGCCAACCTTACCCAGCCTGCAGCGGAAAAAACCGGCAGTGGGCTATCAAGGGAGTACGCCTACCAATGGAGCCAGGGTGTGGAAGAATGTATTACTTTCCTGATCCCCGGTGCCTACGGCGGGAGTGGCAGAGGAGATGTCAACGCACATGAAAATGTGGTAAAAACGCTGACCGGAATAGGTGCCGACCCAAATCAGGCTGCATACATAGCGCAGGGCCTCACACCCTTATATTGGGGAGAAAAGCCCTTTACGGAAGGCTCCTTCTATTTTGGAGCTGTGATCTGTTTTCTCTTCGTCCTTGGATTGATGATCGTAAAAAATCGCCTGAAATGGTGGTTACTCGCTACTGTTATCCTTACTATGTTTCTGTCATTCGGAAAAAACTGGCCCCTCATATCAGACATCTTCTTTGACTATGTACCATTATACAATAAATTCCGCACAGTCGAATCCATACTTGCTGTAGCAGGTCTCTGTTTTCCTTTATTGGCCCTGCTCGCATTGCAGGAGGTATCTTCATTTAAAGATAAGGTCGAACTCCTAAAAAAAATAAAGATCTCTTTCTACATCACTTTCGGAATTTCATTGATAGTAGCGCTGATTCCTACCCTATTTTTATCCTTTACCAGCAGCACCCATGCTGATCTGATCAGTAATTTAGCGGCAACACTAAAAATAGACGGTGCAACAGCCAATTCAATAGGTAGCGCCCTGATCGCCGACAGACAATCTGCTGCACAGTCTGACGCTGTCAGGTCCTGCATTTTCGTTGCACTGGCTTTTGGTCTGTTATGGGCGTATATTAAGAATAAAACGACTTTTTCCACCCTGTCATTTGGTTTTCTGGCACTGGTAATTGTCGATATGTGGAGTATTGATAAACGCTACCTGAACACTAGTACTTTTATAGCCAAACACGAGGCAGCAAAGCCGCAACCACGCGAGGTCGATCATCAGATATGGCTTGATAAAGATCCTAACTATAAAGTGATCGACCTAAGCCAAAGCATCCTTAGCGATGCAACCACTCCTTATTTTCATAAATCCATCGGCGGCTATTCGGCAGCAAGATTGAGGCGATTTGACGAAGTCATTGAAAACCAGTTTAGCAAAGGCCTTAACTTAAATATCCTGGGTATGATGAACACCAAATACATCATCACTTCAGACCCTAACACGCAGAAACTGGCCGTTGAATTAAATCCGGCAGCATGTGGTCATGCCTGGTTTGTCCAAAAGGTGAGATTTGTAAAAAATGCTGATGAAGAGATGCATGCAATCACAGATCTTGAGCCTAAGAAAGAAGTAATTGTTGATCAGCAATACAAAGACATTGCGGGCAAGCCACTGGATACCGGCAGTACAACTGGTACGATTACGTTAACCAGCTACAATCCTGATGTACTCGTCTATCAGAGCAGCTCTGAGAAACCAGGCATCGCTGTGTTTTCAGAGATATTCTATAAAAAGGGATGGAGCATGCAGATAGATGGTGTGGAAACACCCTACTTCAGGGCCAACTACTTGCTTCGCGCTGCTTATATACCGGCAGGTAGTCATAAAATAGAATTTATTTTCCATCCAAAGTCATATTACTACGGCGAAAAGATTTCATTGGCAGGGTCATTTTTATTAGGATTCTTAATATTAGGTGCATTTTACAAAAGAGAAAGATGCTAATTTTTACTGCACCCGGCAGTCAAGCTGGCGGCCACTTTGGTCCGAAATGGAAGAACCACTATTGCTGAAATATACATATACGCCCAGATCCGGGATAAGGCTCAGATAGGACTTAAAAGGGATTATCAGCTAATTAGTACTTAGCAATATAATGACTCAATTGCTCATCAGAGGCGATAGTGTCCTGATGCATAGGTCACCGCGGTTCCGGTGATCAGTACCCGATCTCCAAACTGTTTACAGCTTAATTTCCCTCCTCTTTCAGAAACCTGCAATGCATCCATTTCAGTTTTACCAAGTTGTTCCGACCAGTAAGGAATCAATGAACAATGCGCCGAACCTGTAACAGGGTCTTCAAAAATCGAGGCCTGGGGAATAAAGAACCTGGATACAAAATCCGCCACCTCACCTTTTGCAGTAGCAATGATACCGCCCGGTTTCAGATCTATCTGCTCCAGCATTGCCCTGTCCAATACAAGTTCACGCACTTCCTGTTCTGTGTCATACACCAGCACATAATCCCTTGATTTTAAAACCTGCTTTGGTTGTTTACTCAATGAAGCTGATATGATCGGCGGCAATTCTGCTTTTACAGGTTTTCTCGAAGGAAAATTCAGTGTAAACTGATCTCCATCTACGCCTACCTCCAGCAAGCCACTTTTAGAATTGAACCTGAATGTCCCGTCTTTCCGCTGCAGTTCAGTCTTCAAAATATGTGCAGTTGCCAGCGTAGCATGTCCGCACAAATCCATCTCATGTTCCGGAGTAAACCACCTGATGTGAAAGTCTTCATCTTCGGCAACAAAAAACACGGTTTCAGGCACTGCATTTTCTTTAGCAATTTTTTGCAGTGTCGCATCAGGAAGCCAGTTTTCCAATTGAACCACACAAGCAGGATTCCCTCCAAAAAGCTGGTCGGTGAAAGCATCTACATGGTAAAAAGCAAGTTTTGAAAGGTCAATCTCAAACAAGCTGAAAGTCCCGTTTTTATAATGCTCGGGCAAGCCCTCAGTCTGTTCTATGCCGGTAATCCCTTTATAGGTAAACCCGCAGCTGATGTAATAATTATTCAGCCTGTCATTACCGCTTCCTGTGTCCATCCTGATAAATTTCCTGTTGTGTTCAGCAGCATATTTCTTTGCCCAGTTTACAATATGTTTTACATAAGAACGACCCCTATAATCCGGGTTTGTCGCTATGCGGTGGATATATATTGCGGGATCAGCATCCGCTTCCTTCCAGATCAGCGGATCGTTATAAGTGATCACAAAAACACAGGCAATTTTTCCATCCTCAATGATCTTATATTGTCGCCCCTCTTTGATCTCCTGTTCTACCAATGCGCGTTCAAATCCTTTCCACTTTTTTATGCCCACTTCTTTCTGATATGCTGTCGCTGCATCATAAAGTCTAAAAAGGGTATCTATATCTTCGATTGTGCTATTTAAAATTTCCATACGAGACTGATGTTTTAATGATATTCAGCAAATTTCATAAAAACAATCCAACCAATACAGATACAATTTTATTATTTTTGACCAGTACAGTTCAATAACCTCAATATGAGAAAACAGCATACCGAACCTTTTTTATACATGCAGATAGCTGCCCGGATTGAAAAACAAATTACGGATGAAGTATTGAGGGCGGGTGACAAACTGCCTTCCATCAGAACGCTTTGCCGTGAACTTGGACACAATATGAGTACGGTAACGCAAGCCTATTATGAACTCGAAAGCAGGTCGTTGATAGAAACCAGGCCGAGGTCTGGCTACTACGTTTGTCTGCCGCCAAAAAAACGAATGGCTGTACCAAATACCAGCAAGCCCATTAGCCTACAAAAACCCCGTCATCAGGATGACCTGATCACCAGGGTACACAAAGACAGTACAGACCCTGAGATCACGTTATTATCGCTGGGCGTACCTGATGTCAGCTTGCTTCCAATCGCGAAATTAAACAAGGCCCTGATACATGCGACCAGAAGTCTTCCGGGTAGCGGCACCGCATACGATCAGGTACAAGGCAATGAAAAACTGCGAAGAGAGATTGCAAAATGGTCATTTTCCTGGGGAGCCAGTTTTAATGAGGATGACCTGATCACCACTTCCGGATGTATGAACGCGGTATCCTACTGCTTACAGGCACTTACAAAACCGGGAGATACCATTGCTATTGAGAGTCCGGCTTATTTTGGTATTCTGCAGCTGACCAAAAGCCTTGGACTGAATGTACTGGAACTGCCAACAAACCCAATT
This sequence comes from Pedobacter frigoris, assembly GCF_032678645.1. GTDB lineage: Bacteria > Bacteroidota > Bacteroidia > Sphingobacteriales > Sphingobacteriaceae > Pedobacter > Pedobacter frigoris_A. The sequence continues at coordinate 1,368,584 of NZ_JAVTSP010000001.1, forward strand.
ACGGGAATAGAGCTGGATACGCTGAAAAAAGCACTTTCTTCGAATAATATCAGCGCATGCATACTGGTCAGTAATTTCAATAACCCCTGCGGATCTTCTATGCCTGATGAACATAAAAAAGAAGTGGTTAAGCTGCTTCAGCATTTTAATGTGCCTTTGATTGAAGACGATATCTACGGCGATCTTTATTTCGGCAGCAACCGTCCTTCTACCTGTAAAACCTTTGATGAAAGCGGGCTGGTGCTTTACTGCAATTCCATTTCGAAAACACTTGCTCCGGGCTACAGGGTTGGCTGGGTAGCTCCCGGCATTTTCAAGGAGCAAATAATCAGGCTCAAATTAAACCACTCCATCTCCTCCACAACCATTACATCCGAGGTAGTGGCCGATTTTCTTAAAAACGGACGTTATGAAAATCATTTGAGAAAAATGAGGCAAACACTGTACAACAATAGCATGAAATACATCAGCGCTATTGCCAGCCATTTCCCGGAAGGCACATGTGTGAGTCAGCCTTTGGGCGGCTATTTTCTATGGATAGAACTGGACAGGAAGGTAAACACCCTTGAACTTTATGAAACCGCCATAAAACATAAAATCAGCATAGCGCCGGGAAAAATGTTTACGTTGCAGGATCAGTTCGACAACTGCCTGAGGCTAAGCTTTGGATTACAATGGACCGATGAAATTGAAAAAAAGATCAAGCTCCTTGGTACGCTTATAAAAGCTAAGATTTAGGTAGCTAACCAATTTCCTGCCCCTCCAGCCAGGCTTTAAAGCCTGCAACCCTTTCTCTGCTGATGATGGCATCAATATCTATTTCAGGAGCCAGCTGCAATACAAAACGGCTGTTGTAATAGGTGGTGATTTTCTTTATGGCATCAATCTGCACGATCAGTTTGCGGTTGATCCGGAAGAATAAGTTCTTGTCCAGCAGTTTTTCCATTTGATCGAGGGAGTAATCCAGGGGTATTCGCTGACTGCCCATGGTGGTAGCCCAGGTAAGTCCGTCTGAAAAATGAATGTGTGCAATTTCCTTAGCCTTTACATAAATGAGCTGGTTGTTAATCTTACCAATAAACCTCGTATTTTCACGCTTGGAAAACTCCTCCGCTATCCTGGAGATGTTGACCGCAGGATTTGCAGGTAGCTTAAAATAGGCATATTTCTCCAAAGCACGCTTGAGTTCTTTAAGGTCTATGGGTTTCAGCAAATAATCTACGCTATAAACTTTAAAGGCCTGCAATGCGAAGCTATCATACGCTGTAGTAAAAATTACAGGAATCAGGATCTCCTGTTGCTCAAACAACTCAAAGCAATTCCCATCGGAGAGCTGGATATCCATAAAAATCAGCTCCACATCTTTTGCATTGTTACCGGCAAACCATTTTAAACCTTCCTCTACAGATTCAATAATTGCCGCTATTTTAACATCAGGAACACACTTTTCCAGCAACTGAATCAGTCGTTCTGCATTGTGTTTTTCATCCTCAAATATGATAACCTTCATAATTGTTTATTATTGGAACCCTAACCATAAATTTATCTTTTGTTTCTGTAATTTCTATTCGCTTATCACTGGTAAGCTCATATCTTTTACTAATATTCTCCAGTCCAACACCGATAGAATTTTGCACTCCCATCCTTTTCCTCAGGTCATTTGTTACTATTAAAAATTCGCCTTCTTCCCTGATGCCAATATGCAGCGGATCGTTTCCTGAAAAACGGTTATGTTTCACCGCATTTTCTACGAGCATTTGCAGCGTAGCCGGCGGCACCATTCCTGTATTCTGAACCTCTTCACTAATCTCTATGTTGAATTCAATACTACTTTGGTGCCTGATCCTGATTAAAAAAGAATAAGATTCCAGGAATTCCAGTTCTGTTTTTATGGATACCAGGTTTTCAAATTTCTTATCCAGTATATACCTGTAGCTCTTTGCAAGCTGCGTGATGTATTCCGCCGATAAATCTGCACTTTTATAAACCAGGTTGGTCAGTACACTTAAAGAATTGAAGAAAAAATGGGGATCAATCTGGCTTTTTAACACATCATATTTAGCCTGTATGTTTTCGCGCATCAGGCGTTCGGCATTTACCTGCGATTCCTTCCAGTTTTTATAGTAGAAAACAATCCCGCTATAAGCCAGTATCAACAGGTAAAATAGAAAAGTGCCAAAATTGAGGTCATAACTGAAGGAAGAAAAACTCTTCCAGGCCTCATAGTTTCCAAAAAGCAGAATATCAAAAACCGAGTAGCACAAACCAAACAGGCAAGCAGCCAGCCAGCCGTAAAGAAGAAGGCTCAAACATAGAAATATAAGCTTTCTTGAGACATTCTTGTTGTATACATTCCGCTCAGTATACCTGGAAAGCATTACTGCGCCTTCCCAGACAAACAAACCTAGCAACACATACATCACACTAAAAGCCTGCCCCCTGAAAGAAAAGACACCAAATTCATGAGGAAAAGTAAGGTCAAAAGATTTGAATACCACGCTAAATATGTAAAGTATGATCACCCTAAGCCCATACTTAAACCATTTACTTTGAAAAATTGCTTCAATCTGTGCCGTCTTCATTCTCAGTAGCATTATTATAAAAGATCCTATCAGCATAAATTTAGCAGTAATTATTTTCCCTGAACCATAATAAAGCACTGTTTATTGCCTTTTCTGTAGATGTATAGTCCAATTGTAGTTCCCGCTCAGATTTCTTGCCCGAATAATAATTGTACAAACACAGCATGTAGGCCGATGAATGGTTCAGTTTACCGGTTTTCCTGCTAAATATTTCCAGCAATGTACCTATTAATCCAACTGATTTCAGCACAAATACTGGTATTCTGATGAGCAGTGGATTTTGTCCGGAAACTTTATTCAACAGTTTAAAAAAATCCCTGTAGTCCAGATTTTCCCCGGCCATCAGGTAGCAGTCGCCGACTTTTCCTTTTTCCAATGCATTCGCTATACCTGTACATACATCACCGATGTGTACAAAATTCTTTCCCCCGGGCGGATAAAACACAATGCGTTTATTCATCCCATGCAAGATAATTTTACCGGAACTGGGCTTTGTATCATACGGTCCGATCATAAACGTGGGATTGATGATTACTGCGGGAAGCTTCTTTCTCTCAACTTGCTCCATCACGTACTGCTGAGCGATGTATTTGCTGCTGATATAGCCCGAATTGATATTGGTAAGCATGAATGAGTTAAGTTCGTTAGCCGGTTTAAGCCTACTACCCGGGCCGATGGTATTGGCAGTGCTGATGTGTATCAATTTCTTCACGTCATGAAACAAACAAGCATCCACAACATTCATAGTGCCTTTTACATTGATCTCCTCGTAATCTCTAAAAGAGACAGACCACTGTCGGGTTATAGAAGCCGTATGCACTACATAATCACAACCTTCCACTGCCCTTAATGTATCCTTAGTATTACTGATTTCTCCATAATACAATTCGCATGGAATATCAGCAATCACATTGGTATCTGCTGAAGGCCTCATCATCAACTTCACTTCATAACCCCGCCTGAAGAGCTCCCGTGCAACATTGGAACCCAAAAAACCATTTCCACCGGTTACCAGTACCTTACCGATTTTCATATCCATTATTTGATTGCTAATTCTTTTTTTACTGCTTGTGATACGATTTTTAGCTTAATTTCTATTGGCAGCATGGCCATCAGCCGCTGATTGAGCCTATTCCAAAAACCAGGAATAATTATGCCCTTTCCGGCCAGTGTTTGCTTTAAAGCCACCCCGGCAATTCTTGGCGTCGACAGTAAACCCATCTTACCCTTTAATCCCTGTTTTATGATTCTGGAAGATACACCTGAATTGGTCATTATTGGTCCGGGGTAAACTACACTTATAGAAATCGAGGTATCATTCAGCTCTTCCCTTAATCCCAATGAAAATGAAGATATAAAGGCTTTAGACGCAGGATAAACAGTTTTATAAGCGATAGGTGTAAAAGCCGCCATGCTGGCTATGTTCATGATATAGGCTTTTTGTTCTTTCAAAAGATAGGGCAGCATGGTTTGTGTGATCAATACCATACTCCTGATATTGACTTGCAGGATTCTGTCTATCGCTTCCAGCGAGCTTTTTCTAATCGAAACCGTTCCTCCAATCCCCGCATTATTGATCAGAAAGTTAATTTGATACTTTTCAAGAATGTGATTCAGCTGTTCTTTGAGTAAAATAGTATCGGTGAGGTCAAATTCGAACACCTGTACATCTACCCCATATTCGATCTGAAGATTAGCCGCCAGAGATATGGTATTGCTCCCTGGCAGGGCGATCATAATGAGGTTCATGCCTTTTGCGGCACATTGAATAGAAAACTCTTTGCCCAATCCGGAACTCGCGCCGGTTATTAAGGTATATTTCATCATATTCATAGGTTTAGAAAAATATTGCCCGGACCGGGATTAGTAGTCTTACAGCTGAAACCTTCAATAAAGGCCTTAATATCCAGATGCAGATCAGAACCATTTATATGGTTCATATCCTTACCTGATGTATCTGTTTGTTTTATAATTTTTTCGAGATGAAGCAAATTCACCTCATCTGCTTCGTCCAAAACCGTATATGCAGATAAGGTATGGAGCAGATGGTTTACTGCTGTTAATTCTGTATGGTTGGTGATGAAACCCTGATAATTCAACTGACGTTGACAGGCATGCAACTGCTTGTGAAGTGCTCTGCCCAGATATGCCTGCTCTATCCGTTCGAGAAAGCTAACAAGTATGTTAGATGCATCGTTATCCACAGGCAGGTAATCAAGGATGACCAGCATAATTTTGCGAACAGTATGATGTAATGCATTGAGGTCCAAAGCATCACCAAGAATATTTACGTCTTTATTATTTTCAGATAAACTACCGGTCAACATAATACATTTGTTTTTATGGTTATACAAAACTGTGCATAAGTGATCAGTGGAGAAATAAATAAACCATGAACTGTAGATATTTAAGCATGAGCTGTGATATTTATCTGCGGAGCCTTGTCGGGAGAAAAAGCATCTGTTGGTAAAAACAAAAAAGCCCTGCTTCAATTCTGAAGCAAGGCTTTTTTTTTAAATAAAAGTATTCTTAATTCTCAGGTGCAAGAACAAAGCCTGTTGCTGTTTTGATATAGGTATTGGTAACAGTTGGACTAGGACCTCTAAAAAGAACATGGGTAATTTTATAGGGGATGGAAGCATCAACTGCTGCATTTTTATATTTATTATTTAACATGGTGATCACAGCTACTTTAATTTCTTCATCTTTCCAGTTATTTGCACCACCGGTCTTATCAAAAGATCCGAATGAAACGGCATTAGCAACAGCTGCTTCAGAAGCAACATTAGAACCTCTTAATATTTCAAAATCTGCTTTCACTAAAGTATAATAGATGGTTGGATCAGGTATCCAGGTTCCGTTCTTTTTTAGAAAAGTTAATGGAGCAGCCGGTACAGGTTTTGCAACCCAATTTACACCGTCAAACGTCAAGGTTCTGATTCTTTGATAATTTCTTGACGCAAAATAAGCATAAGAAACATACTTAACATCGCCAACTTTTGTGGTTGCCGATACTGCAGCGTCAGATTTCAAAAAAGTGTTAAAATAGCTATTCAAATTAGGCTCATCCGCTGCTGCAAAGTTAAATGCCGTAATTTTTCCTGCAGAAATGTATTGCGCCTGCGAAACATGATAAGGCTTCACCCACGCTCCTCCGATATAAAGGAACGTTTCGACAACAGGTGCTGCTACAGCCTGAAAATAAACGTAGCTAAGAACGACCAACTGGTTTTCTACCCGTACAGGAAATTTAGCATTTAAGAATTCTATAACTTTAGTTGCATTAAAGTTTTTGTTTGCGTTCCCGTTTATCGCAGCATAATCTGCATCCGTAACAGTATATTGAGTAGGAACAGCCCCACTAGCAGACAATAGACTATCAGCAGGTTTAATCGGATTAGCCATTGAATTATAAGTTATAATTGCTTTAGAACCGTTTCCCAAATTCGGATATTTTATGTTTAAAATCACTGGGATGGATGCATTTGCATCTGCTACAGTAAAAAAGTAACCTGCAGCTTTTGCGTAATTACCCGTTGGAAGAAAATTATAATCCGAGGTAACTAGAGCAAAAGTTTTATCAACTATAGGACTTATATTATTAATTTCATCCTTTAATGGATTACAAGCGGTAAATACCGTAGTGATAGCCGCTAATAAATACAATATATTCTTTTTCATGATTATCATCTTAAAAGTTAACCTTTAAACCCACTGTCCATGTTCTGCCTACACCGTAGTATACGTTCGAATTGTTTACATCACTGATCCCATTATTAAACTGAGCATTTGAATCTGAGATATATTCAGCATCAAGCAAATTGTTCACATTGGCAAACATAGAAGATCTCACGCCTGCGAATTTGAATTTAAACACCGCATTTACATCAAGAAGTGAGTAATTAGGCAGTTGCCATGGCACTAAATTTTCTGCAGTAATGGCGGTAGGAACAAATGAGGAATAAAAACGGCTGAAATAGTTATAGTCAGCTCCTATCCTTAAATCTTCTGTTACATCAAATGATGCACCCAGAGCCAAAGTGGTTTGCGGCTGATCACCTACCCTAATTCCTTTTGTGTAAAGAGGGCCAATTGAACCGTTGGCTAAAGCTGTACCATTCACATCGGTAATTACTGCTTTTGGAACATTGCTATCCCATTTCCAGTCACCCACAGAAAGCATACCATTGATAGTCAGACCGTGTACCGGCGTATATTTAAAATCAACTTCTACCCCTTGATGCAAGGCGTCAACACCGCTTAGGTTTGCTGTGTAAAACTGCTGACTTGCCGGATCATAATATGGGTTGATAGTAGATCTGTCTTTCCAGCTGGTGCGGTACAAATTTAAGTTTCCAGAGAACTTCCTGCTTCTGTATCCGTAACCCAGTTCATAGCTCAGGATTTTTTCTGTTACTGCATCAGGATTCTTTTTATTTTGATAGCCTGCAAAAACAGCTTCGAAAATAGGCGCCTTCTCCAAATAACCAACATTGGCAAATACGTTATGGTTCGCATCAATATTGTAGTTTGCACCACCTTTTGCCTGATAGCCCAGATTATTAACCGTTGCGCTCTTACGGTTAGGATCGCTAGTCAGGTATTTATAATGATCTACACGCTGATAAGATTGATTGTTTCCTGATAACGAAACAAAAGCGGAAAGTTTATCGTATGAGTATTCAGCTTGTACGAACGCTCCCTGCCAGCCTACCAGTCCATCATAATTGAATCCGATTTTATCGCCAGTTTTGGCCATCTTAACCGGATTATTGATATCACCGGCACCACGCGAAGTAGTCGGATTGCCATTTGCTATTTCTAAAACATATTCAGCGCCCAATAAATTCCTTACAGAATTATAATGTTCGCCTTTATACTGCCTTACGTCTAGTCCTGCAAGCAGGTCTATTTTATCATTTAGTTTTTTCTTATAAGTACTCAGCAAACCGCCCCACTTGTGGTCGTTTCTGTAAGATTGAAGATATGCTACTGCTCTTCCATCAGGTGAAGCTGTATTGAGATCTATTAACGCATCAATATCAACCGGAGTGTACTTATTGCCTGTTCTTGTATTCAGGAAAAGAGCGGCATCATTAGGGAATTCATTTCCTCCTTTACCTATAGAGCCATAAAGTGCGGTAGACAACGACGAAGTCTCGTCAATGATCCAGGTATGATTTAACGACGCCTGCGGTTTGTGGTAATAGTTACCACTTATTGTTTTTTCTTTTCCGTCCAGAATTCCATAGTTAGGATTGAATCTTTTACCCTGAGGAGCATTCTCGTAATAGGCAAGGTTAAAACGTTCAAATCTTGAACCATGGTATTGCGGAGCGCCAAACCCTGTTAAAGAAATGGTATGGTTTGCATTGATTACTTTAGATATGTTAAAGAAATAACTGTAGGCTTCGTATCCCAGGCCATTCACATAACCATCGCCTACATTTCGCGATCCCATTGCAGAAAATGCCCAGCCTTTATCGGTTAATCCTGTTGAATAAGAAAAAGTAGTTTTACTGTAACCGTTGTTTCCAAGTCCCTGGTAAATAAATCCTCCTTTTTTTACATCAGTGGTTTTAGTCTGGATATTGATGGTACCACCCAGGGAAGGCACCGCTACTTTGGAAGCACCCAGACCACGTTGCGATTGTATGGAACTGGTTACATCAGTTAATCCAGACCAGTTGCCCCAAAACACCCGGCCATCTTCCATGTCATTTACAGGAATACCATTAATTAAGACAGCGATATTGGCACTTTGGAATCCTCTCATGTTAATCCTGGCATCACCGAAACCACCTCCGGTACCTTTTGTAGCATAAACACCTGGCGTAGATTTCAGCAATTCAGGAAATTCCTGCTGAGCTCCTTTTTCTTCTATGCGCTCGGCATTAATAGTCGAAACCGCCACAGGGGTTTTTCTGTCGATAGCCCTTGCATTGGCCACGATCATTACCTCATTCATGGTGTTGGTATTCGAGACCAAAATAATTTGTCCCAGGTCATTTTGTCCAGCAGACACTACAACCTCTTTCTTTTGGTATCCTACATAAGAAATTACCAAAACATTTGATCCATCCTGCTTTTTGATTGAAAAGCTGCCATCCGTAGAAGTGGAAACAGACAAGGATGTACCTTTAAGACTTACCGCTGCACCCGGCAACGATTCTTTTGTCAATGAATCTACCACTGTACCCCTAATCTGCTGGGCAAAAACACTAACAGCGAGAAATTGAAGTGACAAAGTGAAGATGATGAGTAACGATTTCTTCATACTTTTTTGATTTGTTTAATTATGATATTCATTAGGGTAATGAGCATTAATAGCCGCAAAGTTAAAAATTAATTATGCAAGCATAGTTGATCTGCATGTTAAATAATTATTAATAATGTCAAAACTTTTCAACATTTAACATACAAATCACATTTATAACTTTCAGTTTACCAGTTATTTATACTCTTTCTACATAAATACACATGAACTTTATACTCAATAACCGAAAATTATAAGATTAAAATGACTGGCTCAAAAATCTTAAAGGGGTTATTAACAAACATTTTTTTTATTTTTGGCCTTTACTAAAGTTAAAATTCCTTTAAATAAAGATATGAACTACGATGTAATTGTAATAGGTAGCGGTCCGGGTGGATACGTAGCCGCGATCAGAGCTTCTCAGTTGGGTTTGAAAACTGCAGTTGTAGAACGTGAATCGTTGGGTGGAATCTGCCTTAATTGGGGATGTATACCAACAAAAGCGCTTCTTAAAAGTGCACAGGTTTTCGAATATATCAATCATGCTTCAGAATATGGTATTAAGACTGCTGAAGCTGAGGCTGATTTTGCTGCTGTGATTAAACGTAGTCGTGGCGTTGCAGATGGCATGAGCAAAGGTGTTCAGTTCTTAATGAAAAAGAACAAGATCGATGTAATTATGGGTACCGGAAAAGCTAAACCTGGAAATAAGGTAGAAGTAAAAGCTGCTGACGGATCTCAAAAGGAATATACTGCAACCAGCATTATCCTGGCAACAGGTGGCAGGTCCAGAGAATTACCTAATCTGAAACAAGACGGTAAAAAAGTAATCGGCTACAGACAGGCGATGGTATTGCCTGAGCAACCAAAATCTATGGTAGTGGTAGGTTCAGGAGCTATAGGTGTTGAATTTGCTTATTTTTATGCTACACTTGGAACTAAAGTTACCGTGGTAGAATTCATGGATAATGTAGTGCCTGTGGAAGATGAAGATGTGTCGAAACAATTGCTTCGCAGCTTCAAAAAAGCAGGTATAGAGGTAATGACTTCTTCAAGCGTTGAATCTGTAGACACCAGCGGAACTGGCTGTAAAGTGCAGGTTAAAACTGCTTCGGGAATGCAAACGTTAGAATGTGACATCGTTCTTTCTGCTGCAGGAGTAGTAGCTAACATTGAGAATATCGGCTTAGAAGAAACCGGAATTAAAACTGAAAAAGGAAAAGTTGTTGTAGATGAATTCTACAATACTTCGGTAAAAGGATATTATGCAATTGGCGACATTGTAAGCGGACAGGCTTTAGCCCACGTTGCTTCTGCAGAAGGTATCATCTGTGTAGAGAAAATTGCCGGACATAAACCAGAACCTTTAGATTACAATAACATCCCGGGATGTACTTATTGCAGTCCGGAAATTGCTTCTGTAGGTTATACAGAGAAAGCTGCTAAAGCGGCGGGCTATGAATTGAAGATCGGTAAGTTCCCTTTCTCTGCTTCTGGTAAAGCAAGTGCTGCAGGTGCTAAAGATGGTTTTGTAAAATTGATCTTTGATGCTAAATATGGCGAATTATTAGGTGCACACATGATTGGTGCAAACGTAACTGAAATGATTGCTGAAATCGTAGTAGCGCGTAAACTGGAAACAACCGGGCATGAGATGATTAAATCTGTACACCCTCACCCGACCATGAGTGAAGCAATTATGGAAGCTGCTGCTGATGCTTACGGGGAAGTAATACATTTGTAATTTGAGTGATCTGCCCGATGGCTGCATTGCTTTGCGCTGAAGAAGCGCAAAGAACGCTATGCCTTCTCCCAGACACCAAAATTACCGCCAAAAAACTAATAAAAAAGGCCGCGTTAAGCGGCCTTTTTTATTAGTTTTACTTCTGCTAATCTTATATCATGAATCTACATACAATTGAAACCGGATTGTTTAAACTCGACGGTGGCGCTATGTTTGGCGTAGTTCCCAAATCAATCTGGCAAAAAAGTAATCCTGCAGATGCCAATAACATGTGCACCTGGGCAATGCGATGTTTGCTGATCGAGGATGGTGAAAGATTGATCCTTATAGACAATGGAATTGGAGATAAACAGGATGAAAAATTTCTGAGCCATTATTATTTACATGGAGACGACACCCTGGATAAATCTCTTGCAGCAAAAGGATACAGCAGAGACGACATCACAGATGTGTTCCTGACACACCTTCATTTTGATCATTGTGGAGGTTCTATCATGCGTGTTGGCGACAAGCTTCGCCCGGCGTTTAAAAATGCTTTTTACTGGAGCAATGAAAAACACTGGGACTGGGCCGTAAATCCTAATGACAGGGAGAAAGCTTCTTTTCTGAAAGACAACATTCTGCCTATTCAGGAAAGCGGACAATTGAGATTTATTGAAGATACCGATGGCATCCAGTTTCATGACGGCATCAATATTAGATTTGCTTATGGACACACAGATGCCATGATGCTCCCGCAAATACAATACAAAGAAAAAACAATAGTTTACATGGCAGATCTACTGCCCTCAACAGGACATATACCCCTGCCCTACGTAATGTCGTATGACATGTTTCCGCTACAAACACTGAAAGAAAAAAAATCCTTTTTGCAGGAAGCGACAGACAAAAACTACATCCTGTACCTGGAGCACGACCCTGTAAATGAATGCTGCACACTCCAACAGACTGAAAAAGGCATTAGGGTCGATCAGACATTCAGTTTAACTGAGCTTACTTCGGCTTAAACAAAAAAATAGCTGCAACCCGTTTCTGTTTATGTTTTTTTTATAAATTTAGGTAATGTTATCAACCTAAGTAAAAAACAAATAAAAAGACTATGAGTAAATTTGAAATTACAACCAGGAAGAATGGCGAAACTCAGTTCAATTTAAAGGCAGGAAATGGTCAGGTTATTTTGGCGAGTGAAGGGTATTCAAGCAAAAGTGCTTGCCTGAATGGCATAGAGTCAGTTAGGAAAAATTCTCAGGATGACAGCAGATATGACAAACTGACTTCGTCGAATGGGAAGCCTTATTTCAATTTGAAGGCCAGTAATGGACAAATCATCGGAGCCAGTGAAATGTACGAAAGTGTAGCCAGCAGAGACAATGGCATCGAGTCAGTGAAAAAGAATGCTCCGGAAGCTGAAATTTCTGATCTGACTTAAAAAAGAATAATAAATTTAAAAAGTCCTGTCATAAATAAACATCCAGACAGGACTTTTTATTGTACATTTTCTGTGTAATCGTTTTATTTTTTAGAGTACAATTTTTGAATTTTATCCATATAATCTATCATTACAAAATAATATTTCGGTGACAAATCAATTAATCACAAGTATAAATAAAGAAACAACTACCTAAAAAACAACAGATTAAGACACAAAAACAGTTAAAAGAAGTGATACTGACAAAAGTATTTTGGAATAATTTTTGCTGTAGAATTATTGTATAAATAACAGGTGTAAAGTGTAACGTTTTCAGTAATTTATGTTTTCTAATTGCCTTTAAATTCTTACTTTTGCACGTTCAAAACACATAACGAGTACCAAAGCATATAGATGAGACAACTCAAAATCACGCAATCAATTACCAATCGCGAAAGTCAATCCCTAGACAAATATCTTCACGAAATTGGTAAAGTAGATTTAATCACCGCCGAAGAAGAAGTAATTTTAGCAAGAAAGATACGGGAAGGAGATCAGGCTGCATTAGAACGTTTAACTAAAACCAACTTGCGTTTCGTAGTTTCTGTTGCTAAGCAATATCAGAATCAAGGTTTAACACTGGGAGACTTAATTAACGAAGGTAATCTTGGTTTAATTAAAGCTGCAAAGCGTTTTGATGAGACTAAAGGTTTCAAGTTTATCTCTTATGCAGTTTGGTGGATTCGTCAGTCAATATTACAAGCTATCGCAGAACAAAGCCGTATTGTACGTTTACCTTTAAACCAGGTTGGTTCATTGAGTAAAATCAGTAAAGCTTTCTCTAAACTGGAGCAGGAATATGAGCGTGAGCCATCTCCTGAGGAACTTGCAGACATACTGGAAACTACGGTAGATAAAATATCTGACACCTTAAGTAATTCAGGCCGTCACGTTTCAATGGATGCTCCATTTGTTCAGGGTGAAGAGAATACATTACTTGATGTATTGGAAAACCATGAACCGAATACTGATAGTAGCCTAATCAACGAATCACTTTCAGAAGAAATCAAACGCTCACTTTCTACGCTAACTGAGCGTGAACGTGAAATTATCGTTCTTTTCTTTGGATTGAGCACCAACCACCCTCTGTCTCTTGAAGAGATTGGTGAAAAATTCAATTTAACACGTGAACGCGTTCGTCAGATTAAGGATAAAGCTTTACAACGTCTTCGTCATACATCAAGAAGTAAAATATTAAAATCTTATTTGGGATAGTGCATCAGGCCAATACGGTCTTCATCCTGAATTTGTAAGAAATATATAAAATAAAAAGATTGGGTACTCACCCGATCTTTTTTACTTTTGTGCCATTCTAACCAAAATTTCATAACATGCTACATAAATACCAATCTGAGTTTCAGAACTGGATTGAAAAAGAAAAAAAAGCAATTGAATTAATTAATGTAGTTGGCCAACTCTGGTTCGACAGATCTATTGAGCTTGTATTATTCCGTAAACCTCTTTTTGATGTGAGTAGCAGCGAAATACTGGGCCATCATCAGTATGCCAAAGAAGTAAGCGGCAAAGACATTAGCATCTATCAAACCCTGGAGCTGGCAATAGTTATAGGAAAATGTAATCTTGCACCCTCACGTATTGATGTAGGTCGTCTGGCTTCGGAATGGCTGGAAGACAACAGTAACTATTCCTCTATACATGATTTTGTAATCAGTAAATTAGGTAAACATATTGGGAAAGACAAGATCAGTCTGAAACCGAAAGATGTGGTACTTTTTGGATTTGGAAGAATTGGAAGGATAGCTGCAAGAGAATTAATATTACAGGCTGGAAAAGGAGAACAGCTTCGTCTAAGAGCTATTGTGACACGTAGCTATAGTGATGAGGAATTAATTAAAAGAGGTGAGCTATTGCGCACGGACTCCATCCATGGTCCTTTTAGCGGCACAATTGTAGAAGATTTCGAGAATAAAGCATTGTTAATAAATGGTCAGACCATTTATTTTATTGAAGCTAAACAACCTGAGGATGTAGACTATACCCTTTACGGAATCGAAGATGCTTTACTCATTGACAACACAGGAATTTTTAGAGATCGTGAAGGCCTGGGCAGACATTTACAAGCTAAGGGTATCAGCAAGGTATTACTTACGGCTCCGGCGAAAGGCGATATCCCTAATGTTGTGACTGGAATTAATGACACCAATATCGATTTTACAGCAGAAAATATACTTTCCAATGCTTCTTGCACTACAAATGCCATTGTTCCGGTATTAAAATTAATAGACGATGCATTTGGAATTGAAAAAGGCCATATAGAGACTGTGCATTCCTATACCAATGACCAAAATCTGTTAGACAACTACCACAAGAAGTATCGCAGAGGACGTGCAGCCGCTCTAAACCTTGTAATTACAGAAACAGGTGCTGATAAAGCTGTAGCAAAAGTAATTCCGCATCTTGGAGGTAAACTTACAGGAAATGCAGTCCGCGTACCTACTCCAAATGTTTCGCTCGCTATATTAAATCTCTCCTTAAACAAGGTAACTTCCAAGGAAGAGGTAGCTGAAGTACTTAAACAAGCATCGTTATTTGGAGATTTATCAGAGCAAATTGAATACTCTATTTCCAATGAACTGGTAAGTAGCGACTTGATTGGCAATAGCCACGCTTCTATTATTGACGGGCCGGCTACAATTATCGCGAAAGACAACAAATCTGTAGTGCTTTATGCATGGTACGACAATGAATATGGCTATACAAGGCAAGTAATCAGACTGGCGAAAAAGCTAGCCGGTGTTGTACGTCTGACGTATTATTAATTGATAATCTCATCGAAAAATATCTCATTCTATATAGCTACCTTTAAGTCTTTAAGCTGAATTTAAAAATGAAATCATACCTATTCGTCTCACTCGCGCTATTACTGAGCTGCAATACTGTAAAAAAAACTGAAGGACAAACTCCAGGCAGCCAGCTCTTGAAGGATGTAGAAATACTTTCTTCTGACGCTTATGAAGGTAGAAAAACAGGAACAAAGGGTTCTGAAATGGCTAAAACCTACATCATCAATAGATTTAAAGAAGTAGGTTTGAAGTCTTTTTCGACGGATCTGCAGGGATATGAACAAGCTTTCAGCTTCAAATCCACCCAGGAGACCATAACAGGAAAGAATCTTATTGGTTACATACAGGGAAAAAGCGACAGTGTAATTGTGATATCTGCACATTACGATCACATAGGAGTTATAAAGGGTGAGGTATTCAATGGTGCGGACGACAATGCGTCGGGAGTAGCTGCATTGTTGAAATTCTGCGCCTATTTTGCCAAGAACCAACCAAATTATACATTGGTATTTGCAGCTTTTGATGCGGAAGAAATGGGTCTGCAGGGGGCAAAAGCTTTTGTAGCGAAACCTCCGGTACCATTGGAAAAAATAAAACTGAATATCAATATGGATATGATTAGCCATAATGACAAAGGAGAACTTTATGCCTGTGGTACTTTTAAACATCCGTGGCTAAAAAAGTACATCATTATTACGAATCCAAACATTAAAGTTTTATTGGGACATGACGACCCTAAGCAAGGTCATGATGACTGGACAAACCAAAGTGACCAGGGTGCCTTTAATGCTAAAAATATACCTTTTATTTATTTTGGTGTAGAAGATCATAAAGACTACCACAAAGCGACTGATGAATATCAGAATATCAACAAGGCTTTTTTTACCGATGCTGCAGAATCAATCCTTGAAATCATCAACAACATCGATAAAAAAAGGGATAGTCAAAAGATCTTTAAGGACAACTTAAAGATGAAAAAACAGTAATATTAAAAATCTATATCAATTAAACTGTTTAAAGGAATATGAATTCCACTTTTGAGCTGTAAGTACTTCTCTGTAACAGACCATACAGTTGTACTTACCGTTTTTGGTCCGTCTTTAGTATTAAATGTAATGTCTGCCTTTGATTTGAATTCGTTCCCTAATCGCTGTGCAGAGTTTAATTTATCACGTAATTCTTCTGAATGATTTTGATCAGCAGGTATGATTTCATTAACTGCAATTGATTCTTTTTCTATTAATTCCCCTAACATATTATAATGGCTGTTTCTTACTTAAATATGCATTTAATCTACTTAAATAGCAATAATATATAAAAAGAGTTACATTAAAATGTATAATCCATTGTCCCAGTAACAGTTATTTTCTAATCTTGTATTTGGTTTCGATCATTCCTACAAATCCACGTTCTCCATTTTTGAATTCACCCTCAACTCTGCTCAATGCAACGTTGCCTGTTTTTGCCGAAACACTCATCACTTTATTCCCTGAACTAAATGTTGTTATATTAGGAGCAAGATAGTTCAATGCTTGTTTTAGGTATAGCTCTTGTGGATTTCCGAAGTCAAAAGTACCGAGATCATCACTCATTACATAATCAGGAGTCATTCCACTGTAGTACTCACCCTGCCCCAATGAATTTTTACTTTCAAAAAGAGAGAAATAAACTTCGTATCTGTTTTCAAGTCTTATCGGGAAAAACCCAATTGGTTTTCCATAACTTTTTTGACCTACCAGTTTAACAGTCATGTGCGGCTTTAAACTATTAATTACCAGTTCACTTGCAGAAGCCGTACTACCAGTCACAATGAATACAACATTCTTTACACCGGTGAGTCCTCCTACCTTGCTGAAAACCTCTGTATTCTTTGCTACAGAAAAGTCTATATCTGCATAGGTTACCATCTTTCCATTCTCATACTGAACCTTATCATTTTCATCCAGTAATGGTTGGTGACTTAAAATACTCTGGTCAGATTGCTTCCTGTTCTTTAGGTTATTGTTATAATGCTCTACATACATCGTACCTGTAGCGGTTAAAGGAGCAATTAAGTTGATCAAATGTCTGGCAGTACTAACATATCCCCCACCGTTAAAACGAAGGTCAATAACAAGATCGGTAACCCCTTTAGTTGTAAAATCAGCAAAAGCATCATTTAACGCTGATATTGAATTTTCTGAATTTGAAAACCTTGCGTAAGCTAAATAACCGATCTTTTTAGTACCTGCAGTTATCACATTCGTTTTGTAAATAGGATTACTTTTATAAGCGGCCTTTTGCAGCGTAACACTAAATGTAGCGCCATCAGTTTTTACGCCTTCAAGTTGCAAAGTCGTAGGATTTCCAAATATGGTAGCATTGATCAAAGAAACTTCCGAGGCAGCTATCTGACCACCGGATGCACTACCAATACTGGTCCCGTTAATTTTAGTAATATTTGCACCTCTGGTTATTTGGGCCAGATCGGCCGGCGAACCTTTACTCACAGCCAATATATATAATCTATACATGCTATTACCAATACCCACAGCACTGATATCATAAATACCCATATCATTACCATTGCCTTCAAGATCCACAGATGCTTTAGGATCTGGAGCAGCAGATTTTACAGCTGGATTCCTGGTTGTAATATCATCTATAAAAGAATATTTTGGATAAGGAGATGTAGATACATAATCAGCAGATCCTGAAGATTTTACTATATTGAATAAATTCAACTCATAATTAGCCAGATCTGTGCTTTGAGTAGTGTATTTCCTGGGCTCAAAAGCATCATAAGTCGGCAGAGACGTATTCCAGAAATAAATCTCTTTTGCATAAAGGAAAAGCGAATCATTAGTGAGTTCACGTCTGTTTGTAGTGGGTGTTTGCTTAGTATTGGACTGAACCGCAGGTTCATCTGTTTTGGGCTGTGTTTTATTTTTCTTACAAGCACCAAATACAGTTAAAACCATCATTGCAGCAACAATGCAGTAATTTTTATAGCTATAGCTTTTCATCAGAATGAGTTTTGTCTTGAGTTATATGAGTTCGTTAATTTTATGGAATAAGCTTATCTAATCAGCAGTATAAACGCAATTAAGGTAACAATAGTTTGTCGACTTGCAAAAACTGTATACCTGAATTATTTGCACACAATTCATCGTTTTCATTTTTTCCTATCATCAGCATTTTGTCTCTCTCAAGATTATGTTTTTCAAGGATTTGCATTAAAGATTCATTTGAGGGTTTTGGGGAAGTTTCAGCAGTAAAATAAACTATGAGGTATTTTTCGAGACCATTCCATTCTATTTGCTTGATTTTATTCAGCTGCATCCCCGGATCTCCATCAATTAATAAAAAAATTTGCTTTCGTTCCACGACAATTGCCTGCAATAAACTAAGTACTTCATTAAAGATAAGCAACTTTAATGGTAAACGGGCACTCAAAAACAGCAAATCAAAATTCACTTTGTATTTTTCAGGGATTCCAAATTTAGCTGCTGCCTTTTCAAATATGTTCTCCGCCCCTTCTGCATTGTAAATATCTTGCATTCCTGCAACAATCTCCGTCGCGTTGATCTGTTCGGCATATTCAATAAATTGCCCAAACAGGTAATAAACCTGTAATAAATAATCCTTATGAGGATAAATTACATCGTCTAGTTCAAAAACAAAAGCGTTTTTCTCTTTAAGGTATTGTTCAAATGCCATGTAAATAACTATTCGGGGTTACAAATCAGGTGTTAAAACATCAATATTAAATTCTTTAAACAAGACACTTGACTTCAATACCTCTTCTTTTTCAAAAGCATTTAATGGCAATATAGCGTCTACCGCTTCATTCAAACAATGATTTAGCAAATTATGAGCAATAACATCGTCGTTTCTTTCTCCAAGAGAAATAAAAAAATATTTTGTTGATGGGAATGAAGGAGCTTCACCGTAGTCTGCCAAAATCACTGTATCACCAGCAAACCTGTCTACCAGTTTTAAGGCCTGGACTGACTTTCCGCCTGTAATCAATATTTTCAAAACTTATATAATTAATCCATCTTTCATTGTAACCACGCGATCACTAATCTTTGCGAGATTTTCATTATGGGTAACAATAACAAATGTTTGTTTGAAATTGTCACGCAGCGTAATAAAAAACTCATGTAATGAGTTGGCATTTGCAGAATCCAGGTTCCCAGATGGCTCATCTGCCAGGATAATTGCCGGGTTATTTATCAGCGCCCTGGCAACTGCTATACGTTGCTGTTCGCCACCGGACATTTGATTAGGTTTATGATCTGCCCTATCGCGTAAGCCAAGGAGTTCCAACAACTCCATAGCGCGGATTTCAGCCTGCTTTTTAGATACTTTCGCTATAAAAGCCGGGATACAGATATTTTCCATTGCAGTGAACTCTGGAAGCAGATGGTGAAATTGAAATACAAAGCCTATATTTTTATTACGAAAAACGCTTAGCAATTCTCCGTTCAACTGACTTATTTTTGTACCGTTAAGTATAACAGATCCGTTGTCTGGCTTATCTAATGTCCCTAAAATATGAAGCAAAGTACTTTTCCCCGCTCCTGAAGCACCAATAATGCTTACAATCTCCCCCTTCTCAACTTCAAAATCTACACCTTTTAAAATGGGTAAATTCCCATAAGCTTTTTTTATACCTGTCGCTTTTAGCATAAATGCAAACTTACTGTTTTTAAAACCAATCTGAAATTGTAGATTTGGACAAATTTTTTCAGCAAATGAATATCCACGAATATCAAGGTAAAGAAATACTTAAAAGTTTTGGAGTAGCCGTACAAGAAGGCGTAGTAGCCGACACGGTTGAGCAGGCTGTAGAAGCTGCTAAAAAAATGAAAACTGACTACAATTCTGATTGGGTTGTAATTAAAGCTCAAATTCACGCAGGTGGACGAGGTAAAGGTGGAGGTGTTAAACTTGCCAAGAATCTTGATGAGGTTAAAGAAAGAGCTACCGCTATCTTAGGAATGCAGCTTGTAACTCCTCAAACTGGTCCGGAAGGAAAGAAAGTGAACAAAATTTTAGTTGCACAGGACGTTTATTATCCTGGAGCTTCAGAAACTAAAGAATTCTACATCAGTGTTTTGTTAAATCGCTCAAATGGCCGAAACATCATCATGTATTCTACAGAAGGTGGTATGGACATCGAAGAAGTGGCAGAACACACACCGCACTTGATTTTCAAAGAAGAAATAGATCCTAAAGTTGGTCTTCAAGGATTTCAGGCCCGAAAAATTGCTTTTAATTTAGGTTTAAGCGGCGGAGCATTTAAAGAAATGGTAAAATTCGTTACCGCCCTTTACAAAGCATACGACAGCACTGATTCTTCAATGTTTGAAATTAATCCAGTGCTAAAAACTTCTGATGATAAAATCATTGCTGTTGACGCAAAAGTTGATCTTGATGAGAATGCATTGTTCCGTCATCCTGATTATGCTGCTATGCGTGACAAACTTGAAGAGGATCCTACGGATGTAGAGGCAAGTGAATCAAACCTTAACTATGTAAAACTTGACGGAAACGTTGGTTGTATGGTAAACGGTGCTGGTCTGGCTATGGCAACTATGGACATCATTAAGATTGCCGGTGGTGAGCCAGCTAACTTCCTGGATGTAGGTGGTACTGCAAATGCACAAACAGTTAAAGCTGGTTTCAATATCATCCTTAAAGACCCTAATGTTAAAGCTATCCTGATCAATATCTTCGGAGGTATTGTTAGGTGTGACCGTGTAGCACAAGGTGTTATAGATGCCTATAATGAAATCGGTAATGTGCCTGTTCCAATCATCTGCCGTTTACAGGGTACAAACGCAGAAGAAGCTAAAAAGCTGATTGATGAATCAGGATTAAAAGTTTATTCAGCTATCGCATTGCAGGATGCATCTGATTTGGTAACTAAAGTATTGGCATAAGACCAAATAAGCTGTTATAAAATATATTAAGATAAGCCGTCTCAAAGAGACGGCTTATCTTTTTTAATTAAGCCCGATTTTCATTACCTTGTTCGCGCAATTGTGTAAATAATACACACTATGCTTAAAAACGAATTGACAACCATTAACATAACAAATAAAACAAAATCAACAATGAAAACATCAATCAAAGTCCTGACTTTCTTATTAGCTGCAACTACAATTGTATCATGCAATAGTGAAAAAAAGCAGGAAGCATCTACTGCAGACTCAACAACTACCACAACTGCTACTACACCTGAAGTTACCACAACAGAACTTGTACTAGCCGGCAACGATCAAATGAAGTATAGCACCAATGAGTTGAAAGCTGTGGCTGGAAAACCTATTAAACTTACATTTAAGCATATCGGAACAATTGCTAAGGAAGCAATGGGACATAATGTAGTTATTTTGAAACCAGGTACTGATGCGGCAGCATACGCAGCCAAAGCATTGGAAGCTAAAGCTACAGATTACATTCCTGCATCTGAAGCAGCTTCAGTTATAGCACACACTAAATTATTGGGCGGTGGTGAAGAAGATGTTATTGAATTTACAATTGCTGAAAAAGGCAAATATGAATTCATTTGCTCTTTCCCTGGACATGTCTCAATGATGAAAGGCGTTCTTATCGTAGAATAATAACTATTACTATTGATAGAATCCCTGGTTATGATACATAGCCAGGGATTTTTGTTTATATCCCCTTTTGAATTTCTCTGATTATAACATCTAGCAGATGTAAACTGACCATTGGCTATCAAATAAAAACCACTTCAAACAAGAAGAGGCCTACAACTATCCAATTGTAGGCCTCTCTAACCAAATATAAATTAAACGAGCATTACAAATATAAGTACTTTTATCAATTTATCATATTTTTATTAATAAAAAATCAAAATAAATCACAAATAACTCATTTAAGACAAATAAAAACAACAAAAAAACCAAATAAACAACACTTAAACATAAAAACACAACAATATAACTAAAAAATACAGTTATAAATCACACTTTTCACACTTAAAAAGACAAAACACAATGAATTATACTAAAATTCAGATCAAAAAACCAAAAACAACAAGATAAAACACGTAATAACCAAAAAAAATACTAACAAACAACCAAAAAACATCAAAAACACTAAACCACACAACCAATCAAACATATCTATTATTTATTGGTGAAATTCCTTATTTTTGACGCTCTCCACAATAAAATCATGATTAAAAGAGAAAAAGTAAAAAGTCTACTAGAGACAAACGAATTTAACAGAGAAGTAACAGTTATGGGTTGGGTGCGCACATTTCGCAACAATCAGTTTATTGCTATAAATGATGGGTCTTGCCTAGGGAACATCCAGATTGTGGTCGATTTTAATAATACTCCTGAAGAAATACTTAAAAGAATTACTACGGGTGCAGCTATTTCAGTAAAAGGAACTGTAGTTGAATCTTTAGGAAAAGGACAAAGAGTTGACATCAAAGCGGAGTCCATTGAAATATTAGGGGATAGTGACCCTGAGAAATTTCCTCTGCAACCAAAAAAACATAGCTTAGAATTTTTAAGGGAAATCGCTCACCTTCGTTTTCGCACCAACACTTTCAATGCAGTCTTTAAAGTCAGGCACGCTTTAGCTTTTGCAATACATCAGTTTTACAATGAGAGAGGTTTTGTCTATATGCACACCCCTATCATTACTGCATCCGATGCCGAGGGAGCAGGCGAGATGTTTAAGGTTACTACTTTAGATATGGACAATCCACCTCGTACTGAGGATGGAAAAATTGATTATTCAGAAGATTTTTTCGCCCGCTCTGCTAACCTGACCGTTTCTGGACAACTGGAAGGTGAGTTAGCTGCAATGGCTTTTGGTCAGATATACACTTTTGGCCCTACTTTTAGAGCAGAAAACTCCAATACTACGCGTCACCTTGCTGAATTTTGGATGGTTGAACCAGAAGTGGCTTTTGCTGACTTAGAAGACAATATGCAACTTGCAGAAGACATGCTGAAATATGTAATAAACTATGCATTAAAAAATTGCAAGGAGGAACTAGAATTCTTAAATACGCGTTTACTGGAAGAAGAAAAATCAAAACCTCAAAATGAGCGAAGCGAATTATCCCTTATCGATAAGCTAAACTTCTGTTTAAACAATGACTTTGAGCGCCTGACCTACACAGAGGCTATCGCTATTTTAAAGTCGTCTAAACCCAATCAAAAAAAGCAATTCAAATATCTTATCGATGAATGGGGAGCAGACCTGCAATCCGAACACGAACGTTATCTTGTTGAAAAGCATTTTAAAAAACCTGTAATCCTGACCGATTATCCTGCAGACATCAAATCTTTCTACATGCGTCAGAATGAACCTGATGCTCAAGGAAGACAAACCGTTGCGGCTATGGACATTCTTTTCCCTGGAATCGGCGAGATAGTAGGCGGATCTCAAAGGGAAGAACGTCTGGACAAACTTACGTCAAGAATGGAAGCCATGAATATTCCACAGGAAGAATTATGGTGGTTCCTCGACACGAGACGCTTCGGATCCGCACCCCACTCAGGCTTCGGATTAGGATTTGAACGCCTGGTTCTTTTTGTAAGTGGCATGACCAACATCCGGGATGTAATAGCCTTCCCACGTTTTCCAAGAAATGCAGAATTTTAATCCACATTTAACATCAATAAAAAAGGCCGTAAGCGATAAACTTACGGCCTTTGTATTTAAACATAAACTCCTTTAAGGCTTACTCTTACTTTCATCTAAGTCATCAGCATAAGAATTTGCATGTGCATAGTCGACCAGCGATACTTTATAATCTGTCGGTATAAAACTGGAAGACACACTAAGCGCCATTCCCAGTTCAAACCTTAATGGATATGGAGTTTTCAATAAACTACCTTCAGGGATATAAGGGAAGCTCTCCAGATAGGACTGCATTACATTAGGAGCT
Source organism: Pedobacter frigoris (assembly GCF_032678645.1). Lineage (GTDB taxonomy): Bacteria > Bacteroidota > Bacteroidia > Sphingobacteriales > Sphingobacteriaceae > Pedobacter > Pedobacter frigoris_A. The sequence continues at coordinate 1,392,367 of NZ_JAVTSP010000001.1, forward strand.
ACCCTTCTATTGATATAAGCCCTCGTTAACTGATATGGATGACGAAGGCCCGCAGCACCCAATAATTCAACGGCACTAGCTACTGTAAGTCTGTGAAAATTAAAAACACGCACTCTCTTATCCTCTACTACCAATCCTTTCATCAAACTAGGATCCTGAGTAGCTACACCGGTAGGACATGTATTACTATTACATTCCAAAGCCTGTATACATCCGAGCGCAAACATCATTCCTCGTGCAGAGTTACACAAATCTGCTCCAAGAGCTATATTTTTCACCAAATCAAATCCTGAAGCTACTTTTCCAGAAGCTATAATTTTGATGTGTTTTTTCAGATCAAAGCCGCTGAGCACATCGTAAACAAATGCTATCGCCTCTCTCAAGGGCATACCCACAGCATTTGAGAATTCCTGCGGCGAAGCCCCTGTACCTCCCTCACCACCATCTACAGTGATGAAGTCAACATAAATACCGGTCTCCACCATGGCTTTACATAGCGCCATGAATTCACTTCTTCTTCCTATGCATAGCTTAATGCCAATTGGCTTTCCGCCGGATAGTTCCCTCAATTGCTTTACAAAGTTCATCAGTTCTATTGGCGTGCTAAAAGCTGAATGCGCTGGCGGAGAGATCACATCATAACCTTCCTTGACCAATCTAATCCTTGCAATCTCGGGCGTAACCTTACGCGCCGGCAAAATACCACCATGACCAGGTTTTGCTCCCTGAGACAATTTAATTTCAATCATTTTTACCTGCTCAGTTTTGGATCTCTCAGCAAAAGCAACAGGATTAAACGAACCGTCTTCATGATTTCTACAACCAAAATAACCAGTTCCTATTTGCCATATCAAATCGCCACCAGGACCGGAATGATAATCACTAATTCCACCTTCTCCTGTGTTATGCGCAAAATTTCCGAGTTTAGCTCCCCCATTCAAAGCCAAAATAGCATTCTGACTTAAAGAGCCAAAACTCATTGCTGAAATGTTATAAATACTGGCCGAATATGGCTTTATACAATCCGGCCCTCCGACAAGTACCCGGGGGTCTTCATTCAATTCGTGATGGCTGATTGCTGCAATACTATGACTCAACCACTCATATCCATTTTCATAAACGTCCAGTTGCGTACCAAAAGGGATGGTATCATTTTCCATTTTCGCCCTTTGATAGATCAGTGATCTGCTTAATCTGCTAAAGGGTTTTCCGTTTGTATCACTTTCTACAAAATACTGATAAACTTTGGGCCTGAGATCTTCCATAAAGTACCTTAACCTACCCACCACCGGATAATTCCGCACAATACTATGTTTAGGTTGATAAAGATCATAAATTCCTAAAAGTACAATCGGACCAGTAAAAATCGCTATCCACCATAGTGGAGAATAGGTAAGACCTAACATAATTGTAAGCGCTACCAAAAATGCCGCAATTGCGATAAATGCTTTTCTCATACTTATCAATTTACTAAAAAACATGCCAATTGGGCAATATTTATCAGATTTCATTATAAGATTTGTGTAATTTTAAACATGCTTATTAAAATCTATCCGGAGAACCCTAATCCAAAAGCAATCGAGCAGGTTGTTGAAGTGTTAAAAAAAGGTGGAATCATCATTTATCCAACTGATACAGTATATGGTCTCGGCTGTGACATTACCAATCAGAAAGCCATAGAGAAAATTTGCAGGCTAAGAGGAATAAAACCTGAGAAAGCTAACTTCTCGTTCATATGCTCTGATTTGAGACATATATCGGATTATATAAAACCCATTGACACTACCGTATTCAGAGTACTCAAAAAGGCCCTTCCCGGTCCCTTTACTTTTATCCTCAATGCAAACAACAATGTACCTAAACTACTTAGTTCCAATAAAAAAACTGTGGGTATAAGGGTTCCAGATAATCATATTGCCAGAGAAATAGTAATGCAATTGGGCAATCCTATACTTTCGACCTCCATTCATGACGACGATGAAGTGATAGAATACTCAACAGATCCCGAGCTTATTCACGAAAAATATGAAGACACAGTAGATATTATTATTGATGGAGGTTTTGGCGACAACGAACCATCTACCGTTGTCGACTGTACTTCCGGAGACTTCGAGATTATTCGCCAGGGAAAAGGAGATTTAGAAAATTTTATTGGATAGCAAATGAATTTACAAGCATTTAAGGAATTTTTCAGATCAGGTCAAATAGGCGGAATCTTACTCATGATATGCGTTGCTATATCATTAATCATAGCCAATTCAGGCTTTGCTACGGATTTTAGCGCTTTTCTTACAAAAGATTTCGGGACACCTTACACTGTTTCAGCATGGATAAATGACGCTTTAATGGCCATTTTCTTTTTACTGGTAGGCCTGGAGATAAAAAGAGAACTTGTGGAAGGAGAATTGTCGTCTTTAAAGAAGGCTGCCCTACCCGTCGTTGCAGCTCTTGGAGGAATGTTTATTCCTGCATTTATTTACTACCTGCTAAATAAAGATTCCTCTACTATTTCTGGATGGGGCATCCCGATGGCTACCGACATTGCATTTGCATTGGCAATCATTGCCATGCTTGGTAAAAGTATTCCTTCGTCTTTAAAAATATTTCTTGCTGCATTGGCTATCGTCGATGACCTGGGTGCTATTTTGGTAATTGCAGTTTTTTACACCGATGAGGTACACTTCAACTACTTGCTGATGGCAGGCGGAGTCATGGTATTTCTAATTGCATTAAACTTTTTCAATGTAAAATCACTTTATTTTTACCTGATTCCTGGAATATTACTATGGTACCTGATACACCATTCAGGAATTCATGCAACCATTGCAGGGGTTTTACTTGCATTAACTATTCCTACTAATATTTCAAATGTACCGTCGCCACTTGAGAAATTGGAACACCTCCTAAACGGACCTGTTAATTACTTTATCATGCCTCTCTTTGCTTTAGCAAACACCAATATTACATTTCAGAAAGAAATGATCGGTGGGTTAAGCTCTCCTTTGGGCATGGGTATCATAGCCGGCCTATTCGCCGGTAAGACCATTGGAGTAACTCTATTTTCTTGGCTGGCAGTAAAATTTAAACTGGGCACCCTCCCTTCAGGATCTGGATGGAAGCATATCGTTGGTCTGGGCATGTTGGCTGGAATAGGCTTTACCATGTCTATTTTTATAGCACTGCTTTCTTTTGATGACAAGATGCATGTAACCGAAGCAAAGTTTGCAATACTATGTGCTTCGGTTATATCTGGTCTTGTTGGTTTTATTTACCTGAAGTCAATTCGAAAACCTGTTAAGCCTTGAATTTCTGCATAAATTGCTGAATACTTTGCTGCACATTTTTTGCATCAAGATTTTTAACGAATGCACTACCTATGATTGCTCCATTTGCATAATGACACGCTTTATCGAAAGTTTCTTTGCTGCTGATACCGAAACCAATCATAGTGGGATTATTAAGTTTAAGTGCTGCAATTCTTGAAAAATACGCCTCAGTAGTATTGGAAACCTCCAAATTTTGCCCGGTTGTAGCAGATGACGAAAGGAGATAGATAAACCCATTGCTCAATCCATCAATTTTCTGAATACGTTCAGGAGATGTCTGTGGAGTGATTAGAAAAATATTACTTAATCCATATTTGGTAAAAATCGGCGCGTATAACTCTTCATATTCAATCATTGGCAAATCGGGAACTATACAACCATCTACTCCAACTTCAGCGCATGCCTTACAAAAGTTCTCTACACCAAATTGAAGCATTGGGTTTACATACCCCATTAAAAGTACAGGAATACTGACTGTTTTACGCAAGTCTTTCAATTGTTCAAAAAGTAATTTCAAATCCATGCCATTGTCCAAAGCATGTTTACTACTTGCCTGAATTATAGGCCCGTCTGCTACGGGATCGGAATAAGGAAACCCTATTTCCAATAAATCTGCTCCAGATCTCTCCAATTCTTCAGCAATGGAAACAGTATCTCCTAAATTTGGATAACCGGCCGTATAATATATTGATAGTATATTTTTCTTTGTTTCAAAGAGTTCTTTTATTCTGCTCATACTGGTTAAAATCGACATCATTATAAATTAAAATACTTCATGTAGGTATCCATATCCTTATCCCCTCTTCCGGATAAACAAACTACTACATTCTCTCCACCGCTAAAATTCATTTTTTCAAGGTAAGCTAATGCGTGTGCACTTTCAATAGCAGGAATGATCCCTTCCATCTGTGTAAGTAAAAGTCCGGCCTGTAAGGATTCATCATCAGTAATAGAGACATAACTTCCCCTGCCTGTTTTAAACAAGTGAGCATGCTGTGGACCTATTCCCGGATAATCTAAACCCGCAGAAACTGAATGCGGTTCTACAACCTGTCCATCATGAGTCTGCATAAGTATACTTCTGCTACCGTGTAATACTCCCTCTTTTCCTAGAGTTGTCGTTGCAGCAGAGAACCCGCTGTCTACTCCTTTACCTGCGGCTTCCACAGCAATCAATTTAACTTTTTCATCATCAATAAAATGATAAAACATACCCATTGCATTGCTACCACCACCTACACAAGCGAGAACATAATCAGGCTGATCACTACCAGTTTGCTCAATTAACTGCTTTTTTGTCTCCTCCGAAATAATTGATTGAAAAATTGCGACCATATCTGGATAAGGATGCGGACCTACAACAGAGCCAATAATATAATGTGTATCAACGGGATTATTGATCCAGTCGCGCATCGCCTCATTTGTTGCATCTTTTAACGTTTTACTACCCGAAGTTGCGGGTACTACTTTGGCCCCCAGCATTTTCATCCGGGCGACATTTGGTGCCTGACGCTTAATGTCTACCTCTCCCATATACACCACGCATTCCAAACCTCTTAAAGCGCACACGGTAGCGGTCGCCACGCCATGCTGACCAGCACCTGTTTCAGCTATAATACGTTTTTTTCCTAATCGCTCTGCCAATAAAATTTGTCCAATTGTATTGTTGATTTTATGTGCGCCGGTATGATTTAAGTCTTCGCGTTTTAAAAATATATTGGCGTTGTATTTTTGAGACAGACGTTTTGCAAGATATAGTGGCGAAGGCCTGCCAACGTAATCTTTTAACAATTGATGAAATTCCTTTTTAAAATCTTCATCTCCAATTATTTTAAGATAATTCTGTCTCAGTTCCTCTACATTAGGGTATAGCATCTCAGGAATATATGCACCGCCGAAATCTCCATAATATCCCTTTTCGTTTACAAAATAACTCATAGTTTAGTTTTAAATTCAATCAATTTATCTACATCTTTTAGTCCGGGCGCGAATTCAAATCTGCTATTGACATCTATAGCATATAAGCGCTCGTCTTTTATTTCTTTTAATTGCTCAACCTGATCTAAGCCTATTCCTCCACTCAAAAAATAAGGTTTATTCAGCTTAAATTTATCAAGGAGAGTCCAATTGAATGTCTTCCCTGATCCACCATGACCTGCTGTCTGAGTATCAAACAAAAAGTAGTCAACTATATTTGCATAGGCATCAAGCTTATGAAAATCAAAATGCTCGTCTATTCCAAAAGCCTTGACCAGTTCAATCCCTGTATCAGCCAGCAATCCCCTAAGCGCCATACAATATTTTGGTGGCTCATCTCCGTGTAATTGTATCGTTTGCAAACCATACAAAACAGCCAATTCCACGACCCGATTCAATTCTTCGTTAACAAATACCCCAGTTTTTTTTATTCCTGCAGGCAACCCACTAACAAAAGAAGGTGTCAGTCCTTCTATAAACCGTTTGGATTCCCTAAAGAATATGAAACCTAAATAATCCGGTTGCAGCGCAGCGACAGCCGTGATATTTTCAGGAATCTTCATCCCACATATTTTGAGTTTCATTGTCATGATCTTCCCGTTAATTTATTAAAACTGCTTAATGCATTTTTCCTGAGTAATGACTCTTCTGCCTCGTAGTAACAATCAGAGAATGATTTAGTGTCATCAATAGTTTGTATTGCCAATGCTGCATTGCATAAAACTACGTTTTGCTGTGCATCAGTACCATTTCCATTAATTACATTTATAAATATCTCAGCTGAAGATTCTACAGTGTCACCACCCTTTATTGCCTGTTCTTCTATTTCTGAGAAACCCAGATCCGCCACGCTCACCAAAGCCTCCCCTTTCTTACTAAAGGTCTTAAAATCACAGGTTAAAGATACCTCATCAAAGCCATTCACCGCATGCAGTATGGTATAGTTTTTATCCGTATCCTGGTATAAATAAGCATATAACCTCGCCAGCTCCAAGCTAAATACACCAACGATCTGATTTTTAGGCTGAGCAGGATTTACCATTGGCCCAAGCATATTAAAAAATGTTTTTACACCGAGTTCTTTACGTATTGGCGCTACAGTTTTCATCGCAGGATTAAACAATGGGGCATGAATGAAACATATACCTGCCGAGTCAAGACTACGTTTCAGTGTATCCTGATCATTAGTAAAAGTATAGCCCAGATATTCCATTACATTTGACGACCCACAACCTGAGGATACACCATAATTGCCGTGCTTAGCAACTTTATAACCCGCTCCTGCCACTACAAAAGAAGCAAGTGTTGAAATGTTAAAAGTATCCTTTCCATCACCTCCTGTACCACAAAGATCTACCAGTTCGTAATCAGAAAAATCAAGCTTTATGCAAAGATCAAGCATGGCATCACGAAAACCTTGCAATTCAGCTACAGTAATATTACGCATGCCATAAGCTGTAATAAAAGCAGCTACCTGTGAGGTATTAAATTCTCCTAAAGCGATGGAAGTCAATATTTTTTGAGCTTCTGTACGGCTAAAGGTTTTGTTTTCAAATAAATGGTTTAATATCTTCTTCATGCTGTTTCGCTTTTCAAACAAATAATTAAAAAAGGTTATAAAACAAAAAAGGGCTGCTTTAAGCAACCCTCATTATATTTTCTATATAAAATAAAACGTCCAAAACGGGGTTACACTACGCAATTGCGTTGTGCCACCACCAGTTATTAAGTCCGTTTGTTAAAATCATCGCAACAAATATGGAATTGTTTTTGCAAAGCAGCAAATGTTTCGACGAAAAAATGAAATTTTATTACAAATATTATTTAATGAGTGCATTTTTTTCTCTGGTAAAATGATTAAAAACCAGCTTATCAGCCAGCGCAGGCAGTAATTTATTAAGCCACACTGTTAATTTACCTTGTCCCGTCATGATCAATGTACGTTTTCTGACTGCAATACCATCGGCAATCCGGGTCGCAACTTCTTCAGAACTCATCATTTTATCCTCTTCCATGCTTGTTTCACCATGTGAGACCCCATCCTTTGACAACGCAGCCACTCTGATATTTGATGCCGTAAAGCCGGGACAGGCAACCATCACATGCACCCCGGTTTTTAACAACTCGGTACGTAAGGATTCCATGAAACCATTCATCGCAAATTTTGATGCAGAATAACCTGTCCTACCCGGTAAACCGCGATAACCGGCAATAGAAGAAATACCAACCACACTACCATTGCTTTTCATAATTTCCGGCAGTGCATATTTCGTACAATATACTGTTCCCCAAAAATTCACATCCATCAGATTTTTGAGCACGGAAAGATCCAACTCATTAAATAAGGCTCTCATGGAAAGCCCGGCATTGTTAATCAAAATATCAATGCGGCCAAAAGTAACCAGTGCCTGTTTCGCCAATTGCTCGCAATCAGATTCTTTACTTACATCAGCCTGAACAGCAACAGCTTTAATACCATATTTTCTTTCCAGATCTGAAGTAATTTCGCATAAGGTTACGTATTGCCTCGCAGCAAGTACAAGGTTAGCGCCACGTTTGGCAAACTCTTCTGCGCAAGATTTGCCGATACCAGAAGAGGCACCTGTAATAATGACTACTTTATTCTTAAAATCCATTCTTATTTTGTTAATGAGTTTTCATAAGGTATCCGCGTAACGATAGACCTACCCAGCGTAATTTCATCAGCGTATTCAAGTTCACCCCCGAATGCGATTCCTCTTGCTATGGTTGTGATGGGTATTTGAAAATCCTTTAGTCTTTTATAAAGATAAAAAAGAGTAGTATCTCCTTCCATAGTAGCACTGAGGGCCAATATAATCTCTTTCACCGGAGTAGTAGCCACTCTTTGCACCAATGAATCTATAAACAGGTCTGATGGCCCTATTCCATCCATAGGAGAAATCAGCCCGCCCAGCACATGATAAACCCCGAAATATTGTGAAGTATTTTCGACAGCCATGACATCTCTGGTATCTTCTACTACGCAAATCACTTCTTTATCGCGCTTACCCGCCGTACAAATCTCACATATATGGTTGTCTGAGATATTATGGCAAATACTGCAATGCTTAATTTCTTTCCTAAGCCTCACAATGGCATTCCCAAAATGCTCCACTTCTTCCTGCTCCCTGTTCAATAAATGCAGCACCAACCGCAAAGCCGTCTTTTGACCAACACCGGGCAACTTCGAAAATTCGTTGACAGCATCTTCAAGCAATTTAGAAGAAAAGTTCATCTTACAAACTTAGATAATTTTATCTTTTTTGAGTATAAAATCATAGCGGTTTCTTACATTTAGAATCTTAACAAAAGAATTAACATGAGCCCAGCTATACTCCTATCTTTCTTAATCGGTTACTTTTTATTGCTCATTGTTATCGCCTTTGCGACATCAAAGAAGTCATCGGACAATTCTACATTTTTTATAGCCAACAGAAATTCCAAATGGTATCTGGTAGCTTTTGGAATGATCGGGACTGCACTTTCAGGAGTTACATTCATCTCTGTACCCGGTGAAGTTGGAGCACCTGCGGGAAATCAATTTCAATATTTTCAATTCATTCTTGGAAATGCAGTTGGCTTTATCATTATTGCCACAGTACTACTGCCTTTATACTATAGAATGAACCTAACTTCAATTTATAGCTATATTGAACAACGTTTGGGTCATTACAGCTACAAAACTGCTGCGTCTATCTTTCTAATCAGTCGTACAATAGGTTCTGCGTTCAGACTTTATCTGGTTGTAATCGTACTCCAGCGCTTTATTTTTGACAGCTACGGCATCCCTTTCTGGGCTACAGTATTAATTTCGTTGTTATTGATATGGTCATATACATTTAAGGGAGGCCTCAAAACAATCATCATTACAGATACATTGCAGACTTTCTTTTTGGTACTTTCCGTTTTTTTAACACTGTATTTCATTTGCAGCAGCCTGAATCTGGACATTCCACAGGCTTTTGAAACCATTAAGAACAGTGGCTATTCCAAGGTTTTCTTTTTCGAAGATTTTCTCACCAATGGATTCCACTTTACTAAAGCCTTCATTGGTGGAGTATTTGTCACGATCGCCATGACCGGACTAGATCAGGACTTAATGCAGAAGAATTTGAGCATGAAAACCATCGGTGAGGCTCAAAAGAACATGTTTACCTTTACAGGTATTTTTATTATTCTGAATATCTTCTTTTTGAGCGTAGGAGCTTTACTATATGTTTACGCTGCTAAAAATGGGATAGAAATACCCTTAGATCACATTACAGGCAAACCTAGAACTGATTTCCTGTTCCCTGAAATTGCGTTTAATCATTTAACAGTTGTTCCCGCAATCATATTTATGCTGGGTCTTACTGCAGCTACATTTGCGACCACTGATTCTGCTTTAACTGCATTGACCACTTCATTTTGCGTAGACTTTTTGCAAATGAATAAGGGAGAAAACCAAAACTCAAAAGAATCCGTAAACAAAAGACATACAGTCCATGTTGCCTTTTCTATCCTGATGTTCCTGGTGATCATCATTTTTAATGCATTCAATGATGAATCAGTAGTAAAAGGCATATTTAAGGTGGCATCATACACCTATGGCCCTTTGTTGGGTTTGTATAGTTTTGGTCTGTTTGTAAGAAACAGGGGGCTACACGACAAACTTGTACCATTCGTATGTGTCATATCCCCTGTAATTTGCTATTACCTGAATGCAAACTCTGCTTCTTTACTTGGAGGTTATACTTTTAGTGTGGAACTTATCCTCGTAAATGGCCTGATTACCTTCATCGGATTATTATTGATCAGTAAAAAGACTGATCAGCAAACAAAATTTTAATACATTAATACCTATAGAATGACAAGTGAAGAGAAAATAAGAAGTGCATTTGAAAATAAAAACTGGCAGGAAATTAAAGTAACAGACTCCTGGCAAATCTTCAAAATAATGGCAGAATTTGTTGACGGTTTTGAAAAACTGGCAAAAATTGGCCCTTGTGTATCCATATTTGGATCAGCAAGAACTGCAGAGACCAATCCTTATTATGAAATAGCAGTAGAATGCGGACGGCTGTTGACAGAAAGAGGATATGGTGTAATAACCGGAGGCGGACCGGGTATCATGGAGGCTGGAAATAAAGGGGCACATATGAATGGAGGTAAGTCCGTTGGATTGAACATAGAACTCCCTTTTGAACAGTTCCACAACAAATATATAGACCATAACAAATTACTGGAATTCGATTACTTCTTCATTAGAAAAGTAATGTTTATGAAATATTCACAGGGATTTATTGTTTTACCCGGTGGAATGGGTACTATGGATGAACTCTTTGAGGCCATTACCTTAATTCAAACTGGAAAAATTGCACGTTTCCCTATTGTTCTCGTAGGAAAGGATTACTGGGGTGGGTTAATCGACTGGATTACCAGTACCATGCTTAAAAAAGAACATAATATCCATGAAGAGGATCTAAACCTTTTCAGATTAGTCGATACCGCAGAAGAGGCTACAGAACATATCTTCAGGTTCTACGACAAGTATGTATTAAAGCCAAATTTCTAGATAGTCAACATTCGATATACACAGTATTCAATACCTGCAAAGAACGGTTATCATCTCATTCCAATTTCTTTGCAGGTATTACAGCTAAGCTAAAATATCGTTAATTTTCTCTGTAGGACGGGCTATTACGGCCTTATCATCCGAAACTAATATAGGCCGTTCAATCAAAATTGGGTTTTCAACCATAACTGAAACCCACTCCTCTTCAGAAAGAACTTTATCCTTGTAGTTTTCTTTGTAGATGCTTTCCGATCTGCGGACAAGATCTTGTGCTTTAATGTCCAATTTTTTAATAATTTCCCTCAACTCATCCTTATCCGGAGGAGATTGGAGGTAGTTAATAACTAAAAAATCCTGACCGCTTTCTTCCAAAACAGCCAATGCACACCTGCTTTTACTACATCTGTTATTGTGGTAAATCTTTATCATTTATAACAATACTATATCAAAAATGACTAACACCACCTGAGACAACCAGCTTCATAGCATCAGGGGCACTCATCTTCAAAGGTTTAATTTTTTCATTTTTGACCACATATACCTGTCCGGCAAAAGAGTATGAAAAAGGAAAGTATACAATAGACTCACCTGGCAGACCAATAGCTGCCAAATCACCTTGCGTCAAGAAACCTATGCGTTTCAAATCCCCTTCAACATCCACCAGTACCGGATTGTTGAATTTTTTTTCATCGCCAACAAATGCTTCGGTCAGGTCTTTAATAGATGAGTAGATAAACTTCAGTATTGGCAGCCTGTCCATTGCTTTTTGAAACCAATTATACATCGGTTCTGTAACGAAATTGGTTACAAATATCCCTGCCATCAATATGATTGAAATGACAAGCCCAAGTCCAAGGCCCGGAATATTTCTACTTGCACCAGTACGGGGATCTACCCCAAGTATATTATTGATATTCAACCAGCTGTCTACAGTAGTTACAGCCCACACCACGATAAAAACACTTAATGCGATAGGAAGCACAATCAGTAAACCTTTAATCAGGTAATTCAATAAGGCCCTGCCAATTCTATTCATAATGCAAACTTAGGTAAAATAAAGACTATTCGTAAAAATATACCCTCTTCACTCTTTGAGATATATTGGTAAGTATTTCATAAGGAATAGTTTCAATTTGTCTGGCCAGCTCTGCAATGGTCAGTTCACCATTAAAAACAATCACCTCATCTCCGGTCTTCACATCTAAACCAGTTACATCGAGCATACACATGTCCATACAGATTACACCAACGGTTGGGACTAATTTACCTTTAATCAGCATTTTGCCTGTACCATTTCCAAATTTCCGGTTATATCCATCCGCATAACCAATTTTTACAGTCGCTATTGTTCCTCCTTCGCTAAGCATTCCCTTTCTGCTATAGCCTACAGTCTCATTGGGTTTAATATGCTTCAACTGCGTGATGGTCGTTTTAAGCACTGCAACAGTTTGTAGCCCTCTGTTATTCTTGAGTCCCCCATCAAAACCATATAGTCCGATTCCTATCCTAACCATATCTAACTGAGCCTCCGGATGACGGCTAATTCCGGATGTATTGGAAATATGTCTGATAAAAGTATAATCCAATCCTTGAGCTATTTCATCAGCAATAGCAGTAAACCTGGATAACTGGTGGGCAGTAAATTCATCGTGAACTTCATCGTCGCTACCCACAAGATGAGAAAAAACAGAAACAACTTTAACTTTATCTGATTCATTCAGCAGAATAAGCAAGTCTTTCAGATCAGGTTCTTCAAAGCCCAATCGATGCATCCCTGTATCTATTTTTAAATGCACGGGATAATTGCGTTCATTTTCTCCCAGAAATGTGGTAAAACTTCGAAGTATATCCAGGTTATAGATTTCGGGTTCCAATTTGTGTTTTATGATAGCATCAAAAGCAGATGGCTCAGGACTCATGACCATAATTGGGATAGATATTCCTGATTTTCTTAAAGAAATCCCTTCATCTGTATAAGCAACAGCCAGATAATCTACTTTATGATATTGCAGCAAGTTTGCAATCTCAAAGCTACCACTTCCATAGGAAAATGCTTTGACCATAGCCATTACCTTAACACCAGGTCTCAATTTATTGCGGTAAAATTGAAGATTCCCTGCAAGTGCATTGAGATCTATTTCCAATACAGTATCGTGTATTTTTTGAACAATCAATTTACTGATTCTACCAAATTCAAACCTTCTGGCTCCCTTGACTAAAATGGTCTCATTGCTGAAATGAATGGAAGGAAAATTATCTATAAAGGATTGGGTATTTTCATAAAATGCAGATTCCATTTCAAAAGCTTCAGCGCAGGCTGAAATATGGGTACCTATACCTATGATCCTATTGACATTCTTTTGTTTCAACAAAGCTGCTATTTCAGCATACAGCACTTCATCTGGTTTACCAGTTTCGTACAGATCTGATAATATCAGTGTTCTTTTTGGGTGTTGATTTTGAAGATTTAAAAAATCGAGAGCAATTGCCAATGATGAAATATCTGCACTATAAGAATCATCGATGACAGAGCATTGATTAATTCCATTTTTCAGCTCCAGGCGCATACTCACCGACGTCAGTTTTTCTAAACTGGCATCTGCTTGTACTGCTGTATACCCCATAGCCAGCAAGGTAGCCCAACAAATGATGCCATTTTCCAAAGATGCATTATCACTAAATGGAATCAGACATTCAATCTCTTCACCTTTATATAGTGCTCTGACATAATTTCTGCCGTCAATAGGCTCTACGAATAGAATTTGCAGGTCAGCCTTTTGTTTCGTGCTCCAGGAAAACCTGCTTTTCCCGGGCAACTCTTTTTCATCTAATCCTGCTGTATACTCAGGAGAGTATATAAACAGCTCCGCTCCCTTGAAGAGCTTCAATTTCTCCAGGAGTTTCTCCATATGTGATGAAAAACCTTCTGCATGGGCTTCACCTATATTTGTGAGTATTCCTATTGTTGGAACTATGATTTCGGCCAGGGCATCCATTTCTCCTGCCCTGGAAATTCCTGCTTCAAATATGCCAAGGGTATGCATTTCATCAATTTGCCAGACAGATAACGGCACTCCGATTTGCGAATTAAAACTTTTAGGACTTCTAACAATATTATAGTCAGCAGCAAGTAACTGATAGAGCCATTCTTTAACAATAGTTTTGCCATTGCTGCCTGTAATTGCTAAAACTGGCAGATGATAATACCTGCGATTGTATCCAGCCAGTGTCTGAAGCGCCAATAACACATCGTCAACTAAAATTACATTTGCGTCAGAATAGGTTCTTGTATAATTTTCATCACTAACTACAAAGTTTCTAATGCCGTTTGAATAAGCATCATCAATATAATAATGACCATCTCGTTTTCCACTTAGCGCAAAAAATAAAGATTCCTCAGGATCTATTACACTTCTGCTGTCAATAACTAGCTTGCTAATCAATGCAGGCTGATTTTGTACAAATAATTTTGCCTTTAAAATACCTGCAATGTTTTCAATGCTATAATTGGAGTCAGTCATACCCCAAAATTAACTATTTTAGTTCATGATATCAGCACAGAGTTTTACGGCTTACTCATAAAATTCATGCTGCCGGATGCTGTCAGCAATAACTTAACGTGCTGCATCTGCAAGTATCTTTTTAGCATCTTCATCCTGATATTGAGCAATCAGACTATTTAATTTCGCCTTTAATTCATCTGTTATTTTTTCATATCCTTTTTTACCAAAAATATTATTCATTTCTGAAGGATCTTTATGAAGGTCATAAAGCTCCCATCCTTCTACCCTTTTATAAAAACGGATGAGTTTATATTTCTTCGTACTCACGCCAAAATGAGGAGAAACAGAATGTTCTCCATTTTCATAATAGTGATAAAACATGGCATCCCTCTTTTTTGCATTTTTATCTTTAAATAGCGGAAGGATTGATTCTCCTTGAAAATCAGCAGGGACAGTTAAACCTGCGGCCTCTAAAATTGTAGGCGCCAGATCCAGGTTCATCACCATATCGTTTGATTTGGTTCCGGGCTTTATCACACCTGGATACCGCATCACCATTGGCGTTCTAAAAGACTCTTCGTACATGAAGCGTTTATCAAACCATCCATGCTCTCCCATATAGAATCCCTGGTCTGAAAGGTAGATTACAATTGTATTTCCGGCTAGATCGTGTCTATCAAGGTAAGCTAGCGTCCTTCCGATATTCCTGTCCAAAGATGCGGCAGTACTCATGTAATCTCTCATATATCGTTGGTATTTCCATTCTACCAGTGCCTTACCCGACAATTTTTTCTCATTTAAGTCTGCTTCAATTGGCTTATAATAGGAATCAAACTTTGCTTTCTGAGCAGCATTCATCCTGTTGACAGTTCCATCTCCGTTTTTCACATTTGAAAGCATTTTCAAATCATATCCCATAAGCATGGTTTTATCAATCGTCATGTCCTGTATACTAGCGGCGGCTCTGTTCTTATAGTCATCATAAAAATTGGTCGGTAAAGGGAAATTAACATCATCATATTTC
Organism: Pedobacter frigoris; assembly: GCF_032678645.1. Classification (GTDB taxonomy): domain Bacteria; phylum Bacteroidota; class Bacteroidia; order Sphingobacteriales; family Sphingobacteriaceae; genus Pedobacter; species Pedobacter frigoris_A. The sequence goes on from NZ_JAVTSP010000001.1 coordinate 1,407,772, forward strand.
CCCATATCGGAGGTATCGGGAAGCCAGGTTCTGTGAGTTGCTTTATGACCAATCACCAGGCAAAATGGCTTGGATGGATCTCTGGAATCAAGCCATTGCTCGGAAGCATCTTCTATTAAATTGGTCACATATCCCTCCTTCCGAGTCACTTTGCCATCCATTCCAATGAAATCTGGATTATAATATTGACCTTGTTCGGGCAACAAGCTGTAAAAATCAAAACCTTGTGGCTTTCCACTAAGGTGTATTTTCCCTACCCAGGCAGTTTGATAGCCTCCGGCTTGCAAATGTTTAGCGAAATTATCCTGACTGTGGTCAAATTTTGAGGTTTCGTTATCTTTAAAACCATTTTTATGACTGTATTTACCTGTCAGTATCACCGCTCTGCTTGGTCCACAGATAGAATTGGTCACATAAGCCTTGTTAAATATTGCTCCCTCCTTAGCAATCCTGTCAATATTTGGTGTTTTAACCAATTTATTCCCATAAGCACTAATAGCTTGAAAGGCATGATCGTCTGAGACAATAATGATGATATTCGGCTTTTTCTGAGCATATACTATATGACTCATTAACACTGACAGAATCAGTAATGTACTTTTTTTCATTTGTGTGTTTGGTTGTTCAGGAATCTAAAGTAAATAATTCAATTAACATTATGTAATACTTAATGTGTTTTTTACATAAAGCAAAATAGACATCAAAACATTATTACTGATTTTACTCAGCCACAACATGATTTAGTATATTTTCCAATGAATTAAAATTGAATATCAGCGAACCATTTTTTATAAATGTCCTGATATACGCCGTTTTCTTTTAAGGCGATAAGCGCTCCGTCAAACTGTTCCTTAAGCTTCAGATCTCCTTTTTTCATAGCTATCGCATATTGTGAATCTGTTTTAGGAAGATACATCCCTACCTTAAGTTTCTTGTTTTTCTGAAGAAAACCGCCTGCAATTGGCGAATCATCAATCAGCATATCTATCTTACCAGCCTGTAGTTTCCTGTAAAGTTCCCTGTTTGTTTCTGCATGCACCATATTATTTGCAGGAAAATGAGTATGAACATATTTCTCTGCTTCAGTAGCTTCCCTGATTCCAATGGTCTTGTTTTTAAAATCGGCGACCTCTGAAAGGGAATCCCCCTGATTAATAACTGCACAAAGCCTGAAATGAAGATAAGGATTTGTAAATTCCAAAATATGCCTCCTGGATGATGTCACCGTAACTGCAGAACAAATTAAATCAAGTTCACCTTTAAAGAGTTTTTCCAGGATGTTGGACCACAATGATACTTCGTACTCTACCTCTAAATCCAGCAATTCAGTAATTGCTTTCATTAAATCGACCTCAAAGCCTTCAAAATTCTCCGCATTATAATCTGAATGCATTGGAAATGGAGCTGCAGAATCTAATCCGACTTTTAGTACTCTTTTTTGACTCATATTAGGAGCTGATGACTAAGGGTTCCTTGGATGAGCCAATTTACATCTTTTTAGCAATAAATTAATATAAATAGCGCCTAAATGTTCATAAATCGATAATTGTGAAATAAAAAAAGCCCTGTAGGATTTACAGGGCTTTGTTACATTGTACTCAGAGCGGGAATCGAACCCGCACGACTTTTAAGGTCACAGGATTTTAAGTCCTGCGTGTCTACCAGTTCCACCATCTGAGCAGGTGAATAACCTTTTAAAATTAAATGCCTTCTAAAGAAGGCATTTAGAGCGAAAGACGAGATTCGAACTCGCGACCCCGACCTTGGCAAGGTCGTGCTCTACCAACTGAGCTACTTTCGCATAATCTTTGATATCTCCGACATCATTCCAAACTTCAAAAGGTCTTTTTAATTACACCCGTTGTTTCCGTTTGGGAATGCAAATATAAGCAGATTTATATTTCCGTCAAGTTATTTTTCATAAAAAATACTGCAATCAGGTTAAGTTATTGTTTTTCAGCACCTCTAAAATTAAATCATTTTCAAAACCTTTCGTCAAAAGGTAATTCACAAGCTTATATTTTCTTTTATAGCTGTCTTTTTCAGCAATGGTTTTAAGTTTTTTCTCCGCAGATGCTAATATAGTCTTAAGATAATCATCATAATTTATAGCCTTTAATGCATTTGCAATCATCTTATCAGGAACTTTTTTAAGTTTTAGTCCCTGTTTAATTTTAATTTTCCCCCAGCCTTTGATATTAAACTTACCTGAAACATAAGCCGCAGCAAAGCGTTCTTCATTTAAAAAGTTAGTCTGTATGAGTTCAGAAATTGTTTCTTCAACATCGTTACTCCACAAACCCCATTCATAGAGCTTATCTCTTACCTCCTGCTGTGAACGCTCCTGATAAGCACAATAATGTTCTGCTTTTGCAAGTGCAGCTTTTTTATCGAGTTTGACAACCGCTTTTTTTGAAGATTCGAACATATGCAATATTACTAAATACAGCAATAACTCAATCAATACTGTTGTAATAAATGCAAATTACTTTTTCAATTATCTTCAAGCATCTTGATGTAAAATCCACCCACCACGCTTCGTGCAGTAAAATTCTGACGCCTTGCATCAAGTGTCTCATACCAGTCGCTCATAGGGACTCTATCAGGTGTCTCAATCGCATATTTATAGACAGGTGCAACCAGCGCTTCAAAATCTTTACGATTGCTTGCTAATGTAGCCGTCCACATGATCCAGTCAGACTTAGTATAGGTCTTACGGCTATCCAATGGCAAGCCATATTTCTGCTGCTTAGTGAGGTAGTACTTCACTTCCTTTTCATAAACTTCCTCAGGAAAAAGGTTCAAACTTAATACTTTGTCCCATACCAGGTTATACTTCTGACTCCAGGTATTTTTATCGTTAAAAGTTAATACATAATGGTCTCCCGCATCTGCCAGCTCCATCCATTTTCTGGCCATATTCCTGGCCATTGCAGTATATTTTTCTCCGGTCGCTTTCTCTCCAAGCATATCTGCCATCATTCCATATCCTCCGAGCGCAACAATTGCTTTTATTGATAAATTGGCATTTCTGGCGAGATGGCCGGCAAAATCATCAGTCGATAGTTGGTTTTCCGGATCCAATCCCTTTTCACTCAGGTACTCTGCCCAAATGCTCAAAGTTTTCCAATGCTTTTTAGCGTAGGCAGCATTCCCTTCTGTTTTAGCTATTGCTGCAGCAAGAATCAGCATATTTCCGGATTCCTCCACAGGCATATCCTCACCATAAGTTTGCCCATTTGCCAGTGGATAAGTACCAAGATCATGAGCTGAATAAGGCTTCTTCCATCTACCGCTTTCACTGAAATAAAAAATGCCATTTAACATTCCCTTCAACAACTCGGGATTGTAAACTAAAAACAATGGAGCAGATGGATAGGTGATATCTACTGTCCCTATGGAGCCATTACTATAGTTTTCCTTCGATAAAAACAAGATTTCACCATCCGGACTTTTCACGAGTTTGTGAGCTGTAATCGCCTGCCTGTACCCAAGTATACACAATTGGGCATAAGCTTCACCCCCGCTTTTAACTGCATCATTATATAACTTTTTATCAAAAGCAGCGGACTTTTGCAGTATGGTTTTTGAATCCTTAAATGCCAGGGCCAATTGTCCTTCAATTGTTTGCTGTCCATTAATGTTCCACCATGGCCTTAGGTTGGTTTTAAAGTACTGAACTGAATACACATCGTCATAGCCGAGCATTATAGTGCTTTCCTTGACTATAGTTCCTACTTTACCTACCGGAACCACTGTGTTCAAAACCAATTTTTCTCCGGTCAGTTCTTTTACATCTTTGCTGCTTTTGGCCAATAAAGATTTAGGTGCATCAGCTGTTGTAGAAATACTTTGTATGCTTTTATAATCAGAAGGGACAGCTACGTACATATATCCCCAATCAATTCTCACATCATCTCCAGCCCTTTTCAGCATAGGCTGTTCAACTGTCCCTGCTTTTAGTATAGACAAGCTATTTGAATTATACTGCTTAGCAACCACAGGCTGAAATGCCGTATGCGTAGCGATCGTAGTAGAAGCGCCAAAATAGAGTTTTACATCATGCTGCAATTTGTCGTTTGATTTCATTCGTGCCGAGATGTAGGTCACAGGTCTCGAAAGTAAATTGAGATCGTCCATTAACTGGGGAGAAGTAAAAGTAAGCGTCAAATCTACTTTCCCTGCAGTAAATTGATATATGGTCTGCGTAGCATTAAATTCCATGCTTTTTTGTTGGGCATCAATAATCTGCACCGCGTCTTTACCGGAAGGTTCCTCTACCAAACCAGCATCTAAAAATGATGGCCCTCCGGTATTCACCGCATAGATAGCTAAGACATTTTTTCCTTTTTTGAGTATGTTTTTTACTTCGTCATCCAACGGAATATAAATAAACTTACCTTCTAGCTTTGGTCTGCTGTATATTTCCTTTCCATTTAAAAAAACAGTGGCCTTATCGTCATGTCTGATCTGAAGAAAAAGTTTATTGTTACTGATCTGATCGAGATTAAAAACTCTTCGTACCCAAATCTCATCTTTTTTCCATGGAGTCTTAGCCTGAGAAGGTTCACTCCCAGCTGGACCTAAAGCTGTTTTCCAATTTCCATCATCAAAATTAATATTTGTCCATTCAGATGAAGGTCTGGAGTCAGTATAACTCATAGGTTCCGGCTTTTCATCTGCCGATGGCAAAATTGATTGATATACCTTTTCAAATTTCCCAAGGAAACTATACACCTGGCCATCAACACTGATCATGCCTGTTAGAGACTGGTTAGTGCCTGTCCAGTGTTTAGTAGTTCCCGCGTTTAGCGTATCTGAAGAAGACCAAATACTAAAATAGGGATCATGAGCTACCAATGGATATGCCGGAGCCTTCCGTTGCTGAGCATAAACTGCAGAACAACTCAATAAAATAGATAATAAAATTCTTTTCATATTGCGTGCTAAAACGATAAAGTAATAGCCAAAATAAGAAACTTTATTTTATTATCTATAATATTCAGACCTATTTATTAGCGCATTTAGGAATTCCTATTTATCTAGATCTCTAATTTTCCCTCCACGGAATCGTCCATAGTCTTCCCTGTTATAATAGAAGCAGCCATTTTAACGAATGCGATCATCTCTCCGTGTTTGGTATCCCAGTAATAAACACTTGTTGGGATTACTTTTAAAAGACTAATATGTTCGTCTTCTTTCCCATCCTGAAACCACACTTTTAGTAAAGGATTCCACAGCTCATCAATTTTTTGCTGATCGGTACTTACCTCAGTAATTCCATATATGTTCAGAAATCCCGAATTTTTATTTTCCTGGAAAAACAAATGTGTAAAGGGGTCTGATTCAAGTTCTTTATTTTTTGTACTGTCGTTCATACTCATGAACCATAGATTTCCTTCATCATCGACCTGAAGTACAGACATTGGTCTCACAGACAAGGGTAGTCCTGTCTTAATGTTGGTGCAGAAAAAGCAGTTTTCAGCACTTGTGGCTATATGCTTTAGTTTTTTTAATGCCTCTTCTCCCTCAAGTGTGAGAAGATGTTCATCGGTTGCTTGTGTGTTATTGGAGCTGTCGCGCGATTTTTCTTTACTTTCCATATTTTAATTGTTAGGTGATGTAGCTATAGAACACATCCTGACAATTAATTGTTTTCTGCAACTGATTGCAGAATCAGACTATTTTAAAATCTTCCATCTTCCTATACAGCGTAGTAAGCCCTATACCAAGCAATCTGGCCGTTTCTGTTTTATTCCCATTGGTATATTTGAGCACTTTAATGATATGCAGTTTTTCTATGACTTCCATTTTCATGGAATCACCATTTCCAATTTCAGGATAATGAAACTCATAAGGGAGTAAATTCGCAGAGAGCAGATTTTCATCTGCAAGAATTACTACTCTTTCCATAACATTCTTCAATTCTCTGATATTACCCTTCCAGGAATGTTTCAACAGCAATTCCTCAAAAGTTTCATCCATTGTTAAGCCCGACCGGTTTACTTTACCTGCAAATTCTTTCAAATAATGCTTTGCTATGAGTAAGATATCTGATTTACGCTGAGAAAGCGGCGGCAATTCTATAGAAAATACTGAGAGTCTATAATAAAGATCCAGTCTGAATTTTCCTGTTTCAGACTCGTTCTTTAGATCGCGGTTGGTAGCCGCTATGATCCTTACATTCACTTTACTGGTCAAAGTGTCTCCTACTTTAATAAAGGTTTGGTTCTCCAGCACACGAAGTAATTTGGCTTGTAGATCCAGACTCATTTCTCCAATTTCATCAAGAAACAAAGTACCTTCATTAGCTTCCTCTAATAGCCCTTTTTTATCCTTCGTCGCACCTGTAAATGCTCCTGCCTTATGACCAAACAATTCACTTTCCAGTAACTCATGATTAAACCCGCTACAGTTTATCGCTACAAATGGCTTAATTTTTCGCTTGCTCTCGTAATGTATAGCCTGAGCAAAAACTTCTTTTCCTGTACCTGTCTCTCCCAACAAAAGAACGGTCGTATCTGTACCTGCAACTCTTCTTGCCAAATCCACAGCTATATGAATTGCCTTGGATTGCCCTAAAATTGAGCCGAAGTCATGTTTCTTATTTACTTTACTTTCAAGTTCACCTACCCTGTATTGCAGCTTAGCCTTATCCAGAGCCTTATAGACCAAAGGAATAATTTTATCATTATCATCTCCTTTGGTAATGTAATCGAAAGCACCATTCCTCATCGCCATTACTCCATCTTGTATGGTGCCATGAGCCGTGAGATTAATAACCTCTGTGTAAGGTCTTATCTGTTTTATTTCTTTAACCAGGTCTACACCATTGATATCCGGCAGCCTGACATCACTTAAGACCACATAGATTTCCTGTGATGCCAGAATTTTCAACCCCTCTTTACCAGTATTTGCCTGAAAAACTGTAAATCCTTCAAGCTCAATAATCCGGGCCAGAAGGCTACATAATTTTTTCTCATCATCTATAATTAAAATGGGATACTGCATAGCTGTAAATTTTCAACAATATTAGTGATTATCAGACATAACTTATCCCAGTCTGTAAGGTCAAAAAAAAATATTTTAAAAAAGTCTAGTAATTTAATAGACTTTATATATATTTGTATCATCAAACGCAGGGAGCTGCTTTTGAATAAAAACATAGTCATGTGGCCGAGTGGTTAGGTGAGGGTCTGCAAAACCTTTGACGGCGGTTCGAATCCGCCCTTGACGTCCAGTACAGTTCTCATAATTGTCTGAATTTTTAGATGTTTGGTTAGATCTAAGTTTTGTTTAAAAAGAAAGCCAGGTTGGATGACCTGGCTTTTCTTATTTAAAATCTTTGCAAAAAGAAACGGGGATACAGCAATCCACCGTATCCCCGCTATCTAAATTAACGCTCTCATATATATAGACGATCAAACATTGCATTTATTGTATCGCACTATAAAAAAATTATTTTTCATAAAATTCTATGGGTAACAGGTCGGGATCGGTGATAAAAGTAAAGCGTTTACCAGTAAATTCATCTATTCGGATTGGCTCCGAAATCACCCCCATGTTATTCAATCTATTTACAACGGCATCAATGTCATCCACTTCAAACGCTAGGTGCCTCAATCCTACCGCCTCCGGTCTGGACGGTCTTACAACGGGATCAGGGAAAGAAAACAATTCAATGATGTACTCACCATTGAGCGCCAGGTCCAGTTTATAGGATTTTCGTTCTTCCCTATAGACTTCCCTGATTATTTTCAGTCCCAGCACATCTATATAAAATCTTTTAGACACCTCATATTCGCTGCAAATAATGGCAATATGATGAACTTTATTTATCATCACTGATCTTCAATTGATAGATTTGCCCCTTGTTACCTGCTATTAGTATCAAACTTCCTTTCCTGGCCTTCTGAACAACATTGAAACTAAGATCCGAAATCTTGTGCCAGTTCTTTCCTCCATCATTAGATACATCTGTTCCTGAAGTTCCCGTAGCTAGCAATGTTTTTTTATTCACATAAAGAACGCCAGACCGAAAACCTTCCACAGGTTTTTGAGGTTTCTCCCAGGTCTTACCTCCGTCCGCTGTAAGCAATATGTTGTTCGGATTTTCCTTGTCCTTCAAATAGTTCCCCCCTACTGCTACACCTGTTTTTTGATCATAAAAATCGATAGAAAACGGTCCTGTACTATTTTCACCTTGCCAAATCGGGCATTTAAATACACTCCAGCTATACCCATAGTTATCAGAAAAATAGATATTTGACACACTGCCTCCCGTTGCGATCCAGACTTTGCCTTTACCTGCGGTCCTAATGGTGGTACCGCTAGCTGCAAAACCTGCCTCTCCGGGACTTAGCTCGGATTTCAAATTTCCTGAAACATCTTGCCAGTTTAATCCGCCATCCCTGGTTTTTAACAATTGCATTTTATTGTTGATGGGATCACCAAAAATAATTCCGTTTTTATTGTCCCAAAAACCCATACCATCTAAAAATATTGCTGAATCCACATTTTTATAGACTTCTTTCCAGCTTGCTCCACCATCCGAAGTCACCAGTACATACGCAGGGGAACCGGCATTGACAGTAACTGCTCTGTCTTTGTCAAAAGCCTCAATATCCCTGAAATCTAATTTCTCATAGCCCTTTGGCTGTATCTGTTGCCAGGTTTTGCCTCCATCAACTGTACGGCCTATTGTGCCATTACTTCCACTTACCCAGGCAACCTGATCAGAAACGATAGACATTCCTCTGAAACTCGCATTACCCATTTGGTTCACTGGCACCAGATTATAAACCTGACCATTTCCAAAAAAGGGAAGCATCACAAATAAACTTATAAGATATCTGATCATTATTTTACTCTTTTCCAGGTTTCTGATCTTCCAATTAATGAAATGCCGACATATCCTCTCATGTTAAGGTCACCGTTACTTTTCAGGCTCATATTACAACTATACGTTTTCCCTGATTTAGGATCATAGATTTTTCCATCGGTCCATTTATCGCCAGAAAATTCAAAATCCTTTAGTATCTCCAATCCCAAAATTTGTTTTGAACGAAGCGCTGCATTTGGATTGTTCACATCAGTCTTCACTACTCCCTTTGCATCTTTTGGCTCTTTGAGCCAAACAATTTTTCCAAAGTATTTGTCACTTCGTTTGGTGATCTCGATATGTGCTTCGCCGGATGAATTGATCCATTTACCGAGAATAGCATCTTTGTTTTGACTAAATACGGACAAGGAAATCGTGGTAAGCAGAATTAAAAAAGACAGGTACTTCATAAGTATAAATTTTAATGGTCTGATGTTACAAAATGCGCATTATTAATAAAAAAAGCAATTTATTTAACAATATTAACAACGCTTAAATAACAAAATCATTACGGTTTTTCTTTTATCACTAAATAAATCTACTTTCATAGATTATGAGCAGAAAATCAAACTTAAATTCAACAGACCGAAGGTCGTTTCTAAAAAAAACAGGATTGATTGCCATGGGAAGTACCTTGGCTTATCATACGGGATATGCCTCCCCTTTATTTCCATCAGCTAAACCCAAGCTTAAAGTAGGGTTGGTTGGATGCGGCGGACGAGGCACAGGTGCTGCTTCACAAGCCCTCAAAGCAGATCCAGATGTAGTAATTACAGCTTTAGCAGATATATTCGAAGACAGACTCGAGTCTGCCTATACCTCACTCAAAGAAATAGGAGCCAAGCAGGTAAAAGTAGATCAAAAGAATAAATTTATAGGATTTGATGCCTTCCAGAGGCTTATAGACTCGGGAGTTGACGTAGTATTGCTCACTACCCCTCCTTCTTTCAGACCAGACCACCTCACTGCTGCTATACAGGCAGGAAAGCATGTTTTTTGTGAAAAACCGGTAGCTGTAGATGCCCCGGGAATAAGGAAGGTACTTGAAGCCGCAAAACTGGCAAAAGAGAAAAATCTCTCATTGGTCTCTGGCTTCTGCTTCCGTTACGATCTGCCAAGCAGAGCAACAATAGCAAAAGTGCTCAATGGAGATATAGGAGAAATCAGAAGCATTTCTACGTTTAGAAATGGTGCAGGCAACTGGTCAAATCCACGCCAGCCCGGCTGGACAGACCTTACCTACAAATTACGAAACTGGCATTATCACAATTGGCTTTCAGGCGATTTCATTGTAGAACAAGCTGTGCATAGCCTCGACCTGATGTCATGGGCCATGGGCGATCAGTTACCAGTCCGCGCAACAGGAACCGGTGGAAGACAGGTAAGAACAGATGAAATATTTGGCAACATTTATGATCATTTTGCCATTGAATTTGAATATGCAAATGGTGCTAAAGGATATCATTTCTGCAGGCAACAGGAAGGCACTTCGCACCGCAACACCATGGATGTATTGGGTACTGATGGCAGTGCAATGATCAATGTAATGACAAAACAGGAGATCACCGGCAAAAATAAATGGGTTTATAGCGGCGAAAAAAACAACATGTACCAAACCCAGCATAACGAATTATTTGAAGGAATCAGAAATGGCAAACCAATAAATCAGGGAATTGAAATGGCAAATAGCACCATGCTGGCGATATGGGGCAGAATGGTCGCTTATAGCGGACAGACCCTTACCTGGGATCAGGCACTCAATTCCAATCAGACTCTTGGACCTGCGATGGATAAATATAACTGGGATCTTAAATGGGAAAACCAACCGGTCGCATTGCCTGGTATTACTAAAGTAATTTGATTGGCTTCAGATAGGACATAAGACATACCTGATTCGTCATGAGTCCATCATGAGTCCATCATGACTGCACCATGAGTCCACGGTGAGTCCACCTTTTTCCAGAAAAAACGTGGACTCACCGTGGATTGATGATACTGCCAGCATGCTCTCAGTATATACCAGACTAAAGCCAGCTCAAACCCGGTATACGAGAGAATTTATAATTATTTCATATTTTCAGCCAGTTTTAATGCTTCATAAGCATTAACAACTCCACCAGTTCTGCAAAGGTCGGTCATTTTAACTTTTTTACCTCCTGATTTTGGCTTAGTAACAGGGAAATCAATTTTGGTAACACTCTGCTCAATGATCTGCTTGATCTGCTTTGCCGTTAATTGAGGGTAATAGCTTTTTATTAAAGCCGCCACTCCTGCAACAACCGGAGTAGCCATACTGGTACCTGACAAGGGACTGTATTTATTATCCGGTAAAGTTGAATAAATGCCAACACCCGGCGCAAATACATCAACTGTCTGATCTCCATAATTGCTGAAAGCAGCAACCAAACCTGCTTCTGTAGAACCACTCGCACCAACTGTGATCATATTTGATGCACGCATATTTCCTTTCATATGAAAAGGTGATGGATAATGAGGGATACTGTCAATGTCTGTGCCTTCATTTCCAGCAGCATTAACAATTAAGACTCCCTTTTTTTCCGCATATCGAATGGCATCTTCAACCATTTTACGCTCTGGAGAAACTCTTTTACCAAAACTCATATTGATAATCTGAGCACCATTATCTACGGCATAACGTATTCCAAGTGCCACGTCTTTATCGTACTCATCCCCATTTGGAACTACCCTTACTCCCATTAATTTTACTGCTCCGGCAATGCCATCCATACCGGCTCCATTGCCACGTTCAGCACCTATAATTCCAGCTACGTGTGTTCCATGAAAATATGGATCACCCATTAAATTTGCATTTCCATAGAAACGATCCTTAATATTGAAATAATCGTCTTTTACTTCTTTAGCCCTAAAATCTACCGGAGCTACAGTATCCGCTTTTTTCAATAAGCTTTTACTCAGTACCCATGAATAATAATGCTGTTTATCCTTCTTTTTAACGTCCTTTTCATTCTGAACATTTTCAAACAAAGACTTGTACTTAAAATAAACGCGTTGATATTCTGAGGCTTCATCAGTTACCTGGCCATTTCCTCCTAAGAAATTCCAACCCAATACATCACCTTTATATCCATTTCCGTCGATATCCTGATTTCCTGCCTTCTCTTTTGCATTCCTCCACAAGTTCGCTCTCAAATCTTCATGTAATGTATCTATACCGCCATCCAGCACTGCTACAACCACAGTTTTAGGTGTCTTACCTTTCAGAAGTTCGTTATAAGCCCGGGTAACTCCGGTTCCATAAACCTTTTCTATATCTTTAGATTGTAAATGCCAATCCTGCTTTTGTGCATACATTGCCATTGGCAAACATAGCATACCGAAAATCAATGCTGCTTTCGATCCAATTTGTTTTTTCATTCCTAATAAGTTGTTTTTATTTTGGACGCATTATACCTAATTTATACTAAAAATTAGCGCTGAATAATAAAATAGTTACCAAACAATAAAAATTTTATTATATTTGCTTCCGAGAGCGTTAATTTAAAACGGGGATAGGTCTTAGGATTTATTCCCGTTTTTCCTTTTCAGGGACTTTTCTAATGCTGCTGGCATTGTTAGACGCTTATTACCAAAGCTTTATCATTATTGATTTATAAATGAGGCTTAAGTGAATTTGATTCTATTTTAGAATTTAGTATTTTTGCCTGAACAAACAAAACAAAAAATCAATGTAGGATATAATTTCTTTTCTCTTTTAATTATTCACTTTTTAAAGAAAGAAATTATGCTTATTCTTCAAAACATCACTCATATACATTCTGATGGAGGCATATTATTTAATGATATAAACCTCAGCATCAATAAAAAAGATAAAATTGCCTTAATTGGCAATAATGGTTCGGGCAAGTCTACGCTTTTAAAAATTCTAGCCGGATACCTGAATCCTGCAAAAGGCCATACATCTGTTAGCTCTAAACCCTATTATGTACCGCAGCTTTTTGGGCAGTTTAATGATTATAGTATTGCCCAGGCGCTTCGTATTGAAGATAAACTCCAGGCTTTAAAAGAAATCCTTAACGGAAATATAACTGATGCAAATCTGGACCTACTCAATGACGACTGGACAATAGAAGAACGTTGTGATCAAGCGCTTGCTCACTGGAAACTAGGTAATCTGGATTTATCGCAAAAAATGGGAACACTCAGTGGTGGTCAAAAAACCAAAGTATTCCTCGCCGGAATTGGGATTCATAAACCTGAAATCGTATTGCTGGACGAACCAAGCAATCATTTAGATCTGTATAGCAGAAATATTCTTTATGACTACATCAACCATACAACAAATACATTAGTCGTTGTAAGTCATGACAGGACCTTATTGAATTCCATAGATAAGATATACGAACTCAATAAGCATGGCATTACCATTTATGGCGGCAATTATGATTTTTACACACACCAAAAAAGTATCGAAAACAAGGTCTTGAATCAAGATCTGAAAAATAAAGAGAAAGCGCTTCGTAAAGTGAAAGAAACAGAACGGATATCTGTGGAACGCCAGCAAAAGCTTGATGCCAAAGGGAAGAAAAAGCAGGAAAAAGCCGGGCTTCCTACAATTTCAATGAATACCCTTAAAAACAATGCAGAAAAAAGCACTTCGCGGATAAAAGGCATTCATGCAGAAAAGGTAGACACTATTTCGCAAGAATTACATCAGTTGCGTTCTTCCATACCAGATATCGACAAAATGAGGATGAATTTTAACAACTCCGAACTTCATAATGGTAAAACGCTGATCAATGCAATCCATATTAATTTTGGATACGACGGGCAGTTGCTTTGGAAAGAACCCCTGAACTTTCAAGTCAGAAGCGGAGAGCGCATTGTGATAAAAGGGGCAAATGGTTCGGGAAAAACAACTTTAATAAAGATGATCCTGACTGAGCTTCAACCCAAAACAGGATCTCTCGATGTATTTAATAACAAAACAATGTATGTCGACCAGGACTATTCATTAATAGATGATCATTTAAGTATTTATGAACAGGCACAACAATTTAATACCGGTACATTACTCGAACACGAGATTAAAATTCGATTAAACAGGTTTCTTTTTACCAAAGAGGATTGGGACAAACCTTGTAAAAGTCTTAGTGGCGGTGAGAAAATGAGATTGATGTTATGTTCCCTTACAATCAATAGCGCCCAACCCGACGTGATGATCATGGATGAGCCTACAAACAACCTCGATATTCAGAATATTGAAATCCTTACAAATGCAATTAACGATTATAAAGGAACACTACTGGTTATATCTCACGATGAATATTTTTTGAAACAGATCGGTACAGAACAAAGTATTTACCTGGTGCGAAATAGTTAAATCAAGTCTATATACCAGTATCCAGTGCTTTCATCTATCTGCCCATTGGGAGAGGGATATGTTTTAAATACCTTCTCCCCCAGGGTAAAATTTATTGGTTTTGTGAAGATTGGACCGTCAAAAACAAAGGTATGGAATTCACCATTTTCACCACATGGATCAACATCAGAAGGCAAATCCTTAATAAAACTTTCATCAATTATTCTACCAACAAATTCTTCGAGACCTGCTTTGGCACATACAACGATCGTCTTATATCCAAGAGAGATAAAGGTTTTTAAAACTTCCGTAGTATCTCTCTTCCATATTGGAAAAACGGCTTCAATGCCTATTTCCTTCAACTTCTTCTCTCTATAGATTTTCAAATCTTCTAAAAACAGATCACCAAATATGGAGTGTGTGATGCCCATAGCCTTTAGTTCTGATAAATGTTTGTGCATATGCGCTTCGTACGCTGGCATATCAGGCGATTCTGGTAATCTTACTTGATAAAGTGGGATATCCAGGCTTCTAGCCTGTTCAATTAAAAGACTTTCCCTCACGCCATGCATGCTAACACGATTGTACACCTCATTAACGGTGGTCAACAAATACTGAATATCAAAGCTTTCATCCTGCAGGACATAATGGAGTGCCAATGTACTATCTTTCCCTCCACTCCAATTGAACAGGCTGTTTTTTTTCATCCGATGAAGATAAAGATTTCTCTTAAATCATCAGTTTGGAATATAATATTCTATCCGGGTTGCAAAATCATCCAAATCAAATGGTTTATTGATAAAATCATCTGCCGTACATTTTGACTTGACCTTGTTGATATTATTATTGGCCGACATAACCATCACAGGAATGTTATGCGTTTTAATATTACATTTCAATTGGTTGCAGATGTCCATACCATTTCCGTCAGGGAGCATCACATCAAGCACAATCATGTCAGGAATATGTTTTTGCATTTGCTCCCAGAATTCAGTTGCGTTAGGTGACACAACTACATCATAAAGCTCCTCAGTAAGCATAAATTCAATGACATCTCTTATTGCGGCATTGTCTTCTACGACATAAATACATTTTTTCATAACTCATGATCTTAATGTATCTAAATAACATTGCTGATTTTTAGAAGTTTAGCTTATTTATCCACTTTATGATAGTTATCCACCGAACTGATCATCGCATGTAATACTACTGCTCCTTATCAACCTTTATATTATTGTCTGTTAATGCCTTGTTGTAACCCAACGAATAATTAATCGCGCCCCAGGCAGTCAGCATAGTGATCAGGTCCTCGTCTTTCAATGGCCCATTGATTTGTTCTTTGCAAAATTGCAAATATTCCGTTTCAGTCATAACACTTCATTTAAACAGAGGTGAAGATAAAAAAAAAGCCCTGACATCCATCATGGCTTCTTTTATCAACTAAACCTAAACGTATAAATACTAACCAAATATTTATGCCGCAAAGCTAAGTCGGTGCTGTTAATTTTATATTATGACAAGATTATATCTTATGCTCCACAATCTTCCAATCTATGCAACAATATAAAAAATCATACAAACTACCGCAGCAAACAGCGTATTCAAAAAATTCACCAGATTATTTCCTATATATCCTTTCCGTTCTAAGACTGCCCCCAGTAATGAATCCATGAGATTTCCTAAAATACCGGCAATTGTGATCAATACGCAGGTTTTACTTATTCCGGCATAGATCAACCCTACAATAAATGCTCCTGTAACACCTATTAAAGTACCTTCCAGGCTTATAACCCCATCCAACCCATTCTCGTCTTTCTTAAAACCCAGGATATTATAGAACCTACTACCGTATATTGTACCCAATTCGGAAGACAAAGTATCAGAAAGCGCGGCAGCCAAACTTGCTGCCATCATCAAGAGAAAGACAGCGGAATGGCTGCTGTACAATAGCGCCATGACAGCCATTAATCCTGCCACCCCACCATTTGCCAATACCTGGCCTGCGGTTCTGCCTTCCGTCTGTATACTCTGATTATCCAATTTTACCTTAAATTCTTTTTTATATGCAGTTGCCGCTACGCCAAGCAGAAAAAAGACCATCAGCATCAAAATACCTTTCATTCCTGCAGCCAGAAACACCAACCCGCCAATAATCACAGCCACCACTGAACCCATGAGGGTGAGTTTTCTGGTCATTACGCTTAAAACCATCGCAGTAATAAGCAATAATGCTGCAATCAAAGCATAAGGACTTGAAAGTGAATCACTAAATCGAGACATGCTTTTTAACTTTTTAAAGCTTTTTTGACTATCGGTGCTACCTTAGTCCCAAAAATCTCTATGGATTTCATCATCCCGGCATGTGAAGGGTCTCCAACGTCCATATGACCTATAAAACGGGTAATACCAAATAATTCATGCATATATAAAATTTTGTCAGCCACTTCATTTGCATCACCGATAAACAAAGCTCCGTCTTTGGCCCTGCCACCATCATATTGCATTTTGGTGTAAGGCGACCAGCCTCTCGTTGCTCCAATTCTGTCCATTTGAGCAGCATAGTTATCATAATATTGGTCAGTACTTGCTTCATTGTCACTCAAAAAGGAATGCGAATGAATACCAATCTGCATTTGACTTACATCATGTCCATATTTAATGTATTCTTGTTTATAAAAATTAATCAGCGGCTGAAATTGCTTTGGCATTCCCCCAATAATCGCTACAATTAATGGCAATCCAAGCTTTGCAGCACGTAACACCGATTCAGGCGTTCCTCCCACGGCTATCCATATCGGCAGCCGGCCTCCATTAGTAGCGCGGGGCAGTACCATTTGATTCACAAGAGGCGCACGGAGTTTGCCCTTCCAGTTCACCACATCATTATTATTGATATTCAGTAACAGGTCCAACTTCTCTTCAAATAACTGATCGTAATCGCTCAGATTGTAGCCAAACAAAGGAAAAGACTCTATGAAACTACCTCTGCCAACGCCTATTTCTGCTCGGCCATTAGAAATCAAATCTATGGTAGCAAAATCCTGGTACACCTTCACAGGCTCTGCCGAGCTCAAAACGGTCACCGTGCTAGTTAATTTTATATTTTTGGTGATACTTGCAGCAGCAGCCAAAACAATCTCTGGAGATGAAACAGCATAATCCGGACGATGATGCTCACCTAAGCCGAAAACATCCAGCCCAACTTCATCAGCTAATTTGATCTGTTCCAGTATCTCCTGTAATTTAACTTTCGAGTCACGCGGTTTTCCTGTCTTCTCATCAAAAGACAAATCACCAAACATACCTATACCTAATTCCATAATAATTCTTTCTTTTTTGATATAACAAAATTACCTGTTATACCATTTGGAAACATTGATGTAAGATAAGAAAGCCTTAAACAAATTATTTTAAGTTTTCATTTAAAAAAGTCAGTGGATTAAAGAATCTAAGATTGAGTTGGGTCTTGTTCATTGTAAGCCAGCTTGCACATCCATAATCATCAAATTTTCTTCTGATTTCAAGATGCAGATGGTGACAGTCTCCTCCATACTTCTTAGATTCTTTCTTTGTAAACAGGCGGGCTAATAATTTACCTGTTGCCCATTTTTGACATAGACTTCTTTTAAATGCTTATAGGAGGTAAATATGGTAGACCCATTTGCTATTTGATCTTTAGATATTTTTAGGATTGAATGCACCGTTCTCCCTGTCGTTTTTATAATTCAATGCATCATTCTCCTGACTATCTTCATCCTTTTCTTCCCTCATTTCCTTAATACTCATATTGGCATCAATATTATGTTCACGTTTATCTTCTTTACTTTTTAATACGAGATCATCCTGATGTCCTAAAAATCCTGGGTCTACATCGGAGTTTTCAAATTTAACGTCATCATTTAGCTGTACAGCATTATTCAGTGGTTTGGTGTTTTTTTCGTTGGCTTCCATAACTCAAAGTTTAGGTAAATGTTTATGGAGAACAATTAACGGGGCTTAGGGTTTGAAAAATATTATGGAACCACCATAACGCAGAAAAGCAGCCATTATAGCTGCTTTTCAATCATCCCCCTTCAACATCCCTTATCCTTTATCCGTTTTTGCCCTCTATAGCTTCTTCCCGTCTTTTTTCCCATTTTTCATGGAATTCATTTTTTCAGTTTTCCAGTCCTGATATGACTTACGTTGGCTATCATTCAAAACAGCATTGATCTGTCCGTCTCTTTTGTCAAATTCTGCTTTCATCAATGATCTGTCAGGTTTTTGTCCTTTCACATGCTTACCTTTTTGCTCTTTTATTCCTTCCAGATTTATCGCATAAATCTTTGTTTTTTGATCTGCAGTTAACGATAATTTTTTATCTAATACATCAGTAAGACGCTGTGCCTTTTCTTCCGGAGTTTTTCTTTCTCTTTTCTGATCAGTTTGCTGTGCAAATGCCATTGTACCCATACCAATGAATAAAATAGCGCTTAAGATTAATTTTCTCATATCACTTATCTTTTGTGTTTTGTAGAATAGAGTCATGAATTGAAAAATGGTTTAAACACAGAAATGTTAAGATTTGTTAAAAGATGAATACATTCTACTGTAAGTTTTTAAACACATCAGCAACCAATACAATAAAAATCTATTATGAAACTACTTATTGGCATTCTGCTTTTATCAGCATTAGTATCTTGTAATCGCGAATCATCTCCTGAGGGAAGAAGTCAAATCAGAGATGAAAAAATTCAATTGCAATTGGATAGTATTAAATCTCAGAATAAACAGATACTGGATAGCATTGAGATGTTAAATCAAAAAATAAGAAAACTGCAAAAGAAAAATTAGTGCTAAAAGAGCAAGGATCAGTGTCAGTAAAAACAATTAATTTAATTGTATCTACTGACCATCTGACCCGGCCAATGTAAGAGAGCATTGACAAATATTTTGCACATCTAGGGATATAATTATTTAGCTAACGATTAACTCTACCCGAACAGGAAGATTTATTTTCATTTTTTTTTAAAATAAATCTTCCTGTCTATTAATCATCCTCTACCATTCTGTAAATAAAACACTTAGACTTCAACATCATTATCCATTTCCAAAATCATCAATAGTTTGTCGAAGTAGTTTTAATCGTCTAACCCATATACCGCTAAGAATAAATATTTGTATCAGAAACAAAAAGATCACAACAGCTAATAAAAGATATTTTTCGGGTCCAAATCTGATGTTGTAGCTAAAAAAGCTGAGCAAGCCAACGGCGAATACAATTCTGAATATCACTGACAATATTGCAAACCGCTTCACTTTAGAAAAATAATTTTCCAATGAACTCAATATACTTCCGTCGTCAACTTGATGCTTTGCAAAATTATACCACGAAACATTATGAATCATAGAGATCAAAATAGACACTATCAATATTAGATTGATTAACAAAGGCTTTCGCTCACCGTCAAACATACTATAATAGCAAATGAGAAATGTAGTCCATCCCGCAATCTCAATAACCAACTGCCTCCTGATGCCTTTTAGGACAGGATGATTATTTTCTTTCAGCATTGCACTGAATTGTTCATTTGTTTTATCAGGAGTAGATATGTTCTTCCAATCTGACATTAGTTCATCTAGTTCCATGGTTTTATCTGATTAAGAGTTTTTGAATTTTATTTTTGATTCTGTTTAGCCTTACCCCTACATTATTTTCAGTAATGCCAATTACTTCAGCGATCTGCTTATAACTAAGTTCTTCAAAATACAACGTCACTATTGCCTTTTCACTGTCGTCCAGCTGTTTGAGCACCCTTAATAATTTTTCTTGTCGCTCAATCTGCTCCTCATTTTGATCTTCCTGAGTAACATCCGGCAGTATTGACGTGTATTCTATTACAGGTTTCTTTTTACGGAAGGAGGCTATCGCAGTGTTCAAAGCAATCCTGTACATCCAGGTAGTAATCTTCGCTTCACCCCTGAAAGTTAGCCAGGCTTTCCAAAGCTGATAAGTAATTTCCTGGAAGAGGTCTTCCTGATCTTCTTTACCATCGCGATAAAGCCTGCAGACCTTATGGATAATTCCCTGATGCAAATGCAACACCTTTAAGAATTCGTGATCATCCATCATCCTTTTTTATTGAAATATACATATAACCTTACTTTATTCTATAAGTAACAATAAGAACAAAATACTTACATAAAGCAGGATTTTATTTTATTACAATCTCATGTTCTAAAAGATTCCGGCAAAAGGATTTGTAAAAACTAACTTTGAACGCTCAAAACAACATCAACTTGAATCGCGAAAAAACATTAAAACAGCAACATCAGGGCATCTCTACAGTATTGGCATTTACACTGATTCCGCTCTCGGGTTTTGCAACAGATGTTTATATACCCTCTCTTCCCAGTATGGCTGCTGATCTTCAGGTAAGTGACATACAGGTACAGATGACACTCAGTTTATTCCTGATCAGCTATGGTATAGCACAGTTATTCGTTGGAAGCTTGCTGGATAGTTTTGGCAGATATAAGATCAATCTGATCAGCCTTATTATCTTCGCTTTAGCCAGTATAATTATCGCAAACACCTCGAGCATATATCTTATATATGCCATGCGAATTATCCATGGCATTACTGTAGGTGCTATTGTCGTGTCTAAAAGGGCCTTTTTTGTAGACGTATTTTCCGGGGATAAATTAAAACATTACCTCAGCATGTTTTCAATTATATGGGCTACCGCTCCGATCATTGCTCCTTTCGCAGGAGGTTATCTCCAAAATTATTTTGGATGGCAGGCTAATTTTTATTTCCTGGCAGGTTTTGCGATCATCATATTTATATTGGAATTCATGTTTAGCGGAGAAACGATAAAACAACGGATGCCTTTTAACCTGAAAATCATCAGTACCGTCTATCAGGAAATGATTAGCACGGCGAGCTTTACACTTGGGATTGTAATGCTGGGGTTATCGTACTCTATGGTCATGATTTACAATATGGCAGGCCCTTTTATCATAGAACACCAATTGGGACTTAGTCCGATAGTGGCTGGATATAGCTCGCTAATATTAGGTGCGGCAGTAATGCTTGGTGGTTTCATTGGCAAGTCAACTATAAACAAGCCCTTCAATAAAAAGCTGATCATCAACTTGAGCATACAGCTATTCTTTGGTATCATCATGTTTATATACACAGGCTTCGCAGCCACCTTATATTCTATGATTTTCTTTGCATTTATGATCCACGCCTGTTCAGGCTATACCTTCAATAGCTTTTTTACTTTTTGTCTGAGCAGATTCCCTAAAAATGCTGGAATTGCAAGCGGACTTACAGGGGGCATTAATTATGTAATTGTGTCTTTTTTAAGTTATGGCATCATACTCTTCATACCAGCCAAAGATCAATATCACCTAAACTATAGCTACATGATCCTGATTGCCCTTTCAGGAATTGTAATGTTCATCATCTTTAAAATGACGGGTAAAAAGATCAGTTAATCTTGTTCTATTCTTTTCTAAATAATGGTTCTCTTCTTCTCAACCGAAACTTCAGAACCTTCCGCAAGCATTAATGAAGATGGTTGCTGCTCGTTTAAAAATGCAAACGAAGTCCCGTAAACCAATCCAAAATCGACATTGATCTCAAAACCAGTTACCTTATATTGTGCCCATTTCGGATGTTTTACCTCATACTCATTGGTTTTGACATCACTATACCTTGCATACCCCCAATAATGTTCGGTTATAAATTCAGCTTCACTACCAGGAAGGATTTCCGATAAAGCTCTGTGTGCTTTGACTGCAAAACTCTGCCACTGATTTTTATACCTCCACTTGTAGATCACTTCGCGTTCTTCATCCAATTCTTTTAAGCTATGAGACATCGGCATTGCTTCATAATTTTCATTGTAAATTGTATTTGCTACCACAGACAAGGCAAATTTTGGAACAATTTCCTTGATAAAAACAACTCCCCTTTTCCAAACTCCATTGTCATTATATTTAACATAAAACCTAAGGTTTACCTCTTCAAAGTTTGCATGAAAGGGAATACTAAAACCAAGCAGTTTGGTGTTTTTAAATAAGAAACCGATCAGACTCACATAACAGGTATCATTCCACAAATCCAGTTCAGTCCCGGCAGGTAAATAAGGTGTCAGTAACTCTTTATCAATTGCATAATTAGCTATAGCTAATTTTCTCCATTCAGCAGTTAAAAAACTCATGATGTAAAATAGGAAAAAATAAACATTTATTAATCATTGATAAAGAACCAAAACATCACCCCAAAATCATAATCCTATAAATACCGGTACTTATAAAAGCTAAGCATCTACATTTGCCAACATGAAAGTAGACATCTGGTCGGACGTACGCTGTCCGTTTTGTTATATAGGAAAAAGAAAATTTGAAGCTGCATTACAACAATTTGAACATAAAGATCAGGTTGAAATTGAATGGCACAGCTTTGAATTGGATCCGAATGCTGAAACAATCGTTGGGGCCAATGCAGTAGATTACCTGGCCAACAGATACGGAAGATCGCGGGAATGGGCAGAAGAAATGCATCAGAATGTAACCCAAACAGCCGCAGAAGTCGGGCTGGATTTCCATCTTGACATTTCTGTTGTTGTCAATTCCTTCGATGCCCATAGGCTCATACAACTAGCGAAGACGGAAGGCTTGGGTGATCAGATAGAAGAGTGCTTATTTGATGCCTATTTTACAAAAGGAAAAGACATAAGTAATCATACCACCCTGATAGAAATTGGCACTTCCATCGGAATGGATCAATTAACTATTGAAACGATGCTAAAAAGCGCTGATTTTACAGATGAAGTACGCTATGATGAGCAAACTGCTCAAAATATAGGTGTAAGAGGTGTTCCATTTTTTGTATTTGATCAGAAAGTCGCCGTATCCGGTGCACAACCTCCTGAAACTTTCCTGGGGGCGATGAAACAGGCTTGGGAAATTAAAAAATAAAAGATGATAAAGAAATAATGAGTGGTACCATATTGCATAACTACCTTGGGTATTTTATATGTTATAAAACAATTTTAATACAGTAAACATTGCTTTTTTATCGTTACGATTTTTTATCTTGTTTTATCAAACACACGACCCATGCGATATAAAAAAACACTTACTTTATCATTCCTGATGATCACCGTAGGAATGCTAAGCGCATTTATGCCGAAGCAACAGGAACAAAAAGCGAAAAACCTAAAGGTTCTGCCAAAAAACATTAGCCATGAAGAGCTCGAAAAATTAATGCGGGGCTTTAA
Source organism: Pedobacter frigoris (assembly GCF_032678645.1). Classification (GTDB taxonomy): domain Bacteria; phylum Bacteroidota; class Bacteroidia; order Sphingobacteriales; family Sphingobacteriaceae; genus Pedobacter; species Pedobacter frigoris_A. The sequence continues at coordinate 1,431,269 of NZ_JAVTSP010000001.1, forward strand.
TTCAGCGCTTGGGGTCAGATGTAATTTTTGCCATTCACCTCAAAAAGAGGATCCTAAAAAAATGGACTTTGCCAGCGATGAGAAAAAGGAAAAAGAAATTGCCAGAAACATGATGCGCATGACAGCAAAAATTAACAAGAAGTACTTCCACGATGAAAAAACAAAGGAAGGAAAAGCTCTTTTAGCAGTGTCATGTGTCACTTGTCACAATGGAAAAGCGGAACCAAAAGCGAACTGAAAAGTTCGCTAAATTTCTTTTACATCAGATAAAGTGATCCATCCGGTGTTGCCATTGGGAAGCTCGACTTCAATCCAATTTTGATTCTTATTTTTAATACTGACTTTAGTTCCCTCATGAATGACAAATAAGGTCTTTTGCGATGCATCCGGACCACTTTTAACATTCACCGTTCCTGCAAAAACAATAGCTTCCTGATGGCGGCTAAAATAAGCCTGTTGTATTTCAGACATTATAATGCTGAGTACTCCGATAAAAATCAGGCAAATTCCTGTATAGAATGCAGATTTCTTTATGGGAAGCGCCAGAGCAAATAAATAAACAATCAACAACAGAAACCCTAACGTAATAGTTACAATACCAAGTATAGACCACAAGGATACTGAGAAAAATAGCACAATACTTCTCCACCAGGTCGCAAGAAAAAATTCAGGAACTGGCTCAATTTTATCTGTGATCTTTAGGTTTGCCAACTGCAGATTAAGCTCAATATCCTCATCTCCTGGATTTAGTTTATGTGCCTTTTCATAGTTTAATATTGCTGAGGGCATATTACCCAATTTATAATTTGAATTGCCTATATTAAAATAAACCTCTGCAGATTCATAACCATCATCAAGCAGTTGCTGATAAGTTTTTAGCGCCCCTTCATAGTCAGCCTTTGCATATTCCTTATTGCCTTTTAAAAAAAAGTCCTCAGCTTTATTATTTCCCATTGAAAACAAAGGGAATCCAAGTACTAACAGTAGTAAACAGATATTATGTTTATGCATTTGTTTCGATCTCATTAATAATGGTTTTAGCTTTATCAAACACTTCTTTTTCTGAAATACCCGAAACCGGGGCATATCTTGCCATTTCACACAAATCTATGGTCTCAGACAATTGGTTTATAAACTCATCTTTTACCCCCTTGACTTTCAACTGAGAGGTAATATTTTCCTTGTTCAGATCAGCAGCCTCAATATTCAGCTTATCACTTAAATACCCATACAAACCTTTATAAATAGCTTCATAGAATAATTTCTTATCTCCCGACTGCAATTGTTTATTAGCGTTAGCCAAATGTTTATTAGCGATTTTATTTGCATTCCGGCTTTTTACAGCTATATAATCGCTGTTATTTTCACGATACCATTTGCGATATCCCAATGCAAATAGAAATAATACCGGACCGGCACCAAGCAGGACATAATATAAAGGGGAGCCATTAAATCCCTCGCCAGATCTGATCAGTTTGGGGGCGTCAGTCTTTATATATCGGATATCCTTAGCCAGAAGTTTAACATCCTGCTGCCCGCCTGAATAAGCAGTAACATTTGATCCAGGCGCACCTTTTGCTACCTTAAGATTAAATCCTTTAGAATTTAAGGTAACATATCGTTGCGTAGCAGGATTAAAATAAGAAAATTTAAATGGTGCTACAGCATAGTTTCCTTCATGTCTCGGGATTAACAAATAAGTAAAATCTCTATTTCCTGAAACACCGCTAATGGTTTCTGTAATTTTATCATTTACTTTAGGATCATATTTCTCAATATCAGCCGCCAGTGTAAGTTCGGGGGCTTTCAATAGTTTCAAGTTTCCTGATCCTGAAATTTTGATCGTATAGTTCAGAGATTCATTAGCTTTAAGTTCTGATCTATCTACAGCAGCCTCCATTGAGTAATTACCTACCGCTCCCTGAAAGCCCTCAGGTTTACCTGCTTCCGGCAAAGGTTTTACGTTTATAGTTACAGGCTGGCTTTTTATTTTTCGTTTTAAATCTTTGTAAGATCCGCCAAACATCATTTCAAACGGATCATTCGATGGAACGGGTACACGGACCAGAAAAGTCATCCCCAAAGGATCCAACGTAAGTTTTCCTGAGCGCTCAGGAAATAAAATGATCTGTTTTAATGTGGCAACACTATATTTAGTACCGTTAAGAATTTCCGTTTCCCATTGGACATTTGGGTTATTATTTTTAATCTCCTGGCTCCAGAAACCATTAAAATCAGGAAGCTTATCTAATGCATTATCTACGAGTTCAATGTTTGTATACAATTTATACGTTACTGCAAGCTGCTCACCCTGATAAACATTTGACTTATTGGTCACGGCCCTGATGAACAATCTCTTGGATATATCTACGTTGGCTGCGGCTTGAGAAACCTGAGGATCTGGTTGTCCGGATGTTCCTGATTGACCTTGTTGGGGCAGAGAAGCCCCCTTCACAACCTTCATCCTGATCGAGTTAGATCTTAACTGCTTACCATTCGCCTGAATTATTGCAGGTCCTATGGTGTAGTCTCCTGTTCTTTCTGCAACAAGTACATAGCTCAAGGACATACTCATAGAAGTATTCCCATTAATGGAAGTTACACTCGACGACTGATTTGGTCCACCTAAAACTTGAAAACCCCTAAAATCAGGCGGACTAAATTTTTCTATGTTACCATTTACTGTGAAACTAACCTCAAATTGTTCTCCCGTACCCACTGGATTTCTACTGACTGTTGCTGTAATTTTAATGGGATCATTGGCCAGCAAAAGATTGCTCCACAGCAATAAAAACGTTAATATATAATGTTTCATTTTGTCCAAAATAACAAATACTTTTTACTTACCAATCTTTAATGATGCGACCTTTTACACCTTTAGCTTTTTTATTTTTAAGCTTGTCCTGCGTATTTTTCTCTTCATTATTCAGGGCCTCAAGCATACGCTCTGCGTCGTCCTTAGATAGTTTATCAGGTTGTGGCTTCTGACCATTTTGCTGATCATCTTTATTTTTATCTTTTTGATCCTTGTCCTTCTGATCCTGGTCTTTTTTATCTTTATCCTGCTTATCCTTATCTTGCTTATCCTTGTCCTGTTGATCTTTATTTTGATCCTTCTTATCCTGATCTTTTTTATTCTTGTCTTTATTCTTGTCGTTCTTTTTTTGCTGATCCTGCTGTTGTTTCAGTTTTTCCTGTGCATAAGCCAGGTTATACCTGGTTTGATCGTCCTTAGGGTTATTAATCAGCGATTTTTTATACGCATCAATACTTTCTTCAAGCTTCTTGGATTCCAAAAGAGAATTCCCCAAATTATGATATGCCTTTGCTTTCACTGCTCTATCGTTTGAAGAACCAGCAATTTCTGTAAATTTCTGAATGGCAGTATCAAACTTCTTTTGTTTGTACAATGCATCTCCTAAATTGAAATTACCTTCAACAGATTGTTTTGAATGTTCTACAGATTGTCTGTAACTTTTTTCTGCTTCAGCAAATTTTTGCTGCTCATATAACTTATTGCCATTATGAACATACTTTTTCTCCTTTTGTGCAAAAAGCACAAATCCCTGTAGCATAATGCAAATGATAACTATTATTCGCTTCATCATTTTTTCACTTCAAACAAGTTCACTTCACTTAATTTCAGGTTTTTCCTGCTGGAAATAAAGAACTCCAGCACTAACAATAAAAATGCAAGTCCGAGAAAAAATTGAAATCTGTCTTCATAGTTCTTAAACACTTTACTGTCATATGTTTTCTTCTGCATTTTATCTATCTGATCCCTAACAATGTTCAATCCGCTATTTGCATTGGTTGCTCTCACATAAACTCCATTCCCTGCGGTCGCAATTTCCTTACACATTTCTTCATTCAGTTTACTCAGTACAGTCTTCCCGTTTTCATCGGTATGAAATCCAACAGGACTGCCATTTTTATAAATCGGAATGGGTGCCCCCTCCGGCAGTCCGAGACCTATTACATGTACTGAAACGTCTTTAGCTATTGCATTTTTTGTAGCGGCTAAAGCATCATCTTCGTGATTTTCACCGTCCGTCATGAGGATCATCGCTTTACTGGTACCATTCACAAAATCAAATGACTTCATTCCCATATCTATTGCAGCTCCTATAGCCGTACCCTGTGTTGGTACTATACTGGTGTTGATGTTATTGAGGAATAGTTTGGCTGCAGAATAATCTGTAGTAATTGGCAATTGTACATAGGCCTCACCTGCGAAAATAATGATACCAATGCGATCGTTGTGCAAGTTGTCAATCAATTGCGAGATTGCCCGTTTCGCATTTTCCAATCGGCTCGGAGCGAGATCACCTGCCATCATACTATTTGATACATCCAGCAAGATCATCAGGTCAGACCCGCTTTTCTTTCCCTCTTCTATTTTTGTCCCGATCTGCGGATCGGCAAGACCCACAATCAGTGCGCTATAGGCAATTAAAAATAACGTAAACTTCAGGACTGGTCTGCTGAAAGAAACCTCCGGAATCATTTTCCTCACTGTTTCTCTATCGCCCAAAGAGTCCAATGCTTTTTTCTTCCATCTTCTGATCATCAAAAAAATGATCAGTAATAAAGGAACTCCGGCAAGGCCCCATAAAAATTCCGTATATGCAAAACGTAACATATGATTAAGTTAGTGCTCCTTTAAAAAATGTATTTCTTAATGTAAACTCCAATAGTAAAAACACCAGTGCCAATATCGCAAATGGCAAGAACCGTTCTGTTTTTTTATGATACTGAGTTACCGCAATTTTTGCTTTTTCCAACTGGTCGATCTGCTGGTAAATCGCTTTTAATTTTTCGTTATTTGTAGCTCTGAAATATTTTCCTCCGGTGATCTTTGCAATATTACTCAATACGCCCTCGTCGATAGTAACGGGAACTTTCTGATATTGGATACCAAAAGGCGTCTTTACCGGATATGGAGCATACCCTCTTGTTCCAACACCAACCGTATACACCCTTACATTCATTTGCTTTGCAATTTCAGCAGCGGTAACTGGAGGTATGGAACCTGTTGTATTTGAACCGTCAGTAAGTAATATAATTACTTTGCTTTTGGCTTCGCTTTCCTTTAATCGATTTACAGCAGTTGCTAATCCCATTCCTATTGCCGTACCATCATCTATCATTCCATTATTAATGTCCTTGAACAAGTTAATAAGTACATCATGGTCTATAGTAAGGGGACATTGAGTAAAGCTTTCTCCGCTAAAAACTACCAGCCCAATACGGTCATTTGGTCTGTCTTTTATAAAATCTATGGCAATATTTTTACCTGCCTCTAAACGATTTGGCTTCAAATCTTCCGCAAGCATACTTCCTGAAATATCTGTAGCAATCACAATATCAATCCCCTCTGTTGTTGAATCTTGCCAGCTCAAGGCAGACTGGGGTCTCGCCAGTGCAAAAATCAGGGCAACCAACGCAAGTGATCTAAATACAATACTATAATGTCTTAGATGGCTTAATTTGCTTCTTTTAGCTTTTAAAAAACCTTGTACAGAAGACATTTTAAGAGTACCCTGAAGTCTTCCATTCCGCCAGAAGTACCATCCAACCACTAAAGGGATAATGATCAATAACCAAAAGAATCCAGGATTGGCAAATTCGATTCCGCTAAACAGTTTCATTTCGTTGATCAGTTTTATTTTCAGCTATCGGACTCAACACACTTGTATGCGTAACAAACCTAATTGCATTGTCCATACTCAATTCATTCTCTGTATTTAATGGAGTGGCCTTCGCAAATTTCACCAAATCGGCCAGCAACAATACCTGTCGGAGCATATTTCTATCCTCCTCTTTAATTTCCGTAAATTTCAATCCTGATAGGATTTCATCTGAAGTCTGCTCAAGCGCGTTGATCCCATATCTTTTTTCCAGATATTCACGAATAACATCACTGAGTTCACTGTGATACTGCTTAACAGCATCCTGTTGCCATAATTTCTTATTTCTAAGTTCCTTCAATTTTTCTATCGCAATAAGATGTGGCGGTACAGCAGGTTTTTCGGGTACTGCCAGTACCGGCTTAACCTTTTGCATTTTCTTGAAATAGTATAGGATTCCTCCAAGCATAAACAAACAAACAGCAGCAAACACCACCCAATGCCAGTTATCCCTTAACCAGTCCATAAAAGTATAAGATACAGCTATAGGCTGCTTAATATCAAATATAGCTTTGGTTGTATCAACCTTTACCCCCTTCACTTCCAGAGGTATCGAGATCGTATTGAAGCTTGCACTTTTAGTTGTAAATGCAAATGAAGGGATTATCTGGATACCTGCATCAAATGAAGTAATTACATAAGACCTGCTTATCGTATGAACGGCAGGATTAGATGCATCCTTAAGCGTATCCGTTTTACCAATCTCAACAATCTGTATTTTTGAAGAGATGGTATCTGTAAGAGCTGGAAAGCTAAGCTGTTCGGCAACTGGCAATCTTGCTATTAAACGCAATACTGTCTGATCACCCAAAGCAATGGTGCTTTTATCGAGTTTCGCTTCTACCGTAACTTGTTGTGCATATCCCTGACCAATAAAGCAGGTTAAACACAAAAGTAAACACCAGCAAAAATTAAAATATTGTTTCATGTTCCTACCTTCTGGCTTCCCGTTTTTTAAATAATGTCATCAATGGTTTCACATACGATTGATGCGTCCCTATTTTTGTAAAGTCCACTCCAGATTTTTTGAAAAGATTATCCAATCGGCCATTTCTTTCCAAAGCAGCTGTTTTAAAAGCATGACGTATTTTTTCATCGGCAGTATTGATCCATTCAATTTGGCCTGTTTCCTCATCCTGCACAGGAATCAGCCCCAGATTAGGAAATTCTTCTTCATGGATATCAAATATTCTCAATGCTACCAGATCATGTTTTCGATTGGCTATCTTAAGTTCATTCTCAAAAGTATCACTCATGAAATCGGAGATTAAAAAAGCTGTGGATCTCTTTTTTATAGCACTATTAAAGTACTGTAATGCCTGAGCTATATTAGTACCCTTATGTTCTGGTTTAAAATTAATCAGTTCCCTGATGATCATCAATATATGCCCTCTGCCCTTTTTAGGCGGTATAAACTTCTCTACCTGATCACTAAAAAACAGAACACCTACCTTATCATTATTTTGTATTGCTGAGAAAGCAAGAACTGCGCACAGTTCAGTCACCAGATCTTGCTTTTGCTGGGTTTGAGTTCCAAAGCTTTTCGATCCGCTTACGTCAACCAACAGCATTACAGTCATCTCTCTTTCTTCATCAAATACCTTTACATAAGGGTGATTGAAACGGGCGGTCACATTCCAGTCAATCGTACGGATCTCGTCACCCATCTGGTATTCACGAACCTCACTAAAAGCCATACCCCTGCCTTTAAAAGCAGAATGATATTCTCCGGAAAAAATCTGATTGCTCAACCCACGCGTCTTAATTTCAATCTTTCTTACTTTTTTTAAGAGATCTTTAGTATCCATATTTAATATCTGAATGAAATTATACTGGCCATATAGAAAATTCTAAAAAGAATTAATATTAAGGTACTTCAACAGCATTTAATATCCCCGTAATGATAGTTTCAGTGGTGATATCTTCGGCTTCAGCTTCATAAGTAAGGCCTATTCTATGGCGCAACACATCATGACAAACCGCCCGTACATCCTCCGGAATTACATAACCTCTTCTCTTAATAAAGGCATAAGCTTTCGAAGCCAGGGCAATATTGATACTTGCTCTAGGAGATGCACCAAAACTGATCAGATTTTTATAATCAGCTAGTTTATATTGATCAGGAAAACGTGTTGCAAAAACGATATCAATAATATATTGCTCTATTTTTTCATCCATATAGACCTCTCTCACTACTTTTCTAGCCCTTATGATATCGTCCGGATGAAGTATTGCATTTGGTTTAGCCATTCCCTCTGGCGCTATATTCGCCCGCATAATTCTTTTTTCTTCCTCTTTTTTGGGATAGCCAAGTACCACTTTCAGCATAAAACGGTCTACCTGCGCTTCTGGAAGTGGATAAGTACCCTCTTGTTCTATTGGATTCTGTGTTGCCAATACCAGGAAGGGTTTAGGGAGCGGAAAAGTACTGTCTCCGATCGTCACCTGACGTTCCTGCATTGCCTCCAGCAAAGCACTTTGTACTTTTGCGGGTGCACGATTAATCTCGTCGGCAAGAATAAAATTAGAGAACAAAGGGCCCTTTCTTACTACAAATTCCTCTTTTTTCTGGTTGTAGATCATAGTTCCCAATAAATCAGCAGGTAATAAGTCGGGCGTAAACTGGATCCGGCTAAATCCTGCATCTATTGTTTTTGCAAGTGTGTTAATAGCAAGTGTTTTTGCAAGTCCGGGCACGCCTTCCAGCAAAATATGCCCATCTGCCAATAGACCTATCAGCAAACGCTCTACCATATAACGCTGGCCTACAATCACTTTATCCATTTCAATAAAAAGGAGATCTATAAACGCACTCTCCTTCTGTATCATTTCATTCAAAGCACGGATATCAGTTCCGTATGATGAACGCTCAGTCATGTTTGTTTCTTCCATTTTTGGACCTAATTTTTATTTGCGAAAATTAGACAAACGTTAATTTTCTCGCAAATGCCAGCGGCATAGTTTAGTGTTAAAATATGTTAAATTATTTAAGTAGGGATCAGCTAGAGTTATTTTACATCCGCAGTAATCATACCGCTGTTCCGCCCACCTGAAAAAGGTTCAGTTCTAAGGGAGAAAATCAGTTTATACTTTCCTGGTTCTTCCGGGATCTTCATCATGCCACCTACGCGTACTGTAGCATTGGGCGCAATGATAAGCTGAGAAACATCTGCTGTAAATGTCTTAAAATAAACAAAGTTTCCGTCCTTTTTAAAGCCATATTCCAGAAAACACTTCCATTCTTCGCCTGCATTACCAAGAGAGACTGGCTCATGATACGGATTGGTAATTTCTAAGGTTACCTTCTTTGTTTCACCTCTTTTCCAAGCCTCCGGAACCTCTGAAAGATTTATCGCAATTTTTTGATACGTTCTCACTTTATTAATCCAGACACCATAGAACATTCCTTTATCCGTAGCAATAGTGTCTTGCTTGACATGATCTCCATGACTCTGAGACAATACATAATATGCTTTTCTGTTTCTTATGCTATCTTCCAAAGGCCAGATATCATACTGATTTTTTCTGTAGTACCTGCTGTCATACCCAAATCCCTTAGTACTGTAAGTATAATAATTATATCGGGACGGAACCTGAAATGAATCGGTAAATATAACCGGGAATGTTCCTGCCTTCTCCTTAATCTGAGCTGCCCATTGCTTAGTGCCGAAATAATATGCAACAACTTTGACTTTCATCAATGCATCAATAGGAAAAACAAGGATTAGCCTTACGGCAATAATGAGCACAATATTTACAATTGCGAGATAATTAAACCACCTGGGAACAGGTTTACGTCCTATTTCTATATAAGCTAGAATAAATAAGCAAAGCATCGCTGGCAAAGTCCAATGTGCTTCTACTCTTCCTTTAAAGGTACTGAACAGAAAAAAGACAAATATTCCGTAAAAATTAAATTTAATAGCTTTAATGAAGGCATCAGAAGATTTAAGTTGTACTGCAGATTTATAAAGAAACCATCCTACCAACGGACCCGCAAGTGCGAGTTGTGCCAGTACGTATTCAGATGTAAATTTAAATTTATAAAAATCGGCATTCCTGTCTATTACATGATAATAAAAGGATGGATAATTATTGTCAATCTGCCATATAATATGTGGTAAAAATGCAACAATTGAAACCACCACAATCAGCCAGAAAGAAGGTCTCCTTAATAATTTAAAATTGGACAGAATGGTGAAAAAGAGCACCAATATACCGTGGTATTTGCTGTAAAGAAGACAAGCTATTATCAAAGCGAGCAACAATGCCCATTTTACTTTATCTTCTTCAGCATACCGCTGGTAAACATAAAAAAACAATACAGTGAAAAAGAACAGTGGTGAATCGGGCGTAGTGATGAAGCCGTATACATGAAACAAAACGACTGCGCTAAATAATAAAGCAAAAAGTTTAAAATTTTGTGTGTATCTGCTGACAGTCTTCCATAATAGATAAACAGAAAGCGTACTCGTGATAATAGTAATTAATCTAAGACCCAAGGAATTGTGGAACAAAGTATCTCCCAATTTTATAAACACAGCTACCATTGGAGGATGATCAAAATATCCCCAGTCCAAAAAGCGGGAATACATCCAATAATAAGCCTCATCAGCATGTAATTCAACGAAAGCAGCTTGTATAATATTAATTATCGCCCAGAACACTAAAAAAAATAATAGCAGTTGTTCCGAACTTCTCTTTGTTTGCAACATGAAATAGAGTTTTATGCGTTAAAAATAGGATTATCCCGTGAAAGTATACAGGTAGTTAGCAAAGAAGTTCCACAAGGATACAATTACAATGGCGCAAGCCTTCGCAAAATAGAAGTTCCATTTCAACTTATCGTTCAACAAATAAATCAAAATATTACTCAATGCAAGCCCGACAAGTGAAATCACAAAAAATTTCCCAAACTGGATAATTGTTGCAGGATTATGATTATTAAAAGTCCAGTAGCGATTGAGGGTATAATTTGTACCGGTTGCAACAACAAAGCCTAATGAACTCGAAATGTATTTGTGAATTTTAAGCTTCTCCTTGCATATCCAGGTTATGCTAAAATCCACGATAAGTCCTGAAAAACCAACTACACCAAATTTTAAAAACTTAAATAAAAAAGCGTCATTAAACTTGATGGCTAGAATTGGGATCATAAATAGTACTTTCAACAAAAATAAGATATTAATATAGAAGTTCATTTCCTTTATTTAATTTTACGTTTAAAAACGCAAATTGTTCCATCTCTATAAATACAAAACACCAGATAAGTATTCTGTTGACTTTAAAGAAACCTATAGCTACATAAATATCAGGCATATTAAGGTTTTAAGTACAGTTCTATTGTGCATTGCATCAGCAATTAGACTCGCTTCTTTCTTTTTTTACGAAGATATTATCACAATACCCAGATATGCAGAATACAGTCTGAGTAACATTATACAGATCAGCGGTTCGTTTCTATTTCTAATGTTATCCAGTCTGGCACTAAAAAATCCTAAACTAAGTGCTTTTAAAAAGAATGCACTCATCCTTCTTTTTACCTTGTTTTTATTAAGCGTATGTTATAGTGTTAGCTATATTTTTTCGACACATAATACCAAAAACAACCTTTCCGTTGTACTGATTGGAATCGTAATGATAAGTATATTTTTTGCATTGGAACTTATCTACATTACCATTACAGCCCTGTTTATAGTATTTTTATTCGCAATAACAATAAGTTTTACAAGTCTGAATACCCAACAGATATTTTTAAATATTTCCACGTCCGGAATACTTGCCTTCGTATTGTTTACCTGCTCCCGATATGGTTATTATTTTAAATCACAACATTTCATACAATTAAAAGAGCTTGAAGAAAGAAATGAAGAAATACAAAACCTAAATCATCAAAAAGGTGAAATACTTGGTTTTGTTGCACATGACCTTAGAAATCCGCTCAACAATATTGAAGCACTCAGCACGCTTATTCTCACCGAAGAAGGTCATCCTGACACGACAGAGGTACAACTGATATTGAATTCCGCCCAGCACGCAAAACACATTATTAATGACCTTATCGAAGTAGTTCAGGAAAAAAAAGCAGCACTAAAAGTTCAGGAAGTCGAATTGATCGGATTTCTAAAAGGTATTCAAAATACATGGCTGACAAATACAGACAGAACAAGAATAATCAATCTCAATACCGATCAAAACTCGATATCCGTAAACATCAATCCTTCAAAATTCACAAGGGTAATAGATAATTTAATCGGAAATGCAATCAAATTTTCGCCATCAAACACTCCTGTAAATATTGAAGCACATACAAAGCAAGGAAAAGTTGAAATCCGTATATCTGATTTTGGAATAGGCATTCCAGAGAGCTTAAAGTTCTTATTATTTGATCAATTTTCAAAAGCAGGAAGAACAGGTCTCAACGGCGAAAAGTCAATGGGCCTTGGTCTCCACATTTCAAAAGATATTATAGAACAACATCTTGGCAACTTAACGGTCGAAAGTGAAGAAAATAAAGGAACAACCTTTATAATTTCAATTCTTCCGGCTGCAATATAAATTAAGAATGCCCACCGAAATCCATCGATGGGCATAAGGGGATATTTAAGTATTAATTGAGGGCTAGTAATTTAGCTTAATGGTAACTTCCCAAACACCTTCCTTCAAAATGGCCATAGTAAACCAATAGTTAAAATAAGATCCATTCACACTTCCGTTATTGTACATATCTATCGTTAAAACCTGACCTGCAACAAATGGAAGGGGGAATCCAGCTATTTCAAGTTCAAGCCTGTCTGGAAACTCAGTATATTTCGTCGGATTACTCAGACCAAGGTTATGCCAGTCCTTTAAATCAGGAGCTGCAGCGGTACCGTAATCATATCCAAGCAGTTCTTTTGGATTAATGGCAACCCCATCTTTATTGAAGGTACGCACAGTGATCCTGTTACCTGTATTTTCCAGTCTTTTGAAAGAAACGTCAATGCTGCTTACTTTACCATCAACTCCTGAAAATCTGTAAAAATATGGAGGGGAATAAGTGACATTAATGGTTAATGCAGCTTTGATAATCCGCTCTTCCGCTTTATTTTTAACCTTTACATCAATAATGTACTTGCCCTTTGTCAACTGCAGACTGTCGGTAGATTCAGGGTAAATGAGGATATTTCCATTCTCAGGATTGATATCAATAGCCGGACGGGTTACTTTAACACGCTTGACATCAAGCTCCTGATTCGTTTTCTCCTTACTGGTATATTCTGCATTCCAAAAATAAGTCTCTACTTTATAGTCCATCACCTTCGTTGCTAATGTACCATCAGCATAGCGGATAGCATCTATACTGAATTCAAGAGGTTTTGTCGACTCGTCTGTAGTCATTGCCCCTGACTGTATCAGACTTGCACCCACTGCAGCGTTGATACTTGTATTCGGATACTTTATTGCCGGACTTAAAAATCCTTCTTTATTATCTTTTTTACATGAAACGATCAAAAGAGCTGACAGCATCATGAAAGGAGTAATTTTTTTTATGATTGTTTTCATCATCTTATAGATTAAAAGTTATTAATTATCACTTACCCTGAAATACTTCAGTTTCAATCCCGCACTAAAATTTCCATTTCTGTTCAGCACATGAACCCTTGCATTTGAAGTAATTAAATTGTGAGTTTGAATAGACGAAGTATAATTTATAGAATCTACATTTTTAATCTTACGGTGTTCATAATCCATATAGTAAGCAGATGTCTGAATAGAGCTTCCTGCATTGATACCACCACCTCTACCATAAACATTTAGACTATCGCCATTGTTATCTTTATAGTATTTAAGCTTATCAACAACAGCCTGCTCCAACGTAACTCTGTTGCCAGGAATAATAAATCGCTTCAGCAGCATTCTAAGTGTATCTACTCCTATTTTAGCCAGTGGCCTGGGAGCTTGCCTGTCAGACGGGGTAAACCGGCGCTGGAACCTCATGATAGCATCATTCGGTGAAGCAAAGAATGTGATGTTAGCTTGGTTCACCAGATCTTTTGCATTAGCCAGATCTATAACCTTTACTAATGAATCAAACACATGATTCGGCCTGCTCGCCAAAAAATCATACGTAGTCATGTTCTTCTCTGCGTCAGATTGCTGAGAAAGCCCGCCGTCCATATAGTAGTCTTTCTTTTTACATGCCGCCACAATTAATGTAATGGCAACTGTTAAAAGAGTTATCGTTTTAAATGAAGTACTTTTCATATTAATATTTTTATCAGTTAAATCCTTAACAGTTATTTCCAGAAATCATTCTGGGTAATTACGAAATTGCTTTTTGCAATAATTGTCTGATTTATCGGAAGTAACCATGCACCTTTCTCATACCAATCCGTACTCGTAATTTTTGAATCTTTATTCAGCTTTCTTGTCCTGACTAAATCAAAGAAATACTGTCCTTCGCCAATTAGTTCTTTCTTACGTTCCAATAGTATTGTATCCTGCAGATTACCGCCTCCGGCATAAGCATATGCTTTGGCTCTGCCGCGAACCGTATTTAACAAAGTGATTGCTTCTGCAGTTCTTCCAACAGACGGACTTGCCAGTGCTTCAGCACGCAACAACATGATATCAGGCAACCTGGTAATGATGATATTAGATTCGTTAATGTTCTGAGATGTAGTATCTCCTTTTGATTGCAATGTCCTGTATTTTCCAAAATATACACGATCATTCGGAACTTTTGAATTTTTGTAGTACTCCTTTATAAACCAGCTAAATCTCCTGGCGTCTTTAGTACCCGCAGGGAATAATTGCTCAAGCTGCGCGCGGGTCGGAGACAGTAAAAAATTCTCAGTACCACCACCACCATCAGACTGGTCAGTGTAATATGGTCTGCCCAATGTCCTGTTATAAACCCTATTTTTCTGAACTTCTCTAAGATTCGCATCAAAATTAAGTTCGAAAATACCCTCGGTAGATTTACCTACGAAAATACTAACCAGGTTATTCGTATCAGTTACCAGTGAGTACTGACCTCTTGTGATCACGCTATCGCATAATTTTTCACAGCTTGCATAATCCTGGTTCCAACCTGCAACATGCGCCTTAATAGCCCAGGCTGCACCCTTTGTTGCCCTTACTGCTTTTTCCGCAGAACTATATACAATCTGCAGGTTTGCGATCGCAACATCTAGATCTGAATTGATCTGTTTAAATACATCAACCTGAGGAGATCTTGGTATATTACTAAAATCTACACTTTTTAAGTTGATAGGAACATCACCCCAAAAACGAGCCAGGTAAAAATAACTCAAAGCCCTCAGAAAGCTGGCTTCGCCAATATGTTTTTTCCTCGCCACTTCATCATAAATAGAAATAGTAGGAATTTTTTCGAGGATAAGGTTACACTGCGAAATGACGCGGTAAAACCCGTTCCAATCCCCGCCACCATTATTTAAAAGTGATGCAGAAGTATTTGTTGCGATAAGAGTTTCTGTTCTTGTATTAGAACTCTGTGAGTAACTCGAAAACACATTGGCTCTCATATCACCCATTAAAAACACCTTATCAGGGACAACTATTCTTAAAAAATTATATGCCGCAGCAAGGGTCTTATCGACATCCGCAGCAGACGTGATGGCATTAGCATCCGTTGGCAAATCTATTACATCCGGATTAAGGATCTTTTTGCATGAAAACAACAATGCAAAAGACATTAAAGCAATGTATATCAGTTTAGATTTTCTATTAATTATTTTGTTCATGTCTCTTAAAATTCAAAGTTAAAACCTAAGTTAAATTTGTTTGGAATAGGATATCCGTTACCCTGGTCATACCCATAATAATCCACGTTCTCAGGATCGACACCAGAGTATTTCGATATGATAAATACATTATTCATACCTCCATAAACTCTCAGCCTCCTTACATTCAATTTCTTAAGGAATGCCGGGGAGAAATCATATCCCAAACTGACATTATTTAAGCGTACAAAACTTCCATTTTCTAAAAACAAATCTGTGCCTGTATCGTAGTTACCGATGAAATCATAGCTTGAAGTCGCATAATATCTCCATGGATTTAAAACCGGGTACGTTGCATTGGTATGTGTAGGTGTCCAGACATCCAGATCAGAAACATCAAGTAAGTTTCTCTGTCCTCCAGGATAATTTACGTTTTCACTTGCAGTCCAGCTCACCGCTTTCAACCTATCGGCCAACACTTTGTTATATACTTTAGCTCCAAATGAATAGTTAAAGAACAAATCCAATTGAAGAGATGAACCATTTTTAAGTCTGTAACTGAAAGAGTGTGACAAACTTCCCGTAAATTTAGGGTTAGGGTCTCCTCCATATACTTTATCACTTACACCTCTGATATCTATTACACCATCTCCGTTTACATCCTGCAGTTTAATGTCTCCTGCATGATAAGGATCCTGTGAAGTAAATCCACTTCCGTTTGGATAAAGTTTTTTACCAGTGTATTTATTAACCGGAACAGAAGCTTCATCAGGATAAACTCCCAAATAATGAAGCAAGTAGAAACCATTTAACGGACGACCGATTTGCAGATAAGGCGATCCTCCCAGGTAACCACCGCGAGTGATACTTCTTCCAAAATCTGGCAGTTTGGTAAGTACGTTTTTATTAGTACCACCTATAAATTTCACTGAGTACTGGAAATTCTTTTCAGGAGCAGTAATGTATGCTGTGATTGCTGCTTCAAAACCTGTGTTTCTCACCGCGCCACTATTGATGTAACGCAATGAATATCCACTGGTTCCATTTACAGCATCAGGAAACAGGAACCCGTCTTTTGTTTTATTATAATATTCAAGTGTTGCACTCAGACGGCTCTTCAGGAATTCAAGATCCAAACCAGCCCCATATTCTTTTGATGTTTGCCATGTAAGGTCTGGTAATGGAATACCGTTACCACCGTCATAGTTTGGATAAAGTATCGGAACACCATTGTAAGTTGCATTGTTGCCTGTACCTCCTGTATTATAAGCACCTAAAGCCAGATAATTATCCTGATACTGCTCACCCGCTTTACCAACACTTGCCCTTAGCTTACCAAAAGTAAACCAGTCTCCAACGCTCTTACTAAAGAAATTCTCTTTGGTAAACACCCATCCTGCTGATAAAGAAGGAAAATAACCCCACTGTTTGTTCTTACCGAATTTTGATGAGGCATCTGCACGGACAACTGCCTGCAGCAAATATTTCTTATCATAGTTATAGGTTAACCTGGAAAAATAAGAAACCAAGCCATAACTTATATTATGTGTAGACAACGTAAGGTTAGATTGAGGATATCCCTGAATCACCTGCTGTGCATCACTTGGACCGCCAAATGCGCCTCCGAATATGTTGTTATTCTCACTGGTATTGATGGTATTACCGGTTACAAAATCAAATGTGTGTTTATCATTGAAAGTATGGTGCAACCTCACAAATGTTTCACTCAATAAGTTCACATTCTCTTTAGCATAATAAGAAGCGGCAGATTTAAAGTCACTCATTGTCGCTGAAGGCGAGAAAGTACGGGTTCTGTAAAATTCATAATTTGCAGATGCCCTTGATGTAATATTCAGGAATTTGAAGACATCATAACTTGCTTCCAACTGTCCCAACACCCTTCTTGTCAAATCAATATTTACGCCCTTATTATAAGAATCAAGAAAGGCATCAAAGAAACCACTATTTGGTCCCGGACGGAAAGATGAAGAAAAGTTATTTCCAACAACTGCCGCATTAAAGGTATCCCCTCTTCTTTGACTTGCATCTGTCTGACTTAAATTTGCTCTTCCTGTAACTGTCAATTTAGAAGTCGGATTAAATACGCCTGAATAGGTCAGCGCATATCTGCTGAAACCTGAACCCAATACAATACCTTTCTCATCGTAATAATCAGCACCTAATCTGTAGCTTGAATTTTCATTGGCTCCGCTGATTCCAAGGTTGATATTCTTTAAATTTGCATTCTTAAAGTATAATTTCTGCCAGTCGGTAGAGTTATTGTAAAAGCTATTCAAACTATCCGATAATTCTATTGGAATATCTGTAAAACCACCACCTACTTTAGATTCTTTATACTGATTGTACAAATCGATTTTGAAATTACGTTCATTTCTTCCACCCAGGGTTTTACGTAACTCCGGGTAGTAAGTTAAACCAAATTGTGAATTTAAGGTTACAATAGGCTTACCAACTTTACCACGTTTTGTGTTAATAATGATAACCCCATTCGCTCCTCTTGATCCATATATAGCAGTTGAAGCGGCATCTTTCAGAACGTCTACTGACTCAATGTCAAACGGACTAAATCCCGACAGCACACTGGTAATTGCCTGACGTGGATCTGAAGGATTAAAAGCATCCTGTTCCAAAGGCACCCCGTCAATGATAAACAATGGCGTACTTACTACGTTTGAATTTGCTGAATTTGAAAAAGCTGCAATACCCCTAAGCTGAACGTTACTTCTTGCCCCTGGCATACCAGAATTATTTTGCACAAGCAATCCCGGTACCAATCCCTGAAGCAATCCTTCTATAGAAGCACTTGGTTTGTTCTGAAGCTCAGTACCTTTTACTGTCGAGATCGAGTTTGGGTTTTCTCTTCTGTTTTGAGTACCATAGCCGATAACCACAACATCTTTCAGTTGCGACTCATCTTCTTCAAGTGTAATCCTTAACGTTTGAAGGCCTTTTACCGCTACTTCTTTTCTTTTAAAACCGATATAACTTAGTACGAGTACGTCATCATCCTCGACATCTATACTAAAATCACCGTTTGCGTCAGTTATTTTGGTTGTATTTTTATTTTTTACTTTGACAGTCACCCCTGGTATAGGCAGACCTTTAGCATCAACAACTTTTCCTGTAAATAACTTAAACTGGATATTTGCCAAAGTAAACTCCTCTTCTCTCTTTCTAACTACAATCGTATTTTGATTGATGGCAAACGTCAGCGGCTGCCCTTCAAAACATTTTTCCAGTACAGAGACCAAAGGCTCGTCAGTCACCGTTAGTGAAACCGGCTTCGTTTTTCTTATTAATTGCGGACTATACAAAAAAGTATAACCGCTTTGTTTTTTGATTTTACTAAAAAGCTGTTCCAGAGAAGCATTTCTTTCAGACAGCGTGATCTTTTGAGCAAAACCACTGGCACTTACCTGTAAAAATGCAGCAATCATTATCACAACGGTCAATTTTATGCGCATGATGATCTGTTTTTTATTATATAGCCGACTATGTTCATAAGCCGGTCGGCAATGAATATTTTTATTCATACTTTTGTTTAGTTTGGATTGATAATAAATGGTCTTCGAAAATTCATTTGGTTAGGTCCAGACAAACAGACCGCGGAGGTGGTTCCAAGCACCTCCCGGTTTTTATCCAGATAACCAGTGTGTGGTGGGTCGTTATCTCTTCATATGCATTTGGTTTAGGTTAGTTGATTTGGTTTTTTTATATGGTTTTCATAGGGATAATTAATTCGCAATTACTGTGATTTTCCGACCTTCCAGTTTAAAATGTACCAGACCGGTTAGTTCCAGTGTTTTAATGATTTCAGAAACATTTTTATAGCGGGCTACTGAGCCGGCAAAATCTATATTACTAATGTTATTTTCATAAACAACTTCCAGGTCATACCACCTCGCTATCTTACGCATTACAGCTTCTGCGCTTTCGTTATTGAATACGAAGTAACCATCTTTCCAGGCAGCAACTTCGTTTACATCTATTTCCTTTACATTTAAAGTGTAGTCATTAAGCAGCGATTGCTGGCCGGGAATCAATAAAACTGTTCTTTTATTAATTACTGATTGAACTCTTACACTTCCTTCAAGCAAAGAGGTTTTCGTATATTCCTCTTCATCATAACTATTGATATTGAAATGGGTTCCCAACACTTCAACAATTTGGTTTCTTGTCTGTACCCTAAACGGCTTATCTTTATTCTTAGCAACTTCAAAATAACCTTCTCCCGTCAGTTCTACCCTTCGTTCGTCGCCCCCAAAATTCACAGGATAACGCAAAGAAGATGCTGCATTCAGCCATACGCTGGTTCCATCAGGAAGATTTACCTGGTATTGTCCCCCTAAAGGAGTCTGTATGGTATTGTATAAACCCGTAACATCAGATTCCGCATTGTTTACAATATTGTAAACAAGTTGCCCGTCTTTGTTCTTAACAATTCTGATTCCGGCCTGATTTGCGACAATTCCGCCGGCGTTAACGTCATTAAGATCTATTTTCGATCCGTCACTAAGTATCAGCGTCGCCTTATTCCCACCTGGTTTAATATCATTTGAAATCCGGCTTATATGATTAGCTAAAGGTTTCTTGCTGTTATTGTTATAAAAAAACAATCCGGCAGATAAAATCATGATTAAGGAAGCAGCAACAGCGAATATTATCCTGAGATTGTTCTTCTCAGAGTTCTGCTTTTTTATTTGAAACGGGGCAACAGGTGTTTCAATATGATTTAGTCCGGCCTCAATTCTTGAAATCAGCCCAGAATCAGCTACACCATGATCTTTTCTTTTCTCCAGGATTTCCTCCCACCAATTCAGAACGGTCAGGTATTCAAGTTTATCAGCTTCATCAAGCCACTTCATAAAAGCATCCTCTTGTTGCTTTGTAAAGTTTCCCGATGAAATGAGTTCTAATAGTTCTTTTACTTCCTGTAAATTCATGATGATAAACCGATTTAATAGTAAGACAGGAAGAACTTAACATTAGATACCCCGGAAATAAAAAAAATATAATTATTTCAACAGCCCGATAGAAAAACAAAGTGCAATAAATGCTGTAAGATCCGCATGCACCTTAAGGTATTCCTTTACATACCTGGTAGCCGTATATAACTGCTTTTTAACCATAGATTTAGAGATGTTCATTATAACCGCAATTTCGTCCTGCGAAAGTTCCTCATAAGCGCTCATCTCAAATACACGTTTCCGTTTCGGCGGCAGTGTATCTATGGCCCGCTGGATTACTTCCCTATATTGAGAATAAATGAAGTTATCATCGGTATTATTTCCTGTCACTTCGCTATGATGAAGAATGTAATCTATGGCTTTTTGCTTAACCTTGCTGTGCTCATGAATATTAACCAGCCGGTTTCGTGCCATAGTATAAAGATAACTGTTGAAAGATTTTATCGTCGACAAGTCTTCTTTCTTCTCCCATATCTTCATAAACATATCATGAAGAATTTCTTCTGTATCTTCTTTAGAACACCTGACAAATGGAAAAATGTACTTATATAATTTAGGAAGATAAAAGGTATACAAACTCGTAAAAGCACTACGGCTGCCCAAAGCAGCATCCTGAAGCAGCAAATGTTCTTCTGCCAGCGCATTCACAACGTTACTTTCCATTCCTATACTTACCCTTCTAGATTTAATGTATATTCAAACATAATGAATTTAATGTAACATTTTACATACAAGCTCAAAAAACAGAGTCCATTAATTCAGATTGAACTTATCACTTCTGATATTAACCACATTAGAGGTAAAAACTATACCTACAATCAAAATCCCTATGACAATGGCCAGCACAGTTTGAAAAGCAGAATAAAGCTTATTACCGGAAACCATAAATTCAGTGTCCTTTGTAAGCTCAGCACCAACCATGCGTTGTATGCGCATGAGCTCCGATAGTCCTTTTATGATATCACCAGAAGCTTTTCTTCCCATCAGTTCATGTACATTTCTTGCTTTCTGCAGTCCCTGATTTTTAACAATATCCACTGTTTGTTTTTCAATGGTCTTAACGGCATGTAAATTTGCTTTCAGTTCAGCTATATTTTCCTTCTCCTGTTTTACCAGGTAAGTTTTTTCATAAGCATGGATAAGGGAATCTATTGAAGTATTGATCTTGTGTAAGTTTCTTCTTAAACCTTCAAAATCAAAAGTGTTCTCTGAGGATGAATAAAGCATATCTTCTATTAAACTACGTTTTTGATCTACATACTCAGCAATATAAAAAAGATCAGTAGCAGGTATTAGTCTGTCATTGTATAAAGAAATAAATGACTCATTCATACTTTTCACACTCTTATCCTCCAAAAACCTAATCAATATTGTACATGCCATAATGCAGAACAATAGAATAGCGATTTTCATTTTTTGCTTAACAGAGTATGCGAATCTCATAATTACAGTTTTTTTATGTCCTAAAATTGCTCTTCAGCGGGAGAAGAAAATAAGTTGGCGGCAAAATTTACTAAAAATAATTCTCTTTTTGCCCTTGTTACACCGGTATACAACCAACGGAGAAAATCAAGGTCAATCATTTCGTCTGTTAAATATCCCTGATCAACAAAAACTGCATCCCACTGACCACCCTGTGCCTTGTGACAGGTTACGGCATAGGCAAATTTGATTTGAAGTGCATTATAATACGGATCTTCTTTAATCGCGTTAAACCTCTCTTTTTTATTGGATATATGTGAATAATCCTCATTTAGGCTTTCAAAAAGCTTATTGCTTTGTTCAAATGAAAGATTCGGAGTTTCTGCCGTTAGCGTATCCAGCATGACTTTACAGGTAATTACACCAGCTTCAGGAAAGTCAAGAAATTCGAGATTTACCTCGCAAAAACGAAATCCGTATCGTTCCTCCGTCCTCCTTACCCTTACCACCCGGGCCATATCTCCATTTGCAATGAATGCTGCCGACTCATTATCAGGAAGCCAAAAATAATTATTCCTGACCACCATGATCTGATCACCGCCAGTCAACTCCTCTTCCCGGTACAGCAACCTGGCCCTGATTTGCTGATTATATACATTTGCAGATTTATTAGACCGGCATACCACAAGTGAATTTTCAATACCAAACTTATTATAGGCGTATTCCAAACCCTCGACCAGCTTAAGGCCTGTCATCCTGAATGTATCTTTAAAATTTTTGGTTATAAATTTTGGAAGTGCAATCTGCTCTCCTCCATCATTTCCCTCCCCTTCATTAATCAATTTCCTCAACATGGTCGCGTTCGCTAATACACCTGATTTTTTTTCCTGACGTACAACTTCCTTTAACTCTACAGTACGCACCGTATTTGAAAAGTGTTGTGCCATGTAGTCTTTGTTCAATGCCGGACTATCAATGCTGCCTACAGGAGGAAGTTGAGCAGTATCTCCTACAAAAACCACAGCACAATTCTTTCTATTATAAACAAACTCCATCAGATCTCTCAAAAGTGACGATCCACTTTGCGTATTCCATTCGTCTGCAATCATTGACGCCTCATCCACAATAAACAAAGTATGCTCGGCAAGATTTGGTGCAAGCTGAAAAGACATGTCAGTACCTACTGCTGACCTTTTTCTGTAAATCTTTTTATGTATGGTCAGGGCCTTCCTGCCTGTATAGTTACTCATCACCTTCGCAGCCCGACCCGTTGGAGCCAATAGAACAGCGCGTAAAGCAAATTTTGGCAATGCCTTTACAAGAGCCCCGACTGAAGTAGTTTTACCCGTACCGGCATATCCCTTTAAAATAAAGCACTGTCCATCCAGCTCCTTCGATAAAAAAGAAGCCATCTCCCGGCAAAAATCAAGCTGTTCTGCAGTTGGAGTAAACTGGTAGCATCCAGCTATTATTGAAGCTTTATCCATTTAACAAATATGCAATGGTGATGTTATAGAAAAAAGGATTAATTTTGTTAGCATGAACAGCAAAAATAGCATATTATTGGTTGATCCTGACTTTGACCCAAATACTGCAGAGAACTGTAACCTTTTAATTAAAATTACCGCCGACAGCCTTTCTTATGCAATAATTGACAAAGGATCGAACGAAATTAAAGCAGTATATGATCAGCAAGAATGTATAAATACAATACAGACACTTGCAAATAAAACCAAAACCGATAGCTATTTGATGCTTTCTTTTAAGGAAATCAAGATTTCAGTATACACAGAAAATTCTATTGCTGTACCTAATGAGCTTTTTGACGCGGATAACTTAAACCAATATGCCAATTATTTTGGTGATGATCAGGGAATGAATCTTTATACGCAACCGGCAAACAACTTTGGATTAACTTCTATTTTTACCCTTAGTAAATTTGTCGACCAGACATTGGCATCGTCCTTAGCACATGGAAAATTGTTTGATCACACAGCTCCATTGCACGCGCTGGCCAAGGAAAAAAACACTGCCCTTTTGCTGGATTTTAGTGCCACATCTTTTAACGTTCTTTATATTAAAGATGAGAAACTGGTATTTCAAAACTACTATCAGATTGACAACAGTGAAGAACTCAACTACTACGTGCTGTTCATCATCAATCAATTAAAAATAAATACTACAGAAACAGAAATATCCCTCAGTGGCATTATCCATAAAGAGGACGCCAATTATACCTGTCTGGCAAAATACTTTAAAATCATAAATTTTGGCAATGCTGACACTCAAAACCATAAAATTTTAGAAGACATGCCCGCACACTATTATAGCAGTTTATTAGCCCTCGACCTATGCGAATAATTGGAGGAAGACTAAAAGGCATCAGGTTCAATGCTCCTGAAAGTTTACCTGTAAGGCCTACTACCGATATGGCCAAGGAAGCACTTTTTAATATTTTATATAATACTTATGATTTTGAAGAATGCGAAGTGCTGGATTTATTTTGCGGGACCGGTAACATCAGTTTTGAATTTGCATCCAGGGGAATAAAAAAAGTAACAGCTGTTGATAAGCATTCAGGCTGTATATATTGGGTCAAATCTGTTATTGAGAAGCATCAGTTAAATGAAATTGAAGTTCAAAAAGCCGACGCGTTCAAATTTTTAGATCAGCTCAATAAAACCTACCAGATTATTTTTGCTGATCCACCTTACAATTTGCCTACTATCCCCTTAATACCAGAACTAGTCATAAAAAACAGCCTTCTGGCCGACAATGGCTTACTCATTGTAGAGCATCCTTCATTATTAAAAATGAATAACCTTCCCGGGTTTAAAGAAACCAGGAGATATGGAAATTCATCTTTTAGCTTTTTTGAAAAACCCAGCAATCTTTAGGTATGAAAATAGCATTATTTCCAGGTTCTTTTGATCCAATTACCATAGCTCACGTTGACATATTAACCCGCGCACTGCCACTATTCGACAAAATTGTAGTAGGCATAGGACTAAATAGCTCAAAACAGAGTTTCCTATCGGCAGAAAAACGTGAAGAAATTGTAAAAACCATCTTCTCAAGTTACGATAACGTAGAAGTTCAGTTATATGAAGGCCTGACGGTAGATTTCTGCAAAAAAATAAATGCTCAATACATGGTGCGCGGAGTCCGCTCTGTTGCTGATTTCGAATATGAAAAAGCAATTGCCCAGATCAATCAGACCATGATGCCGGAAGCAGAGACTATAATTATCCTGAGTAAACCTGAATATTCGGCAATCAGTTCAACAATTGTCCGGGATATACTGCGCAATAATGGAGATGTAAGCCAATTCTTACCAAAAGAAGCTATTCCTTTTTTAAAAGGTTAAGACTGTTAAGAGCTGTTAGCCTAAAGAAGCTTTCCTTCCTCCAATACCTGTATAATTGAAGGATAAGTATTTTTTATCACCGGTTTTAATTCTGTTTTATTTAACCAGCTTGCCTTTGTTATTCCTTCTTCTTTTTGCGGGATCAATTTAGGCTCTCCCTTGACAGTCATGCTATACCAGTTGGTTTTTTTGAGCACCAGTTTAGTACCCAAGGTATATACATGGTAAGTTTTGCATAATTTTTCATCATTGGTATGTATTTTAACGCCGCACTCCTCTTCTACCTCACGAAGACCTGCCTCTTTCATTTTCTCTCCTTTTTCTACTTTGCCCTTTGGTAAGTCCCACTTTTTATTCCTAAAAATAAAAAGGTAATTCCCCTTATCACTCTTTACCAGGCCTCCTGCAGCTTTTATCAATTCACAGCTCTTTTTCAGTTTCTTAAACATCTTTTTTGGATCGGGATGTACCAAGATATATTCCCGCTCAGAGACTTTGGAAACATTTTTATAAAAAGCTGTAAAATCAAAATCCTTTACATCTAACTGTTGAATCTTATTAACCTGCTTAGGGAGCTCATCCGCAATAAACAGCGTATTATTATTGATGTAAATTCTGTAGTTTTTCATTATTTATGCATTCCGAATTACTCTTTCCTGATCAATTAAATATGTAGGCGATAAAAATATAAAAAAACAGTAATATTAAAGACAACATACTTCACCGCCTTATAAATTTATCTAATATGCAATCTTTTCCCCAGTACGTAAAAGTCCAGATAGCCCTCTTGCTCCATTCTGATTGATTTGATCGGGCAACGATGGTGTAAGCTGCCCATTTCTATTCAATAATCTATCAGTGATGACCGTATTATAGTAGCTGACCTGGCTTTCAATTAAAGCTGTTCGTGCAGCATCAAGCAGTTCAGCGCCGAAAACTATCAGTTCAGCATACCCCGCCCCTAAATTCGTATCATGATAAAGTAACCTGTCCGTCCCAATATTATTCCAGCGGGTTTCTATCCCGGTAGACTGCGGAACAATTGTATTTACCATCAGTTTAGTATTGTATATGGCTGACAAAGGTGATATTGACGTTCTATTTTGCCATACCTTACTATTTCTAATTGGTGTTGCCGCCAGTGAGCTGGAAATTAATCTGTTACCACCATTATCCGAATGCCATTGATAAGATCCAGTATGACCCAAAACAAAGCCATAACCACCAACAGCAAATCTATTTACTAGTGATACATGACCATTATTATTCATATCGGCATCCAGTCTCAAATAATCAACGCCGTCAGTACCTACATCATGTCCATAAAAACGGATAAATGGCTTCCCATTTTCAGTATCTATACTCCCTGCATTTACGATACGTGGTTGGTTTACCCCAGTCGGCTGACTTAGGTTCTTTCCATTTCCGCTTTGATCATACCATATTGTGACATAGCCGCTATTTGCGCCGACAAAAGCAATCAATGCTGCCGCGTCAAAATCACCCCCTGAAGTAAAACCTATGTCCTGTGTTGCATTGTCATTGCTCCGACGAACCTGGATTGCATATCCACTAAAAGAAGTGGAAAGTTTACGAAATGAATACGCAACTTGTGCCAGGGAACTACCATCTAGCCCAACTTTATCTAAAGTATTTTGGGCAAAGACCATACTTTCGCCTCCTAATACCAGGATCAAATACAAACATATTTTTGCAAGTGTTTTCTTATTCATCCGGTAACGTTTAAGTCGATTCATCATTTTCTTTAATAATAATAATCAAACTGAATCCTGTCTCCCACCAACAATGAATAAGCGCCATTGGAGCCCGGTATATACGTCAAAGTAGTTCCACTGACACTATAGGCAGTATTGCTGATTCTGATACCATTAACATACATTTTCACTTTGCTATTTACCGATTTGGTCTGGCTCAACGTAAAACTTATCTGCCCCGCAGTGGCGCTAAACTCATCGGCGACTTCCCTGACCACAACACCAGTCGACACGCTTCCATCAGCCATAAGGTATTGTGCAGCAGTACCTCCGGCTTTTACAATGGCATTTCCGGTTATTGTACCCCCTGCATTAACAGCACCGCTGGTATTTACAGCTGTAACGCCTGTGTTTCCTAACTGAATAGTGTTGCTGGATGTTACATATGCTCCGTATCCGATAGCTGTAGCATTATCAATTGTACCACCACCTGCATTTGCACTATTGCCCAGGAATGTGCTGTTTGTTAATGAACTGGAAATCGGTCCTCTGGCCCCGGCTTCATAACCTATCCCGATATTTCCACTTCCTGCTTCAGCGTGAAGGGCATGCCATCCGATTGCGGTCGTATTGCTATTGGTGGTATTGTAATATAGCGCCCCATCACCTACAGCAATATTGTTATTTCCTGTAGTCGTGCTATTTAAAGCTGTGGTTCCGATCGCAATATTACCAGTGCCGGTACCATTTCCTCTGCCGACACCACCTCCGGTTGATACGCTCCCATCTGCCATGAGGTATTCAGCTGATGTCCCTCCCGACTTGACGAATCCGCTGGCATTGACTCTGTTGCTGGCAGTAATCTCTCCTGTGGTACTGATGTTTAATAAGGAATTAATTGTAGAACCATTATTGTGTTCAAAAGCCAATCCATATATAACACCACTATTGGTGAGCAGATTTAGTCTCATCGCCTGGCTTCTGAATGCAAGGGAAAGAGCTGACGTTGCCTGTCCGTCGTAGTCGTATTTCAGACTGGTTTCATTTGCTCCGATTTGAAAGTTGGATGTAGGATTTGCGTTAAACAGCCCGATTTTGTTGTTGGTGCTGTTGTACGATATTGCACCACTATTCACATTCAGGTCGGTCAGATTGGCTTGTGCGCCGGTAATTGTGTTTTGTACATTCAGATTACCTGAAATAGAAACTGCGCCTGTACTTAAACTCATGATCTGCGTCTCTGTAGACCCGTCAGTTCTAGCAAAAGCCAGGTCGGTGATTACTCCAGAATTATTGCCTGCCTTTAGTTTCCAGCCTGTTTGTCGATATCCAAGTTGGAGGGTATTGAAACCATCTGCCATTCTGCCCCACCTTAAGCTTTCTGCTTCCATATTATCCTTGGGCCCGATCTGGAATGTTGCATCGGGACTATTGACAAGAATTCCCAGGCGTTTGTTGGTATTGTCCCAAAACAAGTTGCTGTTGTTTTCTGCGACTGTTGTTCCATTGGAGAATAGTAAAGAGCCACTGGTTAATGCAGGTAATGAGCCTGACACCTTAGTGTCCACGTAGGTCTTAACTGCATTTTGAGTAGGGAAAAGAACATCACTTGTACCGAGTGTAGTTGTTGTCGATTTGTTGGCTGTATTTTCTTTGAGCAATAACGCTGCTTGAGTAGAGGATTGTTTAGCATAAGGACTCAGCATTGCCGCAGTATCTGCGATATTAACTTTTAAAGCAATCGCTGACTGGTTTGCTGTTAAAGCATTTTGCGTAGCGGCCTGCTTAGCATATGGGCTCAGCATTGAGGCAGTGTCTGCAATGTTAACCTTCAATGCAATCGCTGACTGGTTTGCTGTCAAAGCATTT
>NZ_JAVTSP010000002.1:0-995521 GCF_032678645.1 Pedobacter frigoris
CTAAACTCCGTTTGGTAACTCCCGTTCTGTTTGGGATTGCAAAGGTAGAAATCTTTTTATTATTGTCAAGCTTTTTTTAAAACTTTTTTTCTTTTTATTTTTCCAAGCTTTTCAAAGCTACATCCACCCAAGCAGACCAAAAACCAAAAGAGACATTTCCTATCTCACAACCTTTCAAATCATCATCCTCTCTAATCCTTTTCAACTTTCTCTCTTCCTCCGAAGCGGGGTGCAAAAGTAGGAAAAAACACCCTCTCTCCAAACAATTCCCAGTATTTATTCGCATAAATTTGTTAATCACCTGTAAAACAAGGAGAAAAATTACTCTATCGGTTTAAGAATCCATTCCTGTAGGTATTGGCCATAATCAAATCGCCACCATCACAACCTATTCAGCATGTCAATTGCAGACATAGGCATTTTCGAAAATGCAAACCACTTATTACCCAAATCCTTTAAAGATGCCCCGATATGATAAACCAGTACCATCAATGATCAAAAACCGATCATGCGCACCTCGTCATCTCGAGGGAAGCATAGCGACGAGAGATCTCTTGTTCAAGCATGGTTCAAGAGATTAGCTAAGTGAGCTCGCCGAAGGGCTCGGCTCCTCAAAACTCGGAATGACGACGTGGATGTTCAGGATGACAAAGTATCTGGCATAAGGCTCAGATAGGACTTAAAAGGGATTGATAAGGGATTTGTAAGGTTAAAGAGTACCTACCCTTACAAGCCGCTTTTAAGCCCCTTATAAAGGGCTTATCAGCTAGGTAGTCGCGTTTAAGAATTTGTCTCGTACTAATATAGCTTAACACCGTGTCTCTTCCCGACTTGTCTTCGCTTTGCGCTTGTATCATCCAGGGTACTGCTCCGTATCATCTAGGGTGTTGCCTCGTTCGTGATCGAACCAACACCCCAGAAGAACCCTAGTTGCACCGGAGCAGAAGCGACCACAAGGCGAACTGATCACAGTGTCTTACCCTATTAGGCTATGAGAAAATACCATCACTATTTGTTAAGAAACCATTATTTGCTTTAATCCGATTTGATGACCTTAGAAAACTAAATATATGCTGATGAAAACAGGTTTAATGGAGTCTAAAGGCAAATCAGTGATGCCGACAACAAAATTTAATGCTTCTTATATTTTCCTGGTAAGTCTTGTATCTGCTTTGGGTGGCTTATTATTTGGATTCGATACGGCAATAATTTCTGGTGCCATCAATTTTATTGGACCCTATTTCAAATTGAGCCAATACACATTAGGCTGGGCAGTTAGCTGCATATTAATTGGTTGTGTAATCGGAGCGGCTATTGCTGGAAAGCTATGTGATGTATGGGGTAGAAAGAAAACATTACTCCTCTGCGGTTTTTTATTCGCAGTTACTGGTATTGGGACAGCCCTAGCTCATTCATTAATAACATTTGTTTTTTTCAGAATAGCTGGAGGCCTGGCTGTGGGAACTGCTGCTATGGCAGCGCCTATGTATATTGCTGAAACGGTACCTGGTGCCTTACGTGGGCGAATGGTATCACTTTATCAGCTTGCAATTGTTCTAGGGATATTACTCGCCTATTTATCTAACTACCTGTTAGCCGATGCCGGCGAAAATAACTGGCGTTGGATGTTTGCTTCGCAGGCCATACCCTCAGTATTGTTCTTTGCTTTTATGTTTATGGTACCCGAATCCCCTAGATGGCTAGTGAAGAAGCATCGAAAAAAAGAGGCAGAGATTGTGCTGACAAAAATCGGAGGAGTCGTTTATGGCAGTATGGAGCTGGCAGCAATTGAAAGGAATTTTCAAGATGAACATAGAGAGAAATTTTCAGATTTATGGCTTCCTGCTTTTCGCCCTCTTTTATGGATGGGGATTATAATTGCCGTTTTCCAACAGATAACAGGCATTAATGCTATTTTATACTATGCCCCTGAAATAATTAAAAAAACAGGTGTCAATAATGAAAATGCGCTGCTTCAAACCATCGGCATAGGAGTAATCATGTTCCTTTTCACGTTTGTATCTATTTGGCTGGTAGACAAGGCAGGCAGAAAAATCTTGTTGCTTACGGGTTGCTTAATCATGACGGTTTCACTTATTGGCGTAGCTGCTTGTTTTTATTTCCAATATTTTGACAACTACCTGGTCTTGTTATTTTTAATGTGCTACATCGCTGGGTTTTCTGCGAGCTTAGGATCGGTAACATGGGTAATCCTCTCTGAAATATTCCCAAACCGTATCAGAGGACTGGCGCTTTCGGTAAGCACCTTACTGCTATGGGTAGCAGATTTTGCCGCCAGCTTTGCATTTCCTATACTGAATGAACAATTTGGTGTGACAGTAACGCTTCTGCTTTTTTCGGTTTTGTGCTTTATCTACTACGTCTATCTCAGATTGAAAATTCCGGAAACTAAAGGTAAATCACTAGAAGAATTAGAGAGGATGCTTGTAAAGCTTCCTAAAAATAACATATAATTTATTTCTAAAAGTAATCTTATGAACAACCCAAATCAATACGTTTTTAATGGGAGTATAACTCCCGAAAATGTTCAGTTTTATGAGGACTATGGATACCTGATTGCTCCCCACATTGTATCAGTTGATGAAATTGAAGAATTAAAAAAGGATACTGTAAAAATATTCAGAGGCAAATACGGCGCCATGGAAGGACTGATTCCGGTTACTGCAGAAGAAAATGATGCCGATGTATTAAAAAAATACGTGGCTATTCATTTCCCTCATAAAATATCTCCTGTTATTAAAAAAAATCTTTCACAAGAAGGAATTGTAAGCGTGTTAGAAAATATAGTAAGTCCCAATGTAAAATGTATGCAAAGCATGCTTTTTGTTAAAGGGCCAGGTAAAGCGGGACAAGCCTGGCATCAGGATGAGTTTTACATTCCTACACGTGATAAGTCACTAATAGGTGTATGGATTGCAATTGATGATGCATCGATTGAAAATGGATGTTTATGGATTATACCAGGCAGTCATAAATCTGGCTACATGATGCCTAGGGTAGATAACTTCAGCGATGAATACGCGGACATTGACACTATTGATGTAACTAGTTATAAAGAAGAAATTATTCCGGTTGAAGTAAAGAGTGGGACTGTTGTGTTCTTTCATGGCTATTTGTTGCACAGTTCTAAGCGCAATAAGACATCCGATAATTTCCGCATGGCATTGGTAAACCATTACATGAGCGCCGAAAGTATGTTGCCATGGGATCAGGATGGAAAGCTTCCTCCAACAGAAGATATGAGAGATATTTTGATGGTGGCAGGTACAGATCCTTATGCCTATAAACCGATAACGGATCTGAATAAACCGTATTTACGCCCCGAAGTACTCATCATAAAAAAATAGGAAAATACAGATAGACTCAATAAACTATTCCAAATAAAAGATGACTAATAAGAGAATAATACCGCTTATATTTTTTGTTGCAATCAGCCTGAATGCTTTTGCGCAAAAAACAACCGCCGGAAAAACCGGCTCAAAAGGCAGGGAGTATCACGTTTCAGTAAATGGCAGTGATACCGATCTGGGAACTATAGAAAACCCTTTTAAAACCATAACAGCAGCAGCTGGCATGGCCATGCCGGGCGATGTGATTACTGTTCATGCCGGTGTATACCGCGAACAGATTACACCTCCGCGCGGAGGAAATTCTGACAATGAACGTATTGTTTACCAGGCTGCAAAAGGAGATAAAGTAGAAATCAAAGGCTCGGAAATAATTAAAGGCTGGCAAAAAGAAAAGAACGACACATGGGTTGTGAAAGTTCCCAATACGCTTTTTGGCAAATTCAACCCGTTTAACGACCTGATTCGTGGCGATTGGTATTGGCCGCCAAAAGGAAGTAAATTTCATACCGGAGCGGTATACCTTAACGGAGATTGGTTGATGGAAGCGCTGACAAAGGAAAATGTAATGAATGTTGCCAAAGAAAAAAACACACTTTGGTGGGCAGAGGTTGATTCCACTACGACCAGGATATGGGCTCAGTTTAAAAATGCAGACCCAAATAAAGAGACCGTAGAAATTAATGTACGTCAAAAAGTGTTTTATCCTGAAAAACCTTTTACAAATTTCATAACCGTTCGCGGTTTTATTATGGAGCATGCAGCTACCAATTGGGCACCGCCAACAGCCGAACAAATGGGCTTAATTGGCACCAATTGGAGCAGGGGCTGGATTATTGAAAATAATACCATTCAATATTCAAAATGTGTCGGTATCGCCCTTGGCAAGTATGGTGATGCTTACGACAATAAAGATACGGAGTCGGCCGAAGGCTATGTAGGTACGATCAACAGGGCCTTGAAGTTTGGATGGAATAAAGGAACCATTGGTGGCCATTTGGTGCGCAACAATACAATTGCTTATTGTGAGCAAACCGGCATTGTGGGCAGTATGGGCTGCGCATTTAGTATTGTAGAGGGGAATACGATTCATGATATCCATGTAAGGAAATTATTTAGCGGAGCCGAAATGGCTGGGATTAAATTTCATGGAGCAGTAGATGTGCAGATTCGTAACAATCAAATTTACCGTACCAATATGGGAGTTTGGCTGGATTGGATGGCCCAGGGCGTTCAGGTGAAAAATAATTTGATGCATGAAAATGGATTAGACATCTTTTTAGAAGTAAACCATGGTCCCATGCTGGTGAGCAATAATATACTACTGTCTAAAACAAATTTGCTCATGAATTCTAGCGGTGCGGCATTTGTCCACAATATTTTTGCGGGCAAAATGGATGTGGTATCGTACGATAGCCGTTTAACACCTCACCAAAAACCACATGCTACTGATGTTATCGCACTGCATGACAACCCTGCAGGTGATATTCAGTTCGTCAATAATTTATTTGTAAATGGTGGTGATGCAGGCCAATATAAAAAGAATATCCTGCCGGTAACTTTTGATGGCAATGTATATGCAAAAGGAGCGAAAAGGGCAATTTCGGGTAATAAACAAAGAAGTTTTGGAGAAATAAGTGCTGAAGCCAAAGAAAAGGTCAAAAATGTCGCGGATAAGGATGCTGAAGAAAAGAATTTTATAGCGGATGATAATTTTGATGCCGCCGCCGGGTTAGTAAAAGAAGGGGATAAAATGTATCTGGAAATTACGTGGGATAAAAATTGGCTGACGCAGCAAAAAAGAAAACTGGCAACAACAGCTTCAATAAAAAAGGCAATCGTTCCTGATTTACCTTTTGAAAATGTGGATGGTTCTGCGCTAAAAATTGATACAGATTATTTGGGCAATAAACGCAATATACTGAACCCCTCACCTGGTGCATTTGAAATTTTAAAAAGTGGAAAACAAAAGATAAGAGTATGGTAAAGATGAAAACAAAATTGATCCTGCTGGCATATTTATCTACTTTATGGAGTGTAAAGGTTGGGGCTCAGGACACGCCTAAGTCTCCCATACCGGTACCGGCTACGCCTTCCAGCTTGCTACCCGGCAAAAAGGCCCCGGCCGTAACAGATATCTGGGTGGTATTTAAAACCCATTGTGATATCGGCTATACCATGTCGGCAGAAGCTGTATTAACAAAGTACAGGGTAGATATGATGGACAATGCGATACGCCTAATCGACGCCGATCGGAAAAAACCAATTGATGAACGATTTAAATGGACCATTGCTGGCTGGCCCATGTGGGGAGATATATTAGGGCCTTTGCAGACCCCTGATCGTAAAGCGAAAGTGGAACTGGCTTTGAGAGAAGGATCAATTAATGTGCATGGCCTGCCATGTACGATTCATACTGATGCTTTTGAAGCAGAAGACTATGTAAGAAGCTTGGTCTTTTCTTCTAATGTAGCCCGCAAGTATGGTCATCCTTTGCCTATCGCCGCAAAAATGACCGATGTACCTGCGCATAGCTGGATGTTGCCTTCTTTACTTTCTAAAGCCGGTATAAAATTTTTACAGATCGGTGCTAATTATTCCGACCGCCCGGTGTTGCTCCCAAAATTGTTCTGGTGGATAGGCTCTGACGGTTCGCGGATACTTTGTAATTATACGCCTCACTATGGCTCGGATGTGAAGCCTCCAAAGGACTGGCCTTCCAAAAACTATTTATCTGTTGTCATGACACATGACAACGAGGGACCGCCATCTCCTAAGGAAATTGAGGATGTGAAAAAACAGGCAGCTGAGATGAAAGGTGTAAAATTGCATTTATCGACTTTAGATGAATATGCACTGGCATTGTTGAAAGAAAATCCTGCTATTCCTGTTGTGCGTGGTGATATGGTTGATCCCTGGATACATGGTGTAATGGCAATGCCAGCCGAAACAAAAACAGCCCGCAACATCCGTCCATTACAAACAGCTCTTGATGTTTTTAATACCAGTTTGCAGGCATGGGGTATCGGCACTGATCCATTAGCTGATCAGTTAGCCGTTGCTTACGAAAATAGTATGCTGTACGGAGAACACACGTGGGGCGCCATGACTCCCGGCTGGGGTTTCTTCTCCATGGATGGAAAGAACAGGGGGACGGAAAGATATTTGTATAACAATGATTTTATTAAAGCCAGGGCGAATGGATATTATAAAAAATTTGAATCAAGCTTTGATGAGCATCGACGCTATATCAATATTACGGATAGTATTGTTTCTACCGGTTTAAATAAACGGTTGGCTTTATTGTCGCAATCGGTAAAAGCAAACACAGGTGACATTATTGTCTATAACACCCTGCCATGGACGAGAAGTGGGGTAGTAGAAGTTGACGGAGAAAAGATCTGGGCTGAGAATATTCCTGCAAGTGGTTATAAGACCATCAAAAAAGGAAAACCCGACCCTGGTGTAGCTGAAACAGAAACCACAACACTCCAGACAAATTATTTTAAGGTCCGGTTCGACACAAAAAGAGGAGGAATTGTTTCGCTTATTGAAAAGGCCAGCGGTAAAGAGATGGTTGCGCAAAACGGGCAGTATGTGCTTGGTCAGTATTTACACGAAGTATTTAGTTATGCGCAAACAATAGATTATTACAATCGGTATTGTACAATGACCAATGCTTCTAATGCAACGATTAAGCCCAATATGCCAAAAGATATCAACTATTCGGCAACCACACCTACAAACTGGAAAATAAAAATAGTGCATTCTCCCGTTGCAGATGTGGTAACCCTGGTCACAAATGAAGCTGCCACAATTGCCCGCTCAATTGCCATAAGATTTACTTTTCCTGCCGCGCAACCCTATGTCGATATTGAATGGAATATTGACGGCAAAATTCCGAACACCATACCTGAAGGAGGCTGGTTATGTTTCCCGTTTAAAGTGAACAATGCAAAATATACAGTTGGCCGTTTAGGCGGGGCAATGGATTTATCGAAAGATCAGTTGGTTGGCGGCAACAGGCATATCTACGGTGTAAATACAGGTACTGCATTGGTTTCGCCTGATCAATCAGGGGTAGGTATTTGTGCGGTAGATGCACCTTTAATGAGTTTTGGTGAGCCGGGTCTCTGGAAGTATAGTTATGACTTCCTGCCAAAAAATGCTGCGGTGTTTGTAAACTTGTACAATAACATGTGGAATACCAATTTCCCTTATTGGACAGAAGGTTCCTGGTCTGAACGTGTACGGATCTGGGGAATCAATCGAAACGAACAGGCCGCCGAAAATATCGCAGTCAAGTCATGGGAAGCACGGATGCCTTTACTGGCAACGACAGCAAGCGGAAAGGGTAAGTTATTGCCATCGGAGAAATCTGGCATTTCTGTTTCCCGTAAGGGGGTTCTGGTAACTGCATTTGGCGCAGATCCTAATGGAAATAAGGGAACATTGCTACGGGTTTGGGAACAAGCCGGCATCAGTTCAACGGTCACTGTGCAATTGCCTCCTGCCTTGAAATTTACTTATGCCATCCCGGTCAACCTTAGGGGTGAAGTAATCGGGAAGAAGGTATTGATTAAACACAACAGCCTCTCGCTATCCCTGCAAAAAAACGGGCCTGTTAGTTTTATGCTGAACTAATTGAACCCTTTAAATAAAAAAGCCTGTCCGAAAAATGAAGTGACAGGCTTTTTTTACGTCATTTATTAATATCCCACAGCTCTTTTTAACTTCACAAATAGTTTTTTGTTCGAACCATCTCTGTTTGTTTTGTATAAATTCCAGTTATTGACATTGACACTTTCCAGATGAAATGATTGCGCAGGGTCTGACAATTGTTCTTTTACCCATTTTGGAAAGGCATTGGCTGCTCTTGCATCTTCCCATGTTCTTATTGCTTTAAAGATCGCATCTTTCTGAGGACAGCTTTCCACATCCTTTTGATTCAGCGTTAGGCTATATGTGGTACCAACTCCTACTGAAATGGCTTGAACGTGTTCATAGTCTTCCACTTTAGAATTGGCTTTGATGGGAAAATTGCCACCCATACCTACAGGGAAAAAATTCGCGTAGGTTACATCTCTGAGGTCTTTCCCCTGACTGGTAGTACTTCCCCATTCTCTTGTATCCACATCATATAGATTTTTTCCTCCTCCAACATTCCAGATACTTTGATAATGCCATGAACCCTCAGATAAAGTCGCACCTGTGAAACGTATATATGGAACACCCAATTGCTTCGCTTTTTCAAACATTTTGCCGAAGAAAAGCTTGGTGGAATAATACCCATGCCCATTATTAAACAAAAACTCCTGTCCATCGAAATCATAGTAGGCAAGACCATTGATTTTACAAACCTCAGCAAAGTGCTCGGCTATTTTATCCTGCAATTGCATATTCGGGATAAGCCCGTCGTAACCATAGTTAACGGTTACCTGAAGTTTATAAATGGTATCTCTGTTCGCATGATTTGACGGGGTGGTCTTCCAGTATCCTCGCTTTACATTCAAAAGACGATATGGTTTTTCTTTCGAAACACCCATATAATGGATCAGTTCCTTCCCAATTTTGATCATATTTAAGTTGGCACAATGACCTTCCCAGCTGGCTACCTCATCAAGATGTGTCGGGTCATCAACAAGAATAACCGTGTCCGTTGCACTAATACTTTTTACCAGCAATCGCTTTTGCTGATAGCACAAACTATCGCTCGGCATTGGGCTGGCATCCATCGTACCCGGCGCCAAAGCATTGGTAATAGGTGTTCTGCCTATAGTAATGCCCTTTTTAGCTGCCAGATCTGAAAATTCCTTATGTGAAAGATTTCCAGTTGTTAGTTTTATCGGCTTTTTCTCAAAATTCTTTCCGTCAATATAGCCGCTATTGCCACGATTGGCTCTTAAAAAACCCTGATCGTATAAACTTATCGTTTTAAAGCCCAGTCTTGATACATAGGATATTATGCTGTCATTTAAATTACCCGCTGTAAGGGCATCAGGAACGAAAGCAGCAGGATCTTTTACCCATTTCCCGTTGATGGTTGGATGAGGGAGCTTTTCGGCCAGAACAATTTTTTGCATTACATTCAATAAAGCTGTGCTATCCGGACTTCCCCATAAGGCTACAGACGATCCGATATAATCTACCGGCAGCGGCTGCACCTGCAAATGGTTTGGTTTATTGGCCTCCATAAGGGGCATTAATGAAAAATAGATTTCTCTTTCAAAAGACCTATCCCTGGACTGATACGCAATAGATATCTGGCCTTTTTTGTCTACCTGGGCTGCATTACCATACATAATTCTGTACCATGGTTCTTTGTGCGCATAAAAAGCAACATCACTGATGCCATTTCCACCCAGGGTAAAAATTTGTCCTTCGTGAAGCTCTTTTGGTAAGGGAAAACGCTTGGCATCGGGCGTATGGATCATGTATTGAAAAGGAGCCGCATCGCCAATGGTTTCGGCCAACCCGCTTATGGTCTTGTCGTTCAGGGCAAGCATGCCAATTGCATAGTTAATTGTTTTGCTGGTATCGCGGGCAACGCCTATGATCTCACCCAATAGGTTGGTAATATTGGTATGGTAGTTCCCCCACTGGATAACGTCAATTCCATTACGCGGCGAAAGCGATTGCAAGGTCAGTTTAAAATACTTTTTATTGGGAACGATACTGATTTTCGCAACTGAACCATTCGGATATTTGAGTGCCATGGTCTGGTTGGTCTGGCTATAGGTCGCACTGGTTGGCTGGTAGTAAACATTCTTTTTACTATCGTATAAACTCATCACCGGCGAGGGCTTATCTGCCGGACTAAATTCTCGGTTGGGCTTAACCGTAATGTTTTTCATACTGGTGATGAAGCCTTTCGTGCTGATCTGGATTTTAAAATAATCGGTGCTGAAATTGTACTGTGCAAAGACCGATGCTGGAATTGCAGTAACAAAAAGGGCGATTACGATGTTAATGAAGTTTAGTTTCATAATGGATTGGCTTTTCAGTTGTGTGTTTTTATCTGAAGTTTATTCCTTATTTAATTTTCTTTATGGATACCTGATACTAAGGTATCAATTCAGTGCATTCTAAAAAAAGAGGGCGTCCAAAAAGGTACGTTCGGGATCCTGAATTTATTTCAGGATCCCGAACGTACCTTTTTGGACAGCCATTAAATCTTCTTCTATAGTTTATTGCAACGGATCAAAAGAACCTCCCCATTCTTTGTTTTGTGGCAATTGAGTAGGTATAATAGAAATCTGCGCCGGATTTAAAGAGTTAAACCAATGATTAAGACTCAGATTATATGCCTGATTAGCTGCCGGTGTTTTATCAAGATTTTCCACAACCACTGCAGAAAATTTAGACCTTACAGAAGCGGTCATGATGTTATCTGTGTTCCCAGGCAGGGCTTCACCTTTATTTAACATTAAGAATAATCCTCTTCTGGTAGTTTGGGCATTCAAAATATCGTAACGTCTCCATCTTCTTAAATCACTAAACCTAAATCCTTCAAAAGCAAGTTCCACCTGACGTTCGTTCATAATTGCCGCACGCAGATCGGGCTGTGAAGTTGCGGTAATACCATATTTTCCGGATGCCCCGGCAGCAATACCTGCACGTTGGCGTATGGAAGATAATGCGGCTATCGCCTCATTGCCATTACCTGTTTCATTTGCCGCTTCGGCAAGGTTTAAAAGCAATTCTGCGTAACGCATCGGCGAGAACCAGCTTTTAGCACCTGCAGCTACACCAACCAGGGCCGCTCTGTCTATAAGGGTATCTAAGCCTTTACGCTGGAAAAATCCTGTAACACCGTTTTCATCGCCATTTTGGACAAGCGGAGAAATACCCTGAAATACAGTACTGTTTTTCTCCGGAAGAACGGCACTAGGTGTTGCGGCTGCTTTCCATGTCCAGGCTTGCCAGTAAGTACGGGATCTTGGAGCGGTCATTCCGATCGTATTTACATCAGGTGTTGGGTACACAGTACCGCCGCACCAGATGGTTGCGTAAAAACGGTCATCACGATTGGTGTAAAAATCTGTTAAAAACTGTTGGTTGTAAGCTGCATTAGACAATTGGTTCTTATCAAATTGCATCGGACTGCCATCACGTTTTGGATAAGCGACCAACAATGGCAATATCGGCTGATCGGTATTGGTGTTTCCGTTTGTAAAGGGAAGGGGTCTTATGGAGTTAAAGTTCATGTAACTGTCAGGGTAGTAGTACTGCCTGGTCATGATGTGCTCTTTGTTCCTCGAATACCAGATTAACTTGTAATTTGAAAACAGTCCAAAACCCGCAGCATCTGCAGCTTGTACAGCAGCTTTGGCAGCATTATAGGCATTTGTCCACCTGGTCTGATCATTTGTAGGATTAAACAACGGACTTGCGTACCATAAAAGCACCCTTGCTTTAAAACCCAATGCCGCAGCGCGGTTAATTCTTCCGTAATCATTGCCCGTGTAATTTGGCGGTAAAGCCGGAGCAGCTTCGTCCAGGTCTTTTATAATTTGCGCAACACATTCAGAGGTTTTACTACGAGCTACTTTCAGCGAACTCAGATCGTTACCATTTTGTGTCTTCAGGATCAATGGCACACCGCCAACTGAACTTACCATTCCCCAGTACGTCCAGGCACGCCAAAATTTGGCCTCAGCAATTAACCTGTTTTTGGTTCCCGAACTGATTACCGATTCCGACACATTTGCCAATTGATCCATAAAATAATTGGTTTTGTCGATCATGGTATAGTTCAGGTTGGTGAAATTTACCGCCACATCGACTATGCCGCGCTGGAAGCTTCCTAAGTTCCCTCCGGAGGCATTAATGCCTTCGTCAGCATTCGCACCGCTTCCAAGCGGCCATCCCGGCATACTACCCCCATATACATCGTTTAAATAAGCCTTAATCAAGACAGAATCTGTCCATACGTTTTGTGGATTTATGGCTCCCGTGTTCTGGTAATCCAATCCTTTTTTACAAGACGACCCCAATAAAATCAGGACGATGTAAAGAATAAATTTATTTCTATTTAAATGTTTCATGTTGATTTCCTTTTAATGTTAAAATTTAGAAAGTTACACTAAGACCAGCATTGTATGATTTAACAATCGGGAAAGATGTACCACCACCCATTTCAGGGTCATAGAATTTCTTATCAAATTTACTGATCACAAAAAGGTTGGATCCTGATAAGTAAAAGCGAATGTTATTTACATACTTTTTATAAAATTTCTGTGGAACATTATAAGCAACGTTCAAGAACTTCAGACGTACAAAACTTGCATCTGCCAGCCAGAAATCACTTCCGCTTGTATTGACTGATCTCACCGCGTCATTTGCGCTGTAACGATACGGCAACCAAGAACCAGTAGGATTTTCCGGAGTCCAAGATTGATCATACCAAGGGCGCCACATCCTGTTCCATTCTACACCTCCGGACAAATCGTTGAAAGATTTTTTGTAGCCAAATGAACCGTTGAAATTAGCATTAATGCTGATGCCTTTCCATTCTGCACTTAAATTCAAGCCGATTGATTTAGCGTTATTGCTGTTGTTTAATACTTGTATGTCATTGTTGTCGATTTTATTATCGCCATTAAAGTCTTTATAAGCAAACTGACCAGGTTTAGGTGCTATGCCATTGAAATTATAGCCAGGATGATCCGCGAGTAAAGCATCAACATCTGCTTGTGATCTAAGCAATTTATCAACCGTGTAACCTGTAATATAATTGGCAGAACGACCAGATTTAAGTCGATCCTGATAATCGTAAGTGATATTTTGATCCCATACTTTGTAACGTGAATCGCCATAAGTGAAAGTAGCACCTACATTATAATTGAATGCGCCAACGCTATTGTTATAGTTCAAAGCCAGATCAATGCCATTTGCTTCCATTTTGCCATAATTTACGGCTGGTAGTGAACGACTAAAAGTTGGAGGAGTGGTTCCTATCCTTTGGCCTAAGACATCAGAAGTAAGGTTGTTCCAATATTCTGCTGTGGCACTAAAATGTTTTAAGAAACTGATATCGATACCAATGTTCCTGTTGCTATATTTTTCCCAGGTAATATTTGGATTTGGAAATGTACCGTACTGTATCCCTGGATTGAGCGAAGGAGATTCGCCAAAAAATGCGCTAGAACCTGCACGGTAACTATCTTCGTATTGCCAGCGGGCAACATTATCATTACCGATTACACCAAAAGAAGCTCTTAATTTTAAAGATTCGATTCCTTTTACATTTCTAAAGAAATTTTCTTTAGAAACTATCCAGGCTGCAGAAGCTGCAGGGAAGAATCCCCAGCGTTTATCTGGTGCAAAAATTACCGAACCATCATAACGAGAGGTAAAAGTGGCGATATATTTACCGTCATAGTCGTATGCAAGTTGTCCGATGAATGATTTACGGCCTGTTGTAACCTCAAAACCATAGGTATTGCTGACACTCTTGGTCGCCGTACCATTTATAACACCAGCCCCGCCGGTAGATGCCCACCATTGGTCGGTTGTATAAATAGGGAAACCATTGATGGCGGCATCAATACCATCACCAGAACGTTCCTGACGCTCATATATAAGAGCCGCATTTACGTGATGTTTGGCAAAAGTCCTATCAAAATTTACCTGAAAGTTCAATTGATCCTCCTGGTTCCATGCTGATAATTTTTCTATATAATTCGAATGCTGAGAAAGAGTTTTAGATACAGTAGGGCCATCTAAATCCCAAATAGCAGGCTCAATCTGCTTCAATTCATAATAGGTAAAAGGATGTGAGTATATTTTTTGATTGGTATTGGTATAGCTTTTAATATAACCAACTTTAGCACTTAATCCTTGTAAAAAAGGAGCTTTATACGTTGCGTTTAAGTTGATAACAGATCTAATGGATTCTCTGTTGCTATAACCAGCCATTCCATTTGCTTCAGCTGGTTTATTGGTAATCCAAAAATAATACGCCGGTAACCCTGCATTGTTAAACGACGGCATATAAGGTTGCCATACCAGAAGTTTAGGAAACATATCTCCCGACCAATCGCCCTGAGGCTCGCTAAATTTATTATTGTTTAAGCTAAAGCCTGCAAAAACCTCTACATCTTCAGTAAGTTTAGCTGTCACATTTGTCCTCACATTGTACTTCTTTTCATTGGTATTCTTGATGAAAGTTTCCTGATTTACAAAAGAACCTCCAACAAAATATTGAAGTCTATCTGTACCTCCCGATGCACTTACATTGTGCGTAGTTATAGAAGGGTCTACATAAACGTCTTTTAGGGCATTAAAACCATAGCCCTTGCCGCCACCAAAATCGGTGTCTTTAAAGTACGCTTTTGCGCCTTCAGTCCACAGATTGTCTGCTGCGCCGGTAATTCTATGATAAATATCCCCCCACTCCATAATATTTGTGAGTTCCATGTTCCTTCCACGAACATCTTTACCAGTATTTACAGAGTAGTTTACAGAAGCTTTTCCTGCTTTGCCACGTTTAGTTGTAACCAACATAACACCACCAGCGGCACGTGCGCCATAAGCAGCAGTTGTTGCTGCGTCTTTCAAGATGGTGATTTCATCAATTTCATTAGGACTTAAATTGTTGAATTCTCCAGCATCAGACGTAACTTTTCCGTCAATTACATATAAAGTAGCCGCACCGTTCACTGGATTTGCTGTTCTAATACGAATCCCAGGCTGTGCTCCAGGGATACCGCTAGGCGTGGAAACATATAATCCGGGCATTCTTCCAGCCAATAAGTTACCCACTGATGTCGTGGGTATTTCAGTTTCCGTTTCCGTAAACTTAACGGTAGCTACCGATCCGCTCAAAAGCTCTTTCTTTTGAGTGGTATAACCCACAACCACAGTTTCATCCAGATCAATAGAGGTAGAGACCATTTCTACCGTCATTCCTTCTTTGGCCGCAATAGTTACCGGCTTGTAGCCGATTGTTGTAATCCTTAGCATTGCGCC
The DNA here is from genome assembly GCF_032678645.1 of Pedobacter frigoris. GTDB lineage: Bacteria > Bacteroidota > Bacteroidia > Sphingobacteriales > Sphingobacteriaceae > Pedobacter > Pedobacter frigoris_A. The sequence continues at coordinate 15,342 of NZ_JAVTSP010000002.1, forward strand.
GTTAGCTACCGTAATTGTAAACTTACCAGAGCCATCAGTTGTTGCTGTAGATTTAGGTGTTCCCGTAGTGGCGATCGTGGCTCCGGCCAATGGGACTTTTCCGTCTGACTCAACTACTGTTCCCGATATTCTTACCTGCGCAAAAACATAATGGGATTGTAATAACATGAAGACGATTCCGAGCACCCGCAAGTGCATTTGTAAAATTCCTTTCATAGTTTGTTAGTTTATGGTTATATTTGGAGGTATATTCTGTATATACCAATTAAGAATAAATTACCAGAAATCATTTTTCGCAAACCACCACAATCTTATCAAATACCGATGGTTTTTTGCCTGAGTTAAAATCGGCCTTCTTGGCATCTGCAAAGCCTTACCTACAGGAAAATTTTCTTAGCTGACTGATTATAATTCAGGTCTTTTATATTTGCAGGTATGTCGTCACATCATATTGTTAGAGAAAAACAGGAGCCAGCACTTTACATTCATCACCTGGGTGATTTCAATGAAGAATACCTGGGTCAGCTATTGGAATGGAGTCCTACGCTGATTGTCAATGCTGCTGTCTATGAAAAAGTAGTTAGCCTTGGCCTTAAGGTGGATGCCGTGGTTACCACTGCAGATGAGGACTTCTTCCAGGAGAACATCAGGATCATTAAAACCGGGAAAGACGAACTGGATGCGGTACTAGATTTTCTGATCAGCGAAAAATACCCTGCGGTAAATGTTATTGATCTGAAAAGCAATTTACGGGAAATGGGGGATTATGTAGCGACAATCAATATCGTAGTATTTACGGAAACGGAAAAAGCATATGCCATAAAACCCGGATTTAAAATATGGAAGCCCGAGGGCAGTATCTTCAACATTGAGGTAGTTTCTTATTTTGAAACGAGCAACCTGATGCAGAATGAGCACGGGGAGTTTGTAGTAGTTAGTGATGGGTTTGTGGAATTTACCTTTACAACACCTTATTTATTTATAAGTGAAAAGTTATGATCGTCCTAAGGAGAGCCAAAGAAACAGATATTGCGAGTATACAGGATTTAGCCAACCGCACCTGGAGGGTTGCCTATGCTGAATATTTGTCTGTCGAACAGATTGAATACATGCTGGAGAAAATGTATAACACCGGAGAGTTGCTATCCCAATTGCAGCAGGGTCATACTTTTTTAGTAGCACAGGAGGGGGAGGATGATCTTGGCTTTGCCGGATTTTCTTTAATTGATCCTGAAAACAACATTTATAAACTGCATAAACTTTACGTACTTCCGGAGACCCACGGAAAGGGTGTCGGTAAGGTACTCATGAATGAGGTCATCAACTTAATAAAAGACAAAGGCGCAAGAGCGCTGCAGCTCAATGTAAACAGAAATAATAAAGCCGCTGATTTTTATAAAAAGGCCGGCTTTGAAATAAAAGAAACCGTCGACCTTCATATCGGCGACGGTTTCTATATGAATGATTACGTAATGGAGAAATCCCTGTAATCTTATTCTACAAGTCTTGGAATCCTGGTGGGAGCATCTGTACCCTTCACGATAGAGATGGCACTTTTTGCAATAGCTTTAATGGTGGATAGAATATTGTCAGTATCCAGCGTGCTATACTCATCTTTAATCGTATGGTAGAATTTATCTGTATCTATCTGGTCTGTACTTATGGTATGCGCAGGAACTCCCAGTGCAGCTAAAGTTGCATTGTCACTTCTGTAGAAAAGGTTTTGTCTTGGGTATGGATCTGGATGAAAGGTGAACTCGGTACCGGCAAGGTTCTTTTGGAGTATTTTACCAAAATCAGATTTATCAAAGCCTGTAATGAAGGCCGTGTTCTTGCCAAACTTACTTTCTTTACCAATCATCTCAATATTGAACATCGCTACTACATCATCCGGATTTAGCTGTTTTGAAAAGTGCCTGCTTCCAAAGCCACCGATTTCTTCTGCGGTAAAGGCAACGAATATCAGCGTACGTTCATTGTTTTTTAGCTTCTTATAATATTTAGCAAGGGCGATCATGGCTGTAATGCCAGATGCGTCATCATCAGCACCATTGGCTATGCTGTCCTGCCCATCACCTTTTACAATTCCAAGATGATCGTAGTGCCCGGAAAAAACCACCAGCTCAGTCGCCTTTGATTTTCCGGGGATCATTCCCACCACGTTAAACAGTGGTCTTTTGTCTGTTGAATCTTTAAAGAATGTCTGCCTGTAACCATCCGCTCCTTTCAGGGGCTGTAGCCCTATTTCTTTAAACTGCGCTTCTATGAAGGTCGCCGCCCTATCAATCCCGGGGGTAAAAGTTCCTCGGCCTTCCATCTCGTCACTGCTCAGTGTTTTGATCAGGTTGTCAACATATGCTTTGGTAATGATCTTGTTGATGTCCTGAGCAAATGTTTGCTGTGTAATGAGTAATGCAAGTAAGGTATAAAAGATCCTTTTCATAAATATTAACTGTTTCTTATCTGATTTTTTCTTTTTTCTATTGCTGTTGACACCCGCGTATCGTGTACTTCATCAATTACCGTGACCTCGAAGTCCCTGTCCTTATCGGATTCATGAACTTGTGCGGTCTCAATGTTTTCTATAGACTTGTCATATGGCCCCCGGCTGCTCATCAGCTTGACAAATACAGGGAGACATTCAAAGAAAACAAAAAGTAATCCAATAAACGTAATGGCGAGCGAAGTATTTAAATCGCGTTTCCCATCGGAGGTAAAGCTCAATTGTCCAAGTGCCCAGTTCCTGTCGGCAAAGCCGGCAATACTGGTCAGACTATCCAGCTCTTTAGTAGTATATAGCTTCTCGGACATGAGGCCGTCAAACTGCTTCCTGCCGTCGACAAAACTTTCCAGCTTTCTGATTTGGGCAGAAAGGGTATCCAGTTGCTGCTGTCGTTGTTGTAGTTCCACTTCCTTCCTTTTCGCGTAAGGCCCGTAGCCCATAATACCAGAGGTTTCCGTGGTTTTATTTCCAAAGATCTCAAAGTTCAGTTTCTGACGATCGGCCTTAATGCCGGCATCCATAGAATCCCGCTGCGCTTTTGTTTCATTCAGTTTGCCGATCTCAATTTTGTATTTATTATCAAAAGCAGCATTCAGGGTATCGATTTTTGAACGCTGGTTGTTGAGGTAACTTACTTTCAGCCGCTCTTTAATCTCTTTATCAAATATCTTCAGTTCAAGCGGACGGGATATGACAATGCCTATCATGATGGCCAGCAAAATGCGCGGCGTTGCCTGCCACACCTGCTTGGTTGTTGATGCACTTTTATTGATGCTGGACACAATGTACCTGTCCATATTGAAAATCGCAAGACCCCAAATCAGACCAAATAACACCGCAAAAATAACAGCTGTTGCATCTCCCTTAAATACAAAGTACATGGCATATCCGCCTGAGAGCGCAGCAAACAATCCAGTGAAAAATATGGTAGCCCCGATGCCAATATATTTATTGTGCTCTGTGGGATGTTTTTCCAGCGTAGAGATATGCGCACCGGAACAAAACCAAAAGAAACGTGATATAGCGTTCATGATATGATCAAAGTTAATAAAGAATACTATTTAAACGCCCGAGGTATTAAGTTGTTACAGTAAAAAGCTTAAAATGATTGCTTTAAGATAAGGCTGCGGCGGTAAAATTGCTTTTATAGGCAAATTTATCTAAGTTTGAAAAAACTTATAGGACATGATTAAGGAAATAACTGTTGAAGAGCTGAAGGAAAAAATAGACAATAATGAAGATTTTCAGCTGATTGATGTGAGAGAAACATTTGAGTATGAAACTTCAAATCTTGATGGTCTGAATATCCCTTTAGGCGGCATTTTAATTGAAGCAGATCAGATTGCCACAGATAAGCCGGTGATCATTCATTGCAGAAGCGGCAAGAGAAGTGCTGCTGCAGTAATGCAATTGGAACAACAATTGGGATTGACCAATCTATACAACCTTAAAGGCGGGATTCTGGCATGGCAGGAAGCTTTTGATCCAAATATGCCAGTTTACTAAGCATGGGAAAAAAGATAGCACTAAATATTTTTTATAACCTGGGTATTATCGTATCTATCTACGGGTCGGTATGGGCATATAATAATGCCAATTACCCGGTGATCGCACTTTTCGTGGCTACCGCAGCCTTTTTTGTTTATCAGAAAATACAGCTCACCAGAGAAGTACGCAACTCACTCAAGAAGAAGTAAACAGCGTAGCTGGTATTTCTTGTAAACCTAATCCGGGCAGGTCATTCAACTGATACCTGCCCGCATTTATTTCCGGGGCTTTAAAAGGATTGTTTTTGGTAAGCGATGGCCCGTCCAGATCCGACCAGTTACAGAGGGGCGCCAATGCAATTCCCGCCAATGTCGCGCAGGAGGTCTCACTCATACAGCCAATCAGAACCTTCATACCGGATGCGCGTGCTTTGAGAATCATCTGATGCGCTTCGTACATTCCCCCGCTTTTCATCAGCTTAACATTAATGCCATGATAAGCTCCTTTTATGGCATCAATATCTGCAAGCCTTTGTACCGCTTCATCTGCCAATATCGGAATAGGGCTTCTGCCGGTTAGCCAGGCATTTCCTTCAATATCGTTTTTATCCATAGGCTGTTCAATCAATAAAGCTCCCTGATCATGCAGCCAGTAAATCATGTCAATTGCCTGAGCCTTGTCTGCCCAGCCCTGATTGGCATCGATATATAAAGGCAGGTTACTTACGCTCCTGATGGTATTGATCAGTTCTTTATCGTTATCTCTCCCAAGTTTTATTTTGAGCACTTTAAATCCCGAAGCATCAGCCACTTTTTCGCGGATTACTTCCGGTGTATCAATTCCGATGGTATAGGAGGTCAGTGGCATTTTTAGCGGATCCGCGCCATAAATCTGGTAGCAGGGCGTACGGGTGATCTTTCCTTTGATGTCATTTAAAGCGATATCTATGGCTGCTTTTATGGCGGGCTGACCTTTATCTATATCATCCAGGTAAGCAATGATGTCTTCAAAATCAAAAGGATAAATGAACCGTTTCCAGTCTACTTTATTCAAAAAAGCAATAGCCGTTTCTACGGTTTCTCCCATATAAGGCACCATGGAAGCTTCGCCATAGCCATCTATGTTTTCGTAGGTCAACCTGATCAGCATGACCGGTGTACTTGTTCTTGAAAATTTTGCAATGGCAAAAGGATGTTTCAGTTCCAGCTGATATGGGATGTAGGCTAACTGCATTGTAGATGTGCTTTGCTAATGTAAAATAATAGGCGTTGAAGCGAATGTAAAAATAATATGCCTAATATTGTGCCACAGTATGAATAGCACGATATACCAACCCTTTAAAAACTTTGATTTCAAGTACAAAAACTGCTTTTTAAGCGGAGATACCTTTAATACACCTGTCGTAGAAACTACAATATTGCCGCAATGGCTGTTAAAGGTTGCCAATTTTACGGGAGATGAACAGATTAAGTTGCTGGATGAAAGTGTACGTTCTTACAATGCACTGAAAGTGCCCTGCAATACAGAGATACTTACGCATTTTATTGAACCATTGGAAGAGAAGATCGCAGGTGCTTTTGCGGGAGGGTATGCGGAAGTTTCAAAACTGGATCAGAAAGACCTGTTCAACTGGATCGGTAAATTTATGTACAGCCTGATCTATATAGAAATGAATGCCGCAGTTCGCCTTCAGCAGCTGAGTGCCGACGGGGTTAATATGTCGCAGGGCTTAATGCATAAGTTTGGCAACCTGCACACCATGATCCAGGGTATTTATCTGGATGTTGTGTTTGAAGATTTTACCCCCTGGTCGATTGTTGTTGTCCCATTGAAGGAAAAAGATACTCCTTTTAGTTTCAGGGATGAGATCAACACGATGACTTTTTCTATGAAATTAAATGACTTCGGAATCATTGCCTGCCTGCAGGACAATGGTACAAATAAAAAATACCATGGAGAACTCATCAGTCAGATTGAAGGGACGGAATTATCGGCTGAACAATTTGAAGAATTGTGTGCCCGGTTTTATTATTCTGCCTATTTGTTTAACCGCTTGCCTGAATATGCCATCCTTCCGGTAGAGGGTTCTATATATATAGATGCTATGCCGCTTAGGGGCACGTTAAATAAACCGCTGTTCGACCATTGGCAACATAAGACTTACGCTCAGGTGCTGCAAGACTTCTGGAAACCATGGGGACATACGTTATTTGAGATCATCAAAGATCCCACAAAACCAATGAGCTATTTCGAACCGGCATCTTTGCCTGAAACCAATTAACCGATTTTTGCCATTAGCTGGGCCAGGAAATTAGGTATCACTCCTGGAACAATCAATACTGTCACAATTAATCCGGTTAACGCACCAAAAAAGTGCGCATCATGATTGACGTTGTCTCCAGATTGTTTTGAGGCATACACGCAGTAGATCAGGTAAAGGGGGCCAAATACAATTGCCCAGATCGGAATAGGTAATGGCATAATCCTCATAATCGAGAATGGCATCAACAAAATAAAGCTAAACAATACGGCGCTTATCGCTCCGGATGCACCGAGGCTATTGTACCACAGATCATTTTTGTGCTTTATTACAGAAGGGATATCACTCAAGATCAACCCAAAGAAATAAATTACTCCGAATTGCCAGGAGCCTATCATTGATTCCAAAGCAAAGGCAAAGAAATAAAAAGTAAACATATTAAAAATCAGGTGCATCCAATCTGCATGGATCAGTCCGCTTGTGATCAGTGTATATATTTTATGCTTGCGGTAAACACTATAGGGATGCAGCATAAACTTACCATACAATCCATGGTCATTAAAAGCATAAATACTGGTCACGATTGTAAATACAAATATCAGGGAGGCAACGGGCGTGTTAATTAAATATTCCATGCTTATTTAAGCGTTAATTTAGTATCGGTTAGTAATCTGGCAACAGGGTATCTCAAATGCGTCTTTTCGTAATAATCAGAATTTTTATAGACAAATTCAAGCTGGGCATCAGCATTTTTACCCAATTCAGGGTTTTTGGCTTTTGCCTCTTCTAGTTTTTCTCTAAGTCCCGGAGTTTTTTTCAATAACTCTGCTGCCGTATCTTCAAATACATAGGAAGAGAAATGCTCCTTCATTCCCAGAATTCCATCAAAGAAATTCCAGTTAAAAAATGAATCCATTGCCTGAGGTTCCAATGTTTCCACAATGTAGCGATTTACTGGCTGGTTTACATACACCAGATAATCTCCTTCATAAAACTGCAGGCTTTGTTTCACCGGATTTAGCTTTACTGCGGAGTGCAGGTAATGTCCCTCGAAAGGCTTGCTCATCGTTTTGTAATCGGCGATATAATAAGATTCTACATCGATCACTGCGTCCTTCTGCAATTGTGACACTTTGACATTGTTTAATTTTAGAAGCCCGATGACTTTATCCCATGCTTTCGGAATGATGTAGGCAATGGGTTTGTCTACTGTTATAGTAGGCTCAAATTTATTCCACTGCTTAATAAACTTGGTATAAGGTGCATTTCTGTCATAGTATAACCGATCAAGGCCGCTGACTTCGCTGGGCTTATATTTTGCCGCGTAACCTTTGAATTCCAGTTCATCAGAAATCTTATCGTTTAATTTCCACTCTAAGGCAAACTTCTGCTGTTTGGCAGTTTCTTCATCGGCCTTACGTTTGTTTTCGCCTATTAATTTAGCATCACGTACCACAACGTCAATATAGATCTGCAACAATTTGTAGGTGGCGTCCACCCTTTTATCGTAGTCTTTTAACATATGGGTTTCGGGCATGAAGCCGATCGTATTGTGCAATGTGGTATAACCCGTCGAATAACGCGGAGACTCCAGAAACCCGGTAATGCCGGCATCGGGCGTTTCCTCTACAGAGTTTACATAAGGAATCATCTCATAGCCGCTCTTTTTCATCTGGTCATATAAGGATGGTATCATCTTGCTGGTCATGTAGTTAGACAATATCGGATTCAGTTTGTCTTTCTGGGTAGGGATCAGCGTCATTACATATTGGTAGTCTGCTCCGTTACTAGTGTGGGTATCTACAAAAATCTCAGGCTGCCAGGTATTAAAGATTTCCTGAAACGTCCTCGAATTCCTGCTGTCTGTTTTGATAAAGTCTCTGTTAAGGTCGTAATTTTTGCTGTTTCCTCTAAAACCATAGGCAACAGGCCCGTTCTGATTGGCCCTTGAAGTGCCTGTTCTGTTGAAACTCCCGTCTATATTATAAACGGGGATGATGCAGATCACTACATCTTTGGACAAACGATCTGACTTTAACAGATCTCTTGCCAGCATCATGCTCGCATCTATGCCTTCCGGCTCACCGGGATGAATACCATTATTGATCAGCAAAACCCTTTTGTTGGCCTTTCTTATGACCAATGGATCAAAAGTTTTGTCCTTCGACAGCACCAGGACATGTAACGGTTTCCCAAAATCTGTACTTCCGTAACTTAGCAATTTAGCCTGTGGATAGGTTGCCGCGAGTGCCTGATAATGTTTGATCGCCTGCTCATAGGTAGCAGTTTCTTTTTTACCGCTTAACTCATATGGTGTTTGTTGTGCTGAAGTATTCATGGTAATGAAGAAAAATAATAAGAGTAGATAGCTATATTTCATGATTCGAGATTGGAAATCAATATAGTGATTTGGAAGACAGACCGATAAAACCAAAATTGTACCTTAAGCCAATGGAGAAGTAGGTATAAATATCCGGGTTGCCATTTTTAAAGATAATGGGCGAATCGTCGTATCCATCCAGACCTTCACCAAGGGTAACATTTGTCTGGTAGTTTACATTTATACCAAACCTTGGTCTTTGTGCAAAATCAGTAAAGTAAAAATTAATCCCCACATTTAAAGGCACCATCAGGTCATTGGAGGAGTTCTTTCCGGGAAACGCATAGGGATTTCCGGAGTTGACAGTACTGGGCTTTACTTCTACACGATTTACTTTATTGTGCACTATTCCTGCACCGGCTCCTATGTAGAACCACTTTACCGCCTTTGCAAGGCTACTCCTGTCGTAATCGATTAAAGCCCCCAGGTATATTTTCCCATTGATACTTGCGGCCTTATATTTATTGATAAACTCTCTTTCATGGGGATCAGTCTGAACGTCACCTCCCCTGATCTGACCCATTTGTAATTCTCCCCCCAGGCTTAAGAATGGGGTAAAGAAATAATCAGCCGTTCCATAGCCTGCAAAATCATATCCATGCTTTTTCACATCGGTAAAGGATTGCGTTGGTCCATATCCGGCACCGAGGCTCAGCTTGTAGAAATTAGACTGTGCGGTTGCATTTAAACAAAGTAATAAGGAGAGAAATGAAATAAAGGTAATTTTCATTGGTATAAATTAGCTGGAGTGGTCTAAATGATAATCTTATATATAACTTTGTTTTTTTAATATGAGTATGCTAAATTATCAAAATAAAAACAAAACACTTCAAAGCCGTTTTACAAAGTATGTGCAGATAGATACACAATCTGATCCGCTATCGAAAACGATACCATCAACGGCCAAGCAAAAGGATCTTGGAAAAGTATTGGTGGCAGAGCTTTTGGAAATAGGAATTGCTGATGCACATCTTGATGAGTATGGGTATGTATATGCTACTATTCCTTCAAATACAGATAAACAAGTACCTGTGATCTGCTTTTGCTCACATATGGATACTTCGCCTGACTGCAGTGGCAAGGATGTAAAGCCAATTATACATACAAATTATCAGGGACAGGATCTTGTACTACCGGATGATCATGCTATTGTTTTAAAAATGTCTGAACATCCTGATCTTAAAGATCAGATCGGAAATGACATCATCACGGCAAGTGGAACAACTTTGCTTGGTGCGGATAATAAAGCCGGTGTTGCGGAGATCATAGAGGCAGCAGCTTTCCTCGTACAGAATCCGGAAATTAAGCATGGAACAATTAAAATCCTTTTTACCCCCGATGAAGAAATTGGCCGCGGGGTAGACAAAGCTGACCTTAAAAAACTAGGCGCTGATTTCGGCTATACCATAGACGGTGAAACCCTAGGTTCTATAGAAGACGAAACTTTCTCCGCCGATGGCGCCGTTCTTACGATCAATGGTGTAAGCGCTCATCCGGGATTTGCCAAAGGCAAAATGGAAAGTGCCATCAAAATATTATCAGATGTAATTGCAGCATTACCTGCCGACTGTCTTTCCCCGGAATCAACAGAATTAAAAGAAGGTTTTATTCATCCGGTAAGTATCAGCGGGAGTGTAGAACAGGCAGAGGCACGTTTTATCCTTCGCGCGTTTAATGATGAAGAGCTTCAGGCCAATGGAGAGCTGCTGGACGCTACCGTTCAAAATATCATTGAGGATTTCCCTAATTCTACTTACGAATTAAAGATTACTGAACAATACCGCAATATGAAAAAGGTACTGGATCAGTATCCTGATATTGTTGCAAATGGCATAGAGGCTATAAAAAGAGCGGGAATTACTCCAAAGCAGCAAAGTATCAGAGGAGGTACTGATGGCTCACGTCTTTCTTTTATGGGCCTTCCTTGTCCGAATATCTTTGCCGGAGAACACGCTTTTCATGGTAAACAGGAATGGGCCTCTGTTCAGGATATGGAAAAAGCAGTCCAGACCATCGTAAACATTGCTGTAGTCTGGGAAGAGAAAGCATAGAGAATATGATTAAGGTATCTGGTGGGGCTAAGCAATTTGTGTAAGCCTCGCCAGGTATTGATCATTCTCATCTTCAAAAATGATTTCTGTATGCCATCCTTGCTGTTTGGCGATATCTATCAAAGTTTTCTGGTCTACATAGATCCACTTGAACCAGTTCCCTTTCACGCTTTTGTATTCATACCTGAAGCTTACTTCCCCGTAATAACCGTTTAATGGGAAGGCTACTTCCTGGTAGAGGTAAGAAAGATCTGAACTGTCAAACACGAGTTGGCCACCGGGATTTAACAACCCTTTTACATGCTTCAAGAAAGATTTCAGTCCGGGAATCGAACCGGTAAGACCAATGCCGTTCATCATGAACAATAAGGTGTCGTAAGTAGCGGCTTTATAGGTAAGGATATTTCCTTCAATTGCTTGTTTCAGTCCGCGCTGCTTCATAATGGTTACCGCAGCAGCAGAGATGTCCATGCCGGTGACATCAAATCCACGGTTTTGCAAGATCAATGCATGACTGCCTACTCCTGCGCCGACATCCAGTATTTTTCCTTTGCAAAGTTCGAGGGCTTTCAGTTCCATTTCGGGCATTTCATCTTCATCCCTAAAGTAGATATCAACAGGCATCTCCTCTGGTTCATCGTAAGAATTATGTACCCATAGGGTCTCAGCGGGTGGTTTTGTATATTGATCCTTTAAAGCTTCACCGAAAACATCCATGCCGCAAACTTAAAAAAAATTCTAAAACTGTCGCCATGTCGTCATGCTGAAATAAACCACGTAGTGCTCTTGAATACTAAAATCAATAGACACTAATGAAAAATTCAGCCTGACGAAAGCGCTAAACATTACAAAAGTGTTACAGTAGCTCAAATTCCTGGTGATATTGTGGAATCTCTACATGTCTAAATCCGTGATCTGATAAGCGCTGCGCAAAATTTTGCTGAACATCATACTCCCCATGAACTAAAAATAGTTGTTTTACTTTGGGAGCATCCTGACCGTCAAGAAATTGCAACAGATCCTCATAATCTCCATGTGCGCTCATTGATTTGATCGCACGTACTTCTGCCGCTACATCATACTCCTGTCCAAATAACCAAACCCTCTTTTGTCCAGCGATCAATCTGCCGGCCAGGGAACCGGGACTTGCATAGCCTACCATTAAAATGGTATTCTTCCGGTCGCTGATATTGTTTCGGATGTGATGCCTCACTCTTCCGCCTTCGGCCATACCAGATGAAGAGATAATAACACAAGGCTGCTGGTCGCTATTCAATGCTTTGGACTCCTCTACACTTTCAATAAACCTCAACCCTTTAAAACCAAAGATGTCACGGTCGGTTTTCATCACTTCCTTTACACCGTTGTTATAAACCTCAGGATGATCCTTCAGTACCTCTGTCGCTTCCAGAGAAAGTGGACTATCTACATAGTAGGGAATGGCAGGAAGTTTTCCTTTTAGTTCCAGTCCGTTCAATGCATACAGCAACTCCTGTGTACGGCCAACGCTAAATGCAGGAATGATGACTTTCCCTTTTTTTTCTAAACAGGTATGCGATATGACCTGTAGTAACATTTCTTCTATGGGATCAAGGTCAGCATGCAAAGAATCACCATACGTAGATTCCATAATGATATAATCAGCCTGAGGGAAAGTTTGCGGACTTTTCAACAGCAAATCGCCATATCTTCCTACATCACCACTAAAAGTAATGCGGGTCTCCTTTCCGTCTTCATTTATTTTCAGATGAACAGCGGCACTGCCGACAATATGCCCGGCATCTGTAAAGCGTAAGCTTACATTCGGATCAATATTAAAATCCTGCTCATAAGGAATGGTTTTAAACTGGCTAAGGGTTTGAGTTACGTCTTCGTCTGTGTATAGCGGCATCTCCTGATCTTCAACCCGCTTGATTTTTCGGTTTGCATATTCTGCATCCTGCATTTGAATCTTAGCCGAATCCATCAAAAGGATTTTCGCCAGATCTTTTGTAGCCGGAGTACAATATATATCCCCTCTAAAACCTTCTGAAACAAGGCGGGGCAACAATCCGCAATGATCTATGTGGGCATGTGACAGCACAAGATAGTTGACCCTTGAGGGTTCAAACCCAAAATGCTCATTTAAATTGTCTGTCACATCCCCCATTCCCTGAAACAAGCCACAATCCAATAAGATTTGAGTGTCGTTATTTAGCGTAATCAGGTGTTTACTGCCGGTTACAGCGCGCGCTGCACCATGAAAAGCAATCTTCATTCAGTATTAGACCCTTGCTTTAGCTATCGTGTCTTTTACCCTGTCGGTAACATCCGCAAGCTTATCTTTAGAAGAATCTATCAGATCACAGAACCAATCAGCTACCTTATCTTTCATATCTCCGCTTTTATCTGATGACAATATCAATGCTACTGCTGCGCCAAGAGCTGCTCCTGCCAATACACCTGCTATAATTTTCGTTTCTTTCTTCATGATCTTTTTGTTTTATGAAAGATAAACAAAAATGAGGCCTAAATGGTTTTTTGTTTTATCCTCCTCCTTTGACCCTGTCCTGTATGTCCTCACTCCCCATTTTCCTTTCTTTTTTTACCAGATTTTGATTTCCGAAGCGATAAGAGAACGAAAGGATTGCCCTTCTGCTGTCCAGACGGATATGACTGTTCATGTCTATATTACCATAAAGCGTGCTTTCTTTAAACTGCTTGCTCTGAAAGATATCATTGACCATCAGCTTGATACTGCCTTTGTCTTTCATTACCAGTTTTTGTATCCCAGCGGAGATCATGTAATTGCCTTTATATTTAGATATTCCGTATACGGAACCTCCGTTGTAAAGAGCATTTAGTTCCATGGTGTATCCTTTACCTGCTTTAAAATTATTTTGAGAATTGACACTAAAGCTGGTTGCTTTGCTATTGAAATCACCATTTTCTCCGGTGCCTTTATATTCATTGCGGAAAACATTTGCAAAATGTGTCCCTGTCCACCATTCAAAGATAGAAGTGGAAGCCGTAAAGCTAAGGCCATAGTTGACCAGTCGGTTCAGGTTACGGGGCATTTCAAAAGTAGTATTCAAATCGTCAATCTGACCGCTCATCCAGGTCATGACATCAGAGGTCTGGTTGTAAGTAAGGGCCGTTGTATATTTACTTTTGAAACTATGGCTCAACTGAAAGGTATTGATCAGTTCTGGTTTTAAGAAAGGGTTTCCCTGATAGAAGAGCAAAGGATCGCGAAATACCCTAAAAGGGTTGAGGTCGCCATAATCAGGGCGTTCTATTCTGCGGCTGTACGCTGCCTGGAGCTGATGATTTTCTCCCAGTGGTTTATTCAAAAACAAGCTGGGAAACAATTGAAAATAACTGCGTTTGATCAGCGAATCGGTAGTGATCTGGTGCCCGGTGGTATGCGTATATTCTCCTCTCAGACCTGCCTGCAGACTAAATCCTTTAAATTCCTTATTGAAATTTACATAGCCTGCATGGATCTGTTCTTTGTATCGGAAGTGGTTACTGCCGTTGGAATCATATTCCCAGTTCCCGTTATTTAACAGGTCGTATCTTAAGTTATTGTCCGAAGAAGTAAAACTACTCTTTAATCCGGTTTCAAATTTCAGCGTCTTTCCAATAGGATCTGTATAATCCACCTTTGCCAGATATACATCAGTTACTGCCGGTACATAGCCTCTCCGGTTGATGCTCGTTCCAGCCTGCCCCCCAGAAGAAGCAAGTGTTGCTGTATTCAGGTTTAGTCTTGAAGTAAAGCTATTGCTGGCAAAATCAGCATCTGCAGAAAGTTCACGACCTTCTTTCTCAAATTTATGCAGGCAATTGACATTATAGGTCAGGTTCTCCCAGTTTTGTTTGTCGTAATTGGTTGTGGCCATATTGCTCAGCAACATTCCAGTATGATCTACCAAAAGGTTGCTCGTTTTACTGTCATGGGTATATTTTCCGATATTTCCGTTGACCAGGAAACCAATAGAATTGTGGTCATTGAATTCGTAGTCCAGCCCAACCCTGAAGTTATTGGTATGTAGCGGCTCGTTTGTTTTGGTATGCTGGTTAGAAGTCCTGTCGGCCATACCCATAGCGATTCCATTGTCATAAAAGCGCCTTATAAAATCGAGGTATTCCGTTTCTCCACGATACCCATAGTCATAACTGCCGTATAGGTTAAGCTTATTGCTGCGGTAATTGAGGTTGAGACCACTTCCATAACGGGCATTTCTACCTGCACCCCCATTTACAGAAACAGTTCCGTTAAAGCCCGTCGCGATATTTTTCTTCATCAGTATATTGATGATCCCCGCATTACCGGCCGCATCATATTTAGCAGAAGGATTACTCATAATCTCTATTTTTGAAATGGAGGCAGAGTTGGTTCCTTTCAGCAAAGTGCTCAATTCTTTAGGTGAGAGGTACGTTTGTTTCCCATTGATCATCACCATCACTCCCGGTCTTCCTTTTAATGAGATTGCACCATCCTGGTCTACTTTTACTCCAGGGGCTTTTTCCAGCAATTCCAATGCGGTATTTCCTTCCGCCAGTATGCTGTTTTCTACATTGATGATGGTTCTGTCTATGCTTTGCTCGATCAGCCTTTTTTCAGCTTTAATGGTCACAGAACTCAAAGTCTTCATGTCCTCTAAAAGCGTGAGTAATCCAAGATCTATCGCTGAATTTTGAGGTGATACGGTAAATGACTTTGATTGGAAGGCAACAAAGCCCATTGTTGTAATTTTTACCTGGTAACTTCCGTGGGGAACCGCATTAAATTTAAATGTACCCAGTGTATCTGTCATCGTTCCTTTAAATACTTCTCCATTCTGTTTTTGCAATGAAACAGAAGCATAAGGCAGGGAGCCTCCATCGGGTGCTACTACCTTTCCGTTTAATTTTCCATGGCTTTGTGCCCATGCAGAAGAAACAGATATCATAAAAAAGAGACCCAGTAATGAATAAGGCAAAGAGATTCCTGCAACAGGAACTTTCCCTGTTGTTTGAATGGTATTTTTCATAGATAGATATTAAACGGTAATTGATTTTTTCTTTTTTCTCCAGGCTTTTCTCTTTTTGCCCCACCAAATGTAAAAGCCTGTAATTGGCAAGCTGGCACAGATCAGGCTGACCAGAAAGTATGGGATTTTGGTATACATACCGGCAAAGTCACCTACGTGTAGGCCATAATTTGAGCGGTTGATCCATTCTGCGACATGCTCATCACGCAACCGGTTATCAGATCCTGGAAGTACTTCCAGCGTATACTGATCCAGATAAACGTCGCGCCAGGTTCCACGGTACATATCTGTACATACATAGAAGGGCTCCGAAGGCTTTTCAGGCCAGGTAACGATCACCTCCTGCGGATTGTGTTCCGCGAGTTCGTAGACTCCCTTATGGTAAGCCTTGTCCATCTGTATCAGGAGGTTAGTTTTGATATTCGTTGTAGTGTCCGACAAAGCCTTGATCCGCGGTTTTTCCGGGCCAGCACCTGCCAGCCAGTTTACACCGTTATTGAACCAGGCAAAGCTCATCATCAGCGCTGTTGCCGCAATAAGTAAAGCGAGCAGGAGTGAATAAAACCCAAGTACATTGTGCAGGTCGTAGTTAATGCGTTTGAATTTTGCCTTCCACCTGATGGTAAAACTCTGCTCCCGGGTCTTTTTAGTCCATCTTTTAGGCCACCATAAGATCAGACCACTGATGGTAATCACAAAGAAGATCAGTGTGGTCCATCCGGTTACCGCATGCCCGATCTCCCTGGGGAACCAGAAGTAATAATGCCCGTCTTTTACAAATTGAAACAAGTCATCTGTAGGAGCAGTGGCTACCACTTCCGCTGTATAAGGATTGACAAATATGGTAGAATCCATCTCGTGGATCCTGAAATGTGCGGTTCTGTTTTCTCCTTTATACCACACCGACTCGATCTCCCGCCCAGGATAGGCCTTCTCTACAGATTTATACAATACCGAAGGCGGAAGGATCTTGCCTCCGGTACTGTTTTCGGCATGAAGCCAGGTTGAGCTCAGACTTTTGATTTCGTGTTCAAATACCAGGATACATCCGGTAATGCCTAAAACAACAACTCCTATTCCGGATATAATTCCGAACCATAAGTGAAACCAGGCATTGATCTTTTTGAAAGTCATCTAATCCGTCTGAATATATTTTTACTATTTAAGTTTTTCGATGCGAAGGATATAATCTATACCACCAACAAACTCAACTCCTTTGGTTAATTTATCCGTAGCAGGATCGTACTGCCAGATATAATCTCTATCAGCAGCATTCACAGCGATGAAAGCTTTGCCATCTTCTACAATAACTCCGTTTACCATACGCTCACCTTTATCTGCCGGAAGGTCAAGTTTTTTAATGAATGTTCCGTTTCTGGCATCCACTACGCAGAAATAGTGGTCTGTATCTATAGATGTTCCGGCTATACGTGAACGTATAATTGCTTTGCCATTCCCGATGTACCACATTGCCGGTGCTTTTTCATTGTTTGATGCGGCGGAGAAGTTAAAGTAGTAAGTAGGGTCTATTTCAGTTGTTCCGGCTTTGATCCTGTACATCGCTGAAGGCCTGTTGTAATCATAGATATTTACCGGGTCACTGATGAAATAAAGATCGTTGTTCTCGTCCACAAAAGAAGATGGCGCATATACATTAGGTCCGCCAAGACCTGTTGAACGGCTCTCTTCCAAAGATTTCTCTACGCCCATAGTCGCGTAATCAATCACCGCTACAAATGATTTTGCATAGACCGGCATGTTCGGATATTGTGTCCAGTCTGTTGAAGTGAAGGTATATGCTAAAAATAATTTATTGGAGCGGTATTCCGCAAAGCCGATGTTATAAGCACCAAAGCCATTCGCAATTGGGTTTAGGTTAAGCTTCCCTGTTTTAATGGTCATTTTATCTACCTTGATGATCGCATATCTGGCTTCGCCTTTACCATCACCAAAAATTACAAGCGTGTTGTTATCCACCCAGGTGTATGAACTCCAGTTCAGATATGAAAAAGGAATTTCTTTATCAATCAACAGGACGCCATTTTCTACATGATATTTTCCCAGACGGCCACTTCCAGCATTGGCATGGTAGTAAAAGCCATCTCTTTGGATCACATCCTGGGCATATACTTTTCCTGTCATTTCAGCGCCATTACCTTTCAGACTGATGGTGCCGCCTGTCAGTGACGAAATGCTGGAAATATAATATGCAGTGTTTGGCCAGCTGCCTACACAAAGGATTGCTGAATATTTTGTTCCTTCTTCTACGTTTCCTATGTTTCTCTTTTCACATCCGCTAATGGACAACAGCACAAAGGCGATCATCAATATGCTGGCGGGTAAATTAAATAGTCTTTTCATCTTGTATATTTTGTATTTAATCTTTTCTATTAATTATTGAATGAAGTATCTGAATTTAACCGAGAATGCTCTTCCTGGCTTTTGAAGTTTAAAGTTGTCATAAGCGAGGTGGTCTGTTAAATTCCTGCATTCCGCAGAAATGTTGTATCTGCCTTTTTTCATGGAATAACTCAAAGCAGCATTGTGGATAAACTGTGTAGGGATGTCAGATTTTCCATTAGGATTTCCTTTACTCTCCCAGGTCAGGTAAAACCAGTTGATGTATTGTGTAAACCAGTTGAACTGCAGGCGGGTATCTTTTCCAAGCAAATTGTCTTTACCTATTGTAAAATCCGCATTTCCAAACAACCATGGTTGATTAGGGATTTTATTATTGTAAGTACCCTCAACATAATAAGAATCGGTTTGTCCGGCTTTAGTGGTGTTAATGGCATTTTGATATGTCATGTTTAAGGTAACTGAAAGCAACTGGTCATAGCTATATCTCAGCTCCGACTCAAAACCTGTAATACGAACGCTTGACTGGTTTTCATTTTTCAGCACATTTGAACGCAGGTCAGGTACAGGAAATATAAAGTCCTTTGCATTGCGGTAAAAACCTGAGGCTTCAATAAAGAATGAATTCTTGTTGATGTTGAAACTATAGAAAGCACCCAGATTGATATTGTCACTGCTTTCAGGTTTTAGGTCTGGATTGCCCTGAAGATTCAGTCCATCTCCAAACATTTCTTCAGCTTCCTGCAAACGGTAAGCATGCTCATAAGAAGCTTTAATGCCTAAACCAGGAGTTAGTTTATACCTGGAAGCAATCCCGTAACCCATATTGCTTGCGGTTGTGTCCTGCGCTGTCAGGATGCGGTTGATGTATTTAGCCCGGTCCAGTCCCAGATTATAATACTTGGCGAAAAATGTGTTTACCAGTTTTCCCTCCAGAAAGTCCTGCTGATATGCCAAACCTAAAATCTGTTTATTGATTTTACCTGGTAAGCTGTCGCGTTCTACCTGTAAAGCATTATAATTTTTATTCTTCAGGTGATCCAGGGTATAGTTCAGGTTCAGGGAGTGGTTCGGATTGATCACATAACTCAAATTAGCCATTGCATAAGTTCTTGGTCTTTTTATAACCCCGATGGTTTTTATGCCATTACCCATTTCCGTATATCCGCTTTCATTCCATGTACCCCCCCAGTTGTATTTGCCAAAAAGCGTATCTGTAGTTCTGTAGCTGTCTGCAGAGCGTGCTGCAAATGCGCTAAGACTCAACCCTTCGGTAAACAAATTATCTTTTTTATACCGGATCGTAGCACTTTTAGCATAGCTGGTTCTTGTGACATTCCCATATACTGTTTTTTGATCAAAGCCTGTTTGCAAATCCTGATGCGCTTCATTATAGCCTGCACCAATAAATAAAACATCTGCCCATCTTTTGTTGGTGATACCAGCTTCCAGCTGACCAAGAACAGAAAAATAATTATCGTGGAAACGTCTGGCGTCTGCAACAGCATATTCTGCTCCGTTCAAATCAGAGATGTAATTGCCTTCTCTGGTACCGCCAGTGATCACATCCACCCCTTTCATTTTATAATTGTTGTCGGATGAGTTTAAAAACCCACTTGCCTTTACAATAATGCCTGTTTTTTGATCTGTGTACTGACCTGTTAAAGCAGACCTGTTGGTATTAAAAGAGCCATAACTGTGACTTACATCCAGGTAGTTGTTTACCTTCTGACTGGTCACCACGTTTACTGCACCACCCATTGCATCTGCGCCAAGTGTTACAGGAACTACACCCTTATATACTTCAAGACGGTCGGCAAGGTTTACTGGAATATTGTTTAATGACATTGCGCTACCCATTACTTCCATGGGAATTCCGTCGATAAAGAATTTCACCTGTTTACCCGATAAACCATTGATCGAAAACTTGAAGTCAGAACCAAGACCGCCCTGCTCACGGATCCTAACACCGGTACTTCTGTTCAGGATTTGGTTCAAATCAGCAGTTGTATTGGCAAATTTCTTAGCATCAATGGCATTTACTGTAAAGCCAGATTCTTTAGCCTCCTGCACTTTCGTCTTCCTGTTGATGTTCACATCATGCAGCTGATTAGGATCCTTGGTTAAGGTCACATTGATCACCTGATTTTCATTCTCTTTTACCGTTACCTTGATGATAGACTTGATATAGCCCAGGTAAGAAACCACCATATTATATGATCCGGGTTTTATTCCCTTTAGCTCATAATGACCATTATCATCTGTAGAGACACCAATTTTTGTTCCTCTTAACAAAACAGTAGCTCCTGAAATGTTTTCGCTGCCATCTTTAACATGGCCTGAGAGTGTTTGAGTCGTTTGAGCAAAAGCGCCAAATGATATTGCGCTGAATAGCATTAAAAGTAAAGTTTTCCCGTATGACATTTTCTTTAGATTGTACATTTATACTAGTAGGTAGCATAAAGGCACAGTTCCCGAAGGTGGAAAATGAAAATTAATTTAATTTGTCAATTCGCATGATGAAATCTGTATTTCCCGCCAGTTCAAGACCTCTTTTTAAAGCGCCTGTTTTGGTGTTATAAATCCAGATGTAATTCCCTTCAGCAGTAGAGTTTACAGAAATGTAGGCCAGGTCTTTATTCACCAGTACACATTCTCTTCTTGTTCCTTTGTCTAGCGGAAGGTTCAGTCTTTTTATTACGTTTTTGGTCACTACATCTATGAGATAAAATTCAAAGTGAGCCGTACTATAATGATCCCCCAATCCTTTATACAGATCTTTTCGTTCTGCCCGGACAATGGCTTTGCCATTTCCCAGAGACCACATGCCATAAGCATGGTTGTGTACTGCACCTGAAAAGTCAAAGAAATAATTCGGGTCAGTTGTTGATGCACCATCCTTGATCCTCATGATTGCAGTAGGTCGGTCTGGTCTGTTTCCTAAGGCAATACCCGGACAGGTCATGAAGTAATAGTCCTTCTTTTCGTCATTAAAAGAATAAGATTGTACGGTATTTACACCTCCCGGATATGTAGAGCGGATATCCTTAGCCGTTTTTACAGCAATCATCTGCGGAAAGCTTAAAGCGGCAACATAAGTCGTGTCGCTGGTTGTATAGTCAGATGCACTAAGTTGCTGGTGATAGGTATAGCCTACCAGAAGTGTTTTGGCCTTCAATTCCACAAAACCCACCGATATGTTGTCAAACTTTCCTGAAGGTCCAGGTATGTCCATATTACCGGCAGCAATCTGCTCCATGTTTTCGGTATTTAATAACACATATTTTACCTGTTTAAAATCAGGAGTACTCAATCCCGTCAGCAATAATGTGTCATCTCCCAGCCAAAGGTAATTTTCAATAGAGAAATTTTTCAAAGGCATGGCGGCAATTTCATTCAGACTCCTTCCTTCAAGCCTGTGTTTGGCAAAAGAAGCTTCCTTTCTATCCAGGTGATAATAATACCCATTCCTGACCAGTACACTCCTGTCGATTTCCTTTACATTCAACTCCGCGCCTTCCAATTCGGGAAGTATTTTGCCGCTGTCGAGGTTATTTGTTTCCAGAAGGTATTCTTTTCCATCTTTCCCAAGAATGTAGATGGCGTATTTTTTATCTGTTTTGTCACCAAAGGCCACAGGGGTCTGCTTACATGCGGAAAAGCATGAAGTCAATACAAATAGCAAAATTACAATGCTCCTAAATATTGAACTCATTGATGATTTGCTTTTGTAATACTGGAGGAAGGTCCATCAGGTTCTTTTCGCTTACAATGATGATTTTGTCCCTGCCATCTTTTCCTTTTAGAATGATATAGGTTTGTCCACCTTTAAACGTTACTTTCTCTTTACTTCCTTCAAATAATAGTTCAATATCTTGTTTTGGACAGATGAGCATGCTTCCGGCAAGGTCTACCACGCCAGTGAGGTTGTCAATTCTGGCAGAAGTATTAGTTCCGATTGAAATGTCATATATACTCGACTCCAAATGTTTTACGTTTACGGAAGAAGTGTTGTTTACAGAAACCAATTGCCTTGTAGGGGCAGGCTCCTCATGAACGAGCTGATAACCGGCCACTGCCACGATCCCTGCTACCAAAGAAGCTGCAATCGCTCCCGACCAGAATGAACTGTTGAACAAAGTCCTTTTAGGAGGCGCTGTTTGCTGGTCCGTGATTTCAGGGTTAATGTGCGCCCACATTTCGGCTTTGTGATCTGCCTTCTGCTCCCCCAGGGGAAGTTGCAGCGCTTCATCACTATCGCCGGAAAACAGCCATTCTTCAATAAGACTGGCCTCTTCAGCAGTACATTCGTTCCTGTGATATTTCTCTATTAGGTCCTTATCGATTTTCATTTTTTATTCTATGCCGTTCGTCATCCTGAATTATGAAGATAAAAATCAATGAGTACTACTGAATAATTCAGGATGACGATGAACAAACACAATTACAAACTTATATAAAATATAAGTAGCATAACAGTGGATTTTCCGTAAGCCTAAATGAAAATTAATTGGAGTAGCCAGATAAATTTAAGCGCAGCACACTCAGTGCCTTGGTAATGTGGTATTCTACCGCCCGCTCTGAAATGAGTAGCGATGAGGCAATTTCTTTGTTACTAAGCCCTTGTTCACGGCTCATTTTGTAAACCCTTTTGCACTGACACGGTAAGGTGTCGACAAGAATATTTACTTTTTCCTTTAGATTGTTGAATAAAACACGCTCTTCAGTACAGTTTGACGACATAGCGCAGCCTTCAAATTTTGAGCAGATGTGTTTTTGCTGACTTACTTTATTACGGATATATTCAAAAGTCTTGAACTTTGCTGAACGGATCAGATAATTATTTACGTTTTCCAGTTCCAGTTCATGCCGGCGTTCCCAAAGAGATTTAAAAATATCCTGAACCATTTCCCTGGCCGGTTCTATTTCGCGGATATTATTGTAGCACACGGCATAAACTTTTTCCCAATACATATTGTATATCGTCTCGAAGGTATTTTTATCGATACGTATACTACTGCTAACTGCTGATATGTTGGTGTTTTCTCCCAAGGCTATTTTAAATCCGCAGCAAATATATATTATTTAGACTAATTATAAACGATGCACTGAAAAATTAAGCACCCTTCAGATTTTCATCTAAAGGGTGCTTAATAAATATCCATATCTGAAATAGGGTAGTTCACCTCTTTATTATAAGTAACCTACTCCAGGGCAAGGCAGCTAACTGGTCATTAGCGGTAAAATTTCCTGTCACATCATAACGAATCGTTCGCGATGAACTATCCGGTTTTTTGTCAGAATCCTTTTTACAAGAACCAAGAATAGTAAGCGCTGCAATGAATGTGATGGTTAACTTCTTCATAGTAAGATCTTTTAATTGTTATCCTCTGGTTTTTGTATTGATAATAGCTATACATATCATCCATAGACAAACATAAAAGAGAAAAAGACCAAACTTCTTGACTTCAGTTAAGAAATGATTTTGGCAATCAAATGATACTTGGCCAGGCTATGCCTTTGGTGATGCCGATGAACGCAACCGGCCTCTTATCCTGCTTAAAGATTCTGGTTTGACACCTAAATAACTTGCAATATGATAAAGCGGGACAAATTGAAAAAGTTCAGGCTTGGTTTTTATCAGATTTTCATACCGCTCCTCAGGGCTGGAAGAAAGGAAGTTGTTCACTTCTGTTTTGTAATTTGAATATTGTTTTTCGATTTCCATCCTGCACATCGACTCTAATCGGGGGAACCTTAGAAACATCTCCTTTTCAACTTCGAAGGTGAAAATTGAAATGATACATTCAGATACACACTCCCAGCTCACAGCACTTGGAAGCCGATGGGCATTATTTACATCAACAGTAAGGCTATCACCAGCGGTATAAAATTCCACAGTCTTTTCTTCACCATCTTTCAGATAATATTCCCTGATGCATCCTTTAAACAAATGGTATGAGGCTTTGAGGAACTGACCCTCTCTTAAAATAAATTCGCCTTTTTTAACTTTTTTAACGAGAATTTTGTCTGCAAAAAAATCCTTTTCTTCTTGCGTATTGTAATCATTGCTAATTAAAGACTTTCTGAATGCTAATACCTCCTGGTCAAGATCTGTTGTACTACCAAATTTCATCTATTAAAATTAAGATAATTTTGATATAACTCCAATAAAGTTTAGTCGAAAGTAATTACAACATTTCCTTTTTTCTGCCCGCTTTGCACATAATGATACGCTTCTGCGATATCCTCAAATCTATATCTTCGATCTATCAAAGGAACAAATTCTCCGCTCAAAACAAGTTTATTGATAAACAACATGCTACGTTTTGCTGAGTAGGGCACCGGAAACTTCACTTTTTTCCCCAACATAAAGGGAGAGATTAATGCAAGGAAAGGATTTTGCCAATTTTCCCCTAGTTCAGACGATATATATATTCCGTTTGACTTCAGCAGTGGCTTGCATTTTCCAAAACTACTTTTCCCAACTGCATCAAGAACATAATCGAATTGTTCATTAATTGTCGTAAAATCTTCTTTCCGATAATCAATTACCTTTTCTGCACCTTGTGAATTTAATACCTCTACAAATTCCGTTTCACAGGTTACGGTTACGCTTACGTTAAAATGCCTTAAAAATTGTACGGCCGCATTGCCAATAGCTCCAGTTCCCCCATTGATAAGCACTCGATCTCCAGCATTCAACTTAAGATCTTTTAAGAAATAAAAAGCATAGTGAGCTCCCTCCAGGCTGGATGCTGCTTGTTCGAAGGTCACATTTTCGGGTTTTTTAAGTATTGCCTTTTTTGTCGACACCGCTACATATTCAGCATGTGAACTTAAGCCCTGGTCAAAAAAGCCATAGACCTGATCGCAAATTTCAAATTGGTCTACATTGCTACCCTTGTCTACAACTATTCCCGCAAAATCAGTTCCAGTTACCGGGCGAACAGGTTTAAACAAGCCAATAAAAAGCCGTATCGCCCAAGGCTTTCCTGTAAGTACTCCACAATCTGTTCGGTTTACCGTAGTGGCCTTTACCTTCACTAAGATTTCGTCGTCACCCAGCCTTGGCAAAGGTACCCTGGCAATTTCTAATTGATCGGGAGAACAGTAATCATGCCTTATTGCAGCTTTCATCATATCCATAAATTAGTTAAAAATAAACCCTGTACATCAAATTAGGAAACACTCCCCCCTGTTTCATGTAGCCAACAGAGCCCGGTTCTCCCGGATCGTAAAATTCTGTAAGTCGGCCTCTATTATTTGTAAGATTTTCTATATTAAGAAAAATTTCGTGGGTTGCTCTTGGTTTGTTGATCTTATAACTAAAGGACATCGTAATTTGGTATATATCCTGGATGTCATTTTCATAAGCCTTAGTATAATCATAAAATCTATTGTTTACAGGGTCTACAGCCAAATTCCCATCTGTACCCCTTAACAACGGAATTATTTTTTTTCCTCCTCCAAAAAATGCCCTGCTATTGAAGCTGATTGTTTTATTTTGCGCCTTACCAAGTTTTGGGAAATCTTTACCAAAAAGAACATTTACAAGATAGTTTCCATTGAATCGCGTATTGCGCTCGATTCCATCAAGGGCCTTGTAGGTCGAATTATATACCGAAGCATTCAAAAGATAATAGAAATTTTTGCTAAAGAAGCGTTCAACAGTCAATTCAACTCCGTAGTTTTTACCGCTTCCTTTGTTTACCAGGTCAAGGTATTGAAAATCGAGTCCCTCATTAATAGTAGCGAATATATTCTCTTTAGAATTCGCTACGGGCAAGTCATACAGATCTTGATAATACGCTTCCAACTTAACCATCATATTCTTACTAAAACGGTTCTCGTATCCCAGCACGAAATGATGCGCCTTTAATAAATCAAGGTCTTTATTAGGCTCTATATTGCTTCCGTCCGGCAATTTCACCTGGGTGTAATAATGGTGAATACTCTCCATTGTGCTGTGTTTCCCATAGCCTGCACTTAGCGCACTAGTCTTATTGAGTTCCCAATTTAACGAAAACCTTGGTTCGATTGTACTTTTGTTGTTCAGCAAAACATTCATGTTTTGCACACCAAATACAGTAGTCAGCTTTTCATTAAATCTATACCTGAAACTGATGAAATTTCTAATTGTACTGATATTTTCATTGAAATCAACCAATGTCGATCTAACTTTCGTGCTATCTTTGAACATACTTTGATTAAAATTGTAATCGAGCAGCGCATATTTAGCCCCCACCTGCAGTTTAAGCTTCGAATTGAGTTTGTTGTTGTAAGTGATTTCGCCCCTGTATGTCGATCTGATCAATCTGCCATTAAAATTTAGTTGATTACTTTCTGATGTGTCGGCTTTTAAATTCTCGAAAACATCATCATCAATACCTTCGCTCGAGAAAGACAGCCCGGTATTTATATGGCTATTTTTATTGATCGTGAAGGTATGGTTCATGCCTAAATTCGCAAGGTGCGAGCCTTTATTATAGTCTTCACCTATTTTGTTGGGCACAAACCTTCTTCCGGGTGTTTGCCACAAGGCGGGCGATACGTCTTTAAACAGAAAATTACTAAGACCTGCCAGGCCAAAAAAAGAAAACAGTCCAGCCTGTTTAGTAGGCAATACAACTTTAAAAGCAGCATCTTGAAAATTTAATGCCCCGTTTATGCCTTCTACCAGTCCGAGATTGTTTATCAACGAGACAGTAGAGTAGCGATAATTCACTAAAAAGGAACCTTTATAACCTTTTTTAAATGGCCCTTCGAAGGTAAGCTCCGTACCTAATACACCCAGACCGAATGTTGATTCGAATTTTTCGTTATTTCCTTGCCTTAATTTAACATCATACACTCCAGACAATACATCTCCATATTCTGCTGAAAAGGCCCCGGTATAAAAGTCTGAAGTTGCCAACAAGTTATTATTTAACGCACTGATAGAACCACCTACGGCACTTTGATCAGAAAAATGATTGGGATTTGTAATTTGCATACCCTCTAACCGCCATTGAATATATTTGGGAGAGTTACCTCGCACAATAATATCATTGCTCCCGTCCTGAGAACTGGTAACCCCGGCAAAATTAGACAAGATCCTCGATGGGTCATTAAAACCCCCGGCATATCTATTCGTCTGCTCCGGAGAAATCGACCGACCACTTACCAGGGTCATATCATTTAAGGGCTGACCTTTATTTTTATCGAACGTTACAACTACACTCTCCAGGTGAGCAACGGCTTCCTGCATGTTTATATTTAATACGGTCTCCTTACCCGAATTGACAACAATATTCGGAAGGATTATCTTTTCGTAGCCCACATTAGATATCTGTAATGTAACTCTACCGATCTGCATGTGATCAAATCTAAAATTGCCTTCTTTATCTGTTATTGTCGCTTTTAGAGGGCTACTCCCTGCTATTGCAACTGTCGCGCCCGCAATTGGAGACTTGCTGTCCTGATCTGTTATTACTCCCCTTATCGTTTGACTGAAACTTTGGGAAAAGGAATTTGAATAGAAAAACAGTAAAAATAAAACGGTTATTCCTGCTTGCTTCATGAATTTGCTTATTAAAAAGTTGAAGTACAAAACAACTCTTTGTTTTAAACAAACTCCTTGACTTGAGTTAGGAAATAGTCAATTTCTCTAAAAACTGCCAATTTTAGCGAAATACCCAGGCAGGCACACCAACTATGCGGAATATGAAAAGGTAATCCGCATGGAGTTAACCCTTGGATGCAAAACACCAACTCATATTCAGTTAATCAGGTTTATTGAAATTTTTAAATTCAAACTCAATACCTGAAAATGATGAGTTAATGGATCTGGCGTCAAAGGATTTCTTGATAATTAGTTTGATTTTCTCCTTATTCTCTTTAAAAAGCAGATCCATATCCACATCTCCACCCACCACACTAAACTTATCTCCAGGGATATTAAGGCCTTTACTTAATTCCACAGATTTCTTACCGCCATTAGATATAAGATCATTTAAGTAAGCTTTTAAATAAGTAAGAACTTTTTTAGGATTTTGATCTGTTGATATCCCAATAATATGCTTTTGACCGTAGCCGATTCTAGATAAATAAGATCCTTTGGCTTTTATTTCATCAATTTTCACATTAGGACTTAATTGAAAATGATCATCTGTTATCTGATTTAAAGCAAGGTAATAATAAACTGAATTTAGAACTAACGTAATATTTGTCTCATTTGAATTAACAATATCTTTCGGTGCATAAATCTGAAAGCTAATCTCTGGTAAAAAAGACTTGTTCGTATTTCTTACTAAAGCATTAACCGTATTTCTAAATTCACTTAAAACAGAATTATTTAAAACAGTTTCTGTGATTACCAAACCCTTTGAATCGGTTAAGAAAACCTTTGTATTGGCCAAACTTACCCCAACAAATGGATTGAAGGTCTGATCATCAAAACTTTTACTTTCGGTCACAAAACCCAAATAATTAATGTCTGATTGGTCATTAATAATGAAACTATTCGTGTTTTTAATATCAGAAAAAATAACATCTTTAAATGCCTCTGATGTGTCAAGTCCTTCAACAACAGGACTAATGAGAGTATCTGATTTTTTGCATGACAAGACAAATAACAACGGAATAAATAATAAGGAAATTTTACGCATAAATAAGATCGAAATTTAAGATGTCAATTATTGACTGAGCCAGCTATTTGACGGGCGCAATATAGTCAAGTTTTCTTATTAATGGGTTTACAAATCCGTTAAAGGCCTTTCGAACTTATACTGATTTTATTCTTTTATGTAAGAGCATTAATAAATATATAATAAGAGACCTCAGAAAGCCTAAATATACTGGACTTATTGAAACACGTTGATTGAAGCACTAGCAACGCCATTTGAAGTTAGTATTCCTGTTATGACTTGCCGATTTTCCGATCTCAATATTTTATTTAAAAGCCAGTATTCATTTGCTGGCTTTTTCATTTCTTTCCAGCTCTTTCGCGAGCCGATATGAACTGATAAGCACCGATAATGAACCGATAACTAGCCTTCTAAAATGGAAATCAAATCTCCATTGATATAAAAGACTTCTTTTCCTTCTTTTGCAGGCTGCAGAATACCTGCATCAACAAGTTCGGCAAAATATTTAGTAAGGGTAGTCCTGGAAGTAATCCCAAGCAAGTTGCCAATAAACTTAGGCTTAACGTAAGGCTGACTGAAGATCGCCTCGTTAACCTCTTTATTGTACCATCTTATTCGCCCCCTCGCGTGTTCTAGGGTAGCGTCCATTTGGTCTAGAATACTAACAATTAATTGGCTTGTTAATAGCGACGTCTTCTCTATAGCCTCTAACATGTAAAGTACCCAAGGTTTCCAAGATCCTCTTTGAGTTACAATACTCAAATTGTAGTAATATTCGTCCTTATTTGCAATGATGTATTTCGACAAGTATAAAACTGGTTGATCCAATAACCCCTTATGCACTAGATACAACAGATTTAATATACGTCCAGTTCTTCCATTTCCGTCACGAAAAGGATGTATAGCCTCAAATTGATAGTGAGCTATACACATTTTAATCAGGGGGTCAGAAGAATGTTTTTGATCATCATTTAAATACTCTAATAGGTTTTCCATTAATTGTTCAAGAACTCCGGCACCTCTTGGCGGAGTATAAATTATCTCACCTGCACGAAATTCGCTTTGTCCGCGATTGATTACTGTTAATGATTGAGGAGCACGTAAACCGTCTGTAGAATTTTTAATTTTTCTGAAGATTCCAGTAATACACTCCAAGTCTATCGTCGCTTTATCACGAAGCAAATCGTATCCTTGCCATAGTGCCTCTCGATATCTTAGCACCTCTTTCGTACCAACATTAGCAGCACTTTCTTTCACTGAATCAGATACCGCCTTATACAGTTCATCTTCAGTCGTAAAGATATTCTCTATCGCCGTTGATGCTTTCGCCTCTTGCAAAGCTATCGTATTTATCAGCATATAAGGATTTGGCAATCTTTTTATTGTGCTATTCGCCGCAGCAAGTGCCCGAGATGTTGTTACGAGCTTTTTTAGAATTTCTATATCTTCAACTTCGTTAGACGGAGGAAGCAAAGGAAGATCGTTAAAGGGCTTAGTTCTATCGTATGCCATACACGTGTTCATGCTATCATTCCAAACTGGACATGTATACAAATTAAAGCATAAATATGGACATATCACCCAGACGTGTTCATTTTTTTATAAATATTGAACACGTTACACATATGTGTTCAGTTTTAATGTGCAAAATCACTATATGTCCAGATTTTAAAATGCACATTCAAAAACTTTAGTTCAATCCACCACTAAATAAAGAAGCCTCCAGATCTTCATCTAAAGGCTTTCTCTTAAAATCATTTTATCCGATTTAAAATGTTTCGAATAACTTTCCCCTCGTTGTTCCCATGTGGGGGAGATTCTGTGGTCTCGACGGGAATCGAACCCATATCTAAAGTTTAGGAAACTTCTATTCTATCCGTTGAACTACGAAACCAGGGTCTTACCATATAAGACGGTCGCAAATATAATACTTTCCAGTAATTATTCCCCTCTCATACCAAATATCTATTTGATCACACTGCCATTCTGATGACTTTGTACCGGGGCTACAAAAGCCAGCTTACCATCTGCATCCTCAGACATCAGAATCATTCCCTGCGACAAAATACCTTTGATTTCCCTTGGCGCAAGGTTAACAATCAAACTCACCTGCTGACCAATAATAGCCTCGGGCTTATAATATTCTGCGATACCAGATACAACAGTTCTCTGATCAATACCCGTATCTAGAGTCAGCTTAAGCAATTTCTTAGTTTTCTCTACCTTTTCAGCAGCTACGATTGTCGCTACGCGAATATCAATAGCACCAAATTGTTCAAACTGTATGTTATCCTTTGCGGGAGCAGCAGCAGCAGTAGCAGAAATGTTATCCGCTTTACTTTGGTTTAGTTTATCTATCTGTGCCTGAACAGCCTCATCTTCTATCTTTTCGAAAAGCAACACCGGCTCATTCAACTGATGCCCTCTATGCAGCAGGTTCATTTTTCCAGCATCTTCCCATAAATAACCTCCGTAGTTGAGCATCTTCATCAGCTTATCTGCTGTAAAAGGAAGGAAAGGCTCTATCAAGATCTCTATCGTTGCAGCTATTTGTAAACTAATATTTAAGATGGTACGAACACGGTCTTCATCTGTTTTAATCACTTTCCAGGGCTCGGTATCAGCCAGGTATTTATTACCCAGACGGGCAACATTCATCACCTCTGCAAGCGCTTCTCTAAAACGGTAGTTCTCTATAGAGGCGCTAACCTTTGCCGGAAACGCTGCAAGATCATCGATTACCTGCTGGTCTTCAGCTGTAACATTCATGCACATCGGTACCTTTCCACCAAAATATTTATGCGTAAGCACGACAACACGATTGATAAAATTACCCAGTACCGCTACCAGTTCATTGTTGTTCCTTGCCTGAAAATCTTTCCAGGTAAAGTCATTGTCCTTAGTCTCGGGAGCTGTTGCTGTCAAGACATAACGCAGCACATCCTGCTTGTCTCTAAATTCAACCAGGTACTCATTAAGCCATACGGCCCAGTTTTTTGAAGTGGAGATTTTCTGCCCTTCCAGGTTTAAAAACTCATTTGCCGGCACATTATCTGCAAGAATATAATCGCCATGAGCCATCAACATCGCAGGGAAAATAATGCAATGGAAAACAATATTATCTTTTCCTATAAAATGAACCAGTTTCGTATCCTCATCTTTCCAGTATTCTTCCCAGTTTCCCTTCTCAACTTCACCCTGATTGATGTAATATTCCTCAGCTTTTGGATTCCAAACATCTAATCGGGCATATTCAAAAAGCTCTTTAGTTGCCGAGATATAACCAATTGGCGCATCAAACCATACGTATAACACTTTTCCATCCGCACCTTTAACCGGCACCTTAACTCCCCAGTCCAGATCGCGTGTCATTGCCCTTGGCTGCAAACCTGCGTTTAACCAGCTCTGACACTGCCCGTAGACATTGGGTTTCCATTCCTTATGTTGTTCAATGTAAGTTCTTAAACGTTCCTCATATTGATCCAGGGGCAAAAACCAGTTCTTTGTTTCTTTCCTCACCGGAGGCTCGCCAGACAGGGTAGACTTAGGATTGATCAGATCAGTCGCATTTAATGTACTTCCGCAGCTTTCACACTGATCTCCATAAGCGTTCTCATTACCACATTTTGGACACGTTCCAGTAATATACCTGTCTGCCAAAAAGGTTTGTGCCTTCTCATCGTAATATTGCTCAGTTACCTCTTCCGTAAAAACACCCTTTTTATAAAGATTTTCAAAGAAATCAGAAGCAGTTTGATGATGAGTTAATGAAGACGTTCTATGATAAATGTCAAAAGAAACACCAAATTCCTTAAAAGAATCACCAATGATTTTATGGTATTTATCTACTACCACTTGTGGGGTTACACCTTCTTTTTTAGCTTTCAGGGTAATCGGCACCCCATTCTCATCAGATCCGCAAATAAACTTCACATCTCTTTTGTTAGAGCGCAAATACCTCACATAAGTATCAGCAGGAAGGTAAACTCCAGCCAAATGTCCAATATGCACAGGTCCATTTGTATACGGCAATGCAGCCGTTACGGTATATCTTTTTATTTTACTGTTATCCAAAACTATTTTTATTATTTTGTCAAAGATAAGTGTTTTACCGATGATTAAACAGCCGCCATATTTAAAAAAAGGAGATAAAATTGCAATCGTCTGCCCAGCCAGCAGACTGCCAAAGAATATAGACAAAGCAATTTCTGTCTTTAAAGAATGGGGACTTGAAGTTGTCCTGGGCAAAACAGTAACCGCAGAATATAACCAGTTTGCTGGTGACGATGCTTTAAGAACCGATGACCTTCAACAATATCTTGATGACCCTGAAATTAAAGCCATCATTGCAGGTCGTGGTGGTTATGGCATGATCAGAATTATTGACAACCTTGATTTCTCCACATTTAAAAAGAATCCCAAATGGATTGTTGGCTTTAGTGACATCACAGTGCTCTTATCTCACATTTATACCAACTTTGGCATTCAATCCATACACGCACAGATGCCTTATACATTTGACGAGGCAACACCCGAATCATTGGCATCGCTAAAAGCTGCCTTATTTGGGGAAGAAATCAAGTATGATTACCAAACCCACCCCAAAAATCGTCAGGGCAAAATGGAAGGAATTCTGGCAGGAGGCAATCTGACTTTACTGGTGATGATGGTCGGTTCCAACTCAGACATTGATTATACAGACAAAATCCTTTTCATAGAAGATGTAGGTGAACGCCCCGCATCAATAGACCGCATGATGCGCATGCTCAAGCGCTCTGGAAAACTGGCAAAACTGAAAGGCTTAATAGTCGGAGCATTCAATGAACTGCCTGATGAGAAAATTCCTTTCGGACAATCTCCTGAAGAGATCATCTGGGAAACCGTAAAAGAATATGATTATCCTGTATGCTTTAATTTCCCGGTGGGCCATATCAATGACAACAGAACGATGTTAGTTGGTAAAACCTTAAAATTTCAATTTAAATAACCCTACATAATAAATAATGAAAAAGCTCTCTTTTCTGCTGATTATAAATATACTTAGCATCAGCAGTCATGCACAGACCTTCAAAAGCTTTTTGGACAAGCTGGGTAATCGGACAGATTCTGTTCATGCCGTCTTTTACATTCTGCAAAAAATACAACCTGATTCACTATGGAATGTTCAGCAATTTGACTTAAACGATTCACTGGTAATGATTGGAACTTACAAAGACGCTGCGGCTCAGGTTCGCCATGGCCGGTTTGCTTACTTCAGCATACAAAAATACATAAATCCAGAAAAACCTCCTGTTAATACCATTCGGGAATTGGTTTATTTCGACAACAACCTTAAAACGGGGCGCTGGAGCGAATTTGGATATGATGGAAGGCTAGCTGTAGTATCGCATTATTCTAATGATAAACGAAATGGCAAGATCGAGTACTACTTTTTAGATACTCCTGCAGTAAGCATCAAAGGTCAATATATAAACGGATCAAAAGAAGGAAAATGGTATTCATATAATAAGCGGGGAGACACAATTACCATAGAATCCTATAAAAATGATGAAGTGATTGGCCGCTATTTTTCATCGTATTATACATGTTCAGAACCACCTAAGCAATTTTCCGCTCTAGTTGAAAAAAGTGTGATCAATCTCCTAATCGATGGCGTATGGAAAACTACTGTTATTTGCAAAATAAATACAGAAGGCAAGGTCACCTCAGCGGCAATTTCAAGCTCCTCTACTGAACTAGGGTATAAAAAATTGTCTCGTGATGAGGAAGAAAAATTAGAGGCAATTATGTTAAGATCACCTGATTGGAAACCTGCCTATGATAGGAAATTAAAAAAGAATATCGAAGACACGGTATTTGTTCGTCTGACCTCAATAAAAGGTGAGCTGACCTTTTCATACTATAATAGCCCTGCCTTAAATAATCTGTAATAATTTCCAACAAAAAGGCCCGGAATTTACATTCCGGGCCTTTTTGTTGTTTATAAGATAATCTTATTTATCCCACCATACTGGAACAGACATTGCACCAACAGCATTCACAGGAATATCTGAAGGAATATTAGATGCATTGTAAGATCTTTCTGATGAAGGATATGGAAGTCTCAATGGAACAAACGGCAAGTAAGGAGAGATATCTAATGTTCCTCCCGGATAAACTTCGTCGTTTATTGGCAGCACAGGATATCCTGTTCTTCTATAATCATTATACGACTCAAACTGCAGATAATTAGCGATATATTTTTGAGTCATGATGCGATTATACGCAGTAGCTGAAGGTGTAGCCAAAGTTAAAGCATTGGCAGTTAAATATGCCGCCGTCTCTGGAGTAATGGTTCCAACATTATCAACTTCGATACCATAGAACTTCATTGATGCCTTCAAACCGTCTGTATAAGCAGCAATTACCGCTGCATTTACAGTTTTGTTTGCTTTTAAGAATTCTGCTTCTGCTCTCAGGAAAGGAACTTCAGCATAAACCAAAAGGTTTAATTTAGCATTCTGAGCACTGTAGAACGATGCAATCGGCGAATAATTGGCGATGGCTGTAGGAGGAGCATCATTCGTTACACCTACATAAGTACCTGCGTTAGCTCCCGTAGCAACTTTATCTACCTGGAAAGGCAGACGAGGGTCATTGGTAGACTGAAGCAGGTTCAGATAGAAAATAGACGGTTTAGTTGTTAAACTCCATTTACCATCAATCGCATACTGATACCATGGGTTGTCAGAGTTTGCTGATGCATAGTAAGTCATTGTCGGAGCTTCAGCAGCAGTAATTGCACCTGCGTTTAATGCAGCAAGCGTCAAATCAGCCTGAGTAGTTGCACTATATCCCGGAGCATTTGATAACCTCATGTGGAATCTAGCTTTCAATGTACGGGCTAAGTGAACCCATTTGGTCATTACACCACCATAGATGAAATCATCTGTTCCTGGTTGTAATCCAGTTCCCTTAGCACCATCAACGATTGCCTGATCCAAAAGCGTCTGGATTTGTTTGTAAATATCTTCCTGACTATCATATTTTGGTTTTACAACCCCATCGAATCCTTTAAAAGCATCCGAAAAAGGTGCTGAACCAAACGCGTCTGTTACGTACGACATGTTCCAGGCCAATACGATCTTAGCGATAGCTGCATAAGAAGGATTACCATTGGTTTCTGCTTTTTTGATCAATTCTGTAGCAGTACTCATTACATCTGTGTAAGATGAATAGCGCCAGAAATTATCCACGTCATTTTCAGTCAGGTAATAATTTCCTTCGTGAGGTCCGGCAGTTGCATAAGCCGTATATTTTGTCCATAAACTCGACACGCGAACAGGATAACCTCCTGCGATCTCAAAACTAAATGTACCCAGAATTCCTGAAGTCATTAAGTTCTCCGTTACTTTAGTCGGCAAATTGGGATCCTGGTTTACATCCAGAAATTTCTTACAGCCGAACGATGTTGCAAGAAACAGGAATAAAACTGGAACTGCGATATATATTCTTTTCATGATTCTGTTCTTTAAAATTTAACATTAAGTCCAAAAGTTACACCTTTAGTACCCGGAGTTACCGCATGATAAAATCCTTGTGCGTTACCGTTTCCTAACAAACTTCCTTCCGGATCACCAAAACTGAAGTTAGATTTGATCCATAAGTTACGTCCGGTTACAGAGAAACTAACGGCCTCAAAAGGAGTTTTAGCGATAAGAGACTGAGGAAGTGCGTAGCTAAGTGTTACTTCTCTTAGTTTTGCAAAACCACCATCCTCAACTAAAGTTTCGTAAGAAGTAGTATACCAGGTCTGGAAGTAATCCTGATCCTGAAGCACTTTAGTAGTATTAGGAGCACCATCTGAAACTCTCACACCTTCCCATAATTTTGTTGTATTCCTTTGTTCAGTAACTTTTGCAGTACCATAGAATGTTGAATAGTACAAGTCAAAGTTCAGGATGTCTCCACCATGTCTGATATCAAGCAATCCTGATAATGAAAGACCTTTATAAGTAAAAGTACTTCTAAGGCCACCTGTCCAATCCGGAGTTACATTTCCAATCGGACCTAAATCATCAGCGATTGTAGGGAATCCGTCGTCATCAATTAACAATTGACCTGCATCATTTCTTGCAAATCTTGTTCCCCAGATTACACCATACCCAAAATCTTTATCTGCTCTGATTTGCGGGTTTTCAAATCCGGCTAGGAAAATGTTATCCACACCCTCAGCCAAAGATTTCAACTTATACTTGTTTTTAGCGAAATTGAAAGACACGTCCCATGCAAAATCCTGAGTTTTAATCGGTGTTGCAGATACAATCAGCTCGATACCTTTATTAGAGATTTCACCTGC
Organism: Pedobacter frigoris; assembly: GCF_032678645.1. Classification (GTDB taxonomy): domain Bacteria; phylum Bacteroidota; class Bacteroidia; order Sphingobacteriales; family Sphingobacteriaceae; genus Pedobacter; species Pedobacter frigoris_A. The sequence goes on from NZ_JAVTSP010000002.1 coordinate 52,366, forward strand.
ATTTATCGTTCTTTGAACATAGCCGGAAGAAGACGCAATCTCTTGTTGAATAATCTGTTTACGGCTAACCTTATTGTAGAACGATCCGTCAATACTTAATCTATTTTTGAAAAATTTCAATTCCAAACCGACTTCTTGCTCTGTCACAATTTCTGGTTTGATAACATTACTTGCTAATGAATTACTGGTTAAGAAACCATTTGTTCCATTATAAGGAAATGCAATATTTCCCCTTGTACCATCGCTGGGATTAGCCAAACTGTATGTTTGTTGTGTATAGTACGGTTCAGCATCATTACCTGCAAGTGCCACACCTAACCTCAACTTACCGTAAGAGAAGTAATCACTTTTAGGAAGCAATTCTGAAAACACAAAACTTCCTGACACTGAAGGATAGAAGAAAGAATTCTCACCAACCGGCAATGTAGAAGACCAGTCATTTCTAGCCGTTGCATTAATGAATAAATAGTTTTTATAATCAAAAGATACCGATGCATATACACCTAAACTTCTTCTCTTTTCATCATTCTGCAAGGCTTCTGTTGTCTGGGCACTGGTGATGTCATAGAATCCAGGGATACTAAGATCCAATCCCCTAACAGTTCTTCTTGCAAATGTTCTTTGGTTAACGTTGAACCCGACAAATCCGGAAATGTTCATGTCTTCGTTCAGCTTTCTATCAGCATTCAACAATAAATCATTGTTGATCTGACGACGGTTGATCAAAGCATCAAACATCCTTCCTTTCGGTATACTAATCGTACCGATATTCACCTGCTCTTTCTGGTTGTCTGTATAGGTATCTAAACCAACACGATTGGTCAGTTTTAACCATGGTAGAAGGGTTAGCGTGGACTCGTTGGAAACAATAAACCTGTCAACCTTACTCGGCATAGCAATATTATCTAATAACCAGTAAGGGTTATTAAAGCCTGCAGCATTCGTCCATGACCTGTTTCCGGCTAACGCATACTGTTCTTTACTATCAAAACTGATTGGAGCAAAGTTCAATGAGTATAGATAAGAACGTTTGGTATTACCCTCTGGCATTCTGTTGTTGGCAGAATTTGTATAGTTTATAGACGTACTTGAGCTAAAATCCTTAGTCAGCTGACCGGTAAAATTAGCAGTTACGCTATTTCTTTTATATGTATTTGTTGGTACTACACCTTCCTGATTCAGATTGGAATAGGTAAGTATATATGAAGAGTTTTCAGTACCACCACTTAAAGAAACAGAGTTATTCCATACTTTACCTGTTCTGTAAAAAGATTCTCTTGGATCAAGAACTTTAGGCATACCAATCGCGTTGATTACAGCCTGACTTACACTGTCTTTGTGCGGGCCCCAGCTGGCAGAAGACTGAGGAGCTCCACCTGCAGCTTCAGAGTAACCGCCTTGTCCCGGAGGCAAACCATTTTTGTATAAGCCAAGAGATCCCTGTAAGTAAGAACTTTGATATCCCTTGGTAAATGCATCATCCAAAGCTAAGCTTGAAGAGAATGAAACTCTTGGAATTTTGCGCGTAGCATCTTTCTGGCCTCTTTTAGTAGTAATGATAATTACACCATTCGCACCTCTTGAACCATAAAGCGCTGATCCAGCAGCTCCCTTAAGGATATTCACCGTAGCAATAGTATTTGGATCAATATCTACAGCCCTGTTACCTCCTGCTCCATTAAACAACACGTCTTCCGTATTGGCGGAAATCGCTCTGTTCACAGAGTTGTCCATAGGAATACCATCAATAACGAACAATGGCTGATTTTCATTTGTTAGTGAAGTTGTTCCTCTCAAAACAATCCTAGAAGAAGATCCTGCCTGACCGCCAGAGTTATTGATCTGTGCACCCGCTACTTTACCAGCAAGGGCATTTACAATATTCACTTCTCTTGAATTCACGATGTCATCTGCTTTAACGGTCTGAGTAGAATAACCCAACGTTTTCTTCTCTCTGGAAATACCTAAAGCGGTAACAACAACCTCTGAAAGAGATTTGCTATCCGGATCCAAAGAAATATTGATCACATTAGAAGACCCTACAGTCACCGTTTGAGCAACATATCCCAAATAAGAAAAAGTCAATTGTGAACCTGATGGAACAGATAATACGAATTTTCCATCTGCACCTGTTTGGGTGCCATTTTTAGTACCCTGAACTAAAACACTTACGCCTGGAAGAGGAAGTCCGTCATCCTTGCCCGTAACTGTTCCCGTAACTGTTCGATCTTGTGCCATAGCGGTGCCCGCCATAAACAGCAAAATGAACAAACTTTGTACAAGTTTTTTCATAAAAAATAAAATTTAGGTTAGTTAATAATGATCAAATATAACGAATTTGATATGCTTGCATAAGTCTTTTTGGATTGTCGACTTTAAATGACAATTAAATGACAAAATAAAACAGTTCAATATGTAATAAAATCTTGATTTTACAGAATATTATTCCGTAAAAACCAAACGTCACCACCTTTTCATCCGAAAAGACTCGAAATCAATGATCAACACAAAATATTTAACATATTTTAACACTTCTTAGCACAAATATTAACCAAAAAAACATTTGGATTTCGATATTAATTAAGTAGCTGTCAACGTAAGGCCTTCAAAGCAGTTAATTTATTAAGAAAACAACGTTCGCAAACATTTGTTTTCCATTTTCCCAAAAAGATCTGAAAAGAATATTACTGCCAAGGTAAACTGCTGTCCCTTTGCCCACCGATTGCACCCCGAAAAGCATGCCGTTGTCCAGCTTTTTCAACACTGATTTACCAGCAATGCCAGCCATATAACTATTTGATTTCAAAACGCCTATATTCCATTCCTTCGGTAAAGGATCGTATATTTTATCATCGGTTTTAAGTGCGTAATAATATTTCCCCAAACCCGCAGCAAGGGGATGACTGACATCGAGATCTACCTTAAAAATAGCCCCGGGGATGGTGGTTGAAAGATCTTCCTGCCGGCGATCGCCATACCGGCGAAAATTATTAACCTTTAGTTCATTTTTCAATGAGTCTCTAACTTTGACGCTAAAAGGTTTTTTTTCCACAACTGAGGAGATTGCGTCTTCAAAAAGGATTATTTTGCCCCCAATGTTCACCCAACTGGCTAACTTTTCGTTGATATTATCAGCATAGCTTCCGTCAGGTAAAATCAACACATTTATTTTATTGATATCCAGGGTTGGGATGCTTTGCTCCCCAATCATCGTAACAGGATAATGCAGTTCCTGCTCAAAAAAATGCCAGATCTCTCCCACACTTTGAGAGGAAATGCCTGCTCCTGCCACAACAGCAACTTTCGGTATGGTTAAAACGGGATAAACCGCAGACCCAAAGTCTTTTCCACTTTCCACATAACCACTTGAAGCCGTATACACGGCGCATTGCAGGTTCTTTTGAATCCCCGCTATTTTTGCCGACAGGTTCTTTACTGCCTTTTCGTTCTCATTTCTATAGACCAGTAATGAGCCCGGAGAAAATATCACTCCATCCGACTTGAATTCTTCTTCCGCTGTCCTAACCCTTATCCCCGCTTTTTGCAAAGAAATGAGCACCTGAACATCTGATAAAGAGTTCCACGGAAAGATCCAGGCATAAGGTTTATCTACTGTCAAGGGCTTAAAAGTCTCTTTTACAGGGCCAGCATAACTGCCATTAACAACTTCTTTCACACCATATGCTTTTAATCCATATGCATATGGCAGTGCCCAGGCAGTGATATCATAGGTATTCGAATCATTGACTGTGGTCGATGGCTCAAACAAAACATTTGCCAGTACTGCTTTCGGCTGTTGCAGATTGACAACCAGGTCGTTCCTCTCCAGCTTAAAAGCTTCCATTTTCTTGTTTTCATAATTAAAACCCCTCAGTACTTTATCTCCTCCAAAAGAAAACTCGATCCCATTGTCCTTTAAGAGCCTGGCCAGCTTATCAATGCGGCTTATATTCTGTGCCTTCACTACATATGATTTATAAGCGCCGGGAGGATCTGCTATTGAGCGTTGAAAATATAGCCTGAATTCTTCAACCAGCTTACCCGCGTATTGAGAAATGGTTTCCAAAGTGGTGATCCCGCTTCCATAATGATGGTCAATGCGGTCCTTCAGCGTAAGCGTGTCTCCATCTATCGTCGCCACTGCGAGTCCGGCACCAATCCCTCCCTGCTCATAGGTCATGCCGATAGCCCCATTGTACAACGGATAGGTATCACCATATGAAGGGTACAGCAGATCAAATCTTTCTTTGGTAAAATATTGCCAGCCTTGTGCATCAAAATATTTAGCGTTACTCCTGCCTACAATAACCTGAAATTCACGCTGCCATTTTGTGATGTCCTCATGAATGGGTTCTGCTGCCGGGGCAAAGTAATAGGGTTCATTATAATTTTGTTCATGAAAATCTACATGAACCTCGGGCATCCATTGCTGATAAAGGCTCAACCTCTGTTTTGTCTCCACCTGGCTCTGCCATGCCCAGTCGCGGTTCAGGTCGAAATAATAATGGTTGTACCTGCCACTTGGCCAGGGCTCCTGATGTTCTCTTGCCATAGGATTAGGGTTGGGCTTATGGCCGCTGACTTCATTGAAAAAATTCACATAACGTTCTCGTCCATCCGGATTTAAACAGGGATCAATGATCACTACCGTATTCTTCAACCAATCCTGAACATTCTTTGTCTTTCTTTCAACCAGTGTAAACAGCATTTTCATCGCTGTTTCTGTACAACTGGCTTCATTACCATGTACATTATAACTAAGCCATACAATGGCCGGCTGATTTTTCAATACAGATGCCTGTCCTTTGCTCAAGCCCAGGTTATTCTTCCTGATCTCCTCCAGGTTGTCCATGTTTTCCTTCGAAGAGACCACGGCAACCAGCAACTCCCGCTGTTCATATGTCCTGCCATAACTCTGTATGCGAACACCATTATTTTTCCCCAAGTACTTAAAATAGGCCACGACATCATCATGTGCGGTAAACTTTGCCCCCAACTCATAACCCAAAAACTCATCAGGAGATTTCAATTGCGCACCCGCAACATTCAGCATCAGCATGTAAAACAGAAAAGAAAGCAAAAAGCGGCTCATAAATGGGAGTTTAAGTCTACAAAATACTAAAGATTATTTTTTGTTTCTCTTTCATAACGTAATTTTACCCTATCATTTATTCATTTTTAATATGACGGCTATCGATTCTCTGTATCAGCACTACTTAAAACACCGTATTATTTGTACAGATACGAGGAACATTACAGACAATTGTCTGTTCTTTGCCCTTAAGGGGGATAATTTCGATGCCAATACTTTTGCTGAAAAAGCACTGACCAGCGGAGCAGCCTATGCCATCATTGATAACCTGGCCTACAAAACCAGCAACCGATGTATCCTGGTGCCTGATGTATTGAGTACGCTGCAGGAGCTGGCTGCCTATCACCGCTCAAAATTGAACATCCCGGTAATCGGCCTCACAGGAAGCAACGGCAAAACCACGACAAAAGAGCTCATCAACGCGGTTCTTTCTGAAAAATATAAAGCCTTCTCAACTAAAGGAAACCTGAATAATCACATCGGAGTTCCGCTTTCATTACTTTCTCTAACTGAAGAGACTGAAATAGCAGTAATAGAAATGGGCGCCAACCACCAGAAAGAAATTGAATTCCTATGCAGTATGGCCCAGCCTACTCACGGACTCATCACCAATGTCGGTATGGCCCACCTGGATGGCTTTGGTGGATTTGAAGGGGTTAAAAAAGGAAAAGCGGAGCTGTATGCTTATCTCAAACAGCATCAAGGATATGCCTTCATTTACAGGAACAGCCCTTATTTATTGGAGATGAGCGTTGCTGCTGACCTTGACAAGGTCGTTTATTATGGAACAGCGGAAAGCGATTCGATATCAGGAAAATTAGCTAAAACCGACCCGTTTCTTGAAATTTCATGGAACAAAGACGGTTCAGAATACCAAACTACAACCAACCTAACCGGCTCCTATAATTTTGAGAATATAATGGCTGCCATAGCTATAGGGTCATTTTTTGATGTAAGCCCGGAGCAGATCAACAAAGGTCTATCAGGTTATCAACCGAAAAACAACCGCTCGCAGATCACCAAAACAGACAACAACACCGTGATATGTGACTTTTATAATGCCAATCCCAGCAGCATGTCTGCCGCACTCAAAAACATTTCATTGCTGAATGCACCAAAGAAAACAGTGATTATTGGCGATATGTTTGAGCTTGGCAATGAGTCTGCCGAACAGCATAAAATCATTGCCGACGAAGCCACGCAGTTGAATGTAGACACCCTTATCCTGATTGGAAAAGAGTTTTACACGCTAAAAGACAAGCTAAACGCAAACTTTTTTAGTACACCTGCAGAAGCGGCAGATTTTCTGAAAGCAAATGCGATCAAAGACAATCTGGTTCTTTTAAAAGGCTCCAGAGGAATGGCACTTGAACAGTTACTTCCCTTGCTCTGATACCTTTATACCGACGTCACTGATTTCTTTTAAAGGATTATCCCTCATGTTTTGCTCTATTTCCAGCTCATATTTTCCCGGGGCGGCAAACTTATAGTTGGTCAGCAAGGGAAGTGTATAGGTAAACAGATTACCCGAACCGGAGCCGTTCCACTGCCCGTCAGGTTGCGCCAGCCGGTATTCATACCGCTTGGTTTGTTTAGCAGATGCACCACCTTTTATATGAAGCAGGATAAAAATATTCGAATACCTGTAATCTGCTGTATGACGAAGTTTAAAATAAATATTCAGGGGTTTGCTGCTGTCTTTGACATCAACAATAGCCTTCACCTTATTCTCATAACTCCAGTTTCTTGCCGAAAGGCTCATGTTAGTGTCAACATAATTATTGGCATCACAACCACTGATGACAAACGTCAGGACAGCAGAAAAAAACAATAAAAAGTTATATCTCGTCATTTTTAGGCTTATCCTTTGGCTTTTTTCTTCGGTTATTCCTGTTTTTATTTTTACTTGCAGCAGGTTGTCCTGTTGGATTAGCGGCTCCCTCTGCAGCAACAGCCGGAACTCCTCCATTTTCTTTTTTAACGGCATCAGGTCTGGCCTGTTTGTTTTGCGGTCCCTGTTGTTTTGCCTGCTGAGGAGGTTTTGGCCCTTGTGGCCCCTGCTTTTGAGGCGGTCCCTGCTTTGCCGGTTGTCCGGGTTTGGCAGACTGCTGGGGCTTACCTTGTTTATCTCCTTTATTTGGATTATTCCGGTTTTCGTTACCCTTATTCCTGTTGTTATTTCTATTGTTTTTATTCCTTGGCTTATCATCCAGCCTGGTTAAACTGTCCTGGCCAACCACATTTTCATAATCAGGCGTCTTTTCTACAACGGCTACAGGAGTAAGTTCTAATGCCTCTTCCTTTAAGTTGACAGGTTTCTGACCACGTTTGTTCATGGCCATGATCTCTTTTACACGGTCAACTTTCAACGGGATCCAGTCCTCTGTATTCGGATAAGCAAACCACATCACTTTTTTAAAGATGTCTGTCTTTTGATGACGTGCCACCCCTATTTCTGTCTGCAGACTTTCTATACGGTCAGGAATATCTTTCAGGGCATCCAGGTAAGTGTCCAACTCATAATTTAAGCAGCACTTCAGTTTGCCGCACTGACCCGCTAGTTTCAGCGTATTCAGCGAAAGATTCTGATACCTTGCAGCAGCCGTAGAAACCGTTTTAAAATTGGTAAGCCATGTAGAGCAGCACAATTCACGACCGCATGAGCCAATCCCGCCTAACCTACCTGCTTCCTGACGCATCCCGATCTGGCGCATTTCAATCCTGATGCGGAAAGTTTCTGCCATCTTTTTGATCAGTTCACGAAAATCAACCCTGCCTTCTGCAGTATAAAAAAACGTTGCCTTTGTTTTATCACCCTGATAATCCACATCGCTGATTTTCATAGACAAACGCAGGTCCAGTGCCAATGTACGGGCCTTATGCATGGTTTCCCATTCTAAGCCTTTAGCAATTTTCCACTTTTCTACATCAGCTTCAGTAGCTTTACGGTATACCTTTCTGGTCACCTGATCTGCCGTAGTTTTACGGCGTTTCATTTGTATCCTAACCAGTTCCCCTGTTAGAGAAACATGGCCGATGTCGTATCCTCCGGTAGGCCCCTCTACGGCGATCAATTCACCTATTTCCAGATAAATATTGTCGCTGTTCAGGAAAAATTCCTTTCTTGCTCCTTTGAATTTAACTTCAATTACCTGAAAAGGTGTATAATTAGATGGTGTATCTAAATTAGATAACCAATCGTAAACTTCCATTTTTCCGCAGCCACCAGTAAGGCATGAGCCATTACTTTTGCATCCTGCGGGGGCGCAACCGCCTCCTGTAGAACAACTTCCACATCCCATAATTAATTGTATATATATTGAGTCCCCGAAGGGAGCGTTTTAAACTTAATTATTTTTACTAGCTGTAAAGATACATCTAAAAACAGAATTTTAGGGTTCGCATTTCTTTCGATGTGATAATGAGCCTTTTCCAATTCTGAAATGATGGCATCAGCCATGTTTAAATCCAGTACATGCTTCGATAATTTCTTTGCCGTATCCAAAGCCGCACCCGGCAATTTCACCAGTTCTTCAGCTCCGCTGAGCAGCAAACTGCATTCACGAAGGAAGCTGATTCCATATTTCAGGAAGTTCTTCTGGTTTTCTCTTCCCCATCCGGAGATTTGCTCTACAAAGACCGTCAGGTCCAGTACCCTGTTGCCATAGCCCATCCTTAACCATTCTGCAAACTTATCTGCATTTTCATTTTGCGTGTTTGCGGTCAGCTGTTTTGCTTCTATCAGGTTGCCATCGGCCAAAAAGCTATATTCTGTAGCCTGATTTTCCGACAGGCCAAACTCATCCATCAGGTAACTTTCCACCGTTGCATGTGAAAGCTTGGGGATTTTAACAATCTGGGTCCGCGACAATAAAGTAGATAGTATCTGCTCCTGGTTGTTGGCTACAAGGATAAAAAGTGTATTTGCAGGCGGTTCTTCTATGATTTTCAATAAAGAATTGCCTTCCTTATCCAGGTATTCCGGCAACCACATGATCAGTACTTTGGTCTCTCCTTCGAAGGCTTTATAACTTAATTTTTTGATGATATCATGACATTCGGCGATGTTGATGTTTGCCTGTTTATTCTCTGCGCTCAACTTAGAACGCCAGATATCCATGTCAAAATACGGATCTTCAAGCAACATACTTCTCCATTCTTCCAGCACGTCGACCGCAGTCTTTACATCCTTGGAAGCAAAAAATGGATAAGAAAAATGCAGGTCGGGATGGATGTATCTTTCGTATTTACGGCAGGAAGAACATTCACCGCAGCTGTCATCATTCTGTTTATCAAGACAGTTGATGTATTGAGCATAAGCGATTGCAAGAGGGAGCGCACCGCTGCCATCGCACGACAAAAACAACTGGGCATGACTGATCCTGTTCTCCGCAACGGTTTGTACCAGCTGCTGCTTTATACTATCTTGTCCGATGATATTCTTAAACTGCATTTGGTGCAAAATAGTAAAATTTTAAGACTTGTCGGTCGCCCTTATTATTCTGCCGCCTGTTGACATCACATTGCGTGTATACTCCATTCTAATCTAAAGCTACTATTGTGCAAATTCTGTGCGGATGCTAAACGGGTTTGGAGCGGGTTTTAGCCGTACCAAACCCGCTCCAAACCCGTAGCAAATCCGCTTGAAACCCGTAGCTAACTACAACGGATCACAAGAGGGCCTGCTTCTGCCATCAGTCTCTAGTCCCGTATCAGTCCAATACTAGACTACTTCCGAAACCTTTCTTATCTTTGCGCCTTATCATCGGCTTTCTTTAGCCTTTACCAATTTATGAGCAGGATTTTAGCTTTTGATTACGGCACCAAGAGAATCGGAATTGCCGTTACAGACCCAATGCAGATCATCGCGACGGGATTGGACACCATTCATCCGAAGGACATCATGGAGTTTTTAAAAAAGTACCTCGCAAATGAAGAGGTGGAAGCTTTTGTTTTTGGTGATCCGAAACAAATGGACGGCTCGCCCTCTGATTCTGCCCAGCATGTAAAAGGTTTTGCCAGAACATTAAAAAAAAAATATCCGCATATTCCCCAGCACTGGATTGATGAGCGCTTTACCTCGAAACTCGCACATCAGACCATCATGCAAAGCGGGTTAAAAAAACAGGACCGCCAGAACAAGGAAAGAGTAGATACCATATCGGCAACCATAATACTGCAATATTTTATGGAGGAGCACCGTTTAACTTAAAATTATGAGCCTTATCAACGACGATTTACAACAATTACTGCTGAGTTATTGCGAACCGGAAAGTGAGTTATTGCAAAATATAGACAGGGAAACTAATCTTAAGGTACTGATGCCGAGAATGCTTTCCGGACATTATCAGGGCCGTGTGCTGAGCATGCTCAGTAAAATGATCAGTCCGCAGAGGATTCTTGAAATAGGAACTTTTACCGGATATGCGACCATTTGCCTGGCCGAAGGTCTAGCAGAAAATGGATTGCTGTATACCCTTGATATCAACGAGGAGCTGGAAGAAATGGTACGGAGCAATTTTGCGCAATCTGACTATAATGAGCAGATCCGGTACATCTTAGGCGATGCCAATCAAACGCTCAATTCCCTGGACGAAACTTTTGACCTGGTGTTTATAGATGCCGACAAGAAAAACAACGGCACTTATTACGATATGGTTTTTGATCGCGTGAGAAAAGGCGGACTCATCATTGTGGATAATGTGCTATGGAGTGGAAAAGTACTCAACAACAATCCCGACAAAGACACCCGGAATATCACTACATTTAATGATAAAATAGCGGCAGATGATCGTGTGGAAAAATTGATCCTGCCGGTTAGAGATGGTTTATTTATCATCAGAAAAAAATAAAGCATGGTAAAAACGATACTGTCTGCCTGGCTCGGTATAATGTTGCTTTCTTTTGGCACCAAAGCACAAACGACAACAGACTACATTAGTGAATATGCCAGCTATGCACAAACGCTGATGCATGAGTATAAAATACCTGCCAGCGTAATCCTGGCGGTTGCCATTCACGAATCGGCCTCCGGAACGAGTAAGATCGCCCGTTATCTGAACAACCATTTCGGCATTAAAGGCCCCAACAGCAATACAGAAATCCGGTCTTCTTACCGGGATTATCCTACCGTTAACGAGTCTTACGATCACTTTCTGGATTTTCTTAAAAGCCGGGCATCATTCAGTCCGCTTTTTGAAAAATACGATCAGTATGATTATAAAAACTGGGCCAGGGGCATACAGCGCGGCGGGTATGCACACAGCAGAACCTGGGCTTCGCAAATTATCGCGATCATCAAAAGAAATGAGCTTTTCCAGTACGATGAACGGCCTGATGATTATATAGAGACTGTGATACCGGCGGTGAAGTCAACGAAAAAGACGGCATCCTCAAAAAGAAAAACATATACCGTAAAAAGTGGCGACAACCTGAGTACCATTGCCAAAAACAAAGGAACAACTGCTGCTGCTTTAATGAAGAAAAACGGGCTGAAAAGCGCTGCGCTGAAGCCCGGTCAAAAAATAAAAATCTAATGAACAAGAAATTACTTAGCCTTGCAATTATAGCCATACTTTTCTCTGCCTGTAAAACCAAAAAGTACAGCAGAAATAACAAGCAGATAGAAAAAGCAGCCAACAAAGTCAATCCTGATTTTAAATCGCAGACTACGCTGAGCTATATTGCCTCTTTTAAGGATGTAGCGATAGAGGAAATGAACAGGTACGGCATCCCGGCGAGTATTACGCTTGCCCAGGGAATCATTGAATCGGGCAGCGGCAACAGCAGTCTGGCTAGGTATGCAAACAATCATTTTGGCATTAAATGTACCTCCGACTGGAAAGGAAAGGGATATTACAAAGATGACGACAAAGCAGACGATTGTTTCCGGGTATATAAAGATGCGAGAGAATCTTACAAAGACCACTCTGAATTTTTAAAGCGCAAGCGCTATAGCGCATTGTTTGAGCTGGATAAAAATGATTATAAGAACTGGGCTCTTGGATTAAAACAGGCCGGATATGCTACCAATCCCAAATACCCGGACCTGCTGATCAACGTGATCGACAAATATGAGCTTTATCAATATGATCAGGGTGAGTCTGAAAATGAGAAACTGAAGCGTGAAGACAGAGTCTTTACAGAGATCAATGCAAACATTCCTAAGGAACAAAAGAAATTTACACCGGTAGCAACCCCTCCTTCCAAGCAAGTAGTAAAAACTCCGGATACGTTGAGAATCCCGGCACCGGACTTGAATAAAACGCCTGTTGCTGATTCTTCGGCTACGCCTATATTTAAACCGAGTTCTTATACAGTGAAGCAGGGAGACACGCTTTACAACATCTCCAAAAGGTTCAACATTTCTGTCGACGAGCTCAAGTCACTAAATAACATTACGGATACTGGCATCAAAATTGGTCAAAAACTCATCTTAGTTAAATAATGTTAATGTATATTAACCACGTATAGTTATCTTGTAGTTTTGTATCTCCAATGAGATTTTTTAGCCTTGTAATACTCCTTTACTGCTTTTCTTTGAATCTGTTCGCTCAAAGCGGAACAGTACAGGGTTTTGTGGTGGATAAAGATTCCAAGCTGCGCCTTGCTAAAGTTTACATGTACAATGCCAGCAAAGACGAGGGAATATACAACACGCCCAAAGGTGAGTTTGCGTTGAAAGCATCCGTAGGGGATACGCTTTTTGCAATTCTACAGGGATATGCAGTAGATACCCTGGTTTATAAAGGCCAGAAGTCTGTTTATTTTCAATTGAAATCCCTGGGCATCAACCTCCGTGAGGTTTCCATCACCGGAAAAAAAATGACGCCTAAAGAGCAGTTCGACAAGACCTTTAAAGAATATAAATATGCACTGGATAAGGGTAAGGCCAAGGATTTGCTGAATCTCGGTCTGGGAGGAGCCGGTCTGGGGATAGATGCCATATACAACTTACTGAGCAGGGAAGGGAAAAACGCCCGGCGTCTGCAAAAGATCCTGGAGCGCGATTATCGTGAAGCGATTATAGACTATCGTTTCAAACCGGACTACGTGAAAAAAGTTCTACAGATCGGTGATTATGAGGCGGAAGATTTCATGAGCCAGTATCGTCCTTCCTACGAATTTACTTTGTCGGCTTCCGACTATGCCTTTGTCGTATTTCTTAAAAATAGCTATGCGAGCTATAAGCGGAACCCTGAAGCTTTCAGGCTGCCTCCACTGCCCAAGATAAATATTGAAACCTTTTGAGGCCTTTGTTTCTGATATTCCCTAAGCTCCCTGCAAGCGGGATGGCAATATTTCCTTTTATATTGATAAAGGAACGTCGTTTTAAGTTGGATCCGATATTGGTAAATCATGAGCGTATTCATTTCAGACAGCAACTGGAACTGCTTATTCTGCCTTTTTTTCTGCTTTACTTTGTACACTACCTAATCAACCTGCTGCGGTACAAAAATCACTACCTCGCCTATTTTAACATCTGCTTTGAAAGGGAGGCCTATATCCATGACCGAAATCTTGCTTATCTGACTGAAAGAAAGCTGTTTTCCTGGGTTCGTTTTCTTGGGAAAAAAGACTAATTGCCTGTTGCTTTTGTAATTAGTTTACCAATAAACTTTTAATAAGTCACATTTTTGTTTTTCTTTGTAATAATGAAGAGTTTTAATATCTGCCTCTTATTACTGTTTATCTCCTCATCAAGCCTGTTTGCTCAGGAAATTGATACGGTTCCCATCAACACAAAAGGACTGGAGATCAAGCTGAAACGTAGTCCCCTACCGGCAAGGACAGGAGCACTCGTGTTTAAACCGGTGCAAATTGCACCTGTTGTGGTTTCCGAGAAAGTGAATTACTGGAAAACATCGACCTCGATTGGGATTGATGTGAATCAGGGTGCATTTTCAAACAACTGGAAAGGTGGTGGAGTGAATTCCATGGCTGTTGGTGGACTGGTAAACTATAAAGCTGCCTATAGTAAAGACAGTTATAGCTATACCACAGAGTTAAGGATGGAATACGGTAAGATCAAAAACAAAGATCAGTTGCAAAAGAAAACCAAGGACAGGATTTTCTGGGATAATAAGGCCAACCTCCAACTTTCTAAAAGCTGGTTCTTCTTCGGATCTGTGACTTTTGAAACTCAGTTCGACAATGGTTTTGCCTACTACCGGGATAAAGACAACAATGAACAGAAACAACTGATCTCGAAGTTTTTCTCGCCCGGCTATATCACAGAATCTATAGGTTTTGAATACAAACCGGTGAGTTATTTTTCGACGCGTTTAGGTACGGGAACAGCGAAACAAACGTTCATATCCAGTATGGATGACCTCATCGACGCTGAACTCGCAAGAAACCCGACCAGTAAGAAAGCCGACTACTACGGTGTCCCTTCAACCAAAAAATTTAGAAATGAGCTGGCCTTCCAGGTGACCAGTACTTTTGGTGAGAAACAGATTTTCACGAATGTGTTCCTCTATGCCAGGTACAATATGTTTATTCCTTACGACAGGAAATTGGAACACATAGACCACCGCCTTGATGTGACATTAAAATCACGCATAAACAAGTTTATGAACGTGACAATCAATGGAGTAGGGTTGTTTGACAAAGATTCCGACAAGGAAGTACAGGCAAGCCAGAATCTTTCATTAGGATTTGGCTTTACCTTCCCAAGATAAAGCAATATTTAATAGCGGCCGATTTGGCTGATTACTATAAAATATTAGCTTTGCTTTCCCTCAAAATTAATAACTTTGGGGCTCACAAAAATTTGAACACTAAGCATTAAAGAAAATGTTTGAGAATTTACAGGATAAGTTAGACCGTGCATTTAAAGTTTTAAAAGGACAAGGAAGCATTACAGAGATCAACGTGGCCGAAACCATGAAAGAAATCCGTAAGGCTTTACTGGATGCCGACGTAAATTATAAAACAGCAAAAAGTTTTACAGATGAGGTTAAGGAAAAGGCTTTAGGTTTAAATGTACTTACGGCGGTTTCTCCGGGTCAGTTGCTGACCAAGGTGATGAACGATGAGCTTACTGCCCTGATGGGTGGCGAGGTTACGGAGCTTGACCTTAAAAATAATCCTACTATCATATTAATCGCTGGTCTGAACGGTGCGGGTAAAACCACATTTACCGGAAAGCTGGCCAACTTCCTGAAAAGTAAAGGTAAAAAACCTTTGCTGATTGCGGGTGACGTGTACCGTCCGGCGGCGGTAGACCAATTGCAGATCTTAGGAGAGCAGATTGGCATACCTGTATATACCAACAGAGACTCAAAAGATCCGGTAGGCATTGCCATGGAAGGTATTGCTGAGGGTAAAAAACAAAACAATAATGTAATCATTATAGATACGGCAGGTCGTCTGGCTATTGATGAGCAGATGATGAACGAGATCGCTGCCGTAAAAGACAACACTAAACCGCACGAAATCCTGTTTGTTGTTGATGCCATGACCGGGCAGGATGCGGTTAACACAGCAAAAGCATTTAACGACAGGCTGGACTTTACCGGGGTTGTATTGACCAAATTAGATGGTGATACACGTGGTGGTGCGGCTTTGTCTATCAAATCTGTTGTAAACAAGCCGATCAAATTCATTGGTACCGGTGAGAAGATGGATGCCCTGGATGTGTTCTATCCTGAAAGGATGGCTTCACGTATTTTGGGGATGGGTGACGTGGTTTCCCTTGTTGAGCGTGCACAACAGCAGTTCGACGAGAAAGAAGCTGCAGAACTTCAGAAAAAAATCCGCAAGAACAAATTTGACTTCAATGACTTCTATAACCAGATTCAGCAGATCAAGAAAATGGGTAACATGAAGGATCTGATGGGTATGATTCCCGGTGTCGGTAAAATGATGAAAAACGTGGACATTGAGGATGATGCTTTTAAAAGTGTGGAGGCGGTAATCCAGTCGATGACTAAGTTTGAGCGTGAGAACCCGGATAGCATTCAGCAAAGCAGACGTTTGCGTATTGCCAAAGGATCGGGAACTTCTATAGAAGAGGTGACCAAACTGATCAAGCAATTTGAAGACATGCGCAAGGTGATGAAACAATTCTCGAATCCTGCAGCTGCAGCTAAGATGATGAGAAACATGCCTAAAATGCCTCAGGGAAGAATGTAATAAATAAACATTTACTTTTTCAACCACTCTCGTTTTTATCTGCAGAATTTAGCGTGTACCATCACTCTTAATTTATGTTGATTAAAACGTATGGAAGTGCTGTTTTCGGAGTAAATGCACTCACCATAACTATTGAAGTAAGCATCAGCGCAGGAACGAGATACCATATTGTTGGCCTGCCTGATAATGCGATTAAAGAAAGTTTGAGGAGGATAGAAAGTGCGATCCAGTCTGCCGGGCTAAAAATGCCTAGGCAAAAGATTGTCATCAATCTCGCCCCCGCAGATATCCGGAAAGAAGGTTCTTCTTATGATCTCCCTATTGCTATTGGCATTTTGGCGGCTTCAGGGCAACTGGAAGCCGACAAGATCGGAGACTTCTTCATCATGGGCGAACTGTCCTTAGACGGTGGTTTGCAACCCATCAAAGGCGCCCTGCCTATTTCCATACAGGCCAGACAAGCGGGTTTTAAGGGGTTCATTCTGCCAAGGGATAATTCAAGGGAAGCTGCGATTGTAAATGACCTTACTATTTATGGAATGCGTAACCTCAGCGACGTGATTGGCTTTTTCAATGGCACTGAACAACCGGTTCCCGTGATCGTAAATACAAGAGACGAATTCTTCAATAAAGTCAGCAGCTATGCGCATGATTTCTCTGATGTAAAAGGTCAGGAGAACATAAAGCGCGCGCTGGAAATAGCCGCAGCAGGCGGGCATAATTTAATATTGATCGGTCCGCCGGGAGCAGGAAAAACCATGCTGGCGAAAAGACTACCTACTATTCTGCCTCCTTTGAGTCTTCAGGAAGCATTGGAGACCACCAAAATACATTCGGTAGCAGGAAAGCTAAATGCTGCGGATTCATTGATGACAGAAAGGCCATACAGGAGTCCTCACCATACGATTTCAGACATCGCTCTTGTCGGTGGAGGTGCCAATCCGCAGCCCGGAGAAATCTCTCTTGCGCACAATGGTATCCTCTTTCTGGATGAGCTCCCTGAATTTAAACGCAGTGTACTGGAAGTAATGAGGCAGCCGCTGGAGGATAGAAATGTGGTGATCTCCCGCTCGAAGATCAGTGTAGAGTACCCCGCGAGTTTTATGCTTATCGCATCGATGAACCCATGTCCATGCGGATTTTTTAATCATCCGGAAAAAGAGTGTACCTGTGCGCCGGGGGTGGTTCAAAAATACCTCAGCAAAATTTCTGGGCCACTGTTAGACCGGATAGACCTGCATGTTGAGGTAACCCCCGTAGATTTTGACGAGCTTACTTCTGCAATTGAGACAGAGAAAAGCAGTTTCATCAGGGAAAGGGTGATCAGCGCCAGGCAAGTTCAGACAGAAAGGTTTCATGCGGACCAATCTATACATTACAATGCGCAGATGAGTCCAAATATGGTGCGCAACATTTGTAAGATTGAAGAATCCGGACAGGTGTTGATTAAGAATGCGATGGAAAAGCTGGGATTATCTGCCAGGGCATATGACCGGATTCTGAAAGTATCGAGAACCATTGCCGACCTCGCTGGAAGTAAAAATATCGCTTTGGAGCATCTGGCTGAAGCAATACATTACCGGAGTCTCGACCGCAGCAGCTGGTCTGGCTAAAGTTTAATCCTCGTACAGGTCATCCTCCTCCTCTTCTTCCTCTTCAGGGACATAGGTTAGGATGGCTGCGCCTATGCTATTGATTTCATCGTCGGTTTCAAATATTGGAGTTGCTGTTTCTGCATCCAGTTTTAACCATTGGGTATCTGTGTCTTTTTGAATGTGAACGTATTCTTTTCCTTCTTTGAAAATCACATAAGTATCATTTCCTTCGGGAAAGACTGCATAGTCAATATTTCCTATAGTAATGTCGAATGGTTGTTGCATTGTAGTATCTATTTATTTCGGTCTGCAATTTGCAGATTTAAAAATCAAATTTCAACCTTACGCCAGTACCAAGCATTCTTAAATTTTCTTTTGTCACCTCTTTCATCGGCAATTTCATGAAAGGCTCAATGGAGACTGAGTTATTTTTGGAGATTTTTTGCTTGTATCCTATAGAGAAATTATAAAAGCCAAGGTATCTTCCGTTCTTAATTTCAGCTTCGACAGGGGCTTCTTCCACTACTTTTTCGCTTACGGCATACGCTTCAGAACGGGCAGAGCCATCAGCGGCAACATATGAATTCTGAACAATTTTGTCTTCGAGATAAGTATTGTTTCTTTTTTGATCCAATACAGCAAAGGCAGAAACACCAACATTCGCATATACATTCTTGCTCAGGTGGTATTTAATTTCCAATGGGATATCGATACCGATTAGTTTGGCTTCGGTAGACTGTATGTCTTTTGTTTTGGCTATGCCCATTGATACCGGACCAGATATGTCTTTTGATGCTGCCATCTCATTATAGGCAATACCAGAACTCAGAGATATCTTATCTGAAAGCGCATAAGCCATGCTTACACCATATCCCATATGGAGCTTTTTGGTGTTACCAAAAGATGGAGCCACCATAACTCCCATCTCCCATTTTGCATTTCTTTTGCTCAGATCTTTTGGACTATTGTTAGCCGAAGCAATTGCTCCCTGCTTTAAAAAGGGGTCAGCTGAATTATTTTTAGGTTTTACTTGAGTATCGTCCTTTATTGGCCCGGCAGCTACAGGGTCATTGTTTACAGGCTGGTTCACAGGTTTATTAACCGCAAGGGCAGATGCAGGGTCAACGTTAGAGATAGATATAGGGTATGCAGCGGCTGAATTATTTTCCGCTTTAGTTATTGAAACCCGGCTCACTTTTGCAGGCCCGCTAACAATGATGTCTGCTTGCTGTGCTTTCGTTCCTTTAGTCTCGATAGGATTTTCAATTCTTTTTACTGCTGGAGGTATTTTTACAATAGCTGTTGTACCATTCTTTTTCCCCTGTTCATGGTCAGGATTTTTATTTACAAACAAAAACAGTCCGGCGCAGATCAGCAATACTGCAGCAGCACCACTTAAGCTCCAGAGCCACAGTAACGGTCTTTTCCGATCTTCTTCCTTATTAAATTTCTCCCATGCACCGGTAACATAAGCCTCCTCATGTCCGGCAAGACTTTGCCTGATGTGAGCAATCAGCTCATCCTCAGATGGGTCCATATGTTCAGTTGGCTGCATATGTGTTGGTTAAAGTTTTTGAATACAATTCTCTTAATTTATTTTTTGCCCTTGTCAGGTATACCCTGCTTGAGCTTTCTGGTATATTCAACATTTTTGATATCTCATCATGAGAAAATCCCTCGATTTCATACATGTTGAATATTAATTTATGTGTTTCAGGCAATGCCTCCAATAATCTTAAAATATCCTGTACATTGAGTTGGGAAATGGCATTTACATTGGTTAAAGGTTGCTGATCCTCTGAAATATCGTCTACAGAGGTATACACCTTTCTTGTCCTTAAAAAATCTATAGCAGTGCGCGATGAAATTCTTGCAATCCAGCCTTTGAAAGCCCTTTGCAGTTCAGTATTATCCTTTGGAGCATTAAACTGGGCAATGCCCTTAAATATCTTGATAAAGCTGTCATTTACCAGCTCTTCGGAGTCATTCCGGTCATTTACATAACGCAAAATTACGCCCATTAAATAGCCATAAAATGATTTATAGACCATTTCTTTACTCTTATTCTCATTTCTTAAACATCCCGCTATAGCGTCATCAAGTTTAATCATTCCTTCTTACTGCAAGAATAAAGGCCGGTTCATCCAAACAGAACCGGCCCGGGTTGTGCTACAGTTTGTGCTCTGAAACAACAACGCCAATTTTAGTATCATCCGTTGCAGCAACTAAGCCTTTTACCCAGATGGTATAAATTTTACCTGATTCTATTTTAACGTCCGCAATTGATGTTGCCAGTGCACCTCCGGTTGTATTTTTAACATTGAAAGTCACTTTGTCTGCTGCATCAATTGTTTCAAAGGTACTATACTCTTTAAATAACTTGTTAGTAAATAGGTCAGTATCTTTTCCTGCAATACTTAAGTTCAGTGCCGGGGCATCCGGGCTCAAGTTGATAAAACGTACTCTGGCTTTACTTGCGGCAGGTTTTGTAAGGTCATCTTTTACCAATAGGAATTTCACGGCATCAAATTTATCTGCAACAAAAAGAGAATATCCTGTTTGAGGCTCAAATGACAGTTTTTCAGTTAATACACTGGCATCATTGCCTTTTTTCTTGATGGTTACCTGTCTCTCTCCTGAGTATACGTTCAGGTATTCTATTTTATTACCAAATGCAAAATCAGCTTGATTGGCCTTGTTGGTACCAACATAAAAATCCAGTTTTTCAGTTGTTGGTGAAGCATGGTAAACACTTACTCCTGAGATCGGTTGAGGCGTATAATTATCGTCATCTTTTGAACATGATGCAAGTGCCATTGATAGCGTAACGGCGGCAATTAAAGTCTTAATTTTCATGATAATCTTATTTGTACTTTTTTTAAAGGTTATGAAACAATAGGTTAATGGCCATTAACTCTTTTTTCCTTTAAACGACATAAGATTTGAAAACGCTACAACCAAATGCAAATAAAACGGAAAGGGGGCTGATCGTTATACGATCAGCCCCCTTTCCGTGATTTAAGATCTACTTAGATCAACTCAACGCTTCTGCTGACAAATGCGGTAAGTTCCGCTCCTGTCAGCATGCCTTGAGCAAGCAAAGCAAGATCAACTGCTTGTTTTGCCAATAAGGCCTGATCCTCCGATTTATCTGAGGCCAGGATCTTTCCAATCAGCTTATGATTTCCGTTGATCGCTACTTTATAGCTATCGGGCATATTGCCATAAAAGCCCATGCCTCCGCCCATTGCGGCCATGTCTTTCATGCGGCGCATAAACTCATCCATGGTCACAGTAACAGGCAGTTCTTCAGGGTTCAGTCCAACGATCTCTACGCTGTAACCTGGCTTAGTAATCGCTTTTTCAAAGATTTCCTTCACCTGCTTAGACTGATCTTCAGAAAGCACAGATTCATGGTTTTCATCTTTATCGATCAGTTGACTTGCCACGCTTGAATCCACTCGTTTTAACGAGGTTTTTTCCAGTTTTTGCTCCAGCTGACTTACGAAATGATTGTCAATCGGAGAATTCATTAACAATACGTCGTAATCTTTCTTATTGGCCGACTGTATAAAGCTGTCTTGTTTCGCAGGATCATTGGCATAAATATATACCAGCTGTCCATTTTTATCCGTTTGAATATCTTTTACCTTGTCGCGGTATTCGTCCAGCGTATAATGCTCCTCTTTAGTATTGGTAAGCAGGGCGAAATCTTTAGCTTTGTCATAGAATTTCTCTTCACTCACCATTCCATATTTTACAAACAGACCGATGTCAGCCCATTTGTCTTCATAGCTTTTACGGTCTTTGTTAAATAATTCCTGCAATTTATCTGCAACCTTCTTGGTGATGTAGCTGTTGATTTTTTTCACGTTGCTATCAGCCTGAAGGAAACTTCTCGAAACGTTCAACGGGATATCCGGTGAGTCAATCACACCGTGCAATAACATTAAAAACTCCGGCACGATGTCCTTTACCTCATCTGTAATGAAGACCTGGCGTGAGAACAATTTGATTTTGTTACGCTGGAATTCATAATCGTTTTTAAGCTTAGGGAAATATAAAACCCCGGTCAGGTTAAATGGATAATCTACATTCAGATGGATCCAGAATAAAGGATCTTCTGAAAAAGGATATAATTGCTTATAGAATGAAAGATAATCTTCATCTGACAAATCTGCAGGCGCTTTTGTCCAGATGGGGTTGGTGGTATTGATGATGTTATCAACCTCAACGCTTTTGGTTTTAGGTTTTCCTTCTTCATCCTCCCCATCAGGCTCCTGCTCAGTTTTGGTTCCAAACTTAATTGGCACCGGTAAAAATTTACCATATTTATCCAGAATTTCTTCCAGTTTATTTTTTTCCAGGAATTCCTCAGACTCCCCATTGATGTGTAAAATAATATCCGTTCCGCGTGTGGTTTTGTTGCCGGCAGTAATTTCAAATGAAGTACTTCCGTCACATACCCAACGTGCCGGTTCTGCACCATCCTGGTAAGATAATGTCTGGATCTCTACAAGATCAGCCACCATAAAGGCCGAATAAAAGCCCAAACCGAACTTTCCGATGATTTCATTGGCATCTTTGGCATCTTTGAATTTCTCTACAAATTCGCTTGCTCCTGAGAAGGCGACCTGATTGATGTATTTTTTAATCTCCTCTGCAGTCATGCCCAAACCATTGTCGCTAATGGTAATCGTTTTGGCTTCTTTGTCAACCGCAACTTCAACTAATGGATTGCCCAACTCTCCGCTGTATTGTCCAAGTGCCGCAAGGCGTTTAATTTTTTGTACCGCATCAACGGCATTGGAAACGAGCTCTCTTAAAAAGATCTCATTGTCTGAATACAGGAATTTCTTGATGATTGGGAAAATGTTCTCCGTGTGAATGGATATGGTTCCTTTTTCTTCTATGCTCATATGTTAACTCATTTTTAAGTACATAGCCAAGCTATCAATGCCCATTCCAAATTGTTTTTGTTGTCAAATTGACAGACATGCAGATTTCTCCGTCTTCTTTTGTATACTTGAGTTATCCTATGATTAAAACGCAATCCAACTATGAATACGCAATACAGCAAAAGGCTGCTGGATGAAGGCCTCATCACTCCGGAATCTTACGAAAAGATAAGGCAAAAACAGGCAAACCTTTTGTTTTCCGTACACTGGGAGATAAAGACGGTTTTGTACCTTGGTGTAATGCTGCTCAGCACTGGCCTTGGAATTCTGATTTATAAGAACATAGATACCATTGGGCACCAGGTTATCCTGTTGATGATCGCAGCGATTTCTGCCGGATGTTTTTTTTATTGTTTTAAACACAAAAAGCCTTTCAGCAAAGCGCAGGTAAAATCTCCGGGATCGCTTTTTGATTATATTCTGTTATTGGGTTGCCTGAGCTTTTTAAGCTTCCTTGGATATCTACAAGCCCAGTACGGTGTCTTCGGACAGAATTATGGTCTGGCGACTTTTATTCCTATGCTGGTGCTGTTTTATGTCGCTTATGATTACGACCATCTGGGGATTTTGAGTCTGGCGATTACCAACCTTGCTTTGTGGCTGGGCGTGACCGTAACCCCTTTTTACCTGCTTTATAAAAATGATTTCGATAGTGAAAGGCTTATCTATACTTATTTTGGTATCGGTCTCCTGCTAATTGCCGCAGCTCATTTTTCTGAAAAATTTGCCGTTAAAAGACACTTTAGATTTACTTATTTACATTTTGGAGTACATATGGCCTTTATCTCATTGTTATCCGGCTACTTCTACAAATACGAACAGCCCTTTTCAATAGGTTGGCTTTTCACGCTGTTCATCCTTGCCTTTTACTGCTATACAGATGCAATGAAGCATAAATCTTTTTACTTTATCCTCCTGATTGTACTCTATAGCTATATCGCACTGAGTGCGCTGGTGGTACGTGGTTTAATAACCCTGGATAATGAGGGTGCCCTTTATATTACCTTCCTCTATTTTATTGTTTCAGCGATCGGAATGGTGCTGGTATTGATCAACCTCAACAAAAAACTCAAGGCAAAATGATCGCTTATCGTAAAAACTGGCTATATAACTTACTGGTTCAGGAGCAGGTTGAAAAAGAGTACAGATCGGGTAATTTAACTGATGGGGAGCTGAAAAATGTTATGGAAAGGTATCCGGTTGGGTTTTATAGCCCCAATGTTTTTATCCGTGTAGGGCTGTTTCTCTTAACATGTATTATCATTTCTTTTGCATTTGGATTAGTTACCCTGATCCTCATAGATACCAAGCTAATTGTAAAGCCCGGATATTTCCTATTTCTAGGTATCATGGCTTACATTGCACTTGAGTTTGTCATTAAAAACATGAACCACTTTAGATCAGGTGTAGACGATGCCCTGATCTGGATATCTTCAGGATTGATCTTATCTGCCTTTTATCTGTATACAGATGCAGGCAATATGGCGCAGCAGGACCTGGCCATAGCGGGGTTTATGGTTCTTCTTGGTTGCTATTTCAGTCTCCGTTTTGCAGATGTATTAATGACTGCGGCTACATTTCTGTCGTTCATTGCCTTTATATTTATCCTGTGGAACCAGGTTCCGGGATGGGGACTGGCCACAATGCCTTTTTTAATGATGGCGATAACCGCGGGAAGCTATCTGTTGTGTCGCTTGGGCAGGCATAAAGCAGTAACCGTTCATTATTCCAATTGTCTGATGGCGCTGCAGGTACTAAGTTTACTCGTGTTGTACCTGGCGGGAAATTACTTTGTAGTGCAAACACTTGGCAGTGATGTTGCCTCTGAAAAAACGCCAGGGGTTCCTTTCGCTCCTTTCTTCTGGACATGGACCATTGTTATGCCTTTTGTATACATCGGCGCAGGGATTAAAAAGAAGGATGTAATACTACTCAGAACTGGATTGCTTCTGGTGGCCGCAGCAGCATTCACCTTCCGAAACTACTATCACCTAATGCCAATAGAAGCCACGCTGACCCTTGTTGGTGCGGCCTTATTATTGGCTGCTTATGGCATTATGAAGTATTTAAAGACGCCAAAGCATGGTTTTACCTATGAAATCGTTGACGAAGAGAATATAATGGATAAACTGAAAATAGAATCGCTGATTGTCTCTGAAACATTTTCCGGAACAACAGCGCCAGCCGAGGGGACTCGTTTTGGTGGCGGCGATTTTGGCGGCGGTGGTGCCAGCAGCAATTTTTAAATACACATATACACGCTAATTTTATTTTTTTATATGAATGACTCTAAAATAAAAACACTGCAGATTATACACATTGCCTTCTGCATCGCAGTTTTCAACTTCGGCCTTGTTACTTTTTTCCTCGTCAAAGACAGTATGTACCTAAATCTTAAATTAGAGCAGCCAACGCCTTTTTTTCCGCTATTCCCTGTAATTGCTGTGCTCGCCGTCTTTATTGCATCCTTTTTATTTAAAAAGCAGCTTAGCAAGCTAACGGACAGCCCTTCGGTGGATGAAAAAATAACAAAGTACCAAACAGCATTTTTAATCCGTTCGGCCATTTTAGAAGGCGCCGCACTGATGAATACTGTAGCATTTTTAACGACTTCCAATAGCGCATTTTTACTCGCCACGGCAATCCCCTTTTTATTTCTTTTAATAAGCAGGCCGGCAAAACAGCAAATCATCGATGAATTAAACCTGAGCTATCCAGATACTGAAAAATTATAACCGCATGATATTTTTCTGTGTACCTTTGCCCGCTAATGGAATATAACGTTCATACTTTATCAAACGGCATCCGGTTACTTCATGTGCCTTCAGCATCTGCAATATCTCATGCTTGCATCATCGTGAACAGTGGTTCGAGAGATGAAAAGGAGGATCAGGCTGGTCTGGCACATTTTATAGAACACCTGATTTTTAAGCGTACAGAGAAGCGGAACACCAACCAAATCTTAAACAGGCTTGAAAGTGTGGGTGCAGACCTTAATGCCTACACCACCAAAGAGTATACCTGTATTCATGCTTCCTTTCTCAATCCTTACCTGGACCGTACATTAGAGTTGTTCAACGACATCGTTTTTCATTCTATTTTTCCGGAAGATGAAATGGATAAAGAAAAAAGTGTGGTTCTGGATGAAATTGCATCTTATCTCGATCAACCGGAGGAGGCAATCTATGATGACTTTGAAGACCTGGTATTTGAAGGGCATTCCCTTGGAAGAAATATCCTGGGAACTACAGAAAGTGTGCCTGGGATTACAAAAAAAGACATCCGACAATTCATAAAAGACAATTATCATACAGACCGCATTGTTATTGCTGTACTGGGGAACTATGCCCTGAATAAGGTTGTAAAAATAGGAACAAAACACTATTCGGATATCCCAGCCAACCTGTATACTCCTTCAAGAATAGCACCCGAAAAGGCTCCGGTAGTCATAAAGATATTAAATAAGCCCATCCAGCAAGCTCATGCTGTTTTGGGAATGCAGGCATATTCGCTTCATCATCCTTACAAAACCGGGTTGTTACTTTTAAATAATCTGCTTGGCGGCACAGGTATGAGTTCCATCCTGAACCTGCAGATCAGGGAAAAATATGGTATCGCTTATACAATAGAATCCGGATACAGTCCTTTAAGCGATACCGGGATTTTTACACTGTACTTTGGGACGGACAAAGAAAAGATAGATAAAGCATGGTCTTTAATTTTTAAGGAGTTCAAAAAAATCAAAGATCACCCGCTGACTGAAGTGCAACTACAAAAAGCAAAAAATAAGTTTATCGGACAAATTGCCCTGGGCGAAGAAAACCGGATCGGTTTAATTATATCCATGGCAAAGAGTCTGATTGACTACGACAGGATTGACGACTTACAAACTGTTTTCAGTAAAATACAGCAGGTAAGCACTGCTGATATTGCCAATATTGCGAACGAAATGTTAGATGAAAGCAATTTGAGCACCCTAACTTTTTATCCTTTAGGGTAATATTCGTACTTTTGTCCCATGAAACATCATGAGCGGAATAGCATTCATGATTCTTCAGCAACTATTAACAGCATAATTAATTCTGATGAAATTACCAATTGTAGCTTACGGGGACCCGGTTTTGAAGAAAGTATGTACTCCTATTGAAAAGGATTACCCTGACTTACAAGTGCTGATCGCTAATATGTTTGAAACCATGTACCATGCCAGTGGCGTTGGTTTGGCGGCACCTCAAATTGGTCTTCCTATCAGATTATTTATCGTTGACACGGGTGCAGACGATAAAAATCGCTTTAAAAAGGTATTTATCAACGCAGAGATCCTGGAAGAAACGGGAGAATTATGGGCTTTTAATGAAGGTTGCCTCAGCATTCCTGACATCCGTGAAGATGTAATGCGTAAGCCAAATGTGCTGATCAGGTATTACGATGAAAACTGGGAGCTTCATGAAGAAGAAGTAACAGGAATGCCCGCACGTGTGATTCAGCATGAATATGATCACATACAAGGTACGTTATTCACAGACAAACTGAGCCCGCTTCGTAAAACAATGCTGAAAAGCAAGTTGACAGCAATCTCTAAAGGAAATATAAAAGCGGATTATAAGATGCGTTTTCCTAACCAGAGCAGGAAACGTTAATTCTCTGCACTACGGCTCTGATCACCTTTGAAAATATTCTGCATCAGTTTACCCCAGGCAAAAGGGTTTAACAATGGATTGGTCTGCACCATATTCTTGTTCAGCGCCTTATCGTGGTTAAACCTGAAGTTTGTCCCTGAGATCTCTCCTGCATCTCTTGGCAGGGCCTGAATCATCCCTGTGAGGCTCTGTCTGGAAAGGTTTTTTGCAGCGATGGAATAATCATCATCTGCAACTTTCATTGCCATAAAAGCCCTTGTAAATTCTTCTACGGTAGCCCAGGGATACACCCTTACCATAGGCAGGTTTACAATCTCTGATTTCATCTTAATCATAGTCGTAAACTTAGACTCATTGATTGCCGAAGGAATCACAAACACATAGTCCCTATAACCTACAGCAGTGTATAGAATGCTATCTCCTGCATGCGCCGTAAAAGAGAAGAACCCTTTATAATTCGCCGCATACTTCTGATCGTTGTTGTTGAGATTGGTCACAGTTACATAAGGCACAACGTTGCCGCTATCCACATCGGTGATGATTCCCGAAAACTGGATCAATTTCTTCTCTCTGTTTACCTGCTGTGCAAATAATGAAGAAAAGAAAAGAAGCAATATAATGGTTAGCGTATACTTCATTATACAATAATAGCGCTATTTATAACAATTGGCTTGTTAAATTGTGTTAAAAAGCCTATACCGGCTCGGCAAGGTTAACCGCAACAACTGAAGTGATTTCAGGAACAGCTTTCATGATGGCCTGTTCAATACCGGCTTTCATGGTCATAAAGCTCATTTTGCAAGACCCACAATTGCCTAATAATTTTAATTTAACCACTTTGTCTTCCGTAATCTCTTCTATTGCAACGTCGCCACCATCTGCGATTAAATAAGGGCGAATGGTTTCTAATGCTTGCTCAACTTGTTCTGTTAAATTCATTGGTTATATTTTAAAGTATAAAAATAGTAAAAATTTATGACTTAGCAGTTTGCGCGTTACTAATCGCGATCTGCTGTGCTACTTTTCCTGCAATTTGGGTGAAGGCTGCAGATATGATATTGTTTGTATTTAAGGCAATTGGTTCTCCTTTATCTCCCGCCTCTGAAATTCCCTGAACAATTGGGATCTCCCCTAAAAACGGCACATCAAACGAGCTTGCAAGTGCTTTACCTCCGTCCTTTCCAAACAAATAATATTTATTGTCAGGCAACTCTTCCGGCGTAAAGTAAGCCATATTTTCGATGACCCCTAAAACCGGAATATTGATTCCTGGCATTTTAAACATAGCAAGACCCTTTCTAGTATCCGCCAAAGCAACCTGTTGTGGTGTAGTAACAATCACAGCGCCGGTGATGGGAAATCCTTGAGTGATGGTAATATGGATATCTCCTGTTCCCGGAGGAAGGTCTACGATAAGGTAGTCCAATTCACCCCAGTCTGCGTCATTAAATAGTTGCTTTACTGCATTCGATGCCATTGGCCCGCGCCATGGCACAGGTTGGTCAGGATCAGCAAAGAAACCTAGAGAAAGCAATTTTATACCATACTTTTCTATTGGCAAAATCAATGTTTTTCCCTCTTCTGTTTCCCTGGCACTTGGTTTTGCACCTACCAGATCAAACATAGTTGGTACAGAAGGGCCATAAATATCTGCGTCTATAAGTCCTACTTTAGCACCCCCGGCAGCCAGTGAAACAGCAAGATTGCTGGCGACAGTAGACTTGCCAACACCTCCCTTTCCAGAAGATACTAAGATGATATTTCTGATGTCTTTCAGCTGATTGGTATCCATTGGTTTTGTAACTCTTGCCGTAATATTGATCGTTATTTCCGCATCCTGACTCACAAAATGCTTTATCGCATTCAGGCAAGCATTTTTCAACATGTCCTTCATAGGGCATGCAGGGGTAGTTAATTCTAAGGTAAAGCTGATCTGCTGATCGGCTATTTTTAAATCCTTAATCATATTTAAAGTCACCAGATCTTTTTTAAGATCAGGGTCTTCAACATTTCTAAGGGCAGCGAGAACTTGTTCCGGACTAATAATCATTGCCCAAAATTAACAAAACAAGGCCACAATTAATTGACTTTAGGGTTTTTAAGTGTAATTTTAACACGAAATAAACATTTGCTTTTTACGTTTAGCATTAAATATCTAATTTACAGCATGCATCTTCCAAAAGTTAACATCCCTAAAAAATACCTAAAGATTGGAGCGTGGGTTTTAGGGGGCTTTTTTCTGCTTTGTATTGTCCTGGGATCTATCGCTTATACCAAGAGGGAAGCGCTATTGAAAAAAATGATGGCAAAGGCGATTGACAAGGCCGATAAGAGCTATGGTTTAGAGGTAAAAATAGGCGAAGCCAGTTTTAGCGGTCTAAGCACGGTACACATGAAAAACATTTCTGTGGTACCAAAAGACAGGGATACGCTAACCACAATATCTGATATGATTGTCGGCGTAAAGCTGTTTCCTCTTATTTTTGGTGATGTAAAACTTGCCCAGTTGATCCTCAATGACGGAAAAGTAAATGTAGTGTTCAGGGATTCTTTGAGTAACCTGGATTTTATACTTAAACGTAAAAAGAAAGACAATCAGGAAAAGAAAGACAAAGTAGACCTCGCTGATCTTGCACACAATCTGTTGAACCAGGTACTTTATAAAATCCCGGATGACATGGAGGTTAAAAACCTCATGCTAGCCATAAATGATAACGATACGGCTCATTTATCTTTTCTAACAACGACAGCAACCATTGACGGAGGAGATCTGCAGTCTACAATTAAGGTAAATGATACCGCAGCTACATGGCATGTCAATGGCACTGTAAAGCCCGGTAAAAAGCAACTGGATGTTGTGTTATTTGCCGACAATAAAAAGGTTGAGCTAGATTACCTGAACAATAAACTTCACGCAAAATTCAGTTTTGATACCGTTAGAACGGAAATGAAAAATGCAGATTATAGTGGTGATGATTTTAAGATAGAAGGTTCCTGGTCTGTGAAAAATCTGCTTATTAATCACCCTAAAATTGCATCAAACGACATTATTGTGCCTGATGCAAAGATTGATGCGAATATGCTTATAGGACCAAATTATGTCGCATTGGATAGCAGTTCAACTGTATTTTTAAAAAACGCGCAGATTCATCCTTACCTGAAATATACCCTGTCTCCGAATAAAATATATGAAGTTAAGCTGCTTGCACCGGAACAAGATGCACAGGAAGTACTGAATTCCTTTCCTCAGGGTCTATTTGAATCTCTGGAAGGACTTAAAGTAAGTGGAAAAGTTAGATATGACCTTGCCTTTTACCTTGATTCATCACAACCAGATAGCGTTAAGTTTACTTCGGGCCTTACCCCTGCAAATTTTAAGATCCTGAAATGGGGAAAGACAAACCTTCAAAAGATCAACAAGGAATTTGTTTATACTCCGTATGAAAAAGGGAAGCCCGTAAGAAATATTGTCATAGGCCCTTCTAATCCGAACTATACTCCATTATCAGAGGTTTCAAGTAACTTTAAAAATGCCATACTGACGTCCGAAGATCCGTCCTTTTTCTCTCACAAAGGATTTGTGCAGGAGTCCATAAGAAAATCTTTTGCAGTGAACTTTAAAGAGAAGCGTTTTGTACGGGGAGGAAGTACGATCTCTATGCAACTGGTGAAGAATGTCTTCCTGAGCCGACAAAAAACACTTGCCCGTAAAGCGGAAGAGATTTTAATTGTGTGGCTGATAGAGAACAATCACCTGATCAGCAAGAACAGAATGCTGGAAGTGTATTTTAACATCATAGAAATGGGACAGAATGTATACGGAATCGGAGAAGCTACCCGCTACTATTTTGGAAAAAACCCTTATGAATTAAATATTGGAGAAGGCATATTCCTGGCCAACATTGTCCCGAGACCAAAAATTGCGTTATATAAGTTCAGGGGCGACGGAGGCCTTAAAGATTACCTGTACCCTTATTTCAAATACATCGGCAACATCATGGCTAAAAGAGGCCTAACTGGTTCAGATACGAGTGGTTATGGATTTTATAATGTTCATTTACGAGAGGGTCTAAGACAATACTTATTACCTGATTCTACCTCGATTGATACAAATGCTTTTGACAGCGAAGACCCAATGCCTGTTATTGAAACTCAGGATCAGTCTAAAACATTATTTGACCGTCTGTTTGGGGGTGGATCTAAAAAGGATACGCTTTCCAAATCTCCTGTAAAGGTGGACACGGTGAAAAAGACAAGGAAGGAACTTAGGGAAGAGAAAAGAGAACAGCGCAGGAAAGAAAAAGAGCAGGAAAAGTTGCTGGAAGCTCAGAAAAAGGAATCAGCCCAACCCTAATAACGATATATGCACAACATACAGGTAGCCGACAAAGCATTCGAATTGCTTCTTGAAAATGACAACATAGCCAAACGCACGCGCCTGATTGGCATTCAAATCAATTTGGATTATGAAAATCGTTGCCCCATATTTATTGGTGTCTTAAATGGCAGTTTTTTATTCATGGCCGATCTGTTGAAAGAAATCAATATCTCTTGTGAAATTGGGTTCGTCAAAGTTTCATCCTACGAAGGCACAGAGAGCAGCAGAACCATAAAACAAACTTTTGGGTTGCCAGAGGACTTGCATAATCGTGATGTTATTATCGTTGAAGATATCGTTGACACGGGCTTTACGCTCAAATATATCCTTGGCGAGGTCTATAAACAAAATCCCGCATCAGTTAAAGTGTGCTCTCTTTTACTAAAGCCAACGGCACTGCAAACACCAATTGACGAGCTGGAATATGTTGGTTTTGAGATCGCTAACGAATTTGTTGTAGGCTATGGCCTAGACTATGATGGCCTGGGCAGAAACCTGATCGACATCTACAGAGCCAAAACTGTTGGGCCCAACATACCTTAATCCGATATTTTTTTCACAATTTTGCACAAACAAATTATACAATAAAAACAATGACGATACACAAAGAAGGTTATACCACCATCGCATTATCCTTGCTTTTCATATTCTTATTAAATGCAATCATTGAATATAGATTCGCAGACATTTTATGGCTAAAGTGGTTTGTATATATATTTTCCCTTGCTTTATTCATTATCGTACTGCAGTTTTTCAGGAATCCAAGCCGTTCGTTTACCAATGGAGAAAACCTGGTAATCTGTCCTGCCGATGGAAAAGTTGTTGTAATAGAAGAGACAGAAGAAGGAGAATACTTTAAAGACAAAAGACTCCAGGTATCTATATTTATGTCGCCTGTCAACGTCCATATTAACAGAAATCCGATATCTGGAATTGTTAAATTCTTCAAATACCACCCGGGAAAATACCTGGCTGCATGGAATCCTAAATCATCAACTGAAAATGAGCGTACAACAGTGGTTGTTGAACATAAAAACGGCACTCCCGTGTTGTTCAGACAAATTGCGGGCGCGCTTGCAAGACGAATTGTTTGGTATGTGAAAGAAGGAGATGTTGTTGAGCAGGCAAAAGAGTTTGGCTTTATTAAATTTGGTTCAAGAGTAGATATCTTCTTACCGGTAGGTACAAAAATAAACCTTGAACTCAACCAGGTAGTAAAAGGTGGAATCACAGTACTTGCCGAACTCGCATAAAGAATTAAGAAATATTATATAAAAGACCCGCAAATTGTGCGGGTCTTTTTTTTGCTTTGATGTTGGCTAATGCACTGATCGTTGTGTTGGATAAGCAAATCCAGACCTGTATTGCTCTACAATCTCTATGAGCTTAAAATTGATCTCCTCCTTGATTTTGACATACTTTCTGTGCTCCATGTTCACTACAAGATAGATCACTTGTATATTAAGCGCTGAATCGCCAAAATTATCAAATGTGGCATACCCGTCCTTCGTCTCTGGATGTTTGTTTAAAAAGTCTTCAATAGCAGCTAGAATCAACTTTATATCTTCCGACTTTGTTTCATAAGTTAACCCGATAAAGAAATTTACCCTCCTATAATTTCTTAAGGTAACATTCTCCAGCACACCATCAATCATTGCCCTGTTTGGAATTACAATCGTTGTTTTATCCGGACTCACCAACCAGGTGCTCCTGAAGCCCACTTTCTCAATCGTTCCCTCTATTCCATCTACTTTCACCACATCTCCTACAGTAAATGGCTTATCCAGAAATATTGTAAAAGAACCAATAAGGTTCTCCAGGCTCTCTTTCGCGGCCAGAGCAATAGCAATACCTCCAATACCCAGTCCTGTGATTAGTGTAAGTACATTGATTTCAAATACAAACCCCAGCAATACAAAAAAACCAAGAAAGCAAATCAGTGTCTTTGTAAGTTCCTTTAAAAATGGAACCAGCTGATCATCTGCCCTGTTATTTGTTATTGCCGCCTTGTGTTTCAGAACAAAAGCGATAAAATCTATGATTCGTAAAATGATCCAGAAAATGGATAATATGATCAGAAATAAGAAAACTTTATCTAAGCAATCGCCTATAGTAATTTCCACTTTCGATTTCGAGCGGTGCCAAAGCACTATATTGAGCGGGTGACTTAAATTGTTAATGGCCAGATAAATTGTACAGAAAGTAATGAAAGATTCTATAGGCTTCAGCAGCAGAGCCACAAAAGTATCTACTTTAACTTCCTCCGCAAACTTTCTAAATATTTTAAACAAGGCCAAACTAACTAATCTGGATACCAGTCTTTTAAAAAACAATCCCAGCAATATTACCACTACAAAAACGCAGTACTGTTTAACCGTATTACCCCAAAAAATTTGTTTAAAAAACTGCTCGTCCATCATAATTATACCAATTGTTTAAGTGCTATTTCAAATGCTGTTTTAGATAATTGAGTTTTCTCAGAAGACTCATTATGAATTGATTTCATTGCGTTATAAATTACCTGGGAAGCATCTGTAAATATAGCATCATCACTCATCTCTACATTTCTTTGCATCAAATAAGCAAAAACTCTTGCCATTCCACAGTTTGAAATGAAGTCCGGAATGACTGCTACGTGATTATCTGCATGCTCCATGATACTGCCAAAAAAGATCTCTTTATCAGCGAACGGTACATTTGCCCCGCAAGCGATTACTTCCAATCCACCTTCAATCAGTTGGTCCACCTCAATTTGTTTTACCAATCGTGATGCTGCTGCCGGAACAAATATCTCTGCACCGACATTCCAAATTTCTTTATTTGCCTGTTCAAAAGGAATTAAATTCGGGGAAACAAGTGTGTTCCCCGCTCTATTATTAAATAGATCGATGATTTCCTGAGTACTAAATCCTTCTTTATTAATCAATGCGCCGACACGGTCAATGATACCAACCACTTTTACGCCATTTTGTGCCAGATAATAACCGGCGGCGGCAGCCACATTACCCCAGCCCTGAATGATGGCTCTCTTTCCTGTCAGCTCACCTCCCCAGATCTTATAAAAATGTGCGATTGATTCTGCAACACCATATCCGGTAATCATATCCGCAACCTTATACTTTCTTTTAATATCAGGGGTATAGCTCAAATCTTCCAAGACCTTTGAAACTCCATAACGTAATTGTCCAATCTGATGTATACGCTCGTTTTCCCTTGCCTGATAATGACCGTTGATCACACCTTCCTGAGGATGCCACAAGCCGTAATTCTCCGTAATGGGAATCACTTCATGGATTTCATCAATATTCAAATCCCCTCCTGTACCGTAATAGCTTTTTAGTATAGGCATTACAGCCTTATACCACCGGTCAAGTACCTGTTTCTTTCTTGGATCAGCGGGATCAAAATTTATCCCTGACTTTGCACCACCTATCGGCGGACCAGACACGGTAAATTTCACCTCCATGGTTTTTGCCAGGGATTCAACTTCTCTCTTATCAAGGCCTTTCCGCATGCGGGTTCCTCCGCCTGCGGCGCCTCCGCGTAAGGAGTTGATCACTACCCAACCCTCAGCTTCAGACTCTTTATCCTTCCATTCGAATACAATCTCAGGCCTTTTCTCCTCGAATTTTTTTAACAGTTCTTTCATTTATTATTCTATTGTTTTTAAGACAATTTTCACCGGTATACACACATCAAGGCGGTATAATACCTGGTGATTTCGTCTAAATAAGTTAGTTGGCACAAACTTATGTAAATCCAAGGAGCATTCATGAACACAGCTCAAATAATTGTGAAAAGCTACAGAATATATAAAAATCAGCACTACGCGAATGCGGTCTTATGCGTTGAGGTAAAAGCGAACAAAAAAACCTCCCCGATAACATCGGGAAGGCTAATATAGTTTTCCTAAAGAGATTAAACTCTTTTAGATTTGATACGAGCTGCTTTACCAGTTAATTCACGTAGATAGAACAATTTCGATCTGCGCACCTTACCGTGGCTATTAACTTCAATTTTAGCGATGTTTGGAGAGTTGATCGGGAAAATACGTTCAACACCAACACCATTAGACATTTTACGAACAGTAAACGTTTCATTAGCACCAACGCTATTACGTTGCAATACTACACCTTGGTAAATTTGAATACGTTCTTTATTACCTTCGCGAATTTTATAGTGAACACTCACTGTATCTCCTGATTTGAACGCAGGAAACTCATTTTTTGCGATTACCTGCTCTTCAACAAATTTTACTAAATCCATGATTTTAAGCTATTAAGCCGATTTTTTGTTGTTTAAAATCGGACTGCAATATTAGGAATTTTATTTCAGAAATAAAAGTGATTTTTATTTTTTTCCACATTCTTTAATATTTCCACAAAAAATCGTCGCATCATTTCTCTGTATCACCGTCGCGCAGCGGCTCTCTGATCAAAACATCCAGATTTTTGCAATCCACAGAATAGTTCGCCAACTCGCCTATATTTAAGCCGAAAATGCATTCCAGCTTTCTTACCTGACCATAAGGTATATCTGCTTTGTCATTCAATGACAGTTTTCTATAATTATGAAAAGTATTAGAAGCGACCTTCAATCTCTTCGGAATAATTTTTAAAGCTGCCTTATAAGAAACATGGTTTAGTTTTCTCATTTCCTCATCTATTTTGTATTTCCTTTGATTTTCCATACTATCTATCCATCGCACCGCCAGAAAAACGACCCTGTTCCTTATTTAGTAAGTCTTTCAATGCCTTTGACCTTACCATTTTATTTAGCAACTCGCCAGGCTTTAGATCAAATAGTTTTTCAAACATAACCACCTTTTCATGAGGGATATCCTGACGGTCAGCCAGCAGAATATTACGATAATTGTGAAAGGTATTCAGAGAAATTCTCATATACTTAGGAATAAGTCTAACAGCCGATCTGTAATCAGAAATAGGCAGTTTAAGCAGGTACTCATTGATCTTGTACTTCCTCGATGCATTGTCGCTTACAGCTAGTTTGTTCATGCTCTATATTGGTTAAATACTAAAATTTATGTATTTTTATCAAAATTATGTATCGGAACACGTAATTTTTTAAGACAAAAATACTTAAAATTTTAAGCGCAGACCAAACTTATAACTAATTTTTTTATGTTTTTAAAAAATGTAGTCGACGGAATTCTTAAAGAAAAGAACAGACCAATGAGTTGGCTTGCAGATGAGATGGACAAAACCTTTGATGGGTTAAAACTTGGTTTGGTGAGGGGTTCGATAAAATACAACGATCTGATTGCCATGGCAATGATACTAAAGGTCTCTCCTTCAGTATTTTTTGAATCAGAACCCGCACCTTATAAAAACCAGAAGGGAAATGAGACACTAGCGGACACAAAAGAAGAATATAATGACCTTAAAAGCAGTTTAAAAAACTGTAAAGAAATGCTTTCAGCATTGAAAGATCAGCTGAAGGACAAGGAAAAAATCATCTCGCTTTTAAGCAAATAACTCAATCTTCCAATAAGTCAGGTCTACGCGCTTGAGTACGTATTAACGCCTGTTCATGACGCCATTCATTAATTTTTGCCTCATGACCGCTCAACAAAACATCCGGGACTTTGTACCCATTCCAGTCTGCAGGACGTGTATAAACTGGCGCATCCAGCAATTCACCCTGAAAACTATCTGATAAGGCAGATGTTTCATCATTCAATACGCCAGGTATCAATCTTGTAATTGCATCCACCAATACCGCCGCAGGAAGCTCTCCACCGGACAGAACATAATCGCCTATAGAGATCTCCCTGGTCACATAAATATCTCTTATACGCTGATCTATCCCTTTATAGTGACCACAAAGAATCATGATATTCTCTTTACCAGATAATTCGTTAGCTATTGTCTGGTTGAACGTCTCACCATCAGGACTCATAAAAATGATTTCATCGTAATTACGCTCTGCCTTCAAGGCTTCTATGCACTTAGAAAAAGGCGCGATAGACATTACCATACCACTACCGCCACCATACGGATAATCGTCTACACTCTTTTGCTTATTCGTCGCGTAGTCCCTTAGGTTGTGCACGACAATTTCAGCAATACCTTTTTTTTGGGCTCTCTGTAAAATAGAATGAGCAAAAGGGCTTTCTAATAGCCCTGGTAAAACAGTGATGATATCAAAACGCATAAAGCAAAGTTAAAATTAATTAGCAAGGTATATATCCAGCAATCCTTCAGGAAGATCTACAGTAAGGATTTGTTCCTCGTCATCTATTTCGACAATGAAGTCTTCATTTAACGGAAACATAATCTCTGTGTCGTTATATAGGACTGTAGCCACAAACTGCTGAGGATATTCATGAACTTCCAGGATCTCTCCCAATTCTCCCAGCGTTTCGTCAACTGCCATAAATCCTTTTAAATCTGTATAGAAAAAGTCATCTTCATCACGCACAGGCTTTTTGCTCAACGGCAGGTATATCTTCTTTTTTACCAGGGCCTGTGCTTTATCAATATGATCTACGTCATCAAAATAGAAATTTCCGGTATTGTTGTTTTGCAACTTACACGCCGAAACAAAGAACGGCACAAGTTTTCCATTGATATCAGCAAACACCACATCCAACTCCAGTAATTCCGGTTCCTCATATTCAAAGAAGACTTGTAGCTCCCCTTTCAAACCTTTCGTTTTTGTAATGTATCCTATATAAAATGCCTCTTCTATTGTCATGAATTTGATGTATCTCGTTTAATAAAAAAAATAGCGAAGGATCATTTCAATGAAAGATCTTTCGCTATTTCTTAGAATAACAAAAAGTTTATGCTTTTTCTTCTTCGTTGCTTTCTTCAGCAGCAGGAGTTTCTTCAGTTACAGTTTCAGCTACAGGAGCTTCTTCTGTTACTTCTGCTACACCTTCTTCCTCAACTACCTCTTCTACCGGTGCATTTTTAATTGCAAGGGCAGCAGCGCGATCAGCATTTTTCTTAGCTTCAGCAGCTAAAGCAGCTTTTTTAACTTCATCTTTAGATTTAGTCAAGCCGTCTTTTTTACCTTCAATTTTACCGTCTTTAGCGCTCAACCACTCAGCAAATTTAGTTTCTGCCTGTTCTGCTGTTAACGCTCCTTTTTTAACACCACCTTCTAAGTGTTTTTTGTATAAAACACCTTTGTAAGAAAGAATAGCGCGACAAGTATCCGTAGGCTCAGCACCTTTGTTTACCCAGTCTAAAGTTTTATCGAAGTTGATTTCAATAGTAGCAGGATTGGTATTTGGGTTATAAGAACCTAAACGCTCAATAAATTTACCATCTCTTGGTGAACGGGAATCCGCTACCACTACGTGGAAAAAAGGTTTCCCTTTTTTACCGAATCTTTGCAATCTGATTTTAGTTGCCATTTCTTTTTTTAATTTATGTATTCAACATAGTTCCCGGAGCTTCGTGCTTGCGGGGCTGCAAAAATAAGTAAAATACTAATGATTAGCAAGATGCAATATTTTTAATTTCAACATGACCAATTTGTGCCGCT
The DNA here is from genome assembly GCF_032678645.1 of Pedobacter frigoris. Taxonomy (GTDB): domain Bacteria; phylum Bacteroidota; class Bacteroidia; order Sphingobacteriales; family Sphingobacteriaceae; genus Pedobacter; species Pedobacter frigoris_A. The sequence goes on from NZ_JAVTSP010000002.1 coordinate 91,683, forward strand.
AGAGACTAAAAAACAGATTTGCAGTTTAGCTGTAACATTTATTCATCAATCGCATCAAAATACAAAACCCGATTAAGATGTTAATTACAACAACAAATTCAGTAGAAGGCAAAAAAGTAGTTAAATACATTGGCCTTGTAAGTGGCGAAACCATCATAGGCGCCAATATTTTTAAAGATCTTTTTGCCGGCATACGAGATATCGTTGGCGGACGTTCCGGATCTTATGAACAGGTATTGAGAGAAGGAAAAAATACCGCAATCAATGAAATGCAGCAATATGCCGCCGCAATGGGGGCGAATGCAATCATCGGAGTAGACCTGGATTATGAAACTGTAGGAAGCGGAGGCAGCATGCTGATGGTCGCCGCAACAGGAACTGCAGTTATTATAGAATAAAAAAAGCCAGGATTAAATCCTGGCTTTTTTTACAATGAAAGTATTTCTACCAGTTTTAACCAAACCGGACTTATTTCTTTAGCGTCAATGTGCTTAATGGCATGATCAAAAGGCGTAAAAACAAGTTCCTTATTTACAAGTCCCACCATCACGCCTGTTTTTCCCGCAAGCAGGCCTTCAACAGCGACAACACCTAGTCTACTCGCCAACACCCTGTCCATGCAACTGGGCTTTCCTCCACGCTGAATATGGCCAAGTACCGATACCCTGATGTCATAATTAGGAAATTTATTTTTCAAAACCTCTCCCACGTTAAATGCTCCCCCAACTTCATCTCCTTCGGCTACTATAATTATTTTCGAAGCTTTATCCTTACGTCCGGCTTCAAGCCTAGTGACCAGACCATCCACACCCATATTTGCTTCAGGAATCATAATTGCCTCTGCACCCACGCCAATACCGCTCCTTAATGCAATGAGACCAGAATCCCTGCCCATAACCTCAACAATAAATAGCCTGTCATGAGATTCCGCAGTATCCCGTATTTTATCAACTGCGTTGATTACAGTATTGATTGCAGTATCGTATCCTATTGTAAAATCTGTTCCTTCAAGATCATTATCAATGGTACCCGGCAATCCGATGACAGGGATATCAAATTCATTTGTAAACAAATTAGCTCCTGTAAAGGTCCCGTCTCCACCGATTACGATTAAGGCATCAATACCTTGTTTTTTTAATTGCTCGTAGGCCTGAATTCTTCCTTCTTTTGTTCGGAAACCATCACTCCTTGCTGTCTTTAAAATTGTTCCGCCACGCTGAATGATATTAGCAACAGACTTCCTGTCCATTTCAATAAAATCACCATGGATCAGTCCTTCATATCCTCTTAAAATACCAGTAACCTGCAAATCATAGTAAATTGCCGCCCGAACTACCGCTCTGATAGCAGCATTCATTCCGGGAGCATCGCCTCCAGATGTTAATACACCTATGTTTTTAATCTTGTTCATTATCTTTTCTTACAGGCGAATCAGACAATTTCTGCCTGACAGCCAATATGCTTATATAAATTTTAGTTAAACGATTAAGCCAGATCACAATCCCCGCAGCCCAATATTACATAATATGGATGAGAATTTGGCTATAATGTTTATGATCTCCTGATTATCTCTGTATTAAACTACTTCACGGGTATATTAAAATTCACATCCTCTGCCGGAAGACATTGTGTGTCGTCACACACCATAAAAGTAACCTTTCCCTTAACCGCTGTGGCTGCTTTATTCAGCTTTATCTTCTGTTGGAATACAACCTGATTTTCAAAATAACCGATGTTCATTTTGTAATTCTTATCAAAATACGTGACGGGCTTAGGCTCAGTTGTTTTTCCGTTTAACGTAAAATCCTTAGAGGGGGAAAATGCAAAAACTGTCGGATTCGGGCCGCCAGGGGCCAAATGCTGCGAATAAATGTGCCAACCCTGATCTATCGTTGCTCTAATCTGCACAACCGCCTCAGTTTTACTGATTCGTTTTGCTTTGTAAGCCCAGGTCACCGGTTTAAGTATCTGCGCAGATGCGGCAAATCCAACGATGATCAGTGCAAATAAAATGCTTAATTTTTTCATTGTGTGTTGTTTAAAAATTCTATTTCTTTAAAGTTATAGCTTTTATTCTTTCCTTCAGCCTCAATGATCAATTGTCCCGTCTCTGTTACATCCACGATCCTGCCCATGAAGGCAATTCCCGCCTCGCGATAAGCCGCGTCTTCATTAAATCTATACATCCCCTTCAAGTATTCCGTTAGCAAGGCATTATAATTACCGGACTTCAGTTTGAGGTACTCTGCTTCTATGCTGCTGCAAATCTCTCCCATCAACTCCGTCAGATTAACATCCGCTTGTAAAATTTTTCGCAAAGAAGTTGCCCTTTTTACCTGCTCTGGATTAAAATCCTCTTGATTGACATTGATGCCTATGCCAACAATGCTGCTTTTATAGCAGTTTCCTGAAAGCGTGTTTTCAATCAATATCCCCCCCAGTTTTCTGTCCTCAAAATAAATATCATTGGGCCACTTCACCTTAATTCCCTGTAGCACAATTTGCTGTAAAGCTTTGCGAATGCCTGTACTAACCGCTATATTTAACATAAATTGTTTATTTATGGGGAGAAATACCGGTTTAAAAAAAACACTGAATGTGAGATTCAGACCCGCGGTTGCATGCCAGATGTTTTCCTGTTGTCCTCTGCCTGCAAACTGGTTATCTGCCATAATAACAGTTCCTTCGGGTAGTGGCTCGGATTTTGACACCATCTCCTTCAAAAAGTTATTAGTAGAATCAACCGCTGATAATCTGATAAGATTTTGACCAACAAATAATGTTGAAAAAGTGTTATTTTGCAAGTGTTGATTGTATATTTGTTTATCAAAATTAAAACATTTTAATGGTAAAAAAGAAAATTGTAAACCTTTCTACATACCTCTCAGAAATAGCCGTACATGGCATACAGGAAAAAAAAGGGAACGATATTGTACGCTTAGACTTAAGAGAACTCAACAGTTCCGTTTCTGATTTTTTCATCATTTGTAGTGCGAACTCTGCAACGCAGGTAAAAGCAATTGCAGATAGCGTAGAGGAAGAAATCTATAAGAAAACACAAACCAATCCATGGCGTAAAGAAGGACAGGAAGCCGCAGACTGGATCATTCTTGATTATTTTGATATAGTTGTCCATATATTTAAAACTGAAAAACGCGAATTCTACGGAATTGAAGACCTATGGGGCGATGCCCAGGCTACATCCTACAGAAGCGCGTAATCATTTTCACCTACATTTTTTGATTTAACGATGAAAGAGACCCCAAATACAAAACCAAAGCTGATTAAAAGAATTCCGAATGTCCCCAAGAAACCTCAAAAAGGTTCTAAATTCAATATCTTTTGGGTATACGCCGCTATTATTTTAGGTTTAATACTGCTTCAATTCATGTTTAGCAGTGACAACAGCAAGCCTATTCCTTACCGTGATTTCGAATCTAAAATGCTCTTAACAGGTGATGTTAAAAAACTTGTGGCATTTAAATATGAAGACCTGATTAAAGTTGAAGTCTATATTAAAGATGATAAATTAAAAGAAGCTGCCTATAAACAGTATCAAAACAAAAGTAATTTCGGCTCAAGTAATGGCCCTATTGGTTATTTTACTGCAGGGTCATTTGACGCATTGAATACTTTATTAAAGGATTCTCAAAAAGACATCCCTCCCACACAGCAGGTATTGCCGATTATAGAAACCAGACAAAGCTCGGTGCAGTCCTGGTTCTTAACGATTATACTTCCGGTATTACTATTCATTGCATTCTGGATATTCATCATGCGTCGTATGGGCGGTGGAGCTGGTGGTGGTGGTGGACAGATCTTCAACATTGGCAAGTCCAAGGCGACCCTTTTCGATAAAGAAAGCCAGGTTAATGTGACTTTTAATGATGTTGCAGGTCTTGAAGAAGCCAAACAAGAGGTTATGGAGATCGTCGATTTCCTTAAAAACCCTAAAAAATACACCAACCTTGGAGGTAAAATTCCAAAAGGAGCATTACTTGTTGGTTCTCCTGGTACTGGTAAAACTTTATTAGCCAAAGCCGTTGCCGGCGAGGCGCAAGTACCTTTCTTCTCGCTGTCAGGATCTGATTTCGTAGAGATGTTTGTTGGTGTGGGCGCATCCCGTGTACGTGATTTATTCAAACAGGCAAAAGATAAAGCTCCATGTATCATCTTTATTGATGAGGTTGATGCAATCGGCCGTGCGCGTGGAAAGAACAGCATGATGGGAGGCAATGATGAACGCGAAAACACCCTGAACCAGTTATTGGTTGAAATGGATGGTTTTGGTACAGATTCAGGTATTATCATACTGGCAGCAACCAACCGTCCGGATGTGTTAGATACAGCATTATTGAGACCAGGAAGATTCGACAGACAAATTTCTATTGACAAACCGGATCTTGTAGGTCGTGAACAGATCTTTAAGGTTCACCTTAAACCAATCAAAACCTCATCAGAGGTTGACGCTAAAAAATTATCTGCTCAAACCCCTGGATTTGCAGGTGCTGAAATTGCCAACGTTTGTAACGAAGCCGCGCTAATTGCAGCAAGACGCAACAAAGAAAGCGTAGACATGCAGGACTTCCAGGATGCAGTAGACCGCGTTATTGGTGGTTTAGAGAAGAAAAACAAAATCATCTCTCCTGAAGAGAAAAGAATAGTTGCTTATCATGAAGCAGGTCACGCAATTGCCGGATGGTTCCTTGAGCATGCTGATCCATTGGTTAAAGTGTCGATCGTGCCTCGTGGAGTTGCAGCGCTTGGTTATGCTCAATACTTACCTAAAGAGCAGTTTTTATATACTACTGAGCAGCTGACTGACGGCATGTGTATGACCATGGGTGGACGTGTTGCTGAAGACATTGTATTTGGCAAAATTTCTACAGGTGCACAAAACGATCTTGAGCGAATTACCAAGCTTTCTTATGCGATGGTGACCATTTATGGTATGAACAGTACTATCGGAAATGTTTCATTCCATGATCCTCAAAATGAGTACAATTTCAATAAGCCTTATTCTGAGAAGACATCAGAAATGATCGACAATGAAGTACGTACGCTGATAGCTGATGTATACACCAGAACCAAATCACTACTTACAGAAAAAAGAGACGGCCTAGAGAAGCTTGCTCAAAAACTAATAGAAAAAGAAATTCTGTTTCAGGCAGATCTTGAAGAAATCCTGGGCAAGCGTCCGTTTGATAACCGTACCACTTACGATGAATTTGTGAATGGAACTGGTGATCAAAAACCAGCTGCAGAAGGGTTATTACATGAAGGCGTTGGTGAAACGACAGATCCTTCTACTTCAATCACACCGACCAATACAGAATCTTAATAAACATTTATGGGGCTGTCGCCTGACAAATCAGGCGACAGCAAATCCATTCTCCTATGCAAGAAAATATCTCCTCAAAAGAGTTAATGTTAAAGAAGATAAGGAAAGCCCTTCTTGAAAAAAGAGACAATCCTTATCCAAATCTCGAAGATACCCCACTCTATTCTCCAACAGAAGAAATTCCAGAAGTCCTGTTTGCCGAACAGCTAACTGCTGTTTCGGGTAATTTCATTTATTGTGAAAACGGAATAGAGTTTATCGAGAATATCCTTCAGCTTGCCGATCGTTTCAAGTGGAGAAAAATCTATTGCTGGGAGCCAGAACTACAGGAGCTTCTTGCAGAATATGAATTCCCATTCTATAAAACAGATAAAGACTTTGAACAGGCGGAAGTAGGAATTACCCTATGCGAAGCCCTAGTTGCCCGCAACGGGTCCGTAATGGTCTCCAATCAAAATGCCGCCGGACGTAGATTAAGCATTTTTCCTCATCATCACATTGTGATTGCGAGAACGGGACAAATGGTAATGGATCTTAAAGACGCCTTTAAGTTAATCAAAGACAAATACGGCAGCCAGATTCCTTCAATGATCAGCACCATCACCGGACCGAGCAGAACTGCTGATATTGAAAAAACTTTAGTGCTTGGAGCACACGGACCAAAGGAATTATTCGTATTTTTAGTAGAAGATTTCTCCTAAGATTTTTATTTACCATAAAAATATCCTAGTTTTATACTGTAGACTAAAACAGTCTACGGTTCAAAATGGGCAATAAAACAATTCTACACTCTGTTATCACGGGCACAGGAAGCTATATTCCTGAAAACATCATCTCTGGTGATTTATTCCTCAACTCTACATTTTACGACAATGGCCTTCCTTTAAACAAAGACATGGCCGATGTAATCAGCAAATTTACCGAGATCACTGAGATCGAAGAACGCAGGTATGTAGATTCAGATATGGTAAATAGTGATATAGCTACAATTGCTGCTCAAAAAGCCATTGAAGATGCAGATGTGGATAAAGAAACGCTCGACCACATCATCTGCTGTCACAATTTCGGAGATGTCAAATATGGCAGCAACAGGATGGATATTTTACCTGCACTCGCCGCCAAAGTAAAACAAGCCCTGGGTATTGAAAATCCGGATTGCGTTGCTTACGATATCATTTTTGGTTGTCCAGGATGGGTACAAGGAGCAATACAGGCCAATTACCTCATTCAAAGTGGTGATGCAAAGAAAGTAATGGTGATCGGGGCGGAAACCCTCTCCAGGATCATCGATCCTCATGATCGTGACAGTATGATATTCTCTGATGGGGCTGCAGCCGTTATTTTTGAAGCCAGGGAATCGGAAGAGCATCTTGGTATTATAGCGCATAAAACCCAGACTTTCGCGGTCAACTATGGTTCTCTTCTGGTGATGGGAAAAAGCAACAACCCTGCTGAAACAAATGGCAATGCATACCTCAAGATGAATGGAAGAAAGCTTTACGAATTTGCCGTTACCAATGTACCACAGGTAGTAAAAAAAGCAATAGATAAAGCTGGGATCAGCATCACAGATATCAAAACAGTATTCATCCATCAGGCCAACGGAAAGATGGACAATGCCATCATGAAACGCCTTTTTAAACTTTATGATTTGGATGCCGTGCCTGAAAATCTCGTGCCGATGACCATTTCATGGCTAGGAAACAGTTCCGTGGCGACCATACCGACGCTGCTGGATCTTGTACTAAAAGGTCAGGTAGATGGATTTAAGGTGAACAAGGGTGAATATGCTGTCTTTGCGTCCGTAGGTGCGGGAATGCACATCAATGCATTCGTTTATAGGTTCTGATTCTATTTAATTCTATTCAGACCCGCTTTTGCCTGGGTTTCAATGCTGCTTTCATAATCATGGTTTTTCATTTGGATAGCAACATTATAGGCTTGCCTTGCTTTTGCATAATTCTTCTTGTTTTCATAGATCTTTCCGATCTGCAAGGCAGCGTTGGCAGCAAAGTAATACCTTAGCCCCTTACCCGAATTAATGGCATTTTGATAATCGGATAAAGCTGCGTCTTCTTTATTCAGTTCATCATTTATCCTTCCTCTTCTGTAGTAAAACTCTGTACGGTCTCTTCCTGCACTAAAGCTCTCCTGCTTGACGTCTGAGAGCAGATCAAGAGCCTTAGCATGATAACCTCCATCAAATAATAACCTTGCTTTTAAAAGGCTTTTATTAGGAACAGATTCATTTGCTTCATTGAGCGCCTGTTTATCTTTTTCCTGATAAGCATACCCATTGCTTTTAACTTTCGCCATAAAACCAGAATAAGCACCAGTATCGCCCTTCAATAAAGAAATCCACCCCAAGTGCAGATTAGCATCTTTAATGTAATTAACGCCTTTATTCGTCTGCAAAAATCTCCCAAAGTCAGCAGAAGATGAATAATCCAGTTTATTAAGCTTTGCTGCCCCCTCCAGAAAATCGAGGTATGGAAATGCCTGATAAACTGATCCGGTGGGTCTCCTTTCCAGAATAGATATTGCTTCATCATTATGCCCATTTTTAGATGAGACTAATGCCTGAAGATATGTTTTCAATAAACTTGAATCTGAAATCCTGGCAGTATATTTCATTGTTTTGGAATAGGCCATTGGACTATGGGCAATGTCATTCAATACAAAGGCGTAGTAAAATATCACCTCTTCATAAAAAGGCTCAAATTTAGATGACGGAAGTCCTTCTGCAAGCTTGTCAAGCATGGCTATTCCGCTTTGAAGATTCCCTTTTATTCCAAAGGTAGCCAATGTGCTTTTTAAAATCCCATCAGGCAAATTTCCCAGAAAAGCATTGATGAGCCCCAATCCTTTCGCATTCAATTGAAAAGCAGGAAATTTCTTTTGGTTATCGAGCAATAAGCCATTGGCCTTCTTTATCTCTCTGGCAGCCGTAAAGTACTCCCCGTACCGGCCCCTGATCAGTGCCCACTGTAAATTGATCTCAGCCTGTGCATATAAATAATATGGCGAATTCCTATCCGCCTCTTCTATCAGATCCAGCCGTTTTGATTTGGATTTTTCCAACTGGTCAAACTCCTGCTTGCTCTCACTCGTTAGCAAATAGAAGTAATCTGCATAATTTTCAAGTAATGGGACAATAGCATTATTTGGATTGGCCTTTTTTTCCGCAGCGATGAGCTGCCTGGCAGCACCGATTTTCAGTTCAAATATGTTCTGATAAGCTTTTAAACAATTGGCATTGAAATCAAAATTAGCAAAAAGAGGGAGCGGAAAAACCAAAAAAAAGGCAATCAGAAAATATACTGGTCTCAACGGCGAACTATTACCCATAAATCAAATTATTCGTCAATAAATAAATCATAACGCACACTCTTTTGTATATGTTTTAAGGATTTAATAAAATATTCCTTATTCACTCCTGCAAAATTAAACATAAAAAAAGGCCAGAAACAAGTTCTGACCTTCTATTAATCTTTATGCCTGACTAAGCTGGCTGTTCTTCCTGAGTTAATGCCTCATCAACAAGGATTCTTCCACAGTGCTCACATACAATGATTTTTTTACGCTGACGGATATCCAATTGACGCTGAGGAGGAATTTGGTTGAAACATCCAGAACAAGAATCACGGTCGATAGTTACAACCGCCAATCCGTTATTTGCATTTCCTCTTAATCTCTTATAAGCCACCAAAAGTCTGTCCTCAATTTGAGTCTCTGCCTTTTCTGCTTTTTTATTTAAAGATTGCTCTTCTTTTTCAGTTTCTGCAGTAATCGTTTGAAGTTCACCTTTCTTAATGTCAAGATCTTTTCTTCTTGATTCCAGATCAGCTAATGCTTTTTCGTAGATTTCAGTTTTCTGAGTAATATCAAAACCAAACTCTCTGATCTTTTTCTCACATACTTGAATTTCAAGAGTTTGGATTTCAACCTCTTTAGTTAAAGCATCATATTCACGATTATTTTTTACATCTTTTAATTGAGTCTCGTATTTCTTGATCAAGTTCTGAGCCTCTTTGATCATATTTTTACGTGTTACAATGGCATCTTCGGTATCATCCAATTCGCCTTTGAATTTTTGTATACGTGTTTCAAGACCTGCAACCTCATCCTCTAAGTCAGCTACTTCCATTGGCAATTCACCACGAATCTGACGTATCTTATCAATCTTAGTATGCAGGGTTTGTAATTCGTATAAAGCTTTTAGCTTTTGCTCTACAGTTTGTTCCATTAAATGAAATAATTTATGGGGTTTGTGTTATGCTCCGTTAAACGGATTGCAAAGTTAGGAAATTTTTCTTGAATAATATCTATCAACAAATCAGATGTAAATTGTTCACTTTCAAAGTGTCCGATATCAGCGATCACTATTTTTTCATCCGCATCAAAAAACTCGTGGTATTTGAAATCTGCCGTCACAAAAGCATCGGCTCCCGCAGCTATCGCTTCTTTCAGTAAAAAGCTTCCTGATCCACCACAAACTGCTACTTTTTTTATCTTTCTTGGTAATAACTTCGTATGACGGATCACGCTGGTATCCATACGGTCTTTTACCAGCCTCAAAAAATCCCGGCCATCCATTTCCTCTTCCAACCAGCCAATCATTCCGGCACCTACGGTCTCGAGTTTATTTTCAATCGGATAAATATCATAAGCCACCTCTTCATAAGGATGATGCTCAAATAATGCCAACAATACTTTTCGTTCATCCTGGGCCAGAAAAATCGTCTCTATCCGCAGCTCTTGCTCATGATGTTGTACGCCTTGTTCCCCAACAAACGGGTCGGTACCTTCGCCGGCTTTAAACGTTCCGGTTCCTTCGCCATTGAAACTGCAGTCACTGTAATTTCCTATACTGCCTGCACCTGCTTCAAACAACGCGCCTCTTACAACTGGAGCCAAAGCTGTCGGACAAAATGTCACCAACTTTTTCATCAACCCTTTTTTAGGGCTTAAGATTTTTGTTCCCAGCAATCCAAGACGGTCGCAAATCACACCATTAACGCCGTTCTTTACGTGGTCAAGATTGGTATGGATGGCATATAACGCGATATTGTTTTTTATCGCCTTTAGCACCACCCGTTCCACATAGGTCTTTCCGGTGATCCTTTTAAGTCCTTTAAAAACAATCGGATGATGCGTAATGATCAGATTACATCCATGCGTGATGGCTTCGTCTACAATCGCTTCCGTACAATCCAGTGCAACCAGCGCCCCCTCAATTTCCTGGTTGACATTCCCGATGATCAATCCGGAATTGTCGTAATCTTCCTGGTAATTTGAAGGCGCGTAATCTTCAAGGTGCTTAATCAGTGATGATAATCTCATGCCATAAAAATAAGAAAATCCTATTGGATATTACCCATTTTTACCATCTGCAAACTTTCAAAGACCATACGCTGATTGTATTCAAAAGCCAGTGTCTTATGGTTTACCAGGTCTATTATTGTACCGATAAAACATAGTCCAATAGTAAAGAAATACAAAACCCCCATCCCGATCTGGTTTACCAGAAACCTCGGTAATCCTGGAACAAAAAACCCTAATATACAGTACAATACCATATCATCTGGATTTCTTCTTTTGCTTCCGTAGATCATCAAAAACCCTCTCAGCTGTTGTTCACTAAATCCGGTAGTTGCACTTTGCAAGTACGAATATTCCTGGGGTGTGATACCCGGCAATGTCATAAACGGTGAATCAAACATATCTTTCCTCCTTATAATTTACTTTATTTCCTTTATTCAATTTTATCAAAATCACTATCCTGTACAAAATGATCAGCAGTGCAGGCAGCCCAAACCAGTGATGTGCAAAGCTCTCTCGAAAATTGCCGTGCAGCAACTGGGTGATTGCCCTTCCTATTCCACAACCAGGACACCATTCAAAGCCCATATTTGCCAGCGGACAAAGCGTAAAATGATGCTCATGTCCATGAACCTCCGGATCGGCAACAGCAAGGCATATCAACGCTGTTATCCAAAAAACGAGCTCCAAAGGCATGCGGTTCAGTATCATCATCGACCAGTGCTTCTTCCTGTTCATTTTATTTTAGATTGATTAATACACCGTTTGTTACATTTAAAGCTCATCATAAATATTACATTTGTATTGTGAACATCCGCGACCTGATCAATCAATACAAAACAGATGAGCGCATTGTAGCATTGGCCAAAGCATTAAATGCAGCCAAAGGTAACAAACTTCAGCTAAAAGGCTTGGTTGGTTCCGCCGATGCAACAATTGCAATAGCTACGTATTTCCTGCTCCATAAGCCCATTTTATTCGTCATGCCCGACAGGGAAGAGGCTTCTTATTTCCTTGCCGACCTGGAAAGCATCCTCGACAAGGAGGTCTTGTTATTCCCTTCTTCATTTCGTAAAGCTTTTGAATTTACCCAGGTAGATACAGCAAATGTCCTGGCAAGGGCAGAGGTGCTGAACGAACTCAACCATCATTCTGAATATGGAAAGATCGTTGTAACTTATCCTGAAGCACTTGCTGAAAAGGTGATCAACCGTGAAATGCTCGAAAAAAACACCCTTGAGATCAGCATAGGGGCAAAGCTTGGCATCGACTTCATCAATGAATTCCTGATCGACTATGATTTTGACCGTACCGATTTTGTTTACGAACCCGGACAATTCTCCATCAGGGGCGGTATTGTAGATATTTTTTCTTTCTCACACGACCTGCCATATCGCATCGAATTCTTTGGTGATGAAGTGGAGAGCATCCGCACTTTCGAAATAGAAAGCCAGCTTTCTGTAGATGATGTAAAAACACTGACGATCATTCCCAATGTACAGTCAAAATACCTGACAGAGAATAACATCAGCCTGCTTGATTACATTGAAAAAGATACACAGCTCTGGTTCAAGGATGTTGAATTTACCCTCGATATCGTTAAACGCGGTTATAAAAAAGCTGTTGAGCTCTGGAAAGCACTCCCTGTAAAGGAAAAACAGGAAAACCCGGACTGGATAGACCCGAAATTTGCCTTTACAGATGAGAAATTGATGGCAGATACCTTCCAGGATTTTACACTCACAGAGTTCGGAAAGCAGTTTTTTTATAAAACTGATCATGTTTTCATTTTTGAAACCCGCCCGCAACCCTCATTCAATAAAGATTTTACCCTGCTGATCCACAACTTAAAAGAGAATGAAAAGCAGGGCATCCACAATTTCATTTTCAGCTCATCTACCAAACAAACTGAAAGGCTATATGCAATTCTCGATGACATAGATAAATCAGCCAAATTTATCCCGATCAACATACCTCTGAGGGAAGGCTTCGTAGATGCAGCTCAAAACGTAGCGTTCTATACCGATCATCAGATCTTCGACCGTTTCTACAAATACAAACTAAAAAGGGGATATCAGCGCAGTCAGGCCATCACCCTGAAAGAACTGAGAGACCTGAAACCTGGCGACTTCGTAACCCATATAGACCATGGAATAGGAAAATATGCCGGACTCGAAAAAGTAGAGGTAAATGGCAAAACCCAGGAAATGATCCGTCTGGTATATGCCGATAATGACCTGCTGTATGTGAACATCAATTCCCTGAACCGCATTGCAAAATATAGCGGAAAGGATGGCACAGCGCCTAAAATGAATAAATTAGGCACCGAAGCATGGGACAAACTCAAGAAAACCACTAAAAAAAAAGTTAAGGACATAGCCCGCGACCTCATCAAGCTTTATGCCCTGAGGAAAGCTCAGGTGGGTACTGCTTTTGACCCGGATGGCTATCTCGAAACAGAACTGGAAGCTTCCTTTATTTATGAAGATACGCCGGATCAGGAAAAAGCCACCAGTGATGTAAAAAGGGACATGGAAGCGCCGCACCCTATGGACCGGCTCGTATGTGGAGATGTGGGCTTCGGTAAAACAGAGATTGCCATCCGCGCTGCTTTCAAGGCCGTAGCCAATGGCAAACAGGCAGCAGTCCTGGTGCCAACAACCATCCTTGCCCTTCAGCATTTTAAAACATTTTCAGGCCGTTTAAAAGGCTTTCCATGTAATGTTGACTACATCAACCGCTTCAAGACCAATAAGCAGATTAAAGACACCTTAGCCGCTGTAGCAGACGGCAAGGTAGACATCATTATAGGCACACACCGCTTACTCAGCAAAGACGTAAAGTTCAAGGATCTCGGAATCATGATCATTGATGAGGAGCAGAAGTTTGGGGTAACTTCTAAAGAAAAGCTAAGAGCCTTGAGGGTGAATGTAGATACGCTTACACTCACAGCTACACCTATTCCGCGTACCCTTCATTTCTCCTTAATGGGCGCCCGGGATTTGTCAATCATGAGTACTCCGCCACCAAACAGGCAGGCTGTTAATACAGAACTTCATGTGTTCAATGATAAACTGATCCAGGAATCTGTTCAATATGAACTGGACAGAGGCGGACAGGTTTTCTTCATCCACAACCGGGTAAATGATCTCCCTCAGTTAGGCGGCCTGATCCAAAAGCTGGTTCCAAAAGCTCGCATTGGTATTGCCCACGGGCAACTGGACGGCGATCAGCTGGAAGACGTAATGCTTGATTTCATCAATGGCGAAAAAGATGTGTTAGTGGCCACGACAATTATCGAGGCCGGACTGGATATTCCAAATGCCAATACCATCATCATCAACCATGCCCATATGTTTGGGTTAAGCGATCTCCACCAAATGCGCGGCAGGGTAGGTCGCTCTAATAAAAAAGCATTTTGTTACCTCCTTAGCCCGCCATTGAGTACGCTTACCTCAGAGGCACGCAAACGCCTTAGCGCTATTGAAGAGTTTTCAGACCTTGGAAGCGGTTTTAATATCGCCATGAGGGATTTGGATATCCGGGGCAGCGGAAACCTCTTAGGCGCAGAGCAAAGTGGCTTTATTGCCGAAATAGGGTTTGAGATGTACCATAAGATCCTGGACGAAGCCATTCAGGAGTTAAAAGACGATGAGTTTAAGGACTTATTTAAGAATGAGCCACTGCGCCCTTTTGTCAGCTTTACACAAATAGATACCGATCTGGAGCTATACATACCGGATGATTATGTAACCAACATCACCGAACGGTATAACCTGTATACCGAGCTCTCTAAAATCGAAAATGAAACGGAATTAAAGGTATTCGAGAAGTCTATGAAAGACCGCTTTGGACCGGTGCCTAAGCCAGTAAAAACCATGCTCAATGTGTTGCGTTTACAGTGGGTAGCTAAAAAGCTGGCTTTTGAAAAAATAACCTTCAAAAAAGGTACTTTGAGAGGTTATTTCATCACAGACAAACAATCAGCGTTTTTCGATTCGGTAATGTTCAATAAAATATTGCACTTTGCGCAGGTTCATCCCAGACTTTGCAACTTAAAAGAAGTAAAAGACAGCTTACGGATTGCTTTTGATAACCTCAATTCAATCGACGAAGCAGTAGAAATGCTGGAGATGGTGGTCAATCAAAATCAAAACTCATGAACCCTCAACTATTAAAAGATCTGGTAACGATGCAAATGCCCTTCGGGAAATACAAAGGCCGCATTCTGTGTGACCTCCCTGAATCTTACCTGGTCTGGTTCCATCAGGAAGGCTGGCCTCCTGGCAAACTTGGGGAAATGATTGCCACGCTTTATGAAATTAAGCTCAATGGTCTTGAGTACTTGCTGCAGCCCTTAAAGAAATCGAAATAACCATTTCGTCATCCTAAGTTCCTGGCCAGCATCTTTTATATTCTTGCCGTCATCCTGAATTAAGCCTTCCTCTTCGCATACCTGCGGTACGAGATCACACCAAGCACCGTTACGACAACAACCGTGATGTACACCCATGATGGCACAGGTACCGGATCCCCTGCCGCATAGGAATGCAGCCCGGTCAGGTAATAGTTGACCCCAAAGTACGTCATGATGATGGTAGAAAAACTGATTAGCGAAAGTAAATTAAACAGGTATTTGCTCTTTAGTCCGGGGATCAGCCTTACGTGCAGCACAAAAGCATAAATGATCACGGAGATAAAGGCCCAGGTTTCCTTAGGGTCCCAGCTCCAATACCTGCCCCAGCTTTCATTTGCCCAGATGCCGCCCAGAAACGTGCCGACAGTCAGCAAAAATAACCCTACCGTAAGCGACATTTCGTTTACAATACTCAGTTCCGTAACAGATGCTTTTACCTTTGCGCTGATCTTGTCATTGTCAATGATATACAACACCAATACTACTGTTCCCAATAAGGCACTAAGTCCGAAAAATCCATAACTGGAGGTGATGATCGCTACGTGAATCATTAGCCAATAGGATTTCAATACCGGTACCAGCGGTGTAATTTGTGGATTCATCTGAGATCCCCCATGTGCAAAACCCATCAGGATCACAGCAATCAGACACCCCGCGGCAGGGATAAAGGCATTGGCATTTCTATACATCAGCAAGCCCGATAAAACGCCAATCCAACTAATAAACAAAACAGCCTCATAACCATTGCTCCAGGGCTCATGACCGGAAATATACCACCTTACCCCAAGCCCGACAGCCTGAAGGAAAACTGCAATGGCGATCAGCCCCAGTACAAATGTCACCAGTCTATCCAGCACCTTGCCGTTTTTAAATAATTTGATAAACGCAAGAGATAAGATCATGATGCCTAAAAGCGCATAGGCAATCATCAGGTTTAAAAATAGATTCCAGGAGTTGTACCTGATCTCCCAGGCGATCTTAGCTGGCGATGGAACCACTTGTTTGCCATGCTTCAATTGTAATGATTTTAAATATTCCAGTTTGGATACAGTCGCAGCCCAGTTTCCATTCTGCTGTGCCGCTACAACGCTGCTAAAATAAAGTCCGACAGGGCTTGATATGGCGTCAGTTCCATTTGGGTCAAAAGGCATTGCAATCCAGGTGTTGTTTGCATCTCCGACGACTGGAAGCACCCTTAAGTACTGCCCTTCCAGCAGTTGCTGCATGGCGTAGAGCTTATCGTTCAGTTCCAGGACTTCCTTATCGTAGGTGCCCTGATCTGCAGGTTTTTTCGCAAATGCTTTGAGATAATCGTCTTTTAAAATGAATTCTGCCGACCCGTCTATGCTCAACTTTAATAGGTTGACCATTGAAGTATAGCCATTTGCATCGGCTTGCACTCGTTTTAACAATTCAGGCCCACCTTTACCGCCAACCTTGATCAGCGGAACGTTTACCCAACTAAAAGGCGAAGTAGCTGCCGAAAGGAAGAACTGGTTTGCAGTGAGGTTATAAAACTTATCCTTACGAAACAGCTTTCTCAGCACTTCCAGCGCCATGGTATTTACAGGTTCAATTCGCCCGTCGATATTTTGAACGAGAAGACTTCCGAATTGATCTGCATGATCTTTATCGATGGTTACTGAAGATGCAAATGTCGCTCCGTCAACCGTCCTGGTTTGCAGGACTTTTCTTACATCAGCCTTGTGGTCATGCTCCGGTGCTGCTGCAGGCTCATGATCATGATTGTGTTCCTCTCCGGGCTGATGTACATGCTGACTACCATCCGTTCCGTGCATGTCTATTTTCTGACTGTATGCGGCACCAAAAGGCATAAACAACAGCAGCAACAATACCTTAGCTGATTTAGAAGATTTGGCGATTGCTTTTAGTTGCTCGTTGAGCTTGGAGAAATGAGTACCCTTCCAAAATAGTGTGACAAACATTGCTGTAAATAATAGCGTATAACCCAGATAGGTAATATTGGTTCCCCATGCATCGTGATTTACAGAAAGTATTGTTCCCAGTTCATCCGGATCAAAACTCGCCTGAAAGAAGCGATATCCGGCATGGTCCAGCACATGGTTCATGAATATTTTATAAGGTCTTTCCGGCCCATCATTTTGAATGATCACATCTGATGAATAAGCAGACGGACTGCTGCTACCCGGATACTTTTCCATTTTGAAGTCTACCAGCTTCAGTGAAAAAGGCGCAGGATAAATTTTGGAACCATAAGCCATAGAAATCCTCAGTCCGCCGATTTCGCTTTGGTGCTGGAAATTGGTCATTCCCTTTCCGCCATAAAAAGAAACGGTATCTATTGCTGTAGGCGTGGTCACCTCTACCATCACCAGGTCGGGATCATGTTCATGGATTTTCTTATCGCCTTCAAAATGCATGATGTGCCCTGGAGCAGCTGGTTCTGGCACTACAAATGCCAGGTTTCCATAAGTGTACAGGCTCCTTAAATTAAAAGGCTGAGGCTGATCATTTCCTGCAACTGTTTTACGTTCCTGCGTGGCCATGATCATGTAATTGCCTTCATAGGGCGATGAGATCTGAAAGCTGCCTGAAGTATCATCTATATTGATGGCTCCCTCGGTTTGTTTGTTATAGCTAAATAAAAGGTTTTGTATGAGCTTGACACTTCCTGCCGGGATATATTTATTCACCCTGGCGCCATTCTCCAGGACCACCAAATGAAGTATCTTTTCCCCACCGGCGGTTTTTATCAATGAATCCTGTGCCCTGGAATAAAAGTCTACAACTTTAAATTGCACCCGTTCACCCTGAAAGTCATACTTTTCTGATAACGTTCTTTTAAAGGGTTTAAGATAGCCCGGTATCTGGTTTGAGATCAACGTAACAGGCAGATCATCATAGGCTAGGGCCTGTTCTCCTTTGCCAATCTGCACTTTAAAAAATGTTGCGTCTGATATGATCTGGTTTGTGGACTCTCCCTCCCTGATGGGCATAGAGCCCTCAAAGCTCACATACCTGGTGATACAGCCACCTATAAATATGATGATAAAAGCAAGGTGAAAAACAAGTAAAGGCAATTTTTTGAGCTGGTAAAGTCTGTACCGGCCAATGTTGCCTATGAAATTGATTACCAAGATCAGCATGATCAGCTCAAACCACCAGCAGTTATAGATCAACGCTTTCGCAACGGGTGTACCATAGTCGTTTTCGACAAAGGTGCCCATGGCCATTGAGAATGCGAATAAAAGTAACATGGTCCCCATTAAGCGGGTAGAAAACAGGATTGAGCCTAACTTTTTGATCATAGCCGGCAAAGTTACATTCGCAACGATTCCAAAGAACATATTGCTCATACTAACTTTGTTACTTTCCAAAGAAATGACACAGCAATAACATCTGGCAGGAAAAATAAGCGATCTGGCCTTTACTTTCACTCGCTTCAATTAGACCCTTGCGTCGTATCCCCTTAAGGGTTGCTGCGATTGGAAACGAACCAACCCTTAAGCAAATGTGCAGAAACCCTTAAGCAGAGGCGAACGGAAAGCAAGCATAAATCCTAAACAGCCTCAAATAAAGCTCTTATTTTAATAAAAGATAGAGATAAGTATAAACGACCGGAGCGGCTATTAAAAGTCCGTCAAAACGATCTAAAAAGCCTCCGTGGCCAGGAAGAAAAGTGCCTGAGTCTTTTACATCTAAACTTCTTTTCAGCATCGATTCTACGAGGTCTCCCAAAGTACCAAACCCGACGATCAAAATAGCCATTCCACCAAATATAAGCGGATGGATTTCAGTGAAAAACAAAGAAATCAGGAAAGACACCAGTAAAGTGGTAAAGATTCCGCCGAAGAAACCTTCCCATGATTTTTTGGGTGAGTGGCGCTCGAACAAACGTCTTTTTCCGAATTTCACACCAAAGAGATATTGACCTGTATCGCTTGCCCAAAGCATTAACAGGAAGGACAGCGGCAGATGAAAGTTGTATTCGGCGGCTTGTTGTATGAAGCCAAGTGAATAAAAAAAGCAAAATGGAACAGTGACATACACAAATCCCACAAATGTGTAGGCAATATTGGAGAACGGTATTTTTTCTTTTTTATAGAGTTCACTGACGAATACTGAAAATATCAATGGGACGATCAGCAGCATAAACTTGTTTTCGAACTGCAGCAAATGATAGCCAGCAGTCAGTAAAAAGATAAGTCCGGCGGCAAATAATGCAATATTCCTATGTGGCCGAATACCAGCCGTTTTGATGATCCCAAAGAATTCAAATAAAGCAACCAGACTTAAGATCAAATAGAAAAAAGTAAAAGTATAAGCTCCCAAAAGAATGGAGCCCAACATTACTATAGTAAAAAAGAAAGCGGTTATAGCCCTTGTCTTCATTTTGTAGTTTGCTTTTTAAAATATTGAAATGCCAGAATGCTCAGTACAAAGCTGATCAGATAGCCATACCAGGCAAAATGCATTCCCTCTGCTTCAGACAAAGGTAGGTTGTTTTTTTTCATATACCATGCCGCACATACCGCATATGCGTTGTTTAAGAAATGGCCGAAAATAGCATACCACAAACTTCCGCTCCAGAAATAAATATATCCAAATGCTGCCCCCATTAAAAATCGGGGTAAGAAACCAAAAAACTGTACATGTATTGCGCTGAATATAAAAGCTGAGAACCAAATGGCCACATGAGGATTGTTAAATATTTTAGTAAGTGAACGCTGTATGGCTCCCCTGAACATCAGTTCTTCTGCCACAGCTGGAACAATAGCGATCATGACAATATTTATCACTAAATCCATGATTCCTTTCATGTCCAGCAACAGCAGGGTAATCGCCGCTGTCTCGTCTTCCTTCTGTCTCATCCAGTCTTCCATCCACTTTAAATAACCTGGAAATGTCATTTTTTGATTAATAGCCACCGTCCATTCCAGGAAAGGCATGGATACGATAATGATCAGCAGGACCATCGCAAGCCAGGAAACTTTCGGTGTATCAAAACCGTAAAATGTCTTAATGCTTCCTTTCTCTGTATAAGCCAAAAACAAGGCGGGTATCATAAATATCCCTATTGATGTAGCAATAAGCATGATTCTCATACTGCCTATATAATGCTGATTATCCGAATTCGTCAGGGCTTCCAAACCATATATCCCAATTACTAAAACTGCAGCTATAATGGAAACAAGCAGCAAGCTACCCATCACATAGACTACTAACCTGAGCAGCTGTACCCAGCCACTATTTTCTTCACGTTCCTGAGGGATGAAATCCATTTTTAATTAATTTGTACCTTTGTACTTTGAAATTTGGTTTGAAGATAGAAAAATGTCTGTAAAGATAGGAAATATAGATTTGGGTGAGTTCCCTTTGTTGCTTGCCCCAATGGAAGATGTGAGCGATCCCCCCTTCCGTTTTGTGTGCAAGCAAAGTGGGGTAGACATGATGTATACTGAGTTTATTTCATCAGAAGGACTGATCCGGGATGCTGCGAAAAGCAGGGCAAAACTGGATATATTTGAATATGAACGTCCTATCGGCATCCAGATCTTTGGCAGTGAGATAGATCACATGCGTGAAGCGACTGAAATTGCTACACAGGCTGGTCCTGATCTGATGGACATCAATTACGGTTGCCCGGTTAAACAGGTTGCCTGTAAAGGTGCGGGTTCTGCTTTATTACAGGATATCGACAAGATGGTAAAAATGACGGAAGCCGTGGTAAAAGCCACGCATCTTCCCGTGACCGTTAAAACACGTCTGGGCTGGGATGACAATACCAAAAACGTAGAAGAAGTAGCTGAAAGACTGCAGGATATAGGAATACAGGCCTTAACCATTCATGGCAGAACTAGGGCTCAATTGTATAAAGGCGAGGCTGACTGGACCCTGATCAGGGAAATTAAAAGAAATCCACGTATTAAAATCCCAATTTTTGGAAATGGCGATGTAGACAGTATCCAAAAAGCGGCTGACTGGAGGTTAGAATACGAAATAGATGGTATTATGATCGGCAGGGCTGCAATTGGATATCCATGGATTTTCAGGGAAATCAGGCACTTTTTCAATACAGGAAAAACGCTTGCCGGACCCACCATTCAGGAACGGGTATCGGTATGCCGTACTCATTTTGAGAAATCAATTGCCTGGAAAGGACCAAGGGTAGGTATTTTTGAAATGAGAAGACATTATGCCAATTATTTTAAAGGACTGCCTGACTTTAAACCTTACAGAATGCTGCTGGTCAAAGAAGAGAACATCGATACTATCCATAGTATTCTGGACGAAGTGGCAGACAAATACCGCAACATTGAGCCAGTTGGCGAAATGGCTTGATTTTTGAAAAAACTTTTCTAAATTGGCATTGTAATGGTAACAGCAATCACAAACGGAATAAAAATATCAGTTGAAACAGCTTATCAGGATGATTTTTCAAATCATGATCAGCAGCAATTTACATTTGCGTACCGCATCAATATAGAAAACTTGTCTGATCATGTAATCCAACTGAAAAGACGCCAATGGTTTATATTTGATTCTAATGGTACGCAACGTGAAGTAGAAGGAGAGGGTGTAGTTGGTGTTCAGCCTGTTATAGAGCCAGGATCTTATCATTCTTACGTGTCTGCATGCAATTTATCTACTGACATGGGCAGCATGAGCGGCAATTATTTAATGCAGCGCATGGTAGACAATACCGAATTCATCGTTGAAATTCCAGAATTTGAACTGATCGTTCCTTACCGGTTAAACTAAAATTATTCCTATCCTCTTTGTCTTCCGAATAATATAGAAAGGTAATAAATGAGATTGGTCATCGCACCAAGAGCAGCTACCACATAGGTCATCGCAGCCCACCAGAGGGCATCTTTGGCTTGTGCATGTTCTTCTGTGGTATAAAGTATTCCTTTATTGGCTTTAAGCCATTGTAATGCTCTTTTACTGGCATCAAATTCAACCGGCAGTGTGATGATACTGAAAATGGTAATCAGTGCAAGTCCAGCTACCCCTATAGCCAATACTATAGGATTAAAGGTAAAAGCAATCAGCAAAACACCTATAATCAATACCCATTGTAATAGATTGGATGATATACTTACTACCGGCACCATGCTACTCCTTAGATTTAACCAGGCATAGGAACGGGCCTGCTGAAGGGCATGTCCACATTCATGCGCAGCTACTGCTGCAGCGGCAACACTTCTTCCATAATAGACATCCGTACTTAAATTTACTGTTTTATCAGCAGGATTATAATGATCTGATAATTGCCCGTCGGTGCTCATTACCCTCACATCATATATCCCATTGTCCCGAAGCATTTTCTCCGCCACTTCTTTTCCTGAAAATCCCGAGTTCAATTGCATATGTGCATATTTTGAAAATTTACTTCTAAACCGCCATTGCACAAACATGCTTAACATTAGAACCGGGATGATTAAAATCAAATAAAGTTCCATTTTCGTAGTGTATGTTTTTCATCAATACTCATCGTCATTGTCTTTAACGATTAGATTTTATAAGAATCAAAAAGCGTTCCCGTTTTTCATTAATAAATCATAAAGATTTAAATTATATCTAAGAAGAAAATCATATAACTATTATAGTTACAGTATACTTGTTTGGAGAAAGCAAGACTATGGCTTGTAATATTATGTAAAATGTCTATTTTTGATAAAAATATTAGTATGGAAGCTATAATAATAGGTCTATTGATCATAATTTTAGTAGTGATAATTATTTTCTTTTTCAGGAAGCCGGTTAGCAATTCTGTGGAGCTTTTACAACTTAAAGATGTGGAGCATCAAAAATCTATGGATTACCTGAGAGAAGAAAAACTGAAGCTGGAAGATGAATTGAATGATCTTAGAATAAATTATATCAATGAACACAGTAAAGCCATAAAGGCGGAAGAGACACTATTGGCACAGCGTGAAAAACAAATGGAACAGGATAAATATATTGCTGAATTACAGCAAAAATTTAAAATGGAATTTGAAAACATCGCAAGTAAAGTACTGGATGAAAAAACCCTGAAATTTACTGAACAAAATAAAGCCAATCTGGATGTCATACTGAATCCGCTTAAGGAAAATATCAAAGCTTTTGAAGAGAAAGTAGAAAAAGTATATAAGTCTGAATCTGATGAAAGAAATATACTGAAAGGAGTTATTTCACAATTAATGGATCAAAGTAAACAGATCCAGGAGGATGCAAATAACCTGACTAAAGCACTTAAAGGTGACAGTAAAAAACAGGGCAATTGGGGTGAGGTGATATTAGAAAGAATACTGGAAAGATCGGGTCTTATTAAAGACCGGGAATATAGGATACAGACCAGTTTAAATGCTGCCGAAGGCAATAGGGTACAGCCTGATGTAATCATAGACCTGCCCGATGATAAACATGTGATCATTGATGCTAAAGTATCTCTGGTGGCTTATGAACGGCTGGTTACCGCAGATCAGGATGAAGAACGGGAACTCTATTTAAAACAACACATCATCTCTATCAAAACACATATACAGGGTCTTTCAAGTAAGAATTATCATGATTTATATCAGATAAATTCACCTGATTTTGTATTGCTCTTTATTCCTATCGAGTCTTCATTTGGAATAGCTGTTCAGCAGGATGCTGAATTATTTAACTATGCCTGGGACAGGAAAGTAGTTATCGTAAGTCCATCTACTTTACTGGCTACATTAAGAACTATTGCCAGCATCTGGAAGCAGGAAAGACAGAACAGAAATGTACTGGAAATAGCACGGTTAAGTGGCAGTATGTATGATAAATTTGTTGGCTTTTTAAGTGATATGGAAAGTATCGGTAAAAATATAAAACAAAGCCAGGATGCTTACGACAGGGCCTTAAATAAACTTTCTACAGGAAGCGGAAATCTTTCCAATACTTCAGAAAAGATCAGGAAATTAGGTGCCAAAACGACCAAACAGATTGACACCAAATTTCTTGATACAGAGGAATTGTAATCTTAATTATCGACGTCATATTAACACACTCGTCATCGTTATTCGTCATCTCGAACATAGTGATAGATCTTTTAAACTATGTCTGAACAAGAGATCTCTCGTTATACTCGAGATGACGGCTATAGTAATGCTTAAAAATTACCCCTTAAAAGCATTCCAGCCCTGAGCTTTTAACTCATGTACCACATCCGATTTAGAAACCATTTTACAACCTGAATTCTTATCTGTAATGTGTCCGATAATGCTGATATCTACATCATTCTTCAGCTTAGTATAGTCAGCTTGTTTGATCGTAAATAAAAGCTCATAATCTTCACCACCACTCAAAGCACATATTGTAGGATCAAGTCCCAATTCTCTGGCTGTTTCGTAAGTGGTTGGATCAATAGGAATTTTCTCTTCGTAAAGTGTACAGCCTTTTTCAGATTGTGTGCAGATGTGCAATATTTCTGAAGCCAATCCGTCAGAAACATCAATCATAGCAGTTGGCTTAATGTCCATTTGTGCCAATAAATCTACAATATCCCTTCTTCCTTCAGGTTTTAGCTGACGTTCTATAATATAATCTTTTCCTTCCAGGTCAGGCTGGATATTTGGATTTTCTAAAAATACAAGTTTCTCTCTTTCAAGAATTTGAAGTCCAACATAAGCACCTCCTAAATCTCCGGATACACAGATCAGATCGCCTTCTTCAGCACCATTTCTGTAGCAGATATCTTTTTTTTCAGCATACCCAATACTGGTTACACTAATTACAAGTCCCTGTTTACTGGTGGACGTATCACCTCCAATCAAATCAATATTGAATTTATTACATGCGAGTTCTACACCTTTATAAATTTCTTCAACAGCTTCAAGCGGAAATTTGCTCGACAAGCCGATAGAAACGGTAATCTGAGTAGCAATACCATTCATTGCATAAATATCGCTTAGATTCACTTGTACGGCCTTATAGCCTAAATGAACAAGCGGAACATAAGCCAAATCAAAATGTATTCCTTCCAGTAAAAGATCTGTAGAAATCAGTACTTCTTTATCGTTAAAATTCAATACTGCAGCATCATCGCCAATTCCTTTTATACTACTTTCATGTCTGATTTTAAAGTTATCAGTCAGGTGTTTAATCAGGCCAAATTCCCCTAATTCTGAAATGTCAGTACGTTCTTTATTTTCAAACATAATTTTCTTTTTTTCTAATACTCCAGACAACAATTTTTATCCTTTGTTATTTTCTACTACACGTCATCTCACTCCTCGCCATGTCGTTTCTCGTCATCTCGACGATAGGAGATATCTCTCACTATGTTCGAGATGACGATGGCTTATAAAACTTAAATTTTATAAGCCCAAACTTGCTGAAATCTCCAGCATTCTTTCTATCGGTTTTCTTGCTTCTACAATGATATCTGCAGGTACAGTAACTTCAGGGAGACCATTTTTAATGCACAGATAAAGCTTTTCTAAAGTATTTCTCTTCATATATGGACAATCATTACATGCACAACTGTTGTTTGGAGGTGCAGGAATAAAGGTTTTATCAGGACAAGCTTTTTCCATTTGATGAATAATCCCGCTTTCTGTAGCAACAATGAATTCCTTAGCATCACTGTTGATGGTATATTTCAACAATCCTGTAGTAGATCCTATGTAATCTGCCATTTTTAACACAGCTTCTTCACATTCCGGGTGTGCAATGAATTTAGCATTTGGGTGACGCTCTTTTAATTTGGTTATTTTTTCCCTTGAGAAAATTTCATGCACCATACAAGCCCCATTCCACAATACCAGGTCTCTGCCAGTTTTTTTAGCTACCCAGGCCCCCAGATTTTTATCTGGTCCAAAGATGATTTTAGTATCTTTTGGCAAACTTTCCACAATCTGAACCGCATTTGTAGAAGTACAGACAATATCGCTCAAAGCCTTTAATTCCGCTGTACAGTTTACGTAGGTGATGACAATATGATCAGGATATTTTTCCTTAAATTTCTTAAACAGGTGTGGTGGACAACTATCCGCCAGTGAACAACCTGCTTTTAAATCCGGTAATAAAACCTTTTTTTGTGGAGAAAGTATCTTAGCTGTTTCAGCCATAAAATGGACTCCTGCAAACACAATCACGTCGGCTTCTGTTTTTGCAGCCTCCTGTGACAGACCCAAACTATCACCAATATAATCTGCTATATCCTGAATATCAGGTTCTTGGTAATAGTGAGCAAGTATAATTGCATTCTTTTCCTTTTTTAACTTTTCAATTTCTTCAAAAAGATCAAGCGTTGGATCGATCTTTTCATCTACAAAACCTTTTCTGTTTAATTCCTCTAAGGTATCCATTTTTGTGTTTCTATTTTTTTGAAGCTGCCGTAAAGGTAAGCGCTTTCAACACTTCAATAAATTATAATTATTTAATATAAATAGATTTCTATTGTTTATTAGTGTGTTGGTATTGTTTAAAAATACTTTTTTTTAATGCTTTTATATGAGTTATTAATAATTTACTAACATTAAGATTACATTTTTATTTAAAATATCAGCTGATTTACAACTACATATTAAATGCTTCAAAAACTTATCAATACCAATATGTGTATTGTTAGTGTGTGTGTAAAAAGTTAATAACCGATGCAAAGTTGCTTAAAAATAACTTAAAATATTGTGTCAAATTGCCATTTTACCTTAGCTTTAAACATTCAAAATTATTTGTTCTATTTATATCGACAAGAAGTTAACAATTATACCAACGTTGTTAACAACACTACGGATTTAGTGAATTTTGATGTTTTAGAAGGGTTTTTATAATTTTCATAACAGTTGAGTATCAATAAGAAATAATGAAGAAAGTAGACTTTTTGGTGATAGGATCGGGGATAGCAGGGTTGAGTTTTGCGCTGAAGGCAGCTAAGCATGGCAAGGTGCTCATCGTGACCAAATCTAACGAAGACGAATCTAACACTAAATATGCCCAGGGCGGGGTAGCAGTTGTTGTGGATAAGGATGATTCCTTTGAAAAACATATTGAAGATACACTCATCGCAGGCGACGGATTATGTGATCCTGAAATTGTGGAAATCGTTGTAAAAGAGGGACCTCAGCGTATAGAAGAGATCATTGATTATGGCATCAATTTCGATAAAAATCAGACCGGAGTGTACGATCTGGCTAAGGAGGGCGGACATTCTGAACATCGTGTATTACATTATAAAGATGTAACAGGATACGAAATTGAAAGCGTTTTATTGAAGCAGATTCATCAGAATGAGAACATAGAGATATTAACACATTACTTCTGTCTGGAGTTGATTACTCAACATCATCTTGGTAAACATGTTGATAAGAGTACTGAAGATATCAACTGTTACGGTATATATGCCTTTAACACAGAGCTTAACGATGTGGAAAAGATATTGGCAAATGTGACTATACTTGCTTCTGGCGGGGCCGGACATATTTATTCCAGTACAACTAATCCAGTTATTGCTACGGGCGATGGAATGGCTATGGTATATCGGGCCAAAGGAAAATTGAGAAATATGGAGTTCATTCAGTTCCATCCAACGGCTTTATATCACCCCGGTGAGTATCCTGCTTTTTTAATATCGGAGGCTGTCAGAGGTTTTGGAGGTGTGTTGAGGAGAAAGAATGGCGATGAATTCATGTATGAATATGATAAACGTGGTTCGCTTGCCCCCCGGGATATAGTAGCCAGGGCTATTGATTCAGAGATGAAGAAATCAGGAGAAGATTTCGTTTACCTGGATATCAGAAATAGAAAAAAGGCCGATATTTTATCACATTTTCCTAATATATATGCTAAATGTCTTTCAATAGGAATTGACATGACGAAGGATTTGATACCAGTAACTCCAGCAGCACATTATATGTGTGGTGGAATTATGGTGGACGAATTTGGTAGATCATCCATTAAGAACTTATATGCTTGTGGTGAATGCTCTTCCACAGGGCTTCACGGGGCAAACCGCTTGGCTTCCAATTCATTACTTGAAGCACCTGTTTTTGCACACAGAATTTACCTGGATGCAATAGAGCGGTTTAAGAATAATGTAATTCCTGATGATATTCCCGAATGGAATGATCATGGCGTAACTCAGTCAAATGAAGATATTCTGGTGACTCACAATCTCCGTGAAACTCAGAAATTGATGAGCGATTATGTGGGAATAGTTCGCTCTGATTTTAGATTAGAGCGGGCAATGCGACGTTTGTATTTGTTGCACCAGGAAACGGAAGATTTTTATAAAGCCAACAAGGTCTCTGTAAAGCTTTGTGAGTTGAGAAATGTCATACAGGTAGCCTACATAGTCATTAAATCAGCTATGGCCAGAAAAGAGAGTAGGGGATTGCATTATACAACAGATTATCCTGCTCATGCAGAACAATTAACAGACACTATATTTTAGAGCTATGCCAGTTATTTTACCAGTGAAAGATGTACATCCAAAATGGGATGATAATTGTTTTATAGCTCCAAATGCGACAATTGTGGGTGATGTGACAATGGGCAAAAACTGCTCTGTTTGGTTCAATGCAGTAATCCGAGGAGATGTAAATAGCATCACGATAGGGGATGACAGTAATATTCAGGATGGCGCCGTTATACACGCTACCTATTTGAAGGCGGCTACTGTGATTGGAAACAGGGTTTCTGTAGGGCATAACGCGATAGTACACGGTTGTACCCTAAAAGATCATATTTTAGTCGGCATGGGTGCCATTATCATGGATAATGCTGTTGTGGAGGATTATACGATTATAGCTGCAGGGTCAGTTGTATTGGAAAATACACATTGTGAGAGCGGATACATCTATGCAGGAACTCCCGCTAAAAAAATAAAGCCCATTACTGAAGAGCAAAGGGCTTTATTGAATAAGTTGCCGGATAATTATATCATGTATGCTGACTGGTTCAGGTAATTACTGTTTTGGAATTGTAATGGTTTCATTTCTTTCCCAGTTCGACCTAATAGACAGCTCTTTAGGTTCATTCCAGATTTTTTCTGGCTGGAGTTTTAATCCTATATTTCCTGTATCCCATTTGGCATTTTTATTGGTGTCATAAGTAATCCTGATGAAATACTTTCCGGCTTTATAGTTGTTGAAATTCACTGCTGTATCTTGTCTTACAACGATGGTATTTACCACAATCTTAGTTGCATCAACAATTTCAACTATATAACTTTTATCCTTTTCAGGAACTATTATTTTAACCTTCAATGTGCCATAATCTTCTTTACTTCCGAGCTCAAATACGGTGTTAAACTCTTTATTTTTTGCGTTGAATATCGCTGTAAAGGCTCCCGCGCCAAATTTCATATCATAAGATTTTTTGGCTTTCCAGGGATATTTTATCGTATAGGAGAGGAAGTCGGCACTGTCTTTTAACAGGGTGAAGCCCGTCTTGGGAATAGAGTCTTCCAATAAAGTGATTTTGCTTGCATTGATGCTGTCTATCGGAAAATTGAATGTAAGTTTCAATGGTTTATTGGGGTTAATAGCTTTACCCTCAATGTTGTTTGTTGCGGCCAAAACCCTTGCATATGTCTCTTTTTTACCCCTTGTAAAAGAAGCAGTATCTAGCATTTTTCCTCCATCGCTGATGACAATTTTAGTGGAATCAAAGCTAAGGTCAGTCAGCCATACCTTTAGAGAATCATTGTTTTTACTGAACTTATACCTCTTTGAAACATCAATTGTTTTAGGATCTATGACTGTAACCTCAGGTTTTCTTAGCCGTTGATTGAATGAAAATGTGATACTTCCATCATTATTTAATCGCTTGTCTAAGATCCTGAAATCTGAAGCATCTTCTTTGAATATTTTCATGTTCATACTATCGAGGTTTTTCGTAAGTACGATCGAATCTTTTAGAAAACCGACCTCGTCAGTAGCTTGCTGATAGATTTTATCTCCGCCTTTTTCTTTGATTACATAGAGCCTGTATGTATCTTTTCTAAGGTTATTTAGGCTGTAATTGCCACTGCTATCCGTCAGCGTATAGATGGATGGCCTTGATTTTCCAAAAAGGGTATCTCTGTTTATAGGTAATATAAATGCCAGTGCGTCTAGTTCGGGTTCTCCGGTGAGGGAATTGGTGATGCGTCCTTTTATACTCAGGGAATCCAGTTGTGGGCCTGTGGCAAAAACATATGTAAAGTTTTTCACAGCATTGCCTTCGTTTACATCAGCTATTGCTTTTCCAAAATTTAAGGTATAAGTGGTATTCTTTTCAAGGGTATCAGGAAACGATATTTCAAGTTTTTTTCCTTTGGGTTTTAAAATAGGAGGTTTTGCCATTTCAGGTGAAACGGAAAATTCTTTAAACTCATTTTGTAATTTAAAATATTCATCGAATTCTATGACCACTTTTTTCGCGGTAAAATTCGTAGTCAGATTTTCTGGTTCCATCTTTAAAATCTTAGGCGGCTCTGTATCTCTTGGGCCACCTTGAGGAGTTTGAATACTTGCACATCCCTGAAATAGCAAAATGACAAATAGGAGCGTAGTGAAAAAAGCCAGAATTGATGTGTTGCTGTTTTTAGCCATTTATATGCGTTCTGTTAAATTTTTTTATCTTTATAACGAATAACATTAAAAATATTTAAAAGTGTCTTAAATCGCGTTTAAACACGCTGATTTTATTTATGTGACTTTCTAATCCAAGATATTTAAAATCAGCGGTTTACATGTTATTTACTAATGTGTACCATCAAAACTGATATATCAGAAGGTGAAACGCCCGAAATCCTGGAGGCCTGACCTAAAGTTCTTGGTTTTATCTTTAATAATTTTTCTCTTGCCTCTTTAGAAAGGGAAACGAGTTGAGAATAGTCAAAATTTGGATTGATGTCTTTATCTTCCATTTTCTGCATCTTGTTCACTATTTCCTGTTCTTTTTCAAAATAACTTTCGTATTTGATTTTTATTTCAGCTTGTTCAATAGTTTCTTTATCAAATTTATCTAAAAATTCATTAAAACTGTTGCTAACTGTACGCATGTCATTTATTCCTACCTGAGGCCTGCTCAATAAACTGAAAAGTTTAACACTTTGTGTAAGCGGGCTTGTTCCCAGTTCTTCTAACAAAGAGTTTGCTTCGGATTTATCTATTCCCTGTTTTTTAGCGAATTCAACTATCTGATCAGAGTTTTCAACTTTATCTTTTACAATTTGTAAACGTTCGTCATTGATCAGTCCCAGTTGATGACCAATAGGGGATAAGCGAATATCTGCGTTGTCCTGTCTAAGTAGCAAACGATGTTCAGCTCTTGAAGTGAACATTCGATAAGGTTCTTCAGTACCTTTTGTAACGAGATCATCTATAAGTACACCTATGTAAGATTCTGATCTTTTCATGATCAGCTCATGTTGGTCCGTCACTTTTTGATGTGCATTGATTCCTGCTATAAATCCCTGACTAGCAGCCTCTTCGTAACCGGTAGTCCCATTGATCTGGCCAGCAAAGAAAAGATTGCTAATTAGCTTTGTTTCAAGGGTTAAGGACAATTGGGTAGGTGGAAAATAGTCATATTCAATAGCATATCCCGGTCTGAACATTTTCGCGTTTTCGAACCCAGGTATCTGCGTAAGGGCTTTATATTGTACATCTTCTGGTAAGGACGTAGAAAAGCCGTTTACATAGATCTCACAGGTATTCCAGCCTTCCGGTTCTACGAAGATCTGATGTCTTTCACGTTCAGCAAAGCGGTTGATTTTATCTTCTATGGACGGACAATATCTTGGGCCCAGACCTTTGATACGTCCGGTAAACATAGGGGATTTTTCGAATCCTTCTTTAAGTGTTTCATGAACGGTTGAATTGGTGTAAGTGATCCAGCAGCATCTTTGTTCTTTTGGAAGATCTACATTAGTATAAGAAAATCTGCCTGGGTTTTCATCACCCCATTGTTCTTCCATTAAACTATAGTTTAGTGATCTGCCATCAACGCGGGGTGGGGTACCAGTTTTCATTCTCCCGGCGTCAAAGCCCAATTCCGTGAGCTGTTCCGTCAGTCCTGTTGCTGCCTTTTCCCCGGTACGTCCACCACCAAATTTTTTCTCTCCGATATGGATAAGGCCATTCAAAAATGTTCCGTTGGTGAGCACAACAGACTTTCCTTTGATCTCAATTCCAAGTGAGGTTTTAACGCCAATCACAGTGTTGTTTTTGATCAAAAGGCTACTTACCATTTCCTGCCAGAAGTCTACATTTGGAGTTCTTTCTAAAGCGAGTCTCCATTCTTCAGCAAATCTTTTGCGGTCATTCTGACTTCTCGGGCTCCACATTGCCGGACCTTTTGAAAGATTAAGCATCCTAAATTGCAAAGTAGTTTTGTCGGAGATGATTCCCGAGTATCCGCCCATTGCATCAATTTCTCTTACGATCTGCCCTTTGGCAACACCCCCCATTGCGGGGTTGCAACTCATCTGGGCAAGGGTCTCCATGTTCATCGTGATGAGCAAAACTGAAGAACCTAAATTGGCCGCCGCTGCCGCTGCTTCGCATCCGGCATGTCCGGCACCAACTACAATTACGTCGTATTCTTTAAACATTTTGTCTGTATTTTAAATGTTGTTCCACGTGAAACAAATGCTGGAACCCGTTCTGTTTTTCCAAAAGTTTCACGTGGAACATTATAATTTTACTCTGATAATTCTAACCAGCGTTCCATTGTCGAGTCCATTTCCTTGTTCAATTCTTCAATTGATTTAGTGATCGCTTGTATATCTATATAGTTTGCACTATCAATGGTTAGCAATGATTGTGTTAGTTTTTCTACTTCTGATTCGATCTCCGGCATTCTCGCTTCAAGAGTTTCCAATTCTTTTTGCTCCTTGTAGCTAAGCTTTTTTGCTGTTGAGATCACAGGAGCAGGAGTGGTGTTCTCTTTCTTTTTCTGCTCTGGTTTTTCTTTTGCAGCGTCAAGACTTAATCGGTATTCTGAATAATTTCCATTGTAAATTGTCACCTCCCCATTGCCTTCCATAATGAATAGTTGTTCACTCATTTTGTCTAGCAGGTATCTGTCGTGTGAAACAAGGATCAGCACCCCTGGGAAGTTTTCAAGGAATTCTTCCAAAACGTTTAGCGTGTCAATATCGAGATCATTTGTTGGCTCATCCAATATTAAGAAATTTGGGTTTTGCATTAAAACCTTCATCAGGTGTAACCGTTTCTTTTCTCCTCCGCTCAATTTCTCTACCATGCCATGTTGCTTCTTGGGAGGGAAGAGAAATAAGGTTAGTAGTTGGGATGCAGAAATAGTTTGACCATCCGCCATCTTTATATATTCGGCATCTGATTTCACAATATCGATTACTCTTTCTTTTTCATTGAAAGCTAAGCCGCCTTGTTTGTAGTAGCCGTATACTGTAGTTTCTCCTGTACTGACGTTTCCTTGTTCAGGTTTTAAAAAGCCTGTAATGATATTGAGTAAAGTAGATTTGCCTGTTCCATTTTTACCTGCCAAACCAATTCTGTCAGCTTTTTTAAAAGTATAACTAAAATCAGTTATGATTTTTTTGTCGTCAAATGACTGTCCGATGTGGTCGAGCTCAAGAATTTTATTTCCCTGCCTCGACATTTTCACTTTTAATGTAATGCTTTGGTTGTCAGTTCTTTGTTTGGTTTTGCTGTCCAAGTCGTAAAAAGCGTCAATTCTCGCTTGAGATTTGGTTCCGCGTGCCTGAGGCATACGTCTCATCCACTCTAATTCTTTCTTCAAAAGATTTTTGTTCTTCTGGAAAGTGCTTTCATCTGAGGCCTCTCTTTCTGATTTCTTTTCGAGGAAATAGGCGTAGTTGCCGTTATAGTTATAAATCTTCCCGCGATCCAGTTCCACGATTGTATTACATACATTGTCCAGGAAGTACCTGTCGTGCGTAACCAAAAGAATCGTCTTATTTCCTGAAGTCAATAATTTCTCTAGCCATTCAATCGTATCAATATCCAAATGATTGGTTGGCTCGTCCAGGACATAAATCTCCGGATCTTCTATTAAAAGTTTTGCTAAAGCAATACGTTTCTTTTGTCCGCCCGATAGGGTGGCAATCTTTTGCTGAAGGTGATGAATGCCCATTCTGCTGAGAATGGTTTTAATTTCATGTTCATATTCCCATGCGTTGTGCTCGCTTAACTCTTCGTATAAACGGTTTAATGTTTTTTCATCCGGGTTAGGATCCTCTATTAATTCCTCATATTCTTTGATCAGCTGTTGCTGCTTATTTTCAAGAGAAAAGATAAAGTCACTGATTGAATAGCCATCAGGAAATGAAGGTTCCTGATCCAGAAACCCGATTTTCACAGATTTATTCTTTACGATTTTGCCTTCTAAGGGCGAAAATCTTTCGGCAAGTAATTTTAATAAGGTGCTCTTCCCGGCTCCATTTATACCTACCAGCGCTACGCGCTGACCAGTTTGTATGCCCAGGGTCAAGTTTTTAAAAAGCCATTCATCGTGGTAAGCATGGCCTAAGTTTTCGGCTGCAATTAGTGTGCTCAAAGTCTGTGTTTAACGATATTATATATAAGAAATTACCTGCAAAAGTACGGAATTAATAAAATATAATTTTACCTTCAATGAAGTGTATTTACACTAAACTTAGTGTAGTTCTAGTTAACCTTCGTTGCTTTCTTTATGAATCACCTGAAATTTATAACTTTTCTGTTCATAATAACCTCATTTACAGCAGTTAATGCTCGAGGTCAATCGAATATTCCTGCAACAAAGGGAAATATGGCACTTCATCTGGATGGGGCCGATAATAACCCATGTATCGGAATGAGTATACTTAAACCTGGCTGGACAGTTGAAGCATGGATAAAAGGAAATGATAATCAGTGGAAAGCCATGGAAGTTATCATTGGTGCCGGCGAATACGGAGAGCTTAATGAGGTAGATACTGTGACTATCGGTCTTAAGAATGGCCGGTTATTCAGTGCAAAAGCTAATATCTACAGTTCAAAAGTAATGGATGACAAATGGCATCATGTCGCTTTGACTAATGACGGAAAGCATAGCAGACTATACCTGGATGGAGATCTCGTCGCGACTTCGACAACTTCTTTTTCCATTCTTCCGGGAACTATAGGCGCGTACAATAAAAGCGCTAATACTTTTGGAGGATTGATAGACGAGGTTAGGATCTGGGAAAAGACTTTGCCTGGAGATCTCCTGAAAAAATGGGCTTACAGGCCATTAAACTCAAATCATCCCGATTATAAAAGTCTAAAAGGATATTACAATTTCGATGCGATGAGCGATGATGTATGTCTAAATCTTGTCGGCAAAGGGCATCAGGCGTATCATATGAGGAATACGAGGCTTGATTATAAAGGAAAATTGCCTTTGGCTAAATTGGCGGTTAACGACAACAGCTTATTTAAGTCCGCTGTAAGTAAAGATCAGATATTTAATGCCGTGACTATTCAGAGCGAATGGGATGCAGATCAGGGAAGCGAAAACAACCAGATTTTGAAGCTAAGAATTGCAGTCAATGAAACTGATCAGGCCATTAAACTGACAGCTTTAAAATTGGATTTGTCTGGGACTACTTCTCTCCATGATGTTAAAGGAATTCATGTTTATAATGCCGGGAGCGCTGCCAGAGATGATTCTAGAATACCTTTATTTGAGGGTAACATTATTCCCCGGAAAAATATTATTTTGAAGTCCGAGGGAGCAAAGTCAATTACGCTGAAGAAAGGTATAAATTACCTGCTTGTAACTTTCGATGTTGCTAAAGATGCAATTCCTGGGAATGTCCTGCATGCGAAAATCTCCTCGTTTTCTTTGAATGGAATCAGCCATATCCCGGAAGAAAGCAAGGATTATCAGCCTAAAAAGATTACCGTAAATTCCACCGCGAGTCCCGGCTTCCTTAAAGTTCTTCAATGGAATATCTGGCATGGCGGTGTGCACATGGGAAATAATGGGAGAAATCGTATTAAAGAACTGATCAGAAGCACAAATGCAGATCTGATTACTATGCAGGAAGCCTATGGCTCACAGCAAATGCTGGCAGATTCTTTGGGATTTTTCATGCAAACGCCAACACCTTCCGCTAATTTAGCTCTATTTAGCAGGTATCCGATAGAGAAGCTTCCTTCAAACGACAACTTCAAGGCAAATACAGCTCTTCTGCGGCTTCCAAACAAAAAAGCAGTGTTGGTGTCCGATTGGTGGCTGAGATACGCTTACAGGCCCTCGTATACCGTTGAATATCTAAATAAAGGCCATGATCCAAATAGATGGGTCGAAGAAGACAAACTACTTGGCTATAAAGACGCAATGGCTAACCTGGAGAAAGACATTGAGCCCATATTAAAGAATGAAAATACAGCGGTTATTGTAGGTGGAGATTTTAATTCCGGGAGTCATCTGGACTGGACTATAAAAGCCGCTCCTCTGCACAATGGCTATGGCCCGGTAGCAATGCCAATATCACAATTGATGAGCGAAAGGGGATATACTGACAGTTTCAGGTATTTAAATCCGGATGAGCTCAAGAATCAGGGAGGGACTTTCGCTACGATATTTGGCCACCTTCAAACCTCCAGGATCGATTATATCTACTATAAGGGGAATGGGATTAAGGTGTTATCGTCTAAAATCATTAGATCAGCGCCTGAAATAGACGATGTCTGGCCATCTGATCATGCTGCTGTGCTAACTGTTTTTGATACTTCCCCGAAGTAAAATTGAATCTCTCTTTCTGCTCTTGGCCAGGATTTATTCCGGGCCTTCAACCAAAAGCAGAGCAAGATACTGATCTTCTTTTTCCGTCATCTGTGTTTTTGCTGCTTTACCTTTGTCTTTGTAACCCAAAAGGTGAAGTGTGCCATGGATCATGACACGATGCAGTTCCGTTTCAGGAGTATGCTTGTATGTAGATGCATTTTCTTTAATTCGCTCAATACTGATAAATATATCGCCTGTAATCGTTTTAAGCTCCTCAGAGTTGTCGAAAGTAATCACATCGGTGTAAGTGTCATGATCCAGGTATTCCTGGTTTATACGCAGTAAATACTCGTCAGAGCAAAGAATAAAATTTAATTCATCTAACTTATAACCCTCGGCTGTGATGGTGTCTTTTATCCATTTTTTAAGGACGGTCTTTTTCTTAAGGGTATATTTTACGTCTTCTGTGAAAAAATTAACTACTGGCATGCCTTTGAATTTATTGGGCCGAATTTAGTAATTTAAAGTATTCTGCAATCTTATTTTTATAGTAGTAGTTCAGGTTTGGAGGAAGTTTCTGAAGCCATTCAGTCTCTGATTGCTGCATCTTTTTAAACTTGTCCATCATTTGTTTATAGGAAGGAGGGAAGTCCTTTGCAGCTTTACTTTCTCTTTTTGAATCCTGGTCCTGTTCTCGTTCTGCCTTTTCAGCATCCAGGAGTTTGGTCAGTAATTCTTTCTGACGGTTCATGGTTTCCTGCTGGATCCTTTTATTAACCAGATCATTCTCGGTAGCCTTCATGTCTTCAATCGCCTTATTCAGATCTCCTAGTTTACCTTTACCATCTTTATTGTCTTCCCTGTTGATTTTCTGCAGCGCCTCTCTGATCATTTGTTGCTGCTGCGCCATTTTACCAAATTCCTGGCTCATTTGTCCTTTAGGTACTTTGCCCTGATTTCCACTCTTCTGCATTTGCTGGCGTGCTTTCTGCATGTTATCATTCAACTGTTGCTGCATTTGCTGCAATTGTTTCATGCTCTGCTTTTTGCTCTTTCCCCCTGACGAAGGGTTCTTTGCCATGTTTTGCAGTTGGTCCAGCGCTTCGTTTAACATCAAGGAAAGGTTATTGATCGATGTCATCGCGTATTGCTGGTTTCTGTTTGCAGCAGAAGTCATTCGTTCGCCCAGATTTTCCAATGCTTTATCCATATTGAAATTAATCTTCTGCATTTCTTCATTCACCGTAGTTTCAATCTGTGGAACTCGTTTACTCAAAGAAAACAAACTGTCGGCGATGGTCTTCATGTTGTCCTTAATGCTACGTTGTTTCTGAACGTTTGCAGTGTATAAAGGATCGCTGCTGCTCATATTTTTCAGGTTTAGCATTACCTTTTCCTGATCAAAAGAGGTGTTCAGCAGGTTTT
Organism: Pedobacter frigoris; assembly: GCF_032678645.1. Taxonomy (GTDB): domain Bacteria; phylum Bacteroidota; class Bacteroidia; order Sphingobacteriales; family Sphingobacteriaceae; genus Pedobacter; species Pedobacter frigoris_A. The sequence goes on from NZ_JAVTSP010000002.1 coordinate 129,857, forward strand.
CCAGCAGCTGGCGCAATTCACGTGCATTGAGGTTATTTTCCATTTCTTCCGATTGCTGCTGCATTTCCTTCATTTCCTGGGCGAGTTTCTCCATCTCCTCTCCAGCCTTTTGCTGGTCCTTAGCGGCCTCTTTTTTGTTGTTTTGCTTCAGGTTGTTTTCACTCGACTTTTGCTGCTCTTTGATATTTTCCGCTTGTTTTTCCGGGTTTTTAAAAGAATTTGGCCTTTCCAGGTCTTTGTTTTTTTCATCCAATTTTTCCAGATCCTTTTTCAGATCTTCAAAATCTTCGGATATTTTTTGCTGCTCTTCCTTTTGTTTAGTGGCAGAGGCATCTTTATCTGCTGTTTTTGCTGCCTGTTCCTTTTGCTGCTTAGCCAGCTCTTCCAGTTTATCTATATTTTTTTGAAGATTTTGTTCAAACTCAAGCTGTTTATACAGCTCTAGTATCCGGTCCAGTTCGTTTTTGAGCGACTTATTATCCATCTGCATTTTAGAAAGCTCATTCTGGGTCTGATCCTTATTGTTTTCATCCATCAGATTTTGAAGCTTTTCAAGCAATTCTTTTGTTTTTTCGTCCAGAACATTGTTGAACAGGTCGTCTATCTGCTTTTGTTTCTCGGCCAGTTCATCTTTTATTGCATTATTCTCTTCTTTTTCAAAAGTATTTTTCTTGTTCAACTCCTTGATTTCTTTTACGGCTTCTTCAAGCTGTTTTTGTTTCTCCAGCAATTGCTCTACCTGTTTTTTATCATCAAACGAAAGCTGTTTTTTGTCCAAAAGGGTCTCTCCAAGCTTTTTGCTTTCCTTCTCTACGGTCGAAGCCAATCTGATGGCTTTTTCCATTTTCTGCTTTAATACTGCACTTCCCTGATCCAGTTTTTCCGTGATTTGCCTTTCGGTTGGAACCTCCATTGTTTTGATGTCAGATTTGGTGGTTTTCGGGCCGTTTACGGCATCATTGTCGGCAACCTCAAAGTAGTACTCCAACACCTGCCCGGGTCTAATTGAGGCCTCGTTTAGGTTCCAAAAATAGAAGAAGGTGTTTTCCTGGCTGTTCTTTTTAACAGAGATAGATTTGGCAACGGTGCTTTTTAAGCTGCCGTTCTCCCTGATGTTGTAGCGGAGTTTCAGTGAAGAGAAGCCGTGATCATCAGCAATTGTACCTGAGAAGTAAAGCGCTTTACTGCTTAGAGAGTCGGGAGCTTCCATAACTGAAATAGTTGGGAAGGCATCCTTTATCACCGTTATTTGGTGTTTAAGAGAATCTTTGCTATTGATAAACCTATTTCTCGGAATGATCATATAATCTGCATTTCCCAATATCCTGCTGCTGAAAGAGAAGCTGTTTTCCGCCGCAGAAAGAAGATAAAGTTTACTGGCCAAAATAAAACTAAGCTCAGTGCTATTCTCGGTATTTAAGGTCCAGGTTATGGATGTACCTTCCGGAATCAGTAAATCTCCGGCATTTTGAATGGTTTCATTTTGTTTGTTTAGATATGCCGGATAATTTAACCTGGCTGAGATGTTGACTACAGCGGGTCTGGGTTTTACTTCAATCAGATAGGATGTAGAATTGAATCCTCCGGCTGAGAACTGTATTTTTTTATTCTTTTGGAGGTTTTTAAAAGTATATCTAAACTTTGTTGTGTTCTCCTTCTCCAGCTTATAAGAGTTTGCCCCATCCGAAATGTACACATCCTGAGGGATTTCATCTCCTTTGAGTTTCAGATTTATGGTTACATCGTCGCCCTGTGAGTAAATCAGTTTGCTGTTCAAAAGCTCGAAATCAAAAGGGGCTTTTGGCAGGATTTCTTTGTTATACTGGACGAAACTATTGGTTCCTTCTCTTAGGATCGAGGGGGCAATTATAGCGATAAGTATGATCACTGAAAAAGGGAAAAGCAGGTATTTTATATACTTTTTGTTCTCATTTAAACGAATAGCACTGGTAAAAGGAATTGGCTTTAGCTCCGTTATTTTCTGATCAATCCCGGCAAGGATAAGCAAGCTGTTTTCCGGATTTTGATCTGCCAGGGTCTTTAGCTGGAGAGTATTGATTAATTTGTCTTTGACATTAAAAAAATGGCCTCCAATCAGGTTCGCGGCCTGTTCTATGCTCAGGTTTTTGCCCAGATGAAAATAAGACAGCGCGGGTTTGATGATCCAGAAATAAATGGTAAGCAGTGCCGTAAGTACAAAAGAGAAAAAAAGGACGGTTTTAACACCTACGCTGGGGTTGGTATAGTAAACCAGCAGGAATAATAAAAGGTATAAGGCAAGCAATAAGGCAGCAGAATATATGCTTCCACGCAAAAGTTTATTGAGGTAAAACTTTTGTATAAACTCATTAATCTTTGAAATTAAAAGGTCGTAATTGCTATTCATTAAAATTCTGAATGAGAAATAAAGTTAAAAAATAACTTGAAGAAAACATTTATATATTCTCTAACGCCTATTTTAGTAAAAAGTATTTATCATGAAAGCTTCAATTTTAGCCATTACTTTAATGTCATTGTTTACAAAAGATATCGCAAAGGAGTCCCCAGACATGCCCGCTGGTTCATGGAATAATAACCAGGTCATTGCACACCGGGGAGCCTGGAAAAAGAACAAACTTCCTGAGAACTCAATAGCATCATTGAATGAAGCCATACGTATTGGCTGCTATGGATCTGAGTTTGATGTTCATATGACCCTTGATAGCGTTCTTGTTGTCAATCATGACGCTGATTTTCAGGGGTTGCATATTTCGAAGGTAACTTATCAGGAACTGCTTACAAAGAAGCTATCCAACGGTGAGCGCATTCCCACTTTGGAGAGTTATCTGAAAGCAGGGATTACACAGAAGAGAACCAAATTGATCCTGGAAATAAAACCCTCAAATGTGAGTCAGGAGTGGGATATGGAGTTGACTTCGCGGTCAGTAGCAATGGTTAAAAAGCTCAAGGCTGAAGCCTGGGTGGATTACATCAGTTTTGGATATGACATTTTGCAGAAAGTACTTGCAATAAACCCAAAGGCAAAAGTGGCTTATTTAAAGGGTGATGTTCCTCTTGAAAAACTGAAACAGGATGGGTTTTATGGGGCAGATTACCATTTTAGTGTATACCAAAAAGGGGAATGGTTTTTAAAGGCAAAAGAACTTGGCCTGACTATTAATGCTTGGACGGTAAATGAAGTTACCGATATGGAGTGGCTTTTGAAAAGCAAAATCGAATTCATTACCACTAACGAGCCAGAAGTCCTATTGGAACTCATCCGGGAGAAAAAGAAATAGCTGTAATTATTTTCTCCGGCAAGCCCTGCTGTTCAGGTGCGAACGAGCTCGGCCTTGGGTTGTGGTGCGAGCAGCTTTATAGCAGTATACCTGCAGAGTGAGTCCACGTATTTACAGGGAAAAGGTGGACTCACCCTGGACTCATGGTGCACTCATGGTGGACTCATGGTGGACTCACCTAAGAGCAGGTGCAAACAAGCTCCAACCGAGAGCGCTTTAAAGAATAACTAAAGTTTATGCAAAAAAAAGGGACTACCGAAGTAGTCCCTTGTACAATTTATGTCTTTATAATCTAGATTACTTTAACATTAACCGCGTTCAAGCCTTTTTTTCCGCTCTCAACATCGTATTCAACTTTGTCATTCTCACGGATTTCATCGATAAGGCCTGTTGAATGTACAAAGATTTCGCTATCTCCGTTTGCAGGGATAATGAATCCGAAACCTTTAGTTACATTAAAAAATTTTACTGTTCCTTCTTGCATTGTATTATTTATTAAAAAATTAAGTGTGCAATGTACATATTATTTTTTATTAAAAGACAAATGCTTCATTTTTTGATAAATATAAAAGCAAACGCCATTAGTTATTCGCTTTTTTGCCCACAACAACCAAGTTTATTTCGCTCGAATGAGGCATTCCAAGGGTTGTTCCCGGTATGATTTTTATGAGGTTGCGGAGGTAAATATCTATGATTGATTTTACTATTTTTCTCCGTGATTCTTCCAGTTCGGGTAATGAATTATAGAAGGACACCAGGTGAATATTTCCTTGCCCATCTACTATCACCTTCATGTCATAGGCAAAGTCCTGGTAGGCATTTTTTATCTCTATGCGGTACTTTGGAAACAGGTAATCAAACGCTTCAGTTCTGCCACTGAATTCGTCTATAGTACTTTTCTTTTCTACCTTCAGAAGAGGGCTGGTTGAGATGAATTGAGCAGGTTGCCTTCCGGCAAATGTTTTGCTGGTATCGGTAGGAGCCTGATTTGATTTTTCGGTCAGCATACGGATAAATGCGGTATCTGCTCCATTCGGCTTTTGAAGCTCCGAGGCTGTTGTTTTCAGTACATTTTTAATATACGAGTCTGCATAAAAAATCATATTTACATCCGACTTTACGCCACTGGCAATTTCTTTCCTGTCTACCTGAAGACGCTGGAAAACCAGGCTGTCTTTTGTGACTTTTTTGATTCGGAAGTACTCTTTCGCAAAATTGTATACATCTCCGTGATCATACATGAGAAAGAAAGGTAACATTCTCTTTTTTACAGGACTATAAGCCATTACAGTATCATTGGACTGGAATTCGATGATCCATGAAGGTTCTTGTTGAAACCCTATTTTATCAAATGACAGTCCATTGCTAAAGCGGCGTCTTACTTCCGTATACCTGATGCCGATAATGTGATCAAAGGTTAGCCGCTCTTTGGGTGTTTCTTCTTCGAATTTTTCTTTTGTATTCGCTTTTTTTTCTTTATGATCAGATAGGCAGGAACTTAGTAAAGAGATGAAGCTTATGTAGAGTAATGAATGAAATATTTTTGTCATGTTGTACGGCTGTCTACGGACGGAGTTTGGGCGACCATAATTGAAGGGTAAAACTAAAAATTTATATTCGTTTCTTCAATTTTATCAATTTAATGAGGAGTTCTCCTTTTCTGTTTATCGCCAGATACAGGGTTTTTCCGTTTTCCATTCTCAGAAATTTTGAAACATCGTTTAGCGTCATGGTTCCCACTGTCGTGAAATTTATGGATAGGATCTCATCGTCTACTAAGAGACCGGCTTCAACAGCGGGGGATTCTGGTTCGATTCTGCTGATGAAAAATCTTTTGGTGAGGGCATCATCTACGAATACTTCCAGGCCCGACATATCGTGTTCGAAAGGCCTCTTGAAAGTATAATTTCGCTTCAGGTACATGAAATTGTTGTTGTAATCGAAGGTAATGTTGAAACGGGTGAGGATTTCGGCGCCAAGATTTCCATTTCGGTTTAGAAACAAAGCTTTCGTGGCCGCATTGTCATAGTCTGGATATGAAGAAATAACATCATTCAAAACGAAACTACCTATTCTCAAAGACGGTATCCTTGCAACACTCCCGCTTATTGGGCCGCTGAGGCCTATTCCCAGATTTGCTTTTATAGATACAGGTGGGATTGGAAAGGGTTTTTCGTCGAGAGTCTCCAAAGATATTGCGTGACTTGCACCATTGTCTATCACTACCTTAAGTGATTTGGTGCCGAGTCCGGGTATGTCCATATCAACAGACATGTAAGGCTTGTTATTAAATATTTCTATCGGAATGGCTTCTCCCTCAATTCGTCTTTTGGTTTCTGGCCTGTGAAATTTAAGCCTGCGACCGGTATAATTCAGCTCTACCACGAAGCTATTGAAGAAGTAATAGCCTAATAGTCCATGAATCGGAACTCCCACATAGCTGGATAGTGCGAATACATCCTCTTTCAGGATGGCTGTTGGGATATTTTCGATTTCAGCTTTACCTATTTTGGCATAGATCTCATTGGAAATAAAAGCGTCTATATCAAGGCCTTTACCTAAGCCGTTTATCTTCACCGGACGTAATTTCTTTAGATTTAAGTCTTTGACTATAGATGTATCGGTGATGATTAATGGGCCTACACCCGTGTCGAGGATGAAATTAAAAGGTCCGTTTCCATTGATATATAAGGGTACAATAACGAGGTTTCGAACAAGATTAAAGTTTATAGTTTGGTTTTTTCTGTCTCCGGAAAATTCAAATTGCTGAGCATTGACGTGATTTACGGCCAAAGACAGGGTGATAGCTGAAATGAAAAGGATCTTAAATAAAAAGAAACTAACAGCACGCATAGGGGATTCATTTAAACTAATTTAATAAATTAGTTGTCAGTATGTATAAAGCGGCTACAAAAAATAAATTAAAAGAGGTATTAATTCTCGTTTCTGTATGGGGTTTTATATTGGGCTGTTCTACGGATCGTAAAATTTCGCGAAAGATGGGGCTGTTTTTGAAACAGTCTGAAGTGCTTAAAAAACACCATGTAGGGTTTGCGGTGTACGATTTGAATGGACGAAAGACGATTTATGAAAAAAATGCAGATCAATATTTTATACCTGCTTCTAATACCAAATTGCTCACTTTTTATACAAGTTTAAAAATGCTACAGGATTCTGTTGCAGGAATCAGGTATATAGTTCGTCATGACTCATTGATATTTTGGGGGACGGGAGATCCTTCGTTTTTACAATCCAGGTTAAAGTCAGAAAAAGTGGTGCAATTTTTAAAAGGATCGGATAAAAAGCTGTTTTTTTCGACAGGACGGTATACCGGGGCTCGCTATGGGAAAGGCTGGGCATGGGATGATTATAATGATTATTACCAGTCAGAACTGACAGAACTGCCCATAATGGACAACCTGATCACGCTAGGGAATGAGCAAGGTGTTTTGACGGTAAAGCCAGAGATATTTAAGGATGCGGTGATGCCGGATACACTGCGGAAAGATTCCATTTTTAAGGTGCTCAGGATGCAGAATGAAAATCGTTTCGGGTATCCGGTGAAAGCAGTTCCCCGGAATTATGCACAACAGGTGCCCTATAAAACATCAATTTACCTTACCAAAGCATTGCTGGAAAACCTTCTAGGAAAGCCCGTTGGGTTGTTGTCTATGAAAATTCCCGACAGCAGCAAGGTCATTTACAGTGAGAAGCGAGATTCGATCCTGAAGGAAATGCTGATTCCCAGTGATAATTTTATTGCAGAGCAATTGTTGCTGCTGTGTGCTGATCAGACTGGTCTGCAGATGAATACAGATACGGTAATCGCGCATGCAAAAAGAACATTTTTGCGGAATCTCCCGGATGCGCCGGTATGGGTAGATGGTTCCGGATTGTCAAGATATAACCTGGTTACGCCCAGAGATCTGGTGGTCTTGCTGACAGAGATTTACAGAGCAGCAGGAGATTCAGGTAAGTTATATGGTATGCTTCCGGCAGGAGGAAAGTCCGGGACATTAAAAAATGCATATGCAAAAACAGATCATCCTTTCGTGTTTGGTAAAACAGGTACTTTATCCAACAATTATTGTCAGAGTGGCTATGTCCTGACCAGGAAGAACCGGACTTACGTCTTTTCTTTTATGAACAATAATTTTGTGGCTGCTACGGCAGATGTCAGGAAGGAGATTGAAAAGGTGATTACTTATCTCCATGAGCATTATTGATTATAGCCTTTCAAAGGGAATATCCATTAACGGATATTTTTCCCAGCCTATGAAATCGAAATGCCACCATTCATGAGCGATGACCCTGAAGCCATGTTTTTGCATGATTGAGATCAGCATTTCGCGGTTTTTAATGACATTAGGCGGCAATTGTGAATAGCTAGCCGCTGCGGCAGCCTGAAAGCTATCATAAGGAGTGGGCATTTGAATTTCTTTTCCTGTCTTTAAGTTGATCAATGTGAGGTCGACAGCACAGCCGCGGTTGTGTTTAGATCCTTTTTTCGGATCAGCGACGAAACGCTTGTCGCTCGCTTTTTCATAAAAGGCAATGGTCACGGCGTATGGTCGGTAGGCGTCAAAGATCTTTAACCCATATCCTTTTTTGTTTAATTCGGACTGGATTATTTTTAACTGGTCTGCAACAGGTTTTCTGGCAAATGCACGCGCTTGTTTATACATGACTTCCTTCATAAAATTGTTTTTGGAAGCATATCTTATATCGAGTGCGATATTGGGGATGACTTTCTTGAGTTCAACAAGTCTGTAATTCGGAACTGATTGGTATGAAGCAGAATATTCCTGATATGAGCTGATGATTTTCAGCCCATATGGATTATTGGGGTTTTGCTGAGCAAGGCAAATAAAGCCGTTGAGCAAAAAGAAAAAAGGGAAAGCTATAAAATGAGTGAAGCTTTTCATGGGGCCGTTACTGATTGGCTGCAACCAAAAGTTCAATGTCTTTGAAAGGCAGGTTGAACATGCTGGCCAGATCTTTATTTGTAAGGTGTCCCTGATAAATATAAAGAGCCTCCCTGATTCCGGGCTTATTCCATACTACATTCATCAGGCCTCCCATATCGCCAATGTCTACAAGGATTGGTGAAAAGATATTGGTAAGCGCATAAGAAGCAGTTCTGGGCACTCTTGAAGCGATATTTGGCACACAATAGTGGATGACATCATATTTCCTAAACACAGGGTCTTTATGGTTGGTCACTTTGGAGGTTTCAAAGCAGCCGCCCTGATCGATGCTGACATCTATAACTACGGAGTTTGGTTTCATTCTGCTGACTGTCTCTTCCATGATGATGCAAGGGCTGCGTCCATGTGAAGCTCTAATGGCTCCGATTACGACATCACAGGTAACAATTGCTTTTTCGAGTACAATAGGTTGCATTACCGACGTGAACACTCTGCTTCCAAGGTTGTTTTGCAGGCGTCTGAGGCGATAAATAGAGCTGTCGAACACTTTTACTTCTGCCCCCAGAGATAAGGCCGTTCTGGCTGCGTATTCACCAACAGTGCCCGCACCAAGGATAACAATTTCGGTAGGTGGTACCCCTGTAAATCCACCAAGCATGAGGCCTTTTCCCCCGGTTACATTGCTGAGGTATTCTGCGGCAATAAAGATTGACGTAGCTCCGACAATTTCGCTCATTGCCCGGACTACACTCAGGATGTTGCCCTCATCACGAAGATTTTCAAAACAGAGGGCATTTATTTTTTTATTTAACAGGGCTTTAAGATAGCTTTCTTTCAATCCGCCCATTTGAAGAGCTGATATGAGGGTTTGACCTTTGTGCATAAGGCCTACTTCTTCTATAGTCGGGGGTGCAATTTTTACGAGAATATCAGCATCAAAAACATCCTTTTTGTTAAAAGAAATGATGGCTCCCTGTTCACTGTAGTCATTGTCAGAGAAATTGGCGCCCACTCCGGCCCCGCTTTCAATAATGACTTTATGTCCGTTGTGTACCAGCAATGCAACCGATAAGGGAGTTAGTGCGATTCTATTTTCCTGGAAGGAAATCTCTTTCGGAATGCCAATATACAGGCTATTGTTTCTTTGTTGTGTTTCTGACATTGCCTCCTTAGGCTGTACCAAACCTTTTTGGGCAATAGCGGCCATACCTTCGCGTAATCCTGTAGCCATTTGTTTAAATGATTTTTGCTTGAAATTAAGAAAAATTACGATAAACAGTCAAAAAAAAGACCTTATATTTTTGAAACTGAGAGCATTCGTTCGTTTTCGTTTACGGTAAAAATTTCAACCTTGATGTAGTTCTCCGGCAATAATTCCTGAATTTTCTCCGGCCATTCTATGAAACAGGTATGACCAGAATAGAAATATTCTTCATAACCGATATCATAAGCTTCCTGTATAGATTTGATGCGGTAAAAATCAAAATGATAGATAACCTTTTCGCCTGCTAAATATTCATTTACAATGGAAAAGGTAGGGCTGGATACGGTATCCTGAACACCCAGGGCCCTGGCAATCGCTTTGATAAAGGTGGTTTTCCCGGCGCCCATATCGCCTTCAAATATGAAAAAATTATTATCCCCGGCGAAGCTAAGCAGAGATCGGGCCGCTTCGTCGAGGTCTGATAAACGATTTACTTTTATTTTCATGTCTATCTGGAACTGTATGTCGCTATTGGAATGATCATTTCTTCCAGGGAAATGCCCCCGTGCTGAAAAGTTTCATTATAGTAGTTTACAAATTGGTTATAGTTATTCTGGTACACAAAGTAGCGGTCCTCTTTTGCAAAGATATAGTTTGAACTGATGTTGATCTTCGGCAATTGTGCCTCATGAGGGTTTTTAATCAGAAATACTTCTTTCGCATTGAAATTCAAATTCCTGCCCTGCTTATACCGAAGATTGGTGTTCGTATTCCTGTCGCCGATGACTTTGCTAGGATGTTTTACCCTAATGGTGCCATGGTCTGTTGTGATCACCAGTTTCACGTTTTTCTGTGCGATTTTTTTCAGTAGTTCCATTAAAGGGGAATGCTCAAACCAGGACAGTGTGAGTGACCGGTATGCGGCATCGTCATTTGCCAGCTCGCGGATCATCTGCATGTCCGTACGAGCATGAGAAAGCATATCGACAAAGTTGTATACGATTGCGTTAAACTCATTTTGAAGGAGGTTGTTTACCTGTTCATTGAGGGCCTTTCCATCATCGTAAGTCAGTATTTTATTGTAGCTGAATTTACAATCTTTGCGCAGACTTCTTTTGATCTGATCAGCAAGAAATGCCTCCTCATGCATGTTTTTTCCTCCTTCATCGTCATCATTTTGCCAAAGTCCGGGAAATCTCCTTTCCATTTCAAGAGGCATTAAACCTGAAAAGATGGAATTACGGGCATATTGTGTTGCGGTAGGCAGGATGCTGGAATAGGTATCTTCTTCATCCATGCGGAAATGCTCGGTAATCAATGGATTGATGATCCTCCATTGATCGTAGCGCAGGTTGTCGATGAGAATAAAAAAAACAGGAACATTACTGTTGATCAGGGGAAATACTTTCTTTTTCAATAGTTCATTAGAAAGCAGGGGTGCTTTTCCTTTGCCATTCACCCAGCCCAGGTAATGATCTTCTATGAACTTTGAAAACTGCATATTGGCCTCCGACTTTTGCATGGTCAGAATTTCATGCATTTGCGGGTCGTCGAGCTTTTCAAGTTCTAATTCCCAAAATACCAGTTTCTTGTATACATCAACCCATTCTTCATAGCTTAAGCGGTCATTTAAGGTCATGCCCAGTCTTCTGAAATCCTGCTGATAAGCCATAGATGTTTTTTCACTAACCAGGCGCTTATTGTCGCGTATTTTCTTGATAGTTAAGAGTACTTGCTTAGGGTTGACCGGCTTGATGAGGTAGTCGTCTATTTTAGAACCGATGGCATCTTCCATCAGGTTTTCTTCTTCGCTTTTTGTAATTAAAACAACAGGGACGTCACTTCTTATGTTTTTAATGGCAGTCAATGTTTCCAGTCCGCTCATTCCAGGCATATTCTCGTCAAGGAACACAAGGTCAAAGTGTTCTTTGCCAAAGGCTTCCAAGGCATCGTTACCATTGGTATAGGTAGTTACGTGGTAGCCCTTTTCATTGAGTAGTAATATGTGTGGTTTTAATAAGTTGATCTCATCATCGGCCCATAAAATCTTGGTTTCCTGCATTCTGATTTTTATAAAATGTAAAATAATTTGTCAAAAAAAGGATCTCTCTTTCTAACTATGGATAAAAATAGCAATTTTTGTACCGTATATATTTATTTTTAAGGATTGAACAAAAAGAAAATCATCAATGATCCTGTATATGGCTTCATTAATATTCCATCAGCGATCATATTTGATCTCATCTCGCACCCCTATTTTCAACGGCTAAGGTATATCAAGCAATTGGGAATGACGCACCTCGTATATCCGGGAGCACTTCATACCCGTTTTCATCATGCATTAGGTGCGATGCACCTGATGGGGCTTGCTATAGAAGTGCTAAGGGGGAAAGGGCATAAAATTACAAACGAAGAAGAAGAAGCTGCCACAATTGCCATATTATTGCATGACATCGGCCATGGTCCTTTTTCTCATGCACTGGAGCATTCTCTGGTCAATGGAATCAGGCATGAAGATATTTCTATGTTTATCATGGAAAAGCTAAATAAGGAGTTTGACGGGCGGCTCACACCCGCTATTGATATTTTTAAGGGGAAATACCATAAGCGGTTTTTGGCACAATTGGTTTCAGGACAACTGGATCTTGACAGGATGGACTACCTGAACAGAGATAGTTTTTTTACCGGAGTAAGTGAAGGTGTGATTAGCTTTGACAGGATCATTAAGATGTTTAATGTGTTGGACGACGACCTGGTTATCGAAGAAAAAGGCATTTATTCCATTGAAAACTTTTTAATTGCCAGAAGGTTGATGTACTGGCAGGTTTATTTGCACAAAACCGTTGTTTCAGGAGAGCAGGTTTTGGTGAAAATATTGAAAAGGGCAAAGGAGCTTTCAGCAAAAGGGGCAAGTTTATTTGCCACTCCGGCATTGGAACATTTTCTAACGAACGACATTTCAGAACAGGAATTCTTTTCATCTGAGGAGCACCTTGCGATGTTTGCACTGCTTGATGACCAGGATATTTTTGCTGCAATAAAGGTTTGGAAGACGCATCCGGACAGGATTTTGTCGCAGCTGTGTACCATGTTGACCAACAGGAATTTATATAAAGTAGAAATGAGTAATGAAGCTCCAGACTCAGGGAGGATTGAAATCCTTACAAGAAACGTAATGGACTCATTGAAACTGACCGAGAAGGAAGCGGCCTATTTTGTTTTTACAGATGTAGTGAGAAATCGGGCGTATGATGCCGGGAACAGTAATATAAACGTTCTTTTAAAAAACAATACTACTATAGATATTGTAAAAGCCTCAGATTTATCTAACTTAGAATCTTTAGACAAGACAGTGAAAAAACACATATTATGCTATCCCAGAATTATTTAGCATAATTTAACAAAATAATTAATTTTTAATCCCGTTTTTAGTTTCTTACATCCAAGGGTGTATTAATAACCTAAATAGGTTTATTTGTTCATATCAATTTAACATATAACTTTGTAAAATGCAATTTACTGCCAAGCAGATAAGCGAATTTATAAATGGCACCATTGAGGGCGATGCAGATGCGAAGGTTGAAGAACTCTCCAAAATAGAGAGTGGCCAAGCTGGTTCTTTATGCTTTTTATCAAATCCAAAATATGAAAATTACTTATACTCAACGAATGCTTCAGTTGTAATCGTTGGTCAGGATTTTGTGCCGTCAGAGCCGGTAAAGAGTACGCTTATAAAGGTAGCAGATCCATATAGTGCTTTTTCCGTTTTGCTGGAGAAGTACAATGAGGTTAACCAATTGAATACCCAATCAGGAATAGAGCAGCCTTGTTTTATTCACCCTTCTGCAAAGCTGGGATCAAATGTTTTTGTAGCGGCGTTTTCTTATATCGCTGAAAATGTTGTGATTGGGGACAATACCAAGGTGATGGCACAGGTGTATATTGGTCCGGATTCAAGGATCGGGGATAATTGTGTTTTTTTTCCAGGAGTAAAAATTTATAATAAATCTATTATTGGCGACCGGGTGATGATCCATTCGAACACAGTAATCGGCAGCGATGGTTTTGGATTTGCACCTCAGAAAGACGGGACTTATTCTAAAATAGCGCAGATCGGAAACGTGGTTATAGAAGATGATGTGGAGATTGGTTCAAATACTTCGATTGACAGAGCCACTATGGGTTCGACTTTCATTAGAAAAGGGGTAAAGCTGGACAACCTGATCCAGATTGCACACAATGTGGATGTGGGTGAACATAGTGTGGTTGCGGCTCAGACTGGTATATCCGGAAGCACAAAGCTTGGCGAGAAATCAGTTGTTGGAGGCCAGGTCGGTATTGCCGGACACCTTTCGCTGGCAAAGGGAACACAGATCGGTGCCCAGGCGGGGATTAATTTCAATACATCAGAAGAGAATAAGCAATGGCACGGAAGTCCGGCGCAGCCTCTGAGGGATTGGATGCGGGCATCTGTTATTTTTAAACAATTGCCTGCTGTGGAAAAGAGAATTGCATTTTTAGAGTCGTCTATAAAGCAATTAAAGGCATTAATTGATCAAAACAGTACAATAAATAATAATGAACGTTAAGCAAAAAACTATAAAAAACGAAGTTTCTGTAAAAGGGGTTGGCCTTCATACAGGAGCAAATGTTACGCTCACTTTTTGTCCGGCGCCAGAAAATCACGGCTTTAAATTTCAAAGGATAGATTTGCCGGGCAGTCCGATTGTTGATGCTGATTGCGACAATGTTACTGATACTGCCAGGGGAACTACAATTTCACAAAACGGCGCTAGCATAAGTACCGTGGAGCATGTGATGGCATCTTTGGTGGGAATGGATCTGGACAACGTACTGTTGAAGCTAGATGGCCCTGAAACCCCTATTATGGATGGCAGTGCTATACTGTTCATTGAAGCACTTGAATCTGTAGGGGTACAGCAACAGGAAATTGATAGAGAATATTTTCAAATACCTCATAACATCACCTACGCGGAACCAGACAGGAAAGTAGAAATTGTAGCCATGCCTTTGGATGACTACCGTTTTACTTGCATGATAGATTATAATTCGCCGGTATTGGGAAGCCAGCATGCTGGAATTTCAAGCATTGCGGAGTTTAAAAAGGAAATAGCTTCATGCAGGACATTTTGTTTTTTACATGAATTGGAATACCAGCTTCAGAACAACCTCATTAAAGGAGGTGACCTGAATAATGCAATCGTAATTGTAGATAAAGAAGTAACCAAGGAAGAACTGGATCATCTGGCTTCTATTTTTAACAGAAGCGCGATGGAGGTTGCCCCTCAGGGGATTCTGAACAACATGGAGCTCAGGTACCAAAATGAGCCAGCAAGACATAAATTGTTAGATATGATTGGCGATCTGGCACTTGTAGGGGTTCACCTTAAAGGCCACATCATGGCTGCAAGACCTGGTCATGCGGCAAACGTTGCTTTTGCTAAAAAGATAAAGGCGGCAATTAAAAAAGAGAAGAATAAAAAAATACAGCACGTTTATGACCCTACTGTAAAACCGCTTTACGATGTGGTTCAAATCATGGATATTTTGCCTCACAGACAACCATTTCTATTTATTGATAAGATTCTTGAATTGTCAAAAACGCATGTGGTTGGTGTGAAAAATGTGACCATGAACGAAGAGTTCTTTAAAGGGCACTTCCCGGGGGCCCCGGTTTTTCCTGGAGTAATCCAGATTGAAGCAATGGCCCAAACTGGAGGAGTGCTGGTTTTAAGTACCGTGGCTGATCCAAGAAATTACCTGACATACTTTCTGAAAATCGACAACGTTCGTTTCAGGGCACAGGTTTTGCCGGGAGATACAATTGTTTTCAGGTGTGATTTAATGGAACCAATCAGAAGAGGTATTGCCCAAATGAAAGGTGTTGGAATGGTCTCAGGGAAAGTTGTTGTGGAAGCGGAGATGATGGCACAAATTGTAAAAGTAAAAGATAGCGAAGCAACAGCATGATACAGCCCTTAGCATATATACATCCTCAGGCAAAAATAGCCGATAATGTAGTAATAGAACCATTTGCCGTGATTCACAAAGATGTGGAAATTGGTGAAGGGACCTGGATAGGGTCTAACGTGGTGATTATGGATGGCGCCAGAATTGGTAAAAACTGTCGTGTTTTTCCAGGATCAGTGATTTCAGGAGTGCCCCAGGATTTAAAATTTGCAGGAGAGGTGACCACTGCTGAGATTGGTGACAATACAACGATAAGAGAGTGCGTTACGATCAACAGGGGAACAAAAGATAAATGGAAAACTGTGATTGGGAGCAACTGTCTGATTCAGGCATACTCTCACATTGCACATGACTGTGAAGTCGGAGATTACTGCATCTTTTCTAACAGCACAACGCTGGCAGGGCACATTACCATTGGTAATTATGTGGTTTTGGCAGGGCTTGTAGCAATACATCAATTCGTGAAAGTAGGTGCACATGCTTTTGTAACCGGTGGTTCCCTGGTTCGTAAGGATGTTCCGCCATATGTAAAAGCTGCAAGAGAGCCGCTTTCCTACGCTGGAATCAATTCTGTAGGATTGAGAAGGAGAGGCTTTTCATCAGAAAAAATAAATGAAATCCAGGAAATATACAGGGTCCTTTTTGTAAAACACAATAATGTAACCAAGGCTCTGGATATGATCGAAGCAGAATTTAAACCTACTGAGATCCGTGACGAGATCGTAGATTTTATCAGAAACTCTAACCGGGGTGTAATGAAAGGTTTCGGTTCAGGAAGCTAAACGCTGATGACGATTACTTTAACGAATATTGGGCGGAGATTTAACCAGGAATGGATATTCAGAGGAATAGACTACCAGTTTGAATCGGGCGGCAAGTATGCAATACTTGGTCCTAATGGTTCGGGAAAGTCGACCCTGCTGAGTGTTGTGTTGGGTAATTTATCATCTTCAGAAG
Organism: Pedobacter frigoris; assembly: GCF_032678645.1. Classification (GTDB taxonomy): domain Bacteria; phylum Bacteroidota; class Bacteroidia; order Sphingobacteriales; family Sphingobacteriaceae; genus Pedobacter; species Pedobacter frigoris_A. The sequence continues at coordinate 146,215 of NZ_JAVTSP010000002.1, forward strand.
GAAAAGTGGTTTATGATCATGGAAAACCAGTTTCGGTGGAGGATATTTATCAATACCTTAGCTTTGCAGCCCCTTATGTTGATCTGATTGAAGAATTCACACTTCAGGAGACGATTGATTTCCATTTTCAATTTAAAGGGCTGTATGACGGGATCAGTAAATCTGATGTGATGGACTTATTGGGTCTGGTTAAGTCTCAGGATAAGGCTTTAAAATACTTTTCCTCCGGAATGAAGCAGCGTACCAAGCTTGCTTTGGCATGTTGTACCGATAGTCCCCTGCTGTTACTTGACGAACCAACTTCGAATCTGGATGTGCAGGGGTTGAGCTGGTACCATGAACTGATGAGGGAATTCAGCAAGAATAAACTGGTAATTGTTGGTTCCAATCAAGAAGTTGAGTATTCCTTTTGTAACCATTTCGTTCGGATAATGGATTATAAATAACTTAAAATTATATTTGCAATATAGCTTAAGCGCCTTATTTGGGGTGTTAAAAGGCATTAAAAAAATATTTTCAAATTACTATTGTATAATTAAAAAATAGTCTTTACCTTTGCGGCACGAAAAAAGGCCGAAAGTTTAGGCACAATTTCAAAGAAAAATGGCAAAAGCATCAGAAGTAAAAAATGGTAATATCCTTCGTTTCAACGGAGAATTGGTACAAGTAGAGGAGTTTCTACACCGTACGCCGGGTAACTTGCGTGCTTTCTACCAAGCCAGGATGAGAAATGTTAAGACCGGTAAATTGGTTGAATACAGATTTCGTGTAGATGAAGATGTAGAGATTTGTCGTGTTGAGACCAACGATTACCAGTATTTGTATGAAGATGGCGACGCACTTGTAGTAATGGATAATACTACTTACGAACAGTTTAACATACCTAAATTATTATTTGGTAAAAGTGTTCGGTTTTTAAAGGAAGGAATGAATGTGATCATCGCTTTTGAAAGTGATGAACCAATTATGGCACAAACGCCTTCACATGTTGAATTAGAAATAACCTATTCGGAGCCTGCAGTAAAAGGCGATACTTCTACAAACGCATTGAAATATGCAACTGTAGAGACAGGAGTAGAGATAAAAGTTCCAATGTTTATCAATCAGGGCGATAAAGTTAAGGTTGATACGCGTACAGGTGACTATATAGAAAGAGTAAAATAAGAATTTTCATAGTTTAGTTTTAGGTTTAGGTTGATTGTGGCTTCGGAGTGGTTCCCGAAGCCATCTTTTTTTACACTAAATTGGGAGATTTGCCTAAGTTTGTGTCCCGATGAATAAAGCAGAAATTCGAAAACAGGCGCTCTTGCAGCGTAAAAGTATGTCGCCAGAAGAGGCATCTGTCTTTAATTTAAAGCTATTGGAGCATTTTAAGAAACTTGGTTTCTCGTCTGTTAAAACCTTACACATTTTTCTTCCTATTGCCGAAAAAAACGAGCCAGATACCTTTTTGTTAATCGATTGGCTAAACCGGGCTCATCCTGAAATTAAAATTATCGTTCCGAGGGCAGATTTTGATACTTTTCTTATGTCCAATTATGTTTACGAAGGAAAAGAAAGACTGGAAAAAAACAGGCATAATATTCTTGAGCCTCAAAAAACAAATCTTCACGAAGGAGCGGTTGATATGGTGATTATTCCTTTACTTGGTTTTGATCTTAAGGGATACAGGGCAGGGTATGGTAAAGGTTTTTATGACCGGTTCCTGAATGGGATTTCTACGGTTAAGGTTGGGCTTAATTTCTTCGCCCCGGTAGACGTTATTGATGATGTTCATGAAAATGACATCATCCTTGATCTGTGCATTACACCAGATAAAATCTATTTTTTCTAATTATTTCATAAAAATAGGGTAACAAAAATCCATGTTGCCTGATATCTCTCCAAACAGTTTCACATAAATGAAAGGAGTGATTATGAAAAAGTTAATATTTACATGGATAATGATGTTGGTGGCCACTTTTAGCTGGGCACAGAAGCCTTCGGATACTTTATCCGGAGAAAGGAACGGCAAATTGCAGGTTACTGCATTTGGCGGATTAAGCATGCCGATGGGTAATTACAAAGGAGATATCGGCAGGGCCAAAAACGGATATCATGCCGGGATGGCCATAGATAAATATTTTAAAGGTAACAAGTGGGGAATTGGAATTGATGCAAGGTTTCTGAACCATGACATCAGGAAATTTGACAGTGTCTTTTTTAGCAATGGATACATTGCAACAAATTATGTAAATCACCCGTCATTTCAGCACATTGGAGTAAGCATTGGCCCTTCTTATAAAGCCGGTTTAGGTAAATTAGATCTGGAAGTATTTTTACGCGGAGGAGTATTGTTTCAGGGTTTTCCAAAATATACGCAGTCTGTCTACATTAACCAGGCTGTAGGGCCTGCATTAAATCTGTTTGATAACTATTATACCAATAATCCAAAACGAATTACAAAGGCATGGATGGGCCTTGGCGGCTTTAGATTGTCGTATAATATAGATGAGAATTGGGCTGTTTTTCTTCAAGGAGACTATCTCAGAACTTTTGGGAAAGACTTTGGAGGAGACTCAAGCGAATTTCATGTTAACGGTTACAAGCAGAAAAAAGCAATTACTTCAGCCGATGTTTTTACTATAAAAGATAACAAAATTACGAACTTAAGTGATTTTTATGAGGAAGTTCCTGTGAGTCAGAAAACTTTTGTTCAGGCTGTTAATGTAGCTGCGGGAATCAGATTTACTTTTGGAAGCAAAAAAAGACAAGCACCAGAGAAAGCAGCACCGGTTAAACAAGCTGTGGCATCTCTGGTTTCAGCCAAAGACATCCTGGTTGTTGTGAAAGATAAACAAACTGGATTGGCCTTAAGTGGTGTTACGGTAACCATCAGCCGGAATGGAAGAGATGAAGTATCTGTCAGCAATTCAAATGGTGAAGCCGAGCGGATAAAATCGGCACAAAGAGGAAGCTATCAGATTACGGCGGTAAAAAATGGAATTGCCGCGATTCCGGTATCCATCAACGACATTGATTTTGACAAATCCGGAGCTTTGATTTACAAAGAAATTTATCATGATGATCCACGATTTACATTGATTGGAGAAACCATTAGCGCTAATAATAATGCAAAACTTCCAGGGATCAGTACCGTGCTAACCAACACCGGAACAGATAAAAATATGAGTCAGATTTCTGATGGTGAAGCGAAATTTGTTTATCAGCTGGATCAGCAATCTGATTACAATGTCGTTGCGAACCAGGCCGGTAAGTTTTCACAAACAGAAGGTGTGAGCACAAAAGGGCTTGACAGAAGTAAAACTCTGTATGTGACATTGAAGCTAGGGATTAGTAACCTGGATGCAGGAGCAATCTTTGTACTTAAAAACATTCATTATGATTTTGATAAATCAGCAATAAGGCCAGATGCAGCCAGAATACTGGATAATCTTTTGAACATCATGATTCAAAATCCAACCCTAAGGATAGAATTGTCCTCACACACAGATAGTAGAGGAAAAGATCAGTATAATATGACGTTGTCTCAAAACAGGGCTCAGGCTGCGGTTAATTACCTCGTGAGTAAAGGAGTAGAGCGAAGCAGGATGGAAGCAAAAGGATATGGGGAAACCAGGTTGCTAAATAATTGCGGAAATGGCGTACAATGTTCTGAAGAAGATCATCAGATGAACAGAAGGACGGAGATTAAGGTGTTAAAATATTAGGATTAGGTTATGGTTAATGCCCCGGACATAAGCCCCGGGGCATTTTTATTTCTGATTTTTTAAAAAGTCTGTAACCAGGTAGGCGATAACCTTAGCCGTCTGTTGAGAGGTTCTGCCATCAGACATGGCGACGGCTCCTTCACAAATGTGCAAATAAGCATACTTTTTGGTTGAAGTCAAGAGGATATCGCGGATCAGATTTAAATTGAATCCAGAAGGAGAGGTTGCACTGGAAAGTACATTTTCTATACTGTCCAGGTCGATTTCCAGTCCCGGGGACTCTAAATTTTCTGTCAGTTCTTTCCAGTATTGGATTTTGAAGTTGGGATTGGTCAATACTTCTTCAAAGAAGATCGTATAAATATCAGGATTGCTGTCGATTTCCCGGAGAATCGCCTCGTTATTGTAATTTTGGTGCAGACCAAAAACGCCATATTTACCCAAATAATTGTCTTTAAATGCATAACTAAACCCATTGCCGCTGTGTCGGCCAGTAGTAGGTCTCAAATCTGCATGAGCATCTATATTGATGACATGAATCGCCTTTTGTTTGGCAAGCGAAGTTCCTTTTATGATGGGGTAGGCATTGTTATGGCCACCTCCGATTACTACAGGAGTTTTTCCGGCAGCTACAATTCGCTCAATTACTTCATATACGACGGTATCGATCTGTTCCACCTTTTGTTGAAGCGCGCCAATTCCAGGTTCCTCCGGGTCATTAAAAATAAAATGCCCCAGGACCAGCAATTCAGAGCCCTGTAAGAAACGATTGCTCTGTATGTTTAAGATGGCCTTCAATGCGGGGAGCCATGCGCTTGAGGCTCCTGCAACGCCGTAATTGGCACGCACACCGATATCCTCCGGTATTCCAACCAGTACGAAAGCGGCGCTTGATGTTTCCAATTCCTCCAGGCTTAAAATGAACTGGACACACTCGCCGAGTTTGGTTTCTCCATCGCGAGGATTTACAAGGGTTTGTATATCCTCCGGGCTGTAAATTTTAAGGCCTTCCATTGTAGACTTTTCCATTTAAGACCACCATTGCTACCTGCGACTGACCAAAGCTATATGGCAGATAAGCCAGCGATGGCATTGGTCTGGTAATCATCAGATTTGCTTTCTTTCCGATTGCGATGCTTCCTGCCTGGTCGCTTATCTGCATTGCGGCAGCACCATTGATGGTTGCAGCGTTAATGGCTTCTTCGGGCAGCATCCTTAGCTTGATGCAGCTAAGGGAGACTACAAAATTCATGTTTCCTGAAGGAGTAGATCCGGGGTTAAAATCTGTGGCCACGGCTACCGGGATACCCGCATTGATGAGTCCTCTGGCATTGGCAAAAGGGATGTTCAGGTAAAAGGAGCAGGACGGTAATAAAGTCGCTATAGTGTTGCTCCCGGATAAACTTTCGATTGCCGCATCATCCGTAACCTCAAGGTGATCGACAGAAACCGCATGATGTTTTACGCCTGTTTCAACAGCGCCGGAAACAGACAGCTGATTGGCATGGATCTTAGGCGGCAAACCGTACCTTGCTCCAGCATCCAAAAGCCTGGAGGTTTCTTCAACCGAGAAGAATCCTTGTTCGCAAAAGACGTCCATGTAATCTGCCAGACCCTCTTCGGCTATTTGTGGGAGCATTTTATCGATGATTAGCCTGATGTATGCTTCATGGTCATTTTTATATTCCTGAGGGAAAGCATGAGCAGCTAAAAATGAGGCTTTTACAGGTATTGGGAATGTCTCTCTGAGTCTTCTGATGACGCGGAGCATCTTTATTTCACTGTCTAAAGAAAGGCCGTATCCGCTTTTTATCTCCACGGCACCTGTGCCCTGTAGTATCATGTCCTGAAGTCTCGCAGAGGCACTTTCAAACAATTGATCTTCGGTTGCCATTTGAAGTTTCCTTGCAGAATTCAGGATACCGCCCCCGGCTGCTGCGATGTCCTCATAGCTTTTTCCCTGGATCTTCATGACAAATTCTTCTTCCCTTGGTGCAGCAAAAACAATGTGTGTATGCGAATCGCACCAGGAAGGTAATACATAACCGCCGTTGGCAGAAACTGTTGGTATGGTATCCGACAGTTCTGAAGGAATGTTTTCCATTGCTCCAAAATCGGCAATTAACCCATCCTTACATAGCAGCCATGCATTTTTGATCGCTGGAAGGTCTGCCATAGCGGCACCTTTTAGCAAAAGCGTTTCTTTGGGGTGAATACCAGCTAGTGAAGCAATATTTATGATTAGAAGTGCAGACATTATTGAGGATTTAATTCTAATAAAACAGGACAATGGTCAGAATGTACGGCATCAGGTAAGATCTTAACATGTTTAAGCCTTTGCAGCATTGGTTGGCTGGCAAGATGATAATCGATTCGCCAGCCCAGGTTCTTGGCTCTTGAATTTGCCCTGAAGCTCCACCAGGTATAATGGTGAGGATCTTTGTTAAAATGCCTGAAAGTATCAATAAAGCCGTTTCCTAAAAACAGTTCCATCCACTCCCTTTCTTCAGGAAGGAAGCCGGAAGAATTGGCATTGGATTTCGGATTGTGAATGTCAATCGCTGTATGGCAGATGTTGTAATCACCTGAAATGATCAGGTTGGGGTATTCCAAACGGAGGCCACCTATATAGGTGTCAAAAAAACGCATGAATTCATACTTTTTAACTTGTCTCTCGTCGCCACTTGAACCGGACGGCATATAGAGGCTCATCAAAGAAAAAGTGTCAAAATCGGCCCTTAAAATACGCCCTTCTTTATCTATCCATTCCTCTCCGCAACCATATTCTACATGATTGGGTTTGATTTTGCTTAAAATGGCGACCCCGCTATAGCCTTTTTTTTCAGCAGGAAACCAATAGTGGTGATATCCTAGCTGTTCGATTAATGCAATAATTTCCGGAATCTGGGAAGGGAGGGCCTTTACTTCCTGTAAACAAATCATATCGGCGTCTGTCGACTGAAGCCAGCCGAAGAAGTTTTTGGTAGAAGCAGAGCGGATGCCGTTAACGTTATAAGAAATGATCTTCATGTCTATTATTTTTTAATCTTTTTATTGAGTTCTTTTTCCAGCTTTTTTGCCTCTCTTCGTTTCAAAACAGAAACTTGCATGCTGATATCGGCAACAGGACGGTCTTTTGAATCTCTTTCCAGAACTGCAATAGCATCTACCATTTCCAGTCCTTTCACTACCTCACCAAATACCGTATAATTTCTGTCGAGATGAGGAGTTCCACCCTGTGTTTTATAAATTTCCCTTTCCCATTGCGGGATTTTGAATTGCAGACGGTTTTTTTCAACTGCATCAAGCTGTTCATCTGTGAATTTTTTGCCCTGAACGATATAGAACTGACTTCCGCTGGATGCTTTTTCAGGATTGTTGTCCCTTGCTGCACCTAAGGCACCTTTTTTATGAAACAAGCTATCCCTGAATTCGGCAGGTACAGTGTATCCTACCGTCCCGTTGCCAAGTTCTTCCCCTGGCCTCGCGTTTTTAGAATCGGGATCTCCACCCTGAATCATGAAATCCTTAATGATCCTATGAAACAAAGTGCCATCGAAAACATGATCTTTTGTCAGCTTTATAAAATTATCCCGGTGTTTTGGTGTTTCATTGTAAAGCTTAATGATGCATTCACCTTTAGCTGTTTTGATCCTTATATATTGATTTTTAGGCTTAGCGGAAAATGCTGAAATGAAACAGCAACACAAGATTAGGGTAAAGAACTTATTCATTTTTACTGATTATTTCGCGCTAAGTTAAGTTAAATATGTTTTTGTTGGCAAGCGGAAGCCTATCAATTATTTTACTTAGCATCAACATGCAAAAGATATTTTATGGGAATTATTTTTCATATTTGCTTAGAAATGAAACTGCAACAAAAAATAGCCATGTGCTTATGTGCCTTTTACCTGATTACTGCAATCGGAATAGGCTTGAACATGCATTTTTGTAGCGGTAAACTTTCTTCTGTCCGTGTATCAAAGCCGGCAAAATGCGGGGCTTGTAAGGGGGAAGAGAAAGCCAGTAAGGCTCATGACTGCTGTAAAGACTCGTCCATAGACGTAAAAGTAAAAGATAGTCATGAAGCGGGATTTAAAGTAAAGCTTCCGCAAGACTTTAGTTTAGAGCTGTTTTTAGGTCATTTAATCAGGAAATCTTTTTCGGAAATTGTTTCTCATATCTATAATAAAGTTGAGAACAAAGCTCCGCCACTCTCCGCAGTACTCTCACTCCACATTTACAATTGCATTTTTAGGAATTAGGCCGGAATAAATTTAACAACCTTTATAGATAGGGTTATCTATAGTGGTTTTTATTTCAAAAATTTATTCATAATTAAAAGCAATTCAAATGAAAACGATCCAATATTTAAGTATATTTTTTATTCTATTTATCTCAGTTAACGCTTCGGCACAGCAAATTTCCACGGCAGAATTACAAGTTACAGGGCTTACCTGCTCTATGTGTTCGCAAGCAACAGAAAAAGCGCTTAGAACCCTGGACTTTGTGGAGGGGGTTAAGCCAGATCTGAACAAGAACATATTTGTGCTGGACTTCAAGGAAAACAAAGGAGTTAACATAGACCAGATCAAGAAGAAAGTGCAGGATGCCGGTTTCTCTGTTGGAAATTTAACTGCAGTTTTTAATTTCAACAACGTTAAAATAGACGATAACGGGCAAACTGTAATAGGTGCAAACGTATACAAGTTTCTTAACGCAAAGAACAAAACACTGAATGGGCCGGTAAAGGCAAGTGTTGTAGATAAAGACTTTATCTCGGGATCGTCATTTAAGAAGAAAGCAGCTCAGTATAAAATGGATACTTACGCTGCAGGTGCTGGGACGGTAAATGGTAAGAAGACAAGAATTTATCATTTAACGATCTAAGCAACTTTTATGAGATTTTTTAATTTAATGGCAGTACTCATATTGTTTATGAGTACTGCCAGATCTCAGGAACTGTATATTTTTACAGAGCCTGCGAGTAATATGCCGTCAAAATCAATTGGGGTCAGGATCACCAATGAAGGCCTCTTTAAGCCTGAGTTTGCCAATAGGCTTATACCTGAAGTTATGATCGGGTTCAACAAAAACCTGATGGTCCATGCACAAGGGTTTATGTCTGATATGGATGGTAAATATAGGGTAGAAGGCGGAAGTTTCTATGCGAAATACCGGTTTCTATCTCTCGATGAGGCGCAGAGCCATTTTAGAGCTGCGGCTTTTGCGCGCGTAAGTACAAGTAAACGACCGACGTATACTGAGGATATCAACCTGGAGGGAGACAATAGCGGATTTCAGGCAGGAGTGATATTTACGCAGCTATTACATAAGCTGGCCCTTTCTGGAACTTTAAGCTATAATAAATCATTTGAGTCTGCGGAAAAGCAATTGGCAGGGATGCCCCAACCGGATCAAATGTTAGGGTACAGCTTGTCTTCGGGATACCTTTTGCTGCCCTTTGTATACAAGGACTATAATCAACCCAATTTTAATCTGTACTTCGAAGTATTGGGAAAAACAAATCCCGATAATGGGAGATCTTATGTGGATCTGGCTCCTGCTGTTCAGGTGATCCTCAACAGCCGCACCAGGATAGATCTCGGGTATCGCTTTGAGCTTGCAGGCAACTTGCCTGGAAGATACAATAGGGGAATGTACCTGGCGAGGGTAGAATTCAATTTTTTCAGTGTATTGAAGTAAAATCATTTCTTATCATAGGTCAACAATTCGCAGTTTGATTGGTTATAGCTTTGTACAATCATTAACTCAAAAAATTATGAAGAAATTATTCTTATTCCTGATTGCGGTGTCAATCAGTGCTGCGACATTCGCACAAACAAAATGGAATGTAGATCCAATGCACTCTTTTGTGAATTTTTCTGTAAAACATATGGGAATCTCATTTGTTGACGGGTCTTTTAAGAAGTTTGATGGTTCGCTTGTTGCTGCTAAGCCAGACCTTACTGATGCAAAAATCGATTTTACGGTTGACGTGAACAGTATCAGTACCAGCGTAGAGATGAGGGACAATCACCTTAAGACAGATGATTTCTTTAATGCAGAAAAATTTCCGACAATGAAGTTCGAAAGTACATCATTTAAAAAAAGACCAACTAAAACGCCGAAGCAGAACACCAATAGTTATATTTTAAGCGGAAAACTAACCATTCGTGATGTAACCAAAGATGTAGTGTTTGCGGTAACTTATGGTGGTACGGCCAAAGATCAACAGGGAAATACCAAAGCTGGTTTTACTGCATTAACAAGTATCAATCGGTTGGATTATAACATTAAATATGATCCTACAGGTACTGGTGTAGCAAAAGACATTCAAATTACTTTAAACCTGGAGTTTACTCAGGCGAAGTAATCATAACGATCAGGCCGCCTGAAAACGGCCTGATTTAATGTAAGTTTACGATGGCCAACCTTTCACAATTTAACAATTTTACCAGAAGCCTGCCTTTGCAGGACACTTTGATGCCTGTTTTGTTTATTGGCCATGGGTCTCCTATGAATGGAATTGAAGACAATGAATTCAGTTTAAAGTGGGCTGCTGTGGCGAAAGATATTCCAACGCCCGCTGCGGTACTCGTAGTTTCCGCACATTGGTTTACAAAAGGGACTTACGTTACAGCTATGGATTTTCCACAAACCATTCATGATTTTGGAGGATTCCCACAGCAGCTTTTTGATGTAGTTTACCCTGCTCCCGGAAATGCGGAGCTGGCCATGGAAACAGCTGGATTGGTACAAAGTACGACGGTCGGACTGGATCATGACTGGGGTTTAGACCATGGGGCCTGGACAGTTGTGAAACACATGTACCCAAATGCGGACATCCCTGTTTTGCAATTGAGTATTGATTACACTAAAGATGCGCGGTATCATTACGAATTGGCTAAAGAAATTTATCAATTGCGCAAAAAAGGCGTTCTGATTCTTGGAAGCGGGAATATGGTTCATAACCTGAGGATGATCAGCTGGCCTATGATCGATGGGGGCGGTTACGACTGGGCACTTCAGATCAGTGATAAGTTTAAAACGTTGATTATGAATAATGATCATAAACCTTTAATGGATTATCAAAGTCTAGGAAAGGAAGCGATGCTGGCGATCCCTACGCCTGAACATTATCTGCCCCTGATGTATACCCTTGGTTTAAAAAATGAAAAGGAAGAAGTTTCCCTATTCAATGATAAAGCTGTCGGAGGATCACTGACAATGACATCAGTAAGGATTGGCTAGTTACATCAACCGCTTCAGCCATCTCAATACCCAGCTTTTCTTTTCATATGGGGGATAGATCAGGTTGGTGACATCAAATCCCGACTGAAATACAACCGCCCTTTCGTGAGAGAAAGTCTTGAAGCCAAACTGCCCGTGGCAGCTTCCAACGCCACTCCCGTTTACCCCGCCAAAAGGAAGTTTTGGATTGGATATGTGGATGAGCACATCATTAACACAGGTTCCCCCTGCGCTGGTTTGTTTGATGATGTGCCGGATATTCTGACTATTTTCACTGAAAATATAGAGCGCCAGAGGTTTGCTTTTTTCATTGATCATGGCAATAGCATCGTCCAGCTGTTTGAAAGGAATTATAGGCAAAACAGGGCCAAATATCTCTTCTTTCATAATTTCTGCATCAGAAGAGAGGTTTGTAATCACAGTAGGATAAATGGTTCTTTCTGACGGCTCGGTGATGCCACCATAAATGATTTCAGCTCCTTTGGCCGATGCATCGTTAATTAAACCCGAAAGACGATTAAAATGACGGTCATTTATGATTTTAGCATATATCGTCGTATCAGGTTTCTGAGTGCCGTTAAAAAACATTCTTTCCACCGCTTCTTTATATTGTTGTATAAAAGGTCGCTGTAAGTCCTCAGGAATAAGTATATAGTCAGGAGCTATACAGGTTTGTCCTGCATTCATTAGTTTGCCCCAGGCTATTTTTTCTGCTGCTTTTTTTAAGTTGGCAGAGGAATCCAGAACAACCGGAGATTTTCCGCCCAGTTCAAGCGTAACTGAAGTTAAGTTTTTTGCCGCGGCTTCCATCACCACTTTTCCAATGGCAGTGCTGCCGGTAAAAAATATATGATCAAACGGAAGGGTCAGCAATGCGGTTGAAACGGATGCATCGCCCTCAAAACAGCTAATTTCATTGTCCTCAAAACAATCCTCTACAATTTTTAATATAATGGCGCTGGTTTCCGGACTTAATTCAGAAGGTTTGAGCATGGCGCAATTTCCTGCTGCAATGGCAGATATAAGTGGGCTCATCATTAGCTGGAATGGGTAATTCCAGGGTGAAATGATGAGACAGACCCCTTTAGGCTCATAATATATCTTGTTTTTTGCAAGAAGGTTGGTGATGGTTTTTCCTACAGACTTTGGCTTCATCCAGCCGTTTAGGTTTTTTATTGCGAAATCAATTTCACCGTAAATAAAAATGAGCTCTGTTACAGCCGCTTCAAAGGTGCATTTTCTCAAATCATTTTGTAATGCTTCATAAATGGCGTCTTCATGTTTTTCAATGCTATCCTTCAATTTTTTTAATTTATTGATTCTTTGCGTTGCATTGCTTGCTCTAAGCGTATATTTATACGCTTGCTGGGCTTTAAAAACAGAATTGATCGTATGCATCATATTTTGAAGCCTTTGCGGCATTTTTGTTAAAATAGGTTAAATAAATTATCCTTTAATGCTTTTACATCCAAAATAGATTCATTTAAAGGATATTGCATAAGTTAAATAAAAATACAAAATGAAAAGGGGATTTTTTATTGTTTTGGTACTTACAGTGTTTAGCTATGTTTCGCAGGCACAAACAACCAAAACTGGGGTTGTCGTAATTGGAAATGGAAACAGTGCTGTTGGGGCGGGAATCCAATCGGCAGTGTCGGGTGTAAAAACAACAGTGATATTGAGCACACAGGATTTTCAGCTTTCCGCGTCGGGCAACAGTCAGGCCTCCGGAATTGAAGGGGAAATATTGAAAAGGATTAAGGGCAATACAGGACAGGTACTGGTCGACTATTCTAAAGTAAGCACTGTAGTTCGTTCATGGACAGACACTTTAAAGAACCTGACTATCATCAGAGGAGCAGGCCTGCTCAAATTAAAAAGATCGGGTAGTGGCTGGAATATTGAACTGACAGGGGGTAAAATCATTAAAGCCGGTGTATTGGTCGACGCAGATAAAACCGGAGCAGTAAGCAGCGCGTTGCAGATACCTAAAGTACCACTGCAATGGAAAGCATTTAATTATGACGATTACTTGTACAGGACCAGTGTTGCGTCGGGTTATGTTATAAGTGGCGGATCTGCAAATTTTCTCTTGATGGACAAATTGCAGTTACCCGGACAGGACAACTTAATTGTTTTAAACCCTGAGCAAGAAAGTTTTGTTGCAGGCCAGGCTGCCGGAGCTACGGCAGCCTATGCCGTGTTTTTTAAGACAAAAACATCCTTGGCTAACCTAAAACTCATCCAGGGGGAGTTACTCAATTATAAACTATCATTGGTGCCATTTGCAGATGTTAATCATGCGGATAGTAACTGGAAAGACATACAGGTAATTGGTCTTTCGGGTTTCCTGAGAGCAGAAATATCAAGTGGGACAGCCTATTTCAGACCAGACCAGGAAGTTCTCTCTGTGGAGATCAAAGAGCCGGTAAAATCCTATTATTACAAAGCTCAGATTTGGTTTGATGACCATAAAGAGGAAAAAATGACGATTAACAATACCTTGAAAATGATATCATATGTTGCCGGACTATCATTAGAAAATACCATTAAGGAGGTAAAAAAGAATTGGAAGAAAGGTTATAACTTTAGCACTGAATATGACGGCGACCGTGTGATTACCAGACGTGAGTTTGCTGTATTGAGCCGGTATCTGAAACCTTTTAACGTCAACTTAGATAAAACCGGCAAAGTTGTACGGTAAAAAATAATTTGAAACAAATTTATACAGATGAAAAAAATTGTTCTCCTGCTGCTATGGCCTGTATGTCTTGCTCATGCCCAGCAAGTAGCCCCGCTTAGCGTAGAAAAAATTATGCGTGACCAAAAGTGGATAGGTGTTTCTCCTTCTAATTATCGCTGGTCGGAAGATAGTAAGACCTTGTTCTTTAACTGGAACCCGGAAAGTAAGGAGAAAGATGAGCTTTATAAGGTCAGTACCGGAAACCTTAAGCCGCAGAAATCTGACGAAAAAGTAATGGAAAAAGCTTTAAGTCCTGGATATACCTACAACAATGATGCTTCGATGGCTTTAGCTGAAAAGGGCGGAGATATTTATCTGTATACATTAAAAAGCGGAAAAGAGCAAAGGCTTACTTATACCACAGACAGAGAGAGCAATGCAAAATTCCTTACCAATGGGAATATTGCCTATCAACAGGGAGATAATCTTTTCGCCCTGAACCTGAAAACCAGTGAGACAGAACAGCTTACCAACTTTACAAGGGGAAAGAAGCCTGGGAAAGCTGAACGCGCGAAAAGCACAGATCAGAATACCTGGTTAAAGAATGACCAGGAGCAACTTTTTGACATCATTAAAAAAAGAAATAAACAGAACGCAGAGCGGAAGGATAGGCCAGGAAAAGATGAAAAAGGGATTGATCCGATTTATACAGAAGACAAATTCCTTACCGGCTTAGAGTTGAGTCCTGACGGAAAGTATGTTTCCTATAGGCTGATGGTCCCTTCAGCAGGAGGTCAAGGGACGATAGTTCCCAATTACGTAACCTCTTCCGGTTATACCGAAGATATGAATACCCGGGCCAAAGTGGGAGAACCATCTTCTCTGTCTGAAAATTATATTTATGATCGTTCAAGAGATACGGTATATAAGTTCAATACGGGACAAATCCCTGGGATCAAAGATTTACCAGATTATGTGAAGGACTATCCTAAGCAACTGGAAGAAAGACGGAAAAAGAACGAAGACCGTAATGTGAGTCTGAGCAATCCAAATTGGAACGAATCAGGAACTATGGCTTTTGTTGTGGCAGAATCCCGGGATAATAAAGATCTGTGGATTTTAAAGCTGGATGCTGCTACGGGGAATTTGAGCCTGATAGACCGGCAAAGAGATGAGGCCTGGATAAGCGGCCCTGGCATCGGCGCGTCAAATATGGGATGGATTAATGACAATCAGATCTATTATCAAAGTGAGGCAAGCGGGTATTCGCATTTGTACACGGCAAATGTGGCTAATGGCCAGAAGAAACAACTGACATCCGGCAAATGGGAAGTACAAGAGCTACAGCTTTCAAAGGATAAGAAGACGTTTTATATTACTGCAAACAAGGATCATCCGGGAATTACCCATTTTTATAAACTAAGTGTGAATGGCGGTGAACTCCAGCAAGTCACCACAATGAAGGGAGGTAACGTAGTTACGCTTTCTCCGGACGAGCAGTGGATTGCGATTAGCTATTCTTACATGAACCAGCCCTGGGAACTATATGTTCAGCAGAATAAACCAGGTGCTAAGGCCGTGAAGGTCACCAATTCTACAACTGCGGAATTCAATTCCTATAAATGGAGAACGCCGGATCTGGTGTCCTTTAAAAACCGATATGGTGCGGATGTAAATGCAAGGGTATATCCAGCAGCTAATCCACATCCAAACCACCCGGCAGTAGTGTTTGTACATGGCGCAGGTTATCTGCAAAATGTTCACTATTGGTGGAGCCAATATTCCAGGGAATATATGTTTAACAACATGCTGGCCGATAATGGCTATACGGTGATTGATATTGATTACACTGCAAGTTCTGGATATGGAAGGGACCACCGTACTGGTATTTACAGGCATATGGGAGGAAAGGATCTGACAGATCAGGTAGACGGTGTAAAGATGTTGGTTGAAAAATATGGTGTGGATCCTAAACATGTGGGATTATACGGCGGTTCTTACGGCGGCTTCATCACGCTGATGGCTTTATTTACCGAGCAAGAAGTTTTTAAAAGTGGGGCGGCCCTTAGATCTGTGACTGACTGGGCGCATTACAACCATGGCTATACTTCAAATATTCTAAATGAGCCGACTACTGATTCACTGGCCTATAAGAAAAGCTCTCCTATTTATTTCGCTGATGGATTGAAAGGTAATTTGCTGATGTGTCATGGAATGGTTGATGTAAATGTACATTTTCAGGATATTGTGCGTTTGTCACAGCGATTGATAGAATTGAAAAAGGACAACTGGGAATTGGCCGTTTATCCTGTTGAAGATCATGGTTTTGTAGAGCCTTCAAGCTGGACTGACGAGTATAAACGGATTTTTAAACTGTTTGAAACAACGCTAAAACAGTGATCGTTAATTGACTGATAAACAAGGTTGCAGATCGCGGTATGCGGACCTGCAGCCCGATAGATGAAAACTCTTCTTGGATTAAACATTATAGATAAAAGCTATTCCTGTATCGACATTAAGTATGCCGGAATAGGTAAGCTCCGTTGCTTTTAAACTTTGCTTGCCGTACCTTTGCGCCAGAAAAAAACAACAAATAATATAATTATGGCAATAGTAGGTAAAAAGTTCCCAAGTGTTAGTATCGATGCAATGTCAGAAATGGGTGATGATTTAAAAATCAACGTATTTGAAGAAGCAGTAAGTAAACAAAGCAAAGTTTTATTGTTCTGGTATCCAAAAGATTTCACTTTTGTATGCCCTACAGAATTACATGCTTTCCAAGCAGCATTGCCTGATTTTGAAAAAAGAAATACAATTGTAATTGGTGCTTCATGCGATACAAATGAAGTTCACTTTGCATGGTTAAATACGCCAAAAGACAATGGTGGTATTGAAGGTGTGACTTATCCTATTTTGGCAGATACACACAGACATTTGTCTAACATCTTAGGTATTGTAGAGCAGGACGTAGCGTACGATGAGGAAGGTAATGAATCATTCTCAGGATCAAATGTTACTTACAGGGCTACTTACTTAATTGATGAGACAGGTAAAGTATTCCATGAAAGTGTAAACGATATGCCGGTAGGTAGAAACGTTAAAGAATATTTGCGTTTAATAGATGCTTATGCTCACGTTCAGAAACATGGCGAAGTTTGCCCTGCTAACTGGGAAGAAGGTAAAGAAGCAATGAGTGCAAACAGAACAGGCGTTGCAGAATACTTAAGCGCTAATTAATCACAAAAACATGGTTTTAGAATTAACAGAAGATAATCTTCAACAATATGTTGCTGAAAACAACAAGGTGATGGTGCAGTATGCAGCATCCTGGTGCGGAAACTGCAGAATAATGAAACCTAAATTCAAGAAACTTGCGGCTGAAAATGAAGATGTCACATTCTTAATTGTGGATGCAGAGAAACTTCCGGATTCGCGCAAGCTGGCAAATGTTGATAATTTACCAACCTTTGCGGCTTTTGAAGGAGGAGCGTTGGTTCACCAGGTTCAGACCAATAAGGCAGAGATTTTAATTGAGTTATTTGATAAAATAAAATAATGAAGATTCCAGTTATCAGACAGCTATTTCAAAATAGCACACCAGAAGATCTTGAAGCAACATTAACTGTTTTAGAGGCCTTCTGTGAGTTCAGAGGTGTAAGTGAAGCGGAAATTGATGTGGCAGGAGAACTGATCACTAACATCTGCGGAGCATTAGAGGTTCATGCCGATGTTAATTCAGGCATAACCGAAAAAGATGCACTAAATGCATTCTCTCAAAAGGTAATGGGTTCAATCGATAGATAGCCTTGATCCTGATGAAATAAAAAGGCGACCACATGTGGTCGCCTTTTTTATAGGATTATATTTCTGAGCTCAGAGATGACGATTGGAGGTTATGCCAGGTTCCTTCCGGCATTTACCACCCCATATACGGTTCTTATTGCCAGTTTCTCATAAGATTGCTTTTCGACTTCAGACAATTCATGCTGAAGCTGTTCCAGGGCGTAGTGCTGGATCAATACAAGCGGCAGCACAATCTTCTCTCTCACCGCAATAGAGCGCTTCTCAACAGGATAATTCTCCATCAGGGTCTCATGGCCTGAGAGCTTTAATAACATAGCCTTAGAAAGCTCGAATTCATCGTGTAGCATTTTCCAGAAATCTCCGTATTCTTTATCGTTGGCAAAGTGAGCGGTTACAGAGAAATCAGATTTACTCATAGACATCATACAGTTGTCAATGATGGTTTTAAAATATCCGGATTCCTGATAGGTTTTTACAATATCATCCCAGTTACCTGCATCTTCCTGAGTTTTCAGGGCAGTGCCCATGCCATAAAAGCCAGGGATATTCTGTTTCAACTGGCTCCATGCAGTCACAAAACTGATTGCTCTCAGGTCTTCCAGTTTCAACTTCTCTCCTGAATTCCTTTTTACTGGCCTGCTGCTAATGGTGATCTTGGACAGTAGGGACAGTGGTGAGAATTTTTCCAGGTAACTTAAGAATAATGGGTGTTTTCGCAGGCTTACAAAAGCATCATAGCTTTGCGCAGCCATTACATCCAGTAGATTTTTGTGCACCGGGTCCAGTAGAATATTGTGTTTCTCTTTCATTCCGGCAGAAATACCCGCATTGATCAATTGTTCTATATTGAATTCAGCACTGTCAATTGAGCCATACTGGGAGCTGATGGTCTGCCCCTGAATAGTGAGCTGAATATTTTTATTTGCGATTTCTTTACCCATGGAAGCATAGAAACGATGTGTTTTACCCCCTCCACGTGAAGGCGGACCTCCACGGCCGTCAAAAAATGCCAGCTGGATGTTGTGCTTATTGGCAGTCTCTGTAAGCGCTACTTTCGCATTAAAAATAGACCAGTTGGCCATCAGGTATCCACCGTCTTTAGTGCTGTCTGAGAAGCCCAGCATAATGTCCTGCTTATTTCCCCTGCTTTCCAGGTGTTTTTTGTAAAATGGATGAGCATAAAGCGTTTCCATTATTTTTGCAGCATCAGCAAGGTCATGAACGGTTTCAAATAAAGGAACAAAGTCCATCGTCAGGTTGTGCTCTTCCCAGCCGTTCCATAAAAACAGTTCCATCAATTGCAGGATATCGCTCGCTTGCTGACAGTTGCTGATGATAAAACGGTGGCAGGCCAGCTCTCCATTGCTTTCCTGTATTTGTTTCACCTCAGCAATGGTCTGCAAGGTGTCGTCTATTAAAGAATCCCGGTCCTCGGTATAGATAACTTTAGCGCTTTTGAATGAAAGTGCTGCAATTTTTTCTTCTTCAGATAAGTCATCGTAGTTTTCCGGAAATAAAGAGATGATGGGCTTGCTTTTTCTACAATAAGCATGAACATCTCTCAGTACCCGGCTATCCTGTCTGATGTCCAGGGAGGCAAAATGACTGCCGTATAGCTCAACTTTCCGGATCAGGTCTGAAGCAAGATCCGCAAACAAGCCATCATGATGATCTATCAAAGTTGTTTTAATCTCTGTTAGCTTCTCAATCAGATCACCAGAGATGTTTTCCATCTCAATATTCGGATCAAAAGCATTCTTGTATAAAACGTCCTGAACAATAGCAATCGGTTCTTCAACACCCCTGAAGGTGATACGGCGTTTCAGGTTCCTGAAATCCCTGTAATAGCATCTATATAAGATCTGGCGCAGCATTTTAGATACCTGTATGGTTGAGTCTGCATGCACATTTGGATTGCCATCCCTGTCTCCGCCCGGCCAAAAACCAAGTTCAATAATCTTTTTAGATTCTATGTTGTAATCATTAAGGCTCTTATCAATTTCAGATTGAATATTTGCTGCCGCGAAGTAAAACACATTTTCAAGATACCAGGCCAGACTTAAAGCCTCATCTACCGGAGTAGGGGATTTTTTATTGAAAAAAGGTGTTTTTCCCAGTTGCTGCAATAGCAGGTGTATGGTTGAAATGTCGTTGATCTTAATGGCGCTGGTCAGGTCAGTAATGATCGACAAAACACTTCCCGGATAAAACTGGGTTGGGTGTGCTGTCAGTACCAGACGCAGCGAAAAATCTTCGATTAGCTTCTCTATTTTTTCAGTAATGACTTTGCTGTCGCTACCTTTTTTCAAGTACCCAAGCAGCGCATTGTGCTCATCATCTGCATTTAGTTTGTTGAATGAGGCATCTTCTACGGCGTCAAAAAGTACCACCTGACGTTCGATGTACTGGATAAACCGAAACAACAGATCAATTACATCCTTGTTGGCGTTGGTCTGCGTGTATTTCTTAAAAAAAGTATTGATGATATGTGAGGGTGTCTCGTGTTTATTTACACCATCTTCACAATATTTTATAAACAATGGCAATAATGTGCCTGTGTCTTTGATCTTGTAGAACGGAAGAGTAAGGAAAAGGCTATTATAGAGTTCGAACCTGGAAACTACTTCATTGTTAAATACGGATTCTCTCTGCCCTTTTACGCGTTGTTTCTGCATCATTTTTTAAGGAAAATTTTGAGCGCTTAAGCTACCAAAAATCATCCAAAAAAAAGACCAATGAACCTATTAATTTAATTTTGATTTTTTCATAAAAATCAATAACTTAGTTCCATAGAGGTTAAACAAATCCTTTTAAACTTATGTGCCGAATCTATTGCAGAAACGCAATAATGAGGTAAATTAATTGTTAATTTTTTGGGGTAAAACAGCCGTTAAGATTTTCTTAACGGCTGTTTTGTTTAATGTAAGTCTGCAGGAACTTCTACATTCTTTTTAAATTTCTGAAGGTAAAGTAGTGGTATAGAACACAACAATACCAATCCCGCTACCCAATAAGCATCGCTATAAGTAAGCAATAGACTTTGTTTGGTTACGGCCCCTTCTATCGCTTTTGCTGCAAGCGTTTTGGCTTCAAGGTAGTTGTATCCCTTAGCCATAAAGTTATGTATAAAGCCATTGAACCGCTCAGTAAACGCCGGGTTATACTCGTTTACATTGACCAGTAAATTGCTGCGGTGGAAGCCCTGACGAACGTGGATTAATGTGGTAAGGGCAGCAATTCCAAATGAACCACCTAATTGCCTCATCATGTTATTTAACCCCGAACCCTGACCAATTTCCGGCCCTTTCAGGTCTTGTATCGCCAGGGTGGTCAGCGGAACGAATAGCAGCGCCATACCAATACCTCTGATGATCAGGGGAAGGAAAAAGTCACTCGTGCCCGACTGTAATGTAGACTTGCTCAGCATGCTGCAGAATACAAAGAAAAGGAACATACCTATTGTGGCCATAAACTGTGCTGGGATGTTTTTCTTTAGCATAATGCCAATAAAAGGCATCATTACGATGGTGAACAGTCCCCCCGGAAATAACAATTCTCCTGTTTGCAGGGGCGAAAAACCCAGCAAATTCTGACAGAAAATCGGGAATACGAATACCGAGCCATACAATCCAAAACCCAATACAAAGGAGGTAAACATCCCGACCGAAAAACTACGGTGGCGCATGATCTTGAAATTCACGATTGGATGGTCTGTAGTGGTTTCCCTCCAGATAAACAACAGTAGCCCTAATACAGATGTAACCGCCAGCGCCGTGATGTATGGAGTTGCAAACCAGTCTTCACTTTCACCTTTTTCCAGTACGGTTTGTAAACTGCCCACAGCCAAAGCCAGCAATATAATTCCCCACCAGTCGACCGGCATTCCCTTACCATCTTTGGGCGTTTCCCTGACGAATGTATACGTACAGTAGGCTGCCAGAATACCGACAGGAATATTCACGTAAAAAATCCATGGCCAGGTACTTACCTCAAGCAGGTACCCGCCAATAGTAGGGCCTACGGTGGGACCTACAACAGCGCCAAGGCCAAACAATGCGGTCGCAATACCAACATCTTCTCTCGGCCATGTTTCAATGAGAATCGCCTGTGCGGTAGAGATTAGACCACCGCCTGCCAGACCCTGTAAAATACGGAATGCGATTAATTCTTCCAGATTTGTTGCATTTCCACATAGGAACGATGCAATGGTGAATAAAATAATGGAAAACAGGAAGTAATTTTTTCGGCCAAAGCGACTGCCAAGCCATCCCGACATGGGGAGGACTATTACGTTGGCAACAGCGTAGCCAGTAGATAGCCAGGCTACATCCTCAAGGGTGGCGCCCAGGTTACCCTGTATCTGTGGGATAGCTACGTTTACAATGGTAGTATCAATCAGCTCCAGAAGCGAAGCTGTGATCACTGTAAATGTAATTACCCACTTTTTTAAACCTTTCTCGGCCATTTTTTAATCTTTTATAGAAACAGAAACTTTAACGCTCATGCCTGGACGAAGCTTAGCCAGAACATCTTTTGGTGCTTTGGTGATCTTTATTTTTACAGGTACTCTCTGTACCACCTTAACGAAGTTCCCCGTAGCATTATCCGGAGGCAAAAGAGAACCTTTGGCTCCTGTAATAGGCGCAAAGTTGTATACTTCGCCCTGAATATCTTCATGAGGATAAGCATCAACTTCTACCTTAACTTTCAATCCGGGAGTAATGTCTTCAAGCTGGGTTTCTTTGAAGTTAGCGGTTACATAAATACTGTTTTCATTTACAATAGAAAATAACGACTGTCCGGCCTGTACCAGTTGTCCTTTCTGAACATTCTTTTTAGAAACAATACCCGTTGCCGGCGCCTTAATCTCGGTATATGACAATTGCAATTTAGCAAAATCTACATCCGATTGGCGCTGTGTAACCCCATTGCTGCTCACCGCAAGTTGAGACTGTGTTGTGCTTACCTGTTTAACTGCAGCTGTATACTGATCTTTAGCGGCGGTAAAAGCAGCTTCTGCACTCTCTTTTTGTGCTTTTGCCTGGTCAAATTGTTGCTGAGTAATAGATCCATCTTTTACAAGGTTTGCATAACGTGCATAATCTTTATTCGCCAGATCGAGTTTTACCCTTGCGGCTTCAATATTTGCTTTGGCAGTACTTGTATTTGCTGCGGTTGCTGCAATTTGTGATTGAGATACGCCTACGCCTGCATTTGCTCCCTGCTGACCAGCCTGGGCCTGTTCAAGCTTTACTTTGTAATCGCTGTCATCCAGTTTTACCAGAACATCACCCTCATGTACCAGGGTATTCTCTTCAAAGCTGATCTGATTTACATAGCCACCTACACGTGCAACTACAGGACTGATGTCGCCATCAATCTGGGCATCATCTGTATCCACGTGTTTGCTGTAATAAATGTATTCTTTAGTGCCAAATATGGCTCCAACTATGATTAAAACGGCTAATATAATTGGTATAACTTTATTCTTTTTTTTCTTTTCAGTTGTCATCGCAGTAATTTGTTATGGTATTATTGAGTAATTTTTCCAGTTGATTTTAGTAATGTATAATAAGCAAGTCCGGCATCTGCTTTCGCAATTTCCAGATTGATCTTGGCCTGGTAAAGCAAAGTTTCTGCATCAATTCTATCAATCGCTGAAGCTACATTGTTCTTATATTTTGAAGCCAGGAGCTTGTCGTTTTCAGTAGCCTGAGCTATAGATGTTTCCAGTACCTGAATCTTGTTTACAGCAAGCTGATAGCTCTGGTAATCTTTATTGATCTCTGTTTTCAAATGATCGGAAAGAATATCTTTCTGGATTACGATATTTTTTTGTTGGATCCTTGCCTCATTGACCTTGTTTTTGTTTGTCCATAAATTGCCGATGTTCCATGAGATATTGGCGCCAAGGGTAACCGGCATGATAAACTGATCTGTTGGAGGGATAAATTTGCCGCTCGGATTGATGTAGTAAAGATTGGCACCTACACCTACGGTGGGCAATGTATTGGCTTTTATCGATTTGATGTTTACATCTGCCACCTTATTCTGCAGATCCAGTTGTCTGAGCTCCTGTCTGTTGGACATTGCCATATCAATATAATTGCTCAGGGCGCCTGCTTGTTTCAATGTGTTGTCAGGTTCTGTGATCTCTATTTGTGTGTTTTCGTTCAAACCCAGCAGAATGTCAAGATTATAATTGATGATTTTCCTGTTGTTTTCAATCTCCATGTCGGTAAGCGACACGTTTGCCTGTTGTAATTGAAACCTTAAAACATCATTTTTAGTCACCACACCCTGTTCAAAAAAGCGTTGTGCCTGTTTTAATTGACTGGCAATAGATTCAAGGTTTTGAGCAATCACCTTTTTACTTTGTAATACTTTAAACAGGGAGTAATAAGTACTGATTACCGCATAGCTGATTTCCTCTTTGTCTTTATCAGCATCCAGACGAGCTACTTCAGTAAGTAAGCGTGTTGATTCTTCAGCATATTTCAATTTTCCGCCTCCGTAGATCAACTCTTCTACCGCAGCCGTACCTACAAAAGCATCGGCACGCTTAGGCAGGTGAATAGGATTTCCTCCGCCTATACTCAATGTATTGGTAGGGATTTCCGCGTGATTGTATAAAAAAGACGCTTTTGCTGTTGGAAGTGCATTGTCTTTCACTGTAGCCAGATTGGCAACTGCCGCATCAATTTTATTCTGAGAAAGTTTAAGATTCTTACTGTTCTCTATTCCAAGAGAGATGGCTTCCGGTAGGCTTAGCTTTCTTTGGTCCTGAGCATAGAGCATCCCCGGAAACAGAAATGCTAAAAAGCTTAATTTAATGATGTTACGTGTCATTTTTGGGGTGTTAAATAAATGATAATTAGGTCTTGCAGGTGATTGATGAGGCGTTCGGTGATGATCTTTCTGTCTGCTTTTTTTTCGATATCGAGTCCTGTGCCCGATGTAATCTTTGATGGAGAGATGGCTACGTTACTGATAGTGCCGGTTATTGTAGCAATCAGCATCCTGACATCTACTTGTCTGAAGCTGCCATCCTCTATGCCATTGGTAATGATGCGTTCTATCAGCAGCATGTTTTCTGCCATGGCATTTTTGATCGTATAAAACATTTCAGGACGCTGGGGAAGAGAAAGTTCCCTGTGCATCATTTTATGGAATGAACGGTTGCAAAGTATTCGTTTTGCATAGCCCTCAACTACCTTTAGCAGTTTTTCCATTCCAGTTAGCTGATCATTATTGATCCTATCCAGTTCATCTTTAAATGCCTGAATGCGGAGTGTCATGATTTCCATGAAAACTCCCTCTTTAGAACCAAAATAGTAATTGATCATGGCCATATTGGCCCCTGCTTCCTTCGCGATCTGTCGTGTAGAAGCTCCCTCATATCCCAATTCCGAGAACAACTTTTCAGCTGCTTCCAGGATATTTGCCCGCTTATCGATTTTTTCCATTTGATTATTTGATGGCACAAAATTAATCAATCGATTGATTAATTTATTAAAATAATGTTAAGTCTTTAGGAATTGACCTGAGATTGACAAAAGTGTCAAACAAGGGAAAGAAACTGGGAATAGGAGGGGAGGGATGTGGCTTTTACAGAATTGGGAGTTACAAATTAAGCGCTCAGTACACCTGAACGCTTAATTTGTAACTCCCAATCACGGTTGTATGGTCTTAATTGGATAACACGTTATCCGGGCGAGGGCTTTATTACTCTTAATCTTTTTGCTGATCAAGCCATTTCTTTTCAACAGCATAAGAGATGATCAAGCCTAAGCCTCCGAAAACGCAAATGAATCCGAAATAGATGGCGACAGCATCCTGTTTCTCGAGGGTCAGGCTCCAAACTGTAAATAACGCAAAGATTAACCCCAATCCCAGTCCAACCAGCAATAGTCCGAATTTTAAGCTGATAAAGGGGGTCGGTGCTGCTGGTCTGGCCTTTTGCATGCCCGGATCCATTCCGCGTTCTATCATCGCCATTTTTTCTTTGTTTGTCATGTATCTTAAGCCAAAAACCAATGCCGTTGTGCAAATAAAAAGTACGACTGATACGATTACTCCTTCCATATTGTTAAATCTTAAATGATAAATAGTCTATTATAGAAACTTGTTCTGTGTACTATGACCACATCAAAAGCGATCAGGTTACATTTTTCAAAAAATATTTGAAAGTCTTCTTTTATCTTTAACTAAATATTAAAAATTTGGAGCAGCTCCTGAAGAAAATAACCAGTGTTTACCCCCTCAAAAACGATAGCCTAAATCAGCTTATAGCAGAGATGAAACCTATTGAGCTTCCTAAACATAAGATTTTAGTGGAGGCAGGTCAGGTTGGGAGGTCTGTTTATTTTATAGAAAAAGGCATTGCCAGGGCTTATTGCGAAGGAAAAGAAAATCAGATTACTTTTTGGTTTGGCCTCGAAGGTGATTTTGTGTTTTCCTATAATAGCTATATCAATGGCCGGCCGGGCTATGAAAGCATTGAGTTGCTGGAAAACAGTTTGCTTTACGAAATCAAGGATAATGTGTTGCAAGCCCTGTTCAGAGAAAATATTGAGCTGGCCAATTGGGGACGAAAACTAGCCGAACTGGAACTCATAAAGCTGGAAGAACGTTATATTGCCCGATTGTTTAAGTCAGCTTCTGAATGCTACCGGGAACTGCTGAATTCTTCTCCCTTATTGATCCGTCGCATCCAGCTGGGCTATATTGCCTCTTATCTGGGAGTGACTCAGGTAACGCTGAGTCGCATCCGCTCAGAAATCCGATAAGCAGATTCATTTTTTAACATTTGTAAAAAAATTCGGGTGTTGATCTGCTTAATTTTGCCGGAAATATTAGAATTATGAGCTGGATTATATTAATTATTGCCGGAATGTTTGAAGTGGGTTTTACTACTTGTTTGAAGTTGTCTAACAACTTCACCAACTTAAAATGGACACTTGGTTTTGCTGCATGTATTACCCTGAGTTTTTATTTTTTGAATAAAGCGACCCAAAGCTTACCTATGGGCACGGCATATGCGGTTTGGACGGGAATCGGCGCTGTTGGTACAGTGATCGTCGGGATTTTATATTTTGATGAGCCTGCCAATTTCTGGAGGATTTTCTTTATCGCAACGCTTATCGGGTCAATCCTCGGACTTAAATTCTTTGCAGGAAGCCATTAAGGTCAGACTTTTATATTCATACTTTTTGTAACCTGCGGCATGCATGGAGCGTCATACCTCAAATATGCAGCAGCAAACAGATGAAGACTTGATAGCCGAAGTGCTGACGGGCAATACCACGGTGTATTCCGAACTGGTAAAGCGCCATCAGCGTTTCGTGTTTACACTAGCCATTCGGTTTGTAAAGAATAGAGAGGATGCAGAAGAAATTGCCCAGGATTGCTTTATAAAAGCCTATCGCGGATTGGGGACGTATAAACAAACCTCCAGGTTTTCTACTTGGCTGTATACAATAACCTATACTACAGCGATGTCTTTTTTGCGTAAGAACAGGATGCAGACCCAATCGATTGACGATGAAGAAAATGCTTTGCAGCTGGAGAACCATGTATCAGAATTTAATACTAATTTGGTAGAACAGAAGTCTGGCCATGTATTTTTGAATATGGCCATAGATATGCTTTCAGCAGAAGATGCCGTAATCATTACGCTGTTTTATAAGGGGGAGCAGAGCCTTGAAGAAATTGGGACGGCGCTGGGTATGACGAGCAATACAGTTAAGGTGAAACTGCACAGGGCAAGGATTAAATTGAAAGAGAAGCTGCAGCTTTTATTAAAGGACGAAGTAAAGGAGTTGATATGAAACTAACAGATGAAAGACTTGATGAATTGTTAAAAGGGATGGAGCTTGATGCGCCCTCTATGTCATTTACAAGAAATGTGATGGAGCAGGCAAAACTTGAAATGCCGCCTGTATCGCTTAAAACAAAAGTAGACAAAAGGATTATTTACAGTATTGCGGCAATTTTTGTGTGCGCTATCACTGCGGCTATTGTTTATATGTTCGCCAACAGTAACCTGGAGCATAACATGCCAGCAATGCAACTGAAATTTAGTTTTGCCATGGAAAAATCGACATATTCATTGCTCCTGAAAGCATTCTTGTTTGCCGATCTTATTATTGCTTTGTTTTATTTTGATAAATTCCTGAGAAGAAATTTAAATTCCTATAGGTAATTCCACCTGTGTGGAATCCCATGCGATAATTAACCGGGCGCCTTTTTCGGCGGGAACAAATGTAATGGCAAGTACTTCCTGTGGTTTTGCCAGTGCTTTAACCGGAACTTCAACCCTCATCACATCTTTCTGTTGATTGTAAGTAAATGCGCCCCATTTATCAAGTTGTTTATTGAAGATAAGCACCCATTTGTCTTTATTTGGGATCGCGAACAGGCTATACGTTCCGGCTTTAATTTTTTTGCCTTCGATAGTCGCCGGCTTATAAAACTTTATTTCTGTAGATTCATTAGCGCCTAGTCTCCAAATTTTGCCATATTGCTCCAACACACCAAAAATTTCGCGGCCTTTTTTTGATGGCCTTGAATAAATGACTTTAATTAAAGGAGCGGAATCATCTTTCGCTTTGGCGACATTTAACGGATAATATACAATATCTGCTGGACTACTGTCAAGAGCAGGGAATTTTACCTCCTGAGCATTGGCCCCAAGAGCTAAAACAGTAAACAATGCAATTAACCTGAATGCCTTCATGATAACGATGATGTTTAAAACTTGTGGCTATATGACTAGTATTCCCGGCCTTTAACGATCCCGTTAAGGAAAATAGCAGAGAAAATGAATCCAAGGATACCACCAAAAACCCACCAGAAAAAGTTTCCTGAAATGCTTACTGCAGTTAAAATCCCAAAAAACAGGCCTAATACGTAATAAACCCAGTCAAAACTGTTGTTTTCTTCTTGTTTTGTCATTGTAAAAATTCTTAATGCGCCAAAGATATTGATTTATTTTATTTGAATGTAATTTATCACCATGTGCTGCAAAATAAATTACTAATGTTGGCAGTGTAAGCAGCTATGAGCTGCTGTTATAACAACTTTTGTATGCTAATCTCTAAGTCTTAGGAAGAGAACTTCCCTTGGACAGTATCGTAACAGAAGGGGGAATGATACGTACCTGCTTCGGAAAAGGGTACCTTTTATCCGAAGCAGGTACGAAACAGATACGAAGCTTTTACGAAAAAGTATGGTAGAAACAGGCCTCTATAGCCCTCTTTGATTTATTGAAGGGCAATCCGTGTAAGAATATGATTTAGTGATGATTAAAGTTCAGGATTTGGTAATTAGAGTCCCACTTTTTTTAATATTATTGTGATACATTTGTTGCGCTCTAAATTGAAGGTATCCAGGATTTTTACATCTGTACTTTAAGATGGATAGAATCTAAAAAAAATAAGTTAGTGAACGAGATTAGATTACATCCAAGATTATTGGTAATAGAAGCCATAACCATGATGCGCAATCATGGTGTAATGGGGTTGCCCCTGTACAAAGACACACGATTTGTAGAACAGGTTAGTTACGAAGAGTTGATTGCATTCTTAGACCATAGAGAAAATGGACAGAATGCTTATTATCATAAACTGAATTTCGATCTGGAAACAGCCTTGATTTCTATTAGAATTGTGCGTTATCGTCGCATAGAAAAATTCAAAAGGATCGGTGCAGTTGCCGCTTTGGTGTTATTAATAGGCATCGGATGGTTGTTTTTTCAAAATAGGTTGTCCTTACAGGATGAATTATCACCTGCTTTGGCTTTAAACGCTAACAAAGAGCTGATCCTGACTTTAGCAGATGGAGAGCAGATTGCGCTTAATGATCAAAATAAAGGAATTGCGGTTAAAGATCATAAACTGGTTTATGAAGACGGTACTGAGATCGAGGGTGCGGTTTTTGGAGACGACCGAACGGAGCTGACTTTGAGTACCCCGCGAGGTAAAACATACCGGGTTACATTGGCCGACGGCACCAGAGTTTGGCTAAATGCCATGTCCGCTATTCATTTTCCTGCTGAATTTGAAGAGGATGAAAGAAATGTAAAGCTGAAAGGTGAAGGGTATTTTGAAGTAGCTAAGATGCGCTCTTCCTCCGGGACAGATGACCACATCCAAAAGATGATTCCTTTTTTTGTGGAGAGTAAAAATCAGAGAATAGAAGTATTGGGTACGCATTTTAATGTAAGCTCGTACGAAGATGAAAAAACGAAAACAACATTACTTGAAGGAAGCGTAAAGGTTCTGCTTTCGAGTGCGAAAGACCTGCCTGGCCGTACCGTGACCCTTAAACCCGGTCAGCAATCCATATTGAATGGTAAAATGCCGATAACCATAAGTACTGTTGACCCTGAAGATGCAGTAAGTTGGATGAAGGGGGAGATGGTCTTTCGTAATGAGCGCTTAAAAGACATCCTGCTCGCTCTCGGCCATTGGTATGACATAGAGGTAATTTATCAGGACAAAGCTGCTGAAGAGCTAATTTTTGGGGGAGCGATAACCAGGGAAGATAATATCGCAGACGCGCTGAAAGTATTTGAGCTTACCGGGGATGTACGATTTAAAGTGAACGGTAAGAAGGTCATTGTGAGTATGGTTGATTAGAGGAACAAGTCGAGCTTAAATTAAGCAGGCTTGTTAATAATGGCAACAGTAAGCCTGCTGACACAGTTCATTTTTCCCTTATCATTGTAGATTTTGATTTCCCAGATGTGGGTTTTTGCACCAATATGCAGCGGCTTACAAATGCCTGTAACCAATCCGCTTTTTACAGGGCGTAAGTGGTTTGCGTTGACTTCTAAGCCTACAGCCAGGTATTTTTCCGGGTCTATGCACATATAAGATGCAACACTGCCCAATGTTTCGGCTAAAACAACTGAAGCTCCCCCGTGCAGAATACCCGCTGGTTGATGTGTCCGTTCGTCTACCGGCATGGTGGCCGTAAGACTGTCTTCTCCTACTTCTGTGAATTTGATGTCTAAAAATGCACCCATGTGGTTTTTAGGGCGATCATTTAACTTTTCAGGTGTAAATTCGGCAAACCAGATCATAAATATCTTTCTTTAATAATTTGGGTATGATGAATGATATGTCCTGCAATTACAAATAATAAAGCCCTCACTGTAATTTGACGTTCCGAGGCGGTGCCGCTGCGGTTGAGTTCTTCCTCACCAAGAGATTTGAAAAGATAAAGATTGGCTTGGCGAAGCAATCCGAATTCGTTAGAAAAACTAAGGAGGCTTCTGTCAGAGAAGTGAGCATTGGCTACATAATCATCCTCTTCAAATCCAGGTAAAGCATGTTGTTCTGCCCTTGCAAAACATGTGAGGCGGTAAACAAGAATGCGCTCAGTATCTATAATATGGCCTATTAATTCTTTAATGGTCCATTTTCCTGGTGCATATGCATAGTCAGCTTTTTCAACTAGGTTATTGATGAAATCTGAAAACTCTGCTGCCTGGCGCTCAAGGATTTCCATAATATCTCCGTCAACCAGTTTGATGTAAGTCTCGCCCCATGCGGGGTACTCATGTGTTTGAGGTCGGTTCATATGTAATGCTGCTTTTTAAAATGATCCGGAAGGTCGTACCTTTTCCAAGTTCAGACTCCTTTACAAAAATTTGTCCGCTATGGTAATTTTCAATAATACGCTTAGTCAATGATAATCCAAGCCCCCATCCGCGCTTACGTGTAGTATATCCGGGTTGAAATACGGCATCAAATTTAGACCGGTTTATTCCTTTTCCTGTATCTGTTACATCAATAAATACTTCTTCCTTGGCGAGGTTTTCAATGATGTTTATGGTGATCTTTCCTTCATTTTCTATTGCATTTGCCGCATTTTTCAGCAGGTTTTCAGTTACCCAGTCGAATAGCGGGACGTTTAGCATCGCACGTACCTGCTCATCGCCAATAATTGAAAAAATGATCTTATCTGAGGTTCTTAGTTTGAAATATTCCACAAAATTGTAGATCACAGTATAAACTACGTGATCCTCAACTATTGGTTTTGAACCGATCTTGGAGAAACGGTCTGTGATCACTTCCAGTCGTTTGATATCATTTTCCATTTCAGCAATGAGGGGGTCTTCTTCCGCATTGAAGCGAGATTTAATGAGCTCTACCCAGGCCATGAGTGAAGATATCGGTGTGCCCAGCTGATGGGCAGTTTCTTTGGCCATACCGACCCATACCTGATCTTGTTCGGCTTTTCTGGCTGAGCTGAATGCTACGTATGCAGTGAGCAGGAATAGGGCAATAACGCCAAGTTGTATATATGGGAAATAACGGAGCTGTGTAAGTGTAGCGGAGTCTTTATGGTAGATATATAATCGTGAACCATCTCCTTCCACTCCTGTGATGGGCGTTGGGGGATGCTGCTCTTTCATTTTTCTTAACTCTCTTTGAAAATAGGGTAGATCATAATTAATGCCTTCTTTTTTTTGAAGGTCGTAGAGAGTTTTTGTCGAATCCAGGTTTCGATAGGTTTGTATTTCGTCTTTTGCATTGGTAACGATAATGGGCAATTTTGTATTTGCCCTGATCAGGTCGATCAATCCGGTGTAGCGGTCGTCATCATACATCACTATCGTTTGTTCAGTTACTTTTACAAATAACTGAAATTGAAGCGCTTCTTCACGTTCCATTTTTTTTACAAAGAAATCACTGTAAAATACGGAAGCGGCGCCAATAATAATGGCAAAGAATAGTAAGAAGAACTTCCAGCGTCGCTTTTTCTCGTAAGGATTCATAGATTATGAAGGCAAATTACAAAAATATATCTTTGCTGCTATTAATATGGAAAAGAAAGTAAGAGTAAGATTTGCCCCCAGCCCAACGGGAGGGCTGCATTTAGGTGGTGTGCGTACCGCTTTGTTTAATTATTTATTTGCCAAAAAGCACAATGGAACGTTTGTATTGCGTGTAGAGGACACAGATCAGACGCGTTTTGTGGAGGGGGCAGAGGAATATATTGCTTCTTGTCTTGAATGGTGTGGAATGACACCGGATGAAAGTCCGCAAAAAGAAGGGGCGTTTGGTCCTTATCGTCAGAGTGAGCGAAAAGCAACCTATAAACAATATGCAGATCAACTGATTGCTGATGGTTATGCTTATTATGCGTTTGATACGCCTGAAGAACTGGAGGCCAAACGCAAGGAGGTGCCGAACTTTACATACGGACAAAATACCAGGTCTGAAATGCGCAATTCACTTACTTTGACTGAAGAAGAAGTCGCTGCCCTTATCGCCGGTAATACACCGTATGTAGTTCGGATAAAAATGCCGAAAGACGAACTCGTTTCTTTTACAGATCTGATCAGAGGGCATGTAAGTTTTGATACCAACCTGGTAGACGATAAAGTTTTGTTAAAAGCCGATGGGATGCCTACTTATCATCTCGCGGTGGTTGCTGATGACAGGGCAATGGAGATTAGCCATATTTTTAGAGGAGAAGAGTGGTTGCCATCTGCACCGATACATATTTTACTTTGGAGGTACCTGGGCTGGGCAGACGAAATGCCTGCGTGGGTACACCTGCCATTGATTTTGAAACCGGATGGTAATGGAAAGCTGAGCAAACGTGATGGAGATAGACTGGGTTTTCCTGTGTATGCGCAAAATTGGACAGACCCTAAAACCGGAGATCTGACCAAGGGCTTTAAAGAACTTGGTTTTATGCCCGAGGCTTTCGTGAACCTGCTTGCAATGCTGGGCTGGAATGACGGCACTGATCAGGAGCTGTTTTCAATGAATGAACTAATTGAGAAATTCTCAGTAGAGCGGATCAGTAAAGCGGGAGCGAAATTTGATTTCGAAAAAGCAAAATGGTACAATCACGAGTGGATAAAAAATACGCCCGCAAATGAATTGCTACCGGGGGTAAAAGCTGCGTTTGCAGAACAAAGTATTGTCCTTAATAATGATGCCTACCTGACCAAAATAATTGACCTGATAAAAGATCGTTGTAACCTGCTTACAGATTTTGTAGCTCAGGCATCATACTTTTTTACTGGTCCGGAAGCATACGATTTACCGGCTGTACAACCAAAATGGACAGTAGAAAAAGCCGCATTTTTTGAAGCCTATGCTCAGCTGTTAACTGAAGGATTATCGTCGGTACAATTGGAAGAAAAGTTTAAAGATCTGGCTGCAACGCATAATTTTAAACCGGGAGAGCTGATGTTGCCTTTTAGAATTATGCTTGTTGGAGGTAAATTTGGGCCAGGGGTATTTGATATCGCGGTAGCCCTCGGCGCTTCTGAAACGGAGCAAAGAATTAAAACGGCGATAGAGGCTTTTGGGTAATGCCGCCTGATTTTGTTTAATTTGGTATAACAATTGCCGCAAAGGTTTTGTTAAACCAAATTAAACAAATTTATTATGCAGTGGTTCGGTAAAGGAAGCGGTAATATTGACGACCGGAGGGGGATGAGCGGAGGCGCAAAACTAGGAGGTGGCGTTGGTATTATCATAATTGTATTAGGCTTATTTTTTGGTAAAGATCTAAGTGGATTAGTTAGTCAGTTGCCAGTTGGGGATGTTTCGCAAACCGAAGGTAAAACCGGGGACCCAACAGATGCAGAAGGTAAATTTGTGGATGGGGTGTTGGAATCGACAAACCAGGTATGGGAGCAGCAATTTCAACAAATGGGCCGAGAATACGAAAAGCCGAAAATGGTATTATTTACCAATATGGTTCAATCTGCCTGCGGAAATGCAAGCTCTGCAGTCGGGCCATTCTACTGTCCAGGTGATCACCAGGTATATATAGATCTTTCATTCTACACCGACCTAAAGGACAGGTTTGGGGCAGCAGGGGACTTTGCGCAGGCCTATGTCATTGCACATGAAGTTGGGCATCACATACAAAACTTATTGGGTATATCAGATAAACTACAGCAGGCTAGAGGGCAGGTGAGCGAAAAGGAATACAATCGCTTATCCGTGAAACTAGAGTTGCAGGCAGATTTTTTTGCAGGCCTATGGGCGCACCACGCACAGAATTTAAAAGACTTTAAACTGGAAGAAGGAGATATTGAAGAGGCTTTAAATGCTGCAAATGCCATTGGGGACGATAAACTGCAGAAGCAGGCTCAGGGAGAAGTTGTACCTGACGCATTTACACATGGTACTTCTGCGCAGCGCATGTATTGGTTTAAAAAGGGATTCGAAACGGGAGATATTAACCAGGGCGATACTTTTAACTCAAACCAATTATAGTTAATCTTATAGTTAGCGCTGTTGCCGGCGTTTTTGCAATTTTTTTAATACGATATGCACATAAGCCTTTGATATTATTCAGAGTTGTATAACTTTATGGCGAAACTACTAGACAAATAGTAAGCCTGTTTATTTTTAATAATGATACTAATTGTAGATGATACCCCCGAGAACCTTATTTCCTTAAAGCGGGTTCTTGAGCGGCACAATTTTGAAGTAGATACAGCATCCTCCGGAGAAGAAGCATTAAAAAAGGTGCTTAAAAATGAATATGTCCTGATTATTCTGGACGTTCAGATGCCTGGCATGGACGGGTTTGAAGTCGCTGAAGCCATTTCTGGCTACAGTAAGGCTAAAGAAACAGCAATTATATTTCTGTCGGCAGTAAATAAGGAGTTAAAATTTATAACAAAAGGATACTCATCAGGAGGGCTCGATTACATCACGAAGCCTGTTGATATGGATATTCTTTTGCTTAAGGTAAAGACTTTTTACCGCATCTATGAGCAGAGCCGTAAGTTAATTGAGATTCAAAAAGCCTTGCTGGATGAGATTGAATTCAGGAAACAGGCCGAACGGAAGAAGGATGAGTTTATCAGTATTGCCAGTCATGAGTTGAAAACACCGCTGACAAGTGTAAAAGGATATATGCAATTGTTGGGAAGAAGTGTGGAAAAGGGAGATATCCCTACCGTTAAAAAGCATTTGGGTAAAGCACAGGTACAACTTGAGAAGCTTAATGAATTGATTGCTGACCTTCTGGACATATCGAAAATCGAAAGTGGTAAATTAAAGTTCAATAAAAAATCTTTTTCCATTGATTGTTTGTTAGATAGTGTGGTAGACATTATTCATCAGTCGAACCCTGAATTTAAAATCATCAGAAATGGTAAAATCGAACGGGAAATATTTGCAGATGAAATGCGGATTGAACAAGTCATCATTAACTTTTTGACGAATGCTATAAAATATTCTCCCGGCACGAATGAGATTCAAATCAATGCCAGCCTTGAGGGAGACAGTGTTTATTTGGGTGTGAGGGATTTCGGCATTGGTATAGAGCCAAAGCTTCATAAAAGTGTGTTTGATAAGTTTTATAGAGTTGAAGAAACGTCTATACATTTCCAGGGCCTTGGAATTGGGCTATACATTTCAGCAGAGATTATCAGAAGACACAAAGGAGAAGTTGGTGTAAAAAGTAAGTTGGGCGAAGGCTCGGAGTTTTATTTCATTTTGCCCCTTAATTCGGGTACAGAGACAGACTAGAAATATCATTTTATATGAAGGAAATATCATTAAGAAATAATTTACGTATCGGATTAGGAATCTCATTACTGATACTTTTTATTACTTCACTGGCATCATATTTAAGTATAAAAAACCTGATTGCCAGCTCAGACATGGTAGCGCATAGCAATCAGGTTATGAACAACCTGGATGGCGTGATTTCGACGTTAAAGGATGCTGAAACGGGTCAGAGAGGTTATTTGCTTAGCGGAGAAGCAGTGTTTTTAGAACCCTACCAGGGAGCAAAAGAAAAGGCTTTGGATATGCTGGGGAATGTGGCGATTGAAACGCAGGACAATCCTTTTCAACAGCAGGATGTTAAAAAACTGCAGGCGATTATCGAGGAAAGATTAAATATCCTGGAAAATACAGTTACTATAAAACGAAGAGGGGGCAATGTAAGCGTAGCTGAATTGCTGAAAGGCAAGGTTTACATGGATAAGGCAAGGGCGCTCATCAAAAAAATGCAGACCGAGGAACGGCGGTTGTTAGAGGAGCGGACAGCCAGCATGAATAAGTTTGCAGGTTATACACCCATTTTGATACTCATCGCTGCGGCGCTTGCGATCCTGATCACCTATTTTTTTTATAGGAGAGTGTCTTTAGACTTTAGTAAACGATTGGCGCTTCAGCGCGAACTTCAGGAGAAGAATGAAGAGATTGATAATAGAATTGAGGTGATCCAGGGCATTGCCGCACAGATTTCTAGTGGTGATTATCAGATCAGGCTGGATGATGAAATGAAAGACGGCCTGGGAAGCCTTGCCGGTTCATTGAATGCTATGGCTGAATCTCTTCAATATTCATTCTCGTTGCTGGCAGATAAGGAATGGCTTCAGTCTGGAATTGCAAACCTGAATGATAAAATGGTTGGAGAGAAAAGTGTAGATGCACTTGCGACCGACATTCTCGAAAATATAATAGAACATACCCATAGCATTGTCGCAGCATTTTATCTGCTTGGTGAAGATAAAAAGCTTTACCTGGAAGGCGGATATTCATTGGCGCCAGATTTTAAGAAACATGTTTTAAACATAGGAGATGGTATAGCGGGGCAGGTGATTAAATCTGGAAAGCAAATTCTAATAAATGACATTCCTGATGGAGAAATGACGATTAGTTATGCAGTAGGAAATACAAAACCAAGAAATATTGCTGCTATTCCTATCTTCAGGAGTAATGAAATTGTCGGGGTCATGGAATTTGGATCCCTAACTCCTTATACACCTTTGCAGCTGGAATTCTTCCATAGCATTTCCAATAACATTGGTATCGCGATACATGTTGCTCAGAATCGCAGGAGACTACAGGAGTTATTAGAAGAAACGCAGGCGCAGGCAGAAGAGCTACAGGCTCAGCATAGTGAGCTGGAAGGATTGAATGCAGAGCTGGAAGCACAGACCCAGAAAATACAAACTTCTGAAGAAGAGTTGAGGGTGCAGCAGGAAGAACTGCTGCAAAGCAACCAGGAGCTTGAAGAAAGGACCAGTCTGCTCGAGGAAAAGAATCAACTGATACAAGAGCGGAATCTCGATATTCAGCAAAAGGCGGAGCAATTGGAGCAAAGCACTAAGTATAAATCAGAGTTTCTTGCAAATATGTCGCATGAACTGCGCACTCCGCTGAATTCTATTTTATTGCTTTCGAAGCTAATGTCGGATAATAAAGAGCTGGACAAAGAATACATCGAATATGCAGAGGTGATCCAGAGTTCCGGACAGGGATTGCTAGGCCTGATTGATGAAATACTCGATCTTTCCAAAATTGAGGCAGGGAAAATGAAACTGGAGTTTGCTGATGTGAATATTAATGAGATCGCCACAGATATGCGCTCATTATTTGCTCCTTTGGCTAATAATAAGGCGCTCCAGCTGATTATTGATGTAGAGGAGCATATGGTGCCTATCAATACCGATAAAATGAGATTGGAGCAGATACTCAAAAATCTATTGTCCAATGCCATTAAGTTTACAGATCAAGGCAAGGTTTCATTGACTGTAAAAAGGGACGAAGCGAAGAAATCGATTCTGTTTAAGGTAACTGATACAGGTATTGGAATTCCTGCGGATAAGCAGGGATTGATATTTGAGGCTTTTCAACAGGCAGATGGATCTACCCGCCGTAAATTCGGTGGAACAGGGTTAGGACTTTCCATCAGCAGGGAGCTGGCTAAACTACTTGGAGGCGAAATTGAACTGACCAGTAAGGAGAATGTGGGAAGTGAATTTACTTTCTCAGTTCCTGTAGACAGAAAAGTTGTAGCAGAACAACTGCCCTTGCAGGATGCGGTCATGACATCAGTTTCCTTTGAACAAACAAAGGAAAGTCTGCCGGAGAGGTTCACGGTGGACCGGATTCCTCAGGATATAGAGGATGACAGAGATAACATTCAGCCGGAAGATAAGGTAATTCTGATCGTGGAAGATGACACCGGTTTTGCTAAGACGCTACTTAGTTTTACAAGGAAAAGAAATTATAAAGGTATTGTCGCAGTAAGAGGGGATGTTGGAATAGAGATGGCAAACCAATATAAGCCTTTGGCGATATTGCTGGATATCCAGCTTCCTGTAAAGGATGGCTGGCAGGTAATGGAAGAATTAAAGTCTAACCCGGAAACAAGACCTATTCCTGTGCATATTATGTCGTCTCTGGAAGTCAAAAAGGAAAGTCTTTT
This sequence comes from Pedobacter frigoris, assembly GCF_032678645.1. Classification (GTDB taxonomy): domain Bacteria; phylum Bacteroidota; class Bacteroidia; order Sphingobacteriales; family Sphingobacteriaceae; genus Pedobacter; species Pedobacter frigoris_A. The sequence continues at coordinate 184,885 of NZ_JAVTSP010000002.1, forward strand.
AATGGGAGCTGTTGATTTTATCAATAAGCCTGTTGCACTGGAACATATGCAGCAGATTTTCCAGAAATTGGAACATGCATTGAGCAGGCACCCTAAAAAGGTGTTAATAGTTGAAGAGAATAAACAACATGCAGAAGCATTGAGCTATTTTTTAAGTAACTATAACATCAATACAGAGGTGGTGAACAATGTAAATCAGAGTATTGGTGCCCTGCATAAGAAGGAAGTAGATTGTGTAATCTTAGATATGGGAATACCTGATAAGAATGCCTATGAAACATTGGAGACCATAAAGAAAAGTGACGGTCTGGAGCATCTTCCTATTATTATTTTTACCGGGAAAAATCTTTCTAAAGGAGAAGAAAGCAGGATTAAGCAGTATGCAGACTCTATTGTCGTTAAAACTGCTCATTCCTATCAAAGGATACTGGATGAGGCAGGATTGTTTTTACACCTTGTAGAAGCGAAGGAGACAGACAAGAAGAAACCCGCGTCTGAAAAGCTTGGGGGACTTTATGAGGTGCTGAACAATAAAACGGTATTGATAGCCGATGATGACGTAAGAAACATATTTTCTTTAACCAAAGCTCTGGAACAGCATAAGATGAAAGTGCTGGCTGCTACGGACGGAAAAGAAGCCCTTCAGATACTTCGTGAGAATCCTTTGGTTGATATTGTGCTAATGGATATGATGATGCCGGAGATGGACGGATATGAGAGCACAAAGGAGATTAGAAAGATACCTGCATACAAACAATTGCCGGTTTTGGCTGTTACTGCCAAAGCAATGATGGGCGATAGGGAGAAATGTATTGCCGCAGGGGCATCTGATTACATTTCAAAACCGGTAGATATTGATCAGCTGATATCATTATTGCGTGTTTGGCTTTATGACAAGGTTTAGTATATGACGAGTAAAGTATTAATTATTGATGACGACAACAGGAATATTTTTGCCCTGAAGGCTGTTTTAAAGTCAAAGGGGTATCAATGCTTGTCTGCAACAAGTGCAGAGGATGGAATTGACCTGCTGAAGCAAGATAAGAATGTGGCAGTTGTATTGATGGATATGATGATGCCGGAGATGGATGGTTACCAGGCAATGGCTCAAATGAGCCTGATTCCGGAACTAAAGCACATTCCGGTGATTGCAGTAACAGCACAGGCGATGGTAGGGGATAGAGAAAGATGCCTGAACGCGGGAGCCTCAGGTTATGTGTCTAAGCCAATCAATGTCGATGAATTAACAGGGTTGTTGAAAAAGTATGTTTAAAATTGGAATTATCTGTAATTAGTGATGAACAGGTAGAGATACTTCTTTCAGATCTCCTGGAGCAGTATGGGTATGATTTTACAGGGTATTCAAGGGCGTCTTTGAAAAGACGCATTTCAAGGTTGTACGGTTTGGACAAGGCAGTTAGCTTTGCTGAATTCAGGTACCGCGTAAACAATGATCATATCTATTTTAAAAGATTTGTAGAGCAAATTACAGTTAATGTTACTGAGATGTTCAGAGATCCTTCTTTTTTTAAGACATTAAGAGACGTGGTACTTCCAAAACTTGGCACTTATCCCTTCATCAGGATTTGGCTGGCGGGATGTTCCACAGGAGAAGAAGCGTATTCTATTTCAATTATTTTAAAAGAGCTAAATCTGCTGCATAAGTCTCTGATTTATGCGACAGATCTGAATCCGACCGTATTGGAAAAGGCAGCTCAAAGCATGTTTGCAATGAGCCAAATGAAACAATATTCAGAGAATTACATATTGTCAGGAGGCACGAAGGATTTTTCCAGCTATTATACGGCTAACTATTCCCTGGCAAAATTTGATGATGAATTGAAAAGTAAGATTATATTTTCAACTCATAACCTGGTTTCCGATCATTCCTTTAATGAATTTCAACTTATTTTATGCCGGAATGTATTGATTTATTTTGACAGGGATCTTCAGCACAAGGTCCTTGGTCTTTTTGATGAGAGTTTGGAAGAATTAGGATATCTGGCTCTGGGAACAAAAGAGACTATAAATTTTTCGCAAATCACTAATCGATATAAGCGGTTACAAACAGAGAAAATTTGGCGGAAGGTGGAGATATGAAAAAGTGTGAAGCATTTATAATCGGGGGATCTGCAGGAAGCTTAGAAGTTCTTTTGAGGCTACTTCCAAAGATTGATGCGGAAATACCATTTCCTATAATTATAGTCATTCACAGAAAACATGGTTCGGATTCATTACTCGCCGATTTGCTGTCCAGTCGGACAAAGTTAATCGTAAAAGAGGTAGATGAAAAAGAAAGCATCGTTGCCGGCACGGTCTACATTGCTCCATCGGACTATCATCTGCTTATAGAACGGGACAAGACCTTCTCCTTAGATTATTCAGAAAAAATAAATTATTCACGCCCGGCTATTGATGTGACTTTCCAGACCGCGGCAGAAGTTTATAAAAGTAAATTATATTGTTTATTGCTTTCGGGTTCAAATTCTGATGGTGTGAACGGTTTAAAGAGTGTTCAATTGTGGGGAGGTAAAACCTTAATTCAGGATCCTAAATCGGCACAAGTCGCCTACATGCCAGCTCAGGCTAATCTGCATGTAAAAATAGATCATATATTAGGCATAGAAGATATGGGAGATTTTATAAATTTGCTGGCCTAATTAATATCTGACTGAATGGATAAGAATAAAAGAGTATTTGTATTTGATGATAATCCCGATATTTTGGAGTTGTGCACAATCATATTAGAGGATGCCGGTTATGATATCAAGACTTCATCCACGTCTAATGATATTATAGATCAGGTTTTATCTTTTACACCCGACATTATTTTTATGGACAATTGGTTGCCTGATGTGGGGGGGATTGATGCGACTAAGGAGCTTAAAAGGCATGAGACTTTAAAAAACATCCCTGTTATCTATTTTTCGGCCAATAATGATGTTAAAGCCCTTGCAGAAGAGGCCGGAGCTGACGATTATCTATCCAAGCCTTTTGATATTCAGGAACTTGAGGATATCGTAAGTAAATACGTCTTACTCTAATATTTAAACACAAAAAAGCCGATGTAATTCCTACACCGGCTTTTTTGTGTTTAATGGCAGTTATTTTACGCCAAGGACATCAACTCCCTGTTCGAAAATAACGTCTACAGGAATGCCCTTTTTAGTTAATTTGTCGAGGTCTGACTGTAGCTCTGCCGAAATTACAGCATTTTCTTTCTGTGTTTTCTCAACAGCCGCCTTGTCGCCATTTCCCTGCAAAGTGAGGATAAGCCGGCTTAATTTGTTCATGGAATCTTCAAACTTAAGGAAGTCGACTTTATAAGTTCCATTGTCATTTCTGATGAATGCTCCGTTTTCTTTAAAGAAATTGAAGCATTGCATGTTCGCTTTACCATGCGCACTTGCAGCACCAAACCTTACAGATCTTAAAATTCCAGCCATGTATGTGGTATAAAATTGCTTAATGTCACCTTCAAGTTCTCCTTTTTTAAGCAGGCCTGTAACCATATACAATCCCAGAACATCGGCTTTTCCCTCTTCCAGCCATGAATATTGTTCCTGGAGCGCCTCTTTTACAAAGCCTTTACTAGTTATAGTATTTTTTATTCCGAGTCCGTGCGCTACCTCGTGAAACATAACGTTTGCAAAGAAGGCATCGAAATTAATGTATTGTTGTTGTTCTTTGTCTATCAGTTCATTGGCAATAGGAACAAGGATCTTATCAAATTTAGCCTTCATTGCATTTTTCAATTGAGACCGCCTCGTGCCTTTCTTCTGCTGAATGATTTCGTCGTTAGGAAGGTTTACTGCAATTGTTTTGGATCCTGCATTACAATCGCCCGCATAATAAACCACATCATATGCATTGAGTTCAGAATCTGTGCCCGGTTTTTCTTTTTTATATTTAGCTTCAACAGGCAGGCCTTGTTGTAGTTCAGGGAGCATACTTACATATTTAGCCAGACGTTTGCTCCATACTTTGTCTTTTACCAATACATAAGCTTCATACGAGGCGCGGGCATTAAATAATTTGTCTTCATAGTTCTCGATAGGACCGATGATGATATCCAGATTGTTGGTTTTCATATCTAACCAGGCATAGTCGCTTGCTGTGTAATTGTCGGACACAAGCGCATCTGCACGAAGATTGAGGTATTTTTTAAAGCCTTCGTCCTCTGCCAGTAAAGCTGCTTGTTTTAACAGGCTTGATGCCTTTTGCAATTCTGTAGCAAACAATATGTGATAGGGTATGGAACTTAGTTTTCCTGTACTATCTTTTTTAATCACTGAGTATAGACCATACTTGTCTTTTACATCAGAATTTTTGAGCTCATCTTTGGTCATTCCTGCCGGATAGAATGTTGCGGCATCCGGTTTTGGTCCTATTCCAGAAATGAAGGGCTTATCCCCATTTAATCTGTCCCATGGGCCATAATTGATCCATACGAAGGATTTTGTCTTTTCGTCTTTAATGGAATTGAGCAGACTGTCTCTTTGCGGGTAAGCCTGTTTCCAGAATAGTTCGTCCATTATTTTTGCGGCCTGAATTAACAGAGGCAATATCTTGCGTTCATTGACTGTCAGGTCGTTTATATTTGTGGTTAGTTTTACCGTTTCGTAAATAGCAAGGCGTTCATCCACATATTTTTGAAGACTGTCTTCAGCCAAAGATGTTTTTTTGTTTTGGTTATTGCTATTGCCCTGGGGGTTGGTACAGGAAGCGATTCCGGCAATAATTGAGCATCCAGCAATAAAAAGATTTGCTTTGCTAATGTGTTTCATATGTAAGTTAATTTTATAGGTTATGTAACGTGTATTGAAAATACAAGATTCACATATCGATTTAATTGCGACTAAAATAGTAAAAAATAGTAATTTCACATCTTCTATCTACTCATTATGATGTATCGCAATAAAATTCATATAAATAGCTTTTTTGCATTTATGCTGCTGTGCATGGCTTCCTGTTCGACTGGAAAGTATGCGGCGACCAATAAAATTTATAAAAGCCAGGCTAAGGAATATTCAGAAATTATCAAGTCTATGCCTCCGGTAAATCAGGCAATAACCACATTGCCGCCAGATCAGCAAATGTGGGTAGGATCTATGAATTTTGGTATTCGTAAACCAAATTATGTTGTCCTTCATCATACTGCGCAAACGTCTTCAGATCTTACAATAAAGGTATTTACGCGTAAAAAAGAAGGCGTCAGTTCACACTACCTTATTGGCAGGGACGGAAAGGTAGTTCAATTGGTGAATGATTACCTGAGAGCTAATCATGCAGGAGTAAGTAAATGGGGCAACGAGACAGATTTGAATTCAGCTTCAATTGGGATTGAAATTGATAATACCGGCAGCGAGCCCTTTTCTGATGTACAAATAAATGCATTGATCAGCGTGCTTACCGATCTCAAAAAAAGATATAATATTCCGGTAGCTAACTTTATTGGTCATGCTGATGTGGCGCCGGGCCGCAAAAATGACCCGAAGAACTTTCCCTGGAAAAAGCTTGCAGAAAAAGGCTTTGGACTATGGTATGATAGTGTGTTAAAGATGCCTCCGGTTGATTTTGATGCGGTATCCGCATTACGCATTATTGGGTATGACGTTAAGAATCTAAAAGCAGCGATAGAGGCATTTAAGATTCATTTTGTTCAAACTGACATTAGTCAGGAGCTGACTCCTGCAGACAAATTGATTTTATACAACCTTTATAAGAAGTATATGTAATAAAAAAGGGGCTTAAGCCCCTTTTTTATTTATTGGTTTTTGCCCAGGCATCTTTCAGCCCAACAGTACGGTTAAAGATCAGATTTCCAGGAGTAGAATCTTTGTCTACACAATAATATCCTTTTCTGATGAACTGGTATCTTGAGTCCTTGTCTGCATTTTCAAGATAAGGTTCGATATAAGCATGTTTTATGATCTCCATGCTATTTGGATTGATGTAGTCCTTAAAATCGCCTTCTTCAGCATCAGGTGATTCTACCGTGAAAAGACGGTCATAAATTCTGATTTCTGCATTTTTAGCATGTTTGCTGCTTACCCAGTGGATCGTGCCTTTTACATTAATTCCACTAGTATCCTCGCCGCTTTTTGATTCTGGGATATAAGAACAATATATTTCAGTAATGTTCCCTTGTTCATCTTTTTTGAAATCCTCACATTTAACAATGTAAGCGTGCTTTAGTCTCACCATTGCACCTGGAGCCAGTCTAAACCATTTTTTTGCCGGCTCTTCCATAAAGTCTTCACGTTCAATCCACAATTCATTGCTGAAAGGTATTTCTCTTGTTCCGCCTTTATCTTCCGCTTCTGGATTATTCTCTCCTAACAAAACTTCATCTTTTCCTGTAGGGTAGTTGGAAATGATTAGTTTTATCGGGTCTAATACAGCCATTACTCTATTGGCTGTTTTATTGAGATGTTCACGTACACAGAACTCGAGAAGGCTGAGCTCAATGATATTTTCTCTTTTGGCAATACCTATTCTTTCACAGAATTCACGGATGCTTTCTGGAGTATATCCACGTCTGCGGAGTCCGCTGATGGTGGGCATGCGGGGATCGTCCCAGCCGCTTACGATGCCTTCGTTTACCAGTTGAAGTAACTTACGTTTACTCATAACTGTATACGATAAGTTTAAACGTGCAAATTCATATTGTTTGGAAGGGAATATTTCGAGTTTTTCAATCAGCCAGTCATAAAGTTCACGGTGAGCTACATACTCCAGAGTACAAATGGAATGTGTAATGGTCTCTATGCTGTCACTCTGTCCGTGTGCGAAGTCATACATCGGATAAATACACCATTTATTTCCTGTACGGTGATGTGCTGCATGTTTGATCCTATAAATGATAGGGTCTCTCATTAGCATGTTTGTACTTTGCATATCAATCTTTGCGCGCAATGTACATGCTCCATCTTCGAATTCTCCGTTTTTCATGCGACTGAAAAGGTCGAGATTCTCATCGACACTTCGGCTTCTGTATGGGCTGTCTTTACCGGGCTCAGTAGGTGTGCCTTTTAACGCAGCAATTTCGTCGGCCGTACTGTGGTCTACATATGCCAAATCTTTTTTGATCAGCGTTACAGCGTACTCGTATAATGTATCAAAATAGTCGGAGGTATAAAGTTCATTTTTCCATTGAAATCCAAGCCACTTGATGTCGTTTTGCTGACTGTCAACATATTCTGTTTTTTCAGTTACGGGATTTGTATCGTCAAACCTGAGGTTTGTATACCCTCCGTACTTCTGTGTTAGTCCAAAATTCAAGCATATTGCTTTAGCGTGACCTATGTGCAGGTATCCATTGGGTTCCGGTGGAAAACGAGTAATTAATGTTTCGTATTTTCCGCTATTTAAATCGTTCTCAATGATCTCTTCAATAAAGTTCAATGATCTTTCCTCACTCATAAAAACTGTAAATTTAGTGTCCAAAGTTAACATAAAACCGCTAATTTACTTACATTTACCGCATACTATTAGTATAAATTATGAGCAACACATTAAACAGGCCAATACGTGTTTTGGTGGCGAAGGTTGGGTTGGATGGACATGATCGGGGTGCAAAAGTAATCGCCACATCACTAAGAGATGCAGGCATGGAAGTAATTTATACGGGTTTGCGGCAGACACCTGAAATGGTTGTAAACACTGCTTTGCAGGAAGATGTGGATGCAATAGGCATTTCAATTTTGTCCGGTGCCCATATGACTGTTTTTCCTAAGATCATTGATGTGATGAAACAAAAAGGTTTAAATGATGTATTGCTGACCGGAGGAGGGATTATTCCTGAAACTGATATGAAAAAACTAAAAGAGATAGGGGTAGGCGAATTATTTGCTCCGGGAACCACTATGGTTACCATCGTTGATTATATTAAAAATTGGGTTGCTGAACATAGAAATTTCTAACCATGGTTTATCAAAATATTTTATCGGAAGTAAAAGAAAGGATTCTTTACATTACCATAAATCGCGAAAATAAATTAAATGCACTAAATAAAGCAACCTTGGCAGAACTCGCTCATGCAATCGCTTTTGCGAGCAGTAATGAAGAGGTTAGAGGGGTTCTTTTAACCGGTGCGGGAGAAAAGGCTTTCGTTGCAGGTGCGGACATTTCTGAATTTTCGGATTATAATATTGAGCAGGGAATGCTGCTGGCAAGAGAAGGCCAGGCTAATGTTTTTGATGCTATTGAGAACTGCCCTAAGCCGGTCGTTGCTGCGGTAAATGGATTTGCACTTGGCGGTGGGCTTGAGCTTGCAATGGCATGCCATATGCGTATTGCAAGTGAAAATGCTAAACTTGGGTTGCCGGAAGTTACATTAGGTCTGATACCCGGATATGGTGGCACTCAGCGTTTGACACAGCTTATAGGGAAAGGAAAAGCGATAGAGATGATTGTAACTGCTGATATGATATCCGCGGAGCAGGCGGAAAAAATTGGCCTGGTAAATTATGTTGTTCCCCAGTCGGAATTAATTGGAAAGGCTGAAGAATTACTGAATAAAATTAAACTTAGGGCACCCCTTGCGGTAGCCAGTGCTATAAAAGCCATTAACGCTTCGTTAACAGAAGGGTTAAATGGGTTCAATGTTGAAATTGAGGAATTTGGCAGGTGTTTTGGAACGGCTGACTTTAAAGAAGGGACAGTAGCTTTTTTAGAAAAAAGAAAAGCCAGCTTCGTCGGAAAATAGCTTTTTAAGCTATTTATAAAGCGCTTTTACGCTTGTTAAGAATGGTTTAATTCTCAAATAATTGGAATTCAACAAGGTGTGATAGGTTGTGGAGTGTTTTTCATAAAAGTGTAGAAAATATTTCCCATTATAAAAAAACTAGCTATATTTATTTCACGAATTCGCTCTAACCATAAATCGTGATATGAGAAAAATATTGATTGTTGATGATGAAGTAAACATAGGTTTATTGTTATCTAGATTTTTAACCAGAAATTCATTTAGTGTCTCAACCGCTACAAGTGGTGTGGCGGCTATGGAATATTTGGCGAAAGAAATGTATGATCTTGTTTTGTGTGATTACAGACTGGAAGATACAGATGGAAAGGAAATGCTCATTAAGATCAAAGAAAGTTATCCAAGTACCGGTGTGATCATCATTACTGGTTATTCAGATATAAAATTGGCTGTGGAGCTGATTAAATTAGGCGCTTATGATTATATCACAAAGCCCTTGTATCCTGATGAGATATTAAATACGATCAATAAAGCCATAGAGACTCAAATTGCATTGAATGTTGATCAGAATGAAGCCTCTGTAGAGACACCAAAGCAAAAAATTGTAAAACAGGCGTATAACTCTTCTGAGAACTTTGTAGCAGGCCAGAGTGCAGCTTCCAAAGAACTGTTAAAGCAAATACAATTGGTGGCACCTACGTCGTACAGTGTTATTTTAACAGGCGAAAGCGGTACGGGAAAAGAGTCTGTTGCTAAGGCAATTCACTTAAACAGTCCCCGAAAAGATCGTCCTTTTGTGGCAATGGACTGTGGGTCTCTGACAAAAGAGTTGGCTGGAAGCGAATTTTTTGGTCACGAAAAAGGATCATTCACCGGGGCTCTTTATACTAAGATCGGTCATTTTGAGATGGCGAACGGCGGAACCCTGTTTCTGGATGAGGTAGGTAATCTTTCCTATGAAATACAGGCAGCTCTTTTAAGGACTGTTCAGGAGAGAAAAATCAAAAGAATTGGCAGTACCAAAGAAATAGATCTGGATGTGAGGATTATCGTTGCTACCAATGAGAATCTTGCTAATGCCATTCAGAAAGGTAGATTCAGAGAAGATCTTTACCATAGGTTTAATGAGTTTTCGATAAGTCTGCCTCCTTTAAGCCAACGGGGCAGTGATATTATGGTCTTTGCCAATACCTTTTTAGGTGTGGCAAATCAGGAATTGGGAAGAAATGTACAAAGCTTTTCAGAAGAGGTAGAAGATTGTTTTTTGACCTATAATTGGCCGGGAAATGTAAGAGAGTTGAAGAATGTGGTAAGGCGAGCGACTTTGCTTACGGAGTCTCAGGAGATTCAATTAAAGGCTTTGCCTCTTGAAATTTCTACCTATGCAAAAGCTTCTGCGATAGAAAACTCCATTTCTTCACGTATTGATAGGCCTAGAGATTTGAAGAATGCTGCTTTGGAAGCAGAATATGATGCTATCCTAAAAGTTCTGAGAGAAGTTAATTTTAATAAAACCAAGGCTGCTAAAATCCTGAATATCGATCGAAAAACATTATATAATAAAATGAAAGCTATTAATTTGGAGTAAGTGTTATTTGCTGCCGCTCTTCTTTTTGTAAGTTGCCTGATTCTGGCATTCTGCCTTACCAGGACAATAATGTCAGTCCGTCGCTTAAAAAATGCAATGGAGGACCTGCAAAATAAGAACAAGTCCTTAATTTTAAGAGACGAGCATTTTGCATTAATAGAATTAATTTCACATCTCGGTAGCTGGGAAATATTCATTGGCCAAAAGACCGTGAGCTGGTCTGATGAACTGTATAGGATATATGGGATTGAAGATTTAACTGTGGTTCCGGATGAGGCTTTAAATGAGCGGATTATTGCACCTGAGTACCGGCAGAAAGTGATTAAAGAGCTAAATTTTGCGGTCAGCAATAAGACGACTTTCGCTGTAGAGTATCAAATTATCCAGCCTTCCGGAATGCGAAAATATGTATTGGGACAAGGAAGGTATATTGAAAAGGAGAATAAGCTTATTGGTACTGTACAAGACATAACAGAACTAAAGCAGGCTGTATTGAAACTCAAAATCAATGAGTCGTTGCTGCGTGAGGCTGAAATGGTTTCCCATAGCGGCAGTTGGGAATGGCTTGAAAATAAGGAATTCTTACTGTGGTCTGATGAAATGTATAACATCCATGGATTTTTACCCCATTCTGTTTTCGTAAATGACATATTTTATCAAACTCTTATTCACGAAGATGATTTGAGTCGTGTCTTAGCTGAATTTAAACAAGCGAGAGCAACTAAATCTGCATTTAAATTAAATTATCGAATAGTAAGGCCCTCTGGCGAAATAAGACATGTATTGTCTGCGGCGGAGTATAAGCGGATTGGGTTAAATGAAAATTACGCTTATGTTGGTAATACGCAGGATGTTACCGAATTAAGAGAGGCTCAGGTCCTGCTGGAAGAGAAGATGCTGGCACTTAACCGGTCCAACGAAGATCTGGAACAATTTGCTTATGTTGCTTCACACGATTTGCAAGAGCCGCTTAGAAAAATACAAGCGTTTGGAGAGCGGCTAAAGAATGAGTTTTCCAAAGAACTGGGGATGGATGCGATCGATTATATTGATCGAATGCGCAAAGCCGCAGAAAGGATGCGGGCACTAATTGAAGATTTACTCTCATTTTCCAAAGCAACAAGGGATAAGAGGAATTTTGTGAAGATTGAGCTCAGAGCGGTTGTCGAAAAGACGCTTAAGGAACTGGATTTTATCATAGAATCAAAGGATGCTAAAATTGATTTGTTGCTTGAAGAAGAAGTATTCGGTATTGAAAGTCAGCTCATACAGCTATTCCAGAATCTAATCGCTAATTCTTTGAAATTTACAGCGCCAGGCATCTCTCCTAAAATAAAAATTACCGGGGCTTATCTGCCTGGGAGTGAAATTAATTGGGTGGAGTGCAATCAAAATCAAACTTATTGTGTTGTTGAAGTAACAGATAATGGCATCGGATTCGATGATGAAGACGCCGGTGAAATATTCGATATTTTTCATCGTCTGCATTCGAGGTCTGCCTATGAAGGAACAGGAATAGGGTTGGCGATTTGTAAAAAAATTGCAGATAACCATTCTGGATTTATTTTCGCAAAAGGAATGCGGAATGAAGGGGCAACTTTTAAGGTAATATTGCCAGTAAAACAAACGAATTAATTAAAGCATGAAGCAAGTAAGAGTACTTTTAATCGATGACGACGAGGATGATTATATCCTGACAAAGGGCATATTTAATCATATTTCAGAAAGGTATACCCTTGCATGGGTTGATAACTATGATAAAGGGATCAGCGCACTTAATAAAAAGCAGTTTGATGTCTATCTTGTAGATTACAGGCTTGGAAAAGGGACAGGTATAGACTTGCTTGAAGAAGCTATTAATTCCGGGTGTGAGCAGCCGATCATTATGCTTACTGGTAAGGGCGACATTACAATAGATGAACAAGCAATGAACATTGGCGCTGCAGACTATTTGGTAAAAGATGAAATCGAGCCATCTTTGCTTGATCGCAGTATCAGATACTCTATAAAACAGGCTGGAATTTTGAAGGCATTGAAAGATAGTGAACGGAAGTACAGAGCTATTTTTGAGCAGGCAAATGACCCGATATTGGTGTCTGATGGTCTAGGAACAATACGTGATGTTAATAGCAGCGGGCTCAAATTTTTTGGCTATGAGCGTGAGGAATTTATAAACTTGAAAGACTCCGTAATTTTCAAGAATTCAATGGAAAGAGAGCGGTTTACGGAAATGCTTGAGGCCAACGGTTCCCTAAGTGATTTCGAATGTGAATTGGTTTCAAAGGAAGGAACAGTCTATTATTGCAGCCTGTCTTCTTTTATACAAATGGATTTAGTTAATGTATCTGAAGTTTATCATACTATAATCCGGGATTTGAGCTATCGGAGGCATATAGAAGAAAAATCTGTGAGCTTGGGCAAAATGTACATTTCTGAGCATATTGCAAAAGGACTGGGAGAAGAAATACGTGATCCGCTTTCTACAATTAACCTCGCTTTGGATGAACTTGCGGCTGAAAGTGCCATTGCAAATAACGAGTCGGTTCAAGCTTATCTTGAAATTATAAAAGGAAATTGTGATCGTGTTACTCAATTGATACAAAATTTCATCTCCAGTACAGAAACAAAGAATTTAAATCTTCAGCGCCATCAAATAAAAGAAGTTATAGAAGAATCAGTCGCAGATCTCGAGGATTTGATCTTTGGACATAATATAGAGTTGACAACAGCACTTTCGCATTTGGACACGAAGGTGTTACTGGATAAGCCTAAGATCAAAGAAGCATTGAAAAGTATTATAAAAAATGCGGTTGAGGCTATGCAGACTTACCCAAAGAAAATACATATTACCTGTAGTGTTAATGAAGATATGTATGAAATTGGTGTAGAAGATAATGGTGTAGGAGTTGATCCGCAAAATCAACATAAGATATTCGAACCCTTTTTTACGACTAAAAAACGAGCGAATGGTTTGGGTTTAACGCATGCACAACGTGTCCTGACAACGCATAATGGCAGCTTAGAATTGAAGAGCATTCCAGAGGGCAGTTTGTTCCTCATACACATACCTATATATCACGAAGGCGCCCTGTGGTTTTAAAAAACTATCCCAATGTCACTATTCACATATAAACAAAGGAATAATATTAATTTGCTGATTATAATCGCATTAGGTTGTTTAATCGCATATTCATTACTCGGTATTTTCAGTTCAATACTCAGTACACTTGTGTTGTATACGATACTTCGTCCTGCTTATCTTTATATGACGGATGTGAAAAAGATCAACAAGAGGTTCTCTGCGGTATTACTGCTTTTCGTTTCCATCGTCGTTATTATCTTGCCATTTTACGCTTTAAGTAGTATGGTGATCAATAAAATAGCAGAATTACAGAGTGACCCTTTGTACTTTAAAAACATGCTTTTTAAACTCAAGCACTTAATCCCAATGGGCGGCGATTTGCAAAATATTGTAGAGGACGGACTAAAAAAAGCAGGTGTATGGGCTACGGAGCTTTTCCCTTCGTTGATTTCCGGTGCGTTTAATATTGTCTTAGGGCTACTGATCATGTACTTTTTACTATACTTTATGCTGGTAGAGATGGATAGGTTCGAAGCGGCGCTAGTGAAATATGCGCCGTTCAGATCACAAAATGCAGTACGATTTGCAGAAGAGATGAGAAATACTACATATGCCAATGTTGTTGGTCAGGGGTTTATCGCTCTGGTTCAGGGTTCTCTGCTGGGCTTGTCTTTTTATGTGCTGGGGTATACAGATCCGGTTTTTTGGGGAGTTATTACAACTTTTATATGTTTTGTGCCAGTGTTAGGCCCCCCGGTTATTTTTGCGCCTGCCGCATTGATGCAAATAGCAAACGGTAATAATTTTGAAGGTTGGGCAATGTTGATTTTTGGCTTCGTGGTGATCATTAATATAGATAATGTGCTCCGGTTTATGATTGCAAAACGGGTTGGAAATATTCATCCTATTATAACGGTAATTGGCGTAGTTATTGGTATACCTTTATTTGGAATTTTAGGGTTGGTATTTGGCCCATTGTTATTGTCCTATTTCGTATTATTGATTAAAATATACGAAACAAGCGCTATGGCCTCGGAAAGATTGGAGAGAATTAAAACAATTTCAGATCATGATGAGTTATAATGAAACAGATTGCTGATAAAAACTAATTATTAAAATATAAAATTTAAATGTCATGAACGATAATTCAAAAGTATTAGTAGGTCTTCTGGCCGGTTTAGCTGCAGGTGCAGCATTAGGTTTGTTATTCGCTCCTGATAAAGGAAGTGAAACCAGGGATAAGCTAAGCCAGTCGTTGAAAGATCTTGGTGATTCAATTAAGGACAAAGCAGCAGATGAAATAAATAATCTTGCTAGTTTAAGAGATAAGGTTGTTGATTCTGTAAAGAGCAAACTCCGCCAAACAGAAGAGGAGTTTGTAGATGATGTTGAACACGCTTAATCACTTGTCTAAATCATAAAATAATGCAGGAAGAGAATAAAGAAAAGGGTATTGAAGACCTATATGAAGATGCGAAGGCTTATTTAGATACGAGGGTTGAATACACCCGTCTTTATCTGGTTGAAAAAGTATCTAAAATATTTGCCGATATTGTTACCAATGCAGCAGTAGCAATCTGCTTTATTCTGGCATTTCTCTTTGGTACATTTACCTTAGCGCTTTTTTTATCCGATGTATTAGGAAGCTACACAAGAGGGTTTGGATGCGTAGCGGTTCTTTATATTCTTTTGGCTCTTATTGTATATTATACGAAAGAAAAGTACATAGAGAAAGCGATAATTAACTTCACTATCAAGAACTATTTTAACAAACTGGCAGATAAGGATGATGAAGAGCAAAAGATACAACATTAGAAATCTTGAAGAACTGCATGCAATGGTATGCAGCTTAAAGGCTGAGAATGAGCTACAGGGAGAAGCTTTAGCTAAAGATACTAAAGCGTATCTTAAGCAGTTTACATTTGGAAGCCTTATTAAAAAGTACGCCACTCCTTCTGCTTTTCTAAAAATAGATGATAAATTGAATATTAGTAGCAGTGTGATGTCCCTGGTGCTTCCATTGTTGATGAATAGCACGCTTTTTAGAGGTTCAGGGATCATAACTAAGGCATTGGTAGGCTTAGCCTCTGGAAAAGTTGGTAAGGCTCTTGATGCTGAGCATTTATCAGCTATTTTTAATTCGGTTAAGTCCTGGTTTGGAAAGAAGAAAAAGCATGAAAAAGGTGAAGGGTATGTGGATTATGGAATTCCTCCCGACAGTGAAACCTATTAAAATAAAAAGGCCGTCTGATCAGACGGCCTTTTTATTTAGGCTTTATTTAAACCGTTGTTTTTATTTTCAACTCTAATAGCTGTTTGTCGTCAATAGTTGAAGGACTATCAATCATCACATCACGTCCTGAATTGTTTTTCGGGAATGCAATTACATCACGAATACTGTCCAGACCGGCAAATATTGAACACAGCCTATCAAATCCGAATGCGATACCGCCATGTGGAGGAGCACCAAATTCAAAGGCGTCCATTAAGAATCCAAACTGTTTTTGAGCTTCTTCAGGAGAGAATCCAAGATGTTTGAACATCAGTGCCTGTAAGGTCCTGTCATGGATACGGATTGAACCACCGCCTATTTCAGTACCGTTTACAACCATGTCATAAGCATTAGCTCTTACTTCACCTGGTTTTGTATCCAGCAGGGCAATGTCTTCTGGTTTAGGAGAAGTAAAAGGATGGTGCATTGCATGGTAGCGTTCTGTCTCTTCATCCCATTCTAGTAACGGGAAATCAAGTACCCAAAGAGCACTGAAAGTGTTTTTATCACGTAGTCCTAAGCGGGAGCCCATCTCTAAACGAAGTTCGCTTAATTGTTTGCGTACCTTATCCTGCAGACCCGCCATGATGAGTACTAAATCTCCAGGAGCTGTACTAAACGCATCAGACCATTTCTTTAATTCATCTTCATTGTAGAATTTATCTACAGATGATTTTAAAGAACCATCTTCGTTATGTCTTAAGTAAATCAAGCCTGTTGCCCCAATCTGAGGGCGCTTAATAAAGTCGGTCAGCTCATCAACCTGTTTACGGGTATAGTTTGCACATCCTTTTGCATTGATCCCAATCACCAGTTCTGCATTGTCAAAAACTGGAAAATCTTTACCCTTAACGATGTCATTGAGCTCCACAAATTGCATTTCAAAACGAGTATCAGGTTTATCTGATCCATACAAGCGCATTGCATCAGCATATTGCATTCTTGGAACTTCAGGCAGATCGATTCCCCTGATGTCCTTAAATAAAGTGCGGATTAATCCTTCAAAGGTATTTAATATGTCTTCCTGCTCGATGAATGACATTTCACAATCTATCTGAGTAAACTCAGGTTGCCTGTCGGCACGCAAATCTTCATCCCTAAAACATTTAACGATCTGAAAATACCTGTCGAATCCCGAAACCATCAACAGCTGTTTAAAGGTTTGAGGTGATTGTGGAAGGGCATAAAATTCACCGGCATTCATCCTGCTTGGTACAACAAAGTCACGTGCGCCTTCTGGTGTAGATTTGATTAATACAGGTGTTTCTACTTCTATAAAGTCCAGCCCATCCAGGTATCTGCGTACAGCCTGTGCCATTCTATGGCGTAAAACCATATTGTTGCGTACAGGATTTCTACGTAGATCGAGGTAGCGGTATTTCATGCGGAGATCATCCCCGCCATCAGTTTCATCATCTATTAAAAATGGCGGAAGCTTTGCTGCGTTTAATACTTCAAGAGCCGTGATCTTTAATTCAACTTCCCCGGTAGGCATTTTCAAGTTTTTGTTAGAGCGTTCTACTACAAGACCAGAAGCTTTAATTACGAATTCCCTACCCAGATTACGCGCTGCTTCACATAATTCACGGTTATCATCCATATTGAAAACCAATTGAGTAATTCCATATCTGTCGCGGATGTCAATAAATGTCATCCCTCCTAAATCTCTTGATTTTTGTACCCAACCGCATAGGATTACGTTTTCTCCCAGGTTCTTAATGGTTAAAGCGCCGCAAGTAGTTGTTCTTAGCATTATTAAAATAATTAAGCGGCAAAAATATTGATTTTGAACCACATATTTCAACCTGAGGTGATTTTACTTGGTATAATCAAAAATTATTAAATAGATGATGCAACGTTTCATTTATTACATTGTCATATATAGAGAATAAGAAGAACATTGGAAGCCGTATACATAGACAAACACATCAGCCTTGTAGATGAATGCCGAAAGGGCAATCGCAAGGCACAATTTGAGATATACAAATTGTATGATAAAGCGATGTATAATGCCGCTCTACGGATTGTGGGTGATGAGGCAGAGGCAGAGGATATACTGCAGGAAGCATTTTTAGATGCCTTTACAAGGATAGATAGTTTTAGGGCTGAAACCACTTTCGGCCTATGGCTTAAACAGATTGTAATTAACAAATCAATTAACTACCTCAGGAAACGTAAGGCCGAATTTGTGGGTCTTGATGATATTGATGTTGCCGAAGAAAGTGTTGAGCATGATAAAGAAGACCTGGAATTTAAAGTAAAGGAGGTTAGGGAAGCTATGACAAAGCTACCTGATGGATACAGAGTGGTACTGACCTTGTATTTATTTGAGGGGTATGATCACGAGGAAATAGCGCATATCTTAAAAATATCGGAAAATACTTCTCGGTCGCAATACCTGAGGGCAAAAATTAAACTGAATAGCTTACTAGAAAAAGAAAGGAGCATGAGATGAGCAAAAAAATAGAAGAGTACATTAAGGATAATAAAAAGGCATTCGATATTGGGATACCTTCTAAAGACCTTTGGAATAAGATCGAGGCGGCGCTGGATGAAAGAAGGCCGGAAAAGAAAAAAAAGCACTTGGGGTTGCTGTTTTGCTTAGGTGTAGCGGCATCCCTGATATTGGTAATGACTTTTATTTTCATGTCTACTTATCGTAATTATAAAAAAGAAGTTGAGATAGCAGATGTTAATCTGGGTTATGCAAAAAAAGAAATGAAGTTTGCCAGCCTTATAGAAGAGAAAAAGGACAGTTTGCAGATTTATGCTAAGGATAATCCTGATCTCTATAATAAGTTTAGCAATGATTTACTGGAGCTGAATAAGGACTATATTAAGTTAAAAAAAGAATTGCAACATAGTCCGGATCAAAAACTTGTTGTCAGGGCGATGGTGAGAAACCTTGAAATACAATTGCAGATCATCAACCAGCAATTATCGGTGATCAGTCAGGTGAATGAGTATAAAAAAGAAAATCAGATATGAAAAAGTTGTTGAAAATGATGTTCGTTGCGATGCTGATGGTTAATCTGGCAAATGCACAATCGGTTACCGCATTGAGTTTTCCTGCGCAGGATCAGGTAGCGGTAGTCAGTCATCAGACAATTGATCTGCAAAATCCGACACCTATTTTAATGCAAATTGAAGAGGGGGATCCAATAAAGTCAAAAAAAATAAGTAAGGTTTTCCCTGTGAGTAACGCAGACCGGGTTGTTTTGAACAATCAATATGGTACAATGGAAATTAAAACCTGGGCTAAGAAAGAAGTGAAAATTGACGTAGACATAAAGGTTTATGGCAGTAATGCTTCTGAAGCGCAAGAGTTGATGGATTTGGTTGCTATTGATGTGGTTAAGCGAAATGGTGAGGTGATTCTGGATACAAAACTGACAAATGGTAAGGGAAGAAATGGCAAAAAATGGAGGACGGAAGTGAAGATTAATTACCTTGTTTACATGCCTGAAGGTAATAATCTTGATTTAAGCCATGAATACGGAAATGTAACTTTGGGTGATCTGTCAGGGGCTCTTGATGCCACGATCCAGTATGGAAATTTCACTGCCGGAAATCTAAAGAGCGCAAAAAATAACATTTCGGTAAATTATGGAAGGTCAACTATAGCCAGTATTAACAAGGCAGAAATTGTGCAGCAATATGGTGCAGGAATATCCATAGGAATGGTGGAAACTTTAGATCTGGATGCTTCTTACGCAGCAGTTCAGATTAGCAATATCACAGGAAAAGGCACCATTGTACAACAATATGGCTCGGGGCTTACCATTGGTACTGTTCAGCATCTGGATTTAGATGCCTCATATGCAGCTGTAAATATAGGCGCGATTACAGGGGTTGCCAAAATAGTCCAGCAATACAGCAATTTAAATATTAATACGGCAAACACGATTAATGCCGATGCTCAGTATGCGAACATTACAATCGGGAGTTTGAAGGGGAATGGCACCTTTTCAATGCAATATAATGCTTTAACTGTAGGTGATGTGACCAGTGGATGTAAGTTGCTCGACGTTGATGGGGCTTATCTTAAAACAGCATTAAAGTTCAGTGAAGGATATAATGGAATACTGGATGTTGAGACTTCCAATACATCATTCAAATCCGGAAGTAGAGTACTGGTGAAATCAAACGGAGATGCACAGAGCAAAGTTTATTCAGGTAAAATAGGTTCCGGTGGAAATTCCAGGTTAAAAATTTCCTCTTCTTACGGTTCGATCGCAATTAATTAAGAATTTAAACCAAATGCAGCCGAAGCTTGTTGATGAATTCAGCAAGCTTTTTTTATATCTTAGCGGCAACATAATTTTACCATATGGAATTCTTAAGCAGTCCCGAAGCCTGGATATCACTCTTAACCTTAACCGTTCTCGAGATCGTCTTAGGTATAGACAATATTATTTTTATTTCAATTCTTTCAGGTAAGCTTCCTGAACATCAGCAGAAAAAAGGTCGTCAAGTTGGATTGGCCCTGGCTATGATCACCAGGATTCTATTGCTGCTTTCGCTGACTTGGGTAATGACATTAACAACGCCTTTATTCAATATCGGTTCGTGGTTCGGAGTGAGCAGTCCGGAATGGCTGGACAAGCTGGCCATCTCAGGAAGGGATCTGATTCTGATCATCGGAGGGTTGTTCCTTATCTATAAAAGCACTCATGAAATACATGATAAACTGGAGAGTGAAGAAGAAAAAGAGCAAAAAGGCAAGGTGTATTCTTTTGCCGGAGTAATTGTTCAGATCCTGCTGCTGGATATTGTTTTCTCACTGGATTCCGTTATTACGGCTGTAGGTATGGCTGAACATGTTGAAATCATGATTGCCGCAGTAGTTATCGCTGTAATCATTATGATGGTTTCTGCAAGTGCAATTAGTAATTTTGTAAATAACCACCCAACAGTAAAAATGCTTGCATTGTCATTTTTGCTGCTGATAGGTGTTTCTTTATTGGCGGAGGGTCTTGATCAGCATATTCCTAAAGGATACATCTACTTTGCTATGGCATTCTCGATCCTGGTTGAGATGCTGAATTTAAAGATGAAAAAAAATGCAAAAAAACCACTTGAGCTGAGAAATACTCCGCGCGAAGAGCAAACTGAAAAATAGTTCCTTTAAATGATTTCTTTTTTTGAAGCCTCCCTGGCAGAGCTTTCCATACACAGAATTGGAAATAAATCCCAGGATGAATTTTATGTGTTGTCCGAGCAATCGGTAGCCATCCAGGACAATATGCTTAGCAGTTTATTGCAGCAGTATTTTCTTGGACCTTATGAGAAAGTAAATGAAGTCTACCGGTTTTTTCATCCAAACTCAGACTTAAACCTGAATGAAGTATATCATTTTGTTGCCGAGATATTCGCCAATGGGGAGAAATTTCATGAAAATAGCAAGGAATTGGCAAAATACCTGTACGATGTTTCAGGTCATCCAAAAATAAAATCAGGGGAACTCTATCTTGCCTATTTCGAAAACGTACAGATTGAAGGAGAACTTCATGATGCCATAGGGATTTTTAAGTCTGAGACTAAAGAAACTTATCTAAAAGTATATCCTGAAAAGAGTGGGTTTGCTTTAAGTTATGAGGAAGATGCGATTAACATTAATAAGCTGGATAAAGGCTGCCTGATCTTTAATACAGACAAAAAAGAAGGATTTCGTGTTGCTGTTATTGATCACACCAATAGAAGTGCAGAAGCTGTTTACTGGAAAGACGAGTTCCTGAAACTGAAGATTAGGAATGACAATTTCAATCAGACCAACAATGTACTAGGTGTTTATAAGAACTTTGTGACGGAGAAGCTTGATCAGGATTTTGAAATATCTAAGGCTGATAAAATTGATTTGTTGAATAAGTCGATGAAGTATTTCAAGGAAAAGGAGAGTTTTGACCTCGATGAATTCTCAAATGAGGTCATTGGAAATGCGGAAGGTATAGAGTCGTTTAAAAATTATAAAAAGAGTTATGAGCAAGAGTTCGATGCTCCCATTCCGGATAGTTTTGACATTTCAGGCGCAGCAGTAAAAAAACAGGCGCGTGTTTTTAAAAGTGTGCTTAAGCTTGATAAAAACTTTCATATCTATATTCATGGTGATAAGGAGTTGATAGAGAAAGGCTTTGATGATGATAAGTTCATGAATTATTACAAAGTTTATTTCAAAGAAGAAGAGTAACTTTTAAGAAATTCCATAGCTCAGAATTGAGAATAAATTGTAGCTTTAAAAGTAAGCCAAATATTCCAATTCTATATATGAGCCAGGAACCACAAAAAAGCAGTATTTTTAAAGTAATAGGGGCCTCTTCACTGGGGACCCTGATCGAATGGTATGACTTCTATATTTTCGGAAGTTTAGCGACCATTATTGGGGCTCAGCTTTTTCCTGCTGATGCAGGTGCTTCTGCCTTAATTAATACGCTGGCTATATTCGCCGCTGGATTTATCGTTCGACCTTTTGGAGCGCTTGTTTTTGGAAGATTAGGTGATCTTATTGGCCGGAAGTATACTTTTCTTTTGACATTGGTTTTAATGGGAGGCTCTACTTTTCTCATAGGCCTTATTCCTTCATATTCCAGTATTGGTTATGCTGCACCCATATTGGTGCTGATCCTCAGATTGGTACAAGGACTCGCGCTCGGAGGTGAATATGGCGGTGCCGCTACTTATGTAGCAGAACACGCACCTTCTAACAAGAGAGGATTCTTTACCAGCTGGATACAGACCACCGCAACAGGAGGGTTATTCCTATCCCTTGGTATCATTGTACTTACAAAAAATATAATGGGAGCAGATGATTTCGCAGACTGGGGTTGGAGAATTCCTTTTCTGCTATCTATACTCCTTGTAGGAGTCTCTATTTATATCAGGATGAAAATGCATGAATCTCCAATGTTTACTAAATTGAAGAAGGAAGGTAATATTTCTAAAAATCCTTTAAAAGAAAGCTTCAGCCATAAGGCGAATTTTAAAATGGTATTGCTTGCTTTATTTGGGGCTACGATGGGGCAGGGCGTAATTTGGTATACTGGTCAGTTTTATGCCCAGTCGTTTATAGAAAATACTTGCAAGGTCGACTTTAACGAATCCAGGTATATACTCCTTTGGGGTATTGCTTTTGCTACACCTTTCTTTGTCATATTTGGTTCCTGGAGTGATAAAATTGGCAGGAAATGGATAATGCTTACCGGGATGCTGTTAGGGATTGTTTTTTACAGGCCAATTTATCAGGTTTTTCTGGATGATACAGATGTGAGCCACGTGTCGACTGAACAGGTTCTGAAAAGCGAGCCACCAGTGATCGAACGGGTACCGGCAGGTGCTGCAACTGATGTTTTGTACACAACATCCACACGAATTACACTGAAAAGCGGGATGTCGTACACAAAAGTTCAAACGGCGACCAAATACGAAAATGGTTCACCAGATACGCTGATAACGACCTATAAAGACAAGGTATTGGCTACGCCGGTTTTCTGGAAGTTCGTGGCCCTTATTTTTTTCCAGATCCTGCTGGTGACAATGGTTTACGGACCTATCGCAGCATTTCTGGTAGAGCTATTTCCAACAAAAATCAGATATACGTCCATGTCTCTACCTTACCATGTCGGTAATGGGGTTTTTGGGGGATTGGTGCCTTTTATTGCTACTTTGATTGCAAGTTTTTCAGGATCTACACCACTATCCGGACTTTGGTATCCAATAGGGATTGCCACATTGAGCTTCATCATAGGAGCAGTTTATTTGTCGAACAAAAAGCCTGATCACGGAGAGGCGGAATAATTTAGAAGATTATTATGAACGTACTAAAGAAAGCACTTGGATTACTTTGGATTATACTAGGTCCTGCATCTATCATATTTATGTTTATACAGGCATTTGAAAAGATTGGCTTGGCTCCAGAAGGAGTAGCTAAAACCAATACGGCTCTGCAATGGGGGATTATTCTATTTATTTTCATCCCCATCAGTACCGGTTTGGTCGTATTCGGATATTATGCCTTTAAAGGGGAATACGATAAGCTGCCTGAAGACTAAAGGATTAGATTCGTCATCTCACTGGTAGTAGAGATGACGAAGCATAGAATGGTAGGTTATATAACTCTTAAAAGTAGGCCTTTTAGGTACTCTCCTTCCGGAAAAGAAATACGGATAGGATGATCTTCAGGCTGACAGAATTGTTTGATGATCTGCACTTCTCTACCTGCGTCCAAAGCGGCCCAGGCAATGATTTGCTTAAAAGTTTCCAGGTCTACCGCTCCTGAACAGGAGAATGTCGCTAAAATACCGCCACTTTCCAACAGCAGCATCCCAAGTCTGTTTAAGTCTTTATAGGCACGGGCAGCTCTATCTAAGGCAGATCTTGACGGAGCGTATTTCGGCGGGTCTAATACAATCACATCAAACTTTTTACCTTCTTCTTTAAAGGCCCTCAGTTGTTTGTTTACATCTGATTGTATGCTATTCTGTTTGTCTTTAGAAAAGCCATTTAATTCCAGATTGTGCACTAGGGTTTCAATGGCGAGCGCTGAGCTGTCTACGCTGGTGACATGGGCAGCGCCTTTGTTCAGGCTGTTTAATGAAAATCCTCCACTATAGCAGAAACAATCCAATACCGTTTTGTCTTTGGTATATTCTGCAAGGATGAGCCTGTTTTCACGTTGATCACAATAAAAGCCGGATTTTTGTCCATCTGCGATATTGATATGGTAAGTAATCCCGTTTTCTTTTACTTCAATAAATTCAGGAGGGGCTTCTCCCCATAAAAGGCCTTGAACGGGTTCCAGGTTTTCATGTTTCCGGGCGCCCGCGTCACTCTTGTCAAAGATGCCTTTGGGGTTCAATAGATCCCTAAGAATTGTGATGATGTCCTCTTGTACGGCTTCTATTCCTGCACTCAAGACTTGCAGGGATAAAAAATCAGCATACTTGTCGACGATTAAGCCAGGTAAAAAGTCAGCTTCACTAAATACCAGTCTGCAGGTGTTTGTATTTTCATCCAGGACATGTGAACGGGAGGCGATAGCTTTGCTAAGTTTTTCCTGATACCATTGTTTGTCGATGGTAATGTTTTCATCCCATTCCAGCAAACGAAGTGCAACTCTCGACTGATCGTTGTAATAAGCATAGGCGAGAAATTCTTTATCTGCGGACTTCACTGCTACAATCTCGCCATTTTCGGGCTTCCCTTTAATCTTATCTATCGCACCTGAAAAGATCCATGGGTGGCGCAGGACTGCCGCTTTTTCTTTGCCTTTTTTAAGTATTACATCAATCATGCTGCAAAAGTAGCAGAAAATATAATGGCGGGCATACACGCCAGGTATAAAATTGTAATTTTACCATATGGAAGAGATAGCCTGGAATGATTTTGAAAAGGTTGAATTGCGTGCAGGGACAATAATAGAAGTATTTGACTACCCGGAAGCAAGAAAACCTGCATATAAAGTGAAAGTTGATTTTGGGGATTTGGGTGTAAAAATGAGCAGTGCTCAAATTACAAAACACTATACCAAAGAAGAGCTGACTGGCCGACAAATTATTGGCGTGGTTAATTTTCCGAAAAAGCAAATCGGGAAGTTTATGTCAGAGTTTCTGGTTACTGGCTTTGCTGATGAAAATGGAGATATTGTCTTGTCAGCATTAAATGGCAAAGTACCAAATGGAAGTAAAATGATATAAATACTATCTTTGAGGCATGAGCTTTTATAATTTTTCAGAAGAAGAGAATCCTGCAGCAGAAGATGAGCATTACATGCGTTTGGCATTGCAGGAAGCGCAGAAAGCATACAAGGCAGAAGAGATACCTATTGGAGCTATTGTTGTTTGTAAAGGGCGTATAGTCGGGCGTGGTTATAATTTGACGGAGCAGCTGAATGATGTTACTGCTCATGCTGAAATGCAGGCATTTACGGCTGCAGCGCAGACGCTCGGGGGGAAATACCTAAAAGAATGTACTCTATATGTTACCATAGAGCCTTGTGTAATGTGCGCCGGCGCCAGTTACTGGACACAAATCGGGAAGATCGTGTATGGTGCTGCAGAACCTAAAAGAGGTTTTACAACTAAAGGAGGACAATTACTTCATCCAAAGACAATTTTAAAAGGTGGTGTACTTGCAGATGAATGCGGGGCATTAATGACTCGTTTTTTTGTCAGCAAAAGAGGCTAAACTTTACAAAGTAAAGAACAAAACTTAACCCCTGAATGTTATATTTGCCTTATAGAAGCGAGTGCAGGCTATTTGTACCGTAAGAAATAAATTTTTTAAACTTAAATCATATAATATGGCTTTTGAATTACCTGCGTTACCATACGCAACAGATGCATTAGAACCGCATATCGATAAACAAACTATGGAAATTCACCATGGTAAACATCATCAGGCTTACGTAACCAACTTAAATAAAGCGTTAGAAGGCAAAGCTGAGGCAAGCCAAAGCATTGAAGAAATTGTAAAAAACATCTCTAAATTTCCTCCCGCTGTAAGAAATAACGGTGGCGGTCATTATAACCACTCTTTATTTTGGGAAGTTATAGGTCCAAACAAAGGAGGAGAACCTAAAGGTGAACTTGCAGAAGCAATCAATAAGGCTTTTGGTTCATTTGCAGATTTCAAAACTAAATTTGCTGAGGCAGGAGCAACCCGTTTTGGTTCTGGATGGGCTTGGTTAAGTGTTGGTGCTGATAAAAAATTAGTTGTTTCTTCAACTCCAAATCAGGATAATCCTTTGATGGATATTGCTGAAGTAAAGGGAACTCCAATTTTAGGCATGGACGTATGGGAACACGCTTATTATTTGAAATATCAAAACAGACGCCCTGATTATATTTCTGCTTTCTGGAATGTAGTAAACTGGGATGCTGTAGCTGAGCGTTTCAAAAAAGCTTAACGCTGAATATAAGAATACTTAAAAAAGGCCCTGGATATTTAATCCAGGGCCTTTTGTTTAGCTAATAATAATCCAATTACTTTTTATTTCTGGATTGTGATCAAAATTATCTTCTAAAGGTTTCTATTTTGTTTACATAAAAGATATCAATCGCGTCTTTTGGTTTATAAGCCGTACGGTAGGTAACATCAGTGCCGGTTTTATACTCTTCTATAATAGTTGATGTCCCCTTTGTTCCTGTTACATTTACAGTCTTGACCTCATTAGCAAGATTCGTGTAAGTCACTAAAGTAGAGATGGCGCTGTCATCGATGTCTTGCCAATCGATGGTTAGCCTTTTAAGTGTCGCATTATAGAGGGTAGTGCTTGGATTGAATACCCTGTTTACGATACCAGCAGCATACACATCTCCGTAGATAACACCACTTATATTTATAGGAACAGAAATATTTCCTTTGGCATCAAAAGTCCGGATTTCAAAGTTTATTCCTCCTTCATCCAGGTTGTCTACCAACACTTCAACAAGGTCGACTCCCTGGCTTCGTTTGATTTCCTTTTCGATCATGTTCTGTTTACCATTCCAGTATATTCTATACTTCACAATTTTCGGATCAGAGGTAAACAAACCTCTTACAATTGCTCTTTTGTTGCCCGGCAACACTTTAGCAGAATCCAATATTCCGGGATAAGAAATTTCTTTATCTCCTTGGAATTCCTTTCGATAGTCGTCTGTTTTTGAACAGCTACTCCCAAATATTAGTATACAAACCAATAATGAGAGAGAAGTTAATATATTCGTTTTCATATTCAGATATTTTTTATTTACTACCATAAATTTCTATTTGCGATGCCATTATTGCGAATGTGTTTTCCCAATTACGTAAAGATTTGATTCTTAGGTATCTGTATGCCGGTAATCCTGGTTCAAACTCTGTTTGCCAGCCTGCGAGTGCGGAAGCCAAATCCTCTGCAGTTTCCGTTCCTGAAGGTGATCCCGAAGGCTTTACAACAGACGTAGTGGCAATTTTTGTCCAACTGCTATAGCTTCCATCAGAAGAGGGGCTATTGCTGGCCCAAATTTCGAAATCACGAAGGTTAGCTCTAACATAATACCTATTTGCGCTTTCGGTACGTGGAAAAAATACAAAACGACTTAGAGCTTTAGTGACCCCGAGGTCAATAGTTATGGTTTGGGGTGTAGTAACTCCTTCTAATGTAAAGGCCCTTGGCCAGGAAGCAGTATTGTAATTTCCGTCCCAGAGATAACTCAGGAATGTCCCATAAGCCATAGTCGCATCACCAGGTAAATTATAGGCTGCAAATTTAGATTTGTCGAGCATCCCTTCACTATAAGGCGTAATGTCTGTGTATAAGGTATCTGTATGGTTTGCAAAACGATCCATTACCACGAATCCGTATTTGGTAGAAACTGGCTCTTGCCCTCTTATGGTAGTATTTCCGGCTTGAATCTGTGTATAGATTTTATCCAATGATTTAATAGTTCCATCAGCAGCTTTAATTAAAGGGACTATAATTACAGCTCCTTTGTCTTCATTGGTGAATTTGATATTCGGCCCACCAAAACCCGCGATGATTTTAAGACTCTCGTAAACCCTCTGTATTGCCGATTTTAGCGGCTTGATCTTCACCACTACGGGATCAGAAGCAACTTCGCTTTTTGTAACTGCATAAATGGTAACTTCACGTTCTTCAGTTGAGTTGATGCCGTCAATCAACAATTGGTTGCTATAGTAAGAGCTTACTATTTCTCGTTTTACTCCTGGTCTTATTTCATACATAGCTTTTACATATGATAAGCCTTCAGTTGATGGCAATGCATAAGTTAATAACGCACCGCCGCTTTTGTTTTCTACAGCAACGTTGGTCACCATACCTGGTTTTTCCTTACTGGTTTCAATAGGGCCATTAAGAACATCTCTTTTACAACTGAAAATTGCGATCAATGCAAATAAGAACATGCCGTACTTGCATCTGGTGTTTAATAGTGTTTTCATTTTCCTTAAAGTTTTACCATCCTGGATTTTGTACCAGGTTTTCGTTTACTAATAAATTATTTTCTGTTATAGGCCACAGGTAATCTCTTGGAGCGACGAATCTTTGGTTATAGAAGGTTATCTGTCTGTAATATAGTAAAATAGAAGATTGTGAAACATCCCAGCCCTGCGCATTTCCATTTAATTCCAAACCAGCAGTCTTCCATCTTCTTAAGTCCCAGAACCGGCTTCCTTCCAATGCAAGCTCTATACCTCTTTCCTGGCGAATAATGCTGCGCATGCCATCTTGGGTTGTATATTTAGTCGGATTATTCGAGAAATTTGTCCACGAGTCTTGTATGGTTCTCAAGCCCGATCTTTTTCTGATTCTGTTTAAATATTCGTATACATCTGCAGATGGACCTGAAGCCTCATTTGATGCTTCTGCATATAACAAGTATAAATCGGCAAGACGGAAGTTAGGCCATGGATATCTTTCTGTAGCGACAGCGTTACTAGCGCTCCAAACCCATTTCCAGCTAACTAACTTTTTAGCATAGTAACCGGAAGGTGGTTGCGGAGTACCAGTACTAGCCCCACCTAATCTTGCCTGCATGTTAAAAGTACTTTCGTCACTTCTGTTAGGAGCTGATTCTGCGAACCACATACCTCCATCGAAACATAGTGTTGCATAAAAGCGGTTTTCCCTGTCAAAATTTAATCGGGATGATGTGTATCCCTGCAGATTATTAAACCTTTCAGCTTTTACACCAACCCTTGTTTCAGATCTGTTCGCAAAATTAAGCGTTTTATCCTCGTTGGTTGGTACACCATTGGTGGTGTAAAACATATCCGCCATTTTCATAGTTGCACCTACATCAGCAATAGCTCCGTTACTTGATCCGTAAGAGCCATTGAAGTGTCCTACTGTTACAAACTGCAAGCCCGTGGTGTTGGTGTTGGGATTACCCCAGATGAGCTCAGAATTCTGCCATTTTTGGCTCACTGCATTACGCAGGTTCATCTGATATTTTGTGGTGTCACTAAGCTTGAAAGAAGAAGGTGGGAATTCGTACAATTTGATGCCAGCTAAGTCGCATGCATCGATAGCTTCTTTGCAAGCTTTGGCAGCTCTTTCCCATTTCTTGTCATCTTTCGTTGTACTCACCAATTGTACACCTTGTTTGTCTTTAAAGTTTGTATAATCTAAATTCCCATTGAATAATGGACTGGCCACTAATACCAGGGTCCTTGCTTTCATTGCAAGCGCTGCGGGTTTGGTAATCCTGCCCAACTCGTTGGTTGTGTTTTGTATGATATCAGGCAAATTAGCAGCAGCGAGGTCAAAGTGTTTTACAATAAAATTTGCCACACTGTCTACAGGCATGCGCCTTACCTTTAAGTTTTCAATAGGCTCATCAACTCCTGCACTCTCCTCAATTGTCGGAATAGGGCCATAAGCTCTAAATAAAATATAGTGGTAGTAGGCTTTGAGAAACTCTCCTTCCGAAATCCATCTATTGCGTTCGTCAAGTCCGATATCTGGTACTTTGGTCATGTCTTTCATGTTTGTTATGAAGATATTGCAGTCCCTGATGGCTTTGAACATCGATTTTGCAGTGGATATGCCGTTGCCGCCGTCCCAATAATTGTAATATGGTGCTACGACATTCTGGTTTCCTTTAGGAATATTCGAAGCAGTGCCATCTGATCTGCTAATGAGCGGCGTACACATCTCATCTCCTCCAAGGAAAGCAGGGTTTGAACTGGTATTTCCGTCGTCAGGCAAATAGGAATAGCAGGTAAATAGATATTTCTCTGCTTCTGATCTCAGCGCAAATGCATTTTCTATTCGAGGTAAGTTATCTGGCACAACATCAAGAAAACTCTTTTTACAGGCCAAGCCAAATAACGTTAAGAACAAAATCATCCCGGATAATTTTATATGGACGTTATTTTTACTGGTTTTTTTTGTGTTTATATATTTCTTCATCTTAATCAAATTGAATGTTAAACCTAGATTTGGTTATAAGCCTACTGTTATACCAAAGTTGTAAACTCGTTGCAATGGATAACCGAGTCCATTGCCTCCCATTTCTACGTCCCAAGTTTTGAAACTGCTCATCGTAAAAATATTTAGAGCGCTCACATACACTCTGGCTTTTCCTAACCCGATTTTTCTAGCTAGTTTGTCCGACAAGTTATATCCCAGATCCAATTGCTTTAATCTTAGGAAATCCCCTCTTCTTAACCACCAGCTGGACGCCTGCGTATTATTATTGATAGCAGTACTGCTCAATCTTGGCCAAAATGCATAAGCATCTCTGTTGTCTTCACTCCAATGGTCCTGGGCAATAATATCCAGGAGTCCTGACTCAGCACCTGCTGCTGAAGCAACAAATGGTGAAATTCCGCCGTTAGATCCAGAATTGATGAAGAAAGACGAACGTGTTGCTCCCTGAAAAAAGAAACTAAAATCGAATTGTTTAATCCCAAATGAGCCTCCAAAGCCATAAATGATTTCCGGAGCTGAAGGTAAGCCAATTGGTACTATATCAAGGTTACTGATTATTCCATCATTATTGATGTCACGGTACTTGATATCACCAGCACCATATACGCCAAAGTTTTGTCTTGGAGAGTTTCTTACCTCTGTTTCATCAGTAAATAAACGTTCTGCTACCAAACCGTACAATTGATTGATCGGCTTTCCGGTTCTGTCTAAATGCTGAAGGGAACCCGGGTAATTGGGCTGTTCATTAAATATGACATTGCTGGTAGCATAGGTAAAGGTAGAATACAGTTTTGCCCAATAATTTTTATTGAAATTCTTGTTATAGTTAAATGAGAAATCAATACCCTCGCTGCTGGCCTTAGCGATATTCGCAGATGGTGTTACCTGCAAACCAGATGTGCTTGGGATATTAGTTCTGACTTGTAAAATACTTGAGGTATTTCTTCTGTAAGCCTCTACTACAAAATTGAAATCGTTAAATAAAGACAACTCTAAACCTATATTGGATTGTTCTGAACGCTCCCAGGATATTTGATTATTGGCATATCGGGAAGTACTGATTCCATTTCTGAAATAACCATAATTCTCACCAAACGTGGCGGCATAAGTCCCGGAATTCAAATTCACCTCTGAAAGGTAAAAAAAGCGGTCCGCGTCACTGCCTATCTGGTCGTTACCAATGGTTCCATAACTTCCCCTAAGCTTTAGGTTGGTGATGACCTTGCTTAACGGTTCCATGAATTTTTCTCTGGTTATGATCCATCCGGCACTGATTGCCGGAAAGAAGCCATATCTCTCTCCTGCAGCAAAACGTTCAGAGCCATTGTATCCAAAACTAAAATCAATTAGGTACTTATTTTGGTATGCGTAATTTGCTTGTCCCAAGAAGTTAAGATTCCTTTTTGGCAAAGACAGCTGTAAACTAGAGGCATTGCCATTGGCTGAGGAACGGATAGTAGTGATACCGCGGATACCCACAGTATGGTCATCACTAAAAGTGCGCATATAGTTAACGACCGCTTCCCCATAGATAACAGTGCTTACATTTTTAGCTCCTGGACTATAACTTAGGTATTCAGTTGGCGCGGTGCCAATTTGAGGTTGGCCGGGAGTTGTTTCGTTTAGTAGCGTCAATACATTCGTCCCGCCTACATTTCTCGCCTGATAATAAAAAGGATTGTAGCTTCGCGATAATGTAAAATCAGCGTCACGTTGTGTAAAAGCCATTGCCCTGAATGATAATCCCTGGGTAATTTCGTCAAGATTTTGGTCAATTGTAATTTGAGGGATCAACTGAGCCCTGTCATATTGCTGAAAGCCAGATACAGAAGAAGCGAATGGATTACTATATAAGGCATTCGTTGAGCCAGGAATTAATGTGCTTCCGAACAAGGTATGTTGTGCATAAGGCCTATAGCTTTGAGGATAGAATGCCGGGAATGCAACCGGGTTACTTGAAGAGGCAAGCGAGAATATCCTCGATCCACCGCCAACAGGTGAGTTGATATTGTCAAATGTACCGCGCATACTTACCAGGGCTTTTGTAGTCTTGGTAAAATTGATGGTAATGTTAGATAACAGGGAATAGGTACGAGCCCTGACATTGCTGTTGAAATTGCTGTTCGTCGGCTGCTTTAACAAGCCGTTATTGTCATCATAGGTTAGACTCACATAAAAATTGGCCTTGTCATTTCCTCCGCTAACATCAAGATTTGCCGCAAGATTGTGTGTGTAATCCTTAATCAATACATCAATCCAGTCATTGTTGGGATAAAGAAAAGGGTCCATTCCAGCGGCCGTGTTGTCAATCTTATTGTTGGAATAAGGCTCATTTTGCCTGGTGTTACCGGTATTTTGAAAATCCCTTGTAGTAACAGCTTCGTTGGCTAAACGCATGTAAGTGATGTTATCAGCCAGCTTATACATTTTTGTATTACCTGAGATTCTGTTTTCCACCCTTAAATTGATCATTGTTTTGCCTGATATTCCTTTCTTCGTTGTAACAAGCATTACTCCGTTTGCACCTCTGGAACCATATAATGCAGTAGCAGCAGCGTCCTTAAGCACAGAAAAATTATCAATATTGTCAGGCTGCAATCTTGCTAAGTCTGTAGGTGTACTTTCAATACCGTCAATATAAATCAGGGGATCCTGTTTACCGGTACCAAAAGAGCCTACACCCCTCACAAAGAAGTTTGCATTGTCTTGTCCGGGTTCACCACTTCGCTGGTAGGCAATAACACCCGGAATCCGGCCCGCAAGTGTTGTGGTCAGGTTACTGGTTGGTCCCTTTAGGTCTTTGGCACTGATTGTAGTAACAGACCCGGTCAACGAAGTCTTTTTCGCACTACCATAAGCTACAACCACAACCTCTTCCATTGTGTTTTTCTCATCAGCTTCCATAACGATATCCAGCGTGCTCGCTTCTTTTACGGCAACTTCCTGAGGCTTGTAGCCTACAATAGTGAATCTCAACCTGGCAGTTGATGGATTGGTGACTTCGAGGGTGAAAGTTCCATTGGCATTTGTTACAGTGCCCTGGTTTTGCTGACCAATTATGGTTACAGAGACACCCTCGAGGAGCTCTTGGTCATTGCTCTTGACCGTTCCCTTAATTGTCCTCTTTGTTTGTGCAAAGGAAGTAATGGAAAACAGCATCATTAAAAATAGTAATACTCTCATCATACGGTTTGGTTTTTAAATTAAATTTTAGGATTGTTTGAACGTGAAGAAGATCACGCTAGTCTGTAATTATAGTTTGCATTGGTGGTAACTGTAAGTGGTTTGGTTCAGCAACTAAATTACGCGACTGTTTAGAGTAGCTATACAACTATAATTGTAAAGTCTTAAACTTTTTTACCTTAAAATTTGGTTTTTCACCAGAATTTGAATAATTTAATTTCTAATTAACAATAAATTCATGAAACCAGAATTGATTAGTGTTTCTCCAGCAGGGAGTAAATCGGTTAAAATTAAACAGTTAAATACATCGCGACTCATTGCATCTTTTCACTTTCACGATTTATGTGAACTGGTATGGATTGAAAAAAGTCATGGTAAACGCATTGTGGGTGACCATATTGGTAATTTTGAAGACAACGACCTCGTATTAATGGCTCCTAACCTGCCTCATATCTGGCAAAACGACAAAAGTTATAAAAACAATGAAGAGAATACAGTTAAGTCTATTGTAGTGTATTTTCCCAGTGATCTGTTTATTGCGCTTACTGACGATCAGAGTGTGCTTTCACAGGCTCAGGATTTAATTGATCGGGCGGTAAGGGGACTGACTTTTGGTACAAATACTACTAACGCGGTGAAGCAAGTGTTGCTAAAATTGCCTGATCAAAATGGATTTGACAGGGTAGCATCTATCATCACGATTATACAACTGCTTGCTGTTGCGAAAGACTATGAATTTCTTGCCAGTATTTCGTTTAAAAATGATTATGATTTGAAAGACAGTAACCGAATTAATAAGGTTTATCAATTTCTAATGGAAAACTTTCAACGGGACATTCATTTAAAGGAAGTAGCAGATCTGTGTAATATGACCACCAATTCATTTTGCCGGTTTTTTAAGGGACGGGCGCAGAAATCTCTTAATCAATTCTTAAATGAAATCCGTATCGGACATGCTTGCAAGCTGCTAAGAAATGCGGATTTTTCTATATCAGATGTTTGTTACGCCAGTGGTTATAATAACCTTACCAACTTTAACAAGTTTTTTAAGGAGATTAAAGGAATGAAGCCCTCGGAATATCGGGTACGGCTAAAATCCTAAATATTAATGTAAAAGAACGTTTAGGAAATCGTCATTTTATGTCTAACTGTGTCGCAGTATAACTTTTTTTCCTAAACGCTCAATATCAAATTAATTTATGGGATTGAGTCCTAGAATCTGACACCCAACCCAATGGATAAAGTCAGCATTCTGGTGTTCAGATTGTTCCCATTGTCTGCCTCTGTCATGTTAAAAACAGGGAGGAGAGTATAGCTCGTTCTGAAATCTGCAAATACGGCAGTTCTTTTTTTATTGTGCTCCCCAACTTTGATTCCCGCCAGCAGGCTATTGTTAAAGTGGTTAACGTGATCTAAAGTAGATTTTTCATTATTGTTCCTTCGTCCTCCTCCATCAGGGGATTTTTCATACCTAAGTTTGGTGATATAATTGATTGCGACACCTGGCGCAATTCCTGCGTATGCAGCAAACCATACATTTGACGAAGGCTCATTAAAATCATAGTTTACAGTTAATGGGAATTCGATATAATCTATATTGTAATTGAAATCATTGTAGGCTTGCTGTTCATTACCGTCCTCGTCTATAATCACTACATCATAGTTCTCCTCACGGTATGCCATACCCCGCGAGTTGAAAAGTAGCTCAGCGCCAATGGTAACACGTTTAGCGACGGCCGCATCAGCAGTAAGTCCGCCAAATCCCGATATCCTGACAAAACGGGAGAACTCATTAAAACGGTTTCTTTGAACTGGACCAAAGGGATCGACTGTTTTTGTAAATAGTGATCCGTTGATTCCGGCCTTAATGCCGAACCTCACCTTTTTTTCAAAAGGCTGCTGAGCATGACTATACAGCCCGCAAAAGAGCAGTATGCCTAAAATAGATTTGAGTTTCATAAAGTTTACATTTGTGTGTTCACTAATTTATGAAATATTATCAAGTATTCTCAATTCTACTACTCTGGAGTTTCCGGCACCATAGACTTTTTTATTTTAATAGAAAACGACATTAAAGATTAAGGTGATCACCAATACTATAACACCAAGATAAAGCGGATTAGTATACCAGTTTTTATGAGTTACATCCTGTTTTGGGGTAAGACTGTAAACCAGCCCCACAAGTTCACTTTCCTTTTTCGGTGATGTATATAGACTAATCACCGCCGTGACAATAAAACATACAATGAAAGATATTGCAGCAATAGTAAACGCTTGCCCTGTTGCAGAATAAAAATCAAATAAGTGTGTTATCCATCCACCTTTTTTCTCGGCCACCGATAATCCATGGGTAATTGCTGCAGCCAGGGTTCCTGAAGCCAGGCCCCAGAATGCGCCATGCCCTGTCGTACGCTTCCAAAACATACCAAGAAAAAAGGTGGCAAACAGTGGTGCGTTTACGAAACTGAACACCAGTTGGAGTAAATCCATGATGCTGTTAAATCCTTGTGCCACATAGGCTGTCGCGATGGAAATGAGAATGCCCGCAACAGTTGTAGTCTTCGCAACCAATAGGTAATGTTTGTCAGTAGCGTTTTTCTTAATGTGTGTTTGATAGATATCATAAGTAAACACAGTATTAAAGGCGGTTACATTTCCTGCCATGCCACTCATAAACGATGCAATTAGTGCCGTAATGCCCAGACCAAGCAGACCGCTGGGATACAGTTTTTGTAGCAGGAGGGGCAAAACCATATTGTAATCCTTGTCTCCATTCATATTCAGGGGCAAGTCAAACCCTGTAAATTTGCTTTGCAGCGCCAATAGAATTATACCCGGTAAAATCACTATAGCTGGCATCAGGATTTTCGGGAAAGCAGCCAAAATCGGAGTACGCTGTGCCTCATTTAAGTTGCGGGTGGCCATCGCTCTTTGTACGACCAAAAAATCGGTACACCAATAACCAAAGGCCAGTACAAAGCCCAGACCGAAAACCATACTAAAGGCATCTACTCCCATCGGATTATTTGCCGGATTGCTTAATCCTTTCCAGACATGTAGCTTTGAGTCATCTACATGCCTGATGATTCCCTCAATCCCGCCAATCTTGTCCATTCCTATATAAACAAGAGGAGCTATACCTATTATGATCAGGAAAAATTGTAATACTTCATTATAAATTGCCCCGGTAAGGCCGCCGGAAAAGGTATAAATCAATACAACACCTGCCGCAACCCATATTGAAACATCAAAATTCCACCCAAGAATGGTTTCCATTAGCATAGCTAATGCATATAGCGATACGCCTGAAGAAAACACAGTCATTGCGGCGAAAGTTAAGGCATTGAAAGTTCTTGTTTTCTCATCAAACCTCAATTTCAGATATTCTGGGACACTTCTGGCCTTGCTCCCATAATAAAAAGGCATCATGTAAATACCTAAGAAGATCATCGCTAATGCTGCGCCAAGCCAGTAAAAGTGAGTCGTATATAGACCGTATTTAGCGCCATTGGCCGCCATTCCTAAGACTTCCTGAGCTCCCAGATTGGCCGATATAAAAGCCAGACAGGTGATCCAAAGTGGGATATTATGGCTACTTAATAAAAAATCACTACCGGTTTTTACTTTTTTGCGTAACACCAGGCCGATTCCCATGACAAATACAAAGTATATTGCTATAATGAGATAATCTACTGTTTTAAGTTCCATACGTTTTTATTTGGTTTGTTTTATCATTTTGTAAAAGGCGAAGCGGAGTAACCGGCAACGTCAAGTGTTGCCATGAAGAGTGAGCCGCTATCAGGATAGGTTTCTAGTTGTTCTTGGTTCAGGCCGTCTCTTGCTGTAGTAACGAGTAATTGGTTGCCATTGATTCCTCCAAATGAGCAGGAAGTAACATGAGGAGCATTTACTTTGACTTTTCCAATCAGCTGGCCGGTATCTGGATTATATCGGTTTACACAACCACCGCCCCACATGGCTACCCAAAGCATGCCATCTTTGTCAATACACATTCCATCGGGAAGGGTATTTCTATCTTCAATTGTAATTATTGTGCGTGCATTTGTAATATTCCCAGTCTTCAAATTAAAATCATAGCCTGTAATTTTATAGCAAAATGAATCTATGTAATAAAATGTCTTTTGATCCGCTGACCAGCATAACCCATTAGAAACACTGGTGTTGGTGATTTTTTTTGTCATTTGGCCATTATAACAATATAAATTGCCGGCATTTAACTTTGCTTCTTTGTGCATTGTCCCGAACCAAAGCCTGCCCATCGCATCACAGGCGCCGTCATTACTCCGATTCCCAGTTTGATCAGATCCGAATGATAGAATTGTTTTTGTTTCGCCTGTTTTGAAATCTAATTCTGCAATTTCATCTTCGAGTGCTACAATTAGTAAATCTGAATCAGTTGGCGCTACCATTCCCGGCATTTTTTGTAAAGAGACCGTTCTTATGGTTCCATCTGCTGGGTCTGCCGTTCCTACAGATTTGCCTGTTATATCTACAAATAAAAATTTTTTCCAAGGAGAATGCCATTTGGCCCCCTCGCCTAAACTCAAGTTAGTCTTTGCCAGTATTTCTGCCTTCCAGGTTTGCATATCAGGTTAATTGTATAGTCCTCAGAAGAGGTTTAAGAAGCTCCGCTGAGGAGCTTCTTAAACCTGATAAACTTATTCCAGTCCTGATTAACCTGGAGATTTTGCTCCGGGATGACTGATGAATATTTTTGTTTTTACCTGATTGCATTATTGTGAGGTAAGTTGAAGCGTTATCGCATTTTCAATTGTACTTCCTACTTTTAATGGTTGATCGATTAATGCGGCGTGGCTTCTAAAAAATCTTTCCGCTCCTGCATTGGAATATCCGGCTACCAATGCTTTAGTGACTTGTTTTTCCTGCCAAACCCTGAAGTGTTGTTTGTTATCAGAAGTGGCCTTAAACTCTGAATTGCCATTGGTTAGGGTGGCCAGTTCAAAGTTCATTTTGGTTGAACGGAAATCGTTGGTGCCAATATCATTGCGGTCAAGGCTCCATGGAGTAACCGGTAACTTAGATGGTCCCGCT
The DNA here is from genome assembly GCF_032678645.1 of Pedobacter frigoris. Classification (GTDB taxonomy): domain Bacteria; phylum Bacteroidota; class Bacteroidia; order Sphingobacteriales; family Sphingobacteriaceae; genus Pedobacter; species Pedobacter frigoris_A. The sequence goes on from NZ_JAVTSP010000002.1 coordinate 223,698, forward strand.
GGTCCGGATGGTTCATTGGCTGATTTTGCCTCTGCAACACCACGCAAGCGGCCTATATGGTCTTCAGGATAATAATTCCATTGCCCTTTTCTTATCCAGCTTAATTTGTTGAACGTCTCCGGCAGGTCGAATACCAATCCCCACTGTCTTGGGTTGATATCTTTTTTCAAAGTGTATTTGTAACCTATTGACAAATTTCCATCATCACCAAAGTTGTAAGTCATCTTGCCAGAGGCTTCATCATAGCTCTCTTCAATACTTATTGAAAATTCATTGCTTTGAAGATTTAGTGTAACCTTGTTTACAATCCTGTTTTTACACACATCTGTAAAGGGGTCAAAATGCTGACTTTCACCCGTCATTTGTGTTCCACGTCCCTCGCCGGTAAGTGGAAGTACCATCAGCCTGGCTGTATTTGATAATATCTTTTTGCCGTTTCTGCTGATCTGAAGGAATTCTCCGGTGGTGGTATTGAACTGCAACTGAATTTCACCATTGCCAGCAGTTAAAATATCGTTCTTTTGATCGTATTTCCACCGGGCTTTAGAAGATGCGGTAACAGCTGTATGTGAAAGCTGAGGGACTACCTTGAATTGATAGGTATCAATTAATACGCCCCTGGCATCGAATACATTTAGGGTCAGGTCATCAGTGTTGGCCGGTTTATCGTTAAGGTCTATATGAAATTTACCTTGTTTTCCAGCTTCGAGTTGTTCCCTGATGACACCTGTTGCCTTACCAATTTTCCATTCTATTCTGCACTCAGCCAGGTTGGTAAACAGCATACGGTTCTCTACATTAAACGGAATTTGTCCATTTTCCCAGTTGCCCTGAATGTTTATTTTAACCGGTGAATAGATCTTCTTCATATGCCAGTATTCTGGTTTTGGACGTCGCCATCCATCCAATGGTCCCCACGTACCGTAACCGACGGTTTGGCCGTTTGGCAGGAAGAATGTATCATCGATTCCAGCCCAGATTGCTCCTCCTAAAACAGCATCTGTACGGTACATTTTTTCCCACATCGCTTCAAACCCCACTCCCCACACGTCACGCAGACCCGGGTCTGTCACCAGTTCCAAACGGTTATATGCATTAAGGTGAACATACTCATCAAATACTATAGGCCTTTTGTAATTGCGATACTGAGCTGGCCCACCTGGTCCGGGATAGTGATGGTTGGTAATCTCCAGGTCTCCTTCATCAGCATCTGGTCCATATTGACTAAAATTTCTAGGGCGTGTAGGGTCGAATTGTTTTACCAATTTGGCTGTTTCTTTAAAGTATTCTTTATACTTCCCGGACTCGTTACCAATAGACCAAATTAAAACGGAAGGATTAGATCTGAAGTAGTTTACCATATCCAAAGTCTGATCTACCAGAAGTTTTTGGTAAAGGTCGGTTCCAGAGCTTACCGGAGTGTTTTCTGCCCAGCAAAAAGGCGCTTCAACCTCTAAAAACATTCCCAGGCGATTGCATGCGTCTATTAGCTCTTCTGCAGGGGGGTAATGAGATGTGCGAATGTAGTTTACATTGCCTTCACGGAATAGCTTTACGTCTCTTTCCCACATGTTGTCATTTACCGATCTTCCACGCAGGGGCATTGTTTCGTGGTGACAAACACCACGCAGTTTAATGGGTTTGTTGTTAACGTATACGCGGTTTCCTCTTACCTCAATCTGACGGAAGCCTACTTGTTTGGTAATGACATCAGCAATAACGTTACCTTTTAGTATAGAAACCTTTACTGTATAAAGGTTCGGATGCTCGGGATCCCATTTCATTGGCTTATTTACTTCAAAACTGATGTTTTGTTGTAAAAGTCCATTAGGGTTAATGTCCTTATCCACCTTCACCGTTTTTTCTGATATTTTTGTAGTCCCTTCTGCATTAAGAAGTTCAACTTTTAAGGCCAAAGAAGTAGCGGTGCTATTTTGCTCATTTGCTATAATTACATCTGTACTAAGGGTGGCATTTTCGTAATTCTTGTCAAATGCAGATTTTACATCTGCATAGGCAAAATTGATTTCAGGCAGGGCTATCAGATAAACCTTGCGTGAAATTCCACCTAATGGATGTACCGCATATTGTGAGGCACTAGCTAATGAATCAGCTTTGCTTTCCGATTTTACCTTTAACAGCAATTGATTCGTGCCGTTGGTTTTACATCCGGAAGTAATGTCGACTTCAAAAGGGGTGAATCCGCCAAGGTGTGTGGCTATTTTTTTATCGTTCAGCCAAATTTCTGTGTCACTAAAAACAGCATCGAAACGTAACTTTATCCTTTTATTTTTCCAGTCTGCCGGAACTTCAAAGCGTTTAAAGTATCCCGCCGCATTTCCTTTTTTTACGTTGAAGCCCTGCATAACCCATTCACCAGGTACTTGTATGCTCTTATCGCAGGCAGCAGAACTAATATCTTCTGAAAATTGCCAGGTTCCATCTAAGGATATTTTATGAGTTTGTGCAGAGGCCGCCGGAGAAATGCGGTTGATCGTTATATTTCCTTCGGCTGTTCGATACGCTACTTTTTGTATCTGCCCTTTCACAGATAGTGCTACCAGTAGCAGACAGGTGGTTATTTTATAGAAATTTTTCATTTGTGTGTTGTGTTTTTGAATAACTACATGATACCGTATTGGTCAAAAGCGTCTTTTGCACTCATTCCCTCAAGAATTTTTACTTGTACCATTTTTTCTCCACGGGCTTTTTCTATTGCCTTGGTCATTACTTCTACCTCTACCTCTTGCGGTACCACACACACACCATCAATATCACCAACGATAATATCGCCGGGGTTAATTTTTACACCCTCCATTTCAATTGGAATTCTGAAATCAATCACTTTACCACGAGGGGCCTGATCCTGGGCATAATTTCCATAAGAAAAAGAAGGAAAGTTTAACTTTAGAATACCACGTGTATCTCGTGAGTACCCGTTTACGACGGCGCCTGCAGCACCTAGTATTTGAGCCCTTGTACTCATCAGTTCTCCCCAAAGTGCATATGACGGGGATGCCCCAGTACAGATATAGACTTCGTTTTTCTTCAGATCATCCAGGGCTTCCAGCATCAGACCAAAAGGCTTCTGCAGAATAGGATTGTTGCTGGGATAATTCTGACATTCAAGGGTGTCGGCTTCCAATACTGTCATTGCACGGCCAACTACAAACATGTCGGGGTGAAGTGGTTGTAATTTTGGAGGTAAAAACTGGTGCAATAATCCCATTTTGTCCATAATATCACCTATTACGGCAGTATATAGTTCATTGCGTACTATTTCAAAAAGCTCATCGTCGTTATGCCAATTCATAATTTTTGGGTATATCATCTGTGAAGAATCAAAATTCAAAAATTATACGCCATAAAGCCGCATCGAAGTTACCCTTCTTTAAAAGTATTTTACCCTTTTTTGCTTATTTTTAGTAACAAAAATGATAATATAGTTGATTTTATGTTTAGATGCCGACTACATCTTTTTTCTTTTTCTGCTTCATCGTTTTTGGAATGATGGCAAGAATTTCTTCTTTAAGGGCATTTAGCATTCTTTTTTTAATGAAATTTTTATGTGTAGCCAGGCTGATTTCACGAACAGGCTCAGGAGATTTAAAGCTCCTTACTTTGGTCAGTTGCTTATTTGTCAGTTCCGCAAGTGCAAGCTCAGGTAGTAATGTTGCGCCATTATTAATGTCAACCATACGGATGAGTGTTTCTACGCTCCCAGTATTATAAGTAAGTCCCTGAAGACGGTTGTTTTTCGTGGATCTGCAGATATTTAATACCTGTGTACGCATACAATGCCCTTCGTTCAACAGCCAGATGTTTTCATCCTCGAGGTCATCAGCATCTATAGCTTTCTTTTTAAATAGTTTGCTGTTTTTGCTAATGTAGGTGACAAAATTCTCATAGTACAGAGGCATCTCCTCTATTGAGGAATCTGCTAAAGGAGTAGCAAGGATACCGCAATCCAAAACACCCGTTTTTAGGTGGTGTATGATTTCTTCTGTTGTATATTCCCATATCAGGAGTTTTAGTTCAGGGTATTTTTCCATCATTGCTGATATAACCCTTGGAAGCAGGTAAGGAGCTACAGTTGGGATGATGCCGACTTTGAGCTCGCCGACTACATCCTGCTGCTGACTGTTGATAATCTCTTTGATCTTCTGGCTTTCTTGTAAAACCAGTCTTGCCTGCTCTATGATCTGTGCGCCTATTTCTGTTGGAACAATAGGTTGTTTACTTCGGTCAAAAATTTTGACGTTAAGCATTTCTTCCAGCTTTTGTACCTGCATGCTGAGTGTGGGTTGTGTGACAAAACATTTTTCGGCGGCTCCAACAAAGCTTCGATAGGTGTCTACAGCAACAATATATTCCAGTTGTACAAGCGTCATATAGCTAAATTTTATTTTCTTTAGCAAAGATATCAATTTAGCTTATAATGATAAATAAGAATTTCTCTTATTTAGGAGTCAAAAGATGACGTGTCGGGAGGCGGACTAAATATGCTTTTCTAAGAAATCGCGATAAGCTAATTTAATTCCTTCTTCCAATTCAATCTGATGTTTCCAGCCTAAATTATGGAGATTAGATACATCCATCAGTTTGCGGGGAGTTCCATCAGGTTTCGAACTGTCGAAAGTAAGTTCGCCATCAAATCCAGTGATCTTTTTGATGAGTAAAGCAAGGTCTTTAATGCTCAGGTCTTTTCCTGTTCCAACATTTAAAAACCCCGGCTCATTATATTCCTGCATTAAGAAATAACAGGCGTCAGCAAGATCATCGGCAAAAAGAAATTCACGCATAGGAGATCCGGAACCCCAGATCACAACTTCAGTTGCACCATTTACTTTAGCTTCGTGAAACTTACGGATCAGAGCAGGCAGTACATGCGAATTCTGAGGGTGGTAATTGTCGTTGTAGCCGTAGAGGTTGGTAGGCATCACAGAAATGAAGTTACATCCATATTGCGCTCGGTAAGCGTCGGCCATTTTAATGCCGGCAATCTTTGCGATAGCATAAGGTTCATTAGTTTCCTCAAGGAGGCCTGTAAGCAGGTAGTCCTCTTTCAGTGGCTGAGGGGCCATTTTAGGATAGATGCAACTTGAACCCAGAAACATTAATTTTTTAACGTCTGTTTTATAGGCATTATGTATCACATTGTTTTGGATAGATAGGTTCTCATAAAGAAAATCTGCCCTGTATGTATTGTTGGCTACAATTCCTCCAACTTTGGCTGCTGCTAAAAATACGTATGCAGGTTTTTCTGCTGCAAAGAAATCTGTTACATCCTGCTGGTTACGCAGGTCGAGTTCCGATGAAGTTTTGACTAACAAATTGTTATATCCTTCTTTGATGAGTTTACGGTAAATTGCTGATCCAACCATACCGCGGTGACCTGCTACGAATATTTTTGCGCTCTTTTCCACTTGGTTTTTTTATAGGTGCAAAAGTATGAAATCCTTTTGTTATTTGATGTGTTTCTGTTATCCCGACCAGAGGAGAGATGAGGTTGTATAAGAAGGATGATGTAGCGTAAGAAGTTTTGTATAGATTTGTGATTAAAAATCAAATAAGCAGTGGGTAAAGACAAATTAAGAAAATTTGCAGAGATAGATACCTTTCCAAATGTTTATCAGCTTGATGAAGGGAAAGTATTAAAAGGAAAATGGGCAGCAGATCATTTTAAGAATGCCAATCCGGTGGTACTTGAGCTGGCTTGTGGTAAAGGAGAGTATTCCGTAGGTCTTGCAAAGCTTTTTCCGGAGAGAAATTTTATCGGTGTAGACCTTAAAGGCAATCGGATCTGGCGGGGAGCCCGTACCGGGATGGATGAGGGCATCCATAATCTGGCTTTTTTACGGATTCAGATAGAGGATATCATGGATTATTTTGAAGCCGGGGAGATCGATGAAATATGGATTACCTTTCCAGACCCTCAGCCGCAGGATAGCAGAGAAAAAAAGAGACTTACCTTTCCCGCATTTCTCGATCGGTATAAAGTAATGCTGAAAAAGGGAGGTAAAGTAAACCTGAAAACAGACAATGATGGGCTACATGCTTATACTGTAGAAAAGGTCGCCGAACTGGGATTGATCACTCATAAAAAGACCGAGGAACTTTACAAATCTGAATATGCCGATGCGGTACTTTCCATCAAGACACACTACGAAAGAATTTATCTTAAACACGATAAAAATATAAATTACATACAATTCTCTTTTGAATAATGGAACAATCATTCTATGATCAGGTATTTGAACTGGTGAAACTGATCCCAAAAGGAAGGGTGACTTCTTATGGAGCGATAGCCAAAAGTCTTGGCTCTGGAGGATCAGCAAGAATGGTCGGCTATGCAATGAGCAATGCTCACCTGGCAGCATCACCGATACCCGCACATAGAGTGGTAAACAGTACAGGGTTATTGACCGGTAAATTTCATTTTTCAGAGCCAAACCTCATGCAGGAACTACTTGAAAAGGAGGGTATTGTTGTCAAAAATGATAAGGTCCAGAATTTTAAAAAACATTTCTGGGATCCGTTGGTAGAATTGTAGCCAAATAATAGGAAATAATATGGGAAAATTAGTAGAAGAATTTAATGGCTATCGGACTAAAATGAACGATAGGATCATGGAAACTGCAAATACCAATATCAAACGGTTTTTTGCACTCGATACGACTACCTATGCTGACGGTGCACTGAATGTAAAGACCAAGGAGATGCTGGGGCTGGTTGCTTCTATGGTATTGAGGTGTGACGACTGTATCAAGTACCACCTTGAAAAATGCCATAATGAAGGCGTAAGTAACGAAGAGATCAACGAGGTTTTTATGATTGCTAACCTGGTTGGTGGTTCAATCGTGATCCCTCACTACCGTCGTGCAGTTGAATATTGGGATGAACTTAGTCTTTGATGAATTATGGAAAGCTTAATCCGATGTGACTGGTGTGGTTCAGACCCCTTGTATGTAAAATATCATGATGAAGAGTGGGGTAGGCCCGTTTATGATGATAAGATTCTGTTTGAGTTTTTGATTTTAGAAGGTGCACAGGCTGGCTTAAGCTGGATCACCATTCTTAAAAGAAGAGAAGGCTACAGAAATGCTTTTGCCGGATTCGACGCCAAGAAGGTTGCTGCATTTGATGAAAAGGATGTAGAGCGGCTGATGAATGATCCGGGAATCATTAGAAACCGGTTGAAGGTTTTGGCAGCAATCAACAATGCAAAACTCTTTATAAAGATCCAGGAGGAATTCGGATCTTTCTCTGATTACATGTGGGGCTATCTGCCCGATAAAAAACCGATTCAAAATCAGGTAGTCACTATGAAAGACGTACCTGCGCGGACTGACTTATCCGATGCAATTAGCAAGGATATGAAGAAGCGCGGCTTTAAATTCTTTGGAACCACAATTTGTTATGCACATATGCAGGCTACAGGAATGGTGAATGACCATAAACTGAGCTGCCTTAGCAGATAACATTACTTTTTCATTGAATTATAGGCGGCTACAAAAGCCCGGAGTAATTTAGCGTCAAAAGCTTCAGTGGCATTGATGCGCTCTGCAAGATCTTCGTCGTTATTTAATTTTTGCAAAAGGACGGTTTTAATGAGCTGGGTCTTTGCTGCTGTGGCAGCACCCTCAACTGGCAGTTCCTGCATGGGGCCGGTTCCTGGTTTTTCAAGAAAATATGTAACCGGCAATACATTTTTGCCCTGTGTTTCTTCACTGCTGCGTCTGCCGCCACCAAAAGTAATTCCGCCTCCCACACCGCCAAAACCTCCTGTTCCACCTCCTATACTGATATTGGGTCTTACTTTAGCTCTTTTTACTTGTGGCTCTTCTGCAGTTGTGTTGCCGCCAATGGCATATAAATTAACCACACCCTGCTCCACTAGTTTGAAGAAACGATGCTCCATTTTCTTTTTTACCACGATCGGCTTGCTGACATACGTCTCGCCATTCCACACGAATTCTTTAATGTCCTTGGCATTATACTGGGCCAGAGATTCATCATCGTTTTTAAGAATGACACTTGAAAAGTTTGTGCCTTTGATCGTGCCCCTTACAAAATTACCGGGACTGATCATCACTACATCCTGTGCATTCGCCCAAATGCTGCTTAATGTGAGTACAAATAGAATAAGAAGTGTCTTTGTAGATTTCATAATGACCAAATAACGGAAATTATTAGAGTATTAGTACCTTTATCCAAACAACAATAGTTAAACAGATGAAACCATCATCTTGATGATAGCTTCATCACCGAAGAAAAACAGACAATAAACAGATGAAAAAACTTTTCCTTCTTGACGGCATGGCGCTGATTTACAGAGCACATTTTGCATTGAGCAAAAATCCCCGTTTTACATCTACTGGTATCAATACCTCAGCGGTAATGGGTTTTGCCAATACTTTGTTGGAAGTATTAAAAAAGGAAAAGCCTACACATATCGCAGTTGTTTTTGATACCGAGGCTCCTACAGAAAGACATACTGATTTTGAAGCATACAAAGCGCACAGACAGGCCATGCCTGAAGATCTGGCTACGGCTTTGCCTTATGTATGTAAGCTGATTGAAGGCTTTGGCATCCCCGTGATTACTAAAGATGGTTATGAAGCTGATGATATCATCGGTACGCTTGCCAAGGAAGGGGAGCGACAGGGGTTTCAGGTATACTGCATGACTCCTGATAAGGACTTTGCACAATTGGTGTCAGAAAATATCTTTATCTACAAGCCTGCCAGGATGGGCAATGATATGGAGGTGTTGGGGGTGCCAGAAATACTGGCCAAATGGGAAATAGAAAATGTAGAGCAGGTAATTGATATTCTTGGGCTTTGGGGCGATGCCGTAGACAATATTCCGGGTATTCCGGGTGTGGGTGAGAAAACGGCAAAGACGTTGATCAAACAATATGGTTCTGTAGAAAATATCATTGCCAATGCACATGAGCTGAAAGGTAAATTGCGTGAAAACGTAGAAATGTATGCCGAGCAGGGAATGATCTCTAAAAAGCTGGCGACTATACTTTTAAATGTGCCGGTTGAATTTGATGAAAAATCTTTGGAGCTGGAAGAGCCGAGCAGAGAATTACTGGAACCTCTTTTTGCCGAACTCGAATTCAGAACCATTGGAAAACGTGTATTTGGCGAGAGTTTTAGTGTAAATGATGCAAAAGGCGGTGCCGGAATGCAGACAGATCTTTTTGGTAATACGGTAGAACAGCCTGAAAGTAAATCAAAAGTGTTTGTGGCTACACCTGAAATGTTTGACCAGCCTGCTGCAAAAACCATTGAAAATACACCTCACGACTATAAGTTAATTGACACCCCTGAACTGCGTAACGAGCTGATCAGTCTGTTACTTCAACAGGAAAGTATATCTTTTGATACTGAAACTACCGGAACGGATGCTAACCTTGCAGATCTTGTTGGTTTATCTTTCAGTTTTAAACCAGGTGAAGCCTATTATATTCCAGTTCCTGAAAACCGCGAAGCAGCACAATTGATCGTAGACGAATTTAAGGTGGTCTGGGAAAATGAAAATATCGCAAAGGTTGGTCAGAACATCAAGTATGACATGCTGATCCTGATGTGGTACGGCGTTTCTATTAAAGGAAAACTCTTTGATACCATGCTGGCGCATTACCTGATTGATCCGGATACAAGACACAATATGGATGTATTGTCGGAGAATTACCTGAACTATTCTCCGATTTCTATAACTACTCTGATAGGTGCTAAAGGAAAAAATCAAGGTACAATGCGTGATGTACCGGTTGAGAAGGTGGTAGACTATGCTGCTGAAGATGCTGATGTGACTTTGCAATTGGCAAATGCCTTCAGACCAATGCTTACATCGTTAAATGCCGAGCAACTGGCTACTGAAGTAGAAAACCCTTTGATCTATGTGCTGGCTGATATTGAAAAGGAAGGTGTAAGGATAGACATGGACACGCTGATCAATTATTCAAAAGAACTGGAGCTGGATATTAGAAGATTCGAACAGAATGTCTATGACAAATGCGGGATCAAGTTTAACCTGGCCTCACCAAAACAACTGGGAGAGGTTTTGTTTGATAAATTACAGCTGGACCCTAAGGCTAAGAAAACCAAAACCGGACAATACCAGACAGGAGAAGATGTATTGCTGGCACTGGCGAGTAAAAGTGATATCGTGAAAGATATACTTGATTTCCGTCAGCTGCAAAAACTAAAATCTACCTATGTGGATGCGCTGCCATTACTGGTTAACCCTAAGACGGGAAGGGTGCATACCAGTTATAATCAGGCTGTAGCGGCAACCGGAAGATTAAGTTCTAATAATCCGAATTTACAGAACATTCCGATTCGTACTGAACGCGGCAGAGAGGTGAGGAAAGCTTTTATACCAAGAGATGAAAACCACGTTCTGTTGTCTGCGGATTATTCACAGATTGAGTTGAGGATCATTGCTGATATCAGTAAAGAAGAAAATATGCTGGATGCCTTCAATAAAGGCATAGATATTCATACAGCTACAGCGGCAAAGGTATATGGTATCTCTATTGAAGAAGTAGACAGCACCCAGCGTAGAAATGCAAAAGCAGTTAACTTCGGGATTATCTATGGTCAATCTGCATTTGGGTTATCTCAGAACCTGGGAATACCACGTAAGGAAGCTGCTGAAATCATTGAACAATATTTTACGCAATATCCGGGAATTAAGAAATACATGTCTGACACCATGAACTTTGCCAGGGAGAATGGATTTGTAGAGACAATCTTAGGTAGAAGAAGATATCTGAGAGACATCAATTCCGCAAATCAGACAGTAAGAGGATTTGCAGAGCGAAATGCGATCAATGCGCCTATACAAGGCTCTGCTGCAGATATGATCAAGGTAGCAATGATCAATATCCACAAAGACATTAAAGATCGGGGATTACAGTCTAAAATGACCATGCAGGTACATGATGAGTTGGTGTTTGATGTGTTAAAGACCGAAGTAGAGGAGATGAAAGAGATCATTGCACATCGCATGAAGACAGCAATCAAAACTACGGTGCCTATTGAAGTAGAGATTGGAGAAGGACAAACCTGGCTGGCCGCGCATTAACGCAGCCAGCTAAAGCTTTATAACTCAATTGTCTCTCCGATTCCGGGAAGAAACAAGGTTTTATTTTCTCTTTTAAATTTCGCTACTGCATCTGCTGTATCTATCTGAATAGGTGGAAATGTATTGTAATGCACACCGATAACCTTGTTACACTCCAGGTATTTTGTGGCAATAAGGGCATCATCTACATCCATGGTATAGTGCCCGCCTATAGGAAGAATGGCATAATCCAGTTTGTGAAGGTCTGCCAAAAGCTTCATTTCTGTGGTTAATGCAGTATCTCCGGCGTAATAAATAGATTTTCCTTCAAGTTCCAGTACAAATCCTGCGGGGTTTCCTCCATAGCTTTCATCAGGATTAGAGCTGCTGTGTGCAGCCCATACTGTACGTAATGTTCCGAAGTCAAACTTGGCTTTGCCAAAGTTGATGTCAGTCACATTTTTAACTCCTTGTTTTTTGATCCAGGAAGCAACTTCTACCATCGCAATTACCTGTGCACCTGTCTGATTTGCAATCTGCACCAAGTCTGCAACGTGATCTCCATGTCCATGACTTACAAGGATATAATCAGCTTCTATAGCCTTTATATCTACATCTTTCGCCAGTGGATTGTGTGAAATAAAAGGATCAAAAAGAAATTTTTTGCCATCTGCCTCTATAGAAAAGCAGGATTGGCCATAATAGGTGAATTTCATAACTTGTAATTATCCGCCAAACATACCACCAAGACCACCGAGCATGTCTTTTGTTGCCGACTGCATTTCTGCAGCGCTTACCTGATCGGCCTGCGTGAGCGCCTTATTAATCGCTGTCAATAAAAGCTCTTCTAATTCTTCTTTATCTGCCTGTTTGTAAAACTCTTCATCAATCTCCACTGATGTGATTGCTTTATTTGCTGTCGCGGTGATCTTAATAGCTCCGCCTTCCACTTCGCCAAATACGGAAACAGTATCCAGGCGTTTTTTTATTTCATCAGCCTTTTGCTGGGCTGCCATTAATTTATCGAACATATGCTTCGTGTTTATTTTAAAAACGAAATTAAGGCAAATTGGTTTAAAGTAAATGTATTATTTGAAAGACTGTGCGAAATTTAAGGTTTTGCCTGCCGGCACATTAAAATCCAAAATTTGATCGCCGTACTTTATTTTGCATTTGCCTCCTGTCTTATTTTTGATAAAACCAGAGACTATTTTGCCATTTTGCCATTGCAGATCAATAACAAAATTTCCGCGCGCAACCAAACCTTTTATGTGACCATCTTTCCATGCTTTTGGAACAGCCGGCAATAATTCAATAAAATCTTCATGACTCTGCAGCAGCATTTCTGCCATTCCGGCTATGACACCAAAATTTCCATCGATTTGAAACGGAGGACAGGCATCAAACATATTGTAATAAGTGCCTCCTCCTGAATCATATTTTGTATCCACGTCCCCAGTCGGCCGCAAATGATTATTTAAGATGCTCAATGCCCTGTCACCATCGTGTAGACGTGCCCATAATGCAATCTTCCAGGCAAAAGTCCAGCCCACACCACCATCACCTCTGGCTTCCAATGATTTTTTGACAGCGTCGGCCAATTCAGGTGTTTTGTAAACAGTAATTTCATTGCCCGGGTATAGTGCAAAGAGATGTGATAAGTGCCTGTGTTTAGGTTCCGCTTCCTTAAACTCCTCCGCCCACTCCATCAGCCGGCCATCACTTCCAATTTTAGACATCGCAAGGTTGTTTTTCGCATCTGTGAGATGATTTATAAATGCTTTATCCTTAATGTTTAAAATATCAGACGACTGCAAAGTATTGCCAAAGAGATTAAAGATCACCTGCTGGTCGTGCGCAGGGCCCATACTGATCTGAGCTGTAGATCCATCTGGAGCTTTAAAGGAATTTTCCGGAGATGGGGAGGGACCGGAAACCAGTTTTCCAGTTTTTGGGTCTTTTACCAACCAGTCTAAATAAAATTGACTCGCATCCTTCAGCAAAGGATAGATTTTTGCCAGGTAGGCTTTGTCTTTGGTAAATGCATAATGCTCCCATAAGTGCTGCGCTATCCATGCGCCTGCGCCAATGTGCATACCCCAACTGGCGCTTTCGCCAGGCGAGGTGTACCCCCAGACATTGGTAATGGGATGCAGGGCCCAGCCTTTCATCTGGTATTGAGTTGCTGCTGTTTTTTTGCCAGGTACGGAAAGCGAAGAAATCAAATCTATAAGTGGAACATGGGATTCTGAAAGATTGGTTACTTCAGCCGGCCAGTAATTCATCTGCACATTAATATCCGTGTGGTAATCGCCATTCCAAGGCGTCTGTATTTTGTTTGCCCAAATGCCCTGCAGATTAGCAGGCAGACCGCCAGTCCTTGAGGAAGACAACAATAAGTACCTGCCAAACTGAAAATATAGAGGATAGATGGCTTGTTCATTTTTAGTTAAGAAATTTTTCGCCATCAATTCATTCGTCGGCAAGTCATTTGCGCTGGATGCCAGGTTAAAATCAACTCGCCCCATAAAACCTGAAAAGTCTTTAATATGGGATTTCTTTAGGTCGATATATTTTTTTGCAGTTGCCTTTTTAGTTATTGATGCCAATTCTTGTTCGTAACCGGTATTTATGTAGTCCGGATAATGCTGACGGTAATTGGTTTTGGCGGTAATGATAAGGGTTACCGAATTTGCATTTTCTATTTGAAGCTGGTTCCCGTTTTTAAGCAACTTGCCTCCGTTCAACTGTGGGGTTACATAGGTTTTATACTTCATTCCCTCGCCGCCTTTCCCGTTGTCTAGTGTTCCGTACATCAGCAAGCTATTACCCTCTATAGCGGTTGTGAACCGTTCCGGACGATCTAATGTTAACTTGAAGCTGATGGAATTAGATTTATTTGCCGTTAAATGTATAATGATCGCTTTATCCGGATGGCTGGCGAAAACTTCACGGGTAAAGTCAATACCATTCTGGTTAAACCTGGTAGTTGTGATTCCATTAATCAAATCCAGCTCCCTGTAATAGTTTTTATAGCTATCCGATTTGCCAAAGTTGAGACGGAGATCGCCGAGGGTTTGAAAACAACCAAAAGGGACATTGGCACCATTACCATGACCAGACCCTTTACCCTTTGCAATTTGTGTCTTATTGGTCAGTGCCGTTGCTTCTTTATACTTTCCCTGAAATAGCAAGGATCTTATTTCTGACAGGTATTTAGAAGCTTCCGGATTATCATTGTCATCCTGACTGCCGCTCCAAAGAGATAGTTCGTTTAATTGAATGCGGTCCTGGTTAACGTCTCCAAAAACCATAGCACCCAGGTTGCCATTCCCGATAGGAATAGCTTTTAGCCACTCCATATCGTTTACCCAGCCATTGGGATTGTCCTTTATCTGGGAATTGGCGGGAGCTTTAAACCATATCTTATTTTGATAATTGCTTTGAGCTTTTAGATAAGTAAAAGGCATCAGAGTAAAAATCAAGCAGTAACCAAGGCATTTAAGTTTCATTTGCGATTGAAGATCATGTGAGTTCACGACAATAATAATCAATAGTGTAAATCTTTAAAATGGACTAAAACACTTTTGATGTGGACTATAATGGCGTTGATGACATGAATGAATACTCTAGTTACTGAGCTTTCAATTCATAGCGCCAGCGGAAACTTACTGTTTTCGATCGCTGGTAAAAAGCTATCCGACCCAACCAGTCATTTACAATCAGGTGGTATTGGATGTGATCACGCCATACTACAGGATCTTCAAACTATCATGGGAACTACTTCCATATTTCACCGGAATTAATATATAAGTACTTCCGGGTTTGGTCATAAAGCAGTACCTGTCTCCAACTTTGCTGGACGCGATCAACTTACCATTCTCTGTAATCTGGATCACATTCCCTTTCCAGGGATTATCCAGGTAGCATCTGGTACCTTTCTCACTGAATACTTTCAGACCGGAAACCATTTTTCCATCATAATTAGCAGAAACCAGAAATGCTCCCTTTGTCCTCAAGCGCGTAAATTTGGCTGCCGATTTCGGCCAGTTGGGAAATAAATACAAAGTGCTGTCAAGTGTTTGCAACATCATCGAGTTAATGGTTTCGATAAGTGCCGTTTTTTCGGCGCCATGATGTCCATCATTAATCAGGAAATTTGGTTTGGCACGGGAAACCAGCGTTCTCAAATTCTGAATAATCACATCAGGATTAAAGCCCACTCTTGCAGCCATTATAAATCCACTCAATCCCAGTGAGTTCATAGATCCCGAAAAGCCTTTTTGAGAAACTTCATAGTAATCTACAGTATTTCTCGCAATCTGTAAGGTGTCTGGGTTTGAAAGCAAATCTAACACTTCACAAGGGTACACAGGATGCATCTGTATCATATGGTTTGGATAATCCCAGCCGGCCTCATTCTTAGCAAAGACGGGCAATCCTTTGTTCGGGTTTTTAGTGGGCATTACCACCTTATATTTGGGGAGGTGTGAAAGTATATCATTCCACAATGCTCTGCGCTCAGCATCCACATTCAGTAACTTGCTATACTTTAGAAGCAAACTAAAGGTTTGTTCGACAAACCCCAGATCGGAGGGTGGATTCAAATCCCATGAGTCCTCATGTGCACCAGTAGTAATAGAATAACGGTAAGTATTACCATAAGCCTCCTTTTTCATATAGTCTTCGTAGAAATCACCACATTCCCGGATAAAAGGATAAGCACGATTCCTAAGGAAATCCTTGTCGCCGGTATATTCATAATACCAGCTGAAAAGCGGAACATTGAAAGGCGCATTCATGGTTTGCTTCCAATAGTAATTATAAGGGACGCCAATGCCAAGTCCACCTACCAAGAAAACCGCTCCCCTGAATGATTTGCCTGCCAGGGATGGATGCACACTGCCCATATCTGTTTGTGCTCGCCTTTTTCCATCCGGAACAATGGATTCGATGAAATTATAGAAGGGCTTGGCGATCTCTGGCCTGTTTGCAGAAAAGACACTATAGAAACCGGCCTGGCTGTTATAATTCAAATGGATATCGCCATGGTACATCATTGAATCAGACATGTTCCACACCCCATACATCCCACCACAAGCTGGCGAGTGCTCATTATAGGCGGAAGCCAAAAAATAAATGGATGATAAATAATGCCTGTCGAGCAGTTCATCATTGGTTTCTACATAGGATCTGCTCCACATGTCTTTCCACCAGGCAGCTTTGGCTTTTCTCAATCTGGCAACACCACTCACGTCCGCAGATCTTAGAAGGGTATAAGCCGCCGGTAATTTTGCATTATTGGTTTTCCCACCGCCTGAAATATTAGTCAATACATATATAGTTTTAGCATTTGTAAGTACAAAGGAAGAATTAACCTGTGATTTTGAAACAGCTATCAAGGTAGCTGCTGCACCTATGATTCTGGTCGAGATCCCAGCTTTGGAGATCCACCTTGCGCCGGCTGTTTTGGTTTGACGGGTAACTTGTGCTACCTGATTATTGACTTCAGAGGTGGTTGTATAGGGAGCATTGGCACTATCTGCAAATGTTTCCACTGATATGTTTATAGGCGTGTTAGCGGTGGTTGTAAGTTCGGTAACCATCACATTATCATTAACGGCAATCCAGCTTTTCATCTTTACCGGTTGCGCAGTAGCTGTATTCATCCGCAATTCGTTTCCAAGCTGGTCCATCTGGTAATTAAAACCCCGGGTAACTGGAGATTTTACTATGATTTGGACACCGCCGACTGGTAATGCTGCCGGTCCTGTTCCTGCCCAGTCACTCCATCCGTCAGTTACAAAGTCCACCTTTGATATGCGAAAAGTCTGGCTGTTCTCTGACGTGTGGCAAACCACTCCAACATCACCATTTCCCATATAAGGCCCGATTGGGGCATGATTTGACTTGACACTGCTGTAACCAAAAGGTGTATCCCATGTTGCTGTCAGCAAATTCTTTTTCTTTTGAAGGAACAGCGAATCTACTTTAGAGTCATCGATTTTTACAGATTTTTTGCTTTTTAAAACAGCTATCTTATCTCGGCCTGTCTTTAACTCCTGAGAATTAGCTAAAAAGCTCCAGAAAATAAAACAGAAAATAATATTATTCTTCATAAACTCGTTTTTGTGGACGCATAGGAGAAAGGGTTTAATGATCTATTTACTCCGAACTATATTGGTGCTAAAAACAAACATAACACAAAATTTTATCAAAAAATGTAAGCTTCGGAGCGGTACATTTCAAATGCTAAAATTGCTTAATGTTTTGCTTGAAAGAAATAGTTTTTTTATGCCTGACTACCTTATTTTTAATTACTTTTTGCCGCAACGGACTGGTATGCCGACCTTTAGAATAACCCTTATACACGATACAAATGAGACATTTAATATTGACTGCCATCTTATTCTGCCTGAGCGGGACGCTAACGGGACAAGTTACCCTTATAAACCCTCAGACAGATCAAAAGCTGCTCAAGGATTTTCAAAATAGAAAACTTGGGTTGTTTGTACATTGGATGGCCTGCCATACACCCGAGACCGGTGATTCCTGGTCCATAGGCAATGGTACCTCAAAACAGGTCGCAGATTCCATCACATTGGCCTGGAACCCCGTTAACTTTAATCCAAAGGAAATTGTCGATTTTGCCGTTAAGGCGGGATGTAAGTACATTGTTGTGATCTCAAAGCACCATGACGGATTTGCCATCTGGAATAGTCAATTTAGCAATTGGGATCTGGAACGGATTAAATTTAAACGCGATATTTTAAAAGAGCTGGAATCTGAAGCGCATAAAAGAGGTTTGTTGTTTGGGATCTATTATTCAATTGCTGATATTCATTACGCAGGTTGGAAATCGATGCCGGCAGCACCAAACCCTCCGGCCACACCAAAAGGCGGAAAAGAAGCTTTTGTGCAGTTTGTACATAACCAGGTAAAAGAACTGATTAAAAACTATAAACCTGATATCCTGTGGTTCGACGGACATTGGTTAGATCCGCTATGGGGACCAAAGGAAGGAAAAGAACTTTATAACCTGGTGAAAAGTCTAAAGCCCTCAACTTTGAGCACCCGTCTTTCCGTTACCAGGGCGGCTGGAGGAGTGAGAGGAACCGAAACATTCATTGCAGATGGTTCTTCCGGAGATTTTTTCTCCTATGAAGCGAAGACTCAGAATGCGCCGGCTTTTCCCTGGGAAGCCTGTACCAGCGTGAGTTACCCAGTGTATGCCTATGAACCTAAGGCAAAAATGCATACAAAAGAAGAGCTGGTGAATACGTTTAGCAAAGTGCTCTGCGGGAATGGAAATTTTCTTCTGAACATAGGACCAGAGCGCACAGGCGAACTGCCCAAACAGCTTACTGACCGGTTTCTTGAATTTTCCGACTGGGTGAATCAGTATAAAGATGCGGTTTACAATACTTCCGCAGGGCCGTTTAAGCAGGGGGCATGGGGAGGAAGTACCTATAAAGATAACAAGATATATCTGCATTTGCGTAATCCTGCAGCATCCATTAAAATAACCAGCCAACAGCTAAAAGGATATAAACCGGAATCTGTGGTGGATTTAAAGACAGGTAAACCGTTGAAATTGGAAAAGCTGGACGATGGCTATTTGATCAATACCTCTTCGGTTGGAGAGAGTGGCCTTATTCCGGTTATAGCGATAAAACTTAACAGAAAATATATCTTTACGAAGTGGGAAGATCAGTTAGCGGCTATTTAAAATTAAACAAATGAGGATTCTATTTATTTGCTTAGCTATATGGAATACTTCTCTTGTCTTTGCTCAGAAATATGAGGTGAATAAGAATGCACATTCACACAATGATTACATGCAGTCTGCACCCTTCTTTAATGCTTATAACAACCGCTTTGCTTCTATTGAAATAGATGTATTTCTGGTGGGTAAACAGTTGTATGTGGCACACAGTAAAAAGGAGATAGACAGTGCAAAAACAATAGAGAAACTATACCTGGAGCCGTTATTGGCAGAAATTAAGAAAAATGGCGATAAGCCATATAAAGGAGGAGGAAAGCTGCAGTTGATGATTGATTTGAAAACTGCTGGTATGCCTGCGTTAAAGGTATTGGAAGCAAAACTAAAGCCAATCAGAAAATACTTTGATACCAAAAATAATCCCGATGCAGTGCGCCTGGTCTTTAGTGGTTCGCTTCCAACACCACAACAGTTTAAAGATTTTGATGAGATATTCTTTTTTGATGGCAAATCAGGGGTTAATTATACTGCCGATCAGCTGGAACGCATCGCTTTTTTCAGCACGTCCTTTGCACAGTTTTCCAAATGGGATGGCAATGGCAGCATGTTGGCTGCGGAGCAGGCAAAGGCAGTCAAGTTTGTTGACTCTGTTCATAGGGTTGGAAAGCCGGTTCGGTTTTGGGGCAATCCCGATACTAAAGCCTGCTGGAAACTATTTATGAAAATTGGAGTAGATTATCTGAACACAGATTCACCCCAGAAGATGGCTAGGTTTTTAAAAAGATAACCTGAGAAAGCTGTTGCCCTGTATCTGCTATGCGGTCGTATCTTTCAGGGTCTTGGCAGGGTGTTGATTAGGAGTTGACAGGGGGTTGGTTCGGTTATGACCGGAGAAACGCCCTGACAGCACCGTAGTTGTTCTGTATCAATAATGACCGCAGGGCGAATGGATAGCAATTAAAGATCACGCGAGGCGCTATGAGTTGCATCTAAGCGTCTGGTATTTCAGGTTCCACCAATTTAATCAGTTTCTCAAGAGACTCCTGCCAGCCCAAATAACACATTTCTGCTGGTATCATAGGAGGTATACCCTCTTGTAGTACTTTCAATTCCGTACCTACAGATGTTTTTTGAAACCATACAGAAGTCGTCATCACCCCTGGTAGATTCGGATCATCAAATTTGTCTGTATACTTTAGAAGCTCACTAGGTTTTACCTCTACATATTCCCCGCCGAATGAATGTCCGTTACCGGTTGTGAAATTGTGGAAAGACATTCTGAAAGTCCCGCCAACCTTGACGTCCATTTCATGTACGGTACAAAGAAAACCATGAGGAGGCAACCATGAAGCGATCGCTGTAGCTTCGGTAAAGGCACGATATACCTTTTCAGGTGAAGCTTTAATAACTCTGTGCAATGAAACTTTATTCTCTGACATAAAAATAATTTTTTGGTTATTGATTTTGTTGTTATACAAATATGCACGTAAAGGCAGATAATAAACAGGGGGTTATGCGACAATTTACAGTCTGGTTTGCGACAGATGAAATGAGAAAAGCTACCATATTCAAAGAAATAGATGCTGAATTCAGTTATTGATGATAAAGCAATGGTCTTCTTCTTCACTTTTGATCAAAAAACAAACAGAAATGAAGAAAACACTTATATTTTTTTCCATGATCCTATCGGCTTATTGCTGCTCAGGGCAATCCATTGATACCGCGGCTCTCGGGATCCTTCAGAAATCCCATGACAGACTGGCCAGGATAAAATCGCTTAATTATCGGATGACTAAACTCGATACCATGATCAGGGGTGGATGGCCCAGAGTGGTTAGGTCGGAGGTAAACGGGACCATAAGCAAAAACAGAGACTGGCTTATCTATTTTGAGGACCTTTCGGTATGGCTTGTGCGTAATGATACCTTATACAAAAAGAAGTCTCCGCAAGCAACTGCCACTTATACTACCGAGTGGAACAGCCATGATCTCGCCACTTTTAACCCCTATAACATCCTGGGTAAGGAACGACCTCTTCTGAATAAGTACGATGACTCGATCAGGTTTGTCTCCGGGTCTGAAAAGGAAAAGTTTTATGTTATAGATATAGTCCGGAAAAAGATTGATTACGGAACGATTGATATTATCAGCAAGCGATACTACAACCGGTATTGGATCGACAAGAAAAACCTCTTGCCGGTAAGAAGAATGATGTATTCTAAATGGCTGGAAAGTGGAAAAGAGGCAATCGATATCTATGATTTTTCTTTGTCCATCCCTACATCCGATACGGAGGCTTCTGTCACTTCAGCATTTCTATCCGGGCCGGTAAAAAAGGAATTGGATAAAAACAACTATGAAACTTTGAGGATAGGAAGCTTTGCTCCTAAGTTTTCTGCAGTCAATGTAAGGAACGGAAGGCCGGTGTCGCAAGAATTGCTCAAGGGCAAGGTTGTACTGCTGGATTTCTGGTACCTCTCCTGCATGCCATGCAAGGTTCTGATCCCCAAGATCCAGCGGCTGCAGGAGAAATTTAAAAATGAAGATGTCGCCATCGTTGGGATCAATGTGCGTGATACTTCTGCCAAAGAGATCAGGGAATTCTTAAAGGAAAGGAAAATCTTATTTTCGCAATACTATATGGCGGAATCGATGAAGACTGATTACAAGCTATATGCTTTTCCTACTACAATGATTATTGGAAGGGATGGGCAGGTGAAACTGGTAGAAATTGGGGAAGGTGAGGACACGGAGCAAAAGCTAGAACAGGCAATCAGAAAAGAACTGAAATTACAACCTAATTTTAGTGGACGATGAAATATGGGTTTCACATATATTTTTCGATCTTGCCGGCCTTTTCCCGCAATTGTAAAATGTCAAAAAGTAGCATCCTCCTTGTATTGATCTTTATGGCCTGCCAAAGCGTTTCTGGCAGACAAAAGCCAATGGATCATCATATTGGTGCAGGTTTTTCTGACGTCACGTTAAAGAAACGGGTGGCAGGAAAGATCTGCGATAGCTGTAGGGTAGATTTCGCAGTTGATGCCGAACCTGATTTTAGTTATGTAATGACAGGATCAGGGCATACGCCGGAACGGTTTTGTTGTGGGCGAAATGATAACGATCCTGCTTACGGAACATATAGCAGTGCTAAACACCTAATATCAACCGGGCTGATTGGGATAACCTTCCTGCCAAATTTTTTGATGGAAAAAGGAAAGCGGGTTCGATATTTTCGTTCTTATGGAGGAGGGGATTACCGTAAGCTTGAATTTTCTGCAAAACAGAATGGCAAGACGATTAAATCCTGGATTCCGATTCTTGAGCTTGGGGAAGATAAAAATTACTCAATAGGTATGCCCAGCTTCCATGCAGGCACCTTTAACCTTCGCATTAACGACACCGTGGAGGTTACGGTAAGGGCCATTGAAACTAAAAAAATAGTGAAGACCATTACCGTTATCCGTGTAGAAGACAAGGCCAATAATTTCGCGTTTTATGAATTGCCGATGGAGAGTGATGATTTTAGCATCAATTTACAAAACATTCTAAATCTGACTTCGGGTATACCTAAAGTGGAGCAGGGACGTAAATCCAATCTTTTTAAGAAGGACTACGGTACCATCGGCATGTTAAGATTTATTGAACTGGGGAATGACGAACTTCAGTACGCTTTTGAAAAAGAACCTGGTCGATGGAAGTCGATAAAGGGATTGAATGCGGAGAACTCGGCTTATATTGTTCTTGGAAGTGAGATGCCTGCTGGAAAGGCGCAGGATCTCTATCTTAGGTATAGTAGTCAACCTGAGACGATCCATAAGATCACCATCCTCGTTCAGCCTAAGCCATTTCAAGTTTCCTGGGGAAAGGTAGCATTGATTAGTCTACTCTTGTTGATCGCCGGGGGGATATGGTTTTACCTCCTGGACAGGAGGAATAAGAGGAAGCTCGCGAAGATGAAACGTAAGAGCGAGGATACGGAGGCGAGGCTTTTATTGCTGAGCGGACAGCTAAACCCCCATTTTCTCTTCAATTCACTGAATGCGATTCAGGGTGTGTTCAATAGTCGTGACCCTGAGCGAGCAAACGCATACATTGGAAATGTCGCCGGATTTATGCGCAATATAATGAACAACGGTAGGAAAGAATTTATATCCCTGCAGGAAGAATTGCAAATTGAAGAGGATTACCTAATGTTGGAACGGGAAAGAATGCTCTTTTCTTATTTAATAGATGTCTCCGCGGAAATTCAGACCTCAATGATCGATTTTCCGCCCTTACTATTGCAGCCTGTGCTGGAGAACAGTATCCGGCACGCCTTTAACAGGGATATTGTTTCGCCGATGATTCACATCAGGATCTTTAGCGATGGCGGCACACTGTATGTTGATATTGCTGACAATGGAAACACCGGTTGGGACAGTGCCGCGGTAATTGAAGGCCATGGCTTATCTTTAATCAGAAAACGTATGGCTGTATATAACGATAAACTTGAGGCCATGTCCATTGATATGCAGATAAACTATGAGGAAGGAACCGGAACAATGACTAGATTTACGCTTCAAAACTGGCTCTCATGAATAATCTGTCCTGTTTTATCCTGGATGACGAACCAAATGCTGTCGAAACGCTATCCCAGTTGTTGGGCAACTATTGTCCCCATCTGACAATTGCCGGTAGTGCGAATTCAGTAAAACATGCGATGGAATTTCTGAAGGATCATGTTGTTGACATTCTTTTCCTGGACATCAAGATGCAGCAGGAAACCGGATTTGACCTGCTGGAACAGTTGCCGGAGCATAAAGCACATGTTATATTCGTTACTGCACACGACGAATACGGGATACAGGCCATCAAATTTTCTGCGACAGACTATCTGCTAAAGCCAGTGATACCGAGGGACCTGATCGCTGCGGTACACAAAGTTGGTCAGCAGAAAAGTTCGCAGGCCGAGCAACTTGCGATGCTGTTGCAGTCTTATAGGCGCCAGGGGGACAATACACAGAAAAGAATAGCCCTGCCTGATCAGCATGAGATCAGGTATGTGCTGATAGAAAATATCATTTGCTGCGGGGCTGACAATACCTACACCAGTTTTTACATCAAAGGGGAGAAGAACCCGATTGTGGTTTCGAAACCTATTTCTGACTATGAGCAGATCCTCAGCATTTACGGCTTTATCCGGATCCACCAGTCATGGCTGATCAACAGAAACCATATCGACTCTTTTAAAAAGGCGGATGGTGGCTATTTGATTATGGTCAATAAAATGAGTGTACCTGTAAGCAGGCAGCGAAAGCATCTCCTGAGAGAGCTATGACGATTTGTTTGTTTTTTTAATTGTTGTGATGCGCTTCAAGATCAGGGATAATATTGATGCATAAACTACATAGGCCACAAAAATAAAGTATCCGGATTGCAAAGTAGTATTGTTTTGGGTCACTGTGGACAATAACTCCTCCTGTATGTTTAAATTCGAAAGCTGGCTTTTTAGGATTCCGTTTAACCCGATATACGTCATTCCAACACCGACAACCATTACATCAGCCATATCCCATTTTCCTAAATCAAAGGCTAAAAACCGAACCAGCTTGTTTTCAGCATATTTATCTCTTCCCCAGATCAGTATCCCTTTACCGATCATTCGCAGTAGCGGCAGGATCACCACGAACAGGAATATAAGGATACCAACCAATACCGCATCCGGTTTAGGCTCATGGATCAGGGCCAGAATAATGCCATTTATGCTCTTACTCTGAAAAAATAAAACCTGATTGGTAAAAGATAACTTTTCACTGAGCAGTGTAAAGTTAAGCGATTCAATGCGGGCATCTACCTCTATAACCGTCGCGGTAATCCCGACTAGTAAAAGCACTAGTGCAAACAACAGCGACAAGATATAGAGTGTGGTATGCAGCTTCGTGTGGTTCCTCATCAGCCACCACAGACAAAGCGCCAGAAATGCAGAGCCCACCATTGCAATGGTGTAATTGTTAGTTTGTGTACGGATAGCGGTCAGCTGTGCTTTTACGGTCTGCTCAAATGCAGCAGCATTATTCACCTTGTATTTGCGATAAATGTTCCTCGTCACCGTTACACTGGCCGGTTCAGTGTTGTCATAAGTTTGTTTTTCCAGCTGGTCAATTTTACTGCTTATTATACCTTTTAACCTTTTCTGACTTGCAGGCCTGTTGACGCGGTTGACAATGGTGCTGGCAAATGCAGGTACCTGGGCATGGATCTCGTCCGGATCTACGAGCGCATTGAATGCCAGTTTTTTGAGTTTGCCGCCCAGGCTCTTTTGAGGCTTGTTGATCTCTGCAACAGCGGTATTGACAAGCCGGTGCAATTGTTTTTCAACCTTCTCCCGGAGCGCCTGCTTCTGTTCTGTAGTCATGTTAAAATCGTTGATTTTTCCATCTACGATTGAAGCGATCTTTTCCCTCCACTGATCTACGGAGAAAATACCAAAGGTGATGCTATTGGCTACACTGTAATCTTCTTTTAGCCTTTCCCGCTGACTGGAAAGCTGAGATATACGGAAGCCCAAATAAGCTTCTCCGCAGAGCAGCAGACCGATTCCTATGATCAGGAGGATGCCGGCAATACCCGTTTTTCTAGTCGCAGTCATGTGGAGAAATGAATTTTAGTATGGTCGACAAAATAAGCCCGTACAATACGAAACTGATAAAGATGATGAAGCCTGGCTGCAGTGCAGTATTATTGGTGGTAATGACGGTTAAGTCGGCGCTCTTGATGTTCAGGCTTCTCAACTGACTTTCCAGCAAGCCATTCAAGCCAATGTAAACCATCAATATCGCGATAACGATCACATCTGCCATACTCCATTTTCCTGACTGGAAAGCAAAATATTTGATGACCCTGTTCTCGGCAATCCTTTTACCGCTCAGCAGGTGGATACCTGTTGCGCTGAGTTTCATTACAGGGAACAAGATGCTAAAAATCAGGATCAATACCCCGACGAGTACCGAGTCTATAGCTGTTTGTCCTAACAATACACTCACGACATCAAGGATACTCTTGCTTTGGAAAAAGAGTACCTGGTTTTTGAAGGTGACGTGCTCGCCGAGGAGCATAAAATCCAGGGTCTGGATCCGGGCATCCACTTCAATCATTGAGGCGGTCAGACCTACAGCCAGCAGTATAAAAGCAAACATCAGGGACATGATAAAAAGTGTGGCGTGCAGGTCAACCCGTTTTCTGAAAATCCACCAGAGTGATAACACAATAGCAATACAGCCCAGCATGGCAAATGAATAGCTGTAAGT
Source organism: Pedobacter frigoris (assembly GCF_032678645.1). Lineage (GTDB taxonomy): Bacteria > Bacteroidota > Bacteroidia > Sphingobacteriales > Sphingobacteriaceae > Pedobacter > Pedobacter frigoris_A. The sequence continues at coordinate 249,792 of NZ_JAVTSP010000002.1, forward strand.
CGCGGTCTTGATGCGGCCGAGTGTTGAGATCAGCACCTTGTTCAATTGGTCAGTTGACGATACACGGTATTTTTCAAACACCTTATCGGTTGCTTTTTTTGTTGCCGCCACCGTGCTGTCCAGGTATTCAGCGCGCTGCAGTGAGTCGAATTTGGACATGGCCATCCTGCTCAGGTGGTTTTTATTTCCCCGGTTGTCCACCTTTGCCAGGATTTTTTCGGCGAATTCAGGCGCCTGAGCCCTGATCTTATCCGTGTTGACGAAAGTTTTAATGGCGAATTTCTTGATTTTTCCACCCAGGGTCTTTTTCGGTTTGTTTACCAGCGCTTCGGCCTTGTCAATTAGTGCGATTACCGTTTGTTCCACCTCCTTTCGGAGTTCTTTCTTTTGTTTTGGGCTTAGGCTAAAATCCCGGATCTGGTGCTCGACAATTCCGGAAACCTTGTCCCGCCACTGTTCTACCGAGAACAATCCAAACGTGATGTTATTGATGTTGGAGTATTCCGTCTTGATTTCTTCCTGTTGCTCTGAAAGCCCATGCAGCCGGAAAGCAAAATACCCTTCCGCACACAATAAAATTGTGAGGCCGAAAATCAGCAGGAGTCTTGAGACAAGCGTTTTCTTCCTTGAGGTAGTGGTTTCGTGCATCGGCGACAGCGGTTCTTAGTTTATCAAGTGATGAACAAACCCCGGTTCGAATTGTTTTTTCATTAAAATCATTTATCTTGTAGGGCATATCAATATGCTGCCCATGTCAGTTCCTAAATCAGCTCAGTCTTCCACAAATCTAAGCAGTGGGTTTTATCAGTTCCTGACTAAAACCAATGATCTGGCCATTATCATAGACCATAATCTGACCATACTGTATAAAAATCCGAAGGCAGCAGTACGAATCAGCGAAAACAAACTCCAAGCGGTAATTTCCTCCGACCACAAAAAGGAATTCGGGCTTTTACTGAATAAAATGATTGTCAAGGACATCGAAACGTGTCAGATCAGGATGCAGTTTACAGATGGCGTATGGTACGAATGCCAGCTGACCAATCTACTGGATGACGAAGAGGTAAAAGGTATTGTATGTATCCTGAAGGAAGATGTCAACAATAACCACCTAGGTGATGAACAACCCGGAACAGAGCATTTCTACCGTACCATCACAGACAATATTCCCGCAATCATTGCATACTGGACCGCAGATCTACGGTGCATGTTTGCCAATAAAGCCTATCTTTCATTTTTTGGTAAAACTGAGACTGAAGTCTACAATTCAAGAATTGATCAACTGTTTACCAGAACACAAATATCAAAACACGAACAATATATGGAGCAGGCCTTGCAGGGTCATGCCCAGAGATTTGAACGGATACTGGAAAGAGAAGGGAAAGAAGACAGCATCATCCTCACCGAATATGTGCCAGATGTGGAAGATGGACATATTATGGGATTTTATACGCTGATCCACGACATTACCGATCTTAAACTGACCGAGCATGAATTGGCATTGAAGAACGAAAGAGAACTATTTAACAGCAAAATCAGCCAGGTGTTTGCTAAAGGAGGAGATTTAAATACCATCCTTTCCGGAGTGCTGAAAAAGCTCGTTGCATATGGTAATTTCTTGGTGGCAGAAGTCTGGATGGTCGGTACCGATACCCAATTTCTATCCCTTGCCGCACATTTTGCACTGACAGATACTGCCGAAAGTTTTTACCACAACAATGAAGGATTTAAAATAAAAAAAGACGGATCAGGGTTTATACGAAGCATTTGGAAAACAGGAAGGGCTAAGCACCTGATCAACCTGGGGCAGCATGAAAGCTTTTTGCGAAAAGATACAGCTCAGGCCGCCGGATTAAAGTCGGCCTACGGGGTGCCAATGATAGACAATGCAGGCCATGTTTTAGGCGTGGTGATGATGGGTATGGATACCAATACCCCACCTGACCAGCGCTTTATACAGCTTGTAGGAAACATCAGCACACATTTGGCAGCAGAAATCATCAGGAAAAAACTTGAACTTGAATTAGAGCAGATATTTAATTATGCTCCCGATGTTATCGCCATTGCAGGCACAGATGGATTTTATAAAAAAGTAAACCCTGCGATGACAATACTGCTTGGTTATTCCGAATCTGAGCTCTTGAGCAAGCCTTTTACCTCATTCATACATGCAGACGATCTGGAGCATACTATTGATGGATTTCAAGATGTAACGGAGGGGAGGGCCGTGCATTATTTTGAAAACAGGCTGATCAAAAAAGATGGAAAACAAATCTGGCTTGCCTGGGATGTTACATCAGCTACCGAAAATGGATTGATATTCTGTGTCGCCAAAGACATAACAGAAAGGAAAATTTATGAGCAGGAGCTGATTACATTAAATCAAAAGCTTGAGCAGCAAAATAAACAACTCCGGGACATTTCCTGGATCCAGTCACATGAGGTAAGAGCGCCAACAGCAAGAATTCTTGGCATCATCAATATTATTGAATCAGATAAGACCTCTTTAAATGATGAACTCAAAGAGCTGCTGACCTTCTTAAAGAGTTCGGCCCTTGAACTGGATGAAGTTATCGCAAAAATCACAGCGTTATCAAGCGCCAAACAACAAAGCTAGCTGGACTGCGGGTTACTCCATCAATGATTTATTAAAAGCTACAAATAATCTGAACAAGTCTTTAAACTCAGTGAGCGGAAGGGTGCTGGCTTTGTCATTGATGTCATGATAGGCATCAATACCTCCCTGGGTATAAATGAAAAATGCCGGAACACCTTTTTCTGCAAAGAAAAAATGGTCGCTATTTGCCGCTTTGCCTCTTGAATTGATTTTGCTCAGGTATTGGTTATCATCGTTGATGCGGTTTAATAAGGCAAATTCCCGCGGGTGACTGGTTGCATTAACCACGGTAATACCGCTTTCTCCCGTTCCAACCATATCCACATTAATGAGGAAACGGATGCTTCCCAGCGGAACGAGGGGGTGCTCTGTAAAGTACTTAGAGCCTACCAATCCTGGTTCTTCTGCCGCAAAGCAAATGAAACCCATGGTGTAGGGCTGAGGATTGGCTGCGTAATATTTGGCCAGACTCAGAAGAAAACTCACACCACTGGCATTGTCATTAGCCCCCGGAAACCAGGTTTCATTTCCCATTCCTCCTAAATGATCATAGTGGGCAGTAATGATCACTATGGAATCAGGCTTTTTTGTTCCTCTGACAACTCCGCAAAGATTAGCAGCCTTAAACTCCGGAATAAATAAATTTTCTATGTCGATGCTATAATTTAAAGGAACGCTGTTGATCGCTTTTTTTGCTATCTGAATGCCTGTGTAATCTGCCTTTTCCTGTGAGGCAGTCCAAGTTAGTTTGTCTTTGAGTTCAAAGAGGACTTTATTTTCCGGGTCCATGAAAGTGACACTGTCGACCTTTTGCAGTTTTCCTATGGCAGTTTCCCCGATGCTTTCCGCAAGGACAATAAAGTCCTGGCCGGGTTTAAGGGCTTTGCCATTAACCATGACATGCATTTTTCCAGGAAAGGTATTGATGGGAACTGTAAATGGCTGCCGGAAATCTTTTCCGTCCATAGGTTTTAGCCCATAGGATTTGAATTCTGAAGCTATGAAGTCGGCTGCTTTGTCCAATCCATTCCTGGTATATCCTCGTCCCCACATGTCCTTAGCGCTCAGTCGTTCTATGGTTTTGTGCGCCGCGGGCAGATTCTGCGATAAAGCCTGCCGCGCAAATAGCAGGCACAAAATGGCCAGGTATTTCTTCATCATCAGCTTAAGTTTAATTTGTGTGTGAAAGTAAATATAACTAATCCCCGTTAAATGCGCTTGTAGTCAAACACATCTGTTGAATATTTGTTATGACAGGATTAAACATAAATTATGGATCTTCGCTCTAATGAGCCGTTTTGGCTGGTAAAAAATGGTATAATTCATGCCTATCCTTCTTTAAGAGAAAATACAGCATGTGAAGTTCTGGTAGTGGGTAGTGGAATTACAGGTTCACTGATGGCCCATGCCTGCATGGAGAAGGGTTATGATACGCTATTGATTGATAAGCGTGAGGTTGGAAATGGAAGCACATCTGCAACAACATCTATGCTGCAATACGAAATTGATGTGCCTTTATATGAGTTGAAAGAAATGATTGGAGAACAGGGGGCGGTGGCCAGTTACCTTGCCTGTAAAGATTCAATTTATAAACTGGAGGAGCTGGTTCGGCAAATTGGCTCCTGTTGTGAATTTGAAAAGAAACAATCGCTTTATTTTGCTGGCAGGGCAAAGGATCTAAAATGGCTTAAAAAAGAATACGAAGCAAGAGTTGGTGCAGGGATAAAAGTGAAGTGGCTGGAGAAACAGAAGATTTACGAGTCTTATGGAATTGTAGCTGAAGGAGGGATACTTTCTGAAGATGGGGCCAGTGTGGATGCATTTTGCCTGGCGCATGACTTGTTGCATTATAATAGCAAAAGAGGGTTACGGGTCTTTGATAAGACCGGGCTGAAAAAAGTAAAGTATGAGAAAGAAGGCATAAATGTGCTGTTGGAAACAGGCGCTGAAATCAAGGCTAAAAAAATCATTTACTGTACTGGGTATGAAACTCAGGCGATGCTTCCAGAGAAAGTTGTGAAGCTGAAAAGTACATATGCCATGATCAGCGAGAAAAATAACCATTACCCGGAGATTTGCAAAAACACCTTATTCTGGAATACTGATGCACCTTACCTGTATATGAGGACGACCGCAGATGGAAGGCTACTGGTAGGTGGAGAGGATGAGGATTTTAAAAATGCAATGCGCAGGGACTTGCTGATAGGACGGAAGCGCGATAAACTGCTGAAAACGCTCAAGAAATACTTGCCGGATACCGAGTTTATTGATGATTTCTGCTGGGCAGGTACTTTTGGAGAAACAAAAGACGGTCTGCCTTATATCGGAGCGCATCCTAAATTTCCCGATAGTTATTTTGTATTGGGCTTTGGTGGCAATGGAATTACATTTTCTGTTTCTGGCATGGATATTATCATGGAAATGATGGAAGGGAAGCCGAATTTGCTTGCCCATTATTTCAGATTTGGCCGTTAAACGGATGTTAAAAATTTATAGCGAAAATGTAAAAAAATTAAAAACGTATTGCACAACTCAATTTTTATTTAAACCTTTGCGCCACAACTCATTTAAATAATTATTATACACAGAAAATGATCAAACACGCAGTGCATAAACTTTCTATTGTTGAAGCAAAGAATATTGCTTCAAGAAGTCTGTTTATTGAACGTTTACAACCCGTGTTTTTTGTGACTACGAACCGGCAAACCTATACGCCGCGGATCTGAGTAAATTCCTTTTACCAGGTCATTTACGAAGAGGATTGCCTCTCAAAAAACAATTAATCAGAACATTTATATTTTTTCGTTATCATATTAATGAATATAAACGATTTTATAGTGCAAGTTGCACTTCCTGAACATCGTGTCTTTGCAGAAGAAATTTGTGAGGAGATGGCAGAGTCTGCCAAAGCACGAGGTACGGGTATCGCAAAACGATCTCCTGATTACGTAGCCGGTAAAATGGCTGATGGTAAAGCAGTGATCGCATTTCATAAAGATGGCTCATGGGCAGGGTTTTGTTATATCGAAACCTGGAGTCATGGACAGTTTGTTGCCAATTCAGGTCTTGTTGTGAGTCCGAAATACCGTAAGGTAGGACTGGCAAATGCCATTAAGCATAAGATTTTTGCACTCTCAAGACAGAAATATCCTAAGGCGAAGATCTTTGGCTTGACCACCGGTCTGGCCGTGATGAAGATCAACTCTGATCTGGGTTATGAGCCTGTTACCTATTCTGAACTTACCCAGGATGAAGAATTCTGGAAGGGTTGTCAGAGTTGTGTGAACTTTGAGATCCTGAAGATGAAGGAGCGTAAAAACTGTATGTGTACAGCTATGCTCTATGATCCTGTGGAGCAAAAGCACGAAGTGGCCAAGAAATTTGCAGAAGAACTTCAGCAAAAACCTAAGTTGTATGAGCGTTTCATGCGCATCAAACAGAGGCTGGTAGTGAAGACTAAGCCACAGAGTAAGAAAGGATTGAAATCCTTGTTTTTATTGTTTACCATTTTATTTAAATAGCTGTTATATTAAGATGAAGAAGAAAGTTGTTTTAGCTTTTAGCGGAGGTTTAGATACCTCATTTTGTTGTATTTACCTTGCTCAGGACCGTGATTTAGAGGTGCATTCTGTAATTGTAAATACCGGTGGTTTTTCTGATGAGGAATTACAGGAAATAGAAAAACGTGCGTACGCCCTGGGTGTAGCTTCTCATGCTGTAGTAGATGAAACCACAAATTATTATGATAGCTGTATTAAATATCTGGTATATGGTAACGTGCTGAAAAATGCTACTTATCCGCTTTCTGTGAGTGCAGAACGTGTAAGCCAGGCGACAGCGATTGCCAATTATGTGAAAAAAATCGGAGCGGATTATGTAGCTCATGGAAGTACAGGTGCGGGTAATGATCAGGTTCGTTTTGACATGATCTTTAACATCATCATTCCTGAAGTAGAGATCATCACGCCGATCAGAGATTTGAAATTGTCCCGCGAGGCAGAAATAGAATATTTAGCCGCTCATGGTGTAGAATATAGTGCTGAAAAAGCAAGATATTCTATCAATAAAGGCTTATGGGGGACATCGGTAGGGGGTAAAGAAACCCTTACTTCTAACGAAACCTTGCCGGAAGAGGCATGGCCTACCCAGGTTTCTGAAACTGCAGCACGTAAACTGGAGCTTACTTTTGAAAAAGGTGAATTGGTAGCCATCGATGGTGAGCGATCAGAGCCGGTAAGGGCAATTCAGAAACTTCAGGCTATTGCACAACCTTATGGTATTGGAAGAGATATCCATGTCGGAGATACCATTATCGGGATCAAAGGTCGTGTTGGATTTGAGGCTGCTGCACCAATTGTGATCATCAAAGCACACCATACACTTGAAAAACACACGTTGACCAAATGGCAGCTTTCATGGAAAGAGCAATTGTCTTCTTTCTATGGCAACTGGCTGCATGAAGGTCAGTTCCATGATCCGATCATGCGTAACATAGAGGCGTTTTTAGCTGATACACAGAAAACCGTAACCGGAAAAGTATTTGTAGAGTTATTACCGTATCGTTTCAACATCATCGGTATAGAATCTGCACATGACCTGATGAGCAACAAGTTTGGCAGTTACGGAGAGATGAACAATGCATGGAGCGGTGAGGATGTAAAGGGTTTCTCTAAGATTTTTGGCAACCAGGTGATGATCTGGCATAAAGTGAACAGTGATGAAAAAAATTAAAGCAGGTATAGTCGGCGGTGCCGGATATACCGGCGGAGAAATGCTTCGTTTGCTGGTAAATCACCCATCGGTTGATATTGTATTTGTAAACAGTAACAGCAATGCCGGGAATTTGATTTCCGATGTGCATACTGACTTGTTTGGGGATACAGATCTGCGTTTTACAGGCGAGCTTTCTTCTGATATTGACGTCTTGTTCTTATGCGTAGGACATGGCGATGCAAAGAAATTTCTGGATGCAAATCTTGTCGCTGATGGCATAAAGATCATTGATCTGAGTCAGGATTTCAGACTGAAAGCAAATGCGGGAACAGAATGGGTGTATGGATTGCCTGAACTGAACAGAGACCGAATTAAACAGTCGGATTTTATTGCTAATCCCGGGTGTTTTGCAACTTGTATTCAGCTCGGATTACTTCCTTTGGCGGCTAAAGGACTGATAAAAGGTGAAGTGCATATTAATGCGACAACCGGATCTACTGGTGCTGGACAGAGTTTGTCGACCACCTCACATTTCAGCTGGAGAAATAATAATCTTTCGGTTTACAAAGCATTTGAACATCAGCATTTAAATGAAATCGGGGAGAGCTTGTCACAACTGACACCTGGATTTGATCAGGTGTTGAATTTTATTCCTCAGAGAGGTGATTTTACAAGAGGTATTTTAGCGGCGATGTACCTGGAAAGCGATCTGAGTGCAGAAGAAGCACAGAGACTTTATGAAAGTTATTATGCTGACCATGTTTTTACTCATGTAAGCAAAAAAAATATTGACTTAAAACAAGTGGTGAATACCAATAAGGGATTGGTGCATGTGGAGAAACATGGAGGTAAGCTGTTTGTGGTAAGTATTATAGATAATTTGTTGAAAGGTGCCAGTGGACAGGCAGTGCAGAACATGAACCTCATGTTTGGATTGCCTGAAAGCGAAGGGCTACGGCTTAAGGCAGCGGCTTTTTAAGCTGCTGCGCTATTTTCCTTTCATCAACGATTATCAATTATTTACACAATAAAAGTTAGTATATCATGAACTTATTCGACGTATACCCATTAAATAATATAGAAATAACAAAAGCATCTGGCAGTAATGTCTGGGATGCTGAAGGACAACAATACCTGGATCTTTACGGTGGTCATGCCGTAATTTCCATAGGCCATACCCACCCTCATTACGTAGCCCGTTTGACGGAGCAGCTAAATAAGGTTGGTTTTTACTCCAATTCTGTTAAAATTCCTTTGCAGGTCCAACTGGCAGAGAAACTTGGACAAGTGTCTGGAAAAGCTGACTATCAGTTGTTTTTGTGTAATTCTGGTGCAGAGGCAAATGAAAATGCGCTAAAACTTGCTTCGTTTTATAATGGCAGAAAAAAAGTGATCGCTTTTAAAGGTGCCTTTCATGGCAGAACTTCTTTGGCAGTTTCTGCAACTGACAACCCAAAAATTATTGCTCCTGTAAACGAAACAGACAATATCATTTTTCTTCCACATAATGATGAAGCGTCGCTAACGCAGGCTTTTGAATCGTACGGTAATGAAATAACTGCGGTAATTATTGAAGGTATACAGGGTGTGGGTGGCATCAAGGAGGCTTCTGTAAGCTTTCTTAAATTGATCCGTTCGTTGTGCGATCAGTACAATGCGGTATATATCGCTGACAGTGTACAGTGTGGTTATGGCAGAACGGGTAAATTCTATTCTCATGACTATGCAGGTGTGGATGCTGATGTATACACGATGGCTAAGGGAATGGGCAATGGTTTCCCTGTAGCAGGGATTTCAATAGCGCCTAAGTTTAAACCTTGGCATGGTATGCTCGGGACTACTTTTGGTGGAAATCATCTGGCTTGTGCAGCTGCGCTTGCTGTCCTGGAAATCATTGAACAGGACAACCTGATGAAAAATGCAGAAGAAGTTGGGACTTACCTCATTACTGAACTTAAAAAAATAGCAGCAGTAAAAGAAGTACGCGGACGTGGTCTGATGATTGGGATAGATCTTCCCGAGGACATGTCGAACGTAAAGAAAGACCTGCTTTTCAAATATAAAATCTTTACAGGAGAGGCAAAGCCTAATGTCATCAGACTTTTGCCTGCTTTAAATTTAACGAAAGATCATGCAGATCAGTTTTTAAATGAATTTAAAAAAGCTTTAAAAGGATGAACCAGTTTACTTCAGTAAATGATGTACAAGACATCAGCCAATTGATTAAAGACGCATTGGCGTTAAAGGAAAGCCCTTATGCGCATCAACACTTAGGGAAGAATAAAACCCTGGGGCTGGTGTTTTTAAATCCAAGCTTGAGAACACGCTTAAGTACTCAAAAAGCTGCGCTTAACCTGGGGATGAATGTGATGGTAATGAACATGGATAAGGAAGGCTGGGCATTGGAAACCCAGGACGGTGTGGTCATGAATGGAACAACCGTAGAGCATATTCGTGAGGCTGCGGCTGTTATGGGGCAGTATTGCGATATTCTGGGACTGCGTTCTTTTCCGAAGCTTGTGAACCGGGAAGAGGATTACAATGAGGATTTCTTCAGCAAATTCATAAAATATTGCAATGTACCCGTGGTGAGTTTAGAAAGCGCAACCCGACATCCTTTGCAAAGTCTGGCTGATCTGATCACCATCAAAGAAACCTGGAAAGGAGCTGCTAAGCCGAAAGTTGTACTTGCCTGGGCCCCGCACATTAAGGCATTGCCGCAGGCCGTTCCCAATTCATTCGCAGAGTGGATGAGCAAGGCGCAATCTTTAGGCATGCTCGATTTCACTATCGCACAACCTAAAGGTTATGAGTTGAGTGAGGAATTTACTCCGGGAGCTCATATTACACATGACCTTGATGAAGCCCTGTCCGGAGCGGATTATATTTATGTAAAAAATTGGTCGAGCTACAAAGAGTATGGAAAAGTATTGACTTATCCTGAAGGTTGGATGCTGAATAATGAGAAACTGAAGGGAACAAATGATGCTAAGGTAATGCACTGCCTTCCGGTACGCAGGGACCTGGAACTGTCTTCTGAAATATTGGACGGACCAAATTCGCTTGTGATACATGAAGCAGGAAACAGGCTATGGGCAGCGCAAGCCGTGCTAAAACAAATGCTGGAGCAGCTATGAACAAACTTAGTATCATCAAAATCGGCGGCAACGTCATAGATAACTCAGAAAAACTGCATCAGTTTTTACTTGATTTTACTGCGCTTCCAGGTGATAAGATCTTGATTCATGGGGGCGGTAAGATCGCTACTGAGCTTGGGACTTCATTGGGCATTGAAGCTAAAATGGTGGACGGCAGACGGATTACCGATATAGAAACATTGCGGATCGTAACCATGGTTTATGCAGGGCTCATCAATAAGAATATGGTGGCTCAGTTGCAGGATAAAGGTTGTAATGCCATCGGCCTGACAGGTGCTGATGGGAATATCATAAAGGCTGTAAAGCGTCCTGTGAAAGAGATTGATTATGGTTTTGTTGGTGATCTCAATGAGACTTCTGTGTCTTCAGAGATGATCGACAACCTTTTGAAAGCAGGACTAGTACCTGTTTTGTGTGCCATTACCCACGATGGGGAGGGGCAGCTTTTGAATACAAATGCAGATACTATTGCCTCTGCGGTAGCTGTGGCGATGTCTGATCAATATGAGACTTCATTGATCTATTGCTTTGAAAAAAAGGGAGTAATGCGTGACATCGATGATGACAATTCGCTTGTAGCTGAAATAAAAATGTCTGAGTTTGAGGGTTTAAAGAATGAAGGTGTTGTTTCCGGAGGAATGATCCCTAAATTGCACAATGCTTTTGAGGCAATAAAAAGTGGAGTTACAGCAGTATATATAGGAAAGGCAGATGAACTGTCATTAATAGATCAACATAATTTTGGAACGAGATTAATCAAATAAACATGAACCAGTTTAAAGGCAGTATTGCCATCTTAGGAAGCGGAAACATAGGTGTATCTTTAGCTAAAGGCCTGATTAAGGCCGACTACGCACAACCCAGTCAGATCACACTTACCCGTCGTAATATATCGAACCTAAGTGTGCTGGCTGAACAGGGTTTTGTGGTTAGTGCAGACAATTCTGCCGTTACTGCAAATGCTGATATCGTGGTACTGGCGGTGCTTCCTCAGCAATTGAACCAGTTGCTGGAGCAAATACGTCCTTCGGTTGATGCAAAAAAGCAGGTATTTATTTCGGTTGCCTCCGGTGTTAGCTGTGCGGATATCAGAAGTAAGCTTGGAGAAGACGTTCAGGTGATCAGGGCGATGCCTAACACTGCGATTGCCATCGGACAATCCATGACCTGTGTGGCTACCGATAGTGCTACAAAGGATAACGTGGAGGAGGTGATCAGAATGTTTGAGACTGTAGGTTCTGTGGTAAAGATCAATGAGGACCTGATGACCTCTGCAACGGCATTATGTGCATGTGGTATCGCTTTTTTCTTAAGGGCAATTAGAGCGGCTTCCCAGGGTGGGGTAGAAATTGGATTTCATGCCGATGAAGCCTTGAAAATGGCTGTTCAGACTGCAAAAGGAGCTGCAGATCTCTTGTTGCAAATGCAATCGCATCCTGAACAGGAGATCGATAAAGTAACATCACCTAAGGGTTGTACGATTGCCGGGCTGAATGAAATGGAGCACAATGGCTTTAGTTCTTCACTGATCAAAGGCATTAAACTTTCGGCAGTAAAAGCCGGGGCATTATATACAAAAGAATAATATTTATGATAGAACAACTGCAAAAGGATAGTTTAGAATTGTTGAAACAATTGATTGCAATCCAGTCATTCAGTAAAGAAGAAGATAGGACCGCAGATAAAATTGAACAATTTTTGCAGCAAAGAAATATAAAAACACACCGTAAGCTTAACAATATCTGGGCTTACAACAAACATTTTGATGCCGCTAAGCCAACATTGCTTTTAAATTCTCATCATGATACCGTAAAACCAAATTCGGGATACACACGCGATCCTTATGACGCTGCTGTAGAAGATGGTAAATTATATGGATTGGGAAGTAATGATGCGGGAGGATGTCTCGTGTCGCTTATAGCGACGTTTCTGTACTTCTATAGTCAGGAGGACTTGAGTTATAACATTTGCCTCGCTACTACAGCTGAGGAAGAAATTTCGGGAAATGACGGATTGGAATGTGTACTGCCGGATCTGGGAGAGCTGGAATTTGCCATTGTTGGAGAGCCCACTCAAATGAATCTCGCGATTGCAGAGAGAGGTTTGCTTGTATTGGATTGTACTTCAACCGGAAAAGCGGGACATGCCGCTAGGGAGGAAGGTGATAATGCAATTTATAAGGCGCTTAAAGATATAGAATGGTTTAGGAATTATCGTTTTTCAAAGGTTTCAGATGTCTTCGGTCCTTTAAAGATGACCGTTACCATCATCAATGCAGGTTCTCAGCATAATGTAGTCCCAGCCACCTGTACATTTACAGTAGACGTACGTGTTACAGATGCTTATACCAACGAGGAGGTGCTAAAGATTATTCGTACAAATGTAGATTGCGACGTAAAACCCCGGTCAATCAGGTTGAAACCCTCTTCTATCGATAAAGAACACCCGCTGGTACAGGCTGGAGTTAAACTGGGTAGAACTACTTATGGATCTCCGACTACCTCTGATCAGGCTTTGCTGAGCATCCCTTCAGTGAAAGTAGGTCCAGGTGATTCTGCGAGGTCTCATATGGCTGATGAATATGTATTTGTAAATGAGATTGCGGAAGGTATAGAATTATACATCGCAATGCTAAAGCCAGTAATAGAAGGTAAATAGTGTCGGGGCTAGTATTGTAATTAAAGCTGATGCTAATGGTTTGAAAATAATTATTTAACATTGGAAACTATTTCCAGGTTAAAAATCTGAGGGGGAAATAGACTGGCGAATGGCAATACAGCAATTATATAATGAGAAATTACTGCTAAAGCAGATCTCTGAAGGAGATGAGCAGGCTTTTGGTGTGTTTTTCTACCATTATCTACCCGTATTGAAGCAGTTTTCATTAAAATTTACAAAATCTGAGCATGCTGCCGAGGAGATCATTCAAGATACTTTTCTGCGGATCTGGCTAAACAGGGAAAAGCTGGAAGGGATAGAAAATGCTAAGGCATATTTGTATAAATATGCATCTAATGAATGCCTGAACTACCTTAGGAAGGAATTGAAAAAGGCCAAGGCGATTGATCAGTTCGCAACAGATTATCCGGAGCAAAGTAATGTGACTATAGAGACCTTAAATCTGAATGAGATCAATGTGATGATCGGAAAAGCCGTGGAAAGCCTGCCTGATCAGAGAAGAAGAATCTTTCAGATGAGCAGAACAGAGGGCATGACCATTCCTGATATTGCTGAAAGCCTGCGGTTATCTCCAAATACAGTAAAAAATGCTTTAGTGATTTCATTAAAATCCGTTAGGGAACACCTGAATAAACATGGAGTAACGCTCTCTGTACTGGCTTACATAGCCTTATTGAAATAAATCATAAATATTTTGAATGAGCGATAGTCCTAAATTGCTTTTGGGGTTTCTTAGTATTGAATCTTATGAAGAACAGAGCTGTTTATTTATTACAACAATTTGAATTGCGAAAGCTTACGCCTTCGGAAACTGATGAGCTTTTAGCCCTGACTACAACTGACGAGGATGGTGTAACTGCTGCTATTGCGGAGATGATGGATGGAGAAGTTACATTAGAGTCCATTGATATTCAGGAATGGGGTCCAATGCTCAACAGTATTGTTGCTGTAGATAAATCCGTGGCTAAGAAAATGAAGAAGATTTTTTTGTTCCGCTGGGCTGCCGCGGCGATTTTTCTGGTTGCCTTGTCTTTAGCGTTGCTTTTTAATCACAATGCTGAGCCGGAGAAAAAGCACGTCCGGTTTGCAAATGATGTAAAGCCAGGAGGTGATAAAGCTGTACTTACACTGGCAGACGGATCGAAAATATCTCTTACGGACGTTAAAACTGGGGCGATTGCCAGTGAGCAGGGCATTGAGATCATTAAAACTAAAGACGGGCAGTTGATTTATAACATTGCTGGGAATTCAAAAGTTGCCCCAGGAACAGTGAATGTCATAACAACTCCTAGAGGAGGGCAGTATCAGCTTATTATGCCTGATGGAACTAAGGTCTGGCTGAATGCAGAAAGCGCTATTGGGTTTTCCCCTGCTATTGCCAGCACACGTTTAAGAGAAGTTGAACTTAGCGGAGAAGCTTATTTTGAAGTAGCAAAGACGCACAGGCCTTTTGTGGTAAAAACGAGCCGACAAACTGTGAAGGTTTTGGGGACCCATTTTAATATCAATAGCTATAAAGATGAGCCAGTGGATCAGACCACCTTATATGAAGGGTCTGTACTTGTTACAGCCAGTAATAAGATGGTTTCGGAACAGCAATTGGATAAAGTATATTTAGTTCCCGGGCAACAATCTGTTGTACGTAATTATGCGCTTATCGTATCGCCCGCGAACATGGAGGAGGCATTGGCTTGGAAGAATGGCAATTTTGTATTTGCAAATGAAAGGATTGAAAGCATCATGCGAAAGATTGCCAGATGGTATGATGTGGAAGTTATATATGAGGGGAAAATAACTGAAAATGACTTTGTAGGAAGTATTTCCCGTTTTAAAAAGGTTTCAGAAGTGTTAAATCTATTGGAGCTTACACAAGGTGTTCACTTTAAAATCGAAGGAAGGAGGATTACTGTTATGCCATAATGATACCTAAACAGTAATCTGAAAAAAGACAAGCCCCGACGGCCATCGGAGCTTGAACATAGTTTGGATTGCTAAAATAATTTGCAGAAAAGAATCTATTATAATAACCAAACCTAACAAATATAATGATATTTTATGATCTATTTGGGGCGGGGCTACGTGCTTGCAGTTCCAAACAAATATTGCGTATAATGAAGCTGACCTTTTTATTAATCACCACTTTATTGGTTCAGATCAGTGCCGCAAGCTTAGCCCAGAAAATTACAATTAACCAGCGGAATATCGCTTTGGATAAGGTTCTGGCGGAGTTGCGAGATCAGAGCGGGTACGACTTTTTGTACACAACCCAAACTCTTAAGGGTACGAAACCTGTTTCTTTAACGTTACAGGGAGCTACCTTGCAGGAAGCATTGGATGCCTGTTTTAAGAACCAGCCGATTACCTATGTGATACAACAAAATACGGTGGTTATACAGCGAAAAACAGAGTTTTTTAAAAATACGTTTATCCCTCCGGTTGATGTAAAAGGAAAGGTGTTGGATGAAAACGGACTTCCTTTAATTGGCGCTACCGTAAAAGTAAAAGGTACTGATAAGGCAACAATCACCAATTCAGATGGGGAATTTGAATTGAAAGGGGTAGATGATCGCGCATTACTGGTGATTTCCTTTATGGGATACAAACAGAAGGAGACTGAAGTAAGTCAGGGCATGCCATCAACAATAAAAATGGAGTTGAATAGCAGTGATCTGGAAGAGGTAGCGGTAATGGTTTCAACTGGATATCAGAAGATCCCAAAAGAACGTGCCACAGGCTCTTTTTCTACTATAACGGCTAAAGATATGGAGGGTAAGCTGCAAACCAGTATTGTTAGTCGCCTGGAAGGACTTGTAGCAGGATTAACTTCTTATAAAGACGCAGTAAATATAAGGGGTGTCTCTACCTTGTTGGGTGGTACAGCGCCTTTGTATGTGGTTGACGGAGCCCCTTTTGAAGGTGCGATTACAGCAATCAATCCTGCCGATGTAGAATCTATAACGGTATTAAAAGACGCAACTGCAGCCTCAATTTATGGGGCAAGATCTGCAAATGGAGTTATTGTCATCACAACTAAAAGTGGTAAGGCGGGCCCGATGAGGATTAACTACGATGGAAGCCTGAAGCTGACACCATTGCCAGACCGTGACTACGCCAATAAGATGAGTAGTGCTGAGTTTGTCGACTTTCAGAGAGAAATGTTCAACTACAGATCCGGAGCATATGCAGCTATAGATCCCAGGAAGTCTATGAATGACGTATACCGTTTGTTATACGAACAAAAGCAGGGCAACCTCACAGAGGCACAACTGCAGACTGCATTGGATGTTTACCGAAATAATGACCGCTATGATCAGGTCATTGATGAATTCCTTAACAAGACTGCTTTGACAAGCCAGCATAATCTTTCTTTTTCGGGAGGAAGTTCTATCTATAAATATAACCTTTCGGGTAATTATTTGGGTACAAATCCTTATGAGCGGGTACAAAGTACGCGTCAGTTGGGTTTTAACCTGAAAAACACCTTTGACCTTACTAAGTGGATGAGAATTGATCTAGGAATACTAGGAACCAACAACAAATCTGATTATGACAACGGTATTTCGGGAATGGCTTTATTAAATACTGGCAGAGCCTCTTATTACATGTTAAGGGATCCTCAGGGAAATCCTGTGAACTGGCTGAATACTAAATCTCAATTTGAAATTGACCGTTTGAATGGGCTGGGATTGATGGACGAGAATTATGCGCCGGTAAATGAGTTAAACAAGCAGCACCTCACTTCCAATAGCAATTATTTGAATATTAATTTCGGGGGAAGCTTCAAAATCTATGACGGACTGAGCCTGGACCTTAGATTTCAGAAGGAGAGGACAGAGAGTTACTCAAAACAATTGTATGATAAAAATGCCTATGCCGTAAAGACACAGATCAACGATGCTACATTTATAAATAAATTGGACGGTGTTATTACCCGGCATATTCCTGTCGGCGGCCAGGTAAATGAAACCAGATCAGACAGGAATTCCCATACGCTGAGGGCACAATTAAATTACAGCAAGCTGTTTGGCGACAGGCACCAGGTTGATGTGATTGCCGGAGCAGAACAACGAAAAGTACTAAGATCAGGAACTAACGTTTACAAATATGGATATGATGATTTTAGCCTTAACTATAAACCGATCAATGAGGATCTGCTTTCTGTTTATATCAAGAATACAGAATCAATCTACGACCAATTTATGCTGAGCAGGGCAGAGTCAGGGTTTACCTACGGTGATGATCGTTACGTATCTTTCTATGGGAATGCATCTTATACTTTTGATAGAAGACTAACGGCGACCGGAAGTATCCGGATGGACCAGTCTAACTTGTTCGGGACCGATCCGAAGTATCAGTATAAGCCGCTTTGGTCGGCCGGACTTCAATATGTCTTGTCGGAAAATAAAATAGAGTGGCTGGATCGCTTGTCCGTGAGAAGTACTTATGGTATCAACGGGAATATTCCAAAATCAGGAGGTCCATACATGATCACACAATCCGACGGTAATAACTATTACACCAAAGAAACACAGGACTACGTTTCTTCTCCACCCAATTCTGGCTTAAGATGGGAAAAAACAAAAGTGACGAATCTGGCAATAGATTTTAGCGTACTGAAAAGAAGACTTTCAGGAACTATAGAATTCTATAATAAATCGACCGAAGACCTACTGGGAACACTTTTATCCGATCCGACAATCGGATGGAGTTCTATTCTGGTAAACTACGGAAGTATGAGGAACAGGGGGATTGAAGTTGCACTGAATAGTGATAACATAAGAACAGGTAATTTTAGGTGGAATACTATTTTGAATTTTGCTTATAACAAAAATGAACTGACAAGACTTGAGAATGGAGACAACACACTGTTTACCTATGTAAGTTCTGGTCAGAACAGGGTAGGAAAGCCGATGAATTCGATTTATAGCATCCGTTATGGTGGTCTGGATAATTTAGGCCGACCAATTGGGTTAAAAGCTGATGGCACAGAAGTAAAAGCTACAGACAAACTGGCGATTTCAGATTTGATCTATGAAGGAACAGCTACGCCTCCTTATTCTGCCTCTTTGCAGAACAATTTTAGTTACAAAGGTTTTGACCTCTATTTTATGTTTATTTATTACGGCGGACACGTGATGAGAGATGTAATGGCTCCATATCTTACGAAATATCCAGAATTGAACTATACGACCAATATGGATAAACAGGCCTTGAATTACTGGAAGAAAGCAGGAGATGAACTTATCCCGGGTATTGCACCAGGCTTTTATGATGGTGTAGGATCGACGGTGACACAGTTGTGGGAGGCAGGAAACCAGCACATCAGAAAGGCAGATTACATCAAATTAAGGGATGTAAATTTAGGCTACAGCCTCAGCAATGACTTTTTAAAAAGGAACTATATCCAACGTGTGCGCTTTATGCTTCAGGTTCAGAACGCATGGAGATGGTCTGCCAACAAGCAGCAGCTGGATCCGGAGGTTTGGAATGGAACCTCGCTTACTCCAACAAGAGGTAATTTGATTCCTCCTACCTATACATTCGGTCTATCCGTTAATTTTTAAATGATCTGAGTAATGAAAAAAATATTGATTTTAACTTTTGCATTGTGTACAATCCTGATGTCGGGTTGTAAAAAATATCTGGATGTAAAGCCCAAAGGATATACTATACCTGAGTTTTATGATGACTATGTGAGGCTTTTAAATAACCAGGCTTTATTCAGGGTTTCATCGGCTTATCCAAACTATCTTACTGATGATGTGCGCGGAGGAGATGATAATGATCAAAACAAAGGAGCGGTTTATACCCGTTACAGTCTTTTTAAGAGAAATCTATTTGAGTTTAAAAATGGTTCTGTATTTGATCAGGGAGAAAGCGATCCTTTTTGGGAGCCTTCATACAGCCATATCTATGTTTACAATACCATCATCAATAATATAGAGAAGGTGCCGAATGGCTCTGAGAGGGAAAAGAAGCAACTGAAAGCAGAAGCGTTGGTTGGACGTGCATTTGAATACCTGACACTTGTAAATGCCTATGCCAGGCACTATGACCCTGCTACTGCTGCGACGGATCTTGGAGTGCCATTGGTTTTGTCCGAAGACATCAATAAGTCCTATAAGCGTAATACAGTTTCAGAGGTCTATACCCAGATAAAAAAAGACCTGGAAGAAGCACTGCCAAATTTGGCAACAACAGTTCCACAGCGTTTTCACCCAATGAAAAGTGTAGCATATGCTTTCCTAAGCAGAATGTATCTTTATATGGGGAATTATAGCGAGGCTCTTGTTAACGTAAAAGAAGCATTGAAGCTGGATAGTTACCTGGAAGATTATAATATCTACACTACGAAAAAGGGTACCTTTGGAAGGGTATGTACGAAGGCCAATGAGAATATTTCTTTTCCTGATGCTCAGAATAATAAGGAGGCAATTTGGATAAGGTTGGGAGCAGCGAGTTCAGGTCAGATTTTTGCGGAAGTATACGCTAGTGATGATTTGCTGAAAACATACCGTGACAATTTACCGACCGGAGCAGTGGATCAGCGGTTAGCATTATTTTATTGCGATGGTAAGGCACAATTTGGATCCAATGTGGTCTTGTTTCCAGGTAAAGTACTCTGGGCGGCCTATACAGAATTCAATACCGGTTTCAGTACTCCAGAACTTTATCTGATTGCGGCGGAATGCGAGGCCCGTGTAGGAACTAAAGAAAAATCTGTTGAATACCTGAATACGCTGCGCAGTAAAAGGATTGTAGGAAATTCAACGGTTTCTGCATCGACAAATGACGAAGCACTGAAAATGGCATTGGATGAACGCAGACGGGAAATGCCGTATCTTGGTACTACAAGGCTAGTGGATTTGAAACGTCTGAATAAAGACCCTCGGTTTGCTAAAACAATCACACATACCCATGGAGCACTTAGCTTTACGCTGCCAGCAAATGACAGCAGATATATATTACCCGTACCTCCTAAAGTCCTGGCTTTAAATCCCGATATTGCTGTTTATGAACGTTAATCAAAATGACCCTATATATAATCCTATGAAATATTTAATTCTGTTTCTTTTTTTAATTACTTCTTTCGGGGCAAGTGCTCAGAAAGAGATTAAATTTAACCAGGTAACCGGTTGGGCTGCAATGAGCCAAAAAGCCGCTGCTGAGCAAAAACTCATCTTCGTTGACTGCTACACTTCCTGGTGTGCGCCATGTAAATGGATGGATAAAAATGTGTTTATTGAGCCCTCTGTGGCTGATTTCTACAATGAAAACTTTATCAATGCAAAGATTGATATGGAAAAAGGTGAAGGAATCGAACTGCGCAAAAAGTACAATGTACAATCGTTTCCTACTTTTCTTTTTGTAAACGATAAAGGAGAGGTTATACATAGAACCGGTTCTAAAATGTCAGTCGCTGAATTTCTTGAAGAGGGAAAAATGGCCGCCGATCCGAAAAGAAACTTTGCTTTTCTCAACAAGAGATATGAAAGTGGGCAAAAGGATTTGCCATTTCTGCTGAATTACTATATGGCTTTGCAAAAATCCGACAGAATGAAAGCTGATAAGATAGGAAGGGACATTACTTCGGTAATCTCTGACGAAGAGCTGGGCTCTGCTTTTGGCTGGAAGGTAATAAATGCACTCGCTCGTACTGAAAAAGACCGTGCAGGAGCATATTTTATGGCTAATCCATCGAAGTTTAATTCCCTCAGTACCCAACAAGAAAGAGATCGGCTCACAGATCGCCTGATCACAAGTACGATGTATGGTTATATGAATGCGAAAGACGAAGCCTCTTTCATGAAAGCACTTTCTCATTTTAAGAACTCAAACCAAATTGAGCGAAAGAAACAGGGAATGATGCTGGAAGCAGATTTTTACCTGGAACAGGGAAAGGTTAATGAGTACAAAAACATCACCGATCTGGGGCTGAAGACATATTTAAAGGACGCAGCAGAGAACCTGAGTTTTCTGGCAAGAAGGGCAGATTACAAAGGGGCATCAAGTCCCGTAATTCTTAATCAGGCTTACCTAATGGCTAAAAGAGCAGTTGAACTGGAGCCAGACGAATATTCTATTCAAAGTACTTTTGCGAAAGTATGCCTGTCCCTGAAAAAGAAGGATGAAGCCTTGCAGGCGGCAAAAAAATCAAGGTCGCTTGCAGACGCTGAGACTTCAAAAATTCAGAAACTGGCTCAGGATTTACTGGACAAGATCGAATTGTTGTAGGATAAGCCTGTTCTAAAAATGAATAAAGCCGGTAGCATTACTAATGCTACCGGCTTTATATTTATGTTATTCTTCTGTTTCAAAAGCCCTTTCATCCAGGTGTTTTTCCATATCTAATCGGTTTACACCTTTAGCCCACCAGTCTGGGGCCGGTTTATCTTTTAGCATGTAATCGAAATATTCCATCATCCTTACAGCGTAATCTTTCCGGTTTGGTAATTTGGCAATGCCATGGTTTTCTCCTCTGTAGGTGATCATGACAACAGGCTTGTTGAGTCTCCTCAAACCGTTGTAATATTCTATACCCTGGGTGTAATCAACAGCGCCATCTTTATCATTGTGCAGCAAAAGTAATGGTGTCTGTACTTTTTTAATGTGATAAACCGGTGAATTGCGTGCAAAGGCATCCCAGTTGTCCCAGTATCCCGGAGTTAGTCTGCCCTGACTGGATTCAAAAATGGCCTGATTGGTGCCGCCACTGTTCCAATAGATCAGACTGTACATACTGATCATGTTGGTAAGAGGGGCTCCGGCTGCTGCGGCTTTAAATATGTTGGTTTGTGTGATCAGGAATGAGGTTTGATATCCACCCCATGAGTGACCATGAATCGCAACCCGCTTTTCATCAACTATTCCTGTCGCTATAGCCGCTTTTACAGCAGGGACTACACAGGCTACAGATGACATTCCAGGATCATTCAGTTTGTATTTAATATCAGGCATCAGTACAGCGTAACCATTGCTGTTGTACATTGCCTTATTGAATCCTCCACCAGGGAATCCAGGCATTGTATAGGCATTTAGCTCATCAGTAAGACGTTCATATATGTAAGTGATGGTCGGGTAGCTTTTTCCTTCCTGATAGTTTGCAGGAAGATACAGTGCAGCCTGAAGAGAATCTCCGTTTGCACTTACGTAGTTGATTAATTTTACACCGGATGACCAGGCATATTTTTCCTGATCAGGAGTATTGTTGGTGATTTGTTTTGCAGCCGAGATTGTGGTTGAACTGGTAACGTAGACCTCAGGTGACTTTTGATTGTTTTGCTTTACATAAGCAAATACTTTTGCATCAGCCGCTTTCGAAAAACCTACATAGCTATTGTCGTCTAAAAACAATGGTTTTAAATTGGTTTTGCCCGCTTCCAGAATTGCGATACCGCTTTTTTTGTTTTCTGTATTGAATATTCCGAAATACTGGTCCTTACTTAGATCTGTTCCCTTCTCATCGGGATAGATCCTGTATTTACTCTGGACAGCAATTTTTTTAGATTTCCAGTTGTCACTAACAGCCGTCACGTTCTTCCCGTCTGCGCTGATTCTCCATAAGTCGTAATTGTCCCTTATGAAGACATATTTAGAGTCTGCAGACCATCCAAAATTAGGAGTAGCAGGCTTTGATACATTGTGGTCATCCAGCTGATCAATAAAAGAAGATTTGATTTTTCCTGTCAGGTTATATTGTTGTTGAGTCGCAAGGTTCATGCTATAGAATACACCGTCGTTATAATAACTGGCCCAGGTTCCGGATGGAGAAACATTTAATCCCCCTCTTCCCGAAGAATAGTATTTTTCAAAAATACGCTTCTTAATTCCTGTTTTAAGATCAATCAGGTAGATGTCGGTATAGCTTTGACCATCCAGATTGCTCATTAGCTCATAACTAGAATTGTCATAACCGATGGCGTATAACTGTTTTGGAGCAACCATCACCGATCTCATGTTACTGTCTGCCAGCTGACTGAATTTTTTATCTGCGATGCGGTAAGCACTCAGGAAGCTATAATTTTTATCACGCATCTCCTGGGTTTGCTGAGCAGATTGCAAACGCTTATCCTGCCAGTTCCAGATGATCATGTCTGGTTTTTCAATATCTGTTTTATTTACAGGAGGAGTAGACGGTTTTATATCAGTCTTGGTTTTTGCCACTGTATCTGCTTTTGCAGGGGTGCCCTTAGCTTTACTCGGGTCTGTTTTTACCTTTGCAACACTATCAGCCTTTTTCTCTTCTTTTTTTTCAAGACTACTGATACCAAAGAAAAGGGTAGACTGGTCATCTGACCAAAAAGGGTTGCTATTTGAACTTACGCCCATATTTTTAGGGAAAGTAGTCTGATCAATTCCTGAGTAAGAGACTTTATTAGGCTTGTTTTCCGTAAGCTTATTGACGCCTATTACTGTAAATACATCTTCCTTATACTTCTCGTTTTTGTTAGACTTTAACAGTGCAAATGCATCCCCTTTCTCATTCCAGTTGATGCCTTTATAACTGGCTTTATCATTTTCAACAGCTGTTGTTAAACCGGTTTTCATATCCCTGATGAAGATCCCATTTCCGTTTTGCCCATTCGCATCAATGATGTAAGCGAGTTTTGTGCCTGCCTTATTGAATGAGAATTCAGAAACGTTTCCGATGTTG
This sequence comes from Pedobacter frigoris, assembly GCF_032678645.1. GTDB lineage: Bacteria > Bacteroidota > Bacteroidia > Sphingobacteriales > Sphingobacteriaceae > Pedobacter > Pedobacter frigoris_A. The sequence continues at coordinate 273,613 of NZ_JAVTSP010000002.1, forward strand.
TAGCTCGCTTTTGTCGCCAGTTGATACAACAGTATATCTGTGCCTTTTGGAGCATCTTTATCGCGGGAAGCGTTTTCCGGTCCGGCAAACTGGATGACGATCCAATCAGGTGATTCTCCTGAAAAGCTGAAATTTCTTACTTTTTCAAAAGTTGTCTTTTCATTTCCAGGCAGAGAAACCAACATCAGCTTGTCGTAAGTCGGACGCATTGTTTTCCTGGCAGCCTTTGCTTCTGCATCTTTTGGAGAAACCTTAAAAGCCGCAAACTTGGTATCTTTTGTAAAGCTAACACCAGTTGGCGTGGCCCCGATTGGATATTTAAAGCTAGTGGTATCCATAGTTTTACGGATAATCAACTGGAGATCACCTTCCGTTGGTCCATCTGCCCAGGCCATCCATTGACCGTTGGGCGACATAGAATTTGTATTGCTTCTGATGTAATTCCATTTCGATAAATCTTTCCAGCTTAATGCCGGCTTTTGTTGTGCATGGAGGTTTACCGCGAATGGCAATAGCAGTAACAGCAGTGCTGACTTATACTTAATCATGTTGTTTGAATTAATTTTTGCTAAAATATCACATTGCCTTTAAAGTTTCACTCTATAACAAGAATATTATGCAACAATATTGCGTTTGAGTCCCTCGGCTGTGTTTTGATCTTCCTTGCCCGATACTATTACTAATTATTGTATTTTTGCTGAAATACTTTTACCTCATTTCATGAGGATTATACTTGAAATAAATGAAGATCTGGCAAAAAAACGTAAACGTAAATAAGGATATAGAGACTTTCACTGTTGGTAAGGACAGGGAACTGGATTTACAGATGGCGGCTTTCGATGTATTGGGCTCGCTGGCTCATGTAGAGATGCTGGAAAGCATAGGATTACTCGAGGCATCTGAGCTGAAAGATATCCAAAAGGAACTTAAGAATATTTATGCTGAAATAGAGGCAGGTGATTTTACTATTGAGGATACGGTAGAGGATGTACATTCGCAGGTAGAATGGTTGCTGACTCAAAGGATTGGTGATGCCGGTAAAAAGATTCATAGCGGAAGATCACGTAATGACCAGGTGCTGGTTGATCTAAAACTGTTCTTCAGGAACTGTATAGAAGAAATGGTGGGCAATACCTCCGTTTTGTTTGAACAGCTGATTGCATTGAGTAATACGCACAAGGACAAATTGCTTCCAGGTTATACACACCTTCAGATTGCTATGCCATCATCTTTTGGTTTATGGTTTGGCGCTTATGCAGAGAGCCTGGTTGATGATATGGAGATGATGCTGGCGGCATGGAAGGTCTGCAATAAAAATCCATTAGGCTCTGCTGCGGGATATGGCTCTTCATTTCCACTTAACAGAACCATGACGACTGAGCTTTTAGGCTTTGAAAGATTAAACTACAATGTGGTTTATGCCCAAATGGGTAGAGGCAAAACGGAGCGTATTTTGGCACAAGCTATGTCGTCTGTTGCAGCCTCGCTTGCTAAAATGGCAATGGACGTGTGCCTGTTTATCAACCAGAATTTTGGTTTTATCAGCTTTCCTGATGAGTTGACTACGGGTTCCAGCATTATGCCACATAAAAAGAACCCGGATGTATTTGAGCTGATCCGTTCACGCTGTAACAAGATCCAGGCATTGCCGAATGAAATCGCGATGATGATCACTAATCTGCCTTCAGGTTACCATAGAGATTTGCAATTGCTGAAAGAAAACCTTTTTCCTGCGATCACTTCTTTGAACGAATGTCTTGAAATGACAACCTTTATGCTGCAAAATATCAGTATCAAGGATAATATTCTGGCAGATAAAAAATACGCCTATCTTTTTAGCGTTGAAGTAGTAAATGAGCTTGCGCTTAAAGGAACACCTTTCAGGGAAGCCTACAAAATTGTAGGAGAATCCATTGAAAACGGAACATTTGAACCGGGTAAGGAAGTGCATCATACGCATGAAGGTAGTATAGGTAACCTTTGCAATACTGAAATAGAAGGTATGATGAACGAAATACTTTCTCAGTTTAACTTTGAAAAAACAAAAAATGCCATCTTAAAATTGCTGGCCTAATCTCTTTATAGCAACAAAATGAATGTATCAGTATTAGCAAGCACGCTTATCGGCTCGGAAATCATTAAAATAGGTAATGAAGTTAATGATATGAAACGAAAGGGTGCACAAATTGCAAACCTGACCATCGGAGATTTTGATCCTTCAATTTTCCCAATCCCTGAGGCACTTAAAGCAGAAATAGTTGAGGCTTATCATCAAAACCAAACCAATTACCCTCCTGCTGACGGGATATTGGCCTTGAGAGAGACGATAGTTGATGTTTTAAAGGAAAGGTATTCATTGGGTTACAGTATTTCAGATATTTTGGTGGCTGGAGGTTCCCGTCCACTAATTTATGCTACTTACCTGGCTTTAATTGATCCTGGAGATAAGGTCGTTTATCCGGCTCCTTCCTGGAACAACAATCATTACTGCCATCTTTCCTCTGCCAAAGGCATTGCTGTGGAAACGACAGTAGAAAACAATTTTATGCCTACGGCAGCACAATTGAGGCCTCATTTAAAGGGAGCAACGCTGCTTGCACTGTGCTCTCCATTGAACCCGACAGGAACAATGTTTACTCAGGAGCAGCTGGTGGAAATATGTGACCTGGTCATCGAGGAAAATGAGTCGAGGGATGTAGACGAAAAGCCATTGTATATCCTTTATGATCAGATATATTCCTTGCTGACATTTGGAAAAGAACATGTAAACCCTGTAAGCCTTCGTCCGGAATTGAAGGACTATGTGATCTATATAGATGGAATTTCAAAATGCCTGGCCTCAACAGGTGTGCGGGTAGGATGGGCTTTCGGGCCTGAAGGTATCATTAATAAAATGAAGGCCTTGCTGGGACATATCGGAGCCTGGGCGCCAAAGGCCGAACAGGTTGCTGTAGCTAAATATTTTAAAAATTCTGAGCTGGTAGACCAGTTCCTGGATTCTTTTAAAACGCAGGTACAGTTAAGCCTTGATGAATTGTATAACGGATTTCAGCAGCTCAAGAAAGATGGGTTCCATGTTGATGCTGTAATACCAATGGGAGCGATCTACCTTACACTCAAGATAGATTATATCGGAAAAACTACACCGGCAGGAGATGTGCTTAAAAACAGTGCGGATGTAAACTTCTATTTAATCAAAGAAGCTCAGACGGCATTGGTGCCATTTTCGGCATTCGGAAATAAAGAGTCGATGGCATGGTTCAGAGCTTCAGTCGGTGGCTGTTCACTTCAGGATATCAAGGAAATGATCCCAAGGATTGCTGCGGCATTAGCTAAACTATCATAAAAGAAAAGCGGATCAATTTGATCCGCTTTTCTTTTATCACTTGAATTCTGAAGTTTTATGGAATTCAATATCTGGATAATCTCTCATTGTCATATTGATCATGAATTCATTATCGGCCAGGTACACAGGATTCCCGTCCTTATCTTCGCCTATGTGCTGCTGCTTACGCTTTAAGAACTCTTCCAATTTTTTCGAATCCTTAGACGTTACCCAGTTAGAGCGCGTATAGCTCAACATCCTGAAATGGGCTTTTGCGCCATATTCATGCTCCAGACGGAATGCGATTACCTCGAATTGCAAATCACCCACTGCACCGATCACCTTTCGGTTACCCGGCTGCATCACAAACAATTGTGCCACTCCTTCCTCTGTGAGTTGCTGCAGGCCTTTTTCCAGCTGTTTGGTCTTCAGTGGATCTCTGTTCTCTACCTCTTTAAATATCTCAGGAGAAAAGCTTGGAATGCCTTTAAACTGTAATTTCTCTCCTTCAGTAAGCGTGTCGCCGATTTTAAATGTACCGCTATCATAAAGCCCTACAACATCCCCTGGCCAGGCCTCTTCTACAATGCTTTTCTCATTGGCCATAAAGTCCATCGGGTTCGAAAATTTAATTTTCTTATTGTTACGTGTATGGAAGTAGAATTTATTGCGTTCAAATTTCCCCGAACAGATCCTTAAAAACGCAATTCTGTCGCGGTGATTAGGGTCAAGGTTGGCATGGATTTTAAATACAAAGCCAGTAAAGTTTTTTTCTGTCGCCAGCACCTCACGCTCTTCCGCATCCCTGCTTTTCGGACTAGGAGCTATATTTACGAAGGTGTCCAGCAATTCTTTGATCCCGAAGTTATTGATCGCACTGCCGAAAAATACTGGTGCAAGCAATCCTTCCAGATACATCTCTTTATCTACCGCACCATACACACCTTCCACGAGTTCAAGGTCACTTTTTAGACCGTTCAGTTCTTTTTCTTTTAAGAACTTACTCAGGTTCTCATCATTCAGGTCATTGACTTCAATAACTGGATCACTGATCTTCGTTTTGTCTGCTTCGAATAGATTCAGGTGCTTGTTGTAGATGCTATAAACACCTTTAAAAGTGTGTCCCTGACCGATTGGCCATGAAAGTGGGCAAAGACTGATATTCAGCTTGGTCTCAATTTCATCAAGCAGATCAAATGCATCTTTACCTTCACGATCCATTTTATTGATGAAAATGATTACGGGAGTGTTTCGCATGCGGCAGACAGCCATCAGTTTCTCGGTTTGTTCTTCGACTCCTTTTACACAGTCTACGACAAGAATTACACTGTCGACAGCAGAAAGAGTTCTGTAAGTATCCTCAGCAAAGTCCTTGTGTCCGGGTGTATCTAATATATTAATGCGTTTTCCGCTATATTCAAATCCCATTACGGAAGTAGCAACAGAAATACCGCGTTGCTTTTCAATCTCCATAAAATCGGAGGTACTGCTCTGGTTGGCTTTGTTGCGCTTTACCGCGCCAGCAGTATTGATAGCGCCACCAAAAAGCAGGAACTTTTCCGTTAGGGTAGTCTTTCCGGCATCGGGGTGACTAATGATAGCAAATGTTTTTCGTTTTTCTATTTCCGGGTGAATCATAAACAATTAAGCCTGTGCTTGATAAAAGGCTGCAAAGATAAATAAAAAACCGGCTGTTATAGCCGGTTTTCATTTATTGTATCCAATTAAGTATTGAAAGATGGTGACGTTATCCTCGTCCCGATCTCGTAGGTCTTGAAGAAGAACTCTCTCTTCCGCCACCCTGGTTGCCTCTGCTTTCAGCACCGCTGCTTCTCGAAGGTCTGCTTTGTTCCACACGCTGAGGCTGAGACTGTTGCTGTTGCACTGGTCTTTCCTGACGTTGTGGAGCTTGTTGCCTTGGAGCCTCTTGTCTTACCTGAGGTTGCACTTGTCTCGGTTGTTCCTGCCTTGTCTCAGGTTGTGCCTGCCTTACTTCCGGCTGTACTTGTCTTTGCGGACGGCCATTGTTTTGCTGATCAACCGGACGGTTTTCACGCTGTGAAGGAATTGACTGGTTCTGCTGCGGACGATCTCCCCTTGTCTCTCTTGTTGTTTCTCTATCTCTTGAAGGAAGTGTGCCTTGAGTCCTGTCAGGTCTTCCATTGCTGGTGTTTCCTCTAAAATCACCATTATTTGTACCCTGATCTCCTCTTGAAGATCTGTCAGAAGGATTTCTTACCGAACCAGAATTGCCCCCATCACGTTCAGGTCTGGCACTGGCATAGCCCTCACCACGGACTACATTTTTCGGAGCAGCCGCTCTGTCACTATTTCCTCTGCTTGATCTCGGTGGAGAATAGATGTCCAGTTTATTTCCGCTGATTCCGCTTCTGCTTGGTCTGCTCACTCTGTTTACATCATAAACCTGTACCGCCTGTCTCGTATCGCGTCTGATGTCGTCTACTCTAGGGCCGGTATAATAGTTACGTCTGTCTCTTGAATAAACATTGTTGATGATGGTTGTATTGTGAATAATGGTCACATTTCTACGTGAATAATAACGCGGGAAACTATTGTAATAAATATTTCTCTGCGGAACGAACACCCACCAAAGATCCGGAATGTTAAAGTTGACATTAATATGCATACCAGGACCCATAGGTGCCCAGCCATAATAACCACCTCCGGTTCTCCAGCTTACCCATGCCGGTCCCCATACAGTATCTGGAATCCATACCCATTGATTGTACCTGTTGTACACCCATCTTCCATAGTGGAATGGTGCCCAACCCCAGTCGTAGTTTGATACCCATGTATTTCCATACTCTGTCATCGCCCAGCGGCCATTGGTATAATAAGGTCTAAAATCTCCCTGATCAGCATCCGGCCTCCATACGTATCCGTACTGAGGATCCTGAATCCATGTTCCATAAGGGGATAACTCGTCATAAAATGACTGTAAGGAAATATCCTCGTCTTGTGCCATAACCTTTTGAGTGGTCCCGGTTAGAAGGAGCATGAGCCCCAGCACAATAGCCGGTAATTTGATCATGTGTTTCATTTTGTGTGTGTGTTTAATTTACCTAACGCTCTTTATATATCAATTTGAGTTCCAATTCCACTCAAAAGTTTAATGTGTCTAAGAAATATTACATTATGATTATAAGCTATAACGTAATTATATTGGTTTAAGTGCTGAAATGGCAGATATATAATCTGTCTCAGCTTTAAACAATTTACAAATAATATTTCAGCATATTACTTGTTAATCAGTAATAAGATGCTGAAATGATAATAATTCCATAAGCGAGGTACATTCTGATAAATTATTTCTTCTTTTGTACACAAATCAAAATTTATGGAAAAAGGCACTTTATTTCTCATTCCGGTTCCTCTGGCGGATAATGCATCTCAAAAATCTTTTACGGCATTTCTTGGTGATACCATCAATTCTTTGAGTACTTACATTGTAGAGAATGAGAAAACTGCCCGTAAATTTTTAAAAGAAGCCGGGATAAAAATTCCACAAAGCGAGTTGGTGATCCATGATTATGGTAAACATAAGCGCAATGATTCTATGGTTCCTTACTTTAAAGAACTGATGACGGGGAAAGATGTAGGGCTGATGAGTGAAGCAGGATGTCCTGGGGTCGCAGATCCCGGCGCAGAGGTCGTTTTGGAAGCACATAAGCGTGGTATCAAGGTAGTACCTTTGGTAGGACCGAGTTCGATTCTACTGGCGCTTATGGCATCAGGTTTTAATGGACAGAGTTTTACATTTCACGGGTATTTACCTATCGATAAGGTGGAGAGAGGGAAGAGAATTAAAGAATTAGAGCAACTGGCGCAGACAAAGAAACAAACTCAGCTGTTTATTGAAACTCCTTTTAGAAATAACCATTTATTTGAAGACATCCTTAAAAATACTGCTGGTCAGACGTTACTTTGTGTAGCCTGTAACTTAACCGGGGAAGATGAATTTGTAAAAACCATGTCGATCGGACAATGGCGTCAGGAGAGAATAGACCTGCATAAAAAGCCAACTATTTTCCTGTTGTATAGAAACTAACGGTACATGTTTTTACTGTCAATAAACGAAAGCACATTGTCAGGAACAAAATATTGAACGTTTTTGCCTTCCTTTATAGACTTACGGACAAACGTTGACGAAATATCCATTTGTGGGGTTTCAGTGATGATGACTGAAGGGTGGTCTTTCCACTCAGAAAGGTCAACTCCGGGTCTTGGGTATACATAGAGTTGATAATTGTTTAACAGGACCTCGTAATTCTTCCACTTTTTAAATGAAGAGAGGTTATCTGCACCCATAATCAATACAAATTCTTTACCGGGATACTTTTCCTGCAGATAGGCAAGCGTATCTATTGTGTAAGAAGGTTGTGGTAGTCCAAATTCGATGTCGCTAACTTTAATGTGACCAGCATTTTCGGTAGCCAGTCTGGCCATTTCGAGCCTGTCGTACATATTGGTAAGGTTACTCTTATTTTTTAGCGGGTTGTGAGGCGAAACAACCAGCCAAACTTCTTTTAATCCAGTAAAGCTGGCCATGTAATTCGCTATGATTAAATGACCGGTATGGATTGGATTAAAAGAACCAAAGAATAACCCTGTTTTCATATCTGCGATGACTTAGCTCCCAATAAAATCTCCCACAAGTTTTTCAGCCTCTGCACATGCAGTATCGAGATCGAAATTTTTAAGGATTACATCAAATTTACTTGCGTAATTTAGCTCTTTTTCAGCCTTAACGAAACGCTCAGCAAGCTTCTCCTGACTATCTGTGCCACGACCTGTCAAACGCTCTTTTAGCACCTCCAAAGATGGCGGCTGAACAAAAATTGCCAGGGCATCATCTTCATACTTGCGTTTCAGACGTAGTCCGCCTTCCACGTCGATGTCAAAAATTACGTGCTGATCATTGTTCCAGATGCGCTCTATCTCAGATCTTAAAGTACCGTAGAAAGTTCCGTTATACACCTCTTCAAATTCAACGAATTCCTGATGGGCCACTTTATGTAAAAATGCCTCTTTAGAAATGAAGTAATAGTCTTTTTCATTTTGCTCGTCGCCGCGCGATTCGCGGGTTGTAGCGGATATAGAAAAGCTAAGTGATGGGAATTTTTTAAGCAGGTGTTTTACGATGGTGGTTTTTCCCGCTCCGGAAGGTGCCGAAAATATGATGAGTTTACCTTGTTTCATTTGTATGTTCTTGTTGTTCAGCCCGGGGCTTACAAAACATTTAATAATTGTTCTTTAATTTTTTCAAGCTCTTCTTTCATGCCTACAACCAATTGCTGCATTTGCGCATCATTTGCTTTTGCTCCCATTGTATTGATCTCACGACCGATTTCCTGAGAAATGAAACCTAGCTTTTTGCCATTGGCATCTTTATTTTTTAAGGTTTCGATAAAATAATCACAATGGCTTCTTAGGCGGATTTTCTCCTCTGTAATGTCTAGTTTATCAATGTAATAAATCAGTTCTTGCTCTAAACGGTTTTGATCTACGTTTATCTTTCCGGCATTTTCTTCCAGAAACAACAGCAATCTGTTCTTAATCAATGGAATCCTTAATGGCTCTAAAACCTCTATTTCAGAGAAGAACTGAAGAATGTTTTTTATCCTCAACTCTAAGTCGGCTTTTAAAACCTGTCCTTCTGTAATTCTAAACTGATTAAAGCTGTCCAATGCCTTATTGAAAGTTTGATTTAGAATTTCCCAGTCTTTTTCATCAACATCTTCATCGGTATAGCTGATGACATCAGGGAAATTAAGCACAGCCTGTAAGAGATTATTAGAATTTGCACCCAGATTGATATTAATTTCTTCAAGTTGTTTGTAATACTTACTCAAAAGAGCAGCATTGATGGTTGCCCCTTTTAAGTTTTCCTCACTGCGTTCAATATTGATGGAAACATTTACTTTACCGCGTTCGATTTCTTTACTGCAAATGTTGCGCAATAATAATTCCTTGTCTGAAAAGGCACGGGGAAGTTTCAAATTAAGTTCCAGGAACTTACTATTTAAAGATTTAATCTCTACCGCAAACTTTACATTTTCGTGATCAGCAGAGGCCAGGCCGAATCCTGTCATTGATTTTATCATGTGCAAAGATATAATTTATTGCCTTTTCAAACTCATTTAACTTTTTTTAACTTAGGTGAATGGCAAACATTGGTTAAGTTTACAAAAATATTCGGTAGATCATGAGGCCCAATTGTTTATATATTTCCCTAATTATACTGCTTTTTCTTTCTTCAGTCAGCGTTTCTTTTGGCCAGACCTATTTGATTGGCGGTGTGCTTAAAGAGAAGGATGCAAATGTAAGAATAGCTGAAGCGCAAATCATTAACCAGAGAACCGGTCTTTCTGTAAGCAGTAGCGGCCTTGGACTTTTTCAAATCAAGGCAGCCATTGGAGATACGCTTTTAATTATTAAAAGAGAATATTCCGATTTTACAGCAGCTGTGACCACAACAAAGGACATGATCATTTACCTGAGCAGGGATAGAAACCTTAAGGAGGTGAAGATTTACGGACAGTCTAAAAAGGCCGAGTTAGATGATATAAAGAGAGAATACAGAAATAAAGGCTCTTTTTACCAGGGGAAACCTCCCTTTTTGGCATTTATTTTCAAACCTCTGACAGCTGTTTACGAACTGTTTGGACGTACGCCAAGAAATGCAAGGAGATTCGGACGTTATTATGAGAACGAAATGCAGCAAACGCTGATCGATCGCTTTTTTAATGAAGATATCATTCAGCGCAATACCGATCTGAGAGAGAAGGATCTGGAAGATTTTATGTTGAATTACAGGCCTGAATACGAGAATGCAAAAAAATGGGCCGATTACGACGCCTTAAAATACATTAAGGATTCTTATAAAAAGTATACCGATACGTTGAGGAAAAAATAGAGGATGCTAGATAGAAAGCATTTCACAAGCTTTCTCTGCAGCTAGTTTTTCTGCATTCTTCTTGTTGTAGTCGCGGCCTATCCCACAGCTTTCACCTTCTATTACAGCTTGTATCGTAAAGAGTTTAGTGCTTTCACCCTCGCCATTTTGTACCATGTCAAAAGAAATATCCTTACCATGACGCTGGCACCATTCAATCAATTTACTCTTAAAGTTGGTCTCAGTCAGCTCCAGTGTATGGATATCTATATAAGGCTTTACAATTCTTTTTAATAAGAAGTCTTTGGTAAAATTATACCCTTTGTCGAGGTATATGGCGCCAATAAGTGCTTCAAATGCATCACCAAGCATAGAATGGTGCTTAGTTTGTACGTTTACAGTTTTTTGATCGAATACGATCAGCTGATCAAAACCCATTTTTCGGGCCAGTTGATTCAAATTGGCCCTGTTTACAATTTTAGAACGCATTTCCGTTAGAAAGCCTTCTTCCTTATAAGGATAGCTTTTGAACAGCAATTCGGCGATTACTGAGCCCAGGATCGCATCTCCCAGAAATTCTAAACGTTCATTGCTGCTTCGGCTACCATTTTTGAGGATTTTTGCTACAGACCTATGCCTGAACGCCATTTTGTATAAAACGGTATTTCCCGGCACAAAGCCTAAAATATTGTTCAACTTTTTTATAAAGTCTTTATCTGATGACAGGTAAAGCTTATATAGGTCAAGTATTGACATTAATTGTAGCAAAAATTAAAGGGAGGCCGACATAGCCTCCGCAAAGCATTTTATTCTTCGTATTTTTTGAATATCACAGATGCATTATGACCACCAAAGCCGAATGTATTGCTTAGTGCTGCACGGATATTGCGCTTTTCTGCCTTATTGAAAGTGAAGTTTAATTTCGGATCAAAGTCAGGATCATCAGTAAAATGATTAATTGTAGGAGGTACAATATCATTTTTAACAGCCAGGATAGATGCGATTGCCTCAATAGCACCCGCAGCTCCCAATAGGTGACCTGTCATCGATTTTGTGGAACTAATATTCAGTTTGTAAGCATCTTCGCCGAAAAGATCAACGATGGCCTTACTTTCAGAAACATCACCAAGCGGGGTAGAAGTACCGTGAACATTGATGTAATCAATATCTGCAGTAGTTAATCCGGCATCATTAAGGGCGTTTGTCATCACCATTCTGGCACCTAATCCCTGAGGATGCGGAGCAGTAATATGATTGGCATCTGCACTCATTCCGCCGCCTACCAATTCGGCATAAATCTTGGCCCCACGCTTTTTGGCGTGCTCCAGTTCTTCCAAAATGATTGTCCCTGCGCCTTCTCCTGCTACAAAACCATCACGGTCTTTGTCGAAAGGTCTGGATGCAGTTTTAGGATCATCATTACGGGTTGACAGGGCATGCATTGCGTTGAATCCACCAATGCCAGCTTCATTAATAATGGCTTCAGAACCGCCGCTGATGATCACATCGCACATATTCAAACGAATATAGTTGTACGCATCGATCATTGCATTAGTAGAAGAAGCACAAGCAGAAACTGTAGCAAAGTTTGGTCCCCGAAGCCCATATTTTATAGAAATATGACCGGGAACAATGTCAATGATTACTTTTGGAATAAAGAAAGGATTTATGCGTGGAGTTCCATCGCCTAAAAAGAAGCCCTTCATTTCATCCTGAAACGTTTTAAAACCGCCAATACCTGAACCCCAGATAACGCCTACACGGTTGGTGTCCATTTGAGAAAAATCAAAGTTACCATCCTTTACGGCTTCGTCTGTGGATACCAGAGCATATTGAACAAATGGATCTAATTTGCGTGCCTCTTTTTTATCCAGAAAATCTTCCGGATTGAAATTTTTAAGCTCACATGCAAATTTGGTTTTGAATTTTGAGGTATCAAAACCGGTAATAGGGCCGGCGCCGCTCACACCGTTCAACAAACCATCCCAGAACTCAGGAATGGTATTGCCGATAGGAGTGAGCGCACCTAACCCTGTAACTACTACTCTTTTTAATTCCATTTATACGGATTATACGGAGACCGTATTTTTACTTAACGTTTTTCTCTAAGTAAGCAATTGCTTGACCAACTGTACCAATGGTCTCAGCCTGATCATCAGGGATTGCTACATTGAATTCTTTTTCAAACTCCATAATAAGTTCTACTGTATCTAAAGAATCCGCACCCAAGTCGTTAGTGAAAGAAGCTTCCGGGGTAACTTCGCTTTCGTCCACACCTAATTTTTCAACGATAATAGCCTTAACTCTTGAAGCAATATCAGACATAATGATTATAATTTAATGGTTAAATAATTCAGTGCAAAGAAAAATAAATTCTGACACTTTTCAAATGTTTTTATTTCTCTACCAATTTTAATGTTTTTATTTGGAACATTAAAGTAAAATTAGTTTTATAATTTCGTATTCCCGTAAAATTATTCTGTTTTGAACAAAACTTACTTAAAACTATCATTAGACCTGGATTTTGTGTTAATTGCGGTGACAGCATCTTTGAAAGATTACATGCTTTGTCATAAAATCAATACCAGCCTTAATTTTAATTTTGAAAAGATTGATGATCACGAAGTTTACTTTAATATTGATGAAGAGCCACTTGCCTTTTCCAGGTATTATTTCTTTGTCGAGCAAGGGGAAGTCGAATATTATATTCTCAGCAACAGGAATGCCGAAGGGTTTTTAATTCCAGAAATGAATAAGGTTGATTTTTTCATGATCATTCACCAGTACATTGATAAAGAAGATCTCAATTTTATCCTAACCGGATTGAATAAACTATCTGATATACAGGTAGCTGCACAGATTGATCCTTATAAATTGAAATCAAATCAAAATTTGGTAATGTAAATTTTATATAGAAGGTGTATTAAATACACTATATTTGAATTTACAAGACTAGATAAATAACATTAATAATCCGATTGGCATCGGTTTTTTGTGTAAAAAACTTTCATTTTGCCGATCAGTAATAAATTTAAGTAACTAATGAAACCATTTCATTCCAGAACAAAAATCGTGGCCACTTTGGGTCCTGCGTCCGCTAAACCTGAAGTTTTATATAGCATGTTCAATGCGGGATTAGACGTTTGCCGTCTGAATTTCTCACATGGTTCTCAGGCGGATCATCAGGAAGTATTGGATACTATTCGCAGTATCAATGAAAAATACAGCTACAACGTGGGTATTCTAGCCGATTTGCAAGGTCCTAAAATAAGGATTGGTATGGTTAAGGATGGTGGTATACAATTGGTTAACGGAGCGAGAACTGTTATTACTACTCAGAAATGTGTGGGTGATGAAGAACGCATCTATATCACATATGAGGCTTTTCCAAAGGACGTAAAACCTAATGAAATCATTCTTTTGGATGATGGTAAGCTGCAAATGCGTGTCATCGAAACCAACCTTGTAGATGAGGTGGTTTGCGAGGTAGTTCACGGTGGTATTCTTACCTCCAGAAAAGGTGTAAACCTTCCTAATACTAAAGTTTCCATCCCTTCACTAACTCCTGAGGATCGTGAAAACTTAGAATTCGTTCTGAAAAATGATGTAGAATGGATCGGTTTATCTTTCGTGCGTAATGCAGAAGACATCATCGAATTAAAGGATATTATCAAAGCAAGAGGTAAATCAGCACGTGTAATCGCTAAGATTGAAAAACCTGAAGCCATCGCAAATATTGATGAGATCATCGCCGTGTCAGACGGTATCATGGTTGCCCGTGGAGATCTTGGAGTGGAGATGCCAATGGAAGAAGTTCCTTTGCTACAAAAGATGATCGTTCAGAAATGCCGTGCCGCATCTAAGCCGGTAATCGTTGCTACTCAGATGCTGGAAAGTATGATTACTACGCCAAGACCAACACGTGCAGAAGTAAATGACGTGGCAAACTCGGTACTTGACGGAGCAGATGCAGTAATGTTAAGCGGGGAGACCTCAGTAGGAGAGTTTCCGCTAATCGTTATTGAGACCATGCAAAAGATCATTCAAAATATCGAAACCAACAATTATCCATTCCATCCGGAGAAATTCCTTAAGCCAAAAGCCAGTACTTTTCTAAGTGATGCGGTTTGTGATTCAGCATGTTTCTTATCAAAACAAACCAATGCAGTGGGTATCGTTTCTATGACTTTGAGTGGATATACTGCCTTTGAAATTTCAAGTCACAGGCCAAAAGCACATACTTATATCTTTACCAGCAACAAAAGTTTGCTGAACAGTTTAAGCTTATTGTGGGGAGTTCAGGGTTTCTATTACGATAAATTTGAAAGTACTGATGAGACCATTTTGGATGTAAATGAATTGCTGAAATCAAAAAAACTGATTAAAAGTGGAGATGTAATCATCAATACTGCGGCCATTCCAATGGAGCAAAAAGGTAAAACCAACATGCTAAAAATCACAGTTATTGATTAATATTCCTTAGCATTCGAAAATTTTTCTACTTTTGCAATCCGCAAAAAGGAGAGGTGTCCGAGTGGTTGAAGGAGCACGCCTGGAAAGTGTGTATACCTCAAAAGGGTATCGCGGGTTCGAATCCCGCCCTCTCCGCAAATTAAATTAAAGCCCGGCATTGCCGGGCTTTAATTTTTTATGGCCTTCATGTCATCTCGAGCATAGCGAGAGATTTGTTGCTAAGCAATACTGCGCTTTGCCGCAATGGTTATGGTGCAAGTTGAATTTTGTAGTTTTACATTTGCTTTTAATGCTCAAAGAACCATCGCCAATATATCAACAGATGCATTACTGGCATTGCTTTCCAATCAATTCCGCCTGCAATGACGAAATGTATTCCAACTTAATTGCGTCCGCAGTGTGGACGCAATTGGAGACACACGATAGAATTGCCTGAATAGCTCTATTTGCCTTCCTGTTCTTCCGGGAAAATTCGTTGACCAATGTGCCAATAAATGAGTACACGTTTGGTATCGACTGCACGTATCGCTTCGTCACGTGCGGAATGAATAATGGTTTAATATCCGATAGGACAGCAGGGTTTAGCATCATAGTTTTCAATGGTTTTAAATGAATAATCTGGGCAAATCTCATTACGTTTATTTGTAAAAACCACCTATGCAAAACAAATTTATTTTGTTTAAAATATTGGTATACAGTTTATTGTTTTGGATTCTTGAACAGGTTTTGGACGATCATCATGTTATTCTAAATAACGACCGCATTACGGAATTGGTAGTTTTTATCAATTTACAGGCGGTTAGATATGAGGCTCACCGCCCTGTTTTTGAATTCAAATGTTTTCTTAAGTATTGGGCAGTGAACGATGTTTTATCTGCCAGTAATCTTTCAACTGTGCCTTCGAAAATCAATTCACCCCCATATTTTCCCGCCTCCGGACCTATATCGATAATCCAGTCGGCCTGTGAAATGATATCCAGGTTGTGTTCAATAACAATCAATGTATTTCCCTGGTTCACGATCTGGTTGAGTATGGCCATCAATTTTTCGGTATCAGCTGGATGCAGACCAGTGCTGGGCTCGTCCAGCACCAGTATGTTTCCTTTTGTATAGAGTTCTTTGGTTAGTTTTAAACGCTGCCTTTCGCCTCCGGAAAAAGTGCTAAGGCGTTGTCCGATTGTCAGGTAATCCAGGCCTAAAGCCATCAGCAAATTGAAATGCGTGGCAAATGGATGGTCTTTAAAAAAGCTTTTGGCTTCCTCAACGGTCATGCTCATCACTTCTGCAATATTCCTGGTGTTGTATTTATATCCTAAAACCTTAGGATCAAAGCCACTTCCGTTACAAACTTCGCAGGGTTCTTCGGTGTCTTCCATAAATGCCAGGTCAATTTTTTCAACGCCCAGTCCTTTGCAGTTTGGACAGGCACCTTCGCTGTTGCGGCTGAAAAGCTTATTGCTCACTTTGTTTGCCCTGGCAAACAGGTCCCTGATCTCGTCGGAAATGCCCAGATAAGTAGATAGGTTGGCCCTGGAACTTCCGGTGATGGCCGATTGATCTATAATCGTGGCTTCAGGAAACTGGAGGGGAAATACCTTGCTCATTAAAGTGCTTTTCCCTGAGCCAGCCACACCGGTAATTACCGTTAAGAGGTTTACCGGGATGTCAACGCTGATATTTTTGAGGTTAAACAGGTTTGCATTTTTTATGGTAATTTTGGCTGTCTCTTGTCTCGGATTACTGTTGTGCGACCTTGTTTTTGAGAAATACTGGCCGGTTTTTCCTGATGATGAGCTGAGGCCTTTAAACGTGCCTTCGTAAACGATTTCGCCACCACGGGCTCCTGATAAAGGCCCCATATCTACCACATGCCCGGCAATTTTTATCAGATCGGGATCATGCTCTACAATCAGTACGGTGTTCCCTTTTTCTTTGATCTGTGTAATGATCCGTGCAATATTGTCTAAGTCTTTGGCGTGAAGCCCAATACTGGGTTCATCAAATATATACAAGAGGTCCTCCAGGCTGTTGCCTAAATGCTTTACCATCTTGATACGCTGGGATTCGCCTCCTGACAGTGTGTTGGTTGCTCTGTCTAGTGTCAGGTACTGCAGTCCGATGGTAACAACATTTTCCAGTTTTTTACTGAGCTCGCTTAGCACGGTTTCAAATGATTTTGAATGCAGCTTACCTATAAATACTAGCAATTCATCAATGGGAAGGGCTGCACAATCTGCAATGTCTTTACCCTGGATTTTACAGGATAAAATTTTGTTGTTCAGCCTTTTGCCATGACAATCCGGGCATGGGGCAGTGGAGATGATTTTTTGCAGATCCTTTTTTCTCAGGCTGTGCTCTTTAGAATCTTTTCTGATAAAATCTTTCTCCATTCGGGGTAAAATGCCAATATAGTGCATGGTTTTTCCCCAGTCTTTTGCCGGGTTTGGCGGTTTATGCTCGTCAGAATGAAGCAACAGATCCCACTCTTTACTGGTATAGTCTTTTATTTTTTTATTGGCATCAAAGTATCCCGATTTTACATACCTGAGCCAGCGGTACCCGCCCGGCTGAAAAGTAGGGAACAGTACGGCGCCTTCATTTAGGGATTTGTCTTTATCGATCAGCCGGTCTACATTTATGCTTTGCTGGTATCCAAGGCCCTGGCAGGCAGGACACATGCCCTGGGGGTGATTAAATGAGAAAACGTTAGAGTAGCCCACAAAAGGTTTTCCAATTCTGGAAAACAATAGCCGTAAAGAAGCATAAATATCGGTCGCTGTTCCTACGGTGGAACGCGCATTGCCACCCAGGCGTTTTTGGTTTATGATAACCGGAACATTTAAATGCTCTATTTTATCCACATCGGCAACTCCGAAATGCATGAGCCGGTTGCGTACGAAGCTATTTTGTGTTTCGTTGATCTGGCGTTGTGCTTCGGCACCTATGGTTTCAAAAACCAGTGATGATTTACCGGAGCCGGAAACCCCGGTAAATACGGTGATCTGATTTTTAGGAATTTCCAGTGAAATGTTTTTCAGGTTATTTTGGCGGGCACCGAATATCTTTATTGTCTTCATAGCATACTGGGAAAATGGGCGTCAAGTAATTTTCTCGTGGTATTGATCTGTTGATGTTGAAATAACGTTTTGCAGTCCCGAAAGTTTTTCTCGCTCGAGCCGCACTTATTTTTTTTGCCTTAGAAAACCAGAAGACAGGCCCAGCCTCAGATAAGCATACTTATCCTGGTAATAAATATTATAAGGATCTTCTCCGTAGTATCCAGTAGCAGCCATCAAAAAAACATTGTTCATAAAGGGCAAGGCGTAGTGAAAGGAAATCTCCGCATTTAGTCTTTTCTTAAGCGCGCCTAAATGATATCCTGACATGGGATTGATGGCGTAACTGCTTTCTGAGTTCAGACGCCAGTTTTCCTTGCCATCACTGTACTTTCTTAACGAAAAATTGTAAAGCAGCCTGGTAAATCCATAGCTGTGCTCCAACGCGCGTTCATAGCTGAACCACTTGTGCCATTCCAGTCCCGTACTATGACTTAGGATAAATAAATTTTTCGTTGTGCCTCCCGGAATGGTCTTGGAAAAATGATATTTTAAGGTGAGGTAATTGGTGCTGAAGTTGCCATTGTAAGTATTTGTGGTTCCATCCGGATTTATCGCATCTCCGTCCTGTCCATTGGAGTGATGCGTATAACCCAAGGTCATGAATCTGAACTGGCCGGAAGTGCGAGCGAGTCTGACATAAAAAACACCACCTAATTTGAAGCTCGGTGTTCTGACTCCTGCAGAACGCTCATTTCTGACCCTTACCGTAAAATCCGGAATGACACTGAACGCTACAGGGAATTTATCAGTACCCAGAATCATGTAGTTGGTCGTCAGTTTGCCGTTGATCAGATATTTTGAAGGCGCGCCGATCTCTCCGCCCGGAGAAGTGTACGAAAGTTCTGCATTTTCTTTATACCATTGGACGTAATCTGCATTCAATAGTTTTGTATTTTGGCCATACAGCTGCGGGATCAGAAGTACGCTATAGATAAGGGAAGCGAAAACGTATGAAAATCTCATCAAAGGGGTTTAAGACTATAAACGTAAAATCAAGCTCCCCGGTTTAAGTTCCAGCAGGCTTTACTCAGGTGAACGCCCGTGAGATTTTTTGTAAAATCGATAGAAAACAGGCTTCTGCCATAGGTCAGGAAAACCTTCGGCTAATCGTGCTAACTGCCGTAGGCTTGTAGTCCGAGTATACGCTGCGTCCTCTGGTCTTTTTCTCCATCAAAAAACTGATTGATCACTTTCTGGAAAACCGGGTCAGCACCCGGAACTGCTGCAAATAAAGTCATACAGGATCGCAGTTTCAAATCGTCGGGACTGCCAAACATATCTCGTACGGTTAGGTCTGTATGGTTGAGGACCTCTTTGCTAATCGTAATTAATCTGGGACCAAGCACAGGATGAGCATAGTACTTTGTCGCTTCATCCAAATCTTTTATTCCATAATGTTTAGCAGATTCAGAAAATCCAAGCCCCTGTATTTGTGGGAATATATACCACATCCAATGCGTTTTCTTCTTGCCATAGCTGACTTCAGTCAGCGCAGTCTCATAGTCCGTCTCCTGAGCCATGACAAACCTGCCCAGCCCGTGTACATCCGTAGTGTCCATTGCTCTCAAGATTTAATGTTTAGCCAGTCTATGGCAGCCTGAAGGTCATTTAACTCGAATCCTTTTGCTTCGGCAGGACTGACATAACTGAAAATATCCGTGAATTTTTCAACTGCTTTCTGATCGGTTACGATAGCCATCTTTTTCCAGTCTGTGAAATGTTTGATACCGGCTATCAGGTCTTGTATCCAGGCTCCTGCGGTAAAATTCTGGACATCAGTTTCCAGTACCAGCAGGTAATAAATTTCCTTGTAGCGTTCGCTCAGGGATTCCAGTCCGGGCAATAACATATTTTTAAGGTCATCTTTAGTGACCTCACCACTTGCGCGAACTCCAAATACATGTACGGGTAGGTTTTGAATAACAGTCAGCATAATTTCTAGGTATTTCTGTTTAATAACAGGTCTTGGGTGAAATGGTTTTAAAGGTAAGAGGTCTTCTTTATAGCTTAAATTCTTTGCTCTTATAATCTTCAATGACCTTGTTGAGAAAAACTTCGCCCTTTATGCGCAGTTCTTCACAATACAAGTCTGATCCGGAATGAAAATCGTATTTTTAAAACCGCAAGTTTCGGATTTTATGGCGACCAATTCTGCCCGATCTTTGTTGTAAATAAATGATCATGAAAGTTCAGGAAAAAATAAATTATCATCGCATTGCTGAAGCCATCGGTTATATCAGGCAGAACTTTAAACAGCAGCCTAATCTGGATGAGGTCGCAGAGAAAGTTCACTTAAGTCCATTCCATTTTCAAAAGATGTTTACTGAATGGGCTGGTACAACACCAAAAAAGTTTCTTCAATATACGAGTCTTGAGTATGCAAAAAGACTCTTAAAAGAGCAGCAGGCAACTCTTTTCGAAACCGCATACGAGACGGGCTTGTCGGGTACCAGTCGGTTGCATGATCTGTTTGTAAACATAGAAGGAATGACTCCTGCTGAATATAAAAACGGAGGAAAGGATCTTCTGATTAACTATAGTTTTGCAGAAAGTCCCTTTGGTAATCTGATTATTGCAAGTACACCAAAAGGGGTATGCCATATTGCTTTTGAGGAAGACGAAACGACTGCATTAGATAACCTGATCAGAAAATTCCCTAATGCCTCTTTTCATCGACGATTGGATTTAATGCAACAGAACGCGCTTTTTGTGTTTCAAAATGACTGGAGCAAGTTGCCCGAGATAAAACTACACCTAAAAGGGACTGAGTTTCAGTTAAAAGTATGGGAAGCTCTTTTGAAAATCCCAATGGGCAAACTTAGTACTTATGGTGAGATTGCAAAATATATAGAAACACCGAAAGCATCACGGGCTGTTGGTACCGCAATAGGAAGTAACCCCGTGGCTTTTCTAATCCCATGTCATCGTGTGATACAATCTACAGGAGATCTTGGTGGATACATGTGGGGAGTGACCCGAAAAACAGCAATCATAGGATGGGAAGGAGGGAAGTGTGAATCTTTTGCCTTATGATGGTACGGTAAATTATTATGGCCGTATAATGCATGCCGCTACGGCTGACAGGTATCTGGAGATCCTGCTTGCAGAGATCGAATGGAGAAATGATGAAGCTGTTATTTTCGGGAAGCATATTTTTACCAAACGTAAAGTAGCCTGGTATGGAGATCTGGATTTTGAATACACTTACTCTAATCGTACAAAACGTGCATTGCCATGGACAAACACGCTTCTGGAATTAAAAGATATCGCCGAAAAGGCAACGGGAGAGACTTATAATTCTTGTCTGCTTAACCTTTATCACAATGGAGATGAAGGAATGGCCTGGCATAGTGATGGGGAAAAGGACCTGAAAAAGAATGCTGCAATAGGCTCTATGAGTTTTGGTGCCGAACGCAAATTTTTGTTTAAGCATAAAGAGAGTAAGGTAAAGGTTTCAATGGTGCTGTCACATGGTAGCCTGCTTGTCATGAAAGACACCACTCAGACGCATTGGTTGCATAGATTGCCTCCTACCAAAACCGTATCTACACCAAGAGTAAACCTGACATTTAGAACGATTGTAAAATAAAAGAGAGGCTATTGAGCCTCTCTTTAGAAAAATATGAAAATTATTTACTGATTTCGGTCGAAGCTACTGCTTTCCAGCTTCCGAATGCTTTCTTGGCTAGAATTTTGGCCTGTCCGGTTGTAATATTTCCGGCAATGGTCAGGTATGACTTCGAAGGAACAGACATCGCATCATAAAGCGTCTTTACATCATTCAAAGTCAAGGCTGCCAGCGTTTCTTCTGTAAATGTTTCCGGATAGAAGCGATCCCTTGCTTTTACGCTACGGATCAGTTCAGTCTTGTGCTTGTCAAAAAGCTCCGGTTCCATCATAGGTTCCTGTACAGAAACAGATAAAGCCTGCAAAGCCATTTCAAAATCTGAAGTCACGGCATTGATATTGCCTCCTTTTTCAGTAAAGCTAACCTGGTTTGCTTGTGATGCAGCAGTGCTGTTTAGCATTGCAGTTAATATCTCTTTAGCACCTGTTTTGTTAATTTGATCTATAAGATCAGCCTCATAAGTAAAACTGGAAAAGACTTTTGCGGCCCCGTTGTTTTCGGCTACGACTACTGTCAGTCCATTTTTTAATTTAAAGCTCACAGGATCTTTCATGTGTCCTGATTGCGCATTTACAAATTGAGAGAAGAGGATCGTTAATGTTAGTGTTAAAAGGATTTTGTTCATTTTTTATAGGGTTTTAACTTTAATAACATCGCCAAAACTACGCGCTATCTGAACCTAATGGAATGAGTAATAGGCAGAAAGGCATAACTTCCCGACGAATAACGGAAATTTCCTGTTCATTTTGTTCATTTTTAAAATTATTCGTTATTATCTCTATTTTTATTTACTTACACCCTGATCCAAATGAACTGTTTAGTTGTAGATGATGATATTCTTGCCAGGACCTTTTTAAGGCAGTTGATTGGTACAGATCCTTCTCTTGTATTGATTGGGGAATGCGATGATGCAATTCAGGCATATAGAGAGATAATTACAAACCAGATAGATATATTATTTCTGGATATAGAGATGCCGGGCATGACAGGGATTGAGCTGGTGAAAAGCCTGGAAGGAAAAAGGCCAATGATCATTTTTACAACTTCAACCGTCAATTATGCGGCAGAAGCATTCGATCTAAATGTTGTCGACTTTCTGATAAAGCCCATTGTTCCTGTACGTTTTTTACAGTCAGTGGAGAAAGCGAGGGAGATATTGAAAACCAAGAACCTGTCTGTAAGCAATAAGGAAGATGAGTTTGTATTCATCAGAGATTCTAATGTGGTCAGGAGAATTAAAGTTGGTGAAATCTTATATATTGAGGCAATGGGTGACTATGTTAAGATATATATTGAAGGGCATGTGTATAGCATTCATTCGTCTTTAAAATCGGTCGAACAAAAGCTTTCACAGGTTGTGTTCTTAAGAGTGCATCGCTCCTTCATCATTAATGTAAGCAAAATAGATACATTGGAAGGCGGAACGTTAATCATCAACAAGATGCTTGTCCCTGTTTCAGATGCTTATCGTTCCGCCTTAAATAAGCGAATGCAAATTCTTTAAATCTTAATGTAAGAATGCAATAGCGCAGCAAGCGCACAACCGATTAGCGGCCCTGCTACCGGAATCCAGGCATATCCCCAGTTGTTACCACCTTTGCCGGCTATTGGCAATATGGCATGCATAATTCTTGGGCCAAGATCCCTTGCCGGATTAATGGCATAGCCAGTAGTTCCTCCTAATGATAAGCCGATTACCCATACTAAAAAGGTTACGGGTAAGGCACCGATAGAGCCAAGACCGATTGGTGTTTTCTCTGTGCCCATTGCGGCATCAGTGAAATGAAAGATCACAAAGATCAGTACAAAAGTGCCAAGAATCTCGCTGAATAAGTTTGAAATTGTATTTGACATGGCTGGAGCGGTACAAAAAGTAGCCTGTTTTGCTCCCTGATCTGCCGTCCCTTTATAAAAGTCCTTATAAAGAAGCCACACAAGTAGTGAACCTGCCATAGCGCCAATGAATTGCCCTGCAATGTATCCTGGCGCCAATGCCCAACTGAATTTTCCGGCCAAAGCAAGCCCAATTGTAACGGCAGGGTTCAAGTGAGCCCCGCTATACGGTCCGGCAATGACAACGCCTACAAATACGGCAAATGCCCAGGCTGTAGTAATTACCATCCACCCACCGTTATTGCCTTTAGTTCCATTTAAAACTACATTGGCAACAACCCCGTTGCCTAAAAGTATCATAAACATGGTGCCGAGTATTTCGGCTGAAAATGCTGACATCTTATTCTCTTTTATATTGTAAATAATTAATTTTCTACATTAGCCTTGGCTGCTTTTACCGCTCTGTTCCAGCCTTTGATTCTTTCTTCGATATCATCTGCTTTCCCGGGTTTGAAACTGGTGTCTATCTTCCATTGGCCACTAATGTCATCCATATTGCTCCAGTATCCTACTGCTAATCCAGCGAGATAAGCCGCGCCTAAGGCGGTAACTTCTGTGACCTGCGGACGGATTACAGTGGTATCCAGGATGTCGGCCTGAAACTGCATGAGCATATCATTAGCTGTTGCGCCCCCATCTACACGTAGTTCTTTAATGTTCAGGCCTGAATCTGCCTCCATGGCTTTCAGGACTTCCATCGTTTGAAAAGCAATACTTTCTACTGCTGCCCTGGCCAGGTGCGCCTTTGTCGTGCCTCTTGTAATGCCTGTAATGGTTCCCCTTGCATCCTGATTCCAGTGTGGAGCCCCTAAGCCGGCGAAAGCTGGTACCAGGTAAACCCCGCCTGTGTCTTGCACCTGTAACGCAAGCGCCTCCACTTCGGCAGAAGTATTGATGATCCCCAGACCATCCCTCAGCCAGTGTACTACTGCGCCCCCGATGAAGATACTTCCTTCAAGCGCATATTGTACTTTGCCGTTTATTTTCCATGCAATTGTGGTCACAAGATTGTTTTGTGATACAATTGGTTTATCGCCAATATTCATCAACATGAAACACCCGGTGCCATAAGTGTTTTTTACCATCCCTTTTTCGGTACACATCTGTCCAAACAAGGCAGCCTGCTGATCACCTGCAATTCCTGCTATCGGAATTTTTGCGGCAAATACATTTCCTGTTGTTTCTCCGTATACTTCACTCGATGATTTCACTTCAGGGAGGATATTTCTTGGGATGTCAAAAAGCTGTAGCAGTTCTTCATCCCAATCCAGCGTATGGATATTGTAAATCATGGTTCTAGATGCATTGCTCACATCTGTAACGTGCACCCTGCCATCTGTAAGTTTCCAGATGAGCCAGGAGTCTATAGTTCCAAATGCAATATCTCCGGCAGCAACTTTTTCTCTAGCTCCTGACACATTATCAAGGATCCATTTGATCTTTGTCGCAGAAAAATAGGCATCCAGTACAAGGCCGGTTTTTTCCTGTATCTCTTTTGCTTTTCCCTGTGCTTTGAGTTCATCGCAAAATCCGGATGTGCGCCTGTCTTGCCATACTATCGCGTTATATAAAGGTTCTCCTGTTTTCTTATCCCATAACACAGTAGTTTCACGCTGATTTGTAATGCCAATAGCCGCGATATCTGTTGGTGTCAACCCTCCTTTTACTATTGCTTCGGCAGCTACACTTACCTGTGTAGACCATATTTCAGCAGCATTGTGTTCTACCCATCCCGGTTTTGGATAAATTTGTTCAAATTCTTTCTGCGCTATTGAAACAATACTGCCTTCCTTATTAAATACAATTGCCCTTGAACTCGTGGTTCCCTGATCAAAGGATAAAATATATTTGCTCATACCTATATTTGGAATAATGTGTAATTAAACGTAAGTATAAACAATCATTTTCGAAAGTAAAAGGAAACAATGTGAAATATTTAGCTGCTGGGCTAAAAATGTTTTGACACTTCATGATATAGCATATTGTATCAAATTCGATACAATATGTTGTTCCTAACTGTATCTGAAACTGATGGCCTTATTTCAATTTAAAGTGTTGGTTTGTAAGTCCTAAATAAACTTTACTGATGTTTTAGAAAGGTTTTTTAATGTGAGGGTTAATGTTTGGCACATTTCTTTCACCATGGAGTAAAAAACTATAACACATGAAAAAG
This sequence comes from Pedobacter frigoris, assembly GCF_032678645.1. Taxonomy (GTDB): domain Bacteria; phylum Bacteroidota; class Bacteroidia; order Sphingobacteriales; family Sphingobacteriaceae; genus Pedobacter; species Pedobacter frigoris_A. The sequence continues at coordinate 299,140 of NZ_JAVTSP010000002.1, forward strand.
ATTATTATTTTGGCCTTAGGCCTTTTCGCAGCAGGTGCAGCAAATGCACAAAGTCCAATTAGATTGGGCGTTAAAGCAGGTGTAAATCTACCGAACATCATCAAGGATGATGGCAACAACGATTTTAAAACTAAAGTGAACACGGGATTTAATGCTGGTGTTACACTAGATATTAACCTGATTAAAGGATTAGCCTTTACTCCGGAACTTTTATACGCAACAAAAGGGTATAAAGCAGAGACTGCTTTTGGTGATTTTACTCAAACTACCCATTTTATTGATTTGCCAATTCTTGCAAGCATTAACCTTGGAGGAAGCGGGCTGAACCTAGTAGCCGGCCCACAAGTTTCATTTCTAGTATCAACAAAGAATAAATTCGAGAATGGATTTGGAACTGTAGAGCAGGAAATCATTGAGGATAAATCAGAGAGATTCAAAAAGAGTCTTGTAGGTGGATTAATTGGATTCAGATACGATATCAACGACAAGTTTGATATACATGGTCGTTATGCACTTGATTTCCAAAAAAACAACGAGGATGGTACAAAGGAAACTCCTGAATTTAAAAACCAGGTATTTTCTTTAGGTCTTGGTGTTAAGTTCTAAGATATAATCCTAAATTTTAATTGAGAAGCCGCCTAATCAGCGGCTTTTTGTTTTTGTCTTTCATTTAAGACACTTGTCGCTTTCTATATGACTCTGGTTTATCAGGTAGCTTGTTGTTAGTGTAAATCTTATTTAACTAACTGTTTTTTAGTGATTTGTGTTTTTGTTTTACCTTTATTGTGGCGGTGATTTTCAGATGTTTGGCATGGTTATTACACTACAGTCATCAAATTAAAAACAGATAAAGATGAAAAAATTATTCATTATAGGATTAGGATTAACTGTAAGCAGTTTAGCCTTTCAAGCAAAAGCGCAGACATCACAAGCAGCTGCAAATGATAAGATGAGATTCGGTATTCGTGCAGGTGCTAATCTAATGAAAATGGGTAAATTCCAATTTGCTGACCAGTATTATTCGACAGACTCTGAAGTAGGTTTTCAGGCAGGGGTATATGCAGATCTTCCTATGGGTGGGGGCTTCGCATTTCTTCCTGAGGTTTCATTTGTTCAAAAAGGTGCTAAGCTGGAAGCCACAGTAGGGGGTAATACTGGTAAATTTGATGCAACAGTTTCTTATCTGGACATTCCGGTACTGATTGGTTATAAAGCCACGCCGGAATTGACCGTTTTTGCCGGGCCACAGGTTTCATTCCTGCTTTCTCAAAAGTCAACAATAGGAGTTAATAATGATCCTCAGACGGAAACCACGAGCACCGAGAATTTCAGTAAGTCCTTGGCCGGTGGTGCAATAGGTCTTGGATACAGCATTACGCCTAATATCAATATCAACGGAAGATATAGCATGGATTTCCAAAAAGTGCTGAAAGATAATATGAATCAGGATAAACTTAAAAACAGCGGATTCGCATTGTCCCTTGGATATACATTTTAATAAAAACTGTATTGGAGGAAACAAAAATATCTCTGGTTCGTTATTACTTGGAAAACAAGTATTAATCTAATCGTTTTTTAAAATAAAATCATCTGATTATGAAAAATCAACAAGACGTAAAGCATACCGGTAATGAGCAGGGAAAGTCTACTTCTGACCGTATGCATCATAATGTGAAAGAAGATAAGAAACAACAAGGCATAACAAATGGAGGCGGTCAGAGATCTGATCAGACATCCAATAAAGATAATGAGCGGAAACGTGAAAAAAATTGATCCCTTATTGTATACATGAGGATAATATTCCTATTAATCCTGAAAGTGGCCCCAAAAGGGTCACTTTTTTAATGCATTATAAATCTGGACCTCCCCCATGCGCATTACTTTTATCACCATTGATTTTCATTAACTTTGGATTTTAACCAATACATTTAGAATGACCATTAAGCATTATTTAGCAGTTGCCCTGTTTTTTTACACAGCCATATTTACCGGAACCCATGTACAAGCACAGCAAAAGGGATATTTGCAAATATTAGAAGAGCAGAACGAATGGGTAGATTCAGTTTTCAACAAATTGAGCAGGCGTCAGAAAATAGCGCAGATGTTTTTTGTCAGGGCACATACGAATATGGGTAAGGCGTATGAAGATTCTATCGGAGTGGTCATTAAAAAGGAAAGGATCGGAGGTCTCGTGTTTTTTCAGGGTGGCCCGGGTAGACAAGCTGTGCTAACTAACACTTATCAATCTTTAGCGAGAGTTCCCTTACTGATCGCTTCTGACGGAGAGTGGGGATTGGGGATGCGTTTGGACAGCACCATTTCTTATCCTTATCAAATGGCGCTTGGTGCCATTCAAGATAAAGAGTTACTGTATAAAATGGGTTTGGAAGTCGCTAAAGATTATAAACGCATCGGTATGCATATGAACCTTGCACCTGATGTTGATGTAAATAATAACGCACAGAATCCGGTAATTAATTTCAGGTCATTCGGTGAAAATAAGTACAATGTAACGGATAAAGCGGGAGCTTATATGAAGGGGATGCAGGATGGCGGACTACTGGTTAGTCTTAAACATTTTCCCGGTCATGGGGATACTGATGTAGATTCTCATTATGATCTTCCTCAATTGAAATTTACTAAAGCACGTCTTGACAGCCTGGAAATTTATCCCTTTAGAGAACTCATTAAACAAGGTGCAGCTGGAGTGATGATTGCACATATGAATATACCAGCCCTGGATAATACGCCAAATATGCCTTCTACATTATCTAAACCAATTGTGACTGGGATTCTAAAAGAAGAGTTAGGATTTAAAGGGCTGATCATTTCAGACGCAATGGGAATGAAGGGAGTAGTTAAGTACTTCAAGGACGGAGAAGCAGATGTAATGGGTATCATTGCAGGAAATGACATACTCGAGCTTTCTGAGAACAGCGACAGAGCTATCAAGTTAGTTCGCCGGGCAGTAAGACAGGATAGGATCAGCATGGAGAGAATTGATGAAAGTGTGAAAAAAATCCTCGCAGCGAAATATTGGGCCGGTTTAAACCGTAAAGACACTGTTGATGAAAACAATGTACTTCAGGGAGTAACAAGGCCTGAAAGCCTGGCTTTACTTGGGCAATTGGCTGATGCGTCGATGACGATGCTGAGCGGTAAATCCGCTGTCCAAAATCTATCTGCAGATAAGCGTACCGTAATCATCAGCATTGGTACTCCTAACGTAACTGCATTTCAGCGCGAACTTGGCGCCTATTATAAAAATGCCATTTTCTATACATTGGATAAAAACGCTACAGCCAATGAAATTGCAAAGGTTTTAAGGGAGCTTAAAGCATTTGATCAGATCATCATTGGTATTCATGATACCCGTACCCGTCCGGGCAATGGCATGGTTTTAAGCGCCGATCTGAAAATGTTTATCAAGGATATGTCGTTGAGCAATGCTGCTTTTGCACTATTTGCAAACCCTTATAACCTATCGGCATTGCCTGGATTGGAAAATAGCAAAGCTTTGCTGGTGGCTTATCAGAAGGAAGATTTTATGCAACAGGCAGCTGCATCTGTGTTTAAGAACCAATTGATCCCTACAGGTAAACTGCCTGTTACTGTGAATGGGTTTTTTAAATATGGCGACGGTCAGTAGGCATTGTTCTCTGGTTTAATCGCCGCTACTGTCCAGCCTTTGAGGAAGTCCATTACTTTTTTTACACTATGGCCTTTGCCTTCTTCAAGATAGGCAGAATTTTGGATGTGGATTGCCTTGCCATTCCCATCCAGAATTACAAATACAGGAAAGCCAAACCGTCCAGGGTAGCCTAAGCTAGCCAAAACAGCAGCATTTTTATTCTCCTGACTGTAGTTTACCAGTACAGTTTCGTAATTCGAGTTGAGATAAGTCTTTAGTTCCGGAGTTTCTTCTACCAGTTTATGAAATGCAATGCACCAGCCGCACCAGTTGCCACCAACCTGTAAAAACACATGCTTACCTTCCTTTTTTGCTTTAGCAATAGCAGCATCGATATCTGCACGGGCATTTGCCTGAGGATTGTAAAGGTTAACTGCTTGTTTTTTTTCCTGAGCAAATCCTGCTGTAGAGAGGAATATTGCTGTAAATAATATGAGAATCCTTTTCATCTGTATATATTTAATTTTAATGGTGAATTTATAAATTACTTGTCAACTATCTATGCAATTTTTTAATATCCATACACATCATTCCCTGAAGAGCGAAAATGTACTGAGCATTCAAAGCTTTTCACTCACCAATGATTCGCTGGTGTTGCCTCCGGATGACGCGGTATCTGTGGGTCTGCATCCCTGGTATGCTAATATGGAGCGATTTGATGCAGATTTTGAAAGATTGAGTGAGGCAACGCAACGACCAAATGTAAAGATGATCGGCGAGTGTGGCCTGGACAGGTTGAAGGGAGAACCGCTGCCGGATCAGATCCTAATGCTTGAAAAGCAGATTGTTTTGGCTGAACGTGTAAGAAAACCCTTGATCTTACATTGTGTAAGGGCTTTCCCGGAGTTGATGGCTGTTAAAGATAAAATGAAAGTTAACGTTCCGATGATCATACACGGGTTTAATAAGCATGAAGAACTTGGCAGACAGCTATTGGACAAGGGCTTTGTATTGTCTTTTGGGGCGGCTATTTTAAAAGCGGATTCAGGTGCATCGAAATTGATTCAAAGTACTGATAATTTTTTCCTGGAGACAGATGATTCGGATGTTACGATTGAAGAAATCTATGAAGCAGCTGCCAATTTGAAAAAATGTTACGTGGGAGATCTTAAAGCACGTATTTTTGCCGACTGGAAAAAATTAGCATATGTCTGACGTTAGTTGGCTTTCTCGTTCTGCGCTACTCGTAGGCGATGAAGGTATCGCAAAGCTGCAAAGCAAACATGTTTTGGTTATTGGATTGGGTGGAGTAGGTTCTTTTGCTGCCGAGTTCATTTGTCGATCCGGCATAGGGGAAATGACCATTGTTGATGGTGACGTTGTTGATCCTAGTAATCGGAACAGGCAATTGCCGGCGCTGGCAACGAATCATGGCGTAGCCAAGTCGTCAATTATGGAGGAGCGTTTGCTGTCCATCAATCCCGATTTGAAACTCCACGTAGTCAGCGCTTTTCTTACACCTGAGAAGTGCCGTGAATTGCTGGAGAATAAATATGATTATGTGATGGATTGCATTGATAGTGTAATGCCTAAGATCACGTTGTTAAATACGGCGCTTGAAAAAAACCTGCCGATCGTAAGCTCCATGGGCGCAGGGGGTAAGATGGATCCTACAAAGTTACAAGTGACCTATCTGCCGGATACCTATCAGTGTGTATTTGCAAGTTATATTCGCAAGCGTCTGCGCAAAGCGCCGAATACAGAAAAGGTTAAAGCTGTATTCTCAACAGAAGAAACGAACAGGGATTCGCTAATCCTGACTGACGGGAGTAATTTTAAGCGTTCGGCTTACGGTACTGTTTCTTATCTGCCTGCGGCTTTTGGCGGTGTCTGCGCTTCTGTCGTGGTTCGTGATTTACTAGGGCACCCGATAGAAATGGCAGAACGCCCATTGCGGATCAGAAGGAAGGTTGCCGTAAAAAAAAAGAAATCCAAACCCTGATTTTTCAACGTTTTTAGCAATTGGCCTATTATTGTTTTAACTTTAGCTAATGGCCATTAAACCACTCAAAATTCTTCAGGCATCAGCCGGATCAGGAAAAACATTTAGCCTTACTGCGCATTACCTGACACTATTATTGTCAGGCGAAACAAAATACAGGGAGATTCTTGCCGTGACTTTTACCAATAAAGCCACAGAAGAAATGAAGACCAGGATCATGGAGGTTTTGAAAGGCTTTGCCCAGGGAGACCCGTCCAAAAAGATCAATGATTATCGGCAAATTGTCCTGAGGTCACATCCGGATCTGGATCCCGAACTGTTAAAAAGTAAATCAGACAGGATCTACAGAAAAATATTACACGATTACAGCCGGTTCTCGGTAAGTACTATAGATGGATTTGTACAAAAAGTAATACGAGGTTTTGCTTTTGAACTTGGTCTGGATACAGGCTACGGTCTGGAGATGAACTACGATAAAGTAAAAAATGAACTCGCTGAACGTCTTGACAAAGCCCTCGATAAAAATCCTGTCTTGTTACAATGGATTATTGATCTGGCACTCGACAGGATTAACAACAACCTAAGCTGGAACTATAAGCGGGAGTTGATAGAGCTGACCAATGAAATTTTTAAGGAACGTTACCAGCCCTTTGAAAACGCGATAAAAGGTTTGGGTGATGCAGCTGATCTGGATACGCTTTTTAAAGATTATAATAAAGTTACACGTCTGGGAATTGAGACCTTTGAACATTCAATTACCTCGCTTGCAGCCGAAGCTATGGAGCTATTTCATGTGGAAGGTTTAGCTGTAGACGATCTGAAGGGTAAGTCGCGTTCTCCTTTGATGGGGTTGAGTAAAATTATAGAATGTGACTTGAGTAAGGTAAGTAGCCTGGAAAAGCTCGTAGATGAGCCAGAACAATGGTTTCAGAAAGGTGTAGATACTTCGGCCTATTTTGAGTTGAACCCTATTGTTTCCAAATTAGTGACGACTTATAAGACAGGTTTGTCCGGTTACTTGTTGGCGATTGCTTTCAATAAAAACCTGTATTACCTGCGGTTAATGCAGGAGATGGCCGTGTTATTAAAGGAGTACAGGAATGAAAGCCCAAATTTACTGATCAGCGATGCGCAGACCTTACTCAAGGGAATTACCGATGATGCGGATGATAATCCTTCCTTCATCTGGGAGAAAATGGGCAACAGGTTCCGGAATTTCCTGTTCGATGAGTTTCAGGATACCTCCTCGAACCAGTGGGGGAGTTTTAAGTCATTGTTGGCCAATGCATTGGCTTCTCCAGGAGGCAAGCTGACCGACCATTTGATCGTTGGTGATACCAAGCAGTCTATTTACAGGTGGCGCAATGGAGACTGGAATATCCTGCACCAGCAGGCAAAACAAGACGTGAAGATTCACAATGTGGTAGAAGAAAGCCTGGAAGAGAACTATCGCAGTACCAAACATATCATTGAGTTTAATAATAACCTCTTTAAAAAGTTGCCGCAGTTAATACAGGCTCATTTAAATGGGACCATTGCAGAGCAGAACCAGCCGGAGGTTTTAAGCTGGTGGAATGAGCGGCATTTTGACCGGATTGTAACTGATGTATATGCGGAGGCAGAACAAAAGACCACACCGTTTACATTGGAGGGCGGGACGATAAATTTTAATGTCTTAAAAAATGACCCCGAAGGGAATGCCCTCACAAAAGTTAGTTTCAGGACGCAGGCCCTTGAGAACATGGTCGTCGAATTGAAGGAAATGTTCAATGTCAGGAATTTCAAACCTAAGGATATATGTGTATTGGTCAGGTCAAATTCTGAGGCAATTGCTGCGGTAGAAACTTTGATGCAGAATGGCATAGATGTCATTTCGGGCGAAGCTTTATTACTTACCAATAATACCGCGGTAAAACTCATCATCAATACCCTGCAGGTGATGGTAGGATTGGCTGAAAATACCGCCTTGTATAAAGCAAACTGTATTAGTTTATATGCCCAGTCGAGACAACGTACTATTGAGCCCGCCGATTTTTTCTCTCTTAAATTTAAAACACTCGATCAGTTATTCAATCTCTTGCCTTCAGATTTGTGCGAAAATTGGCAAAGCTGGATGCAGCAACCGCTTTCGGCACTACTGGAAAAGATCATTACTGCCTATGGTTTAAATGAAGAGTATAACAACTCACACCTGCCGTACCTGCTTGCTTTGCGTGATCTGGCGGGAAGTTTTGCTTTGCATGGCGAAAGAGGCATTGCAGCCTTCCTGAACTATTGGGAAGAGGAAGGACTGAGAAAAACACTTCCATCTTCGGACAATACAGATGCAGTTCAGGTAATCACTATTCATAAATCAAAAGGACTCGCTTTTAAGGCGGTCATGGTTCCATTTTGTAACTGGGATATCAATGGGAAAACCAATGGGATTTTTTGGGTGCCTGCAGCTGATACTCCTTATCACCATTTGCATAGCATTCCACTAAAGTATAGTAAGGATCTTGGCAGTTCAAGTGTAGCAAAACCCTATTTTGAAGAATTGCTGTATAACAATATGGATGCGCTGAATATGTTGTACGTGGCAACCACACGTGCGAAAGAATACTTATACATCAGTACCATGGGTAAGAAAACCGCTACAATTACAAATATTGGGGATCTGCTCTCCAAAGTTTTTGAAGGTCAGCTTTCTGAAGAAGGTAATTACCAGGTTGATGATGTGGTTCCGGTTCAGCTTGAAAAACAATCACCCCTGAATGAGATTGAACTGGATAATTACCCGGTTTCTAATCGCTTGAGTCAGGTATTTGATGCAAGTTTAAAACGCAGGGAGATTGATCTTCTCACCGGGGAAAGTCCTGGGCGGACCGGTACGATCCTTCATGAGGTTTTGGCAATAGCCAATGATGAAAAACAGGTAGAAGAAGTGTTGCAAAACCTGCTGCTGGAAGGAGTCTTCAAAGCCGCCGAACTCCCTTTCCTAAAAGCTCAGGCGGTTTCGGTTCTGCAGCATAGCGGATTACAGGAGATACTGAAAAGAAGCGAGCAAAGCTTAAATGAGCGGAGTATTATAGATGCCGAAGGAAAAACATACAGACCTGATAAAGTACTTGTCAACGGAGATGAGGTTACTGTGATAGATTATAAATTCACGCAGCAGGAAAGTAATAGCCATATTGCACAGGTGGATCATTACAAGAGTCTGCTTCTTGCTATGGGCTATAAAAAAGTATATACCTATTTGTTTTATGCGTCCAGCGGACAGTTAAAATTAGTGTAGAGATGAATGAGGAGCAAGAAATAAAACCATTTTTAAAAGAAGTTGCCGAAGATCTGGTTGCCAGATTAGGAGATGCTCTTCAGCATACCGCAATTGTATTCAATAACAAAAGACCGGTGGCTTACCTGCAGCATTACCTGGCTAAGGAGATTGGAAAACCATTTTGGAGTCCTTCTTTCTTTACCATCCAGGAGTTTTTTGCACTATCTTCCGAACGGAAGGTTGCAGACTCATTTACCCAATTCTTTACATTACACCAAAAATACAATGAGATCGCCCTGCAAGATGGGGAAGCCGCAGTAGAGCCGGCTAAGTTTTATCCGATAGCAAGGGTGATATTGAGTGATTTTGCACAGATTGACAATGATCTGGTCAATGCCGAAAAGATCTTTGAGCAACTGGAAGAATTTGCAACTATAGATTACCAGTTTGATTACCTGAGTGAAGAGCAGCAGGAGTTTCTGAAAGGATTCTGGAGTTCTTATTCTGAAGGTAAGCATAAAAAGCAGCAAGAGCAGTTTATAAAGATGTGGCAGCGGATGCCAAAACTTTATAACGCTTATCACCAGGGCTTAAAAGAAAAAGGCCTGACAACCATGGGGCAGATCTACCGTCAGCTTGCCGAGGGAAAAGCGGAATTGCCGGGCTTTATGGATCCTTTTCTCAAGAGTAAGCTAGTGTTTGTCGGTTTTAATGCATTGAGCAGAGCAGAAGCAGTTATATTTAAACGCTGGCAGGAGCAAGGTAAAACCTTGTTTTATTTTGATACTGATGCTTATTATCTAAAGGATAACATTCAGGAAGCAGGTCTTTTTTTAAGACGGAATTTTGAAGCCACAGGATTGATCAATGTTTTAAATAACGACAGGGAGTTGATCAGGGCAAACCAGAAAGTCATTGATGTCTATAAAACGCAGGGGCAGGTCGCCCAGGCAAAAATATTAAATACCGCACTACAAAAGGATTACCCATTACTCAAAGAAAGTGATAATGCCGGGAAAATTGCGCTTATCCTTGCAGATGAAAGTTTGCTAATGCCTGTTTTGCAGACCATACCAACACATTACCAGACAGATGGTGGTAATTTGCCAATCAATATTAATGTTACCATGGGCTATCCGCTGGTTGCCTCATCGATATTCGGGCTGGCTGATTTATGGCTGAGCGTACAGGCCCAGCTCATTCAGGGCGAAAAGGAAACGGTCTACCATAGGGAAGTGGAGGCTTTTTTGTCTCATCCGCTTACAGGTATCGATGAAAAGCTACGCAGCAAAATCCAGCAAAAGTTACTTGCTGAACAACTTGCAGAGGTTCCACTCGTCAGACTTCAAAGTCAGAAAGGTTTGTTGGCTATGTTCTTTACTAAAATCGAAAATGGGACAGCTGCAACAAATACTTTACAGGAGATACTAAAAAGGGTTTTCGAACAGCAGTTAGCTGATAAAAGTCTTAGACAAACTGAAGCAGATCTTTTTATAGCCGCGATTAAGGAACTCAATCGCCTGCATGATGCCTTATCTGATTACTTGCCGCGGTTGACCACCTCTAAAGAGCTGTTGTTTGTATTGTCCCTGATTCAAAAGGCTGTACAGGGTATTTCTGTTCCGCTCACCGGAGAGCCTCTTCAGGGGATTCAGGTGATGGGGCTGCTCGAGAGCAGAAGCCTTGATTTTGAACAGATTTATATATTGGGAGTAAACGAAGGGCTTTTGCCTCAGACCAGTGTTTCTCCAAGCTTCATTCCCGATAGTATCCGCAGAGCATACGGTTTGCCAGTACTGGAAAATCAGGATGCCATCTCTGCTTACATGTTTTATCGTCTGCTTCAGCGTTCTAAGAAAGTAAGCATGGTATATAATGCACAGGCAGACGATACCAATACCGGTGAGCCAACCCGGTTTCTGAAGCAGCTGGAATATGAAAGCGGTTATGAGTTTAATTATCTGGAACATAAGCAGAGGATCAGTATTGAGAAAAAGCAACCCGTAGTAATTCCTAAGGATGATAAGGTAATGGCAGTATTGAATAAGTATTTAAATGGAGAGATTGGACTGTCTGCCTCGGCATTGACGACCTATATCAATTGTCCATTGCAGTTTTTTTACCGTTACATAGCTAAAATCGAGGAGCCGAAAGAGATCTCTGAAAACCTGGAAGCCAATTATATCGGTTCAATGTTACATTTTGTACTGGAAACTTTTTACCAGGATTTAAGAAGTACGGATATCAATGTCACGAAGGAGAGGATTGCTGAATACCGTAAAAAAGTGCCTGAATTAGCTGTTAGGGCATTTGCACAGGTAATGTTTGAAAATGAAAATCACCAGGTCCTGCACAATGGTATGCAAAAGGTTGTACTGGCAATAGTTGAGGAGTATGCAAACCTGATATTGGATTATGATGAAAATGAGGCTCCTTTTGAAATCCTTTCCCTGGAGCAGAAAGATCAGGTGTCTTTCGAATTTAAATTAAATGGAGTGGATAAGAAGGTTATGCTTCATGGAATCATAGACCGTATAGATCGTAAGAATGGTGTCACAAGGATCGTTGACTATAAAACAGGCAGTGACATCTTGCGGTATAGTAATCTAGAAGATGTTTTTGATACCAATGGGAATAAACAAAATAAAGCATTGGTGCAAACGCTGTTTTATACCTATGTCTTTGAAAAGGCGAACGGCCATCAGCTGGTTGAGCCTAACTTATATAGCATCAGGAATATGCGAAAGGAAGGAACCTTTTTCATAGAAGGGAGGGATAAAGTGAAGTTAAATGGGGCTTACCTGGAGACCATAAAGGAAGAATTTGTTGGTTTTATGCAGGCAAAACTTGCCGAATTATTCGACGAACAGGTGCCTTTTGTCCGGAGTGAGAATGAAGCTGCTTTTTCCTTCTCTCCATATTTAACTTTGTGTGGATTGTAAATCGCCAAATTATTTTGGCCGATTGCAGGGTTCCAAAGTGTATTTGTAACACTACTTAATAATTAAATTACATTAGCTACATTTCCTGGTGATTAGAAATTGTTTTTCAAAGGCTTCGGAGAGATCGATAAACTTGCATTTGAATGCAATTTTCTCTAAGTTTGCTCCCGTTAATATTTGAATATACAATGAGAGAGATTCAATTTAGAGAAGCTTTGCGTGAAGCTTTAAGCGAAGAAATGCGCAAGAATGAAAACGTCTTTTTAATGGGCGAGGAAGTTGCGCAATACAATGGTGCTTATAAAGTTAGCCAGGGTATGCTTGATGAGTTTGGAGACAAACGTGTAATTGACACACCTATCGCTGAGCTTGGTTTTGCCGGTATCGGTATTGGAGCCGCTATGAACGGATTGATTCCGGTTATAGAATTTATGACCTTCAACTTCTCTTTGGTTGCTATTGATCAAATCATTAACGGAGCAGCAAAAATGCTTTCTATGAGCGGAGGACAGTTTTCTGTACCAATCGTATTCCGTGGACCAACTGGTAATGCTGGTCAGTTGGGAGCTCAGCACTCTCAGAATTTTGAGAACTGGTATGCCAACTGTCCTGGATTAAAAGTAGTAATTCCTTCTACACCTTATGAGGCTAAAGGTTTGCTTAAGCAAGCGATCCTTGATCCGGATCCGGTGATCTTTATGGAGTCTGAGGTAATGTATGGTGATAAAGGAGAGGTACCTGAAGAAGAATATTACCTGCCTATTGGTAAAGCCAATGTGGTAAAAGAAGGTACTGATGTAACCATCGTTACTTTTGGTAAAATGCTTACCCGTGTAGTAAATCCTGCAGTAGAAGAATTGACTAAAGACGGTGTTAGTGTTGAAGTTATTGATTTACGTACTGTGCGTCCTATCGATTATGCAACTATCATCGAGTCAGTTAAGAAAACAAACCGTCTGGTAGTCGTAGAAGAAGCATGGCCTTTGGCTTCAATTTCTTCTGAAATTGCATTTAATGTTCAAAAGAATGCTTTTGACTACTTAGATGCCCCGGTATTGCGCATCACTTGTGCAGATGTACCGCTTCCATATGCTCCTACCCTGATCGCAGCGAGTTTGCCTAATGCAGAGAAAGTAATTAAAGCGGTAAAAGAAGTACTTTACGTAGCTAAATAAAAGGAATAAAAAGACAATAAAATCATAATGAAAATATAATCCCGCTGGTTAATACCCTGCGGGATTTTTTATTTAATTTTGCCCGAATTGTACTTGAAATATCAATCAAATAGAGATTAAAATGAGTAATCACTCGACAATAATTGCTGCTGAACTGGCAGTAGCAGAAAAGCAGGTCATCGCTACTATTGAGTTATTGGATGAAGGGGCAACGGTTCCCTTTATTTCACGTTACCGGAAAGAAATGACCGGCAGTCTGGATGAAGTACAAGTTGCAGCTATCCGCGATCGTTTCCAACAGCTTAGAGAGCTGGATAAACGTAGAGAAGCTATTTTAAAAGCATTGGGTGCATTGGAAAAACTGACCCCAGAACTGGAGGCCCAAATCAATGCAGCAACAAATATTGCAACCATAGAAGATATTTATCTGCCTTATAAACCAAAACGTAAAACCAGAGCTTCTGAGGCTCGTAAGAAAGGCTTGGAGCCCTTAGCTCTTGCCTTACTGGAACAGTCTAAACTTGACCCTGAAACCGAAGCAGATAAATTTTTGAACACGGAGCTGGGGGTGAATTCTACTGATGAGGCTTTGTCTGGTGCAAGGGATATCATTGCTGAGATTGTAAATGAAAATGTTGAGGCAAGGACATCTATGCGTAAATATTTTCAACAGAATGCAGCTTTTAAATCCACTGTTGTAAAAGGCAAGGAAGAGGAAGGGATTAAGTATAAAGATTATTTCGAGTGGAGCGAGCCATTAAAATCAAGTCCTTCTCATCGTGTACTTGCCATTAGAAGAGGAGAAAATGAAGGTGTTCTGAAACTGGAAACCATGCCGGCTGAAGAGGGAGCAATTGAGTTGTTGGAAAGACAGTTCGTCACCGCTAACAATGCAAGCGCTAAACAAGTAAAACTGGCTGTACAGGATAGCTACAAGCGTTTGCTTGGCCCTGCCATGGAAAATGAGATCAGGGGATTCTCTAAAGAAAAGGCGGATGAAGAAGCAATCAGGGTATTCGCAGAAAATGCCAGACAATTGCTATTGGCAGCTCCAATGGGCGAAAAAAATGTACTTGCAATTGATCCGGGATTCCGGACGGGATGTAAGGTGGTTTGCCTGGACAGACAAGGAAAGCTACTGGAAAATACAGCCATCTATCCTCATAATGGGCAGCGGGGAGTTGTAGAGGCTGCTGCTGTAATTAAACAGCTTTGTAATAAACATGAAGTAGAAGCTATTGCAATCGGAAATGGAACTGCAGGTCGTGAAACAGAGGTCTTTGTTAGAGGTCTGGGACTGGATGGTGTATTGATTGTCATGGTCAATGAAAATGGTGCTTCCATTTATTCAGCGTCAGAAGTAGCCAGAGAAGAGTTTCCTACCCATGATATTACAGTAAGGGGAGCGGTGTCTATTGGAAGAAGGTTGATGGATCCATTGGCCGAACTGGTTAAGATTGACCCTAAATCTATTGGCGTGGGACAATATCAGCATGATGTAGACCAGAACAAACTTCAGCAATCATTGGATGATACTGTAATGAGTTGTGTAAATGCTGTAGGGGTGGAGCTGAATACGGCATCTAAACAGGTACTGGCTTACGTATCGGGTCTTGGACCACAATTGGCACAGAATATTGTGAATTACCGTAATGAACATGGCGCTTTTAAAAATAGAGAAAGCCTGAAAAAAGTTCCCCGTTTGGGAGATAAGGCTTTTGAGCAGGCTGCCGGATTTTTAAGGATAAGAAATGCAGAACATGCACTTGACACCAGTGCTGTACACCCTGAGCGTTATGCCTTGGTCAATAAAATGGCAAGAGACCTGAATTGTAGCGTGGCTCAACTGATGAAGGATGCGGAATTGAGGAAACAGATCAAGTTGCAGCAATATGTAAGTGATGAGATCGGGTTGCCGACTCTAAATGACATCATGAATGAGCTCGCCAAGCCAGGCAGGGATCCGCGTGAACAGTTTGAGGTATTCAGCTTTACAGATGGTGTCAATGAAATTGCTGATCTTAAGATTGGCATGAAGCTTCCGGGTATAGTGACCAACATTACCAATTTTGGGGCTTTTGTAGATATAGGCGTTCATCAGGACGGACTGGTACATACCAGTCAGCTATCCGATAAGTTTGTTGCCAATGCAAATGAGGTCGTTAAAGTACATCAGAAGGTAGAGGTCACTGTGGTAGAAGTCGATATAGCGAGAAAACGTATTTCCCTTTCTATGAAGGATGGATCACAAAAGCCTAAGCAAGATAATAAAAACAGGAATGATAAGCAGAGTAAGCCATTTAGAGCGGTTGCCAAACCTGATCAGCATCGAAAACCTTCAAAGCCTCAGTCAAATCAGAAAGGTGGGCAAAAGGAAAAACCGCTGCCTGATGGTGATTTACAGATGAAACTGGAAGCATTGAAAAATATGTTTAAATAGGGAAAAGAGGAGCTGTAAAGGCTCCTCTTTTTTATTAATCCTCGCGACTGCCATCATCGGCCATCCTTACAATTTTAGGCGTAAAGCTCGCAACAATGTCGACTAGGTCTTTTTGTGCGTCCATGACCATATTGATATCTTTATAGGCCATGGGGGCTTCATCTAGCCCCGCTCCGATAAGGATTACGTCGTGGTCTGCCAGTACTTTCAGCATTTCATCTCTGGAAATGTTCTTCACTGCTTTAGAACGACTCATTTGACGTCCTGCTCCATGGGCTGCTGAGTTGATTGAGTTTGTTTCTCCTTTTCCTCTTACCAGAAACCCGGGAGCTGTCATGGAGCCTGGTATAATTCCCATTATGCCCTTCGCTGCTGGCGTAGCCCCTTTTCGATGAACAATTACTTCCTCACCATTAAGGGTCTCTTTCCAGGCAAAATTATGATGGTTCTCTACCTTGGCCAGAACATTTCCTCCTATTGCTTTTGTGAGCTTATCATGAATTACTTCATGGCAGGCAGAAGCATAATCTCCGGCAAGGGTCATCGCCAGCCAGTATTCCTGTCCTGCTTCAGAATTCATGTCCAGATAAGCAAGGTTTGCGGCCTCTTGAGGTAACTTGCAAATCTCTTTCGCGAGTTTGGTGTAATAACCGGCTATTGTAGCCCCGAACCCTCTGGAACCGGAATGTGTCAACAATGCGAGGTACTTCCCTTTGTCAATGCCAAGTGCTTCATCTTTTTTCTCAAATTCAATGATTCCCCATTCCACGAAATGGTTACCTCCGCCCGAGCTTCCCAGTTGGCTATAGGCCTTGTCTTTTAACTGCTTTAATAGCGTTGTAGCATTAAAATCAGCGATGTCCATAATGGCATGGTCTGATTTTTCTTTCCCATGGAAGCCATGGCCTGCGCCAAACTTAGTGTGTGCAATCAATTCCCTTTTATACTTCGCCTCATTTCCGTAAAAATCGCTTTCAGGAATATCGAAGATGGAAAGAGCCATTCTGCAACCAATATCGACACCCACTCCGTATGGGATAATGGCATTACGGGTAGCTAGTACCCCGCCAATCGGCAGGCCATAACCCTGATGCGCATCGGGCATCAAAGCCCCTGCAACCGTCACAGGGAGCTTCATGGCGATGTCCATTTGTTTTCTGGCACCTTCTTCAATATAGGTTTCACCATATCTGGCATATTCATCTGGATGCACTTTCAAAGGAATTTCATTCTCGCTAATGTTTCTTTTCATTTTTTCTTTTTTTAACCCTGCATAGCATACTATGCAGGGGCGTCATTGCTTTGCAAAACCTATTTATTTTACAAAAATTTGTTTCAACTGATCTACAATTTGTCCGCTGCCAGACAGGCTGATGTTGTTGATCTTTTCTGCAATTTTCTCTACATACTCCATTTCTTTTAATTTGTAGAGCATTGCGTTTTCTTCCATCAGTTTTGCTGTATTTAACAAGCTTCTTGTGGATGCAGTTTCTTCCCTCCTGGTGATCAGGTTGGCTTGCGCCCTTTTTTCGGCAACGAGCACCTGGTTCATGATGTCCCTGATGTCGCCAGGTAACACGATGTCCTTCACACCACAATTCAGCAGTTCAATTCCCAGTAGCCTCACTTTTGCCGCTGCAATTGTCATGATGCTTTCAGAGATTTTTTCTTTGTTTTCCATCAATTCATCGAAGGTCATTTTTCCAATAAATTCTCTCAGGCTCAATTGGATGATCACATACATTTGCTTGTCAAACTCTTTGTTCTCCAATAATGCTTTTGTGGCATCTGTTACTTTATATTGTACACTGAAGTTAATTCTCAGCTGGGCTTTGTCTTTAGTCAGGATTTCCTGTCCAACAATTTCCATGGTCAACTGCCTCAAGTCGGTTTTTAATACCTGGATTGTAGCGCTGTTTTTCCAGAAGATATAATTTCCAGGTTCCAGGCCTTTCTCAAATACACCATCTACGATCATTAGTCCGGTTTCATAAGTTTCAACTTTAAAAGCCCTGATGTATGCCAGCATTTGAGATTTTTCCAGCGTATTCTTGTCAATGTTCTCTGTGATCTCATATTTATTCAGGTCGGCAGTTAAAAAGGTATACTTATTTAAGCCTTTCCAGAACGCATATTTTCCTGCAGTCAATACCTGTTTAAAATTGCTGTTTTGGTAAACCAATACAAGTTCTGCATCTTTTACTTCTACTACGGTTACCAGGTTTTCAAAATCTTTATTTAATAGTAAAACGTCTAATTCCACTGAAGCAATGAAGGTTTTCGACATGTCGTACACTTCTATTGTTTCGTTGAAGCCCAGCCAGTGGTTTCCATAGGTTAATACGTTTTTTAATTCCCCTCTTTTGTAAACCAATCCAACAGAATTGGTGTTAATTGTTACTCTTTTCATCTCTGTTTGGTTTTTTTGTTTATAATTATGCCACGTCTATCGTGGACTTTGTTTGTTCGCTTGCTAAGGCAATCAGAAAAACTTCCATTTGCATCATGCGGAAGAAATTTCTTCCCCTGAGCCGACTGTCGCAGTTTCATCCTGAGCATTTGGGCCTTGGATACTATTGTGGTGGAGAGCGTTGGAGCGTTAACACACCATAACTATTCAATGACTTTCGCCTGTTCATGGATAAAGTATCCGCAATCTTAATCAGGTTTGTCTATTTCCTGCATAGCACATTGCAAATTGTCAATGCTGCTTTTGCGCTATCGACCGGAAGTTTTTCCTTGTACCTTTTTGGAGTGGGAAATTTGAAGTATCCCTTCTTTTGCTGTGGATTTTGAGCCCATTGCTTCGCTACCAATTGCGTTTCCTGTTTTGGTCGGAAAGCAGGATTCGAACCTGCACTTGGTTTGTTACTCTAACCACTGAGTTATCCCGGTTCTATCCGGGAGCGGGAGTCGAACCCGCGACACACAAACGTGAGACAATCTTTCCATTTTAAACATCAGAATATTACTGCTCATCAGCTCAATACTATGGGGCCATACAGAAACCCTCAACTGTGGATGTTTATCCTTTCAAACTGTCATCCCCTTGCGGGGATATCTTAAAAGTACTTTTGTACTGTTTATTTCTTCAAAGAACACTTGTCGTTGCCGACGTTACAAAGATGCATGCGCCGTTGCGCGGTATACTTGCGTAGTAAAATAATTTTATTCGGATTATATTTATTGTCTTGATTATCAGAAGTATAAATTTTTATATTCTGGTTTTTAACGTAAATTTCAACTCAATTGCGCATTTCTATTGCGTAATCATTTTGATTTTATAGCTTTATGTTCTGATTTTTAAGATTGATTTTTAGTGATTATGCTGTATGTCCGTAAATAAACTTGCCCTTATCCGTTACAAAACTATTGATGAATGCTTAAAAAACAGGTTCAGAAAATGGACCCTGGATGACATAATTGAACGTGTGGCGCAGATGATTTATGAATATGAAGGAATTACTTCAGGAGTAAGTAAGCGCACAATACAGGCCGATATTCAATTGATGCGCAGTGATAAACTGGGCTACAATGCCCCGATTGCAGTAACCGATAGAAAATTTTACAGCTATAGCGATCCTTCTTACAGTATTACCAAAGTGCCGATCAATAGCGGAGATGTAGAGAAAATGAAAGAGATTGTGGGTATTCTTAAACAGTTTAATGGCTTTAGTTACTTTGATGAAATGAGTGAGATGATTACCAAACTAGAGAACAATCTGTACAAATCGACTCATCCCAATAAGAACTACATACAGTTTGAGGGGAACAAGCAATTGCGCGGATTGGAACATATCAATCCCTTGTATCAGGCAATTCTCCAGAAAAAGGCCCTGCTTATAGAGTACCGGTCATTTAAGGCCCAGCAGCCTAGCCGAAACGTTTATTATCCTTATTTGCTGAAGGAATACCGGAACCGCTGGTTTTTGCTTGTTAAAGCGAGAGGAGGGAAGGCTTTGGTGACCATGGCGCTGGATCGGATTTTAGATTTTCAGGAGCTCAGCAAAGAACCTTTTGTGGAATATACCGGTGTAGATTTCGACCGTTATTTCGATGATTTGTTGGGTGTAACCAAATCAGAGAAAGACAGGGGGCAAAAAGTAGTCCTGAAAGTGGACAGAATAACTGCGCCCTATGTATTGACAAAACCGCTTCACCATAGTCAACAGCTTTTAAGTGAAGATGGGGAAGGGGTGGTCATCAGAATAGATGTAGTGTTAAATTTTGAACTTGAACGAGAAATCCTGGGCTTTGGTGAATGTATGAAAGTGCTTTCTCCTAGACTTCTTGCCTCGAGGATAAAAAAAAGGCTCGTACAGTCTGCCGAACAATATGAAGAGAAATAATAACCTTATTCTCGTACATCAATCAGCTCCTAGTTTATCCACCCTGCTTAAAATAAAAATTACCTTCGAAGAGAACGGTTGTTTTTATAACTCAATCTGTCTTCTGATGCTCTCTTCCAATGAAATCAGAGTTTCTGTTCTTTGTATTCCGGGAACAGCCTGAATCTCTTCATTCAATACATGTCGCAGGTGACTGGTATCTCTACAAATGATCTTGGCAAACATGCTGTAAGCACCTGTGGTATAATGAAGCTCTACTACCTCTTTGATTTTACTCAACTGTGCTACTGCATCTTTATATTGTATTCCTTTTTCCAGATAAATACCAAGAAATGCGGTTACATCGTAGCCTGCTTTTTGAGGGTCGATGATCAGATGGGAACCCTTAATAATGCCCATTTCCTGCAATTTCTTCATGCGTACGTGAATTGTTCCACCTGAAACAATCAGATCTTTTGCAATTTCTGTGTAGGGTTTCGTGGCATCTTGCATCAATTGCTTTAAGATGTCAATATCAAGGTTATCAATTTCTAAATTTTGGCTTTCTTTTTTAAGCATGATTTTGATATTTGTTAACGATAATCAAATTTAATTATAAATATTATAAAAATAAAATTAAATGTTTAAAATATTTGCAACATATTGAGGTTGTCATTACATTTGTATCAAGCAAGTAACAAAAAATATAGTTCTTTAACATTTGCTTATACTCTGTAGGGTGGTGAAATTGGCAGACGCACCTCCTTGTCTCGGTGGTGGAGAATATGGAAAACCCGTAAGGGCTAACTACTCCTTGAAGGTTCGACTCCTTCCCCTACAGCTATTTATCAGTAAGTTAATCAACCTAAACCAAACTTACTGATAAAAAAGATAGTACTTTAAATAATGTTGGGTGGTGAAATTGGCAGACACGCCTTCTTGTCTCGGTGGTGGGGATAAATGGATAAACGCAGTTTATGGGTTGACCACAAATTAATTTTTGAACTGTAGCTAACTACCCCTTGAAGGTTCGACTCCTTCCCCAACAGCCAGTTTTTTTATGAATAATAAGTTAGTTGAAAACGAGTGACCTTGGATGGGGCCACTCTTTTTTTTGTCCTATTTTTTGCCTGCTTCATATTTTTCACTGAATTTTCTATCCAGTTGCTTATGCAGATTGTCCAGATTGATGTCGCGACCCTGGATAAAAGCTTTTTCCACTTTGTTTGTCTTCATATCCAATGCATCTCCGGCTGAAATAAAGAAAGTCGCATCCTTTCCGATCTCAAGACTGCCAGCCGTTTTGTCAATGCCCAGAACTTTAGCGGTGTTTAAAGTGATCGTCTGAAGTGCTTTCTCTTTATCTAGTCCCCACGCGGCCACAGTTCCAGCCATAAAAGGAAGATTTCTTTGCTGCCAGTAACCATCGATACTAACGACCACCGTGATGCCTGCATTTGCTAGTATGCCAGCATTTTTATAAGGCATGTTTACATCATCATCTGAAGAGTTTGGCAGGGCGTGAGGTTGTTTTGCAATGACAGGAATGTTGTTCTCCTTTAAAAAAGGAATAATTAAATAAGCTTCATCCCCGCCAACAATAACCGGAGATACTCCGTGCTTTTTAGCAAAGTTGACTGCCGCAATAATGTCCTTTTGCGCATTTACTGTAATGAACAATTTTTGCTTTCCATCGAACAAATGCTTCATTGCAGCGAGTCTGGCATTTACAACCGCGGGTTTCTCTGTTTCTGCATAGGCCTTTGCTTCTGTAAAAAGCTGTTCGAGTTCATTGATCTGAGCCTGTGTCCTTTCCTGCAAAGCATCCGCAGAAAAAGGGTTTCTGCCACCTGATCCTCTGAATTTAGGCGTCGCAGGCCAATTTAAATGTTGGGCATCATCGGTTCTGATGGCGGCGTCCTCCCAGTTCCACGCATCCAGTTGCACCACAGAAGAGCTTCCCGACATGGTTCCGCCTTGCGGTGTAACCTGGGCCATTAAAATGCCATTACTTCTTAGCGTTGGGGGAACCTTTGAGTCTGTATTATAGGCGATAATAGATCTGATGTGGGTATTGATACTCCCAATCTCTGCGAAATCTAAAGTTGCTTTTACTGATTCAAATTCTGAAAGACCAAGGTTGGTGATGGGGGCAATGAACCCAGGGTAAATATGTTTGTTGTTACCGTCAATCACTGTAGCATCAGTCAGACTTAAGCGTACTAACGTCGCATCTCCAACTCCTATGATCTTCCCCTGATCAAAGATCAGGTATCCGTTTTCTATCGTTTTGCCATTGCCAAGGTGTAGTTTGGCACCCATAATGGCGGTCTTTTTACTTTGAGGTTTTGCAGGTGAGATGTTAGCTTGTGCAAAACAGCTTAATCCAAATGCAGAAGCCAGAAATGTCAATATATACTTATTCATGTGAGTGTGCTCCTTCCAATTCTGTAAGTTCCTGTGAGTAATCCTCCATAGTCTCACAATGGTATAATTTAGGCGTTTCTGCTTGTGGTCGTTGCGTTTTTCCGCCTTTATTTTTACTGTCTAACATCTTTTTGATCAATCTTGCTCGTTCTGTATTTTGTGCCTGCCTAACTTGTGCATCACGATTGATGTCCCAATAAGGTATGCCGTCAACAAAAGTTTGCTCCGCTTTGGCATAGATAGAGAGAGGGTGGTCTGACCATAGCACCACATCCGCGTCCTTTCCTGGTTTAAGGCTGCCGACTTTATCATCTATGTGCAGCATTTTGGCAGGGTTAAGGGTGACAAATTTCAAAGCATCTTCTTCCGGTACTCCACCATATAAGACTGCTTTTCCGGCTTCCTGATTTAATCTGCGTGCCATCTCCGCGTCATCGGAGTTAAATGCCGTGGTGATTCCGATATTGTGCATGATCTTTCCGTTATATGGAATGGCTTCAGCTACTTCTATTTTATATGCCCACCAGTCGGAGAATGTTGAAGCATTGATGCCCCTTGCCTTCATCTTATCTGCCACCTTATAGCCTTCTAAGATGTGCGTGAAAGTGTTGATCTTAAATCCAAGGCTGTCCGCAACATGCATCAGCATATTAATTTCGGATTGTACATAAGAGTGGCAGGTAATGAATCTTTTGTTATCCAGAATTTCAACAATGGCATCCAGTTCCAGGTCACGCCTTACTATATTTCCTTTTTTTGCAAGGGCAATTTTATATTCTTTTGCTCGTGTAAATTCGTCAATGAAAGCTTGTTCTACACCCATTCTGGTAACAGGAAATCTTGCTCCAGTACCAAAATTACTTTGCTTTACGTTCTCTCCCAATGCAAATTTGATAAAGGTATCCCCACCGGTAAATTTCATTTCTTCGGGTAGTTTTCCCCAACGTAATTTGATCATCTGTGCCTGTCCCCCTACAGGATTAGCCGATCCATGGAGGATTTGAGAAGTTGTTACACCACCAGCCAGCTGTCTGTAAATATTTACATCTTCAGAGTTGATAATGTCAGCTATACGAACCTCCGCAGAAGAAGATTGTGCTCCTTCATTAATTCCACCGGTTCCTGCAATGTGAGAATGTTCGTCTATCAATCCGGCGGTGATGTGTTTGCCGGTAGCGTCAATTGTCCTTGCATTTCCGGCATTGAGGTTTTTACCTATAGCCTTAATTTTTCCGTTCTCCAGAAGTACATCGGTATTTTGTAATATACCATCTTTTTCGTTGGTCCATACCGTGCCGTTTTTTAGTAAAATAGTTTCTTGTTTCGGCAAAGAGGCATTGCCAAAGGCCGTGAACGGATAAATTAACGAGCCTTTTACAGCACTTTCTTTTATCGCATCTGCTTTTTTAGCCAGTGGTTTGTTTATACTATCTTTTAGTTCTTTGGTGTTGTTTTTATTTGCGATGAAACGCTTGCCCTGTACCCAGTTCTCTTCAATAATGGTGTTCCTTTTAAACAGGCTATCGGATGTAATGATGAAATTGGCTAGTTTACCCTTTTCGAGCGTGCCGACTTTATCTGATATACCGATCATAGCGGCAGGGATCTCGGTCACCGCCAAAAAGGCCTGTTTTTCAGAGAGACCATTTTCGAGTGCAATCCGGATATTGGTCCAGAAGTCTTTTGGACTATCCAGTCCAAATGTCGTAAGCGCAAATCTGATTCCTGCTTTTTCTAGTGCAGCGGCATTGCCGGGCGACATTTCCCAGGCTTTCATTTGTGCGAGGGTTACATTTCTAGCTTCTACGCTGTCTTCCACGTCATAAGCCTTAACAAAATTCAATGGAATGATCAAACTTGCTCCTGTTGCCTTAACGGCGTCTATTCTCTGGTATTCATCGCCATTTGATTTGATGATGTATTGCTTGCCAAATTCCTTTCCAATTTTATCTACCCTCAGGATGTTCAGCCATCCGTCCGCTTCAAAAATCTGCGGCAGGTTTTGCTGTTTGTTAAATTCTTCCAGGGAAATATTATACTCTTCTTTTTGCTTACCATACCACTGTGCATCGTAATAAGTCTGGCGCAGCAATGCAATTGAACCCATCAATGATGTTGGGTAATCGTTTTGTGAAGTACCTTTATTAAAAGAGTAATTAGCGGCGGATCGTGGGTTTAACATGGTATTGTTTTCGCGTTCATCGCTCAGTGTTACGGCTGTTGATGTTCCCCTTGCAATACCATCACGATTGATGGCATTCACACTTCCAAAACCTGCTTTTCTTAAATCGTCTGCACGCTTGCTATCGGCTGCAAATAATGTATTGGACATGGTTTCTGGTCTTATGGCTTCATTCCAGCCATACGCCCCTTTTTTAGTCGACGTAAATATCGACTGTCTTGCTCCTGCAATTGCACGAGTTGCCTCGGCCAGTCCATAAGAAGTGAAAGGGTCAATCAATGAAGGGTAAATGAACTTCCCTTTTAAGTCTATAGTTACATAGCCTTTGGGAATCGTGATTCCACTGCCTATTGCCTGAATTGTCTGGCCTTTAACCAGCAATGTGCCTTTTACAGCGGGTTGATTGGCGTTCATTACTATATTGGCATTGGTAAAGGCAAATTGCCCCTGTCGAATGTCATATGAGCCATTGACCGGGTAAGTCTGCTGCGCGAATGACAACATCGCCGAAAAAAACAGCAACAGGCTGAGTAATATTTTCTTCATAATTTTAAGTAAGTCTCTAATTTATTAAAAAGTCAGTATTATTTATTGATATATTTAATCCGTAACTCAACAGGGGATCAGCCTCAGCTCTTACTTTATGAAAAAGATAGTCTTAGTTCTGTTTTTTGGCGTATTTACAGTAGGTTTTGCTTTTGCACAAGGCATTTCTACCTCGAAAGGTATTCAAAAAATTACAGAAGCGATAAATTCGAGAAATGATAGTTTGTCAATCGAAAAACTCTATATCCATACAGACAAATCTAATTATGCCGCTGGAGATACTTTGTGGTTTAAGGCCTACCTGCTTAAGGCATCACTTTTAAATTATTCAGATAGAAGCGGGTTATTATATATAGAGATCAGAAGTGATAGCACGGATTATTTACAACGTATTATGGTTCCGGTTTTCAATGGGATATCCTATGGGTCTCTCGTATTAAACGAAGATCTTCCCAGGGGCAATTATACTTTGAGGGGATACACCAGCTGGATGTTGAATTTTGGAGAGAACTATCAGTTTAAAAAAGAACTGTATGTAAGCAATGGACCGGATACAGAATGGCTGATAAGATATCATGCTAAAGTTAAACAAGAATCAGGGAAAGACAATGTTCAGTTGAACTTAAGGATAAATGAGTTTGATAAAGCTCCCGTGGGTTTGAGAGAAATGCAGGTAAGTATTACCAATGGAAAGAAAACCTGGTTCAAAAGTAAAACAGAAACTTCGTTGGAAGGGAATCTTGACCTTAGTTTTGATATACCCGATAAAATTCCACCGAAAGAATTGGCATTGACCATCCAGGATTTGCGCAAGAGCCAGGGGCTAAGAAGTGTAAAGGTTCCCCTGACGCTTAACAGGCCGGAATATATAGACCTGCAGTTTATGCCGGAAGGCGGAGTTCTGGTTGCCAGTCAATCTTCAAAAATTGCTTTCAAAGCTTTAAATGAAGATGGATATGGTGTAAATGTCCGGGGCAAGATATACAACAGTAAGCAGGAAGAAGTAGGGGTTTTTGCTTCTTCACATAAAGGGATGGGAGCTTTCAATTTGAATCCTCAGGCAGGTGAAGCATATTCTGCAAAACTTGAATTTGCGGATGGCAGCTATAAAACTTATTCCTTTCCGGTGGTCGTGCCAAGTGGTATCGCATTGAGTGTCGACAATTTTTTTGACCGCGATTCCTGTGAACTCACTTTAACTCCATCTGAAGACCTGAAAGTCGGAGGGAAGGAATATTATATCATGGGATTATCCGGAAGTATGGTTTGCTGGGCTGCGACAATCAATTTTAAAAAGGGACAAATAAAGACCCGGTTGAACAAGACTATTTTTCCTGGTGGAATTGTACGTTTCGTGCTTACAGATCAAAATATAAAGCCGTTGGCTGAACGGATGATTTACAACCATGTGAATGGCAACCTGAATATTAGTGTTCAAACCGATAAATCAGCATATGTACAGAGGGACAGTATCTCGCTAAAAATTAAAGCGACGGACAAGAATGGCAACCCTGTCTCGGGAAGTTTTTCGATCGCTGTAACTGATGACGCGCAGGTTAAAAAAGACAGTATCGCTAATGACAATATCCTAAGCCGGATGTTTTTATCCTCAGTGCTGAAAGGACATGTTGAAGATCCTGGCTATTATTATAACGGGGTGATAAATGAAGAAAAGTGGAGAAATATGGAATACCTGCTGCTTAC
Source organism: Pedobacter frigoris (assembly GCF_032678645.1). Classification (GTDB taxonomy): domain Bacteria; phylum Bacteroidota; class Bacteroidia; order Sphingobacteriales; family Sphingobacteriaceae; genus Pedobacter; species Pedobacter frigoris_A. The sequence continues at coordinate 325,776 of NZ_JAVTSP010000002.1, forward strand.
TCAAGGCTGGGTGGGGTATGACTGGCAAGAAACTTTGAAGCCGATAAAGCCGATGATCTATGCGTCGGAACAGGAATTTCTTGTAAAAGGGAAGGTGACAAATGCCTTCAATAAGCCGGTGGCTAAATCAGGAATCACACTGCTATCTAAAAAGCCTTTACTTATCATGGATACATTGACGAATGATAAAGGAGACTTTGAGTTCAAAGGGCTTTTTCCTGTTGATACTGCGGCATTCTTCATCAGCGCAAGAAATAAAAATGGCAAGAAATTCAATGTTGGGATTGATATGTATGAATTCAAACCCCCGGTGTTTCCTTCGGTCGCCAGCAGGACTAAACCCTGGTTTGTTAATATAGATACGTTGAACTATGCCGTCCTGAATCAGCAGCTTTCTTTACAAAAAACCTACCGTACCGTTACTGGTAAGAATATGCTTAAAGAAGTTAAAATCATAGCAAAGAAACTGGTGAAGGGTTCAAAAAATCTGAATGGGCCCGGAGGAGCCGATTTGATTATAGATGAGCAAGATATATCGAAAGCAGGTAAAGTAACATTAGGAGATCTCTTAACTAAAAAGCTAAAGGGCTTTCATGAAACAATAAACCGTTCTGGAAAGCCTGTATATAAAGTCAACGGCGAGGCAGTATACCTCATCATGGATGGAATGGATACCAAATTCTTTTTAGCCGAAGGCACAGCTTATGGTGAATATTTAAAGGAATTGTTTGAGTATTATGATGCAGATGAAATTAAAGGCATAGAGGTCATGATCAAAGGGAAAAATATCATGAGTTATGGCTCAAGATTTTTAAATCCGATGTCAGAAAGGCCATGGGATTTCGTGTTTATTGAAGTGACCACCAGGGCAGGGAATGGTCCTCTCTTAAAAAAGGCTATTGGAAATTATGTATACAAGCCAATTCCGTTTACTATTCCCAGAAAGTTTTATGCACCGAGATACCTGCCTGAAAGTATTGCCGATATGTCTGATATCCGTGCTACTGTGCATTGGGATCCCGATATAGTTACTAATAAAGACGGCAATGCTACGATCAAATTCTTTGCAGCCGATAACCCCGGTAATTATACCTTCGTAATTGAAGGGGCTGATTTACAAGGCTCTTTAGGATTCAAAACGAACAAGATCATTATAAAAAAACAAGCTATACAGGTTAAATAACTACCAGCTGCTGCCTGCACCGCCACCTCCTGAAGAACCTCCGCTACTACTGGATGAACTGGAGCTTGAAGACGAACTACTACTACTGCTGCTGGATGAAGATGAAGACGACGAACTGCTGCTCGGTGTAGAGATCTGTGGAATTACATATTCTTTATATTCTTCATGCCTGCAATTTGCGCAAATGTAGTAGGTGCGCCCAAGGCCTTCCCGCGACGTTGTTGCCCTTGATATGGTTTTGTTTCTTGAAAAAGCAACAGTAATGAAATGACATTTTGGGCATTCTGTCGCTTTAGATTTTAAATCCGGGTAGTTCAATATCAATTGCTGATCACAGGTCTTGCAAATCCATACATCGTAGTCTATGGAGCTGATCTCTTCTTCTTTAGCCTGGCCGGTTGAGAGGCTTTTATTGTCCTTGTCCTCGTCCAGTAGTACCATTGGAGTGTGACAGTGATCACAATCGATTCCCGTATATCTCAATTCCTCCAACCGGGCTTCATGGTTTCGCCATAACAATTTTAAAAAAGGATAGGGAAAAAATCTGGTCGTCCACTGTAAAGGGGAAAAAGCATTTCGCCAATCCAGATATTGTTCATGCCGGGTTTTATCTTTCAGGGTATTTGAAAGATACCGCTTAAGTATGAAAAATTGAAGGTGGATGTAAATCAGTAAAAATAGATAAAGCGCCAGCAGCCACCAGAGATTGTACCATAAATTCGGATATTTCAGATTAAAATACGCAGTTAAACCAACTGGCGCTGTAAACAATAAAAAAATCGCCGATATTCTTAAAAGCGTGTTTTTAGTAATGCTTCTTCCTGTAGCCACAACAAAGGCAAAATAAATAGCAATAATTATAAGAGATAGCCAGTTGACCACAGGGTAGCTTCTGCTTTTTTCCATAGACGCTAGTCCCTGAATCGTTTCAGGATTATAATGCGCTGACGGAAGGTCTATTACATTTGGAGCAACGGCCGAGTCAGCTACTGCGGCAGAATCATATACTATCGCAGGTACAGAATCGGCAGCCGGCATTGTCGCATTTGGATCTGATGTTGCGAATGTTTGGTCCGTTCCTCCTTTCAAATGTGCAATCACTGCATCAACTCCGTGTTTTACAGCATTGTTGTAATCATTTTGCCTGGCATAGGGAATCATATGTTCTTGCTGGATCTTGTAACAAGTTACATCCGGCAATACGCCTTCAAGCCCATAGCCGGTTTCAAATTCTATCCTCTTCTGGTCTTCGACAATCAAAATCAGGAGGCCGTTGTTTGTTTCCTTGCTGCCTATTTTCCAGGTGTTGAAAAGTTCATGGGCGATCTCTTTTGGTACCAGATCTCCGATGCTTTTTACAAAGACCACGTCAATATGTGCAAGCCCGGATTGGTCCAGGGGACTCAGTTTGGCATTCAGTTCCGATACTGTTTCTTCGGTTAAGACTTTGTCAGGGTTGCTAACGTAGCTTTCATTGAGTGATTTTGGATCCGGTATATTTACCAGCAGCTGGTCTCTGGTAGGAGATTGTTTGCAGGTTATAAAAAAAAGAGCAAACAAAGAAAGCAGGAGAAGCGGTGACTTTTTCATAGATAGCTACAAGTTACCACTTGTGAGTCAAAATACAATCTATTTTTTAATACTATGTGCCGGAAGATTCAGGTAGTGTAGTACTTTTCTATACAGTTCATCAGGCAGGAAAGGTTTTACCACTATGTTATCAATACCAGATTGTTTTACCTGCTCCTCTATCTCATTCGGCAAATTGGCTGTTAATGCAATAATAGGCAGGGTCACCCCATTTTCCCGCATTTTTGACGAGGCCTCATATCCATCCATTACCGGCATGTGCAAATCCATCAATACAAGATTATGCTTTTCTACATCCAGCATATTTAATGCCTCAAGCCCATTGATGGCGATATCTACATGGGCTCCCCAGCGTTTCAGGAAGTTTTGCGCAACCAGAACATTCATTTCATTGTCCTCGACAAGCAAAATGTTAACCCCTGCAAACGGCTTATCTGCTTCATTAGGGGTTTTATTGTCTTTAATTTGTTGTTCGGTAGTTTTGATGCTCTTTTCAAACGTCTGGATGAAATAGAAGGTAGAGCCCTCGCCCTCCTTACTATTTAAGTGAAGTGAGGAGTGTTGCAGCTCTAAAAGTTTTTTACAAATAGCCAGGCCAAGGCCGGTACCTCCAAAACCTCTTGATGTGGAAGAATCAGCCTGTGTAAACCTTTCAAAGATCAATTTTTGTTTTTCTATGGAGATCCCGATCCCGGTGTCTTTAACCTGGATCTTCAGAGTGATTTTGTTTTCAGTTTGGTCTTTGACGCTAATGTTCACTTCTACATATCCTTCCTTAGTAAATTTTATTGCATTATGTACCAGGTTGGTGATGATCTGTGAAATGCGGGTAGGGTCGCCCAAAAGCTTGTTTTTGAGTGAAGAGTCAATTTTTAGATTTAAATCAATGTTCTTATCATGCGCGGCACTGTGAAGTCCGCTGACAATATTTCTCGCAATGGAAGCGATGTCCATTTCTATGTGCTCAAAAGTTATCTTGCCAGCCTCAATCTTGTTGTAATCGAGGATGTCATTTACAATAGCTAAAAGATTGTTTGCTGAAAAGAGCATCACATCAAGTTCTTTTCGCTGATCTTCCCTGGGATTGTTTTTTAACAATAGATGGCTCATCCCGATCACTGCATTTAAAGGAGTTCTGATTTCATGGCTCATGGTACTCAAAAATTCGCTTTTTGCGATGAGTCCAAGTTCGGCTTCATGTCTGGCTTTTTTTAATGCAAATGATACGCGGTGGGAGAGTACCAGAGACTGCAGAAAGAAGAAGCTTACGTAACAGGCAAAACTTAGCAGTTGCAGTTGAGGAATGATGGACCAATAATGAAGTAATGTAACGGTAAAAATAAACATAAGTGCAATTGTACTTGCCAATGCATAAACCGCCCCCGGTCTGTTTTTTTTATAAGCTTTTATGTAAACATAAGGCACATATATAATGCAAAATATTGTAACAATTAAAAAAGGGTTGACTAGCTGTGTAAAATATAAAGGCGGAAGGATAAGGGAGGTTAAACCGAATGTAAAACATATAAGGCTTAGTGTCGTTACCATTTTATGGTGCACATCCTCCGGGTAGAGATAGCGTGTGTACAGGCCGAAAAGACCAATGCCCCCAAAAAGGCTTAGGTATTCAAGCCTCGCGGTAATGTACCAGCTGGTGTTTGGAATGATAGTGTGAAGGACGTAATTGTCTACACCCATGATCCTGTAACTATAGACTATAGAATATAATGCAAATAATAATGTTGCCTTATCCCTGTTTCCCAATAGATAAAGACCAAGGAAGAAGAGCCCGCCCATAAATAAACAACCTGTAAGCAAAAGGTCAATGGCTTCAGTACGTCGTCTTTCCAGTCCGATTTTAGTTTTTTCACCAATAATCAATGGTTTTTTTACTCCGGCTTTGCTGTGGACAAAGTTCGCGACCTGAAGCACGAAGTTTAAAGTGTCCTTTCCGGGATCTAGGTTTAAAAATTTAATTTCCCAATGGGGTACAAATCCCTCTGCTGTGGTTGTCACTTTCCCATCTGAAAGGGCCATTTTTCCGTTGATGTACAACACATATGCACAGTAAACATCAGGCATTTCCAGGCGAAGTGGGGGAGCATCCTTGCTAAGTAAGATCTGGAGTTTGTATGTGGCATAGCCATAAGAAGGATAGGTTTTTCCTTTTATTTTAGACTCTGTCCAGCGGAAAGGAAAATCAACCAGTTCGGCATTTCCTATTGTTGTGTCCATTGGATTAATCAGCTGGTTCCAATAGAATTCCCACTGTCCGTTAAGCGCTATATTGCTGGTAAATGATTGCCCACGAAGATCTATAACCCCTTTTTTTGCAATAGGGGGATGATTTTTGTCTGCAAATCCATACTGTATAAAGCAACAAAGCAGCAACAGTACACTATATAAGTACCTTTTGATGCTCATCATAAAATAGTCAAGTGCCTGGTAAACAACAGCTGTTTGGTTAATAATGTTTAATTTTTAGTGCTAAGATAATGGAATTTTGAGAAGTTAATATTACCGAGACTAGATGTTGCTTGCTTAAATGTGAAAAAACTTAATTTAAGTGGACTGTTAATGATCTTGAATTACAGGGGACTTAAATGAAGCTACAAACTACTTGCTTCGGGACTGATAGGGGCCAGCTTCGGGGCAGCTTCGCAAAAGGGTACCTGTTTTCCGAAGAAATCCCCTATCAGTTACGTAACAGTCCCCTATCAGTCGACTAGTTGGCCATACGCAGTCTCCATGTTTTTCGAAATTGTCCCATTAAATAAACGGCGCTCCGGATAAGTCGGTCATTCCTTTGTAAGTAATTCTGCATCTTAGTTGCATTTATATGTTTCTGTTTATATTCGCAACTTGATTGCATTTACTTATGGGGCCATTATGTTTTTTCAAATCATACTTGGGATGAATAAAATCTGGTAGCTTTATCACAATTGAAATACAGATGAAAAACGATGTTATTATTATAGGAGGAAGTTATGCAGGTCTTTCTGCTGCCATGTCACTGGGCAGAGCTATTAGGAATGTGGTGATTATTGAGAATGGAAAGCCCTGCAATGCACAGACGCCTTATTCTCATAATTTTTTAACCCGGGATGGAAGTAAACCGGCGGAAATTGCAGCATTGGGCAAAGAGCAGGTGATGAAATATCCTACTGTGCGGTTTGTAACCGGGAAGGCTGTGGCCCTGAATGGAGAAGACCTCAATTTTCAGGTTGTACTGGAAGATGGGCAGGTGTTTTTTAGCAAAAAAATATTATTTGCAACAGGTTTGAAAGACTTGATCCCCGATATAAAAGGTTTTGCAGCGTGCTGGGGCATCTCAGTAATCCACTGTCCTTATTGTCACGGTTATGAATACAAAGGACAGGATACCGGTGTTTTAATGAATGGAGCAGGGGTATTTGAAGTGGCTCGTATGATTAGAAACTGGACAGACAGGCTGAGTGTTTTTACCAACGGCCCCGCTACTCTGGAAATAGATCAACTGAAGAAGTTGTCAGAAATGAATATTCAGGTAGAAGAACGTGAAATAGATAGATTTGATCACCAGAATGGCATATTAGAAAATATTGTGTTTAAAGATGGTTCAGGAACCCGGCTCGATGCACTCTATGCAAGACCTCCCTTCGAACAGCATTGCAGTATTCTAAAGGATTTGGGCTGCAAGATTGCCGGGACTGGACATGTTGAGGTAGATGAATTTCAAAAAAGTAGTATTCCCGGAATTTACGCAGCTGGAGACAGTACGACCTTGATGCGCTCAGTTGCAGCTGCGGTTTATACTGGCAATAAGGCCGGGGCAATGATAAATCATGAATTGGTGGCAGAGGGTCAATAGTGAATATTCTCTATTTGATCCTGCTCCAGATTTCATAGATTTTGTCGCCCTTGCTGCTGAGTCCGCTATGGTGCCAGTCTCCATTTTCAAGTTTGCCGTCGAAGCTCAATGATGCACCTACACGTGTATTGTCTCTGGAGAAAAACTCAATATTTTCAGTGTACTTGCCATCTTTAAAAGTGTAAGTACCACCGCCTGTACCTGAAAATTGCTTTTTAGCCGGATCAATAGCTACCCACTGAAATTTTGTTCCGGTTAGCAGTTTATAAGTCTGACGTGTTCCTGTTTGATGTATCGGAGTTATTTTTCCATCTTGCATCCGCCCTGTTATTCGCCATACGCCGGCTAATGGTGCTGTCCCATTATCGACGCGTTCAAATTCTGCATTTCCTTCTTCTACCTGCAGAGATAGCTGGTCTGAAGAAATAGAGAAAGGTATGCTGAGCGTAGTGCCAATCTTGGTTGAGTCGTTACTATTGAATAAGGATTCAGCTTTCAGGGTTTTATCGTTGATACTATATTTTCCTCCTTCACTCATCAGAAACTTGTTGCCTTCATGTACAGTATGGAAATAGAACCCGTCCTGAAAAAACAGGTGATGAGATTTATCCCCTTCAGATAAATGCCAGGCGCCTGAGATAGATTGCGCATTTAAAGTTAAGATGGTTGAAATTAAGGTGAGAACGGTCAGGATGATTTGTTTTACAAATTTCATAATCAATAGTTTAAATGGATATCCTAGTCAGATAGATTAAAGATATAAAAAAGCAATATCTTTATTGTCTTATCGGTAGATTATGAACAAATCAAATAGAAGAAAGTTTATAGGAACTGCTGCGGCTTTGGGTGTTACAACAGTTGCCGCGGCGATGCCCTCAATTCATATGGAAAAGAAATATCCGCTTGCACATCATGTGTTTTTCTGGCTTAAGAATCCTGATTCAAAAGAAGACAGGGACAAATTAATTGCCGGGATCAAAACATTAAAAAAAATTGAAACGGTTCATGGACTGCATGTAGGTGTTGTCGCGGAAACGGAAAAACGGGATGTCATAGACATGAGCTGGAGCGTTTCTGAACTTATTTTTTTCAGTGACCTCGACGGACAGGCAACTTATCAGACACATCCTTTACATCTGGAATTTGTAAAGAATTGTAGCCATCTCTGGAGCAAAGTCGTGGTTTATGATGCCATGGAAGTTTAGTTTATAATGATTCTAAAAATCATTTACCATTTTCCTTTTTTACTAAAGAGAAAGTAAATAGTTAAGTTTGAAAGAAAAACTCTTATGTATCAGATTTTAAAAAGTGCGCATTCAGGTTGGCGCTACCTGGTTTTAATTTTATTGGTAATCGCGCTAATTCAGGCAATTTCCGGTTGGCTTGGTAAAAAACCATATACTGAGGGTAATAGAAAGATCAACCTGTTTACTTTGATCTTTACACACATTCAGGTATTGATGGGCCTGGTATTGTATTTCGTCAGTCCGGTAGTGAAGGGTCTGGGATACTGGAAAATGGAGCACATCAGTATGATGATTCTGGCTGCAATATTGGTAACGATAGGTAATGCAAAATCCAAAAGAGGAGCCGATGACGTAAGTAAACATAAAACGATTGCCCTGTATTTTGGTTTAGCCCTGCTGGTGATTGTGGCGGCAATTATTCGAATGGTAATGGCTGATCCTTCAAGGTCATTCTTTGGCATTTCATAAAATTCACAAAATTAATTTTGCTTTGTAAGATTTATTTATATTTTTGTGACATATGATTAACAATATACATACTTGGCAATGGCGTAGCACTTCTGAAAAGAGTCTAGTCGCAGTCTTGTGTACCTTATAGTTTATCAACCTAAACCAAACCACATTAAAGCCCGACGTAGACCACACGTTGGGCTTTTTGTTGTTTAAGGTTTTTTTTGGCCCTAACTTCACGTCATCCTGGATTTATTTCAGGATTCCGGAATAGGGAGGGCAACATGAACGTATGGGATCCTGAAATAAATTACCTTCGGTGAGCTCGCTGAAGAGCTCGGTTTGCTTCGCAGCTTCTTTGAGGTCAGGATTTCGGAATAGAAAGATACAAATGCGGATCCTGAAATAAATTCAGGACGAGCAATAAATATATATACTGATGAAATATATAATTAATACAACTTACAAAAAGAGACTTGCGGATACCACAACTCCGGTAAGTATTTATTTGCGGTTGAGAGACGTGTTTCCAAATACAATTTTGCTGGAAAGTTCTGATTACCATAGCAGGGAAAATTCAGTGAGTTATGTATGCGCAGAACCTATTGCAGGAATTACTTTGCAAAATGGGGTACTCTCAACTTATTATCCTGATGGAAAGAAGGAACAGAAAACAGATTTTGTGCTTACTGATGAGATAGAAGCATTTAAGGCATCCTTTCAACCAACCGAGGTTGAGGATAAACGCTACATTTCAAATGGATTGTTTGGCTATTTTACCTGGAATGCCGTTCAGCATTTTGAAGATATTGTGTTCTCATCAACGGCTCCTAAAGATGAAGAGATCCCTTTGATGCAATACCATATCTACAGGTATATCATTGCGATAGATCACTTTAGAAATGAGGTTGCGCTGTTCAAGAACACCTTTAATGGCGATGAAACGGAGGATCTGGAAAAATTAGAGTACATCATTCAGAATAAAAACTTTCCGGAATATAGCTTTAGCTCGACGGGTGAAGAAGAATCTAACCTCACGAATGAAGAGTTCATGGACATGGTGGTTAAGCTTAAAAAGCACATCTTAAGGGGAGATGTTTTTCAAATCGTTCCTTCAAGAGCCTATAAACAAACTTTTCTGGGAGATGAATTCAATGTATACCGTTGTTTAAGGTCTATCAACCCATCTCCTTACCTGTTTTATTTTGATTACGGAAGCTTTAAGCTTTTTGGCTCTTCTCCTGAGGCTCAGATTACCATAAAAAACAAAGAGGCCAGTATTTTTCCAATCGCCGGGACATTTAAGCGGACTGGAAATGATGAGGAAGATGCAGAACAGGCCCGTAAACTCGAGCAGGATCCTAAAGAAAGCGCAGAGCATGTTATGCTGGTAGACCTGGCACGTAATGACCTGAGCAGACATTGCAACCAGGTTCAGGTAAAGTCGTTCAAAGAAGTTCAGTATTATTCACACCTGATTCACCTGGTTTCTAAAGTGAGTGGAAAGCTTCAGGAAGGTGTTTCTGCATTTAAAATTGTAGCGGATACTTATCCGGCCGGAACTTTAAGCGGGGCACCTAAGTACCGGGCAATGCAGCTGATCGACGAGAATGAAGGCCTTGGCAGAAATTTTTATGCGGGGGCACTCGGTTACATGGGCTTTAACGATGAATTTAACCACTGTATCATGATCCGTACTTTTATGAGTAAGAATAATGCTTTGCATTATAGGGCAGGAGCGGGTATTGTGGCCGATTCTGTTCCGGAAAATGAAATGAACGAGGTAAATAATAAAATTGCGGCATTGCGCAGGGCAATTGAAATGGCTACACAGATTTAACATGAATAACGAAAAGAAGATGGAAAAGAAAGTTTTGGTTATAGACAATTACGATTCGTTTACCTATAACCTGGTACATCTGGTAAATGAATTGGGCAGAGATGTTGAAGTGTGGCGTAATGATAAGTTTGAACTGGCCGACGTGGATCAGTTTGATCAGATTTTACTTTCGCCGGGTCCTGGAATACCTGAAGAAGCTGGCTTATTGCTCGATGTTATAAAAACCTATGCTGCAACCAAAAGTATATTTGGTGTATGCCTGGGGCAACAGGCCATAGCGGAGGCATTCGGCGGTAAATTGCTGAACCTGGGAAGGCCAATGCACGGTATTGCCACACCTATAAATGTGCTGGATAAAGAAGAGCTTTTGTTTAAAGATTGTCCGGAGGTCATTAATGTGGGCCGTTACCATTCCTGGGTGGTAGATCATGAAGGTTTGCCGGCTTGCTTTACTGTTACCGCAACAGATAATGCAGAGGAAATTATGGCGCTGAGACATAATGAGTTAAATGTCCGTGGCGTTCAGTTCCATCCGGAGAGTGTACTGACCGATTATGGAAAACAAATGATGAAAAACTGGCTGGAGCATTAATATGAATATTTTAGATAGAATTGTACTTCGCAAAAAAGAAGAGGTCGCTTTGGCTAAGCAGGCTGTTTCTGTAAAAGAGCTGGAAACCGGGTTACATTTTAACAGAAATCCTTATTCTTTTAAGGAATTTTTGCTGGACGAACAACGGACAGGAATCATTGCAGAGTTTAAAAGGCGCTCCCCGTCGAAGGGAATCATTAATGATCAGGTATCAGTGAGAGATGTGACTACAGCATATGCAGCTGCAGGGGCTTCGGCCTTATCAGTGCTAACTGATACGGACTTTTTCGGCGGACATACGCGAGATTTGCTCGAGGCCCGTGCTGCCAATCAAATCCCGGTGCTGAGAAAGGATTTTATGATTGATGAATATCAGATTCTTGAAGCTAAGGCACTGGGGGCAGACATTATTTTGCTGATTGCCGCCATATTGACACCTGCAGAGATTAAGCAATTGGCTGCGGTATCAAAGAGCTTAGGGCTGAATGTGCTTTTAGAGGTTCATAACCAGGAAGAATTGGAACGAAGCATTTGTAATGACCTGGATGCTATCGGCGTAAATAACCGCAATCTTGCTGATTTTACAGTCAATATCCAGACCTCTTTTGATCTTGTGGACCAAATCCCTTCGGAATTTATGAAGATATCTGAAAGTGCAATTAGCGATACCGATACGATTAAACAATTGAAGCAGGTTGGATTCAATGGCTTTCTCATTGGAGAAAACTTTATGAAGACTCCTGATCCCGGACAGGCGATCAGCGCTTTTGTCAGTGAATTGAAGTCGGTATAACTTTTGTATCTTTGTACTTTACATGGGAAAACAGAAATATTACGATACGGCGCTTAAGCAGGAACGTGCAGTACTTGTTGGTGTAATCAGACCCGGAGAAAGGCCTGAAGAAACCAGAGAGTATCTGGATGAGCTGGCTTTTTTAGTAGATACTGCAGGTGGCCTGGTGGAGCATGAGTTTACACAAAAGATGCTCAAACCAGATCGTGCAACCTTTGTGGGTACAGGAAAGCTGGAGGAAATACAGGCTTACGTGAAGTCTGAAGAAATAGATATGGTGGTGTTTGACGATGAGTTGTCGCCATCTCAATTGAGAAATATTGAACGGGAGCTTCAGGTAAAAATCCTCGACCGGAGCAATCTGATCCTTGATATTTTTGCAGGAAGAGCGCAAACAGCTCAGGCAAAAACGCAGGTGGAACTGGCGCAGCTGCAGTATTTGTTGCCCCGCCTTACGCGTTTATGGACTCACTTGGAGCGCCAGAAAGGTGGTATTGGGATGAGAGGACCCGGTGAGACACAAATAGAGAGCGATAGGAGGATGATCCTTGAAAAGATCGCATTGCTGAAAAGCAGGTTAAAACTGATCGATAAGCAGAACGAAACACAACGTAAGAACCGCGGCCAACTGATCCGTGTTGCCCTTGTAGGGTATACCAACGTTGGTAAATCGACCATCATGAACATGCTTTCTAAATCCGAGGTATTTGCGGAGAATAAGCTGTTTGCTACACTGGACACCACAGTTAGGAAAGTGGTGATTGAAAATCTGCCGTTTTTACTTTCAGATACAGTTGGGTTTATCAGAAAACTTCCGCATCATTTGGTAGAGTGCTTTAAATCGACTCTGGATGAGGTGCGGGAAGCGGATGTTTTAATTCATGTTGTGGATGTTTCACATCAGAATTTTGAAGATCAGATCAATGTGGTCAATGAAACATTAAAGGATTTGGGAGCGAGGGACAAAGAAACCATTGTGGTATTCAATAAAATTGATGCCTATGTAGCTCCTAAACCAGATCATGAGGAAGAAGAGCCTGTGCAGCTTACCCTGGAAGATTTCAAGCGCAGCTGGATGGCAAGTAACAATGCACCGGCAATATTTATATCAGCCCTGCACAAAGAGAATTTAGAAGAATTTAAACAATTATTGTATGATAAGGTTATTGCTTTGCATACCGAGCGTTACCCTTACGATAAATTGTTATATTAATTGAAGAAAATATGGAAAGTAAACGTCAGCAGAAATTTGCAGGAGTAATACAGGAAGAATTAGCAGCGATTTTTCAACGTGAGGGTTCTGCCTATCTTCCCAATACATTGGTTACAATTACCAAGGTCCGTGTTTCTTCAGACCTTGCAGTAGCCAAGGTATATCTTAGCTTTTTAAACACCAATAATACATCGTTGTCTGTTGCGGAAGTAAATTCCCACGCCAGTGAAATTCGTTACAAGTTGGGTGCCCGTATCCGTCATCAGGCTAGAGTAGTACCTACGTTGACCTTCTTTTTGGACGATACCAACGAGTATGTTGAGCATATGGATAAGATTTTTGATAAAATATCAAAAGAGCGTAAGGATACGGACGAAGACGTTTAATTTTTGTAAATTAGTATATGAGAAAGATTCTTTTAGTATTATTTCTTTTATACGGATTCACCGTTCAGGCCCAGCCCAAACTTAAAGGTAGTCTCGAGAGCTTTGTAGCGAACAACAAGGTATATCCTCAGTACTCGCTTCAGAATTGCATTCAGGGTACAGTAACCATTAGTTTTAAGTTGAATAAAGAAGGAGAGGTTTACTATTCCAAAATCAGAAATGGGATAGGTACGGACCTGGATGATGAGGCATTAAGACTAATCAGGATGAGCAGCGGAAAATGGATTATGCCAGCCGGGCACGACACTACGGTTTCAATCATTGCTCCTATTAAATTTAGCATAACTTCTGAAGATTGCGGAAACAGGAGCCGTGAGCAAATAGCCCAGGCCATACAAGCTTACAGATCTAATGAAGGTATGACTAGTGCTGTACTTAATTTCTACAAAAATAAAGAGCAGGGAAAAGCCTTTTCACCGGATGAAGAGGCCAAGATTAAAGCTTTAAAAGGCACGCTTGGCTATGACAATGCGTATTTCAATCAGCGCATCGCTGATGGCATGAAAAAGCTGAAACAGAAAGACAAACAAGGAGCCTGTGAGGACTTTTTGTTCGTAAAACATATGGGCTCTGATCTTGCAGATGAAGCGTTAGCCAAATATTGTAATTAAACTATAATAGAGATGGCCGCAGGTATGATCTCGGCCTCTACCTGATTCACCTTACCGACATATTCCCCGTCTACCTGAAAATGAGCTTTGTGTTTGGTTTTGATTTTCAGACTGGTAGTTTGAAACAGCTCAATGTTTTTAGGGTTGAGCGCCATATTTGTAAACCTTAGTTTGAGTATTTCCATTACAGAATACTCCTTTACCAGTACAATTTCAAAAACATCATCATCCAGTTTACCTTCAGGATTGATCTTGACACCTGTTCCGTACATGGTAGCATTTGCAATAACCACCATTGCGGCCTCAGAGCTGATGGTCTTTCCTTTAATATTGAACTCAACGTGCATCTTTCTATGGTTCCAAAGTGCGCTCCAGGCAGCTTTGGTATACCCCCACATGCCTCTATGCTGGAGAGAGCTAAATTTTTTAACGATGTAAGCGTTGAAGCCGATGTCGGCAAGATGGATACAGAGTTCCTTATTTACAGTGACTGCATGGATTTTTTTAGGGCTTCCGTTTACGGCTACGTTAAGTGCTTCATTCGCCTCCGTGGGAATACCCAATTCCTTTGCCATACCGTTGGCTGATCCTGCCGGAATAATGGCAATGGGAGTGGTGGTGCCAATCAGGCATTCCGCGACAAGTTTCAAAGTGCCATCACCACCGACAGCTACTACACGGTCGGCTTTTGCATCATCTATAACTTGTTTTATCTTTTTTAAAGAACAGCTTTTAGTAAGCATATAAATTTCAGCGACATGATTTAAAGGCTCAAAATATTTAACAATGAGCTCCTCAAAATCAATTCCTCCGTTTCCTGAACCTGGGTTTACTATAAATAATAATTTCATCTTCGAGGCCTGCTCTTCCATATATTTGTTTAATACCACAAACAACTTTTGTGTAACTCTGTTTTAATTACTAATGAACAAATCTGTAAGCGTAAAAATATATCATGGCTATGGGCATACCCATAACTTAGTTGTATATGGTCACGTTTTCCGGTTTAAAGCCAAAACAAGGCAGAAGTTCAGCAACAACCTTATTGTAAACATTGTACACCTTTTAAAGCTGTTCATTTTAAAACCTTATCCTTATGTCAAGGTAAGACTTACCTTTAATGGGCAAGAAGTATACCAGAAGACAGAATATGATGGCTTCTTTAAATTTGAGTGGGCTGCAACTGAAAACGTGAGTGCCGGCTGGCATGGCGTTAAGGTAGAGGCTCTGGACGATAAGGGAAAAGTGCTGTCGGTTGGACAGGGGCAAATATTCGTCCCACATATCACGCAATATGCTTTTATATCTGATATAGACGACACGATTATGGTTTCTCATTCAGCAACCATAGGCAGGAGGTTAAGAGAACTGTTCATTAAAAACCCACGGACAAGGAAGACTTTTAAAGATGCTTATACCCATTATAATTTGCTGGCATTGTCACATACAGAAACAGATCAGCCCAATCCTTTTTTTTATGTGTCGAGCAGTGAATGGAATTTGTACGATTACCTGGTAGAGACTTTCAGGTATAATAAATTACCTGAGGGTGCTTTTTTATTGAACCAGATCAAGCGCTGGAAGGATCTGATCAGGACAGGTAAAACAGGGCATGAAGGTAAATTGATGCGGGTAATGCGGATATTGGATGCTTTTCCCAATCAGAAGTTCGTGTTTTTTGGAGACAATTCCCAAAAAGATCCTGCTATATACACGGCGATTGCAGAGAAATACCCTAAAAATATAGAGGCTGTATACATCAGGAATGTGAGAAAGGAAATGGAGGAAACTGCAAATGAATTCCTGGTTAGAATAAAAGCCAAGAACATACATACCTGCCTTTTTAATACTAGCTCTGAAGCCATAGCGCACTCTAAGCAAATAGGATTGATTGGTGATTTAAAAACATAACAGGGAACAAATTACAGGATTGTTTATAATTGTAAATGGTTTTTAGATTACCCGAAGATGAAGTCGTTTTTCCAAATCCGCAACTTGCTGATCCTGATGGTCTTCTTGCTATTGGGGGAGATTTAAAGATAGATCGTCTGCTTCTGGCTTATGAAAACGGCATTTTCCCATGGTTTAGCGAGGGCGATCCGATTTGTTGGTATGCCCCTCACGAGCGTTGCGTCATCTTTCCCGAGCGGGTTAAAATTAGCAAAAGCATGAGAAAGCTATTGGGTGATGGTTTGCTGGAGGTGACCTTTAACAAGGCTTTCGCTGCGGTAATTGTTAATTGCGCAAAAGTCGAACGAAAAGATCAGCCCGGTACCTGGATCACCGATCAAATGCAGGACGCATACATTCATCTGTTTGAAAAAGGTCATGCCGGGAGTGTAGAGGTGTGGCAGGAAGGTAATCTGGTTGGTGGCTTATATGGTGTACTGATGGGAGATGTTTTTTGCGGAGAAAGCATGTTTAGTCTCGTAAGTAATGCCTCGAAAGTCGCTTTGATAGCACTTTGTAAGACGGAAAGATATAAACTGATAGACTGCCAGCTTCCAAATGACCATTTGATGAGCATGGGCGCAGAAATGATCAGCATGGCTGAGTATCAGGATTTTCTGAATGTTTAATTGAGGATTTCCTGGATGTCCTCTTTGCTCAGGGACTTGAAGAAGCTCTCTTCTGTCGTTATGAGTGAACTTGCCAGCCTTTTTTTACGGTTTTGAAGCGCTAGAATTTTTTCTTCTACCGTATCTTTTGCAATGAATTTGTAGATAAATACTTTCTTTTCCTGTCCGATTCTATGAGTACGGTCAATAGCCTGTTGTTCTACCGCAGGATTCCACCATGGGTCGAGGATAAACACATAATCTGCCTGAGTTAGGTTTAGCCCAACTCCTCCAGCTTTAATCGATATCAAGAAAACCTTTAGTTCAGTGTTTTGCTGGAATTCGGCTACGATTTCACCGCGGTTTTTTGTGCCGCCATCCAGGTATGCATAAGGAATGTCTTCCTTTTCGAAGTGGGATTTAAAAATATTCAGGTGTTTTACGAACTGCGAAAATATCAGCACTTTATGTCCGCCTTTAAGTACGTTGTCCAGTGTGTGAACTACATTCTCAAATTTTCCCGAATCAGAAGCATAGCTTTCATCAATCATCACCGGATGATTGGCAAGTTGCCTCAATGCTGTCAGTCCTTGTAAAAGCTGAACCTGTTTTTTAGCATAGGTGCCATCGTCCATACTGCTCAACAGGTCATTACGATAGGCTGATTTGGTTTTCTCGTAATAAGCTGCCTGATCCTCACTCATGTTGCAGTAAAATATCTGTTCAGTTTTAGACGGCAATTCAGCAGCAACCTGTTCCTTAGTCCTGCGCAATACAAAAGGCTTAATGATGGCCTGAAGCTTGCGTGCTTTGTCTTCGTCTTTTCTTTTCTCTATTGCCTGTACATATTCCTCATTAAAAAATGCCTGTGTGCCCAGTAAGCCAGGGTTGAGGAAAGTCAACTGAGTCCATAAATCGCTCACCGAGTTTTCTACCGGGGTACCGCTGAGTATCAGTTTGTGTTTAGATTTAAGGGCTTTGACCGCTTTAAATGACTTAGAAGATGGGTTTTTTATGTTTTGACTCTCATCGAGTATGATATAGCTGAAATAAAAGTTTTTGAGCAGCTCAATATCGACCCGTGTAATTCCGTAGGTAGTGATGATGATGTCGTATTTTGCAAATAAGCTGATATCCTTATCCCTGGATGTGCCTGTATGGGCATGAATCTTAAGCTTTGGAGTGAATTTTTTTGCTTCGTTCAACCAGTTGTAGATCAGTGACGTCGGCATCACAATCAGTGAAGTAGTGTGGGTATTATTTTGTTCAGCCTCTTCCTTGATCTTCTGGAGCATGGCCAACGTTTGTATGGTTTTACCCAAACCCATATCGTCGGCCAGACAGCCGCCGAAATTATAATCGCGCAGGAAACTAAACCAATTGTATCCGGCTTTCTGGTAACTTCTCAGGTCACCTTTAAAGTTAACTGGCATTTGCACATCGGCTATATTTTCGAAATCGTTTAGCCTTTCCAGTTTGCGGTTGAGGGTTACATTGGCAATGCCGTCTTCTGCCAGTTCATTTATTAATCCGATATGGTGTTTCTTCAGGCGCAGTGATTTTCCTCCATCCGAAAGACTAAAAAGGCTTCCGTATTGGGTAAACCATTTCTCCGGAATAATTGCTATTGATCCGTCAGGGAGTGTAAACTCTCTCCTTTTATGAAGAATGTGCTGCTTTAACGCAATGAATGGTATTGGATGGATGCCAAAGTAAACGATGGCATTGATGTCAAACCAATCATTGTCTTCTTTGACTTCAAAATCGATCTTATTGGCTGCAAACAAAAACTTTTTACTGCCTGTATGCTGCTCCACTTCAAAACCAGCGGTTGTGAGTGTGTCTATATGTTCATTGACCCAGTTGATGATTGCATAAGACTGGTCTTCATCTTCATTTCCGGAAACCTCAAGGTTGTGAAAGAGTACGCTTGTTTTCTTCAATCCCATTTTAACCAGGAGATCGAACTTTTGCTTTTCAAATTCCGTATTTCTTTTGATGCGGGTGAAAATATAATTGTCCTGCTCTTTTTTCAGGCGAACAGTTACTTTCTTTTCGCTACCCATCGCAAAGGCGTAGGCGCCATACTTGAAATACAATTGCAATTGAGAGATGCCATTTTCAACATAAATTACCTTTATTACCGGGGCCGGTTCATGTTTCTCTGTTTTAATCTCAAAGCCTTCCGCATATACATGGTATTTTTCAATGAGTGGGGCAACAAATTTCTCAAAATAAGTAGCCTCTGTAGCTTTAGGGATCGTGATGTAGCGTTTATTGAGAAATGGCAATAACTTCTTGCCTTCAATGTCCTGTTCAAAGAAATACACCATATCGTTCAGCAGCAGCCAGGCGGGTTGATTGCTGACCACCTGAGCGTCCTTAAACATAAACTCTATGCGCAGACCCTGATATTTTATAGTTGGGAAATACCTTGTTTCCAGTTCATTGCGACGAAAATGGAATAAAACTGTTGCAGGTTCTGTCGCAATTTCTATGGTTCTCTCTGCAGGCCATCCGTCTTTATCCATCAGATAGAGGGCGCCATGGCCCTTCAGCACTTCCAATACCTCAGAGAGTTTCTTCTCAATTTTTGGCCTTACACTTTCATAAAACTTTTCATTGAAGAACTTGCTGAAAAACTCTGCAGGCCGGATCGCTTTTTTATGGTACTTCTTGATGATATAGTCCTGTTCCGTTTCATCAAGGATCTTAATGAGTTTAAGATCTGTTTCATTGAGATGGCTGGAGAATTCTTTTGCAGTATGAGAAAATAAACGCTGATAGGTCAAAGAAAAATCTCCCTGCGGATTTAGCTGAACAATATGAGGCTCAATCAGGTAACCAAAGTACGCGTGTTTGCATAGTGAGTACACAATTTTGCAGGGTTTGGTAGTATCTACGCGTAACATTGGCTAAAAGTTAAACAATCGGACTATAAGCATTTAAAAATCTTTAAACATACGTCAATTTGCGTGGCTTTCAAAAGCATTCTTCAATTATGACCAAATTTTTATGGCGCGTTTGTCGAAAAAAAAAGGTGGTTGGTCGTGTATGATGTGATTCTGGTATAAAAGGGAGTAAAAGCCTGCAACGTTTTTAAAATAGCGGCGTCTTATTACCAAACACAAACAAAATATAAAAACCTTAAAAAACAATAATATGAAGACTTTAACAAAAACATTATTAAGTGCAATGCTGATGCTATTTGTACTTGCCACAACAGCCATGACTACATTGGCTTCCAGCTTTAGTTTTAACAAAATCAAAATTACCGGTAAGGTAAAGATTGAGCTGGTTCAGGCTGACAGAGAAAAGATTGAAGTTTACGGAGATTATTCTTCGAGAAATACATCTATTAAAAGACAGGGGTATACACTTATTGTAAAATCTTCTGAATATGAGCCGGTAACTATTCGTATTTCAGTGGCTGATCTTCAAAGAATTGATGCTTCGGGAGATGTAGTCGTGGAGACCATTGGTCAGTTCAATTTGAAATACCTCCAGATCTTTTTAAAAGATAATGCGAAGGCAAAAGTGAAAGCAACGACAGAGAGCATGTATACGTTTATTAAAGACCATTCAGATTTAAAGTTGAGCGGTGCAACTTTAGACCATACATTGGTTAGGGATTCTATTTCAAAATTGACGGTCGAGCATTTTGTAGCGATAAAAACAACAAATAATAGCATTGACGAAGCAATGGCTTTTAGTCTCAATGCGAAATAATATAGGGATAGGTGAGAGAGATCAGCCGCAACGGGTAACCCGTTGCGGCTTTGTTTTTATATGCGCTTTCCAGGGCTTCAGCGTCACTTTCTCTTCCTTCCCCTGCTCTCTTTTCTTCGCCAAAGCGGGAACTATTTGAATCTGGCAGGTTTCTTGACGTGAATATTACGGGGATTCAGTTTAAGTTCCGTTATTTTGTACATACTTTCAGATCATAGCACCTGTACCTAACATGGACATCTTTAATGCAGGTTTGCTTACTAACATTATTATCAGTTGTTTATGGGCGGAGGTGTGTGTATGTTGAAAATTAATTGGTGAGTTGTACTATTAATTGTTGTAAACTTATAATGTATTTTTAACACAGGGATCTGTTCTTTAATTATTCGATACATGGAAGAGGAATATTATTTTGATTTTAGTGATGATGCGCAGCGTTCAGTAGAGCGTTACGAAGAGATGATACGCAATCAGGATCAATACTTTTTTGATGCCCAGGCCTTCGAAAACATTATTGATTATTATATAGAGAAGAGCGATCCGGTGAAGGCCCTGCAGGTGATAGAGTATGCCCTCAATCAGCACCCTTATGCTGCTGTATTTTTAGTAAAGCAGGCGCAGTTGTTTTTTGTCACTGATCAGGTAGAACGTGCTTTTTTGTCATTGCAAAAAGCAGAGATGCTGGAAGCTTCAGAAGCAGAAATCTATATCCTCAGGGGCAATATCTACAATAGTCTTGAACGCTATTCCGAAGCGCTTGATAATTTCCAGAAAGCATTGGAATTCGCGGAAACAACAGATGAGATCCTGCTTCAGATTGCGTATGTATAT
The DNA here is from genome assembly GCF_032678645.1 of Pedobacter frigoris. Taxonomy (GTDB): domain Bacteria; phylum Bacteroidota; class Bacteroidia; order Sphingobacteriales; family Sphingobacteriaceae; genus Pedobacter; species Pedobacter frigoris_A. Next base: position 346,709 of record NZ_JAVTSP010000002.1, read on the forward strand.
CAAAACATGCTGGATTACGAAAGCGCCATTGTATATATCAAGCAGAGCCTTGAACAAAATATGGAAAATAAGGATGGGTTATATGAACTTGCGTTCTGTTATGATATCCTTGATAAGCAGGAAGAGAGCATCAAGTTTTATCAGGAATACATAGACAACGATCCTTATTCCTATGCAGCATGGTATAATCTGGCCAATTCATATCATAAACTCGATCTGTTTGAAAAAGCTATAGACGCCTATGATTATGCGATTCTGATCAAGGACAATTTTGCATCTGCCTATTACAATAAGGGAAATGCACTGGTGCAGCTGGATCGGTTTGCAGAGGCCATTGAAGTCTATAAGCAGACGTTTGAATATGAGAAACCCAATGCCGATACCTATTGTGCGATAGGAGAATGTTATGAGAAGCTGGAAAGGATGGATGAGGCACGTTCTTACTATAAGAAATCTGTCAAGATGGATAGTAAAATGGCCGATGCCTGGTTTGGTATAGGCGTTACCTTAAACTTTGAGGAACGTTATTTTGAATCACTGCATTTCTATAAAAAAGCTATTGACCTGGATGCTGAAAATCCTGATTTCTGGTTTGCCATGGCTGACGCCTATTATAAGCTCGGACAAATAGAGCAATCAGTAGCAGCCTATTATAAAGTTTTGGAATACAATCCTGTGGACGTTGAAGCCTGGCTGGACTTTTCTACTGTACTTTATGAGCAAGGTAAGCTGGTGGAGGCCTCTGAGACTATCGCAGATGCGATAAAGAACAACCCGGATGCTGCTGAACTGTATTATCGTATGGTTGCCTATCTTTTTGCCCTTGGTGAGAAAAATGATGCATTGCTTTATCTGGAGACGGCCCTGGCTACAGATCCGGATAAACACTATATTTTATTCGAATATTTACCTCAGTTACAGGAAAACGGTTCGATACTTGAAGTTATAAACCGTTATATAAAATAAAAAACAGACAGTTTTTATTAGCGATTGCTGATGAAAGCTGTCTGTTTTTTTTTCACCTTTGTGTCCAATATGAATTACCCACTGAATAATATACCAGAACGACCTGTAAAACCGCGTGATAAGGGGATTACAATGGTTATGGATAAAGGATTAAGCTTAAGACAAACAGAAGATTTTATAGATATTGCCGGAGTACATAGTGATATTGTCAAATTGGGATGGGCAACCTCCTTTGTTACGCCTAATCTTAAAGAGAAACTGGCTATTTACAAATCTGCAGGAATTCCAACCTATTTCGGAGGCACATTATTTGAAGCTTTTGTGATACGTAATCAATTTGATGACTATCGCAGGGTGTTGGATCAGTTCAATATGGAGTATGTTGAAGTTTCAGACGGTTCCATTACAATAGAACATGATTTGAAATGTGAATTCATACAGAAGTTGTCAAAGCAAGTTACTGTAATTTCAGAAGTCGGTTCAAAAGATGCTGCCAAAATATTTGCTCCTTATAAATGGATCAAATTGATGCAGGCTGAAATTGAAGCTGGGTCCTGGAAAGTAATAGCGGAGGCTAGAGAAGGGGGTAATGTAGGTATTTACAGGGGCTCTGGAGAAGTTAGAGAAGGGTTAGTAGATGAGATCCTGACTCAAATTCCTGAAGAAACCATTATTTGGGAGGCACCTCAAAAGGAACAGCAGGTTTGGTTTATTAAATTGCTGGGTTCAAACGTAAATCTTGGAAATATTGCTCCTGCGGAGGTTATTCCTTTGGAGACCATCCGTTTGGGATTACGGGGTGATACATTTGATCACTTCCTGGGCCTGGAGAAATAATACCCTAAACCCTCTTTCAAGCAAAATGAGAAAATTTGGTTTAATTGGCTATCCTTTATCGCATTCCTTTTCTAAAAAATTCTTCACCGAAAAGTTTAAAGAGGAGCGGATCACTGATTGTGAATACGAACTTTACCCAATAGAAAATATTGAGTTGTTTGTTAAGTTGTGGTCCGATAATCCGGAGCTTTGGGGAGTCAATGTCACTATACCGTATAAGGTACAAATACTCCCGTTTTTAGATGAAATAGACGAAGCCTCAACAGAAATTGGTGCGGTTAACTGTATTTTAATAGGCCGGAAGAATGGGGAGCAGTGTATTAAGGGCTACAATACGGATGCTTATGGTTTCGAGGAGTCGTTAAAGCCATTGCTGGAACCACATCATCGTAAAGCATTGATATTTGGTGATGGCGGGGCGGCAAAAGCTGTAAAATATGTACTGAACAAGCTTAATATCCCTTTTCTGGTGGTAACCAGGAAAGCAACTGAAGGCAGTATTTTATATGAAGCTGTAGATGAAAAATTACTGGACGAACATACGCTCCTGATCAATACCACTCCTTTGGGCATGTCGCCCGATACTGATACTTGTCCGCCTATTCCCTACGCCTGTTTAACAGACAAGCACGCGGCTTACGACCTGGTCTATAACCCCGAAGAAACACTTTTCCTGAAGCAGGTGAGAAAAAAGGGCGGAAAAACAAAGAACGGTCTTGAGATGTTGCATCTGCAGGCACTACGTTCCTGGGAGATCTGGAATTCTTAACATGGGAAGGAACTGGGTTCTTTTTTTATTTGCAGGCTTACTGGTGTTTTCGGCCTGCAGCAATAGCAATAGTTATGCGCCTAAACCAAGAGGGTATTTTAAGATTGACTTCCCGGAGAAAGCGTACCAGCTTTATAGCAAAGACTGCCCTTTCTCTTTTGAATACCCTAAGTATGCGGTTTTACAGGCCGATAACAGTGCCGATACGCAGCCCTGCTGGTATAACCTGTCTTTTCCGCAGTTTAACGGCCGTTTGCACCTGACTTATTACGATGTGTCTTCGAAAAAGGAATATGAGAATTTGGTTGAAGACGCCCGGACATTTGCATTCAAACATACTGTGAAGGCAAATGCGATTGATCAGAAACGAATCAATTACCCAAACAAGAAGGTATACGGTATTTACTATTCTATTGAAGGAAATACTGCATCATCAGTCCAGTTTTTCCTGACTGACAGTGTCAGTCATTACTTTAGAGGAGCGTTATATTTTAATGAAAGACCGCAGTATGATTCTATACAACCTGTGGTTGCTTTTATTAAAAAGGATATTGACAGAATGATTAGTACATTTAAGTGGAAAAACTAGTACTACAATAAGAGCCTATTGATATGATCAGCATTCAGAAATTTACTTTTAATCCCGTGAGGGAAAATACTTATGTTTTATTTGATGAAACGAAAGAATGTGTCATCATTGATCCGGGTATGTATGATGGTGAAGAGCAGAACATAATTTCTGGTTTCATCATGGAGAATAAGCTTAAGCCAACGCTCTTGCTGAACACGCATTGTCACTATGATCATGTATTTGGAAATAAGTTTGTTTACGATAACTGGAGTTTGAAACCACAATTTCACAAAGGTGAGTTGTATGTCCTGCAGGCCATACCAGGTTATGTGCCTCAAATGGGACTGAGGTATGAGCTGTCTCCTGAGCCAGAAGTATTTCTTGGTGAAACAGGATCAGTTCAATTTGGAAATAGTACATTGGATCTGATTTTTGCCCCGGGCCATTCGCCGGCTCACTTGTGCTTTTATGCCAGGGAGGACAATTTTTTAATAGGGGGCGATGTTTTGTTTTACAATAGTATCGGCCGTACTGATTTGCCTGGGGGCAACCATGCTCAGCTGATTAATAATATAAAAAATAATCTGTTTACATTACCGGATGATTGTACGGTTTATCCCGGACACGGGCCTGCCACAACAATAGGCTTTGAAAAACAACATAATCCATTTTTACAATAGGGTTTTAATATAGAAATTGAATACAGCACTCTACATAGCTAAAAGGTATCTTTTTGCAAAGAAATCTACCAATGCGATCAACATCATTTCTGCCATTTCGGTGGTGGGTGTGTTTGTAGGCAGTGCGGCGTTGATTATCATATTGTCTGTTTTTAATGGATTTGAAGATGTGGTGCTGAAGATGTTCAATACCATTACACCGCAGGTTGTTATTGCTCCGGCACAGGGAAAAACATTTGATCCAAATACAGCTTATTTCAGAAGCTTAAAAACGAATACCGGCATTTACTCTTATACTGAAGTATTGTCAGAAAATGCTTTGCTGCGCTACAATGATAAGCAGTCTGTAGGCCTTATTAAAGGCGTTAGCGAAGATTATTTAAAAAACAAAAGTCTTGACAGTATCACGATTGATGGAAGCTTTGTGCTGGAAAACAAGTATGGCAGCAATGCTATTATAGGGTCGGCCATACAGACCTACCTCATGGTAAATACTACCGATCCATTTAACCAGTTGCAGATTTTTTCACCGAAGAAGGGGGCTAAAACCGGCTCTGTAAATCCTGCGGATGATTTTACAATTCTTTCAATTCCTGTATCTGGTGTTTTTGAGGTACAGCAAGATTTTGATAACATTGCTATTGTTCCCTTGAAATTTGCAAGAACATTGTTAGATGAGCCGGAGAAGATATCTTCTATCGAAATTAATCTTAAGCCAGGTATTAATGTCGATAAATTTAAAGAAGAGATTGAGCAGGATTTAGGTGGTAAATTTGAAGTAAAGGACCGGATACAACAAAATAAGGTGCTGTATAATATATTGGGGAGTGAAAAGTGGGCAGTATATATTATCCTCACATTTGTTTTAATTATAGCTATCTTTAATATTATAGGGTCACTAACCATGTTAGTTATAGATAAAGTCAAGGACATTGCTGTTTTGAGCAGTCTGGGAGCGGGTAAAAAGTTAATAAAGAGAATATTCTTATTTGAAGGAATGATGATCACCATGACAGGATGTATATTCGGTCTGTTAGTCGGATTTATTTTTTGTCTGCTGCAGCAAAAATTCGGACTGATTAAGATGTCTCAGGACGACCTGGTAATCACAAATGCTTACCCGGTAGGCTTTAAATGGAAAGATTTTGTGCTGGTATTTTTAACAGTAAGCATATTCTCTTTTGTGGCATCAGCTTTGTCATCTAATTTAAGCGTAAAGAAGATTAATAATTTAAATCAAGATCTTTAACCATATGAATCTACATACTAAATACATTGTTCTATTTTTTGCACTTGCAGCATTTATTACCGCTTGTAACCAGAAATCGGAGCAGGAAAATAAAAACACTACGAGAGTTATAAAAGGTTTGTATAGCTATGGTCCCGAGATCAAATCATTTACCGATTGTGAAGAAGGGAGAGAGTATTGGGTGGCTGATAGTGCCAAAACATTAGAACTTGCCTATAGTAATTTTAACTTTGAAAAGCCTTATGAACCGGTTTATATCGAAGTAGAATGCCACCTGATCAAATCGGATAGTTTAATTGTTTCCGCCGACTTTGATTCTACGATGGTGGTTACCAAACTGCTTAAAATAACCAAAGAGATACCTGACGGCCCTTGTAACTAATTAAGGCATCAAATAAAGACTGCTGTCCAAGGGCTTTATAACACCTTTCTCCTGTGCCATTTTAAACATCACATCTATTGCCTTTCTGCCCTCAATTCCCAGGTCTACAGAATATTGATTTACATAGAGGTCTATATGTTTGTACATGACTTCCTCGCTCATTTCCTGTGCATGGGACTTGATGAATGAAATGCCGGACTTTGGATTGGCAAACGCATATTCTACAGATTTTCTGATTAATCTGTTTACCTTTTCCTGAACGTCCCTTTCGAGTTTTCTGTTGACTACGATGCCTCCCAAGGGGATTGCGCAGCCGGTAAGCTCTTCCCAGTAATTGCCAAGATCTATAATTTTTGTCAGGCCTTTTTCTGCATAAGTAAAGCGGTTCTCATGAATGATCAGTCCGGCATCAATCTTATCGCTTAATAGTGAAGGTTCTATGTCGGAGAAAACCATTTCCTGTTTATTCGCCAAATGGGGAAAAGCAATCCCAAGAAGAAAATTCGCTGTGGTGTATTTTCCAGGAATTCCGATTTTTAAGTCAGCACTGAGGTTTTCCGGTGTCAGATCTTTGCGCTTGCTGATCAGCATTGGACCTACTCCAAATCCTAAGGCACTTCCTGCATCTAACAAAGCATATTTATCATACAGATGAGCAAAGGCATGAAAGCTTAATTTGGTAATGTCGAGCTCCCCGCGAAAAGCCTTTTGATTTAGCGTTTCAACATCATCAAAAGATACCTCGAAATCTAATCCTTCTGTATCGATTTTATGGTGTATGAGCGCATCAAAAATAAATGTATCGTTGGGGCAAGGTGAAAATCCTAAGCTAAGTTTCATGGAGCTAAGGTAGCTACAACCTGAACACGTTTAGTTATGTATTTGTCAAAAATCCAATTGCCCAGTTGTTCAGGTTTTTTATGGCAAGGCCGATATTCCAGTTTTCCCTGTTGCGGGGTTCAACATAATTGGAAATGCTTCGGATCTGGAGGCAGGGCGTTGATGTCTGCTCACAGCAATATAAAACAGCTGCACCTTCCATACTTTCTGTTGTAGGGTTAAGTCTGTCTGTAATGCTTTTGATGCTTTCTTCGCTTCCATTTACACGATTTACGGTAATCCCGTTCACTTTTTTCAGCTGTGTAATATGGTCATTTAAGAGGTTGTTATAGGCTGAGTATTTTGACTTTCCAAATCCAAGCTCATCGATACTGATAAAATGAGTTTTGTCGTCGGCGCCAAGTTCTGCAAATTCATCAGTCGTAATGTTGACTACTGTTCCCAGCGATAAAGACCTGTCGAAACTTCCAGCAATCCCGAGATTTAAAACAAGGTTATATTTCGGAGACAAATGTTTACCAAGGGCAAATGCAGTAGCTGTCATTCCTACTCCCGTAATTAAAATGTCAAATTCAGGAGATTGTATGAATTCCTTTTCATGCAAATTAAAATTTGCGATTAAAATGGCGATTTCAGGTATGGTCGCAGCAACTATAAGGGGCTTCATAGATCACTAAGTTAGCTATTTTCTGCGTATATTTGGGGCGATATAACAAACTTTATAACCTTATATAAATGATATATATAACAAGAAAAGCATCATTTAACGCAGCGCACAAACTTTCCAGGCCTGACTGGACTGCCGAAGAAAACGAAGCAGTTTATGGGAAGTGCGCCAATCCAAACTGGCATGGACATAACTATCAGTTGTATGTTACCGTTAAGGGTGAGGTGAATCCTGAGACTGGATTTTTGGTTGATCTGAAGTGGTTGAAAGACATTATAAATGTTTCAGTAGTAGATAAAATCGACCATAGGAATTTAAATCTTGACGTTGATTTCATGAAAGATAAATTGGCCTCTACTGAAAACCTGGCAATAGCAATTTGGGATGAACTGTATTCATTGATTGCTGAATCAGGTGCACATCTACATAGCATTAAAATTTACGAAACCGAGAATAATTTTGTTGAGTATTTCGGTTAATAAAGCACAAATATGAACAATCATAACCATTTCGATGAAGAAGAAGACGGTTACATTAAAATAGACCGTTACAATGAAGGAAAAATAGCTTCAGTAGCTCATCATTATAAAGATATTTTAGGGCAGCTTGGAGAAGATCCTGAAAGAGAGGGATTGGTGAAAACTCCTGAACGCGTAGCCAAAGCTTTGCAGTATTTAACGCATGGATATGACCTGAATCCGGCTGAAATACTACGCAGTGCGATGTTTAAGGAAGATTATAGCCAAATGGTCGTAGTAAAAGACATAGAAGTTTTTTCTATGTGCGAGCACCACATGCTTCCATTTTTTGGTAAAGCACATGTTGCTTACATCCCAAATGGACATATTGTTGGATTAAGCAAAATACCACGTATCGTTGATGCATTTGCACGCAGGTTACAGGTACAGGAGCGCCTGACCAATGAGATCAGAGATTGTATCCAGGAAACATTACAGCCGGCAGGCGTTGCAGTTGTTATTGAGTGCAAACACTTATGTATGGCCATGCGTGGCATACAGAAACAAAATTCTGTGACTACTACATCTGCTTTTACGGGAGAATTTGCAAAAGACAAAACGAGGGCTGAGTTCTTGAGACTAATTACAGCCAATTTACACTAATCAAACCAAACAATAAATCATTTATGAAAGCATACGTATTTCCAGGACAAGGAGCTCAATTCTCTGGAATGGGCAAAGAATTATATGAAAATGAACAGGCTAAAGCACTTTTTGAAAAAGCCAATGAGATCATTGGTTTTCGCATCAGCGACATCATGTTCTCGGGAAGCGATGAAGAGCTTAAAGAAACAAAAGTAACTCAGCCTGCTATATTTCTTCACTCTGTTATACTGGCAAAGACGCTGGGTGCCGATTTTCAGCCGGATATGGTAGCTGGACATTCGCTTGGTGAATTTTCTGCTTTGGTTGCTGCCAATGCATTGTCTTTTGAGGACGGATTGAAACTGGTAATCACACGTGCCAATGCGATGCAAAAAGCTTGTGAGGCACAACCATCGACAATGGCCGCGATTCTTGGGCTGGCCAATGAAGTAGTGGAGGAAATCTGCAATGGTATTGATGAAGTTGTTGTGGCAGCTAATTATAACTGTCCTGGACAAATTGTGATCTCTGGAAGTATCGAAGGCGTTGATATCGCCTGCCAGCAGTTGACGGCAGCCGGAGCAAAGCGTGCATTAAAGTTAAATGTAGGCGGTGCTTTCCATTCGCCGCTGATGGAGCCGGCACGCTTAGAATTGCAGGAAGCGATTGAAAATGTATCCATTATGCCTCCTGTTTGTCCTATTTATCAGAATGTTGATCCTGTAGCGAATACTGATCCCCAAAAGATAAAAGAAAATTTAATTACCCAATTAACGGGGGCGGTTAAGTGGACACAGACCGTTGAGCAAATGATTGCCGACGGAGCAGATCAGTTTGTTGAAGTTGGCCCGGGAAATGTACTACAAGGCCTGGTGAAAAAAGTAAGCAGAGAAGTACAGACAAGCTCAGCTACAACGACTGCATAATACTTCGGTTACATAAAATAGTTTAGCGTGAGCATAGGAGGTAAAATAAGATTTCTTTTATTGATATTGGGTGCTTGCTGTATAGTGACAGCACTATCGCTAAAGCATTCGATCACAAAAAAGGAATTACTTAGCCACGAAGCGCGTAAGCTTCAAAAAAGCCTCAATGCAAATGAAAGACTAGTACATGATTTTTTAGCCAGTTCAAAACAGATTGAACTGGCTAAAAAATTTCAACTTAATGAAGAATATGGACTGAACTTCATTAATAATTATAGCTCAAAAGGTATTGACATTCTTACCTATAGGAATGGACAACTTAAATTCTGGAGCTCCATTAAGACCATTCCCCCAGATCCTGAGGTCTTTAAGGATGGCTCCTCATTCTCGAAAATAGTTAATGGGTATTATGAAGTCATCAAAAAAACTTCAGGTGATTATACCATTTTGTTCCTGATAGCGGTTAAAGACCAGTATAGCATCGATAATCAATACCTCGACAGTGGTATATCCAGTACATTGATAGATGTAAATTCATTGTCTCTGGCCACATTTGCAGACAAGGAAGTTTTTGGTATCAGTAATATTGAAGGGACGTTGTTATTTGAAGTGAAATTGAGACCGGGATATTCCACCAGTATCTATGCGACTGTAGAAGTATGGCTCTGGGTGATCGGTCTTTTTAGTTTTTGCCTCTTCTTCAATTCTGTTTGTGCCTGGCTTGCCAAGAAAGGACATCTGGTGCTCGCAACTATTCTTATCTCACTTTTCTTTGTTACCATAAGGATTACAGATCTGGAATATGGCTGGTTCAATCAGCAATTCAACCTCCTGATATTTAGCCCTAAAATATATGCGGAGAGTTTTTTAATGCCTTCATTAGGGGATTTTCTGCTCAATGTAATAGCTGTTACCTGGATCGTACTTTTTGTATATACCTACAACGACAAGTATAAACTGCCATTGTGGTTGACTAAAAGTAAGGCTGTTGGCTACATTTTACACTTTTTACTGCTGGTTATTTTTGGTGCAATTGCATTTTTATTTGATCGTGTCTTTTTAGGTCTCATCATTAACTCCAAAATCAACTTTGACATCACCAATATTGTTAATCTGGGCTGGATCACCTGGGTGAGCATCATTATACTATGCCTGGTTTGGTTCAATATCTATATTGTAGCAAATATTTTTATGCAGCAGACACTGCAGTTAAATGTAACCAATAGAGAAAGATCTATTTTATTTTTAGGCACGTTCTGCGCCTACTTTCTGCTGAGGTTAGAAGATGGGTTCAGCATATTTTTTATAGCCTATGCGCTGTTCATTTTCATCATGGCCTGGAACTTCTATGTCCGGGAGAATAGGTTCTCAATAGGCATATTTGCTTCCTTATTCTTTTGCCTCGCTTTCATTTCTTCCGTTAAGTACTTGAGGTTTATAGATGAAAAGGAAAGGAGCAATAGACAGAGCATTGCACAGAAACTGGTTGCTACCGATGATTTTACGGTCATCAGCGTCATCGAAAACCTGGAAACCGGGATAGCTTCCAACAATTTTGTGCAAAACTACTTTAAGCAGCCGGCTTTAAACAGTGCTGCTGAACTTCAGAAGAACATCGATAAAAAATACCTTGGCAAATACCTGCCGCGTTTTGAATATAATATTTTTGAATACAATAGTTTAGATTCCTCCATTACCGGGACTGAAAATGTGCCTTTAAGCTATTTTAAAGGGCTGGTGCAATCGGGCTCTGTAAAGGCTCCGGAATCAAATTATTTCTACAGACTGAATGATACCTTTGGTTACCAGAATTATTTTGGCATCATTCCCATTTTTGAGAATGGCAGGATTCTCGGTACACTAGTGATAGAATTGAAATCGCAGCCTTATAATTATAAAGGCTTGGTTCCTGAGATACTGGTAGACCGTACAATCAAAAATGATGATGATTACAGCAATTATTCCATCGCTTTTTATAAAGACGGAAGCCTTGAAAATCAAGCGGGGAAATATACCTACAGATTGTCTATTGGTGATTTTGTAAAGGAGCATCCGCAAACTCATTTCTTTGAAGATGACCAGGATTATACCCATCTTGTTTATTCTCCTGGTTCATCAAAAGTTATAGTTGTTAGCAAGGAAAATGTTTCTTATGTCATCAAATTGGCTACTTTATCTTTCTTTTTCCTGGTATTTATATTGTTCTCTATTACGCTTTACACCTTAATATGGTTATTGAAAAACCTGGATGAAAGTTGGGGCGGCTGGTTTAACATCAACCGTTCGTTGATGATCAATGCCAATAAGATCCTGTACAAAACCAGGATACAATTCTCTATCGTTCTTTCGGTGGTAGCTACTTTGTTGATTGTCGGGTGGACAACCTATTTTTACATCCGTGACGGTTACCGCAAGCAACAGCAGGATTTTATTAAAGAAAAGCTTCGTAAGGTGCAGCAATCTTACGAGAAACAGATTTTTATTTCGGGAGTGCCGGCTCAGACAAATGAGGCAATTAATGATTTTGAGCAGTTTGCAGATATCAACGCCTCTTACCTGAATTTATTTGATCAAAATGGGAAGCTGTTGTTTACTTCTCTTCCAAAGATGTACGATCTTGGTATTATGGGGCGGAGGATGGATTCGAAAGCGTACATCAATTTGAATCAACTTCAGAAATCTGAATATATCAACGACAAAGAAAAGATTGGTACATTTATCTATTCGGCAGCATATGCCCCGATTAGAAATGCACAAAATCAAACAGTGGCTTATATTGGTATTCCGTATTATGCCAATGAGACCGATTACCAAAGTAAAATAGGGGTGTTTATCAATACATTGATCAATATCTATGCGCTTGTGTTTGTAGCCATAGGAATTCTCGCAGTGTTCCTGGCCAATCAGATTACAAGTCCGCTTACTTTTATCCAGGACAGTATTAAAAAGACCAAATGGGGGCAAAAGAACCAACCCATTGTATGGTCCAGGCATGACGAAATAGGCTCTTTAATTAAGGAATACAACAAGATGATCGGAGCACTGGAGGAGAGTGCGGTAAAACTGGCCAGATCGGAACGGGAAAGTGCATGGAGGGAAATGGCTAAACAGGTGGCACATGAGATCAAAAATCCATTAACGCCATTGAAGCTCGGTGTGCAATTGCTGGAGAAATCCTGGAAGGAGAAAGATCCCAACTTTGAAAAGAAATTTGAACGTTTCAATAAGTCATTTATTGAGCAGATTGACAGCCTTTCTACTATCGCATCTGAGTTCTCTAATTTTGCCAAAATGCCGGATACCAAGCTGGAAAAGCTGGAGCTTTTGCCGATCATAGAACAGGCAAAGGATATTTTTACCAATACAGAGGATGTGGAGATCTTTGTGATCAATAATACACGTGCTCATATTTATGTACTGGGCGATAAGGACCAGTTACTGCGGACTTTCAATAACTTGTTTAAAAATGCCATAGAAGCTGCTGATGCCAATAAAAAATGCATCATTAAGATCGCTCTTGTAAATGATTACAATAAAGTTTACATCGAGGTCATGGACAATGGAAGGGGTATTGATGTTTCTTTACAGGATAAAATATTTGTACCGAATTTTACCACCAAATCTTCCGGAACCGGACTGGGGCTGGCATTTGTTAAGCAGGCTGTAGAAAATGCCGGGGGAAATATAGATTTTAAATCTGTAGCAGATATAGGGACTACTTTCTATCTCAGTTTCCCTTTATCTTAATTCAATAGATGAGCGGCCCATAGTATAACCGTCGGCATACAATATAATGGAATATGTACCTTTAATGAAGCTATTTGGGTTAATCCAGTCCATCGTATAAGAAGTGTTGTCGTCGTTGTAAGATATTGATGTCGAATAACTGTATTGCATTTCCTGCCCATCTGCCTCAAACATGTTATTTTCATTAGCAATCAGGTTGCCAGCCGGATCAAATACCCGCAGATAAATCTTGTGGTAGTCTTTTTTTGCAAGTTGATTAGGTACAATATCGAATGATACACTCAGTTTTTTTGCAGTAGAGGCTTTAGTTACCTCAATGTTCTTCCCGCTGCTTTTTACCCTATAGGCAGTAACATGTACATTTGAAGCCTTTAATGACGCACTGGTTTTTACTTTGGCATCCAGTTCCTGATTTCTTCTTTCCAGCTCCTGGGCCCTCCTGGCTGCTGAGCTTTCAGACGCTTTCAGGCTATCCATTTCAGATTTTAAAAGGGAGTTTTCTCTTTCAAGACGTTGGATGTCATCGTTATAGGTTTTTACAAATACCCTTAGCTCTTTAACCTGTTCTTGTGCTTTTTCCAGTTCCACCTGTGTTAAAAGACCTTTTTGAAGTGCAAGCTTTAATTCCGCGATCTTCAATCTGGCCATTTCCTGTTCTTTGATCAGTTTTTCGCTTAAAGAAATGTTCAGGGTGTTCACTTTATCCAGTTCTACTTCAATTTTCTCGACCTCTAGCTTTAGACGGTCTTTTTCTGTATTTACGCTTGTAAGTCTCTGACTATCACGGTCATCTTTGATATATAGATATGCATTTGTGCCTAGTAATGCAACAATCACCACAACAAGAAAATAGATTTTATTGCGGTCCCCCTTGTTCACTATATCTTTATGGTCTGACATTAATTTTTAATTCTTTAAGATTTAGTTAAGGGGGCGAACATAAATAAAAATCTAACAAATGGTAAAAAAAACATTCATTTTGTATGAGACTATGAAAAAATTCGTTTACTTGCTTAAGTCAGCCGCTGAAATGTATTCTGAAAACAACAAATGAAACAATTTTTTTTACAACTCTACATTACAAATGATGCTTAAACTTACTCTTTATGCGCTTTTATCTATTCTTATATTACCAATCCCCCTAGCGGCTCAGAACACATCAAAAATTGCTCCAAAAAGAGAGTTTAGAGGAGTTTGGGTTGCTACGGTCTCTAATATTGACTGGCCTTCCAAGCCGGGACTGAGTGTAGATAAACAAAAACAAGAGCTTATAGGCCTTTTGGAACAGCACAAAGCCAATGGCATGAATGCCATTGTACTGCAAGTTAGGCCTGCTGCTGATGCATTTTACACTAAATCCAGAGAACCATGGAGCCAATGGCTGATGGGTAAGCAGGGAATAGCTCCGAGTCCGGGATATGACCCCCTGGCTTTTGCCATTAAGGAAGCTCATTTCAGGGGTATGGAGTTGCATGCCTGGTTCAATCCGTATCGTGCTACCATGAGCCCTAATGCGCTCATCCATGAAGACCATATGACGAGGAAGCGCCCTGATTTATTCTTTACTTATGCAGGTAAAAAGCAATTTGATCCGGGAATACCCGAGGTAAGGGAATACATTGTACAGGTGATTCTGGATGTGGTAAAAGGCTATGATATCGATGGTATCCATTTCGATGATTATTTTTACCCGTATCCGGTTGCGGGACAAAGAATCAATGACGGAGCTACATTTAGTAAATATCCCAATGGCTTTACGAATGTCAACGATTGGAGAAGAAATAATGTGGACCTGCTGATTAAGCAGCTTGATGATAGCATTCACCACTATAAGAAGTACATTAAATTTGGTATTAGTCCCTTTGGAATCTGGAGAAACAGCAATGAAGATCCACAGGGATCAGCAACTAACGGTTTATCTAATTATGCCGAACTTTTTGCTGATTCAAGAAAATGGGTAAAAGAAGGTTGGGTAGATTACATTAACCCACAGATTTATTTCAGTTTTACCCGTAAAGCAGCGCCGTTTGGTACATTGGTCGACTGGTGGAGCAATAACACCTATGGCAGACATTTGTACATTGGACAGGCTGCTTATTTAATGAATCAGAAAATGGAAGCTGCCTGGCGTGAGCCGGATCAGATTCCGGAACAGGTAAGGTATATCAGAAACAACAACAGGGTTCAGGGAAGTGTTTACTTTAGCTCGAAGTCTTTTTCTACGGTAGCAAGGGCAACGGGAGACTCCCTGCGCAACGATCTTTATAAGTACCCTGCATTGCCGCCCCAGATGCCCTGGCTCGATGACATCGTGCCTAATAAACCCCAGCAGCTTACTGCTGATGCGATGGACGATGGTGTTCACCTGAAATGGATGAAGCCTCTGAAGGCAGAGGACGATGAGACGGCTTCAGGATATGTAATCTATCGTTTTGAAGAGGGCGAGCCTATAGATATCCTGAATGCTAAAAATATCCTGAAGATCAGCTTTGAAGATTTTACCTCTTATATCGATACAGGTGTAGAGAAAGGGAAAAGATATAATTACCTGGTTACAGCTTTGGACAGACTAAAAAATGAAAGTGAGCCTAGTGGCCCGGTTGGTATCCTGGCAAAACAAGATCCAATGCCCCAATAAATTGTTAGTAATGTAAAGGACTGTTTTATAAGCCTTCATTATTGTAAATTACCGCTATTGTAAACTGTCGTCATCTCGAACATCGAGAGAACTTGTCACGATTCATCGGGAGATCTCTTGAATTGAATCTAAACAAGAGATTTCCCGGTTCCTCGAAATGACGACAGCTTCAAATTGTTAATCAACGTACCTTTTCAGACAGCCTCTTTAAATTGTTATTTCTGAGGCATCAATACCAAACGGATATAATTCTCATCCGTTAAATATTTCTGTGCCGCTGCTTTTGTGCTCTCTACAGAAACAGCATCTAAAGTCTTTTTATAATTCAGGATCTGCTCAAAAGACTCACCGTTTTTTAAGCGGCTGCTGATGTAGCTTAACCAAAACCCATTGTTGCGAAGGCTAAGTTCTACCTGACGTTGTTCTTCAGATTTAAACTTACTGATGTCATCAGCAGTAGCACCGCTTGTTCTGATTTTGCTGATCTCATCCAAAGATGCTGCAACCAGTTTTTCTACATTGGCTGTCGCACAGCTGAACGATATGTTGAAGTAATAATGCGCATCAGGATATTTCTGCACACTTAAGCTTACCCCCGGGCTATACACACCACTTTCTTTTTCGCGTAAACGCTCTAGAATTTTAATCTCAAGAGCAGCTTTTAAAGCTTCAAGCTGTGTATTGTTTAGTTCGTTAAATTCATAGTCTCCGTGAATGTAAAGCTCTACAGAAGCTTTATCCTCCAGGCCTTTGTAAACAGTTTTGCTGATCTTTCCTTTTGGAGACCTTACACCATTGTCTGCATAATTCTGTTTTTTGTTTAAAGCAGGCAAACTGGCGATATAGGTTTCAATAAGGGGTTTTAGGCTGTTGATGTCGAAATTACCTACGATCACAAAGGTTTGTTCACTCGCGTCAGCGAAACGGTCTTTATAGAAAGCAAAAGCCTCATCTAAAGAAACCTTACTTAGGTCCTCAAGCGTCATTGGCATAGCGCGTTTGTGATAAGAAGACAATACAGCTTGTACCGTATCTGAAAAAACACTGGTAGGGTTGGCGTTTTTATTTGCCAGAACTACCTTGTAATCATCAATGTTCTTATTGAATATTTCTGCGTCTTTGCGGGGATCTGTTGCATAGGCATAAACCATCTGAAATGCGGTTTCCAAATCTTTAGGAGAAGCACTGCCACTAAATCCCTGATAAAGGTCATCTATATAGGCACCACCTCTTCCCGTATTGCCGGCAAGTAATTTATTCAATTGGGTCGGATTAAATGCACCTACGCCACTTTCAGGGATTAAGCTAACCATTTGCACAGACTGAAAATTCTGATCAGTTGCCAGCGAAGTTCCGCCCTTTGAAAAGGAACTGAAAATGATCTGGTCATTTTTAAAATCAGTAGGCTTCAATAGCACTTTGATGCCATTGCTTAGCGTAAGCTCTGTTACGCCAATTGCATCAGGCTTAGTTTCGCTAACGATTTTTCCTGCCACTGGCTTTTTTTCCAGTAGTGGTTTGTTTACTGAATTGTCTACATAAGCAGCTACTCCACTTCCAGCGTTTTTAACGGCAGCAAGCATTTGTGCTTCTGTAGGTAGTGTTGCTTTGTCCTTTTCTGGAGCTTGTATGATGATGATCTGGTTGTCTTTCGTGATCAAAGTCTTGGCCAGTGCATTGACTTCCGCAAGGGTAATGCTTCCCACGGCTTTCTGCGTTTCCCCATAAACGAAATCGATTGAAGGGATAGGGCTGCTGGTCAGGAAATTATTCAGGTACTGTTGTACAAAAGAAGAAGATGGAGTTTTGTCTTTTTCTTTGAACTGTTTTTCTGATCCTGCAATGATGTTTTTCTTAGCCACATCTAACTCCGACTGTACAAAGCCATACTTGCTCATTCTTTCATTTTCAGCAAGAGCAGCAGAGAATGCCTGCTCTAAAGTGGCTGCAGATTTAGCCGCGACTGTAGTTTGCAGTGCATTGATACCCGATACCAATCCACCCTGGTATGGTCCATAGTTACTTTGAGCAAAGATGAACGGGGCATTTCCTTTTTGCAGAATTTCTTGCAACCTTGCTCCAAGCATGCTGTTGACCATGCTGTACATCAGTTTCTTTTTGTAATCAGCGGTAGTTTTCGAAACGTTGCCGCGTTGTTTATACATGATCTGAGCAACATTGTACGACTGTTCCGGATCCGTAATGATCTTAATCAGAGGCTCTTTATTATCAGGCAAATCATATTTCAAGCGGGGCTTAGGACTTGCAGGGTTTGTTAGGCCTGAAAAGTTAGTTTTAATCAATTGTTCAACTTCGTTCACGTCAAAATCACCCACAGCGATTACCGCCTGAAGATTTGGTCTGTACCAGTCTTTGTAAAAATTCCTGATTTTATCATGAGTAAAGGTTTGCAGGATATCGATCTTGCCGATGGGGATGCGATTTTCATAGCGGGAACCTTTCAACAATAGCGGAAGCAATTGTTTACTCATGCGTTCCTGAGCATTTTTACCTCTCTGACGATCTTCTTCTATAATAACTCCACGCTCTTTATCTATTTCTTCTCCGTCCATGAGTACCTTTCCGGCCCAGTTGGCCAGTATCTTAAAGCCATTTTTGAAAACCACCGTGCTATCCGTAGGAATAGGCAGCTGGTATACCGTCTGGTCAAATCCAGTGTACGCATTCAGGTCGGCGCCAAAGCGTACACCTGCTTTTTGCAGGTAGTTGATCATTTCATTCTTTGGGAAGTCTTTAGTCCCGTTAAAAGCCATGTGCTCTGTAAAGTGGGCCAGCCCTTGCTGGTTGTCTTCTTCCATTAAAGAACCTATTCTTGTAGCAAGATATAGTTCAGCCCTGTTTTTAGGCTCAGTATTCTTTCTGATGTAATAAGTAAGACCATTCGGAAGTTTCCCGATTTTCACATTTGGATCATTCGGGATCAGCGTGCCTTCTGTTTTACCGGTTGCCTGTACAGGCTTTTTTGCGGCAACGGGCTTCTTTTGTGCGTAAGAGGGAGCGTTCACAGCCATTAATGCCGTAATCCCTAGTACAAGGATTTTGTTTCTGTTGTTCATAAATAAAGTTAGTTAGAGGTAAAACTAGTCAACGTGTTACTAGCTGCGGTAATTTTTTAACATTATTTAACTTTTTATCAAGCAATGTCATCCTGTTACCGGCTTAAAATTAAACTTTTATAATTATTTTTTTCTTGTACATCACCCAGAGAATGACCAGCCAGAACAGTACAAAACAGATGGCCCAGGTCAATGAGGCATTGATGGGAGAGAAATGAGCTGAAATCCCGGAATAAAGCCATGATTGCAGGTCTGTTTTACTGCCATCCTGCTGAGTTATGCTAAATAACCGCAGCGTGCGGGGAATGAGTCCGGATAGGAAAAATACCGTAATTGCGTTTACCCCATAGACCACAAAGGGCTTTGTAAAGCGGTTGTATTGCTGTATGTCGATGATCCAGTAACAAAGCGCTAAAACTACGGTGGCCAGTCCACCGGTATACAGGACAAACGAACTCGTCCATAATGCTTTGTTGATCGGGAATTGTAAATCCCACAACAGACCTAAAATAATAGCCATACATCCGGTACAAAACAGCCATACCACCTTTGTTGCCGCATCAATGTCTTTTCGTTTCAGATAAATGCCCGCCAGCACGCCAAATAGCCCCGTCGCTATAGCAGGAAGTGTACTCAATATGCCTTCAGGATCCCATTTTTTTGAGGATTTCCACAGATGAGCTTCGGTTAAAACACTGCGGTCGAGCCAGGCGCCCAGGTTGGTTTCCTTTTCAAGATTAGGATAGCCTACGCCCGGAACAGGTACGAAAGTCATGAGTATCCAATAAACAGCCAGCAGTATTAATAAGATTCTGAAGATGTTCTTCTGGCTGTTTTTAAGGAATATAACCGTAGCAATCAGAAAGACAACTGCGATTCTCTGCAATACGCCCGGGATTCGCACATTTTGAAAAGCTTCAAGCGGTTCTGTAAATACCTTTGGATAAAGAGATAGAAATAAGCCAAGACCGAAAAGGATAAGTGCCCGTTTAACGGCTTTTAGAATAGTTTTTGAATGTGTTGAAGGGTCACTTTTTTTGCTGCCCATTGCATATGCAATAGAAACTCCTACGATAAAAAGAAAGAAAGGGAAAATTAAATCAGTAGGCGTACAGCCATTCCATTCGGCATGCTCCAGCGGAGCGTATATATGTCCCCAGTCGCCGGGGTTGTTGACCAATATCATTGCGGCTACCGTAATTCCTCTGAAGAAATCTAAGGAAAGTAACCTTGAGGGAGGATTTGACGATAATTGAGTCATGAACTATAAAAATTAATTTAGATATGATCGCTACCACCTGAGCGATAGCGATCATAAATATAATTAAAATTTATAGCGAACGAAGGCTTCCATTGCTTCGTAATCTGCCAATCCTAAATTGTCATAGGACTGAGCAGTTTCTCTGTTTCTGTCTTCTGCTCTTTTCCAGAACTCCCTTGCATCATCACCAGGGAACACAGCTCTGTCTTTTTGCGACTGGTGTTTGAAAATTGCAAATTTCTTTCTTTCCACTTCTTGTGGGCTCAAAGGAACTGCCATTTCAATTTCGTGCGTTTCAAACTCTTGCCAAGCACCTCTGTACATCCACAACCAGCAATCCTTAACCCATTCTTCGGTTTTTGATAAGCGTCTTAGTGCCTCCAGAATGATGTTAAAGCATACGATGTGTGTTCCGTGCGGATCTTCGAAATCGCCCGCCGCAAATACCTGATGAGGTTTCACTTTTTGAAGTAATTCCATGGTAAGCACAACATCTGCATCAGTAACCGGATTTTTCTGGCTTTTGCCACTTTCGTAGAAAGGAAGTGCCATGAAATGAATATGATCATCTTCCAGACCGCAATAACGCGCACCTGCAATCGCTTCTCCTTTTCTGATCAAACCTTTTACTGCCTGAATTTCAGGAGTATCAACCTGGTTAGGTTGCTTCTGATCTATGAAAGTACGCATGCTTTGATAAAGCGTTCTAAGCTCGTCCTGGTTCTGGCCCATTTTCTCAGAAAAATCGATGCCAAATTCTACGAAACGAAGTGCATCATCATCCCAAACGGCGGTGTTTCCTGAAGTTTGGTAAGCTACATGTACATCATGTTTTTGATCAACCAGACGGATAAAAGTACCGCCCATTGAAATCACATCATCATCAGGGTGTGGAGAGAATATAATAGAGCGTTTTTTAGCAGGCTCTGCTCTTTCCGGTCTTTCTGAATCATCAGCATTGGGTTTACCACCCGGCCAGCCGGTGATGGTATGCTGTAGTTTATTAAAGATGTCGATATTTATGTTGTAAACAGGGCCTTTTTCAATAGCCAGCTGAGCCATGCCATTGTTGTTGAAGTCATCTTCAGTAAGCTTCAAAACAGGTTTGCCTAAGTAGTTTGCCAACCAGATTACCGCTTTTCTTGTCAGTTTTTCATCCCAGATACAGTCTTTAACCAACCAAGGTGTATCAAAACGGGTCAGTTGAGAAGCTGCATCCTGATCCAATATGAATTCTACGTTGTCTGACAATTGCAGGTATGTAGCAGGTACTTCACCTGAGATTTCCCCTTCAACAGCCTTTTTAATGATCGAAGCTTTTTTCCTGTTCCATGCCATCAATATGATCTCACGGGCTTTGAAAATAGTTCCGATACCCATAGTGATTGCTTTTGTTGGCACAAAAGATTTACCACCGAAGTCTCTTGCCGCATCACGTCTGGTCAGGTCATCAAGCGTAACTAAACGGGTACCCGAATTAGGGGCAGAACCCGGCTCATTGAAACCAATGTGACCAGTACGTCCGATACCAAGGATCTGAATGTCAAGTCCGCCTAAATCGCCGATCTTTTTTTCATAAGCAAGGCAAAAAGCAGGAATATCTTCTAGGGCTAGCGTGCCATCCGGAATATTTACATTGTTTTTGTCAATGTCGATGTGAGCGAATAAGTGCTCATTCATGAATGAAACATAACTCTGAGCAGCATCAGGCTGCATTGGATAATATTCATCCAGATTGAAAGTGATTACGTTTTTAAAACTCAATCCCTCTTCTTTATGCATTCTTACCAATTCTGCATACACTGCAATAGGTGTAGCTCCAGTAGCTAAACCCAAAACAGCCTGAGTATTGTTCTTTTGTTTCTCTTTAATGAGATTCCCAATACGTTTTGCAACGCTAAGCGACGCGGCTTTAGGGTTTTCAAAGACAGAAACGGGTAATTTTTCAAAACGCGTTTCTTCCAGAAGATTTAATCTTGCCATTTTTTGTTCTTAAAGTTTGTACGGAGCAGTAAATATAGCCAACCTGTCGAGTATATCAAACTTTTTACGTGATACTTAAGCCTATATTTTCGGCTTTTTTTTGATGCTGAATTGTGCAAACGATTGAACAGGGGCATGAGGTCATATTATGGTTTGGGGTGTTCTTCTAAATATTTTAAAATAATTAGGGTGACTTAAGGCAATGACCGCAGTCGACTAAATAACAATCTATATATGCTCTTCAGTATTTTGATCTCGTTTTTAACTTACTTAAATATTGCTTTAATTTTGGAGTTTTCCTGTAAAAGCAAGACAATAGCAAGAGAGGAGCAAGAGAAAAGCAAGACAAAAGCAAGAGAGAATTTGAGCTGAACTCTACTAATCTGGCTATTTATGCGTTGTCCTGCCAGGCAAAATTTGGCTAGAATAGCTATCTTGCGATTGTAGTAATTGCAACGAAATTATGAATTCGAACTGGAGCCGGATCTTTGAGATTGTCAATAAGCCTGAACGTTTGATCATTGGTCTGATGTCGGGAACCTCTATGGATGGGTTGGATATTGCTGTGTGTCTGATTAAGGGGCATGGAGTGGATACATCAGTGAAAGTGTTGAATTTTAAAACAGTTGGTTATACTGCTGAATTTAAGGCTGAGATCAAGTCTGTTTTTTCCAGAAGAGATACGGATTTGCAAATGGTCTGCCTGATGAACGAAAAAATAGGGATTGTTCATGCCAACATGATACTGGAAGCCATTAAATCCTGGGGAATGAATCCCCTGGATATTGATGTAGTAGCCAGCCATGGCCAAACAATCTTTCATGCACCCAAATCGCTTCATGGTTTAGCGGAATATCCAAATGCAACCCTTCAGATCGGAGACGGTGACCACATTGCAGTGAAAACGGGGATCGTGACGATCAGTGATTTTCGTCAAAAGCACATCGCGGCGGGGGGAGAGGGAGCTCCGTTGGCGGTTTATGGCGATTATCTGGTGTTCTCTAAAAAGGGAGAAGACAGAGTCATGCTGAATATAGGAGGAATTGCAAATTTTACTTATTTACCTGGCGACCATGATGCGGCTAAGGTATTTTCAACAGATGTAGGGCCTGGAAATACGTTGATGGATCAGTTTGTACAACAGAATTACGAAGGTTTGTATTTCGATGAAAATGCGGCAATCGCAAGTTCAGGTGTGGTGGATGGGAATCTGCTCAGGGAATTGATGAATGCGCCGTTTTTAAGGGCCGGGTTTCCAAAAACCACGGGGCCGGAATTGTTCAATTTGGCCTATCTGGAAAAGGCAATGAAGTCTTCTGGAACTTCAGATTTGAAAAAAGAAGATGTTATGGCTACGCTATGCAGTTTTACAGCAAGAGTAATTGCTGATGCGATCATTGCGTGTTTTGGCGACAAGATGCCCTGTGTTTATATGAGTGGTGGTGGCATGCGTAATCCTTTGCTGGTAAAACAGCTTAAATTAATTCTTCCCGAAGCGCAATTTTATACTACGGACCATTTAGAAATTAATCCCGATGCCAAAGAAGCTGTTCTTTTTGCGCTGCTGGCCAATGAAACACTGGTAGGTGAGCCCATTGATTTTGGTAAAAGAAAGGGCGTTCCCTCCGTCTTTATGGGTAAAATAAGTCTGCCGGCCTAAAGAATCTGTAGTTTTTTAAAGAATAAGCAGGTAGCAAGCTTTTTTCATTAGCTCTCATAAATTTTCCTATTTTTGCCTCAAAGTATTTATTATGGCAAGTTTTACACTTACTCCTGAAACCTGGAAAAAGGTTAAGATCAAATTTTTAAGAAAATATCGTGATTTGGCTCAGGTAAATCTTTCTTTTACACCCGGGCAGGAGGATCAGCTGGTTCAGCAATTGATGGATTTGGTGAAAAGAGATAGGGATTATGTTGAATTTACTATAAAAAAGGCACTAGCTGACCCTGAGGGGAACAGGTTATAATTTTTTTGTGTATTTTTATGTCTAAACGGATTCGTGCATGATGAAAAAATACAAACTCGCCGCCGCATTTGCGCTTATCGCTTTTGCTTCTTTAACGTGGTCATTCAAGGAAGACCTGTTTCTGGTATCAAAGAACCTGGATATTTTTGCTTCCTTATATAAGGAGATCAACGTCAATTATGTTGATGAAACCAATCCTTCAGATTTAATGCGTACCGGCATAGATGCGATGCTTGACGGGCTTGATCCTTATACGGAATATGTTCCGGAATCGGAGATTGAGGATTATAAACTAAAGTATGTGAGTACACAATATGGAGGTATTGGTGCCAGTACATTGTTTATAGAAGGAAAGTTATTTGTTAATGAAGTGAGTCAGGGTTACCCGGCAGATAAAGAAGGAGTGAAGCCAGGGGATCAGATTGTGAAAATCAATACGAATGAAGTTAAGGGCAAAGACCGCAACCAGATCAGTCAGCTTCTGCGTGGTCCGAAAGGCTCATCAGTTGACCTGCTGGTCATCAGGGATGGGGCTGTCATCAGTAAGAAGCTAACCAGAGAAGAGATTAAACAGCCTAACGTGTCTTATTCAGGTATGACTGATAATAACATTGGTTACATACGCCTGGATAAGTTTCTTGAAAATTCTGCTCAGGAAGTAAGAGATGCTGCGATTGCTTTGAATAAGCAACAACCTAAGGGAATGATCCTTGATTTGAGGTATAATGGAGGCGGGATTTTGCAGGAGGCAGTAAAGATTGTAAACCTGTTTATCAATAAAGACATTACCGTTGTAACTCAGAAAGGGAGAAATCCTCAGAAAACAGTTACTTATAAGACCTATAGTGAACCGTTATTGGCGCAGATGCCTTTGGTGGTTTTGGTAGGGGGATCTTCAGCTTCAGCTTCAGAAATCGTAGCAGGCGCTTTGCAGGATCTGGACAGGGCAATTATAGTAGGGCAGCGTAGTTATGGCAAAGGCCTGGTGCAGCAGACATTTAATTTGCCATACAATAGCCTTGTTAAGGTTACGGTAGCAAAATATTTTACACCTTCAGGAAGATGTATCCAGGCATTGGATTATGCGCATAAGGATGCAAATGGGCAGACACTGAAGTTTGCCGATTCCGTGGCGACGAAATTCAATACAAAGGCGGGTAGAAGTGTATACGATGGCAATGGTGTGTATCCGGATGTCGTAGTCGCCAATTCAAAACCAAGTCCGGTGACGATATCTATCGTAAGTAAGAACTTGTTCTTTGACTATGCCAATGATTTTAAAAAGAAAAATAAGGCCATAGCTCCTGCTGAGAGTTTTCAGTTGAGTGATGCCGATTATAATCAGTTTGTATCTTCACTGGCTGGAAAGGATTATTCTTATACCTCACGTACGGAAAGATTATTGTCGGATCTTCGCACAGAGGCTGAAAAAGAAAATAAACTGGCTGCGGTTAAGGCTGATTTGGATGATTTGAAGGGTAAGATGCTTGGGGCAAAGAAAACGGATCTGATAACCTATAAGCCTGAGATTAAGAAAGTATTGGAGACGCAGATCGTAAGCCGTTATTATTACGATAAAGGTAGAGTGATACAAGCATTTCAGTACGATAAAGAATTAGCTGCTGCTAAATCTTTATTGGGTAATTCTACTAAAATGCTTGCTATTTTGAAAGGTGAGGGTGAATATAAAATTATAGGCAACCCCACCAAGACAGTTACTGCAGCCGCAGCAGTTGAAAACTAAAGTTATTCTGCGTGATGAAGCTTAACCACCAGGCCGTCCATGGCCGGGTTTAGTTGCAGTTGACACGCCAGCCTTGAATTTGGTAACAAATCCGGCAGGGTATCAAGCATTGCATATTCATCGTCGGTCATTTCATTGAGTTTTTCTTCGCCTTCGAGTACGTCTACGCAGCAGGTTGCACAAAGGGCCATCCCACCACAAGTTGCAAGTATGTCATACTCACAAGCTTTAAGGTATTCCATTAGGCTGAGGCCCATGTCAACGGGCGCTTCAAGAGTCGTACGGCTGCCGTCCGGATTTTGGACGTGCAGGGTAATGTTATTTTCTTCCATGTTTAAAATTCTGATACACCGTTTACAGTAGTGTATTTCATGGTGTATTTAATTCCCGGATTCATGTATTGGTATGCACTATGGCTCATTAAAGCTGCTTCGTGGAAACCACAAAGTATCAGTTTTAATTTGTTTGTGTAGGTATTGATATCACCAATTGCATAGATACCCGGGATATTGGTTGAATAATCGTCTGTGTTTACTTCAATTGCACTTTTGCTGATGTTTAAGTTCCATTGCTCAATAGGTCCTAATTTAGGGCTTAAGCCAAACAAAGGAATCAAATGATCAGCAGCAACATTGGTAGCTTCTAATGTTTTATTGTGAACGATTTCTACATTTTCAAGTTTTCCTGAACCAGATACAGAATTTAAGTTGCTGTTTAAGATCAGATTGATTTTGCCGCTTTCAGCTAATGCCATTACTTTGTTTACAGAATCAGGCGCACCACGGAAGCTTTCGCTGCGGTGTACGAGGGTTAATTCCTCTACAATATCAGCAAGGAAGATGGTCCAGTCCAGGGCAGAGTCGCCGCCACCTGCGATTACCATCTTTTGTCCGCGGTATTGCTCGGGATCAAGGATCATATAATTTACCCCTCTGCCATTTTCGAATTGCTCAAGACCGGCAACCGCTGGTTTGCGAGGTTCGAAACAGCCTAGTCCGCCTGCGATTACAACTACTTTGGATTCTATAATTGTACCCATATTTGTGGTCAGTACAAAATCCCCTTCACCACGTTTTTCTAAACCTTCTATACGTTCACCTAATGTAAAACCAGGATGAAAAGGTTTCCCTTGTTCCATCAGGTTGTCGATTAGTTCCTGAGCCAATACTGTAGGGTAGCCTGGGATGTCGTAGATTGGTTTTTTAGGATATATTTCAGACAATTGTCCACCTACCTGAGGTAGATAATCAATTAAATGACAACGCATTTTCAACAATCCAGCTTCAAAAATTGCAAATAAACCTACGGGTCCGGCGCCAATAATGGCTATATCAGTAGAAATCATGTGTTTAAAATTTGTGCGAATTTACGAACTTTTGTTATTAATAACGATTCTATTTGTTAATATTCTACATAATCTGTAGAACTTATGAAATGAAACGTGGCTGATATTTTGTTTATCTTTGTTTATTGATGACTAAGAACATATATTTCGCCTCAGATTTTCATTTAGGTTCTCCCGATTTCCTGGAAAGCCGAAAACGTGAAGACCGCATCGTTAGATGGTTAACTTCCATTGAATCAAACTGTAGTGAGCTGTTTTTGATGGGGGATGTATTTGATTTTTGGTTTGAATACAAGACAGTAGTTCCCAAGGGGTTTATTCGCTTGCAGGGCAAACTTGCAGCTATGGCAGATGCCGGAATTAAGATTTACTTTTTTAAAGGCAACCATGATATGTGGGTAAATGATTACTTCACCAAGGAAATTGGGGTAGAAATTGTAAGTGATGAATTGGTTATTGAGCGTGCCGGTAAAAGGTTCTTTTTACATCATGGTGACGGATTGGGGCCAGGCGATCAAAAATATAAGTTGCTGAGGAAGATTTTTAGAAACCCTGTTTGTCAATGGTTGTTTTCGCTTATCCCCCCAAGAATAGGTCTTGGAATAGCAAATGGCTGGTCTGGACATAGCAGGGCGGCAAGCAATAAAGAAGAGGTGTTTTTAGGTGAAGAAAATGAGTGGCTGGCGATTTATGCAAGAGAGCAATTGTTAAAACAACATTATGATTACTTTGTATTCGGACACAGGCATTTACCGCTGGAGATAAATCTGACTGCAGATAGTAAATATGTAAATATAGGAGAGTGGATTAATTTTAACTCTTATGCTGTATTTGATGGTAATGAATTAAGTCTTAAGTATTTTGAGAAGGTTAATTAAAAAAGCTGTAATTTTGCTGCCCGAATAAAAAATCACGCATTAGGTGGTCAATTGTAACCAGATTGACGCTTAATGATCATATAAGTTTCTGAAAAAGATATGTTAGAAAAATTAGAGGCAATTAAACTGCGTTGGGAAGATGTTGAGGAGCAGTTAAGTAATCCTGACACGATGCAGGATATGAAGCGTTTTGCGGCTTTGAATAAAGAGTATAAAGATCTGGGTAAGATTGTAGATGAATATAAGATCTACAAGAATGTAATGAGCAATATTGAAGCCAATAAAGAGATCTTGAGCACGGAGAAAGATGCAGAGATGCGCGATATGGCTAAAGAGGAGCTTGATCTGTTATTGGTTCAGCAGGAGGAGATGGAAGAGAAGGTTAGACTGATGCTGATTCCGGTAGATCCTGAAGATGCGAAAAACGCCGTATTCGAGATCAGAGGCGGTACAGGCGGAGATGAAGCTGCATTATTTGCGGGGGATTTATACAGAATGTATAGCCGTTTCTTTGAACAAAAAGGCTGGAAGGTAGAAACTGTTGATGTAACTGAAGGCACAGCGGGTGGGTACAAAGAGGTTATTTTAAAGGTCAGCGGCGAAGATGTCTACGGACAGTTAAAATATGAATCTGGTGTACATCGCGTACAGCGTGTTCCGGATACTGAAACCCAGGGCCGCGTTCATACTTCAGCAGCCTCGGTTGCTGTTTTGCCAGAAGCCGAGGAAATTGATCTTTATATTAATCCAGCTGATATTGACCTGCAGACCTCACGTTCTGGTGGTGCTGGGGGACAAAATGTAAATAAGGTGGAAACTAAGGTGCAGTTGACACACAGACCTTCAGGAATTGTGGTGGTTTGTCAGCAGGAGCGGTCTCAATTGGGTAACCGGGTTATTGCTATGGAGATGCTTCGGAGTAAATTGTATGATATAGAATTGCAGAAGAAAAATGGGGATATAGCTGCCAGGAGAAAGACGATGGTGTCTACAGGAGACCGTTCAGCTAAGATCAGAACCTATAATTATCCTCAGGGTAGGGTTACAGATCACCGTATCGGATTGACGCTTTATAACCTAAACGGAATCATGGATGGCGGTGTTCAGGAGCTGATTGATGCATTGCAGTTTGCGGAGAATGCAGAGAAATTAAAAGAAGGTTCTGGAAATTAAGGACTTGCAATTATTTTAAAATAAATGTTGCAAAGTTGAATTAAGTACCTATATTTGCAATCCCGAAACGAAACAACGATACAAACAACGGGAAAACGGACCGGTAGTTCAGCTGGTTAGAATGCCGCCCTGTCACGGCGGAGGTCGCGGGTTCGAGTCCCGTCCGGTCCGCTCAAAGGGTGTAAAAACCGATAAAAAGCCTGCAAATCATATGATAGCAGGCTTTTTTTGTTTCCCTTAGAAGCATACATTTATATTTGGCAACGTACAGGTCAATTCGCTAAAATGTACGTTCCCTTAAAATAGGTTGGCAATGAAAGGTCTAAATTTTCCGAATTCAACGGAATAACGTAATTATCACCTCCATTGCCATTTATGAAAATCCGTCTGCGTTCAGTGTCCACATTTATGTTTGTACTGTTTGCCATTCTTCCAGGCAATTCAATTCTATAGGCAACAGATCTAACTTTTTCTTTAGCGGAGACCATCAGAAAGTGAGTGGGGATCGACCATTCAGCGATATAAGAACCATCTCTATCGAATCTGGATCTAATTACAACACCCTTCGCGTTGTAGACAGAAAAAATAGTATCTGACTTTGTTGCTAATTCTCTTATTGCTATAAATTTCATTTTTTTTGAGAGTGCTGTGTTCCTTATACCTATGACGGAATCAGCTTCATCGCCATTGGACAATTTATCATTAGTTACAGTGTCGGGGTCCCAATTTACGAACCAATTTGGGTTGCCTTTATCATAGATAGGATAGGAAATTTTAAAAGCATCTTTTTCTACAATTTTATGCTGTTGTAATGTCAATGTGATTCCTCCAAAAAGCATCTTCTGCAATGCAGCATAAGTTCCAGACTTTATGATAAGATAAATATTTGCACTGTCATTTGCTATAGAATAATATGTGCTTGTATTTGAATTAAAAGCCATGAAGCCATCTTTCCAGTCATCTAACTTTCCATCAATCAACACGTTTTTTGGTGCTCTTAACGATTGAGTCTGCAGTTTAGGTAATTTTTGTGCAGGCACTTGTTGAGAAAAGGCAAATATCAGTAGCGCAGTAGATAACGAACAAAGTTGGAAATGTTTAAACATAGGGTGTTGATATCTATAATGGTCTATCTTCTTTCTGGGCTTCATTACGCTATATATTTGGTTATAAGTTAAATATATACGTTTTATAACATAACATGAAATCGTTTATAACTACCGGATCTAATAATATGCATTTGAAGATTACATACACAGATTTTATGATTATTAAATAATTATGACAACGTTTACATAATTATTCATTTATATTGGATGCGATAATATTTTATTAACTAGCCTAATTTTCGAAGCTATATTTGAATTATTTGATTATTCAGTCTAAGAGTAAAGGAAAAAAGTTGCATTATAAAAATTATTATGCTTTATTTGGTGAAAACGTTTTCATATTTAAAGTAACTAGCAGAATGTTTATAAATTACTTGAATGTGATTTGCAGTTGTATCATTTGCTTCTCGAATTTAAAACATGAACTAAGCCAAATAAAGGCTGAAATTTTAACAAAATAGTATGCAATTTAAACCTTGTTATATGAGGTTTAAGACGTTTTTATGTGAATGCAAACGATTGTGTTGTTTTTTTTAATCGGCATTAAAATTCTAAAAATATTAATGTCCTATTTTTCCTTTCCCTATCTTCCTAGAGAAAGATAGCCAACAATTTTATAATTATTAAGAAATTATTAATGCTAATTGATTAATAATGCCAGTTGGTTTGTGAGCATTATCTGTAGAGACTGCTTTCAACAAAAAAAAATAAGATTATTTGCATATCAACCGTTTGCGTTGATCTTAGGTGTAATATGTTTGACTTAATGTTATACTTTCGATTTCATTATACAGAAGCGTCTATTTAAGCTGAGTTTCTGTGATTTAAGAACCAAACAACCTAACCCAAAATTATGAACCAACTTTTTACTCTCATTCCTTTTAACGCAAGCCTACACTTATCCCTAACGTCATAGGGACATCAATTTATTATTAGACTTATAGTCGATAACTTTTGCTTATAGGTCTTTCAAGCTATTTAACGATAAATTCCGCGAATTCGTATGCGATAATAGATTTTACTGCTATTTCAGTTGGCATACCTATCGTTTCGAATTAACGATTTAGTAGAAATTAAGAAATTATTTAACAAGAGCTTCATCAAAACAATTTAATCAATACGAATGAAAATGATCCGAATTATTACAGTTGGTATTTATGTTGGATTGCTATCGATCTTTGGTCTTACCAAAGTACAGGCAAAAACGATAAGTACTGCTAATTTGAATTACAGTATACTTTTAAGACAAGATACTGACGATACTTCCAAAACCACATTGGATACAATAGTGATGAAAGATCGGCGTACATTAGTAAAGGGTATTAGAGATTCCTTGCACGTAAAAGTGGCGGCATTGAGTCCTAATATTTCGGTTCAGCAGATGTTGAAAGGAAATATAGCCGGTCTTTATGTTCAGGAAACAAGCGGTGAGTCCGGATCTGGACAGAGCATGATAATAAGAGGCTTATCCGCTCCGGTTTTTAACAAGAATGAAATTTATAACCAGCAACCAACTGTGTATGTAAATGGTGTTCCCATGATCAAAGAAAACTCATTTGTATTTGACATTCAAAAATACGATTTCAATAGGATTGGTCCTGCGACTAATTTACTGGCAGGGATCGATATCAGTAATATCAATTCAATTGAAGTTATTAAAGATCCTGCTGAACTCGCAAAATTAGGGCCGAATGCGGCAAATGGTGCAATTTGGATCACTACTAAAGCGGCTAAGTCAGGATACAGAGATTTAAGTGTGAACAGCTACTTCGGAATGGTGCAGGAAAGTAATATCTCTCAAATAAATGCAGAATATGAAAATACATTCCGTAAGCCATTTTATCAGAAATATGCAACGCAATCTGATTATTTAAATTATGTTGGATACTTAAGGGATTCAACAAATTTGGATTATTACGGGCCAGCAAGATGGAGCGATTTGTACTACAAAAACAGAGCTATACATTCCGTCGACCTGGGATTAACAGGCGGATCTGAACGCGCAAATTTCAGGTTTTTTGGATCGGCAACAACAAACGCCGGAAATGCGGATGATACTGATTTAAATAGATATCATGCTTCATTTCAGATAAATATGGCTCCTTTTAGCTGGATAACCATATCAAGTATGGCAAATGTAGGACGAATGGATAGGGATAGGAACAGAAATCTGAGAGACCGTTTTGCCGAGACCAGATACATACCTGATCTTTACAATCCACTGTCACCTAATAAAAATACTTATCAACTGTTTTTAGATGAATACGACAAGGCAATTGATGATAATAGAACAACCCAAGCACAAGGATATTTGTCTTTAAAGTTCAATTTAAAGCCATTTAACTTCGTTTCAACCTTAAATTTCGATTATAATGAAGGTGTAAGAGATGTTTTTTATCCGACAACTCTCATGGGCGGCAACAATTATGTTTCAAACTACTTTGGGTACAACCAACGATTAATGGTTAATAACGCCCTGAATTACACTAAAGACTTAGGTACAGCCCATAAATTCTACTTCGAAGTTGGCCAATCTATTCAGGACGACATATACAAGTATAATTATGCAAATGCATACAATGGACCGAATGATTTTATAAAAATCAACGTTGTAAACGGAACTGTGGGTGCGGATGACTATTTGACTCCAAATACATATTTAGTGTACCGTTATACTGATCGTATACAAACACGACTGATCTCATTCTATGCATCAGCTAAATACAACTATAAAGATTTACTTACCGTTAATGCACTTGTTAGGGATGATGCTTCTTCTACTTCACAACCGGGAAGCCGTTGGTTTGTTGCGCCTGCAGCAAATGCAAGCTGGAATATGAAGAATCAATTTCTAAAGAGCAATAAGGTAATAAATAAATTAAATTTTGATTTGTCGTGGTCAAGAATTGGAAAGCCTTTCAGTGATGACAGATATGCAGCTGGCCCTCAATATAGAGTTTCTGCAGGATGGGCTCTTGAACCAACAATCCCTGGTTATAACGGAGTTGCTACGATTTCCAGACCTTATACTTCAGGATGGGTGGGGTATGATATAAGATCACCATATACAGACCAATTAAATATTGGTTTGGATGCGTCGTTCCTCGACAATCGTATAGGTGCGTCCGCAACTTTTTACATCAAGGATGATAATAGAATGATATTAAATACTCCAATACCTGCAGAAACTGGATATGCAAGTCAGTTCAGCAGTGGTCTTGATGTAAGGAATACCGGTATTGATTTAGGTTTGGATGCAAATATTGTTAAAGGAGACAAGTTTAATTGGCAAACTGGTTTGAATGTTAATTTGAACAGAAATAAATTAAAAGCTCTTCCTGGTGGATTAAATGAACTAATCGTTGCCGACAGGAAATTAAAAATTGGAGAATCGATAGATAAATTCTGGTTATATCAAAATAATGGAATATACAATTCAGATAACGAGGTCGAGGTTAATCCTGCAGATAATAAAAAGTTAACTTTTGAAGGGACTACATTAAAGGCCGGAGATCCCAGATGGAAAGATATCAATGGAGATTACGTAATAGATAATGATGATAAGGTGCTTACAGGAAATTCTATGCCAAAAATCTCAGGTGGTTGGTCGAACGATCTTAAGTATGGCAATTTCAATTTAAATATCAATGTAGTTTTTGCCTTAGGACATAAAGCTTTAAATCAATCAGTTTCTCAACAATACGACTTTATAAACAGAGAGTCGGCAAATGATATTAATTCCGTTAGAGAAATCTTCTCCTGGCAAGAAAATGCGGATCTTTCTAAGTACGCAATATATAACCCGTGGAGTAGTGTAGTGCCTTACAGATTGGAGCAAGATATCTTCCTGGAGAATGCTTCGTATGCTAAGCTCCGTACAGTTTCAATAGGATACGATTTATCAAGTTTGAATTTCTTTAAATCTAAAACCAATATAAAAAGAGCGTATTTATACCTGACAGGAAATAACCTTTTAACATTTACCTCTTTTTCTGGTAGTGACCCTGAATTGGTTGAATATAATGGAATCTATACTGGTTACGGTTTGGCAATTCCGAGAACATACACATTAGGAATTAAAGTTGATTTATAGTATAAAATTATTTAATATGATATCTTTTATAAATAAAAATATTCAATTTAGAAAAACGCTCGTTGTGTTACTGTTTGCATCGATTGCACTTAACGTTTCCTGCAAAAAGGCACTGGAAGTTGAATCGAGCAGACTTGCAACTGAAGACGGGCATTGGATGTCATTGCAAGATACAAGATCTGCTTTGATGGGCACTTACTCACTTATGAGAAGTGCAATGGCCGAAAATAACGCACATTGGATATGGGGAGAATTAAGAAATGGCGATTTCAATTCTATTAACAGATCCGATCTAAAGGTCGTTATTAACGGAGACCTTAAAGCCTCATTCCCTTTACTTCAGAAGATTACTTCCTGGAGAGGTTTTTATGCCGTGATCAACAGTGCAAGTTTGTTGATCGAACGTGCTCCTGAGGTGCTTAAAGCTGATGTGCGGTATACAGAGCCTAATTATAAGGTAGATGTAGCCCAGGCAAGGGCATTGCGTGCATTCGCTTATTTTTACATGGTTCGTATATGGGGTGATGTACCTTTGATTACTTCTTCCCACGATGGAAGTTTTCAAATGAAGGCAAAGACAGAGCAGTCGAAAGTTTTAGCATATGCTGAATCTGAATTGATGGCCGCTGCTAAAGACTTACCTTACATTTATGGTGAAGAAAATAATGAGATCCTTCCCGGCTCGTATTATGGATATGGCGTTGATCGTTGGAGAGGCGCATTATTTACTAAAATATCTGCATATGCAATATTAGCACACATCGCTGCATGGCAGTCTCATTACATAGATGTAGCGGTGTACACAGATTTTATTATGACCAATTATAGCAAAGCAGGGATAGGTTATTCTTCTACTTTGCAATTAACTGCTGCTGACGGGATTTTTAATGGTCAGTCAAACAGTCAAATCATAAGCTTTAGTTTTAATGACGTTTATGGTGAATCTACAGCGAATGGTCACATAGAAGAATTGGTATTGGCCGCACCATTGATTTCTAGACAGATACCTGATTTGTACATCTCTAAAGATACTATTGCTTCAGTTTTTACTGAGTTGGCCGATCAGCGTTTTGGATTAGATACAATTTCTGGTCTTCCTCGTACAAATTATTTTGTTAATTATAGCGGAGAGACCCCGATTTTCAGTAAAATAAAAGTGCTTAGGGGTGGATCAACAGATGGAAAATTTGCCATTTATAGTTCAAACTTATTATTTACCCGTTTGGAAGAACTGGTGTTACTTAGAGCTGAGGCATTGGCTGTTCTTAATCAGCGATTTGATGCTATCACATTGTTAAACATCATTAAGAGAAGCAGGGGCCTCGGCACCATCACAGACGAACCAGGTCTGGATCTTGTTAAGGAAATTTTCAGCGAGCGCAGGAGAGAACTAATGGGTGAGGGTTGGAGATGGTATGATCAGATCCGCTATAATAAAATACAAAACAACAATCCTAAATTCATGAACCTGATCAATCAAAAAGGGATTTACTGGCCAATTGCTAAGGAGGTTTTAAATTCAAATAACAAGTTAGAACAAAATAACTATTGGAAATAATGGCAAAATGTAAAGAAATATTGGGGTCAGCTTATGATTCCATTAATAGCAATCAAATGAAAAGTAGGTTATCTATCAACCTTTCATTTTTACTAATCACAATAATGGCTGTTTCCTTGTTTTCTTGCAAAAAGAACGATTCGGCATATTATAATTATGAAAATACACTTAAGGAGTTCAATGGCAATGCGTTCGAATATCTGCAATCACAACCAGGAGTCTATGATTCTCTGTTAGTTGCGCTGAACAGGTTGCCGGCATTGAAAGATTCGTTGCAGAATGAGAAAGTAACCTTGTTTGCTGTTACGAATAAGAGTTTTCAAATTTCAGTGGAAAGTTTAAATACTATCAGAAAGCGAACTAATAAGACACCGCTTTACTTGAAAACTGTAAGTGTTGAAGAATTGGATACGATGGTTAGCCGATATATTGTACGCGGCACTTATACGACCGCAGATTTCCAAAATTTTGCAGATGGTTTATTAATTAAGAGTATTAATCATAACTATAATATGCACGTGCTCTATAAAAAAGCCGATGCTGCTGGATTTACCGGTGGTGGGCCAGGTATCATTACTTTTAGCGATCCTAAAAATTCAATCTTCGTAAGGTACTGGCAAAGTACTCCAACAAATGCGGTAAATATTAAAACCAATAATGCAATTATTAATGTGGTCGCTCCAGGTCATGATTTTGGATTTGGTGATTTTGTAACAAGAACTAATAATTAAGGCTATAAAAATGAACAATAAATACTCTATAACATCCTTTAGCGTTTTCTTGATCGGTCTGGTGTTATTAAGCACTTTGGGCTGTAAAAAAAATCTCCCGGAGGATCGGGAATCAATAGCGTTGGATACCCGTTTTACACAAACCGTTTACACCCCGGTTTTAGGTAGAAATACACTGTTTTCTGATAATTTCTTTCTCGGAACTTCATCCCAACCGTTAACTTTCAAAATAATTAACATGAGAACGAGAGACGGGGTTGAAGCTTCTGTGCTCACAAAGAAAACGCCCGTTCAAGTATGGACCCAACCCTATCTTGGTGATGAGAAATCGATTGCTGAGATTGAAGCTAAAAGAAAAATCGAGAATCGCCCTTTGTTCGAGATCAGAGAACATTCAGGACAATTCCTAATGTGGTCGGCTGCACGCTCTCCTGACGTTAAAACACAACCTGATTCAGGATATGTATTTGATGTAGAAATGTCGAATTCCGGCGGAAGGAGATATTTTAGAGACTTCAAATTGATGCCACTGAAGGAGCGGGCATTCGAACCGTCGGTATTGAATTCAATTACAGGATTAGCTCAGTATGTGGGATTAACCCCTTCTGGAGTTAATAATTTGAGGGGAGCACGCAACGGTCAATTTATTTCTTATAATGATATTGGAGTGCTCTTCAAAAAGAATGAAGGCGCGGGAAATTCCTTGACTTTCAAATTCGTGGATTCCTTGTTTAATCCAATTAACCCAAGTTCGTTTAATCTCACTAACTGGAATCAACTGTTACACGGTTTCAACATGATTAAAACTAATGAATCTGTGAAATATGATGTTGCATATCCAATTCCTTTAATTGCATATAGGACAAAATATACAAATACAAATGGTGATAAAGCCCATACTGTTTTTAGATATGATCGCCAAGGATTTGGAAATATAAGGGAAGAGGCTTATATCAGTATGGACTTCGCTATTTATGAGCCTGGTAATTGGGAAATTATCATTTGGTTCACAGGCCAAAGTCCAAAGTTTACAAACGATTAATAATATAGGATTTCTAAAATTATATAAGATCTAATATGAGATATGCTGTTATAATACTTTCTTTGTTTATGTTGCTTGGTTTCAATATCGAAACAGAGGCTCAACAAAAGAAAGTCGTAGTTAAAGGAACTATTACAGATAGGCTTGATAAAAAGCCGATTCCAGGTGTAGTAATATCATCGGGTAAGCCATTAGTGTCACTGGGGCAGACTGATGAAAAAGGTATGTTTACGGTAAGCGTAGACGACGGTGCTGATTTGGTTTTTAAATACATCAGCTATAAGACAGTGATCCGAAAGGTTAATGGTGCTTCAACGATTAACATCAGCATGGAAGAGGCGGTTAATACGCTGAAGGAAACTACCATCATGGGATATGGCAAAAAAACCAAAGAAGTTAGTACCGGATCCAGTGTGGTGATTACCAGAAGAGAAATCGAAAACGTACCGGTTGCCAACGTAATGGAATTACTTCAGGGTAAAGTAGCAGGTATGAACGTACAAAACAATAATGGAACACCAGGTATGCGAGGTTCGATCAATATCCGTGGTATTTCTAATGTAAACGTTTCTACTGGCGGAGGCCAGGCTTTTTTAACACCGACTTCTCCTTTATATGTTCTTGATGGTGTTCCTATGGATGATAATTCAGATTATGGCTTTCAATCTGCTGCGCCAGGAGTTAGTCCCATCTCCTTGATTCCTGTTGAAGATATTCAACAAATAGAGGTACTGAAAGACGCTCAGGCAACCTCTTTGTATGGATCAAGAGGTGCATATGGTGTTATTCTAATTACCACAAGGCGTGGTAATTCAAAAGTTCCCATTATAAGTTATATTGGTAATTATACGCTTGATGTTCCTCCCGCTTTAAGATCTGTTATTGGAGGAAAGGGTGAAAGATTAATGCGTATCGACCAAATTCTTAGAAATGATACAAATTATTATCATGGATTAAACATGGTTAATAGTACAGCATTTCTTGCTGACAGTTTGAATGCATTTTATAACAATTCTACCGATTGGCAGGATAAATACTATAGAACTACTTTCAATCAAACTCACAACGTAGATGTTTCTGGAGGGGATAATTTCTTTAACTATAAAGTGAATACAGGCTACTATGGGAAAAAGGGTATTGTAGAAAATACTGACTTTACACGTTATAACTTGAACCTGAGCGCTGTTTATCAGCCAAATACACGGTTTAAATTGGCTGCGACGCTAAATAATGTACTGTCTAATAGCAGCTCCGGCGGCGGTAATAGTTTGTCTCAAAATGGATTGGCAACTACAGGAGCTGCATCATCATTGCTTCCTCCGCCATCTTTATTTACTGCCACAAGTGACTTACTAAATACATTAAATGTTGTTGACAATAGTAAAGTAATCGATATAACATCTAATATAGATGTAGAATATGAGTTACTAAAAGATTTGCGTGCCTCTACCACTTTTAGCTATAAATATACTACTCAGGCGAAAGACAGATTTAATCCGGGAGCTTTGAGTGATGGGTTTAATTCGGTTTATAATTATTTTGATCGCAAAAATACATTGTATAACAGAACCAGACTTTCTTATACTAAGCAAATCGCTGAGAAACATACTTTCAATGTTGCAATGTTCAGTGAGCTCAATGTGACTGATTTTAGAGCGGATGCAGTCCTCCAAAACAGTACTCCAAATGACCAGATAAAAGGTCCATTAGGGTCTGACTGGTATAATTCACGCGGAGGAACTTTAAGGAATTTAAGTCAGCTAAGAACGGCTTCGCTTGCAGGATCCTTCTCTTATAATTATGAGCAAAAATATGTATTGGATTTATCTTATCGTATAGACGGATCTTCTACCAATGGCCCTGATGCAGGATATTCTAAGAGTCCCTCAGTAGCTGTAAGATGGAATTTTCACAAAGAAGGTTTTATGAAATCCACTGAAAACTGGTTGGACTTCTCATCTATTCGACTTAGTTACGGTAAAAATATCGTTCCAACAGGTACTGTATACGATGTTTATGGAAGATACAATGCTGCTGGAAATTATAATCAGAAGCCTACCGTTAATCTTGATCTTGGAGTAGTCCCTAATACGACATTAACACCTACTACAACCACACAATATAATGCTGCGTTTGAGGCTGGATTCCTGAATGGCAGATTTGGAATAGTCTTCGAAACATATTATAAGCAGGTTGACAACATGCTTCGTGAGAAAAATATTTCCAATATCAATGCCTTTTCAAAAGTGCAGACTAATGAAATGAGTTTGGTAGATTATGGCTATGAACTTTCGTTAAATACCCGTGTTTACTCGCCTAAAAAAGCCGGTGATTTTTCATGGACAGTAGGTGTAAATGGAGCACTAAACAAAGACGTGATGGTTCATCTACCAGATAATGTTAGCCAGTTGCTGGTTCCCGACCCTGGTACAGGTCAAAATATCCTATACAGGTTGGGAAGGAATAGCCTTTCAAATGTATTGTTGAATACCAAAGGCATATATTCTACGAATGCAGATGTACCTGTAGATCCTCTTACTGGTTTAAGATACAGAACTGGTGGAACAGCAGGTAGTCAGACCTATTTCCAGGCTGGCGATCCAAGGTGGACTGATTTGAATGGTGATTATATACTAGATGTAAACGATTATGTTGCTGCAGGTAACTCACAACCTCTAATCACTGGTGGACTAAGTTCTTACA
Organism: Pedobacter frigoris; assembly: GCF_032678645.1. GTDB lineage: Bacteria > Bacteroidota > Bacteroidia > Sphingobacteriales > Sphingobacteriaceae > Pedobacter > Pedobacter frigoris_A. The sequence continues at coordinate 386,748 of NZ_JAVTSP010000002.1, forward strand.
TGCAATATAAAGGATTTACATTTTCTGTGTCAGGATCATTTACCCTAATCAGAGATGTTTTGAACAATGCTATGGCTTCGAGATTTCAGAACTTTCAAAACCCTCTGGCTATGAACGCACTGGTTCCGATAGAACAGTATGAGTATTGGAAGGCCTCCGGAGATCAATCTACTTATCCTTATCCTTATGATTACACCCGTTATAATAGATACAGCCCTTTTAGGTATGATCAAACACTTTTCCAGGAAGATGGTTCTTATTTTAAAATAAACTCCGCGACGCTGAGGTATAATATTGACCGTAAATTTACTCAAAGATGGGGTATGGATGCAGTGGCAATTTATGCAACCGCTTATAACGTCTATACATTTTCGAACTATTCAGGGCCAAATCCGGAGAACGTCTCTGATTTAGGAAGAGACAATTCAGGAGGCTATCCAAATGCCCGAACTTACACATTAGGCCTTAATATCAAATTTTAACTATTAAAACTAGATTTATGAAACGTTTTACATATACATTTTTAATTCTGGCCGCCGGCACACTACTGTTTTCAGGCTGTAAGAAATTTTTAAATGTAACTCCGATAGATAATCTCTCAGGAAATAATTACTGGCAAAACCAAAAGGACGTAGAGGCTTTTACAGCTGGGATTTATAATCAATTTAGAGAAAATACTTTGTCGTCTGCATATTTCGCTACGACAGGAGATTTAAGGTGTAGTCCGGCTATCGAAACTGCTGGTTTGGGAAGAAGCTATATTACTAAAATTACCAATAATGACCTGAGAAGTTTATTGCTAACCGACGATTATTACGGGCAAATATTTAATTACGCTGGAATAACCAAATGGAATAACTGGTATAAGATGGTTCAATCTGCTAATATTTTATATGTTCAGACAGATAAGGTAGAATCCCTTTCTGCAGCTGACAGAAAAAAATATCGTGCTGAAGCGGTTTTTTTACGCAACCTGGCTTATTTTTTTATGGTTCGTCAATTCGGAGATATACCCTATTATACAAAAGCTTACAATCAGGATCCTCTGCCAAGAATGAATATGGTACAGGTATTGAAAAATTGTATCGCTGATATGGCGGCGGTAAAGGAAGATTTGCCATGGACATATGATGATCCCTCTATTGTTGGTATCAGGGCCATGCGTGGCAGTGCTATAGTTTTAATGATGCACATGAACATGTGGGCTGCGGGATTTGATGAAGCAAATAAGAGCATTTATTATACGGACGTAGATAAATTAGGCGCAGAGATCATGGCGAATAATAACTACGCATTACTTGATATTAGAAAAACTAAGGAGATTTTTAAAGGACGGACCAAAGAAAGTTTATTTGAAGTATTAAGAAGCTTAAATTATGGTGAATATTCGACTGGAGCGTACCTGTATAACACGTTTACGGATATGGTACTTAGATATCCACATAAGCCTGTACCTTCAATCACAAAGAGTTACATCTACTATAATTCTAAATTCATTAATAAATTATATCCAAGCGGAACGCCGGACAAAAGAGCCGAATATTGGTTCGATCCGCTGACGCTTTATTCGACAGATGGAAAGTGGGAACTCCTTAAGTTTGTAAATATCTTCGCAGCAGAAGGTGAGGATGTACTCCCGGATGATGATCTGATTGTCTTCAGGTTGGCAGATGCAATTTTACTTCGTGCTGAAGCTCAGGCTGAGTTAGGTGATGATGGGGGCGCCCGGACTACAGTTAATAAGATCCGCGCCAGAGCCGAAGCTAATCCAATTACTGAATCAGGTAAAGATTTAAAAGATGCGATTTGGTATGAACGCTGCCGAGAACTAATGGGAGAAGGCCATTACTATTATGATCTTGTTCGTACAAAGAAAGTGTTGGATAAAGAATACTGCTATCATCCTATATCGATTGAGGATTTTAAAGCTGGTGCGTGGGCCTGGCCAATAGATAAAAGCGCTTTGCAAGACAATCCTTACATGCAGTTGAATGATTTTTGGAAATAATATTAAAGAAATTAATAAAGAATTTATGTTGAAGAAATTTAAATCGGTCATAGCTTTATTTGCAGTATTATCCTGCTTATTGATCGCATGTAAAAAAAATTATTTTGAGGATACCGGTGTCCATAATGCAAAATACAATGGATCTATTCTGCAGTATCTTAAATCAAAGCCTGTATTGTTTGATAGTTTAGTCATGGCTATCGATGCGGCGGGAATGAATGATGTCTTTGAAAAGGAAAATGTGACTTTTTTCGCTCCAGCTAATTCTTGTATCTACAAGGCAGTTAAGTGGTTAAATGAGGATTTGAGAACTAGTGGTAAAGATACAGTTTCTCAACTCAGTCAGATAAAACCTGAAGTTTGGAAGGCCATGCTTTCTCAATATGTGTTTAAAGGATCATATCTTTTAAAAGATGTCCCTCAAATTGACACATTAGCATTGAATGCGTTTTCAGGTCAGGGTTATACTTCTTATGGTGGACGGTCAATGAACCTGGGTGTTTTCTATAATGATGCAAACGGTATAAAATATGTTGGCTACAGACAACTGATCTTGTCTTTCATACCAGATTTTTCTAATCCAAAAACTGGATTGATTAATACTCCGGTAGCAACATCGGATATTCAGCCAACAAATGGAGTATTGCACGTACTCAGGTATCAAAACCATTCTTTTGGCTTTGAAAGCAGGAGATTTATTACGTCAGCTATATCGGCGGGAATTGGAAAAGCGGGGCAATAACGAGTGAACTAACAGAAATACTTTTAGATAGAAATTATGATATTAACAGATATAAAAAATACAAAAGTAAACCTGCTAAAGTCGGTGATGCTTTTGTTGATCCTGGTGAGCTTTTCCTGCAAAAAAAAGGATGTAATTCAAGAGGATCCTTATAAGGGTGGAAAAGAATCGCTTGGAGTTAAATTCATTGGAGATGAACCTGATCCAAATCAGGGCGCCCCGGGCGATGAGGTTACTTTTAAAGTAAACGGGCTCGCTAAGTACAAGGATAAATTTGAGTTCTTAATTAATGAAACCAAGGCAGATGTAATTTCTTTTTCCGATAGTACATTGACGGTGAAAATACCTGCAAGTGCAAGTACAGGTGGAACCACGTTGCTGTTGGAAGGCCAGTCTTTTTTTGGTCCCAAATTTACTGTTCAGGGAAAGGTTTCAATAGACGCCGCATTTAAGGCTGTTAATGGTGCCAATAGTACTATCAGTGATATATTGGCCATACCCAACGGTTATTTATTGGTTGGTACATTTACAAATTTTGAGAGCCAGGCACCGGCAATTCCAGTAAACAGAATCGTATCAATGAACAATGATGGTTCTTTTCAATCACTTCTTTCAAAAGACGGAGCTAATGCATCAATACTTTCTATTAATACGATGTCAAATGGAAAGTATGCAATAACGGGAGCCTTTAATAACTTCAATAAGCGAGCTGGTATGAATGCAGTTACTATACTAAACTCCAATGGTTCACTGGATACTACAATTGTTCAGGTCATTAACCCTAATTCTGAACATCCTCAACTTGGATACGATACTGTAGCAGCATTCAACGGAGGAGTTGTAGGTAGCGTTACCAAAAGTTTTGTGAGGGATAATAAAATTACTGTACTTGGCAATTTTCAATATTTTGCAAGGTACTACTATCCCAGATCTACAAGAGATTTTAAAGTTACGGATTTAACGAGAATGCCTCAAATTGCAAGATTGAAGGAAAATGGAGAGATGGATTCGACATTTAACTACGATGTTACAACCAAGCAGGGATATGCAGGTACAAACGGTCCTATCAATGATGCATTTATGCAGGCAGACGGGAAAATAGTGGCTGTAGGTACTTTTTCAACATTTAATGGTATTCAGTCAAACAATATTGTACGTCTGAATAGTGATGGGAGCCTAGATCCGACGTTTGCAACAGGTACAGGAGCCGATGGCCCGATTACAAGCATCACTTACAATGCGGTTGCAGGAAGAATTATGCTGGCCGGGAATTTCAAAAACTTTAATGGCAAGGCATACAACGGCATTGTAATGTTAAATGCAAATGGTAGCGTAGATGAAACCTTCAAGTTCGGACTGTTAGCAGGTGGTATTCCAAATTATGCGGCTCAGCTTAACAACGGAAAAATTATTGTTTCGGGTGGTTTTAACAATTACAATGGAGTCATCAGGCAAGGATTTATGATCCTTAATCAGGATGGATCTTTAGCTGTAGGTTATAACAATACAGGCGCTTTTGAGGGCAGAATTGCAAAAATGGTACAAACAACATCTGCTTTAGGATATCCAGCTGTTTTACTGGTTGGTGATTTTACAAAATTTGACAACAAAAAGGTAGGAAATATCGTACGTGTTGAGATTAAACCATAATATTAAATTTTCTAAAGAGAACTAAATATGAAGAATATGAATACATATAAATTAGTTGTTGTTTTAATTGCAACACTTTTTGTATCGATGATTTCTGCTTGTAATAAGGATTTTCCCAACAGGCTTAAAACTTCATCCGAAAATGATACACTCGGAATCAATGCAAAAGGACGTAAAGTCTTATACATTATCGTTGATGGGGTTAGAGGAAAAGCGTTAAAAGAAATTAACCCTCCTAATATTGCAAAAATGACAAAAAATGCCATTTATGCTTATGATGGATTGGTAGATTTTGATAAAAATGCAATTACGAATGCTGGTGGATGGGCTAATATGGTTACCGGTGTGATGAACGCAAAACACGGTGTCGTGTCAGAAGATTTCAGTGGAAATAAATTGTCGGCTTACCCTAGTTTATTCACTCAACTTAAGGCCATTAATCCTCAACTTAGAACGGTATCGATTGCTTCATCTGGTGTTTTTAACACGAATCTTGCTGCTGACGCGACTGCTAAGCTAGCTTATGAGAACAACGATGTTTCTGTAAAAAATGCAGTTAAGGATGAACTAAAAAATGCAGATGCTACGCTGGTATTGGCTCAGTTTCACGGTGCTGAAATCGCCGGTCGTGCAGATAGCTATGAAAATGAGTCTGCTTCCTACACGAATGCGATTCTTCAAATTGATACTTATATTGGTGAAATCCTGGATGCCATGAGCAAAAGGAAAACCTTTGCTGACGAAAACTGGTTAGTGGTTTTAGCATCAAACAAGGGTGGCAGTATAGTGGCCGATCCTAACAGTACCGACTTTACCTCTTATGCTGACGCTACGAGAAATAATTTTATAGTTTTTTACAATCCGAGATTTAATACACTTTTTGTTCCAAAACCTGATTCTGAAAAAATCCCTTACACCAATAATAGCGTACGTTTTGATTTTACCACGTCTACGAGACCTACTGCGGTAATTCAGGATGTTAATGCGTATAATTTTGGTTCGTTGGGTAATTATACCATAGAATTGCTGATAAAAAGTAAGGGTGTTAATCCCTACTATCCAACGTTTCTTTCGAAAAGGGCCGCGGGCTTTTCAGGAACAGGATGGAACCTGTTTTTAGAATATGGAAATATCTGGGGTATCAATTCATCTTTAGGTTCACAGGCGAAAGGTAGGGTCATCAGTGATGATATATGGCATAAATTATCTATTGTATTTGATGGTAAAAACGCTAAACTCCGTGTATATACTGATGGACAATTTGATCAGGAAGTGACCATGAACAACACCAACGTGAATAATACTGCTCCTCTAAAATTGGGATATTTGCCTTCCGATGGTAATCAAAGTGCTAGCATTTTAATGAATAGCCTGCAGATTTATAATGTAGCACTGACTGCCCAAGAAATAGCTAATAATAGCTGTAAAACCACCATTACAGAATCTAATCCAAATTATAAAAACCTGATTGGTTACTGGCTGATGAATGAGGGCAAGGGATCAACGTTCAAAGAACTGACCGGTAAAGGGAAAGATTTCTTAATGGGAGGTACACCTACCTGGGAAAGCTTCGATGATGTGGGTTCCAGGCTTTGTCCTGACATCAGCAATTCATTCTATGCAAAAGTACCCAACAGTGTAGATATCCCTTTTGAAATTTACCAATGGTTGGGAATTTCCATAAAACCTAAATGGGATTTAGATGGGAAATCCTGGAATCCAATTTATTCAGATATTAAACCATAATTAATATGAAAAACACTATTTTTTCAATCAGAATATTAGTAGCCTTCCTGTTGCTTAGCCTGGCTTCATGCAAAAAGTATGGCTATGAATTTGAAGATGGCTTTAACAAACCCAGTACTGATGAAAGTGAGCAAACGCTCGATACCTCGATGACTACTGTTGACCGGTCATTATATGCAAGAGCACGTATATTTCCCGGCTTAGTAGAGGCTTCTGAGCCCAGGTTAAAAGATGTTAAATTTACCCTTGACCTTAATTTTTCGGCCTCCAATTCATATTTGCTGAGAATTTCTGTAGCTCCAGAGCCTCAGTTTAGTACAGGATTTTATGCACCTGCCGGTGAATTAATTAAAATTGTTGTTCCTGCCGGAGTAAATGGACTAAGTGTTCAGGTTGGCGGACATACAGATAATCTTACGGGCCAGTTAAACCTGAAAAGAGATCCTTTAATTTATACCGTAAAGCAGTTGTATCCCGGCAATAACTATGTAAGGAATCCATATGGCGGTACAATCTATATCCATGCAGCTTTTGGTATTCCTCAGCCTGTCGAATTTACGATTACAGGGGCTGTGAAATCACCTGACTTTGTATTGGGCAAAAGTACAGATAGTGAATGGGTTGCAGAGGTAAAAGCCTCTACTGTTCCTTGGTTGGAATTGCGTTCGAACCGTGTAATTTTCCTGATTCCACGAGATTTTCTCATTAGAAATTTCAATTCTTCGAAACCTTTAACTAACCCTACTGCATTAATGACTGCATGGAATGCTGTGTTTGAAGAAGATTATAATAAATGGATGGGACTTTCAGATAATGCATTAGATAAGAGAGACAGGAGTCCTCAGGCTGCATGGAGAGAAATTTTGGATATTCAACCATCAGTAGGTTATGGACACAGTGGTACCCCTGGATTTCCGCCGATAGTTGCTACGATGGATGACGAATGGTTCAATAGTGTTGTGAGTTTAGATCAATTACTTCATGGAGCAAACTGGGGTACTTATCATGAATTTGGCCACAACTGTCAGCAGGGATCTATATGGAGCTGGAAAACTCTGGGAGAAACTACTAACAACCTTTTCAATTATAAAGTAGCAAATAGAAATGGTGCAAGTTTTGCCATTCAACATGGTGATGAATGGGTGCAGCCAGCGCTTAATTTTGCAGCGACAAACACTTCTCTGACCATCTTTGATTCACCTAGCGGTCCTATGGAGGATCCTTTTAAAAGAATGATTCCGTTCTTACAGATATTTGGAATTTATGGATATGATGCGATGCCTTATCTGTATACGGCAGCAAGACATGCTGAAAGGTTCTCTAATACAGAGCTTGACAAGCATGATTTCGTTTATGAGAGATTCTCCGAATATGCAAGAACAGACTTAAAGCCGTTTTTTGAAGCCTGGGGAATAGAAATTACACCTCAGTCTAAAACCAAAATAGCTGCAAAGTTCCCCTTGCTAACTAAACAAGTGTGGACCTATAACCCAATGACTAAAACCGGGGGAACTGCGGATATTGTTTATAAAGTAACTGTATCAGCGAATTCTGAAGAAACGGGAGGAGAAGGACCTGTTAGTGGTTACGCTAACGCAATGATAGACGGTGATAACAACACTTTCTGGCACTCAAAATGGTCAGCGAATCCTGTAGGTAACTTCCCTTACACAATTCTTTTAAATATGGGAACCCCTGCTGTTGCGAAAGGGATTTATATTGTTCCGAGAAACTCAAGTGCGCAGAGACCTAAAAACATTGAAATCTATTCAAGTACAGATAATGTAAACTGGACACTTAGAGGAACAACCCAAGTTACAAATGCTTTTGCGAGGTTTAACTATAATTTTTCTTCAACGATAACTGCTCAGTATTATAAGTTGATTCTGAAGGACAATCACAGTGGAACCAATACAGCAGCAATTGCTGAACTTAATATTATTAGATAATTAAAAAATTAAATCATTAAAGATGATCTATAGCAATAAAAAAATCACGTTGTTTTGCACTGTGATGTTCATAGCTGCGACAGTACTTACTGCTTGTAAAAAATATGAAAATCCAGCTCAGATATTTGAAGAATATGGTTCGAGTGCAAGCGGTAAGTCTTTACGAAAGGTTCTTATTATCAATATTGATGGTGCCGTAGGGACAGATGTGAAGACCATTAACCCGCCGAACATAGCAGCTTTGATTAAAAACGGGAAATTTACTTTTACCCAGTTAAAAGACGCCCAATCATCAAAGGCTGGCTCAATAGCAAGTATGCTTACCGGAGTATCCTCTGCCAAGCATAAAATTTTGAATGATAGTTACATGCCAGCTAATTCCAGTACTGATGATCATAGTGAAATCATCAACTATCCTTCCTTGTTTTCTCGTATGTTGGATGTAAGACCGGAATTTAAAACGGTTACAATAACAACAGATGCCGCACTGAATAAATATTTAATCCATTCAGATCATAGAATATTAACGGGAACTGATGCGCTTGTTAAGGATTCAGCAGTGAATGTTCTTCAGAATAATGCCAATGCCAAAGTTATTTTTACTGACTTTTCGAGTGTAAAGACTGCTGGAAGTGGCTCCGGATTTTCGCCAACTTCCCCAGCGTACAAATCAGCAATTGAAACAGTTGACGGATATATAGGAGATATGATTGCCGCATTGAAAAAGCGTAAAGACTATGCTTCTGAAGATTGGTTGGTAATTGTTACCACAAACCGGGGTGGTGACGAGTTAAACTCTAAGCAGGGATTTGTCATTTGTTACAATCCAAATTTGAAAAGCCAGGGCATCTCCAAAGAAGGTTTTAATACCATGAACTTTAAAGGAACATCTGTTAACGCAGTTATAAATGGAGATAATAATTTTTATAATGCCGGCACAAACAAAGATTTCACTGTGCAACTGCAGGCAAAGTTCAATAAAAGCTCATACTGGCCAGGATTTCTTTCAAAAAGTACAGATGTAAGTGTTCACGTTACCACCGGATGGACTATGCTCTTCAATGGGGGGACTTGGGAAGTATTATTGGGAGGAAAAAATAATGGCGGGTCAACAGTAAGTTTGGGGAGTGGATCAACCACTATCAGCGATGCAAAATGGCACACTTTGACACTTACGGTAAAAACAGTCGGAGCTGTGAGGACAGCGACGATGTATACAGATGGTAACCTGACTATTAGCAAAGATATTACCGGCGTAAAAGATTTAACTACAACGGAGCCGTTTAAAATTGGTTATAGAAATCAAGATAATAGCGGAGGCGATTTGGATTTTTACGCTGCAGATTTGCAATATTTTAATGTTGGTTTAGATGCCGCTGCTGTAAAAGCAAACGTTGCATTGAAGGATATTACAAAACATCCAAATTATGCTAATTTAATCGGGTACTGGCCTTTGGATGAAGGAGGAGGATCTATTATAAGTAATCAGGCTCCTACGGGGTATGATTTTATAATGAGGGGAAGTGGTGTTTGGCAGTCGCTCGGTAATGATATTCCTGTAAGCAGAACTCCTCAGGTAATAAGCGATGGTACCGTCTCAATAGTAAGTACAGGACCTGATGTAACTGCATTGACTTTTTATTGGCTTAGAATGCCGGTAAAATCTGATTGGGGTTTAGACGGCGTCCCTTGGATATCCAATTTTGAACTTGAATTTATAAAATAGCAGATCATCCATTTAAAATAATAAAATGAACAAAATTAAAAGAGGCTGCGTCTATCTACTTTTGATTGCAGCCACGGCAACAGTTGCCTCGTGTAAGAAAAACAGCACAAAGCCAGATGTAGAAGTTGAACCAGAAAAACCTGTTGTAATAGAAGATACAAATTATATCAACGTAGCGGCCACTGTGGAGGTTTCTCCATTACTCGAGGGTGCGAAGTTTGTTTGGAAAAATGAGGCAAAAAAAGGAGTTGTACTTAAATTTAAGTATAATGAAGATGGTATTAATAAAGAGGTTACCGTAGAAAATAACGCAGATGTAAATGGGACGGTAACGATTCCTATTTTCGGACTCACAAACTTTACAGTTACTGTAGCCAATACAGGCAGTAAAGTAGTGTCTACTAGATTGATGGGCATATTGCCTCAATTGAAACCTGAATCTAAATTGAGTAAGACAGGCTGGAGTGCTAGTGCTTCCAGTGAAATTAACGATCCGGATGAAGAGTTGAATGGTGCTGAAAATATCGTTGATGATGTTGCCGTTAAAAGTGTAACAAGTCCTTCTTCTCCTTCCTTCTGGCAGTCGGATTATTATCTGGATCCAATATTTCCTTATCCGCACTGGCTCGTGGTTGATATGAAAAAAGCAATTAAACTAACCAAAATTGGACTTAATGCCCATACAGATGGCAATCAGGGATTCACAGAGTTTAAGATTGAAGGCAGTATTGATGGAATCGCTTTTACAGATATAGGTGAAGGTCAAAAGACATTTAATCCTAAGACTACTGCGGAGCAAACGTTTAAAGTAATTCCGGCCACCGCCATAAGATATGTGAAAATAACATTGCTTTTAGGAACTCCTTATCCTTGTTTGGCGAACTTTGAAGCTTATGCGAGACAATAATTATCCTGGATCTTATTGAAGTGAATAAAGGGGGACAATTGATCCCCCTTTATTGTTAGATATCCATTGCATTAACAAACACCCTGGGTGTTTCACCAAATTGCTTCTTAAATTCCCTGCTGAAATATTTGGGGTCATTGAATCCTACTAAATATGAAACCTCAGATATGGTGTAGGTCTTCAGTTCCAGCAATTGAGCAGCTTTTTTTAGCCGGATAGATTTGAATTTACAGTGCTTGCTCATAAATGAAGAAATGAATTCTTTTATTTCTTCGTTGTCTTCTTGATTCAAACAATTTTCAACCTTGCACAACAAAAAGGCTGTATAAAGACTAAAAGTTAAGAGCCAGACAGGTGCTCTTTAAAAGTATCAAACAAAATACGCAACCGTTTGCGTTTGTTTTTTATTTCAATACTATGAAAACGTTTTCATAGATTAGAGTTTTACAAGTATAAACACATACCCAAGAACCATGAAAAAAGTAATGTTTGTTTCCTGTTTGTTATTGATCTCGGGAGGATTAATTGCACAGAGTGGAGGAAGCAAGAAAAATGTAGCTAATAAAAAGCAGCAAATGAAGCAGATGATTGATGAACAATTCAAATTTGCTGTTCAGCAATATAAAGTTTTGGCCAAAAATACACCTGCTAATGTGATGCCTAAGACCTATCATGCAAAAAATAATAAATCAGAAACCAGTGATACCAAATGGTGGTGCAGCGGTTTTTATCCAGGGTCACTTTTATACATCTATGAGTATACAAAAGATGCGGCTACTTTAAAAGAAGCAGAAGCTAGATTGGGAATTCTGGAAAAAGAAAAGCACTATACAGGTAACCATGACCTTGGTTTTATGATGTTTTGCAGTTTTGGTAATGCTTACCGCATCACTAAAAATCCGGCTTATAAAACAACTATTGATACTTCAGCTGCTTCATTGAGCACACGTTACCGCCCTGCAGCAAAGGTGATCCAGTCATGGAACTCCAGCAGCAAATTGGTTGGACCTGTAATCATCGACAATATGATGAACCTGGAGTTATTAAATTGGGTAAGTGCTAACGGTGGAGATAAGAAATATGCAGCGATTTCAAAAAGCCACGCTGATAAAACCATCCTTAACCATTTCAGACCAGATTATAGTTCATATCATGTGGTAGATTATGATATGAAGACTGGTGAAGTGGTAAAAAAAGTAACCTGGCAGGGTGCGGCAGATTCTTCTGCATGGAGTCGTGGTCAGGGCTGGGGTTTGTATGGTTATACCATGATGTACCGTTTTACAAAAGATAAGCGATATTTAGATCAGGCAAGAAATATTGCCAAGTTCTTATTGAACAATCCGAATATGCCGGCTGATATGGTGCCTTACTGGGATTTTGATGCACCGGGCATCCCAAATGCAGATAGGGACGCTTCTGCGGCTGCTTTGATGGCTTCTGCCTTACTGGAGCTTGGACAGTATACTAAAAATGCAGAACGTAATACTTATGTAAGTGCTGCGGAAAAAATGCTGACTTCATTATCTAGCAATGCTTACAGGGCTAAACTAGGTGAAAACGGAGGCTTCTTGCTGATGCACAGTACAGGTGCATTGCCATTTAAATCGGAAGTGGATGTACCCCTGACTTATGCCGATTATTATTATTTGGAAGCAATGCTTCGTTACAAAAACTGGTATTTATAAGAATATGGAAAGAAGGAAATTTTTAGGTGCCTTATCATTAGCAGGAGTTGCTACAGCAATCAGTCCTAAAGAGCTTTTGGCAAATCAGGTTAAGTCGAAAGACGTATTATCTGGTATAGCAAAAAATCAGCGGGAATATTGGTATCAGCTTTTGTATAAAATGGCTAATCCTGTAGTCTCAAATCTGGCCAATGGCACTTTGAAGAAGAATATGCCGCTTGAGAAATCACCTACATTCGATAGCAGATCTCCTACGGTAACTTATCTGGAGGCTGTTGGCCGTACCTATGCAGGTATAGCTCCATGGCTTGCATTACCTGATGACACAACAAAAGAAGGCGTATTGAGAAAAAAGCTGAGAGAAAATGCTTTACTAGGGTTGAAAAAATGCTTTGAGCCGGGAAGTCCTGATCTGTTGACTTTTGGAAAGGATTATCAGCCCATTGTGGATGCGGCCTACCTGGCGCAAACCTTTTTAAGGGCACCAAAAGCTTTGTGGGAACCACTAGATGCAGATACCAAAAAAAGGATAGTAGACTCCTTTAAGTCGTTGAGAAACAGAAAGCCATTTCAGAGTAACTGGTTGTTGTTTGGTTCTATTACAGAGGCTTTCTTATTATCAATTGGTGAGCAATACGATACTGCCAGATTGGAAGAAGGTGTTAAGAAACTAAATAACTGGTACAAAGGCGACGGACAGTATGGCGATGGACCTAATCTGGCATTTGATTATTACAATTCATTTGTGATCCATCCGATGATGGTGGATACACTGGCTGTGCTGGTAGAAAAAAATATGGCTGAAAAGAAGGCTTATGACTTGGCTTTGAAACGTATGCAGCGTTATGCGGTAGGACAGGAGCGCATGATTTCTCCGGAAGGTACATTCCCGCCAATTGGTCGGTCTATCACCTATAGAACTGGTGCCCTACAGGCATTGGCTCAGATTGCACTGATGGAAAAACTCCCTGAAACGATAAAACCAGCTCAGGTTCGTTGTGCATTGACTAAAGTTTACCGGAATATATATGATGTGCCGGGAACTTTCGATAAAAATGACTGGCTGCAGTTAGGTTTCTGTGGGCATCAGCCTGAAATAGCAGATTATTACACTTCCACGGGAAGTTTATATATGGCGACACTTTCATTTTTACCGCTTGGATTGCCAGCTTCAAATGCATTCTGGACAGCACCAGATGAAGATTGGACTGCAAAAAAAGCATGGGGCGGAAAAGTGTTTGCTAAAGATTATCATGTAGATTATTAAGTGTGTTTTCTACTGATTGTATTTAAATCAAAAAGGGCCCCGATGTGAATCGCAGCCCTTTTTCTTTATTGGTGGGTTGAAATTAGCTGAAAAGTTCCTGCAGATCGCGGTCTGCGGTCGGTATTTTCTTTAAGAAATCATCAAAACCGGCATTTTCCTGTGAACTGTACATTCCGTACGCGTCCAGGATATAACCAATCTGGCCATCTTTGTCTTCCAATATATAAAGTACCGAATTATCTCCCGGATCTGAGTCGCCCTCAAAACGATAGGTTTTAATGATGCTGAGGTCCTCAGGGTTATAAATTTTGTTGACACCGACACCCTGCATTTTGCCATGGTCGGTCATTTTGATTTCGTTGTCTAAGCCTTTGAGCCTCAGTTTTTCTAATATCTGGCTCAGTGTATTCATTTCTACCGGATGTTCCATAACAGTTGTATTTTTTATTAATAAACAATAGGGTTTTGAAATGGTTTTGTTTTTCTGTCCAGGAATATTGGCGAGATGGGTTATGCATTTTGAGATTTATTGTCATCATCATTAAAACTTAAAAACTATGGCAACTTTAAACGTTCCTCAAAATGGCCAGGCCACAAAAGGAAAAAACAGAACCCGCAAACCAGCTCCTTCCGTAGACTTGACTGCAATGGTCGATCTGGCTTTTCTGCTGATCACATTTTTTATGCTCACTACTTCATTGTCCAAATTTCATGTAGTAGATGTTGCAAAGCCGGTGGATATGCCTGAGACGGATTATGCCGCATCACGTACATTGACACTACTCCTGGGTAAGAGCAATCAGGTAGTCTGGTATAAAGGTGCGGCTGAAAAGGCAGTGCCGGCAAAAAGCGATTTCCGGACGATCGGCGCGGTATTGAAAAAGAATCAGAAGGCGATTGCAGCTATGTATAGTAATGATCCAAAGAAGTACATGATTGTGATTATCAAACCCACCGACAGATCGGTTTATAAAAATCTTGTAGACGCATTGGACGAGATGAGAATTGCCAATATTCAGTCATATGTGATCGATGATCGCAAGCTACTGAATGAAGATGGGGATTACTTAAAAAGATTGGGTGCTATATAATTCTTATTTTGAATATAAAAAAAGCCTCCCTGATTTTTTTGGGGAGGCTTTTTTTATATTGTTATTTACAGTTTACAAAGCAAAAGCAGCTTTTACCTGATCTACGAAATCTAATTTTTCCCAGGTAAATAGCTCAACTGTTACTGTTTTCTCTTCACCATTCGGGCTTTTGAAAGTTTTGGTAACTGTTTCTGCTTTGCGTCCCATATGGCCATAAGCAGCTGTTTCACTATAGATAGGGTTTCTTAGTTTCAAACGCTGTTCGATAAAGTAAGGGCGCATATCGAAGATCCCTTCTACGATTTTAGCGATCTCGCCATCTGTTTTGTTTACTTTACTTGTTCCGTAAGTATTGATATAGATACCCATTGGTTTTGCAACGCCGATAGCATAACTCACCTGTACCAGAATTTCTTCTGCTACACCTGCTGCTACCAGGTTTTTAGCAATGTGACGGGTTGCATAGGCAGCACTTCTGTCTACTTTACTTGGATCTTTTCCTGAGAATGCACCACCACCATGCGCACCTTTACCACCATAAGTATCAACGATGATCTTGCGACCAGTTAACCCTGTATCGCCATGAGGTCCGCCGATCACAAACTTACCTGTTGGGTTGATGTGGTACTGAATCTTATCGTTGAAAAGGTGAGCGTACTGAGGGTTTTTAGCGATGATTCTTGGAATAAGGATGTCTACAAGATCTTCTTTGATCTTGGCTAACATTGTTGCTTCTTCATCAAAATCGTCATGTTGAGTAGAAATCACGATGGCATCAATACGTACAGGTTTGTTGTTGTCATCATATTCAAGTGTAACCTGAGATTTTGCATCAGGACGTAAATAGGTGATTTCCTTATTCTCACGTCTTAATTCTGCAAGCTCCTGTAATAATTTATGAGAAAGATTAAGGGCCAAAGGCATGTAATCTTCTGTTTCGTTGGTTGCGTAACCAAACATCATTCCCTGGTCACCAGCACCTTGTTCTTCTTTACTGCTGCGGTCTACACCCTGATTGATGTCCTGAGATTGTTCGTGAATAGCAGATAAGATGCCACATGAATTGGCTTCAAACATGTATTCACTTTTGGTATAACCAATCTTTCTGATCACATCGCGTGCAATTTGTTGAACGTCAAGATAAGTTTGAGATTTTACCTCACCTGCCAGGATAACCTGCCCTGTGGTAACCAGTGTTTCACAGGCTACTTTAGACTCAGGGTCAAAAGCCAGGAAGTTATCAATAAGTGCATCAGAGATTTGATCGGCGATTTTATCTGGATGACCCTCAGAAACTGATTCGGATGTAAATAAATACGACATTCTAAATAATTAAGATTTTAATTAAACAATTACCTAAATGGAATCAGATCCTGCTTTACAGGCGGTAAAATGAAGTGTATGATAGGTTAGCACTTTTTTTTACGTGGTTGCAATCCCGCTATTTTTTAGATAACATCGCAAATCAGTCCACTTTGATGCCGCAAAATTACACTATATATTTAAATAGTCAAAAAATATCAATTATTTTGTACCGTCATTAATCTCAAGCTTTTGTCAAAATCTAACATTTTATTTATTATCAATCCCATTTCAGGTGGTAAGGATAAATTAAAGATCCCTGCATTGATTGATGCAAAACTTGACCGTTCGAAATTTAATCCGAATTTCAGCTTTACGGAATATATCGGCCATGCTTCAGAAATAGCAGAAGAAGCTGCCAATAAGAACTTTGATGTAATTGTAGCTGTTGGCGGAGACGGTACCATTAATGAAGTAGCTACAAAAGTAATGCAGCATGGTAAAGTTTTGGGTATTATACCCTTTGGTTCCGGAAATGGTCTGGCCAGGTTTTTGAAAATTCCACTGAAACCTGCGGATGCGATACAGTTGATCAACAAATTTAATGTTGATGTAATTGATACAGGTAGATTTAACGATAAGTGTTTCTTTAATATGGCCGGTATGGGCTTTGATGCACACATCAGTTCAGTATTTGCCGGAAATAAATCAAGGGGCCTTACTGGTTATTTAAAATTAGGCTTTAGAGAAGTGCTGAGTTATAAGCCGCAGACCTATTATCTTTATATAGACGGCATAAAATATGAGCGGAAAGCTGTGGTAATTAGTATAGCCAATTCCTCTCAATATGGAAACAACGCTCATATAGCTCCGGGAGCATCTATTAAAGACGGCCTGCTCGACATCTGTGTAATTAAGGAATTTCCAATGTACAAGCTTCCGGTATTGGCATATGAGATGCTGAATGCCAAAACAGATCAATCCGACATGGTAGAAATCATTAAAGGGAAACACATCAGGATCGTGCGGAGTCAGGGTGATGCAATCCATATTGATGGAGAACCTTTTTTTATGGGTGAGGAAATAGAAGTTACCGTGGCGCCGTTATCATTAAATATCATTACACCCAGTTAATACATATTATTATTACCTTATTATGAAACCTAAAAAAAACAGTCTTAGTGATTTGGGTGGGATTATGTACTCTACAGATCCCTCTTTTGTATACGAGGAAGAAAATTTAGTGCAGGAATCCATCCCTAATAATCAGCAGGATCTTAGGGTAATGCTGGATAGGAAAAACAGGGGAGGGAAGGCTGTGACGCTGATAACCGGCTTTTCGGGAAGTGATGAAGAGCTGGAGAAATTGGCAAAGACACTGAAAACTAAATGCGGTGTAGGTGGTTCATCTAAAGATGGAGAGATTTTGATACAGGGAGATTTTAGAGATAAGGTGTTGCTGCTGCTTCAAAAAGAAGGCTTTAAAGTAAAAAAATCCGGAGGATAAAACAAGGCGGTTATTTGCTTTTAATTTATTGTTAATCAGTATTTTAGTTATTAGTGTATAAGGGACAATAAGTAAATTTTTTCCTTTAAAATGGTGTTTTTTACCTTTTTATCTACATAACTTTGCCTGACTAACTTATTATTTATATGAGCAAAGCATTGATGCCAGTGCCTGATTTGACGTACCTGAATCTGGATTCTGAGAAGGCCTTATATCAGCTAAATGTAGCACAATTGGTCGAAGAAGCGCTGTCGAACGGTGAGGGAACCCTTGCGGACACCGGAGCGCTGGCAGTAGATACCGGGAAATTCACCGGTCGTTCCCCAAAAGACAGGTTTATTGTATGCGATGAAATAACGCAGGATACTGTTTGGTGGGGAGATATCAATATCAAGATTGATCCTGAGAAGTTTGATTCCTTACTACTGAAAATTACAAATCACCTTAATCAGAAAAAGTATTATGTAAGAGATGCTTATGCATGCGCAGATGAGGCTTACAAGACTACAATCAGAGTAGTGACTGAAACTGCTTATCAGAATCTGTTTGCAAATAATCTTTTTTTGAGGCCGGATGAGACGGAGGTTACTGATAGTCCGGAATGGACTATCATTGCTTGTCCTTCCTTTTTTGCTGATCCTGAACTGGATGGCACCAGACAAGGTAACTTCTCGATTTTGAACTTTTCAAGAAAGATGATCCTTATTGGAGGTTCGGGATATACCGGCGAAATCAAGAAAGGAATATTTTCAGTGTTGAACTTCATTCTGCCGCAGCAAAGAAATACATTGTCTATGCACTGTTCTGCCAATGTTGGCAAAGATGGAGATACCGCAATCTTTTTTGGACTTTCAGGAACTGGTAAGACTACATTGTCTGCGGATCCGCAAAGGGGATTAATCGGAGATGATGAGCATGGATGGGGAACGGGGACAGTCTTTAATTTTGAGGGTGGTTGCTATGCAAAATGCGTGGATCTCACTGCTGAAAAGGAGCCACAGATTTTTAATGCTATAAAACCAGGCGCGTTGTTGGAAAATATCAATTATTTTCCCGCAACAAAGACGGTGGATTTCTCCAATATTGAAAAAACTGAGAATACCCGGGTGGCTTATCCAATCAACTACATTGATAATGCCGTTATCCCTTCGATAGCTCCGGATCCTAAGAATATCTTCTTCCTGACAGCTGATGCGTTTGGTGTTTTGCCTCCAATTTCTAAATTAAATGCAGGTCAGGCGATGTTTCATTTTATTTCGGGGTATACCGCTAAGGTGGCCGGAACAGAAGCGGGTGTAACGGAGCCTCAAGTCACCTTTTCTGCGTGTTTTGGCAAAGCATTCCTGCCTCTTCATCCGACGAGGTATGCCGAATTGCTGGGTAAAAAGATGCAGGAACATGATGTTAATGTGTGGCTGGTCAATACCGGCTGGAGTGGTGGAGCTTATGGAGTGGGGCAAAGAATGAAGCTGTCTTATACCAGAGCGATGATTACAGCAGCTCTAAGAGGCGAACTGGAGGACGTGGAATTTATAGCAGATCCTATTTTTGGTTTAAAGATGCCTGTAAGCTGTCCGAACGTCCCGTCAGAAATTTTAAATCCAAGAAATACCTGGAACGACCATCAAAAATACGACAGTAAAGCCAGTGAGCTTTCGTTAGCTTTCGTTAACAATTTTAAGCAGTTTGAGGAGTTCGCTAGTGAAGAAATGCTTGCATCTCTTCCAAAAGTGGTTGAAAACACCCCTTAAAAGCTTTTTTTTACTGAAAAATTTGCATTTCAGTTTTTTTTTAGTTTTAATTGCGAAAGATTGTCTCGACACCGTGGCAATCTTTTTTAATTATACGGTAATACGAACAGGGGAAATAAACTCAGCGAAACGAATTAGCAAGCTAATGATTATTTAATGTTGGAATTAAAATCAAAGTTATAAATTTGTTACTGCAACAAATGTTTGTAATCGTCGTTGTGTGTATTACGGAATATTTAATATAATTTTAAAAAACAAAGTACTAAAAACTAAAAAACTAAAAAAAAATGGCAAACGCACCAAAACCAACAACAGTTAAAAAAGAGAGCTCTTCTTCAGCTTCAAACTTATTCGCTACGCTTACTATTCCAATTTGTTTAATTATCGGATTCTGTGTTTACAAGTTTATTTTCGGGGATAGAGGTAACTTCATCGGCGGAGCTGATCCAGATTTGCACGAAACACTACCATTACAAGGAAACTATATGGGTATGGCTTACAAAGGCGGTGTGATCGTACCAGTACTATTGGGTATGTTTTTAATGGTAATTGTGTTCTCTATTGAGCGTTTTATCGTAATCAGTAAAGCAACTGGAAAAGCAGGATTAGATTCATTCGTTAAAAAAATCCAAGGTTTCTTAAATTCAAATAACATCGAAGCTGCTATGGCAGAGTGTGATAAACAAGAAGGTTCTGTTGCCAACGTAATCAAATCAGGATTGAAAAAATATCGTGAAATGGAGACTGAAGCAAACATGGATACAGATCAAAAATGTTTAGCTATCCAGAAAGATATCGAAGAGGCTACAACTTTAGAGATGCCTATGTTAGAGCAAAACTTAACAGTAATTGCTACTTTGGTATCAGTAGGTACATTAACAGGTCTATTAGGAACGGTAACAGGTATGATCAAGGCCTTCGGTGGTTTGGCTAACTCTGGTGCTCCGGATCAGGCTGCGTTGGCAACTGGTATCTCTGAGGCCCTAATCAATACAGCTACAGGTATCGGTACATCTACGTTCGCGATCATCATGTATAACATTCTTACTTCTAAAATTGATAAGTTGACTTATGCAATTGATGAAGCAGGTTTCAGCATCATTCAGACTTACGCTAGTACGCATAAATAAAATAATGTATTTTTTTTTACCGGCTTTATGGAAAACCGGAAGAATTAACATCATTAGTAAAAAGAATAAATAATTTTTAAAATTATGCCAAGAGCAAAGGTCCAAAGAAAGAGTACTTCGATTGATATGACGGCTATGTGCGACGTATCCTTCCTGCTACTTACTTTCTTTATATTAACAGCAACAGCGCGTCAGCCTGATCCTTTGAATATCAGCATTCCTGCATCCACTTACAAGATCAAGGTTCCGGATAAGGATCTGGCGATTTTGTCTATCGGACAAGGAAAGGTTTTCTATGAGATTGTAGGGAATGACATCAAAGCTGCCACCCTTGATAAAATAGGGGAGCAATACAAAATAAAATTTACACCTGAAGAAAGAAAACGCTTTAGTGTTTTAGGATCATTTGGTGTTCCTGTACAGAATCTTAAGCAGTTCATTATGATGGATGGTGAGCAGCGCGATAAGTTCGCCAAACAGTTACAGGGAATTCCTGCAGATACTACAGGTAATAGCGAGTTAGATCAATGGATTCTACAAAACCGTAAGGCCGTAGCTGAGTTGCATAACAATGAGCCTTTACGTATCAGTATTAAAGGTGATGCAAATGAAGAATACCCAACGGTTAAAAAAATCATGGATGTTCTTCAGAATCAGAAAATGAACAAGTTTAGTTTAATTACATCAGCCGAAGGCGGTAAATAAGATAAAATTATGGCAGAATTAGATACCTCCAGCGGGGGAGGGAAAAAAGGCGGTAAGGTAAGAACCAAGAAAGCAAACACCAAGGTCGATTTAACGGCGATGGTGGATCTGGCCTTCTTGCTGATCACTTTCTTTATGCTAACTACCTCCCTGTCGAAGCCGATCGCAATGGACATTGCAAAGCCGGATGATGAGGAAAACGACGTAAAAAATGAGCTTCGTGCATCAGAGAGTATGACTATTTTATTGGGTAAAAACAATAAAGTAGCCTGGTACATGGGGGAAGCGAAGAATGCGCAACCTACTGTAGAAAGCTTTTCAGAAATTGGAAAGTCTATTTTGAAAAATAAGACTGACTTGTATAATTCGAGAAAGAGACTACTGATTGTGGTGATTAAACCTACAGAAGCTGCAACATATAAGAACTTCGTAGACATTATGGATGAATTGAATATCGCCGGTATCAAGACTGCGCCCGCCATTGATGATAAATACATCACTGATGGTGAGAAGGATCTTATGAGAGCGGCAGGGATATTATAAAAAATAGTATAAAATATTAAGCTATGTTAGGTTCTAAAATAGATTTATTAAAAAGGGATTGGCTTGATGTTGTATTTGCAAACAAGAACAAAAGCTACGGAGCTTATGAGCTGCGTCAGAAGAGTGCTTCAAATACAGCCAGATCATTGCTGATAGCTTCAACAGCTTTTGTGTTGTTGTTTCTATCCCCGAAAATTGTTGAGTTGTTTAAAGGTGCCGCGCCTGTGGAAGAAGAGGTAAAGCAAGTGGAGGTTGTTATGCAGCCACCGCCACCGGTGAATCCTGAAACGCCGCCACCGCCGCCGGTGCAGCCACCGCCGCCAAAACAGGATCAGGTGAAATTTCCTCCTCCGGTAGTAAAACCGGATGAGTTGGTAAGGGAAGAAGAGCCTGTAACCATTGAGGACTTAAAGAAAGCCGATCCGGGTCAGAAGACTATTGCAGGTGATCCTGATGCAGATGTAGTAATCACTACAGCAGCAGGTGATGGTCCTAAGCAGGCAGCAGTGGTTGAAGATACAAAAGTGTATGACTTTACAAGTCTGGAGAAAAATCCAGAGTACCCAGGTGGTATAGAAAAGTTTTATGCATATGTTCAGAAAACTGTAAAATATCCTCAGATGGCTCAGGATGCTAATATTCAGGGTAAAGTGTTGTTGTCTTTCGTAGTAGAGAAAGATGGTTCATTGACTGATATTAAGGTAGACAGAAAGCTTGGTGGAGGAACAGATGAAGAAGCAATGCGGGTACTAAGGAACAGTATTAAATGGATTCCTGGTATTCAAAATGGTAAAAAGGTTCGTGTGAAATATAACATTCCTATCAGCTTTACCTTATCACAATAAAATATGTTTGATTTGAAAACATTTAAGCAGAAATCGCCTCAACAGCGATTTCTGCTTATTTTAGGCCTGGTCATGTTCGCTTTTTACCTGGTATTAGGGGTCACTTTAATTGCCTGGAAAGACATGCCGGTAACATTGGAAAGAAATTATCGCATCGCACTCGGCGTTTTATTAATTGTTTATGCCGCAATCCGGTTTGCGAGAGTAACTAAGCAAAAAGCCGATTAAAATGAAGAATTTAAGTTTTATATTTCTTGTTCTGTTGTTTGCGTCATGTAAAGACGGAAGCAAAAAGAGTAATGTGATCCAGACACGTACTTCAGGTACTGCTAAAATAATTGTAGATGAGTCTTTTTCGTCAATTATTGCAGATCAGATAGAAGTCTTTACTTCTGATTATCCTGATGCGCATTTTACAGTGGTAACAGGCAATGAGAATAAGATCGTTCCCGACTTCCTGCGAGATTCAATGGGTGTTATAATTTTATCCAGGGTGTTGAAGCCGGATGAAGAAAAGGTGTATCGTAAGAGAGGGATCGTACCTAAAACTTCCAGGTTTGCTATTGATGGGATTGCATTGATTACGAATAAGGAGAACTTAGATTCAAATATCACCGCTGACCAGGTGGTTAGTATTTTTAAAGGTACTTCGACAGACAGTCGTAGTCTTGTTTTTGACAATGCTTACTCAAGTACCATTCGTTATTTTAAAGATCTGGCTCAGACTAATGAATTGCCAAAAAAGGGTGTTTATACTTTAGAGCGCAGTAATGACGTTATAAAATATGTTGCAGAAAATAAGAATTTTATTGGCGTAGTTGGTGTTAATTGGTTAATTTCCCGAAATGTCAAAATGTCTGATTATATTGCAAAAGTAAAAATGCTTGGGGTAAGGAACCTGGAGGGTAAAACTAAGGACGCTACTTTCTATAAACCGACGCAAAAGAACTTAATGGATGGGATTTATCCATTTTTGAGGAATGTTTATATCATCAACTGCGAAGGCAGAGATGGTTTA
Organism: Pedobacter frigoris; assembly: GCF_032678645.1. Classification (GTDB taxonomy): domain Bacteria; phylum Bacteroidota; class Bacteroidia; order Sphingobacteriales; family Sphingobacteriaceae; genus Pedobacter; species Pedobacter frigoris_A. The sequence continues at coordinate 410,323 of NZ_JAVTSP010000002.1, forward strand.
GGCACGGGTTTTGCAAATTGGTTAATGGGGCAACGCGGTCAGCTGATCGTACTTAGGTCTGGATTAGGACCTCACAAACTAATGCCAAGGGAATTTAACTTGAAGAATTCAAAGTAAATTTTATATTTGGGAAATGAAACCATCAGGTATGTTTCTAACGTACATCATATCTGTAAGTTCATGTTAAAAAAAAGTAAAGAACCATGTAAGCTGCGAGCAGCTATATAACAATTAAATTAAATTACAAGAACCAATGAAGTCTGCTTAGTAAGCTTCATTACAATTAAAATTAAAACAGAAGAACCAATGAAAATGACAAAGAAAGCAATAACCTTAAGTTTAGGTTTAGTAGTGATGGGTTCTGCCTCTTTTGCTCAGAGTTTAGATGATGCGAAGAAGGCTATAGATGCCGAACAGTACCAAAAAGCGACAACAATGCTTAAATCATTAGTACAGTCTCAGTCTAAAAAAGGAGATAATTACTTTTATTTGGGTGACGTTTATTTAAGAAGAGATTATATTGACTCCGCAAGGGCTGCATTTAATCAAGGTATCGCTGCTGATGCAAAATATGCTTTGAATTATGTTGGTTTAGGCCAGGCTGATTTAATGAGCAATAATGCTGTTTCAGCAAAGACCAACTTTACTAAAGCGCTTGAGATGGCTTCACGTAAAGACCATACTCCAAATTTATATGTTGGAAAGGCTTACTTAGCTATTGATAAACCTGATTTTGAATCAGCATTACCTAATTTGCAGAAAGCAGATGAGATTGACGCTCAGGATAAAGATCCGGAGACATTCCTGGCATTGGGAGACTATTATGCATTGCAGAGAAAGAACTCTGAGGCTTTATCAAGCTATATGAGAGCTTTAAGTATCAATCAGGGTCTGTACAGAGCGACAGTACAAATCGGAAAGATGTATAAGGAATCAAGAGCATTTCCTGATTCGGAAACAGAGTTGAAAGCAGTAGTTACGGCTGATCCTAATTATGGACCTGCTTACCGCGAGTTGGCTGAGCTATACAGACAGTGGGCTGATTTTGAGCCTGCAAATGCAGTAGCAAAAAATGCTGACGCCATTACAAATTACAAGAAATATCTTGACTTGACTGATAAATCTTATGAATCAAGACTAAGGTATGCACAGATCTTGTTTTATGCTAAAGATTTCAAGACTTTGGAAGAAGAAACAAGTGCAATTGCTACGATGAATCCTAATGATCCTAAAAACGTGGTTGTTTTGAGGTTAAGAGGTTACTCGGCTTATGAGAATGGTAACTTTCCTCAGGCACTTCAGTTCATGAATGATTTCTTTGCTAAAGTAAAAGATACTGCACGTATTATTTCGGAAGATTATTTATACCTGGGTCAGGCACAGTTAAAAAATCAGCAAGATAGCTTAGGTATCATCAATGTTACTAAAGCGCTTCAAAAGGATTCAACCAAAGCAATCATTTTAGCGGATTTGGCTAAGTCTTACTACGATGCTAAGAATTATGAAAAGGCAGTTGCAACTTATGAAATTGCCAACCGTTTCAATCCAAATGGTAAAGGATCTTTATATAATCTTTATTACCAGGGCGTTGCTGCTTATGTGTATTTTGCAAAGGGTTATCAGGCGAAGACCAATCCTTCAAAGGATGTATTGAAGCAAGGAGACGTAGCTTTGACAAATTTATTAAAGGCATCTCCATCTACCATAGATGCATTATTGTACAGAGCAAGGATTGCTGATTATATAGACGATGAAACTGATCCAACTGGTTTAAAATTGCCTTTTTATCAACAATATCTGGATTCAGCAGAAGTTCGCCTTGCAAAAGGTGTACAACCGCCACCTTCGGCTAAAAGTATGATAGAAGCCTATAATAATATTGCTTCTTTTGCTGCGAGAAAAGACGATAAAGCAAAAGCAAAATTATATTGGGATAAAACATTAGCACTTGACCCGGCGAACTTGGATGCTGCGAATGGCATTAAGGAATTGACTGCTCCTGCACCTAAGCCTAAGGCACAACCTAAGAAAAAATAATAAATTTCTAATAAAAGAAAAAGGCAGGGTTGTTATCCTGCCTTTTTCTTTTAATTTTGTCCCATAATTATCAAACTAATGGAAACACAAAGTGCACCTGTAGATTTTCTACCTATTATATTTCAAGTAGTTGTAGCCTTAGGCTTTGTTGTAGGAACCTTAATTATTACTCACTATTTAGGTCCGAGAAGAAAGACTGCAGATAAACTGTCGACTTTTGAAGCTGGTGTTAAAGTAGTGGGGAATGCCCGTCAGCCATTTTCTATTAAATATTTTCTGGTAGCGATACTATTCGTGCTATTTGATGTAGAGGTGATTTTCATGTATCCCTGGGCGGTCAATTTCAGAGAGTTGGGAATGTCCGGAATGATAGAAATGTTTGTCTTTATGGGCACGTTATTATTGGGCTTTATTTATGTAATAAAGAAGAAAGCGCTGGACTGGAACTAGGCTATTTAGATCGTTTCTAAATGCGGTCTCTCGGAGCGATTTGCTTTAAAAAATTGTAGATTTGTGGTTCATTCTTTACAGGAATGAGCCTTTTTCGTTTTGTATCATGAGTAACATCAATATAGTAGACGCGCCCCCAGGCATAGAAGGATCTGGTTTTTTTGCAACCTCCTTAGATAAGGTTATTGGTTTGGCAAGATCCCACTCGTTATGGCCTTTACCATTTGCAACTTCTTGTTGTGGAATTGAATTTATGGCAACCATGGGTTCTCACTACGATTTCGGTCGTTTTGGATCTGAGCGTTTAAGTTTTTCTCCCCGTCAGGCAGATTTATTAATGGTAATGGGTACTATCGCAAAAAAGATGGCCCCGGTTTTAAAACAGGTTTACTTGCAAATGGCAGAACCCCGCTGGGTGATGGCAGTTGGTGCCTGTGCATCAAGCGGAGGTATTTTTGATACTTATTCTGTTTTGCAGGGTATTGATGAAATTATTCCAGTGGATGTTTATGTGCCTGGATGTCCTCCAAGACCGGAAGCTATTTTAGATGGCTTTGGTAAAATACAAGAGCTGGTTAGAAATGAGTCGGGAAGAAGAAGAGATTCTGACCAGTATAAAGAAATGTTGGCTTCATACGGAATATTGTAATGGCAGAAGTAACAAATGAACAACTAACCCAATTGCTGACAGAAAAGTTTGGCGGTAAGATTATGGGGGTTAATGAACCCTATGGTTTGCTTACGTTTGAAACTACAAAAGATGTTATTATTGATGTTCTTGGTTTTTTAAAGCAAAACGGTTTAGCAGATTTTAATTTTCTAACAGACATTACAGCAGTTCATTATCCTGAAAAGAAGCATGGTATTGCAGTAGTTTATCATTTGCATAGCATGGTAAGCAGAGTTAGAGTTCGTGTAAAGGTGTTTATTGATGAGCACCATCCTGATATTCCAACAGCAACTGTTTTATGGAATTCCGCAAACTGGATGGAGAGAGAGACTTACGATTTATTTGGGGTAAAGTTTGAAGGACATCCGGACCTGAGAAGAATCCTGAATATGGATGAATTGGGTGTGCACCCAATGCTGAAGCAATATCCTTTGGAAGATCCAAATAGAGTAGATAAAAAAGACGAATACTTTGGTAGATAATAACCCATGAACAATCAGCCAGTATATACAGATAATGATCCGCAGAATGAGTTGGTAACCTTAAACTTAGGTCCGACACACCCTGCTACACATGGTGTTTTTCAGAATGTAATCCAGTTGGACGGAGAGCGCATCGTTAGCGGTGTATCTACTATCGGATATATTCACCGTGCTTTTGAGAAAATCGCTGAACACAGGCCATTTTATCAGATTACGCCTTTAACAGACAGATTGAATTACTGCTCGTCGCCTATCAATAACATGGGATGGCACATGACAGTCGAAAAATTATTAAATATAAAAACTCCAAAGAGAGTTGATTACCTGAGGGTAGTTGTCATGGAGCTTTCACGTATTGCAGATCATATCATCTGTAATACAATTATTGCCCAGGATACCGGAGCAACTACAACCTTCCTTTACTTATTTCAATTCAGAGAACACATCTATGAGATCTTTGAAGAAGTATGTGGTGCAAGGCTTACCACTAATATTGGTAGAATAGGTGGTTTTGAAAGAGATTTCAATGATATCGCCTTTGCTAAGATTAATAAATTCCTAAAAGAGTTTCCTGTTGCCTTAAGAGAGTTTGAAAGCTTATTGAACAGGAACCGTATATTCATCGACCGTACGGCTAAGGTTGCGACAGTTTCAGCGGAACAGGCATTAGATTACGGTTGGACAGGGCCTTTACTTCGTTCAGCTGGTGTAGATTATGATGTGCGTGTAAGTGATCCATATTCTTCATATGAAGATTTTGACTTTGAAGTTCCGGTTGGTACGAGCGGCGACATTTATGACCGCTATCTGGTAAGAAATGAGGAAATGTGGCAGAGTCTGAGATTGATTGAACAGGCTTTAGAGAAGATTAAAAGTGAACCTGCAGGTATTTTCCACGCGGATGTTCCTGAATTCTATTTGCCGGCTAAAGAAGAAGTGTATAACAATATGGAGGCTTTGATCTATCACTTTAAAATTGTGATGGGAGAAATAGATGCTCCTAAAGCTGAAGTTTATCATTCTGTAGAGGGTGGAAACGGAGAGCTTGGTTTTTATCTGATCAATGACGGAGGGCGTACCCCTTATCGTTTGCATTTCAGAAGACCTAGTTTTATTAATTATCAAATGTTTGCTCCTATGAGTAAAGGTATGCTATTGTCAGATGCCATTATCAATATGAGTAGCATGAATATTATTGCAGGAGAATTAGATGCTTAAAGTAGAAGAACAACAACCTGTAGAGTTTTCGCCAGCTTTAATAGAAAAGTTCGGAGAAATTATTGGCAGATACCCTCAAGGTAAACAAAAGTCTGCTTTATTGCCCATGCTGCACGAAGTTCAGGCAGAGCTGGGATGGTTAAGTACAGATGCAATGGATAAAGTTGCTGCACGTCTGGATATTCAGCCTATAGAGGTTTATGAAGTAGCATCATTTTATTCGATGTACTTTTTGAAACCTCAGGGTAAGTATATGTTGGAAGTATGCAGAACAGGACCTTGCTGCCTTGTTGGCGCCGAAAAGCTAATGAACCATATTGAAGACAGGCTGGGTGTAAAGGAAGGAGAGGTGACAGCAGACGGCTTATTTAGCTGGAGAGGTGTGGAGTGTCTGGCTGCCTGCGGATATGGTCCTGTATTGCAGATTGGCCCTGAATATACATTTTACGAAAACCTTGATGAACAAAAGGTTGACGCATTGATAGAAGATTTACGCAAGAAATAATGGCTCGTAAACTATTATTAGAACACATAAACGTACCTGGCATCAATACACTTGATGTTTATCGCCAGAAAGGTGGATATCGTGCTGTAGAAAAGGCTTTAAAAACCCTTACTCCTGATGAAGTGGTGGAAGAGGTGAAAAAGTCGGGGCTACGTGGCCGCGGTGGTGCGGGATTCCCGACAGGGATGAAATGGAGCTTTTTAGCAAAACCAGAGGGTGTTGCCCGTTACCTGGTGTGTAATGCTGATGAATCTGAACCCGGTACTTTTAAAGACCGTTATCTGATGACCCACATTCCTCATGCGTTAATTGAAGGAATGATTGTTTCAAGTTTCGCATTAGGCGCTAATACTTCTTACATCTATGTAAGGGGAGAGATGATGCCTCAGATCAGGATACTGGAAAAGGCGATTGCAGAAGCTAAGAATGCCGGATTTTTAGGTAAAAATATATTAGGTTCAGGGTATGATCTGGAGCTTTATGTTCAGCCAGGAGGCGGTGCTTATATCTGCGGGGAAGAAACAGCCTTATTGGAATCTTTGGAAGGAAAAAGAGGAAATCCAAGGATTAAACCTCCGTTCCCTGCTATCGCTGGATTATACGGTTGCCCGACTGTGGTAAATAACGTTGAATCTATCGCAGCTGTTGTCCCTATCGTTAACGATGGTGGAGATGAGTATGCCAAGATTGGAATTGGGCGTAGTACAGGTACCAAGCTGATCTCTGCTTCAGGTAATTTAGTAAGGCCGGGAGTATACGAAATTGAACTGGGATTGCCGGTTGAAGAATTCATCTATTCTGATGAGTGGTGTGGCGGTATTGCAAATGGAAAAAGATTGAAAGCTACTGTTGCCGGAGGATCTTCAGTTCCTATTTTGCCTGCTAACCTGACTTTAAAACTTGCGAACGGAGAGCCAAGGCTGATGAGTTATGAGTCTTTGTCGGAAGGTGGTTTTGCTACAGGTACGATGATGGGTTCAGGCGGCTTTATTGCGTTTGACGAAGATCAGTGTATCGTAAGGAATACCTGGAATTTTTCACGCTTCTATCATCATGAGAGTTGCGGACAATGTTCGCCTTGCAGAGAGGGTACAGGATGGATGGAGAAGGTGTTACACAGAATTGAATACGGACATGGAAAGATGAGTGATATTGATCTTTTGGTGGACGTTTCGAAGAAAATAGAAGGAAATACAATTTGTCCGTTAGGTGATGCGGCGGCCTGGCCGGTTGCAAGTGCCATCAGACATTTCAGAGATGAATTTGAGTGGCATGTAAATGAGCCGGTTAAATCTCTAGATACAAATTATGGTTTGGCTAATTATGCTGAACCGATTGCTAAAGCAGAAGTTACGACAGGAAATTAACAATCATGAGTGATACAGTTAAGGTAACCATAGACGGAATAACAGTAGAAGTAGCACCTGGTACAACTATCTTGAATGCTGCAAGGCAGATAGGTGGTGATATTGTACCCCCTGCAATGTGCTATTATTCAAAATTAGAAGGTAGCGGCGGAAAATGCCGTACATGCATTGTTAAGGTAAGTAAGGGTTCTGAAAAAGACCCTCGTCCGATGCCTAAATTAGTAGCGTCATGCCGTACTACGGTAATGGATGGAATGGAAGTGCAGAATATCACTTCACCAGAGGTAATTGAAGCGAGAAGCGGGGTTGTAGAAATGCTGTTGATCAACCACCCATTAGATTGCCCGGTTTGTGATCAGGCAGGAGAGTGTGATCTTCAGAATCTGGGCTATGAGCACGGGTTGCAAAAGACCAGGTATGAGTTTGAGCGCAGAACTTTTGAGCGCATCGACATTGGGGACAAGATCCAATTGCACATGAACAGGTGTATTTTATGCTATCGTTGTGTATTTACTGCCGATCAGATCACAAATAAACGTGTTCATGGTATATTAAACAGGGGAGATCATTCAGAGATTTCTACTTATATCCAAACAGCTGTTGACAACGATTTTTCAGGTAATGTTATTGATGTTTGCCCGGTTGGGGCCTTAACAGATAAAACATTCCGGTTTAAAAACAGGGTTTGGTTTACTAAGCCAATTGATGCGCATAGAGACTGCCCTACCTGCAGTGGTAAGGTAACTTTGTGGTATAAAGGCGAAGATGTTTTGCGTGTAACTGCCCGTAAAGACATTTATGGTGAAGTAGAAGAATTCATTTGCAATACCTGTCGTTTTGATAAGAAAAAAACAGCTGACTGGGTAATCGAACATCCTACTCATATTAGTGATGCTTCAGTAATTGCTTCAAATCATTACGAGACTTTAAAACCATTGCCGGTAATTCAGGATAATCCACAATTACAGCAAGCAAATAAGGTTGAACTAGAAAAAACCACTAAATTCTAATGGACTTAGCTTTTGTTATAGAAAAATTTGTGCTGGTAACCATCATTTTTGCTATCAGTTTATTGATAGCGATGTATTCTACCTATGCAGAGAGAAAGGTCGCTGCCTTTTTACAGGACAGACTTGGACCGGACAGAGCAGGGCCTTTTGGTATTCTTCAACCACTTGCTGATGGGGTAAAGATGTTTATGAAGGAGGAGATTGTTCCTTCCAATGCCAGTAAATGGTTATTTATGGTTGGGCCCGGTTTGGCGATGCTAACCGCCTGTATTGGTACAGCCGTAATTCCCTGGGGAAGTGATATCACAATTGGCGACAGGGTAATTCCTTTGCAGGTTACAGACATTAATGTCGGTATTTTATACATTTTTGGAGTGGTTTCCCTAGGCGTATATGGTGTTATGATTGGTGGCTGGGCTTCCAACAACAAATATTCTTTGTTGAGTGCAATTCGTGCGGCTTCTCAGAATATCAGTTACGAGATTGCAATGGGGTTATCTATTATTGCTTTGTTGCTGGTAACTAATACGATGAGCCTGAAGGAAATTGTAGATCAGCAGCACGGGTGGCGCTGGAATGTATTATATCAGCCTCTTGGTTTTCTGATTTTCCTAATTTGTTCCTTTGCTGAGACGAATAGAGCACCGTTTGATTTACCCGAGTGTGAGACCGAGTTGATCGGTGGATACCATACTGAGTATTCATCTATGAAGCTGGGCTTTTATCTATTTGCGGAATACATCAATATGTTTGTTTCTTCTGCGGTAATGGCGACATTATACTTTGGGGGATACAATTATCCGGGAATGGATACTATGGCTGTATGGCTTGGGCCGACATGGGCTCCGCTTTTTGGAACATTCATTTTCTTTGTTAAAATATTTGCATTTATATTTTTCTTCATGTGGGTACGCTGGACAATTCCTCGTTTCCGTTATGACCAGTTGATGCATTTGGGCTGGAAAGGTTTGATTCCTTTGGCTATAGCGAATATCATTATCACAGGCATTGTGATTGCAATAATTGAGAAGTTTTAACTGCCGCTTTGCGGATAATATAAGGAGGTTTAATGGAACCATTAACCAGTAAAAAGAAAGTATTAGAACAAAAGCCACTGACGTTTGGAGAACGCATGTATCTGCCTGCGATAGTAAAGGGTTTGTCTGTTACAATAAGCCACTTATTTAAAAAAGAGGCTACAATCAGGTATCCTGAAGTAGAAAGAGAGTTTTCTGTAAATTTCAGGGGAATGCATTCTTTGAAAAGAGATGAGGAAGGAAGAGAACGTTGTACTGCCTGCGGACTTTGTGCATTATCATGTCCTGCTGAGGCAATCACAATGATTGCTGCTGAGCGCAAGCCGGAAGAGAAAGCACTGTACCGTGAGGAGAAATATGCGTCTGTATATGAGATCAATATGTTGCGTTGCATTTTCTGCGGTTTATGTGAAGAAGCTTGCCCTAAAGAAGCCATTTATCTTGACGGCCCAATAGTTCCCGCTGATTACCTGCGTAAGGACTTCATTTACGGTAAAGACAAGCTGGTAGAACAGCCATTAGATAATAAATAGATAATAAATTAAACATAGATAATGGGTACATCAGTATTCTATTTTGTAGCAACATTAAGCGTGATCTTTTCACTGATGGTTATTTTTTCGAAGAACCCGGTGCATAGCGTCCTTTACCTGATTGTTACATTTTTTACGTTCACAGTTCATTATATTCTTTTGAATGCCCAGTTCCTGGCTGTCGTAAACTTTATTGTTTACATGGGTGCAATTATGGTTTTGTTCCTCTTTGTGCTCATGCTGTTGAACTTAAACAAGGATAATGAGCCTTTGAAATCCAATATGGTGAAGATAGTAGGTGTGATTGCCGGATGTTGTCTGGTAGTGACGCTGGTAGGATCTTTAAAAGCAACGGCAATTTCAGATCCTGTTATTTTAAGAAATCCAAATCTGGGTCTATTGAAAAATCTTGGAAAGGAATTATTCGGCCCTTATATGCTGCCATTTGAACTGTCATCAATACTATTGCTTGCTGCAATGGTAGGTGCTGTATTGTTAACTAAAAAAGAAAAAGTATAGTGGAAAACATGACTCAACAATTACAGGGTGTTCCGCTTAACCATTACATTTGGCTAAGTGCTATTATTTTCACCATTGGTGTTATAGGTGTATTGACACGTAGAAATGCGATCGTTATCTTCATGTCTGTCGAACTCATGCTAAATGCCGTTAACTTATTGTTGACTGCATTCTCAGTACACAGCAATGACCCTTCCGGACAAGTATTTGTATTTTTTATTATGGCTTTGGCTGCTGCAGAAGTTGCAGTTGGCTTAAGTATAATTGTAATGGTCTACCGGAATACGCAATCAGTAGATATTAATGTGTTGAATCGCCTTAAGTGGTAATTATTAAGAATAAGTTATAAGATGATAATAGATTTAGTTTGGCTGGTTCCGTTAATTCCACTAATTGGTTTTATAATCAATGGATTGGGAAGAAACACATTATCTAAAAACCTTATCGGTTTTATTGGAAGCAGTGTGATATTCATTTCGTTTGCAATAAGCATCGGTATTTTTACTGCGCTGGCATCAAGCCCTGTGAAATCTCATGAGGTATTCCTGTTTGATTGGATTAGTGCTGGTTCACTACATATTCCTTTGTCATTTCTGGTAGATCCCTTGAGTTCAATTATGCTGCTTATCGTAACAGGAGTAGGATTTTTGATCCATATCTATTCAATAGGATATATGCATGATGATGAAGGTTTTGGTAAGTTTTTTAGTTACCTGAACCTGTTTATCTTCTTCATGTTGCTGCTTGTGCTTGGTTCGAACTATATCGTGATGTTTATTGGCTGGGAAGGCGTTGGTCTTTGCTCATACCTATTGATCGGATTCTGGTATACAAATAGTAGTTATGCATCTGCAGCTAAGAAAGCTTTTGTGATGAACAGAATAGGGGATCTGGGATTCCTTCTTGGGGTATTCTTCATTTTCACAACTTTCGGTAGTGTTGAGTTCTCAAAAATATTTCCTCAGGCAGCAGCTATGTTGCCGGGTGATGGCACAATTGCTTTAATCGCTTTATTGTTATTTATTGGTGCATGTGGTAAATCGGCGCAGTTGCCTTTATTTACCTGGCTTCCTGATGCGATGGCTGGCCCGACTCCGGTTTCGGCCCTGATCCACGCTGCGACGATGGTGACAGCCGGTATCTACATGATTGCCAGGTCTAATTTGATCTTTGACCTTGCACCAATGATTCAGCATATTATCGCTATTGTAGGTTTAGCCACAGCAATTGTAGCTGCTATCATTGCATTGACCCAAACAGACATTAAAAAGGTATTGGCTTATTCTACGGTATCTCAATTGGGATATATGTTCTTAGGCTTAGGTGTTGGAGCATACAACGGTGCATTTTTTCATGTAATCACTCATGCGTTCTTTAAAGCATTATTGTTCTTATGTGCTGGATCAGTCATTCATGCATTACACCACGAACAAGACATGAGACATATGGGTGGATTACGTAAAAAACTGCCTGTAACGTTCCTGACGATGTTAATTGGTACAATTGCAATCGCAGGTTTGCCGCCATTCTCAGGTTTCTTCTCTAAAGATGAAATCCTGGCACATGTCTATATGTATGATAAGGTCATGTGGGGAATTGCGGTATTTGGTGCATTCCTTACAGCATTCTACATGTTCAGGATGTTATTCCTGACTTTTTATGGCAAATACAGGGGTACTCATCATGCTGAAGAAAAGATTCATGAGTCTCCAAAGACGATGACGCTGCCTTTGATTGTTCTTGCTGTTCTTTCTGCTATTGGCGGTGTTATAGGTATACCGGAAACGCTTGGGGGAAATCACTGGCTTTCTCATTGGCTATCGCCCGTAATAAAACACGCAGCTGAAGCACCAGACCACGCAACTGAATATGCTTTAATGGCTGTTTCTGTAGTTGGCGTGTTGATTTCTATTGCTTTTGCTTATGCCAAATATATTAAGAAAGATCATATCCCTGCTCCTGATGAAGCTGAGAGATCTTTCCTGGCCAATCTATCTTACAATAAGTTTTATTTTGATGAAATTTATGATACACTTTTTAGAAAGCCACTTGATGCGATTTCAGGTTTCTTCTATAAAGTAGTGGATAATAAAATTGTGGATGGAATAGTGAACGGCCTTGGATGGGGTACTTCAGAAGCGAGTAAAGGCTTGCGCCTGGTGCAGTCCGGCAATGTCGGGTTTTATATTTTTATGATGGTGGTAGGAATCATCTCATTGTTATTGTATACTTATTTATCTCTATAAAAGATCGTTCAAGAAAAGATAATGGAACAACTTTTACTACTTCTTATATTCTTACCACTCGTTGGTGCACTGATTACCGCGTTTTCCGGCAATGCCGCTAAGCATGTAGCTTTAGTTTCATCTATCGTGTCTCTGGCATTGACTTTGGCCCTGGTATGTAATTTTTCTCCAAATGCTAGTACTCAATTTGTGGTTAATTTTCCATGGATTCAGGATTTAGGAATCAATTTCCATGTTGGTATTGATGGGATAAGTATCATTACAGTATTGCTGACGAATGTGTTGATGCCTTTAATTATACTTGCCGGTTATCAGCATAATTATAAAAATCCGAATGGTTTTTTTGCATTGGTTTTGTTCATGCAAAGTGGACTTTTACTGGTATTCACAGCACTCGATGCCTTCTTATTTTATATTGGATGGGAGGCCGCTTTGATCCCGATTTACTTTATCTGTGCGATATGGGGAGGTAAAGATCGTATTAAAGTAAATATGAAGTTCTTTGTGTATACTATCGCAGGATCATTGTTCATGTTGCTAGGTATCATTTATTTATATCTTCAAAATCCAGCACATAATTTTGATATACAGGCCTTTTATAGCCTGAATCTGGATTCAGTTCAGCAATGCTGGATCTTCTGGGCTTTCTTTATTGCTTTTGCGATTAAGATGCCAATTTTCCCTTTCCATACGTGGCAACCAAATACTTATACTGAAGCCCCTGCCGTGGGAACGATGCTTTTGTCGGGTATTATGCTAAAGATGGGTATTTATGGAGTGATCAGATGGCTGTTGCCAATTGTCCCTTCCGGAGTTCAGGATTGGGGAAATCTGGCAATCATTCTTTCAGTAATTGGTATTCTCTATGCTTCAATCATTGCTTTTACTCAAAAAGATGCAAAAAGATTAGTCGCATATTCATCTATTGCTCACGTTGGTTTGATCAGTGCCGGTATTTTTGCTTTAAATGTGCAAGGGATGCAAGGCGCGATGGTACAGATGCTCAGTCATGGTATCAACGTGGTAGGTTTATTCTTCGTGTTGGACATCATTTCCAGCAGAGTTAAAACCAACCGGATCAGCGAACTCGGAGGTATAGCCAAACAAGCGCCGATATTGGCTATTGTTTCACTAATCATTGTTTTTGGAACTGTAGCTTTGCCTGGAACAAATGGTTTTATTGGAGAGTTTCTTTTGCTAATGGGCGTTTATCAATACAATGTATGGGTTGCAGTATTTGCTGGTCTGACAATAATATTCGGAGCTGTATATATGCTTAGAATGTATCAGAATGTGATGCTGGGAAAAACCAACGAACTTACAATAGGCTTTACAGATATCAAAGGTTCAGAAAAAGTCGTATTGTATACCATCTGCGTATTGATCATTGTGTTGGGCGTATACCCAAAACCAATTCTTCAGTTGTCAGAAGCTTCAGTACAGCATTTAATAGAACAAGTAACACAAAAATTAACTTCGGTAAACTAAACAAATGAATATCATTATAACCATTGCTGTTACAGCGTTAGTAGTGCTTTATGCAGGTTTGTTTAAGGCTAAAAAGGCATTGTTGCCAATCACACTGATTGGTTTGCTTACCTCTCTGGCGTTTGTTGTTACTTCGTGGAATACAAACAAAACCTATTACAGCATGATGCAAATGGATAATTTTGCGTTGGCTTTTGCCGGAATTACTATAGTTGGGACGATTTTTATATTTCTGCTTACTCAAAATTATTTTGCAGAGAACAGTGAGAATATAGCGGAGTATTTTACGCTGATCTTGTTTGCTCTGGCGGGTATAGAGATCATGGTTTCCTATAAAAATATGTCCATGTTGTTCATTGGACTGGAGATCATGTCTGTAAGCTTGTATATTCTTGCAGGTATACGTAAGGGTAATTTTGCATCTAATGAAGCATCTTTAAAGTATTTCTTGATGGGAGCTTTCTCTACAGGATTTTTACTGTTTGGGATTACCTTAATTTATGGGGCTACAGGATCTTTTGATCTAGATGTGATTAACCAATATCTAGTTGGTAATTTTAAAACGATCTCACCTATGTTTTATCCTGGTGTGATTTTATTACTGATCGGTCTTAGCTTTAAGATTGGTGCTGCGCCTTTTCACTTCTGGACTCCAGATGTATATGAAGGAGCGCCGACGTTGATTACGTCATTCATGTCGACAGTCGTGAAAACGGCTGGATTTGCGGCATTCCTTAGGTTGTTTGCAGATACATTTGCGCCATTGCATGATTTCTGGCTTCCACCATTAATGGTGATTGTATGTTTGACTTTATTTATTGGTAATGTGACAGCCCTGTTTCAGAAGAATTTCAAGAGAATGCTTGCCTATTCAAGTATCTCACATGCCGGATATCTGCTATTCTCGTTAGTTACACTTACAGGCAATTCGGCCAATAATGTATTGGTTTATGCTGCGGCATATACATTCGCAAGTATTATTGCCTTTGCTGTTTTAATTTTGGTAAAACAAAAAACCGGCAATGACCATTTTGACAGCTTTAATGGCCTGGCAAAAAAGAATCCATTAACTGCGTTGATCCTTACTGTAGCTATGCTTTCGTTAGCAGGGATACCGCTTACAGCTGGATTTATAGGTAAATACCTGATGTTCCTTAATGTAATGGGAGAGTATCAGGTTTATCTGGTAGCATTTGCGATTTTGAATGCACTCGTGGGCTTCTATTATTACTTCAAAGTAATTGTGGCCATGTATTTTAAAGAAGGCAATGAAATCGAGCTGGATACACCTGTTCAATATAAAGTTGTATTGGTGTTATCCGTGATAATTACCCTGTTTTTAGGAGTTTATCCAGCTGTAATTTTAAATTTGATATAAGCTTATCTCTAGATAATTATTAGTAGTTTTACGAGTAATTGAACTATGCAAGATTTCTGGAACTCACTACAGCATTTTATCGACCCCGAAAAATTACTTAAAGAAGGTGGTTTTTATGTTGTAATGTTTGTGATTTTTGCGGAGACCGGCTTGTTTTTCGGATTTTTTCTACCGGGCGATTACCTTTTATTTTTAGCGGGCATGTTTGTGGCAACAGGCAAATTGGATGTGAACATCTATGTGTTGATATTGGGTTTGTGTGTTTCTGCGATTTCAGGTAATTTTACTGGCTATTGGTTTGGACGAAAGACCGGGCCTGTACTGTATGATAGGAAGGACTCTTTCTTCTTCAAAAAGCGTTATTTGAAAGCCGCTGAAGAATATTACAACAAACAAGGTGCATTTGCATTGATTATGGGTAGGTTTGTTCCGATAGTAAGAACTTTTGCACCGATTTTTGCTGGTGTAGTTAAATTAGATTTTAAGAGATTTGCATTATATAACATTGCGGGTGCAATATTATGGATAGCTTCATTAACTTTGCTCGGTTATTTTCTGGGTAAAAGATTTGAAAAGGAAATTAACGATTATTTATTATACATAATTATAGGATTTATTGCTGTAACATCTATCCCTTTATTATATGCATTTTTAAAGAAGAGAGTAGTTAAAAGCAATAACGAAGAGACAACAAATATTGAATAAAAGAATGAGTAAATACGATCATCACCCATGGCACAGCGTTTCACCTGGCGACAACTTACCTGAAATTGTTAATGCTATTATAGAAATCCCTAAAGGTTCAAAAGCGAAATACGAAATTGATAAAGACTCTAACTTAATTAAGCTGGACAGGGTGCTTTTTTCTTCAGTGATGTATCCTGCTAACTACGGATTTATTCCCCAGACTTATTGCGATGATAATGATCCATTGGATATTCTGGTTTTATGCTCTGTGGATGTTTACCCACTTTCAATTATTGAAGCAAAAGTAATTGGTGTGATGCATATGGTAGACAATGGTGAGCAGGATGACAAGATTATTGCTGTTGCAAAAAATGATATGTCTGTAAATTATATTAATGATTTAGCAGAATTGCCGCCGCATACGATGAAAGAGATTGTTAAATTCTTTCAGGATTATAAAGCGCTGGAAGAAAAGAAAGTGACGATAGAGCACTTGTTAGGCGTACGTTATGCGCATAAGGTAATCCAGGAAAGTATTGCCCTTTATGACAAAAAATTTAGAAATAATACTTAATGATTTACCCCGTCAGTATGTCTGCTATCACATTTCTTAGTGCATTTTTTCCTGCTTCCGTATTAACCACGGTAGTAGTTGCCCCCGATGCAGACGGAGAGGCGGTAGGCTGGCGCTTGTTATTTGCATTATTTCTTGTATTCCTAAACGGTTTTTTTGTTGCTGCAGAATTTGCCATCGTTAAGGTTCGCGCTTCACAAATAGAAATTAAAGCTAAAACTGGTAGTAGGGTAGGTAAAATGGCTAAAAATATTGTCCATAACCTGGACGGATATTTGGCAGCTACACAGCTTGGGATTACATTGGCCTCTCTCGGATTGGGTTGGGTTGGTGAAGGCGTAATGCATACTATCTTTAAAAATTTGTTTGTTAGTTTTGATTTAAACATCAGTGATGCGGTTATTCATTCTGCGTCCACTATTGTTGCCTTTTCTATCATCACAATTATGCATATCGTATTTGGAGAATTGGCACCAAAGTCCCTGGCTATACAGCGTCCTGTAGCTACTACTTTGTTTATTTCTATTCCCCTGCAAATTTTTTACGTAGTACTAAAGCCCTTCATATGGGCCTTAAATAGTTTAGCTGCTGTGATTTTAAAACCTTTTGGGATCAATACGGCAGGTGGTCATGAATCTTTGCACAGCAATGAAGAGCTACAATACTTGCTGGACCAGGGTAAAGAGAGCGGTGCTTTAGAAGATAATGAACATGAACTCATTAAAAATGTTTTTGATTTTAATGAGCGGGTAGTTAAAAACATTATGGTTCCCCGGACTAAAATTTCCGGTATTGAATTGAGTACATCAAAAGCGGAAGTAGTCGAGAAGATCATTGCCGAGGGATATTCCCGCATGCCTGTCTACGACGACGTGATAGATAAAATCATCGGAATCATACACGCAAAGGATGTACTGCCATTGTTGGCGAGCAACAAAGAGTGGTCATTGAGCGACATTATCCGTAAGCCCTATTTCGTTCCTGAAACAAAAAAGATTAATGATCTTTTAAGTGAGCTTCAGCAAAAGCGCATCCAGATTGCTATTGTAATTGATGAGTTTGGTGGAACTGCAGGAATGGTAACATTAGAAGATATCGTAGAAGAGATTGTTGGTGAAATTCAGGATGAATATGATGAAGAAAAGCCGACTGTTGAAAAGATTTCTGATACAGAGTTTGTGATCAATGCTTATGCTACGGTTTATGATGTAAATGAGCATCTGCCCCATGATTTGCCAGAAGACGAGGATTTTGATACTGTAGGGGGATTGGTTTCTCATGCTTTTGGTAAAATTCCGGAAGTAGGTGATAGTGAAGAGTGCTATGGCTATCTGTTTACCATCCTTAAGAAAACAGAACAAAACATAGAAACCATAAAGCTTGAGTTGGTTATCAATAAAAGTGATATGGTTGATAATCATTAATCTTTTTTCTCATGCATGTCTTTTATACACCCGACATCAGTGCTAATGAGTATGTCTTAAATGAGGATGAAAGCAAGCATTGCCTTAAAGTATTACGGTTGGGTATTGGAGCACGGGTTAATTTAATAGATGGTCGTGGGGGCATGTATCTTGCCGAGATTATTCAAGAATCCAAGAAAAATGTAACCCTTAGGGTGATTGAAACCACACTTGAATACAATAAACGTAATCATCATCTTCATATTGCAGTCGCACCCACTAAAAATATCGACCGTTTGGAATGGTTTCTGGAAAAGGCAACTGAAATAGGTATAGAAGAAATAACCCCATTGATATGCGACCGTTCGGAGCGTAGAGTTGTAAAAGAAGACAGATTGAACAAAGTGATTACCTCTGCTGTTAAACAATCGCTTCAAGCTTACCATCCGGTATTAAATCCACAAATTAACTTTGCTGATTTCCTGAGGATCAAAAATGATTCCATCAAAATGATTGCCCATTGCATAGACGGCGAACCAAGGGAATACATAAATGAACTTATAAAGCCTGGTCAAAATTATACTTTGCTTATTGGTCCTGAAGGTGATTTTACACCGTCGGAAATAGAATTAGCTTTGGAGAATGGGTATAAACCATTAACTTTAGGTAATACACGACTACGTACAGAGACGGCTGCACTGGCGGCTTGTTTTGAAGTGAATTATTTAAATAGATGAGATTTAAAACATACCTGCTGGCCGGATTGGTGTTGCTGAACTGCAGCTTTTCTGTGCCGACTTATAAAATGGCTAAACTTAAATATAATGGGGGTGGGGATTGGTATGCAAACAGAACAGCTTTGCCAAACCTCATTGATTTTTGTAATAAAAATCTTAAAACCAATTTTGCTAGCCAGGAAGGAACTGTCGAGGTAGGCAGTCCTGAATTATTCAATTATCCTTTTGTCTACCTGACGGGACATGGAAATGTTGTATTCAGCAGTGCAGAAGCCAGTAATTTGAGGAAGTATCTGATAGGCGGTGGTTTTTTGCATATCGACGATAATTACGGCCTGGATAAATTCATCCGAAAAGAGATGAAAAAGGTATTCCCTGAGTTGACCTTCGTGGAATTGCCTGCAAATCATGCTTTATACAACCAAAAATTTAAGTTTCCCGGCGGACTGCCAAAAATCCACGAACACGATGGTAAACGGCCTCAAGGTTTCGCATTGATGTGGGAAGGAAGGATGGTTTGTTATTATACGTTTGAATGCGATCTGGGTAACGGATGGGAAGATCAGGGGACTTATCCTGACGACACCCAGCAAAAGAGATTAGACGCGCTTAAAATGGGCGCAAATCTCGTTCAGTATGCTTTAACACAATAGTTATGAAAGTAAAAGTAAATGACAAGTATAATTTTGATGTCGATATCAACAATGACAACATAAACGTTGATGACCAGAAGCTATCCATAGATTCAAAGAAACTGGCGGACGGGCATTCGCATTTTATCTATAATAACAAGTCATACAGGATAGAACTTGTATCTGAAAATAAGGAAGATAAAACTGCTCAGGTTAAGGTGAATGGCCAGCTATATCAGGTAAGCATTGAAGACCAGTATGATCAATTGCTTAAGCAACTGGGACTGGATAATTTACAGTCTAATAAAGTGAAAGAAATTAAGGCTCCAATGCCGGGTCTGGTGCTCAATGTAATCGTAGCAGAAGAACAGGCAGTACTAAAGGGCGACAGTTTATTGGTGTTGGAGGCAATGAAGATGGAGAATGTAATCAAATCACCAACAGATGGCGTCGTAAAGAAAGTCCTGATTCAAAAAGGTGACAAGGTAGAAAAGAACGAAATATTGATACAATTTAGCTAAATAAAAAAGGAGCAGTAATTACTGCTCCTTTTTTATAGCTATAAAAGCCGATTATCTTTTGCGGCCATTAAAAGCCTTTTGGTTTTTTGGTTTAAATTGAGGCTTGCCAAAG
Organism: Pedobacter frigoris; assembly: GCF_032678645.1. Taxonomy (GTDB): domain Bacteria; phylum Bacteroidota; class Bacteroidia; order Sphingobacteriales; family Sphingobacteriaceae; genus Pedobacter; species Pedobacter frigoris_A. The sequence goes on from NZ_JAVTSP010000002.1 coordinate 429,929, forward strand.
GATCTGATTTCAGAAGCACCAAGCATAGTCATCGCGCATCTAAAGCCTAAGCTGGCTGTAGACTCATCTTGTTGCATAAAGCGGCGTGCTGCAGGATTTAGCCAGATTGCCTGATCATCCCATGAACCACCTTTGTAAACCCTGGATTTGTCAGTAATTAATGTGGTTTCTCCATATAAATCACTTGCTTTATCGCGGTATCCTCTTTGGTCCGCGTAGGTATTTTGAGTGAGTGGTTTGCCAAGAGAATCTACACCAGACTGCGCTGTTGCAGCCGAAGAAGCTTGTTTTTCAGCCCAGGTTTGTTTTCTTGCCGAAATAGCAGGTACCATTACCGGTCTGTTGTGTTTGTCAATTTCCAGTTTTCCAGTAGCAGGATCAGCTATTTTTTTGTCCTGATAGAAGTTGCCGCGATAAGGATTGAAAGCGTCTGCAGCCTCAAATGTTTTCGAACGATAAACGTCAGCTACCCACTCGTTCACATTTCCCGCCATGTTATACAGTCCAAAATCGTTTGGCAAATAAGATCTAACGGGTACTGTCAATCCACCCTTATCGTTAAGAGACCCCCCAACGCCCATATAATCTCCTTTGGTCCTTTTAAAGTTCGCTAAAATCAGACCTCTGGTTTTTTTCTTTGCTGAGCTTAAGCCCAATCCGTTCCATGGATAGATTTTATTCTCGCTGATATTCTCATATTGGGTATTTCCGATTAAGCCAAGTGCTGCATATTCCCATTCCGCTTCCGTAGGGAGACGATAAGGTTGTTTTAATATTCCATCTTCCAGCCTGACGTTTCTTGTGGCAGCAGTTGAGTTAGATCCTGGAGTAGCAGTGGCAGCTGCACCGGGATTCAAATCTTTCATTGCCCTCTTTCCTTTGTCATCGTACTGATTATTCTGATAAAGAATGCTGTTAAACGGCTCTTTGGTTTTATTGGCTGTAGCAGCAGCACCAGTAGCAGTACCTCCGTTCAAATCTTTGAAGCTGGTCATATAGCCTTGTTCGCGGAGCAGGAGCTCATTTACCCTGTCTGTTCTCCATTCGCAATACCTTGAAGCCTGCTCCCAGCTTACTCCTACCACCGGATAGTCCTGATAGGCCGGGTGCCTTAAATAATTGTCTACATAAGGTTCATTATAAGACAAAGGGCTCCTCCACACTAAAGTATCAGGAAGCTCAGTGTAATAGTACTCATAGTCTGTCGGATAATTGGTTCTGATCCAGTTTAAATACTCCAGCCAGTTGGTATTTGACACCTCTGTTTCATCCATATAAAATGAAGACACAGTGGTTTCTCTTTTATGATTATAATTGCTTAGTTCTTCTCCCGGGACGCTAATGGCACTTCCGCTCATTACAAAAACGCCACCTTCGATTTCCACCAAACCCGGACCCGGTCCCCGCTTGAATTTGTTATTTACCTGAAAACCTCCATATTCTTTTTTGTTGTATGCCAAACCAGTCTTATCGGATGTGCCTGATTTGGATTTACAAGAAACAAGTGAAGCTACAGCCACAAGAGATGCAAGTGAATATAAGTACGTTTTTTTCATTGGACTATGTAAATAGTTACTCTAACTGTTAAAACTACATAAAAAAACAGGTATGCTCCAAAAAAAACTTTGTTATTAAATCAAATTTAATGTTGTCAAAATAAATCCACATTTGAACGAACAGCAGAATTTTTAGTTGATCCGTGCGTTTTGATCAGGAAGTTATGCATAAAATCATCGAAAGGAATCGAATTCTTTGAAATTAATGAACACTATGCTAACTTGCGTTCAATAGGAGTTAATATTTTCAAGAAATGAATTTAAGGTACTTAGTAAAAACTGTATTAGGCATTTTTTCTTTAGTAACAGTTTCTGCTGAGCTATCTGCCCAGATAGTAGCTCCTGGTACCCAGGCAAATGGCAGCAGGCCCAACAATATCGTTACCGCAGTTCCTTTCCTATTGATTACACCAGATGCAAGAGCGGGAAGCATGGGTGATGCAGGGGTAGCAGTTCAGCCCGATGCGAATGCAATGAGTATTAATCCCTCTAAAATCGCTTTTCTGGATAAGCCTTATGGCTTTGCAGCATCCTACAGTCCCTGGTTGAAAAGCCTTGTTCCGGACATCAATCTGGCATACCTGAGTGGCTTTTATAAGTTGGATGAAAAAAATACGATTGGGGGTTCTCTTCGTTATTTTTCTTTGGGCGAAATTCAATTCGTCGACATCAACCAGCAGGATCAGGGTATATATAGTCCGAATGAGATTGCGTTAGATGTAACTTATGCCCGTAAATTTGATGAGTCATTCTCATTGGGGACAGCAGTGAGGTATATTTATTCTAACCTGGCTTCCGGGCAGTTTTCTGCAGGACAGGAAACGAAGGCCGGAACAGCTTTAGCGGTTGATATTTCCGGTTATTTTAAAAAGCCGACCACCATGTTTGGCACTAAGGCTATAGTTTCTGCGGGGCTCAATATTTCCAATATAGGTACAAAGATCAGCTATGTTGGGGGAGGAGAAAACAGAGGTTTCCTGCCCACTAACTTTAAGATTGGCGGAGCATCAACATTTATCATCGACGATTATAATCAATTTACTTTCGCACTTGATTTTAATAAACTACTGGTGCCTACACAACCGATCTATGATACCGACGGAAATATAATAGCAGGGGAAGATCCCAATCGTTCAGTTCCATCTGGTATATTCGGCTCATTCTCTGATGCTCCAGGCGGCTTCAAGGAAGAGGTACGCGAAGTGAATGTAGCCGCAGGAATGGAATATTGGTACAACCAGCAATTTGCTTTTAGAGCAGGGTATTTCTACGAAGCACCATCCAAAGGCGACAGGCGGTACTTTACTGTAGGAGCTGGGTTGAAATACAATGTCTTCAATATAGATTTTGCCTATTTACTGGCAAACGCACAAAAGAGCCCTTTGGCAAATACGCTGAGGTTTACGCTACTCTTTAATTTTGGCGACGCCAAATAACAATTCAGCAATAATTACAAAATATAGAATAGAATGAAGATTAAAGTGGGTTTTGGGTTTGATGTACATCAACTTAAGGATAATCATCCTTTCATAGTCGGAGGTGTTGATTTGCAACATCATAAAGGAGCGTTTGGACATTCTGATGCTGATGTGCTCTTGCATGCCATTTGCGATGCTCTGCTAGGCGCTGCCAACTTGCGTGATATTGGCTTTCATTTTAAGAATACTGATCCAAGATGGAAAGGAATCAGTAGTATCATCTTGTTGCAGGAAAGCGTAAAGCTCCTGAAAGAAAAGGGATTTGAAATAGGCAATATAGATGCGATGCTTTGCCTTGAAGCACCAAAGATTAATCCTCATATCCCTGCAATGCAGCAAAATATTGCTGATGCTATTGGTATCTCTATCGAAGATATTTCCATAAAAGCGACCACCAATGAGCAAATGGGTTTTATAGGGCGAGAAGAAGGTGTGGTTGCATATGCCGTTTGTCTTATTGAAAAAAGATAATTTAGCACAAAAAATTACCTTCTCTTCACCGGCTGCATAATTTTAGTTTTTCTGCTGAAAAACTAAAAAGACGCTATGCCGCTTCAGAAAAAGTAATTTTTTGTGCTTAGCAGGATGCTTAATATAGTGCTGCATTACAAAATGCCATTCATACTTTATGAATACAGTTGGAGGTATCTTTAGTAGACATCTTGCCTTTTTACGTTTGCTATTTGCACTTTCCCGGAGAAAAATTACCTTCTCAGAGAAGACCTCAGCGCTGGTGATGCGAAGCTTCAGCAGATGCAGTCTTCGAAGAGAACGGTCATTTTACCCCTCTTCGAGATACCCAAATTTCCCCTGATTATAATCACTGATCGCTTCCTGAATTTCCTCAGCTGTATTCATTAAAAACGGGCCGTACTGTGCGATAGGTTCATCTATAGGCTCTCCACTCAATACCAGTACTACCGCATTTTCCAGCGCTTCGATTTCAATCTCAGAACCCTCGTTTTTAAAATGTACAAACTGGTCAGTTTTCGCGGTCTCAGTACCATTTATTAAAATGCTGCCCTCTACGATCACAAAACCGGTGTTGTAGTTTGCAGGGAAGCTAAATGAGGCTTTTCCGCCTTTATTTAACCTGGCATTGTACAAGTGCAAAGGAGAAAAAGTAGAAGCCGAACCTTTAAGCCCTTTATACTCCCCTGCAATAACCTCGATTGTACCAGCGCCATGCTCCAGTTCAAACTTAGCCATTGTAGAATGTTTCACATCCTGATACTTAGGCGTACTCATTTTGTACTTCGCGGGCAGGTTTACCCAAAGCTGTACCATTTGAAAAGCACCGCCTTTTTTACTGAATTCCTCTTCATGGTATTCTTTGTGTAAAATACCCCCTGCCGCAGTCATCCATTGAACATCTCCCGGATAAATCACCCCACTATTTCCTGCACTGTCGTGATGTGCAACTGCCCCGTGATAGGCTATCGTTACGGTTTCAAAGCCACGGTGCGGATGTACACCAACACCTCTCGGCTCATTGCGTGCCGAGAACTCTATTTTTGCATTGTAATCCAACATGAAGAATGGGCTCATTTTTATTCTGTACCCGCTTGGGAAGAAATTATGAACCCTAAATCCATCGCCGACCATATGAGGTGCCGGCGCATTTAATACGGCCGACACATTTTTAATATTTGCTTCCATTTTGTCTCCTTTCTATTTTGACTGGATGCTCATTTATAAATTCTTAGGCTTGTTTTACGAACTGTAATTCGCCCACTATTTTAACTTCCTCGCTTACCATTACACCACCAGTTTCCAGCGCTGCATTCCAGGTCAAGCCAAAATCAGTTCTGTTGATTTTTCCTGCCAATGTAAACCCAGCCTTGGTATTTCCCCATGGATCAGTTGCGATACCGCCAAACTCCACGTTCAATTTTACTGGTTTAGTTACGTCTTTAATGGTCAAATCACCTTTCAGGATATAATCATCGCCGTCTTGTGTTAACGAAGTAGAAGTGAATTTGATAGCAGGATATTTTTCAGCGTCAAAGAAATCTCCGCTTTTCAAGTGGTTATCCCTGTCTTTATTACCTGTATCAATCGATTCTGTTTCAGCTTCAAAAGAAACTTTTGCATTCTCGAAATCATCAGCTTCCGATTCCAATGAAGCATTGAAAGCTGTAAGGCTACCTGTTACAGTAGTGATCATTAAGTGTTTTACTTTAAACTGAAGTTCACTGTGGGTTGGGTCTAATGCCCATTTTGTAGTTGCCATAATATTGTTTTTTGAGTTGATTCTTTTAATTAACAACACAAAATTACGGCCTGGGTTTTAAGCTGGCATTGACCTATGATAAGAAACGCATCAAGGCTTAAAATGCTTATGTGCTAAGTCTTTACGTACCCTGCTCAGCGATTCAGGAGTAATGCCCAGATAAGAGGCAATCATCCACTGGGGGACTCTTAAAGTAAGGTTAGGGTATAGTTTAATAAAATTCAGGTAGCGTTCCTCAGCTGTAGCGCTCAGCAGCATATTGATCCGTTTCTGCATGAACCTAATAGAATTATTCAGCATGGTATTGTTGAGGTCGTTCATGCAGGGTACATGTTTGGACGTCTCATTCATAAAATCCTTATGTACGATAACCGCTTTAGTAGGCTCTATTGCATCAATAAAGAAATCAGAAGGTTCATTGAACAGCATCCCATTACGTTCGGTCAGCCACCACTGTTCCGGGGCAAACTGTATGATGTGTGTTTTTCCTTTACTATCTATGGAATAACTGCGCAGCAAGCCGCTCAACACAAAAAAACCATAAGAAGAAACGTCGCCCTTCATCAGGATCATTTCATTTTTATCAAAGCTTTTTACTTTAAGCTTGTCGGAAATCAGGCTAAACTGCTCATCAGTCAGATCAACTCTTTGTTGTAAATAGGCTTTGAAAGGCTCGAGCATAATGGTTATAGATAAAATCTATTTCTTGTCTGGGGTTATATTGGAAAAATCTACACCGCACTTACAGTTGCTCGCACAGCCTCCTTTTTTGGGAGAAACCGAGCGATAGACAATGCGGCCCACATAGAATACTGCGGCTGCAAAAAGTAAGATGACCAATATAGTTTGAATATCCATAGTACAAATTTAATATGCCCCGGGGTAATCGGGGTCTGTTAATTGTAAATTATTTACCTTCTACAAGTCCAATTGTACCGCCCACCCAGTCGAAATCTTTGTTGTAGCGCACACCAATCATTTTTCCCCGGCTTAATCGGGCCAGGTTAATACACAACTGAGGTTCCCCTCCGTCGGGCCATAAGTACATCAGTCTGATTTCCGCTTTTACTCCTCCATCAGGTGCTTTTACTACAGGTTCATACACCACTTTTTTCTGCAAAATCCAATTTTCAGGATCTTTAATGGCCTCGATATCTGAAAGACTAACGTCTATAATGACTCCCATCCCAGCAAAAGAAAATAAGGGTTTTAATACATAGTTTTCCAAATCAGCCGGTACAGTGTCAAGATCTTTCAGGAAATACGTCTCCGGCACAAATTCACTCTTCAGAAAAGGCATGGTATATTTACTGATGCGGTAAAACCAGTTGGGGTGTGTTACCCATTCTATATCCAGTTCTTCACGGGGATCAAAACTTTCCTTAAAAATGTCAGTCTTATCGGCAATTTCATCAAAAATCAATCGGTTATATAACCTCTTCAATTTAACCTTTTCACCGCCTTCTCTATAATATAATGAATTGCCTTCCTTAAATATATCAGTTAGTGCCAGAATCTTTATTCCTAAATACCTTTGTGTAATAAAGAAATCTATGGCTGTTTTTTGCTCCAGGGCATCAATATCCATGAGTGCCACTTCATGTGGCTCGCAATCTCCCAGTATCACTTTTTTCAGCAAGGTGATATAGCTCTCCTCATTAAAACCATTGAGAAAAGGAGTTAGCCCACTATCTAAGCCATAAGCATCTTTATAAACCCGACCTAAGACCGCCTGAAATCCGTATAACGAAGGAAATCCCTGCATTTCGATCAGTTTGGGTACCAAATCTCCCTTTTCATCTTTGCAGATTCCGAAATCGAAGGTAAGAAAATGTGGCTGTTCATTTTCATTGGGTACATTCCATTGCGCAGGAATAGAGCCATCGGTCAATGATTTAAAGTCAGGCTGTTGAATCAGCTTTATGATCTCCGCGCCAGCCTCCGTCAATTTAGATACCAGATCTGCCGGGAGAAAGATGGGGGTTTCTGCTACCCTAAATGGAATATCAGGAAATCCTTCCCCCAGCGCATTCAGAAAACCTTTGTATTTCTCTTCCGAAAAACTGCTGTTAAATTGTTCCCTGTATTTGCTGATCATAATTATGCTTCTTGCAAGGCATTTACAGCCTCATTTAAAAAGTTTGGTAAAATAATACTTTGGGTAAGCTTGATCTTATTTGGATTGTCCAGGCTCAAAAGCATATCGTTGTACTTATGCGCTCCATGATTTTCCACAATAGCGTTTTTCTTATCATCTCTCAGTAGGTACATTTTCATGCCTACAGGATCTGCTTCCGGGTGGAACTGAGTGCCTACAATCTCTTTTGTAAACCGTACCGACATCACACAACGTTCAAGATCTACATGAGGACGCTCTTTTTCGAGCGCCAATACCGTTGCATCTGAATTTGAGAAAGCCAAATCTTCAGGATTGATCACCTGCCAGTCGCGGCTGTCTACAGTATAGAAAGGATTTGGCAGACCATTGAAAATCAGATCTTCCTCGCCTTCTTCGGTTAAAAAAACAGGGAATATGCCAAAAGCAGTAGAGCGCCTGCGAATGACCTTTCCCAAATTGTATTTCCTGCATGCCATCTGGAAGGAGTGGCAGATCAAAAACACATGTTTTTTTTGATCATTCTTCAAATTATGCGCTTCAATACCATCAAGCAAATTGAAAAAGTCATTTTCCCATTTTTGTCCCTCACCATCATACGGACTTCCCGGTCCGCCACTCGAGATGTAGATATCAAAAGCCAAAGAAGGAATCTCTCCCTTTTGCCTCAGATCAAATACCTCAAACGACATGTCGATGCCCATATTCTCTTGACAATGCTCTTTATAGCGCAATAAGATCTCCTGTATCCCACGCATCCCCTGGTTTGGAGCGCCGTTATTCATATCAATAACGGCAACCTTCACCTTATTTTTTTCAGTTGAACTCACTATTTTGCTCCTATTAACGTTTGAGTAGTAATGTAATCTACTACGGCCTCAAAGTTACCACTTTGTTCGTAAACAGCCAATTGCCTGTCGGCACCCGTTCCGTTTTCCAATATCTTGTGCACATAATTGATCTCATTTCTGCAACCCAGATCGTCCACCACATCATCGATAAAATCAAGTAATTCCAGTACCAGGTTCCGGCAGTTTACTTCCATTTCCTTTCCAAAATCAATCAGGTTTCCATCAATGCCATAACGTGCAGCACGCCATTTATTTTCATTGATCAATGCTCTTGAATAACTGATGAAATTCAGGTTTTGCAGCCTTAATTTGTACAATTTGGCACATAATGCCTGGAACAGTGCCACAAAGGCCATGGTCTCATCAATCAGCATCGGACAGTCGCAGATCCTGAATTCAATCGTTTCAAAGAAGGGGTGTACCCTGATGTCCCACCAGATCTTCTTCGCATTGTCGATGCTATTGGTCTTAATCAGCAATTTCACATAATTGTCATAATCCTCAATGCTGTTAAAAATGTCCGGAATTCCGGTTCTCGGGAACTTATCAAAGACCTTAGTCCTGAAAGACTTATATCCAGTATTTCTGCTTTCCCAGAAGGGAGAGTTTGTAGACAAGGCAAACACATGCGGCAAAAAATACCTGACCTGATTGGCAATGTGTATCGCCAGTTCGCGCGATTGAAAGCCCACATGTACATGCAGGCCGAAAATAAGGTTTGACCGTGCCGCTTCCTGCAATTCATTCACAATTTCGCTGTAACGCGGATGCTCCGTGATCAGCTGTTTCTCCCAGTGAGAAAAAGGATGCGTACCCGCGGCGCCAATGCGCAGTCCTTGTTCACCTGCAAGCTGCGATACCGTATACCTCAACTGGGAGATTTCTGCGCGCGCCTGATCTGTATTCTTACAAATTCCCGTTCCTACTTCCACAACGGCCTGGTGCATCTCTGCCTTCACCTGATCCTTGTGGATCTTTTGTGCGGCCTCTACTATTTTTTGGTCATGCGATGTGAGTTCCCTGGTTACAGGGTCTACAACCATGTATTCTTCCTCAACACCGAGCGTAAAATCATTCATCATAACTTATTTCTTTTTAGCGGGAGCTTTCTTTACAGTCGTCGATTTTGCAGCAGCCTTTGCCGAAGCTGGCTTTTTAGCAGCAGTTTTTCCTACCAGAGGCAAGCCAGACGAAGAAGTTTTTACATACTCACCCCAGGTCAAATTATCCTGTCCGTCTACCTGTGCTTTTGCCCTTTCAATGGCATACAGCGCAGCATGTTCTACCACCCAGTCAAAATTTTCCTGACCTACACTGGTTACCTCCGCATCCGGCGCAGGGTTGCAGAAATCGATCGCATAAGGAATGCCATCTCGTACCGCAAATTCTACGGTATTGAAATCATAGCCCAGATATTTGTTCAGTTTCAATACATAGTCATGAATCGTAGCCAGCAGTTTTTCACTTGAAGGAGGAGTGTCCACCTGGTAGCGTAAATGGAAAGGATTACGAGGTTCATACTGCATGATCTTTACGTACTTTCCACCGATGCAATAGCACCTGAAATACTCATCAAAGATGATCTCTTCCTGAAGCATCATTACCGTTTGTTTGGTCTGACTGTGTTTGTCAAAGAAATCCTCCTTGTCATGCAGCTTATAAACCTCTTTCCATCCACCGCCATCAAAAGGCTTCATGTAAGCCGGAAAACCGGTGTATTCAAAAATACCGTCCCAGTCCAGCGGAAAAGCAAGATTACTGAAAGATGCATCAGTAGTGTCGTCAGGCTGCTCATAAGAGGGGATCAATGCGGTTTTTGGTACAGGCACCCCAATTTTTATGGCCAGTGCATTGTTGAAGAATTTCTCGTCGGCACTCCACCAAAAGGGGTTGTTGATCACTGCAGTCCCGGTGATTGCTGCATTTTTTAATGCCGAACGGTAAAAAGGCACATCCTGAGAAATGCGGTCTATGATCACCGCGTAGTCTAAAGGCTCTGCCTGAAATATTCTGTCGATATTTACAAATTCGGCTTTGAACTCTTTTCCTGCGATTTCATTTACACGCTTTACAAAAGCTTCCGGAAATGACCTTTCCCTGCCAAATAAGATTCCAATTTTTTTCATAGTTATTGTTGTTTTTTAGAGGTTGTTAGATAAGGACGTAGTTTAGTACATTACGTCATCCCGAGGAATCGAGGGATCTCTTGAACTAGAGATCTCTCACGATGTTCGAGATGACGGGGTTTTATAATGATGTTCTATTTTTATTAACTCTAATTCATTATTTTTTCAAAATTTCTCTTTTAATTGTTAAATCAATATTAGCATTGTCTTATGTTTTACACGGGCTGTTCTTTTGCAGGCCTGCTGACAGTTAGATAAAGCCCTTTTTACAGCTGTGATAAATACTCCGGGAGCATCTGTCGCCAGATAGGCCAGTCATGGTCCGCATTGTGTCTGATGTCCAGCCAATGATTGATCCCTTTCTGGTTCAGGATCTCTGAAAGACGCTCATTGTCCGGTTTACACATATCACGGTCCGATGTGCCAAGCACAATCCGCATCTGCCACAATTCCGGATTACTATCATTTGGCAAAAAATCAACAGGATTATTGAAATAAACATCGTCGTTATAAAAGCCGTCCAGTTGCCCTCTGATGTCAAACGCACCACTCATGCTATACATATGGCTAACGGTCCATGGATGCCTGAATGCGAAATTAGCCGCATGATATCCTCCGAAACTGCATCCCGCAGTGATGACCTTGCTGTGCCCTGTTTCATGTTTTGCCATCGGAACCACCTCTTCCAGCAGCAATTTATCATACCAAATGTGATTTCTTACCCGGTCGGCCGGATGAACACCTTTATTGTACCAGCTCATTTTATCAATGCCATCCACACAATAAACTTTTATCTTCCCCTCATCGATAAACCATTGGATAGACTCCATCATTTTGAAATCCTTATTTTCAAAATATCTGCCCATACTGGTTGGAAAAAGAAGCACAGGGTGTCCGCTGTGTCCAAAAGCCAGTAGTTCAAAATCGGCGTTTAGATTGGGGCTATACCATTTCTTGTATTCCTCTTTCATAATGTAAAATTTAGATGCTATAAGATAGGAAATAAACAATATTAAAAACAAAATAAAAAAGGCTTTTGTTGCTGTAAATCCGCATTTTAATCAGACCTGTGTAAGCTTTTGCTTTAAAGGTTAAAATGAGTCGGCTGATGCAAGGTTTGCGATTGTTAGAAATGGTTAAATGAGCGTCAAAATGATTCACAGATCAAATTATATTGACCTCTCTGTAAATATATTTTGCTGATAATAGTACCTTTGTGCCAAAATTGTGAGAAAGGGGATTGCCGATTATGTACACCACCATGCTGTCAGCTGAAATTATCAAAACTGAGAAAACCATAAAGTCTGTTTACCTGAAAAGGGAAGTGGAACTGGAGATTTTTACTCCGGACAATCTTTTGGGCAATGAAACGCTCAATCTTTTGTTACTGAATGATGGTCAGGATGCTGAAATGCTGGGTTTGCAAAATACCTTATCCACACTTTACAATCAAAACAGGATAGATGCCCTGGTAGTTGTGGCCATTAAGGCTTCAAAAGACAGGATTCAGGAATACGGCGTTGCCGGAGTTCCGGATTTTCTGGGCAGGGGCAGTAAAGCAGCGGCATACACAGATTTCATCATCAAAGAGCTGATTCCATTTGTTCAGGCAGAAGTGCAGTTTCCAATCAACGGAAAGCGTGCTTTCGCAGGTTTTTCTCTGGGCGGACTTACCGCATTTGATGTAGCCTGGAACAATGATAATTATTTTGATGCAGTAGGTGTATTTTCCGGTTCATTCTGGTGGAGGAAAAAAGACCTTAAAGATGGTTATACAGATGCCGACAGGATTTTACATCAGTTGATCATAGAGACCGAAGTAAAACCAGCCCTTAAATTTTGGTTGATGACCGGTACGGAAGACGAGCTGGCCGACAGAAACAAGAATTTCATCATAGATTCTATAGATGATACCATTGATGTCATCAAAGAATTGTTAAAAAAAGGCTATAAAAGACCAGATGATATCACTTATTACGAAATGGTAGGAGGTAAGCATGATGTGCCTACCTGGGGCAAGGCTATGCCAGCCTTTTTAACATGGGCATTCGGCAGAAAGCTGTTTAACTAGCTTTCCGTTTCGTCCGACTGGTCGCCGCTTCCTTCTTCTTCAGAATATTCCCTGGCATTTTCATCAGCCTGTTCATCGCCAGTATTTTCAGGTTCCAGGTTATTGTCCAGGCGGTCGTTCCATTCATCTAAGCCGGTTTTTTTAGGTGGATTTTGTGGGTCTTGCTCTTCCATTATCTTTTATTTAATTAATGAACAAAATTAAACGCATTGTGTTTTCAAATACAGGTATGATGCTTCAAAAATGAGAGTCCTTAGAAATGGTTACGTATAACCTTCAGGTAAAGATCATATAAACAACATAATTAACCTATCCTTGCCTTGTCCTTGAACTATCCTTGCTATATCCTGGGATAGTTCAAGGATAGTCCAACGATATAGAAAGGATATAGCAAGGATAGTCCAACCCTGTTTTTTATTTGTAGGTATACAGAAGATAATAGGTCATTATTTCAAAGCTGAGAACAGCAGATGTAAAATCCACACTAACTAATGTGCTGAAATCTCGATAATTAATCTTATCTTTGCGCCAAAAATTAGTAGCATTTTATGCAAAAAATAAGAAATATAGCTATCATAGCCCACGTTGACCACGGTAAAACTACACTGGTTGATAAGATCTTACACTCTTGTTCAATCTTCCGCGATAACGAACAATCGGGAGACTTAATACTTGACAACAATGATTTGGAGCGTGAGCGCGGTATTACCATCGTGTCAAAAAACGTTTCGGTTCAGTATAAGGACGTTAAAATCAACATTATTGATACCCCTGGTCACGCCGATTTCGGTGGTGAGGTAGAGCGTGTATTGAAAATGGCTGATGGTGTATTGTTATTGTGTGATGCTTTTGAAGGCGCCATGCCTCAAACACGTTTCGTAACTCAAAAAGCTTTGGCTTTAGGCTTAAAACCTATTGTTGTTGTAAATAAAGTTGATAAAGAAAATTGTCGCCCTGAAGAAGTTTACGAGCAGATCTTCGAATTGTTCTTCAACTTAGAAGCAACAGAAGAGCAACTTGATTTCCCTGTAATCTACGGTTCATCTAAACAAGGATGGATGAGTACTGACTGGAAAGTACCTACTACTGACATCTTCGCATTGTTAGATGCAGTAGTTGCAAATATCCCTCCGGCACCGGTTAATGATGGTACATTACAAATGCAGATCACTTCGTTAGATTATTCATCTTTCGTGGGTCGTATCGCAATTGGCCGTGTTCACCGTGGTAGCATCAAAGAAAACCAACCGGTTACTTTGATCAAACGTGATGGTAAAATGGTTAAATCAAGAGTAAAAGAATTATATACTTTTGAAGGTTTAGGTAAAATCCGCGCTACTGAAGTAAAATCTGGTGATATCTGCGCAGTTGTAGGTATCGATGGTTTTGATATCGGTGATACTATTGCAGATTTCGATGCTCCAGAGCAATTGCCTGTAATCAAAATTGATGAGCCAACGATGAACATGTTGTTCACGATCAATAACTCGCCATTTTTTGGTAAAGAAGGTAAATTTGTAACTTCTCAGCGATTGAAAGAACGTTTATACAAAGAAATTGAGAAAAACCTTGCCCTTAAAGTTGTAGAGACTGAGTCTCCAGATGCTTATCTGGTGTACGGAAGGGGTATTCTCCATTTATCTGTATTGATCGAGACTATGCGTCGCGAAGGATATGAAATTCAGGTTGGTCAGCCACAGGTAATCATCAAAGAAATTGATGGTAAAAAATGTGAGCCTATCGAAACCTTAATCGTTGATGTACCAGGCGAAGTTGCAGGTAAAGTAATTGAATTGGTGACACAACGTAAAGGTGAGTTATTGATCATGGAGCCTAAAGGCGATTTACAACACTTAGAATTTGATATTCCTGCACGTGGTATCATCGGGTTAAGAAATAACGTATTAACAGCTACAGGTGGTGAAGCCATCATGGCTCACCGTTTCAAGTCTTATGAGCCTTGGAAAGGTGTTATCCCTGGTAGATTGAATGGTGTATTGGTTTCTATGGAAAAAGGAAGTACTACAGCGTATTCAATTGATAAATTACAGGATCGTGGTCGTTTCTTTGTTGATCCGGGAGTAGATATCTACGAAGGACAAATTTTAGGAGAACACATTCGTGATAATGACTTGGTTGTTAATATTGTAAAAGGTAAAGCTTTAACTAACATGCGTGCTTCTGGTACAGATGATAGTCAGCGTATTGCTCCGGCAATTAAATTCTCTTTGGAAGAGGCTATGGAATACATCCAGGCTGATGAGTACATCGAGGTAACTCCGTTAAGCATGCGTTTACGTAAAATTCACTTAACTGAAGCTGCACGTAAAGTCAATAAATTGGTATAAATAGGAAATTTTCTATTGATAAGTCATAAAGCCTGTTTCGCAAGAAACAGGCTTTTGTTTTTTATTATTTTTGTGTTTTAATACAGGAAACCCCATTTTAATACAAGATACTATGGAATCATTAAAAGGTAAAAATGCAATCATCACTGGTGCCGGTAAAGGAATAGGACGTGCAATCGCTATTGCACTGGCTCAGGAAGGTGTAAATATAGGTTTGCTGGCCAGAACAGCATCAGATCTCGAAAGTGTAGCACAAGAACTTAAACCATATGGAGTAAGAACTGCGATTGCCACAGCGAATATCGCGTCAATTGACGAGGTGAATGCGGCAGTTACTGCATTGAAGTCGGCGTTAGGTGCTACAGATATACTGATCAATAATGCAGGAATAGGTTCATTTGGTTCTTTTATGGCTTTGGAACCTGATAAGTGGGAAGAGATTGTGAAGGTCAACCTGTTTGGGGCGTATTATGCAACGAGAGCAGTACTTCCTGAAATGATAGAACGAAAAACAGGGGATATTGTGAATATTTCCTCTACTGCAGGTAAAAACGGTGCTGCGGTTACGAGCGCATACAGTGCTTCAAAATTCGGATTGATTGGTATGTCAGAATCATTGATGCAGGAGGTTCGTAAACATAACATCCGTGTAAGTACAATGCTCCCAAGTACGGTAGCCACAGATATGGCAAAGGATCTCAACCTTACAGACGGGAATCCGGACCGTGTGATGCAGCCGGAAGATTTTGCTGAACTGATTGTGGCACAGTTGAAACTCAACAGAAGGGTGTTTGTGAAGGAAGCAGGGCTGTGGTCTACTAATCCTTAGGCAATTGCTTTTTAATCGTTGGTTTTGCGGTGACGGATAAAATAGGTAGCTAAGCTGGCCGCTATAACGATATGATTAATGAGGTTTGGGATCAGTCCATAATATTTGGTGAAGATCCTGAACCTTTCTTTCAAACTGGCGAGGTGTTTCTTTTTAGAAATACCACCCACCAGATATTTGGCTACGTAGATGTGCGTGTTTACAATGCTGGATGCATTTTTTGCTGCTTTGATGATCCAGTCTACATCTGAACTGTATTTGTATTTCAGGTCATAAGGCTGGGCCAGACTGCGTTTCACATAGATGGCCTGATGACTGATGCTCATGCCATATTTAAAACTTTTCCAGTCGAAATGCTCCGGCGCACGATGCCTGCGTTGTCCAAGGCTTTGCCACTGCTCATTGAACATTTCGGTTTCGCCGTAATAGATATCAGCAGATGCTTCAGACTCAAATACCTCTGCTACGGTTTCATAAGTATAGATTTCATCACCGGAATTCATAAACAGCACATAGTCTCCGGTAGCGAGTGCAAGTCCTTTATTCATCGCGTCGTAAATCCCCTTATCAGGCTCCGAGATGAATTGTGCCAGCTTCGATTGGTATTTGTAGATAATATCCTTAGTGCCGTCTGTTGAAGACCCGTCTATGAGGATGTACTCTATGTTCGGATAGGTTTGATTGAGGACAGAAAGCATGGTGCGCTCAATATCTTTTACATTATTATAAACGATCGTGATGACACTTAACTTTGGCTGCATGCGGCTTAAATACTAAAATTACTTGGGTTGGAGATCTAAAAGTGACTGATACAATAATAAGTGTTTTTCTGCAATAACTGATTCCGAAAATTGAGTTAATATTGTTCGTCTTGCTTCTTTTTGAATATCCGGTCCGTTATCCTCATGATATAGCCATTCAATTCCGGTTGCGAGGTCGTCCGAGGACTGGTATTCTGCCAAATATCCATTTTCAAGATGCCTGACCATGTCAGGAATACCTCCCGTTTTAAATGCGACTACAGGGGTTGCGCAAGAGAGACTTTCCATAACCGTATTCGGCAGATTGTCTTCCAGAGAAGGTGTGATGAATACATCTGCGGCTGAATAACATTTGGCAAGGTGTTCGTCATTGTTGATGGTGCCCAGAAATGTTGTTTTGAACGGAAATTCAGGCATGTCAGTAGTGTCTTTATTGCCGAATATGACCAGTTCAATATTTTCTTTTATAATGCCAGGCCTCGTAGAAAGATCATTCAATGCATCTATCAGGTATGAAGTCCCTTTGTGTTTGTCGTTTTTAGAGGGCATAAAACCACTCATCAATACAAATTTGTCGGGATTGATCTTTAAGATTTTTTTTGCCTCAGCTTTCACGTAGGGCTTAAATACATTGGTTTCAATGGTATTCGGGATCACAGTTATTTTTCTCGATCCCATCAGGGAACTTAACTTTACCGAATCTGCCATCCATCTGCTTGGCGCTACAATGTGACAGCTCATTTCTGAATAGGCTTTCTTTTTGCGCAGCCAGGTTTTGTGAGAAAAATCATCCTCGCCGCTCATTTTTAGCAGCGGACAGAAGCCACATTCCTTGAAGTAGTTTTCACAGGAATAGCGGACATGGCATCCTCCGGTAAAGGCATTGCTGTCGTGAAATGTCCAAACGATTGGTTTTTCCAGTTCATCCAGCTGAGCCAGAAATTTTGGGGAAAGGAAGCCATGATTTACCCAGTGCAGGTGGATGATATCCGCTTCCTTTACAGCTGGATGGTTGATCACAGACCGGCCAAACCATTGTAATGAGAAGGGCGTCTTTAACGCTTTAGAGACAGCTTTTGATAAATATCTTTCCGAAAGGATATTGAAAATAGCTTTGGCTTTCTGGAAAGGGCTTTTGCTGAAACTGCCTGCTTTGTCGCTTTCTTTGAACTGAAAGTAAACCATTACTTTGGATTCAGCCCCGCTACTGTTTAGTGCATCACTTAGCCTCATGCAGGCCCTTCCGGCACCTCCATTACCTTCGTATGTATTTAGGTGTACTACTTTCAACTGATCAAACTTACATTAATATAAATAATTCATCCTGGATTTATTTTTTTGACATCAGATGTTCATTGACATACCTTTTAAGCCTTTGCCATATAGAACCTTTTCTGTGCGCCAGGAAATGTTTAATCGCCTTATAGGCCTCCATGTTTTCCTTTATTTCTTCGGGAAAACTGGTAATCGGTTTGGGATTGATAATGACATTGTAAATGTCATTGATGCCGGAATGGACTCCTGTGCCATCATGACCTATATTGTTGACCAGAGATTGTGCAGGATTTAAGGTAAGTCCTTTTTTTAAGAAAATGGAGGCGTACCACCTGATTGCCCATGAATTATTTTTTCCTCTTTTAAACTCCTGAACCTGTTTCCAAAAATTCATGGTATGCTCTATCGAAAACTCAGCGATCTTTTGCTTGTCGAATTGTGCTTCAAGTTTATAAATGTCAGGCTCAAAATGATCCCAGGCCCTTTCCCATGTAGCCCAGCCCCAACTGCTGGCTGCCCTGTAAAAAAAGGTTTCAGGGAGTGTTGCATCCTTTAGGTTATACATGTACGCCCCGATATGCATTATCTTTTCTTCATTTCTGTACCGGTTCAGTGCATCGTTGAAATAAGTAAGTGTATAGGGGGATGTGATGAGGTCGTCTTCAAATACGATTACCTGCTTATAGGCAATAACTAATCTGTTTACTCCGGTAATGATGGAATTTGCCAGTCCTTTATTTTCCTTGCTTTCAATGATTTCAACGGATTTGAAACCCTCAGTTTTTTTTATGAGTTCTCTTACTTCAAGTACTGCATCTAAATCCTGGTCTGACTTAGGCCCGTCTGAAAAAATGAACAAGCGGCTTTCTGATGCCAGTTCATTTTGCATCAAAAACTTTATAGTGCGTTCTGTATGTTTCGGTCGGTTATAGACAAATAGCGCTATAGGTGCAAAGTTTTGCATATTTAGAATATTTGAAGGTCTTTTTCAGATCTCTTTGCCAGTACAGTATAAGCATTTGCAAACTGTTCCGTTTTGTTTTTCCCGAGTATTGATCCCAGAAACTTTTTAATCCGGTATTCCAGTTCAATCTTAAGGTTTTTGGTTATGGTTTTAGGCTTTTTTAGCACCTTAAACTCGCAAAATTTAACGGTCTCAATAGGTGTAAGTGAGGTCTTGTCTGCTTCAATGTTCAGTCCCTCGCTTTGCAATAGAAAACGGATGAGCGTAGGGGTGTACATATTGATATGACCATAGTCCAGGAAATGCTTCATTCTTTTGTCGACCCCGAATCTATAGTCCAGGGGAACTTCTATGGCAATATATTTGGCCACACGCTTCAATTCCCTAAGCAGTACGCGTTCATGTTCGACATGCTCAAGTACGTGTGCCAGAATGACGAGGTCAAAACTATTGTCGGCATATGGGATGTGGTAACCATCAAAACTTTTTACTTCTTTAAGCCTGGAAAGCTTTCTGTCTTTGATGAAAGAAACACCGCTTTCGGCAATTTCAAGCGCGTACAGTTCTTCGCCGAAACCTAACTCATCGAAATAGTGAAGAATGCTGCCGTCGCCTGCACCAACTTCAAGGACTTTGGCCGGTTGAATGGCACGGCATACTTCAATGAGATTTTCGGCTTTAGACTTGGCTCCCAACATACGCCATTCTGTCTCATTGCCAGTATAAAAATTGTTATATGCGTCGACGATATTGTGTGTTGCAGTTGCCATTTATAGGATATGATAGCTTGTTAAATATCAAGCGAATTGTTGGGTTTGTAAAAAATAGAAGTGCATTTGGAGACGATCGCACCGGGCGCCATACCAGTAAAAGGCAGGTGTTTGAATCCCTGAGCTTTGAAAAAAGCTTTGGCTTCCGCATACTCAGCTCTTTCAGAATCGTCCAGTACGACAATGCCATTCTCTGTGAGTGCGTTTATGGCCTGTTTACAGCAGTTGACACGGTCACGGCCATCTACAATGATGATGTGAAATTTCATTCCTGTGTTGACTGCACTTTCGCAATAAGCGCCTCCGGGCTGTAGGTCGCAGTGGATTACCTTAACATTGGGCAGGTTGATCTTTGCACTTTTTGAAAACCACTCCTGATCATGCTCTACAGAATAAACTGATTTAGCAAGTTCCGCATAAAATAGGGTAGAATTCCCGGAGCCGAATTCAAAGATGTCCAGTTGTTTACTGATCCGCTCTTTGATAAAATCTATAAAAGAATAAGTTACCCAGGCTATGGGTTTTCCGTCCTGGTCAATCGCTGATTTGGTTCTGAAAGCTTCAAACCAGCCTTTTTCAGCAAGGTAACCTTTAAAGCCTAAGGATAGAAGAACCTTTAGCTTACCGGGATTAAGTATAGATAAGGGAGATAAAGTATTTTTCATCTTTGAATACTAGTCTTTAATGCCGTCTATAATGAGTGAAGAGTATCCGATTGGTTCATGAAAGCGCTTGTCGTATCTTCTGGATCTGATGACATGGCCATGTGCGCTGTCCCAATCCTGATAATGAAATTTATGCTGCTCATCGTAATATTCCAGCAATACAGGTCTGAAGCCCGCTGCTTCAAAGGCACTGGAAAGCTTTTTGTAGTCGTAAAGTAGTTTGTGGTCATGCGCACCTGCACCGTAACCACCTGGTTTAACCATGTCAATGTAATCCGGATTGGGGTGAAAACCATCAGGAACTGCAATTCTGACTGTACCTCCCTTTTCCAGGTATTGGTAACAGTTTTTCAAAGCAACAATAGCATTCTCATAGCTAATATGTTCGAAAACATGCTCTGCTAAAAAGCGGCTTGCTTTTTTATTTCCGAATAGGTTTGCAAAAGAAGCTTTATCCAGCAGGTTCAGGCTTTCGATATTGGTTGGCAGCCAGTTTTCATAATTAGTAGTGTGTGCACCAATAATGATGTTAAAGGGACCATGGCCATTCTTTATAGTTGATTTGAGCCGGATGAGATCCAGTATATTTTTAGGTTTGTAAACAAGTTCTCTGATTACCTTTCTTAAGGATGCCATCTGTTATTCGGTATAAAATGTTCGTTGTGAGGATCAAAGTTAAAATGTTATCTGCAAAAATCTAATTTATCGGGATAATAATTAGCTGGTCTTGCCAGGTTTTTGACTAATTTTTTGAATTAAATGAACAAGAAATAAGGATTTGAGCATTAAAATACCCTGATGTCTGGTTTTGGGGATCAGCAGGACGTAGAACGCGGATGCAGCATATGCAACAAGCGTTGCAATGGAGGTGCCGATTCCGCCATATTGAGGAATTAACCAGATGTTGAGCAGGATATTGATTAGTGCGCCTATAGCGGTACTCTGAAGTGCAAGATGGGTGTAGCCCTCCGTAATCAAAAATCGTGAATTTGCCACGCCGAGGAAAACAAATATACCGGACCAGATGTGAATGGATAACATGGATCCTGCACCTTCGTATTTGTTTCCATAGATCAAATGAGTTATTTCTGTTCCAAACAGGCTGACAAAAATAGCTACAGGTAGACTGATGTACACCATGAGGTCGTAGAGATTCATCATGCGTTTATGATACCTTTCCATGTCGGTCTTGCGTGCGTTAATGATGGCCGGGAATACAGAGGTTATGATCGCCACAGGGATAAAAAACCATGCCTCACTCAGATTGGCGGCGGCGCTGTAAATGCCGATTGCTAAGCTGCCTGCACTTTTCAGCATTACCTGGTCAATCTTCATGTAGATGGAAACCATCACTGCAGAGAACATAAGCGGGTAGGATTGTTTCATCAGCGTTTTTGCCCTGTCAAGGTTAAAGGTCCAGGTCCTGAGTCTGTAGCCCTGCCTGTGGTAAATGATCACGAGTCCGCCAGCAAGTAATACCGCATCAAAAGTAATTGCAAATGCAAACCATATTAATGATGCATTAAGCCAAACGAGAATAGCTTTGAATGCGGTAGAACAAAGAATTACGATGTTTTGTACGTGAACCACATATTTAGATTGTACCTGAGACTGAAAATAGGCATCAATAATGTTGAAAGATCTGAAGAGGAAAGGTACCGCATAAAAAAATACGACCCAGGTGATTGCATTTCCAGGATTGTCCGAAAAATGATGAAAAAGCAGGTAAATGCCTATGCTTATCGGAATAAGGAGCAGATTAACTGCAATCCGTAAGCCCAAAGAGGTGCCGAGAATTTCGTCCTTTTTTGACGGTTCACTGATGATCTCCCGAATGATGAAAGTATCAAGACCCAGAGTTCCGATGGCAGCTATAATGGTTGTCAGGGCACTGGCAAAATTAAGATCTCCAAATGATTTGGGTTGGAGATGCCTTGCAACAAGGATATTAATGAGCAGTGCAAGAACCTTCCCAAACATCAGCCAGCCAGTATTTTTCAGGTACTTCTGGAAAGCTTCTTGGTCAAAACCTTTAATATGTAGGATCTTCATTGACGCAAAGATGTGAATTTAAAAACTCTTGTCAATCCGCATCAGCTGCTTTAAATGATGATTCAGGTGAATTTCCATAAACCTTAACCATTGAAAGGCATTTAAATACCCCATTCGGGGATGTCTTGTCTTGATGTTTTTATTCGCTTTGCTTATTTTTGGATGGGCTTCGTCCAGTTCCTTCCGAAACTGTTTAATCAAGATTAGGGCCTCGTTTTTGTCGATTTTCCTCAAACGCTCCGCCAGTCTTTTAGGAGCTTTATACTTTTTGCCTGGCGGTAAACTGCCAAAGAATAAGATCATTTTAACAATAAATGCCGTTGGCTTAACTTCCCCTTTTCCCTCAATGCACTCCTCTATGGTTTGTAAAGCGAGTATGCTTGCATCGAAGATGTGGAAGTAGACCTCGCTATAAGACCAGCCTCCGATCGAAGGAGTCTTTTGAAAGACCTCTTCCCCGATGTCCTGTAGCCTGGACTCATAGGAGTCAATGGTATGTTTAATTCTTCTGTATTCTTTGGCAGCACTCATTGCCCTAGTTATTGGCAGCTCTTTTACTCACGTAATCCATCAGCTGGTTCTTATTGGTAGAAAAATCGAATAACGGGTATATTTTAAAGAAGTTTTGTTTGTCTACCACGCTATCGTAACCAAGCTTTGCTACTTCCAGCTTTTTCCCGTCAAAATCCATAGTCTTTACCAATGCTGCCAGTTGATTTGTGGTAATTCGGTTACCAGAGATGCTTGTTCTGATCATTTTGGCCTTATCCGCGTCGAAACTCTCACGTTTTACAACGGCTAATAAGTCATTAAAAGAAGCATCAGACATCGCATAGTCAGCGGCTGGTCGAGTTGGCCTATTGCCATTGGTTGGTCTGCCCATCTGCATACTGCTTCCATCCCAATTGTCCAGTGAATATTGATTGTTGCTAAACAGCGGCAAGGTTTTTAATACCCGGAAACCCGCTTTTTTGTCGTAAGAGACAACAGTACGGCTATTAGATTCCAGGTTCAGTGATGTTTTTACGACCTGTCTGTTGTTTTGCATAATGGTAATAATTGGCGCCGTGGCTTCTACATCATAAAAGCGGAAGCGACCCCGGGCTGACCCAGCCATTTCGTCGTTCACATACACAGTATACATACCGGGTTCACGAAGTTCAATAAAAAGTTCTTTGGCGTTTGAAGGGCGTTGAGCGAAAGCGTTGGCTGTAAGCAGAAGTACTGCAGCCAGGAAGGTTAATTTTTTCATGGTTGTTTCGTTTGTGTGTATAGCGACTCTATCTAAGGCTATACCAGAATTTCTTGGGTATTAAAAATGTTGCAGCAATTCTTCCAGATGGTTGATCTGCCATTCTACGTCTGCGGGTATTTCTTTATTTAAAGGGTTAAAGAAAATGGCCTTCATGCCATAGTTTTGGGCGCCTCTGATGTCTGCTTCTATGCTGTCACCGATCATGATACTTTCATGTTTTAAGGCCGCAGCTTTATCAAGGGCGTATTCAAAAATGGCCTTATCTGGTTTATTTACACCCACATCTTCAGAAATGATGACATTCTGGAAATAGGGATTGAGACCGGACACTTCCATTTTGGTTAAAGTTGATTCCTTAAACCCATTGGAGATGATGTGCAATGTATATTTCTTTTGCAGATAGCTGAGCACGTCTTTTGATCCGGCAAAAAGATTTGTTTTTCTGGGTGTAAGGCTGACATAGTCGTCTTCAAATCTAGACGGTATGCTATCCGGATGTATGCCCAACTGAATAAAGGTTCTGCTAAACCGTTCGGATCTCAACACATCTTTGGTGATTTTACCTACATGATATTCGGCCCAAAGCAGATGATTGTTTTCGGTATAGGTAGCAATAAATTCTTCGGCGGAGCTGAGACCCAGTTTATGCAGTTCGTATTGCGTATAAAGTTCCAGCAGGGTTTCCTGTGCATTTCTGTCAAAGTCCCAGATGGTATGATCTAAATCAAAAAAAATGTGTTTAATCATTATTGCCGTTTTGCGTGCCTTAGTACAAAGTTGCAATAAGTATTTCGATTAGGAGGAAATTATTGTTTAACTCCGTAAGAAAGATCTCCGGCGTCTCCCAGTCCCGGTACAATATAGGCCTTGCTGGTCATCTCCTCATCAATGGCACCCAACCACAGCCTGGCTTTGGGCAGGTTGGCCCTTACATGCCTGACACCTTCAGAACTGGCGATTACAGAAACGATATGAAGCTCTTTGATTTTGAATTTTCGGGTCAGTTCCTTACAACAGAGCACCATGCTTAGCCCGGTGGCGAGCATGGGGTCGCTCATGATCACAATCTTACCCGTAAGATCGGGCGATGATATGTTCTCCAGCTGAATTTCGAAACTACCGCTTTTATGATTTCGGCGGTAAGCCGTAATAAAAGCAGATTCGGCCTGATCGAAAACGTTGAGCATCCCATTGTGGAGGGGGAGACCAGCTCTTAAAATGGTTGCGAGAACAGGTTGTTGTTCAAGTTTCACCGTTGGAGAGACGCCCAGGGGAGTTTGGGTTTCGGTTTTCGTATATTCCAGGATCTTACTGATTTCAAAGGCAAAGTATTCGCCTATCCGTTCCATGTTCCTGCGAAAACGCATGGCATCCTTTTGGATGTTCTCATCCCGAAGTTCAGCAATGAAAACATTAGCTACAGAGTTTGTTTTACTGAGTTCGAATATCATTTTACAAGAATTTGATGAGGTAAGCCTGTATAAATTTACTAATTTTTATCTAAGTTTGATAGCTATGGAATTTAAAATCGTTTCTAACTATAAACCGACAGGGGATCAGCCCAATGCCATAAAACAGCTGGTAGAAGGGGTGAATAACGACGAACATTACCAGACACTTTTGGGAGTTACCGGATCAGGTAAAACATTTACCGTTGCCAATGTGATCCAGCAAACACAGAAGCCGACATTGATCCTTAGTCATAATAAAACACTTGCCGCACAGCTTTATGGAGAATTTAAACAATTCTTCCCTGAAAATGCGGTAAACTATTTTGTGTCTTACTATGATTATTACCAGCCCGAGGCTTTTATGCCAAGCACCAATACCTATATTGAAAAGGACTTGAGCATCAATGAGGAGATTGAAAAACTACGGCTGCGTACCACATCAGCTTTGATGTCCGGCCGCAGGGATGTGATTGTGGTATCTTCTATTTCCTGCATTTACGGTATGGGAAATCCCGAGGATTTCTCCAGGTCTGTATTCAGGTTCTCGGTAGGGACAAGGATCTCCAGAAATTCATTTTTACATAGCCTTGTAGAGATCTTATATGCGCGTACCACCAATGATTTTAAGCGCGGAACCTTTAGGGTAAAGGGCGATACAGTAGATATATTTCCAGCTTACCTGGACAATGCCTATCGCGTATCCTTTTTTGGAGATGATATCGAAGAATTGAGCATTATAGATCCCGTAACAGGGAAAACAATTGAGAAGATCCTGGATATGGCCATCTATCCGGCGAATTTATTCGTGACGCCAAAGGACAGGTTTAACTCATCCATCTGGGGAATTCAGGAAGAACTGGAGATCAGGAAGAATCAATTGATAGGCGACAGGCAATTGCTGGAGGCAAAACGACTGGAAGAAAGGGTGAATTTCGATATAGAAATGATGAAGGAGCTTGGCTACTGTTCAGGAATTGAGAATTATTCGCGGTTCTTTGACGGCCGGGCACCCGGAATGCGTCCATTCTGTCTGCTGGATTATTTTCCTGATGATTACCTGATGGTAATTGATGAGAGCCACGTTACCGTACCACAGATCAGGGCGATGTATGGCGGCGACAGGTCACGTAAAATGTCGCTGGTAGAATATGGTTTCAGACTGCCTTCGGCGCTGGATAACCGTCCGCTTAATTTTGATGAATTTGAACGTTTAGCGCCTCAGACCATTTATGTGAGTGCTACACCGGCTGACTATGAACTGCAAAAGTCAGAAGGTATTGTAATAGAACAGGTAATCAGGCCTACAGGTTTGCTCGATCCTTTGATCGAAGTAAGACCGGCGATCAACCAGGTGGATGACCTGCTGGATGAGATTGACAAAACCATTAAAATGGGCGACCGTGTATTGGTAACTACCTTAACCAAACGTATGGCGGAGGAATTGACCAAGTATATGGACCGGCTGAACATCAAATGCCGTTATATCCACTCTGAGGTTAAAACGCTGGAACGGGTTGAGATTTTAAGGGGCTTAAGGTTGGGTGAATTTGATGTTTTGATCGGCATTAACTTGCTTAGAGAAGGACTGGATCTACCGGAAGTCTCGCTGGTTGCGATTCTGGATGCAGATAAGGAAGGGTTTTTGCGTTCCGAAAGGTCGCTGATACAAACGATCGGAAGGGCTGCAAGGAACGACAGGGGAAGAGTGATCATGTATGCAGATAAAATCACTGATTCTATGGAGAAGACCATGGATGAGACCAACAGGAGGAGGGAAAAACAGATTGCGTATAATCTGGAGCATGGCATTACCCCGAAAACTGTAGGTAAGACCAGGGAAGAAATTATGGAACAGAGCTCGATGCTTGATTTCTCTGAAAATAATACACGTGCAAAAGCTTATGTGGAGGTAGATGAGGTAAGTATGGCTGCGGATCCAATTGTGCAATATATGACCAAGCCGGAAATGCAGAAATCTATAGATAAAACCCGCAAAGAAATGGCGAAAGCAGCAAAAGATATGGATTTTCTCCTGGCGGCCAGGTTGCGTGATGAGATGTTTGCGATGGAGAAAATGTTTGAAGAAAGATTCGGGAAAAAGTAATAATTGTATTTATAGCAATGGACGGAAAGAATAGAAAAGATATATATCCCGGTTTAGAAGTGGATATTATCCTTAAAAAGGATCAGCGCAGCGGGAAGCTGACCAGAGGTATTGTGGCAAATCTGCTGACATCTGCCGCATACCACTCAAGAGGGATTAAAGTGAGGTTGGAAGACGGACAAATCGGCAGAGTAGCGGCAATTACGGATGACAATTGAGCCGATGGTATTGTAATTGTTATGCAATAAACATAATGACGGTGTAATAAGAAATGAGCTTATTCGTCATAATTGTAAATATTAATATATAAGAATGGTACTATTAAAATTCTTCTTTATAACCTTACTGGTGCTTTATCTGATCAGAGTTATCTTCCGGTTGGTGTTCCCGATAGTTATAAAAAATATGTTCAGTAAAGTTCAGCAACAGGCTCAAAATCAATCACGTCAACAAAGTTCAAAGCCTGAGGGCTCGATATCTATAGATTATATGCCACCCAAGACCGAAAAGAAGGGAAATAGTGATAAATTAGGTGATTTTGTAGATTACGAGGAGGTGAAGTAACTTTTTTAAGAAAAGTTCGTAAATGATTCACAGTTTTATCTAAGTTTGGGGTTAGTTCGTATCTTAAACAAACCTTAATGAATAACTGGTTAAAAGCTAATGGCATACACCTGGCCATAATTGGATTTTTTGTAATCATCTGTTTCGTCTATTTCAGTCCTGTTTTGCAAGGCAAAGCCCCTGCACAAAGTGATGTGATCCAGGCCAAGGCTACGGCCAAGGAAATCATGGATTATAAGGAAAAAGATGGGAAAGGTCCTTTATGGACTAATCAGATGTTTGGCGGTATGCCCGCCTATCAAATTTGGGTTCAGCATCCTTATAACATTACAACCTACGTCATCTCTTCGGTAAAAGCAATTTTTCCTGATCCGGTTGACGTCGTTTTGATGTATCTCCTTGGCGCATACCTTTTATTTTGTGTATTAAAGATTAATCCATGGCTTGCCGCTGCAGGTGCTGTAGCATTCGCATTTACATCATATAATTTTATCATCATAGCTGCTGGTCATAGTAATAAAGCATTGGCAATAGCTTTTTGCGCTCCTATAATCGCCGGGGTAATCCTGACACTTAGAGGGAGATACTGGCTTGGCGGAAGCTTAACTGCGCTTTTCCTTGCTTTGGAGATCAGGTCAAACCACATCCAGATGACCTATTATCTGATGATCGCATTGTTGATTTATATCGGAATTGAAGTATATCACGCCGTAAAAGAAAAAAAACTTGCTGGTTTTGGTAAGGCTCTGACCTTTTTGGCGGCAGCAATGGCGCTTTCCTTTATGGTAAATGCCGGTAAATTATGGACTACCTATGAGTATGGAAAAGAGTCTAACCGCGGCAAATCTAACCTGACTACTGATGCAACAGAAGAAAAAAATGGATTATCTAAGGAATATGCGTATGGTTGGAGTCAGGGCATAGGAGAGAGTTTTACTTTCCTGATCCCAAATCTTTATGGTGGTGCAACGAGCATAGAGGCATTAGTAAAGCCAGAGAGTAATACTTATAAAACATTACAGGGAATTGTTGGGGGGGATCCAACCGGACATATTCAACAACTGGCAGGCCAGTTGGGTATGCAACAATACTGGGGTGAAAAACCAGGGACCTCAGGCCCGTATTATTTTGGCGCTATAGTATGTTTCCTGTTTGTATTCGGATTATTTATTGTTAGAAACAGATTGAAGTGGTGGATTTTAGGAACAACCATTTTATTTATGCTGCTTTCTTTTGGAAAGAATTTCCCGTTGGTGTCGGACTTGTTCTTCGAATATTTTCCAATGTACAACAAATTCAGGGCAGTTGAATCTATCCTGGCAATCGTTGGATTAATGGTTCCTTTACTCGCTTTCTTAGCGATCAAAGAAGCACAGGAAGGTGCTTATGATCAAAAAGAGCTTGTAAAAAAATTGACGATTTCTGCAGGTATTACTGGTGGTTTTGCTTTACTGGTGGCCATAATGCCAACAGCCTTCTTTAGTTTTACTACGGCCAATCACCAGCAAATGGTTCAGGCACTTACACAAATGCTTGAAAATAATGCCTCTGTTGCTCATAGTATAGCGGGAGCACTGATTTCCGATCGTGCTGATATTGCAAGGGCAGACGCGCTGCGGTCTGTTTTGTTTATCGCTATAGGTTATGGGCTGGTATGGGCAATCATCACTAAGAAAATGAATATACAGCTTGCTGTGATTTTATTAGGGCTTGCAGTACTGATAGACATGTGGCAGGTTGATCGTCGTTATCTGAACAATAGTAATTTTGCGAACAAAAGTGACTTAAAAAATCATTTTCAACCACGTGATGTAGATACGTTCATTACCTCAGATAAAGACCCTGATTTTCGGGTGTTGGATTTGTCGATTTCGACTTTCTCTGATGCACAGACATCTCAATTCCACAAAACAGTGGGTGGTTATCATGCGGCTAAATTGAAACGCTATCAGGAACTGATCGATAAGCAGTTTTCAAAAAGTATTAACCAGGATGTACTGGATATGCTGAATACGAAATATATCATTACTCAGGATCCGCAGAATGGTTCTTATAAAATGCAGCGCAATGAAACAGCTGCTGGTCATGCATGGATTGTACAAAACGTACAATTTGCTAAGGATGCCGATGAAGAAATGAAGGCAATCAATAGCTTTGATCCTAAAAAAGAAGCTATTGTTGACATTCGTTATAAAGATTTAATTGATGCTAAGCGTGTAGGCGCAGACCCTACGGCATCAATCAAACTGGATAGCTATCACCCAGATCACCTGGTTTATTCTTACAGTGCTCCGCGGGATATTATTGCTGTGTTCTCTGAAATCTATTATGATAAGGGCTGGAATATGTATGTGGACGGTAAACAAAAACCATATTTCAGGGCTGATTATGTGCTGCGTGCTGCGCAGCTTGAGGCTGGAAATCATAAAGTTGAATTTAAGTTTGAACCGGTATCTTACTATATGGGCGAAAAAATATCTTTAGTCGGATCTATATTGTTATTGGCAGGTCTTGGTTTTGCCTTTTACAGCGAAAATAAAAAGAAGAAAGTAGCTTAATAATACTTTTTTATAGAAACGGGTCGGCTGATGAATTTCAACCGACCCGTTTTGCATTATAGTCATTTCTTAATACAAAGTATTTCGAAATACATTGCGAAATTTTAAATTTGCACCTATGAAAAAAATAACGCTCCTTGTTGCTTTACTGCTTTTCGCAGGCTTAACAAACGCTCAAAAAAGAAAAAATATTTATTTGTTTAAGAATAACGGAAAGCCGGTGTCACTACAGGATAGCGCGGATTATATTCGTGTAATTGAAGAGCCGGACTCTGGCGCAGTTTATTTTAAGTTAATGGAGTATTACGTCAACGGCAAACCTAAAACTATAGGTAGTGTTTCAAAATTTGAACCAGCGCTCATTTACGAAGGTCAATTTGCAACCTATGATGATAAGGGCAATAAGCAGACAATTTTTAATTATGAAGCAAACAAGCCCGTTGGCAAAGGTTATTACTTTTTTTCGAATGGAAAACTGAATAAGGTCGTTGATTTCGATGGGGCAGCATCTAATTTCGCCGGATTCCAAGGCCAGTCGCGATTTAACCAGCCATCCAAATTGGATTATTATGTGGATTCTCTTGGACAGGTACTGGTTGAAAATGGAAACGGGCATTTTAAAATTACTGTAAAGGCAGGTTCTGAAAACTATTTGCAAGAGGGCGAATATGTGGGTGGTGAAAAGGATGGGCTATGGACAGAAAAAAATGCATCCGGGGATTTTATTTATAAAGAGAAGTACCTGAAAGGTAAATTGCTTTCAGGAGAAAGCTATAAGGATGGAAAAACTTATTTATATGCAGTGACCGACGAGTTTCCTACCTATCAGAATGGAATTCAGGCTTTTTATGCGTATTTGAGCAGGACTGTTCGTTATCCGCGTGATGCTCAGGATCAAAACATATCAGGCACTGTCCTGCTGAGCTTTGTCGTGGAGAAAGATGGTAAAGTCGCCGACGCAGAGGTGACGCGCGGGGTGTATCCTTCATTAGATGATGAAGCACTGCGTGTGATGAGGATTTCACCAAAATGGATTCCCGGTAAACAGCGCGGCGTACCTATGCGTGTGAAATATAATGTTCCTATAAAATTTTCTTTAAGGTAAGAAATACGATAACATCTTCTTAACGGCTTATTAATCTATGGGTTGCATATTTGTCGAATAAACTAATATCCCTATGCCGGAATTGTTTTTTATAGCATGCCTGATTGTGATCATTGCTTTCTTCTTCGGGCCATATGAACTGACAATGGATGAAGATGATGTCTAAGAGAGAAGTAGATATTGCAGTAATTTCTGATGTACACCTTGGTACTTATGGCTGTCACGCCAAAGAATTGTTGAAATACCTTAAAAGTATAAAACCTAAAATGCTGGTGCTGAACGGCGATATCATAGACGTATGGCAATTTAGCAAACGGTATTGGCCGGAAACCCACATGAAGGTGGTTCGCAAGCTCATGAAATTTGTGGTGGAAGGTGTGCCGGTCTATTACCTTACTGGTAACCATGACGAACTGCTCAGAAAATTTGCAGACATGCACATGGGAGCATTTCACCTGCAGAATAAACTTATTCTGGAAATTGACGGCAAAAAAGCCTGGTTTTTTCATGGAGATGTGTTCGATGTAACGATGCAGCATTCAAAATGGCTGGCGAAACTGGGCGCTGTAGGATACGATACGCTGATCTTGATCAACAGTTTAGCAAATTGGCTTTTAACCGCTATCGGGCGGGAGAAAATGAGTTTTTCAAAGCGGATCAAAGCGAAGTTCAAAGACGCCGTAAAGTTTATCAATAAATTTGAGGATACGGCTGCAGAACTTGCCGTGGAAAAGGGATATGGCTATGTAATATGTGGACACATCCATCAGCCGGAAATGCGGACGATAACCACAGAAGAAGGGTCGGTCGTTTATTTAAATAGTGGCGATTGGGTGGAAAACTTAACGGCACTGGAATACTATGACCAGTCATGGAAAATATTCAAATACGATCAGAAAGACTTTGAGAAAGATGAGGTAGAAGAAGGAATTTTATCTGATAGTGAAGACCTTCACAGCAAGCTTGATATCAATACGCTGCTACAAAAGATCAAATTAGAAATGCTTTAGCACATAAATCTGTATGAGCTTCCAAGTTATTTAATGAAAATTACAGATATTCGGTGCGGATGAAGATACTATATGCCATTCAAGGTACGGGAAACGGTCACATTAGCCGGGCAAGGGAAATTGTACCCTTGTTGCAACAACACGGTGAGGTTGATCTGCTGATCAGTGGTACCCAGGCTGATGTGAAGCTGACCCAGGAAGTCAAATACCAGTTACATGGTTTTAGCTTTATTTTTGGGAAAAAGGGCGGAGTGAACCATTACGAAACATGGAAGACGATGAACCTGCCGCGTTTTGTAAAGGACATGAGGAGTATACCACTGAGGGAGTATAACCTCATATTGAATGATTTTGAACCAGTAACCGCTTGGGCCTGCAAAAGACAACGGATAGAAAGTGTGGGGCTTAGTCATCAGGCGTCATTTCAATCAGCTAAAGTCCCGAAGCCAAGGAGCATTGACTGGGCGCAATTGGTGATGAAATATTATGCTCCGGCGAGTCATTATGTTGGCTTTCATTTCGACAGGTACGACGATTTCATATATACTCCCGTGATTCGTGCGGAAATCAGGAAGATGATTGTTTCCAATCTGGGGCATTATACTGTTTACCTTCCGGCAATTGACGATAAATTTCTGGTGCCTGTATTGAAACAGATTCCCCACATCAGATGGGAAGTATTTTCAAAACACACAAAAGAAGCTTATAAAGACAGCAATGTGGCAGTTTATCCGGTCAACAATGAGTTGTTTAATAAAAGTCTGGCGTCTTGTGAAGGGTTATTTACAGGCGGAGGCTTCGAGGGGCCTGCAGAGGCACTACATATGGGCAAGAAACTGTTGGTAGCACCCATGAAATTTCAATATGAGCAGCAATGCAATGCTTTTGCATTGAAACAATTTGGCTTGCCGGTGATATGGGGCAGCAATAAAAACTGGTTGCCAATTATCAAAGAATGGGTGGCGAAGCCTCAGGAACATCAGTTTTTCTTTCCCGATGAAACAGCAGCCGTAATTGATAAAGTTGTAAGGCAGTTTGCCAGATAATTTCCTTTACTTTGCCTTTGTATACAGGCATGATTAATCAATTTAGAAATTTAAACCCTATAAACCTGCTGATCCTATTCGCATATACTTTTTTTATGCGTATGGCTATATTTGCGGATCTCCCTTCCGTATTACAGTTTGAGTTTTTAGAGCCGTATACTAAGTTTTTCATTCAGATTCCTATTCAAAATACATTTTCACCTGCCGGTAATGTTTTCTTTGCAGGAGTGATCATTTACATCCAGGCCATTTTGTTCAACAGGGTCGTAAATAATCATGGATTGCTGAGTAAGCCAGGGTATTTGCCGGCGCTGCTATACATTACTTCGGCAAGTTTGTTCATGCCATTTTTGATCCTGAGCCCTACACTGATCTGTAATTTTTTACTGATCTGGATGATGGATAAGTTTTTGAAAATAGGTAAGTCGCCAAATGCAATCATGATCATGTTTGACATCGGGATGATCATTGCCGTCGGTACACTGATTTATTTTCCATTCATCGTAATGCTGGCCATGCTGTGGTTTACATTGCTCCTGTACCGGTCTTTTGAGTGGAGAGAATGGGTTTCCGGACTGGTTGGTTTTCTGATCATCTTCTTTTTTGTAGGTGTTTATTATTACTGGAATGATAATCTTTCCATGTTTTATAAGATATGGCTGCCACTGGCAAATAAATTTCCTTCAGTTTTTAAAATTAATTACAATGACTACCTGGTTCTGGTGCCTGTTTTTGTCATGATTGTGCTGGCTACGTTACAGCTGAGGGAGAATTTCTTCAGAAGCTTTATCAGCACCAGAAAAGCATTTCAGATGCTATTTTTTATGTTCATCATCAGCATTGTCAGTTTTTATACCAAGCCCGACTTCAGGCTCTATCATTTCTTGTTGTGTGTTCCTCCGGGTTCGGTACTTTTATCCTATTACTTTTCAAATGCTAAAAAGCGTTGGTTTTACGAAAGCTTATTCCTGATATTGGTTTTTGCCATACAGTACTTTTTGTTTGTTTAACTTTTTTTAACAATTTGAAAGCTCGAAACTTGCTAAAGATTAATAGCTTTGTGGGATGAAGTTGAGAATCGCTAATGCATAATCTTGTTCTGGATATTGGCAATACTAATGGTAAACTTGCTGTTTTCAATAACAGGGAGTTGATTCATTACCAAAGTTTAAGACAAATCACGACATCTGCACTGGCCAACTTAATTGAACAATATAATGTAAGCAACTCTACCATTTCGAGTGTAGCTGATGAATTTTCGGAAATAATTGATGTCCTAAAAAAGCGAACGAATTATGTAGAATTCTCAACTGTATTTAATCCAGGGATCAAGAATTACTATAAGACATTATCTACTTTGGGATTAGACAGATGGGCTAAAGTTGTTGCAGCTCACCATTATTATCCTAAGTTAAACTGTTTTATAATTGACGCGGGAACATGTATCACTTATGATTTGCTAACCGAAGAAAGTGAGTATTTCGGGGGCAGTATTAGTTTGGGTGTCCATATGCGTTTTAAGGCATTGAATCATTATACAGGGCGTTTGCCTTTGGTGAAATGGGATAAAGAAGATGGGGAAATACCTGATGGAACTGATACTGAGTCGGCCATAAAAAACGGGGTGTTACAGGGAGTAATTAACGAGATTGAAGGGTTTATAGCCAATCAGAATAAAAGAAATAAGGCCATTAGGGTATTAATAACGGGTGGTGACGCTGCTTTTTTGCTAGTGCAATTAAAAAAGAGCATCTTTGCGCCTCAAATTATACACGATCCTTATTTGGTATTAAAAGGATTAAACGAAGTCATTGCATTTGAATATGTACAAAAAGATTAATTATATAGCAGCAGTATTAATATTGCTAACGACTATTTCTGTTAAAGCACAGGTTACCACGCAGTCACCTTACTCAAAATATGGTCTTGGAAATGTGAGAGGATCGTTACTTCCTCAGTTCAGAGCCATGGGGGGGATTTCCACTGGTGTTTATAAACCGAGTATTTATAGCAATATAAACATCCAAAATCCGGCTTCTTATACTGGAATTACGATGACTACGCTAGACATGGGCATGTCAGCAGGTTTTACCGAAGTAAAGAAAAATGGAATCGGTGAAACCAGTTTCAACTCGACTTTAAGTCATGTTGCGATGGCATTTCCTTTAAAATCAGGTAAATCTGCGCTCAGTATAGGTATATTGCCGTATACTGAACTTGGCTATGAATTCTCTTCTATTGAGAAATATAGCGCTACTGACACGAACACTTATAATGCGTTGTATTCAGGAGAAGGCGGTCTAACAAAAGCCTATTTCGGTATTGGTCAGCAGTTTGGTGATCATTTTCGAATAGGGGCCAATGTGGAATATCTTTTTGGAAATCTTCAGGAAAACAGGTCAATAGAACTTCAGGCTTCACCATCGATCAATAACAGGAGACAAAATAAAAACAGCATAGGCGGTATTGGATTTTCTTACGGGTTACAGTATGATATTCCGCTGAGCAGCAAAAGCAGGATTACCCTGGGATACTCAGGATCTTCTCCTTCAAAAATCAATTCTACCAAAACTTTTGTTGTGACACAATATTTCAGAGATGCAGTGGGTGAGGAACAAGCAGCATTTGATACGGTACTGGTTAATGAAAACAGCGCTGCAAAATTGAAACTCCCTTTAATTCATAATTTCGGATTTTCGATCCAGAAAGACAATAAATGGATGTTTGGCGCTGATTACAGAATGGGGCAATGGTCTAAATTAAATATTGACAACACCAACCAGGGGTTACAGGATAGCTGGGGTTTTTCAGCTGGTGCGCAAATCACTCCTGATATTGGTTCTATCGGCAGTTACTTTAAACGCGTTGATTATCGTTTTGGTTTTCAGTACGATAAAACCTATATCCAGTTGAACGAGCAGGATGTGAAACAAATGGCCGTTACGCTTGGTTTTGGATTCCCTTTGGCTCCAAACAGGTACTCTTTTTATAAGATGAACTTTACCACTGAGCTCGGAAGAAGAGGAAAGTCGACCAATGGATTGATTCAGGAAAGCTATATTAATTTTCACTTAGGATTTACTTTAAACGACCGTTGGTTTACACGATTTAAATTCGATTAATGAATTCCCGTGGTATAATATATTGCAGTGTTATACTTTGCCTGATCCAGCTTTGCTTAAGCTCCTGTGCTGAAGATGATCTGAAAAAAGCCGCGCGTTTGTCTAAAAAAGTTGCCCTGAATGTCGACCGGACGATCAAGGTGGATGTCATTTATAGTGATTCTGCGAAGGTAAAGGCACAGGGATTTGCTCCGGTGCTGGATAAGGTAACACCTGCAAATGGTGCTGTTTACCAGGAAATGCCAAAAGGCGTAAAGATCAATTTCATTGATGAGCAGATGAAAATCAAGGGTTCAATTACCTCTGATTATGCCATTATGAGAGACACAGAGAAGACCGCTACTTTCAGGCGCAATGTAATTGTGGTAAACGAAAAACTGACCTTCAATACAGAAGAACTGGTTTGGGACCAGAATAAAAAGATGTTCTTTTCCCCCAGTGGTGTGATTACGAAGGCCGATGGTACGGTACTGAATGCAGTTAATTTTAGTGCTACGGAAGACTTCAGTCTGATCAACTGGTCTAATGGAAATGGTGAGACCTATATTCCGGAAGGTTTCGGCAACTAGGATGTCTGAGCACCGTTATTTCCTTAATTTTTAAATACTTATTCAAATACAATTTAATATTTTCTTTTTTTAGCAAAAGTTGTATCTTGCGCCCTCTTAAAAAAAATTATAAATAAGAATATTATGGGATTAATGACATTTTTGCGGAATCGCGCAGGCTATATCCTGGTTGGGGCCATCGGTTTTGCAATTGTTGCATTTTTAGTTGGTGACGCAATTCAGGCAGGTAAGCCTTTTTGGGCGGCATCTCAAAAGGTTGTAGGTTCAATTGACGGGCAAGATATCAACATAGACGAGTTTAGCGGTAAAGTTGAGCAGAGTCTAGCTCAATACAAACAACAATATGGCGGTGCTGGCAATTCGCAGATGCAGGCTATGGCAGTTGATAATGTATGGCAAGGCGAAATTGCCAATGTTCTGCTTGGAAAAGAGTATAACCGTTTAGGTTTAACTGTTTCTTCTGACGAACTGAATGACCTGATCCAGGGAAGTAACCCAAGTCCGCTTATCGTGCAGTACTTTGGTAACCCTCAGACAGGAGAAGTTGATCGTGCACAGGTAATCAGAACTTTTAAAGACGGATATAAAGATCCAAGAGTAGCACCTCAGTTGAAATCTCTTGAAGTTGAAATTGAGAAACAGGCATTGCAGCAAAAATATGCTAAACTGGTTAACAATTCAGTTTACGTAACTACACTTGAGGCTAATGATGAATACATCAACCGTAATAAACTGGCTAATTTCAAATATGTAACACTTCCATATTCATCAATTCAGGATGCGAGTGTTAAGCCTACTGAATCAGATTATTCGGATTACTATAATGCAAATAAAAAACGTTTCGAGAATCCTACCGAGACACGTACGTTTGAATATGTTTCTTTTAGCGTAAATCCTACTGCAGCAGATTCTGCAGCTGTTAAAGCCCAGGTTGAAAAGCTGGCGGCAGATTTCAGAACTTCGGCAAACGATTCTTTATTTGCAGCGAACAACTCTGATGTTAAAGTACCTTATACTTACATCACTAAAGGCAAACTTGATCCTGCTGTTGACTCAGTAGTGTTTAATTTACCTGCAGGTAGTTTTTACGGTCCTAAGTTTTCAGGAAACTCTTATAAGCTCGTAAAAGTGATCAATACCCGCTTTTCTCCTGATTCAGTTAAGGCAAGTCATATCTTAATCGACCCAAGTAAATTGGGCGGTGTTGATAAAGCTAAAAAACTGGCTGATTCATTGAAAGGTCTGATCGAGAAAGGCGCAAGTTTTGCAACGCTGGCTCAGCAGTATAGTGTTGACGGATCTAAAGATAAAGGTGGTGAACTGGGAACTTTCACAAGAGGGCAAATGGTTGCTGAATTTGAAAACGCAGCATTTGACGGAAGCGTTGGAGACCTGAAAGTAGTTCAATCTCAATTTGGGGTTCACCTGATCAAAATAGAAAAACAAATAGGTTCTTCTAAAGTAGCCAAACTGGCTTATATTGAGAAAAACCTAAGCTCAAGTAATAAAACTAAAGATGCTGCTTATAAAAAAGCAAGCAGCTTCCTTAATGAAGCAAAATCAGGTAACTTCTCTGAGCTGGCTCAGAAAAAAGGTTATACTGTAGGTGTTGCTGATAAGATCACTCCAACTCAGGGCTTTGCTCCAGGCTTGGATAATCCACGTCAGTTGATCCGCGATGCTTATTCAGCAGATAAAGGTGATATTCTTGATGAGGTTTATTCAATGGACAACGGTTTTGTTGTTGCCCGTGTGACTGACATCAAGCCTGAAGGTACATTGCCTCTTGAAGCAGTTAAGAAAGACATCGAACCAATGGTTAGGACTGCTGTTAAAGCAAAAATGCTTAAAGAGAAATTGGATAACGCTTTAAAAGGTGCTGCATCGATTGATCAGGTAGCTCAAAAAGTAGGTCAGGTAGCAGCTCCTGTTACCAACATGGTATTTGCCAATCCGATCATTCCTGGTTTAGCTCAGGAAAACAAACTGGTAGGTTCTGTATTCGGTTCACAGCCGGGTAAGCTTTCTAAAGCTGTAGATGGAGAAAGCGGAGTATTTGCTTTTGTAATAGATGGATTTACTAATCCGGCTCCATTGGCAAACACTTACAAGCAAAAAGAAGCAATGATGCAAGTATCTGGTCAGCGTTCTTTAGGATCAGCTTTCCAGGCATTAAAAGATAAAAGCAAGATAAAAGACAATAGGGTGAAATTCTATTAATCTTATTTTACGTAATTTTGTAACCGGAAGTAATTGTTGCTTCCGGTTTTTTTATTTTTAGGAACCCATAGTTTTCAGTATAGCATCATGGACATTCAGGAGAATTTTGTTAATAAAGTAGCAGCTAGTGGTTTGATCACGCTTAACCTCGAAGAATATCTTCATCAGGGAGAGAGGTTGGTGTACGACATCAAGGATAATCTTTTTCATGGGCTAATGCTAAGGGAAAAGGATTTCAGGGAGTTCATCAAGACGCATGACTGGTCGGCCTATGCGGATAAAAATGTGGCTATTACCTGTACCGCTGATGCAATTGTGCCTACATGGGCTTATATGTTGCTGGCAAACAAGATGAAACCTTTTGCCAATGAAATCGTATTTGGCAGTCTGGAAACATTGGAAACCGTGCTATTCACAAAAGCACTGTCTAAAATAGACCTTAAGACATTTGAAAACGAGCGGGTAGTGGTAAAAGGCTGCGCTGATATCGAACTTCCTGTTTCTGCCTACGTTGAAATTACAAGTTTACTTACACCTGTTGTTAAAAGCATTATGTATGGAGAGCCTTGCTCTACAGTTCCCATTTATAAGCGTAAGGATTAATTTTGGATTGTTTTTTGTTTTAGCTTAGGTATGAGAAAGTTGTTTTTGTTTTTTGTTGCTGCATTCCTAAGTTATAAAGGTGTTGCCCAGGAGTTACCTTTCGTAAAAGATCCGGTATTTCAAGCTGGAGAAGTGTTGACCTACAAGTTGAAATATGGCTTTATCACGGCAGCTGAAGGCACACTGAAAGTGCTGGAATCTGACCTTAAATTTGATGGCAGTCCGACTTATCGCTTGAGTGTTGACGGACAGACCTCAGGTACCTTTGATGTATTTTATAAAATAAGGGATCATTACGATTCCTATATAGATAAGAAAGATTTAAAGCCTTATTTCTATCAGGAAAACATCAGAGAAGGAAGTTACAGGAGACAGGATAAAGCAAGGTTTAGTCAGGATGAGCAAAAGGTAGTTGCTACAAAGGGAACTTTTAAAACGCCGACAAAGCAAACATTTGACCTGGTATCTTCCTATTATTTTGCAAGAAGCCTGGATATTTCAAAAATGAAAGCCGGTGATTTTGTAAAGCTGAATTACTTTTTAGGAGATGAGATTAGCCAGCTGGAAATTCAGTTTGTAGGCAGGGAAACGATTAAAACTAAGCTGGGTGCAATAAAGTGTTTGAAATTTAGCCCTTCTATAAAGCCAGGAAGGATTTTCCGTAAGGATAGTAAATTATACTTATGGGTTACTGATGATGGTAATAGAGTACCTGTAAAGGCTCAGGTGGAAATATTGGTGGGCTCTGTGATAATGGAAATTAAATCAGCCGATGGACTTAAACATCCTTTGGCCATAGTAAATAAGTAATGATAGAAGTACAAAATACTTTGGTGCATGAAGACCTGATCAGGGAAAATTTCGTGTGCAATCTGAATAAATGCAAGGGGATATGTTGCGTGGAAGGCGATGCAGGTGCTCCCCTCGATGTTGCCGAGACAGCAATTTTAGCGGAGATTTATCCAAAAATACAACACCTGTTAGAGCCTAAAGGCATTGCCGCAATTGAACAGTATGGTACTTCTGTAGTAGATGCAGACGGCGATCTGACTACACCTTGTGTAGACGGACATAAAGAATGTGCCTATGTTACTTTTGAAAATGGCATTACGAAATGCGGAATAGAGAAAGGCTATGAGCAGGGGCTTGTAGATTGGCAAAAGCCCATTTCCTGTCATCTGTACCCTATCAGGGTTACGCAGTATCCGGAATTTGAAGTGTTGAATTATGATCGCTGGCATATTTGTAGCGATGCCTGTTCTTTTGGCCGTGAATTAAAAGTTCCGGTATATCAATTTCTGAAAGGACCACTGATCAGAAAATATGGGGCAGAATGGTTTAAAGAACTAGAAGAAAACGTATCTTCAAGTCAGGATTAAGATTTCTGAGCTTAAAGCACAATAAATCTGTAAATGACATTTTAAATAAATTAACCATATAACTCTTGAAAGGAATAATTTTAGCAGGTGGAAGTGGCACAAGGTTGCATCCTTTGACCCTGGTGATGAGCAAGCAAATGATGCCGGTTTATGATAAGCCGATGATCTATTATCCCTTGTCGACGCTGATGCTTGCCGGAATCCGGGAGATACTGATTATTTCTACACCTCATGATTTACCAAACTTTGAAAAGTTGTTGGGTGATGGGAGCAGATTAGGCTGTAAGTTTTCTTATGCAGTACAGGAACAGCCAAATGGCCTTGCCCAGGCATTTGTTATAGGTGCTGATTTTATTGGCGATGACAAGGTCGCATTAGTGCTTGGCGATAACATTTTCTACGGTGATGGAATGTCCAGGTTATTGCAATCGAGTGCCGATCCGGATGGTGGGGTAGTCTTTGCATATCGCGTTTCCGATCCCGAAAGATATGGAGTTGTAGAGTTTAACGACGAGAATCAGGCAGTATCTAT
The DNA here is from genome assembly GCF_032678645.1 of Pedobacter frigoris. Taxonomy (GTDB): domain Bacteria; phylum Bacteroidota; class Bacteroidia; order Sphingobacteriales; family Sphingobacteriaceae; genus Pedobacter; species Pedobacter frigoris_A. The sequence continues at coordinate 471,542 of NZ_JAVTSP010000002.1, forward strand.
TGAAGAGAAGCCCCTTCATCCAAAGTCTGATTATGCAGTTCCAGGTCTTTATTTCTATGACAATTCAGTGGTAGAGATCGCTAAGAACATCAAGCCTTCAGCACGGGGTGAATATGAAATTACTGATGTAAACAAAGTATACCTGGAACAAGGTAAATTGAAAGTAGGTGTATTGAGCAGGGGTACCGCCTGGCTGGATACAGGTACTTTTGCATCGTTGATGCAGGCCGGTCAGTTTGTCCACGTTATCGAAGAACGCCAGGGCTTAAAAATCGGATGTATAGAAGAGGTAGCCTACAGAATGGGCTTTATCGATAAAGAACAGCTGAAGTCCGTTGCCGAACCATTGGTTAAAAGTGGCTATGGTGCTTATCTGCTAAAAATACTCAAGTAACTTACATTCAGATCATTTGTAAGAGATCAGTTATTTAACTGCCAAAATTGCTTATTGTTTTGGCAATTGAAGTAAATTTTGCTTGGTCTAATTTGCTTTCTTTGAATATACCAAATCCAGACCAATGAAAACACTATTCTCCTTCATTTTAGCTGTTTTGCTGTTTCAAGCCAGTGATGGCATTGCTCACGATATTTATGTTTCCGTTAAGGGAAATGATCGTGCAAAAGGAAGTAAGAGCCTTCCATATGCCAGCATAAAAAGAGCACAGCAGGAGGCCCGTAAAATGAAAGGGAAAGTTACGGTGTACTTGCTTGAAGGAACTTATTACTTGTCTGAAACCATAGTTTTTACCCCAGCTGATTCAAGGAAAGCAGGAGAAGAACTGGTATTTAAAGCCTATCCCGGAAATAAGGTAATCATTAGCGGTGCTGTTACCTTAAAATTAAACTGGGAGTCTTATAAGGGTGCTATTGTGATGGCTAGTGTCAATAAGGATATTCCCTTTGATCAGCTTTATGTAGATCATCAACAGCAAAGAATGGCGAGGTATCCTAATTACAACCCTTCCATCAGATTTTATGGTGGCTTTGCTGCTGATGCGCTGAGTCCTGAACGAATCTCTAAATGGAAAAATCCGGCAGGAGGATTTATTCATGCTTTACATAAAGCAGAGTGGGGTGGGTATCATTATGAAATAAAAGGCAAAGACGAAGCAGGTAAATTGAGACTCGAAGGAGGCTTTCAAAATAACCGGCAGATGGGGATGCACGATAAGTATCGATTTGTAGAAAATATTTTTGAAGAGCTGGACACCGCAGGCGAATGGTTTTTTGATAAAGCTGAAAAGAAAATCTATTATTACCCCACCCAAGCCAAAGCAGCCCTGGAAAAGGCCAGCATAGAAGTGCCACAGCTGAAGCATCTTTTTGAATTTAAGGGATCTGCAGTCAGTCCGGTAAAAAACATCAGTATTGAAGGATTTGAACTGGCGCACACGGTCAGGACTTTTATGGAGACTAAAGAGCCTTTATTACGAAGTGACTGGACGATTTACCGTGGGGGTGCTGTTTTTATGGAAGGTACTGAGCGCTGTCAGGTCAGATCTTGTTATTTCAATACAGTAGGAGGCAATGCCATATTTTTAAGTAATTATAATAAAAACAGCACCATTTCAGGTTGCCATATCGCCTACGCAGGAGCCAGTGGTGTTTGTTTTGTTGGAGATCCAAATGCGGTACGTTCAGGAAGTTTTGAGTACAATAAGTTCGTGCCTCTGGAGCAAATAGATACCGTAAGAGGACCGAAGACAAACAATTATCCTCAGAATTGCAAGGTTGAGAATACGCTGATGTATGGACTGGGACAGGTAGAAAAGCAGGTTGCCGGTGTGCAGATTTCTATGTCTATGGACATTACTGTCAGCCACAATACAATTTATGACGTGCCAAGGGCGGGTATCAATATCAGTGAAGGTACATGGGGCGGACATGTGATCGCATACAATGACGTTTTCAATACCGTTTTAGAGACTGGCGACCATGGTGCTTTTAACTCCTGGGGAAGAGACCGTTACTGGCATCCTAAGGTATCGGTAATGAATGAAATTGCTAAGAACCACCCATCACTGATCACAGCTGATGTCATCAAAACCATTACCATTCACGACAATCGTTTTCATTGTAACCATGGCTGGGATATAGATCTTGATGATGGATCCAGCAACTACCATATTTATAACAATGTTTGCCTGAATGGTGGATTAAAACTCCGTGAAGGATTTTACAGGACTGTTGAAAATAACATCATCCTTAACAATTCCTTCCATCCGCATGTCTGGTTTGCAAATAGCGGAGATGTTTTTAAGCACAATATCGTCATGCGCAATTATTACCCAATTGGGATCAATCACTGGGGTAAGGAAATCGATTATAACTTATTCCCGGATAGTGCAGCATTAAAGAAAGCACGGCTTGCAGGCACAGACCAGCATTCTGACTATGGCGATGCGATGTTTATAAATCCTCAAGTTGGAGATTACCGTGTAAAGCCAGGTTCAAAAGCTTTGGCTGTAGGTTTCAGGAATTTCCCTACAAATCAATTTGGGGTAAGCAGTCCGCAGCTTGCTAAAATTGCGAAGAAAGCCCCGCTGCCTTTGTTGGCCAGACCAGTTCAGGTTAGTAAGGATCAGATCGTGCAATGGCTTGGCGTCCGCATCAAGAACCTTGAAACACTTGGTGAACGCTCGGCGACTGGAATGTCTTCTGAGAAAGGGGTACTTGTGCTGAGTGTAGATGCAAATAGTCCATGGGCAGGTATATTGAAACCTAACGATGTGATACTGGCTTTCAGGCAAAAAGAAGTAAATAAAATGACTGACCTGCTTGATGAACAAGACCGGGTTAAATCCAATCAAAGCATTGAACTTAGTATATTTAGAAATCAGAATACTCAAAAGGTAAAACTGGATAAACCAATAAAATAACCGGAACTAGGGTTTTAAACCATGAAACAGAAACAAACTATTTTATTCGCCTTATTGATTTTTGCGAATCTCTTCGCTTTTGCACAACATGATCCAAAGGCACTTAAGGATTGGCAGGCACAGAAGTACTCCATGTTTATTCATTATGGGATATATTCCGTATTGGGAGGCGTCTGGGAAGGCAAGCCGGTATCAAAAGGCTTAAGTGAACAAATACAGGCTCATGCGGGAATTTATAGTGATACTTATGCTAACGTTGCTAAAAGGTTTAACCCCGAAAAATGGAATGCTGATTCTATCGTGTCTCTCGCTAAAAAGGCAGGCATGAGGTCCATAGTGATCACTTCAAAACACCATGATGGTTTTTGTATGTTTAAGACCAGCACTACCGATTTCAATGTGGTAGACGCTACACCTTTCAAGAGGGATGTGCTGAAGGAATTGTCTGAGGCCTGTAAGCGTGGCGGACTACGTTTTGGCTTGTATTTTTCCTTGATTGACTGGCATTTTCCTCAGGCCTCTCCAATCTCAAGTCACAATTCAGACCTCATCACTCCTGAGCATGTGGAGTATAATAAGAGACAGATTACAGAACTTTTGAGTAACTACGGACCTGTTTCTGAGCTTTGGTTTGATATGGGTTCACAGCGTGAGAAGGATAGCCGTGAACTCAGAGACCTGGTGCATAAATTACAACCTGACTGTATGATCGGAAGCCGGATTGGAAATGACATGGGTGATTTCAATGTGATGGGCGATAATCAGGAGCCAGACTATGCAATCGGAGTGCCATGGCAGTCTCCTGCATCCTTCTTTGATGAAACCTGGGGTTACCGTTCATGGCAGGAAAGGGGCAGTGAAGAAGAAAAGCAAAAAGAGAAACTGACCAGTTTGATTCGTGTGGTTAGCCGTGGCGGAAATTACCTGTTGAACATTGGCCCTAAAGGCGACGGTTCTGTCGTGCCTTTTGAAAGGGATATTCTACTCAATATTGGCAAGTGGCTGGAGAAGAATAAGGAGGCAATCTACGGAACGGATGCCGACCCTTTTCACATTTCATTTAAATGGGGCAGCCTGACCAGCAGGCCGAATAAAATTTACTTACACCTGCTTTCATCGCCAGAGAATGGTACAATTACTTTACCCGGTCTTACCGGAAAGATAAAAGGCGCAAGTGTCTTAGGCGAAAATAAAAAAGTTAAGTATACTCAAAATGCAGCAGGTGTAACCATTACGGTTCGCGCAGACCTGGATATTGCTAAAGAATTTAAAGTGATCGCTATAGAGTTTACAAATGGCTATAAAGTGCCCCCTGCGAATATTATCGTGAAAAACGCTGGCATTTTAACGCTCAACAGTCATAACGCTTTTAAGCATTATAGCAATTCAGGGATCGATTACAACAACCGCTATCAAAGTACTGTAAAGGAATCATGGACTTTGAGCCCGGTGGCAAGCGGGACTATAACACCTAAAGTCTATTTTACAGAGAACGAAAAGGGCAAAGAGATTGATTTGGAAATCAATGGTAAAGTCAGTACCGTGGCATTGAGCGGAAATGAAACCGATAAGCTGGACAATACACCGTCATCTATTATTTGGGGTCTGCTTTATAAATCGGGCAGTTACTATTCAGGCCCGGGTGGAGTACATGGGAATCTAAAAGATATCGATGTGAGTAAACCATGGCCGGCCAATAGGGGCAAAGTTTGGGAAGCAATGTCTGGATGGAAGAATAACTTAACTTATGAAGTTAGTGCCGAAAAAGAAACTGCGACTTACCTGCTTCAGGAGATTACTTCAGAAAAGGACCAGTCTTATCTGGTAGGAATTACCAGTGGAGATGCGGTAACAGTAGCTTTGAATGGGCAGATACTGGATGAGCACAATAATCCCCTCAAGGAAAAGCTGATGAAGGATGTCATCCTTCTTCCGTTGAAAAAGGGTAAAAACCAACTGGTCATTAAATTTTACAATGGTTTTCAGAAAAGTACTACTGTAGGGATTGCCAATGATATAGCGCAGGTCATCTATCACAAAACACTACCATCTTTGCAAGTAGAAAAAGGGAAATATTATCCGGTTAGCTGGAAATTGCACAATCCACGGTCAGCACACACTACTTTAGGCTTGCCGAATGTCCGGCTGGAGTTTAAGTAATTTTGGTGCTTTAATTTTTCAGGAAATAATAGCAGTCTCCTCACAGGCTGCGCCAGCTAAGCTCCCTGTGGTCGCAAACCTGACAATGCCTGTTCCGAGCAGCTATTATTTCCTGAAAGCAGGATGCAAAGTAATGTTTCCTTATGCTACTTTTGATTTCTGCTGTGAACATCCAAGCTGCCTCCCTGCTATACGCCCTGTTTCCTCTAAAGTCAGTGTCTCAGAACAGGCATTGTCAGGTTGCCCAGCCCTTCGCTGGGCCTAGCTGGCGCAGCCTGTGAAGAGATCACTTACTTTATCTGCCAAAATAGTTTAATGAATGGATAAAATGATTAAATAAATAACGTCGGAAACCACGTTATTTGAATAACCAAATAAATAAACCGATGACAAAAAACAAATACTTATTTCCGTTCATTATGATCACCTCGCTATTTTTTATGTGGGGCTTTGTTCATAACCTGGATCCAATTCTTATTCCACATTTAAAAAGATCTTTCAGCTTGAGTACTTTAGAGGCTTCCTTAGTCGATTTTTCAGTATTCATTGCTTATTTCGTTATGGCCCTTCCTGCGGGTTTTATCATGAAAAAGTACGGCTACAAGTCAGGTATCATAATAGGCCTTTGTTTGTTTGCAATAGGATCGTTTTTATTTATTCCCGCAGCAAATACTCAAGCCTATCCATTTTTTTTAGGAGCACTTTTTATTATTGCCTGCGGATTAACTATTCTTGAAACTGCAGCTAATCCTTATGCTTCACTTTTAGGCCCTAAAGAAACGGCACCTTTCAGACTTAATTTGTCACAATCCTTTAATGGTCTGGCAGCTATGCTCGCCCCGGTAATCGGATCACGGATCATTATGATTAAGGGCGTATCGGATGAAGAGTTAAGTACCATGAGTGCATCTGCTCAGCAAATAACCCTCGCTTCGGAAGCGTCATCCGTTAAAACTCCATATTTGGTACTTGGAGCGATAATTCTCCTGATTACCATTGTTTTTTTATTCATCAAACTGCCGGAAATTAAAGAAACTGAAGTCGATGGAGATGAGAAGCGAGGGATATTACATGCCTTAACACACAAACATTTGCGTTGGGCTGTTGTCGCTCAGTTCTTTTATGTAGGGGCACAAGTTTGTGTATTAAGTCTCTTTGTTTTATATGCAGCCAAGGCAGTGGGATTTGACCAGCAACAAGCGGGAGAATATGCGGGCTATGGGATGGGACTTGCATTTTTGATTGGAAGGATAGTAGGTACCTCATTAATGAAATTCATCAAAGCAGAATTGCTTCTTGTTATTTATTCCGTGATCTGTGTAATCCTTTGCGCTTTTGCTATGGTAACTGTGGGTACGCTTGCTTTGATTTCGGTTACAGGGGTGGCCTTTTTTATGTCCATCATGTTCCCGACTATATTTTCGCTAGGTATCAAGGATCTTGGAAATGATACAAAATATGGCAGCAGTCTGATTATCATGTCGATAGTTGGGGGTGCATTATTGCCTTTGGTTATGGGATATATCAGTGATATCAGCAGCATACAGATCGGGTATATTGTGCCGCTGGTTTGCTTTCTTGTAGTGCTGGCTTTTGGTTGGACCGGACACAAAGTTGTTAAAGAAGTTAAAAATATATAATATGAACAGGTACTGCTTAACTTTGGATCTGGTAGATGATCCGGAGTTGATTAAACAATATGAAGAAATGCATCAGGAAGTATGGCCTGAGATCAAAAGCAGCATCACTACTGCGGGAATTGACGCGATGGAAATTTACCGTTATGGTAACCGTTTGTTCATGATCATGGAGGTAAATGCTACCTTCAGTTTTGAGAAAAAAGGTGCTATGGATGCTGCAAATGAGAAAGTGCAGGAATGGGAAGCATTGATGTGGAAATACCAGCAGGCTGTTCCGGGTGCAAAGCCCGGTGAAAAATGGGTGCTGATGGATAAAATATTTGAATTGAATAAAAATGTCGGATAATACGAATAAAAAGTTTTTACAAATCCACCCGGATGACAATGTGCTGGTTGCTTTGCAGGACCTGAAAAAGGGCGAAGTGATCGTGTGGAACAATGATGTCATCACACTGCAGGATGAGGTAAATGCCAAGCATAAGTTTTTCATTAATGAAATGCAGGTGGCTGATGAAGTTTTAATGTATGGAGTGCTGGTAGGAAAGGCAACTACTTTTATTCCTAAAGGTGGTTTAATGACTACGGAAAATGTACACCATGCCTCCCAGGATTATGCTTACCGCGATGTAAATTACCAGTGGCATGTGCCTGATGTATCTGCATTTCAAAACAGGACATTCAATGGCTACCATCGTGATAACGGAGAAGTGGGTACAGCCAATTACTGGTTGTTTATTCCTACAGTTTTCTGCGAAAACAGGAATCTGGATGTGATTAAGGAAGCACTGTATAACTCTCTGGGATACAATGTGACCGACAAGTATAAGCAGTTTGCTAAAGATTTATTGAATGCCTATCAGGATGGACAGGCTATAGATTCCTTTCAGGTAGACAGTCTGTCTCCACTCAATCCTGTCAACAACAGGGTGTTTAAAAACGTAGACGGCATTAAATTTTTAAATCATCAGGGAGGATGTGGTGGTACCAGACAGGATTCTGCTGTACTGAGCAATCTGTTGGCTGCATATGCAGACCATCCTAATGTGGGTGGTATTACCATTTTAAGTTTAGGTTGCCAGCACCTTCAGGCCAATGATTTTCTGAGCGACATTAAGAAAAGGAATCCGTCATTCAATAAAAAGGTACTTATTTTTGAACAGCAGCAGAGTCAAAGTGAAGACCAAATGATTAAAGATGCCATTCTTAAGACTTTCGTCGGGCTGACAGAAATTAATGAAATGGAAAGGTCTCCAGCTCCCCTCAGTAAATTATGTGTCGGCGTCAAGTGTGGCGGCAGCGATGGCTTTAGCGGTATTTCTGCTAATCCGGCAGTCGGATATACTTCTGACCTATTGGTAGCATTGGGCGCAAAAGTCCTTCTGGCTGAGTTTCCTGAACTTTGCGGAGCGGAGCAGAATATGGTAGACCGTTGTGTGAATAAGCCAATTGCTGAAAAGTTCATCTCTTTAATGCGTACTTACGATGCTCAGGCACATGCGGTCGGTTCAGGTTTTCACATGAACCCTTCTCCCGGAAATATCAAAGATGGACTCATCACTGATGCCATCAAAAGTACAGGAGCAGCAAAGAAAGCAGGAACATCTCCGGTGGTCGATGTGCTTGATTATACAGAACCTGCCACTAAACCAGGCCTGAGTCTGGTTTGTACTCCCGGTAATGATGTAGAGGCCACAACAGGAAAAGCCGCAAGTGGCGCTACCCTGATCCTGTTTACAACAGGTCTGGGAACGCCAACAGGTAATCCGGTTTGTCCTGTGATCAAAGTAGCGACGAACACTGCACTGGCTACGAGGATGAATGACATTATAGATATTGATACCGGTGCCATTATCCGTGGGGAAAAGACCATCGAGGAAATGGGAACCGAGATTCTGGAATATTGTATTAAAGCTGCAAGTGGTGAAATTACACCAAAAGCCGTATTATTGAACCAGGATGATTTTATCCCATGGAAAAGGGGAGTTTCATTATAAATAGACAAATTAATATGTTCAGTTTAAAAGGAAAAACAGCAGTTATTACAGGTGGCGGAAGCGGGATCGGAAGAGCGATTGCCACGCTATTCGCAAAACAAGGTGCATTTGTAAACATCATTGAGGTAAATCTTGAAGCCTCATCGGGCACGCTCCACGAAATCAATAAGTTCGAGGGGGAAGCGGTTACTTACAAATGTGATGTGACCAGCCAGGAAGAAGTAGTTGATATTTTCAATAAGATAGGGGAAATAGACATCCTCGTAAATAATGCCGGTATTGCTCACATTGGCAAGGCCGACAACACCAGTGAAGAAGATTTTACCAAAGTTTTCAATGTCAATGTGAAAGGCGCCTACAATTGTATGTACGCAGCCCTTCCTTTAATGAAGAAAAAAGGTGGCGGTGTGATCCTCAACATGGCATCTATAGCCGCTTTGGTGGGCATCACAGATCGTTTCGCCTATTCCATGAGTAAAGGGGCCATTTATGCAATGACCCTTTCTGTAGCACGGGATTACATGTCTGAAGGCATCCGCTGCAACAGCATTTCCCCTGCAAGGGTTCATACTCCTTTTGTCGATGGCTTCATCAGTAAGAATTATGCTGGCCAGGAGACCGAAGTATTTGATAAGCTTTCTAAAAGTCAGCCTATCGGAAGAATGGGTAAACCCGAAGAAGTTGCCTCACTGGCATTATACCTGTGCTCAGATGAGTCTGGTTTTGTAACAGGTAATGACTATCCTATAGACGGAGGATTTATTAAATTGAACAACTAACTATTAGCATAAAGAAATAAAAATTAAACGATGAAATTAATCAGATGGGGAGCAGCCGATCAGGAAAAGACCGGCGTAATTATAGATGATGTTTGGTATGATACTTCAGCCCTTGGCGGAGATTATAACGAGCAGTTCTTTAAGGACAATGGATTGGAAAGACTGGAGCAATTTGTAGCTGCAAATAAAGATTCGTTGGTAAAAGTACCTGAAGGGAGCCGCTTAGGTTCTCCTGTTGCACGTCCTTCAAAAATTGTTTGTATCGGGTTAAACTATGCGGACCATGCTAAAGAGACGAATGCGCCGCTACCTCCGGAACCGGTGATATTCATGAAGTCTACTACTGCAATGGTAGGTCCGTTTGATGATGTTGTCATTCCTAAAAACTCTGTAAAGACAGACTGGGAAGTAGAGCTTGCCATTGTGATCGGCAAAAAAGCTACTTATGTAGAAGAGGCTGATGCGCTTGATTATATTGCAGGTTACGTACTGCACAATGATGTTTCAGAGCGTGAGTTCCAGATCGAAAGAAACGGGACCTGGGACAAGGGTAAAGGTTGTGATACTTTTGCTCCGCTGGGTCCGTTTATGGCTACACGTGATGAAATTAAAGATGTAGACAACCTTCGTTTATGGCTTACAGTAAACGGTCAGAAAATGCAGGATGGCAATACAGCTAACTTCATATTCAATGTGCCTTTTGTAGTTTCTTATGTAAGCCAGTTTATGACACTCCTTCCGGGGGACGTTATTTCTACGGGTACTCCAGCCGGTGTCGGACTAGGGTTTAAACCTCCGGTTTACCTGAAGCACGGAGATGTGATTGAACTTGGAATTGATGGCTTGGGTACTCAAAAACAACAGGTGAAAAACTATGTTAAGGATTGATTCCCATCAGCATTTTTGGAAATTCAATAAGGTAAGAGACAGCTGGATTACCGAGGATATGGAGGTGCTGCGGGACGATTTTCTGCCTAAGCACCTGGAACCCATATTGGAACATTTTAAGTTCGACGGATGTGTGGTCGTCCAGTCGGATCAGTCTCCGGCTGAGAATAAATTTCAGCTTCAGAATGCCAAAACAAATCCTTTTATCAAAGGAGTTGTCGGCTGGGTTGATCTTCAGGCAGACGATATTGAGGCGCAACTGGAAGATCTGAGTGTGCATGAGCGCTTAAAGGGTTTCAGGCATATCTTACAGGGAGAGGAAGACCGTGCTTTAATGCTTAAGCCTGCTTTTGTAAATGGCATCAGCAAATTGAAAGATTTCGGTTTTACTTATGATCTGCTGATATTTCCTGATCAGATGAAGTATGCGGCAGAGCTGGTGGCTAAGTTTCCGGACCAGCTTTTTGTGCTGGACCACATTGCCAAGCCGGAGATTAAGAGCAAGAAGATAGCCGATTGGCAAAAAGATATAGAAATGCTTGCCGGATTTGAGAATGTGTATTGTAAGGTATCTGGAATCGTGACAGAGGCCGACTGGAATCACTGGAAAGCGGAAGATTTTACGCCATATCTCGATGTGGTTTTTAATGCCTTTGGAGCCAACAAGGTGATGTATGGCTCAGACTGGCCGGTTAGTCTCCTCGCAGCAATATACGGACAGCTTATAGACCTGATGGAAGGATACGTTTCAACGAAGCTTTCAGTGCATCAGCAAGAACTGTTCTGGGGCGGTAATGCAACTAAATTTTACAATTTAAAATAGCAATCAATGGATCTGCAATTAAAAGATAAAGTGATCATCGTAACTGGTGGCGCAAAGGGAATCGGAGAAGGAATCGTCAGGGTACTGGCTAAAGAAGGTGCAATTCCGGTGATCGTTGGACGCAATGCGGCCGACAATGAAAAACTGGCAGATAGCATTAGGACTGAAGGAGGGAAGGTGTTTAGCCTTACAGCTGAACTGACCAATCCGGCAGATAATGAAAATGCAGTAAAGCAGGTACTGGCACAATTTGGCCGTATCGATGGATTGGTAAATAATGCCGGTGTGAATGATGGCGTTGGTCTGGTTAGTGGCAATTATGAGAAATTTGTGGCGAGCCTTCATAAAAATGTGGTTCATTACTACCTGATGGCGCACCATGCGTTGCCGGCATTGATTGAATCTAAAGGATCGATTGTAAACATCGGTTCCAAGGTAGCAGATACCGGTCAGGGCGGAACTTCTGCTTATGCTGCGTCTAATGGCGCTCGTAATGCGCTGACCCGTGAATGGGCGGTAGAGTTACTGCCACATGGTATTCGTGTAAATTCAGTGATCGTAGCGGAATGCTATACACCATTGTACGAGACCTGGATCAAGACCTTGCCTAATCCTGAAGAGAAACTGGCTTCCATCACATCAAAAATTCCTTTGGGACAAAGAATGACGACTGCGGAGGAAATTGCCAATGCTGCGGTGTTTTTGCTATCGGAGGTGTCGAGTCATACCACCGGACAAATGGTGTATGTTGATGGGGGTTATACGCATCTGGACAGGTCTATCAGTCCGCTTTAGAAGAAAGTTCATGGTTCTGGAATGTAATTCTGGAATAAGGTCCTGAATATATTCTGCAATAGAATTCTTGAATAATAAAAAAGGGTCAGTGTTTTTAGAACATTGACCCTTTTTTGATTTTGTCATCCCGAGTTTCGAGGGATCTAGTAGTTATATTAGTTAAGATTGACGGTATCCGGCTATTTAGAAAAATTAAGCATCCTCTTCGAAAGCTGCATCTGCTGAAGCTTCGCATCACCAGCGCTAATGCTTTCTCTGAGCAGCTGAATTTTTACTAAACGCCTTATTTATAGCGATCGTCATCCCAGGACTTGATCCGGGATTCCGCACCTGCAAAGCTGTCTTTCTAGTATGATGAGGGTGAAGTGGTCTCGAAAAATGTTGAATTATTTCTTTTTCAATTTAAATTCAACAACCTCTCTGTATGTTTTACCATTTTCAAAATCAACATCACTTTCATATTCAAGATGTAAGTCGGTCTTGCTCAAAGATTTGATGTCAAACTTCAATTTTTGGTCACCCCCCTGTGAGGTTATCTCCAGTGTTGATTCTGTTGCGGTCCAGTTAGTTTCCTGAGTATCCCCTTCTATTTTAACGGTGGCTTTTCCATCTGTTCTGAATTCCCATGGCAGATTGAGACCAGACTTTTGTTCTCTTTCTATTTCCTTTCCGTCTTCATAATAAACATATGCCATTGATTCCAATGACCATTTGCCGTTTAGTCTATCCGAATTGCGCTCGGCTTTATCTTTTTTACATGCAAATAGTGTTGCCACAACGGCAAAGAGAGCGATTAAAGTAATTTTTTTCATTTTTGTTAAGTACGTTAAATATTGATTGGCACCATGCCAGACTTGCAGCCTGGATACAAAAACTGAGCCAATGCATTCAATTATAAAATTATATTGCCTTTGTTTCCGTTTCTAAAAATGCACGCTCAACTTCATTCAAAAACGGACTTAACTTTTCAAATACCAGGGCATTGTAATCATTTAACCATTTCACTTGCGATGCTTCCAATAAATCCTTCTTCACGATTTTAGTGCTGATCGGTGCTATGGTCAGGCATTCAAATGCATAAAACTCGTTGAATTCATTGCTCACATCCTTAACCGTATTTACCAGGTTCTCAATTCTGATCCCGTGCTTGCCCGGACGGTATACGCCAGGTTCTACGGAGGTGATCATCCCAAGCTCAACGGCTACAGGAGTTGCTGTCGGATTAAAAGTTTGAGGTCCTTCGTGTACATTTAAAAAATATCCTACACCGTGACCGGTACCATGGCCGTAATTGATTGCATAATCCCACAATGGTTTACGTGTGATGGCGTCAATCTGATAACCGCATGTTCCTTTCGGAAAACGCACCTTGCAGCCGTCAATCATGCCCTTTAATACCAATGTATAATCTGTACTTTCCTCTTCCGTATTGTTGCCCATCGGGATGGTACGGGTGATGTCAGTTGTGCCGTAGAAATACTGGCCTCCCGAATCTACAAGGAATAAACCTTCGGACTTCACTTCTGAATTACTTTCTTCCGAAGCACCATAATGAGGCAGTGCCCCGTGAGGCCCGTAAGCACTGATGGTATTGAAGCTGTCGCCAACGAAGCCATCCTGTTCAGCTCTGAAACTGCGTAATACCGCAGCGGCAGACAATTCAGTAATGGTGGTTTTGCCGATGTTTTCTGATAACCATTTCAGGAAACGGGTAATCGCCACGCCATCCTTAAGCATGGCAGTACGTGTATTTGCCAGCTCGGTTTCATTCTTAACGGCCTTCAAAACTGTCGAAGGATTGGTCTCCTTGATGATTCTTACCGAAGCAGGGATCAATTTTGCATAAGCAAAGCAATTGCGTTTAGGATCTATCAGTATGCTTTTGTTTTCAGGGATCTGTTGCAGGGCAGTTTCTATTTCCTCATAAGCAAATACGGTTACGCCGCTTTTTAACAAGAGTTCTTTGTCTTCATTGCTCAGCTTGTCAGGGTTGACAAACAGTTTGGCCTCGTCCTGACTGATCAGGGCAAAACTCAGTACTACCGGGTTATAACTTACATCCTTACCACGGATGTTAAATAGCCAGGCCATATCGTCCAGGGAAGAAACCAGATGGTAGTCTGCACCTTGTTTTTGCAGCATGGCCCTTACCGCAGTCAGCTTGCCGCTTACGGGCTGACCAATGTGTTCATCTGCGATTAAAAATGCTTTTTCGGCAGGTAACTGAGGCCTGTTTTCCCAGATCGGGCTCAGGTAATCTTTGCTGGTTAGGTTGATGCCTTTTGTAGAAAACTGCTGACTGATCAGGTCACCCAGAAGCAGGGACAGCAATTTCTCATTGCTCGCTACAGTAGCGCCCTTATCCAGTTTTTCTACCAGCCACTGGATGTACTCAGGGGCATGTTGCACTTTTTGCTTTACCAGTTCAAAACCGCTGTTTTCCAACTGTTCTGCCGCCTGTTCGAAATAACGGAAATCAGTCCACAAACCTGCAAAATCATGTGTAATGACCAGCGTACCTGCAGAGCCGCTAAAGCCCGAAGTAAAAGGGATACATTTATAATGGTTTGGCAGGTATTCGCTGATGTGTGGATCAGCAGAAGGAATGATGTAAGCCGCTACATTATCGGCCTTCATTTGTTTACGTATTTCGCTCAGTTTTTCCTGGTAAGTCATATTTAACTATTTTATTGCTATACTATTATGGGCAAAGCTATGCAATCATTTTACCTTTTCGTCATAATGTTCAGGGATTTTGGTAAATGTCATGTAAAATCAAAAAAAGTGTTTAGTTTTAGTTAATAAGTTATTCCAATGCGTATGAAATATAGCTCTACTTTTCTATTGCTGTTGTTATTTGCAGGAAATGTAAATGCACAGGTTAAAAAAAGCACGGTTGACTGGCCTTCTTTTATGGGAAGACAGACTTTAAAGTGGGATTCTATCAGTACCGACTATTATACAGGGATTATTTTGGGGAATGGATTGTTGGGAACGAACATCTACAAGGAAAACGATCATGCTGTCCGCTTTGACATTGGCCGCAGTGATGTGACAGACCAGCGGGAGCATAGTAGCGAGCTCATGACCGAACCATTGATTTCCCGCGCCAGACTTCCGATCGGGAAACTGCTGTTGAAAACATCGGGGACAATTACCGGAGCAAAGATGGAGCTGAGCATTTACAACGGGAAAGCCAGCGGGGTAGTTTATACGACTAAAGGCAGTATAGAATTTGAGGCCTATGTCCACGCCAATAAAAATATCATCTATATTTCTGCTAAAGGAAATAAACAGGAACTCGTACTCGGCTGGGAGTTTGTACCTGAGAAAAGCAGGACACCAAGAATGGCTCAGAACAATGCCGGCAACCCCTCAGAATATATAGAGAACCCGCCTTTTAAAGTCAGTAAGGAGCAAGGCTTCTCCGTTTGCAGTCAGCCTTTATTGAACAATGGAGGTTACGCGACAGTCTGGAGTATTAAGAAAGCATTACGTACCGAAGTAATGGTTTCGGTCGGCTACGATGCAAAGGGAAATCAGGATGAGGTCAAAGAAGCTACCAACGCGCTGAAGAGTTTCAATACCGCTAAGCTCAGTGCCGAATTCGCGGCGCATGCCAATTGGTGGCACCAGTTTTACCAGCAGAGTTTTGTCTCCCTTCCGGATCAGCGCATGGAATCTTTTTACTGGATCCAGCTCTATAAACTTGCTTCGGCTACCAGAACCGGCAAACCGATGATCGACCTGATGGGTCCCTGGTTTACCAGCAAGACCCCTTGGCCGGCCGTATGGTGGAACCTCAATACACAGCTTACTTACTCGCCGGTCTTTACTTCAAATCACCTCGAGCTTGCAAAGCCATTGTTTCAGGCACTCAATCAGAATACCCCAAACCTGATCAATAACGTTCCTGCCGAATGGAGGAAAGATGCCGCCGCCATTGGCCGGATCAGCGGTTATGATCTGGTAGCGCCAGTTGCTGAGGCCATGCAGGAAAACGGGCAATTCGAACTGGGCAACCTGACCTGGACACTATTTTACTATCATCAATATTATACCTATTCGGGCGATAGCCAGGAGCTGAAAGCATTCATCTACCCTTTGCTGAAACGTTCTGTAAACCACCTCATCTACCACCTCAAAAAAGACGATAAAGGTATTTATCACTTGCCGGTTTCATTCTCTCCTGAGTACAAATCTGCGGCAGATGCCAACTACGCACTTTCCAGCCTGAACTGGGGGCTGCAGACCCTCATTCAACTGGATGCCGATGAAAACCTGAACGACCCGGATAAAAGTAAATGGGAGGAGATCTTGCAAAACATTGTGCCATATCCTGTAGATGATACCGGCCTGATGATAGGCAAGGATGTGTCCTTGACCAGCTCACACCGCCATTACTCACATATGCTCATGGTATATCCCTATCGTGTGCTCAACTGGGATCAGTCTGAAAACAGGGAACTTATAGAAAAGTCCATGAACCACTGGCTTTCTCTGAAAGGGGCGTTGCAGGGCTATACTTTTACCGGCGCAGCGGCTATCAATGCCATGATGGGCAGAGGAGACCAGTCTTACGACCTTTTAAATCAGCTGTTCGATAAATACATCCAGCCCAATACGCTTTATCGCGAGTCGGGATCTGTAATAGAAACACCCTTGGCCGCCGCTACTTCCATCCAGGAAATGCTGTTGCAAAGCTGGGGAGGAAAGATCAGGGTATTCCCGGCAATTCCTTCTAAATGGCAGGATGTAAGTTTTGATAAACTTCGCGCAGAAGGTGCATTCCTGGTATCAGCCAAAAGGATACAGGGAAAAACGGTATTCATTAAGATATTCAGCACCAAAGGCGGAAAATGCAAGATAGAGACAGATATGCAGGTAAGCCGTGTAAGTTCCGATAAAACAGATTCACCGGCGCTGATGATGTCAGAAGTAGAAGGGAAAACAAATGTGGTGATCAACACCGTAGCGGGAGAAACGATGTGGTTGTCCGGAACAGAAACCAGCCTTGACGGTATAGGCCCGGTAAAGCCGACGTTATTTGAGCAATGGAGCTGGGGACTGAATAAGAAACGCTGATTCAATCCCCGGCCATGCCGATATTTTATTTATTGGTCAGGTTCAGTCTGAGGTTCAGTTCAAAACTTCCATTGGTATAAGCACTCAGAGCTGATGTCTGAGTAGTATATGTTCCGCTGATCAGGTATTTCTTTTTGTAGTCCATACCCAAGCCGAAGGTTGCATTTTCAGTACTGTGGTACATGGCTACCATAAAAGCCTGCTGGTTGGCGATTTGTAGCCTTGCACCCGCATCCCAGATGTTGTCAAATCCTTTAACTCCGCGAAACGCGACAAGTGGTTCTACATCGATCCCTTCTGCACCTTCACTCACGTTGATGCTGTAGCTGACTGCAGTGTAGAAAGTCGCCACATCGGCCAGCTTGATCACATCCTTCTTAAGGAAACTCTTAAGGTTGGGTACCGAAGCCTGGATGTTCAGACTTCCTGAAGTATACGCGATTCCAAAATCTCCGTCCAGGTAAGTCTTGCGGTCGTTATACTGACCTACCAGCACATCGTTTGGATTTCCGTAAATGTCAGCGTTCTCCAGCCTCTGGTTCATGAACCCAAAAGATACACCGAAATGAAGTTGCTGCGATTCAGAGTTCAGAGGCAGGTGATAGGCGTAACTGCCCACTACTCTGGTCTGGCGCTGCAAGCCTGCGCTTTCATTATTTACAGACAGCCCTATACCTACTTTGTTAAACCCATAATCAGCAGTGATGTTCTGCGTCAGGGGCGATCCCGGAACGTTGTTCCAAAGCTTACGGTAAGCGCCATTTATTTTCAGGCCCTGACCAGCCCCTGCAAAAGCGGGGTTGATCAGGTATCTGTTGGTATAATATTGTGAACTTAAAGGGTTCAGCTGAGCCTGTACAGTCTTGCTGCCGATTACGAAAATGGCGGGCAACAGCAATGCTTTATATATTGTTTTCATATTCATTTGTTCTGCTAAGTTATTATTGTTCTCTCACAATGGTAATAAAGCCTTTAAACACGCGTCTGTCTTTACCAAAGTCAATGATGTAGTAATAAGTTCCTTCCTCAAGAGGAGAACCGTTCAGCATACCATCCCAGCTGTTGTCATATCCTTTTTTGCTGTACAGTAAACGGCCGGCCTTGTCAAAGATCCTAACCTGATTATTCGGGTAAAAATCAATGTTGTCAATCACCCATTTATCATTCACACCATCACCATTCGGTGTCAGGATGTTTGTAGCCTTAATTTTCAGAAGATCGTCCAGTACAGTAATGGTAAAGGTCTGTGTATCCTTACATCCGCTGGCGTTGGTTGCCGTTACTGTATAGGTGGTCGTTTCCTTTGGCCTCACAGTCAGTACCGCAGTGTTGTTTCCTTTTACAATGCTGCTGTGTGTTGCCCATTCATAGCTAACTCCACCGGTTGCGGTCAGTTCCACTGTTTCGCCTTTACTTACCTCATTGCCTTTATCACTGCTGATGGCCACCACAGGAAGCGCATTTACAGTGATCACAAAGGTCCTGCTGTAAGTATCCACGCCACCATTTGCAGTGCCTCCGTCATCCTTAACCGTTACAGTTACAGTCGCAGTACCCACAGCTCCCGTTTTTACCCTGTAGCTGATGGTTCCGGTATTTCCTGATCCAGTTACACCAAATGAGCTGAACAGATTTGCATTGTTATTGCTTACGCTAAGTACAGTGGTCTGGTTTGCGTCAGGACCGGCGGTAATGCCTGTCAGGGCCACAGACTGCGCTGATGTGGTGTAACAGATGGTCTGATTGTCAATAGCCGCCAGCGTAGGGATTTCATTCACGTCACTGATGCTGATGCTCAGTTCACGCTCTGTCCACAGGTTGTATTGTGTAGTAGATCTTACCCTGACTTTATAAACCGGTTTGTTTTCAAAATTCAGGCTTGCCGTGGTATTGATCCTGTTTCCTGAAATACTGAATAAAGCATTGTCTGTATCGCCTGTTCCGCTTACCAAAGTATAAGTGAATGTAGCAGTCGGGTCATCTGAAGTACTGTTCAGTGTACCTGCGTTTGTCGCCGCTGCGCTGTTCTCATAAAGCGTAACAGCTGCCAGGGTAACGCTTGTTGGTGCTCCTGCTTTTACTTTCAATATACCATCTACATAGCTGATGCTATAGTTTGCTGCCGCAGCACCGCTTGCTTTAATCGGGTAATCTCCAGCCACACTGCTCAGAACAGCGGTAGTGCTGATTGCTGACTGCGTTGTAAGAACTGTTGAAGTTTCAGCGTTTACAAAGCCTGTGTAACTTACCGTTAATGTTGGGTTTGCAGTGCCTTCAAAGCGTTCTTTATTGTCCGCTGTGATGGTCAGTGCTTTCGCGTCTACAGTCAATGCACCGTCAACATAGGAAATGTTATAGTTAGCTAAGCCAGTTCCCGTCGCTGCCGAAGCGATGATCGGGTAAGTAGAACCGGCTACAGTTGCGGTAACTACAGAACCTGTACTGGTCAATGTTACACTTGTTACCGTGTTTCCATTGATCAATCCAGCGCTTGTAAATTCAGTATCTGCAAAGGTTACAGCATCACCATAAGTCTTGCTGCGGTTGTTTGCGGTGATTGTTAATGCTTTTGCATCTACAGTCAGTGCACCGTCAACATAAGAAATGTTGTAGTTTGCTAAACCAGTTCCCGTTGCTGCCGAAGCTACGATCGGATAAGTAGAACCCGCTACAGTTGCCGTAGCTGCAGAACCTGTACTGTTTAAAGTAACACCGGTTACCGTGTTTCCGTTGATCAATCCTGCTGAAGTAAATTCAGTACCAGCAAATGTTACTGCGTCACCATAAGTTTTGCTGCGGTTATTTGCTGTGATTGTTAATACTTTCGCATCTACGGTCAATGCACCATCAACATAAGAGATAGTATAATTGCCCAGTCCTGTACCAGTCGCTGCCGAAGCTACGATCGGATAAGTAGAACCTGCTACCGTTGCCGTAGCTGCAGAACCTGTACTGGTCAAGGTAACACCAGTTACAGTATTTCCATTGATCAACCCAGCGCTTGTAAATTCAGTGCCAGCGAAAGTGACTGCATCACCATAAGTTTTGCTGCGGTTGTCCGCTGTGATGGTCAATGCTTTTGCGTCTACGGTCAATGCACCGTCAACATAGGAAATGTTGTAGTTTGATAAACCAGTTCCCGTCGCTGCCGAAGCTACGATCGGATAAGTAGAACCAGCAACCGTTGCTGTGGCTACCGAACCTGTACTGGTCAAAGTAATACCTGTTACGGTGTTTCCATTAATTAATCCTGCGCTTGTAAACTCAGTACCTGCAAATGTTACTACATCACCATAAGTCTTGCTGCGGTTGTTTGCTGTGATTGTTAATGCTTTCGCACCTACGGTCAATGCACCGTCAACATAAGAGATAGCATAATTGCCCAGTCCTGTACCAGTCGCTGCCGAAGCGATGATCGGATAAGTAGAACCCGCAACAGTTGCGTTGGCTACAGAACCTGTACTGGTCAGCGTAACACCTGTTACAGTATTTCCATTGATCAACCCAGCGCTTGTAAATTCAGTGCCAGCAAATGTTACTGCATCACCATAAGTCTTACTACGGTTGTTTGCAGTGATTGTTAATATTTTCGCATCTACAGTCAGTGCACCGTCAACATAAGAGATAGTATAATTGCCCAGTCCTGTACCAGTCGCTGCCGAAGCGATGATCGGGTAAGTAGAACCGGCAACAGTCGCCGTAACAACAGAACCTGTACTGTTTAAAGTAACACCAGTTACAGTGTTGCCATTAATCAATCCCGCTGCTGTAAATTCAGTGCCTGCAAAGGTTACTGCGTTACCATAAGTTTTGCTGCGGTTATTTGCTGTGATTGTTAATACTTTCGCATCTACGGTCAATGCACCGTCAACATAAGAGATAGTATAATTGCCCAGTCCTGTACCAGTCGCTGCTGAAGCTACGATCGGATAAGTAGAACCCGCTACAGTTGCGGTAACAACAGAACCTGTACTGGTCAAAGTAACACCAGTTACAGTGTTTCCATTGATCAGGCCTGCTGCTGTAAACTCAGTACCGGCAAATGTTACTGCGTCACCATAAGTTTTGCTGCGGTTATTTGCTGTGATTGTTAATACTTTCGCATCTACGGTCAATGCACCGTCAACATAAGAGATAGTATAATTGCCCAGTCCTGTACCAGTCGCTGCCGAAGCGATGATTGGGTAAGTAGAACCGGCTACAGTTGCAGTAACTACAGAACCTGTACTGGCCAAAGTAATACCAGTTACAGTGTTTCCATTGATCAATCCTGCTGAAGTAAACTCAGTACCTGAAAAGGTTACTACAGCACCGTAAGTTTTGCTGCGGTTGTTTGCAGTGATGGTCAATGCTTTCGCATCTACAGTCAATGCACCGTCAACATAAGAGATATTGTAGTTCGCTAAACCAGTTCCTGTCGCTGCCGAAGCTACGATCGGGTAAGTCGAGCCCGCAACAGTTGCGGTAACTACCGAACCTGTACTGGTCAATGTTACACCAGTTACAGTGTTTCCATTAATTAATCCTGCTGCTGTAAATTCAGTACCAGCGAAAGTCACCGCGTCACCATAAGTTTTGCTGCGGTTACCAGCAGTAATGATAAGAGGTAATTTATTAATTGTTAAAACCTGCTGAGCCTGGGGTGCAGCATTATATGCTGTATTGCCGCTTTGATTGGCATAAATGGTTACAATACCTGCACTTAAGATATGAACCTTGCCATTTACGATTGTTGCAACGCCAGGATCACCCGAAGTATATGTTACACCCAATCCGCTGGAAGCTGTTGCCGCCAAATCAATATCCGCATCACCATATTGCGCTGTACCAGTTGCTGCCAGCGTAATACCTTGAGAAAGCTTGCCGACAACAGTTAATGCATACGATCTGCCAATGGCAAATGGAGCTCCAGCCCCTGTTGAGGAATCTACTGCAGTAACTGTAAAGTTGAAAGTGCCGTTTGTCGTTGGTGTTCCACTTATTACACCTGTACTTGCATTCAGACTCAAGCCAGCTGGTAAAGCCCCCGCTGTTATGGCATAGGTATAAGGTGCTGTTCCTCCACTAGCCGGATTTAAAGCCTGGCTATAAGCTACTTCAACATTTGCGTTTGCGAGAGTAGTTGCAGGCAATGAAAGTGATGGTGCTGCGATTGTAATTGAATAAGCTGCGGAACCAGAATATGGGCCACTACCACCCGCGGCATCAGTTGCCCTTATGGTAAAATTAAATGTTCCTGCTGACGTAGGTATTCCGGAGAGCACACCACCAGTACTCAATGAGATACCGGTTGGCAAAGCTCCTGCAGTTATTGTGTAGCTATAAGGTGCAGTTCCTCCTGAAGCGGTAAGGGTTTGGCTGTAGGCCGTTCCGATGGCAAAGCCAGGTAAAATGGTTGGCGCTACAGCAATTGTAGGTGCTCCAACTAATAGTGAGTAGGCCCTTGAACCTGAATATGGTCCCAGGCCAGTCGAAGCATCGGTGGCAGTAACCGTAAAATTAAACAAACCTGTCATCGTCGGTGTACCGCTTAGTGTTCCGGCAGCGCTCAGCGTAAGACCCGCAGGCAACACTCCGGCAGTGATGGCATAACTATAAGGTGCAGTTCCGCCAGATGTAGTAATCGTTTGGCTATAAGCCAGGCCTGAGGATGTGCCTGGCAGGGTGGCCGGACTAACAGTAAGCGTTGGTGCGCCAACCACAAGTGCATAAACCCTTGCGCCTGTATGAGGTGC
Organism: Pedobacter frigoris; assembly: GCF_032678645.1. Taxonomy (GTDB): domain Bacteria; phylum Bacteroidota; class Bacteroidia; order Sphingobacteriales; family Sphingobacteriaceae; genus Pedobacter; species Pedobacter frigoris_A. The sequence goes on from NZ_JAVTSP010000002.1 coordinate 494,320, forward strand.
CCCTGTGCCTGTAGAACTTCCGGTAGCGGTAATGGTAAAATTAAAAGTTCCTGCAGCAGTAGGAGTGCCGGTTAAAGCGCCAGTTGTTGTATTGAGAGACAAACCAGCAGGCATGGCACCGGCAGTTAGTGCAAATGTATATGGTGCAGTACTGCCACTTCCGGTAAAGGTTTGTGCATAAGCTGTACCTACTGTAGCACCAGGTATAGTTGCGGGATTAACTACTATTGTTGGTACCCCGATAGTTAAGGTGTAGGAAATCGTATTGTTAGCTCCAATATCATCTGTGCTTCTTACTGTAAAAGTGAAAGACCCTGCTGAAGATGGCGTTCCGCTTAATACCCCTGCACTGCTAAATGATATGCCGACAGGTAAAGAACCGGATATAATGGAATAGCTATAAGGTGCAATTCCACCTGTTGTGGCCAGCGACTGGCTATAGGCTGCACCAAATGAAGGATTGGGCAGCGTAGTCGGACTGATCACCAGTGCCGGAGCAGATACACTAAAGGTGTAAGCTTTGGATGCCATAACACCATTGTCATCGGTAGAGCTCACGGAGATTGAAAAATTTCCATCCGATCTGGGAATACCAGACAAAACACCGGCCGAACTTAAAGAAATTCCGATAGGCAAGGCGCCCGACGACAAGCCATAAGTATAAGGTGCGGTTCCGCCTGTAGAACTTAGTGTCTGGCTGTAGGCCGTGGCATAAGCCATGTCAGGTAAGGTCGCAGGGCTAACGGCAATGACAGGCGCCCCGATAGTTAATGAGAAGCCCCTCGGCGCTGATGAATAAGGGCCTGATCCGGTTGATGCATCTGTAGCGGCAATCGCAAAATTGAAAGTTCCGGTGGCTGTAGGCGTACCACTTAAAGTTCCGGCACTACTTAATGATATACCGGAAGGTAATGCTCCGGCGGTTAGGGCATAGGTATACGGCGCAGTTCCTCCGCTGGCCGCATTCAAAGTTTTACTATAAGCTGTACCAACGTTTCCATTTGCGAGGCTAGTGGCAGGGAATGAAATTGTTGGTGCAGCAGAAGCTGTAGTTACAGTAATTACTGAACCATAACTAGTTCCGGTAGTGTTGGTCGCAAACGAACGGACCTTATATGCAGTACTGCTTGATAAGCCTGCAACAGCTCCAGAGAATGTACCATCGCCGGTACCGATATTGGTTTTACCGTCAAGTATGGTCGGTGTAGCATTCGTAGAAGAATAGACAAGTCCGCGTGCAGTAATGGCACCGCCACCATTGCTGGTTACGTCACCGCCACCGGTAAACCCTGAGCTGGTGATGGTAGATGCCGTACCTGTAGTCACTGTAGGTGCAAAATAATTGTAGATCTTTCCGGTTGCAGCTGCCGTGCTGTAATCCTTAAGTTCATAATTTTCCTGGTTAGTACTTGCCAGGATATCAGCATCAATCTTATAATAGCCGATCAATCCTGTGCTATTATTAGCTACAGGGGTCGAACGGTTGTTGGCAATCTCTGTAAGTGTTCTGGCTGTATTCCAAACCCTAACTTCATCAATTTCTCCCTGGAAAAGTTCAGTACTGCCGGTTTGCGACTGAGCCAACTTAAAGGTCAGCCCTGTAGATGCGGTGCGCATTGTGCTGCCAGTTACGCCAATTGAAGCTCCGTTAACGAATATTTCTGTATTCGAACCAGTCATCACAAATGCGATATGGTACCACTGGTTTTTCACGAAGGTAAAATTCTTCGAGAGGTAAACGGTGCTGTTCCAAAAACCGATAGAACCCAAATCGCGGTTGATGTGGAAACTCCAGCGTGTAGTACTGGTGCTGCGCATAGCGGCTATACAAGGGTTGATGGCATCATGCACACCTGCCGTCCATCCTGGTTTTACCCACATCTCAACTGTACCCGTAGTAAAGTCGAGCGCGGATCTTGCAGGCACTTCAGCATATTGGTTGGTACCATTAAATGCGAGTCCGTCGGCGGGAAGCGTTGCTACTATAGTATTAATTGTAATTGTTGCAGAAATTCCTCCTGCGCCTGCATTCCCAGCCCGATCAGTATACGATCCGGCAGTTGTAGAAGCATTGCCACTACCCGAAAAGTTGGTGACTGGCGTAAAAGTAGCTATATAAACCAGAGGATTTCCAGTTGCGCTGAGGTTGTTTAATGTGCCGTTGGAAACGTTAAGACCTGCCATAGTAAAACCATTTGGTTCCTCACTAAAAGTAAAGGTTATGGTTGCCGTCTGCCCGGCAGTCAAGGATGAGGGGCTGCTGGCGATGAAAACGGTTGGTACTGTGTTGTCAAGCACATAAGGCGAGATAAGTGGTGCGCTGCTGCCTGTGCTATTGGTTACACGTACTTGTAAGGTGTTACTGGAGGCTAGCGTTACGCCTGCTAAGCTCCAGGTATTGTTCCCTGTAGATGAAGCGGCATTGGTGTAATTATTCCCGTTGTCCAGGGAAACTTCCACACGTTCACCTGCTACTAAGTTGGCGCTTAATGTACCTGAAATGGTTTGCGCCGCAATGTTGGTAACAAGGTCAGTTGATGAAACTCCGGTGTCTCCAGAAAATGCAACAGTACTTACAGTTGTTGTTGGAATGGCTGGATTAACGGTTACGGCTACAGAGATTGGACTGCCCGGACAACCGTTAAGTGTTGGTGTTACGGTATAATTTACCACGCCATTACCTGTCAATGTCTGCGCAATGCTTGTTCCTGAACCTGCGGTTACTCCGCTAACTGTTCCGCTCGCAGTAGCAGTCCAGGTAAAAGTGGCACCTGTAGGAATAGAGGTCAAAGCTATATTTGTCGATTGTCCGCTGGTAATTGTCCGCGAAGCCGGTGTTGCAAAAGCTGTTGGGTTTGGATTTACGGTAATGGCTACTGTTATAGGGCTGCCGGCTATTCCATTTAATGTTGGCGTCACTGTATAATTGGTAGTTCCGTTGCCACTTAAGGTCTGGGTAATGCTTGTTCCAGTGCTGGCAGAAGTACCGTTAACTGTACCGCTCGTAGTGGCTGCAGTCCATGCAAATGAGGCTCCTATAGGAATAGAAGTCAAGGCAATATTCGTTGCGCTGCCGCTGCAAATCGTTGCTGAAGCCGGTGTTGCAGTAGCTATCGGAACCATACCAACTTTCACGCCTGTTAAGGCGCCCACACTATTCAGTGTTAGGGTAGCATCGGTGTTATCAGAAGTGCCTTTAATTGTTCCGCTATTTAGCTGAATAGCTGAACCTGCCTGGATTCCATCAATATCCAGGTTTCCCGATTGAACCGTATAACGAAATACTAAGGCAGTAGATCCGGAACCACTTACATAATTTGCATACAAGGTCTGGCTGCCAACTGTCAATGAGATTCTCGGTGTTCCGGTGACTGTGACACTACGGGAGAAGTTAGCTGTAAAGTCTAAATTTTGTGTTGTCACATATGTCGCATTTGCAGGAACCGATACGCTACTCACTATTGGTGCAGGTAGCGTTACTACAGCTGGCCCTACATTGATATTATTTACACCAATCCAAAATGGAACCCCTGTTTTTGAGTAAATCCTGACTTCATCAACGTTATTAAAGAGGGATGCGGTTAAAGGGCTGGTTTGATTGGCGATTACTGCTGCTCCCGTAGAAGGAAGGGCAAGTTCGACAGTTCCCTGTAATGTACCTCCGTCATAAGCGGCTATGATGACGGGACTTATACCGCCCCAGTCTATAATGTTAAAAGATTTTAATGCAAAATTGCTTGCCTGTGAAGAGCTTTTAATAATTAATGCTTCAAAGCCATTATTTTGAATAGCAGTAGAGAACGGCGTAACTCCAGTAAAACCATTTATTGAACCAAACCAGGCAGCATCATGCCATTCCATATTTGGTCCGGAAAGTATAGCGCCAGTTGTCTTATTACCACCAAATATTTCAAGGTCCAGGTCAGAGATCGCGGTTGATCCTCCTGTGCCATCAGTTGCTTTTGTATTTAAACCTGTACCATTTGTAAAAGTGAGGGTTGGTGACGTCGATAAAGCAACTCCTGTAACTGCTTGAAAGTTAAAGTTATCAATCGCGAAATAATCATAGTTATTACTGAGTTGAATTTCAAGCTGATCAATTTCAATGTTGGTGTTATTCGACCCTCCTTCGGTGGCAAAATTAATATTTATAAAGCCATTTCCAGGAAGACCAAAGCCTAAGTGAGCCCCGGTCGTATTTTTAACCACGGTGAACTGCGTGGCTCCACCAAGCTTCCCTCTAAAGGTCACGAAACCGGCACTTCCATTAGTGGTAACACCTGGACTTTGCGCGGCATCGCCTGTGAAATAGATCCATAAGTTATTGAGTTTAAAAGTACCACTTGTTACAGTCATAGTTCCCGTTTGTCCATAACTGTTGCCGTTTGCAGGTATTGGGTCGGTTGCATGAATAAATTTATTTGAGAGATTATACCCAAGACCAGCGAACTGAACTACGGAGAAACCATACGGCGAACTTAGGTTAAATGTTTTGCCTCCACTCGTAAAGCTTTGTACACTTGTCGTGGCAGTTTCAAATGTTTCGAGCGTTTGCCCAGTAGCAGAAAATAAGGAGAACAGGAAAAGCAAAATAAGTAGTGCTTTTTTCATAATGAGAAATAATTAATTTAGATATGATGGATTATTTAGTCAGTTGGCGTTGTGCAGGCACACTTAGATTTTAGAATTGTTGCATAAAGAAAGTTTAGGGATCGGAATTGGCACTTTTCATATGAAACAGGATTGAGCGTTAAATAATTGGCTATTATGTTAATATTTTTAGATTTTTAACAAAATGATGGCTTAAAATTAAAATATTTTAAATAACTAAGCAAGAAATGTTTCATTATTGTTGCAATAATTTACATGAAAATTCGTTTGCGCAGGAATTATACGTCTGTGCGTCATACGGCTGATGAGTAAATTCTTCAATAGTAGTTATTGAGCATCATGAGTGTCTATTGACTTTAGCATTCAAGAACACTTCGTGGTTTATTTCAGGAACCCACATCTGCAAAGTGACTTTTCTATTCCGGGATCCCGGATCAAGTCCGGGATGACGCTTGCTTTAATCAAACCAAACTGTCATTGGTGCGACTAAGCGGTAGCTGATCAGATCAGGTCAAAAGCCCGCGCATACTGGCATACCTCGTAATACGAATTGGTATTCAGCTTTTGCCTGATGTTTTTGCGGTGCGTCTCCACTGTATTTTGTGAAATGAACAGCTCTTCAGCGGTTTCTGCAGAACTCTTTCCCAGCGCCATTAAGCGGAGTATTTCCCGCTCTCTTGGGCTCAGCTTGGCATAGATGTGAAAGTTCTTACGGAGAAAGTTGTTTTCCTCCAGCAAGCGGGACGCCTTCGTGGTCATGTGGTGCATCGCATCTATTGGAAAAGACATAGATATGGCGAGCAAAGGCAGCTCTTCCTCATCACGGAGCAGGATTTTGACACTGCTCATGTGCCAGGTCCAGTCGGTATTATTGTCACGCCTTACCTGTTGAAAAAATGTGAGTATTTCATCGTCATTGTTTCTTTGCAGGAGTTCCAAGATTTTGGGTACATAATCCTTTGCATCTTCAGGATTAAAGAAGCGGTTGTGGTATTCGTCGGAGGTCTTTCCAATGATGTCTGAGGCTGAAACATTTAATCCCTTTAGTCCGCGTTCAGACATCCATACAATGGACCAATCCCTGAGGTTGTGAATGGTTACTACTCCGGGAAGTTTGTCGGCATTAGCCGCAATGTCCGAAATGGCCTGATCAATACTAATACGAGACATATTTAATTTAGATAACCCATGGATAACCAAAAGTAAATAAAAATACCCAAAAGTGGGTATTGATGCTATTACATGTATAGAGTTCCTTTGCAGCGGATAATTCGACCAACAATATTTTTAGGGAAAAAATTCATGCCTCTGATCATCGGGCATTGAATTTTATATAGATGATTAAAAAATAAAATTTAGGTTAGAAAAGGATAGGGCAGTGGATGCTGGCTATCCTTTCCTTGTTTTTAAGGTCAGGCATCCAATCATGATTTGCTAAGATTTTGGTAGGATTTTTGTAGGGCGGGGGTAACAAAATGATGTTGTCATTTATCTATATCAAATATTTCCGTATTGATTAGATATATGTTATATTAACGCAAACCAAACATACCACAAATGAGTTATCAAGATTATAAGTGTAGAAAGTGCAGTACCGATTTTCATTATCAGGTACCCAGGGGCTTTATTTTAAAAAATTTACTCGGTTTTTTACCCTTAAGGATTTACTGGTGTCCCAAATGTACAGCGAACAGATATGTATGGATTGGAACAAAAAAGAAAAATTAATCAATTAATATAATATATTTGAATGGGGAACGCGCTCAATAATCTATATCTAAATTTTACGAATGAAAAGATTTTTACTGTGCGTCATTTTGTCCATTTCTTCAATTGCGGCTATTGCCCAGATGAGTGGAAATTATAATTATAGTATAGGAATAAGGGGCTATTCCCTTGTTCAGATGCCAAAATTGTTGGATGAACCCAATTCCAGTTATTTCAACAGCGCACCATTTAGCGGTGTCATGGTTAAATTCAATGATAACCAAATCGCTTACAGACTGAACGGAAGTTTTTATAACAGGTCTAAGAAATTTTACAATAACTGTATGACTTGCGAGGAAGCAAATGGTAAGCTTATGGATTATTCATTTAAGATCGGCTTTGAAAAGAATTTTAATTATGCCCACGTTCAACCCTATTTTGCATTAGACATCGGCTATCGTTACAATAGGTTTAGCGGGGATATTGAGAATAGAAACGACCTGAAAGCAGTAGCTAATGCTGCTGCTGCTGAAACTTTAAAGCTGGAGACTACAAAATCAGGCTTCGTGGCATCACCGGTGGTTGGTGTAAAAATTAATCCGATTGAGCAACTGTCGGTATTTGCAGAAGCGAACATCGAATTTTTCTATTCCTATGAACGACAGGAAAGAACGGCATATGATGTAAACAACACGAAATCCTTAAATAAATACAACAAATCTGAATTTTTATTGAACCCGGTCTCTGTAGGGATACAGATTCATTTGGGTAGTAATAAGTAGCAAAATCAAATATTTGTGTATGTTTGTACGCACAAATAAAAAAATAATAGTTGAATGAAAGTAGCCTTGATTACAGGTGTTACAGGACAGGATGGAGCCTATTTAGCAGAGTTTTTGTTAAAAAAGGGATATTTCGTCCATGGATTAAAGAGAAGATCATCTTTATTTAATACAGATCGTATAGATCACCTGTATCACGATCAGCATGAACAGGGAATGAATTTCAAACTTCATTATGGAGACCTGACGGATTCTACCAACCTGATCCGCATCATTCAGGAAACACAACCCGACGAAATTTACAATCTTGCAGCGATGAGCCACGTGCATGTTAGCTTTGAAATGCCTGAATATACTGCCAATGCAGATGGCATTGGTACCTTAAGACTTTTGGAAGCCATCAGGATTCTGGGTTTAGAAAAGAAAACCAAGATTTATCAGGCTTCTACTTCTGAACTGTACGGACTGGTGCAGGCTGTTCCGCAGAGCGAAACAACACCTTTTTATCCGAGATCGCCATATGCTGTTGCAAAAATGTATGCTTATTGGATTACTGTCAACTACAGGGAAGCATATGATATGTATGCGTGCAATGGCATCTTATTTAACCATGAGAGTCCGCTACGTGGAGAAACTTTCGTAACACGTAAGATTACCAGGGCGGCGGCTAAAATCGCTTTAGGCTTGCAAAATTGCTTGTACCTGGGCAATCTGTCGGCACAGCGCGACTGGGGTCATGCCAAGGATTACATTGAGGCCATGTGGCTGATCTTACAACAAGAAAAAGCTGAAGATTATGTGATCGCGACAGGAATTACTACTACAGTGAGGGAATTTGTGAGGATGAGCTTTGCAGAGCTGGGCATAGAAATTGAGTTCAGCGGAAAGGATCAGTATGAGAGAGGTGTGATCATTGACGTAGATCCTGCTATGGTAGCTGAACTCGGGTTAAATGACGAGTATCTGAAGCCGGGAACGGTTGTCGTTCAGGTAGATGAGAAATACTTCAGGCCTACTGAAGTTGACTTATTGTTAGGAGACCCTACCAAAGCCAATACCAAACTGGGATGGAAGCCTAAATATGACCTGCAGGCATTAGTTACAGAAATGATCCAGTCCGATTTACATTTAATGAAAAAAGATGAATACTTAAAAGGGGGCGGATATACGACCCTGAATTACTTTGAATAACGATCTCTCAACATTGTTCCTATCAACCTATGAAATTTAAACACACATTTGCAGTACTATTTTTTGTTCTTGCAATATTTATCACCGGATCTGCTGTCGCCCAGACGAATTACGCTGATGTAAAAGTAGATGATCTTAGTGATGCACAGATCAGGCAATTGATCCAGCGCGCCGAATCAATCGGCTATAACGATGCTCAATTGGAGCAGATGGCTGCGGCTCAGGGCATGAAGGCTACTGAAATTCAGAAGCTGCGTGCAAGAGTTGAAAAAATCCGTAAAGAAACTGGTACTTCGTCTAAAGAAAATACTGGAAAAAATACGCAGTCAGGGGATGATCAAAACAGATCAAGAAGCTTTGAAAGAGATACCGCTAGCAAAACAGGTAATCAACAAAGAGATAACAATCCTGCACAATCTATTTTTGAAGGATTGAAGCCTAAAATATTTGGTGAAGAATTGTTTAAAGGCGGAGGTGTGACTTTTGAGCCTAACCTGCGTATGGCAACTCCAAAAAGCTATGTAATCGGTCCAGATGATGAATTGCTAATTGACCTTAGTGGTGATAATGAGGCAAATTACAAGTTGAAAGTAAGTCCGGATGGAATGATTCGTTTGCAATATGTTGGAAATATCGCGGTTGGTGGTCTTTCTATAGAACAGGCAACAGCGAAGATCAAAGCAAATTTGGCCGGTACTTACCCAAGTCTTAGAAGTGGGCGAACAAGTGTTGCGGTGAACCTTGGCAATATCAGAAGCATCAAAGTAACTGTTGTAGGAGAAGTGGCCAAACCAGGTTCTTATACTGTACCTTCATTGTATACTGTATTCAATTTATTGTATCAGTCTGGAGGTCCGAACAAAAACGGCTCGTTCCGTAAAATCCAGGTGGTTAGAAATAATAGAGTGATTACGACAATCGACGTGTATGATTTTTTGTTGAACGGAATTCAAAAGAACAACATTCGCTTACAGGATCAGGATGTGATCAATGTACCTGTATATGAAAAGCGTGTTGAAATGTCGGGCGAAGTAAAACGTCCAGCGTTCTTTGAGGTGGTAAAAGGAGAAAGTTTGGCAGATGTCATCAGGTTTGCCGGAGGATTTTCAAATCAGGCTTATACAGCCCAGATTAAAGTATTGCAAAACACAAACAGGGAGCGTAAGATCACCGATATTATCGAAGAAAGTTACAGTATGCATGCACCGCTCAATGGCGATAAATATGTAGTGGAAACCATTTTGGATCGTTTCCAAAACAAAGTTCAAATCGCAGGCGCGGTATTCAGACCGGGAGATTATGAGCTGGATGACAATTTAACCTTAGTAGGATTGATTAACAAAGCTGATGGATTAAAAGAAGATGCTTTTCTAAACAGGGGATATATTTCCAGGTTGAATGCGGACAATAGTCTCTCTCTGTTGTCATTTGACGTTTCAAAAGTCCTTTCAGGAGCGGAAGGTGATATAAAACTTCAGCGAGAGGATAAAGTGACCATTTCTTCAATCTTTGATTTGAGAGAAGAATATAAAGTTACCATTCAGGGTGAAGTGAGGCAGCCGGGTACTTTTAATTATGCGGACAACATGGATCTCGAGGCCTTAATACAAATTGCAGGCGGATTTAATGAAGGCGCTACACCGAATAGAATAGAGATCTCCAGAAGAATACAGAATAGTGACGTCAAATCTGCCTCGGCGAGTACAGCTGAAGTATTTACAGTTAATATTGATAGGGATTTAAAGATCCATGATTCAAATTTTGTGTTGAAACCATTTGATATTGTGTCTATCAGGAGCTCATCGGGCTATCAAGTGCAGAAGCAGATTAAGATTGAAGGAGAGGTACTATATCCTGCAACTTATACGATTACTAAGAAAAATGAGAAAATTTCTGATGTCATCAGTAGAGCTGGTGGACTTACACCACTGGCATATGCCGAAGGAGCTTCGTTGAAGCGCCCGGGGGCGGAGAAAGTCAATCCAAAAGATAAGAATGCGATCAATAACCAGGAAGAAGAAGACAAAAAATACTTGAATTTGAAGCGTGCACAGGAAGCTGGAGCAAAAGACACACTACAAAAAGAAGTAGAATTGAAGTTGATACAGTCTGATTTGGTAGGTATTGATTTGGAACAAATTTTGAAGAAACCAGGATCCAGGTATGATTTGATTGTGGAGGATGGAGATGTGATCCGTATACCAAGGCAATTGCAAACGGTAAAGGTGACGGGAGAGGTTTTGAATCCAAATAGTATTGTTTACTCTTCAGGAAAAAGTTTTAAGCAGTATATCAATGGAGCTGGTGGGTTTACAGCGAGTGCATTAAAAGGAGGAGCATACATTAGATATGCAAATGGTTCAGTTGAAGCAGCGAGTAAATTTCTTTTTTTTAATAATTATCCGAGGGTAAAACCGGGCGCAGAGATTTTGGTGCCTAAAAAGGCAGAGAGAGAGAAGTTAACCGCACAGGGATGGATAGGTATTGGAACAGCCATCGCTTCGATGGCGGCTATTGTGGTCAGTTTGTTAAGATAATCTGTAATGACTACAAATATGAAAAAAGAGGATTTGGTTGGTAGCAACCAAGATAGAGAGGAAATCACACTTAGAGAATTGGTTTCAAGGATTAAAATCTGGTGGCGATACATTTTATCTAAATGGCTGATTATATTTTTTTCTGCATTTGTTGGGATGCTTTTTGGGGTGGCATATGCCTTTTTAAATAAAACAATTTATGTTGCTGAGACAACTTTTGTTTTAGAAGATGATCAGGGAAAAAGTGTTGGATCTTTGGCTGGATTAGCTTCAATTGCTGGATTTGACTTGGGCGGCGGTGGTGGTGGTATATTTCAGGGTGATAATATATTAGAATTATACAAGTCTAGAACCATGATTGAAAAAACTCTGTTAACCGAAGTTGATTTGAATGGTAAGAGACGGACACTAATTGATCATTACATATCCTTTAATAAGCTTAGAGAAGATTGGGATAATACCCCTGATTTGAACAAAATTAATTTTAATTTATCGCGTAGCAATAGCAACAATGCTAGTCTCAAAAGGGTGCAAGACAGTATAATTGGGTCTATTGTAAAGGATATTAATAAATCCAATTTGACTGTCGCTAAACCCGATAAAAAATTGAACATTATAAAAGTTGAGGTTAAGGCTTATGATGAGTTCTTTGCAAAAGCATTCAATCAAGAAATCGTCAAGAACGTGAATGATTTTTATGTTCAAACAAAGACTAAAAAATCGATACAAAACGTAGCTATCTTACAACGCAAGGCTGATTCCGTTAGGAATGTTATGGATGGTGCAATTTATCGGGCCGTTGCTGTTACCGATGCAACGCCAAACCTAAATCCAACAAGGCAAATTCAGCGTGTTGCACCTGCTCAGCGATCGCAATTTTCTGCTGAAACTAATAAAGCAATTTTAGAGGAGTTAGTGAAAAATTTGGAACTTGCTAAGATATCCTTATTGAAGGAAACACCGTTAATTCAAGTGATAGACGAGCCAATTTTACCTTTATTTAAATCAAAGCTATCAATTGTAAAAAGTGCTATCTTTAGTGCCGTTTTATTTTTGTTCATGTGCATTTTGATATTAGTGCTAATTAAAATAGTAGAAGATTAACTACTATGTCGGAATACATTAAACAAAGCGGGAGTCACCTTGATAAAATTAAAGGTGATGCTATTAAATATTTGCCAGTTAAGATACTGCCTGCATTTTCCGGACTTTTGACTATTTATATTCTTACAAGAATTTTAGCTCCTTTCAAATACGCAGAGTATACATTTATTTTTGCCGCAGGGCTGCTATTCTTACAACTCGTTGGTGCTTGGATAAATAGCACTGTTCTCTACTTTTATCCTGATTTTGAAAAAAATAACGAACTGGATAAGTTAAAGGCTAATATCATTTCTTTACAGTTGCTGCTTTTAGTAATTGGTTGCCTTGGTTTAGGACTGACTTGCTATTTTGGTAATATAGATTGGCAATTAATTGTAGTATCCACCTTATTGATGTGTAGCCAGGTCATGGTTAATGTTTTATATAGCCTATTACAAGCAGAAAGACAAATTGCTATACAAATTCAGTCCACAATATTACAAAGCGTTATTCAGATCATAGGTATCGGGTACTGTTTTCTGTTTTGTCCACATAATCTACTGGTAATTTTCTTTGTTCTGTTTTCGAGTTATTTTTTTGCTTTGGTATTTGTAGTTTATAAAACAAAAATATTTAATATAGCAGGGTTACTTTTTACATTCGATATTGTACTTGCAAAAAGAAATCTACTCTATGGTTTGCCGATATGTTTATGGGTTTTTTCCACGCAATTTTATTCTATAGGAGATAGGTTAATTCTAAAGTATTTTAACATTACTTCTTCTGTTGGGAGTTATGCGTCATTCAGGGATCTATCGGTGGGGTTATCTGGGTTTTTGACTATGCCCCTATTGTTAGCTTCACATCCAATAATTATGGGTATGTGGAAGAATAATGTTGACAAGAAAGTTATAGAGAAATTATTAGGTCATAATATTCGAATTCTAATTATTTTTATTGCAATCACTGGCATTGTGATTTTTATTTCCGGTGAGTGGGTCATGAGTAAGTTTCTGTCAGCTGAATATTTTCTGCCGCGATCATTGATGATAGTAATTGTGGTTTCTATATTTATTGCTGCTATATCCATGTACGTTCAAAAAGCGTTGGAAGTAACAAATAAAACATTCTTGATGTGTAAGATCACGTTAAGCCTGGCATTGCTAAGTCTCGTTATCAATATTATCGTGATACCCAGGTATGGTATTTTTGGAGCGATTAGTGTAAATTTTCTTTCTCAAGGAATGTACTTATTGATTGTGTACTTTTTCTCTCGAAATATACTCCAGCCTGTTGTTGGTTTTAAGTTCATCTTTCACATCTTAGTTGTAATTGCCGTTGTCTTGTTAGGCAATTTCTTTTTTTCTTTCTTACTTGAGGAGTATTATAATGACGCTTTGAAATTTGCCTATACGTGCATTTCAACTATGTTTATTTTAGTGTCTTTTAAAGATGTGAGGCAAATTTTTGTAAAAGAGAATAATGAAAGGTGACGCAATTAAATTTTCTGTGAATAAAGGTTTGTTATTTGCCTGTTCAATGATGCTAACTTTGCCAATAGACATATTACAAGTTGCGGATGGTCAATCTGGATTCCCACTTTCTTTGATAGTAGTTGTTTTTGCGCCATTTTGTTTTATTAAACGTGTCGGTCAGGATGCAATTTATATTTACCTGACAATCGTTTGTAGTTTAATTAGCATAGTTGGAATTTCCTTTATTTATCAGAAATTCGAATTAAGGCCCTATCTTTCCTTTATATATTTTACACTACCAACTTTAGGATATTTCGTCGCAATGACGTTAGTTAAAGATATTGACGGTTTTAACTTTTATTTAAAATGGAGTGTCAACTTTGCTGTTATTTTAGCCTTTTCATTGATCTATACAATTTTTATAAAAGGTGGGGGAATCGTGAGATTGGAGGGCAATCTCCAAGGTAGTTTTTTTGGTTTAAACTTGAGTGGGGCTTATGGGGTACATACTTTGGGAGCACACTATTTTATATTGATGTTTTTGATTTTTTATTACATTACCAGTGATAATAAAATAAATATTCTCATGAGGGTTATTTATGTATTATCATTGTTGTTATATATTCTAATTATTTTGTTATCTCTTTCAAGAGAATTGTTATTGGGGCTTTTTATTTTTTTCTTATGGTATTCTCTTTATAGATTTAAATTATTTAAAACACTTGCGATTGTCTTTTTCATTATTTTATTAACTTATTTTTTCGGGCGGGAAATAATTGATGGATTATTATTGGTTTGGGAAACTAAGCTGTCGGCTACGTCCGGGGCTTCTAATTTAAACGATTTAAGCAGCGGTAGATTAGATTTGCAGGAACTGGCTGTTAGGCAGATAGTAAAAAATCCAATATTTGCTACGGGCTTCAATGGCTATATATTAGATTACACGTCCTACAAAGATTACGATAATTTAGATGGCTGGTCGACCCATATTTATTATTTAACATGTATTTGGAAGATGGGTGTATTGGCTTTTGTTTTTTATGCGGTGTTTTGGTGGAATACATTAAGAAAAATCTTAAATAGTCATATTCCAATAGAACACTACAATCACAAACTCCTATTGATATTTGTGATTTGTTTGTTATTCATAAATTTGTTTTGGGATGCATTCTTAGCTCCTAATATAATGGCATGGTTCTCGTTTTTTTGTGGGGGACTAATAAAATCGAGAAATGGAAAACTAGTGAATTTTAATAACCAAGAATAGAAAAATGAGAATCGCATTCATCTGTGTTAATTACAATAATTCTAAAATTACTGCTCAATATATTGAAAGTGTATTGGCGATTAGGAATGAATATGATGTCAAAATTGTTGTCGTAGATAACGCGTCATATGCACATGAAATTATGGAATTAGACGCTATTAAATATCCGGAGCTTACAGTAATCAAAAGTGATGAAAATTTAGGTTATTTTAAAGGGTTGAATCTTGGAATCAATTCTCTAGAAGTTAATGACTTTGATTTTCTGGTTATAGGGAATAACGATTTGACGTTTGACCCGGCTTTTTTGGACAATCTAATTAAGATTGAATTTTCTAAAGACGTGTTGGTTCTGGCACCAAATATAATTAGAATAGATGGAGTACATCAAAACCCACATATTGTTCATAAATTTTCTGGTTTTCAGAGACTATACAGAAAGCTTTATTATTCTAATTATATGTTGGCTTGGATACTACAAAATGCCTATGGCTTATTTAAATCTAAAATTGTTCCAGAAGATCGTGCAGGACATGATGAAGCACAGGAAATTGTTATGGGATACGGTGCATGTTACGTTTTAACCAGACATTTTTTCCAGCATTTTAGAGATCTTAACGCCCCAATCTTTTTGATGGGTGAAGAGGGTATCCTGGCAGACCAGGTGCTTAGTGTTAATGGAGTTACATTATATCATCCAGACATAAAGGTAAATCATCACGATCATGCGTCAATTGGAAAAGTTTCCATACGTAAGCTTTATAAATTTTCAAGGGATTCTTATAAACACTATATTAAGAATTTAAAATATGTTCAATAACACAACACATAACAATGGCTAATTCAGGATTAAATAAGATTTTAGCACTTTCACCATATATTGAATTGTTAGTTCGCAGATTCTATCGCGATAATGTGGCTCTTTTTTCGAAGTTTGTAAAAAAAGGAGCAGTGAAGTCTGAGTTAAAGGACTTTAATAAAATTATCTCTTCGCTTAAGGATTTAGGTATAAATAATGGAAGCTTTGTAGTTATGCACTCTTCCTACGAAGCAATACAAGGCACCGGAAAGACCCCGAAAAAAATTCTTGAAGAATTTTTAAATTTGGTTGGTGAAAGTGGCACTTTAGCTATGAATTCTGCTAGGAGATATCCGGAAGAAGCGAGCTATAATGACTATTTAACTGCTGATTATACAAATGTCACAGTCACTTACGATGTACACAAATCGAGAGTCTGGACGGGAGCTTTACCATTTTTTATGCTGAAGCACCCTAATGCGCATATAAGCCGGTTTCCTATCAATCCTATGGTAGCAATCGGTAAACACGCAAAGAACATGATGGAACACAACCTGGATGAAGATTTGGGAACAGCTTGTGGTAAATCCTCTTCGTGGAATTATTGTGTCGAGAATGATGCAATAATAGTTGGAATAGGAATAGATTTAACGCATAGTCTAACAATGATTCATGTAGCTGAAGACGTAATGGATGAAAAGTGGCCTGTAAAAAATTGGTATCGGGAAAGAAAATTCAAGATTATAGATGCTGAATATGAGGAATTGAAAACCGTAAGGGAACGGAGACCTAGATGGGGAGCGTTGCACTTTGCGGAAAGAACCCTTTGTAAAGATCTTATTTTGGCAGGGATTTTGACTTCTATTGAAGTGGATGGCGTATTGGTTGAGACAATTCGGGCAAAAGAGCTGATCTGCTTCTTAAACTCCAGAAACGTTAACGGCTATCCATATTATTTTGTAAAAAACTAGTCAATGGAACTTGTCTATCATTCTAAATTAACCGATTCAATTCCGCTTTGTTTTATTAAAGGCAATAAGTTGTTGTTTTCAAGGAGTAATAATATTTTTTTATTAGATACTTTAACTGGACAAAAGCGACATATTACTCAGCTTCCCGCTTCGCCATGGTTGAGAATGGCAAACGCGAGTAAATTGATTTCGAGAGTTCTTAGACTAGGTGTCAGATACGCAATACCGCTTCCAAATGATAAGGTATTAGTTGTTTTTAATTTAAAATTTTATGAAGTAGATTTAAAAACAGGTGCTTTCAAGGAGACGTTTACATTGCCAAGAGGCAATCGCCCACTAGATATCTCGCATATTAGTTCTATAAGCGGATTTGAGGACCGCATTTGTTTTGGAGAGTATTTTTATAATCCTGAAAAGACGCCTGTTCATATTTACAGCAAAAGGCTGGAAGATCCAGAGTGGGAAATTTCCTACACATTCAAAGAAGGGGAGATTGACCATGTTCATGCCATTGTTCCTGATCCTTATAGAAACTGTGTATGGATATTGACGGGAGATTTCGATGGAGGATCCGCAATTTGGATGGCAAAAGATAATTTCAGGGAAGTGCGCCCAGTCTTAAGAGGAAAGCAAATTTATCGCGCTTGTGTTGCATTCCCTGTAAAAGAGGGCCTAATATATGCCACAGATAGTCAATTCGAAATTAATTCCATTAGATTGCTCAAAGCCATTAACAATACTGAATGGACTTCTGATTTTCTATATGAGATCAATGGCCCTGCAATCTATGGATGTAAGGTTGATGAAACACTATTCTTTTCGACTTCTGTAGAAGGTAATAGTATCCCTAAGGGTAAAATATTGCGATATTTGGATCGGGAACCAGGCCCTGGCGTGAAAGATAATTATTCATACATTGTTGGCGGTAATATGTCAAGTGGATTTACTGACTTATCTAGCAATGAAAAAGATCGATATCCATTGATGATATTCCAATTTGGAGCAATTACCTTTCCGTCTGGTAGAAATGAGACAAATATGCTTGTAACCTATAACAGAAGTTTAAAAAGAAATGGATTCGATACAGAAATTTTCACTATAAAATTACAGCTATGATAAATAAAGAGGAATTTTTAGAAGCTTTGCGCCTTCAATTTGATGAAAGTGATGCAGCAATTCTTACATTTGAAAGCAAATTCAGCGAGTTAGATACTTGGGACTCTTTAACCAGATTCTCAATCATATCACTATTGGAAGATGACTATGGTTTTGAGTTTTCTGTGGAAAATTTCAAAACAATTGATACACCAAATGATTTATTTACCCATTTAATCGCCAGTTCAACTAACTAATAACAACATTCCTAAGATTGTAATTTTGAGATCAAAAATAGCAGCTATATCGTCTTATTTGCCTTCAGGCGTATTAACAAATGAAATTATTAATAGTCAGTTTCCAGAGTGGAGTGCCGACAAAATTTCAAGTAAGACTGGGATTTATGAACGTCGGATCTCAGGCAGTGAAGAAACTGTAAGTAACATGGCAATCGAAGCAGCCGAGCGCCTTTTTGAAACCCATAAGTTCCCTAAGGAAGAAATTGATTTTGTATTGCTTTGCACTCAAAGTCCCGATTATTTCTTGCCCACGACGGCGTGTATTGTTCAAAATTGTCTGGGACTTTCTACCAACTGCGGAGCTTTGGATTTTAATCTGGGGTGCTCGGGTTATGTTTATGGCTTAGCACTTGCTAACGGACTTATAGTCGCAGGGAGTGCCAGATCTGTATTGTTGATTACGTCTGAAACCTACACCAAGTATATTCATGATCAGGACAAATCAAACAGAACCATATTTGGGGATGCTGCTGCTGCTACTTTGATTACTGCAAGTGATAATGTAGACGGTGTTGGCAAATTCGTATTCGGCACCGACGGTGCTGGATCAGAGAATTTAATCGTTAAAAATGGCGGATCTAAGCACGTGGACAAATTAGGCGAGGACATTTTTGAAGATGGGGATTTCATTAGGAATGATAATAACCTTTTCATGAACGGGCAAGAGATATTTCAATTTACAACCCGTTCAGTCCCAATTTTAATTCAGGATGTTCTGAAGGAAAATAACCTCCATATAGATGACATAGATTTATTTGTATTTCATCAGGCCAACAAATTCATGCTGGATTACATCCGTAGAAAAATTAAGATTCCAGAGGAAAAGTTTTTTGTTTTTTTTGAGAATATTGGAAATACCGTGTCCTCCACAATTCCCATTGCTATGGAACATGCCATTAAAACTAATGTTATAAAAAAGGGCATGAAAGTTTTGTTGGCTGGTTTTGGTGTTGGGTATTCCTATGCTGCTACAGTAATTGATTTTTAAGAGGTTATGAAGTTGCTTTTTCTCACAAATTTAAAAATTGATAACATTACAGACCGTGGTTTATACCAGGATTTAATGAGAAAGTTTGCTAAGGAAGGTCATGAAGTTTATGTGGTCTGTCCTTTAGAAAGACGTTTCAATCTTAATACCACGCTGTTGAAACTGGGAGATGTAACAATTTTACAAATCAGGACCTTGAATCTTCAAAAGGCTAATCGGTTAGAAAAAGGTTTCGGTATGTTATTGTTGGAATGGCAGTTTCTACGGGGAGTTAAAAAATATTTTAAAGACGTTAAATTCGATTTAGTTCTGTATTCAACGCCTCCAATAACGTTTACAAAGATTGTTAACTTTATTAAGGGCAGAGATAACGCAGTTAGCTATTTGCTTTTAAAAGATATTTTTCCGCAAAATGCCGTTGATTTGGATATGTTAAACCCTAAGGGGTTATTGTATGATTATTTCAAGAAGAAGGAGAAGCAGTTATATCTTGCTTCAGATTTTATTGGATGTATGTCTCCTGCGAATGTAAGTTATTTACTAGCGCACAATCCTTATATAGATAAGAGTGTAGTTGAAGTAAACCCAAATAGTATAGAACCGATTGTACAGAAGCTTCCTTATGACAACCAGATTGAGATAAGAGAAAAGTATAATATCCCAGCTGATGCAATCGTATTTCTATATGGCGGTAATCTGGGGAGACCTCAAGGGCTTGCTTTTTTAAAAGAGGTAATGACATCATTTTGTAATGATAAATTGATATTTTTTCTGATAATTGGATCTGGAACTGAGTATAAATACGTCGAGACTTGGTTTAAAAGATATAGCCCCTCTAATGCCTTATTAATTGAAGGGCTGCCGAAGAATGATTACGATAATTTATTGTTTTGCTCAGACGTGGGACTTATATTCCTTGACAAACATTTTACCATTCCAAATTTTCCGTCAAGATTGTTGTCTTATATGGAATGTAGCATGCCCGTTTTAGCTGCGACAGATGTACATACGGATCTTGGATCTATTATGCAAGAGAATGGGTTTGGATTCTGGTGTGAGAATGGTGATTTGGATGCTTTTTGTACTTATGTGAGTCGTCTAGCTGCTGACGAGACTCTCAGGTTCGAAATGGGTAATAAAGGGCACGCTTTTATGCTTGCAAACTATTTAGTGCAAGAATCGTACATGAAAATAATGAACAGAATGACATTGATTAAAAATTAATCCTAAGTGATAAAATTAAATAAATTCGGTTTTTCTATGACTCGGAGCTTTGACATAAAATGGCTGGCTATTATGATTATAGTTGTTTGTGCGGAAGAAACTCTGGCACAAACACCCAATAGGTTGATTCCATTTTCTCATCAATACTATCAGAAACTTAATACTTCAGTATACGATACCGCAAATAAATTCCACAGTTCTATTAAAGGCTATTATTCAGATGACAGTATTTTATCGCAGAGATATAGCTATTTGATGAACCAAGGTGTAGACACAATTAACAAACGGAGTTGGGTTAAAAGGAAGTTATTCGAAGAACATTTGGTAAATATAACTCATGATGATTATACTGCTTTTATTGATTTTTTGCCTGATTTACAGATTGGCAGGGACTGGAAAAATGGTAATAATACGACCCTGAACACTCGTGGTCTGCAGACAGGGATTAATGTCGGTGATAAATTTTCAATTTACGCAAATTTGTTTGAGAATCAAGGTAAGTTCCCAGGCTACATAACCCAATTTATTGATTCTAATCAGGTAGTCCCTGGGCAGTCTGGAGGGAAGTTCGATAATACAACAAAAGACTGGAATTATACCAGTGTACTCTTGTCCTACACTCCAAGCAGATTTTTAAATTTTACGTTGGGATACGACAAGAATTTTATTGGTGATGGTTACAGATCAATGCTGCTCTCAGATGTGGCCTCAAATTATTCGTTTCTTAGGGTACGCGCTACGCTTGGTAGTGTCCAGTATCAAACAATATTTGGATATATGTTTGATCCCGGCGCACCCCGTCTTACACTCGATAGGCGTTTGGGATACCGAGGAAAGTGGGCTGCCATTCATTATCTGGATTGGAATATCAATAAGCGATTGTCGCTTGGATTTTTTCAGGCGGTAACATGGGCCGACGCCGAGCCGGAAGGTAAGAGAGGATTTGATTTCAATTATGTACACCCATTTGCCTTTTTACGATCTATAGAAAGTGCCAACACACTTAGTTCACCTGATAAGATGCGGCTCGGGTTAAATCTGAAATATGAAGTACTGGCTAATACCGCATTTTATGGACAGTTTATGTTTGACGAATTTGTTGCCAGAGAATTTTTCAAAGGTAACGGCTTCTGGACGAACAAATTGGCCGCGCAGTTGGGTGTTAGGGGATCCAATTTAGCGAACATTCCTAACTTGAATTGCCTTGTAGAATTTAATATGGCGAGACCTTATACCTATGCGCATTTTGATAGGGTGTCGAATTATGCACATTATAACCAACCTCTTGCACACCCTTACGGCGCAAATTTTAGAGAATTTTTGTCTATAGTAAATTATAGTTATAAGCGCTTTGACTTTCAGGGTAACGTATCTTATGCGCGATATGGTGTAGATCCAAATGGTTTGAATTATGGGAAGGATATATTCAAGAGCTATTTTTCACATGTTTCTGAGTATGGAAATTACATAGGCCAGGGTATCGGAACGGATCTCTATTTCGCAGAGGGGAAGATCGCTTTCTTGATGAACGCTAAATACAATCTCCGTTTTGAACTAGGAGGTGTTTTGAGAAAGGAAACGAGCGCAATAGCGACGACAAGTACAGCATGGCTCACAATAGGACTTAGAAGCAGTTTTAGAAATTTATATAATGACTTTTAACTGCTTTTCTGTACCTTGCCTAAATTTATCAACACTTAAGCGAGCTATAAATATGAAACTACCTTTTCTATTGCTTCTTTTGGTTTTTTCCTCGCCAATTTTTGGTCAGACTCTTCCCGTGGGGATATTGCCAGATTTAGAAGATGCTTACAGAAGGCAATTTCTGTTGGGCAAGGATTCTTCGAATAGTTCTTTTATGATTAGGCCCTTAACAAATAACAATTACAGGTTTTTTGAGGATAACAACTCGTCCTTATCAGAATTTAGAAAGCTTCTATGGCGTAACGAACAAATAAAATCAAGTATATATCTGCTTCCTGCGGTATTTACACAACAATATAATTCTCATCATCCATATGGCATCAACGATGCTGGGATGATACCAGCAAAAGGTTATCAGCTTATGGCCTCTGCTGGGGTTTATGCGCGAATCGGTCCTTTAAGTATTCAGCTACGTCCAGAGTTTGTGCATGCATATAATGAATACTTTATGCAAACATTTGAAGCCAACAACGAAGCCAAGCTTAAAACACTTTTAGAGTCCTATCATAGTACCATTGATGCTCCTGAACGCTTTGGAACAGGGAGATATAATGAACTAAGCTGGGGACAAAGCAGTGTTAGGCTTAATTTTGATCCGGTCTCTATAGGTGTTTCTAATGAAAACCTATGGTGGGGACCTGGTGTGCGTAATTCGTTGTTGATGAGTAATAATGCCCCTGGATTCAAACACATAACGTTAAACACAACAAGACCAATAAAGACATGGTTAGGCTCGTTTGAAAGTCAGATTATTGCGGGCAAACTTGAGGGCTCTGGATTAAAGTCTACCCCAGGTCAAAAATTAAAGAGTAGTGACTGGAGATACTTATCGGGAATAGTTTTTAGCTATCAGCCAAAATGGGTTCCAGGGTTATTCCTCGGGTTCGACAGGACTTTTACTACTTACAGTAAGATTATGGGGAATAGTTTCAGCGATTACTTCCCATTGTTCTCAGCGTTGGGGAAAAAATCATTTGAAAATGATGACCTGACAGACAATGTAGAAAACAGTTTTCAAAGAGATCAGATTTTTTCACTATTTGCGAAGTGGGTAATGCCTGAGTCAATGTCGGAGATATATTTCCAGTTTGGACGTGAAGATCATTCCTGGAATCTGAGGGATGTTTTTGTAGAGCCAGAACATTCACGGGCGTATATTGTTGGCTTCAATAAGCTATTGCCTTACAAATCTAAAGCCGATGAGTTCATACAGGTTGGGATTGAATTAAGTCAACTCGAACCTTCAGGCGCAAAAAGTGTGCGCAACCAGGGAACCTGGTATTCACATGGAGAGGTTGTACATGGATACACGAATAAGGGTCAAATTATTGGTGCGGGAATTGGTCCAGATAACATGCAGTCTATCAACGTTTCATGGGTGAAGAAATTCAAAGCAATCGGACTATTAGTTGAGCGACGCGTGCATAATAATGCTTTGTATTACAGGGCTTTTGGTGGTACTTCTGAACCTCGAAGACATTGGGCGGATTTGGGGCTTGGCGGGAAATTCAATTGGGACACTAGGCATTTTTTAATTAATTCCCAACTAGTCTATACACATTCCTTCAATTACCAGTATAGGATAGACAATATCGATCCTGGTTACTTCTGGAATTATGATAAGCAGGATGCAAACAACCTGCATGTAAAAATAGGCATCATGTATAAATGGTAAATTGACTTCTTAAAGAATATTAATATATGTTTAAAGATAAAACCCTCCTAATTACTGGAGGTACAGGTTCGTTTGGAAATGCAGTACTCAACCGCTTTCTAGAAACCGATATAAAAGAAATTCGAATTTTTTCAAGAGACGAAAAAAAGCAGGATGACATGCGTAACGAACTGAAAAATGACAAGCTCAAGTTTTATATAGGAGATGTCAGAGATTACAGCAGTATCAATAAAGCAATGTATGGAGTGGACTACGTGTTTCATGCGGCGGCTTTGAAGCAAGTGCCATCCTGCGAGTTCTTCCCTCTTGAGGCAACGAAAACAAATGTTTTTGGCACACAGAATACAATCGACGCTGCGGTTGCAAATCAAGTAAAAAAAGTAATTTGTCTAAGTACCGATAAGGCAGCGTATCCTATAAATGCAATGGGTATATCGAAGGCATTAATGGAAAAAGTTGCCATTGCTGCGTCGCGTAATATTCAGGGTGACACTACTGTATGTTTAACACGTTATGGGAATGTGATGGCTTCTAGAGGTTCCGTGATCCCCTTGTTCCTTAAACAAATTAAAGAAAATAAACCCATTACTGTGACAGATCCTAACATGACCCGATTTTTAATGTCATTAGAAGATGCTGTGGATCTTGTATTGTTTGCTTTTGAACACGCCAATCCAGGAGATTTGTTTGTGAATAAAGCGCCGGCGGGTACAATTGGAGATTTAGCAGAAGCATTAAAGCAATTGTGTAAAGCAGATAATGAGGTTAAGATCATAGGAACCCGACATGGTGAAAAGCTGTATGAAACATTATGTACCAGGGAGGAAATGGTTAAAGCTGAAGACATGGGGGAATTTTATCGCATACCAGCTGATAATCGTGATTTAAATTATGCTCAGTATTTTTCGGTAGGGGAAGTTGATATATCGAAAATTGAAGATTACCATTCTCACAATACGGAGCAACAAGGAGTTGAAGGCATGAAGAAATTGCTTTCCAATCTGCCATTAATAAAAAAGGAGGTTTTTGGAGATTTAAATTCAGTTCAATACCCAGAATAGTATGACTTTGAACCCAGCATTGATTCCGGGCGGTCAGCATACCGACAGCCGAGGTACACTCACCTTTCTTAATGATTTCGATATGTCTGAAGTTAAAAGATTCTACATGATTCAAAATAGGGATACCGCGGTTATAAGAGCTTGGCGAGCGCACAAAATTGAGCAAAGATGGTTTTATGCCATCAATGGAGAGTTTTTGATTCGTGCAGTCAAAATTGACAACTTTGATGCCCCCGATAATGATCTTCCAATTGAAGAATATACGATCTCCGCAATTAGCAATCAAGTGCTTCATGTGCCTTTAGGTTATGCGACTTCAGTTCAGGCCATAACAAATGAGTCAAAGTTGCTTGTATTTGCCGACTATGGTATAGAAAATGCGAAATTCGATGATTATCTGTATCCCCAAGACTATTTTGGAAAGTGAAATATAAATAATGAAATTAAAAATAGGAATAACTGGCCAGCAAGGGTTTGTTGGACAGCATTTATATCATGTGCTAGGTCTTTATCCCGAAGAATTTGAAAGGGTAGATTTTAATAAATCTTTTTTTGAAGATCAATCTAAATTGGATGATTTCACAACAAAATGCGATGTGATCGTTCATTTGGCTGCAATGAACCGACACAACGATCCTCAAGTAATTTACGACACCAATGTCGGATTAGTGGAAAACCTAATTCAGTCTCTGGAGAATTGTAATAGTAAAGCGCATATTTTGTTTTCTTCTTCTTCACAGGAAGAAAGAGACAATTTATATGGTAAAAGTAAAAAAGAGGGGCGTAAGCTCTTTATTGAATGGGCAAAACATTCAGGAGGCAAATTTACAGGAATGATCATCCCTAATGTTTTCGGACCATTCGGTAACCCTTATTATAATTCGTTTATTGCTACATTCTCACATCAACTAACTCATGATGAGCAACCCAGAATTGATGTAGATGGAGAAGTTAAATTGATTTATGTAACTGATCTCGTGCAATCTATCATTTCAGAGATTCGTGGCGCTATGGGCAATAATTTGTTGACCGTTGCTCATACTGATCAGAGGAAGGTTTCTGATATTTTAGCGTTACTGGGAACGTATAAATCAGAGTACCAGGATTTAGGAATTATCCCCGAATTAAAATCTGCGTTTGAAGTAAATCTCTTCAACACATTCAGATGTTATATGGACATTAAAAATCACTTTCCAGTTAAGTTTGTTAAACATACTGACCCGAGAGGTGCATTTGTTGAGGTGATACGTCTGAATGTCGGCGGGCAAGTTTCATTTTCTACCACTGTGCCCGGAATAACAAGAGGGAATCACTACCATACCCGTAAAATTGAACGTTTCGCAGTAATAAAAGGAAAGGCTTTAATACAATTGAGACGCATTGGTACAGAAGAGGTACTGGATTTTTACCTTGATGGTAATAATCCGTCGTATGTCGATATGCCGATTTGGTATACGCATAATATCAAAAATATTGGAGATGAGGAACTCTATACAAATTTCTGGATCAATGAATTTTTTGATCCGGCTGATCCCGACACCTATTTTGAAAACGTTTAGATAAATATTCGACACTAACATTTATGAAAGTAAAATTGAAAGTAATGACAGTAGTGGGCACTCGCCCGGAAATCATCAGACTTGCGAGGGTGATGGCAGCGCTTGATGCTTCAGATGCGATTGAACACATCATAGTGCATACTGGTCAGAATTATGATTATGAACTGAATCAAATTTTCTTTGATGACCTTTCTATTAGAAAACCAGACTTCTTTTTAAATGCTGCGGGAGCTAGCGCAACAGAGACAGTGGGGCAAATCCTAATTAAGATTGATCCATTATTGGCTAGTGAACAACCGGATGCTTTTTTAGTACTGGGTGATACCAATTCGTGCTTATGTGCTATACCCGCTAAAAAGCGACAAATTCCTATATTTCATATGGAGGCGGGCAACAGATGTTTTGATCAACGTGTTCCAGAGGAAACAAACAGAAAAATTGTAGATCATATATCAGATGTGAATTTAACCTATAGCGATATTGCCAGGGAATACCTTTTGCGTGAAGGATTACCGGCGGATAGAATCATTAAAACGGGATCGCCTATGTTTGAGGTATTGAATCATTATCTGCCTCAAATTGAAGGATCTGATATCTTGAATAGGTTGAGTCTGGAAGAACAAAAATACTTTGTTGTTTCTTCACATAGGGAAGAGAATATTAGTAGCGAGAAGAACTTCACAAACCTGATGAAGAGCCTGAATTTGATAGCTGAGAAGTATGGCTATCCAATTATAGTTAGTACGCATCCCAGGACCAGAAATATGATTGAATCAAAGAATATAGAGATGAGATCAGAGATTCAGTTCCTTAAACCTATGGGATTCAATGACTATAACGCACTTCAAATGAAGTCTTATGCTGTACTGTCAGATAGTGGAACTATATCAGAAGAGTCTTCAACGCTTAATTTTCCTGCATTAAATTTGCGTGATGCACACGAGCGTCCTGAAGCTATGGAAGAAGCATCAGTTATGATGGTCGGAATGAATCCGGAGCGGATCATGCAGGCTTTGGTTCAATTGAACTATCAGAAAAGAGGCACTGAAAGAAATTTCAGAAGAGTAGCCGATTACTCCATGCCAAATGTTTCCGACAAAATGGTAAGGATTATTATCAGTTACGTAGATTACATTAAAAGAGTTGTTTGGAGCGAGAATTACTAAACAGGTAATTGTTTATTCTTTCAAAAACCTGTTTTTTAATAGGTTACTATCGACTAATCGGGCGAAATATTTTGATTCTGGTACACGCTTAAGAATTGGCAAATGCCTCACATGATGAATATCAGTGCCGATAAAATCAATCATATCTTTTTCGATCAGTTTTTCTGCTATCGACCTGATATGTTTGCCATAGTGGTCGGTTAAGGATAGCGCATTTACCTGTAATTCTATACCCATTTCCTTTAGGCGGCTATAGTAGTTGAATTGTTTGTGGAAAAACAAATATCTTTCTGGATGAGCCAATACGACTTGATAGCCCTTAATTCCTAAATCAAAAATCACTTCTTCCAAATCGTGAGGTCTCGAGATTTGACTAAATTCGACAAGAAGTCGGTTCCCTGGCAAAGGCATTACTGTGCCTTCAGCTAGTTGATGCTGGAATTGTTCGTCCAAAAAATACTCTGAAGAAAGATTTAATGTTATCCCTTCCGGAATTTGATTATCCAGAAGGGAATGACCTTTTTTTAAGCTCTCGTGGGTATTTGGATGTATATCCTGAAGTGTATGGGGTGTTGTATACAATTTTGAAAAACCTAGTTCCTTTAATCCCGATATAATTTGGATACTATCAGCTATATCTTTGGCTCCATCGTCAACTCCGGGAATCAAATGGGAATGCATATCAGTACCAATGATAGTGAAATCGGAATAGGGTGATTTGAATTTCTTATTAAAAAATAGCATTTTCTTTACATTAATTTACTTGACGGCGATACTACGAAACTAAGAAATATAAGGTAAACTTTTGATGTAATGATAATTAAAGTTTCAACTTACATTCGGGCTTTTTTGTAGTTATATGTTAGAATGTAGTATATTCGCTGAAATTTAATATGTTACCTAATTACTTATGAAAAATACATTTTATCTACTTGCCTTAATAGTACTTTTCAGTTCCTGTAGGGCGAAATATAAAACTATACCGTATTTCACAGATTTACCTGCCGATAGCATTTTTCTACAGCAAATAACTAATCAGCAAGTGTTAAAAATCCAAAAGGATGATATTCTCGCTTTGACTGTAAGTAGCCTGAATGCAGAGGCATCGTCTATTTTTAACATGGGTAATGCAAGTACCTCACCTGCTCAGACGGGAAATGCTGTGTCTGGAGGAGTTAATGGTTTTTTAGTGGATCAGAGTGGCAATATACAGCTCCCTTTAATAGGGTCTATTAAAGTGTCAGGAATGACAGTTGTTGAAGCTCGCCAACTTATACAGAATGAACTTAAAAATTATTTGAAAGAACCCATAGTTAGTTTGCGGATAGTAAATTCTCGTGTTTCTGTGTTAGGAGATGTCGCTCGACCAGGAGTGTTTCCGATACAACAAGAACAAATATCGCTTACAGAAGCATTAACTATGGCTGGGGATTTGAATATAACTGCAATGAGAAAAAACGTATTATTGATAAGAGAGGAAGACGGAAAAAGGAAGTTTGTTCGGTTCAACCTTAATAATAGTACATTATTTGAATCCCCTTACTATTATTTAAGAAGTAATGATATTGTTTACGTTCAGCCGAGCAATGCAAAATATGCTAGTGTAGACACTAACTATAGAAACCTAAGTGTTGCTTTATCTTTAATTTCCATTGCCGTATTAATTATAACCCGCTTTTAATTGATGACAAATATCTCACCAAATTCGGAATTTTTCGATACTAACTCCGATCTTCAAAAAGACACTGATTTTAAGGAAATATTTTATAGATATTTATATTACTGGCCTCTATTTGCATTATCGATAGCAGTCTTCATGGCTGGTTCATATATCTATTTAAGGTATACGAAGCGTGTTTATCAAATTACTACAACTCTATTAATTAAAGACGAAAAAAAAGGGGGACAAGTCGGAGACGTTCTTGGGGAACTTGATGCATTTAGTAACTCTACAAATCTTGAAAATGAGATTTTGATTTTGCAGTCTAAAACCTTAATGCGTAAAGTAGTTGAGCGGTTACATCTTGATGTTACCTATGAAACAAAAGCAAGAGTATTAGATATAGATTTATATGGCGCTCGTCCGATCAACTTCATCACGGAAAGTATAAATCCTTCATTCTTTGGGCGGGAGCTGCAGATTTCCTTCCCTGACTCTAGGCATTACATGTTAGAAGATTTAAATTCGAACAAAAGAGTTGAAGGGCCATTGAATAGCTTTCAAAGAAATATTTTCGGAACTTACAAGATAGAGGTAACACCATTTTTCAATAAGTTTAAAAATATAAAACTAGAGATAAGAATTAGTGACATAGGAATGGTAACGGATAATTGCCTGTCAAAATTAAATATTCAGAAAGCAAAAAATGCAAGCGTCTTAACATTAGGATATCAGGCGACAGTTATAAAAAGGGGTAAAGATATATTAAATACGCTGGTTCAAGTTTACAATGAAGCCTCGGTTTCAGACAAAAACCAAACAACTCAGAGCACTTTAAAGTTTATCAATGAACGTGTTGTGTTAATAGGGGGAGAACTTAATGATATCGAGAAGGATGTAGAAGGTTTCAAGAGCAGTAATAGCTTAACTGATATTAGTAGCGAGGCATCATTATATTTATCAAATGTAAAGGAAAACGATAGTAAATTGAATGAAGTTGATCTTCAGCTAAGTATATTAAAAGGAATTCATACATATGTAAATTCAAACGCTTCTGGTGAAAAACTTCCGAGTACGATGGGTATTTCAGATCAGGTTTTGACCAGTCAAATTGGTCAACTGAGTGAGTTGCAGTTATTGAAAGACCGGACTCTTGCAACTACCCAGCCTAACAACCCATTACTTGATCCAATAAATTCCCAAATTGAAACCACACGTGCAGCGATAAGATCCACCATTAAAAATATTGAAGCAGCATTATTGAATACGAAGAGAACTTTAGAATTAAATAATTTAAAATATCAAGGGTCAATTCGAGAGATTCCTGGCCAGGAAAGACAGTTTATAAGTATTAAGCGACAACAAACTATAAAAGAATCTTTGTACTTATATTTATTGCAAAAGCGTGAGGAAACAGCCTTAGCATTCGCCTCGGCAATCGCGGATAGTAGAGTTGTTGATGAAGCGTTTGAGACTAAAAGTCCTATAAAACCCAAGAGACAAACAGTTTATCTCGCCGCTTTTCTTTTGGGTTTGATATTACCTGTTGGATACGTGTATGCCAAAGATTTATTGAACAATAAGGTAACTGGTACGAGTGATATCCAAAAAATAACTAGCGTTCCTATTCTAGGCGAAATTGTTTTCGAGGAAGGTTCAGAAGCCATAGTTGTTAAAGCGAATAGCAGAAAGGCTATTGCTGAACAGTTTCGGGCAATCCGGACTAATATGCAATATATTCATGGAAATCGAAAAAATGAGGGTGGCTGTGTTACACTATTTACCTCCAGTATGTCGGGAGAGGGCAAGAGTTTCGTCGCGACAAATATTGGTGCTGCTTTGGCAATAAGTGGTCGTAGAACAGTTATTTTAGAACTTGATTTAAGAAAACCAAAGATTAGTAAATATCTTGAGCTTGAAAATAAGATAGGTTTAAGTAATTATCTAATAGGTAAGGCTGATTTGAAATCAATAATCCAACCTTCGGGTGTAGATAAAAATTTATTTGTAATAAATTCCGGTCCTGTACCTCCAAATCCATCTGAGCTCCTTATCAATAAAGAGATGGATGAATTGATCGCTTATTTGAAAGATAATTTTGATGAAATTTTAATTGATACCCCTCCAATTGGATTGGTAACAGACGCACAAATTTTAGCGCGTTTGGTTGATGCGACAATATATATGGTGAGGCAAGGTGTCACATTTAAGGATCAAATGAACCATTTAGATATTTTGTATAAAAATAAAAAATTTCCTAGACTAAACTTGATTCTGAACGGGATTAAGCTTGGAGGTAGTTACGGATATGGTTACGGATATGGTTACGGTTACGGATATGGTTACGGGTATTATTCTGATGATCATCAAAAAAGTAATAAGAGTTTCAAATCAATTATGAAAGATATTTTAAAACGTTTTAAATAATTATGCAAATAAATATTACCGATGCAAAAATTGCAGTGATTGGCTTAGGGTATGTCGGGTTACCTTTGGCGGCAGCCTTTGCCAGGAAATATCCCGTAATTGGATTCGATATTCATCAGACTCGTATAGACGAGCTAAGAAGCGGATTTGATCGTACGTTGGAACTAGATAATAATCAATTGATCGAGGTTACGGTTTCATCTCCAACCATAGTAGGATTGTTCTGTACTAACCAATTGGAAGAAATGAAAAGCTGTAATGTTTTTGTTGTTACTGTTCCAACTCCAACAGATAAAAATAATCGCCCGGATTTAACACCTCTTTACAAAGCAAGTGAAACCGTTGGGAAGGTTTTGAAAAAAGGTGATGTAGTTGTTTACGAGTCTACCGTATATCCTGGAGTAACAGAAGATGAATGTATTCCGGTATTAGAAAAGATTAGTGGATTAAAATATAATGTTGACTTTTATGCTGGATATTCTCCTGAGAGAATCAATCCGGGAGATAAAGAACATACAGTTACAAAGATTTTGAAGGTAACCTCCGGCTCAACTCCCGAAATTGCAGAGTACGTAGATCAGTTATATAAATCGGTTATCACTGCAGGCACGCACAAGGCAAGTAGCATCAAGGTCGCTGAAGCTGCTAAAGTGATTGAAAATTCACAGCGTGACATCAATATCGCTTTTGTTAACGAATTAAGTAAAATATTCAATAGAATGGGTATTGATACTC
Source organism: Pedobacter frigoris (assembly GCF_032678645.1). Classification (GTDB taxonomy): domain Bacteria; phylum Bacteroidota; class Bacteroidia; order Sphingobacteriales; family Sphingobacteriaceae; genus Pedobacter; species Pedobacter frigoris_A. Next base: position 526,333 of record NZ_JAVTSP010000002.1, read on the forward strand.
ATGAGGTATTAGAAGCTGCGGGTACGAAATGGAACTTCCTGAACTTTAAGCCAGGTTTAGTAGGGGGGCACTGCATTGGTGTAGATCCTTATTACCTTGCTCAAAAAGCTCAGGAACTAGGTTATCATCCAGAAATAATTTTGGCAGGTCGGCGATTGAATGATGACATGGGTGCTTATGTTGCACAAGAAGTCATAAAATTGATGATTAGGAAAGATATTCAAATCAAAAATGCCAACGTTTTAGTTTTAGGCTTTACCTTTAAGGAAAACTGTCCCGATGTTCGCAATACTAAAGTTATTGATATTATTAGTGAGTTAAAGACATACAATACTAATATTACGGTATTTGATCCATGGGCAAAACCAAATGAAGTTATGCATGAATATGGTTTGGAGACTACCAACGAAATTGAGGTGATTAATAGACAGACATATGACGCGATCATATTGGCTGTCAGCCATAATGAGTTTAAGCGACTGGATATTTCTAAATTGAAATGTAATAATTGTGTGATTTACGATGTAAAAGCATTTTTAGATAAAGACATAGTAGATTCAAGATTGTAAAAAAATGTACGAAACTAAACACCATCGAGAAGATTTGACAGGTAAATCTTTTTTAATCACAGGAGGAGCCGGATTTATAGGCTCTAATCTGGTGGAATACCTTTTAAAACATGGTGCCGGGAAAGTCAGGATATTAGATAATTTTTCCACAGGTTCACATGAAAATATAGCGCAGTTTAGGGATAATGCAGCTTTTGAAATAGTCGAGGGTGATATAAGGAGTCTTGAAGACTGCAGACTGGCAGTTGCTGGAATAGATTATGTTTCTCATCAGGCAGCGCTTGGTTCGGTTCCCAGGTCAATTAATGATCCAATCACTTCTAATGAGGTAAATATTTCAGGTTTCTTGAATATATTAGTTGCAGCAAGGGATGAGGGCGTCAATGGGTTTGTTTATGCAGCAAGCTCGAGTACATATGGTGACCATCCCGCTTTGCCTAAGGAGGAAGAAAATATTGGCAATCCTCTATCTCCCTATGCAGTGACTAAATATGTAAACGAGCTTTACGCTTCCGTTTTTTCAAGAACTTACGGATTCCATACAATAGGTTTACGCTATTTTAATGTTTTTGGACCTCGTCAGAATCCTAAAGGCCCTTATGCTGCAGTAATCCCTCTCTTTATAGAATCAGCACTGAAAGGTGAAGCCCCATTTATAAATGGTGATGGGGAGACAAGCAGGGATTTTACTTTTGTAGAGAATGCAGTTCAGGCAAATATAAAAGCTTTGTTAACCAGCGGCCTAAACAGCAATGAGGTGATTAATATTGCTTTTGGACAGCGTACGACATTAAATGAATTGTGGGATAGAATTGCTGAAAGAACAGGACTTGAGATAAAACCAGCTTATCGTGAGGAAAGAAGAGGAGATGTGAAGCATAGCTTGGCATCTATTCAGAAAGCAAAAAATTTAGTAGGCTATGATCCGGGATTTTCTGTATTAGAAGGCTTGGATATTTCTTTGAATTGGTATAAGAATAACAGTTAAGATGAAAGCAGCTCAAACCATACAAATGGTTGATTTAAAAAATCAATATTTAAAGATAAAACCTGAAATTGATAAAGCATTAATTGAAGCCGTAGAAGCTACCGCCTACATCAATGGCCCTGAGGTAAAGCAGTTTATTCAGAGTTTGAAAGATTTTAATAAAGTTAAGAGAGCAGTTACTTGCGCAAATGGAACTGACGCATTACAAATTGCTATGATGGCTCTTGACTTTAAGCCTGGGGATGAAGTCATCGTTCCCGCATTTACATATATTGCAACTGTCGAAGTTATAGCACTTCTTGGGCTCGTCCCGAGATTTATCGACGTGAGAAAAGATACATTTGAACTGGATTATACACAACTTGATGCTTTAATTTCAGAGAAAACCGTTGGAATTATTCCTGTTCACCTTTTTGGACAATGTTCCAATATGGTACCAATTCTATCTATAGCTAAGAAGCACAATATTGCAGTTATCGAAGATACGGCGCAAGCAATGGGGGCGGAATATATATATGCAGATGGAACAAAATCATTTGCCGGCACAATAGGTGATATAGGAACTACATCTTTCTTTCCGTCTAAAAATTTAGGTTGCTTTGGAGACGGGGGTGCTCTTTTGACTCAAAATGAAGGGTTGGGTGAAAAAGTGCATATTATTGCTAATCATGGTCAAAGGAAAAAGTATTACCATGAAACTATTGGGGTTAATTCGCGTTTGGACACAATTCAGGCCGCGATCCTAAATGTTAAAATCAAATACTTAAATGATTATAGTTTTGCCAGGCAGAAAGTGGCAAAAAAATATGATGCTGCACTAGGTAATATAGATGGATTATCTATTCCTGTGCGTGCAACTTATTCAACGCACGTTTTCAATCAATATACATGCAGAGTAAGTAACGGTAAAAGAGACGAACTCAAGTATTATCTGGAAGAGAGAGGAATACCGACAATGATTTACTATCCTGTGCCTGTTCATTTGCAAGAAGCTTATTCTATTTATGGATATAAAAAAGGAGATTTTCCTATATCTGAACAGTTGTGTAATGACGTCATTTCATTTCCCATTCACACAGAAATGCAAGATGACGTTCAGGAATTAATTATAGAGAATATCCTCACTTTTTTTAGATAATAATGGAGAGCAATTATTTCGTTCATGCCACAGCCATAGTAGATGAAGGAGCTTCAATTGGAGAGCTTGTTAAAATTTGGCATTTTTCTCACATTATGTCAAATTGTACGATAGGAGATAAATGTAACATCGGTCAAAATGTGGTTATTTCTCCAGGCGTCATTTTAGGTAAAAACGTCAAAATACAAAATAATGTATCTATTTATGAGGGAGTTACGTGTGATGATGACGTTTTTTTGGGGCCGTCAATGGTCTTTACTAACGTAGTTAATCCCCGCAGTGCAATTAATCGTCGAGGACAATATTCAAAAACACATGTTGGACGTGGGGCATCCATTGGAGCAAACGCAACCATTGTTTGTGGTCATGATATAGGAGAATTTGCATTTATTGGTGCAGGTGCTGTAGTTACTAAAACCGTCCCTGCGTATGCCCTTGTTGTTGGCAACCCTGCAAAGCAATTGGGATGGGTAAGTGAATATGGACATCGTTTAAATTTTAACTCAGAAGGTTTGGCGATTTGTGAGGAAAGTAATCAGGAGTATAAATTGGAAAATAATACAGTAACCAGAATAAAATAAAATGGCAATAAATAGAAAAATAAGATTCGCCGTTATAGGATGTGGACATATAGGCAAAAGACACGCCAGTATGATTCAGGGTAATGAGCATTTCGAACTTGTCGCTTTGTGTGATGTTAAATCAAAAGAAACATTAGGTATAGATGCTCATTCCTCTGCCAAATTCTTCTCATCAATTGATGAGCTTCTATCTGCAGATATTGCAATTGATGCCGTCGCTATTGCGTCTCCAAACGGATTTCATGAAGAACATGCCCTAGCTGTTTTAGAAAAAAGTTGCCACGTTGTTGTTGAAAAACCAATGGCCCTTACCAAAGCAGGATGTGAACGTATTATTTTTAAGGCTCTTCAAAAGCACAAACAGGTGTTTTGTGTTATGCAAAATAGATATTCTCCACCGTCTGTTTGGTTAAAGACTATTCTTGATGAAGGAGTTTTGGGTAAAATTTTTATGGTACAAACCAATTGTTATTGGAATAGAGACGATAGATACTATAAGCCTGATCAAAAAACGGGAAAGCCTACTTCCTGGCATGGAACAAAAGAATTAGACGGTGGCACTCTATTTACTCAGTTTTCTCACTTTATCGATTTGATGTATTGGTATTTTGGGGATATAAAAAATGTAAAAGCCAGATTTAATGATTTTATTCATGAAAAAAGCACTGAATTTGAGGATTCCGGTTTCATAAGTTTTGATTTTGTAGATGGTGGCATGGGTAGTTTAAGCTATTCTACAGCCGTGTGGGATAAAAATTTAGAAAGTTCCATCACGATTATAGCAGAACACGGATCTGTAAAGGTTGGCGGTCAATATATGAATGAGGTTGAATATTGTCACATTAAAAATTATATCATGCCAGAGCTTCCTCCAAGTAATCCTCCAAATGATTATGGTCCGTATAAGGGCTCTGCTGCAAATCATCATTATATATATGAGAATATTTCTGATGTAATAAATAACGAAGGAAGTATAACCACAAATGCGCTTGAGGGTCTCAAAGTGGTGGATATCATTGAACGGATCTATTCCTCATAAAATGAATATAGAAAAACTCAAAAAAATAGTAATTTTTGGAAGCTATAATAAACAAAGTGTAGGAGATAAGGCAATACTTATCTCCATTATTGATTTGTTATTCAGAAATTCAGCAAATAAAATCGTTGTTGAGGTAATTTGCTTCGACTCCGAAGCTATTCAGGAAGAATTGAAATTTTTTCCATGGTCGCCTTCAGTGAATGTTGTGCCATTTCAAGAAAATTTGCAGTATGCACCCGGCAAAAAGCTATCCGTTGGAGTAAAAAATAAATTAGGAAAATTTATTCCTAGGAGTTTGATTCATGCTATAAGTTCGGTTAAATTTTATTACAATTATAAACCTAAATTTGATACGAATGCCGATTTACTAATTATTGGTGGGGGAAACTTGCTAATGGATTTATTTCCATCTTGGCTAATTATGCCGTATGTAATCACACGAAGATTTAAGTGTCCATATGTAATCGCGGGTGTTGGAGCTTTCCCAATCAAAACGTTATTTGGGAGTTTGATAATAAAAAGGCTATTAAAGTCCTCCTCATTGAATTATGTGAGAGATAAGAAAACTTATGATTTGGTGAAAAAAGGTTATGGAATTGACTGTAACCTTCACCCCGATTTCGCATTTTCCTACCCAACGGAAGTTGAGGAAAATGGAGATAAGAATGAAAATATGATTGCGGTAAACATAGCTCCAATATTCAGTCCACAATGGCCATATTCCGACGAGGCCAAGTTTGAAAATTTTATAAATATTATAGCAGAAGGTTTGTATTATGAGCTTCTTAATAATAACGCCTACAACAAACTTTTATTTTTCGATAGTAACTATCCAACTGATAGATTAGGAGCTCTTAACATTATCAATAAATTGTTAGCTATGGGTATAGATAAGTCTCGCTTAGTATACAAAGATGAAATAACAAGTAGTCAAGGTATCGTGAATATGCTTCGCGGTGTAAAATTCTGTATTGTAACGCGTTTGCATGCTGGAATACTTGCATTGGACGCTGGCGTACCTGTTTTGGGGATAGCTTATCAACCAAAAGTCCGGGATGTGTTTCATTTGGCTGGACTTGACAAGGGCGTGATTGATATAAAAGAAATCGACGGATTCAGTTTATTTTTACGAGACTTCTCTGAAAATAGTTCCGATTTTAAGTTAAGCAAAGAAGTTAAAGGGAATCTGAGAATCAAAAATGAAGTTGTAATAAAAAGAATACTAGCTGTATCGAACTAATCTTATTTAATATCTTATGAGTCAAGGAAATGCTCTTTTGAAAAACACGTTTGTATACGCAATAGGTAATTTTGGTTCTAAAATTCTGACCTTTCTCTTGTTGCCTTTATTTTCTTATTACTTGACAACTGGTGATTTTGGAATTTATGATATAATTCTAACTACCATAAGTTTATTGGTCCCCTTTGTCACGATGCAATTTTCTGAAGCCTCATACCGTTGGCTGTTAGATTCTGGCGACGACGAAAAGGCAAAGTCTGTTGCGATTACAAACGGATTCACTGTGATATTTATAAGTGCCGTAGTTTATTGTGCCTTTTATGTAATTTTATCTCGGTTTATTGATTTTAAATTAACTATTTATTTTCCAGTTATACTTTTTGTTTCTAGTTTTTTACCCTTTTTTCAGCAAGCGGCGAGAGGTTTAGGTAAGAAGAAACTTTATTCAATAGCAGGGATTATTAGCGCTGCTTTCGTGTTGCTTTTTAATGTATGCTTTCTAATTCTGTTTAAATTGAAGTTGGAAAGTCTTCTGTTGGCAATGGTCTTATCAAATTCGATAGTTATATGCTTTCTTATCATTTCAACAAAAGTTTTCCGTTTTTTTGAATTCAAAAATCTTCGCTTAATCCATATCAAAGCAATGTTAAAGTATTCTTGGCCCCTGATACCTAATACTATAAGTTGGTGGCTTATAAACGCGGCTGATAAATACATAATACTCTATGTATTACATGCGGAAGCTAACGGTATTTATGGCGTTTCAAGTAGATTCCCCGCCATAATTGCACTAGTGAACTCGGTTTTTTTAATGGCATGGCAAGACGAAGGTATTACTAGTAAGGAAACGGACTATTCAACTAAAAATAGTTTCTTTGCCCGGACTTTTCATAAGTTCATTGCTTTCGAGTTAACTTTCGTTGCAATATTGATTTGCATATCACAATATTTGGTCAAATACTTTCTAGACCCTAAATTTTATGATTCCTGGCGCTATATTCCTTTTCTATTTTTAGGTGTAGCTTACTCTTCTTTCTCAGCGTACATTGGCGTTGCATACCAGCGCGCTAAGAAAACAAAAGGTATATTTACTACCACAATAATTGGAGGTGTGGTAAATATTTTAATCAGTCTACTGTTCATAAAACACATAGGATTATATGCTCCAGCTTTAGGCACTTTTGTAAGTTTTTTTATAGTATTTTTGGTAAGGAAACATGAAACTAATGCTTTTTCTCCGGTATATATCGACAAAATCCTTTTAACCCTTTTAACCTTTTGGGGTATCATATGTGTAGCGGTGACCTCATTCAGCAATGTTTATATAAACATCATTTTTACGCTATTTTCAATAGTTATTTTCGTTATGTGTAATCGTCCGCTACTTAAGTATGGTTATGGATTATTAAAGAGAAATAAATAATTATTAGGTTAGAACATATTCAATGAAATCAATATATAAAATCATTTTAAACTATAGAAATAAGCTCATTCTTAAGAGGATCACTAGTAAGTTCGGAAGCATAGGTGTCGGGGTCAAAATATGGAAGGATATAAAGGTATCCTTTCCGAGCAAACTCGTTATTGGTGATCATGTGTATATAGGGCCAAATGCTTTTATTCAGGCGTTAGGTGGCGTGGGTATAGAAAGAGGAACTATAATAGGGCCTGATTTGCGATTGTATTCCGCTAATCATAGATTTAAGCAGGCAGCCTCGATTCCGTATGACGAACACTATGATAAACGACAAGTTATGGTTAAGGAAAACGTTTGGATAGGTGGCGGGGTAATAATAGTTCCGGGTGTCGTTATTGAAGAGGGCGCAGTTGTAGGAGCGGGGAGTGTTGTAACAAAGTCCGTTCCAAAATTCGCCATCGTGGCAGGGAATCCTGCTAAGGTAATTGGTTATCGCGACGAAGAAGAATATTTGAGGCTCAAATCTGAAGATATGATTTATTTAAAATTGAAGAACTCAGGTTCAATCAGGCCTAATTATTTGTGATTACTCAGTTAAAGATTTTTATAAAATGATGCATATACTATTACTTCCATCATGGTACCCCATGGAAACTAGGCCTTTAATAGGAACATTCTTTCAAGAGCAAGCTTCTGCATTAAAATCTATGGAACTAAAAGTTGGTGTTGTGGCAGTGAATCAACAGCCCTTGAAAGATATAGGTAAACCCTTATTCAATAACGGTTTAGTATCAAAGACTGTTCATAATGATATACCTACCTATATTCAGGAAATTCGTTCATGGTTACCTAGAATACCTTACGGTAATGCATTTTTATCTAAACGCGCATTCCACAGAATCATTGATTTATATATCGAGGAACATGGTGTTCCAGACATTATTCATGCTCATTCAGTCTTCTTTGGCGGCTATGCTGCGGTAACACACAAACTCAAAATAAAAACTATTTTAACAGAGCACAATAGTGGATTTGTACGAGGTCGGTTTAATAGAGGTTGGCAAAAGAATTTGGTGAATTCAGTTTTGCAAAAGGTTTTACTTAAAATATCGGTAAGTAATTTTTTTTCAAATGCTCTATGGAAGCAATATCCAAAGCATGGAGAGTGGGTTACTATCCCAAATATAGTCGATAAACGTTTTTTTTTAAAGCCAATAAAATCTAAGGAATCAAGCGATCTTACCTTTTTAAATATAGGATTTTTGACTCCTGTAAAGGGACAGAGGTCTTTATTAACCGCGTTTGCATCGTTATTAAATCAGGTTCCTAATTGCATACTTAATATTGGAGGAGATGGGCCTTTGAAGGCAGAGTTGATAGAGTATGCCAGGAATCTAGGTATAGAAGAAAAGGTGTTTTTTCTAGGGAACTTAACTAGATCTCAAGTTCAAGATCATATGTTAAGTTCTGATTTTTTTGTTCTCAACAGCAATTTTGAGACATTTGGAGTTGTATTGATTGAAGCATTGGCTTCAGGATTACCAGTATTAAGCACTAAATCGGGAGGACCACAGGATATAATAAATGATTCTAATGGTATTTTGGTAGATAATCATGACCATGACGCGTTAGTTGATGGATTATTAACGTTATGTGAGAATAAAAATCAATATAATAAAGTGCATATAAGAGATGATTGTTATAATCGATTCTCAGAAGAGTCGGTTGCACGTACATTAACTAACACCTATTTAAAAGTTTTACAAGTATAATTTTGGATTACAGATGAAAATCTTAACTATTATCGGAGCCCGACCACAATTCATAAAGCATTTTCCCTTTGAGAAAGCCTGTGAAGGAAAATTAGAATTACAAACCATTCACACAGGACAACACTATGATGCTAATATGAGCGAGATTTTTTTTAAGCAATTAGGAATGAAAAAACCTGATTTTATATTAAATACAGGGAGTGGCAATCATGGAGCGCAAACAGCTTCAATGATGATAGAGATAGAGCAGATAGTTTTATCACAGAAGCCCGATGGGATTGTAGTATATGGTGATACAAATTCTACGTTGGCTGGAGCATTAGTCGCTTCAAAACTTCATGTTCCGTTGTTTCATATTGAGGCTGGATTGAGAAGTTTTAATAAAAAAATGCCAGAAGAGGTGAACAGGATTCTTACAGACCATGTATCAGATATGCTTTTTATTCCCTCCGAAGCTGCGGAGGCTAATCTTTCTAACGAAGGAATAACAAAAGGTGTTTATGTAATTGGAGATATAATGAAAGACTTGGTAAAGCAAGTAAAAGAGAAAGGACTTATAAGAAGTTCACCGTGTGATGATCCTTACTATTATGTTACTCTTCACAGGCCCTATAACACAGATGATACCAGTCGTCTAAAGTATATTTTAGAAGAACTTAATCTTTTAAGGTTTAAAGTTATAATGGCACTACATCCTAGAACCAAAAATCTCATGAAAAAGTTTGAGTTAAAACAAGAATCATATAATAATATTTCATTTATTGATCCTCAATCATATTTCGATAATTTAACGTACTTGTCTTTTTCAGAGGGTCTTATAACTGATAGTGGTGGAATGCAAAAGGAAGCGTATTGGTTGAACAAAAAATGCGTTACTATACGAACGGAAACAGAGTGGATCGAAACTGTGACCTTGGGAGGAAATTCTTTATTATTCGAAGATTTATCATCAATGCAAGATTCTATTGAAAAACCAATTGAAGCCTGGGACTTTAATCTTTATGGTGATGGATTTGCAGCTGAACATATAGTAGATAGAATTGTAGCTTATTTTGCATAGTGTAAGGATGATATGTTAAACCACATGAAGAAAAAAGTACTTATTATTTCCTACAGTTATCCACCGTCAAATGCACCAGCGGCACAACGGCCATATGCAGTCGCAAAATATCTGAACAAAGAAGAGTTTGAGGTCACAGTCATAACATGTGGCAATGCTGATAGTTCTTTGGGTTATAACGAAGGGTTTGATCCTGAACTTCCAAGTGTTAAATTAATAAAAGTAAATAGCTTGATAGGCAGTGGTGCATCGAAACTGAGAGAAAGCAAAATGAGTAGTAAAAGGAACTTTAAAAGTAGGTTAAAGTCATCCTTATTTAATCTTCTGTCTTCTATGGTTGTGCCAGATAAAGCTATATTTTGGTATCCAAAAGTTCGCAGATACTTAAACAATCACGCGGATCTGATTTATAAAACAGATGTACTATTTACAACTTCTCCCGCTTTTTCCAATCATTTATCAGGTTTATTCGTTAAAAATCGAAACAATGATGTTTTATGGATAACTGAAATGAGAGATTTTCATTCAATTGAGAGAACTACTCTTGCTAGAAATTTAAAACAATTAATAGACAGAAGGTTGGAGCGTTTAGTTATAGAAAGGTCAGATAAAGTTTGTTTTATATCTCATTCCATGAAAGAGATATATGAAAAATATTATCAGAGTTTTAACAATAAATTTAGCGTAATCTACAATGGATTTGATTTATCCGATTTCCAGAATTTAGATATAGGTAAAACAGCAAATAGAAAGCTGACCATATTTTACGCTGGAAGTTTTTATCAAGGAGTTAGATCCCCTTTACCATTACTTAGAATATTGGACAGCTTAATCGAAAGTGGAAGAATAACTCCAGACGAACTGGAAATTCGCATAGCCGGCAACTTTGAAAGTGCGTTAAAGGAGGAGGTGAAGTCCTTTCATTCTTATCGTTCGATTAGTTTTATAGGCAATATTCCTCGTGCCGAGGTACTTAGACAATTAGTTGATGCGGATCTGTTATGGTTAATCGTAGGGAATAAATCTACTCATTATACTGGTGTGCCTATCAAGTTCTTTGAATATCTAGGAGCCAGAAGACCTATATTGAATTTTGCGCCGGGTCTTTCAGAGCCGTCAAGGATTATTTCAGAAAATAAACTAGGATGGAATTTTGATACTTCAGAATTTAATTTGGGAGACTCTGTAGAAGTTTTTGAACAAATTATCGACAGCCACAAATCGGGATTATTAGCTGAAAGTCTGCAAGATAAGTCCTTTCCAGAATTTGATAGGCAACATCAAGGTAAACTATTTGATAAATTATTCAGTGGACAATGAACTTTTTGAAAATAAACCTATTATCTAAATGAATAACAGCTATTTGTATGTCAAACTGTAATATAACTAACTAGAATATGCTTAAGAGAATTGGGGGGTTCGGTTTTCCCTTATTGTTTGCTTTGCCAGTAGCAGGTTTTTTCGCTTCCTTATGTAATATCCGATCTAAATCTAGCGCATTTGTTTATGTCGCATTTGCTATGTTATTTGGATACGCTATTTCATTTTCAGATCCATCTGCCGATTCCTACAGGTATGCTGAGGCTTTTCAAAGATTTGACAATACACTTAATTACAATACCATTGTCCAACTTTATCGAAATGGTGAATTGCGAGATATGTACCGATTATTGCTGTTCTATTTTGTATCGTTGTTTTCAAGTAATCCCAAGGTGGTATATGCTTGTGCAGGCTTGGTATATGGTATATTTAGTTATTTATCCTTGCTGATATTTGTTCGCGAACGAGGGAACAAATGGGATAAATATACATTAGCATTAGCTTTAGTATTCTTTACATATATATCGCTCGCGAGTATCAATGGGTTTAGGTTTAACACTGGTGCCTTAGTGTTGTTTTATTCGACTTACCAATTTATTATTAAGAGAAAGACAATTTGGGTATTCGGAATTTTAATCACACCATTGTTTCACTACGGTATCATATTAATGATACCAGTTATCCTTTTCTACAAACTTGTAGAACGTTTGCTATACACTAAAGATGAGGTAAAGTCCATTTTATTCTATGCATTCATTTTGGCCTTTATTGCCTCCTGGATTTTAGGAGCCAATTCTATAAACTTGAGCTTTTTAAGTCAGGCAGATGTTCTGTCTGGTGCTGTGGGTGCGAGAATGAACTATATCAATAGTTCTGAAGTTGCGAATCTTGTTGAGAATAGAGGTGAATCGTCACTTTTCTTAGGTATTCAAAAATATTTTGGATATGGGATTAAAATATATGTGTTTGTGGTAATTTTATTCTTAAGGAAATTGTTGAATCGGGCAAAGAAGGACAAGATAGAATTCTCAAGATTATTTGCTTTCGTTTTATTTTTTTATTCAGTTGCCTTTATAGCAAGTTCAATTCCTTCGGGAGGGAGGTTCCTTAATATTGGTCATTTGTTTATGATATTGCTTTTAGGAAGATGTTACGCGGTTTATAAGGGGGAAGATATTAGAAAATTAATCCTTTGGGCCTTACCAGTATTTTCTTTTAATATTGCCTTCATAAATTTCATGTTGCCTTTCTTGATACTCAGTCCAACAATTTGGTATGGTAACCTTTTTTGGATTATAATTGAGGGATTGGATTTTTACTTGTCGTAAGCACTTCAAAAGATTATGAAGAAAATATATACAAAATTACCTTTGGGACTCCAAAATTTAGTTTTAACATTAATAAATACATACAAGTACTATCAAAAATATGGCGCCATTCCTATATTCAACCCGCTAAAGAAAATTATTCAGGAGCTTGATGTTAGTAAGTTTAATGACGATTTAGTAGTAGAGAGAATAAACCGTTTGATAAGTTATGCAACAGCAAATGTTCCATATTACCGAAAAAATAAGGATCTTTATATACCTCTAAAAACTGTTAAGGATCTTGAAAGAATCCCAATTCTAAAAAAATCGACTTTGAAGGAACATAATGGAGATTTCATTTCTGTAGAAGCGAATAAATATAATTCTTATAGCTTTAAAACCAGTGGGTCAACAGGAACCCCTCTTTATGGAGCTATAAAAAACTCTGAATTAAGGACACGGTTTGAGATGTTTCTTACGTCACTGAAAATCGAAGGCATAGACTATTCAAGGCCTTTAGCTCGATTTCCAGGAGCAGATTTGGCTAGGACGGGAAAAGTTTTCAGGCGCGATTTTATCAACGGTCATATGCTCTTTTCCATCTATCATTTATCAGATGCCAAAATCTGTGAATATCATAAAGCTTTAAGTCATTATAAAATTGAAATATTAGAGGGATATCCTTCGACAATTGTTTCGTTAGTGCGGTTTTTGAAGGCAAATAAATTATCACTACCGTATGTAAAACACGTACTAACAACTGCGGAAAAACTTTTGGATAACCATCGGCAAGAAATTGAAGAGTTTTTTGATACTAAAGTTTTCGATTTTTATGGGTCTTCGGAAGGATCTGTTTATATGTTCTCAACAAAAGAGGGACATTATTTAAACTCAAATATAATCGGATTTTTTGAGTGCGTTGATGAAAATCACGAAACTGTTAAGCTAAATGAGAGTGGAAGATTAATTGTTACAAGTTTTAGTAGCTCCTATACGCCCCTTATACGTTATGATATCGGTGACTATGCTACGATTATATCAAGTGATAGGGATGTAATCAAGGTAAAAGAAATCCAAGGTAGACAAGAAGAAATATTTATCACTCCGCAAGGAAAGGCATTTGGCCGCTTCTCACTGATTTTGAAATATCTTCCATCTACTATTATGGAATCTCAATTGATTTTGACACAGCGAAGTAATAAGGCGAAGATCGAATATATTTCGGTTATAGAATTGAGTATTGATAATTTCGAACTATTTGAAGAAAAGCTTAATTCATTACTGGAGATGAATTTTACATTTGAGTATCAAAGAATAGAAAAATTTGATAAATCAAAAAGAGGAAAATTAAGTGCTGTTAAAATATATACGTAATACCACTATGTTTAAACCTAAATTGATTAGAATTACTACCGTTCCCATTTCCCTAGAGAAATTGATTTCCGGTCAAATGGCATTTATGGGTAATAAAGGATTTGAGGTAAGTATGGTGTCTTCAGATTTTAAAGATAGCGACATACTGTCGAAGAAGGAACATGCGGACTTTATACCTGTTAATATGACAAGAAGAATCACCCCTCTTGCCGATCTGAGAGCATTATATCAGCTGATTGATGTTTTCAGAAGAATAAAACCCTCTATTGTTCACACCCATACGCCTAAAGCGGGATTGTTAGGAATGGTTGCGGCTAAGATGGCCGGGGTACCTATTAGGCTTCATACTGTCGCTGGGTTGCCTTTGATGGAAGCAACGGGCCCTAAAAGAAAATTACTCGAAGCTGTTGAAAAAATCACTTATGCCTGCGCAACTTTTGTCTATCCCAATTCCGGAAACTTAAAAGATTTTATAATAGCATCAGGTTTTTCGAAACCGGAAAAATTGAAAGTTATAGGGAACGGCAGTAGTAATGGGATAAATACCGAAGAATTCAAACGAGCACCGCAGATTGATGAGCATGCCAATGCAATCAAGGCACAATATCGAATAAAAGAAGAGGATTTTATATTCGTTTTTATTGGAAGGCTGGTAAAGCATAAAGGGATTGAAGAATTAGTGTCAGCATTTTCTGTTTTGAATAAAAAAGATCAAAATGTCAAATTATTACTGGTAGGTCCACAAGAAGAAAAACTTGATCCGCTGTCTAGTGGGTGTTTGAGAGAAATTGAAGAAAATCCTGCCATCATTGCAGTAGGTTACCAAACAGATGTCAAACCATATTTGTCATTGAGCAAAGCCCTAGTTTTTCCATCCTATCGTGAGGGATTCCCTAATGTTCCAATGCAGGCCGGCTGTTTCGATCTTCCTTGTATTGTTACTAATATTAATGGATGTAATGAAATAATTGTGAACGGCGAAAATGGATTGATTATACCTGTAAAAGATAGAGATGCTTTATTATCCGCAATGGAAACACTATATCTAGATAAAACTTTATATCCCAAAATGGCTTCAATAGCCAGGGAAATGATTGTAAAGAGGTATGATCAAGAAAGGGTTTGGCAGCTAATTTTGGAAGAATATAAAAAACATCTAAAAAATAATGGAGTTGTATAGAAAGGCATTAAAACGTTTCATGGATTTGGTCGTAGGCATTGCGGCATTTTTGATTGCTTTGCCAGTTTTTGCCATAGTTATGATTTTCCTAACCATTGCAAATAACGGAAAACCATTTTTCTTTCAAGTCAGACCTGGTAAGCACGGAAAATTATTTAAAATCATCAAGTTCAAAACTATGAATGATAAAAGGGGGGCTGATGGTGAATTGTTACCTGACGCACGGAGGTTGACATCTGTTGGGGCTTTTGTACGTAAAACTTCTCTCGACGAAATTCCTCAGTTAATCAATGTTATCAAAGGAGATATGAGTCTTATAGGTCCCAGACCTCTCCTTGTTGAGTATATTCCGCTATATTCCACCGAACAGGCAAGAAGGCATGAAGTCAGGCCAGGTATCACTGGTTGGGCACAGGTAAATGGAAGAAATGCAATCAGCTGGGAAAAGAAATTTGAGTGCGATATTTGGTATGTAGACCATCTATCATTAGCTTTGGACCTGAAAATTGTATTGATGACCTTACATAAAGTATTTAAAAGTGAGGGGATTAGTCAAGATGGACAAGTAACTATGACAAAGTTTACAGGAACAGTTAATGGCAGACAAGGCGCTTAACGTATATCTCATCGGTGCTCGCGGGCATTCTAAAGTAATCGCCGATATTTTGAATGTACAAAAGCGTTTGATAGGAGGTGTATTCGACAGGGATGCGCATATTAAACAAATGCTCGAATTTTTTGTCGAAAATCAACCCGAAGAAGGCCAATGGCCCTCACCGGCACTTTTTATCATCGGAATAGGCAATAATTTTATAAGAAAGAGAATAGCCGAAGAAAATCATGACGTAATGATTTTTACAACTGCAGTGCATCCAAGATCCACAATATCTTCCTATGTTACCATTGGTGAAGGAACAGTTGTGATGGCGGGCGCTGTTGTTAACGTTGACTCATATATTGGTAAACACGTCATTTTGAATACGAATTGTTCGATAGATCATGACTGCATTTTAGGAGATTATGTACATGTTTCGCCTAATGCTGCTTTAGCTGGTAGTGTCGAGGTAGGGGAAGGAACTCATATCGGAATCGGTACAAATGTAATTCAAGGCATAAAAATTGGTAGATGGGTGACGATAGGTGCGGGATCGGTAGTTATCCGCGATGTTCCTGACTACGCTGTGGTAGTTGGAAACCCTGGAAGAATTATTAAATATAATAAAAAGGACATATTAAAATGAACTCAAAAATCTGGTTATCTTCTCCCCATATGGGCGGTAATGAACAAAAGTATGTAAATGAAGCTTTTGAAACCAATTGGATTGCTCCACTCGGTCCCCACGTAGATGGATTCGAGAAAGATCTTTCAGCATATACGGATGTTAAGCATGCTGCAGCCCTAAGTTCTGGTACTGCAGCAATTCACCTGGCTTTGATCATGCTGGGAGTACAGGCAGGAGATGAAGTCATCTGTCAGTCAATGACGTTTTCTGCCAGTGCAAACCCTATCGCATATCTTGGTGCAGTTCCGGTCTTTATTGATAGTGAGACTGATACCTGGAACATGTGTCCTGTATTTCTTTTAAAAGCGATTAAGGATCGGCTTGCAAAAGGTAAAAAACCAAAAGCGATTATCCCAGTCCACTTGTACGGTATGCCCGCGAAAATGGACGAGATCTTAGCTATCGCAAAAGAATATGATATCCCAGTTGTAGAAGACGCTGCAGAAGCCTTGGGCTCGTCCATCAATGGAAAATCAGCCGGAAGCTTCGGCACGCTGGGCATCCTTTCATTTAACGGAAACAAGATCATTACCACTTCGGGCGGTGGCGCATTAATTTCAGACAACGAGGATTTTATAAAAAAATCAAGGTTTTTAGCTACGCAAGCCCGTGATGCTGCACCTCATTATCAGCACAGTGAAATTGGTTACAATTATCGCATGAGTAATGTGTGCGCAGCGATAGGGCGTGGGCAAATGGAGGTTTTAGATGATCACATTGATAACAGAAGAGCAAATTTTGAATTTTATAAAAATGAACTTTCCAGTATCGATGGTATTACTTTCTTGGAAGAGCCAGAAGGGTACAGATCTAATCGGTGGCTAAGTACTATATTGATAGATCCTAAGCTTACAGATGGTATAACCCGTGAAGACATCAGACTGGATTTAGAAAAAGATAATATTGAGTCAAGACCTCTTTGGAAACCTATGCATTTACAGCCAGTATTTGAAAACAGTCCATATTATGGTAATGGAATCTCTGAAGAACTATTCAAAAATGGGTTATGTATCCCTTCGGGTTCAAATTTGGAACGACAGGATCTTGAAAGAGTAGTTGGGAAGATAAAGAACTTAATGTGTACGAGAAAAATACCAATAAGTGGGTAACGATAATTGGTGTAGTTTTTGCTAACTTTGCATATGGTTAAATTATACTAGATATATGTTCTCCAAAATTGAAATTGTACCCAGATGGATAATTTTTACCATTGACCTTTGTCTGTCAGTGGTAGCTATGATGTTAGCAAAAATATTGAAGCACAATTTTATTTTAGCCGACTTAAATATTCTGGCCTTATATAAATCAATTGTTTTGGTGGTAGTGATAAATACCATTGTTTTTTTTAACATCAAAACATTTGCTGGAATTGTTCGATATACTAGTGCACAAGATTCTTTTAGAATACTCTTTGCGGTAACGCTAAGCGCATTAATCCTGTTTTTTACCAATGCGCTGTTTATCGTATTCGGCTTTGAGCATTTTGTTAGTAATGTAACTATTATAATATACACTCTGTCTAGCTTCTTGTTCTTAATTACATACAGGGTGATTGTCAAGTATTTTTTTATGTATATTAAAAATGCAAATCTTGATAAAATTCGTGTAATTATTTATGGCGCAGGCGAAGCTGGGGTGGCTACCAAAAGAACTTTTGATCACGATGCTAAAGTCAATAAAAATATTATGGCATTTGTGGACGACGATCTTCGTAAAGTGGGGAAGACCATTGATGGTATAAAAATTCTCGACGCGGGAATGCTGGAAACGTTGATTGTGAAGCACGAGGTCGATGAGATTATTTTCGCCTCTTATACCATTCCTCAAGAAAGGAAAGAGCAGATCGTTGACGTTTGTTTAGAAAATGATGTAAACATTCTTAATATTCCACCGGCAGATGTATGGGCAAGAGGAGATGTTAAACCGAAGCAGATTCAAAATTTGAACATCGAAGACCTGTTGAATAGAAAATCTATACAGATTAATATTGAAGGGATCCAAAAGCAATTAAAAGACAAACGTATCTTAATCACTGGTGCCGCAGGATCAATTGGAAGTGAAGTTGTGAGACAGCTGATGAAATTTGAAACCGGACTGATCATCATGTGTGACCAGAGTGAGACCGCTTTACATAATCTATATCTGGAGATGGAGGAACGCCATCAAAGTACAAACTTTCATGCCTTCATTGGTGATGTAAAAGATGAGAAAAGGATGTCTTTTTTATTTGAGACTTATAAACCTCATTACGTTTACCATGCTGCTGCTTACAAGCATGTACCAATGATGGAAGATAATCCCGCGGAGGCAATTAAAACAAATGTATTAGGCACGAAGACGATTGCAGACATGTCCGTAAGGCACGGCGTTCAAAAGTTTGTGATGATTTCTACTGATAAGGCAGTAAATCCTACCAATATCATGGGCGCATCAAAACGTATCGCTGAAATATATGTGCAGTCACTAAACAACTCATTAAATAATCCCAATCTTATTTTTAGTAATGGTTTAAGTTATCTAAATGATGGTAACGTAAAGCCAATTACAAAATTTATTACTACACGTTTCGGGAATGTATTGGGATCAAATGGCTCTGTAATTCCAAGGTTTAAGCAACAGATTGAAAAGGGTGGTCCACTTACAGTGACTCATCCTGAAATAACCAGGTATTTTATGACCATTCCTGAGGCCTGCAGGTTGGTTCTGGAGGCGGGTTGTATGGGTAAAGGTGGAGAGATCTTCATCTTCGATATGGGTAAGTCTGTAAAGATTGTCGAGCTGGCCAAAAAGATGATCCGTCTTGCCGGTTTAATTCCTAATAAGGATATCGCGATTACATATACTGGGCTTAGACCAGGCGAAAAGCTTTTTGAAGAACTATTAAACGACAATGAAAATACGATGCCTACGCATCATGAAAAGATCATGATTGGCAAGGTTAGAGAATATGTATTCAACGAGATAGAGAAACAAGTCTACCAGCTTTTAGATCATGCAATTATAAATGACAACAGAAAAGTTGTCGTGCAGATGAAAAAGATTGTCCCTGAATTCAAGAGTAAGAATTCCAAGTTCGAAGAATTAGACATTGAACTTTCTGAAATGACTATTGATTAGTGGCGAATGCCATCTCTTCAAATGTCGGTAGAATCAAATCCTTATCTGATAAACTTCTATTCTCCTCCGGTATTCCCCAGTCAATACTTAAAGTAGGGTCGTTATATTGTATTCCTCCCTCAGAAGCTTTATTATAACTGTTGTCACACTTATAAGCAAACACTGCTGTTTCGCTCAATACGGAAAATCCATGAGCAAAGCCACGTGGGACATAAAGTTGCAAATTATTTTCTGCGGTTAATTCTACCGACACCCATTGACCGTAAGTCTCAGACTCCTCTCTTAAATCTACAGCAACATCTAACACGCGGCCTTCTATTGCCCTCACTAACTTCGCCTGTGCGTATTCACCTTTTTGAAAATGAAGGCCTCGAATTACACCATAAGTGGATGCGCTTTGGTTATCCTGAACAAAGTGTCCTGACTGCCCCGTAAGCTCCTCGAATTTAGGCTGGTTAAAGCTCTCAAAAAAATATCCCCTGCTGTCTTTAAACACGGTTGGTTCAATAATAAAACAGCCTTTAAGCTTTGTTTCTTGTACTTTCACTAATCTTCAATATATCGTTGTTGTAATAGATTATTTTAATAATTTTAATAGATATGCACCATAACCACTTTTAACCAATGGTTCTGCTACAGCCTTTAGCTGTTCTTTATTGATAAAGCCCATTCTGTAAGCTACCTCTTCAATACATCCTATCTTTAATCCCTGGCGCTCTTCAATGACGTGAACAAACTGACCGGCTTGCATCAATGAAGCAAAGGTGCCCGTATCCAGCCAGGCGGTCCCCCTGCTCAATACACCAACCTTCAATTTACCTTGTTCCAGGTATACTTTGTTTACATCAGTAATTTCATATTCGCCCCTCGCAGAAGGCTTGATATTTTTAGCGATTTCCACAACAGAATTGTCATAGAAATAAAGACCAGGGACCGCATAATCAGATTTTGGATGAGTGGGTTTCTCTTCAATAGATACTGCCTGA
Organism: Pedobacter frigoris; assembly: GCF_032678645.1. Classification (GTDB taxonomy): domain Bacteria; phylum Bacteroidota; class Bacteroidia; order Sphingobacteriales; family Sphingobacteriaceae; genus Pedobacter; species Pedobacter frigoris_A. The sequence goes on from NZ_JAVTSP010000002.1 coordinate 546,704, forward strand.
TTTTGCTCATTAAACTCAACAACTCCATAGCGTTCCGGATCAGAAACACGGTAGGCAAATACTACTCCACCATCCGGATCGGCGCTGGATTGCAGCAACCTTGACATCCCATCACCATAAAAAATATTATCGCCAAGCACCAATGCGACCTTATCGTCACCTATGAAATCGGCACCTATGACAAATGCCTGGGCAAGGCCATTGGGCTGTTCCTGTACTGCATAAGAAAACTTGCAGCCCAATCTGCTTCCGTCACCCAACAGCTTTTCAAAATTAGGCAAATCGTGCGGAGTAGATATTACGAGAATCTCCCGGATTCCCGCAAGCATTAGGGTTGACAAAGGATAATAGATCATCGGCTTATCATAAACCGGCATCATTTGTTTGCTCATTACCAGGGTCAACGGATGCAGCCTTGTTCCGCTTCCACCTGCTAAAATTATTCCTTTCATTAATTATTGGCGTTATTCATCGGTAAATGATTTTTAATTCTGGGCGCAAAGCTAAGAATATTCATTGGAAATGAGGAAGAAACAAAATCCATCACGAATCACGTTAATACTCTATAAGAGCTTCATTAAATTATATTTCTTACCCGCTGTTGTCTTAAATTCTACCTCTTTATCACCATATTTTATCTTGCAATTGCCGCCTGTGTTTGAAAGTAATGAAGCAGCGATGAGATTACCTGCATCCCATTTCATATCCACTACAAAATTGCCACGGGCCACTAAACCTTTTATTTCGCCATTTTTCCATGTTGATGGCAATGATGGCAAAAGTTCTACTACATCTTCATGGCTTTGCAATAACATCTCGGCGATGCCAGCTGTAGCACCAAAGTTTCCATCAATTTGAAATGGAGGATGCGCACAAAATAGATTTGCAAAAGTACCACCACCATTACTCATGTTTATTTTACTGCTGGTGACCGGTTTAAGCAAATCATTTAACAATTTTAATGCCCTATCACCATCTCGTAACCTTGTCCATAAAGCAATTTTCCAGGCTAAAGACCATCCCGTGCCATTATCGGTGCGTGCATTTAAAGATTTCTTTGCGGCCATTGCAAGTTCTGGCGTTTTATTTACAGAAATATCTTTACCCGGATAAACCGCATAAAGGTGAGAAATGTGCCTGTGTGTAGGCTCTGCTTCCTTAAATTCTTCGGCCCACTCCATTAATCTGCCATCAGAAGCAACTTTTGGACGGGCTAAATTTGCAGTAGCATCACGTAACTGGGTTAAAAACTCATCATCATTAACATTTAAAATTTTTGCAGCCTTGGCCGTGTTTGTAAACAATTCATAAATGACTTCCTGATCGTGTGCCGGGCCCATACTAATTTGCGCATTTCCTCCGTCGGGTGTTTTGAAAGTGTTTTCTGGTGAAGCCGATGGCCCAGAAACAAGTTTGCCTGTTTTAACATCTTTAACCAACCAATCCAGGTAGAAAAGTGACGCTTGTTTTAAACTTGGATATGCTGATGCAAGATATTTTTTGTTATTGGTAAAGGCATATCTTTCCCATAAATGTTGAGAAATCCACCCGCCCGCACCAACATGCATACCCCAGCTTGGATGTTCTCCTGGCGAAGTATAGCCCCAAACATTTGTAATGGGATGCAATACCCAACCCTTCATGCCGTATTGTACCCGGGCTGTTTTTTTGCCCGGTTCTTGCAGACAATTTATCAGATCAATCAATTGTTGATTACATTCCGATAAATTGGTAATTTCTGCAGGCCAATAGTTCATTTGCACATTAATGTCGGTGTGATAATCGCCATTCCACGGCGTTTGGATTTGATTAGCCCAAATGCCCTGCAAGTTTGCCGGCAAACTGCCCTTGCGGGATGATGACAGTAACAGGTAACGGCCATATTGGTAGTACAATTCGTATAAACCAAGTTCATTTTTCGTTTCGTGGTTTTTTAGTAGAAGTTCGTTTGTTGGCAAGTCATTTTTAGCATTGCCTAGTTTAAGTGATGAGCGGAACATATAGCTGGAAAAATCTTTTATATGCTGGCTTTTTAGCAAAGTATAATTTTTTGAAATAGCTTTTTTGGTAATCTGATCCAGCTCGGTGGCAAAGGTATTGTTAACATAATCTGGATAATGCAAACGATAGTCTGTTGCTGCGGTAACCACAATAGTCACCGCCGTGGCATTTGTTATTTGGAACCCATTATCGCGAGTTTCTACTTTACCGCCGGTTAAAATGGGCGTTGCGTAAGTTTTATACTGCATTCCATCGCCACCTTTGCCATTATCCATAGCCCCTTGCATTAATAATTTATTTCCCTCAACAGTGGTTTTAAACCTCTCGGGCCTGGTTAATGCCATTTGGAAAGTTATTGCGTTAGGTTTATCGGCCGTTAGACGTATTATTAATGCCCTATCCAGATTAGATGCGAAAATCTCTCTGGTAAAAGTTATGCCATTCTGGGTATATCTGGTAAGCGATATGCCTGTGGTTAAATCTAATTCGCGATGATAATTTTGAAAGCTATTTTCATTTTTAAAATCAAGCCATAAATCTCCCAAAGTTTGAAAACATCCGAAAGGCACATTAGCGCCATTTCCATGTCCAGATCCTGCACCTTTGCAAACCTGTGTTTTATTGGTGAGTTCGGTTGCTTTTTTATACTCACCGGCAAAAAGTAGTGCACGTATTTCAGCCAGATATTTTCCGGCATCGGGGTTATCGCTATCTTGTGGGCTACCGCTCCAAAGCGATTTTTCGTTGAGCTGTATCCTTTCCTTATTTACATCACCAAAAACCATAGCCCCCAAAAAACCGTTCCCAACAGGGAGCGCCTTTAACCATTCTGGATTGTTGGCTACGTCTTTTAAATTGTCTTTAACCAATGCATCAGCGGGTGTTTTAAACCATATTTTATCATTAGTTTTTAATTGAGCCCTAACATTAAAAGTTATGGCGAATAGCAAAAAGAGTATATATTTTTGTCTGTGGTTCATAATGTGTCTCTGATATGCCGTGAATTTAGCAACAACTAAGTAAAGCACCGCGTTTGCCGGTCAATATTGTTGTTACGTTTGTAAAAGTGATGGTAAATTATACATATACCACTGGCTGTTCTATTAGCCAGTGGTATACGTTGAAGCTTAAATACTACTTGATGTAGTCTGGATTTTGTTCCAGTTTTTTATTCCTGTCCAATTCTCCCTGAGAAAAAGGCAATACATTATTCAACTCTCCGAATTTTAATTGTACACCTGCTGGATTTTTCAACAGGGCGAGTTTCGGGCCCATTAAGTTTCTTCGCTTCAGATCAAAGTAGCGATGACCTTCTAAAGCCAGTTCAACCCTTCTTTCGTGAAGAATGAAATCCCTTAATTTCTCCTTTGTATTATAAACTGTTCTATCTATCGGTGGCAAGCCTACACTCGTCCTGGTCCTGATTTTATCGATAGCGTCGTAGATCGCTCCATTAGGCCCGCTTTCTTCGTTTTTGGCTTCTGCATACATCAACAATACATCAGCAAAACGCAAGTGGATAATATTCTGATCGGTAAGCGGTGTTTTACTTCTGTCGAATGGTAGTTTGGACAAGTCGACATACTTCTTTTGAGAATATGTAGTTAGAAGTGGGTCAGATTCATTGAAAACCGTACCGTCCGGATTAATGTATTTCTCTGTTGGCACTTTGATCGTAAATTTCAAGCGCGGATCTCTGTTGTTATAAGGATTTGTACCGTCATAACCCGAACCGGTCTCACCGATCATTTTCCCATTAGCCATTTCATATTCATCTACCAGGTTCTGATAAGGCGCTATGGAGCCATACCAACCCAGCTCAACCAGCACACCTTCGCCGCCCTGAGGGTTATTTGGCGCCAGAAATTTCGTTGAGAATATAATCTCCGGATTATTTTGCTGCGTTGTGGTGAGGAAAAGTTTTTCATAACCGCCCTGGTAAATGCTAAAACCTCCTGATCCGGTCATGACGTCATTCGCAAATTTCGCTGCTTGCGGCCAGTTTTGCTGAGAGAGATACACTTTTGCTTTTAGCGCCTGAGCACTACCCTTTACCGCATGTCCCGCATACGCCACATCTTGTAAATTAGAGATAGCGAAATCCAGATCTTCATGGATAAAGGCCAATACTTCTTCTTTAGAGCTCTTAGCGATTTTTCCTTCATCCACTGTTTTGGGATTAGTCTTATACAATACGACACCTCCGTAAGCTTGAACGAGGTCGAAATAAAACATAGCTCTTAAAAATCTTACTTCGGCTTTATACGTGTTTTTTGCTGCTTCAGTACTAGGCGCTTTATCAATATTTTCTAAAAAGTAATTACAACTGGCAATGCCTTGATAAGGAGCGTTATAAAAGGCTCCAGGTATATTTGTGGGATTTACAATACCCTGTGTTAAATTGCCAAAGCCATAAAAACTGTGCCGGTCTAAAGCGTTGTCGGAATAGGTATCGAGCCATAGTTTCCTATGACCGAAGAAACCTTCCTGTAGTCTCCGGTATACTCCCGCAAGGCCCATTTGAGCATCTGCATCGCTTTTCCAGAACACTTCACTTGAAATAGCTGCTGTGGGATTTTTATCTAGGAAATCTTTCTTGCAAGAGATTAGCATGCCAATTAAAACAATAATTGATGTCATGCCGATAAGTTTTGCTCTCATTTTATATTTTATTTGAAAATAAGCAATGTTAATAGTTAGAATATTTAAAACTTGACCTTTACACCGGCGGTATAAATTCTAAGTTGCGGGAACTGTGCGAACCTGCCAGATCCGGCTCTTTCGGGATCATTGCCCTCATATTTTGTCCAGGTCAATAGATTATCCCCGGATATATATACGGTAATTCCTTGTGAGTCTACTTTTTTAGTTATTGCTTCCGGCAATGTATAAGAAAGGTACAAGTTCTTTAACCGCAGATAAGAAGCATCCTGAAGAAAATATGTCGAAGAGTAACCAGCTACACCAGCATAGCCTGTCAGATAAACAGCAGGTATGGTATTGCTTGGATTTGTCGGCGTCCAGGCATTCAGGAATTTAGTCGGTGGCGCTGAACCTTGCATAAACGGCTCATAACCCCATTGACTAACCTGCACTTTTTGTCCTTCTACACCTTGAAAAAAGGCGCTCAGGTTAAAGCCTTTCCAACCGGCGTTTAAACCAAATGAGTAGGTGTAATCCGGAAAGCTGCTGATACGTATTCTGTCTTCCGGACCTACAGTGCCGTTTCCACTCACATCTCTTATTTTTAAATCGCCAGGTTTTAGCACTCCAGAGTTGGGTTGTTTAGGCGAGTTGTCTATTTCTTGTTGGTTTTGAAAAACGCCTATCCAGTCATACAGGAAAAAATTATTGAATGGCTGCCCAACCTCGAATGTGCCGAGCGTTTCTGCCAAAACTCCTGTTACCTTATTCCTGTACCTATGGAATATGAAGTTAGCCCCATAATTGAAGTCTCCGATTTGATTCTGATGTCTTAACTCTAGTTCTATCCCTTTATTTACCATTGCACCAGCATTTACAACAGGTGGTAGCAGACCTATACTCGCGGGAAGATCTGTACGTGTTGCCAATATATCCGTTGTATTTTTGTTATACCAGTCAAAGGTTAATCCAAACAGGCCTTTAAACAAATCCATATCCAGTCCAAAATCTGTGATGGCAGTTTTTTCCCAACGTAAATCTTTTGTCGTTAGCGTATTATATAGCACACCTGAACTCAGCGTAGAAAAAGGATAGGTGGTGAGTGAGAGAATATCCTGGAAAGGATAGTTTCCGATTTCCTGATTACCCAGTACACCGTACGAAGCTCTTAATTTTAAGTTGTCTATCCACGATATGTTATCCTTTAGAAAACTTTCCTCAGATATTTTCCATGCAGCAGAACCGCCGCCGAAAGTTCCCCATCTGTATCTTGGATCTACTCTGGAAGTGCCGTCATACCTGAAATTACCTTCAAGTATGTATTTTTCTTTATAGTTATAATTTAATCTTCCAAAAAATGATTGCAGCGCCCATTCTGATGAACCACCGCTTAATGACTGATCTTTTGGTGAGCTTCCATCCAGCTCCATTATGGTGTTGTTTGGAAAGTCAAATCTATTGCCGGCTAAGTTGGTGCTCTTGTTGTCTTGTTGTTCATAACCAGCCAATACACCTATATTATGGTCATTTGCAATGACTTTGTTGTAATTGAAGGTGCTATAGAATGTTTTGGTAAGGTTCCTGGCTGAACTTTGTCTCAATCCAAAAAAAGTAGGATTACCATTACTTACCTGGTCGTAAACCCCGGAAGAATTTGGCTGATAAGAAAATGATGGATTTGCAAATTGACGATTTTTAAAGTCTTGATTGAAGAAGGTGATCGCACCTTTAGATAACCAATTTAATCCATCAATGATTTTAACGTCTACATAACCTTGCGCATTTACATTGTAGTTCTTTGTGAATTGTGAACCGGTGTTGTAAACTTCTTCCGGTGTACGATTTGTGCCTCCGCTGCTGGTATAATCTCTACTTGCGACTCTTCCGCTTCCGTCAGGCAACAACGGTCTGAACGTAGGCGCTGACGCGTAAGCCAGGAGCAATAAATCATCATTAACTAACCAGGGAGCTTTCGCATCCTGAAAGGAGAAGTTGATGTTAGTACCAACTTTTACCCTTTTATTTACCTGATTGGAAAAATCCATCAATGCATTATAACGCTTATATAGGTATCCTTTTGTGATACTCTTTTGATCAAGGTAATTTAAAGATATGTTGTAGGTGGTTTTTTCACTTCCCCCAGAAAAACCTAAACTATGATTGTGAATCGGTGCTTTGCCCAGCACATAATCCAGCCAGTTAAAGTTGGGATACTGGTCGCTGTTTGGATTGTTCTTGTAAGCATCAATTTGAGCCTGAGTGTACTGTGCAGGTTGTCCGCTTCGCGCTTTTGCCTGGTTATACATTTCCATATAGGTTACGGAATTGGTAATTAGTTCCGGATATTTGGTAGCTTCGCTAATTCCATAATTGCCATTGTATTCAATCACATTGGTTCCTGATTTTCCTTTTTTGGTGGTCACCAGGATTACACCATTTGCTGATCTGGCCCCGTAAATAGATGCTGAAGAAGCATCTTTTAACACCGTTACATTTTCAATATCCTGTGGAGAGAGGTTGTTTATGGAACCGATTACACCATCAACTAGAATTAAAGGAGCCGAAGAAGCTCCATATGAACCTAATCCACGTAATCGAAAACTGCCATTATCTCTGCCTGGTTCTCCGGTTGGCTGCACTACATCGAGTCCGCTGATGCGGCCTTGCAATAAGTTTGTTAAATTAGGAACGGGACGCTCAGTAATGGTTCTGCCCGATACACTGGCTACTGAACCAGAAAGGTTGATTCTCTTTTGTGTACCATAACCCACCACGACAAGTTCTTCAAGATTCGCCGTGCTCTCTTTTAGAACGATACTAATTTCAGTCCGGTTATTGACAGCTATGGTTTGAGTTTCAAATCCTACTGCAGAGATTATGATTTCATTCTCACCAGTAGCGAGAGAAATAGAAAAATTTCCATTTGCATCACTAACAACACCTTTATTGGTGCCCTTCACTGAAATATTTACATTTGGAACCGGTTTCCCATTTTCATCTATAATTTTACCTTTAATATCTGCTATTTGTATTTTGTCGATAGCAGGCTCATTAATAGAAGGGCGTCTTTTACTCAGCACGATCGACTTTTGTTTTATTTCAAAATTCAAGTCCTGGTTTTTTAGAATAATTTTTAGTGCATCATTTAACGACACCTTTTCCAGGTTGACGGTTACGATCGCAGTTTTGCTGACAATGGAAGATTCATAGAGCACGACATAACCCGTCTGTTTTCTGATCTGTGTAAATACGTGCCGAAGATTTTTATTGTTCTCCTTGATTGTGACATATTGTGCAAAAGTCGATGCACTTAGCTGCATCAAAAAGGTAGTCATGATTACAATAATCAGTTTCATGATACGCAAAATTTGTTTAAATGCGACATATGGAATATTGCATCTAATTAGATGAATAAATTTCATAAATTTGGTTGTTTTGGTTGATTTGCGAAAGCCTTCTCATCGTCGAAAATTTGCAGGCTGTAGCGTTTTAAACAATAAAATAATTAACAGATCAAAACATGCAATCAATCCCGATTTATTTCGGGGTTGATTCTTTATCAATTTTGGCAATTGAAGCCTCAAAGGTTTGATCATCATAGTTCTGTAAGTCTATTTCATAACCAATATTCTCCTTCCATCAATTTTAAAATGTATATTTTTTGTTGATTCTAATATTTCCAGTACGGTAGATACATTATCGTACCTTGATACCCCGCCACCATATAACTTATCTTTATCCACGTTTTTCTCATACTGAACATCTACGTTATACCACCTCGAAATCTGCCGCATGATACTTTCCAGAGTTTCGTCTTCAAAGAGAAACAGACCCTCTTTCCATGAAATGACGTCAGTGGCATTTACTGTCTTAATGTTAAAACTGCCATCACCGGAAAGTGAACTTTGCTGATCAGGCATGAGTATATGACGGGATGTTCCACTGCTAACCTTTATACTGCCTTCTACAAGCGTAGTCAATATTGCCGGTTCATCTGCATAACTGTTGATATTAAAGTGAGTACCTAAAACCTGAACTTCCTGATTAGATGTGCTGACTATAAAGGGATGCTTATGGTCTTTAGCTATTTCGAAATATGCTTCACCTTGAAGTTGTACCTTGCGTATACCCTGGCGCACAAGGTCGGCAGAATAGGTAATGCTGGAAGCAGCATTCAGCCATACTTTTGATTTATCCGGTAAAGTCAGTATATAGGTTTCTCCACGTGCTGTGGAGAGTGTGTGCGTTATACCTCTTTTATCTCCGCTGCCGGAAGATGGTTCGATTTCATATACAAGTTGGCCCTCTTTGGTTTTCGTCACTTTGATTCCCGCCTGATTGGCGACTTCGCCATTTGTGATATCATCAAGCCTGATTTTTTTTCCATTGGCAAGTGTTAAGGTTGCGCCAACTTTTCCAGGTGCGATGTCAGACACAACTGCAATCTTATCTTTCTCAGTATTGGTGTGATTTGAGTGGTAAAAAATGCTCAATCCGATTACAATGGCAGTAATAGCAGCTGCCGCATACATCATGCGCGGCCATAGGCCCCGTTCTTTATATAAGGGTAGAGAATTTGAAATGGAATTCAGTTCATCTTTCAGTGTTTCTTCACTAATTGCAAAGTTTGGGAATTTACCATGAGTTATCCAGTCTTCAACCTGTGCTTTCTCGGAAGAATTACAATGCCCTGATCTGTATTTTTCCAGAAGTTCTTCTGCGTGTTGCTGATCCATCGACTAATTATATTTGGCTATTATTGTAGTTAGTCAGTTAACGCAAGCAGAAGGGTTAGTCGCAATTAAAATATTTAATTTTCATCGATTTTATGTTCAGACCAGGAAAATAAGACTCATCATTGAACCAAATTTTACTTTCAACTTTTTTAGTGCCTGATGCATGTGACCTTTCACTGTTTCTTCAGAAAGTCCTAGTTCCTCTGCTATTTGTTTACGAGTATACCCCGTCTTACGGCTTAATTCAAATACTGCTTTCATTTTTACCGGAAGCGCCTGAATCTCCTTTTCTATAAGTAATTCCAGCTCATGATGTCTCACCAGATAATCGGTGGGATAGGACTCAGGTATTGTTGAAAGAAATTCACTAAAACTATCTAAGTAACGTATTGAAACTTGTTTGTGGGCGATGAGGTTGGCTATTTTATTTCTGACGGCAGAATGTAGATAGGTCGACAAAGTGTAACTTATAACCAGACCTTCATGATTCTGCCATAAAGAGAGGAATACTTCGTGAATAATATCCCAAACCTCTTCTTTGTCGCCCAGTCTTCTAAAAGCAAAGAGATATAACAGTCGCTTATAGCGATTATAGATTTCGGTGTAAGCCTTATTATCACCGCTACGGAGCATTGCGATTAGCTCCTGATCTGTAAGTTCGTTATACTCTGTCATATTTTGGTTACGATAAAATTACTAAAATATGTGAATATATCAGGTGATCTGTCAAATATTGAAAATTGCGGTGCGATAGAATACACTTTTGGTAAATTAATTGCTCCTGCAAGGTGTTAAAACTTCTTAAAATCAGCACCCGTTCTGGCTCTCGCATCTTTATCAAAACTCTGGATTACTCGACAAATTTCTGTAATAATAAATTATTGACAATTCATTCAGAATATTGCACGTTAATCCAAAATATTAATTACAGAGAAATGTTTGGTTGAATTTTATCTTTTAAGTATATTTGATAAAAATTAAAAGTATGTGATAAGCTAATATTATACATTTGCAAAATCTTCAAAATATTTGAAGCATTTAGCACTTAAGAGTCTCGTCTTAGAAACGTAGGAAATTTCATATGAACACGAGAGGATAAGTGAAAAGGTGCTTGCGCGTAAAAGCGTGAGCCCTGCTTATTCGTGTTCAGGTCTCCTACGACCTCTAAGGCGATAAGTGGGGTTTCACGCTTTTTGCGTTTGATAGGCATTGGGCAAAATACAATCAGGCAAATCGACCAACCCCACTTTCAGATTCTGTATCATATCAGCTTACTCCCAGGCTAACAGAATGCTATGAAAAAGATCTAAGAAACCAAGTCTCATAACTAAATATATAATCTAATGAACAGAACGATGAAATTGGTCGTAATGGCCACGCTTTGCCTCAATTTTTGCTACGGACAAACTAAAAAAGCTTGTCCTAAACCTGCATCTACCCGAACTCACATCTATGCTTTTACGGGTTATAGGTCTGGTTATAAGAGCAGTTGTCGCATTAGTGCAGACGAGTTTATGCGGGGAAAGATGATTACTGTCCGCAATTACACCATTCCTCAATTGTATGCCATCGCTTTGAGATTGACACCGCTCAATGACGCTTCTTTTAAAGCCAGTGAGCAAGAGAAAGTTATTATTGACGTTAGCCAGCCCGAGAAACTGAAGCGATTATTTTGCTACAAACTGGTAGTTCCTTACAATCATCAGGATGATTTTTATGCACTGATGCACAGAAGCCTTGATGGCGAATGGCCGGAATATGAAGTGAAAATCGAGAAAAAGGGTAAGGAATATTTTATGGTGATTAGGGATAAAGAGGAGTAAATATGATCTACGAACCTAATGTATGTGATAAGGAGGGGTCGATGGTGAAATGAACGAAACAGCCATTTGTGGCACTTGGCACAGATTTTCCTAATCCCGCTAGATCCGACACAAGCGCAGTATCCGTTGCTTGCAGGGTGCTTGATCCTGTTAGTCTTCGGATTGGTTTGCTGGAAGCGATTTCGGGTCTTTTTTTAGCACGTAACGCTTATGCCCGCATCTGCTGCACTCATATCTTTTGAGATCCAAAAAGAAAAGCAGGTTCTTTACCAACGGGCTCCGTTTTACACGGGTATCCATGTCTCCATTTTCACATTTTGGACATTTAATATAGCTTCTTTTGGAATTTGTATGCTCCGGTATCGATTGATTCTTCATGATAATTTAGGTGTTCCTGTTAGCCCTCATAGTTTGCTAACAAGTGCCGTAAATGTAAGAATCAATTGTAACAAGAATGTTGTTGTGCTAGTCCTGAATTATAATACAGGACTAACTGTAATTGACTGGTTTAGTTTATAGGATATTTTACTTAAAAGTCTGGCGTGTTTTTTCTTTTAAAATATAATAGATAAATACAGGGCCATAGTAAAGGTATCTTTTAGATAGCCTTCTTGGCTCTTTCAGCAGGCGTACAAACCATTCCAGACCATAGTCGATCCATACCTGATCTGGCCTTTTAATGGTACCCGCATAAAAGTCGAACACCGCACCAATGGTACAAATGACTTTTGCATCCAGACTTTTTCTGTGCTCAAATGACCATTTTTCTTGCTTTGGAGCAGTCATGCCCACAAACAACACATCTGGATGGAAGTTATTTACTGCATTGATCATTTCCCTGTTGTCATCTTCACTGAAAACAGCCTTAAACGGAGGAGAAAAGGTCCCGATACTGATATTCGGGTAAATATCAGCTATTTTGCTTTTTATCAGTTGAAGCGTGTCTGTTGAAGCGCCAAGGTAGAAACAACTCCCTGATTTTTGATTCAGCTCTTTTAACAGGTATTCATGGACATCTGCACCAGCGATCTTTTTTAGTATGGTACCTGTAAGCAATCTTGCCGCCCATACGACGCCTATCCCGTCAGGAAGTAAAACGTCTGAGGCTTTCAATGCCTTTTTATACACCGAATCCTTTTCAGCAATGCAATAAGAGTATTGGTTAATCGTGTTGATCATTAAGGACGATTCGTTTCGAAGTTCGGCTAAGCTTTTTGAAAAGACATTATAAACCAGAAAGTTGGTTTGCTGATCTGATCCTGTTATTGTTTCAATGATGGAAGAGATTTCTGCGCAAACCTTTTCTTTGTTGAACGCTTTTCCCTTCTGCAGGTTTTCCAAATGCATCTGCTGCCTGAGTTCGGGAGAATCGAGTAACGTTGAAAGCGCAACTTCGACACTGCCTTTATTTTTTGGTTCTACCCAAAGGCAGTTTTCCGGTGCGGTCAGGTAGTCGGTTGCTGCCCGTATGGGCGTAGTAACAATGGATAGTCCGGCGGCGACTGAATTGAAAAGAGCCATAGGAAAGCCTTCCTGACAGTAAGTAGGAAATACAAGGATGTCTGAATTGGCATAGAATGTAGCCACATCTTTTTCGGGAATGATTCCTGTAAATGTGATTTTATGGCCTATTTCTTTCAATACTGCCTGCTGCTGCAAGCCTTGCATTTCAGGGCCATCGCCCACCAGAATTAATGCGACTTCATATTTTTTCACCAATTCTGCAAAGGCATCGATGATTTCATAAACTCCCTTTTCCCGGATGAATCTCCCTGCAAAAAGTAAAATGGTACAGTCTGCAGGTATCCCAAGTTTAGTTCTGAAATTCTCGTCCTTTCTGAACTGGAGTCCACGGACAATGTTTTTTGTGACGAAAATCCGCTCTGAGGGTAAAAATCCATTTTTGATGATTGCGGTTTTTTCTTCGCTGGACAGGAAAAGCCAGGCTGAGATCTGTTTCCGGAGGTAAGACAAAACAACATTTTTCATGAAAAAACCAGTTGCTTCCAATACTTCCAAATCAGAACCGTGAGATTTAATCATCAACCGAACTTTTTTAAAATAAAGCATTCGAAACAGCACTACCGTAATCCAGTCTCTGGTACAGGCAATCAGCTCAAGACGTGAATTGAAATAGATGATATCCGGTTTGAAACGATAAGATTTGAGTACCAGATGAACTGCATTGTAAAGGATGGTAAAAAGTCTTCCCAATTTTGAGTTTGTACCTTCTTTTGCTGCGTACGAAAATCCTTCGCATTCATATCCCAGGTCTTGCAACCCGGTCAGTTCATCAAGTGCGATTTCTACATGGGACCTGGAAGGGATGCTCATCAGAATCCTTGTTTTTGCATTCATCTTTGTGTACGTCATTCGTCTATTTTTATTGTATTCTCTTTAACACATCAGCTCCTGTTAGCCAGCAATAAGCCCACATACAGTAGCGATAACAAACTGGAGCGCCAGAGAAAAGCAGCCAGGCATATTTGTGTTTTTTTCTCACTGCGGAGGATTTTCTGATGAATTCCTTGTATCCATTGAGGGTATTGACCACCTGTTTATACTCCTGTTCGTAGTGATCACGGTCTCGCGTCAATATCAATAAGTTCAACAGGGAAATGTTGGCCATCACATCAAATGCTTTAGCTTCTGCAATACATTCCGGATCATTTTTAGTAACCAATTCCACGATTTTGGCTGATACCGCTACGGTTTCCAGGTAATTCCTGTTGAAACCGCTCATGCTCACAGAATTGTCTCTGATCATGTAATTGTACTTTATTGAATCTTCGGCTACTGTTTTTTCTGCGCTGATGAATGCTTTGCAGGCAAACAGGATGTCCTCGTAGAGAATGCCTTCAAAACGGATTTTATCCAGAATTTTGGAGCGGTAAATCTTGTTGTTTGCATTGCTGTCAAAATCTCCTCTGATGGAGGCAGAAAGTGCCTGTTGGTGATCGAGTATCCCGATCTCTCCGGTGTTGGCCGGGTCATTCGATTTTCCATTTTTGATGATGCGCAAACGACAGGTGGAAATGTCAGCTCCGGTTGCCTCTGCATTTCTGATCAGCGTCTCATACATGTCCTGTTCGATGGAATCATCACTGTCGACAAAACCTATGTACTTACCTTTAGCATGCGCCAAACCTGCATTTCGTGCGGCGGAGACCCCCATGTTTTGTTGCTCCAATACGGTGATCCGGGTGTCGAGCGCCGCATAGTGTAAACACCTTTCGCCGCTCTGGTCTGTAGACCCGTCATTGACCAGGATCAACTCGAATTCAGTAAATGACTGGCTGATTATAGATTGAATGCATTCATCAATAAAATGCTCCTTATTGTAAACCGGGACTATGATGGAAAGTATTACCATGATATTTTTTTATAAGAAATGCCAATTCCTAAAGCGACCACCAAAACGAGTGCGCTAAATAAGAAGTAAAAGAGATATGGCCCTGTGATCTCCGGCAGCAGCCAAAAGCCGGCTACTGTACAGACAATACTGGTGTAAAACCACAGGCAGTGTCCCGCGGCTATTATTCCTTTTTTGATCAGGACCATGTCCTGAAGCAGGTGAAAAACAATTAACGAAGCGAAAATGGCATAATTGATGACCGAAAGTGATTTATAGAAATACAAGCCAGCCAGACAGCCACCGAGATTCACGATCAGCGACAGAATATTAAACTGCATGTCCCGCCGTTCCAGTCCGAGCGCGACCAACAGGTTTGCCTGTAGTAATACGGTGGGCATGATCAGGAAAGCTAGAAACATTTGTTGCAGGCATTCCGTTGCATTTTGATAAGTATCGCCAAAGGCGAATGGTAAAATGAAGGATGCGAATGAAAAAATGAAAGCGTAAGCCAGGATGGCTACTGCAGAATAGCCGAAGAACAACAAGTTGTAGAGACGCTGTAAGCCTGTGGTATTTTTTTCGGTAACGTACTTTACAAACCTGGGGTAAATTGTGGCGGAGGCTACTATCGGCAGAATCTGAAAAATAGAAAAAATACGGAAGGAAATCTCATACGCTGCCACCTCAGCTAAGCCAAGGGTTTTTGATATAATGATGTTGCCCGCGCGCCAGTACAGGATAGAAAGACTTCCTATCACCATGAACCTCCAGTTTTTGAAAATCAGTATTTTCAGGTCGCGGGCAGATAATTTCGCTTTAATCAATGCCTGCAGGTTTGTGGTAGAGGATCCTATTTTCAAAAATGAGCTTAAGGTCAGCAGCCTGACGACGATCATGAGTATTGCCAGGGTGATGACGGAGAAAGGGCTGATGAACAAGAGGCAACCCACAAGCAGTTTCAGAAAACCATCTATGATCATGATGACTGCCGTCCGGTCTTGTCTCCCTTCTGCGATGTTTAAGCTTCTTAGGGCATTGATGAGGTTGTCAAAAATGATATTGGTACCCAGAATGAGACTCAGGATCCGGATCTGTCCGTCCGGGTAGATGCTATACGTAAATACGATGTTGAGAAAGTAGAACAAAAATCCGAGCCCTATCTGGCTTTTCAGGAATTTGCCTGTTAGCTCCGCTTTGTCTGTCGCGGAGACGTATTTGCGAATGAACCACTGACCCAGTCCCATGGAAGAAAATGCCACCACGAGTTGATAGATTGTAGTAGAGATGAGGAACTGTGCGAACTCGACAGCGGTATATTTACGGGCAACAATGGCAAAAAACAAGCTCACAAATAGCAGTTGGAGGACGTTTGCGCCAATACCCCAGGTGCCGTTTTTCAATAGCCCTATTTCTTTAGTCGTTTCTTTACGCTTCATCCTCAGCTGTGGTTTGTTTTTCAGGATAACTGATGATAAGTATGATCATGACTGCCATGACAATCATAATGCGGTAGTCTGAAATGGAATAGACGGTACTGAAGGCCACTGCCCAACTCAGCAGCGATGCCATTAAAAAGATGACTTTTCTGTCAAACGTATTCCTGAAATAGCCTATTATAGCCTTCAGGAGCGGGATGATGAGCATCAACGCAAAAACCCCAAAGCCGATATAACCAAACTCAACGAGTATTTTCAGGTAGCCATTCTCCGGCTGGTCAAAATACAGGAATAAACCATCTTCTATTTCAAGGTATTGATCCTGATTATGCCGGGTGATGTGGTCCTGATAGTTACCGGAACCGATACCCAGCAAACTGTTTTCCTGCGAAATAACCAAAGCTTCTTCCCACAGATTTTTCCTGAAGAGGTAATCTTCTGACAGATTTTCGGCACGCTGGAAAACGCCCGTTGTTGGTGCAATGACCATATAGAAAGTGATGGCAAGTACGATGACTATGCCGCCATACAGCCTATATTTTCCGGATAGGATAAATAGAATGGCGAACAGGCCGATCACAAATCCGCCAATTGGTGCCCTGCTGCCGGCGAGGTTGAGTCCGATGACGGCCAAAATAAAAACCAGATAGTTTAACAGCCGCACATTTCTTTTGGTACCCTCTTCCACATATAAAAATAGAAAGCTACCCATGGCCAGGTATTGACCATGTGCCTGTGAATCATAAAAAATGCCTGGGAAACGGACCATATGAAAAATAGGATCAATGGTGTTGGGCCCTAGTTTAGGGTAGAAGGTAAAACCAAGACCAAAAATGAACTGTAACCCAAGGAAGACCAGGGCCATCAGGTAACTGGCTTTTAATGCAGCGATCACACGTTGATGAAAGGAAGGGTCTTTGTAGCAGGATATCAGTAGAAAACGGCCAAAAATAAAGATGGACAGAAATTTTATAAAACTGAAAAAGGTCCTGTTTGGAAATTCCGAAGCAAGTCCGCCAATAACAAGTATGATGGATAAAATGACAAAAAACACAAAGTAAAAGTTCTGCCTTGTTTTTAACTGGATGGTTGTAAAGTCTTTTAATAAAAAGATCAAACCATAAAAGCAGATAAAATCAAAGGTTTTGAAGCCGCCCATTGCTTCAGGTGTAATCTTCAGGTTCATCAGCGGAAGACAAGTCAGTATAAAAATCAGACATGACTCCACAGTGTTGCCGTTGTAAAAAACATTGAGCACGAACATCAGCAACGTCAGTGCTGCAAGAATGAAAATTAGGTTTTCAGACATTTTTCACGGTATTTTTAAAGGATCAAAATCTAGTCATGAAATGCTTCCATGAATTCTTAAAATTTTTACCCTTAGTCATCTCTGTATAGTAACTGTCATTGTAATTATATCCATAACCGTATTTTCCTTGTGTGATGCCATTAAAAATGATGTTCATTTCCGGCAGCTGATCAGAACTGGATAGCTCTCTTATAAATTCCAGTTCTTGCTTGCTGGTGTAGCCCTGTCTGATGACGTATAACGATATATCGGCAAGACGTCCAATAATCATTGCGTCAGTAACCAAATGTAAAGGTGGACTATCGATGATGATATCGTCACAATGTTTTTGCAGGATGGCCAGTAATTCCCTGAGTCTTGGCCCTTCCAATAATTCGGAGGGATTATGACGAATTTTGCCGCTTCCAATCATGTAAAAATCTTTATGTATGCCGGAATGTTGTATAATTTCATGAGTTGTAATAGATGAACTAAGAAATTCACTAATTCCAGGTTTATCCTCATCCATATTAAACAGTGACATCACACTTGGCTTTCGCAAATCCATTTCCAGCAGAATGGTTTTTCTACCGGTGGCAGCGATAGATACGGCGAGATTAGAGGCGATGAAGCTTTTGCCCTCGCTGGCCGTGCTAGAGGTACACAACGTAATCCTGCCAGGCGTCTTTCTTGTTTTGAAGATATTGTCGTAAACCAGATTTTGTAATTTTTCTGCCCTTTTTTTATGCAAATTATACAGGTTTGTTCTTATAGACCTAAACTGTTCGGCAACTAAATGACGGGGGTTATCAATCAGCACAATGTCTTTACCTAAGTATTCATAAGAAATCTCACCTATTATTGGAACATCAAGCGCATTTTCTATTTCTTCCCTTGTTGTAATTTTTCTGTTAAAAGCATACCTGAAATAGATGATCATGAATGGTATAATCAGACCTAATATCAAAGCTATCGCAACGACCAGCGGGATCCTTGGCCATTTTACTTCACCAACATTCGCACTGTCTACAATACGTGCGTCAGCTTGTGTAGAAGCGTAGCTTAGCGCAAGTTCTTCACGTTTTTGCAACAGGTATACGTAGAGGTTTTCTTTGCTGGATTGTTGTCTTTTCATCCCCACATATTCACGTTCCTGACCGGGAATTTCTTTTATGGAAGATTCAAATTTTCGGTTTACCGATTGAAGCTGTCTCTTCTCGCCCAGCAGGGAAGCCTTTATCCCTCCGATATTTGCTCGTATTGCCGATTTGGTGGTTTTGATCTGCATATTTATAGGCTCAAATAACGGATTTCCCTCAGGAGTTGAAGTCAGGAGCTCCACGCGCTTGAGTTGAAGTGCAGTCAGGTTTTTAATCAGACTGGCCAATGCCTCGTCTTCAATTCCAAGGGTAGCAGGAGGGCTGGTATTGGCGGGGGAATTCACATAACGTTCAATTCCATAGATATTACTAAGCTGGACATTGACATCGTTTAGTTTGGCATCATTTGACTGCTGGTTTTCCAGATAAACTTTTGACTGTAAACCCACATCCGTTAATCCTTTACTACTCCTGTAACCTTCAACTTTATTTTCAGCCGCACTTAGTTCGCCCGTTAGTGAAGCCAATCGCTTGTCTATAAAATCAATGGTACTTTTGGTGATCCGTCTTTCCTCTGTAGCGGTAGCCTGGTTATATGACTTTATCAGGGCATTCAAAAAGTTTTTGCCTCTTCTTGGAGACTCATCCGTTAAAAATAGACCAATCGTAGGAGCAGATTTATCCAATAGACGAGCCTCAAGCGATTTAGCATATCCATCTGTTGTTTTTTCCGGGTCTGATATTGTGATTTTAACCGTAGTGCCGATATATTGATTTAGACTTTGGGTTGCTTTTAGGATCCATTTGCCGAAATCAGTTTCAATAGTTTCATTGAACTTACCTTTTATTGACGGCAGATTGTCCCTCTTAACTGTAAAGTTATTGGCGTCCTGAATCAGGATCGATATTTCATGTTTACCGACAATACCACTGCCGCGGGATATTTCCAGTTTTACAGGAGCTGTCCCATACAAATCTCTGGTGTTGAAAAAATCTCCCGCTGTATAAGTGATATATAGCCCAAGGTCATTTACTACCTGGGAAATTATCTTTTTTGAAGTGATTACCTGGATTTCAGTTTCTGCACTTCTTGGGGAGGTAGACAATTCCAGTTCTTGCAGATTAGATTTTTCCTGTGGTGTTTTTTTTTCATCTTTTACCAAAATGGTAGCACTGATGTTGTACTCCGGATTTTTTATCTGCAGGTAAATGAAAGCAGCACCAAGTGCCAAAATCAAACCTAAAAGAAACAAAGGCCAATGATAGAAATACTTGACCAGAATAGTTTTTAAATCGGTGAATTGATTGATTCCCGATTTCCTAGTTGTCTTGTTGTCTGTCATAGTTATCTGAAGAATGAAATGGTTATGGCCACTACCGATAAGGCAGATATGATCAGGCTGGCATTTCTGTAGCCAGTATCAACGCCTGCAATTTTAAGCTTCCCGGGTTGAACGATGAGCTGGTCGTTTGCCTTTAAGTAGAAATAAGGCGACTCGAATAGCTTTTTAGAAGTCAGGTCTAGAGGGACATATATTCTTTCGCCTTTTTCTTCCCTTACCAAAATCACGGTTTTGCGCATTGCCGTGATGTTTAAATCGCCGGCTAGTGCAAGGGCTTCCGTAACTGTCAGCCTTTCACTCGGACTGGCGTAGATATTCGGACGCATCACATCACCCACAACAGATATCTTAAAATTCACGATTTTAACCGTTACACTCGGGTCTTTGAGGAAGGGCAATACATTTTTTTGTATCAATGCCGCCAATTCTTCAGTTTTTAGCCCTGCAACTTTAGTAATTCCGATCAGCGGAAGATTAATTTCCCCGGTTTGTGCAACCTGGTATCCGTACATTGGGTTGTTTGGATTTGCACCCGCATTTTGTTTATTATTCGTAAAAACAGCCGAAGCCTCAGGATTTTTGCTTTCCACATTGATCGACAGTTGATCTCCCGGTTGAATGATCAAAGGGGAATAATTGGAAAGTGCTGTTCTGGTAACCTGGCTTGTACTTACATCTTGAATGTAGGGGATGTCCTTATGGGAGCTACAAGAGCACATAAAGGCGATCATACATAAGAGCAATAATGATTTTGGTGCAGAAACTGCGTTTAATTTTAAATTTAGTGTCATAAGATAGATTTTAGATTTTGAAGATGTTAGAAGGCGTTTTCTTCGCCTTTAAATATATTTTTCACTGTTAAAAACATAATTTTAATGTCGAGCAGCATATCCCAGTTCTCCAGGTACCAGATGTCATGCTCAACTCGTTTTTCCATTTGGGTGGTATTCATTGTACGTCCACGATAACCATTGACCTGGGCCCACCCGCTGATTCCGGGTTTTAAAAAGTGGCGTACCATGTAGTTATCGATCAGTTTTCGGTAGCCTTCTGTATCGGCAACCATATGTGGCCTTGGACCAATTACCGTCATGTCCCCCAAAAACACATTTAAAAATTGGGGAAACTCATCCAGACTTGTTCTGCGCATAAACCTGCCTATAGGTGTAACCATACTGCTTTTATCTTTAGAATCTGTAGTTTGGATGTACATGCTTCTAAATTTGTAGCACCAGAAAGTTTTATTGTTCCGCCCATTGCGGAGCTGTTTGAACAAGGCAGGGCCAGGGCTTTGCATTTTGATGATGATGGCCAAAACCGGATAGAGCCACGATAAAATGAATAAAATTGTCAGTGAGCTCACGACGATGTCGAAAATTCTTTTGATGGCACGGTTGCCCATCTTTTCCAAAGGCTCCTTCCTTGGGCTGAGCACTTTAAACTCACCCATGTCATCAATGCTAAAGTTGTCTTCGAATCCAGTGAGGTCGGGCACAAACTTAAGCCTCATGCAATGCTTATCACTTTCTTCAATCAGGAAGGAATAGTCTTCCATTTGGTTTGGATTTGGATTTACCGAGACGTATACCTCCTGAACACCCGCATCTGCAGCGGCTTTGAATTGTGCAGCCGCCAGATTGGATCTTAGCTTGTTGTTCAGCTTACGGAGTAATCCTACTTTTATAAAGCCCTTAAAATTTAATGCATGATGCTTTCTTAGGTAATGGGCGAGTTTCGTGCCCCCGCGGTTGATACTTAAGATTGCGATCGTCTTGCGGAAATCAAATTTCTGGTTCAATAATGACAGCAAAGCCTTTCCCGCAAACTTAAGCAGGACTATTCCTATTGACATCAGCACAATATAATACAAGAAGAAAATATGGAGCGAGGTCTCCTGGTTTCTGAACATCATATAAATCAGGAGCCCGATGCTGTGCAGCGCGAATGTTTTCCAGGTTGCGAGTCTAACCTTTTTAAGGTTGTGTATGGTAGCATTCGAATACAGCCCAAAGAGGTTGGCGCAAAGTAGCCAGCCAAGACTTGAAGGTAATGCATTTTGATGATAGATCTCTTTTTCGATGAAGACGCCATTCATGTCCGAAAGGTAATACGCCCCAAACAAGCCAATGTTCAACAAGACCAGATCACATCCTGCCAAAGCAAAACGCAAAATATAAAAATACCGTGTATTCATAGGAAGTAGATAGTACCCTATAAGATTCAAAAACGGTGCCCGGAAAATCTGATCTTAAAATGTAATCCTAAATCGCAGGCTAATCAGGCGCTTCATAAGCACCGATGTCGGCAGGTTTACCTTTAACACGAATTTTTCCAGTCTGGTCGGAATTACTGTACAAATTTTGGTTGGCACGATTGATTGCCGGGCTCTTTTTTTGAAGCGCGAAACTGGCGTCTAACCCATGTTTAGGGAGTTCAAAATTCGGATTTTTTCCGTTGATGCAGGAGGGGGAGGATATGGATATTTTTATCTTATCTGGTGTCGTAATGTTGTAGTGGAGATTATTTTGGTAAGCTATACTCGTATTTTTATAATTGGAGTTGATCCTGTTGTTTTTATCGGCGACAAGAATATTATTGACGATACGTATGTCATGACTGGAAACGGCAAGGATCTCTCCCGCATTCAATGGTCTTGTTTGGGAATTACGGTATGCTGTATTGTTGATGATATCTACCTGGCTGCTTTGAAAAGCGTGAATTCCAGTTCCCCCATTGTACCAGCAAACATTGTTTTCTATCAGCGTTCTTCCCAGATATCTGCCTATGACAGAGCCATTTTGTTTGTTTTCAAAATCATCAATAATTATCCCGTTGCCATCTTCCAGTTTACAGATCTGAAACCATGGTACTAACGACTTATTGTTGTAACACTTATTGCGTTTGATTACGTTGTGGTACCCTTTTTTTTGGTCGTAATTCCAAAACTGATAAAAGGAAATCCCGCTGGTAGCGAAGACAGAATAGAAACTGGTATTGTAGACCAGGTTGTTTTCGACCGTGATGTAATCAGTCTGTATGGCGCTTATGCCTCCGCCGCCACAATCATGTACAGTGTTGTTTTCAATCACGATATGATGGGGATGTTTTCCGTTTCTGCCGTCTATTACAATGCCATTGCCGTTGAATTTGGGATCGTAAGTCCCGCTCGTATTCGCGCAGCTTCCCGGTTGTTTTAGCGCCTCCTTTAGTGTTACCTTTGCGTTGTTTCCAATGACTTCAAACCCGGAGATTTTGATGTAGCTTATGCCGTCACGGATGGAAATACCGCCCCAGCCATCAAATCTAATGGTTGGTTTATGGCTTTTGTAGTTCGTATAAACAATGTATTCGCCTGCCTTACCACTTACAGGAATATTGACTACGTTACACGTAGGGCAATCATTTGAATAAGTCCCATTCATTACAAAAACCGTATCTCCCGGTTTGGTCAGATCAGCAGCCTCCTGAATTAGTTTTTTCGGATGTAATGCAGACAAGCCATCATTGTTTTTATGGCCGGAGGAACTGCTTACAAAGTAGCTTGTCCCGTAACAAAATATGACAGAAAAGGAAAGTAAAATAGTAAGCGTAACTCGCATGTTTTATAGCTATAATAATTGAATACTAATTTGTTACATTTAATTTTTTTATCAAAAAATTATTCAGCTAAGGTTAAATCAGCATTGGGCAATTAAATGTACAATTTATGGTCGTATAGCCTCGGTTTTTTTTGAAGAAGTTATCATGCCGGATTAAAAAACTGCATGGCTTTGGCAAATTCAGCGGGACTCATCCCTATGTGTTGTTTAAATTCCGCGAAGAATACACTTCTGGAAGAAAAGCCGCCGTCTTCGCCCAAAGCCTCTATCTTAAGGTGCTGCCAGTCTTCATAGCGCTCCAGCTGTTCCTTCACATAGATTACCCTATAGCTGTTTACAAATGCATTGAAACTTTTTCTGTAATTGAAATTGATCAGGTAAGACAGCTGATGTGTGGGGATGTTAAGTGCTGCGGACATCTTAGAAAGCGTCAAGCCCTTTTGTCTGAACCCTTGCTGCTTCACCATGAAATCTTCGATCCGATCGCATCTTTCCTTCAAAAGCTCCTTATCATTCGCAGTCTCGTGCTCCTTTAATATCCTGTCAAGGGTTTTTGGATTAATGTCCAGGTAGTCCGCCAGATATTTGGTAGGAATGCGGCCAATGTGCTCCGGTGATACGGCAACGTAATATTCATACTTTTCCTGGGCAGTTCCCATTCTAACCATATTCGACCGTTCGTGTGCTGATTTGTAAAAACTCTCCAGGACCTTGCGGATGATGATGTTTAGCTCGATGGATGTTTCGAGCAAGCTGACAATCTTCTTTACATCTAAGCCGATAACTACGGTTTCTTCCATGGCCAGGATACTTTCTTCAGATGGCTTTTCTCCGTACATTCCGGATATGGAGGAAACGCTGTCGCCCTCACCACAAATATAAGTGGTCAGTCTTTTATCACCCTTCAGGGTATAGCCAACCACTATTCCTTTGAGGATAAAGTAAAGGGCTGTGCACAATTCTCCTTGTTTTAGGATGTATTCTCCCTGCTTATAGGTGGTCTGAAACAGCCCGGCATGAATTTCTGCCCTCAGCTCATTGGGTAAAGGATGATAGCTGCAGAGAAAGTTGAGTACGAGCTCCGCATGGGTAGCTTCAGGCTTGATGATCTGGAGAGTGGGCTTCATGCAATTTTATTAATCGTCAAATTAGGTATTTCATGAGCGCGTGAATAAAACTAAGTATTTAACTTAAGTAAATACTACTGAAAATTTACGCAAACGTTTGATCTGTGAATTGAAATATTTTAATAATCACAGCATTTTGGCAGGCTGAATGAAAATACTATGAATTCATCCTGAAGCGCTATGTTTAGTTCGCCTCCATTGCTGCGGATGTATTCACGGCAGAGGTGTAAGCCGAGGCCGACACCCTTTTCGTTTTCGGTACCGTAAGTTGTTTCCATGGCATGGGGTACTATCATTTCGTTGATATTGATCCTGGACGGGTCAGCGGCTACATTTGCGATGGCTATTTCTATGTTATTTTCAATGTGTTTAAGGGAGAGTTCTATTTTTGAGCTTCTGGGCGTGAATTTTATAGCATTGTCAATTAGATTTCGCAAAACCAGTTTGACCTGATTCTCATCGGCCAGCACCGGAGCAGCATTGTCCATATTTAGCAAGACACTGATCTCTTTATTATGAATCAATGGTGTGTAAACCAACATGAGTTCTTCAATGCTTTTTCTGATGTCAAAGCAGACGGGTTCAGCTTTTATTCCCTCCATTTGGGTTTTTGCCCAATGAAGGAGGTTATTGAGTGTATTGTAGATGTTCTCAATGTTCTTCTTGTTTTCCTTGAGCATATATTGCAGGTCGGCCATACTCAGGGCATCCATTTCATTGAGCGACAGGATACTCATGAGGCTGTTTAGCGGGCTCCGGAGGTCGTGGGCAATGATGGAGAACAGTTTGTTTTTAACAGCATTGGAAGTTTCGAGTTCTTTTACACTTTCGCTGAGCATTTGTGTGCGCTGCTCTACCAGTTTCTCCAGGATCTGTTTTTGATTCTGAGCCAGACTAAGGTTTTCATCGCGCAGGCGCTGTTCTTTCTTCATGATGCCTTTGTAGCGGTCGCCCAGCGCAAAAGAAAGCACCAGCAATTCCAAAGTAGAACCTATAGGCACCAGCTGCATGGTAAATTCAGTAGTGGGTAACATGTTTCCAAGCGAGAGCGTGACGATGACAACAGTGGTGAGGATAAAGAACCAGGCAATGATGTAATATTTTGCAGCCTTGTGTCCACGGAAATAAGCCATGATGCCGGATGACCAGAGAATAACGGACAATATAAAAGTAAGTATTTGCGCAATTGAAGCCGCCAGACTTTTATTTCCGGAAATGCTGACAAAGAACAATACAATGGCACTGGCCATCAGGAAATAATAAGCTTTTAGCATTCCCGGAATTACTTCATCCAGGTGTAAGAACTTCCTGGAAAAAAAGATGGCGGTAAGCATTGAAGCACTGAGGAACACGTGGGGGTAGGAGTTGATGAGCATCCTGATGTCTGTGCCGAATACGAACCCATATCCCCTCAGATAGGCCAGCATGTATATGGATAAAGTCAGTACATAGAAGACGTAATAGAGATAGGTATTGTCGCTCAGGCTGATGTATAAAAAGAGGTTGAACAGCAGCAGGGCGATTAAGATTCCAATATATACATATTCTATCCTGTCCTTCCATTCCCTGCCTTTGACTACAGCATCGGTGGTAGCGAGTTTGATCGGGACGAGCATGATGTTATTGGTCTTTAGCCTCAGGTAGACGGTGTAGGTATCAGCCTGCCCCTGGTCGGGAAGCGTAAAGACGAAATTACTTTGATTGCTGACGTCATCATAGTTCCGTTCCAGACTCCCGGATTTCAAGTGTTTGATCAGTTGATCACGGTGGCTAACATAGCAATCGATGTGTTCGATATTGGGTACGTCAATGATCAGGTATGCTTTAGAACTGTCTTTCCTTTTGTAGTTGAACTTTACCCAGAATGCGGAGGCGGTATTGCCAAAATTCAGGATGTTCTGTTTGCCGGGACTGAACTTGCCTTGAGTATCAATGTTTTTGATATCCCCTAATGACAGGCTGGCGGTTTTATCTTCGAAATAAGTAACCTGCTTTCCAAGACTTTTATTGTCAATATCTGGTGTCAGGATTTGCCCTGAAACATTAAGATATAGAAGTAGACTGAAAATAAAAAAAATTATCCCGGAACGCATATTTAGGTTATTGTGTTATAAAACTAAGAAAATATCCCAGAGTGAGGTAAATGGAGAGGAATTTATTTCTGTAGTTGTTATGCTACTTGCCTTGTGGTTTGTATCGAGCATTGCGGAATCGCAGAACACATAGATGACTAGATAAATATATAGCCGATTTAAATGATAACGATTATTTAGGCCTTTTCTGAAAAAGGTGGTGAAGAAAGAACTTTATAATTCATACGGTGATATTCTTTCATATTTTAATGGATGAACATGAATTCACTTTAATTTATAAAAGGGGGGAAGCCCCCCTTTTATAAATTAAAGTGGGGAAGGCACATAATTACATGGTGGAGCTGGATTTTTAGCTTCTTCCATTGTGTATACGCAAGTTCGTTCGTCAGGGGCAAAGTATAAACCGGCAGGACATTTTGAGTCTAAAGCAATTCGTACAGTGCTTGGAGAATCTAATACCACGCAAAAATAAAACTTCTTACAGTCGGTAGGATGTGGCAGTGGGCCGGTGGTTACTGTGTCATCTTCACACTCAATAGATAAAGGATCAGCGTTTGCTACAACTGAAAAAAAAGCCAATAGGCAAAAGCAAAAAAAGATTGTTTTTTTCATATAGTTTAGTTATTAGTAATTTGTGCAACTCCATTAATGTTAATTTTTAAGGGCTCCGTAGCAGAATTTGAAAAGACAAATACATTTTGATTGAATATACCTGCTTCCTTAAGTTTATAGCTAACTGTTATTTCCGCCGTTTTTCCTGGGGGAAGATACTCTTTTGGCCAGATCGCTTTTATGCAATCGCATGACACCTTTACATTATTTATCAAAAGTGGTTTTTTACCAGAATTTTTAATTGGGATAGTTATTTTTTTGAAAATGCCAACATTTTCAGCTCCAAAATTTATCTCAGTTTGTGGGGTGGTAATAAGAGCCTCATTGAAATCCTGATATTGATTGTCTGTGAGGTAACGAAGCTCGTTTTTTAAGGAGTGGTAAAGTATCGCATCGATTTCACGATTATATTTTTTTAAGGTTTCTCTAGCTATGTTCTGGGCTCCGATAGTATCTTTTACTAGCATCATCGCTTTAGCAAGTAGGTAACTGTTAAAAAAATATGGCATCTGATCAACATTTTTTGATAAACTATTTATTTCATCTGTGTTCAGAGTTTTATTGCTCTTAAGTAGCTTCGTACCTTTTAAAACCTGATTGATGAAATCTAATTTTTGTTCACCTGAAAAAGAATCTGTCTTAGCTGAGTTCAAAAAATAGTCTTTAGATCGGTAATAAATTTTTCCAGAATAGACGGATTTTAAGGCAGTAACCAAAATCTCTGGTCTGGCTCCCCTGAAGAAACCTTTCACCTCGCCATTTTTGTCGAAAATTACAGTTAAAGGGAAACTATATTCTCTAAGTAATTGATTAAACCAGAAATTTTCATTTTTGACATCAATTGATTTGATTTCCAAATCAGAATTAAATGGCGTAGTTTTACTTTGATTAAGTGACAATAGTTGCTTTTTGTAAAAGTCACATAAATCACAACCAGACATGGTCAATACGAGTGCGAGGTACTTGTCTTGTGTTTTTTGATTTTCTAATATCTTGTCAAGACTAAGTAAGCCATTAAAATTTATATCTGCCTTTTTGGGTTTGCATCCAAGAATAAATAAATAGAATATGTAAATGAGAATGGGAGCGTTTTTCATATAGTTAAAGGTAAGTGTAATGCCTGGCAAAAACAATAGGTATTATCTATAATTTTTTTCTGAAGAATCTGGCGTCTATTATTTTAAAAGGAAGCTTGATTCTTTTTGAAAAGCTGAACATATAACTGTGAATTTAGTTTTTCTGTCTGGTTATGTTTCTTTATAAATGCCAAGGGTTAAGTTCAAATTGATAGCCATTTTGAGGAAAGTAATTGTAAAATAATAAAGGTAGGCTTCTTGTAAATTATGCATTTTTGTCAAAAAGATAAGCGTTTTTGGCTTATTTAAAGCGTTTTTCTACCTAAAATTTCATGATCTTTTTCTTAGGTCTTCAGTTCAATTACCGCGTTTATTGCTCATTTAAAACGTTTGCATAAAATAAATAATTCTGATTTTTTGTGGTTATATCAGTTTAGTTTACTTAATTTCGGGCGATTAATTTTTTAACTATAAAATATGTGTGGAATAGTTGGTTACATCGGCCATAGGGAAGCCTGGCCTATAGTACTAAAAGGACTTAAACGATTAGAATATCGCGGATACGACAGTGCTGGTATTGCACTCATCACCGATGAAGGCCTGAACATTTATAAGAAAGCCGGTAAGGTCCAGGAACTGGAAAACTTTGCCGAAGGTAAAAACCTGTCTGGTACAGCAGGGATAGGCCATACCCGCTGGGCTACCCATGGCGCCCCGTCTGACAGGAACTCACATCCGCATACTTCTAACAACGGAAATTTGACCATCATCCACAATGGAATCATAGAAAACTACGCTACCCTTAAAGAAGAGCTTCAAAGCCGCGGGCATGAGTTTAAAAGTGATACTGATACTGAGGTGCTGGTTCACCTGATTGAAGAAATTTATACCTCTGAACAGATCGATCTTTTTGAAGCAGTAAGGTTAGCGCTCAATGAAGTTACCGGAGCTTACGCCATCGTCCTGATGGATAAAGAACAACCGGACCAGCTGATTGCTGCAAGAAAAGGAAGTCCAATGGTAATAGGTGTGGGCGACGGCGAATATTTTATCGCCTCGGATGCAACCCCGATTGTTGAGTATACAAAAAATGTAATCTACCTGAATGATAACGAAATCGCCTATGTGAAACGTGATGAGCTGGTGATCAAACGTTTGGATAACGTTGTACAAACCCCTTATATCCATGAACTGGAATTGAAGCTGGAGATGCTGGAGAAAGGTGGCTATGAGCATTTTATGCTGAAAGAGATCTTTGAGCAGTCACGTTCTATCCGTGACTGTATGCGTGGCCGTATCTATCCTAATGAAGGGAAGGTGCAGCTAGGCGGAATCAAGGAATACGCAGATAAACTGAAAAATATAGACCGCATCATCATTGTTGCATGCGGTACTTCGTGGCATGCGGGATTGGTTGGAGAGTACCTGATCGAAGAATATGCAAGAATACCCGTAGAGGTGGAATATGCTTCTGAGTTCAGGTACAGAAACCCGATCATTACTGAAAAGGATGTCGTGATTGCCATTTCTCAATCGGGAGAAACAGCAGATACCATGGCAGCTATAGAAATGGCTAAGGAAAGAGGAGCAACTATATTTGGCGTTTGTAATGTGGTTGGTGCCTCTATTCCGAGGCTTACTCATGCCGGTGTTTATACTCATGCAGGTCCTGAGATAGGCGTAGCTTCTACCAAAGCTTTTACGGCGCAGGTGACTGTGCTTACGCTAATGGCATTTTATATGGCGCAGCAAAAAGGTACATTAACCAATTCTAAACTCGTTGAGCTACTTACCGAGCTGGATCTTATTCCTGAGAAAATAGAGAAGGCACTGGAGTCGGACACAATGATCAGGGAAATCTCTGAGAAATTTAAAGACTCGAGAAACTGTCTTTTCCTTGGGAGGGGCAGTGGATTTCCGGTAGCATTGGAAGGTGCATTGAAACTGAAAGAAATCTCCTATATCCATGCAGAGGGTTATCCTGCGGCAGAAATGAAACACGGACCAATTGCCCTGATTGATGAGGAAATGCCTGTTGTGGTCATCGCTACAAAAAATTCTTCTTACGAGAAGGTCATCAGCAATATTCAGGAAGTAAAAGCCAGAAAGGGTATTGTACTTGCTATCGTAACTGAAGGCGACACTGAAGTGAGGAAAATGGCAGATTACTGTATTGAAATTCCTGACGCGAGCGAGGCATTTTTGCCTTTGCTGGCTACCATCCCCCTACAATTGTTATCGTACCATATTGCGGTATTGAGAGGCTGCAACGTAGATCAGCCAAGAAATCTGGCCAAGTCGGTTACGGTTGAATAAAATAATGCAGCAGCCTGAAATATGGCTGCTGCTGATTCAAATGGTGCTTGTTAAGCCAAAATCACTTAATGTTTTGGTAAAAACGTAGAATTTAAATTATGCTAACTGGCGTACTTTAACCAGATGAAAACTACATTTAATATACTGGCTCTGGTTATATTGTCCATGTTTGTGAATCCAGTCATGGCACAGCAGCAGGTAAATATCGTTCCCAAGCCGGTGAGTCTTATAAGGGGTGAAGGAAACTTCACGATCAGCCCGCAGACTACCATCAATATTATAAATCAGAAGAAAGAACTAAAACCGGCAGCAGCATTTTTCGCTGCCTATATTCACAATATTTCGGGTTATAACCTGGCTACAAAAAGCAGTTCATCAAACAGCATCAATCTGAGTATTGAGCAAACAGATCAGATAGGAGACGAGGGTTATGTGCTGAAGGTATCACAAAAAGGCATAGACATCAAGGCCAATACCAAAGCAGGGATCGTTTATGCAATGCAATCGCTGCTGCAAACGCTTCCTCAAGTGAGGACTAATGCAGCCTTGGCGGTTCCGGTAATGGAGATTACAGATTACCCAAGGTTTAAATGGAGGGGAATGCATTTGGACGTCAGCCGCCATTTCTTTACCCCTGATATGGTGAAAGAATACATTGACCTATTGGCCAGTTACAAGTTTAATACCTTTCACTGGCATCTTGTTGATGATCAGGGCTGGAGGATAGAAATAAAAAAATATCCTGAGCTGACTAAAACCGGAGCCTGGAGGGTAGATCAAAATGACGAGATATGGGGCGACAGGCCTCAGGCAAAAGCAGGGGAAACACCTTCTTATGGAGGATACTATACCCAGGATCAGATCAAAGAGATTGTGGCTTATGCTGCGGCAAGAAACGTAACTGTAGTTCCTGAGATAGAAATGCCGGGGCACGTAGCTTCTGCAATCGCTGCTTATCCTCAATTGAGCTGCAGCCAAAAGCCTCAGCTGCCAATGACAGGCGGTAATTATACCAATATGTCGTCCAATTACTGTGCGGGCAATGAGGAGGTATTTAGTTTTCTGACTAATGTCCTGGATGAAGTTCTCGAACTTTTCCCGTCTAAATATATCCATATCGGTGGTGATGAGGTGGACAAAACCAGCTGGAAAAGTTGTCCTAAATGTCAGGCCAGGATAAAAGATGAGCACCTTAAAGATGAAAATGAACTGCAGAGTTATTTCATCACCAGAATGGAAAAATACCTGATCGGTAAAAAAAGAAAAATGATAGGCTGGGATGAGATCCTGGAAGGTGGACTGGCGCCTGAGGCGACTGTAATGAGCTGGAGAGGGGAAGCTGGTGGTATAGAAGCGGCTAAAATGAAGCATGATGTGATCATGACTCCCGGTAATCCGGTTTATTTTGATACTTACCAGGCTGGCCCTGCGGGGGAGCCTGTGGCTATCGGTGGTTTCAATACTTTAAAGAAGGTATATGACTACGAGCCGATACCAAAGGAACTGAATAAAGATGATGAAAAGTATGTGTTGGGTGCACAGGCGAATGTCTGGACAGAATTCATTACAACTACGGAGCATCTTGAATATATGGTTTTGCCGAGGATGCTTGCCCTTGCAGAAGTGGTATGGTCTCCTAAAGAGAAAAAGGACTTTGTAGATTTTAGTAAGCGCCTGCCTTATCATTTCAGGGGCTTTGAGCAGAAAGGATTTCATTACAGTCAGGGTAACTACACCGTGGTGATCAAACCTATCCCGCAAAATGGCAAATTACTGGTAGATCTGTCCTCAGAAATGTTGAATGCGGGTATTTACTATACTTTGGATGGTTCTGAGCCCACATTGGAAAGCAATAAATACACAGCTCCATTCGGGATAAATTCATCAGCTTTATTAAAAGCCTCGATTGTTTTGAATGGCAAAATAATGGGTTATAAACCTGCTGAACAAACATTCGTGATCCATAAAGCTGTAGGTAAGGACGTGAAATATGCAAATCCCGTAAACAGGTATTACCTGGCAGATGGGCCTAATTCATTGACAGATGGTATAAAAGGAACCAGTGCAGTAGGTAAATACTGGCATGGCTTTAATGGGACTGACCTGATTGCTACTATAGATTTGGGTACAGACCAGCAGATTAAAACCATTAGTTTGGGCTGTCTGCAAAATTACAACGACTGGATTTTTCTGCCTCAGCAGGTGAAATTTGAAGTGTCTGCCGATGGTGTGAACTATACTGAGTTGGCAGTCGTCAATAACACTGTGCCTGTGGATCAAAAATTCTCTATTAAAGATTTCAAAGCCGAGTTTCCTGAAAGAAAAGCAAGGTTTGTGCGTGTAACTGCTAAGAACCTCGGTGTGTGTCCCCCAGGCCATTCCGGTGCAGGAAAACCAGCATGGTTGTTTGCCGATGAAATCGTTGTGAATTAAAGCTGAGAATTTTTCCAGGAAAAATTAGGTCTATTGTGTTGATATTTAGTAGATTGGCGAAAAATTTTATCCAATGATGGAAAAGGAATGGAATGATGAGGAGTGGCAGGAGCTGGCAAATCAGTTGAGTGAACCACAGGGTGATGCCGGAATAAAAACAGGAGAAATGATGGCGTCATCCAATGAAAATATGATCTTCCGAACGATAGATTTGCTTGGACTGAGCGTGGATGAAGAGGTATTGGAGATAGGACATGGTAGTGCCAGTCATTTGAATGCGCTAATGCGTAAAGCATCTGGTCTTGAGTACACTGGCATCGATATATCGCTGACCATGATCGAAGAAGCAAAACGGATCAATTCAGCTCTCATTGATGCCGGATCGGTATCTTTTCACCTTTCCGACGGCCTGCATATTGACTTTTCAGATAACCAATTCGACAAGATTTTCACTGTAAACACATTGTATTTCTGGAAAGATCCAAAGGCTTATGCTCAGGAGATTTACAGGGTGCTAAAACCCGGAGGAAGTTTCTGTCTGGCTATCGCAACTAAGGATTTTATGGAAAAATTGCCATTTACCAAATGGGTGTTTCAATTGTACAACAGGTCGATGGCAGAAGAACTGCTAAGTTCAGCAGGATTTTCTATTCAATCCGTCGCAGAAGAGAAGGATATCGCAATCAGCAGAACAGGAGAGCAGGTAGAAAGGGACATCATCATTGTCACTGCCGGTAAATGATACGCTGCTACAAACGCGGTGTAAACATAAATCCGAACCCAACAAAATCTGCTTCTGTTTTATGCACGTAGATTTTGGCCTGTATTGCTGCCCAGTCGAGCACATTGTACTTCATACCGGCTGTCCAGTAGGTATGGTTGTCGCGGTAACTATTGTAGTGTAAATAATAGCCATATTTTACCATGAGCGCTAGTTTTCCCATCCATATATCAGGCCCCAGGGCCATTCCGACACGCCAATGGTCATAGGAAGTGGCGTAGGACTGGTAAGTGTGGTTAAAATTAGAAGGATCAAAAACAGAATGGTAATATACCGCATCAACACCGGTGCTCAGTGCCAGAATAGAGTTTAAGCGGTAGTTGTATCCACTGTAGAGACCTGTTCTGAAATAACCATCTTTACTTTGGTATACACCTCTTCTTCCCATATTGATTCCAATATCTATACTGTGTTTCCTATAGCTTTCTGCTGTAGCATTGGCATTTCCGGAAGGTCTGACAGGTGTATTTAGAGATTGTATGATGCCAAGGCTCACACTTGAGGAGTTGATTCCATTATTAGGAACCCTAAATGCTGCATTGGAGTAGTGGAGTACATCGATTCCGGCGGATAATTGTGTAGCAGGAGTAAGGGCCGTTGTCACTTTTAATGATGCCCTTGAAGTAAAATTAATATGACTGCCTATAAGCGGATTTTGATTGGTGAAAAACGTTTCTCCGGCATAGCCCAGTCCAAAAGCAGGAGAAAATAACAATTCTGTTTTACCTGCTTTTAATAAGGAAATGTTTAGTCCGCCTAATAAGGCGTATGAATCTCCGAAAAGACCATCTTTAGTGTCCCCGTCTATTTTAATATTGCTCATATTCTTATAATTGAATACGACATCTATGCTCTTGAGGTGCATGGTTTTCATCCATGCTGATGGTTTGTTTTCGGTATTGATGTGGTAAAGCAATTCTCCGCCGTAGGCCCTTCCGGTCAGTTTGTGCTGTGCTGTAAAAACTCCTACAGAAATCTGTGGACTAAATTCTATGCTGTTTTTTGGTTCTTCTTGTGCTTTAGTTGCAAAAGCCGCTGTCAATAAAATGAATACTGCTGATAAAAGTTTAAACATGGATAAAAATAAATAATATTGCAGTTCTTTTAGTAACTTAAAGTGAATTTAAATCCGCTCATAGAATGAAAAAACTTTACACTCTTTCATTTGCCTGCTTAATGGCCTGTTTTTGTCTAAATGCTATGGCCCAGGAACAGTCGGGATTACGTGAGCGGGCTGATCAATTGTACCGGGAATATAAATATGCAAATGCCTCAAAAATCTATCTGAAACTTACAGACAATAAGAGGGCAAGGCTCCAGGATATGGAACGACTGGCGGAGTGTTACCGAAAGATGAACAATTATGAGGATGCGGAGAATTGGTATTCGCGGGTAGTCGCTGTGCCGGAAAGCAAACCTGAAAACCTGTTGTATTATGGCGAAGTGCTAAAAGCCAATTCCAGGTATGATCAGGCGAAAAAGATGCTTCAGGATTATGCCGCAAAAACAGGAGATCTGAAGCGTGTGGCGAATGATATTTCCGGATGTGATTCAGCTCAGGTCTGGATGGCGCATCCAACATCACACAGCTTAAAAAATGAAGCTACTATAAATACCGCCAATGCAGAGTTCTCTGCTTTTCCAATCGGCGATAAGATCTATTATACCGCAGAGCCTGATGAAAGCATTTTAAGTAAAACCTATGGCTGGACCGGCAATTCTTTTCTTAAGGTTTATACAGCCGGCCATGCTTCAGACAATACGCTTTCTTCAGCTGCGGTTGCGGGAAATGATATCAATAGTGAAACTTACCACGTGGGCCCTGTCGTTGGCAATAAAGCAGGCGATGCATTGTTCATCACCAGAACATATCCCGGAAAAAATGGGGAACTGAGCAAGGAAAACAACAATAAGTACAAAACCAATAAACTGGAATTATATATTCAGAAAAAGGTGAATGGTAAATGGTCAAAGCCTGAAGCTTTTGCCTATAATGATGTAAAAAAATACTCTGTCGGTCATGCATCTTTATCCCCAGATGAAAAGATACTTTATTTTGTCTCGGATATGCCAGGCGGACAGGGGGGGACTGATATTTGGTATGCCGAACTTGGTGCTGATGGCAAGTGGGGAACTCCGGTAAATGCTGGAAATCTAATCAATACGCCAGATAATGAGATGTTTCCTTCTGTAAGTGCGGACGGCACATTGTTCTATTCAACAAATGGTCTGCCTGGAATGGGGGGACTCGATATTTTTAGCTCAAAAGGGAAAGCTGCTCAATGGGGCAAACCACAGAACCTAAGGTATCCTGTGAATTCGGCAGGAGATGACTTTGCATTTATTGCTAGTGAAAGTTATACTTCAGGCTATCTTTCTTCCAACAGAAAAGGAGGGAAAGGGAATGATGACATTTATTCTTACAGTTATGTGAAACCACGGATAGTCCTGGCATTGTCCGGAATAACCTATAATAAAAAGACCAGCGAAAAACTTCCAGATGCTATGGTAACTTTATATAGCGGGGGCAGGACCATTGTGGCAAAACAGAGCAGCCAAAGCGACGGTACTTTTTTCTTTGAATTGGATAGGGCTTCTGACTATAGTGTTTTGGCATCTAAGACCGGTTTCTATGCGGATTCAGCAAAGGTTAGCACCAGAGGTATTGAAAAATCGGATACCCTGCACGTATCTTTATACCTGAACCCGTTATTTGAGAAAGGAAAGATCCTTGCCCTTGAAAACATTCACTATGATTTTGATAAGGACAATATTCGTGCTGATGCAGCAAAAATATTGAATGAACTGGTGCGTACGATGCGGGATAATCCGACGCTTAGCATTGAGTTGGGCAGTCATACAGATTCACGCGGCGTCGATATCTACAATCTTGACCTTTCTCAGCGCAGGGCGAGGTCTGTAGTAAATTACCTGGTTTCACGTGGCATTGCGCGCGACAGGATGGTTGCGAAAGGCTATGGTGAGACGATGTTGCTTAACCGTTGCGCAAATGGTGTGAAATGTTCGGCTGCCGAACATCAGGCTAACCGGAGAACAGAATTTAAGATTCTTGAATATTAACTCGCAGGTAGCTGTAAAAGAAAAGGGGGCTGTCCGAAAGGTATATTTCGCACAGCCTGTTTTAATAATTTAAGTCGTTATGAAGCAATAGTCGCAGTAGTTCTTCCTACAGCTATTTTTTTGATCGTGGCAATAATTGCATTGGTATCATAGCCGCAAAGGTTCCAGAGTTCAGCTTGTTCACCATGTTCTACAAATTCATCAGGAATACCTAAACGAATTACCTGAGCATTATATTTGTGATCTGCCATGAATTCCAATACCGCACTGCCCATACCGCCCTGCAAGCAGCCATCTTCGACTGTGATGACATTCTTGTAACGGGTAAATACATCATGTAACAGCGCC
Organism: Pedobacter frigoris; assembly: GCF_032678645.1. GTDB lineage: Bacteria > Bacteroidota > Bacteroidia > Sphingobacteriales > Sphingobacteriaceae > Pedobacter > Pedobacter frigoris_A. Next base: position 583,895 of record NZ_JAVTSP010000002.1, read on the forward strand.
TCATCAAGAGGTTTTACAAATCTCAGGTCGTAATGAGCCGGGTGTATGCCTTCGCTGTTTAGTTCCTTGCAAGCCTCTACAGCAAAATTACCGACATGACCGATGGTCACTATGGCCACATCTTCCCCGTCACATATTTTCCTGCCTTTGCCAATTTCAACGGCTTTCAAAGGACGTTTCCAGTCTACCAATACCCCATTACCTCTTGGGTAGCGAATAGAAAAGGGCCCCATATTTTCCGTCTGTGCAGTGAACATCAGATTCCTGAGTTCTTCCTCATTCATCGGCGCCGCAACTTTCATATTGGGGATACTGCGCATGTAGGCCAGGTCGTAGGCGCCATGGTGAGTAGCACCATCTGCTCCTGCCAGACCTGCGCGGTCAAGACAAAAAACAACATTTAAGTTTTGTATCGCTACATCGTGGATCACCTGATCATATGCCCTTTGCATGAAGCTAGAGTAAATATTGCAAAATGGAACAAGCCCCTGCGTTGCCAGTCCGGCGGAAAAAGTAACAGCATGCTGTTCAGCGATACCTACATCAAAAGCACGGTTTGGCATTGCCTTCATCATGATGTTCATGGACGAACCAGATGGCATTGCCGGCGTTACACCCACAATCTTTTTGTTAGCTTCAGCCAATTCTACAAGAGTATGTCCGAAAACATCCTGGTATTTAGGTGGTTGGGGCTTATCTACAGGAGATTTCTTGATTTCACCTGTTATTTTATCAAATAAACCGGGGGCATGCCATTTGGTCTGGTCTTTCTCTGCCAGCGCAAAGCCCTTGCCTTTTACCGTTACACAATGCAGCAGTTTAGGTCCGGGGATATCTTTCAGGTCTTTAATTACCTGGGCAAGACGTACTACATCATGACCATCAACCGGACCAAAATACCTGAAGTTTAAAGCTTCGAAAAGGTTGCTTTGCTTCAATAAAGTGCCCTTAATGCTCTTCTCAATCTTCTTTACGAACTTATGCGCATTGGGTCCAAGCTCAGAAAGTTTGATCAATACGTTAGAGATATCATCCCTAAAGCGGTTATAAGATTTTGAGGTGGTAATGTTTGTGAGATACTCTTTCAGCGCACCAACATTAGGGTCGATGGACATGCAATTGTCATTCAGGATTACCAGGAGGTTTGAATTCTCAATTCCGGCATGGTTTAACCCTTCAAAAGCCAGTCCGGCTGTCATAGCGCCATCGCCAATTACTGCGACGTGCTGACGATCGGTTTCTCCTTTGTAATGGGAAGCCACGGCCATGCCCAATGCAGCTGAAATAGATGTGGAAGAGTGTCCTACACCAAAGGTGTCGTATTCACTTTCACTGATTTTTGGGAACCCGCTGATTCCGTTTAATATCCTGTTTGTATGGAAAACGGATTTACGTCCGGTAAGTATTTTATGTCCGTACGCCTGGTGGCCAACATCCCATACCAGTTTGTCATAAGGTGTATTTAATGCGTAGTGAAGTGCTACTGTGAGCTCAACAACACCGAGACTAGCCGCAAAATGTCCGCCATTTACACTCACAACATCAATGATGTACTGACGCAGTTCTTTACAGATTTGCTCCAGGTCTTGTTCCTTATACTGCTTTAAATCAGCAGGATAGTTGATGTTTGTAAGTAATGGACCGTTAATGTCTTCCATGCAGTGATTTATCGAATAGAAGTACAAAGTAAGGTATTTTGTTACCAAACTAAGAAGGAAAATCGTTAATTTTACAAAAATATACTTCGATAAATGACTAGAGATACTTTAATTTTTGATTTGATTGACAGGGAATTGGACCGTCAGGAAAATGGACTAGAACTGATAGCTTCAGAAAATTTTGTAAGCAAGCAGGTAATGGAAGCTGCAGGTTCTTGTTTAACTAACAAATATGCTGAAGGCCTTCCGGGCAAGAGGTATTATGGCGGATGCCAGGTAGTTGATGAGGTGGAAACCATTGCTATTGAGCGTGCAAAGCAACTTTTTGGCGCAGCATGGGTGAATGTACAGCCGCATTCAGGAGCACAGGCAAATGCAGCAGTGATGCTGGCAGTGATTCAGCCTGGTGACAAAATATTAGGTTTCGACCTTTCGCATGGTGGTCATTTAACTCACGGATCTCCGGTTAACTTTTCAGGAAAACTGTATCACCCGTTGTTTTACGGAGTAAAAAAAGAAGATGGATTAATTGACTATGCAAAACTTGAAGAAGTAGCATTGGCAGAGCGTCCGAAATTAATCATTTGCGGTGCCTCTGCTTATTCAAGAGAGTGGGATTATGCTTTTATCCGCAGTGTAGCTGATAAAATAGGTGCATTGGTGCTTGCAGATATTTCTCACCCGGCAGGTATGATTGCAAGGGGATTATTGAATAACCCGCTTCCTCATTGCCATATTGTGACTACAACTACCCACAAAACCCTTCGCGGTCCACGTGGCGGTATGATCATGATGGGTAAAGATTTTGAAAACCCGTTCGGATTAAAAACTCCTAAAGGAGAAACCAGAATGATGTCATCAGTATTAGATATGGCAGTTTTCCCTGGTACTCAGGGTGGTCCTCTGGAGCACATCATTGCTGCAAAGGCAATCGCTTTCGGAGAAGCTTTGAGTGATGAATACCTGACCTACATTACACAAGTTAAAGCCAATGCACAGGCAATGGCCAAAGCATTTGTTGCCAAAGGTTATGGCATCATTTCAGGAGGTACAGATAACCACCTGATGCTGATCGATCTCCGCAATAAAAACATCACAGGAAAACTTGCAGAAAATGCACTGGAAAAAGCAGATATTACTGTAAATAAAAATATGGTTCCTTTTGATGACAAGTCACCTTTCGTAACTTCAGGTATCCGTGTGGGTACAGCAGCTATAACCAGCAGAGGTTTTAAAGAGACGGAAATGGAAACCATTGTTGATCTAATTGACCAGGTAATTACCAATGCTGAAGATGAAGAGAATTTGAAACAAGTGAAACAGCAGGTAATTGAACTGGTAAACCGTTTCCCATTATATAAATAAACAGGGTTTACTAAAAAATAAATGTCATCAGAGAGCAGGAATTCATCAACCAATGAGGATGAGCGTATTAAAGCTTTGCACAGATATGGTATATTGGACACGCCTAAAGAAAACGAGTTCGATAACATTACCAAACTTGCAACTTTAATCTGTAATACGCCCATCGCCTTAATCACAATGGTTGATGAGGACCGGCTCTTTTTTAAATCCATTACAGGAACTCAGGAGCAGGAGATCTTACCTGAACAGTCATTCAGCTGGTTTACCATACTTGGAGACGATGTACTTGAAATACCTGACATCTCAAAAGACGAGCGTTTTAAGGACCACCCCGGGGTAATTGGTAGTCCTCATGCCAGATTTTATGCCGGCGCGCCATTGATTGATGAGCATGGACATAAGCTTGGTGCAATTGGCGTCTTTGATGTTGTGCCCAGGCAACTCACAAATGATCAGAAGGAAGGGCTAAAAACACTTTCCCGGGAAATCATTACTCATATTACACTAAAGGAAAAGAGTGCGGAATTAGCAGCCAAAACACAGCGCTTCGAAGACCTTCTGAATATTTCCACCGTATCTCCCGAGATCCATTGTATCCTTGATTATTATGGCAACATATTGTTCATCAATGATGCAGTAACCACCATACTCGAATATACAGCAGAGGAGGCCACGGGGCTAAGCATATGGAATTTTTGTAATAAGGAGGACATCAACAGGGTTGTAAAATACATTGAAGATGGTCTCAGAAATAAGCAGAAGCAGTTCAATGTAGACTTTAGGATCGTTAGCAAGACAGGTGTCATCCGTTGGCTAAGCTGGACTATGGTAGCCAAAAATGGCAGATGGTATGCTTATGGAAGAGATATTACAGACAGCAAGAGGGTAGAAGAGGACCTGATGAAACTATCGTTTGTGGCCAGTAAAATTGACAGCGGCGTAGTGCTCAGTGATTCCAATAATCGTGTAACCTGGGTCAATGCCGCATTCGAAAAAATCACTGGTTTTACGCTTGAGGATTTGAAAGGCAAACGGCTCGGCGATCTTATAGCAGGACCGAAGACAGATGCTGAACTGCTTGAAAGGGCGAGACAGCTGTCTAAACAAAATCAATCCTTTACAGTAGATCTTCTTGCTTATAGAAAAGATAAGAAACCCATCTGGCTGTCTGTATACAATACAGTTGTATTGAATGAAAAAGGCAGTCTTGAGATGGAAGTGGAGATCATCATTGATATCACTGATAAAAAGAAGGTAGAAGAAGAACTTCAGGTGCTTTCGCTTGTAGCGAGCAAGACCAATACCAGTGTTAACATTTCTAACAGTTATGGCAATACTACCTGGGTAAACCATTCACTGGAAAAGCTAACAGGATATACCCTTTCAGAATTGCAGGGTAAAAAGCTCGGTGATATCTTGTCTAAGGATGCATCCGAACATGCTATTATAGAGGCTTCCAGGAATAAAGCTCAGAATAACGAGTCCTATTCAATAGAGGTAAAAGCAACTACAAAGGAAGGAAGTCACGTATGGTTGTCAGTTTCGAATACACCTATTGTCAATGAAAAGGGAGAGCTGGAAAGACAGATCGATTTGATTACCGACATCACCCAGCGCAAGCAGATAGAACAGGAGCTGATTGCTTCTAAGGAACAGGCTTTGCAATTGAGTGAGGCAAAGGAAATGTTTCTTTCGGTAATGAGCCACGAGATCAGGACCCCGCTCAATGCGGTAATAGGGATGACGCATCTGCTGCTGGACAATGATCCTAAAGCATCCCAGATAGATGATCTTAATATTCTTAAGTTCTCTTCCGAAAACCTGCTCAATATCATCAATGACATTCTTGATTTTACAAAGATCGAAACCGGTAATATGGTGCTTGAATCTATTCCGTTCAGCATAAAAGCTTTAACGGGTGATATCGTAAATTCATTACAGGTAAACGCTGCTATTAAAGAAAACAGGCTTAGACTGGATTTTGATGACGATGTTCCGGAAACCATAATGGGCGATAAGACAAGGCTGTACCAGGTTTTGATGAATTTACTTGGCAATGCAATTAAGTTTACCGATCATGGAGAGATTACCCTTAAGGTTGGGCTGGCCAAAGTGCCTTGTGAAAAATACATTCCTGTGTATTTTGAAGTTAGTGATACCGGAATTGGCATTCCACAGGATAAACAATCTTATATTTTTGAGACCTTCACCCAGGCAAAAACGGATATTTCAAGAAAATATGGTGGCACCGGGCTTGGCCTGGCAATCACCAAAAAGCTTTTAAAATTATACAATTCGGATATCCAGGTGCGTAGTGAGGAAGGCAAAGGCACTACATTTTCCTTTGTAATCAATTTTCATAAGGTGGCAGTCGCAGATGCTGCGCACAGAGTAGTTGACAACGCAGACATTTTTAACGGCAAAAAGATACTGGTAGTGGACGACAATGAGATCAACATACTGATCGCAGGCCGTGTACTGGGCAAGTGGGGATTTGTACTGGATTTTGCGGCCAGCGGACACGAGGCTATTGAGAAAGTAATGAAAAATACCTATGACCTGATTTTTATGGATATTAAGATGCCGGGTATAGATGGTTTTGAAACTACCGGTATCATCAGGGGATTACCAGGACATTATTTTAAGTCGGTTCCGATTATTGCTTTAACGGCCTCGACTCTGCAGGATGAAAACAGCAAATTTAAAGCTTCGGGAATGAATGGACATATTCTAAAACCTTTTAAACCAGAAGAGATTAGAAATATCATCACAGCCTACTTTTCTTAGTAGTATAGCAATCAATAAATTTTATGGGATTTTAGGGTGTTTAAAGCGTTTTTTGCTTGGAAAATTTTTAAATGATAAAGGGCCGATGTCCCACGAGAGTGGAAGTATCGACCCTTAAATTAACGCTCTCGGAACAAAGGAAAGAAAAATATTTGAATTGGCAAAATAATCCTGCTTTATTTTTGTAAATCGATAAGATAATTTTTGTAATGCCTTTATTTACAATTGAAAAGACTTAAAATGGCTGAATAAAAATGCTGATAAAAAGTAAAGGGCCGATATCTCTTTTAAGAAAATATCGACCCTTACCATCTAAATTAACGCTCTCATCAATATAAACGAGCTTATATTAAAAATGTTTTGCGCAGGTATACTTTTTTTAGAAATTACTTTTCATAACACCCTAACGTGGGTGGCTGATTTCGCAGCAGGCCATTTAAATCCTTATTTAAGTAAAGGTTGAAATATGGGTCGGCAGTTAAATCTGCCCCTTTTTTCAGCGCTGCGCTGTTGTTTAATAATCCGAATTCAAACTTGCCTGAGTTGACAAAACCAGGATCGGTATCCAACTGATTATCATTACCGCTGTAGGTCTGCAGACTTGTTCTGATGATGTTATTTCTGATATCAGTATCTATGGTATTTGTAGTTTTTTTGTCTATCAAAAACTCCTCCGTCAGGCTTCCCCAGATGATGTTATTTATAAATACTGCCTTTAAATTTCCGGATAGACTGTTTTTTCCGAGATCACTCAGATAGACAGCTGGCGTTTTGCGGGCAACTAAAGGATTATAACCTCCAAACGTATTTTGCTTGATGTTGTAATTGCCGCCGGATATCCCATAAAGTATGTATTGTCCGCAATTGAAGAACAGGTTGGTGAAGGCGGTAACGGATGTGCCGTATCCGGCTATTGCAGTTATACTCATATTCTTTACAACACTGCCGCTGAGTAGTAATTTCGGCCCTCCGTTCTTGCTTAAAGAATCTGCCGTGATGCCGATGATGGCATTTTTTATGGTACTGTTGATGATTTTAGAATTGATACTGCTGCTGTAAAAATGAATGCCCATCCATTGTCCCGGTTCCTCAGCATAGCTGTTTTCCATGCGGTCGCCGGCAAATAAAATAGGTTGTGTTACCTTGCCCTGTGCATTGAGTGATCCACGTACCAGCATCGCGGCTCCGTTGTGAAATAGCACTTTAGTTCCGGCTGGTATATTTAAAGTGACGTCGGGAGCAACTGTGACAGATTTGTAAATGATGTACGGCAAGGTACTTGTCCAGGTAGTATTATTGCTAATCACCTGTCCGTTTATGAAAACTGCATTTTGTCCATAGGCAATTAGCTGCACTGTTTGTTCATTCCCGTTTGTGTTAAAGAGGATAGAATCCTGGACGATAAATGGCTGACTCTGATTGTTTGGATTGATCGATACCTTGATGAAAATATTGATAGAGTCCTTGCTGCCGATTTCAATATTGTCCCTTTGATTTACAGGTTGTCCGTTGATGATCAAGCTGAATGGAGAATGATTGCCGCCACTCAGTCTGATATTGCTGATGTTGATGTCTTTGTGATGAATGTTATAAACCTTTATCCTTTTGTTGGTAGAGCCAACTGTAGTAAATACGGTATCAAATAATACGGTATCAGATGAGAAGACCAGTTTTGCGTCTTTATCTGTCGTGATATCATCAGACTTGCGGCAGCCTGTAAGCGCTATGATGATCAGGAAGATGAGTGTCAGAGGTATCCGCATAAAGACAAACTTATCGAAAAGTATTCAATCTGCAAATGCGATGGCTGCAATACTCAGCTTACTAATCCCGTGTCTGTATAATTCCATTGCACATGCTTCTATTGTTGCTCCTGTTGTGATCACATCATCAACCAGCAAAACATGCTTTCCTGCCAAAACAGTCGGATCAGCAATGCCGAATACTTCTCTCATATTCTCGTATCTCTTGTATCTGCTCTTCCTGGTTTGAGAACTGGTGGCTATCTTTCTGATCAGACAGCCTTTTGCAACCGGGATATTCAGTCCAGCAGATAGTCCTTCGGCAATGCACATACTTTGATTATAGCCCCGCTCTTTTTCTTTCTTTTTGTGTAATGGGATAGGAATGATCAGATCTATTCCCTGGTAATGTGGGCTACCTGTTAGTTGTCCGGCCAGCATAGTGCCCAATTTAACTCCCAAATCCTTTTTTCCTTTATATTTTAGGTGGTGTATCAGATTTTGAACTGAGTTGCCTTTTCTGAAATGCAATAATGCCATTGCATGATGGAAAGGAATCCTTCCCCAGAGTTTCCTGGCTACTTTATTGTCTTTATAATTGTGGTGGTCGGTATAGGGAAGGTTATGTATACAAGCGGTACAGATACGGCCCTCAGCACGGTGCAAAGGTGTGTTGCAGGCACAGCATAGCTCAGGAAATAGTAGTCCTGTAAGATCCTGTAACAGGATTAAGGTGGTATTGAAGAATTTCACCCGCTAATTTCGCCATTTTATCAGCAGAGTGGTTGAAAACAGGAAACTAATTCTGGTCTTTTACAGCAAGTTGTCCGCAGGCGGCATCAATGTCCTTACCACGGCTCCTTCTGATATTGGTATTGATGCCCTGGCTTTTCAGGTAGTTTGAAAATGCATCAATTTTATCTCCTTCAGCATTGATAAAGTCAGCGAATTGAATGGGGTTGTATTCAATCAGGTTCACTTTACATGGCACATGCTTACAGAATTTGGCCAGTTCCATTGCGTCTTCAATTTCATCGTTGAAATTATTGAAAACAATGTATTCGTAGGTGATTGGATTCTTTGTTTTTGAGAAATAGTACTTTAAAGATTCAGCAAGTGCCTTTAATGAATTCTGCTCGTTGATCGGCATGATCTCATTGCGCTTTTTATCATTTGCAGCGTGGAGGGAAACCGCCAGATTGAATTTTACGCCGTCGTCACCAAGTTTTTTGATCATCTTGGAAATGCCCGCTGTAGAAACAGTAATGCGTTTGTACGACATATTCAGTCCATCGGGAGCTGTAATGCGCTCAATAGATTTCAAAACATTGGCATAATTCAGTAAAGGTTCGCCCATGCCCATGTATACAATATTGGTAAGGGGAGCTTTGTAGTTGAGTTTTGCCTGCTGATCTATCAGGACTACCTGATCATAAATCTCATCTGCATTTAGGTTCCGTTTGCGGTCCATATAACCGGTAGCACAAAACTTGCAGGTCAGGCTGCAGCCTACCTGAGAGCTTACGCAGGCAGTCATGCGCTCATCCATCGGAATCAGCACCCCCTCTACAATGTTGCCGTCATAAAGCCTGAACGTGTTTTTTATTGTATGGTCATTACTGAACTGCGAATTATTTACCTCCACTACATTGATGGAATAGTTCTCATTCAGCTTGGCGCGCAGGTCTTTGGAGAGGTTACTCATTTCTTCAAAACTACGGGCAGATTTTTCCCAAAGCCACTGGTAAACCTGTTTGGCTCTATAGGAAGGTTCTTTCATGGCAGTAAAGTGCTGTTGCAGTTGTGCCAGGTCAAGCGAACGGATATCGGTTTTCTTTGTAGGAAGCATTTCGCTGCAAAGTTACCAAAAAAAGATTATTTAGTTGCAGGATTGATATTCCTGACTTAAGTGTGAGCTAATTAGCGTTTTGGACTCTTCACTTTTGCTCCTGGTGCACCAGATCTGCCGTTGCCCGGTCTTACCGATCTTTTGCTTGGACCACCGGCTTTAAACCAGTCTCCGTTACCTGAAGCAGCTTTTGACCCACCTGCCGGTCTTCCTCCTGCTGCTGGTTTAGGTGCAGACTTACCTTTTCCTCCGGCGGGGCGGTCGGCACGGCTAATCGTAGCATTTTTGCCAGCAGCCCTTGATCCGGCACTTTTACCAGCACCTTTAGGCCCCGATGCTCTGCCTGAAGATCTGCCTGGCGTTACGTTCTCCATAAAATCCTCTTCTTTTGGAGCTTTGGCTTTTTTGACTACTCTTTTTGGTGCTGCAGAGGCCGACTCAGAACTCGATTTCGCTACCATGTTGTAGATATCAGTTTGCTCTTCAGGAGTCAGTTCACGCCATTCACCCAGAGGAATTCCTTTGATGCTCACATTCATGATGCGTACACGTTCCAGCTTAACCACTTCAAAACCGAAGTGCTCACACATACGTCTGATCTGTCTGTTCAAGCCCTGGATCAGGGTGATTTTAAATACAGAAGGACCTTCCTTGGTGACTTTACATTTTTTAGTCATCACCCCAAGTACAGGAACACCTTTGGCCATCCCTGTCAGAAATGATTCTGTTACCGGCTTGTTTACCGTGACAATGTATTCTTTTTCGTGATTATTACCTGCTCTGAGGATTTTATTAACCAGGTCCCCATTATTGGTCAGGAAGATCAATCCCTGAGAATCTTTATCTAAACGGCCGATTGGGAATACCCTTTCACTATGATTTACATGATCAACAATATTGCTTTTTACTCCGGCTTCGGTAGTGCTGGTGATGCCTACAGGCTTGTTGTATGCAATTAAAATAGAATTCTCAACTTCTTTAGGTTCTATGGTCTGTCCGTTTACAGTTACAATATCCCCAAAGAATACCTTATCGCCCACCTTTGCCTTTTTTCCGTTGATATATACATTGCCTTGCTCGATGTACCTGTCGGCTGCTCTTCTTGAGCATAGACCGCTTTCACTTATGTATTTATTTAACCGGGTTGTAGAATCAGACATGGGTAATGGAGTTATAAATTGATTTCTTTTTTACAAAGGAATCAATTTATAACCATATATGCTATCAAAATATTTCAAAGCATAGTGATATCATAAAGAAAGTAAGGTCATTCTCAGTACAAAATGACCCCACTTTAAAATAGAAAGGACGATATTAAAGACCCATTTCATCGGCACTGGGTCCATAACTCCCTGGAATGGGAATGTTCAGTAAACGTAAATAAACTCCCAATTGGGCCCGGTGATGAATGATTTGATTGATGCTCATCCGAATGATGTCTGCTTTAGGTTCTTTGGTATGAATTTGATCACCTGTTCTCAAAGTCCATGGTTTATCAAGGACGCTTTCATATTCATCAGTAAGCAAACTTGTTCCATCGGCCAGAGATTGTTCAAAATAAGCTAAAAGTTCTTCGGTGGTATTTAAATTCTTAGGAGTGTAGGGCGCTGTAGCAAAATCAAGTTCGTCAGTTGTCAGGGTCATGGTTACCCAGGTAGGCAATTCTGCGATGTGCGTAGCCAGGCTCTTGATCGTCATGCTTTTTGGGTGAGGCTGCCAGCTGAACTTGTCAGACGGAATACGCGCTAACATTTTGCGGGTGGTTACTGCTTCTTGCTCCAGTTCTTTCAGATACATTTTAATTCTGTTCATAATCTTTATTTGTTTGTACAGAACAAAGAAACGGAGGCCCACTGACAGCCCTATGGCAGTCTGATTTTACCGCCTGATTTTTTTTATAAATGTATTGGGATATGGCTTATCTCTCTTTGGAGAGAGGTCGTACTGAGTGCGTATTGAAAACAATATAAATGCAGGGTGAGTCCACGTTTTTTCTGGAAAAAGGTGGACTCACCGTGGACTTATGGTGCAGTCATGGTGCACTCAGGTATAAGCAGGTACGAACTAAGTTAGTGGCTGACCGGAATCAATTTCATATAATCATTTAGGGGCGTATGATCTTTTTTTCGGAAAGGAATGCCATGATTCCTGATTTTGATAATTCTGGAAGCCCGGAAATCACGGTACTCCTCACGCAGGTGACACCAGGCAATCAGGTGCCAGTTGAACGCGTAAAATACAAGTCCGATGGCTTCAACTTCTCGTTTACTGGTTTCACCTTTGTTATTCTGGTAGTCAATTTCAATGATGAACTGTCCCGAAATGGCATTCTGTAATGTTGCCAGGTGGTCAAACTCGTCATTCATCATTTCATGGTGCAGCTGGAATTTAATGCTTTCATTGAGTAGTTCCAGCTTTTCCTTTTGGCTGTTTTTCAAGACAGCTTTTACTTTATTGAGTGCAGTCGTATAGTTAGTGAAGATGGACTTATCCGCAAAGCGGGAAACCAGGCGCTCCATGATTAGCAAGGCATTGGCCTCATCCGAAGTAAAAGAAACGGGAGGAAGGAAATACCCCTGTACAATGAAATACCCTTTAGGCTGTTCAAAACTGATCGGTACCCCTTGTTCTATAAGCGCTTTTATGTCCCGGTAAACCGTACGCACACTCATTTGAAACTGGTCTGCAATTTTATCTGCAGTGATGTATTTTTTGCTCTGCAGCAAAATCAGTATTCCAAAAAGCCTGTCTATGCGATTCATCGGGTTCAATATTAATGATCAGATACAAATATATTTATTTTCTTTGCATCTATGATTTCTTACCTGTCAGCATCATATGTTTATCCTGTAACTTCCGGACCGATAAAGAACGGGGTTATCGGAGTAGAAGAAGATGGCCAGATTACCGCAGTATTTACACCAGAAGAAGCAGCAGAAAGGCAAATTAAGGATGTTGTTACTTATGACGGGATTTTGGTCCCAGGTTTTGTAAACACCCATTGCCATCTGGAACTTTCGCACATGAAGGCCAAAATTGCAGGGAAGAAGGGGCTGGTCGATTTTGTGAAGAATGTGATGAAAACGCGCAGTGCTGATGACTATAGCATAGAGGTAGATATGCTAAAGGCAGATGTAGAGATGTTTGAAGGTGGCGTTGTGGCTGTTGGTGACATTTCAAATCAGGCTATTTCAGCATCAATAAAAAAAGGGAGCCCTATTTACTACCATACTTTTCTGGAGGTGATGGGCTTTAACCCGGCGACAGCAAAATTGTCGATGGACCGGGCACTGGAGTTTGAAGAAAAATTCGAAGACTTATCCCTTTCTATAGTGCCTCATGCGCCATATTCTGTTTCTTCGGCATTGTTTGAAGCGCTTAAAGCAAATTCAGTCGACAAAGCTTCATTGGTAAGTATCCACAACCAGGAAACTGCGGATGAGAATGCTTTTTTTGAGGATAAAACCGGCAAATTTTTGGACCTATATGAATTTTTGGGCCTGAATATCGATTTCTATAAACCTTCAGGGAAAACATCACTTCAGAGTTACTTGCCATTGTTGTCGCCGGATAATAAGACTTTGCTCGTTCACAATACGTTTACTTCAGCGGAGGACGTGAAGTTTGCAGAGGCTGTTCATCCTAATTTATACTGGTGCCTTTGTCCGCGTGCCAATATGTATATAGAAGACCAGCTACCTGATGTAAATATGTTAAAGGATGCAGGAGTAACGATTACCTTGGGTACGGACAGTCTTGCGAGTAACAGAAAGCTCAGTATACTTGCTGAGATGGAGGTGCTGGCAAATGATTTTGATATACCAGTCTGGGATCTGATCAAATGGGCAACCTGGAACGGAGCTGATTTTTTAGGTATTACTGAACGTTATGGTAGCCTGGAACCCGGTAAAAGGCCTGGTATAAATTTGCTGGGCTATAAAGAAAAAAATGGGCAACCAGTCCTGAATTTTAAAATGAAACGGTTATTTTAAAGTTAACTGGTTATTTGATTTAACAGTATATACTTTAGCATATAGATCTGCTGATATGAACAATAAGATTACTGCCCTTTTTGAAATTGAATATCCGATTATACAGGCCGGTATGGTTTGGTGCAGTGGCTGGAGGCTGGCTTCGGCAGTGTCCAATGCCGGGGGATTAGGGATCATTGGCGCCGGTTCGATGTATCCGGAGGTATTGCGTGAACATATTCAGAAATGTAAGATGGCTACAGCAAAGCCTTTTGGTGTAAATGTGCCTTTACTTTATCCGAATGTTCAGGAGATCATGGAGATTATTGTTCAAGAAGGTGTGCGTATTGTTTTCACATCAGCGGGAAACCCGGCTACATGGACGGGATTTTTGAAAGACAAGGGGATTACAGTAGTGCATGTAATTGCCAACACGAAATTTGCATTGAAGGCAGAGGAAGCGGGGGTGGATGCAATAGTTGCAGAGGGATTTGAGGCAGGTGGTCACAATGGAAGAGAGGAGACGACCACGATGTGCCTGATTCCGATGGTAAGTGCTGCGGTGAAGATCCCTGTGATTGCTGCCGGAGGTATCAGCAGTGGTTCCGCCATGCTTGCTGCGATGGCTTTGGGTGCAGATGCAGTCCAGATAGGATCTGCTTTTGCAGTAGCCGAAGAGTCATCTGCCCATCCAAATTTTAAACATAAAATTATTGAAGCATCGGAAGGCGATACAAAGCTTAGGATGAAGAAACTGGTGCCGGTCCGTTTATTGAAAAATGAATTTGCAGATGCGGTGGCCCAGGCCGAAGCGGAGGGTGCGGATACCCAAACCCTAATGAATATTTTGGGACGTGCACGGGCAAAATTAGGTATGTTTGAAGGAAATATGGAGGAGGGTGAATTGGAGATTGGGCAGGTTTCTGCAATGCTGAAGGAGGTTAGGCCGGCAGCGGAGATATTGCAGGAAATCTGGGCGGGTTTTTTGGAAGCAAGGATGCGTATTTTAAACAGTTAACATCCCTATATTTGTAAGCTAAGGAATAGATTTTAAATGAAAATAGTACATAATAATATCAGAATTACCGGTAAAGTGCAGGGTGTTGGTTTTAGAGAGACCACCAAGTATTTTGCGGATCAGGCGGGAGTTAAGGGTTTTGTGAGGAATGAAGCTGATGGTTCTGTGTATATAGAAGTAGAAGCAGAACAGTGGGTGCTGGAATCTTTCGTAGAGTGGTGTAATGAGGGCCCGGACCGGGCAAAGGTGGAAGGATGTGAAGTGACGGTGAGTGAAGAATTGAAACACTTCAAGGATTTTGTGATATTAAAGAAATAGGATGTCAGTATTAAAGAAATTCCTGGGACAAACGGCGGTGTATGGTGTGAGTACCGTATTCTCAAGGCTGTTTAATTTTATTTTAACGCCGATATTTACCAGGGCATATTCTACCTCTGTTTTTGGGATTTTCACCAAACTGTATGCTTATGCGTCATTGATTAATGCAGTACTGGCATTTGGTATGGAAAGTACTTATTTCAGGTATTTAAATAAGCATGAAGACAAGAAGCAGGAGGTTTACAACAACTCGTTTTTGTGTATCGCATTTATTTCGTTGCTGTTTCTTTTGACGGGATTGGTGTTTGTGAATCCAATTGCATCCTATTTATCTGCAGAGGCAGGGCACCTTGCGGATTACCGTAAATATGTTCAGTATTTTATTGGAATTTTATTCGTAGATGCCATTTGTGTCATCCCTTTCGCTAAACTAAGAGCCGAAAACAAGGCATTTAAATACAGTTTGGTTAAGTTTTTGAACATTGGATGTTTTGTTGGGCTAAACCTCTTCTTTATTTATGTCGTGCCGGCGATCATAAAGCACGATTGGCCTATGGCTGATTGGTTTGCCTCATGGTTTCGTCCAAAGTGGGTTGGTTATGTTTTCATTTCAAACCTTGTTGCGAGTTTAGTTACCTTCTTAATGCTGATTCCTGAGTTTCTGAAATTACAGTTAAAGTTTGACAGAGAACTATTTGCCAAGATGTTTACTTATTCATGGCCAATACTTGTTGCCAATCTTTCTTTTATCGTAAACGAGAATCTGGATAAAATCGTGTTGAGCGAATTGCTTCCTGAAAAAATAGCAGACGGTCAGGTAGGTATATATGGTGCAGTATGTAAGATTGCTATATTCATGAGTATTTTTATTACGGCATTTAGACTTGGGGCTGAACCTTTCTTTTTCAGTTATGCGAAGAATGCAAATGCAAAAAAAACCTATGCAGTAATCCTGCATTATTTTGTGGTAGCTCTTGCTTTGTTATTTGTTGCACTTATTGCGAATATTGAGATTTTAAAACATTTTATCAGCAGGGACAAAGAACATATTGCCGATTATTGGGTAGGCTTGCCAGCGGTTCCTTACCTGCTGTTCGGTTATGTTTGCCTTGGTATCTATATGAATCTGTCGATTTGGTACAGGCTGTCGGATCAGACCAGGTTTGGACTCTACATCTCAATTGTAGGTGCTGTAATTACGATAGTGCTCAACTTTGTGCTTATTCCGAAATACAGCTATATGGGTTCCGCATGGGTATCTATGCTGGCTTATTTTGTAATGATGGTCATATCTTACGTATTAGGGCAAAAATATTACCCAATCCCTTATGAATTGAAGAAAATCGTTATATATCTGCTGGTGTCGGTGGTGCTGGTGATTTTGTCATTCTGGGTATTTAACAGAAATATAATTATTGGCAATGCCTTGCTGCTGGCTTTTGCAGCGGGCGTGTTTTATTTTGAAAAAGATCAGTTGAAAAGTATATTAGTTAGGAAATGAAAATAAATATCATCAATAAATCAGGGCATGATTTGCCGCAATATGAAACCGCTCATGCCGCAGGTATGGATATGCGCGCTTTTACAGAAAATGAGATTACAATTAAACCTTTACAGCGTGTTTTGATTCCAACTGGTTTATATATTGAACTTCCGGTAGGATTTGAAGCTCAGATCAGACCTAGAAGCGGATTGGCTTATAAGCATGGAATCAGTATTGTGAATGCTCCGGGAACAATTGACGCAGATTACAGAGGCGAAATAAAAGTATTGCTGGTCAATCTTTCTGATACTGATTTTGTTGTAAATAATGGAGACAGGATTGCTCAGATGGTGATTGCAAAACATGAGACCATTAGCTGGGAGGCTGTAGAAGAATTAAGTGATACTGCACGAGGAGCAGGGGGTTACGGACATACCGGTAAATAGAATGTTATGAAATTGAAGTTGTTTTTATTTTTATTGTTTTCCTGCGGAATGAATGCATTTGCACAGCAGCCGGTGATCTCTGCTTTGGACAGCAATGTGATAAAGACACTTTTTTTTACCGGATTAAAAGAAAAACTCAACGAAAACTACGAAAAGGCGGCGGAGAGTTTCAATAAGATATTGAAAATGGATGCCAATAACGCTGCAGTACACTATGAACTGGCTGTGTTGAATTTCAGGCAGAATAAACTTTTGGATGCTGAAATTGCAATAAAAAAGGCCGCTTCAATTAATGCAGATAACATTTGGTACTGGAAGTTGCTGGCGGAGCTATACAAGAGAAATGGCAATATGGATGCGCTGGTCGGTGTATTTAACCAGATGATCAGATTGTCGCCGGATAATGATAATTATTATTTTGACCGGTCAAACGCCCTGCTGCTTGGAGGGAAAGTAGAAGAAGCAGTTAAAAGTTATGATGAACTGGAACGAAAATTTGGTTCATCAGCCGAACTTACTGAGGCAAGAGGCCGTGTGATGGGAGACAAACAGGATATGCGCAATAAGAAAAAGGATAATGGTAATGTAGAGCCGCCGCAATCTGTGGGAACACAGGATCCAAATGATCCTAAGGTAATGGCAGCACAGGCACAGCAACTTTATAAAAAAGGGGATTTAAACGGAGCCCTTGAACAGCTTAAGAAAGTCCTGAAGATTACTGACCAATTGTACCCTGTATGGGAACAGGCAATGGATATACAGATGAACCTGGGCCTGTATAAAGATGTACTGAAGCTGGGAGATGAGGCATTGGCGGTATTCCCTAATCAGGCGATCTTGTATTACTATATGGCTTATGCACAACAACAAGAAGGTAAATACGATGACGCGTTGACGAACATTAAAATGGCTATACAACTTGATTCGGAGAATATGATTTACCTGGAGTGTTTTGGAGATATTTTGTCATTAAAGGGAGATGGAGCACAGGCTATGGTACAATGGAAAAAGGTACAGGCGGGTGGTGGAGGTTCTCAAAAACTAAAGAAAAAGATAGATGAGCGGAAATACATTAAATAAACTTGTTTTTGCTGCCACGATTGTCCTGGCCCTGGGCTGTAAGACAAAAAAGGCAGTAGTGGTAGTTCCGCCGACAGGTGCTACTACGGCTATAAGCAGTAAAAAGATAGAGACCCTGAAGATGCTGAAAGAAAAGGACATGCTTTTCAATACTTTATCTATAAAAGCTAAGGCTACGCTGGATATCAATGGCAATTCCAATAACGTGACCATGAACTTCAGGATGGTTAAAGGCGAAAAGATTTGGGTAAGTATTACTGCTTTTGCCGGAATTGAAGTGGGGAGGGCTTTAATTACACCTGATAGTATTAAGGTAAAAAACAGCTTTCAGGGTGTTTATTTGAAGAAGCCGTTTAGCTACGTACATACTTATACGAATAAGCAGGTGAATTTTGCGTTATTACAGTCAATTTTTTCAGGGAATACCATAGATGATTTTATGGTTGAGCAATCTGATCTTGAACAGGAAGATGGTGTTTGGGTACTTAAAGGAGCGCAGGGAGATCTGGCTTACAATGTTTTTTTTAACACACTTTTTAAAATAGGGCAAACCAATTTAAATGATGTGAAGTCAGGGAAGGCATTGAAAGTTGTTTACGGAGATTATCAGAAAATAGACGATGTTCTTGTGCCGTCTAACATTAAGATCAGTTCGATGGCAGGCACTCAAAAAATAGGGCTTACACTGGACTTTTCTAAGATAGAACGCAATGTTCCACTGGACTTTCCGTTTAATGTTCCTACTAAGTATGAGGTAATAAACTGATTTTTTTTAATACTTTTGGTGCAATGAAGCTAAGCAAATTCCTCTTATTCCTGTTTTTTGTATTGACCGCATCCGTTGCTGTAGCACAAAGCAGTGCAGAACTTAAAAGAAAAAAAGAAGCTTTACAGCGCGAAATTGACTTGTTGCAGAAAAATGCGAACAAGGCTGCGAATAGCAAAAAACTTACTTTGGGTGAGATTAAGTCCTTAAATGCGAAAATAGGACTGATGCAGAGTAAGATTTCAGTAATTAACTCTGAGATTAAAAATCTCGATAACCAGATCCATGAGAATACGAATACCGTACATAACCTAAAGGGCCAGCTTGGCCAGTTGAAAAAGGAATACGGTAGTATGATCAGATTTGCCCAGAGAAATAAGAATGCTTATGACAAGATGATGTTCATTTTTGCAGCGTCTGATTTTAATCAGGCTTATAAGCGGATCAAGTATTTACAGCAGTTTGGACAGTATAGGAAGAAGCAGGCTGATTATATACAAGGCAAGCAAAAGGATTTGAATTATAAGATCGTGATTCTGGATAAAAACCTGAAACAGAAAAGCAGTTTGCTTCAAGAACAGGAAAATGAAAAGAATAAACTCGGAAAGAATAAGTCTGAGCAATCGGTAGTATTGAATAAATTCAGTAAGCAGGAGCGGTTGTATAAGCAAGATATTGCCAGTAAACAGAAACAAGCAGCGCAACTGGAAAGAAATATAAGGTCTGCAATTGCAAGAGAAATTGCATTGGCAAAGAAAAAGGCAGAAGAAGAAGAACGTTTGGCTGCAGCCAAAGCCAAGGCTGAAAATAAACCTGCCCCGACCACCGCTGCCGAAAAATCCAAGGCGTCAGGGGGCTACCTGACTGCAACACCTGAGTCTGCAAAACTTTCAGCTCAGTTTGAAGGTAACAGGGGTTCACTGCCATGGCCTGTTACTATGGCTACTATCACCCAGCGCTTTGGTAAATATAAAGTTGGACAGGCCGAAAATGACAATGATGGTATTGATATTGAAACTCAGGAAGGAGCGCCGGTGCGTGCAGTGTTTAATGGTACTGTAAGTACGGTTAACAGTGCAATGGGTGGTTATTTTGTGCTGATCAGGCACGGGCAATACTTCTCAGTTTACAGTAACCTTAAGTCCGCAAGTGTATCAAGCGGACAAACGGTTACTACCAGACAAAACATAGGTGTGGCGGGCCATGAGGACGGCAGGCCTATTGTTAAATTTCAGATATGGCGTGGTACAGTTCCTCAAAATCCAGAAGCCTGGCTGGGAGGCAAGTAAATTGGCAAACAAAATAGTTATATTTGTATTAAATCAATAAAAACACGCAAGAAAATGTATACAGGGACGTTAGCAGATTTCATGGGGATGGGTGGACCAGAGGTAATGCTCATTATGGTTGTTATACTTTTGTTATTTGGAGGTAAAAAATTGCCTGAACTTGCACGAGGGCTTGGGAAAGGAATGAGGGATTTTAAAGATGCATCAGAAGGTGTAAAAAGAGAAATCCACAGGAACATTAATTCCGTAGGTATTGTTGATGATGTAAAAGATATGGTAAATGATGTGAATGACAATTTGCGTCATCATCCATCAGATACTGATTCATCGCAGGATCATTCCGGAACTTCATACGAAACGGACGAACCTAAACGGAATATCAATTTTGAGAAGGAAGGCACTGAAAGTGCTGCTCATTCGGTAGCTACCGAAAGTGTAACTGCTCATGCTGATTATACGGAGAACACAAAAATAGAAACGGATAAAACTAAACTTTAAGGAAAAAATATCATGTTAAATACAACATTAGGAGCCTTGTTAGGCGGACCAGAAATTGCAATTATACTGGTTATCGTTTTGCTGCTTTTCGGCGGAAAAAAAATCCCTGAACTGATGAGAGGCTTAGGAAAAGGCGTTAAAGAATTTAAAGATGGAAAAGATGGTGTTGATGGAGATCCTGCAGATCCAAAAAGTACAACTACCAATAAACCTTTATAGGTTTTACTAACCAATTTCTATAAACCTTTAATGTATTCTTGAATTTGAAGAAGTATAACTCCTTAACAGAGATACAAACCCTTATTGGTCAAAAAAAAATAAGTTTGCCAGGGTTATTGGACTATTATTTCGAGCAAATAGAAATGAATAAACACCTCAATGCATTTAATGAGGTGTTTTTTTATTCTGCGGCTGAACATGCAAAAGCTGTACAGCAGAAAATAGACGATGGAACAGCCGGTAAACTTGCCGGTATGGTGATCGGTATAAAAGATAATATTTCTTATAAAGGGCATGAGGTTACCGCTTCTTCTAAGATGCTTGAGGGCTTTATTTCACCTTACTCCGCTACTGTAATAGAGAGATTGATACAGGAAGATGCAGTAATCATCGGACGGCTGAATTGCGATGAGTTCGCAATGGGCGGCTCCAATGAGACATCTTATTACGGCGTAGTTAAAAATGCAGCGGATACCAGTCGTGTAGCCGGAGGTTCGTCGGGCGGTTCAGCTGTGGCAGTACAGGCAGATCTTTGCCTTTCTGCATTGGGTACTGATACCGGTGGCTCGGTTAGGCAGCCTGCTGCTTTCTGCGGGTGTATTGGAATGAAACCTACTTATGGCAGGATTTCACGTTATGGTGTAATTGCATATGCTTCTTCATTTGATCAGGTAGGTACGATTACCTCATCAGTTAGCGATGCCGCTATTCTTCTAGAAGTTTTGGCTGGTGCTGATGATTACGACAGCACGGTCTCAAAAAATATCGTGCCGGCTTACACTAATGGATTGGGTGCTTTTGAAAAGAAGAAGATTGCTGTTTTAAAGGAAACTTTGGAGAGCGAAGCGCTTGATCCTGAAATTAAATCAGCTATACTTAATTCAATTGAGCAGTTAAAAGAACAAGGACATACCATTGAGTATGTTTCATTTGATCTTTTGGACTATTTAGTGCCGGCATATTATGTGCTGACTACAGCGGAAGCTTCCTCAAATCTATCGAGATATGATGGGGTACATTATGGATACCGTAACCTTGAAGCTGCAAACCTGAATGAATTGTATAAAAAATCAAGAGCCGAAGGATTTGGTGAAGAGGTAAAAAGGAGGATCTTGCTGGGGACTTTTGTATTAAGTGCAGGTTATTATGATGCTTATTATCAAAAAGCACAGCAGGTGAGGAGACTGATCAGGGAGAAGATGGAGGAATTGCTGAATAAATTTGATGTGATACTTACACCAGTGGCACCAACACCTGCATTTAAAATTGGAGAGAATCTGGAGGATCCGCTGGTGATGTATATGGCGGACATATTTACCGTACTTGCATCTTTGACCGGGATTCCAGCTATTGCTTTGCCTCTGGGCAATAATAGTGAAGGTTTGCCGTTAAGTATTCAATTAATGGCCAGGCACTTCGGTGAAGAAGAGCTGCTGGCGCTGTCCCATAATTTTTTAAACGAGCATGTAAGTTGAGTGCTCATATAAATTGCCTATGAACAAAAAAGTACTACTCGTATCGTATTGCATCCTGGCTTTTATCGGCTTTTCTGCATCGGCCCAGCAACCGGCTATTCTTTTAAATGATACAACTTCTGTGCCTCAGGTGACAGAAACTCCTTTGTTTAGCAACTATAATTTTACTTATAAATCGAGATTAGATTCTATTCAGAAAATAGTTCCTCTTTCCTATAATGAGTATGTACAGAAGTACATAGATATTTATAGCGGGAGAAAGGATATGATGGGCAGGATGCTTGGTCTGTCGGATTATTACTTTCCGATCTTTGAAAAGGCCTTGAAGAGCTTAAATATTCCCGAGGAAATTAAATACCTGCCGATCATTGAATCGTCTATGAACCCCCATGCAGTTTCCAGAGTTGGGGCTACGGGTTTGTGGCAGTTTATGTTTGGTACTGCTAAGGGTTATGGTCTGAATATGGATAATTTCGTGGATGAACGTAAAGATCCTATACAGGCAAGTTATGCAGCTGCGGCATATTTTAGAGATGCTTATGAAGAATTGGGCGATTGGCTGCTGGCAATTGCGGCTTACAATTGTGGAATGGGCAATGTGAGGAGAGCGGTTGAAAAAGCTGATTCCAGAGATTTCTGGGAGATCAGGAAATACCTCCCGCTAGAGACAAGAAATTATGTGCCTGCATTTATAGCTGCGGTGTACGTGATGAAATGTTCAGAAAAACATCAGATCAGATATCAGCGTCCTTCCTATATAAAAATTACAGATACCATTCAGGTAAATAAGTTTGTGTCTATTCCTGATCTTGCGAGGGCATTGAGCATGGAAGAGGAAGAGTTATATGCCCTGAACCCGAGTTACAAGAAGAAGATTGTGAATGGGACTGATTTATCTCCCAAGCGTATTATTGTTCCTAAGGTTAGCCTGGCAAACTTCGCACAGATTTATGAGCTTTTGAATTCAGATGTAGAGACAGATATGAATGTTGTTCTGGCTTCAACCGATGACAGAAGGGTAATGAAAAAGGCGAGCGTAGCTAAAGCCAAGCCTTTGTATCTTTACCATAAAGTCGCCCCTGGACAGAGTCTGGGACTGATTGCCGATAAATATCATGTCGAGGTTCAGGATTTGAAGGTATGGAACAAGCTCAAAGGTACTACTATAGTGCCCGGACAAAGGTTAAAGGTGCTTAATAATCAGGCTGAAAAGGGTACTCTTAAGCGCATAAGAGGTTAATTTTCATTGGCTTATTTTGCCTGTTCACTTTGTTCATATTCATCAATTCTGCATTTCTATTCGCTAATTCAGCGACCTTTTTTTATTTTAAGGCTAAATAAAAGAATTGTAACTTTGGCGCTTTACAATTGACCATTTTATGAGTAAAATAAATAGGAAGCAAGACGCTTTAGACTACCACTCCCAGGGCAGACCAGGGAAAATTCAGGTTATACCAACAAAACCGACGAATTCAC
The DNA here is from genome assembly GCF_032678645.1 of Pedobacter frigoris. Taxonomy (GTDB): domain Bacteria; phylum Bacteroidota; class Bacteroidia; order Sphingobacteriales; family Sphingobacteriaceae; genus Pedobacter; species Pedobacter frigoris_A. The sequence goes on from NZ_JAVTSP010000002.1 coordinate 607,335, forward strand.
AAAGAGACTTAGCACTTGCCTACTCGCCAGGTGTGGCAGAGCCATGTTTAAGAATAGCAGAAAATACAGAAGATGTATATAAATATACAGCCAAGGGCAATCTTGTTGCTGTAATCAGTAATGGTACAGCCGTTTTAGGACTAGGAGACATAGGACCTGAAGCTGGTAAACCGGTGATGGAAGGAAAAGGACTTCTTTTTAAAATATTTGCAGATATTGATGTTTTTGACTTAGAGCTGGACACTAAAAATGTAGATGATTTTGTGAAGATCGTAAAGGCTTTAGAACCTACTTTCGGTGGGGTAAACCTTGAAGACATTAAAGCTCCTGAGTGTTTTGAAATAGAACGCCGTCTGAAAGAGGAAATGAATATTCCTGTGATGCATGACGACCAGCATGGTACTGCGATCATTTCTGCAGCTGCATTATTGAATGCATGCGAACTGCAGAAAAAGAAAATGGATAAGGTCAAGATCGTGGTTAACGGAGCAGGTGCTGCGGCTATATCTTGCAGCCGTCTGTATGTTTCTCTGGGAGCTAAGAAAGAAAACATCATTATGTGTGACCGTTCGGGCGTAATCAGAGATACACGTGAAAAGCTTGATGCGATTAAAGCTGAGTTTGCAACATCCAGAGATGTCAATACACTGGAAGAAGCAATGAAGGATTCTGATGTGTTTATCGGATTGTCTTCGGCAAATTGCGTGACTTCAGAGATGCTGAAATCGATGGCTAAAAATCCAATTGTGTTTGCAATGGCAAACCCTGATCCTGAGATTGCTTATGAATTGGCTATAAATTCACGTAAAGATTTGATCATGGCTACGGGACGTTCTGATTATCCTAATCAGGTGAACAACGTTTTAGGATTTCCATATATTTTTAGGGGAGCACTCGATGTAAGGGCAACCAGCATCAATGAAGCCATGAAGATTGCCGCGGTAAAAGCAATTGCCGAACTGGCAAAAAAATCTGTTCCCGAGGCTGTAAACATGGCCTATAACGAAAAGAATATCAAATTTGGCAAGCAATACATCATCCCAAAACCGATGGATATGCGTTTGATGACCAATGTTTCTATGGCTGTTGCTAAAGCTGCGATAGAATCAGGTGTTGCACGTAAGATCATCACTGACTGGGATGCTTATGTAGAGGAACTAAAGGGCAGACTGGGTGGTGATGATGCGATTATGCGTGCAATTACCAACAAAGCTAAATCTGATCCTAAGCGTGTGGTATTTGCTGAAGCCGATAACTATAAAATTTTAAAGGCTGCCCAGATCGTTAAGGATGAAAATATCGCTATTCCTATCTTATTGGGTAATAAAGAGATCATCAAGAAAATTATTGAAGAGAATGCGTTAGATCTTGAGGGGGTTGCAATTATGGATCCTTTTGAGGAGCCTGAGCGTATGAATAAATATGCCAATTCTTTATACAAGAAAAGACAAAGAAGAGGTGTAACGTTGTTTGAGGCAACCAAGTTGCTGCGTGACAGGAACTATTTTGGTGCCTCAATGGTGGAATTTGGCGAGGCAGATGCAATGATCTCTGGCTTGACAAAGAACTACGTGTCGACCATTAAACCGGCTTTGCAGGTTATAGGTACCGAAGAAGGGGTGAATCGCGTGGCAGGTATGTACATGATGATGACCAAAAAAGGGCCTGTGTTTTTTGGAGATACCACTGTTAACGTAGATCCGACAGTTGAGGAACTGGTTGATTTAACCTTGTTACTGGAGCGCTCTGTGAGCAAGTTTAACATACAGCCGAGGATTGCCCTGCTTTCCTATTCAAACTTTGGGTCTAATGAAGGCATTGTTCCTGAAAAGGTGAGAAAAGCAGTTAAGATCCTGCATGAGCAGCATCCAAACATTATGGTGGATGGTGAGATGCAAGGTAATTTTGCGATAAATAACGAGTTGTTGAAAGATAATTTCCCTTTCAGCAGGCTGGTAGATGCACCCGCAAACACTTTGGTATTCCCTAACCTCGAATCGGGTAATATTGCCTACAAGTTATTACAGGAGCTAGGCGAGGCAGAGGCTGTAGGGCCTATTCTGCTGGGCTTAAAAAAACCAGTACACATTGTGCAGTTAGGCAGCTCAGTGAGAGAGATTGTAAACATGGTAACCATTGCGGTTCTTGATGTACAGGGTAAGGAGCAGGATGCAAATCCGAAAAGAGGAAGTATATTGAGAAGAATTTCTAAAAAATAAAATATGTTTGCATATATCGATGGTAAGTTAACTTTTAAATGTCCGGCTTATATAGTCGTAGAAGCCGGAGGAGTTGGCTATCACATCAATATATCGCTGAATACCTACAGCAGTTTGGCAGATGCCGAACGCTGTAAAGTGTATACGTGGCTTCATGTAAAGGAGGATGCGCATACACTTTACGGTTTTGCTGATGAAGGTGAAAGGAGACTTTTCCTGCACCTAATTTCAGTATCAGGCATAGGTCCGAATACGGGTAGAATGATGCTTTCGTCTATCACTCCAACAGAGATCCAAACAGCAATTGTGAATGGTGACCTGACGTTGATCCAGCGTATCAAAGGCATTGGAGCGAAGTCTGCTCAAAGACTTGTACTTGAGTTGCAGGATAAGTTGAAAAAAGAAGGAACAGGATCATTGATCGCTGCGCCATTAAATAATACAGTAAAAGAAGAAGCGCTTTCGGCATTGATGATGCTTGGATTTGCTAAACCAGCTTCGGAAAAAGCAATAGACAATGCGGTGAAAACAGGGGGGCAGGATTTGTCTGTTGAGCAAATGATAAAATTAGCCTTAAAGAACCTATAACCCACTTTTACCCTTGAAAAACATATTAGCGCTAATTCTCTTTTTAATGATCTTTTTGGGTGTAAACTATGCATACACGCAGGTTGTTCCCAAAAAAAATACGACTGACTCTACTAAGAATTCCTTTGGCTTAAAGGAAAAACAAAGATTAGGAATCAGGTCGTTAAATAACCCATTTTATCCTTTGCCGGATAATGTAAAAAGGGAAGTAACTTATGATGCCCTAAATAAAAGGTATGTAATCAGACAACTGATCGGCGACCGGATACTGGGGGAGCCTCAATACCTGACGATTGAAGAATACCAGAGACTGGTAAACAGTGAGATCAAACGCGGCAACTGGAGAGTACTCTCTAATGAAGAAATAGAGGATGTGAGGAGGACGGGCATTATTCCAAGTCTGAAAATCAACAGTAAATCTTTCGAACGAATATTCGGAGGTACAAATATTGACATTCAGCCAAGGGGTGAAGCTGAGCTTACATTTCTCGGAAGGATCAATAAAAATGAGAATCCTTTATTTAATGAGCGTCAGCGTGTTCAGGGAAATTTCGATTTTAACCAGCGCATCCAGATGGATGTGATTGGAAATATCGGAACGAAGCTGAAGATCAACATGAATTACAATACTGAAGCCCAATTTGATTTTGAAAACCAGGTAAAGCTGGATTATACTGGCGGAGAAGACGACATCATTAAGAAAATTGAGGCTGGTAATGTGAGCTTGCCACTGAATACTACTTTAATTAATGGAACACAGGCATTATTTGGAATAAAGACTCAGTTGCAATTTGGGAAGCTGAATGTGAATACTGTTTTTACACAGCAGAAATCCCAATCCAGAGAAATTCAGATCAGCAATGGTGCCCAGCAAAATGAATATAGAATTAGCGGGGATAATTATGAAGCCAATAAACATTACTTCCTCGCCCAGTATTTCAGAGATAACTATAATAAAGCACTGATAAATCCGCCAACCATCACCTCTGGTGTGATTGTCACCAAAATAGAAGTGTGGATTACCAATAAAGCTGGTAATACAAAAGATTCAAGGGACGTACTCGGCTTTATCGATCTTGGAGAAAATAAACCTTTTAATACCGGTCAGCTGACCGGACTGGGATATTCTGCATTGCCTTCCGGATTTTCCAATCCTCAATTTCCAAGGCAATCGAATAACTTATTGGAGTTGTTGCCGGCAGCTGCCAGGGAAACAAATTCGAACAGTGTAATTTCATTTTTCCAGGCTAATGGCGGTACCGATAATTTTGCCAAGCTCACTTATGCGAGAAAGCTTGAAGAAAGGGAGTTTACTTTTCATCCCAAGCTGGGTTATATTTCCCTGAACAATGCATTGAATACTGATGAGGTGCTTACCGTAGCTTATCGCTACACGTACAACGGAGTAGAATATCAGGTAGGAGAGTTTTCTACAGATGTACCATTTGATCAGGAATCGCCGAAAGTTTTGTTTACGAAGTTGCTGAAAAACGAAACGACTAAAACTAATCTTCCTACCTGGGACCTGATGATGAAAAACATCTATTCCATTGGTGGTTATCAGATCAGTCAGCAGAACTTTAAACTGGATATTTTCAGGATCGATGAGAAAACAGGAATTGAAAGACCTGTGATCACCGAAGGAGAGAAACTGGACCAGTTTAGAAAGCCATTGAAAGACAAACTTTGGATACAGGTTGTTGGTGTTGACCGACTGAATCAGCAGGATGAGCAAAAGCCTGATGGTATTTTTGATTTTGAAACAGAGAATAATCCTTTTAATGCCAACGGGAATAACAACGGGGCTTATAATTCCTTTGGAAATAGTGGGGTGAATGGAAATACTTCGACCAATACAACTAATAATTCAGCAGTGATGCTGACAAACACCAGAAATGGATATATCACTATAGATCCATTAAACGGAAGAATTATTTTTCCGTTGATCGAGCCATTTGGAAAAGACCTGGCAGATCAGTTTTTGTCAACTGAACAGTCATTTATTGATAAGTATACTTATACAGCATTGTACGATTCTACAAAGGTGATCGCACAGCAGTTGTTTACCAAGCAAAACAGATACATCATAAAAGGTAGCTACCAGTCGGAAATTGCTTCAGAGTTTAACCTGAACACTATGAATGTTCCGGAGGGGTCTGTTAAGGTTTTTGCAGGTACAATCCCATTGCAGGAAGGAACAGATTATACTGTCGATACTCAGGGAGGAAAGGTTAAGATATTAAATACGGCTTTATTGGTTTCTGGTCAGCCGATCAGGATCACAACTGAAAACAATGAGTTATTTGGATTACAGCAGCGTTCTTTGTTTGGAACGCGATTAGACTATAAGATGAACAACAAACTGAATCTGGGAGGTACATTTATGAGCCTTACAGAAAAGCCTTTGACACCTAAAGTAAATATTGGCGAGGAGCCTATTTCGAATACAATATGGGGATTGGATCTGAATTACAGTTCACCTTCGAGATTCTTAACCAAACTGGTGGATAAGCTGCCTTTATTGTCTACCAAAGCTCCTTCGACGATCACGTTTTCCGGTGAGTTTGCACAACTGCTGCCGGGGCACCCTTCGGCCCTGAACTTTGGAGGCAAGACGGGAGGAGTAAGTTATTTAGATGACTTTGAAGCTTCACGTTCTATTATTGACTTAAAGAGTGCGATTGCATGGCAGTTATCAGGTACTCCACAGTTGTTCGCTGAATCAAAGAACATAAATGACCTTAGTTACGGTTATAACAGGGCCCGCATTGCTTTTTATAATATAGACCCTACTTTTTACGAGAGAAATTCGGCGACATTACCGACAAGCCTGAGAAATAACAAGACTGAGCTGTCTAACCATTATGTCCGTCAGATTATAGAACAAGAGGTTTTTCCTTTTAAAGAAACCAGCACCGGACAGGCGATCATGCTTCCGACGCTTGATGTGGCATTTTATCCTACGGTTAGGGGGCCATATAACTTTACACCCACAGGATTTACGCCTAATGGCTTACTCACAAATCCAAGATCAAGGTGGGGTGGTTTATTCAGAAGAATTGAAGCAAACGATTTTGAGGCTTTAAATATTGAGTTTATAGAATTGTGGGTGATGGATCCAAATATTTATAAACCTAATTCCCCGGGGGGTGATCTTTATTTCAATTTGGGAAATATATCAGAAGACATCCTGAAAGACGGTCGTAAATCATTGGAAAATGGATTGCCAGCTGATGGTGACCCTTCAAAATATGATGAGACGAATTGGGGAAGAGTGCCAAAATTACAACCGGTAGTCCAGGCTTTTGATAATGATCCCAATGCAAGAAGATCGCAGGATGTTGGTTTGGACGGGTTGTCTAATGCAGATGAAAAGACAAAGTTTGCTACGATAATTAACCAGATTAAAGCACAGCTGAATCCTGATGCAGCAGCTGAATTGGATAAGGATCCGTCATCTGACGATTACTCTTATTACAGAAGCAGAGATTTGGATCAGGCAAATGCCGGAATTTTAAAGCGGTACCAGAGATATAATGGTCCGGAGGGAAATTCTAAAACACCTCAGCAAAGCCAGGAAGATTTTGGTGTGGACAATTCCGCCTCTACCTCGTTGCCGGATGGAGAGGATATCAACAGGGATAACAACATGACACAGTCTGACGAGTACTTTCAATATAAAGTATCTATGCGTCCGGGTGATCTGATGGTTGGGCAGAATTTTGTGACTGATAAGATTACTTCACAAGTGAAACTTGCAAATGGGCAAACACAACCAGTGACCTGGTACCAGATCAGAATTCCTCTGGCCCAATATCAGCAGAAGGTGGGAAACATCCAGGACTTTAAGTCGATCCGTTTTGTAAGGATGTTTATGACGAATTTTGCAGATACCACCGTTTTGAGATTTGGAAAAATCCAGCTGGTAAGAGGTGAGTGGAGACAATATAATGCAAATAATGACGCTACACAGGTAATAGCAGACCAGGCACTGCAGCCCGCTAATCCGGATAATTCTACGATAGAAGTGGCAACAGTAAACATAGAGGAGAATGGTAGACGTACACCTATTCCTTATGTAGTGCCTCCAGGTATTGAACGTGAACGTGATTTTAGCAATTACCGTGGAGATACCAGGCAGAATGAGCAGTCGCTGGCAGTGACGATCAAGAATTTAAGAGATGGTTATGGGAGAGCGGCATTTAAAACTGCTTTGAATGATTTCAGATCCTATAAGCACCTGGAAATGTATATTCACGCTGAGGCAATAGGAAATACAGTTTTGAATGATAATGACCTGAGCGCATTCCTGCGCATTGGAATGGACAATCAGGATAATTATTATGAATATTCGCAGCCATTAAAGGTGACCAACCCGGGGACCAGTGATCCTTATGCGATATGGCCGGATCAGAATAAACTGGATATTGAGCTTGAGCTATTCCAGAATGCAAAACTTGCGAGAAATAAAGCATTGCTGAACGGGCAGCCATGGCCAATTAATATACCTTTTGATTATATAGAAAACGGCAGGACTATTACAGTTAAGGGTCAGCCTGACATGAGTAAGGTTAGGGTTTATATGCTGGGAGTGAAGAATCCTTTGAGAAATTCGGCAAGCCCTATTGGAGATGATGGATTGGACAAAAATGCTCAGGTTTGGTTCAACGAGCTGAGGCTGACAGAATTTGATGAAAGAGGAGGATGGGCTGCTACGGCAAGAATGAATGCTCAGCTGGCTGATTTTGCAGATGTGAATGTATCGGGGAGTAAATCGACCATAGGATTTGGCTCATTGGAGAAACGGGTAAGTGAAAGAAACAGAGCAGATAATGTTTTCTTTGATGTTTCATCAAGCATGGAACTGGGCAAGTTTCTTCCGAAGAAATCGGGGGTGAAGATACCGATGTTTGTGAGCTATTCAAGCCAGATCAGTACACCACAATATGATCCGCGTACCCCTGATATTGAATTGAAGAAAGCACTTGATGTGTCTACTAAGGCGGAGAAAAAAGAAATCCTTGAATATGCTCAGGATTACACCACGCGTAACAGCATCAGTTTTACAAATGTGAGAAAGGAAAGAACTGATCTTGAGAAAAAACCGAAGTTGTGGGATATAGAAAACCTGAATGCGAGTTACGCTTATACTAAATTTTCACACCGGGATTTCATCAACCAGAATAACGTACAGCAGACTTATAGAGCATCTCTTGCTTATAATTATGCCGGTCAGTCGAAAACCATTCAGCCTTTTGAGAAGCTCATAAAGAGCAATACACTGGCATTGTTAAAGGACATTAATTTTAGTTTGTTGCCAAACTCCATCAATTTCAGGGTTGACCTGGACCGTTATTATTCCGAGAATAGCTTGAGGAACAATGATCCGAATAACTCAATTCCGATCAATACAACATTTAACAAGAATTTCCTGGTGACCAGGGTTTACGGTATTTCCTGGAATTTTACCAGGTCTCTTACCCTTGATTTTGATGCGACAAATTATTCGATCATTGACGAGCCGGAAGGGCGGATTGAAGGTTTGAAGAGAGATACACTTTGGCAAAATTTAAAACGTTTGGGACGTACAACGGATTATAGCCATAATTTGAATGTTACTTATAATTTGCCGATTAATAAGATTCCGGGATTAGACTGGGTGAATATAGCTACCCGTTACGGTACCAGCTTTAACTGGCAAACGGAGCCTTTGTCTACGCTTAGAAATCCACTAATTGACCTGGGTAATACCATTCAGAATTCAAGGGTAATTCAGATCAATCCTAACCTGAACCTTGCCAGTTTGTATAATAAGTTCGGATTTGTAAGAAAAGCAGGTGCCGAGGGAGATAAGCAGAGCGGATCAGGGGTTTTAGTTGGCTTATTGACAAGTGTTAAGAATATAGTAGGCGCATTTACACAGACCAAAGGTATTTTCCTGCCAGGTTACTTGCCTAAAACCACGTATTTTGGTATAGATGATGTAAGTGGGGCTCCTGGTTTAGGATTTGTGTTTGGTAGTCAGCGTGACATCAGGAGTATGGCGGTGAATAATGGCTGGATTACCGCTGATACACTTCAGTCTCAACTTTATATCAATACTTTGAGAGAAGACCTGAGCTTTACCAGTTTAGTAGAGCCGATAAAAGATTTGACGATTACCCTGTCTGCCAATAAAAACAGGACATTGAATTATTCAACCAATTTCAGGTATGATAGGGACAGCCGGAACTTTGAGAATCTAAGTCCCTTTACCACCGGAGATTACAGTGTGTCATTTATTACACTTGGTACCGCGTTTTCAGAGAAATCAGGAAGTACTGTTTCGAAATTGTTTAATCAGTTCATGTCGAACAGGCAAGTGATCTCTCAGAGACTGGGAGCAGGTAATCCAAATTCTGCCGGAAGCAGCGGAGGTTTTGCTGATGGATATGATAAGAATTCCCAGGATGTAGTTGTGTCCGCATTTTTGGCTGCATACAAGGGTAAAGATGCTGGTTCTGTCAGTTTGAATTCCTTACCTAAGATTCCATTGCCAAACTGGAGGTTAAACTACAAGGGTTTGACCAGAATAGGGTTTCTGGGTGATAGGTTTACTTCTATTGACATCGCACATTCCTATCGTTCTGTATATAGTGTGAATGGCTTCAATTCATTGGTGAGGTACCAGGAGACTAATGGATATGTGAGTAGTAAAGATGTTAATGGAAACTTCCTGCCTACTTATCAGTATGCTCAGGTGACTATCGCCGAGCAGTTTTCTCCTCTGATTGGTATTAATACGAGGTTTAAAAATAACCTTACCGCCAATTTTGAAATCGGTAAATCCAGGATGCTGGGCTTAAGCCTTGCCAATAGCCAGCTGGCTCAATTATCGGAAAATAATATGGTTTTCGGAATGGGATACAGGACTAATAAATTCCGGTTCCCATTCGGGTTGTTTAAGGGGATGAAAACTGACAACAACATGGACTTTAAACTGGAAGTAGGGGTAAGGGATAATAAAACTGTTATTTACAGAGCAGATATTAGCGAGGCAGAGGTATCATCAGGAGCAAAGAATATTACATTGAGGCCAAGTGTGGACTACGTCCTGAACCAGCGTTTCAATATCAGGTTTTTCTATGATTCGAATGTGACCAAACCATATACTTCCCAGAATTTTAATACATCGTTCAGTAACTTTGGATTTAGTTTGAGGATTACACTGAATTAGGATTGTTATAGACACTCAGAATAATTACCTTTGAAGGCGCGGTACAAGATCCGGACTGCAAAAAAATAGAATAAGAAATTATAAACTTAGACAAATGAATTTTCCATCAGAACTAAAGTACACTAAAGACCACGAATGGGTTAAAATCGAAGGCAATGAAGCTCATATTGGTATAACTGATTTTGCTCAGCGTGAGTTAGGTGATATCGTTTATATTGATATCAATACAGTTGGTGATGAAGTAAGCAAAGATGAAGTTTTTGGTACTGTTGAGGCTGTAAAAACTGTTTCTGATTTATTTATGCCTGTTACAGGTACAGTAGTAGAGGTTAATGCTGCGCTTAACGATAACCCTGAGCTGGTAAATTCTGATCCTTACGGACAAGGATGGATGGTTAAGGTAACTGTTTCCGACCTTTCAGAAGTTGATGGTTTATTGGATGCTGAAGCCTATAAAGGTCTTGTAGGAGCCTAATTAATGAATAAATTAAGAGTATTGAGATACCAGATATGGGCCATTCTATGGACTATTGTAATTCTGGTTCTTTGCAATATGAAAATGCCTGCCAGCAATGGGGGCTTTTTTTTTGAGGGTTTTGATAAGCTGGTGCACCTTGGATTCTTTTTCATACTCACCATATTTTTGCTGTACGGAAAGATAAACCATCAGCATAATTACAGCTTTCGTACATTAACAATATTTAAGATCATTCTGGTTACTGCTGCTTTGGGCGCCGGAATTGAGTTGTTACAATGGAAGGTCTTCACTTACAGGTCTGCTGAATGGTGGGATTTTGCATGTGATATGGCGGGCGTATTTATGGGTGTATTTAGTTATATTCTTTTACATAAATCTAATTACAATGAAAAGACAGATTAGTTTACTTGTTTTATTGTTGTCTGTAGCTGTTATAAGCGGTTGTGCTGTATTTGGTGGGGGATGTAAGTGCCCGAAAGTGAGTTATTCTACTTATCCAAAACAATAGGATTGTTACCCTGTTATTTGGATTTATTATAAATTAAGGCTAAATTGCGGGCCTAGTAGGGTAAATATTAAATAATAAATACATAGATGAAACTTTCGCAGTTAAACCCAGGAGAACAAGGAACTATAGTAGCATTTACCGACTTGGAGATGTCTGTTAAATTGATGGAAATGGGTTGCTTGCCGGGGGAGATTGTTGAGGTAGAACGTTTTGCTCCTCTTGGTGACCCGATTGCTATTCGTGTAGCTGGTTACCAACTTTGTTTACGTAAAAACGAAGCATCTATTATCATAATTCAGTAGTAATTTTGGCAAAAGATATTAAAATTGCGCTAGTTGGGAATCCCAATACAGGAAAGTCTACGCTTTTTAACCTGCTTACGGGACTGAATCAAAAAATCGGAAATTTTCCTGGTATTACAGTTGATAAGAAGTTAGGGTATTGTAAGCTAGCTGAAAATAAGCAGGCTGAAATCATAGATTTGCCGGGTACTTATAGCTTGTATCCAAAAAGCAAGGATGAGAGTATTGTCTTTCAGGTACTGGCAGATAAGAACAACCCCAGTCATCCTGACATCGTAGTGCTGGTGGCTGATGCTACAAACCTAAGAAGGAATCTTTTGCTTTATTCGCAGGTCGCTGATTTGGGCTTGCCAGTAGTGCTCGTCCTGAATATGACCGATATGGCTAAAAAGGAGGGTATTGATGTTGATATCAATAAACTTTCTGAAAGGCTGGGCATACAGGTTGTGGCGATTTCTGCAAGAAGCAATTCGGGTATAGATCAATTGAAGACTGCGATTGCAAATACGACTCCGATCGCTACTCAAACAAGCGGGGCAGATATGCATATGCTGGCTCCTGAGTCTATTGATCTTGTTAAATCACACCTGAAAATAGATAATGATTACCTGGCTTTGCAGTTGTTACACCAGCATCAGCCATTAAATATTTTTTCTGCTCAAGATCACAGTGTATTCGAGAAAATAAAGAGCAGCCATAATTTTGAATCATCGAAGTTGCAGGCAGCAGAGACGATAGCAAGATACAGGTATCTGGGTACAGTCTTAAGTGGAGTGATAGAAGACACCGGCGCGGTTAGGAAGTTCGCCTTTAGTGATAAACTGGACGCTGTGCTGACGAATAAATTTTGGGGATTCCTGATTTTTATTGCTATTCTTTTCTTCATCTTCAATTCGATTTTCTCCTGGTCATCTTATCCAATGGAGCTGATCGAGTACTCATTTGTCTGGCTTACAGAGTTTGGTCACCAGCATTTACCTGAAGGTATACTTACCAATTTGCTATTGGATGGCGTTGTTGCCGGATTAGGCGGAGTAGTGATATTCATTCCTCAAATTGCTATTCTTTTCGCCTTCATCTCCATTCTTGAGGATACGGGCTATATGGCCAGGGTGACCTTTATGATGGACAAGATCATGCGGAAGTTTGGTCTTAGCGGCAAATCAGTAGTGCCTATGATAGGTAGTCTTGCATGTGCCGTTCCTTCCATTATGAGTGCCAGGAATATTGAGAGCTGGAAAGACAGAATCATCACAATTATGGTAGTTCCGCTGGTTAGCTGTTCTGCCCGTTTACCGGTATATACATTGTTGATTTCATTGGTTGTGCCTGAAAAAATGGTTTGGGGTTTTATTAACCTGCAGGGACTGACGTTGATGGGAATGTACCTGATCAGCATCTTTGCGGCGGTTATTGTGGCCTTTATCATGAAGGTCATCATCAAGGCAAAAGAAAGATCTTACTTTATTATGGAACTTCCTGTGTACAGGATGCCAAGGTGGACGAACGTACTGTATACGATGTATGAAAAATCCAAGACCTTTGTTTTTGAAGCCGGTAAGGTGATTATTGCAATTTCTATTATACTATGGGTTCTGGCAAGTTATGGGCCGTCTGATAGGTTTGAGAACATTGATAAAAAATATGCTGCTATAGAGGCACAAAAAGATAGTGTGCAAATTAGTACGCTGGAGAGAGATAGGTCTGCTGAGAAGCTTGAAAATTCGTATGCAGGGATTTTAGGTCATGTGATAGAACCTGCGATAAAGCCATTGGGTTTTGACTGGAAAATTGGTATTGCTTTAATTACTTCTTTTGCTGCCAGAGAGGCATTTGTAGGTACAATGGCTACAATCTATAGTGTTGATGGAGGGGATGAAGAAGTGGCAACAATCAGAAATAAAATGCGTGGTGCTACAAACCCTGATACAGGACTTCCAGTATTTACTTTTGCTACGGCATTCTCTCTGATGCTTTTTTATGCATTTGCGATGCAGTGTATGAGTACGGTAGCTGTAGTCTTCCGGGAAACCAAATCATGGAAATGGCCTGTGATACAATTGGTATACATGACGGCAATGGCTTATGTAGCCAGTTTAATTGCTTATCAACTTCTGAAGTAATTTAGCTATCTTGGTTTTGTGGAAAAGGAGAACATCTTAGCACAATACATGCCCCCATTGGCGGCGCCAATCATTGCGCGGTGGATAGATTATTTTCAATGCGAATTTAAAATATCTAAAAACAGGGCAACGAAGCTGGGAGATTACCGTCATCCTTTTAAAGGAGAGGGACACAAAATATCCGTAAATAATAACCTCAACGTTTACGCTTTTCTGGTAACGACTGTACATGAATTTGCCCACCTGCTGACCTGGAATGATCATAAAAACAAAGTGAAGCCACATGGTGAGGAGTGGAAGCGTAACTTTAAGCGGATGATGGTGCCTTTTATCGATCAGCAGATCTTTCCTGAAGATGTTCAAAAAGCCATTGTCAGTTATCTGAATAATCCCTCTGCAGCAAGCTTTACAGATCTTAAATTGTCACGTGCCTTAAAGAAATACGATCTTTCGGCGGATGTCTCTCGTCTTGAAGAGCTGCCGTTAAATGCGGTCTTTAAGATTAAGGATGGAAGGCATTTTAAAAAAGGAGAGCGACTTAGAAAAAGATACAGATGCTTGTGCCTTGACAATGGCAATATCTATCTTTTTAATCCGCTGGCAGAAGTTACTTTAGCGGCAACCGGTACATAAAGGGCCTCATCATTTTCGATTTTCCATTTCACATTCAATTTTCTGTCTTTAAATAATGAAGGATCGTTAATCAGACTATCAGTTAACGCATCATTTTCGTTCACAAGTATAGTGGCGCTATAGTCGCCGGGGATTTTACCTTTGAGCAATATATACTTCGTATCCGGAGTAGAAATGAATCGGTCAAAAATCATTTCAAAGTTGTTGCTCCCTTCAACTGCCTGATTTAGGAGGTCAATTTTTTTGGTATAGTCTTCGGTGTTATTAGAAGTATTGACTTGTTTGGCGTCTGCAAATGACATGCGTTGTAATTCTGCTAAAGAATGTCCTATTCTGGCGTCTTGTTTAAATGAAATATTGTTTCGCAAATAGGTTCTTTTATCAGCAAATACAGTACCCCCAGATTTCATGAGCATCCGGCTTTCTTTAATGAGGATCAGGCTATTGTCTTTAAAATAGTATTTTCTTGTAATGGAAGAGAGACCTTCATTTTTAATATGCTCTATCAATAACTGCGGGATACCATTCCAAGTGAATCGTTCCACATAAATATCCTCATCTTTAGTCTGATAAACCAGGCTATATTGTCTCTCCATCTGCTGCTGGTTTTTGTCAATAGAGTCAGCTAACCGAACAATAGCGGTATCAGTAAGTGCTTCAGTGGAGTTTTTATTGATTAGGTCAGCCTGCGGATGTTTAGTCCCCTGGTTACAACCAAATGCTAATCCGACAATTAGAAGAAATAGGATATAATGTACTTTCATCATTCCTGATTCGGGCGATTATCGTGCCAAGTACTGCTGTTAGTAGGAAAGGAGTTTTGTGATGCTTTCCGAAAGGCGTTCTTTAGCCAAAAAGCTATCTTCCAAAGGTTTGCTCATGGGTATTGCCGTGTCCAGACTGGCGCACCGAATCACAGGGGCATCAAGATATTCAAAGCAGTGTTCAGCGATCCAGGCAGCTATTTCGGCTCCAAATCCGCAAGTCAGTGTATCCTCATGCAAGATCAATACTTTGCCGGTGTTTTTAACTGCTGAGGCAATGGCTTCCTTATCCCATGGAACAAGACTCCTTAAATCAATTATAGTGGCGGAGATGTCAGGATTTTCATCCAGATAAGACAATGCCCAATGAACACCAAGTCCGTAGGTGATGATACAAAGCTGTTGGCCATACCTGATGGTATTGGCTTTACCAATCTCAATGGTATAAAAGTCTTCAGGAACAAATCCGTTCAGACTCCTGTATAGATACTTATGTTCGAAATACATTACCGGGTTAGGATCCTCTATTGCTGCGAGTAATAACCCTTTGGCGTCAGCAGGAAATGCCGGATATACCACTTTTAATCCGGGTGTCTTTGTAAACCATGCCTCGTTACTTTGAGAATGAAATGGCCCGGCACCTGTTCCTGCCCCTGTAGGCATCCTGATCACCACATCTGCTTTTTCTCCCCATCTATAGTGAGTTTTGGCGAGGTTATTTACAATCTGGTTGAATCCACAACTTACAAAATCAGCGAATTGCATCTCCACTACGGATTTGTAGCCATTTATGGACAAGCCCAATGAGGCACCTACAATAGCTGATTCACAAATGGGCGTGTTTCTTACCCTGTTTTTCCCAAATTCATTTACAAAGCCATCTGTGATTTTAAAAGCACCGCCATATTCAGCAATGTCCTGGCCCATGATGACCAAGTTGTCATGCTTTATCATTGCAGTCCTGAGACCATCAGTAATGGCATCTATATACCTGACGTTTTTTGTCTGTTGTTTAGGTTCATGAACTTCCGGCACATGTGGGTAATACATGTCATTCAATTCCCCTTCTACATCTGCAGAAGGCTCCTCCTCGTTAAAAGCGCTTTCTACTTCAGTTTCTATTTGAGTTTTAAAAGTAGTTTTTATATCTGTTATCTTTTGCCCGGTAAGTATATTTTGAGCAATAAGAAAGTCTTCATAATTCCTGACCGGGTCTTTTTTGCCCCATTCATCAAATAAATCCTGAGGTACATATTTAGTTCCTGAAGCTTCTTCATGTCCTCTCATTCTAAAGGTGAGGCATTCTACAAGTACAGGTCTGGGGTTTTTCCTAATCTCCTCTGCGATGGATGAAATGGTATCATAGACCTCCAGAATGTTATTCCCATCAATCTGAAATCCCTCAATGCCATAGCCTATGGCTTTGTCTATTAAATTTTTGCATTTAAATTGTTCGTTGATAGGAGTGGATAGTCCATAGCCATTGTTCTCGATCAGGAAAATAACAGGTAAATTCCAAACTGCAGCGACATTGATTGCTTCATGAAAATCTCCTTCACTTGTGGCACCCTCTCCGGTAAATACAAGAGTAGCCTTTTCGCGATTTGCAATCAGGTCAGCAAGAGCAATTCCATCCGCAAGTGCCATTTGAGGGCCGAGATGGGAAATCATCCCGATAATTTTATGTTCCTGTGTCCCAAAATGAAATGACCTGTCCCGCCCTTTGGTAAAGCCATTTAATTTACCCTGCCATTGGGCCACGAGCTTTTTCAAAGGGATATTTCGGGTTGTGAATACGCCAAGATTCCGGTGCATGGGCAGGATATATTCCGAAGCTTGCATTGCAGCGGTACTTCCTACAGCTATTGCTTCCTGGCCGATACCTGAAAACCATTTTCCAATTAGACCTTGCCGAAGCAGGATCAGCATTTTTTCTTCAATCATTCTTGGATAAAGCAGCTGCTTGTATAACTCAAGCAGGACAGCATCGCTTTTATCTTTTTTGTTGAAGGTCATGGTTTCGAATGCCTTAAGGGGTCTTGCCTTCTTTATGCTTTTCTTCCCAAAGTTTTGCAAAAGACTTAGCAGAAATTACGGGCATATTGCGGTATTTGCCCCATATTTTTTTAAACAGGGTTTTGAGGAAGAAATTCTTGATCTTTCCTCCCAGGAAATCCATTCTCGATCTTTTCAGCATACCGATTTTCCAGACCTTCCAACCTATTTCTTCTGTCTTGGCATTGTCGTGTTGTGCAGCAGCGTCACGCCTGTTCAGCAAAAGCATTTTGTGGATGTCAATTTTAGCAGGGCATACTTCAGAGCACTTTCCACATAAACTCGAAGCATAACTCAGGTGTTTGAAGTCTTTCATCCCCTTCAAATGAGGTGTGATAATCGACCCAATAGGCCCGCTATAGGTAGTATTGTAGGTGTGTCCGCCAATATTCTTATAGACAGGGCAGGCATTTAAGCAGGCACCACATCTGATACAATAAAGTCCCTGACGCTGTTCCTTTTGAGCGAGTAAGTTTGTACGTCCATTGTCGAGCAATACCACATACATTTCTTCAGGACCATCTGTTTCTTCCCCTCTTTTAGGACCGCTTAAAATGGTATTGTATACCGTTAAGTTCTGTCCAGTGCCGTGGCTGGCCAGTAGTGGCCAAAATAAATCAAGATCTGCCATAGATGGAATAATTTTCTCAATACCTACTATAGCGATATGTATTTTGGGAAATGTGGTACACAATCTGGCATTTCCTTCATTTTCAGTTAGTGCAATGCTACCGGTATCTGCAATTAAAAAATTACCACCGCTTATTCCGACGTCAGCATTCAGGTATTTCTCTCTTAACAGTTCACGTGCTTTTTGCGTTAGTTGTTCAGGGGTAAAATCTATTGGCGTTCCAAATTTTTCATGAAATAGCTGTGCAATTTCCTCTTTGCTAAGGTGCATTGCGGGGGTCACAATATGGTAGGGGTGCTGGCCCAGGAGCTGAACGATGTATTCTCCCAGATCACTTTCCAGGGATTCAACGCCATTTTTTTCCAGAAATTCATTTAGATGAATTTCTTCCGTAGTCATTGATTTTGATTTAATGACTGTTTTGCCTCCAACTCTGTTGATGATGTTGAGGATCTCTTTTTGGGCCTCATTTACATCATTAGCCCAGATCACCTTTCCGCCTCTGCGCTGAAAGTTAGATTCGAATTCAGGTAGGTATTTATCCAGGTTCTCCATTACACGCCACTTGATGGCATGGGCTTTCTTTTTGGAATTTTCTAAATTCTCAAACTTGGACAAACCACGTTCCACGGCAACATTGTACTTTCCAATGTTGTGGTTGATGGTTTTGCGATGGCCTAAATCGAAAGCTTTCTCATCCGCCTTTACCAAAAATTCTTCAGCAATCTTAGTCATGCTCAAACTTAGAGAAAACTAAGGAAGTATTCAACAGAAATAAAAACATTACAAAATACTGAGCATAAAAAAGCCTGCCGTTTAAGGAGGCAGGCTTAATAGATATTTTCTATTTAGTTTTTAGGAGTTCCGTCTTCGTTTTTATCTACGCGGGGTCTTTTGAGCCCATTAGCCAGTTCCCATGCTGTAAAGTAAACAAGTTTGGCTCTTTTCGCTAGCATTGGGAAGTCGATCTTACTAATCTCATCACTCGGCTGGTGGTAATCTTCGTGAACCCCATTGAAATAGAAGATCACAGGGATACCATGTTTTGCAAAGTTGTAATGATCAGAACGGTAATAGAATTGATTAGGATCGGTACGGTTGTTATACCTTTCATCCAGAGTAATATTTACATAATCTTTATTTGCTTTTTTGCCGATCTTATCAAGATCAGTACTCAGCATATCTGATCCTATGATGTAAACGAAGTTATTGTCAGTGGCATGGTCTTTATCACCACGGCCAATCATGTCAATATTTAAGTTCGTAATCGTATTTTCTAATGGGAAAATAGGATGTTCAGAATACCATTCAGAGCCTAAGAGACCTTTTTCTTCACCGGTAACGGTCATGAATAAGATACTTCTTTTAGGACCTTTACCTGCCTTCTTAGCTTTTGCAAATGCCTCTGCGACCATTAGAACTCCTGTAGTTCCTGAACCATCATCGTCAGCTCCGTTGTTTATTTTGTCGTCACCTTTAGCATTTGGAGTGATTCCGATGTGGTCGTAATGACCAGTGATTACCAGAACTTCATTTTTCAATTTAGGGTCAGAACCCTCAAGAAATCCAAGCACATTTTCAGCCCTTACCTTTTTTTCTACCTTATTTGCTGATGCAGAAATGCTGATTTTCAAGTTCTGACTGGCAGGTTTACCTGTTTCAGAGATGTTCTTTTTAAGGGCATCAATGTTAGTATTTCCGGCGGAAAGAATTTTGTTGGCCAGGGTAGTTCCAATAGTGATGACTGCAAGACCTTGTGGAGTGTTTAAGCGATCCATATTCTCTTTAGTCTTCATGACCATTTGCTCGGAAAGCAGATAACCTTTCAAGTTGTCAGGCATATTATCCATTGCGGGGTCGATTGCCAAAACAGCCAGGGCTTTTTGTTCAGTCAGGTATTTAACTTTAGCATTGAAAGCCGAACTTGCATTTCTTGATGTAGTTCCTGATGTGCTTTCTCCTTTGGGATCGCCGGCTTTGAAAAGTAATACAACTTTTCCTGCCACGTTTTGACCTTCGTAATCGTTATAACCTTCTTTTGTAAGGCCATAACCTACGAACAAGACGTCATTCGTGTTGAAAGAAAAGCCTTTCGCAGAAACAGACTGCGGCATGTTGTAAAAATCTTTCAGGGGCTCTCCAGGCTGTCCGTCTACAGTTAAGATCTGTGACAGACCATAAGTAACCATATCAATCGACTGAAAATAATCACCATTTACAGGTCCTTTAAGACCGACGCTTTTAAAGTGGTTTCTAATGTAGTCAGCAGCCATCCATCCGCCTTTTTTACCCGTTTCTCTACCCTCATATTCATCAGATGCCAATACTGATAAATGCTTGAAGGCATTGTCTTTTGTAATGGTCTCACTAAATTTTACCGCGTCTTTATTTTGTGCTACCGCCGTACAGCCCATAAGAAGCAGGGTAAGTACGGTGTGTAAAAAGTGCTTTTTTATCATTTCTCTAGATTTTAGCATGATATTTTTCCAACTCTTCCTGCATGTCTGCCACCTTCAAATTCGGTGTTGATGAAAGTAGTAGCCATCTGTTGTGCAAGTTCCTCTGAAACAAACCTTGCAGGAATGCATAAAACATTGGCATTGTTGTGCTGTCTTGCAAGTGCAGCGATTTCATCCAGCCAGCAGATCGCTGCACGGATACCCTGGTGTTTATTTGCTGTTATCGCAACGCCATTTGCACTTCCGCAAACCAATATGCCGAATGTGTATTCAGTGCTTTCTACAGCTGATGCTACAGGGTGAGCAAAGTCCGGATAATCAACAGATGCCAGAGAATGAGTTCCGAAATCTTTCACCTCATAATCAGAAAGGTAAGATTTTAACAACTCCTTGTATTCAAAACCAGCGTGATCTGCACCAATGGCAATTTTAATTTTTTTATCTGTTGACATTTTCAAAAATATATAGAATAATAACTACTAAACGTAAATTTTTTGTTAGGCATTTACTTTACTTACACCGTAAAGTTCCTTGTTCCTTTTTTTCTCAATATTGGCTGATATAAAGATACTTCCCTCATAAAGTAAAAATAGCGGGAAGGCTACAACCAGCATGGTAATGATGTCTGGGGTAGGGGTTACGATTGCCGCAATAATGAGAATAACGACAATTGCATATCTTCTGCTTTTACGCATGAATGCCGGAGTCATCACCCCAATTTTGGAGAGGATGTAGACCACCACAGGCAATTGAAAGATAACTCCGGAGCCTATGGTCAGTGTTGATATTGAAGAAAGATACGATGTGATGGTAAATGTGTTTTCAATATCAGAACTAACGGTATAATTGGTCAGAAAGTTAACAGACAGCGGACAGATGATAAAATAGCCAAACATTAGTCCGATAAAGAACAATGTAGATGCGAAGAATACGAATCCACTTGCAGATTTACGTTCTTTGTCATGCAATGCTGGCTTGATGAAAAGCCATAATTCAAATAAAAGATAGGGAATACCCAGAATGATGCCAACCATCACACATGAGTTGATCTGCAGTGTAAATTGCCCTGCCATCTCCGTATTGATGATCTTTGCATCTATATGCGTGATGCAAAAATCAGAACTGATCAGATTTGGAAATGCAGCAGTAAGCTT
Source organism: Pedobacter frigoris (assembly GCF_032678645.1). GTDB lineage: Bacteria > Bacteroidota > Bacteroidia > Sphingobacteriales > Sphingobacteriaceae > Pedobacter > Pedobacter frigoris_A. The sequence goes on from NZ_JAVTSP010000002.1 coordinate 628,465, forward strand.
ACACATCATTCTGTAAGTCCAGAAATCTGGATTTTTTGGGCCCATGATCACATCATGAAATATAAAATCCGAGAACCAGAAAGCACCTCCGGTAAATATGACGACAACTAAAAGACCTCTTAACAGATGTTTCCTCAACACATCGATGTGGTCGAAGAAAGACATTTCAGCTTCTAATGTTTTTCCTTTTTCTTTAATAGCACTTAACAGGCCTTTTTTCTTAGTATCACTCATGTAAGTTATTTGTAAACAAAAATACCATTCTTGTTTTATTCAGAATGGTATTTACGTTAAATCTTATAAATAGATTTAATTCTATTCTGAAAATTCGAAGGTTTCCATAAACTTCGTGGTAAAATTACCTGCTCTAAAGTTAGGATCTTTCATCAATTTTAAGTGGAAAGGTATCGTAGTTTTTACACCTTCGATTACGAATTCGCTCAGGGCTCTTTCCATTGTGCTGATTGCCTCTTCACGTGTTTGCGCAACGCAGATTAGCTTAGCAATCATAGAATCATAATTGGATGGGATCTGATAGCCTGCATAAACATGCGTATCAACCCTTACACCATGACCACCCGGAGAGTGGAAGTTGGTGATTTTACCCGGACATGGTCTGAAGTTATTGAATGGATCTTCAGCATTGATCCTGCATTCAATCGCATGCATATCAGGCATATAATTTTTACCTGAGATCGGAACTCCGGAAGCCACTTTAATTTGTTCTTTGATCAGATCGTAGTTGATTACTTCCTCCGTTACCGGATGTTCTACCTGAATTCGGGTATTCATTTCCATGAAATAGAAGTTGCGGTGTTTGTCTACCAGGAACTCGATAGTACCCGCGCCTTCATATTGTACAGCAATTGCTCCTTTGATAGCAGCATCACCCATTCTTTCTCTTAGTTCCGGAGTCATGAAAGGAGATGGCGCTTCTTCAACCAGTTTCTGGTGACGGCGCTGTATTGAACAATCACGTTCAGATAAATGGCATGCTTTACCATATTGATCTCCAATGATCTGGATTTCAATATGACGTGGATCCTCTATATATTTTTCAAGATACAATCCGTCGTTTCCGAATGCTGCACCAGATTCCTGTCTTGCGCTGTCCCATGCATTTTCAAAATCTTCATCTTTCCAAACCACGCGCATTCCACGTCCACCACCACCGGCAGTAGCTTTCAAAATTACAGGGTAGCCCATCTCATTGGCCAATACAATGCCTTCTTTCACACTTTCCAACAAGCCTTGGGAACCAGGAATAGTCGGAACACCAGCGTTCTTCATCGTTTCTTTAGCAGAAGCTTTATCTCCCATAGAATTAATTTGCTCAGGAGTGGCCCCGATAAATTTAATTCCATAATCACGGCAAACAGAAGAGAATTTTGCATTCTCAGATAAGAAGCCATAACCAGGGTGAATTGCATCAGCATTTGTTAATTCCGCAGCTGAGATGATGTTTGGGATGCTCAGGTAAGAGTCTTTACTTGGCGGAGGGCCAATACATACAGCCTCATCGGCAAAGCGAACGTGCAGACTTTCGCGGTCCGCAGTCGAATATACCGCTACTGTTTTAATGCCCATTTCCTTACAGGTACGGATGATACGCAAAGCGATTTCGCCCCTGTTGGCAATTAATATTTTCTTAAACATATATTTGATATAGTGTTATTTGCTTTAAGCAAATATTAAATTGGTTCTACTAAAAATAAAGGCTGATCGTATTCTACAGGTGATGCATTGTCAACAAGGACTTTTACAATTTTACCTGAGACTTCACTTTCAATTTCATTGAACAGCTTCATTGCTTCAATGATACAAACTACTTTACCGGTAGAAACTTCATCACCAACATTTACAAATGATGCTTTATCCGGTCCTGCAGAACGGTAGAATGTACCGATCATTGGAGATTTAATGGTAATGTATTTTGAAGTATCGTCAACTGCAGCTACCGGTTTCACTTCCGCGGCAGGCGCAGCAGGTATAGCAGCCTGAACTGCAGCAGGAACAGGGGGAGCCATGGTGACTACTGTTGTTGCCGGAGTTTGATTTGTTTTAATAGTTATCTTGAAGTCTTGCTGCTCAATAGCGACTTCATTTACGCCAGAACGAGAAACAAATTTAATAAGTTCCTGAATTTGTTTGATATCCATTTTTTGGTGTTATTTTATGAAAACAATGTGTTTTTAGAATTAACTAAGTTATGATTAATTATTATAAAAGCTTAATAAGCCCATTTTAAGTATACAGAGCCCCACGTAAACCCTCCGCCAAATGCAGCAAGTATAATGTTATCTCCTTTTTTCAACTGACTTTCCCATTCCCATAAACATAGAGGAATTGTGCCGTTAGTTGTATTACCATAACGTTGAATGTTGATCATTACTTTTTCAGAGCCGACACCCATTCTTGACGCAGTGGCATCGATGATTCGTTTGTTTGCCTGATGGGGCACCAGCCATTTTACATCGTCAGATGTCAATTGGTTGCGTTCCATGATCTCTGCAGCTACATCTGCCATGTTGGTCACGGCAAATTTAAATACAGCCTGACCTTCCTGGTAAACTACATGTTCGTTGGCATCAACAGTTTCGTGCGAAGCTGGTCTTGCCGATCCGCCTGCTTTCTGATGTAAAAATTGTCGGCCTGCGCCATCACTTCTCAGGATAGAGTCCATCACCCCTAGTCCTTCCTCATTTGGCTCCAATAAGACTGCGCCACATCCATCACCAAAGATGATGCAGGTAGTTCTGTCTTCATAGTTAATGATCGATGACATTTTATCACCGCCAACTACAAGTACTTTTTTATGTTTCCCGGATTCAATAAACTGAGCTCCAGTGGAAAGTCCGTAAATAAATCCTGAGCATGCAGCCTGAAGGTCATAGCCCCAGGCATTTTTTGCGCCGATTTTGTCGGCCAGTATATTTGCTGATGCGGGGAAGGGGAGATCTGGAGTGGTTGTACAAAAGATAATCAATTCGATTTCTTCTGCTGTAATTCCGCGCTTCTCAAGTAATCCATTCACGGCATGAACAGCCATGTCTGATGTGCCTAATCCTTCACCTTTTAATATTCTTCGCTCTTTTATGCCGGTTCTGGAGGTTATCCATTCATCCGTAGTGTCTACAATTGACTCCAGTTCCTTATTGGTAAGTATATACTCGGGAACGTAGCCATTAACAGCCGTAATCGCAGCGTGAATTTTACTCATCTTATCTATTAATTATTAAATGCAGCCTGTATTTTACCTACCAAGCCAGTAGTAATCATATCCCTCGACTGTAAGATCATATTCTTTACAGCAGTGGGGCTAGATATTCCATGGCCAATCACGACTGGTGCATTTACACCAAGAACCGGACTTCCGCCATAGTTTTCATAGTTAAAGCGGTCAAAGAACTCGTCTTTCAACCCCCTTTTTAAAGTCAATACGTAAAATGATTCTGCAAGTTTAAGCATCACATTGCCTGTAAAGCCATCACAAACAATTACATCAGCTTTTTCATTAAACAGGTCCCGGCCTTCAACATTTCCCACGAAGTTGAAAAGATTGGTATCTTTCATTAAAGGAAAAGTAGCCAGACTAAGCATGTTGCCCTTTTCATCCTCTTCGCCAATGTTCATTAAAGCTACTTTGGGATTGTTGATCTGCATGACATATTCTGCATATAAACTGCCCAATACCCCAAACTGAAGCAGGACATCCGGTTTGCAATCTGCATTGGCACCAACATCGAGCATCAGACCAACGCCACCTGAAAGTTTAGGAAGAAAAGTTGTAAGGCAAGGCCTAATGATCCCGGGAATAGTTTTTACACTAAACACAGCGCCAACAAGCATTGCGCCAGAGTTTCCGGCACTTGCAAATGAATCCAATTTACCTTCTTTCAGTAAATTGAAGCCTACAGCAATACTTGAATTGGGCTTTTGAAGAATAGCCTTAGTGGGATGTTCACCCATACCAATCACCTCTTCAGTATGAACATACTCAAAGAGATCCGGATCGAATCCGTTTTCTGATATTAGGGGCTTAATCTGCTGAGTATCACCAATGAGTACGATTTGCTCATCCGGAGATAACAATGGATGGGCAGCTATTGCTCCTAAAACATTTGCTTTAGGAGCATAGTCTCCGCCCATTATATCGAGACCTATTTTCATAGTAAAAAATCAGTTTGTGTAGAAGGCAAAATTGCCTTTGTTTCCAATCTCTAAAGTTAAACTTTCAAAGACTTAAAACACAAACTATTTTTCAGAAAATTAACCTATTGATGTGCTTTCAATAACCAATTTGCCGTTGTAGTATAAATTACCATCAACGTTGTAAGCGCGGTGTGGTGTATGGATTGCACCTGTTGTTTGACAAGTAGCTAAAGAAGGAGCTTCTGCTTTATAGTGAGTTCTTCTTTTATCTCTTCTACTCTTAGAAATCTTGCGTTTTGGATGTGCCATTGCTGATTTATTTAATTATTTTATTTTAATTTTTTTAATGCTGCCCAACGTGGGTCGTCATTTTGTTGTTTTTCTTCTTCTCTTTGCGTTCCTGATGAAAGACTTTCCAGTCTCGCTATCATTTCCTGGTCGCATTGCTGACCAGATTCACCGTTTTCCTCACATATTTTAATATAAGGAACAGATACCGTAATGAATTCGTAAATCAATCCTGAGATATCGATCTCACTTTCTTTTTTACTTAAGGTAATGATCTCCAGATCATCACTTTCCAATTCATCTTCAGCAAACTTTACAATCTGCCTTTCCTGTATCTCAATCGGCGAGTTAAATTCTGCCAAACATTTATCACAATCCAATACTATTGTCCCTTTAATGTGGAACTGCAGGATTAGCATGGTTTCCTGTTTGTCTAATTCAACTTCTGCCTTTAAGTTTCCTTTTTTAACTAAAGAGTACTCAAAAGCATCAAAAAAGCTGTTATCAATCTCAAAGTCAAACTGATGTTTGCCAATTTTTAAGCCTGTAAATGGGATTGAAAATTGTTTTAATGGTTTCAATTGTAACAAAATTTTAGCCCGCAAATGTATGGATTATTTTAATTGCGTGCAAATTCTTTTTTATCCTAATTTGCGTCGTCCTTTAAGTCAAATGCAGTCTCTACCAGCTTGCCCCCGCTTCTCAGTTGATTTCTGAGTAGATCTTCCTGTTCCCTTCTGTTTTTTACAATATGTATTGCTGTAAAAATCGCTTCTATAAAAGAAGAAGGATCGGCAATGTTCTTTCCTGCAATATCATATCCTGTTCCGTGATCTGGTGAAGTGCGTACAAAGCTCAGTCCGGCACTATAGTTAACGCCAGAGCCAAAAGCAATTGTTTTAAAAGGAACAAGTCCCTGGTCATGGTACATGGCCAATACAGCATCAAATTGTTTGTAGCTTCCTTTTCCGAAGAAACCATCAGCAGGAAATGGTCCGAAACAAATAATTCCCTTGTCAAACGCTTCCTGGATAGCAGGACTGATGATGGTTTCCTCTTCTTTTCCCAGCAGTCCATTGTCTCCTGCGTGTGGGTTCAGGCCTAAAACGGCAATTTTTGGTTTTTCAATCCAAAAGTCCTTTTTCAGACTTTCATTCATCAACTGCAATTTCTTTACAATTTTCTCTTTAGTAATGCTTTTCGGTACATCACCCACCGGAATGTGTCCGGTCACTACACCCACACGGATATCGTCGCTCAGCAGAAACATAAGCACATCGTTGCTTTTGCTTTTTTCCTGAAGATATTCTGTGTGTCCGGGAAATTTGAAAGTATCTGATTGAATGTTGTGTTTATTAATTGGAGCTGTTACGAGTGCATCGATATGACCATTTACCAGATCTTCCGTTGCTTTTTCCAGCGACAATAAGGCGTACTTGCCTCCAATTTCATTAGAAACACCAAGTTCGATTTTTACATCTTCTTCCCAGCAGTTGATCAGGTTTGCTTTTTTTGGATTCGCTGCATCAGGACTGTTGATTACATTGAATGCAAAATCGCTAATCCCTAGTGCTTTCCGGTGATATGAGGCAACTTTGGTATGTCCGTAAACTATCGGAGTACAGTAGTCAAATATTTTGGTTTCCGACAAGGTCTTCAAAATAACTTCTAATCCGATCCCGTTTACATCACCTATGCTTATGCCAATTTTAATTTTGTTGCTCATCTTCAAATAAAAATTTAGCGCAAATTACAGAATTTCGCCATAATGTAGACCCCTTACGGTAAAACTTTACTTATTTTGCACGGAGTGAGAGGAAGGGAAGTTTAGCAGATTCTGACAAGATTTACTTGTCTCGCCGTCATCCTGAATTTGTTTCAGGATCCCGCAGATGCTATTTTAGCCTTCTCAAACGGGATCCTGAAATAAATTCAGGATGACGAACGTACATTTACGACCGTCTTGCTTATAATAATAACAAAAAGAAAACATGAGTTTGGTAAAGGCAAAAAAGCATTTAGGGCAACATTTTTTAACTGATAAAAAAATTGCAGCAAAGATTGTAAACGGCCTGGTACACACTGATCAGTACAAACAGGTACTTGAGGTTGGTCCGGGGATGGGCATTCTTTCCGATATATTACTGGAGCGTCAGGACCTGGAAACTTATCTGATAGATATAGATGTGGAATCTTATCATTTTCTACAGGAAAAATATCCTCAGTTGGGAAACAGGCTCATTAATGGTGACTTCCTGGCCCTAGACCTGTCTTCAATTTTTCCTGAAAAATATGCGATCATAGGTAATTTTCCTTACAACATCTCATCTCAAATCCTTTTCAAAGTGCTTGAAAACAGGATAAATGTAGTGGAAATGGTGGGCATGTTTCAGAAAGAAGTGGCCGAACGCTGCGCTTCCAAAGCAGGCACCAAGGATTATGGCATTTTAAGTGTACTGATACAAGCCTACTATGATATAGAATACCTGTTTACGGTAAAGCCGGGAACGTTTAATCCACCGCCTAAAGTAAACTCAGGGGTCATCAGATTGAGCAGAAACGGTGTAGAGACATTGCCGTGTGATGAAAAACTGTTCTGGCGTACCGTAAAGGCAGGATTCAATCAAAGAAGAAAAACACTTAGGAATGCCCTTTCAGGAATAGTTCCTAAAGATAAAATGGACGATCATATCTTTTTTGATAAAAGAGCTGAACAACTGACCGTTCAGGACTTTATTGCATTGACCGAGCATCTAACACAACTTTCCAAATAAAATGAACAAAGGAAAAATACTTATTGTTGATGATCTTCATCCTGCTTTTAAAGAAGCAGCCATTCAAATGGGGTATGGAGTTGATGATATGCCATTAATTACAAGAGCAGAGACCTTATCCGTTATAAAAAATTATGAAGGTATTGCTGTGCGTACAAAATTTTTGATTGATCAGGAATTGTTGGAATTGGCGGCAAATCTAAAATTTGTTGCCAGGGCAGGTGCCGGGCTTGACAATATTGATGAAGTTTATGCTGTTAAAAAAGGGATTCATCTATTAAATGCACCCGAAGGAAATAGCGATGCAGTAGGTGAACATGCTATTGGGATGCTGCTTTCCCTGATGAACAATTTTCGCAAGGGAGACATAGAAATCAGAAATGGCATATGGGATAGAGAAGGTAGCAGGGGGTATGAACTAAAAGGTAAGACTGTCGGAATTATTGGCTACGGTCATATGGGTCAGCGCTTTGCCAGGAAACTTTCCGGCTTTGAGGTGAATGTGATTGCCTATGATAAATATAAAACGGGGTTCTCTGACCAGTATGCGAGAGAGGTGAGCATGGAAGAGATCGTAAAGCACAGTGATGTATTGAGTCTTCACATTCCTCTGACTGCTGAAACCAGGCAAATGGTCAATGAAGAATACTTTTTTCATTTCCGGAAACCCATCTTTTTCATCAACACAGCAAGGGGAGAGGTGGTGGATACAAAAGCAGTTTTAAAAGCCATCCATCAAAATACAATCCTGGGAGCAGGGCTGGATGTATTACAAACAGAAAAATTCCCGGCATTGGCACAACAGGATTGGTACAATGAACTCATTCAATCAGGTAAAGTAATACTAACCCCACATGTAGGGGGCTGGACATTTGATTCCTACAGAAAAATATCCGAAGTACTGGCAGAAAAGCTAAAAAGGCTTTCCTAACGGTATAATCAACATAACCAGATCATTTTAATTGAATAATTTGGTTTTATGGTAATACCACATTATCTTCGTTACAATTGAAGCAAGACTATGTAGGTTAATAACCGATATAGTCTTGTTTGTTTTTTAGACTAACTAATAAAAAATTAATGAGCTATGACAGAGGTGACCTATTATACCCAAGATGGTTTAGATAAACTGAAAGAAGAACTGCAGTATTTAAAAACTACCGGAAGGCAACAAATATCTAAAGCGATAGCCGAAGCAAGAGATAAGGGTGATCTTTCTGAGAATGCAGAGTACGATGCTGCAAAGGAAGCACAAGGCTTACATGAAGCCAAAATTTCCAAGATGGAAAATACACTATCTACCGCCAGATTGATAGATGAATCGAAGCTTGACCTTACCAAGGTGCTTGCGCTTTCGATCGTAAAGATCAAAAACATTAAAAACGGCGCTACAATGTCTTACCAATTAGTAGCAGAATCAGAGGCTGATTTAAAGACAGGAAAGATTTCTGTGAAATCACCAATTGCGCAAGGTTTACTAGGTAAGTCTGTGGGTGATAAAACTGAAATTCAGGTTCCCGCCGGAAAAATTGAATTCGAAATATTAGAGATCAGCAGATAAATCCAAAAAATTATGTCAAGTATCTTTTCAAAAATAGTAAGCGGTGAAATCCCGGCACATGTCGTAGCTGAGACTTCTGAGTTTTTGGCCTTTCTTGATGTAAACCCATTGGTAATGGGCCATGTACTCGTTATTCCTAAAAAGGAGATTGATTACATCTTTGATATGGATGAAGAAAGTTATTTCGGGTTGACACTATTTGCTAAAATTGTGGCAACTGGTTTAAAAGAAGCTTTTCCATGTAAAAAAGTTGGAGTTGCAGTGATCGGGCTTGAGGTGCCACATGTGCACATTCACCTGATTCCTATGAATAACGTGAGTGATATGAACTTCAGTAAAGAGAAGCTGAACCCGACTCAGGAAGAACTTGCAGAGGCAGCAGCAAGGATTAAAGGCGCGCTTTAATACACTCGTCATTCTGACCGGTCGTCATCTCGAACATCGTGAGAGATCTCTTAAATAGCATAACCAAGAGATCCCTCGGTTCCTCGGGATGACGGCCAGTTTACATACTGCTTTTTTTGTGCTCTCCGGTATCCGGTATGCTTTTAATATAAACATCTTGCTGAGGAAAAGGAATGTTGATACCCTCAGCTTTAAATACCGCGTTGATCTGCGCGATCACATCACTCCTCAACGAAAGGTATTCCTTAATATTTCTGGCCCAGTAAATCACCTCTATCTCAATTGCAGAGTTCCCAAATTCTTTAAAGAAAGCATCAGGAGGCGGGTATTGAAGTATCCTTTGGTCTTCCTCTAAAATTAGTTTAAGCTGGGCTTTTACATGCTCCAGATCGCTGTCATAAGCAATACCAATTACCAGGCTGCATCTTTTAATGTTTTTTCCCATGCTGTAGTTGATCAGTTGCTGACTCAGCAACTCGCCATTTGGAATAATAACATTAGGACCATCAGAGCTTGAGACAATACTGCTTCTGAAACCTATCGATTTCATGGTGGCAATTTTTCCATTGACTTCAATCGTATCCCCAACATTTACCGGCCTTTCAAATGATATGATCAATCCGCTGATTAAATTGTTTACAAGGCCCTGTAAACCTAAGCCAACACCTACGCCCAATGCCCCAAGTATAATCGCAAATTTGTCCATCGGGATGCCGGCAGCGGCAAAGGCAAAGAAAAGCCCTAATGAAATGATAAATATTCTTATAATCAGCAGCCAGCTCCCTAATCCAGTCTTTTTTCGTTTATCAGCACCCTGATGCAAGAGGTCTGGTTCTGAAGCAAAGTATGAAACGAGTCTGGAGAGAATAAAGGAACTGATGATTATGATCACGAAGACCAATAACCCCATGATAGAGAAACTGTAGCTTCCTATCGTCCTATCGGAAGTTAGAAAATCAATAAATGGCCCGGACAGCTTTCTGAAACTGTAAAAATTTCGGGCTACCAATGTGATCCATCCAATAATGAATATCAAATACAAAGGCCATGGCGCATTTTCGCCTACTCGATCAAAATTTACATAGAAGAGTTTCGGAGTGGGCTGTTTATATGCTTTGAAAGCCAATGTAAGTCCCTGATTAATTAATCTGATCACCCATAAAAAGAGAATGGCAGTTAGTACGCCTACATATCCGCTTATCAATAGCGTTTTGGAAATGTTAAAACGGCCAAATAAGTTGAACAGCACGGCGGATGCCTGCAATATCAGCAGGAAAATAATGGCATATTTTATCTTTTTTTCCCGCAGGTCAAATCTGTGAGCAGAGTTTAATATAAACGCGGTATAAATGGCGCCACTTAATGAAAGGATGAACATGATGTAACGTTCTATCCTAGACGCCTGGAGTACCATATTGTCTATGCTGGCGACCAGGAAGAATAAGATAATCACTGTCCAGAACCTCTGCCAATAAACAGTGATATGGCCCTTAAAAATGATCCAAAGACAAATGGCTGAAATGATCCAGAGACCCAAACTAAATATAAACGGAGCCGACGGGAACATAAACTGGAAGATAGATATGCTGATTAGTGTCGCAGATAGTAGTGGATGGCGGATCACCAGTTGATCCATATAATCATCATTCAACAGCTTCTCTTCGCGCAACTGGTGTTTTAGCGACCTTAAAAAATACCAGGAACACAAGATGATGGCAACTAGTATGAGCAGTGTAAATTGGTGGTTTTCGAGGTAAAACTGAAGCATTATACTTTCTTTTGCTAAAGAAAACTCCAATATCTGTTTGATGGGGCGGGACTGCGTTGGTTTATCCCACAGGTTTGGAAATTCACGCTTAAATCTGTTTGCAGATAGTTTGGCACTGTAAATCTCGATGTCTTCCTGGACAGCCTTAAGTTCAAAAGCAAGTATATTGGTTTTCAATTGTAACTCTTCCAGGTTACCCACTGTTTTTTCAAGCACAGTATCTACCGGAGACATTTCTTTGTCCGTCACATACATCCGCTTAATAAATTTTACCAGTGCTGCAGAATCATCAGGGAAAGCAAATAACGAAGGGTCAGTTAAAAGAGAGTCGGTTTTAAATTTTGCCACGGTCAATTTTGTACAGTAATCATCCAGAAGCTGCTTCCTTTTATCTAGTCTGGAAGAGAGTTCTACGAGTAGAGCAGATGATACGGCCAGATTTCTTTGGGTCTGATTACTACCCTGGTTAATCCAAATCCCTTCTTTTATCAGTTCCAGCAATTTTTTTGTCTGTTGCAGGAACTGATTTAAACTATTGGTATCTACAGCTTTTTTTAGCAGAAGTTTAGCTTGATGATTTAGTTTCCTTATGGATTCAAGAGCGGCGATTTGTTTTCTGGCATCCTGTTCTTCCTTGAACTTTTTCCGGCTTTCAACTTCTCCATCAGCGCCTATTTTTTTTACTTTTTTTACAAATGGGGATTCAGTAGTGTTAGTTTGGGTGGTGCTGTCTTGCTGTGCAAAGGCTGGTCTAATTAACAACAAACTGAATAAAAGCAGGAAGAACTTCATGGTAAATGATATTTGCCATTAAATTAAAGAAATAATACGATAATTAAGAATACCGCTTCTTTGTTTGGTTGAGATTAGGTTAGGTTTTGATCAGAGTTTAGCTGGCTAAAGAGGTGTTTAGCCAATGAATGTGGGGTAAACCCAACCAAAACTTAGAAAAAGAACGTTTTACTACTAATAAAGGTCTTTGATCTTATCATTGATGAGGTGTATGACCCCATCTAGTTCCTGCGTGCATTTTTCTATCATTTGAATAAACTCGTCCTTTTCTTTTGAATCTGAAGTTTGTTTAATTAGGTTCATTAATCCTAAGATCGAAGCCACAGGTCGTCTTATTTCATGCGAACTAATCCATGATATTTCACGCAATACAGCGTTCTGACTTAAAATCTCACTTTCAGACGCTACCCGACTGCTGACATCACGGAAATTGCAGACGATTGCATTGATATGTTCATCTGCAAGCATGTTGGTGAATACGCATTCCAGCCAAATATAGTGACCATCATGATGAAGAGATCGATAAGTGATCTCGATCGGCTTAACGGGGTTCTGAAGTACTTTATTAAATGTATTATCTACCAGTGCTTCGTCATCCGGATGTATAAGTCTACGTATATTACTATTTAGTTGTTCATTGCTCCAACCGCTGATGCGTGTCGCCGATAGACTCCTAAAAAACACATTGAAATTTCTATCCAGCAGGCTAATGCCGTCATGGCTATGCTCAATCAATTTTCGAAAGCGAAGTTCATTGGCGACGATCTTGCTGGTCTGTTCTTTAACCCGGCGTTCAAGTTCAAGATGCATTGCCTCACGCTGATCTTCAACGATCTTGCGCTCAGTCTGGTCGCGGGTCATTTTTGCAAATCCGATATGCTGTTCATCATGATATACGGGCGTAAAAACAATGTTGGCCCAGAAAAGTGAACCATTACGTCTTATACGCCAGCCTTCACTTTCATAAGTGCCGTTTTGCAACGCAAGATTAAGGTTGTGCTGTGGTTCATTATTTAGGATATCATCAGGAGTATAGAAAATTGAAATGTGTTTGCCAATGACATCTTTACCCTGATAGCCCTTGATCCTGGCGGCTCCGTCGTTCCACGTGAGGATATATCCCTGGGTATCAATCATGAAAATGGCATATTCTTTAACACTGGCTACCAATAACTGGAATAATGCGCCATCAATATGAGGAGAAAAAATGGAAACATTTTGCATCGTGATCGTTAATTGTTAATGCAATTTAATATTTTTTCTCAACAGTCAAATCTCTTTTCGTTTAGTGGTGAAAAAAAACTTTCCAAACGATGGCAAAGCTTTGAGCACGACTTTGTACATGGATAAGTCGACGGTGGCATAATGGCAATGAAGATGCTGCTCCGCCTTTTAAACAGCTTTTTTTAAAAAAATACTTTTAATTGAGCCGGATAATCCGGATATCATCATGATAGGCAATCCGTGTCAGGCCTTCCTGAATTCCGTAAATACCCCATTTAATATAGCCTATATTCCCTACAGCGGGGTTGCCGGCAAAAGTGGCATAATTGGTTTTCTCGTCCACTATTGTAAAGCTATGTCCCGGCAGTTTCATGTAGGTTCTGATGTAGCCTGTGGCATCAAGCGTCCATTTGGCATCTATCCTGAAATGTATCCATTGGTTTATATAAGGACGTACATCTGCAAGGAAATTATACACCCTTATATTGTCTGCATACCTCAAACGCAATGCATTTCTTGCAACACGCACCTGAAGCGGGACGCCGGATCCGGTGGTCGAATTACCCGATACTTTTAACTGGAATATATTAGTTTCATGAATTGCACCACTCAGCCAGGGAGTCCAGTCTTTCAGCAATACACTAAATTCATAACGACGTTCGTCTCCGGGAGCAAAACGGGCAGCGGGTAAAGCCACGGCATCTGATTCGCTCCTGTAAGCGCCATCAGAATAATAAGCGGTATCTCCATATACTACTTTATGGGCTATTGCATAACTGCCTTTGGCACCTGGCTGCACCATATAGTTGGCGTCGACAGCACTGGCATGAGTGCTACTTATGCCCGTAACTCCCGAACTGAGCGTACCGCTTTCGTAATTTACATTCAATACAGTATCGCCGGGCAATGAAGTCATCTCCATAGGATCAGTAGTTTGTTTGGAACAGGAAATAACAGCTCCAACCATGGCCATTAGGGCTAATGAGCAGCGAAATGGGTATAGGTTCATACTTTTAGATTTAGGGTTTATAAATAGGTTTGATAAGCCCAATTTAAATATAAGCTGCCTAACGAAGTTCTGAATTTGTCCTAAATAGTTCTGAATTTGATGAATGGGAACACAGATCCTGCCTACAAAACTTTCCTGTTTCTTACATGCTCGGCGAGTTCATAACCCGTTCCTTCTTCTTTTTCCGTATTTTTATCTTTTAAAAACAGCAGAACTATTAAAGATATGATTGGCATCAGGAAAGAAATGAAAAACCAGAACCAAAAGTTTCTGCCCTGGCTTTTTGCCAATATTCCTGCGACAAGCTGGGGAATAATCATGAAACACAGTAAGAGTAGTTCTGGCATTTGCTGTTGAGTTGATGTCTGCAAATCTCGTAATAAACCGGTAAATTTTATACGAAATAGACAAGATGTTCGAATTCGCACATTGTACTGTTCAGATCCGTACATCTTTGACTGCAAATGCCTATTTTAGAAGTTGTATTGTGCATTTTGCCAATGGCACAGCGATTGAACCTACCGCAGGTAAATAACTACCATCATGTTTAAACATCATCTGCTGCTGATCTATAGAAATTTTAAACGGTATAAGAGCTCTTTTTTTATCAACCTGATTGGTCTTTCGGCAGGTCTTTCCTGTGCATTGCTAATTTACTTGTGGGTAAATGATGAAATACAAATGGACGGCTTTCACAGCAAACAGCTCTATCAGGTGATGGAAAATGAACACATCACAGAGGGCGTAAATACAGTAGATGGTACACCGGGTATTCTGGGCGAAGCAATGGAGAAAGAAATGCCAGAGGTGGAGATGGCAGTAACCGCATCGCCTACTTACTGGCTGGCCAAAAGTAAAATCTCGACGGAAGGGAAGCCAGCCATCAATGCTTCAGGTAAATTTGCCAGTCCTGATTTTTTCAAAATGTTCTCATTCTCCTTGCTTAAAGGTGATGCAGACCAGGTGCTTAGTGGAAAGAATTCCATTGTTGTTTCTGAAAAACTGGCGATGAAGCTATTTCGCACGACGGATGTAATCGGTAAAGAGCTTACATGGAGCAATCCAGATATAAAAACTGAGAATCATGTGCTCATATCTGGTGTTTTTAAGGATATTCCGGCGAGTTCATCAGATCAGTTTGATTTCCTTTCTTCCATTGATGTTTTTTTTAATGTAGCTACCAACTATAAAAAATGGGGTAATTATGGTCCCAATACTTTTGTGATACTTAAAAAAGGGACTGATGTTCAGCGTTTCAACAAAAAGATCAATGGCTTTTTAAAAACTAAAGGGCAGACTACGCATACGCTATTTGTCAGGCCTTTTGCAGATGGTTATTTATACAGTCGGTTTGAAAATGGAGTAGTGGCGGGTGGTCGTGCAGATTATGTAAAACTATTTTCTCTGATCGCCATCTTTATCCTGGCCATTGCCTGCATCAATTTTATGAACCTTTCTACGGCCAAAGCATCCAGAAGGTTAAAAGAGGTGGGGGTGAAGAAGGTATTGGGTGCGCCAAGAAGCTCACTGATAATGCAATATATGGCCGAATCCTTAATGCTTACTTTTATTGCATTGTTCATTTCGCTGTTGGTGGTAGAGCTTTTGCTTCCCCAATTCAACGTTATTGTGGGCAAGCAGCTTTCTCTGCATTTCAGCTGGATGCTCGTTATCTCTTTGTTGGCGATAGGTGTTTTTACCGGGCTGGTATCGGGAAGTTACCCTGCACTGTATTTGTCGGGACTTAAGCCATCTGCTGCATTAAAAGGTAAACTAAGCCTAACTGTTGGTGCTTTGTGGACCCGGCAGGGTCTGGTGGTTTTTCAGTTTACACTTTCGGTAGTGCTAATTGTGGCGGTATTCGTAATATATCAGCAAATAGAATATATACAGACCAAAAATCAAGGATATAAAAAGGACAATGTGCTGTATTTTGAGGCCGAGGGTAAATTTAAAAACAATGTGGATTTTGCATTGAAAGGCATCAGGGAAATACCAGGTGTTTTAAATGCGTCAAGTATCGACAGGGAATTGCTGGGGGATCTGAGCTATACTTTTGGTGACTTTAGCTGGGAAGGGAGAGACCCTAAAGAGGTCATTAAGTTCCAACGTGCTAATGTCAATACCGGGCTGATAGAAACTTTGGGGATAGAGATGGCAGCCGGACGTAGTTTTTCAAGTCAGTTTGGTTCAGATACTTCAAAGATCATCATCAACCAGGCAGGGATAAAAGTGATGCGCTTAAAAGACCCGGTGGGTAAGGTGTTCAATCTTTGGGGTAAAGAACTTCAGATCATCGGAGTAATTAAAGACTTTCATTTCGAATCGATGCACGAGCCTGTGAAGCCAATGTTCTTAAGATATATCCCCGAAGGTACCAATAGAATTATGGTAAAAGTGAGCACTGGAAAAGTAAAAGAAGTAATAACTGAACTGAAAAGATTCAATGCCACCTATAACCCTGGATTTAATTTTGACTTCAAGTTTCTGGATCATGATTTTCAAGCCTTATATGCTGCTGAAAATAAGGTAGGGGTATTGTCAAGATACTTTGCTGTGCTCGCAATTCTCATCTCTTGCCTTGGCTTGTTTGGTCTCGCTACATTTACCGCAGAAAGAAGATTGAAAGAAATTGGCATCAGAAAAGTGCTGGGAGCGAGTCAGTTTAGTGTAGTTTATATTTTATCTAAGGATTTTACCAAACCAGTCATCATTGCAATACTGATCGCATTGCCCCTGAGTTATATCATGACGAAATACTGGTTGGATTCTTTTGCCTACAGAATAGATCTGCAACTATGGTACTTTGCCGGTGCCGGTTTGCTGGCCTTAATTATTTCTTTGCTGACTGTATCCATGCAGGCTGTAAAGGCAGCAAACATAGATCCTGTTCAGTGTTTAAAAGCTGAATAATTATTGCAGCTTTTCATTGTTCCTGTGTCTGTCTGCATCACGGATGCTTTTTTTCTGCAGATTCTTTTCCATTGCAGTGGTCAGGTCTATTCCGGTCTGATTGGCCAGGCATATCAATACAAAAAGCACATCAGCCATTTCGTTTCCAAGATCTACAGCTTCGTCACTTTTTTTAAAGGATTGTTCACCATATTTCCTGGACATGATCCTCGCTACCTCTCCAACTTCCTCCATTAAAATTGCGGTATTGGTAAGTTCATTAAAATAACGGATGCCTGTGGTGGTAATCCATTGATCTACGGTTTCCTGTGCTTCTTTTAGAGTCATATGTTAAATCCTGATTTCAAATATACTGATATGAGTCGCTATTTACCCCCTAAATTGTCGTATTCATACAAGTCCGGTTTGGGACTGATCCTATAACTTTACAACTACATCAACCAATGCAGGTTTTATGAAATTTAAATCACCATGGAGACTGAAAACATTAAATCATTGAAAACGTCATTTGAAGAACTGATACAAATTCTTTCGGATCTGGACCAGCAGCAACTAAATGAGGTGCCGTTTGAGGGGAGCTGGACGGCTGCGCAAGTAGGGGATCACTTGTTCCAGTCTTATGAACTCATTGATATATTAAAGGAAAATGTGGTTCCAACAAGCAGGCCAATTGACCAAAAGGTACAGGGGATTCAGGAGTTGTTTCTGAATTTTGAAATGAAGTTTCAATCGCCGGTATCCATCCTGCCATACAGAGGGGTTATTGATAAAGCAGAACTTTTGCACGGACTGAATTGCCGGACAAAGCAGCTGACTGATTTTGCGGAATCTAATGATTTATCCCTGACTTGTACAGCCTTTGAATTTCCCGGATTTGGAACCTTAACAAGATTGGAGTTATTGATATTTATTGACGTGCATACAAAAAGACACACTCATCAGCTCAGGAATATCATCGCTTGCTTGCAGCCTATTCCTTATTCTTAGTATCGATGGTAATGGTGACCGGACCATCATTTACCAGGCTGATCTTCATGTCAGCACCAAATATCCCGGTTTGTATCTGTTTGTTAAGCAGAGCTGAAAGCCTTTTGACCATACTTTCATATAAAGGTATGGCATGATCCGGTCTGGCGGCTCTTGTGAAGCCCGGCCTGTTTCCCTTTTTAGTGGATGCAAAGAGTGTAAACTGACTGATCAGCAGGATATTTCCTTCAATGTCGGCCAGTGACTTATTCATTAGCCCATTTTCATCACCAAATACACGCATGGCAGCAATCTTCTGTGCCAGCCATTCTAAGTCCTCCTGTGTGTCTGCATCTTCGATACCCAGCAACACCATAAATCCCGTATCAATAGATCCTGTTACGGTATCCTCAACTGTACAACTTGCTGAAATGACTCTTTGGATTACTGCTCTCATAAAACACTTTCTAAGCCCTCGTCTCGTTACCGTTATAGATACTCAGGTAACTCTCATACCTGCTCAGCTCTATTTCACCTTCTTCTACACCTTTGATCACTGCGCAGCCGGGTTCATTAACATGCCTGCAGTTGTTAAACCTGCACTGGTTCATAAGTGCCCTCATTTCTCTGAAATAATGGCCCAGCTCTTCTGGTCTGATGTCGAAGATACCCAGTTCGCGGATACCCGGAGTATCTATCAGGTATCCTCCAAAAGGCAAAGTATGCATTTCTGCAAAGGTGGTAGTATGCTGTCCTTTATCGCTGGATTCAGATATTTCACCCGTCTTGATATCCCTGCCCGGAAGCAATGCATTGATCAGACTGGATTTTCCTACTCCCGAATGTCCGGAAAATAACGTTGTTTTATCTTTCAGCAAACTTTCAATCAATGGGATATTTGTTCCCTCCAGGGCTGATACTGAATAGCACGGATAACCTATATTCTCATAAATGCTTTTGTACTCATCTAAAATAGCCAGACCTTCTTCATGAAACAGATCGAGTTTGTTAAATATTAGAACAGCGGGTATATCGTAGGCTTCTGCCGTAGCTAAGAAACGATCTATAAAACCTAAGGAAGTTCTTGGTGATGCCAGTGTAACCACAAGAAATGCCTGATCCATATTTGCCGCAATGATCTGCGCCTGCTTAGATAGGTTAATTGATTTGCGGATGATGTAATTTTTACGTTCATGCAGTTTATTGATGACGCCCTTGTCTGAATTTGGTTCGAGTTCAAAGTCTACCTGATCGCCAACAGCAATAGGATTTGTGGTTTGAATTCCCTGAATTCTGAACTTTCCCTTGATCCTGCAATCATAGTCTATGCCATCTTCGGCATGTACCTGATACCAGCTTCCTGTTGATTTTATTACTAATCCTTGCATATAATGCCGTAAAGGTAAGAATTCATAATCCAATTAAATATTTTTATAATCTCTTGCTAATTAGAAAAATATAACTTTACTTTACATCATAGCACAGTTAGTGTAAAAAATACAATGTATAACAATTCATCAATTATTACCATTATTACCACCACCGGGATTACTCGGAGGAAGGTAAGCTAGTGGCTTGATTGAAAAAATATAAAACCACAAAAAGCGCCTTCCTCTAATCAGGAAGGCGCTTTTTTTTTAACCGCAGACTATGAATATTTTAAAATTTGGAGGTACCTCAGTAGGATCAGTCGAAAGCATAAGTGCTTTACTGAATATACTTAAACAGGAAAGAGTGAAAGAAAACCCTATTGTGGTTTTATCGGCTATGAGCGGGGTGACGAATACTTTACTTGATATGGCAGAAAGCGCAAGAAGCCTGAGAGATTACAGTGATGCTTTGAAATCAGTAGAAGAAAAACACTTTAAAGTAATCAGGTCTTTACTTCCTGCCGGGGCTCAGAATCCTGTGCTCACCAAATTGAAAATTTACTTTAATGAGCTGGAAGATATTTTGCAATCAGTGCACAATCTGAAGGAACTCAGTACACAAACTAAAGATCTGATCTTAAGCTACGGTGAGCGTTGCTCAACCGTGATGATCAGTCACATTGCGAAACAGCAATTTGCAGATGCACTATATGTAGATGGATCTGAGCTAATTAAGACAGACAGCAATTTCGGACAGGCGAAAGTAAATACCTATATCACAGAAATGTTGATCAATGATTTTTATGAGGCCAACCAAGAGCAATTGCTTTTTGTAACTGGTTTTATTGCCAGCAACGACGAAGGCAGGGTAACCACTCTTGGCCGTGGCGGAAGTGATTATACTGCCGCAATATGGGGATCTGCATTAAATGCTGCTGAAATCCAGATATGGACTGATGTTGATGGTATGCTAACTGCCGACCCGCGTATTGTTAAAAAAGCATTTTCCCTGCCCGAACTGAGTTATACTGAAGCAATGGAACTTTCTTATTTTGGGGCTAAGGTGATCTATCCACCAACCATGATCCCTGCTTTCCTAAAGAAAATCCCTATTGTAATTAAAAATACATTCAATGTTGATTTTGCCGGTACTTACATCAAACATGGCATCAGCCCTTCCAACTTGCCGATCAAGGGTATCTCCTCAATAGACGAGATCAGCATACTGAACCTGTCAGGCAGCGGAATGGTTGGTAAAGCTGGCTTCGCCGGAAGATTATTCTCTTTGCTTTCACGTGAGCAGGTAAATGTAGTTTTGATCACCCAATCTTCATCAGAACATAGCATTACTTTTGCCGTAAAACCCTCTGATTCTTTAAAGGCATTGTCGCTGATCAATAAAGAATTTGAATTGGAACTTCAGGCCAGAAAATTGGAATATCCTGAAGTGGAAAACGGCCTTTCAGTGCTTGCAATAGTTGGTGAGAACATGAAGCGCACGCCGGGAATGTCAGGTAAGCTGTTTAGTGCCCTTGGCAGAAATGGTGTCAATGTAAGGGCAATTGCTCAAGGTTCTTCGGAATATAATATTTCAGTGATCATCTCTAAAACAGATCTTTCCAAAGCTGTAAACGCAGTTCATGATGCTTTTTATGCCGACCTTAAAAAGACGCTGCATATCTTTTGTTTGGGAACAGGAAATATCGGTAAAACATTATTCAAGCAATTGCAGGATCAGATGCCTTTCCTTGCGGATAATAATGATTTGCAGGTTAAGGTTATGGGCATCAGCAATACCCGAAAAATGTACCTGAACCCGAATGGGATAGAACTTGACAATTGGGAAGCAGAGTTGAATGAACAGGAAACAAAAGCAAGCCTGCCGGAATTTGTAAAGAAAATGAAATCTATGAACCTGCCTAACTGCGTGTTTGTAGACAATACCGCCAGTCATAACCCTATTGAGTTTTACCTGGATATCCTGCAATCCAGCATATCTGTGGTGACTTGTAATAAATTGGGTAATTCGGCCGACTATGAGCAATATGCAGCATTTAAACAAGCCGCCAGAACTTATGGTGTCGACTTTTTCTACGAAACGAATGTTGGTGCCGGATTGCCGATTATCCGTACGCTAAGGGATTTAATGCTGAGCGGGGATAAAGTAGCACGCATTGAAGCGATCCTTTCTGGAACAATTTCTTACATCTTCAATAATTATAAAAATGGTGTGCTTTTCCATGAAGTGGTAAAAGAGGCACAGGATAAAGGATATACTGAACCCGATCCGAGGGATGATTTGAATGGTAAGGACTTTATGCGAAAAATGTTGATCCTTGCACGTGATGCAGGTTATGCTTTAGAAGAAAAGGATATTGATCTCCAGAATATGTTGCCAGCCTCATGCATGGCAGCTACGTCCGTTGCTGATTTTTATAAGGAGCTGAAGAATAATTCGGCATACTTTGAAGGATTAAAGGAAGAGGCTGCTAAAGACAATAAAGTGCTTCGTTATATCGGTAAAATGGAAGATGGTAAGGTTTCTATCAATTTGCAAATGGTGGGAGAGGATCATCCGTTCTTTACCTTGTCAGGAAGCGACAATATTATTTCCTTTACCACAAACAGGTACAAAGACCGCCCATTGGTAGTGAAAGGTCCTGGTGCGGGTTCAGAAGTTACAGCCGCAGGTGTATTTGCAGATATTATAAACGTAGGTAAACGATAACCATAATGAGTTTCAATAAAAAATCAATAAAAGTATTTGCCCCAGCTACAGTAGCCAATGTAGTGTGTGGTTATGATGTTCTTGGCTTTGCAGTAAACCAGCCCGGTGATGAGGTGATCATGCGACTAACGGATGGTAAAGGAATAACGATCTCAAAAATAACAGGAGATGATGGTAAACTGCCATTGAACCCGGCTAAAAATACGGTAAGTGCCAGCGTACAGCATTATCTGAATCATATTGGAAAACCCGATGTAGGCATCGATATAGAACTTCATAAAAAAATGCCGATAGGCAGCGGACTGGGATCCAGTTCCGCCAGTACAGTAGCAGGCTTATTTGCGGTTAATACCTTGTTTGATGACCTGCTCACTAATAAAGCGCTTGTCCCTTTTGCAATGAAAGGTGAAGAGCTGGCCTGTGGTTATGGACATGCCGATAATGTAGCTCCTGCCTTAATGGGTGGATTTGTTTTGATCAGAAGTTATGATCCGCTTGATATCATCAGCCTTCCGTTTCCTGAGGATATGCACGCTGCGATAGTGTACCCGGAAGTGGATGTGCCGACAAAAGATGCGCGTCAGATGATCCGATCTAAGGTATTGCTGAAGGATGCGGTAACACAATGGGGTAACGTAGCCGGTTTAGTGAGCGGACTTTTCATGAAGGACTATGATCTGATCGGGAGAAGTATGACGGATATACTGGTGGAGCCAACAAGATCGATCCTTATTCCTGATTTTGCGAAGCTAAAATCACAGGCCTTAAGAAACGGTGCCGTAGGTTTTGGTATCTCCGGCTCCGGGCCTTCAGTATTTGCACTGACTAAAGATGCAGATACTGCTGCAAAGATTACTAAGAAGCTACAGCAACATTTACAATCTATCAGCATCAACAGTCTTGCTTTTGTATCTGAAGTCAATAAAAAAGGACCAATAATATTGGATTAAATCAACCAAAATGAAACTATACAGTACCAACAATCGTGATTTAAATGTGGACTTTGCAACTGCGGTATTCAACAGTATGCCGTTGGACAAAGGCCTATATATGCCAGTTCACATACCGGAACTGGATCAGGAGTTCATAGATCATATTGATAAATTTACTCTATCTCAAATCGCCTATAAAGTAGCTTCAGTATTGATGAAAGACGCTATTCCATTGGAAGACCTGCAGTCAATTATAGACGATGCCATCAACTTTGAGGCTCCCGTAGTGGAATTGGATCAGGATACCTATGTGCTTGAACTATTTCATGGCCCTTCTCTTGCCTTTAAAGATTTTGGCGCAAGGTTTATGAGCCGGGTTATGGGGTATTTCCTAAAGGACAATGAAAAAATGCTGGATGTTCTTGTTGCTACTTCGGGGGATACCGGAGGCGCAGTAGCATTAGGGTTCTTGAATGTGCCAAATACACGCGTGACGATCTTGTACCCTAAAGGCAAGGTAAGTGAGGTACAGGAGCTGCAATTGTGTACGAACGGGAATAATATTTATGCTATTGAAGTTGACGGTACATTTGATGATTGTCAGGCCTTGGTGAAACAAGCATTTGGTGATGAAGAACTGAATCAAAAACTCCGTCTTACTTCTGCGAACTCTATCAATATCTCGAGGCTAATCCCTCAGACATTCTATTATTTCAATGCCTATGCACAATTAAAAAGACAGGGGAAAAGTGATGTCGTGTTTTCAGTGCCAAGTGGTAATTTCGGTAATATAGGTGCTGGTTTACTGGCCTATAAAATGGGATTGCCGGTGAAGCAGTTTATCGCCGCTACGAATGCGAATGATACTGTTCCAAGATTTTTGGAAACGGGGGTGTATGAAACTAAGCCTTCAGTACAGACTTATGCCAATGCGATGGACGTTGGTGCGCCAAGCAATTGGGTAAGGATCATGGACCTGTTTAAAAATGATGAGGCTGCTTTGAAACAAATCGTGAAGAGTAAAAGCTATACTGATGAGCAAACCTTACAGGCTATAAAAGATATTTTTGATACCTATGCTTATGTCGCTTGTCCGCATACAGCGATAGCCTGGCTGGCATTAAAAGAGTATCAGAAAGACAATTCAGGATCAACAGGAATATTCCTTTCAACTGCGCATGCCTGCAAATTCCCGGATATTTTTCCTGAAGAAATTAAGGCACGTATTGAAATACCTGGGCAGGTTGCAGAACTGAGTAAAAAAGAAAAGCTGGCAACACATATGGATACCAGCTTTGAATCTTTTAAAGCATATTTAAGTAATCGCTAACCCAATCATTATCGAGGGGCCGGGTTATTTCTTATTGAACCGCATAATTGCGATATCACCCATCATAAAGTTGAGCGTGGTGTCACTGGTAATACTATAAGTACCTACTTTCTTGAGCATTTCTATAAAAGTGGTCTCTCCTTCACCAGGGCAGGCCATTTTTGTCATGGCAAAAGGCCCGGTTAAATTTATCGTGGTGTCATCAGCCACTAAAGTTCCTGAAAATGAATTACAGCTGGTGTTTCCGCTTACTCTCTTTTCGGCTACTTCAAATTTAATGGTAGGTTTTTTACCTGGATATAATCCATTAAAAGCGATCCTTGGTCCTGAAATGTAGTTCAGTTCCCATGTGCCGCTCAGTTGAGATAAACCTCCATTTCCTATTGTTCCGGGTTTTATTGTTGTGCATGCATTTAAAGCGCAGGCAAAAACAAACGTAAGAATTACCAGTTTTTTCATAGCTAACAAATTAGTAGTAAAGAGGATGTACAGTAGATTTTACTCAGAATCTATGATACATCCTCTTTTAGGTATGAAATATACAAAGAGTATTCCAGAAATTAACTAATGGTACTAAAATATTGCCTGAGCAATCTTTTTAGTAGGTTCAGGGTTACCCATTGTATAAAAGTGTAATACAGGGGCGCCCATTTCTCTTAATTCCTTGCATTGATTAATCATCCATTCGATGCCAATTGCTTTTACATCTTTTTCAGATTTACAAGCCTGTACTGCTTCACTCAGTTCAACAGGAATATCCAGGTGGAACACTTTAGGTAAACTCACCAGTTGTTTACTGCTGGTAATTGGTTTTAATCCTGGGATGATAGGAACATTAATCCCATTTTCACGGCATTTGTCTACAAAGGCCTTATACTTCTGGTTGTCAAAAAACATCTGTGTAACAATGAATTCTGCTCCGAGATCAACTTTTAATTTTAAGTATTTAAAATCTGTATCCAGGTTTGGAGATTCAAAGTGCTTTTCAGGATATCCGGCTACTCCGATGCAAAAATCAGTACGTTCCAGTTCACCTATGTCGTCATGAAGATAACGTCCATTGTTCATATCCGAAACCTGGCTAACGAGTTCTGATGCATAAGCATGCCCGTCAGGAGTAGGGACAAATGAGCTGTCACTTTTGCGGGCATCGCCACGCAGTGCAAGTACATTGTCTATCCCTAAAAACTGCAGATCGATCAATGCATTCTCTGTTTCATCTTTATTAAAGCCACCGCAGATCAGGTGAGGAACTGCGTCCACTTTGTATTTATTCATAATGGCAGCACAAGTAGCTACTGTGCTCGGACGTTTGCGGTAAGCAACTTTTTCCAATAAGCCATTTGCATGTTGTTTGTATATATAATCTTCACGCAGATAAGTTACGTCAATAAAAGGAGGATTGAATTCCATCAACGGATCAATGGCATCAAAAATGCCTTTAATACTCTGGCCTTTTATTGGGGGTAACAGCTCAAAAGAGAATAACGTTTTACCGTTTGCGTTTTTTATATGGTCTACAATTTTCATTGTCTGGTTTGTTTAAATTATTAATAAGCTAAATTAGGGCTAAGCCATCTTTCTACTTCCTCTATCGGCATGTCCTTTCTAATCGCATAATCTTCAATCTGGTCTTTAGTGATTTTACCCAGACCAAAATACCTGGATTGAGGATGTGCGAAATAAAATCCGCTTACTGCTGCGGTTGGGTACATGGCATAGCTTTCAGTCAGGCGCAAGCCTATTCTGTTCTCTGCATCCAATAATTCAAACAAAGTGCCTTTCTCGGTATGTTCAGGACAAGCCGGATAACCCGGTGCCGGACGGATACCTGAATATTCCTCTTTGATCAACGCTTCATTGCTCAGGTGCTCATCCTTTGCATATCCCCAGTAATCTTTACGTACCATTTCATGCATCTTTTCTGCGAATGCCTCGGCAAGCCTGTCGGCCAGTGCCTTAGCCATAATGCTGTTATAGTCGTCATAAACCGCTTCAAACTCAGCAACCAATTCATCACAGCCAATACCTGTAGTGAGCGCAAACCCCCCAAAATAATCTGGAATCCCTGTTTCCTTTTGGGCTACAAAATCTGATAAGGCATAATAAGGCTGTCCATCTACTTTCTCTGCCTGCTGGCGAAGGGTATGGATCACCACTTCTTTGCCTTGTACATCCAAAACAATATCATCTCCAACTGCATTGGCAGGCCAGAAACCTATAACCGCTTTTGCGGTCAACAGTTTTTCATCTACTATGCGTTTCAGTAAAGCCTGCGCATCTGCAAATAGCTTACGGGCTTCATCACCAACGGCCTTATCCTCCAGAATGCGGGGATAACTACCGCGCAGTTCCCAGGTCTGGAAAAACGGAGTCCAGTCGATATACGGAACCAACTCTTCCAAAGGATAATCTTCAAATATCTTTGTCCCTGTGAAAGCAGGGGCGGGGGCAACCATAGCAGTGTCTATCTTAAAGTTACTTTTCCTTGCTTCTTCAATGGTTTTAAAACGCTTGTCTGAACGCTTGTTTAAATGCGCTTCACGGGCCTTATCATACTCAGCCCTGATGCCGGCAATATACTCGTCACGGGTATCTTTGTTCATCAGCGTACTGCAAACAGTCACACTTCTTGAAGCATCCAATACGTGTATCGCCGGACCAGAATAATTGGGCGCCACTTTTACAGCAGCATGAATTCTGGAGGTGGTAGCGCCACCAATGATCAAGGGAATGGTAAAACCTTCACGCTCCATTTCTTTGGCGAAATGAACCATTTCATCAAGAGAAGGAGTAATCAATCCACTCAATCCAATGATGTCAGCGTTGATCTCCTTGGCCTTTTTAATGATGTCCTGTGCAGGTACCATCACACCCATATCCACGATCTCAAAGTTATTACAAGCCAGTACTACACCAACGATGTTCTTTCCGATATCATGCACATCACCTTTTACAGTGGCCATCAATACTTTTCCAGCAGATGAATTCTGATCCTGATCAGGGTTGTCCAGTTTTTCCTGTTCAATAAATGGCAACAAGTAAGCTACCGCTTTTTTCATTACACGGGCAGATTTTACTACCTGTGGCAGAAACATCTTTCCGGCGCCAAATAAGTCACCCACGATGTTCATTCCATCCATTAACGGGCCTTCTATCACCTGAATTGGACGGGTATATTTTTGCCTCGCTTCTTCCACATCGGCATCCAGGTATTCAATAATTCCTTTTACCAATGCGTGCGATAACCTTGATTCTACCGGTTCTTTTCTCCATTCCTCATCACGTACGATTTCCTTGCCTTTAGACTTAATGGTGTCTGCAAATTCAACCAGTCGCTCTGTGGCATCATCTCGGCGGTTGAGCAATACATCTTCTACCAGCACCAATAACTCTGGTGGAATTTCCTGGTAAACTTCAAGCATACCCGCATTTACAATACCCATATCGAGCCCTGCTTTGATGGCATGATACAGGAACGCAGAGTGCATGGCTTCCCTTACGGTATTATTTCCCCTGAAGGAGAAAGAGATGTTAGATACACCGCCACTTACTCTTGCATGAGGCAGGTTTTCCTTGATCCAACGGGTGGCGTTGATAAAATCAACAGCATAATTGTTGTGCTCTTCCAATCCGGTTGCTACCGTCAGAATGTTCGGGTCAAAAATGATGTCCTGTGGCGGGAAACCAATTTCATCTACCAATATGTCATAAGACCTTTTACAGATCTCTACTCTTCTTTCGTAATTGTCTGCCTGTCCTTTCTCATCGAAAGCCATTACTACTATGGCGGCACCATAGGTCATGATCCTGCGTGCGCTTTCTCTGAACTTGTCTTCACCCTCTTTCAGGGAGATGGAATTTACGATCCCCTTGCCCTGCAGACATTTCAGACCCGCTTCAATAACCGTCCATTTAGAGGAATCGACCATGATGGGCAGTTTAGAAATATCAGGTTCAGAGGCGATCAGGTTCAGGAACTTGGTCATGGCTGCTTCCGAATCGATCATCCCTTCGTCCATGTTTACGTCGATCACCTGTGCACCACCTTCTACCTGTTGGCGGGCTACGGTGAGTGCAGCTTCAAAATCTCCGCTCAGGATCAGCTTAGAGAATTTAGGGGAACCTGTGATATTGGTACGCTCGCCGATATTGACAAAAATACTTTCTGGTGTTAATGTCACGGGCTCCAATCCGCTTAACCTCATGTGAGGTGCTATCTGGGGGATTTTGCGTGGGGATACATTTTTAGCTTTTTCGGCAATACAACCGATATGCTCGGGAGTGGTGCCACAGCATCCGCCTACAATATTTACAAATCCATGCTGAATAAAATCCTCAACAAGGTGAGCAGTTTCATGCGGCATTTCGTCGTAAGCACCGAATTCATTTGGTAATCCGGCATTAGGATAAGCTGAAACATAACATCCGGCTTTCGCAGAAAGCTCTTCAATGTGTGGCCTCATGTCCTTAGCGCCCAAAGCACAGTTGAACCCGATACTTAAAGGGTTAGCATGGATTACAGAATTCAGGAAAGCTTCAGCAGTCTGACCAGACAAGGTTCTTCCCGAAGCATCAGTAATGGTGCCGGAGATCATGATCTCGATCTTACGGCCGATTACCTCTTCATATTTTTTAATAGCATATATTGCTGCCTTTGCATTTAAAGTGTCAAAGATTGTCTCAATCAGCAATAGGTCTGACCCACCGTCTACCAGTCCACGGATCTGTACATAGTAAGCATCTACCAGCTCATCGAATGTCAATGCCCTGAAGCCAGGATCGTTTACATCCGGCGAGATGGAAAGGGTCCTGTTCGTAGGGCCCACTGCACCTGCTACAAAACATTTACGGCTTGGATTAGCCTGCATGAATTCATTTGTGGCCTCTTTGGCAATTTTAGCGCCTTCAAAACTCATTTCATAGTCCAGCTCTTCCATCTGGTAATCTGCCAGGGAAATACGCTGCGTACTGAAGGTATTGGTTTCAATAATATCCGTTCCCGCTTTTAAATATTCGGTATGGATGGCCTTAATGATGTCCGGTCGGGTGAGGTTCAGCAAGTCATTATTGCCTTTCACGTCACACGGATGATCTTTGAATCGTTCACCTCTAAAGTCTTCTTCAGTTAAGGTGTAACGTTGAATCATGGTGCCCATCGCACCATCAATGATCAAGATTCTTTTTTCTAGTTCTTCTCTGATGTTCATTAAAAAAATATCATATGAGCATGTAATAAGCTATTTTTGATAGAGGCAATAAAACCTAAACAAGTGCCGAACTCACTACATACAAAGCTTAGAAAGAGGATTTCGAGGTCTAGTATGATAATAGCTGAAGTGCCATTACTTAACTTATCTTTCGGATAACCGGCGCCGGTTCCAGTAGAATGTAGCACCTTGTAAGCACAGGTTGCTAAGACTTCGCAGGGTCTAATCCCTCCGTCTTTCTCTATAAGCACTACAAAAATGCAACAAAGAAAAATCAATTCCAAAAAATCGGAGATTTAACGCTATAAAATTGCAGGAGTGTTGCAAATAGTGACAGGATTTAAAATTAAATTCTGCTTATACCAGATAGGTGTATGTAATCGGGCTACTGGTGGACAGGTAGGGGACTGAACCGTAACTGAGTAAGGTCTGCTTCGGATAAAGGTACCTATTATCCGAAGCAGACCCGAAGCAGGCCCATAGCAGACCCGAAGCTGGGAGTAATTACTTCTTTTGTTGAGAAAGGAAGGTTACCAATGAAGCCAGTTCTTCATAAGACAAAGAATTTGCTAATCCAGCAGGCATCATTGAATTCTCCATTTCCTTACGCGAGAGGATATCGCTTGATTTAATTGTAAAGACTTCACCTGCAATATTTCTTAATACTACTTTAGTAGCGGTTTCCTCGGTAATGAATCCCATGTAAGTCTGGTCTTTTTTTGCATTAATCATCACTGTGGCAAATCCTTGTGAAATAGAGGCATCCGGTTTCAAGATAGATTCAGCAATTTGCTCACGGTTCATGATCGATCCGATCTGACCCATAAATGGTCCTTTCATTTGTTCTCCTTTGCTGATGCTATGACAAGCTACACAGCCTTGACGCGAAAATAATGCTTTACCTTTTACAGGATCACCAGGCAGCTTGGCTATCGCAAGCAACACATCTTCGATAGATGATTTTCCTACCTGACCCTTTTGGTTTTTGATTTTTTCCAGGTCAATCTTAGGCTCATTTTTAGCGGCAAGTTTTTCTTCTGTACCAAAAGCAGGGATTTCCATGCGGTGGCGGGCATTCAGGTCTACAAAAAATGATTTATCAGCAGAGGGTGCTTTTTCCCATTCTCCGATTAGGAATGACTCGATCGCAGGCGATGATTTCCAAAGTACAGCTTTGTAATACGGGCCGTGAGAATCTGGTCTGGTACCCCACCACCATGAGGCATCGTAAGATGCTTCTTCTCTATAAAGACGAGCCATGGTGATCAGAATTTGTTTCTTTAGATTTTCGTCTTTTGACTGTTCATAAAAGTATACCAACCCGTCAACCGCTCTTTTGTCGTGCATATAACGCAGTGCCCATAATGCAAGGCTTGAGTTTTCAGTGCCAATGGCTGCTACGCAAGCATCTACAGCCTTTAGGTTTACCAATGCCTGAACAGCTAGGTGCGGAAGTACAATTGCTGAATTTGGAGTAGCATGAGGACCTTCAGTACCTTTTGCTGGTGCAACAAATGAAGCAGGAACTTTAGTTTGCAGTAAAGCTTTTGCAGCATCAGTGCGGCCAAGTCGGCCAAGGCCGATGATTGCTGCTGCCTGAACACGAACAGAAGGGTCTTTTAGTCCAGCTAAAAAAGGCTCGCTCGGCACATTTTGTACGTAATCCTTACGGTCAGCAAGTGCTTTTAAGGCGAATTCTCTGATGGCGTCTTCTTTGGTGAATTGGACAAGGGCCTGGATTCCGTCTGCTCCGGCTGCCTGTGCATAAGTGAATATACCTGCCACACGTGAGTACAATGGAAGCTTAGCATCTGCAGCAATTTTTAAAGCGGCATCTGCGGCTTCTTTTGCCGGATGGGTAAGTAGTTCCTGAGAAGCAGTTAATCGTGCTACGGCACTACCTGATTTAAGCATAGCGGCCAGCTGGCTAACACTTGCTTTTGCTACATTAGGGAAAGCTTTGTAAGTCCAGTTGGTAGGTACTGCGCGAACGACATAACCTTTAGATGGATTGCCAGAGTAACCTGCACCATCCCAGGCGGCAAGGTAAAGCCTGCCTGAACCATCTACATCAAGATCGGTGATTTGAGGTAGTTTAATAAAATCTTCTTCTTTTTGAGTAAAGCTCGGTCCATCAGTAGTAACCCTGTGGATGTATAACATGCTTCTTCCCCAGTCGGCCATCATAGGTACGTTGTTGTATTTTTCAGGCCAGGTATCTTCGCTCATGTATAGTGCGCCTGTACCCGAACCACCACCCAGGTCGGCCAGTGCAGGAAGCATCTCATCTGTGAAATTTTGGAATAAAAGAGGGTACCCATATTCTCCTGATTGCACGTGATGAGAGAAACGTACGTTCCAGCCACCACCATCATTTGTGTTTTCGCGGGTGAAGATGTTCATATACGGATCAATTGCTACGTCATAAACGTTACGTGTTCCATGGGTATAAACCTCCATTTCAGTGCCATTAGGGCGTACGCGAACAATACCGCCACCCAACATGGTCATCTTTTTGCCAGAACGATCTACTGCATCATGGAATCCAAAATCACCTACAGCGATATAGATCCATCCATCTATTCCCAGGCGGATACCGTTTGTTGCATGGTCAGTTCCGCGTTCCTGGATATATTTTGTATTGCTCAGGTTTTGGATAAGCGGTTTGGCCGGACCATCTGCTTTACCGTCTTTGTTTTTATCTTCAAAAACGACAAGATCCATTCCTGTGGCTTTGCGTGTTTCTTTAGAGAAGGTAGTATGTAAAACAAAAACCTGGTCTCCTGAGGCGATGATTCCACGTGGATTATCAACCATGGCAAACTCAGTATGCTCGTCCATTTTGCCGTCATTGTTTTTGTCTACCAATTTAAGGATACGGCCTTTATCTGGATCTTTACCTAAAGACCCGATCATGTCGACCCCAACGAAGACTTCTCCAGTTGCGGCAACTGCAAGACAGGCAGGACTAGGGGTTACATCAGGTCCTGCAAAAGGTGTGATCACCAATTCAGGTGGGTCAGCTCCGGCGTTTTTAGGTCCTCCGAAGAAATTATTTAATCCTAAGACAATGATAATTGAAGATATCAATGTCAGTGAAAATTTAATCATGTGTGTGTTTGTTTAGTGTTTATTGTTTTGCTACTCTTTTTTCTGCCATTAGCTGGTCTACAACTTCTTTTAGCTTTTTTGGATCTTTGGCGTATTTTTCGAGGTCGATGATTTCTACTTTTCTGAATTCAACAGGATGGCTTTCACTTTGCAATGAAATTGACCCTCCTTTAATAAGTTCACCTTCTGCAGCGCCACCAACGGGATCTTTCTGAGGCCTGTCATAACGTAAAACCTCTTCGCCGTTTACGTAGTGTACAATGGTAGAATCTCCTAATGCAAGTACTTCTACACGAACCCATTGATCTCCATTGAAAGTTTTAGATCTTGATTCTATACAGTGGGCTTTGATTACTTTGCCGTTTAATACGAACTGAGTGCCTGGTGTACAAAGGTTTGCTGTAGAACGGTCGCCATTACCTGCTCCGCCTAATAACTGGACTTCAATAGAGTTGGGGAAATCCTGATCTTTTTTCATAGTTGCCGGATCCTGACCATGGATCATGATGCCGCTATTGCGGAAAGCCCATCCTGGTCCGCCTTTCACCTGATCACCCGTAAAGCGATATTCTACACCTATGAGGTAATAAGAATAAGGTTTTTTATAGAAGAGGTGTCCAAATTGTTCATCAAATTTTGTGTATTGGTCGTAGTTGACCTGAATTTTTCCATCTACGATACGGAATGTATTACCCCAATTATCATTGAGATCATGGTATCGTATTTTGGGTTCCCAACCTTTAAGGTCTTTGCCGTTGAAAAGTTGTTGCCATTTGAATTTTGGTGCAGGTTTCTTAACCGAGCTTCCTAAGAAAATAAACGGAAGGCAGATGATAATTGCCGCCCTAAGCACGTAAGGAATAAATTTTTGTTTCATTATAGTGGTTTAAGTGTGTAGTTTTTACACAGTAAACTTAGCAAAATATTTTTTAAAATTATTTTTCCTTAAAATTGGTTGATTTGTTACATATTTAGAACCTAACTATAGCCTACAACAGTACCCTACTACTTCATTGTGTGACACCTATATGAAAGCTGTGAGCAAGGTCCTGTTGACCGGGCAGAGACCTAACTAAGACCTTACTGATAGCGAACTGGGACCTTGTTGTTATTGGCTGAATAAGCGCATCACGTGATGAACAAAATAGTGGTAAAACAAAAAAAGGGTGCCTTTTGGGCACCCTTTTAAATTGAGTTAAAGTTTTTATCTTCTGTCTCCGAATATTCTTAAAAGATACATGAAGATCTGAATGAAGCTGATGTAAAGTGACATGGCTCCAATAACGGCCAATTTCTTTGCGTCTGCATCCATTTTCGCTCCACTTTCTTCAATACCCTGACCAATTCTCTTTAGCATCTGTACGTTATAGGCGGTTAATGCTGTAAATATGGCAATACCAATAAATGCCATCACCAAACTGAAACCTTGACTTTGAATAAAGATGTTTGCGATACTTGCAATGATGAGTCCACCTACTCCTACCATCAATATCGGGCCGAATTTGCTCAGGTCAACATCTGTAGTGTATCCCAGCACTGCCATAATTCCAAAAATACCGGCTGCACCTACAAAACAACTAATAACAGAAGCAGAAGTATAGGTCAACAGGTATAAACTTAAAGTAATGCCAAATACTGCAGCAAATAATAGGTATAGACCAATAATAACGCCATACGAAAATCTGCTCATTCCACCACTCATAAGCAGTGAAATACCCAATGGGGCTAGTAATGCCACCCATCCAAGGATATTCGGTTTCCCAGTTTCAGTGTTGAAAAAGTTAGCGAGAATTTCAGTGTTGGCTGAGATGTAAAAAGCAACTAAAGAAGATACGCTCAATGCTACGAACATCCATAAGAATACGCTTGCAAAGAATTTCTTAGCAACTACTCCAGTTTGGTTTTCCACAAAAACTGATTTTTGTGCCCAATCGTAATTATTGTTATTATCCATTTGTTTTAATTTTGTTTTAAAGGTACGAATTGTTTTAATCATGCAAAAGCTATGCCCCAAGCCTTTTTGTCAGGATTTCTTCAACTTTCTTGAAAAATTGCAATGGTTTCAATGTTCTCCATGCCAAATCGTCAAGCTGCCCGCCAAAATTAATGTAATAATCTATATTGCTGTTCCTGAATTCATTGATTACATGTTCCTGGAAATTGATTCCTGTTATCCAGCCATCCTCCACTTCCTGAAACCATTCCTCATAATAACTGTCTTCTGAGGAGTGGAAATTAAGTATGTTCTCTCCAATAAGAATAAACTTATTAATTCCTTCATCCATCATGAGTTCTATGATCTCTCTTTTTAAGAGCATAATGTCATTGTTTATGGCGTCATTCCATTCTCCAATAAATTCGATGATTGCATAGTTCCTGTCGTAATCAGCAAATAATACCTTGATATACATGGTGTTTGAGCCAAAGTCATCCCATTGAGGATGGATCAGAAAATTATAGAGTTGCTTGTCGAAGTAGAACTCAGAATATTCAGTATTGTAAAAAGGCGAACGTTCATCTTCTGCCGCTATGTAGTCATCGCGCCAAAGATAAAAGGGTTCTATTTCGTGCATGATATAGGTTTTAGAATTTAATGCTGACTGGCTTCAACTGCTTTTCGGACACTTCCATAACGGATCAGCAGATCGGCAGCCTGATCATGATCAATGTTTAATTCATCCATTACCATTTGAGTGCCCCGGTCTACCAATTTATGGTTTGTCAATTGCATATCTACCATTTTGTTGCCTTTTACACGACCAAGCCTGATCATTACCGCAGTGCTGAGCATATTCAAAATCAGCTTTTGCGCTGTTCCGGACTTCATGCGTGTAGAGCCTGTAAGGAATTCCGGACCAACGACTACTTCTACCGGGAAATCACTTTCGGCAGCAATAGGGCTGCCTTCATTGCATACTATGCATCCTGTTAAAACACCATGCTTACGAGCGGTATTTAATCCGCCAATAACGTACGGAGTAGTTCCGGAAGCTGCCAGTCCTATAAGTGAGTCTTTTTCATTAATGCTAAACTCCTGCAGATCTATCCATGCCTGTTTACTATCATCTTCTGCATTTTCTACTGCTCTTCTGATTGCAGTATCTCCTCCAGCAATGATTCCTACAACCCAGTCGAACGGTACACCGAAGGTCGGAGGGCATTCAGAAGCATCAACAACACCAAGGCGCCCGCTGGTACCGGCGCCAATATAAAATAACCTTCCTCCCTTTGTCATTCTTTCCGCAACAGCAGAAGCCAGCTTCTCTATCTGTGGGATAGCTTTTTCAACGGCCTGAGGAACTGTTTTGTCTTCATTGTTTATCCCCTTTAGAATTTCAAGTACAGACATTTTATCTATGTCGTTATACTTTGACTCTTGCTCCGTTACTCTTATCATTGTTCTGTTTTTTCCTTATTATTATTGTCTTCGTTTGTCAGATAACTCTTGAGACGTATCTTTTATATTCCATTAGTAGAGGTAAAGCTAGTAATGGTTTGTTAAAATTGGTGATTTTCTTTTTAAACGCGAAGTAATAGACGAAAAACGGTTGAAATTATTGTGTTTTTTTGTGAAAACCGAGATGGAAACGTTAACATAAAATAAATTAGGTTAAACAATAAAAATGATTGAGGGTTAATTACTTAAATGACGGTGTAATTTTATAACTTTACAACGTCTAAAATAATGAAAAATAATACCCGCATAAATCTCCTAATTGCCCTGACATATTCTGTTACTCTAATTGGCGGAATGTTCCTGGGATACAAGTTTTTAAAGGATCAGGGGTATGAGTTTAAAAAGAGCGTTCATTTGGCAGATAATAATGCAGATAAAGTGGATGAAATCATCCATATCATTAACAAAAATTATGTTGACGATATCAATGCAGATACACTAAATCATTTGCCTATTGACAGCTTATTACATAAGCTTGACCCACATAGTATTTATCTTCCTCCTGCAAAAGCAAATGAGCTTACTGAGAATTTGAGCGGTAATTTTGGTGGTATAGGCATCGAGTATTATATTTTGAAGGATACGCTGCTGGTCACTAATGTAGTTAAAGATGGGCCAGCTTATTTAGCCGGGATAAAGCAGGGGGATAAGATCCTTAAAATAGATACGGTATATGTGAGTGGTAAGTCTTTGCCACGTGAACAGATGATGGGCAAAATTAAAGGCCGCAAAGGTACTCCTGTGAAACTGACGATTATGCACCCGGGAAATGCACAGGCTGTGGTTTTTACGGTTAAGCGGGACAGGGTAAAAGTAAGTAGTATTGATGCCTCATACATGCTGAATGGGGATGTCGGTTATATTCGCATTAGTAAGTTTGGTGCCGAAACAGATAAGGACTTTATAGAATCGGTTAAAACTTTGAAGACAGCAGGGATGAAAAAGCTGGTGCTTGATCTTCGTGATAACGGCGGGGGATATCTCACAGCGGCCACAGGTTTGGCCAATCAGATTTTACAGGAAAATAAACTGATTGTATATACTCAGGGTAAACATGAGCCCCGTACTGATTACATAGCAACTGGTGGAGGAGAGTTTGAAGATGGCAAACTTGCTGTGTTGATCAATGAGAATTCTGCATCAGCCAGTGAAATTCTGGCAGGGGCAGTTCAGGATTTAAAACGCGGTATTATCATTGGGCGTAGGTCATTCGGAAAGGGGCTTGTACAAGAGCAATTTCCATTTGGGGATGGATCAGCATTAAATCTGACTATTGCAAGGTATTATACCCCTTCTGGCAGGAGTATACAAAAATCTTATAAAGAAGGCTACAGGGCTTATCAAAATGAAATAGAGAGCAGGTTTAGTGATGGAGAGCTAACTTCTGGTAAGGTTGTTAAAAAAGACAGTGTGAAAGGCAGGTTTCTTCACGGTGGAATTCAGCCTGATATCTATGTGAAACTGGATACAAGTGGGTATAATAAATTCTATAGTACGCTTTCATCTAAACGCATATTACTTGATTTTGTGTATGATGTACTTGCCAGCCGTTATACCGGCAGTTTTCTTGAACAGAACTTAACTACCTTTAATGTAAGCGATGCTGATTTTAAGGATTTTCTAAAGTATGTCCAGACGCAGAGTATTGCTATTGATGCCAAGCAGCTTGCTACGGCAAAACCCGTGATCTTAAATGATATGAAAGTGCTTTTATGCAAGTATCACTTAGGTGATGCGGGTTATTATAAAGCGCTTAACCTAAGTGATGCTGTAGTAAAGCAGGCGATTAACAGCCTGCAATAACCTGATTTATTACTTGTTATTTTTGTCTGAAGTAGATCTGAATAGGTACTCCACTAAAATCAAAGTTTTCACGAAGCTTGTTCTCTATAAAGCGTTTATACGGCTCTTTTATATATTGAGGCAAGTTGCAGAAGAAAGCAAACATTGGAGATGTTCCATTGATCTGAGTGATGTATTTGATTTTGATGTATTTGCCTTTTAATGCCGGTGGCGGATATTTTTCTATGATAGGAAGCATTACATCATTTAGTTTAGATGTAGGGATTTTTTTGCCTCGGTTTTTGAATACTTCTAATGCACCTTCAATAGCCTGGAAAATACGTTGTTTGTTGACAACTGAAGTGAAAATAATAGGGACATCTGTAAATGGTTGTAGTTTTTGACGAATCTGATCTTCAAATACATTTACGGTTTTGCTGTTTTTCTCGATCAGGTCCCATTTATTTACTAGTATAACAATGCCTTTTTTGTTTTTCTCCGCAAGATGGAAAATATTTACATCCTGTGACTCCAGACCTTCTACAGCATCGATCATCAGGATTACTACGTCAGCTTCTTCAAGAGCCTTGATCGTACGCATCACTGAGTAAAACTCTATGTTCTCCTTAACCTTTGTTTTTTTACGTAATCCGGCTGTATCAATAAACATGAATTCGTGGCCAAACTGGTTGTAGTGAATGTGTATGGAATCGCGGGTTGTGCCAGCTATTGGTGTTACTATATTTCTGTCTTTACCTATTAAGGCATTGATCAATGATGATTTTCCTACATTGGGACGGCCGACAATTGTTATTTTAGGTAGTGCATTTTCATCTTCAGGAACATCTTCGAAATGTTCAATTACATCATCAAGTAAATCTCCGGTTCCTGAGCCAGTCATTGAAGATATGGCATAGATCTCGCCTAAACCAAATCCGTAAAATACAGATGCTTCATTTTGTAGTTGGGTATTGTCAACCTTATTTACTACTGTAAATACTGGCTTTTTACTTCTTCTTAGTAATTGTGCAATTTCATCATCCAGGTCAGTAATACCTGTGGTTACATCAACCATAAACAATAAAACTGTAGCTTCTTCAATGGCTATAATTACCTGTTCACGGATTGCTGCTTCGAATACGTCTTCCGAATTGGCTACATAACCACCAGTATCAATCACCGTGAATTGTCTGTTTGTCCACTCTGCTGATCCGTAGTGACGATCACGGGTAACTCCGCTAAAATCGTCAACGATGGCTTTACGGCTTTCTGTCAAGCGGTTAAAGAGGGTAGATTTGCCTACGTTTGGTCTTCCGACGATTGCGATAATGTTACTCATGGTCTATTGTGAATTGTATTAATTATTAAGGGGTTGCAAAGGTACGCTTAATTTTCGTACCCGAAACTTTTTAGATAGTTCTTTTTGCTGCGCCAATCAGGAATTACCTTTACAAAGGTTTCCAGGAAGACTTTCTGATCTAAAAACTTCTCAATGTCTTTACGTGATTCTGTACCTACTTTCTTGAGCATAGCGCCTCCTTTTCCAATAAGTATGTTCTTTTGAGAATCGCGTTCTACAATGATTTCGGCACTGATGCGCGTGATTTTTTCTTCTTCTTTAAACGAAGTAATGATTACTTCGGTACTATATGGAATTTCTTTCTGATAGTTGGTGAAGATTTTTTCCCTGATGATCTCGGAGACGAAAAAACGTTGATTGCGGTCAGTAAGATCTTCTTTGTCATAAAAAGGGTCATGCTCAGGCAGGAATTCAAGAACAGTTGTCATGATTCCTTCCAGGTTATACTGGTGAAGGGCAGATATCGCAAATATATGTTTGGGGTTTAACTTCTCCTGCCAGTGTGCAATTTTTTCGTCTACCTGTTCTTGTGTTGCGTTATCTATTTTATTGATCAGTACAATAAGTGGGATTGTTGAATTGCTGATTTTCTCAAGTACATCATTTTCATCATGCTGCTCATTAATATCCGTTACGAAGAGAATAAGATCTGCATCGGTAAGCGCTCCTTTTACAGAACTCATCATAGAATCTTGCAGTCCGTAACGCGGAATTATGATGCCCGGAGTGTCGGAAAATACAATTTGATAGCTTTCTTCGTTAACAATTCCCAGAATACGGTGACGTGTGGTCTGCGCTTTCGGAGTAATGATAGAAAGCTTTTCGCCCACCAGGGCATTCATAAGGGTTGATTTGCCTACATTTGGCTTACCGATGATACTAACAAAACCAGCTTTGTGTGACATAGAAAATATTTTTTAAAATAAATTTGCACCACAAAGAAACGAATTATATCTTTGCATTCCAATTCGGAAGAAGAGTTAAACAAATAACGAAACTTAAAGGATTGTATATAGTGCGGGGTGGAGCAGTTGGTAGCTCGTCGGGCTCATAACCCGAAGGTCATCAGTTCGAGTCTGGTCCCCGCTACCAAAAGGTTCGCAGTTGTTAAAGACTGAGGCAATCTTAAATGGCCCGTTCGTCTAGGGGTGAGGACGCCAGATTTTCATTCTGGAAACAGGGGTTCGATTCCCCTACGGGCTACAGAAAAAAGCATCAATCAATACGGTTGATGCTTTTTTTATGCTTGTTGTTTTGCTCCTTCCCAATTCGGATTGCTACTTCGGTAAATCGCTAAGGCGACTGATTCCCTACTATTTTATAGTTTATTTACAAAGTTTAGATTTTTATTTACAATCCAAATCACGCGCCCCGAAAAATATCAAAGTAGATTCGTTGAATCAATTTGAAAGGATATGAAAAATAAAAAAAATGTCATCTATGCGCTGATCTTACCGCTGGTTGTGGTGAGCGGACTAGTATTTGCTAATCGTGGAATTAAAAATGAGACTAAGCGACCCCCAAAGTCGTTGTCCATGGCTAACGGGAAAGCCTGCCTGGATGAGCGAAATAACAAGGTGCTTTTTAACCGTGATTTTAGTAAAAATGACGGTTGCTGAGAATTAGCTGCGATAGCCATAAACAATAGATGTAATAATGGCGTGAAATGTTCTTCTGAAGAACACCAGTAGAATAGGAGAACCGAGTTTAAAGTTGTAAAGAATTAAGATTTTTAAAAAAAGTTTTATAAAACGATTATGAATTTTATCTTTGCATCCCGTTACGACAATACGAGCGATATATAAGGGCGCTGAATTTGTAAAGTTGTGAAGAATGGCCCGTTCGTCTAGGGGTTAGGACGCCAGATTTTCATTCTGGAAACAGGGGTTCGATTCCCCTACGGGCTACTAAGAGCCTTGATGCTAAATCAACATCAAGGCTTTTTTTATGCCTTTATTATTTTCCGGTTTCCATATGCGGTGCGTCGACCGGTTTAGATTCAGGTGAGCCTTTTTGGCGGAGATAAATGGTAAAAAAAACAATTGCTGCTACAGAAAGGAACTCGCTCTGCCAGTTTTGAAAGGTCTCAAACCAAAAATTCTGGTTGTTTGAGGTAAGACCAAATGTTGTCCTCGGGCAGATGTTTAATGGACAAACAGATAGATAAGGAATTGCTATAGAATTGAGTATCCATCCCCCTTTTTTGACTGCCCATGGAGCTTTAGGGTTTGGACTAGGCTCACGA
Source organism: Pedobacter frigoris (assembly GCF_032678645.1). Classification (GTDB taxonomy): domain Bacteria; phylum Bacteroidota; class Bacteroidia; order Sphingobacteriales; family Sphingobacteriaceae; genus Pedobacter; species Pedobacter frigoris_A. The sequence goes on from NZ_JAVTSP010000002.1 coordinate 669,842, forward strand.
TCAACCTCTTCTTTTTCGTTTAATTTTTTAGATTCCGCTGAACCAATTTGGCGCAGGGAAATGGTTAGCAGGACATACATTGACATTTGTAAAAACTCGCTTTCAAGATTTTCAAATGTAGCTGAAATGAAATGTCCGCTTTTCAGGTAAGCTGCCCAACTAATTTCTGGAGCATGTTCTTCTTTGAGGTACTGATTGTGCTACTTCCATCCGGTTAAAGCTTGTGCAGCAAGTGTAATGGAAAACAAAATGAGAAATACCAAAGTTAATCCATTTCGGTAAAAGAACGTTTGTTTTTTAGGGATGCTCATGGTGTCGAAGTTATTTCCTGTTGTCAGGAAATGATATAACCGATGGCATGTTGTTTTGTTTAGTTTGTTTTTTTATTAAAATCAATGCTTGGTTAGCTGATGTCCCTGGAATAAAAGAGGCCTTCACTAAATGAAGGCCTTAATGTGACTAGAAAAAGAGCAGCATTACTTCGTGCTCTTATCGAGGAATTTAATAAAATATCCGCCAACAACACTTCTTGCCTGAAAACCTGCCTTTTTTCCTGTTTCAGTTTCATGCCAGTCGGTTAGAGGGACGCGTGGATTGGTCTCTAAAGTGAATTTGTAAACAGGCTGGACCAGTTTCTCAAAATCAGATTTTTGATCTGCCAGCGTAGCTGTCCATAAGATCCAGTCAGATTTTGTATATGATTTCCTGCTATCCAGGGGCAATCCATAGGTGTTTTGTTTAGTCAGATAGTACTTGATTTCTTTTTGTGCTACCTCTTTGGGGAAGATATTTAGTCCAAGTAGCTTATCCCAAACGAGATTGTACTTTTGACTCCAGGTTCCTTCTTTTCCGAATGCAAGTACATAATGATCTCCATTGTCTGCAATTTTCATCCAATCCAGAGCCATTTTTTTAGCAATAGTATTGTACTTTTTAGCTGTCTCATTTTCCTTGAGCATATCAGCCAGCATCGCATAACATCCCAATCCAACGATAGCTTTTACGGATAAATTAGCATTTCTTGCCATATGTCCGGCAAAATCATCTGTACATAACTGATTTGCAGGGTCAAAGCCATATTTATTTAAGTATTCTGCCCAGGTAGTAAGTGTTTTCCAGTGCTTTTTAGCGTATTCGGCATTCCCTTCTGCCTTGGCAATAGCAGCGGTAATGATCATCATGTTGCCTGCTTCCTCAACCGGCATGTCTTCTCCGTAAGTCTGTCCATTTGCCAATGGATAACTTCCAAGATCATGTGCCGGATAAGGCTTGTTCCATTTTCCGCTTTCACTATAATAAAAGATGCCATTGAGCATTCCTTTCATCAGTTCAGGATTGTATTCTAAAAACAATGGAGCGGAAGGATACGTCACATCTACGGTGTTAATAAAGCTTCCACTAAAGTTTTCCTTGGACAGGAATAATATATCTCCCTGTGGACTTTTAACTAACTTATGTGCTGCGATGGACTGACGATAGGCCAGTTCGCATAATTTAGCATAGCTAACTCCGCCGATTTGCAGAGCTTTGTTATACATCTCATTGTCGAACGCAGTGCATCTCCTCATAATCGAAGAGTAATCTTTACTCGCTTTATTTAGTTGTTTCTCAATGGTGTCATCGGTAGTGTTTTTCCACCAGGGTTTCAGGTTTTCTCCAAAATACTGCACAGAATATAAATCATCATAGCCAAGCATTACATATTGCTCCTTTGCTTGATCCGATACTTTACCAAGGTTTAGCGTTGTGTTTAAAAAAAACTGCTTTCCTGTTGATGTGTTGTTTTTTTTATTGTTTATTCCGAAGCTATCTGATATAAATTGGGAGGAATTTTGATCCAAAGGTGTTGCCAGATATAGATAGCCCCAGTCTATCCTCGAATCATTGTCTTTTCTTGTGAGTAGTGTTTGTTCTGTTGTGCCGGCTTTAAGTACAGCGATCTGTCCGGATACGTATTTCTCCGCTTTAACTTCCTGCATCGAATTATTTGCAGCAATATCTGTAGAGGCACCAAAGGAAATTTGTACTTCATGGGGTTTCCCGTCTACTGATTTGGCTAGAAACGAAATGTAAGAAACGGGGCGGGACAATAAGTCAAGGTCATTTAATAAAAGAGGTGAAGTGAAAGCCATTTGAACATTTACATTTCCGCATTGAAGGTCATAAATGGTTTGTGTAGCCTTTAATTGTACAGATTGCTGTTTTGCTTCTATAATAAGTGATTCTTCTTTTTCTTCAACCTCTTTGACAATTCCGGCATCAAGGTATTGTCCTCCTGCGGTATTTGCTACATGAATGGCCATTAGATTTTTTCCCTTTTTTAGCTTTGATTTCGCAATTTCGGAAAGCAATATATATTCAAAGCCTGAGGTCCAGCCAGTATGCTTGTAGACTTGTTCCCCATTAAGATAAATTTCGATATTATCGTCATGAAATAGTTTGAGGTATAGTTTGTCGTTATTGTTTCCGTTGAAGTCAAAACTACGTCTTATCCAAAGATCATTGCTGGCCCATTTGGTTTTTGGTTTACCGGCGTCACGGCCAAAGGGTGCGTCACCTTTTTGCCAGGAAGAATCATCGAAGTTGAAAGAGGCCCAGTTTAGTGAGGGGGATTTTTCTGAATAGTTAACCTGATAAGGTGTTTCATCTGCAGCGGGAACCAGGGTTTTGTACCTGGGTTCATTCTTACCAAGCAAGCGATAAACTTTGCCGTCTACCTTGGCATAAGCAAGTAAGGAAAGATTACTGCCTGACCAATGGGTTGTGGTAGACTTATTGATCTCGTCAGTAGCACTCCAGATACTAAAATAGGTGTCGTGTGTAATCAGCGGATATGCGGGTGCTTTCCTTTCCTGACTAACGGCAGGTAATGAAAGAACGGTCAGCATAGTGAGCAAAGCAGCGTGTTTAAGTTTCATTTGGTTGTTCGATTTAAAATTGAATAACAAGTTTAGATTAAAAAATGAAATACAAGGTTCTTTAAAAGCACATTGAGACGATTTGAATAGCATTTGAAACAATTTGTCAAATGCCGGGATAACAGACTTAATAGAAATTATTCACCGAATATGAATATATACCTGCTGAATCTTAGAATATTTTTATGTATCTTGAAGAACAATTAACCATTCAAAAAAACAAATCATTTCCTATGAAAAGTTCTATTTTTTATCTCCCTGCTATCGCTGCTGTCTTAGTTTTTTTTAGTTGCAATCAAAGCGGCAATAAGACATCGAAAGCAACAAATAACGAATCGACTGATGTTGTCGCTAAAACTGAATGTTTTATCTCGGCAGATAAGCTTGATTCCGCTTTTCTGAATTTAAAGACGCTAAAAAGTGGTAAGGTTAAAGGAAGCCTGGTCTTTACTTTTGTAGAGAAGGATAAGAATGATGGAGAAATTGAGGGGGTATTTAAAGGGGATACCCTATATGTTGATTACACTTTCAAGATCGGTCCGAGTCAAACAATTTATAAAAACCCACTTGCTCTTCTAAAAAAAGACGGTAAACTTATACTTGGAGTTGGGCAGATCGAAACGAGTATGGGTAAGTCCTATTTTGTGAAAGGAAGGCCGATCAATTTTGATAAGGGCAGGTTTACATTTACAGCTGCAGACTGTAAGGAGAAATAATTGACTGGGTTTTTAAAGAGCCTTCTATCGGAATCGAACCAATGACCTACTGATTACAAGTCAGTTGCTCTACCAGCTGAGCTAAGAAGGCTTTTAATCTAGCACCAGACTAAAAAAACCTGGTGACTGGCAAGGCGGCAAAATTAAACTTTTATTATTTCTATGCAAATTATTTTTTATTTGGCAATTTGAATTAGAGAGGACATACTTTACTAATTGCATATTTATCAATTAGTAATTACCTTTAAGTTCTATGATGGTTCAAAATTGTAAAAATATTTAACTTTTGGTTGGTTGTTCTGCGGTATTATTTGTTTTGAGATTGTTAAAGTGTTGCCTTGTTGATTTACCAGACAAAAAACAAGCTTATATTTCTTTAAGAATTGGCTCTAGAGATGCTTAAAAGAATTTTAATTTTAATTGAAGATCTTAAAGTAGTGAATCCATTGTTTGGATCACTATCCACCGAGTTTGAAGTTGTTTTCTCTTCAGGCAACAAAAATATCTTTGTAGTGCTAGATAAGTTTAGGCCAAATGCTGTGATTATCGCATTTTCAGATTTTCAGCTTGCTTTTGATTGCTGCTCTGCTTTACGTTTAAACCCCCATACGACAAATGTTCCGACTATTATTGTTTCTGCAACCACAATGAGCGACGAACAAATAAAGAGGAGCTATTGCAATTACTTTTTTCTTATTCCTTTAGATTTTCTGAAATTTAAAGAAATGCTTTATCATGTTTGTGCTGATGACCCTTATTATGATTGCTGAAATAAACGGGGTTGCTTATGACAATTGCAATATTTAGATTTATATCATGAAACACATATCCATTTTGGTTCCTAAAGGGGCTATTTTGGGAAGTCTTGAAGGCTCCCGGCAATTATTCTCACAAGTTAACGAGTTCTACAAAGCTAAAGGCCTTGATCCTGTTTTTGACGTGAAATTAATCGGACTTTCTAAGGAAACCTTAGTGAGTGGGGGATTGTTTACTGTAAATACGGATTTGTTAATAGAGGATGTTAAAAAAACAGATTTGATCATTATTCCGGCGATTGACGGAGAAATGCAGTCTGCCCTTGAAAAGAATCGGGATTTTGTTCCCTGGATTGTTAAACAATATAATCAGGGAGCTGAGATTGCCAGCCTTTGTCTTGGGGCATTTTTATTGGCGTCAACAGGGTTGTTAAATGGCAGAAAATGTGCCACACATTGGCTGGCTGAGAATGATTTTAAGCGAATGTTTCCGGATGTACAACTTGTTACTGAGAAGATTATTACTGATGAACAGGGTATTTATTCAAGCGGCGGGGCCTTTTCATACCTAAATCTGATTTTGCATTTGATTGAGAAGTATGCGGGCAGAGAGATAGCCGTACTTTCCGCCAAAGTATTTGCTATTGAACTAGATAGGGAAAGCCAATTGTCTTTCACAATCTTTCAAGGACAAAAGGGACATGAGGACGAAAGTGTTAAGAAAGTTCAGGAGTATATAGAGAACAATTTTAGTGAAAAAATTACCATTGATCAGCTCGCCGATATGCAGGCTCTTGGAAGAAGAAATCTGGAGCGCAGGTTTAAAAAAGCTACTTCGAATACAATAGTCGAGTACATACAACGTGTTAAAATGGAGGCAGCGAAGGTAAGTTTGGAGTCTTCACGTGAAAATGTAAACGAAGTAATGTATAAAGTTGGTTATACCGATAATAAAGCTTTTAGGACTACATTTAAACGTATTACCGGGTTGTCGCCCATACAATACCGGAGTAAATACAATAGAAGTATTATGGCTTGACCTAGTTTGGTATAATATCTGTATACCTTAGTATATGATCGGCCGTTATATATTTAAAGCAGCAGAATGAGTAGTGTCCCCAGAAAGAGTTTCGTTAGTTCCATAAAAGGCAAAGTAATTATTTCCCTTCTATTGGCCTGCTTTGCATTATTCATGGCATGGGGAGTTAGCAGGGTTGCATTTAAAGAAATGCTTAGCACTGTCGAGCATATTTCAGCACCAAGTGAAAGGCTAAGGATTGTAAATGTTATTTCCCGAAAACTAGGGAGTCTTGACCAGCTTCAAAAGAAGCAGGCGTTTAATGATCCCAGAAATTATACCAAGCTCTTTAAACAGTCAAAACAGCTACGGGTGATACTGGATAGTCTGGCTTTGCTTTATAATGATGATTCCCTTCAATTGGACCGAATTTATAAGATAAAGCGATTGTTGAGTCAGAGGGATAAACAATTTATAAACTATCTTACTGTTAGGGAACGTTTGGTTAATAACAATGTGTTTTCAAAACAGGTTCAGAATTTAAATGATATTGTATCCAAGGGTACTGAGCAGGCAGATAGCACTATTTTAGCAACGGAAGAAAAGACATCGACAACAACTATCTATCCTGATGAAAAACCGAGAAATTTTTTAAGTAAACTATTTGGTCGAAAGAGACCCGCTGAAGACAATTCTTTTAAAATAATAAGTGAAGAGAAGGTAAAAAGAGATACGATCGCCTTGTCAGCTGAAGACAAAATGGCTAAAAGCCTGGAGGAGTCTATAAGAATTATTGAAAAAGAGCAAAGGAAAAAAAATGCCAGTTTTTTAAATAAGGAAGCTGAGCTGGCCAATGCAAATAACCTGCTGATTAGCCAAATGCTTGATGTACTGCGTAAGGTAGAAAGCGAGGTAGTCAATCAGATTGAGCTAAATGGGATTCAGGCAAAAAAAGTTGTAAATACAAGTATTACCACAATAAGTGTGATTATGTTGGTATTTGTGCTCTTGACCGGCTTGTTGCTTTATTTGATTTTAACTGATATAGGCAGGAGCGGTCGTTATCGAAATGAGCTAGAGCTTGCGCGTGACGAGGCCGAGTATCATGGACAGGCGAAGCAGCGGTTTCTTTCAAATATGAGCCATGAAATTCGCACGCCGTTACAATCTATAATCGGATATTCTGAATTAATAAGGCATCAGGAGCACCCAAAAAGCAAGGATATAGATGCAATCTATAACTCATCGGAACATTTATTGCAAATAGTAAATGAGGTGCTGGATTATAACAGGATCATTTCAGGTAAGTTTACTTTTTCAAATAAAGTCTTTGAAATCAGAACCCTTATGGAAGAAGTGATTGCCATAATGCGACCTCAGGCGGAGTCAAAGTCATTAAAAATGATTGCTGATCTGGACTTACAGGAATTAAAATATGTCAATGGTGATCCATTCAGGCTGAAACAAATTCTTTTCAATTTGTTGGGAAATGCAGTGAAATTTACAAATCATGGTGAAATATCCCTGTCGGTAAACTATAAGAGAAAGGAGGATGATCTCCATTTTACTTTTTCAGTTAAGGATACCGGAATCGGGTTTTCAGAAGAGGAGGCTAAACGCATATTTAATGAGTTTGAACAGGCAAATGGTTATGATAGTGATGCAGTCAATAGAAAAGGGACAGGATTGGGTCTAACCATTATTAAATCACTTGTTGAAAATCAAGGAGGACGGATATACGTAAAGAGTCAGGAGGGGGTAGGTAGTGTTTTTACTGTATATTTAACTTTCAAGTTGGAGAGTGAACCCAAAATCGAAAAGCCTGACAAATTAAACACGTTGGGTTTAAATTGCAAAGTGTGGATTGTGGACGATGATCGGCTGATACTGGATTTGTGCAGTGTTATTTTTAAAAAAAATCATATTGCCCATAGAATTTTTAACTCCCCGTCAGAATTGTTAAATACAGTGTGGGATAGTGATGTAACACATGTATTGATTGACATGCGGATGCCAGAAATGAATGGAATAACGCTATGCCGAAGATTGAAGGAGACCATCAGTGAGGGGGTAAAAATCTATGCAATCACAGCTCAAGTATTGCCGGATGAACGTGAACATCTCCTTGATAGTGGCTTTGATGGTTTGTTGATGAAGCCTTTCAGAGAAGCAGAATTGTTGGGTGTACTTCAAGGCGATAATTTATCGTCTGAATCGGTATCCAAATTGACACCTGAGATTGAAATCGATCTTTCGTTGCTAAGGAAGATGACGTTTGGAGATGAAGAACAACTGGCAAAGATTCTGCTGAGATTTAAGGAAGATTCTTTGAATGATATAGAAGAATTAAGACGTGCTGCAGAGGAAAATGAAACTGATAAGTTATGTCTGGTCTGTCACCGTCTTGCAGGCAGAATTGCGCAGGTTGGAGGGAAGCCACTGGCTGCGGAATTCAGAGTTTATGAACTTAATTTGAGAACCGAAAAACAAGGGCCGGATAAAGATAAATTAGCTCAGTTAATTGAAAAATTACTCCAAATGATTTATTCTATCTCATAGCGCTCCATTTTGCTATATAGTGTTTTACGGTCTATATTCAATAATTTAGCGGCTTTTGATTTGTTATATTTCACTTTGACAAGTGTTTCAATAATGAGTGCTTTTTCATTGATCTCATTGATTGCTTTTAAGTCTGACCCAGTTGCCTTAGGACTCTGATTAACTGCAATGATCATTTCTTCAGGAAGAGAATCTACTTCTGCGGTTTCAGTTGGAGTTAGCAATACCATTCTTTTAATCACGTTTTTTAGTTCCCGCAAGTTGCCTGGCCAATCATATTGAAGTAACAGCTGTTTAGCTTGTGGAGATATTTCCTTAACATTTCTGTTCAGCTCAATATTGGAGAGCTTAATGAAATGTAAAATAAATAATTCGAGATCTTTTCCTCTGTCGCGTAATGCCGGAAGTTGTATTTTAAATTCATTTAATCGGTGGTAGAGGTCTTCTCTAAACGTACCGTTACCAACACTTGTCTTAAGATCATCGTTTGTCGCAGTAATGATTCGAACGTCGATTTTTTTTGTTTTAGTGCCGCCCTGTGGCTGAATGATTCTTTCCTGGAGTGCCCGTAATAATTTCACCTGTACTTCGTAGCTCAAATTCCCCACCTCATCCAAAAATAAGGTCCCTCCATCTGCTACTTCGAATTGTCCCTTTTTATCATTTAAAGCACCGGTGAATGCTCCTTTTACATGCCCAAATAACTCGCTGGCAGCTAGCTCCTTGGAAAGTGCTCCACAATCAATAGCGACAAAAGGTTTATTTTTTCGTTTGCTTTGCATATGGAGCGCCCTTGCAGCATATTCCTTACCTGTTCCACTCTCTCCCTGTATGACTACAGACATATCTGTAGGTGCAACCAGGTTGATGTGTTCATAGAGTTTATCAGCGATACTGCTTTTTCCTTTAATGGCATCCGTATGTTCAATAGATGAAGCTGATTCATTACCTTCCTTTTTTTCTAATGCATTTTTAATGATCATTAGCAATTCGTCAGGGTTTACAGGCTTTGTGATGTAATCAAATGCACCAAGTCGTATAGATTTTACCGCGGTCCTGACATCATTAAAGCTTGTCATAATTATTGTAGGCTGTATCAATCCCCTCTCTCTTAAGTGAGACAATACATCTAAGCCAGTTCCATCCGGTAACCTGTAGTCGATTAGGAAAAGTTCAAAGTTTTGTTGTTCTATTAAAGCAAAGCTCTTTCTAACTTCATTTACAGCAAAAGGCTCAAATCCATGTTTCTTTAAAAAAACTTCCAATATCTGAGAGAAAGTCAGATCGTCTTCGATGATGAGTATTTTTGCCATAGGGATTTCGCTTAAATAGATAACAAAAATACAAAAAGCAATATGAAAATGGCATATGGTATAAATTATAACTATGCGTAATTACTTTCAGTAATATTTGAAAATACAATAGTTGAGGTTAACTTTGAGTATGGAATTAACAGAAGCAAGATTGAGATTTATCGAAGCCTGGGGTAAACTTGGATCAGAATGGGGGATTAACAGGACTATGGCTCAAGTTCATGCACTTTTGTTGATATCGCCTGAGTCATTGACCACGGAGGAGATTATGCAAGAACTGAACATTTCAAGAGGCAATGCAAATATGACTTTAAGAGATTTAATAAGTTGGGGTTTGGTGGATAAGCAACATAGACCGGGAGAGCGTAAGGAATATTTTTTTGCGGATAAAGACGCATGGAATATTGCCAGACAGGTTGCGCAGGAAAGAAAAAAAAGAGAGTTGGATCCGATAATTAAACTTTTAAATGAACTGTCAGAGGTGGAGGGAAGTGAAAAAGAACCCAGTTATAAGGTGTTTAAGAATACAGTAAAAGATATTAATAAACTGGCGAAAAATGTAAACAAAACGCTTGAAACGATGCTTAATGCAGAAGAAAGCTGGTTTTGGAGCTCTATTTTTAAAATGTTCAAATAGTTTGCCGCAGAAATCGTTTGATGTTACATAAATCTTTTTTCTTAGCTTTGTTATATGCTGTCTAAGAAAACAAAATATGCAATAAAGGCACTGGTTGCTCTTGGTAAGAATCTGGAAAATCCTCCAATGCAAATCGTAAGACTGGCTACCCAGGAAATGATCCCGAGAAAATTTTTGGAGCAGATCCTGCTAGATATGCGTAATGCTGGTTATCTTTATAGTAAAAAGGGGGCAGGCGGAGGCTATAGCTTAAATAAAGATCCTAAAGATATATTTCTCGCTGATATTCTACGGATTACGGATGGACCTATAGCTATGGTCCCATGTGCAAGTCTTAAATTTTACCGTAAGTGTGACGAATGTCACGACGAGGTAACTTGTGGTATCAGAAAAACATTTATTGACGTAAGAGATGCCACGTTAAATGTGCTGGCACAAACCTCAATTGCTGATGTCATAGCAAGAGAAACAGATGGGGATAGCATGTTGTAACAATATCTTAAATAATCATTTTTATACAAGCCAGATTAAAAGTCTGGTTTTGTCGTTTATGACTTGGTGATAATCACACATATGATGCTAACACCTTGATATTATAATTAACTAACTTTGTTTAAAATTTGAATATATGATTAAAATGAACGTAAATATTCTACGCTGTAGTGTGGTGGGGATTTCATTATTAACTGTAGTACCTTTTATCTCAATTGCGCAAAAGCCTAACTGGCAGAATTTGGATTTAAAAGCTGATACGACATTTGGTATCAGTACTGAAAAAGCTTATAATGAGTTGTTGAAGGGTAAAAAATCTACTCCAGTAATTGTTGCAGTGCTAGATGGTGGTGTGGATATCAACCATGAAGATTTAAAATCTATCATCTGGGTTAATAAAAAGGAGAAAGCTGGTAACGGGAAGGATGATGATAAGAATGGTTACATCGATGACGTGAACGGCTGGAACTTTTTGGGCTCTGCTAAAGGTTCTGTTAACCATGAAACCCTGGAGTTGACTCGCCTCATTCGCAGAGATAATGCAAAATTTGCTAATGCTGATGCGACATCAGTTGCGCCAGCTGACCTTGCGGCCTTTGAAGCTTATAAAAAGAATAAGGCAGAATTTGATAAGGAACTGGCAGAAGCTAAGATTGGATTAGAGCGTTTTGGTGGCTTTAAGATGGCTGTTGATGATGTTGTGAAAAAAATTGGAAAAGAAAATCCTTCTGCTGAAGATTTTAAAGCATTTACACCTACGGGTCAAATGGAAGCCAATATACAACGTGTAATGGTTCAACAACTAAAGGATGTTAGTTTTAAAGAGTTTTATAATACCCAAATCATACCGGGTTATGATCATTTCAAGTCTCAAGTTGATTATAACCTAAATCTTGATTATGATCCAAGGTCTATTGTCGGCGATGATCCAAATAATGTAAAAGAAAAATTTTACGGTAATAACGATGTTGCCGGCCCAGATGCCCAGCATGGATCGCATGTTGCTGGTATTATTGCTGCCGTTAGAACAAATGATCTTGGAATTCGTGGTGTTGCGGATAATGTTGTGATCATGGGCGTACGTAGTACTCCAAATGGTGATGAACGGGATAAGGATGTGGCTAATTCAATTAGATATGCGGTAGATAACGGTGCAAAAGTTATTAATATGAGCTTTGGCAAAAGCTATTCCTGGGATAAGAATATAGTTGATGAAGCTGTTAAATATGCAGTATCAAAAGATGTATTGTTAATCCATGCCGCTGGTAATGACAATAAAGACCTGGAGGTAGAAGCTAATTATCCTAATCCTGATTATTTGAGCGGGGGAACGGCTACTTCATGGCTAACTGTTGGGGCCTCCGGCTGGGAAAATGATGGTTCTATTAAAGCGAGTTTTTCAAATTATGGGAAAACAAAAGTTGACGTATTTGCACCTGGTGTAAATATCAATTCAACTGTCCCAGGATCAAAATATGAGAAATTAGATGGAACAAGTATGGCAGCACCTGTAGTCGCAGGTCTCGCAGGATTAATTCGTTCTTATTATCCAAAATTGACTGCTTTACAGGTGAAAGAGATCATAATGAAGTCGGTTGTCAAAGTGGAACAGTCAGTTGTGATTAAAGATGAACAAGATAACAGTAAAACTGTACCCTTCAGTGACCTTTGTGTAACAGGGGGAATTGTGAATGCTTACAATGCATTGAAGCTGGCTGCAGAGTAGAAAATAACGATTAATCTAATCAATGACATCCCTCATTGATCGATCGCGTTAAAGATTGATTAATGAGGGCTTTTTATTTAAAATTTTTTGATCTCATTGGAAGGTAGAAAGATCAGGTTGGGAATGTGGTTGTCTTCGATAAAACATAACTTTTCGTATTTATATTCATTTGCTTTTACTATATCATTGGCTTCAGTAAAGATTTCAATAATGAGATTATAGATGAAAAGACAATTCATATTTAATCCGTTTGTCTTAAAAAGATGCAATGGTTCAAGGCAGAAATTGTATGCCATAGAATATTGTTTCTTGTGTTTCAACTGATAGGCTTGCATCATACGGATGATCGACTCAGCATACCTGGTTATTTTAAATCTTGATTTATTTTGGTCAAGCATAATAAGTATATTTTCGAGCTGGTCGGCTTTTTTGCCTGGATTGATTATGGAATTTATTAAACCATATCTACTCAATGCAAATAAAAAAAAAGGAGATTCCCGATTAAAAGTCTTTGCAGTATGATGTAGGATCATTTTGATCAGGCGGAGGTTTGCTTCATGATCTTTGTAAAATAATCCTAAAAGCATAATTAATACATATGATATCGACTTGTCAGGTGTATGGTTGTCTTCTTCTTTTCCAATCAGTGATTTTTCCAGACTTTCAATTAATCCTTCTCCGTCGGCATTATTATCTGTAATTTTTGCACGGATCAACTTAACGATTGTATAGGGATCGACAATCCATTCATCCGATTGGAATTTCGATAATATTTCTAATCTATTGCTAATCAGTTCAGGGTTTAAACTAAGAATATCAAAAATTGCCAATAAAGAATGATAAACTAGTCGGTTCTGTTCAGTGTCAACAACTTTTAGGAGAACATTTATGGATTCTTTATAACAGGAATCTATGAAATCGAAATTGACGAGTTCTTTAATGATTCTATCATGAAGCTTATGTTCTCTAAGAAGTTTTATCGTTTCCGGACTGTATTTAGCCCTATAATCCAGATTTTCCGCAATGAATAGAACCAGGTAGCTTCGTTCATAATTGTTAAGTTCCAGATCAAAGATGCTCACCAAAGCCCCCATATCTCCAGTTCTGACAATAAAGCGTATTGTCCATTGTAAAAGCTGAAATCTGGATTGGCTGCCGTTATATTCTTTTCTAATATAGCTAAAGAACGCACTGTCTACTCTCAGATGGAATTTTTCCAGTAATTCTATAAAAAGGAAGTATTCAAATATGTGAGGATGAATAAAACGAACAAACTCTTTTGGATGAAACTGTTCATGGCTTTTTTCTTCCATTAATATCCCGTCTGACAAAAGCTCCATATATGCATTTTTAAATGCAGACAATTCACCTATCAGATCGTCCTTTGGAACGGAAGTGCCTTTGTTTCCAAAATCTGTAAGCTGAACTATTTTTTTTAGGAATAGTATCTTTTCTGTATAATAGTTTGATCTGTATATTTTATCCTGAATAAACCTCGATATCAACTCATAAAAAGTAATATTTGTTGAATAATTAAAATGAGGGTCTTCTTCCTTTAATTGATAATATAATTCTATGTGGAATGGGAATTTTAACTGAGTCTTTAACTTTGGATTTATATCGGTAGAACTCAGGTGGTGAATTTTGGAGAGAATGAGATTTACTTCTTTTTCTGTAAGAGGAGGTACATTTGATACATCATTCAGGTTGAAGTAATTTCCAGGAAACCACTTTGTTTTTAAATACGATGAGTGCCTGATACAATCATAAAATCTAATCCAGGTAGTAGACCTCATACTCATCACAAGTTTTATAGATTTATTGTCTTCGACACTACAGATAAAATTGATGATGCTTTCGAAAAGTTGTTTTTTTAAATCTCTTTTCAAAACTAGTTCAGAAAATCCATCAATTACTATCACTAGTTTACCCCCAGTTGATTCATAATTTTTATTAGCATAGTCAATTAGGCTGTCTTTTGGGTGTATTCCTAATTGTAATTTCAATTGGTCTTCAAAATTCAAAGTAATATGCTCCTTATTAAATAAACTATATGCTGTAATGAAAAGCATCGTGGAGTCTTTATATATAGGGTATCTATTATTGATGAATATTTCTGCCAAATGACTTAAGAGAATCGTCCTCCCATAACCTGGTTGAGAAATGAAACAAGTAAAACTATGATCGCCTTTAATAAAGTCTTCAAAGTCATGTTCGGCGAACTTTCTGCTTATGGTCATTTCATAAGGCATTCCCGAACGGTTCTTAATTCCTTTAAGTGTAAAGTCTGTAATTCGGGTAGCCTTATCATGGAGTTCTTTCCAGGTATGTAAAGAACTTTGTGCGTTGGCACCTGGTGATAGGTGGTTGGCATCAAGATATTCTTCATTGACGTATTCAGAGAGGGTTGTTAGCGTAAATTTTGAAAAATTATGTTTAACGACAGCAAACCCAAACAAACGTTTGATCGTTGTTTCGCTAACGTTCTTATTCAGTGTTTTGCTAATCTCAATCGAAATTCTTTTACAATCAGCTGGCGTAATTGTTCGAATACCTGTCTTGGATAGAATTAAGCTTTTAAGTTCGTTTAAGATAAATGTTTCATCCATATAACATTATAATTGAGCGTTAAATTCTTGATCATAACGAATATAATGCTTTATGTAGGAACAATGAATGATTGTGCTTCTGATAAAAAATGAACATTAAAGAATGTTTTTGTGCAATTCGTTAATTGACAGTCAATTAAAGGCATTTCAAGCTATTCAGGGTTTTTACTAACACTTAAAATGAACAAAATGAATAAGACACGCCTCTTTGGCTGTTCTAAATGAACAATTCGAACGGTTATTGCAACCTAATCTATTACTAAAATTGTACCAGTAATTTTAGATAATCTCAATTCCTCTCTTATGAAATGGACATCTACCCTACCAGGAAATTTTAAAAGGTCTGTTGCTATACTTATATATTTATTAGCTATAACGCTGATAGGTTCTAAATCGTATGCACAATCCAGAATTTATGCAACTGAAGAAGTTCATACCGGGCCATATACTGGTTTGGGTTGTGGACTATTAGGTCTTGGTGCTTGCAACATAACCACAGTTAATAACCCAGGGAATGCTTTGACATCAGATAATTCAGCTACAAGAATTATCTCGAACGCAGGGCTTGCGTTGGGGCTTGCTTCATTTCAGGGAGAACTTGAATTGAAATTTCCAAGTACGGTAGCAGCAGGGAAAACTTCCTACATAAGAATTAATGTAGCGAATCCAGATCTTCTAAATACACTGCTTGGAGGGAACTTAGGGAATGTTCTGACAAATGTAGTTGGATCGGTAGTTTTGGGTAACCGTTATTTTGAAGCTGGGGCAAGAATGGGAACTGGAAGTGTAAATAATGTAACTTTTGGAAATAGTTCAAATCCATTTTCTACAGAAAACATTAAACTCATCAAGGATGCAAATGGGTATTATTATATTGCAATAACACCAACGGCAGCTTATGATCGTGTTTATATAAAAGATTTTACCAACGCAGTTTTAGGACTAGGGGCCAATAGCTACACAGATGTATATTATGCTTTTCATGGCGACGGAACTAATCCTTGTGTTCAAGCTTTCGCAACATCGTATGAAGGTACTGGGCTTACCGCAGATCTTTTAGGGTTGGGTAAAGCCGGCGTTACCGATATCGAAAGGGCAATAGATGCTGACCCGGATAATTATTCACAAATTAGCTTAGGCGCTCTTGGAGTTGCAGGAACGATTAGTCAGAATGTTTATTTTGAAACATTATCTAATGCCGGAGATGAATTTAACGTTAAGATTCAGGTTGCTCCGGCTTTACTTAATGCAGGATTATTAAATAATGTTACCTTGACAGCTTATAATGGCGCAACTGAGGTATATACTGGAAATCTTTCAACTTTACTTGATCTCGATTTACTTGGATTACTGAATACCGGGCAACCAGCAGCTGTGCCTTTTGCTCCCGGAGTGCCATTTGATCGGGTAAAGGTTACGTTATCATCATTACTAAATATTAGTCTTACGCAGACGTTTAATTTATATTCAATAAACCGATCTGCAGCGCGGCCAACCTTTATAGCGCCAGCTTCGAACATTGTGAATATATGTTCAGGCTCAAGAGCCGATCTTACAGCAACAACAAGTGCGTTAAATGAATTGAGATGGTATGAAGCAGCTACAGGGGGACCGGCTCTTGCTACAACACCATCTACAGGAACATATACTACCCCCGCACTTACAGCGAATAAAACATATTATGTTTCTGCGAGAACAATTGGGTGTACCGAAGAATCATTAAGAGTTCCTGTTAATATAATTGTAACCCCAATACCACTTCCCCCGGCGGTATCAACTGTTGCTCAAATTTGTTCAGGATCAACGGCGGTTTTATCAATTAATAGTCCAACACCAGGAAATACATACCGATGGTATACAGATGCCACAGGAGGTACACTTTTGGCAACTGGCAATAGCTATACTACTTCCGCACTTACAGGAACAACTACTTTTTATGCTGAAACTGTTACTGGTACTTGCGTGAGTCCTTCTCGTACTGCAGTGGTAGTGACTGTAAATGAGCTACCAAATATTCCAATAGTTACTACAGCTAATGAAACAATCAGCGCAGGACAAACTGCAACGCTTGCAGCTACGGCTGATGCGGGTAATACTATTAAATGGTATGCTTTACCAGCTGGAGGCGCTGCCCTTGCATCAGGTAATACTTTTACCACGCCAATCCTGAATACAACTACAACATATTATGTAGGGACTGAAAATGCATCTGGTTGCTCAAGTGCTACCAGAGTCCCTGTTACGGTAACAGTAACAAATGGACCTGCAAATCCAAACTGTAATGCTGCAATAAGTCAGCAAAGTGGAATTGAAGGGATTTGCCTGGCTTGTAGTATTCTGGATGCTGGTAATTCAACTGATGCCGACTTAAATAATTTTACAAGAATTAATCTTGCAGTTGGGGTGGGTGCGGTTGGTTATCAGCGACTATTGTTTGCAAGTCAAGGGTCAACTACAGATAGCATCCGTCTTGATCTGGAAACGCCAACCGGATTAGCAGATGTTGGAGTGCTTGGAGGAATTACCGTAAGGGTCATGAACGGTACAAATGTAGTGGTAACTTATCCGTTAAACTCGAGCTTACTAAATTTAAAGTTGCTTAGTGGCAACAGATTTAAAGTTACTTTACCTGCAGGGGGAGTTTATGACCGTGTAGAAGTTCGTTTTGGAGCATTGGTTTCTGCTTTGAGCAGTCTTAATATATATGGGGCTGAGATTATTTATCCGAATCCAACTGTAGCTTCAACCGGATTATTCGCTTGTTCAGGAAGTACAACAACATTAAATGCATCGGCAAATGGTGGTACCATATTAAAATGGTATGCAGCTTCAAATGGTGGTGTAGCGCTCGCAACGGGAGAAACATTTACAACAGGAGCGTTATCAGCTACAACAACTTATTATATAGAAGTAAGTAAAGGTACATGCGCTAATTCTCAGCGGGTACCAGTTACTGTCACGGTTAATCCTCCTATAACTTTTGCAACGACTACTTTAAGTAATGCCACTGTAGCTTCATCTTATTCCAGTCAGATTAACTCAGCTACTGGAGGGACACCTGGATTTACATATGCACTATCCCCAGGAAGTAGTTTGCCTGCTGGCTTGACTTTGTCATCCAGCGGTATTATAGGTGGTACACCATCAACAGCGATTAACAATGCTACATTTTCTATCGTCGCAACTGATAGCAAAGGTTGTTCATCAATTACAGCATTTGCATTAAATGTGACGCCTGCTTTAGCATTACCGGCGGCAGTTTTGCCTAATGGTATTGTTGGTACAGTTTATCCAACACAAACAATTCCTGCTGCCACTGGGGGAACTACACCTTACACTTATACAGCATCCAATCTTCCTCCGGGATTAACATTTAATGTTATAACGCGAGAGATTACTGGTACGCCAACTCAGGTTGGTACTTATACCATACCTGTTACAGCTACTGATGCTAACGGTAATACGGTATCACGAGATTATACAATTATTGTAAGAGATCCTTTAGTTCTTCCTACAGCAACTTTAGCTGATGGAACAGTAGGTGAAACTTACTTAACTCAAACTATTCCTTCTGCAACAGGAGGTAACGGGCCATATGTTTATAGCGCCACAACAGGTTTGCCTCCGGGATTAACCTTTGATCCTTTAACCCGTCAAATTACGGGTACACCAACTCAAGTTGGAACATTCACTATTCCTGTGAAAGTAACAGATGCTGATGGCTCTACAATTACTACTAATTATACAATTAAAGTCAGTGATCCATTATTACTCGCAGGGAAAGTACTTCCAGACGGAACTGTAGGAACCGTATATGTTACTCAAAATATTCCTGCAGCTACGGGAGGTACAGGACCATATACGTATGTTGCATCTAATTTACCTCCGGGCCTGTCTTTCAATACTACCACCCGTGACATTACCGGGACACCTACACAGTCGGGTAATTTCAATGTTAGTGTTAAAGTTACTGATGCTGTCGGGGCAAATGTCACGCAAAATTATTCTATTAACGTAAATGGTGTGTTGTCGCTGCCTACAGCTGTCTTGCCAGATGGACTTGTGGGTACTTCATATCCAACACAGACTTTGCCAGCTGTATCTGGTGGCACAGCACCATATACTTATACTGCAACAGGATTGCCTGCAGGGTTGAACTTTGATCCGGCAACACGTCAGATTACAGGTATACCAACAGTAGGAGGAAATTATAATATTACCTTAAAAGCGACTGATAATACTGGATTGTCTACGACTACTGATTATTCATTGTTGGTTAATGTGGGTGCACCAGTTGTAGCCGCTGCAACGACATGCAGTGGAACGACAGCGACACTTTCGGTAAGTAATATGATTTCAGGTGTTGTTTACAAATGGTATGGAGCGTCTGGAAATACGGTGTTATTTACAGGTACCACATATACTACAGATGTATTAACATCAAATACGACATATTATGTTGAAGCGAGCTCAGGTTCGGCTGTCAGCAGTCGTACCCAAGTTATGGTTAGTATCAATGCAGCTCCCGCTTCGGCTACAATAGTTACAAATAATGAGACTATTAGTTCTGGGCAGACAGCTACGCTTCAAGCAATTGCTGATGCAGGGAATACCATAAGATGGTATGCTAATCCAACTGGAGGTGTGGCTCTCGGCACGGGAACATCATTTATCACACCGGCATTATCTTCAACAACAACTTATTATGTTGAGACACAAAATGCATCAGGTTGTTTCAGTCTGTCAAGGGTGCCGGTTACGGTTACTGTAACAAGTACCCCGGTAAATCCGAACTGTAATGCAGCGGTTGGTCAACAAAGTGGTATCGGCGGTTTGTGCTTATTGTGCAGTGTTCAGACGCCTGGGGGATCAACAGATTCAGACCCGAATACATTTACTAAAATTAACCTTGCTGTAGGTGTAGGCTCTACGGGATATCAGAGATTGATTTTTGCAAGTGCCGGAGCCGCAACAGACAGTATTCGCCTGGATCTCGCAACACCTGTTGGTTTAGCAGATGTGGGAGTTTTAGGAGGGGTAACGGTGACAGTGATGAACGGTTCAAATATCGTCGCAACTTATCCTCTGAATTCAACCCTACTTGACCTAAAGCTGTTAAGCGGAAACAGATTTAAGGCAACACTTCCAGCCGGAGGTATTTACGACAGGGTAGAGATCAGTTTTGGAGCTCTTGTTTCAGCATTAAGTAATTTAAGTATCTACGGTGCAGAAGTAATTTATCCAAACCCTACACTCGCATCGACAGGTCAGGCGATCTGCTCAGGTAGTACAACTATATTAACTGCCACTGCAAATGGTGGTACGACACTAAAATGGTATTCATCACCAACAAGTACAACAGTTCTTGCAACGGGAGGGACTTTCACAACTGGGACATTAACTTCGACAACAACATATTATATAGAAGTAAGCAAAGGCACTTGTGCTAATGTACAAAGGGTTCCGGTGACAGTTACTGTTACTGCTACACCTTCTAACCCTGTGGTCGCTGCAGTAGCTCCTGTTTGTTCAGGGTCAACAGCAACACTAAATATCAATAGCCCGGTAACAGGTGTAATCTACAACTGGTATACCGATCCTACAGCGGGAACTATCGTTGGTACAGGAACAAGTTATACAACAGGAGTATTAACAGCTGATGCTACGTATTATGTAGAAGCTGCTGCAGGTTCATGTGTAAGTGCGGCACGTACTGCTGTTACCGTTACGGTAAATCCACTACCTACACCAGTTGTAATTACCAGTAATAACGAAACAATCAGCTCAGGACAAACTGCTACTTTATCTGCGACTCCGATAGTAGGAGCCACGATTAACTGGTATGCAGCCCCTACGGGAGGTGCAATTTTAGCCAGCGGTGTTTCTTTTACAACTCCAGCACTTACTGCAACGACAACTTATTATGCTGGTTCCGTTAATGCATCAGGGTGTGCTAGTGCAATCAGAACTCCAGTTACAGTAGTGGTTATTGGCGGTCCTGTAAATCCTAACTGTAATGCTGCAACTAGTCAGCAGAGTGGTGTAAATGGAATTTGTTTACTGTGTACAGTACAAGATGCCGGTAATTCGGTCGATGATAATTTAACGAACTATACAACGATCTCATTACCTGTGGGCGTTGGCGGTTCAGGATATCAAAGACTAATCTTCGCCGGTACAGGAGCGGGAACAGATAGTATCCGTTTAAATCTTGAAACCCCAACAGGTCTTGCAGATGTAGGAGTACTTGGAGGTATCCAGGTAAGAATCATGAATGGAAGTATTGTTGTTAATACTTATACACTTAGTTCGTCATTACTTAATTTACGTTTGCTTAGCGGTAATCGCTTTATAGCGACATTGCCTGCAGGAGGAACTTATGATAGGGTAGAGGTGAGAGCAACAGGACTTGTTTCAGCTTTGATCAATCTCCGTATTTATGGTGCAGAGATAATTTATCCTAACCCTACAGTTTCGGCTTCAGGACAATTGATTTGTTCCGGATCTGCAACCACACTCTCAGCTGCGGCAAATGGTGGTACAACTTTAAGATGGTATGCTGACGCCACAGGAGGAGCGCCTCTGGCTACTGGCGAGAATTTTACCACACCAATCTTAACGGCAAATACAACCTATTATGTAGAAGTAAGTAAAGGAAGTTGTTCGAATCAAATACGAGTTCCTGTAAACGTGGTCGTGACCACAGCTCCGGCAGCTCCGGTTGTCGCAACAGTTGCACCTGTTTGCTCAGGGTCTTCTACTCCAATTTCTATATCTAACCCTATTCCGGGAACTACATATAACTGGTACGCTGACCAAACTTCAGTAACCCCTATTTTCTCTGGCACTATATACACAACACCGGTATTGACTGCAAATACTACTTATTACGTAGAAGCTGCGAATGGTACCTGTATAAGTGCAACGCGTACTGCGGTATCAGTAACTGTTAATCCTTTACCGGTGCTGCCACAAGTACAAGCTTCAGCAACAACTGTAAACGCAGGGCAAACGGTGATATTAACTGCCTCATCAACTGACGCAAATGTTACGTTTAACTGGTATACCTCGGCTACATCAACAATTCCGGTTTACTCAGGGTCTACTTATGTAACGCCTCCGTTGATGACTACCACTACGTATTACCTTTCAGTTAACTCAACCATCACAGGCTGTTCGTCAGCTAGCAGGGTACAGGTTACTATCAATGTGAATGGAGGAGGAAGCCCTAATCCAGTGCCATGTGAAGCTCCGACTACGCAAGTTAATGGGATAAACGGACTTGCAGTTCTTGCAGGCGTATTCAATCCTCAACTGGCTATTGATAATGATACTAAAACAGCATCGTCTCTGGTGATGCCGGTTGGTCTCCTTGGTGCGTCAGTTTATCAGCGCGTTGGTTTCGCCAATCCATCAAATGTTGGAGATACTGTAAGGGTATTGTTGACAGCTCCGGGTAAGCTCCTTTCTTTAGGTCTATTGTCGGAGATCAGGATCGGTACTTACAATAATAATGTAAGCAACAATGATGGACTCGCAATAAATAATCCATTGATCCGTCTTGAACTGCTGAGCGGTAATACAGAAGCTCTTATTTCTTTTGTACCAACTCAGGTCTTTAATCAGGTAGAAGTTAGCATTAATGATGGACTTGCTGGCCTATTAAAAACAGTGGATCTGAATTATGTACAACGTGTCGCAGTGGCTCCTAAGGTAGTTTCGGCAAATGTGACTGCGTGTGAAACTCAGACCGCTCTTTTAAGCGTTCAAAGTCCAAATGCTGGAATTACGTATAAATGGTATGATGCGACAGGAAATTACCTGGCAGATGGTACCACATTTACTACCCCTGCATTAACAACAAATACCAGGTTTTTTGTAGAGGCTAATACAGCCTCAGGATGTGCGAGCTACAGAACAGTTGTTAACGTAACCGTAACGCCTAAACCTCAGCCTCCAGTGTTGGTATCACCTACAGTTAATGCTTGTACAGGAACTGATGTTATCCTTTCAGTAAGTAACCCTTTGGTAGGTATTACCTACAAATGGTACGATAACAACGGTATATACCAGGCAGATGGAACAACATTTACAATTACAGGTATTACCGGCACCGTAAGCTACCTGGTGGAAGCGGTAAATTCTTGCAGTGTTGCATCATCAAGAACTACTGCTACAATTAATGTAGGTATCATAGATAAGCCTGTGGTGACTCCTGCTTCGGTTACCATAAGATCAGGTTCTCCAGCTGTATTGACGGCAACATCAAGCACAGTGGGGGCTACGTTTAGATGGTATGATAGTCCAGTATCTACAACGGTATTGTCTACAGACGCTCGTTATGAAACAGCTTCATTAGTTAACAATGGAACCTCACCATTAACAATAACTTATTATGTTGAAGCTTTTGTCTCTGGAGGCTGTACATCAGTTCGCACATCCGTTGATGTAATTGTTATTCCTAATGGCGTACCAACGGACGTACCTTGCGAGGCAGCTGTTAATCAGGTGAGAAGCGGCGTTGATGGGATAGCATTGCTAACAGGTGTATTTAATCCACAGCTTGCGGTTGACAACGATGTCGAAAGTGCTTCTTCTTTAGTGATGCCTGTAGGCGCGTTAGGTGCTTCGGTTTATCAGCATGTTGGATTTACAGGACTTTCAAAAATTGGTGATACCGTAAAAGTACGTATCAGCTCTCCTGGAAAACTACTTTCATTGGCTGTATTACCTTCCATCGAATTAACAACTTACAATGGATCGACCAGCAACAATGATGTAGTCGTTGCCAATAATCCATTAATCCATCTAGAATTATTTAGTGATAACAGCGGAGCGATTTTATCTTTCGTACCTCAGAAAGAATTTGATGGTGTTGAACTAAGATTAAGATCGGGTCTTGCGGCAGTATTGACTACGGTAGATTTCAATTATGCACAACGTGTAATTGCACATCCGACCGTGGAAAGTACTTCAGCTATTGTCTGTGCCGGTTCTTCAGCTACTTTAGCAGTGAAGAATCCTGCGTCAACTGGTATTACCTATAAATGGTACAGAGGAACAACTTACCTGGCTGACGGAGCTACAATTTCTACCGATCCGGCCTTGGCAGCAGGAACATATGATTATTTTGTTTCAGCAAACCGCAACGGATGTGAGAGTGTAAAAACAAAAGTGATTGTAACTATACTGTCTGCACCTGATGCGCCGGAAGCTAATGCAAATCCGCTTACTACATGCCCAAATACTCCGGTTACTTTGAGTGTTAAAGCTGTTGCAGGTGTATCTTTCAACTGGTATACTGCCGCTGTAGGTGGAAATCTTTTAGCTGCGAACACAAATACCTATACAACACCTGCAAGTTTGGGTGTTGGCGTTCATGATTTCTATGTAGGTGCTGTTAATGGTAATTCTTGTGGCAACACCACTGGAAGAACTAAAATCACACTTACAGTAAATCCTACTGCCGTTGCTACAGATGTTACAGTAACAGGTGCTGGCGCCCCATTCTGTTCAGGTACAAAAGCTACTTTAAAAGCAACAAGTACTACGGTTACATCTCCTGTATTTACCTGGTATACCGATCCTTCACTTACCAATGCAGTGTTTACTGGTGATACATTTATAACAGATGCACTAACCGGAACGATAACTTACTATGTAACTGTAAGGGGAACCAATAAATGTGCAAATGCAGCAGCTGAAGCAAAAGTTGTGACCCTAATAGTGAATCCTCCTGCAACAGCAGCCGATCTCGATGTGACTGGTGCAGGTTCGCCAATCTGTTCAGGTACTACTGCTATCCTGACAGCTACAACTACCACGATTACGAATCCTGTATTCACATGGTATACAGATGCAGCCTTGACAAATGCAGTATTTACCGGAGATAAGTTTACGACACCAATGCTTACAACAAGCAGAACTTATTACGTAACAGTAAAAGGAGATAATAAATGTGAAAATCTAGCTTCAAATGCAGAAGTTGTTGTGATAACCGTAAATCCGCCGGCATCAGCATCCGATATTATTGTGGATGGGGCAAACACTCCATTCTGTGCAGGAAATACGGCTAGTCTTGTTGCCAGTACAACAACAGTAACTAACCCTGTATTTACCTGGTATAGCGATGCCAATTTAACAGTTGTTGTCTCGAATTCAGCATCGTTTACTACGCCTCCGCTTACTGCAACTACTACTTATTATGTTACCGTTAGGGGACTGAATAAATGTGAGAATACTGCTGCTACAGCAAAAATTGTCACCGTTACTGTTAACCCTCCGGCTTTAGCGAGTGATATCAACGTTGTCGGTGCGGGTGCACCACTTTGTGCCGGAGCTTCAGCTACGTTGACAGCTAGTAGTGTTACTGTTGTGAGCCCTGTATTTACCTGGTACAGCGATGCCGCATTAACCAATGCGGTGTGGACAGGACCAACATTCAATACAGGAGCACTCAGTGCCACAACTACTTACTATGTTACCGTTTCAGGATCAAACAGATGTGCGAATACAGCGGCTAACGCTAAAGTTGTGAAAGTAACTATAAATCCACCAGCTTTGGCTTCGGATATCAGTGTTACCGGAGCAGGGACTCCATTGTGTGCAGGTACAACTGCTACGCTGACTGCGACCAGTACAACTGTGACCAATCCAATATTTACCTGGTATAGCGACCCGGCACTTACAACCGCGGTTTGGACTGGAAGTGTATTCAATACTCCTTCAATCACTACGACCACAAATTACTACGTAACAGTTAGGGGAGCTAACAAATGTGAAAATACAGCAGCCAACGCAAGAGTAGTAACACTAACAGTTAACCCTCCTGCTTTAGCTTCAGATATTAATGTTACTGGTGCAGACAATCCATTGTGTTCTGGAACGTCTGCTAGTTTGGTAGCCAGCAGTACTACGGTTACAAATCCTGTATTTACCTGGTACACAGATGCAGCATTGACTAATCCAGTGTGGACGGGGGCAACATTTAACACGCCAGTACTCACAGCCACGAAGACTTATTATGTAACCGTGAGGGGCGCTAATAAATGTGCAAATACAGCGGCAAATGCTAAAGTTGTGACTATAACTATAAATCCACCAGCTTTAGCTTCGGATATTAATGTAGCGGGTGCGGGCAGTCCATTGTGTGCAGGTACAACTGCTACTTTGACCGCCAGTAGCACGACTGTAACTAACCCTGTATTCACCTGGTATAGCGATGCCAATTTAACAGTTGTTGTCTCGAATTCAGCATCGTTTACTACGCCTCCGCTTACTGCAACTACTACTTATTATGTTACCGTTAGGGGACTGAATAAATGTGAGAATACTGCTGCTACAGCAAAAATTGTCACCGTTACTGTTAACCCTCCGGCTTTAGCGAGTGATATCAACGTTGTCGGTGCGGGTGCACCACTTTGTGCCGGAGCTTCAGCTACGTTGACAGCTAGTAGTGTTACTGTTGTGAGCCCTGTATTTACCTGGTACAGCGATGCCGCATTAACCAATGCGGTGTGGACAGGACCAACATTCAATACAGGAGCACTCAGTGCCACAACTACTTACTATGTTACCGTTTCAGGATCAAACAGATGTGCGAATACAGCGGCTAACGCTAAAGTTGTGAAAGTAACTATAAATCCACCAGCTTTGGCTTCGGATATCAGTGTTACCGGAGCAGGAACTCCATTGTGTGCAGGTACAACTGCTACGCTGACTGCGACAAGTACAACTGTGACCAATCCAATATTTACCTGGTATAGCGACCCGGCACTTACAACCGCGGTTTGGACTGGAAGTGTATTCAATACTCCTTCAATCACTACAACCACGAATTACTACGTAACAGTTAGGGGAGCTAACAAATGTGAAAATACGGCAGCCAACGCAAGGGTAGTAACACTAACAGTTAACCCTCCTGCTTTAGCCTCAGATGTATCTGTTTCAGGAGCAAATCCTTTGTGCGAAGGAGGGACAGCTAGTCTGACAGCCAGCAGTACTACGGTTACAAATCCTGTATTTACCTGGTACACAGATGCAGCATTGACTAACGCTGTATCTACAGGGCCAACATATAGTACACCAGTCTTAAGCGCAACGACAACTTACTATGTAACCGTGAGAGGCGCTAATAAATGTGCAAATACTGCCGGAACTGCAAGGGTAGTAACGATCACAGTTAATCCACTACCTATTACTCCGGTTATTGCTTCAGCAGGAACAAGTATCTGTAGTGGTGAGTCTACGGTATTAACAGTTCAAAATGCACAAACCGGCGTTTCATATATGTGGTATGACGTTGCAAATGGTGGTACATCTATATTTACCGGTACACAGTTTACTACAGGAATATTAAATGCAAATACTGACTTCTATGTAGTTGCAATAAGTGCCACTGGATGTGGAAATGCTACAGGAAGAGTTAAAACAACTGTGACTGTTTCTCCAAAACCACTTGTTCCAACTGTTGCCTCTTCATCTGTAAATGTATGTGCTGGAAGTGCAGCTGTGTTAACAGTGTCAAATCCGCAGACAGGAGTAATATATAAATGGTATAGTACTGCTGTAAATGGAACTGAGCTTGCATCAGGAACCAGCTTTACAACGCCTGGTATTACAGTGGCTACGATATATTATGTAGGCGCTTCTACGGCAACATGCATAAGTACAAGCCGCACTGCAGTTACGGTAACGCCGACGGCTATTCCATTGCCACCAGCTTCTTTATCAGGAGTTTCCGGTCCATTGTGTTCAGGGTCAAGTACAGTACTGACTGTAGATAACTCTGATGCTACACTTAGCTATCGTTGGTACAATACAGCAACGGGAGGTACGGCATTGTCTACCGGAACATCATTTACCACACCGGGATTAACAGCGACAACTACTTATTATGTTGAAGCTTCTAATACTCTTACCAGCTGTACAAGTGCCACGCGTACTCCAGTAGTTGTAACAGTTCTTTCTAAACTAGATGCTCCAGTAGTGTCAGTTCAGTCAGCTACATCTACCAGCATTACGTTCCAGTGGAATGTTGTTGCTGGAGCTACAGGATATGAAGTTTCTCTTGATAATGGATTGACCTGGATACCGCCTACTTCAGGCACGACATATCTTGCTGCGGGTTTACAACCAGATCAAAGTGTAACCATCAGGGTGAGGGCAAAAGGACAACTGGATTGCCAGTTAAGTGACGCAACATCATTAACAGCAAAAAGTGAAAATCCTCTGGGTAATACTGTTTTTGTTCCAAACACATTTACACCAAATAATGATGGTAAGAACGATATATTCCTGGTATATGGAAATACAATTGCCAAAATGAAGTTGCGTGTGTACAATCAGTGGGGACAATTCATATATGAATCATTAAGTATTCAGAATGGTTGGGATGGAACATATAAAGGCGATATACAGCCGAATGGTGTATATGTTTATTACCTGGATGTTGAATTTAATGATGGTACAAAAACAACTAAGAAAGGTACAATAACATTATTAAGATAGAAGATGAGTCCAGTTAATATGAACCATTTACCTAAAACCTCGAAAAACAAATTTGTTATGAAGAAACTAATAAAAATACTGGCAATAGGAGCATTTTTAAGTTTGGGAGCCTTAAGGGTTACAGCCCAGATTGATCCTCACTTCTCACAATACTATGCACACCCTTTATGGTTAAATCCTGCGTTGACAGGGGTGACTGATGGAGAGTATAGAGTTTCACTCAATGCAAAACAGCAGTGGGGATCTATTTCAAACTCATTTTTAACTGGTGGCGCGTCATTCGACATGGCACCAGTTAAAAACTTAGCCTTTGGTGCGATGGTCTTGAATCAAAATGCAGGAGACATTAGTTACAATCATTTAAGTGCATTGGTTTCCGGAGCATATAGGATTCATTTTGGAAGAGCTGGCTTAAACATGATTAATTTTGGATTACAGGCAGGTATCCTGAATAAGAGCTTTGATCCTTCGAAGATTACATTGGGCTCTCAGTTTAACCCTATTACCGGATATGATCCAAATTTCGGGATAAATGAATCATTTGTATCTTCCAATACTCTTGTTCCTGATGTAAATGCTGGGGTTATGTTTTTTGACGGGAATCCTGATCAAAGAATAAACACATTTGGTGGGGTAATGGCCGGACACATTACAAGACCGGTGGATAAGTTTTTGGGCAACAGTGTAAGAATGCCAATAAGATATGCTGCTCATGGTGGTGCAAGGGTACGAGTATCAGAGGTACTTGATATCACTCCTAATGTGCTTTACATGAAACAGGGTAACGCACGGGAAATTGCCGCGGGTGCTTATGCACAACTGATGTTAAATCAGGAATCGGATTTGCTTTTTGGTTCAAATTACCGGGTTGATGATTCAGCTATTGCATTTTTTGGCTTACACCTGAAAAATATGGTGTTTGGATTAAGCTACGACTTTAATACATCCAGCTTGAATCGTGCCACCAGAAGTCAGGGTGGATTAGAACTCTCTGTTTCCTTTACAAGCAGAAAAGGAATTATAGGTCCTAACTTCTTTTGCCCTCGATTGTAACAACGAATAGAATAATAGAAAAACATAATTTCATACAGATGAAACTGCTTAAAACATTGATGATCCTTTGCCTGTTTGCAACTGCAGCCAATGCTCAGTTTGTAACGAATAGTAAAAGAGTAGCGGATGTATATTTTCAGAATAAGGAGTATTATGCTGCCGCTGAATACTATAAAAAGGCGTTGCAAATATCCCCGGATAGTGCAGGTTTTGTTATTCCCTATGGTTTTGAAAATAAGATCAAGGAAGAAAGCCCCAAAAAGGATGACTATGAGTATAGCGTATTCCAGTTGGCTGAATCACTAAGGTTGTATAAAAACTTTACTGATGCCGAAAAGTGGTATGCCATAGCCATGGAATTCACTAGTCCAAAATATATATTGAGCACATTTTGGTATGCTGAAACCTTACGTGCCAATCAAAACTATAATGAGGCAATTACAGCGTTCAACAGGTTTCTCGCAAAATATAAAGTAAATGATGCTTATTCAGTTAAAGCTAAATCTGAAATAGCTTCCTGCCAGTTTGCCCTTTACGAATTGCGTTACCCAAGGCTATTCATGTTGAGTAAACTTCAGAATGACATCAATGACAAAGGGTCGAACTATACACCAACTTTAAAAGGGGGTAGTTTTTATTTTACTTCTTCTCGTCCCGTTAGCACCTCTGGTAGAAAAGAAGTATTGACTGATAAGAATAATGAGAAAGTAACGAGGAAAGAAACTCCTTATTTAAATGCAGTATATGAAGTTTCAGGAAATCCTTTGACAGAAAATGTTTCTGTTAAAAAACTTCAGGTTATCAGCAAAGACCGCGAGTCTGCAGCGCCGGCATTTCATCCAAATGGGAAGTTGATGTATATCACAAGCTGGACAGCTCAAAACGATAAAAAGATTTATCAGCTAAATATAGGTGCGGATGGAAAAAGCTGGTCGGATCCTGTTGAGTTAGGTAGTCAGGTTAACGTTAAGGGCTTTAGCTCGATACAGCCATTTGTTACCAAAGATGGCAAATATCTCATATTCTCGTCTAACAAGCCAGGAGGCTCAGGTAAATTTGATTTGTGGTATTGCCCGCTTAGAGGAGATGGCTCACTGGGTCAGGCTATAAATTTGGGAAATACCATCAATACTACAGAAGATGATCAGGCCGCGTACTTTAATAGCCAAACAAACAAATTATTGTATAGCAGCAACGGACGAGTTGGAATGGGGGGATTTGACTTTTATGAAAGCGAAGGTGATTTTACTAAATGGTCAGAGCCTAGAAATCTTGGGTACCCGTTTAACTCATCCAAAGATGATATTTATTTTACGCCTTCTCCAGTTTCCGAAAATGAAGGTTACATCAGCTCAGACAGAGAATCGTTATGCTGCCTTGAGATGTTTCACGTAAAAAAGGAATTTCTTACGGTAAAAGGAACAATATTAGACTGTAATACCCTAAAGCCACTTTCCAATGCAACGGTTACATTGACTGATTCACTAGAAGTAATAAAATTCGTTACTGATGAATCTGGTAAATATGCGTTTAAAGTAAATACCAATCGTAAGATCAAGATCACAGCAGAAAAAGACAAGTACTTCAGTAAAGTCATCAATTTCAGTTATGATGATCTTGCAAAAAAAGACACATTATTTAGTCCTGATATTTGTCTTATCCCGTTTGAAATGGACAAACCCATAGTGCTTAAGGATATTTTATATGAATTCGACAAAGCTACATTGACCGAAGATTCGAAAACAAAGCTGGATTATCTGTATACAATTATGGTTGATAATCCAAAAATTGAGATTGAACTCAGTGCCCATACCGATAGTAAGGGGGTTGAAATTTATAACCTTGATCTTTCTAACAGGAGGGCAAAGTCATGTGTAGATTATCTGGTTTCTAAGGGGATTGATATCAGCAGGATGACGAGCAAAGGTTATGGAGAAACCGTTCCAATTGCGCCCAATGAATTCCCAAATGGGAAAGATAATCCTGAAGGACGCGCGTTGAATAGAAGGACTGAATTTAAGGTGACCAAAAAATAATACTCTTTTATTAGATTGAATTCACAGGGCATATTAACTATGCCCTGTTTTTGTTAGAAATAATTACGCTAAAGTTTCATTTTTACAGCTACCGGTACTGCAGATGGTGGACCTGGTACATTGAGAAGGTTTCTGGAGCAATGGCTTGTCCGTAGCATAAAGCAGACAACAGGGGCAATCAAGAGAGGTTAATTAGTGATTTCATTATGATTCAATCCGACTGAATTATCAATAATAGGATTGTTTTTTTATAACGCAATAAAATATCATAAAATCATTGTCAATGCCATTGATTTTTCGGATGATTATTTTCTTCATATTGAGAAAAACTTTGCCCCACTTTAAAAAAAATCATTTTTAACACGGGTAATTATTTGTCAGATCTTAAAATTTTTATTTAAATTATTAGCGTCAATAAAGTGCTGAAAATTGAATATGAGACAAGTTTTTCCCCAAAAAGAATTCTTAAATTCCAGTTCTTAAAAAATCAGGTATGGTAATTGTTTAATCCTATCAAACATCACTAATTGCTTGTTATCAATTCGTTGCGGGTATTGTTAAAGCATGGGGAGGTGAAGGATTAAAAGAAAATCAAGATGATTGGAATGGATATTATTGCTCCAGACGAAAAGGAGCGCATTGAGAATTTGAACAAGTATAAAATTATTTATACAAAGTCTGAACCCGTATTTGATCAGTTAGCTGCTATTACAGCAACCATGCTAAATACACCTGTTGCGATGATAAATTTTATAGATCGTAATACTGTGTGGACAGGCAGAACTGAAAATAACATGAATAATGATGACAGCACTAATTTGTGCTCTTTGGCAGTACTTAAAGGAAGTGAAAATGCATTTCAAAATGCAACGAAGGAGTTGTTCCTGATTTCAAATCCCTTGATCGCTGGAGAATACGGCCTTAAATTTTACGCAGCAGCACCGATAACCACCGATGACGGGTTTCATGTCGGTTCTGTTTGTATTGTTGACAAACAACACAGAAGTTTTAGTGAAGTTGAGCGGCAGAAATTGGAATGGGTCGCTTCTATGGTAAGGTTAGAAATGAATAAGAGAATTGCGCTTCACGCCTGCGCCTAAAATATAAAAGCAGTCTTATTTGGTTATTTTCATAAATAGTGAGGAGCTTTCCGTAAAATTTGTTTTATGGAAAACGGAAAGGGTTGTTTTTTTTGCAGCCGCTCCATTAAAGGACGATCAGATAAGAGGTTTTGTAGTGATGCTTGTCGAAGTAGTTACAATTATACGATCAGGAGACGGAAGTCAATGCTTTTGATCAATAATATTAATTATACTTTAACAAGGAACAGGCGTATACTGAATAAGATGATTACAGCCGGGCGCACGCAAGTGAACAAAGATGTTTTACTAAGCGAGGGGTTCGATTTTGACCATTATACCAGTGTCGTCAGTGAAGGTGTCGTTACTTATTGTTTTTGTTACGACCTGGGATACCAGATCATCGACGAAGAGTATGTTTTGCTGCTGAAAAGAGATGATCAGTCTGTTTTGTAGGCCTTTAAGTTTATTTATTCTTTAAGTACTTTGAAATGTCTGATGCCCATAGCATCAGATACTTGTAGTATATAAAGACCTTTTTCTATTTTATCTATTCCTGATAATATATTCTCTCCGGGTTTTAATTTACGACGTATAATCAGCCGTCCGAAAAGATCTCGTAATGTAATCGTATACTCAATATTCGTTGCTGTTTTTAAAAATAGGTTATCCTTAAAAGGATTTGGATAAACCGTTAATTCTTCAACACCTGTATCCGACTCTTGATCTTGTAGCTGCAGTGAAAATCGTCCACTGCCATAGCTTTCCTTTATTGCCGGATCAATTATAAACTCATATAAATAATTTTTACCTGTTAGCCTAAGACTTTGATTTAAGTATTTGTCGAGAAGAAATACCGCAGCCCCTTTAAAATCTTCAACACCATTTAGTGCCAATTGATATTTCCCAGCTTCCCAACCTTTAACATATAGTAGTACCTCCCCGCTTAACGATCTTTCATTTATGGCAAGATTCTGCCCCTTTACCAGACACGCAATGCTTACATGCCCCTCATCTATTTTCAACGCATCTCGATCATCTAATCCGTCGTTACCGGTGATAAGGAATTTAACTTTACAATGCTGTTTGAAAATCCCTTTTGAAAGTTCAATAGTTAATGTATTCACTTCATTAGTTGCACCCGGTACATTGATCACCGAAGTTTTGATATGTGCTGCGGGAGCGGGGGGTATTGAAGTGTCAGCAAAATATTTGCTGGTTTCATTAAATGTGATGGCACCATTAGAAAAGCCGTTTTTAATCTTTACAAAAAAGGCACTTCCCGAGAGAATATGCGTTTCCGGTAGATCACTTACTGTATAGGCGTTATTTAATGGGTCAAATAACCAAACAAAGTCAACCAGATTTTCTTTATTTAAATTCCCCCATCTTATGGTTGTAGGGTAAGGATTGCCAATTAAATTGAAGCCATCTCCATCTTTTCCTTCATTCCTGTTATCAAGTGTAATAGATAAATTCCCAGTATGAATAAATCCAGAGTGAGTAAGAATGTAGCCTTTTGGGTTTAAGAATGGGGTGTTTTGTATCTGCTCTATATAAGCATTTGCTGAGTTTTTGTCCCCTCTCGAAAATACGCAAAGACCCTTTCCAAAAGGGATGTTTGCCAATGTATTGGCTATTGGTACATATTTTTGAGAAAGTTTTCCCGATACAGACTGGTCGTGGGTATAAATGGTTGCACTGTTCAAAGGTGAAGGATCAAAACCGTTAATTACACCTCCCAGGCCTGTAACGAACATGCCATTTTGTATGGCTGCTATGGTATAGCTCTTTCCACTCTGATTTTCAGAATGATAGACAGGTGAAGCAAGGAGTTTCCAGCCCCTGGCAGTTGAGGGTGCAGGATAGTC
The DNA here is from genome assembly GCF_032678645.1 of Pedobacter frigoris. Classification (GTDB taxonomy): domain Bacteria; phylum Bacteroidota; class Bacteroidia; order Sphingobacteriales; family Sphingobacteriaceae; genus Pedobacter; species Pedobacter frigoris_A. The sequence goes on from NZ_JAVTSP010000002.1 coordinate 704,133, forward strand.
ACCGTCGATGTATTTCTGAACATGGACAATTCCAGCAACAGCTGCTGAGTCTGTATTTAGTATAGGCAATAATGAAGCCGTTTCTTGTTGGTTCGCCAGTAGTTTGAGGTAGCCGTTTGAGTTGAGTGTACCCTTGCTTAATTTTACCGCTCCTGATACTAACATAGGTGCATTCATCAATAGTACATTTGTCCCGCGGGATTGGGTATTCTCTAGTCTATAAATATTTGTAGTTCCGCTGCCACCGAAATGTTGAACAGGCTGGCTGCCAGAAAAAATTAGTGAGCCACGACTCTGAACCATAGAAATGTTTCCATGATTGATGACGTCTCCACCACAGTTTAAAGAAGCATTATCACCGAAAGAGATTCTTGCCATTGGCTTAATCTCCACTGTGCAGTTCACCTTCAGTTTGCCTTCGATTAAAAGTAGTGATCCGTTCTCGAGTATAATGCTGTTGCAGCTGAAGTTTTGCATGGCACCAATCTGGAGTACCTTGCCGGCCTCGACAACAACGTTTGAATTTGATGCGGGTATTAAGCCATTTTGCCAGTTTCCTGATGTCGCCCAGGAAGAACTGAGCGCTCCTGTAAACCTTGAGCGTTCTGCAGGATTATATTCCTCATTGGATATATTATAAAAGTCAGCGGCGTTCTTTTGGTTTTCATATTCGGTCTGAAGCCATGGCATGGTTCTGGGAAGCTTTTGTATCCTTAATTCATCCACAATTCCTTTAAAGGACAATGAGCCAGATTTGTTTATGCCAATTCTGATACTACCGCCAGGGCCCAGTCTTTGCAATGTGCCTGATCTGCCGAGGTCTGTAACTCCATTTACAAAAAGATTATTATCCTTCCCATTTGATGTAGCACACACATAATACCACTTGTCTCTTTGCAATTTAATATTGCCGGTACTGACGAATGCTGCCGAAGTTGCTCTGCGCATTTCAAATACAAGGTTGTCGTTTGTATTTACCTTGAGTGTATACCCATTAGTGCCGAAAGTTCCGCTGGTATCATTACTAATGATTACCTGTTCCTGTCCTGTTGCATTCAGTTTGATCCATGCTGATATCGTGAGGATCGTGTTTATTTCCTCACCTGTAGTCATATATTGTGTGGTTCCGTTAAACCGTATCCCGGAGCCCAGTAATGTGGTGTTGGCGTCTTCGGGTCCCATCCCCGGGCTTCCTGTCAGACGGTTTTCAGGAGCCTGGGTTTTGGCATCTGTGCTGATACAGGGCAAGTCATCCAGGTTCATATGCCAAACCCTGCTATACTCGTTGTCCGTCCAGGTATTCTTAGCAGATGAACCTTCAGGATCATGTAAAACAGATGAACCATAATACAAGAAAACGGAGGTAGGGGCAGAGGCACTCATATTAGCTGATAGGGAAGGGATTTTTACCCACAATCTTAGCTTGCCCGTAGACGCATCATAATGCTCTAGCTGGAAATTAAGCGGGCTTGCAGCAGCCGTGCTCAACGCTACACTTATGTCTCTTCCTGCCATATCTCTGATCTTGTTTCCACAATTACCGGGTACATGAATAAGGTCGGGATCAATTAACTCAATTAAGATAGGGAAGTCGGTGAGGTCATAATAAATAGTATTTGATTGGACGCGAACGGTAATAGGTGATACTTTATTCTTATCAATCGTGATCTTTTTCCTGTAACTGTAATTGCTCATCCAGGATTGTCCAAAAGATTGATGTTGAAATAAAAGAACTGTAAAAGTAACCAGACATGAATTTAAAAACTTACCCATATTTATTTGCATGTGCAAATTTGTATAGTCTAGAGGTTAATAGTCGGTTATTCTACGCTTATTTTATTTAAGAGTTGTTTGTTCTGATGAAATTAGATGAATTTCGCCGTATGATAACAAAGTTTAAACAACTGAAAACTTGCATTTTGTTGATGGTACTTATGAACATGAATACCATGGCAATCGCCCAGGGCGATCCGGGATTACCTGGTGAAGATCCTGATGTACCAATAGATGGTGGTGTTGGTCTGCTGTTACTTGCAGGGGCAGCCTACGGTATCAAAAAGATCAGAGAAATGAATAGCTGACACCTGGTTTAAACCAGGATACCTTCTTTTTTCAGGATATAGTTGTAAATTCCTTCAATAGGCTTTTGGTAGATTTTTCCCAATTTGACATCATTTTCAAGACAAATTTCACGCAAAATGTCCTGATAATAAAAAGCTATTGATCCAACAAAGTGACAATCGAGGTTTTTGTAATTTTTGTAATCTTTGATATTGGTGTCAACAAATTCCTGAAAACCCTCACGAAGAATATCTATAATCCAGGGATGGTCACGGTGACCGGCCATAAAGCGGCTGATGGAAGCAAGATAGGTATTCGGAAAAGATTTTTGATAAACATTAGTGATGACTGTTTCTTTATCTACCTGATAGGTACTTGCAAATTCTTTACTCAGGTCAGCAGGCATTTTTCCATAAAGATAGGTGGTAATCATTTTGCGGCCAAAATAAGTGCCCGCTCCTTCGTCACCCAGCACATAACCCAGACCATGAACGCCATTGTGTACATCCTTTCCATCGTAATAGGAAATGTTTGATCCTGTCCCCAAAATGCAGGTGAGGCCCTCCTTGTCGCCACAGGTAGCGTAGGCAGAACCCAGTAAATCATGTTCTACAGAGACATAGGCTTTCGTGAAAAATGAAGAAATCCCATTGGATATCACTTCAATTTTATCAGGCGAAGAACACCCCGCCCCAAAAAAGTATATTTCCTTAACTTTATCCGCATATTCCGCTATTTCCTTTTTCTTGGAAAACAACTTAAAGATATCATGGGCATTTAAGAAATAAGGATTTATACCTTGCGTACTGAAGTTGATTTGTTCATTCGGGCTGTAACCCATCCAATCGGTTTTTGACGAACCACTGTCTGCTACTAGAATCATTTGATAAAAATAGTAATCTTATTGAATATTTAAAGTACCGCTGATCTCTTTTAAGCTGATTTCTGTAAGTTTTGCCTGATATTGAGCCTCGAGAAATCTTGTGATCGCGTCAATTGAATTTTTTTGAGCCTCTCTTAACTCGAGTGGAGCAATACTACCTAACCTATATTTTTCAAGGGTAATGTCTAGGCTTTGTTTTGCAATGTCCACGTTGTTCCGCTCTACCTTAACGAGATCAAGGTTAGTACTGTAATTCTGATAAGCAGCAATCAGCTGGGCATTGATGTCTTGTTTTACTTTATCAAGCGTCAATTCGGAAGAACTGATCTGTATTTTGGCGTTACGTTCATTTTGTCTTTGCAGGAAGCCATTGAATATGTTCAGACTGGCGGTCACGCCATAGGTAAAGCCATTTGCCTTTTGCTGGGTATTGAAACCCGTTGGACTGGAACTTTTTTGAAATTCATAACCGCTGTTTACAGCTACCACAGGATAGCGCTGACCTTTAACCTGCTTCAGATTCAGTTCGGCTATCTTTTTATTGATGAAAGCATTCTGTAAATCCGGATTCAGCTGTTCCAATTGGGAAGCCAGAGCTGTATAATCCAGTTTTGCATCAATATCTATCACTTCATCTACCTTGAAATCTGCATTAAGATCCCTGGCCATCACCTGGTTTAGTGTGGTTTTGGCCGTCTTTAGTAAATTCAATTCCTGCAGGTAAGCTGAAGTATCTGTATTGTAATCTACTGTCGCCGTCAATACATCCAGTTTAGAGCCTCTTCCTATGGAGAGTTTATTATTTGCTATTCTCAAACGAAGCTGTGATACATCTAAAGCACTATCTCTGGCTATTACAAGTTGCTGCTCCTTTAACACCGTGTAATAAGAATTTACTACTGCACTAATGGTAGTTAGGATAGTTGCTTTGGCATTTACCTCCCCCAATTTCTGAAGCTCTTTGAGCCTCTCATAATTGGTAAACATCTGCAGGCCGTCAAAGATTGTCCATCCAAGAGCCACACCATAACTCATATTGCTGTTTCTTACATTATTTAATGTTTGCTCAGCACCGCTACTTTGAGTTCTGGTCGTATTCTGAATACTGCCACCTTCACTGAAACTGGCATCCAGTCTTGGCAAAATGCCGGCATTACCTGCGTTGACATTGTTTTTAGCGATCTGAACATCATTGTTCACCAGTTTGATGTCATAGTTGTTTTTTAAAGCAATGCTAATGGCTTCCTGGAGTGTTAATTTTTCCTGAGCAGAGACAAGCTGGAATGAACACACCAGCATGACGATCATTGAAAATAAATTTCTATTGCGCTTCATACCCCAATTATTTTTCGTTTTCATTCTGGATGCTATCCTTTGTTTCTAGAGATGCCTGCAGGTCTTCATTTACTTTATGTTCCTTAGACCAGTAAGAATATATGGCCGGTATTACAAATAAAGTAAGTACCAGCGAAAATGTTGTCCCTCCAACAATTACGATACCCATGCCCATTCTGCTTTTTGCAGCAGCACCCAATGCCATTGCAATAGGCAATGCACCAATAGCGATGGCCAGACTGGTCATCAAGATCGGCCTCAACCTGGAAACTGCCGCTTCTCTGATGGCATCATGTATACTTACTCCTTTTTCTTTCAGTTGATTGGCAAATTCAACAATAAGAATACCATTTTTAGTCACCAGACCGATCAGCATGATCGTCCCGATCTGACTAAAAATATTCCAGCTTTGCCCAAATAGCCATAAAGATAAAAATGCTCCGGCCACAGCCATTGGTACAGTCAAAATGATAATGATTGGATCAATAAAACTTTCAAATTGTGCGGAAAGGATCAGGTACACCAATAGCAGAGCCAGACCGAATGCAAATAATGTGTTAGACGAACTCTCTTTAAAATCCCTGGATTCACCACCCAGATCGGTAGAGAAACTTTCATCAAGCACTTTCTCTGAGATTTTATCCATTGCGGCGATTCCCTCACCAATGCTTCTTCCCGGTGCAAGTCCGGCAGATACCGTTGCAGAGGTAAACCTGTTATTTCTGTAAAGTTGCGGCGGACTACTTTCCTCCTTTGCGGTTACCAGATTGTCCAGTTGTATCAGTTCTCCCTTGTCATTTCTAACATATACGGAGCTCAGGTCCAGCGGATCCTTACGGTCACCTACTTCAAACTGTCCGATCACCTGATATTGTTTTCCATTCATAAAGAAATAAGAGAACCGTTGACCACTTAATCCCAGCTGTAATGCAGAGCCAATGTCAGCTGCTGATACGCCCAGATTCTTGGCTTTTTCCCTATCGATAGTGAGGTCTATTTCAGGCTTATTGAATTTAAGGTTTACATCAGAAGTAGTAAAAGTGGGATCCTTTGATACTTCATCCATAAACAAAGGCACCTTCTCTCTTAATTTTTCAAAATTCTGTGCCTGGATGATGTAGTTTACAGGTAAACCTCCACGTCTTCCAACCGAAATAGTTGGTTGTTGAGTTACCGTCACTTTTCCCTCACTATACTTGCGGGTCATGCTGGTCAGCTTTTGTGCAATCTCAGCCTGTGTGCGTTCCCGCTCTCCCGGATCTACAAGGCCCATCCTTACAAAACCACTATTCGTAGAACCAGAGCCACCAAAGCCAGGAGAAGTAATGGTAATATTTACTTTCTTTTCAGGAACAGAATCCGTTACCAATTGCTGTACTTTCATAATAAAACGATCGGTGTAGGCAAATGAGGAACCTTCAGGTGTAGTAATGTTCATGTTGATTGCACTACGGTCATCATACGGAGCGGTTTCTTTAGGTAATATTATCCAGAATAAAGCAATTAGTCCAACGCACACTGCAATGATTGGAATAGCCAGCCAGCGCCTGTCCAGGAATTTATTGAGCTTTTCTTCATAAACCTCGTTCAGTTTAACGAAATAAGGTTCCGTGAGGTCATAAAATCTAGATTTCTTATGGCCTGTTTTTTTCATAAGGTATGCATTCAGCATTGGAGTAAGTGTCAGGGACACAAATGCCGAAATCAATACGGCCGCCCCGATTACAATCCCGAATTCCCGAAAGAGCCGTCCTACGAAGCCCTGGAGGAAAATTACTGGTAAAAATACTGCTGCCAGGGTAATGGAAATAGAGATTACCGCAAAGAATATCTCATTGGATCCTTTTATGGCGGCCTCAAAAGGGGAGTAACCTTCCTCTACCTTTTTAAAGATATTCTCTGTCACTACAATTCCGTCATCCACCACCAGTCCTGTTGCCAAAACAATGGCTAGCAGCGACAGTACATTGATGGAAAATCCGAAAATGTACATGATAAAAAAGGTAAAGATCAATGATACCGGAATATCGATCAATGGTCTTATGGCAATAGCCCAATCTCTGAAGAACAGGTAAATGATCAGGATAACCAAAATCAGAGAAAGGATAATGGTCTCTGCCACCTCTGTTACCGACGATTTGATGAACTTGGTGGTATCCAGAGAAACGTTTAATTTAATGTCTTTCGGAATGTCTTTTTGCAATTGTTCAAACCGCTTGTCAAATTCCTTGGAAATATCCAGGTAATTGGCTCCGGGCTGAGGAATTAAACCTACGGCAACCATCGGCTTGCCAGATTCCCTCAAAACGGTTTCTTCATTTTCAGAACCCAGGGCCGCATATCCGATATCCCTTAATCTAACGATGTTGTTGGAATCGGTTTTCAGGATCAGGTTATTAAATTGTTCTTCATTCGTTAGTTTACCTAATGTTTTTACGATCAGCTCTGTGTTAGCCCCAGTTATTTTCCCTGAAGGAAGCTCTACGTTTTCCTTGTCCAACGCGCTTACAATGTCTTGTGTTGTGAGACCGTAAGCAGCCAGTTTATCCGGTGAAATCCTAATCCGCATGGCATATTTCCGCTGACCCTGTATCTGTATGCTGCTGACACCGGAAATGGTTTGTAAACGTTCCGCAATCACATTTTCAGCATAATCGCTCAATTCCATTACATTGCGTTTATCACTTTGTATGGTCATGGTAATTACCGCATCAGAGTTGGCATCGGCCTTACTTACGACAGGGTTTCCGTCAATGTCTTTAGGCAAACTTCTGGCTGCCTGAGATACTTTGTCACGTACGTCATTAGCCGCATCGTCGATATTTTTGTCCAGGTTAAACTCGATAGTGATATTACTGGTTCCCTGATTACTGGAAGAAGAAATGTTCCTGATCCCGTCAATCCCATTGATTGATTTCTCAAGAGGCTCTGTAATCTGTGATTCAATGATATCGGAATTGGCACCCGGATAAGAAGTTCTCACAGAGACTACCGTTGGGTCAATATTTGGGAATTCCCTGACACCCAGAAAATTATATCCAATGACCCCAAATAGCAGGATCATTAGGTTCATTACAATGGCCAGAACTGGCCGTTTTATACTCGTGGTTGAAATGCTCATAAGGTGATCTTAGTTTTTTACCACAGTTACTTTTACGGGGGCATCAGCTTTTAGCGCCATTGCACCGGTTGTTAATACGGTGTCACCGACCTTTAAACCAGAAGTGATCACAATGCTTTCCGCAGTACGTGTTCCTGCTTCAACGGGTACTTGCTGTGCTTTACCATTTTTACTGATGAAAACCGTTTTCCCTTCCAATACAGGAATAATAGCTTCATTGGGAATCAATATGGCATTCTTCGCTGTGTTCAATGACAGCTTTATTTTTGCAAAAGATCCCGGTAGTAGTTCATTGTTGGGATTTGGTACCAGGGCCTTGATTTGTAAGGTTCTTGTTTGTGTGTTTATACCAGGTTCAATTGCAAATACTTTGCCTATGAATGTTTTGGTTAGGCCATCAGTAGTAAAAGAAATCTCAGAATTTAATCCTATTTGTCCTGCATATTTTTCAGGGACCGAAAAGCTTACTTTTAAAGGATTGATGCTCGCGAGGTTAGCGATGGTAGTAGAAGGGGTCAGATATTCTCCGGTTGAAATTGAGCGTAAACCTATCTTTCCGCTAAATGGAGCATATATGGAAGTTTTGGCCAGTTGTGCCCTGATGAGTTGTGATTGAGCTTTTAAGGATTGAAGAGCGGCTAATGAAGTGTCATATTCTTCCTGACTGATCGCTCCTTTTTCCAGAAGTTGTTTTGATCGGTTTTCGTTGGTTGCTGCCAGCTGCTGCTTAGTAAGTGCATCCTGCAATTGTGCCTGTATATCTCTGTCATTAATTTTTACCAGCAAAGCACCTTTCGTAACATTTGCGCCCTCTTTAAAGTTGATACTCGTTACCAGCCCTGATACTTCACTTCTTAAAGCCACAGATTCATTGGCTTCAAGCGTTCCGCTCAGATCGAGATTATTTGTAAAGTCGCCGGACTTCACTACAATCCCCTCTACCTGCAAACCTTTCCCGCCACCTTTCATATCTTTTCCACCGCGGCCACCACCGGCACCATCACCTTCCAATTTTTTATTGGCAGAGATTCTGTAGTAAATCAGATAAGCAAGCCCTAAAACGATCAGGGTATAAATCACATATTTTAGCTTCATATTGGCGGTCTTGAATTAGTTAACGTGCAAAAATATTCAAATATGATGCCCGATAAAGCTTGTATTAAGTATGTTACAGCTTCAGCAGTATTAAGTGTGTTACAACATAATATCCGCTTTCATCTCGAACGCAGAGAGAGATCTCTTGCTCAGGCATAGTTCAAGAGATCTCTCTCTGCGTTCGAGATGACGTAAACACTTCCATATTTTTATTTAAGTTTGCCAAAGTTAAAACACAATTATAATGAAACAATCACTAGCAGGATTAATCGTATTACTAGCAATAAGCATGACAGCCAAATCTCAGGTAAAGATAAATTTTGAGGCCAGTTTTACTGAGCCTCAGGCCCATTACGTAGAAATGGAAATGAACATTTCAGGATTGACAAAAGATTATATAGATGTTAAAATGCCAGTCTGGGCACCAGGATCTTACCTTGTACGTGAGTTTGCTAGGAACATTGAAGGTTTTACTGCATCGGCAAATGGCAAACCGGTCAGGTTTGAAAAAGTAAGGAAGAATGCATGGAGGATTTACTCAGCTAAAGCAGCTAATGTTAAAATCAACTATAGAGTATACGCTTTTGAAGTATCAGTGCGTACTTCATTTATAGATGACTCACACGCCTTTTTATCAAGCACCGGCATATTCCTGTACCCTGATGGAATGCTTAAGCAACCAAGCACGGTAAAAATAAAGCCTTTTAAAGGCTGGAAAAAAGTTTCTACCGGTTTGGAGCCTGTAGCAGGACAACCATTTACTTATACAGCAGCAAATTTTGACATCTTGTTTGACAGTCCCATCGAAGTTGGAAACCAGGATGTTTTTGAATTTACTGCATCTGGTGTAAAACACGAAGTAGCCATGTTTGGTGGCGGCAACTATGATCAGGAAAAACTAAAAGTAGATATGGCAAAGATTGTTGATCATGCAACTGCCATTTACGGAGAGAATCCCAATAAACATTATACATTTATTGTTCACAATTTTGCAACCGGCGGCGGCGGTTTAGAGCATCTAAATTCTACCGTGCTTGGCGCATCCAGAGATAAATATACTGACACGAAGGGTTACAAAGGATTTTTAAATCTTGTTGCCCATGAGTATTATCACTTATGGAATGTAAAACGCCTGCGTCCTATAGCGCTTGGTCCATTTGATTATGACAATGAAAATTATACCACCAGTTTGTGGGTAGCGGAAGGTTTCACCTCTTATTATGAAAACAAGCTCATGTACCGCTCTGGTTTCTTTACAGAACAGGAAACTGTTCAAAATCTGGCTACAGCTACCAACAACGTCGTAAATACACCGGGAGCAAAAATCCAGACTGTAGCCGAGGCAAGTTATGATGCATGGATCAAATCTTACCGCCCAAATGAAAACTCCAGCAATTCTACTATATCTTACTATAGTAAGGGAGAAGTAGTGGGTATGCTCATGGATATCGAGATTGCGAATGCTACAAAAGGAGCTAAGAACCTAGATGATGTGATGAAGGCCATGTATGATGCCTATTATAAAAAGCTAGGCAGGGGGTATACTGATGCGGAATTCAAGACCATGGTAGAAAAAATCAGCGGAATCAGCTTTACCAATTTCTGGAAAACATATGTGAACAGTACGGATCCTATTGATTACGTGAAATACTTCGGCTATGCGGGTATTAAAGTAGTGAATGAGAATGAAGGAAAGAATGTACCCTACCTGGGCGCAGCTACTAAAAAGCTGGAAGGAAGAGTGATGGTTACAGTTGTTTCCCGTAATTCTTCGTCATGGATCGCTGGTCTGAATGTAAATGATGAAATCATCAGTGTAGATGGAAATCCTGCTGAAGAGGCGGTTGATAAGATGGCTATAATAAAAGGTAAGAATGTTGGTGAGTCAGTAATATTTACCGTTAGAAGGGACGGAATCTTAAAAGACATTACCATTAAACTATTGGCAAATGCTTCAGTAAAGCTTACTGCAACTCTGGATGAGAATGAAACTGAACTTCAGAAAGCCGTAAGAAATGGATGGCTTAAGTAAGCGTCTTATGATCATAAAAAAGGCTGCGGATTCCGCAGCCTTTTTGTTTATATGTAGATGTGTATATTTTATTAGAATGCGTAACGCAATGAAATACCAAATCGCGCAGCTGTAAATTCTGTACCCTGGTTAAGCGTAAACATTGGACGCCAGTCAAAAGCAAAATCAATCGGAGCTGAAGGCAGTTTAAAGTCTAAACCTGCAGTTGGTCTGATTTGAACAGCTGTTGAGTGTTTTCCAAATAAAAAGTTAGGACCTGCACCAATATACCAGTCAAGACCTTTTGCGCCTTTTACCGGAGCATTGTATTGATACTCAGCACCCAGACCTACCACGTTACCATCAAAAAAGATAAGGTTGGCATCTACAGCGCCATTTCTTGTAAAGAAGTGTTTTACGTTAAAACCTACACCAGTAGAGCCGTCTCCAGCATCAATACGCATACCTAAAGCGGTTTTATAGTTTTGAGCTTGCGCCATATTTGAGGTGAAAACAAGCAATCCGGCACAGCCAAGTAAAGTAAAAAGTAATTTCTTCATAATAGTAAATTTTATTTAATTTTTAAGATGAAATGAGCTACGCAAGTATTGTGCCTAATTTTTCAGTGAGGCCATGTCGATTACAAATCGGTAGCGTACATCACTTTTTAACATACGCTCATAAGCATCATTGATATCCTGCATATTGATCATTTCAATTTCAGAGACAATACCATGTTCGCCGCAGAAGTTGAGCATTTCCTGTGTCTCCGCAATGCCGCCAATCACCGAACCAGCTACCGATTTTCTTCCCAGAATCATCGGAACGGTATTCAGCATAGGTTCAAGTGGGCCCAGGTAACCAACCAATACGATCGTTCCATTAATATTCAGCGTAGGAATGTAATGATTTACATCATGCACATAAGGTACGGTATCTATGATGAGGTCAAATTTCCCTTTGACAGTCAGCATCTGACTGTCATCCGTCGAGATGATCACCTGATCTGCACCAAGCTCAATGGCATCCTGCTCTTTGCCTGGTGATCTTGAAAACAGTGTAACATGCGCGCCAAGGGCTTTTGCCAATTTGATCGCCATGTGACCCAATCCACCCAGACCAACAACAGCTACTTTACTGTCTTTCCCAACCTTCCAGTGTCTTAGCGGAGACCAGGTTGTAATTCCTGCACAAAGTAATGGAGCGGCTGCAGCCGGATCCAGGTTCTCAGGCACGCTCAATACAAAGTGTTCGTCTACTACCACCTTCTCAGAATACCCGCCAAAAGTCTGCATATTCAAATGTTTGTCCTTCCCATTGTAAGTGCCTGTAAATCCTGGGATACAATATTGCTCCAAGTCCTGGCGACAACTAGAACATTCCCTGCAGGAATCTACCAGGCAGCCAACTGCAGCAAGGTCTCCAACTTTAAATTTAGTCACATCAGCGCCAACCTTTGTTACCCTGCCCACAATTTCATGGCCTGGAACTGCGGGATAGACGCTTCCTCCCCAGTCATTTCTCGCTGTATGCAAGTCGGAATGACACACGCCACAATAAAGGATATCTATCTCAACATCTTTTGGGGTTGCCTGCCTGCGCTCAATATTTAGCTGTTTTAGCGGGGCTTCAGCTGATGGAGTGCCGTACGCTTTTACTTCAAATTTTTCCATTTTTTTCTTTTTTATAAGTTATCATATTCTTCCCGGTTTTTAGTTAATACATTGCGTTAAATTTCTGTCATTTCATGCGTGCTGTTTTAGTCATTAACAATTTGTTGTGGATTTTGTGAGCAAGGATAATATTTTTATAGCTAACTTTAACCAGGGATAATAATCATGGAGGCTTATCATGCAAATACTGACCGGGAACTGACTGTTCAATTGAAGCAGGGAGACCGTATTGCATTTGAACAACTTTACCTGATTTATAGTCCCCGCATCTATAAAAAAATCTTACAGCTCGTAAAAAACGTTGCATTGGCAGAAGAACTCCTTCAGGATGTATTTGTAAAGATCTGGGAAAAACGCGAGCTCATCGACACTGAAAAATCCTTCAAGTCATTTTTATACCGGATTGCACAGAACCTGGTGACAGACCTGTTTCGCAGGGCGGCGCTGGACCGTAAAATGATGCAAACTTTTATCGCAGAATCGACCGAACTGTACAGCCCTTTTGATGAAGCTGAAGAAAGCTATTCCAAAGCCATTTTAGAAAAAGCAATGAGCACGTTACCTCCGCAGCGTAAACGGGTATACACCCTGATTAAAATTGAAGGGAAGTCATATGAAGAAGTAAGCGCGTTACTAGGGATTTCCGTTTCTACTGTAAATGATCATGTAGTAAAGGCTACCAAGACATTAAAAGGATATTTCAATATCAATGACGCTACTACAATTGCCCTGGTAGCCGCAATTATCGCAACATTTTAATTTTTTTTTCCTGGAGCAGATGGTTTATGAATTTGATTCGTATTAGGATCAAAACAAATGGGTGTTGGAAACAAAAGAAAGACTTCGGGAAATATTCATAAAGTATCTGGCGGACAACTGCAGTTTCGAGGAGATTAAATTCCTGATGGAGCAATTTGACACAGAAAATCGCGAGTTCCTTGATCAGTTGGTTCTGAATGAGTTTGATCAATTGAGTGATCAGGATGAACTGCCAGCTTTGCCTGTCAGTATATTTAGAGGCATTGAAGAAAGAATTTCCGGTCCTGTCAAGCAGATTAAACTCTGGCCCCGGATAGCCTTGGCTATTGCAGCGACCATAACTCTTGTATTTGGAATATATCTCTTTAATGCCAATCGTTATGCTGAGACAAAACAAGTTGCTTCAGAATCGCAAAGCATTGTTCCGGGTAAACAGGGTGCTACACTTATTCTTGCAGACGGAACACAAATAAAGCTTAATGATGCGGCTAATGGAGAACTGGCGAGAGAGGCTGGAGTAATTGTGACCAAGGCGGCCAATGGTCAGGTCATTTATGAAATTAAGGATCAGGGTAAAAATGAGTCAAATCCTGACAAAATAAATACCCTTTCTACTGCAAACGGTGAGACTTACCAGGTAATTTTGCCTGATGGTTCTTTCGTATGGCTCAATGCAGCCTCCCGACTGACCTATCCTGTTTCTTTTTCAGGAAAAAAAGAACGGCTTGTCAGCCTCAGCGGCGAAGCTTATTTTGAAATTAAAAAGGATAAAGCTCATCCCTTCAAGGTAAAGAGTAAAGAACAGGAAATAGAGGTGTTGGGTACACACTTTAATGTAAGCTGTTACGAAGATGAGCAATTAGTGAAAACCACTTTGCTGGAAGGATCCGTAAAGATTTCAGCTACCGAGGGTACTGCCGTGCTGAAGCCGGGTGAACAGGCCATTCTTGCATCAGGCAAAACGTTAACTGTTGTTCAGGCAGATCTGGAATCAGCCATTGCATGGAAGAACGGTTATTTCGCTTTTAGTAAAGAAGATTTAAAAACCATCATGCAGAGAATTTCAAGATGGTATGATGTAGATATCGTATATAAGGACAAACTTTCGGACGACGATTTTACCGGCAAGGTATCGAGGTTCGGTAAGATAAATGAAGTACTGGAGGTATTGGAACTAACAGGACTGGTACACTTTAAGATTGAGGGAAGGAGGATCATCGTTATGCCATAGTTCTTTCTAAAAGAACAGTCCTTAAAAAGCCAGGAGCGATTGCGCCCGCTCCCGGCAAATGAAGGTTCTGTAAAATCATCAGCTGAAACCAATAATCAACTTAACCTAACAATCAAATGTATGAATTTATAGCTATAAGTAGCGATAAGCAGAAGTCTTATGCCTTAAAAAAAATCCTGCTAATAATGAAACTAACCATTTTTTTATCGATTGCAATCTTACTACAGGTGAGCGCAGCAGGGTATGGACAAAAGATTTCACTTTCAAAAAATAATATTAGTATTGAAGATGCTTTTAAGCAAATAGAAAAGCAAAGCGGATATACCTTTTTTTACAGCAATAAGCTGTTAAGAGGTGCCAAAATCATCGATATCCTGTCATTGAATGGTGCGACAATTGAAGAAGCTCTTCAAAAATGCCTTGCGGGAACATCGCTGGGCTATGTGATTTCCGAAAAAACAGTGGTAATCCGAAAGGCCGTCGAAATTCCTGTCGCCGATCCGGTAATCATTTCTGGTAAGGTAGTCAATGAACATGGTGAAGAACTGGCTGGTATTACCGTTGCGGTAAAGGGGACTAAGACCAAAACCATGACCAATGCAAAAGGTGAGTTTACCATATCGGCACCTGACAAAATGAGCATTTTGGTTTTTACTAGTATCGGCTATTCTACCAAAGAAATATCAGCGGCAGTTGAAATGCGTGTGGTTAAGCTGGATGCTTCCATGAGTAAGCTCGCTGAAATTGTGATCACAGGTTATGGTGTTACTGAAAGGAGAAACCTGACAGGTGCCATCGGTAGCCTGAAACCCAATGTGATCGGTTCTCTACCAAATAATATAGACAATGCCATGGTAGGTAGAATTGCAGGTGTGCAGATCACCCCTTCGGGTGTTCCTGGTTCTGCTTCCGCAATTACCATACGGGGAATTACCAGCATAAATGGAAAAGGAAATTCTCCGCTTATTGTCATTGATGGTATTCCTATGTATGGGATAGACCGGGATAACAATACTAGCGACTTTAGCGGCAGGACGTATGGAGCGGGTTTTACAGGAAATGTACCCAATGCCCTGAAGCAAAATGAAAGAGAAACATTCGAACGCAATCCGCTTGATCTGATCAATCCTGAAGATGTAGAATCTATAGAAGTACTCAAGGATGCTTATGCAACGGCAATATATGGTTCCAGAGGAGCATCTGGTGTTATCCTGATCAAGACCAAACAAGGCCGGTTGAACACACCGAAAATAGGTGTTCAGCTCTCCACTTCTTTTAACAGGCCTTTTGGAGAGCGTAGTATGATGTCAGGAGATCAGTATGCTGATTTCTATACTGCCTATTTTAAAGCAAGAAACCGGACAAATGTATTTCCTAAAGGAGTGAACACAGATTGGATCAATGAGATTCAGCGTACAGGGCATGGTTATAATGGGGCGTTTAACATTTCCAATGGGAATGAAAAAGGAAATTATTACATCAGTGGTTCATATGCCAAGGATCAGCCTTATATCACCAGCAATGATTATGAACGTATTCAGGGAAGAATTAACCTGAATCAAAGCTTAAGTAAAACTCTAAATGTTGGAACCAGCCTTACTTTGTCTTCCACAAGCAATAATGCCCTGGACGCAAACCTCATGTATGGTGATGCGGCCATCGCGGCTCCAAATAAGCCCATTCTGAATGCATTCGGAAGCTACGTTTGGGACAACTGGAATAATCCTCTGATTTCTACTATTGCGAGGGATATGAACCCGGTAGGCTATGCCGCAACTACGACGAATACATTAGGTACAAATAATGTAGTAGGAAATCTTTTTGCGGAATTAAAGCTAACCCCCTGGGCAAAATTGCGCTCGGAATTAGGGGTAGACTGGGAAACTGCAAGAGCGTTTAGCCGTTTTTCCAACAAGCCGAGAACTTTAGGAGGACTAGCCTCTGAGACCAATAGCTGGCGTAGAAAATGGGTGATCAACAATACGCTAACGGTTTCAAAGACAACCGGAGCACATAACCTGAATGCAGTGTTGGGCCAGAGCTTTGAAAAGTCAACTGAAAACTCTTCAAATGTTTATGCCAGTAATTTTCCAAACGATGAAGTATTGAGCCTTAATGCAGCGGGCAGTAAAGTATTCGGTTCTGCCCTGCAACAGCAATGGGCACTTGTTTCTTATTTTGGAAGGTTCAATTATGTGTTTGAAGGGAAGTACATGGCCGGGGTTACTTACCGTCTGGATGGCTCGTCCAAATTTAGTGCCGACAGACGTTATGTTGGGTTTCCTTCCTTCTCTTTGGGATGGGATCTGAAGCAGGAGAATTTCCTGGCGGATGCAAACTTTATCGACCAGCTGAAATTAAGGGGTAGTCTGGGACTTTCCGGTTCTGATGGAGGAACCGGCTATTATGGAAATAAAGGAACATACAATAATGTCCCGGGTGGTGTGACCTGGGCGGGAGACAATGCCATTATCCCTCAGGATCCTAATAATCCTGATTTGAAATGGGAGACCCGCACCAAATACAATGCAGGGGCAGACTTATCCTTTTTTCAGTCTGCACTTAATCTGACTGTCGATTATTACCATGAAAGAACAAAAAATGCGATTCTGTCATTTCCGATACCCGCATACCTGGGTTTTGTAATGCAGCAGCAGAATGTCGGCGAACTGACCAATAAAGGTGTAGAGTTGACACTCAACTCTACCAATATCAACAGCAAGAATTTTAAATGGAGCAGTTCCTTTAACATTACACGCAACGTAAACAGAGTAGAAAAGCTCTATGAAAAGAACGATCTTACAGATCCGATTGTATTGGGGTTAAACCTTGAAAAATCTACAGGTAAATTCCTAATGGAGGGGCAACCTGCAACAGCCTTTTTTCTATATCAATGGAATGGTGTAAATCCGGCTAACGGAAACCCGATGTGGACTGATCAGGCCGGGAATATTACTGAAAAAAATGTGCAGTTGCCAGTCAATGGTGCGGAAAAGAACCGTAGATTCTCAGGAGACGCAGCTCCGAAATTCTTTGGAGGAATAGACAATACGTTCAATTACAAAGGCTTTGAATTCAATGCTTTCTTTTCTTATTCCTATGGAAATAAAATGATCAATGGTTCTAAGGCATACCTGTATGCATATACCAGTAATGATGCTAATAATTTGTCAACAGACCTGCTCGACTACTGGAAAACTCCCGGACAGGAAACGGATATACCTGCATTGTTAAACGCTTCCAATTCCAGCACTATTGGGGGGGTAAGCAGCCCTTTGGGTACAGACTATACGTTAAGCAGAACCAGCACCCGCTTTCTGGAAGATGCTTCATTCATTAAATTGAGGACCACCTCACTGGCTTACAATTTTTCAACAGTGCAGTTGAAAAGAATAGGGTTTTCGTCACTGAAGCTATATGCACAGGCAGATAATGTCTTCGTGATCACAAAGTATTCAGGAATTGATCCTGAAGTAAGTGCTTTCGGATCGTCGGCCTTACAGGTCGGACGCGATGAATTTACGTTGCCGAGTCCGCGCACTTTTCGTTTGGGTATAAAAATGGGTTTTTAACTATCAACAAAATGAAGAAGAAAATGAAACAATATATCATTCCATTTTACGGATTAATTGCATTGGTTGTATCAACCCTTTCGGCCTGCAATAAACAGCTGGATTTAAGACCGGAAAACATCCTGGTAGAAGAACAGCTGCTGGAAGACAAAGTGACTACAGAACGGTTATTGGCAGGAGGTTTTGAAGCCCAGTTTGAGGCGGAGAGCAGTGTATTCACCATGGCTGATCAAAGTACCGGTATTGCATATCTTGATGCAAACAATTATTACCTGGGAAATATTGATGCAAACAATACTGTCGCTTTGAAAATCTGGACACTACACTATAAAGTGATTAATATTGCCAATGTGATCATCAATAATTTACCTAAACATGCAAAATTTGATATCACTTTGCAAAAGCAGTTTATTGCCGAAGCAAAATTTTTAAGAGCATTCGGTTACATGCGCCTGGCTGTATTGTATGGAGAAGATGCACTGACAAATGATCAGGCACGAGGCGTTCCTTTAAGGCTCAATGCTTTTGACCGTTCTGATGCCAGCCAGATCATTCCCCGGACGGCAAACAAGCTGGTTTTTGATCAGGTAGTGAAAGACCTGGAAGAAGCGATCCCTGATTTGCCAACTTCCTATCCGGAGGCCCAGGCAACATTTGCAGATGTCAAACTGCGGTCCCGTGCTGTAAAATCTGTAGGCAGAGCCTTTCTTTCCAGGGTATACCTATACCTTAAAAACTACGACGGAGTCGTTACCAATGCCAATCTTGTTCTGGGTGATGCCAGTTATGTATTGGCGCCAACACCCGCTGAAGTATTCCCGAATAACAGTACGGTAAAAACAGTCTCGGCTAATATCCCGTTCAATAAAGAAGTGGTTTATGGTTATCCGTTGAGCTGGAGTACTTATGAAATACCTCATCGTTTTGGTTATATCGCAGATCCTGCTTTTGTGCAGACTTATACTGTAAATGACATGCGTGGCAAAACTATGATCATTCCAAGTACTGTTCCAGTCGGGAAGTTAACCACCAGCAAATACACCAGCCCAAATTATTACGATAACATCATGGTGATCCGGCTCGCTGAAGTCATGCTAAATAAAGCAGAAGCCCTGGCAAGAAAAGATGGGGTAAACCAAACCTCGGTAGATATACTGAATGCGATATACCAGCGTGCTTTTACATCTGCCCAAAAACCGGCATTATATACGCTTACTTCTTTTGCAAGTAAGGAACAGCTGGTGAGCCGTATCCTGCAGGAGAGAAGGTGGGAACTCGCTTTTGAAGGGCAGGACAGGTTCGACAGGCAACGTTCTGGACTTGCCATTAATCCGGTCCTACCGGCTAACAGGGTTGCTTTTCCAATTCCTAAATCAGAAATAGACATCACCAGTGGTGTCCTCACACAAAATACCGACTACTAAAAATCAAAGGATAAACAATACATAAAATGAAAAGAATAATATTGACATGCGCAATGAGCATAGGCTTGTTGCTGGGAGCAAATGCGCAAAATAAATCGATAGACTTTAAAAAAGAGGGCACTTTTACGGACCACCTCGCTGAAGCAGCAAAAACAAAAAAGCTGATCTTTTTTGATGCCTATACCTCATGGTGTGTGCCTTGTAAGGTTTTGGCTAAAGATGTTTTTACCGTAGACAGCGTAGCAGACTTTTTTAATGCGAATTTTATCAATGTGCACTATGATATGGAGAAAGGGGAGGGACTTGAGCTTAAAAAGCGTTATGAGTCTGATATCTCCGCTTTTCCGACCCTGCTTTTTATCAATGAAAAAGGTGAAATTGTACATAAAATAGTGGGTGCTCCCAATGCAAAGGAGTTTATGGAACTGTCGAAGCCGGCATTAAATCCCCAGCTTTCTTTAAAAGGCCTTGCTCAGAAATTCGAGGCAGGCGACCGCTCGGTGAGTACGGTTACAGCCTATTTCAAGACACTAGGTACTTCAAATGATGCAGAGAAAACCAAAGCGGTAGCTACGGCTTATTTTGATGCTTTACCAACAGCAGATCTTAAAAAAGCAGATGTATGGGCATTAATGAGCAAATATCTTTTTAATATTGAATCAAAGTCATTCAAATATATCTTAGACCATAAGTCTGAGTTTAATGCGGTAAGGAGCGAAGCATCTGTCGACAATTATATTTTAAGCGTGCTTTCCAGGGAAGTTTCAGGATTGAGTATGGCTTACTATGCTAAGAAGCCTGTTGACGCGGCAAAGGAAGCCTGGCTGATTAAAAATTTAAGCTCCATTCACAATGTAAAAGCAGAAACTGATCTGCTCAAAGTGCAGCTGATCAGCAGCAGGAACAAGGGCGACTGGGATAACTTTAATCAGCTGATGACTCAAATGATCACTGCTGCTAAACCTATTGCCGGCACTACAATGAAAGCTGCTATGTTGTTGAATTTTACAAGGAGGTTTACTGAGGCAGCACCAGAAGGGCATTTGAAAGATGGACTAAGCTGGGTAGACCTGTTAATGAAACAGGATGTTATTCCTCCGGTTGCTATAGATCTCCTTAATTTTAAGAAGGGAATATTGAGTAAAATAGGAGATAAAGAAGGATTTGATGCTGCTGACAGGCAAGTCTTTTTTCAGCAGAAGCTTAAAGCAGATGCTGAGCAGGCCGGAAATAGTTTCCCTATGTCAGTAAAAGGATTTCTATAAGTTAAATACAAAAGATTAACATGAACAACAGTATAAAACTATGTTTAGGCTTATTGTTAATGGCCAATGGCTTATTTGCACAGACTCCTAAAACAAAAGCTAAAAAAGAGATCACCGTAAGCGGAAAGGTGCAATTTCCGGATGTTAGCGGTAAATACCAGATCTATCTCGGACAAATGCGGGGAGAGGGTTTCAAAAAAGTATTTACTCCTATAGACAGTGTAAAACTAAACAGCGACAACACCTTTAAATTTAAGATCAACACGAATAACCCTGATTTTTATCAGATCAGGGTATATTATTTTGACCGCATAGACATCTGGGCCGATCAGGATGATTTGACTATCAATTTCAGAGGAATTGACACGGCACGGGTAAAAATCAAGAATCCACCTTATATTCTTATTGAGGGTTCAGACGACAACAAGATCATCAACCAGGTTAATTTTGTAACCTATAGAAATTACCAAAATCTCATCGCTATAGCAAAACAGCAATACAAAGCCAGTCAGGCAAAAGATTCGCTATGGCTGACAGCCAGTGGGGAACTGATGAGCCTGAACGCCAACGATCAGGAAGAGCGGATTCGTAATATTGTGAGGATGTACAAAGACAGACCTGCGGTATTGTATGCACTTAAGTCTTTGAACTGGAAAAGAGATGCAGAACTGATGAAGTCTACTTTAAACGGATTGATCCAAAAATATCCCTGGTTTAAACAAGCTAAACAAGAGCAGCAAGCTATTCTTGAGAACATAGCGCAGACCAAAAAAATAGAGAACGGAAATATTGCACCTCAATTTAGTTATGCAGATGTAAATGGTAAAAAGTATGGCCCTGATGATTTTAAAGGCAAATATTTACTGATCGATTTTTGGGCTTCCTGGTGTGGGCCATGCAGACAGGAAATTCCCAATCTAAAGCAGTTATATGGTAAATACCACGATAAAGGCCTGGAAATTCTGGGAGTTTCCATTGACGCTAAACCTGATGCCTGGAAAAAAGCGCTCGCTGAAGAGCAGATGTCCTGGTCACAAGTTAATGCACCGGATTCCAAAAAACTAATGAACGATTATTTATTTAGTGGGATTCCCTTCATGGTCATGGTGGATAAAGAAGGAAAGATTGTAGAAAAGAACCTCAGGGGAGAAAGTCTGGATAAGAAGCTTAAAGAGATTTTCGGGTTCTGATAACTAAATCCAATTAAAAATCTCGTATGGGCAGGTATATCACCTGCCCATTATCATGTCTGAATTATTAACTTAACAAATAAGCAAAAATTTAGTAATACTAAACTTTTGCTTATTATTTGTATATTTACTTCAGCCAAATGTAAGGGACAATTATTTAATAATATTCTCATGAACTTAGACCAATCAAATAGCTGTAGGGATGCCGAGCTTCTGGATCTGATACGTATGGGCGATAGTGCGGCTTTTAGGGAAATTTATGAGAAGCATTGGTCTGTGTTGTTGAATATGTCTTATAAAAGACTAGATCGCATAGAAATTGCAGAAGAAGTAGTTCAGGATATTTTTGTAAACCTTTTTTTGAGAAGAGCGGAACTGGAGGTCAGGACTTCATTGGAAGCTTATCTCAAGACTGCATTAAAATATAAGATTTTTGATGTTTTCCGTTCAATGGCTTCACATGCGCGATGTGTAGATGCCTTGGTTCAGCAGCAACATCTTACATCATTACACCTAAAAGCAATTTAATGGAGATATTACTCAAAGCAAACCAATAAGCCTGCCGATACGCTAATCAGGAATTTGGTTAAGGTTGCCGCGAATAATGCGATATTCTTGTTGAATACCGGACCCTTGGCTGATGGGAGCATGGATCGGAATTTTATCGATGCCATGAAAATAGTTAAAACCTGGTTGGATAAAAATGCGGAAAGCATTTATGGTACAAAAGGCGGTCCTTTTCCACTTGAAAGCTGGGGAGGCAGTACACAAAAGGGTAAAAAGATTTATGTCCATTTGTTTGACCCTAAAAATACTGATTTTCAATTGCCGGTATTAAACCAACATGTTAAACGGATCCTGTACTTTGAAGGGAAAGTGCCGGTCAAGTATGAAAATAACAATGGCCGTTTATTGTTACGACTGGATAAAGCTAAATTAAACAGCCTCAATACCATTATACAAATTGAACTTGAATAGACATAATTTCTCATGAAAATAATCGCCATTACACTTTTAGCATTCCTCGGTTATCAAATAAATGCAGGTGCCCAGCAACCTGTATTCTATTTAAATTTCGATGATTTTAACATCAAACAAAAGCCTGTTAATAGGGATAGTGCCTATTATGTTGTAGATCTTCAGCAGTCGCAATACGCAAAAGGTCTAAGCGGAAAAGCGCTTGACTTATCATCTAATGCGGCTTTAAGAAAACCCATTAAACTCAATAAAGGTGTCTTACCTGAATTCAATGCAAAAGCCTCTTTTACAGTTCAGGTTTGGATAAGAACCTTGCCGAATGCCAAAATGGGAACTCCTGTCATCGGCAATAAAATTGCTGATGATTTATCGACTGCCGGCTGGCAGATTTATACACGCGAAAATGGTGCCTGGGCATTAATTTTGAATGACGGGAAGCAAAGATATGAATACAAGCCAACAGCAGAACGTCAGCGTATAAACGATGGGCAATGGCACCAGATTGTAATCAGTTTGAAAAGAGATACTCACGAAGTCTGGATGTACCTGGATGGAAAGAACATTGCAATATACAACACGCCGGGATTGGGATCTTTGGAGACCAAGCTTTCGACGGTGATTGGCGGGTCTGATGAAAAATGGGAATACGGATCCACTGGTCAATGGAATGCCTTTAATGGCTATCTGGATGAAGTCAAGGTCTGGGACAAAGCAATAACACCAGAAGAGGTAAAAAAGCAGTATCTGCAGTTTTTTCCAAATACGGAACAGAAAGAAACACCGGAGCCTGCTCATTTAAAAATACTATCGTGGAATATATGGCATGGAGGCCATCGTTATGGCCAGACAGTAGGGCTGGAGCGGGTTATAGATATCATCAAATCGGCAAATCCTGATGTAGTGGGTCTGGTAGAGACTTATGGCTCGGGAGAAATAATCGCTGATTCTCTGGGATATTATTTTTACCTGATCAGTTCAAATCTTTCTATTTTGAGCCGTTACCCAATTACAGAAACAATCAGAGAATTTCGTCCTTCAAACTTTGGGGGCGTAAAATTGCAATTGAGTCCGAACCGAAAGTTAGTCTATTTCAATACCTGGCTAGATTACTTGCCTGATGTTGATGCCAGCATACGGGAAAAAAATAAAACTCCGCAGGAATTAATACAAGATGAATCTCCAACACGACATGCTGAAATCAAAGAAATTCTAAAGAAAATTGATCCCTATCTTAAAAATACCGACAACTTGCCTGTAATTATGGGAGGTGATTTTAATATGGGCTCGCACTTAGATTGGATTGAGGAAACTAAAGCAATCCATTACAACCGTGTTGTTGAATGGCCGGAAAGTATGGAGATGCTAAAGGCGGGTTTTTCGGATAGCTATCGGGAATTGCACACCAACCCTTTATGGGATCAGGGACTTACCTGGGGTGTACGTGCGGCAACAAACACAGGCCTTTATGGCGTCAGAGACCGAATTGATTTTATTTACTACAAAGGAAAGTCTCTTTATCCCATTGAGTCTAAGGTGATCGACTATCATCCTGTAATGTTCCCATCAGATCACGCTGCTATCAGTACTATATTTCAATTAAAAGATAGAAATGAAAAGAATTAATATGTTTAAAATCAATAAAATAAGCGAAATGAAATATATTTTGGGGTCAATATTATGCTGTGTGGCATTTTGCATCTGCATATCTTTTACCGGGAGGAAGCCAAAAGGCCTTACGGTAATTACATACAATGTGTGGAATGGATTTGAGAGTCAAAACCAGCGAAGAGATACCTTTGTACAGTGGGCAAAGAAACAAAATGCTGATGTTATTGCCTTTGAAGAATTGAATAATTTCACACAAGTCAAATTCTCAGATCTTGCAAAAACCTGGGGACATCCTTATGCTGTAATTTGCAAAGAAAGCGGTTATCCTGTCGGGATTTCCTCTAAATACCCCATTACCAATGTTTATAAGCTAATGAAGGGTATGCATCATGGTTGTCTGTATGGTGAAATAGAAGGAATAAGCTTTTTTGTAGTACATTTTTCTCCTTTTAGCAGTGCTAAGCGGATGCAGGAAGCTGATTCGGTCTTAAAAACACTTCAAGAAAAAAAGAGATTAAAAGGCGAGGTAATTGTGTTAGGTGATTTCAATGCATTCTCGCCACACGATAGCCTGTTTTACGCCCAATCTGGTGCAAGAGATAGTATGTTTGTAGCAGAAAAAAAGAATAAGGTGCTTCAAAATCTCAATGAAGCAAATGAAATTGACTATAAGGTTGTTCGTGGTTTTTTGAACGCTGGGTTATTTGATAGTTTCTCGTTGTTTCATAAAACCTTTCAAAATAGCTATCCGTCAATGGTATATCCAACTGTTCCGCTTAGTAGTAAGTGCAGGATAGATCATCTGCTGATTTCAGAAAAGCTAAAGAAAAGATGTAAAAGCCTGGAGATTATTAAAGATTCAGTTACAGATACACTTTCTGATCATTATCCCTTAAAGTCTGTCTTCCAATAAGAACATGTCCCTTCTTATGTACACCTGAAATCCGGTCCTGCTATAGCTTACTTCAATAAGGTACCAGCTATGTCTCTGCTAGGTCTTTGTTACCTATCTGCAAGGTCAGCGCCACCTGGTCTACACCGTTGTTAGACTAATAGCAGACCAGAATGGTAGGCTGGTGTTGTAGCGCAAACTACACCCGCGTGCAACCTTTTTCTTTAGGATGGTTACTTCTACACTGTTACTAAGTACATAGCCTTCTACCGGATCAGGTTCAATGCGGGTGGTTACACTAGGCAGAGGTTCCGGAAGATAAAAAGCGCCTTTGGGGTTCTTCAATTTATTGTGACGCTTTTTCCAATGATCACGTATAATAAAAAACCGCACATCCATGCGGTTTTTTTTGGGATAATAATAACTACATGTTTAACATAGATTATAACACCAAAACGATTGAGAGGCCTGGAACAGGAATAAAATAAATACTAAATTGCGTAAATACAACCATTGCTTTTACAGGCATTATTCAATTACGCACAGATGTCAAATATTTCGAACCAGAAAATTGTTCAATATTATCCGCTTGGTGATGCAGCAATCGTGTTGCAGTTTGGCGATGAGATCAGTAAGGACATCAATGCCGTTATCCTCAATATTGCTGCTTGGCTGGATGAATATACCTTCGAGGGCTTTGTAGAATATGTCCCGGCATTTACCAGTATTACCATTTACTACGAACCATGGGTGGTTCGTTATGCGGAAGTACTGTCAATGTTAAGGGAAATGTTAGAAGAGATCGAAGAAAATGAGAATGCAGGATCTCCCGCAATGGTTACCATTCCGGTATACTATGGAGGTGCTTCGGGTCCGGATCTAGATGATGTTGCCAGGTTTCATAAAATGAGCACTGATGAAGTAATCGCCTTGCACACCCAGCCTGAATACCTGGTGTATATGATCGGTTTTGCACCCGGCTTTCCCTATCTGGGCGGGATGGACGAACGCATAGCTACACCCAGGAAGGAAAGTCCCAGGGCGAAGGTTCCGAAGGGATCAGTAGGTATTGCCGGAAGTCAGACCGGAGTGTATCCTCTGGAAACACCCGGAGGCTGGCAGATCATCGGACAGACGCCGCTCGAACTGTTCGACCTCAGAAAAGAAGAACCTGCTCTATTAAGGGCAGGGCAAAAGATCCGTTTCAGCTCTATAACCGAAGATGAATTTTTTAAACTAAAGGCAGACTATGGGCATTAGAATTTTAAAACCGGGTCTGCTCAGTACCATACAGGATATGGGCCGCCATGGACACCAGAAATGTGGTATGGTAGTCAGTGGCGCAATGGATATCCTGGCGCTGAAAATAGGTAATCTGCTGCTGGGCAATTCTCCGGCTGAAGCTGCGCTGGAGTGTACGCTTTCAGGACCAGAACTTATTTTTGAGCGCGACCAGCTGATTGCGATCACAGGGGGAAACCTTTCTCCTCAGATTGATGGAGTTCCGCTTACGATGTGGAAACCCGTTTATGTAAGGGCTGGTGCAAAGCTTTCGTTTGGAAAAGCGCTGAGCGGTTGCCGTACCTACCTCTCCGTTTACAGGGGTTTTGATGTGTCGGAGGTATTGGGCAGCAAATCCACTTACCTGCGTGCGGGAATTGGAGGATGGAACGGCCGTGCACTGAAGAAAGACGATATTATTCCTTTTAAAACGAGTTGTCAGGGACAGCATAAGTTCGACTGGTCGGCCGGCAAAAATTTGTATCCTGATTTATCTAATCCGCGGATAAGGGTAATTGAGGGGCCGGAATTTGGGCAATTTACCGTGGAGAGTACTGCAGATTTTTTAAACGGATCCTATACGGTTAGCAATGAGGCCGACAGAATGGGTTATCGTTTAAACGGGAAAGCACTTCAGCAACAGGTAAGCAAAGAAATGCTTTCTTCAGCCGTCACTTTTGGCACAATACAGGTTCCGGCTCAGGGAGCGCCGATTGTTTTGATGGCTGATCATCAGACCACCGGCGGCTATCCGCGCATTGCGCAGGTCATCAGTGCCGATCTTACACTTTTAGCACAAATGCAGCCCGGTCGGGAAATCACATTTGAATTAATTACCTTAGAACAGGCGCAGGTCCTGCTGCTTACTCAGGAACAGCAGTTGAGCCAGCTTCGGCAAACATTAACTTTAAAATATGGCTAGTCAATACATTACAGATCTGAATTGTGACATGGGGGAAAGTTATGGTACATGGAACCTTGGAAACGACGCGGCCATCATGCCATATATCTCCTCAGTCAACATTGCCTGCGGTTTTCATGCAGGTGATCCCGCCACCATGAAAAAGACGGTGAAATTGGCACTTGAGCATGGTGTGGCCATTGGCGCACATCCCGGTTTACCGGATTTACAGGGTTTTGGCAGGAGGGAAATGAACATCACAGCTGAAGAAGCATACGATATGGTTGTGTACCAGATTGGAGCGCTGGCCGCCATTGTCAAGGCTGAAGGCGGTATATTGCACCATGTGAAGCCGCATGGCGCGCTTTACAACATGGCTGCTGTAAAACCAGAGCTTGCCGATGCGATTGCTCTGGCTGTTCAGCGTGTAGATGAGCAACTTGTTTTATACGGGTTGTCGGGAAGTGAACTCGTCCGCTCAGGGAAAAAATGTGGCCTAAAAGTTTTCAATGAAGTATTTGCCGACAGGACTTACCAGCAGGATGGAACACTGACCTCGCGCAAATTACCGGGTGCTTTGATCACCGATCATCAGGAGTCACTGAAACAGGTGCTGAAAATGGTAAAAGAGGGCAAAGTAACCACTCAACAAGGCGGCGAGGTTTCCATACAGGCAGATACCATTTGCATACATGGCGACGGTGCATCCGCTTTGGAGTTTGCAGAAAAGATTTACAATAGATTTAAAGAAGAAGGAATCCGGATCAAATGAAACAAACAAGTAACAGAACGGCGCTGGTAGGGGCGGCTTTTTTAATGGCTACATCGGCCATTGGTCCGGGCTTCCTCACCCAGACCACAGTTTTCACACAGTCGCTGGGTGCCAGCTTTGGATTTGTGATATTGACCTCCATCATTATCGATATTGGTGTCCAGTTAAACATCTGGCGGGTCATTGCCGTTTCAGAAAGGCGGGCACAGGATATTGCCAATATGCTGATGCCGGGATTGGGCAGCCTGATCTCTGCACTGATCATTTTCGGCGGACTGGCCTTTAACATCGGCAATGTGGCCGGAGCTGGCCTGGGATTGCAGGCTTTGCTGGGCATTGATGTCATCACTGGTTCGGTCATTTCGGCCGGAATGGCCATTGCTATATTTTTGATTAAGGAAGCCGGACGGGCTATGGACAGGTTTGCCCAGCTGATGGGCTTCCTGATGATCATTGCCATTATCTATGTTGCGATCAGTTCCGCTCCTCCGGTAGGCGAGGCTGTACTTAGAACGGTGCTGCCGACCAAACTGGACCTGGTCACCATCATTACCCTGGTAGGGGGTACAGTTGGTGGATACATTACATTTTCAGGTGGCCACCGTCTGCTTGACGCTGGTATAAAAGGCACTGCCGCCCTACCGCAGGTGAGTCGCAGTGCGGTAATGGGTATATCTGTGGCTTCACTTGTACGGATCTTCCTGTTTTTGGCCTCACTTGGTGTGATCAGTCAAAACCTGCTCATCGACGAAGGAAATCCCACCGCATCAGTTTTTCAGCTTGCGGCAGGAAACATTGGTTACAGGTTGTTTGGTTTAGTGATGTTTGCTGCTGCCATAACTTCCATCATTGGATCAGCTTATACATCAGTATCCTTTATCAAGTCCTTTCATAAAAAGATTGAAGAGCAGGAGAACAAGGTCATCATTGCTTTTATCCTGGTTTCTACACTTATTTTTGTTTTTGTAGGTAAGCCGGTCAGTCTGCTCATCGTTGCAGGGGCAATAAACGGGTTTATACTACCCGTCACACTCACCGTAATGTTACTAGCTGCCTATCAATCTAAAATTGTAGGCAGCTATAAACATCCAAAATGGCTGGCCATGTTTGGGTTGCTGATTGTTGTGGTTATGACCTATATGAGTGCTAATGTATTGATCAGGATGATGGTTTAATAAATAAAACAACATATTTCCTGCAGAATCTGGGATAGGTATGCAAAAAAAGCATTGTAAACAATCAATTTAAAGGTGGTTGCAGCAGGTTAATATGCTGAAATTTACCCTGTCTAAATGAACAGATTCATGATTAAAGATTTTAATATTTTTTGCCGACGCATCTATTGCATGCTTGCTTTGATGCTTATTTTTTACACCGTTCAGGCCCAGCAGGTCGTAACAGCGCACTACAATATGGGACGTTCGGGCCAGATATCGTATGCCACTTCTCCGGATGTCTTAAAAGACCTGAGTAATCAGGGGCATGATTTGAAACGTGGCGGAACTCCTGTTTTTTTCGCTGACGCCCCTGCTGATAAAAAAATGAACGGTGAAGGTTCGATCCTGTTTAAGGATCGTGGAATTTACGCTGTCGCTGATAATTTTGGCAAAACCGGTCAGCCTTTCGTACTTGAAGGGTGGTTTCAGGCCAATAGCCGCCAGGGTTCAAAGGATCCGGGGAGAGACAAAGGGATTGTTTGGGCTTACGGAGATGATAAAAGTGGCTATGTTTTATGGCAAAAAGAAAACCAGTGGGTATTGATGATAGATGGCAAGGAAAGTCCTAAAGCTGTTGCAAAGGCTATTCCAGGCGAATGGGTTCATATTGCACTGGTAAATGATGGTAAGACCATTTCAACACTTGTTAATGGATTAAAAACTTTGAATGGTTTGGCTGCTGCTAAAATGGTGGCTGCCAATTTTTCTATAGCTGCGTTGGGTAAGGGCAATTATTTTAATGGATTGATATACGAAGTAAGACTTTCTTCCGTAAATAAAGTCAAATTTGATGCAGGCAAACACTTGTTGTTTAATGCCAAACAGGTAGCGCAAAAACGAAAACAAGCTACGGATGAGCAACGCGCATTATTTGCTGCACTTGATGCAGATAAGTCGATTGTTAAGGTGCAGTCTTTTCCCGGTGCCGAAAATTCAAAAGACTGGATGGTTAGTGAGGTTAAAACACCTGTGCAATTATATTTGCAAAAAGACCCTGGTCAGCTGTCAGCAAAATTGTTATTAACCAATGGTTTGCTCAGCCGCGAGTTCTTTATCGCAGAAAACCTGGCTTGTGTAGGCTTTAAGAACGAATATACCGATGCACAGTACCTCAGAGCTGTAAAGCCTGAAGCAAGGGTGATGATTGACAGTACCTGGTATAATATAGGCGGATTTAGCGGACAACCCGAAAAATCCTACCTGATGGAAAGCTGGTATAAGAACCTGATTGCGGAGCCTTCAGCATTTCGGTTTGCAGGCCTTGAAGTAACGCAACCCACAGCACGCTATCCTTGGCAGCAAAAGTACAATGCCGTGCATACCGACTGGCCACCTAAGGGCTTGCACGTGATGATGTACTACAATGCGCCATTAAACAAGAGCAAGTGGCAAAAGTCAGTAAAGGTTACTGTTCATTACGAGCTGTATGAAGGTATGCCGGTTATTGCTAAATGGATAACTGTCGAGAATAATACCAATTCATCTTTTATTGTTCGTGAAGCAGAATGTGAAGTCTTAGCCGTAAATCAAGACCAGGTAAAGCGCATTCACGTTGAAAGTGATTACTCTTTTGCTTTGGCCAATGCCGATACTGAAGGATCTGCTTTGATGCATTACAATGGAACACCTCCGGCATATCAGGTCGGAAGAAGTACAACAACATGGCGAACAGACGGTGAATACAATACCTGGGCATCTCACAATCAGGCCGAAGATAAGTTTCTTGGATTTCCACATCATAACCTGTTGGTGAGCAGGGTGCCAATGGGGCCTTCTGAAACACTGAAGCCAAAGCAAAAATTCAGCTCTTTCACAACTTTTGAGCTGTTGTATGACAATGATGACAGGGAGCGTCAGAGCCTGGCACACCGCAAGTTTTACAGGAAACTGGCACCACAAGTTACCGAGTCCTTATTGGCCGCTGGCATTACCTCCCATGACAGAACAAAGCTTAAAGGATATATTGATCAAATGGGCGAGCTGGGTTTTGAGAGATTGGATATTATGGCCTGGCCAGGTATTTCTCATGATAAGCTAGACGCTGATTATGTCGATTTATGGAAAGATATCGCTTCCTATGCAAAAAATAAGGGGATTGTAATGGGTGGATATGAATTGCAGACTGCATCAAGAGGAAGAGGAGTACAGTACGATTGCATTGATCCAATAACTAAAAAGCCGGGCAGCTTGTTTGGGCAAAGCGTTTGTATTGCCAGCGACTGGCAGGACAAATATTTCACTGACATGTGGAAGTTTTATGATCAAACTGGCTTGATGACCTATAACATGGATGGACCTTATCATGGGGACGTATGTGCATCTACTACGCATAAACATCATACCGACCTGTACGATTCACAATGGGAACAATGGAAACAACAGGTAAGGGTACTTCATGAACTCCAACGCCGTAACATGTATGTGCCAATTCCAGATTGGTATTTTCTGAACGGGCAATCTGCTACCGGTATGGGATACCGCGAGGCCAGTGCGAATTTAACGCCTCAGCAACAATTGCTGCTGGGCCGCCAGTACATCTACGATGGTACCTGGCATAAAACACCTACAATGGGATGGATGACTTTACAGTTGGTAGGCTTTTATACGAACGATGCCAGGGTAGGCTTAGAGCCATTAGCAGATAATCTGGACAGGTACGAGGTTGGCTTGTTTCAGCACCTGGCAAGCGGCTGCCAGTTCACAGTAAGGGGAAATAGGCTTTATGATACACCTGAAACAAAAGCGATGGTAGCCAAATGGGTAAACTGGTTTAAAAAACACCGCGAAATATTAACTTCTGATATCATTCACGTTTCCCGTCCTACCGGTAGGGATCTGGATGCCATGTTACACGTAAATGCTCAAATAGAAGAAAAGGGGATGTTTGTGGTCTTTAATCCAACGGAAAAAGCAATCACTAAAGCTGTGAAAGTTCCACTTTACTATGCTGGATTAAAAGGTAAGGCGACGATAACAGATCAGGATGGTAAAAGCAATGTGTTGACGCTAAATGATCAGCAAGAAGCACAACTTACGGTAAGCATACCGGCAGGAGGATTTGGGTGGTTCCTGATTAAAGAATAATTATACGCTGCTCTCTAAGATAAAGCCCCCAACTCTGTTAGAGAAGGGGGCTTTGTTTTCCTTGTCGAAATAGACAATCAATCCACTAAAGTTTATTCAATCATTTAGTAGCGTCCAGTTCCTTTTTTGTCCATGGCTTATCTCTCCCACTATTTTCTTGTCTTATTTTTTTAACATCTGCAGGTTTGATCATGGAGGCTTTATTGCCAATGTCATTCCGGATATAACTCAATACCGATGCGATATATTCATCGTCATTTACACCTAGGGCCGGCATAATATCAGGATAGGTTTTTCCATTAACAGGCCCCGACAAACCATGAAGCAGCGTTTTGATTAGTTTTACCGGATCACCGGCAATGCTAGCCGAATTGGCGAGGGGAGGAGCAACCATGCTTTTTCCGCCAACGGCCACACCTTTTCCATCTGCACCATGACAGGTTGCACACAGTTGATTAAAGATAAGAGCTCCCCGGTTAATCAGTTTTTGATCCGCTTCTTTGAGCCTTAGCGCATTCAATCTGGATAATTCTCTGGCATCTAGGATGCTTTGGTACTTCTTTAATGATGCAGTAATGACCTCGTTGTTTCTATTTCCGTCCATTATTTCTTTAATCATGGCTTTAGCTTTTTCTGAATTACTAAAGCGAAGAGTTAAGGCGAGTTGGAAACGTACATCAGCGCTGGGATCGTTGATCAAGGGTTTGAATGCGCTGATCAGCTGTTCATCCCCTTTTAAAATTCTGTCTTCACTTGCCCAAATACTGGTTTTTCTCAGTTCCGCGTCTTTATCTTTTAGTACACTAAGGATAGTTTCATTGTCAAGTGCCTTTAAACCATTTAATGTCCATAGGGCGTGAATGCGACCGAGCTGAGATGAGCTGGTATTGAGTACGATTGCTTTAAGTTCAGGGACAACGGACTTGTCGCCACGAACAACGATCAGCTTTTGTGCATTTTCGCGCCACCAGCCATTGGCATGACTTAAATATTGCACCAATTGGTTGGAAGGCATATTCAGCATTTTTGGTGCTTTTTTGTCTGGTTTTATTCCATCATGAACCAATCTGTAAATTCTACCTCGCTGGATGTTCTTATCCAACTGTCTTTCTAATATTTTATTACGCAGGAAGGAACCTTTCCTTGTCCAGTTTCCTTCCTGAATGATACCCCTGTACATATCCAGGATATACAAACAACCATCCGGACCCGTTGCTGTATTCACTGGTCTGAAGTTCATATCAGTAGATGCGATAAATTCTTCTTTTTCAAAGACATTTTTTAAAGTGATTTTTCCTTCTGTATTGGTCACCTTAGCTCTTCTGATTAACCTTCCTACTGGCTCACAAATGAATAAATCACCGAGTACGTCTGCTGGCAATGAATTTCCTCTGAATATAGATTGGCCCGCAGATGCCGTAAAATGATTTAAGGTACTATCTGCTCTAAGCCGGCCGTTTCCTCCCTGTACATCTGGAGTGGCGATGATCGGCCATACGGATTGAAAATCCTCATTAAACTGATCTTGTAAATCAAGCCTGCCATATTTAGGATTCTGCTGAAAAGTAATAGCAGGTATTTCACCCCCGGCTGATGAATAAAATAAACGACCATAATTGTCACTGGTTAAACCCCATTGTCCACCCGGGCCTTCAGGAAGGTCTTCTGATTTGATCATTCCATCTTCATAATAATAGCGTTTGTTATCGTAGGTTACATACAGCTTGTTATCGAGGTTCCAGATCAGCCCGCTTTTCTGGTGTTCAAGGTTGCTGGTATTGATCTCATCGTTTCTAAACACCAATTTCTTTTCATCCGCTATACCGTCGCCATTGGTGTCTCGGTAACTGTAGAGGTGATTGGAATTGGTTTCATTCACTACCAGGCGGTCATCCAGTGTAAGGAGCATTCTGGGCAATACGAGCTTGTCTATAAATACAACCGATTTATCCATCTTTCCGTCGCCATTGGTGTCTTCCAGCCGCTTTACGGTGCAAATTGGTCTCATTTGTCCTTCCCCGTCAATATCCTGCATATAAGTATTCATTTCGGCAACATACAATATCCCATTGCCATCCCATGCCATAGCTACAGGTTCATGGATCATAGGTTCGGCCGCCACCAGTTCCAGGCGGTAGCTCTTGGGCACGTGGATGGTTTTAAGACTTTCTTCCGGGGAAAGATAAGCAGGCGAAGGTGTTTTATTTATAATGATGTTACCTTCCGCATCCCGTTTTACTACATTGTTAGAAATCCTGCAGGTATAGGTAAGTAAGGACAATCCGATAATAGCAGATAACCATATTCTATTTCTTTTCATTTTAGTTTAATTTTAATGAAGTGAAAGAATGTATCTCACCATTTTTTTTGCATCATCTGCAGACAGAGAGGCATGCGGCGCCATTGGTATCGGTCCCCATACCCCAGATCCGCCTTTAATGATCTTGTCAGCCAGCTCTTCGTAATTAGCTGCTGTAGCCGGATATTTTTTTGCTACATTGTTGTATGCTGGGCCCACCAGCTTTGTATCTATTTTATGGCAGGCCATGCAGTCTGACTGCATTACCAGGGCTTTTCCTTCTGAAATTTCTGCAGTTGTAGCTGCGATTATTTTTGCTGAAGAAGCCGTTTTTGCCGCTATTACATTTTTCTTTTTAGCAGTTTGTCCAAAGCTGAGTCCCGGCAGTATTACAAAGCATGCAATTACCGGGATCATTAGTTCTTTTTTCATTTGTGTATGGGTTTGTGTGTGTTGAGACTTCAAATAACCCATTTTTCATGCGTAAAAATATATGCGATTTTGACTATTACTGACGTTTTTTTGATTGCTAAATGTGGATATAACTGCTCACCAGTCCCGGGGGTATCAATTAATATGCTCCGATTTCCATAATTCGAATGAAATTATGCTGTTCTGCCAGATGTATGGGTACAAATTTTATATAACGTGCTGTAGTTTTCTCTGGTAACGCAATCAGTTGTTTTAAAGGGTTTGCCCTGATGTTTCCAAGCTCACCACTTGTTTCTTTCCCCCACTTAACTCCATCAGTGCTTAAAAAGATTTGATATTTATCCATGATTCCTTTGGCCAGAGGCTCCGGTGAGGGTGTGAATATAATGCCGGAAATTTCCTGCAGCTTGCCCATATCAATGACTATGGCATTATCTGATGTCTTTTTGCTGTTAAATGGCCCTTCCCAAATGGTAGATTTATTGTCCAACAAGGCGGGTGCTTTATCTTTTGTTCCAGGGACAGATAATATCTTCCAATCCTGTTTATTCAATGATAATATATCTGTGTTTGTTTTGACTATTGGCGACAACGTTGCCTCAGGCTCTGCGAAAACGGAAAATTCACTGATCAGTGGGCATACGGGACTTTTTAAAACCCTTACCCTGATTTGATCTGTGGTGATAAAATATGGAAGTCTGATAAGACGTTGAGCGCCAATTGAAGTGCCTTGGGTGATTTCCTGCCAGGTGTTATTCTTCCAGATATCAACAGCAAAAGCTTCAATCCGCTGTCCAAGGGCAATATATTCCCTTAGCCTAATGATATTGAATCTTTCTTTTTTGGCCAATTTTACAGTAAATTCAGGAGTAGTAATTTTATCATCGCTGGCCCAATAGGTATTGATGTTGTCATCCAGCATATTTTTTGGGCCGTATTTTACAAGATTTCCACTTCGTATATTGGATGCTTTTATTTGAGCTTTTTCAAGGAGATTTTGTGAAAAGGTCTGCTTTAGCAGTTTTCCAAAGCCTTTTAGTGCCGCGACATCATTTTCATGAAGTATGCCCCGCTTGTCAGGCGCAATTCCGAGATCAAGTGCAGCACCTCTGCCAACACTCTTGAAATAGATGTCAAACAGTTCGTACGGTGATTTTACAGTATTGTCTTGTGAAGCATGGTAATACCAGCCTTGTCTAAGAGGAACGTCACATTCAGCAGGTATCCAAAACTTTCCATCTCTGTTTCCCCCCGGAGCTTCAGCGTATCTGCTGTCTCCAAGTGCAGGTTTGTTGATGTCTTTCTCGCCTTTAGGAGTAAAAGTAGCCCAGCTGGTTTCCGCTGCAAAACCACGTTCATTGCCAACCCAGCGAACGTCAGGGCCAATGTCACTGAATATTACTGCTTCAGGCTGTAGCGTACGGGTAATTTGCCAGGTTTTATCCCAGTCATAGTAGGTTGCCCGGTCGATTTCACGTGTGTCTTTAGCTCCGCCGTAATAACCATCCCCGCCATTGGCGCCATCGTACCAGGAGATGAATAAAGGTCCGTAATTTGTGCTCAGTTCCTTCAGTTGCTGACGATAAACGGATAGATATGCCGGTGTTCCGTAAGTAGCATTATTTCGGTCCCATGGAGAATTGTAAACTCCAAACCGTAATCCCGATTTGCGGGTAGCAGTTTCGAAGGATTTTACCATATCACCTTTACCTCCCATCCAGGGACTGGCTGCCACTGAGTAATTTGTTGATTTAGTGGGCCACAAACAAAAGCCATCGTGGTGTTTTGCTACCAGTAATACAGCCTTAAATCCTGCCTCTTTGAGTGTGCCTGTGATCTGCTCTGCATCAAAAGCAGTGGGGTTGAAAAGGCTAGGATCTACATCACCATAACCCCATTCTTTATCGGTGTAAGTATTCAAACCAAAACATACCATTGCATACATTTCAGTCTGGTGCCATTTCAACTGTGCTTTAGTTGGCAAGGGTCCGTATGGGGCAGGAGTGGTTGCCTGTCCATAAAGTACAGTTGCTGAAATGATCAGGATAATAAAACTGCCTAAAATTCTTATCGGTTTAAAGTTCATCGTTAAAAGGTTGCCTGAAATTGATTATTTTTTTTTGTTGTAGGGATTGGATATGCTGATGGCATAGGCGTAATCGCTTTTATGCCGGTTTGGATCAAAGGCAGGAAATGTTACTGTGAGGTTCCCTTTTTCCTGTTTCCAACGCAGCAATTCGCCTGTCTCTACAAGTCTGATGCTAGTGCCAGGTTTAACTTTCATTTCCTTAATTACAAATCTGTTTTTATCCGGCCATTTTGGTAATATGGCAAATACTTCTCCACTTAGCGGGTTGCTTGTGAAAAAACATTCTTTCACCGCATATCCGGGTTCAGGATCCACGGTTAGCTTCAGCATAAAATCGCCGTTTGCTTTAAAATCACCAGGTACTCGTTTAGGCTTATAATCTCTTTTTCCTTCACTCCACTGGCATGCTCTTATCCATTTTCTGGTGTTGTAAATTGCTTTCCCATTTTTCCCAAGCCAGTCGCCCATTTGAAGCAGGCGCTCCTGCATGATAGGAGGGATTTTCCCAGAAGCATCCGGGCCGATGTCCAGGAGCAGGTTGCCACCCCTGCTAACCAGGTCACTTAAAAGTAACACGAGTATTTTGGGGGAGTTGTAATCCCATGCATCTTCCATCTTATTATAGCTATAAGAGAAGCCGATTCCACGACTCTCTTCAAAGTAATGGTCGCCAAATTCCATATCAGGTTGATACTCGGGTGTGTAAACACTGCCATGCTTGAAACGCGTACCCTTACCATAACGGTCGTAAGTAACAATCTCATTTTTTACCGGACTTTCGTTGTAAACCCAGCTTAAAAACTCGGTTGAATGCCAGGTAGTATCACTGTCGTCCCAATCTCCGTCTGTCCAGAAAACGGCAGGCTTGTATTTTTCTATCAATTCCTTTGCCTGCGGTATGGCATGTTGCAAAGCATATTGCTCTGGATTTGACTTATACAATGGATTATACCATTCGTACCAGGAAAAATAAACACCTGCTTTAACTGAGGTTTTCCTTATTGCAGTAAACAAGTCGGCCAGCAGATCTCTTTTTGGGCCAATATCTACGGCATTCCAGGGGAATCCCCATGTTTCATTGGCATATTTATTTTGCCACCAGCAAAAACCATCGTGATGTTTGGCGACTGGCACAACATATTGGGCCCCTGATTTTTCGATGAGCTGTGCCCAGTCGTCAGGGTTGTACAGTTCTGCCTTAAAATCCTTTGCCAGATCATAATAAGTTTTGTCCCCAAAAACCTGTTTATGGTATTTTGCCACGGCACCATTAAATGCATTGCTTTGCAGCCAGTTTTGATACCATTCCGCATATTGTCCTTTTGGGGCATAAGCAGGTACCGAATAAACACCCCATGTGATGAAGATGCCAAATTTTGCATCTTTGAACCACTCGGGTACCGGGCGCTTGTCGAGACTATCCCAGTTCGCTTCATAATGCTGTGCCTTTCCGGGGAAACTACAGCACAATACCACTACGGCTAATAAAACGGCTCGCATTGGTTTTCTCAGATCTTTTTGTGTCGTTCGCATTTGCTGCCAACCGAAAAATACAATTGGTATAAAACATATTAATGGAACGACATAAGCCAGCTGTATGCTGCCTGTCGCGTCCGATAGATAGCCCAATAAAGGAGGGAATACAGCACCGCCAATGATGGCCATGACCATATAAGAAGAAGCAATCGGTGTTTGATCTCCAAGGTTTTTTATGGATAGAGAAAAAATGGTTGGATACATGATAGACATAAAGAATTCTACACCAATGAATGCCCATACTGCCGGTTTTCCTCCGATAAAAACGATCATCAGCATCAAAGCGATGTTGATGACTGCATAGAGGTAAAGCAGCTTGGCGGCATCGATGTATTTCATCGCAAAACTACCTATGTAGCGGCCCAGCATAAATCCGAGCAGCAGTAAGCCGAGGTAGTTGGTCGCTTCATATTCAGTCATCCCCACGACCGAAGTGGCATAAAGAATAAAGAAACTTGAAACGCAGACCTGGGCACCTACATAAAAAAACTGCGTGATGATTCCCCACCTGAGCTGCGGTTTTTGAAGGATAAGTCCTTTTTTTTCGGTGTGCTCAGGCTGTTCATCAGCCCGGTGTTTGGGAAACCTGGTGGCCATAAATACCAGCGCCACGATTACCAATACAACACCGATGAGGATATATGGAAATTTAACTTTGTGAAAAAGCAGCGCATAATAGCGATCCAGTGCTTCGGGAGAGAGGAGGTCTAGCTCTTTTGGCGTTTTTACCTCTTTACCAATGATCAGTTTACCCAGAAACATGGAGGCGATAAAAGCACCTAAACCATTAAACGCCTGTGCGAAGTTGAGGCGTTGTGCTGAGGTCGCCGGATCACCAAGTATGGCGATAAACGGATTGGCAGAGGTTTCGAGGAATGTCATTCCAGCGGCGAGTACAAAAAGTGCAAAAAGAAAAAACAGAAAGGAACGCGATTCTGCCGCAGGATAAAATAAGAATGCACCAGATGCAGCTAAGAAGAGACCGGTAATGATGGTTCTTTTATAGCCAAATTTTTTCATCAGCATACCAGCAGGAATGGCTATTACAAAGTAGGCAATCCAATAGGCGGAATCTATTAGGGAAGATTCCAGTGTATTCAGCCGGCAGGCTTTTTTAAGGTGCGGGATCAATATTGGAAGGAGGTTCGCTGTAATCGCCCAAAGAAAAAATAAGCTGACCACAAGAGTAGTGCCTGAAACTGATCTGTTTTTT
Source organism: Pedobacter frigoris (assembly GCF_032678645.1). Lineage (GTDB taxonomy): Bacteria > Bacteroidota > Bacteroidia > Sphingobacteriales > Sphingobacteriaceae > Pedobacter > Pedobacter frigoris_A. The sequence continues at coordinate 744,055 of NZ_JAVTSP010000002.1, forward strand.
TGTACTATATCCATGTTTACTATTTAGTGATCGCTTATGCCGGCAGGCAGGCCGGACCAAGTGGGGTAAATGTTTTATAGGTTAAAATAAATTCCTGATGACCGAGTTGCTCCGAGCAGGTAACGTTCCCGCCGGCAACTTCGAGTATGCGGGTGAAGATCTCATCCCCAACGCTGTCAATGGTTGCAGTTCCAGACAGAATAGCTCCGGCATTGATGTCCATATCTTCCTGCATTTTCCGGTAGGTTGCGGGATTAGCACATATTTTAATTACCGGGGAAATTGCTGAACCGACAACGGAACCTCTTCCGGTCGTAAAAAGGATCATGTGGCAACCACTGGCTATCATTTCCACGATTTCAACAGAATCATTGATGTTCGGGAAACCGAACTTCGGATCCCCGTCAGGTACTACATCCATCAGGTATAATCCGGGTTTGGTTGGTCGGTCTCCGGGTTTAATCAGGCCGCTGATTGCTGAGTCTCCGCTTTTACAATAGGCGCCCATTGATTTCTCTTCAATTGTCGTTAAGCCCCCGTCAGCATTTCCGGGGGCAAAACTTCCATGCCCCATTAAGGTATAGTATCTGGCCGCCTTTTCTACAGACTTTTTGAGTTCAATGGCTAGTTCCGGAGTAATTGCACGACGGCTCATGATGTCTTCCAGTCCGATCATCTCGCCTGTTTCTTCGAAAATGGCGGTGCCATTTGCGGCAACCAGCCGGTTAAATGCCCGGCCAACTGCAGGGTTTGCCGTGATACCACTGGTACCGTCGCTTCCGCCACAGACAGTTCCGACAATGAGTTCTTCAATCGACATTGGAGCAGTCGGGACTAGCTTTATAATATTAACAGCCTGTTTAACCCATTTAACACCTTGATCTATGGCAGTTCGTGTACCGCCGGCCTCCTGTATTACAATCGTATCAGCTGGTCTTCCGGATGCCCTGATGTTTTCTTCGAGCTGCTTCCGGTTAAAACTTTCACAACCTAATGAAACCAATAGTACCGCTCCGGCATTGGGATGAGTACACAAAGCATTCATGATACGGTCTGCATATGCGTTCGGATAGCATCCCGCAAAACCGATCAATTGAACTGGCTCTCCGCTGAAATGCCTGGAAATTTCCCTGGCAACATGGTGTGCACATTCAACCAGGTACACCACTAGCAAATAGTTACGGATGCCTTTACGGCCGTCTTTTCTTAAATATCCCTGCCACTGCATTTGGTCTTATTTTTAGTTGTTATTCTCTTTGTCTGGTGTTTCAATTGTATAAGTGGGTATGTAATCACTTTTCATATTGTGCAGATGAACATGTTCTCCAATCTCAATAGTTGTAGTGGCAGATCCTATAGGTACGCCATATTTAATGATCTTTTCTCCCTCCCTGATCAGGCAGTCTGCGATCTTATGTCCGATTCCTGCAAGCCCTCCCAACTGCTCATCCGTTAGGATCAATACATTGTCAAGGGGGTGAAGTTTAATTGGCTTTTGCATGGTTTAAAATTTTCTGAACTGTAAATAAGCATCAACAGGATCTACCCCGGATAATATGGCTTTCCGAACCAGGTTCTCTGTTCTCAGTACTTCCTCGGTTTTCTCGATGACCTCTATGATGATGTCTTTTGGAATGATGATGATCCCGTCCCTGTCTGCCAGAACGTAATCTCCCGTCCTGATACCGACCTCTCCGATGCGGATATCTCCTCCAAGTTCCGTTGCACACCAGGTAGCCACTACGTCCCTTGGCGTAAAATAACTGCAATATACCGGGAAACCGATACGGTCGACAAATGCACTGTCTCTGCAGCCACCATCTACAATATACCCTTTTACTCCTTTAAATGAAAGCGTCTCTGCAGAGAGTTCGCCCATATGGGCGACGGTATCATCATTGGGCTGACAGATCAGGACATGCCCGGACGGTGCTTTAGATAACATTTCACACCATTTCAATAAAGAAGTATCCTTATCGATTGTACGATCAATATGACCCGCTATAGTGAATACAGGGCCGGCTATTTTATGCGCTAAATTCATCGGCCGGATATGATTGGGCAGCAGCTGATCAGGATAGCCGAGGTTCCTCATGACATCGTATACTGCGCCGGTATAGCATTGTTCCAGTCTTTGCGCGAGGGTATTTTCTGAGGAGATGGTGTAAGACATTAGATAATTTAAGTAATTGTCAGCAAATAAACTTTGGATTAAAGTAAAATTAAGGTACTGCGCTGTAGGATACAATGTATATGGATATTAATTAAATGTATTATCTTACGATTTGTTGATTTAACTTTACACTGCGGCGTATTGGTTATGAATATGGAAAAGACAAAGAATGCTGAGGCGAATTACTGGCAGGGCAAGGGCCGTAAACTGATTGTAATACCTAAGGAAGTACTGAAAATCAGGGTGACAAATAACGTACTGTTAAACCCGCTGTATATTACCGATATGGGTTTTTATCCTGTTGCGGCGGAACATTATACCCTTAGAGAAAAGGGCTGCCCTGAGATGATTGTGATCCTCTGTGTGGATGGAAAAGGAAAGTATGAGAATAAGGGTGTCAGTTACCAGGTGCTGCCAGGGCAATTCTTCATTTTGCCACCGGATCAGCCGCATAGCTATGAATCAGACAGTGATGAACCATGGAGTATTTACTGGATTCGTATAGGGGGCAGCAATGCCGCTAAATTTTGCGCCCAGCCTGCTGCCCGGAAATGTTATAAGCCGATGTATACCAAAAGTGTAAATGAAATAAGCCGTCTTTTTGATGACATTTATGGCGCTCTGGAAAATGGTTACAGCTTACAACACCTCAGTTATTCCAACATGACACTGCAACATGTGCTTGGTTTGCTGCTGTTCCGTTTGCAGGAAAATGTAAGCGGAACCATCAGTGTGACAGAGAAAGCGATCAACTTTATGAGGGCACACGTAGCTGAACAATATTCCTTAAAAGAACTCGCATCCGTATTCGGCTATTCTACCTCACAATTTTCAAATATTTTTAAGCAGGAAACGGGGTATTCGCCGATTGATTATTTTATTCATCTGAAATTACAGGAAGGCTGTAAATTTCTGGATTTGACCCATTTGAAGATTTATGAGGTAGCTTTGAAGGTAGGGTACACCGATCCATATCATTTTTCAAAAATCTTTAAAAAGATCATGCATGTTTCCCCGGAGCAATACCGGATGGCAAAAAAGGGATAATCAATCAATGCATTTTGTGATTAAGTTTCCCGGTCAAACTTATATCTTCGGGTTAAATGATCATACCATCGGATAAATCTTACACAAAGTAAAATGAGGGACAAACGATTTATCGCCGAACATAGGGGTGGACCTTTAACGAAAGCACAACATATACAGTTGATTTTGTGGGCCTGCAAATGCGCAGAAAATGTTTTGCCTTTAATTCCGGATGGTATTGATGAAAGACTTGATTACGCCATTAAAATAGCAAAGGAATGGGCAAAAAATAATGCTTCTGTAGGCGATGCAAGAAATGCTTCGTTTGGTGCTATAGCAGTTGCCAATGAATTGACCAGCCCGGTTGAAATTGCTGTAGCCCGATCGGTAGGACATGCTGTTGCTACAGCACACATGGCAGACCATTCTCTGATCGCTGCAAAATATGCATTAAAAGCTATCAAACTCGCTGGTAAATCAATGGAGGATGAAAGAAAATGGCAAGACAATGCCTTGAAAAATATAGATATAAATCAATGATAAAAAGAAAAACTACTACCGGAGCGAAAACTTACGAGCATCTTATCGAGCGGGTTGACTTTACACTCGAACGGCTTGACTCCGCATACGAGTCTACAGAATTCAGATCTTGCACCTTTGGCGAGGTCTCTGGTATTGCTTTTACAGACTGTCTTTTTACTACCTGTAATCTCAGTAACGCACAAGTAGCCAAATCCAAAGCAATGGATTTAACCTTCCAGGATTGTAAATTGATTGGTATCAACTTTTATCAAATGCTCGATTTTGGTTTCTCACTGCAATTTGAAAACTGCCTTATGGACTACGCAAGCTTCGATCATAAGAAGATGAACAAAAGCAGCTTCAGCAATTGCAGGCTTCACGGTGCGAATTTTAGTAACGCTGATCTGTCCAAAACCCTCATGACAGGATGCGATCTTGCGGATGCAGTCTTCTCAGGAACAAACCTTTCAGGCATGGATTTTACTACGAATAGAAATTTCAGCATTGATCCTCAGCTTAATATGATTAGGAAAACAAGGTTTTCGGCGAATTCCCTTGGAGGTCTTTTAACTAAGTTCGACATTGTAATTGAGTAGTTAGCAGAAGTATTTTGTCACCTTGTTTTCGGGAATCTTCTTCAAAGCCGAATATATGTATTCTGATTATTTTTCGATTTTGTAACCTTCTGCAAAATGAACTTATCTAATGAATAAACGAAAACAAAAATTATGGAAAGTTTTGCTGCAACAACAATTATTTGGCTCATTGTATGGTTCTCATTTTGCACCTGCCTATTTCTAGCTTGGTTTTTTTCTCATCGGGCAAAACATAAGGAGCGACTGATGATGATCGAAAAAGGACTAAACCCTATAGACGAAGAAAACAAATACAAAAGACCACAATCTTTTGGTTTGATGCTCGGACTGATTATTTTCGGCCTGGGCATCGGTCTGGTGATTATTGCTGTATTGGTTAACCTCGACGCATTGGGGAAATCGGATGCTACACCAGTGGCTATACTTGCTTTATGTGGAGGGTCTGCGCTGATCATCGGCGGGTATATCGAGAACCGTAAAAAAAACTAGACCTTACCAAATGGATGACATTTATGTAAGGAAAGTTTGTGCCGGGGATACTGAAGCGTTTAGGTACTTCGTAACACAATATAAAACGATGTCGATTACATTGGCTGTTTCAATAGTTAAAGATGAGTTTGTTGCTGAGGAAGTAGTGCAAGATGCATTTATTAGTGCTTTCAGGGCAATCAATAGCTTCAAATTTAAGTCTAAATTTAGTAGCTGGTTTTATCGGATTGTAGTGAACGAAGCATTTATGCACTTAAAAAAAATGAAAAAGGAAATTGTAGATTTTCGCCAGGATTATGATGAGCAGATACCTGATGAAAGTGAGATATTGACTTTAGCACAAGATGAACAGACCCATTTGATTAATGAAGCACTAAAGCTGCTGCCGGCACGAGAAAGCGTGGTTCTGCGCCTTTTTTACCTGGAGGAAGAAAGCATCAGGGAAGTTGCTTCGATTACAGGCTGGAGTGAATCCAATGTGAAAGTTATCCTGCATCGTGCGCGAAAAAACATGCACATTGCAATCGGCCATTTATTAAAAATGATTAAATAGTCCTACTGATATGTCTAAAACACCGTTATCCAATCAATTACTTGGTAGTCTAATAAAAAAAAGCCTGGTTGAGGCACCGAGTACAGACTTTGATGATAATCTCATGCGTTGCATAGCAATAGAGGCATCTAAAAAGACATCCCTAACTAACAATTTGAAAATGTCCATATTATTTTTTGTATTAGGAACAGGATTTGGATTATTGGTTTCTCATTTATTACCAATGCTGGGTAAAACTTTGCTCGGCATGGATAGTAAGTCTGTTGTTCTGATTTTTCAACTATTGTACATGATACTTATCCTTACCCAATTAGAGAATATCATCAAGTTGTTTTCAAAAACAAGGCTGTAAAAATTAAAATGTAGTCCTCTGCGCAAAATATTGGTGCTTACGTATTGCCTTTGATCTCCTTTCGACATGCATTCGTAGGATTATAAGTGAAATGCAATAGCTATGCAATTTCTACATAACCGTTTGAAAAGCTGTGGCCCATCCAACCCTTTACTAACCCTTATGAAGGGGTTGAGAAGAGCTTTAGTAGATGCGAACGCATGTAGGAGACATACCGAGAGGAGAAGGAAACTACAATCTTATAGAAAGTTCCAAATGCCCACCTAAGCCAATTTTAACTATTTTTTTTTCTGACCTCGCAATAGTTTGAAAAACAAATCATAATTCTATATCAAAAGTATGAAGTGCTGTTTCAAATGGATTGGTAGCTTAAGTTATTTAACGCTTCTTTCTCCGCCTTTTTAATAAGGCATCTCCATTGGGATCTGCCTTTTGACGGAAAATATAATGCTATATGTAGCGTTGTTTTCGAAGGACTCGTCTTAGTGATATAAATTAACCTTATATAAACATGAAGATTACTTATTTATTGATTGCAGGACTAATACTTAGCGGCTGCTCGAAGGAAAAAACAAATGGCCCCTGGAACTTGAAGGATGGACAGGAGGTAGAAGTGCTGGTTAGTCACCGGTATGCCGCTACTGATGATGTGGTGACTTTGCTCCCTCAAAAGAAAACTGACGTTGGCGGCGTTTATTACTTTACTGATCGTGAGCCTGGATACAATTACCGGGTTAAAGCACGAATGGTTGCACCGGATGTTCCTCCTCAAGACGGCCCCTCTTACTGGCTTGAGCTGGTGAAAGTGCTCAGTAAAGAAAAATATGCAGGAAATGATTCTTTTGTTATTGAACTAATTTACAGAGGTTGGGGTTCTCCGGGGATTATGCTGAAAAAAGAAAATGGCTTATATGATTTCCAGGGAAAAGTTAAGCTAACTCCGGCAACACCCGCAATCGCCGATAAGTTAGCCGAAGTATGGGATTATTATGAAGATTATTTAGAAGAAGTAAAGGCGTATAGGCCAGGCAATCCAATGCCTGTTTTGAAATGGAAATCCATTAAAGGCAGAGTGACACATGACCCTGCAAATTTCGGTAAATCTTACCTGGTATCAAATTTAGAATTTATGGAATAACAAGAATATATGTTTGTTCTTAATTAGTTTTAACCTTTACATCCTTAAACATGAATGGATTGTCGCTGATCCTCACCGCTTTCTTGCTGGTGGTGGTGACGTTCCTCAGGATAACTTCATTGGTCTTGATATAAGGGAATTTTTCCTGGTAGGTATTGTCTTTCATTTCCGGATTGAAATTGGCGAAAATAGCAGGTCCCTGGTAATTATCGGGATGTCTGGAATCATCAATCTGAAGATTTTCGATGGTGATCCGCTCAGGCATATAGCAGGTATAACCAAAATCATGCTGACCTGAATAAGAACCGCTGATCAGAGAAGCACTGACAGACTTGCCGCCAGCAGGTACAAAAATACAGTTCCGGATGACCAGCTCTCCCTGCCATGTACTGCCATAGTCGGGACGCAGGTTGACAAAACTCCGTCCGCGGATGGTGGAATTTTCGATGGTCAGGAGTCCGCTGCCGATGGCATTTATGCCCATATGTCCGAGGGTTGAGTTGCGGATAGTGGCATTGGCAACGCCCTGGTGGGCATCGAACCTGGAGAGTGTACAACTGTCATAAAGCAGGTTTTTGCAAAAGTTTGATCCCATGATACCCCAGTACTTGCTGTCGTCGATGTCATTGGTTTGGCTGCAATTCACGAAAGACACGTTGACTGCATGGTTGACGGAAAGGTCGTAGGTGCCCATCGAAACAGGTTTGCCCGCTGCACCGGTGGTACTGTAAGTCTTGTGTCCGGTCAGGATGGCGTTTTTTACCGTTACATAAGCGCAGTTGGCGATGTTGATAAAGCCTCCGTATGGCGCGCCATGATCTCCTTCACCCTTGATGTGGTGTTGCAGCCCTTCTATAAGTACATGAGATCGCCTGACCGCGATATTTCGGTTATAATAGGTGTATTTTGATTCGGCTTTATTGGCAATTGTGATGAAATGGCCACCGGTTATCTTCAAAAGATGCTCATCGATGGGAAGAGCGATGATGGCTGTGATCTGTTTAAAATCCCAGATGATGGGTGCGTTCATATCTACATTGCCATTTTTGTCTGCAACAAAAATGTCTGTTTGCGAAGACCCATTGTTTTGGTTTAGTCCAAACCGGATGTATTGTTTTACATTGGAATTAGTGACTGTAATTAAACATGGGCCGGGTAAAGGCAGGACAATCTTTTGTTGGTTCCGCTTTATTGAGGAAATAGTTTCCGGCTTAAAGGGTTTTTGTCCAGAACTTACTGTGAAAACAGCTGCATCGCGATTTTTTACATCGGTATCATCAATGATGAAGGCTGCGGTTCCGAAATCAGTGTCCGTTTGGATGAACGCCGTGCGCTCTTTTCCGCCGATGTAGTAGGTGGCTCCGGAGTCTGCTTTGACCGGAAGACCATGCAGATTGGCAAAAGCATGGGCTTCAGCTATAGCATCTATATCATCGGTCTTTCCATCACCTTTGGCGCCAAAGTCACTGTAGCGAACCGGCCCAGTGGATTTATGCTGTGCCTGAACAACCAATGCACAGTTTAACAATAAGGATATCAGGAGTGTATACTTCATCATATGGGCTGTTACGCCATTGTAAATGACGGATATAAATGTTTTAAACAATTTTAATCAATATACGGCGGATAAAAAAAATATTTTAGGCTAGTAAAATCTTTTTATTTTAGCGGGGATACACAAAAATATAAGTTATGAATCGATTACTTTCTATTGCGGCACTGTCGTGTATGTTGAGCATCAATGCACTGGCCCAGACCACCCATCAAAATACAGGATGGCTGTTTCTTATGAACAGTACTAAAATTAATGAGAAATGGGGCGCCCATTTAGACCTCCAGCTCAGGTCTTCGGACAATTGGAAAGATGTAAGAAACCTGCTGATCAGACCGGGTGTGACTTATTTTATAGATAAACAAAATGATGTGACGCTTGGTTATCTTTTTACACAAACTTATAGCCAGGCCATGGGTGTGAAAAATACCCTGACTGAAAACAGGATCTGGCAGCAATACATTCATAAGCACAAAATCAGTAGTGTGAACATCAGTCATAGGTTCAGGCTGGAGCAGCGTTTTATAGAACGGGCGAACAATGACGACCTTTTTGCCCAGCGGGCAAGATATTTTTTGCGGGCTTTGATTCCATTGCAGAAAAAAGAAGATGCGTTTGATAAGGGGCCGTTTGCAGCATTGCAAAATGAATTGTTCTTTAATATTCAGGGTAAGAGTGGGCTTAACGGGCACGTCTTTGATCAGAACCGTGCGTACCTGGCTGCGGGGTATAGATTTAGCAAAAAAATGGATGTAGAGGCGGGGTATATGAATCAGGCAGTAAAGGGTGCAGTTGGCAATACGAATAACAACATCGTTCAGTTGGCAGTTTATACCAGGTTTTAAATTTGATGTAAATGAAGATGGTTTTTCAGTGATAATAATTTAGTTATTTTTAATTAAGTTTGGGAAAGGCGATTACAAAAGATTCATATCCGCACCGTCGTTGATGTTTTTCTTATAGCCCTTTTAACCAAATTCCTAATTATATAAGCTGAAACTATGGCTGCGACGATAACCAGAGTATTTGATTTACTTCAATACAATTTAGAGAAATTTCCAAAGGAAGAATTTATAAGTGGTAAGGTAAATGGCGAGTGGATAAAATACAGTACTCAAAAATTTTGCAGTACGGTGGATACACTGAGCAGGGGCCTGATCAGTATAGGAATTGGTAAGGAATCGCGCGTGGCGATAATTTCGCACAACAGACCTGAATGGAACATCACTGATTTTGCGATCATGCAGATTGGTGCTTATCAGATTCCGCTTTATCCTACACTGGCTGAACATGACATTAAATTTATCATCGAGAATGCATCGGTAACTGTTGTGTTTGCTGCGGATGAGGTGATTTATAAAAAGCTGCAGGCGGTGAATACGCAATTGGCTTCTCCCGTAAAAATCTATACGTTTAATGATATTGAAGGTGCAGAACATTGGAGCTCGCTTTTAAAGGAAGGAGAGGCTAAAACAGATGTGAATCTGGATGAATACAGAAATGGGGTAAAATCCGAAGATATACTTACACTCATTTATACTTCAGGTACTACAGGAACGCCCAAAGGCGTGATGCTGACACATGATAACCTGGTGAAGAATTTTGAAAACTCCGCAGTACTGTTGCCGGAGGGGATCAATACCGGACTAAGCTTTTTGCCGTTGTCGCATATTTTTGAGCGGATGGTGGTATATCTATATATGTATTCCGGTGTTGGTGTGTACTATGCAGAAAGTATGGATACCATCGTAGCGGATATACAGCATGTAAAACCAAGTGTATTCTCTACCGTTCCCCGCCTATTGGAGAAAGTGTACGAGAAAATCATGGAAAAAGGAAAGGCCTTAACAGGTGTTAAAAGAGGGATTTTCTTCTGGTCTGTCGCGCTAGCCGAAAAATATGAAATAGACAATAGTTGGTTTTATAACCTGAAACTGGGCATCGCCCGCAAGCTTGTGTTTAAGAAATGGCAGGAGGCCCTTGGAGGGAACATTGTCGTGATTGTTTCTGGGGGAGCCGCTTTGAACCCGAGACTGGCCAGGATTTTCTGGGCGGCAGGGATGCCTGTATTTGAGGGTTATGGACTGACGGAAACATCGCCGGTAATTACTGTAAATCATTTTAATAACGCGATGTTCGGTACCGTTGGCCCTGTAATAGAAGGTATGGAAGTCAAAATTGCAGAAGACGGAGAGGTATTGGCAAGAGGACATGCGATCATGAAAGGTTATTACATGAGGGACGACCTGACTGCAGAAACTATTGATAGTGACGGATGGTTCCATACCGGTGATATCGGTGAGATTGTAAACGGAAGATTCCTTAAGATCACTGACCGTAAAAAAGAAATCTTCAAAACTGCCGGAGGTAAATATGTAGCTCCGCAAACCATCGAAAATAAATTTAAAGAAACCCCATTGGTAGAGCAGGTAATGGTGTTGGGAGAAAACCGTAAGTTTCCGGCTGCGCTTATTGTTCCAAATTTCGCAGCTTTGAAAACCTGGGCGGCTAAAAAAGGAATTGCTTATACGAGCGATGAAGAAATGGTGAAAAACCCTCAGGTGATCGAGAAATTTAATCAGATTGTAGAATATACCTGTAAGGATTTTGGTAAGTGGGAACAGGTAAAGCGTATTGCATTGCTACCTAAACAATGGAGCATTGATGGCGGGGAGCTCACTCCGAAGTTAAGTCTGAAAAGAAAAGTCATTCTGGAAAAAAATAAAGACATCATAGAGAAGATCTACACAGATGCGGAAAACTATAAAGGATAATGCATTAGGACTGATTTTTTTGTGGACCTTTTCTTTGTCTGCCTGTGTAAACGGGCAACTGGGAAAAAATAACAGTAACGAATACCGGAATGGAATGGTGGTGTCTGCCAATCCAATTGCCTCGCAGGTAGGTGTAGATATTTTAAAGAAGGGTGGAAATGCTATTGATGCCGCTGTAGCCGTACAATTTGCGCTGGCAGTGGTGTATCCGAATGCTGGAAATCTTGGCGGAGGTGGCTTCCTGGTTTACCGTTCGGCATCGGGGGAAAGCAACACCCTTGATTTCAGAGAGCGTGCTCCAATGAATGCTTCGAGAAATATGTATCTTGACTCAGCAGGAAACCCGATTACAGATAAAAGTCTTTATGGACATCTGGCAGCAGGAGTGCCGGGCTCTGTGGCAGGCATGGTTGCAGCTCATGAGAAATATGGTAAACTGGACTGGGCAGATTTGGTGGCACCCGCTTATCAGCTTGCTAAAAATGGTTTTCCTGTTACCACCAGGCAAGCCGCGGAATTCAATGGAATGAAAACGCTTTTTAGCCAGTTCAATCCTGATGGTACAGCTTTGCTAAAGACAGACGAATGGAAGGAAGGCGACTTATTGATCCAGGAGGAATTGAGCAGGACTTTGCTGGAGATTAGGAATAAGGGCAATGCCGGATTTTATGAAGGATGGGTGGCCGATAGCCTCGTGAAAGAGACGAAGCATGGAAATGGAATTATTTCCCTCGAAGATCTTAAAAACTACAAAGCCATATGGCGCAAACCGGTAACCGGCAGCTATAAAGGGTATGGCTTGATTACCATGCCTCCTCCTTCGAGTGGAGGTATTGCGTTATTGCAATTGCTCAAATCTGTGGAGGGGTATCCCTTGAAAAGATGGGGCTTTAATTCAGATTCAACCGTTCAGCTTATTGTGGAAGCTGAGCGTCGTGCTTATGCTGACAGGGCTGCTTATCTGGGAGATCCCGATTATTTTAAAGTCCCCCAGCGTCAACTGACCGATCCGACATACATTAAAGGCAGGATGAGCAGCTTTGACTGGACTGCCGCGACACCAAGTATTGCTGTTAAGGAAGGGATATTGCCTCCTGAACATGAAGAAACCACGCACTTTTCTATTGTGGATCGTGATGGTAATGCAGTTTCCCTGACCACGACGTTAAATGGTTCTTACGGCTCTTGTGTGGTGGTAAAAGGGGCAGGTTTTTTACTGAATAATGAAATGGATGACTTTTCTGTAAAACCCGGTTCGCCTAATATGTACGGGCTTGTTGGTGGTGAGGCCAATGCGATTGCCCCAGGCAAACGAATGCTGAGTTCTATGACGCCAACAATTATTGAAAAGGACGGTGAGTTATTTATGGTTGTTGGTACTCCCGGGGGCTCTACCATTATAACCTCAGTTTTTCAAACGATATTGAATGTGATCGAATTTGAGAAGAGTATGCAGGCAGCTGTTGCCGCAAAGAAATTTCACCATCAATGGCTGCCGGATGAGGTTTACATAGAAGATGGTGCTATAGATAGTATTGCATTGATCAAACTGCAGTCCAAAGGGTATAAAATTTTGCCGCGCGGGCAGATTGGAAGGGTTGATGCGATATTGAAAACAAAATGGGATTATTATCAGGGAGGGGCCGACCCAAGAGGGGATGATAAGGCGCTTGGCTGGTAGTTGTCTAGAATTGTACACAGTTTTCTCTCTTGAATTAGGGTTTAAAGTTATTTTAAAGGATTGGCCTGAGTATTGAATTGTTTGTTTCAAAATTAAATGTTCTAATAATTATTTAACATTATATTATGAAACAAGAATTATTCAAATGTTTGCCGATTGCTGTTGTTGCATTGCTGATAGGTAGTGCTGTTCGGGCTCAGGAAAATACCAGTGCTGAAATCAATCCGCTTTCTACATGGTCAATAGGTGTTAATGCCGGGGCGCTTTCTCCGCTTTCTCCACTTGGAGGAAAAAATGACTTTTCCAACTGGAAAAGTAGTCTTGGATATGGCTTATACATTAAGAAACAATTTACTCCTTATTTCTCTTTAAGACTGGATGGGGTAAGAGGTAAATTAAAAGGAGACAATACAGAGCCTTTTGACGGCGGAGCTGCCAACACGAGTCCCGTTAGTGCTTTTGAGACAGACTTAAGCTATTCTGGAAGTTTAAATGCTGTTGTAAACCTGTTCAACATAGATATGTTTAACAAAAACAGCGCGGTACAGTTGTATGCTTCAGCAGGTGCCGGTTTAGCAGGTTACAAAGTTAAAACTGCTACGGGAACTGGTGGCCTGGCAGATTATGCTGGTGGAAAAACAATTAGCGAATTGATTATTCCGGTGGGTGTAGGTGCTAAATTTAAGGTGGCTGAAAAAGTGAATCTGGACTTGGGCTGGACCATAAATTATGTTGATGGAGACAATCTTGACGGGTACTACCGCGGAAGCAATGATAAATACAATTATGCTTATGCAGGTTTAGAATTTTCACTGGGAAAAGGAAAACAGATGGCATGGCATAATCCGGTAGCATTAACTTATGATGAGGCAGTGGAGGCCAAACGGACCGCGAATGCGCTGAAAAGTGATCTTGACGCTCAAAAGGCTGAAAATGCTAAGTTGAGAACAGAAATGAGCGACTTGCTTAAGGACAGTGATGGTGATGGTGTTGCAGATAAGCTGGATAAATGTCCGGGTACACCTGCAGGGACTGTTGTGGATGGTTCTGGTTGTCCGCTAAAAGTACCTGCGCCAGTTGTTCAGGAAAAAGTGATCATTACTGAAGCCGATCGTGCAGTGGTTGCAGATGCGATTAAAAACTTAGAATTTGACTTGGGTAAAGCAACCATCCGTCAGAAATCTTATGCGACTTTAAATCGCGTTGCGGAATTGTTAATTCAGAAGAATTTTAGTTTAAAACTGGCCGGACATACTGATAATACAGGATCTAATGCACTGAATATGCGTTTATCTAAAGACCGGGCCGAATCCGTAAAATCTTACCTGGTATCTCAGGGTGCTAACGCTTCACGTATAGAAGCAACAGGTTATGGTGAGGAGCAGCCTATTGCGTCAAATAAAACTGCTGCTGGCCGTCAGCAAAATAGACGAGTAGAATTTACCTTATTCTAGTCTAAAACGGTATTAAGTTTAAAAAGCCTTCCTAAATATTTAGGAAGGCTTTTTTTATGCTAATTTTTTTAAACAATTGTATTTGCATTATCGCTTTTAATTCAATAGCTTTGTTATGCAAGCATAGCATTTGATGAAACAGCAGGAAACGGTAGATTATTTTTTAAAGGTAGTGTGGCAGAATATGGCCAATACCTACAACCAGATCGCATCTGGTTTTGGCATTACACAAGCCATTGGTTATGTGTTAATTAATATTGACAAAGAGGGAACGGCAGTTTCTCAGCTTGCAGGCCTGCTTGGTGTCAAGGCGACGAGCCTCTCCAGGATGCTAAACAATATGGAGGAACTGGGGTTAATATATAGAGAAGCCTCGACTGGTGATAAACGCTCCGTGAAGGTATACCTGACAGACTTTGGTGTAGAGAAAAGGCATCTGGCGAAGGGAGTGGTGATCTCATTTAATGATTACCTCAGCAAAAACCTGACGACCAGCGAAAAGAACAATCTGATATCAACATTACAAAAGGTGAATAAACTCACTTTAGCATATACAAATATTGAACATGATGAACAAAAGAATAAATAAAGTAGCGGTATTGGGCTCAGGTATCATGGGTTCGCGCATTGCCTGTCACTTTGCGAATATCGGTGTCGAAGTGTTGCTGCTGGATATTGTGCCTAAAGAAGGTGCAAGAAACAGCATTGTAGATGCGGCATTGCAAAATGCGGTAAAAACCAATCCTTCTCCTGTTTACTCAAAAAAGGTACTGACTAAAATCACTACCGGTAATTTTGAAGATGACATGTCAAAAATTGCGGCCTGCAACTGGATCATCGAAGTTGTGGTAGAAAACCTGGACATCAAGAAAAAAGTTTTTGACCAGGTAGAGCAGCACCGTAAACCGGGGACTTTAGTTACTTCTAATACATCTGGTATTCCAATTCATTTAATGGCTGAAGGGAGAAGCGATGATTTTAAATCAAACTTCTGTGGAACACACTTCTTTAATCCCCCACGTTATCTTCGTTTGCTGGAAATTATCCCAACCCCGCATACAAAACCAGAACTGGTAGAATTCCTGATGCATTATGGTGATAAATTTTTGGGTAAAACTACTGTTTTATGTAAAGATACTCCTGCTTTCATCGCAAACCGCGTTGGTGTTTATTCTATTATGGCGCTGTTACACCTGGTAGAGAAAATGGACTTGACGGTAGAGGAGGTAGACAAATATACAGGTCCTGCATTGGGCAGACCTAAATCAGCCACTTTCCGTACCACAGATGTAGTTGGTCTGGATACCATGATCAAAGTAGCCAAAGGCTTGTATGAAAATGTGCCGGACGATAAAGCGCATGATTTATTTAAGTTGCCTGCATATGTAGAGAAGATGGAAGCGAATAACTGGCTTGGTGATAAAACCAAACAAGGCTTTTATAAAAAAACGAAATCTGCAGATGGAAAGACTGAGATCCTGGCACTGGATTTAAAAACACTGGAATACCGGCCACAGCAAAAAGTTAAATCTGCGACGCTGGATATGACCAAGCCTATTGAGAATGTAAAGGATAGAATGAAAGTGTTTGCGGCAGGTAAAGATAAAGCCGGTGAACTTTTCAGGGCCTCTTTCTTCGGTTTATTTGAGTATGTGTCTGACCGCATTCCTGAAATTTCTGATGAGCTTTATAGGATAGATGATGCCATGCGAGCAGGTTTTGGATGGGACTTAGGTCCGTTTGAAGTATGGGATGCTGTTGGCGTAACAGAATCTATCGAAGGAATGAAGAAATACGGACATGAGGCTGCGGCATGGGTACACGAAATGCTTGCTGCCGGACATACTTCATTCTATAAGATAGAAGATGGCGTTAAAAAATATTATGACATTCCTTCGAAAAGCTATAAGGCTGTTCCGGGTACCGATGAATTCATCATTCTGGATAACCTCAGGGCAAATAAAGTGATTTGGAAAAATTCAGGTGCTTCAATTATTGATCTTGGGGACGGAATTCTGAATGTAGAGTTCCATTCGAAAATGAATACCATTGGTGGTGATACCCTGCAGGCCATCAATAAAGCCATTGATATGGCGGAAAAAGATTACAGAGGCGTAGTAATAGGAAATGACGGTGCCAATTTTTCTGCGGGAGCAAATGTTGGTATGATCTTCATGATGGCGGTGGAACAGGAGTGGGATGAATTGAACATGGCCATCAGGATGTTCCAGAATACTTCTATGCGTATCCGTTATTCATCTATTCCGGTAGTCGTGGCTCCACATAACCTGACTTTAGGAGGTGGATGCGAATTTAGTTTGCATGCTGATCATGTGCAGTTGAATGCTGAGACTTATATGGGATTGGTAGAGTTTGGAGTGGGGGTGATCCCTGGCGGAGGCGGAACGAAGGAGTTTGCGTTGCGTGCATCTGATGAGTTTAAAGATGACCAGGTAGTGCAGAATGTATTAAAAGACCGTTTCCTGACCATAGGAATGGCGAAGGTGTCGACCTCAGCTGTAGAAGCTTTTGAACTGGGATATTTACAGAAAGATAAGTATTCCATTACGATGAACAGAAGCAGATTGATTGCTGATGCTAAAGCTAAGGCAATAGAGCTGGCTGACGCGGGCTATACTAAGCCAGTTCAGCGTAAAGATATTAAGGTTTTAGGGAAACAAGGGCTGGGAATAGTTTATGCGGGTGCGAATACTATGTATTCCGGACATTACATTTCTGAGCATGACAAAAAAATCTCTGAAAAATTGGGTTGGGTAATGTGTGGCGGTGATTTGTCATCACCTACTGAAGTAACTGAACAATACCTGCTGGATTTGGAAAGAGAGGCGTTCTTATCACTGTGCGGTGAACGTAAGACGCTGGAGAGAATTCAAAGCATTGTAACCAAAGGCAAACCTTTAAGAAACTAATTAGGCTAATAAAAAGATACTGAAATGCAAGAAGCATATATAATAGCAGGATATCGTACAGCAGTGGGCAAGGCCCCTCGTGGTGTATTTCGTTTTACCAGGGCTGATGATCTGGCGGCAGAAGTAATCAGGCAGCTGGTGGCTTCGGTTCCAAATCTGGATAAAGAGCAGATAGATGATGTGATTGTAGGGAATGCTACACCGGAGGCAGAACAGGGATTAAATGTTGGCCGGATGATCTCATTGATGGGTTTGGATACAGACAAAGTTCCCGGGGTAACGGTAAACAGGTATTGTGCGTCAGGATTGGAAACCATCGCGACTGCGGTGGCGAAGATCAAAAGCGGTATGGCCGATTGCATCATTGCGGGAGGTGTGGAAGTGATGTCCGGGATGCCGTTTGGTGGCTGGAAAGTTGTTCCGAATCCGGAGGTAGCAAAAAATAATCCTGATTGGTATTGGGGAATGGGCTTAACCGCTGAAGCGGTGGCTAATGAATATAAAGTGAGTAGGGAAGATCAGGATGAATTCGCGTTTAATTCTCATCAGAAAGCAGTGGAGGCCATTAAAAATGGTCATCTAAAAGCAGGTGTGTTGCCGATCACGGTAAATGAGAATTACCTGGATGGTGATATGAAAAAGAAAACACGCAGTTATGTAGTAGATACTGATGAGGGACCAAGAGCAGATACGACATTGGATAAGCTGGCGAAGTTAAGGCCAGTATTTGCGGCAGATGGCTGTATTACAGCAGGAAACTCTTCGCAAACCTCAGACGGGGCTGCATTTGTGCTGGTGGTTTCTGAAAAGAAAATGAAAGAGCTGGGGGTGGAACCTATCGCCAGACTGGTAAGTTATGGTGTAGCGGGAGTTCCTCCGCGTATCATGGGAATCGGGCCTATTTATGCGATTCCTAAAGCGTTGGAAAAAGCAGGGATGAAATTGGATCAGATAGATCTGATTGAGCTGAATGAAGCTTTTGCTTCTCAATCGCTCGCGATTATAAGAGAGCTTGGTTTAGATACATCTAAACTGAATGTGAATGGGGGTGCAATCGCATTGGGGCATCCGCTGGGATGTACCGGAGCTAAATTATCAGTGCAGTTATTTAATGAATTAAAAAGAAGAGATCAGAAATATGGCATGGTGACGATGTGCGTGGGAAGCGGACAGGGTGCGGCCGGTATTTTTGAAATGCTTTAAATCTTATACAAGTATGGAAACTACAGACAAAAAAACAATTAAAGGCGGCGAATTCTTAATAACGGAAACGTCTTACCAGGATGTATTTATTCCTGAAGAATTTGATGAAGAGCAAAATATGATTGCGCAGACTTGCCGGGACTTTCTGGCGGCTGAGGTATACCCTAATCTGGACCGCATCGATACCCAGGAGGAAGGATTGATGCCCTCATTGATGGATAAAGCTGGTGAGCTGGGGATTCTGGGTGTTTCTATACCTGAAGAATATGGAGGTTTTGGAAAGAATTTCAATACTTCTATGCTGGTAGCTGATGTGATCGGTGCAGGACATTCTTTCGCGGTGGCACTTTCGGCACATACAGGGATTGGGACGTTGCCAATTTTATATTATGGAGATAAAGAACAGAAAGATAAATATATCCCAAAACTGGCAACAGGTGAGTGGAAAGCGGCCTACTGCCTGACTGAACCCAACTCCGGTTCGGATGCAAATTCAGGAAAAACTAAGGCCAAACTTTCTGAGGATGGTAAACATTATATCATCAATGGACAAAAAATGTGGATCACCAATGGTGGCTTTGCAGATATATTCATTGTATTTGCGAAAATAGATGATGATGCAAACCTGACTGCATTTATTGTTGAGCGTGAATTTGGTGGCATTACTATGAATCCTGAAGAACATAAAATGGGAATCAAAGGCTCATCAACCAGACAGGTGTTCTTTAATGATTGTCCTGTGCCGGTTGAGAATATGTTGTCTGACAGGCAAAATGGATTTAAGATTGCCGTAAATATTTTAAATATTGGAAGGATCAAGCTTGCTGCGGCTGCAATCGGCGCTTCAAAAGCGGTGATTGATACCGCGGTGAACTATTCTAATGAGCGTATTCAGTTTGAAAGACCAATTTCTAAATATGGTGCAATTAGGTTCAAGCTGGCTGAAATGGCAGCAAAGGTATATGCTGTAGAATCTGCCAACTACCGTGCAGGTCAGAATATTGATGATGCTTATGATACCCTGGTAGCTGGAGGGATGGACGAAGGAAAAGCAAAACTGAAATCTACGGAGCAGTTTGCGGTAGAATGTGCGATACTGAAAGTATGGGGTTCTGAGGCATTGGATTATGTAGTTGACGAGGGCGTGCAGATCTATGGCGGTATGGGCTTTTCAGCCGACGCACCAATGGACAGAGCTTACCGTGATGCCAGGATCAACAGGATTTTTGAAGGCACAAATGAGATCAACAGGTTGCTGACTGTAGATATGATGCTGAAACGTGCGATGAAGGGGGAACTTGATCTAATGACACCGGCGACTGCGGTTGCCGGAGAACTGATGTCTATTCCTGATTTTGGTGAAGAAGACGATGCTTTATTTGCTGCGGAGAAAAAGATCATCAAGAATCTAAAGAAAGCGACGTTGATGGTGGCTGGTGCTGCCGTACAAAAATTGATGATGAGCTTGTCTAAAGAGCAGGAAATCCTGATGAACATAGCTGATATGGCAAGTTACGTTTACGTAGCGGAGTCTGCAATGCTGAGAACCGAAAAACTGGTAAGTATGGAGGGCGCAGAAGCATGTGAAGGTCAGTTGAACCTGATGCGTATGTACTTTGTAGAGGCCGTGGACGCAGTTCAGAAGGCAGGTAAGGAGGCTTTGTGGGCATTTGCTGAGGGTGATGAGCAGAGGATGATGATGGTGGGACTTCGCAGGTTTACCAAAATGGAGGCATTTAATGTAAAAGATACCCGCCAGAAAGTAGCTCAGCAAATGATTACGGCTAATAAATATTGTTTTTAAGGTTAAGATTCATAATTAAAACTGGGCGCCCTTATTTATATAAGGGCGTTTTTTTATGCCTGATCGGCTAATCAGGGCTTTAATTGTTAAAATTGGTTAAAAATTGTTCTATCCCTAATAAAAGAGTATTTTTGTGCATTATGTTAAAAAGTAGGCTTTTATTAGGTTTGATTTTCATTGGTTGCGCATTTGCTGCTTGTGAAAAGCCTGAAGCCTATAATGAACAATCACAATATGACATTGATGAAGCACTCATAAAAAAGTGGTCTGATAGTAGTAAGGTGGTGCTGACAAAACATGAGAGCGGAATATATTACAACATCATCAAGGAAGGAACAGGAACGGAGGGCGTTACTTTAGATGATACTTTAAAAGTTCAGTATGAAGGTAAATTATTGACAGATTCTGTTTTCAGTCAAACAACTGCCGAAACTGATACTTTTAGATTTGTGCTGAAGACTGTGATGCCAGGATGGCAAAAAGGACTGCCGTTGGTTAAAGAAGGTGGAGAAATTCGATTGTTGATTCCTTCAAAACTGGGTTACAGAAACTATCCTGTTAAATATGGGGAATTACCCCGTCAGCAGGTGCCGGCAAATTCTGTATTGAACTTTAAAATAGATTTGAAAAAAGTAGTTAAAAAGAAATAATAAATATGTTAAAAAAAATATCCTCATATACCTTTGTTTTATTAGGGATGATCGTTGTGTTGAGTTCTTGTAAAAAGGAATATGAGTCAATTGAAAGTATAGATCAGGCAAAAATCCAGGAATATATTTCTAAAAATAACATTGCTGCGGTAGAAGACCCGGCCAAATCGGGGTTCTATTATCAAATCGTTACTCCTGGTACAGGAGATCAGTTTGCCAATACAGACTCTATATTGTATACTGTAACTGTTAAATCATTGTTGAATGGTACTGTTTATTACGAAAGCCCGGTTTATAGTAATATTGGGACATATGTAGGTTACACGAATGCACTTCTTGGGCTTAATGCGACCGGAATTCGTACTGCGATTCAGGCTTTAAAACCAGGTGGTAAGGCACGAGTGATCCTACCTTCATATCTTGCATTTGGCAAAAATGGAAATACAACCATCGGTGTTCCATCTAATGAGATCATAGACGTAGTAATTTCTACTTATCCGGAGAAAAAGCAAAGACTGCTTGATGACAGGCTGATTAGGGAATATTTGATTGCAAAAGGATTAACCGCAACAAAAGATCCTGTTACAGGAGTTTACTACATTGTAGTAACACAGGGAACAGGTACAGAGATCATAGATATGACCACTAAGATCAATGCGAACTATACAGGACGTTATATGTTAAATGGCAGTGTATTTGACTCCTCTACTGACGGATCATACTCGTTTGTGCTTACCCAACTGATATCAGGCTGGGATGTGTTGACTAAATTTAAAAAGGGAGCAAAAGTAAGGTTGTTTATTCCTTCTTCAGAAGGTTATGGAACTGCCGGTTCTGTGAATCCAAATACGGGGCAGATCATGATCTCTCCTAATGCAATCCTTGATTTTGATATTGAAATTTTAGGAGTTACGAATTAAGCGCTTCTTTAAAGACTTTTAATATTCTTTCTCTTGCAAAAGCATGTTCGACAATAGGTTTGACATGCTTTTGTTGTTTATATTCAGGAGCCCATTTATGAATGTATTTGTAATCAGGATCGAATTTTTTTGTCTGGAGTTCCGGATTAAAGACACGGAAATATGGTGCGGCATCATTCCCGCAGCCGCAGGCCCATTGCCAGCCTCCAATATTACTCGCCATTTCGTAGTCGAGTAGTTTCTCTGCAAAGTAAGCTTCTCCCCATCTCCAGTCTATTAACAGGTGTTTGGTGAGGAAACTTGCGACAACCATTCTCACACGATTGTGCATATAACCTGTTTCATTTAGCTGCCTCATACCGGCATCTACCAACGGGTAACCCGTTTTACCTTCGCACCATGCTGTAAATTCAGTTTCATTGTTCCTCCATTTGATCTTGTCATAGGCGGATTTAAAAGATTGGGTTGCTGTTTGAGGAAAATGCCATAATATCATCATGTAGAAATCTCTCCAGGCAAGTTCTGACAACCACTTGTCAGCATTTTGTTTTAATGCCTCTTGGGCAGCGTGTCGTATACTCACTGTTCCAAATCTAAGGTGCATACCGATGTGAGTAGTCGCATCATCGGCCGGATAGTCACGCCTCTCTTCATAATCTCCCAGCTTACTTTCAAAGTTTAATCCTGGAAGAGCTTGAGCTGATTTTTCAAATCCCATTTCTTTTAATGAAGGAATCTCAAAAGCTGCTGTGGTGAAGAAGTTCTTAAAATAATTGTCTGAAGGATATGGTTTAAGGTAAAAGGTATTCAGCTTTTGCCTCCACTGTCTGAAATATGGCGTAAAGACGGTATAGGGTTTCCCGTCTGCTTTTACGATCTCATCTTTCTCAAAAATGACCTGATCTTTAAAAGTCCTGAAAGCAATACTTTCAGAGGAAAGGTATTCTGCTAAGGCACTATCGCGAGTTATTGCATAGGGTTCATAGTCATGATTGGTGAATACGGAAGCGACGTTGTAGCTATTTAATACATCAGGCCATACTTTCTCTGGAGTGCCATATTTGATAAGTATGGAGGTGTGATATGTTTGGAGTTGCTGATTAAGCTGAAGAAGAGTTTCGTGTATGAAAGTCACTCTTGAATCTGTTTTGCCGGGAAGTTTGTCAAGTATATTTTTGTCAAATATAAATAGCAGCAGTACCGGATTCTGACTTTTTAATGCGTGATATAATGCAGCATTGTCTCCCAGTCTAAGGTCTCTTCTTAACCAGCAAATGCTGATGCTTTGTTTACTCATTTGGCGTAAATATCGGCTAATGCATCTTCAAGATGCGTATATTGGAAAATAAATCCAGCATTGAGCAATTTCTGTGCTGAGGTATTTGTACTGAGGGTAACGACCACACTCATTTTGCCGAGAATCATTTCGAGTACTTTTTCGGGTACTTTGAGTGGCCATACCGGGCGGTGCAGCTCTTTTGCGACGGCCTTGGTTAGTGTAGCGTTGGTCACGGGGAATGGTGCGCAGGCATTGTAAGCCCCTTCAAATGTCGGATGGTCAGTCGCCAGCTTAAACATGGATACAATATCGTCAATGTGTACCCATGGTATCCATTGTTTGCCGGTGCCCAGGGGAGCTCCTACAAAAAAGCGAATGGGTTTATCAAGAGAGGCCAATGCGCCATCGTTCTTCGCAAGGACGAAGCCTATCCTGAATTTAACTATGCGTAAGTTGAGTGATTTTCCTTCATCGACTGCATCTTCCCATAACATGCAGCAGCGTGCCATGAAGCCAGTTCCGTTTGATGACTCTTCCGTAAGGATCTCATCTTCGCGATCGCCGTAATAGCCGACAGCTGAAGCAGAGATAAATGTGGTCACCGGAGCCTGTGTTTCTTTGATGGTCTTGTACAGCAGGTGTGTACTCATTACCCTGCTGTCTATGATTTGTTGTTTCCGTTCTTTGGTCCATTTTTTTTCAGCAATGGGTTCGCCTGCGAGGTGAATAATGGTATCTATTCCGTCCAGGCATGCGGAGTCGATTTTTTGGTTATAAACATCCCAGAGGTACACCTTTACGTTTTTTATAGGCTTATTTTTTCTCGAAAGGATGGAAATAGAATGTCCGTCTTGTTGTAAGGCAGCGATCAGTTTTTTTCCTACGAGCCCCGTTGCTCCAGTAATTAAAATTTGCTTCTTCATAAATCAATAACCTCTTGTTTTAACTTTAGTTTCAAAAAACAGGCTTTTAAATGTAATAATTTGTTTTGCTTATGTAAATATTGCAGGAGGTATTCGTACTAACATAAAAAATCGTATATTTTTGTTGATTATTATAAAAAGCCCTCTTTGAATTTAATGAAATCTAAGAAAATATTAGTTTGGTTTAGGAACGATCTTCGCTTACATGACAATGAAATGTTGGTTGAGGCGATTGCTAAGTCAGACAGTATTTTGCCGGTTTATTTTTTTGATCCACGTTATTTTGATAATACGCGGTTCAAGACCTCAAAGACTGGCGTAAACCGTACGCTCTTTTTGCTTGAAAGTGTGGATGCATTGCGAAAAGCTTTTCAACAAAAAGGAGGTGATATCCTGATCGTCCATGGTAAGCCAGAGGATGAGATCCTTGAGCTGGCAGAACGTTTTGAGATATCTGAAGTCTATCATCACAGGGAAGTAGGGCCAGAGGAGACTGCCATTTCTGCCAGTGTAGAAGACGCGCTCTGGAAACAAAAAATTAATCTTAAACATTTTATAGGGCATACGCTTTACAATAAAGAAGATCTTCCCTTTCCGATAAAGGACATTCCGGATGTTTTTTCTCTATTTAAAAAGAAGACAGAGCGGGATGCCATTGTGAAATCTTGTTTTGAAACCCCGGAAAATATTGTTTTCGTAGAGAATGAGACCTGGGGTAATTTACCTGATCTGGAAGTTTTGGGCTTTGAACAGCGTCTGGCTGAAAATTTAACCAAGCGAATTTCGGGTGGTGAAGAAGCTGGGCTTGAGCATTTGGCTGAACTGCTAAAGGAAGGATCAGAAGTCTATCTGAAGATAAATTCAAAAGGCGGCACTGATAAACAAGGCTTTTCATCACGATTGTCGGCATGGCTTTCATTCGGTTGCTTATCTCCCCGCAAGGTTTATTGGCAGGTTAAGGAGGCGGAGGGACATTTTGGAAATAACGCAAATTTTAATCAGGTTTTGTTAGGACTGCTGTGGAGGGATTATTTTCGGTTCATGTTCAAGAAACACGGGCTCAACTTTTTTCAGGAGACTGATTTTCAAGAGCTGATTATGGCTCCGGTGGAAAATGACAGCGAAATCGTTCAACAATGGAAAACCGGTCATACCGGACATGCGCTGGTGGATAAATATATGCAGGAACTAAATGGTTCGGGTTTCATCTCACAAGCTGGAAGACTGGTTGTTGCGACCTTTTTGGTCCACGTATTAAAAGTACACTGGACACGTGGTGCAGCTTATTTCGAGGAAAAACTAATTGATTATTCCCCGGCAAGTAACTGGGGCAATTGGGCAAACGTTGCAGGTGCAGGTCTGGACCTAAAATCAAAAAACACTTTCGATCTGGAAAAACAAATTAAGATTCTGGATGTTGATTTAGGTGAAGCAGTTTGATTTACTGAAATTTTTATCGGCTGTTAGTTGTGTTTTGTTCTTTTAGGCAATTTTAAGTTGTCAGAAGAATAAGCATTGAAAACATATTTAAATGTTAAACAAAAATTGTTTTTTAAACAAGTTTGTTTAACATTTGTTGTAAATACTAACGTGAAGAAATTCTCAATAAGTGACATAGAAGGCCTTATCGGCATTAAAGCACATACCATTAGGGCATGGGAGGTCAGATACGGCCTGGTGCCACCTAAAAGAACTCCCACTAACATCAGGTATTACGACGAGGAAGATCTTAAAATGCTGCTTAATATCGTCGCCTTAAATGAGAATGGTTACAAGATCAGTAAGATAGCCAAAATGGGCCACCAGCAAATTTCTGAGCTTGTTACCCAGCTTAAAACGGATTGGAATAACGATTCTGTTCAGATGCTGAACTTGTCAAATGCAGCTATAACCTATAACGAGGAAGTATTTTCAGAAATCCTGGCTGGATGTATTGCTGAGATGGGCCTGATAAAAACTATGGATACGGTGCTATTCCCTTTTATGAAACGTGTGGGGATGCTTTGGCAAACCGGAACTATAGATCCTTCACATGAACATTTTGCTTCAAATCTGATAAGAGACCGGATTATAGTAGAAATCGATAAATTAAACAAGCCTGAAAAAAAAGATCCCAAAAGATTTTTGCTTTTTCTGCCTGAAGCTGAGATGCACGAGACAGGTTTGTTGTTTGCCAGATATTTACTGAAAAAGTGTGGACATGAAACACTTTACCTTGGTTCAGAAATTCCCTATGCAGACCTTAAAAAAGTTGTAGAATCCTATAAACCAGACTATTCATTTATCGTCCTTACTTCTTTAAATTTGGGTAAGGATATTAACAAAATCATCGGTAAAGTGATGGATAATCTAAATGTTCCTCTCCTGGTTGCGGGGAGTTTAATCTCAGAATTTGATATTCTTGTGCAGGATCAACTGACACCATTGAAAAATGTTTGTGATATGGTTGAATTTCTTGAAGATTTATAAAGAAGTTTACCTGTTATTAAAGGTAAAATCCTAATTTTGCAACACTTATAGCAATTCATACATAATGGATAATTTATCTTATCTCAACGGCGCAAATGCCGAATACATAGAGTCATTATATCAATCTTATAAAGAAGATTCCAATTCAGTTGAATTTGGCTGGCAAAAGTTCTTTGAGGGCTTTGACTTCGGAAGAGGGTCATCAGGAACTTCTGTTAGCGCGGAAACGCCCGAGCATTTTCTGAAAGAAATCAATGTCTTGAACCTGATTAATGGTTATCGTCAGCGCGGCCATTTATTTACCCGTACTAACCCGGTAAGGGAAAGAAGATTACACCTTCCCACTTTGGATATTGAGAATTTTGGTTTAACAAAAGCGGATCTTGATACCGTATTTAACTCGGGTATAGAGATAGGTATCGGTGCTGCTAAACTTAGCGACATTATTGCTTTCCTTAAGCAGACTTATTGCCATTCCATAGGTGCAGAATATAAATACGTGCGTACTCCTGAAGTTTTAAGGTGGATTGAAGGGAAAATGGAAAGTGTACGTAACACCCCTAATTTTTCTATTGATGAGAAGAGGAGAATTTTAAAGAAACTTAATGAAGCGGTTAGCTTCGAGAATTTTTTAGGAACAAAGTTTCTTGGACAGAAGCGCTTTTCACTTGAAGGTGCCGAGTCATTGATTCCTGCGTTGGACTCAGTAATTGAAAAAGGCTCTGATCTTGGAATTGAAGAGTTTGTAATTGGTATGGCACACAGGGGACGTCTGAATGTTCTTGCCAATATCATGCAGAAAACTTATAAAGATATTTTTGCTGAGTTTGAAGGTAAAGGCTACAGTGCAGAGTCTCCTTTTGGAGGAGATGTGAAATATCACCTTGGATACTCTACAGATGTGACTACTAATAATGGAAATAATGTTCACCTGAGCTTATGTCCAAATCCGTCGCACCTTGAGACAGTAAACGGTGTGGTAGAGGGGATGACCAGGTCTAAAATAGATTTTAAATACGGGGGAGATAATTCACGTATCGCACCTATTTTGATACATGGAGATGCTTCTGTTGCAGGGCAGGGCATTGTTTATGAGGTAATTCAGATGGCAGGTCTGGATGGTTATAAAACAGGTGGTACAATACACCTTGTGATCAATAACCAGATCGGTTTTACTACTAACTTTAAAGATGCGCGGACCAGCACATACTGTACCGATATTGCTAAAGTAACGCTGTCTCCTGTATTCCACGTCAATGGAGATGATCCGGAGGCACTGGTTTATGCCATTAATCTGGCAATGGAATACCGTCAAAAATATAAAAATGACGTTTTCATCGATATCCTTTGTTATAGAAGATTTGGACATAATGAGTCCGATGAACCTAAATTCACTCAACCGTTATTGTATAAGAGCATAGAGAAACACGCTAACCCGCGTGATATTTATATTCAGCAGCTGATAGGGGAAGGCAAGTTAGAGGCAAGCCTGGCAAAAGAGATGGAAAAAGAATTCCGCGGCATCTTGCAGGAACGCCTTAACGAAGCGAAAGAGATTACCTCTACTTATCAGGATGTGAAATTCGGTGGCGCATGGTCTGATATGCGTATTGCTACACCTAAAGATTTTGAAAGTTCACCTAATACTTCGGTTAAAAAGAGCACATTGCTTGAAATTGCCAAAAGAATCAGTACGCTTCCTTCAAATAAAAAATTCTTTAAAAAGATTGAAAAGTTATTTGAAGAACGTAGTAAAATGGCAAATACTACTCATGTATTTGATTGGGCTATGGGTGAGCAACTTGCATACGGCACTTTACTCGCGGAAGGTAAACGGGTTCGTTTGAGCGGACAAGATGTGGAACGTGGTACATTTTCTCACCGTCATGCGGTACTGACCCTGGAGGACTCGGAAGAAGAATACATCCCATTGGCTAATATTTCAGACCAGCAGGCGACTTTTGATATTTACAATTCGCATTTATCAGAGTATGGTGTGCTGGGTTTTGAATATGGTTATGCCATGGCTAACCCTAATGCATTAACGATATGGGAAGCACAATTTGGCGATTTCTTTAATGGAGCGCAAATTGTAGTGGATCAATACATTGCAAGTGCCGAAACCAAATGGCAGCGTGAAAACGGATTGGTTATGTTATTGCCACATGGCTATGAAGGACAAGGGCCGGAGCACTCTTCTGCAAGGATTGAGCGTTTTATGGAACTTTGTGCAGATTATAATATGCAGGTAACTAACTGTACCACTCCGGCAAACTTCTTCCATGCCCTGCGCAGACAATTTAAACGTGATTTCAGAAAACCTTTAGTCGTATTTACACCAAAGAGTTTACTTCGTCACCCTCAATGTGTTTCTCCTCTTGCTGACTTCACCGATGGTAAATTCCAGGAAGTGATCGCTGATCCTAACGTAAAAGCGACTGATGTAAAACGCGTATTGTTCTGCTCTGGTAAGATCTACTATGAATTGCTGGAAAAACAACAAAAAGATCAGATCAAGGACGTTGCTATCGTTCGTGTTGAACAACTATATCCTACCCCGGTAGAACAAATGGAAGCTTTGTATAAGAAATATAAAAATGCAGAGGAAGCTGTTTGGGTACAGGAAGAGCCTGAAAACATGGGTGCATGGCCATATTTGCTGCGCAGATTGAGAAGAACTATCTTTAGTGATATTGAAGTTATTTCAAGAAGAGAGAGCAGCAGTACCGCTACAGGATTTGCAAGACAACATGCAGATCAGCAGGCATATATTTTAGCTAAAGCTTTTGAGATGCCGGTTACTGAAAAAGAGCAGAAGATTGCTAAGAAATCAGTGAGTAAAGTATTTAATGTAGATTAGAAAAAATAATACATCAGTTATGAGTATAGAAATAAAAGTTCCGCCAGTAGGCGAGTCGATAACCGAAGTTGTTTTGTCACGCTGGGTGAAAAACGATGGTGATGCAGTAGAAATGGATGAAGTAATTGCCGAATTAGAGTCGGATAAAGCAACGTTTGAATTGACTGCAGAGCAAGCCGGAACTTTAAAAACAGTAGCTGCTGAAGGTGATACTTTGGCTATTGGTGCTGTAGTTTGTAAAATTGAAGATGGTGGTGCTGCACCTAAAGCTAAGGAAGAGGCTCCTGTAGCCGAAGCTGCTGTTGCTGAAGATAAAGTTGCTGCCGCCGCTCCGGAAAAATCTGGTGAGAGTTATGCAACTGGTACACCTTCACCTTCTGCAGGCAAAATCCTTGCAGAAAAAGGTGTCGATGCCGGTTCTGTAAAAGGGACAGGTGTTGACGGCAGGATCACTAAAGAAGATGCATTAAATGCGCAGAAAGCTGCTCAGCCTGCTGCAAAAGCGGAAGCTCCTAAGGCAGCCGCACCTGCTCCTGTGGCCGGATCAAGATCTGAACGCAGGGAGAAAATGTCTCCATTGCGTAAAACAGTGGCTAAACGTTTAGTTACTGTGAAAAATGAGACAGCTATGTTGACCACTTTTAATGAGGTGAACATGAAGCCAATCATGGATTTGCGTGCTAAGTATAAAGATCAGTTTAAAGAGAAATTCGGTGTTGGTTTGGGCTTTATGAGTTTCTTTACCAAAGCTGTTTGTGAAGCTTTAAAAGATTTCCCTGCAGTCAATGCACGTATTGATGGAGAGGAAGTTGTTTATAATCAATTTGCAGATATTTCTATTGCCGTTTCTGCACCAAAGGGATTGGTAGTTCCAATCATTAGAAATGCAGAGAGTATGAGCCTTGCTCAAATTGAAAAAACAGTAATTGAACTGGCAACTAAAGCACGTGATAGCAAGTTGACCATTGAGGAAATGACAGGTGGTACATTTACCATTACCAACGGTGGTGTTTTTGGATCTATGATGTCTACACCAATTATCAATGCTCCACAATCTGCAATTCTGGGTATGCACAATATCATTGAGCGTCCAATAGCTGAAAAAGGAGAGGTAGTAATCCGTCCGATGATGTATGTTGCTTTATCATACGACCACAGGATTATTGACGGAAGAGAATCTGTTGGATTCCTGGTAAGAGTAAAACAATTATTAGAAGATCCTGCAAGATTGCTTTTAGGCGTATAATCTTTAAACAGTACATAAAAAAGCCTCGGTGCATATGCGCCGAGGCTTTTTTATGTACAATCTTCTAAAGACTAATTAACCTCTTTCAGATTGATATAGAAGTTAGGATCGGCCTTGAAATTATCCTTACTGATGTTTTTATCGGCAGCAATTGTTTTCCATGCTGAGGTTGGATTGATCAAAGTATATATGCCAGGTTTTAATGATACTCTTATTGGCATATCAAAATCTTTAACATCTGCTACCCATTTGTATTTTAACTGATTGTTCTCGATTTTATATTCCAGGGATGGGATATTACTATGACGAAGATACTGGTCAAAGATTTTATTGAGCTTTAGTTCGCTTTGTTTGGCAATGTAGCTCTCAATCTCTTGAGTCGTCACTGTTTTATGATAGAATGTTTTATTTAGTCCCCTTAAGATACCTCTGAACTTTTCGTCATCGTTGATCAGCTGCCTGATGATGTGTATCATGTTTGCTCCTTTATAATACATGTCTCCAGATCCTTCACTGTTGACATCATAATGGCCAATGATAGGAATGTCATTTTGAATGTTTCCTCTGATGCCGACAACATAATCAGTAGAGGCTGCTTTCCCATATTTGCTCTCAGTGAACAGTGACTCTGAATAATTGGTAAAACTTTCATGAACCCACATGTCAGCAAGATCCTTAGTTGTGATGTTATTTCCAAACCATTCATGTCCACTTTCATGAATAGTAATGAAATCAAATTTCAGACCCCAACCTGAACTGGACAGGTCTTTTCCAAGATAACCCATTTTAAACTGATTACCATAGGCTACCGCACTTTGATGCTCCATACCCAAATGTGGCGCCTGAACAAGTTTATAGCCATCTTCATAAAATGGATATGATCCAAACCAGTGCTCAAAGGATTTTAGCATGGGCTTTACATCAGCATCCCAATGTGGCCGGGCTTTGGTGCTATCCTCTTTTAAAGACCAGAAATCCAGTGAAAGGTTTCCTTTTTCTCCTTTATATTGATCTGCCCAGTGTGCATATTTTCCAATATAGAGCGTGACGTTGTAGTTGTTGATCGGATTGGATACAAACCAGTTGTATTGTGTAAAGCCATCAGGTTTCTGAACAACGTTTCTGAGTCGGCCGTTGGAAATGTCCTGAAGCCCTTTTGGAACAGAAATACTGATGAGTATGCTGTCTACCTCATCGCTCTGGTGGTCTTTATTTGGCCACCATGAGCTGGCGCCAAAACCCTGACAGGCCACTGATACCCAGGGATTGCCGGACTTATCTTTCGTGAATATGAAACCTCCGTCCCATGGCGGTCTTTTTGCGATTACGGGATTGCCTGAATAAAATACTGTAAAACGTTCTCTGGCACCTTTTTTAATCTCACTGGGAAAGCTAACGAATACGGCATTAAACTCCCGGGTAAAAGGAACTTCAGTGCCCTTATAAATAACCCGTTCTACCTTTAAATTACTGAAAAGATCAAACTGCAGTTTCGAGAAATTTTGAGTGGCTATAAACTGGAACTCATTACTGCCGCTAATGAATTTATTGTCTATATCTACTTTCACATCAAGGTGATAGTAGTTGATGTCATAACAGCTACGCAAAGGCGTTATCATTCCTCTTAGGGTGTCTGCACGGGTATAGGCGTGCTGGCCATCCATCAATTGTGCAGAAGCCAGCTGACAGCTTAATAAAATAGCAATTGCACTAAAAAATATATTCTTCATTAACTTATGGCTTTAAAACGTTTACGGTTATTGCGGACGAATTGTAAACATCATGGAAAATCCTATGGGTGGCTTTTATAAAGTCGCCGGGTTCTGCCTTATAGATATCCATAAATTGTTGAGGGTTCCTGTCCGCGAGTGGAAACCACGAGTTTTGTATCTGAATCATTATGCGGTGACCTTTTTTAAAAGTGTGCGCTATATCGGGTAAGGTATAATTTACCTTAGTAATCTGCCCCGGTACAAAAGGTTCGGGCTTTTCGAAACTATTCCGGTATTTTCCTCTCATGATCTCACCGCGTACCATCATCTGATAGCCACCCATTATGACATTTTTAGGGTTAGGACTAGGATTCGATGCATCTTCAGGATAAACATCTATCAGCTTAACAACATAATCAGCGTCTGTACCGGTTGTAGATACTACAAGTTTCGCAAGCACAGGTCCGGTAAGCGTTATATCCTCTGTCAATGCATCTGTTTGAAATGTCCTTACATCCGGTCTGCGAGCAGCAAAGCGCTGATCATCTACCATATATTCACGTGTTCTTTTCGCTTGCACACCATCCTGATACGGAACAGGTGCATTTGGGTCACTCACATATTCATCCCAACTGTCTGTTCTTTGTACCTTTTCAAAACTTAGTTTTCCATTAGGTTGCAGGTATAGGGTTCTTTCCTCGGTGTCCTTAGGTGGCCAGGTATTGAATTCTTTCCATTGATTACTGCCTGTTATAAAAATATTGGCTTCACCAACCTTAAAGTCACCTTCCCCTTTCAAATAATGTTTAAAGAATGGTAACTCAAATTTTTCCTGGTAAAGCGTGCTTGTTGCTTGTCCAAAATCGATGTCTCCAAAACTGCTTCCCGTACCACGTACCCAACCTCCATGAAACCATGGTCCCGCAACAAGAATATTATTTGCTCCGGGACTTAGTTTCTCTATTGATTTGTAAGTAGCAAAAGTTCCGTAGGCATCTTCAGCATCAAAAAAACCACCCACTACCATAACCGCTGGTTTGATATTGGTCAAATGCTGCTGGATATTTCTTGCTTTCCAGAAGGTATCCAGATTAGGATGAGCAAAAAGGTTGTTCCAAAATCTGATGCTGTCTGCAAAATATTTTTCTTTAAGGTTTTTAACCGAGCCAGATTCCAGGTAGAAACGGTAATTATCCTGAATAGGGAACTGAAATCCTTTTGGACCTTTATCCGGCGTAATAGGTTTTGGTCTAGGTACACCAAAACTGCTCATAAATCCAAAAGCATCCATCAGAAACAAAGCTCCGTTGTGGTGAAAATCATCACCAATAAACCAGTCTGTAACTGGTGCCTGCGGAGAGACAGCCTTTAGTGCTGAATGTGCACCGGG
Organism: Pedobacter frigoris; assembly: GCF_032678645.1. GTDB lineage: Bacteria > Bacteroidota > Bacteroidia > Sphingobacteriales > Sphingobacteriaceae > Pedobacter > Pedobacter frigoris_A. The sequence continues at coordinate 777,751 of NZ_JAVTSP010000002.1, forward strand.
TAATGAGGTGGTCGAATAAAACCCCGGATAAGAAATTCCATAAATTCCTGCTTTTCCGTTGTTGTTCTTAATATTTTTGACCAGCCAGTCTATAGTATCATAGGTGTCTGAGCTTTCATCAATGTCTTTCTTGGTTTTTTTATTGGCTACATGAGGCCTGATGTCGTCAAAATTTCCTTCACTCATCCACTTGCCTCTTACATCCTGATAAACAAAAATGAAGCCTTCTTTCATTTCAGCCGGAAAATTGCCCAGACTGGTTTTGTATTTGTCTTCTCCATAAGGAGCGCAGGTATAAGGAGTCCGGTTGATCAGGAATGGATATTTTTTGCTCTGATCTTTTGGGGTATAGATTGCAGTGAATAATTTTACGCCATCCCGCATGGTGATGTAACGTTCAATTTTTGTGAAGTTATCGCGTACAAAGGCAGAGTCAGTCTGTTGTGCAAATGTGGGCGATAAGGTAAAAAAGGATATAGCCGTAAGCCATAAAAATTTAAAATGGGCCATGATATTTAGTTCATTTTGAAAATCTAAATATAGCAAATGGAAATGTTTCGGCTGACAGTTGTTTTTGAATTGATTAAAGAAGTTACATTCTTTCTGATATGCGCCATATTTCCATATAGGTTTATTAACTTTGTGCCACAAAAAAATCCTTAATATGCAATACGATGTAGTTGTAATTGGCTCGGGCCCGGGCGGTTATGTAGGAGCAATCAGATGCGCTCAATTGGGCTTAAAAACGGCTGTTATAGAAAAATATAAAACTTTTGGCGGAACTTGCCTTAATGTGGGGTGTATTCCTTCAAAAGCTTTACTTGATTCTTCGGAGCATTATCACAACGCTGCTCATACTTTCAAAACCCACGGTATAGACCTCAAGGATCTGAAAGTAGATATGCCGCAAATGATTGCCCGTAAGAACGATGTAGTAGCACAAAATACAGCAGGTATACAGTATTTATTCAAAAAGAATAAGATTGATTCATTTGAGGGTGTTGGTTCATTTGTAGATAAAAATACCATTAAAGTAACCAAGTTGGATGGTTCTACCGAAACTGTAACAGCGAAAAATGTAATTATAGCTTCTGGTTCAAAACCAACTGCATTGCCATTTTTGCCAATTGATAAAAAACGCATCATCACTTCTACGGAAGCTTTAAACATTACAGAAGTTCCTAAGCAAATGATTGTTATAGGTGGTGGAGTAATTGGATTAGAGTTAGGTTCTGTTTATGCGCGTTTGGGTACGAAGGTTTCTGTAATTGAATTTATGCCTACCATCATCGGTACGATGGATGCAGGTTTAGGTAAAGAATTGCAGCGTGTGCTTAAGAAATCGTTAGGCATGGAATTCTTTATGGGACATAAAGTAACAGGCGCTACTGTAAAAGGTAAAAAAGTTACGGTTACCGCAACTAATGCCAAAGGTGAAGAACTGAAATTTGATGCTGACTATTGCATTGTGGCAGTAGGGCGTACTGCTTATACTGAAGGTTTAGGATTAGAGAACATCGGCATCAAAACAGAAGAAAGAGGAAATAAAATCCCGGTTAATGAGCATTTAGAAACATCTGTACCCGGTGTGTATGCAATAGGCGATGTGATTAAAGGAGCAATGCTTGCGCATAAAGCCGAAGATGAAGGTGTATATGTTGCGGAACGTTTAGCCGGACAAAAACCACATATCAATTATAACCTGATCCCGGGAGTTGTTTACACCTGGCCTGAGGTTGCGTCAGTAGGGTATACCGAAGAGCAATTAAAGGAGCAAGGCGTACAGTATAAGTCAGGATCATTTCCTTTCAAAGCCAGTGGCCGTGCTAAAGCAAGTATGGACACTGATGGCTTTGTTAAAGTATTGGCGGATGCTAAAACTGATGAAATTCTTGGTGTACACATGATAGGTCCACGTGCCGCAGATATGATTGCAGAAGCGGTTGTAGCTATGGAATTCCGTGCATCTGCAGAAGATATTGCGAGAATTTGTCATGCTCACCCAACATATACGGAAGCCATCAAAGAAGCAGCAATGGCAGCGACAGAAAATAGGGCGATTCATATTTAAATTGTAATCCTGTTATAAAATAAAAAGGGTCTCAGATTATTCTGAGACCCTTTTTATTTTATAATTGATTTGAAATACTAGTGACCATGATCAAGATCGTATTCCAATACATCCTTATGATCATATGGCTCAACCAATAATTCATCTATTGTTTTGCCTTTTTTGTTGAAGCCTAATTTGTCTAATATGATATCGAAAATTAAGTAAACAACCGGTACGACAATCAGTGTTAAGAATAACGAACTGGTTAGTCCGCCTACAATAACCCAAGCCAAACCATTTTTCCATTCGGCACCTGCACCACTTGCAATCGCAATAGGTAGCATACCAAAAATCATGGCAATGGTGGTCATCAAGATCGGACGTAAACGTGCGTGGTTAGCTAAAATAAGGGCTTCTACAGTAGTTTTTCCTTCTGCCTTCATGTGGTTTGTAAAATCCACAAGGATAATCGCATTCTTGGCTACCAGACCCATTAACATAATAAAACCTAAAATGGTAAAGATACCGATAGAGTTATTTGTCAATGCAAGTGCTAAGAACGCCCCGATTAATGCAAGAGGGAGCGAGAACATTACTACCAAAGGATACATAAAGCTGTCGTACAAAGCAACCATAATCAGGTATACCAGGATAATAGACGCCAATAAGGCAATACCCAGCGTACCAAAACCCTCTGCCTGATTTTCCTGATCACCCGCCCATGTGTAACTTACGCCAACAGGCGCTTTCAGCTTGCCATTTTTTTGCAATTCTTCCAGCTTTTTCTGAAAGTCAGCAACCACGGTTCCTGTTGGTCTACCAATTGATTGTGCTTTAACAGATACAGAGGTAGATTTATTTAAACGTTCCAGCTGACTTGGTCCAGAACCCTCTGTAATGGTTGCAAATTGTGAAAGTTTAATTTGTGCACCGGCTGAGTTTACAAAGATCAGGTTACGTACGTCATCAACATTTTTTCTATTGAAATCCTGATACTGGATGTTGATATCATATTCGTACTCGCCTTTTCTGTATTTACCATCAGTGTTACCAGCAAAAGCTGTTTGCATGGTTGAACCTACCGTTTGTAATGTTAAACCAACGGCAGACATTTTATCTCGATCTACCTGAACATTAATCTCAGGGGTTCCTTTTTCTACCGACAACTTAATCTCCGTAGCACCAGGAATAGATGCAAGTACTTTTTGTGCACCTTCAGCATATTTTAATGCACTATCCAGGTTAGATCCCATAACTACCAATTGTATTGGCGCATTTTCTGCAATACCCAGAATACTAATTGGTACAGTTTTTACTTTTGCTCCAACCAGTTCTTTTCCAAGCGCTCGACTCATTTTGGTCGCAAAAATATCGGAAGAAACGCCCTCTCTTTTTTCTCTGTCGACCAGCTTCACATTGATCTCAGATTTATAGGCAGTGGCCTGGCTACCACCAAAGTCGCCGCTTGACTGGCCAACTGTAGTAATTAACTGTGTGATTTCAGGTTGTTTGCTTAAGAAATCTTCAGCTCTTTGTGTATAAAAGTTGGTTTGAGTTAAAGGCGCATCTTTAGGTAATTCAATTTGTACCAGGAACTCACCTTTATCAGACTTAGGGAAAAACTCCGATCCGATAAAGCCAGCGCCTGCTAACCACATTGCCGCTACAAATAGTACGACAACCGCAAGTATGGTGCGTCTTTTATGGTTTAATGACCATGTTAAGATATTGGTAATCCATAAGGTGAATTTTTTTAGCTGTTTTTCAAACCAAAGGATAAAGCGGCCAAACATGTTTTTGCCTTCAATATGCTCTAGTTTACCATATCTTGAGAAGAGCAGGGGTACAATGGTAAACGAGGCCAATAACGAAAGCATCGTCGCAATAATTACTACCACACAGAATTGACGCAGGATGTTAGATACCAAACCAGAACTGATTGCGATAGGGAAAAACACTACCACAATTACCAATGTAATGGATACAACGGTAAAACCGATTTCCCTGGTAGCATCAGAAGCTGCCCTTACTTTATTCTTACCCATCTCCATGTGCCGTTGGATGTTCTCCAGGACCACAATTGCATCATCGACGAGGATACCTACCACGAGTGACAGTCCAAGTAATGACATCAGGTTTAGTGTAAAACCAAATAAACTGATACCAATAAACGTTGCAATTAACGATGCCGGAATAGATACCATTACAATTAATGCATTACGCAGACTGTGCAGGAAGAAAAGCATCACAAATGCGACCAATACAACAGCAAGCATTAAATCGTGGATAACGGCATCAGCAGACTCTAAAGTAAAGATGGAGCTGTCGTTAACAATTTTAATATCAAGTTTATTGGCTTCGTATTCTACCTTAAGCTTTTCAATAATGGCGTGTACACCTTTACTTACTTCTACAGCGTTTGCATCACTCTGTTTAATAATCTGAATAGCAATCGCACCTTTTCTATTGATACGTGCCAGTTTTTCAGTTTCTTTTTGTGAGTCCTGCACATCGGCTACATCACCTAAACGAATCTGTGCGCCATCTTTTGATGTTGTCAGAACTAGGTTTCTTAGTTCCTCAAGGTCTTTATATTTACCAGATAAACGAATTAAAACATCCTGATTTGCAGTTTTGACACTTCCAGTAGGGAAATCAAGATTGGAGCTTAAAATCATTTGCTGTACTGCAGGTACAGAAAGATTGTATCCCTGTAGTTTATTGGCATCCAAAGAAACCTGGATTTCTCTTTCAGAACCACCAACTAAGTTAACCTGTGCAATACCATTTACCCTCGAAATTACCGGGGCAATTCTTTGGTCAATCAGGTCATAGAAGGTAACATCATCCATATTTGCAGAGGCAGACATGGTAATTACCGGTAAATCGTCCAAGGAGAACTTACTCAGCGATGGCGTTTTTACATCTTCCGGTAACTGCGAAAGAATTGCATTTACCTTACGTTGTGCATCATTTAATGAAATGTCAATATTCGCTGCATCAGTTAGGGTAATGGTAACTGTTGATAAACTTTCGAATGAAACAGCGTTTATTTTTTTGATGTTTTCCATTGATGATACCGCATCTTCAATTTTCTTGGTTACGGTATTTTCTACCTCCGCAGGCGAAGCTCCGGGATAGATGGTCGAAATAGATACTACGTTGTTAGAGAATTTTGGTAATAACTCATAACCCAACGAAAAGTAACTTAATAGCCCCAGTAAAGTAAGTGCAGTAAATACTACAATTACCAGAGAAGGCCTTTTTATAGATATGTCTGTTATCTTCATTTTCTTTTTTTATTTGCGATTGCACTGGGCATATCGCTACTGTTATTGACTTATTTTACGATGGTAACAGCGCTGCCTTCAGCCAGGTTAATCTGTCCGCTTGTAATTACAGTTTCTCCTTCGTTTAATCCTTCAAGAATTTCAACATTATCACCCAAAATACGGCCTGATACTACTTTACGTAGTTTAGAAGTATTGCTTGCTTTATCCAAAACAAAAACCTGGTTACTGCTTACACTACCTACGAATGAGGTACGTGGAACCAATATGCTTGGAGCCTGTTTAGGGAAGTTGAATATAGCTGTTCCATACATTCCGGCTTTTATACTGCTTTTTGCATTATTTGCCACTTCAATTTCGATAGGGAAATTTAAAGTTGCATCAGCTTTTGCAGCGATGAAGGTAACTTTGCCTGAGAACTTTTCTGTAGGGAATACAGATGATTTAATGTCTATCTGATCGCCGATTTTAAGATTTGCTACCTGTGATTCGTTAACAGTCACTTTAAGCTTTAACTTTGAGACGTCAACGATTTCAAAAAGCTGGGTGCCTGGAGTTCCTGTTACAAATGCACCAACCTCTATATAACGTTTGTTGATGATACCGTTGATTGGAGATTTGATATTCGCATCGTTCAATTTACGCTGCGAAGCCTGTAAGCGTAATTTAGCATTTTGAGTAGATAGTTTTACCTGATCTAATTGTTGCTGGGTTACACCGCCGGTTTCATAAGAGCTTTTGTATCTGGCTTCATCTCTCAATGCATTCTGATAAGTCGCTTCCGCAGTTTCTCTGTCTGTATTGATGATTTCCGCATCAATGCGGGCCAGGACTTGTCCTTTATTTACCCTGCTGCCTTCATCAACAAAAATTTTGCTAACCCTTCCGGTATTTTCAGAAAGGAAATTCAATTCTTGTTTAGGTGCAAAGGTTCCGTTTACACTAAAATCAAGGTCAACTACTTTTTTTACTACATCTGCTACCCGAACGGCAACAGCACCACCACCTTCAGCGATAAATGCAGTTTTTGCTTCGTTTTTCTTCTTATTGTTAGTTAAAACATAAGCTATTGCGCCAAGGGCGGCAATAATTACGACGATTATGATAATTACTCTTTTCATTTCTATTGTGCTAGCGATTTAATATTTCCGTTTGATTTGATTAATTGTATTTCGGCTATTTTGTAATTCAACAAAGCCTGTGTGTAGCTATTCTGAGCTTCAGTAAGCGAGCTTTCTGTGTCCATTAAGTCAGTTAAAGAAGCCAAGCCATTGTTATAATTGTTTTGCGTGCTTTTATAAATTTCATCCGCCAGTTCCGCATTTTTCTTCTGTGCTTTAATGGTATTTAAGCTGTTCCGCAATTGTATTTTGGCATTTTCATACGCCATATTCAGCGCGTTTGTAGATTCTCTCCTGTCTTCTTTTGCTTTTTTGATATCCACATCAGCTTGTCTGATTTTTGAACGGGTCAGAAAACCATTAAAAATAGGTACTTTTAATGTTAATCCAACAGATGAAGCTCCAAAACCAATAGCTGCGCTATTAGAGCTCAGGAAATCGAAACCACCACTTTGACTGGAATAAGTATAGTTCCCAGTTAAAGCAAGAGTTGGATAGTACTCAGATACATACGCTTTCCGCTGTAGTGCTAAAAGTTTATCCTGTGTATTCAGTAATTTAATTTCTGTTCTGTTGTCAAGGCTGATCGAATCCGTAAACACAGGCAGTTGCGTTACTTCAGTAAGTTCTGTTTTTGGTAAAGTAATGCTGTTGCTTACCGGCATCCCCATTGAAAATTTCAATTGATTTTCTAATTGTGTAATTGCGTTTAATGTTTGCTCACGCTGTGTTTGCAGATTCGTCAGGTTCACATTGATGCGGTCTACATCAATTTTTTTAGCAAGCCCATTCTGATATTGATTAGAAACGATCTTCTCAACAACTTTTAGATTTTTGATGTTATTATCCAATACATTCAGTTGTTCGCGGTTTACCAGTACCTGGTAATAATTATTCGCAACCAATTCTATAATCTGTTCCTCTGTGAGTTGAGAAGTGAGTCGGTAATACTCTTCACTGGATCTTGCAGCCTGCAGTCCTGTGAAAACCTGTTGATTGAACAGCTGTTGCGAAAGTTGGATGCCAGCGGATGAATTCCAGTTTTGGCCCAGTTTAATAGATTGTGGACTGCCGCCGAAGTCTGCCACCAATTTTCCGATGATAGGGTTGTAAGTCAGTCCTGCATTACCGGTAATCTGCGGCAAAGCCTGTGCTCTTATCTCCTCAGTTTTGTATTTTCCTCCATCAATGTCAAGCTTTGATTTCCGTACTTTTGTGCTGTTTTGAATGGCATAATTTAATGCGTCCTTTAAGCTTATTGTCTGTTGTGCAGTTGCGACATTTGATAATATCAATCCCATCAGGAGTAACGGGATTATTTTTATCTGTTTAATTATTGTATTCATATGATATAGTTAGTGGTCTTTACTTAAGTCCTTTGACAAAAATTCTTGATAAATTAATCTGTTTTTCAAGCATTGTTTTAAACTCTTTTTTACTAGGGAATAGCTCTTTGTTTCCATGAAGGATGCATAAGGAACTAATGCCTGCTAAACTGTCCAGATACAAGTCGGCAGTCTTCTCCGCATCGGCTTCCGCAATTTCTCCGTTGTTTATTGCCTCTTGAAAAAGGCCAGCATGGAATTGCTTATTCTTTTCTTTCATTTTCATGAAATGTGACCTCAGCTCTTCAGAATTCAAAGAAGAATCCGGGCTTCCTCCCGACAAATGAAGCATATAATATTTTTGAAAAAAACGGTGCCCGATCTCTATGAATGAGAGCAGCTTGTCTCCTAATAAGACGATAGCAGCATTTTCTTTTTCTATCAGTTCAAAATAATCAGAGAAAATTTTATCAATCACACCTAGCACAAGGCTATTTTTATCAGGAAAATAATAGTATAAGGAGGGTTTAGATACCGACAAGTCTTCTGCAATTTCATTCATAGTGGTTTTATTAATGCCATAATGAATGAAACGTTTTATCGCCCCCTCTATAATAGTATCCCTTTTTTTATCTGTCTCTACCATTCTACTTTTTTACTTTTTGACTTTTTTATTTCAAGGGTCAAAAATACTGCCATAAATTTGGATAGAGAATTTTAGCGATAAAATCAATTAAAACTGACAGAAAAATGACGAATGTTGCTTATTTGGCTTGGAGTCCTGCCATATATATGTCTGCAAACATTTTTTCTTTGGTAAATATTTGCTTGAATTGTTCTTTTCCAGGGAACATTAGTTTTCCTTTACTCAAAATATTGAAGTGAATACCTGACAGTGCTTCTATAAATATATCTGTTGCGAGCTTAGGGTCTTCTATAACAAGTTCGCCACTTGCTACCCCTCTGGTAAATAATGAGCTAATAATGATTGCTTCAAAAGTTTTGGCCCTTTGAAATTTCTCGTAAAGGTCTTCCGGAAGTTCATTTCCTATGATTTGATTGGATTCAAAGAGATTGTAGTATTTTTGAATATAAGCTTGTCTTTTTTGGAGTAGTTTCAGTATGCCTTCAGTGGAAGTCTTTGTTTTGTCTATTGACTTTACTAGCTCCCTGCTCATCATATGCATTAAGTGCTCTACAGCGCTTACATATAGGCTTAATTTATCTGGAAAGTAATAATATAAGAGTGCTTTTGAAAAAGTGATGTCTTTGGCAATTTCTGTCATTGTCGTTTTTGCCAGACCATAATGTGCAAATCGTTTTAGAGCAGCTTCAATAATTAAAATTCTTTTTTTATCCTGATTTTCCATACAAATAATATCGGTCTCCCATCAAATAGTCTAAAATGTCCGATCTTTTAACAATCGAGAGGAAAAATAGGAAAATTTTTCAAATATTGATTTAAACATATTTATTACAGCCCTTTCAGTTACATTTGTACCGTTATTAATCTGTTCAAGTTTCTATGTCTGTATTGCAAAAAAACAAATCCTTAAAACCATATAATACTTTTAGTATCGATGTCACAGCAAAGCATTTTGCTGAGATTTTTAGTGAAAAGGATTTAGTAGAATTGCTTACTTCAGATCTGATTACTGAACAAGAATTGCTTGTCTTGGGTGGAGGAAGTAACGTTTTATTTATAAGGGATTTTGAAGGATTGGTTATCAAAATCAGTATTCCCGGGATTTCCTGCGTAGTTGAAGACAATGATGCTGTGATCGTTACCGCTGGGGCAGGTGTGGTATGGAATGATTTTGTCACATATTGTGTGCAGAATGGATTTGCGGGAGTTGAGAATCTGAGTCTTATTCCAGGCACAGTAGGAGCCTCTCCAATACAGAATATCGGTGCGTATGGCGTAGAAGTAAAAGATGTTTTCAGTTCGTGTATAGCTTATGAAATAGCTACTGGTACTTCGAGGAAGTTTAATTTTCAGGATTGTAAGTTTGGGTATAGAGATAGCATTTTTAAGAATGAATTGAAAGGAAAATACATCATCACATCGGTGAGTTTTATATTAAGTAAATCAGCCCGGCTCAATACGCAGTATGGGGCTATTCAGGATGAACTGAAAAACAGGAATATCTTAAATCCAAACATTTCGGATATTTCTGAAGTGGTTTCTAAAATAAGGGTTAGTAAGTTGCCTGATCCATCTACTATAGGTAATGCAGGTAGCTTCTTCAAAAATCCTGTAATAGATAAGGTTTTGTTTGAAAAAATACTCGATCAATTTCCTGATATAGTACATTTCCCCGTGGCGCATGATCGGATAAAATTGGCTGCTGGCTGGTTGATAGAACACTGCGGTTTTAAGGGAATCATTATTGGAAATACCGGAACCTGGAAAAATCAAGCCTTAGTACTTGTCAACCACGGTCAGGCAACAGGTCAGGAAGTGTATAGTTTTTCAGAACAAATTATAGATTCCGTTGATGCCAAATTCGGTGTAAGATTGGAAAGAGAAGTAAATATTCTGTGACATCCTGATATAAGGATATATACGCCCATAAAATTAATTTCATAATCTGGGATTTTATTTTTTGGTACATGAATTGTATATGTTTTAGTGTGTAAGATTAAACAAACTAGAATTCGCCACTCTAATTTTCTTGTTTGTTTTTGCTTGTTAAACCCTAAAACTTAAAACATTATGACAAAAAATGAATTTAATCTCCAGCTCAACGACCATTCAGTTTCTTTACAGTCATTCGCTTTAAATTTTACCAAAGACATTGAAGATGCTAATGATTTAGTGCAAGACACAATGTTGAAAGCGGTAACTTATTACAGCAAGTTTAAAGAAGGGACCAATTTAAAAGGGTGGTTGTTTACCATTATGAAAAATACTTTTATCAATAATTATAGAAGATTGGTAAAAACAAATTCACTGATTACTCAGTCTGATGATATTTCTTCTGCTAACCTGCACTATAGTGCATCTAAAAACAATAGTGAAAGTAAATTTATCATAGGCGATATCAATAAAGCGTTAGCTACCCTTCAGCCTGAATATTATGTGCCATTTATCAAATATTTTGAGGGCTTTAAATACCATGAAATTGCAGAAGAACTGAACATCCCTATTGGAACAGTGAAGACAAGGATTCACGTAGCTCGTCAGATTCTTAAAAAATACTTAAAGACTTACTCAAAAGAAATATTAGGCGCTGATGTCGCTTAACAAAAAAGCCGCTTACTAAGCGGCTTTTTTGTTTATTGCTTCTCTATAAACGCTTTTAAATTTGATAGTCCTTTGTCGTAGTCTTTTCCAATCATAGAGTCATAGGCGAGCGACATCCATCTTGAAAAGATGGATGTATTTTCTCCCTTGAAATCCCAGGTTACTTTGGTTCCTCCTGAACCAGTTGGCTCAAAATAGAATGAAGTCATTGCAATGCTTTCAAAAGGTTTGATAAAAACCAGTTTTTGGTCTATTTGCTTATAGGGATTTAATTTGTCCATGATAATTGCTCCTGTCCCAACTTCCTTGCCTTCCCAACTGAACTTTGATCCGGTAGAGGTACCATCGCCCGTTACATTAAATTTTGCTGCACTATCCATTTTCATCCATGGGTTCCAGGAGCCAAGATCATTTAGATTTAAGGTTTTCTGATAAACGATGCTATCGGGTTTGTTAATTTCTATTGATCTGCTTACATGATAAGTTTTAGGCAGAAACAGTCCGATAATGAAGAACAGTGTAACAAGTAATACTATAATGCCTGCCAGAATTCTAACAACTTTCATGGTTTTTTTATTTGGTTAAATAAATTTAACTCAAAATATTATTACCGACAAAATTTTATAACCTAAAAGAATAATGAATTTAAATTTAATCTCCCTGTTGCTTTTGAATTGTTCGTTATATCAACAATACCCGCAAAGTATTATATATCAACAAAGATTATAGTCCTAAGTATTTTCAAAATTTCATTCCAAATTATTATCCCAAAAACCGCATGGATGTGCGGTTTTTTTATGCGCTTGAATCTTAGTTTTATATCTTTAGACGGATAAAAAATTTATGAAATTTACAGTACAGCAAATAGAAGCGGCTCATGATCTGGTTAAGACCGGGGCAGACTTTCCAAAATATATTCAGGATATTATAAAATTGGGAGTTAAAAGATTTGAGACCTTTGTAAATGATAGTCATACAAAATATTTTGGTGCCGATGCCTACGAAACCTGTTCTAATCCCCAATATGAGTTGCTAAATATTTCCGATCGGAGCAATCCGGATCTTTTCATTACCTATTTAAAAGGCCACCAAAGAGGAGCGTCTGATTATTTTACTTTTTGCAGGCAGTGTGCGGAGACGGGAGTCGAGAAATGGATTGTCGATCTCTCAGATATGACTTGTATTTATTACGATAAATCCGGCGCCGAAATATTGGTAGAGCAAATACCTGTTCCTTAGTGGGGAGTTTTTCTTATTGATTTTATAATGAATTGTTTTTAATAAGATAACTCCTGCAAAATCATACTTTTGGATTGAATTATAAGAGTACATGAATTATACTTACCTACTGATAGATTTCATCCTTCTGATGATATCTATGTTCATCGCATTAAAAAAAACTCCAGGCCTTGCTGGTAATTGGAAATTTACGGTTCCGGCTTCCTCAGTGTCGGGATTATTATTGGCGATAAATTCATCAGTTCTTGTGCGTTTGGGTTCCTTGACTTTCAATTCGCAATATTTGCTAGGGAATTTCATAGCGGGTTTACCTGTAGAAGAGTGGTTGTTTTGTTTTCTTATGCCTTTTACGGCGTTAAATATATACATGTATCTAAATTTTAGATTTCCGCACAATGGACTAGATAAATTTAGTCTTACCTTAAGTAATTTATTGCTTGGTATTTTTGTCGCGGTCTTGTTTTTCTTTTATAGATCTGGCAACATATATCTTATAAGTATTTATGGGGCGCTCCTGTTGCTGTTGGGATATATAGAGTACGTGAATAAATTAAGATTTATGTACAGGTTTTACCGGGCTTACCTGTTTTGCCTGGTCTTATTTTATCCTGCATATTGGTTATTGACGGGTTTGCCGCAGGTATATGCCTATTTCATGTTGATTATGCTGCTGGCAGTTTACTTGTTTGAATTATTCAGAAATAAAGCCAGAGAATAATGGAATTACCTATTTATACCAAACAACAATTGGCTTTGCGCAATGGGCAGGACAAGCCGCAAATCTGGGTCGCCTATAAAGGTTTTATTTATGATGTCTCGGAAAGCAGGCTTTGGAGGAATGGAAAGCATTATGAACATTGGGCAGGGCAGGACCTAACTGATGAATTACCAGATGCCCCACATACTGAAACAGTTTTTGAAAAGTTTACAGTCATAGGGATATTAAAATAACAATGGAGCTATCTGATTAGCTCCTTTGTTATTTTAATAGCGACCCGTGTAAATAACGGATTTGTCTTTATGCGTCAATTGTGAATGAACTTAAATTTACAAATTCCTGAACGCGCGAGGCAACTTCTTCTGTGGAAAGATTCAGGATTTTCTCAGTGCCGAATTTTTCTACACAGAATGAAGCGAGAGCAGAACCGAAAATAATGGCATTCTTCATATTGTTGAAATTAACCGTTCCAACTTTTGCCATATATCCTATAAAACCGCCTGCGAAAGTGTCTCCGGCTCCTGTTGGATCAAATACCTCTGCTAAAGGAAGTGCCGGAGCCGAAAAGATCTTGTCTTCATGGAATAATAACGCTCCATGCTCACCTTTTTTAATGATCAGGTATTTTGGCCCCATACCCAGGATTTTCTTTGCCGCCTTAACTAATGAGTATTCTCCAGACAATTGACGGGCTTCTGCATCATTGATTGTAAGTACGTCAACCAATTTGATGGTTTCTAATAAATCATCCATCATAATGTCCATCCAAAAATTCATCGTATCCAGCACAATTAATTTTGGGCGGTTTTTAAGACGCTCAATGACCGTACGCTGCACAATAGGAGTAAGGTTGCCAAGCATCAGGTATTCGCAATCCTGATAGTTTTCCGGTATAATAGGGTCAAAGTTTTCCAATACATTCAATTCGGTAGCCAATGTGTCACGGCTATTCATATCATTGTGGTATTTTCCAGACCAGAAAAAAGATTTTTCGCCTGCTTTAATCTGCAATCCTTCAGTATCAATACCATGTTCTGTGAACTTGTCGATATTCTCTTTTCCGAAATCATCACCAATAACTCCGACGATTTTTGTGTTCTTATAAAAGTAAGAAGCAGCTAAACTTGCGTAAGTAGCGGCGCCACCTACTATTTTATCGGTTTTTCCAAAGGGAGTTTCAATTGCATCGAAAGCTACAGTACCTATGATTATCAGGCTCATATAAAATAATTAAAATTTTTTTTAAATTTTTTCACTGCAAATATTGCATAAATAATTTAAAAGCCCTAATATTGCATTCCCAAAACGAACAAGACTTTATGTTCTTTAAGAGTTCAAAAAGTACGTTTTGGTAGCCGGATACTCCTTCTTAGCTCAGCCGGTTAGAGCATCTGACTGTTAATCAGAGGGTCGCTGGTTCGAGCCCAGCAGAAGGAGCAGATTTAAAAGCCCATTTTCTATACGAAAATGGGCTTTTTTTTTGCCCTTTGTTCTGATAACTCCGGGTAGAGTAGAATCAGTTTTAACAATTATGCAAAATATTTGCGCTAATTATTTAGTTGTGTTATCTTTCAGCCATCTAATTACAATAATGAACAAACGCTATCTCATTTTGCTAGTGATGCTATGTATCGGTAGTCATCTTTTTGGACAATCATTTGTTAAAAGCTTTAATGCTGCAGGTCCTTTTGTAAAAATGAATAATGCTTTTTATTTCACAGCAGCCACCGAAGCAAACGGGATAGAGCTCTGGAAATCAGATGGTACAACTGAAGGAACATCGATGGTTAAGGACATCAATCCTGGCGTGAATGGCTCCAATATCCAAAATATCATTGTTTACAATAACAAAATCTATTTTTCGGCAACTGATCTTATTAATGGGGCAGAGTTGTGGACGAGTGACGGAACGGAATCTGGCACAATGATGGTTAAAGATATCAATCCCAATCGCGTAGGGTCAGGAAACCCAGGGTCAAATCCTCGTCAATTTACCATTTTAAATGGCAGTTTATATTTTTTGTGCAGTGTGGGTTCTTATGACAGCTCGCTTTGGAGGACTGATGGGACGGCCGGTGGTACCATTAGGATATTGGGTGGTGAAAATATGGGACTTAGCCAAATGAGAACCGTGGGAAACAGGCTTTACATCAATGGTGGAAATTATAACTGGGATTTATATGCTTCGGATGGGACCGCCGCAGGAACTAAACTGTTGGCAATAGAAGAGTATGGTTCTTTAGATCAAATTACTGTAGTTAATAATCAGCTGGTATTTGCGAAGAAATTTTCGTCAGGTCAAGGAACGAAAGTGTATAAATTGAACCCAACTGATGATAGTTTTCAAGTTCTAAAAACTTTTGTGCCTGCTGCCTATGGCGAGATTACCTTAAATAATTTGACCGCAGTTGGTTCCAACTTTTTCTTCGCACTACAAACCGATAATGGCTCAAGTGGATATACAGATGAGCTGTGGAAGAGTGATGGGACGAGTACAGGAACAATCTTGTTGAAGTCGTTCCCTTGGCAGCGACACATTAGTAACTCCAACATGCAAAACTTTGTGGCGCAAAATGGAAAGCTAACTTTCGCTTCTACTAAAGACTATTATCTGTGGACCAGTGATGGAACGCCAAACGGTACCATTCAAGTCTCTACAACGAAAATGGAGCCGAGCAGGACTCCCTTGTTAATGGGCCCGAAAATTTATTTCAATACCTTAACTAATCAATTATGGAGTTATGATGGCGCGATAGCAAAAAGTGAGTTAACCACTCCAGCTAAGGCTGATCAGTTATTCGAATTTGATAATAAGCTATTTTTTACTGTCAACAAATCAGTTACTTTCCCTAGTCCTGTTAAAATAGCTCTTTGGAATAACGATCCAAGCGCGTCATTAACCGTAAAAAGTGTATTTACTACAATCGAAAACAAAGGAAATTTTAACATTACTGCGAAGGCCAACAACCTGGTGAACATGGTAATTACCATTGTAAATAATGGGCAGAGAGAGTTGAATTTGGCTGAAATCAGTGTTGTAGGTGCCCCGTTTCATGTAACAGGAACTCCTGCTAGGACTCTTTCTTCAGGTTCTCAAACTACGTTCAACCTAATTTATACGCCTGGCAAAGAAGAAGTAATTAAAGGAAAACTAATTATCAGAAGTGATGATAATGAAAACGGAGTTTTCTCGGCGGATTTATCTGCGATTTCGAGTGGAAAAACTTCGCCGCCTGTCATTTATAGCGGTACACCACTTGAAAAAAGCATCACTTTTGCAGAAGAGAACCCAGAGTTTGTGTTGAGCAACGACAAAATCGATGAAAATATTGCTGTAGGATCACTGGTCGGATCATTAAATTTGACGAGCGCAACGGGGAGTGTTGCTTATTCATTCGCGTCCCAAGGTGACGGGAATGGAAGCTTTAAAATCGAAAATAATCAACTCAAAACAACCAAGGCATTTGATTATGAAATAAAATCAGTCTATAATTTGAAATTGGTTGCCACCACCGCAACTTCAACTGTCGAAAAAAGTTTTATTGTTCAGGTTAATGATGTGCAGGAAATTGCGCCAGTGATAAATCAATGTCTCAGCAAGGCGGAACTATTAAGCTATTCATTAAATGATGTAGCTTACACCAGTACTAAGTTGATTGCCATTGGCTCTTATGGTAAAATCATCAGCTCTGTTAACGATGGTAAAGATTGGAAAGTAGTTCCTTCTCCTGTGAATGCTACGTTAAACACCATTAAAATGTTTGAGCAGGTCGGTTACATTTTGAGTGATAATGTGATGTTAAAAACCGACGATGGGGGAGAGATATGGTACGTAATAGAAAAACCTGATGATGGATATCCATATTTGTCGAGAATGTATTTTTATTCTGCGACAATAGGCTTTTTATTTGGGGAAAATCAACTTTACAAAACGACAGATGGCGGGAAAAGCTGGAAAAAATTAACTGTTCCAGGTTTTGGGAATATACCGAACGCAATGTGGTTTATAAATGAAAATGATGGATTTAGCTGTGGCGCGTCTAAAATGTTTCTCTCTACCAAAAATGGTGGTGATACTTGGGAAGCTGTTAATTTGCCTTCTGAATTAAATACATTTACAAATTTTTTAGCACTGAATTTCACAAGTGCTACGGTCGGGTATGTTTCTGATCAGAATGGGAACATTTATCAAACCAAGGATGGAGGTAACCTGTGGAATAAAATAAGCACCACGGTTCCAGCCTCAACAATTACGTTTATTAATGCGAATACCGCATATATGTTAAATACTTCTGGCGATAATATATACAAAACAGTCGATGCCGGATTTACCTGGGCGAGAGAGTCATCCATTATGAGTGGAGCATACTTGAAAGGATTTGCAATGAAACCAGCCGGGGATAAGTTTTGCGCCGTGGGGTGGGGCAGTTCTTACAATAGCAATGCAAACCATGCAATTTTCCTGAAATCTGGTACTGATGAGTGGGTAAAAAGGTCATGTTTAAATTACAGTACGCTTTATTCTACAAGTTGGCATGACGATAAAATAGGATACGTTTTTGGCACAAACTCATTCAAAACGACCGATGGTGGAATTACCTGGAAGCAGATGTCCATTACTTTCGATTTTAATTACGGTATTAATCAAAGCTATTTTGTCTCTAAAGACATTGGGTATTGTAGTGGATACAGCACATTGCAAAAAACGATTGATGGTGGAGAAACATGGACTAAAGTTCCCACACCTTGGAATATATCACCTTCTGATATTTTTTTTATCGATGCCCAAAAAGGATTTGTAGCCACTGCTGACGGCATATATCGTACCACAGACGGTGCTGCTACTTGGCAACGGGTATCTAATATTCAAACGATTAGCGGGCCACAACTACAGTTTCTTAATCCTCAGGTAGGTTATGCAGCAAGTATTGGTTATACGACCTCCAAAACAACTGATGGAGGGGCAACTTGGTCAAACATAGCAGACGTGTCAAATATTAGTGTTCCATTAAATACTTATTTTTTCGACGAGCAAAATGCACTATTGGGCGCTACAAATGGTCAATTATATAAGACATCGGATGGTGGGGCAACTTGGACAGAGATTAAAACACAATTTCAGCTCGACAGCTATTCTTTTAGCTTTTACGATCGCTATCATGGCTATTTGATTTCCAGCAATTACAGTAATACTATCATTTTTGAAACCTTCGATGGGGGCGAAACCTGGAAGCAGGTGACCACCACTGATTATAGTATCCGTAAATTGAGAATTGCTGGCGATAATGCCTATGGCGTAGGTGGTTCAGCCGCAATTTTGAAATTAAAATCTACACAGGAAATGCCATATGTGAATTATATCACCGGAGATAAAATTGTAGCTAAAGGAGTGGTATCAACTTTTCGCGTTCCTGCTTTGGCAGGTGTAACTTATCAATGGAAAGTCAATGGCGCATCGCAGATCAACTACCAAAATAACAGCGTGGAAATTATCTGGAAACAAACTGGATTGTATGCCATTGAAGTAATACCCCAAAATGCCTGCATTGTTGGTTCAAAATACGCCATACAAGTTACGGTTCAAGATGTTGAAAATCCGGTAATTTCCGGTCAAAATCCAGTGCTTAATTACTCTCAGGCAGTAGAATATACGGTAATTCAACATCCTAATAGCACCTATTTATGGAAGGTTCCTGGTAGTGCTAGCTTCACGCCAGATGGCAACAAAGTAAGAGTGAATTGGGGATCTGTAGGTCCTGGGGTAGTGAGTGTTGCCGAAATATTTAACGATTTTAATTTGATGAAGACAGCTTCTCTACCTGTAGCGATTACCGGGTTCTCACCTACAAACTTTAGCGTAGGAACAACTAGTGTAACTTGTAAAGGGAGCAATAATGGTATTATAAACATCAAAGCAACTGCTAGCGGTTATAACTATTCGGCTGTTGTAACTGGTCCCAATAATTTTAATAACACTTATCCTTTTTCAACTGTTAAAGAAGTTACGGATCTAGTACCTGGAACATATTCAGTTTGCATCACCATTGTGGGTAATGAGTCATTTCGACAGTGTTACAACGTGAATATTACTGAACCAAAAGACCTCAGCGTTTATGCAAATGTCAAGCCAGATCAACAAACGTTGAATTTAACATTGGCCGGTGCTTCAACTTACTTCATTAATGTTAACGGAGTTGTTTATCAAACATCCAATTCGAATTTTGAAGTTAAGCTCAGTTCATCTACTAATACCGTACTAGTTTCGTCTGACATAACCTGTCAAGGGATGATTAAAAAAACGATTAACGTTGGCGGTGTTAATATATATCCGAATCCCGTAGTGAAAATGATGCACGTTGACCTTGGAATCTTAAATACAAAATCCGTAATCGTCAAGATTTCAGACTTGAGTGGAAAGTTGCTTTACAATAAAACTCAGCAAGGTACAGAAGGTACCATTCAGATAGATCTTGAGAACTTTATAACTGGAATATATATAGTTCAAGTGATTTCCGACAATCAAAAGCAAACGTTCAAGATTTTAAAACAATGAAGAAATTAGCAATTTTAGTCATATCGGTTCTATTGTTAGTGGGCTGTGGAAAAGATAAACCTAACGAGCCAAATCCAGTAGAACCAGTTAGTATAATTACACTAACTTCACCAGCACAGAATAGTGCGTGCATTACAGGAACTGCTATTTCTGCCAGCCAGAGTGCTGTTGAATTGAAATGGGATAAGGTGAATAATGCCACGTTGTACACCATTACGATTAAAGATTTGTTAACAGGCACTTCAACTGATTATACTGCCACCCAAAATCAGTTTACTGCTTCTTTAAATCGAAATACGCCTTATGCATGGAGTGTTGCTACACAAGCTAGTGTTGCCGCTGTAATCTCTAAAAGTGAAATATGGAAGTTTTATAACGCTGGAAATGGAATAACTTGGTATGCGCCATTTCCAGCTGATAATTTAATGCCAAGCTGGGATCAATCGGTAACTACCATATCAGGAAAGACTACGTTAACTTGGACAGGAGGTGATGCTGATAACGATATTCTTAACTACGATGTTTATTTGGGAACTACGTCATCTCCTCCGTTGCTGAAGAAAGAAATTGCTGAAGCTAAGCTGGAAAACGTTGAACTTACATCTAAAGTAAATTACTATTGGAAAGTTGTAACAAGAGATAAAAGTGGTAATACTTCTGAAAGTGGTGTTGTTCCATTTACGGTGAAATAGGAAATGCCTTTTCTTTAAAACTTAAATTATAAAGCGTAGCTAGATTAGTTCAAATCTCTTTACCACCATAAAATTTCTATAATTTTCCGAAATTGGAAATTTTGCGATGATTGCTGATAATAGCCCTCCAGTTTTAATTATATCAATGTTTTCCAATGGCAAATCCTAAATCGTTGCTGTACTGTTAAGTCCGGGGAGAAATTTTTTGAAAAATCTAGCGTCTCAGGAGCCTTAGTGAGAGGCACTTTTTTAGCCGGTTTTTCAGATATTTTTTATACTTTCGCCGCCCCATTAACCTTTATTGCCTATCCTGCTCATCATGAAGAGATTTTTATACGGAATTGATTTTGGAACAACCAATTCGGCACTGGCCATTTATGATGAAGATACCAGAGAAATTCATAGTACGATCATCATTCCATCACTTATTTATTTTTATCATCAGCTAAATACGGGGGATGACAAAAGTTATGTGGTAGGTGAAGAAGCAATCAATGCCTATCTTCAGGATGGTATGAAAGGCCGTTTTATTAAGTCGGTTAAACAAATTCTATCCAGAAGCAGTTTCACAGAAACACGGATACATAATAAAAGATATAATGCTTCTGACCTTGTAGCTGTCATTTTAAAAGAATTGAAAAGCAGGGCAGATGAACTGACCGGGCAGGACTGCCGAAAGGCTGTTATTGGCAGACCTGTTTTTTTTGATGATGACAATGTGCAAAAGGATACGCTTGCACAAAACAGACTTAATAAAGCCGCTGAAATTGCAGGTTTCACCGAAGTCCGTTTCCAATTTGAACCAATAGGTGCCGCTTTCGCGTATGAAAAAACGTTGCAAAAAAAGGAAAATGTACTTGTTGCCGATCTCGGAGGTGGAACAACGGATTTTACTTATTTAGTCCTTGATCCAGCAAAAGTAGGGAGTAAAGACCGAAAGAATGATATGATGGCAACGGGAGGAATTTACATAGGGGGTGATAGTTTTGATTCAGCTTTTATGTGGGAAAGAGGAACACCATATTTTGGTAAGTATACAAAATACGAGGCCACTCCGGGTAAGGTATTAACCGTGCCTAAATCACTTTTCGCAAATATTTGTTCATGGGAACAAATGAATTTTTTTAACGGACAGCGTATTCGAAAAGATATTGAAGACTATTATTATTTCTCCGGAAAAGACCGGAAGTTTAAAAACCTGATTACACTCATTGAAAATAACTTAGGTTATTCAGTGTTTCAGGCGATAGAAAAAACCAAAATCACGCTTTCTAAATCAAATACATCAGAATTTCGGTACCATGCTATGGATATCCTAATTCAAGAGGAGGTTTCCTTGTCGGATTATGAGCAAATCATAAAAAAGGATGTTGACCGGATTTCAACTTATCTAAACGAATTTATGGCCCTGCACAATATTGATGTAAATGATATTGATAGCCTTTTTCTAACAGGTGGTACCTCCATGGTTGGTCGCATTCAACAATTATTTAAAGATAAGTTTCCTCACATCACTATGAATTCCGGAGATAATTTTAAAAGTGTTGCTAAAGGTTTGGCCTATAGTGGTTATCTGTTTGATGGTGTAAGCAATTGATTATCGTAGTTCTTTGATTATTCTGGAGCCTGTAAAGTAAGGTATTTTACTGCCTCCTGATCCTGATATAACTGTGCCGATTTAAGAAGTGTTGATTTCAGGCTTTTTAATAGTTGTGCATACCGTTTGTCTGCGATAAGGTTATGGAGCTCATGGGTATCCTTTTTAAGATCATAAAGCTCCCAGGAGTTTAGTTTTCCATAAAACCGGATTAACTTGTATTGTGAAGTCCTGATACCAAAATGAGGATGTACCAGATGCGGACCCGGGTATTCGTAATAATGATAATATACCGGCCTTTCCGGAAGTCCGGCTTTACTGCCATTTAGTGCAGACCAAAAAGATCTTCCTTGTATATCCACAGGTATCTTTCCTCCTGCCATATCCAATAAGGTCGGAGCCCAGTCAATATTTGCTACTATATTATTGATTTTACTGCCTGCCTTAATTTTTCCTGGATATCTGATGACGAAAGGTGTTTTTAAGGATTCTTCATACATAAACCTTTTATCAAACCACCCATGTTCCCCTAAATAAAATCCCTGGTCGGAGGCATAAATTACTATGGTATTTTGTGATAGTTGCTTTTTGTCCAGGTAGTCCAGCATTTTTCCAATGTTTCTGTCAAGTGAGTTGGCAGTTGCATAGTAATCTTTCATATAACGTTGATATTTCCATACCGCAAGGTCCTTTCCTGATGGCTTTTTCGCTTCAAAATCTTTGGTGACTTTTTGAAGGTAATAATTTGAAAATGCCTCACGCTGTGCCTTATTCATTCTTTTATAAAGGAGGAAGTTGTTAAAATCAACATTGACTTTGAGATCACGGTCCAGCTCCATCGCCTTGGCTATGCTCATATACTGTTCTTTTGCAGCTTCACGGCCACTATAATCGTCGAAGAAAGTAGCAGGTAGAGGGAAGTTTACATGATCATAAGCTCCAAGGTCCTGTACGTCAGGTAACCACTCACGATGAGTGGCTTTTTCTCCAACTACTAAAAAGAACGGTTTACTTTTGTCACGGCTTTCCAGCCAGTCGGTTGCTTTTTGTGTGATGATATCAGTTACATAACCTACACTTCGAACGGTATCATTTTGCTGATTGATGAAGTCTGGATTATAATAAAAGCCCTGATCGGGCATTATTTCCCAATGATCAAATGCTTTCCCAGGTAAAGTGCCAAGGTGCCACTTCCCAATCCAGGCTGTTTGGTACCCCTCCTGACTTAATAATCCAGATAACATTTGCTGTTTTACATCAAATTTACCGTCATTGGATTTGTAACCGTTGATATGACTGTATTTTCCGGTTAAAAAGCATGCCCTGCTGGGTCCGCAAATTGAATTTGTAACCAGCTGATTATTTAATATAGCTCCTTCTTTTACCAGTCGGTCGATATTTGGGGTCTGAGCGATTTTATTCCCATAAGCGCCTATTGCCTGGTAAGCATGGTCATCGGAAATGATAAAAATGATATTTGGCTTTTGCGGTATAGGTTCGTTGCGCTTATTTACGCCAAACAGTTTGGTAAGTACTAAAACGGAAGACAAGCCAATAAAAGCAAATATTGTAAGTAATCTGAACATGGTTTAGTTAAGGATTTTATACAAAATAGCAATTTAAGTCATCGCTTACAAATCCAGCTCAGCCCTTATTTGTTGAATATAGGTTGTCCCTGTTGTAATTCTGCTTTGCTTTTTATCGGTCATTGTGATGATTAACCGATTATTAAAATGTTTACTGATTTCCCGGATCTTATCCTTATTAATTATAAAAGACTTTTGCACCCTTATAAAGTTGCCAGGTAATTTTTCTTCGAGTTCTGTTAAAGATAACTCGGATAAATATTCAGTTCCATTGTCTGTATATAAGGTAACATAACCAAGCTGAGATTCTAAATACACCAATTCCGAGAACCGAACCAATAGGATTTTGTCTTTTACCTTTACCGGAAGGGCAGTAACCTCTTTTTTTGGTTGCATCTGATCGAAAATCTCTTTGAGTTTTAAAAAGTCAACCTGCATATTGCTATGGTTCCAGCGTCTGAGCTTTTCCATTGACTTTATAAACCGGCTATCTTCAATAGGTTTAACAAGATAATCAAGCGTGTTTTCTTGAAAAGCTCTGATTGCATATTCTTCAAAAGCAGTCGTGAAAATTACCAAGGGCTTATGTCTAAGCCGGGTAAGCATATCAAATCCGTTTAAGTCTGGCATTTGAATATCAAGGAAAATAAGTTGCGGTTTAAGATGTTCTATGATTTCAATGGCATCTGTCCCATTAGATGCTTCGCCTATAACTTCAATGATGTCAGGGTAATTTCCTGCCAGCCTGCTAATCATTAGCCGGGCAGGTCGTTCATCATCAACAATAATAGTTCTTAACGGAGTATTCATTATGCCTTTGCTTTTAAATCGCTAATGGTAATTCTGACTTCTTTGGGTTCATTTAGAAAGGCAATCTCATATTTTCCTGCAGCTAAGATATCTAATTTATCGTATAAAGATTTCAACCCATAACCAGGATTAAAGCCTGTGTCAAAAGCCTTACCTTCATCAAATACGCTGAGCACGGTATCTTTACCAGACTTTTTAATACTTATGTTGATGACAATTCCATTTGGGCCAGCACCATATTTTACGGCATTCTCTACCAGGGGCTGGAGCAGATGCACTGGGATTAATTCATTTTCAATTCCAGGTTCAATGTTGCTGCTGTATTGCAATCTTTCCTCAAACCTGATCTTTTCTATTTCCAGGTAAAGAGAAACCATTTCCATCTCTTCACCTACGGTAGCATAGTTATTTTCCTCCCTATTGATGTTATAACGAAATAATTTCGATAGGGCGATGGCCATATTCCGGGTTTTTAGGCCGTCTTCCATAGCCAATCCGGCTATAGAATTTAATGAATTGTACAGGAAATGTGGGTTTATTTTGGACGATAATGCATCCAACTGCGATTGAGCAACCTGTTGCTGCAAACGGACGATCTGTAACTCTTTTTGTTGTATTTTGAACGTGTTTAAGTAAGAACTGTAGCCATAGATGAAAGTAGCTGAGCAGGTGCCGAATATTGCAGATGATGCAATAGCAAGACTAAGAAAAGCGCTTTCTATACCATATCCGCCGCCGCGCATATTTGCGGAAAATTGAATGATCAGAATTGCTACGCAGGCTATTAGAAACATAATAAGAGCTTCGTAAATTGGTCTTTTGGCAGGACTCTTTATATCATTGATCCATTTTTCCTTAGCCCAGAAATAGATGAGATAAACTGAAGAAATAATTAGGGATATAATAAGGCATCTAATCATTAGCGGAAACGAGAACCAAAACCCAATACGCTGTCCGTCTGATCCAAACCTGAATTTCATAACCAGCATGCCAAATAATTTTATTATTCCATAGCTAGCGAGCAAAATTATAGTTGATAACCAGGCTGCACTAAATGAAGCAAACCATTTGTTTCTGATCGGCTTGATAATTTTTTTTAAAACGATATCTGTTAACAGAAGGAACACAATAACTACTAAAAATGTAGCAATGGTATCCTGACTTAATACATTGTTGAGCGCTCTTAGCACTATACTTTCTCTGTTCATAATTATTATTGTAAATAATGGATTTTTATTCAAATAAACAGCACTCGCATACGTATTGAAATTAAAATCCTCCAAACCTGAAGAAAACTGCTGCGAACCTGAAATAAAATTCAATTCATTTTCTTAACATTGTTATAACCTAACGCCACAACCTAAACTAACCAAATGGACGATAAACTTGTGCACCATTTATTGTGGGAACGCATCCGTTCCGGTGATAATAATGCATTCTTTGACCTTTACAAAGCGCTGTACTATGAACTAGTGAACTTTGGTATCCGTGTTTGCGGAGATGCAGAGACGGCAGGAGAGGCTACAGATCAGGTATTTGTTACCATTTGGGAAAAACATGAACAACTAAACAGGGTTGACAATGTACCAGCCTACCTGCGTACTTTTTTAAAACGCAAAATACTTCGACTGCTCGAGCGTAAAAAGAAGATCAACGATGCTTTACAAAATGCAGGTTCGGAAGGAGAGTGGATGGAAATGTCCTATGAGGAATTCATTGTTAAAGTGCAGACCGATGAACTGGTCAGGTATAAATTGAAAACAGCTCTTGAGAAACTCACCTTCAGACAAAAGCAACTCATCCATTTGAAGTTTTTTGACGGATTAAGTTATGAGCAGATTGCAGAACAGACCCAGCAAACCATCAAAACTGCTTATAATACAGTTTATGATGCCCTTAAAATATTGAGAAAAGAACTCAAAGATTAGATCTGTCGTTTCCTTCCTATCCCGCATGTCATTTGCTTATAAAAATCCCGTCAGCTTCTTTTTTTATGTAGAAAAATAAAAAAAGTAAAATTTCCTTAGGAAAAAGTGAACTTTTCAGGCACTGTATTTATAAAAGCATAAATATTATGATTGATCGTAGTCTTTTCAATGTCGAAGACTTTTTAGTAGATAATACTTTTCAGCTTTACTGTGCGGGAACAGATAAACTCTGTGTAACCTATTGGGAGAATTATATTGAAACTCATCCTGAACAACAAGCTATAATAGCAGAAGCCAGACGGTTGTATGTCATCCTGAGCGGAAATAAAAAGCCATTGAATCTGCAGGTTGAAGTATTAAAAGAAAACATTGAACACAAAAACAATATTGTCCCATTCCAAAGGAAATATAACTGGTTGAAAATTGCAGCGGCTATATTACTGCTGGCTGGTGTCTCCTTTTTTTACTTTAGAGCAGGGAATAAGGAAGGTGTCAAACAAAGTATGGTCAGCAACTTTACGACAAAGGCTGGCGAACGCAAAAAGATCAGGCTTAAAGATGGCTCTGTAATTTTCCTGAATGCCAAAAGCTCACTGTCCATTATCAAAGGGTTTAACGAAAAAACCCGTGAGGTAAACTTGGTAGGTGAAGCTTTTTTTGATGTGAGGCATCAAAAGGACAAGCCTTTTAAAGTTCATACTGAAGATTTTGATATCAATGTATTGGGAACCTCTTTTAATGTGAAAATTTATCCTGATGAACCTACATCGGAAGCAACTTTAATTAAAGGACTTATTGTGATGGAAGGTAAGGGTAGTAAAGGCAGCTCTATTACTTTAAGGCCAAGTCAAAAGGTAACATTTTATAAGGACCTGGAGTCGCCGGTCCAAACAAATAAATCCGTAAAAGCAAAAACACAATTGCCGGAAATTACCATCAACCATTACACCAAAGTAAATGATAGCGTCATCGCTGAAGTTGCCTGGACACAAGACCGGCTCGAAATTTCAGATCAGAGTTTTGCAGAAGTTAAGGGAGTATTGGAACGCTGGTACGACGTACAAATTAAATTTACCAATAAAGAAGTGGAGAGATACCGTTTTACGGCATCTTTTCCTGTAGAAAATATTGAACAGGCTTTAACCGCATTACAAACAGCAGAACATTTTAACTATGAAATAAAAGGAAAACAGATTACCATATCAAAATAACAAAGGGACGGTGTTGACGCACCGCCCCAATAATTTTTTTGATATCAAGCAATGGCAGTTTTATGCGCAAACAGATTGCTGCCAAATACTATAGCAACCAAAAAAACAAAAATATGATTAATTATTACTTACTGCAAGCGCGCCTTGATTCCAGGGCGTTCTTAAAATTCATTATTTTAATGAAATTAACGTGTATCATAATTTTTATAACCTGCCTCAATGTCTCGGCATCGGTCTTTTCCCAGCAAAAGATCAGTCTTGACGTGACCAAAACCAAGCTGAGTAAGGTCTTGAAAATTATTGAAGAGCAGAGTGATTATCATTTCGTTTACAGTTCGGCAAATGTCCCTGTGAATAAAGATGTTACATTGTCTGTGAAAAACACGTTAGTAACAGACGTACTCGCTGCAATCTTCAGCAATACCAATCTGAAATATTCGATCTCAAAAGAAGGATTGATTGTGATCAGCAGGAGAAAAGATACTAAGATTACCGGTACGGTAAAAGATAATGCCGGCGGACCATTACCAGGAGCCTCAGTCAGGGTAAAAGGTTCGGGGGCCGGATCGTCTACAGACATCAATGGACGGTTTTCTATCTCAGTTCCCACAGGAGCTACTCTTGTCATTTCCTACGCAGGATTTCAAACTAAGGAGGTTGCGGTCGACAATAAAACGGATATCGAAATTGTCCTTTTGGAAGATACCAAGTTATTAAATGAAGTAGTTGTCACCGCTTTGGGTATCAAAAAGGAACGCCGGGCGCTGGGATATTCGGTGTCTCAGGTACAAGGCGAGTCTTTGACCCAGGCCAGAGAAAACAACGTAGCCAACTCTCTTGTCGGCAAGGTAGCCGGTTTAGATATCAGTTCAACTTCAGGCGGTGCCGGTGCTGCTACCAGTGTGCTCATCCGTGGTGTGTCCAGTTTGAGCCAAACCAATCAGCCCTTATATGTAATCAATGGTATCCCAATGGAAAATACCCCAACGGGACTCAACAATCTTAATCCCAACGGGAATAAAGGTAGTCAATGGGACAATGCTCCGGATTTGGGAGATGCAGTTGGAAATTTAAACCCTGATGATATCGAAAGCATTTCTGTGCTTAAAGGAGCAGCGGCTTCTGCATTGTATGGTTCAAGAGCCAAAGCAGGTGTTATTTTGATCACAACTAAAAGCGGAAAGGGAAATAGCATAGATTTCAACAGCAACTATGTTGTAGAACAGGTGATGGATAGAACGGATTGGCAATATGTTTATGGACAAGGTGCCAATGGAGTAAAATCCGCTGATGCGGCAGCTGCAGCACAGGTCGGAGGATCCAGCTGGGGTGCCAAACTGGATGGAAGTAATGTAATTCAGTTTGATGGTGTAGCAAGGCCTTATTCGGCGCAGAAAAACAATATTGAAGATTTTTATCGTAGTGGCGGAACCTGGTCAAATACCATTGCGTTAAATAAGACATTTGAAGGCGGGACTATTCGTTTCTCTGCCAATGATGTACATAATAACTCTGTAGTGCCAAACTCTGGTTTGAACAGGCAGTCATTCAATTTAGTCGGTACATTTGAACCAATAAAACGCCTTACGATCGATGCACGTACGAATTACATTCTGGAACAGGCAAAAAATCGTCCGATGCTTTCTGATGGAGCAGGTAATGCCAACTATAACGTGGTGTTTTTACCTACCAGTATCGATGTTAAAGCGCTGAAACCATGGAAAGATGCAAATGGAAACGAAATCCAGTACAATAAGGGAAATGCTTATGCTACAAATCCCTGGTTTGCGGCAAATGAATTTAAAAATAATACCAAACGCGAGCGCTCTATCAGTAGCTTCAGTGGAAAGTACATTTTCGATAATGGCCTGTTCTTGCAGGGGCGCGCTGGAAGGGACGCTTACAATGATAGTTACACCAATGTAGTCCCTTCAGGTACCGCTTATTATGCGCCGGGAAAAATAGCCGAACAAAAGACCAAATTTGCAGATGTCAGCACCGATGTCTTGCTTGGTAAATCATTTACCATACAGGATGATTTCACCATCACCCCAAATGTTGGTGCAAGTTATAGAAATACGCGTATCAACCAGACTACAAATAATGGGACTGATTTTGCAGTATTTGGTATTTACAATATCCTCAATGCAAAAAATAAGTCTGTTGATTACTCAGAAACGGAATTTGAGACTCAATCTGTCTATGGTACCCTGGAGCTTTCGTACAGGGATATTTTATACCTGACCGGTAGCGGTAGGAGCGATTG
Source organism: Pedobacter frigoris (assembly GCF_032678645.1). Lineage (GTDB taxonomy): Bacteria > Bacteroidota > Bacteroidia > Sphingobacteriales > Sphingobacteriaceae > Pedobacter > Pedobacter frigoris_A. Next base: position 807,387 of record NZ_JAVTSP010000002.1, read on the forward strand.
GTTTTCTACGCTGGCCACTCCTGGAAAAGACAATAAACTGAGTGTTTTCTACCCTTCCGTGAGTGGGTCATTTGTGTTTTCGGAACTTTATAAGCCAAGCTTTTTAAGCTTTGGTAAGTTAAGAGCCGGATATGCCATTGTTGGTCAGGCAACCGGTCCATACCAAACCCTGCTTACTTATGGCTTCAGAAGTGAAACCTTAAATGGTAACCCATTGGGGGTCATCAGTAACCCAAGTATTCCCAATCCAAGTCTGAAAGCTTCTAAAGCTACCGAGCTGGAAATAGGTACTGAATTGCGGTTCTTTGGTGATCGTCTTAATCTTGATGTGACCTGGTATAAAAAGCACTCTAAGGATGAAATTTCTACCATAACAACAAGTAGTACCACAGGATATAGCGGGGCTGTACTCAATTCTGGGGAAATCGAAAATAAAGGGGTTGAGGCTTTAATCTCGGGGGTTGTCATAAAAAATGACGACTTCAACTGGACTTCTTCCCTTAATGGAACTTATAATGAGAATACCATCCTCTCATTGGCTAAAGGAATTACCTCTCAGTTATTGGCAACTTCACGCACGGGGGTAGGTTACCTGCAAAACATTCCGGGAATGGCAGCAGCCCAGGTGATGGCCTATGATTTTAAATACGATGCCAACGGAGCTATTCTAAAAAATGCGTTGGGCGCCCCAGAGAGAGGGGTTTTAAAACCATATGGCTCAGCCTACAATAAATGGTTTGCAGGCTGGAACAACGAGTTTACTTATAAGGGCGTAAATCTTTCATTTCTTATAGATGGTAAATGGGGAGGTAAGGTCTTTTCAGCTACTGATTATTACGGCTATATATTTGGTTTGCATAAAGCAACTCTTGAGAATCGTGATGCTTTAGGTACTACTGCAGCTAAATTTTACGAAAATACCGCCGACAATGCCTCTCATAAATTTGTTCAGGACGCAAGTTTCATCAAATTCAGACAATTGACACTGGGATACAACTTCCCGGCTAAAATGTTCAACAACAAAATCAAAAGTCTGAATGTAAGTGTGGTTGGCCGAAACCTGTTTATCCTGATGAAGAAAACAGATAACATCGATCCGGAATCAAGTTACAATGCAACATTCCCGGGTTTAGAGCTTGGAGGTGTTCCTCCGGTGAGAACTTTTGGTTTAAACCTAAGTGTTAAGTTTTAATTATTTAAAGAAAGAACGATGAAAACGAATATATTCAATAAATATAGCCTGATAATTCTTACGGGCATTTTAATTGCCTTTGGTTGTACCAAGGATTTTAAAAATATCAATACCAATCCTGTAGCATACGGGCCAACTAACTTCGACCCGAATTACACTTTAACAACATCACAGCTAACTTATACCGGCAGTATAGATTTTGCATATGATACCTGGCGCGGAAATTTGATTTACGCATCAACCATGATGCAGGGATTGTCGACCGTAGTGAGTTACTGGGCCGGTGATAAATATTTTCTTAATGAAGGATATACTGCAGCATATTGGGGCAATAGTGCAGTGGGTGCTTATATCGAACAGGTGAGACCTATAGTAGATGTTGTAGAATTTACAAAAGGAAGTGCTAAATATGCTAATGTTCACCAGGTAGCACGTATCTGGAAGGCTTTGGTCTTTGCCCGTATCACCGATTTATATGGGGATGTCCCTTATTCTGAAGCTGGTCAGGGATTCTACAAGAGTATCTTTACGCCAAAATACGACAGGCAGCAAGAAATTTATACAGACTTGCTTAAGGAGGTTGATGAAGCAACCAATGCCTTAAACGCAAATGGGGATAAAGTTACCGGAGACGTAATTTACGGTGGTGACATCGCAAAATGGAAGCGCTTTGGCAGTACCTTGCTGGTACGACTGGCAATGAGGTTGACTAAGGCTGACGAGAACTTGGCGAAAACCTATGTACAGAAAGCAATCGGTAAGACCATGATCGATAATGGTGACAACGCCACTATAGCTCATGACGTTTCAGGTGCTAGGGTAACTCAGAATAGAAATAGCCAGGTATTACTTGGAGATGGCGGACAGGAGAACTACTATACCAAATGGTCTAAAACATTTATCGATCTGCTAAAAAATGCCGGTGATCCCCGGTTAGAAAAAGTAGCCGTAACGCAGCTTTATCTAGTAGAATCAGGAAAAGATCAGAATGCGGCCTATGTAACAACTGCTGCGGTTCAAAAAGGAATGCCCAATGGAAAGGACTTAAGCGGAATTGCGGGAAGGGACATCAGACAGGATGCTTCTTATACCAGTATTGCTGACTATTCTTCGCCGAATCCTGGTATGATCAAGAGAAATGGGATTACTTTCATCCTGAGTTTTTCTGAAGGAGAATTCTTACTGGCAGAAGCTGCTCAAAGATGGGGCATTGCGGGTTCTGCTGCAGATCACTATAAAGCAGCATTAAAAGCATCAATTACCTGTCTTGGAAAATACGATCCTTTAATGGCTGTTTCTGATGGAGTAGCGGAAACTTTCGCCAGTGCCAACCCTTATAACGCAGCCAATGGCCTGCAGATGATCAACACACAATATTGGTTACATACGAATACTTTGCTTGATTTTTATGAGACCTGGGCCAACTGGCGCAGGAGTGGTTTTCCTGTACTTGTGCCTGTAGTTTATCCAGGAAATGCAACGGGAGGAACCATACCGAGGAGATTTCCATATCCTTCTGAAGAAGCCGCAAACAATGGTGTCAATTATCAGGCTGCCTCATCAGCTGTACCCGGTGGTGATAAGCTGACAGGCAGAGTATGGTGGGATAAATAGTAAACTTTAACAACAAAAAAAGCCCTTCAATTTTTATTGAAGGGCTTTTTTAATATTCAGTTCTTGTAATGCTAATGCAAATCATGTAAATTCACCATTAGATTCATCCTAATACAATCATCATGTCAAATATTCAGCTGATTATAGAAGAAAGGCCAAGTAATATTGGGAATTTTATGGTGGGAAGGTTATTGCCATTCCGCGAAAAAAGAATGGTGGGGCCCTTTGCTTTCATTGACCATATGGGACCGGTATCTTTAAATGATCATGAGAATTTTGATGTACCCCCGCATCCGCATATCGGTCTTTCTACGCTAACCTATCTTTTTGAAGGATCGATCATGCACAAGGATAGTCTCGGTACTGAGGTAGAAATTAAACCGGGACAGGTGAACTGGATGACAGCAGGAAAGGGCATTGTTCATTCTGAAAGAACACCAGCTTATTTGAGGCACTCTACTAAAATGATGCACGGCTTGCAGATCTGGGTAGCATTACCTAGGCACCTTGAAGAAATGGAGCCTGAATTCTTTCATTTCGATGAAAATGCCATGCCTGTCTGGGAAAAAGAAGGTGTCAGTTTTAAATTGATAGCAGGAGAAGTAATGGGACATCAGTCGCCCGTACCTGTTTACAGTAAACTGTACCTTTTAGAATTAAAATCCAAGGCTGCACAAACCATTAGAATAGGAGATGATCTATTTGGAGAAAGTGCATTGTATATTTTAGAAGGCGCTATAAATAGTGAGGAACATACCTTTGGCCCTAAACAGATCCTCATTGCAAAAGACAGTAAACTATGTGAGTTTGAAATGCAGGAAAATACTACCATTTACATATTTGGCGGGGAAGCTTTTCCGGAAGAGAGATTTATCTACTGGAACTTTGTGGCCTCTAGCAGGGAACGCATTGAGGAGGCTAAAACAATGTGGGTTGAACAAACTTTTAAACCCGTGCCGGGCGAAACGGAATTTGTGCCCCTGCCTCCACAGTCTAAAAACGTAAGATAAAGTATATATGAAAATCCTCGCATTTGCCGGAAGTACAAGCAGTCAATCCATCAATCGTAAACTCGTTCGCCATTCACTTAATTTTTTTCCAGATAATGACGTTACTTTCCTGGATCTTAATGATTTTGAAATGCCGGTATTTTCTGTGGATAAAGAAAAGAATGACGGCTATCCGGAATATGCCTATCAGTTGTTATCATTGATTGAGACTGCTGATCTGATCATACTTTCTCTGGCTGAACACAATGGAAGTTACAGCACGGCTTTTAAGAATACGCTCGACTGGTGTTCCAGGATTAACGGAAAAGTGTTTCAGGATAAGCCTGTATTTTTAATGAGCACCTCTCCCGGTGGCTTTGGAGGAGGAAATGTAATGGCTGCAGCATTATCCCGGTTTCCAAAGATGGGAGCAAACATCCTTACTCACTTCTCATTGCCGTCGTTTCAGCAGAATTTTCAGGAAGAGAATGGTATAGTTAATGAAGAACTGTCCAGTCAGTTCCTGCTCGCTACTGATGAGGTGAAAAGGTATTTTGAGCCTGTTGCATAAGCTCTTGTTGCATTACTTTTGCGGTTTGTGTACTCCCGTCATGGCTCCATCCCGGCGGATAAAATATATATTTTAGTTTGTCGCTGAACTTTTGAGCCTTTTTCACATCATGATATAACGCGATAAATTCATGAAAGATAATGTTTACCGCTCCTGTATCTTCAGGTTGTTTTGTAAGCCCGTATCTGATTTCTTCTTCAGGAATTTCTTCCTGGAAAGTTCCGAATATACGGTCCCAAACTATCAAAACCATGCCCATATTTTTGTCCAGATACCTTAAATTACTGGCATGATGAACCCTGTGGTGTGAGGGGGTAACAAAAATGTACTCAAATATGGGGTGGAGCTTGCCTACGATTTGCGTATGGACCATGTTCCCGTAGATCTGTGTAATAAGGTAGGCAAATAAGATGTCAAATGCATCAAAGCCGATTAGGGCAAGGGGCAGGTAAAAGAATACCCTGTAAAGAGGCTCAAAAACTGTCGACCGGAATCCTGTCGTAAGGTTAAAATGTTCTGAAGAATGATGTGTCACATGCATTGCCCAGAATAATCTTACATAATGTCCCGTATAATGTAATAGCCAGTATAGAAAGTCTTGTGCAAGGATAAGTACAATCCAGTATGCAAAAGTATTAGATATTTGAAATACCCTGTAGTGAACATAAAAATACTGAAGAAGCATAAATGTTCCCGCTTTGGTCAGGATATTTATCACGAAAGCACTTGCCATAAGGTAAACATTCGTGAGTGTGTCGCGTCCTTTATAATGCTTCTTATTATGGACATAACTATAATACATCTCCACGAATGTTAATGCAATGACAATGCTGAATAATGCAATAACAGATATTTGTTTGTCAAACTCGGTCATCTTATTAGTTGATTAATAACAACAAAGTTAGCTTTTAATCAATAATTGATTTCCTTGATGAAAGTCATAAATTTAACATTTTTGTCAATTCTCTTTACCTTCCGGTAAGGTCAATCACAAAATGGTCAAATAGTTCTGCAGATCCGAAATTTTCAAAGGGCACTGTATAGTATTCACCTTTTATTTTAAAACAAAAAGGTGTTTTTTCGATCGCTATTTTTAGAAATCCATGACGGTCGTCGCAATAGTTTATGAGTTGGACATTCTCCAGTAGTTTATTGTCAGTTTCATACATGCTGTCATATGGATCTGCCAGCTGATGTAACTCTTCAAAACCTCCCGCACCAGCTACAATAAAGGGAACGGTTTTTCCATCTTTATATGTTTTGCTGAATCTTTGATAATTGTGTACATGACCACTAAATACAACATCAGGTTTTACACCTGCGGCTGTAAAACATTCTTCAAGAAATTGAATCATCGGTATACTTGAACCATGGTTGATGTCTGCTGAATATGGTGCATGGTGCATACAGATGATGATTGCTTTTTCAGGGTGCTCAGTAGCCGTATGCTGCAATTCCTTGATGAACCAGTTTTTTTGCTCCCGGGTTATGTGGCCATATTTGGGGACATTTGTATGCAGTCCGATAATAGTGGCCAGAGGCGTTTGCATTGTCCAGTAAACATGGGGCTGTGTCTGGCTTTTTCTAATGCGATTTTCTCCAAAATGTATTGTCCGGGGAACCGCATTGCAAAAGGCGGTATAAAAGGCCTCGAGACTATCATAATTCTCGTCTGCATCGGGATTAATGTCCGTGTCGTGATTTCCCGCAATCGCATAAATTGGACCCGGATATACCTCAAAAGGTTTTAAGAATTGTGCATCATACTGCTGGGCTTCACCATAATGATAAACAATATCACCGAGGTGATATAAGAATGCAGGCTCATCACTTGTGGTTAAAGAATTTTTAAATTGATGGGTCAGTTGATCTGCCAATCTTTGCTGCGTATCTGCAGATTTAACCCCACCCGTATCGCCGACCATATGAAAAACAAGCTTCTTGGTTGAACTTTCTTCAGGTTCTTCTAATGTTAATCTGTAAGGATAATTTCCTGTAGGCAGCGGTAGCGGCTGGAATTTATGAAGGTCATCAATCTGTTCCGTTTTGAATACAGCAGAGTAAAGGATTTTGGTGCTGATCATAATCTTATAGCTTTTGGTGATCACAATAAAGTTAACTGCCTAATATTAAGACAATATTAAACAGGGATTATCTTCTTTTCTAATGCATTTTATGTGTAAATTTTTTATTCTTTTTAAAGATCATCGTAAATGCTTGCTCAGATTTATCTAAGTTTGACTAAACACTAACCTAAAATTCACAATGAAAAAAACTAGAAATCCATTTAGGATCCCTGTTGTTGCTAGTGCTGTATTGATATTTGCAGCTTGCAATAATCCAAATAAACAGACGGATCTGCATTCAGGTATCATATTAAAAAATATGGATACCACAGTTGTTCCCGGCAATAACTTTACTGATTATGTAAATGGAACATGGATGAAAAACACCAAGATGCCTTCAGACAAATCAAGGTATGGTGTGATGGCGATGATCAATGATAAGGCGCAGGAAGATGTGAAGGCCATTATTGAAAATGCCACGAAGAGTGGGGGCAAAGATGGTTCTGAAGAACAAAAAATTGGTGATTTTTATGATTCTTATTTAAACACCAAAGTTCGTGATTCTATAGGCCTTGCTCCTTTAAATGAAGAGTTTAAAAAAATTGATGCCATTGCTTCGGCAAAGGACTTGACCGCTTATTTTGCGCATGCGAATAAAGTAGGTTATAAGATACCTTTTAATGTCAGTGTCAGTGAGGATTTTAAAGATCCAAAGCGTTATATGTTATTGACCTGGCAGGGAGGTTTAGGATTGCCAGACAGGGAATATTATTCCCTTAAAGATGCTAAATCTGCCGAAATCAGAACTAAATATGTAGCACACATCGAGACCATGTTGGGACTGGCAGGTATTCCGGATGCAAAGGCAAATGCTGCACAGATCATGGCCCTCGAAACATTGCTGGCATCCAAGCAAATGAAAAAGGAAGAAACCAGAAATATTGCAGGTTTATATAATAAGTATGCAGTTAAGGACTTAAAAAATCTCACCCCTGATTTTGATTGGAACACTTTGTTGTCTGAAGCGGGCATTAAAAATTCAGATAGCCTGGTAGTTACTCAGGTGGCTTATACAAAGGACCTCAATGCAATTATTAAGAATACTCCCCTGACTACCTGGAAGACCTATTTGAAATGGAGTGCCGTAACCGGATCTGCTTCTGTTTTGAATTCTGCTCTTGATCAGGAGAATTTTAATTTCTATTCAAAGACATTAAATGGTGTAAAAGAACAAAAGCCCCAATGGCGCAGGGCGGTTGATGTAGTGAACAGCAATTTGGGAGAGATGGTTGGTAAGCTGTATGTAGAGAAACATTTTTCACCGGAAGCAAAGGAGAGGATGTTGCAGCTTGTAGGCAATTTGCTGAAAGCCTATGAAGCCAGTATCAAAACATTAGACTGGATGAGTCCTGAAACCAAAAAACAGGCGCTGGATAAAATCAATAAATTCACACCTAAAATTGGATATCCTGATAAATGGAGAGATTACAGCTCGCTTAAGATTATTAAAAATGATCTTTTTGGAAACATGCAGCGTGCTGCGGAATTCGAATATAACCGTACCATAAACAAACTTGGTAAACCGGTGGATCGTACAGAATGGGGGATGACACCTCAAACGGTAAATGCTTATTATAATCCCCCGATGAATGAAATTGTGTTTCCTGCTGCAATTTTGCAACCGCCATTTTTTGATATGAATGCAGAAGATGCTGTGAACTACGGAGGAATTGGCGCTGTAATAGGGCATGAGATTGGTCATGGTTTTGATGATCAGGGAAGTACCTTCGACGGAAATGGGGTAATGCGCAATTGGTGGACGGCTAATGACATGAGTGAATTTAAAAAACGCACCAATGCACTTATAGCCCAATACAGCAGTTTCAAAGTATTTCCCGACCTGAATGTAAACGGAGATTTCACACTGGGAGAAAATATTGGAGACCTTGGCGGTTTAAGTATTGCGATTAAAGCTTATAAAACAAGTCTGGCGGGCAAACCATCACCAAAAATGGATGGCTTCACCGGTGAGCAGCGCGTATTTATTGGATGGGCACAGGCCTGGTTGAGTAAATCCACTGATGAGGCTTTAAGGACACAGGTAGGTACTGATCCTCACTCTCCTGCAATGTTCAGGGTAAATGGGGTAGTGAGAAATATCCCTGAATTTTATACCGCATTTAATGTAAAACCAACAGACTCTTTGTATCTGGCACCAGACAAAAGGGTTAAGATCTGGTAAGTAGGTAAAATTAAGAGCCCTGGCTGTAAAGCCGGGGCTTTTTATTTAACTGCTGATGTAATTTTCCAGTTGAGATATGGTTAGTTTCTGATCAGCAATGATGAATTTTACCACATCTCCGATTGATACCATTCCCTGTACTACATTGTCCTGCATAACAGGTAAGTGTCGAATGTGTTTTTCAGTCATGATTTCCATACACAAGTCTATGCTGTCGGCCGGCAATACCGTAATGGGATTTGCAGTCATAACTTCTTTAATTGAAGTCTCTGCAGAAGATTTACCATGCAAAATGATCTTTCTTGCATAATCTCTCTCCGTAAAAATTCCACGCAATTCAGACCCCTCCAGAATCAACAGGGCGCTTATGTTTTTTTCCATCATTAACTGAAGTGCTTCTAAAACAGATGAATTTTCTGATACAGAAAAAATATTAGAAGGCTTGGTGCCAAGTATTTGTTGTACTGTCTTCATAAGCGTTTAAGAATTAGCTATTTAAATTTAATGAAAAAATATTGGATAGCCATGAAGTTCAGTAAAAATATATTGGCTGAAATTAGCGGATCATATCAACTCAATAAAGGCAAAATTTCTTCTACATATTTTCTGTCATTAGACAGGCGCGGTACCTTATGCTGCCCTCCAAGTTTACCTTTTGCCTTCAGCCAATTGTAGAAAGTGTTGCTTGGTGCATTGTGCACTTTCGGCCTTCTAAGGGCCATATCCTTAAATCTCTTGGCATCATAGTCAGAATTGACTTCCCTTAATGTCTCATCCAGCACGTCTACGAACCTCTCAAAGTTATTAGGCTGCTGGTCAAACTCAATGATCCATTCATGGCCACCTACTTCTTCACCTTTAAAGTAAATAGGACATGCCGTATAATCCTTAAAAACTGCCCCTGTAGCGTCGCATGCTCTGCAGATGGCCTGCTCAGCATTATCTATGATGACTTCTTCCCCAAAGGCATTGATGAAATGCTTGGTCCTGCCGGTTATTTTTATCCGATAAGGAGACAGACAGGTAAACTGAACAGTATCTCCAATCATATACCGCCACAGACCACCGTTCGTAGAAATGATAATGGCGTAATTCTTATTTAATTCTACCTGATCGAGCGAAAGCGTATCAGGATTTTCATCTTCCATCTTTTCAATCGGAAGAAACTCATAGTAAATCCCATAATCCAGCATCAACAGCATCTCATCTGAATTTACCTCATCCTGTATGCCAAAGAAGCCTTCAGATGCATTGTAAGTCTCCAGGTAATACATATCGTCACATGGGATGAGTTCTTTAAACTGCTCTCTGTAAGGCTTAAAATTTACAGCCCCATGGATGTAAAGCTCCAGGTTCGGCCAGACTTCTAAGAGGTGCTTCTTACCCGTCATTTCCAGCACCTTTTTTGCCAGTACAATTGTCCAAGTTGGAACTCCTGCAATGTTGGTTACGTTTTCCTTAATGGTAGCTTCCGCCATTTTCTCCATCTTCTCTTCGTAATTGTCCATCAAGGCAATTGATATGTTGGGTGTACGGTAATATTCTGCCCACATCGGCAGGTTTTTAATCAACACTGCGGAAAGATCACCATAAAAAGAGTCTTCATTCAGCTGGTTGATCTGATGGCTTCCCCCAAGTACCAGGCCTTTTCCTGTCAGGATCTGATTTTCAGGTCTGTTGTTGCAGAAAATAGAAAGCATATCCTTCCCGCCTTTGAAATGACATTCCTGTAAAGACTCTTCTGACACAGGAATGAATTTACTCCTGTCATTCGTAGTGCCCGATGATTTTGCAAACCATTTGATCTCTGAAGACCAGAGTATGTTTTGCTCTCCTTTGAGCATGCGCTCTATATAAGGTTTTAGAGTATCGTAATTTTGAATTGGTACGCTTTCTTTAAACTGCCTTACGGTCTCGATGGACCTGTAATTGTATTTTTCACCCCATTCCGTATCTTCTGCACTTGAGATCAGTTTCTGGAACCATTCTTCTTGTACATCATTCGGGTATTTCATGAATAGCTCGATCTGGTGAACGCGCTTTTTCATATACCAGGTAAAGATTGAATTTACAAATGCCATGAGTCGATCTAAGGTGAATTATAAGTTTTTACTACGAAGTACGAAGTTTGATCCGAGGTAAACCCGTCTAACCATTTCGTTTGCTGCCAGCACTTCCGGAGTGCCGGATTCCAGGATCTTACCTTCAAATAAAAGATAGGCCCTGTCTGTAATAGATAATGTTTCCTGTACGTTGTGGTCGGTAATCAGGATGCCTATGTTCTTTTGTTTCAACTTGGCAACTATTGTTTGGATCTCTTCCACCGCAATTGGGTCAACCCCTGCAAATGGTTCATCAAGTAAAATGAAGTTAGGACTGGCGGCCAGTGCCCGGGCTATTTCTGTCCGTCTTCTTTCACCTCCTGAAAGCAGATCGCCACGATTTTTTCTAACCTTATGTAAGCTGAACTCGTTAATCAACTCCTCCAGTTTCTCATGACGCTCTTCTTTGCTCATCTTGGTCATTTCCAGAATGGCCATGATGTTGTCCTCAACAGAAAGCTTTCTGAAAACTGAAGCCTCCTGAGCCAGGTATCCGATGCCTTTTTGTGCCCTTCTGTACATAGGATCGGTAGTAATTTCTTCCTCGTCTAAAAAAATCTTGCCTTCATTTGGTTTAATTAGACCTACGATCATATAAAATGAGGTGGTCTTTCCTGCACCGTTAGGCCCGAGTAAACCAACGATTTCACCCTGACTTACATCAAAAGAAACATCGTTTACAACAGTCCGCTGTTTATATTTTTTTATCAGATTCTCCGCTCTTAATATCATCCAGGTGTATTAATTATCTATGTTTATCGCTTTAATGTTTAACTGCAGTTTCTTTTGGTCTCTCCAGACATTTTCTTCTACGGTATAACAAACAGAAAAAGGCCTGTTTGGTTGTAAAAGGTTTTCATATTCTGCAAGACCGAAACCAATGCTTTCAAAAATAACGGAATTTTGTTGTTTTAAGTTTAATTTTAAATGTTTTGTACCAACAACATATGGCCTTCCTGCAATGGATACATTATGGGTAACAAAAACCGGCGCTGGATTGTGGGGTCCAAATGGTGCCATTTGAGCTATGATCCGCTGAAACTTACTCGTAATCTGACTAAAATTTATCTCTGTATCTATATTGATTTCCGGACAAAGCAAATCGTCAGTAATGGTTGATGCAACAATCTGCTCAAACCTCTCTGAGAACGAAGTGATGTTTTCAGGTTTTATGGTCAGACCGGCAGCAAATTTATGTCCGCCAAATTGTACCAGTAGGTCTTCACATCCAAGCAACGCCTCATAGAGGTCAAACCCTGCGACTGAACGCGCAGAGCCCGTCAATAGTCCATTGGACTCCGTTAAAACTACCGTAGGTCTGTAATATTTCTCAGTAAGGCGTGAAGCAACGATCCCTATAACACCCTTATTCCAGCTCTCATGATAAACCACCGTTGTCTTTTTGTTGATCAGGATCTCGCAGTCATCTATCAATGCAAGCGCTTCGGCGGTGATGTTCTGATCTGATGTTTTTCTTTCGGTATTCTGAAGGTTGATGAACAAACTTTGCTCCTGCGCCAGCAGGTCTTCATCGCAGATCAGCATCTTTACGGCCTGGTTAGCATGATCCATTCTGCCCGCCGCATTAATTCTCGGTGCCAGCGCAAAAACTACGTCAGTAAGGCTATAGTCTTTATTCCTGCCGGAAATATCCATCAGTGCCTTTAAGCCTATACAAGGATTTGTATTTAATTTAACGAGTCCGTGATATGCCAGAATTCGGTTCTCATCCTCAACAGGAACAATATCAGCAGCAATGCTGACCATGACCAGGTCCAGGTATTGCTCATAGCTTTCCGCGGGCAGATTGTTTTGTATGCAATAGGCTTGTGCCAGTTTAAACCCAATACCACAACCCGCAAGTTCCTTAAATGGATAAGGACAATCGCTGCGTTTAGGGTCAAGTATAGCCACAGCCATTGGAAGTTCCTCTCCCGGCAAATGATGGTCACAGATGATGAAATCTATCCCTAAAGTATTTGCATAGGCGATTTTCTCATTTGATTTTATTCCGCAGTCAAGCGCAATGATGAGACTAAAGCCATTTTCTTTGGCATAATCTATTCCTGTAGCCGAAATTCCATAGCCTTCTTTATGACGGTCGGGAATGTAGTATTCAATTGCAGTTGTAAATCCCCTGAAAAAACTATACGCCAGTGCTACGGAGGTTGTGCCGTCTACATCGTAGTCACCGTAAATCAGGATCTTCTCATTGTCTTTTAATGCAGTCTCTATTCTGAGAATAGCCTTATCCATGTCTTTCATCAAAAAAGGATCATGGAGATGGGCCATTTGCGGACGAAAATAATCCCGTGCCTGGTCGAATGAAGAAATGCCCCTGTGAACCAGTACCTGAGCCAGGCTGTTGTCTATATTTAATTGTTGTGCAAGCGATTCAATCGTTTCTTTATTGCCCTTTTCGGCTTGCACCCATCTTTTCTTCATTAGAATATCTCGTTTTGCCTATCTTTGCTTATGATATCGTAAATATATCATTTAATTTAATTACTACGCCATTGCAAGTTTTCACATTATATGAAGGTTCTTATTCTGTAGCTGCAGATAAGAAATTTATACCTTTCAATCCTGAAATTCATCACCCAAAAGACCGCCCTGCATCCCTGTTTATTCATGTGCAGCCTTTTCTTGTAAAGCTGAAAAACAGCCTGATTTTATGCGATACAGGTTTGGGGTATAGCAGCGAGGACGGAAAACTTATTTTACACGAGAATATCCGTAAGGCAGGGTTTAATCCTGATGATGTCGACCTTGTGCTGATGTCTCATTTGCACTTTGACCATTCAGGGGGAATGATACATCACATAAATGACAAGATAGAGTTGAGTTTTCCTAATGCCACCTATGTAATTCAGCAAGGCGAATGGGAAAGTGCATTTACAAATACTTCGTCTTCTTATAAAACTGAAATTTTTGATTTTCTTCAGCGCAATGCACAGCTAAAGTTTATTGAGGGTTCTGGTCAGCTTACCGACGAGATCAGCTATGAACTCACAGGTGCTCATACGCCTTTCCACCAGGCATTCCTGATTACTGATGGGCAGGAGAAAGTTTTCTTTGGTGGCGATGTGTTGCCGGAGCCGGAAGAGCTACTTAGAAAATTCATTGCCAAGTATGATTTTGATGGAAGGAAAGCAATGGAGCTGAGAGAAGAATTCGGAAAAAGGGCAGCTGCTGAAAATTGGAAATGCTTGTTTTACCACGCAAAATCAAAAGCAACAGGGCATGTTACTTTAACTGATGGACAATTTAAAATAAACTAATTAAGGTGTAACCAGGCGGAGCAGCTCTGAAAGCCGTTCTATGGTAAGGGGTTTGGAAATGAATCCTTTAATGGCCTTGTAGCTCTTTGCCTTTTCGATATCGTTTTCATAAACGGAAGAAGAAAGCATATACATGTCTGATTTCTGAGGAAGATTAAGTTGCTCATATGCCTCAAGAAATTCCCAGCCATTGAGTACCGGCATGTTGATGTCGACCAGCATGAGTTGGGGAAAAATATCCCGATTATCAGCAATTTCGGTCAAATATTCTACAGCAAGCTGACCGTTGCTTCTGGATACCATGTTAACTTTATAGCCTGTTTTTTCTACAATTTTTCTAATGATGAATATATTAATATCATCATCGTCAATGACTAGAAGGTTGATTATAGAATCTGCCATATAATTTCAAAAAACAGGAGAGGATTGATCATTCACTAAGTTATAAATAAAATACAAATGTTTAAACTCCTATTGTCTGTATGTAACAAAAAAAAAGCCATTATGTTTATAATGACTTTTTCTTTAGGATGTTAGCACAAATTATTTTTTTGCAACCAGTTTAATGGCAAGCTCAAATTCATCATAGATCATTTTATCGCCCACATCAGGGAACATTCCTTTTGATCTGTATTTAATTCCGTATTTAGTTCTGTCAACCAATACTTTATCAGCACTTGCAGTCACAGTTCCGTCCGCATTCCAGGCAATTGTTGCTGGGAAAGTGATAGAATTGGTAATGCCTTTGATGGTAAGGTCGCCAGTAACATTTACTGTACTTCCACTTGCAGCTGCTACTTTTTTGATGACAAAAGTCGAGGTTGCAAATTTATCAGCTCCGAAGAAATCGTCAGCTTTTAAGTGTTTTTCCAGATTAGCACTTTTGTCAGCATCTTTAATCGTGGTCATGTTGATCGTAAAATTACCACCTGTTAACTTTTTGCCGTCGAATAAAAGATCGCCGGATTGCAGATCAATAGTTCCATTGTGACTTCCGGTTAGCTTTTTACCCACCCATGTTAATGTAGATTTGGTAAGGTCAACTTTATAGGAAACAGGTTTAACTGGAGCAGCTATAAAAGCTGAAGATGCAACTACTATAAGAAGTAATGCTAAAGAGGTAATTTTTAATTTCATTGTTCTTTTATGTTTTAGTTTTTAAACTAAGAACCAGTCTTAGCCTATTGATACATTCTTAGAACGCAAATGTATCAAAAGGTTTAACTGGTTAATTATTATCTGTAATAAGATTTTTGTTTATGCGAAGCTTTCTTCATAGCTCTCGATAGGAGGGCATGAACAAACTAATGACCTGTCACCATACGAATCATTTACCCTTCCCACTGATGGCCAGAATTTATAAGCCGCCACATAAGGAAGAGGGAAAGCAGCAGTTTGTCTGCTATAGCTATGATTCCACTCATTTCCTGTTACTACAGTAGCTGTGTGAGGGGCATTTTTCAATGGATTGTCTATCTTATCCAGTTCGCCTGCTTCTACTGCTGTGATTTCATTTCTGATCGCGATCAAAGCATCGCAGAAACGGTCAAGCTCATGTTTAGGCTCGCTTTCTGTAGGTTCCACCATTAAAGTACCTGCTACAGGGAATGATACTGTAGGTGCATGGAAGCCATAGTCCATCAAACGTTTTGCAATATCAACTACCTCGATTCCGAAGTTTTTGAAACCACGGCAATCCAGGATCATTTCATGTGCACAACGGCCTTTTGAACCTGAATACAATACTGGGTAGTGTTGCTCCAAACGTGCCTTCATATAATTCGCGTTTAAGATCGCGTACTTAGTCGCATTTGTCAATCCCTCTCCGCCCATCATTGCGATGTAAGCATGAGAAATGATCAGGATAGATGCAGAGCCCCATGGTGCAGAAGATACCGCGTGAATAGATTTTCCTTTATCAATATCCACAACCGCATGTCCGGGAAGGTAAGGAACAAGGTGTTTTGCAACACCGATTGGACCCATACCAGGACCACCACCACCGTGAGGGATACAGAAGGTTTTGTGTAAATTCAAGTGACAAACGTCAGCGCCGATATTTGCCGGACTTGTCAATCCAACCTGTGCATTCATGTTTGCTCCATCCATATATACCTGACCTCCATTTTCATGGATGATGTTACAGATGTCAATAATGCTTTCTTCAAATACACCATGAGTAGATGGATAAGTAACCATCAAACATGATAGATCTGCAGCATGCTGCTCAGCTTTAGCCTTAAGATCGTCTACGTCAATATTTCCGTTTTCCAATGATTTTACCACAACGATTTTCATCCCTGCCATAGCTGCTGATGCCGGATTGGTTCCGTGTGCAGATGAAGGAATCAAAGCGATGTTACGGTGATCATCACCACGATCCTGATGATAAGCCCTGATGACCATTAGTCCGGCATATTCACCTTGTGCACCGGCATTAGGTTGTAAGCTCATCGCAGCAAAACCTGTGATTTCACTTAACCATCTGTCCAGTTCATTAAATACCGTGTAATAACCAGCTACCTGATCAGCAGGTGCGAAAGGATGGATCCTTCCGAATTCAGGCCATGTTACAGGAATCATTTCTGTAGTTGCATTCAGTTTCATCGTACATGAACCCAAAGCAATCATAGAATGACAAAGTGAAAGATCTTTTGTCTCTAATGACTTGATGTAACGCAGCATTTCATGCTCTGAATGATGCGCATTGAATACCGGGTGACCTAAGTATGCTGAAGTACGTTGTAGCTTTTCAGGGATTACAGAGGTGATGTTTTTATCATCAGCAAGCTCTACAGCATCAGCAGCAATTGCTTTTACCTTTGAGAAGATCTTCACCAGTAATTTAATGTCTTCTGCAGAAGCAGTTTCATCTAAAGCGATGGTCACAATACTTCCATTGTAATTTAAGTTGATCTCATTGTCAATGCACTCTCTGTGGATCGAATCGACAAGATCGCCAAGATCTAACTGAATCGTATCAAAATAAGCACTGTTCAATTGTTTGTAGCCTATTTTCTCCAGTGACTGAGCCAGGTTTATAGCTAAACCATGAGTACGTTCAGCAATTAATTTTAATCCTTTAGGACCATGATATACGGCATAAAAACCAGCCATAATAGCCAATAAGGCTTGTGCAGTACAGATATTAGAAGTCGCTTTATCCCTGCGGATGTGCTGCTCCCTGGTCTGCAAAGCCATACGTAAAGCATAGTTGTTATTGCTGTCGATCGTTACACCGATGATACGTCCCGGAATAGAACGTTTGTATTCTTCTTTAGTTGCGAAATATGCTGCATGTGGCCCGCCAAATCCCATTGGTACACCAAAACGCTGAGTTGTACCGACAACGATGTCCGCACCCCATTCTCCCGGAGGAGTCAATAACGTTAAGCTTAAAAGATCCGCAACAACTGTAACTTTTACATTCTTCTCATGTGCATTTTGTGCAAAACCGGTATAGTCAAATACCTCACCATTTCCTGCGGGATACTGGATGATTGCACCAAAGAACTCTTCATTCAGCTCAAAAGATTGATGATCGCCGATTACCAGCTCAATCCCAAAAGGATTTGCACGGGTTTTCAGGATATCTATAGTTTGAGGGAACAACAGTTCCGATACGAAGAATTTAGTGGCCTGCTGGTTTTTGCGCAAGCTATATTGCATAAACATCGCCTCAGCTGCTGCAGTACCTTCATCAAGTAAAGAAGCATTGGCAATTTCCATACCTGTAAGGTCTATCACCATCGTCTGGAAATTCAACAATGCCTGTAAACGGCCTTGTGCAATCTCAGCCTGATATGGCGTATATTGTGTATACCATCCCGGGTTTTCCATTACGTTACGTAAAATTACCCCCGGAGTGATCGTATCATAATATCCCTGACCGATGTATGATTTGAAAACTTTGTTTAAAGAAGCCGTTTGTCTTAAGCTGCTCAGATAGTCTTTTTCAGACTTGGCTGCCGGCAGGTTTAATGGCTGCGCCAGTCTGATCTTTTGAGGAACAGTTTGTTCAATCAATTCGTCAACAGAACCAACGCCAATTGTTGCAAGCATTGCATTTGTATCATCTGAATTAGGTGCAATGTGGCGATCTTTAAAGTCTTCTTGGTAATGAATGTTTAAGCTCATGTAATCTTGAAATAAAAAGTTGCGCAAAGGTAATAAAAAATCCCCTTTCTTTAACCTATTCCCCGACCAATATCCAGCCTGTTTCTTTCTTAAACTTTACTTTATAAGTTTTTGTAATAAAATTACTTGCAGTTCCTTTGTTTTTCAGGAATACCGCAAAATCATTCTTTACCTTTTTTAGAGAAACGGTCACTTTCGCGATCCTGGAATCACTCTGTAAAAGACTGACTGGTTTTTCTTCGTCCAGCTCATAATTGACTGCCTTTACAGTAACATGCCGTTCATCCTGCTTCAGTATATACGGTTTCGATTTGTCCGTCAGGCTCACCATATAAAAATAGGTACTGTCCTTAGAAAGGAATTTTTTCTTTTGGTCCTGGAGTGTCATCTCTATCAGGCCCTTTTCTTCAAGACCTTTGTATTTTTCCAGTTGTGCCTTGTCATTCCTGCTCTTGAATTTGATCTCTCCCACATCAATTTTTGCCGTCTCGTATTGAGGGTTCGACTTTAAGTAGGTTGCCACTAGCTCTTCCGCTGCACCTTCATCCAAAGCCGTATTGTTTTTACAGCCCGAAGCTATAAATAGAACCAGTGCGGTAAGGGTTAATAATGTGTTTTTCATGGCAGTATAGGTTTAGTGTTTCAATTGCTTCAAATATAGCTGTATCGTATTTTCCAGTCCGAGATATAAGGCATCACTGATCAATGCATGACCAATGCTTACCTCAAGTAAACCCGGAATGCTCTCTGCAAAGTATTTGAGGTTGTGCAGGTCCAGATCATGACCGGCATTAATGCCCAGGCCGATTTCATGTGCTTTGTGAGCCGCGGCTACATAGGGTACAATCGCCTTTTCCCGGTTGTCATAATAATTGTGTGCATAAGCCTCTGTATACAGTTCAATCCTGTCTGTACCAGTTAAAGCCGCCGCCTTTACCATGTCTACAATTGGATCTACGAAAATAGAAACCCTTATGCCTGCTGATTTAAACAATGCAACCATTTCCTTAAGATAATCTGCATGTTTAACTGTGTCCCATCCGTGATTAGACGTAATTTGTCCTTCCGAATCCGGCACAAGCGTCACCTGGGCAGGCTTATTCGCAAGAACAAGATCTATGAATTTTTGCTCCCTGCAATTTCCTTCGATATTGAATTCGGTAGCGATGACAGACTTAAGATCATAAACATCCTGGTAGCGGATATGCCGTTCATCCGGGCGGGGGTGTACAGTAATGCCTTCAGCACCAAACCGCTCGCAATCCAGCGCAACTTTTACCAGGTCAGGATTATTGCCTCCGCGACTGTTACGGAGCGTAGCGATTTTGTTAATGTTTACAGATAACTTCGTCATAGAGCAAATATAAAATATTGTAAAACTTTAATGTGCTACCTGTTTGCATTATTTTCATTAATTTTAGTTGCATAAAAAATATAAAACCCTTAACCATGAAAAAACTAACGTTATTGTTCCTGTTGCTGCCTTTTCTAGGACTGGCGCAAGAAAAAGGAACTCATTTTGAACATGGCCTCAGCTGGCAGCAGGTCAAAGAAAAGGCTAAAAAGGAAAACAAATACCTGTTTGTAGATTGTTTCACTACCTGGTGCGGCCCTTGTAAGTACATGGCCAGTACCATTTTTCCTCAGGAAAAAGTAGGTACTTTCTTCAATAAGAATTTTGTCAATGTAAAAGTCCAGTTCGACAAAACCAAAGACGATAGTGAAGATGTAAAAGCCTGGTACGCAGATGCTGAATCTATGAGTAAAGAATTCAACGTTCGTGCTTACCCAACTTTTCTGATTTTCTCACCAGACGGACAATTGGTTCACCGTATAGTAGGAGGTGGAGAGGCTGATGATTTTATTGCAAGAGCAGAAAAAGCATTGAAACCTGAAACACAATATTATACCTTACTGAAAAAATACGAAGCTGGTAAGTCTACACCGGAAGAGTTGAGACAGCTTGCCATGACTGCAGCGAGTGCTTACGATCAGGAAAATTCTGATAAAGTATCTGCAGCATATCTAAATACACAGACCAATCTTTACACTAAAGAAAACCTGGAATTCCTTGGTTTATTTACCAATAACAGTAAAAGCAAAGGCTTCCAGTTGATGTTAAAAGAGCCTGCTAAAGTAGATGCAACCCTTGGAAAAGGTAAAGCCAATGAAACCCTTGGCCGTGTTATCCTTTCAGAAGAAATCTATCCTCACCTGAGAAAACCCAATGCCAATATAGATTCTCTGGTTGCTGTGGCAGCCGCTAAATATCCTACTGTTGACATCAGCAAGTCAACCGACCTTTTGAAGGTTCAGGTTTACCAGAGTAATAAGCAGTGGGACAAGTTCCAGTTGGCCGTACTTGCTTATATGAAAAAATATGGCACAGAAGTAAACCCTCAGATGCTAAACAGTTTTGCCTGGACAGTCTTTGAAAACTGCAAAGATCCTGATTGCGTAGCTTCTGCATTGGCATGGAGCAAACGCAGTGTTGATGCAACTCAGGAAAAAGAACCTGCTTTCCTGGATACTTATGCAAACCTGCTTTACAAATTAGGTAAGAAAGATGAAGCAATTGCCATGCAGCAAAAAGCAGTTAATCTGGTTGCTGCAACAGAAAAACCACAATACCAAAGTACCCTGGACAAAATGAAGAAAGGTGAAAAAATAGAAAGTAAAGCGGAGTAACTTATAGAATGCTCAAACAAAAGGGGTGCAATTCAAAATTGCACCCCTTTTTATTTTTAAAAACTTAAGATTGACTAGTATCTGTAAGCCTCAGGTTTAAACGGACCTTCTACCGGAACACCGATATAATCAGCCTGGTGCTGATCTAAAACATCCAGTTCCACACCGATTTTAGCCAAATGCAAACGAGCTACTTTCTCATCTAAATATTTTGGAAGTACATATACTTTGTTCTCGTACTTATCTGTGTTCGTCCAAAGCTCCAATTGTGCTAAAGTCTGGTTTGTAAATGAGTTAGACATTACAAAGCTAGGGTGGCCAGTAGCACAACCCAGGTTCACCAAACGGCCTTCAGCCAATAAAATGATGTCTTTTCCGTCGATGGTATATTTATCTACCTGAGGTTTGATCTCAACTTTAGTATCACCGTAGTTTTTGTTTAACCAGGCTACGTCGATTTCATTGTCAAAGTGACCAATGTTACAAACAATCGCTTTATCTTTCATCGCTTTGAAGTGCTCTGCACGAACGATATCGCAATTACCAGTCGTAGTCACAATGATATCAGCTTCTTTAACCGCAGTAGCAAATTTCTTTACTTCATAGCCTTCCATTGCAGCTTGTAGCGCACAGATCGGATCAATTTCAGATACAATCACACGTACACCTTGTGAACTTAAAGATTCAGCAGAACCTTTACCAACATCACCGTATCCTGCTACAACAGCTACTTTACCAGCCATCATTACATCAGTTGCACGACGGATCGCATCAACTAATGACTCACGGCAGCCGTATTTGTTGTCAAACTTAGATTTGGTAACTGAGTCATTTACGTTGATCGCAGGTAAATGCAATGTTCCGTTTTTCATACGCTCATATAAGCGGTGAACTCCGGTGGTAGTTTCTTCAGAAAGACCTTTGATGTTTGCAATTAATTCAGGGAATTTATCAAATACCATGTTTGTCAGGTCACCACCATCATCTAAGATCATGTTTAGCGGCTGACGCTCAGGACCGAAGTGTAAAGTTTGTTCGATACACCAGTCAAAGCTTTCTTCGTCTAAGCCTTTCCATGCATATACCTGGATACCTGCAGCAGCAATAGCAGCAGCAGCATGATCCTGGGTAGAAAATATATTACAAGAAGACCAGGTTACTTCAGCACCTAGTTCTACCAGCGTCTCAATTAAAACTGCAGTCTGGATCGTCATGTGCAGACATCCTGCAATGCGTGCACCTTTTAATGGTTTTGATGGACCGAATTCTTCGCGTAATGACATTAGGCCCGGCATTTCAGCCTCTGCTAATTCAATCTCTTTACGGCCCCATTCTGCCAGTGAAATGTCCTTAACTTTGTAAGGAACGTAAGTTGTCTCTACTGATGACATATTATTATTTTTAAATGTTTCTTTATTTTAAACAGTAATCACTGCTTTCGTGATGCAAAAGTATGCAATAGTTTAGCCAAATTCAAAAATGACGGCCGTACTGTTGCATAAGTACATTGTTTTGACAGTCACTGCTTTCTGATCGCCCTCTAGTCGTTATTACTCCGGTACAACTGCGCTCCATCTGGGGTGTTGGTTCGATCACCATCGAATCAACACCCCAGATGATACGGAGGAATACCCCAGATGATACAAACGCAAAGCGAAAGCAAATCAATCTGGACTAGTCAGGGCCTTCGACCTACCAACTTCGTAACAGATAAGGGACAGCTTCGGGTCTGCTTCGCAAAAGGGTACCCGTTTTGCGAAGGAATCCCCTGTCAGTTACGGATCAGTCTCCTATCAGTCGAGTACTTGGTGTTTAATCGGCTAGTCTTAGAATGATGTAGGCTACTTGTGTATTTACTTGAAGTCCTGAATCCTTTTTCGTCATCAAAAAGTAAAGTGTAAAAAATCGGAACAGATTTAATATTTCTTGTTCTATTTTCATCAAATATGAAGGGGTCGAAGGTTTTGCTAATTGAGGATACACCAGATCTGGTGTCTGTCATCCTAAGAGGACTTAGCGAAGAGGAAATTGAGATCAGCGTAGCAGCTGATGGAATAACAGGCCTGGAAATGGTCTTTAAATATGAATTTGACCTCATTGTCCTCGACATTATGTTGCCGGGTATGAATGGCATCCAGGTATGCAGGGAGATCAGAAATCGAAATAAAGATATTGCAATTCTCATGCTTACCGCGCTTGGAAGCACAGAGAATATTGTAACCGGTTTGGAAAGTGGAGCAGATGACTACCTGGTAAAGCCTTTCAAACTGGAAGAGTTAATTGCCCGCATGCGTACCCTCATCAGAAGGAGTAGGAAGCAGGAAGTAGTTACAGATCGCGTAAGCGTTGCTGACCTGGAGATAAATACAGCATCCAAAACAGTTGCGAAGGCAGGTAAGCCCATAAATCTGACCGCTACAGAGTATCGGCTGCTGGAATACCTGCTTAAAAATCAGAATAAAGTACTGTCGAGGATCCAGATACTGGAAAATGTATGGGACATAGATTTCAATATGGGAACCAACGTAGTAGATGTGTATATCAACTACCTGCGTAAAAAGATAGATAACGGGGACGGAATTAAACTGATCCATACCGTTTTTGGAATGGGATATATCTTAAAAGAGGACACGCTGAATGAAGCTCCAAAATAAACTCACACTCTTATTCTTTATTATTGGAACGATAGGGCTTGTTCTTTTTCATGCGTCCATTTTCTATTTCGTCTCGGAATTCAATTTTGAAGACTTTTTTAAACGCTTGCAAGCCAGGGCCAAGATCGCTGCGGAAATCAATGTATATCCCGATAAAAAGTCCGCCGCATCAAAGGAGATGCGCAACCGCTACCTGGAGAAAATGGAAGATGAGCAGGATTTTGTAGTTAAGGTTGACTCCCTGAACCGCATGAAATTCGAGCATCCGATCGATCTTCCCGAGACTTTCTATAGAGCGATCATTGTCAATGGCAATGCACGGTATAATAGAGACAATCATTTCTACTATGGACAGCTGTTTAAAACACAGCATGGTAATTATGTGGTTGTCGTTACGGCGTCAGATCCTTATGGTTTTCAGGAACTGGAAACTTTACGTAAAGTGCTGCTGCTGGTTTTTGCCATCTCGGTACTGCTCACCTATATTGCAGGGAAGGTGTTCTCGCACTATACCGTGAAGCCCTTGCGCGCAGTAATCCGTAATGTGAAGAACATTTCAGCCAACAACTTGCACTTAAGATTAAACGAACTTAAGGGTAAAGATGAAATGGCTGAACTGGTGCTTACTTTTAACAATATGCTCAACAGACTGGAAACGGCCTTCTCTACACAAAATAACTTCGTAAGCAATGCCTCTCATGAATTGAAGACGCCATTGACCATCATTACGGCTGAGGTTGAACTGATGCTCGCTCAGAAAGGTATCAGTCCTGAAACTGAGGCTTCGGCAAAAATGATTCTGTCGTATGCGGAAAAACTGGGACACATCATCACCAGTCTTCTTGGTCTTGCTCAGACCGGATTCGATGGCAAAAAGCAGAACTGGCAAAGAATCCGCATTGATGAACTGATCATGGATGCGGCCGATTCTGTAAAGAAAATCGATGGAGACAGTATCATCCAGCTTGATTTTTCTTCACTGCCGGCTGATGAAAGCCAGCTCTATACCGAGGGTAATTTCAACTTACTGCAGCTGGCACTAAGTAACATTGTGGGCAATGCCTGCAAGTATTCCAATAATCAGCCCGTAACGATCAAAGTCAAAGTGGAGAATAAACGCATCTCTATCGCCATCACTGACCGGGGAATCGGTATTCCTGAAAATGAGCAGCAACATATATTTGAACCTTTCTTCAGGGCGTCCAACACCAGCGACTTTGAGGGCCATGGAATTGGTCTGCCGCTTACGCTCAACATCATCCGGCTGCACAAAGGTTCCATTGGTATCCGGTCAGAAGAGCAAATAGGTACCGAAATGCAGATCATATTGCCAATTTCTAATGAGATTCTAATAAATGGGTAGTTTTCGGACTATAAATTCTAATCACATTCTAATAGGGTTCTTATAGGGCTCTAATGACTCTGGACTAATATTGTATCAATAAATAATTGATCATTAATCCTTTAACAAAAAGTCATGAAAACTATTCTTATTCCTACCGATTTTAATGCCTCAGCCCTGAATTGTATCCCGGAAGTTTGTGCCGCTATGAATGAAAAGGAAATAAATATCATTTTTGTTCACCTGTTCAGACTCTCAGATTCGATTACTGATTTGCTGATGCTCTCCAGGAGGTCAAGGGAATTCGAGCACGTAAGTGATGATTTTCACGAGCGCTGTTCTGAATTGAAAAAGCAACATCCAGTTGTGAAATCTATAAAGATTGAATTTTTCTACGGCAGTACATTGAGCATGTTCAGAAACTTTTTGGAGGCCAATGCGGTAGACTGTATTCTGCATCCGGAGTTTTGCAGCTACGGAAAACTGAATAAGGCCAGTGTTGATCCCTCGAGTTTAGTGATCAAGTCCGGCCTGCCGACGGTAACTGTTCTGAAAAAGTCCGAAGCAAGGCTGGTAAAGCAATTTGCAGCTCTCGAAGAGGAGAGTCTGATGGCCGTTTAGTGTGTTTATTTAGTCACCTTTTAAAAGATTTGACATATGCTGTTGAAAGAAAATATACCCGCGAAATATATCTTTGGGAAGATATCAAAGGAGATCATGATTGTTGCCTTTTATGCTACGATAATCACTGTACTGTATAGCAATTTTCACGTTACACGCATTTCAATTCCGATCGCAGTACCCACTATTTTGGGTACTGTAATCTCTCTGCTGCTGGCCTTCAAATCCAATCAGGCCTATGACCGCTGGTGGGAAGCCAGGACACTTTGGGGAGCGATCGTCAACGATAGCAGGTCGCTGACCCGGCAATTGCTGACCTTTGTAGATAATCCATATGGTGCTGAGGATGAGAAGGTTTTCTGCGAGCGCTTAGCCCGCAGACAAATTGCCTGGTGTTATGCGTTGAGCAGGCATCTCCGCGGACAAAATCCATTAGAGGGTCTGGAAAGGCTCATCATTGCAGAAGACATGGAATACATAAAAAATTACAGCAATATTCCGGTGGCGCTACTGGAATTGCAGGGGAGCGATTTGCGTAATGCCTATAAACTGGGCTGGATCAATGAATACCAGCAGGTACAAATGGACAAAACACTCACCAACTTTTCTAATCAGATGGGTGGTTGTGAGCGGATTAAGAATACTGTTTTTCCGGTGACCTATAGTGTGTATATCCATTTCTCCATTATCTTGTTTGTGATGTTGCTGCCTTTCGGACTGATTGAGTTTTTTAGTTTTGCCACTATTCCTTTGGTAATCGCTATCGCCTGTTCATTCTTCCTGATTGAAAAAATGTCTATTCATTTACAGGATCCTTTTGAAAATAAGCCTACAGATACGCCTACTACCACTATTTGCCGGACTATTGAGCGGGATATTAAGCAAATGTTGAAAGAAAATTACAGGCATGAAGAAAAGGTTGGTGCGCATAACAGTAAAGTTAAAATGTATTACATACTCTAATCTCAGGAGCGTACTCCTCATCATTGAAAGGTAAAAAGTGGGGAGACGGTCCTTCTGCGCTTTGATGCTAATCGGCTGTGTCCTATCTTTGTATGGTTAATGAAATAAAATAGAAGATATGTATCCAGAATATTTAGTTGAGCCAATGCGTGCAGAGCTTACAAAAGTAGGTTTTGAGGAATTGAAAACAGCAGAAGAAGTAGATAATGCCATCAGTGGTGAAGGAACTGTATTCGTTGTGGTAAATTCAGTATGTGGTTGTGCTGCGGCAAATGCACGTCCTGCTGCAAGACTTGCGGCGGCTAATGAAAAACATCCTGATAAACTGGTAACGGTTTTTGCAGGTATGGAGAAAGAAGCGGTTGACAGAGCAAGGGGTTATATGATGCCTTTCCCTCCGTCATCTCCTGCTATGGCATTGTTCAAAGATGGTAAACTTGTTCATATGATCGAGCGTCACCAGATTGAAGGACGTCCTGCTCAAATGATTGCTGATAGCTTAATCGGTGCGTTTGACCAGTATTGCTAAGCAATTAAGAAAATAACAAAAAAGGGATGTCCAAACGGACATCCCTTTTTTGTTAGGCTATTTTGCCGAAATTCTCCATATGGTACTGCTCACATCATCAGCTACCAATAAGGCGCCGTCATTAGTTACAGCCACGCCGACAGGTCTTCCATAAACTTCGCCATTGTCGGGGTTAGCTATAAATCCCGTCAGGAAGTCCTGCACAGGGCCGCTTGGTTTACCATTTTTAAAGGGCACAAATGCCACCTTATACCCGGATAATGCAGATCTGTTCCAGGAACCATGTTGTCCGATGAAAGCACCATTCTTATATTTTTCAGGAAATTTATTTCCGGTATAGAATGCAAGACCAAGGGATGCAGTATGGGCACCTACAGGTACATCAGGAGCAATGGTTTTATTGACCATCTCCGGATTTTTGCCTTTCCATCTCGGATCTTCATTTTTGCCGAAGTAGGCATAAGGCCAGCCATAAAATGCACCTTTTTTTACACTGGTAATATAATCCGGTACCAGGTCATCTCCCAGTCCATCTCTTTCATTTACCGCAGTCCATAAAGTACCTGTTCCTGGCGCCCAGGCCATTCCAACAGGATTTCTTAATCCGCTTGCATAAATTTGTTCGCCGGTACCATCCGGATTGATCTCCAGGATGTTTGCTCTGCGCACTTCATGCTCCATACCGTTTTCTCCGACATTGCTGCCTGATCCTACAGAAACATAGATTTTAGAATTATCTGCATTTGCTATCAGGTTACGTGTCCAGTGGTTATTGTAGCCTCCGGCTGGCAAACTTAAAATTTTTGTACCCTTTCCTGTGATTTTAGTATCTCCTGCCTTGTATGGATATTTCATCAATCCATCTGTATTGGCCACATAGCAAGCATCTCCAATGATCAGTACGCCATAGGGTTGATTTAATCCGGTGATAAAGTCACTTTGAAGTTCTGGGGTGCCGTCATTATTGGCGTCTCTTAACAGCACTACAGTATTGGCACTTTTCCCCGGTACCTCCGCTTTGGCCTTGCCGGTGATTGCATTGGCAACCTTTTCTTTTAAAGATCGTTCGGAGTTGGACAATACAATAAGAATATCTCCATTGGGCGCGACATAGATGTTCCTCGGGCTTTTATAATCCGTAGCAAATTTTGTCACTACGAAGCCATCGGGTGCTATTGGTGCTTTATCGGCAGGCCAGCCTATTACTTTACTGAATTTGTTTTTAGAAGCATTGGTATCTGGCGCGGGCAATGCAGCACGCTGAGTGGTATCGCTCATAGCTGTATCATTTGCCAGGCTATCTGCAGTGGAGTTGTTAGATTTCGTATTGGAATTGCATGCCGTTATAAATGCAGCAATAATGATTAAAAAGGATGTTCTCATAGTTAAAGGATTGATTTCAATAACTATAACACTTTTTTTGATGCTAATGTTTAAAGGTTTTAGCGGAATCGGAGCAGCTGAACAGGTCAAAAAGTTTGAAAATAACTGCATTGTGCGCATATCAGAGGAAAATGAACTGCTGATTTTTTAGAATTTTGAGTAACTTTATATTCGGGAACTCTAAATGGCTGTTTATACTAAGCTTACGGATATGGAATTGATTGCTGCATTGAAGCACGATGATGCAGCTTTAGAGGAAATCTATGAGCGGTATTGGTCTGTTTTATACCGGTCTGCTTTTAATGTATTAAGAGACGAAGCCGCTGCCCTGGATGTCATCCAGGAAGTTTTTATCTGGTTTTGGGAACACAGGACGACACTGGAGGTCAACTCCATCAAAGCTTACCTGCTTATTGCTGTCAAATATAAAGTGGCCAATTACATTCGCAACGGCAAAGTCCGCGAATCTTTTTACGAACGGATTCCCAGAATTGAACTGGACAGCGAATTTCCTGACGAGGTACTCCAGGTCAAAGAGCTAAAGGAAATGATTGACCGTTTTGTAAATGAACTGCCCGACAGGTGCCAGGAGGTCTTTCACCTGAGCAGAAATGAGCACCTGACCAACCGTGAAATTGCGCAGCGTCTTGGAATCAGTGAGAAGACTGTAGAAAATCAAATTAATAAGGCACTTAAAAGATTAAAACTTAATCTGGGTAAGTTCTCAGCCTTATTGAGCCTGCTTTAATCATCTTTTAAAAATTATTTTCATTTGGCGTGGGTGCTGGGGGCCTGAGCAGTGCCTTACTCTTATAAAGCCATAAAATGAACAAAGAAGAACTTCTTGAATTGGTAACAAAAGTGAGTGACGGGGAAGCGACTGAGCAGGAGATTGCACTTTTCAACAAGTACTACAATGCATATCAGAAAGACAACGTAGCCTGGGATACCAGCGAAATGGGTCCTGAGCAAAAGGTACATGACGAACTGAAGCATATGATCTTTTCTCAGGTCCGGCCACAAAAGAAAGTCATTCCTTTCTGGAGAAAGCCGTATCGCATTGTGGCGGCCGCCGTTATATTGGTGGTTGGGTCAGTATTGTTATTCAATTCTACAGATGACAGAATATATGTGGAAGCGGGTAAGAATACGGCGACTTTAACTTTGGCAAATGGAAAGGCAATTGCCTTAAGCGATGCAAAGTCGGGATTGGTGATAGATGCCGGTAAACTGACTTATGATGATGGCTCTTCAGTTTCAGCTGCATTGGGAGTACATAACGATAATGAGAACGCGATGCTGAGTATCAGTACGCCTAAAGGTGGTACTTATGAGATTGTGTTGACCGATGGTACTCATGTTTGGCTGAATGCTGATAGTAAACTAGAGTTTCCGGCGAAGTTTTCAAGTGCCAGACGTCTGGTGAAATTAAGCGGAGAGGGTTATTTTGAGGTAGCGAAAAACAAACAGTCTCCTTTCAGGGTGCTGACTAAGGCGCAGGAAATAGAGGTGTTGGGTACGCATTTTAATGTAGATGCCTATGACAATGAAAAATCAGTGAAGACGACGCTGCTTGAGGGACTGGTTAAGGTTTCAGCAAATGGAGTGGATAAATTATTAGATCCAGGATTTCAGGCGGTGAATACCGGTGAGCGGATCTCTATTGCTAAAGTAGATGTAAATGCCGCGGTAGCCTGGAAAAATAAGCAGTTCGTTTTTGAAAGCGAAAATATAAAATCGATCATGAGAAAAGTAGAACGCTGGTATAATGTTGAGGTTGTATACACGGACGATGTTTCGGAAGAGACGTTTAGCGGAGGTGTGTCCCGGTTTGACAATTTATCAGAGGTATTAAAGTCTCTGGAATCAACAGGTAATGTGTCTTTTAAAGTGAAAGGAAGAATCGTCTACGTTTCTATGTAAATAAATTAATTATTCACCTAAACCCATATCAATGACCAAACGACTACAATAGACCAATAACAAAAAAACCAGACTTCAAGAAAGCCTGGTTAAAAGTTGGCCCCGGCCAATAAGAATTAACCGTTAACCCGCAGAATGCCAATGCTTCGAAACCTGGGCAAACTGCATAGAACCAACTAAACAAATGTATAAAAATTATACCAGGAAAAGGGGTGTACCTTCACCGCTATGCCACAAAATTTTGCTAATTATGCGCTTAACCACCGTAATATTGATAGCATCTTTGCTTCAGGTTAGTGCTTCGGTACTGGCCCAGAAAATCAGTTTGTCCAAGTCTAATGCTCCATTAAAGTCGGTCCTGACTGACATTACCAAACAAAGCGGTTATATATTTCTTTATAGCGACAACCTGATGAAACAGGCAATACCTGTAGACATTAAGGTTGACGAAAAGAACATTAAAGAGGTGCTGGAACTGATATTTAATAACCAGCCATTGAACTATGATGTAAATAAAAACACAATCACCCTGAGGGGAAAAGAACATGATTCTTTTCTTGGGCGTGTGGGTGAATTCTTTGCAGACCGTGTGGTAAGAGGTATGGTAACCGATGAGAGAGGTTTGCCACTTCCGGGGGTAACTGTAAAAATCAAAAATGACACCAGGGCTGTGGAGACTAAAAGTAATGGCGCCTTTGAAATTACAGTACCGGACGACAAGACCGTTTTGGTATTCTCCTACATAGGATATGCTACAAAGGAAATGGTAGCCAGGACTGGTATGGTGATGTCGATGGCATTGGAAACAAACAGTTTGGAAGAGACTGTCGTGGTTGGTTATGGTACTACGAAAAGAAAAGACCTCACGGGATCTGTTGCTTCGGTAAATATCGCTGAGGTAAAAGATGTGCCGTTTGCCACATTCGACCAGGCTTTGAGTGGTAAAGCTGCCGGTGTGCAGGTGGTGCAGGCAGATGGCTCTCCGGGAGGGGTTGCCAAGATCAGGATTAGAGGTGGAACCTCTTTGATGGGGGGAAATGATCCATTATATATTATCGATGGTGTGCAGATACAAGTTCAGAACCGCTACCAGCAAGGGGCATCGGATATTGTGAGTCCGATAGAAAGAGGTGGAAATGACGACCCGAATTTTACGGTGGCAGGCTCTTTTGCCCGTGGACTGAATAGTTTGGGTGGACTGAATATCAATGATATCGAAACAATAGATATCCTTAAAGACGCCTCCGCTACAGCGATCTACGGTTCAAGAGCGGCGAATGGGGTAGTGATCATTACTACCAAAAAGGGGAAAATGAACCAGAAGCCAGTCTTTGAAGCAAATTATTACAGTGGAGTAAGCTTAGCTGAGAATGAAAAAGTATTGAACAGAGATCAATACATCATGATTGTCAAAGAAGCTGCTAAAAATCTAAACGATGCGCGGGCAGCGAAAGTTCCGGCGCTCGCGCCGAACGCACTGGCTACGCAGATACTTACTGATCCGGCTTATTTTGGAACAGCAAACACGGATTGGCTTGACCTGGTGACCCGTACCGGGATCACTCAAAATGCAGACCTTTCGGTGAGAGGTGGTGGTTCAGGTTCACGTTATTATACTTCACTCAGCTACAACAGTTCGGAAGGAACGGTATTGGGAACAAACTTCAGGCGTATCGCTGGTAAGGTGAGTCTGGATAACGACATCACCAGTAAATTGCGTTTCAATACCAATCTGGATTATGGTTTCAGTACCAATAACATCACGAATGGATTGTATACACAGGCGATATTTGCACCACCTACGGTAGATCCATACAATGCAGATGGTAGTATTAAAATTATTGACCCTGCATCACTCGGTGCCTATGCGTATGAAGGATTTCAAAACCCGCTTTTACTTACCAAAGGAATTAATAAGTCGAACACCCTTTTCCTGATCGGTAGTCTGGCAGGTGAATATGACATCGTAAAAGACCTGACCTTTAGAAGTTCAGTTTCTGTAAACTACAATAATTACCGTCAGAACAACTACATTCCGAGTACTGTAGCAGTAGCCACACCAAACGGAACAGGTAGTTCGGGTAATGGTACGGCTACACAGGCACAGGCTGAACAGGTAAATACCTTTATCCAGAATACAATAACCTGGAATAAAGAATTCAACGAAAATCACCGGTTGAATGTGGTAGTAGGTACAGATTGGCAGATTACTAAAGGAAATGCTTTTTCTGCAAGCGGACAGGGCTTCCCTGATGATGAATATTTAAATAATTTGTCCTCAGCTGCGGTAACCTTACCTTCTACAGGTACTTCGGATCAGAATTCATTACTTAGTTTTTATATGAGGGCCAACTATACCCTGATGGATAAATACATATTTACGTTCACGGGAAGATCGGATGCTTCTTCAAAATTCCCGGTATCCAACCGTGTAGGTTATTTCCCGTCGGGAGGTGTAGCATGGAGGATTTCGCAGGAGAATTTTTTAAAGAATGTGAAGTGGATCAGTGACATTAAACTAAGGGCAAGTGCGGGTTATACCGGAACGCAGAACATCGGTAATAATTTATTCTATACCCTTTATTCTCCTGTATCTTATGCCGGCTTGAATGGGCTTTCACCTTCGCAGCTTGGCAATGAGCGATTAAAATGGGAATCCACCCTGCAAAAAGATGCGGGTATCGATTTCGCCTTCTTTAACTCGCGTCTTCGCGGAGGAGTAGGTTATTATGAAAAAACCACCAGCGGCGTGTTGTTCCCTACTACCGTGGCCGGAAGCTCTGGTTTTGGCCAGGTGACTTCAAATATCGCTAACATTCGTAACCGTGGTCTGGAGATAGAACTGAGCGGAGATTTTATCCGGGGTAAAAATTTCCAATGGTCGGGTAGCTTTAATATATCCGGCAACCGTTCCAAAGTACTTGCGCTATCCAACCAGGTTGACGATCCGGACAATCCGGGCATCTATCAGTTTGGAAATACTGTGCTGAAGGTTGGAGAGCCGGTAGGTTTACTTTACGGAAGGGTGTTCGATAAAATACTTAGAACACAGGCTGAGGTGGATGCATATAAAGTTGGGAATGTACTTGCCGGCAGTTACCCATACCTCGGTATCGGTGATCCTAGCTATATATTGGATCCTAATGCTTTTGGTCCCGGACTGCGTTATTTTGCAGATGACATTATTGGAAAGGCAGAGCCTAAATTTTATGGCGGTTATACCAACAGGATGAGCTATAAAGATTTCAGCTTAACTACACTGGCAACCTTTTCTTATGGTGGTGATATTTATTACCTGGCAGATGTGCAGAACCAGGATATGGGTAAGCGAACCAATAAAGGTATTAGAATTCTTGACCGCTGGACTCCGGAAAATACTGATGCTACAAGGCCACGCCTGATTCAGGGCCAGGGCGCTTATGCTTACGCTGCAAGTAACAATGTATACGACGCTTCGTTCATCAAGCTTAAATCGGTAACCTTTGCTTACCAGTTTCCAAAAAGTCTGACCAGTAAATGGAAACTGAACGGTATATCTGCTTATGTTTCCGCAACTAACCTGTTCACCATCACTAATTATCCGGGTGTAGATCCAGAGACAAGTAATGATCCGTACAGTCTGATTGGCGGATACAGCGATTCAGGAGGTTATCCATACGTTAGACAGTTCAGCCTGGGAATCCGGGTAGGTTTATAGTACAGGGGAGTAAAATTTAATTATAACAAAGGACATGAAAACATTATATAAATTTCTGACAGCAGGTATCATGCTCATTGGAGCCTACGGCTGTAAAAAAGAACTGAGTGCACCACCTAAAAATGCAAAAGTGGAAGGAAATACGATTCTAGACCAGGCCACATCACAGATTGCTCTGAATGGTGCTTATTACAATTTTGCAAATGCAAACAATATCAGCACAGACTGGCAACAGCATCAGATTCTTCCAGCTGAATTTGCAGGCTATTTAGGTTATGGTTTTGGTGCGAGTCCGTCTGAAGACAATATGACTGAAGGTTCCTCTGGTACTTTTTGGAATGAATCTTACCAAGCGCTGAATAGTACAAATGGAGTGATTAAGGGTGTGAATGAGCTTCCAGACAATAAGTTTACGGGCAACAGGAAAAAAGAAGTTATTGCTGAAGCGAAATTCATCCGTGCTTATGCACATTTCAAACTGCTGAGCTACTATGCAGAATGGTACAAGATTGGCAGCACGCAGGGAGTCTTGCTGAGGGATGAACTCTCAACATTGAGTAATATCCAAAAAAAGCGCAGTACAGTTAAGGAAAGCTATGATTTTATCATTGCTGATTTAAATGAAGCGATCGCTAATGGACCGGCAAGCAATCCAAACCATTATGCAACCAAGTGGGCGGCAATGGTGTTGAAAATGCGTGTATTGATGAGCCGGGCAGGAACCGGGGATTATGCTGAGGTAATAACTCTTGCAGATAATATCATGCAGAATAGTCCTTATGTATTGGAGTCCAGTCAGCAAAGCCTGTTTCATACAGTTGGTCTGGCCAGCAAGGAAGTGATTTTAGGTGTTAAGCCGCAGGCGCTTCAGCCTACCGATCCTTATTCTAAAACCAGGCAATATTATCCCGGTGCTTCATCTCTTTTTGTAGCGAAAGGCAAATTGAAAGACCTGTATGCGAACGACCCCAGGGCAAGTTGGGTAATAGGAACGGCAAATGCCAATTCACAGTATTCGCCAAATACCTTTTATTTCAATAAATACAATGCACAAGGTACTGCTCCTTCGGCATTGACTGAAACAGACTACGCCATGCGCCTGACGGAAGTTTATCTGCTGAAGGCAGAAGCTGTAGTAAGATCAGGAGGAACTTTAGGTACAGCGAAGACGCTGGTTCATCAGATACAGGAAAAAGCTGGGATAACGGCGGTTACCAACAATTTTCATTACCTGGCTGTAGAAGCAGCAAATACTCCTGATGCATTGTTATTGGAGATATATAAAGAAATATCAAAAAGTATGGTGGGAGAGGATGGCAGCGAATGGATGGCGTTATTACGTTTCCCACTGTCTGTTGTGACGCAACAGAGACCAACCATTACCAGTCAAACACAGTATATTATTCCTGTTCCGAAATCAGAATTTATCTATAATCCACTATTTGGCGAACAAAATACAGGGTATAGCGCAAATTAATATAATTACACATTGTATGAGGCCGTTCAAAAAAGGTAATTTATTCTTGCCGTCATCCTGAATTCATTTCAGGATCTCAGCCTGCACCGTTGTAGAACAGGATCTATCAAGCTTACATAGCATGTCCGGGATCCTGAAATGAATTCAGGATGACGGGTGTACCTTTTTTGACGACCTCATTTATTTGACTTAAAGACTTATAAAACCATTACATATGAAAAACTATTTATTGACATTATCATTGCTGGCTGGGATGATTCCGGCACTGGCCCAGGATGGATCCTTTACATTGCAAGGCAAAATTAAAGGACAAACCAGCGGGATGTTAAAATTATCTTATCCAGACACGAAAGACGGCTATAAGCAGGACAGCACCGCTATTAAAAATGGGCAATTTGAATTCAAAGGTAAAGTAGCCGGTCCGGTGATGGCTTATATTATGGGCACTGTAAAAAGCCGGGGCTTTGACGACCCTAACATGGCTACTTTTTTTATTGAGCCCGGAAAACTGAGTATGGAGTTAACCAATG
The DNA here is from genome assembly GCF_032678645.1 of Pedobacter frigoris. Classification (GTDB taxonomy): domain Bacteria; phylum Bacteroidota; class Bacteroidia; order Sphingobacteriales; family Sphingobacteriaceae; genus Pedobacter; species Pedobacter frigoris_A. The sequence continues at coordinate 843,388 of NZ_JAVTSP010000002.1, forward strand.
GGGATTTCAAAAACCTGAAATTAAAAGGTTCTAAGACCCAGGAAGAGTTAGTGGCCCTGAATCTTCGTAAAAAAACACAATTGGAGCAGATGCGTGTTTTGTCGGCGGCGTACGACAAAGCCAATATGGCATATATCGATGCAAGGAAAGCCGGAAAACCAGAAGCAGAACTGGAAGCTCTAAAGGAGGCTGCAACGGCAGAAAAGGACAAGATGGATCCATTGAGAGAAGAGATGGATAAAATTGATATGGAATACATCAGGACTCATTATGATTCAGATTATTCGGCCTATGCTTTAAGCTGGAAAGTTTCTTCGTTGCCACTTGCAGAATCTAAACAGCTTTATGCGAAACTATCAGACCGTATAAAACAAAGCAGCTATGGAAAGAAAATTGCAGAGGAGATCAAAAGCCTGGAGGGTGGATCACCAGGGGGTATAGCTTCGGTGTTCAGTTCGACAGATATTAATGGACAGCCGCTAAGCCTGGCTGACTTTAAAGGTAAAAAGTATGTGTTGCTCGATTTCTGGGCAAGCTGGTGTGTGCCATGCCGCAAGGGCAATCCGCACTTATTGTCGCTGTATAGCAAATACAAGGATAAAGGTTTAGAAATAGTGGGGGTGTCTGATGATGACAGCAATAACGAAGCCTGGAAAAAGGCAGTAGAGCAAGATAAGATTGGCGTATGGAAGCACGTACTGCGCGGTCTGAAACGCACGACAACAGGTTATGATAAGTCGGCAGACATCAGTGAACCTTACGCCATCCATACTTTGCCTACTAAAATCCTCATCGATAAGAACGGAGTCATCGTTGGACGCTATGGCGGTGGTGGCGAAAATGACGAGGCTATGGATAAAAAGCTCGCTGAGATTTTCAACTAACAACTTATAACAAAAACATAAAAAAACGATGAAAGTATTTAAATCATTAGCAGCTGCAGGATTGCTGTGTATGGCGGGTACAGCTTTTGGCCAGCAGGCAAAAGTGACCGGCGACATTAAGGGCCTGGGCGACGTAGACATCAATGTCTATTATTATGAAGGAACTCAAACGAAAACAGATACGATAAAAGCCAGGGCGGGAAAGTTTAGCTGGACAGGCAATATGCCGGCTCCTCAGAAGGTGACGCTGATGTTTCCAAACAGGGCAGCATGGGTATATCTGGAGCCGGGAAACATTTCAATTAAAGGAACAGCAGACTCACTGTTTGCACTTAAAGTTACAGGTTCTAAAACACAGGCGGAAGCAGATGCTTTTGAGGCATCTCAAAAATCGCTGGATGACCAGCTCATGCCGCTATACCAGAAGTATGGAAAGCTGGGTAAAGAAGAACAATTGGCCCTGGAAGAAAAAATAAATGGAATCAGGAAACAGATGCGCGAGATGGAGAATGCATACATCGCTGCGCATCCGGAGAGTGCTGTGAGCCTGACCATGGTGACTGATCGCGCGGGTATGGGCAGCTATAAGGATATCCAGTCTATCTATGAGAAACTGGGGCCAAAAATGAAAGCAAGTGTTGAAGGAAAACGCTTATCGGAGCGATTGGCTGTTCTGAAGCGCAGCTCGATCGGTGAGGAGATGCTGAACTTTACCCAAAATGATATGGAAGGTAAACCCGTTAACTTTGCTTCTTTTAAAGGAAAGTACGTACTGGTAGATTTCTGGGCGAGCTGGTGTGGGCCATGCCGGGCAGAAAACCCGAATGTTTTAAAGGCTTACAATACTTATAAAGACAAGAACTTTACAGTAGTGGGAATCTCGCTGGATGATAAAGGTGACAACTGGAAAAAAGCGGTTAAGGATGACGGTATGCCATGGACTCAGTTATCAGATTTGAAAGGCTGGAAAAATGAAGTTTCTACTTATTATGGTATCATGGGGATTCCAAGTACTTTATTGATAGATCCCCAAGGCAAGATCATTGCGAAAGATTTGAGAGGGGAAATATTGAATAAAAAGCTGGAAGAATTGTTTAAAAATTAATAGTACACAGTATGATGATGAACAAATTAAAAATCAGCTTATTAACTGTTGTGACGTTGGTTGCCGCAGCCAGCTGTGCACAAAACAAACAGGCAAATGGCTACGTCATTTCAGGTAAAATCAAGGGTGTGAACTCAGGTATGGTCAAGTTGATGCGACATAATGATAGCGATAGAACCTCTAAAGCTGTAGACAGTGCAGTATTAAAAAATGGTGTATTTGAACTGAAAGGCAGGACCGACAATCCGGAGGTAATGAGCCTGCAATTCTCACCAGGTAATTGGGGAATGAGGTTGTTTGTTGAAAACAGCAAGATCGCTGTCGATATCGATACCGCTGGTGCTGAACATTATGATTACACTGCTTACGGTATGGAAAAAGGAGCAAGTCTGAAGAAGTTCAAGGTGAGCGGTTCCAAAGTGAATGATGAATATGAACAATATGAAAACGATCCTGAGCAACTTAAATTTAAGGCAGCCTATGCAACACTTAACAAAATGAAAGGAATGGATCATGAAGTACTGCGTGCCAAATCAGATTCAATCAGCAAGTTTTACAAAGCCTGGCAGTTGAAGTACATTAATGATTTTGTGGCTAAAAACCCAGCTTCAGCAGCGGGTATTTATATGTTCAGCAATTATTATATGTTTGAATCTTCCATGCCCATTTTCGCTGTAGAAGCCATGTTAGCTAAGTTTCAGGCGGATGCAAAAGGATCAGTATATTATACCAATCTGGTTGGTGACATAGAGAAGAGAAAAACCGTATTGCCGGGAAAACAAGCGCCTGATTTCACTTTATTAAAACGCGACAGTACTTCATTCAGCCTTTCTTCAACAAAAGGTAAGTACGTGATGATCGATTTCTGGGCCAGCTGGTGCAAGCCATGCAGAGAAGCGATCCCACACTGGAAAGAAGTTTATCAGAAGTATAAAGACAAAGGATTTGAAATTGTGAGCGTCTCGAATGACAGCAGGTGGAAGGATTGGTTTAAGGCTATGGATCAGGAACAAATGCCTTGGCTGCAGGTATGTGATGCATTTCCGATAAAAAACATGCCTGCTAAGGTTTCTACATTGTACCAGATTCCTTCGCTTCCTTGTTATGTTTTACTGGATAAAAACGGAAAGATACTGGTACATACCATTGAAGAGAAAGACATAGACAGTAAACTTGCAGAGGTATTTCGTTAATACCTCTGCTTTTCGAGCTCTACTTTGAACTCTTCTTTTACGTTCTTAAATTTCTCCATCCATTCAGGAGACTTCTCTTTGAAGTCATCCATGATTGATCTTCCATTTAAATCTTTTTTCGTTACATATTTAATGGCGCCGTATACTGCGGCGCCTATTAATGCTGTTTTTAATAAGCCCATTTGTTTAAAGATTGATGTGATTGAACAACAAACTAAGTAAGGAAAGGTTTGGATCGCACTCTTTTTGGGACATGTATAAATGAATCAAGTTCAGGTTTTCTACATAATTGAATGATATCTTTACGAGGATTGTGTTAATTAAATGCAGAATGACTGACGTGATGTATAGAGCAAAAAATTTTAATTCATGAAGGTGCTGATTGTTGAAGACGAGCCTGAACTGGCGAAGAGTATGATCAGCTATCTCTCAGACCAAAGTTACTTATGTGAACTTGCTGTTGACTATCAGCAGGCTTTAGATAAGATCAGTACTTATCATTATGACTGCATCTTGCTGGATCTGATGCTTCCGGGAGGAAGTGGCATGAAAATACTTGATGAATTAAAATTGCAGAATAAGGAAGATGGTGTAATCATTATTTCTGCAAAAAATTCGCTGGAAGATAAAATAAAAGGACTTGAATTAGGTGCTGATGATTATCTGGCTAAACCCTTTCACCTGTCGGAACTTGCCGCAAGAATTTATTCTGTCATCAGAAGACGGAGTTTTGGAAATTCAAATGTCATCACTCAGAATGAATTAAAAATTGACCTTCTGGCAAAAACAGTGATGGTAAGAGATATTCCGGTAGTGCTTACCAAAAGAGAATTTGACATGCTGATCTTTTTTATTGGCAACAAAAACAGGGTGATTTCTAAAAGTGCACTCGCAGAGCATCTGTCGGGAGATATTGCCGATATGCTGGATAACCATGATTTTATTTATGCCCATATCAAAAACCTAAAAAGAAAATTAGCTGAAGCGGGCAGCGGAAATTATCTGAAGACGTTGTATGGAAATGGTTATAAATGGGAGATATGAATAAACTGCTGAATAAATCACTAAAAAGATTCAGTGTTTATGCTGGAATTGTACTGGCATGCAGCATTCCCATTTATTATTTTGCCATTAGTAAGCTATGGCAATATGAATTAGATGAGCATAATATTATTTTGACAGCAGAAGCTGGCCGTGAAGATAGCTTCCTCATTATCGGTGCTGTTACGCTTTTGACCGTATTCTTTTTCGTATTGATATTAGGCGGGTTTGTATGGCTTAACCGCAGGATATCCCGCCGGCTTTGGCAGCCATTTTACCAAACCCTGGAGAAGATCAAAGATTTTGACCTGAACAGTCATACAACAGTTCAATTTGAGCCAGCAAACGTCATTGAATTTGAGGAATTGAACACGAGTATCAATAAACTTCTGGAAAGTAATATTGCCGCATTCAGGCAGCAAAAGGAATTTACAGAGAATGTTTCCCATGAACTGCAGACACCCCTTGCCATCGTACAGGCCAAACTTGATCTGCTCTTGCAAAATTCATCAATCACGACTACTCAGTCCATGATTATCGAAGAAACCAATCATGCACTTTCCAGGGTTTCCAGGATTAATAAAAATCTATTGCTGCTGGCAAAAATAGAAAACCAGCAGTTTTTGGATCAGGAAACCATAAACATGTCTGAGTGTATTAGTGAGATAGTTGAACTGCTTGCTGATTTCCTGGAGGATAAAAAAGTATTTCTTAATATTGATCAGGAGTGTTTTATTCAGGGCAACAAGATGCTGGTTGAGATTATGCTGACCAACCTACTCACAAATGCAATAAGACATACAGGTTCGAATGCGCAGATTAACATCTCATTGAATTCGGAGGAATTGAATATTGCCAATGCGGGATCTGATATGCTGATAGCTGAAAAATTGTTTAACAGGTTTAGTTCTGCTTCTGTGAAGACTCCCGGTAGCGGGATCGGGCTTTCAATAGTTAAGGAAATCTGTAATCGCTATGGGTGGAATATCCATTACAGTTACTTACATGATTTACACAATTTCAAGGTTAAATTTTCGTAAAAGCAGACAATTCAGAATTTCTTCTAAATGTCCCTGCAATTTTACTGAAAAAACAAATTATGCTGAGATCCTTGTTGTTAATCTTGATATTTCCTGCTCTTGTCCAGGCACAAAATGTTTCATCAATTGGCATTTCCGGAATGGTAAAGGACACAAAAAAGGCAGCTGTCGCTTACGCCAACGTTACATTGAAAGCACAAAAAGATAGTGTTTTCGTAATGGGTACGGTTACGAATGATGCGGGGAGGTTTACTTTATCTAACATAAAGAGTGGGAATTACATCGTAGAGATTTCGATGATTGGTTATACAACTTACAAACAGTCTTATACAGTCGGTTCTTTAAGTGCATTCCTTGATCTTGGTGTTTTTGAATTAAAAGAAGATGCCAGGCTACTGACTGAAGTAAAGATAACAGGAGAGGCTTCTGCAGATGGCATATCGGGTAAACTGGATAAAAAGACTTTTAACCTTGCGAACAACCTGACGCAGTCTGGCGGCTCGGTGCTGCAGGCGATGCAGAATCTTCCGGGAGTGACTGTGCAGGATGGTAAAGTTCAGCTCCGCGGCAATGACAAAATTGCGGTGCTGATCGACGGGAAACAAAATGCCGTGACCGGATTCGGAAGTCAGACAGGACTGGACAATATTCCTGCTTCTGCTATAGAGCGGATTGAGATCATCAACAATCCTTCTGCGCGTTTTGATGCCAATGGAAATGCAGGGATTATTAATATCATTTATAAAAAGAACAAACAGGAAGGGTTTAACGGTAAAATAGGGCTTACTTCAGGCCTTGGGGCAGTATGGGTCCGCAAGGAAAACCTGCCGGGCATCAGGCCGCAGTATCAGGCTACACCCAAAATTAATCCCTCCCTGTCAGTCAATTACAGAAAGAATAAAGTAAATACCTTTTTGCAGGCAGATTGGCTGTATACTCAGACCCTTAACCGGAACGACTTTGCCGAGAGGGTTTATGATGATGGTACTGTCATTAAACAACAGGTAAAACGAAACAGAACTACTACGTTCTCTACGGTAAAAACAGGTGTGGATTGGAATCCTGATGACAATAACACGTTTACTTTTTCAGCTTATCTGAACAGGGAGAAGATCCTGGACAGGGGAGATATTCCTTACTTTAATGGCGACCTTTCTGTTCGGAGCCGCCTGTGGCAGTTTCTGGAAGATGAGGTGAAATACACAGCAACAGGAGCGGCACTTTACCAGCATAAATTTGCGCAGCCCGGGCATTTATTGAATGCCAGTTTTAACTATACCTTCCACAGGGAGGACGAGAAATATTTCTTCACCAATATCATGCCCACATTTACAGGAGAGGATGCTTTTAAACTGCTTTCTGATGAGCATGTGGCAGATTTAAGTGTAGATTATTTTAAGCCGTTAAAGCATGGCAGGATAGAGAGCGGAGTGAAATTCAGGAGAAGAACGATACTAACAGATATGCAGTTTATTCCAGGATTGAACTCCCCGCTTGATGTGAATGCGGGGGGCTGGGCCGATTATAAGGAAACCATTCCTGCTGTCTATAGCAATTATGTTTTTGAGAACAGGAATTTTGAAATTGAGGCAGGGCTGCGGTTTGAATATGTAAAGGTGGATTATGAGGTAAATCCAAATCACAATACTTACAAAAGTGATGGTTATTACTATTTTCGCCCATTTCCAAATCTTCGCTTAGGATACAAATTAGGTGAGAAAAACAAAGTGTCTATATTTTATAATGAACGAGTGGATCGTCCTAATGAAGTAGACATACGTATTTTTCCTAAGTATGATGAGCCAGAGGTGATCAAAGTAGGAAATCCAACACTTCGTCCGCAGTTTACCAAAAATATTGAACTGGGACACAAGCTCAGTTGGGCAAAAGGAAGCCTTTATTCTGCGGCATATTATAAACTGACCAATGCCACCATTACGCGTATTGCGACCACGGTGCCGGGAAATACATTGATCTATAATATCTTTCAGAATGCAGGGAAAAGCCAAAACAGGGGGGCTGAAGTGACTTTGCAGCAGCAATTATATCCCTGGTTTTCTTTCAATACCAGTGCTGCTTTGTACTTCAATAAAATAAATGCCTTTACTGTTGAGAATAAATACCCTGTTCCCACAGTTTATAGCATGCCGGAGGAAAGTATTACATCCTGGAACGCAAAGCTAAACGGAATGTTTAAACTGCCCAAGAAAGCAGAAATACAATTTTCAATGGTTTATTTAGCTCCGGATATTATCCCTCAGGGAAAGATCAGTTCGAGATTTTCTGTAGACATGGGTTTAAAGAAGCAGATCCAGAATGGAAAAGGAGAACTGTTCTTAAATGGAACGGACCTGTTTAATACTTTAAATCCGACCAAAGAGATCAGGGGCAATGGCTTTACTTTAACCAGCACAGATTATCTGGAGACACAGGTGTTTCGTTTAGGATATAGCTATAAGTTTTAGAGATAAACTCTAAAATGTTACTTTAAACTGGTGCTGGTTTTGGATGTAACTATACGAAATGTCCCAGTTGTAGCTCAGGCAAATTTGTTTTACAATAGAGAGTCCCAATCCATTGCCCTTATAACCGGGTGCTTTCTTACCGAATCTTGTAAATAATTTTGATTCAGGAAATCCCAGTGGTTCTCCCTCATTTGTCAAGACAAGCTGAGCTTCATCAAGTCTGACCGATACCTTTGCCCCCTGATCTGTATAGGATAAAACATTAGAAAGCAGATTTGATACGAGTACTTCCATTAAAAAAGGGCTGGCAAATACACGTTTAGGAGAAACTTCGAAATCGATAGTGACACTCTTGTGCTGAAAAAGGTCTTCCATCAGTTCGTAGTTGTTTTTTAACACCTCATCAAGCTGTAACAATTGCTGATCTGTAAAAGCATTGTTCTCCAATTTTGCCAGCAATAACAAGCCCTTATTAACCTTGCTTAGGCGTGTAATAGCCTGTTTGGCATCATTAAGCGGCCGGATCACTGATGGGTCAAGGGAAAGCTGACTGATACTTTCCAGCCTGGTTTTTAAAATGCTCAACGGTGTTTGTATTTCATGAGAGGCATTTTCAGTAAACTCTTTCAACGCAGTATATTCCCTTTTTCCTCTTGCGGCGAGGTCGGACAGTACAGTGTTCATTTCCTGAAATTCTTTGATGTCAGTTACGGCCAGTTGCAATTCCTCTCTGGAGCTTACCGAATAACCTTTCATTCGCTTCAGATTGATCAGGAAGGGTGCCCACAAGCTGCGGCTAATAAAATAATTGAACAGTGTACCCAGGAGTACCAGCGTTGCAGCAATGGCTATAAATATATAGGAAATGGTTTTGGAATAATTTTCCCAGCCAATATAAGTTGTCATTACCCTTATCCGGTAAGGCTTTCCGTTGATCCTTTTGCTCTCTTCAAAATAATAATAACCTTCACTTACATTTTGTACATGATCATGGATCAAGGTGTCTTTAAAAATTTTTGGTAACTGCATCAGCGCTTCATTGTCCTTACTGATAACTACCAGAGGAAAATCAATATGTTTTCCTTTATCCAGTTCTTGTACAATCATATCAACCTGCAGTTCCAATTGTTCTTCGATTTCAAGGGAGATCTCAGCCCTTAAAAAAACAAACAGCAAAAAGCCTGCGAGTCCTAATACCAGTGAACTCAGGAGGAAATGATAAAGACTGATTTTAGAGACCAGCCGCATTAGAAGGTGAATTTATAACCTATACCATATATTGTTTTGATGTAGTCCTTGCCGGATACATTAATCAGTTTTTTTCTTAGGTTCTTCATATGTACATAAACAGTGTCAAAATTATCATTCTGATCAAAATGATCGCCCCACAAATGTTCAATTATAGAAGCTTTGCTTACCACCCTGTTTTTATTGATCACAAAGTAAATGAGCATGTCACATTCCTTTTTAGTTAGGCTGATCTCACTGTTTTTAAAAGATACCGATTTGGATATTGGTTCTATCATGAAACCATCGAAAGTGATCTTTTCCTCACCCTTCAGCATCTTTCGCCTATAGATGGCATTTACACGTGCATTAAGTTCTTCCAGGTAAAAAGGCTTTGTCAGGTAGTCATCTGCCCCCAGGTTTAAGCCACAAAGCTTATCCTGTAAAGAGTCTTTGGCCGAAAGGATCAAAATTCCTGTTTCTATCTGCTTTTGCTTTATCTTTTTAACCAGATCCATTCCGCTTCCATCTGGCAGCATAATGTCAAGCACTACCACATCATATATATAATCCCTAAGCTTCTGTTCCGCATCATTGAAAGTTGTTGCCTGTTCACACACAAAATCAAGCGCTGTAAAATAGGTTTCTATTTCATCCAGCAGCACAGGCTCATCTTCAATAAGTAGTATTTTCATAATTATTAAGAATAATTCTAAATCTTTAGAAATTCTTTAGAATGGTTTATAATATTTGCGGCAAGTTTAGCTGTTATTTAGACTTAATACAAACAATAATACTAATAATATTATATAATCCTTTAAAAATGAAAAATAAATACCTTAAGAATTCAGCATTGGTTGTCCTAACTGTTATTGGCCTTGCATCATGTAGAAAAGACAGAGTTACTCCTGAAGTAATTGCACCTTATGATGTGCCGACAACCTACAATTTTGCCGGTGCAGATTATACTGCCTCTTCTCAAAGGGTAAAAATGGCTTTAGAATTAAACAGCTACCTGGGAACTGCATTAACTGCAACAATTACTACAACAAAAGCAAACGATTATTTCAACAACACAAATAGTCCGTTTACTGATGCAACGTTAAATGCATCTGGTCTTAAGTTGGCAGACAAAACTGCTGATGCTGCGACCTTTACAGGATATTTTACCCAGCAAGTTGCCAACAGTGCAAAGAATGCTGTTGAGGCTACTAATGGTACGGCCGGCTATGTAATCAAAGGCACGTCTAAAAGATTGGTAAGTGCAACTGGTTTGGAATATAACCAGGCAGTAGCTAAAGGTATGATGGGTGCTTTATTTTTTAAAGAAGCTATTAATATCCTGAACAGTGTATCTGCTGCTAACAATACTACAGTAACTAATGGCGTAACAGCAATGCAACGCAGCTGGGATGAAGCTTTCGGATACCTTGGTGTGCCAACAGATTATAATCCTGACAGAACATATACCAATGCTGATGCGATTCGTCCATTATTGTGGGGTGGTTACCTTGCTGAACGTGGAAAAGGTATTGAAGCAGGTAAAGTTATCTTCAATGCTTTCTTAAAAGGACGTGCTGCTATAGGTGCTAAAGACTATGTAGTGGTAAAAGAGCAAATTGCTATTATCCAGGCCAAATGGGAGCAATTGGTTGCTGCGGCTGCATTAGCTTATGTAACTATACCTACTAACGCAGTAAGTGTAAACGACTTGCCAACCCAGTTCCACGCTTTATCTGAAGGTTTTGGTTTCGTTACTTGTTTCAAATATCGCCCTTCAAACAGTAAATTAACGGAAGCTAACTTCCAGAAATTAAGTGCTACCATGAATACCAACTTCTATACATTGATTAACGAAGCAGGCTTTGCCAAATTGGTAGAAGCGCAAACTATATTAAAAACAACGTACGGTTTAAACTAAACTGTTGCCTTATATTTGTCAAGCTCCTGGCTCATAATTGAGCCAGGAGCTTTCATCGTTCATAAATTATGCAAATCATGAAAATAAATCGCATCAAATCAGGTCTCGCTATAACCACATTGGTATTTACAGTTTTCATTATCGCTTGCTCAAAAAAATCAGGCAAAGATAATGGGCCGCAGGCTAATGGTTTTGATAAAGCGGCTATGCTGACTAACTATGCGGATAACCTGATCGTTCCGGCTTATATCAATTTACAACAGCAAATCGGATTACTTGAAACAGCGGTAAATGTTTTCCTTGTTACGCCAAATACAGCAAATCAACTGACGTTAAAAGCTGCATTTAAAAATGCTTATATTCAATATGAGCAGATATCTGCCAGTCACTTTGGCCCGTCCGAAAGGGTTTTGCTTAATAATTTCCTAAATACCTTTCCAGCTGATAATGCGGTCATTGATGGTAACATTACCCGGGGTACTTATGATCTGACACAAAATTCTACCACCAATCAGCAAGGTTTTTCTGCGCTTGATTATGTTTTATTTGCGCCGGATGCATTGACTAAATTTGCGGGTAGCGAAGCAGCAAACCGAAAAAAATATGTTCAGGATCTCGTAGCACGCATGAAAACCCTAAACTCGGGTGTTATCACAACGTGGAACAACAGTTACAGGGCTGAGTTTATAAGCAATACCCGCTCCGATGCAGGTAGTCCCATTGCATTTCTGATCAATCAATTTGCCTATGAGATGGACCAGATGAAAGGACCACGGATCGGCTGGCCTTTTGGTAAGCAATCGGGAGGTGTGCAATATCCTGATAAAACTGAAGGTTATCATTCTGGTATTTCTGTTGCACTTGCTGTGGCCAATTTGACCAATCTGAAAAAAATGTTTAACGGGAATGGCACTGGAAAAGGCATGTCCGATTACCTTGTCGCGTTAAATAAAAAAGCTTTAAGTGATGATGTGTTGAAACAATTTGATTTAGCCATCGCTAAATTGAGTGCAATACCAGACCCTTTGTCTACTGCTTTAACAGGCAAGAGCACAGAGATTGAAGCTGCTTATCGTGAAATACAAATACTGCTTACGCTGATTAAAACAGATGTAGCTTCTGCAACCGGTGTACGCATTACTTACCAGGATACCGACGGCGACTAATCAGGATATCAATGCCGGAACATAGCCTCTTTCATCGGATTCAAAAGCCTGCAGATATTGCACCCCTGGTTATTTTCAGGGTGTTGTTTGGGCTGATGATGTTCTCAGGTATCCTGCGCTTCTGGTTAAATGGCTGGATAACCGATCTGTATGTAACGCCCCGGTTTTATTTTAGCTACTGGGGTTTTGAGTGGGTAAAGCCGTTGGGTGATACTGGCATGCACCTGCTTTTTTTAACCGCTGGTGTCGCAACAATATGTATCGCTGCAGGATTTCTGTACCGCATAGCTGCAGTTGTCTTTTTTTTGGCATTTACCTATATCGAGCTGATTGATGCCACCAATTATCTCAATCATTATTATTTTATCAGCCTGATTGGGTTTTTAATGATTTGGCTGCCTGCCAACAGGTATTTTTCATTGGATGTTATCTTATGGCCAGAGTTGAAACGCAATCAAGTCCCCTTGTGGACTATCGGCATCATCCGCTTGCAGATAGCTATAGTTTATTTTTTTGCAGGCATGGCCAAATTAAGTCCCGATTGGCTACTAAACGCCACACCAATGAAGATCTGGTTGCCGGCCAAAAGTCATTTACCTTTAATAGGCGACCTGATGTATACAAGTTGGGTAGCATACCTGTTTAGCTGGTTTGGTGCGGTGTACGATCTTTTTATTGCATTCTTTTTAGTCAACCGTAGAACACGGCCCATAGCTTACGTTTTTGTGATCGCTTTTCACCTGGCTACGGCATTATTTTTCCCCGGTATAGGGATGTTTCCTTATGTAATGATCATTTGCAGCTTTGTTTTCTTCAGCTCATCTTTTCAGCGGGACTTGTTGAATAGATTTACAGGCCAGAATAGCTTAGCACAGATGGGTAATATTTACCAGTTACCTCTGCGCACAAATAAACTGGTTATCCTGGCTGCGGCCATTTACTTTTTTATTCAGGTTATTGTTCCATTGCGTTTTCTCATCTATCCAGGCAAACTGTTCTGGTATGAAGAGGGTTACCGTTTTTCCTGGCGGGTGATGCTGATGGAAAAATCGGGCAATACCTTTTTTTATGTCAAAGAGCCCTCAACGGGAAAAACGTATGAAGTTAATAACAATGAATTTCTTACCCCTTTGCAGGATAAGATGATGAGTACCCAGCCCGATCTGATCTTAAGATATGCACATTACCTGGCTTCTGTATATAGCGAGCGCGGGCTAAAGCACCCTGCGGTTTATGCAGAGTCTTATGTGACATTGAACGGAGCGCGTTCACGGCCATTTACAAATCCAAATATCGATCTATCCAGGCAGCATTTTAGCTGGGATCATTATACCTGGATATTACCTTTTGTTAAAAAAAATGAAACACAACATCATGATTGATAAAAGTACAGCAATCACGAATACTTATATACAGATGATAAATATCACTTTTGGCAAAATATTTTTGTTTGTACTGTTCAATCTTTGCTTTTTAAGTGCTTTTGCACAAAATTATAGCGTTAGTGGACATGTGCAGCTCAGCAATAAAGCTGCATCGGGAGCTACTGTAACCCTGATGCCTGCGGGACTGAAAACAGCCTGTAGCGAAAGCGGTGATTTTGAATTTAAAGATATCGCTACGGGAGAATATAAATTACTGATCAACTTTATAGGCGCAAAAAACTATAGTCAGAAGATTGTGGTAAATCGCAATATCTCGCTTAACATCACTTTAGAGGATTCCGATAGCAAGCTGTTAGACCAGGTAAACATACAGGATAGCAGCGAACGAATGGCATCCGGCAATTTAAGACAAGTAGAAGGTACTGCGATTTATGCAGGTAAAAAAACTGAAGTTGTCAATGTCGGGAGCTTAAATGCCAACCTGGCCACCAACAATACCAGGCAGATCTATAGCCGTGTTGCAGGTATCAATATTATTGAATATGATGGTGGAGGGCTGCAATTGGGTATCGGAGGCCGGGGATTAAATCCCAGCCGTGTATCCAATTTCAACACACGACAAAATGGCTACGATATCAGTGCTGATGCTTTGGGATATCCCGAAAGTTATTATACGCCACCGGCTGAAGCACTTGACAGAATAGAAATCATACGCGGCGCTGCCAGTCTACAGTATGGGACTCAATTTGGCGGCCTGATCAATTTTCAGTTAAAAAAAGGCCCCTCAGGTAAACCGCTGGAAATCACCAGTCGGCAAACGGTGGGTTCCTTTGGCTTTTTTAACTCCTTTAATAGTGTAGGAGGTACGGTGAAAAAACTGAATTACTATGCCTACTACCAGCACAAACGAGGCGATGGCTGGCGCCCGAACAGTCATTTTGACCAGGATGGAGCATATTTACATCTTGACTATCAATTTACACCTAAACTTAAAGTAACCGGTGAATATACTTATATGCATTATCTGGCGCAGTTGCCCGGAGGCTTAACTGATAATGAGTTTGAAACAGATCCGGGGCAATCCAGCCGTTCCCGCAACTGGTTTAAGGTAAACTGGAATTTAGCCAATCTTACGCTCGATTATCAGTTTAGTGACCATACCCGGATTAACTGGCGAAGTTATCATCTGTATGGCGGCAGACAAGCATTAGGCATATTGAGTTACATCAACAGGCCCGATCCCGGAGGAACCCGTGATCTATTGGATGATACTTTTAAAAACTATGGCTCCGAAATACGGTTACTTCACCAGTATGAATTAACAAACAAGCAAGTGAGTACATTTTTAGGTGGTGTAAGGGTTTACAAAGGGTTAACCCTGCGGAGTCAGGGCAACGCGGATGACGGCAGTGGTCCGAGCTTTAAGTACACAGGTAGCTTCCCTAGTGGCTCAGGTTATGAATTTCCAGGTACTAACGTGGCTGTATTCACCGAAAATATTTTCCAGCTGACAGAAAAATGGAGTGTAACGCCCGGTGCGCGATTTGAATTTATATCTACAAAGGCTGATGGATATTATGCGACCAGGTCAAGTCCCTACAACGATTTCTATTACATCCAGAATTTTGAGAAGAAAACCAATGACCGTTCCTTTGTGTTTTTTGGATTGGGTACGTCATATAAACCAGTGGAAGGAATAGAGTTGTATGCCAATGCGTCTCAAAACTACCGCAGTGTAAACTTTAATGACATTAGGGTAATTAATCCAAATGCGCGCGTTGATTCCACCCTTTCAGATGAAAAAGGATACACGATTGATGGCGGTATACGAGGTTCGGTAAACTCCTGGATGCGCTATGACCTGAGCGTGTTTTACTTAAAATACAACAAGCGTATCGGCTCTGTCAATACAAAAAGTGCAGATAATTTGGAGAATTACCGCCTGCGCAAAAACATTGGTGACAGCCGTAATCTGGGGTTTGAAAGTTTAATTGAAGCAGATTTATTGAAAGCGATTTCTAAAGGATCAAGTAAATACAAACTATCTGTTTACACAAATTTCGCACTGATAGATGCCAAATACATCAATAGTTTAGACCCATCCGTTCATAAAGATAACCTGGTAGAATTTGTTCCGCCAATATTATTCCGTACGGGTATTTCCTTTGGTAACCAGCGTTTTGATGTTGCTTACCAGTTTTCGCATGTTGGCAAACAATATTCTGATGCAACCAATGCCGAAATGTCGGACAGGGCAATTGATGGAGTAGTGCCCGCTTACCAGGTAATGGATCTTAGCGCAAACTACAAATGGAAGTGGTTTACACTATCGGGTAGCATTAATAATCTGCTGGATAAAAAGTACTTTACACGGAGAGCAGATGGATACCCAGGGCCTGGCATCCTGCCATCAGATCCAAGGGGTTATTTTGTAACCCTGCAGTTTAAATTATAGTTTAACAACTTCATTTATAGTTCAATAATAAATTTAAAAACCAATTCTAATGAAAAAATTATTTACAGCACTGATGTTTGCATCAGGCATTTTAGTACTACAGTCTTGCGGAGAAAATAAGAAAACTGATGTTGTAGAATCAGGTACCTATCAGGGTGTAGCAGAAGAAGTAGAAGCAGATGAAAAAGAGATTTATGTAAGAACCCCTGATGACAAGCTGCTTGAGCTTTATTTTACAGACAGCACCAAGCTTACTAAAGCTGGAAGCGTAGTTCCTTTTGATGCTTTGAAAGAAAAAGGAAAAGTTGAAGTTCAGGTAGAGAAGAAAGGTAATAAACTGGTTCCGGTTGCAGTATCTATTTTAGACTAATGAATCAAATTCCATCAATGTGGAGAGCAGAACTGTGGCATCCGATGCTGGTTCATTTTCCTGTTGCTACCCTGCTATTGGCTACAATAGCAGGGTTTTTGACAATTGTCATTCGTTCAGATAACCAGAAGGCATTTTATGGACAGCTTACGCTATTGTTGTTGACCATAGGAGTGATCAGTGGTTGGCTGGCCATTTATACCGGATCATTTTCCTACAATGTAGTGGTGAGGGATATCTGCGATCCTAAGGTGCTTCAGGAGCATTACTGGTGGGGCTATGCTTCGGTAATAGTTTATTCCTCTGCATTGGTAATATACGGCCTATCCAAATGGGTGATTAAAGCAAAACCTGTACTCATGCTGGTCATGGTTTTCCTGTTGATGCTAATCGGAGCGGGGGCATTATCCTACTGTGGTCATCTGGGTGCGACAGTCGTTTATCAGCAAGGTGGTGGTACCTATAAGCCTTCAGCCGATTGCTCAGAATTCGTCAGGTAAGGGTATAACTAAAGGTCATTTACGGGGGAAAAAATATTTTTACGATATACATTGAAGTTCTATGTATATTTGTTGAAATATTTATGATCATGCTGTCAAAAGAGTTAATCGCTGTTTCCTCAATCCCAATTATTTTATCTACACTGATAGATGGTGAAAGTTATGGGTATGAGATCATTAAAAAAGTAAAAGAAGTATCGAATGGTAAAATTCTGTACTCTGACGGAACGCTGTATCCTGTATTGAGGAAACTCGAGGATAAAGAATTTATATTGTCAGAATGGCGGATAGCCGAAAATCAGAAACGCAGGAGGTACTATACGATTACTCAAAAGGGTCTTTTGCAACTTAAGGAAGAGAAGCAAAGCTGGGAATTTATGAATGAACTTTTAAATAACCTATGGACTCCTTCCCTTACCTAAACGTAAAGATTGTTCAATGGCAATCTCGGCTCGAACGTACTTCATTAAACGCTGATGATCGGGAAGAGCTAAAAGCTCATCTCGACGATATCATCCAGGAGCTGTCCCAGTCGGGCTTAAGTGAAGATGAAACATGGACCGTTGCGATGAAACGCATCGGATCAATTACAACAATTGAAGAAGAGTTTGAGAAAGTTAATCCCGATCTTGGATTTAGAAGAACGGGAACACTGCTGATAATTGGTGCGGTTTCAATGCTTTTTTTTCAGGCTTTATTCATCCTCATACCGGTGTTTTACTATAAGCAATATCAAGCAGGTTTTAAAGAAATGAACCTGCCTGGCGATATTCGCTTATGGCCTGCGATCTTTTATTTCCTGAGTTTAGTTTTGGCGGGGTCATTTCTGGTTCTGATTTTTAAAGGGCGATCCTTATTGAAATATTTAAATACAGTAGCCCTTAAGTTAAATACAGCCCCGGCTTTTGTCGCAGTTCTCCTGACCATCATATCCGGTTTCTATCTTATTCAATTGTTAAACGTCGTTGGCTTAGATCCAACAGGCTTTGTATCACCAGCCTTCAAAACGCTAACGCAGCTATTTTACTTTATACAAATTATTCTGATCAGCTATTTCTTTCTGGTAAGTAGTAAAAATGGGGTCAGGGGATTGCTTTCTTTCAATAGAAAAATCAACTGGAAAATTGCTTTGTTTCTGGGCGCTTCTGCGGGTGTTGCGGTGACGTTTGGCTTCACCTATCATAATGCTTATCTCCCTGTAATTATAGCATTTCCCTTATTTGTATGCATTGGCTGGATGCTCAGTTATTCAAGTGGCGTATGGCTGAACCTATTTTGTGTTCAGGCCTACATGATGCTTTTGTGGGCTTCTGAACTCTCTGGTCAGCATAGTGTGATCTTCACAACCTATTACCTCATCACTTTAGTCTTCCTGCTTTTTGGCTTTATTTCCCAAAAGCTTGTTGATTTTCTGGTACTTAAATTTAAGCGGTAGTTGTCGGGCAGTTATGAAAAATAAATTTGCCGGCTGGCTTTTGCTGTTGAAAAACCGATCTGAAAGGAATGATATTGGAGAGATGTCTTTCTTTGATCATCTCGGAGTTTTAAGAAAACACCTCATCAGGAGTGCCGTTGCCATTTTGGTATTTACCGCCTGGGCCTTTTCTTATTACGATTTTATTTTTGATGATATCATACTGGCACCAAAAAAAGAAAGCTTTTTTACTTACAGAATGATGTGCAGGCTGAGCGAGTATTTTCATTGGGGCGATGGGTATTGTGTAAAGGAAATCAAGTTTAACATCATAAATACCGAGATGGCAGGGCAGTTTACACTTCAACTGAATTCTTCTGTGATTGTCGGGATTATCCTGGGCTTTCCCTATTTACTGTTTGAATTGTGGCTCTTTATCAGGCCCGCTCTGACACAGAGAGAAAAGAAATCTACGAGCGGATTTGTCTTTTATGCCAGCCTTTTATTTATGCTTGGTATTCTTTTTGGCTATTATGTAATAGCCCCATATTCGATTCGTTTTTTAATTGGTTTTCAAATAAGCGAGGTAATTCAGAATCAAATTACCATTGATTCCTATCTATCTTCTATTGTAACACTGAGTCTGGGAACCGGAATTATTTTTGAAATGCCGATTGTGGTGCTGGTTTTGTCGGAACTGGGACTACTGACGCCAGAATTAATGCGTTCTTCCAGACGACATGCAATCGTAATCATGCTCATTATAGCGGCAATAGTTACCCCTACGCCAGACGTGCAAACTATGCTTATTGTATTTTGCCCGCTGATGATTCTTTATGAAGTCAGCATTATAGTAGCCGCCAGAAGCTGGAAAAGAATTCGTCAGGCAAGGCAATAAATTCTTTTATTTGTAGCGTTTTAACAGACTCCGACGTTTTCTCTAAAAACCGATAAACGATGAAACGAATTGCGCTTGCATTATTGATGGCCGGCAGTCTGCTGGCCTGTAAAAAAGATAGGAATAACACCAATTGTGGAGATAGGATTTGTACCGAGGAGTTTGTCTCAGTATCTATAAAATTTGTAGACAGTAAAGGCGCGGCGGCTGAGGTAAAAGATTATAGTGTCATCAATCAGCGGACGGGTGAAAAAATTGATGCTAATTCGACGAGTTCATTTTATCAGAAAGGCTTCTTCATAGTGGTAAATGACGGCTATACAGCAAAGCTATCCGAAGCGGGCGATGATTTGAAAATTACAGGTACATCTGTAGAAACCAACCAGACTAAATCTGCCGTAGTAAAAGTAAAAGGTGGTAAATGTGCTTGCCATATAGAAAGAGTTTCGGGGGCAAATCAGATTGCTTTCGATTAGTGCATCAGCTCTGAGCTGTGATTGATAACATAACATTAACTAACCAATGAGTTAAAATTAGTTGCCTTGTTTTGCGCTCAACCAGCAAGGTTAGATCATAACATGGAAAAAGCACAAATAAAGATCAGCTCAGATCTGCAAAGGTTTATCGACAAATTTGAACCTAACAAATTTAAACTGATGTCTAAAGGGATTGAGATCAGAGGCATTAATGACATCCACAGGAACATTACCCAGGCCAGAGATTTGATTGAGAGACTGGAGCTTAATCTTGTTGTAGCCCACAATGCTGAAATGCTTAGTTATGGAGGTTTTGAAGTGAACAACCTGTAGAATTCTCCATATTCACTGCGCTACCACACGCTATCTATTGTGTTTAAAATATGCTGGTTTCGCGGTGCTTTTGGTTTCCTTTCGATGTGCGTTCGTGTCATTACACCCAAAATGTAATCACTATGCAATTCCTACATAACCGTTCGAAAAGCTGAGGCCCTACCAACCCTTGAGTGACCCCTATGAAGGGATTGAGAAGTGCTTTAGTAGATACGAAAGCATGTAGAAGGGATAGCGAATGGAGAAAGGAAACTTCATAAGACAACTCTGTGATGACCTATCATTGCTCTGCTCGTTTTTGAATGATGGTAATGATAGGTTTGAGATTAGCACAAAGAATAAGGAAATTCATAGCAGTTGGGCAGACCAGCATTTTGCACTCAATTATTGTATTTTTAACTACATGATGAGTTTTTTGGGGTACGATTTCAGTTCCCGATAAATCGGGCCAAGCCCTCCATTTGTTTTTTGTTTGCATATTTAATTCATTGTTTTTCAGTGTGTTATGTGTCCATTTTTTTGAATTTGATCTGTATGGTTAATTGTCTATTATTCATTTTATTATGCTTTAAATTAGAATATTCTCTTTTCCGGTAATTGCATTAGAGCGCCAGATTGTTGGCAAAATCTTTTTCTAAAACATGTTGAGCCTATAACTAAAATCCCTAAATAAAAATGAAAACAAAACAACTCCTAATGATCTTTGCCGCTACGGCGGTCTTATTTGCATCTTCATGTAAGAAAGCGGAAACACCTGCTGGGGAAGATGCCGGCCTTGATAGTCCAGGCCAACAGATGACTGTTGCAAACCCTGTAATCTCCCACACCCGTAACCTGACCGTTGCTTATCTGATCCCAAATGACCTGGATACGCTTGCCAACTTCAGATCGAGAATTGATGGTGTGCTTACCTGGATACAGAATTTTTATTCGCAGGAAATGAACAGAAACGGATATGGTGCGAAAACCTTTGGACTGGTCAAGGATCCGGCAACACAACTGGTCCAGATCAGTGTGATCAGAAGTACACAGTCGAAAACAAATTTTGACGGTGGCCTGGGGGTTACTGAAGTGAATAACTTTTATGCGGCCAATCCTGGTTTGAAGCAGAGTCAGCACGTTTTGATCATGATGCCCTCATTCAGTGGTGGGACGAACCCTGATAACAGCAACCCTTTTTACGGTACTGGAAAATACTGTTTTGCCATGGATTATTCAGGTTTGAATATAGCCAATATTGGTACCGATCCGTTTACAAAATGGCTTGGTGGTTTAGCCCATGAAATGGGTCACGCCTTAAATGCTGCGCACGACAAAGAATCTGTATCTGAAAAAACAAGTATTGGGACGGCCTTAATGGGCGGTGGTAACTACACGCTGGGCAAGACGCCAACCTTTATTGCAGCCGCTGATGCTGCGATATTTAATAACAATGAGGTTTTTAACAACGACAACTTAACTTACTATGGCAGCGTTACCACTACCATACCACGTATTTATGCCAGTTATTCGGTCGGCCAGAATGCAATAGTTTGCTCTGGAAAGTTTACCTCTACAGGTACGGTAGCTAAAGTGTTGTATTACAATGATCCTAATGTGAATAATGAAGGAACCGGTACCAATAAAGACTACAATGCAGTAACCTGGGTGAGCCCTAAAATAGGCACAGATAGCTTTAATGTTGTAATGCCTATATCAGAACTATGGGAAAAATCCAATGGCATACCTTACGAGCTTAAAGTTAAATTTATCCATACCAATGGTACAATTACCCAACATATCTATTATTACACTTTCCAGGGCGGAATTCCTGTAATCAATTTTGGGTATCGCCCGGAACTTAGCAAGACAGGCTGGACAATTGATGCTTTCAGTACGCAGGAAATAGGAGAGAATGGTTATGCAACGAATATACTTGACAATAATTCAACAACCTTTTGGCACAGCAGATGGTCATCATCCCCAACTGGAGCCTATCCTCATTTTATCAGCGTAAACCTTGGAAGCAATAAAACTGCAAATGGTATTGCCCTGCAGCACCGTGCGGGATCGAGCCGTGCGATCAAAGATTTTGAAATCCTCACCAGTACAGATGGCATCAATTATACTTCAGGGGGTAGCTTCTCGACTGTTAAAAGTGATGGTAAACAATATTTTGCATTTGGATCGGCGCTAACATTTAAATTCTTTAAAATTGTGGCCAACACCTCATGGGATGGTACGCAAAATGCTGCTATTGCTGAACTGGGGTTGTATTAATCTCCTGTTAATCCATAACAATGCTCCCCTAAAGTATTTAACTTTTCGGGGGCATTCTGAAAGACCGCATTAACCTGACCTCTATAATCAAAAGAAGGATCCGATGAGGAGGATTCAGCTTCAAAATATTGGCTCGGGCTAAGGGGTTTCCTTCAATTCATTGCTTTGCGGATTGGTGTAACCCAAAATTCAAAATGATCTACGTCGCCTGTTTTTAGGTAGCGTAGATCACTTTGTTTAAATTCATTATTTGACTTGAACAGCGGCAAGCATCTCACTTTTTGCAAGTTCGTGTGCGGTATAATGAATGCTGAGCTCATGATTTGCATGAAGCTTTTCCAAATGCAATAATTCTTTTGCAGGTATTGCCATACTCAAATTGGAACCTGTGGCAGCATCTGCAAATCCGAATTTCTTTAATGTATTTCCCTTTTCGTCTTTTATCACAATGTTCCTGCCAGTGCCGACACCTTTTGTGTTGCAATGTGTATATGTGATATATAATTGGTCTTTGTCATTTGCCTTTGTGAGTTGCAGCACTCTTAAATTCAAAGGCTGGTTTATATTTTGCTTCAGTATCAGCTTTTTGTTCAGGTGGATCTCATAGCTGTCTAATCCCAGGTTTACAGTGAAACTGAATGCTGTAAAACATAATGTAATCAGTGCAAATAATCTTATAAACGCCTGATTGATTGTGATGTGTTTCATAATGATAATTTTAAAATGAATATTTCTGACTTATACTGAACAATATTAGGCTAAAAGACATTGGGGCGGAAAAATAGTAGAGCAACAACGAGAATAATAGACATCCGCCTTTTTATTGTTATATTTCATCTACTTTTTATGTAGTTGGTCGATATAATTTTTCGGGCTTTACCCTTTTGGTTTCCTTTACCCTGAAATGATGTATAAAAGAAAGTACTTGCTGATTCATTTTTGCTACTGGTTGCTAATTACTGGGTTCTTCATTTATGAAAAGAAATACCTGATATACAAGGCAAGCATGCCATATTTTGTGGCCTGTGTGAGCGTGCGTATTCTTTTGCTGATCATGATCGCTTACCTTAACCTGCATTATTTCCTGCCCCGGTTCCTGATGAAGAAGCGCTATTTTATATATGCTTTTGCAGTACTGCTGTCGGTAACCGGATATTTGCTGGCCCAGAGCCTCTTTGATTTTTACCTCTACGGTTATGTAGTGGGGCCACTGCGGAATAGCCGTTTAATGGAAGCCTTGTCCTATAACTTTTTCAGCACCTTATGGTATCTGGGATTAATGCTGGCAGTTAAATTAAGCATGGATTGGTACGAACAACAGGGTATCATTAAAGAATACAGAACTTTGAAAGTTCAGGCTAATAACGTTGAGCATGTTCCGGTGGGTGAAGATTTCATCTTTGTTAAAAGCGGTGTTCAGCGCATAAAGCTTCAGTTTAGCGAGGTCACGCACATCCAAGGACTGAAAGACTATGCCATCATTTACACACAATCAGAGAAAATCATATTGAAGGGATCAATTAAAGCGATGCTGGATATTTTTCCGCATAACCGTTTTATACGTGTACATAAATCGTTTATTGTATCGGTTGAAAAGATTGTCTGCCTGGAGCGAAACCGCATTGTACTGAATGATCATCAAATTCCAATAGGAAGAAATTTTAAAGCTGATTTGGAAAGGGCCGTGGTTACGAAATAGTGATGCAAAACAGCTTAAAAAAGCGTATACCCAATGAACTTGGATATACGCTTACTAATGATCGGTCTTATTGAAAGTACTGAGACAGATCAGTGACGGTAATGCCTAAACTGGTTGACCTGGGTACTGTGGTTTTAAGAAATTTGCCATCCCCGATTACCAGCAACTTTGATTTTCCGGGTTCAAATACGATTGGGTTACCATAGCGGCCAACATTTGGCTGATATGGAAGTGCAGCCGAGATGAAAGGCGCAACTGTTGCAGCAGCAGTATAAGGTAAATTATTAGTGCCTTTTTCGACAATATCGCAACCGTAAACAACAGTTGGACTGTTGGTGCTCAATGGTGGTAGTTCGATGTCGTTAAAATTGCCATTGGCAGAAAGCGCAAATCTGATCTCGGGGGTTATTTTGGTAGCTACCCCTGTTGCCGTGTTCCGCTCGTAAAAAAGAAGGTCGACATCAACTCCGCGATAATAACCCAGCGTTCCATAAAGACTTTGAAATTTAGCCGAAATCAACATGTTGGCCGGGTTTGCAGGTGGCCTTAATGCTACATTGTCGACGATATTTGCCCCATCAAAGAAGAAATTTAATGTCTGTTTCCCCGGCGTGGATGTAATTGTTTTTGAAAATAGTACGGTAGTTTCCCCTTTTTTGCGAATCTCTATTTCTCTGTTCGAACTTTCGTTCATCAGTACGTCCAGGTTCTCTTTGTTGATGCTACCTATTCCAGTATATATGACCTGCCCGCCAACCAAGAATTCCAGTTCACCGGAGAGGGCATAGCCCTTGATGAATAACTTGATTACTTTGTCATAGGCCTGGGTGCCGTCATAGTATAAAGTTAGGGTTTGATCAAACGGAGCAGCGGGAACAGTTTTAGTCTGGACAATTACCCCGGAGTTTTTATTCCTGATTTGAAGTTCCTTCTGCTTATCCTCAAAACCCATTATGGCTTGCGTATTAAAGTTCCCGCCAACAGTTGCTAGTACTTTATTATCAACAACGTATTCCAATGAGTCGGCAGAGTTGCCCTGAAGGGTAAGCCTTATAATGTGAGCCGTGTTTTCATTTAACAATTCTTTTTTGCTGCAGGAGAGCAGAAAGAATAAACATAAGCCTGAGAGGCTGATGGACATCAATTTTGTTTTCATATTATATTTAAAAATTATAGGTAATCACGGTACTGTAAGTGCGGCCAAACCGCTGAACAAATTTTAGGTAGTCACCATCTTCATATTTATCGGTGAAACCTGGTTTTAACCTAAAAACGGAACTGATATCGCCTGATTTAAAATCATAATCCGGATTGCGTTCATAACTCGCCTGGTTGATATAAAATGAAGATGCTGAGTTCAGCAGGTTGCCTGCATTAAATTTTAGCTCACATCGGTTTTTAAACAACTTACAACTCAGCTGTAGGTCGATCTGTTCACGAGGTCTTTCATATTCGATGAGTCCGGGATCAGCACTTACGATATATGTTTTAAGTCCTGATTTATTATATAGAAAATTAAAGCCAAACCGTTTCCCGGTGTATTGTATGCCAGCATTGACTAAATAAGGCGATTGACCATACATTGGCCGTTTTTGTTTGCTGGGTAACTCTATAGTGGATGGGGCGCCGGGTGTTTTGTCAGGATTCGTGATCCTGAATGTACCTACTACATCCGATTTTTGGAGCGTGAGGTTTCCATAGGCTGTCAGGTTTTTTATCAGTTCATTGTCCGCAATAAAACCGAAATTTTTTCTTGCCTCAAATTCGAAACCATATACTTTCGCATTATCGGCGTTTTTAATGTAGTATTGAATATTTCCGCTAGTGTTGTTTACAGTTAACTCTGCGGGTTTATCAAATTCTTTATAAAAGGCTCCGGCTGAAATGATTTCACCCAGACCTGGAAACCACTCAGTTTTGAAATCATAACTGCGGATACGTGTGCTGTATAATCCAAGATTACCAAATTGTGCCCCTAAATATGGACTATATTTAAGGAATTGGCTGTTTTCCATCATCTCCGGGCGTACAATGCTGCTGGAATATGCTGCCCGGATATTTACCTGAGTGCTGGGGCTATAAGTTAAATTGGCGGAAGGAAGCCACTGCCATGCTCTGTCCTTTTTAGGGATATATTCTGATGCCCCACGGATGCTGACTGGGTTTTTAATGTCGGTATAGCTGTAGTAATCGGCCCTTACTCCCCACACCAACCGAAGTTGTTCAAAAAACCGATGATCCAGCATCCCATATAAAGCATGCGTTTTACTTTTTCCTTCAAAGGTATCCAGCCAATAGGAGTTGATGGCATAATTGAGGCCATTAACTCCTAAGTTTTCGGGCTTTTGCATTTCCGAAACCGGAAGGTAGGCAACTGCCGGAGCGGTGGTAAGGCTACGTCCTAATGCGGCAATCTGCCAATTGAAACCCGCGTTTTTGCTGTTGCCGAAATACCCGGTTTTTATAGTGTTGCTGAAACCTGCCATCTTAAAAGGCAGAGTTACTGAGGCTGTCCATGAATAATGGTGTTCATCATTTTTGTAAGTGTGTCTTGAAAGGTTATTGCTGATTTCAGGCTGGTTGAAATTGCCTGGTATATAAAAGTATTGATAATCACCATTAACTAGCTGCGGAGCACTATTTGCTATCGTAAGGTCTTTTTCTTTACGCACGATCAGGGTCTTTGCCAATTCCCACTCAAATTTTGCGCTGCCCAGCTGGTGTTGTCCGCTGAGCTTATTTTGCAGCAAATCTGTAAAAGTAGGGTCATCACTTTCCTGTATACGGTTTGGTGTGTTTAATGGAATAAAATCACCACCTGTAACATTATCATAGCCGACGTTTCGCACCAGGATGTTATCGTACATATGGGTGAAAATATTGCGAAGCGTGATGCGATTTTTGCCGAATTGCAGCCCGGCATTTACTAAAGCACCTATGGTTGTATTAAAGCCATAAGCTTTTCCAGAATTATCAGTATTCAAATTCCAGTCACTTCTGTTTTGACGCTCAATTTCATTGGTATTCTGTGTATTTCGGTAGCTTAACGATGCCGTAAAGCCGAATCTTTTTTTATTCAAAGTATCCAATTCAAATAGTTTTCCTATGGTGAACTGATAGTTTTGCGATGGAGCGGCCTTATATTTATAAACAGTAAAGTTATCATTCGTAAACCGACGGCTCTGGTCTACAAGTTTCTGCTGGTATGTTTCATCAGACATTGATCTGTTAGGCTCAACTTGCTTATCGGTAACCAAAAGATTGGAGGGAGCGCCTCTTCCTCCGGCATCAATCCCCCAATAATCATATTTGCCACGCTGGTGGCTCAGGAAATCCTTCCCGGTACTTTGGTCATTGTATGAAGCACCTGCAGAAAAACTGATGAAGTTTTCGTTAGGGATATCTTTTGTGTTGACCTGGATCAGTCCGCCGGCAAAACTAGCGTTCATATCTGGTGTTATAGTTTTACTAACCACTACGTTGTCTACCAGGTTAGATGGGATCATATCGAAAGAAAAATTACGTGTCTGGGCTTCGGTGCTGGGCAATACCGTTCCGTCCAGCATAGCAGAATTATAGCGTTCGCCGATGCCGCGTACCAATACAAACTTGTTATCCACAGTACTTACACCGCTAATTCTTTTTAAGCTTTCGCCAATATTCTTATCCGGTGTACGGCCAATCTGTTCCGCACTGATGCCGTTGCTGATTTCCGAAGCATTTTTTTGACGGACCAATAATCCGTTGGTTGAGGCTTTTTTATATCCCGAAGTCACTATGACCTCTTTAAGGCCTTTGGCGCCAGCTTTCAGTGAAACATTCAGGACAGTGCTTTTTCCTTCGGTTACGATAACCCCAGTGATGCGCTGTGTTTGGAAGGAGATATAACTGACCTCCAAAGTATAGGTGCCCGGCTGAAGATTTAGAATATAACTGCCATCAACCGCAGATTGTACAGCCTCACCTGATTCTAAGACTTTTATGTTTGCGCCGGGTAAAGTTTGCCCTTTGTCGTCCAGGATCTTACCTGATATTTTTCCGGGTTTCGGAGCATCTGGGAGCTGGTTAACGGCAATCAAACTACCCAGTTGGGTAAATCTTAGGTGTCTGCCAGTGGCAAGTTCTTTTAATAACTCAGACAATGGTTTGTTATCGGCTGCTAAAGATTTGAGTATTATTCCACCTACTTTTTTGGTAAAGGAAAAAGTAAAGTCAGTCTGTTGCTCTATTTTATTCAATACTTCTGTAAGTGTTGTGTTTTGTGCTAAAAGTGTAATGCGGGCCTCATTAAGATTTTGAGATTTCACATCGGCCGCCATTAAGACGACTGTAAATGTCGTTGTGACTATCGTTACCAGCATGGCAAATCTTGTCATAGAGAACAGCAATTTAATTACGTTTATTTTTGTAGAATTGTACATAGTTTTTTAAATGGTTTATTGTCCTGAAAAATGATGGATCAGAAAACTTATGTATGAGCGGAAGTGTCCCACCACTTTCGCTCTTTTGCGTTTAATGATCTGATGATACCTGGATTCTTTTACATATGGCGCTCCCTTCTTTACTGATATTTATATTTGATTGTTTACCATAAGGTTATTTTATTGCCCTCAATTTTATATTGAAATTCACCTGAAATGCTGAGCGCTTTCATTACAGTAGTAATGCTTTGATTTTTTATCTTAAGGTTGATTTGCTTTGTCAGCAATGATTTGTTATTGAACTGGAATTTAACCTTATAATATCGCTGCAGCTCCCTGGTGATGTTTTCCAGCGTTTCATTCCGGAAAATTAATTTGCCCTTTTGCCATGAAGAAATATCCGCTATTGCCGTACGCGACTGACTGAACTTTGAGTTAGACCGGTTCCAGGTTAGCTGATCACCTGGCATCAGCAGGTAAGATTTGCTTTTTGTGGGCGCTGGTAGTATGCCAACCTTTCCGGAAGCGACCGAAACAGATAGCTCTTCATCTTCTCCATATGCCTTAATGTTAAAAGAGGTTCCAAGTACCTGCACCTTGAACTGATCTGTATGTACTTTAAATGGTCTGGAAGGATTGTGGGCGACTTCAAAAAATGCTTCTCCACTAAGAGAAACCTCTCTTACATTTCCTGCAAATCTGGGAGGGTATTTTAACCTGCTTTGGGTATTGAGGGTAATGCGGCTGCCGTCGGATAAGGAAATGATCTTCTTTTCACCGGTACGGGTGATGATTTCGGTCATAGCTATTGGATTGACGACGGACTTTCGGTTTTTGTCATTAAAATAAAAGAAACATGCTATGGCTGAGAGTACCAGCAGACTTGCGGCGATGGAGGGTATCCAGAACTGAAAACGTGTAATTTTTGCAGGCTGAATTTCCGCGGGAAAAAAATGACTTTTTAAGCCGTGTTGTGAAAGCTGTTGCCTGGCCTGCAACTGTTCGTCGCTGAGCGGTTCACTAATATTTAAATGAATGAGCCAATGGGCAATCAACGTTTTTTCTTCCTCGCTTACCAATCCTTGCTGGTATTTCTGAAAAAGTTCTTCTAAGTATTTTCTTTCCTTTTGCATTCTATAAGTAATAAGCAGGAGGAAAGTAAAAGGCCCAGAAATTAATCGTTAAAATTTTGTTATTTAATTGTTAACCAAATTAAGAACAGCAGTTCAAAGGCTGATGTAGATGTGCCTGAAGTTGCACTCCTGATACGATTGAGTGCAATGTTGATTTGATTCTTAACAGTTTTTGGGGAGATATTTAGTTTTTCGGCGATTTCAGCAATGGAATATTCGTTGCTGCGGCTCATGAGAAAAACCTCCCGCATTTTTATTGGCATTTCTTCTATTGTCCTGTTAATTACTTCCATCACGGCTTCATATTGCAGATCCATTTCCCTGATTTCCATTTCATCAAAATGGGTTGAGGCATCATGTTGCTGCTGAAGAAAGCCAGCGAAGTTTTTGAAATGTTTTTCTTTGAAGCCTTTGGCTCTGAAATAGCCGGAAAGCTTAAACCATAGCCGGTTTTTGAGGTAATTAGTTAACGGATTACTGATTGAAAATACAGTTCGCTTATCCCAAAGTTCAATAAACATATCCTGCATCAGATCATAAGCCTCATCATGGTCTCCGATCTTTTTAGCAGCTAAAGCAAAAAGGGACTTATAATAACGGCGATGAAGTTCTTCAAATGCAGCATAATTAGATTCCCTGATTAACTGCAAAAGTTCTTGTTCGCCGATATGTTTCATTTATTATCTGTGATTTACCTGCAGCAAAGGTACTGGCACAGATGTTAATAATATATTAAGGAACAAGGCATAGCAGCTCCACGTTTTATAACACATTTAAACATGATCTGCGTCATGCTTCTCAGGCTTTATCTCAGATTGGATGCTGTCTTTCTCAAATTTTTTCTTGTCTTTTATATTGCGCCTGATCAGCCATGTGATGAAAATAATCAGTGCTAAAACTAACAGACCAAGAAGGGCATAATCAATTTCCATAACGAAAGAATTAATACTTAAATATAGTCATAATTTGTTGGCTTATGTGCTGTAAGTCATTATTTAACAATAGTATAACATAAGTTTCGTGCGAGATGAACTTGGAGTAAATAAAGTCTTGGGGTTACTTTTTAATCTTTGCAGTATTAATGACTGAACTTATATCTAAAACAAAATTTTTATGAAAAATGTATTCAAATCTGGCTTCTTAGCATTAGTAGTTTCTTTAACAGTTGCCGCCTGTGGTGGTTCTGAAAAAAAAGCAGGTGATATGGATTCAACCAAGATGGATTCTACGATGACCATGAGCGATTCTGCAACGACTTCAATGGATACTACTGTTATTGTGGACACTACTGCAAAAGATTCAGTGAAAAAGTAACCTGACTTTGACCAAATTTAAAAGAGCCTGCAGATTTGCGGGCTCTTTTTATATGGGGATATGTTGATCTTCAGTTAACTTAAATATAAAACCATATGGATAGTTAAGGTGTTTATTTTAAATAACTTAGAATATAACTTAAAGACGATTTATATGAAAACTCAGGAAGTAGCTGACAAATTAGTGCAGCTTTGCCGTGAAGGCAAACACGAACAGGCTATAGACGAATTGTATGCCGACAATGTGACTAGCAAAGAACCCAAAGGTTCGCCGATGGAATTTACAGAGGGCAAGGAGGCAGTTAAAAACAAAACTGTACAATGGGAGCAAAGCGTTAAAGAAATACATAGTGCTTCATGTTCGGATCCTATTGTTGCGGATAATCACTTTGCTATGGTCATGGACATCGATGCCACTTATAAGGAGCATGGAAGAATGTCTATGAGCGAAATTTGTGTTTATGAAGTTAAAGATGGTAAAATTGTTGCAGACGAGTTTTTCTATAGAATGAGCTGAAAAAGCAAAGAGCCGTAATTGATGTTTGGTTAATATCGATAACTTACCTAATCTTGCAGAAATTTAGTAAATTAGTAACGGGGAAGGTAATTTAATAAACGTCATGGCTGCTTACAGCACTTATACAGATCAGGAACTGATTGCTTTAATGAGGCATGGGGATGAACGTGCCTTTAATGTTTTGTTTGAGCATCATCAGCAGCTTGTATTTAGTATTGCCATGAAAATGACGCATTCCAGATCTCAGGCTAAGGAAGTAGTGCAGGATGTTTTTTTGAAGGTATGGATAAAGCGGGGAGAGCTTGACGGTGTTGAGAATTTTGGCGCTTACCTGAACAGAACTGCAAGAAATCAGAGTATTGACGCATTAAGACGTATTGCCCGGGAAGCGCTGAGGACGGTGGAACTGAAGGAAGAGCAACTGGAAAATGGTGACGACCTTACTGAACAGATGTTAAATTACCATGAAATGGGGGGGATAATTGCACAGGCGGTTGAAACGCTTTCTCCACAGCAAAGAAAGGTATATCAGCTCTGTCATGAACAGGGATTGAAGTATGAAGAAGCTGCAAGCCAGCTTGG
Source organism: Pedobacter frigoris (assembly GCF_032678645.1). GTDB lineage: Bacteria > Bacteroidota > Bacteroidia > Sphingobacteriales > Sphingobacteriaceae > Pedobacter > Pedobacter frigoris_A. The sequence goes on from NZ_JAVTSP010000002.1 coordinate 875,185, forward strand.
CCTAAGTGCAGGTACTGTTCATACTCATATGAAGGTCGCATTGGGAAATATCAGAAAGTATCTTAAAAATATGGACGCGATGCTGGTGCTGATCTTGTTGATGAATAAATAGGTTTCCTATTATAAATAAAAATATTTTACAGCCCACTACCCCGATGCCCTTATTCATTTCGTCAAGCTGTTGAAAGGCATTAAAATATGCCTGTAATTTATGACTGCTGATTCAGAATTTTCTTTATTGTTCCGTAAGTATGTGGATGGAACTGCATCACATGATGAACGACTGGCATTTTTAGAGCTGGTTAATCATGACAAAGTTCAGGCTGAGCTTGCTCAGCTGGTAGATGCAGAATTGAAATCCAGAAATGTTAGCTATAGTCTGGATGAAGATGAACAACAGGAAATTCTAAATAACATTTATAAGGCAGTTCCTGCGGTGCCGTCTGCCAATAGAAAAATAAAGCTATGGCCAGGTTTCGGGATGACTTTAGGAATGGCAGCACGTATTGCCGCTGTAGTTGGAGTCCTTGTTTTCGGACTCTGGTTTTTTAACTACAGATCTGATGACCTTCGCGATGACCTGAACGACAAGAATATATATGCAAATGATATAACACCGGGTAAGAATGGTGCGACTATCACACTTGCCTCTGGTAAAATAATTCAATTGAGTGGTGCGAAAACTGGAGTAGTAATAGGACAAGACTTAAAATATAGTGACGGCGAGATCCTTCGCGATGCTCTGGATGACAAAAAAGAGGATGACAAGGGGGACGTTTTGTCATCCCGAGTTTCGAGGGATCTAGTCGCTTCTACCACAAAAGGCCAGACCTACGAATTCACATTACCCGATGGTACCAAGGTATGGCTAAATGCGGCCAGTAAATTGCAGATACCTTCCAATTTTTCGCAGGGAGATGTAAGGAAAATTTATTTAGACGGCGAAGCTTATTTTGAAGTGACCAAGAATAAGAAGCGTCCGTTTGTAGTAGAAAGTAACGGGCAGCAGGTAGAAGTGCTTGGCACTCATTTTAATATCAACAGCTATGCTGATGAGGGTAGCGTGAAAACGACATTGTTGGAAGGATCTGTGCGTGTCGCTACACGCTCTGCGGGAGCAGAAAGCAGTGCAGTACTCAAACCCAACCAACAGGCAAGCCTGACTAACGATGTAATTAAAGTAAAAGAAGCAAATACTGAAGAAGTGCTGGCCTGGAAAAATGGCAGTATCGTATTTAGGGATAAAACGCTGGAAGGACTCATGCGGGAGTTGGCCAGATGGTATGATGTGACAGTTGTGTATGCCGATAATGCGCCTAAGAATGTCACTTTTAGTGGCGCAGTATCAAGAACCAGAAATATATCAACCGTACTGGAAAGGATGCAGACTACAGGAAGCGTGAAGTTTAAAATTGAGGAAAGAACTATAACGGTAATGAAATAATAATCAATCAGTCATATAAATCACTAACCTAAACAACCAATTATGAAAGAAATTCTACGCCACTAAGACCAAGAGAAACACGGGGGCTTTTAAATAAAAGGCCGAAAAGTGGTTCGAACACTTTCCGGCAATAGTTTGAGCAACCTTTCCTGAAAAATTTCAGGAAGAACAATTATTTGCTAACAATCAATTCTCAACTCAAACCAATTCAAACTTAGGCATTATTGCTTAACAAAGCAATAACGATGGTCTGTCGTCGACTTCCTGTGTTTGAATACAAAACAAAGACGAAGTATGGAAAACTATGCTTTAAATCGAGGTAAGCCTTTTAAGTGGCTGCCAACCAAAATTCTATTGATTATGAAGTTAATCATAGTGCTAATGACCACTTTTTTGATTCATGCAAGTGCTGCCGGCTATGCCCAGAAAGTTACTTTAAATGAAAAAAATGCTTCGCTTGGAGCGATAATTAATAAAATACGTTCACAAACCGGGTATGACTTTGTATTTAACTCTGAAGAAGTTAAAAACGCTAAAAAAGTAACCATTAGCCTGAGCAATGTAGAACTGAAAGATGCTTTGAGCGCAGTTTTTAGAGGTCAGGATCTTACTTATTCGGTAAAGGATAAATTTATAGTAATAGAACCCGCTAAGCCCTCTTTTATAGACAACTTAACTGCTTTTTTTTCAAACATAGATGTGCGTGGACGCGTGGCAGATAGCGCCGGCGATGCACTTGTTGGAGCTACTGTAATGGTTAAAGGACAAAAACAGGTAGTCAGAACAGGTACAGATGGTTCTTTTCTCCTTCAAAATGTGGATGATAATGCGGTATTGGTTATCACCTATACCGGATATAAAACCAGAGAGCTGGCAGCAACAAAAGATCTTGGAGTGATCCGCATGGAAGTAGCTGTGGGGAATCTCGAAGAAGTTGCGGTAACTGTTAACACTGGATATCAGAAGATCAAGCCAGAACAAAGTACAGGTGCCGTTTCGCAAATAAGCACCAAAGAATATGAATCAAGGGTAAGTACAAATTTTCTTGATGGTTTGGTAAACCGTTTACCGGGATTGTTGATCAACAACAGTGTACAGTTTACAAGTACTACTCCTGGCGTTGGTGAAACTACCAGGCCTTTGTTCAATATCCGTGGTATTTCTACCATGTCAGCCAACCAAAGTCCGTTAATTGTAGTGGATGGTTACCCAACAGAGTTAACGCTGGATATGATAGATCCAAATGAAATAAAGTCGGTGACGATTCTTAAAGATGCCGCCTCTGCCACTGTATATGGAGTAAGGGCGTCTAATGGAGTAATCATTATTGAGAGAAAGCAGGCTAGCCCTGGAGCTGCACAGTTTAATTTCAGGACTACATTGGGCCTTACACCAGAGGAAAATTATAGCCGCTACCGCTGGGATCCGGAGGCGTCGGGCATCAATGCCAGTTACATACGTGAAAGACAAGCGCTAATTGTTACGCCATCCAGCTGGACTGCCTTGTATGCGCCAGGATCTTTAGGGGGTAATGTACGTCGTTCTATTCCCTACTATATCCAGGCTCAGCTAGCCGCCGGTATTATTACACCTGCGCAGGCGGAAAGCTCTTTTGCAGAACTGGCTAATTATGACAATCTGGAGGATTACAGTCGCCTATTCCAGAGGACGGCAGTTGCGCAAACAAATACCTTGAACATTTCGGGTGGTGTGCCAAACGCGCTATATTATATCACGGCCAATTATACGGGTAACCGCAATAATTCAATTCTGAATGACAACAATAGATTTCAACTGACGGGCCGTACGACACTTAAACTCGCAAAACGACTGAGCCTGGAATTGACCACAGAATACCAGGAAAATCGTGCTAATGGTGCTCCGGTACCGGGGGCTGCTTCCTATGCGGGCTATGAACGCTATGAAGATGTAAATGGTAATCCTGCCGCCATCATTTCACAAAGCTATGCACCGGTTTATAATAATGTACTGCTGTCGCAAGGCTTGTTAGATCAAAACTATTACCCGCTAATTGAAGCGAATAAAGTAAGCAATAAAACACGAACACTGAATAACAAGGCCATTGCCAATTTTAACTATGATATTGGAAAAGGATTTAACCTGTTGTTCGGTGGGGTATATGAGACTTCCCGTACGGAGTTCAGGCACCTGGCCGGCCAGGGTTCGAATGAAGTGAATGCGTGGGTTAACAACTACACTGTTACGCCTACTACCGCTAACCCTTCGTTAGTATTCAAAAGAAATATTCCTGATGGAGATTTCCTGCGTCAGCAGAATACCACTTCAACTGGTTATACAGCACGGACGCAATTGAATTATAATAAAAGAATTGGCAACCATTCCCTAAACGGTATCGCAGGTGCTGAAATACGCAGCCTGGTAAATAAAAGTAATTTAGCATCTTATTTTGGCTATAACGATCAGAGTTTGCTACATCAGCCTGTCGATTATGCTTCTATAATTAACGGTGCAACGACAGTCAGAGGTACCTTGGTCACTTCTAATGCCCTTGGGGCCTTGAACAACTTCTTTAACCAGACTTATAGTGACGACCGTTTTTTATCGGCATTTGCTAATGTTGTTTATTCCTTTAAAGATACCTACTCCTTATCGGGAAGTATCCGCATTGACCAATCGAACCTTTTTGGTAGCGATCCAAAATATAAGTATAAGCCATTATGGTCATTAGGTGCAGCCTGGAACATTCATAAGGAAAGTTTTATGAATGATATAAAATGGCTTCACCAGTTGAAACTGCGCGGTGCTTACGGATTTAATGGGAATGTAGCGAAGCTTTCACTTCCGCAGGTAATTGCCCAGGCACAGAACAATACACAGAATACACCTACACTTCCATCGCTCATCTTATTCTCCAATGCCAATACAGGCCTTCGTTGGGAACAGACTGAGAACTTTAATTTGGGACTGGATTATAATGTTTTCAAAAATATCACAGGTAGCTTTGAATATTATACCAAAAAAACAACCGATGTGATGGGTAATTCTTCGATCGACCCAACGCTCGGTGCCAGTTCTGCCTTAGTCAATTATGCCACCATCAAAAATAATGGTTTAGAGTTTAGCCTGAAAGCAGATTGGATATCCACCAGGAATTTTAACTGGAATACGGGTATTGTGGTAGCTAAAAATAGCAGCAAGGTACTGGATGTTTATAGAACGGGACGATATGATCCACAGGTTCTTGATGTACTTGGATATGTAAGTGGTTATCCGGTAGGTGCTATGTTTTCCTATGATACGCGTGGACTCAATAATGAAGGTCATCCAATTATTTACGATCAGAGCGGGGCATCATATGTTGTAAATACCAGCTCTACGGGTACGCCTTTAGTTACCGCGATGTCAGATAAGAATTCAGGACTGGTACAATATTCAGGAACATCTATTCCAACTATTAGCGGTGGACTAAGTAACCGGGTTGATGTGGGCAATTTTTATTTCTTCGCGATGATCAACTATTATGGTGGTTTTAAAGTACGCGTGCCGAGGCCTACGCCCGAACAGAACAGACCTTTGGTAGGGTCAAATAACTATTGGAGGGTTGCCGGCGACGAGGCGAACACAGATATTCCGAACTTAACTGACCTGAATAGCTTTGCTCCGGGACTGGCTTACCGTTATAACAAGAACTATGTGGTTCATGGTGATTATATGACGTTAGGTGATGTAACGGTTTCGTACCGGTTAAATGACGTCAATTTCATAAAAAAGGCCGGCTTCAAGAACTTTGAGCTCAAAGCTCAGGCTTCAAACTTGTACTCCGTTGGATTTAACCGCTATAACTTTAGTATGGCTACGGGAAGTTACGCAAAATCGTATCTAACCCCTACGTATACGCTTGGTTTATTCACTAACTTTTAAAATTTTAAACTGATGAAGAAATTTAAATATATAGCCGTCCAGTTGCTTTTTTGCTGCATGGTTTTTAGTGGTTGCGATAAATATCTGGATGTTGAACCAAAGGGCAAGCAATTGCTGAAAACAACGAATGACTTTGATCTTTGGTTAAACGCATCAATATTCACAACTGAAATGAGCAGCCCTTATTTGGACTATATGACGGACAATATGGATTACTTAAGCGTTAATACTCCGCCAATTAATCTTGCTGACTTTGTTTATACCTGGGCGCCACAGTTTACGAATGACGTGGCAGCACCTGCCTATTTATGGGCTGACCACTATCAACGCATTAGTCTGTATAATACTGTGTTGTTAGGTATTGACGCTGCTGAGGGGGGTACCGCATCGCAGAGGAACAGTCTTAAGGCGGAAGCCTTGCTTGGCCGTGCATATTCTTATTTTTACCTGGTAAATGAATATGCCAAGCCCTACGACGCGGCAACTGCAGCCACAGATTTGGCTGTACCTTTTGTAACTTCAGATAATGTAAGTCAAAAAGCTCCACCAAGAACTACGACTGCTGAAATTTATAAACATATTCTGGATGATATCAATGCGGCTATCCCAAACCTTCCTGATGATAATAGCGGTGCAAGGTTTCGTGGCTCTAAGCCGGCCGCATACAGCGTATTGGCACGCGTTTATTTATGTAGAAGAGAATATACCGAAGCGCTGCGGTATGCAGAGCTGGCTCTGGCCAATACTCGTGCAACGATGATTGATTATACCACTCCTGCTTCCTTTCCCACGACGCAAAATGTAGTGTCTCATCCGGACGCAATTTACGGCAAGGGATATGCCGCCGCCGGTATCCCGATAGCCTTAGATTTTAAAGCTTCGTTTGCCAGCAACGATGCCAGGAGGACAATTCTTTATTCGAGCTGGACAAGTACCGCAAGAGGGGTGACTGCGTTTTACGCAGCTGCGGTTACACCAACTTTCCAGCTGACCAATTCCGGTACAACTGTGCAGGAAATGCGGTTAATTGCTGCGGAATGTGCCGCAAGGGCCAATAATCTTACAGACGCGCTAAACCATTTGAACATAGTTCGCAGAGCCAGGTATACCGGCACGAGCAGAGATTTCAGTTCGGCTGATCAAAACGTTGTGTTTACCGAAGTACTGGCAGAAAGAAGGCGTGAATTGCCTTTCCATAGTCTACGCTGGTTTGACATGCGAAGATTTGATATGGAGAACACGATGCAAGCAGTAACCCGTACCAATGCGCAGAATACAGTAATTGCCACGCTTGAGCCGCATAGCCCGAGATACACGCTGCAAATACCTATTCAGGTGACGGCCTTTAACCCAGATATGCCCCAAAATCCATAACTAGAAAATTAAGAGATGAAGACATATACATTAAATTTATTGGCAATATGCACGGTAGTGCTATTGTTTATGGCTTGCAAAAAAGACAAAACCGGCCGCGAACCCTTACCGGAAAGTAGGGTGACTTTTGATGTGCCGGCTTCAACAGAGGTAGTGGCGAGAGATTATGACATTAGAAGTGTTTCAGTGTTGAGCGTAGAAATGAAAGCGGCGTTACAAGGTAGTACGTCTTCGGATGTTCATTATGTTACTTTTGCCCCCGATACGACTAAAATAGCAGATTATAAGCTGAAGTATGGCAGTAATGCCCTTTTACTTCCAACCAAAAGTTATCTTTATTATAAACCAACGGTAGCCATCGCTCCGGGTACAAACCTTTCAGAAGCGGCAATACTAAACCTTAGTTTTCAGACCACACTGCAGCCGTTCACCACCTATGTGTTGCCGTTGACCATTGCATCTGTAGATGGCGTAGCGCAGGATCCGAAGACACGTAAGGTTGTTTATTATGTTTTTAACACAAAAGAACCACGTTATGTGAACCATACCGGATATACTCCTACTGCTACTGCATCTTCTACATTCGGAACTAACGTAGCAAGCAGAGCAATTGATGCAACTACCGGTACAACATTTTGGGCGAGTTCTAATACCGTGCCGCTGCCGCAGTTCTTGACTATTGATTATGGACGCAACGTTACCTTTCCTGGATTAGACTATTTTTTTCCAACTGCCTTAACCGCCGCCAATGGAGCTCAGACAACCTCTGCTAAAGTGGAAACAAGTATAGATAACGTAACATGGACAGACAAGGGTACGTATGCGATCAATATCAACAATACCGCTAAAATGCACACTATAACTTTGCCTTCATTAACTACAGCCAGGTACTTACGCTTCACCATTTTGGCAGCAAATCCATATGTAGCATCGGCAACAATCACTTATAACATAGGTTTTGTGGGTGGTATTTTGTTGTTAAACTAAAAAAGATAACTCTTAATCTATAAAAATAGAAAGATGAAAAAAACAATATTTTCAGTTTTGATGCTGCTACCCTTTGTGGTAGCAGCTCAAAAAAGCTATACGATATCAGGGAAACTACCTGCCGTAAAAGGTCAGGCTAAGGCATACCTTGTACTTTTGAGGAATAATGCCTGGAAGGAAGTCGATTCAACCGAAATCAAAGCTGGTAAGTTTCAGTTTACCGGAAGCGTAGATGAGCCTCAAAGTGCAATGATGGTCGTGAAGCGCAAAGGCGCAGCAGGTCCGGCATGGCAGCGTGACTCTCAGGGCTTTTTTATAGAGAACTCGAAGATCGCTATGGTTGGTGCCGACTCGATCAGCAATGCTCAAATCACGGGTTCAATTGCTGATTCTGAAGATCGTGAAAGAGAAGCGATGATTAAGCCGGTTACGGCTCAAATTATAAAACTGCAAAATGAATACGGAAAGAAAGCTGCAGACGGGAGTTATGTGAAATCATTGGAAGAACGTAAAATGGCGGGCGACAGTATTCAGAAATTAGTAGCTAAGAATAAGGACATCAGTCTGAAATTTGCAGAGAGTCATTTAAATTCTTTTATGGGGCTTTATACATTTAACATGTATGTGCTGGACAGTAAATTCGAAGCTTCAAAAGTAGAACCTTTGTTTCACCGCTTTTCTGCGGCACTAAAATCTTCTCCGCTTGGTCAACGTACCGCTGAGAAAATAGAAATTGGTAAGCGGCGCCAGGCTGGAGCCAAGGCAACTGATTTTACTCAAAATGATCTGAACGATAAGCCATTTACGCTTTCTTCTTTAAGAGGTAAATATGTTCTTGTAGATTTTTGGGCCAGCTGGTGTGTGCCTTGCCGTGCAGAAAATCCCAATGTGGTAAAAGCATACAATGCATTAAAGGGCAAAAACTTCGAGATCGTAGGTGTATCGCTTGATTATCCTGGTGGTAAAGCTGTCTGGGCAGAAGCGGTTAAAAAAGATGGTTTGCCATGGATTCATGTGAGCGATTTGAAAGGCTGGAAAAATGAGGTAGCTGTAATGTACGGGATCAACTCGGTACCTCAAAACCTATTGATTGATCCGCAGGGAATAATCATTGGTAAAAACCTGAGGGGCGAGGCGCTTACAGAGAAATTGAAGGAATTGATTAAGTAAAATGGAAGCTTACGGATCGTTTTTAAAGCGAACGTACTGAACACCACGTCATCCTGACCACGAAGTAGCTGCGAAGCAAAATAAATTCAGGATGACGATGAGCTAATTATAAGAAAATGATGAACTTAAGAAAAACAGTTGCTTTACTTCTGATGCTTTCGGCAGGGAGTAGTATGGCGCAGGATAAATTTGAAATAGCAGGTAAGCTCTCTGCTGCTGGTGGTGATAAAAAGGTAATACTGAGCTATGTGAATAAAGAAGGGAAGACTGTAAAGGATAGTACGCTGGTGAAGAACGGAAAGTTTGAGATCAAAGGTATTACCGCTTTCGGTAACAAAGCTTATTTATCACTGATGCCGGTAAAAAGAGATACCGCCAAAAAGAATTCAGGCGGAGATTATCAGGAATTTTACCTGGAAAAGGGTAATTATAAGGTGGCAGGTAAAGATATGGCCAATGCGGTTATTACCGGAACAAAGGTGCAGGCAGATTTCAATCAGTATAATGTCCAAACTAAGGCTTTGCTTGCTCAATTTAAAGAGATCACAGAAAGGTTTACCAAAGTATATTATGCGAAAGTGAAAGATACTGTTGAGATAAAAAAGATCCAGGCAGAAGCCAGACCTGTGCATGCTAAAATAGAAACGGCATTGGATTCTTTTATCTTTAGTCACCCCGATTCATATGTGACCCTTGACCTTATTAGCCAAAACAAGACGGCAGTGATCGATCCCGAAACTTTCGGCCGTTATTATGATCCGCTGAGTAAAAGGATACTGGCAAGCCCTACTGGTCAGAAACTGACAGCGAAGTATGATAAAGCGAAACAAATAGCGATAGGAAAGGCAGTTGATTTTACGCAGACAGATGATAAGGGGAATGAGTTTAAATTGTCGTCGCTAAGAGGAAAATATGTACTCGTGGATTTCTGGGCGAGTTGGTGTGTGCCTTGTCGTGCGGAAAATCCGCATCTATTGAAAGCTTATAATCAACTGAAAGATAAGAATTTTGAAATCGTGGGTGTTTCTCTTGATGAAACCAAGGCTGCCTGGCTGAATGCAGTGAAGCACGACGGTATGCCCTGGCTCCAGGTGAGTGATTTGAAAGGCTTTAAGAGCGATGTGGCTATTAAATACGGTATTAGTGCAATCCCTCAGAATTTCCTGATCAATCCGGAAGGAGTGATCATTGCGAAAAACCTGAGGGGCGAAGATGTGAATGAAAAAATAGCTGCTTTTATTAAATAATAGTATAGAGTACAGATTGCACTCTGATTATGGGTGCAATCTGTTGTAATCAAGAAAAGAGGGGGTGAAGTTTGACGGGATAAACCCTAAATATGTCGCAATTACGCCTTTACATTCTTTATAATCTTCCCGACCTTAGGTTAATATAAACCTTAACGATAAAGACATGGAAAGATTAACATTTAATACGACAATTGACGCTCCAAGAGAAAAAGTATGGGAGCTGCTCTGGAGTGATGAATCCTATAGGAAATGGACTTCTGCTTTCTCTGAAGGATCACGTGCAGAGACCGACTGGAAAGAAGGAAGCAGGGTTCTCTTTTTAGGTGAAGGGGAGGATGGAATGGTTTCTAAGATCGCCAGAAATATACCCAATGAATACATGTCCATAGCGCATTTAGGAATGCTAACAAATGGCGTGGAAGACCTGGATAGCGAAGAGGTAAGGAAATGGTCAGGTGCTTTGGAAAACTATACGTTGAAAGATGTAGGTGGAAAAACTGAACTCTTTATAGAAACAGACATGGATGAGAGTTATGTGGAGCAGTTTAAAGTAATCTGGCCAAAGGCTTTAGATAAATTAAAGCGCATGGCTGAGCAGTAAAAAGTACCTGTTTTAGTGTCTGTAATTCATTTTTTATTGGAAGCTTCATGAGTATAATTGTTCCCGGAAGACAACTGATATTAAATGTTTAAGATGAAAGACACAGGTCGTTTTAAAGAGGGAGGGTATATCACGCCCGACAGGAAATTGGTAATAAGACTAGAGGAACTAATTGAGCATTCTTTTAAGTTTGAACATCGCCCTAAGTTCTATGCAGATGAGATGAAAATTTCTATGAAACGTTTGAACAACTATACCATGTTTTATGTTGGTAAAACTGTAAACAGGATGATTGAGGATAGGATTCATGAAGAAGCAATACAACTGCTACGCTCAACAAAGTTTTCGATAAAGTATATTACCTATCAGCTTGGAGTCAATGACCCTTCCTGGTTTAGCCGCTGCTTTAAGAAGTATACCGGATATTCGCCAAAAGAATGGCGCTGTATGAATATGGATGTTTAAAAATCTTTGTTCAGTAATTTTTCCAGTTCCCCAAAAGAGACATTCATCCGCACACGGCCTTGTTTTGCGTATGCAATTTCTCCGGTTTCTTCAGAGATGATGACTGCAACGGCATCGGTAGTTTCGGAGACGCCTATTCCTGCACGGTGGCGCAAACCAAATTGAGGCGGTAGTTTATCATTGTCTGTAAGCGGAAGAATGCAACTGGCACTTTTGATTTTATTTTCAGCGATGACTACGGCTCCATCATGCAGCGGACTATACTTCTGGAAAATGCTTTCCAGTAAACGCTTTGATATTTTAGAGTCTATCATCTCACAGCTGTTGGCAAACAGCTGGTCATCATAAAACTTGACAAACACAATCAACGCTCCTGTCCGCGATTTCTTCATGCTCTTGCAGGCATCAATGATAGGTTTTATGCGAACAAGGTTGTCCCTTTCAATGTTTTTACTGCCAAACAAATATCCCCACCAGGCCTTATTCTGTTGCAGAAATGTGTTTTTACCAATGAGCAGCAGGAAACGCCGGATTTCCGGCTGGAATATAACAATCAACGCGATAATCCCCACACTCATGAATTTATCTATGATTGCAGTAAGCAATTCCATCTTTAGTTGTGTTACCACAAACCATATAATTGTAATGATCAGCATTCCCAAAAGAAGATTTACCGCCAGGGTATTCTTAATGAGGTTGTAGATGTAATAAATCAGCAAAGCGACAAAAACAATGTCTACGACATCTGTCACAGTTATTTTGAGGAAATCGAAATCAATAGTTTTCACTTCGTATTTATGATTTGGCTTGAGCTCTGTTAGCTCGTTTGTACCAAGGTAAGAATTTTTATAGTTTCAACAGCTTCTTTGACATCGTGTACACGCAAAATACGTGCACCTTTTTGTAAAGCGATAGTATTTAGCACGGTAGTTCCGTTTAATGCTTCTTCCGGTGTAATTCCAAGGAATTTATGGATCATCGACTTTCTGGATACGCCGACAAGTAAAGGTAATTGCGGTATTTGCAGATGTTCCATTTGCTGCAATAACTGATAATTGTGTTGAAGGGTTTTCGCAAACCCAAAACCAGGATCTATGATGATGTCTTTTACCCCCAGTTTTTTTAATGCCGCAATTTTATCGGAAAAGTAGTGTAATACTTCTAATCCTATATTTTCATAGTGAGGGTTTTTCTGCATTGTTTGCGGTGTTCCTTTCATGTGCATCATGATGTAGGGTACCTGCAGTTGCGCAGCCGTTTCAAACATGGCTTCGTCCATACCTCCGGCAGCGATGTCATTAATGATATGTGCTCCTGCCTCAATACTTTCTTTGGCGACCCAAGCTCTGAAAGTATCAACAGAGAGTATCGCTTCTGGTAACTTTTTTGTGATGGCTGTTATTACGGGCAGTATTCTTTTTAGTTCTTCTTCTGCACTTACCTCTGCTGCACCTGGTCTGGAAGAATATGCACCAATGTCTATAAAAGTAGCTCCATCCTTTAAAAAAGCTTCTGTTCTGCGCAAAGCATCGTCCACAGAGCTGCTGCGGCTGTTTCCGTAGAAGGAATCTGGTGTAAGATTCAGTATGGCCATAACCGCCGGGGTACTTAAATCTAATAGCCTTCCTTTAACGTTTAATGTGGTCTTTCCGTTTAAAAATGTATCTTTAGCCATTGTTTGAGTACAAACTTAGATAAATGTTTCTATATAAATTATTATTCTTTTGGCAACAAATACTTCACAGGAATACGACTTAGTAATAGCGGTTTGCAAATCGCTTTTTTTGAAGAAAACAAACGATTATGGCACCGCATGGCGTATCCTCAGACCATCATCTATAACAGATCAGATTTTCATCAAGGCACAGCGTATCCGTACGCTTGAAGAGAAAAAAGTATCGAAGGTAGGTGAAGACATTACTTCTGAATATATCGGTATCGTTAATTATTGTATCATTGGAATGATTCAGCTGGAGATGAGTGCTGAAGATCCCAATGAGCTTGAAGTAAAACTCGTGGAGCGTCTCTTTGATGAGAAAGCAAATGATACTAAAGAACTGATGTTTGCCAAGAATCACGATTACGGTGAGGCATGGCGCGACCTGCGGATCAGCTCTCTGACAGATTTGATCCTGATGAAAATTTTCAGGGTGAAACAAATAGAGGATAACCTGGGACAAACACTTGCTTCCGAAGGCATCGATGCAAATTATCAGGATATGCTGAACTATGCAGTTTTTGCATTGATCAGATTAGGTATAAAGTAGATATTGAAATAACTAAATGAAAAAAAGCTTACTAAATTTTTCAAGAATATTTGTCGGGGTACTGTTTATATTTTCAGGCCTCATAAAAGCAAATGACCCGCTTGGCTTTGGCTACAAGCTGCAGGAATATTTTGAGGTATTTCACATGGATTTTTTAAGTGGCTGGGCCACTGGAATAGCCATTCTGTTATGTGTATTTGAAATCGTACTTGGTGCGTTATTACTTTTTGGATTCTGGCGGAAACAGGTAACAACAGGTTTGTTGCTGGTGATCATATTCTTTACGTTCCTGACTTTTGTGTCGGCGGCATTTAAAGTGGTCACTTCATGCGGTTGCTTTGGTGATGCGATTCCTTTAACCCCATGGCAGTCTTTCTCTAAAGACCTGGTTTTATTGGTGCTGATCCTGATCTTGTTTAAGAATAGAGAACGAATCATGCCGGTCACGGAAAATAGGAGTGTTCAGAATACGCTGTTTGGACTGGTACTGGCGGGTTCTTTATTGTTTAGTCAGTATACCTACAGCAGGTTGCCAATCCTGGATTTCCTGCCTTATAAAATAGGCGCCAATTTACCTGAACTGATGAAAATCCCGGCGGGTGCAAAGCCTGATGAATACCAGATCATGTACAACCTGAAGCACAAAGAAACAGGGGAGAAGAAAGTAATGAGTGATAAGGATTACCTGAAAACTGAAATCTGGAAAGATGACAACTGGGAGATCGTGGGGACACCGGAGAGTAAATTGATTAAAAAAGGCTATCAGCCGAAGATTAAAGATCTGCTGATCACAGATGCTTCCGGAACAGATTATACCAAAGAACTGATTGAAAATCCATATTACAACCTGATCGTTGTAGCCTACAATTTAAAGGAAACAAATGATGACGGAATGTCTAAACTAAATGCGCTTGCTCTTAACGCGGCAGAGCAGTTCAACATCAGAGCAGTATTACTGACTTCAAATTCTGCCCAGGATGCTGATGCTTACAGTAAAAAAATGAAACTGTTTATGGAGGTTTTTTATGCGGATGCTGTGCCTTTAAAAAGTATGGTCCGCGCTAGTCCGGGTGTCTTGTTGTTGAAAAATGGTGTGGTAATCAATAAATGGCATTATAATAATGCGCCCGCTATAGATGAACTGGCAAAGGAGTATTTTGCCAAATAATTGATCAATTAGAAAGTTAAGGTAATGAAGATATTCCTGATTGGCTTTATGGGTTGTGGCAAAAGTACGCTGGGTAAGAAGCTGGCGACAAAGCTAGGCTATGATTTCATAGACCTTGACCAGCAGCTGGAAAAGGAGATAGGAGATAGTGTGGGAAATTATTTTGCTGCTCATGGAGAAGATGCTTTCCGCAGACAGGAAAAGAAAACGCTTCAGGATTACAATTACCCCGCTAATATCGTAGTCGCAACCGGAGGAGGAGCACCTTGCTATTTTGACAATATGGAGTGGATGAATGCCAATGGGAAAACAGTTTATATAGAAATGTCACCGGTGGCTCTGGCGAAAAGGCTGGAAAGCGGCAAAGAAAAGCGCCCTTTAATAAAGAATCTTAATGAAGCTGAATTGATCGCTTTTATAGAGGCTAAGCTTGCCGAGCGTGAAGTTTTTTATAAACAGGCGTCAATAAGCGCCAGTGGCATCAGCCTTACGGCCGATGCACTCAGGGCTATATTGTTGTCAGAAAGCTAAATAGCTTACCTGTAAATGGTTTGTTTTCTTTTCATTGCCTGATCTACTGAATAGGGACCCGAGCCTACTACCCAGAACAATACCAGCAGCAGAAGTACAATGATAGATAGCCATAATTCAGAGTTCAGTACTGAAAATCCCTGTGATAGATTGACGAAAAATACTGCGCAAAGAAGAATGGGGATCTGAATCACTACAGCAAATCTCGTAACCAGTCCGATGGCAATTAGAATGCCGCCAACCAGATGTACAAATCCTACGATGTGAATGGCTAAACTGGCCATCATTCCTGAAAAGCCAAAGACATTATTTTGCAGCAGCAGGTTCTGAAGGACTTCAGTATTACTCACGATGGCGATACCCTTGCCGAAAATGAGAATTCCTAAAACAATGCGGATTACATCGAGCCATTTGGCGTGGTGTACGTCGCCCCAATGCTCAATTTTTTGAATAACAGTCATAATGATGCCTCCTATTTATATTGGTCTATTAAAGCTAACGATAATAAAGTAAATTATCAATAGCAATAAATTAACAATCAGGAGCTTATAAAGTTCTCCAGGTAACGTCTGTTTGTTTCTGAAGAATGGATGAAAATTCTACTCTGGGAGGAAGGTTTAAGTAAGGGTAGGTGACTTTTGAAAGATACAACCCCTGGGGATGTGCGGGTGTGATGAGCTCAGGCGTGGTATTGGTGATCAGGTAATTTTCAAACTCATCCACGCTCAATACACCTCTTCCTATTTTCAATAGCTGTCCCATGATGATCCGGATCATTTTACTGAGGAATCGATTAGAAGAGATCTGGAAGCGTAATTTGTCGCCATTGGTATCTACAGCCAAAGATGCCGACATCACGTTACAGATCGTATGTTCGTATTTATCGGGACTGGTACAAAATGCCCGGTAGTCTTTGTATTTTGGTAAGACAGCAGCTGCCTGTTTCATTTTATCGAAATCAAGATGGTCTAACAGGTAGAAGGAACTTAATCCATTCAGAAAAGGATCTTTATAGGTGTGGATAAAGTAATCGTAAGAGCGCTGTACGGCATCGAAACGCGCATGAGGCAGTCCCTTCATGGGAATGATATCAAACACAGCAATGTTTAATGGCAGTAGTTTATTGAGCCTGAATTTGAGATCAAAATCCCATTCCTGTTCGATGTCCATATGAAAAAAGAACTGGCTGGCGTGTACGTGAGCATCAGTGCGCCCACATCCGTTGATGAATACCTCGGTCTTGAGCGCCTGACTCAGGTATTTCTCTAAAACACCCTGTACATTCAATACCCCTGGCTGTTTTTGCCAGCCATTGTATTGTAATCCATTATATCCGATGTGAACGAAGTATCTCAATGTTATTTTCTCCAGGCTCTTTTATTCAGTTCTTCTATAGGCATTACCATCATCCGGCCTACCGGTTTCTTACCTTTATAAGTGATCACTTTTAGGGTAGCAGCATCCTTAGGTTGGGTAATCTTCTCTGTGTATTTTGGATAGAACCGGTCCGGGAAAGAATTGTCAAAGCTATAGTAGATGTCTAGCCCCTGAACCTCTGTACTCAGTTCAATCATCAACTGCTTGTCGGCCGATCTGCTCACCGAGAATATCGGGTCATATACACTTGGTGCATATTTTGTTTCAGCGATATCGAGCCTTTTAAAGTGCTGTTCTACGCGGTTAAAGAAATTGTTCCAGTTCTTCTTCTCTGCAGGTGACCATACGGACTCAGCTATTGCGAAACCGCGTGGCCAGGTCATGTATTCGGCCTGACGGATATTGTAAACTTGTTCAGTCCATAGGTTTGCTTGTCCGCCTTTGATAAATTTAGGATCCACACCCGCAGGTATAGGGTCAAACTCATAGGATTTGCTCAACCTGAGCGAAGCATAAACTTTAGGTTCGGTGATGACATCAGCCTGCATGTAATCCAGGTAAGCATAAGTACTGGGACTCATGACTACGTCATGTTTCTTTTTGGCTGCATCAATACCATATTTCATACCCCGCCAGCTCATTACTGCAGCACTGGAAGGCATATCCCCATCCAGAATTTCATCCCAACCCATGAACTTCTTGCCTTTAGCCTCTACGATCTTCTGAATACGTTTTTCAAAATAACCTTGCACCTGGTGCATATTCTTTAAGCCTTCTTTTTGCATTAGCGCCTTGATGGCATCGCTTTTTTCCCAGAAATTAAAAGGAGCTTCATCGCCACCCATGTGGATATAATCAAAAGGGAACAACTGGGCTACCTGTGTAATGACTGTATCCAGAAAGCTGTATACCAGTTCGTTTGCCGGACAAAGCGTATTATCTACCAAAGCAGTAGGAGGTGCACCTCTGGACCAGTCCATGATCCGCTCACCAGAGCGCACCCTGTAATTTGGTGCGGATGGGGTACATGACAGTTCGGGGTATGAGGCAATTGCCGCGAGACTATGTCCGGGGACATCTATTTCAGGCATAATGTCTACAAATCTTTCTTTAGCATATTGTACCAGTTCCCTGATATCGTCCTGCGTGTAAAATCCTCCGTAGGTCCTGGGTTCGTCAGGGCCGGGAGTACTGAAGTTCCCAAATTCTCCAACCTTCTTTACGTTCCATGCGCCAACTTCAGTCAGCTTTGGATAGCCCTTGATTTCAATTCTCCAGCCTTCATCGTCTGTCAGGTGCAGGTGCAATAGATTGTACTTGTAGCGCACCATTGCATCAATATATTGCTTTACTTCTGCTTTTGTAAAGAAGTGACGGGCCACGTCAAACATCAGGCCTCTCCATCCAACGCGGGGATAATCTGTAATCTCAACACATGGCGCTATCCAGTTGACGTCTTCAACCGGCTCCTTGCTTTCTATTTCCTGAGGAAACAGTTGCATCAGGCTTTGTATGCCGTAAAATAGTCCGGCGGCTTTATTCGCTCTAATGGTGATATGATTGGGGGTCACTGAAAGCTGATAGCCCTCTTTTCCAAGAACAGAACTGGCCTTTTCATTGATGATCAGTTTAATGGTAGCAGCCTGGTTACGCGTATTTATTACCGATACAAAACTACCAGTGGGTATAGAAAGTCTTTCCTGAAGGAATGAGATGGCCTGTTTTAATTCCGGTAGGGCGGGTGCTTCTATTAATATGTTTTCGGGGATGACGAAATGTCCTTCACTTTTAATTACTGAAACAGGTTCAGGGATAATGGCTACCTCAGGGGCATTATTAAAAGAAGGTATGGATTCTGTAGTTGCTGAATTTTCAGGTGCTGCATTCTGGCTGAAGGCAGCATAGGTAATTGCATTAAAGCATAGCAGTAAAAAAAATCTCTTCATAAACGTTCTGCAAGTTATCATTTCTTATTTTAAAGCGTCGAGTACTTTAAACAGTTTTTTGTTAATTCCTGAGCCGGAATAGTTGTTTATATTGATGACGATGATGTATTTCCTGCCTGCATTATCGGTATAATATCCTGCGAATGCAGAAACATCATTTATGGTTCCGCTTTTCAACCTCATTCCGTTATTTTCAGGTAGAGATTCATAGAATGCCGGAAACCAGGTTTCTTTTTGAGATTGAAACAGCACGTTGGCCATTGCAGAGGTAGTCACTCTTGTGCCGGGAGAAAGACCGCTTCCATCCAGGATATTTAAGGCATTTCTATCAATTCCTTTAGACTCCCAGTAGTTGATTACAGTAGCGGCGCCATTTTTGGTGCTCACTTCCTTTCCGGATTTCCAGGCAAGTGTTTTCAGTAAATGTTCGCCGTAAAGGTTGACACTTTTTTTGTTGAACCAATAAACAATCTGGCTCAATGCAGGCGAACTGATGGTCGCCAGTTTCTGGACCCCTGAAGGTAAAGATTTTCCTTCCATACTAAGTAACCTGCTCGTTGAAGGATTTCCGGAAGAAGAAATTCCAATTCTTTCCAATGTATCCTGCAAACGGAAGGCAGCATCAAAAGCAGGATCTGGCAATGCTGCCGATATGCCGGATTTGGAAATTCCCAGCGCCCAGGTGCCTCTCAAATACGCAACGTTTCCTAAAGGGGGGAGATAAGCATAGACCCTGTCACCAGTACCCTCAGCACCTGCTTTCAGTTCGTTTATCACTTTAATATAAGGCATTTCGGGGACAGCTTTCAGAACCGTAACCGAACCATTTCCTCTGTTTGCCCTCAAGTGGAGATCAAATTGATTCTCTCTCCATGATAACGCAGAAGCACCGGCACCATAATAATTGCCTATATCCTGCCATATCCAGCCATCTGGAGTTATTTGCGATCCCCAGAGACTGTCATCACCTATCACGCTCCCTTCTACTTTTTTAATTCCGGCGGCTTTGATGGCTTTCACCCATTGATTCAATACAAATCCTTCTTTGCTACCTTCATAACGCCACGATCCTAACGTAGGATCTCCGCCACCAATAATGATCAGGTCGCCCTTTAACGTGCCATCAGCATCAATTTTTCCGCTGTAAGAAAGGGTCGTTTGGTATTGAAAGTCTTTCCCAAGTAAATTAAAGGCTGTAGCAGAGGTAATGGTTTTTAAAGTAGAAGCAGTTGCCAATCCTATATTTTCATTGCGTGCAAACAAGGTTTTTCCAGTGCTGGCATCCAGCACGCACAAAGAGGTGATTGCATATCTGGCTTGTGGATCAGCAATGAGGTTATTATAAGCTTGTTCCAGTTTTTGGACGGATGTCTGGGAAAAAGCAGTAGAATAAATGCTTACAGTCAGCAAAAAAAGGGTTAATGATCTCTTAAACATAGCTAGGCATTGTAGTGATGGTGTGCATTAAACTAAAAACGGTCGTTATCCTGAATTTTTCAGCAGTATTTGATGACGTTTTTGTCTTCAAGAACACTACGTGATTTATTTCAGGATGACGACCGCTATTGTATGTTTACTAATTTTATTATATCAGTTCCTTGCTTACAAGGTACTCAGCGATTTGAACAGTGTTCGTAGCGGCACCTTTACGCAGGTTATCGGCAACGATCCACATATTTAAAGTATTTGGCATAGACTCATCACGTCTGATTCTTCCAACAAATACTTCATCTTTTTCATGAGCATCTTTAGGCATTGGATATTTCAGGTTTGCGATATCATCAACAACAATTACTCCAGGAGTTTTAGTCAGGATATCCCTTACTTCGGCTACATCATAGTCATTCTCAAACTCTATGTTTACAGACTCTGAGTGTCCTCCCATAACCGGAATACGTACTGTAGTAGCCGTAACCCTGATGCTGTCGTCACCCATGATTTTACGGGTTTCAAGAATCATTTTCATTTCCTCTTTGGTATATCCGTTTTCAGTGAATACATCAATTTGAGGAATTACGTTAAGGTCGATAGGATAGGCGTAAGCCATAGGTCCGTCAGTGATTCCTTTACGCTCATTCATCATTTGTTCTACCGCTTTTACACCAGTTCCTGTTACAGACTGATAAGTAGATACGACCACACGTTTGATTCTATATTTATCATGGAGCGGTTTTAAAGCCACTACCATTTGAATAGTTGAACAGTTTGGATTCGCAATGATCTTATCATCTATTGACAATACATGACCATTTACTTCAGGAACTACCAGTTTTTTGGAAGGATCCATTCTCCAGGCAGATGAGTTGTCGATCACTGTTGTACCAGCTTCAGCAAAGCGAGGAGCATATTCCAAAGAAGTACCACCACCAGCAGAAAACAATGCGATATCTGGTCTCATTGCAATCGCTGTCTCCATGTTTACAACAGCAAACTTCTTACCCTTGAAGCTGATTTCCTTACCAACACTCTTTTCAGAGGCTACAGGGATCAATTCGGTCAACGGGAAGTTACGCTCTTCTAATACTTTTAACATTACGGTACCTACCAGTCCGGTGGCACCTACTACTGCAATTTTCATGTTTTCTTTAATTGTTTGTTGTTTTACTTATTTGTTTTTAATTATTTAATATGGTGTATTTTACGGTGAATAATAAGTCCCCAAAGATGCGGATTTTTTCAACATAAAAAAAGGGGAGTGGCCTTTTGTAAACCACTCCCCCTGTTATTGTTAAGATATTTATCTTAAATCAGTTCGCGGTTTACATAATCAAAGCTTTGCTTGATGCTTACGAATGGATCAATTGAGAAATTCTCCTGCTCCACAATCAGGTGCTTCAATCCAGCCTGTTTGGCCTGTTTATAAATTGGTTTAAAGTCAATTTTCCCGGTACCAACTTCTGTATTGATTCCATTATTAGCCTTATCCATATCTTTTACATGCCACATTGGGAAACGGCCAGGATGCTTCGCAAATAATGCAAGCGGATCGTTTCCAGACCTCACTACCCAATAAAGATCCATTTCAAACTGAACCAGTTTTTTATCAGTTTCCTGAAGCATGATTTCATATCCGGTGGTATCACCAAATTTTTTGAATTCAAAATCATGATTGTGGTAACCAAGCTGTAGTCCTGACTTTTTACAAAGTGCAGCTGCTTCATTCAACCGTGCAGCTGTTTTTTTGAAATCATCTGCAGTAGTTCTTAAAGATGGATCTAACCATGGACAAGTTAAATAGCTCATTCCGGCAACCGTTGCACCATCAATTAATGGCTTAAGGAGATCCAGATTACCGGTTTTGATGAAATCATCGATGCCAAAGTGCCCGCTTGGAGCTTTTAATCCATTACTGTCCAGTAAAGCCTTGAAAGCCTTGGCGTCGAGTCCCCAATAGCCATCTTTTGGAGAATAGCCATAAGTTTCGACCTCTTTATAGCCTGCTTTTGCTACTTTTTCTATTACGCCTTTTACATCCTGAGGGATCTGATCTCTCAATGTGTAAAGCTGAAGTCCAACTGCTTTAGCTGCTGTTGGAGATGTACAGGCAAAAGAAGGCATTAATAATGCTCCTGCAGCTGCAATCCCTGCTTGTTTTAAAAATATTCTTCTAGAATTCATATACTTCAAATTATACGTCACAAATATTTACTGCTTCTCTAAGAGATTTTATGCCATCTTTTTGCTTTGGAATAAATTCCTGTGCAAGATACCCTTTAAAACCTGTTGCCACGATAGCTTTGATGATTGCCGGATAAAATAACTCCTGTGTATCATCAATTTCATTTCTCCCGGGTACACCAGCAGTATGGTAATGAGAGATGTATTTATTGTATTTTTTAATGTTGGCGATGACGTTACCTTCATCGATTTGCATGTGGTAAATATCGTAAAGTAATTTGAAGTTTTCAGATCCTAAACGTTTACACAGCTCAGCACCCCATTCGGTATGGTCACACTGATAATCCTTATGGTCTACTTTACTGTTTAGCAGTTCCATCACCAATACTACGTTGTGTTTCTCTGCAATCGGAAGTATTTGTTTCAATCCTTCCACACAGTTGTTTAACCCTGTTTCATCATCTTTTCCTCTGCGGTTTCCACTAAAACAGATCAATTGTTTATAGCCAGCTTCAGCCACACGGGGAATCATTTCTGAATAGTTTTTGATTAGCGTGGCATGAAACTTCGGATCGTTCCATCCGTCTACCAGGTTAATTTCAGCACCATTGCACATAGATGAATCCAGACCATGCTTTTTTAATATGTGCCAATCATTGGGGCCCACTAAATCGATGGCTTTAATGCCTATTTTCTTTGCTTCTACACATAAAGTATCCAGGTCCAGGCTGCCGAAGCACCATCTGCATACAGAATGATTTACATTTCCTTTTAACATTGTTGATTTTTCTTCTTCAAAAGCAAAAACCGGCATTGCTGCCGATACCCCTAAAGCGGCGGTTCCGGCAACAATGGTTTTTAATGCATTTCTTCTGCTTAGTTCTGAACTCATTTTAATATCAGTTAAATTGCTTCAGCTTCAATTTTCTTGTTGTCGTTAAATAAAAATGTGAACAACAAAAACACGATAAAGGCTATTCCTGCTGGGATCATCCAGACCATTTTATAATCTATCACCCCGTCGGCGGATTTATAGGCGTCAGTAATCATTCCGGCTACTTCAAAACCAATGAGCATTCCTACTCCATAAGTAGCAAGAGTAATTAATCCCTGAGCAGAACTTTTGTATTTCTCTCCAGCTTTGGAGTTGGTGTAAATCTGTCCTGAAACAAAAAAGAAATCATAACAAATGCCATGAAAAGCAATACCGATATAAAGCATGAAACTAAGTTCCGCACCATTGCCAAAAGCAAATAATAAATACCTTACCGACCAAGCGAGCATGCCGACTAGAATCGTTTTCTTAAAACCGTATTTTTTGAAAAATACCGGGATTAAAAGAAGGAATAATGCTTCAGATATTTGACCTATCGTCATCTTACCGGTTGGACTAGGGATTCCTGCGTTTTCTAGAAATGGATGTGCTACCTGATAATAAAAGGCAAGTGGAATACAGATTAGAATTGCCGAAATAAAGAATACAGCAAAATTTTTATCTTTTAATAATTTCAAAGCATCTAGACCAAGGAGCTCACCAATCTTAACTTTCTCCTTTCTATCAACTTTTGGTGGAGTTTTTGGTAATGTAAAACTCAGCAGCCCCAGTGCCAGCGAGGCAATACTTGCCATAAGGAAGGTATTTCTCAGTAATCCGTCTTTAATCCCCTCTTCCGAGTCCCATACAAATGCATAGCTAATTAGTATACCAGCAAGTATCCATCCGATTGTGCCCCAAACTCTGATTTTACTAAATTCCTTTTCCGGGTCTTGCATCTGATTAAAAGATATTGAATTTACCAACGCCAAAGTTGGCATATATAAGATCATATAGCCCAATATATATGGGTATAATACATCTACATTTGGAGAATTGTAAGCTTGATAAAGCAGAACTGCTCCGATAAGGTGAATGACACCAAGAATCTTCTCGGCGTTAAAAAATCTGTCGGCTATCAATCCAATAATAAAAGGAGCAATGATGGCGCCCCATGATTGCGTGGAAAATATAGCGCCTGTATCGGCACCTGATGCAAGCAGATTTTTTCCTAAATAAGTGCCTAATGAAACAAACCATGAGCCCCAGATGAAAAATTCCAGGAACATCATGAAAGATAATTTAATACGGTTACTTGAGTTCATATTTGGTTTTTTGATTTGTCTTTAAATGTATTGATTATAGCTCTTTAATCATAATGTTACGGTACCACACACTATCACCGTGATCTTGCAGGGCAATTTTACCGGTTTTAAAGGTTCCCCAGTTTTCCCAGCCTTTAAATTTACTGCCATTGATCAGGGTTTTCCAATTGTCGTCCCATAATGTGGTAGAAACAACTTTTACGCCATTCAAATACTGCTCAAGTTTACCATTTTTACTAATGATCTCTGCACTGTTCCATTCTCCAACGGCTTTAACCGGTTCAGAACTGCTTTTGATCAGGTCATACAGATCTCCTGCACGGTGCTTGGTGATCTTTCCATCAGGATGACCATCGTTATCCAGTACCTGCATTTCCAGACCAGTGCTATAGGTTGCGCCATATTTGGCTTTATCTTCGTGTACGTAGAAAATCAGACCACTGTTTGCCTTAGGAGCAACTTTCCATTCGTATTTCAGATGGAAATTGCTGTATTCCTTGTCCGTTACAAGATCGCCACCACCGTCGCCAGGCCCATTTGGATCAAGGTGCAAAGCACCGTCTTCTATCTTCCATTTGGCGCCCGCAGTAGTTTTACCGTATGTATGCCATCCTGTTGTTGTTGTACCGTCAAACAGTCTTGTAAAACCTTTGGTGCCAGTTTGGCTTTTTGTACTGCTGCAGCCCAGCATTGCCGTAATGGCCAGCGCAGATACTGCAGAGAAAATGTATCGTTTCATTTATGTATTTGTTTTAAATTTTTAAACTCCCAGTGTCCACCCTTTACGGTATTCACGTTTTACAAATTGATTTACGTCGTCCAGGTTGGTTACCCTCATTTTTTCATTATCCCAAAGCAATTTGATATTGCGTCCAGGATAAATGATATTGCCTTTTTCGTTTTTGCGTTGAACATCAACACCACGAATGGCAAGGTTGGCCATTAATAATGCTTCTGTCAGCGGTCCTGCAATTTCAAAAGGAGAGCTTACTTCCTGTTTGCCATAACCTGCGATTGCAGCTTCAACCCATTGTTTATAATGTCCGTTTGCACCGCCGGGTACGCGGGCAAAGCTTTGTTTTACATTGATGTCATTATTTCTACTCAGCGGAAGCAGTTTAGGGTCTGCACTGTAAGTACTTGCCATCATTTTACCTTTTGTTCCGATAAATAAAGTTCCGTTACCACCATCACCAAAAGTTTCATTAGCCTGCAATTCTTCAGGTCTCTCCGGCTGTATACCTCCGTCCATCCAGTGTACTGTCACATCACCTAATGTTTTATTGGTTTTCGGGAACTTTAAAGTCACGTGACTTGATGGAGGGCAGCTGTCAGGGAAATAACCTCGCTTGAATTCATCTACATATACAGAACCCACACTTGCCTGTACTTCGCTGGCGTATTTT
The DNA here is from genome assembly GCF_032678645.1 of Pedobacter frigoris. Classification (GTDB taxonomy): domain Bacteria; phylum Bacteroidota; class Bacteroidia; order Sphingobacteriales; family Sphingobacteriaceae; genus Pedobacter; species Pedobacter frigoris_A. The sequence goes on from NZ_JAVTSP010000002.1 coordinate 900,831, forward strand.
AGGTTAAGTACGCTAAAAGGAGCTTCAAGCAAATGACATCCCATATCGCCTAATGCGCCTGTTCCGTAATCCCACCAGCCACGCCAGTTAAACGGAACCAGTTTGTCTACATAATCCTTATAAGGCGCCGTACCCAGCCACAGATCCCAATTCAGATCAGCAGGAACCTGAGCTTTATTTGCCGACCACGGAACACCCTGAGGCCATACGGGACGGTCAGTCCAGGCATATACGGTATGTACATCACCAATTAAACCTGCGTCATACCATTCTTTCATCTGACGCGGACCATCGTTTGACGCGCCCTGATTACCCATTTGTGTGACCACTTTATATTTGCTAGCAGCAGCAGTAAGTGCCCTGGCTTCATAAATATCGTGGGTTAAAGGTTTTTGCACATACACATGCTTACCGAGCTGCATAGCAGCCATAGCCTGCACCGCATGGTTATGATCCGGAGTAGAAATAGAAACTGCATCAAAGTTTTTTGATTCCTTTTCAAACATTTCACGCCAATCCTTATAATACTTTGCTTTTGGAAAAGCCTTTACACTTTTAGCAGCCCTTGAGTCATGTACATCACAAAGAAATCCAATGTCTGCTTTACCGCTTTTATAAAAAGCATCAATATCTGACTGCCCTTTACCACCCACACCAACACCAGCGATGATCAGCCGGTCACTTGGCGCCAAAAAACCTTTTCCCCCCAGCACATGTCGGGGAACAATCATGAATGCGGAAGCGGCAATAGCCGTCGTTTTTAGAAAGCCACGTCTTGATGTAGCATTCTGATCTTTTTTCGTTTCTTCCATGGTTTCTGGTTCAGGAGTTGAGACTGGTTCTTTAGAAGCAATCTCAACTGGTTTAGTTTTTTTAAGGGTTATGATATTCCTAAGATCTTGTTGTTAAAATCATCATTTCCACCGGATGCTGCAAAATCATCAAATGCTCTTTCTGTCACTTTAATGATGTGTTTTTTTATGAATTCTGCACCTTCAGCAGCACCTACCTGCGCGTCTTTAATGCAGCATTCCCATTCCATCACAGCCCATCCTTTGTAGTCATATTGTGCAAGCTTGCTGAAAATTGTTTTAAAGTCTACCTGCCCATCACCGGGAGAACGGTATCTGCCAGCCCGGTTTGCCCAGCTTTGATAACCACCAAAGGCTCCCTGCTTACCGGTTGGATTAAACTCTGAATCCTTTACGTGGAATGCTTTGATACGCTCGTGGTAAAAGTCGATGTACTGAATGTAATCCAGTTGCTGAAGTACAAAATGCGAAGGATCATACAGCAGACAGGCGCGTGGATGGTTGTTTACCTTTTCGAGGAACATCTCATAAGTGACACCGTCAAAAAGATCTTCACCGGGATGGATTTCATAGCATACATCTACACCACAGCTGTCAAATTCATTCAATATCGGCATCCACCTTTTTGCAAGTTCGGTAAAACCAGCATCAACCAATCCCTCCGGGCGTTGCGGCCAAGGGTGAAACATGTGCCATAGCAAAGATCCGCTAAACGTTGCATGCGCATTTAAACCGAGATTTTGTGAGGCTTTGGCGGCATATTTCATTTGCTGTACAGCCCATTCAGTACGCGCCTTAGGATTGTTTTTATACTGATCAGGTGCAAAAGCATCAAATGCCAGATCGTATGCAGGATTAACTGCTACAAGCTGACCCTGCAAATGCGTAGATAACTCAGAAATCTCCAGTCCGTATGATGCCACTTTACCTTTCAGCTCATCAGCATAGGTTTTACTTTCCGCAGCTTTTTGCAGGTCGATAAACCTGGCATCAAGCGTAGGCATCTGAATTGCTTTAAAACCCAATCCGGCTGCCCATTCGCATATGGTATCTAAAGAGTTAAAAGGAGCTTCATCACCAATAAATTGTGCGAGAAAAACTCCGGGTCCTTTAATCGTTGTCATCTGTTAATTATATCTTAAAATCAAACCATTTTTGATCCGATGCACTTGAAGCTACTACGGCATCTATAAATGCCATTCCTCTTACACCATCTTCCACTCTTGGGAAATCCAGCATGGCTTCAGTAGGTTCTGTGCCATTTATTTTTGCGGATACAGTAAGTGCAAAATTCCTGTAGATGTTTGCAAATGCCTCAAGATAACCTTCAGGGTGTCCGCCCGGTACACGGGTATTGTGTTTCGCGATATCAGATAAATACGCCTGTCCGGTACGATAAACCTGGGCAGGTTCATTCAGCCATTTTAAAATTAAAGTATTTGGCTCCATCTGATGCCATTCCAGACCGCCTTTTTCGCCATATACCTTAATTTTTAATGCGTTTTCCTCTCCGGCAGCAATTTGAGAAGCTACAAGTACGCCATTGGCACCATTGTCAAATTTCAACAATACGTTTCCATCATCATCTAATCCCCGTCCCTGAACTACGATATTCAGGTCTGCACAAAGTTTGCTGATTTTCAGTCCGGAAATGTATTCGGCCAGTTGCGCGGCATGTGTACCTATATCGCCCATACAGCCACTTTTGCCGCTTTTGCTTGGGTCAGTACGCCATGCAGCCTGCGCATTTCCTTCTCTTTCTGTCAGCGTGCTTAGCCATCCCTGAGGATATTCAACCATTATTTTTCTAATGGCACCCAGTTTTCCTTCTTTTACCATTGCCCTGGCTTGTTTTACCATAGGATAGCCAGAGTAAGTATGGGTCAGGCATAAGATCAATCCCGTTTCTTCCACTTTTTTCTGCAATTGTTTTGCTTCATCAAGCGATAAAGCGATAGGCTTTTCAATTACCACGTTAAAGCCATATTCCAAAGCCAGCATTGCGGGAGCAAAGTGAGCAAAATTTGGGGTTACAATCGTCACGAAGTCGATGCGTTTGTCAGCAGGAAGCTTACTTTCCTTTTCGATCATCTCTTCAAAATTCATGTAAATCCTGTCTTCAGGAAGAAATAACATCCGACCTGATTCTTTAGCTACTTCCGGGTTGATGCTCAGGGCACCGCAGCAAAATTCTACCTGCCCGTCCATGTTTGCGGCAATGCGGTGAACGGCTCCGATGAAAGCATCTTTACCACCGCCAACCATGCCCATTCTAATTTTTCTATTCATTATTATAGATTACCTTTTTTTAATTCACTTACAGCAAAATCACAGGCTCTTGCTGTTAAAGCCATATATGTTAATGATGGGTTCTGACACGCCGCTGAGGTCATGCACGATCCATCTGTCACGAATACATTTTTTACCTCATGCATCTGGTTCCATTTGTTCAATACAGAAGTTTTAGGGTCATGACCCATCCGGGCTGTTCCCATCTCATGTATTGCCATGCCTGGAGCAGAGCCATTGTCATAGGTTTTCACATCTTTCATGCCCGCAGCTTCCAGCATTTCAGCAGCGTCATTCATCATGTCAACACGCATCTTGCGCTCATTGTCTTTGAATTCACAATCAATCGCCAAAACAGGTTGTCCCCATTTGTCTTTTTTGCTTTTATCGATGTAAACCTTGTTTTCAAAATGAGGCAGAGATTCTCCAAATCCGCCAAGGCCCATGCTCCATGCACCCGGAACGGTCATCTGATCTTTAAATTCGGCACCAAATGCCATTTCTGCAACATCAGCATGCCAGTTTCCACGACTTGCACCACCCTGATAGCCAAAGCCCCTCAGGTAGTCACGTTTATCGCCGTTCATGTTCTGGTATCTTGGAATGTAGATCCCGTTGGCGCGACGGCCATAGGTGTATTTGTCTTCAAAGCCTTCCGCTTTTCCTGATGCCCCGCAACGGAAGTGATGATCCATCAGGTTGTGGCCCAGTTGTCCGCTACCGTTGCCCAATCCGTTAGGATGTTCATCTGATACAGAATTTAGCAACAGGAAGGTTGATCCCAGCGTAGAGCCGTTTACAAATACAATTTTAGCGAAGTACTCTATGGTCTCCTTCGTTTCAGAATCAATGACCACTACACCCTTAGCTTTTTGGGTCTCTTTATCGTAGATGATCGTATTTACCAAAGAAAATGGACGTAGGGTTAGGTTTCCGGTAGCTACTGCAGCCGGCAGGGTAGAGGATTGCGTACTGAAATAAGCGCCGTATGGGCAGCCTCTGCTGCAGAGGTTTCTGTACTGACAAGAACCTCTTCCGCCATGAGGTACAGTTAAGTTGGCTGTACGTCCCATGATCATGATCCTGGATTTCTTCCACTTATCTTCAATGCGTTTTTTTACATCCTTTTCTACACAGTTCATTTCCATAGGAGGAAGGAAATGTCCGTCAGGTAGTGCCGGCCAGTTTTCTACTGAACCGCTGATCCCTGCAAATTTTTCTACATGATCATACCATGGTGCCAAATCCTTGTAGCGGATGGGCCAGTCTACACCATATCCGTCTTTAAGGTTGTCCTCGAAATTCAGGTCACTTAAACGGTAACTCTGTCTGCCCCACATCAGCGACTTACCACCTACGTGAAAGCCACGGTACCAGTCAAAACGTTTCACCTCAGTATATGGGCAATCCAGGTCATTTACCCAGAAGCTTTCATTAAACTCCTGATAAGGATAATCCCTTTTTTGCACAGGATGGGTTTCTTTTTGTGCCTCCGTTAATTTGCCCCTGTGTTCAAATTCCCAGGGGTTTTTCATTGCGGTGGTATAATCTTTTATATGTTCAATGTTTCTTCCTCTTTCGAGTAACAAAACTTTTAATCCTTTTTCAGTTAGTTCTTTTGCTGCCCAGCCACCGCTTATTCCAGATCCCACAACAATGGCATCATAGGTATTATTGGCTGTAGCCTTAATATTCAAATTGCTCATTTTAATTTTATTGAAGATTTATGATGCCCAAACTCTTTGACCCGGTTTCAGATCTGCACAGCCGTCATATCGGCCTGGAACCTGAATGTATTGATAAGCTTTTGTACAGCCGATCTCTGAAGTGAAATAGCCAAGTAAAGTAAGGTCCCTTACAATCGCAAAAAAGTGGGGTTCCGTTTTAGGCTTGTCCTTCGGAAGAATAGAGATCACCCCGGCATTTTCAGTTTGGGATTTGGCTTTCTCTGCATTTGTTTTCTGCTTTTCAAGCTCTGCCTCCTTCTGTTTGTCTAGGGTTTCTTTCTCTGCTGTCGTTGCAGCGATAGTGGCTTCTCTGAGTTTACCAAGCAATTGCTGACGTTGCTCTACGGAAATTTCAATAAATGATTTCTTAAACTCTTCTTTAGATTGTTTTTCAAGGTCTTCCAATCCTTTAACGAAAGCTTTCTGAGCATCATCCGGGTAACAGTCCTTGACCATCATAGCGATGAATGGCCCTACACCTGCTGCCTTGGCACCTGGTGAACTTGTTGTAGGGATGATGATGTCGGCAACTTCCGTAATCAGCAATTGCTGGTCATCAGTAAATAAGCTGCCATCGGTTTTTGTAGATGGAGAATTGCAACCCTCAAGGAATACTCCGATCGTAGTTGCTGATAATGCGCCTCCCATTAGAAAGGCCATATTCTTCACTGCTGCTCTTCTGTCCATATTTGGCGTTTTAGGTGTTTTGGTGTGCTCTAACTGTGTTTTGTTTTGTAATATTAAGAAAAAAATAATAGTTAGTGTTCAAAATACACAATTAAAGTAAAGATATAATGTTTTTGTTACTAAAAGAATTGAACGCTGAACATGCCCTATATCTTATGTGAAATTTCTATTCATATAGCTTCTAAACAGTTAAATATTAGTGCTTAAATATTGTGTGCAATAAACATTTTTTAATAGGTTTGTCCATTTAATTACTTTTGCCAAAATCCACATAAAATCAATGACAGAAAAAATAGTAGTATTAGGTTCCAATGGTCAGATAGGTACCGAACTGGTAACAGCTTTACGTAAAACATATGGTGAGAGCAATGTTGTTGCCTGTGACATCCGCCGACCTGATTATGACATCAAGAACTCAGGCCCTTTTGAGTTTGTAAACGTGCTTGAAAAAGACATCTTAAACGATATATTTCAAAAATACAAGCCAACTCAGGTATACCTTCTGGCGGCATTGTTATCCGCAACTGGAGAGCAAAATCCGAAGCTGGCCTGGGATCTGAATATGAACGGACTACTTAATATCCTGGATCTGGCAATCACTTATAAAACTGCAAAAGTTTATTGGCCAAGCTCAATAGCTGTATTCGGACCTAATTCTCCAAAGGACAACACACCTCAGTTTTGTGTAATGGACCCCAACACAGTTTATGGTATCAGTAAACTTGCCGGCGAAAGATGGTGCGAATACTACAATCAGAAATTTGGTTTAGATGTGCGCAGTATTCGTTACCCTGGGCTAATCAGCTGGAAAGCGGCTCCGGGTGGTGGTACAACGGACTATGCAATCCACATTTTCCATGATGCGTTGAAAAAAGGAAGCTATGCTTCTTTCTTAAATGCAGAAACTGAATTACCGATGATGTATATGGATGATGCCATTCGTGGTACAATTGAATTAATGGATGCAGAGGCAAGTAAAATTTCCATCCGTTCAAGCTACAACTTTACTGGTGTAAGCTTTACTCCGGAGATTTTAGCTGCTGAGATCAGAAAACATATTCCGGATTTTAAACTAACTTACACAGACAATGATCCGCGCCAGGCAATTGCAAACAGCTGGCCGAGATCTATTGACGATAGTGTCGCTGTAAAAGATTGGGGCTGGAAACCTGAATTTGATCTTGCAAAGATGACAGTAGATATGTTGGATAATTTAAAGAGCAGCAAATAATACATTAAGAAAAATGGGAAGAGCATTTGAGTTCAGAAAAGAAAGAAAATTTAAACGTTGGGCCAAAATGGCCGTGCAGTTTACCAGGATAGGTAAAGATATTGTAATCGCGGTGAAAGATGCAGGTCCGCATCCCGAAACGAATTCGCGTTTGCGTACGGCCATACAGAATGCGAAAGCAGTAAATATGCCGAAAGACCGTGTTGATGCAGCCATAAAAAGGGCTTCTGATAAAAGCATGGCCAACTATGAAGAAATCGTTTATGAAGGATATGCACCCCATGGTGTTGCAGTGCTAATAGAAACTGCCACTGACAATACCAACCGTACGGTTGCCAATGTGCGCAGTTATTTTAACAAAACTAACGGTACTTTGGGGAAAACAGGTTCCCTTGACTTTGTATTCAGCAGAAAATCTATTTTCAGATTCGTACCTGCCGAAAATCTTGATCTTGAGGAACTGGAATTTGAACTGATTGATGCAGGTCTGGAAGAATTGTATGTTGAGGCAGATGAAGATGGAAATGATATTGCAGTTGCGCAGGGCGCATTTGAAAATTTTGGTCCTCTTCAAAAGGCTTTAGAAGAAAAAGGCATAGAGCTGAAAAGTTCCAAACTGGAGCGGATTGCACTTTCTCATCACGAAGTGACAGAAGAGCAGGCTGTAGACGTATTAAAATTAATTGATAAACTGGAAGAGGACGATGATGTTCAGGCAGTTTATCACAACATGGCAGAATAAGTTTACTTTTTCTGATTAGAAAATAACCAGGGTAATAGTTGGGGTTCTGCAAAAGCGGAATCCCAACTATTGTGATTGGCCTCCGGGTATAAAGTGAGCTTAGGCTCATATCCCAATACTTTCAGTTGATTGGCTACGATCAGTGAATTCACAGAAGGTACCACATCGTCTTTCTCTCCATGAAAAATCCATAGTGGAACTTTCTTGTATTTCTGAACATTAGCTACATTATCTCCGCCGCAAATGGCAAATGCCGCTGCAAAGGTTCTTGGCTTTCGTCTTAACATTTCATAAGTACCCATACCTCCCATAGAAAGGCCACCAATATATACCCGCTTTTTATCTATGAATGGTTTGTCCAGAAAATCATCAACCATTCCCAATAGCGCGTGCATGGCTTTGCTGGGTTTTCCTCCTTTTGCAAAATTGAATTCACGTTTACCATTGACAGTAGTGATGTTCACATTGGCCCAATAGCTATCAGATCCGCATTGAGGGAACACTACGATGGCAGGATATTTTTTACGGAATTTATCTTCTAAAAACTGTTTTGCTCCATGAGTCAGTTGTTTCTGATTGTCTTTTCCACTTTCACCTCTTCCATGAAGGAAGAAAAGGATTGGGTATTTTTGCTTCGGATCAAAGTTTTCAGGAAAAAGGATCCTGTAGGAAATGCTGTCTTTCCCTTTAATAAAACTTCCTTTATCGTACTTATTGAGATCCTGAGCTTTACTGTTCAATCCAAAAAGCAAAACTATAATAGTTGTTAATGTAATCTTGTTCATTATACTAAACTAAACAAATTTGAAATGTTTTAAAAATGAGAGGATATGGGCATGACGAGTTCTTAAAGCTATCGTCATCTCGACTATAGGAGAGATCTTTTAAACTATGCATGAACAAGAGATCCCTCGGTTAATCGGGATGACGACGTGTGCTGTAGCATCGGGTCTCAGTATAATGATCGCTTTAGCGCAGCGTAAACTTAATCATACTTACATCCCTTGAGTTAGGGCCAATAAATAAATTGAAGTCTCCCGGTTCAGCAACAAATTTTAATGCAGAATTGTAGAACTTCAAATCTTCTGCACTAATTTTAAAGGTTACCGTTTTACTTTCTCCTGCCGCTAAGCTGATTTTCTGAAAGCCTTTTAATTCCTTGACCGGACGCGTAGAAGATCCCACAAGATCTCTGATGTAAAGCTGTACCACTTCCTTTCCTGCCCGTTGGCCGGTATTCTTAACGCTGATGCTTGCGGTGATACTTTCTCCCGGCTTGAAACTGGATTTACTCAACTTGAGGTCACTATAAGCGAATGTTGTGTAGCTTAACCCATATCCGAACGGATAAAGTGGCTCATTGCTGACATCGAGGTAATTGGAACGGAATTTACTGAACCATTGGCCATCAGCAAGAGGCCTTCCGGTATTCTTGTGTGCATAGTACATTGGTATTTGGCCAACATTCTGAGGGAAAGTAGCGGTAAGTTTTCCTGAAGGGTTAACATCACCAAACAACACATCCCTGATGGCCTTTGCAGTTTCAGTGCCACCAAACCATACGTTCAGGATGGCAGGTACATTTTCATTTTCCCAGTTTAGTACCAGCGGTCTTCCGGTAAAGAGTACCAGTACCACTGGCTTACCGGTTTTAAGCAGTGCCTGCAACAGTCTTTTTTGTACATCAGGAATTTCAAGATTGGTACGGGAAGAGCTCTCGCCACTCATTTCAGAAGATTCTCCAAGCGCAGCAACAACTACATCTGATTTTTTTGCAATGTCAACTGCTTCTTTGATGATCTCCTCTTCGGGTCTGCTGTCTCTCGGAATGTCGCGGCCAAACATGGTCGCTCTTTTCTGATATTCTGCATCTGCAATCAGGTTAGAACCCAGGCTATGCAAAATTTTCACATCAGTACCCAAAGTTGCTTTCATGCCTTCTAAAAGAGAGGCCGTATTGCCCAGGTCACTGTTTACACTCCATGTGCCCGGCATATTCGCACCTGAATTGGCCAAAGGCCCAATTAGTGCTATAGTGCCCGTTTTCTTAAGTGGGAGTGTCTGATTGGCATTTTTAAGCAATACAAAAGACTGAGTAGCGGCCTCACGTGCGAGCTGCAGATGCTCAGGTTTTAATATCTCCGTTTTGGCCCGCTCGTCATTACAGTAACGGAATGGATCATCAAACAGACCCAGTTTGTATTTAGCTTCAAGGATCAGCCGGCAGGCATTGGTAATTTGTTGTTCTTTTACTTTGCCTTTCTGAACTGACTTTTTCAATGTAGTCAAAAATCCTTCGCCCACCATATCCATTTCGACGCCTGCATTTAATGAAAGTGCAGAAACAGTTTGCAGGTCACCCATACCATGGTCTATCAATTCATTTACAGCAGTATAATCCGTCACTACAAAACCTTTAAAGCCCCATTGTTTACGCAGCAGGTCTGTCATCAGCCATTTATTAGCTGTAGCTGGTATCCCGTTAATGTCATTGAAAGAGGTCATGACGCTCCCCGCACCAGCATCTACTGCTGCTTTATAGGGAGGTAGATATTCATTGTACATCCTGTCCAGACTCATGTCTGTGGTATTGTAATCCCTTCCGGCCTCAGCTGCACCATAGAGTGCAAAGTGTTTTACACAGGCCATCATAGTATTGTATTTTGAAAGATCATCACCCTGGTAGCCTCTTACCATTGCTTTTGCAATTTGCGAGCCCAGATAGGTGTCTTCTCCTGAACCTTCAGATATTCTGCCCCATCTTGGATCTCTGGAAATATCTACCATAGGAGAGAAAGTCCAGTTGATCCCATCCGCTGTTGCCTCTATAGCCGCAATACGTGCAGTTTTTTCAATGAGTGACATGTCCCAGGTGCTGGACAATGCAAGCGGAATAGGGAAGGTCGTTTTGTAGCCGTGAATCACATCCTGACCAAATATAATAGGGATTTTAAGTCTTGTTTGTGTAACTGCGATCTCCTGGGCCTTGCGGATCTTTTGAGGGGTGGTAAAACTAAACATACCGCCGACCTGACCTTTTTTGATCTTATTCTCCACATCCATACTCATTACCGATCCGGTGGTTGCTTCACCACCAGTCAGCAGATTCAGTTGTCCAATCTTTTCGTCCAGTGTCATTTTAGACAACAGGTTAGTGATAAAGGTGTTCATTTTCTGATCGGCTGCCGAAACACTCTTTTTTTGTTGTGCTTTTAAGCTTAGCGAACTAAAAAATATGCTCAGGATAAGTAAGTATGTTGCTTTCATTTTATTGTATTTATTCGTGTGTATTTAATTAGGGCTTGATCACTGCGGGCTCATATTTTTTTAATGCCGGACTGGTAAAGCCCAGGCGCATTAGTCCATTTACCGCCGGTAGGCTTTTCATGAAAAGATTCCATAATAAACCTGTCCTGTAATTTTCTATCATCACAATGATAGGCCCCTGATCAATTGCGAGATGCGATTTTGCATACCAGTTTTTCTCTTCACTAAATGCATCTATAAATCCGTATTCACTCCATAGCTTGTCACCAAGATCAAAATAGAAATGTTTTAAAGCCTGCATAGAATATTCCGGTGTATAGGGGAACGATGACAACGCGGCAGTAGGCGTAATTACCCCATGATCATTTGTTGGAGAATGCGCATCGTATCCAGACCAGCTGTCGGAGGCTGTCAGACCCCAGCTGTTGGCACCATAACCCTTAAATTTCTTTGGATTGTCAATGCAATAAGCCCTGTTGATCAGTGTATGGTTTTTGTTTTGCTCCCAGTAATCGGCATATTGATCTTTCAAGCCCCTCGGATCAAGCCCTGTAAAGGAATAATGGCTAAAAAATAGGGGGCCTCCGAAATCCATCCCCAGGGGAAGATTGATGTCGTAATACTTTTTGCCGTTTAAAAAATGTCTGCCCTCTGCCCAGCCATCAGCATATACGGGTCTGTTTACAGGAAAGCGTTGTGCGCCCGCGGCCAGAATGTAAGTAATCAGGCACTCATTGTATCCCCTGATCTGGTGGTTCATTGCCCATCCGTTATTCGGACTCCAGTGCCAGTACAATATGTTCTGATTTTGGGTAAACCAATTCCATTCTATTGCCTCCCACAATTGACTGATCTTACTTCTGATGCTGTTCTCCACCGGGTTCTTTTCAGTATAATATTCCCTTGCGGTCAATAACCCCTGAAATAGAAAGGCAGTTTCTACAATATCGGCCCCATCATCTTTCAAGCTAAAGCGGATGGTTTTGCCGGTAGCCCCATCCAGCCAATGAGGAAAAGCACCATGGTACATATCTGCTTTATACAGGAAATCTACAATCTTTTTAGTCCTGGCTGCCGCCTGTTCACGGGTAATGAATTTACGCTCAGCAGCAACAATAATAGACATGACACCAAATCCAGTGCCTCCGGTGGTAACCACCTCGCTGCCATAATTGAAAGATTCATTGCTTCGTTCCCGCGCCATTCCGCTTACCGGATGTCCAAAATCCCAGAAATACCTGAACGTCTGTTTCTGCACCAGATCCAGCAGCTGATCGTCCGTCAGGTTTTTCTGAATCTTCATTTCAGGTTTTATGCTTTCATTTTTATTGCCCTCCGTTTTTTTCTGGGCGCAGGCAATGTTAGCAAGCAATGTTACAGCAAGTAGCGTCGATGTAAAAAGTAAGTGTCGTTTCATGTTCATAAATTAAAGATTGGGGCTGCTGAAACCCAGTTTTAGCATACCTGCTTTTACCTCAGGTGCGCTCATAAATAAATTCCACAGCAGTTTGCTCCTGTGGTTTTCTATCATCACAATGATAGGGCCCTGATCAATAGCAAGGGTAGAAGTAGCAAACCATTGTTCCTGCAGAGAAAATGCATCTACAAATCCATAATCTTTAAAGAGCTTGTCGCCCAGTTTATAGTAAAAGAATTTGAGCGCCTGCATGGATTCTGCAGGGGTGTAAGGAAATGAAGATAGTGCTGCGGTAGGTGCAATTACGCTCCTGTCATTCTCAGGCGAACTGGCTGTATAGCCATTGGGGATATCGCTGGCGGTAAGCCCCCAGCAATTTTCACTATATCCTGCATATTTTTTTGGATTGGCTACGCAGTATTTATAATTGATGAGTGTATGCGCACGGGTTTGTGTATCGTAATTGGCATAGGCATCGGTTAGACCGTTAGGATTGATGCCTAAAAATGAATAATGAGAGAAAAAGAGCGGACCTCCGTTTGCTGAACCCAAGGGCAATTGCACACCATAGTAACTATTGCCGTTTTTTATGGCCCCGTTTCGTGCCCAGCCATTGTCGTACACTGTTTTCGGGATCGTATGGGTTGTAGAAGAAGCGGCCATTACATAAGTAATCAGGCATTCGTTCCAACCGCCTATAGGCAGGTTCATCTCCCAATTGTATTGCGGGCTCCAATGCCAGTACAGCACATTACCATTGTCTTTTCTATACCAGTCCCATTCCACACCATTGTATATGGCTGTAATGTCATTTCGTAAAGTTATTTCAGCAGCATCAGCGTTAGAAAAATATTGCCTGGCAGTGATGAGTCCCTGCATCAGTAAAGAGGTCTCTACAAGATCGCCACCATTATCTTTCGTGCTGAAAGGCAGGGCAGCGCCTGTATTTCCATCTATCCAGTGAGGATAGGCACCATGAAACCTGGTGGCCTTGTTTTTTAGAAAATCTACGATCTTTTGCATCCTTGCAAGCCCTTCAGCACGCGAAATGAAGTTGCGGTGAACACCTGTAACCAGGGCCATAACGCCAAAACCAGAACCGCCTGAAGTAACGGTATTGCCTGAAGTATTTCTTTCTCTGGCCAATCCGCTTACCGGATGTCCAAAATCATAGAAGTACTTAAATGTTTTTTGTTGTACGAGTGTCAATAACTCGTCGTCAGAGATGCGGGGGAATTTATCGGTATCGTCCATACCGGTATTCAGGATGATGTTGATGGGATTGATCAATTTACCCCCTTTAACTGAGAGGAGTGAATTGCTGACAGATAAGGTATACTTTGAAAATCCGGGTAAATTGTTTTGAGGTGTGATGGTGATCGTTTTATCAGCATCCTGAAAAGTAGAAGTATAGCTTATCGCATTATTGCTATTGTCGGCCATTTTAATTGCTGCAGCTATGGTGGAAGTATTTATTGCTTCAGTAAAGTTGATTTTAATTACAGGTTTTGCACTTACAGCATAATTTAACGTGCCGTTATACACGCCATCAACAGTAAATGACAAGGAAACATCAGCAGAGCCCGATGCAGGTGTGCTGTTTTTTTTACAGCCTGAAATGACAGAAAGCAGGAGATAGCATAACAAAGAAAGCCTGATCGGATTTTTCATAGAATGAATTTTATAAAAAGGTATCCTGTAGTCCCAAAAAGACCGCAGGATACCTGTTGAGGTTGTTTACTTACCGGCTTTACCCAGATTGAATAAAGCTTTAATATGAGAATCAGGCAGGTTTATATTGTATATTCTGAGCTCATCTATGTTGCCAGTCATCGCTGCATAATTGGCATCCGCATTGACAGCTTTGCCAGGTATCACATTATAATTTCCGCCAATAATTACTTCGCTTGGCTCGTAAGATTTAAACAGGCTATTACCGGTTCCCCTGCTTGAAAATGCACCGATTTGAATGCCATCAGCCCAGATATAAAAAAAGCCTGTAGTTCCATTGTAAGTAAGGGCAATATGTGTCCATTTGTTCATCCCTATCTTAGGAGTCAGATAAGGAAAGTAGTTGACATCTCCTGGATTATCCCTTTTGGTATTTACGTTGTCCTGGGTGCCGCCACCAATGGTTGTAAATGTTGGGTTAATCTTCAGTTCATCTGTGTTGGTAGCAGGGAAAGCGTTTGTATTCAGGATAAAGTTGATGTTTCCTGTAAATATTCCCGGTCTAGCCAGTTGGAAAAGCATGGTTCTTTTGGAACCATTATTCAGGATCTGAACCCAGGCACTGATCGTAAAACTTTTAAATGCATCAGTTTTCAGTGTATTGAACTGAGTTGCATAATATAGGTAACCAGCATTCAGGCTGAGCGCCTTGCCTCTTACTCCGGTAGCTACAAAAGCATCATTGGCTGTCGCAGTTGGTGCAGCTCCTGAGATTTTTTCATTTTTTGTATCGTCAAAAGACCAGTAGGCTACCAGGTTTTTGGAGAACACTTCATCAGAAGTTGTAAATCCGTCAACCTTGCCGGCATAATCGTCCGGACTTACCTCTGGGAGATTATTTGGATTGCCATCTTTCTTACAAGATGCGGTGGTAAAGAGTACTATACCCAGTACCCAGCCGATTTTATATAAATTTGAGAATTTCATCTTTCTAAATATTAATTAGGATATCCAAAGTTTTGAGTCAATACATTTTTACTCAAGTCGATTTGAGTCTGTGGTATCGGAAGCAGGTTATCGCGGCTTGCTGAGAAACCAGTTTTACCCGCTGCAGCCATCGCATCTCCTGAAATTCCCCACCTCACAATATCGAAGAAACGATCATGTTCCATCGCCAGTTCGATTCTTCTTTCATGACGAATGGCCTTTCTGGCAACTTCCTGATCGGTGGTTACCACATCAGGTAAAACTGTTGTGCTTGTCCCGCGTGCTCTTTTCCTTACTGAATTTAAAGCTGCAACAGCCTTGGCAATGTTGTCTGCCCCTCCCAGTTCATTTGCGGCTTCAGCGTACATCAGAACAACATCAGCATAACGCAGGATACGCACATTCATCCAATAGCCCATGTTGCTGTTGATCCTTGATCTGAAAGAAGGATTGGTATACACCTTATTATTATATTTAGGATTCGGTACTATAGTAGGATATACAGGCATTGGCTCACCATATATAGTTACATTTGTAGTCGTATTGGTACTTGAGTATAAGATCGTTCTCGCTTTGCGCGGATCTCCCGTCTCATATGCTGCTTCCAGTAATGCACTTGGCATGTTCCATCCCCAGCCCATGTTGAAACTGCCTGTTCCTCTTACGCCCTGAATACTGGTGTACTGAACGCCGTTTTTTTCTTTTTCTTCCGCGCTGGCAGTCGCCTGAACTTCAAATACAGATTCTTTACTGTTTTCTCCATCCTCACGGAAGATTTTGTCGTACGGGGTAGATAGGTCATATTGTCCTGAACCCATTACCATGTTGGCGGCTTGCATAGCAGCACCCCATTTCTGTTGTGTCAGGTACACTTTAGCCAGCATTCCATTTGCCGCTCCGCTGGTTATCCTGCCTGGAAAGCTCGATGGCCATGAAGGTAATAAATTAGCCGCAGCAAATTGAAGGTCTTGTTCTATGAAGGTATAAATCTGCGCAGGCTGACTTTGAGGAACGTTACTTTGTTCGACAGAAAGCAGTTTATCTACCAATGGAACCCTGCCAAACAGCCTCACCAGCATAAAGTAGGAGTATCCTCTGATAAAGCGTGCTTCAGCCTCAGCTGCAGTTTTCTGCGGGACAGTAGCTTCAATCGTAGGGTCATTATTGATCTTGTCCAGCACCGTATTAGCTCTGTTGATCAGTCCATAATAAGCTACCCAAAGTGAATTTGCTCTGCCGCTTGTTGCCAATACTGGGAAATTATCCATACTGATTACATCAGCGCCTCCATCAGAAGCAGTACTACCTTTTTCTGCATCGTCACTCCTGATACTTGTGGCTACAACGAACCCATCTGCATGTACATTATAGTCTCTCAGGAAGTTGTAGGCCGAATAGAGGTAAAGGTCATAAGGACCCGAGGTTCCAGGGTAAGGGTAGTCATCTGTCCGGTAAACTCCCTGTTTCTGAGTGTCCAGGAACTTACGGCAGCTGGTGACTGTTGAAATGAGTAATATGGCCATCATGGCGATACTAAAATTTCTATATGTTGTGTTCAATGTTTTCATCTTTTTATATCTTAAATCACTTAAAACGTCACATTTATACCAAAAGAATAAATTGCAGGTATAGGGTAAACTCCATTGTCAGAACCACCGCCAAGAATATTACCTACCTGAGCTTCAGGACTGTATCCGGTTACCTTGCTCCATGTTTTTATGTTCTGTCCGCTTAAGTAAAGACGGATATTTTGTATACCTGTCTTGCCTAATGCTTTGGCGCCAAACGTATAACCCAGCTGTAAGTTACGCAGGCGGAAATAATCACCTGGCTCAAGGAAATAGCTGCTGAATAAATAGTTGTTCCCGCGGGTGTTATCCAGAATAGGTTCTACGTTTGAAGTGCCGGGGGCAGTCCAGGCATTTAAGCGGTTTGTTTCATAATTTAATACAGCAAAGTTAGAAGTACGTCTTTGTGTGTATATCTTATTGCCTGCAACACCTTGTCCCTCTATTTGTGCATCAAAGCCTTTGTATCCAAAGGTTAAGTTCAACCCATAGCTGTAAGGAGGGAAAGGAGTACCAAGGTAGGTTCTGTCAGCTGTTGAAATCACCCCATCTTTGTTGATATCCTCATAGGCAATGTCACCAGGTAAAGAATTAGACATGGCTGGCATCTGACCAAGATCATATGACGACTGGTAAATCCCAATTTGTTTGTATCCGTAGAAGTAACCAATGGATTTTCCGGATTCAGTGACGTTTACACCACCATTGCCAAGAATTTGAAAGTTGGTGGTATTACCAAGGGAATTTACCACGTTTTCATTGTAGCTAAAGTTTCCCGATACCCCATAGCTGAAGTCTTCTCCGACTTTGTCATTCCATCCCAGGCTCAGCTCGATACCTTTGTTGGTGATTTTACCGAGATTGGTGAAATAAGTCAGGCCTCCTTCAGATGCCGGAAGAGGGTAGGTTGTAATGATGTCTGAAGTTGTTTTGTTATAAAGGTTCAGTTCAGCATTTAATCTGCTATTGAGGGCCCTTACATCCAAACCAAGGTCTATACCCTGAACGATTTCGAAATGGAAATTAGGGTCAGGTCTGTAGGCCGGTTGTATGGCCGGGTAAATGTTATCGCCGAAAACGGCACCTGATGAATTGGCAATCTCAATCTGATACCTATTGTTAGGAGCTCCGTTTGAATTGCCCAGTCTGCCCCATGCACCGCGAAGTTTCAAAAAGTCGATTCCTTTCACATTGTCTTTAAAGAATCCCTCTTCACTCACAACCCATCCAAGACCCACACTACCGAATGTTCCCCACCTGTTTTCCGGAGAAAACAAGGAAGTTCCATCCCTTCTTACTGTACCATTGAACAGGTATTTGTTTTGATACGCATAGCTGATTCTGGCAAAAGCACCTGTATTGGATTCATCAGCACCGCTACCGCCAGCTCTTTGTACATTCTGCTCACCTACAATACCCAGAAACCATAGGTTAGGATCACGTGGGATGACAAGGTTGCTATCTATCCTTGTTCCATTCAATGCAGTATTTGATGTCCTCAGGGTAGTAAAACCAGCAAGGGCTGTAACCCTGTGTCCACCTTCAAATTCTTTATCATAAGTAAGCGTGTGATCTTGCTGATACCTGCGGCCTTCAAAGCTATTCTGACTTACGCTCGTTCTAACTGTATTGTCAATAGAAGTTTGATTCGCTCCACCATTTTCGCCTATATCAATTACTCTATATGCAGCAGGGGAGTAGCTCCTTGAATTGTTAAAACCAAGATCTGTATATACTGTGGACCTCCATGTGAAATCTTTCAGGAATTTTATTTCAGCAAATAAGCTTCCACTAAACCTGTAACCTTTATTGATGGAGTTTCCGCTGTTTCTTTCCAGTGCCAGCATTGGGTTGGCCACCTGTGCTCTCTGGAAAGAAGGCATGCTGTAAAACAGGCCATTTTCTTTTGTCGAAGGAACGATAGGAGCTCCCCAAAGCGCATTGTTTACACTTATTGCCAGCGGATTATTGATCCAGTGAAAACCTGTAAGGTTTGCACCCATTTTGATGTTGTCATTGAGCTTGATCTCCTCATTTAATCTGGCAATGTATTTTTGGTAACCGGTAGTTTTAACAACACCATCCTGTTTGTTATAACCAAGGCTGATTAAAGTAGTCGTTTTTTCGCCGGTATTGGAGATGGTCAGTGAATTTGTATTGATCGCTGCATTCCTGATCAGTAATTTCTGCCAGTCTGAATCTCCATGGTAATTGGAAAAATCAAATGGTGCCGCACCTAAATTCGCCAGTTGTGCTGAATATAATTTTTCAAATCCTGCAGCATCGGCAACAGCAATTGTATTGGTGATACGTTGCATACCAACCATGCTTTGTAAATTGATGCTGGTCTTGCCCTTAGCGGCTCTTTTAGTGGTTACGGCAATAACTCCGTTGGCACCTTTCATACCATAAATGGCAATTGAAGAAGCATCTCTGAGCATGTCGATTGTCTCTATATCACCAGGGTTCAGGTAATCTATGTTATCCTGAATGATGCCATCCACTACATAAATAGGGTTGGCACTGTTTGTACTGTTTACCCCTCTGATACGTACAGTAGGACTCCCGCCCGGTGTACCCGATGGGATTACAGTCAGGCCCGCTACCTTACCCTGCAGTGAAGCAATGGGATTAGTACCAGGTTGTTTGGCAATCTCATTTCCACTCACGCTGGAAATTGAGCCCGTAAGGTCTTTCCTTTTCTGTGTACCATAACCCACCACTACTACAGCTTCAAGATCTTTTGAAGCTTCCGCCATAGCCACATTAATAGTTGTCTGATTGTTTACCGGAATCTCCCTGGTCGTGTAGCCGATGTAAGTAAATACCAGTGTTGCGTTTGAGGGTGCGCTCAGTGTGTAGCTTCCCGATGCGTCTGTTGTCGTACCCGTTGTAGTCCCTTTTACCAAAACACCAACTCCCGGCAGAGGCAGCTTATCAGCTCCGTCGGTAATTACACCTTTCACAGTTATGTTCTGTGCAGATGCCGCGTTCATAAAAAGTAGACATAGAAAAGTAAGAACAGAGAATTTTGTAAAGATTCTTTTCATGCTGCTTGAGTTTATTTTTAGTTGATTAAATTTCCGTTAGTATTAACGCTAAACCAAATAAACTACCTCTACATTAATACATCAGTACGAATATTTCTACTATCTCAAACAAATAAAGGAAGGCTGTTGTTTTGCTGAAAACGTTGTTTTTGATCAATCAGATGAACAACATGCACCACACAACAGCGGCTGGAAAAAGAGAAAATAATTAAAAGAAAAAGGAAGGTATGAGAGGTAATGATGTAGTGTTATAGCTCCATCAGGAACTCAACCAGGTTCTTGTCGTGGGGTACATCCAGCTTTTTACGCAGCCTGTAACGTCTGATTTCGACACCCCTAAGGGAAATGTTTAAAAGAGATGCCATTTCTTTGCTGCTCATGTTCATGTGAAGGTAGGCACAAAGCTTCAGGTCATTCGGCACCAGGTCTGGATGGTTGGCCTTTAATTTCTTAAAGAAGCTTTCATGGGCCTCATTGAAACTGCTCTCAAAAAGATTCCAGTCACGCTCGTCATTCATCCCATCATCAATCACTTTTTGGATTTTCCTCAATTGATCCTCAGCAAGGGGTTTGCCATTTGAATCTTTTAATTTCAGGATTTCCTGACTCAACTTTTGAAGCAGCTCGTTTTTATAAACCAGGCTCATTGCCGAATTGGCCAGCTCCCTGTTTTTTCCGGCCAGCTCTACTTGTAGTTTTTCTGTCTGCAGTTTGATGATCTGTCTTTCCGTAGCTTCTGCCTCCTTTTTAAGGTAGGCTTCTTTTTCTGCCTGCAATTTATTGGTGATCGCCTGTTTGTCTTTTTTTAGTTTCTTTTCATATAAGCGCTTAGATGAAATCAACAGCAGTACAATGACAATAAGATAGCATAAGATCGCCCAATTGCTCGCGTAAAAAGGAGGAAGTATAGTAAACTCAAACTCCGTAACGTCACTTACAATACCTTCGCTGATCTTAGCTTTTACTTTTAGGGTGTATGTGCCCCGGCTTAAGTTGGTGAAATCTTTCTGCGATGCCGGACTCCAGTCTGACCATTGTTTGGAATACCCTTCCAGAAAATACTGAAACTCAATTTTAGCCTGTCTGTAATAGGGCAGTGTGTAAGAAATCCTGATGTTATTTCTACTGAAAGGGATTTCTATCTCTGCGCCAGAGTTCCCAACTTCACTGATCGTGCTGTAAGTATCCGTGACATCCTCAATCTTACGTATCAGTACTTTTGGAAGCCTTATCTTTGATGAAGTTTGTTGTTCGTTGGTCGCATTATAAATCACAAAGCCATCATCCACGCTGATCAGGTAAATGTCATTGCTGATCTTACTGATGTTCTCATAATACTGAACCATGCGCCCATCCAGGATACTAAAGCGGTTGGAGTCTATTTCTATTTTTCCTGGTTCCTTTAGATGTACCAGACCCATCTTTCCATGGTTGATGAACCAATACCTGCTATTTCCCGCCTGGATGATTTTATTGGATGATGAAAATCCCCCAAGTTCTTTATTGAGTTCCTGATAAAGCGAAAAGCGGTTGCTGATTTCATCATAGATGAAAAATCCTTTGGCAGATGAAAAGATCAGCCGGTTTTCAATGGTGAAAATATTGATGTTATAGTCACTGGGAAGGCCATTCTTTTCATTGTAACTTTTTGTACTGATGACCTTTTTCAGATCGGCACTAAGCGTCAGTTTGTAGAGCCCTTTGTAAGCATGACTGACCCATATGTCTCCTCTGGCATCCTGTTCTACATACCTGGAAGGCTCACCAAATCCTTCTATTTTGTGGTGGAATTTCCATTGCCCGGCAGCATCTTTGGCAAATAAGACCAATCCGTTGTAGGTGCCCTGTATCAGGTAATCAGGATTAGATTTCAGTTTTTTAATTGTCCAGCCACCTTTTATAGTGGATATACTTTCCAGGCTATTTCCGTTTACTTTAAACGTGCCATCATTGTGCCCGCAAAAAAGTTGTCCGTCTATTTGTGTCAAGTCCCATACCTGTCCCTGGGAATTAGGAATGATTTTGAAATCAAATGCATTAAATATATTACTACCCGTCCATGCGCTATAAAATAAACCCTGATTGGTACCCAGGTAAATGTTGTTTTTATAGATCAGACTGGAATACACGGTGCCAAACTGCCCGGCTTTGTCGAAATAGAAATATAGCGGGGAATTCAGTTCTATCCTGTCAATGCCATTATCCAGACCGACCCACAGGTTTTGATCATCATCAGCATAGACGCTAAGTACCGTATTGTTTTGTAGTCCGCTGGACTTGTTGATGCGCTGGACCGTATTCCCATCCTCATCTATGATGATAATCCCATTCAAGATGGTTCCAAATGCATAGTACTTATTGAGGATCCTCGTGCCATTGTTGAGCTGATATGTCTTAAGAAAAGCGTTTGCAGGCGTATTTAGCGAACTGAAACTTTGTCCGTCGTAGAGGAACAAACCATCTTTACTCGTCCCGATCAGTAAGCCGCTGTTTTTATAGGGCAGAATAGTCAAAATTGCAGAAGGGTTAATTGCAGAACTGTTTTTGAGTGCGACCAATTTGTTTCCCGACAATTCAAATAATCCTTTACCAAGGGCTTCCACATAAAATTTGCTGCCTACTTTATGCAGGAACAAGAAAGCAGATGGCCCCTTGATGACAGCTATCTTTTGATTTTCATAGATATAAATGCTCGAAAAAGACTGAAAGATCACACGTTTTCCATCAATATGAATCTTCCAGATCTCGTCCTTGATGCTAAAAGGCTTAGGGATTAATTTGGTGAGCGAGGTGTAGGAAAGGTGTCTGTTTTTATTAGACCAGAACCCAAATTCTCCGAAGCCACCTGCATAAATTATCCCCTGTTCATCTGCAGCTACAGCTCTGACGATTTGTTGGTTGGGCATTTGATACTGCTGCCAGTACCTGCCATCGTAGGTGAGGAGTCCCTGTGCATTGCCAAAATACATGATCCCGTTTTTATCCTTTGTGATAGACCAGTTCTGGTTGCCGGAAAGGTATACTGATTTGGGATAATTCTGGATATAAGGTACACCAATGCTCTTGATCTCATCGGCCAGTGTGGTCACTGAAATGAAACAAAATACCGCGAGCAGAAAGTATTTGATGTACCTGTTGTGCATTAATAGCTAAGATAGGTATTAAAAGCAACTATTTCTTTGCTGCGTTGACAGGCTGGGGAACTTTCACATAATAACCCGTGCCATCATATGTACGCTTGCGCGGATTGGTTGTACAAGCTACTGAACAACATCCCTGTAATTCATCACCGCATTCATCACACTGCGTCACATGTTCATTGCATTCAGGATTAGCACAGTTGATCATCTTAGGCGTTACCTTTCCGCAGTTGTAGCAGGTAGATATGACTTTTGGATTCACAGCGTTTACATCAACTGCAATCCTGTTGTCAAATACATAGCATTTTCCTTCGAAATCCTCTCCGCCTGCTTCCTTACCATATTTGATGATCCCTCCGTGAAGCTGGTACACATCATTAAATCCATGATGTAATAACAGTGCTGAAGCTTTTTCGCACTTGATCCCGCCTGTGCAGTAGGTCAGTACTTTTTTGTCTTTATATTTTGCCAGTTCATTGATCTTCTCAGGAAAATCCCTGAAGTTCTCGATATCCAGCGTTACTGCATTTTTAAACTTACCGAGGTTGTGTTCATAGTTGGAGCGTACATCCAGTATCACTACATCTTCCTGATCAATCATTTTCTGGAATTCTGCAGGTTCCAGGTGCTTGCCTGTTTGCTTATTTGGATTGATGATATTGGGGTCTCTTAGTCCTGAATGCACAATTTCCGACTTGTAGCGGCAGTGCATTTTGATAAACGAAGGCTCAGCTACGTTGTCGATTTTAAAGTCAGTTTTAGCAAACCTTTCGTCGGCGTGAATAGCGGCCATATAGGCCTCGCAAGATTCCTGAGTGCCCGATACCGTTCCGTTTAAGCCCTCGTCGGCGACAATAATACGGCCTACAAGATTTAAAGATTTACAAAAAGTAAGGTGATCAGCAGCAAATTGTTCTGCATCAGCTATAGGACTATAGCAATAGTAAAGTAAAGTCTGGAAATTATTCATAATTCATTGATACCGGTGCAAATGGCGTTTAATGCGATGCAAAAGTAGGGAAATTTACATTCTCTTCAAAGACGGAAAAAATTTACGTTCTCTTCAAAGACGGAAAAAATTTACGTTCTCTTCAAAGACGGTGAAAATTTACATTCTCTTCAAAGGCTGCACAATTTCGCTGGAAAAGCGAAAAGGTGCTATGCCTTTTCTGAGAAGCAAATTTTTTAGGGTAACAAAAAATGGCATTTTGAAGAGTTCGTAGCCGGGTTAGATTTTTAGCAGATTTCATACGGATGCTAAACGGGTTTGGAGCGGGTTTTAGCCGTACCAAACCCGCTCCAAACCCGTAGCAAATCCGCTGCAAACCCGTAACAAATAAGAAGGCTTCTACAACACACGTTCCAGCGAGCTTATCTTCACATTTACCGGGCATATATTAGTATATTTATTTGAAATTAATTTTTGATGATGCAAAACTATAAAAATCACATCCGTTATTATGCACCTCACCATTTTGTGTTTTATCCAATTATTGGAGTTTTAATTGCCATTACAGTGAGGCAGGCAATTGTTGATGAAGCCAATTCACTATTGTGGATCTTTCTCTCGATTAGCTTTTTAATAATGGGCTGGTTGTCTTTTATGGTTAGACAGCATTATGCGCTTACACTTCAGAATCGGATTGTAGTTCTGGAAATGCGCTTTCGATATTATACACTAACAGGCCAGAGGTTAGAGCCGCTGGAGGAACGTTTGAGTTTCGGGCAAATTGCCGCCCTTCGTTTTGCTTCGGACGAAGAATTGCCGGGGCTGGTGGAAAGAACTTTGAAGGAACAATTGTCTTCGGGTCAGATCAAAAAGGCAATAAAGAACTGGCTGCCGGATAACAGCCGGGTTTGAAGTTGTTTAAGTGCCGGAATCTCGAAGACTGAAAAGTTTGCAATCCAAATCAAAAAAATATTTTGTTTATCTTTTATTGGTTAAAATATAATTCTAAATTTTTTATTATTTTAAAATAAAATTTTATATCTCAAAGATTTGTTTATCTTTGGATATAATTTAAATAAAATACAATGCAACAAGGAACAGTAAAATTTTTCAATGAAACAAAAGGTTTTGGATTTATCGTACCAGCGAATGGTGATAGCGAAATCTTTGTTCATTCTTCTGGTTTAATGGACAACATTCGTGAGAATGATTCAGTAAGCTATGACATCGAGCAAGGTAAAAAAGGCTTGAATGCAATTAATGTTAAGATCAGCTAATTAGATTTCAATTATAATTGATAAAACACCTGCCAGAAGCAGGTGTTTTTTTTGTCTATCCAGTTTTTTACTGCCTGTCCCAAGGGCTTTTATTTTACCGTTGTAGAATGGATAAAAGATCAATTATTCGGGAACAGGCTCTTTGGGCATTTGAACTTTCAGATATTTCATAATCAGGTTTGCCGTCAGTCCATGCATAATGATGGATAACAACAAGGTGAAAGCGACAATTGCCCAAAGTTCGCCTTCATTTCCAAAGGAGGCATGTCCCAGAGCAAATGCCAGATAATAGACAGAGCCGATACCCCGAATTCCAAAAAAGCTGATGGCAAGTTTTTCCTTCCAGTGAACCGACGTGCCGTATAAGGACAGATAAGCAGATATAGGTCTGATGAGTATTAAGAAGCCAAAGGAAAACGCCGCCATCTTTAAAGTGAGTGGCGATAAAATGCCGGAGACCAGCGTTCCCCCGAAGAATATCAGTAGGATACCCAATAGTGCGCGTTCGATCTGGTCTGTGAAAGCATGAAGTTCCTTATGGTATTTATGTGTTTTTTCTGCATGGCGTAGGGTTAGGGCGGCAACGAATACCGCGATGAACCCGTAACCGTGAAACAACTCAGTTAGCCCATAAGTGAAAAGCATCAGTGAAATGGCCAGGAAGCCGTCGGTGGGTTTAAGTAACCTGTATTTTTCTGAAATGTTGAAGACCAGAAAGGCTGTTAATTTTCCTGATAGCCATCCAAGGAGGAGTCCGGCAGCAATTTTGTAAAAGAGGTGATAACTCAGCCAGTCGAGCACAGATGCGGATTGCAGTCCAGTTGTTGCTGCCAAAATAGCGAGCCAGATAAAAGGGAAAGCGAACCCGTCGTTCAGTCCGGCTTCCGAAGTCAGCGCGAACCTGGCTTCGGACTTGTACTTTTCGTTTGGGGGACCTACCTGCACGTCAGATGCTAAGACCGGATCAGTAGGTACCAGAACCGCTCCTAGCAATAAAGCAGCGGGTAGCGTCAGGTTTAGCATAGACATTCCCAGCAACACGCAGGTTGTGATACACAAGAGCATAGCGATTCCGATCAGTCTGAGTGGAGAAGACCAGTTGCTGAATGAAAAGCGCCTGTCAATCTTGATACCGGTTCCCATTAGTGAGATGATGACAATTATTTCTGTCAGGTGGGTAGTAAGCTCAATGTTTGAAGCGGGTAAAGGAGAAGGCAACCGGTCTCCAAGCAATAGATAAATCACGACGCCGGCTACGAGGTAGATTAAAGAGTACGATACGCCCGTACGCTTGGATATAGCCGGCATAAAGGCCATGCCTAAGCTGGCCAGACCCGAAATTAATAAGACGGGGAGATAATGATCCATAGTAGGGTTGATGATTAACAACAAACCTGGTACGGATATGTTCTACCATGATGATGTTCTTCGGATATTGCACCTCTAATTCCTTTTTAGCAATAAGAACTTAAATCTATTTTCTTCTGTAATTGGTCTATATGGAAATAATTTCAGTACAGATAAGCACAAGCAGATTGCCCAGACCTTCGAAACGAAAATTACCCTGCCATTTTGAAAGGGTATTGTTTTATCATTTTTCCCTTTCAAAATAATTATTGTGCGTTTTTTGAATGTTGAAGTATGTTTTTTGTTCTCAAGGGAAAAGAGGCACCGCTTTTGGAACACGTGTTTCAATCAAGAAATCAAAAATGAACAATCAAATGATATTTGTGCGTATTGCTACCATAAATGATATCAGATACGCTGGTGAAATCATCAGGGAAACAGAGGCCTCAGCAATTGCAAGAGGAACTGGCATTGCCAAACGGACACCTGAATCTGTTGCTCAGAAAATGCGGGATGGAAAAGCCGTTATTGCATTGACCAGCAATGGGAAATGGGTGGGGTTTTCTTACTTTGAAGCCTGGGAGCAAGGAAAATTCGTTTCCAATTCAGGCTTGATCGTTGCCCCTGAATACAGGCATTCCGGTGTGGCCAAATCTATTAAGGACAGGATCTTCAAAATCTCCCGCAGGATGTACCCTTCGGCTAAAATCTTCAGCATTACATCGGGAACAGCAGTTATGAAAATGAATTCCCAGTTGGGCTTTCAACCGGTGGCTTTTTCGGAGATCACCCACGACGAGCAGTTTTGGGAGGGCTGTAAAAGCTGCCCAAACTATGATATCCTGGAACGCAAAAACAACTGCAACTGCCTGTGTACCGCCATGCTTTTTGATCCGTTAGTATCAGCTAGCCATAGCATATTGCCTGGACAGGATCTCTCTCAAGATATGCGCATGATGCAGTTATCAATCATTAATCCTAAAACATTTTGTGTATGAAAAAATTATATGAACAGGCAGTAGCCCTGCTTGAAAAGTTAATCAAAACCCCATCTTTTAGCGGAGAAGAAAGCTTCGCTGCTGACCATGTCGAAACCTTTTTAAATGAACGCGGTGTAACTACCATACGCAAATTCAACAACTTATGGTGCTATAATAAATATTTCGATCTATCGAAGCCCGTTATCCTGCTCAATTCACATCTGGATACCGTAAAACCAAATTCTCAATATACGAACGATCCCTTTACACCACTCATCAGAGACGGTAAGCTTTATGGTCTGGGCAGCAATGATGCCGGAGGTCCGCTAGTCTCACTCATTTCTGCTTTCCTCTATTTTTATGAAAGAGCTGACCTTCCTTTTAACCTTTGCCTTGCCGCGACAGCCGAAGAAGAGAACTCCGGACAGAAGGGCATCAAATGCATCTTAGATGATCTTATGCCAATCAATTTTGCAATAGTTGGGGAACCGACAGGTATGCAGATGGCAATCGCAGAAAAAGGATCTATGGTTCTGGATTGTGTATCGACCGGCCGATCCGGTCATGCGGCAAGAGAAGAAGGGGATAACGCGATCTATAAAGCAATCAGGGATATTCATTGGTTTTCAAGTTATACTTTCCCGATGGAGGCCGATCTTCCGGATCCGGTGAAAATGACCGTTACCCAGATCAATGCGGGGTTACAGCACAACATCATACCCGGGGAATGCAGCTTTACCGTTGACATTAGGTTTGATCACAGCTATACTGCGAAAGAAATCCTCAATACCATTAAAAATCATACTTTCTGCGACACGACTTTGCGTCCGAATGTAATGACCCCTTCTTCAATTGACATTATGCACCCTATTGTAAAGGCTGGTTTGGCCATTGGCAGAAAGACCTACATGTCGCCTACCAGTTCAGACCAGGGGTGGTTAGATATGCCTTCGGTAAAAATGGGCCCGGGTGACTCAGCGCGCTCCCATACTGCCAATGAATACATTTACCTGGCAGAGATCAGTGATGGGATTACCATTTACGTCGACCTGCTGAATTCTATATTTCCGCATCTTGCAAACAATCCCACACTGGATCTGCAGATTTATGAATCACAACACCAATAGAACGCCGGTTATGCAATGCAGCCTAGCGATTTGATTTTATTTTGAATACCTCCGATATGATAAATACCCTTCCATTTTGGAAGGGTATTTTTGGTTTAAAATCGGTTATTTTTATTTTTTAACGAATCAATTATTTGATTTTCAAATGGTTATGAAGTGGTTTAAATAAATGGCATTCGGATTGGCATAGGGTATTCAAAAATAAAATATTATGCTAATAATCCTACTATTTCTGGCCCTGCTGATCTTAAGCTGGGTGTGTTACAAATCCATCGACTGGTTCGAAAAAATCTAAAAATTATGACTGCATTATTTGTTATCGCCATCGCCGTCTTCATTTACATGATCTACGTGCTGATCAAACCCGAAAAATTTTAATTAAACACTCATGAACACTGAATTACTTGGAATCATAGCCACCTACGGACTCACGCTGGTGATCGCTATTCCGCTGGGCAGGTACCTGGCTAAGGTATTTGCCGGAGAAAAAGTCTGGACAGACTTTTTAAAACCTATTGAATCCGGGATCTACAAACTCTCGGGCATTAACCCTAAAGAAGAGATGAACTGGAAGCAGCACATGAAAGCACTGCTCACCATCAATCTTGTATGGTTAGTTTATGGCTTTTTTGTGCTGATGTACCAGGATAAATTGCCGCTAAATCCCGACGGCAACCCGGGTATGACACCTGATTTATCCTTTAACACCATTATTAGTTTCGTAGTGAACTGCAACCTGCAGCATTACTCAGGAGAATCTGGTGTGACTTATTTCACTCAACATTTTGTATTGATGTTCCTGCAGTTTGTAAGTGCTGCCACGGGTATTGCCGCTGCTGTGGTGTTCTTTAAGGCATTCCGGGACAAGACTAGTGTTAAACTGGGCAACTTCTGGGAATTTTTCGTAAAATCGATCACCCGCCTGTTACTTCCTTTATCATTGGTTATGGCAATCATTCTTGCTTTTAACGGTACGCCAAGCAGCTATGAGGGTAAAGATCAATTTATATCGGTTCAGGGAGATACAGTGAATGTATCCAGAGGTCCGGCAGCCGGTTTTGTTGCGATAAAACACCTGGGTACAAATGGCGGAGGTTGGTTTGGAGTAAACTCCTCACACCCATTGGAAAATCCGAATTACATCACCAATACCGTTGAGCTAGTTGCACAGGTAATTATTCCTATTGCCATGGTCATCGCATTTGGTATTTTCATCAGACGCAGGAAACTGGCCTGGGTAATTTTTGGTGTCATGACCATTGGTATGCTGCTCCTGCTGATCCCTACCGTAAGTTCTGAACTTGGCGGAAGCCCGGCAATTGCGAAAATGGGCATTTCGCAAGCTACAGGAGCCATGGAGGGTAAAGAGGTGCGTTTTGGACCGGCCATATCTGGTTACTGGAGTACAGTTACGACTATCATTTCGACTGGTTCAGTAAACAGTATGCACGATAGTACTATGCCGCTTACCGGATTATGGCAGCTGCTGGGCATGATGATCAACTCTTTTTACGGCGGTTGTGGTGTCGGCGTACTGAACTATTTCATTTACCTGATCATAGCCGTATTTATATCGGGGCTGATGGTGGGAAGAACGCCAGAGTTTCTGGGTCATAAAGTTGAGGCGCGTGAGGTGAAGATCGCTGCGCTAATCACACTTTTAAGCCCTTTTCTGATCCTAGCCGGAACAGCTATCGCAAGTTATGTATTTACTTCGCATGGTGAGGCTGCATGGGCGGTACAGCCAAAGAATTGGTTAAATAACCCGGGCTTCCATGGTTTTTCAGAGATGCTCTACGAGATGACTTCATCCAATGCCAACAACGGATCAGGTTTTGAAGGTCTGGGAGACAACAACATATTTTGGAATGTGGCTACCGGTTTTGTTTTGCTGCTTGGACGTTTCCTTCCAATTATCGGGCCTATTGCCATAGCAGGTTTGCTGGGAGCTAAAAAATACATTCCTGAATCTGCAGGAACACTTAAAACAGATACCATGACTTTCGCACTGATGACCTTTGCAGTAATCGTCGTGCTGAATGCACTTTCTTATTTCCCTGCCCTGGCTTTGGGTCCACTGGCAGAATACTTTACCATGCTTAAATAGATTACGAGATTATGAAAACCTCATCAAATAAATTATTTGAACCTGCTTTGGTGCAAACCGCACTAAAACAGTCCTTCATCAAGCTTGATCCAAGGGTGATGATCAAAAATCCGGTCATGTTTACCGTAGAGATCGGAACCCTGATTATGGCTTATGTAACGGTTTACTCTATGAGTAATGCCGGTCAAGGCTCTCCTGCATACAATTTTATTATTTTCCTTATCCTTTTGCTGACTGTATTGTTTGCTAATTTCGCGGAGGCGATTGCCGAGGCAAGAGGGAAAGCACAAGCGGATTCCTTAAGAAAAACAAGAGAGGAAACACCGGCCAAGGTAGTTTTGGCTAATGGAAAAACTGAAATCCGGTCTTCTTCATTACTTAAAAAAGGTGATGTATTTATGTGCGAAGCCGGTGATACCATCCCAACAGACGGAGAGATCATTGAAGGCATCGCAACCATTGATGAATCTGCCATCACAGGCGAATCAGCTCCAGTGATCCGTGAGTCAGGAGGTGATAAATCATCGGTGACCGGTGGTACCAAAGTGCTTTCAGACCAGATTAAAGTGCAGGTAAATACCCAGCCTGGTGAAAGTTTCCTGGATAAAATGATTGCTTTAGTTGAAGGGGCATCCCGCCAGAAAACACCCAATGAGATTGCGTTAACGATCCTATTGGCCAGTTTTACACTGGTATTTATCATCGTGTGCGTGACTTTAAAACCATTTGCAGATTATGCAAATACCCCAATCACGATTGCTGCGCTGATTTCACTATTTGTATGTTTGATCCCTACCACTATCGGGGGGCTGTTATCGGCGATCGGTATTGCGGGTATGGACAGGGCATTAAGGGCTAATGTGATCACCAAATCGGGTAAGGCGGTTGAAACAGCAGGCGATATCGATGTGCTGCTTTTGGATAAAACGGGAACGATCACCATCGGTAACCGTAAGGCTACCAGTTTCTATCCTGCCCCTGGTATTGAAATGAAAGCCTTTATCGAAGCCTGCGTGATGAGCTCACTTGCTGATGAAACTCCGGAAGGAAAATCTATTCTGGAATTAGCCGCAGCGCAGGACTTTAAAGTCACCTCAGCACCGGCAGGATCTACGTTTATCAAATTTACAGCAGAAACACGTTCAAGTGGTCTGGATACGGCAGATGGCAAAAGAACCCGTAAAGGCGCATTTGATTCGATCCGCAATATGGTATTGATGGCCGGAAATCCATTTCCTATGGAGACAGAAGATCAGGTTAAGAAAATCTCCAGCAATGGAGGGACACCACTTGTGGTTGCGGTCAATGAAAAAACAATGGGTGTGATTGAATTGCAGGACATCATTAAACCTGGTATCAGCGAACGTTTTGAGCGTCTTAGAAAAATGGGTGTGAAAACCGTGATGGTAACCGGTGATAACCCGCTGACTGCAAAATTCATTGCTGAAAAGGCTGGTGTGGACGATTTTATTGCGGAGGCCAAGCCAGAAGATAAAATGAACTACATCAAAGAAGAACAGGCATTGGGCAAACTGGTTGCCATGATGGGTGACGGTACCAACGATGCTCCGGCCCTTGCCCAGGCAGACGTGGGTGTAGCCATGAACAGTGGTACGCAGGCAGCTAAAGAAGCTGGAAATATGGTGGATCTGGATAACGATCCGACCAAACTGATCGAAATTGTTGAGATCGGTAAGCAGCTTTTGATCACCAGGGGTACGCTGACTACCTTCTCGATTGCCAATGATGTTGCTAAATATTTTGCTATCGTGCCGGCTTTGTTCATTGCATCGATTCCGGCATTGCAAAGCTTGAACATCATGGGATTACATAGCCCTGAAAGCGCCATTCTATCGGCTGTGATCTTCAATGCGATCATCATCCCAATCCTGATCCCGCTGGCTTTAAAAGGCGTGGAATATAAACCAATCGGTGCCAGCGCATTGCTCCGCAGGAACCTTTTAATCTACGGTGTGGGTGGTGTAATTGCACCTTTCATTGGAATCAAACTCATCGATTTACTGGTAGGCTTATTTGTGTAAGCCATTTAAAAATATAGAAATTATGAAAAAGTACATCTTACAATCCATACGCTTAACTGCAGTTTTAATGGTACTGCTCTGCGTTGTCTATCCGCTTGTTGTTGCTTTTGCCGGAGGGTTTTCTAAAGGCAAGGGTGGTGGTGAAAAGCTCACCAAAAACGGAAAAGTAGTGGGTTATGCCCTGCTTGGCCAGTCCTTTACCAAACCGGAATATTTCTGGGGCAGGCCATCTGCTGTTGGTTACAATGCGGCAGGATCTGGGGGTTCAAATAAAGGCCCGTCTAATCCGGATTACCTGCAACAGGTATCTGATAGGATCGACACCTTACTAAAATACAATCCGACCATTAAAAAAGCAGATATCCCGGCAGATATGGTTACTGCTTCAGGTAGCGGGTTAGATCCTAATATTTCTGAGCAAGGTGCCATTATCCAGATTAAAAGAATTGCAGCTGTGCGTCAATTAGAAGAAAGAACGGTAGCAGAGCTGGTGGTTAAAAATACACAGGGACCTTTGTTAGGTATGTTTGGCCCGACCTCAGTAAATGTATTGAAACTCAACCTTGCTTTGGACGAATTAAAGAAATAACGATAAAAAATAACATGAAAAAACTATTAGTATTAGCTGCAGCATTAACAACAGGATCTATTGCCTACGGACAGGAACAAGAACAAAAGATCAAAGTAAGTGGATACCTGGAAACTTATTTCGGTTACGATTTGAATAAACCAACAGATAACAACAGGCCTGGATTTATCTATTCTCACAACCGCCATAACGAAATGAATTTAAACCTGGGTTTCATTAAGGGGAATTACGACAACGGAACCATTAGGGCAAATGTAGCGGTAATGGCGGGAAGTTATACCAATGCAAATTTAGCAGCAGAACCTGGAGTATTAAAAAACATCTATGAAGCAAATGCAGGGGTGAAACTTTCCAAAACGGCAAATTTGTGGCTGGATGCAGGGATATTCTCCTCACATATCGGCTTTGAAAGTGCTATTTCCAAAGATTGCTGGGTATTAACCAGAAACATCTCATCAGAGAATACCCCTTACTATGAATCGGGGGCAAAAATCACCTACGGTACAGCAGATGGAAAATTTACCGCCGCAGCCCTTTATTTGAACGGGTGGCAAAGAATTGCCCGTCAGAATGGGAACAGCCAACCTGCCGGTGGTGTACAGTTGACATGGAAACCAACAGATAAAATTACGGTCAACTATAGCAACTACCTGGGAACGGAAGGTGCCGACTCTATACGGGTAACACGGTTCTATCATAATGTTTATGGGGTATTCCAGGTAACCGATCAGTTTGGATTAACCCTTGGTTTTGACTATGGAACGCAGCAGAAAACAAAAGGAAGCAGCGATAAAAATGAAGTGCTTTCGCCTGTTGCCATTGCCCAATACAAGATCAACAGCAACTGGGCGATTGCTGGAAGAGCCGAATATTACCAGGATAAAAATGGTGTTTTTATTGCCACAGGAACACCTAATGGCTTTAAGACTACGGGTTATTCACTGAATCTGGATTATGCACCGGTTAGTAATGCGGTGATCAGACTGGAGGGAAAAATGTATAGCAGTAAAGACAAAATATTTACACGCAATTTAAACGCTGTGGACAACAATGGTGCAATTACCGCAAGCATTGCAGTCTCGTTTTAAACTTAGCTCATTGTAATTCAGACTTACGGAACTCCTTTAAAAACAGGAGTTCCGTAATTGTTAAAATAATGTATATGCTATGAAAAAATGGACATTCCGGGATTTTATTAACCACCCTTTGGGCAAGCTGATACTTTGTTTTGGTATCGGGTTGATTATCGGTGGATTATGGTATTTAACGAGTAACCACTATATCATTATTAAATGGTAAATTAATACATGGAAGAAGAAGATAAAGCAGGATCTGTAAGGAAATTCCTTGACCTGGTCAAAAAATCCAGACGTGGAAAATTTAAGGTGTATATAGGCATGAGTGCAGGCGTAGGCAAGACCTACCGCATGCTGCAGGAAGCCCATGCGCTGTTGAAAAATGGCATTGACATACAGATCGGCTATATTGAAACCCATAACCGGACAGAGACACATGCGCTTCTAGATGGTATTCCGTTGATTCCCAGGCGGCGGTTGTTTTACAAGGGAAAAGAACTGGAAGAAATGGATGTTCAGGCGATCATCAATAAACATCCTGAAGTGGTGATTGTTGATGAACTCGCCCATACCAATGTGGAAGGCAGTAAGAACGGCAAAAGATGGCAGGATGTTGCAGATATTCTTGATGCAGGAATCAGTGTGATTTCCGCTGTGAATATCCAGCACCTGGAAAGCATGAACGAGGAGATCGAGACCATTACCGGTATACCGATTACTGAAAGGATACCAGACAAGATTCTGGAAACAGCTGACGAGATCGTTAATATTGATTTAACTGCTGATGAGCTGATAGATAGGTTGAGGGCGGGAAAGATTTATGACCAGACCAAGATCAAGCGTGCGCTGGATAATTTTTTCCAGCCGGAAAGGATATTGCAATTGAGGGAATTGGCATTGAAGGAAGTGGCGCACCATCTGGAAAGAAAGATCAATGTGGAAGTCCCCAAACAGATCAAGCTGCGGCCCGAAAAATTCCTGGCCTGCATTTCCACCAATCATGAAACAGCAAAGATCATCATCCGTAAAACAGCAAGACTGGCCTCTTATTACCGGTCGCCCTGGATCGTACTGTATGTGCAGCGCAGCCATGAGGGAGGAGACCGGATCAAGCTGGATCTGCAGCGGCACCTGATCAATAACTTTAAACTTGCAACCGAACTTGGTGCGGAAGTACTTAAAGTAAAGAGTGAAGATGTGACAGAGACGATAACCAGGATTGCAGCTGAAAAAGAAATTACGACGATTTGTATCGGTAAGCCACATTTGAATTTGTTTCAGGTGATCATGCGAACCGCTATCTTTAACAAACTTTTAAAAAACATAGCTGAAACGGAAACGGATCTGGTGATTTTGAGTTGAGTGATATTTGCAGCATGGTAGAAATTGGATAATTAATAAAAATATAATCATGAAGATAAAAACTAAACTTCGCCTCGGATTCGGATTCTTATTCGTGGTAGTCATCTTCTTCGGGGGCATATCCCTGTATTACATGAATAAGATCTCCATCAGCTCGAAAGTTATTCTGAAGGACAACTATGAAAGCCTGAAATATGCCCGGGAGATGCGGACGATACTGGATGACAATGAACTGCCGCTTGTCCCGACTGTTAAAAATAAATTAGCAGCCCAGCTGCAGCTCGAACAAAAAAACATCACGGAGAAGGGAGAAGCCAGGGCTGTTGCCGCACTTGCCAAAGCCTTTGGAGAATTGACACTACCGGGCTTAGGGCTGGAAGCCCAGCGGGCGGCAGTCCGTAAAATGCACCTGCAACTCCGGATTATTGATGAAGTCAACATGCAGGCCATAGTAAGGAAAAATGATGCTGCCCAGGCTAGTGTAGAGAAAGCAGCTACTTACCTGATGTTTGCCGCCTCGTTGTGTTTCATCATTCTGTTCTCTTTTAGTGTGAACTTCCCGGGTTTCGTGGCCAATCCTTTGAGAGAATTCTCTGAGGCGATCAAAGCCATCAGCAGGAAAAATTACAAACAGCACCTGGAATTTAAGGGCAATGACGAGTTTTCCGAACTGGCAGAAGAATTCAATGCCATGACTGCCCAGCTCAATAAATGGGAGAACAGTAACCTGGCCAAATTGCAGTCTGAAAAGATGAGGATAGAGGCCATTATCGGACAGATGCAGGATGCGATCATTGGGCTGAACGAAAAAAACGAGGTGCTGTTTTTGAATCAGGTAGCGGGGCAGCTTCTGAATCTGAACGAGAAAGATGTAATTGGGTCAGATGCGCTGGAACTCATGAAAAAAAATGACTTGCTCAATACCCTGATGCAATCAGGAGGTAATACCAAACCGATGAAGATTTATGCAGACGGTAAGGAATCTTACTTTAAGCTGGAGCGCCGTGAGATCCTGGTACCTGTTTTTGAGGACCAGCATGACACTGTGATCAAAGAGTCGAGAAGAACAGCAGGTGAAGTCTACATTCTTAAAAACGTAACCGAATATAAAGAACTGGATGAGGCCAAAACTAATTTTATTGCTACCGTATCACATGAACTCAAAACCCCGATCTCCTCTATCAAAATGAGTCTAAAGCTGTTGGATGACGAGCGTGTAGGTGATATGAATAAAGAACAGAAAGAACTGATCCAGCACATTAAGGAGGATTGCGGCCGTTTGCTGAAGATTACCAGTGAGTTGCTGGATCTGTCACAGGTAGAAACCGGCAACCTGCAACTGAATTTCGTGAAGTCCGATCCGCGTAAGATTGCCATTTATGCGATGGACGCGGTCAGGTTCCAGGCAGAACAGAAAACTATAGAACTGGAGCTGATTTCAAGAAATGACTTGCCGAAGGTAAATGTAGACACCGAGAAAACGGCCTGGGTACTGGTCAATTTCCTGTCCAATGCGATGCGTTACAGTTCCCAAAAATCAAAAGTAGTTATCCAGATTATAGAGAGCGGGAGCGACATCGAGTTTTCTGTGCGGGATTTCGGGAAAGGTATAGATGAACAATATCAGAAACGGTTGTTTGACCGCTACTTCCAGGTGCCGACTGATGGCAACAACAAGTCCGGATCGGGACTGGGACTGGCGATTTCAAAAGATTTTATTGAAGCGGAAGGTGGGAAGATCTGGGTGGAGAGCGAGATTGGTGAAGGAAGCAGGTTTTGCTTTTTATTACCAATAGCAGAATAGAAAAAATGAACCCTATAGATGAGTTTGATTTACAGATTTTAAAGCAACTGGAGAAAGACGGACGTATGGCGTATTCAGTTATTGCCCTGACTTTAGGTGTATCGAACACCATGGTCCATCAACGGGTTTCAAGGTTGTTGGAGAACGGGATATTAACAGGAATTAAACCCACTGTAAATGAAAAGAAACTAGGCTATGACTGGGGAGCTTTTACAGGCATAGCACTTGAAAAGGATCATAATTCAAACGAGATCATTGAAACTTTAAAGAACATTCCGGAGGTAACAGAGTGTTATTATATTACCGGCGTTTATACCTTATATATAAAAATTGTTGCCAAAAATCATGAACACATGAGACAACTGCTATCGGAAAAAATAGACAACATTCCCGGGATTGCTAAAACAGATTCTATTATTGAGCTTGGCTGTGCATTCAAACGAAATATTATCGGATAGTATTGCCGTCTTAGAGAAACGGCGGGGTATAAATATCCCGAATAGCGGTTATTTTAGTTTGCTCAAGATATGCTGGTTTCGCGTTGTCTTTGATGTCCTTTCGGCCTGTGTTCGTGTAACTACACTCAAAATGAAATCACTATGCAATTCCTACATAACCGTTTGAAAAGCCGTAGCCCTTCCAACCCTTGAGCAACTCCTATGAAGGGGTTGTGATGTGCTCTTGTCGATACGAATGCATACCGAAGGCATGTAAGAAGGACAGCGAAGCTACAATCTGATCCTTGGTCTTTTTTTTCTCGGTAAATCCGTCTGGGTTTCTTTTTGTAGATTTTGTAAAGCCGGTACTTCAGTCTCCTGTAAGGACATTCTTTTAACTGGTTTTTGTTTATTGAAAGCGGCTTTAACACTAATTTTCCTATCCCCTATATTTGATCCGTCTAATGCTTCTATCGCTTTATCTGCTGCATCTTTTTCCGGGAACATCACAAATCCATAACCCAAACTTTTACCTGTTTCCTTGTCTATAATTATATTCACCCAGCCAATCTCTCCAAAAGGATCAAAAAGTGCTTTTAAGGCAACCTCATCCGTCTCAAACGGAAAGCCCACAACAAAAACCTTTGCCATTACCGTATTCTTTTATGATGCAAATATAAGAATTCTAGTTTCTCGTGTAGTTTGTTTTCTAATCCGTTTTAGCAATAAAAAACTAAAATTTATTTTTCGTTGTAGTTGGTTTATGAGTAAGAACTTATATAATCTTGCAAAAGAAATTGCTTAACTTTAAAGTAACGGGGCTTATTCATAAAATTCATGGCGACTTACAGCGCATATTCTGATCAGGAACTGGTAGCATTGCTAAAGAATGGAGATCATATGGCTTTTGGAGAGATCCATAAGCGGTATTATCCTGTGTTGTATAGCCATGCTTATAAACGCTTGCCTTATCGCGAGGAAGTTAAAGATATATTGCAGGAGCTTTTTGCATTTATCTGGACTAATCGTGAATCTCTTTATTTTACCTCCGGACTCTCTGCCTATTTGTATACTTCAGTTCGTAACCGTGTGATCAATGTCTTTTCCAAGGATAAGATCAGGCACGAGTATGCGAGTTCTTTTGCAAAGTACAGCGAGGAGGGGGATAATGAAACGGACGAACTGCTAAGGCATAAAGAACTGATCGCGCTTATAGAGAAAGAAGTAGCGGCTCTTCCTGATCAAATGCGCAAAGTTTTTGAGATGAGCAGATTTCAGCACCTGTCGCATAACGAGATTGCAGAGATCACGAATACCAGTCCGCTTACGGTAAGAAAACAAATCCAAAATGTGCTTAAGATATTGAGGACAAAACTCAGTTCGGCGATATTCTTCATATTATATTAATTTTTTTTAATCTTCAATACTCTATACCCCGGTTTGACCTGTCTAATATGTATAAAGCGGGATAATGTATTTTACAAATTAGGTTATGACAACTAAACAGGCAGAGGAAATCATCCTGAAATTCGAAGCAGGAACTGCAACCGAGGAAGAAAAATCAAGGTTGGAAACCTGGTATGCCCGCTTTAAAGACAAATCAGGGAATGTTCCGGTAGACGAATTATTGCAAGACCAGCGCGAAAGCTGGATGCTTCTTGAAAAAGAATATTTAAATAGTAAGCAAGTTAGCTTGTGGCCAAGGATCGCTGCGGTTGCAGCGGCCGTGACGGCTATCACTTTAGGCGTATGGTTTTACAACATCTCTAACACACCACGTCATCCTGATACTGAAACAAGTTCAGCACAGGCTGCGGTCAATGACATAGCACCGGGTAAAAACGGTGCGACGATTACCCTGGCCAATGGTAAAGTCATTCAGTTGAGCGATGCGAAGAGTGGGGTTGTGATAGGGGAAGACTTAAAGTATAGTGACGGTGAGATCCTTCGCGATGCTCTGGATGACAAGGGGGGCGTTTTTTCATCCCGAGTTTCGAGGGATCTAGTCGCCAGCACTACCAAAGGCCAGACTTACGAATTCATTTTACCCGACGGTACACATGTATGGTTGAACGCCGACTCAAGAATTTCGTTTTCTTCTCAATTTATTGGAAAAACACGCAAAATTTTGTTAGAAGGTGAGGCATATTTTGAAGTGGCAAAGAATAAAAAAGTTCCTTTTATAGTACAGACAGATCAACAAACTGTTGAGGTGCTGGGCACTCACTTCAATATAAATAGCTATAAGGATGAGGGAAGCGTAAAGACGACGCTGCTTGAAGGCTCAGTACTTGTCTCTTGTCTTCCCGCTACTGCAAATAATAACAACTCCTCTCTCCATAAGGGTGTCTCTCCTCAGGGAGGAGAGAGTGGCGTAGTGCTTAAACCCAACGAGCAGGCCAGTTTAACTGCCAATAAAACTATAACAGTAGATGAAGTAAACCCAAATGAAGCCATTGCCTGGAAAAACGGCAAGTTCATGTTTAATGATGAGTCTTTAGAAAGCATTATGCGTAAAATAGAAAGATGGTATGATGTGGATGTTGAATATCAAGGGGTAGATCCGAAGGAAACCTTTGGTGGAAGTGTTTCGCGATTTGAAAATGTTTCTAAAGTGCTGAAAAAGTTGGAGCTGACGGGAGGTATTCAATTTAAAATTGAAGGAAGGAAGATTGTAGTGAGTAAGGGCAGGAAATAAGAATCATCAAAGATGGAGCTAACCACTCCTGTAACTAACATAAGTATCAACTAATCTTAACCAACTAAGAAATGAAAAAATTCTACAGAAATGATCCTTGAATGGACGCTTTAAAATAACAAAGCCAAATCCCGGTAACCGGAACCTGGCTTTTGTTTGGATTATTAATAAAAACAAGTTTATCAATTGAACTGCGAGTGCCCCTGCTTCGAAACTAAAGGCATTTCGCATCACCAAACTAAACACTAATGTACAGAATAAATCTCAAAGAAACAGGGATACCAATTGGGTATGTCCATAAAATATGGCTTGTTATGCGCTTAACCACCGTTATATTGATAGCTACTTTGATGCAAGTGAGTGCCGCAAGCGTGGCTCAGAAAATAACTATGCAGCAGAAGCAAGCCAGCTTAAAAGAAATATTTACTCAAATTAACCTGCAAACAGGTTATGATGTAGTCTGGAAATCTGAGCACCTGAAAAATACAAAACCAATAACAGTTAATTTCATAAACAAGGAAGTAACTGCCGTATTGGATGAAATATTGCCTGATCAAAGTTTAGTCTATACTGTAGAGGATAAAACCATCGTAATATCTAAAAATCAGGATAAATCGCCGTCAGGCCCGAATAAGATATTACCAATACGTATAAAAGGCCGCGTGGTGGATGAGCAGGGACAGCCTCTTGTTGGTGTAACTGTTAGTATCGTAGGTACCAATATCGGGACAGTTACCGACCAAAACGGAAATTATGAAATTGATGGAGAATCCGATGGCATCTTGATCTATACATTTGTAGGATTTCAGGCCATGCAGATCAAGATCAACAATCAATCAGAAATAAACTTAACATTGATCGAATTCACTAGTGAGTTAAAGGAAACTGAAATTAAAGGATATTACAATACAACCAAAAAACTAAATACAGGCAACGTAATTACTGTCACGGCAGAGCAGCTACAGCGTCAACCAATTAGCGATCCTATTAATGCACTTCAAGGATTAGTACCAGGTCTTTTCGTGCGCCAGACTTCCGGCGTTGCTGGAAGAAAAGTGAATACTAGGATTCGTGGCACAAACAGCCTTGCCAATGGAAACGACCCCTTATTTATTGTAGATGGTGTGCAGTTTACCTCAACTGAATTTAACGCAGGCAGTGCAAATACATTCACAGCGGGTGGAACAGCGAGTCCCTTCAATTACCTCAACTCTGCGGATATAGAGTCCATTACAATATTAAAAGACGCAGATGCTACGGCGATCTATGGTAGTCGCGGTGCAAACGGTGTTATTCTCATCACCACCAAAAAAGCAGAACTAGGTAAGCCGAGACTCACATTGAACATCTACACAGGGCTTGCCAAGGCTGATCAACGATTGCAGTATATGAACACCGAAGAATACTTGAACATGAGAAGGCAAGCATTGAAAAATGATAACCAGCCCGTTCATGACTATGACATAGATTTAAATGGAATTTGGGACAGCACAAAGTATACCGACTGGCAGGACTATTTCATTGGTGGAAGTTCGCAAATCACGGAATCTAACCTTAGCTACTCCGGTGGAACTCCACAATTAGGTTTTAGGATTGGTGGGACATATCGTGAAGAAGGGACAGTTTTTCCAGGGAATTTTAAAAATAAGAAAGCCGCATTTAATTTCGCCCTAAATCATAGGACTGCAGATGAGAAATTTAACCTTTCATTCAGGGGATCTTTCATAGCGAACGGAAATAACCTACCTGCAGCAGGAATCGAGACCAGGCTTGCGCTCGCTCCGAATGCTCCTGATGTCTACAATCCTGACGGCACATTGAACTGGGCAAATTCAACCTGGGAAAACCCCATAGCCGCATTCCTAACAAAGGTTGATGAAAACTCAAAAAATCTTATCGGGAATCTTGTTGCAGGATACAAAATATTAAAGAATTTAGAATTCAAAAGCAGTTTCAGTTATAATTATATTGATTTCTCACAAGTTAACGCGACCCCGGCAACGGCTTTTGATCCTACCTCCACAATCCCTATTGCGTTTCGGCGAACCCGACGCGAAATTAACAGTGGTATAACTACATGGGTAGTTGAGCCGCAACTAAACTTTAGTAAGGCGATTTTTAATGGCAAACTCGATATCCTAATTGGATCAACTTTTCAGTCAACCGATAGAAAAAATGAAGCAATAAGCGGCACGGGATATTCTAGCGATCAATTATTAAATACGCTTGCAGCCGCATCCAGCGTAACCGGAAGGGTTAGCACCCCAACAACGTACAGATACAACGCAATATATGCCAGGGCTGGATATTCCTATCAAGAAAAGTATGTTCTAAACCTTACTGCCCGTCGTGACGGTAGCAGTCGTTTTGGTCCGGGTAGGAAATTTGGAAATTTCGGTGCACTTGGACTTGCGTGGGTGTTCTCTGAAGAAAATGCCATAAAGAAGAATCTTACATTTCTGTCCTTTGGGAAACTCAGGTTCAGTTATGGAGTTACAGGAAATGATCAGATTGGAGAGTATAAATATCTGGATACGTACACCACAAC
The DNA here is from genome assembly GCF_032678645.1 of Pedobacter frigoris. Classification (GTDB taxonomy): domain Bacteria; phylum Bacteroidota; class Bacteroidia; order Sphingobacteriales; family Sphingobacteriaceae; genus Pedobacter; species Pedobacter frigoris_A. The sequence continues at coordinate 943,762 of NZ_JAVTSP010000002.1, forward strand.
AGCAATTTCCTATCAGGGTGTTTCGCCGCTTATTCCTAAACAGGTTACCAATCCAAATTATGGATGGGAACGAGTAGATAAAAGAGAAATAGCACTCGAGCTCGGTATATTCGAAAATAGAATTATGGTAAATACTAGTTTGTATCGTAATAGGACTAAGAACCAACTTGTAGATTACGGAATTTCAGCGGTAACCGGTTTCGGTACGGTAAAAGCAAATATACCAGCCGTTATTCAAAATAGTGGAATCGAGATAGATGTATTATCCAACACTTTCGAAGGGAAAACCTTCGAGTGGTCAACAGCAATAAATCTCACAGTGCCAAGGAACAAACTCGTTTCCTATCAGAACTTGGAAGCTTCAAGTTACGCGACTAGATATATTGTTGGTCAGCCAATTAATTCTCTATCATCACTTTATACATACTTGGGTAAAGATGAAACAACTGGAATGTATAAATTTCAGGATTACAATGGTGACGGTACCATTACATCTACCCAGGATCAGAAACTACGTTTTATCGGCCAGAAATTCTACGGTGGATTGAACAATCATTTTAGATACCGTAAGTTCGAGGCAGACATATTGTTCCAGTTCACAAAGCAAAATGGGTTGGCATATTATATGACAGGACAACCTGGCCTTTTGAATCTGGGATATGGTAACGAGTTTTCGAACAACTCAGCCAGCGCCATTCGTCCACCACTAACTCAAGCAAATCCATCTATTTTTGAGAATACCAGTCAGTTTTTGTCAAGCGATGGACAAGTTACCGATGCCTCTTACCTACGCCTTAAAAACGTATCTATAGCTTACAATTTCCGTTTCAACAAAGCGAGAGTTTCCTGCTCGATTTATGCTCTTGGACAAAATCTATTTACTGTTTCAAACTATGTTGGTTTTGATCCGGAGATCCCCTCCAATGGAATTGTCCTTCCTAATCTAAAGACAATAACGTTCGGTGTGCGGCTTACCCTATAGATGTTTTACTTAATTAAATCCAAACCATGAAAAAATTAATCTCAACATTAAGCATATTATCTGTTTTTTTCCTAACCGGTTGCGAAAAATTTGTAACAGTGGACCCGCCCGACAGCGAATTGGTAACTAAAACTGTATTTACAAGTGATGAGACAGCGATCTCAGCAATAACCGGTTTATATGGAAATATGATGAGGTCTAACATTGCCCTGTCTTATTATATATCATTTTATTCAGGTGTTTACAACGACGAACTGGACTATCGTTTAACAGGCGCATTGCCGTTGACAGTCTATAAATATGCACTTAACGCGAAGGATGCACCGACTAATACATTCTGGATAAATGGCTACAATTTTATCTTTAATGCCAACAGTATAATTGAAGGCCTAAATACATCAAATGGAATGTCGGATGCTGTTAAAAATCAATTAATGGGAGAAGCTCTCTTCATTAGGGCTTTTTGGCATTTCTATCTAGCAAGTTTTTACGGCGATGTACCCTGGGTAGAAACTACCAATTACGTTGAAAACTCGCGGGCAAAAAGGACTCCATATGCAACTGTATTGAATAAAGTCACAGGTGACCTCAATGAAGCTAAATCTTTTCTATCTGAGAAATATGTAGCCGCAAATTCCATTAATGAAAGCTCAGAGAGGATACGTCCGAATAAAGCAACTGCCTCGGCACTCTTGGCCAGAGTTTACCTAGTGCAGGGCGACTGGCAGATGGCGGAAAAGGAAGCAACATTGGTAATAAATAACCCTTTGTACACAATAGAAGCTATTAAAGCGGTCTTTAAGCGGCCAAGTAAGGAGGCCATATGGCAACTAGAACTGCCAGCTAGTACTACTTTCTATAATTCCTATGAAGGTAACTACTTTCCGCTAACTCGCAAGCCAAGCGGAACTTCCTCTTTCAGGTGTTCAACATTATCGAAAGATTTACTGGCGACATTCGGAACAAAAGATTCCAGGCGTCTTAATTGGATAGGCACCTTTTTAGACCAAACTACTGTGCCAGCCACTGAGTATGTATATCCCGCGAAATACCGCGCTGCGACTTCGACGACAGTAGATGAATATACGATTTGCTTTCGCCTTTCTGAAATGTACTTAATCAGAGCCGAAGCCAGGGCAAAGCTTTCAAATATCGACCTTGCAATTTCAGATACTGATATGATACGTAACAGGGCAGGTCTTGACCAGCTGAAAATTATTCGGCCATCGATAGGGCAAAGCGAACTGGTAGATTCCATTTCAAACGAAAGAAGAAGAGAATTTTTCAGCGAATGGGCAATAAGGTGGATTGATATCAAGCGAAAACCAAACATGGATGAGATCATGGCTAAGATCGCTAATAGCAAGGGAGTGTTGTGGAAACATGAAATGGCATTTTGGCCACTACCGCTAAATGAAATAGTTAACAATAGCAATTTAAAACAAAATGATGGCTACAAATAGAAGCAAAGTAGAAGGTGTAGTCATGGGTATGTTCAAAAGACCTTTTAAAGTGTTGACGGGAATATTGATCCAATTGATAATACCAATTATTGCGGTTGCCCAAAGCAAATACTATCCGGAGATCGGCAAAAGTGTTCCGCCATTTGAATTTACAAAGTTTGAAGGACCTGTTAAACGTGAATTGAGTAATAACGGGTTAAAAGGTAGATTTGTAATCCTCGATTTCTGGAGTACAGGGTGTGGAGCATGTATAGCCAGCATGCCCAAAATGTACAGTCTGAGCGAAAAATTTAAAGACAAGGTAGATATAATCTTAGTCGGGATGGAGGAAAAGCAACGAAGTATCAGCGGGTTATATAAAGTAATTAAAGAAAAGAACAATCTGGATTTAATTTCCGCTTACGATTCTTTGTATTTTCATAAGTTTGTTCATTCTACTGTGCCATACCTGGTGTGGATAGATCCCCAAGGTATTGTCAAAGCCATTACGACTAATGTTGAGGCAACCGAAGAAAATTTGATTAATTTTATCTCTGGTTCATCGTTTGCATTTAAAGATGTCAGCTTTGCCGCTTTAGGAAACAAGACCTTCACTATTGACTACCATAATCCACTTCTTGAGGATGGAAACGGTGGACTAAATCCAAAGCAATTATTTCGCTCGGTTTTATATAAGTGGGAGTTAGAAATGGGAAATGGACGCTACTCTGATGTGGATCAGTTTTTGCGATTATATAGCAAAAACAGGTATCAAACTACAAGAGCTAACCTGTTTTTGCTCTATCGGCTTGCATACTTTGGAACAGGTAGCTATTTGGCTAATGACATTAGCCCTAAAGTCGTGTTAAAAACTCGTGATACCTCCATGTTTTCATTCAGTTATTCGGGTAATGGTAAAGGGCTTTATAATTATTCTGTTGAGGTTCCAATAGAGGAAGCAAGCACAGACAGAATCATGAGGGTGATGCAGGAAGATCTTCATAAATATTTCGGATTTAAAGTGAAGATTATTGATTTGGAAACACCTTACCTTGCCTTAGTGGTAACGGATAAAAAAAAGGTAGCAAAAATAATTGGAAAAAATGGAAATGAAGATAGTAATTGGGGGCCGGAACTTCGGAAAGCTATATTATTTAATTTCCCAGTAGAGCAGCTAAAGGTTTATATTGGTAAATACCTTCCCGACAAAAATGTTATATACGATGAGACAAATCTGCAAGGATATATAAACATTAGTATGCCTGGCAAGCAACTGACAGAACTTGCAACTTTAAGAGCATCTTTAAAAAAAATTGGTCTTGATCTTAAGCCATCCCATAGGACGATGAAAACTTTAGTCATAGAAGATGATTCGAATTAAATCAAATTATTGAGGGGAACGTTTGAAAATCCTGATAATTCAAGTACCCTTATAAATGAGCGATAGACCGATCATGATCATGATCGGTCTATCGTTTGCAAAAAATGTTCTTACAAAACTTTCGCCATTTATTATGGTTCAGTAATACTGTAAGGGTCAATACATTCCAGCAGTTGAGTTTCCGGATTAAGTACTCTAGCGGAGTAGATGATCGCTGAAACTGCAGGGCCTGATGGTGGTGTTACAAGTTTAGAGCAATCAGGCAGATTGATAAATGGACACGCAACGTCAACAGTACCTTGCAGGCATGGAGCTGTTGGAGATACTTTGTAGAATACTGTAACCAGCCTAGTTGCCTTTGCTGTGGCAAACGCGCCTACTGTAGCAATTACAACCAGCATAAGTGCAGCGATGAGATTTCTGAGTTTCATAATGTTAACAATTTTAAATTTAAAATATTCCTACTCTGTTTGGAAAGGGTTTTCGGATACTCCCTTGTTGCGCGCAATTAATATAAAAAAAGCAATCAATTCTCTAGAACATGTGCGACTCGTCTCTGTATATTAAATGGATCTATAAATTACGATTGGTGAGTGAATAGTGTCAAAGTAAGTAGCGATACTGATTTTTAGACGCTTCAACATAATTTTTATTTTAGTCGCTCCTGTGATTCAGGGTGCTGGTTCGGTATCGCTATAGGGGTCAGCGCATTCAAATTGATTTGTACGAGGACTAAAGACCCTAGATGCATAAATCGGTGCAATTATTGGTGGACCCGAAATTGGTGTAATTACACGAAAGCAATCTGGAATATTAATAAATGGGCAAACAGATAATACCGTCCCTTGCAGACATGAACCAGTGCCAGTGGTCTTGTAAAATATATTTATAACGCGTACATTTTTAGTTGTTGCAAAAGCTGCGGCAGAACTTACTAATATTGATATTATTGCTACTATACAATTTTTGTATTTCATCTAACATAGTTTTGAAGTAGTTAATCAGGAGATAGGATTTTATCCAATTATCTGGGCCTTACCGTGCTGAAATTTTCGGGTGTACCACTTCGCCGGGACATTACCCAACCTATTGTGGCCAGAGCCGTGAAGAATATATTAAATATTAGGTGTTGTGGCCACGAAAGTTCACGTATTATGCCGCCGCATGTGCATGGCAGCTCCTCTGAAAATCCAAGTACTACCGCGACATAAATCGTAAAAATGGTCATCAGAATGAGCGAGAACATTAACCCAATCTTCCTTTTTGCCGGCATGAGCAACAGTACCGAACTAAGTATCTCGGCTCCAGGTATAATGATTGATATGGGAAGCGCAAGACTTCCTAACCACGGTGAACGCTGTAGATCGTGCAGGTAGAATGAATAGGTAAACAGCTTGCTTAGCGCAGTGTAGAGAAATAATAATACGAGTGCATAGGCGATAATGTCAATAAATGTTTCCTTGCGCATACTTGTGGATTTAATTGATGATTTTCTTCAAATCGCTCATTTCCGGTTTTCCTACGAATTGGCCGATAAGGTATTTATCCTTGTTATAGACGAGTGTGAGAGGTGTGCCCCTCGTATTATATTTTCTCGCAAGGATACCTGCATCCTCAATTCCAACAATTATATTCCTACAGGTGTCAAGTTTCAGGTGGTTGTAAAAAACCATCAATTCATCATAAGAGTGCCTCGTCACCATATAGATATTCGTGTGCGCAAAGTTCTGCATGTTTGCTAAGATATATTCCGTTTCTTCCTGGCATTCCCGGCATGCTGGATCAAACTGAATTAAAACAATGGTCTTTCCATAAGGAATATCCTTAGAATGGAAAACCTTAGTAGTATCTGGCAACTTGATCGAAAACTCTGGAATAGATTGAGGCATTTCCCCATTTTGACAACTTAGCGTGCCAAGAAATAATATTGTTAGAATCAATAAATGACTTCTCATTATTTACTGCGGTGTTTGAAAAATATATAAAGTAAGTGAAAGAACCATCCATGGCGGATACTCAAGACTGAACGCCCTTAGATGAATAGCTTACTTGCTATTAAAAGACTATAAACAAAACTTAAACATGTATTCAATAATTGGAAAATGTTAAAAAGCTAAATATGGTTACTGAGTCTAATGTTATACTAAATGGTCCTTCGGGTTATTTGATCTGTTGTCTATCTGTGTCTGTAGATGCAAATTAAAACGGAATTGGCAAATAACAATGAATTATCACCTATCCGAAATCGGATTTTTTAACTGCATTATTTTTGCAGCATAATGCTGACTGGTGGGTTAACGAAAACCTTCTTAAAAGCCCGCGAAAAGTTTTCTGGAGACGTATACCCTAGTATTATGGCAACTTCTTTAACTTGTTTCCCCCCTTGCAATAACGCTAAAGCATATTCCATAGTTATGCATAGATGATAGTGGAAGTAGAAACGTTGTGCATGGGCAAGAAAGATGTTCAAATATTGGTCAGCTTGATAGCACATGCACAACGTTTAGAACGGCATCTGAATGAGGAACGAACTATTCGCTGATAAATTATGCAAATAGGCGATAGTAAACGTCTATTTACGGATCACCTCTCTTACCTTTGGTCTTCTCTCCTTATTAAGGAGAGATATTGGTTCCTCTCCACCTTTCAGGGGGAGATACTGCTCGCAGGAGAGGGGGTGCTGAACCAAACTTAATTATCCCGTGTTAACCAACCGAATTATCTTTGCGCGGTTCTAAACCGGATTGAAGTAAAAGAGTTTTCATCAGATTTGGCTTTAGGCTTAATATCTGAAATAGATTTCCAGTGAGTTTTGCTTATCTTATCAGCATAATCAAATTAACCATATGAAATCATTAGTACAATTTCTGCTAGAAACCGAGCAGGAGAATCTACAACAATTCCTAGTCTGCAGAAACCAGGAACTTGCAGGAATCAAAGAATCAACTTATTTCAATCGATATTCTATTCAGCTAATTGTGACGGGCGATCCAGAAATGCTAATGGAGCACCAGATGTATCGCAAATTTGCGAAGACAAATAATCTTTATACGGTTCATCCAGAGGATAAGAACGTCCCCGTCAAAAGGCATTACCATATTGTTGATAAGCATAAACGAGAAATCTATGCCATCAATACAGACGGAACAGCACATCATAGGTCCAGCTCAGGTGTCACTATACCAAAAAAGGAAGCCGAAGAATTAGAAAAGTTAGGTGTTGTGATTCCAGAAAACAGGCTTATCGAATCGCAGGATCAAAAGATAAATGAATGCATTGAGCATAGCTGGAGCATAATACTAATTATCTATGGAGAGTAGTAGAGGACTATTCATATGTTATCATCAAGCCCCTAACGCGATCTGCTCATTTGCAATTTGTGCATCTGCCATAATCGTTCAGTGTTGTTTTCCTGGTTTTCCCATTCCTCCTTGGCTTTAAGTAATTCCTTCATAATGCCGTCGACCCGTACTGACCATTCACCATTTATAGTAGTTTTTATAAAGGCGCTGCGCGGTATTCGTGCGAGTGTTGCCCTTCTTGCAAAACGTACAGGAAATAAGCAGTAAAGCGGATTCCTGGAATCTAAATGATTATTCACCGACCCAGTACCCAGAAAATCAAAAAGAACAGGGACTGAACTGTTGAGCCATGCTGAAGGAAGGCATTTATCTGGATGGGAAATATGGGAAATTCCTAGTTGGCTGGTAGGTAGAATATGGTTCTGGCCCTTAAGAAAGCGTGGGTAGTCATGGACAAGGCGTGTACCATTAACCACCCAAACCATGTTCTGATAAAAGTTCTCCCTGGCCGTACGCTCTTCTGGTTTTAAGTGAGAATGCTGAAACTCTATGACCAGACCATGATCAGTTCGGACATCTGCAATATGTTTTTCACCTGTCTGTATATCCGGCATGAAGCATTCCTGCCAGAGGTGGGGAAAGTTGTTTTTCCAGGAGCGGTGCCATTCCGTTTCAGTTTCCCACCACTTATCGCACATTTCCAAGCTCTTGTGTGCCCAATGGTGGACCCTAACCGTCCCGCATTTTGCGATAACAAGCTCCCCGCAACCCCGACAGGAACCATTTAGCCCTGTTTGGGCCTCTACAAGTTCATCATTATTTAAGGCAAAGTGCATGTGCTGTATTAGTTGGATGCTTTAACGGGGTAGTGGGTGTTATTTTCTCTTCGTGGAATCCCTACCTTTGCGTACCGCTATTTTATTTAGGCTATCTGTTTTTAGGACCACAATCGATTTTAGACTGTCATTGCTATATTTCAATTTCTCTTTCTCAATTCCCAGGACAACGTTTGATCGTTTTAATTCAAAAGACTCGTTATTAGACCTGGTGTTTTCTACGAGCACCCCAATGCCAAAAGAACCACCCAAAATCGCAAGTAGGATTCCAATAACAGTAACTAACTCGCCAGTCGGAAGGTTGACAAAAGCAGTCCATAACTTTTTGAATGAAACACTGTCTAACTGAATAGTTTCTGTTTCCAAACGATTAATCTCCGCATCCCGTGCTTCAATCTCATTTAAAAGTTCTTCCTGTGAGGTGAGTGCAGAGTCATAATTTTTTATTAATTCGTTATAACCAGGGACGAGTTCATTCCAATCTTTTAATAGATCATTATATTTTCCTTCAAAACCTTTCTCGAAAGCCGCCTTCTTTACAATTGCTATTTCAGCGTAGTCTTTTATAAATTGAATATATGAGGCCACTAGCTTTTTGGCAGTATCTTTACCTTCATTTAGCACCCTATTTTGGTTTGCCGTAATATAAGTATCAAATCTTATCGAGCTGACTTGCAACCATTGTGTACCATACTGGAATATCTCCCGTAAATCTAAAACAGTTCTATCTACCCAGGCTTTTGGATTAAATGGATAATTATCAAGTTCGCGAAGTCTGTCGCTCAAAATCTTGATGGCGCTATTTGGAGGTATGCTCAGTTTCATTTATAATTATTGTAATAAATATCTTATTTAATTAAAGGTTACACTGTTAAATGTGTGCGGGTTGTTTCTTAATTAATTTGTATCAAACTACCTATAGGATATATGGAACACGATTTTTTTCACGATCTGCATACAAGGTTGTATAGTCCGGCACCTTAAGAGTGAATAAAAGCCTTCTATTTTTCGACTATTCGCGGATTTGGTACATAATACAAATTTCCATTTGCATTTTTACCATCAGCATCTGTCGGGATAGCTGTTAGAAACCATTTAACCGAGCTGATAGGTGCTGAATTTCGGATTGAGTATTCTATTTCTGCAGGGCGATAAATATCTATCACCTTCATTTTTGAATTGTTCATGGGATTTTTAATATAGATATTATCGCTAAATACATTCATTCTTCTATAAGGAATAACAGTATTGTTTCGCTCTGTATATTTTTTGTTTACAATCTGATCTGCCATTACATTTCGGGAATCATAGGCCATATTTGTTAGTGCAGAAATAGAACTTTTTATATCTTGTACATAGATCTCGGTCTTTGCGAAATCTGATGGTTTTACGACAGAGAGACTAATACTACCATACCCATTTTCAATATTATAACCTAAAAGATAAGATTCAATTGCGGTTGGCATTGGAGGATCGGTAGGATCATCAAGATTGATATCTAAGACTTTTTTTTCATCATAGATGATGCTTATTACCCTAAAATTTCTCGTTGTGCCTGTTGATGGATAAAGTTTGGCATAAACCCCTAAAGAAAAAACATCGTCGCATCTAAAAAATCTGCGGGATGTAATGGGATCATCTACTGAAGAATCATGAAAGATCATAGTATTGGCCTCTATAACATACTGGGAGTTGGGTTGGGCTGCATTTGAACTTTTACTTGCGCTGTTTTGTCCCGCCGACTCAGTTGTCTTTGAGTTTTGAGTACACGCTCCAAGTAGTAGGATGCCGAGTGTCAATAAGTAAAGATATTTCATAGTTGATTCGTTTGGTTTTTAGAAGGTACTAATTTTATTGTGATTGTAAAATAAATTTCCCTGATTTTTCTGCATTACCAACAATAGAATTGCTATTGTGTATGGAGGGGGGTACTTGGGCCTACCTCATTACAGACGAATAAGATCGTGCTTACTCGAATTTATCATTTATTACTTTAATAAATCTTTCCCCGAATGGTGTAATCTTAACTGTAACAGCTTCCTTGTCAAATTTATCATGGTCAATAAATGTCATCGGCAATAGATCTTGTGTTGCAGTTTTTACATCAGTTATTCCAAACGAGTGAAACTGAAATAAAGACGGGTCGCTGCGTGTAGATGGGTAGCCATACAAAGAAGGAGATTTGTGCTCTCCACCTTGCAGGGGGAGATGTCACGGTGTGACAGAGGGGGTAAGAAATAGTTTGGTGCCTGGAAAAAATCCGACATGGTTATTGTAGAAGAAATTTTGTAAATTTGTAACAGATCAAAAGCAAAGTATATGACTTCATTATCACTATACACAAAATTAGAGACATTACCTCCCGAACTTAAATCGGAAGCTAGTGACTTTATTGACTTTCTGATTGAAAAAGCTAAAAAGAAAAAGCTAAAAGCACCCACACCTAAATTTGGTAGTTTAAAAGGTAAGATTAAACTTTCAGATGATTTTGATGCACCATTAGAAGATTTTAAGGATTATATGTAATGGCGTATTTGTTGGATACCCATACATTCTTATGGTTTCCACTTAGCTTCGATCATACTTCAGGAGTAATTGACTTACCCCTTCACCATAGGGATCCATTTGACAGGATGATCATCTCGCAAGCTATTACTGAAAACTTAACTATTATTTCGAGAGACCAACATTTTCCAGATTACCCTGTTGATGTATTTTGGTAACTTAAACACTCTGTAAAGATGAATTACATGTTGCTTGTCTGGTAAGCAGCCTTAGCTACGTACCATATAATTGCCCTTCTGTATTGGTACTTGGCCGATAGACATCGCTATGCTTTTGATAGTTCCCTATTCTACAAAATTAGTCCCGATACAAATACGTTTGAACGCCCTTTAATTGCCATTTATGCTCCGTTCTTTCAAAATACCATGCCATATTAGACCCAGAAGATCTATTAGGTGAATATAGTGCCGCTATGATTAGCACTTTACTATTGTCTGCAGAAAAAAGTGCTGGAGCAAAAATTAAAGTCTGGGAACCCGGGGTAGCCGTTTTTACAGCGCCATTGGATTGTTTTTTCACCCACTTCAAAGGGTAGTCTTTAACTGCTCCGGTGTCTACATTGCTCAGGAATTCAATCCATTCTTTTTTATTCCAGGGTTTTTCCGGTGATTGATCTAGGTTGCTTGTTGCTTTGAAATCGAAGCCGTCAAAAGATCTTTTCTTGGTCGATGGGAAAACATTCAATTTGTTTCCTTCAGCTTTCAAGTTTTTTAGAACATATTGATGGACCAAGGTTCTATCATCCGAGTGTTTGCTTTGGGCAAAACCTGAGTTGCTGGCGATTAGCAGTATTACTATTATAATTCTCATTTTAACATCCTTTTTTATTGGTGGAACCTGCGGCATTGTTTTGTTCTTTTAATAGGGTAACCTGTATTCTTGACTTATTTGGTGCATATTTTCTGTAGGCTTTTGTCTCTGAGAGTCCACCCCACGCTAGATCTTTGCAATATTCTTTCAAAGACAATGTAGGATTTGGTGAGGTGATTCCCCGGCTTATAGCGTAGTACTCAAGCATTACGCCCAGTTTGTCGACGTATTTAGCGGCAATAAGCTGATGTTGCGCATTGTTTTGATTATCAAAAGGAGTGCCGTCTTTTTTAAAAAGCAGATCATTTGCCTCAACAAATTCCGCATAAGCAGGATCTGTTGGTTTGCTGATGCCATAAACAAAATAGGCATGCATCAACTCATGTATCATTGTTCGAGCAACCGCCAGGTCTGTCGCCTGATTAAGATAATTCTTATTGAAAGTAACGCTCACAACTCCACCCACCGCTCTTGTTCTGGCATTAACCCTTGTTATAGCTCCTGTTTCTGCATCTGTTTCATCCGCGATTACCTCTTCCCTGATTTTAACATTCCAGTCATTAGAGTTGGAGAGTCTCACTATCATTCCTGCTACTGTGTTATGATCTGTGATATCGGAAAAAATGCTTTCATAAGCTGAAACAATGGTTCCGCTTATACTGACGTTTGAAGCAATTGAACTTAGACATGGCCTAGCTTCGGAGTCAATTTTCAGATCATAGCCCGCCCAGATATTTGCTGCCTCTGTTCCGGTGCTTCCCCCATTTCCATTACCTGGTCCATATGGATCGGAAGGTGAAGACCCACCTCCTTGAGGAATACAGCTTGTGTAATTGAGTATAGCATTTAGTGCGGTTTGCGCGGTCTCATCACAACCACCAAACGCTCTGACTAAATCAAAAACTGCATTAGAAAATGCGTTATAATAGTTTTCACAGACTTCTCCCTTGTTACTCTTTTGAGTCGTTGGGGATACAGGGGTATACATCGGGTCAAGACCATTCCTGATATAATCAAGGTACTGTGGCCCATAATAAGTATCAATCCAAACCTTCAGCCCGTGCGGGATATAACATCCTCCCCTAATTACTACTTCTTCCAGATTATCCCCAGTCATCCTTTTATTAGAATTCTGAATGCTCTGAATTTTCCCAAACGCTGTTTTATTATTGAGGTTTAGTTTCCGGGTAGAGATTTGTTTATACTTTTCATATAATATGTCCATGTCTTTACGAAGGGCCAGACTGTTGTTGATTTGATCATAGTTTTTGGAATAATAGCTACGAAGCCATTGCTGTTGGTCTTCGAGAGTTCGGAGAGTCTCAACAGAAATGTTTTCGGAATAATAAGCAGTTGCATCATTTATCGGTTGCAGGTAACTCCCTAGAAGCAGGAATATTTCCTCGGCATTTGCTTGAGGATGTTCCTGCTTGATTTTGCCTAAGAGATATGGTAACCATCGCCCGTTATGAGCTTGTCCCCAGTTAAAAATGATGTTTTCATTCGGTAGTTCTTTAGTTACCTGATCAGGAGCGTCATTTTCATTTTTTTTACAAGAACCGATAAATAGAGTGCATAACAATAGTGTAATGATTGAAAGTGATAAATTGATTTTCATAGAGGTTGTAAAGTACAATGGTTGTAGTCTTAATTTATGAAGGTGGGCGCTTGGAAAAATCTAATGAGTCTATTGACAAGTTTCGTTAGATAAGAAGAAACATTCATGGAGCGGGTTATTTCGTTTGAGGTTATAACGAACAATAGCGTTGGAACAGGAAGATTTTTTTATTAAAGTTTAAACCTGCATCGAGAAAGTATAACGGCGGAAAGTGTAGTCAAAAAATATAATTGAAAAGAATTATTTAAGAACGGAATACTCTATAAGCACCTCCCGACTGTCTAAGGTTTAATGAATCTATGAAAAGGAAAGGGAGAGTTACAATTTAAACTTAATGGAGCAGGATTGTTGATCAGGCTCTCCCGCCTTTTCTAGCACTGAATTACAAAAAATATGATAGAAATAATCAAAAAATTGACAAGCTTGAGTTTACTGGATTTCTTGATGAGGGATAGGGAACTTAAGGTATTTACCAATAAGCATGTGATTAGCATCTGTTCTTATGAACCTGGAAAAGTTACGCTGTGCTATCTGCTACAAGACCAGACTGATGATGATATGAGAGAAGTAAGGCTCTGGTCTGATGATATATGTGTAGAAGAGTTTATAAAGGAATTTGGTGTAGAGGTATTTGAGGATTTGGAAAAGATAAGGCTTGAAGATGTGTGGGCGCTTTACAGGGCAGATCGTGGTTATTTGACTTTGTTTGATGGTGTGGATGATGTAGACATGAGGATTACTGATGGTGTGAAGACTTTGGAGGAAGTATTGGTGTTTGGAGTCAGGTCGTTTGAATGAAAGAGATAGCGAAAGTAGAATTGTTTTATTAAAATTTGGGTTATGAGATTTAGTTATAAGAAACTTTACGAATCGGTAATCTCGGAACTGGAGTTTCTGAAAAAGGAAAGAGAGAAATTGAAGGAGGAGAATAATTTATTGGATCGCATACGTGAGATACAGGCGAAGCATTTGCTGGACAGAGAAAAGAAGATAAAGGAGATGGGAGGGAAGATTTAGAATAGGGGAAAACTGGTGAGGGCGTCATCAGGGTTTGGTTCGGGATCAGTCGCGATTTGAGAGCATAGCGACTGCCGGGCTAAGCCAAGTAAAGTCAAAGTTTTGATAAATGGTAATGATAATTGAATAAAATATAAAAAGATAGTAAGACCGGGATTCTGACCTGTAGCGCAGCGGAAAGATACGTAGTAAATAAGTTCAGGATGACGTAACGACAAGGTCAGCACAGGCTGGCCACCGCAAAAAAGAGACCGCATAGGAAATGCGGTTTTTTTAGTGATAATATTTAGTTGTGAAATTTTTTAACATAAAAAGCAATTAAATATATATAATGAATAAAATGAACAGCCTGATTAGGCATTTCTGGGTTTCTTCGCATTCGCTCTGAATGACAAGGCCTCGGGAAAAATCATCAAATAACAAATAATAATAAATTAATGCTAAACAACAGAAAACCCTTTGGAAAACTAATGAATGTATTACACGGTATAAATCCTGATATGCCATTGCCCGGGCCACTGGAGCCTTATCTGTGGGAGAACATGGGGCCTGGCCCTTTTTGTAAAGTGGGACGCACGCTGGAGTACGAAGGAGAGGTACCGAAGAATGCCTATTATGTAGTCAGTGGATTTGTAATCGTATATGGTTACAACAGTAAAGCTGATCGTTATGTGATGCGGATTTATGGTGAGAACACCATCGTGGCAATGGATTGTTTTATGAGACAGCAGGTTTCTAAATATACCATTGTGGGCTGCAAGGATACGCTGGTCTGGAGTATCAGCAACACTCACATGCAGCAGATCTATAAAGATTTAGAAGGCATGAAGGATGTGGCCTGGCAAACGGCTTCTAAGTACAGTGATCACATGGAAGAAATGAAAAACCGCCTGCTCAGCAAAACGATGGAGGAAAGGGTATTGAAGTTCTACAAGTATTTTGATAGGTTGCTTCCGGCGACTAAGAGTCCTGTAAGGGATGTGGATATTGCTGATTATTTACAAATGAGCGTTGCCTCACTGAAGCAGCTCAGAAGAGTCTTGAAAGATCAAGGGTTGTTGTAGTGGGATGCAGCGGAGGTTGCCAACCTCCGCTGCATTGAATGAAAAACTCTCTCCGGCCCTTAAAATATTGTTGTTGTGAAGAGGAATTTGTGGGAGAAGCCAAAATACTGGCAAAGTATTTATTAATTTGTAATTAATTACAATTAATTAATTCTGATATTTTATTAATTAATAGTTTGTTTGTTTCTGAGATTTTTGCGATGTTTACTAGAAATAAATTTTAAGGTATGAGAGAGATACAATTGGCATTTGAAGCAGAAGGGATTAAAACAGAAATTATGACGTTTCGGGGGAAACGGGTAATGATTGACAGGGATTTGGCAAAGTGGTATGATATAGAGATAAGAGTTTTGAATCGAGCCGTAAAGAGAAGTACAGAACGGTTTCCTGTAGATTTTATGTTTCAGTTGACTCAGGAAGAGAAACAAGAACTGGTAACAAATTGTGACCGGTTCGCCTCCTTGAAGCATTCGTCGTCAAGGCCCTATGCTTTTACCGATCTTGGCGTCGCTATGCTTTCTTTTGTACTGCGTAGCGATACTGCGGTTAAAATGAGTATTAATATTATTGAAGCTTTTTTCAATATGCGTAGATTCTTAAAAGAAAATCCTCAGGTATGTTCGAAGCTTAGTGATTTGGAACGTCAGCAATTAAAAATAGACGAGAACTTTGAAAAGGTCTTGGATGCTTTAGATAGCTGTAGCGTTTAAACTTGGGTATTAACTTGCTATATTAGATTTATATGGATATCAAACTGTTTGAAAGTAAACGAATCCGTTCGGAATGGAGTGATGCTAACCAGAAATGGTATTTTTCTGTGATTGATGTAATTGAAGTTTTGACGGAGAGTAATGATCCGAAAGACTATTGGTACAGAATGAAAAAGCGAGAGAAATTGTCTGGAGTTGAGTTATCGACACTTTGTCGACAACTGAAGTTAGAATCCTCAGATGGAAAAAAATACGCTACGGATTGTAGTGATACAGAAAGCTTATTGCGTATCATTCAGTCAGTACCCTCACCCAAAGCAGAGCCTTTTAAAATGTGGTTGGCTAAAGTGGGCTATGAGCGGATGCAGGAGATATCTGATCCTGAGCAAAGTCTGGATAGGGCGAGGGAAAACTGGCAGAAAGCGGGAAGAAGCGAAAAATGGATTCAGCAGCGTATGTCGGGTCAGGAAACCCGGAACAAATTGACTGATTATTGGCAGGAGCACGGTGTGCAAAGGGGTGATGAATTTGCTTTGCTGACCAATATTATTCATCAGGAATGGACCGGGATGACGGTAAAGACACACAAGGATGTGAAAGGTCTGGAACGTCAGAATCTGAGGGACCACATGACTGAGGCGGAATTGCTGTTTACTGCACTGGCTGAGCTGTCGACCAGGCAAATTGCAGAAAGTGATCAGGCAGAAGGTTTGAATGAAAATGCGATAGCCGGTAAAAAAGGGGGTAAAATAGCAAAAGATGCAAGACAGGCATTAGAAGCAAAGACTGGAAAGAAAGTGATATCTGAAGAGAATTTTTTACCCGCTGCCAAACGGCCTAAGAAGTTGAAGTAATGTGTTCAGAAAATCAGTCTGTGCTATTGCTGTTCCGGCATCTTGATTTGAGTGGGCCTGTGTAAATATTATCTGCAGATGAACAAGGATTGTTATAATCCGGGGTTTCGGTATAATATTGGCTCATTGTAGTGAAGCTCCCTTCTTACTTTTGATCATCAAATATTTATTAACCCTATGAGCAAGAAAGTAAGAAGGGAGCAACCCTTTAACATCAGTATTTATAAGAAACCGGATAATAAGGCTTCGTTGGTATTTAGGAAAAAGGCGATGTTGTTTCGGATCACAACCATTGAACGGGCAAAGGAATTTGCCAGGCATGTGAATGAATACCTTGATGACTTGAAGAAGGGATGCGCTGATCCTTACTTTATCCTTCAGTTTCAAAGTCCAAGGAATAAGAGCTGGGTACTGGAAATTGGCATGAAGGAAGATAGTCTGATGGAGCTGAACCTCTGGTTGGATGAAGGCATCAAAAGTATGAAGCGCTGCTTCAAATGGATTGGTGATGTAACGGATTTAACGCGTCTCTCTCTGCCTTTTTAATAAGGCATCTCCTATTAGGAGTAAAGCAAAATTCACCATCATAAAATAAGAAACGATGGGAAAATTAACAGGAGGTCCGTACTACCATTTGGTGGGCAGGACAGGTAACAACGTTGGCCGGGTTGTAAAAGGCAAGAATGTCTTTTCTATGCGCCCGGCAAAATCTAACAGGCCGCCAAGTGAATTGCAGCTGAACCAAAGGCTGAAATTTGGTATGATCACAAAGTGGCTGGGAAGTGGAATCAGCGATTTTGTAGCGCTTGGATTTCAGGATTTTGATTCGGAAATGACCGGTTTTAATGCTGCAGTGCAGTACAATCTGGATCATGCGGTAACGGGTTCGGCACCGAATTATGTGATCGATTATCCGAATGCGAAGCTGAGCCGTGGTAAGCTGAGTTTGCCGGCTACACCGGAAGTGGCTGCAGTTGCGGGACAGGCATTGGAATTTACATGGGGTGCTACAGTAGGTTCGCTGAATGCGAAGCCTGGAGATCTGGCGGTGTGCATCGCTTATTGCGATATGCTGGACTTGTTTGTGATGAGTGTTGGTGCAGTGACACGTGTGGCATTGGAGTATGAGCTGGATTTGCCTGCGGATTTTGCAGGGGAGTCTGTGCATTGCTGGCTGGCTTTTTTGAGTAGTAACAAGAAACTGGCTAGTATCAGTGCTTACTTAGGGGCTGTTACGGTGACGTAGGGTTTAAGACCTTGAGGCAGGCTCCCATTCGGGAGTCTGCTTTTTGGTTTTACCTTTCTCTTCCGGGGTCCTGAAACGAGTTCAGGATGATGATCGCCTTAGGATGATAAGACGGTGAAAAATGGCCAAACAAGCCAGTCGCTGTTTTTTTACATAAATGTTGTGGTATGCTTGTGCAGTTTATTTAAGTTTGCACGTTATATAACAAAAAGTACAATACTAACTTTAAACATAAATGACTAAAACTTCAATGAAATCATTGTGGATGGCTGCAGGCCTTCTCCTTGGATCTACTGTAGGCTTTGCACAAGACAACCTTGTAAACTCACTGAAAAATAATGCAAGTGAGGGAAGCAAAAACAGTTTTACTTTTACTCCTGTGATCAATGCTGAAGCGACTTCAGTTAAGAATCAAAAATCTTCAGGTACTTGCTGGAGCTACAGCACAAACTCATTCCTGGAATCAGAAATGATCCGTATGGGTAAAAAGCCAGTGGATCTTGCTGATCTTTTTACAGCACGTAATGCTTACATCGAAAAAGGAATCAACTATGTTCGTATGCATGGTGCATTGACTTTAGGAGATGGTGGTGCTTGTCATGATGTGACAAACATGTTTGCTAAATATGGTGCTTTGCCTCAGGAAGCTTACAATGGTAATGATTATGGTAGTCCGGGTTCTTCTGATAGAATGAACAAACTGACAGAAGCCATCCTTAAGAAAGCGGTTTCTGGTAAATTTGATCCTAACTGGAAAGCAAAGTACATCGCAACTATTGATTCTTGCATGGGCGCTGTTCCGGAGAAATTCACTTATGAAGGAAAAGAATATACTCCTAAGACTTTTGCTAAAGAAGTTGTAGGTCTTAATGCTGCTGATTATGTTGAGCTTTCATCTTTCAATACTTCTCCTTACTACGAAAAAGCAGTATTGATGGTGCCTGATAACTGGTCATACGATCAGGTATATAATGTGCCAATGGATGATATTACAAAAATCATTGATAATGCATTAAAAGGTGGCTTTACTGTAGCATGGGCTACTGACGTAAGTGAGAAAGGCTTTAGCTGGAAAAACGGTGTGGCATTTGTTCCGGAGAAGGATTTTGCAAGCATGAGCGATGATGAGAAAAAATCAATGTTCAATGGTCCGAAACCAGAGAAAGAAATTACTGTAGATATGCGTCAGGCTGCTTTTGATGATTATGAAACTACTGATGATCATGGTATGCAGATCACTGGTTTAGCTAAAGATCAGAATGGCAAAGAATACTATATCGTTAAAAACTCATGGGGTGCTACTAATGATTACAAAGGTTATTTATATGTAAGTAAGAACTTTGTTAAATACAAA
This sequence comes from Pedobacter frigoris, assembly GCF_032678645.1. GTDB lineage: Bacteria > Bacteroidota > Bacteroidia > Sphingobacteriales > Sphingobacteriaceae > Pedobacter > Pedobacter frigoris_A. Next base: position 962,943 of record NZ_JAVTSP010000002.1, read on the forward strand.
ACCACTGCGTTTTTATTACATAAAAAAGGAATTCCTTCTGATATCAGAAAGAAACTGAGTATTTAAGATTTTCTTTTTTTACAGTTCGTCATCCTGAATTTATTTCAGGATCCCGTTTGAGCAGGTTTTTAAATGACATGTTCGGGATCCTGAAATAAATTCAGGATGACGTGTTTTATAAGGGATTTTTTTATTCTATTACTTTGTGATATTTTGAGATTCAATGCGAATAATTGAGTGAGTTAAAAAAGTATAACTTTATTCTAAGCATATGCATTACAATGGATACTCTTAAACAAAAGGAGCAATTTGTGTCGGTAATTGAACAGAACAAAGGCATTATTTACAAAATTGCCAATTCTTTTAATAGAGACGAGGAGGACAGGAAAGATCTGGTTCAGGAAATTATATTTCAATTGTGGCGTTCATTTCCAGGATATGATAGCAGGAGCAAGTTTACTACCTGGATGTACCGTGTTGCTTTAAATGTTGCGATTACTTCTTATAGAAAAGAGAGGAAGAAAACAGCGCTAATCAGTCCAATCTCAGAAAATGTAATAGCGCTTTTAGAAGATGATGTGCCAATTGATAATGAGGTCAATCTAAAACTGCTGCAGCAGTTTATCAATGAATTAAAAGAGCTTGACAGGGCATTGATGCTACTTTATCTCGAAGAAAAGAGCCAGAAAGAAATGGCTGAGATCCTGGGCCTTTCGGAAACAAACATTGGAACCAAAGTAAGCAGAATTAAAGAAAAATTGAAACAAAGATTCTTAAGTATTAGCAATAATTAACAACCGGAAAAATGGAAGAGTTAGATATAAAACAGTTGTGGAGTAGCTATGATGCAAAGCTGGAAAGATCATTAGCCCTTAATTTGAGAGTAATGAAGGAATTGCAGACCCAGAAAGCTGAGCATAAGTTGCGCGCTTTTCGTAAAAATCAGGTTATTGGCGTAATCCTGGGTGTGGTATGGATCGCTTTTTTAGTCTTTTTAGTGGTCAATACTTTGGATAACATCTATTTTGTGATATCTGTGGGCTTTATTATATTGTTTAATGTATTTGCCACATTCGCTTATATCAGACACATTGTAATGCTAGCAGAAGTAAACATTGAAGACAGCATCACAGAGTCCCAAAGAAAAATAACTGAAATCCAATCGTCGTTTACTAACGTCGGCAGGATATTGGTTTTACAAACTCCATTTTATTGTACGTTTTGGTACAATCAGGAGTTGGTAGCAAATGCGGGCATTGGTTTTTGGCTGATTCAATTGGTAATTGTTTCGTTTTTTACCTTTGGCTCGATATTCCTGTTTAAAAAACTTACATACAAAAACATTCACGTAAAATGGGTTAAAGCTGCTCTGGAGAGCTTCGGCGGAAAAACTTTGACCAAAGCAATGGAGTTTCTCAATGAGATTGAGGAGTATAAGACTGAACGGCCATAAATTTCTAAAACCCGTAACTCAACCTAAATCCATGATTCACACGCTTATTTCCATCGTAAGCAAAACCATAAGTCGCTCTGAAGATCAACCGCTGAAGGCCGAAATAAAACTCATAATAGTTTCTTTTTACCGGTTGGCTCAGATAGCTGGCACCTACAACTTCTTCCAGCTTTAATTTACGCAGCAAGGGAATTTTATTTGTAAATAAACCAGAGAAATTATGTTCGAAATGGGCCTCTACATACTCCCTGTCTGTGCTGAATAAGTAAAAATCAAGGAACAGGAAGCGTCTGAGATTAGGGAGGGTGAATAAGGAGTTGCTTCCCCAAAAATGTTTGGCCTCGGGATAGAATACCTGGTTATTGTTCAGGAACTTTCCGACGCCTGCAACAAAGGAAGAATATCCCCATAAGCCTGAACTAATTCTGTTTTGCGAAACTTCTAAGGTAACGAGATCATAATCTACGTCACTATTTAATATCCCGTGTACCCCTTTTCTATAAGAAAGATCGATTGTAGGGTATTTGGACGGCTGATAGAAGCGGCCATCTGGACGGGTGATATATTTCTGTCCTATGGTGTAATTTAAAGAAGCTGTGATGGTAAATGCTTCATAGGTGGGGAATAGTGGTAGTTCGAAATCGGGATTGAAGGGATTGTTTGAGGTGAATTCCTCTCCTTTAAGATCCTTGATCTTGAAGTGAGTGGTGTTAACGAGGTTATAATTGCGGGAATATCCTGCTCCAAGACTGGCTTGCAAACCGACGGCCAGCTCTCTTGTCGTACCAATATTTGCAAATTCCTTTTTGTAGAATTTAGAGAAATTGGTTTCGAACAACAGGGAGTTGATGGTATTCCCCAATAAGGTCATAGAGCCATAATTATTTAAGTCATATATGCCTGACCCTCCTGAAATATAGATGTTGGCACGCTTAACAGGGTCGTAAACGTAGTTTGCAGACAGACTCCCGGTGAGGGTCTTGTTTGAAAAGCCGTACCTGATTTCAGGCCTGATGCTGTACCGTCTGCTGTCTTCCAGTCTTTTAGTATAGGTGGCGCCGTATTTTATTGCAAATCCTTCTACTGTATTGTAAAAGACAGCCTTATATAGTGGGTCAAAACTAAAAGACGTTCTTTCGTAGCGGTTGTTAATGGTATATCCGCTAGCAATCAATTTAACTGCTCCGAACTTATTGTTCGCTTTTTCCAGCGAGTCCAGGTAGCGTTTGGAAGTTTTTAGGGCGGCGATGCTGTCTTTTCGGACATAGTCACGGCTTTCTTCACCCGTAAGTGGAATAGGTCGGTTATTGAGCCAGAATAAAGAATCTTTTTTGTTTACAGCTTTGGTGATCTTTAGAATTTCGCCGTTAAAATAGTGCTTAGGGAAATCAGGATGCAAATTATAATTACTATAGACACCTACATAATAGCCTTCAAACTTGAATCCAAATATGTTTCCGTTGAACTGAAAGTTGATGTTCGAAGGCATATAAGTGTCTTCCACCTTTAAGAACTGCTGTTTGATGTTTAACGTGTCAATGAGATTGATGCCTGAGCTTTTTGTAAGGAATACCTCTGCATTGACCAGGTGCCATGAATCATCCTTTATGTAGATAATTCCGTTAAAGACCGGATCGTACCCCCTGCGTGGAATAATCTGTATCTTATTTATAGTGGCTCCGTTTTCATTACTCACACCCAGGAGTTTATACCTGTAGTACAGCATGGCATTGTCAGAGATGGGCGAAACAAAGCCTCTTGAGCTCAAGGTGTTCTCTAACAGTATGTTTTCATAAAAATTGATGATCAGGTCTGAAGCTTTATTGAAGCTAAAGGCATTGTTTTGACCGGCGGTTTTAGAAGAAATCATTTCCTCATGTATCTTGTCCGGGCGCTCATAGGCAAAAGTTGATGTAGATTCAGACAGGTAAAGGATTCCTTTTCTATTGGTGTCCAGGTCGAGTGTTTTTTGAATGTCGCGTCCAAAGAATCTTTTAGGAGCACCTACCAGTTTTTGTACACCTTTAATGTAGACATTAGTTGTGTATGCCGCAACTTCAGTTAAATGCTGTTTCCTTGCTTTTATAGCCTGTCTGATGATCTCATAAGCCGGATCTTCTGCATTTGCTTTTATTGTAACATTATTTAGTGTGTAGGTTTCGGCAGACAAAGTGATGTTCTGAGTTGTATTTTCATTGAGCTCAATACTTTTTTCAATCGCTTTGTATCCAATGGCCCGGTATACAATGATTACTGTTCCCTGATTTACAGCAAAAGAATAAACCCCATCTACATTGGCAGATGTTCCGGTTGTGGTATTTTTGATGTATACTGAAGCAAATGGTACAGGCTGTCCGTCTGTATCGCTGATTGTTCCGCTGATTTTGAATTGCTGTGCAAAGCTATTTAGAGCACCCGTAAGGATAAGTAGCGTTATATATATGTTCTTCATTACAAGGTTTAAAGCTTAAATATCGGTTTTGTTATTTAAGAAAACACAATTATTATGCTAAAGTTTTTTAGCATCATTTAATTCCGTTCTATGTAGAAGATGATATTTTTATAACTTTGGTTGCAATAATTAAAAATACATATGTACAAAACACTACAACCTGCTCTGCAACAGGAGTTGGAGCAAATAGAAAAAGACGGTTTATTTAAACGTGAGCGTATTATTGTAACCCCACAAGGTGCAGATATTAAAGTCAGCACAGGTCAGGAAGTAATCAATTTCTGCGCGAATAACTATCTGGGATTATCTTCAGATCCTAAAGTTATTGATGCAGCAAAGAAAGCTATTGATAAATATGGCTACGGAATGTCGTCCGTTCGTTTCATTTGCGGTACCCAGGATGTACATAAGGAACTGGAAGAAAAACTTTCTAAGTTTCTCGGAACAGAAGATACGATTCTATATGCTGCGGCTTTTGATGCCAATGGCGGTGTTTTTGAACCGTTATTTAATGATCAGGACGCGATCATCTCCGATGAGCTGAACCATGCTTCGATTATTGATGGTGTGCGTTTGTGTAAAGCGAAACGTTTCAGGTACAAAAATGCAGATATGGCTGATCTTGAGCAGCAGCTGATTGCAGCTAAAGATGCAAGACACCGAATCATCGTTACCGATGGTGCATTTTCAATGGATGGTGTTGTAGCTCCTTTGGATAAAATCTGTGACCTTGCTGATAAATATGAAGCATTGGTTATGATCGATGAATCACACTGTACCGGTTTTATTGGCAAGACGGGCCGTGGGACACATGAGCATTTCAACGTAATGGACAGGGTAGATATCATCACCGGTACTTTAGGCAAAGCCCTTGGTGGTGCATCAGGTGGTTTTACATCAGGTAAAAAAGAAATCATTGATATGCTTCGTCAGCGTTCACGCCCTTATTTATTTTCTAATACTTTGGCTCCGGCTATTACTGGTGCTTCTGTTGCGGTGCTGGATATGCTGAGTGAGACTACTGACTTAAGAGATAAATTGGAGCGCAATACAGTTTATTTCCGTAAGAAAATGACCGAAGCTGGATTTGACATCAAAGAAGGTGTACATCCGATTGTTCCGGTAATGCTTTATGATGCTAAACTGGCGCAAGAATTTGCAGCTAAAATGCTGGAAGAAGGTATTTATGTGATTGGTTTCTACTATCCGGTAGTAGGTCAGGGCAAAGCAAGGATTCGTGTACAATTGTCGGCAGCACATGAACAACATCACTTAGATAAAGCAATTGCTGCGTTTACAAAAGTAGGTAAAGAACTGGGCGTACTTAAGTAGGTCGCCCCTGCAAGTATATAAAATAGTCAGACTGAGTTCATTTTCTTCCATGAAGCATACTTCAAGTTGATTTTTGAACTCAGTCGCTACTTTTTTATTCTATAAATTGCTGTATATTTGGCGCATGTTACAAGATAAGATAACACAGTATACTGCAGAAATAAATGCGTTTTCTACTGATAACGCTGATGAATTAGAACAATTCCGCATTAAATTCCTTGGTACCAAGGGAATAATCAAAGATATTTTTGATGAGTTTAAAGCTGTTTCACCTGAAGAGAAAAGAACTTTGGGTAAAGTTTTAAATGAATTTAAGCAATTGGCAGAAGCCAAATACCAGACCCTTAAAGATCAAAGCAGCTCGACTGAAAGTCAGAAAGACTCCGGTCTGGACCTGACTTTGCCAGGAGAAGGCTTTGAAGTAGGTGCTCGTCATCCGCTGGCATTGGTAAGAAGGGAAATTATAGAAATATTTAACAAGCTTGGTTTTGTTGTAGCCGAAGGCCCTGAGATTGAGGACGACTGGCACAACTTCTCTGCACTGAACTTTCCGGAAGAGCACCCGGCACGTGATATGCAGGATACTTTCTTTATTAAAAAAGGAGGTGAAAACGGCGACATTGCTTTGCGTACACACACCTCGTCTGTGCAGGTGCGTATGATGGAGGCAGGAAAGCCACCGTTCAGAGCGATCATGCCAGGAAGAGTGTACCGTAATGAAGCCATTTCTGCAAGGGCACATTGTTTCTTCCATCAGGTAGAAGGCCTTTATGTGGATGAAAATGTTTCGTTTGCCGACCTGAAACAAACTTTATTTTATTTTGTACAGGAGCTTTATGGTGAGGGCACAAAAGTGCGTTTCCGCCCTTCATATTTTCCATTCACAGAACCATCTGCAGAAATGGACATATCTTGTACGATCTGCAAGGGCGCAGGTTGCCAGATGTGTAAGTATAGCGGATGGGTTGAAATTCTTGGCTGCGGTATGGTAGATCCCAATGTACTGGAAAACTGCGGCATCGACAGTAAGAAATATAGTGGATTTGCATTTGGAATGGGCATAGAGCGCATTGCTAATCTTAAGTTTGAGATTAAGGATCTGCGTCTGTTCTCAGAAAACGATACCCGCTTCTTAAAGCAATATAAAACTTCATTAATATAATGATCAGAAAGATATCAGGTATGTTTTTGCTGGTGCTGACTTTCGTCGGCTGTGGGAAAGACAACCTGGTAATTCCGAATGTTCCTGTGAATTTCAGTGCACCGCTGACTGACCCGAGATTGATCCGGTTAAGTAGTCCGGGGGGAGCCGTGGCATTCTCTGATCATGGTGTAGCCGGGATAGTAATTTACAGAACTACGAATGGTAATTATGTAGCCTACGACCGGTGCAGTACTGTAAATCCACAGAAAATGTGTGCAGTAGAGTTAGATGAACCGAGTTTCACAGTGACCGATAAATGTTCGGGAGCAAAATACCTGTTAGAAGACGGCAGCCCTGCTAAAGCTCCGGCAGAGATTGCGCTAAAAAAATATACTACTTATATAGCAGGGAATACATTACATGTAACTAATTAATGGAACCAGAGAAAATAAAAGAAAGCATAATTAGGGCTGCTAAAGAGTTGTTCAGGAAATACGGCTATCATAAAACCAGTGTGAATGAGATCGCTAAAAAGGCCAGAATAGCAAAAGCTACGATATATAAGTATTTTGAAAGTAAAGAGCAGATCCTGGATGCGATCCTGATGAATTATCTGGATCTGAACCTGCATGAGATCCTGAAAAATAAAGCGCAGTTTGCAGATGAAGAAGAACATTTGAAAGCTTTAGTGATGAAGACCTGCAGATTGACATATACCGTGTGTAACGAGTTTATTGGCTGGGATTTCGTCCGTGAAAATGCAAACTCACAGGAGTTTTTAAAACATTTGTCTGACCAGCTGGAATCACTGCTGCTGTCCGCATATCTGGAACTTGATCATTTTAAAAATAACCCTTCCCGAAAAGAAGGACTGGCCTTTTTGCTAAAGGCGAGTAAAAGTATCTGTTTTTCTTTTGCCTTTACTTCGGTGAGTGATGCCGATGTCCGCAAGAACTTTGTAAGTTTTCAAAAAGAGCTATTGCCATTTCTTGTAAAAGCGGCACTATAGTTTTCTTTACAATCTCTTAACTTGTACCGTTTTGGTATTTGGTATAAAAGGGCTTATATTTGACTGTATCAGTCATATAACTATGAGTAAAGAGGTTTTAGAGATTTCCGTATTGGTAGAAGAGAAGTTTGACATGAGCTTTAACCTGGTTGAAGGTGTTTTTGGTTTAATCCTTAAGATCTTTGGCAAGTAAGGTTTGATATTCTGATTTTCTTCACCCTACGGCACCGCCAGGTGCCTGTCTGAAATTCCTATGTCTGAAAAAAATCCTGTAAGTTTGCATTATAATGAGTAGAAATAGAAAAGCCGGAACGGTAACCATCATTCCAAATCTAAGTATTATTGATATTGCCGAAGAGGGCAAAGGGGTTGGTAAGGCAGATGAATTGGTCATATTTGTAGACAAAGCAGTACCTGGTGACGTGGTTGATGTCCGCATTGTAAAGAAGAAAAAGAATTTTGCTGAGGCTGTTATAGAAAGCTTAAATACAGCATCTGAATTGAGGACAGACCCTTTTTGTCAGCATTTCGGAACCTGTGGCGGCTGCAAATGGCAACACATGGGCTATGATTCCCAATTGAAATTTAAACATAAGAACGTCGAGGCTGCATTACAGCGGCTGGCAAAAATAGATACTTCAGCTATGGAGCCCATATTGGGATCTGCGGAGAATAAATATTACAGAAATAAGCTGGAATATACATTTTCCAACAAACGCTGGCTGAGCAAGCAGGATATGGCTGAAAGGCCGGAAGATCTGGAAGGGCCAAATGAAGATCTGGAAATGAATGCGCTTGGATTTCACGTGCCTTTAAGGTTCGATAAAATATTAGATGTACAACACTGTTATCTGCAAGCTGAACCTTCAAATTCAATCAGGAATAGTGTGAGGACTTATGCCTTAAATAATGGGTTGAGCTTCTATGATCTGCGCAACCATGAAGGCGCATTGAGAAACCTGATCATCCGTACATCATCTACAGGTGAGGTGATGGTGGCTGTTGTTTTTGCTTATGTGGAGCAGGTACAAGCGGATGGATTGATGGAGTTTCTTAAAGTTAATTTCCCTCAGATTACTTCTCTGCTGTACATTATCAACCAAAAGAAGAATGATACCATATTTGATCAGGAGGTAATTACTTACTCGGGCAGAGACCATATTTTCGAAGAAATGAACGGTCTTAAATTTAAGATCGGTGTCAAATCATTTTACCAGACGAATTCTGATCAGGCACATGAATTGTATAAGATCACCAAAGAGTTTGCAGGGTTTTCGGGAGATGAGCTCGTATACGATTTGTATACAGGAGCCGGAACGATAGCCAATTTTGTGGCGGGGAGTGTAAAACGGGTAGTGGGTATTGAGTATGTGCCTACCGCTATTGAAGATGCTAAGTTTAACTCAGCGCTTAATGAAATTGACAACACCATTTTTTATGCCGGAGACATGAAGGATATTCTGACAAGAGATTTTATAGCTGAGCATGGCAAGCCGGATGTTGTGATTACTGATCCGCCAAGGGCAGGTATGCACGCTGATGTTGTGGAAAGACTGCTGGAAATGGAGGCGGAAAAGATTGTTTATGTGAGCTGTAATGCTGCTACGCAGGCAAGAGATTTGGCCTTGTTAAAGGAAAAGTATGAAGTGGTACGGATTAAGCCGGTGGATATGTTTCCACATACCCAGCATGTTGAGAATGTAGTGTTGCTGAAATTTACAGGCAGCAGCAATTGATTGTTTAAAGAATAAAAGATTAGCATGGATATAGAAGAATTATTGCCTCAGCCTGAGCAGGAAAAACCTGAACAAAAGAAGCAAAGCCCTCTCGTAAGTTTAGAAAAGGATCTGGAACTGTATGCAGATTCAATAAAGGAAGTTGCGGTAGAGATCATGGTTCAGGGCATTTCATCAAACCCGATTTTTATTGCCCATCAGTATACAGTAAGTATTGGAGAGGTTATTCTGGATAGAAAAGAACTAAATACGGAGTGGACTATCCAGGCATCAACTGTTGAAGAGTTTGTAGAAAAAGGAATTATACAGCCCGATAAAAAGGCTTTGTTTTTAAAGAATTACAAAAAGCCTGAAGATTTTATGTGCGTTTTTGTAATTGTACCCGAAGGAGCGAATTTTATTTTCTATCCTTACAAGGCAAGAAATTAATTAAAAAACCCTGTCATACATCCATATGGCAGGGTCTACTAAAAACTAAACTCTAAATTTTAATTGATTCTGCTTACGTCTCCGCTCTTACCCGAAGAGGTTTTTCTAACCGAAGCATTTCCTTTATAATTGATGTCACTGCCGCCACTTGCATTTGCCTCAAGTGCTTTTGTCACATTGATATTTGTATCTGAGCCACCGCTCGCATTTACCTTTGCATATTCTACCACAAATTCCAACGCGTCTATATCGCTGCCACCACTTATGTCAATTTGCATGTTGGAAGCCGATCCTTTCAGGTCAATATCGGCACCGCCACTGCTGTTGATGTCAATGTTCTTTACCATGGCATTCAGTTTTAAATCCGCGCCACCTGAGGCATTGATAGATAATTTATCCGCTTTTAAAATGTTTTGAGTATATACATCACTGCCACCGCTTGCATTGATTGATTGAAGCTGTTTGTAGTTGACATACACCTTGATGTCCTGCCCCTTAAATAACTTGGACCAGCTGATGTTGTTTTTGTATTTGACATGCAGCGTAGTTCCTTCCTTTTCTATGACCACATTTTTTAAAAGATCAGGATGTGCAGATACACGGATATTTTCTGCAGTACCTTGTGTAAGGTAAAGATCTATGCCGCTGGAGACCGTAATTTGATTGAAATTACTAATCGGAACGGTTTTGCTTTGTTGTGCATTCGCTACTATAGCGATTGAAAGCAGTGTAAGAAATGTGAAAAGAGATTTCAATACATAGGGATTTTTCATGGCGGTTATAGTTTTTGATTTTATGAAGCGATCATGAAAAGGGATGATGGTTTCATGTAGTTTTAGTTAGGTTATATTAATAAGACGCACTTAGGTGCCAAACGTTGCAGAAATTTTAATTTATTTTTATCTAAGTTTGAATATGAACCTTAAAATCGTTCTTTTTGTAGCATAAACAATGTGATAACAGATGGCAGAATCTCAATTACTAATTCTTGATAAAAAACAGATACAGCAAAAAATCAACAGGATCGCTTACCAGATCCTGGAGGATAACCTGAATGAAAAAGAAGTCGTACTGGCCGGAATATGGGATAGGGGATATAAGCTTGCATTGAGATTGAAAAAGGTGCTGACCAAGATCTCGGATATCAAGGTGACCATGCTGAAAGTCGAATTGGATAGAGTGAGTACCAAATTGATTGCCAGTACAGATCTGGATGAATCACATTGGAAAAATAAGGTGATCATATTGGTAGATGATGTGCTGAACAGCGGTAAGACCCTGGCATATGGACTTGGTGTTTTTCTGAATACCCCGCATAAAAAAATCCGTACAGTAGTGCTTGTTGACAGGAGCCACAAAATATTCCCTATCGCAACAGATTTTGTCGGGCTACAGATGGCTACTGTTTTAAAGGAGCATGTAGATGTAATTATGGATGTAGAGGGAGAAGAAGACCGCGTTTATTTGAGTTAGTCATTTGGATTTGAGGCTATTTTTTCTCATTTTAGAGGGATGCACCAGTCCCGAAAAAGCCCTGTAATCTATAAGATCTTTTCCTGGTATATCACTTACATTATCAAAAGGGATTTCTCTGCTTATACTTTTAATGCAATAGATACAGATAGAAATGAAGCAATATTGCTTTTTTCTAATCATTTCAGCTGGTGGGACGGGTTTTTAATGTTCCAGCTAAACAAGGCCGTTTTTAAAAAGAAATTTAATGTACTGGTAACCAGTGAGGACTATGCCAAACACTGGTTCCTGAAATATCTAGGTGCTTTTGCTGCCGATACCAGAGGTAAAGATGTGGTTGAAACCCTAAACTATGCCGGGCATTTGTTGAACGACCCCGATAATCTTGTGCTGATGTTTCCACAAGGAAAATCCTGCAGCAGTTATGTAAGTAGTATTGGTTTTGAAAAAGGGGTGATGCAGGTCATGAACTCCTCTAAAAAGAAATTTCAGATTGTTTTTGCAGTCACCCTTTCAGATTATTTTGGAAGGAGAAAACCAGAAATGACAACTTATGTGGAGAAATGGGAGGCTGAAGAATATATGAGTCTGCAGTTGTTGAAGAGCGAATACAATAAGCACTACAACAGGGCGTTAAAGAGCCAAAACAGTAAGGAATGATCACTTTTGTATATGCCGTTCTCGTTTTTCTGGTACTCAGGTTTTCCGTAACACTTTTTAATTTTTTGTCCAACCCTAAATTGGGCTATTATGGGAAACACTTTACGGATAAGGTATCTATTGTCATTGACGGAGATAGAAAAGATGCTGGTCTCTTGCTGGAATCAGTAACAATTCAGGATTATGAAAATATCGAAGTGTTTTTTAAGCAGGAGCTGGAAGCCGATTCAGGAGTTCTTGAAGTAACTGGTAAATACATCTTGTTTACAACTGTAAATACAACGATCGGGAAGGGATTGATCAATAATATGATTTATCGTGTAAAGGTATTTAATCTGGACTTGTTGAGTGTGATTCCCAATCGTGAAATTTCTGGCTTGTGGTCCTGGGTTTGCTTTCCACTGAATGATTTTCTGCTGCTTAGTTTGTTTCCGTTAAGATTTATTAAGCGCAATCAGCTCACGCTTTCGATGGTAAATGAGGCTTGTATTTTTTATTCAGCAGAAAGTTACAGGAGGATGAACAGGTTTTCGGTAACTGGTAATGATCAGCAAAAATTAAAGATGGAAGTTCTGCTTGCAAATAAATTCCTCTATGTTCGTGAGCCCTTTAATAGCGGAAAAGTTTCTGAACAGCTGATCAAAACATTGGGGAATAACGTACTTGTGGTACTTATTTATCTGACGTTGGTGATTGCAGGCCCGATATTGATTTTCTTCAGGTACGAACCAGCTTTCCTTTTCCTCCCGGCAGGGTTGATTTTTTTGACCCGGGTGATGAATTCTTTTCTGACTGCTCAAAATCCTTTTCTGAACGCAGTACTGCATCCAGTACAAATGTTGATGATGTTGGTTTTACTTATGAAAGGGATTTCGAAAAAGTTGTTTACTTTTTTGTCTACTTTTGTATTACTATAAGTTTTTCAGATAAGAGATGAAGTACGATTTAACCGTAACTATAGATAAGGCATCAGGATTTTGTTTTGGCGTCGTTTATGCGATCGACATGGCAGAAGATATTCTGGCCAATGATGAGTATTTGTATTGTCTTGGAGATATTGTTCACAATGATGAAGAGGTTAAGCGTTTAACAGATAAAGGCCTTCGTATCATAGATCATGAGCAACTGCGAAACCTGCATAATGAAAAAGTATTGATCAGGGCACATGGAGAAGCTCCCTCTACTTATCAGCTTGCTCTTGAAAACCAGTTGACACTTATCGATGCTTCCTGTCCCGTTGTCCTCAAGCTGCAGAACAGGATCAAAAACTCTCACGATGAAGATGAGCAGATATTGATATTCGGGAAGCATGGACATGCCGAAGTAGTAGGGTTGCAAGGTCAGACTGATGGCAAAGCTATCGTATTTATGGATATTGCCGAGCTTGACCATGTAGAACTCCCGTCTAAATTCACTTTATATAGCCAAACTACCAAAAGCACAGATAAATTCTACCAGATAAAAGACGAACTGATCAGCAGGGGATATGAGGTGAAAGCCAATGATACAATTTGCAGGCAAGTATCCAACAGGTATGGCGACTTGGAGAAATTTGTGGTCAACTACGATAAAATCCTGTTTGTTTCCGGAAAGAAATCTTCAAATGGAAAAGTACTGTATGACGTTTGTAAGAAGTACAATGACCAGTCGTACTTTATTTCCAATATCGAAGAAATTGATAAAAATTGGTTTGCCCCGAATGATAAAGTTGGAATCTGTGGCGCTACATCAACCCCTATGTGGCTCATGGAACAGGTAAAACAAGAGTTACTCTCTTTTTAAGCATATTTATTCATCATTAAAAAGTAAATTCCTTTTTTGTAGGAGGATACAAGATTATAATCAGTTAATTTCGCGCCATAATGGGAAAAAAGGGTATATTATTAGTGAATTTAGGAACTCCGGATAGTCCGGAGGTAGGCGATGTACGTAAATATCTCGATCAGTTTCTGATGGACGAAAGGGTGATTGATGTGAATGCCCTGAAACGTACTTTACTTGTAAAAGGGATAATTGTTCCTTTTCGTAGTCCTAAAACTTCTAAACTGTATAAAGAAATCTGGGATGAGAATGGCTCCCCTTTGCTTTATTTCAGTAAAATACAAATAGCACTTGTTCAGGAACAACTGGGGGATGACTACCATGTAGAACTGGCGATGCGCTATCAAAATCCATCCATCCTTTCTGCCTTGGAAAAGATGAAAGCAGGTCTTGTGGAGAGTATTAAGGTGATCCCTATGTTTCCTCAGTATGCATCAGCGAGTACAGGTTCTGTGATTCAAAGTGTGATGGAAATTGTGAGCAAGTGGGCCACAATACCACCCGTTACCTTCGTTAATTCTTTCCACGACAACGAACTGATGATTGAGACTTTCGCTGATAACGCGAAGAAATATCAACCCGAGACTTATGATCATGTATTGTTTAGTTTTCATGGTTTGCCGGAGCGTCAGCTGCTAAAATGTGATCATACCGGGCACTATTGTCTGAAAAAGGACAACTGTTGTGATACGATAAATGATACCAACAAATTTTGCTATTCGGCTCAGGGACATGATACCGCCAGGCTGATTGCTGAAAAATTGAACATCAAAAGAGAAGACTATACAGTTTGTTTTCAATCGAGATTAGGTAAGGAGCCATGGGTACAGCCTTATACTACAGATGTGCTGAAGAAACTTGCAGGAGAAGGCAAAAAACGTTTGCTGGTATTTAGTCCTGCTTTTGTTGCAGATTGTCTGGAAACCCTGTATGAGATTACCGTAGAATATCACGAGGAGTTTAAAGAACTGGGTGGGGAGCATGTACAGCTCGTGGAAAGCTTAAACGATAATCCTAAGTTTATAACTGCTTTGGTTGATATGGCTAAGGCCTAGAAATATTTAGAAATATACTTTAAGATTTGGTCAGTTGATCCTGTTTTAGACATAACATATTTTCTGGCCCTGTCCCCCGAATCATTTCCACTAAGCTTTTTAAAAGCATCAGTCAGCTCTTCAAAGTTACTTATAGAAGATGCAGCGCCTATAGAAATGAGGTCTTTCGCTTCCAGAAACTTGTCGTATTTAGGGCCGAATATAACAGGTATTCCAAACGCGGCTGCTTCAAGTGTGTTGTGTATACCTACGCCGAAACCACCTCCGATATATGCGATATTGCCATATCTGTAAATCGAAGATAGCATGCCAATGTTATCTATGATTAGGACCTGGGATTCTTTGGGATTGGATAATATTTCTGTATATCTGATCGCATTTGGAATAAGCTTTTGTATTTCAAAGATGTGAGCATTGTCAATCTCATGAGGAGCAATGATGAATTTCCAATCTGCATTCTTTACAATTAGCCTGCTAAGTAATTGTTCATCAGCAGGCCATGTGCTTCCTGCAATAAATACCTTCGATGTGCCACAGAAATTTTCAATGGACGGTATGCTCTTTAGTTCAGCAGCATTTTGGGATACCCTGTCAAATCTTGTATCGCCGCTGATACTTGCATTCCTTATACCAATATTGTTTAGCAACTCCAGGCTTTCCTGGTTTTGAACAAAGAAGTGATTGACATAACTGAGGATCTTCCTGTTAAATCTACCATACCATTTAAAAAAAACCTGTTTTGGCCTGAATATTCCAGAAATAATAAATATTGGAATGTTGCGGTCATTTAAAACTTTAAAGTAGTGAAACCAATATTCATATTTCGTAAAAACCGCCAGTTCGGGATTGAATAAAGCGATGAGTTTTTTTGCATTTGAAGGGGTATCCAGAGGAAGGTAAAAAATGCCATCTGCAAGGGCGTAATTTTTTCTGATTTCATAGCCTGAAGGCGAGAAGAAAGTGATGACGATCCGCTTTTGCGGGTATTTGTCTTTTATAGCTTCAAGTACAGGCCTTCCTTGTTCAAATTCGCCCAAGGAAGCAAAATGAAACCAGATATAAGAGGAAGAAGCATCCAATTGAGTTCGGATTTTTTCAAAGATATTTGTCCTGCCTTTTATAAAAAATGCGGCCTTACTGTTGAACATAGAAAAGATCCTGACCACAATCCCATAAAATTGAATTCCTATATTATAAAGCAAAAGCATTTTGTATGTTTATTTCTTATCTTAGCCGAAGATAGCTTAATAAAATTAAAACGGGATTAATCTATGAAACATCATCGTTAGTACTTGCAAAAGTAGTGTTTATGCGCTATGATCGTTTCATTGCCCTTAAAAAATAAAACAATATAAAAGATGAAGATAGCCGTAATAGGAACAGGATATGTAGGTTTAGTTACCGGTACTTGTTTGGCTGAAACAGGCAATACCGTGATTTGTGTGGATGTGAATGCAGCCAAAGTTCAGAAAATGCAGGAGGGAGAGATCCCTATTTATGAGCCAGGACTTGATGTTTTATTCCACAGGAATATTGCACAGGACAGGCTGACTTTTACAACAGATCTTGCTGCAGGAATCAAAGATGCACAGATCATTTTTATGGCGCTGCCAACTCCTCCCGGAGGAGATGGAGCTGCGGATCTTTCCTATATACTCGGAGCTGCAAAGGATATCTCTAAGCTGGTGACAGACTATAAGGTAATTGTAAATAAATCTACAGTGCCTGTAGGTACTGCCGATAAGGTACAGGCAGTTTTTAAAGAACATACTTCGGTGGAGATAGATGTGGTTTCTAACCCTGAGTTTTTACGTGAGGGAGTAGCAGTAGATGATTTTATGAAGCCTGACAGGGTAGTTATAGGAACAAAGAGCGAACGTGCAAAGAAGCTGATGGCAGAATTGTACGGTCCCTATGTAAGACAGGGAAATCCTATCTTATTTATGGATGAACGTTCTTCTGAACTTACCAAATATGCTGCTAATTCATTTTTAGCTACTAAAATCACTTTCATGAACGAGATCGCTAATTTATGCGAGATCGTTGGTGCAGATGTGGATGCAGTACGTAAAGGTATTGGATCTGATGACCGTATCGGTAAACGTTTCTTATTCCCTGGTATAGGTTATGGAGGAAGTTGTTTCCCTAAGGATGTTCAGGCACTGGCCAAGTCGGCTGATGAAAACAGCTATGATTTTCAGATTCTGAAAGCTGTAATGGAAGTGAATGAAAGGCAGAAAACCATACTGGTAGATAAGCTTTTGAAATATTATAAAGGTGATTTAAAAGGCAAACATTTCGCCCTATGGGGTTTGGCTTTTAAACCAGAAACTGATGATATCAGAGAGGCACCTGCATTATACATTATTGATGACCTGATTAAACATGGGGCTACGGTAACAGCTTTTGACCCGGAAGGAATGGAGAATGTGAAGACTCTGCTTGGGGATAAAATCAGCTATGCAAGCAATCAATATGATGCGCTAAAGGATGCTGATGCATTGCTGATCGCTACAGAATGGTCGGTATTTAGAAATCCTGACTTTGATAAAATGGAAGAGTCCCTGAGCAATAAGGTTATTTTCGATGGACGTAATTTGTATGATCTGCAGAAAATGATCGATTTGGGTTATTATTATAATAGTGTTGGCCGTAAGCTTATCATCTAATGGAACGTAAAAGAGTATTAATAACCGGCGCAGCAGGTTTTTTAGGGTCGCACCTGTGTGATAGGTTTATCAAGGAAAACTATCATGTAATTGGTATGGATAATCTGATTACCGGAGATCTGCAGAATATTGAGCACTTGTTTGGATTGGAAAACTTTGAATTTGCTCATCATGATGTCTCAAAATTTGTTTATGTCTCAGGTAAGCTGGACTATATCCTGCACTTTGCATCGCCGGCAAGCCCTATTGATTACCTGAAGATTCCGATCCAGACTTTAAAGGTCGGCTCTCTTGGTACACATAACTTATTAGGACTGGCAAAGCATAAAAATGCAAGAATGCTGATTGCTTCCACTTCTGAAGTTTATGGAGATCCAAGCGTAAACCCTCAGCCCGAAGAATATTGGGGTAATGTAAACCCTGTCGGTCCTCGTGGAGTTTATGATGAAGCCAAACGCTTTCAGGAAGCCATGACGATGGCGTACCATACTTTTCATGGTGTAGAAACCAGGATTATAAGGATATTTAATACCTACGGACCGCGAATGCGCCTGAATGACGGACGTGTTTTGCCTGCATTTATTGGCCAGGCATTAAGGGGAGAGGACCTGACTGTTTTCGGTGACGGTTCGCAAACCAGGTCATTCTGCTATGTGGATGATTTGATTGAAGGTATTTATCGTTTGTTGCTGAGTGATTATGCACAACCGGTGAATATTGGAAACCCTGATGAAATTACTATCAAACAATTTGGAGAGGAAATTATCAAGTTGACAGGTACAAGTCAGAAACTTGTGCTAAGAGATTTGCCTGTAGACGATCCAAAGCAACGCAGACCAGACATTACCAAGGCACGGGAAATACTTGGCTGGGAGCCTAAAGTAAGCAGGGCGGAAGGTTTGAAAATCACCTATGATTACTTTAAATCAC
Source organism: Pedobacter frigoris (assembly GCF_032678645.1). Lineage (GTDB taxonomy): Bacteria > Bacteroidota > Bacteroidia > Sphingobacteriales > Sphingobacteriaceae > Pedobacter > Pedobacter frigoris_A. The sequence goes on from NZ_JAVTSP010000002.1 coordinate 981,106, forward strand.
TACCTAAAGAAGCGCTGTTTAATAAAGAACACAAAGATTTTACCACATATAATCGTTAAAAAAAGAATGCCTAAAATATTAGTAACAGGAGGAACCGGCTTTATTGGTTCACATACAGTAGTAGAATTACACAATGCTGGTTATGAAGTAGTGATCGTAGATGATCTGTCTAATTCTAATCCGAAAATACTTCAGCAATTAGAAACAATAATAGGAATAAGACCTGAATTCGTTGAGCTTGATCTTTGTGATGAGGCGAAAGTAAAGGAATTTGTTTCAAAGCACACTGACATAGCTGGAGTGATACATTTCGCAGCTTTTAAAGCAGTAGGAGAATCAGTCCAAAATCCTTTGAAATATTACAGGAACAACTTTTATTCGCTGATCAATCTGATTACTGCATTTAACAGTAATGTGAAATTGGTGTTCTCTTCATCTTGTACTGTATATGGTCAGCCGGATATTTTACCTGTAACAGAAGCTGCACCTACAAAAAAAGCAGAATCTCCTTATGGTAATACTAAGCAGATTGCTGAAGAAATACTGGAAGAGACCTGTGCAGTAACACCTGATTTGAAAGTAACTTCTTTGCGCTATTTTAACCCGGTTGGGGCTCACCATACTGCTTTAATCGGTGAATTGCCGATAGGAGTACCTCAAAACCTTGTTCCGTTTATCACGCAGTCTGCGATAGGGAAACGCGGAGCTATTACAGTTTACGGTAATGATTACGATACTGTAGACGGTAGTGCAATCAGAGATTATATTCATGTTGTTGATTTGGCAAAGGCTCACGTTGCAGCGATTAAGAGATTGGAGAGCGGTAAAGCGGAATCAAATTATGAGGTATTTAACCTTGGAACCGGAAAAGGATCTACAGTGCTTCAGATCATTGATGCATTCGAACAATCCACGGGACAGAAGCTGAACTACACCATTGGTGCAAGAAGAGAGGGTGATATAGAAAAAGTTTGGGGGGATGTTTCTAAAGCGGCAAAAGACCTTGGATGGAAAGCGGAACTGGGTATTTCAGAAATGATGCTTTCTGCATGGAACTGGGAAAAATACTTAAAAGACAATCCGTTTTAAGCAATGCTGCTAAGTGAGCATAAGGATCTAAAAATGGAGATCAGATCCCTTCCTGAAAAGGAAAAGGATAAACTTTTGCTCAGATTAATCGCTAAAGATAAAGTACTGACAGAGCACCTTCATTTTAAATTACTTGAAGATGAAGGTGATCTTGTTCAAAGACATCAAAAACTACATTCGGTCATTGATGAAAGTATTGACGATTTAAGGTCTGGCAAAAAGCTGGTCTCGAAAGATGCAATGCTCCGGATGCGAAAGTTAAACGGAATGATCAGTCACCATTTTAAAGTTACAAAGGATGTGCTGACAGAAATAGAACTCCGAATCCATTTATTGAGTAATCTTCCGATCGCATTTACCGAAGGGATCTTTTCTCCAATGCATAAATTTAATGAGAAGCTGAATGTATACTTTGTGAAATCTGCCCTATCCGTATTGGGTAAATACACAAAATTGCATGAGGATATTCAGTTTGATTTGAGAGCGGGTCTCAATGAGGTACTAACAAAAATATATAAGAATAAAACAGCTGCTGTAGCGGAAGAGTTGGGGTTGCCTAAAGAATTATAGTTATGAAGAAAATATTAATCACTGGGGGTGCTGGTTTTATCGGTTCCCATGTTGTGAGGAGATTTGTAAACAATTATCCTGATTATCAGATTGTAAACCTTGATAAGCTTACTTATGCAGGGAATCTGGCCAACCTGACAGATATTGAGGACAAACCAAACTATCGCTTTGTAAAAGCAGATATTACAGATGCCGGAGCCATTAACCAGCTTTTTCAAAAGGAGAACTTTGATGCAGTAATCCATCTGGCTGCGGAGTCGCATGTAGACAGGTCGATCATTGATCCGAGTGCTTTTGTGATGACCAACGTAATCGGGACGGTGAATCTCCTGAATGCAGCCAGGGAATTCTGGAAAGGGGATTATGCTCAGAAGAGGTTTTATCACGTATCTACGGATGAGGTATACGGCGCTCTTGGTGAAACAGGTATGTTTACTGAAAGTACTGCTTATGACCCGCATAGTCCATATTCTGCGTCTAAAGCTTCCTCAGATCATTTTGTAAGGGCCTATCACGATACTTACGGACTTGATATTGTGATTTCAAACTGTTCTAATAACTATGGCGCTAATCATTTTCCTGAGAAACTGATTCCGCTGGCGATCAATAACATTAAAAACAACCAGTCTGTACCTGTTTACGGCAAGGGTGAGAATGTGAGGGACTGGCTATGGGTAGAGGATCATGCAAGGGCAATCGATGTGATCTTCCATCAGGCTAAGAGTGGACAGACCTACAATATCGGTGGACACAATGAATGGAAGAATATCGATCTGATTCATTTGCTTTGCAATATTATGGATAAGAAACTGGGGAGGGAACAGGGTGAATCTGCTAAGCTGATTACCTTTGTTACGGATAGAGCGGGCCATGATCTGCGCTATGCGATCGATTCGACGAAACTGCAACGGGAACTGGACTGGGTACCGAGCTTACAATTTGAAGAGGGGCTTGAAAAGACAGTTGACTGGTACCTTGAAAATGAGGAGTGGCTGAGTAATGTGACTTCAGGAAATTACCAGGCCTATTATGAAAATCAATATCAGGGAAGATAAACTGGAAAAAGGCGTTAAGTTTAACTTAACGCCTTTTTCTATTCATATCTCAGAGCTTCTACAGGATCTAATTTTGAAGCTTTCTTGGCAGGGTAGTAACCCGAAACAATTCCAACCAGCACACATAAGGCAAATCCCCCAAAAATCCAGTCCCATGGGATAATAAATGAGCCACTCATGGCAAGTGAAATGAGGTTGCCCAGAGAGATTCCAAGGAAAATCCCAAAAGCCCCTCCCATTAAACAAATGATTACAGCTTCTATAAGAAATTGCTTCCTGATCACAGCGGGGTTAGCACCAATTGCTTTGCGGATGCCAATCTCACGTGTTCTTTCGGTGACCGATACGAGCATGATGTTCATTAAGCCGATAGATGCACCTATCAGGGTGATTGCGCCAATGGCGATACCTCCCATAACTATATATTTTAGGTTTTCAAAAAGCGTTTGTGCCATAGCATCACTCTTTGTGATCTCAAAATTGTTTGGCTCAGTGATTTTGACCTTACGGATATTTCTAAACTCTGCGGTAGCTTCACCAATAATATTGTCCATTTGGTCATTATTTGGAACCATAACGGTGATGGTATAAGAAGGATTGGCGTTCGAATTGATCAGTTTGGCTTTTAATAAAGGGATAAAAACAGCCCTGTCGCCACTAAATCCCATGCTCTGTCCTTTTGAGGCCAGTACACCTATCACTTTTAAACGGCTATTGCCTACGTTGATGATCTTATCGAGGGGAGATTCTTTCTTGAAAAGTTTATCCTTGATCTCGCTTCCTATGATACAAATGTTGTTGGCTGACTGAATTTCAGAAGGAGTAAAATTTCTACCCAGAACCAGGTCAAGCCCCTGAGATTTGAGTCCATTTTCATCTATTCCCTGGATGCCAATGTTAGGGTTTGTTTTTTCTCCTGAATACTTAGCTGTAGCTCCGCCGCTTGCAAAAACACTGATTGCAACAGATGCTGGTGTATTTAATCTTTCCTTAAAGGTAACTGCATCTTCATATTTAACGGATCTAAAAGGCTTAGGTCTTTTTCCCCCGCCGCCAACACGGATGCCCATACCCCTGTTTCTAATCGTAAAAGAATTGGCTCCCATACTGGAGAATGTCTCAGTCATGCTCTTCTTGACCGCATCGAGGGTGGTCAGGATACCTACTAATGCAGACAAGCCAATTGCGATGATCAATGCGGTAAGCATGGTACGTAAGCGATTGCTTTTTATGGATTGCAGCGCAAGTTTTACATTTTCGGTATAGGTCATTATAGAGAAAAATAAGTCTTAATAGGATAAAAATAAAAAGTCCCGTTGTTAAGACAACGAGACCTGCTATAATGTTACAAAAAACTGGTGTTAAACTGAAAAACTGGTTCCGCAACCACAAGTACTGGCGGCATTTGGATTACTAAATGTAAAACCCCTTGAATTTAGTCCATCCTGCCAGTCTACCTGCATACCTAAAAGGTACATCTGGTGTGCTTTGTGCATGAAAACTTTAATGCCATCTATAATAAACTCCTGGTCACCTTCTTTCTTTTGGTCAAATCCAAGCACATAGTTCATGCCTGAACAACCACCGCCCTCAACTCCTACACGCAATCCAAAGTCATCAGAAATTTCCTGCTGGTCTTTTAATTTGAAAAGCTCTCTAAGTGCCCCTTCTGTAAAGGTTACGGGTGCAAATGCTGTATCAACTGTATTACTCATGGTCTTTAAAATTAGGAATTTACATCGATTTAAACCTGCTGTGAGGTAAATAATCGTTTTGTGGGGTAAATATAAATAAATTGTACATTTTTGCTTGGACTAACACTTAATTATTACCGTTTATAAACAAACTGAATGAATATAGAAGGCTTTTTAACAGCAGTAGCTGTGTCTGCAACCGGAGGTATCATCGCCATCTCAGCTGGGTTTTATCTTTTTAAGAATGAAATCAGGGAAATGATAAAACCATTGCCGGCACAGATACCTTCCGTTGCTGCGGCAGATCATAAAGAAGAACGTTTGCAAATGCTGCCGTTGAGGTTGCAGGCACATGAAAGACTGATTCTTTTTATAGAACGGATTAATCCTGCCAATCTTTTTGTCAGGTTGCATCAACAGGGAATTCCTTTGGCTGCACTTCAGTCTTTAGTACTGAATGAGATCAGGTCAGAATTTCAGCATAACGTTGCCCAGCAATTGTATGTAAGCCCGACTACATGGGCTGTGATATGCAAATTGAAAGACGATACATTGGCTATGGTGAGTAATGCGGCAAAATCATTGCCAGAAGGAGCCGAGGGGGTAGACCTCAGTAAGAAAGTGCTTCAGCATATGGCTGAGATTTCAGATAACCCTTATGACCTCACGCAAGGTCTGATAAAAAAAGACATTCAGCAATTATTTTAGTCATGAGCGAAAAGAAGATTACAACTACCTCGGGTATAGAGATCAAGGAGATCTATACCAGTGCAAAGCCATTGACAGAGACTCCGGGTGAATTCCCTTTCACAAGGGGTATACAAAAAGATATGTATCGTGGCCGGCTATGGACTATGAGGCAGTATGCCGGATTTTCAACTGCTGAAGAATCAAATAAAAGGTATCATTACCTGTTGAATCAGGGGACAATGGGGCTTTCGGTAGCTTTCGATCTGCCTACGCAGATTGGGTATGACTCTGACCATGAAATGTCTGAAGGTGAAGTAGGTAAAGTAGGTGTGGCTATTGATTCATTAAAAGACATTGAGATCCTCTTTGATGGAATAGAACTGCAGAAAATTACTACGTCCATGACGATCAATGCTACTGCATCTATTTTGCTCGCTATGTACATCGCCCTGGCAAAAAAGCAGGGAGCAGATATCAAACAGATTTCCGGAACCATCCAGAATGATATATTAAAGGAGTACGCGGCTAGGGGGACCTATATATATCCACCTAAGCCATCTATGCGCATCATTACGGATATCTTCGAATACTGCAGTAAAGAAGTGTCCAAGTGGAATACCATCTCTATTTCCGGATATCATATTAGAGAGGCGGGATCAACAGCAGTTCAGGAGCTGGCTTTTACGCTGGCCAACGGGAAGGCTTATTTAAATGCAGCGCTGGAGAAAGGATTGGATATTAATGTGTTTGCCAAGCGCCTTTCTTTCTTTTTCAACTGCCATAACAATTTCTTTGAAGAGATTGCCAAATTCAGGGCAGCCAGGAGGATGTGGGCAAAAATCACAAAGGAGCTCGGGGCTACTGATGAAAAAGCACAGATGCTGCGGTTTCATACCCAAACCGGGGGCTCAACACTTACTGCGCAGCAGCCGTTAAACAATGTAATCCGGGTTACAAATCAGGCGATGGCTGCTGTATTGGGAGGTACACAGTCTCTGCATACAAACGGTTATGACGAAGCACTGTCATTGCCAACAGAGGCAGCAGCAAAAATTGCCTTGCGTACCCAGCAGGTGATCGCTTTTGAAAGCGGAGTTACTGATACGGTAGACCCGCTTGCAGGGTCTTATTTTGTAGAGACGCTTACCGACGAAATTGAAGCAGCCGCACAGTTGTATATAGATAAGATAGATGCGATGGGAGGATCGGTAAATGCAATTGAAAATGGATACATCCAGAATGAAATTGCCGATGCTTCTTATCGGTACCAGATAGAGGTAGAACAGGCCAGCAGGATCATCGTTGGTGTTAACAAGTTTACGCAGGAACAGGAGGGTATCAATGAGGTCTTTACCATCGATGAATCAATACGTACCATACAAACCGATAAGCTGAATAGGTTAAAAGCTGAAAGAGACGGGGTTGCGGTAGAAAAAGCACTCGCAGAACTAAAGCTTGCGGCGGGAGGAACAGACAACTTAATGCCCTTTATTTTGGCTGCAGTGGAGGTTTATGCCACTCTTGGAGAGATAGCCGATACACTCCGTAGTGTTTTTGGAGAATATTAAAAAGGATGTTAATAAATAGTTATCAACACAAAAAATTCAGGTTAACAGGGGTATGCTACTGCTGTCTAAGCACTTACCAAATAAATGAAAATTAAGTTTTTTTTGTTGATAATTTTTTGAATATTCGATCTCTCGAAACAGCAGTTTTTTTGTGCTCGTATCGTCACTGTAAACCAACAAATTATAGAATAACAATGGAAAAAACTTGTACCGAAGTGTGGAAAAACTGTCTCCAAATCATAAAAGATAACATCCCGACCCAAAGTTTCAAGACTTGGTTCGAGCCTATATCTGCTCTAAAATTGGAAGGCAAAGTTTTAACCATCCAGGTGCCTAGTTTATTCTTTTATGAGTGGTTGGAAGAACACTATGTAGGGTTACTCCGAAAGACTGTAAAGAAGCAGCTAGGCGATGAAGGCCGGCTCGAATACAACATTGTTGTAGATAAGTCTTCAAACACAGGTAATCCATATACTACAAACATGCCAAGTAATGGCAATGGAGCAGAGGCAAAGAATCAATCAATGCCGATTCCGGTTTCTATTAATAAAGACATTAAGAATCCATTTATCATTCCGGGATTAAAAAAGCTTAATGTTGATCCGCAGTTAAATTCCAATTATACATTTGACAATTACATTGAAGGAGATTGCAACCGTCTGGCTCGTTCTGCGGGTTATGCTGTAGCTGCTAAACCGGGAGGTACCTCATTCAATCCGCTCATGATTTATGGGGGTGTAGGTTTGGGTAAAACCCACCTTGCTCAAGCGATAGGTAATGAGATCAAAAGAAACATGCCGGATAAACTGGTGATCTATGTTTCCTGTGAAAAATTCTGTCAGCAGTTTGTAGACTCATTGAAGAATAATACAATTAACGATTTCGTTAATTTCTACCAGGCAATGGATGTAATCATCATGGATGATGTGCACAATTTTGCCGGCAAAGAAAAAACACAGGATATATTCTTCCACATCTTTAATCACCTGCATCAATCAGGCAAACAAGTGATCTTGTCGTCTGATAAAGCACCAAAAGATCTTGCGGGCTTAGAGGAAAGATTATTGAGCAGATTCAAGTGGGGCCTTTCAGCTGACCTTCAAATCCCTGATCTGGAAACAAGAATTGCAATCCTTAGAAAGAAGATGTATGCTGATGGTATTGAACTGCCTGCAGAGGTTGTTGAATACGTGGCGCACAATATAGACAACAATGTGCGTGAGCTGGAAGGGGCGATGGTTTCGTTACTAGCTCAGTCTACCTTAAATAAAAAGGACATCGATCTTGCTTTGGCAAAACAAATGCTGAAGAACTTCATCAAAAATACTTCGAAGGAAATATCAATGGAGTACATTCAAAAACTGGTATGTGAGTATTTTGAAGTACCTGTTGACATGGTTAAATCACAGACACGCAAACGCGAAATCGTACAGGCACGTCAGATTTCCATGTACCTTTCTAAAAGCCATACCAAATCATCCCTAAAAACAATTGGCGCTTTCTTTGGCGGAAGAGACCACTCTACCGTAATCTATGCATGCCAGACCGTAGAAGATCTGATCGATACGGATAAGAAATTCAAAGGTTATGTACACGACATTCAAAAGAAATTGAAGATGAGCTAATACTCATTTTATACAAGCAAAAGGCCTGTAAGTAAAACTTACAGGCCTTTTGCTTGTTGTAAGAAGGCTTTACTGCAGCACCCCTAATTTCATCAATCCATAGAATAGTGCTGCAGAATGCAGCGCCTGATCAATCTTATTATCAATAAGCAACTGTTTCACTTCCTCAATAGTATATTCCTCCACGTTCAGGATTTCATGCTCATCCAGGTGCTGATCATCTGTTTTAATACCTCCCCGTAACAGATAAGTATAAGTCACATTATTTGCTGTCGCGGGATTAGGATAGAGGGTAGCGATGAGTTCTGCCCTTTCAAACGTATAACCTGTCTCTTCAAGCAATTCTCTTTTGATGGCAGTTTCCGGTAATTCATCGCCATCAATCACACCGCCCGGGACTTCAAGAGACACAATATCTCCTGCGTGGCGATATTGACGGACCAGGATGATTTTATGATCCTGGGTCAACGCAATGGCATTTACCCAGTTTGGATATTCCAGAACATAATAGTCATCTTTAATCCTCCCGTTTTGTAAATCACAGGTATCTACACGCAAAGTCGCCCACTTTTCCCTAACCAGGTATTTGGAGGAGAGCCTTTGCCATTTTTGTATTTCCATATCTGTTTCTTGCAATAACTAAATTACCAGCTTCCGCTGCTACCTCCACCACCAAAACTACCGCCGCCAAAGCCGCCGAATCCTCCTCCGCTGCTTCCACCTCCCCAGCCGCCTCCGCCGCCACCGGAACCCCGGCCACCGCCGAGCAACATGCTCCAGAACAGTGCATCCGCAACTCCACGACTGCCAATAACCTGGCCTCCACCACCACCGCCACCTCTTCTGAGTATGATGATGATCACTATAATAATAATGATGATGATGGCCACGCTTGAAGTGCCACCACCCTGACGCTTAGCCTTTGGCTGTTCGTTTTTATACTCGCCTTTGGTATATTTAATAATGGCATCAGTTCCTGAGTTCAGTCCGCCAAAATAATCGCCGGATTTGAAATAAGGCTTAATGTCATTTTCAATAATGCGCTTCGCATAAATGTCGGGGAGTACCCCTTCCAGCCCATATCCTGTCTGAATAGAAATTTTCCTGTCACCCAGTGCAACAACGATCATAATCCCATTGTTCTTCCCTCCTTGTCCAACTCCCCAATTTCTACCCAATTGAAGTGTATATTCGTTGATGTCATAATCGCCGACAGACTTGACGATAGCTATAGAGATCTGAGTAGAGGTGGAGTCGTCAAATGCCACGAGTTTCTGCTCAAGTTGAGCAATTTGATCAGCTGAAAGTGTATTGGTATAATCATTTACAAGTTTGTCCGGTTTTGCAGGAAAATCTTGCGAGAATGCAGAAAAACAAGTAGCAATGAATAATAACAATATAATTAGTCTCTTCATCATCTACTTATTTTGGTGCTGATCCATGAAAATGATATCATTTGGCAGCTCATTGATATCGTCATTTTGTGAAGGAAAATACATGGCCAGTTTTTCTCCGGCCAGTACAACACCTGCTATAATTCCCTGTGCGAGATTTCCGGAAGCAAAATGAGCTTTCATGGCCACTTTAGTCATCTCCCAAAAATCAGGGGGCACTACCTTATTGATGCCACTGTCGCCGATGATTGCGAATTTATGGTCTGCATGTGCAAGATAGATCAATACCCCATTGTGCCTGGATGTTTTATCCATGTCCAATTTCGTAAAATAAGATGTAGCCTTTTCAAATGCATCTCCTTTACAATATTTATCTATAGCTATTCTGATCTCACCTGAAGTAGCTTTTTCAGCTTCTGCAATTGCATGTGAGATTTGTTCCTGTTCTTGTTCTGTAAATAGACCCATGATTGGATTACTTGGATTAGAATTCTACTTTAGGTGCATTCTGAGCGCCAGCATCAGCTTTAAATGCCGCTTTCTGGCTGAATCCAAATAAACCTGCTGTAAGATTATTAGGGAATGACCTTACTTTTGTATTGTAAACCTGTACAGACTCATTAAAATCCTTGCGGGCTACTGTAATTCTGTTCTCTGTGCCTTCCAGCTGAGCAGATAATTCACTGAACTGCTGAGTTGCTTTTAATTCAGGGTAATTCTCTGTCAATACCATCAATTTACCAAGTGCCTGGCTAAGCTGACCTTGTGCTGCCTGATATTTTTGCATGTTCTCTTCTGTCAATTTATCAGGGTCTATGGTAATCTGACTCGCTTTAGAACGAGCTTCTATCACCTGCGTCAATGTAGTCTGCTCAAATTTTGCAGCTCCTTTAACTGTGCTCACAAGATTTGGGATCAAATCCGAGCGGCGCTGATATTGTGTTTCTACCTGTGCCCATTTGGTTTTTACATCTTCGTCCAGTTTAACCAGATTATTATAGCCGCAACCACTTACGACTACAAGTAAAACTAAGATTGCTACTACAGCTAATACTACCTTTTTCATGTTGTTCTTATTTGTTGTTTTTATACAAGTGTTAATTTACGCATTAGAACTCAACTTCTGTGCCTTTGTTACAATTCAATATAAAAACCTGACAAGATTTATTTAAAAGAAGCTGGAAATTACAATCGGGTTACGGTATGTGGAAAAGGAGGATGTAGGATTTAGGGAGTAAAAAGTTGATTTGGCCTGAATCAGATAACAATGTAGATTTATTGGGATTACTGATCTATTTGAAAAAAATCGTTAAATTGCTGGTTATAAAAACTGGTATGAAATTATCAACGCTCTTAATTTTTATCTTTTGCCTTAACCTTACGGCAAAATCACAAGACCTGGACGAAAAAACAGCTTCCATCATTGCAGAGGGTAGGCTGTTGTACCATTCAGAAATGGCCTCCTGGTATGGTACAGACGTGCTGCAGGCGAGATTCAAGTCTAAAGCAGCCGGCGCAGGCGGGTATTTTTCATATTCTGATGGTGAACAAAACAAATGTGTGTTTTTCGATAGAAAAGAAATCCCGGCACCATTGATTACTTTTATTTTTGACGCGAGCTATAATGTTAATTCCGTAAAAGTTGATACTTCTCAAAGAAATTTCACACCTACAGAACTTGAATTATTTACGATCCGGCAAGCAGCACTAAGAGCCATAAAAACAGATACTATCTTTAAAATGTATAACAACACTAACCTCAACGTTATACCTTTGGTGAGTAACGAAGATAAAAAAGTATACGTGTTAACAGCACCGACTATAAACGGCGTAGTAGTATTTGGGAATGACTACTTATTGAATTTTGACAGATCAAGCCAGCTGCTAAACATCAAGCGTCTCCATAAAAATATCATTCCTGTCAATTACACAGGAGAACTTGCAGAAACTACCCATAGTCATCTCCCTGAAACTGGCGATTTCATCACTGCAACAGATATCTGTACATTAATGCTTTACGGCAAAACTGCAAACTGGAAGAACCATATAGTGGTATCTGAAAAATATGCATCGATATGGGACTGCCAGAAACAGTCATTAACTGTAATTACCAGAGGCCATGAGAAAAATCGCTAAAAGCGAATAATTCTTTTAAAGTCTAAACAATATTTGCCTTCCGTCTCGGGAAACATTCTAATCCAATTCTCGGTGCAAACCTTTGGGATACAAATTTGCAGCTGCTCTTTCATTGACTGTCGAAAACGTTATTAAATCTACTAATCACTAGCAACTTCTAATCTATGCAAAAGGCTTCTGAGCAATCCAGCTCAGCGAATTGGCAGATAACATTTAGACTACTTCTTTTTACTTTTGTACCTTTGTAGCGCTTCAGGATAAAAACCTGACGGAAACTATGCAAAAAGATATCGAAATAACCCTCGCACCAGAACTTGTAGGAGAAGAGTCTCACATAAAAAAGGCACTTTCAGTTGCTTTAAGAATCGATGTATCAAAGATAAAGGGCTATAAAATTCTCAAAAGATCTATTGATGCCAGATCCAGGAAAGTAATTTACAGACTACAAGTTAAAGTTTACATAGATGAAACTGTACCTGCCGAGACTTTTGTAGTCAACTACCCAAGCGTTAGCGATGCCAAACATGTAATTATAGTAGGTGCTGGTCCGGCTGGATTATTTGCAGCCCTTCAATGTATAGAAAACGGTTTTAAACCCATTGTGCTGGAACGCGGAAAGGATGTGAAGCAGCGCAGGCGCGATCTCGCTGCGATCAATAAAGAAGGTATTGTAAATACAGAATCAAATTATTGCTACGGCGAAGGAGGGGCGGGAACCTACTCTGACGGTAAATTATACACGCGTTCGAACAAACGCGGAGATATAAATAAGGTGCTGCAGGTTTTTGTGCAGCATGGAGCTACTGATGATATATTGGTAGATGCAAGACCACACATCGGCACCAATAAACTTCCGCATATCATTACAGCCATCCGGGAAACCATTCTAAATGCAGGTGGCGAAGTGAGGTTTGATCAAAAGGTGACTGATATATTGGTCGATTTTGGAAAAATAAAAGGTGTCGTGGTAAACGGCGAAGAAAAATTGCTTGTCGATGCAGTTATATTAGCTACAGGACATTCTGCCCGTGATATTTATGAATTACTGCATCAAAGAAATATCCTGGTGGAAGCAAAACCATTTGCACTTGGTGTCCGGATAGAACATCCTCAGGCAATCATCGATGCCGCTCAGTACCATTGCGACATTAGAAGTGAATTTTTGCCCCCAGCCTATTACAGTCTGGTAGAACAAGTGGGCAGCAGGGGTGTATTTTCTTTTTGTATGTGTCCGGGAGGCATCATCGCACCATGCGCAACTCATAAAGACGAAATTGTAGTGAACGGTTGGTCTCCGTCAAAAAGAAATAACCCTTTTGCCAATTCAGGTACTGTGGTGCAAATCACCCTGGAAGATGTAAAAGGAGATGATCCGCTGAGGATGATGCATTTTCAGGCAGAAATAGAAAAAACAGCATTCAGACTTGGAGGAGGTAACCTTGTGGCGCCTGCGCAACGTATGGTAGATTTTGTAGAAGGCCGTTTGTCTATAGATTTGCCAAAGAACTCTTATTTGCCAGGGACAAAAAGTGTGACGCTGAAAGATACCTTGCCAGATTTTGTGGCTTCGAGTCTAAAGAATGCACTTCCGGTGTTTGGCAAAAAGATGAATGGGTATTATACCAATGAGGCAATCCTTGTCGGTGTAGAGAGCAGGAGCTCGTCTCCAGTACGTATACCGAGAGATAGGGATACCTATCAGCACCCACAGGTAAAAGGCTTGTTCCCTTGTGCTGAAGGCGCGGGTTATGCAGGAGGCATTGTTTCTGCAGCAATCGATGGGGTAAATTGTGCAGATGCAGTCTTGAAGTTTAGTTAAACAGATTTAGCTTCAGATTGTTGTTTATTGAAAAACTAGATTTATGCAGATGAAGAAGACATTGATAATAGGTGCAAGCCCGAATCCTATGCGATATTCCTATAAGGCAGCTCATATGCTCAAGTCTAAGGGCCATGCTATAGTTAATGTAGGTATAAAAAACGGCGAGGTTGCGGGAATAGCGATAGAGAAACCCGGACAGATACATGATGACATTCATACCGTAACCTTATATATAGGCCCGCAATTGCAGGACCAATACTATGACTATATATTGGAAACCAAACCAAAACGTGTAGTTTTTAACCCCGGGACAGAGAATGAAGAGCTGGAAAACCTGCTTCGTGAAAATGCAATTGAGCCTGTTGAGGCCTGTACTTTGGTATTGTTGTCGACCGGACAGTATTAGCATTAATAACGCTTTTTAGCGCAGGATTAATAAAGAGCCCTTGTAATATATTACAAGGGCTCTTGGCTTTTATATCATTTCATGAAGTGTAGAAAGTGCTTTTGGGTATTATAGATGCTGTATTTATATATAACATTATAGTCATATAATACAGACATTGCATACAATTGCTACAGAAAAAGGTATTTGTTTGTGGGTTATTTGTGTGTGAAGTGTGTACAAAGTGTGAAGCTGGTAGTATGTTGAGAAGGTAGAATTGATAAACAAAGGTTGGGGGATGGGTAGTTGTTATAGCTCATACAAGTATGGTTGTTGGTTTGTTTGCTTTTGTTGTTGAATTTTTCTTACTGAAATATAGCATGTTATG
>NZ_JAVTSP010000003.1:0-715490 GCF_032678645.1 Pedobacter frigoris
TTTATTCAGCGCCTCTTCGTACTGGTATACTCATGTTAGATTGTTTATAAGCTTTTTTGGTTTGTGCCAGATCACGGAGTTTTGGTTTAATTAATTCCTGGAAAGCACAACATCAAGTTTTAACCCCTATGTCAAATGGCATGCGTAGCTATAGAGGTGCGTAAAGCATGTTAAAAAATGCTAAATCTTCAGCCTAATTATAATAAAACCGTATAATTGTATTTTACGTTTATGTATTAGAGGATATTGATAATGAAATTGAACAGAATACTGCCTTATATAATCTTCTTGTTTTTTAGTGTAAATGCTTTTTCACAAAGCAAGGATATTAAATTGCCACCCAACTGGTATAACCTTGATCTTTTGCAGAACGGTTTCTTTGGTATCAGTACTGAAAAGGCTTATAAAGAGTTATTGTCTGGCAAGCAACCTAAACAAAAAATTGTTGTGGCTGTGATTGATGGGGGTGTAGATATTAAACATGAAGACCTAAAGGATGTTTTATGGACAAATAAGAAGGAAATTCCCGGAAATGGTATCGATGATGATGGAAATGGATATATTGATGATGTTCATGGCTGGAATTTTATAGGTTCTAAGAAGGGTAACCTGGCTTATGACAATCTTGAGATGACCAGGATCAGAAGGGTATATTTGCCAAAGTTTATCTCCACTACTAAAATGACCGTACTTGATAGTGCAGAAAAGGAAGAGTTTGCTATCTATCAGAGGGCAACTAAGGAATTTGGTGAGAAATACAATGAAGCAGACAGGACCTTTGCAATCATAAGCATGATCAATAAGGTACTTGACTCTGTAGCGGTGGTAAATAAAAAGAAAATTCCATCCCTGGAAGATATAGATAAATATGAGGCTGAGAGCGAGGAGGAAGAACAGATTAAGAAGATCATCCGGGGCGGTGCTAAAGACAGCAAGGGGATTGATAAGTTTTATGAGGAAATGAAGGATGCTTATAAGCAATACGATGTAATGCTTAAGTATAATCTTAATATGGATTATGACCCCAGAAAAGAACTGGTGGGAGATGATTATTCCAATTCTTATGAGCGTAATTATGGAAATAGTGATGTTATGGGACCGAATGCAGATCATGGTTCTCATGTGTCTGGGATAATAGGAGCAATGAGGGAAAATGGAATAGGTATTAACGGAATTTCCAATAGTGTGAGTATCATGGCTATTAGGGTTGTACCTGAAGGTGATGAGCGCGATAAGGATGTAGCTAATGGGATAATATACGCAGTTGACAATGGTGCCAGAATTATTAATATGAGTTTCGGCAAGGGATTTAAATGGGATAAGAAGGCGGTTGATGCTGCCGTAAAATACGCTGAAGAAAAAGGTGTTTTGTTGGTTCACGCAGCGGGGAATGATAATGAAAACAACGATATAACAGACAATTTTCCAAATAAGTATTTCGAGACATCAGAAGCTATAGCTTATACAAAACAAAGAAAGGCTGCTGACCTGAAAGAACTGGTTGATAAAGCGAAGGATATTCAGCAACGAAATAACAATATGTATGGGCAGATGGGGAGAGGGCCTGTTTCATTTAAACCCAAACCTATTGATACAGCTAAATTTAAGTTGCCTCATGCTACTAACTGGATAGAGGTGGGCGCTAGTGCCTATAAAAATGATGCTGATTTAAAGGCTTCATTTTCTAATTACGGTAAGTATACAGTCGATGTATTTGCTCCGGGCTTTATGATCAACTCAACAATACCTGGTTCTAAATATAAAGAATTCGACGGGACGAGTATGGCTGCTCCGGTAGTTTCTGGATTAGCTGCTTTGATATTAAGTTATTATCCTGATTTGAAACCTCATCAGGTGCGGGAGATTATAATGAAGTCAGTATCAAGGGTGGCCCAAAAAGTTAAATATAAAAACGAACGTGATGAGACGATGAGAGTGCCATTTTCAGATCTTTGCGTAAGCGGAGGTATAGTGAATGCTTATCAGGCATTAAAAATGGCTGAGGGGTATAGCGGAAAATAAGCTTAGATTATGTAGAACAATCAACGCCCATTTTCGCCAAAATACCTAGAGTAGCTAAAGGAAGTATTAGAAAAAAACTAAATTAGCGGAATTTATAATACTTTTGGGAATTTAGTTCATGGATAGCTATAAAGAACTCTTGGATGCACAACTTATTCGCTTGCTGAAACAAGGAGATAAGGTTGCGTTTGCTGAGATATACGATCGTTATGCTATTATGGTCTATTATAAGGTAAATCAAATGCTTAAAGATGAAGAAGCTTCAAAGGATCTGATCCAGGATTTGTTTACTTCAATTTGGGATAAAGCTGACCATATTCGGGAAGAAGCCAATTTTGCAGGATATTTATATATTGCCTCAAGAAATCGCGTCTTAAAGTTGATTCAAAAACATAAAACTAAAAATGATTACCTGACAGAATTAGGGAAGTACAGTTCAGATATCAGCTATGAAACAGTGCATAAGCTGGACGAGAGGGAGATGATGCTCATCATATTAAATGAAATAACGAAATTACCGCCAAAAATGAGGGAGGTCTTTCAATTGAGTAGATTGGAAAACCTATCTCACAAGGAAATTGCCGCCAAATTGAATATCAGTGAAGCAACTGTAAGAAAGCAGGTCCAAAATTCACTCGGTATTCTTAAAACTACATTGGGAAAATATAGTCCATTGGGTGTGCTATTCCTTGCACTATTCAAAGAATAACTCCTTCCAAAAAATATTTTTATTTTTTTCTACCCCATAAGTTCTCCTCAGGGGTATTATTATTATACAGCTTAAATAACATATGCATACCCCGCTTGGAAAGGAACTTCTGAAGAAATATTTTGATGGCACGGCAACGGATTCCGAAAGGATGATTGTAGACCAGTGGTATGCGCAACGCTTGTTCACAAACTTGACTGAACCTAAGGAAGCAGATTATGAAAAGATCAAGTCTGAAGTTTGGGCATCGATAAAGATTGATGATAGAAACAAAATCAGACACTTTGATGTGTGGTTTAAGTACATCTCAGTGGCGGCTGCAGTAGCTTTGGTCGTTTTCGGCGTTTACTTTTTTAGCTATAACCCAACCGACGCTTTGAAGGATGTTGCGGAATCAGGTGTAGATATAGCACCAGGTAGCTATGGCGCCACACTTACATTGGCCAACGGAAAGAAAATAAGGTTGTCGGATGTTTCCGCAGGTGAATTGGCGAAGGAGTCTGGTGTATCGATCACAAAAACTGCAGATGGGAAACTGGTATATTCGATCGAAGAGACAATCGCAAACCCGAACACTGTAAATACATTTTCTACCGACAAAGGTGAGACCTACCAGGTGCATTTGCCTGACGGTTCAATAGTACATTTAAATGCTGCTTCAAGCTTAACCTATAAAACCTCTTTAATGGAAGAGGGTAAACGCGTAGTGAAACTTAGTGGTGAAGGCTATTTTGAAATTGCAAAGCAAACAACTGCAAAAGGCAGAGTGCCTTTTATAGTGGAAAGCAGAGGACAAAAAGTAGAGGTGCTTGGAACGCATTTTAATATAAATGCTTATCCCGAAAGTAATCAGATTAAGACAACTCTACTGGAAGGTTCAATAAAGTTAATCAAAGGCAAGTCCAGTCGCATATTGGTTTCCGGTGAGGAAGCCAATATAGATACTGTTACAGATAAGATCACAGTAGAGAGGTCCCCTGAACCCGAAATGTCAATAGCATGGAAAAATGGAAGGTTTAGTTTCGATATGACAACCATTAAAGAAGCCATGCAGCAAATTTCCCGCTGGTATGATGTAGAGGTAAATTACAAAGGTGATTTTTCTGATGTGCTGTTGACCGGAGATATAGCCAGAACAGAAAATGCGAGCGAGATATTAAAACTGTTAAAAGGTACTCACCAGGTAGATTTTATCATTAGCGGAAGAACAATAACGGTCATTCCTTATCCAAATAAATCAAACTAACCCAAGCTTTAAACCACAAACCAACAACTTATGATTCAACTTAGACTTTAACCTCATCCATCAACGTGAGCTAATGAAAAACGAAACCCGACGGACATCGGATTTCGTCAAGTAGTTAAGGTTCACCGAAAAAACGACATGCTAACATCTTAATTTACTAAACCTCAACTAATACAAAAGTATGCAACTTATTACGTATTGCAAAGCTTTGCGTGAGCAATGGTTTTTGCTACGCAACCCCCGAAAGGGAATGGGATTGGGAAATGTAGTGCTAAGCGGACATTTCCACAGAACGATATTGATCATGAAACTTACTTCTATTCTTATACTCGTTGCTTTTTTACATGTTAACGCCAGCTCTTTCTCCCAGAATGTTACAATAAAAGGAAATAACTTATCTCTTAAACAGGTATTTAAACAAATTGGCGAGCAGACCGGCTATGGATTTTTGTATAATCCAAAGCTGTTAGATGCAAATGCGAGAATAACACTTAATCTTAAAGATGTGCCTTTAAAGGAGGCGTTATCCTTGTCTTTAAAAGGAAAATCTTTAAACTTTTCTATTGAAAACAAAACCATATTGATCAGCCCTACACTGGATTTCAATAGCCCGGTAAGTCGTGCCCCGGCTGCTTTTGTGGTCAGAGGGATAATAACCAATGAAAAAGGGGAACCCTTAGTTGGTGCGAGTATTCAAGTGAAAAATACTAAAATCGGAACCAAGACTGCAGAAAGGGGAGCGTTTGAATTAACGATTCCCGATTCGACCAGGATTTTGGAGATCAGTTACCTTGGTTATGAAACACAGGAAGTTTTACCGAAGAGAAATATGTTGATTAAACTGCAGCCTAAAGTTGCAGGCTTAAATGATGTAGTGATCACAGGTTACTTCAAGAGAACAAAACAAAGTGTCACGGGCTCTCAGGTGGTCGTACAGGGTGACGATTTGAGAAAGGTGGGATCTCTGAACCTTATGCAGGCACTAAATGCATTTGACCCATCAATCCGAATGACGCCAAATTTAGAATTTGGCTCTGACCCAAACCGCGTACCTGAGATTACTGTCCGAGGTGAAAATGGCTTTGACTTGAGGTCAAGTGCCGACGATTCAAGAAGTAATCCCAATGCGCCACTATACCTGTTAGATGGTATTGAAGTAACAGCGACCCGCATCTATGACCTGGATATGAACCGTATTGAATCTTTCGTGATTCTAAGGGATGCTTCTGCAACCTCTTTATACGGATCTCGTGGGGCCAACGGGGTAATTTTGATCACGACTATTCCGCCTAAAGTGGGAGCTGTTCGTATATCTTTTAGCTCCAATGCAACCATTTCCGTACCAGATCTGAGGGATTATAATTTAATGAATGCAAGAGAAAAACTAGATTACGAGCGTCTTGGTGGTGTTTTTACCAGTCCTTCCAATAATCGCGAGGAACAAATTTCATTAGACATTAAATATAACGATAGGTTAGCTGAAGTGGCTCGGGGAGTAAATACTTATTGGCTGTCCAAACCCTTGCGTACAAGTGTTAATCAGCGTTACACTGCTTTTGTAGAAGGTGGGGATAGAAGTTTCCGATATGGGGTTAATTTAAATTACGACACAGATAAAGGGGTGATGAAAGGATCAGGTCGTGATCGTTATGGAATCAACGTAAGCTTTAACTATTACGTACGACCTGATTTTCTGATCAGGAATGATGTGACAGTCAATAACGTAAAAGGTTTCAATTCTCCTTACGGCTCATTTTCTACCTACGCGAGACAAAATCCTATTGAACGGTTGTATAATCCGGAAACTGGTGCGTTGATTCGTTCTTACGAATTCAATAGTGCAATTAATCCGCTGGTTAATGCATCATTACCCAATACCGATTTCAATCGCTACACAGAGATTCAGGACAACTTTAATATGGATTGGCGAATTA
This sequence comes from Pedobacter frigoris, assembly GCF_032678645.1. Classification (GTDB taxonomy): domain Bacteria; phylum Bacteroidota; class Bacteroidia; order Sphingobacteriales; family Sphingobacteriaceae; genus Pedobacter; species Pedobacter frigoris_A. The sequence continues at coordinate 5,912 of NZ_JAVTSP010000003.1, forward strand.
ATTCTAATTTTAGAGTGACTGGTAGAGCCTCTCTAAGTAAGAACATAAGTAAAGCAGAAAAGTATCTGTCTCCGCTTTCCTCTGCATTCGATAAAGAAACGGAATCCAAAAAAAGGGGTAGTTACACGGTTTCTGATCGCGATGATTTGAACTTTGATGGTACTGTTACAGCCTCTTACAATAATGTTTTTTGGGATAAAGTAGCAACCAATGCTGGTTTAGGTGCCAATGTAGTGACAGTTAGAGGTATAGGTGAAGGCTATACAGCAACTGGATTCTTAAGCGATAACATGAATTTCGTTCAATATGCGCAGCAATTCCAGGAGAATTCCAAACCAACCGGCTATTTTGATAAATCCAGAATGATTGGGGTTTTTGCTAATGCCAATATCGGCTACGATAGCCGTTACTATCTGGATCTTTCCTTCCGTACCGATGGCTCCAGCCGATTTGGTAAAGAATCACGTTTTGCACCTTTCTGGTCTGTGGGAGTTGCATGGAATGTAGATAGAGAAGGCTGGTGGAAGAGTGACGTAACTTTGAAATTGAGAGCCTCTACAGGAAGTACGGGTTCGGTTAATTTCTCTGCTGATCAAGCGATCACCAAATACAATTATAACTCAGAATACGAATACAATGGATATTATGGTGCACAATTGCTGGGCTATGGTAACCCTGCGTTGAAATGGCAAAATACTATACAGAATAATATCGGCGCCGATTTGACAATGTTTAATAATTTCCTGGTCTGGAATATTGATGCATATATCAAACAAACCCAAAATCTACTGTTGCCTATTGATGTGGCTCCTTCTACAGGATTCTCCAGCTATACCGAAAATATGGGGTCAATGGAAAATAGGGGGATGGATATGCGTTTGCGCTTTAATGTACTTCGTGGTCAGAATAATTCTTTAAACTGGAATTTCACCTTAGGTGCAGCGACCAATAAGAACAAGATTAAAAAGTTATCCAATGCATTGGAAGCATTGAATGAGGAGGCAAATTCAACTGCTAACGTGACAGGTCCTAAGCCATTGCGTACTTATCAAGCGGGCAGATCGCAAAGTGCTTTGATGGTGGTGGAGTCCCTGGGGATTGATCCAATGACAGGTAATGAAGTTTATAGAAAATTAAATGGGGACCTGACCTTTGTATACGATCCCAAAGACAAGATCATTGTAGGTGATGTAAATCCTACGTGGATGGGAACTTTCCAATCTAATCTCCTTTATAAAGGACTTAATTTGTACTTTATTTTTGCCTATGAATATGGTGGTAAGATCTATAACTCAACATTGGCACAGAAAGTTGAAGGTTCAGACCCTCGATTCAATGCCGATAAACGTGTCTTATCGGATAGGTGGAAACAACCTGGAGATGTAGCGCTATTTAAAAGAATTGATGATACCACACCTCCATATCAAACTACGCGTCTGGTTCAAAAAAATGATTTCCTGCGACTTCAGACCTTGTCTTTATCATACGATTTACCAACCCGTACTTTGGAACGCCTAAAGATTGAGAGGGCAAGGCTTATGCTCTCGAGCAGTGATTTGTTTAGATTCTCTACCGTAAAAATGGAAAGAGGTACAGCTTATCCATATGCGCAGACATTTACACTTGGACTTAATTTGACATTCTAAAAATATTGCTATGAAAATAAAGTTTTTTATGATGATATGCTCGGTTATACTTTTCAGCTCTTGTAATAAGTGGCTGGATGTGGATCTGGCAGATAAAGTAACTGAAGAAAAACTCTTTAGTACACCTCAGGGCTATCAGGAAGCACTGGCAGGCGTTTATAGTTCGATGGCTTCTCCGAATTTGTACGGAAAGAAATTGACTATGGAAGATATTGATATCCTGGCTCAATATTATAGCTATGATGGCATATCGGCAAACTACGTAAAGTGGAAAATTTATGATTATGAAGATGCTGGATCTCAGGGCCGGATTTTAGCAACATGGAGAGGGATGTATAGTGCCATAAGTGGCGCTAATAATATTATCAAGTGGGCTGGCAAAGATGTTCAGGTACTGGATGCGGATACTAAAAATCAGGTTTTAGGTGAAGCCTATGCCTTGCGTGCTTATTTACATCTCGATTTGATACGCATGTTTTGTCCCGATGTCAAAAGATCGCCAAAGACCACTGGTATTCCTTACAACCTCGAGTTCGGCGTATCGCTACCACCGGTGTATACAGTAGAAGAAAACGTACAGTTGGTGGTCGATGATCTGAAAAAAGCAGAGGTTTTATTGGCTAAAGATCCCATTACATCAGCAAAACCCTACCAAATGGCGAGCAAAGACATGGCAGACAAGTATGTGGCCAGGATCAATCTCTTTGGGGTCAAAGCATTGCTGGCGCGTGTAGGTTTGTTGCGCGGCGATAAAGTCAGCGCCATTAAATATGCGAAGGAAGTTGTTGAATCCGAGCGTTTCAGGTTGCTGGATTTTGCTAGTGCAGATAAACCCGATAGTGAGATTGATATGCTTTTTTCAGATGAACATATTTTCTCCCTGAGAAATAAGAACCTTTCTGAATATACTATCGAATTGCATTATCCGGAGGTCACCGCAAATTCTACCCGGTTTGCTTATTTGCCCTTTGTAAATGTTTCAACAATGTATGAAGGTAATAATGATGATATCCGTTACAGCAAGTGGTTCTCCACTGTGAATGGGAACTTTGTGAAATTCAATGTAGACAACAAACTGAAATTCTTTTCAAAGATGCCTATGATTAAGCTTTCTGAAATGTATTTGATCCTGGCAGAATGCTATTTGGGTAAAGATGACCAACTTTCACAGTCTTACATCAATGCATTGAGAGACCATAGAATCCGGAACAACTCTCATTGGACCTACCTGACAATGGATTACATCATGCAGGAAAGTAAAAGAGAATTTGTAGGTGAAGGACAATTGTGGTATGCTTATAAAAGATTAAACCTGGGCGTGCAGACCAGTAGCGGGACTATAGGTTTAATTCCTCCAAGCGACAAAATATTCGTTTTCCCTATGCCTTTAAAGGAAATAGAAACAGGTAACCGTAACTAAAAACAAAGATTTTATGAAAAATAGAAATATTTTGATGTTGTGGTCATTTATGCTTGCAACAATAGCTTTATCCTCCTGCGATCAGGAAATTGATCATATGTACAAGGAGAAGGCAAGAATCCAATTTAAATACTATACGCTGGATTTTAATAAAAAGATGATCGTTAATGATAAGACTACCTTCTCATTCGGTATGAAAGACGATAAGATCATAAAGGATACTGCAAAGATTGTTGTTGAGTTTTTAGGCAGTGCTTCAGACAAAGACCGGACTTACAAAATTAAGGTAGTCGCCGATTCTACCACAGCTGTAGCTGGTATACATTATGAGCCTGTTTCCAATACACAGATTTTTAGAGCGGGCAGGTTGAAAGATACCCTGAAGATTGTGGTTGACCGGACTAAATTGAGCACCAGTTTTACAACTCCGGAAAATAAACGTTTGACGCTGGAAATGGAACCTAGTGAAGATTTTAACCTGGGTATGAAAGATGGTCTTAGAACCAATTTATACATTAACAATTATTTGTCTGAACCAGTTTGGTGGAAGGATGGATTGCGTTTGCCATATATCGGTTTTTATCATCCCAAGAAATGGAAGATTCTAATTTCTTTTAATGCGAGTTTCTCTAATTCAGAGACATGTGAATTTAATTATAATAATCAAGGAAGGTCTTATTTTCAAGGACTGGCCAGTTATCTGAACGCCATTCCCACGTTTGATGATGAAAGCGGTGCCCGGATCTATATTGACAGACTTGTACCTAAGATATAATTATTAACAATTTAAAGAACAAAACATGAAAAAGTGTAATATAATAATATTCATACTTTCGGGATTCCTCCTAAGTTCTTGCTATAAAGACTTGGGTGCCCCTGAGAGCCAATATCATGAGATAAATGAGCTTACAATTGAAGGCGTTAACGAACAATACGCAAAAGATGTAGATGATAGTTTGTCTATCCATCCCGGAGTTAAAGGTACCCTGTACAGTGATACCAGTAAATTCAGTTATGCCTGGGAGTTTAATAACAATATAGTTTCCAGAAAATTGAATCTCGATATAAAGGTAGATATGACTCCTGGAAACAAAATATCAAGGTTTATCATAGAAGATAAACAGACCGGGGTGAAAAAATTTGTAAGATTTAATCTGAATGTATCGTCTTCTACAGCCGGTAACCTGATTATGGTATTGAGCAAGTCGAAAGGTAAAGCAGAGCTTTCTTACCTGCGTCTGGATAAGCCAGCCAACTGGGCCGTGAATTATTTCGAATCCCGATATGGGTACCCACTGGGTATTAATCCACAACAACTAGGGTTTGTAATGGCAGAAGCATCAAGTGCAGCAAATGCACCTTTTGTAAATGGTTATGGAAGAATTATGGTGCTGGCAGACGATCAGCTAGCTTTAATCGACAAAAGAACGCTGGCTCCTGATCCGGTCCAGACTTTAACAGGAGCAGCTTTTACCGGAGTAGCATCTTATCCACCGCCGAATACATCAGGTTATAAACCGGAATTTTTTACTCAGGGAATCAGTATCTGGCGCAGTAATGCTTACGGAACTGGATTTCAGCATATGGTCGAATTTCCGTTAATATCAGGTGGAGCACTTTATTTTGCAACCCTGGCACCTTCCGTTTGGGCACCAAGTTTCTACTACAATAAAAAAAGTGTGTATGGCGAAAGTGGTTACTTTTCTCCTTTCGGTTATTATGATACCATGACTCCTACAGCCAATGGAAATCTTTTTCAACATGGTTATACTTTAGGTAATTTTATGGTCTTTGATAGGGTATTTGGACGCTTCGCCTATTCCAGTTATGGAACAAGCTATAATATCCCGACTACAAATGTAAAAGCATTCCCAGGGCATGATCTGATTTACGGATCAGCTACCAGTCAATCCGGAACTTCTTTTGCAGTATTAAAAACCTCAGCTAATGCACTTCGTTTTTTACTATTGGGTAAAGTCGGTAATGTATATTCACTTCCAGGTGAAGTAAGTGGCGGAGTAGCTACAGACAAGAGTAAGTTTTACAATATGAAAACTTCACCTTATCTATTCTTCACCGCTGGTAATAAATTGTACAAATACAATATTTTGGATATCATGTCTAACAACGTCCCTAATGAAGGTCATGCCGTGATATCTCTAACAACTTTAGGCTACTCTGCTGATGCCGTGATTACCAGTATGACTGTCTCCAGGACTGAAAAAAGTTTAATTCTGGGTGTGTCCAGGTATGGGACAGATAAGGACGGTAATGGCGAAGAGAATAAAGGTGATGTGCTGGTGTTCAATTTGGACAAAACGGGGTTGGGATTGACATTGAAGGAAAAGTATGTGGGCGTATCCGGAATACCAGTTGATGTGAAAATTAAGTATCAAACGCATTGGAGAGACGGTAAAGCTAACGGTGGATTGGTAGAATTGGACAATATTTAATTAAAAAAGTAGAAAAGCTATGAAAATATATTTTTCACTACTATTGCTGTCGCTTATTATCTTTTCTTCCTGTGTAAAGGATAAAAGCAGCTACCTCAGGCAAGAGAAGAAAGAAGTAAAGGTAGATGGTTATGAAGTTGATGGTAACCCTCCAGGTGAGGCTGAGGGCATATTATTGCCAGGGATTCACCAGATCAAACTAAAGCTAACCACCAATGGCGTAGAATCAGATAGAAGGTTCACGTATTTTATGCCGGTTTCGATCAATAAATCGAAACCTATATCTTTGATTTTTAACTTTCACGGGAGTTATGGCACTGGTGTAGACCCATTGCAGGATGTGTCGATGAACCATCCGCTTTCACAATTGGCGATCAAAGAAAACTGTATTGTTGTCTTTCCTGCGGGTGAGGATACAGGTTCGGCCGTGAACTGGCAGAATTCAGCTTATCATTTGCCTTTTGTAGATGCCATGGTGGACTACTTCAAAACGCATACACCTATGGCTGATGCAAACAGAATCTACACCTGTGGTCATTCCAGTGGAGCTATATTTTCCTTTGTCCTGGCCTATTCTCGTTCTGAAGTATTTGCAGCAGCGGTTCCGGTTTCAGGGCAGATGAAATTGTCTGCGCCAGATGTTCCGTCACGGGCAGTACCAATCAGGGCTTTTAATGGCACCACTGATGCTACGGTTATATATACTGCGGCTGTGGAAAATATAAAAGCCTGGTCCAATACCATTGGTGGATATTTCGCTACGGATGCGATGAACAGTGATACCTTAAAGATCGATAACTATAAATCTTATCTGACCACAAAATGGGGAGGTGGCAAAACTGACATTGAACTCTATTCCATAATAGACGAAGGACACGGTGTGAGCTGGTTTTACATTATGCCTTTGATGTGGGAGTTTATGAATGCCCATCCGAAAAATAAGGCTTCATCAGGTTTGTATTTGTCATCTCAGCTCAAAAAATTTGATGCTCAGGAGGGCCAGACTTTTAGTTCGGAAATCAGACTTACAGAAGGAGCTACGGTAAGTGTTGTTTCAGCACCCTCCGATTGGACGGTGAGCTATAGTAATAAAGTCCTCACCGTAAAGGCACCTAATGATTTTTTTGGATCGACTACCATCAACAGAAAAGGTAATATTAAATTAAAAGCAGAGCTAAACGGTACTTCTGCTGAAATTACGCTTCCCTATACTTTAAGTGCCCCTAAAACCTATTATGAAGTAGGCGATGTGATTTACGATGCGGCTTACAAGCCGACTGGTATCGTGTTCTGGGTAAATCCGGCGAACATCAAAGAAGCAAAAATCATTGCTTTAGAAAATGTGACCAGGAAGTTTGGACCTGTTGGTACTACTTTCTTTACGCCTGATTATAACGATGGTTATGGAAATACCCTTGCTTTGGTAGCACGTAATAAAGCGCTCAATCTGGGCCTTACATCGGCTACCAGTGCATTTATGTATGCTTACGAATATAAAGCAAGTGCCGGCACAACAGCGGGCTGGTATTTGCCAGCTATAGATGAATTGAAGCTGGCGGATGCAAATTTAGCAATTGTGAATGCGGCTTTGGCTAAAAACGGTACGGTTTTAGAAACGGCAAATTCAGCAAGTTCTTACCATATGTCTTCCACTGTGATAAGCCAAAGTGGTAAAAAGTTTTATACCTACGACTACCATACGAATGTAAGTTTTCACGGTTATTATGTAGTGGCAGAGCGGTCGGATGATACCGCTTTGATTTCGACAAGACCGGTAAAAAAAGTAACCAAACCATAAGGACAAATTTTTTAAGCCATTAGATATGAAAAAATTAAGTTTAATATTAATGATCCTTGTCGCATTTAAAGTAAATGCACAAGAGGGGATAAAATTTAATCAGACCAAAACCTGGAAAGAAAGTACTGAAGCAGCTACAAAAACGGGCAAATTGATATTTGTAGACTGTTATACGGATTGGTGTGGCCCATGCAAATGGATGGACCAGAATGCATTTACAGATGCAAAAGTTGCAGCGTTCTACAATGAAAATTTTATCAACGCTAAAATTGATATGGAAAAGGGTGAAGGGATAGAACTGCGTAAAAAGTATGGTGTGCAATCGTTCCCTACCTTTTTGTTTATCAACGGCAAAGGAGAAGTTGTACACAGAACCGGATCAAGGATGCCTATTGAAGAGTTTTTGGAAGAGGGAAGAAAGGCTGCAGATCCTAAGAAAAACCTTTCTTATTTAAACAAGAGATATGAAGAGGGTGCACGTGACCTTCCTTTCCTGCTGGATTATTATCTTGTATTAAACAAATCGGACCGCACAAATGCGGAAAAGATAGGCAGGGATATCGTTAGCGGAATCTCTGCAGCAGAATTAGGTACTGAATTGGGCTGGAAAGTGATCAAAGCGCTGGCAAAAAACGAAAGCGATAAGCTGGGTGCACATTTTATGGCAAACGAAAATGCCTATAATAAATGGAGTACAGCCGAAGAACGTGACCAGCTTAAGGATCGCCTGATTACGTATACTATTTACGGTTTAATGCGGGGCAGCAGTGAACAGGCTTTTATGGACAAGCTGGCCTATTTCAAAAAGTCAGATAAAATCGACCGCAGAAAACAGGGCGTAATGCTGGAGGCAGATTATTACCTGGGTGCGGGGAGGACGGATGATTATGTAAAGTTAACCAGTGCAGCCCTAAAAAATGAGTTAAAGGATGAAGCAGAGAAGCTGAGCTTCCTTGCCAGAAGGGCATCGGGCGGGAAAAGTTCGAATGAGCAGGTTTCACCTGCAATTATGCAGCAAGCTTACCTGATGGCAAAGAAAGCAGTTGAACTTGATCCCGAAGAATACAGTATCCAGTCTACCTTTGGATATGTATGCCTTGCAATGAAGAAGAAAGAAGAAGGACTAAAGGCAGCAAAGAAAGCTAGAGTTTTGGCAGATGCTGAGACTTCAAAGATCCAAAAGCTGGCCCAAGACCTTGTAGACAAGGTAGAACTTTTATAGCTCTCCTTAGCCAGGGTTATCCAGAGGATAATCCTGGCTAAGATTTTAAGACCAAATGTGCACTCCGGGTATTACCTCTATATCAGGATCATGCTGTCTTTTATTCGCAAATTTCCTCGGCTGGGAAAAGCGGTTTCAGGTATGTTCTGTCCAGGCGGGAACGCGAAGATATTGCACCGTCTTTGTTTAGCATAAAAGATTAGCCCTTGTGAAATAGAGGTGATGACGGGAAGCGTAGTCGAACCAAAATTATACTTTTTGTAAAATGTTTTTTGATAACTTTTAAGTGTAAGTGATTCAAAATCAAGATAGTAAAAGAAAAGCCTTGAAAGATTGTGCTTTCAAGGCTTTTTCTTGTTCTGGTAGCGGGGAGCAGGATCGAACTGCCGACCTCAGGGTTATGAATCCTGCGCTCTAACCATCTGAGCTACCCCGCCGAAGGGTCTTTTTTCTAAAGAGTTGCAAATATAGAATAAATTACTTTTCTTTAGAAACAAATGTTAAAAAATTGTCTAATAATTGAAGAAATAAGTGTTTAACGATGTCAGAGAAGAAAAAATTTACGTTGGAATATGAGTTGAGGTCGTCTCCGCGTATTTTGTTTAGTTTTATTAGCGAACCAAATGGTTTATCTCAGTGGTTTGCCGATGATGTAGTTTTCCGGGATCAGGTTTACACATTTACATGGGATGATGAAGTTCAGAAAGCAAAGCTGCTGAGCGTAAAAGAAAACAAGTCTGTAAAATTCAAGTGGGTCGATGATGAACCACATTGTTATTTTGAAATGGAGATCGTGCAGGATGAATTGACAAATGATGTCGCACTTTCTATAACAGATTTTGCTACGGATGATACCAAAGCCGAGCGTACTTTAATTTGGGATAATCAGATTAACTATTTGCATAGTGTAATTGGTGCTTAGTTTTTCGACTGCTTTGCCTACATTTGTATATTGAAAAAGATTCATTTACTTCTGCTCAAAGCATTCATAAGGCCTTTTTTCGTCACATTCTTTATTGTGATGTTCATTCTGCTTATGCTTTTTTTATTTAAATACGTAGATGATTTAATAGGAAAAGGATTTGAATGGTACATTATACTTGAGTTGATGTATTATGCATCGGCAGCGAATGTGTCTATGGCACTGCCATTGTCTATACTTTTGTCTTCTATAATGACATTTGGGACATTGGGAGAGAACTACGAACTGGTAGCTATCAAATCTGCAGGGGTCTCTTTACAGAAGGCGATGATGCCATTGCTGACGCTCATAATATTCATCGCAATAGGTTCCTTTTTCTTCTCCGATTACATGCTGCCAAAGGCTAATTTGAAGTATGGGTCTTTGCTATGGGATATCACCAATAAGAAATTATCGTTTTTGATAAAACCCGGTGTATTTAATAACAGCATTAATGGTTATTCGATCAGAGCAGATAAAAAAGGAGAAGACGGTACCTTGTATGATGTGATGATTTATGACCATACCAATACGAGTGGAGGATCAAAGATCATTCTTGCAAAGGAGGGAAAGATGTCAGGAGATGATAAATACCTGTTGCTGAAGCTTAAAAACGGCGTCAGGTATGAAGAATCGAGTGGTAGAAACAATTATAATCCACGGCAGGAGCTGACCCGAATGAGGTTTGAGGAGACGGATCAGAAATTTGACATTTCCAGCTTTAAGATGAGCAGGACCAATGAACAAGAGTTCAAAGGCAATACTCAGATGCTGAACTTAAAGGGATTAAAAAAGAAGGAAGATTCCTTATCAAAGGAGCTCGATAGTATTAACAAGTTCGCTGCTGTCAACGTTAATAGTTATTATAAACAGAATAACTATACAAAGGGATATACCAAAGTAAAGGCTCCTGTGAAAACTATCAAAGGTGAACTGGTAAAAGAATTACAGCCGACTCAGAGGCTATCGGTAATTCAAACTGCTTTGGATCAGGCAACCACAATTAAACAGACGACAGCGGGAAGAATTACTGATTTTGAAGACAGGACAAAGAATATCATAAAAGTCCAGATCGAATTTCAGAGGAAATTTACCCTGGCGGCCTCTTGTCTGTTGTTATTCTTTATAGGAGCCCCACTGGGAGCCATCATCAGAAAAGGTGGATTAGGGCTGCCCGTAGTGATGGCCATTGTATTTTTTCTTCTTTATCATATTATAGCAACGGTGTCCGAGAAATCGGCGACAACAGGATCGCTCCTGCCTTTTTTTGGTATGTGGCTGGCTATTTTTGTATTGTCTCCATTGGGGGCATTCCTCACTTACAAGGCAACGGTCGATTCTGCATTATTTGATATAGATTATTTCAAGCAATTGGCTGTTGGCTTTTTCAAAAAGAAAAAAACTGGTCATTCAAAGAATCTTCCTGCTAATTAGCAGCATCTTTTCATTACTTATTTATGATATTTAAAAGGTGATATTGAGCACGAAGGTTGTAACTTTGTATTTTAATTGTATAGTTGAAAAACCTGCAATTACTTTATAGACAATATTCTTAAAATGGAAATTAAACTAGATGCAATAGAAGATGCTATTGCTGATATAAAAGCTGGCAAAGTTATCATCGTTGTAGACGATGAAGATCGTGAGAATGAAGGTGATTTTTTGACAGCAGCGGCAAATGCGACTCCAGAGGTAATTAATTTTATGGCTACTTATGGCAGAGGGTTAATTTGTGCTCCTTTGACGGAGCAGAGATGTGACGAACTGGGTCTGGAGGCAATGGTTGGTAAAAATACAGCGGTTTATGAAACCAACTTTACTGTTTCCGTCGACTTACAGGGTTACGGCTGTACTACCGGTATTTCTGCATCAGACAGATCTAAAACTATTCAGGCACTTATAAATCCTAATATTGATCCCGCCGAATTAGGAAGACCGGGACACATTTTTCCATTGAGAGCGAAGGATGGCGGCGTTTTAAGAAGAGCGGGACATACTGAAGCGACAGTTGATCTGGCCAGGATGGCTGGAATGGAGCCTGCTGGTGTGCTGGTAGAGATTCTGAAAGAAGATGGTGAGATGGCCAGGTTACCGGACTTGATCAAAATTGCAGCTCAGCATCAATTGAAGATAATTTCCATTAAGGATCTGATTGCTTACAGATTGAGTAAAGAAAGCCTGATTAAGGAAGAAGTTACTGTAAACCTACCTACACAATGGGGAGATTTTAAAATGACCGCTTATACTCAGCTGGATACTGGTGCAACTCACCTGGCAATCAGTAAAGGAGAGTGGAAAGAAGATGAGCCGGTTTTAACCCGTGTTCACAGCTCTTGCATGACCGGTGATATATTTGGCTCTTGCAGGTGCGATTGCGGACCTCAATTGCATAAGGCGATGGAGATGATTGATAAAGAAGGTAAGGGCGTAATTGTATACATGAATCAGGAAGGCAGAGGTATTGGTCTTGTCAATAAACTACGTTCCTATAACCTGCAAGATGCTGGTTTTGATACTGTTGAGGCGAATATCAAACTTGGTTTCAAAGGTGATGAGCGCGATTATGGTGTAGGAGCACAGATATTGAGGCATCAGGGCGTTACAAAAATGAAGTTAATGTCTAACAACCCTACTAAAAGAGCGGGCTTGATAGGTTATGGTCTTGAGATCGTGGAAAATATTGGTATTGAGATAGAAAGTAATGTTCACAATGAGACTTATTTAAAGACTAAAAGGGACAAAATGGGACATCATATCATGAAGGGGTAGTTATTTTTTCTTAGACGATTTTTTGTCTGAGATAACACCTTCTTTATTCGATGAAGACTTAGTAGCGGGTTTGGATTTTTCCTCATCCGCTTTCTTTTTTTGTGCCCTTTTATACTCACCAGTAATTTTCTTCAAAAACTCGCTAAAGCTGTCGAACTGCTGAGTATATATTAATCCGAATGAGGTAACGTTATTGTTCTGACTCAATCCTGTGTTGAAGAAGTTAGTTTGCTGAGTAGGAGGTTTGTTCGCAAGTTTTCCAATTAATGTCCCATCTTTTTTAATAAGTGCCAGAACTTCAACTTCTCCACCCACATTATTTTTTGTAAAACCTATCGGAGAGAGATCGTTTGTGCTTCTCCTGTCTACTATTCCTGCATTCAGGATCACCCTGTCATTAAAAAATCTGAAAGAGGCATTGGCTTCGCTCAATGATTTGATGTTGATGTCTACAAAGTCGAGGTTTAGAGAAGAAAGCACATTGTTGAACTGATTAAATAAAAGTTCTGTAGCTGTACTCGCTACGCCAGAGGTCAGCTGCTTACCAAGGCCTTCTTTGCCAGTTCCGGGAGCAAAACTTCTCCTGATGATCAGACTTAGGGCCTGTAAGTTCCTATTATTGTCGTCATTAAAGTAAGATTGCATCTCCTCTTTAATAGCTGGGTTAGAAGGGAAGAAAATGTCTAGCTTGATATCCGGTTTTAATAACAAACCAGTTAACCCCATTTCTACTTCAGTAAGCACACGTTCATTGGCGTTTGTACCTCCATCCCGATTGGCAGCAGTATATAAATCTGTAAGGCTGGCTCTTAGTGCGTAGATGGCTTTTAGGTTGATCTGGGCTGTCGTCGGATTGCCCGTCCACCTGATCGTTCCGCCCTGCCGGATGTTAAATTTCTTATTGATAATTTCCTGAGCGGTGAAATCAAAACTTCCGGATTCAATGATATAGTCACCCGACATTTCAAAATCTCCCAGACTATTGATGTTTAAGGTTAGATTCTTGGAGTAACCTTTTCCGCTTAGATTGCCCAGCGTTGTAAAAATGTTTGCCGTACTGTTGGCATCGACGACAAGTTTCAGGTTCATGGTCAATCCATCGAAGCTTGTCTGTTTTTTAACAACGGCTGCAGTATCTTTACTAACGAAGGTGATGAAATCTTTACTTGAAACGGTCTCTGAGCTATTTAATGGTAGATTGAATACTGTGCCTTTTTCCGTCTTGGCATCTATATCAATAGACATTTTGTTTGTTGGCCCTTTAAATTTAAAGGTACCTGTCCCGTATGCCTTACCGAAGTATACGCTATTGTCTTTTTCGGTTGTATTCAAAGCCATGAAGTCAGTTGCTTTAACAATGACATCCAGCGTTGGATTGTTTAAATTGTTCAGATCTACTGTACCATTTGCTATTGCCTCATTGCCGTCTACATCTTTTAGCTTAAGGTCGTCAATGTTGATCACACTATTTTCCACAGCAACTTTATCATTTAAAGTATATGTTGTCTTTAAATAGTTAATGGTCATTTGTCCCTCATCAAATGATACTTCACCATTAATTGAGGGCTTATTGAAAGGGCCTTTTATCTCAAGATCGGTTGATATATGCCCTTTAAGGTTAGAAACCAGCTCATTAACGAAAGGTTCTAACACAGCCATTTCACTTTCATCCAGTTTGACATTAAGGTCTATTTCTTTCTTTTCAAGATCCAGATTTCCCTGGACTTTTAAGGTTTCCTTGTCAAATGCCCGGATGTTGGTATAAATATTAACCAGATTATTGGTGCGGTCATAAGACGATGTGTCTGTCAGGTTACCTATATATGTATTGTTGAATGCTAATGAATCGATTTTTAGGTTATCTGAAATCCTGGGTGATTTTAATATGTTGTAAAGCTTTGTTTCGCCATTGATATTTCCGGCTAACTTGATTCCCATCGCTTTTACAAAAGGATTAATGGTCGTCAAACTGAAATCTTTAAAACCTATGAGCAATAAGTCTTCGGGGTCATTTGAAAGTGTCCCATCAAGAGTCAGTAGCTGTTTTCCGTTGCTTAGATCAAAATTACTAATCTCTGTTTTACCCTGGTGGAAATTGATACGCACTTTTTCCTGTATTTTCCAGTCTTCACTGTTGATCTTAAGAATGGAAGGAAGAATACTGACGCGCGCTGTTGTATCATTTGCAAATTCTATTAAGCCATTTAGATCGAGTTGATTGGCGTCATCAGAATTTGATAATTTTACGTTTAGTGAAAGACTGTCGTTTCTAAGTATGTTAGATATATTGACATTCTTCATGTACAGGGAATCATTCAAATCAACCCTGTCAGATGTAATAATGGCCTGCAACTGATTTGTAGAGGTATTTTCATCGACAATAATGTTATTTACAATGATGCCTTTGTATTTGAGTTTTTTTACAAAACCGTTGACTGTAGCAATGTTGTTAGGAGAGTCAAAGTTTCCAATAAAAACTGCCTGATCTTCGATCTCAAGCCCGGGCATAATTAGTTCGGCAATGGGTTCAAATCTTTTAATCCGCAGGTCAAACTTAAAAATCTGATCTCCAAATGCTACGATATCTGTTTTAAGTGAAGGAATATACTTTTTTGCGAGTGCCTTATAGTACGAGGGAATGGTATTTAAATCATACTGGCCACTGATACTGGCATCGAGTATATCAGAATTGATGGTCAGGGTTCTGTCTCTTCCTATGCCATTTGCCTTGAGCTGAACGGAGTCGATGTTATAAACCCCTTTTACATTGTCCAGCCTGATCTGTTGGATCAGTAAATTGCCTTGAATGTTATTGAGATTATTACCGGAAAAATTGGTGCTAAACTTAGCATCGATCATTAGCGAATCCTTATATAATTTGAGGGCCTTAAGTTTCGCGTTGTTAATCGTCGCAGTAAAGTTAAATACCGGTAGTTTGGGATTTAAGTTTACTCCTCCGTCAAAGACCAGTTGTACATTTTTGTCATTTATTTTTAAGCTACCGTCAAAATACTTTTTGTCAAATGTCCCATCAATCTTAACATTCCTGTATCGATAGTCATTGAAGTCGATATAACTGATATCGCCGTTTATATTTTCAGAAAGGTTATTGATCTCTGTTCCCCGGCCTTTAACATATAAAGATGCAGATAACCTGCCTAAGCTCTTTTCATTAATTAATGTACCTAAATTAAAATCATAAGTTTTAACATTCCCGGTATAGGATGGAGTGCCTTTTTTGTCGATTTTCATGTTTACATCCGAGACGACTCTGCCAAGTTTGGTTTTGAACTCCCCATAGGCAATGAAATCATTTTGAAAGCCGGTAAAAGAACCATTGAAGTTGATGTTTCCAAACTTGTTGATGATTTCGGGAACTATCTTTTTCTTTTTGCCGGTAAAGTCGGTAAGGATTTCATCCAGGTCTTTTTTATTAGTGCCCGCAAGTTCAATCTTCAGGTCCATGAAGGTTTCTTTTAAATTGGGAAGACCCTGTAAGATAAAATCACCTTTTATATGTGTGGCCTTTCCGGCCTTGATCGAAAGTTTTTTTGCTTTCAGGTTATTTACCAGGCCTGTAACCTGACCGTCAACATCAATATTCAAATTCATGTTGTCCAGTTCAGAGGTGAAATAAGCAATGTCTCTGGAAGCAAGAAAACTGTTTTTAAATACAGCTTTCATTCTTACTTTATTGACATAGTCATTGAAATCCTTGTAGCTGTGGAAGCGCATTTGAAAATAGTCGGACAATCTGCTTTTGTTCGTTTCCAACATCAGGTGTTTCAGCTCGATCTGATTGGTGTCTACAGTGGTAAAAGCGGTTAGGTTTTTAAGATAGAAACCGCTTTTTTCTTTAAAGGTCAGGTTTTTAATGTCGGCCTGTATGATGTGATCTGTCGTATTTAGTTTTTCTAATATGCCGTTAAGACTGGTAAGGTGAACATCATCGAAATTTACCCCTTTAATAACTGTATCGACCTTAAAGTTTTTATATCTGAAAGCGAAGTTGTTCATGATCACGCGATCAAAAGAAATTTTATAAGGTTTTTTTTTCTTCTTAACTGTAGGTGCTCCGGAATCAAAGTAATCAATAATAAAGTCTATGTTTGTTGACTCATCTTGATATGATTTTAAGTAGAATGAACCATTGTTGATCTGTACTGTATTGATGTCGACAATTCGCTGATCAATAGAAAGCCGGTTAATGTCGACTATTAATTTTGGCGTATTTAATATCGTATCTTTCTGGAGATCTAAAACCAGCAGGTTTTCCAGTACAATGGATTTAAAAGGTTTTATATATAGACCTGTTAATGATATGGTTGTATTTAGCTCTTTAGATAGGTATGCGGCCGCTTTTTTTGCTACAAAAGTCTGTACCGGTTTAAATTGAAGTGAAAATAAAATGACAGCAAACAGTAATAATACCGATGCAATCACCCAAAGAAGTATTTTTAATAGTTTTTTAATAATTTTGTAGCTTAATAATAATAAACGTGTCTGTAATACTTGCTATTGAATCTTCCTGTGATGAAACTTCTGTTGCCATATGTAACAACGGCAAAATTACTGCCAATGTTATTGCAAACCAAACAATTCATCAAAATTATGGTGGTGTAATTCCGGAACTTGCTTCGAGAGTACATCAGCAGAATATAGTGCCGGTAATTCAACAGGCATTGATTGATGCTAAAGTTACTAAAAAGGAACTGAATGCAGTCGCTTTTACGCAGGGGCCGGGCTTATTAGGCTCATTGTTGGTTGGTGTGTCTTTCGCTAAGTCATTTGCGCTGGCATTGGATCTCCCCTTAATCTCGGTGAACCATATGCATGCTCATATATTGGCGCATTTTATTGATGATCCCAAGCCTGCATTTCCTTTTATTTGTCTTACTGTATCTGGCGGACACACTCAAATTGTGGTAGTCAGAGATTATTTTGACATGGAAATAGTAGGAGAGACCCTTGATGATGCGGCAGGAGAGGCATTTGATAAGACGGCAAAGATTTTAGATTTGCCATATCCGGGCGGACCTCTGGTAGATAAATATGCCAGGGATGGAAACCCTTTAGCATTTAAATTTGGAGAGCCTCAGATCAAGGACCTTAATTATAGCTTTAGCGGATTTAAGACATCCATTTTATATTTCATTAGAAATATGCAAAAGGAAAACCCTGACTTTGTTACTGAGCATCTAAATGATATATGTGCATCCGTTCAGCACAGTATTGTCAATATTTTACTAAATAAGCTTAAAAAGGCCGCGAAACAGTATGGCATTAGGGAAATAGCAATAGCGGGGGGAGTATCGGCTAATAGTGGGTTAAGGCTCTCTTTGCAGAAATTGGCAGAGGAGTTGAATTGGAATGTTTACATTCCTGCATTTCAATATTGCACCGATAATGCGGCAATGATCGCTATTGCCGGATATCATAAGTATTTAAATGAGGATTTTGTGGGGCAGGATGTTGCGCCCCTTTCCAGAATGGATTTTTAAAAATAAAGCTAGATAATATGACTACAATGAGTTTTGTGTTTTTTGGATTAATGTTGATACCATTGATTATTTTTCTTGTTTGGTTAATTAAGAAGGACAAGAAGAAAAATTATCTTGGACTTCTGGTTTTAGCCATCATGGCTATTGTTGCTTTGGTTGTTATCGTTAGGTTTGACTCACTTTTTCTAAAAGCTCAATCAGGAATATCTACAAAATCTCAGTCACCTAGTTATAGGTAATTCTGTTTTATAAATAAAAAGGGCCTGCTTTATTTAAAACAGGCCCTTTTTTTAATGTTGACGATATTTATTATAATTTTTCTTCTAATTTTTCACCTGTCACTTCAGCACGAATTTTTGCTTCTATTTCTTCAGATAATTCTGGATTGTCCATAAGCAATTGCTTAACTGCATCTCTGCCTTGTCCAAGTTTAGTATCTCCGTAAGAGAACCATGAACCTGCTTTTTTAATGATATTGAAATCAACACCAAGATCAATGATCTCTCCTGTTTTAGAAATTCCTTCTCCAAACATGATGTCAAATTCAGCTATTCTGAAAGGTGGGGCTACTTTGTTTTTTACGATTTTAACTTTTACCCTGTTTCCCGAAACTTCATCAGAATCCTTAATTTGAGAAGTTCTGCGGATGTCTAAACGTACAGAAGCATAAAACTTCAATGCATTACCACCAGTAGTGGTTTCAGGATTTCCAAACATCACACCGATTTTTTCACGCAACTGATTGATGAAGATACAGCAGCATCCGGTTTTAGAAATGGTTCCGGTTAGTTTACGCAATGCCTGTGACATTAAGCGTGCATGCAGCCCCATTTTAGAGTCACCCATTTCTCCTTCAATCTCAGCCTTTGGTACTAAAGCTGCAACAGAGTCAATTACGATTACATCTATAGCTCCCGACCTGATCAGATTATCGGCAATTTCCAATGCCTGTTCACCATTGTCCGGTTGGGATATCAATAAGTTATCTACATCTACACCAAGTTTTTTTGCATAGCCTTTATCGAAAGCATGTTCCGCATCAATTATCGCAGCCAATCCGCCTTTTTTCTGCGCTTCAGCTATAATATGCGTTGCCAGAGTCGTTTTACCAGAAGACTCAGGGCCATAAATCTCTATGATCCTTCCTTTTGGTACTCCGCCAATTCCTAAAGCAATGTCTAAGCTTATAGATCCGGTAGATATAGATTCAATCGGTTCTACAGCATTATCTCCAAGTTTCATTACAGTACCTTTACCGTATGATTTTTCTAACTTATCCAGCGTAAGTTGTAGTGCCTTTAATTTGTCTGCGTTTGCGCTCATATCTTAATTCTGTCTTGAGATAAATGATGTATTTATCTGTGTGCTAATTACGTTAGCAAATGTATTAATATTTAATTCAAAAAAACAAATAAAAATTATTGTTTTTTGATTTTCGTTTCTTTTTCGCTAAATATTTTAGTTTGTTTTTTAGTGTTTTGGAAATATTTGCAGAAATCTGTTATCTCGCATATTCCGCATTTTGGAGATCTTGCAACACAAACATACCTTCCATGTAGTATTAACCAATGATGGGCTACGTGTATCACTTCTTCAGGCAAGTATTTTACCAGCTCCTTTTCAACAGTCAAAGGCGTCTTTCCATTTGCAAGCCCAATCCGGTTGGCTACTCTGAAAACATGGGTGTCTACAGCCATTGCCGGGGCATTATAAATCACCGATGCAATTACATTGGCCGTTTTTCTGCCTACCCCAGGCATTTTCTGAAGGTCGTCTATGTCTGAAGGAACTTCATTATTAAACTCGTTTAGCAACATGTTGGCCATCCCTACAAGGTGTTTCGCCTTATTATTAGGATAGCTTACGCTCCTGATGTAATCAAAGACTATATCGGGGGTGACTTCTGATAATGCTTTGGCATCAGGAAACCGCTGAAAAAGTGCAGGTGTCACCTGGTTGATCCGTTTATCTGTACACTGTGCAGATAGTATGACTGCAACAAGCAATTGGAAAGGATTATTATAATGAAGTTCCGTTTCAGCATCAGGCTGCCTGGCGGAAAAGTGGGACACAAAAAGTTTATAGCGTTCTTTTTTGAGCATAGGCAAACTTAGATATAAACTAAGGAAATAAAAAAAGCCGCCAGTTTTTTTGGCGGCTTTAAATTCCGGAATTTAAATTACTTGGCTTTTGAGTAGGCTAAAATCTTCGAAATGGTTTCATCTGAAGGGTTTTTAGTTAATCTATTCAATTGTGGTTTAATGCTGTCATAAAACATTAAATCATTTGCTTCCACATCTTCCGCAGGATTGTTTTCCTGGTTTTGTTGTGTGTAATTTACTTTGTTAACTGAGGTAGAGGTTTTTATCATAAGCAATAAACGTATATTAGTTTTACTAATTAACGATATTGTTATTAATTTATTTTAACCCTAACTATAATTAATTGTAAATTATTTTTTACAAATGAAAAGATGTACAATAACAATAAATTTATAAAAGCGCTAAGATATTTCTTTGACTTTCATCATCTTACGAAGATTGCTAAGTGCATACCTCATACGACCCAGTGCCGTATTTATACTCACATCTGTTAAATCCGCGATTTCCTTAAAGCTTAAATCTGCATAGTGCCGCATAATCAAAACTTCTTTTTGATCATCGGGCAATAAATGGATCATAGCCCTCAGGTCATAGTGTGTTTGCTCTCTGAGTATCCGGTCCTCTGTACTTTCTTCCTGAAACTGCAGCAGGTTAAATACATCAGTACCATCGGCACTGGTAATTACCGGGCCACGTTTTTCGCGTCTGAAATAATCGATTACAAGATTATGTGCGATTCGCATAACCCATGGTAAAAATTTTCCCTCTTCATTGTATCGTCCGGATCTGAGGGTATTAATTACCTTGATAAAGGCATCCTGAAAGATGTCCTCTGCCAAATACTGGTCTTTAACCAATAAGTATATTGAAGTATAAATTTTTGATTTATGCCTGCGTAAAAGTTCTTCCAAAACGGCTTCATCGCCATTAAGGTATAATTTTACCAATTCCTGATCACTGTGCTGTTGTAATTTCATAGGAGTATCCTTACTAAATTCCCTTTCTGCTGTTGCTAAAAAATACTTAGTAGATGTTTGTTTCGATATCTTTTCTCCTATTAGTTTTTTGAGTGGTGGTGTAATCTGTTAGTTAACAATTCAAAAGAAGCATTTTTTTATTACAAATCAATAGAAAAAGTGTTAAAAAAATTCAAAAGTGACCTGAGAGCCTTATTTTTGCATTTCTCCAGAAAACTCAATATGTGTTTTTTGCGTTATATTAGCAGTATTCTATCAAGAAATCAATGAATAAGGAAATCGATAAAGATCCACATAAGAATATAATCATAAAGGGTGCCAGAGTTCACAATCTTAAAAATATTGATGTAGCCATTCCAAAAAACAAGCTGGTGGTAATCACCGGTATGTCGGGTTCTGGTAAGTCGTCGCTGGCATTTGATACGCTTTACGCTGAAGGTCAGCGACGTTATGTTGAGAGCTTATCTTCCTATGCAAGACAGTTCATGGGGAGAATGAATAAGCCTGATGTAGATTACATCAAAGGTATTGCTCCGGCTATTGCAATAGAGCAAAAAGTGATCACTTCAAATCCGAGGTCAACTGTCGGTACATCTACTGAAATATATGATTACCTCAAGTTGCTGTTTTCAAGGATCGGCAAAACGATTTCTCCGGTTTCCGGAGAGGTTGTAAAAAAAGATACCGTAAGCACTGTCGTAGATTTTATTTCGGGGTTAGGCGAGGGGAGCGTGGTTACCATATTTTGTCCGCTTTTCCCGCACAATAATCGCTCAGTTAAAGAAGAGCTTGCTGTACTTCTCCAAAAGGGTTTTTTAAGGGTTTCTTACCTGGATAAAATTGAAAAGATAGAGAATATCCTGGAAGACGAATCTTTTAAAGATTTTGAACTTACAGATGAGCATACCATCAAAATCCTTATCGACCGTATTGTCGTCGCTTCTGATGATGAAACACTAAGCCGGATCGCTGATTCGGTTCAGACTGCTTTTTTTGAAGGTAAAGGCGATTGTTTTGTTGAGGAGAACGAAAAATCAAATCACTTCTGCGACAGGTTTGAGCTTGATGGAATTCGTTTTGAAGAACCTACACCAAACTTTTTTAGTTTTAATAATCCTTATGGGGCTTGTAAGCGATGTGAAGGGTATGGAAATGTAATAGGAATTGATGAGGATTTGGTTATTCCGGATAAAAGTAAAAGTGTTTATGATAATGCAATCGCACCATGGCGCGGAGAGAAAATGCGGATCTGGCTGGAGAAGTTGATTGCTACTGCCAGTAAATTTGATTTCCCCATTCACAGACCTTTTAGTGAATTGACTGAAAAACAGCAGCAGGTACTATGGACGGGCAATAAATACTTCGCCGGACTCGATGCTTTCTTTAAAGAATTGGAGGAGCAAACCTATAAGATACAGTATCGTGTAATGCTTTCAAGATACAGAGGCAAAACAAATTGTCCGGATTGTAAGGGTTCAAGACTCCGCAAAGACGCATCTTATGTAAAGATAAACGATAAATCAATTATTGATATCGTATTGATGCCATTGTCTAAGATCCTGAATTTCTTTGATAACCTTAAACTGTCATCAAATGATGAAAAGATCT
Source organism: Pedobacter frigoris (assembly GCF_032678645.1). Taxonomy (GTDB): domain Bacteria; phylum Bacteroidota; class Bacteroidia; order Sphingobacteriales; family Sphingobacteriaceae; genus Pedobacter; species Pedobacter frigoris_A. The sequence goes on from NZ_JAVTSP010000003.1 coordinate 28,369, forward strand.
CAAAACGTTTGTTGGCAGAAGTTTCCAGCAGGGTTTTGTACTTAAATAACGTAGGATTAGGTTACCTGACCTTAAACCGTCTTTCTAATACACTTTCAGGTGGAGAATCCCAGCGTATCAACCTGGCCACCTCTTTAGGGAGCAGTCTGGTTGGATCTGTATATGTACTGGATGAACCGAGTATCGGCTTACACCCAAGAGACACCAATAAGCTGATAGAGGTATTGTTGTCGCTGAGAAATGTGGGTAACACCGTTCTTGTAGTCGAGCACGAAGAAGAGATGATGAGGGCTGCAGATCACATCATTGATATTGGCCCAGAAGCGGGAACTCATGGCGGAAACCTTGTATTCAGCGGAACATATGATCAGATTATTAAAGATAAAAAGAGCTTAACAGGCAAATATCTCTCAGGTGCAGAAAGTATTGCTTTACCGGGGAAGCGAAGGAACTGGAAAGATCACATTTTAATTAAAGGAGCCAGAGAAAACAACCTTAAAAACATCGATGTCAAATTCCCTATAGGTGTCTTTACCGTTGTAAGCGGTGTTTCAGGCTCCGGCAAGACCAGTTTGGTTAAGAAAATATTGTATCCGGCATTGCAAAAAGCGATAGGAAACTATGCTGGCGAGCAGACTGGAGCATATGATGGCATATTTGGTAATTATGAGCTGATCAGCCAGGTAGAAATGGTTGACCAAAATCCAATAGGTCGGTCATCACGATCCAATCCTGTAACCTATGTGAAAGCATGGGATGATGTAAGGGCCTTATTTGCTGCTTTACCAGCTTCAAAAGCCGGCGGATTAAAACCTGCGGCATTCTCTTTTAACGTTGAAGGAGGAAGGTGCGATGTGTGTCAGGGTGAAGGCGAGGTAAAAATCGAAATGCAGTTTATGGCAGATATCTATCTTCCATGTGAGGCCTGTGGCGGCAGGAGGTTCAAACAACAGGTTTTGGATGTTACCTACCAGGATAAAAATGTGGCAGACATTTTAGACCTTACCATAGAAGAAGCTGTTGAGTTTTTTAAGAGCGAACCAAAGATCCTGAACAAACTTCAGCCCCTGGTGGATGTTGGTCTTGGTTATGTTCACCTCGGCCAATCCTCAAATACCCTGTCTGGCGGAGAAGCTCAGCGGATCAAGCTTGCCTCTTTTCTGATTAAAGGTAATAATGCAAATAAGACCTTATTTATATTTGACGAACCGACTACCGGGCTGCATTTTCATGACATTAAGAAATTGCTGATTGCTTTGAATACATTGATAGAACAGGGCAATACCATCCTGGTGATAGAGCACAATATGGACATGATCAAGTCTGCAGACTGGGTGATTGACATCGGCCCTGAAGGTGGGGATATGGGAGGCAATATAGTTTTTGAAGGTACTCCTGAAGATCTTGTTGAGGTAAAAGCATCTTATACCGGTAAGTATTTAAAAGCTCATATGAAATAATTGTATCTTCGCGCATGCTTTTTTTAACCCTCTTTATTGGCATCATACTAAATGCCATTGGCTATATACCGCCAGGAAACATCAACCTGACAGTTGCGCAGCTTACCATTAACAAAGGTATGCGCCAGGCCTGGTCGTTTATCCTGTCTTTTTCCTGTGTAGAGGTTTTCTTCACCTTTGGAATGATGCGTTTTGCCCGTTGGCTCTCAAGCGATGTAAGCCTCGATTACAAAATCTATGGTTTTAGCATCAGTACCTATATAGATGCATTTATGGTGATGCTGTTCTTGATTATGGGAACGATTACCTGGATGCAGCGAAATAAAACGCCGAAAGCGAAGGATAGTAATTCAAGCAAAGGAGGGAGCGTATTTTATGGGATGTTGCTGGGTGTTTTAAACCCTGTACAGATTCCTTTTTGGCTGTTTTTTGGCAATTATGTGATCCTGCACGAATGGATTGAAATAGATTATCTTTCCCTGGTTATCTTTAGCTTGGGCTCCGGTATGGGGTCAGCTCTGGCGCTTTATGGTTACGCGCATTTCGCACGTTATATCCAGGAAAAATTTGCCTTAAGCAGTTATTTGATCAATAAGTCTATTGCTATCTTCCTTTGGGTGTTGGCATTGTACCTGATTGTCAAGCAAGTGGTTATCTACTTAAGATAAATTACTTCTTCAGAAATTCCAGGTTCCAGATTTTTTCAGCCCTGCGGCCTATCAGCCAAAAGGAAGCAGCCAATACGCAGAAGAATATGGCTTTATGCCAGGTGTCCCAGAAATACTCAAAATACCTGGTGTACAGGTTGATGAATAAAAATGTGATTCCAAATTCACGGGCAATGGGATCCCTGTATTTTAGTCCTACGAATATACTGGCGATGCATACTGCAGCAGAGATCAATCCCCAGTAGAACAGATGTAGCTGTTTGATGTTATACCATTCCTCTAGTGTGCCAAAATTGCCAAATACGGATAAAAGCCATAGGGAGATAAAAAGATAGATCATTCCGCAGATATAATTGGTTTGATAGAAGATGTCAAGTCGTTTGCTACGCTTCAGGAAAAAGGAAATTCCCGTAACAAAGGCACCAAAAAGAACGAAACGAAGCGGGTAATTCATTCCAAGGAAGTACCAGTTCCACCTGGATAAATACCCGGTTTCTGTGCCAAACCAGGCGCCTAATGAAATCAATACAAATGCCCAGATTAACCTTGATCTAAAGACATAAGCCAATGCCCCATAAATGATTACCGATCCGAGAATTAATAAAGAAAAATGTCCGCCTCCATTGTCCAATGCCTTACCAAGGTAGGCAATGGCATTTGCTGTGAGCATTACAGCTGTAAAGACCATCGCTTCATTACTGAAAACCTGATGAGCTTTAGATGCTTTCCTTTTAAATGCGAAAAAGTACAGGACAGCGGCACCTACAGCCGATAAGGCACTAATCATAAAATCAGAGGCATCAAAAAGCTGTTCCAGATAGGTCAAAATCTTCTTGTCGATCAGCAATGCACCGAGCGAAATCACTCCACAGGCCATAGCTATCCAGAAGGAGTACTGAGCCAGTCTGCGCCAATCAAATGATTTTGTTTCATAGCTGTTTCGAAGTTTGTCTGCATCTTCAGCTGAAAGCAGATTTTCTTCTTGCCAATGATTCAGCATCTCATCTAAAAACTCACTTTTTTCCTGATCTATCTTCATTACAGAATAATTGGGCTTAGATTACTTTAACAAATCTGGCACCTTTTTGTTGTTGCCCACAATCCAGACAATATCTTCATTTTCAAATACCATATTTGAATCAGGGTTTAAGATTCTCTCGCCTTTTCGTTCTATACCAACCACAAGGCCCTGAGTAGTTTCTCTGATGCCTGAATTCCGGATACTTTGTCCGAATACAGGAGAGTGACTATTGATCACCACCTTTTGAAGTGTCATGTCTTGCTTTGGAAAGCTGGAAGTATTATTTTCTTCAATGCTGCCTTCAAATAATTGTTTTACTGCAGCAAGCTGGTCATCAGTCCCGATGATTAGTACTTTATCATTCGGATAAAGGCGCTCATCCCTGCCAGGAGTAGGTATCATGATCTTACCTCTTTCGATCAAGGCGATATTGATTCCGTACTTTTCTCTCACTGATAATTCTACCAGTGTCTGACCTACCAGCCTCGATTCCGGTGCTACGGTTAATTCTGTAAGGTGCGTATCCCAGGGCAAAATTTCCGGTTGCGCGTTTTGGGCTTCCCTGGCATTTAAATTCAGAAGGAACCTGCTTTCCAGCCTGTTGTAGAAGCTTTGAAGTTTTCTTGAGAAAATGACCATACCTGAAACAATCAAGGCAAGTGCGATTAATATGGCTACCCAGGTGCTATAAAATTGATAGATGAGGAAACCGACAAAGAAGATTGCCAATGCAATTCGCACAACCTCCAGGGCAATTAGTGGTCCCCGTGTATATTTTTTATTGAGCCATAAATGGGTATAGGCTTTTCGCTCTATCCTCCTTATCGCAAGCGCCCATAAAAAAGGGGTCATGATTACTAAGGTGACTACCAGGCTTATGACGATACCATTATTGCCATTGATGATATTTTTAGTTACAAAAGGTTGCAGGTATCGTGAGCCTAGGAATGCGAGTGCTATTAATATCACCGAGTGGATGATGATGTTGAAGGTATAAGACTTAAGGAGTACTTTCCAGTCACTTAATGTGGTGATCCCAGCGGTACTTGAACTATAGCTGTTGATGCCCTCTACCCATTTTTTAGGAAGTGTACGTTCTAAAAACAGGTAAAATGGTTCGGAGAATTTTATTAAATAAGGGGTAGTAAAGGTTGTAATCGCTGATACCGCTACAGCGATAGGATATAGGAAATCACTGGTCACTTTCAGCGTCAAACCCAGCGTAGCGATGATAAACGAAAACTCGCCTATTTGGGCCAGGCTCAGGCCTGTTTGCACAGAAGTTTTTAAAGGCTGTCCGGATACCAGAGCTCCTAAACCGGAGCTGATGAATTTGCCAAATACCGTGGCTAGTGTAATGACCAGAATAGGAACAGCATAATCTACCAATATTTTTGGATCAATCAGCATTCCGACCGATACAAAGAAAATGGCTGCAAATAGGTCTTTTACAGATTTTGTCAGGTGTTCAATTCTTTCGGCCTGGGTAGTCTCAGCCAGGATAGAACCCATGATAAAGGCTCCTAAAGCAGGGGAGAAGCCTACTTTTACAGCAAGCAGCACCATGATCAGGCATAGCGCAATCGAAACGATCAGCATGGTTTCATCATTCATCAGTTTCTTGGTGGCTTTCAGGAATGTGGGAACCAGGAATATGCCTCCAATAAACCATAACACCAGGAAGAAACATAGCTTGAGTATAGAAATGAGCATTTCAGAACCGGCAAATTGTTGGCTTACAGCCAAAGTTGACAGCAAAACCAATAATAATATGGCCACTAAATCCTCTACGATGAGCACCCCGAATACCAGTCCGGCAAACTTCTTGTGTTTTACGCCCAATTCCTCAAAGGCCCTTATAATGATGGTCGTGGAGGATACTGATAGGATGCCACCCAAAAATATACTGTCCATGGTAGACCAGCCCATTGCCATTCCGGCTACGAAGCCAATAAGCAGCATAAATACAACTTCTACAATAGCTGTTATAGAAGCGGAGCCCCCAACTTTTACCAGTTTTTTAAAACTGAATTCCAGTCCTAAACTGAACAAAAGGAAAATAACACCTATTTCTGCCCATATATGAATACTTTCATTGTCCGTTACCGTTGGGATGAATTTTATATGGGGCCCAACAAGGAGACCGGCCAAAATATAGCCAAGAACCAGTGGTTGTTTTATTCTTTTGAAAAGTAAAGTAGTTATCCCGGCAGCGGCAAGTATTAAGCCCAGATCAGTAATTAAGACTGGTAAATGTATCATAGAAAATATGGGTTTCTCGTAAGATACGAAAAAAAGAGGCTTTTTTCCTAATTAGGAGGCATATTTGATGCGCAGACCACTGAGTCATGCTGTAGTCCGCTCGTCATCTCGAACGCAGAGAGAGATCTCTTGAACTATACTCAACCATGAGATCTCTCACTGCGTTCGAGATGAAGTGGCGTATAATTGACGACCGATGCAAACGCTAAAATCTTCTTACAACTTACTAAAATAACTCAGCGTATTTTCCTTGTCTTTTTGCAATTGCAACTTGAGTGCTTCCAGCCCCGTAAACTTAACATCATGTCTCAGAAATTCAAGGAAGGTCATGGTGATATCCTGCCCGTAAATCTCCTTATTAAAATCGAATATGTTTACCTCAATATTCCTGGTCATGCCGTTTATAGTTGGGCGCTGACCAATATAAGCCATTCCTTTAAAAAAGCCTTCTTCCATGCGCACTGTTACCGCATAAATGCCATCTGAAGGGATTAATTTATAAGTTTCTTCTACAAAAAGATTCGCTGTAGGGAAGCCGATCGTCCGCCCGATTTTGTCTCCTTTGATTACCCGGCCACTAAGAGAAAAATTATAGCCAAGATATGTCGCCGCTAAACCTACTTCTCCGTTTAACAATGCCTTTCTAATTTTGGTAGAGCTTACCGCAACATCATCAATATCCTGTTCAGGAATCTCTTCTATTTTATACTCAAGCACCTCCGAAAGATCTTCCAGCTCTTTTAGCCCACCCTTTCTGTCTTTTCCAAAGCGATGATCATAGCCAACAATAAGGTGTTTGATGCCTATGGTGTCAACGAGAATATTTTTAATGTACTCTTCCGGACTAAGGTTGGAAAAATCACGGGTGAAAGGAGTGATGATCAGGTGGTCAACTCCAAGTTCTTCCAGGATTTTTGCTTTTTCATGGATGGTGTTGATCATTTTAAGATCCTGATTCTCGGGATCAATGATCATTCTCGGATGAGGAAAAAATGTCAGGATTACACTTTCACCACCAGTAGTTTTGGCCAGCTCACAAAGTCGCTTAATGATCTTTTGGTGGCCATAATGCACCCCGTCAAATGTGCCTATAGTCGCTACCGCATTGTTCAGCTTCTTAAATTCAGAAAAGTTATGATATATCTTCAATATGAAATCAAATTAATGTAACGTTTGGCGTTTTACGACGCCGCCTTTAATATCAGCTATTTGCTGTTGGACGACAAAAGCATCAGCGTCAATTTGCCTGATTTCTGTTTGCAGTTTGCTCATCTCCAGCTTTGTAACTACAGTGTATAAGATGTCTATATCTTTTTTTATACCATAGCCACCCTCACCCTTGTATATGGTCACTCCCCGCTTCATCTTGTCGATAATAAACGCTTTTATCTCCTCATTCTTATCAGAGATAATCGTTACACCGGTATATTGCTCAAGTCCGTTGACTACAAAGTCTACAGTTTTTGAAGCCGAAAGGTAAGTAAGTATGGAATACATGGCAGTTTCTATTCCTAAAAAGATAGCAGCAAAGCCAAATATGATAATGTTTAGGATCAGGATAATATTGCCTACAGTCAGCATACTGTTCCTGCTGATGTATAATGCCAATACTTCGGTCCCATCTATGACACAGCCGCCGCGCATAGCCAATCCAATACCGGCTCCAAGAAACAACCCTCCAAATACAGCGATCAACAGTTTTTCATGCGTTATTGGTTCGAAAGGTATTACACTCAATGACACCGCAAGCACAACGATCGCAATCGAGGTTTTAATGGCAAAACTTTTACTGATCTGTTTATAACCCAATATAACAAAAGGAATATTGATCAGAATGATCAGATAAGAAAGGTTGTAGCCGGTAAGGGTTCTTATGGTCAAAGATATACCAGTAACTCCTCCATCGATAAACTCGTTGGGCATCAGAAAGCTTTTCAATCCGAAACAAGCAGATACAATGCCGCATGTAATCAGCAATAGATCTCTTATGAACCGTGTTTTTTTGCTTTTCAGATGGCTTTGCATATCATTTAAAAAGTGTTAATTATTGTCCTGATGTGGTGGCAATTCTTTTTTACTCCGCAAATGGCCTACCAAATCTGATACCTCAAATGCATTTTTTAATAAGAAATTTCCGCTTCTGGTCCTGGTAAGTTTTGAAAGATAAGCACCATTGTTCAGTTGTTTCCCAAAATCAGAAACTAAAGACCGGATATAGGTTCCCTTACTGCATACAATTCTAAAATCGATCTCAGGAAGGGCAATCCTGGTGATCTCGAATGCTGAAACCGTAACATCTCTTAAGCGCAGTTCAGTTTCTTCGCCTCTTCTTGCTTTAACATACAGGCGTTCACCATTTACTTTGACCGCAGAATGTGCCGGTGGGTATTGTTGTATGTTTCCTGTGAAGGGTTTTACAGCCTCGTATATAGCCTCGTCAGAAATGTCCTGGATCGAAAATTCCTCGTCTACCACGGTCTCCATATCAAAGGATGGGGTAGTGGCACCCAGGATCATTGTTCCGGTGTATTCCTTCTCTTCAGCCTGAAAAGTATCTATTTTCTTAGTTAACTTCCCTGTACAGATGATGAGCAGTCCTGTTGCCAGCGGATCCAAAGTACCTGCATGGCCAACTTTCAGCTTCAGTGGCTTTAACGAATTACGGATCTTGCCTACCACATCAAAACTTGTCCATTTGTATGGCTTATTGATCAGGAGTAATTCGCCTTCCGCAAAATTGAACTCAGGAAATTCAGGGGTTTTAGTTGATTCTTCGTGGTCTGTCATTACAATACATTCATTTCAACTCCCGAATAATAAAGTGCGATCAAAACTACGCCTATGATGATCCGGTACCAGCCAAAAATGCGAAAGCCATGTTTGGATAAAAATCCTATAAATGATTTTATGGCAATGATGGCGACTATAAATGCTACGATATTGCCAAACAGCAGGAGCTTAACATTCTCAGTGTTCAGCAAATGATACCCTTTCAGTAATTTATATCCTGTTGCAGCACACATAGTAGGCACAGCAAGAAAAAAGGAGAACTCCGCAGCTACATGCCTGGTTAATTTCTGCTGCATCCCACCAATAATAGTGGCAGCGCTTCTGCTCAATCCCGGAAAAACTACAGCAAGGACCTGAAAACATCCGATTTTGAATGCATTCATATTCGTGATGTCATGTTCACTTTCGATGGTTTGGGCTTTGAAGAATTTGTCGATAAACAAAAGGACTAATCCTCCAATGAGCAGCACTACTGCGATGAATAATGGATTGCCTAGGGTATTGTCAATAAAGTCATTTAGTAAAAAGCCAAAGAATAGGGCGGGTATAACCGCTATGATGAGCTTAATATAGAACTGCCATTTACTGAAGTCAAAGAATTTCTTCCAGTACAAAACTACCACAGCTAAAATTGCCCCTAATTGTATGGCTACTTCAAAAAGTTTTACGAAATCATCGTTGCCAATTCCCATAAAAGAACTTGCAATAACCATATGACCGGTCGATGAAACCGGTAAAAATTCAGTGAGCCCTTCTATTATCGCTAGAATAAGGGCCTGTAAATAATCCATGAAGCGCTCTTATTTTTTTAATATGGCATAAACGCCAAAACCGAACCCGGCCAATACAACCATAGGGGCCAGTAAAGTTTTTCTGAAATCGTAGATGTCAGTAGTACCTATCATTAAAATAAAGCCAAGCACTACTATCGCAATGCTGATCAACAATAACTGATAATTCTTTTTAGTGAATACCAGTTCATTTTTTGCTTCTTCTTTTATTGGACTTGTTTTTCTTTCTATCATTATCTTATCTGTAAAGATCGTAAATTTTTAAACGCAGATACCGGCTTACTGCAAAAGATGTACTGATACCTGTTATAAAGATACCCACACCTATTAAACCAAGTAAGACAAAACCAAATTCTGTATAGTTTCTTAAAAAAACTATTTCAGGAATTTCCCTTTGTACATAATACAATATACCTAATAATATCAATATTGCTATGAATGCAGCGATAAGACCGTGCAGGGCGGCAATCAAAATGAAGGGCTTGCGAATGAAATTTCTGGTAGCACCTACTAATTGCATGCTTTTAATCAGGAAGCGTTGAGAATAAATCGCCAGTCTGATGGTGTTGTTGATCAGGGCAACAGAAATGATCAATAAAATAGCCGCAAATCCTAAGATAATCAAGCCAATGGTATTGATGTTTTTGTTTACCATATCAATCAAAGAGCTTTGGTATATGACCTCTTTAACTACAGGGTTTTTTGCAATGCTGGCTTTAAGGGCGTCTATGCTCTTATTGTTGGCATAATCTGCTTTTAAATAAACATCAACGGTTGAAAGCAATGGATTATAGCCTAAGAAATTGACAAAATCTTCCCCAAGATCATTGGTTAGATTTCTCGCAGCCATCTCCTTATTTACGTATTGCGTATTTTTTACAGCGGGATTTAAGTTCAGCTCTTTTTGGAATTGCAGGACATCCGTTTCCTTTGCACCTTCATCCACGATGATGTTCAATACGATATTTTCTTTAACATAATTGGAAAGGTTTTTTGCATGTACCAGTATAAGTCCAAGCATACCCAGCATCAATAACACCAATGCAATGCTAAATATTGTAGAGATATAAATAGTTTTTGTCTTCTTAGAAGCATCGCTAACTTCAAATTCTTCCATAGCTTGTATTTATGTTTTGCGAAATTAAAAAAATATAAGCATATAATGCTTTAATGTATTTAAAATATAAAGCCTGTAGCCGTTATAACGGATTTGAATGGCAATTAGTTCAGTGCACGAGATATTTAATTCAAGAAAAACATAAAATTAAGAGGCATTGATATGTTTGTACCAAAACAAATTTTTATTCGTTAATTTTTAAAATTAATCATTTCTATTCACCTAAATCCCCCGAGTGGGTACATTTTTTTATGAAAAAACAATTATTTTTAGCATTCGCATTATTATTTGCCGTTGCAGTCGTTGGTTGTAAAAAACAGAATGAGGCAACCAAGCCATTAAGAACTAAAGCTATAGGCAGATGGGAAGCGGTAAAAATTGAAACTACAATTGGCGGAGCAGCTCCTGTTACCGTTACCTACACCTCGTCAGATTATTATGACTTTAAAGACGGAGAAGAAGACATCTTAGAACGTAAACTAGGTGCTGCAGTTCAGTCTGGTAATTATGTTTTTCTGTCCGGCAATAACTTCAACATCACAATTGATGGCAAAACTTATAATTGTGTAGCTAATACCATCACTGCCAACCAATTTGACTTTACTGCTAAAGAAGGCACCACTACTTTAAAAATATACCTGAAAAGGTAAAAAAATCTTATGTTTGGCATTTAAATCATGCAGCGTTTAAATGCCAACATTTTTTTTCTCTGTAAATGGGGGATATTGCTCCTAATCGTGGGCGGGGTATCCGGCACGTTGTCTGCACTTTTTTTAACTCTTTTAAATTTAGCTACTAATTTCCGTGTAAGCCACAGCTGGATGCTTTATCTATTGCCGTTGGCCGGTTTATTGATTGGCTGGTTTTATCAGCATATGGGAAAAGGTATTGAAAGGGGCAATAACTTGATTTTTGATACCATTCATAATCCGAAAGACATCATCCCTTTTAAAATGACTCCTATGGTGCTTGCCGGAACCATCCTCACCCATTTATTTGGAGGGTCTGCAGGAAGGGAAGGCACTGCGTTACAAATGTCAGCTGCTGCGGCAGACCAGCTGCATAAACCATTCCGGTTGTCTCCAAAAGAAAGAACGATCTTATTAATCGCAGGATTAAGTGCGGGTTTTGCATCTGTATTTGGTACGCCGCTTGCCGGGACAATTTTTGGAATAGAAGTATTATTGATCACAGGGATCCCATTTGTTTCTATTATCCCTGCGCTAATTGGCGCTTACCTGGCATCTTATGTCACTGGACTATGGGGCGTGGGACATACCCATTACCAAATTGACCTTATTCCTGCAATGAACTTAGTCGGTGCTGGATATACTGTTGTTGCCGGAGTGTTTTTTAGTATCGCTGCAGTCCTTTTTGTCAAATTTACACATCAGATTGCTGCTTTTTCGAAGAAAATTGACTACGCGCCTTTTCGCCCTTTAATAGGTGGCGTAGTGATCATTTGTTTGGTGCTGGCCCTTGATACCTATAAATATCTCGGGCTGGGTATCCCTATCATTGTTGATGCTTTTCAGCATCAGGCTTTGCCGCAGGATTTTATTTTAAAAATACTATTTACAGGTATCACACTTGGCGCAGGATTTAAAGGAGGAGAAGTTACGCCATTGTTTTTCATAGGGGCTACGCTTGGCAGTGCCTTGTCATTTATCCTGCCGCTTCCTGTCGGACTATTGGCTGGAATGGGATTTGTAGCTGTATTTGGTGCGGCGGCAAAAACACCCCTTGCATGTATCGTCATGGCCATGGAGCTGTTTGGTATATCATGCGGCCCTTATATAGCCATAGCCTGTGTCATTTCATTTTTATTTTCCGGCAGTTACAGCATCTATAACATCGCCGAAAATAAAACCCCTAAACACCTGATTTTTGGCAAATTTTCATTAACCCCTTTATTTCTTTATTTTCGCGCTATATTAAGGAAATAGCAGTAATGGACTACCAATTTAAAGAAATAGAGCAAAAGTGGCAGAAACACTGGGCTCAAAACCAAACTTTTAAAGCAGAAAAAGACAGTACAAAGCCTAAGTTCTATGTGCTGGATATGTTTCCATATCCTTCAGGAGCTGGATTGCATGTTGGCCACCCGCTCGGATACATTGCTTCAGATATATTTTCAAGATACAAAAGGTTAAAAGGATATAATGTCTTACACCCCATGGGGTACGATTCATTTGGTCTGCCGGCCGAACAATATGCTATCCAAACAGGGCAGCACCCGGCATTGACTACCGAAACAAACATAAATACGTATAGAACACAACTGGATAAAATTGGGTTTTCATTTGATTGGAGCAGGGAAGTGCGTACCAGCGATCCATCTTACTACAAGTGGACCCAGTGGATCTTTATGCAGTTATTTAATTCATGGTACAATCTGGAAACAGATAAAGCCGAGGACATCACAACCCTAATTGAGAAATTTAACGCTGCAGGAAGTGCAGATGTAAGGGCGGTTTGTGATGAAGATGTAAGATCCTTCCTTCCGAGCGACTGGGCTACGATGACTGATGAACAGAAGCAGGAAGAATTGTTGAAATACAGGTTGACCTATTTGAGAGAGAGTACTGTAAACTGGTGCCCGGCATTGGGAACTGTACTGGCCAATGATGAGGTGAAGGATGGTTACTCAGAGCGTGGAGGTCACCCGGTGGAGCAAAAGAAAATGATGCAGTGGAGTATGCGGATTTCTGCCTATGCGGATCGTCTGCTTCAAGGTTTAAATACCATTGACTGGCCGGAACCTGTAAAAGAAATGCAGCGTAACTGGATAGGCAAGAGCGTAGGTGCTTCAGTTAGATTTGCTATAGAAAATGCACCTGCAGGTATCGCAGATTATATTGAAGTGTTCACAACACGTGTTGATACCATATTTGGGGTTTCTTACCTCGTTTTGGCTCCTGAACATGAGTTGGTAACAGCGCTCACTACACCTGAACAACTCGATACTGTCAACACCTATATCACTCAAACCAAGAAGAAATCAGAGCTGGACCGTATGGCCGATACAAAGACAGTATCAGGTGCATTTACAGGAAGCTATGTGATTAATCCCGTAAGCGGAGAGCGCGTTCAATTGTGGATTGCCGATTATGTCCTCGCGGGATACGGTACAGGAGCAGTAATGGGCGTTCCAAGTGGTGATCAGCGTGATTGGTTATTCGCAACTCATTTTGGTCTACCAATTGTACAGATTCTGGATGCGCAGACGGACATCGCAACACAGGCAGATCCTACAAAAGAAGGTAAATACATCAACTCAGGGTTTATCAACGGCATGAATTATAACGAAGCTACCACTACGTTGAATGCCTGGCTGGAAGAGAAGAGCGCAGGAAAAGCAAAAGTGAATTACCGCATGCGCGATGCTATTTTTGGTCGCCAGCGTTATTGGGGCGAACCTATTCCTGTATATTTTAAAGACGGACTGCCTTATCTCATAAAAGAGGAAGAATTGCCTTTATTACTTCCCGAGATTGATAAGTATTTGCCTACAGAAACAGGAGAACCTCCATTGGGAAGGGCAGAAAACTGGAGTTATGATGATCAATATGAGTATGAATTGAGCACAATGCCTGGTTGGGCTGGTTCCAGCTGGTATTGGTACCGCTATATGGACGCAACAAATGATTCTGATTTCGCTGCCAATGAGGCAATCGAATACTGGAAAGATGTTGATCTATATATTGGCGGTGCAGAACACGCTACAGGACATTTGTTGTACAGCCGCTTCTGGAATAAATTCCTGAAAGATCTCGGTTATGTAAAAGAAGAAGAACCTTTTAAAAAGCTGATCAATCAGGGGATGATCCAGGGCCGGAGTAACTTTGTCTACAGAGTTGTAGATGAAGAAGGCAGGGGCACAAATACCTTAGTTTCTTATGGATTAAGAAAGGATTATAAAACTTCAGCATTGCATGTTGACGTAAATATAGTGGAGAACGAGGTCTTGAATATAGAGAAGTTTAAGCTATTCAGACCTGAATTTGCTAATGCAGAATTTATTCTTGAAAACGGTAAATACATCTGTGGTGTAGAAGTTGAAAAGATGTCAAAATCTAAGTTCAACGTGGTGAATCCTGATGTGCTGATTGAGAATTATGGAGCAGATACATTGCGTATGTACGAAATGTTTTTAGGTCCACTGGAACAAAGCAAGCCATGGAATACCAATGGTATTGAAGGCGTGTTTAAATTCCTGCGCAAGTTCTGGCGTTTATTCCATAACGAACAATGGGTATTTCACGTAACTGATTCAGTTCCTTCAAAAGCGGAACTAAAGGCTTTGCATAAAATTATTAAAAAGGTCCAGGACGATATTGAGCGTTTTTCATTCAATACATCAGTATCGAGTTTCATGATCGCCGTTAATGAGTTAACCGACCTGAAATGCAAAAATCGCCAGGTGCTGGAAGATTTGGTAATTGTGCTATCTCCTTATGCACCTCACATCTGTGAAGAGCTATGGTCATTATTAGGCCATGAAGGTGGAAGTCTTTCTTATGTTGAGTACCCTAAATTCAATCCTGCTTATCTGGTTGAAGATGAATTTAGCTACCCGATTTCAGTTAACGGAAAGACCCGTTTGAATCTGAACTTAAGTTTGGCTTTACAACCTAAAGAAATTGAGGAAACAGTGCTTGCAAATGAAGATGTTCAGAAATATCTGGAAGGAAAAGCCCCTAAGAAAGTAATAGTTGTTCCGGGAAGAATCGTCAATATTGTTATTTAGTAGGAGGATAGGCTGAGTTTGGTCTGTGCTCGGTATGCGTTCGTATCAACTAGGGTATTGGTTCGGTGTTGCTAGGGTGTTGGTTCGGTTCCAGTCGAACCAACACCCTAGCTGGTACGGAGTGAAAACGTAGTTGATATGAATGCACACCAAACACAAGGTAAGTCTTTTGCTATTTGTCCATAGGCTGATGGCTCAGAAAAAAATACCGCTATGCCTAATAGTCCCATTTTTTCATTAAAATATAAATTTAGCATCAGTAATTTTTAAAACTCCGGTTCATCTGCTTTTCCGTTTCCCGGTAAATCTTATTCATGATACTCTGGTGCCTGTCCGCTTCGGATTGCGCAGCCGGTCTGTAACCTGCCTGGGGAATGTTATTATTCGGCATCGGCCTGCTGTTCTGCGTACCACCTCTGCCATAAGTTTTCTCCCACCACTCGTTATATGCCGCATTTTCAGCCGTATAATCCCGGGCTTCCTGCTTTTCTAACCTCTGCTCCTTATAATCCGCATCAGGAAAACCATAATCCTGCAGTGTAATCCGTCTTGGCTGCGTATCATCTATCCTTTTCAGCTGAAGTAGTGCAAGGTCCCTGTCGTCATATAACAGCCAGTTGTCCAAGGCAAGTGTGTACCATTTTTTTGCTGCCGCTTTATCAACAGGAAGTCCCCATCCATATTGATACAACATACCCATATGAATCATTCCCCTGGCATCACCCGCTTCAGCTGATTTGGTCGCACAATACAGCGCTACTTTATAAGGACTTTCCGCATTAAAAAAAACATTCATAGCCCTGCCACATCCCGCATTTGCCGCCATTTTGTAATAAGCCAATTTTATATTGGATAAACTGTCATAAACTTTGATCAGTCTCGCTCCACTGTGATAGATATCATTAGCCGCATTGGCCTGCTTGTAATAGGCTTCCCCCATCCCATACATGGCAAGCCCGCTGCCAGCATCGATCCCCTTTTGAAAATAATATTTTGCCGTATCGATATCCACTCTGGCAACGACATCATGATAATTATCAAGCCATTGCCAGCCGATATAGTACCAGGCATCCGCATCACCTTCCGCTGCTGCTTTCAGAAACTGCGGATGCGACTTTTTAAAATCAATGTCTTTCCAGGCTTTCAGCCCTTTTTCAAAATACTTGCTGTGCTGCGCTGGTTTTTTACGTTCCACGAGCACCACATCATTTGCAGCTGCCTTTTTAACCTCCTGGCTACGACCCCATAAATTATCTGTTTTTATACCCGGCTCCTGTGCTGCCACCGAATTTTGAACCACAGCAGCACCGGTTTTCCCGGCAGGTATCGGTGCATTCTTACTATCCAAAGGATCCAATACTTTACCAGTTTTATCAATATGATAATACCCCTTATCAGTACTTACCATTGCAACACCATCCGAAAACGAATAAACAAATTTATACTGCACCGGGATTACCATTTTTCCATCTTTGTTGATGTAACCATATCCTGCACCCCATACGGGAGCAACCGAGGCCATACCCTCACTAAAATCATCCACTCTGTCATAAACAGGCGGTACAATTACTTTACCAACATGATTGATAAAGCCCCATTTTTTATTGAGCCTCACCTTAACCAAACCTTCATGAAACACCTTTGCTTCTTCGTAAGTAAACGGAATGACCTGCTTTCCGTTTTTATTGATAAATCCCCATTTCCCATCCAACTGAACCGCCGCCAGGCCTTCGCCAAATGCTTCTGCCCATTCATACATGAATGGAATTACGGCTTTATCATCCTTATTAATAAATCCACTTTTTCCATTTGCACTAACTGCACCCATTCCCTCCGAAAAATCAAGTGCAAAAGAATATTTATAAGGAATTACCAAATTGCCTTTACTGTCCTTATAACCGTAGCAATCGCAATCCTTATTCCATATAGCTTTTAAGTCTTGCGCCATTAGCGATGAGCTAAATACGACCAACAGTATGGTTAGTATTGGTTTTATCATCTTGTTTTTATTTTCCGTAAATAATGATCGTAAAATTACTTTTCCCTGCTTCTTCACTATTTCTATAGTAAATCGTTTGAAAAACAAGTAAGGGTTTGTTGGCGCCGAGGCCATAAACATTGGTAGTAATATCGCCTTCCTCTTCTGTGCCATCACTCACCGTTTTATATAGCTTGAGGTCAGCGAATTTCACTTTAATAAACTCCTTTACAGCCACCTGTACTCCCTTTGATTGTGCCAAAGGAGTGATCCAGTTTAAAGTGGCGGTATTTGGGAATATACCGATTTTTACTTCGCCGACATCAGCTTTGAGTTTGGAAGGATAAAATACTGAAGTTGTGTCGGTCTGTTCTCCTTTGATATCTGCAAAATTATTCCTGGCATTCAGACAAAATGTCCCGAGCAGGACTTTGTAATCCTGCGATTGTGCATATATATTAGTCGCAGTTCCTACAAAGAGGAACAGTAATAAAGAAAGTACTTGTTTCATCAGTATATAATTGTTGATTCTATTTTATTAGCCATCTGGTTAAATTTCAGAGCTATAATTTTTTTGCTGTAAAAGTACCTGAACCTTCTACGCCCCTTCTTTTCATGGTCCCGGTAAGCGTGCTGCCATCGCTGCTCAGTGTGCCGGTATTGTCCCAGAAATAATCGCCGCCTGCAGTATGCTCTTTAAACACGAAATTTACAGTACTGCCCTCTTGCGTCCAGGAGCCTGAATAGGTGTTGCCCGCTGCAATATGCCAGGCGAAAACGTTTCCATTTCCGCCAAATTCAAATATGTTTTCGGTAAATGAAATGCCGGTTACATTCATCGTAACGTGCCAGTTGGTGTTGTTTACCGATGCCTGCGCAGGAACAGCCTCTTTCTCTTTTTTGCAGGACAATAATGCAAATACTATAGCCGCTGCTATGAATAATCTTTTCATTTTATTTACGAAGGTTTACCGATAATTTTGCATGTGAGTTTGCAAAATTACCCTCTCTAAACATGTTTATATTATCGAATTTGACCTCTAATGTTCCGTTGGCAAATATTACCTGAATGGTTTGGTTCTCCTCTGCCCAGTGGATAACATCAATATTAGTGTTTGAATTTGTAGTAGAATTGATGGCTACTGCATTTTGCACCCTGGCCAGGTTGTTGTAAGATGTTACAGTATATGTTCCGCTGGGTGGTGGGCCTATGGTGTTGAAGTAAATTCTAAGCCAGCAACGATCTAATCCTAAATTATCATCGCCTTTCATGTCGAGCAACTGATACCCCTGTGTACTGAATGTACCTGATATTTGTGTATATACTACTGACGATTTCATAGAGCTGTTATCTACATCAATGCGCCAGGTATTAAGTGCTAATGATGATTTGCCTTTGTCGTCTTTTTTACAGGCATTGATAGACAACAGCGTAATCAATCCGAGTGTTAAATAAATAATTTGTTTCATGTAGTGTTTCTATTTTATTATGGATTAAGTTTTACAATTTCCAATCTGAACCTGGGGTCGTTAATGCTAAAGAGATCTTCTCTTTTTTGATAGACTACGGCATAATAAGCCCCGTTATAATACTGGCAGGTGGCCAGGCCTATCTGTTCATACTGCTGGTTTGGATAATCGGCTGTTGCATATTTGCCTACTGTTTTGGCGCCCTGTGCATTGACGATGGCTAATGCTGTATATTTACTGCTTTGGATGCTGTTGTACAGCATATAAGCAGAATAATCAGGGGTAAACTTTACGGCAGCATCGGCCCCCTCTACCGGCCGGGTACCAATAGCTGCCCTGCTCATAAAGCTGCTGCCTATATCGGCAGGGAGGGCAATGTCACCGTAAAGTTTGGTAAACTGTGTAGTCCCCTTTTGCCATTGGTAGCAATGTACTTTGTTAAAACCTAAACCGGCTCCTCCAGGCGCTGTTTCACCTATCAGCACCGTGTACTTGTCATTTACCACAGTGCTGGCAATAATCATGTTCGCACTTGTGAAATTAGCTGCGTTTAAACCCGGTATTTCCTGCCTGGTCAAGGTGAAAAAACTTTGCTCCATACCAGTTCTGGATATAAAGTCAGGATTGTTCTTAAGAATGGAGAAGTAGACTTTAGCGCCTTCTGTAGACACCAGGAACTGATTGATTTCTCCGCCCGAAAGGCGCAGCGCGTCAAAGGCTTTCCAGTTGGTAGGATCAAGACGCCATACGTTTTCAGTAACTGAAAAATTGCCGGTATTCGGAAAAGTATAAGAAAGCACATATGCCTGTTTATTGCCTCCCGGGACACTCATCGTTAATCCGCCATCACCATACCAGTTGATGGGCCTTATAGCAGGTGTTGTGTAATCGGTGTTATTACCAGCAATAAGTGCATCATCAGTATATATAGATACAGTATAGTTACTGCCCTCCATTTTCATATAAACCGGGGTAAAAGTCCCTGGAATAAACCTGGTGCTGTAGAAAAATGCCCAGCCGCCCCTTTTTAGCGGAATGCTTGCGGGAATTGCAGATCCGGGAGTAAATTTAACCTTGTAGGTTAGCGTGCCTTGTACTCCGGTCATTTTGTAATCTTCGCTGTAGAGCAATGCCAGCTGATTGTCTACCACTGTAAGGTCGTAAGGGGTTATTGCATTTGAGCCTGCAAAAGCATACACTGCATGAATGAAAGGAATAGTGCCCACTTTTTTCCAGCCAGTTGATTCGTTGATCAATGAACCGGATGATGCGTTTTCGCCTTCACCCGAAGCATTGTTTTTTTTACAGGCGCCTGTAAGCATCAAAACTGCAAGCGCGGCATAAGCTATATTTTTATTTTTCATCTGTTTGGATTAATCATTTTTGGCAAATATCCAGGACATGTTGAATGAAACATTCCTGGTTTTTATGTTGGGGTCGGCAACCTCGTATTGAACATTGGCCAGGCCCCAGTCGTACTTAAAATGGAAACCTAATTTTTTGCTAAGTCTGAATCCGATGAGGAATTGCAGTCCTGCATCCATTTTCTTAAAATCGGTACTGTTGAATTTTCTTTCAGAAGTACTGTCGTCAAACTCTACCGTTTCGCTTTTTCCGCCTGAGAGGTATCCCAGAAAGGGAGCAGCTCCAATCTCAAAATCATATTCATCATTTACTGGCAAAGCCACTATAGCCGGTATGGTAAGCTGAATGTAGTTGAGGCGATTGAGGCGTTTCATAGGGCCTGTAAAGCCAATGGGATAAATGTAATAGATTCTTGTGCCCTTTACCGTATAACTTAATTCAGGTAACAGGTACAATTTTTCAGTGAGCGATTTCTTGTATTGCAAACCAAAATTGTAAGACATGATGGTTTTTCGCTCTACATCAAATGTCGTTTCGGCATATTTATACTTGGCCAGGTTTACACCGGCATCGATACCCAACTGTGCGAAAGCACCAAAGGTGAGCCCGATGAGAGAGATTGTTAAAATTAGTTTTTTCATCTGTTTAATGGTTTTAATAAACAGCTGTAAAATTATCTCTATCTACCTCAAACCATGTGTGATATTGCCCGATACATGTCTCATCTTGCTGGATATTTGTCTCAATAAACGGGTTTGAGCACAGTGCAGCTATGAATTTGCAGAGAATAAAATGCTTGTGGGCTGGCTCAGGTATTCAGAGGGGGTAAGTGACGTACATTTTTTAAAGGCCCGGTAAAATGATGCCCGGCTGTTAAAGCCAGCTTCGTAAGCAATAGCCTCAATCGTGAGGAGGTTTATTTTGTTCCCCAAAAGTTCTTTGGCCTTATCAACCCGTTTTTCATTGATCAGGTCGAAGAAGTTTTTATTCATCTCTTTGTTGATCGCTGCGGAGATCTTTTCAGTTGAAATGTGCATTTCCCTGGCCAAAATTCCAATCGTGAGGTCTGGGTTGGTGTAAATGCCGGATCGCATTAGATGTTCTTCAATGCACCCGGCCAAGACCTGTAGCTCAGACCCTGGAACCGTAGTCAGTTTTATTTCATCCATTTTCATTTCCTCACTGGCCGGCAAAGTATCCTTCAAGAACTGCCCGTAGGTTTCAGTAGTAAAAATGGCATGGTGCCGAAAAGTATAAAATAAAATGAAAAAATAAATACAGGTGATCAGGCAGGGTAGGTATAAATACTCTACCAGGTATTGCGGTAAGATAATGTATAGGACGATTGTTGCTGTGGTAAGTACAAAGCCGAGGGCTACAAACTGGGTAATAAAAATTAACTTGGTTTTTTCAAGGTTAGATACAGTACTGATCAGCCGCTTTTTGTATTGAACCAGCTTAGAAGCTGAGGCAAACATACTGGATAAAATCGTCAGCATTCCAAATATATTGATTACTGTCATTTGCCAGGGCAGGGGTTCATTTAGTAAGGATGTG
Organism: Pedobacter frigoris; assembly: GCF_032678645.1. Lineage (GTDB taxonomy): Bacteria > Bacteroidota > Bacteroidia > Sphingobacteriales > Sphingobacteriaceae > Pedobacter > Pedobacter frigoris_A. The sequence continues at coordinate 49,598 of NZ_JAVTSP010000003.1, forward strand.
ACAAAACCCGGACGCTCCGTTAACGGAAGCATTAGGTAAGTTGCAGGGAATGTAAGTCCAAAAGCCGATAGGAGGAAGCCAATAATCCAGATTGGATGTTTCAATTTTAAATGGGAGCCGGTAAACAAACAAGTGTAGGTAAAAAATAACGGGCCGAAATAGGAAGATGTGCACCAGGAGAGAAAAAACAGGTAAGGGAAATCTGTAAAATAGCCGCCTACAATTGTCGCATTACCAAGAAAGGAAATGGCTGTATCCAGTAAAATAAGTGCCAGTATTTTATTGGGCAGGGTATTGTTTTTTCTGAAAAAGAACGCAACAAATAAAATTATTAAATTAAGCGCAAGACAGATGTTTAGAGCGAACATATTTTATTTATTTGCCGATTTTGATAATGGTACAATAATGTATGAAAGGGATTCCCTAACATTCTCCCTTTCAAAGCAAATATATGCTATCTATCATCTCATCAGGAAAAAAAAATGTTTAAGTTTATATTCATGACAGATAAAAATAAATCAAACATACTTCCTTGTGTAGTATTTATCCTATGGATTTCTTTGTTCAATATTTCTTCTTATGCTCAGGTAGTAAAGCCAGTAACCAAATCTAATGACAACCAAGCTGATAAACCCTGGGTATCGACAGGAAATATTGAAAATGAAGAGTGGCATGGGTTTAAGATACATAAATTCCATATCGATAAGTTTATTATTCAGATAGCTGAACCGAAAACACCTCTTAAAAGTAAAGTTTGGGTGATGAGCATTGGTGAAATTGGCGATGGTTTTCATTGGGAAATCGATGACCGACTATTAAAATCAGGCGCTTTCGTCGTTGCTATAAATTCTTATAATACCTATGGTTCAGATTATGGTCTGAACCTTATGGATAGTGTGTATAACCTTGCTCGCAAAAAATTTGAATTACCCGAAAAATGTAATTTGTTTGGTGTTTCCAGAGCCGGGCTTTCGGTCTACCGTTGGACCATACGCCACCCAGAGCGCGTAGCATCTATTTACTGTGAGGGTCCGGTGTTGGATTTTAAAACATGGCCTATGGCTTGGCAGCCATCAGCCGCTAACTGGACTGAATTGAAGCAATATTATGGTTTTGCGAGTGACGCTGAGGCTATGTCGTATACAGGGAATCCTATTGACAATATGAGTATTATCGCAAAAGCAAAAATACCTATCAGGCACGTGATTAGCCTTACGGATGACCATGACACGAAAATTGTTCCAAATGAAAAGAATACGCTGAAGGCTCAGCAATATTTGAAAGAGAACGGACATGCTATGGAGGTTATAATTACACCTAAGGATATGAAAGTTCCTTACGCATTCGATAACGAGTCGGTGCGATTTATGATTTCAAATGGATACAAAGATGTTTTGGGCCTTGAGAAGAAATAGTAAGCGGGACTTTCGGCGAAATACCACACAGTCTAGTTAAAATGTATTCTTTTTATGAAAAAAAGATGATCACTATCAACATTATAAAGAAAGCCACCACCTGAATTTTCCAATCATAATGGTTTCTATATGTTGTCCAGGGATGGTTTTTCCAGTCCTTCTTTTGCTTATTCTCCATACATAAATATACAAAGTTTTTCTTAAAGATCTAAATATGAACCATTATCGATTATCCTGCTTGTTTTATTATAGCAGGACTGAAGCGGTGTACAGGGCAGGATGTGCTTTGATGTATGTGTTTCTGTGATTCTGAAGATAGGTCGGAGGTAGCGGATATTAGGTGTTTGGAGAGGTTTGTGGTTTAGTTTACATAAGGGGCTTTGTGCAAAACGAAGGCGTTTTTTGAAAAATTGCTTACCTTGCGAGAGCGGGTTCCGGAAGACAAAAAATAGCGTGTGAAGGATTCCCGATAAATCGCGGCAAGCTCTGAAACAAGTTCAGGATTATGAAGGAAAAAGAGACAGTGATATAGGCATAGTATAAAATCATGAAGAAAAACATCGTAAGCAATATTATTACAGGATTACTTATCGTATTCGCCTTGATCCTGGTATTTAGCCCTGATGCAAAAGGCTGGATGATCCAGAACCTAATGAAAATTGGTCTTTTTCAGCCGGAAGTGCCATCAAAAGTGGTGACTGAACAATCAGATTTAACCAATGGCACAGCCGTGTTGTTTAAAGATGCTAATGGAAAAGTGATTGATTTGACTTCACTGAAAGGCAAAGTCGTGTTCATTAACTTTTGGGCAACCTGGTGCCCTCCCTGTATCGCAGAAATGCCTTCCATCAACGGACTTTACAAGAAATATAAGGACAATACAAGTGTGGTATTTATTATGGCAGATGTGGATGGTACCATAAACAGTTCAACTGCATTTATGAAGAAAAAAGGATATGTTTTGCCAGTTCATATACCGGCAAGTAGTATGCCCAGAGAATATTTCTCAGGTTCCATGCCCACTACAATTATTCTTGACAAGCAAGGAAGACTATCATTTAATCATGTAGGCGGTGCAGATTACAGCAATCCGGAAGTAGCAGCATTTATAGATAAACTGCTGAAAATGAATTTATAGTTTAGCATACCCTAAGAATTCAATCTCTTTGATGTCTTTGGTCAGATGTGTTCGCCCCTCTGTCAGCAGATAGAGATCATCGCTGACGTCAATGATATCTCGAAACATATGATCAGTAACCAGAAGTCCCTTTGCTTTTTTCGTTTCCACTAATAATTCTTTTACTGTTTCAATCATTGCCGGACTCAGGTGTGAAAATGGTTCGTCAAGCAGGGCGAATTTAGAGCCAGATTTTAGTACAATATAGATTTCCACTAATCTGCGTTGCCCTCCCGAAAGATTTTTGATCCGGCTATTGTATTCTGTTTTAAACTCAGGGAATAAGGCTTCGAACTCGTTATACTCAAGATTGAAATCTGAAAATATGGATTTTAACTTTAAAAATTTAGGGATAAAATTGAACTGCGGTAAATAGAGTAATATTTCAGGCTTTTTGTACGCCTCAAGCAAGGGCAGTCCATCTAATCTGATTGATTTATCTGTGGTGTTTAGCGTTCCGTAAATGATGTTCATCAGGCAAGATTTGCCATTTCCATTTCTACCCAGCAGGCCTGTTATTTTTCCTGTTTCACATTTGAGATAGATGTTTGAAAGAATTTTTCTGTTCCCAAATTCCAGATTGATTCCGTCAGCTTCTAAAGTATGCTTCATATTGGCAGTATGGCTTGTAAGTATGCTTGATTTTGAGTATATATGAATATAAGCAGCAGGTAAACTATCATATCTAAAGCCATGGTATACCACCACAGTGTTTTTTTAGAATATCCGAGGTTTTGGTAATAGTAAAAATCGCTCTTCTTGTACTTGCTGAGGTACAAATAAATTATACCCAGGGTGGCCGCTTTAAACCAAAATGCGAACGCAAACCCTTTCAATCCTACCATCATGACAAAAAATGCACATACGTTGGAAATGATCAGCGAGAGCAATGCAAAGTTTTGATAAAAACGATAGAGTATGTTTATAGTCTTCCGGTTCATGAGTGCGCGTGGACATTTGGTTCTTGTGATGTAATGATAGTGAAATTTGACCGATAAAAAAATGCATTCTGCCGGCTTCAGTTGGTGTATGATCAAAATAGTATAGGGCAGGGGCTGTAACAAACTTAGCTTTACATCGACTAATTGTAGTAAATAAAATTTATGAAACGAATATTACTATTGCTGGCAGGTGTCGGGTTAATGTTGAATACTAAAGCTCAGTTTCCGATTGGTGGACTGGCGCCGGCCAAGTCTAAAATAACAGGCCGTATTACCGCTTTAATTCTTGATTCAGCTACAAAAAAACCAATTGATTACGCCAGTATATCTCTGACTAAAGCAAAGAAATCTGTAAATGGTGGCGTAAGCGATAGTAAGGGTAAGGTAACATTGCAAAATGTAACACCTGATGAATATAGCTTTGTGGTGGGTTTTTTAGGATATAAAACAAAAATAGTTACTGTAAAAACGACACCTGAAAAGCCCGATCAAAATCTGGGAACAATTTATTTGACCTCAAGTACAGGAAGCCTGAAGGAGGTGGAGATTTCCGGACAGAGAGCATTAATTGAAAATAAGGTAGATAAGCTGGTGTATAATGCAGAGGCGGATATCACTAATGCAGGAGGTGATGCGTCAGATGTGATGCGTAAGGTGCCTATGCTTTCGGTTGATATTAACGGCAACGTACAACTTCGCGGAAGTTCAGTCAGGGTATTGATTAATGGAAAACCTTCGGGTACTATGGCGAATAGTGTTGCCGATGCTTTAAAAATGATTCCGGCAGAACAGATCAAAAGTGTAGAAGTAATTACGAGTCCATCAGCGAAATATGATGCAGAAGGTTCAGGTGGTATTATCAATATCATCACTAAAAAAAATACAGCAGAGGGAACAAGTGGTAGCGTTAATGCTTCGGCCGGAACGCGTTCGAATAACGGGGCTTTTAATCTGAATGTTAAAACCGGACGTTTAGCTGTGACAACAAGTTTAGGGGTAAATCATGCCTATCCGCAGAATTCCAGTGTGGTCACGCTAAATAATTCGGTGGTAAACGGGGAATCAAATACAATTTCTCAAAATGGTTTTTCTAAGTGGTCGAGGCTGGGGTATAACGGTAGTGCCGGGTTGGACTATGACTTAAATGGTTATAATAACTTCAGCACTAATGTTAAAATCAATAATTTTTCCAATGGAGGTCCTGGAAGTTCTGATGTTTTGGTGAATGGTGTTTTTTCGCAGAATATCAGGGATATGGATATGAGTTTTAATAACCTGGACTGGAGTGCCGACTACAGAAAAACGAGTAAACGCGAAGGGGAGGAGTTTAGCGTATCTGCCCAGCTTTCTACAGGAAGAAACGGGAGTGATTTTTCTAACAGATTTTTAAGTCCTGGCATTGCAGATGTGATGGTGCTCGGAAGCAATACCGGTAAAAACAACGAATATACATTTCAAAGTGATTATACCTATCCGTTTAGTAAAACGACGACATTGGAGACTGGGATAAAAGGAATATTCAGGGATATTTCCAGTGACTATGATGTCAGCACGCAAGATTTTGACTATAATCAAAATGTCGCATCTGCTTATGGAGTTTTGGGTTTTAAGCTGACAAAGAAGATTACTGCTAAAGCCGGACTAAGAGCTGAGTATACCAAAATTGATGGGCTTGCCGGCAATACGTTGAATTTTGATAATGATTATTTCAACTTGTTCCCAAGTTTGATTTTGTCTCAAACACTAAAAGGCATGACTACGGTTAAGTTAAGCTATAACCGTAGGATACAGCGTCCGAGTTTATTTTACCTGAACCCATTTAGAAATGAGAGTGACGTGTTTAACCCGATGGAAGGAAATCCCAAATTGTCTCCTGAACTTACAGATAACATAGAACTTGGTTATTCAACTTATATCAAAGGATCGGTGATCAATGCTTCTGTGTTTTACAGGAATACAAGAGATGTAATTGAAAGCGCTATCCAGCCTTTTGTCGATGATCAGGGAGTGGGTAAAAATCTGACTACTTACATAAATGTCGGGACAAGTCAATCTTATGGATTTAATGTTTTTGGATCATATAATCCGAAGCCGAAATGGACGCTGATGGCAAACTTCGGGCTGAATACTTATGAAGTGAACAATGCAGAAAGCGATTTGAATACTGGGACATTCTTGAATTATAATGCATTTGCACGATCTGCTTATTCATTATCGGGTGGTTGGAGCACTGAGTTATGGGGAGTTATCAATTCACCAAAACGGACTTTTCAGGGTAAAACAGATATGATGTATTTTTATGGGGGTGCAGTGAAAAAAGAGATCCTTAAGAAAAAAGCGACAATTGGTGTGAATGTATTGAATCCCTTCAGCAGAGATTTGAATATTAAAACAACAAATAAAACCGCTACTTCTTTGCAAAGTACGAATATTCACTATCCGCTGCGGTCATTCGGTCTGAACTTTAGCTATAACTTTGGTAAACTGAAGTTTACACAGAAAAAGTCAATTAAAAATGATGACCTTAAGAAAGAAGAAAATCAGCAGCAAGGAGGGGGAATGGGAGGTTTACAGGGAAACTAGTTTTTAAATAATTCATTATAATTTGTTGCCATCAACTCAGGAATACTAATTTTGTCAAAATAGTAAATAAACAGGTATGACTTTTTTTGATGCAGTTATAAGCAGAGTTGAAGATTTGGTGGTTCGTGAAGAATTGCAGGAGCGGGTAGATATTGTTCAGCATAAAATTAAGTTTATGGATAAAGTACCTGTTGTGTGCATGTCTTCGGACAATGAATATCAAAATGAACTCGAAGATGTTATCACAGCGGCGGGAGGTATTTTGGAAAAGGATGTGATGTTGGCCAGGGTTTTAATTTACCATGAAAGAGATACGAACATGTTGCAGCTGATGGGGTCTGTGCCTTCATTACTGCAAAATGAATGGCCATCTGTAGCCTACAACAGGGTTTATTTATACGATGACCGCCCTGTGATTGCAGATGCTGTAACTGCAGTTGATGCTTTAGAAGATCTGGCCGAAATGCTTTATCCTGGTTTTTTTGTTTTTGGTAATGAAGGGAAAACCTGGATGAGTTTTAAAACGCAATAAACTTATCCATTTGCTGGTGGGTAAATTTCAAAGTGTCTTCTTTATGCAGATCGCCATTTTCATCCAGTTCCAGTTTTATTGAAGAAATGTGGATTCTTAAAGGCAAAACGTTTAGGTGCAGATAACTACATACCCCTCCGAAATGATCGATGCCTCTTATGTTTCCGTACTTTCCTGACGAGAGGCCAACAAGGGCAGCCTTCTTGTCGTAGAAGCTTTCAGGGAAATTGCAGGCGTCAATAAATGTTTTGAGCACTCCGGGAAAACTTCCATTGTATTCAGGGATGATAAAAAGGAATTTGGAGGTCTCAGCAACCATTTGCTGTATTGGCTCAAAAAGAGCGGATCTTTTTCCATAGAGATCTGTTGCAATTAGGGAGGAAGGTAATTCTTCCAGGCTGAAAAGATTGGTTTCCAGGCCTTTTAATTTCAAAGTTTTCTGATAATATTTGGCAACTTTCAGCGTATTACTTGCAGGTCTGTTTGTGCCTGATATGATGGTGATCATTTGTAAATTGTTAATAAGATGTGTAAAACACTTATGGCTTTAATACTAACTTTGCCATTTAGTTTGTATCTTAGCTATTCGTTAAAATATGCCTAAATCCATACAAAAATAGCATTTTTTTATAGATTTACGTCGAGTAAAAACAAGCCTTAAGAGATTAATTGTAAATATTAATAAGATAAATGAGTAAAATTATCGCATTGGCAAATCAGAAAGGTGGCGTAGGTAAAACTACATCATCCATCAACTTAGCCGCAAGTTTAGCCGTATTAGAATATAGAACGTTATTAGTAGATGCTGATCCTCAGGCCAATTCAACTTCAGGTATTGGTTTTGATCCAAGAAGTATAAAGAATAGTATTTATGAGTGCATTATCAACGATATAGATGCTGTAGATGCAATTCAAAAGACGGAGACGCCTAACCTTGATTTGCTTCCGGCGCATATAGATCTTGTTGGTGCTGAGATTGAAATGATCAACCTGAACAACAGAGAGTATAAAATGAAGGCTGTGCTGGAGAAGGTGAAGGATCAGTATGATTTTATCATCGTTGATTGTTCGCCGTCACTTGGTTTGATTACGATCAATGCTTTGACTGCTGCTGACTCTGTAATTATACCGGTACAATGTGAATATTTTGCATTGGAAGGTTTGGGTAAATTGCTGAATACGATAAAAATTGTACAAAACAGGTTGAATCCCGATCTTGAAATAGAAGGTATCTTGCTGACGATGTATGATGTGCGTCTGCGTCTTTCTAATCAGGTCGTTGAAGAAGTAAAAACTCATTTCCAGGAATTGGTTTTTGATACCATTATTCAACGGAATACACGTTTGAGTGAAGCGCCAAGCTATGGTGTATCTGTAATTATGCATGATGCAAATTGTAAAGGAGCAATTAATTATCTGAATCTGGCGCGCGAGATTGTCCGTAAAAACGGCATGGTGAAAGAAGAGGCGACAGAAACTACAGCAATTATATAAATTATTCTTAATGACATCTTTTCAGCGAAAAACAGGTTTAGGTAGAGGATTAAGTGCGCTTTTGGATGACACTGAGGCAGCGAACCCACCTAAAAACGGAGTAAACCCTGTAAGCGAAACCAGGCAGGAAGGTAATACAAAAAATAATATAGGTCATATCAATATCAGTGATATTGAAACCAATCCTTACCAGCCCAGGACTGAATTTGACCAGGTGGCTTTGAATGAACTTTCGGAGTCTATAAAAGTACAGGGACTAATTCAGCCGATTACTGTAAGGGCGCAACCTAATGGAGGTAAATATCAACTGATCTCAGGAGAGCGCAGACTGAGGGCATCTAAGCTTGCAGGTCTGACTGAAATACCGGCGTATATTCGTACCGCCAATGATCAGCAGATGCTGGAGATGGCATTGATAGAAAACATTCAGCGCGAGAATTTAAATGCAATTGAGATTGCATTGAGTTTTCAGCAGATGATGGATGAATGTAATCTTAAGCAGGAACAGCTTGGCGAACGTGTAGGTAAGAACCGGACAACGGTGACGAACTACCTGAGGTTGCTGAAACTTCCACCAATTATCCAAATCTCTATAAGAGACCAGAAAATATCTATGGGGCATGCCAGGGCATTGATCAATGTTGACCAGGCGGATAAACAGCTTTATATTCACGACGAAATCATCGAAAAAGGACTTTCTGTTCGCAAGGTAGAGGAGTTGGTAAGGAGCATCAATAGTGTTCAGGTTAAAGCTAAACCAGCCAAAAGAATTCCTGCAGCTTCTTTCGAGTATCAAAAACTACAAAAAGACCTGGCTTCCAAATTTGCTACCAAAGTAAAATTGAAAGTCGGTGAAAACGGAAAAGGAGCCATTGAGATCCCTTTTGTATCTGAGGATGACTTAAGCCGTATCTTAGAGCTATTAGACTGGTAATGTATAGAGCTGTCCTTGTATCGGTACTGTTTTTATTTACTGTATTTACTGCGGTAGCCCAGGTTCCTGTGAAGGATAAAAAGGATAGCCTTAATAGCCTGAAGGATACTACTGAAAAGGCTAAACCGATGGTTCTTAATGCAGGTAAGCAGGTCAAAATAGCAGTTGATACAGGAAAGACGAAGTATGTAAACCAGGGGAAGATAGCAGGTAGAAGGGCGGCCATTAGTTCAATGATGTTGCCGGGCTTAGGCCAGATTAGAAATGGTGTAACTGTATATCGTTTGGCTAAAGTTGCGGGTATATATACGGGAGCGACTTTTTTAACACTTTCGTATATTGACAATAACAAAATGTATAAGGTTTTTCTGAAAGAACTTCAATACCGCAAGGACAATCCGGGGAAAACACAAAACGTTGATTATGCACGCGTTCCAACAGATGGAATGATCCTGGCAAAAGATAATGCAAGAAGGAACAGAGAAGTAGTTACTTTTTCTTTTGTAGGTTTGTATTTACTGAACGTAGTTGAGGCGTATATAGACGCAAGACTAAAGTATTTTGATGTTGGTGATATCGCTGGGATTAAGCTGTCTCCCGGATTAATAAATACAAATGACATATATGGGTTTAATCAGGTTACGCCAGGAATCAAACTTAGCATGTCGTTTTAGGCAAATAATGGATATCAATATATATTCATTACAATTAAAAAATAATAGATACTAAATGAAACCTGCGCAGCAAGCTTCATTACAAAAAAGCAATAAATACTAAATGAAAATAGCATTACTCGGTTATGGTAAAATGGGGCAAATCATAGAACGGTTTGCGCTGGAAAGGGGACATGAAATAGTCCTGAAAATTAGTATTGACAATCGCGAGGATTTAACTACATCAAATCTTCGTAAGGCAGATGTTGCAATTGACTTTAGTTCGCCTGATGCTGCAATTAGTAATATTTATGCTTGTTTTGAAGCAAATTTGCCTGTTGTAGTTGGAACCACAGGCTGGTATGGTCAGTTACAGGAAGTGAAGAATGAGTGTCTATCCCGTAACAATTCATTGCTTTATGGATCAAACTTTAGTATTGGAGTTAATTTGTTCTTTCACATCAATAAGATAACGGCCAGATTAATGAATAATTTCCCTGCTTACGAGGTTCAGGTGGAGGAGATACATCATACTCAGAAGCTGGATTCGCCAAGTGGTACCGCTATGACATTAGCAGAGGGCATCATTGATAACCTGGATAGAAAGTCGGAATGGGTAAATGAATTGGTAGGAACGCCATTTGAAGATGTTGTAAAGAAAGAACAGCTGCTGATTGAGTCTCATAGAATTGAGAATATACCAGGAACACATACTGTGGTTTACAGTTCAGAGGTAGATGAGATTGAGTTGAAGCATACTGCGCACAATAGATCTGGTTTTGCGCTCGGCGCGATAGTAGCTGCAGAATGGCTGGAGAGAAAGCAGGGTTTTTACAATGTAACCGATATGTTTGATTTTAAATAACGCAGATCATCACGATTTTTAGACCATGCAGTGGGATGAGCAAATCTGATGACTTCATCAAAATTGAAAGACAGTATATATATAAACGAAAAATATGAGTTGGAAATTCTGGCAAAAAAATAAGGATGCCGAGCCAAAGAAAAAAAAGACTAAAACAAGAGAATGGGTAGATGCTATTCTTTTTGCGGTTATTGCAGCAACAATTATCAGGGTATTCTTTATAGAAGCATATACTATACCAACCGCTTCAATGGAGCGCTCGTTGTTGATCGGTGATTTTCTTTTTGTAAGTAAAGTAAATTATGGTGCCCGTATCCCTATGACACCTGTGGCATTTCCATTTGCACATCATACGATGCCTTTAACAGGTACCAAAGCATATTGGGATGGCGTACAATGGAAATATCGCAGACTGCCAGGAACTTCTGACATAAAAAGGAACGATGTAGTGGTTTTCAATTATCCGCAGGGAGATACAGTTGCTTTGGAGCAACAGGATGCTGATTACTATCAAATGGTGAGGAATAGTAGTTGGAAATCAGTCAACACTCAATACACTATCATCAGCAGGCCTGTAGATAAGAGGGAAAATTACATCAAAAGATGTATCGGAATAGCTGGTGATGTAATTAGTATGAAAGGTGGTCTTGTTTCTGTAAATGGAAAGCAGGAAAAATTGAAGAATACCGGGCAAATGACTTATGAAGTTGTTTTTAAAACAACGGACATAAATTTCTCTCTATTTGAAGATATGGGCTTTAACATTCAGGAAGACATTTCTCAAAGAGGAAGTTTGTTCTTCTTTAACGCTACAGAGGACATGATGGTTGATGTGAAAAAGCTTGATTTTGTTCAATCTGTAAAGCTGGATGTAAAGGCTGAAGGCGAAAGAGAATCAGATGTTTTTCCTTTTGACCCAAACAGAAATTGGAACGTAGATAACTTTGGACCATTCGTTGTGCCGAAAAAAGGCTGGACAGTAGCATTAGACAGCGCCACGATGCCGCTTTATGAAAGAAGCATCAGAATTTATGAGGGTAACACGGTTGTGAAATCTGGTAATGGATGGCTGATTAATGGTAAGCCTGCAACCAGTTATACTTTTAAAATGGATTACTACTGGATGATGGGGGACAACAGACACAGGTCACTCGATTCCAGGTATTGGGGATTTGTTCCAGAAGACCACATTGTTGGAAAGGCACTGTTTATCTGGATGAGTTATAATACCAACGGATCATTCTTTAACAAGATAAGATGGAACAGATTGTTGAGAGGAATTAAATAGTCTTATTTACTTTTTTTTGAGAATGGATATATAAAAATATATCCATTTTTTTTTGCGTCAGATATGTGCGTAAAACACCTTTTTCTTTAAAGGAGCCGAAACTTTAAAATTTTTTTAAAAAGCATTGTATTTTGTGGTAAATAAAATTTAAGTTTATACTAATTAACGTATTAAGAGGTGTCAGCTAGCAATAAAAAATATCACCAATTAAGAAAAGAAGTCATTAAGCAGCTGTATTTTAACAAGATGCTTACTTTGACTGAGCTCAGTACGCGTACGCACAAAAGCCTTCCTCTGGTGACGAATACAGTTGGCGATCTTGTTCAGGACGGTTATGTAGTTGAGTCAGGTTTAGCGCCATCTACCGGAGGAAGGAGAGCATCTACTTTTTTATTGAATTCCCAAAAAAAACGATTTGTTGTGTCTGTAGCAATGGATCAATTAACCACACAGGTTGTTATCTATGACCTGATGATGAATAGGATAAAGCAACCTGAAATTCTTGAATTCCCATTGACTGAAGATTCTGCAGACTTAACAAAACTCGTCGGTTTTTTGAAAAACTATATCTCAGGTTCAGGAATCGCTGCGGACGAGATTTTGGGAGTCGGAATTGGAATGCCAGGTTTTGTAAACTCCAAGCAGGGGATTAATTATACTTTTTTCAAGTTAAAAGGAAGTGCCACTTTACGGGGATACCTTTCTAAAGAGCTAGGTTTTCATGTATATATAGATAATGATTCAAGTCTTATTGCTTTAGCAGAGTTGAAATTCGGTGCTGGTGCGGGTTTAAAGGATGTACTGGTTGTGAATATTGGATGGGGAACCGGGTTGGGTATGATCATTAATGGCAGTATCTTCAGAGGTCACAGTGGCTATGCTGGTGAATTTAGCCATATTCCACTGTCTGATAGTAACAAACTGTGCTCCTGTGGAAAACGGGGATGTTTGGAAGTAGACACCTCTTTACTGGTGCTGGTTGAGCGGGCGAAGAACGAAATGGCAGCTGGCGTGAGTTCTAAATTAGAACATTTATTTAAAGATATAAGTAAACTACCTGGAGACCATTTTCTGGAAGCAGCCCAGGCGGGAGATCCTTTAGCAGTTTCAATACTGTCTGAAGCTGCGTTTTTAATTGGTAAGGGACTGGCGACTTTAATCCATATCATGAATCCAGAACTAATTGTTTTGGGGGGAAGGGGCTCTATAGCGGGCAAAATATTGATGGCGCCAGTACAACATGCAATTAATGAATTTTGCATTCCAAGATTGGCAGAGCAAACTACGATAGCAATTTCTACCCTTAATACATCTTCGGAACTTCTCGGTGCAGCAATTCTCGTAGTGGAGAACTGCGAATTTGCTTAGCACCTGTTTTTTAGTATATAGAACTATTAATAACTACTAATAATTACTAACCTAAAAACTAATCAAAATGAAACAATTTTACTTGAGGTGTTTTACAGTACTGTTATTTAGCCTAATAGCAGTTGCTGCTTATGCACAGAAGAACGTAACCGGAACGGTAAGAGATCCGGAAGGGCTGCCCGTGCCAGGGGCTAGTGTCCTTCAAAAAGGCACTAATAATGGTACAATAACTGATGCTGCTGGAAAATTTGCTATTACGGTTCCAGAAACGGCAACTCTGGTTGTAAAATATGTGGGATATCTCACTAAAGAGGTAAGTGTTGGGGGTAGTGCCGTGATTAACATCCAGTTGGTTGCGGACGAAAAAGCACTAAATGAAGTTGTAGTGACAGCCCTTGGAGTGAAAAAAGAGAAAAGGGCACTTGGTTATGCCTCAACAACAGTTAAAACAAGTGAGCTGGAGAATGATGGTTCTCCATTGAACAGCTTAAGTGCTTTATATGGTCAGGCACCGGGTCTAAGGCTCAGTTCTACAGCTCTTGGGCCATCAGGAGGATTAAATGTCAATATTAGAAATGCTGTTGCCCTTATTGAAGGATCTTCAACCAAGCCTTTGTTCGTAATTGATGGTATCCCTATGTTAGACGGACCTACCGATATCAACAGAAGTACTGGTAATGGTTTAAATGATCTGAACATGAATGATATCGAATCATTCGAAGTATTGAAAGGCGCTAAAGCATCAGTATTGTATGGTTCAGAAGGTGCAAATGGGGTAATCTTAATTACCACAAAGAGTGGGGGTAAAAAAAATGGCTTGGGAATTGATTTTAGCTATAGCAGGTCTTTTGATGATCCATGGATCATGCAGGAATTTCAAAATGAGTTCGGATCCGGCTTTCCGGCGCCGTGGAGCAATCCTGGAACCGTCGATGCTGAAGGGTTTTTCATAAGAAATAGTCAGCAGGCATATTATGCGACTAACTATAACTTCGGGCCTAAGATGGATGGACGTGAAATTTTGTGGTATGATGGTGTCAAAAGGCCATACGTTGCTCAGCCAGATAATATAAACGCTTTCTATCAAAATGGTTTTACAAATAATGTGAACGTATCGATACAAGGTGGCGGAGACTTGGGTAATTTCAGAACATCATATAGCAGAAATGACTATAGAGGTATTTTTAAAGGATATGACCTGAATGACAATAAATTTATGTTTAGTGGTGATATCAAAGTAACAGATAGGGTTAAATTTAAGTTGGTGAGTACCTACGTTAATACATTTAGTCACAATTCCCCTAGTCAAAACCAGGATGCTTTTGTAACCTATGGTATACCCCGTAATTTAGACGTAGAACGTTTAAGTAAAGAGCAGATTGTTGATCCTGAGACCGGATATTTTTGGTGGTATGTTAATAATCGACAAGCACAGAATCCAACAGGAGGAATTGTAAGAGATCAGTTGGCATTGAATTATTTCTGGAAGCAAACGATGAATTCTTATGATAATACACGCGAACATTTTATCAATTCTGCAACAGTAAGCATTAATTTAGCCAAAGGTTTAAGCCTTGAAACTCTTGGCGGCTTCGATTTAGTTTCAAATCATGGGGAGACCAAAGAAAGGGTGACCCGTCCTTTAATTGAAGCTGCAGGTGGATATTATGGCATTAATAATAATAAGGAAATGAGAATTAATGCTCAAAGTTTACTACACTATGATAAACAGCTTACTGAAAATCTTGCATTAAATGCATTTGTAGGTGGTGTAATTCAGAGAAGAACCTATGAATCCGTTGGCAGATTTACCCGCGGTGGATTTATCACAAGAGACTGGTTCTCATTGAATAACAGTAAAAATGATGAGTTTTATAATTCGGGTGACAGAGCATATAGCAGAAGGTTGAGTAGATTAGTTGGGTTATTAGCTTCAGCTCAACTAAGTTATAAAGATTGGTTGTACGTTGAATTACAAGGTCGTAGAGATGCATCCTCTATCCTACCACCCGCAAACAACGTTTACTTCTATCCTGGTGTAAGTGCTTCATTTATATACTCGGACGCACTTAAATTGCCAGATTGGCTTAGCTATGGTAAATTAAGGGCTTCATGGGCAGATGTTGGCAGGCCAGGACCTGAGTATTTCTCGAATGTAATATATGGAATTGGCAATTATGGTGGTGTGATTACCAATAGTCCTCCTGGAGACCTTCCTCCAATTAACTTACAGCCTGAAAGAAAACGAGAGTTTGAAATAGGGCTGGAGAACAGGTTCTTGAAAAACCGTGTTGGGTTTGAATTTAACGTATATCATGCCTCTACTTATAATCAAATTATGGGATTGAGCGTTGCGCAGGCAACAGGAGTAGGTTCTCTAAGAATCAATGCCGGAGAGATTACGAATACTGGATTTGAGTTGAACATTTACGGTACGCCAATTCAGACCAGAGATTTTAGTTGGAATGTGGTGTTTAATGCCAGTCAATCAAAGCCTATGGTGAAAAAATTGGATAAAGGAGTTGATGAACAAATTTTATGGGGTGCTCAGGGAGCCACTGTAGTTGCTTATAAAAACGAGCCTTATGGTCAGATTAAAGTGAATTCTTATACTACAGATCCGGTAAGTGGCAAAAGAGTTGTTGGTGCAGATGGGTTTTACAGTAACGATGCGACAAAAAAGGATGTTTTAGGAACCGTTATCCCAACTGCAGTCGGCGGATTAAACAATACCTTATCTTATAAAGGAATATCACTAGATTTTAATTTAGATTATTCGTTTGGAAGTAAAATGGTCTCTCAAACCAACATGTACATGGTAGGTAATGGTTCTGCTAAAAATACAGTAGAGGGTAGAGATGAGGCTCATGGTGGACTTCCTTACTATGTTAGAAATGACGGAAAATTTGTTGGGTTGCCAAGTCACAGCAGTGCCCTTCCGGCTGACTCACAATATCCTTTCATCATGCACAATGGTGTTATACTTGATGGTGTTAAAGCAGACGGGTCACCTAATGACATTATTATTACTGCTGAAGATAAATATGCATACTATTGGAGAAGCTTTATGGATATTCAACCTGATATTGTTTACAAAAACGATTATATCAAGTTAAGAAACATAACTGTTGGTTATACTTTACCTAATAAACTTACCAGCAAAATGAAAATCCAAAAACTAACCGTCTCTGTGTACGCAAATAACCTGGCATACCTTTATAAAACTATGCCAAATGTTGATGCGGAGTCTCTTAATGGTACAAATGCATTCTATGAAAATAATGCGTGGCCTGCAGTGAGAAGTTTTGGTGCAAGCGTTAGGGCATCATTCTAAAATCAGTAATAATTAATTATGAAGTTGTCATAATAACTAAAAAATATTCTAATGAAAAGTACATATTTTAAACCTATAGCGAGGAAATCTGTGATTATTGTAGCAATAGTCTGCAGCATATTCACCTCGTGTAAAAAGACGCTTGAGAGCGACTATCTGAATCCGGATGGCTTTACAACTCCTACACCTGAGGGATTTTACACTAATATTCAACAGGAGCTTGGTATATTCAGAACCAGTTATGGAGAGTACTTCCATAATTTTGAAGCCTTTAACAGAACACTGGGAAGTGGTGGTACTGTTAATGATGGTGCCGCAAATACCTATGGATGGGGACATTCTCCATATGGCGACGTTTATAGTAAGCTAAGATCAATTAGAGCAATGAATGATGCGCTTGCAAAATTGCCTGCTGATCAACAAAAGGAATATGAGGTATTTTCCTGGACAGGAATTGTAATTAAGGATTACTTATTTTATCAACTTGCTGATGCGTATAACGATGTGCCTTATACAGACGCAATGAAAGCTCAGGACAATAATTTCTTCCCGAAATTTGATAAACAACAGTTTATCTATACATCTATATTGGCTGATCTAAAAGATGTTTCTGCAAAACTGAAAAACTATACGCTTGGCACAAGTGCTATACAGCAGCTAATTAAGAAAAATGACATATGGTTTGCTGGAGACCTTATTAAATGGCGCACATTTATCAATAGCTTGAGATTGCGATTGGCTATGCGTCTCGCTCTTGCAGATGCTCAGTTAGCTAAAACAACCATTCAGGAGGTATTGCAGGATGGGGTTTATGCAAAAGACAGAGCTAGCTCTATAACTTATGTCGATTTGCAACAAGACAGGGCATTTGAGTTTTTAATAAACCGAGCCTTAGAGGAACTAAGGACAAGAGGTGGTGGTTATTTATGGCTTCCTCAAAATATGATGAATGTATTGAGAAAGGCAGGCCAGCCAGATGATCCCCGTATCAAAGTATTGTTTCAGCCTGATAAAAACGGGAATTATACACCAATGCCGGCTGAAGCAAATGATGTTTCGACAATAAGAAATCAAATTGATCAGACAAACTTGGCAGCAACGTTTCCTTCGTTGTACAATAGAACAACGTTTGAGCGAAATACAGCATTTCCAGCTATGGTGTTAACCTCAACGGAAGTACATTTAATTTTGGCAGAAGCAGGACTTCGCTGGGCAGATCTGGGAATTTCAGTAACAGATCAGCTTAGAGCAGGAATACAAGAATCTATAGATATATATTATGAAATAAATGATAAGAATAAAGCCGCTGTATACACTGGAGTTATGCCTGCAGCTGCACCTGCAAAACCTAATCAGGTAACTATTGATCTTTTTTTAGCTGCGAAAATTGCCGAATTTAATATTGCAAGTAGCACAGAGAAGCTTGGATTGATTTATGACCAGCGCTATGTTCATTTCAATATGTTAAAGCCGTATGAGTTATGGGCGGATACCCGTAGGCTTACTAAAGAGCTTGGTACAAGAGTTAAGAAATCTGCAAGTAACTTTTTGTTAATGGAAAGAACGGTATATCCTAGTACTGAGGAATCAAATAATAGTGAGAATTTTCAAGCTGTTCGAGCTCAGAATAATTATACCAGTCCGGTATGGTGGACAGGTAGGTAAACAAAAAAAGCGCACGAAGTGCGCTTTTTTTTGCTCATTAAAATAACCAAATTTTGAAAAGAAGCTAGATGTAATTGGTAAAGTGCAGTATACTTAAAAAATAAATTAAAAAGTATTATGTTTTTTAATATTATTATTTTAAGTTTATACAACTAAACCAAATAAAGTGTCAGCAAGTCATAAAAAATATCACCACTTACGTAAAGAGGTTATTAAGCATTTATACTTTAATAAAATGCTGACACTAACTGAGCTAAGTGCGTTTACTCATAAAAGCTTGCCGTTGGTAACCAATGTTGTCAATGATTTAGTTAATGATGGTTATGTTATAGAATCTGGACTTGCGCCTTCTACTGGGGGCAGAAGAGCATCGACATTCTTATTGAATCATGAAAAGCAGCGTTATATTGTCGCTGTTGCGATGGATCAACTGACCACTCAGGTTGTAATCTATGATTTACTAAGTAATATTAAAACAGAACCAGAAATTCTGACATTTTCTTTAAGCGAAGAGCCTGCTGATTTAAAAATGCTTATAGAATTTTTAAAAGATTACATTCATCGTTCAGGACTTCCCTCAGATAAGATATTAGGCATCGGTATAGGAATGCCTGGTTTTGTCAGTGCAAAACAGGGTGTTAATTATACTTTTTTTAAACTTAAAGGTCATAACAGCTTAAAAAGTTATTTGGGTAAAGAATTGGGCTTCCCTGTGTTCATAGATAATGATTCCAGTCTGATTGCATTGGCTGAATTGAAATTTGGTGCCGGCAGAGACCTTAAGGAAATACTGGTTGTTAATGTGGGATGGGGAATAGGGCTTGGGATGGTCATTAACGGCACATTATTTAGAGGTCATAGCGGCTATGCAGGCGAGTTTAGTCATATTCCATTGTCTCAAAGTAATAAGTTGTGTTCATGTGGTAAGCGTGGATGTTTAGAAGTAGACACTTCTTTGCTGGTGTTGGTTGAACGCGCAAAAAATGAGATTGCCGCCGGAGTAAGTTCTAAGTTGGAACATTCATTTAAAGATTCAAGTAAGTTACCTGGAGATCATTTTTTGGAAGCTGCAAAAGAAGGAGATCCTTTAGCGGTTTCTATTTTATCGGATGCTGCTTTTTTGATAGGGAAGGGTATAGCTACGCTTATTCATATCATGAACCCGGAGGTTATTGTAATTGGGGGACGAGGTGCGACGGCGGGGAAGATATTAATGGCCCCTGTGCAGCACGCCATTAATGAATTTTGTATACCAAGATTAGCTGAGCAGACAACGATTGCTGTTTCACAGCTGGCTAGTGAATCAGGATTGCTGGGGGCAGCAATTCTTGTGATTGAGAATTGTGATTTTACTTAGCAAGTAAGAATCTCTTTTAATATAAACTACTAAACTAAACAAACACTAACAACTAAATTTAAAAACCATGAAACAGATGTACTTAAAGTGTACGGCTCTGTTGTTATTTAGCCTAATAACAATGTCAGCCTATGCACAAAAAACCGTTACTGGAAAAGTAACCGACGAATCTGGAGCACCCTTGCCGGGAGTGAGTGTGCTTGAAAAAGGAACAAAAAATGGAGCTTCTACGAATGCCAGCGGAAGTTTTAGCATTTCAGTGAAGGAGGGGGCTACACTTAGTTTTACCTCTATTGGATTGATCACCAAGGAGATTGTTGTCGGAAGTTCAACGAGTCTAAACGTAGTTTTGAAATCTTCAACGAGTGACCTTGATGAAATTGTAGTAACAGCTTTGGGTGTAAAAAGAGAAAAGCGGGCTTTAGGCTATGCTACTCAAACGGTGGAAGGAAAAGACCTTACGATTGCCCAGGCACCTACTATTGCACAAGGTTTAATGGGTAAAGTTGCCGGCTTGATAATTACCCAGGCTGGGGGTGGTGCAGAAGGCGGGTCGTCTAGAATTGTAGTGCGTGGAAATACTACGATTACTGGCGATAATAGGGCATTGATCATCGTGGATGGAGTTGCAATTAATAACGACCCTATAAATGTAAACAACAATTCAGGCGGTGGTAGCGTGTTAGGTGCTGTAGGTGCTGATGTTAGTGGCTATAAAGACTGGGGTTCCGGTATGAACATGGTCAATCCCGAAGATATTGAAAACATAACCGTTTTAAAGGGACCTGCAGCTGCAGCTTTATACGGAGCGCGCGGAGGTAATGGTGTTATTTTAATTACACGCAAAAAAGGAAGCAATCGCCAAGGACTTGGCGTGGATTATTCTTTTTCTACCCGTAACACAGATGCGTTTTCGATACTGGATTTTCAAAATGAATATGGTCAGGGTGGTGTGGCGTCTATGACTTCCTCTGATCAAACCAAATGGTTTCCTAAAAACGGTGCAGGTCAGCGTATGCAAGTAGGTAACAACACGAATTCTGCTGGTAACTATACCAACAACTCTCATGGCCCAATGCCTTATCCTAATGCACAAGATTTTTACAGTTATTTTAGTTACCCGGGTAGTTACTCATGGGGGGCACGTTTTGATAACCAGCCAATTATGTTTTACGATGGAGTACAAAGACCTTATGTTGGAAAACCTGATAACTGGAAGGCATATTTCCCTGAAGGCTCAGTAACCTCTCACAATATTGCAGTTAATGGTGGTAATGAAATTGCGACAGCACGTCTTTCATATACAAGGAACGATACAAAGCCTAATATGATTAACAGTAATATACAGAGCAATAATTTTAATCTTGGCTCTACATTAAAAATCAGCAGTAAAATGTCAGCGGAAATTACTTCCAGCTATACTAATTTCAAACGTCTGAATGCAGCAGGACAAGGTGCAGGCTGGCAGGCGGCACCTGTTTATTCTATGGCGAGGGATTATGATCCTGATTTGGTTTTCTCGCAGCAATTTGGTCCAAATGGCGAACGTGTTGATTTTGGAGCGATCCCTACCTTGGCCAATGGGCCAGCATACCCTTGGTCTACAGGGTACCTGAATAACCAGTACTGGCAGTTGTTAAAAAATAATGCAGATTATACACGTAACCAGTTCGTAAGCAGTCTTAAACTTACAGCAGATGTAACAAGTTGGTTAAACGTAACAGCGCTAGGGGGTTTAGATAATTCTAATGATGTGCTTGAGGTAAGAAATACACCGATAGATGTTCTTGGTCAGATTGAGGGTAAATATGCGCAGACATTGTCGAAATATTTGAGTAGAAACTTAAATGCCTTTGCTCGTTTACATAAAGATAACCTGTTTAAAGATATTAATGCCAGCCTTACTTTAGGTGGGGAATCTTTTTACAGAAATGATTATGCAGTGAGCAATTCAACTTCTGGAAATTTTGTTAAGCCATTTATTTATGCATTAAATAATGGAGCGACTGCACCAGCTGCTGGAGATGAAGTAAGATATACTAAGAAAATTAACTCGGTATTTGGATTTCTGAATCTTTCTTATAAAAATTATTTGTTCTTAGAAGGTACCTTAAGAAAGGATTGGTTTAGTACATTGCCAATGGCAAACAATAGTATCGCTTACCCATCAGTTAACCTGGGATATGTATTTACTGATCATATTGAAGGGCTGCAAACCAGTATGCCATGGTTAAATTTTGGTAAGCTTAAACTTTCTTATGCAGAAACAGGCAGTGATGGTTCAATTGATCCTTATTCTATCTTTAATACGCTTGACGGAACAGTATATAATGGATCACAAGCTCAAAGTCTTCCGTCAAATTTGAAAATTGATGGTATTAAGCCAGCAAAAAGCAGGTCTTTTGAAGCGGGCATTAATCTGGGGTTATTTAATAATCGCTTGAATATTGACTTAACAGCATATTCAATGAAGAGCTTTAACCAGATATTGGGTAATCCACTTCCATTATCATCAGGATATAGTACCATTACAATTAATACCGGCTCATTGGGAAATAAAGGTCTCGAGTTTATTGTTGGTGGTTCACCTATTAAGACTAAAGATTTTTCTTGGGATATATCGCTTAGCGGAGCTAAATCAAGCACAAAAGTATTGGGGCTTTCGGATGGAGTTAATGAGTTAAATCTTGGTAATTATTTTGGAGGAGCAGGCGTATCGCAGCGTGTTAAAGTTGGTGAAAGCTATGGTACTATCTACGGTAGAGATTTTGTTTACGTAGATGGCCAGAAGGAAGTAAAGCGTGCTTTGGGTACAGACGGCTTACCGGTAACATATTCAGTTGGTGGTAAAACCTATTATGCAGGTACACAATGGGCACTTACTGCCGCTGAAGTTCCAATTGGAAATTCGCAACCTTTTATGACAGGAGGTATTTCTAATACTTTCCGTTATAAAAACTTCTCATTGTACCTGTTGGCTGATGCCAAAATAGGCGGCGATACTTATTTCGGATCTTATGCAGCAGCTATGGGAAGCGGTACGATTAAAGAAACATTGAAAGAACGTAATGGTGGCGGTTTGCCATATACTTATCCAGATGGAACAACAGCGAATGTTGGTGTTGATTTTGGAGGTGTTTTTGTTGCACGGGATAATACTGGCAAAATACTAAGTACTACTCCAAATACTGATGTTGTGCATTACCTCTGGTATTATGCAGGCACTTATTCAGCATGGAACCATTTGGGCAGACCAACTTCAGCAAGTGTGTTTGAAAACTCATGGTTGAAAATGAGAGAAATTGCGCTTACTTATAGGCTGCCAGAAAAATTAATACAGAAGACAAAAGTATTGCAGAACCTTTCTGTATCGTTGATTGGACGTGACCTGTTTTATATCTTCACCACAATACCAAAGGGGTTGAATCCTGAAGGTGTAAATGGTATCGGTAATATTCAGGGTATTGAATATTCTTCTATGCCGAGAGTACGTTCCTTTGGTTTCAGTATAAAAACTTCTTTATAAGCTTTTATACATTTTCAATTATGTGTTAAACTAAAAATATAAGCGTTATGCAAATACAACATAAAATTATACAGGGTATGCTTGGGCTTACCATGATAATAACGGGTGTTTCGTGCACCAAGGATTTCAAAGATTTAAATACACCGTACAAGGATGTTTCAGTGTCAACTGCTTCACCCGCTGGTCTTTTTAATAACCTGGCTAGCCATGCAACCGATGAGGATTATACCTTATACACGGGTTTATTTATGCCTATTACTAATCAAATGGGTACACAAAATGTAGTAATCAATACAACCAATTACACACGTTCGTATTGGAACAACTATTATCCTGATCTGGCAGACTATAAACTATTACTCAAACTAGTTGCAGCCAGTCCTAGCCCTGCATCCTATGACAATGTGAAATCGATGGCAACTATTTTAATGGGATATAAAACATTACAGATGCTCGATAGATATGGTAGCATACCTTATTCAGAAGCAGGAATAGGAAGTGAAGGGCCAAGCAAATACCGTCCTGCTTATGATGACCAGGCCACTGTGTATAAATCAGTTTTGGCAGATCTTGAAACGGCAGTGAACACGATGAAAACAGGTGGTGCCGCCAGCTCACAGGTTTCAATAGGCGCTAATGAGTCTTTACTGAACAATGATTACAATGCATGGGTAAAGTTTGGCAATGCCATCAGATTACGCTATGCCGTTCGTTTGTATCTTAAGGAGCAGGCTTTGGCATCGGCAATTATTGCAGATATTGTAGGTGGTAATAAGCCCCTGCCGAATGATATGTCATACGGTAATGATCAGATTAATATGCGGAAAAACAATTTTGGTACCTACCCGAAACTCCTTACCGGCAATTTGCCTAGCGGTTGGGGTGATAGGTTTTTTTATGCATTCCGTGAAAAGTCGGTAAGCAGTATCAGGCTGAGCGATAATGTATGGAACCAGATATCATCAAGCAATGCCGACGATGGTTCAGGTATATTTGATCCTCGTAGTGCTGTTTGGTTTATGCCCAACAATTTTGGTAAATGGGTGCCGCAAAAACAAGACAAATCTCAACAGGAAGGGGAAACTAATATTTATGTCAATGCCGATGTTCCTTTGGCGCCTAATACTGCTCCCGATAATAAATTTGCCGGGTTTAACTGGTATATCATGCGGGATTGGCAACAATTTCCATATATCCTGATATCAGAGGCAGATGTTCATTTCCTGAAATCGGAAATATATGCTAAAGGAATGGGTGTTGCAGCAGATTGGGCGAAAGCTGAAGTTGAATACAAGGCAGGATTAACCTCTTCTGTTAACTATTGGTATAGTTACGTGGCGAGTAATTCCGGCTCTATTTGGCCTGCTGCTAATAGACCTACATTAGCCCCAACCGCTATAGCCACTTTCCTGGCAAATCCAAAAGTGGCGTTTGTACCAGCTGACAATACAGGGAATCTTCAAAAGATCATCACCCAGGCATGGCTAGCAGCTATTTTTGAAGCACCGGAGGCTTGGGCAATCGTAAGAAGAACAGGAATGACTCCAAGGACGATACCTGCGACTACGAAGTATAATAAATTGCCGTATCCGACTGATGAAGAAACAAATAACCGTGAGAATTGGCTAAAAGCAAGTGGTGGTGCTGATCCTGATGCTGAAATGTTGAAAAAAGTTTATTGGATGCCATAAATTAAAATTCCTAATTTATAATCCTATTTTTAGCTTTAAATCCCAGTTGCAGGTCAACTGGGATTTTTTAATAAAGCAGAATGAAAACCATGGTGATTTTGCGATCACACAGATAAAAACAAATTATATGCAGATGAAAACCAGACTCCTTATTTTTTTTAGCGCTATTTTTCTTTTCATTGATTCCAAGGCTCAGGACAACGGGGTTCACCAGCAATCCACCATATACGAGTGGCCTACTGACCCGCTTGTAAAACAAAAGCTCGACAAGTGGCAGGATCAAAAATTCGGAATGATCATTCACTGGGGACTATATGCGGTACCCGGAATCATGGAATCCTGGAACCTGTGCTCGGAAGACTGGATCTCTAGAGACAGTACCATTACCTATGAGGATTACAAAAAATGGTACTGGGGATTAAATGCCAAATTTAATCCAGTCAATTTCAATCCTGAACAATGGGCTAAAGCGGGTAAAGATGCCGGTATGAAATACCTTGTTTTCACGACGAAACATCACGATGGCTTCAATATGTTCGATACCAAAGAATCAGATTTCAGCATTGCCAAAGGTCCTTTTAAGGATAATCCAAAAGCAGATGTGGCTAAATATGTGTTTGATGCTTTCCGCAAACAGGACTTTATGATCGGTGCTTATTTTTCTAAGCCAGACTGGCACTCGCAGTACTACTGGTGGTCTAAGTATGCAACTGCAGACAGGAATAACAACTACGACATCCGCAAAAATCCATGGCGCTGGAATCAGTTTAAGCAGTTTACCTTCAATCAGATTAGCGAGCTGATGCACAACTATGGTTCGGTTGATATCCTATGGCTTGACGGAGGATGGGTGAGGCCTTTGGAAACTGTAAATGCTGAAGTGCTATCCTGGGGTGCAAGAATCCCCGAATGGAGTCAGGATATCAATATGCCTAAAATAGTGGGTATGGCACGCGAAGCGCAACCAGGATTGTTGGTGGTAGACCGCACGGTACATGGCCCTTATGAAAACTACCAGACACCCGAACAGCGGGTACCTGAAAAGCAATTGGATCATCCCTGGGAAAGTTGCATGACCTTAGGCGGAGCATGGGGCTTTGCGGCAGGCGATCAATTTAAAACAACTGCCAAGGTAGTTCATACACTTATAGAAGTGGTTGCCAAAGGCGGAAGTCTGTTGCTGGGTATAGGCCCAAAACCGGACGGAACGCTTCCTCAGAATGCCATCGCAAGATTGGAAGATATAGGCAAATGGGTAAACAAAAATGGCAAGGCACTGTATGGAACGCGCATCACGAAAGATTATCATGATGGAGACACCTGGTTTACGCAAAGCAAGGATGCCAAAACAAGATATGCGCTAACTTGTATTAAAGAAAAAACTACAGTTCCAGAATATGTGATATGGAACGGGAATGTCCCAGCTAAAGGAGCTAAAATGACATTATTGCAAACAGGGAAAAATGTGAAATGGGAAAAAACGGATGCAGGAGTAAAGGTATGGTTGCCTAAAGGCCTGCCGTCAGACTTACCTGCACTTGCATTCTCATTTACAGCCCAATAATTAGGATAGGGGAGCGATTCCCAATTTAGCTGCCAGTTCATTCAGGTCATTCACCACAACATCAATGAGGGGAATGCCCTGAATTTTTCTTTCCTGCTCAAAATTGTATTCAGGTTCACCTGGAATGATTACTTTTTTATTTTCATCTATTGTCTTAGCATTTTTAAAGCGGGTGATCCAATTGTCCAGATGGTCTTTAAACTCCTGTGCCGGCCTGAAGCCATCAATCCTCATTGCACCCAGGAAATGACCAATTCCTTCTCCTACAGGGTC
The DNA here is from genome assembly GCF_032678645.1 of Pedobacter frigoris. Classification (GTDB taxonomy): domain Bacteria; phylum Bacteroidota; class Bacteroidia; order Sphingobacteriales; family Sphingobacteriaceae; genus Pedobacter; species Pedobacter frigoris_A. The sequence continues at coordinate 76,258 of NZ_JAVTSP010000003.1, forward strand.
TGTGGGTGGTTCCAGAAAAGCTACGAACGGAGGAACCCAGGGGCCATAATTTGCGCCAGACAAAACCGCAGACAGGATATCCACGGTAGCGCTTAACCCATAACCTTTATGACTGCCATGTTCCTTATCACTCCCCAAAGGCAGCAACGAACCACCTTGTTTCAATTGATGAGGGTCTGTAGATGGATTGCCTGAAGCATCTTGTGCCCAGCCTTCCGGAATAGGGGAGCCTGAACGCTGCGCAATCTCTAATTTTCCGTTTGCCGCCGCCGCAGTCGCCATATCGACTACCAATGGAGGATACGTTCCAGCCGGAAAGGCATAACACATTGGGTTTGTTCCCAGTAAACGTTCGTTGGCATAGGTAGGGGCTACAAGCGGACTTGCATTTGTCATGCTGATGCCGATCATCTCTTCTTTTACAGCCATCAGCGAATGATACCCCGCTATTCCAAAATGATTTGAATTCTTAACAGATACCCAACCACTTCCATAAATCTTTGCTTTTTCTATGGCCACTTTCATTGCAAATGGCGCGACAACCAAACCTAGTCCGCCGTCACCATCTACGGTCGCTGTTGTGGCTGTTTCGTGAACCACACGTACATTGGGTGTCGCATTGATCCTTTGCTTTTCCCATAAGCGTACATATCCGCTCAAACGTGCTACTCCATGTGAATCAATTCCCCTAAGGTCTGATTTTAGCAATACATCAGCTGCAAGGTCGGCGTCAGCATCAGGGCATCCCATCTTAAGGAATACATTTTTAGTGAAAAGGCGTAATTTATCTTCTGGAAAAGTATAAAAGGTCATGGTATCTAGGCAAAGAGTACGGTAAATTGATGATCCAGGGGTTTAAATGTTCTGATCAGAGCGTCTATAAAATCATCACCGTATAAAACAAACATAGGTGCGATATTTAAAACCCTTTCTTGTAAAACACCAGTAGGGAACAGTTTTTCTTTCAGGCTTTCTATTTGAGAAAATGAAGTAACATGTTTTCTTTTCTCGGCCCTGAGCATTTTTTGCTCTAGTGCCGAAATCAGCTTCAGCGCCTTGGTTTTTGCCGCATCTGCAGATTGAGAAAGTGTCTTGTCTATTTTGTAAGCATTCAGTTTTATCTGGTCAAATACTGCTCTCACAGCTCTTTCCTCATCATCAAGCGTAAGCTGTAGATTAACATGGGATTTGATCCAGTCTGTTTTCAAAGTTTCTGTATTGCTAAACAATTGTTTGTGACTAATGCCTAAAATCTGCATTCTGTTTTCACTTCTTTTGTCTATGACCAAAGCAGAATTTCGCAGCATCAATACAGGGTAATCAACTTTATAGTGATCGAAGCTCGCTTTTAATTCCAGCCAGTAAGTAACTTCTGCGCCACCGCCAATATATGCCAGGTTAGGTAATATGACTTCCTGATAAACTGGCCTCATCACCACATTCGGACTAAATCTTTCGGGATGTTCATTGATTTCAAGTTGCAGGGCTTCCTTACTGAAACTAATGTCAGAATGCATCACTTTATACACATTGTCTTCAGCTACGATTCTTTCCCTCAGCCCGTCAACCATATAAAAAAAGTTAATTTCCCTTGGGTTTACCTGTATCTTATAACCTAGTTCTTCCAGCTTAGTATTGGTGTTTTCAATATGTTTAAAGCTGTTTTCTTCGGTGATGTCTCTATATATGATTTCGGCAAATTGTCTTTTCAGGTCAATCTCATCTGCATCTACACAAACAAGCCCGTATTCACCAAAAAGTGCGTCTACCAGTTCACGGGTAGCATCACTCAGTTTCGCATTATTTGTATAGGCATCTTCTACCAGTCTTGATAACATCAGACCGTTTTTACTGATGCCCAGGTAGCCTTTGTAGGCAGTCAGGGCTTCAATGATATCCTTGGTATCTAATCTGCCAGTTGCCCCTGAGGCCTTTTTATTCCAGGTAATCCTTTTGTCTTCTACTTTCACATGATTGATTTCTTCAAAGTCATGATCTTCAGTAGCCATCCAGTATACAGGTACAAAATTATATTCAGGAAATTTGGTTTTCAGGTCTTTAGCTAAATTTATAGCGGTAACTATTTTATAGATAAAATAGAGGGGCCCGGTAAATATATTGAGCTGATGGCCTGTAGTAATGGTAAAAGTCTTCTCATCAGACAGGAGTTCAATATTTGTCTTGACTGGAGAAGAGGGGCTGGCAGAGGCATATTGATTTTTTAAAGTCTGTACTAAAACAGACCTTTCGCCCATAAAATTGCGATTTTTTATAGCCTCAGAGAAGCCGGCAAAATCCGGAGTATACCTGTAAAATTCTCTAAGCTGCGCTTTGCCGCCAATGTAATCCAGTACAGTGGAAGAGAAAGCGTTTGTTTCCTGATAAGTGATGTATTTGGCCTCCATTGCTACGAATTTAAGTTAATAAACCATAATTCTTAATTTGAAGCCTTTATTTTACAATCCGTCCATATAGATCAAAATCCTCGGCGCGGTCTATCGTTACATTTACAAAACTACCATTTGCAGCATATCCCGTTGCAGCGTCAATCAAAACCTCATTGTCTACCTCAGGAGAGTCAAATTCAGTACGTCCGATAAAGAAGTCGCCCTCTTTTCTGTCTACCAGAACCTTATAAGTTTTGCCAACTTTTTCCTGATTGATGTCGAATGAAATGCCTTGTTGTAATTCCATAATGGCGTCCACGCGTTCCTGTTTCACCTCATCAGGAACATCATCCACCAAATTATGTGCATGTGTTTTCTCCTCGTGCGAATAGGTAAAACATCCCAATCTGTCGAAACGTGTTTCTTCTACCCAGCTCATCATTTCCTCGAAATCTTCTTCTGTTTCTCCAGGATAACCGCAAATCAGGGTAGTACGCATAGCGATGCCTGGTACTTTATCTCTGATCTGGTTGACGATATCTATGGTCTTTTGCTTCGTGATACCACGGCGCATTGATTTCAGCATATTGTCTGTGATGTGCTGTAAAGGCATGTCCAGGTACTTGCAAATATTCTCACGCTCATTCATGGCATCCAGTATTTCCATCGGGAAACCAGAAGGGTAGGCGTATTGCAACCTGATCCACTCGATGCCTTGCACATCAGATATCCGGCGCAATAATTCGTCAAGATTACGTTTCCCATAAATGTCCAGTCCGTAGTAAGTAAGGTCCTGTGCAATGAGGATCAATTCTTTAGTGCCATTGGCAGCCAGAATTTTCGCCTCATTCACCAGCTCGTTCATATCGCGTGAAACGTGCTTACCTCTCATCAAAGGAATGGCACAGAAAGAGCAGGGACGGTTACAGCCTTCTGCTATTTTAAAATAAGCAAAATGAGAAGGTGTGGTCAGCAAACGTTCGCCAATCAACTCATGTTTATAGTTTGCACCCAGGGAGTGCAGTAAATTATTCAGGTCATTGGTGCCGAAGAAGGCATCAACGTTAGTAATTTCAGCTTCAAGTTCGGGTTTGTAACGTTCAGATAAACAACCTGTCACGATTACTTTTCCCACTTTTCCTTCCTCTTTAAGCTGACTGTATTGTAAAATAGTATCTATAGATTCCTGCTTGGCATTGTCTATAAAGCCACAAGTGTTAATCACCACAATATCATCCTTGCCAACTTTATTGGCTTCATGAACAACGTCCAGGCTGTTACCACGCAACTGACCCATCAATACCTCTGAATCATAGGTGTTTTTTGAACAGCCTAGTGTGATGACATTGATTTTAGGTTTCTTAACGGGGATAATGGTGGATCTTGTTTTTGTATTCATATTTTTATTTAAACAAGCTTTCTACAAAAGCTTTTTTGTCAAATAGCTGAAGGTCATTTACACCTTCGCCAACGCCTATATATTTTACGGGTATTTTAAATTGATCAGAGATGCCGATTACAACACCACCTTTGGCAGTACCATCCAGTTTGGTGATGGCCAAAGCATTCACATCTGTAGCTTCAGTAAACTGCTTGCATTGCTCAAAAGCATTTTGACCGGTAGAGCCGTCCAGAACTAGTAAAATCTCATGAGGAGCACCTGGTACAACCTTCTGCATTACATTTTTGATCTTACCAAGCTCATTCATCAGTCCGACTTTATTGTGCAAACGACCAGCGGTATCAATGATCACGACATCTTCGCCATTCGCTACGGCCGACTGCAAAGTATCAAATGCTACAGAGGCAGGGTCAGAACCCATGGCCTGTGCTACGACACGGACGCCAACACGTTCACCCCAAAGTTTAATCTGTTCTACCGCAGCAGCCCTGAAAGTATCAGCAGCGCCCAGCACAACTTTTAAATTCTCTGCTTTAAGTTTGTGGGCTAGTTTTCCGATAGTTGTAGTTTTTCCTACACCGTTTACACCAACCACCATAATTACATAGGGTTTGTGCTGACTGCCATATTCGAAGCTGCGGAAATCATTGCTGTTGTTTTCTGCAAGGAGCAGTTGAATCTCATCACGCAATAAGCCATTAAGTTCGGAAGTAGAAAGGTATTTGTCTTTAGCTACACGCTGCTCTATACGCTCAATAATCTTTAATGTCGTGCTTACACCCACATCAGAAGTTACCAAAACCTCTTCAAGATTATCAAGTACATCATCGTCAACTGTAGATTTTCCTGCTACAGCTTTGGTGATTTTGCTTAAAAAACCTTCTTTAGTTTTCTCTAATCCTTTATCAAGAGCCACTTGCGCTTCAGGCGCGGTCTCCTTTTTTTTGAAAAAATCGAATAAACCCATATGAATGTATAACAAAACAAAAAAAGCCCTCCCAGAATGAAGGGACGGCTTTAATATCGTAAAATATTAAAATTATTTTTTAGATGCGATAGCATCTTGAACGTGATCGTTGTGAACAATAACTTCTTTGAAAGAATAAGCACCTTTAGGTGATTTAGTCATTGTAATAACTTTTGAATATTCTTTTCCTTTACCCGTTTTTAGGGTTGCAACTACTTTTTTTGCCATGATCTAAATAGATTTGTATTTAGTAAATACTATTACTTAATTTCTTTGTGAACCGTTACTTTTTTCATTACCGGGTTGAATTTTTTCAATTCTAAACGCTCAGTAGTGTTTTTACGGTTTTTAGTAGTGATGTATCTTGACATACCAGGCATGCCACTGGTTTTATGCTCTGTACACTCTAGAATAACTTGTACTCTGTTACCTTTTTTTGCCATTTTCTTAATATTACGGTTGATTTCACATCAACCAATTTTTTCTATAAATATCCTTTTTTCATGAAACGATTGATCGCTTCAGAAATACCAATTTTGTTGATGGTTTTGATAGCTGAAGTAGATACTTTAAGTGTTATCCAACGATCTTCTTCAGGAATATAAAATTTCTGAAGTTGTAAGTTGGGATAAAACTTACGCTTAGTTTTAACGTTCGAGTGAGAAACATTAAAACCTGTCATCGCCATTTTTCCGGTTAAATCACAAACTCTTGACATGCCTTTATTATATATTGTTAATTGTTCTTCGCTTAATTTTTTTAAGAGTGTGCAAATATCATTAAAATATTTGTAATCATCAAGAGCGGGTGCAAAATATTTTTCATTTTCCTGGTCACACCTCAATTGCAAGCCAGCTGTTGTTCGGCAGATAGTGCACTGGTAATACATTTGGTGCAGGCATGTTCGGAAAAAGGTACCTGTTTTGCGAACATGCCTGGAACCAGCCTGCAAGCAGTGTAGTAGCAGGTATATAAATTTAGCAATGAAAATTAAAATTTATTTTTCTTTTAGTTGGTTTATATGAAGGAACTTATATAATATTTGTAGGAGTAATTGCTTAACTTTAAGATTACGGGGGTAATACATTAGGCTGCTTATAGCACATATACCGATCAGGAACTGTTGTCTTTATTGAAAGAGGGAGAACATGCAGCTTTTAATGAGGTGCATCACCAGTACTATGCTTTGCTGATTCGTTATGCATATAACATTATTAAGGATAAGGAAGCTTGTAGTGATTTGGTGCAAGATGTACTGGTGTGGTTTTGGGAGCACCGTGAGCAACACCAGATGAGCAGTATAAAAGGCTACCTGATTATGGCTGTAAAGTATAAGGTTTCTAATGTAATCAGAAAGGGTAAGGTGCGGGAAAATTATGTGCTTTCTGCTTTGAATCCCCCAGGTTATTCATTAAATGAAGAAAGCCTGGAGCTAAAGGAGTTGCAGGCTGTAATCGAAAGTTTTATACAGCAGCTCCCTGATAAATGCGGTGAGATCTTTAGGATGAGCAGAGAAGAGCAGCTGACCAATAAGGAGATAGCGGCTAAACTGGGTATATCGGAAGTAACGGTAGCTGTACAGATTAAGCGAGCTTTGGATAAATTAAGGGCTAACCTTGGTAAATTGCATTTCTGGATAAATTTCTTTGTTTAGGATGCTAAACGCGTTTCTTTTTACTGAGCTTATATACCAAAAAGGCGCCGCCGCCTATGAAAGCCAATACCATTAAAATTGCCGTCAGATATCCAACTACAGCTCCAATCATCAATGCGGCGGAATTTTTATTTCCTTGAATTGTCTTTTTATCTGCAATTAATAATAGCGAATTGAAGAAGCGATCTCTTTCCTTCTTTGTGGCCAATTTATGTTCAGGCGATGTCCAGAAATGAAAAGAAAAGGTAAACTGATTTGTGAAAATAAAGCGTTCGAACCTTAAGCTAGGCAGATTTGGATTGATAGTGGTTGTATACTCAATGTCTACTCCCTTTACTCCGTTAATTTCAAATGCATTTCTACTAATTAATTTGCCTTTTGTTGCCGAAAGTACCCCATTTACACAACCGTCATATTTGTTGTTGAGATTAAGACCCAAAAGTGGCTGTAAAAAAGTAATAGGATTCTTTATTATGGCTAAATATACTGCATTTGAATCTCTGCAAACATAGGTTTTACAATCCATGGTGTCTGTTTGGATTGGTTTGGAAGGAAAGACAACTGAAAAAATATCTGATAGGTTCTGTTTATATGTGCTTTGTCCTTTTACATGGCATATGCTAAACAATAGCGAGAAAAGAATGATGATCCATTTCATAAGAGCGTATTTGCATTTTTTAACTATTGTAAAGTTAAAATAAACATTTATAAATACGGGTTTCAGTAGATGTTTAAGAAGTAATTGGAATATTAATAAAATTTATTTTCAATTCTTGTAAATAAATACCTCGCGAAAGTTACTTACTCATACAAAGCAGGTTTCAAAATTACCTGGCTACTATTGCCGAAACCTCCAGCAGTAAGTACGAGTGTGTATCTTGGACAGATTTCGGTAAATTTCTGAATTTTCCATTTCTTACCGGTAAACCTTGACACTTCATCACTTAAAATGATTCTTTTTTGTAATTTTTTTAAATCTCTCCATTGATGCTGTAACAGATTTAAGTAAGTTTACAGTTTAGTAGTTGACCTAACCAAATTATGCAAGTTAAATCATTTGAAGAGTATCAAAAAACATATCAGTACAGTGTAGATTACCCGGAACAGTTCTGGGAAGGTATTGCGAATAATTTTCAATGGAGAAAGAAATGGAATAAAGTATTGTCCTGGAATTTCTCTGAGCCTAACATTAAATGGTTTGAGGGTGCTAAGCTAAATATTACTGAAAATTGCTTAGACCGTCACCTGGCAGAAAATGGTGATAAGCCCGCCATTATATGGGAACCAAACGATCCGAACAAAGAAAGTATTACTTTAAGTTATAAAATATTACATGAGCAGGTATGCCGTTTTGGTAACGTGCTAAAAAAGAATGGCGTTAAGAAAGGTGACAGGGTTTGTATTTATATGCCGATGGTACCTGAACTGGCAGTAGCTGTGTTGGCTTGTGCCCGCATCGGAGCTGTTCACTCTGTGGTGTTTGGTGGTTTTTCTGCCAAATCAATTGCAGATCGTATCAATGATGCAGAATGCAAAATCGTTATCACAGCGGATGGAGCTTTCCGCGGTGCCAAACAAATCCAGTTAAAGGAAGTAATCGATGATGCATTAATCGGCTGTCCTACGGTAGAAAAAGTAATCGTTCTGACCCATACAAGAACTCCTGTTTCCATGTTAAAAGGAAGGGATCTTTGGTGGGAAGATGAGATAAAGCTGGTAGATACCAATTGTCCGGCTGAAGAAATGGATGCTGAAGATCTATTGTTTATTCTCTATACCTCTGGTTCTACAGGTAAGCCAAAAGGCGTAGTGCACACCTGCGGAGGTTATATGGTGTATGCGGGTTATACGTTCTCTAATGTATTTAACTACCAGCCTGACGAAGTATTTTTCTGTACGGCAGATATTGGCTGGATTACCGGTCACTCTTATATTGTATACGGGCCACTTTCACAAGGTGCTACGTCGTTAATGTTTGAAGGTATTCCTACTTATCCTGATGCTTCAAGAATGTGGAAGGTAGTGGAAAAACATAAAGTAAATATTTTATATACAGCACCAACAGCAATACGTTCCTTAATGAGCTTTGGCCTGGAGCCGGTGCAGGGTATTGATTTAAGTTCTTTGAGGGTTTTAGGATCTGTTGGAGAACCAATCAATGAGGAAGCATGGCATTGGTTTGATGAAAATATAGGTAAGAGCAAATGCCCTATTGTAGACACCTGGTGGCAGACAGAAACGGGAGGTATTATGATTTCTCCGATTGCCTATGTTACGCCAACAAAGCCAAGTTTCGCTACTTTGCCTTTACCGGGTATACAGCCTATACTAGTAGATGAGCAGGGTAATGAAATACAGGGCAATGGTGTTAGTGGCAACCTTTGTATCAAATTCCCATGGCCTGGTATGCTGCGTACTACTTATGGAGATCACGAACGTTGTAAACTGACTTATTTCTCTACTTATCAGGATCTTTATTTTACAGGAGATGGTTGTTTGAGAGATGAAGATGGTTATTACAGAATTACCGGAAGGGTAGATGATGTCATTAATGTGTCAGGACACAGAATCGGTACTGCCGAGGTTGAAAATGCAATCAATATGCATGCGGGCGTAGTAGAAAGTGCAGTAGTAGGTTATCCTCACGATGTAAAAGGACAAGGTATTTACGCTTTTGTAATTTTCCCGAATACACATAATGATGAAGACCTGACACGCAAAGATATTCTACAGACTGTAACCCGTGTAATAGGGGCAATTGCGAAACCAGACAAAATATTGTTTGTTTCAGGTCTTCCTAAAACAAGGTCTGGAAAAATCATGCGCCGTATTTTGAGAAAAGTAGCGGAAGGTGATACTTCTAACCTTGGGGATATTACAACCTTACTGGATCCTGCGGTGGTTGAGGAGATCATCGAAAAAGCAAAGAAATAAAACAAATCAATTCTGTTTTCTGTTCTTCATGCATCTATCTAATTGTAAAACAAAAAAGAAGTGATCATGGATAAGTTAGAATTAAAAGGAAAATGGAATGAGATTAAAGGTAAAGTAAAACAAGCATATGCTGACTTAACCGATGATGATTTGAAACACGAAGAAGGAAAAGACGATGAATTGCTGGGCAAACTTCAGCAGAAAACAGGAAAGACCAGAGACGAACTGGTGACCTGGATAAAATCTTTATAAGATCCGTAAATAAAAAGGCCTCGCAAAATGGGGCCTTTTTATTTGCCCTTTACTTCAAATGAATACTCTGCATGTGCAACGTCATTCTGGCTTACACCCTGAACAACAATTCTAAATTTACCAACGATATCGCCGGTATAAAAAACAATTTCTTTGTCCTTGTTGGATAAGACAGTTCCGTGGTTCCAGAATAAAGTGGAAACAAAAGCAGGCTCGAGTGGATCGGTATAACTATCAGCGTAGAATTCCTTTTTTGTATATATGCCATTTACTTTTGTGATAAAACTCCGGAGGTCTTCAGGATCGCATCCTCTGTATACAATTGTAAATCCATGATCCTTATAACTTCTGCCTTTGATCGGCTGCGTATTTGAAGGGTCTGATATGTGATTTGTGCAATTGAGGATGCCGTATTGACATACATAGTCTCCACAAGCATTTGCACCTCTTTTATATAGCATATTGTCATTCCCACTGGTTATTTTTACTTCCTTAAGCCTAAGAATTTTCTCATTGGATTTGAGTGCCAGCTCAGAATTGTTTTGAACATTTGATGGGATTCCGATCTTTTCTGCAGATATGAACCTCACGTACTTTTTGTTGAGACTGGTGTAAGGATCATAAGCTTTTATTGAATAAGTATCCTGGTTTTTCCCCAAGACAATGGCTTGCATTTTTTCGCCGGATTGAAGTAACAGGTCTTGGGTATTTAATATTAATGTGCCGGTTTTGCTGGTTGCTTTAATATCTAAATGCATTCCGCCAATTATGCTTACCTCAACTGGTGTTTTTATTGTTTTATCATGTTTTCTGATGTCCAGTGTTAAGTCAAGCGGATCATAAACCTTCACAGTGTCTTTTGCCATTGCCTGTAGTATGTTTTGCCAGGTATACCGCCGCCATCCCTTAACCAATAAAATATCTTCCATGTACCTTTTATCGGAATAACCATTTCCATTGAGCGCAACAGGTAAACTTTTCAGCTCATTTTCAAGATAGCCATAGCGTTCTATGTCAGAAGATAATCTTGATGAAAGCCTGTTGTCTTGTACACAAGCAATGGAAACTATACCTATCGTGTCAGGCTGTTTTAAAGAGATTTTTAGCGTGACTTTCTCTCTTTGTCCGTAAACAGGTTTACCTGTTGTAAGTGCAATTTTAGGTTCAGGATTATAGTGGGCGAAGAAGATTCTTTCAGCAAGTGGTCTTCCGAGGCTATCAGAAATAGTAATGGTGTTGAGTCCTTTTGGTACTTCATTTAGTGGGATCCTAAGTAATTTGTTTGTAGAGCTGAAGTCCAGTTCATCATATATAAATGTCTCTTTAAAATTATGTATTCTCAAAGCAGCATGTTGTGGAGCGGTGTTTATAACCCTTATTGTGAGCGTATCTACGGCTGCTGCGTTTGCAATAGAAATGCTAAGCCCCTTATCAAGCGGTTTTGGTAATTGATAAATACTGTCTGTAAATGCAGAGTGTAACAGCTTTACTTGGTAGACAACGTCTTTCTGGGGAAGTAAAATAAAACTTCCGATCCCATAACTATTGGTTTCAATTGTATCTACCACTTTATCATTTTTATATAGCAACGCTTTTGTTGTCACAAGAGCCGACTGATTATCTTTAACCTCCCAGGCTACTGCAGAAGGAATGTCCTGAATCAGGTTTCCGCCTTCGGGGTAAAAGCCAACGCTTGCTTTCCTTCTAGTTACTGGTAATGTCAAATTCAAGAAGCTACTGTCTTTACCATGTTTTACCTTAACGTAGAGATTGGGGTCTGAAATATTTTCCTGTTCTGGTATTTCCATTACCAATTCGCCTGACGCATTCGTCTTTCCTTTTTTTAAAAAGCCTCCATATTTATAACTGACATCAGCAGGCTTAGACAAAAAACGTGCATCACGTGTGAGCACAGATAAAATAGCCTGATGTGGAGATTTTCCTGCAATTCCCTCCTTGAGCAGTTTGATGCCGGCATTAAATGCTGGGTCGATATTGGTTTTAATAGTGATGTTCTGAATAAAAGTAATGTCTGGAATTCCTTTGCTTACCTGGTTTGTTGTGGCCAGAAAATGGTAATCGCCGGCTAGCAAGGAATCTGGTAATAGCATATTTCCAAATGAAATACCACCTGTGATGAGGTATTTGTCTTGTTTAATAATAGCGCTGTCGATATCTCGGATGAGTGCTAAGGAAAGTACCTCATTGCTTCTTAGCTGTTGAGTACGGGTATTTAACAAATACCCGGTGAACCATACCGTTTCGTTATTGGTGTAAATACTTTTATCAAAATGAATAAACAGTGATGCTGAAGAATTTGACAGGTTGTAATATCCCATTTTTTGACTCAATTCCAATTGGCTTTTCCATTGTGCCTTTGTGGTATTGAACATAGAGGTTATTATCAATAGGCAGAAAGAGAGTGCCAATAAAATTTTTCGCATAAGTTAAAGTTAGAATAACCATGCTGAATATACAAGTTTTTTATGAACCTGAAAATGAGTGAATAAAATTGAACCCATAGTGAGGCTGTCTAAAAAGGCATTATTTTACACTTTTTTAGACAGCCTCTGAGATCAGTTAAATTTACGCGATAGTTGCAGTAAGTGTGGTTCCGCTTATTGCCGTTGCGTAGATTTTTAAAGTTCTGGTATTTCCCGTGGTATTCTGAGGGCCCTGGATTACTGTGCCATTGGTCGCATATTCTGAAAAATGCAGCTGGCACTGTACTCTGTTTTGAGCCTGTTTCCATACAAGACCGCCTCCCTGGTGGGGACATACTGATTCAGTAGCAACAAATGAGGCTGTTGAATTTCCTGTGGCAATTCTAAAAAACAGAACTCCGTTTACAATAGCCTGGTCTCCAATAGCCATTAGCTGGCTAGCCAGATTTACTGAAGCTGTATTGTTATTGCCTCCAGGGTTTGGATTGGGATTCGGATTTGGATCAGGTTTAGGGTCATTGCCCTTACTTCCGCATCCTGAAAGGCAGGATCCAGTGCATACCAGTGCCAGACCAAATCCTAATGATTTGATGAATTCGTCACGTTCCATGATTTTAAGTTTTTAGGTTAGTAAATTTTTGATTGTTTATCGGGGTCTTTGTTCTTGGATTTAAACAGTGTGAAATTTCTCGATATGGTAAATCCAAAACGAACGCCTCCGTCTTTCCAGGATTTCTTCGTATTGGAGATGAAATTGTTTTCAACTATGTATTCAGAATTCATGAAGTTGAGTGAGAAGATGTGTCCGCCAGTTTCAATTTCCAAACCAACACCTAAAGGATTATAATAAGCCTGGTTTAGGTCTTTAGGTCTGGATAGTCCTTTTACCAGTGTGTAATCGGCAATAAAAGAAAGCCTTTTGGTTAATTTCATTCTTCCTGCAAAGCCAAGAGAAAAAATATTATCGGGGTCTCTGAGCTCTGTTTGGTTCTTTCGCATTAATAATCCAGGCATAATTTCAAGCGAAAGTTTGGAAGAAATCTTTCTCGAGATGAGCGCTTGTATAAAATAGGAGAACCTATTAGCGTAGTTACTAAATTCGGTTTCTGTAAATGGTTCACGTGCTATCCATCCCATTTGTGCCAGTAAGGTAAGGTTGACAGGCACACTGCCTTCGTTTTTTTGCTTTAGTAATTTATACTTGGCAGAGAAATTAAAAAGTTCGTCCTGTTTGCTTCTTCCTACTGCAACAGTAAGTTCATCCGTGATGCCGTAATCAAATCCTATAAACAAATCAGATGCAACATCGAGTCCATATAAGGTATGTGCATTGCCAAAACGGCCACCTATGTCCCCAAAGTGATGACGTATCCTCATATCCAGGTCATGCTTTTTTTGTGTTTCTGTTGAATGCGATAATACCACCCTGGTAGCTTTAAATGTAGCATCAACAGTCCTTGCCGCTTCTGGTCCTGTGATGGATTTTAATAAAGAATCGGCTTCCTGTGCTCCGGCATGAAGACTAAATAAAGTCAGTAGCGGAATTAGCAATTTAATTTTGTTCATGGCCTTAGGGTTATTTTATGGGGTTTAATTTGCCGTCAACCTTTATAGTGATTTGCTCAGCGATTTTGGTAAATACCAGTTTAGGGATTTTAATGTGATGATCAGCACAGGCTACCTTAAACTCTGTGTTGATTTGTATCATGCCATTTTTGATACTGATTTTGCCTGGGATGGATCGTTTTTGATCAACCCCATGGACAGAAAGAGTTCCGTTTACCACTACCGTGTAGTCTCCATCTTTACCAAAATCTATTTGCTGGGCGATGACCCCTTTAAATTTAGCATACGGATATTGATCACTTTCCATATAATTTTCATTAAAATGCTCTTGCATCAGCTTTTTATCAAACTCCAAAGTTTTTATAGGAACCTGGATTGCGATCTCCTTAGTCTTTCCAATGATAACTCCGCTACATTGATCAGTTGCCGCTTTGATGTCTTCCAATGGAGTAGAGGAGAATATGCCTACCCTTATGTTTTTACCTGCGTAAGTCTGCGCTGCTGCATGAAAATGGAGCAACAAGAATATAGCTGATAATAAATAGCTAGTTATTTTTTTTGTCCAGATCATAACTTAGTTTTAAAGAAATACCACTTGATTTTAAATTAACTTTTCCTTCTCCCACACCCGTTAACGGGACTTTTACAAAGGGCTCGATACCTGCTTTCAAATTGCTGCTCTTAAGTCTGATAAAGTAAGTTGCCGATAGGTCTAGTACACTTAGGAAATGTTGATTTTCATTTCTCTTATTTACCAACCTGTCTTTTATACCTGACTGTGGCGTATATTTAAATACATAATCTTCCTTTAGCATCAGGTAACTGGATATACCTGTATTTAAATGCAGACTCCCATTCCTATGATCAGCTATCTTATAAGATGCGATAACTGGAATTTCCAGTACAGCACACGAGGCATCTACACTTGAGATCAGATTTTGAATGCGCTGACTATTGAATTTATAGGCATAGTTATTTGTGTAATAATCTTTAATGCTATATCTAAGCCCGGTTTGCAGGTTTAATCTTTTAGTTATTCCTACGCCAAAAGTTAAACCTGCTGTAAATCCAGGCTGCCCCCCAACTAATGAACTTGCCGAGTTAAATTCAGGCCCAGCACTGATGGCGAGGTTCATGGGTATTGTCCTTTTATATCTGATTGTATTTTCAGATGTATTATTTACAGCTAAAGTTGTGATTACCGGGGTAAGCGCGACTTTAACATTCTGGGGTAGGTTTGGTTCGATGTACACTTGATTAACAAATGCTAAAGATTTTGATTGCTCTGTGGTTTTAAAACCAGGAGCTGTATCCAAACCCAAGCTTGTTTTTTTAATAGAGAAAATTTCTTTTCTTACTTCTTTAAATTTATTTGCTGACTGGCGCGCTGTAATTAAACCTTTATTGGTTTGTTTAGCAGTTGTTTTTGTGTTTTTTGCAATAGCATTTTGTACAGCATCATTTTTAACCGATGATGCTGAAGGAATTTTTAAGGCAAAATACCCAGCTAGAGAGACAAAAAATATCAAGCATACAAGAGTTATTTTTCTGAATAATACTACACGATCCCTTCTTCTGAGTTTTTGCTCCATTTTATCCCATGCCGCTTCCTCGAATTGTGGTTCGGCATCAAAAACCTTCTCTCTGAAGGTGGTATCAAACTCTTTGTCGTTTAACTCCATGATGGATGATTATTTATTGGTGCTGTTTTTAGCATTTTTTTCAGTTGCTCTCTGGCTTTAAATAAATTGGATTTTGAAGTGCCGACTGATATGGAAAGCATTGATGCAATTTCTTCATGTGAATACCCATCGATAGCAAAAAGATTAAATACTGTTCTATATGCTATAGATAACTGTTGAACCATTCTGATGAGGTCTTCATAATGGATGTGAGAAAGAATATTTTCCTTATCTTCTATCTCATGCTTTGCATTTAATTCTTCCATCTCAATACGTTTTATCTGCTTACGGTAGTGATCTATAGAAGTATTGATCATAATGGTACTCAACCATGGTTTAAAAGGCCTTGATTCTTCATATTTATGGATATTTGTAAATACCCGCATGAAGCCATCATTGACAAGTTCTATAGCTTCTTCTTTATCTTTTGCGTAACGCATACACATTTTCATAGAATGACCATAAAAAAGCTGATAGAGTCCTTTTTGACTTTTTCTGTCTTTTCTTTTACAGCCACTAATTAATACTGGTATGTCTAGTTCGTTCACGTAAAAATTAATTTATCTATATATACTATTACGTATGCCACTGAAGGAAGGTTGCCTCAAGGAAAAATTTTTATACAAATTAGCTTTTAAAATCTAAATAATGCAGGCCGGAGGAAGTCTGATATTATAGAGTTGGGGTGTCCGATGAAGATATCCAGAGTTTTATTTAGTTATATATACCTATATACTATATAATAGTATATAGGTTGTGTACTCTTTCAGTCTGCTGGTTTTGCAGTTCACATATGCTTTAGCAATTATAATTGCTTTATACGAATGATTTTGTTTTGAAGTGATGGCGTTTGTTGTTGCTGCTATGATTTTGGTAGAAATAATTTAGGATTTGTATGTTGCTAGTGTGCTGTGTGGTTAATAAATGTCGGTAATTTCATGTTTTTCTTCCCTTTATTGACGATTTGTGAGAAAAACACATCACACTTGTTGTGTAATGATGTGCACAAAGCTGTGAAGTTAGGTGTGTATCTTGCACAATCTATTTCACAATTGAAAAAATGGGCAATTTTAATAACAATTAGTCCCTAAATTTAATTCATAATATTTAAGGCATCATTTAATCGTGTTAATCTAAATTACTTGTTATGAAATTAAACTATATTTTATGTTCTTTAAGCTTAATAACCTTAATTGGGTGTTCAAGACAAAGGAATTTGGTCTATTTTAGTGACCTAACTTCAAAAAGTGAGACCTCTAACATGGTAATGAACGATGGCGAACCGAGGATTCTTAAGAATGATGTGTTAAGTGTAACGGTTAACAGTACAAGTCCGGAATCGAATGTGATGTTTGCCGCGAATACCAACAACGTGAATGCAAATGGATTTTACGAAAAAGAGGGATATAGAGTAAACGAACAAGGCAAAATCAAATTTCCAGTACTTGGAGAAATTAAGTTAGACGGGTTAACTGTTGTTCAGGCTCAGGGTCTTATTGAATCCGAATTAAATAAGATGGTGAAGAATGCGGTGGTGAATGTTAAGTTTATGAATTTCAGAATTACTGTAATAGGAGAGGTAAATCATCCTTCAACATTTACTGTTCAAAATGAAAAGATCAATCTTTTAGAAGCCCTGGGTATGGCAGGTGATATGACGCCGTACGGAAAGAGAGAAAATGTCTTATTGATCAGGGAAACCGATGGTAAACGTACGATGGTAAGGGTCAATCTCAACAATAAAGATGTCCTCAACTCACCTTATTTTTATCTGAAGCAGAATGATGTTGTTTATATAGAGCCGGATAAGGCCAAGTCTGTGGAATACAGCAATAGTAACAGGATGATGCCACTCATTGTAGCCACGATATCGGCAGTCGCAGTATTGGCCACCACTTTCCTTAATAAATAATTGATCATTGTTCACCTTAATACAGAAACCATGTCTTTTAATCAAAAATCAATAATGAAACGGCCGGATTTAAAAGATCAGATCATGAAATATTTTAAATACTGGTACTTATTTTTAATCACATTGTTGTTGTCTTTAGGAGGTGCTTATCTGTACCTGCAAATTACAGTTCCGCAATACAAAGTAACCAGTACTTTACTAATTCAGGATGATGCAAAAGGAGATGGTATATTAAAGGGAACAGCTTTCAGTGATTTGAATATGTTCAGGTCATCCAGAACCGTAGACAACGAGATGGAAGTATTACGTTCAAAAGACCTGATCTATGAGGTGCTGGATGATCTTGCATTGCAAGTCCGCTATTCTAAAAAATTACCTTTAAGATCAAAAGAATTATATGGAGACTCACTTACTTTTAAAATTTTAGTGAATTCAATTAAAGATGGAGCTTATTCTAAAAAGAATTTGTCTGTGCAAATATTAGATGATGAGAAATTGCTTTTCAAAGAAGGTAGCAAGAAATATATATACAGGTTTAATCAGGCGATCATTCGTCCTGAATTTAACATCACAATTGTAAAGGGACCTGCATTTAAACAATCTGGAAAGCCGGTAGAAGTTGCTTTTGTGAATTTACGCAGACTTGCAGAGGCATACAGTGCATCTCAATTGATCGTGATGCCTGTAGTAAAAGATGCGAATACCATTGTACTTAGTCTCATGGATGCCGTTCCGCAAAGGGGTATTGATATTCTTGAACATCTTATCGAAACCTATAACATGGAGAATGTAAGCAATAAAAATATTATGGCCATGAACACCATCAAATTCATTGATGGAAAGCTAAGATATCTCTCAAAAGATTTATCTGGAGTGGAGCAGGATGTAGAAGATTATAAGAAATTTAACAGAGTAACAGAGTTAAGTACAAACGCTCAGATGGATTTGCAATCATCTGGTGAATATGATCAACAGCTTGCTTCAAGTGAGGTTCAGCTAGGATTGGTGCAATCAATGATCTCCTATTTAACAGATAGCGAAAGTAAATATGAACTTGTGCCTACAACTTTAGGTTTGAAAGATCCTACTCTTCAGAATCTTACTGATAAATACAATAACCTGCAAATAGAAAGACAAAGATTGTTACGCACCAATCAGGCGGGTAATCCGCTGGTGATCAATCTCACTGAGCAGCTCTCTGGCTTAAAATCTAATTTGCTGGAGAATTTAACAGTAATAAGAAAAGGGCTGCGTCTCGAAAAAAATAATCTTAACCGTAAATCTGCAATGTTTGAAGCCAGGTTAAGAAGTGTTCCGGTACTGGAAAAGGGTCTTCTGGAAAGGAGCAGGGAGCAAAGCGTGAAAACTACGTTATATCATTATCTGTTGCAGAAAAGAGAAGAAACAGAACTGTCGTTGTCAGCCACTATTCCAACCTCTCAGGTCATAGACAAGCCAGCTTATATATCCATACCTGCTAAACCTAAAGTACAGATTATTTACCTGATGAGCTTTGTTTTGGGTTTGGTTATTCCAGCCTCAGTAATATATACCAGGAATAAACTAAACAATAAAGTAAAAGATATTTACGATGTAGAATACCTAACAGGAGGAGCAAGGATTTTAGGCGAGCTGAGTCATAAAGGTATTGGTGAATCTATTGTCGTACACAAAGATAAAAGTACAACCATTTCAGAGTTGTTTAGATTTATCAGATCTAATCTTCACTTTATGGATACGAATAAGAGTAATCAGGTGATGCTGGTAACCTCCAGTACTAAAGGGGAGGGTAAAACTTTCTTTAGTGTAAACCTGGGGATCACCCTGTCACTAATAGAGAAAAAAGTGGTCATGCTTGAATTTGATCTTCGTAAGCCTGATATGCTCAATAGCATGAATATGACCTCAGAAATTGGATTGTCCGATTATTTAACATCGGAAAGCCTAACTGTGGATGACATACTTTTACAATCGCCAACCTCGAGTAGTCTTTCTGTAATAGGCTGTGGTAAGATTCCTGAAAATCCAGGGGAGTTACTAATGAGCAACAGACTGAACATATTGTTTCATGAGCTCAGGAAAAGATTTGATTACATCATTGTAGATACCTCACCTGTGGGGCGTGTAGCTGATGCTTTTAGTCTTGCTGAGTTTGCTGACGCGAGTATTTATGTGGTGCGGTATAATTTCACCAATAAAACAGAATTAGGAATATTCGAAGATATCTGTGAGAATCACAAACTAATTAATCCGATGCTGGTATTTAATGATGCCAAGAAAGAAAATAGAAATGTATATAGGTATGGAAGATATGCCTATTCTGCCTGAGCTGTAGCTCGAAGTTATTGTATCGTAAGGGATATGTGTTATTGAATGCCGGCAACCAAGGCCGGATGTGAAGTTGGATCGGGAGACGACGACTGTCTAAAAATTGGCAATCTTTTCAAGATTGCAGGTAGGGAATCAGAAATAGAAAAATTTAAAAAAGCAATCATGTAAGTGAGGTAGCGAAGCTGTATCCGGACTGTTCAAAGTAATCTAAATACTCTAAAATAATAGCTCATATGGAAAATTTATTACCCTTCAAATCATCGTCAACAAGAAACTGGTTTGTCATCTATACCCGTCCGAGATGGGAAAAGAAAGTAGATCAGTTACTTCAAATGCAAGATATTACTTCTTATTGTCCGGTAAGAAAAGTGAAAAACCAATGGGCTGATAGAATCAAAGAAGTAGAGTTGCCATTGTTTAGTTCTTATGTGTTTGTATACATCAATCCCAAAGAAGAATTGAAAGTAAGATTGACGATGGGAGTGGTAAACTTTATTTACTATATGGGTAAGATGGCACGTATCCGTGAGTCTGTAATTGAAGATATTAAACATTACCTGGAGTTTTATCCGGAGGCTGAGGTGGAAGATATGCGTGATATGGAAGTAGGAGACCGTGTAAAGATAAAAGAAGGTATTATGACAGATAAAGAAGGACAGATCATTAAGTTACATGGTAAAAATGTGCTGGTAGTTATCGACAATCTAAATTGTGCCTTGGTAACTAAGGTATCTGTGTCTGTATTGGAATTAATAAACTAAGCTTGTTATAGATGCAAGAAAGGTTGAAGAAAGGATAAACAGGCTTAAGGCCGGTTTCGATATAATCGTGAAATTGACATTCTGAAACTGTGGTATATAGCGTTAAATCGATGCTTCCGGATATGGTAGTAAATATGCGCCTCTGAGCGTTCTGCGGCTTTAGCCTTCAATTATGAGTTTACGAAAAAAGACAATGTCCGGACTGGTCTGGACTTTTGTTCAACAGTTTAGTGTCCAGTTCATCAGCTTCGGGATTACGATTATACTGGCCAGGATATTATTGCCTTCAGAATTTGGATTGATTGCCATGCTGAGCTTGTTTATTGCTATTGGTAATTCTTTATTGGAGAGCGGGCTTGCATCTTCATTGATCAGGTCTTCGGAATTGACCCAGGAGGATTATTCCACAGTATTCTTTTTCAATTTGGGTGGAAGTATAGTGATTTATGGAATTGTCTACTTTTTGGCCCCTTATGTGGCACTTTTTTATCATCAGGAAGTGCTGATTCTGATACTTAGAGTTTATGCCCTTGACTTTATTCTCAATGCATTCTTCGGTGTACAGAACGCCAGATTAACAAAGGAGATGAATTTTAAAATTCAGATGAAGATCCAGATACCTTCTGTGTTTATTGGCGGATTACTGGGTGTTTTTTTAGCGCTGCGGGGTTATGGAGTTTGGAGTTTAGTTTGGATGGGCTTATTTCAGTCCTTCCTTTCTACAGTAATGCATTGGATATATTCAGGATGGTTGCCCGATTTGATTTTTAGTCGTAAGTGCTTTAAAAGACATTTTCATTTTGGTTACAAAATGACATTAACAGGTCTACTTGAAATTCTTTATAAGAATATCTATGTTTTGATTATTGGTAAAAGCTATTCTGCGGCACAGCTGGGTTTTTATTCTCGTGCAGAATCGGTAAGTCAATTGCCTGTAGGCAATATTGCAGCCGTGATCAATAAGGTTACTTATCCCATGTTCGCTTCAATAGTAGATGATGACGTAAAGTTGAAAATGGTTTATAAAAAGCTGATGCAGCAGGTACTTTTCTGGAATGCACCAGTGCTGATATTGCTGGCGGTAATAGCAGAGCCACTATTTCGGTTTTTGTTAACAGATAAATGGCTGCCTGCAGCACCTTATTTTCAGATTTTGTGTTTTGCTGGAATTATGTATCCACTACATGCCTATAATCTTAATATCCTTAAAGTTAAGGGGAGAAGCGACTTGATTCTTAAACTCGAGTTTATTAAAAAGGCAATATGTGTGGGGGGGATTGTATGTGTAATTCCATTTGGAATATACGGATTACTTTATTTTCAGTTGATGTTTAATTTTTTGGGCTATTACATTAATTCAATTTATAGCGGCAAGTTAATTAACTATTCTATTAGAGAACAATTGCAAGACATTACTCCAATTATAGCGACCTCAGCGTTTGCCGGAATATTATGTTATCTCGTAGATACTTTGTGTTTACGGCCTTTTCAACTGCTGGATATTACCCGAATAATTATAAATGCATTGTTTTTCTTCCTGATTTATATGGGAAGCAGTACAGTGTTGAGACTTACAGCAATTAATGATTTCAAACAACTAATTCTAAAAAGATGATACCTGTAACCAAACCTTTTCTTCCAAAGATTCAGGACTTTGAATCTTATGTAAATAGCATATGGGAACGCCAGTGGCTTACTAATAATGGACCATTGGTTAATGAACTCGAATTGAAACTTAAGAATTATCTGGGGATTAAGCACTTGCTCTACGTTTCGAATGGAACAATGGCACTTCAACTTGCTATCAATGCACTTGAACTAAAGGGAGAGGTAATTACTACACCATTTTCTTTTGTCGCTACCTCAAACAGTTTAGTTTGGGAAGGTTGTAAACCTGTTTTTGTAGATATTGATGGGGAGACTTTTAATATAGATCCTAAAAAGATAGAGGAAGCAATTACTCCTCAAACGTCAGCAATATTAGCTACTCATGTTTATGGAAATCCTTGCGACATTGATGCCATACAAAGGATAGCTGACAGGTACTCTTTAAAGGTTATTTATGATGCAGCACATTGTTTCGGTACTAAATATAAAAACAAATCAATATTTGAATATGGTGATATCAGTACTACAAGTTTTCACGCGACAAAACTCTTTCATACCATAGAAGGTGGTGCCGTATTTACTCAATGTCCTGAACTTTTAAAGAAAATGGCGTCTATGAGGAATTTTGGTCACAATGGACCGGATGAGTTTTCTGAACTGGGGATCAATGGGAAAAACTGTGAATTTCATGCTGCTATGGGATTGTGTAATCTGAAACAGGTAGATGAAATATTGGATAAAAGAAGATTGCTTTCATTTTATTACTGGAGAGCCTTAAGTACGTTGAAAGCAACTTATCCTAAGCTTAATGCAGATCTGGATTATAACTATGCCTATTTTCCAGTATTGTTTGATGATGAGCAGCTCATGCTCAAATGCATGAAAGCTCTAGAAAATGAAAAAATCTATTGCCGGCGATATTTCTATCCTGCACTTTCTGCTTTGCCATTTTTAAATCCTGCATTTATGCCTGTGTGTGAATCAGTTGCTAAAAGAATTCTTTGTCTTCCATTGTATCATACCTTAACAAGCAGTGATCTTGATCTGATCACAAGAATCATGTTGAGGGTTCAGAACTATGACATGCAAAATGAAATAATCCCATCCAGTTTGACAGTGACAAAGAACGGACAGTTGGACACCGCTTATTAATCTTAATAAATATGAGTAAAGTACAACAAGATGAAATCCTGGTGAGCGTATGCTGTATTACCTATAATCATCAAAAATATATTGCCCAGGCATTGGAAGGCTTTTTAATGCAGGACACAGATTTTAGGTATGAAATTATAATTGGAGAAGATCATTCAACGGATGAAACAAGAGCGATCATTCAAAAGTATGCATCAAAATATATTGATGCGATTAAGGTCGTTAGTCATTCACGGAATGTTGGTGCAATAAAAAATCAACTTTCTGTTTTTGAGGCAGCAAAAGGAAAATACATTGCCATGTGTGACGGTGATGATTTTTGGACCGATCCCCTGAAACTGCAGAAGCAGGTTGATTTTCTGGAGAGCCATCCTGACTATGTGATTTGCTGTCATCATACAGAGGTGATCAACGATAGGGATGAGACAATTTACCTGAAGGAAAAACCGGAAGCGCTAGAATTTAATTATGGCGATGTTTTACTTGGAAAAAGAGAAGAAACGCGGATCTGCTCACTTATGATGCGTAATCTGGACGAAGTAAAAGAAATAGGCAAACAAGGTTGGTATTTTAAAACCCATGGTTCCGATACATTGCTGAAACTATATGCAATGGCAAGTACCGGCAAAAAGATGTATGTTCTTCCCCAGGTAATGGCTTGTTACCGGTTACATACCGGGGGCGTATGGAGCATGATTGATTCCAGGGTAAGAAAAAAAAGAATGGTAAGTGATTTTAATCTGATGGTAGAAAATTTCAACTATTCCGCCAGTTTAAAAAGAGAGCTACTCAAATTTTATCTCCGTCAATACTTCCTTTTTGATATAAGGAATCTTAGGTTAAACGGGGCCCTCACAACAATTATGAATTTATTATAAATGAATTATGCCTGGATTGAAACTGGTATTTGTAATCTATACGCTCCAAAAAGGAGGAGCAGAAAGGGTTCTGTCTACGCTTAGCAATAGCTTTAGCGAACGAGCATACGATGTAGTTATTATCTGCATGAATGATGCCGCACATGGATATCCGCTATCTGAAAATATTCGAGTGGTTTCCCTGCTTAACAGAAAACGTAATGAACATTTGTTCCGTCGGATTAAATATGGGGTAATTACGTGTTTGAGGATGGTGAAGATATTGATGAAGGAAAAACCCCATTGTGTAATTTCATTTATGACAAGTGCTAATTTGTGGACGGGTATCACTTGTAACTTACTTAAAATACCATATATCGTTTCTGAACGGACCACTCCAAATCATACAATCAATAGGTTTAATTACTTTCTAAAGTGGTTGTCATACTTGATCTATAGAAAATCGAAAGCTATAGTAATACCTGCGAAAGGGATTGAGGATTGTCTGAAAAGAAATGAAGCTTTTAGTCATTTGAATAATTACAACATCATTAAGAACCCGGTATATGTATTTAAATCCTCTTCGCACAAGATTGTACATCACAGGAAATTTGTTCTTGCGGTAGGCAGACTTTCTTACGAAAAGGGATTTGACAGATTAATTGAGGCTTTTAGTAAAGTTAGAATAAAGAATATCGACCTGCTGATCGTTGGCCAGGGAATAGAAAAGCAAAATTTAGAAAACCTGATCCATAAGTTGAGGCTGGACGACAGAGTTATACTCGCTGGGGCAAAGGATGATCTGCAGCATTATTATAATCAGGCAGAATTATTTGTTCTGCCATCAAGAAATGAGGGCTATCCAAATGCACTAATTGAAGCAATGAGCGCCGGGTGTGCGTGTGTTGCCATGGACTGCGAATTTGGCCCATCTGAAATTATCGAGCATGGCATAAATGGTGTTTTGGTTGAAAACGGAAATATAAGTATGCTCACCAAGTCCATTTTTAATATCCTGTTTAATGTTGGGCTTAAACATCGCCTGGGCAACAATGCCAAGGCAATAAATAAAACAAATTCTCTGGATGTCATTTCCGACATGTGGGAAGAACTAATACTCGCAAAATAAAATTTAAGACTATGAATATTCCTTTCTCACCTCCGTTTATTGATCAGGCAGTTATAGATGAAGTGGTAGACACGCTTCAAACGAATTGGATCACTTCTGGACCTAAAGTTAAAGCCCTGGAATCTGAAATATTAACTTTAACAGGTTCGGAAGCTGCTGTGTGTGTTAATTCCTGGACCTCAGGAGCCATTATGATGCTAAAGTGGTATGGCATAGGAGAAGGTGACGAGGTAATTGTACCGGCATACTCTTATTGCGCGACAGCATTGTGTGTTTTGCATTGTGGGGCAAATCCTGTAATGGTAGATATCCTGGACGATTGTACTATTGATCCTGAAAAGGTGAAAAGTAAGATTACTAAGAAGACCAAAGCAATCATTGCGGTGGATATTGCAGGATTACCGTGTATGTACAATGAGTTGAACGCATTGGTAAATGACCCTGATGTTAAAGCTCAGTTTGTGCCAGGTTCCGGAAGACAAGAATTGCTGGGAAGAATTTTGCTGATTGCTGATGCGGCACATTCTATAGGTTCCTATTATGACGATGTACCTGCCGCAAGGAAAAGTGACGTAACTATATTCTCATTTCATGCTGTAAAAAATATTACTACTGCTGAAGGTGGCTGTATTTGTCTTAATCTTCCTTCTTGTTTTGACAATCAGGAAGAATATAAGTTCCTGAAACTTTTCTCTATGAATGGGCAGAACAGAGATGCCTTTGCCAAGTCTAAGGGAGCAAACTGGAAGTATGATATTTTATTTAAAGGGTTTAAAATGAATATGCCTGACATCTGTGCTGCAATTGGACTGGCCCAGTTGAGGAAATATAAAAACACATTGCTTCCTTTAAGAAAGATTGTGTATTTGAAGTATTGCAACTCGTTTGATAGCTATAATTGGTTTATAAAACCGGTTATGAAAGACGATCATAGAGAATCTTCATATCACCTGTTCCCTTTACGGATAAAAGGTATAACAGAAGCTCAAAGAGATCAGATCATAGAAGAAATGGTAAATAGGGGAGTAGTAGTGAACGTACACTTTATACCTATGCCAATGCTGACTTATTTTAAGAGTATTGGCTATGATATAGACAATTATCCAAATAGCTATAAACAATATGCCTGTGAGATTTCATTGCCTATATATCCTCAATTGTCAAATCTGGAGATTGATTTCATTATTGAATCTGTTATTGCCAGTGTGAGATTGGTAGTCGGAATAAAAGAATTAGTTAAAGTTTCATCTTAGCCATTTACCGGTATGTTAGTGAAAAGATTATTCGATGTGTTTTTTGCTTTAACAGGAATGTTGTTATTATTCCCTGTTTTCATTGCTGTAGCTTTTTTGATAAAAATAGGTTCTAAAGGCGGTGTTTTCTATAAACAGGTACGTGTTGGTTTGAATCAGAAAACTTTTAAGTTGGTGAAATTTAGGACGATGTGTGCTAATGCTGATCAAAACGGATTACTTACTGTTGGTGATCATGACATGAGAATAACGAAGATAGGCTACTGGCTAAGGAAGTATAAAATTGATGAGTTGCCACAGTTGATCAATGTCTTGAACGGCGATATGAGTTTTGTAGGTCCGAGGCCGGAAGTATGTAAATATGTAGAATTATATAACAGCTTTCAAAAAAGGGTACTTACTGTAAAACCAGGAATAACAGATTGGGCATCTATTGAGTTTATAGATGAGAATCGCTTGCTTGCTAATGCTGAGGACCCTGAAAGCTTTTACATCAACACAATCATTCCATTAAAGATTGATCAGAATTTAAAATATATTGATCATCACAGTATTTGGATTGATCTGAAAATTATCTCTTATACTTTAAAAAGCATCCTTATCAGGTGATGAAAATATTAAAGATACTTGATTGGCCCGAAAAGAGATACTATGGTGAAACACATCCGTTTTACAGATGGGCCAGCCAATTAAGAGCTAATGATATTAAAGTACAATTTTACTATGATCACCAGGATAAAGCATTGAAAGATGCAGACTGTCTGCTGATCCATTCCAGGTACTTTTCTGGTTGGCAAAATTTAAATACCAGATCTGAACAGAACGAACATGAGCTCTTAGCTTTTCTTTTGGAAATGAAACAGTGCTCGGGCAAGTTGATCTGGTTTGATGCAGCAGATTCTACAGGATCGGGCGATTTTTCTATTATTCCTTTTGTAGATGTATTCCTCAAAAAGCAGATACTTAAGAATAGTGAATATTATAGCGCAGAGAACGGCATAAAGGACTTGAGAATATGGTTGAATTCTAATGACCCTAAAAATTCAAAAACAGCATTTGTTCGCTGTCCCGAAGAACAGGTTAATAAAATAAAGCTTGGTTGGAATCTTGGATTGAATGACTACAGGTATTTTGGCTATAAAATGAGCAGATTGAGTAATTTTTTAAATTACAATATTTATCCGCTTCGTTTTTCATCATCAGATAAACAAAGAAAATATGATTTGACTTTTAGAGGGACAATTCATCAGGATAATCATACGATGAACAGGATCTCTTATCAAAGAAATCATATTATTGGACTTTTTGATCATTTGAATTTTAATATTGCCAAGGGCTGTAACGTAAGTAAAGCCAGGTATTGGAAAGAACTTCGAAACTCAAAATTGAGTGTTAGTCCTTTTGGATGGGGAGAGATTTGTTACCGTGATTTTGAAACATTTATTTCCGGTTCTCTATTGGTAAAACCTTTAATGAGCCATATGTTGACTTTTCCTGACGTCTATATACCTGACAAAACCTACATTCCTGTGGCCTGGAACATGATTGGGACAAAAGAGTTATTGGAGCAGTTGATCGTCAATTATAAAGAAGTAAGGTATATCGCTCAGAATGGTCAGGATACCTACAGACATGCTATGAATGACGCTCAAGGGTTTATCGATGTTTTAAAGCAAAATGTAACTGGTTAAAAATCACTAATTGATTTAGAAATGAAAATAATTGCCGCCATTTTTCTGGTATTGTACCTGTATGTCCTGGCTTTTGGAATTTTTATGACAGATTTGTTTAGAATTCCTGCTCCATTGATTTTTTGTGTCCCTTTGGTATTTTTTTTTAAAGAGAAAGATAATACAGAGTTCATCTATTGGAAAATCTTATTGCTGCTTGCATCAGCTGGTTTCCTTTATTACGTAGTTGGCTTATCAGTTCTTAACGGTTTTGCTGCTAATATCATTTGTATAATAGTTTGCGCATTGTTCTTTAATCATTTTGTAGGAATAAGCAAGGAGCGTTTTAATTATGTTGTAGCGGTATTTTTTGGTTTACTAACCGTATCATGTATTGTTCTGGTATTTGATCATTTTTATGAGATCAGTAAATGGAGGGCAATGCTCATGGGAGAAAGAGTAATGCAAAGTCCCTCAGGTATTGCTATTTATCAGTTTAATTTTGGTTATCAGGTAGCGGCATTGACCCCATTTGCATTTATTTATACCTGTGTATTTAATAAATCTTTGCTGGTAAAAGGACTTGTACTTGCTGTGTGTCTTGGATTCTTGTTCTTATGTATGCAACGTTCTGCATTTGTGGCCTTTATTTTTTGCGTAGTTCTGTTTATGCTGCTTTATTACAGAGGTAGGGCAGTCATCTCCCTTACCCTGATGGTACTCGTTTGTGCAGGAGTTTATAATTATGTTCTTAAAGATAATCTGGATAATGTAGAGAACATTATTACAAAGAATGTCCATAATGACGCTGCATATAACAGGGGGGGGCTGGTAGAAGAAAACTTAAGGATTTATATTGACTATCCTTTCGGATTGATTTTTTATGGCAAAAACTGGGGTGACGTCATTTACAGAGACTATGTGTTCTCTTCAGGAATAACTTCTCATAATGCCTATCTAATGTTTTTTACTTATCTCGGCCCTTTTTTAGGACTAGGGTTACTAGTTGGGATTTATTATAAAGTAAGCGCTATCTGTATCCATGTTATGGAGTTCATAAGAATGAAGGAAAATGCAATGTTGGTTTGTTTGTGTTTTTCATTTATAGGAGTGTCAATTAATGCTTTGTCACATAATCCCTGGTTGATCGGAGCTGATGGTCCAACTATTTTTTTGTATTTCGGGATACTTCATCTGTATTGGCAGCAAAAATATCAGGCTGCAGACTTGATGGTACCTGAACAATCTCATGCATATGCTTAAACTAAAAATTGTGCACATTATTGGTAACCTGGGGTTAGGTGGTGCAGAACGTTTTGTAATAGATCTTTGCAATGAAATAGCGAAAAATGAATGCTATGAATTGTGTATTGTTTCTTTATGTGAGAATCAGGATAAGAATTCTTTTGTGAAGGATATTGCTCCAAATGTTAACTATTTGTCTTTTAATAAGAAAAAGGGTTTTAGTTTGGCAGTTCTTATAAAGCTCACCAATTGGTTGAAGATGTATCGCCCGAATGTCGTGCACAGTCATTTAAACAGTTCGGAGTACTTAACGTTATATCGGCTCTTTAATAATCAAACTGTTTTTTACCACACGATTCATAATGTCGCGGAGGTGGAATGTACTGGTTATTTTCTAAAAAACTTCAGGAGATTATATTATTGGATGAACAGGGTAATTCCTGTGACGATATCTACGAATGCAAGCAGGACTTACAAAGAATATTATAACCTCAGTAATGATGTGCTGATCGAAAACGGAAGACCTCCTTTGAAAATAACAGAGGCTTATCAGGATATCTTTCATCAGTACAAGTCTACAGATAACGAGTTTCTATTGGTTCATGTTGGACGGATCTCAGCAGAGAAGAACCAACTGATGTTGATCCGTGCTGTACAAGCATTTAACGCCAAAGAAGATAAAAAATGCAGACTACTGATCATTGGTGAAGTACATGATGAAAAATTATTCGGGCATTTAAAAGTTCAGGCGGATGGAGATGACCTTATCGAGTTTCTCGGCGGCAGGAGTAATGTCGCAGATTACCTCAGTATAGCAGATGGGTTTTGTTTGCCAAGTATTTTTGAAGGTATGCCAATTACCATTATCGAAAGTTTGTCTTTGGGATGCATTCCTATATGTACACCTATTGGAGCTCTAACACTAATGATTGAAGATGGGGTGACAGGGTTTTTAAGTGAAAATCTTGGTGTGGGAAGTTATTGTGACGCGATTAAAAGAGCCGTTTATAGTCCGGATAGAAAAATAATAAGACAAAATGCCATCGCTGATTTTCAAAATAAATACCATATAGAGATTTCAGCAAAGAGACATTTGAAAACTTATATAAGCATGTTTAAGCATGCAGAAAGTAAAGAAGATGCTGCTATGTTATTGTTGTACCCGTCAAAATTTAAAAGAAATGATAAAGTTTACTAAAGACGAACTACAGATTGTAAAAAGGCTGGAAATTTTGAAAAATGAGGCGGGTTCACACTCTCCAAGTATTATCACATTCAGACAGAAACTGCCTGAGGTGGAGATTAAAGTAGATGCCTGTTTTCTTTCTAATCCGTATGCTACTGATCTGTTTCTGGAGTATTTTGATGACGAGATTTTGAAGAGCGGTAAAATCAGGGATCTTTTGGAATGCTACCCATCTCAAAATGGTGTAATAGCTGAGATTCTTGCTGAATTTCTCCAGATCAATGCAAAAAATATTTTTATAGGAAATGGTGCCATTGAAATCATTCAGGCCGTAATACATAATTTTACCCGTCGAAAAATTATGATCAATATTCCTACTTTTTCTTCTTACTATGAATACGTAAAAGCGGGGGTTGAGATAGTTTACAATGAACTCTCTAAGGATAACGATTATGGTCTTGATGTAGACAGTTATATAGAACTGGTTAAATTTCACCGTCCCGATACGATTGTATTAATTAACCCAAATAATCCGAATGGCGCCTATACTAGGATCAAAGATGTGCAACGAATACTGGATGAGCTTTCTTTTGTAGATAATGTGATCATTGATGAGAGTTTTATTCATTTTGCTTATGAAACGGAAAACTATCAATTGGTTTCTTTGGCTCATTTGGTAGAAAAATATCCAAATCTGATTGTCCTTAAAAGTATGTCTAAAGACTTTGGAATTGCAGGAATAAGGGCGGGTTATGGTATTATGAAAGAGTCTTATGTGAAATCTCTGTTAGACAGTGGGTACTTGTGGAACTCGAACGGCTTTGCAGAGTATTTTTTCAGACTATATACTCAGAAGGATTTTGCTGTAAAGTATGATAAAGTAAGAATTAAATATATTGTTGAAACACTTGAATTCATTCAGGAACTAAAACAGTTGCCGGGAATAAAGGTATATCCAAGTATGGCTAATTTTGTGTTAATAGAATTGATGGATGGAATTAAGTCTACTGATTTTGTATCTAAATTATTAATTACCTACGGCATTTACATCAGAACCTGTGATGACAAAATAGGGTTAAAAGGGCAATTCATCCGGCTGGCATCCCGATCAAAAGTGGAGAATGATTATATCATTCAAAGTGTAAAGGCTTGTATTGAAATGAATGTAGTTTTGGATCTGGTCAATGAAACAACGGGCTAAAATCATTTTATTCTCAGTATTCGGCCTCTATTTTAAAAGGAAGTTTAGAAAGCTGATCAAAGGTGTGTCAAAATGCTCCAGGATTTATCTGGTTGATATTGATAATACCCTTGCTCATACCTGGCCCTCATTGAAAGATTATGTCTACCGTGGCGAAAACCATAGGTATCGCTCACTTTCTATATTTCTGGGTATGCGAAAATTTATCATTGAAAAAATCAGAAATGATGAAAAGATAATTTTTATTTCGGCCAGAAGCTATTTTAATTTTCGTACTACACGTGACTGGTTAAAAAGTAACGGTCTGCCAGGAGATCAAGTGATTCTTGTGGCAAATCCTGATGATAAATTAGAGTACATCAGTGAATTACTTTATCGAGGTATCAATGTGGTTTACATAGACGATTTAAGTCACAGCCATGAGTATGGGTCTGTCAAGTTATATGGAGAGCTTATTTTGGATGTCAAGGAATTACCAATAGAGTATTTGGGAATTGATGAAATAGAATTAATTAACTCAACTTATGAAGGAAATAACAAAAGTACTTAAAAGATTAGCGCGTGTTTTTAGAATTGTTGTGACGGTGAAGTGGCTTAAATTATGGGGTAATTATGATTCAAATGCTACTATAATACTTTGGATTCCAGGTGGATCATTAAAGTATTTTGGATCGGACGCCTTTATATGGGATATGGCCACTTTAGCTGGCCTGTTGGAAGAGGGTAAAAAATTTAAAGTAGTATATGGGAAATCGATTGGGAAATATCACGATAAGAAGATTTTCTTTTCAATAAGCAATTACTATAATGTTTATGGGTTTGATGACTATACAGATATTCTGCAGCATGTGACAAAACAACTAGAATTTCAGGGTAATTCAGTTTTTCCAAAACACAGTGAGACGATTTTCTGGGAGAATAAATCATATATGCATGGTGTTTTTAATGATGTAAAAGTAAACGAACCGAAAACAACGATTTTTAATGATTTTGAAGCGCTTTTGAATACAAGAATTAGCTTTCCTTTTTTAATTAAAGCGGAGCACTCGTGTTCTTCAGAAGGCCTGTATAAAATTTCTTCCTGGTCTGATCTTGCTGATCTGATTTCTAATAAGAAATTCGTGAGAGAAAATAAAAATATCATTGTACAGGAGTTGATCAACATGCGAAAGGACTTAAGGGTAATTTTGGTTAAAGATGATATTGTACTCCATTATTGGCGGATAAACCAGTCGGAAGAGTGGAAACCTACCTCGACAAGCTACGGAAGTAAAGTTGATTTTGATTTCTTCCCTGAACAATGGAGACAGCACATTATTCAAACATTTAGGTCTTTGAAATTAACGACAGGTGCTTTTGATATTACCTGGCAGAATGATGACCTGAATACAGAGCCGATTTACTTGGAAGTAAGTCCTTTTTATCAGCCAAATCCAAAGATGAACATCAAAAAGAAGGCGTATGCATTTTATAAACAACATTTTAGTTTGTTCAACTCCTGGGATGCGAAATATGTGGATGTTGTTTTTAAGATCAAACAAAAACAGGTTAAAGCATATCTGCAAGACTTGATAACAGTGTAAAACTATGAAATCCGGTAAACGAGTGATTTTGATGACGCCATCTATGAGTAAAGGTGGTGCGGAAACTCAGCTTCTTAAAGTTGCGCTTTTCTTAAGGGATAACGGCCATAAAGTATTGATTATTTCTCTTAAGCCCATTGATGAATTTAATGGCGTGCTTGAGGAATCAGGTGTGAGTCTTGTTTTTCTGAGAAAATGGAGTAGGAATCCATTCTCAAACTTGAGAATGTTGTGGGATGCTGTTAATATATTTCGGCCAGATGTTGTTGTCGCTTTTATGTTTATAGCCATCATATTCGCCCGTCTTCTTAAATTGGGGGTTAAGTTTCGACTTATTTCTACGATAAGAATATCTGTAATTCCTAAAAAATGGTATTTGCTTTTCAAAGCTACCTCGGGACTTGATGATGCAGTGGTTTATAATTCTGTAGCCTCCAAAAATAATTTTGAGTTTAAGAATTTTGGATTAAAAAATGGGTTGGTGATTAATAATGGTATTTCTATTCCTATGAGTTCGACTGAAATAAGAGAAAAAGAGAGTTCGTTTACATGGCTATGTGCTGCGCATTTTAGATGGAATAAAGATTATCTGACTCTTTTTAAAGCTGTCGCTCTGATTAAAGAAAGAAAGTTCAGATTAGACATCATAGGTGAATTAAATAATGAAACATGGCCTTATGAAGTTATAAAAGAAATGGGGATCCATGAACATGTTCGTATTCTGGGCTTTAAGCCGAATGCTTCTTATTATTTGGAGCGATCAGATGCATTTGTTCTTTCCTCTTTTTCTGAAGGAATGCCTAATGCAATTCTTGAGGCAATGGCTTATGGAAGGCCGGTAGTAGTGACCGATATTGATGGTAACCGAGAATTGGTACAACAAGCTGGCTGCGGCTTTCTATGTGAGCCACAGAATGAGTACTCAATGGCGGCAAACATGTTAAAGATAATGGATATGCAGAATGTTGAGAGAGATGAATTGGGCTCGAGTGGTAAAATGCATATAGAAAAGAGTTTTGGAGAAGAGAAGGTGATGAATGAATGGATGCAATTGATTGAGCAGCTTACCAGTTAAAAATCAGAAACTATGTGTGGAATATTTGGAGCAATTAATTATAATGTAACGTTACCTGATGAACGCATTTTTGAAGGTTTGTGGCATCGTGGGCCAGATCAGCAAGGACAAATAAATATAAGTAATGTAAAACTTTATCATACGAGGCTAGCTATTCAGGATTTGAGTATTTCCGGACAGCAGCCGATGGAATATAACGGATTGGTTATTGTATTCAATGGCGAGATTTACAACCATATGGATCTGCGTATCAAGTATGGGCTAAAAGCAAGCTCTAAGTCGGACACATTAACTATTTTGATGATGTTTGAATTAATGGGCATGAAGATGCTCAATGAGTTTGACGGAATGTTTGCTTTTGCAATTTATGATACACACAACAGGAGAGTATATCTTGCAAGGGACAGAGCCGGTAAAAAGCCTTTGTATATTTATGGCAAAGGAGGATCTTATGTGTTTTCTTCGGAACTCAATACATTATACCAAGTGGTTCGTCCAGAAGTAGATTATGCTTCGCTTTCCGACTATTTGTATCTGGGCCACCACTACCGTAAATCTACTCCCTATTTGTTTGTTGAGGAGCTGGAGAATGGCCATTTTTTGAAAATTGACACACTTACGGGGGTAGTTGAAAAAACCACCTGGTTTAGAATGGAAGATCATTATATGGCAGAAAAAGAACTGGGATATGAAGACTCAATTGCATGTCTGGATGAACTATTGCTAACGTCGGTGAAGCGCAGAATTGATAGTAGCGATCTGGACGTAGGATCTTTTTTAAGCGGGGGTATTGATAGTGGATTAGTAACAGCAATGGGAGCACAGTCCTCTCCGAAGCTTAAAACATTTACCGTAAAAATGGAAGGTGCTTTTGATGAATCTGCATTGGCACAGAAAGTAGCAGATAAATACAATACAGATCATACAGTCGTCGAGATAAATTTTTCAAATCTTAAAGATGATGTAGAGAAAATACTTATTAATCATGGAGAGCCAAACTCAGACAATTCTGCGATTCCAAGTTATTATGTAGCAAAAGAAGCAAAGAAGCACATTACAGTTGTATTAAATGGGGATGGTGCTGACGAACTTTTTGGCGGTTACAGACGATATGTGCCTTTTAAAAGTATCGATTTTTTTAATACAGGGCACTTTACAAAAATCGGCTCAAAAATACTCACGGGAATTTTGCCGGTAGCCCATAAAAAGCAAAGTAATTACACATACATATACCGGCTGCTGAAGTTTGCAGGCTATTCAGATATTGTTAAGATGTACTGTTCAGCTTCATCAGATCTATTTGTTGGTTATGAAGATCAGTTTTTGGTGAAGCCTTTAATGAAAGGTATTACAGAAGATATCAATAGGCTTAACTCTTATCCTATTTCATCTTTGAAGAAGATGCTGCTGATGGACTTTGAATCTATGCTATTCGGACGATTACTTCCAAAAATGGACATTGCTACTATGGCTCATTCACTTGAGGGACGTAGCCCATTTCTTTCTAAAGAAGTATTGGAATTTGCACCAGGACTTGCTGATGATTTCAAAATAAAAGGCATACGAACTAAGGCAATTTTGAGAGATCTCGCGAAAAAATACCTGCCTGGAGAATTGATCACTCAGCCTAAAAGAGGATTTGAAATTCCTTTGAGCAAATGGGTAGACGGCGAGCTTAAAGAAATTATGGATGTCTATCTTCTTGCTTCTGACGCTTTATATCCGGGCATAATCAAGAGGAAATTTATTGAAGACCTGATAGCGAATAAGGTCAGAATATCTGCAGAAAAAAGAGCCAAGATACTGTTTTGCATTTTTGGCCTTGAAGTTTGGTATAAGAATTTATAGCCTCGTCTTTCTTATCTGATTTAACACTTTAAACTTATATATTATGAAAGTATTGGTTACTGGTACAGCCGGTTTTATTGGTTTTCATTTGGCAAAATATCTGCTTGAAAGAGGAGATGAAGTGATAGGCGTCGATTGTATAAATGACTATTATGATGTTAATTTGAAGTATCGAAGGCTTGCTGAAACAGGTATTTCTGAGGATTGTATTCATTATGGGGAAGTTGTACAGAGTACCAGGTATGCCAATTATAAATTTATCAAGCTTGATATAACTGATCACGGTAAGTTAAAAAAGGTGTTTAAAAATTGTCATTTTGATGCAGTTTGTAATCTCGCAGCACAAGCTGGTGTTAGATATAGTCTGACGAATCCTAAAGCTTATCTCGATTCCAATATTATAGGCTTTCTTAACATTCTGGAATGTTGCAGGGTGCATAATATTAAACATTTAGTATATGCAAGTTCATCAAGTGTATATGGATTAAACGAACACATGCCGTTCTCAACTGATCATCATGTGGACCACCCTGTTTCGCTTTATGCTGCATCTAAAAAAAGCAATGAATTAATGGCGCATGCATACAGTCATCTATTTGGTCTGCCTACTACAGGACTGCGTTTTTTTACAGTTTATGGCCCATGGGGTCGGCCAGATATGGCTTTATTTATTTTTACTAAGGGCATTTTGGAAAATAAGCCAATTGAGGTATTTAACGAAGGTAAGATGAAGCGTGATTTTACATATATTGATGATATCGTCGACGGAATTGTTAGGGTTATAGATTCTCCAGCTAAACGTGATTCAAAGTGGAATGCGCTCAAACCAAGGCCTGCAACATCGAATGCGCCATATCGCATTTTTAATATAGGCAGAGGACAGTCCGTTGGGCTTATGGATTTTATCACAGAAATTGAAAAAAATACAGCTAGTATAGCTCAGAAACATTACTTGCCGCTTCAGAGTGGAGATGTGACCGAGACATGGGCTGATATATCAGATATGAGACAGCTTATGAATTACGATCCTAAAGTTTCAGTAGAAGAAGGGGTGAGAAATTTTGTTTCCTGGTACAAGAATTTTTATACAGGTTCAGAAATTCTAGATAAAATGAAGGAATCGGTTCTTGCCTCCTGAAACAGTAAATTCCTTATAAAAACAATACTAAAAAATACTGATATTTAAGAATAAAGCCACGATAATTTTACCAATTGTCATAAGTAATCTAATGTTTATGACGTAAAAATTACAAAAATATGAATGTTGTAACATCATTTTTGAGCCTTTATTTTTAATTTTTAAATAAAACTGTAGCTTTTTTATATTTTCCGTTGAAATTTATCACTGAAAATTTTTTTCTTATTTGTTTCATGAAGATCATCCTTATTTTCTTTGATTAATGTTTTGTAAATTATTGTTAATGTTGAAAAAATACTAGACATAAATGATTAAATAGTTCAGATCAGCTAATCGTAGTTTGTCTGGTTTTGTGTTGGTTCTTTACTGAAAATCAGTATGTTTCCATAATTTTTAGAGTGTATAATGCTTGCTTTTTAAGCGTTACCATTGTATACTTTAAAAAAATAATATGGAAAGAAAAAACAAATTAAAAAATCACTTGCCCATGAGCCTTCTGTTACTTCTGGTTTTATTAACTTTTAGTAAATGTAAAAAAGATTCGGATGTGGCAAAAATTGACAGCTCTTCCAATACAATTGAATCCGAGATTAGTGCAGTCAGTACGTCAGGATCATCGCGTACTCTCTCAGTAACTAAAGCAGTAAAAGATGAAGGATTTTCCTATAAGGTCTATGCTGATTTGGGGACTACAAGTGATACCCAGTCACAGCCTACAGTATCAACTCTTAAAATATTTGAAAATGGAGTAGAAATTGGTCCTGCCCATTCGCTGCATTCGGATATAAGAACTATAGGTAAAGGTCGATTCAGCCATTGGTCTGGCAGTTTATATTTTTCAACGTCGGATAACAGTGATCCAAGAACAAATGGAAGAACCTATACTTATACTATAGACGGTACTTCCAGCGTTGTAAAACCTCCACAAGTTGTTGAGCCTGTTGTACCGGTGGTTCCACCGGCTTCTTCCAGTTCTGCAATTATAGGTTATGCCTCTGTAGGTGGTACTACAACAGGTGGTCTGGGTGGCAATACTATAATTGCTACGACACTTGCGCAACTGAAATCGGCCACTGAATCAAATTCTCCACTGATTATAAAAGTATCAGGAAAAATTACCGGTACTGGCTTTATCAATGTAAAATCTAATAAAACGATATTAGGGCTTAGTGGTTCGAGTGTGGAGGGTGTTGGTCTGATGATTTATGGTACAAGTAATATCATTATTCAGAATATGACCATTAAAAATGTAGTTACTTATTCTAACATCATTATAAAAGAAGGAGCACATCATATTTGGGTTGACCACTGTGATCTTTCTTCTGACAGAAACCATGGTTGGGATTATTATGACGGGTTGTTAGATGTTGGAAAAAGGGCGGATTATGTTTCTTTGTCATGGAATAGGTTGCATGATAGTCACATTCCAATGTTAATCGGTTTTGGCGATCAAAATACCGATGATACTGGCCACCTTCGTACTACTGTTTACAATAATTATTTTTACAATGTTTCAGAACGTCAGCCAAGTACCAGATTTGGTTACATGCATTGCTTTAATAACTACTTATCTAATGGAAGTGGTTATGGAATTGGAGTAACAATGGGAGCGACGGTTCGTACCGATAATAACTACTTTGAAAACCAAGCAGTTCCTATTTACACGGAGTATAATGCTAAGCCCGGCTACGTTAGTGGGGCAAATACAAATATTTACAAAGGTTCTGGAGCAAACAGAATATCAACTTCAGCATCAGATTGGGTACCATCTTACGAGTACAAATCTGTGCTAATTCCTGCAGCTAATGTGCCAGCTGTTATTTCAGCAGGTGCGGGTGCTACACTGAGCATATAATAAGCTTTTTGCAGGATTGACTTTCTGAGCTTCAGTATTAAAGTTGCTGACCAGTCTGGCCTCATATAGACCAGGCTGGTCTTTCCAAATTCGTAACTAAGAATTTCATACTGATGGAAATTAACAGAAAGAAGATCCTGATCTCCTGTGACTCCCCGCGTTCACTACTTGACTTCCGGGGTAAATTAATTGAAGAGTTAATTGTAAATTATGATGTGAGTATTTATACTCCGAAAATAGATCAGTCAAGGATAAGGCATAAATTAGATGAAATGGGTGTTACTGTTTATGAAAATGAACTCAAACCCAGTAATGTGTCTATTTTATCAGATTTAAAATACATTTCGCATCTTCGGAGTTTACTATCGAAACTCCAGCCCGACATATTTTTTCCATATACTTTTAAACCTGTAATCTACGGTGTTATAGTCGCAAAACTTTGTGGTATAAAATGCATTACACCAATGCTGACCGGTTTGGGATATAACTTTTTAGATCTTGATAAAAAGAGGACTGCAGTTCAGAAAATAACAAGGATACTTCTGAAGTTTAGTTTGAAAGCCAGTAGTAATTTGAGGGTGATTTTTCAGAATAAAGACGATTACCATACACTAGTTTCAGCAAAAATCCTTACAACTAAAAATAAGGCCTATGTCGTAAATGGATCTGGAGTTGATCTTTCCCATTATGATTATTCTAAGCCTGATCTGAAGGTGATTAGCTTTTTAATGATTGCCCGTTTGATTAATGCTAAGGGTATTAAAGAGTATTATGAGTCCGCAAAGTTGTTAAAGCAGAAATTTCCAGAAGTTAGGTTTAGATTAATAGGCCCTTACGATGACAATATTGATGCTATCAATGATGAATTGTATTCTAAAATAAAATCAGATGGAACTATAGAGTATTTGGGGTTAGTTCAGGATGTTAGACCTCACATTACGGATTCATCGATTGTAGTATTGCCTTCTTATTATGGCGAGGGCGTGCCAAGGTGCATTTTAGAGGGAATGGCAATGGGCAGGGCGGTAATAACCAGTAATTCAGTTGGCTGCAAAGAGACTATTAACCCGTCGATAAAGGCCATCAACGGCTTTTTGGTTCCAGTTAAAAATGTGAATGAATTAGCCGCCAAAATGGAATATTATGTCAGGCACCTTGACGATATCATCCGATTTGGTGTAAATGGCAGAAAATACGCTGAAGAAAAATTCGATGTGAATAAAGTAAACAGGCAGATGGTCCAGATACTGGAAGGTAACATATAGTATAGCTCAACTTAACGAAAAATATATGTCTTATTGTAGTCACATAGTAAGGAATAAAATAGAGTGGATTCGTTACATCGAAAGAGCGCTTATATACGAAGCCTACCATACCTGGCATTACCATTCTTTAAATACCGAGGGAGAACCACTGCTTTTTGTCTTTGAAATGGCACATGTTTTTATAGCATTGCCGTTGATCAAAAGATGTGTTCCAAATACAAGCTATTTTGATTTAACTTCTGTTTATGGTTATACCGGGCCTGTTTCCAACGTAGATTTTTCACAGCTTGATGCATCAACTATTGCGCATTTTAAGTCAGAATTTATTGACTTTATGAATGAAGAGAAATGTATATGTGTCTTTTCCCGTTTACATCCTTTCCTCAATCAAAATGTCCTTTTAGACTATATCGGAGGTGTACGGGATAACGGAAATACAATTTATATGGATCTCAATCGATCTGTAGGTGAGCAAATCGCAAATTATCACCCTCGATTGGCACGTCAGATCAGACAGTTGAGGAATGCAGGCTATTTGATTAAGGAAGCCTCCAATAAAGAAGAAATAAGAGTATTTACCGACATGTACAATGAGAATATGGATAGGTTAAATGCTTCTTCTAATTATTATTTCACTGAAGAGTATTTCGAAGGGTTGCTTAGTTCTACAGAGTTTTCTGCAAAATTGATTCTTATTTATAAAGGCGATGAGATTACATCCGGTGCAATCATTTTCCTATCACAGCATATCGTAAGGAACCATCTCTCTGCAACTGCAATTGAATATTTGGGAGAATCTCCAAGTAAACTGCTTACTGATGAGATTAGCATTGTCGGCAGGGTAAACAAGTCTGCTTTTTTTCATCTAGGAGGTGGAGTCGGAGGGAAAGAGGACAGTTTATTCAAGTTTAAAAGCTACTTTTCGGATCTGAGAAAAAAAGACAGTATTTGGTGTTATGTAAATAATCCACAGGTGTACAACGAACTTGCTTTTCAAGTTGAAGGCGTCGTTGATTCTACTTCAAGTTTCTTCCCCGCTTATCGAAGAAACAAAGCTAAGGAAGCTGTCAAAGCCGTATAGCTTAGCCCTAAGCAAATTTTAATATTCTTAATAAATTAATTAAGTGATGGAAAATAAATTTGATTACTCTAAATCAGATTTGGTTTTGTTTGACCAAACGATCAATGATTACGGTTGGATAGTTTATGAAAATGCGCTGCCCGTCGATATTATTGACCAAATTAATGATGATTTGGCGCCGGCGTACAGTCTTAGAAGACAGATTCAGGTTGCGAATGGAATCTCAGCAAGCATGGACGGAACACTCCACCATCTTGTAGAATCTGAGAATTTTTCACTTAGATTTCTGGAACAGCAATGTTGCGATGAACAAATGAAGCGTTTCTTAGGAGGAAACTATATTCTCAATTCAATGGGAGCGGTAATTAATGTTAAAAATGCCCAGCCCTACGTTCAGAATGTTCATAGAGACATTAGAAGTTTTACGGGAGATTTAAAATTAATGGTTCAGATGATGGTTCTTCTGGATGATTTCACTTTAGATAACGGTGCTACACATATGCTCTCTAGATCCCACTTAAGAGATGTAAAACCTGACAATACTTATTTTTATGAACATGCGGATCGTCTATTAGCCAAAAAGGGGAGTGTTGTTTTGTTTGATGCCAATCTATGGCATGCTGCGGGTAAAAATAATACAGATTTTCCGAGAAGAACACTTACAATGGCTTTTACCCGGCCATTTTTTAAGCAGCAATTGGATTACCCTCGAATGTTGGGCTATGAGTTCGGAGAGGGCTTAAGTAAAGATTTAAGACAAGTTCTTGGTTACAATTCAAGGGTTCCTGCTGACCTGGAGGAATATTATCAGCCTGTTGAAAGAAGAATGTATCAACCTGGACAAGGATAATAGACATGAAACAAAATTACTCAAGTAAAATGAAGCCACTAGGAGGTTACCTGGAATTGCAATTGGAAAAAGGTCAGGATTATTATCCTTTATTATTAAAGTTAAATACCGGCCGTAACGCATTTGAATATATTTTAAAGGTCAAACGTTATACGTCGATCTACCTGCCTTATTTTACCTGCGAGGTTTTATTAGAACCCTTGAGAAAACTTGGGATTCAATATCAGTTTTATACGATTAACGAAAAAATGGATCCTGTGCTTGATTTTGAAGTTGGGCCAACAGAATGCTTTTTGTATACCAATTATTTTGGGCTCAAACAAGATACTATTTTGCGGCTAAGTAAACAGTTCAAAAATTTGATAGTGGATAACTCTCAGGCCTTTTTTTCGGAGCCTGTTGATGG
Organism: Pedobacter frigoris; assembly: GCF_032678645.1. GTDB lineage: Bacteria > Bacteroidota > Bacteroidia > Sphingobacteriales > Sphingobacteriaceae > Pedobacter > Pedobacter frigoris_A. The sequence continues at coordinate 118,952 of NZ_JAVTSP010000003.1, forward strand.
ACTCGACACATTTTACTCATGCAGGAAGTTCTTTGGTGTCCCTGATGGTGCCTATCTCAATACAGATAGTTTGGTAAGGCTAAAGTTGGAAAGAGATTTGTCCTGCGATCGTTTTTCTCATCTTATTAAAAATATAGATGTGGGGATTGAAAATGGTTATCAAGACTATATTGAAAACAATATTGTGCTTTCGAATAATCCTATTAAGAAAATGTCTGCACTTTCCCATCGGATTTTATCTGGGATTGACTACAAAGAGTGTAAGTATCGAAGGAATTCGAATTTTATGTATCTCCATGATTTTTTGGTGAATTATAATGATCACGCATTTGATGCATCATCTGTAAATGGGCCTATGGCTTATCCATTATTAATCTCATCTACTCAGGTTAGAAAGAAATTGTTGGAGAAGAGAATTTATGTAGCTACTTATTGGCCTAATGTATTAGAATGGACGACAAAAAAGATGTACGAAAATTATCTTACTACACATTTGCTTGCACTTCCAATAGATCATCGGTATACGCATGCAGATATGAAACGAATCCTTAATGTCTTAAAGCAATTGTTATGAGTTCAACTGTATTTCTACGGCCACTTGTATTGGAGGATGCAAACGTATCCTGTCATTGGCGTAATAATCCCGAAATCTGGAAATTTACCGGTTTTGTGCCTGATGTGCCGATTACAAAAGATATTGAACAGAAGTGGATTACTGATGTGCTAAAAAAAACGGATCAAAAACGTTTTGCTATTTGTTTAGTCGAAACTGGAAAGTACATTGGTAATGTTCAGCTACTAAAAATTACAAGGAAAAGTGCAGAGTTTCATCTTTTTATAGGTGAATCTGAATATTGGGGTAAGGGAATAGGTAAAGAGGCGACGCGATTGATGATGGATTTTGCCTTTCTCGAATTGGGTTTAGAAAATGTAATTCTTCAGGTAGATAAAGAAAATCTTGCGGCTATAGCCATTTATAGAAAGCATGGATTTGTAGAAGTAAAGATCGAAAATCAGCGCAACGTAATGCGTGTCACAAGGGAAAATTATTTAAATAACCACTCAAATCATTTAGTATGAAACATGTAATTACTTTAACTCAAAAGGACAGATGGATGGGATATGTTAAAAGGTCGGTAAACTTTGATTTTTACCATACCTGGACCTATCATGTCTTACATTCTGCAGAAGGAGATGCATTGTTATTTGTGTACGAGAAAGGATCAGATTTTATTGCTTTCCCATTGTTAAAACGACGAATTCCCTGCTCTGATTTCTTTGATATGAGTTCAGTATATGGATATAGTGGGCCTATATCCAGCCGGGAATTTGCTGCGCTGAGTTTAGAGTTTATCTTAGATTTCAAGAATGCCTTGCTTGAGTTTTTTCAAGAAGAAGGAATTGTATCTGTTTTCTCAAGATTACACCCCTTCTTTAATCAGGAACCACTAATGGAACATTTTGAAGGTGTGGTAGAAAATGGAAAAGTGGTTGCTTTAGATCTTACTATTTCTCTTGATGAACAGAGAAAGCAATATCAGGAAAGGGCGCATAGAAAAATCAAACAATTGAGAAAGCGGGGCTATTATGTCAAAGAGGCAGCGGCTTCAGAAGATATTCAAACTTTTTTATCTATTTATACCTCAAATATGATACGCCTCGGCGCATCAGATTATTATATGTTTAATGAAGAGTATTTTACCCAATTGCTTAAATCTGATGAGTATGATGCGAGGTTGTTATTTGTATATGACGATACTGGGTACCCGATTTGCGGGGCGATTATTGTATTAACTAATCAAATTATACAGGCACATTTGCTGGGCACCCGGAAGGAATATCTTTCAGATTCTCCTGCTAAACTTCTGATTGATGAGATTACCCTTCTAGGACGTGAACTGGGAATGAAATATTACAATCTTGGCGGGGGATTGGGCTTTAAAGAAGATTCTCTATATGATTGGAAAAGGAGTTTTTCTGATTTAACATTTAATTATCAAAGCTGGCGCTTTATTGTTAGTCGGGATAAATACAACGCTATTTTATCCGAAACCGGAATTGATAAGGAATCAAGTATTGATTTCTTTCCTTTATACCGTAGTCAGCCTCAAAAAGTATAAACCCCCTTTTTTTTAATTGCCGATGTTATGAAACAGATTCTTTTTTGTAAAAAAGTCTATTCAAGGTGGCTCATCCTATTAATTGATCAGTTAATAGTGACTTTTGCTCTTGTTATGTCCCTAATGATTATCAATAATGCTAAATATGATTGGTTGTTTAACAGTGATCTGTTGCTATATCTATTTGCATACAATCTGGTTACCGTGGCGGTATTCATTGCAATGCGCATTCATACAGGAATAATCAGGTATTCGAATATCGAGGATGTTTTCAGGGTGTTTAAAGCTGTGCTGCTTGCTGATGCTTTATTCGGTATGGTTACGTTTTTTGGTGCCAGTTCTTATTTGGGACTTGGTTGGCGTTGGTTCGCTGCTATGCTGGTTATTAACTTTTTTATTTCTGCAACTATACTAATTGTTCTGAGGATTGGAGTGAAATTATTGTTTCATCAATTAGAGGAACTTCAAAATAGCAAGAAGGAAGTGTTGTTGATATATGGTGCAGATGCAGCGTCTTTGCTTATAAAGCAGGGATTGGATTCATCTCCCGAGAGAAACTTCAATATTCTAGGCTTTATCGATGATAACCGTGATCGGATTAATAAGCATATCGAACAGAAAAAGGTATACCATTCATCATCAATTCCGTTGCTCAAGTCAAAGTGTGCCGTTGAAAAAATGATTGTAATGGAAGATTGTACAGATATTGAGGGTAGAAAAAAAGCAATAGAGAAATGTTTGGAATGTGGAATCCGTGTAATTTCTGTTCCAGCTTCTAATCATTGGCTAAAAGGTAAATTGAGATTGAGCCAGCTTCCGGATCTTAAAATAGAAGATCTGCTACAGCGAGATCCTATATTGCTTGATTCAGAAAATATTCTCAATGAACTCAGAGGCAAAAGAATATTGGTGACGGGAGCTGCTGGTTCTATAGGTTCTGAGATTGTAAGGCAAGTGCTAAAATGTAACCCTGAGTTAGTCGTTTTATGTGACCAGGCAGAAAGCCCATTACATGAAATGCAATTAGAAGTCGAAGATCATTTTGCTGCTGTTCAATGTAAAGTATTCATGGCTAATATTAGAAATTATGATCGTTTAAAGAGCCTTTTTGAAACCTATAGACCTCAGGTTGTTTTTCATGCTGCGGCGCTCAAGCATGTACCCATGATGGAAAATAATCCTTCTGAGGCAATTTTTACAAATGTGCTTGGGACAAAGCATCTTGCAGATCTTTCTATTGATTTTGGTGTGGAAAAATTTGTGATGATATCAACAGATAAGGCTGTGAGGCCTACCAATGTCATGGGGGCTTCTAAAAGAATTGCAGAAATGTATATTCAGGCACTGCACAATTATCAGACAGATCTTGTAAATCATACAAGGTTCATTACAACTCGATTCGGTAATGTCCTAGGTTCCAATGGTTCGGTTGTACCCAGATTTAAATCTCAAATAGAAAGTGGTGGCCCGGTAACGGTAACACATCCTGAGATCACCCGATACTTTATGACGATACCCGAGTCTGTACAGTTGGTACTGGAAGCGTCTACTATGGGTAAGGGTGGAGAAATATTTATTTTCGATATGGGAGAGCCTGTAAAGATAGTCGATCTTGCCTTAAACATGATCAAGTTGGCTGGTTTTACGCCTCACACGGATATCAAGATTGCATTTACAGGTTTAAGACCAGGAGAAAAACTTTATGAAGAGTTATTAAACCAAACAGAACTTGTGGTACCAACTTATAATGAGAAAATTAAAATATCTAAGGTCATATACTATCCCTATGTATATGTACATCGGTTGATAGAAGAATTGTTGGCCATCAATTGCGTAAGCGACGAAAGGGCCATAGTTAAGAAAATGAAGGAGATTATTCCAGATTATGTAAGCAATAATTCTCATTATAATGAATTAGATGTCGTATGTTGACACTCTGGGTTAATTGGCTTAAGTTTTACATAAATTTTATTGCAATTGTATGTTGTACTTTAATCCGTACTTGATTTTTAATATTTTTAGTTATATTGTTGAAATGTAAATCTCAAATATTGCATGGATAGTATAACTTTTTGAAAATGGCATCCAGATTTAATATGTTTTCAAGTGTACTAGAAACCGATAAGGTTAACTTGCTGTCTTATTGGGATAAGGATTTAATTTGCAGATTTGCAAATAAAGAATTCTTCAAACTAATCGATAAGCCTTCTGAAGAACTAATAGGGAAAACAGACCTAAAAACGCTGTTAGGCATAGCCTATGACCTGCATTATCCATATATAAAAAGTGTTTTAAATGGTCATTCACAAAACTATGAATCAGAAATTTACCTGCAATCTGGCGAGCGTTATAGCATTATTGCCACCTATTATCCAGATATAGAAGATGGTGAAGTAGTTGGTTTTTTTGCCCATATCACAAATTTTAAGCAATTCACATCACAGAATCAGGATACAGAGTTGAGAATTCCATATTTGAATGGTGAATCCAAGAATGTTCAGAATATGATCATTCAGAATAATAAAATTTATGAGGTCGCAGGATATCTGAAATCTCAAATTTTATCGGATTTCCCATCTATTGAACAGTTAGCTGATTTGCACTTCATATCCGTGTCAAAATTGATGCGTGATTTTAAACATACTTTTCATACAAGTCCTTATTTATATTATCGCAAACTACAAATGGAATTTGCTGAGCAATACATCGAGAAAACTGGATGTAGCAAGAAACAGATTTCTATGATGCTTGGATTTTCTAACCCGGCTAATTTTGGTGCTTGCTTTAAACGGTATATTAATGACCGTACTGTCGAGAAATTTGATTCTGATTTTGCAAAGGATATTAATGAAAAGAACAAAATTCTGATTACTCAATTTCCATTGGCTGTCGCAATGCTGGACAAGCAAATGAATTATTTAGTTTTCTCAAAGCAATGGGCTTTCGATTTTAGATTTACAAATGTTGAATTAATTGGACACAGTATTTTTGATTTCTTTCCGGGTACTACGGAAGATTTGGAAAAGGTTAGGGGCAAATATCTCAGTGGAGGTATTGCCCATTGTGGCGGTGAATACTATATTCATGGCGTTGCGGACAATCGGGTGCTTAAGTGTATTATCAAACAATGGTATACTGAGGCGGGAGATTTGGGCGGACTAATTGTTTATTCTATTTAAACTTCTGAGCACGTACAGCAAATTTTTGAGCATCAGTAGGTTTGATTGTTTTCTTTTAATAATTAGTTTTACTAAAGGTTCCGCATCTACCTAATGTGTTAGCTCTTTCCTGATTGTAATTAATATCTAAAAGAACGTCCCTAGCGTTTAACATTTTTTTTATCAATAGTGTATTAATTTTTAGTTGCAAAAACTATGGAAGTAATCAATGCTGGAGAGATAGTTGAACATGCGGTTCGTCGTCAAAACATTAACATCAGCGAATTATCAAGGCGGATGAAGGTAAACAGAAGGACATTGTATAATTGGTTTCAACAAAAAAAATTGCACCTCGATGTAATTTGTGCCATCGGTCAGGTAATTAACTACGATTTTTCAAAAGAATTTGAAGAAGAGTTTTATAATTCAGGAATTAAGCTTGCAGACAACGATTTAAGTGCGCGAGGAGGTCACCAGCACATCTCGCAGGAATCGATATATTATTGGATGGAAAAATACATTACTTTATTGGAAGACTATAAACGTCTTTTGCAGAATACTAAGGGCGAAGATTTTGGTCGTATGAGACCTAACGAACAAGAATGGTAATAAATGATCTCGAAAAAAAAAGAGGCCTGACAGTTAAGCGTCAGGCCTCTTTTTTTTATTTAAAATTGGCTTTCTTAATATCCAAAAATGTTTTCTAAGGTTAATTTCGTAACGGTTCCGAATTTTTGCATGTCTTCAAGCTTTACATTTTTCTCTGAAGCTACTATGCAGTAATTATATGGCTTATTTGCAACATTACTTAAATGAAACGCCTTAATGTCTGAGAAAGTCAGCGGTTTTAATCCATTATATTCCTTAATTCTGGAGTCTTGATCCAACCCTAATTTCTTGTCTGAAAAATAACTCTGGATGATATCATCCTTAGTGATTCGACTGGTTTCGATGGCATTTAATGCATTGTATTTTGATGCGTCAAATGATTTATCTGCTTCAGGCAGGTCGTTTAGCAATTCATTCATTCCTTTGACCGCATCATTCATTTTGTCTGCCTGACTGCCTACATAAGCAATCATCGCATAATCTTTAGTTTTGCTGTCAGGTGAAGAATAAACTGCAAAAGTCGAATAGGCAAGAGCTTTAGATTCACGGATAGTCTGAAAGACAATAGAACCCATTCCTCCGCCAAAATAACTATTAAACAAGGTGATTTTTGATGCGAGATCAGGATTGTAGATGCCACCATTTCTTACCCAGCGTATTTCCGATTGAACCATATCGTAGTCCGCAAAATATACATTATTCGTTGTGGTATTGGTGTAACTGAATTTTTTTGTTGGAGAGGCCATTTTAAACTCTTTTGGCAATGTATGCAATTTGCTTATGCTTGCACTAAGTTCGGTCAGTGTTTTAGGCCCGTAATAAGTAACCGTATGCTTATAGGTGTTAACATGGTGCAGAATATCTAATAATTGCTCCGAGGTAATATTCTTAATCTCCTCATTACTTAAAGTAAAGTTTACGGGGTTATCTGATCCATATTGAGCATAAGCCATCAGCCCGCCAAGGATGGCATTTTTATTTAATTTATTGTTCTCTCTTGATTTAAGAATCCGACTTTTAAGTTCTTCAAGTGCCTTCTCGTTGGGTTTGCAATTGGCGAAAATATGTTCTACTAAGGATACGGCTTTTTCAAAATTTTCCTGCAGCCCACTGATGTTAATTGTAGTAGTCTCATTGCCTACATTGAAGCTATAATTGCAGGCAATATTGTAAAACTCTTTGCTAATTTCTTCAGCAGTATATTTATCTGTGCCTAAAAATGCAAGGTATTGTGCTGCATATGGCTGTAACTTGTAATTCCATGAACCCATATCAAAACGGTAAGACAGGCGGAAGATACTATTTTCTGTGTTTTGTACAGTGATCACATCAGCTATTCCTGATTTGCCAAAATTGAGGTCTCTTTTATAGTCCAGAAATTTAGGAGCAATAGGCTTGCTAGGTGCAGATAGAAGAGCTTTAGTGAAATCGGATGTTAAAGATGCATTTGTATTTATTGGGGTGATAGTCGGTTTTTCGACCTTAATAATGCTCTTGTCTTCCCCCTTGTGTTTATAGGCGATTACATAATTATCAATAAAAAACTCTTTGGCAAAACTCACGATCTGTTGTTTAGTGATTTTTGCCATCTCATCGGGACCACTTAATGATTTATCCCATTTTGCGCCGCGATTCAATATAAATTCGGTTGTAATACTCTCTACGCGATAGCCATTGTTATCGAAAGCTTGCAGTAGTCCTAATTTACTATTGGCAACTGTTGCCTTAATCAGGCTTTCATCAAATTCCCCCTTTTTTAGAATCTCTAACTGATTCAGTAGCAATTCCTGTGCTTCCTGTAATGACTGCCCCTGTTTTGGCTGTGCAGTCACTTCAAAAACCCCATAGTCTTTCATTTGCTGATAGCCTGCGCTGGCACGCAATACCTTTTGCTGCTTGTTTAAATTAATGTCAAATAAACCCGCTTTTCCATTATTTAAGATACTTGATATGAGGTCGAGCAACATGCTTTGCCTGCTGTTTTCTGCATATCCTCTGTAGGCTATATTTACACTCTCTGCACTAGGACCATAAATGTCTACCTTTTGAATTTGCGTCAAAGGTTTTTCAGGAACAGGATTGTACAATTCTACAGGTTTAGGTTGCATATATGAGAATGATGCATCTACCTTTTTAATCATTTCATCAGGATTTAAGTCTCCTGCCATAGCAATGATCATGTTATTGGGAACATAATACTTATTGTAATATTTTCTTATCTCAACCAAAGACGGGTTCTTCAGATGTTCAATAGTTCCTATTGTGGTCTGTTGGCCATAGTTATGTGTTGGAAATAAAAGTGCAGAAGATTTTTCATTGACCTTCCAGGAATCCTCATCTAAGCCACGATTTTTTTCTTCGTAAACTGCTTCCAGCTCTGTATGGAAAATTCGAAATATAGGATTTCTAAAGCGTTCAGCTTGTAAGGCAAGGAATTTATCCGTAGCATTTGATGGGAAATCCTCATTGTAAACTGTTTCTTCATACCATGTATGGGCATTGGTGGATTGTCCTCCAATAGCTTTCATCATTTTATCATATTCATTCGCTATTGAATAATTAGAGGCCAAACCCGATGTCTTGTCTATTTCAGCATATATTTCCTTTCTTTTGGTTGGGTCTGTTGTTTTATTGTATTGTTCATACAGCGCATCTATTTTGTCAAGCAATGGTTTTTCTTTGGCAAAATCCATGGTACCAAATTTGTCAGTCCCTTTAAACAATAGATGTTCAAGATAATGAGCCAATCCGGTAGCTGTTCGAGGATCAGTATTGCTTCCAGCTCTAACGGCTAATCGGAATTCAATAATTGGTTCTTTCACATTTTGCGAAAGAACTACTGTTAAACCATTTTTCAAAGTATAAAACCTTGATTTCGTTGGGTCATTGGTCACATATTTGTAGGAGTAACCAGCTGACGTGGCCGTTTTCCACTGATATGTGTTTTGAGCCATCAAGCCTGATCCTGCAATTAGAAAACAGGCCAGTAGTAAAAGTTTGTTTTTCATTATAAGTTTTTTATGTTTATTAAGCTGTGATATAGATATATGACAGTTTAAACTTCAATAAGTTACTGCCAAATATAGTCGGAAAGGAGAAAATTCTAACTGAATTCTTGTATTTTTACAGATATGAAAACTATTATGGTTTTTTAATTACACAGTACGCATTTTCTTGATTTTTTTGAATAAAAAATGCACGAGGCGTAGCACGTATTGGAGTCATGGTAGTTGCTTCACTAAAGAAATATAAGATGAAAAAACAAGGTTCAAAACCAAATATCCTAGTTGTAAACGATGATGGTATTACAGCCCCCGGAATTAAAAACCTGATTGATGTAATGAAAGAATTGGGCAATGTTGTTGTTGTTGCGCCAGATGGGCCACAATCGGGTATGGGGCACGCCATCACTATTGGAAAGCCTTTGCGTTTTGATCGCGTAGATTTATACCCTGATGTGGAAATGTATAAATGTTCCGGTACTCCGGTCGACTGTGTAAAACTGGCTGTAAATAAAATATTTAAAGGTAAAAAGCCTGATTTATGCGTTTCAGGCATTAATCATGGGTTAAATAACTCCATTAACGTTATTTATTCTGGAACAATGTCCGCGGCTGTAGAAGGGGCCATTGAAGGAATTCCTTCTATTGGGTTTTCACTGGATGATTTCTCTCAACAGGCGGACTTTAGTCATTGTAAAAAATTCATTAAATCTATTGCTTTACAGGTTCTGGAACATGGACTGCCACAGGCAACTTTACTTAATGTTAATTTCCCTAATGGAAGTGGATTAAAAGGAATAAAAATATGTCGGCAGGCCAATGCAAAATGGGCAGAGGAATTTGACGAGCGTAAAGATCCATATGAACGACCTTATTATTGGCTTACCGGTGTTTTTCAAAACTACGATAAGGGTGAGGATACGGACGTATGGGCATTGGAAAATGGCTTCGTATCTGTCGTTCCAGTGCAGTTTGATTTAACGGCACATCATGCAATTCCAGTTTTAAATACCTGGACATTTGATGTTGAGGGAATGGAACAGAAGTCTGAATCCAAAATCAACAGACATATAACTCCCGGTGGTTCTTCCTTGGGATAATAAACAATAAGTTTGCTTTATGAAGAATTCTGTTTGGATTGGTTTGGGAATTGGGATTCTAATTCCAGGAGTGTTATTAGCAGTTGTTTGGTATTTTATGCATAAGTATGCTTTTTTGGCTAAAGCTGACCTGTTATTAATTGGCTGTATCGCGGTAAATGCCTTTTTTATGCATTACTTTTTTAAACAGGATAAAGATCAGCTGGGTCGCGGTATCATCAGTGCCACTTTTCTATGGGCTTTCATTTTCTTTTTTTATAAAATCAACCAATTATGAGGTACTATCTTGTTGCGGGAGAGGCGTCTGGAGATTTACATGGCGCAAATCTGATGAAAGCATTAAAAAAGAAAGATCTTAGTGCTGATTTTCAGTTTTACGGTGGCGATAAAATGCTTGCTGAAGGCGGTGTCCTGAAAAAACATTATGCGGAAATGGCATTTATGGGTTTTACAGAGGTAATACTTAATCTGTCCACTATCTTGAAGAATCTGAAGGCCTGTAAGGCTGACATAGTTGCTTATCGGCCCGACGTATTGATCCTCATCGATTTTCCAGGATTCAATCTTAAGATTGCGGATTTTGCTAAGGAGCATGGTATAAAAGTTTGTTATTATATTTCGCCAAAGGTCTGGGCCTGGAACCAGAAGCGGGTTTTGAAGATTAAAAAAATTGTAGATCGCTTATTTTGCATTTTACCATTTGAGGTCGACTTCTATAAGGAGTGGGGGATGGATGTTGACTACGTTGGAAATCCTTTATTGGATGAGATTGCATTATTTGAACCTGATCCTTTATTCAAAGAGAAATACAATTTGCAGCATAAAGAAGTAGTTGCTTTGCTTCCCGGTAGCCGTAAACAGGAGATTGAACGCTTGTTACCAGATATGCTCAGCATAAGAAATGCATTTCCGGATTATCATTTTGTGGTGGCTGCGGCGCCGAGTTTCGATGAAAGTTACTATCAGCAATTTATAAAATCAAGTGATGTTACTTTGGTTTTCGGCCAAACTTACAATCTGTTAAACATCGCAAAGGTCGCAGTTGTTGCCTCGGGAACTGCAACTCTCGAAACGGCCCTATTTCATATTCCACAGGTTGTTGTATATCGTGGTGGAAAGATTTCAGTAGCAATAGCCAGAATGCTGGTTAAAATCAGGTTTATTTCACTGGTAAATCTGATCATGGATCGTGAGGTAGTGAAAGAACTAATTCAAGAGGACTGCAATACCAAAAATATTACCTTATACTTAAAGGAGATCGGTGATGGTGAGGGCAGAGCTAAAATGCTAGCCGATTACCAGATCTTATCAGAAAAGATGGGTACTGCAGGTGCTTCCGAACGAACAGCCGACTTAATAATATCCTACCTTAAAGGGGATTCTAACTGAACACTACACTACTATAAAGAAAGATTGTCCAATGTTGGTGGAAAAAGGTGATTGTTAAAAATACAGTCACCTTTCTGTTTTATAAGTTATTTTAATTTCATATTATTGGGATACTAAAACGTTTTATAATAAACATAGTCCTTATTTTTAGGTAAATAAGGAAGAACCCACAAACTAATGAAACCGAGATTAATCTTAATTTTGCTGTCTTTTTTGATGAGTACAGCACTTGCGCAGGAAAAAGACCTCGTCGAGTATGTAAATACTTTACAGGGAACTAATTCTAAACATGAACTTACAAGAGGCAATACTTATCCTACCACCGCTTTACCTTTTGGAATGCATACCTGGACACCACAAACTGGTAGAAATGGGGATGGCTGGAAATACCAGTATTTCAAAAAAACAATCAGAGGGTTTCAACAGGCGCATCAATGCAGTTCGTGGACAAATGATTATTGCGTTTTTTCATTGATGCCCGGAACGATAAAATTGACAGTCAACGAAAATGATAGAGAAGTTGGTTTTGACCACAATAATGAGATCGCGAAGCCTCATTATTATAAAGTGAAGCTCGATAATAATGTGATCACAGAAATTTCACCTTCAGAACGAGGAGCACACTTACGTTTTACCTTCCCTAAAGGCCAACGTAGTTTTCTTGTGTTGGATGGATACACGGGCATGAGTGGAGTATCAATAAATCTTAAGGAAAGAAAAGTCACCGGTTATGTACATAACGGAAGAGGACTTACTGATAATTTAAAAAGCTATTTTGAAATCGTATTTGATAAACCATTCATCGCTTACGGTACGTGGGATAATACCAATAATAGTATTTTAAGTAACGAGTTGAATGCTGAGGGCAAAGGTAAAGGAGCATACCTTGAATTCAACAAGGGAGAAATTGTTCAGGTAAAAACAGCATCGTCATACATTAGTCAGGAACAAGCAGCATTGAATCTCAAAATTGAACTTGGTAATCACAAAACTTTGGAGCAATCGAAGTCAGCAGCAGCCAAAATATGGAATGCACATCTGGGTAAAATGCTTGTAGAGGGAGGAACTGAAGCCGATAAAGCAACTTTTTATTCATGTTATTTCCGCGCAAGCTTATTCTCCCGACAATTTTTTGAATACAACAAAGAAGGAAAGCCTTACTATTTCAGTCCTTATGATGGGAAGGTTCATCAGGGCTTTATGTTTACTGATACAGGCTTCTGGGATACCTTTCGTGCGCAGTTCCCTCTGAATACCATTATGCAGCCTACAATGCATGGCCGTTACATGCAAGCTCTATTGGCAGCCTATGAACAATGCGGCTGGCTGCCTTCCTGGTCTTTTCCTGGTGAAGGTGGAAGTATGATTGGTAATCACGCCATTTCCTTGTTCGCAGATGCCTGGGTTAAGGGCATCAGAACCTTTGATCCACAAGAGGCATTAAAAGCATATCTGCATGAAGCAACAAATAAAGGACCATGGGGACCCGCAAATGGAAGGCATGGTTGGAAAGAGTATTATCAGTTGGGATATGTACCTTATCCCGAATATAGGGAGGCGACAGCCAAAACCCTGGAATATGCCTATGATGATTTTTGTGGATATAACCTGGCTAAAATGACCAATAACGGTTTCTATGAAGATGTTTTTGGTAAGCAAATGTACAATTACAAAAATGTGTACGATAGCTCAAGTCGTTTTATGCGGGGGAGGCAGAAAGATGGTAGTTGGGTTCCAAATTTTGACCCTATAGAATGGGGCGGGCCTTTTACAGAGGGAAATGCCTGGCACTATCAATGGTCCGTATTCCAAGATCCCAAGGGTCTGATAGAATTGATGCAGGGAGAGCAAAACTTTACTGCTAAACTGGATTCTGTATTTTCCGTTCCCAACAAAGTGAAAGTTGGTACATATGGAGGACTTATACATGAAATGACAGAAATGGTGGTGGCAAATATGGGACAGTATGCACATGGGAATCAACCCATTCAACATATGATTTACTTATATAATTATGCAGGTCAGCCCTGGAAATCTCAATATCGTGCCAGAGAGGTAATGTATAAACTGTACGATGCTACAGAGAACGGTTATCCAGGCGATGAAGATCAGGGACAAACTTCATCTTGGTACGTGTTGAGCGCATTGGGGTTTTATAGTGTTTGTCCGGGAACTGACCAATATGTGATCGGCAGTCCAATGTTTAACAAGATTACCATTTCGCTGGAAAACAACAAAAAGTTTATCATAGAGGCACCCAACAATAGCAGAGAAAACTACTACATTAGTACAGCAACCTTAAATGGTAAGCTGTATACAAAGAATTTTATCACTCATAGCGATATCGTTAATGGTGGTGTTTTAAAATTTGAAATGAGCAATAAACCTAATTTACAAAGAGGTACTGGTATTGAAGACAGACCTTTTTCTTTAACCAAATAGCATTATGAAGAGACGAATCTTTTTACAAAACACAGGACTTTTAGCTGCAGGATTGATGGCTAATAAACTATCTTTTGCCGCCGCAGCACCCGATTTTCCTGTGGTGAGGGTACCAGCCTCAAAAAGACATTTTCAAAGCAAAGCTGTAGAAAGTGCCATTGCCGAATTCCAGAAAAATGTTAAAAATAAGGAACTTGGATGGTTGTTTGAAAATTGTTTTCCGAACACGCTCGATACCACTGTAACCTATACAGAAAAAAATGGTAAACCCGATACATATGTAATCACAGGTGATATAGACGCAATGTGGCTGCGCGACAGTACAGCACAGGTAACCCCATATCTACCTCTCGTAAAAGGCGATAAGCAGCTACATGATCTGATTGCAGGTGTAATCAATCATCAGGTAAAGTGTATACACAAAGATCCCTATGCTAATGCATTTTATGGTGATGAAACAAAAGAAGGCGAGTGGAAAACAGACATTACAGATATGAAGCCTGGTATACATGAACGTAAATGGGAGATAGATTCATTATGTTATCCTATTCGTTTAAGTTATCAATACTGGAAAATTACTGGTGATAAAACACCTTTCGATGCACAATGGAGAGATGCAATAGCATTAATTGTAAAAACATTTAAAGAACAGCAAAGGAAAAATGGCCCGGGGCCTTATCATTTTCAGCGTAAGACCTCATGGGCGACAGACGGTGTTCCTTTAAGCGGTTACGGGTATCCTGTAAAACCTGTTGGCTTGATCTGTTCTTCCTTCCGTCCAAGTGATGATGCAACAATATATAACTTTCTTGTGCCATCAAACTTTTTTGCAGTAGTCAGTCTGAAACAGGCTGCAGAAATACTTCAGGCTGTTCATAAAGATGCAGCATTAGTAGCAGAATGCCGTGCCTTGGCCGTAGAGGTAGAAAATGCTTTGCAAAAATATGCGATTGTAACCCATCCTCAGTTTGGAAAAGTATATGCATTTGAAGTTAATGGATACGGAAGTTTCAACATTATGGATGATGCCAATGTACCAAGTTTATTGGCTTTACCTTATTTGGGCGCAGTAAAACCAAACGACCCGGTATACATAAATACCCGTAAGCTGATCCTTTCTTTAGAAAATCCTTTCTTCTTTGAAGGCAAAGCAGGAAGAGGAATTGGGAGTCCACATACAGGCATTGACAGAATATGGCCGATTGCTGTGGTGATGCGTGGACTCACCAGCAGTAGTGATGCAGAAATCAAACAATGTTTGCAAACCTTGCAGGGTTGTCATGCCGGTACTGGATTTATGCATGAGTCATTTCATAAAGACAGTCCGAAAGATTTTACCAGATCCTGGTTCGCATGGGCGAATACAATTTTTGGAGAATTTTTATGGAAAGTCTATAAAGAAAGACCGCATTTATTAGTCTGAACCGATTATTTAGATAATACTTGTTTTATATACCTCCTTTGTAACTGAAGTTCAGTTGTAAAGGAGGTATTTTATGAGCTAAAAATTATACTACATTGTGAAATCTATATGAAATAAACGTTACATTCGTATAAGGGAATACTTAAGATGTCAGATTATAATACATTTTCAGACTGGGAACTTACTTCTTTATTGAAGGTGGGGGATAGAATGGCCTATACTGAAATCTACAAAAGGTATACGGGTGTATTGTACAGACATGCTTTTTCGAAGTTGCATGATAGAGAAGAAGCTAAGGATGCAGTTCAGGAACTTTTTGCTGTATTGTGGTCTAAACGGGCCGATATTTTTATCAGCACTACACTTTCAGGTTATTTATATTCTGCAATCCGGAATCGTGTATTGAATGCAATATCTCATAAAAAAGTTGCTTCAGATTATGTTGTATCCCTTCAGGAATTTGCTGGAAAAGAAGAGTCAATTACAGACCACCTTGTTCGCGAACGCGAACTCGCAAATTTGATTGAAAAGGAAATTTCAAATTTACCTGACAAAATGCGTGAGGTTTTTGAATTGAGCCGTAAGGCAAATCTGTCCCACAGAGAAATTGCTCAGAAGCTTGATCTTTCAGAAAAAACGGTCAAAAATCAGGTTAATAATGCTTTAAAAATTTTAAGAGTAAAATTAGGGTCCTTGTTTTTTCTCATTTTTCTGTTCTACAATTAATTATTCTTAATTTTTTTTAAAATATTTTCAATTTCATCTGGGCCCAGGGACTGCTTCACCTGTCTAGTATATAATTAGCGGGATCAAGAAACATGCAATCGGTAGAAGTGAAACATTTATTAAAGAAATACGAATCAGGGGAATGCACTGAGGCAGAAAAAGCTTTGGTAGAAAGCTGGTATTTAAAATACAGGGCTACGACAGTCAAAACGCTTTCTGAGGCTGAAGCTGAAGCGGATATATTGGAAATATGGAGTGCCCTTGAAAAGTCGGCTGGTGGATCTAAAAGAATTATCTTGTGGTCAAAGTTAGCAGTGGCTGCTTTAATTGTATTCACCCTTTCGGCGATGTTATATTTTACTTTTAATAGCGGAAAACATCAGAAGCCTAAAGATAATCTTAATAATATCTCTAAAGCTAAACAGATCATTCCGGGTACAGACAAGGCCATATTGATACTAGCTGATGGAACAAAGATTAGTCTTGATGATAAAGAGAATGGACAGATTGCTAATCAGTCCGGTATCAAAATTGTTAAAGCGGCAGATGGTCATTTACATTACACCGTTATAGAAACTGCTAAAACAAAAAAAACAGGAATATCATACAACACAATAGAAACACCTAAAGGCGGGAAATATCAAATTACATTACCGGACGGCAGTGAGGTTTGGCTTGATGCAGCATCTTCACTAAAGTATCCAACTAAATTTATAGCTAAAGAGCGTAAGGTAGAGCTGTCAGGACAAGCTTATTTTGAAATTGCAAAAGACAAAAGCAAACCATTTAGAGTAATTACCGATAAGCAACAAATCGAGGTCTTTGGAACCCATTTTAATGTAAATGCTTATAGTGATGAAAAAGAGGTGCTGACTACGCTTTTAGAAGGTAGTGTGAAGGTGGGATTGCTAAATAACGACAAGGGCAACTTTATCAAGCCAGGTGAGCAAGCGGTACTAAAAGGAAATAATTTTGAAGTCAAAGCTGTAGATGTTGAGACTGTCGTGGCCTGGAAGAATGGAGACTTTATATTTGAAGACGAAGATGCAGGCATTTTATTGAAAAAACTTGCGAGATGGTATGATGTGGAATTTGTCTGCGATGAAAAACTTCGCGACATTAAATTGGGCGGAAAAATATCCAGATCCAAGAACCTTTATGAAGTATTAAGGGTATTACAACTAACAAGAAAAATAAACTTTGAAGTTCAGGGAAGGAGGATTATAGCTATGCCATAACATTTACTTAGCATAATCTTACTAAAAAAACCGGCAGCGTTTGCTGCGCCACCGGTTCTGAAGTGTGGATTATTGGTTTTAATATATTGCAGTAAACAAAACTATCAACCAAACATGAATATGAAACGGCGTGGAATCTGTTTTCATTTTCATTGACCCAAACTTTTCAAATGTATGAAAATATACGATTTTAATTCGTGTAGGGCCTCCTATATGAAGAAGAAAATTTTACTGACCATGAAACTTTCAGCAGTATTAATTATGTTGACCATCTTACAAGTAAGTGCGTCAACCTCAGCACAAAACAAGGTCACCTTGTCTGAAAAGAATATTTCTCTGGAGAGAGTATTAAAATCAATCACAAGGCAAACAGGTTACGACCTTATATTTAATTCTACCGATATCAAAAAAGCAAAGCCTGTTAACATAAATGTTACAGATGCTACACTGGAACAAACACTAAAATTGTGCTTTGCAAACCAACCTTTTGAGTATTCACTGGATACCAAGACCATCATTGTACAAGAAAAGAGAAAACTTATTCTTAGCAGCTTTAAAACAACGGCTGAGTTTGCCGCAGTTGTCATTACCGGAAAGGTAGTTGATGAGACTGGACAGCCTTTACCCGGGGCATCCGTAAGGGAAGTTGGCGTTTCGGGCAACGTAGTCCAGACACAAGCTAACGGTGATTTTTCAATCACTGTGGCCAGCACAGAATCATCTATACTTATTTCTTATATAGGTTATGATGCACAGACGATTAAAGTTGGCACTCAGAAAAATTTTAGTGTTAAATTGCAGCCTACTCAGAATAACCTGAAAGAAGCTGTGATCATTGGTTACCAAACACAGTCAGTTCGTAAAACTACCAGTGCTGTACAGGTAATCAGCGGAAAGCAAATTGAAAACTTACCAGCGCCAAGTTTTGAGTCTCTATTACAAGGAAGGGTTGCAGGTGTAAATATTCAAAGCTTTACTGGAGAGCCAGGAGCAAGGAATACTTTTACAGTGAGGGGTAATACAACTATTTCTACAGACATTAACAGTGAGATCGATCTGGCCAATACCATGAGTTCTCCACTATATATTATAGACGGTATACCGTTGTCAATTGCGGATCTTGCAGGTTCCAATGCCACAGGAAGTAATGCGATTGCAGGTATCAATGTAAACGATATTGAAAGCATTGTGATTCAAAAAGATGCTGCAGCTACTGCAGTTTGGGGATCACGTGGTGCAAATGGTGTTATCGTTATCAAAACAAAAAAAGGGTTAGATGGCAAACCAGTTGTACGTTTGTCGTATTATACAGGTTTAACTCAGCGCCCTGAATTACAGCGTACAGTTGCCGGAGCAGAAGAGCGTCGTCAAAAAATGGGCTTGCTACAAGAATACGGTACTTTTAACCAATTGGCAAACATTCCTCAAATCCTGACAGACAGTTTAAATCCAAGTTATAATAATGCTACCGATTGGCAGGATCTGTTTTATAAATCCGGACAAGTAAGTAACTATGATGTGAATATCTCAGCGGGTACAGACATTATGAATTACAGACTATCTTTAAACTATTATGATGAAGATGGTATTGTAAGAAATACTGGTTTTAGCCGTTATTCTTTACGTGGTAATTTTGACTTTAAATTATCATCAATTGCTAAAACAAACTTAATTGTTTCTGCCGCCAGGATGAATAGGAAAAGAGGTTTGGGAAGAGGGATTAATCAGATTGTGCCAATCAGTGCAAGCTCTATGCCTGCTTCGTTTATAAAGCTGTCCGATGCGGATTATGATTTTTATTATGGTCAGTATGATAAGTTAAGAGATGATAACCAGACCGATCAGATCAGCTTATATTCACAAACAGATATCGATATCCTTAAAGGGTTTAAATATTCACTTCAGGCATCAGCTAGTGCAATATTAGATAACCGCGACCGTTTCCAACCCAGAGAATTAGATGCTAATGGGGTGTCATTTGCAGAAAGTGATCACAACATTAACAACTCCTATTATCTCGCGAATATATTGACCTATAATAAATCATTTGCTGATGGCAAACATAATTTTGCATTAGTAGGTATCCAATCGTATGACTACAATAACGTAAAACGTACGTATGCCTACGGTACAAATATTCCAACAGATGATATTCATGTAGTTCAAGGTGTTTCTCAACAAGATATCTTCGGATCTTCCGATCTTAGAAAATCAGCGATGCTTTCATTCACAGGCCAGTTTTCTTATGACTATCTTGGACGTTACCTTTTCAATGCCTCCTATCGTACAGATGCATCGTCTAGGTTCGGTAAGGACACTAAGTGGGGATCATTTCCAGCCGTATCATTAGGATGGATTGCTTCAGATGAATCTTTCTTAAAAGATGTGAAATGGCTTTCCAATTTGAAAATCAGGGGAAGTTTCGGTTTATCTGGTACGCAACCAAGCGATTTTTATGCGCCATTTAATGTGTGGGATACTCCTCGGACAACTTACGATGGAGAACCAGTTGCCATGCCGTCCTTTACAAAACCACTTACTTTACCAACCTTAACATGGAACAAATCCAGCCAAACTAATATTGGTGCTGATATTGCTTTATTTGGTAACCGTTTGAATATCACAGCCGATGTTTATCGTAAAGAAACCAAGAATCCGATATTCCAGTTTGATTTTCCATTCTTTACAGGGTACACAAAGTTGTCATATAACGTACCTATGAAGATTTTGAATGAGGGTATGGATCTTTCTATTCAAACAAGAAACTTAGGAAATGAGAGTCCTTTGAAATGGACGACTAACTTGAATATCAGTTACAATAAAAATAGGATTGCTGCCTTGCCTTATGGCAATCGTAGTTTCTCGATGAGTTCAAGGGACTATAACCAGAACCTATTGTTTACAGTAGGCGGACCAATCTACGGTTGGTCGCAGATGCTGTACCAAGGTGTTTATAATAGAGCAGGACAAATACCTGTAAATCCTATTACGGGTAAAGCATTGACTTATTTTAAAGGAAATAATCAGGTTTTTGCTGGTTATCCTAATTGGAAAGATGTGAATGGTGATTTTGATGTGTGGAGTGATGAAGATAAAGGAGCTCAGGATGGTGATTTAGTGCCTACAGGGGATCCAAATCCGCGTTTTACAGGTGGTTTATACAATGAGTTTACCTGGAAAAGATTCTCATTAGGTATTTTAGGTACGTTTACTTTCAAACGTGATATCATTAATACGTTCATGGCTAATCAATATGCAGGCGTATTTAATTTTGGAGGTATTGAAAATTTCGCTAACAGCAGATTGCCTGATTTAAGCCAGGTAAATTACTGGACACCAACAAAAGCTATGGATCCAAACTATAGTGCGGATTTCCCGTCGTTAAGTCCTTATTCAGCTAATTTTTATCAATTTTTACCTTTCAGCACCATGTGGAATGAAAAGGGAGATTACTTCAAGATCAAAACCATTACAATTGGTTACCAGCTTGAGCCAAGATGGGTAAATAAGTTTGGTGTTAAAGGGGTTAGAGTTTACGGAATTATGGACAATATAGCCACATTCCAGTCGTCAAGTGTACCTGATGCGGAGTTGGTTTCTCCTCAGGGTGAGTATTCCGGCGGATCATATCCATTGCCTAAGAAAGTAACATTAGGATTAGAAGTAACGTTTTAGGTTGAATCTTTTAATTAGAGAAAGTGATGAAAAAAATTATAAAACAAACATGGATACTTGGGTTAGTAGCTTTTGTACTAACCAGTATTTTACCCTCATGTAAAAAACAAATAAACATGGCACCCGAAAATGCCACCTATGATGAGGTATTCTGGGTCGACGGAAGGAACGTAAATAAAGCACTTACTGGAGCCTATTCTATGTTGCGTGATGCATTTAGAGTAGACAGAAGTTACTTTATATTTGGTGATCTTGCGGCTAATAATTTCCAACCAGGCAGTGACTACTGGAACTATATGGATATGTTACAGGCTAGGAATTTCAACTTTAATTATGTACCCTATCTAGAGGGTTCATTAAAAAACTGGAGTCGATTTTATGCCATTGTTAATCAATGCCATCTTATCATTGAAAATGCGCCAAACATTCCAGATTCAAAATATACTGGAGGAGCTGCTCAGAAGAAACGTCTGTTAGGTGAAGCTAAATTCCTGAGAGCTTATGTGTATTTTTACATGCAAAGGGTATGGGGAGATGTAATTTTAACGAAAGAGACTGTTAAAGATCCGACAAATGTTGCTCCTCTACCAAGAAGTCCGGAAAGTGAAACTATGAACTACTGTCTGGCTGATTTACAGTCTGCTTCAGCACTGCTAGACAATGATGCAAATAAAACTCATGCAAATAAAGTTTCAGCTTTAGCACTTCTTGCACAGGTTTATGCTTGGAAAAAAGACTATGTTAATTCTGAAAAGTATTGTGATAGCGTTATTAATAATAGCCCGGTTTCTTTAGAAGATCTTGCAGATTACAGAAATATATGGGAAGGAAATTCTAAGGAAAGTATACTCGAACTCAGTATGAAATTTGATGCTGTGAGCAATGAGGCTACCAGTGGTTTTTTCAATGCTTTTCTTAATAATGATTATATTACTAATAGGAATTTTCCAGCTTCCGGTTGGGCTTTAAGTCAAACTTCACTCGGAATTTTTGGATTACTAGGTACAAATATCCCTCCTGATGCAAGAAGAGATATGGTGATCGAACCAGCAGGGAACGGTCTTTATATGCTTTCTAAGTATACAGGTGTAGATTATTATGATCCTAATAATAAAAATACATATGTTGTTAGTAATAATTTAGTGTTGATACGCTTAGCTGATACTTATTTGCTTAGAGCTGAGGCGCGTGTTAAAAACGGTAATCAAACTGGAGCATTGCAGGATCTCAATGTTATCACGGCTCGCGCAGGATCAACTGAAGTTAAAGGATTGATTAGCCTTAATGCAATTGCAGATGAAAGACTCCGTGAATTTATAGGTGAAGGTAGTAATCAGTTTGATTTCATCAGGATGGAACAGCTTCCGAGATATTTTCCAATATATACACCTGAACGAATCGCTAAGAAAGGTTACTTCTGGCCGTTAGATATGAGAACCTTGCTTAAACAAGATGAGTTGCTTACTCAGAATGAGTGGTGGAATAATAATTAATTGGTTGAGAACATTAAATTGAATACAATGAAAAAAATATATAACATGTTATTTGTTCTTGTCATCGCAGGACTGTTTTTCTCAGCCTGTAAAAAGAACGATTACTTTGTAGGAGGAACAATTCACAATACAAAAGTGAACATGTCAACCTACGATTTTCTTAAGAGTAACAATAGGGGGCTTTTTGATACCCTAATATTACTGGTAGATAAAGCTGGGATTAAAGATCAAATCAACAAACAAAGCATGACATTCTTTGCGCCAACTGATTATTCTATCAGAGCATATTGCGACTATAGGAGCTTATTAGTTCAAAGAGTGGATCCGAATAAAAGATGGACAGTAGATTCAATCATTAAGTATGAACTGCCACGTTTTGCAGATTCACTTAACGTATATATGTTGCCATCTGTTGTTAGCTTTGATCAATCGACTGAAAATGGGAAAATTTACAGTACTCAAAAAACCAATGCGAAAGCAGTGGTATCTTATGAACCAACTGATGATCCTAAATTAGGTTATAATTCAAACAGTTCAATTTTTCCTCGTATCATGTATTATACCTATCTGTATAAACCTTTAGCTGAACCATTCGTGGCTTCAGAAATTCCTGCGACGGATGGTGCACGTACTTTGGTGCAAACGTCGGGAGTGGAATCGACGACTGGAATAGTTCATGTACTGAGCAATAACCATAGGTTGTTTTTTGCAAGATAACGGAGTATTTAATATTTGTTTACGTATAAAAAGTATTAGAAATGAAAAAATTAATTATAAAAGCATTTGCTCTGGTGATTCTTGTATCTGCAATTACCATAGCATGTAAAAAGGTGCCAGATGGCTTTTTGAGTCCAAATATCCGTTATGAGGAAATTCCAATTCTGGTTCCTCAAGGAATTGTAAAAGTCAGCACTGCACTAACTCTAGATGGATCGGCTATGCCTATAAAAGTAAAGCTACTTCACGTATATGACCGCGCTACCGGCAAAGTTGTTGATG
Organism: Pedobacter frigoris; assembly: GCF_032678645.1. GTDB lineage: Bacteria > Bacteroidota > Bacteroidia > Sphingobacteriales > Sphingobacteriaceae > Pedobacter > Pedobacter frigoris_A. The sequence continues at coordinate 142,326 of NZ_JAVTSP010000003.1, forward strand.
ATATCTTTAGTAAGAAGTATACCATTAAGGTTTGGACGGGATTATACGATCCAAAGGTTGATAACACATTAGAAAAAATCAATGCCAAACGCAAAGATTCGTTAGTACTGCCAATTTCTATCAACGAATTCAGTGGTCAGCTGGAAGCTAACTTCGCTACTTTAAATATTCCTTTGGGAGAATATGAATTTGATCTGGAAGTATCTAATTCAGCAGGGAGTAAAGTTTATCCAAAAATTGGTAGATTTAATTTAAATCCGGCAGCGCCGTTTGAAATACCAGGTACTGGAAGACAACAAGCTTTTAAAGTTGGTGCTGAAACCACTATTAAAGAGTTGGTTCCTACGGTAATTAGTGTAAAAAAACTCAGTGATACTCCGGATAAAATTGTTGTTCGAGTTCTTGATAAAAATGGTGTTGCGTTTAATGCAGCTAATGGAGAATTAGCACGCAGGCCAAATGCAGGTAATGCTCCGGGTTTCTTACAAACTCTGGATATTTACAGTTTAAGCGCAGCTAATTTTGCAGACAGAATGGAATTCGTTTATGGTACTGTTCCTTTCCCATTGGCTTCATTGGGTAATGGTTTCAATTACTACTACCGTATCCCAACACAGTTTGTTCACTTTGATGACCCTACTTTACCGGATGGGCAGTACACTTGTAATATCAGGTTCCCGTTCAGGATTTTTGTACCAGGAACTTATGAAGTTACAGTAACTGTTCCAGGAGTAACACGTCGCTAATACAACACAACAAATAAATCAATAAAGAGAGAAGGCTACCGATTGGTAGCCTTTTTTTATTTTCTCATTAGCTCTTTAAGTCTTGTTAACCTATATTCATTTTTGTTGAGGGAGTCGCCAATGTCACCTAAAAGATCTCTCAGTTGCATTTCATTTGAAATTTCTACCAGCGATTTAAAGATGTCCAGTATTTTCCCCTTTTCATTTTTGAACAAATTAAGCACACCTTTCGTAAATGCAAGTCGGTTATTGTTCTTAAGTGTGTTGTGTAATACTGTGTCAAATTTTAACGAGATGTTTCCAGATGTGATGATGTAAACAATATCTGAAATACCTATTGGCATTGAGCTTAAAACATAAGCTTCGTAAGTCACTTTATTCCTGGAAGAGTTGGCAAAAAAATCTTCTAAGTCACTATATTCCTTTAACACTGCTGTCGCCCTTGTCAATTCACCAAGAAGTGAATTGTAATACTCTTCATAATCCATAATTTATTTTTGCTGTAAGCTGTTAAAGATAGTCTATTTATTGTTCTAAATTTTTGATACTTTTTCTACTTCTCAGATTAACATTAACTGGATGAAGATTATTAGATAAAAAGTATATTTCAACGAAAGTGGGGAAGAACCACTTTCGTTGAAATATACACGCACAATGCTGTCAACGGATTTCGATCTATAATATTATCTTTAAAAGTTTGTTTTATTTAACTGAAATTTTTGATGTCCCTTTTAAAAGAAATTTTAAGTGTTTTAGTTTTATTGGGCTCGGTTCAGGGATTTATAGTATCCGGTTTGTTGTTTTTTTCTAAAACGAATAAATTGCCCAATAAAATCTTGTCTGTATTGATCTTTCTAATCGCACTGGCAGGATTTAACCTCTACGGATGGCAACACGATTGGTTTGGATCAGCCACTTTGAGGCTACTTTCAAATCTAATTCCATTTAACATAGTGATGCCAATCGGTCCACTTATTTTTTTATATGTAAAGTCTACGCTTAATGATGATTTTAGGTGGCAAAAAAAAGACAAGATTCCTTTTACTTTTGCAATTATAGACCTGGTGTCTCCAATCACAGCCATCATATTTGTATTAGGAGTATTATTTAATGTTATACAAAATAATCCTGGTCCGTGGGGGAGGGTTATAGATGCCTTTAATTTTTATGCAGATATCCCAAGGTGGATATCGATTAGCGTTTATACCCTTTTCTCTTTCAATTTTATTTCTGCTCAAAGAAAGAAAATAAACAATCCGTTGTATACAATACGCATAAAATGGCTTTGGCAGGTTGTGGTTGCTTTTTTAATTTTTCAAATCATTTGGTTAATCTACCTCATTCCCTATTATATACCCGGATTAGCTGATCAAATGCTCGCGTATTTTGGTTGGTATCCCATTTACATTCCACTCGCTGTAATGATTTATTGGCTGGGTCTAAAGGGCTATCTCACATCATTCCAATATCGAATGGTAAAAAAAGAAAAGCAAATTGGGCCAGTAACGGATCTTGATCCTGCCATTGAACAGATTGTATTGCTGTTACGGGAAGCGATGGAGAAAGATAAGATCTTTCTTAATCCCGACCTGGACCTAAAAATGCTATCAACTCATACCAATGTCCCACAGAAGATTATTTCAGAAATCCTTAACCAGTACCTGAATATAAGTTTTTCCGTATTTATCAACCAGTACAGGATCAACGAATTCAAGAGAAAGATACTTCAGCCAGATGCAAAGCGTTTAACATTGGCCGGCGTGGCCTTTGAATGCGGATTTAGTTCTCAAGCTACTTTCCAGCGTTTGTTTAAACAATACACAGGTGAATCCCCTTCTGCTTTTAAAGATAAAGCGCTTGATTCTTCCCTATAGATGGCAGTTAAATAGGGTTATCAAATCCGGATCTGATAACTATTAGAATACTTCTTTCATTCATTTTGATCGAAATTTGGCACCAGTTTATTAAAGTCAAAATTTATGCAGATCAGATCAACCACTATCTTTATTCTTTTGCTATTCATATTTATTGAAGCATTTGGTCAGGAACAATTCCAATCCCTTGAAAAATCCTTGGACAATCTTTTATCAGAGAACTTTAAGCCAGGAGAACCGGGTATTGCTGTCCTGATAGCAAAAAACAAAAAGATTATTTATGAACATACCTATGGCAGTGCAGATATGGAGCTGGATGTGCCTTTACAATCAGATATGGTGTTTAAGATCGGGTCGATCACCAAGCAATTTACTGCGGTTGGAATTTTAAAACTGGCAGAACAGGGTAAAATTTCTTTACAGGATAGTTTGCAGAAATATGTGAAGGAATTTCCTTCAAAAGGACATACAATTACCATTGAACATTTATTGACTCATACCTCCGGTATTAGAGAGTTCACGGCTATCGAGCATCCAACCCCCTATATTGAGAGATCTGAATTTAGTCCACAGATGCTGATTGATCATTTTAAGGGCCAGCCGCTGGAGTTTCAACCGGGTGCAAAATATGCGTACTCAAATTCAGGATATGTGCTGCTGGCCTTTATTATCGAAAAAGTTAGCGGACAGTCTTTCCATCAGTATATTCAAGAACATTTACTCGTCCCGGCAGGATTGCACCATACATATTTTGCAAATGAAAAACTGATTCTCCCAAAACGGGTAAAAGGTTATACAAGAGATAATGGTTTTTATCAAAATTGTGAATATCAGAGTATTTCCATGGCTTATGGATGCGGAGATCTGCTGTCAACAGTTTCTGACCTTTGTAACTGGAACAATGCATTGCTTGATGGAAAGATCATCAATAAGCAAAGTCTTAATATGGCATTTAAGCCCTATCAGCTAAAAAACGGAACACGGAGCAATTATGGATACGGCTGGTTTGTTGATCAAATGCTCGGAAAAAACTGCATTCATCATGAGGGACAGGTGAGTGGTTTTATCGGGCTTGAAAAATACTTTCCAGATGACGATTTATATGTTGCTATATTGACAAATGTTAAATCCGGAGAGGATAAAACAGATTTCAGCGATAACAGGTTTCGCTTGTTTCGCCAGATAGTTGCCATTGCACTTAGTGAACCCCTTAAAAAACAGGTTCAGTTAAGTCAAGAAACACTTGAAAGTTACATAGGTACCTATAAAGTTGACCGTATTTTTAAGAATGATAGCTTAACCTCAGCGGTAAAAGAAAAGGCTATAATCACTATCCGGTTGGGAGATGGGAAATTATATGCAGACCTTTCAAATGGGACAGGTAAAAATATGCTGCTAGTGCCCATTTCGCAGAGCAAATTTTTGTTGCCAGATGTAGAGAGAATAAGGACAACTATCGAATTTAGTACTACAGCTGACCTACATAAAGTACTTTATTGGATACAGGAAAAGAAAAGCATGTGGAAGAAGGTAGAGTAATCTTATTTGGTGATCCGGGTTATTAAAGCTGTTCATTGAATAACTAAATAAGCTTGATACGCACTATTTACACATTTAATTTGCAGGGCTTATAAAATTAGTTACTTTTGCCATCCTATAGCCAAAACGGGGGATTAGCTCAGCTGGCTAGAGCGCTTGCCTGGCAGGCAAGAGGTCAGCGGTTCGACTCCGCTATTCTCCACACTTAAAAGCCTTTCAGTTAATTCTGAAAGGCTTTTTTGTTGAATATGTTTTAATTTAAATCTACAAAAATTAAGTTAATCACCGGCTCTTTCCAGTTTTTCGTACTTATAAACTTGCATTTTGCCACTGGCTTTATAGATACTGTCTTGTTGTTTATCTTTACGATACTCAGTTAAAATAACAAAGTCGGAGCTTACAAAGATCCCGCTCAGGTTTGCTGCAATCTTCCCATCTCTCGAGTAAAACAGTGCAGGTTCATCCTTTTGCACTGGCGCCCTATACAAATCTCTTTTCCACTTATAAAAGTTAGTGTCGTCATCGCTAAATTTATTTTTTTTACAGCCCAGTGCTATAGTTAATAGTAATGCGATCAAAATGTTCTTTGTCATATGAGTTCGTTTCTTGAAATAAATAAATTAAAATGACGCCACCAAATTTGCTATTGTCATTTAACATTTATTAACTGATTAAATTGTTCTGCTTTTGGCTGATGCATATTTTGATGACTAGTGATGTCATGGAAATTGTCACTGAGATAAAAAATCCGTACATAAAGGTAATTTATGTTTACCTCTACTTTTTGCAAATAACGATATTTATGTCTTTCAAATACATCTAAACAAAAGCTAAGATATGAATAGGTTTCCTGCGCATCTTGAAATAAGAAAAAGCCCGATACTAATATTTACTTTTTTATCGCTCGTTCTTTTGATCTGTACATTTTCAGTCTTTGCTCAGTACACCCAGACCAAAAAGCCAAATATCCTTTTTTGCATTGCAGATGATGCTTCTCTTGAACACATCAGTGCATACGGGTTTAATCATACGGCTTGGGTAAAAACACCGACTTTTGATAAAATTGCCCAGCAGGGATTACTGTTTATGAATGCCTACACACCCAATGCTAAATGCTCTCCTTCCAGAGCCTGCATACTTACCGGACGAAATCCCTGGCAACTGGAAGCTGCGGCAAATCACAATTCTTATTTTCCTGCTAAGTTTACCACTTTTATGGAAGCCCTTGGTAAAAATGGATACGATGTCGGGTTTACCGGAAAAGGCTGGACTCCCGGTAATCCTGGTGCCGTTCAGGGTCAGCGCAGACAGTTGACAGGTAAGGAATACAAGGATGTTAAACTAACTCCACCAACTAAGCAAATGGGGGTTACCAACTATCCCGGCAACTTTGAGGCTTTTCTCAAAGAAAGAAATAATGAAAAACCATTTGCTTTTTGGTTTGGCTCATGGGAGCCGCACAGAGATTATGAATATGGCTCAGGAACAGAAAAAGGCAGGAAGAAAATCTCAGATATCAATAAGGTGCCGCCTTTCTGGATTGACAACGACAGCACAAGGAATGATATGCTGGACTATGCTTTTGAGCTGGAATATTTCGACCGCAACCTCCAGAAAATGTTGGATGTTTTAGAGAAAAATGGCGAACTGGAAAACACAATAATCGTTGTTACCTCAGATAACGGTATGCCATTTCCAAGAGTAAAAGGCCACGTGTACGCATATGACAATCATCTGCCGCTGGCGATCATGTGGAAAGGTCATATCGCCAATCCGGGGCGTAAAGTAAACGATTTAGTAAGCTTCATTGATTTCACTCCAACTTTTTTAGAAATAGCTGGATTGACAAATGCTTCTGCTAAGATGGAGCCCGTTCAAGGAAAATCCCTGCTACAACTTATCAAGGCTAAATCATCTGATAAAGCCTCCAGATCAAACGATCATGTGCTGCTGGGGAGAGAACGAACGGATGTCGGACGTCCTCATGACGAAGGCTATCCTGTCAGGGCAATTGTTAAGGGTAATTTCTTTTATGCCCGCAATTATGAGCCCGACCGCTGGCCTTGCGGCGATCCAGAAACGGGATATATGGACACCGATGGGAGCCCTACAAAAACGTCTATTCTAAATGCAAACCGTGCCGGGTTATTTCCAAATATATGGGGTTTGTCTTTTGGTAAGCATCCAGCCGAACTTTTATATGACCTTACAAATGATCCTTATTGCATAAATAACCTGGCTCAACTACCTAAATATCTTAAAATTAAAAATGCTTTGCGCACGCAGATGGAACGAGAGTTGAAACAGCAGCAGGATCCAAGAATGCTGGGAAATGGAAGTATTTTCGATAAATATCCCTACGCTCAACAGCCGGTTTTAAATTATTACGACCGGTTCATGAATGGCGAAAACATTCCCGCAGGCTGGATATTACCCACAGATTTCGAAAAGAAGGGTTTTGTACCTCCGAAATTCTAAGCCGAGCTTTGGTCATCAATCATAATAGGCACCGCTACTGTCTCTGATTATAGGTGATTATTTAATGCCAGCTGTACCGTTGCCTTATTTGGTTTGGAGACTGATATCTTATCTCCATTATTCAATAGCAGCATACCGCCGTCTTCTTTGATCCAGCTTTTAATAAAGAGCCTGTTCACCAGGTGGCTTTGGTGCGTTCTTAAAAAGCCAATAGGGGTTAGGATCTCTGAATATTCTTTCAGAGATCTGGAAACCAATATTTTTTCAGCATTGGAAAGATAGAAAAGCGTGTAGGAGTTGTCGGCTTCGCAACGGATGATATCGGCAACTGATACATACCTGATTTCATGCAGTTGAGGCAAAGCAATTTTAGTAGGTTCTGCTCCTGCGCTTTTTAAATGGTTCAATAAGAAATTCAACTGCTGTGCAGTTTGTTTTGTTGCGATTTTATCTTCGGCTTTGTTGATGGCCAAAACGAGTTCTGATATATCAACAGGCTTCAGTAAATAGTCGACGGCAGCAAACTTAATGGCATCTATTCCATATTCATCATATGCTGTAATGAAGATGACTTCAAAGTCTTTATTGGGGAGCAAACGCAGGAGGTCGAAACCTGTTTGTGCGCCCATCTGTATATCCAAAAGGAGTAAGTCGGGCTGATGTAATTCGATCTGTTGTATAGCCATTTCTACGTTGTTCGCAGAACCGACCAAAGCTAACCGGGGACAATACTTTTTTACAAGAGTACTGAGGTTGTCTATATTCGATTGTTCATCATCAATTATCAATGTCTTCATAGCTACAACCAGTTGTTCAATTTTATAATTACAGTCGTGCCATCAGGCCTGGAGCTTAAGTCCATCGTGATGGGGCATTCGTTGTAAACCTGGTTCAGTAAATCTATTCTTTTTTTGCAAAGTGATAGTCCTAAACCTTCATGAACCTTTTGCGTGTCAAATCCTTTACCGTTATCTTTAATGGATAAGATCAGGTCTTTATCCACAGACTTGAATTCAACCAGCAATGTTCCTTTCTCGCCCAATATCGCCATACTATGTTTAACAGCATTTTCTAAAAAAGGCTGTAATAGCATCGTAGGGATCATCACTTCCAGTGTGTCGGGTTCAAGGTTGGTCCTGATCTCATAGTTGAAATTAAAACGCAATCGTTCCATAGCCAGGTAATCCTCTAATAGCTTATGTTCGTCTTTCAGCGCAATAAGCTGTTTCCCGTCCAGGATGTTCCTGGTCAGCCGCGCAAACTTACTCAGGTAACCATTGGCTTTTTCTACTTCATTTTGATTCATGAGATTTTGTATTCCTGCAAGGGCATTGAATACAAAGTGCGGGTTTAGTTGTGACCGTACACTGCTTAATTCTGATTTGGCAAGTTCAGCCTGACGATTGGCAATCAGGAGTTTTTTCTTGTTGTTTTTCCGGATGATATAAAAAACCAGAGATAGGATAAGAACTAAGATCATAAAACCTGTCGCTACTTGTGCAGTGCTGAAAGTTACCGGCGGGGGTAAAACAGTAAATGTATATTTTACCGGATCTACATCAATAGCGGTCATGCCGTCAGCTCTACCAAGCATAGGGGCGACAATCAATTCATAATCTCCCGGTACATTGAAATGGCTTGCAGGAATAGAATTACGAAGATCACCTCCGGGACCATTATAGCTCCACTCGTTGGAAAAATAGACAATGTTTTCTTTGCCTTTTGATTTGTTTTTTAAGATAACATGGTAAACAAAATCCAAATCTGTTTTTTTCTTGATGAGGTTAATCGCTCGGGTCTTTGAATTTACTACGAACTTGACACCATTTTTTATGTCTATAGTACCATACTCATTTATGTATAACGGGTCGTATCCGTGCGATCGAAGCCGCTTATTGACACGCAGTACATACCATAGGCTTACGTTTGTAAACTTGACTGGTTTGATCTCCTTATTGTAAATGATCAGTGTAGTTACCTTATTTTCTTCAGGCAAGCGGTAGATTTTTATAGTGATTTTCTTATTTTGAATATTGGAAATTCCAAAGTTCATGGTCAGATATCCAGGGTAGTCGCTGCGGTCCGGCCATACAAAATCGACTTTGCTGAGTTTCGCATTAGACTGAACGACCGTCGTATCGTTTTCAAAAATAGAATAGCGATAGTAGCTTAGACTATCTTTTTTTACCTGAGTTGTTACATTAACTGTTGTAGCTTTCTCCAGATAAACCATGGTTCCCAATGAATCATGGGGTATTGGATTAAAGGGAATTATTGATTTAGTATACTTGTCAGTCTTAAGAGAAACGTTTATTTTCGACTGTAGAGAACTAACATAATAGCTCAAAGGCGATCCATACTGATCGACCATAGCATTTTTCTGCTGGGCTTTACTGAAATTTACTAGCAAAGAGAGTAATAAGAGCGTGAGTGTTATTTTCATGAGTTAAGGTTTAAATATAAGGCTAAACCTCCTAATATTTTCTCCCTTTAAAAATCTGCAATTTGCAGCCTAGCATTTTGAGCTAGCAAAGTGATCACTTGAACTTGAATCTGAAATAAAAAGCCCTTCATTTCTGAAGGGCTTTTTAATTTATTTATCTAAAAATCCCTTTAATCCTCTAAAGTAGAAAGATCTACTACAGGTTTAGGGAGATTCATTTTACTAATCGCCGCTTTACACTCATTCACCATTTCCTGTGTCATGGTATAAGTATAATTTCCGTAGTCATCATATTTAAATTCGCCTACATAAAAGAAACCATAGTTTTCAAAGAATGAAGTAAGGTCAACCTTTCCGATTTCACATACGGTTTTTACAAAATTAAGCTGGTGTACCGCCGGGTTTTGTGCATTCAAGCCGAAGTCACCACGACGAGGACCTCCTCTTCTTGCACCTCCTCTGTTTGCATTGGCGGCAGCAGCCTGCTTACGGAATGCTTCAAAAAGATCAGGATAGAATCCAGGATTATTGCCTTTGCCTGTGAAATACAGTTGCAATTGCCAGAATGGAACCAACCTGCTGAATACATCAGGGTCCTGTAAATAGCTCTTGCCTTTGCCATAAATGCTTTCACGCGCCTTTGCATAACCCTTTTGCTCTGAAAGTCTGCTTCGGTTGCCAAAAGATGTAGTTACATATAAAGAGAAGATGTTATTACTTACTTCACCTAAGCCGCCCCAGCTCAGGTAGGGTCTTGTTTGATGAACGTGGCCTACCTCATGACTAAAGCCCCAGCATGGATCTCCTTTAATTACACTTGCAGGATTCACAACCATTCCCATGGCATATCCTTCTTTAGCGCCCATATAAGCTACGCCATCGCCATCTCTAAACATGTAATAGTTATAATTTACCCTGGCCAGTATCCGGTTTTTAGGTACTTTATTGTATTTGATCAGACCTAAAATACGGTGCTGACGATATACTAGAGAATCGTAGTTGCTAATCAATTCTACGCCCTTACCATATGCATACTTTTTGATGGCCTCCACCGGATAAGCGATCTGAATGTGTTTTCCGATGGCATCCACAATAGGATAGACCGCATGATCAACCAGGTTATTCCAGTCTTTGTCGTTGTTTTTAGCAATGTCAAAATATCCATTTACAGCCGCTCCTATAAAATGTACATCTATAGGTTTTTCTTCCTCTGGCTTTTCAGAATAATATCCTATGTAAGCCAATCCGCCAAACTCTTTTACATCAATAATATTTACTCCATTCCGAAGCGCAAAATCCTGCTTTATAATCCCCCATCCCTTAGGATCTTTTGTCGGATCTGTTCCTTCAGGCGCTCTTCTATCCCAATTGGGGACCATCAGCTTTATGTCTTTTCCAGGTTGTATGCCATCTACCAGAACAATATGTTTTCCTATAGGGAGGTAAATGCCGGTAATGTTTTCATACTTGCTGTACCCATCACCTATAGATAGTTGTTCGCCTAAAGTAGTAGGGGATAAAACAGCGTTATAAGTGGCTAGTCTGTAATTTTTATCATATTGACCGGCATAGATTTGTTCTGCAACAGTCCTGATTTTCTCGTCATTTATCTTTTTAAGATCAGCCTTCTTTAAGCCTTTTTTCAATTGAGTGGCCAGAGGGTCTTCAAATACATTCAGCTCTTGATATGCTTGTTTTAATTCGCTGGCAGTCTGTGCTGTTGCATGTCCTAACCATGCGGTAAATAAGAGTAGTAAGTAAAAGTTTTTTTTCATAATTTCTTTTTGTGTTATCAGCCTAAAAATAGTGTAATAAAACGTGATCTAAATGGCCTCTGTGTAATATTCTGGAGACTAAATGATTTACAGAATAGTACCAGTCTACCATACGCCAGGTAATAGGCAGATGGTAGACTGGTGGCAGATTGTTACTTCCAACCCCCGCCTAAATCACGGTATACATGCGTTACCGCAGTCAGCTGGTCTTTTTTGGTTTCTATCAGTTCCAGCTTGGCTTCAAGTGCATCGCGCTGGGTCATCAAAACCTCAAAGTAGTCTGCTCTTGCCGACCTGAAAAGATCATTTGATGCCTCGATCGATTTATTGAGTGCATCCACCTGTTTGGTTTTCAGGTCATAGTTTTTTTCCAGATTGCTGATACTGGAAAGACCTGTTGACACCTCAAGATAAGCGTTGAGAATCGTGCGTTCATAATTGTACATGGCTTGCAGCTGCCTTGCATTCGCACTTTTAAACTCCGCTTTGATCGCATTTCTGTTGATCAGCGGTGCCGCAAGATCTCCTGCAATTGAATACAATAGTGATTCGGGGGTTCTGAACAAATAAGAGGGCTTGAAAGCCTGGAAACCCAGTCCTGCAGAAATGTCAAACGAAGGATAGAATTCTGCACGGGCAACTTTTACATCCAGTTTTGCCGCGGCAAGATCGAGTTCCGCTTGTTTAACGTCCGGACGGTTAGCGAGCAATTGTGAGGGTATACCAGTGTGGACAATCACAGGGCTCAGGCTTAGGAAACCGGTTTTGTCCCTGATTATTTCCTGAGGATAACGTCCCAGAAGCAGGTTGATCCTGTTTTCAGTTTCCCTTATCTTCTGCATGAGCTCAAATTCCAGACTTTGTGATTTGAAGACTTCTGCCTGAAATTTCTGTACAGCGAGTTCTGTAGTTCTGGCAGCTTCCTTCTGAACCTTGACAATATCCATCGCGCTTTTTTGCAGACCTATGTTTTCTTTGACGATGGCCAGCTGGTTGTCGAGTGCCTGTAATTCGTAGTAAGAGTTGGCGACTTCTGCAATCAGGTTGGTGAGCAGGAAGTTTTTACCCTCAACGGTCGAAAGGTACCTCGTCAACGCTGCTTTCTTCGCAGTCCGCAATTTTTTCCAGATGTCGACTTCCCAGTTGGCGTAGGCACCTATGGTAAAATCACCCAGAGGGTCGGGGGTTTCTTTGCCTGGTGCTATTTCTGTAGAAGCATCACCAGCGCCCTGACTGGTATAGCGTCCCACTTTTTCCAATCCTGCGCCGGCTCTTATTCCAACCGTAGGCAATAATGCTCCCTTTTTGATTTGAACCTCGTTTTTTGCGATTTCGAGTTCCTGTAATGTGATTTGCAGTTCCTGGTTGTTCTTTAAGGCTGTGTCGATCAAATTGACCAGGTTTTTGTCTGTAAAGAAGCTGTGCCATTCAACTGCTGAACTGTTTAGGGTGGCTGTACCGAAACCGTAAGATCCGGGTACTGCTTTATTTTGAGCCACAGGAATGATCTGAGGAATCTTGCAGCCTGTTACCGCCAGGCAAAGACCCAGCGGGATGACATATCGATTTATCTTGAATTTATACATTGTGATCGATTTCTTCTGTTAATGGATTTTCTTCTTCATTTTTAACGAGGATTTTTTTCTCTGCTATTTTGCCGAATATGTAGTAGAGTCCCGGGATGATCACTACACCGAATACGGTACCGATGAGCATACCCCCGGCTGCTGCGGACCCGATAGTACGGTTACCAGTTGCGCCTGGCCCTGATGCAAATACTAAGGGTATTAACCCTGCGATAAAGGCAAAGGAAGTCATCAGGATTGGTCTGAAACGTACTGCAGAACCTTCTATGGCCGCTTGAAGTACGGAGTCTCCTGCACGGTGCCGCTGAACAGCAAACTCTACGATCAGTACGGCATTTTTGCCCAGCAATCCGATGAGCATCACCATAGCCACCTGTGCGTAGATATTGTTCTCAAGTCCGCAAAGCTTCAGCAGCAAGAACGCGCCGAAGATACCCGCAGGCAGGGATAAGATCACAGGAAAAGGAAGGAGGAAGCTCTCATACTGAGCAGCCAGGATCAGGTAAACAAACCCCAAACAGATCAGGAAGATGTAAATGGCCTGATTGCCACGAGCCACTTCATCTGCTGAAATACCCGCCCAGTCTATGCCAAATCCGCGTGGCAGTGTGTTCTTGGCTACTTCTGCAACAGCCTGTATCGCTGATCCACTGCTATGTCCCGGTGCTGCGGCACCGCTGATTTCGGCTGCATTGTACATATTATGCCTGGTGATCTCTGAAAGCCCATATACTTTTTCTATTCTCATGAATGCAGAAAACGGCACCATTTCATCTCGATTGTTTTTTACGTATAATTTCAGGATGTCTTCAGGTAGTGCCCGGTATTGCGGGGATGCCTGTACCATCACTTTGTACTGGCGGTCGAACTTAATAAAACTGGTTTCATAATTACTGCCGACCAGGGTAGACAGGGTGTTCATGGCGTTTTCTATAGTGACCCCTTTTTGCTGCGCAATGTCGTTGTCAATTCTCAGCATGTATTGGGGAAAGCTGGCACTGTAAAAAGTAAATACAGACGACAGTTCGGGGCGCTTGCTCAGTTCTTTTACAAAGTCCTTGCTTACTGTCTCCATTTTTTTATAATCACCCGAACCAGCTTTGTCCAGTAATCGCAACTCGAAACCTCCTGCAGCTCCATATCCCGGCACAGCCGGTGGCTGGAAAAACTCGATGGTGGCACCTGTGATGTCTTTTGATTTTTCTTCGAGTTCAGTAATCACTTCCTGTACGGAGTGTTTCCGGTCTTCCCAACTTTTCAGGTTGATGAGACAGGTTCCGGTATTGGCTCCTGTTCCTTCGGTAAGTACTTCGTAACCTGCCAGTGAGGACACGGATTGTACGCCTTCGACGCCTTCAGCGATCTTTTGCAGTTTTTCGGCTACCTGATTTGTCCGTTCGAGCGATGAGCCCGGAGGAGTTTGGATGACTGCGTAAAACATACCCTGATCTTCATTTGGTATAAATCCTGAAGGCAGCGTACTGTTCAGTAATCCGATACCTGCACAAAATGCGAGGAGCATAATGAAGGTAATTGATCTTCTGTTGACAATAAGTTTTAGCAGACTCTGGTATCTGCCTGTCAGGTTGTTGAACCAGTTGTTAAACCCGTCGAGCAACCTGTTTAGCCAGGTTTTCTTTTTGGCTTTTCCATGGTTGTTTTTGAGCATCATGGCGCAAAGTGCGGGAGTGAGTGTCAGCGCTACAATACCTGAAAGCACAATTGAAGTGGCCATGGTAATGGAGAACTGCCTGTAGAAAATGCCTACGGGCCCGGACATGAAAGCTACAGGGATAAATACGGCAGCCATTACAAAGGTAATGGCGATGATGGCACCGCTGATCTCGTGCATCGCTTCTTCTGTTGCTTCAAGCGGAGCCAGGTTCTTTTCTTCCATTTTGGCATGCACGGCCTCAATGACTACAATGGCATTATCTACCACAATACCGATGGCAAGAACGAGTGCAAAGAGCGTGATGAGGTTGAGTGTAATGCCAAAATATTGCATGAACATAAATGTTCCAATCAGGGACACGGGTACGGCAATGGCGGGGATCAGTGTAGAACGCCAGTCACCCAAAAAGAGGAATACAACCAGTCCCACAAGAATAAAGGCTTCTACCAGCGTATGGATTACTTTTTCGATGGAGGCATCCAGGAATTTGGAAACGTCATAGCTGATCTCATAATCCATTCCTTTTGGAAACGAACTTTTTTTGATCTCTTCCATTTTGGTTTTGATGTCCTTAATTACCTGGCTGGCGTTACTTCCGTAGGACTGCTTCACAGTGATTGCTGCAGATGGTTTGCCGTTCAGATTAGAGTACAGGTCGTACATGGAGCTGCCAAATTCTACATCAGCAACGTCTTTCAGGCGAAGAATTTCACCGTTTGGACTTGATTTTACGACAATGTTTTCATAGCCTTCCTTGGTGGTATACCGACCTGGATATTTGAGTACGTATTCAAATGCCTGAGAGCGCTTTCCGGAGCTTTCGCCTGTTTTGCCGGGTGAGGCCTCAAGACTTTGCTGATTGAGCGATTCCAGAACTTCATCTGCGGAAATTTTGTAAGCCAGCATCCGGTCGGGCTTTAACCAGATGCGCATGGCATATTCCCGGTTACCCAGAATATCTGCAACACCAACTCCATCTACACGTTTCAACTCAGACAACACATTAATGTCTGCGAAATTGAAGAGGAATTTCTGATCCATCTTAGGGTCTTTACTGAAGAGGTTGATGTACATCAGCATATTGGATTCTTCCCTGGTGATCTTGACACCTTCACGTACCACAAGAGGCGGTAGTTTATTAACGACTGAGGCCACACGGTTTTGGATGTTGACCGATGCCTGATTCGGGTCCGTACCTAAGTTAAAGATGACTTGTATGGTAGCTTCCCCGTCATTACCGGCATCGGAAGCCATGTATTTCATTCCTGGTACTCCATTGATTGCCCTTTCCAGTGGAATGAGGACGGATTTGGTCATCAACTCGCCATTTGCTCCGGGATATTCCGCGGTGATGTTCACTTTTGGAGGAGAAATGGACGGAAATTGGGTGACTGGCAGCTGCATGATGGCCAGCAATCCCAGAAAAGTGATAATCAGGGAGATTACAATCGACAGGACGGGCCTGTGTATAAATTTATTAAACATTGTTTTTCTGCTTTAAGGATGGTAACACTTATTCTGCTTTTAGCTGCAGTTGGGAAATCACCTCTTTTGGTGCTACAAATTTGTATTCAATCTTGTCATCATCTTTTACTTTTTGAACGCCTTCGAGCAGGATTTTATCATGTTCGGAAATACCGCTCGAAACGATATATAGGTCCGGGATTTTGCTGCCTATCGTGATCTCTCTGGAGTGGACAACGTTGTCCTTCCCGATCACAAATGCATATATTTTATCCTGGATTTCATAGGTTGCTTTTTGAGGGATAATCATTGCATTTTTTAGTGGTACAGACATCCGCACTTTACCGGTTTCTCCATTTTTAAGTAGTTGATCAGGATTTGGAAACTTTGCCCGGAAGGCTATATTGCCGGTTTCACTGTCAAACTCACTTTCTATGGTTTCTACGTCACCTTTGGATTGAAACAACTGGTTGTTGGCCAGCAGGAGGTTTACCTTGTTGCTCCCACGACCGCTCACGTTGGTTTTATAGTCCAGGTATTCTGGTTCTGATACATTGAAATAGGCGAACATCTGGCCATTGTCTGACAGGCTGGTCAGTAGTTCTCCCTCGTCGATCAGACTGCCTAGCTTTTTGGGGATCCGGTCTATAGTTCCGTCAAATGGGGCTCTGATCTCTGTAGCCGACAAGTGAAATTTTGCCAGTGACAACTCTGCTTTAGCTTGATCGAGTTTTGCATTTGCCATAGCCAGCTCGTTTTTTGAGACTACGTTTTTGTCTGCAAGTAATCTGGTATTTTGCAATTCTATCTCTGAAGCTCTGACTTCAGCTGCTGATTTTTGCATTTCTGCTTCGTACATTTTTGGTACAATACGGAAAAGAAGCTGTCCGGCCTTTACGGTCTGGCCTTCGTCTACATAGATGTTTTGAAGAAAGCCTTTTTCCAGTGCCCGGATCTCTATATTTCGCACTGATTTGATCTGGGATACGTAATCTTTGGTGATGGAGGTGTCCAATACCATTGGGCTGGTCACCGTGAAGCTTCCTGCCTCTTCTTTTTCTTCTTTTTTCGATGTACAACTGCTGTGGCACAATACGGCGCACAAACCAGCGAGCATTACAATTCTCTTCATGATATTAAAAAATGTTATTAAATGGTATGAAATGGAATCAAAGATTCCCTTGAGTAAGAAATTCCTTTGAATAGTAATTAAAGGATATATCTTAAAGCGGTCGTCATCTCGAATAAAGAGAGAGATTTCTCATTGTTCGAAATGACGCTAATGATTAGCGTCTGATCACAGTCTAAGAACCCGTTGCAGGATATACTTGTACGAAGAGGTATAGGATAAATGCTTGCAGAATGGCAAGCGATTTTTAAATTGCTGATAGAAATAAACTAAAACAGATGCGTAGGCAAGTGTAATGAAGAACTTGGCTGCCAGCACATATTTTCTGCTAAAAACAAGGTCGTCATTTTCATCTTCCAGGGTTACAAATTCTTCCTTTTGTTCACTAAGATTAGTGTTCTTAACTACTGGAAAACCTGGATTCTCACTGCCCAGCCTCGCAGGCTGCTGTTTCTTAATTTGTTGTGCCGGCGAATATTTATTGCTGTTTTGATGAACTCCAGCACAGGCCGTGTCATTTCCTTTTAGGAGCTGGAAAGAAAGAAATAAAACAAATACAATGACGCCTCGCATATTCGGGCACAAAATTAGTATTAGACACGAAACTTACTAGGCCTTAACATATTTTAACAGTCAGAGTTTTGTCAATAATTTGGGCGTTCCGTCCCACCTGATCTCAAGAGCGCTGAAGGGATTCAGTAGTCATCCATTTTGAAAAGTCTTTCAATTGTTGTTCATGTTCCTTTATCCATTTTCCATTCTCCTCTTTATTCGCAGAAAATGAAATGATGCGTGCGACCAATGGCATAAATTCAGTTTGGGACAATTTATAGAAGTAATCGACATAGAATTACCAAAAAAAGTCTTTATCCTTTTTCTTCTCAGATATTTTCCCTGATTTCGGAAAAGATCATTTTACATGTTAATGAACTGCATTTGTGATGTTTTCGTTATCTGGTCGTAACACTACAATATAAACGAAACAGAAACACAACCCCTACGCAACTATTGAAACGGTTGTGGCCCTACCAACGCTTGAGTGACCCCTGTGTAAGGGTTGCGCAGGGGTTTTATAGAGACGAACGCAGACCGAAGGCAAGCCGTTAGCAGAACAGTCTACTGAGATTTATTAAATCAGGTGTTGGGAAAGCTTAACGATGCCATAACTAAAAGTTTATTTAGCCATGCTTACTTTGCGCCTAATTGTCGAATGCCTTTCCACTTGAGGTTCAGATCGGGGGATAACGAAATGGAACTCCAAAAGGCATAAGATTTTGCATTAAAATATGTAATTTGCAATACAATTCTAAACATGTCAGTTTATAAATCACATTCAGATCAGCAGCTTTTGGATTTGCTCCAGTTGAGCGATCGGACTGCGTTTGATGAAATTTATGACAGACATTGGCCTAAACTTTACCAAAGTACATTTAATGTTTGCAGGGATAGGGAAACTAGCATGGACGTATGTCAGGAGGTTTTCATTTGGTTTTGGGAACATCGTAGCTCTGTTAATATTGTCAGTTCTGTAAAGGGCTATTTGTTTGCCGCTGCCAAATATAAGCTCATCGGCTATATCCGTAAAGGAAAGGTCAAAGAAAATTTCTTCGCAAAAATAGAGACTCTGCCAGAGACTTATACCATTGAAGAAAATCTGGAAGTAAAGGAACTTCAGCACATAATCGAACGCATTACAGGTCAATTGCCGGAAAAATGCAAAGAGATTTTTAAACTGAGCAGAAATGAACACCTCAGTAACAGAGAGATTGCGGAAAAACTGGGGCTTTCTGAAAAGACCGTTGAAAATCAGATTACAATTGCTTTAAAACGCATCAGGAGCTCGCTCAGTCATATGAGCTGCTGGATATCCTTGCTTTAAAAAATATTTACATTTCTTTTGGGGGATAGCCCTTTGTTAAGCGCCTTACTTATAAATAGGGATACTGTTATATGACTAAGGAATCATTTCTTGAACTGTTAGAGAAAGTTGAATCAGGTACTGCTACTTTGGAAGAGGTATCGGCCTACAACCAATTTTACAAACATTTTCAAACGGATAACAATTGGAATTGCGACGAAATGGGGGAGCAGCAGGAGATCGGAAGACTTATGCATGAGCACATATCAAAAGCTATTGCTGCACCCGTGAAGAAGATCAATGTATTTTACTTCGCAAAATATGCAGCTGCGGCAGTTGCTGTAATTACCGTTGCCATAGCCATTTACTTTTTTAATTTAAGAAAGCAGACATTACCTGTTGAATCCAGTACCTCTTTAAGTGCTGTAAAAGATGTTCCGGCGGGAGGAAATAAAGCGATACTGACTTTAGCTAATGGTAAAAAGATATCTCTTACTGATGCTGCTAATGGAAATCTGCTGACCCAATCGGGTATCGCAGTCACAAAGACGGCCGATGGACAGCTCGTATATAAAGCGAGTGGAAAATCGGGTGTGGGCACTGAATCCGAATACAACGTTATTGCGACGCCGAGAGGTGGGCAATATCAAATCTTGTTGTCAGATGGTTCAAAGGTTTGGCTCAATGCCGCATCATCTCTAAGATTTCCTGCTGAATTTACGGGGACTGAGCGTAATGTGGAACTTACAGGGGAGGGCTATTTTGAGATTAGTAAGAATAAGAAAATGCCTTTCAATGTTATTGCTAATGGGACTAAAGTCGCAGTATTGGGAACGCATTTTAATGTAATGGCATATACTGATGCTGGTGGCGTAAAAACAACACTACTTGAAGGTTCTGTGAAGCTAAGCAGTGGTCAGTCTACCGCTTTGCTTGAGCCCGGTCAGCAGGGAGTGGCTAACTCCAGGGGGGCTTTTGATGTGAGTGATGCAGATATTGAATCGGCGGTGGCCTGGAAGAACGGATATTTTATGTTCAACAACTCTGATCTTCAAAATGTGATGAGTCAGCTGTCCAGATGGTACGATGTAGATGTAGTTTTTGAAAATAAGGGAAAGGAACATGAATTTGTTGGGGAAATCAACAGGAATTACAGCCTGGTTAAGGTGTTGAAAATACTGGAACTCAGTGACATCAAGTTTGAATTAAAAGGCAGGACATTAATTGTGAAATAATCAAATATATAACCTCAAAAGAACTGAAATTATGGAAAAATAACTACTTAAAACTCCGCAGGTTATTCCCCTTGTTTGCCGGCAGGCAAACCCATATGATAAAAACAGACCCCGATGGGCGTCGGGGTCTGAATAAATGTCAGGGCTAACCTAAAAATCTTGTTGACAGAAATTTAACCTTTTAACCTTAACTGTACAAAAGTATGAAAATAAACCAATGTGGTAAAATTCCCGCTGTGGGACATTTGCCATGGAAACAAACTATCAGGGTTATGAAACTGACCATTTTCTTATTAACCATAGGCTGTTTACATTTATCTGCTAAAGTTTTTTCGCAGCGGATAAATCTAAATGAAACGAATGCTTCGTTATCATCAGTAATTAAATCAATTGAAAAACAAAGTGGTTACAACTTTTTTTATGACAACCGTTTGGTAAAGCCAGCGGGAAGGGTAACCATTTCCGTGAAAGGTGTAACTCTGGAGCAAGCACTTTTACAGGTGCTTAAAGGTAAGTCACTTACATTCTCCATCGTAGACCAAACCGTAGTATTACAACAACGTCAGGAATCACTGATTAACTCAGTATTTGTCACCTATGACAGAGTAACAGGAAGGGTAACCGATGAAAAAGGGCTGCCGGTAGCTGGTGTTAGTGTAAAGATCAAAAACAAAACCGGAGGTGCAATAACCGATGGTGAAGGGAAATATCAGGTCACAGCCATAAAAGGAGATGTGTTGATATTTACTTATATCGGCTATGCGACTAAAGAGGTAAGTTACACAGGAGAAACTACTATAAATGTTTCTCTAAGTGAAGGTGATATCGCTATGGACGAAGTAGTGGTAACGGCTTACGGTAAAGTTCGAAAAGCAAGTCTGACGGATGCTGTGGAAACGATTAGTGGGGAGAAGTTGGCAGACAGACCTATCCGTACTGTAACAGATGGATTGATCGGACTTGCACCAGGACTGAACATCAGGATGTCAAGTGGTGCTCCTGAGACTAATCCATCAATCAACATTCGTGGGTTTACAGCAATCAACAGCAGCGCCGCGCCATTAATATTGGTGGACGGTGTGGAAAGACCTCTTCAGGATGTTAATCCCAATGATGTAGAAAGCGTTTCCTTGTTAAAAGATGGTGCTGCATCTGTGATCTATGGTTCAAGAGCACCTTATGGTGTATTGCTCATTACTACTAAAAGCGGTAAAGAGGGCAAAGCATCAGTAAACTATTCTTTAAACACAAAAATTGGTCAACTGGTACTTGCGCCTACACAGCCAAATTCGCCAGACTGGGCACGCTATATTAATATCGCTTCAAAAAATGGGCAACCAAATGGAGCGGGTACTGATGGGGTAGATGCGATCACAATAGCAAGAATGGAGGCATGGCTGAAAAAAGACTGGAGTAATCCTGCATTTGATGAGCTGAGAACTCAATTCGGAGATTTGGCGCAGTTGTACATTGAAAACGGACAGTTTCCGAGTGGTAATGCAGGTTTTAAGGGTTGGACCCGTGAGCAGTCATTTGCCACGACTAAGCTTTATGATGAGTATTTTAATAATTATGATATCAGTCAGCAACATAACCTGAACTTTAGCGGGGGCACTGAAAAAATGCGTTATTTCTCCAGCTTCGGATACAACAATACGAAAGGCATGTTAAAAGGAGATCTGAATTATAACAAACGATATAATTTTCAGACCAAATTAGACTACAAGGCTACTGATTGGTTAGATCTGAGGACTGATGTCAATTACGTAAGATTTGGAAATCAAGGGCCAAACTTTTCAGGTGCCGGAGGTACTGTAGCCAATTACGCAAACATCTTCGGTAATATGATGCAGTATTTTGCTACTCCGTTAAAGGTGCCTTCTGGCAACGCATATTCGTGGATATTGGGTGCTGCAGGTATTTTAGGAGAAGGCGGATTGATCCGGAACTCAAGGAATGAAATCGTACTTAATGGTGGGGCGACGATCAGACCTTTTAAATATTTACAAATCAATGCCGACTACTCCAGAAGACAAAGCTATACCGAAAATGCTACCACTACTAAAATCGCTTATACGGAGCTGCCAGATGGCACCAAGATTCAGAATAACCGATCGGCCAATGTGAGCAGTATATCGAAAACCAATGGTGTGCAGGAATTTCAGATGGCAAAACTGAGCGCACAATATAACCGGACATTTGGAGAAGGTCATAATTTCCTTGCTCAATTCGGAGCGCAATCAGAAGAAAACGCTTTTAGGAGTTTAACAGGCAGTCGTACTGATTTGTTCGCTCCTGATGTTATCGAAGCATTGAATGGTGCTTCAGGTAACCCGGCAGCTAATGATGCACTATACGAATGGGCTACGCTAGGATTCTATGGGGTAATCACTTATGATTATATGGAAAAATATATGGTCAAGTTTGCCGGAAGAAGAGATGCAAGTTCACGCTTTGCACCAGACGCACGCTGGGGCCTATTTCCCTCAGTATCGGCAGCCTGGAATGCTGCAAAAGAAAATTTCTGGCCATTGAAGGATCTGATTTCTGATTTTAAGCCTCGTGTATCCTGGTCAACATCGGGAGATTTAACTTCCGTAGGATCAAGTCAATACTATGCTTACTTACCTGTTTTAGGTTTGTCGCTTAATAAAAATACACTTTTAAACGGAGCTTACACAAATGTGGCTACGCCTCCCGGTCTGGTTAGCGCAACACAAACCTGGGCAAAACCAACTGTATTAAACCTGGGATTGGACATCTCTGCACTGAAAAGAAGATTAAACATCAGCTACGAATGGTACCAGCGTACAGTAAAGGATCAGGTAGGGCCTCCTAACCCGCTTCCTCAGGTACTGGGTACAGGTGCGCCAAACTTAAACAACTCAGTTTCGGAAACGCGCGGATATGAGTTTTCTATCGGATGGAATGATCAGGTACGAGTTGCTCAAAAACCATTGGCATATTCATTGAAATTTAACCTTAGCGACTACATTGGTTACGTTACCGAGTATTTTGCAAATAAGACAGGTGAGGTAAGCGGTGTATGGACAAAAGGCGAGCAATTTGGTCAAAACTTTGTGTATGGTTCAGCAGGAATTGCCCAAAATACGGCTGACCTTGCTAAAGGAACTTTATCAGGAACCTATAACTATCCTGGATATCTCCAGTATAAAGATATTAATGGTGATGGTTATATCAATTCAGGAAATGGTGGCTATTGGTATAGCCGTGGTGACCTGATTAAAGATGGTTTTAATTACCCAAGGAGAAGCTTTTCAATACTTCCTACAGTATCCTGGAATAATTTTTCATTCTCAGCTGTTCTGGAAGGTGTGATGCACTGGCGTGTCTACAACAGTACCGAGTGGGTATGGGGTACACGTGCAGGTTCTGATCTGGCTTATTTCTATACCCCAGCATTTGAAGAAAGTACTAAGCTGGGCTATTGGAGTCCAGATAACAAGGATGCTTTCTTCCCTGCTTTCAATACAGGAAGAACGACAGCAACTGATCAGTACTCGCTAAATCTGGCAAACTTAAGGGTTAGAAATGTAACCATAGGGTATGACTTGCCTCAGAATCTGTTGAGCAAGGTTAAGATCAAAAGAGCCAATATCTACCTGAGCGGAGAAAATCTTGGATTTATTTACAATAAATCTTTTATAAAATATGATCCGGAACTGCTGAGTAGTGGTGTAAATGGTTATCCGCCTTTGCGTTACTATTCTCTTGGGGTAAACATTAACTTATAATAATCTATCACTTTATACATAAATATAAACGAGATGAAAGCTTACATTAGTAAACCATGCAGGATCATATTCGCCCTCTTTTTGGTGATGAATCTTGCGGCTTGCAAAAAGAATTTTTTAGACAGAACTCCTCTGGATTCGGTAGCCGCTACGGATTTCTTTAACACTGCATCCGACCTTCAGACGTATGTCAACGGATTCTATAGCCGTCTGGCTCCTCAATATAATACGCAGGGTGGTACGGGTACTACATCCGGAGGAAACAGTAACCTGGCCCTGGATGCGAATACAGATATGATGATCGTACAGACTACTGTTACGGGCAGTTTGTACAGGTGGGATGTTGCCTCGGTAGCGGGCGAAACAAACGGTACCTGGTCCGGCGGTTACAGCAACATCAGATCGGATAACTATTTCCTTCACTACGCCAATCTAAATGCAGAAAAAACAGATGCAGCCAATCACTATATTGGTGAAGGGTACTTCTTCCGTGCATGGGATTATTTCAACTTACTGAAAAACTTCGGTGGTGTACCGATCATTACGGAACTTCTTACCGATGTTGATCTTCAAAAATTATATGCACCCAGAGATTCAAGGTATGATGTGACCAAACAAATCCTCGCCGATCTGGACCTGGCAATTGCAAAGCTGAGCTGGAAAGGTGAAGGTCCTGGAGGAATGGCAGGCAGGTTGAATAAGGAAGCTGCCCTGACGTTAAAAGCAAGAGTAGCACTTTATGAAGGTACCTGGGAATACTATCACAGCAAAAAAGGTAGTCCATATGCAATGACCGGAAAAAATGGCGTGGAATTTTTGGAAATGGTAGAACCCACAGTACAGCAGATCATCACCAGACAAGGGACGAAAATCTTTACTGCGGGTGGGGATAAAACCATTGCATACAACCAGCTATTTGCGCAAAAGGTTGCAAATAGTGTCGACGGTGTGTTTCTTTTCAAGGCATATGATGCTGCACTACTGGCACTCAGTCATAACTTCTTTTTTAAAATTCTGGATTCAGGTCCCTCTATTACCGATCACCTAACAGATATCTATTTAAATAAAGATGGTTCGCAGCAAACAGTCTCTGCTACCAATTACACGACTACGCTAAATCAACTCAGTACTAACCTGGATCCGCGTTTCAGACAAACGGTATGGACACCAGACAGAGGTCCGTTAAATCAACTCGCAGGACGTGGTGGTGATGGTGATCCCTTCAGGTATCCAGTCATTGCTTCGCAGGCCCCATATACCAGTATCGGGTTTACGTCAACAGGATATAGAAACTTTAAAGGTGCCGTATTGGCACAGGAGGCAACAAAAGGGGAGACTGATGATATCCTGATGAGATATGAAGAGAGTCTGCTTTCTTTAGCAGAAGCTAAGGCAATATTGGGTACAATTTCACAATCAGATATTGATAAAACTGTAAATGTGATCAGAAGCCGCGTAGGAATGGTACCATTAAATATGGGCAGTTTACCTGCAGGTACTTATAGAGAGGATCTTGGATTCGATCCGACGGCTTCTGCTGTTCTAAATGAAATCAGGAGAGAGAGAACAGTAGAATTTGCATTGGAAGGATTTCGTCTGGATGACCTTAAAAGATGGGCGGTATACGAAAAAGTAATCAACGGTTACCAGCCAAAAGGTGCTGTATTGCAAGAATTCCTTAATTATTTCAATCGCACTCCTGCACAGGTTGCCCTGGATAATGGTTCTGATGCGACCTTGTACAGCCAGATTAGAAAGGATGGTTATACCAAAAATGAATTCAACCTTGTTAACGGTACTACTGTTGCAGCCTTTCCTAGTGGCAGAATGAATCCATGGTTTAGACAAAATGATTTCAAACCAGGTGGACGTGGACTTTATATCAATCCAGACAGAGATTATTTAAGTGCGATTCCATTGGGACAAATCAAGCTTTATCAGGTATATGGAACAACCTTAAGTCAAAATCCAGGATGGAATTAATTACATGTATTCTTTAAACTTTAAAATTATGAAACATAAAAAGATATTATATAGCCTGTCATTAATCTTCCTGTTGGCATTCTCTTCTTGTCTGAAACCAAGAGTAGAATTGGATGATACTTTGTGGGGCGATAATGCAACAGTCATCGCTGCGGTATTATTTAAATACGATGAAATCAAACAGCAACTTGGATATAATGAAGTGGTAACTGGATATGAAACCAAAGGGGTAACCGCAACTACTACCATAGACAAAGCTAACTCGACGATAACGATGATAGTTGCGAAGACAACGCCAGCAACAGATCTCACGAAGATCGGTATCAGGATTTCTCACTATGCAAAGAAAATTGAGCCTGTAAACGGTGCTCCGGCAGCAGGTATAATTGCTGATTTTTCAAAAGGCCCATTTGTATACAGGCTTTTCTCAGCTGATGGAACTACGCGCGACTGGACGATCAATATTTCGGTAGCACCTTAATTTATTGTTTTACTAAGAGGCTGTCTGAAAAGATACGGTCGTCATCCGACCCTTTTCAGACAGCCTCTTGATTATTTACATACAAGCATGGATACGATAAACAGAAGAAAATTTTTAACAGGAGTACTTGCTACAGGCGTTGTTTTACAAATGCCTAACGCTGTGAAAGCTATGTTCCCGTTGAATGCAAAGGAGGTCAAAGCTGGACTAATTACTGACTTGCATCAGGATGTAATACATAATGGTTCTGAAAGGTTACAAGCATTTCTAAGCCACATGAAAAAAGCCAGTCCAGATTTTATTATGCAAATGGGGGATTTCGCTTACCCTAATGATAAAAATAAAGCACTGATAGACCAATTCAATAATGCACATCCGGTCGCGTTGCATGTCATAGGAAATCATGATACCGATTCCGGGCACACCAAGCAACAGTGCCTTGATTATTGGAAAATGCCGGCAAGATATTATACCAAAGAGATAAATGGGGTATGCTTTATCGTTCTGGATGGTAATGACAAAGGTTCCCCTACGCGTAAGGGAGGGTATGCATCGTATATCAATGACGAGCAAAAGGCCTGGTTGCAAAAGCAGTTGAACGAAATCAATAGGCCAATTGTTATTGTGAGCCATCAGCCATTAGCTGGAGCGCTTGCTGTGGATAATGCTGCGGAAATTCAGGGAATGTTGAGCGCTGCTTCTGATAAAATATTATTGGCTATAAACGGACATACACATATAGATTGTCAGCTTTTTATTAAAGGCATCAATTACGTTCACATCAATTCAGCTTCTTATTTTTGGATGGGTGATAAATATAAACACGATAGCTATTCTGAAGAGATACATAAAGCCTATCCCTGGATAGCATACACCTGCCCTTATCAGGATGCGTTATTTACGACCTTAACCATCAACCCCTCATCCGGTATTATAACTATCGAAGGACGAAAAAGCAATTGGGCAGGCCCATCACCACAACAATTAAACTACGTAGATGCAACCGGCTTAACCGTCGGTAAGGAAATTGTTCCGGTAATCAGCAAGCGCAGGATAGTCAAGGCTTCTAAAATAAAGTAGAATAAATTAGTGATGACATAGCATCACTAATTTATATACAGGTTCAATCCCCTTCTTCCAGCTCGAATATCTGATCAACAGAAATCCCGAATACCCTTGCCATTTTTAAAGCAAGTACCGTAGATGGAACATATTTACTGGATTCAATGGTATTAATGGTCTGCCTCGATACACCGATGAGCTCTGCCAGCTCTGCCTGAGTAATATTTTTTATAGCACGCTGGATTCTAATTGTATTTTTCATGTCCGTGAGGTTTTAATTAGTTTCAGTTTGCTTATTTAGTCTGTACATGCTGTAGTGGAACTTGATAATAAAAATAATTAATATCGTGTAGGAGTTGTAAAATACGATCATGTAATATGCCATACCATAGAAAGCAAAATTAATGATGATGAATAATATATAGCTGATCAGTACCGACCATTGCCATGCCTTTAACCTAAGTTGTGCGATGTACTCATCCTCATTTTTGTGGCGCGCAAGACAGACCATCAGCAGACCAACCACTGTCCCAAGGATGGCAAGCTCATTGGTGAAATTGTTGTTTAATGGCCCTCCTGAAAATAGCTGTCCGAACTCACTATCAGTTTGAATCGAAGCATGGATCGCAAAACCCGGGATCTGGAATTCATTGTACAGCGTAAAGTAGCCAAGTGTGGCAAAAACAAGGAAGGTAATCCAGCCTATTATCTTATAACGGCTTGGAAGAAGAAGGTTATTTTTCATGTTGTCAATTTTGTTTGATCAAATGTAAAGTATTTACGACATTGATGTCAAGTAAAATCTACTAAATGTAATGTTTATTTTACATTTTAATCTTTCGCTGTAGAAATTGAAGTCAAAAATGCGCCATTGATATATTTTGATATGATTGGCGTTTCCTGTAAGTTTGAACCAATTTAAACAACCAATCTATTTAAAAAATCAATTAACGCTTATGAAGAACTTACTAGGTTTTCTTTTCGCATTTGTTTTGTGCTGCTCAGCGGATGCGCAAACGCATAAATTAGCCTTTAATCTTGTAAAAGGAAAGGACTATTTGCAGACTACCAGTGCCGTGATGTCTATCAACCAGACTGTAAATGGACAGGCAATGAATATCAATATGACAGTTAATGGCAAAGTAAAGTACAATGTGTTATCCATTGAAAATGATGTTTACAATATGGATGTAAGTTATACCAGTCTTTCCATGAAAATGGAGATGCCAGGAGGGGGAATGAATTTTGATTCAGAAAAGAAAGATACAACAGATATCATGTCAACCATACTTTCCAAAATGAGGAACAAACCCTTCCAGGTGAAAATGACGAAGACAGGAAAGATCCTTGAAGTGAAAAACGTTGAAATATTGTTTGATAATATATTAAACGGGTTTCCCAACATCAGTCAGGAACAAAAAGAACAGATCAAATCGCAGATAAATCAGTCTTATGGAGATAAAGCATTTAAAGGTAACATGGAAATGTTATCTGCTATTTTCCCTGACAAGGCGGTAGCAAAAGGAGAGACTTGGAATATCAAAACCAATATGGAAACAGGCGGGATGTCCTTGGCTTTGAATTCTACATATAAATTGGATGACGTAACTGCTTCCCAATATCTGATCAGTGGAAATGCAGATATGACTCCTACAGGAAATGGAAAGGAGATTATTCAGAACTCAATACCGATGCGAATAGAAATGAGCGGAAAATATATTTCGACTATCAAAGTTGATAAGAATACTGGATGGGTTTCAGAAGCATTATTTAAACAGGATATGAAAGGAAATACCCACGTTAAAGAAACTGAGAATTTACCGGGTGGAATGACTATTCCGATGGAGATTAAATCCACCACTACAGTAACCGGTAATTAAAAAAGGCTGTCCGAAAAGAATAAATTGAACCTTTGGGGTTCACTTCACTTTTCGGACAGCCTCTTTGTTTTTTTAAGAGCTAGAATTTAGCTCCGAATTTATTTCCGTAAAGGTCAATCAGCTTTTTATCCATCCAAAGTCCCCTCATGTTGCGGGTAATGATTTCACCATCAGGGCCAACCAATACGCAGGTAGGGATTCCATTGAAGTTATAAATTTTAGAAAAATCACCTTTAAAGGCCTTCAGGTCTGATACCTGGAGCCAGGTCATGTTTTCTTCATTGATCGCCTTAAGCCATTTATCCTTATCATCATCCATAGAGATGCTGATCACTTCAAATCCTGCGGGGTGATAAAGTTCATAGGCCTCTTTTAAGTGTGGGATGTCTGCCCTGCAAGGACCACACCAGGAAGCCCAGAATTCAAGTAATGTATACTTCCCTTTACCAACATGATCGGAAAGTTTAACTGGCTTGCCATCTTTATCATTGAAAGCAAAATCTACGAACTTAGATCCTACAGCAGTTTTTTTAATTATAGCTGCTTTCTCCACCAGGCTCTGACCCCCAACTGAGGATTTTAACGATGGAGAAAGAGAAGCCAACGCCTCATCGATCTCCTTTGCACTAAACGAACCGATATTCTTTTTTGCCACATAAAGTGCAACCGGACTTGTGTTGTTGTTCTTAATAAAGCTTTTCACATAAGTCAGCAGGTTTGCTTTGGCGATATCGATGTTTTCTACCAGTTTAATGCCTTCAGATATCGGTCCTTTTTGTTTATCTTTTCCCGGATTCAGGTAAGCGATGTAGGCATCAAATGCTTTACTATTGATCGCTTTTAAAGGCTCATAACCCGCAGAGTATTTCATGAACAGGTCATGAGCAGGGGAGCCGGTTACTTTGATTTTTTCATACGGAAAGCCACCTGTATACAAAGCTTCAAGCTCTGTCGCATTGCTGTCGAGACCAGATGACACACTGATTTTTTTGTTCTCCACAAATACCGGAATTGTAGATGCAAATCTTTGCTTTTCCAGCTTGTTAAATACCAATGTAAAAAACTGTGGATAGGGTACAGAACCTGAGAAGCTGAAAGCACCGTTTTTGACTGTTGTGCTGTCCAGAGGTTTTCCCGGAGCTTCTTCCGACTTCAGGTATACCTTTCTGCCATCTGCGGACTTCGGAACTGTAACATTAAGTGTATAATTTCCCTTCGTCTGGCTCTGAGCCTGGTAGGTGATCATGATGATCAATGAATAAAATAATGCAATCTTTTTCATGTCTTTATTATTATATAATGATGTCTTTATTTTCTAAGTCTTATCCCGTCCAGGCAGAAATAAGGTGCGATCAGCATGTTTCCCGCACCATCTTTATAAGATGATGAAAGACTAAATACTACCTTGTTTACTACACCTAATGCTGTAAGGTCTACTTTAGACCAGTTTACCGCTACATAATTGAACGTAGGGTTTGCAGGGTCTACATTCGGACGGATGGCCAGCCAGTAATCTACACTTCCTGTTGCAGCAGTTCCATTGTAACCTTTTACAGTAAGCTTAACAAACCCTTTTGCCAATGTCGCATTGCCTGACGATCTTCTGGCCAAAACCTCATCTCCGGCTAAGCTGATTACATTTTGTCCGCCTGGACCTGGCAACGTAAATCTTCCATACATCAGTGTAGATGGATTGGCAATGTTGATGTTCTTTACTTTGGTTCCTCCTATAGTATAAGCCTGTGTATTGGCATCTAGAGTGCCGGAATAGATAGATCCATAGGTTTCTAAAAGGTAATTGTAACTGGTATTGGCCACCAATACATGTTCTACCACTGTCGGTTTATCTATGGTAAACGAAGCATCTTCATCTTTCACAGATGCCACCAGGAAATTATTGGTTTGATTGGTGGTTGTAGTATAGACACTGAAAATACACGAATCTATTGCAGATTTGATTTTCGCAGGAGTGAGTCCGCCAGCTGGGGGGAAGTCCGGACTCAGGCTCCACGGAAATGATCTCCAGTTCTTATTGGAAACTGCAAATCCCGAGAAAGTACCATCTCCATTATTTTTTACATTCATGGTTACAATACCTGTTTTCTCAGTCCCTGATTTAAATGGGGCATTGGGAATATTGAATGTAAATGTTCCTAAAGTCTGGTCTTCAAAAGTAATATCTTCCGGATATGGAATCAGTATTCTATTCTCTTTTTCGCAAGAGAAGAGCGCAATGCTGCAGATAACAGCCAGCATGATGATCAGTTTATGTTTCATAGCTATAATCTATTTTAACTCAGGATTTTGTTCCATTAATGTGTTGTTAACGATTTCGGCATCAGGAATAGGCCTGCACATTTTGTTCTCCTGCAGAGCGACACCATTTTTGATGGTTACGATCCAAGGCTTTCCATCTTTCATAAAGCGTACTGCGGCAAAGAATTCGCTTCCATTTTCAAGGAAAGTTTCTGTAAATATTTCTTTGAATATCATATCCATCAGTTCGATTTGATTTGCTGGATTTAATGCTGCTAATACGGGTGTAGTCCTCTTACTGCGCATTTCATTGATAGGGGCAATAGCCTGTGCCGGAGTTGCACCTGTTCTTGCAAGTAGTTCTGCTTTCATCAGGTAGAGTTCGGGATATCTAAAATAATAGGCTGCGTATTTTTCGTCAATTGGATTGGCTAGTTTGCCTGCATAACTACCCAGCCGGGCTACTTTTTTGAAAGTAAATCGATTCACATTATCCCAGGTTTCCGCAGCTCTTACCGGTCCGGTCACTACCGGCCAGCGTGGATCATTACTAAACCAGTCAAGCCCGTAAACTAAACCTGCAGTCAGTGTGCCGCCAACCGGCAATGGAAGTGTATTTCCACCGATTTGAGAAAGGTAATAAGTATAATAATAACCACCCTTAGCAGTTCTGGTTCCATCGTTTTCCAGGTATTTTACAAATAGATTTTCTTTGGAGTCCCATGAGTTGGTATATACGTCTGCCAGGTTCGCTTCCATACTGAATGTAGCAGGATGATTGGCCAGCACATCATTAACCAAAACCAGTGCAGCATCCAGATCAGCCTTAGTATTGCGATATCCGCCTCTGTATAAAAGTAATTTGGCTTTTAAAGCTTTGGCAAACTGCTTAGATACATAACGTGGCGTGGTCAGATCACCTAAGTTTGCTATAGCGAAATCCAGATCGTCATAGATTTTCTGATAGCTTTCACCCACCGTAATACGTGCTTTTAGCATGTTCGAAAGGTTTACAACCTCATCACGGTAAAGCAAACCATATATATCAGCGTCATCGGCCCACCAATGTGTATAATTCCATAGTAAATTGGCATTGATCCAGGCCCTTAAGCATCTGCCTTCCGCAATAAGGACAGTTTTGTCGGCCTGACTTACCGCTGCGTCCGGAAGTTTGCCAATTCCTGAGATGGCAAAATTCGCAGCATTCAAACTTTTATAAAAGGTTGTCCAGCTGCTGCTCGCAGTGAGCTGATTGTAGGACATGTCGTAATCTACCGTATTGAAACGTACAAATCCGGCTTTAGAAGCGAGTCCGCAATACAATGCACCTGCCCAGTCATCATTTTGAAAAGAGGAATATACTCCGCCCAATGAGGCTTTGGCAGTCGCCAGATCTTTGATCGCATTTGCATCTGTAAGCGAATGAATAGGCTGTATATCCAGATAGTTTTTGCAAGAAAAGGATGTAGTTCCTGCAAGTATGAGTAATGTATAAAATATCTTTTTCATGATTTTCTATTTAAAAGTAAACCTAACTCCCAGATTGTAGATCTTGGCTGATGGATAGTAACTGTTATCTACACCCATTCCTGTTCCTATGGCACTGCTAGACCAGTTTCCCTGCGGGTCAAAACCCGGGTACTTTGTGATGGTAAACAGGTTGGTTGCCTGGAACGTGAAGTTGACACCTTGAATAAGTTTGTTTTTGAAAATATGCTCTGGTAACCTGTAATTAATGTTTAGCGCATTTAATCTGATGTAAGAGGCATCGTACAAAAAGAAATCAGAAAATGTAGAGTTTGCTCCGTCGCCATAGTGCGTCATTCTCGGAATGTCTGCTTCATAAGGACTAAGCAGGGTAGCGCTTCGCCCGGCAATCAGATTACTGTGGTTATAATTTCCAACGTAGCCAACATCATCCATTGGTTGCTTCCATAATCGCTGATTTCCATAAGAATAGGTAAATGTACCGTTGATCATGAAGTTCTTGTAATAAACAGTTAAACCAAAACCTCCGTAAAGTTTAGGGTCAGAACTACCCAGGTTGACTTTATCATCATTGGTAATCTGTCCGTCGCCATTCTGATCTATGAAATAAAGATCGCCCACATTTTCAGTTGAAGTACGGTAGAATCTTTTGGCACCTACTGCTGTTGTACCCTGTAGCGCAATGATCTCCTCAGGAGTGGCAAACAGTCTGTTAGCGGTCTGAAAACCGTACCAATGACCAGTTCTTTCACCTTCTTTTACAGTCATGTATACCGTTTGGGTACTTGGGAAATTAAGTTGTTTGGTAATCCCATTAATGCGCATCACCCTGTTGATATTGTTGGACATATTCAGGTCTGCGGTCACCGTCAAATCCTGTCTTTTCACCACATCCACTTTGATGTCAAACTCCACACCATTATTCTTCATTGAAGCTACGTTTGAATTGATGGTCGACACAGATGAGCTTGGAGGTAATGGCAGACTATAAATGATCTGATCGGTTTTCTTTTCATATAGGCCAAAAGTACCCCTTACGCGGTCTCCCCACATTCCGAAGTCAAGGCCGAAATCTTTCATTGTGGTTTGTTCCCACTGAAGGCCATCGTTTCCTATAGAACTTGGCGCTATGGCTGGATTCTCATTGTATCTTGCAGATCCTACACGAGTGATCCAATCGTAGTTACCCAAATTTTGAGATCCGGCTTTTCCAATTGAAGCACGCAGTTTAAGATAATTCACAATTTTAGTGATTCCTGCGCCTTTCATAAAATTCTCTTCTGTGATCAGCCATGCTACAGCACCTGAAGGGAAGGTACCCCATCTCTTATCTGGTCCAAACCGCGAAGATCCATCTCTTCTGATTGTACCTGAAATGATATAACGGTTGTTGTACTTATAATATGCTCTTGCAAACTGTGAAATCAGTGCATTTTCAGAAAATGTCTCTGTCAACGCTCCCCTGGTTGCTCCAGAAGTAAAGTCATTCAGGATATCATCATCTGGAAAGTTAGTTGCATTCATACCATAAGCCAATGCGCTGTTTTTTTCCATGGAATATCCCGCAAGGGCGGTCAGGTCATGCTTGCCAATCGTTTTGGCATAAGTAAGTGTATTTTCCCAGACATTGGTCTGGATCTTAGGATTACTCCAGGTCCTGCTTCCGGTAGTATTGAACGTGCTGCCTTTTCTCCTGTATTCAAGATCCTGCGAGTTGTTGTAATTTGCAGTATAAGCAGTTTTTAAAACCAGACCGTTAATGATTGAATATTCAAGAAATCCGGTACCATTAAAGATCTGGCCATTTGCAGTTATGGTATTTAATAGGGTAGTGTAGGGATTCTCAGTATAAGCGTCTCTGGTGAAAAGTGAGCCGTCGGGATTGTAAGGTGGGATATCAGGACGAATCTGTTTCAATACTGTCAACATGTAGTCTTTATCATTCGTTTTTCTGGATGATCCGCTCAGGTTCAATCCGAATTTAAGACCTGTTCTGATTCTTGCCTCCAGGTTTATCCTGCCTCCAAAAACTTCACTGCTTCCGGTCTTTACAATACCTTCATTATTGGTGTTGTTTAATGAAACATAATAGGAAATGTTATCCGTTCCGCCTCTCAGTGAGAGATCGTATTGTTGTGTCAGCGGATTTTGCGTCATTTCTTTGAGCCAGTTCGTATTTCCTTCATAGTAAGCACCTGGAAGTATTTTAAATGAAGACCTGTCGAACTCACTGGTATTTAAGTTAAAGAAAGCCTGCTCATCAAGGTATAAACGGGTGAAATAGTCGAATGCCCCTCTTCTGTATGCTTCTTCGCGTGCCGCAGCATCAGCAA
Source organism: Pedobacter frigoris (assembly GCF_032678645.1). GTDB lineage: Bacteria > Bacteroidota > Bacteroidia > Sphingobacteriales > Sphingobacteriaceae > Pedobacter > Pedobacter frigoris_A. Next base: position 177,366 of record NZ_JAVTSP010000003.1, read on the forward strand.
AGCGTATGTATTCAGGAGCTTCCATGTATTTATAGCCATTAAAATCCTGTTGCATATAACCTAATCTACTCGATAGCTCAATGGTTGGCTTTTGCCCGGCAATCCCTTTTTTGGTCGTAACCAATACAACTCCATTGGCTGCACGAGAGCCATATAGCGCAGTCGCAGACGCATCTTTGAGGATGTCTATACTCTCAACATCATTCAGGTTCAGGTTGTACAGTGAGTTTTGGATGTCTCCGGAGGTAGATGTAGAATAATCAGGCACACCGTCAATTACCCATAGCGGCTGGTTATTTCCGGAAAGAGAAGAAGCTCCACGGATCACAACGCTAATTGGGGATGTAGGAGAGGCAGATTGAACAACTACGTTCACGCCTGATGCCCTTCCCTGGATTAAGCTTTGGATGGTAGCGCCCATTGGAGCATTTTTAACCTCTTTTTCTCCAAGGCGGGAGACCGATCCTGTAACATCTTTGGCTTTGGCTGTACCATAGGCTACAACCACCATTTCTTCCAGACTGGTTACTTCCTGTTCCAGAACAGTAGTGATGTAGGCTGTTCCTCCACTTCGTACTTCTTTGGATTTGTAGCCTACAAATGAATAAACGAGAATCGCATTTTCCTTTACATTCCTAAGGATAAATTCTCCGTTGGCAGCCGTAGAGGTCTTGTTGCTGGTCCCTTTTTCTGTGACATTAACTCCGGCTATCGGAGCTCCTTTTTCATCTGTGACTCTTCCTCTTAAATCTACAGCATTGATATATTCTGAAATTCGCTGGAGTATTGTTTTAGGTTTATCCTTAATAACAACAGTCATTTCTTGTAAACTGTAAGAAAGCGGTTGATTGGAAAAACAGATATTTAACGCCTCTTCTAGGCTCGCATTCTTAACGTTAATGCTAACTGGTCTTGCAGCTTTCAGTGATTTAGCATCTACTATAAAATCATATCCGCTTTGTTTTCTGATTTGAACTACGATCTTTTCAAGAGAAGCATTACTCTCTTTTAATGTAATCTTTTGAGCAAAACCAGCTGCGCTAACCTGTAAAAGAAAAGTGGTTATTATGATGGCAGTTAATTTCATAATACGCAGTATTTGGTCAGGTCTGTACGCAAGGAGCTCAGACCTAAATAAATGGTAAAATTTCATACATTTGTTTGGGTTTTGGGTTGTTGATTTTGTTGTTTCCGCAATAATATTTAATGTAACCCAGCCTTCTCCAGATATCGGCTCTAAACGGTATCTGGTTTTTTTTGGAGTTACAATTACGAGTAGCCCTTAGGTCATAATTTCGGTTCTCCTTTCATATGTTTAGTTCTTGTTGAATATTGGTAGCAAATCATGGTGGTTCATAAAGCACAAAAAGTAAGTCGCTTTATAATATGTCGGCTCAGAAATATCCAGGTAGTAGGAAAAAATGAACTATTTTAAATAAAAGTGAAAATAATCAGTTTACCCAGTTTAAGTCTCAATATTTTAATTGAATTGTTGATCTGTTTCTTCACTGTTTTTTCTGAAATGTTGAATTTTTCAGCAATTTGCTTTTGTGAAAGATTGGCTTTTCGGCTGGATTCGAATACCTCACGCATTTTTTTTGGAAGCAGACAGATTTCTTTTTCTATTAATCTGGCAAGTTCCCTTTCTCTCACATAGTTATCTGTGATGTATTCTCCATCATCAATGAAGTGTTGTAAAGAATCGGCGTAGTTTGTCCGGACTTTCTTATGTGCAAAAAGATCAAATATTTTATAACGGACAGCTGAATATAGATAAGAAGAAAGTGTTTTTTTTACTTCCAGATCATTCCTGGTCAGGAGTGATAAAAAAACCTCCTGTACAATGTCGTCTGCGTCTTCTTTATCATTGGTGAGCTTGAGTGCATAAACATAAAGCAGGCTGCCATAACGATTGTAGATTTCATTAAATGCCCGCCGATCCTCAGATCTGGTCAATTGAAGTAGTTCATTGTCCGGAAGTGTGTTATAAACCGACATTACTATTATCCTATGCGAATATAACAATTAATTCACAACGAATGATGAAATGTGGGCCGGCCTGAATCATAATGGATGATAATCAAGCTTATTTGGAGATGATCGTAATCCTCCTTCCATCAATTTTAAAATGGACATTTCCTGCCCCTTCCATAATACTGAGTACGCTTGATATGTTTTTTGAACGCGACACAATACCTACATAGGAAAGACTGGAAGCGTTACCTTCAAAGCTGAATTCAACATCATACCATCTGGATAGCTTTCTGGCAATACTTTCAATACTTTCCCCTTTAAAAATGAAGAGATTATTTTTCCATGCCATTTCATTTTCTATATCTGCCTCCTGCACTTTGATGGTGGTATTGGTCAGCACGGCTTGTTGGTCAGGTTTGAGAATAATGGCTTCGGTTTTTACGTTGGCCATTCTAGCCGCCTCGTCATTCTGACGCAGAGCTTGCCCCTGTCCATCGGGCTCAGCATGGCGAACAGAAACACTACCCTCTAATAACGTTGTCTTCGTGCTGCCTTCATCAGCATAGCTGTTGATATTAAAGTGCGTACCCAGCACTTTAACTTCCTGTCCGTTGCTTTCTACGATAAAGGGCAGTCCGGCTTTTGCAACTTCAAAATAGGCTTCTCCCGTTAATTCAACTTTTCGTACACCACCTTTAAAAATCATCGGGTATTTCAAAGAAGACTCAGCATTGAGCCAGATTTTAGAGCCGTCGGGCAGGTCAATTTGAAACTGACCACCCTTAGGAGTTGTTATCGTATTGTATTTCGGTTGCTTCAACTTTACATTTTCCGCCTCTTTTGAATCTATTTTATAAACCACCTGTCCATCATTGGTTTTGGTAATCGTAATTCCTGACTGGTTGATCAGATTTCCGGTTGATGCATCGGTAAGTGAAATTTTGGAACCGTCAGCTAAAGTAAGTACAGCTTTATTTCCTCCCGGAATAAAATCTTTTCCACTTTTTACCAGTAATTCTTTAACAGTAGCATATCCAGTATTCTTTTGAATGAAGAAAAATAAGGCTGCAGATAGTGTAAGGGCTAGTATTGCAGCGGCCGCATAGCGATATGGCGGGCGAGTCAATAGGGGCTTGGGGAAGTTGTTTTGAGATCTTGAATTGATAGATTTCCATATATTTTCATGTGCCTGCTCGATCTGATTTGGGTCGGGTTCAAAATTTTTACGCTCCAATTCTTTAAGGTGCCAACTTTCCACTATAGCCTTTTCCTCGGCTGTGCAGGTACCTTCTACGTATCGTTCTAATAATTGTTTTGCACTATATTTGGTCATAATCTTTTAAACCATGTAATTCGTGGTTTATTATTAAGTCGGTTTAGGGATGCCCAGGTAGTAGAAAAATAAAAAGAATATAATGAAATATTTTAATAATCGGTTTTTAGCCATCAGTTTGTGCTTGTTGATTTTTTTTGCGGGTGAATCGATTGCTCAGGATTATAACCCTAAAACATTTGAAAAGGAGATAAGTGGCTTTGATCAAAAGGATGCTCTTGAAGGTGTAAAGTCGGGTAGTAACCTTTTTGTAGGAAGTTCCACCCTGAGGATGTGGCCTGATATGCAAAGCTATTTCCCTAAGGCATATGTCATCAACAGAGGATTTGGCGGTTCAAAGTTTGAAGACTTGTTATACTATGCAGATCGTGCGGTTACTCCCTATAGACCGGCTAAAATATTTATTTATGAAGGAGATAATGATATTGCCGCCGGTATCTCAATTGAGGTGATCCTTAAGCAGGCGAAGCAACTGAGGGAAAAGATCAGGGCAGCTTTGCCGGGAGTTCCGGTAGTATTTATCGGGGCTAAACCAAGTGTGGCGAGATGGCACCTGAAAGATAAGTATGAGGAATTTAATAAAGCATTGAAGGCCTACAGTAAAAAATCAAAGAAAACACAATTTGTGGATATGTGGGCTCCCATGTTGGATAAAGATGGAATGGTATACAAGGATATTTTTCTGCAGGATAATCTGCATATGAAGCCCGAAGGTTATAAAATCTGGCAAAAGGTGCTGAGTCCGTATCTCATTAACAATAACTTTCCCAAGTGAATTTTTATACTAACTTTGATTTCTAAATCTTAATAATCAACTCAAATAATCCACAATAAGCTAAAACAATATTCATGAAAAGAGTATGCCTGTTATTTTTTGCACTATTAATTACAACTTCTGCATTTTCGCAAAGTGTCCTAAACTTATTGGGTAAGTCCCAGGATTTCTTTAAGCTTTTGTCTGAAGAGAAATATACCGAGGCATATGGATTTTTCGATAGTACTTTTCAGGCGAAGGTTCCTGAAGCTAAAATAAAGGAAATCTGGGACAGACTGGGCGAAAAGCTGGGTAAGTACGAATCGGGTTCAGTATCTAGCAGTAAAACTGAGGGTGAGCTGTTTGCGGTTGTGATTGATATAAAATTTACAAATGATTCGCAGCCTTTTTTACTTGCATTCAATAAAGCAGAAAAAATGGTCGGTTTTTTCCTCCAGCCAAAATCTCCTGTTGAGGGTTACGTACTGCCAGCTTACGCAGATACTACTTTATATAAACAGGAAGAAGTATATGTGAAAGCACCGGGACATAATCTTGTTGGGTTACTGACTTCCCCTAAAAAGATTTCAAACTATCCAATAGTAGTTTTGGTACATGGTTCTGGTCCAAGTGATATGGATGCGACCTATGGCCCAAACAAACCACTGAAGGATTTAGCATTGGGCCTGGCAGCAAAAGGCATAGCGAGTATCCGTTATGTGAAAAGAACGATGATTTATCCGGGAGATTTTGTTGGCGCTTTTACAGTTAAAGAAGAGGTGATGGATGATGCTATAGCTGCTATAGCTCTTGCGCGTACGATCCCCGGAGCGGATAAAAAACAAATTTATGTACTGGGACATAGCCTGGGCGGAATGCTTGCCCCAAGGATGCCACTGCTTGCACCTGATTTAAAAGGCCTCATTATGGTTGCTGCTCCTGCAAGGAAGTTGTCAGATATGATCGTTGAGCAAAACAAGTTTCTTTTTTCATTGATGAATGATACAACAGTAGCCGGTAAAAAGCAGCTGGATACGATAGTTGCCGAGTATGAAAAAGGTAAACTGACTAAGCTTGGCACAATGAAGCCTGATTCTATTGTAGCAGGTCTGCCTGCCGCTTACTGGATTGATTTAAATGTAAACAATCAGGTTGAGGCAGCAAAGAAAATCAGTAAGCAAAGAGTTTTCATCGCTCAGGGCGAAAATGATTACCAGGTAACAACGACTGATTATAATTTATGGAAGGCAGCATTAGGTACTAAAAAGAATGTTACACTTAAGCTGTATCCGGAACTTAACCATATGTTAAGTGTACATCCTGAAAAAAGTACACCTCAGCAGTATCAAGCTCATGCGAGTGTTTTTGATGGGCTGATAAATGATATTGCGGCCTGGATAAAAGCAAAATAAAAAACTTTTAAGTAACAATTACACTTCCACTTGTCATATGTGGCAAAATTCTTGCTGTTTACGTAGACTAAAATCTATATAACTTAAAACAGATATGATAAAAAGAATACATGTGCTTGAAGATGATGAAGATATCAGATACATCATTGGAGTTTTACTTAAAGATGAAGGGTACGAACTGCAATTGTCATCGACATTTGCTGAACTAAAAAGTAAACTAAGAGATTCTGTGCCGGATTTATTTATCCTTGATGTGATGATCCCTGATGGTGATGGTACAGACATCTGTACAGATCTTAAGGGAGATCCTTTTACTAAACACATTCCTATTATTGTGATGTCTGCAAATGATCAGAACAAACAGAAAAGTCTGGAAGCAGGCGCTAATGACTACATCAGTAAACCATTTGATATAGATTACATTGTGCGACGTATCAACGCACAGTTGTCGAAATCATAGGTTTTGAGATCATTATAAAATAAAATAAGAAGGCCAGGCTATACGTCTGGCTTTCTTATTTTATTTTGTATTATCATGAGATGTAATTAACTTCATCTATATGATCAGAAAGGAGCAGTTTTGGAAGACGTTGTAAAAGGTTTAGTACCACATATTTTAAGTTTTGTGATCAATGAGCTTTGCAAAAATGGCTTTCTAATTGCTTATGAAAGGGATCTGGCAGATCTTAAAGGCCTGGTCAGTGCTGATTCTATTACTGCCGATGATTTTGAACTTCTGGAATCTGTAGATGATGGTATTGTAAAGGTTTTGTTGAAGTCAGTTGATAAAGTTATAGATTGTTCGAAAACATATTTAATGATCAATAACCTTGATGAACTGGAGGTAATGGAGAATGAAGAATACAATCAGGAAGCCTCGAATAGCTATCATATTTACATCCTGGAATGGGACAGTAAGAATTATCAGGATTTGTTATTCAATTTAAACTCGGTTTATTTTTCGATTTCCCAGTTGTTATACCATACCGCTTGTCAGCTCCGTTTAAATACAGTTGACATCCCTGAAGAAATGTACGACGAATTTTTAGAACACTATGCTGAAGTGCTTCATGAAAGATTAATCTCAGAGGATAAAAATATATCGTTGTTATATGATCTGATCATTGGACTGAATATGGATCTGTGTGAGATCGATAGGCTGACCTGGGAGCGGGAAGACTAATTCACTGTAAAACAATTCCTTCATTTTTTTGTCTGTATTTAATGAATGCTTAACCATTTTAGCTAAGTTTGTGGATTAAAATAATACTGTTATTAAAATGTCAGATCAAAAAAAGGAAATATTTGAAGGTGTAGCACAACGCTTAAAAATCGAAGGCTTTAACGTGGTAAATCGTGATGAAACACGCCCTTGGGGTGGTTTTTTTGTCATCGATGAAGAGCAAGCCCAGCAATTTGCTAATGTTTATTTCGAAGGATTAAATGTCGATGATTTAAAGATCTCTGGTAAATTAAGTCCGAAAATATTAATCGTAGCTCCCAATACCCGCTTGTCATGGCAATACCACCATCGCCGTGCCGAAATCTGGAGAGTAGTAAACGGAACAGTAGGTGTAAGTACAAGTGATACAGATGAGCAAGGTGAAGTTCAGCAACTGGTGCCTGGCCAAAGCATCAAATTGAAACAAGGGGAAAGACACAGATTAATCGGCTTGGAAGATTGGGGCATTGTTTCTGAAATCTGGCAGCACACAGATCCGGCTCAGCCGTCTGATGAAAATGATATAGTTAGGGTACAAGATGACTTTGGGAGATAATGATTATTTTAATATTCTTCCTCACGCACTGGTTCCTATCCTTGTTTTCTCAAACTTTCTTTCTGCATCGCTATGCCTCGCATAAGATGTTTAAAATGAATATATTTTGGGAGAAATTCTTTTACATTATTACGTTTTTGTCTCAGGGCTCATCGTTTTTGAACCCACGTGCATACGCGATCTTGCACCGCATGCACCACGCATTCTCTGATACAGAAAAAGATCCTCACTCTCCACATTTTGTAAAAGATGTATGGGGAATGATGATCAAAACGAAAAACATGTATTTGAACTATGCGAAGTATAATGTAGAGCCTGAAGAGCAATTCAGAGATAAATATCCTTCCTGGCCTCTGGTTGATAAAATAGGCAATTCATGGCTTACCAGATTTGTTTTTATAGGCTTTTATATTTGGTTCTATGTAACCTTTGCTACCGCATGGTGGATGTACCTTTTGTTGCCTGTACATTTCTTAATGGGACCTGTTCATGGTGCTATTGTAAACTGGTGCGGACACAAGTACGGGTATTCAAACCATGATAATGACGATCATAGTAAAAATACACTTCCATTAGATTTCCTGATGCTGGGCGAGTTGTTTCAGAATAACCACCATAAAAAACCGAACAGTCCAAATTTTGCTTCGCGCTGGTTTGAATTTGATCCTACTTACCCAATTATGAAGGTGATGCACTGGATGCGCATCATCAAAATTAGAAAAACTTAATTACGGTTGCCTTGCCAAAGCAAGGCAACCATTGTACCATAGCTCTGCTACTTTCCGTTGTTCCAGTCAATTTTAAATACATAATTCTCAGCAACCTGACCGCCACTGATATTAAGTCCTGCCGTAGAGTAAAAATACGCTGGTTTTCCATTGATCAACAATACAGCGGGACGTTCTAGTTTTCCGCTTTTATCATGTTCATAGTGTTTTGGGTTGGCCAGTAATTTTTGATGATCTTCTTCAGTTCCCCAATAATCTAAAATATTACCCATAGCAATTTTTGCGTCCTTCAATTTAAAATCTGTACCTGTATTGGATTTCCAGAGAATCAGGTTCCCATAAATACCGGTGTTACCACCCAGGTTGTCTGTGGTCAGCAGATAATACTGTTTTCCTAATTTAAATGCTTGTGCATCTTCAAGGTAACTGGCGTTGTCTGTAACAGGCTTGTCTTGTAATGTGTAGGGTCCTTCTAGTTTATCTGACGTCGCAATTCCATATCGCGCAGCTAGCTGCTTAGGCGTACCGGATTTGAAATAAATGCAATATTTTTTTCCGATCTTCATGAAAGCCGGGTTGTCTATACCAATGACACTATTGTACGTCCAGTGCCGGGGATCCTGCGAAACTTCCGCTACCTGTCCGCCGTTTTTACCGGCAAACCGCCATGGACCTTCGAGTTTATCTGCGATCATCATGCCGATGCGCATTTTTACGTCTTTCTTTACGGTTTGAAAAATGTATAACAAAATATACTTTCCATCAACATATTCTATGCGCGGATTATGTGGAGCAAACATTTTTTCTGAGTCAGCAAACATTGATGTTTTCAAAACGGTCTCCACAAATTGAAAAGGTCCTTCGGGTTTGTCTGCAACATAATGCGCGATTTCAGCATTGGGACCTATCCAGCCTTGGTCACCTTCCCTTGCGGGCCAACGACTGGTAAACAGATGCGTCTTCCCATCTTTGGACTGAATGGGACTAACACACCAGTTGAACCAATTGGGGTCGCTAACAGCTGTCCCAATTAATTTTGCGGTCAACGCCATCTTCGAATATGGTAGCGTTAAGGTTTTTCCTTTTGCACTTTGCAATACCGTAGCCGTTTGAAAACTTTGCGAGAATACTTGGAATGAAAGGCAAATTATACAAATCAGTAGTAAATATTTCTTTGGTTCAATCATAATTATTCAGTTTTAATGGGTTTACTGCTACCACCCAATCTACCTCAGAAATAATGGGGCCACTACACATATTTTTGCAAATGCTGACACTCTATTGTCGGTTATGAAGATCGTGCATTGGATGCTAATAAAACTTTCTGGCCCTCTTATTGTTGTGCTATCATACGCCTCCCTTTAATAAATGTTTGTTTTATTAAACCTAAGGATATGAAGTTTTATATGATACCATCAGCATTACTGGTTCTTACCATAGTGAGCCAGGGATGTGTAAGTAACAAAAAGTACAATGAACTGCAGACCCGCTATAATGATCTGCAGCAGAAATCCAGAGAATTAAATCAAAAGTATCAGACGGGACAGCAGGACTTATCGGGTTCTTCGTCAAGAGTGAAAAGTCTGGAAGAACAGATTGCTTCCGAGAAAGCAAATGTAAAAGCCCTCCAGGATGCGCTCGACAAATGTCTGAATTCTACCAGTCAGGGTAATGTGAACATCTCCAAACTGGTTGATGAGATCAATAGTTCGAATAAGTACATCCAGCAATTGGTAAATGCGAAGAACAAAAGCGATTCACTCAATATGGTGCTGACAAATAACCTCACGCGTTCATTGAGTCGTGAGGAAATGAAAGATGTGGATGTACAGGTATTGAAAGGCGTGGTGTATATATCTTTGGCAGATAACATGTTGTATAAATCCGGCAGCTACGATATTTTACCGGCAGCAGGCGCTACATTGTCTAAAATTGCAAAGATCATTACCGACTATAAAGATTATGAGGTATTGATTGAAGGTAATACGGACAACGTGCCAATCTCACAAACCAATATCCGTAACAACTGGGATTTGAGTGCTTTGCGTGCATCATCTGTAGTGCAGGCTTTACAAAATACCTATAACGTAGATCCTAAACGCTTAACTGCTGGTGGGCGAGGTGAATACAATCCAATAGCAGGTAACGACACAGACGCAGGTAAGATGAAGAACAGACGTACGCAGATTATCATTACACCTAAACTTGATCAATTTATGGATTTGATTGGTAAAGCACCCGATACTAAAAAAGATTAGCCATAAAAAAAGCGCATACAAAGTATGCGCTTTTTTTATATTATGAGTTTGAGCTTTTTGGCTTATTTCCCCATCTTCTCCTGTTTCCTCCTCCGGCACCAGGGCTTTTCTTGGCTCCGCTTAGGTTAGGCTCGCGTTCTGTGCGTACCGAACCTGCTCCTCTATCTGCTCTTGGTGGTCTGGCTCCTCTGGAAGGTTTTGCTTTGCTTTTGCCTTTCGCCGCTGCAGCTCCGCTCATCAAACTCTGCCAGCTCATAGCATAAGGGTGATCTTCGGTAACAGGAAGTTTCAATCCAATTAGCTTTTCAATATCATCCAAAAACTCTTTTTCTTCTGCATCACAGAATGAAAGTGCTGTTCCGCTTAGCCCTGCACGTCCCGTACGCCCAATTCTGTGGACATAGGTCTCAGGAATGTTTGGCAATTCGTAGTTGATGACATGCGTCAGTTCATCTACGTCAATACCCCTTGCTGCGATATCAGTAGCTACTAAGATTCTTGTGGTCTTTGCTTTGAAATTTGTCAATGCCCTTTGTCTGGCATTCTGAGATTTGTTGCCATGAATGGCTTCTGCTTTTACACCTACTTTAACCAGGTCTTTTACGATCCTGTCTGCACCATGTTTGGTGCGGGCAAAAACCAAAGCTGTTTCTATGGTTTTGTCTTGTAATATGTGCATCAGAAGACCTTTCTTGTCATTTTTCTCTACATAAAAGATCTGCTGCTGTATTTTTTCTGCTGTTGATGATACTGGTGTAACTTCAACTTTAACAGGATTTCTCAGGATGGTATCGGCAAGTGTTTGAATTTCCTTAGGCATAGTAGCCGAGAAAAACAAAGTTTGTCTGACGGTTGGCAACTTGGCAATTACCTTTTTAACATCATGAATAAAGCCCATGTCCAGCATTCTGTCTGCTTCATCCAGCACAAAAAGTTCAATGTCCTTAAGGCTGATAAAGCCTTGGTTCATTAAATCTAATAAACGGCCCGGGGTAGCCACAAGGATGTCAACTCCGCGGTGCAATGCATCCGTCTGTGCTTTTTGTCCGACGCCACCGAAAATAACCAGGTGTTTGATAGGAAGGTTTTTCCCGTAGGCTTTAAAGCTTTCCTCAATCTGAATCGCAAGTTCACGAGTTGGTGTCAATACCAAAGCTTTAATGGCCTTGTGTATTTTCGTGTTCGTGTGTGGTTTGCTCAGCAGTTGCAGCATTGGAATCGCAAAAGCAGCTGTTTTACCAGTACCTGTTTGTGCGCAACCGAGCAAGTCTTTGCCTTGTAATATAGATGGGATAGATTGTTCTTGTATGGGGGTAGGTTGTGTATAACCTTCTGTTTGCAGCGCTTTTAAAATTGGCTCAATCAGGTTTAATTCTTCGAATAACAATGTGTTTGTATTTTAATGTATAATTAAAGTGAAAGAATATCACTTTGTGGCAAAGGTACATATAATATTGTTATTCAGAGTTTTTAGTTTCTTTAAACCTGCTGAAGAACAATAGCGCTAACACGCAGAGTACAAAGCCTACTGCCCCGTTTAATCGGAGGCCATAATCGTGCCCAGGATCTTTGCCGTAAACAGTAAGCATCGCAAATACCGCAATACCAAGAGTCTGACCAAGTTTCACAAAAAGATATTTTACAGCAAAGAACATCCCTTCATGATTTTCACCGGTTTCAAGGGTATCCTTTTGAGCAATGTCGGCCAGAATTGCATTCGGAAGTATGCCCAGAGATGCCAGTGGAAAGGATGCGAAAATAACAAGGATATACATTTGCATAGTTGGAGAGAAGGGTAGTTTTCCCAGGAAATAGATGGTTACAAATATGAGGCTCAGTATTGCGAAGGCGACCAGTACAAGAGGCTTCTTCCCAAATCTTTTAGATCCGTAATTGATAAAAGGGTAGAATGCCAGCGATAGCACCACCATAATACCCATAAATTTTCCCCCATCAGAATCCGGCAGTCCTAACAGTACGGTAACGAAAAATAATAGTCCGCTGGAAATGATACTGAGTGCAATGTAGTACGCAAAATCTGAGATCAGGTAATATTTGAAATTGCTGTTCCTGAATGTGTTTTTTATGGCAGGGAGTAAAGCAATATGCGTTGGTTTGCCTTCTGTGTATTCCTTTTCATTGATAAATATAATGGGTAAAGTCATGACCATACCCGAAAAAATACTCAGTCCAAATATGGTGTATTGAAGCGCCTGAGACCTATCTGTTACGTTAAAAACCTCCTGAATCAGGTCTGCGTAATTGTTGCACAGCGCACCTACAATCATTCCCAGTACAAATCCTACCTGCTGGTAGGTAGATAGCTTCACCTTTTGTTCGGTACTGTGGGTCAGTTCTGCAAGCAATGCATTGTATGGGATGATATAGGTGGTAACGGAAATGAAAAAGCCGGCAAGTACAATAGTGAGCCACCATGCATTGAGGGTGCTTTCCCCTTTTACCATCGGAAAGAATACCAGCGAACAGCAAATTACTGCAGGGATAATGGCCCATTTCATAATCGGTATACGTCTTCCTTTTGGGTTTTCACTGGCGTCGCTCAGCGAGGCAATGAAGGGGTCGTATATCGCATCGAAGAGCCTTCCTGAAGCTGCAATCAGCGACAATATATTAAATGCCCCAAATACCAGTAGCTGGGGTACAAGGGGTGTCAGGCCAGAGTGATTTGGTGGAAGGTAAAAGTAAGGCAGCATCACGATGATGATGTTGGTCATGATACTCCAGCCCATCATTCCTGCTGAGTAAGCGATCTCTTTTCTTAAAGGCAATTGTTTTATCGGCATGGTATTAAAAAAGGTATTATGTGCGCTGTTTTTTGTCCTTATTGAAAAATCTGCTGGCAAAATATATAAGGATAAATCCTGCAAAAATCAATAACCCATTTGTGGCCGAAGCAGGATCATCGTGATAAATGCTAATGGCTACAAATGTGTAGGCTGCTATAAAAACCAATGGCATCAACGGATATAAGCTCATACTATAAATGGTTTTTTTATCAAGATGCGCTGTCCGTTTTCTTAGGAAAAAGATCGTAGCCGCAGATGTGGCCATACCAATACAATCCAGGAAAATGGTGTAATTCAAAATCTTGTCGAAAGTCTGCGCATAGAAAAGTGTGAATACCGCAATAATGGCGAAAACGGTGAGGCTGACAAACATCACATCGGTCTTTTTGCTCTTCCTGGTAAAAATTGCAGGCAGTGCTTTTTCTTCACCCATTGCATACATCGCCCTTGGATTGCTCAGCAGGTTTACGTTTACATAGCCCAAAACGGAAAGATAAATGAGTCCGGACAATAGGGTAAAGCCCGCTGGACCGAATAATTTGCCAGCAAGGATTGCTGCAATGCTCTGCGCTGATTTCAACTCCTCAAAACCGATGATCTTTACATATGCATAATTTATAGCCATATACAGGGTAATGATGATCGCCAATCCGATGATAATGGCTCTGGGAATTACCTTGCTAGGATTTTTTGCCTCTCCTCCAAAATTGATGGCCTGCTGATAGCCGCCAAAAGTAAAGGAGATACCGATTAAACAAACGCCGAGTGCTTTACCATAATCAAACCAGGAGGGTGCCGCGCCGGACGCAGTTTTAAATACCGGTATCGCAGATTCAGGCCCGGGTCCGGTAAATACAGCACAGATCAGCACGAGTACCATTCCGATTTTGATAATTGAAAGTATATTCTGAGCTCTGGAGCTCACTTTCAACCCCATTAGATTTAATATGTAGAATAGCCCTATGGATATGGCAGCAATGATGATCCTGTAGGTTTCTGTTTGGAGTTCGACGGGTAAGATCACTTCGCTCAGGTACTCTGCTCCGATGATGGAAACCCCGGCTACTGATCCGGCATTGGAAACTACAATGATGCAATTGATGGCAAAAGCTATTGAAGGATGATAGAATGAAGAAAATATCTTGTAGTAGCCGCCCGTTACCGGAAAGCGCGATCCGATCTCTGCGTAGGTTAGGGCGCCGCAAAGTGCGATGATCCCTCCCGCAGCCCAGGCCAGAAAAAAGAGCTCAGGTATTTGCGCTCCTCTGGCGACATTTACCGGTGTACGGAATATACCCATCCCAATCACCAGACTAATTACAATCATAGCCAGGTCAAATAAGGAGAGCTGTTTTTTGGGTAGCATGCTAATCAGAAGTTTAATTGTTTGAATATACACGAAAATGTGTATTTGTTGAAACTTTGTAGTTGATTCACGGACTGAATAGATTAAATTTGTTGCATACACCCGATACATCATGGCTGAACCTATTTATAACGACGACAGTATACGCTCACTCGACTGGAAGGAACACATCAGATTACGTCCTGGTATGTACATCGGTAAGCTGGGTGACGGCTCTGCACAGGACGATGGAATTTATGTATTGCTCAAAGAGATTGTCGATAACTCTATCGATGAGTTTGTAATGGGATCCGGACGTACTATTGACATCACGGTGTCCGACTCTAAAGTCAATGTAAGAGATTATGGAAGGGGTATTCCGCTAGGAAAGGTGATCGATTGTGTATCTAAAATTAATACAGGCGGAAAGTACGATAGCAATGCCTTTCAAAAATCTGTAGGGCTAAACGGGGTAGGTACCAAGGCTGTGAATGCTTTGTCTACGGCATTTATGGTGCAATCGTACAGGGATGGTAAGACCAAGAAAGTAGAGTTCTCTAAGGGAGAAGTTGTGGTAGATAATGAAATTATTGACACTACACAAAGAAATGGTACGGCCATTACCTTCTACCCGGATGATACCATTTTCAGGAACTATCATTACATCTCTGATTTTGTGGAAAGCATGATCTGGAATTATGTGTTTCTAAATACAGGGTTAACCATCAACTACAACAACCAGAAATTTTTATCTGAACGCGGATTATACGACTTGCTTCATAAAGTAGCTGATGTGGAGAATATCCGCTATCCGGTGATCCATTTGAAAGGTAATGATATCGAGATTGCCATGACCCACGGGCAGCAATATGGAGAGGACTATCATTCATTTGTAAACGGTCAGCATACCACCCAGGGGGGAACACACCAGGCTGCGTTTCGTGAAGCTGTGGTAAAAACAATAAGGGAGTTCTACAAAAAAGAATATGATGCTTCCGATGTAAGGTCGTCTATTATTGCCGCAATTTCTGTAAGGGTTCAGGAACCTGTATTTGAGTCGCAGACCAAAACCAAACTGGGTTCACAGAATATGGGCCCGGAAGGGCCGTCTGTGAGGACCTTCATCAATGACTTCGTTAAAAAGGAACTGGATGACTACCTGCACAAACATCCGGATGTTGCGGATGCGTTATTGAAAAGAATTCTGCAGTCGGAACGTGAGCGCAAAGACATCGCCGGAATTAAAAAACTTGCCAATGACCGCGCAAAAAAAGCTTCCTTACATAACAAGAAACTAAGGGATTGTAAAGTCCATTTCAATAGCACCCACGAAAAGAGGTATGAAACCACATTATTCATTACCGAGGGTGATTCTGCTTCGGGGTCTATTACCAAATCAAGGGATGTGGATTGCCAGGCTGTATTTAGCTTAAAAGGTAAGCCTTTAAACTGCTATGAACTCACCAAGAAAGTAGTGTATGAAAATGAGGAGTTCAATCTTTTGCAACATGCCTTAAATATTGAAGACGGACTGGACGGACTGCATTATAACAACATTGTAATTGCTACTGATGCCGATGTGGACGGTATGCACATCAGGCTGCTGATGATGACTTTCTTTTTGCAGTTTTTCCCTGATCTGGTAAGGGCAGGACATGTTTATATCCTGCAAACTCCATTGTTCAGGGTGCGTAATAAAAAGGAAACCATTTATTGCTATAGTGATGATGAGCGTAAAAGGGCAATTGAAAAACTAGGCAATAAACCTGAAATCACACGCTTTAAAGGGTTGGGAGAGATCTCCCCTGATGAATTTGGACTGTTTATTGGCAAAGACATTCGCCTGGACCCCGTAATTCTTAAAGACCAGACGATCAAAAGCCTGCTTGAATATTATATGGGTAAAAATACACCCGACAGGCAGCAGCACATCATCCGTAATCTGAGGATAGAGAAAGATACTATTGAAGAACTGGTACCTGAATTAGCACAAGCTGCGAGCCCTGAAGAAGATGAATCTGAGCTTGATGTAGCATAAACTATATCTTGGTATCCTCAGGATGCTGCGGAGGAAGCACTTCAACTTTTTTCTCTACGACAACAATTTTAGTGTGTACCGCATATTTGCTGGGGGAGATGCCATTAGCATACCTTTCGGCATAGGCTTGTGTAAACTCTGCTCCGAAATAGAGAATGATTGCTGTATAGTAAATCCATACCAATATTACAATGAGCGAGCTTGCAGCACCAAAGGCAGAACCGGGATTTCCTTTTTCAATGTAAATACCAATCGCATATTTGCCCAGGCTAAATAGGATGGCGGTAAATAGTGCACCAACTATCGCGGGTTTCCATTTCAGGTTTACGTCTGGCAAAACCTTAAAGATGATGGCAAAAATACTGGTTACCACTGCAAGTGTAAGTACATTGGTCACAACCAGCATCAGTAATTCTGATACTTTCTCAATCCCTATTTTGGAGGCGTAAAGCCCAAGCTTACCACCAATACCAACCACAATACTGTTGATGACCAGTGAGACCAGCAGAAGGAACCCAAGCGAAGCAATCAAGGAGAATGAAAGTAACCTGTTGGTGATCAGTTTTTTCCAGCCCCTTTTAGGAACGGCTTTTACTTTCCAGATCAGGTTGATGCTGTCCTGTATTTCAATGAATATTGCGGTAGCGCCAATGATCAGTGTTACGATACCAATGACGAGGCCTAAGGTACTTTTTCCCGAATAGTTCGCATTGTTCACAAATGCACGAAGCTGCGCTGAGGCATCTGTACCGATCATGGAGGTGATTTCACCATTGGCGCCAAATAGTTTATCGTTAGGATCCATACTGTCGCCCAGAAACAGGCTCGCTGCTGATATGATAATGATGATCAGCGGGGTTAATGAAAATATGGTGTAGTATGCAAGCGCGGCACTCAGCTTCATCACCCGGTCTTCCATAAAGCCTTTTCCGGCTGCTATGAATAAGTGAACTGTCGCTTTAACAAAATGAATCGCTTTTTTTAAGAATGTCATACGCTTATTAAAAAGGGTATCCAATACCGATGTTGTAAATTAAATTATCTTTTCTCCATGCACTGCTGCCAAAGTCTATTTTATCTGTTACCCAGCGTTGTCCTTCAGGAAGATACGGCTTCCTAAGCGGCATTGCAACGTCTAACCTTACGATTAATATACTGGCATCAACCCGGAGTCCGAAGCCAGCGCCGACCGCGACCTCATCCAGTGCATTTTTGAAATCAAAGCCTGAACCGGGTCTTCCCTTAACAGCAGGGGTATTCGGACCGGCAGGAGTACCCTGGTCTTCTTTTCTCAGCCAGACATTTCCTGCATCTGCAAAGAATGCACCATGCAACACGCTGACGATCTTAAACCTCAGTTCTGTATTCAGCATGGCTTTAATATCACCACTCTGTTCTGTATAATTGTTGGTCTTCCCTTCAGGAAGGTCTTGTCTGAAATCGTATGATCCCGGACCCAGCGATCTGGCTGCAAATGCACGGATATCGTTACTTCCGCCGGCAAAGAACTGACGGACAAATGGGAGTGAGGTACTGTTGCCATAGGCATAACCATAGCCCAGGTTTAACCGGCTGGCCCAAATCACATTTTTGGTAATTTTATAATAATCCCGTATATCGGTTTCGATCCTTACGAACTGGTTGATCGGGATATTAAATATGGACTTCTTTCCTTCACTATTGTTTGAAGCAAAAAGCCCCCATACATTGCCGCCGGTCTCAAGACCCGCATTGAAATAGACGTTGTTTCTCCTGGATTCTTCCATTTGATTGGAATAGGTAAAACTGTAATTGCTTCCAATGATGAACTGTTTTTCAAGGTTCTGTTTTAACCCCGGATTCTGCTCATAAAGCTTGATCGTGTCTGTTTTAATTTTAGAAGTCACATAGTTCACAGAAATCGGATTAAAACTATGCTCCTTATAAATGCTTTCGTTCCAGTTATAGCCAAACTCTGTTTTAAATGAATTCAAATTGTACAATGAACCCCTGTTTAAAGATTGGTAAGATAATGAAGCAATGGTTTTAGGAATAAAGGCATTGGTGCTGTTAAAGCCTTTGAAAGGAGTAATGAACCTTGGGAAAGTCAGCTTTCCTTCAGCGGTAAAAGAATAGGAGTTTAATCCCCTGGAATTTCCGCCAACCTGGGTCTCAAAACCACCACTCACACTCACATCAAGTTGCTCTGCTCCCCTGAATAGGTTTCGCGTAGTCTGGGTCAGCTTGATTTCCGAACCTACAAAACTATTTGATTTGCTTGTACCGGTAACAGAAAATGAAAGCGAGTTTTTCTTAAGAGGTGTCAGGAATATGTTCAGGTTCAACTGGTTATTTCTAAAACTGTCGAGGGGAACAAATTCAGCCTTCACCGCTTGAAATGCACCTATGTTAACCATCCTGTTTAACGATTGGTTATGGTCCTTTCTGTTGTAAAATTCTCCTTTTTTAAAGAATACAAGACGATCAAATAAGCCTGGTTTAAACGTATGCCGCGGATCGTAAATGTTAAAGTCTTTATAGACTTCAGGAGTGCTGTGTCTCAGGAGACTATCCCTTCTCAAAGTATAATTGGGATAGATGTTAATGTTGTTGATGGTATAGGGTTTCAGACTCGCATCAGGTGCAATGTCTTTTACCTTAACCTTCACATCTACCTGGTTTTTACCAACGGTACTGTCTACCTGGAGGATTAAATAATCGGGACTAAAGTAGAAATATCCTCTTTCTTTAAGGTCATTGTCTATTCTGATCCGCTCATTTTTAAAGACATCAAGGTCGTAGCTATCACCTCTTTTTAACAAGGTATTTGCAGTATTTTCCTGTATGATGTTGGCAATCACTGTACTGTCTTTAGGCATCTTGATGTCGTTCATCTTATACCTGGCGCCGGTTATTGCAGTATAAACGGCACTTCCTTTTTTACCTTTCACTATCGTATCTCCGGTAACATCGGCCTGCAGGTAGCCCTGACTGATCAGGTAACTTTTCAATACTGCATTGTTATAAGGCAGTTTTACTTCGCTAAGCAATACGGGAGGTTCGCCAACTTTATTGCGCAGCCAGTTCCTCAGACCTTTAGGTTTTTTTGGTTCTCCGGCAAAATTATACATCCAGAGTTTGAATGGTATACCCAGTATTTTCTTATTTGGTGCAGGCCTGGTTTTACTCTCCAATGCCGCTTTCACATCTTTCTGATTGTCAATCTTAATAGATGAATCTGGATTGATGTTGATCCTCGCACCAGTGTATAAGATCTGTCCGGGCTTAAGCGATTTGGTAGTGCTGCAAGCCGACCAGACTGTACATGCCAGTATAAATATGCCGGTTTTAATTAGTAGTTTCATCTTTGGCCCTTTGTTCTTGTCTTAACCTTTTCTTTTTAGAGAATTTCTGGAATACCTCTCTGAATTTATTGTAATCTACCACCAGGGCAAAGCCCAGTCCGGTCTCTATGATTTGTCCTTCTATAATACCCTCGTTTTGGTTGCGTCTGTAAGCCCTCAGTCTGTATCTTCCATCGCTGGACAGCAAGTATTCTATATTTACATTACCCGCAATATTGGTTGCTTTTTCGCCCTGTTGCTGCGGACCTTCCAGTCCGAATGAACTGCCGACAGTTACAATCAGCCTGTCATTCAACAGCTTTTTAGACAAGCCGATTTCCAGATCCGTTTTTTGTTCCAGATGTCCGGTAGAATAATCTTCCGAAGAATTTACCCCAAAGTTGATATCAACCCCTTTGATCAGATCTGACGCAAGATTGTTCAGCTGTTCTGTGAGCAGCTTGCTTACGCTTGAGCGTGCAATGGAACTGATGCCACCACCGCCACCCGCCAGACTTTGGAAAGGATTATCTGCGATGAAACGTTCCAGCACAAGGAGTGCAAATACCTGTTTGTTTACTTCACTTTCATTGGTATTTACATTCTGCAGCTTGGTGTAGACCTGTCCGTTTAGCGCGCCCCTTTCATTTTCAGGGAGATCTATCTTGAATGTTATCTTCGGCTTCATCAACTCACCCGTCATCATCAGGTATACCTGGAAGGGAAGTTTGGTTTTGGCCTGTACATTATCAGGTTCGTTGATCAGGTCAATAGGGGCAGCGTTTACCTCATAAAGCGCAGTAAGGTTTACATTCGCTTCAGTAGGCTCACCGGTCCACACAATATTACTTCCCTGTTGCAGTTTAAACGCACGCTTCACCGGACCTACAGAAAGGTTATAGCTTCCGTCTGAGATTTCATACCTGCCTGTCAGACTGGTTTTTCCACTTGGATCCATGGTCGCAGTAAGCGTAGCCTGTCCTTTAACTTTCAGTGCGTCACCATTAGAAGGGTCAACAATCACATTTAACTCGGCACCGGGATCAATTTCAATTGTTGCACTCAGGTTGATGCCTTTTATTGGGGCTTTACTTATGGAATCGCTTACGCTAAGTGCCTTTTTACCATTAAATGGAGGTGCATCAAAATCTACAAACTGAACAATGCCTTCCTGGTCAATAATGGCAGGATCATCAGCCGGCATGGCAAAGAAAAACTTGGTTTTATCTTCCACCTTTACGTTCATGTCTATATCCGGCTGGTTCATGTCGCCCCGTACCTTAATGGTGCTGGTCAGGTAAACCGTTCCGTAAATCATTTCATTATCTTCTGCAGTAGAGTTTATTGCCCTGAAATTGTTAGTCCTGATGTCCATATTGAACTTGAAGTCCTGATAATTGGTAGTCAGGATGCCCCCTGTAATTACAGCCTTCTGATTCAGTGAATCGATAATGGTAAACCTGTTAAAGTTAACACCGCTTTCAGTAAAGCTGATGGTTTCATTAGGCATTCTGAAATAAGAATTTACATACGCCACTGTAAATGTAGCCTGGTTAAACTTGATGTCGCCAAGCACTTTAGGTGCATCCAGGGCACCTTTTACAGAAAGCTGTCCGCTTACAGTACCCGATCCTTTTTTGATCTGGCCCATGGATACACTTTCAATCGCCTTCAAGTCGATTTTATCAATATTGAGGGTGAGGTCGAGCGCACTTTGAGGGGCAGTATAGTAAAATCCATTTGCCCTTAGTTCATGTACCCCTGATAATGCAATATTGGTTTCATAGGCATTTTCTGTGTTATTGTTTACAGATACCCTCAACGTGCCCAGCATGTCTTTCTGATAGCGCAGTTGATCCACAGTAAGGTTGGCTTCAAACTTAGGTGTGCCTGCAAGATCTTTTGCATCCACCGTTCCGTTAATGATACCGCCAACCAATGCGCTGTCGGTTTCCGCAAATTTGGTCAGGGTCTCTATCCTGAAATCTTTAAATTCTACTTTCAGGGGAGAGTTAGGCGTAGTTTCTGTACTGTTTATACTGAGCAGTTGCCCTCCTTTGCTCAGGTTAAACTGGTTTGCAAAAATACCGGATTGCCCAAACTGGATATAGTTTTCCGGGGCAACTGCCCATTTTTCATAATTGAGGAGCAGTTTCTGAGGATCAAAACTAAACCTGAAGTCTTTATTGATAGACTTAAAATCTCCGCCCAGTACATATTTATCTTTTAACTTACTGTCCCTCAAATAAACATTGACACCAAGGTTGTTGTTTGCCGCCTCGCCGCTGATCTCTGTGTTGAAAAAGGAGAGAGAAGAACTCTGCAGGCTTTTTATGCCCAGCTTATAATTTAATTTCTGGTCATTGTTGTTCACATTGAGTCTTGTGCTGTCTACCCTGTAGCCGCCATATACCACCTGAGGGAATATTGCGTTCATCACCAGACTGTCCTTTTGCGTATCTATCAGACCATTCATCCTGGAAGGGGCGAAGGTTGTCAGCTCCGGAACAAAGTTCTTCAGGATCTTAGGGTTATAGAAATTCACAAAGAACCTAAAACGCTGATCTGGGATTTTAGTGACCTCCCCAAACTGATAATACTTGTTGATCTGATTGATTACGGCACTTCCTATATTGGTCAGCTGATATTTTCCATCTATTTTGGCCCTCAGGAATTCAGACCTTAGCGTTAGCAGGTTATGATCTGCACTGGCTTCAGAATGTACAAGTATGGTATCTACGTTAAACCTTTCTCCGCTTTTTACTACCTGCAGGCCATTTACAGAAATGTCACCATTCAGGTAATCGGGATCTGCAGTTTGGATGTCGGCCTTTACCAATCCGGCAAGCTTAAACTCAGTGGTGCTGAAATTCAGTTTTTGCAGGTCTACCTGTTTCAGGTCGAGATCGGCTTTTACCGAGGGGTATTTGCCCGCAATGTTTACAGCTGCAGTTAAGCCAAAGTTGATGTTGGTATCTGTCATACTGCTTTTCAGATTGAGCTTTTGCTTACTGTAGTTGCCGCTCAGCAACAGGTTTTTATAAGTGTATTTATTATAGTAAGCACTGATTACCTGGGCTTCTACCTGTGCAGCAGCAGTCTTGGCATCTAATCCCGTACCTTTTACCTTGGCTTTTGCGGTAATTCGTCCCATTTGAGCCTGCTGTTTTAAGAGCCTCCCCACATTAAAATTATTCAGATTGATGTCTGCGGTATACTGCTCTTTACCCTTCGCACCTTTCATGCTTGCCAGTAATCGGGCTGAACCCATATCTGTATTGATGTTGATGCCGGTATTGAAATTGGTCATAGACCCTTTGAACTTTCCATTGGCTACGATCACATTCGGTAGTTCAATATTTGAAGGCAATGATTCTTTAGGAATAACTACCAGCAAATCTTTTTTGGTCATTGCAAACTTCTTAATATTCAGGTCCAGGTATGCTTTTTCTACAACCGGTAATCCTTTGATGGTGCCGCTCACATCTATATTTGTGCTTTTCAGTCCGCTGATCTGCAACCTCGGAATAGACAGGTTATTCATATAACCGCTCATGTTCGCATTTACCTTGATCTTTTCATTGCGGTAAGCTGCAGGAATGGCATCACTGAAGTAAGTCCCGTCTTTGAGTCCTATCGTTGTATTCCTGACCACAACAGACATTTTCACGCGTTCTGGATGTTTGGTCAAGTCCTCCAGCGAAGTATAGCTCAGTGCCGTCGTATTTTCTATGGAAGTATTCGGGGTTTTCAGCAAAAAATTATTCACTTTGATGGCCTTGTCAGAATACAGTACATTTCCTTGCAGTTTATCCAGCTGGAAGCCACTTTTTTCTTTGAATGAACCACTTTTAACATTTACTTTGATTCCTTTGTCTGAATAAGCGAGTGTGTCTGCTACAAGTCCAAGATTGATAATCTTAATGTGGTTGAAATCCATTCCCTTTGAAGGCTTGGCTCCAATCACATCATATTGGATATTGTTCTCAGCCAGGCTCAGTGAACCTAGAACAAAAGACAGGGGCGCTGATTTTGCTGTCGTATCCGGGGCTTTGCCAGCTTTAGCCGTAGGCATTGGTTTCATCGCAAAAAGGATGTCCGATTTATTCAGTTTCGCATCTCCAATGTTGTATTTGCCATTGGTCACATCGGCCAGAATTTTGGTAAGCGATAGCTCATTCACAGCGACATTTGCCTTATTGGCTGATGAATTGAACGAGATCTTTGTGTCATTCAGCTTAGCATCTTCTACTTTGTAGTTGTTGTTGGTTAAGTCTACGATGAGCTGAGTAAGCGCCAGTTTATTCAGGTCCACATCAGCATTCATTCCCGAGACCTGATCGTCAAAACCAATTTTAATATTATTGAATGCAAAATCCTGTATCTCTACCAGCGGGAGTTTCCCCGATTCAGTTTTGGCTGTGTCGATGCTGTTTTCCAGGTGTGCCTGCAACTGTGTCAAAGGCTTTTGTTGCAAATACTTAACAGAAGTATTGCTCAATGAAAGATTCTTAATGACATAGTGCTGGTTATTCAGGTCGAAGTCTTTAATTTTGGCATTAAACTCACCAAGATTCAATCTCATGTCGTTGCCTGCGACATCATCGCGATAGTTGATGCCTATGTCCTTGAAATTTACCTTATCTATCGAAAACTTCAGCGTCGATGCAGTATCCTTCTCAACCTCTTCCTCCGGTTTTGTCTGCTCTGACATAAAAGCGTCTACTAAAAAGGAAAAATTGAATGTAGTATCCGGGTTGATACGGCTTACATTAGCCCGGATCTTTTCGAGCTCGATATTATTGATTTCAATCTTATTGCTCAGTAGCTTAAACAGGTTAATGTCTACCGCCAGTCTCTGTGCATACAGTAAAGTGTCTTTCTTTTGATCTTCGATATAGAACTTATTTAAAACCACATCTTTAGGGAAGGCAATTTTGATGCTTTCCAGACTTACTTCTGTATTGGTTTTGTTCTTTAAATAGCCGATTGCTTTGTCCTTAACGAAGTTTTGAACTGCGGGGATGTTTAAGGAAAGGGCAAGCAAAATCACCAGCATGATTACGCTGGCAATAATCCAAAGGATGATTTTAAGACTTTTGCGTATATATTTGTTCAACTGAAATAATTTGAAGGTTTTACAAATCAATAAATAACTAAAACCATGCCATCTGGGCTAAAAAAGAATTAGTTATCCGACAATTCTACAATCGAAATAATTAAATTGTTTAAATATATTGTTTTTTTAATCAACACAATTCCATCGTACTTTGTTGTCAAGACCCTGACATGGCTTTAATCGGGTCTGGAACTGGTTATAACCGCTCACATAAATAAGGAGACAAAAAGGAATTAACACGAACTATAACTGTTAAAAACTTCTATTCTTAAATTGCATTTCAACCCTTATATTTACAAAATCCAATCCTTTTTTGATGAGCGACGAAGTAGAAAACAACATAAACGAAGAAAATGCACATACCGTAATTCCTATCAACGGGCTTTACGAAAACTGGTTTCTCGATTATGCTTCTTATGTAATTCTGGATCGCGCCGTACCACACATCAATGATGGTTTAAAACCGGTTCAGCGACGCATCATGCACTCTCTGAAAGAGATGGATGACGGGCGTTTCAATAAGGCAGCAAACGTGATCGGTAATACCATGAAGTATCATCCTCATGGCGACGCTTCTATCGGTGATGCAATGGTCCAGATTGGTCAAAAAGATCTTTTGATTGATTGTCAGGGTAACTGGGGTGATCCTGTAACCGGAGACAGCGCAGCAGCACCACGTTATATCGAAGCGCGTTTGTCCAAGTTTGCCAATGATGTAGTTTTTAATCCTGATACCACCGCCTGGCAGTTGAGCTATGACGGAAGGAATAATGAACCGATTACTTTACCTGTTAAGTTTCCTTTGCTGCTCGCACAGGGAGCGGAGGGTATTGCGGTAGGCTTGGCCACGAAGGTTATGCCCCACAATTTCCTGGAATTAATTGATGCTTCCATTGAGGTTTTAAAAGGTACCCGTCCGAATATCCTTCCCGATTTCTTTACTGGAGGTATGGCCGATTTTTCTGCGTACAATGAAGGTATGCGGGGCGGCAAGATCAGGGTAAGGGCAAAAATCACGGAAAAGGATAAAAAGACATTGGTGATTACCGAAATACCGTTTAGTACGACGACCGGTTCGGTGATAGACAGTGTGTTGTCTGCGAATGACAAAGGCAAAATAAAAATCAAGAAAATAGAAGACAATACGGCTGCTAACGTGGAAATTGTGGTGCATCTTGCACCAGGCATTTCCCCTGACGTGACCATTGATGCATTGTATGCTTTCACTTCGTGTGAGGTCTCTATTTCTCCAAATACCTGTGTAATTAAGGGTGAAAAACCTCAGTTTTTGAGTGTGAATGACATCCTTATAGAAAATACACAGCATACCAAGGCACTGCTGAAACAGGAACTGGAAATTAAGCTTCATGAATTGCAGGAGAAAATCTTCTTTAGTTCGTTGCTGAAAATCTTCATTCAGGAAGGCATGTATAAAAAAGCAGAATATGAAAACTCTGCGAATTTTGATACAGTTGTTGAGGTCTTGAATATCTT
This sequence comes from Pedobacter frigoris, assembly GCF_032678645.1. Classification (GTDB taxonomy): domain Bacteria; phylum Bacteroidota; class Bacteroidia; order Sphingobacteriales; family Sphingobacteriaceae; genus Pedobacter; species Pedobacter frigoris_A. The sequence goes on from NZ_JAVTSP010000003.1 coordinate 203,729, forward strand.
GTTTGATCCTTTCAAGCCTGATCTTTACAGGGAAATTCTTCCTGAGGATTTTAAGAAGCTGATCGACAAACCGATGAGTAGCATTACCCGCTTTGATGTGAAGAAAGCGGATGACCATATGAAGGCATTGGCAGATGAGATCAAAGTGGTGAAAAACCATCTGCGTCACCTCACTGAATATGCCATCGCATGGTTTCAGAAACTAAGGGATAAATACGGAAAGGGAAGGGAACGTAAAACTGAAATCCGCCTTTTTGATAGGGTGGAGGCATCCAAGGTGGCGCTGGCGAATGTGAAATTGTACATGAACCGTGAAGATGGTTTTATTGGTACAGGGTTGCGTAAAGACGAATTCGTTGCTGATTGTTCTGATCTGGATGAAATCATTGTGTTCAGGGAAGATGGCAAATGTATCATCACCAAGGTGGCTGATAAAACCTTTGTCGGGAAAGGCGTTCTGCATGCACAGGTATTTAAGAAAGGCGACGAGCGTACGGTTTATAACATGATTTATAAAGATGGCTCTAGTGGTGTTTCTTATATCAAGCGTTTTGCAGTTGTGGGCGTGACCCGCGATAAGGAATATGACCTGACCAAAGGCAGCAAGGGTTCTAAGGTGCTTTATTTTACTGCCAATCCAAATGGTGAGGCTGAGATCGTTACGGTACAGCTGAAGCCGCATACCAAGCTTAAGAAACTTCAGTTTGATATTGATTATGCTGAAGTGACCATCAAAGGACGCGGATCGCAGGGTAATATCGTATCTAAATACCCGATAAAAAAAGTATTGCTGAAAAGTAAAGGTGTATCTACGCTTTCCGGATTGAAAATATGGTATGATGACCTGCTTAGAAGGTTGAATGTGGACGGACGTGGTAAGTATCTTGGTGAATTTGATGGAGATGACAAGATCCTTCAGGTACATAAAGAGGGTTGGTATGAACTCAGTACTTTTGAACTGAGCAACCACTTTGATGCAGACCTGGTGCTGATCCAGAAGTTTGATCCGGAAAAACCTTTTGCTGTAGTTCAGTATGAAGGTAAAGCAAAGAATTATTTCATCAAGCGTTTTGTATTTGAGTCTATCGCAGTGGGCAAGAAGTTTAGCCTGATCAGCGAAGAGAATGGTTCTAAGTTTCTTTATCTGACCAGTAACCCGGCTGCGGTGCTTACGGTAGATGTATTGAAAGGCAAAACGCAGATTCCGGAGACTTTGGAAATCGTATTGTCTGAATTTATAGATGTGAAGGGGATTAAGGCAAATGGCAACAGGCTTACCCAGCACGAGGTTAAAAATATATCCATATTGCACAATGAGGAGATAGAACTTGACGATGAACGCAAAGACGATCAGGTAGACCCTGCTTTGAGCAAGGATGCTGACGAAGAAGAAGTACCACTTCCTGAATCTGAGGAGACAGAGAAAGAAGATGCTCCGGAAGACGCGGTGGAAAGCGTTGAAGAGGAAATTGTGACCGAGATGGAGGATGCAGATCTGACTGTTGTGCAGCCTGAGGATGTTGAGGCTAAGACAAAACTTGCTGTGCCTGAAACTAAGTTAGAACCTGCTCCTAAGAAACGTGCTTTTATAGCGGAAAAACCACCTGTAGAGAAAAAGGATGAGCCAGTAGAGAAACCCGTTGAAGAGTTGAAAGAAGCACCTGTTGTGAAAGATGTGCCAGCAGCTAAAGAGCCGGCAAAAAAGACCTGGTCTACACCAAAAAAAGAAATTAAGCTGGAGATTACCAATCCGGGAGATCTGGAGATCGACGATAAAGGTCAGACGAAATTGTTTTAATAGAAAAAAGTACTGTCAAAAAGAGCTAATTATTCTTGCCGTCATCCTGAATTTATTTCAGGATCCCACAATAGAACGGCTACATAGCATATCCGGGATCCTGAAATAAATTCAGGATGACGTGCGTTTTAGACTGAAATAGTTGCCTTACTTCTGCCTGGCATCTCTCATTGGATTGCTTCCTGTGGAAGAACCCCTTGGTGCCTGTTGTTGTTTAAACAATTCAAATCTTGATGGCTGTGCTTTTCTTGGCCATGAGTTGTTGGACTCGTCGATATCTGCAGTTTCCCTGTAAGGATCTATTTGTACAGATGCTACTTCTTTATCTTTTGCAAATACCTTGGTTACCTTGTTTTCATTCTTTCTCCAGATATAAGCAGGGATCCTGTCGGTTTCCTTACTGCCGTCTTTGAATGTCCATTCTATGATGATCGGCATCACAAGGCCACCTTCATTTGAGAATTCCAGTTCATAAAAATTCTTTTTGCTTTCATATAACTTTTTCTCATCAGCAGAGAGCGAGTTATAATAAGATTTAAACTGCTCATCAGCAGATTTGCTCACTTCAAAACGGTCGAACTTGTTGTAGAAATCAAGAAGACTGGTATCCTGCTCCACTGCAAATTTAATACCCGCTGCTTTATTGCGCTCACGACCTATGTATTTGGTGTCTTTATCGTAAGCCTTTTTGTCTTCAGCATTTTCCAACGCTTGTTTCATGCTGTTCATTCGGTAATAACGCACATCATTTAAAGAGATATCAACAGGGTCAGTGCTGAAGAACCAACCCCTCCAAAACCAGTCGAGGTCTACAGCAGATGCATCTTCCATGGTGCGGAACAGATCGGCAGGAGTAGGATGCTTAAACGCCCAGCGTTTTGCGTATTCTTTAAAAGCATAGTCGAATAGCTCACGTCCCATTACTGTTTCCCTTAAAATATTCAGGGCGGTGGCAGGTTTTGCATAGGCATTCGGACCGAAGTTGATGATGTTCTCAGAGTTGGTCATGATAGGTTCCAACTGGTCCTTAGGCATTTTCATGTAATCCACGATCTTGTGTGCCGGGCCTCTTTGTGAAGGGTAATTGTTGTCCCATTCCTGTTCAGCCAAAAACTGGCAGAATGTATTTAGTCCTTCATCCATCCAGCTCCATTGTCTTTCGTCAGAGTTGACGATCATCGGAAAGAAGTTATGGCCTACCTCGTGGATGATTACACCGATCATGCCATATTTAATGGCTTCGGTATAAGTACCGTCTTTTTCTGCCCTGCCATAATTGAAACAGATCATCGGGTATTCCATGCCATTTGCTGCTTCAACAGAAATGGCTACCGGATAAGGATACGGAATGGTGTGTTTGGAATATACTTTTAGTGTATGGGCAACAACCTTAGTCGAATATTTATTGTATAAAGGATAGGCCTCAGGTCCATAGTAAGACATGGCCATGATCTTTTTTCCATCTATATAAGTGGCCATGGCATCCCATACCAACCGGCGTGAAGATACCCACGCAAAGTCCCTTACGTTTTCTGCGACATAAGTCCATGTTTTCTTAGCGGAAGATTTTTTAGATAAACCCGATTTGATTTCGCTAAGGTTGACAATTTCTACAGGCACTTTAGCAGATTGTGCTTCATTCCATCTTTTCATGCTGGCGGTGCTAAGTACCTGGCTATAATTCTGGCATTCTCCGGTACCACCTACAACATGATCAGCCGGAACAGTCATGTTCACTTTGTAGTTTCCAAAAGCAAGTGCAAATTCGCCTCTGCCTTCAAACTGTTTGTTTTGCCAGCCCTGAAAATCAGAATATACAGCCATGCGAGGAAACCATTGTGTCATGGTGAATAAGTAATTATCATCCTCAGCAAAATATTCGTATCCGCCTCTTCCGCCTACAGTCATGCGGTCAGGGATGTTATAGTTCCATGAGATCTTGATTTTGTATTTTCCTTTGGGCATTAGTGTAACAGGGAGGTCTATGCGCATCATGGTATTATTGATCACATAAGGAATGGACTTGCCGTTCTCATCAGTAATTTTGATGATGTTTATACCAAGATTGTTCTCGCTTCTGATAATACCATCCAAATCCTTATAGCTCATTTTATCCGTCATTTTACTGGTTTCGGTAAGCTTATTGTCGCTGGTTGCTTTGTGCTGGTTTTCATCCAGTTGTACCCACAAATAACTCAATGGATCAGGGGAGTTGTTGTAATAAGTGATGGTTTCTGAGCCGGTAAGCTTCAAGTTTTTTTCATCCAGCTCTGCATTGATGTCATAATCTGCTCTTTGCTGCCAGTATGCAGGTCCTGGAGCGCCTGATGCCGAACGATAAGAGTTTGGATCGGATAAAATGGTTCCCAGCTGTTCAAATTTATTTCCGTGATTGGAACCCGGATTGTTTAGTAATTGCGCAAAGCCTGAAGCACTAAGCACCATCGCTGCAAACAGAAGTAAAGCTTTCTTCATGATGTAAATTAAAAAATTGCTGGCAGCCGTTCTGCGGCCATGATAAACGAGATACCAAATATAGCCGATGAAAGGAAGAAATTCCAGTCCCATCGCTTAATTTTTACAAACCAGATGAGTACAAAAGAAATGATCAGCACGCCGGTTACGATAATTACCTGTCCAAATTCCAGTCCCAGATTAAATGCCAGAAGCTCAGATACAATGCTGGTGCTTTTGCCGAGCAGGCTTTTGAGGTAGTTGGAAAAGCCCATGCCGTGGATGAGACCAAAACATAGTGCTAAAGTGTATTTAAGCCTGATGTTTTTTGGCTGTTTTTTTTTGCCAAGGATATTGGAGCTTGCCGTGATCAGGATGGTTACTGGTATCAGAAATTCTATGAGTGCAGTATTGATGCTTACTACATTTAAAACACTAAGGGCAAGCGTAATGCTGTGACCTATGGTGAAGGCTGTTACCAAAATCAGCACGTTCTTCCAGTCGGCCATTGTATAGATGCCACATAGTGCGAGTAAAAAGATGATGTGATCATAACCTTGCCAGTCTAGAATATGGTGCCAGCCGAGATTAAAATAGAGACTAAAATCTTGCATTGGTGTTTAATTCATATTTTTGATTCGAATTTCAAGCAATATCTTAATTTACATCGAAAAAAGTCAATTATGTTCCAGTTCATTTTGTTCTTTTGTTTAAACCTCTTCCATCCATTCTATGTCAGCGTTACTGAAATAGAGCAAAATGTGAAAACAAAAACGGTACAGGTGAGCGTACGTGTTTTCTTTGATGATTTTGAAAAGGCATTGGATAAACGTTATAAGACGAGGGTCAATATTCTAAAACCCAGGGATCGCAAGCAGCTTGATTTGCTGATTTCAGCATATCTGACAGATCACTTGAAGATTAAAGCAAATGGTAAAGCTGTTATTTTAAAATATCAGGGCTATGAAATACAGGAAGATGCTGCCTGGTGTTATTTTGAAACAGTGCCACTAGCTCCAGTACAAACGATAAGTGTACAAAATGATATTCTCTATGAGCAACATGAAACGCAGATCAATATGATTCATGCCATTGTAGGAGGGAAGAGGAAGAGTACTAAATTAGATAATCCGAACAGCAAGGTTGATTTTTCATTTTGAGATGTAAAATGAGAGATCTCTTGTTTATTATAGTTCAAGAGATCTCTCGTTTCACTCGAGATGATGGCGGGCTTAGATGTCCGCAGGTCATTAAACAGTAAGTTACTGGTACTGAATATAAATCGGTGCTGGTTTTAATTTCAACAACTCTTCCGGTGTCATTAAGCGGTTAGGTGCTTTCTTCAAATCATTTTTAAAGAACAATTTAAATCCGGTAAACTGTACAGGTTCAGAATAAATGAAGTGACGGTATGTTCCGATCTTCAGATCAGGCTCACCCCATCCATCCATGTGCATTACTATCTGAACTTCCGGACGCAATTTTATGTTTTGAGAATTGGTTACCATTTTTCTGGTAAATCTGTGTACTACAAATACTTTTGGAGGCAGGTTGTATTTTTTAACCATATCTGCAAGGTATTGGGACACATAGTTGATGTCTGCAGCATCATAAGTGCCTATTTTTTTACCAGGTAGCGAACCGTCTTTCATAGAAAATTCGGGGTCTATCCCCAGATGTACATACGGTAACTGCAAATACTTTTCAATGTGTGGCAATTCTGCTTTGATATTACTCAGTGCTACCTGTAAGTCTAAAAATACAATTGTATTTGGCTGCATTTTCGCAATCTTTAATACAGAATCAATTTGGCTGTTGGCCATTCTGTTGATGTATTTTCCATCTTTTCCCGGAGTGCCGCTGGCTACTGCTGCAATGTAATGTACTCCAGCCTGAACAGGGGTGGAAGGGTCTGCTTTTTCCCATCTTTTTATCTCAGAGTTCAGTCTTCTCCACATCTCCTTAGGTGCATATTCTCCAAGTGCGCCCATTTTTTTAGAATGAAGATTGCCATAAAAAACTACAATACGTTTGAAAGGAAGAATCGCACCCGCAAGTGGATAAGGTTGTTTTTTTACCGGCCATTTTCCGGTGGTATCTCCGTTTGCATTTTTCTTAATCAATGCATTGTATTTGGCGGTATCAATGGGTTCTCGTGCAATTTCATTTTCGCCTTCTGTTTCAGTTAAGGTCGAGTCGCCTCCTGCTGCCGTTTTAGTAGTTTTTCCGTTTGTCTTTTTAGCTTCTGAAGAGCAACTGGTAAAAATACCGAATGATGCAGCTCCAACTAAAAGCATCCCTGCTAGGTGAGATAGTTTCATTTTATTATTGTGTTTTTTATGGTAAGATATTAAAGTATTAGTTGTTGACCTGATAATTTTAAAATCATACAAGTATACCATTCTTAGAACGAATTAAAAATTAGTCAGCAACGATATATTAAAATATTTATTCAAGTTGTTTGGAATTATTCTAAATAACTTACTATACTTGCAGAGTTATTTGAAATGATTCTAAATAATTCCTTTGACCGTGGACATGGTAAGGATGATAAAGATAAATTTGGTTGGTTTAAGTTGATAGGAATGCTTCCGGAGCCCTTCCGGAAGCTCCTTTTTAAATCGCTTGAAAGAAACTTAGTTCAGTAAGGTGTTACTGGGTTTAGGTGTGTTTGAGAGCGTCGGATTAGGTCCCCGACGCTTTATTTTTTTATTTAAACTTGTTGAATTTGCCAAATACACCCAGCGGGAGTTTAGTCCCCGAAGTTGCCTGCAGGTATAGTTCTCCAGTTTCCAGGTTTTTTACCTGAGGGAAAGATGTTTTAATCAGGTTTTCTACAATTACAGAAGAAAATCCCAATGAATAAGTGTTTAAGATCAGGAAGTGTTCCTCTTCATCAAGTAATTGCACGACATCGTGCATCATTTCCTGTATATGATCTTCCAGTTTCCATTTTTCGCCATTAGGGCCATGTCCAAAAGCAGGAGGATCGAGGATAATCCCGTTGTATTTTTTGCCTCTTTTCAGCTCTCTTTTAACGAATTTTAAGGCATCTTCCACTACCCAGCGCACATCCTTCAATTTAGAAAGCTCCTGGTTTTCGTTAGCCCAGTTGACCACTTGTTTGATCGAGTCTACGTGAGTAGTATCTGCTCCGGCGGCCTTGGCAATTAATGACGCGGCGCCTGTATAGGCAAATAAGTTAAGGACTTTAGGGCTTGGCGTTTTGAATTTGCGGATACATGAAGATATATAATCCCAATTTACCGCTTGTTCCGGAAACACACCTACATGCTTGAAAGAAGTGAGTCCCAGACGAAGATTGATGGTTACATCATCATTTTTATATTCCACGTTCCACCTGTCCGGCAGGTGTGCTGAGTTTTTAATCCACTCACCGGAAGTGGCAGAACGTCCTTTAAAGCGAATGTGTGTCGCTTTTTTCCATTCTTGCTCAGATAGTGTTTTTTTCCACACCGCCTGAGGCTCTGGTCTGGATAATACTAGATTTCCAAAGCGTTCTAATTTTTCAAAATCACCACAATCAAGCAACTCATAGTCTTTCCAGTGCGTGGGGGTAAGCAGGCTTATCATAAAATAAAATATATTAAAATTTGCCTTTAGCTGCTTTCATAAAGCGGCTTGCAAAGACAAAATCGTTTAGTTCCTGAATTTCAGTATGTGCAATTTCTTTGTTAGAACCTTCCCAGAATTTCTTTCCTTCATGAAGAAAAAGGATATAATCCCCGATGCCCATTACTGAGTTCATGTCATGTGTTACGACAATAGTGGTGGTATTGTACTCTTCGGTCAGCTCTTTAATCAATTCATCAATTACGATGGAAGTCTTAGGGTCCAGACCTGAATTTGGCTCATCTACAAATAGGTATTTTGGATTCATGGCAATTGCACGTGCAATTCCTACACGTTTTTTCATTCCTCCTGATAGTTCAGCAGGGAAGAGTTTATTTTTGCCTTCCAGGTTTACACGTTCCAGACAGAAGTTTACACGTTCCAGTTTTTCCTTGCGGGATTGTTCGGTAAACATGTTCAAAGGAAACATGATGTTTTCTTCCACAGTCATGGAATCAAAGAGGGCAGAACCTTGAAAAAGCATACCGATCTCTTTCCTGATCTCGATCTTTTCTTCGAAATTCATGGTCGTAAACTCGCGTCCGTCGTATTCTACGCTCCCTTGTTCAGGGTGATGTAGTCCGATCATACATTTCAGCAAAGTAGTTTTACCGGAACCTGAGCCTCCGATAATCAAATTGGTTACCCCGGCTTCAAACTTGCCAGAGATTCCTTTTAGTACTTCATTGTCGCCAAACGACTTGTAGATGTCTTTGATCTCGATCATAGTAATAACTGGGTTACGATATAGTCACAGGCAAGAATAGAAATACAGCTCACCACAACAGCACGTGTACTGGCCTGTGCTACCTCCAATGCCCCGCCCTTAACGTAAAAACCTTCGTAAGCAGGTACAGAAGTAATGATAAAGCCAAACACAAATGCTTTCACCAGGGCCACAACAATTGTGTAAGGATTGAAATCTGTAGTAATTCCCTGAATGTATTCAGCCGGAGAAACTGCACCGGATAACGTTCCGCCCAGGTATCCTCCGCCGATGCTTAAGAACATAGACATGATCACCAATAGCGGGACCATAGTAATACCTGCAAGTATTTTTGGGAGAATTAAATAACCCGGGGAATTGATCCCCATGATTTCCAGCGCATCAATCTGCTCACTTACACGCATGGTGCCGATTTCAGAAGAAATGGCTGAGCCAATTTTTCCTGCGAGTACAATAGCAGTAATCGTAGGACTTAACTCCAGGATGCTTGAATCTCTGTTTACCGAGCCAATGATCGTTTTTGGAATAAAATCACTGACCAGCTGGAAGGCAATCTGTAACGTCATTACAGCGCCAATAAAGGTAGAGATGATCGCGATCAGTCCCAAAGAACCCACGCCGATAAAGTCCATTTGTTTAAAAATGGCCTTTAGATATATCTTAAATTTTTCAGGTCTTCTAAATACCGCTTTTAATAAGAGAAGATACTTTCCAAAATTGGTGAAATTCATTCAGTAAAAAATTAGCTATAGTATTTGTGCAATATTATTACAAAGAAACAATTTTCTAACAACTTCTTGGCCACAAAGTTTTCTATGCGTGTCTTTTTGTATAATTGCGACAAATAAGAAACTTAATTATGAATGCGATCGTTACAGGTGCTACCCGTGGGATAGGAAAAGCTATAGCGGTAAAGCTGGCAGAAACAGGATATAATCTTGCACTGTGCTCCAGGAATGTAGACGAACTCGAACAAGTGGCACAGGACCTTAAACATACGAATGCAAGGATATTTACTCATCGCGCAGATTGCAGCATCAAAACTGAGGTCTATGATTTTTGTAATGCTGTTCAGCAGGAGTTTGAAAGCATCGATGTTTTGGTCAATAATGCCGGTATATATTTACCCGGTCTGCTGCTGGATGAGGCTGATGATCAGTTTGAAAAGCAGATTAATCTGAACCTCAATGCAGTTTATTACCTGTCCAAATTTTTCGGGAAAATGATGCGGGAGCAACAGAAAGGGCATATTTTCAACATATGTTCTATTGCGAGTAAACAAATAGTTGAAAATGCAGGTAGCTATAGTGTAACTAAAGCGGCGTTGCTTAGTCTTAATCATGTATTTAGGGAAGAGTTATCGAAATACAACGTTAAGGTAACTGCAATTTTGCCTGGATCTACATTAACTTCATCCTGGGAAGGAACAGCAATCCCGCATGAACGTTTTGTACAGCCTGATGATATTGCGAAAACCATACATACTATCTTAAATTTAAGTAGTGGTGTGAATGTTGATGAGGTGACGATAAAACCCTTACAATTTTAAACAAAGGAGGACATATATTATGGACAAGAGATTATTTAGGAATGAGCATGAGAAAGTGATTGCTGGGGTATCTTCAGGGATTGCAGAATACATGGAGGTGGATGTAACGATAATCAGGTTACTGTTCGTGCTCTCCACCATTTTTTTAGTGGGTACAGGAATATTGGTTTACCTGATCATGTGGATTGTGGTGCCGGTAAATAATGACCCGACAAGGAGGTTTTCAAGGTTTAACGATTTTTATCAGGGACAGCAAAATAATCCGTTTTCCAACCCCAATCCGTTTTCACAGCCTTCAGGCAATCCTGGAAGTACGGGTACTGGTCAGGGATGGACATCGTCGACTGTAAATGACGGTGGTTTTAAAGCTGCACCAAAACCGGAAGACTTTCAGCCTTTTAAGAAGAATAATGAAACCGGACGTACGGTAGGGGGAATGTTCCTGCTGGTAATTGGTATCTATTTCCTGATGAATGAATTCAACTTCATTCCATTCTGGTTTAGCTTGGGTAAATTATGGCCCCTGGTATTTGTTGCCATAGGCGTGAGTTTTATTCTGAAGGCCAATAAGAAAAATGCATGGGAGCAATGGAAGAGACAGCAGGAGCAAGATATGTATGCAGATATACGTAGTCGTGATACCAATCCCGTAACTCCTTCGGAACAGCCGACAGATACTCCAGTAGCGGAGGCTCCTGTAACTGACACTCCGGTAGCTGACGTTCCTAATGAAGAACCGCGTCAGGAAGGACCAAAAATAGACGATAGATTCACTAAAAGAGACATATAATATGAAACTGGATAGAATAATGTGGGGTATTGTACTGCTTTTTATAGGTGGCGTACTTCTTTTAGAAAACTTTCATTTCATCGAATTTTACTGGGGTAGTGTTTGGCGGTTCTGGCCAATCTTTCTAATCATTGCAGGAGTAAATATCTTGTTCAATAAAAATAAATCACAGATTGGCGGGATAGTATCTCTGGGAATACTCATTATAACACTTATACTGCTCTTCTTTAAAGGGCAGCGTCCGCCGGCTGACAATAGAATCGTTGACCGTGTAGAAAGTGAAATGAACATCGACCGCGGAGACTATGAGGACCTGACTTTCTCTCATCCTTATGACGATTCCACAGCGGTAAAAACAGTATTGAATATTTCAGGTGGAGGAACATCTTTTAAACTTCAGGGCTCAACGGATAGCCTGATTGAGGCAAGAGTCCAGAATAAAGCCGGTAAGTTTTCTTTGGAAACGATGAAACAGGATAGTGTGACCTCTATCTTTTTCAAGATGAAGGGTAAAAGTGAATGGAACATGGGTGACGGTGGGAACGATGTAGATTTTGATCTGAATACCAATCCTAACTGGGAAATTAATATGAATATGGGCGCCGGTGAGGTTGATTTTGACCTTTCAGGCTATAAAGTAAGGACCTTTAATTTTGATGGCGGGGCAGCTGCTCTGGACATTAAGTTTGGAGATTTGTTGCCGATAACAGACATCAATGTGAAAACTGGTGTGGCCGATGTGAAACTGAATATTCCGGAGGGCTCAGGCTGCAGGATAAAGACCAAGACAGGTTTGTCATCGAAAGATTTTACAGGTTTTACCAAACTGGATAATGGTACTTATGAAACCCCCAATTACAAAGCGTCGACTAAAAAGATTTTTATCAATTTAGATGGCGGATTGAGTAACTTTGAGGTTCAGAGGTATCAGCAATAAATGGATGATCAACATATTCAATATACAGTTGTTATAGATGGTAAACCGCAGGGGCCGTACCAATTAGAACAATTAAAAACACTAGGCATTCATACTGGTACTTTTATCAGAATACCAGGAATGGACGATTATAAAGAAGCTCACGAATTCCCAGAATTGCGTGAGCTTCTTGGTTTTACCTATCAAAAGACCGCTCCACAATATTTTGCTTCCTTTGACCAGCGCTTACTTGCATCTGCCATAGATTATTTCCTGCTGACCTTAGGGTATATACTTCTGGTTCTTTTAGGTTTTGTTTTTGTAGAAGATAAGGCCGCGCGTATGGCGATGGCTTTTGGAGGGTTACCTTTAGTGCCTATGGCTAAATTTATCTACAGCAGTATGGCCGAGGCTTCTTCGCAACAGGCTACAATAGGTAAAAAGCTGTTGAACATCAAAGTAACTGATCTGGGAGGCAATCAAATTTCAGTGGCCAATTCATTTGGACGGAATCTTGCAAAGATCATTTCTACAGCACCTTTTTTCTTTGGCTACCTTTACAGTTTCCTCAATAAAAAGCAGCAGTGTTTTCACGACATGATCGCGGATACCCTGGTCGTAAAAGACAGGTTGATCTAGCGTTTATTTTGCCGATTCAGTCCAGTTGCCGTCTTCTTTGATCAAATCAATCAGGTCATTTAAAGCATTGGCTGAATTCACATTCTTTTTAACTACCTCTTTTCCCCTGTATAAGGTGATCTTATCAGGGCCGGTTCCAACATAACCATAATCGGCATCAGCCATCTCACCAGGTCCGTTAACGATACAGCCCATAATACCTATCTTGATCCCTTTCAAATGATCTGTGCGTGAACGGATCATTTGCGTGGTTTCCTGCAAATCGAACAGTGTGCGGCCGCAACTTGGGCAAGAGATGTATTCTGTTTTAGAAATCCTTGTTCTGGTAGCCTGCAGGATGCCAAAACTGGTAGAATTGATCAGAGAGAGACCAATCGAATGACCTGCATTGATCCATACACCATCACCCATACCGTCAGTTAATAACGCACCCAGGTCGGTAGCAGCATATAACATCAGGTCATCGGCACTTAGTGCGGCATAGTCTCTTTTAATGATTACCGGAACAGTAATGTTTTTATTGATGAGTGAAACGAAGAATTCCCGTTGTTCTGCCATGCCATGACTGGCTGTTGTTTCCAAAACCAAAATGCTATTGTCCTTTAAAGCGGCGGCGTCTATTTGTTCCACTTCAGCCGGATTGACTTTAACGAGATTTAAATAGGAGTCTTTGACCTCAGTACAGATAAACTCTTTATAGCTGATCAGCGGGTGGCAGTTGGTTTTATCCTTCAGTGTAAGCCAGGTCGGGTAATTATAGATCTGCTTCAGGTTTCCAGGGAAAGAAAAAGAAGGCAAAGCATCACCGAGGTAAACAAGATCGCAGGCCTGATCGGCCATATTGTATTTATCCAGACCAGCACTGTACTTATAACCTGCTGAGGCTAGGAAATAAGGATCTTTCAGGTTTTCTTTTGAAACATCCAGCATTACTACAGGATGATGATGTCCGCCGATATGCTGCACAGGATCTGTGTGTCTGCGCTGATATTCGAACGGATTATATGGAAGCTGTCCGATGTTGATCTGTTCCCTTTCTTCTTTCACAGTTTCAGTCGCTCGTTTCTCATATCTGAGTGCAAGCGCTTTAGCCACTGGTGCTTCAAATTCAGGGTCTTCCGTCAAAGAAACCCTGATGGTGTCGCCAAGACCATCTTCAAGTAAAGTGCCGATACCGACAGCCGATTTAATACGGCCGTCTTCACCGTCTCCAGCTTCTGTAACTCCAAGGTGCAAAGGATAGTTCATGCCTTCCTTTACCATGGTTTCAACAAGAAGACGGTAAGCCTGCACCATTACTTGCGTGTTGCTGGCCTTCATAGAAATCACCAGGTTGTAATAATTCAGGTCTTCGCACATGCGGATGAATTCCATAGCAGATTCCACCATACCACGTGGCGTATCGCCATAATGACTCATAATCCTGTCCGACAAGGAACCATGGTTGGTTCCAATGCGCATGGCTGTGCCGTATTCTTTGCAGATTTTTACAAGTGGGGTGAACTTTTTATAAATGCGTTCCAGCTCTGCCTGATAGGCCTGCTGGGTATAGTCTATGTTTTCGAAGCGCTTTTTGTCGGCATAATTACCCGGGTTTACCCTTACTTTTTCTACGATTCGCGCTGCAGCTTCAGCAGCATTGGGGGTGAAATGAATATCAGCTACTAAAGGAACATGATATCCACGAGAACGCAGCTCTTTCTTGATGTTGGCCAGGTTTTCAGCTTCCTTCATGCTGGGTGCTGTAATGCGTACATATTCGCATCCGGATTCTACCATTCTGATGGTTTGCTCAACGGTAGCGATGGTGTCCATGGTATCTGTGGTGGTCATAGACTGGATGCGAATGGGATTTAAGCAGCCCATAGGGATATCACCAATACTAACTTCCCGTGTTAAGAATCTTGAATATTGGGTGAGGCTATTACAATATCCACCTTTTAATACACTTTGAACAACTGCTTCTTCCATTGCTTACTGATATGGTACAAAGATAAGCATCTAATCAGAACAATTTTACATTCTGGAACTGCAATATTTCTACCCCTTCTAAATTGACTTAAATCGAAGTTAAGCGACACCAGAAATAGACAGCGACTTAGCTGATAAGGGATTTATAAGGGGCTTAAAAGCAGTTTGTAAGGGTAGGGGTACCCTTTATCCTTATAAATCCCCTATCAATCCCTTTTAAGTCGTATCTAAGCCTTATCCCGAATCTCTAAATAAACTTGATACGCGTCCGCTATGCGGTCGTATCTTTCAGGGTCTTGGCAGGGTGTTGATTAGGAGTTGACAGGGGGTTGGTTCGGTTCCAATCGAATCAACACTGTAGAGGATACGGAGCAACACCGCAGAAGATACGACTGGATCGCGAACGAAGGGTGGAGGCAGGTTTAAGTGTAGCCAGCTGAACAAAATTATAATGTACAAGGATTGTAATAATTCCCTAAATATTGTACAACTTTGTTTTATAAAGGTAATAGAATTATAATCTGGGGATAATATAATGTCTGCTTACAGCGCATATACTGATCAGGAACTTGCTGTTTTAATCAAGCAGGGCGATAAGCAGGCTTTTACTGAAATTTATTACCGGTATGACAAGCCGCTTTACCTGTATGCTTATCATAAACTGGGTAATAAAGAAGAAGCGAGGGATATTGTTCACGATGTATTTGCCTGGATGCTCAACAATGGGGAAGCCATGGAGCTAAAGACCACATTGTCGGGTTATCTTTACAGATCCACACTCAATAAGATCTTCAATATTTTTAAGCATAAACAGATCGTTCAGAAATATATAGATGAAGGTCTGCACTACTTAGATAAAGAAGATGAAGAAACGGATTACCTGATCAGAGAAAAAGACATTGCTGCGATGATCGCTTATGCCATTGCAGAAATGCCCGAGAGGATGCGGATCATTTACGAACTAAAGCATCGGGAATATCTGAGCAGTAAAGAAATTGCAGAACGGCTGGAGGTTTCTGAGTCTACGGTAAAAACCCAGTTGCAGCGCGCTATGAAGCACTTGAAACTTAAACTGGGGATCATGGTGTACCTGCTCTTCCTGGTACATTAGCACGCTGTTAAAAAATATTTTATTTGCTTGTCATCTTTTAGCATGCCTTAGTTGCCTTTACTGTTATAGAGGATAATTATACAGGTAATGGCACGAAAAGACATTAGGGAGATATTTCAGCGTATAGGAGCAGAAACTGCGAACGAACAGGATGAGCAGAGCGCAAAGTACTGGCTACACTATTTTCAGAAAAAGGATGTTCCCGTTTTGTCAGAAGAAGAATTGAACGAGGAATCTGATGCGATCTATCGCAGGCTGATGCTACAGTATGACAATAAGACTATTGTGAAGCGTATTTGGCCACGTGCAATTGCGGCGGCAGCGGCCGTAGCCGCAGTGGTATTCGGTATTTGGTTTTACACGTCTGATCATACAGGTGCAGATCGTAACGCTGAAATTGCAATTAAAAATGACATAAGACCCGGAACTAACAAGGCTACCCTAACACTAGCTGATGGAAAAATAATACAACTGAGTGCTGCGAAGAGCGGGATAGTAATAGGAGATGATCTGAAATATGATGATAATTCAATTGTCTCCCAGAGCGGGAATGATGGATCTCTAAAAACCGGGGACGACAAGATAAACCTGGCTGAGGGTGAAGTGCAAACTTTGATGGCTTCAACGCCTCGTGGCGGTACGTATGCGATCACGCTGCCAGATGGAACAAAAGCCTGGCTAAATGCAGCTTCAAAAATTAACTTCCCTTCACGATTTTCCGGGAATACAAGGGAAGTGTCTTTAACAGGAGAGGCTTATTTTGAGGTAGCAAAAGACAAGAAACATCCATTTATTGTGAAAACAAAAGGACAGGAAATCACGGTTCTTGGTACACACTTCAATGTTAACGCCTATCCGGAAGATGGTTATACGAATACAACACTTCTGGAAGGATTGGTGCATGTGGTTGTAGGTTCAGGTAGCTCGGCAAGAGAGGTGGTTCTTAAACCCGGACAAAGAGCGGCCAGTAAAGGAACTGATATTCGGGTTGATGACGTAGATGCAGATGAAGCTGTAGCCTGGAAAGAAGGCTATTTTACGTTCAACCGGGAGACACTGGAAAGTGTAATGTCGCAAATCGCCAGATGGTATGACGTCGAAATCATTTATCAAGATGAGCGGATTAAAAGTATTCCCTTTAGCGGTTCAATCACCCGTTTTGGAAATATATCAGAAATACTCAGAAAAGTGGAGCTGACAGAAGAAGTCAGGTTTAAAGTTGAGGGCAGAAAAATTTTTATTAACCACCACTAATTATAACAGTTTATTACACCTGTGTAATAGCAAATCCATTAAACCTAAACCAAGAAGAAAATGACAAGAAAAGTAAACAGTACGTAGGGGGACTAAGACGGCTTTACTTAAGGAATCAGGAGCGTTTGCGGCGCCCCTGAAAATACCTGATAAAGCTGAAAAAGAGTGTAACGAACATCAATTTAAGAACTTAACAGATTACCAAATGTATAAAATTTATACTAAGATTTTACATTGGCCTAACCGCCGTATGTCAAAAATAATTCAACTTATGAAGTTAGTGACGGTTTTACTAATTGCGACGATCATGCAGGTGAGTGCATCCGGGCTTGCGCAAAACCTGACTTTTAAACAGAAGAGCGCTTCTCTGGAGCGGGTCTTTAAAGAAATCAGGAAGCAAACGGGATATACCGTATTCTGGCCATCTAACACCATGAAAATTAAAACCATGGATGTAGATTTTCGCAATACCCCGATCAGTAGCGTTATAGAGCAATGTCTTGATGGACAGTCCTTAAGCTATACGATTGAAAATAAAACGATAGTGATCAAGGAAAAGGAAAAGTCTTTTCTGGATAGGCTCATTGACGCTTTGAAAGCAATAGATATATCGGGAAAGGTATTGGATGAAACAGGAAAGCCTCTTATTGGGGCTACCGTGAGTATTGTGAAAGTAGATGGAAATATGGAAAATTTTGATGCTGCAAAAGCAAAGGATTTTTCTGTGACCTATAAAGGAAGAAGCGCGGCGGCAATAACCAATGCCGACGGGGATTTTTTCATCAAAAATGTGGACGAAGGTTCAGTGGTTATTGTCTCTTATACAGGGTATAGAGTGTTTAGTGCTAAGGCGGTAAAAGATATGGGAACCATCAGAATGGTCATTAATTCTGCAGACCTGGAAGAAGTTGGTATTACGGTGAATACCGGATATCAGTCTATATCCCGTGAAAGAAGTGCTGGTTCAATTGCGAAGCCTGATATGAATATTTTTAAAAACCGGTCTGGTTCTATGGATCCGATTCAACGTTTAGAAGGTTTGATACCTGGCTTGACTATTAACAATGCGCCGGGTGCAACTAAGGTTTTGGTTCGCGGACTTACCAGTATCAGTATCGCCCGAAGCCCACTTTATGTAGTAAATGGCATACCTACTACAGACGTCAGTTCAGTAAATCCAAATGATATTGAAGACATTACCGTATTAAAGGATGCAACATCAGCTTCAATATGGGGCGCGAAGGCTGCAAATGGAGTAATTATCATTGTCACTAAAAAGGGTACAAATAACAATGAAATAAAAATCAATTATGATGGCTTTATCAATTTTCAAGGCAAGCCTGATCTAGCCTATCAGAATATGATGAACAGTAGTCAGTACATACAAACGGTTACTGAAATATTCAATGATCCAAGCTATTCATGGAAAACATTGTATCCCTATGCTACTATTTCAAAGCCTCAGATAGGCGGTACGGCACCCGTTTCTCCTCATGAAACAATTTTGTATAATCAGGCCAATTTATCTGCGGCGCAAGTAAATGCAGCTTTGGATCAGCTCGCTTCACAGAATAACCTTGATGAGATTAAAGATCTTTGGTACAGAAATGCCAGTTTGATGAACCATTCTCTTTCAGTAGCTGGCGGAGGCAACAAGTATGGCTTCTATGGCTCAGTAAATTACGTTAAGACTCAGAATAGTACTCCTAATACCAAGAATGATAATTACAGTGTAAACCTGCGTCAGGATTTCAAATTCAGTGATCGTATCAAAATGTACCTGATTACTGATCTGCAAAATATTACTGGCAGTTCTAAAAATATGGCACAGCCTGATGCTACATTTCTACCATATGCCATGTTTAAAAATACGGACGGAAGTAATGCTGATATGTCTTGGTTGTACCGTACAGAGGATGTCCGTACTGCCTATGAAGCAAAGAGCTTGATTAGTTTGAAATACAACCCATTGGATGAGATCAATACAGGAAGCTCGAAAAATAATTTGTTCAGGGGCCGTGTTACCTCCGGTATTACTGTCAATCTTTTTGATGGATTAAGATACGAAGGTGTGTTTGGTATAGCCAGGGGGCAAAACAAATCGACCAATCTGCTGGCACAAAATAACTATAGTGTTCGCTCAGAATTGACATCTTTTACCATCCCGGCCGCCAGCGCATCAGTAAGGCCAACTTACCTGCTTCCGGAAAATGGAGGACGTAATACGGTAAACAATAGCCTTGATAAAAGCTGGACAGTTAGAAACCAGCTGGTGTATGACCAGTCCTGGTCCGGACAAAAGCATCAGTTGACAGTGCTTGCAGGTCAGGAAGCGCAGGAACAATTTACTAGCTCTGTAAGATCTATTGTCAGGGGATATAATGGTCAGCTTTTAAGTTATGGGGTTATCGATTATGCGGCACTCGGAAAAGGAGTAGCCAATACGGTAATGCCTAATGGTACAAATACAAGCAGTTTATCTGCAGATTTTTACAGTGAATCTGAGTCGATGGCCCGTATCACTTCCTATTATGCAAATGGTGGTTACACTTATAATGGAAAATACACGATAAACGGAGGCATCAGAATTGATGAAAGTAACCTTTTTGGAAAAGATAAATCGGCACAAAACAGACCAGTCTGGAGCACCGGTGTAGCCTGGCAGATCGGTAGAGAGGATTTCATGAAGAACCTAACATGGCTGGATAAATTGGTGTTACGCACAAGTTACGGAATTACTGGAAACTCACCTGAAGTGGGAACTGCAGCCTCAAGAGATATTTTATTAGCAGCTACAAATTCGTACTATCCCGGTGGCGCAGGTTTATCGCTGACAACTCCTGCAAACAGGGCATTAACCTGGGAGACGACAAAAACTTTAAATGTAGGGGTGGATTTCAATCTGTTTAAAAACAGGCTGAGCGGTACAGTTGATGTATATCATAAAAATACGGAAAATCTAATTGGTGCGATGATACTGAATCCTTTTACCGGTTTTCCAACCATCACTGGTAATGCGGGAGATATGACTAATAGAGGTGTCGATCTGAATATCAGTTCGGTTAATTTAGAAGAAGGGATTTTGAAATGGAACACCATGCTTACCATGGGGTATAATAAAAACAAAATCACACACCTGAACAGAACTACACCAATTACTTTGGGCAGCGATAAAATCTCACAGAATTACCTGGAAGGGTATGCTGCTTTTTCCATTTTTGCCTACAACTACGCAGGCCTCGATAATATGGGAAATCCACAAATCAAATTAACTGACGGATCAATTGTTAAGGCAAGAAATTCAGCAAAGCCAGATGATGTAAAATATATGGGTAGTTTTCAGCCTAAATGGAGTGGAGGGCTGAGCAATATGTTTGGATACAAAGATTTCTCTTTGAATGTTAATGTCGTTTACAACTTGGGGTATGTCCTAAGGCGAGATGTAAGCCCATCCGCTTCCTATTCTACCAGAGACAGGTTGTTTGCCAACACAGGGTTCAATGGAAATCTAAATGCAGAGTTTGCAAACCGCTGGAAAAAACCGGGAGACGAAGCTTTTACCAATATACCTTCTTATATCGCGAGTTCGGCAGCTAGTTTGGCCGGAAGAGATGTAGATTATTACCGCTATGCGGATGTAAATGTGGTTGATGCCTCTTACATTAAACTACGTGACGTCACTTTATCATACAGCCTGCCAAAAACAATTCTTGGTAGACTAAAAGCAGATGCAGTTACTTTTCGCGCACAATTGTCTAACGTCATGCTATGGAAGGCCAATGATGTAGGTATAGATCCTGAATTCCAGGCCGGATCTGGGGGGACGCGTAATCCGCTCTCCAATCAGCATACTTTTACCCTTGGTGCACACATCACTTTTTAAATCTAAAGACATGAAAACATATCAATTCAAAATATATGCTGTTTTGCTGATACTGATTATATCAGCACAATATTCCTGCA
Organism: Pedobacter frigoris; assembly: GCF_032678645.1. Taxonomy (GTDB): domain Bacteria; phylum Bacteroidota; class Bacteroidia; order Sphingobacteriales; family Sphingobacteriaceae; genus Pedobacter; species Pedobacter frigoris_A. The sequence goes on from NZ_JAVTSP010000003.1 coordinate 224,534, forward strand.
AAAAGAGTTTCCTGGAGATAGATCCTAAGGGAAAGCTGGTAGCCAAAAATGTAAATGATTATAACTTGCTGCTAAATAATCCTTTTTTTAACGCAGAGGGTGTAGATGGTCAGTTTCTTCTAGGTGATGAGATCACTTCAGCGGAGCCCTATTACAACAATATGCTTACTTTAAAATCGAAAAGATATTTTCAGTATGCTGATGTCATCTATGAGCCAAATGAAGATGGGAGTGAATTTGCCGCGCTTACAAAGCAATTATATACCTACAACATCATCATCAATGAAGTGATGAATTCTGAGGGAGGAACCGATGGAATCAAAGCTTCCTATAAAGCAGAGGCTTTGACCAACAGGGCATGGATTTATTTCATGCTGATTAACTATTATGGCAAGCCTTATCAGGAAAGTACTGCGTCAGCAGATCCCGGATTTCCCATCATTGCAAATGCGGATGTTACACAAACTAAGTTTGAAAGGGCATCAGTAAAAGCAGTCTATGATTTTATCATCAGTGATCTGCAGAATGCTATTCCTAATCTACCGATCTCTGGAGGAAACAGAACAAGGGTTACAAAAGCAGGTGCAGAAGCAATTTTAGCAAAAGTTTATCTTTTTATGGGCAGATATCAAGAGGCTCTTGTTCAACTGAATAATGCATTTACACACCTTCCAACAGCCTACCCGGTTAATCTGTATGATTATAAAACGGCATTGGCGACAGGCGGTTCATGGGGTTACAATCCGGCAAGCTCACCAACAACGCTGATTTTCGGAATACTTGCAGTTACTGATAACCAAGAAGTGCTTTATGCAAAACAATTATCCAATAACTATACCTCATTCGCTAACGACCTGCTCATCACAGCAAAAACTTACAATCTTTTCACTGCAAATGACCAACGCCTAAAATTATATACCAGATTTTATTATCCTGGGCTCCCAATAAAGGCACCAAACGTTTACAGACGTAACGGCCCTTTTGGTACTCAGATTGGAATGACGATGCCTGAGATGTACCTGATGCTTGCAGAATTAAAGGCAAGGACGGGAGATGTTTCCGGAGCTAAAACTGATTTGGAGACTTTTCGTTCAAAAAGGATGCTGACTACAGCTGATGCAGCTGTGAATATTACAAACCCTACTGCTATGATAAAATTTATAATGGAAGAACGGATAAGAGAGTTTGCCGTTCAGGGGCACCGGTGGTTTGATATGCGCAGGCTTTCAGTTGATCCTATTTTTGCAGGTACAAATTATGTCCATGAAGCGATTTCAGAAACCGGTACTGTGATAGCGACATTTCCTTTAAAACCGGAAAGATTTGTATTGCGCTTTCCTGAGAAGGTGATTAATGCCAACCCTGGAATGCCTAATAATCCTTAAGTCAACATCTACTTATGAATATCAATCTCTGATCTGTCTCTTTTATTGGAGGCAGATCAGGTAATGAGATCAACAATTGAATAATATGAAAAAAGTGATAGCACTAATGCTGGGACTAATCTTGCCCTGCATCAACATCTTTGCTCAAGGTGTAAACAAACCAACTTTCGGAATCGGATCAACAGTTTCTGAATATCCAAAAGTGCAATGGATCCAGGGTGAAACTGTAACGAAGTTCGATAAAGACAAAATCTATATCGTGGAGTGCTGGGCTACCTGGTGTGGCCCATGTAAAGCGGCGATTCCCCATGTCAATGAACTTCATAAGAAATTCGGCGATAAAATTGTCATTATAGGTCAGGATATCTGGGAGACGAATATTAAAAAAGTACAGGATTTTGTGAAAAAGGAAGGAGATGGTATGAGTTACCGTGTTGCTTATGGAGGTGGACAAGAAAGTGATTTTTCTTTAAAATTCATGAAAGCAGCCGGCATCAGCGGCATACCTCATACTTTTGTAATTCAGGATAATAAAGTCGTATGGATGCCCAATCCAACTGAGCTGAGCGAAGAGGCGCTGCAATTGCTGATCGATAGAAAGTTTAATTTGGAAGCCGCCAAGGCGTTAAATCCCGCTAAGAAATATGACGGACTTAGAGACTTGATCTTTAAAGAACAGAAGTATGACAGGGCGATGGTTGTATTGGATTCACTCCTGCAAAAGTATCCTTTTGAAGATACGGGCATAATGATGAAATGGGTATTGTATGGTAAAATGAATAAGCCAGAAGAGGGAATAGTTTATCTTAAACAGGCCTACGATCAGCATCCTACTTCAACCACTAAATATTTGTATTACAAAGTACTTCAGGAAAATAAAAAATGGGATGTACTGGCGAAAGAAACTGAGGCTTATTTAAAAGAAAATCCAGGTGATGACGCGGACGCATCAGAAGCTATGATTGCTGCCTATGCAGCGTTGAATGGGAAAGGTGATTTTCAGGCTGCGGCGGCATTGCTCCAAAAGTTTACTACCCTATCTAAAAATCCTGTGACCTTAATGAGATTTGCTTTTATTAACCAGATTGTACCAACCGCTAAACTTGATCCCGCGGTTGAAAAAGCAATGTCTGAGGCGGGTGAAAAATCACTTGTCTTAGACCCTGCAAATCTAATGCTCATTTGGGATCTGGTGAAAAGGAACTGGAAGAATGGTAATCAGGTTGCTGCCAAAAAACTGGTTGTGAAAACTACAAATGCACTTAAAAAAGATAAAAGCCAGCAGAAACTGGTAGGAATTTTAGCGCAATTGGCTGCTTCTTTAAATAAAGGCATACTGCCTCAGGATACACAATTTAAAATATGGGAACAGGAAGCAAAGAAATAATATAGATGACAAAACATAGACTGATGAAAAAGATAATATTGATAACCGGCTTTGCCTTGTTTGGGCTTTCTGTAAGCGCACAGAATAATTTCTCTATAACTGGAAATCTTACAGGCTTAAAAGAAGAAAAGAAAGTTTTTTTAAACTATCGCCTCGGAGATAAAAAGATAGAAGATTCTACAATCACCAGAAATGGTAAATTTAGCTTTAAAGGACAAGCTGCCGCGACACCGACTAAAGCGACTTTAAGTTTAAAACCTGTGAATCCGGATCCGTCTGTTTCGATGCTTGAAAGAATATTAAGGAGAGATGATCAGGACTTCTTTCTAGAAAAGGGAGCAATAGTAATTAAAGGTACTTCTACCGCAAAAAAGGCAAGCATTACAGGTGGTAACACTCAACTCGAATACCTCATACTTCGGAATTCGTTGAAACCTGAAATGGATAAAAAGGATCCTCTTCAGGAGGAAATGATCCCTGTTCTCATAAAAAGTAAAGGTAAGGGCATGGATACCATTAAACGCATACAAGAACTTAGCACTTTGATGAAGCCCCTGGGAAAACAAATAGATTCAAAAGAAATAGCTTTTATCAAAGCACATCCTGATTCTTATGTAAGCTTAGACCTGGTTCAGGAACGGGGGACAATCATAGACCCCAAAACTTTTGAACCTTTGTTTAATAATTTAAGTACCAGGTTAAGACAGACAGACGCCGCTAAGAAAATGGCAGTCAAACTTGATGTGACCAAGAAGACAGCAATAGGAGTAAAAGCAAAGGATTTTAATCAACCAGATGTAAATGGCAAAATGGTTTCTTTATCTTCATATAAAGGAAAATATGTATTGCTTGATTTTTGGGCAAGCTGGTGTGGTCCTTGTCGGGCAGAAAACCCGAATGTCCTTGCTGCTTATCAAAAATTTAAAGACAAGAATTTTGATATTCTGGCCGTTTCTTTAGATGATAAAAAAGCAAACTGGCTGAAGGCAGTAAAAGATGATGCCTTGCCATGGACGCAGGTAAGCGATTTAATGGGCTGGAAAAATGCAGCCGCTGGGTTTTATGCTGTTTCTGCAATTCCTCAGAATTTTCTGATTGATCCCAATGGAGTCATTGTAGCTAAGAATCTAAGAGGCGAAACTCTGGAAAAAGTGCTGGAGAAATTTTTGAAATAAATTAAACTACCTGCATGTGCATTTAAAACAAACGAGGGTGCCTTATTTTTTAAGGCACCCTCGTTTTACAGAGTTAGAAATTTATTTTACTGACCCGCTGCGCGTTCCGCCATACGTTTTTTCATTGCTTCAGCACGCTCAGCCTGCCATGCAGTAAATGTTTTTTTCTGCTCATCGTTTAACAAAGCAGAGATTTTAACATTTGTAGCTTCATTTGCTTTTGTCATCATCACGCGAACTGAATCACGGTTTCCGCCGTCCTGCATAGCTTCAAAAATCTTAGCTGTTTTAGCGCCTTGTTCAAGATAAAGTGCTGTTACTTTAGTTTTTTGATCATCAGTAAGTTTCACTTTTTCATTCAATTGGTCTACACTTCTTTTAGCTCTTTCTTCTGGAGTACCACCACGGTTACCACCACCTTGTTGTGCTTGCGCAAATGCAGCTGTTGCGAAAACAAGCATGCAGATCATCATTAATTTTTTCATTTTGTTATAGTTTTTGGTTATTTAATGATGACTTTGAGCGGAGAAATTGAAATAGGTTTAATCGCATTATGGTAACTTAATTGTTGCATAAGTTATCAATTGTAACAAAATAGCGGTGATTGTTAATTTTTGTTTAACTCGATTAAACCTATCTCAGCTTCATCTGTCTATTCCCCCAAAACCAACACTTTAGAAGATGATTAAGAATTTAATAATACTGATTTTAGCAATAACAAGTTTCCTTTGCGTAAATCAGGCAAGTGCTCAGGATAGGCCAGTACAGACACCGCCTCCGCCACTTGCTGTACGTGAAATCAGCGGAATTGTAAAGGATACCCTGGATCTTGGTTTACCGGGAGCAACGGTGTCGTTGACATCAGACAAGGACACTTTAAAAACCTCTACAGATAATGAGGGGATCTTTGTTTTCAAGAACGTAAAATCAGCCACTTATACAATCGTAGTTCAAAGCCTTGGCTACCTCAAAACTCAGCCAATGCGTTTCAAACAAAATGATATGGTTGCGCGTATCGTGATGGATCCGATTGTAATGAAGGAAGAAAAAAACACTTTAAATACAGTTGTTATTAATGGGACGCCCTCCATTACTTATAAAACAGATACTGTAGAATATAAAGCCAGTGATTACGTGGTGAGGGCCAATGCCAATGTAGATGAGCTCATAAAGAAGATGGAAGGCATGGAAGTCGGTACTGACGGAAGTTTAACGCACAATGGCGAGGCAGTAACAAAGGCAAAATTGAACGGAAGGGAATATTTGGGTGGCGATATCGCCAATGCGATTAAAAACTTGCCTGCTGAAATCGTAGATAAAATTCAGATTGTGGATGATTATGGAGACCAGGCAGCGAGAACAGGAATTAAAGATGGAGATCCTTCAAAGATATTGAATATCACTACCCGTACAGATAAGTCAGTAGGTAATATGGTAAATCTAAATGCAGGTGGAGGAAATAATGAACGTTATGAGTCCGGGATTTTTGCTACCAGGGTAAACGGTGATCAGGTGATTGGTGTAAATGGAAATTTCAACAATACTGTTAACGGTGTAGCTGGTGGTGGCGGTGGTTCTGGTGGTAGTTTTGGCGGCGGCGGTCAAGGTGGTGGCGGCGGTCGAGGTGGACAAGGTGGCGGACAAGGAGGAGGGGGCCGGGGTGGCAACACTTCAGGAGCTTTGCAATCCGGGTCTGGTGGTTCAGGTAGCGGAGGAACAACTAATGCTGGTAATGGTAGTTTGAGTTATCGTGATCAATTGGGTAAAGTTGGAGTTAATTTAAACTATAATTATTCAGGAACAGATGTTAATTCTTTAAATAACAGCAGCTCTTTAGATGTTACCTCTACAGGTGATATTTTTGCCACAAAAGGAAATTTGAGTAATAATAATACTAAAAGTCATAACTTGAGACTGGAATTAGAAGCTGATCTGGACAGCAGTAACTTTTTAAGGTTTATACCGACGATAAGCTACGGTTCTACAATTGGTCTGCGACGCGACTCACTTTATCAGAATGGTACTCTAAATGGTGCAGATTTTCGTCAGGACCAAATCAGTTTCAATAATACTAAAAATACAACTCCGAGGCTTGGAGCCTCTGTTTTTTATCAGCATATTTTTAGTAAGCCAAGGAGAAATTTCTCTTTGCAAGCTGATATCAACAGTAATGACAGCGAGAATGAGCAACAACAGGATACAAGGTTTACCTACTATAACGGTACAGCTACTACAGAGGAGTTGCTCAACAGGATTATAGCACGTAAGAACCTGCAGAATAATTATCGGGGAAGTTTAACGTATGTAGAACCTTTAAGTCTGAATACGCAATTGGAATTGAATGCACAGCTAAACTACAATGGATACGATAACAATGCAACTACCCGAAATGTAGATGCTGGCGGAAGTTCACAAGTTATTGATTCTTTAAGTAATATCTATAAATACTCGTTTTCGCAAGCACGTATTGCTTTGAATTTCAGATATGGATTAAGCAGCACATCAAAAGTGAGATTTTCACTCGGTTTAACTGGTATACCTGCCGTATTGTCGGGAACTAAAGAAAGTTTGGGTACCTCGACTAACAGAACCAGTTTTAACCTGATCCCGATAGCCCGTATGGAATATGTTTTCTCACGTCAGCACAGGATTTCATTAAACTATTCAGGTAATGCAAATGAGCCAACGTTTGATCAGATACAACCGGTACGTGATGTGATTAACCCACAGAATCCTATTGTAGGTAACCCAGATCTGCTGGCTACTTTTACGCACTCCATCAACGGAAACTATAACAACTACATTGCTAACGCTAAATTAAATTACTCGGTTAATTTCAATGCTTCCTTCATAGATAATTCGGTTATCAGAAACAATGTGCAGTATAAGGATGCAAACGGAGGTATCATTACCGAAACGAGGTTTATCAACGCAGATGGCGCATATAGGTTCGGTGGTAACTATTCCATCAGCAAGCAATTGAATAACCGTAAATATAATTTGTCACTTAACGGAAATGTTAGCTTTAACCATGGCTTGTCGATGAGTAATGGATTGCTGACCACTACAGATACCTGGACATTCATAGAACGTTTTGGTCCGAGGATCAATCCAACAGAATGGTTTGAAATCAATCCGAATGTATCATATAATGTCACTCAATCTAATAGTTCACTGCCATCGGCTGATTATACAACGAATACACTTGCGCTGAACCTGGATGGAAGGGTTATTTTATGGGATAGCTGGTTGTTCAATTATAATGCTAGCAAAAATTATGTAAATGGTATCAATGCAAATATTACAAGTAACCCTTTTGTAATTAACGCTTCTATAGAAAAGGAACTTTTTAACAGAAGAGGTAAAATTAGCTTGCAGGCATTTGATATTCTGAATCAGAATAATTTTGTAACACGTGACCTAACAGAAAATGGTGGTTATGTAGATACGAAATCAAATGCGTTGAGCAGGTATTTTATGTTACGCTTAACTATGCGCCTTCAAAAATGGACAGGAGCACAGGGAAGGAACGGAAGAGATATTATGAGAAGAGGTGATGGTAGTTTCATGTAGTGAAAAATAACCGTTCTCTTCGAAGACTGGCATCTTTTGCCCGCTTCGCTAAAAGGGAAAAACCGCCTGAGGTCTTCTCTGAGAAGGTGATTTTTTAGGATAACGAAAACAGGGTGTTCAAGATGTCTCTTGGACACCCTGTTTTTTTGTAAATGCTGATTGTGACTCAAAAGATCATTTTATCATTTGGCCATAATATTAAGTGATTTTGGCATATGGTGGATACAGTTAAGGAAAGTGATTACATTTAATGTAACACACAACCAAATAACCAGATATGAACAACAAAACTGTTGACCGGAGGGATTTTTTAAAAAAAGCAGGTTTGCTTACAGCGGGTTTTGCTGCACTGCAGTTCCCGGTATGGGCAAAGAGTATTTTTGCTGAGGGATATCCGTTACACAATATCCCGGAAAATAAAGAAATAGATCCTGCATGGGCGCGTTCCCTTTTTAACAGGGGTGAGGCCACTACCTACTTAAAAAGCCGAAATGAACTGAAATATATCGGAATGCCTGCGGGTGGCTTACACGCGGGGACGGTGTATGTGGGCGGTGACGGGCGACTTTGGTTGTGGCAAATTTATAATGAAACCTTTGAGGGGCCACAGGAAGGGATCGATCCAAAGGTGGTCAACTGGAATGATGGTACTTCAGTACGAAAAATACGTGTCCGGGATGGTGCAGCTTATGTGGAGCCGGCTATAGCCAATAACAAGCGAGTACTTGACCAGGGCTTTGCCATCAAAGCTATTGTCAACGGAAAAACAATTGTTAAAGAGCTAAATGAGGATGATTGGGATGAGGTTAGTTTTACAGCATCCTACCCGGTGGCTAACATTAAGTATAGCAGCAAAGGTTTCCCTATGGAGGTAAACCTTAAAATATATTCGCCTTTTATCCCACTTGATGCGGAGCGATCTGCATTACCTGCTACAATTTTAAGACTTGAAGCTGTGAATAAAGGTAAAAGTCCGTTGAATGTTTCCGTACTGGGCTGGATGGAAAATGGCGTGAATAAACTGAGTGGAAAAGCGAAAACAGGACAGCGAAAAAATGAAGTCATCAGTCTTGAAAAATCAACCGGTATATTTTCTTCTTTTGAAACGACCAACGAAGAAGTAAGAGGAGCGACTGATAGCGGTAGCATGAGTTTCGTGTTACATGGAATAAAAGGTAAAGCCCAAACTTCATTTAGTCCCTGGCCGGTAGAAGGCAAACATTTTGATGCTGCTTCAACGAGTCCATCAAGTGTAGAAGCACCTGAAAAATTGGTGGGTGCTCTGGGTTTTTCAGAGCAGGTATTGCCGGGGAAATCTCTGAAAGCGAATTATTCAATCAGCTGGCATTTTAATAATGTGAACCCAAGGCTGAAGAAGCTGGTTAAAGATGCTGAAGCCGGATATCATTATGGAGCGAAGTTTAAAGATGCCAGGGCAGTTTCAGAATTTATAAACGCTAATTTCAATGAATTATCCTCCACAACGGAATTGTGGAGTAATACCTGGAACAACTCTACATTGCCGCATTGGTTTCTGGAACGCACTTTTGTGAATATTGGAACATTGGCGACTGCCAATACCTATCGTTTTGCTGACGGCAGGTTCTGGGGATGGGAAGGTGTAGGTGCATGTGCAGGTACCTGTACGCATGTTTGGCAGTATGCGCAGGCAGTGGGGAGAATCTTTCCGGAACTGGAAAGGGGCTTGCGCGAAAAAGTTGACCTGGGCGTAGGATTCAAAGAAGACAGCGGAGCCATTATTTTCCGTGCGGAGAATGAAAGCAGACCAGCTATTGATGGTCAGGCAGGTACAGTGCTGCGGTTCTATCGCGAACACCAAATGAGCAAGGATAGTGCTTTTCTGCAGAACAATTGGCCTAAAATTAAAAAGGCAATACAGTTTATGCTGGCTCAGGATAAGAATGGGGATGGCATGACTGATACTCCGATGGAGAACACACTTGATGCTGTATGGGAAGGAGAAATTGCCTGGATCGTAGGATTATGTATCGCTGCGGCAAGAGCAGGACAGGCCATGGCAGAAGAAATGAAGGATGATACGTTTGCCAAAACCTGTGAGCAGTATGTAAGTAATGGCCGCAGAAATATGGAGAAAGAATTGTTCAATGGTGAATACTTTATTCACCGTCCGGATGCTGTTCAGGGCCGAAAAAACCTTGGTTCTTACAATACTTGTCATATTGATCAGGTGTATGGACAAAGCTGGGCATTTCAGGTGGGCTTACCCCGCGTATTGGATAAAGAAAAAGCACTGGCAGCGCTTAAGGCATTATGGAAATATAATTTTACCATGGATGTTGGGCCTTACATCAAAACACATACAGGCGGACGTCCATATGCGCTGTCTGGTGAGGGAGGGATGGTTATGAATACCAATCCGCGCAACGAACCTAAGCCATTTGGGGAGAATGTAAGCTGGCAGCTTGGTTATTTTCATGAATGCATGAGTGGTTTCGAACATCAGGTAGCTGCACATTTTATGGCAGAGGGGATGGTCGAAGAAAGTCTTGTCCTGACAAGGGTTATCCACGAAAGGCACCACGCGGCAAAAAGAAATCCATTTAATGAAATTGAATGCAGTGATCATTATGCAAGGGCAATGGCCAGCTATGGTACATTTATTACGGCCTGCGGTTTTGAGTATCATGGCCCGAAAGGATATATCGCTTTTGCGCCAAAATGGAATAAAGAAAACTTTAAAGCACCTTTTACTTCGGCGGAAGGCTGGGGGACCTACAGTCAGCAAAAATCTGGTCTTAAACAGACCCATAATTTGGAGCTGAAGTACGGAGGCCTGGCGCTAAACAAACTGTCCTTTGAAAAATTGGGTGGAGAGAAAGTGAATAATGTTTCAGCTCAGTTGGGTGGACGACAAATTCCATTGACCTTCAGACAGGAAAATAATTCGGTAGAGATCCTTGTAAAAGAATCGCTTAACATTCAGAAAAATCAGATTTTAACCATCACCATTTCTTAAATTAAAGACATGAATTTATTCAATTTTATCAAATTACCTGCAGTCCTATTGGTTGCAGGTGGATTGTTCCTGACAGGCTGTACTATGCCGGGAAAGCAAAAAGATAGTGTAGCAGATGCTCCTAAAAATTGGGAACAGGAGTTTTATGCAAAATTGCCTATGCTGGGTCATAGGAATTGGATTTTGGTGGTAGATAAGGCTTTCCCTGAGCAAAACGCAGCGGGAATAGAATACATTTACGCCAATGAGGGATTAAATTCAGTTTTGAAACAAGTGCTTACCCAGGTTAATCAATCGGGTCATGTTAAACCCATTATTTACCAGGATAAAGAATTGGGGTTTATTACTGAAGGGCAGGCCAGCGGCGTTACACAGTTTAAAGCAGCGCTAAAAAGTACACTTGGTAATCAGCCCGTCCAAACTATGCTTCATGATTCTGTTTTTAAGAAACTGGATACTGAATCAAAATTATTTAAGGTGCTGGTCATCAAGACAAATGAGGTTATTCCTTATACGTCAGTTTTTCTGCAATTGGATTGTGCTTATTGGAATGGCGATAAAGAAAAGCAGTTGAGGGAGAGCATCAGTAAATAAATATCATTTTAGGACTAAAGAGTTGCTAAGCTGGACAATCCAGTTGTAGTTACCTCTCTGACTTTGTAGCAACTTTGTAAGGGAACACTCAAGAGTTTCATAGTTAGAGATAGTTAGGTTTTGCAGGTACGTGTGGTAGCGTACCTGCTTTTTTATTTTAGGGTGGTTGTCCGTCATTTCATGCATGACAGTGCATGATAGTTTGATGTTTATTTAAGGTTATCTTTAAGAGCCAATTATAAACCAACTATAGATCCATGTGCTTAAAAAATCTCCTGACCTTTTGGCTGTTGTTCTCTTTTATTACCTGCTTTTCGCAAAATACAAAAAGGATCATCAGCGATAATAACCCCCTTGTGGCTAATTTACGTTGTGGTAGCAATGAAAATCCTTTGGGAGTAGACCAGCAAAAGGTGTATTTGAGCTGGCAGCTTACTTCAAGATTACGTAATGTTTCTCAATCTGCGTGGCAGGTATTAGTGGCCAGCAGTCTTGCTGATCTCAATAATAACAAAGGAACAGCATGGGATTCCGGAAAACAACAAGCAGAGCAGTCAATACAAATTGAATATTCCGGGAAGCCTTTGATGGCAGCTGAAAAATATTATTGGAAAGTAAAAGTATGGGACAATAAAGGAAACGAGTCTGCATGGAGTAAACCCGCTTTCTGGCAAATGGGCTTGCTTAAACCGGCAGACTGGAAAAATGCGAAATGGATTGCTTATGATACTTTATCTGCTTCAAAAAAAATCATTCCTGGCATACACGGAGGGGGTGATCCAAAACTAGGTCCCGGCAAATCGGTACAGCCATTGTTGCGCAGAGAAGTGCAGTTGAAGAAAAAAGTGAAACAGGCTACTATGTTTATATCCGGGCTGGGCCATTTTGAACTCAATGTAAATGGCAAAAAGGCGGGCGACCACTTTTTAGACCCTGGGTGGACTAAGTATGATGAACAGGCTCAGTACGTTACCTTTGATTTGACTGGACAGTTGAAGCAGGGTAAAAATGTACTGGGTGTGTCTTTGGGCAACGGCTTTTATTATACGCCAAGGGAGCGTTATAGAAAAATAACAGTAGCTTTTGATTATCCTAAACTGATCGGAAGACTACTGATTGAATACAGCGACGGTACGTTCGAAAATATCATCACAGATGAAAGCTGGAAAACTATTCCAGGTCCGATAACCTTCAGCAGTATTTATGGAGGCGAAGATTATAATGCGACCCATGAGAAAAAGGGTTGGGACTTACCTGGCTATGATGACCGGCAATGGAAAAAAGCAATCCTCACTAGCGGTCCGTCAATGATCAGTGCTCAAAGCCAGGCGCCCATCAAGATCTTTGAACAGTTCTACACAAAGAAAATCACGCAGCCTAAGCCCGGTGTTTGGGTATATGATGTTGGACAGAATGCCTCTGCAATTCCCTGGATTTCTGTCAATGGAAAGAGAGGGATGACGGTAAGGCTGACTCCTGCGGAGCTTTTAAATGAAGATGGCACAGTTAATCAGTCTGCCGCTGGTCAGCCTTATTATTTTGACTATACCCTAAAAGGGGAGGGTTTGGAAACCTGGCAGCCTCAGTTTACCTATTATGGTTTTCGTTACATCCAGGTAGAGGGCGCTGTACCGGAAAATCAGGAAAATCCAAAAAAAATGCCGGTGATTGCGGAGCTTAAAAGTTTGCATATGCGCAATGCAGCCAGATCAACCGGAACTTTTTCTACTTCTAATCAGTTGTTCAATAAAACCAGTGCGTTGATCGATTGGTCGGTACGGAGCAATATGATGAGTGTATTTACTGATTGTCCGCACCGTGAGAAACTAGGCTGGCTGGAAGAAGTGCATTTGATGGGAGGCTCCATTCGCTATAACTATGACATTGCTTCGCTTTGTCGTAAAGTGCTCAAAGATATCATCGTGTCGCAAACTGATGATGGCTTGATCCCCGACATCGCCCCGGAATATGTGCAGTTTGATGATGGTTTCAGGGATTCTCCAGAATGGGGCAGCACTGGTGTGATCCTTCCCTGGTACCTGTACGAGTGGTATGGAGACAAAGAGGTGCTGGAAGAAAGTTACAGCATGATGGAAAAATATGTATCCTATCTGAGTAGCAAAGCAAAAAGCAATATACTTTCGCATGGTTTGGGAGATTGGTTTGATATTGGTCCGAATGCACCAGGAGAAGCACAGTTGACGCCAAAACAGGTTACGGCCACAAGCATCTATTATTATGACCTGGTTATTCTTAGTAAGGCTGCGGCTGTACTCAACAAGCGAGAGGACAGCGATAAGTACTTGCGTAAAGCCAATGAGGTAAAGGCTGCTTACAATGCCGCATTTTTTAATAGAGAAACCAAACAATATTCGACTGGGAGTCAGACTGCCAATGCCATGTCAGTTTATCTCGGCCTGGTTGATCCAAAAGATAAGGAAGCTGTGGTGGATAACCTCGTTAAGGAAATCAAAGGCAGAAACAACGCATTGAGCGCAGGTGATATAGGTTATCGGTATGTGCTTAGAGTCCTTGAAGAAGCGGGGCGTTCAGATGTGATTTTTGATATGAACAACCGTTCGGACGTTCCAGGATATGGATGGCAGCTCGATCATGGTGCTACCGCATTGACTGAATCCTGGCAGGCATATGGCTTTGTGTCCAACAATCACTTTATGCTGGGCCATTTAATGGAGTGGTTTTATAGTGGCCTGGCTGGTATCCAGCAGGGCAAAGATGATATTGCATTTAAGCAAATAGTGCTGCGGCCTTCGGTGGTGGGTGATGTAAGCCGTGCTTCTGCTAGTTATCAGTCTCCCTATGGCCAGATTAGTTCTGCATGGGAAAAAATTGAATCAGGCTTTAATTTTAATGTGCAAATCCCTGTCAATACCACGGCTACTGTATATGTTCCGAATCCGAAGGGCAAAGAGGTAAAGGAACGAGGTATGAAGATTACGGGTCAGGATGATATACAGTTTATAAAGCAGGAAAATGGCTGTTCTGTATATAAAATAGGTCCTGGAACCTATAGTTTTAGTCTTTGAAAGACCTGTTTAAAGTATTTTTGTGTGATAATTTATCGTTGGTAAGGAATGAAAGACGAACTGCGTCGGCCAATGATGTTGTTGGTTTCTGCTGAAAAGCAGAAGATTCCTCAGTGAATTAATGTGGAGTGAGTATTTTAATTGGGTAAGATTCATAAATTAAAATATATTTGTCAGTAAGAATTGATAACTATTACGAATAATATAAGAAGGCAAGGACTTCTTTTAAGGGATGAGTAGTGAAAATGTACAAAAAAAAGCAATCTCAACTATCAGCAGGTATAGTTTGAGTGGAATCTTACTGGAAACCTATCCGAATGCCAGGATTGCTGCAGAGGCTATAGGAGGAAGCTGGAGCTATATTTCAGGCGCTGCTTTCCTTGCAAAAAAAGTACACACAGCTTATGGTTATATCTGGAGACGAGGAGCTGAACCTCAAATCGATATTACAGAGTTAACTTCCCGGCGCTTACACAGGAGTTCCCCTCTGGGCAAGAAACAAAAGGTTGTTGGTCAATACGACTTAAACGGGAATTTTGTGAATTCCTACGTCGACACCAAGGAAGCGGGTCGTGCCGTTGGAGTACATTATCAAGGAATCCGCAAAGTCATAAAAGGCAGAGGCCTGACATATGGAGGATTCATCTGGAGTAGCGAAATCAAAAAGAAAATAAAAGTCAATCCGAGAATAGTGCTTGATACCACTATTTCTCAGTACGATCTCGATGGCAAATGGATCAGGTCGTTTGAAAATCCATTTGTGGCCAGTAAGCTAACAGGAATAGATAACAGCAGTATCGCACAGGCTTTAAATGGTACAGTACTTACTGCTGGCAAATATTTATGGCAGAAGGGTGCCAGGCTCCGCATTAATATCAATGAACTGCGCAGACATGAACGTTATAAAGGATCGGTGCTTGAAAGTCACATGAAAAAGAAACGGGCGCTTCAGTCTGGTAAAAGAGGAGAGTGAAGTTTTTTTTTTACTTTTACAAATATGGTTCATCAACGGAAGGATGGTTTTGAAGGGCAAAAACTGATTAGTTTACCAGGTAGTATTTATAAAAATGCAAGGCAGACCAATCCTTTGCTGAGCCAGTTATTTATCACACATATCGGTTACTTTCCGAAAGCAGCTTATCATTATCGGGAACGTAAGAAAGGTTGTGATGACAATATCCTGATTTATTGTCTGAGCGGAAAAGGCTGGTACATCATTGGCAATAAAAAATATACAGTAGGTCCTAATCAATTTATCCATTTGCCGGCTACGTCGGAATATATGCTTTACGGTGCTGATGAAGAAGACCCGTGGACCATATATTGGGTGCACTATAGTGGTAAAGACATGGCGACGTTCAATAAGTCGCTCTCTATAAAGGAAAAAAACGGACCTGTAAACATCACGTTTAATGAAAAGGCTATAGGTATTTGGGATAACATGTACCAAAGTCTGGAAATGGGTTACAGTAAGGACAACCTTTGCAATGCTAATCTGTGCTTATACCATTTCCTGGCTACTTTTTTTTATCCAGAAAAGCACCTCAAGTCTGCTGATGGAAGCCAGCCTGATGTGATCAATAGTACCATTCATTATATGAGGTCTAATCTGCAAAAGCGGATTAATATTGATGAATTTGCAGCTCTAAATCATCTTTCAGCGTCTTACTTTTCATCGCTTTTCAGGAAAGCTACGGGTATGCCGCCAGGAGATTACTTTATCCAGCTTAAAATGCAAAAGGCTTGTCAGATGCTTTACGATCCTGGATTTAAAATCAAGGAAGTTGCTTATTCGATCGGCTATGATGATCCACATTATTTTTCCAGAATATTTAAAAAGCTGATGGGAATCTCCCCGGAACAATACCGTTATCTGAGGATTAAAGACAGTAAACCACATTCATAGCGTATACAAAAAACACACAATGAAACACCTCCTTAGTTACTTATGCTTTTGCTTATTCTATATTACGGTGCAGGCTCAATCCGTTAACCTGGCGCCTAACCCGTTGCAAAAGCAGGTGATCAAAAGAGGTTATGGGCTGTTTATGCATTTTGGGATCAACACCTTCAACCAGACAGAATGGTCGGATGGAATTTTGCCTGTGTCTTCTTATAATCCCTCAGCATTAAATTGTGATCAATGGATCGCAGATGCAAAAGAGGCCGGTGCCCGTCATGTAGTGCTTACAGTGAAACATCATGATGGATTTTGCCTGTGGGATAGCAAGTATACAGATTATGATGTAGCTGCATCACCGGTAAAAACAGACGTGGTAAAAGCGGTAGCAGCTGCATGTAAGAAATATGGAGTTCAGTTTGGCATTTATTATTCACTATGGGACAGACACGAACCTTCGTATAGGGCTGCTGATAAGAAAGAATACATTAAGTATATGAAAAACCAGCTTACCGAACTGTTGACTAATTACGGTCCGGTTTGTGAACTTTGGTTTGATGGTGCCTGGGATAGGAAAGCGGAGGACTGGGATGTTTCTGGCCTGTATGAACTGACTAAAAAATTGCAGCCTAACTGTGCTTTTACCTTTAATCATACGATTGGTGTGGGTCAGAATGCGAAAGGAATCGGACAGCCCCGAAATTTTAAAGAAGGAGACATCATCCGTTTTTACCCTGTTGATTTCAGAACAAAAGATCCAAACCTGGTTCGCTGGGATGATCCGAAAATATACAGCTATGCTGAACAGTCCTATTATTTGCCTTTTGAACATACGATTTGCTTGTCTGACCGCTGGAATTGGTTTCAAAAGAAAGATGTAGTCGCAGCTCGTCCTTTAGATGAACTGGAGCAATTGTTTTACTGGTGTACATCTAATGACAATGTACTGCTGCTAAATTATCCTCCTGATCAGACAGGACGACATAGGGCAAACGAACGTGAACGTCTGTTTGAGCTGGCAGATAGGCTGGGCATTCGTGGAGGTAAGAAGCCTTTGCCTAAAGCAAAAGTTAATGTAGCGATGGGCCAACTCATTACTGCTACCAGTTCGGCACCGGAAAGGCCTGCTGATAAAGCAAATGATACAGATATGGAGAGCTACTGGATGGCTGCAGAAAACACATCATCTCTTGAAATCAATTTTAAAAGGTCTGAGAAAATTAAGCAGATTTCTTTGCTGGAGTACGCAGATATGAAAGACCTGGGTGATGGCTTTTCTTCAGAACGCAGCTTTAGGACAACAGCGTTTAATGTGGAAGCTTATAATGGGAGTTCGTGGAAAATGATTCATCAAGGAACTACAATTGGAGCATGTCTGACTTTTAAGTTGAAAAATCCGATGCAGGTTCAAAGGATTAGAATCAATATTCTTTCAGCGACAAAGCCGGCAGGTTTTTATCATATTTCAATAGAATAATCCACTACAATAGAGAAATAGTTCATTGCAGGATTGCGGAGTCGATCCTATTTTTGGTTTAACTTAACACTAACCAAATGAAACTTTTCTTTAATTTACTGGTAATAGTCCTTTTGGCGGGCCAGGCACAGGCCCAGGCGCCTTTAGTTGACCCTTCAATAAAAACCCCGAAAGCCGTAATGGATGATTTTATGGATCAGCGGTTTGGGATGTTCATTCATTGGGGGCCTGTAGCGCTCCGCGGTACAGAGATTGGATGGAGCAGGACTACCAATATGCCTGCAGAGGAATATGACAATCTTTACAAAGAATTTAATCCTGTTTTGTTTAAGGCCGATGAATGGGTTAAAACGGCAAAAGATGCCGGTATGAAATACCTCACCATCACAGCAAAGCATCATGATGGATTCTGTCTTTGGCCAACGGCTGTTTCAAGTTATAATATCATGAATACGCCCTTTAAAAAGGATGTAGTTGGTGAACTGGCCAAAGCCTGTAAGAAATACGGCATCAAGTTTTGTGTTTATTTTACAGTATTAGACTGGCGCGACCCTAACTATCCTATCCCTGTTTCAGGATCCAAAGAGATGAGGCCTAACGCTGATATGAACAAGTTTGTAAAGACCATGAAGGACGAGCTGACTGAGATCGTAAAGCGTTATCATCCTTATATGCTTTGGTTTGATGGAAACTGGGAAAGTCCCTGGAAAAATGAATATGGCGTAGACATCTACAAGACACTCAAAACATTGGATCCTAATGTGATCATCAATAATCGTTTGGGTGCAAATAATGAACATCCGAAACTTTCTCCTACGATATTGGGCGATTATGCGACACCCGAACAAAAGATCGGCGAACTCAATATGAATGATCCATGGGAGACCTGTATGACCATCTGCAATCAATGGGCATGGAAACCAAATGATAAAATGAAAACGCTGAAGCAATGTATTCAAACACTTGCCAAGACTTCAGGCGGTAATGGAAACCTTTTGTTTAACGTAGGTCCCATGCTCGATGGACGTATAGAAGCACGCCAGGTACAACGATTGAAAGAGATGGGCGACTGGCTTAAAATATATGGCGAAAGCATTTATGGTACTAAAGGAGGCCCCTTCAAACCTAATGAAGCTTTTGCCGCCACCAGAAAGGGAAACAAACTTTACATCCATGTTTTTGAAAGAAAGTCGGCAACGCTTGCCTTGCCTGCTTTAAAAGATGCAAAAGTAAATAATGCAGGCTTTGTTAAAGGAGGTAAAGTAGGTTTTGATCAGGATGCAAATGGTGTTGTTACCTTGCAGTTGCCGCAGACCCTTCCGGATGAAAATGATGCTGTAATTGTATTGGAACTGAATACGAATGCCGAGAATTTACCTGTAATTTAATACCCATTATAAATGATTAAAAAAATCCAGATCAGGGATGCCAGATTCCCGCTAGCACCAGGTGCAGGAAGTGATGCTATTCACCGTGATCCCATATATTCTTATGCCGTAACCAGTTTGATTGATGACAGCGGTTTAGTCGGAACAGGCTTCGCTTTTACTTTAGGAGAAGGTAATGATCTGGTATGTAAGGCAGCTGAGTTTTATGCAGAACAATTGAAGGGCAGAGATATAGAGGAACTGATGTCCAATTTTGGGGCGGTATTTCATGCACTGAGTAATGAGCAACAGTTTCGCTGGCTGGGACCTCATAAAGGGGTGGTGCACCTGGCACTTGCATCGGTAACCAATGCCTGTTATGACCTCTGGGCAAAAAAACGAGGTGTACCTCTATGGAAACTGCTTACGGAATTGTCTCCGCAGGAGATCATCAACACGCTGGATTTATCCTACCTTGAAGATGAGTTGAGTGCGCAACAAGCACTTCAGCTATTGACCGATAATCAAACAGGAAAAGAAGACCGCCAGAAAATCACAACTATGGGGTATCCCGGTTATGATACTTCTATAGGCTGGTTTAATTATTCAGATGAGAAGGTTAGAGAGAATTGTAAAAAAGCTATCGCAGAAGGTTTTACCGCGATGAAGCTAAAAGTAGGGAGCTCTGATCCTCAAAGAGACATACGACGCGCACATATTGTTCGTGAGGTTGCAGGTGATACAGTGAAAGTGATGTTGGATGCTAACCAGCAATGGACACTTCCACAGGCACTTAAAATATGTAAGGAGCTACAGGGAATGAACCCCTATTGGATAGAAGAGCCTACACATCCTGATGATATTCTGGCGCATAAAACATTGGCAGATGCTATAGCACCTACCAAGCTGGCTTTGGGAGAACATGTCCCCAACCGTATTATTTTTAAAAACTATCTGCAAACCGGATCGGCTGGTTTTATCCAGGCTGATGCCGTAAGGGTAGGAGGAGTAAGTGAGTTTATTACGATCAGCCTGCTTTGCCGAAAATATAATGTTCCTGTTGTACCACATGTTGGGGATATGGGACAGCTGCATCAGCATTTGGTGTTGTTTAATCATATCAGTATGGGGCATGAAGCTTTGTTTCTGGAACACATACCGCATTTACAAAAGCATTTTGTAAACCCTGTTAGGGTTGAAGGTGGCGTCTATAAAACGCCAATGGAACCTGGAAGCAGTTGTGATTTGAAAAATTAATTCAGTTGGATATGCGATTATTAGAAAATCAGGTTATTTTCCTTACGGGTGGTTCGATGGGGATTGGTTTGGAATGTGCAAAAGCATATGCAAAAGCAGGTGCCAGCGTGGTGATAGCGGCGTCTTCGGGTGATCCGGAAGCTGTCGCCGCAGCGCTGGGTGAACAACATCTTGGGATTTCATGTGATGTTTCGGATGCTGCTCAGGTAGCAGAGGCTATTGGCTCTGCATTGGGCAGGTACGGCAAAATAAACGCCATACATAACAATGCCGGTATAGCCAGCCCGTCTAAACCGCTGCATGAAACCAGTGATGAAGAATGGGATCAGCTGATGAATGTGAATTTGAAGAGTTTGCTTTATACAAGCAGGTTTGGTTTTGAAGCTTTGAAGGAAAGTAGAGGTTGTATCCTGAATACCAGTAGTCTCGTAGGTGAGATCGGGCAGGAAAACCATGCCGCCTATAGCGCTACAAAGGGTGGAATGAATGCGCTGACAAAATCTATGGCACTGGATTATGCGCCGCATTCCATCCGTGTAAATGCTGTGCTGCCCGCAGGTGTTTGGACGCCATTATTGAAACAATGGAATCAGGAGCAACCTGATCCTCAGTCTATGGAAAAATACCTGAATGACATACACCCGCTTGGGTATTGTCCAGAAGGTGATGTGATTGCAGATGCTTGTGTTTTTCTGGTTTCAGATAAAGCGAGATTTATTACCGGAACCATTTTGCCGGTAAGTGGGGGTGCAGAACTAGGTTATAGGGTAATTAAATAGTAAAAGATTTAAAATTATTAAGATGTTAAAATCACTCGACTTAAGCATTAGTATTTTATACATTCTAGGTATTCTGGCAGTAGGCCTTTGGGCTGGCATCAGCCACAGACGAAAGAATAAACTGAATGCCGCGGGAGAATATTTCCTTGCCGGTAAGACTTTGAAATGGCCGGCTATTGGTCTGGCGTTATTTGCGACCAATATTTCTACTGTGCACCTGGTAAGTCTGGCTCAAAGTGGATTTGATAGCGGACTGCTGAATGGGAATTTTGAGTGGATGGCTGCCTTCACACTCATCTTATTGTCGCTGTTTTTTGTACCGTTCTACATCAAGTCGGGAGTGGCGACATTGCCTGATTTTCTCGAAAAGCGATATGACCGGGCCAGTCGTGACTGGCTTGCCGTCATTTCAGTAATTTCGGCCATTATCATTCACATTGCGTTCTCTATGCTGGCTGGTGGCATCGTACTCAAAACCTTATTTGGGTTGAACATGTATGTCAGCGTTATTGTTATCTGTGTCATTACTGCTATTTATACCATTATTGGAGGGTTGAAAGCTGTTGTCGTAACGGAATCTATTCAAACCGTGGTTTTGCTGGCTGGGGCATTTATCATTAGCTATGCTGCCTTTAATAAGATGGGTGGCTGGGATTCCATGACAGATGTATTGAAGCAGAATGGAGAGATGGATAAACTTTCGATGCTGCGGCCACATGGCGATAGCAGCGGAATGCCTTGGTACACTGTACTTTTAGGGTATCCAATTCTGGGTATCTGGTACTGGTGTGCGGATCAAACTATTGTACAGCGCGTTTTGGGTGCAAAAGATGAAAATCATGCAAGGGTAGGTCCGTTGTTTTGCGGTTTCATTAAAATCCTGCCGGTATTTATCTTTGTGTTACCGGGTTTGTTTGCCTATACGCTGACTAAATCCGGACACCTTGACGTGAGTAGTCTGGGATTGGATGCGGCAGGTAATGTCAATTCGAAAGGCATTTATACTTTAATGATCACCCAGCTTTTGCCCTCAGGTCTGGTAGGGGTATTGGTGGCAGCACTTTTATCCGGCTTGATGAGCCAGGTCTCCGGAGCACTAAATTCGATCTCAACGATGGTGAGTTATGATATGTACCAGCGCTACCGCCCTGATGCGTCTGATAAACAATTGATCCGGATAGGAAAAATAGCTGCTGCTATTGCTCTTGTATTTTCATTAGGTCTGCTTCCATTATTGAATCAATATGAGAGTATATTCAGCGGGATCAATGATATCATAGCGCATATTGCTCCGCCGATTACCTGTGTATTCCTACTTGGTGTATTCTGGAAAGGAGCTTCTGCAGAGTCAGCAAAGCTGACCTTATGGATTGGGTCTGTGCTTGGGGTTGTCGTATTTGCGATCAACAAGCTGGTTCCGGATAGTACCATTGGACATATCCCGTTTATGATGATGGCATTTTACCTGTTTTGTGTATGTGTAGTTATGCAGGTTTCGCTATCTTATGTTTATCCGGTAAAGCATACTGAAGAAAGTGCGGGTTTGTACTGGAAGACTCCATGGGAACCGCTTCAGGGAGAATCCTGGAAGGGTATCGGGAATTACAAGTTATTGTCAGTTGTTCTATTGTCGGTGATGGCCGTACTGTATTATATATTCAGATAAAAAGTAAATTTTATAGAGATGAAAAATAACCTTATTGCCCTATTTATTGCAGTTCTTTTGTTTGCATCCTGCAAGACTGAAGTTAAGCCCGAGAACATCAGACGGTTTGGTTCTGTAACAGGTTTGAAAGCTGAGAAGTTAGCATATTATAAAAAACTGCATGCCAACGCCTGGCCTGAAGTACTTAAAAAAATTAAGGAATGTAACATTAAAAACTATTCTATATATCTTCAGAAAATAGGTGAAGAGTATTACCTGTTTAGCTATTTTGAATATACTGGGACGGACTTTGATGGCGACATGAAAAAGATGGCCGATGATCCAAATACCCAACGCTGGTGGAAGGAGACTGACCCATGTCAGAAACCACTACCCGAGACGGCGGCAAAAAATGGAATATGGACCAATATGGAAGAAGTATTCCATTTATAAGGGCAGCTCGACATAAAAAGTTACCCCCTTATCGAGGTTGTTTTCAAACCATATTTTTCCTCCGTGGGCATTAACAATTTGAGTTGAAATCGAAAGTCCGAGTCCGAAGGTTTGTTCACCGGCAGTTCCCTTACGCTGGGCTTCGGAAAACTGATTGAATATTTTGGTTTTGATTTCATCTGGAATTCCTATCCCCTGATCTTTGACTGAAATAAGCGCATTATTCTCTTTTTTGATGAGACTGATCTGGATGGTTGTATTGTCAGGACTGAATTTGATCGCATTTGTGATGAGGTTACTCATTACCCGCCATAATTTTTCATTGTTGATGGGTGCAAGAAGCTGGACTGTCTGAAGTGTAATTTGCTGATTTTTACCTTCAGCCTTTAGTTTTAGCTGCTCTACACAATAGCCGAGCATTTTGTCAAGTTCCTCCGGTTCTTTTTCTAGCTGTTCAGGGGACTGTGTTGGCTGAAGCATTTCAGATACTAAATTGAGACAATCTTTTGATGAACGCTTCACCATATCCAGTAATTCTCTATCATCATCAGACAATATTGACTTTTGAAGCATTAGTGAAGCAACCATTTTGATGGCCCCAATCGGAGTGCGAAGATCGTGTGCTACAATTTTCATCATGCGGGTATTTTCTGCCTGACTTTGTTCAAGAATCGCAAGGGTAAGATGCATCTGCTCATTTTGATCTGTGATTCGTTTATTGAGCGCAGTGAGTTTCTCTACGTTACTATGAGAACGTTTTAAGTTGGCTCTTGCGGTGAACATGAGACTTACTGTCAGAATAATAAAAACTATCGCGGCAATCAGATAAAAGGTTTTTAGTTGATTGTCTCTGCTCACCAGGTTTAGCTTGTGCTGCTGTTCAGAGTGCCTAAAGGCGGCATCAATATCGACATTCTTTAGTCCGCTGATCTCAGCGTTTAAAGAATCATTAATTGCATTGTATTTTACCAGATACAGATAGGCATTTTGAGGATCATTTTTTTTATTAAAGTACCTGCTTTTTAAGTCATATATAAACTTTAACATGTGACTATTTTCATTGTTGGAGCCCTCTCTTGAGGAGAGATCCGTTTCCAGTTCACTGATCATGTTGTCGGCTTCTTTCAGACGATTAAGATCGAGGTATAAATTTGCGAGCTTCAGTTTGGCGGTTTGTGCATCTTCTACGGCATATCCCGGTCTGTCATTGATTTTAATACTGGCCTTTAAATATTTTTCAGCTTCCGCATACTGATGCTGCTGCGCATATAGTCCCCCGAGGTTACCATAAATGACCCCTTTGGATGTTTCTATAAATACTATCTTCTCAGGAAAACGCTTCGAACGCTTGTCGATAAACTCGCTTGCTTTTAGATAGTAGTGTGAAGCACTGTCTGGTTTTTCTGCTTGTTCAAAGCTCAATGCGATATTGTTATAAATGGATTGCGGAATGGCGAATTGCTCTGCGAAATCACTACAAGTACAATGGCTATTTTCGTTAAGAGCCTTTTTAAAATAGGGTATGGCATTCAGAAATTCTTCCTGAGCATATCGGATGAGTCCAAGCCTGTTGCTGAAGTTGGTGAAAAGGCAGGTGTCGAGGTTTTTTTCTGCGTATTCTAATCCTTTATAGTAATTCTCAAAAGCCTCATCAAAACTTTTACTCGCTCTCAATACATCGCCTTTGGCAAAGATAGTTTGGGCATAAATATTTTTGTGAGCAGACTCGTAGCCTTTCAATACTGTAAACATGCTGTCCACATATAGATTTGCCTTTTCAGGAGTGATCTGGTAATTGAGGTAAAAATTGTTTTTGAAACTGTATTTTTTCCAAAGATCAATTGGCCCCGGATTCTGTAATTTACTGTAAGCAGAATCAATGTGAAAGAGTGCGTCATTAATTCTTCCTGTATTCAGCAAAGTGTTTGCCCGGTCAATTATACTATCTGTTACAGGTGGATGATCCG
This sequence comes from Pedobacter frigoris, assembly GCF_032678645.1. Classification (GTDB taxonomy): domain Bacteria; phylum Bacteroidota; class Bacteroidia; order Sphingobacteriales; family Sphingobacteriaceae; genus Pedobacter; species Pedobacter frigoris_A. Next base: position 249,538 of record NZ_JAVTSP010000003.1, read on the forward strand.
GATTTTGCGTATGAGATCGCTGACAGCCTGGCAACAATGTGCAAATTAGACAAGAAACAAGTATAAGACGGCCAATCATTTTGTAATTCAGATAATGGAGCATAAGGAACGTTTTGAGCACGTGCCTCTAAGTTAGGGATTTAGGTTAAATATTAATTTATTAAATCTGCTTAGTTAGTTAAATAAGATAAAAATTATTCTTGAAGAATAATTTTTCTTAATTTTTTATCAAAATGACTGGTCTGACAAGAGGTTCTATTAAAATTGGAATGTTTTTAAAGCCTTAGACTCTTTTTGAAGTCGGAGGGATTGAGTTTAGTGTACTCTTTAAAGTTCCTGTTGAAATTAGTCAGATTGTTGAAGCCGCTCTGGAAGCAGATTTGTGAAATTGACAGGTGATCATCATAAAGCAATTTACAGGCGTGTCCAATCCTTACTTCATTGACAAACTGAGTGAAAGTTTTCTGAGTACGTCCTTTAAAATATTTGCAAAAAGAGGCGATGGTCATATTGGCAAGTGCCGCCGCATCTTTAAGGGTGATATTTTCTGTGAAGTTATTCATAATGTAATCGTAGATCTTATTGATGCGCTGCATGTCTTTATGATTGTGCAGGTTAGAATAACCAAGACTTGAAAGACATTCATATTCATTGGTTTCTGATAGTAGGTCTAAGATATTCAATAAATGGATGATTCGTTTTAATCCGGTACTTAGCAATAGTTCATTCAGTATAGTAACTACCCTTTTGTGTGATTTGCCATAGATTTTTATTCCCCGGTTGATGTCCCTTAGCAAGTCATTTAACTTTGTAGCCTCTCCTGAGTTGATGAAACTCTCCCTCAGCCAGTCTAGCCGGAAATGGGTAACTATAGCACTTACCTCAAGCTCACTGTCGGGAGCATAATATTCCTTGTCATTATACATAACATGTGGAAGATTAGGACCCATGATCACCAGATCGCCTTCGGTAAAGTTCTCTATGCTGTCTCCAACTATTCTCCTTCCGTTGCTTTTGGTCATCAATACCATTTCATATTCCTTATGGAAATGCAGCGGATTGTTTAGGTTTTTAACATTTACTTCCTTGACAAAAATAGATTGTTGTAAAACGGCATTGGTTTCTATCAATAATGGTTGCATAGTATAAATTTGCTAATTTATTTTTTAATAATCACTATAAAAGGACAATATAGTGTTAGGGTCTGACAATAGGGGTTGAGTTTAGGCTCTGTAATGCTGATAACTTAGTCTTTTAATATCACAATAAATTTTAATTACAGATAATGGATAAAATGCAACTGAGAGGAAAGGGTAAAATGCTAATGTGCTTACTAAATGCATTGGTTGTTTTGTTGCTGAACCTGGGCTCTGCCAATGCTCAGAAATTTAAGATCATCCAGAGTTTTACGGCAGCAAACTGCGGAGAATGTCTTCTTGCAAAGGCTGGGCAGAAATATACTTTCAAACCGAACGAGATTAATAGTAGTGTTTTAGGCAGGGACGCGGCAGAGCGGAATGTGTATTTTAATACCAGGATGTCTTTTCCTTTTTATGTAGAAGACATAAAAAGTGATTATCAGATCAGGATCACTTATCTTTCCGATTCGAGAGACAGGGTAATTAAAGTTTTAGCCGACCAGCAGGTTTTGAATGCTGGGCTCAGGTTGCCTTATGGAAAACCTTTGACAGAAACCTATGACATCCCACGGGAAAGCTATAAAGACGGCTCTTTTGTACTAGCCCTCATTCCGGCATCCGGAGCAAACGTAGCGATTTCAGGTCTGGAGATCTTGTCGACCGGAAATAAAGCCCCGGTTTATAAAAACCTGCTTACTGAAAAGCTGAATGCTTTTACCTTTAGTCCTTCAAGATTGTCGCCGAAACCAGCGAAAGTAGCAGGGGTGAAGAATCCTGTTATGTTATTGAATGGAACCTGGGACTTTAAATATAAGACTCAACAAGGTAAAATACAGGTTCCGGGAGAATGGGCCATGCAAGGTTATCAGGTAGACTCAGCGCAACAGGCCAGTTACCATACAAGTTTTGAAATGCCCAAGGATTGGAATGGGAAAAGCATCAAGATCCGTTTTGATGGGGTAAGTTCTTTTTGTCAGGTTTATCTGAATGATGCATTGATAGGTGAGCACGAAGGTGGCTTTGTTGCTTTTGAAATGAATGCAACAAAAGCTGTCAAAGCCGGAAACAATAAGCTTGAAGTAAAAGTAGCCAGTCAGACCATTTCAGATAAAATAGGATGCGTTTCGCAATATGCAGCACATACAGTAGGTGGAATTTTAAGAAAAGTGTCGGTAATGGCATTGCCGCAAATAAATATTGGTTCAGTAAATCCAGTCGTTAAGTTTGACGGGGAATTTAAAGACGCGACTGTTGACGTTCAATACCAGATTTTTAATGAGTCGGCATCTGCAGCTGATGCTGCGCTGAAGTTTATTTTGCTGGATAAGGATGGTAAAGAAGTTGTGCTTAACCAGGGTCAGACAGCAAAGGCTTCTATAAAAAATAAGGCGGATATAAAGGGCGTGCTGAAACTGAATGTTCCCCTGCCGAAACAATGGGATACAGAGCACCCTTATTTGTACACACTGGTTACACAGCTGACAAGCAAAGGTCAGGTCATCCAGGAAAGCAGGCAAAAACTAGGCTTCAGACAAATTGACATCAGGGGGAATCAGTTTTTTGTAAATAATAAGCCGATTAAGCTACATGGTGCCAACAGGCATGATGTGGGTGCGTTGAGCGGGAGAAGTGTAAGTGCTGAGGTAAACTTAGCTGATGTGATCGCGTTCAGAAATGCAAACTGTAATTACATCCGTACTTCGCATTATCCACCTGCAGAAGAGCTTTTGGCTGCCTGTGATTCTTTGGGTTTGTTTGTAGAGGCAGAGGCGGCAATTACCTGGGTAGAACATAACTCCAGTCCGATCTGGAAGCAATGGGATTATCTTAATCCTGATTTTTTGCCTTACTTCGTAAGGGCTAATATTGAAAATATTCAAACCAACCGCAATCACCCATCAATCATCATTTGGTCTATTGCTAATGAATCGCGCTGGAGCCCGTTGTGGGAGAAGGTAAATTCGGTGGTGAAGCAATTTGATCCTACAAGACCCACTGCTTTTCACGATCAGACGTATGGCGGTTTTAACAATGCAGGCAGTATGGCTGATATTAGGAACATTCATTATCCCGGATTGGGCGGCCCTCAGGCAACAGATCAGTTTAAAGACAGGCCGGTGTTGTTTGGGGAGTATTGTCATGTGCAGACTTACAACCGTCTGGAGGAAGTAACAGATCCCTATATTCGTGCAGATTGGGGCAGGATGCTGCAACAGATGTACGACAGGATGTACGTTCATGAAGCATGTCTGGGTGGCGCAATATGGGCGGGAATAGACGATATTTTTCATATGCCAGATAGCAGTATCGTAGGGTATGGTCCATGGGGTTCAATTCTGGATGCATGGAGACGTGAAAAACCTGAATTTATTGCGGTACGCAAATCCTATGCACCATTCATTGTCACCAATCTGAAGACCGCCAAACCTGTAAACGGTGTGCTTTCACTCAATATACAGAACAGGTACGATTTTGCAAATCTTAATGAAGGTGTGGTGCGCTATGTGATTAATGGGAAAACACAAACTGCATCAGCAAATATTCCGGCCAGATCAGAAGGTGTACTGAGCCTGAACATACCAGATCAAACTGATTCATTGATGATCACGTATACCGATCCGAGGGGTTTTGTAACCCAGGAAGAACTGTTGATTTTTAAACAACCAAAGACTGAAATCGCAACTTCGAAAAAACAAGCCGTCAAGCTTAAATCTTCAGCAAATGAAGTGGTTGTGAGCGCGGGCGATAAAAAATATGCTTTCAATAAGATGACCGGTGCTTTGGCGAACGAGGCGCTGTTGTCGTCTTTAAACCTGATGGTAGTACCTATGAACGGTTATGACGGTGGAGCTCCTCACATAGCAGGAAACAACTACCAAAGAAATATACAACCAATATTAAACCAACCGGAAGCAGGATGGAAAGCGAGCACTGTATCTGGTAAAATGCAGAATGACACCGCTGTAGTGACTGTAGAAGGTAGTTACAGCCAGTTTCAGGGAAAATATGTTTACCTTTTTCCAGGTGATGGAACGGTACAGGTGGAGTACAGTTTTAAAATGACGGCAGGTAACGGTATTAACCCGAGGCAATGGGGATTGGCCCTTGAATTGCCAGGCGATTTTCAACACCTGAACTATTCAAGCAAAGGTTTTTTTAGTGTCTATCCGGAAACAGATATTGCCAGAACAAAAGGCGATATTTATGCAAATCCTGTACACCTGAAATATGTGGAGGCACCAAGATCAGTTCCGAAGGGGCCATGGGCAGCTGATGCGAATGATTTGGGTAGCCGGGATTTTAGAAGTACAAAGGCAAATATCTATCATGCCACACTGAGCAATGACAAAGGAAGTGCTGTTACAGTGCTTTCTGATGGAAAACAAAGTGCAAGGAGCTGGATTGATGGAAATAAAACACGATTTTTAATCGCTGAACTGAACGGAGGCGGATCTGATAGTTTCTTCGCCGGGTACTACAGCAGAGAACGCAAGCCGCTTAAAATGGGTTCAGAGTTAAAAGGAGTAGTTAAATTTAAAGTTGATTAGGTAATAAAATATATAGAATGAAAATTACAGATGTAAAAGTTTGGCTGGTTGAAGGAGTTAAATACAACTGGACCTTATTGAAAATATATACAGATACCGGTCATACCGGGGTAGGAGAAGCTACAAACTGGCCAGGTAGTCCGATAGTTTATCATGCGGCAAAACACGTAGGTGAAAGGATCATAGGTCTGGATCCGATGAAAACTGATTTCATATGGACTAAACTATACAGGGATCTAAACTGGATGGGGCCATACGGCGCCAGTCTTTGTGCCATTAGTGGTATAGACATGGCTTTGCTCGACCTGAAAGCGAAAGTTTTAGGTGTGCCTTGTTACGAGCTTTTAGGCGGAGCATTCCGAAAAGATATTTTATTGTATGCAAACTATTGGTTTACGGGAGGAGGACATAATGAACAGGATTATGCTGCCCAGGCTTTAAAAGTTAAGGAAGCAGGCTTTACTGGTTTAAAGTTCGATCCTTTTGCGCATACGAATTACCTGTATGGTGAGGATCTTTCTTCTAATCTTATGCTTACTGATGCGCAGCAGGATCTGGCATTTAATGTAAGCAAAGCAGTAAGAGATGCAGTGGGCCCTGATTTTGACATTATGATTGAGACCCACGCAATGTTGAATTACAGGGTTGCTGTGAAAATGGCACAGCGGCTTTCAACGCTGGATATCACCTGGTATGAAGAGCCGGCTGGTCCTGAAAGTGCTGATACGCTGCGGGCCATGCGCGAACGGATACCATCTAATGTGTCCATTTGTGTTGGTGAGCGCCATTACACCAGACATGGCATCAGACCGGTTCTGGAAAAAAATATCTGCGACATTATGATGCCGGACATCACGCGTTGCGGCGGCCCGTCGGAAATGAAGCGAATGGCTACCATGATGGAGGCTTATAATGTTTTGCTGGCTCCGCACAATCCAAACGGCCCACTTTCTACACTGGCTTCTGCCCAGGTATGTGCTTCGGTACCAAACTTTTTCAGACAGGAGTTCATGTTTAACGATGTGCCCTGGAGAGATACTGTCATCACACATCCGATAGCAGATATGGTAAAAGACGGACATTTACAGTTGTCGGACCGCCCCGGACTTGGTGTAGACCTGGTAGAAGAAGAAATGGAGAAACATCCCGGAATTTTAGAGCCCAGACCTGGATTTTATGTCTAATCTATTCGTAGATTCGTAATATGTCGTTGGAAATTAATTTAAAGGGAAAGGTGGCACTTGTTACAGGGGCCACTTCCGGTATTGGTCTGGGCATAGCACGAATGCTGGCAAAAGCTGGAGCGACAGTGGCTGGTTGTGCGGAAAATGAACCGGATGGCATTGAAGCTAAAGGTTTTATCGCTGCTGTAGAGGCTGAGCATGGAAAAGCCATATACTTGAAAGCCGACCTCGCAGATTCCAAAGCACCGGAGCGTTTGGTAAAATCGGTAGCAGAAATATCCGGCGACCGCATTGATATCCTGGTATCCAATGCTGGCCGTAATTTTTTTGAAGGAGCTTTAGCTTGCCACGAAGACCAATGGCAAAAAAACCTGGACCTAAATCTTACTGCACATTGGCGACTGGCTAAGCAGTGCAAGCCTTACCTTGAAAAAAATAACGGTGTGATCATCATCATGGCTTCCAACCATGCTTATGCATCAATTCCGGGATGTTTTCCTTATAACGTAGCAAAAACGGCGCTCGCAGGCCTGGTTAGAAGCCTGGCTATTGAATGGGGGCCTGCAATACGAACCGTCGGAATCGCTCCCGGTTTTATTGATACACCCGGTAATCAACAATGGTTTGATTCCTTTGAAGATTCGGAAAAGGAACGAAAAAGAACTGTTGATCTTCATCCCGTAAAAAAATTAGGTACAGTTGAAGAAATTGGGGGCTGGTGCGCATTTCTGGCAAGTGACTATGCCGGCTTTGCTTCCGGTACCACTTACCTGATAGACGGAGGTAGGAGTGCGCTGATGCAGGATAATTCTGATTAAGCGAAGAATTTATATTTGCATGGGCGGCCTCTTATTATAATCTATCCGTCAAATTTATTGTCTGTAGGTTCGCCGGTACTCCAAAGGTGTTGTGCCGGTCTGCAGTTTAAAATACCTGTTGAAGTTAGAGATATTGGTAAATCCAGAATCGTCGCATACCGATGTTATGCTGTCGTTGTTCTCCCTCAGGAGTTTGCAGGCATGCTCAATCCTTACTAAAATGAGAAATTCGAAATACGTCTTACCCGTGCGTGATCTGAAGTAATGGCAAAATGCATTAGGCACCATGTGGATGATGTTGGCAATGTCTTTCAATTTGATCTCCTTGTAGAAGTTGTCCATTGTGTACAGGTAGATCATTGACAGTCTGGTCTCGTCTATCTTTTTAAAAGGCTTTTTTTCCGACCGTTCTGAAATCGAAGTTCCCTGATCTTCTGCGATCTTATTCAATAACAGTAACAACTGTGGCAGCCGTTCATATCCGGCAGCATGCTCCAGTAGCTGTAATCTTTCCAGTACAACCTGCTTGACTTGTTCGTTGATGAAAAGCCCTTGCTTGGCCTGATCCAGCAATGCATTCAGCAGCGCATTTTCCGGGAGCGCCAGGAAATCACTACCGAGCTTGTTGGGATCAAAATGCAGGGTCAGTAGTTGTAGCGGAACTACCGTCTTTCCGTGTTTCGTCGCATAGTCATAATACCTGTTGGCTTCAAATTTAAAAAGATGGGGCACGTTAGCTCCAATCAGGATCATTGTGCCGCCGGAGATCCGCTTGGAAGTGTCCCCAATGGAAAAAATACCTTCGCCTGATTTTATATAGATCAGCTCTAATTCCAGGTGACTGTGAAAACTATTGAGCGCATGGTAGGTCTCGGCTTCCGCTAAGGTAAATGTGGAACCAGCCACCTTTATAACCTGCCCAAAAAAGTCTTTCATGTATTATATACAGATATGAATACCTATTGAATAGCACAAATGTATTAATATAGTATCAATTTACCTTAATATTTAATAAATGTGACTTTGACAGACGATGTACATTTGTTAAAATTATTTAGCTATGAAAGCAAAAGGTTATGTGATGGACCTTATCGAGGCCTCCATCGGCGATATTGAAATGGTAGGTGGGAAAAATGCCTCACTTGGTGAAATGCTCCAAAAATTAGCTCCGCAAGGCGTCAGGATTCCTGACGGATTTATAATCACCAGCACCTGTTATTTCCAGTTTCTTAAAGACAATCAATTGGATGAAAAGATCAGGGCTATTTTAGAATCTGGAGATATAGAAAACCTGCAAACCCTGGTTTCCTGCGCACAGCAGATCAGGACCTTGATTTCTCAAGGTGTGTTTTCTGCTCAGATTGAGGAGGAAATCCTTCAGGCATACTGCAAACTTGTAGGAGATGACGACGAGCAGTCGGTTGGTTTCGCGGTCCGCTCGTCTGCAACAGCAGAAGATCTGCCCGATGCCTCTTTTGCAGGTCAGCAAGATACCTATTTGAACATCCGGGGGAAACAGAACATCCTGACGGCCATCAAAAATTGCTTTGCCTCACTTTTTACCGACAGGGCTATCAGTTACCGCGAGTCCTTTAAGTTTGGTCATTTTGATATCGGACTGTCAGTATGTGTGCAACAGATGGTGCGCTCAGACAGAGGTGTTTCCGGGGTTGCTTTTTCAATCGATACTGAAAGCGGTTTTAAAGATGCCATCATCATCAATGGATCTTATGGTTTGGGCGAACTGATCGTTCAGGGAGCAATTAACCCCGATGAATATATTGTTTACAAGCCTTTGCTTAGAAAGGGATATCCCTCCATTATTGAAAAAAAACTAGGTAAAAAGCAAGCACAAATGATCTACGGCACCCAGGACGGGCAAGCGGTAGAAATCATCGATACGCCACCAATTGATTCAGGCAGGTTTTGCCTAAACGATGAACAAATACTGAAGCTCAGCAATTGGGTGATCATCATAGAAGATTATTATACGCAGCTAAGAGGGCAATGGTGTCCGATGGATGTAGAATGGGCAGTAGACGGAATCAGTGGTGAGCTCTTTATTGTTCAAGCCAGGCCAGAAACCATCCACTCGCTTAAAAAGCAGGATTGCATTACTGCTTACCATATCAATGATAAAAACAGGCATGAGAAGGTTATCCTGACTGGCGTGGCTGTCGGCGATAAGATCGCTTCGGGCCGCGTGCATAACCTTAAAGGGCTGCAGAAACAGCAGATCCATGAAATCAATTTCTTACCTGGCGATATTATGGTGACTGAAATGACTGATCCAGACTGGGAGCCGGTCATGAAAAAGGCTTCTGCGATCATCACCAACAAGGGCGGGCGTACCTGTCATGCCGCCATCGTTGCAAGAGAACTCGGCGTGCCGGCTATCGTGGGTTGCGATAATGCAACCGAGATCCTTCGCACGGGTCAGGAAATTTCCGTTTCGTGTGCAGAGGGAGAACAAGGGATCGTATATAGCGGAAAAATTGCTTTTACCAAAACTGAACATCGTCTGTGCGATTTGCCTGAAATTGAGACACCTGTGATGATGAATATCGGGTCGCCTGATATCGCTTTTCGCTATGCTGATTATCCCGCAAAAGGGGTAGGCTTGGCACGTGAGGAATTCATCATCAATAACTATATTAAAATTCACCCCCTGGCGCTGTTGAAGCACAAAACCTTGAACGATGCGGAGCTGACGGCTTACATAGCTCAACTGACCTCAGGTTATGAAAATGAAGAAGCTTACTTTATTGAAAAGCTTTCTTATGGAATTGCAAAAATTGCAGCAGCTTATTGTCCCAACAAGGTAATCGTACGCTTTTCTGACTTTAAGACCAACGAATACTACAATATGCCAGGAGGTAAGTATTTCGAACCTAGTGAGGAAAACCCAATGATCGGTTGGAGAGGTGCCTCCCGGTATTATTCTCCGGCTTACAAGGAGGCTTTTGGAATGGAATGTAAAGCAATCCAGAAAGTGCGTCAGGTTATGGGACTACAGAACGTGGTGGTAATGATACCATTTTGCCGTACTGTCGGTGAATTGCTGATGGTTTATAAAACAATGAAAGAGTATGGCTTAGAACGTGGGAAAGACGGTTTAGAGGTTTACTTAATGGCAGAAGTCCCTTCTAATGTAATTTTAGCGGAGCAGTTTGCTGCACACATTGATGGCTTTTCAATTGGTTCAAATGACCTTACCCAACTTGTGCTGGGGTTGGACAGAGACTCATCGCTGGTGGCTAATCTGTACGATGAGCGCAATGAGGCCGTAAAGATGATGATATCTAATCTGATCAGAACTGCTAAAAAAATGAATGTAAAAGTGGGAATCTGTGGTCAGGGGCCATCCGACTACCCTGATTTTGCGCAATTTTTGGTAGAGGAAGGTATAGATTCCATCTCCGTTACGCCGGATTCCTTTATGAAGACTGTTACGGCCATAAAGGAAATAGAAGACCAGTTGATTTTACGGACAGCTGTCGTAGCATAGCTATGAGAAAAGATCAGGACACGAATTAATCAGATTAATTCGTATCCTGATCCTTGTCTCTGATCACCATAAAATATTCCTTACCTTTTTTCTCTATTTTCACTTCATACTCCGGCCATTCGCCATCAAGGCTTCTGTGCATCAGTACATAAAAATCATCCTGATGATTGTAAGGCACTACCAGTTTATAACAGTATAGCCGCTTCAGCTTCTCAGGATGGCGAACATCAATGATGACTTTCTCCTGCTCACTGGCTTTAAATGAAGCGTCATTAGGAGGTGCTAATCTCAAAGCAATGGCATACAATTGCGGAATGGTGTAATTGCGGACAGTGATCATTTTTCCCCGCATAAACTCATCTGCGCTAATGTGGCAGCTGTTCTTATAACCAGACTTATAGCCCGTAAAAGCATAGATGTGAGTTCAGGCTAGCCACACCCACAACTTTAACAATATTTGTGCGTATGACAGCAGGTTAAAATTATTTCGTTTGTCACTGTGTACCTAAACTTACTATATTTGGTACACGGCCTAATGAGGAAATACAGGGACTACACGGATTCAGAACTCAGCAATTTGCTCAAAGAAGGCAATGATGTTGCCTTTGCGGAGGTGTATGATCGTTTTTTTAATGCATTGTATTTGCATGCGCTAAACAGGCTGAAGGATAAAGATGAGGCGAAGGATATTGTACAGGAACTTTTTATCAGTCTATGGAACAAGCGCGAAACTGCTGATCTGACCAATCTTTCCAACTATCTGTACACAGCGGTAAGGAACAGGGTGATCAATGTGGTGAGCCATAAAAGTGTGGAGACCAGGTACCTGATGGGACTGCCAAGGAATATCATCGTGGAGGATTGTATCACCGATCATCGTTTGCGTGAGCGCCAGCTTGCTAATATCATTGCCGGAGAAATAGCTCAGCTACCAAAGAAGATGCGTGAAGTTTTTGAAATGAGCAGGTTGCAAAATCTGAGTCATAAGGAAATTGCAGAACAATTGGGCATCACAGAGCAGTCGGTGAGAAGTCATGTTAAAAATGCTTTGAAAGTCCTTCGTTCACGTCTCGGACTGGTATTTTACATAATTTAATTTTTTTTACCCCCATACCCGTATATCTGACTGTCTATCTATTTAAAGGGGAAATAGAATCTTTAAATAATGGAACAGTCGGAACTTCAAGAGTTACTGGTTAAATATAATAACAGCACATGCAGCGCTGAAGAAGCTACTATAGTTGAGAATTGGTATTTGCAATGGAGTGTGCAGCCAGAAGAGCTAAATGAAAGTGACCTCGTGGAGGTCAAAGCGGAAGTCTGGCAGGAGGTATCCAGGGAATTCCAGATTGTCAGAACAATCCGTTTGTGGCAACGTGCCGGCATTGCCGCTGCTATCGCCTTAATTACGTTGTCATTCGGGATCTGGTTGTTCCAGTCAGATATAACTGATAAGACCAAAACCATCTCTTATGCAAATGATGTGGCCCCCGGACATAGAGGCGCGACCCTGACTTTAGCTAATGGAAAAAAGATCAGACTAGACAGCATGCGTGTGGGTGTGGTAGATAATCAATCAGGTCTCAGGATTTCAAAAACTGCTGATGGCAAGCTTGTTTACGAATACAAAGGTAGTTCGAATTCGGCGGAAGAAATTCATACGCTATCAACAGAAAAAGGAGAAACATATCAGGTCATATTGCCAGATAGTTCGGTGGTGTGGTTAAATGCGGCCACCAGTCTGAGTTTTTCAACAAAGCTGCATACCAATAGCAAACGCAGGGTGACGCTGACTGGAGAAGGATATTTTGAAGTAGCAAAAGATAAAACTCATCCATTTATAGTATCAAGTGTGGGTCAGGAAGTAGAAGTTCTGGGTACGCATTTTAATGTAAGTGCCTATTCAGGTGAGCAGATTGTTAAAACTACACTGCTGGAAGGCAGTGTGCGGGTAAATGCCAATGGAATTCAAAAGATACTAACGCCAGGAACTGAGGCGGTCAATACCGGTCAGGATATCAATGTAAATGAGGTAGACGCGACCCTTTCTGTGGCCTGGAAAGATGACAAATTCGTCTTCGCTAATGAGAATATCGAGAACATTATGAAGAAGGTAGAACGTTGGTACGATGTAGAGGTACATTACCGCGGAGCAATTCCTTTGGATAAATTTGAGGGGACGGTTTCCAGATTTGATAAGGTTTCTAAAGTATTGAGCATATTGGAATCCACCGGTCAGGTGCATTTCGAAGTAGAAGGCAGAAAAATATACGTATTTAAATAAAATATAATCAACAAACAATAATAACCTAAACCGCAACCATGAGAGAAAATCTACGAAAGCAACCCTAAATGTCATTAAAAAACCCGGAAATGCGCTAACACTTCCGGGTGTAGACCGGCACGTAAAAATTAATCAACGTTAACCTCAGCCGCCCAAAGTTTCGAAGCAAAAGGCAACTGAATAAACCAATCTAAACAAATGTATAAAAATTACACCAGGAAACCGGCTGTGCTCAATCGGCCGTACCGTAAAATTTTGCTAATTATGCGTTTAACCACCGTCATATTACTAGCTACATTCCTGCAGGTCAGCGCTAGCGGCTTCGCACAGAAAATCACCTTATCGAAATCTAATGCCGATTTGAGGACCATACTTAGGCAGCTGCGGATGCAGAGTGGCTATGATTTCATCTACACAGATGTGCTTTTGAACAAGGCTAAGCCTGTTAATATTGATGTAAAACAGGCGTCACTTGATGAGGTTCTTGAAGTATTATTTAAGAATCAACCCCTGAAATACTCGATTGAAGATCACACAGTAGTAATCAAAGCAAAGGAGGCTTCGTTTATAGAACAGCTTGTTGCTCGATTTCAGGCGATTGATGTCCGTGGTAAGGTAGTAGGTCAGTCTGGATCTCCTATAGCCGGTGTTACAGTGAGGGTGAAAGGTGCAAAAAATGGTACAGTCACTGGTGCCGACGGATCTTTTCAACTTGCAAATGTTGACGAGAATGCCACTTTGGTCTTTGAATACTTAGGTTATGCCACCAGAGAAATAAAAGCTGCGGAAGGTAAAGACTTGAAGGTGGTGATGATTGAATCTGCTACAGATTTGAATGAAGTGGAGGTGTCTACAGGGTACACCACTAGAAAAATCGGAGAAGTTACGGGAGCCGTTCAGAGAATCTCGGGTGATGAGATCAGAAGAGGAATTACCTCTGCTGACGTTGCATCACTCTTGAAAGGAAGAACAACCGGATTATATATTTCAGAACAAGGTGCGGGAGATCCTACTAGCGTGAGCCAAATCTTTGTTCGTGGACAGAGTAATATAGCAAGTGTGGGAATTGACCAGGCAAATGAATTTGTCATGCCTCAATTTAACTACGGTCCCCTTTTGGTATTAGACGGTGTGATCATGCCTAACCAAAATCTGAAGGATCTGGTTACTCCACAGGAAATTGCAGAAATTACCATTTTAAAGGATGCGTCGGCAACAGCGATCTATGGTTCGCGTGCGGCAGGGGGAGTATTGGTGGTGACAACAATTAGAGGAACTGCAGAGAGAGCTCGTGTGAATGGAGAAGTTAAATATGGGGTGAATGTGCCTAATCAGGGAACCGCCAGATGGATGAACGGACCTGAATTGTATGAATTGCAAAAAAGATATTTTACTGAAAACTACAAACAGAACCCTGGATTAGCAACTACCTATCCTACCATGCAGGCATACCTGGATAACAGATTGCCGACAGCAGCGGAAGTGGCCAATTCATATGACTGGACAAAGTTTTTGTTCAAGCCAACGAGCACCCAGGATGTAAATGTTTCAACCAGTGGAGGAAGTGATAAAACAAAGTATTATGTTGGAGCAGGCTATTACAAGGAAAAGTCGACCGGTATTAACAACGATTTAAACAGAAAATCCATTCGTATTAATCTCGATAGCCGGTTGTCAAACAGGATAAAAGTAAATGTATCTGTAAATGGAATATTAAATGACGGATCACGTGATTTTGACAACAATGGTGGTTTCCAATATACTTTGATTCCATGGGGTAATCCGATCAATGCAGATGGAAGCATTTCGCCATCATATAGTTACAAAGCGAATGGCACTGTAAGAACATCAGAAAATCCGCTTTTCAGCAGACAGTATAATTATTCCGACCTTAAGTCTCAGTTGTTTTTTGGATCTGCGAGATTAGAATATAAAATTACGGACTGGCTGGATTTCTCTTCAACCAATTCCGGGAACCTTAATTACAATAAGAACGAAAGGTACCAGGACGCACGTACCTACGGTGCTTCTGCATCGATTTTTTCTTCTAAAGGATTTTTAGGTACTACCACTAGTAATCTAAGTAATTACCTGACATCAAACCAACTGAGCTTGAACAAGTCCTTTGGTAAACATGCTCTGCGTGCACTTGCCGCAATGGAATTTGGGCAAACCAGGGTAGAGGACATTTTAGTGAATGTAAACCAGGTGAGACCAGGTTATCCTGTGATTTCTCTTGGAGGCCAAATTGGTGGTAGAAATGATTTTTCAGCATTTGGTATTCCTACAACCAAAGCGGGCAACGTTGAAGGTGGAAAGGATGTAAAAGCAGTGTATTCCACATTCGCAGAAGCAGGTTACACCTACGATAACAAGTACACCCTTAATGCGTCTATCCGTTCCGATGCATCCAGTAGTTTTGGACGTGACAACCGCTATGGAACTTTTTACTCAGCAGGCGCAGCATGGATTGTTACGAAGGAGAATTTCATGCAAAATATAAAATGGGTTAATAATCTGAAACTACGTGCCAGCTATGGAACCAGCGGCTCTCAAATCGGCGATAACTTTCTAACAACTACCTTATATGACCCACGATATAATTACGCTGGTACTCAAGCAGCAATACTCTCTGTTATCGGAAATCCGGATCTAAAATGGGAAATTACAAAAACATTGAGTGGGGGAGTTGAATTGGGATTATTTAATCGGGTTGATCTAACTGTTGATCTTTATAACCGTCGTTCTGAAGACCTGTTGCAAAAAGCCATTCCATCACCACTAGCTGGTATCCCAACCCAATGGAGAAATGTCGCTAGCGTACAAAATCGTGGTATCGAACTGATGCTCAATACTCGAAACATTGTCGGAAAGGATTTCCAATGGAGCACTTCTTTCAACTTCACACATAACACGAATAAGATCCTTAGCGTTGCTAATGGTGAATTGAAACAAGGGTTTTATGATGCAAACAGCTATTTCCTTTATCCGGGGGATGATATCAATTCCCTAAAGGGCGTGAAATACGCTGGTATTGATCCGCAGACAGGGCAGCCACGATTTGAAAAACTGTTGTTTGATGATGCAGGGAACCGCACAGGAGTTGAATATGTAAATACTGTAGCGGAGGTGGGTGCATCGAATGATAAGCGCCAGATGCAGAAAATCGGTAGTTACCAGCCCAAGTATTTTGGTGGATTTATAAATAATTTTAGATACAAAGCTGTGTCACTTAGTGTGATGATTACCTATGCGTTGAATTATATTATGAATGACGATTACGCAGCCCAGTCTCAACAAAACGCAGGTGTTGGTGTGACAACTTCTAATCAATTGGCCTACAGGCCGAATCAAGTGGAGTGGACGACACCGGGACAGACTAATGCCACTGAACCATGGTTTTATTACCACAATAACACTGATTACTTTGGTTCTGATAAATATTTTCATGATGGAAGCCATGCTGCATTGCGTAACGTAAGGTTGAGCTATGATCTTCCAAAAGAATTGATGAGCAAACTTAAGATGAGTAACTGTTCAGTTTACCTAAGTGCAGATAACTTGGCTTGGATTTACTCCAAAAATATAGTAGCCTCAAACCCCGAGGGACCAACGGTTGGAAGTGCACAGAATTTTGGAACTTCTACAGCTACCACAGGTATTCCACGTCGTTATCTCCTGGGATTGCAGTTGACATTTTAATGGTTGAATTAAGAAGATAGAAATAAGATGAAAAAACTCATTATATTATTATGTATCGCAGCAATGGCAACATCCTGCGATAAGCAGATTGATAAAATCAGGCCGTTGTCGAAAATAGACGCAGAAGGCCAGTTAAGTACACTTGCAGGAATCCTGGAGGCTACAAATGGAACCTACGTTGCCCTGTCTTCAAGCGGTTCTTTTACTACATACGACGCACCTTGGCTAAATATCAATGAATCCCGTGGGAATAACGTGACACTGCAGGAATTTGGGCAGATCAATAAAGACAACGATGCATTCTTTTTTAGGAACAGCAATGATCGTTTGGGAGGTCAAAGTTTTGACTTTTATGTAGGCTCATATCAGGTTATCGTGGCAACGAATATCGTATTGGAAGGCATCGCTAAATTTGAAGCAGGCAACCTGTCTATCTTGTCGGCTGCTGATAAGGACAAGCTCAATTATGTAAAAGGTGAAAACCTTGCTATACGGGCTTTTACCTATTTCAACCTGATCAGGGTTTATGGTAAACCTTACTATCAGAATGCTGCGTCAAGTTCGGGTGTACCTATCAAGAAGACTAGCGATGTAAAAGATATTCCTGCAATTTCTACAGTCAAAGAAGTTTATGATTTCATTATCGGGGATTTAAAAAAGTCAGCTCAATTAATGAAGGCAAATGTGCCTAAAACCAATAGTTACGTAAATCTGCAAACCGCTTGGGGTACCTTATCCAGGGTATACTTATATATGGGTGGCAGTGTGGCCAATCCGAATGCAGATTTCAACCGCGCTGCCGTTGCTTATGCGGACAGTGTAATAGATCAGAGCAACGGAAAATATCAATTGTTGCAAGCAGCCAATTACACCAATATGTTTGGTGATGATGAGACAGGTACTTTAAATCGGGGTGTATTCTCTGCCAATAAGGAAATTATCTGGGCTAATGATAATGGTGTGGGGGGCAGTAGTATCGGTCAGCTTTTTCACTATGATCCGCTATATGATTTTGGCGGACTTTTTGTGCCATCAGCAGAATTTAAATCCCTTCTGGCTAATAACGATTTGCGCAAAACATTCCTAAAGCCAAATCCTGTTTCCGGTTTCGTCGAAACTACCAAACACTTGTCTAAAAATATGTATAGCCTAACTTATTCTCCAATGATTTATCTGCGGTTGGCTGAGGTTTATCTGAATAGAGCAGAAGCATCAGCTAAGCTAAATGACTTTGCCCAGGCTAAAGCAGATTTAAAAGCTATACATACCCGCGCTGGCTTATTAGGAACAGACATTGATAATTTGACAAATTCAGAGGTAATAGGTGCTGTTTTAAAAGAAAGAAGAATTGAACTTGCTTTTGAAGGGCATGGAAGTTTTGATTATTTCCGCAACGGTCTTTCTATGACAAGGATTGCTGCTGATAACAATGGTACTGCAAGAACAATTAATGCAGACGATGCCGCTGTAGTTTTTAAAGTTCCTAGTAACTAATTAGAAAAGATGAGAAAGTTAATGATTTTGGTACTGCTGGTTTTAGCAGTGCCTGTTTTAGCCCAGCAGCCTGGGCTAAACAAAACCAAAGTGTTGTTTGTAGGTTATGATCCGGGCAAACCACTACCAGATATGAAACGATCCGCTCCGGGTATGATGTCTGAAAAGGATTTTACCGCTGAGTATTCTGTACGCATGCCTGCTTTCAAAGGCTTGCTAAGCCAGTACTTTGGAGAAGTAAAAACCATGGATTGCAGAGATTGGAAACCTGCTGATTCGGAACCCTACGATGTAACTATTTTCGATTTCCCCACTACGGTTATAGAACCTGCAAAGCAGGAAAAAGACGAAAAAGGAAATGTGCAGTACATATCTGCAAGGTATCTGCCGGATAATTTCTCCAAGCCGGTGATTTTTATCGCCAGCACCGCCGATCAAATGGGACGCAGAATAGGCCTTAAGTTGGATTGGCTTTGTTTGTGTCTGGATGCAGATGCTCATCATCTGAATGCAAATCATCCTATTTTTAAGGGGCCGCTGGAGAAAGTAGTTCCCACTATGGTTACAAAGAAAACTCCTGATGGAATTTTCCATTATGCCACAGGCGAAAATATTCCAAAAGAAATCCCGATGTGGAGGGTTCAAAAAACAGGTTATCTGGCCGGCAAAGGAGCCAGGATTGGCCTTGTAGCCAGGGGCAACAGATTTGCTGAATCGCCAGATGCTGAAATGATATCCAGCGGTGTTTGTCAGAAGGATGTAGGTGCTGTAGCGCTCGGACGTCACGGTAATTTCTTTTTATGGGGTTTTGGTGCTGCTCCTGCCGACATGACTGAAGAAGGGAAGAAAGTATTTGTAAATACGGTGGCCTACATGAAGCAGTTTGACGGACGAATTCCGATCGCCAGGAAATACAACGACCGTATGGCGACTACAGATGATGTTCGGGAAACCATTGCCAATGTGACTAAAAAAAGTTATGAAGATTACGTGGCGCAAATGAAAGACTTCAACGATCAAAATGCAAAGCAAAATAAACGTTTGAATGATAAGAAAGCTGCGGGACAAGCGCTTACTCCTGAAGAAGAAGCCACACTTCCATACTTGGGACGTGTACAGGAAATCGATACCTGGGAAGTATTTCTTAAAGGAAGAATGGGTAAACTGGCAAGCCGGTTTGGCAACGATGGTACTGCCTTTCAAAAATACCTGACAGACAATTTTAACTATATCTATTGCGATCCAAAAGGGTTTTATGACTACTGGGTTGATGAGGATGTGCAGCAGATTGGAATTTCAAATCATGATGTAAAACTATTGGATGCATGTGTAGGTATGTTGAAGAAAAATGACCAACCTGAGCTGGCTTCAAAGGTTTTGAAAAGATATACTGGGGAAAACTTCTCAACAGCAAAGGAATGGGATGACTGGTTGTCAAAAAACAAGAAAAAGCTGTTCTTTTCGGAAACTAATGGTTACAGGTTTGTAATCAATACTTATAGCAAATGAAAAAAGTAATCGGATTATTTATGGTCTTCTTGTCAGCCGGACTAGGAGCATACGCACAGTCCTCATTCGACAAAAAAATAGTCCAGGCTATAAGTCAACTTAAATGTGCTGAACCGTCAGATGAAACACCTGTTACTTTGAAAGCAGGTTTAGTCCATGATAAAGACAGCACCGCAGTGATCGTGAAAGTACAAATGGCAAATGGTTGGCATATCTATCAATACGTGCCTGCTAATATGCCCTACATCGCTATTGATCACATCTTGCGACTGCCAGAAGGCTTAAAAGCAGTAGGGAAGTGGAATGTCTCTCCACCATTACCTTCGATACATGATAAGGGCGTTTTGATTTATGAAAATCAGGCTTGGTTTGTACACAAAGTACTTCGTACAGCAGCCTTAAAAGCACATTCAGTCATTAAGGCAGGCTTATATTATCAGACTTGCGATCTGCGTCAATGTTTGCCGCCGGTCGAACAGGTGTTTGAATTTGAAATTTAATCTATAATATATGAAAAATCTTAAAATAGCAGGTGTACTGGCGCTAATGTTAATTCTCCCCTCAATGGTTTCCGCTCAGGTTACCCTTGGGATTGGAGATCAGGCTCCTGAATTGAAATACTCGAAATGGATTAAAGGTACACCGGTCACTGAATTTAAAAAGGATCATCTATATGCATTCGAATTTTGGGCCACATGGTGTGGACCGTGTAAAGCAGCGATGCCGCATTTGTCTGAGCTGGCGAAGAAATACGCAGGCAAAGCTACAATAGTGGGTGTAAACATCTGGGAAAAAACAGGAGAAAAACCCTACGAGTCATCACTGCCATCTGTAATCAAATTTGTAGACGGTGTAGGTGATAAAATGGCCTACAATGTAATCGCAGATAACAATGCGCAGCATATGGCTAACAAGTGGATGATTGCAGCGGGACAAAATGGAATACCTGCTACTTTCTTACTGAAAGGAAATCAGATCGTTTGGATTGGCCATCCCATGGCCTTAGATTCTATCATGGAATCAGTGATTTCCGGTAAATATGACGTAGAGGCGATCAAAAAACAGTTTGATGACTCAAAAGCTCGTAATGAAGCATTCATGGTAAAGTTTAGGAGGTTAGAGCCGATGCAAAATGCGATTAAAGTTAAAGAATACGATAAAGCACTGGCAATAATGGATACGATGGACGTAACCGATCCTATGATTGCAATGCAGGTTAATGCAGCGAAAGCGACGGTGTTGTTTTCACAAAAGAAAGATATTGAGGCATTGGCTTTCAGCAGAAAATGGGTGGAAGGTAATAAAGGATTTGGCGGTACCGTTGCTGGCATCATATTGGGAGTTGATGGTCTGTCGAAGGAATCTTACCTGTATGCTGCGGAACTGGGGAAAGGTGCCCTGGAACAAGAAGGAGTTGTAAAGCCGCTTGTAAATCATTTTATAGCGACAGCCTATGCAAAAGCAGGAGATTTTAAGAAAGCCATTGAAACTGAAGAGTTAGCAATTCAGGGAGCTAAAGATGCATTGAAGGAAGGTAAGTTCGTGGGATCAATTATGGATTCCACAGTTGCCGATTTTGAGGGATCACTTGCCGAATACAAGAAGAAGCCTTAACGATACGCTCATAATTAAACTGTAAGACGGTCGGTGTAAAGCCGGCCGTTCTTAATATAGATAAAGTCCTGATTACGGCTTGTGTTATCAAAACCAATCTATTGAAATTGTGATATAAAATAATATTCTACTTCGTTGAAAATCCTTAAATTTACGGTAGAACAAAAGACTTTGAAACTACACCGTAACTATTCTGGATTTGAAGGCGCTATTCAACTAAATGACGGCGCAACGTTTGAAGAAGCATTCAGAAGCTATTATCAACCACTGCGATTTTATGCGATAAAATTTGTGTCGGAGGATGATGCAGAGGATCTGGTAGAGAACCTTTTTTTAAAGCTCTGGAACAAAAAGCAGCAGTTTGAAAGTCCGGCACATTTACAAGCTTTCTTGTATCACGCAATACGCAATGCCTGTCTGGACAATATTAAACTGTCGAAGAAAGGAAAAACGGATGAACTTTCAGACGCATTGTTGATTGCTGATGATGATCACCTTAGAAGTATGATTCATGCTGAGTCAATCGCCGAGATATACAGGGCAGTAAATGGTTTACCAAGTCAATGTAGTAAGGTGATCAGGATGGGGTATCTGGAAGGCTTAAATAATGCCGAGATCGCCGAAAAGCTTGGATTGTCAGAACAGACAATAAAAAACTATAAGGTCAGAGGATTGGGCCTTTTGAAGCAAAGGCTATCTGATAGTAGTTTTGTGCTGTTCCTTTTGCTTTTCGACAATTAAAAAATATTTTCAATAGACTAGGTACTTTTTTGATGTTCACTCGTATTGATGTAAAATACCGACGGAATGAACAATACCGATATAGAAAAAGCACAGCGAACTATATATTTACTGTCTTTAGCTGCTGAAGGTGGGCTTAACGCCAGTGAAGAGGAAGAGTTGAGAAAATGGGTAGAGCAAAGTGATGCCAATAAGGGCGTTTATGATGAGTTGACAGATCCCTCGAACTTAGCGAAGGAGCTGAGAAGTTGGGATCCTGAGCAAACAGAGGCATCACTGCAGAAAATTGTCGCTAAAGTAGGTAAGCCTCAGTCTAGGATGCTTTGGAGGCGCATTGCTGGTGTCGCTGCGGCTGTCGCTGCGGTTACATTGAGTGTATGGATTTATTCTGCTCATAAAGTTGATAAAAATAGAAACGAAACACCTCTAGTTTCTGTCCCCGTAAATGATATAGGTCCTGGCAAAAACACAGCAACCCTCACCTTGGCTAATGGCAAGACTATACAACTAAGTGATTCCAAATCAGGGGTAGTAATCGGCAATGATTTGAAATACGACGACAGTACATCAGTAGGATCAGCAATTGATGTTCTAGACAATAGGATTACCACGCTTACTGCAAGTACACCTCGCGGCGGTACTTATGAATTCACTTTGCCAGATGGTACAAGGATCTGGCTAAATGCAGATTCAAAGATCAGTTTCCCTTCACAGTTTGTTGGCGTGCAGCGAAAAGTATCATTGACAGGAGAGGCTTATTTTGAAGTTAAGCAAGACAAAACCTGGCCATTTGTAGTAGATGCCTCTGGTCAGCAGGTCGAGGTATTGGGAACACATTTTAACATCAAGAATTATCCTAATGAAAGCGAAGTAAGAACAACATTGGTAGAGGGAAAAGTAAGGTTGCGCAACTCGGTCGCATCCAGAATCTTAATGCCTGGGCAGCAAGGTATATCTGAAAATGACAGGATAACAGTAAAAGATATTGACACAGACATTGCGATTGCCTGGAAGAACAAAGAATTTGCTTTTGAGCGGGAGCCTATAGAAACAGTGATGAAAATGGTCGAACGCTGGTACAATGTTGAAATTGTTTTTGTAGGAGAAAAAACTACTGAATTGCTTAGCGGAAGTGTCTCAAGATTCGATAATGTGTCTAAAGTACTAAAGCTAATTGAGTCAACTGGTGCTTCGCATTTTCAAATAAAAGACCGAAAAATTTACGTTTCAAAATAAACCAACCAATTCTTAACCTAAAAACCAATGATATGATCAGAAAACTACGATAAAAAATAAAAAAAACCAGACCCGTGAAATTCAGGATCTGGTTTTAGTTCGGAAGAATTAACTAAATAAACTAACTGCAAAAACCCGGACCGTCGAAAGCAAGGGAATTTGCCTCAACCAAACCAAACACTAATGTATAAAAATACCTGGAAACCTGGTAGCTCTAATCGGCTATACCATAAAATCTTGCTAGCTATGCGTTTAACCACCGTACTCTTTTTAGCATGCCTGATGCAGGTGAGTGCATCTACCCTCGCCCAGCGGGTAACTATGTCTAAAAGCAATGCAACTTTAAGAACAATATTTAAAGACCTTAAGGCACAAACAGGATATAATTTCCTGTATACAGAAAGGCAACTCAACAACGCAGTTCCTGTAAATCTAAACCTGAAAAATGTTGAGATCACAGAAGCGCTTAAACTGATATTTGAACAGCAACCATTTGATTATAAGGTTGAAGATAAAACTGTTATGATTACAGAAAGACCCGTAACAAAACAGCAGATTATAACGGGACGGGTTACTGATAGTCTTTATAATTTGCCAATTATTGGTGTCAACGTAAGGATAAAGGGTAAACCATCAACTGCCTCAACAGCAACTGCTACAAATGCGGAGGGTACATTTACGATCAGGGCAGATATTGGCGATGTTCTGGTGTTTACTTACATAGGTTTTAAGGTAAAAGAGGTCACTGTACGTTCTGCCACTATGAACGTTCGCCTTTCAGAAAATGTGAATAACATGCAGGATGTTGTTATAACCGGGATGATGAGACGTGAGAAATCTAGTTTCTCTGGTGCCTCAGCCACATTTTCCGGCGAACAATTGAAACAGGTAGGTAATCAGAACCTAATTCAAAGCATTCGGACTTTAGATCCATCTTTTGTTCAATTGGAAAACAATCTCGCTGGGTCGAATCCAAACGTTGCACCCACCATCCAATTGAGGGGTGAAACAAGTATCAATAGTGCGGGATTGAGGGATGAGTTTGCCAACGATCCTAATCAACCTTTGTTCATTTTGGATGGTTTTGAAACGAACCTTCGTACTATAGTCGATCTGGATATGAACATTATCGCTTCAGTTACCATTTTGAAGGATGCATCCTCTACCGCAATCTATGGATCTCGTGCGTCAAATGGTGTGATCGTTGTGGAAACAAAAAAACCAGTTCCGGGAAAAGTTGCTTTATCATATACTTCAGATCTAAATTTTCAATTGGCAGATTTGAGCGGTTACAACATGATGAATGCCCGCGAAAAGCTGCAATTTGAACGTCTATCAGGCGTGTACACAATTGATCCAAGATTAGGGCAGACTGTATTAGCTCAGCAGGTTCAGGATAGCATTTACAACTCGCGCCTTAAGGAAGTTGAGCGTGGTGTAAATACCTATTGGTTAGGTCAACCATTACAAACAGGTTTTTCTCAGCGTCACTCGATCTCTGCAAGAGGGGGGAGTGAATCAGTAATTTTTGATATTGGTGCAAACTATAAGGCTACTTCGGGTCTTATGAAAGGCAACAGTAGAGATGATTATGGAGCCAATGCAACTATCGCTTACCGGGTAGGTAAACTCAACATATTGAATAGAACTTCCATTCAGGGCTTTACCAGCAATGAGTCTCCTTACGGGAGTTTTTCAACTTGGGTTAACACCAACCCATATTACAGACTTGCCAGCGCAGACAGACCTTTTCTGGAAACTGTAAGTGTTCCTCGTTCTTCTTTTGGTGATGATTTGATATTTCTGCAAGGTGATTCATTAAGAGTAGAAAATCCGCTCTACAATGCTAAATTAAACAGCTTCAATAAAACATCATCGTTTCAATTGTTAAACAATCTACAGATCACTTATGATTTTTCAAATGCGTTAAAATTACAGATTAACGGACAACTCAATAAGACTGACGGTGAAACAAGTAATTATGTGTCGCCTTTAAACACGCGCTTTTTGAATATTACCGATCCATTGCTTCGCGGTAGACTTAACAACAGAAAAACAAGAGGTTTAAATTATGATTTAAATGGGATGATCACCTATGCAAAGCTATTTGCGGAGAAACATTCCCTGACCTCAAGTTTGAGAGCACAGATGAGGCAATTGCAAAATGTAGCTAGCGGATTCAACGTTGTAGGATTTCCAAATGCCAGTAATGGCAATCCTAGTTTTGGATATGGATTTGAAACAGGAACTACTCCGTCTGCGGTGACCTCTATTACCAGAACTAGCTCCATTACGGGCGTATTGAGTTATTCTTACGACCGCAGGTATAACCTGGATTTTAACTTAAATCTGGATGGTTCTACAGCATTTGGGAAAAACAATTTATATGATACTTACTATTCCATAGGGGGAGCCTGGAACGTCAGTAATGAGGCCTTTATGAAAGGCATAGAGTGGATCAGTATGCTTCGTCTTCGTGCAAGTACCGGTCTCACCGGAAACCAAAATTTTAATGCGGTGAGTCAGTCAGTATACAATTACTACACTAATGTAAATGGAAGCGGACAAGGTATTTATCTGTCAGCTTTAGGCGCACCAAACCTTCAATGGCAAAGTACGCAAAGTACCAACATTGGATTAGATGCAAATTTTATGGAGAAAAGACTCACATTGGTTTTGGATGCCTACCAAAAAACTACAGACCCATTGGTCGTAGCCGTTACCCTGCCATCTTCTACAGGACTAACCGATTATCCGTTTAATGCAGGAGCCTTAAATGAAAAAGGAGTGGAGGCAACGATTGGCTATTCGCCTATATACAGACCGCAGGAACAAATTCTCTGGACATTAAGACTGACTGGAGCGATGTCAAAGCAACGTTATAGCAGGTTTGATGATAAGCTTAATTCTTTAAATAATGAGTTGTCTGAAAGTAACTCTCTTGTACGTTACAGAGATGGATTTAGTTCTACGGCAATGTGGGCTGTGCCTTCGTTAGGAATAGATCCTGCAAGCGGAAAAGAGATTTTCTTAAAGCGTTCCGGAGAACAAACTTTTGAGTATGATGCAGCAGATGAGGTAGTTGTTGGGGATGCAAGGCCGAATGCTGAAGGAGTATTAAGCTCATCTGTAACTTATAAAGGATTTAACTTTTCAGTTGCTGCCAGGTACATTTTCTCCAGAGACATGTTCAACCGGGCATTATACGATAAAGTGGAAAATATATCCATCACCCAGGCACGTTTCAATCAGGACAAACGGGCACTATACGACAGGTGGCAGCAAACGGGTGATGTAGCGCGGTTCAAATCCATAGGGATCACAGAATATACCCCTATGTCCTCCAGATTTGTACAGAAGGAGAATGTGATTAGTATTGAATCCATAAATATCGGATATGACTTTAGAAATAAGGCATGGTTAAACAAGGCAGCTTTAAGTTCGCTTAGAGTAAATGCATTTACCAACGACCTTTTCTTCATATCCAATATCAGAAGAGAGCGGGGCACCGATTTTCCATTCGCTAAAAGTGTGTCCTTATCATTAACCGCAACGTTTAAATAACTAAAATAAATAACATGAATTCGAAAATAATTAAATGCCTGTTATTTGGTTCTCTTATCATCTTCTTCGGCTCTTGCAAAAAATGGCTTGATGTCAAACCTGAAGATAAATTTATAGAGGAATCGGTATTCTCTTCGCCACAAGGCTTTAGAGATGCACTCAATGGCTTATATCTTAATATCGGCAATAACCAACTTTACGGAGAGTCAGTTAATATGAAATTGCTGGATGTTTCTGCACAGTTGTTTCCAGGAAATAACTTCTACCCATCTTCGCAAGCGGTTAGCCCTGTTTCTTTGTCAACCTATACCTATACCGATGCAGGGGCAATTGGTGTGATCGACACGGCTTGGTCTAATATGTATTTACTTGTGACCAGGATAAATAAATTTCTTGAAAACTGCGAAACCTATGCTTCAGTAGCGAATCCTGCTGAGCTCCGGTTACATAAAGGAGAGGCGCTTGGCTTAAGGGCTTATGTTTATTTAGATCTGCTCAGGATGTTTACCCCCAATTATGTGGCAAATTCGGAAGTAAAACTGATACCTTATGTAGATAAAACGGGATTTGACATCCAGCCTTATAGCACATCTTCGTTTGTAATGGATAAAATATTAGGTGATCTTACTGCTGCAGAAGGCTTGCTGAATAATGATCCGGCAATAGCGCAGGCAGTAGTTTCACTGGGAAATGTCCAGAGTGGTAGAATCAGCCGCAATTACAAGATGAACTATTACGCTGTCAAGGCCCTAAAAGCCCGTGCCTATTTGTGGAAAGGTGACAAGACCTCCGCACTGGCTGCAGCAAAGGAGTTGATCGGGTTTCAATCAAAATTTCCATGGGTTACTACTTCTCAATTTAACAACCCATCGCAGTCTAACAAGGTTTTCTCACCCGAATTGATCTTTGCCGCAGAAAATCCTTTATTGAATGATACGTTCAACAGACTATTCAGTTCCGCGAATCGGGATTTAGATGCATTAATAGCTAGTCAGGATTTTCAAAATAAAGTTTTTGAAAACATAGGCAATGACTATCGTTTAGTTAGCAACTGGGCAGTTGAAGGAGGTAAATCTTACAGGACTTTCATCAAATACAGAGACGTTACGCCAATCGCATTATCGTTCAACAGAACCGTTCCAATGATCAAGATGAGTGAAATGTACTTAATTGCAGCGGAGACCGAGCCTGATGCAACGACTGCACTTGGCTACTTAAATACTTTTCGCAATAACAGGGGGCTGGCAACCCTGAGTAGTACTACAGACATCAACAACGACATCATGAAGGAGTACAGAAAGGAATTTTTCGGAGAAGGGCAATTGTTCTTTTATTATAAACGCCGTAATGCCAGTCAAATACTATATGCGAACGGCCAGGTGCAGTCTATTGGAACAGCAGCTTATACTTACCCTGTTCCTTTATCAGAAACCCAACCCAGGTAACAGATTTTATTAATTAAAGGAATTAAGAAAATGAAACAACGATTTTATATAATGACAGCACTGCTCATCCTAACTTCAGTAAGCGCATGCAAAAAGGATGATATCGAAGCATTTAATGACGAGAAAAGTTCTAACAGCATTTATTTTAGTCAGTCGACAGTTCGGCCAGGAGATGGTTATGAAGCGCCAATCAACTACAGCAGTTTTTCATTTGGCTATATGCCTGCTGAAAAAACAGATACAGTGTTGTTACTGCCTGTTCAAACTACCGGAACTATAAGAAATACAGATAGAAGTTATTCAGTAATGGTCGCCGATTCGAGTACAATGGTTAAGGGTATACATTATGATATACTCAATACCAATTTTTCAATCAAATCAGGAAAAGTAACGGATACAGTAAAAGTAAAAATCTATCGGAATGCCCTATTTCGTACTAAAAGCTACCGCTTAGATCTGGGTTTAAAAGCCAATGAGAATTTTACTACCGTCATCACAACTTTACCGGAAAGAAATATTTCTAAGGGTATGGTCCATTGGTACATCAATGTAGATGACATTGCCGGTAAGCCTAATTTTTGGGACGCGTCTTATTGTGAGTATTTCTGGGGACCGTATTCTCTCAAAAAATTGAAGCTATACGTAGAGGTTTGTAATCTGGACATTAATGTGTTGACCAAGCCAGATTTCGTATTAAATTATACGCTTATGCGTGCATATGCAAGGGTTGTCAGAACCTATTTGCTGGATATGCAAGGTAAAGGAACTCCTGTTTTGGAAGAAGACGGAAGCCCGATGATTATGGGGCCTGTTATTTAAGATAAATGTTGATAACATAAAGAATATCAGAATGAAAAGAAAAACGATAACCACATTATCCCTTTTGTTCCTTATTGTGGCGGGGCTGTTGTCCTGTACAAAGGATTTGGGTAATTATGAGATTAAGGAAATAAACGATGGAGCCATATCAGGTATAAATGATAACTATAATGTTGGCAGGGGCTCAAATCCCAATATCATACCAGTTATTGATTTTACTCAGGATAAGAGTAATGATACAAGTAAATATACCTACGAATGGTCTACTCTTGCTGGTTCTCCATTGGCAAAATTAGTTATTGCAAAAACCAGGAACCTGAATCAGAACATCAACTTGCCATCTGCAATTTACACCGTCATCTATCAGGTAACTGAGAAATCTACCGGAATTGCATTTGCCAAGAAGTTTAAAATTACTGTAACTACGAATATTAGTGATGGATGGCTGGTGTTAAATGACGTCAACGGAGAGGCTCGTTTAGATTTTTTAAATAGGAAAACCGCTACAGAATTTGATTACATTAAAGACATTCTGGCCACCCAGTCTACCTTAAAAATTAAGGGAAAACCGTCGATGCTATCTTTTGCAACCAGGAGACCGATAACCCTTGATGGGAGTACCGGGCCCGCCACACGAACCATTTTCGTCGGCACTGATCAGGAAACCTGGATGATCAATACAGAACAGAATACATTTGATAACTATGCCAATCTAAAAACCGCTGTTTATGCTGCTGTACCTTCAAACTATCACGGATTGACAGTAAGAAGCGTTGGAAGAAGAGGTAGTTTTTATTACTGGATCTTTTTGCTTGACAGCGAAAACAGGTTAAGTATGGAAATCCCGGGTTCACAATTATGGGGCGCCGGATTAAATACATTAGGTACAGGGGAACGCGCAAAAATTTCTCACCATATTGCTGAGGGGTACAGTGCGGTTAACGGCTCATTCTCACAGGGATATGTCACGATGTTTGATGTAGAGAAAAGACGCTTTTTGAAATGGGAGACTAATGCTACATACCCTACCGTCCCAATTATACCAACAGGCGGAATCGTACTCTTTGATCCAGCTAATGTTGGGATGGATTTAGTTTATATGAATTCCACTACTGCATTCGGAGGAAAAACATACGCATTGCTAAAAGATCCTGCGGGACGTTTGTGGCTGGCTAAGGTGACCGCTAAGTCGGGAGGAAATTATGCTCAGGATTCATTTGATGATATTACGACGCTGGCAACAGGAATTGCCAACGCAGAGCATTATGCGATAGATGCAACAGAAGGCTATTTCATCTATTCAGTAGGTTCGAAAGTTTATCAATATGATCCTTTCAACAAAACCACCAAGTTGATGAAAGACTATGGAAGTAAAAAGATAGCATTATTGAAATACAACAAGACAGCGTATGGATTCGACAATCCAATCAATATAGAAAATGCAAGAAAGTTAATAATTGCTACTTATGATGAGGGAGCACCGGCTACGTCAGGAACAATTGATCTATTTACGATTCCCAATCTTAACCAAAATTGGACAGTTTTTAGAACATTCACTGGCTTTGGGAAAATTGTCGACATCACTTACAGGGAAAGCTTGTAGGAGTAGAAGTATTAAACAAATGATTTAAAAATAAAAAAAATGAAAAACTATAGAAAATACCTGGCTGTGTTCGGTCTTATTTTGTTCTCCACTTTCAGTAAAGCACAATTATCACTTCGGATAGGAGATCCCGCGCCCGCTTTCAAGTATTCTAAATGGATTCAGGGAAAACCGATAACACAACTGGATGAGAAAGAATTGTATGTACTTGAATTTTGGGCAACCTGGTGCGGACCTTGCGTGGCAGCTATGCCACACTTATCTGAACTTTCTGATAAGTTCAAAGACAAAGCTACGTTTGTTGGAGTTAACATTTGGGAAAAAACAGGCGATAAACCTTATGAATCGTCGTTACCCAGGGTTACCAGTTTTGTGAAAAGTATGGGATCAAAATTAACCTATAATGTAATCACTGACAACAATGAACAACATATGGGTGATAAATGGATGAAAGCTGCCGGACAATTTGGTATCCCGTCCACATTTTTAGTTAAAGGCGGTAAAATCATCTGGATTGGACACCCGATGAAACTGGACTCTATCATTCCTGAAGTCTTGGCTGGAAGATATGATATGTTGAGTTTTAAAAGAACATTTGAAGCGAAGACTAGTCAGGACAAAACCTCAGAAACGATGAGTCTATATTATACTCCTGCGCTTGCAGCTATCAAGGAGAGAGACTACGACAAGGCACTAGACTTAGTAGAGAAGGGTACAGAATTCGCACCGAAGTTCGCTATGATTTTCGATAGAATCCGCCTGATGGCGCTCCTGGGAAAAGATGAGCCGAAAGGAATTGAGTATGCAAGGGAATGGATCAAAAAAAGTCCGGGCGTTGGTAGCACCCTTGCCGGAGATATTTTGGACAGAAAGGACCTCACGCAAAAAAGTTTTGCCTTTGCTGCTGAGATTTTTAGACAATCATTTGATAGTAATGACTCAGGTATGCCATTGATTTCCCACATGACTGCGACCGCTTATGCTAAGGCGGGTGATTTTGCAACAGCAGTTATGGCCGAACAGCGTGCTATTGAACAGGCTAAGATCGCGCTAAAAGACGGCAAGTTTAAGGATATGGTATTGGAAACTACTGTAGGCGAATATGAAGCTACCCTTAAAGAATATCAGTTAAAGGCTGCCAATAAAAAATAAAATTGGCCTCTTGTCTCGTAAGAGCCAGTTTTGTACTGGCTCTTTTTTTTGACAATACCTTTACTAGGCTAATGAAATTTCAATAACCAATGTAAACTAGACGTATGAACTTCAAAAAAATCAGGCACAATACTACGGCCACGGTATTGTTAGTTATCCTCATTACAATTTGTAGAGGACTGACTGCTTCAGCACAGGAACAATCTATTGATAACAGCCTTAAAATTGGCGATAAGGCGCCGGCCCTGGAAGCTGTCTGGCTTAAAAATAAACCAAAAACAACTTTTGGTGATGGAAAAGTTCATGTCGTAGAATTTTGGGCGACCTGGTGTAACCCCTGTCGCATGGGCATGCCCCACTTATCAAAGATGGCGCAGAAATATAAGGGTCAGGTTGTAGTATCTGCTATAGATGTATGGGAGAGATCTCATCAGAAAGACAAAAGTATGGATCCTACCTCTCGGGTTAAGTCGTTTGTAGACAATTCGCATGATATGTTAGATTGCAGCGTTGGGATGGACACTGAAGATGAAAAGATAGTGAAGACTTGGCTGAGGCCCAAAAATGGGCTTCCTACAGCTTACGTAATCGACCAGTATGGTACGATTGTCTGGATTGGAAGTCCCTTCGGAGGTCTTTATCATGTTGTTCCACTAGTTTTGGCAGGTAAATTCAACGAAGCCGAGCGCGCTAAAATCAGACCGGCTTACCAAGCCCGGCTTGCTGAGCACCGCAAGTTTCAAAAAGAAGCTGAAGATGCCTTAAAAGCCGGTGATTATATGAAAGCTATCACTGCTGCGGATGCAGCCAATACTGTGGAGCCTGTTTTTGACGACTATATTATTCCAATAAAATACGAGGCGCTTGATCGTATGGATCGCGAAAAGGGACGTGCTTATGCGCGGGAACTGATGAATGGCTCCCATAAAAATGCCCCTGTATTGTTGATTTTGATGTGGGCACGCAGAATCCTTGATGAACAATATAAAAATCCTGATTATCAGATTGCATTAGAGCTCATGCAGGCTGGTATGCGTTGCACAGATTTTGGTGAGGGTTTCCAGGCCGAAATGCTTGCCAAGGCTTATGCAAAGGTTGGGGATTTAGAGAATGCTGTAAAGATCCAGGCGAAGATAGTCAAATCAATGGACGACCCAGTGAGAGAAGTTACGCCACAGGCTAAAGAGATAGCTTTAAAAAAAATGGAGGATTATAAAAGAGAATTAAAAAATGCAAATGATAAATAAATTAACGATTATCGGGATAGGGTTCCTGTTTTGGGCACTTCCTAATTCTGCACAAGAAGTCAAAAAAACAAAGGAAATAGAAAAGGTGATCGACAAAGTAATAGATCGGGCTTATAACACGACAGTGCAGATTGCCCGGTTTGATACGGTTTCGAAGAAAGCGTTGCCTGGCATTTTCAGTGGAACCGTAGTCACAAAAGAGGGACATATCCTCACTGCAGCACATGCCACACAACCCGATATGTGGTACGAGATTATGTTTCCCAATGGTGACAGATATATGGCAAAGGGGTACGGTAGAATTTCAATTGGCGGATTTTCTGCCCGCGGTAATTCTACAAGTCTGGATGCTGCAATGTTAAAAATCACAGGATCAGGTACATGGAATTTTGCAGAGATGGGAGAGAGTTCAACCATGAAGGTCGGAGAACTCTGCGTTAGCATAGCCTCACCAGCAACATTTAAGAATGGTAAACCGAATATCCGTTTAGGGCGTTTAACGAAAGTGAATTTTCAATCTGGTTTTATCGAGTCGACCTGCAAGATGGAGCCGGGCGATTCTGGTGGTGCATTGTTTAACAGTGAAGGAAAGCTAATTGGTGTTCACAGCTACATCAATGGAGGCGAAGAAGTCAACCTTGAAGTACCAGTTTATTATTTTAAAAAATATTGGTCTGCGCTAAATATTGCGAAAGATTATAAGTCACTGCCCGATTCTAACAAACTTGAACAGGAAGTGAAATCTTCAAATGTAGTCACCATTCTACCAATTCAGGAGCTTACTAAATTGACCAAAAAGGCGCTTGAAAGCGCAGTGACTGTCAGCAGTCTTGTAGGAGATAAAGCAAGTTCAATCGTAGGTACTTTAATCACATATGCGAAGCTTTCTAAAACAAAGACTTACGTTGTGAGTAAAAGTTCAATGGTAGGGGTTGAGCCCAAGGTTATGCTTGATGCCGTCGACCGGCCTGCTGCTGTAATCGCGAGAGATATAGAAAATGATTTAGTCTTACTGGAAGTTGACGCAGCAACATCTTCCAATAGTGTAAAGATCAACTTAGGTACAGATACATTGGCGATGCAATTTGCGAATTTAGGAGACCTGGTGATTTCAGCAAAAGGAAAGGGTCAGCAATATATCAGTGTACTCAGTACTAATTTTATTGATGTACCCCGCGGGATCGGTTATTTTGGAGCAGGAGCAAACTTTATTGATAAGAAGATTACTATCACCAGCATTATGCCTCGAGGGTCAGCAGATGGAATTTTAATGCTTAAAGACGTGATTACAGGAATTAATGGCCACCCTATCAGCCAACCCCAAGAGTATGGTGAGCAAGTAAATAAATATTTTGCCGGAGATACCATTACTGTTGAACTACTGCGCGACGGAAAAGAAATGCAGGTCAAATTTTATTATATTCCTTTCAGAATGAATCATATTGCTGAGCGGTTTGCGGGTGGACACAGCACCAAATCGGATGGCTATAAGAAAGTTCTTGTACATGATGGAGCTATACGTGCTGATGAGTGTGGTAGCCCGGTGTTTAACGGCAAGGGAGAGTTCTACGGTATTAATATCGCCAGAGTAAGCAGGACTTCGACCTTGATGTTGCCTTATGATATGATTAGAAGTTTTCTCGATAAATCAATGAGAAGTATTTAAGCAATGTTGCAAACCTTTATTCATTACAGCTTGCATTTTCTGGCACCAGGGCTTCTGGCGTACGTGTTCTTCAAAGACTGTTGGAAACGTGCCTGGTTAATCATGATTGCTACAATGCTGGTAGATCTGGATCATTTATTGGCTACTCCAATATTTGATCCGGGTCGATGCAGTATAGGTTTTCATCCCCTCCATTCCTACTATGCGATAGCTGCATATTTTCTATTGCTCATTCCAGTGAAAACAAGAATTATTGCAGTTGGATTATTATTTCATATGTTCACCGATTGGCAAGATTGTATGTGGCATTGAAACATTAACAATGTCTATCACACATTGATATTGAATTCCACTTCATCAGGAGGGAGGCATTTTTCATCATTACACACGCCATAGCCTAGCTTACCTTTCACAGTAACTTTCCCTTTTGATTTCAACAGGATCTTTTGCTGAAAAACCACTGATTTTTCAAAATGCCCAACATTCATTTGAAACATTTTGTCGTAGTGCACAATCGCTTTGGGCTCCAGCGTTTTACCACTCAAAGCATAGCTACTTGAAGGATAAAAATTGAATTCAGTTTTCGTCGGACCGCCGTCTGCTATTTTTTGTGAATAAATGTGCCATCCGTTGTCAATAGTAGCCTTCAAATAAATGATAGCTTCTTTTGCGTTTATACGTTTTGCAGCGTAACTCCATTTCACCGGTTGCAGGATTTGGGCATCAGCAAATTTGCAAATCAGACTTAGTACAATAAATAGTGCAATTTTTTTCATCAGTAGTAATTATTAGGTTCTCAATTTCTAAAGTTTACTTCTAAAATAGTTGATTTTTAGGGGTATTCCTACGCTTGAAGACAGATATGGTTGTAACATTTCTGATTAGATAATGACTTGGTTTGATGGAATTACACTTGCTTGCAAAGGGCTTATTTCTAACTGATGAGAACAGCTATAATTCCTGCTCCTTGTCCCTGATCACCATAAAATATTCCTTACCTTTTTTCTCCATTTTCACTTCATATTCAGGCCATTCGCCATCAAGGCTTCTGTGCATTAGTATATAAAAATCATCCTGATGATTGTAAGGCACTACCAGTTTATAACAATATAACCGCTTCAGCTTCTCAGGTTGGCGAACATCAATAATGACTTTCTCCTGCTCACCGGCTTTAAAAGAAGCGTCATTAGGAGGTGCCAACCTTAAAGCAATGGCATACAATTGTGGAATGGTGTAATTGCGGACAGTAATCATCTTTCCCCGCATAAACTCATCTGCGCTAACGCGACAGCTGCGCTTATAACCAGACTTATAACCGGTAAAAGCATAGATGTGAGTTCGGGTAGTTCCAGACTTAGGACAAGCTTTTTTAGTTTGGCCATAGCAAAAATTGAAGCAAAGCGCGGCCATTACGACCAATTTCATCGTTAGTTTCATTTTTATATTTTTTAATTTTCCTTAAATCCTGTAGCCGACACTACGTCATCTCGAGGTTACGAGAGATCTCTTGTTCAAGTAGGCTTTTCAGCAATCAATCTGGTCAAGTTAAACTCCTCTGTCCGAAACTCTTCTCCCGTATATTTTCCATAGGCCTTGTACTGTGCTATTCCATTTTTGGTGATGAACAACTGGTGTACATCCAGTTTGTTGTCTGGCTTATCCAATGTCCTTTCTTCCCCAAATTCCATTGTAATGAAAATATAATCTTCATGAGGACGAAGGATCTTCTCTATCAGATTGCCTGGTGTGGTACCAACATAATAACCCAAAGGGCTGTCCCAATACACATGTGCACAAAAATCTGTGTCCACTTTAAATTGGCTGACCGCTTCAAGGCGCTGCTTCATTTTGGCTTTCCAGTCTTCTGAGGTATGTATGATCGCAAAAGTAACCTCGTCCCATTTACTCATGGTACTGGCTTTTATTAGAATATACGGAGTTGGAACCTTAGATCTTTTCATAGCGTTCTTTTAGCCTGGTTTAAGCCGATATGATACAGAATCTGAAGTGGGGCTCAGGTTGGCTGCCTGATTGTGTTTCGCCTAATGCTTATCAAACGCAAAAAGCGCGGAACCCCACTTACCGCCACAGAGGCCCTAGGAGGCCCACAAACGAATAAGCGGAGCCCGCACTTTTAACAGCGCGAGCACCTTTCACTTATTCTCTCGTTTGTGCTTGAAATTTCCTAGGTTTCTGTAGCGAGATTCTTAAGTGCTAAATGCTTCAAATATTTTGAAGATTTTGCAAATGTATAATATTAGCTTATCACATACTTTTAATTTTTATCAAATATACTCAAAAGATAAAATTCAACCAAACATTTCTCTGTAATTAATATTTTGGATGATTTTGCAATATTTTGATTAAAAATCCAATATTTTAACACCCAAATACTGCTAAAGTAGCTGATTTTTTTGCGAAGGTCATGGAACAGATTGGGGGCTTGTATGGCCACTCCCTTGTGGCTGGATATTACCTAATTATTAGCAAGACCGGGGAGGAAGAGGATTGGAATGAAATATTCATCGCTTCTTTCAATTCTTCTTTTACAATTGCTTGCTTGTTCCTTAGTGTAACCTGAATGATTTACAAATCAAATCCCTCTGCTTTCAGATTTTTAAGAATCTTATTCTCGTCAACTGATGCATAATCGCTTTTATCATATATTTCAGCCAGGAGGACCTGCTCGTTTTTATAAACTACGCAAGTAATAACACGTGCGCCACCTGATTTGCCTCGACCTTTGCTGGTAATACTCATACGAACTTTGTACATATTTTTACCAAGAGGCTCTCCCAAATCTGGTGTGGAGATCAATTTGGTAGCAAGATCAGATATATCTTGTTTTAAAGATGGGTATTTTTTCGTTAATGTTTTAGCGGCTCGTCTGAATGTGTCACTAATCCTTATTTCAAAGCTCATCTAATAATTCAGATAATGAATAAGTTTTTAGTTTGCCTTGTTCAAATAATTCAGCGTCAGAAAATGCTTGCTTGTAGCGCGAAGTTAACTCTGCCTCTTGTAATTCCTCATCCTGATCTGCAAAATCTTTAATTAGCGCCTCTCTAACCTGTACCTTTTCCCTCTCAGTTAACCCCTTGAGGGCTTCAATAAGTTGTTTTACGGATAATTTTACAGCGATCATAACAATGTATTTTATTACAAAAATAATAATTATTTCCTACATAACCATATCCTGGAATTAGGTGATTATTATTTAGCTTTTTAGTTTCTTCATTTCTTCTGCTAATTCTAGTACAGCTTTGTTTTGATTCTTTTTACTCCGTCACCATTGATTAAGAATTCTGCTGGCGATCCACTACGATATTCTGTAACTTCGCTCGATCTGTGCTGTAGTTTTCTTTTGCTATCCTTTTGCTATTGTTTTGCTTCTCTTTTGCTATCCTTTTGCTTTTAGCAAAACAAAGCCAAAAAAAGAGCAATATAGAGGCAAAAATAAAGTAAGGTAAAATACCAGCGCAGTACAAGCTCATCCTCAATTCAAATGGGGGGAGATTAGTTAATGAAAACCGGTTGTGGAAAGAAATAATGGTCGACTGATGAAAGGAAACCTGGAGTTTTTTGAAGACACTACAGAAACCGTAGCGTCTTTTCAACGACTTCCTGTAAATGTATCGGAAGTTCCTCCGCATGATAAGGATGTGAGGCACCATAAACATGATTCGCACCTTCTATCTTCTGGATTTTGGCTTTCAATTGCTTTTGTGCAAGTTTCTGCGCCACGCTAAAATTCACATTTACGTCGTCATCGCCATGCAGAATAAGCCAGGGGATACTTACCCTCTTAGCTGCGGCAAGGATGTTGAATTCTTCTTTATGTTCATTAAAGTCCTCAAGAAGCGTACTGTTCAATGGCATTTTTTCTTTGGTTCGCGCATTCTCCACATAGATGGTTCCTGTTTCCTGCCATTCCTTTTCCTGTTCTTTCTTCCAAAGACTGGAAAAGTCGGATATCGCCGACCAGGTAATAAGTTTTGATATTCTGGAGTCGTTAGCTGCCTTTACGATGCTAAGCCCGCCACCCCGGCTGTGTCCGATCAGTATAACCGGCGATTCAAAATTCTTAGAAACGTAATCAATGACAAGATCCAGATCGTTTAATTCTTTACTGAGGGTATTTGAAGCAAAGGCTTCCATGTCAGTTACGTCATTGGGATTTTGCTCGGTTACCCCGCTATGAGAAAGGTTAAATTTGACATAACGATATCCTTTTCCGGCAAACCATGAAGCGACCTTGTTGTGCGCACCCCAATCTTTAAACCCTTTGAAGCCGTGGACAAAAATTATAGTACCCAGAATAGCCCGTTCATCGTCTAAGGTATAGTCGCCAAATATGATTTTTTTATCAGTCTCTGTAAGTGTAAATTGCGCTTTTTGTATCATACTTCACTATATTCTTGCTGTTTAACGAATATAACAAATTTAAAATTGGGATGTTTGAGGTACGCACTGTAATTTAGAGTCTTTCTAAATAGTTCTTTGTTACAGCACAATGACAGTGGATCAAGGTTCTGTTGTTACTTTTGTTTCGCTAAAAACAACAGGGTAACATATTTTGGAATATTTAAAGATCATTGCTTTTACACATAAACAGATTGACCTGAAGAGTCTGGGTAAGTTGGTGATATGTGAGCATACACTTGACGACAGGCTGAGAAACATTCAATCAGAGCTTGGAGTTAAGGAAATATTCTATGTAGGAACGTGTAACCGTGTTGAATTTGTATTTACCTCCGCCGAAAATTTAAATAAAGATTTTATTCAACGTTTCCTGACTGTACTGGATATGGGCTTGCCTGAGCAGTACATGGAACAATTCATTGCTAACGTATCTGCATATGAGCAAGTAGAGGCTTTTAATCATTTATTGAGAACCTCATGTTCATTAGAAAGCCTGGTAGTGGGAGAAAAAGAAATCCTGGCCCAAATCCGTAAAGCTTATGAAGCTTGTCGTGTTGCAGGGTTCACCGGTGATTACATGAGAATGATCATGAACCGGGTGGTAAAGACAGCCAAGGAGGTGTACACTCATACCAATATTTCTAAAAATCCTGTTTCTGTTGTTTCTCTGGCTTACCGCAAACTTCGTGACCTAAAGATGTGTGCCAACTCAAGGCTCCTGATCATAGGCGCTGGGGAGACCAATAAAAACATTGCTCAATACCTTAAAAAACATAAATATTCTAATTTCTCTGTTTTCAACAGAAGCGTTGAGAACGCTGAGGTTCTGGCTAAAGAGCTGAACGGGAAAGCGTATCCGCTGACTGAACTGGAAAATTTTAAAGAAGGCTTTGATGTAATCATCACCTGTACAGGAGCTACAGAGCCTATAATCACAGAGGAAATCTATACCAAATTGCTAAACGGCGATACCGGTAAAAAGGTAATCGTTGATCTTGCAATCCCAAATGACACGGCTCCTGCAGTTGTTAAAAATTTCCCATTGCACTTCATAGAGGTAGAGTCTTTAAAAGAAATTGCCCGTAAAAATATTCAGGAACGTTATGATGAGCTGGTAAATGCCGAGCACATCATTGATGAAAATATCAAAGATTTTGAACTGGTATTGCGCCAGCGCAAAATAGAAATCGCGATGAGCGGGGTTCCTCAGAAAATTAAAGAAATTAAGCATACTGCTATCAATGGTGTGTTTGCCGACGAGATCAACGGGCTGGATGAACAGTCGAGATTGGTGCTGGAACGCGTGATGAATTACATGGAAAAAAAATACATCAGCGTACCAATGGTAATGGCAAAGGAGATATTGGTAAAGAATAGCTAAATTTGCGCAAAAATTAGCATTAACGTGAAAAGACTTACTATAGGTACGAGAGGTAGCGACCTGGCTTTATGGCAAGCCAACTTCATTAAAGATAAACTTGCGGAGATCGGCGTAGAAGCGGATCTTAAGATCATTAAAACGCAGGGAGACAAGATTTTAAACTTACGACTGGATAAGCTGGAAGGCAAAGGTTTCTTTACCAAAGAACTCGAGGAAGAGCTTTTGGGAGGTACCGTAGATATCGCTGTGCACTCACATAAAGATCTACCAACGGTACATCCTGCAGGACTGACTATCGCCGCGGTGACGGAACGTGAAGATCCGGCGGAGCTATTGCTGATTTTAAAAGATTGTGTAGACATCAGTCAAAAACTCTCTTTAAAGACCGGTGCAATGGTGGGAACCTCTTCAAACAGACGTAAGGCGCAGCTATTGGCTTTAAGGACTGATCTGAATATTGAAGACCTGAGGGGGAATGTGCCGACCAGGATAGGTAAACTTCGTGATGAAGATTACGATGCGATTATGATTGCTAAAGCTGGTGTAAACCGTTTGAATATAGATCTTTCTGAATTTCATGTTGAGGTTGTAGATCCGGTGGAAATAGTGCCTGCTCCTGCACAAGGTGCACTTGCTATTCAAATCAGAGAAAATGATACAGCGCTCTTTGAAGTGCTACAAAAAATAAATCACCCGGAAACTGCGGAGGAAATTGCGGTGGAACGCAAGGTGCTGAACCTTTTTGAAGGCGGTTGCCACATGCCCTTGGGTTGCTATTGCAAAAGGGAAGACGGACAATACGAAGTATGGACTTCTAAAGCAGAAACCGATGAGGATTTTCCTGACCGTGTATTTTTTCGCGTGGATAGCCTGGAAGGACTTTCTGAAAAGATCGTTGCCAAGTTTGCTGCCGATAAAAAGAAACCTGCCAAGGTGTTCATTTCAAGGGAAGTAGGAGAACATAATTACTTTAGAAAGGCCTTAGAAAAACACAATATAGAGATTGAAGGCCGTTCGCTGATCCGTACTTTTCCAATAGTAAATGTACTGGATCCTTTTTACCTTAAACATATTGACTGGATATTTTTCAGCAGCAGAAATGCAGTTGATTATTTCTTCAAGCTAAAACCTGTTTTGCCTAAGCATGTGAAATTTGGTGTAGCCGGAAGAGGTTCTGAAGATTCGCTAAGGAGAGCAGGACACCTTGCTGATTATGTAGGTGAAGGAGGAGATATTGAGGAAGTAGCTGAACTTTTTGCTGAAGAAGTGGGTGGGAAAACAGTTTTATTCCCAAGAGCACAGGATTCTTTACAAAGTATCCAGAAAGCTTTAAAGCCAGATACTAAGGTGATTGATCTGCCAATCTATGAAACTGTCGTAGAAGACGAAATAGACCAGACTCATGCTGATGTATTGATTTTTACCAGTCCGTCGAATGTAGATGCGTATTTCGCTGATAACCTATTAGATCCGGGACAGCAGGTGATTGCCATAGGCAACTCTACCGGTAAAAAGTTTGATGAGATGGGGGTAAAATACATTTTGCCTTATTCCCCGGATGAGATCGGGCTGGCAGAGGCGGTTTTTGGAATTGATATGAAATAAAAATAGATTATGTTACAACGTCCGCGCAGATTAAGAAAGAATCCCATTGTAAGGGAAATGGTGGCTGAAACCAGGTTGTCTAAAGACATGTTCATATACCCGTACTTTGTAGTGCCGGGAAGCAATGTAACTCATGCTATAGATGCGATGCCGGGTATAAGTCATTTTTCTGAAGATACACTGATCAGAGACGTTGAAAAGGGATTAAAGCTTGGTGTGAATAAGATCATGCTTTTTGGTGTGGGTGATGAGAAGAGTGAAAATGCTGCGTCAGCATACCATGATCATTCTTTGGTTCCTTCTGCGGTGCGTCTGCTAAAGAAAAACTTTGGGGATGACCTTTATGTGGTGACTGATGTTTGCGTTTGTTCGTACACTACTCATGGTCACTGCGGGATCATGGAAAATGATTACGTGCAGAATGACCCTACTGTAGAGGTAATAGCCAAAATGGGATTGACCCATGCACAGGCCGGAGCGGATATGTTAGCACCTTCTGATATGATGGACGGTCGCATTGGTGCAATGAGAAGTGTTTTGGATGGTGCTGGTTTTGTAAACACCGCGATCATGAGTCATGCTACAAAATTTGCTTCAGCTTACTATGGCCCTTTTAGGGAGGCGGCAGACTGTGCGCCAAGCAAGGGCGACAGGAAAGCTTATCAGATGGATTTTAGAAATCCAAATGAGGCATTGAGAGAAGCATTGCTGGATGAGAATGAAGGGGCTGATGTGCTGATGGTAAAGCCAGGCTTGGCTTACCTGGACATTATTCAGACGCTGAAGCAAAATACAGATCTGCCTATAGCTTGCTATAATGTGTCAGGGGAATATTCCATGGTAAAAGCAGCAGCTGAAAAGGGTTGGATAGATGAGCAAAAAGTGGTGATGGAAACCATGCACGCTTTTGCCCGCGCAGGAGCAAGTATAATTACTACTTATCACATCAGGGATATGGTAGAGAAAAACTGGATATAAAATATGTTAGAATCGTTAAAGAAAATGTTTTCGGGGAATGAGGGTGAGGTACCTGTGAATACGGGTAGTAAGCCGGATATTTCCAGAGAAAAATCAGCCGAGCTATATGAGAAGGCAAAAAACTATTTTCCGGGTGGGGTAAACTCTCCGGTTAGGGCTTTCAAATCAGTATATGGTACTCCTTTGTTTATTCAAAAAGGTGACGGCTGCTTTGTTTGGGATGCTGACGGAAACCAGTTCATAGACTTTTGCGGCAGCTGGGGTCCATTGATCTTAGGGCATAACAACGCTAAAGTAAGAGAAAAAGTGACGGAGGTAATGCAGAGCGGGATGAGCTTCGGCGCACCCACAGCATTGGAGAACGAGCTCGCAGAACTGATCATCAAGAACAATAAATTTGTAGAGAAGATACGTTTTACCAGTTCAGGTACTGAAGCGGTGATGTCGGCCATTAGGCTGGCCCGTGGTTATACCGGACGTGATAAGATCATCAAATTTGAAGGCTGTTATCATGGTCACTCAGATTCATTACTGGTTAAAGCCGGTTCTGGACTGGTAACCTTTGGAGAAACCTCTTCAGCAGGTGTTCCTAAATCTTTCGCTCAGGAAACTATTGTGATTCCTTTGAATGATACTAAGGCCCTGGAAGCAGCTTTTGAACAGTTTAAAGGTGAAGTAGCAGCGGTGATTATAGAAGGCATACCAGCTAATAATGGTTTGTTGATGCAGGATGCAGAATATGTGCAGTTCCTTCAAAAGATTTGTAATGACAATAAAGCATTGCTGATTTTTGATGAGGTGATCACAGGATTCAGATTGGGATTTGAAGGAGCAGCCGGACATTATGGCATTAAGCCTGACATTGTTACCTATGGTAAAATTATAGGTGGTGGATTGCCTGTCGGAATGTATGGAGCTTCAGCAGAAATTATGGGTCACATCTCTCCGGATGGGGGTGTTTATCAGGCAGGTACCTTGTCGGGAAATCCGGTTGCGATGGCTGCCGGTATCGCACAATTGACTGAGCTACTGCGTTCTGGTTTCTATAAAGAGCTGAACAACAAAGCTTCGGAGTTTGCGGAGAGCATTCAGCGTTTTGCGACAGCAAGGAACTATAAATTAAAGGTATTCCATGTAGGGTCAATCTTCTGGCTGGCCTTTACAGATAAAGATAAAATCCAGACAGCTGAGGACATTGACCCGGCGAGCATGGAGAAATTTAAAGTAATGCACAGGGAATTACTGAACAGGGGAATCTACCTGGGTCCATCGGGTTATGAGGTTGGTTTTGTCTCTGCAGCACACACTAAAATAGAGCTTGAAAAAGCCAAAAGGGCAATATTTGATAGTCTCGATATTGTTTTCAGGAATAAGTAAATAATGGGTATATTTAGAAGGTAAAGCAGATAACATCTTGAAAAAATCGATCATTATATTTTATTTTCTTTTGCTGTATTCAGTGATTCAACTGATCTCCTGGGGTACGCTTGTGGTAAAATTACAGCCTGCGAGA
Organism: Pedobacter frigoris; assembly: GCF_032678645.1. Lineage (GTDB taxonomy): Bacteria > Bacteroidota > Bacteroidia > Sphingobacteriales > Sphingobacteriaceae > Pedobacter > Pedobacter frigoris_A. The sequence goes on from NZ_JAVTSP010000003.1 coordinate 293,710, forward strand.
ATGGCAATGGTAATGGGAGAGGGATCAGTGTTTTTGTTTTTATTAGGTGTTGGCGCTTATTTTCTGCATAAATCAATAAAAAAGGAAGAGAAACTAAGAGAGCAGCAGCAAAACTTTTTGTTGTCTGTGACCCATGAGTTGAAATCGCCTTTAGCGGCCATTAAGCTGTCCATTCAAACCATTGTAAAAAGAGATCTGGATAAAGCAAGGCAAACTTCTTTGCTGAGTAATTCCCTGAAGGATATTGAGCGTTTGGATGACCTGGTGGAAAACATGCTGCTGGCTACAAAAATAGAGAACAGGTCATATTCGTTTCCAAAAGAAGAATTTGATTTCTCTGAACTGGTAAGTAAGATTACCGATCGCCTGCAGATCCATTCTTGTGGCTGCGAACAGGTGATCAGCCCTAGTATAAAGCCCGGAATTAAGCTCATGGGAGACCAGTTTGCGCTTTCTTCTGTGGTTACCAATCTTGTTGAAAATGCAGTTAAATATTCAGGACCTTGTGCGGAAGTTGAGGTAGAATTGCTACAAAAGGATGGTCATCCTTTTTTAAAAGTAGCTGACAAGGGGCCTGGCATACCTGATGATGAAAAGATGCTGATATTCGATAAATTTTACCGCGTTGGTGATGAGAATGTCAGAAAATCAAAAGGTACAGGTTTAGGCCTGTTTATTGTTAAGGAAGTTCTACAAAGCCATGACGCTGACATCAGCGTTAGAGATAACGTACCGCATGGTGCAATTTTTGAAATAACATTTAATTGATTATGCCACAGAAATTAAGAATATTACTGGTTGAAGATGAAGACCACTTATTAGATGCAATAAAATTAAACCTTGAATTGGAAGGTTATAAAGTTCACGCTGTTAAAGACGGAAAAACTGCTTTAAAGGTTTTTAAAGAAGAACGTTTTAACTTGATAATCCTGGATGTAATGCTTCCTGAAATGGACGGATTCCAGGTTTGTGAAACCATCCGCTTAGAAAACACTGAGGTTCCTATACTTTTCCTTACTGCTAAAAATACAAGCGAAGACCGTGTAATGGGTCTGAAAAAAGGAGCAGACGATTATTTAGTGAAACCGTTTAACCTGGAAGAACTGATCCTTAGGGTAGGTATTTTGGTGAAACGCAGCATGAAAGCTGATGACCTGAAAGAGCTGAACTCTTATAAAATAGGAGATAAGACTATTTATTTCAATTCATTCGAACTGAAACAAGATGATGGTGTGATTGTACCCCTGACTAAAAAGGAAACCATGCTGCTGAAGTTGTTGATTGAACGTAAGAATGAGGCAGTGTCACGTGAGCAGATCCTGGAGACTGTTTGGAATTATGACGTTTATCCGTCAACTCGTACTATTGATAATTTTATCCTGACTTTCCGTAAGTATTTTGAGCCAGATCAAAAAAATCCGGTTTATTTCCATTCAATCAGAGGTGTAGGTTATAAATTCACTGACATTCATTAATGTATAACGCCAAAGGCAGGTATGCACTAATGGCGCTTTTTATAGCAGCCGCTATTGTATGCCTTTTTTACGATCAAAACCAGCTGGCAGCGTTGGGCGGATTAATGTTCGCTTTCGTGCTATGGAGTCATTTTAAACATAGTTCTATCGTGCTTGCTTCCAAGTATTTCCAAAAAGGGGATTATGACCGTACAGAACGGTTGCTGGCTGAGGTTCCAAACCCCGACAGACTGGCACGAAACAGAAGAGGGTATTACGAATTTATGCGAGCCAATATTGCCTTGAAAAAGGAAGATTATGAGGTGGCAGAGCATCATTTTCAAATTGCCAGCCGCTTTCCTTTAGGAGGTAAAAATGACAAAGCATTTGTAATGATCCACCTGGCAAATCTGGCGTTGAGAAAGAAAGACGGGGAGAGAAGCCGGGCTTATATCGCGAAAGCGAAAGAACTCGCAAGTACGCCAAAAGCACAAGACATAATTAATAAAATAGAGAAAGAAGCGAACAGCTTATAAAACAATTAGATTTTAGATGAACACGTTATTTTTAGATGCAGCATTTTCAAAGCAAACAGAGCGCCCACCGGTATGGATGATGCGTCAGGCAGGTCGTTTTATGCCTCAGTATTGGGAGATCAAGAACAAATACTCGTTTTTGGAGATGTGCAAAACACCTGAAATTGCTGCTGATGTAACGATGTTGCCCGTTGACCTGCTAGGTATAGATGCGGCAATCTTGTTCTCTGATATCCTGGTCACCGGAGAAGCAATGGGAGGAGACCTGAGCTTTACCCAGGGAGTAGGACCCAAATTTGCAAATCCTGTGCGTACATTGAAAGACGTAGATGCCCTGGAAGTAGATGTGCTGGATCGTTTGCAGTATGTAGCCGACGCCATCAAAGTGATTCAACAGCGGTTAAATGGAAGTATTCCATTGATCGGTTTTGCAGGCGCTCCTTTTACAGTAATGAGTTACCTTGTTGAGGGAGGTTCTTCTAAAGACTTCAAGTTGACTAAGCTCCTGATGCACAATCAGCCTGAAGTGGCTCATAAGTTATTGGCTAAAATTGCGAAAGTTACTGCTGATTACCTGAATCTTCAGATTGCTGCGGGTGTAAATGCCATTCAGATTTTTGACAGCTGGGCATTGGCATTGTCTTGGAACGATTACCAGGAGTTTTCTCACCGATATATTCAAGAGATCATTGCCAATTTGAACAGGAAAGACATCCCGGTGATCTCTTTCTGCAAAGGAAGTTCTGTATTTGCACCTGTTATGGCAGAAGCTAAGCCGGATGTGATCTCGGTAGACTGGAACGCAGATCTGCTGAATATAAAAAACAGTTTGCCTGCTGGTATTGCTGTTCAGGGAAACCTGGATCCGCATATCCTTTATGCAGATAAGCCGGTGATCAAAAGAGAGATCTTACGTTTGTTTGAGCGCATGCGCGGACAAAATGGATTCATCTTTAACCTGGGACATGGTATCATGCCGGATATCCCTTTTGATCATGTGAAATATGCAATAGAAGTGATCAAGGAATTTAAATACTAATATTTTTTCAATGGAGAAGTACGACTACTACTATTACGTCATGGCTGTTCATATCATCTTTGTGGTGAGCTGGATGGCAGGATTGTTTTATAGCGTGCGACTCTTTATATATCATACTGAAGCAGAGGGACGGAATGAGCCAGACCGCAGTATCCTGAAAACGGAATACGAAAGGATGGAGTCCAAACTCTGGCACATCATCACCACTCCTGCAATGGTACTCACAGTACTAGCAGGGGTGGGCATGGTTTGTAAACGCCCGTGGCTGCTTTCTTTGCCCTGGTTTCATGTGAAGCTCGGGTTTGTAGTCCTGTTGCTGATCTATCATTTCATTTGCCAGAATATCATGAAACAATTGAAACATGGCAAATGCAAAATGAGCTCTTTTAAGCTTCGTTTGTGGAATGAGGTGGCCACAATTCTTTTGGTGGCCATTGTGTTTACTGTAGTGCTTAAAAATGCTGTAGACTGGATTTATGGCCTTGTTGGCCTCATTATATTCGCTGTAGTCATCATGCTCGCTGTAAAATGGTACAAGCATTACCGAAAAAAACACGACTGCTAAGTCGATCCCCTAAAAATATTTTCAATCCCTGTGCAACCTTTTCAAGAGTTGCCTCATCTTCTATATACCAAACACACAAATGAAATTGACGCAATATAGAATTGATGAACTATTAGAAGGATGCAAAGCAGACAACCGAAAGATGCAGGAGGCGCTTTATACGCAAACCTCATCTAAGATGCTTGCTGTTTGCATGCGTTATGCTAAAGATAGAATGGAGGCTGAAGATGTATTGCAGATGGGTTATATTAAAGTTTTTCAAAAGGTAAAAGAATACCGTGGGGACGGCTCTTTTGAAGGATGGATACGAAGGATTATGGTGAATACTGCTATTGAGAGTTACCGTAAAAATCTGAGATCGATGAATGTGGTTCCCATTGAAGATGCACATGAACAACCTGCAACCGGTTTTGATTTTAGCCGCTTAGGCATGCAGGATTTAATGAAAGTAATACAAAAATTAGCAGACGGGTACAGGGTTGTATTTAACATGTATATTATAGAAGGCTACTCTCATAAGGAAATCTCAGAAACACTGGGGATTTCCGAAGGAGCAAGCAAATCGCAATTGTCGAGGGCAAGAGCAATATTAAGAGAAGAAATTATGAAAATGGAGGGCATAAATTATGCAACACATGCAGGATAAAGAGTTTGATCAGTTATTTAAAGATCGGTTCGAAGAAGCTGAGGTACAGCCATCTTCAGGTCTGTGGAATAATATTTCCGCCGAGCTGGAGCCTAAACGTAAGACTGGCTTGCAGATTTACTGGATGGCAGCAGCGGTAGCAGTGATGGTTGTGGGTATTGGATTACTGGTGCCTAAAACTGAAAAGATCAGGCTGCAGGCACCTGCTGAAATCGCAGATGTTAAAGCTAAAGATATTTCAAAGCCTTCAGCTGATCGGGTTATTGATGAGACAGAATCTGATCAGTCTTATAAAAGCACACCTCTTGTTATCGCTCCGCGATTAAAGCCAGAGGGTCAGAAAAAAACAATAATCTTCGTGCAACCTAAAGTTGTAGATGAGCATCTTGTTAATAACGCGGCAGATGTAAAGGATCATACACCGGTTATGGTAAAATCTTCTGCAACTGCAGATGTGCCAATTGTAATCGCAAGTGCAAATACAAGTGATCAGAACAAGGTAAATGAAATAACTGAGACGGAACAGCCTGAGCGTAAGGGAATCAGGAATGTAGGAGACCTGGTCAATTATGTAGTTGATAAAGTAGATAAGAGAGACAATAAAATTTTAAAATTTAATACCGATGAGGATGACAATTCATCATTGATAGCCATCAACATTGGATTTATAAAACTGAATTCAAAAAGACACAAATAAACCAAATGAAACCACTGATCTTAACGGCCCTTCTGGTAAGCGGACTTACCCTGGCTACGGTACAAATAACATCTGCGCAGCAGGATTCTACAAAAAAAGCGAAAGCTAAACAATTCGAAGTGGGGGAAGGCATCGGTATCAATATCGGTAAGCGGGATTCCACTGGAAAGATTACTTCTAAAGGCCGGTTTGTTGGAGGAATTACTTTTACACGCATGGATCTTGGCTTTAGCCGATTGGTAGATAATGGCAGCTTTACTTTGTCTCCTGAGAATGAATTTTTGGATTATAAGGGAGGAAAAACAAGTACTTTCTCTTTTGATATCCTTCAAATGGGCTATCGCTTTAATGAGCATTTTAAAATTTATGTAGCGGGTGGTTTTGACTGGACACATATTAGATTACGTAAAGACATTACGATCCAAAGGAACCAACAGCAGCTTACCTACGTGCAGGATGATATCCATTATTCAAAAAACCGGTTCTCGAGCAGTTATGTGCATATTCCCCTGAACTTTGAATTGAGAACGAAAGAAAATGATAATGGCAACAGGTTTTACTTTGTAATTGGGCCGGAAGTAGGGTTTCTCTTAAATGGGAAAGTAAAACAGGTGAGTGAGGAAAATGGAAAACAGAAATTCAAAGATGATTACAGGTTTCAGGCCTTTAGATACGGAGGAACTGTAAGGTTTGGCTACAATGGTCTGGGATTGTTTGCAAAAGTTTATGCAAATGATATGTTTGCCAGTGCACCGCAAAAAGGGCTGACCAATATGTCATTCGGAGTGACCTTTGGATTGAATTAATAGACACATATACACACAAATAAGACCAATCCCGTAGCATTTGCTGCGGGATTTTTTGTAAATTTAGTTGACCTTCCCTATGATGAAAATAAGATATATCTTCTCTACACTACTATTGCTGATAACACTCAGCGTCAAAAGCCAGCAATTTTATTTTCCCAAAGCAGCTTATGCCGATACAGCAAAATTGAAAACAGCCATGTCGGCACTTTCTTTGCAAATACTTGCGAAATTGGATAAAATAAAAGACAAAGAAATGTCTGATATTTACTTGCAATCCGTAAACCAGAGTATTTCAGGTCAGTACAGGGAGTCACTAAATAGTATCAATAGGCTTAGGGATGAAGTTATTAAGGGCGGGAAAATAGATACAGGAGCGAGTTTTGGGGTAATGTTCATTAACGAATGCTACAACCAGATCAGACTGATGCAGGCAGAAGGCAGAGGTGCTGAGGTATCGATAGAGGAATTGTTCAAAATCACATTTCCCATTGCCCTCGAAAACTTAGGGAAACTTGCAAAGACGATTGCACTTGAACCATTTTCTATGGATGTTTCAGCTATTGAAAAACAATGGCAGGTGATACTCGAAAAGAGACGTAGCCTTCAGAAGGATAGCTTATCTCTGGATGAGGCGGATGATTTTTCACAAGCTTATTTTCAGCATTGGCTGTATAGTCGCTTTGTTCCTGTCGGTAAGAAAGTGTTGTCCACATTGGATAACAGCAATTACATCATTCAGGATAGTGTGATGATCAAAATGCGTGATGGGGTGGAACTTTCTGCTGTTATTGTAAGAAGTAAAAAGACTGAATTATCACAACCGGTGGTATTGATTGCCAACATCTATTCAGGACCTGGAGAAGTAGAAATGGCTAAAGAAATTGTTAACAATGGATATACAGGCGTGATCTTAAATACAAGGGGAAAGTATGTATCTGATGCTATGATTGAGCCTTTTGAGCATGATGCTAATGATGTGTATGACGCAATAAATTGGATCAGTCAGCAAAGCTGGTGTAATGGTAAGGTAGGAATGTATGGCGGCAGTTATTTGGGTTTTACACAATGGGCAGCGACAAAGGTGATGCATCCGGCCTTAAAGACCATTGTACCGCAGGTTGCTGCAGCACCAGGGATAGATTTTCCAATGCACAATAATACGTTTACCACTTATATGCTGCGCTGGTTAAATAATGTGACTGCGAGTAAGGGGACTGAATGGGCTGAATTTAGTAATATTGAGAAATGGGACCAGACTTTTAACAATTGGTACCTGAGTAACAAACCGTTTCATTCGCTGGATAGTATAGAAGGCAGGCCGAATACGATATTTCAGCGTTGGTTGAAACATCCTTCTTATGATGCCTACTGGCAAAAAATGATTCCTTATAAAGAAGAATTCCGTAAAATTAATATTCCGGTTTTAAGCATTACAGGATATTTTGACGGCGATCAGAAGGGGGCTCTTTATTATTTTAAAGAACATAATTTCTGGAATCCAAAAGCAAATCATTATTTGGTGATAGGCCCGTATGATCATGGAGGAGCTCAAGGTAGTCCCTCTCCGTTAGTAAATGGTTATCCTATTGACCAAAGTGCAAAAATTGATATCAGTAAACTGGTTTTTCGTTGGTTTGACTATATATTAAAAGATAGTGTAAAACCAGAGCTGTTAAAAGAAAAGGTGAACTACCAGGTAATGGATGAAAATCAGTGGAAACACGCCGCATCACTAAAGACAATGAATAATGGCAGCCTTCAGTTTTACTTGTCACCGCTAAAAAATGGGCAGCTAAATAAACTGGTTGTCAAACCAGAGGCTAATGCCGTTATACAACAGCAGCGCGAATTTTTGGACCGTAAAAAGGAAAAAGTATCTGATACTTACAAGTTGTTGGAAGATTCATTGGATGTCGATGGGAGACTGGGATTTGTCTCAGAAGTTTTTGACAGGGACTTTTCAATTAATGGTTCTTTTACCGCCGAGTTATATGCAGCTATCAATAAAAAAGATATGGATATTTCTGTTCAGCTTGTTGAGCAGCGGGCTGATGGTAAATGTTTTTCTTTATCGACCTCCTTACAGCGTGCGAGTTATTCAAAAAATAGAAGTAAAAGAGAACTTATTACCCCAAATATAGTCAGCCATATTCCAGTGACAGGTTCATTCATCAGTAAAAAAATTAGTAAAGGAAGCAGACTTGTGTTTTTGATTGGGATCCCCAAAGGAGCTTATGTGCAGATCAATTATGGAACAGGAAAAGATGTGAGTGTTGAATCTGTTGCCGATGGCAAGGAGCCCCTCCGAATAAAATGGTCAGGAAAAAGCTCGATCCATATTCCGGTACAGAGGAATTGATTTATATTTACACTGTGGAAGAACAGATCATCAGCGTTAGAAACCTCAGCAAGCAATACCAGACGGAACAGGCTTCCGGTATTCGGAATATTAGTTTTGAGATAAAAAAAGGTAGTATTGTCGCTATTATCGGAGAAAGCGGGAGTGGCAAATCAACACTCCTTAAATCTATTTATGGCTTACTAAAAGTAGACGAAGGAGAGGTATTCTATAATGGTAAACGCGTTCTTGGACCGGATGAACAATTGATTCCAGGGCATAAGGAGATGAAAATGGTGACACAGGATTTTTCATTGAATATTTATGCAAAGGTCTATGACAACATAGCTTCCATGCTTTCCAATACAAACGTGCAAACCAAGCATGAAAAAACAATGGAAATGATGCGTCATTTGCACATTGATCATTTGAAGGATAAGAAAATAGTTGCTTTAAGCGGGGGTGAACAACAGAGAGTGGCCATAGCCAGGGCTTTGGTAAGTGATATTTCTGTTTTATTACTTGACGAGCCTTTCAGTCAGGTAGATGCTTTATTGAAAAATCAACTGCGAGCAGACATAAAGAGAATTGCTGCGGATACGGGCGTGACTGTAATTATGGTTTCACATGATCCCGCAGATGGATTGTTTCTATCAGACGAACTATTGATCATAAAAGACGGGATACTCTTGCAGCGTGGCTCTCCCTCACAGATCTATAATCATCCGGATCATATTTATACAGCACAGATATTGGGCAATGCGGTTGTGTTGCAGGCTGCAGAAGCTGAAAAACTTGGCATTCAAACTGATGCTGCACAAGTTGTTTTTTATCCAGAATGGGTAGAATTGAAAAGCTCCTGGAATAGCCGGCGTTTTGAGGTGAAAGATGTGTATTATAAAGGTTTTTATGAAGAACTATTGTTGGAACGAAATGGTGTTACAATCAGGGCTATTCAATTGAACAGAGGCGAGCATAAAAAGAATGATCATGTACAGGCAAATATTAACAAGTTTTTAGCATTTTAGATAGCGTACTATGAGGTTAAGACTTTTATTTCCATTTATACTATTTTCTTTATCTGGTTTTGCACAACAAAATAACCATGCTGATGCAGTAAAAAAAGAGGATTTTAGAGATGACTGGGCTGCTTTGCGACATTACCAAAAAGAGAATCTGGAATTGCCCTCTCCGGCAAAGAATGAAAAACGTGTGGTGTTTTTAGGGAGCTCTATTTTTGAGTACTGGAAAAACCATATGCCGGAATTTTTTAACAACAACGCTTATATAGATCGTGGCATTAGCGGACAAATTTCGCCTCAGCTGCTCATCCGATTCAGACAAGATGTTATTGATTTGAAACCAAAAGCTGTGGTTATTCTAGCAGGTAGTAATGACATTGCAGGGAGTACCGGGCATGTCACGAATGAAGTGATTATGAATAACATCAGGTCGATGAGTGAACTGGCTAAGCTGCATGGTATCAAAGTAATTCTATGTGCATATCTTCCGGTATTTGAATATCCGTGGAGAAAAGAACTGGAGCAGCCTGCTGAAAAGATTAAATCCCTGAACAGGGAGATTGAGCAGTATGCAAAGGATAATAAATTTACGCTGTTGGATTATTTTACGCCATTGGTAGATGAACGTGGAGGGCAGCGGAAGGAGTTGACCCTTGATGGAGTTCACCCCAATTTGGAAGGATATAAGATTATGGCCATTGCAACAGAAAAGGCCATAGAGAAGACATTAAAATAAATTATTATGACAGAGAAGGCCAGAAACATAGATGAATATATTTCGGGATTTCCAGAGGATGTGAGGAAAATCCTTGAGGAGGTACGCGCTACGATCCGTGAAGCCGCCCCCGAAGCGGAAGAAACAATAGGTTATGCAATGCCGACCTTTAAACTCAATGGAAATCTGATTCATTTTGCTGCGTATAAAAATCATATTGGCTTGTATCCGACTCCAAACGGGATAGAAGAATTCAAGGAGGAGCTTTCCAGATACAAAGGGGCTAAAGGCTCCGTACAATTCCCGATTGATAAACCAATGCCTTTAGATCTGATCAGTCGGATTACTAAATTCAGAGTAGAGGAGAATTTAAAGTTGCCGGTAAAGAAGAAAAAATAACCGTAAATACATTCTATGAAAAAAATATTGTTCCTGACTTTATTAGCCACAGGATATTACACTGCTGCTTTTTGTCAGCAAGAAGACGTTACTAAAGAAGCGCTTAAGAAAAAGTACGAAAACTCTGACATCGATAAAGAACTCAGAAAGAAGATGCAGTCAGACGACAAATATCCGGACAGCATAGTCTTAGCTCCTTTGCATTTTGTAAACTCTTTCATTAAGCTGGATACTGCAAAATTTGAATTCAGCAGTATTTCTTTAGATGTAGAAGTGAAAACCAAAGTTCCAAAGAGTTATAGCTTTTATATTTCCCCTTTCAATGGTGCGATTAATGGAATGCCTTTTTATGCTGGAATTCAGACAAAATCGGGAGGTAAGCCAATTGAGGGAGGAAATGATATCAGCATCGGCAGGGGTGGAATTTTTTCGAGGTGGATGGAACGGGATAAAGGTGCACTAAAGACGGAGGGTTACTACTCTAGCAGTGATGCTGAAGGTGATTTTATCAGTATCCGAAACAAAGTAAAATGGGATAAGGGAACTTACCGCCTCACACTTTATAAATCAGGTGAGATAGAAGGTAAACCTCTCCCTCAAAATTATAAAAGCAAAGAAATCATGTTTACCTGGGGTGAGTATGAGCATAGCTGGGTTACTATGACGGTTGAGAATTTGAAAACAAAAGAAAAAACCATAATCGGATCTCTTGCATTTCCGGGTAAGAAGCTAATGTTTAACGCTCAGAATATAGTTTTCCTTGAACAATATGGAGCTGTCATCAACTTCGCTAAAGAAGCTCCTAAGTCTATGTATGGGGTCATCAATTACAAAGAGCTTCCGGATGTAAAACTGGATATAAAGAATATCATGGTAAACGGTAGATTGATTAAACCGGCTGAAGTTATTACTTATCATAACCGGACACATCATCCTGAACAGTCTAAGATAGCTATGCCGATTCCTATTTTGTCCGAAGCTAACTATGATCCTAAGACAGGGGTCATCAGTTATGATGTGGGAGCTTTTAAAAGCTGGAAATAAAAAAGGCGGTGTTTTTGTTAAACACCGCCTTTTTCATAGGATTATAATTGAGTCCTTTATGGTTGAAATTGAGAAGGTATGACCACGATTTTAGCCTTCATAGCCTGCGTTGGTTTAACAGGTAAAAGGTCTTGATTATCCGAACTTTGTATGTTGATGTGTATTCCTCCATTATATAGTTCATAGCTGTAAGCATTACCATTCCAGGTAAAAGGAACTTGTATTTGGCTGCTGCTCATAGCTGGATGATCCAAATACACTAAAACCCCTTCGTCGTCAAGCGTTATTCCATCTACTTCAGGTATGTCTAAAGTTGCAGTATGCATTTCTCCATTATTAGAAGTAATCCACGAACCTGGCTGTATCGTATAAACGTAGGTCCTGTTAGGTGTTTCCTGAATGATGGTGTCTTTTTTGCATGACACCAGGCCCAGCGTGGTGGTGCAAAGGATTAAAAATAGGAGCTTTTTCATGTGATTTGTGTGTTTTTGAAAATAGTTAAGCAAATCTGCTGCCATAAAATTATTAACTATAGGTTTGTTCAATTTTGTAATTAAAATGTTATGTAAAATAATGATGCTTTGACCTATGGTAAATTTTGTGAAAATGGTCATAAGCAGATAAATATTTCCGTATAATTGGAATCGAATTGTACTGCCGTTAACAATGAACATAAAAAGAAGTATCACCAAAAGATGGAATAAACTTTTGGGTAAGAAAGAAAAAAAGACCATTGATAGTGGTATTATTAATTTTTATCAGACCAATTATCAAAAGGATGTGCTCATTTCTTACCTGATACTCCCATTTCAGGAATCAAACGATTTCAAGCATCAGAACTACCGTACTGCGCATATCGTCGCAGAAAGCTTTTCTGAACTTGGTTATAATGTGGATGTCTATAATTTCTCTGATACCCCTGAGATCAACTACAGTAAGTATTCCGTAATCTTTGGCTTTGGTGATTGTTTTGAAAGATCATTTTATGATGCTAACAGACAAATTTCAAGAATTCACTTTATTACTGGAGCGCATGATTATCTTCATAATTCCATGAGCCTGAGGTCGGTGCAGGACTTTTATGCATTGTCAGGATTATGGCTTCCTAAGGATGGCCTTGTATTACCAGGCAGTACTTATTATGCAATGTTTGACGCCGATTTTGCGATCATTCTGGCCCATGGCGATGTATTGGATCATTTCAAATCGGAGTTTAAAAACAAGGCCTATTCTTTAAATAACAACATATTGAATGCTTTTTCTGGTTTGGAAAGGAAAAGTGTAGCATCAAGAAATAAGAATTTTCTCTTTCTTTGCGGAGGAAGAGTCATCAATAAGGGGCTGCATATCCTTCTTGAAGTTGCCAGGTCAAGAAAGGACTTATGCTTTTATATTATCATTCCTTATCTGGATGAATCACTACAAAACCATTATAAGGATGTTTTAGATGACAATGACCATGTAATTCTACTGAAGAATATTCCTATGAATTCTGAAGCGATGAGAAATGCTGTAAATTCCTGCAGTTATTCCATCACTCCAAGTTATGTTGACGGTTTGCCAGGCGGAACTATTGAGCCGATGTCTGCCGGTCTGGTGCCTATAGTGAGTAAGTATTGCGGCTTTCCACACAAGGATTTTATCTTCGAAATGGAAGAGTTGTCAGTTTCAGGACTAAACGATGCTATAGGTAAAGTATTGGCATTGGATGATCAGCAATATGTTGATTGTAGTAATGCAGTGAAAGATTATGCCTGCGAACAATTTGCTCCGGATAACGTTAAGAAGGAACTCATTAAAATATTAAAAGAAGAAAACTTATAAACAGAAAATGGCAGCCTGAAAAGGCACGATCGTCATCCTGAATTTATTTCTGGATCCCGGCCATGTTATTAGGCCTTCCTTAAGCGGGATCCTGAAATAAATTCAGGATGACGGCAAGAATAAATTACTTCTCTTTTCGTACAGCATTTTATATCAACACCCGGTTACACGAGGTATTCAAACAAGGTTTGATCGTTGTTCAGTTCAATAATCTCAAACTTAAACTCTTTCATTCTGGCTACCAGCGATTCGTAGTCTGAACGGTTTGCTAACTCAATGCCTACAAGGGCAGGGCCATTTTCACGGTTCGTTTTCTTGATGAATTCAAATCTGGTAATGTCATCATGAGGGCCAAGTACATTATTGACGAATAGTTTCAATGCACCTGGTCTTTGAGGAAAGCGTACGATGAAGTAATGCTTTAATCCTTCAAAAAGCAAAGATTTCTCTTTGATTTCCTGCATGCGCTCAATGTCGTTGTTGCCGCCACTTACGATACAAACTACATTTTTACCTTGTATCTCGTCTTTGATCTGATCCAGTGAAGCCACAGCAAGGGCACCCGCAGGTTCCACTACAATGGCATCTTCGTTATACAGTTTTAAAATTGTAGTGCAGATTTTTCCTTCAGGTATTAACAGCATCTGATCCAGCAGTTCAGTACAATACTGGTAAGTAAGGCTACCCACTTTCTTTACTGCCGCGCCATCTACAAAACGGTCTATCTCATCCAGTAATACCGGTGCACCGTTTTCCAGGGCAAGTTTCATAGAAGGTGCACCTTCCGGTTCCACACCAATCAGCTGTACAGAAGGTTTTAATCCTCTTAAGTAACTGCCTACACCTGATGCTAATCCGCCACCGCCAATAGGCATCACGACAACGTCAAGCTCAGGAAGATCTTCGAAAACCTCTACACCTACAGTTCCTTGTCCTTCTATGACTTTTTCATTGTCAAAGGGAGGGATGAAAGTCATCTGATGTTCAGCCGTATAAGCGATTGCTTCTCTTAAACAGTCATCAAAAGTGTCGCCCACCAAAACAATCTCAATATGAGAGCCGCCAAACATTTCTGTTTGTTTTACTTTTTGTTTAGGTGTAATTTCAGGCATAAAAATTACGCCTTTAATGTTCAGCTTCTTACATGAATGGGCCACTCCCTGAGCATGGTTACCCGCACTTGCACACACCACACCTTTTGCTACCTGCTCCGGTTGCAAAGTGCTGATCATGTTGTAAGCACCTCTTAATTTATAAGAACGTACCACCTGCAAATCTTCCCTTTTCAGGTAAATATTTGCATTATATTTTTCAGAAAGTCCCGCATTATATTCTAAAGGTGTACGTTTTACCGTTCCTTTCAATCGCTCTGCCGCTGCAACAAAATCTAACTCCACTACTTTTTCTGTATTCATGTTTATTGAATTTATTGTACCTGAGCTTTCAAAACCTCGTTAGCCAAAAACAAGACGTCTTCATCGTTGATGTGTCCTTTTTCGTCAGCCAATACTAAGAAGCGTTCGTAAACCAGGTCTAAATTTGCTTTATCCAACTGATGTCCTAATCTCTCCAAATGATGTTTTAGGGCGTGACGGCCACTTCTTGCAGTTAAAACAATATCTGCAGAACCTACACCAACATCTTCTGGCTTTATGATCTCATAATTTTCCCTGTGTTTTAAGAAACCATCCTGATGGATGCCAGAGCTGTGTGCAAATGCATTCTGTCCTACAATGGCTTTATTAGGCTGTACAGGCATGCGCATCATACTGCTCACCATATCGCTGATCTGTCTGAAGTGCTTGCTATTGATATTGGTATGCAAATTCAGATCGTGGTGTGTTTTTAAGATCATCGTTACCTCTTCCAATGCGGTGTTACCTGCGCGCTCTCCAATACCGTTGATGGTACATTCTACCTGACGGGCACCGTTGATGATACCAGATAAACTGTTTGCTGTAGCCAGACCAAGGTCATTATGGCAATGCACAGAAATGATCGCCTGATCAATATTCTTTACATTTTCTTTCAGAAAACGGATCTTCGAACCGTATAATTCAGGTAAGCAATAACCATTGGTGTCGGGGATGTTAACCACCGTAGCACCAGCTGCAATTACAGCTTCAACCATTTGCGCAAGGAATACATTGTCTGCACGGCCTGCATCTTCAGCATAAAACTCAATGTCCTCTACAAATTGCTTTGCATATTTAACAGCTTCAACTGCACGCGCTAAGATGTCTTCCCGGGTGCTGTTGAATTTATATTTAATGTGCATATCAGATGAACCGATACCAGTATGGATACGCGGACGTTTTGCAAATTTAAGTGCAGCTACGGCAGCGTCGATATCACCTTTATTGGCGCGGGTCAGCGCACAAATCACAGGCTCTGATACGGCTTTAGATAATTCCACAACACTCTGAAAATCGCCAGGACTTGAAATAGGGAATCCTGCTTCAATCACGTCAACCCCTAGTGCTTCCAACGCTTTTGCAATTTCTACTTTTTCGGGTGTAGCCAACTGGCAACCCGGCACTTGTTCGCCATCACGTAAGGTGGTGTCGAATATATAGACTCTATTTGGATCGTGTAACATAAATTTAGGGGTTTAATTGGTGTAAGCTGTTTGTGCGATAAATTTTAAAACAAGTTTGCCCATTTCTTTGGTGCCCAATACATTATAAGGATTGGTTGTTCCATCGGCAATGTCATTGGTACGGAAGCCTTCTTTGAGTGCTTTGTCAACCGCGGCGACAACTACTTTAGCTTCTTCTTTCAGACCAAAGCCTATTTCGAGCATCAGTGCTACAGACAGGATAGATGCAAGCGGGTTAGCGAGGTCTTTACCTGTAATGTCGTGGGCAGAACCATGGATTGGTTCAAAGAAACCTGTTCCATCGCCTATAGAAGCTGAGGCCAGCATACCCATCGAACCAGCAATTTGAGAAGCTTCGTCAGTCAGGATATCACCAAATAGGTTCGCTGTAAGTACCACATCAAACTGTTTCGGATCCTTGATCAGTTGCATCGCTGCATTGTCGATGAACATGTGCTCAGTTTTCACTTCAGGATATTCTTTCGAAATCGCTTGTACTGTTTCTCTCCAAAGTCTTGAACTTTCCAATACATTAGCCTTATCTACAGAACATAACCTTTTGTTACGTTGCATTGCTGCTTCATAAGCTTTTCTTGCGATTCTTTCAACTTCGTAGCGGTGATAGATCATCAAATCTGAAGCAGTATTTCTGTCCTCAGAGCGGGTTTTCTCACCGAAGTAAACATCTCCTGTCAGCTCTCTGAAAAATAAAATATCTGTGCCTTTTAAGATGCTTGCCTTGATGCTTGAAGCATTCAGTAACTCATCAAATAGCAGGATAGGGCGTAGGTTTGCATATAGTCCAAGTTCTTTGCGAATCTTTAACAAACCTTGTTCAGGGCGTACTTTAAGAGAAGGATCATTGTCATACATAGCATGGCCTACAGCACCAAAAAGTATGGCATCACTTTTTTTCGCTTTTTCCAGTGTTTCATCGGGTAGGGGATTGCCTGTTGCTTCTATAGCGGCGTGACCCATCAGGGCTTCGTCAAAAGTAAATTCATGACCAAAATCTTCAGCAATTTGCTCTAAAATTGCTTTACCCCATGTGGTAACTTCAGGTCCGATGCCATCGCCTGGTATAACTAGTATGTTCTTCTTCATTGTACTTGTGTTTTATGTTCAGGCCGTTTCGAGGTTCTCCACACTCTTGACGACCTTTAATATGTTTTCTACGGTTTTTACTTGACCGTTTTCTAATAAAATTCTTTTCTCTATACACGCCGGTAGCTGCGATTCAAAATGACCCACGTAAATAAGTGTTGTCCCATTTTTACACAGCTCGTCTACCAGGCGGTTAAAATGTTTGGTTTGCTGCTGGTCTAATCCCTGACAAGGCTCATCCAAAATCAGTAGCTGAGGGTTTTTTATAATTGTGCGCGCCAGCAGCGCCAGTCTTTGTTTTCCTAATGGAAGGGTATTCATCAGCACATTTTGGTACTCGTCCAGTCCGAAATAACTGATCAGTTCATTGGCCTGGGCAGTTTTGGTGTAGCCTGGTTCACAAAATAAACCTGAGCTGTCATAAAACCCTGAAACAACGCTTTCCCATACTGTCGCAGAGGCATCAAAATACCAATGCAGTTCAGGCGAGATTAAACCAATACGCTCCTTGATTTCCCAAATGCTTTCACCACTTCCTCTTTTATGGCCAAACAAATAAAACTCGTTTGCATAAGCCTGAGGATGATCAGCACAGATTAAACTCAATAAAGTCGATTTACCTGAACCGTTAGGCCCCTGTAAAACCCATTTCTCACCTGATTTTACTTCCCAGTTGATGTTCTTTAATACCTGTTTCTCGCCGTAACTGATGTTCACATCAACCATTTTAATTACTGTCGACGAAGAAGGTACAGGAGCTTCGTTTAGGAATGAAGGAACAGACTTTTCACTTATTTCCAGTACATCGTATGTTCTTTCGCCTTCAGTAATTACATGGAGCTTACCCTCACTGATAGCTGCATAGCGGTTGATTACAGCGGGTAATTCATTGTCATTGCTGACCAGGATCAGTTGCATTCCATCTCTACAAAATGATTCCAGTAAGGTATTCAGGTTTTGACGGGAAAGGGTGTCCAGCCCATTGTAAGGCTGGTCAAGGATCAAAAGCTGTGGTTTTAACCACAGCGCTTTAATGATCTGCAATTTTTTATGTTCTCCGCTTGATAGTTCAATTAGTGCTGAATTTTTTAATGCAGAGAAACCCAATGCATTTATCAGACTTTCGACAGCACTGAACTCCAGCCCATGTTTTTTGCCATAACTTTCCAGTTCGGCTTTTACAGTAGCCGTAGTAGGAGTAGCCTGACTGTTGTAGCGTTGTTGGTAATAGAAATTTGATTGTCCTTCCAAGTCTTTAAACTGGTACCAGTTGGCCACATAGTGAACCAAAGCCGGTAGTTTGCTTTCAGGATTAAAGTTGGTTTCAATATTGCCATAGACATGCGAAATGCCTGCCATGGCCTTTGCCAATGATGTTTTGCCACTTCCGCTTTTCCCACACAATAACCAATTTTCACCGGGATGGATTACCCAGTTCAAATCCTTTAGTACCACATGATGGTGATACTTCAGGTTAAGGTTTGTGATATGGACGACGGGGTTTGACATTATCTCGCTTGCTCGAATGCTTCTATTAATTGTTTTTGGTTCAATATGAAATCTATGTCATCATAGCCATTGATCAGGCATGATTTTTTATAAGGATTGATCTCAAAGTCTGTTTTTTCTGCAGTGGCAACGATCGTTACCGTCTGGTTTTCCAGGTCAACGTCCAGCTGTGCTTTATTGTCCTGATCTACTGCTTTAAAAATAGCAGCAAGGAAATCTTCGCTTACCTGGATAGGTAAAAGACCATTGTTCAATGCATTTCCTTTGAAAATATCAGCAAAAAAGCTGCTGATCACGACATCAAAACCGGCATCCTGAATTGCCCAGGCAGCGTGCTCACGGCTGCTTCCGCAACCAAAGTTTTTACCAGCCACCAATACTTGTCCCTTGTAGGCAGGATCGTTTAGCACGAAATCCGCTTTAGGCGTATTGTCGCCATTGTAACGCCAGTCGCGGAACAGGTTTTCACCAAAACCTTCGCGGGTAGTGGCTTTTAGAAACCTCGCCGGGATGATCTGGTCGGTATCAATATTCTCTATATTTAAAGGCACTACTGCCGATGTTAATCTTTCGAATTTCCTCATCTTCTTCTTGTTTTAAGCTTCAACCAACAAATCCCTTACATCTGTAATTTTTCCGGTTACGGCTGCTGCTGCTGCTGTAAGCGGACTTACCAGCAAAGTTCTGGCGTCAGGACCCTGACGGCCCTCAAAATTCCTGTTGGAAGTAGACACACAGTATTTTCCTGCAGGAATCTTATCCTCGTTCATACCCAGACATGCACTGCATCCTGGTTCACGAAGCTGGAAGCCTGCCTCTTCAAAGATTTTATCTAAACCTTCATTCTTCGCCTGCTGTTCTACCTGTTTAGAACCCGGAACAATCCATACAGTCACGTTTTCCGCTTTCTGTTTGCCCTTCACAAATTCAGCTACTTCACGTAAATCTTCAATACGTGAGTTGGTGCAGCTGCCAATGAAAACATAATCCACAGGTTTTCCGATCAATGAAGCATTGTCGTCAAAGCCCATATAATCCAATGCTTTTTGGTAAGACAATTGCTCTTTATCTGGTTGTGAACTGGTTGCAGGAATATTTTCTTTAATACCCATACCCATACCCGGATTGGTTCCGTAAGTAATCATAGGGGCAATGTCTTCTGCTTCGAAAGTCAATACGCTATCAAATTTCGCATCAGCATCGCTGTACAAAGTTTTCCAGTAAGCAAGTGCTTTTTCCCACTCTGCACCTGCAGGAGCAAACTCTCTGCCTTTGATGTAATCGAAAGTAATCTGATCAGGAGCAATCAATCCGCCTCTGGCACCCATTTCGATACTCATGTTACAGATCGTCATGCGCGCTTCCATACTTAAAGCTTCAATGGCCGAACCTGCATATTCAATAAAATATCCTGTACCACCGGCAGCAGAAATTTTAGCAATGATGTATAAAATAATGTCTTTAGCAGTTACACCCTTTCCTAATGTGCCGTTCACTTCAATTTTCATGGTCTTAGGTTTCTGCTGCAATAGACATTGCGTCGCAAAAACCTGTTCTACCTGAGAAGTACCTATGCCAAAAGCAATAGCACCAAAAGCACCATGCGTAGATGTATGACTATCACCGCAAACCATAGTTTTACCCGGTAAAGTGATGCCAAGCTCCGGACCAATTACGTGAACGATCCCCTGAAAAGGGTGACCCAAACCATACAGCTCAATACCAAATTCTGCACAGTTTTTAGTCAGCATATCTACCTGATAGCGCGAAAGTTCTTCTTTGATTGGCTGCAGTTGATTGATCGTAGGCACGTTATGGTCGGCTGTAGCTACAGTTTGTTTTGGACGAAGCACAGGTAAGCCTCTTTTGCGCAAACCATCAAATGCCTGCGGAGAAGTTACCTCATGAATCAAGTGTGTATCTATGTACAAAATATCAGGAAATCCTGCTTCACTTTTTACAACGTGTGCATCCCAAATTTTTTCTACTAATGTTTTTGACATTTTATTCTTTTTTGTAAACCTTAGCGATCCTGAAACCGCTAAGGCTTGTGTTATTTTATGCAGTTTTAATCGCTTTCATAGCAGTCATTGCTTTTCTCAATTCAGCACCGATCTGCTCCACCTGATGTGAGCGGAGAGCTTCATTTACAGCAATTAAAGTTCTGTTATCTACAGCGCCATCTTTTCCTTCATTGAAGTTTTTACCCACTAAATCGGTATCTACTCTTGTCATGAAGTCTGCCAGAAGCGGCTTACAAGCAGCGTCAAACAGGTAACATCCGTATTCTGCAGTATCAGAAATTACACGGTTCATTTCGAATAGTTTCTTACGTGCAATGGTATTTGCAATAAGCGGAGTCTCGTGTAACGATTCGTAGTAAGCAGACTCAGGTTTGATACCAGCCTGAACCATCGTTTCGAAAGCCAGTTCAACACCTGCTCTTACAAAAGCAACCATCAAAGTATAGTTGTCGAAATATTCCTGCTCACCGATTTTTACAT
Organism: Pedobacter frigoris; assembly: GCF_032678645.1. GTDB lineage: Bacteria > Bacteroidota > Bacteroidia > Sphingobacteriales > Sphingobacteriaceae > Pedobacter > Pedobacter frigoris_A. The sequence goes on from NZ_JAVTSP010000003.1 coordinate 314,514, forward strand.
CACCTGCCGGAGTTTTTTCGAAAGCGGTCTCGCCAGTAGCAGCACGCCATCCCAATAGGTTTTTATCACCATTAGCCCAATCTTCCATCATGATACGGCTAAATTCGCCACTCATAATGTCATCCTGGTGTTTCTGGAACAAAGGACGCATAATGGTCTTCAATTCCTCAGAGATCTCAAAAGCTTTGATTTTAGCAACATTGCTTAGTCTGTCCATCATGGCAGTGATACCACCTTGCTTCAAAGCTTCAGTGATTACCTCTACACCATACTGAACCAGTTTAGAAGCATAGCCTGCATCGATTCCTTTTTCAATCATTTTATCGAAAGAAAGGATAGAGCCAGTTTGCAATAAACCGCAAAGGATAGTTTGCTCACCCATTAAGTCAGATTTTACTTCTGCTACAAAAGATGATTTCAATACACCAGCTCTGTGACCACCTGTTCCCACACAATATGCTTTAGCTTGTGCCAAACCTTTTCCTTCAGGATCGTTTTCAGGGTGAACAGCGATTAGCGTAGGTACACCAAATCCTCTTACATATTCTGCTCTTACTTCGCTACCAGGACATTTAGGAGCCACCATAATTACAGTAATGTCTTTACGGATCTGCATGCCTTCCTCAACAATGTTGAAGCCATGTGAATACAATAATGTAGCCCCTTGTTTCATCAACGGCATTACTGCATTTACTACAGCAGTGTGCTGCTTATCAGGAGTAAGGTTGATCACCACATCAGCGTCAGGAATCAATTCCTCATACGTACCAACAGTAAAGTTGTTGTCTGTCGCATTTTTCCATGAATCTCTTTTGCCTTCAATCGCTTCTTTACGTAAAGTATAGGCAATATTTAAACCACTATCTCTTAAATTTAAACCCTGGTTAAGACCTTGGGCACCGCAACCTACGATTACCAGTTTTTTACCTTTTAATGCATTTACGCCATCCAGGAATTCAGAACTGTTCATGAAATCGCAAACACCTAGTTGGTTTAATTTTTCTCTAAGAGGTAGTGTGTTAAAATAATTTGACATCTTTTTATCTTTTTTGATTAAGGTTCGTTTAATTTTTATCTATTGTTATTAATTGCTTTTTTTATTGATGATGCGCATCCATAGTGAAAGGCATCATGTACCGGGAAAAATTGAAATGCATCATTCGTATTGTTCAGCTGCACTCCATAGCTGGTCATAAAACCATGATAGCTAGTGAAAATGTTGTTCTTCAGGTCAGTTTCAAGTACGTCTATCGTACTAACCATTAGATTTTTCAGTGTTTCAATTTCTGCTTGTTCAATGAACCGCTCTGGTTTTGTTCCTTTCTGGTAATCTGAAATCAACGCTTTATCAATTTTTGGTTCGATACCAGCCAGTTTATAACATAGCAACTGCTGACTCACAATGATATGTCCAAAATTCCAGATCATATTATTGTTGAAACCTGCCGGTACTTCATTCAGCTCTTCTAAAGACGAGGCTTCGATCAACTGAGTAAAGTTTTTACGGGTTTGTCTGATGATTGCTAATAATTGTTCCATTACATCTGTTGGTTACATGCTGAACACGTTCTTTTCTTTATCCAGGAATTCGTTCTCGATCACATCTTCACCTGGTTCCCTGCGCTCAAATTCTCTCAGTTTACGGTTAAAACCATCGCTGTCCTTGATGATAGCTACTCTGGCACTCCTGACAAATTCAATCAGTCCATAAGGTTGAAGCACTTCAATCAGCTTATCAGTTTCCTCGCGGTGACCTGTTGTTTCAAATACTGTATAGTCCTTACGGATCACAACAGCCCTTGCACCAAATTCACGCAGCAGACGCTCTACCGGTGCACGTTCGGCAATCGTATCTGTAGGTACCTTATAAAGAGCCATTTCCTGCCAGATGATATCCTCATTCGTATTGTAATATACCTTCAATACCTCTACTTGTTTTTCGATTTGACGGGAAAGTTTGCGCACTACTTCTTCAGTCTCGTGAATAAGAATGTTAAAGCGGTGGATGTGCTCAATCTCGGAAGGAGAGGTGTTTAAGCTTTCAATATTTATCTTTCTTCTTGAAAAGATGATGGCTATACGGTTAAGTATGCCGATTCTATTTTCGGTATATACAGTAATCGTAAATTCCTGTTTTCCGTTTAATTCTGTTTCGTTGGAATTGCTCATGATCTTCTAATTATTTAAGTCTGATTTCGCTTACACTCATACCTTGTGGCACCATTGGGAATACATTATTCTCCTTAGCCACCATTACTTCTAGAAGATAAGACCCTTTGTGGTTCAGCATTTCTTCTAATGCTCCAGCAAGGTCTTCACGTTCTTCCACCCTTTTACCTGCGATGTAATAAGAATCTGCAAGTTTTACAAAATCAGGGCTGGTAATGTCTACAAAAGAGTAGCGTTTTTCGTTAAATAATTCCTGCCACTGACGAACCATTCCTAAGAATCTGTTGTTCAGGATCAGTATCTTAACATCTACACCAAACTGCATAATCGTACCCAGTTCCTGTAAGGTCATCTGGAAACCACCGTCACCTATAATAGCTACAACAGTTCTGTCTGGCGCACCAAATTTAGCACCGATTGCTGCAGGTAATCCAAAACCCATTGTCCCCAAACCACCACTGGTGATATTGCTTCTGGTATTGTTGAATTTAGCGTAACGGCAAGCCACCATCTGATGCTGACCAACGTCAGTTACAATCACCGCGTCACCTTTAGTCAATACATTCAATTGGTTCAGTACCTCACCCATGGTCATTTCACCGCTTTCAGGGTTCAGCTCTTTTTGTATGACCGTATCAAGCTCAGTTTTATCATAAGCCCTGAACTCAGCCAGCCATTCAGTATGCTGTTTTTCTTCAATAAGTTCTGTAAGCAGCGGCAAGGTTTCTTTACAGTCGCCCCAAACAGGAACATCTGCTTTTACGTTTTTATCGATCTCAGCAGGGTCAATGTCCAGGTGAACGACTTTCGCCTGTTTTGCATATTTATCCAGACGTCCAGTTACACGGTCATCAAAACGCATTCCGACAGCAATCAATACATCACAAGCATTGGTTTGCACGTTAGGGCCGTAGTTACCATGCATCCCCAGCATACCTACATTTAGAGGATGGTCTGTAGGAATGGCACCGGCACCCAAAATGGTCCATGCAGAAGGGATACCACTTTTTTCTACAAAAGCTTTAAATTCCTGTTCCGCACTACCCAATAAAACACCTTGTCCGAATAACACAAAAGGCTTCTTCGCAGAGTTGATCAAAGCTGCAGCCTGCTCAATATATTCTTTCCTTACCAATGGCTTTGGGCGGTAGCTGCGGATATGCTCACAAGGAGTATAGCCTTCATATTCGAACATTTGCAACTGCGCATTTTTGGTGATGTCGATCAGTACGGGACCTGGTCTTCCACTTCTTGCAATATAAAATGCTTTTGCAAGTACAGAAGGGATCTCTGTAGCATCAGTGATCTGATAATTCCATTTGGTCACAGGCGTAGTGATGTTGATCACATCTGTTTCCTGGAAAGCATCAGTACCTAAAAGATGCGCAAATACCTGTCCGGTGATGCATACCATTGGTGTACTGTCTATCTGTGCATCAGCCAAGCCTGTTACCAGGTTGGTAGCGCCTGGTCCGCTGGTGGCAAATACCACACCCACTTTTCCAGAAGTACGCGCATAACCTTGTCCGGCATGTGTGCCACCTTGTTCATGACGTACCAGAATATGTTTTAATTTATCTTTATAATCGTATATCGCATCATAAATCGGCATGATGGCACCACCAGGGTAACCAAATATTGTATCCGTGCCTTCAGCGATCAGGCCTTCCAGTAGAGCCACAGATCCAGAAACAGTGATTGTCTTTTTAGGTTCTGTTAATGTGGTAGCTTCCTCTTGTGCTGTATCCATTGTTTTATTATTAGTTGTAGGGGTTTCTAGTTAATTAATCAGTGTAGGCATCTGTAACACAGCCTTCGCTGGCATTACTTACCTGTTTAATGTATTTATAAAGTACGCCCTTGGTGACGGGTGGTGGCAGTTGTTGCCATACAGCCCTGCGTGTAGCCAATTGTTCTTCATTCAGGTGTACATCTATAGAGTTGTTCACTGCATCAATCGTAATGATGTCATCATCATGTACCAGTGCAATATTTCCTCCGTCCCAGGCCTCAGGGGTAATGTGACCTACCACAAATCCATGTGTACCTCCAGAGAAACGACCATCTGTGATCAATGCTACTGATTTGCCCAGTCCGGCACCAATGATCAATGAAGTAGGTTTTAGCATCTCAGGCATGCCCGGTGCACCTTTAGGGCCCACTTGTCTGATTACGACTACATCTCCGCTTTTTACACGTCCACTCTGGATACCGGCCATTAAAGATTTCTCTCCGTCAAACACTCTTGCAGGGCCAGTGAATTTTTCACCTTCCTTGCCGCTGATCTTAGCTACGGCACCTTTTGTTGCCAGGTTTCCATAAAGCATCTGCAGGTGACCGGTTTCTTTAATCGGGTTTTCAACAGGGAAGATGATCTTTTGAGTTTCAAAATCCAGGTCTATTGCATCAGCAACATTTTCAGCAATTGTGTTACCCGTTACAGTCAGGCAGTCGCCATGGATCAGTCCAACTTTCAATAAATATTTCATTACCGCGGGTACACCACCGATTTCATGAAGATCTTCCATCAGGTAAGTGCCACTTGGCTTCAAGTCGCCAAGTACAGGCGTACTGTCACTGATTCTTTGGAAATCTTCCAGCTTCAGGTTCAATCCTACAGATTTTGCCATAGCAATCAGGTGAAGCACCGCATTTGTAGAACCTCCCAATACCATCACGAGTACTATTGCATTGTGAAATGCTTTCTCAGTCATGATGTCTGAAGGCAAGATATTTCTTTCCAGCAGGATACGGATGTATTTTCCTGCGGCTATACATTCATTCTTTTTCTCCTCACTTATCGCAGGGTAAGAAGAACTGTAAGGTAAGCTCATGCCCAATGCTTCAATAGCTGAAGCCATTGTGTTTGCAGTGTACATACCTCCACATGCTCCTGCACCAGGACAAGTGTGTTTGATGATCCCCTGGAAATCCTCCTCATTTAAATTTCCAGCAAGCTTTTGTCCCAGCGCTTCAAAAGCAGAAACAATATTCAGCGACTGACCTTTATATTTTCCTGAATGGATACTACCTCCGTATACCATAATAGAAGGACGGTTTAAACGACCCATTGCCATGATAGAGCCGGGCATGTTCTTGTCGCAACCTGGGATGGTAATCAGACCATCATAGTATTGTCCGCCGCAGATCGTCTCAATAGAATCCGCGATCACGTCTCTTGATACCAGGGAATAACGCATTCCTTCAGTTCCGTTAGACATCCCGTCGCTCACTCCGATAGTACCGAAGGTCAATCCCACCATATCATTTTTCCAGACACCTTCTTTTACAATTTGAGCAAGATCATTTAAGTGCATGTTGCAGGTATTCCCATCATATCCCATGCTTGCAATACCGACTTGAGCCTTGTCCATATCTTCTTTGGTCAGGCCAATTCCGTAAAGCATGGCCTGAGCAGCCGGCTGAGTAGGGTCTTGTGTAAAAGTTTTACTGTATCTGTTGATTTCTGGTGTTTGTGACATATTAGGTCTGTTTCTTATTTTGTATTAGGTATGTTTTGTTTTATTGTATATATAGCTATATGATAACTTCATAGTTCTGTTTTTCAAGCACTAAACATTTATAAGTGCGTTGAATAGTTGCTCCTGCACTTTCAGTCCATTTCATGGGGAAAGTGTATTCATCGATGGAAGCTATCCCCGCAATCTCTGTTGCCGTACCACAGAAAAATGCACTATCTGCATGTTTTAGGTCTTTTACTGTCAAATGCTTTTCAATGATTTCAATGTCAAGTATATGGCACAATTCAATCACTGTTGCGCGGGTGATGCCCGGTAAGATATTTCCAAGAGGAGGGGTGTACAATCTGCCATTTTTTTCAATGAAGATATTTGCTCCCGGTGCTTCAGCTATATTGCCAAACATATCCAGTAACAAGGCTTCATCAAATCCTTTTTTCTTAGCTTCGGTAGTGGCCAATATAGAGTTGACATAATTACCGCTCACTTTGGCCTCAATAGGAATAGACTTAGGGTTTGGGCGTTCAAATTCTGATACACAAACCTTTAATAATTTGTGTCCAAGATATGCATCCCACTCCCATACACAGATCATAATGGATGCCTCTTTTGCAGCACTTAATGACATGGCTGGTGGACAAAATATCAGCGGGCGGATGTACGCATCTTTCAAATTATTGATTTCCAGTAACCTGTATGTCTGTTTGATCAGCTTATTGATATCCCAGGTAAAAGGTATGTGAACCAATTCTGCGGATCGTTTCAATCTTTCAAAATGCTCCCTTGCTTTAAAGATCCGGGTACCGTTATGTGTACTGTAGGCCCTGATGCCCTCAAATACTGCGTAACCATAATGCAGCGACTGACCATATAAATCGGTGGTCGCTTCAGCGGCTTTTTCAAACCTGCCGTTTAAGTAAAGTATGGTATTTGAGTTGAAGTATTGCATTTTAGGTCTCGGTATGTTTTATTTTCGGTTGTTTCATTAAAAAAGCGCCACTTTTGGGTGGCGCTTGATTATTTTATGTATTAAATATTCATTTACAGCGCCTTTTCCTTCTGAATAATCAGGAGAAGAATTACATTAATAATGACAGTAATTAAGACGTTGATTGAAAGTTTCATTTCGTTTTTATTTAGTGTTGCTTTCTAGAATCCAATTTAGGTGTTGCTTCCTAGACTATCAATAGAAGAAGAAAAATAATTGAAAAAAAATATAATTCTGCTTTATTTGTTTATTTAAGTATTTAATTTCTTTTTTTGTATCTAAATCATATCTTACCATGGATGCTACTATACCAAATATGAAATCGGTATTCGGTATAGGTGTTATGCAAGCATTGTAAATTCTTTAATTTTCTGCCTAAAATCTGAAAAGTGATGTAAAAAGTTGATGAAAGTCACTTATTTAACTCTTCAGATTTCTTTTATTCATCCCGTTATTTTTTACTCTTGCAATCAGGGCCTCTCCATCCTGACTTTGCCGTCATCTCGACCTTAGGAAAGATCTCCTGAACTGTGCTGAATCAAGAGATCTCTCCCTTCGTTCGAGATGACAACCCTTTACTGAAGATGATCTAAGTTTTTGCCTTAAACATATTCCAACAAAAAAGCCCTTTGAAATTTTCAAAGGGCTTTTACAATATTATATGATTAAATATTATGCAACCCCTTCGGCTAAGACAATAATTTTGTTTTTTAAAACCTCAACGACACCGCCTTTAATAATAAAGGTATCATCGCCAGTTTTACTTTTAATAATTACTGGTCCGTCTTCTAAAGTTGAAATAATAGGGGCATGGTCTTTCAAAATCTGGAAAGAACCCATGGTACCCGGTACAGTAACTGCTGTTACTTCGCCTTCAAAAACTTTCTTATCTGGGGTTAATATTTCTAATGTCATAGTGCTAATACTAGTTTGCTTCAGCTAATAGTTTTTTACCTTTTTCTATAGCTTCTTCAATGCTTCCTACTAAGTTAAATGCAGCCTCAGGATATTCATCAACTTCACCATCCATGATCATGTTGAATCCTTTGATGGTATCTTTAATGTCAACCAATACTCCTTTTAAGCCTGTAAACTGCTCAGCTACGTGGAAAGGCTGAGATAAGAAACGCTGAACACGACGTGCGCGCGATACAACTAATTTATCTTCCTCAGATAACTCATCCATACCAAGGATGGCGATGATATCCTGAAGTTCTTTATAACGTTGTAAGGTTTCTTTTACTCTTTGAGCAGTGTTATAGTGTTCATCACCTAATACAGCTGGAGAAAGGATACGTGAAGTAGAATCCAATGGATCCACCGCAGGATAGATACCTAACTCAGCAATTTTACGTGACAATACAGTAGTCGCATCTAAGTGGGCAAATGTAGTTGCCGGAGCCGGGTCAGTTAAATCATCCGCAGGTACGTAAACCGCCTGAACAGATGTAATTGAACCACGTTTAGTTGAAGTAATACGCTCTTGCATCAGACCCATCTCAGTAGCAAGTGTTGGCTGGTAACCTACCGCCGAAGGCATACGACCCAATAGAGCCGATACCTCAGAACCTGCCTGAGTGAAACGGAAGATGTTATCAACGAAGAAAAGAATATCTTTTCCAGCGCCTTCTCCATCACCGTCACGGAAATATTCAGCAACTGTTAGTCCTGATAATGCTACACGTGCACGTGCACCAGGAGGCTCGTTCATCTGACCGAATACCAGAGTTGCTTTAGATTCTTTTAATTTTTCAGTGTCAACAGTTTTTAAATCCCATCCACCTTTTTCCATAGAATGAAGGAATTCTTCACCATAGTTGATTACACCAGATTCGATAAACTCACGTAAAAGGTCATTACCTTCACGAGTACGCTCACCAACACCAGCGAATACAGATAAACCAGCATATGCTTTCGCAATGTTGTTTACCAATTCCATGATCAATACTGTTTTACCAACACCCGCACCACCGAACAAACCGATTTTACCACCTTTTGCATAAGGCTCTAATAAGTCAATTACTTTAATACCTGTAAAAAGTACTTCAGTTTCAGTAGAAAGCTCATCAAATTTTGGAGGAGCATTGTGGATTGGACGACCACCTGTTTTATCAACAGTGTTGATACCATCGATAGCTTCACCAACAACATTGAATAAGCGACCTTTAATTTGATCACCAACTGGCATTTGAATAGGAGCACCAGTATCTACTGCTTTCATTCCGCGAACCAAACCGTCAGTTGAGTCCATCGCAATTGCACGAACGCGGTCTTCACCAAGATGTTGTTGAACTTCTAAAACGACTTTCTGTCCGTTTTCTTTTGTAATCTCTAATGCAGAGAAAATTTGAGGTAAATGAGCATCGTCAGCAAAACTCACGTCAACTACCGGTCCTATAATCTGCGCTATTTTTCCAATGTTAGGCATATATTGTTTTGGGTAAAATTATAAATATCAATTTGTTAAAGGCTGTTTTAGGAGCCCACAATTCGGTTTGCAAAGTTAAAATTTTTAAACAAGAATTGTATATATAAATAAAAAGTTTTTCCACAGTTTTTTAATCGGTAATTTAGCACTTACATTTAATGCCATAACTTATTGCATTTTAGCCCTTAAAAGGCGATTTGTAAAGGACATAGCATGTTAAAAAGACAAAATAAATTTTAATGAAACCATCAGTATTTTTCAAAACACGCAGTGGAGATGAATAAATCTGATAGCTTCATCACAATTAAAAGGCAACTTATATATAGATGAAAACCATATTAGTAACAGGGAGTAACGGTCTTTTGGGCCAGAAGATTACAGAGAGACTGCTGGATACGAAGCAATTTAAACTAATTGCGACAGCCAAGGGTGCCAACAGATTTCCGGTTAAGGAAGGATATGTTTATGCCGAAATGGATATTCTTGATCCTGAAAATGTAAAGCAGGTGGTAGAAAAATACCAGCCCGATGCCATTATTCATACTGCAGCCATGACTAATGTGGATACTTGTGAAGATCAGCAGGAATTGGCACATAAATTAAATGTTGAGGCAGTTCAGACATTAATTAATATAGCAGAGCTACATAATATACAATTGGTTCATTTGTCTACCGATTTTATATTTGATGGTGCAAACGGACCTTATGATGAACTTGCGGCACCAAATCCTCTGAGTTATTATGGTAAAACAAAGCTGGAAGCAGAGGAAGTGCTCAAAAATTCCAGTTGTAAATGGGCTATTCTCCGTACTATAATAGTATATGGTATTGTAAGCGACATGAGCAGAAGTAACATTGTGCTTTGGGCTAAAGGAGCTTTAGAAAAAGGTTCGCCAATTAATGTAGTAAATGATCAGTGGCGCATGCCTACACTTGCAGAGGATCTCGCCGATTGCTGCCTGCTTGCTGTTCAAAAAGATGCACATGGTGTATACAATGCTTCAGGCAAAGATATGATGAGTATTTCAGAACTGGTAGGTAAAGTGGCAGACTACTGGCATCTTGATAAAAGTCTGATTAGGGAAATCAGTGCAGAAACATTAAACCAAACAGCCAAACGGCCGGTAAGAACAGGTTTTATATTGGATAAAACCATAAACGATCTTGGTTACAATCCCCATAGTTTTGAAGAGGGACTAGCCATCCTGGATCATCAGTTGAAACAACGTGATTAAAAAACTGGAAGCCCCGTCGAATCCTAGTGTGTCACGCTCAATTTGATGCGCAATTTTTCTAATGAAATAGGTATGATTTGACACAAATAAAACATGCATTTTATTTAAGTTTGGAATTAAAATAATCATACAAAAAAAGAATTCAATATGGCATTACAAATTGGTGATCAAGCCCCAGATTTTAAACTGTTCAGTTCAGAGTTGAAAGAGGTATCTCTTTCAGATTATAAAGGCAGAAAATTAGTAGTACACTTTTTCCCTATGGCGTTTACCGGCGTTTGTACCGCGCAGTTATGTACAATGAGAGATAGCTTCGGCTATTATGAAGGAATGAATGCTGATGTGGTAGGTATTTCTGTAGATTCTCCATTTACTCTGGCAAAATTTAAAGAAGACCAGGCTTATCAGTTTCCATTACTTTCAGATTTTAACAAAGAAACATCAAAAGCATATGGTGCATTTTATGAAGATTTCGTATTTAATTTAAAGGGAGTTTCCAAAAGAGCAGCTTTTGTGATCGATGAAGAAGGAAAAATTATTCATGCAGAAGTATTGGAAGATGCAGGTAATATGCCTGATTTTGATGCGATTAAAAAATCTGTAGAAGCATAAAGAGGCTTTTGTAAAAGTAACGCTTGGAATAATTTGATAAAAATATTGTTATTTTGAATTTCAAGCATTACTTTTGCATTCCGTTAACGAAACGGGAACATAATAAAAAATGCATTTGTAGCTCAATTGGATAGAGCATCTCACTACGGATGAGAAGGTTTGGGGTTCGAATCCCTACAAGTGCACGGAGAAAGCCTTAGAGAAATCTAAGGCTTTTTTGTTTTAATAGAATTCTAATATCTGTCTGCTCCATAATTGTACCGCGTGAACGAGGGAGCTTAATTTTAAGGTCTTAAGTTTTAATGATTATAAATAACTTAAGTTAAATGCAGCCCCAATATTAAGATTTATGTTGCGCAGTTTATATCCAACACCTCTGAAGGAACTGGGAAATATAGGATCTATTCCGGCTTGAATGTTTAGATTGATGGACCAGGCATGACCGATTTCCCGACCTACAGCCGCGTGTAAGCCCCAGTCCCAAGACTTCATTTCATCAGAAAAATCAAATTTAGACTCATCGATAAAAACTTTTTCACCTAAAGAGTTTCCCTTACGAATGTAACCGTTAGAAACTGAACCACTAAAACTTTTTGATAGCGCATAGGCGACATACCCTCCCAACCTATAATGCCATCGGCCAGATTGAAAGGTTCCGTAAATAGGTACTGTTAAGTAAGTATTTTTCGCGGTGGTTTGATTGGTACCTGAAAAATCGCCCTCAAACTCGCCATCATCCATTGTTAAAATGGTATGAAAATATTGAACGCTATCGGTAATTTTCATTCCTTTTACATCCACTCTCACGCCACTACCTACGCCCCATTTTTTGTTCAATTTACGATGGAATTCATAACCAACCGAAGGAGTAAACTGCAGCGTATATTTTTCAATTTTACGAATCGTATTGGGCAAGGTGTAGGGAGCAGTTGCGCCGAAATTGTATCCTGCGGTGATAAAATGGGTGTTTTTCTTGATGATGATGATGCCCTGATATGACTGGGCATAGCCTTTATGTGCCAATATGGCCAGTAATAATAGGGTAACTAAATATGAAATTTTTCTCATTGTGGGATGATTCGTAAACTGTCTATGATTAATTTACTGCCTAGCGCACCAACATACTCTCCACCGCGTGCGCTGGAAGATGCAACTATCGCTACCATAATGTTTTCTGCACGCACTGCGCCAGGTATATAAATGAAAGGAATGTCAAAGCGCGTAAATGTTTCTTTAGCACTGCCATCAGCCAATACAGCCTTAGCAATTACACGGTCGGAAGTCATGATATTTGTGGCATTCAACCGCTCCGTCCCGTTATATACCACCGCATAAATGGAACACTGGTCGGTCTGACCATTAATAGGGTTGCCATCACGATCCTGCAAAACAGGCCCTGGGGCGTATTTGTAATAACCGGTGAATCTTGCAGGCTGACCGCTCAAATAAGGTTGCCCAAATTCTGTTGCTGCAAGTGGGTTGAACAGCGCTTCAGCGGACTTAAAGTCTCCCAGGAAAATAGATCCGGCGAACAGCTTTACCCCTATAAATTCAGAAAGTGCCGTGCCTTTGATAGTGGACATCGATGCTGCCTTTGTGCCTAAGTAACCATCTGAGGTAGATTGTGTGGGATATGCATCTGCTCTTTTTGGTACTCCTGCTAGTGCTACACCCGGGTTGCCTGAAGACCACACTTGCGTGTTATTGGATTCAATGGGGTATTGATACTGATCTGCGCTATTTGCCATCCAGTTTTCAAAATCAAAATCCCAGTGGCCAACATTGACTATCTTCACCTGATAGGTTTTCTTATTTTCACCTGAAGCAGAGGTAACCACATAGGACATTTCCTGATCAAAGGTGATTTTTGTGCCGGAAGCAGGCTCAACCCTCGCGCCTTGGGAAACTAAGATCTGGGGGGCAATACCTTCTTTGAAGGCTGCCTCAGTAAGGTTGAGTGTAATTATTCGGTTCGCTTGATCGATAAAGACATCGCCGGTAAGCAATTTAGATTCTACTTTAAATTGCTCAATGTCGGCCTCTGGATTTGCAGGCGGATCTTTGATACAAGACTGGAAAAGCAAGGTAAAGGCCATTGCATAGGCTGGCATTTTTAGATTGATTTTCATATTGACTGTTTATTTATGTTACAAAGGACGAATTTTCGGCAAGTATAGCTAAGTTATTAAAACCATTGAGGAATATCAAATGGATTCAGGTACTTGTTTATTTTGAGATTTTATAGGTTTTCAACACATTCATTACCCATGTTTTACCCCATTCTTCAATTTGTTCTTCTGTCCACAGAAACGGGAAGAAAATTCGTTTTTGAAAACGTGGAGGCAGGTACTTTTGCCAGTTGGTACCACCTGTAGCAGCAATGTCCTGGGGATCCTTCTCCAAATATCTTACAGCCGATTTGTAATGAGAAAGAGGCCATTCTACGTTAACAAACAAATCCAGTTTACGCAATTCATCTTCCACCAACTTTACATCTTCTCCCTGCTCAACCAGCTTTCGGTAAATTGCAGCGAAGTTTGTTTCAGTGTTGTCCTTTGCTAATTGCAAAAATTGCTTTGCGTATTTGCGAATAAATTGTTGCAGGGTAAGTGTCTGTTTGCCGGTAGCCAATTCGGACGCGCCAAATTTCCAGTACAGGTATTCAAATTGCTCATCTACAGTCGCATCTTTTAGTTCTTCGCGTTTGCTTTTATCTACCAGACGGATAAGGTCGGTGGCATAGATTTCGATCATGCGGTATTGTCCGGATTGAAAGCCGCTTGCAGGTAAAAGAGACATCCTGAATTTCAGGAACTGTGATTTGTCCATACCATCTACCATGATATCGAAAGAAGAAACCAGCGCCGTAAAATAGGCGTTTATGCGTTTCAACCTGCTCACAAAAAAATAAGACGTCAGTGCCGGATGCTCAGCGATCTGCTTGCATTCATGAAGGGTCAGTTTAAAATAGAGTTCGGTAATCTGGTGATACATGATGAATATTTCTTCATCAGGGAAAGATGTTTTGGGGCTCTGAAGACTCAGTAGGGTATCCAGATGTATGTAATCCCAATAGGTCAGGTAATCTGCATAAAGCAGACCATCAAGATACGCATTGATATCTTGCCCCATCGCAGCAAACTTCTCCTCAAGTTTGTACAGACGATCAGTAATTTCTACTGTTATTTCCATTGTGTTAATTTTTAAATTATAATTTTTTAAATGCTTAAATCAATTCTTTGCTGATTTTCAGCAATTGTTCTCCGGTGATGAATACATCTTCAAAGCTGTTGTAAAGAGGGACAGGGCTAAGGCGGATCACATTAGGTTCGCGCCAGTCGCCTAATATGTTGTTGTCCATCAGTGCTTTGAATATTTCCTTAGGCTTATGTTTAGCTATAATAGATACCTGGGCACCACGGTCGGCCTCGGTAGCCGGCGTGATGATTTGGTACTGTTCTTCACCTAAGCTGCGGTTTACCTCATTGACGATGTAAAATAAATAAGCAGTTAGTTTTTTACTTTTCTCCCTTAATGGCGTAATAAAGCCTGCTTTTTCAAACATTTGCAGAGAGGCGTAGTACAAAGCCATTGGGATGACCTGTGTGCAGCTCACTTGCCAGCCATCAGCGCCCGCTTCGGGTACGAAACCTTTTGCCATTTTAAATCGCTGTTCCTCCTGATATCCCCACCAGCCGGCGAAGCGGTTCAGGCTACGGTCTTTAAAGTGTTTTTCATGAACAAAGATACCGCTGATTCCACCTGGACCGGAGTTTTGATATTTATAAGAGCACCAGCAAGCGAAGTCTATATCCCAGTCATGAAGTTGCAATGGCACGTTGCCGGCAGCATGTGCGAGGTCAAAGCCAACTATAGCCCCTGCCGCATGTCCAGCTTTGGTAATGGCGGGCATGTCGTACCACTGCCCGGTAAAATAGTTTACTCCACCAAAAAGCACCAATGCGATTTCATCACCCTGATCAGCTATGGCAGCTAAAATATCACTTGTTCGTAGCGTTTGTTCACCTGCTCGCGGCGCAACCTCTATGATGGCGTTTTCGGGATCGTAACCATGAAAACGCACTTGACTTTCGATGGCGTATTGATCAGAAGGGAAGGCTCCGGCTTCCATTATGATCTTAAACCGTTTGGCTGATGGTTTATAAAAGCTGACCATCAGCAAATGCAAGTTTACGGTTAGCGTATTCATGGGGCAAACTTCCTGTGGGCTTGCACCCACAACCTGGGCCATGAGTTTTTTTAGTTCCTTGTGGTAAAACATCCAGGGCGTATCACCTTCAAACCAGCCTTCTACAGCAAGGTTCTGCCAGTTCTCGAGTTGCTGCTCTATGTGCTCTTTGGCCGTTTTCGGTTGCAGACCAAGAGAGTTGCCGCATAAGTAAATGAAGGGTTTGCCGTTTTGTTGCGGAAAAAAGAAATCATTTCTCAAGTGTTGAAGTGGATCCTGTTGATCCAGACTTTGAGCAAAAGCCAGGTTGTTTTCAAAAATCATACTTTTAAAAGAATAGTTAAAATGGATTATAGAGGTAGTTTCTAAGCTGCCTGCTGAAAATTATTAAAGTCGGAAAATGTTGCTTGTAAGCTAAAGTAAATAGGGAATCCGTCGGGTGATACCCGAGTTAAGAAGGTTTGCTGATGATATTTTTTTGAATATTTATCATTTGTCTTGCTAAAAGTATTAATAATAAACTGATTCAGCAAATCGTTGAAAATTAAATTTGTGGGAATAAAAAGCCCCTTATATGCTTTATAAAATATTTTTGATACTTTAGGATAACAAATAATGATGACGATGTATAGACCTATACACAAACACAACAGATAACGAATTATGAGAACATTACGCTTTCCATTCTTTTCATTGATAATTATTCTAATTTTTGGCTGCAATGTTAATTTAAGACAGACTAATAAGTCGGAAAAAATTACAGTTACAACCACTAGTGCAAATTCAGACGCCATTTCGTATACCGCTATTACAACAGAAATAGCAGTTAGCAAAATGACTTTTGAACCAAGTTTGACAGAAATTGCCAAAACGGACAAGGATGCAGAGGTAAGAAAATTAGCAGTTAGCAAAATGACTTTTGAACCAAGTTTGACAGAAATAGCAAAAACAGATAAAGACCCAGAGGTTAGAAAATTAGCAGTTAGCAAAATGACTTTTGAACCAAGTTTGAGAGAAATAGCAAAAACGGATAAAGACCCAGAGGTTAGGAAAATAGTAGTTAGCAAAATGACTTTTGAACCAAGTTTGACAGAAATTGCCAAAACAGACAAGGACGTAGAGGTAAGAAAATTAGCAGTTAGCAGAATGACTTTTGAACCAAGTTTGACAGAAATAGCAAAAACAGACAAGGACGTAGAGGTTAGGAAAATAGCAGTTAGCAAAATGACTTTTGAACCAAGTTTGACAGAGATTGCCAAAACGGACAAGGATGCAGAGGTAAGAAAATTAGCAGTTAGCAAAATGACTTTTGAACCAAGTTTGATGGAAATTGCAAAAACAGATAAAACCCCGGAGGTAAGGAAATCAGCATCTGAAAGATTAAGTCAATTGGATTAGAAATTTTATTCCAATTTTTTCTATGCCTTAACTTCTTGTTTATCTGCTGGATAAAATCGCCATTGTTGAAATAGACCTTTTTTTTACACTAAAGCCTATATATTTCAGTTATCCTTCTCAGTTTTCCGATTAATGGCCCAGCCAATTTCAGGCTTTATATTAAATGACTTCTGATCTTGTTTAACACCCATAAAGCCAGCCCAAAGTTCCATATTGAAAGACTTTACTACATTTCCTTTAGCATCTTGAACTTCCACAATAAAAGGCACGTTGGCCAATTCCTTAGGCAAGCTATTTAGGCTGGTAATCTCTTTGAACTCCGACCTTCTTAAATATAGCGTCCTGTTTTTTGAAGGTTGAGCTGCTATATTAACATAGCCCGGGACAACTGCACGCCCGTTAGTAGCTGTTACCTTATTTTCCGTTACCGGGCTGCTACTTTGCAGATAGGGGTAAAATTTTAGCAGCCAACCATCAATTCCATCGTATGAACCATACACTCCAAGCTTATGGTACTTGACCATATTCATCCAAAATTGTTTGTCAGGCTTACCTTTCTTTGTGTCAATGATTTTCTGAATAACTGGCTTCAATTCCGAAGTCCACCATTCCAGGTCATACTTAGCGAGGTAGTCCAGGCGCTTAAGGATCTTTTCCCAGTCCTTAACACTGCCTTCCACTGTTACTTCAGAGATGCCGCAACCTATAAAGACAACTTTATAGTTGAAAAATTCCTTCATTGACTCCATTAGCGTAATTTGACTTGCTATCCTTACAGTTGGCGTTGTTGTCGTAAAATCGGCTGATAAGTTATTTGTTAATTCTTTCCCTGTGAATCCTGCGATTTGCTCGGCAAATTCTGGAAACACTGTTTCCCAGGGAAAATCAGTCATGTTGCCCATTTTACTTAGGTCCCGCTTCACAATCAAAGTTTTTTTTCCGTCAAAATTTACGAGCTGCGATCTGATTTTTTCCGGGTCAGCATTCACATGATTGGCAAATCCCTGGCAGATCAATAACCAGGCAATATCTGGACTGATGGTCAGAGGGTAGTGGTTTTGATAGGCTCTCAAATAACCGGTAATGACCGGATGTGTACCGAGATCCACCAGGTTATCTTTAACAGATAACTTGATGAAATCCTTGTCTATATTGTGAAACAACCCATCAGGACTGACAGTTGGTAATAATTTCTCGGGTTTAGTTAATGTCTCGATTTGATAAGTATTCGATTGAGCCTGTACTTTACCTGACACGAGGAAAAGGAAAAGCATTATAATGTAGTACCTGTTCATGGAGATATGTGATTAAGCGTTAATGATGCTTAAATATAATGATATTTTTTGATCTTTTCTAAGAACTAATTATGACAGGAATATCTATGAATCTGTGTTGTCGTTATTACTCCAAATGTCGGATTTGTACTAAAATTAGTTGTGTTTGTTAAACTATTCGTAGTCAATCACCATTAATTTTAATCTGTATAACCAAATATACTTTCATATGAGGCGACGATCAATTGTTATGTTGCTGATCGCTATGTTTTTAATTGCGTTCAGTCTATACATATTCTCTTCTTCAATCCCAAAGTTACCTAAGGATGTTGAGCAGGCTTACATTGCTTTACCGGAATCACTGGATTATAACATTGACGTAAAACCAATACTGTCTGACAAATGTTTTGCTTGTCATGGACCAGATAAAGCCAAACAAAAAGCAGGGCTTAGATTGGACCTGGCTGATTTTGCTTATGCTCCTTTGCCGGAAAACAAAGGTAAAGTTGCGATAAGCCCTGGCAGTCTGGATGACAGTGAAGCATTTCACAGGATATTATCTGAGGATCCAAAGTATAAAATGCCTACGCCAGCATCTCATCTTAACCTTACACCTATTGAAAAAGCAATATTGGTTAAGTGGATTAAAGACGGTGCAGTATACAAACCACACTGGGCATTTGTAAAACCTGTTAAGGTAGAGCCACCTAAAGTTAAAGGATCTGCCAGGTTGAATAATCCAATAGATAATTTCATCGTCGAAAAATTACAAAAGCAGCATTTAAAGCAATCATCTGAAGCAAATAAGGAACTTTTGCTTCGAAGGGTATCGCTGGATCTGACAGGCCTGCCGCCAACGATAGAGGAAATTGATCTATTTTTAAAAGACCAATCTCCTAATGCTTATGAAAGGCAGGTCGACCGCCTTTTGCAATCGAAGCATTATGGTGAAAAAATGGCTGTAGATTGGCTGGACGTAGCCCGTTTTGCCGATTCTTATGGTTATACTGTAGACAGGCTCAGAGATATGTCGCCCTATCGTGACTGGGTAATTAAGGCTTTCAATGACAATATCGGATACCATAAATTCATCCAATGGCAGTTGGCAGGCGATCTTATGCCTCATCCAACTAAGGAAATGATAATTGCGACGGCCTTTAACCGTAATCACCAGCAAAATATGGAAGGTGGAATTATTGAGCAGGAATTTCAGACGGAATATGTAATAGATCGCACAAATACTTTTGGCGATGCCATGTTGGGCTTGTCTGTGGGTTGTGCCAAATGCCATGATCATAAGTACGATCCCATCTCACAAAAGAATTATTATGAACTTTTCAGCTTTTTTAACAATGTGAAAGAGGCCGGACAAATTTCATGGGATAACAGCATGCCGGCTCCTACGTTATTATTGCCTGATTCCGTAAAGGAACAGGTGGTCAACGCAATCAAAAAGACCATCTTGAAGCAGCAAAAGAAAATAAAAGAGGATGAGCGTGAGCGGGAGCAATCGTTTTTGAAATGGTTGAAGCGCGGGCAGTACGGCAAGGTATTGGCAAATAAAATACCCGCAGACGGGCTGCAGGCTTACTTTAACTTTGATCAGGGCAACCTCAAAGAGTATATAGACCGAAGGCAGGTTGCGGTGATGAAACGTGATGCCGGCCAACCCGGTGATGCTCCCGTTTTCACTGCAGGAAGTACAGGTAAGGGACTGGCGCTGGATGGTGATTCCTGGCTTGATTTAAATCAGGTAGGTGTTTTTCGAAAATCTGAACCGTTTAGCATAGGGATTTGGGTCAGCATACCAAAACACCTTACCGAAGGAGTGATTTTTCATAAGAGCAGCGCAGAGCGTCTTTATAATTTTAAGGGGTATCATTTATATCTAAAAGACAACAGGCTGGAATTGAACATGGCGCATGCCTATCCTGCAAATGCTATTACTAAACTAAGTACTGCTGATGTGCCACGGAATAAATGGATACAGTTAACAATGACTTATGATGGTTCTTCAAGTGCTTCGGGCTTAAAATTATACCTCGATGGCTCGGAGCTGAAAATGGAGACTATTGTGGACAAGCTGGATAAAGATATTTTGTTTGGGGGAGGGTCACAGCCAGGATTGCAAATTGGCGCATGGTGGCGTGGCCGTGGTCTTAAAGAGGGTGTAGTTGATGATATTGCAGTGTACAACCGCAACTTATCGCCTATTGAGGTAGCCATCCTGGCCAAAAAGATGAACTGGAATCAAATCGTTTCAAAATATGATAGGCTAACCGATCTTGAATTAAACTCGCTTAGACAATACTATTTCGCAGTAGTTGATCCTCAAATAAAAAAAGAAGGAGAAGAATTGAAATTGCTTCGGACTACACTTGCGGATTCTACGGAAAACATTCAGGAGTTGATGGTGATGCGGGAAATGTCGACACCCAAAAAGACCTTCCTGCTCAAACGGGGAAACTACGATATGCCAGGAGAGCAGGTGTTTCCTAATACTCCGGCCAGTATTTTGGCCTATGCCAAAGACTTACCTAAAAACCGCTATGGTTTGGCACAATGGCTCACTAATCCTGATCATCCATTGACAGCCCGTGTTGCTGTGAACCGCGTGTGGCAAAATTTCTTTGGCGTAGGGCTAGTCAAAACCGCTGAAGACTTTGGCAACCAGGGAGAGATGCCCAGTCATTTGGAACTACTCGACTGGCTTGCTGTTTCATTCCGGGAGTCGGGATGGAATGTGAAGAAACTGAATAAAATGATTGTCATGTCGGCTACTTACAGACAGGATTCAAAAACAAGTAAAGAGGCGCGTGAAAAAGATCCCGAAAACAGATTGCTTTCTCATGGTCCTGCCTATCGCATGTCGGCCGAGATGATACGGGATAATGCGCTAATGGCCAGTGGGCTATTGAATACAAAAATAGGCGGGAAAAGTATGAAGCCTTATCAGCCAGAAGGACTGTGGGAAATTAATAATACCTCTTACACTCAGGATAAAGGTCCGGAGGTTTACCGGCGTAGCTTATATGTTATTGTAAAAAGGTCGGTGCCAAACCCCACGCTTTCAACGTTTGATGCCACATCACGCAGCTATTGCGTGATCAGAAGGCAAAAAACCAATACACCTTTGCAAGCCCTGGTAACGCTGAATGACCCTACTTTTTTAGAAGCCTCAAAAGTCATGGGAGAACAAATGGCCAGACAGGCAGATAGCAGACTGGCAATTAGCCAGATCTTTAGGAAGCTGACAGGTCGAAGGGTACTGCCCAAAGAGCTGGAACTGCTTACTGCGTTGCAGCAAATTGAATTGGATAGATTCAGGAAAAATCCGCGAAAGCAGAGCGGCTGGTTAAGTGCTGGTCAATACAAGATTGATAAAACAATGGATAGTGCAATGATTGCTGCCAATGCGGTTATTGCCAGCACCATATTGAATTCAGATGCAACATTAACAAAACGATAACCGAATGGCAGATCATCATCATGAAGAAGAATTCAGGATCAACGACCCTGAGTTTAACAAGCTGAACCAGAAGCTGGACCGGCGCGACTTTCTGACTAAAACGTCAATGGGCATAGGTGCGCTGGCACTGGGATCACTTTTTGGTAACAAATTGATTGGCAATTCGTCCCGGCCGGTAATTAGCGATGCCACAGGAGATATGGAGCAGGAGATATTAAAGGCATTACCGCATTTTGCTCCGAAAGCAAAAAGGGTAGTATATCTTTTCATGAGTGGCGGACCATCGCAGTTTGAGACTTTTGATTACAAGCCTGCACTGCTAAAAATGATGGGACAAAACCTGCCCGACTCAGTCCGCAAGGGACAGCGGTTAACAGGTATGAGTGCAAATCAAAGTGCCCTGCCGATAGTGCCTTCCTATTATAAATTTAATCAGCACGGACAAAACCAAACCTGGATCAGTGAGCTGTTGCCATATACAGCTAAAGTAGTGGATGATTTGTGTATTGTGAAATCCATGCATTCTGAAGCGATTAACCACGATCCGGCAATTACTTTTTTTCAGACAGGCAACCAGTTGCCTGGCCGTCCATCAATAGGCTCATGGCTTAGTTACGGTTTGGGCTCTGACAATGAAAACCTGCCGGCTTTCATCGTATTGGTATCAAAGAATGGCCAAAAAGATCAGCCTCTCTATGCCCGGCTATGGGGCAATGGATTTCTTCCATCCAAACATCAGGGTGTACAATTTCGATCAGGAAAAGATCCGGTATTGTTCCTTAATAATCCTGAAGGGTACGATGGGGCGGACAGGAAAGAAATGCTCGAATACCTCTCCAAACTGAACCAAATGCAAAACAGTACTTACGGTGACCCCGAGGTAGAGGCAAGGATAGCACAGTATGAAATGGCTTACAGGATGCAAACGTCGGTTCCCGAGGTGATGAGCGTAACAGACGAACCTGAGGAAATATTTGAATTGTACGGTCCCGATAGCAAAGATCCTGGTACTTACGCAGCAAACTGCCTGCTAGCTCGGAAACTGCTGGAAAAGGATGTCAAATTTGTACAGCTTTATCACCAGGGATGGGACCAGCATGGCAGTTTGCCGTCCGGCATCGCTGCACAATGCAAAGCTACAGACCAGGCTACAGCTGCATTGATTACTGACCTAAAACGCCGAGGTTTGCTGGAAGATACGCTGGTGATCTGGGGTGGCGAATTTGGCCGGACAGTATATTCACAAGGTAAACTAACAGCCAATGATTATGGTCGTGATCACCACCCGCGTTGCTTCACGATGTGGATGGCTGGTGCAGGTGTAAAACCTGGAATCACTTTTGGCGAAACCGATGATTTTAGTTATAACATCGTTAAAGACCCTGTTCATGTACATGATTTTCAGGCTACGCTATTGCACTTGATGGGAATTGATCATGAGCGGCTGACCTATAAATTCCAGGGAAGACGCTTTAGACTTACTGATGTAGAAGGAAAAATAGTAAAAGACATTTTATCATGATCGTGTCAGATATTTTCACTTTTTCAGGGCGTTTGCACCCCTTGATTGTACACCTGCCTATTGGTTTTATTTTGCTTGCGGCTCTGTTTGATGTTTTTTCCTATTTCAAAAAGTACCGGCACCTGAGGCAAGCAGTTCCATTTATTTTGCTCGTTGGGTTTGTTGCGGCAGCACTTGCCTGTATATTCGGATACATATTATCTCTTAGTGGAGATTATGACCCCGATACACTTACTCAGCATAAGTTGTCGGGAATCACACTGGCTGTTATTTGCGGACTACTTTATTTATCATCTACCACTATGTTTAGAAAGTATCTGAAAATGGGCGACAAGCTATTTTCTGTAGTACTTCTGGGTCTGGTGGTACTAATGAGCTACAGTGGACATCAAGGTGCAAGTCTGACACATGGCAATGATTACCTAACTTTTCGCATATTGATGCATGAGGAGCGGGAAAAGCCGTCGACAGTAGAACAGGCGATGCTGTTTGAGGATGTGATTCAACCCATTCTTCAAAATAAATGTGTGCAATGTCACCGGGAAGGTAAGCAAAAAGGGGAACTGTCTGTCGAATCCTTAGCGGCGTTAAAAACAGGAGGAAAAAATGGACCTGCAGTTGTTGCCGGCAAGCCAGATGCGAGCGAACTTTTTCGGCGCATTACCCTTGATGAAGGCCATAAAGAATTTATGCCGGCAGACGGCAAGCCAGCTTTAACCAAAAATGAACTGAAACTCATTACATGGTGGATCAAAGAGGGGAGGACAGAAGAAGGTCTCGCTATTGCCGCAATGAAAAATACGAATGCCTTACAGCCAATGGTTGCTTTGTTTTTAGGGATTGGAGGTGTTGAAGATCCGGGGCAAAATGATGCTATACCATATCAGTCAATCAATAAAGATCTGCCATTTACTTTAGATACCTCGAGCTTAATGAGTCTCCGGAATAAGGGAGTCCGGATCAGAATGATGCTTAACAAGCCTGTAATGCTTGATGTTACACTACCGCCAAAGTCGAAAATTAAAGTAGGTGATCTAAAGCCGGAAATATTAAAGCTGGCAAAGAACATTGTTTGGTTAAATTTTTCAGACAATCAATTAACAGATCAGGATCTTGACTTTTTGCCTGCGTTAATAAACCTGGAGAAATTGAGGCTGGAGAAAAATCCTGTTACCGATCAGTTAAGTAATTATTTAACTTCCCTAAAACACCTCGAAGCGATAAATCTCAATGAAACGATGATAACTGCTGATGCTGTTCTTAAATTAAAAAAGAATCCTCATATTCAAAGAATATATAGCTGGAGAACCAGCGTCAATGAAAGAAAAGCAGATGAACACAATTAATTGCAAGTCGACATTTACACTGCTGCTTACGGATTATGTGAAATTAAACAAGAACTGGAATTATAAAAATGTTACCAGCGTATTCTGCAGGATATTATATATTGATGATGGAGAAGGAAAACTAATCTGTAATCTTGAAGAATATATTCTCGAACCGGGCTTTATGTATCTCATACCAAGTTTTACTACTTGTAGCTATATATGTGACCATTATCTTAGCCATCATTACATTTGTCTTTTGGAGGAGTTTCAATTGGGGGCTTTATTTTCATCAAACCGTAAAGTTTTTAAATTGCCAGCAGGAGAAACAGATATAGCTTCAATAAAGAGAATCGTTAAACTTAATCCCGGAAGAGGCCTTCATACCTCTAATAATCCCAAAGTCTATGAAGTTGATAAGGTATTAACCGATTATTATCACTTAAATAACGTGATGCCGCTGTCCGCTTATATGGAAACATGTGGACTGCTGCTACAATTGGTTGCCCGTTTTCTCCAGTCTCCCTTATTCTTAAATACAGAAGTAAGTCACATTGATTCCAAGATCGCAAATGCTATTTTTTTTATGCAAAACCATTTAAGCGATCCCATTTCAGTGTCAATGCTGGCAAAAGAAGCAAATTATCACAGTGATCATTTTTCCCGGCTATTTTTAAAAAATACAGGAGTCCGGCCTTTGGATTATCTCAAGTCTAAAAGAGTCGAACGCTCGCAATTTCTTCTGGCAACCACCAATATGACTTTTTATGAAATTGCCAACCAGCTTGGTTTTGAAAGTCAGGCTTATTTTTCCAGAGTTTTTAAAAGTATAACAGGGTTTACTCCCGGACAATACAAAAAAAGCATTAGCGGAAAATTGGTCATATAAGTTCATGGAGATATGTAATCAAGCGTTAATGATGCTTAAATATAATATTTATATCTTTAAATTGATATGAAGAAATATTTACTGGTATTTATCTTGTTCGCCACAGGACTGAATGGTTTTGGACAAAAGGTTCGTTTAAGCGGAAGATTATTGAATCTTGGGCCGCAAACTTTTGAATTGAGCGCACATACTGGTTATTTTAAAGATAGCCTTGTGGTAAATGCCGACGGAACCTTTAATTATGAAACTGATCAGATCAAATCTCCCTTTCAGGGGATATTGACCAACCGCAAGAATATTTCATTCGTATTATTTATTGCTCCGGGTTATGATATGCAAATCAATGCTGATGCAAAAGACCCCAGAACTTTAAGTCTAACTACTAATTTTAGTGGTATAGGGGCAAAAGCGAATGCCTATTGGGGAGCTCGTCGAAAATTATTGATAGCAGATACAGTAAATTGGAATGCAAAAGATGCCGATACTTACATTCACCATCTTTTGGAAGAGCATAAAATGCTTTCCGGACTAATAGAAAAGCACTTCAATTCATCAAACACGGAGCCTTATAGCGATCATTTTAAGCGGTCATTATTAACAGACTTAAAGTATGATTCCTTAAATGAGCTTTTCGATTCTTATGCCTCTGAGAATAACCTTAACTGGCAACAGATCAAGGCAATGGTTTCCAGGATTGGCATAACATCTTTGGAAAAGGAGCTGAATGAAGAAAGTAATCTGGCTGGTCTATCGTTTTCTTTTCTTGTCACTGGCTATCCTGACTATTGCTATAGCTATAATGCTTTTCCGGCGGACGAGGAGATCAAAAAGAAAGGCAATTACCAGCTTTATCTAACTTCTAAATTCTATACGGGTAAGGTGTATGATTTTGTAATGTATAAAAATATGCCTTCTACAATAGCGGGTACTTTTAAATTGGAAGATTTTGAAAAGATGCGGTCTTATGTCGACAGGGTGGGTGATTCTAGGATCAAAGCGTTGTTGAAAAGCCTCATTTCAACGAGGATAAAGGAGGCAAGCGAGTTAAAACCCGGAACTTTATCTCCGCTGTTTAACTTGCCGGATACCAGTGGAAAAATGCACGAACTTGCGGAATTTAGGGGGAAAGTGGTGTATCTGGATTTGTGGGCGAGCTGGTGTGGCCCTTGTAAAGAAGAAACCCCTCATCTTAAAAAGATTTATGACCATTATAAGGGAAATAATAAAGTGGAGATCATCAGCATTGCTACCTCAGATGCAAAAAACCGGACAAAAAGATATGACATTATCAGCAAGGATCAAATGACCTGGCTGCAACTGGAAGATACGGACGATAGTTTTGCAAAGTCATATCAGGTGAGGACTATTCCACGGTTTATCATTATTGATAAGCAGGGCCGTATTGTGGATAGCAATGCACCTCGGCCAAGTGACCCGGCTAAGCTGATGGCAATTTTAGAGAAGGAGATTCAGAAGTAATATGTGAGAGGATGAAACTCACCCTCTCGTCATTGCTTAAGGTAAGCATTTAGTTGTTGCAGCTACACGCTTTAGCAATTCCTGAGCAGAAGATTCCACAGATTCCTGAAGGTAAACTTCAGACCCATTGATCACGACTAAATAATTACTTTTGTCAGCCGCGACGTTAATTTTTAATGCTCTTGATTTTTTATGGCTACTCAGACCAGTATTCGAAATTGCGACTGTATGTTCGCCAGCTGCGATATTGTGCAAGGAATAACGCTTGTTTTTTAGATTACAAACCAATTTATCATCGATATAAACCTTATAGGCAACTAAAGAACCAACACTATTGGTAGAACGGATAAAGTAGACCTGGCCAGTTTCCTGACGTTTAAAGGCCGTGAATAAACAGCCTACTGCAACTGCAAATAATAGCGTGGCTAAAATTTTAATTTTCATAACATATAGATTAAATGAATTCTGAATTAAAGTTATTGTTTTTAGTAAAGAAAATACAATATATTATATTTGAAAAAAGAATTTATCAAATATGAAAAAACTATTATTCCTGGCCATTTTAAATCTCTCTGTGCTGATATCGTTCGGACAAAAGTCCGTAATACTTGAATCTTTTAAAAAGAATGGTGTTGATCCTTCAATACTGGATCCTAAATCCAGAGATCGACCTGATAATTATACATTCGACTATAAATACACCACGATAACAGGTAATAAAGAATCGGTAATCCTGGCGAAATTTGATCCCTCTAAACCGGAAGCTGAACAATGGACGGTAACTTCAGTGAAGGGAAAAGCTCCTGGTAACTCGGATATAAAAACATTTCGTAAAAACCATGGTAAGCCGCCGGTAGTTGGAAAGATTGATGAAAGCACATATAAGATCGAAAAAGTAAATGCTGATTTTTTGATAATCAGTTATAAGCAAGATCCGGCATCATTGCCTGACGAGGCAAAATTTATGAAAGACTGCAGACTTTATCTGACCATTAATCTAAAAACCAAGCGATTGGAAAAAGTACAGTCATTGAATGAAAAGCCATTGAAAATCAAAATATTTAATGCTGAAAAACTAGATCTTGTGGCGAAATACAGATACGATGAAAATGAGAAACGCTATTTTACCGAAAGTGAGGATTTGAATCTAATGGTCAAGTTTCTGGGACAGCTTGCTCCAATGGAAACCATATCTGAATATTCAAATTATAAGAAAATTTAAATGGTATGTCCATACCGAAATTGATATCGCATTTCGGTATGGACACCTGTTTTTTACAAAGAGAAGTTGTACCCTAAACGGATGCCAACATATCTGATTTCCTGAACATCATCGCCCTTCTCTGAGCTTTGATATCTAACACCCAGTTCAACCGACTTATAGGTATATCCAGCACCGAGTGACCAGCCAAATGCAGTTTGGTTAGCGCTTGCACTTCCGCCAGATCCTGATCCGGCAATGCGGTTGAAAGAAAGACCTGCCTGAGACTCTAATATGAATCCGCTAAGATTAGCCCTATAGCCAAGATAAACAGGGATAGCAGAATAGTGGGCCGAGGCACTTGAAGGTAAGTCTTTAACAGCAAATCTGTTGTAGCCTGCCTCCAGAGTCAGGTGTTGAGGAAAAACGCCTATGCCATACATTCCTTTTACCGAGCCGCCAAAGCCGGTTTTGACGATATCTGCCAGGCTTGCTGTAGGAATTGCCGCCTGTCCGCTAACCTGCAGATAGTGACTGCCCTTTTGAGCAAACGTGAAAAATGGGAACAATGCAATCGCAAAAAATAAATAGAGGTTCTTTTTCATGAAATCGGGGTTAAATATTTTTAGTTATGTTCAAATGTAAAAAATCCCGAGTTGAAATTCTATAGGCAGGTTTGTTTTTTTATTAAGAGAGTTTGCTCATCATAATATATCAAGTTTCATACTATCTTTGATCAGTATGGCATAAGCCACTCCTGTTTTTTTGTGGCGGGATTGTATTTGAAAACGCCGCCGCGCAGACCCACATAAAAAGTATCGTTTTTTACTTTGATGGACTCTGGTCCGGGATAAAGATATATCGCCCAGAATCCCTTGTCAATCAAAGTAGTGACGCGTTTGTTTTTATTGATCCGGAGCAGACTGCTGGAAGTCATCACTATAAAGCTGCCTTTTTTGTCGAGCGCAACCGCCGTCGGCCCTAATGGGAGCTCCACATATCGCTCAGCTGTCCATTTACCTGAAATTTTCTTTAACTCGATGATACTGCCTTCCGATACAGACATGTGTGTAAGGCCTTCAATTGCGTAAAGCTTATTTCCACGTTTGATGTATTGGATTACACTGTGGTTTGAGACCTTATAAAACCGTTCGCCATCTTTGGAATACCAATAAAGGCTGCCTCCGAATTCGCCACCGTTAAATCCTATCAGGTACCCATCGTCAACTTTAGCTACGTAGCGGTAAAATTGATCGAATGCTGGTGTGGGTTCAAGAATCAGGAATGGCGCTGTCGCTGTTTTTCCTTCTGTTGTAGTCGCGAATACCTCGTCATTTTTGATACTGAGGAACCAGGTTTTAGAGTAATTGTATTTGAGTAGGCTATCCGGGCTGACTGGTACGGGACTGCTTTTCCACTCGTCGACAGGTAGGGACGTTTCCTGCGCAAAAGTATTTATTGAAATAATTGTAGCGAGAATAAATAAGAGACGTATCATAGCATTAAAGATACAATTTATCCTCCAAACTGCAATTCTGAAAAGCGTGGTATACGATGGAGCAGGATAATTATATTGATAGCTCGTATTGTAAAATTAATGGTTTTATAAAAGAAGCTGGTTATAGTAGACCGAGGACGGCTTGTCTCCGGCATTGCTATTTCCTGCCTCTTTTCCACCAAATGATGAAACCGGTTACCGGCAAACCTGCCGCAATCAGTCCGGCCAAAAATGTCATCAACTTCCCGAAAAGACCAAATACACTTCCTGTGTGAAGGTCATAATTCATGGTAATAATCCGGGCTCCGGCAGAAAGTTTACTAAACTGTTCACCTTTTTGAAGCAAGGCGCCGCTATACCTGTCAAATTTGTATTGTACCCTGTCATATAAATTCGTCTCGCTCTGGTAAGCAGAGACATTTACAGTGCCGCTTTTGGCTGCGGGAAAGTTATACAGAAAATATGCGGTTTCGGGTGATGATTGATGTGCCTGTGCCAATATCTTATCGACGGGGATTGTACCCGTTTGAGTGGTATCCGAGAGTACTTTAGCTTTTTTTTCGGTAGTCAGTTCAAAAGACCACATTAATCCCGTCAATGAGATTACGATGAGCACCAGAAAACTGTAAAAACCAAATACATTGTGGAGGTCGTAATTTAGCCGCTTAAACTTTGCATCCCATTTGATCTTAAAGCTTTTCTTCAGCTGTTTAGGTTTCCAGTTTTTTGGCCACCACAGCACTATGCCTGATAGCAGCAGGACTACAAAGCAGACCACTGACCAGCGTACAATGAAATGACCTACCTGATCTCCCAACAGCAAATTCATATGTAATGCCAGGACTACTGTAAAAAACTCTGCTTTGGCATTTTCTTTAAATACGACCTGGCCGGTATAGGGGTTTAGGTAGACTTTATCATAATATTGATAATAGTTCCAGTAACCAAATGCCTCTTTGTTCAGTTTTATTGCCCTGAACATATAAGTCCGCCCGGGTTTTTGCGAAAGCTCGGCCCTTGAAATTTTATGGTCCTCACCCATAGCCTGCTCGGCTATTGGCAGCAGTTCACTTAGGGGCAAACGTTTTGCACCATTTGCTGCTTCGACATACAAACGGTCTTTATAAATCAGGTCCTTAATTTCCTGCTGAAAAGCATATGTAGCACCTGTAAGGCCCAGTATAAACACCACTAGCCCGGAAGCTAATCCGAGCCAGAGGTGAATTTGTCCTATGATTTTCTTAGTGGTCAATATTAAAATTTAAATGTCATACTGGCTGCAATTGTTCTTGGCATTTGCGGAGTCAGTACACCTTGTCCGGCAAAATATTTTTCATCGGCTAAGTTATCAACTTTAACACCCAATCTGTACTGTGGCTTATCATAAAATACAGTTGCAGTGGCCATGATGTACGAAGGCAAAGTAAATATTCCGGTAACCGCAGAATTGGCAGTTAAATGTTTTCCGATGTAGTTGATGCCCGTACCAAGTCCTAACCCTTTTAAATCTCCGCGGGGAATTGCATAACTGATCCAGGAATTGATTAAAGTAGATGGCCCGGCTGATGCTGGTCTGCGGCCTTCAAGTGCAATAGTAGATTTAACCAGTTTGCTGTCATTATAGCTGTATCCGGCAATCACATTCAATCCTTCAAACGGATTGGCAATCAGTTCCAGTTCTATACCCTTACTTTTCTGTGTACCGTTCTGTACAGTAATCATATAGTTTGTACCGCCTACATTTACTTCTTCCGGACGGGTCATGTTCTTTACTTCGATGTCATACACACTCGCCGTAAAACTTAGTTTTCCTTCAAACAGATCCATTTTTGCACCAGCTTCAAACTGGTTAGCCTGTTGCGGTTTGAAGGTTCCTGAAGCATTAGATCCTTTCGGCTGTGTCACCGGCGCTACATAACTAAATCCGTTCATGTAATTCCCGAAAATAGAGATCTTATCTTTCAGCACCTGGTAAACCAATCCAAATTTTGGGGATATAGAAGTTTGGTTATATTGACTGCTGTCCACGAGTTTAGCAGTGGCCTGGTTGTAGTTTCCTTTATTTTCAAAACGATCTACCCTTAGACTTACCATGGCCATCAATTCATCCGTCACATTTAGCACATCTGATGCATAAGCACTGTAAATATTGCTTTTCATGCTGTTTTTGGTAGGTGCCGCGGTGCTTGCAGCTAGCTTTGCCTCTATAGCTGCGCGTGAAATTTTTGTATAGTTAGCATCTGGTGTTAAGCCACTTGTATTGTCAAATACCAGGTATGGCGAATTGTTATTATTTATTGTCTGATTTAAATAGTCCAGCCCAACCACTATTCTATTACGCAGGCCAAGCACTTTAAAATCGCCCATAAAATTCTGCTGTAGATTTGTTGCTGTGTTTACAGAGTTTTGTAGAGAAACATTTCGTTCCAGCATTTCATCTGATGTGGCACCACGGATAAACTGGTATTGGTAAAAGCCATCTGATTTACGTGTATTGCTGGAATAGATGGTTTGCGAGGTCCATTGATCTGATATCTTATAAGTAATTTGTCCCCTTACATTTACAGTTGGGTTCTTCATGACGATGTCATTGGCGGTGAACGAGCGATTCCAGTCGAAGTTCAATTCTTTGGGGGTGGTAGCTATAAATCCACGTACGCGATTTAAGAAAATTGAAGGGGAACTGGTACCTTCTAATTCGTAAAAGCTGGCATTCAAACTCAGTGTCAATTTCTCATTTGCCCTGTATTCAAATGAAGGGGCTGCAATGATTGACTTTCTAAAGCCCGCATCCTGAAAACTATTCTGATTCTGATAAGCTGCATTCATCCGGAATAATAGCTTTTTGCTTTTATTAACCGGGCCGTATACATCTGCAGAAAGACGGTTCAATCCATAACTGCCGGTGGTATAATTCAGCTCACCACCCAGCGTATCTACCGGTTTTTTTGTGACGATATTGATCAGACCGCCAAAGGAAACTACTGCACCACCAAAGAGGGTACCAGAAGGTCCTTTAACCAGTTCTACACGTTCTATATTTACAGGATCAATTTCACCATTGGTTTGAGAAGGTACACCATCCATCAATGCTGCTTCTGTTCTGAAACCGCGCATGCTGTAAAAAGAAGCACCATCAGCATTGATTCCTCTGCTGCCCTGGATTTTGTATACACCCGGAGAGTTTTTAAGTGCCATGCTAAACTCTGTGACCATCTGTTCCGTCAGCAAAGTTTTAGGAATGGTAGTATAGATTTGCGGGTTCTCCAGGTTGCCCAATGGCATTTTCGCTGATGTAGTAGTTCTCTTTACTGCAAACTTATTGGTGCTGCCACCATTGATCACCACTTCTTCCAGCTGCTCATTGTTTTCTACCAAAACAAAATCAACAGAAATCGTTTCTCCTGCAATTACTGTAACCTGCTTTTGCTGAACACCAAGTCCAATAAAACTTGCAATAAGTGTGTATGTTCCAGGTTCAAGGTCTTTAATCAGGTAATTTCCACGGGCATCAACCTGTGCGCTTTTCTTGCCTTTAATACCTATGGTAACAAACTCGGCAGGTTTACCATCACTGGTTTTTACAGTACCTTTAATACTGCCTTTATCGGCAAGAATCCGGGTTATAAATTTTTCTTCCAGACGGCTCTCCCCAGCTGCATAGCTGCTAAAGGCAAGCAACAAAATGGCACCTGTTGAAAGCAGGGAATTCAGAATTTGTCTTGTGTGAGTAAGTTTTTTGTACATGCAAATAAATTTGCGGCAAAGCTAATTAATTACTTGGAATCAATCTAAATAAACGCAATTTATTTTATCAGGAGGTATTAGCTTGATAACTACCGGTTTGAGTTTATTCTGCAAGTTATTAAGTCTTCAGGACGAAATGATATTACATAAAAAAGGAGAGACCTCTTGAACTATTCTCAAGAGATCTCCCATAAAGCCAGTACCAAACCGGCAAATTATTTAGTTAGACAAATCAAATCTGTCGGCATTCATTACTTTATTCCAGACTGCGACAAAGTCGTTCACAAATTTGTCCTGGGCATCGGTACTGCCATAAACTTCAGCGATTGCCCTCAATTCTGAGTTCGAACCGAATACAAGATCCGCACGGGTAGCTGTCCACTTTACCGCTCCGGTGCTGCGATCAGTACCTTCATATAGCTCCTTGTCATCAGATACTGCTTTCCAGGCGGTACTCATGTCGAGCAGATTTACGAAGAAATCGTTGGTCAGCTGCCCGGTACGTGAAGTGAAAATACCGTGTTTAGAACCATCGAAATTTGTATTCAAAACACGCATCCCACCCAGCAAAACAGTCAACTCAGGAGCAGTAAGGTTTAGTAAGTGTGCTTTATCAATCAGCAATTCCTCTGTAGATACAGGGATTTTTGATTTACGGTAATTGCGGAACCCGTCGGCAATAGGTTCCAGGTAACCTACCGACTCCACATCAGTTTGTTCCTGCGAAGCATCTGTACGTCCCGGGGTAAAAGGAACAGTCGTCGATTTTCCTGCATCCTGTGCGGCTTTTTCAATACCTGCGCAACCGGCAAGCACAATCAGATCTGCTATAGAAACTTTTTTGCCTTCTGACTGCGAAGCGTTAAAATCTTTCTGAATACTTTCCAGAATATCCAGCACCTTTTGCAATTGTGTGGAGTTATTTACCTGCCAATATCTTTGAGGAGCAAGGCGGATACGGGCACCGTTGGCGCCTCCGCGCTTGTCTGAACCACGGAAGGTAGAAGCTGAAGCCCATGCGGTAGAAACCAGTTCTGATACTGTAAGTCCTGATGACAATACCTTTGCCTTCAATGCACTGATATCATTCTCGTCTATTAATTTGTGATCCACTGCAGGAACTGGATCTTGCCAGATCAATTCTTCGGAGGGAACATCAGCACCTAAATAGCGGGCACGCGGACCCATGTCACGATGTGTCAATTTAAACCAGGCTCGTGCAAATGCATCAGCAAAGGCATCTGGGTTTTCCAGAAAACGTCTCGATATCTTTTCATAAGCAGGGTCAAATCTTAAAGCAAGATCTGTAGTCAGCATGGTTGGCAAATGTTTTTTTGAATTGTCAAATGCATCTGGAATGATATCTCCTGCATTTTTTGCTACCCATTGGTGTGCTCCGGCCGGACTTTTAGAAAGCTGCCATTCAAATCCAAATAGGTTTTCAAAGAAGTTATTGCTCCATTGTGTGGGTGTTTTCGTCCAGATTACCTCTAGTCCGCTGGTGATCGTGTCTGCACCTTTACCGGAACCGTAACTGTTTTTCCAGCCAAAGCCCTGCATTTCCAGGTCGACAGCCTCAGGCTCTTTGCCTACATGATCTGAAGAGGCCGCTCCATGTGTCTTACCAAAACTGTGTCCGCCTGCGATAAGCGCTACTGTTTCTTCATCGTCCATTGCCATCCTGCCAAAGGTATCGCGAATGTCTTTAGCAGCAGCAATAGGGTCAGGATTGCCATCCGGACCTTCGGGGTTTACATAGATCAGCCCCATTTGAACTGCGGCAAGTGGTTTCTCTAATTTGCGGGAGTGCATGTCACCATCTGCATTATCATCAGACACCAGTACAGCATGTTTGGCTACGCCTTCTGAACCATGTGCATAACGAAGGTCGCCACCCAGCCATTTGGTTTCTGAACCCCAGTATACTGATTCATCCGCTTCCCATACATCTGCACGTCCGCCGGCAAAACCAAAAGTTTTAAAACCCATTGATTCAAGTGCGATATTTCCGGTAAGGATCATCAGATCGGCCCATGAAATCTTGCGTCCATATTTTTGTTTAATGGGCCAAAGCAACCTGCGTGCCTTATCCAGACTCACGTTATCAGGCCAGCTGTTCAGCGGAGCAAAACGCTGCAATCCGGCGCCTGCACCACCACGGCCATCGCCTACACGATAGGTGCCTGCACTGTGCCAGGCCATACGGATAAACAAAGGACCGTAATGCCCGAAATCTGCCGGCCACCAGTCCTGTGAGTCGGTCATCAGTGCATGAAGGTCTCTTTTTACCGCTTCCAGGTCCAGGCTTTTAAAAGCTTCAGCATAATCGAAATCTTCGCCCATAGGATTTGATAATGAGGAATGCTGACGCAGGATGCCTAGTTTTAGCTGGTTTGGCCACCAGTCGTTATTTCTGGTACCGCCACCACCGGTATTGTGTTTCATACTGCCATTGTGAAAAGGGCATTTACTGATATCGTTTGATTCTTTTTCCATATTATAAATACATAAGGTTAAACTTGGCTGTCAGTGCTGTACTAACTTTTATAAATTTAAGGTATTTGAAGAACTAATCACAATCACTTAATTCTATGTTTCCATAGTTATAATCTATTTAGTTTTTCTAAGGATTTATCACAGGATAGTCCACCAAATTAGTTGTATTATCCATTTTTAATGGAACTCAATTGCCGTATTTTATGCTAGATAATAAGGTTGTGTGATAAAGAATAATTTGCCTTTTTTAATAACCAGCCTAAAAAAACCAAATATTGTTGTATGCATCGTAAACTATTTTGTTTATCGCTGGGGTTAGCGGCTATCGTATATGCAATACAGGCATGTAATAGTTCCTCTAAGACCGCTGTTTCCGAAGAGAAATTACCGGACAGCATCAGCTATAATTTTCACGTAAGGCCGATCCTGTCTGATAAGTGTTTCATCTGTCATGGTCCTGATGCCAACAAACGTGAGGCAGATTTGCGGTTAGATATTGCGGAGGAAGCTTATAAAGCATTAAAAGAACATCCTTCAGCCCACGCTATAGTGCCATTTAAGCCAAATGCTTCCGAAGTATTTTTACGTATTTCCTCGCAGGATTCTGCAGTGATGATGCCTCCTAAATCTTCTAACCTGAAACTGACGGCAAATGAGATTTCAATTATCGAAAAATGGATTAAACAGGGGGGTAAATATGAAAAACACTGGGCATTTATTCCACCAAAAAAACCGGAATTACCAAAAGTAGAACATTCAGCCTGGGTTAAAAATGAGATTGATTATTTCATTTTGAATAAGCTGGAACAAAAAGGATTGGAGCCAAACGAAGAGGCGGATAAGGAAAGGTTATTGAAAAGAGCCAGTCTGGACATTACAGGTCTGCCTCCTGATCTTCAAATGATGGACAGGTTTATGGCAGATAAAAGTAGCAATGCCTATGGAAAGATGCTGGAGTCTTTGCTTCAGAGTAAGGCATATGGCGAAAAGATGGCTTTGCACTGGCTGGATGTAGCGCGATATGCAGATTCGCATGGCTATCAGGATGACAATTACCGGTCACAGTGGCCATGGCGCGATTGGGTAATCCACGCTTTTAACGAAAATATGCCTTATAATCAGTTTATTTCCTGGCAACTCGCCGGTGATCTGATGCCAAACGCAACCAAAGAACAGTTGCTGGCAACCGGCTTCAATAGAAATCATAAGATTACTGAAGAGGGAGGAGTGATTGATGAAGAATACAGGGTAGAATATGTGACCGACCGTACCAATACCTTTGGAAAGGCACTAATCGGGGTTACTTTAGAATGTGCACACTGTCACGACCATAAATATGACCCTTTTTCACAGAAAGAATATTACCAGGTTTTTGCCTTCTTTAATAACGTAAAAGAGGTGGGATTGGAATCTTCAGTTGG
Organism: Pedobacter frigoris; assembly: GCF_032678645.1. Lineage (GTDB taxonomy): Bacteria > Bacteroidota > Bacteroidia > Sphingobacteriales > Sphingobacteriaceae > Pedobacter > Pedobacter frigoris_A. The sequence goes on from NZ_JAVTSP010000003.1 coordinate 351,333, forward strand.
CGGTCCAGAGACCTATGCCAAGAAGCCTCTGATGGAGATCAGCAATAAAGATGTAAAAGAGATACTCAAATTTGTAAACAAACAGGATACCGGTAAACTGATCGTATCGGTGATGGGGGATGCCGACACGCTTAGAAAAACATATATACTCAACCGTGGGGTCTATGATTCGCATGGTACAGAAGTCGAGGCAGGAACTCCAAAATCAATCCTGTCATTTGCTGATGGTTATCCGAAAAACAGATTGGGATTAACGCAGTGGCTGTTCAATAAACAAAACCCGCTCACCGCCAGGGTTTTCGTAAATCAGGTTTGGCAGGAATTTTTCGGACGGGGTATTGTTAAAACCTCCGGAGATTTTGGAATGCAGGGTGAGCTCCCTTCTCATCCTGAATTGCTGGACTGGCTGGCTGTGGATTTTATGGAACATGGCTGGAACATCAAACGACTGGTTAAACAGATCGTATCGTCTGCTACTTACAGGCAATCGGCTGTCATTAGTAAGGAAAAACTGAAGACGGATCCAGAGAATGTGCTGCTTGCCCGTGCGCCGAGGTACCGTATCCCGGCAGAAATGGTCAGGGATGTGGTAATGGCCAGCAGTGGCCTGCTGGTTAAAACCATAGGCGGTCCAAGCGTAAAACCTTACCAGCCGGCAGGGCTGTGGGAGAGTGCTACCTCAGGGAGGGGCATACTGGCCAGCTACAAGCAGGATCATAAAGAGAGCCTTTACAGACGGGGCATGTACACTTTTATTAAACGTACGGTTCCCCCACCGGCAATGGGCATTTTTGATGCGAGTAATCGTGACCAGTGCGAAGTAAAGCGTTTAAAAACGAATACACCGCTTCAGGCATTGGTGATGATGAATGATCCTTCAGTATTGGAAGCTTCACGCGTTTTGGCGGCCCGTTTACTTGGTGGAAATGGAACAGTGGAAGAAAAGGTAACCAAGGCTTTCAGGCTGATTGTATGCAGAAAGCCGACGGATAAGGAGGTTAAGCTGCTGAGTGCTTACTACAGCGATCAGCAGAAGGTATTTAAAAAAGAGTCGGACGCACTTAAAGTACTCAGCGTGGGTGAATACCCGCTGGCGGCTAACATCAATAAGATCAATATGGCGGCATTGATGGGGACTATTACGATCATTTATAATTTAGAAGAAACCATCACAAAATCTTGAGAAATGGAAAAGGATTTTTTAGAGCACGGTTTAAATTTTAACAGGCGCCGCTTTTTATCAAAGCTAAGCCTCGGGCTCGGAAGTGTTGCATTGGGCTCTCTGTTGATTCCCGACTTGTTTACCGGCGGATCGGGCGATGAGGCCGGACTTCCTCCGGGCATTCCTGATTTTGCACCTAAAGCAAAGCGGGTGATTTACTTGTTTCAGAACGGCGCACCATCACAACTGGAGTCCTTTGATTATAAGCCTAAACTTAGGGAAATGATGGGGCAGGAGCTCCCTCCTTCTATAAGAGCAGGGCAGCGCCTTACAGGAATGACAGCCAATCAGGCTTCTTTTCCTTTAGTCGGATCTTATTACGATTTTAAGCAGTACGGTAATTCACAGGCATGGATCAGCGACCTGTTTCCGCATACAGCTAAAGTGGTGGACGATATTTGTATCATCAAATCAATGTACACTGAAGCCATCAACCATGATCCGGCGCTGACGTTTTTTCAGACTGGTGCGCAACAAGGCAACCGTCCAAGTATGGGCGCCTGGTTGAGCTATGGCCTGGGTAGTGAAAATAAAAACCTGCCGGCCTATACTGTATTGCTTTCCAGGGGAAAGGGGAATGGACAGGGGGTGTATTCCAAACTGTGGACGAATGGATTCCTGGATTCTACACACCAGGGGGTGCAGTTTAGCAGTGGCGAAGACCCGGTACTTTACCTCAAAGATCCTGATGGACTCAACAGATTTGAAAGAAGGAAAATGCTGGATAAACTTGCAGAGATGAATGACATCTCTTATAAGGAATTTGGTGATCCGGAGATCAATGCCAAGATTCAGCAGTATGAAATGGCCTATAGAATGCAAACTGCAGTTCCGGAAATCACAGATCTTTCTAAGGAACCGGACGATATTATAAAATTGTATGGGCCAGATTGTCTTGTTCCGGGGACTTTTGCCGCCAATTGCCTGCTCGCCCGTAAACTGAGCGAGAATGGTGTCCGTTTTGTACAACTGTACCATCAGGGCTGGGACCAGCATGGCGAGTTGCCTAGGGAAATGGCAGGACAGGCAAAGGACGTAGATCAGGCTTCTGCAGCGCTGATCACCGACCTGAAGCAAAGGGGCTTACTGGACGAAACCCTCGTGATTTGGGGAGGTGAGTTTGGGAGAACAAATTATAGTCAGGGTAAAATGACTGTAGACAATTACGGGCGCGACCATCATCCAAGATGTTTTAGCATCTGGATGGCCGGCGGAGGCGTAAAACCAGGGATAGTATATGGAGAATCAGACGAGTTTGGCTATAACATCGTAAAAGACCCTGTGCATGTTCATGATTTTCAGGCAACGGTGTTACACCAGTTGGGCCTCAATCATGAGAAACTGATATTCAAGCATCTTGGACGGCGTTACAGGCTGACCGATGTTTCCGGTAAAGTAGTAAAAGACATTTTAATTTAACATTTCAATAACCAACGCTGCTTCTGGCAGTTAAAAACAAAATATACAGATGAACCGAAGTACATTTTTAAAACATACAGCAATTGTCTCCGCAAGTTTTTTTATCACCAAAGACCTGCTGGCCAAACCCAAAGGTCCTGTTTACGGACATAATAAAATGAAATATACCCTGGATACCAAATGGGGGCAACTTAACCCGGAAAAAAATCCGGTAAATGATTGTCATGAAATGGTACAGGATGCAAAGGGAAGGATTTTATTGCTGACCAATGAAACTAAAAACAATGTGCTGATCTATAATAAATCAGGTAAGCTGCTGGACAGCTGGGGACATGAATTTCCCGGAGCACATGGGCTTACACTTGCCAATGAAAACAACAAACAGTTTCTCTTCATCACAGACACAAACAGGCACCAGGTATACAAAACTACTTTGGACGGGAAGGTCTTAATGACCATCGATTGTCCGATGGAAACCGGCCTGTATAAAAAGAAAGAAGAATTTGTACCTACTGAAGTCGCAGTAGCTGATGACGGAAGCTTTTTCATAGCGGATGGTTACGGACTGCAGTACGTACTTCACTACGATCATAAAGGTAAATTGCTGTCATACTTTGGTGGAAGGGGCACGGAAACGAAACACCTGGACAATGCGCATGGTGTATGCATAGACAGGCGACACGGCAGTCCTACGTTGCTGGTCACCGACCGCACGAGGAACTGCTTCAAGCGATTTGACCTGCAGGGAAATTTAAAAGAGGTAATACAATTGCCGGGAGCATGTGTATGCCGACCTGTGATTCACAAAGACTACTTGTACGCCGCGGTATTGCGCTCTCCGAATCTGGATAAAGAAGGAAGTGGTTTTGCGACGATCTTGGATAAGAACAATAAAGTAGTATCCAATATTGGAGGCACGGCGCCGGTATATCTTGATGGAATACTGCAACCTATGGCACAGGCCGAAAAGATTTTGCTGAATCCGCACGATGTGTGTATAGACGACGATGAAAATCTATATGTTGCGCAATGGGCGTCAGGTAAAGTTTATCCCTATAAATTTACCCGCGTATAATTGAAGTTTATGAAATTTACCCTTAAAGGTTTTGCCGGGAATTTACTTTTTGCTGCAAATGTCTTTATCCTGTTTATGTTGTTATTTGGGAAGGAGATCATCGTTCCCTATTGGCTGCAACCTATAGGAAGACTGCATCCTATGGTATTGCATTTTCCTATTGTGATACTGATGCTGGCCATGTTGCTGGAGTTTTTCCGCTTTAAGGAAAATTATGCAACAGAACGGTTTTACCAGAACTTTGTTTCCTGGTTATTGCTGGTTGGTGCGCTTTTCTCAGCCGTAACGGTAATCATGGGTTTGTTTCTTTCGAAGGAAGAAGGATATACAGGATCTGTATTGCAATGGCACAAGTGGACGGGCGTTAGTATTGTATTTATTGCTTCATTGATCTACTGGTGCCGGGATTTTTCCTGGTACAAACTTGGGGTATCCAGGGTGGGTGCGATTGTGATCGTATCGTGCCTGTTGGCCACCGGTCATTTTGGGGCTACATTGACACACGGAGAAAACTTTGTACTCGGACCTGTAACTTCTGCCGAGGAGACTGTAAAAGTTCCTGTAGAACAAGCCCTGGTTTTTAAGGATGTGGTGATGCCCATATTTACCCAGAAATGCCTGAACTGTCATAATCTGGAAAAGGCAAAAGGAAGCCTGATCATGACGGATTCCGCAGGGCTGTTTAAAGGAGGGAAAAGCGGAAAGCTGTTCGTGCCGGGCAAACCGGAAATTAGTCTGTTGTTGGAACGCATACACTTGCCAGAGGATGAAAAGAAACACATGCCGCCAAAAGGAAAACCGCAGTTAACTGCTGAAGAAGTGGCCATCCTTAAGCTTTGGGTTAAAGGAAATGCTAAGCTGAAAGGTAAAGTAACCGAGCTTGCACAAGGCGATTCTTTAAGAGTGCTCGCCACTGCATTTTTAGCCCCCGAACAATCTGCGGAGGAGAAATTTGATTTCGCCATGGCTGATGAACAGGCTGTCAGCAAATTGAACAACAATTACCGCGTAGTGTATCCAATTGCGAAGGAATCTCCGGCATTAGCCGTAAATATTTATAATAAGGACTTGTATAAACCTGAAATGCTGAAAGAACTGACTTCAGTGAAGCAGCAAATCATTTCTTTAAACCTGAACGGATTGCCGGTAAAAGATGCCGACTTGAAGATCATCGGCCAGTTTACAAACTTGCGTAAACTGAATCTGAATTTTACAGCATTGAATGGAGAAGGGCTGAAAGAGCTTAAACCACTCAAACATTTAAGTGGACTATCTCTTTCGGGTACATCGGTGAACTATGCTGCTGTCAAACAAATTGCAACTATGCCTGAACTTAAACAACTGGCGCTTTGGAATACACAGATAACACCGGCTGAAATAGAACAATTGCAAAAACTAAATGGCAACCTGGAGGTTATAAAAGGTTTTAAAGATGATGGTAAGAGTCCGGCTAAATTAAACCTACCCCGGATAGGCAATGAAAAATCTGTTTTTAGTAAATCTATAAATCTGGATATCAAACATGCAATTAATGGAGTCCAGATCAGGTATACTACAGATGGTTCTGAACCCGACAGTATTAAATCTTTGCTTTATAAAAAAGGGGTAGTCATCACACAAAATACTACAATAAAAGCAAAAGCTTATAAGAAGGGCTGGTTTGGTAGTGATGCTGTCAGCTTTACTTTTTACAGAAGTACTTTTAAGCCTGATAGCATTGTCTTTTTAACCTCGGCCAACGAGAAGTACAGGGCAAGTGGCCCGGAAGCATTGACCGACAGTCAAATGGGAACTTATGACATCAATGCAGGAAGCTGGATTGGTTTCCGTGAGCACAATATGGAGGCATTAATGTTTTTTAACCAGCCTGTAAATATTAGCGCAGTAAGCTTAAACGTCATGCAGCAATTGCCGGTTTATGTACTTCCTCCGGAAGAAGTTGAAATTTGGGGAGGCCCTGATAAAAACAAGTTGGTATTATTGGGTAAAACGAGAAGCAGACCGCCACTGCCTGCGGATGAGAAAGCCCTGCTGAATGTAGAAACAAAGTTTAGTCCGCAAAAGATTAGCTGCTTAAAGATTGTCGCCAAAAACCTGAAGAAACTACCGAAATGGCATCCGGGTAAGGGTGAGCCTGCATGGATTTTTATTGATGAGGTGTTTTTGAATTAAGTACTGGGATTCACTTTAGTTAAAGTTCAGTGATTCTGAAGTTTCTAAAGTGAATCTCTGCTCCTTCAGATTCCAGGCATAGATAACCTTTTTTTACGCTAGACTTACTGATGCCATTTACAAATTTTCCATTTACTGATAACTTGATGGTTCCATCCACACAAATCACCTCATAATAGTTCCATTCCCCTTTTCCCTTGCATCGGTTTTCTACCGATTTACTTCTTTCGCCTCTGGGGTTGTCCGGAATAGTGGTTACCCCTCCAACTCCGAAAAGTTCTCCGTGGACATAGGCTATAGGAGGTGTTACACCATTGGTAATATTTTGGTTTACCCAATCCAGCTCGAGCATCTGCACTTCTACGCCGCCTGGCAGACGGTTTTTCTCTCCTGGTTTGGCATCACTCCATACAAAGACCCCAGAATTGCCGCCGGCTTCCATATGTTTCCACTCGACCTGTAAGATGAAATTCTCATACATTTTTTCTGAGCGCATCACGCCAATCGGCTTACCTGAACAGATCAATAGATCTTTGCTTCTTTTCCAGGTATCCGGATCTGTATTTACATTGATCCAGTTAATGGCCTTACCCTTCGATTTTTGAGAAATTTCATTCAGCGTCCTTTCTGTTCCAAATTGAAGGGGTTTAACCTGCCCCCGGGCGGTCGAAATGTAAACAGATATGGCCAGACAAGCCATACCAATCTTTAGCGCTTTTTTCATAAGATCAACCCGCATTTCCAGGGTAAGCTTTAAATAGATCCAGTAAATGACTTTTCTGCTGTTCAAATTTTGCATCGTCGAATAGATTGACACGTTCTGAAGGATCCCATGATACATTGAAAAGTTCATAGAGGGATTCTTTATCTTTTTTAGTTACCCGTAGCTTCCAGTCCCCGTCTTTAACACCCTCCAAAACATAGTTATAATAATATATAGGTTTGTGCGGTTTACGATAGTCGTTATTGGTCAGCCAGCCCGTCATGGATTCCCCATCCAGCACCCTGTCAGGTAAGCTGGTCTTTGTCCAGTCTGCAAGCGTAGGCAAGATGTCTATATTGGCCAGAGGCGATGTAATTACTTTGTTTTTTAAGGTGTGGCCTTTCCAGTAAATGATGAACGGGACGCGGTGCCCACCTTCGTATGAAACAGCTTTTGAACCCCTGAATATCCCTGCTGATCCCACATGATAAGGTCTTGTAAAGCCATCTTCATACATGCGTTTTGGCGCATTGGTCCAGGGACCATTATCACTGGTAAATATAAATATGGTGTTATTTTCTTCGCCGGCTTTAACAACGGCTTCCCATACTTTAGCCAATCCTTTATCCAGGTCTTCAATCACGTCTCCCAGTTCGCCCCCCGCAGAGGTAGTGCTTCTACTCTTTTTTGCAGCAAAAGCTATAGGCAAATGCGGCATGTTGTGTGCAAGATATAGGAAAAATGGTTGTTTTGCTTTAGCTGATTTTTTGATGAACTCAATGGATTCATGCGTATAGTTTGTATTTAAAATACTGTCATTTGGCTGATAAATTTCAGGTTTGGTATTTCTGAAGATCTTAATTACCGTATCTGTTTTGACATAGGGGAACCTATAGTCATGACTATACAACATGCCGTAAAAAGAATCAAAACCCTGTTTATTTGGCAAGCCGGTTCCGTAATCACCGATGTGCCATTTGCCCACACAGGCAGTTGAATAGCCATTGGTTTTAAGCATCTCAGCAATGGTTACCTCTTCATTGGGAATTGCTGTTTTATCGCCGGGACTGAGTACATAATTTAAATTAGAGCGACTGCAGTACCTGCCTGTCAGTAAGGACACTCTTGAGGGGGAGCAGGTAGGAGAGGTAGTCACGAAATTTGTTCCCATAACCCCTGCATGTGCCATTCTATCTAAAAATTCAGTTCTGATCAGCGGATTGCCAAAACAGGAAATGTCGCTATAGCCCATGTCATCTGTCAATACCAGGATGATGTTTGGTTTTTTCTGGGCATAACTAAAGCTGGAACAAATTAGAGATAAGAGCAGAAGAACTGAAGTCTTTTTTATTAGGTTCATTTAGTCACTGAATTTGAGATATTGATGTATATGGTTTACAGTTACTAAAAGTATAAATTATTTGGATGATTTTTTACGACACTGTTGGTTTACACGCAGAAAATGGATTATGCACCGTCTATCAGTCTGAAAAGTATTATTTAGAATAATTCAAAATAATTTGTTGGTATCAGAATTAATACATTCTTTTGCATCAAATTAGAATTAATCTAAATAACAGATGAAAAGAACTCTACAAACTCAATTATTAATGCTGCTCTGCTTATTGACAAGTACTTTTGCTTATGCTCAGCAAAATGGGACTATCAAAGGGAAAGTATTAACTTCGGATGGCAATCCTGCCGCTTTTATCTCCATCGTATTATCCGGTACCAATCAGGGAGCGATAACCAATAACAAAGGGGAATATAAAATCAATAATGTAAAACAGGGCAGTTATACCCTCAGAGCCACAGCAGTAGGCGCTTCTCAGCAAGAGGAATCTGTCACTGTAAAAACAGGTGAAACTGTAACAGCCAATTTCAGCATCAGTTACAATTCCGCAGAACTTGATGTGGTAAATATCAGGGCAGGACATACCAATAAGTTTGTGGTGAAGAAAACAGATGCTTCAGCAAAAATGCCGCTCGGTCATTTGGAAAACCCACAGAATATATCTGTCATTTCCGGGAACCTGCTCGCAGAACAGCAGATATTTAAAGTAGATGATGCTTTGAAAAATGCGCCTGGAATTCAAAAAATGTGGGAAGCAGTAGGAAGAGCGGGAATAGGAGGAGCTATCTACAATTTAAGAGGATTCGTTACCAATGTAAAGGCACGTAATGGCATTTCCGGAAATGTAGCCTCCACTATTGACGCTGCAAATATAGAGCGTATTGAAGTTCTTAAAGGCCCTTCTGGGACACTATTTGGCAATGCGATTACTTCTTATGGTGGTTTGATCAACAGGGTAATGAAAACTCCTTATGACAGTGTTGGCGGCCGCGTAGATTACAGTGCTGGAAGTTACGGCCTAAACCGTCTGTCGGCGGATGTAAATACACCTCTAAATGCCGATAAAACTGTTTTGCTGAGAATCAATACTGCTTACACTACACAAAGTTCTTTCCGTGATGCAGGGTTTAGTAAAACTTTTGTTTTCGCACCAAGTATAAGTTACAGAGCCAGTGATAAACTGACCTTAAATGTCGACGCAGAGATTTTGGCCGGGAAAGCAAATGATTTCATGGGTGTGTTTTTCTATGGGAATACGGTAGCAAATCTGGGTACGGACAGGATTGATAAAATCAATATCGATTACAAAAAGGCATTCATCAGCAATAGCTTATACAATACCTCACAAAACGTGAATGTATATGGCGGAATGAATTACCAAATCAATGATGAATGGAAATTACAGACAAATGTTTCTGTAAGCAATAGCTTCTCGGATGGCAGAACACCTTATTTCTATTTGTTGCCAAATGCGGCATTGGGCATCGCTACTCCGGGAGCGAATAACCTGGCGAGAATGGTTTGGTCTCCGAATGGAAGTGATAATGCGATAGAAGTCCAGCCTTTGCTACAGGGTGATTTCAAAATTGGCTCGATGAGGAACAGGCTGACCGTAGGTCTTGATTATTTCAAATATAAGAGTAACATCTCCTATGAGCGTTTTGTAAACAACTTTGGGGCTACACCAACAACTGACTTCTTTGACATTGTTCCTGCTTTTGGTCCTGCACCTGGTTATAATAACTTTACGGAAGACAAGGTGTCGACACTTTATGGCACCAAGCCATCTTCACCTTATGAGCCTAAGTCCAACACAAATACTTACAGCGCTTTTGTATTTGATGCATTGAATATTACAGATGAATTGATTGCCCTGGCTGGTGTGAGAATAGATCGTTTCTTTAACAAAGGTATCTACAGTGCGATCACGAATACCACGAGTCCGGGTTATGCGCAGACTGCTTATTCCCCTAAATTTGGTTTGGTATACCAGATCGTAAAAGACCAGGTATCATTATTTGGAAACTATCAGAATGGCTTTACCAATAAAACGGGAGTAGATTTTGAAGGGAAGACTTTTAAACCGGAACAAGCTAATCAAATTGAAGGTGGTGTAAAACTGGATGCTTTCAGCGGCAAGCTGGCGGCTACCCTAAGCTATTATGACATTACTGTTAAGGACATTGTCCGTCCATATGGTGCGGCAAATATGAGCATCCAGGATGGTACTCAGGTAAGCAAAGGTTTTGAAGCTGAATTGATGGCTAACCCCGTTAATGGATTGAATATCATATTTGGATATGCTTACAATGAAAGTAAATATGAAAAAATAGATGCTGATGGAACAAGTGGTGGTTTAAATGGCTTGAGACCAACTACAGCAGGACCTGTACATGCCGCTAATTTATACCTGAGCTACCGTGTTCCCTTTGGATTGGTTGAAGGATTAGGTATTAGCGTTGGGGGAAATTACGCCGGTAAAAACTACCTGATCAATTCAGTCGCTGCTGGAAAAATTTATGCACCTGCTTATACCGTAGTCAATTCATCGCTCTTCTATGATGTGAATAAATTCAGGATTACGTTCTCAGCGAATAATATCGGAAATGAAAAATACTGGACAGGTTATTCTACGTTCAACTCACAAATGCCACGCAACTTTATTATAGGCGCAGGTTTCAAATTTTAATCATAGAAAACATGAATCTTCAATTTAGAATTGCTTTTATCTGGTTCAGCATGCTGCGGGTCTTGCTTACCATATACCTAAGTAGTAAAGGATATCGATTATTCCTGTTCATGTGGGCTATCATCCTGCTTTTGCTAAATCTGGTGCATGTAGGAGAAACTATTTATAAGGAAGCCAGTGATCTCTCACAAGTTGGTTTGCTTAGTTTCGTTGCGGTCGCCAATATACTTTTGGTGTTGGATATCAGGAAGTGGAGATCAATTGAAGTCTAATTAACTCGTCTAAATAAACACTCCGGCATCAGGGCATTTTGTCCTGATGCTTTTTTCATTAAATACATATGTCACTAAAATTGAAAAGAGCCTGGAAGTGGGCGAAACATCAGAAGCGCTGGTTTGGCAAATGGCACACCTACCTGGGCATTATAGCTGGCGCTATTCTGGCTTTTGTTGGCGTAACCGGAAGCATCCTGGTTTTTCAGGACGAGATAGACAGAGCGCTAAATAAAGAGCTGTTTGAGGTGATGGCGCAGCAGAAGAAACTTTCTTTTGATGAGCTTGTTCCCCTGGTTAAGAAAAACTATCCCAGACTAAAATTTGACTATATGATGGCCGGTAAAGGGGATAGCCCTGCTGAAGCCTATAGTATTTTCAATTTTAAAACGGAAGAGCAGTATTTTATCAATCCCTATAATGGCAAGCTGAGCGGAAAAAGAATCATCTCCAGTTCATTTATCCGTGTGGTGATGGACCTGCACCGAACTTTGCTGATCCCTGCGGCTGGCCGCTACATTGTAGGATTTGCCTCATTATGTTTGATGATCCTGACCATTTCGGGTGTGCGCCTTTGGTTGCCTAAGAAATGGAAACAGCTAAAATCTGTACTTACCGTAAAGTTTAATGGCAAATTCAAAAGACAGAACTATGATTGGCACAATGTGCTGGGATTTTATTCCTCCCCTGTAGTTTTTATGCTAAGCCTTACGGGCTTCTGTATCACCTTCTCAACGCTGGTCATCCCGCTATTATTTGTCTTTAGCGGCAAAAATCCTGCTGGTCTGCAGCAGGTATTTGGCGCTAAATCGGCTTACCAGAAAAATGTGGTACAAATGCCCATGAAAGAAATTATAGAAAGGGTAAGTCAACAGATGCCTGACGCACGAATCGGAGGATTGGCACTTCCTGCAGATAAATTTGGTGTATACCGCTTTGATATGGTTTCAGGAAATCTCCCCAGGGAAGGTAAGCGTGAGATGATTTCAGTAGATCAATATACAGGTAAGATCCTGTTGAACAGCCGCAGAGATTTTCCTAACGTAGGAGATGCCTACCTGAGCTGGCTTACGCCAATCCATTATGGCAGCTTTGGGGGCTTACCCACACAAATTTTAGCCCTGATTGGCGGGTTAATCCCTCTCTTTTTGTTCATAACAGGTTTTATCATCTGGTGGCCACGTTTTAAAAAGCAACGAGAGAAGAACGCTAAACCAAAGGAAGGTTTAACGAATGTACCTAAGAAAGAAAAAGAGGTGAAAGAAAAGATTCGTCTTTGGGCATACTTTAAGACGAATCTGACAAGCGGATTTAAATATGCGGCGATTGTATGGCCGCTTACTGCAGTTGCAGGGGGAATTTACGGACTTATTTCTGGCATTGTGATCCAGCCAGCTGTTTTTGCAATTGCTTTTACCTGCGTTTTGGTTAGCCTCAATTTTGTTTGTGCGCTACTTGCAGAAATTTTTAACCTGCTGTTCCTGCTGCCGTTTAAAAAGGGAAGTTTGAAAATAACCCGTTATTTCTCCCTTTCCCTCTCATTTTTTGTGGTATTTATCATTGGATATATCCTGGTGCTGAATACCGGTTTAAAGGTTTTTTAGGATACGTTCACCATCGTTCTGCTAAAGCGATCGTCATCCTGAGTTTATTTCAGGATGACGATACGCATAATCAAATAACCTTAACTATTATTTAGCCCCATTTACGAAATCAACAGTCTCACCTTTTTTCATATTAAGTGAAGTAACTCCATTAACAGTAGAAGCCTTGATAGTAACTCCTTTCTGATTTTTAGCAATCAGATTTTTAAATGGCAACCTGATGTTGAGTTTGCCGCCTTGTTCTGAAGTAACTTTAACTTTTTGAGGTGTTCCGTTTGTTTTAGATGCACTGATCAAAAATGCGCCTTCAGTACGCAGGTTACTGAATGAAACATCTTTCCAGCTCTCCGGTACGGCAGGAAAAACCTGTACATAATCAGCTCTGCTTTGTAAAAGCAACTCATTCACACCCTGAGCAAAAGCAAAGTTCCCTTCCAAGGTAAATGGTCTGTAAGTAAAGCCTGAATACTGTCCGCCTTTCTGATCCCCATTTAGGTGGAAGCTGTTTGGCGAGCAAAAATTCGATGCAAAGATCTGCAATTGTTTTACAGCTTTGTCAGCCTCATAAGCACGTGCATATAAGGAAGCCATCCAGCTGAAAGAATACCCGCACCAGGCCCTTGTTCCTTTTTCTTCAAGTCGTTTAAAGGAATTATCTATCACAACCTTGTCTTCGGATTTATTCACGTCAAGTATAGCAAGAGGATAAATGGCCATATATTGCGACATGTGTCGGTGGGAGTCATTTAAATCCTGACCAGGAGCAATGGTTAATCCAGCCCCATTGCTTTCCAGTTCGGGTAGTTGTTTGTATAACCCCAACCAGTGTTGCTGCTCTGTTTTCAGGCCCTTGGCCAAACTGACTTCTGCTGCTGCTTTGAAAAGGAACTTTGCCAGACCCAGATCAAAATTACTCCAGTCTAAAAACCAGGCATTGATGCTGTTGTCGTTATATTCCGGACTGGAGCTTAAAGGTAATTTACGAACTCCTTTTTCCATCCTGGTGATGTTCTCCAAAAACAAAGCACTTTGTGTAATGTAAGGATAAGCCCTTTCATCCAGGAATTTTTTATCCATGCTGTATTTCCATTGCCAGTAAAAATGCTGTGCACACCATGCATTAACAGTAGGAGACATAGCGTATTGAATCCAGCCCCCCATAGGATGGCCGCTTACTGTAACTACGCCAGGTACGTTCAAACCTTCTACTCCAAAATAACTTTTAGTGTATTTCTTGCTTTCGCTTTTGATTTTCCAAAGCCAGTCGGTAAAAGTTTCTCCTTCCGCAAGGTGGTTTGAAGTATATGTTGGCCAGTAACTCAACTGCGTATTTAAATCGTTGTGAAAATCTCCTTTCCAGGGTGGCAGACTGCCGTTATCTGCTGTCCAGACTGCCTGTAATGTGATGGCAGGAGCTCCCTTACGGGCCACAGAACCCAACTTGTACTGTTCCAGATAATACTGTTTCTGAATGATTTGATCAGGTACAGACACAGCAGATTGCTTCCAAAAATTAGCCCACCAGTTTACGTGACTTTTTAGCAGAATACTTTCCTGTGCGGCAGAAACAACAGGCAAAGTTGCCGGCTGATCATTGCTGACGGTCCAGATACCAGAAATTTTATTTCCTGTTTTTGTCCATTTGATCATGATCTCGTAATAATGACCATTGAAAGTCGGCTGTTTATATCGGATAACATTTGAATCTTTAGTAACCGTTCCCCTGGCATAGCCCAGCTTTTGTAAGCCTCCGCCAGCATGGCTATTGTCGCCAGCTACATTTTCACTTCCCGCATAGTTATGTACAATCAACTCCGGTATTACTGATGAGTTTTTCAAATTTTCAAAACTGAATATACCCTGGTTCTGCTTTGCATGAATATAGCACTTAAACAAGGTGCCATCTTCAAATTTCACAGTGTTGATGGCTGTTTTTATATCCAGAACGTTGGAGGTGACCTTACCAAAAGAAGCAATATTGAATTCCATGGCGCCTGCAGGCAGCTTGGTAGGGTAGGTTTCCCGGTCATAAGGCTGATCTAATGTCCGCTGCACGATACCATAATTTTTCTGAAGTTTCTGCTGTTCTACCCATTTAAAATTAAATTGAGTCAGATCAGGCAATGCATTGCGTTCATCCCATAGGTCGGCCCTGTCCAGTGAAAGCCGCAAATTGCCTTTCTTTTGCCATACCAATGCACCAAGCATTCCATTGCCCAACGGCATAGCTTCGTCCCATTTTGAAGCCAGCGAAGGAAAAGAAAGATTGTACTCAGCCGAAACCTGAGCCGTAACCCGGCCAATGGAGGCAATGAGTAAAATTAAGACGATTATTTTTTTCATTTGTGTGTGTTTATAAATGGTTTAGGAAAGCTAAAGGTCATCTACATTGGATGGTATTACTAAGGGTATATTCACCAGTATTTACTTTATATTAGCATAATTCTTTTATCAATAGCAATATTATGGGAGAGTAGAGTAATAATCTTAATTGTAAGCGATGTAATGAAAGCAATCAGAACAAGTATTTTAGAGGAATATGAGAATAAGATCTACACAACAAAGACTATCAACAGACCTTTCTTTTCAACTGATTTTCATTTTCATGAAGAATGCCAGCTCGTTTACGTTATAGAAAGTGAAGGGAAGCGGATCGTAGGGGATAGCGTAGAACATTTTGAAAGCGGCGAACTTATATTTTTAGGACCCAACATCCCGCATGTCTGGCATAATGAAAAAGGACTGCTGACTAAAGATATTGCAGAGGTAAACGCCAGGTCCATCTCTGTGTTTTTTAACCCTCAAAGGCTGAATGATCTGCTGACGCAATTTGGCGATTTCAAGAAATTTGAAGAGATCGTTGTAAAGGCACGTAGGGGTATCAAGTTTTATGGAAATACCAAAACGGATCTAATAGATCTGGTTTATAAGATTACGGAAGAAAAGGATGATTTCTCCAGGATGGTCCTCCTGATCAATATTTTAAAGATGCTGTCAAAAACCAGTGAATATGAATTCCTGGCTACTTCCGGATATGTCAACAATTACAAATTAAAGGACCGCGACAGAATGGATAAGGTATTTAAGTATGTGTTCGACAATTTTTCAAAAGAAATGAATTTGGAGACCGTATCCAATCTGATTGGCATGAATAAACAGGCTTTTTGCAGGTTCTTCAAAGAGCGGACTCAAAAGACTTTTATTGAATTTGTCAATGAAGTTAAAATTGCCCAGGCTTGTAAGTTAATTGCCAATAAGGACATGCTGATTGGCAATGTGGCCCTTGAATGTGGGTTTTATACCATCTCCAATTTCAACAAATTCTTTAAACTGATGATGGGGATCACACCCAGGCAATATAGGCAGCAACTATTGTAAGTTTCGCTGAAAACCTTTAATCGCTATCTAGTATTTAATTACAATCTTCCCTATGGTTGACCCGGCTTCCAGCTGCTGATGGGCCTTTTTCAGATTCTCCGCCGTTAAACCATCCAACGTTTGTTTTAGCGTTGTTTTCAACACACCCTCGTCCAGAAGATCAGCTACGTTATTTAATATATTGTGCTGTTCAATCATGTCATCAGTCTGGTAAGTAGACCTGGTGTACATAAATTCCCAGGAGAAGCTCACACTTTTGCTTTTTAGTTTGTTGATGGCGACCGGATTGGAGGCGCCCGTAATAGAAGCGATACGACCTTGTGGTTTTATAAGTTCAGCCATGGTATCCCAGTACAGTCCGGTGTCCACAAAATCCAGGATAAAATCTACATACTGAAAACCTGCTGCGCGTACCTCATTGATCAGTTCTTTATGGTTTACCACATGATCAGCGCCTTGTTGCTCGCACCAGGCCACAGTTTCAGGTCGTGATGCAGTTGCAATTACTTTAAGGCCTGCTACCTTTTTCGCAATTTGAATAGCAATAGAGCCCATGCCACCGGCGCCACCAATAATTAAAACAGTTTTGCCTTTATCTTTTTCATTGATGCGCATGCGGTCAAACAAGATTTCCCAGGCTGTAAGTGCTGTAAGAGGAATCGCAGCCGCCGCTTCCACGCTCAGCGATTTTGGTTTTTTACCGGTGATGCGCTCGTCTATCAACTGGTATTCGGCATTACATCCATCCCGTGTAATGTCACCGGCGTAATATACCTCATCACCAACCTTAAACAGGCTTACTTCTTCACCAACAGCTTCTACGATGCCTACAGCATCCCATCCAATGATCTTTGGTGTCTCTAAAGAAACATCTTTGGCACTGTTTTGCCGTATCTTGAAATCAACGGGGTTTACAGATATCGCCGCTATTTTTACCAACAAGTCTCTGCCTGACGGACTAGGCTTCTCCGCCTCAAATTCGATTAGACTGTCTGCTGCTGTTATGGGTAGTGATGTTCTGAATCCTATTGCTTTCATTTTTTCTGAATTAAAAAACCTGAACAAATATATCAGCCAAGCCATAAACAGAGGCGCTGTTTTTTATGGTTTTTTTGTAAAGTTTTTCTGAGGAACTGATAAGGAGCTCAGGAAGTACCAAAACTGCACTTTCGGATCTTCCTGTTTCATTGAAAAAAATACTTGTATCTTTAGCATGATGAAACAGAAACGTAAAAGTTTAATAGTCTTCTTTTTAGCACTGTCCCTTTTCAGTGTTTATGGGTCTGCTGGACTGACGTCTTTTCAACTGCAGAAGACCGGCACGGAATTGCTGTGGCCTGGTAGTAAGCAAACAGTTTCATCGGCTAAGACATTTTATGATAATTTACCTAAAGCATCGATAATTGCTTGTGCTGCGGTGCAAGAACATCAGAAAGGTGCTTTGCTATTTTACAATCGTATAGTCATGGTCAAATTCAGCTGGCAAACCCAGCAATTTGAAATCATCAAAGCCAGCCTGCTGGACAATTATCATTTCCTGAAGTCTCCTGCCTCGCAAGTGGAGCCGTCGATAAGCTGATTTACTCCATGGTCTATACCAGACCTGTTTCAGCGTATTAATCACCGGGGGCCTTTTCAGGCACCTGTTTCGTCGTTAATTAATCATTAAAAAAAATGCAAAGTTTAAAAAAGGCTTTCAGGATATTGTGCCTGTCAGTGCTTATACTGTTAGCTTCATTTGGAGTTGGCTTGAGCGGGGGCATAGTTATGCCTGCGTCAAGAAAAAGAGAAGATAATCCCGTTCTTATTGAATTGGTAGAAACAAATAAAGAAAATAAAGATGGAGAGTTGAAAGAAGCGGATCAGGTTTAAATAGGTAGGGCTAACTACTCGACTGGTAGTAGACTGATCCGTAACTGATAGGAGATTGCTTCGGAAAACAGGTACCCTTTTCCGAAGCAATCCCGAAGCAGGCCTTAATCTGTTACGAAGCTGGTAAGTTGAGGAGTCATTGTATATGTCTGTTAGGATTACATCTCTTTTCTGGGGAGAAAAAATTATATCGCATTTGGCTTTTTCGAAATTTCTGAATGAACTTGGCAAAGTAGATTTGTTTTGTGTTCACTAATTAGATAACTTTGTTGTGGGAAGAGAATTTATAAGAAATATATATTATTATAAGAATTACTATTTGAACTTTTTTAATAGACTAAAGCCTGAGGTTCAAAAGAAGTTTAACTGGACATTGCAGTTGATTGCGAGTCTGGATCAGATTCCGGAAAAATATTTTAAACATTTAGCGGGATCAAATGGACTTTATGAAATTCGGGTTGAAGTGGGTTCGAATATTTATAGGGTCTTTAGTTTCTTTGATAAAGGGAGGGTAATAATTCTTATAAATGGTTTTCAAAAGAAAACACAAAAGACACCGAGAAAGGAATTGGAATTAGCAGAAGCATTAAAAAAGAGATATTTTGATGAAAACACAAAATGAGAATCTAAAATCGTTTACATCGCACCTGGACGAGCAATATGGAGTTAAAGGAACTTTAGAGAGAGAAAACTATGAGGAAGAGTTCGAAACGTTTAAATTGGGTGTGATGATCCAGGAACTTCGGAAAGCCCAGGGACTTACTCAGGGACAGCTTGCAGAGAAATGTGGGACTACCAAGACATATATATCACGTATTGAAAATGATGCGAGTGACATACGGTTATCTACATTAATGCGTATTATTCATGATGGATTAGGTAAACATCTGAAACTGAATGTGGTTTAGCAGAAATTATAAACAGGCTCCTGAAATTTTCAGGAGCCTGTTTAACTAAACACTATTGAAGTTTAGCTTCCAATAATTTATCAAGCTCTTCCTGGCTTTTCAGTCCGCTGCCCACAAGGCGCTTAATGATGCGGCCATCTTTGTCGATCAAAACTTTCGTAGGAAATGCAGATACGCTATACTTGCTCAGTACACCATCTGCTTTGTCGCCTTTGCTCTTATCGTTCAGCACATTTACCCATTCCATTTTGTCCTCATCCATTGCCGTAACCCACTTTTTGTAATTTTCATCCTGGTTATTGCTCAGCTCATTGGAAACACCGAAAATCTCGAACCCTTTGGACTTATATTCCGCATAGAGTTTTTTCAGATGTGGATGTGTAGCCCTGCATGGACCACACCAGCTTCCCCAGAAGTCGAGGAGGATCAATTTACCTTTCATAGAAGAAAGACTGATTTCTTTGCCATTCTTGTCTTTCAATGTAAAATCCGGTGCTGCAGCACCCAGGGCTGTTGCCTTAGATTGCTCAATGCGTTTCGCATAAGCCTGACCTTCTGTGGAAGCCTTGATAGCCGGCTGCACCTTGCTGAAAAACGGTTCTATTTCAGTTGGTTCCAATATCGTACGGGTATATTCCTGAAGCAATTCCATTACCGTTCCAGACTGCACGTGACTAAACAGGTATGCTTTTTTAACAGAATCTATATGGTCCTGAATTTTATAGCTCTTTTTAGTATAATTTGCTATTGCCACGCTATCCTTGTTCTTATATGCAGGAGAACCCTCTTCTTTATAGATCTTATTGCTAGTCGCATAGTATGGTGCCAGTTTCGCGGACAGTTCCTGTCTGTCATCATCCGCTTTAGAGCCCTTAACAACCGTGCTGTTTAGTTTCTCAGGTGCACTGGCAATAAGCTTTCCTTTATCGATATAGAATTCGTGCGCATAATCCTTAAGAATGCGCGTGCTCGCATGATATTTTTCTACGCTATCCGCAACTTTCAGTTGAATGATGGCTTTAACAGGGTAGGAGATCTGGCCTTTAAATGTGTAAGTGCCATTTACCAATTTAGTACTGTCTTTAATCTCTTTGCCATTTTGTTTAAATTTCAGGTAGATGGTATTGTCTACCACACGCTGGTAATCCGCAACCTTTCCGGTTAGTGTAAAAGGATTGCCAGCCTGTGCTGCTCCCAATAATGGAGCAAGCACAAGTGCAATAGAGAGCATATTTCTGATTTTCATAGGTTATCTTTTTTCTTTGTAGAACATACTTGTTATTTTTCCGAAGCCGCCGTAAGTTTTTACCGGACTGCCCAGATCGCCTGTAGGGGCAACATCGAATTCCTTGATTTTTCCTTCCGTTCCGTTATAGGTTGCGATATAGATTTTGTCCAGTGTGCGCTGTACCCTGTATTCGGTCTCATAGGCGGGCACACGGCCTACAGCAAATTTCACATCTGTAATTTGTTCGCCTGCAGCAAATGTGTAGACCAGCCTGGAAACGTCAGCAGTGTAATCGTAAAGGTATACGCGGTTGTCCGCCACATAATAGATCTGCGGAAGTTTCGTCGAACCGGCAAAGATGGTTGCCTGATTCATCTCCGGAGCAGATTTGATTTCCTGGTAAAGTGTTGCGGCTTTCTGTGTAGATATCGGGAACATCTGGTAGAAATACATTTTGCCGGCAGCGTCTTTCATCATCCAGTTGTAGTAGGCATATTGGTTGGAATAATATCCATATACACACTGTTTTTTGATATTGTTCGGGTCAAATGCACCCTGGTTTGTCATATCGGTACTGTAGGTGTTGAATGAGCCGACATTAAAACCAGCGAACCATAGAAAACGTCCGTTTTTCTGATCGTATGTAATCAGATAGGTCTGCGAAGGGATGTTTTGTCTGCCCCCGTTTGTGGTGGTGATGATGTAAGGTGCCAGTTCATAATCGCCAAGCAATGCACCCTGGAACAAGGGAGTTGAAGTTCCCCCGGTACTAAACTGAAGTTTGCCGTTTACGATCGCATAAACCGGATCGCCGCTTGACATCCCAGTAATGTCTGAAAGTTGTACAGCACCCTGTGGAGGTGTTGCCAGCAAATTGGAGAAAGGCCCGATTTCTTTGTAGGTTTCAGGATCTAATTCTACTGTGCTTTTTCCCGGCGAGGAAATAAAAATAGAAACAGGTTTCTGTATGTCCAGTCCGCGCTTATAGAAAAATCCAACCAGTTTACTTGCCGGCGTAGTGATGTGACTGCCACCATTGGCTTCGCTGTATAGGTTTTTAAAGATCTCTCCGTTCAATGAAATATGGCTAATGTCTCCACCAGCAGCTTTTTCATCCAGTACAAGCAAACCGCTTGAGTATTTAGAGGTAATGGTCATGTGGCGCTGCTGTGTGGATGTGATGCCTGTTGCGGCATCAGTCACGACATACATCAGTGTGTATCCACCTATCGGTGCAGTGATTTTTATATCCAGGTCTTTTTTGTCTGAAAGTTCAATTGCCGGTGTGTAATTGTCTCCATACATGTACCAGCGGTATTTGAATGTTCCGTTCGTTACATTCTCCTGCTTCACCGCTGGTGTGAGTTTTAACACATCACCGCTTAGAATCTCGATTTCTTTGCCGTCATTTAGCGGATCAACTATAATTTCATTGATAGGTTTCAAATCGTAATTTCCTTTGTCTTTGGTGCAGCTGGAAAGCGTCAGGCAAATGACAAAAATGTACGATATAACTTTTATATATGTTTTCATCGGTTTTAAATTTTAGGGAAGGTTACCTGATTGCCTGTCTCATCTATCATCGGCCCATTTATTTTCTCGTATTCGTACAAAGCTGTGATCACCTTGGTGTAGTAGATTTGCATTTGCGCAGATGTCGGGGCATCAGCTCCGTATCTGGCCCTGTCACCCCAAACCGTTCTACCGGTTACTTCGATGATGAACTTAAATTTCACTGCACTGTAAGCTCCGAAATAATACTTAAACCAGCTTCCAGAACCGTCCCAGGTATCGGGCTTTAAAATCTGATCCGTCAGCTTAATCAAATAACCCGGATTGTAAGTGGCGGATGCTTCTCCGTTGAATGTGCTGTTTGTTTTTGTATTCGCAATTATCAGCGGGAACTCCGCATTGGGTACAATTTCCAGGAAAATCCGGAGCTGATTGGTTTTTAAATCTGGCGTTCTTTTCAACAGCACAGCCGCCCTTGCCGTTAATTCATTTGCTTTAACTACAGTTGGCAGGATCTGATAATGCGTTCCTGCTGTAGCGTTTGTTTTTGCTGCGTTTGCCGTCAGTGGTACGATACGGTCTGTACCCGATAACTCTCCTGAAATTTTTACAGGAATATAAATCGTATCCAGCATTAAAGTCGCAGATTTTTCAGCGAAAGAATATGCTGTACTATCTCTGGCAGTCAGTTTTTCTTTATCAATATAAATTCCCGGCATGTTTTTATAAACCAGTTCTTTACTGCAGGATGTGATGCCAATAACCAGTGTGGCAAGGCACAGCAGGCAATTGATTTTATGACTTTTAATTATAGTTTTCATCTACAAATAATTTAGATTTTAATAATTAGGGGAATTTTACCTGTTGCCAAATTCGATTTCATTATCAGGCAATGGGAATACATAAGTCTGTGCCGTCATAGCTACTGCTGATCTCGGGACAGGAAGTACCGACAATCGTTTGTAGTAGAAAAACAATTGTCCCTCGGCATAAAATTCTTTATTGTATTCCTTCGCAATTTCCTGCATGCGCGTGATCTCCGTAAGCGGGGTTATAATCGTCGCAAGTGCCCTTTGGGTCCTTATTTTATTCAGCAATTCCAGCGCCTCGTTCAGGTCTGGCGTTGCTTCTGCAGCGATGTAGTACATCTCAGAAAGCCTGATCAAAGGCACCTGATTGCTGAGCTGCAGATTGGTGAGGCCATCCTGCCAGAACTTAGAACTGTAGGAATATCCGTTGGATGTTTTGATATTATACAGGTAGCGGTAATCGGTAGATCCTCCTGTAGCCACTTCAAACAGCGTATTCATAGTCGCACTGGTCAGGTAAAAGGTCTGGGTCTGGAAAGCAGTGTTCCCATCCAGACGGAACCGTATGTCAACGAGCGCCTTTGTTAAAGGTAAATTCAGGGCAAATACGTGTTCAGTAGAGAAAGTGCGGTCCTGGTTTGAACTCAGGTTGAACGTGGCGCGGTCTACAAAAGGGAACTTACCTGATCCAATTACTTCTTTGGCATACTGATAAGCTTTTGCTTTATTTCCTGCATACAGGTAAATTCTTGCTTTCAGTGCTTTTACAGCCCAGTAGTTGAAATGATTGCGCGTGTAATTGGTGAATTCATCTACGCCATCGCCTGTGTTGTAAGCGATATCTTTATATACTGAAAGCAGTTGCTCTGCTTCATCCAGATCTTTTAAACAAAGTTCTATTACCTGAGTGGTGGTACTCAGCGGGGTCACCTGCTTGTCGAAAGTCTTGATGTAAGGAATTGTATTTACCGATCCGTTATTTGCCGGTACAGGACCAAACATACGAAGCAAATCAAAATGCATATATGCCCTCAATCCCAATGCTTCGCCTTTTACCAGGTTGTAGTGGTTTTTAAGAAATACCCCTTTCGCCTGATCTACATGAGTAAGTATGTTATTTACACCACCTATGGCTTTGTACATATTGCTCCATATCGTTGCAATGCTTGCTTTTACCGTCGGCGCAGCATAGTTGTATTTGGCATGTTCCAGTAGGGGATGACCGGTAGAGGTGGTCTGATAATTCTGTCCCATGGCACTAATTGTAGTCATGGTCATGTTGTCAGCATAAAGTCCTGTACCCATTTGGAGGTAAGAACCCAGCAATGCCTGGTTAAAGCCGGCTTCTGTACTGAACATTTCATCCTGCAGTACCTGGGTTCCGGGTTTTACATCCAGCCATTTCTTGCAGGAAGAGATTCCCGAAGCAAGGAGGCAGATGAATAAAATATATAAAGGCTTTTTCATAAAGCTATAGTTTTAATTAGAATATACTTGTAGATATGTTGAACGTGAAACTGTGGGCGAAAGGATAGTCCAGTCCGCGCTCTCTTCTAATGGTAGAGACCTGGAAAGGATTGGCGACATATAACTCCAGTCTAGTATTGGAAAGTCGTGCCTGTTTCAGCCATTTCAAACTTTCCGGGAACTGGTAAGTAAAGGATACTCTGGAGGCTTCCAGCATGTATTCTTTTTGTACAAACCTTGAAGTTGCCAGCGTACTTTCCACTACAGCCTTGCCGTCCGCACTACCAATAATACCTTTAAAGAAAGTCTGGTCTCCCGGTTTTTTCCACCTGTCGCTGGATACCCTGCGGTCTACATTAAAAGTAATGTCCGCATTTTCTATGCGGTCTACCAAAGTCTGGTTGTACAGATCGGCACCCAAACGGTATGACATGTAAATGTTGAACCCGAAACCTTTGTAATCCACACCTGTACTTATGGTACCCGAAACTCTTGCCCTGGTATCGCCAACCGCAACCTTATCATTGGAATTCCAAACATAAGTAGAGTTGCCGTTTCTGTCGATGAAGATCTCCTGTCCGTTTGCCGGATCAATACCTAAACTTTTTACGACATATAAGGCTGTCAGCGACTGACCTTCCTGGTAGTAGCTCTTTGGTTTTTTCCTGTTTGGATCATTTACCGTCTGATCAATTGTATTTGCGGCATCATTCAGCTTGCGCAGGGAGTTGGAGATTTTGGTAATGGTATTTGTATTTCCATAAGCCGATAGTCCCGCTCTCCAGTAAAAGTTTTCTTTAGGTTTTTGGATGAGGTTTACGTTTACACTTCCCTGCCATCCGATATTTCTCAATGCACCAGCGTTTTCTTTATAGCTGCTGAAACCTAGTGAAGGAGGAGTAGTGATGTCCAGGATCAGGTCGTTCGTTGTGTTGTAATAAAAATCTCCGGTTACGCTAATTCTATTGTTCCATAACGTAGCATCAACTCCGGCACCGCGCTTTAAGCTTTTTTGCCATCCCAATGCCGAATTACCATACCCAACAAGGTATGCGCTCAACTGGTTCAGGTAAAACTGGTCGGAATAGTAGTTATAAGTACTTAAGGCCATGTAAGGAGGGAAGTTCTGGTCGCCCGTAGTACCCACAGAACCGCGGATCTTAAGGAAGCTCACAAACTTCACATCCTCCATAAATTTTTCCCTGTGGATATTCCAGCCCATACCCGCCGACCAGAATGGCGCGACACTTCTGTCTTTACCGAACTGCGAAGAGGCATCAAGACTGACAGAAAAATCGAGCAGGTATTTATTGTCGTACGCATAGTTGGCATTCATCCTTCCGCTAATCAGGCGGCTGATGCCCTGGCTTCCCGAAGGTCTGGTTGTCGTCGGGTCGTATTTGCTGGCAAAGATGAGCTCAGCTACTTTTTCATTCGGAAAACCGATTACAGAAGTATTGTAAGTTTGTTCCTTACCCTGATTGGCATTCATGCTACCTGTCACGAAAACCAGGTTTTTATTCCATGTTTTGCGGATGTCAAATCCGAAGTTGGCATCTATCAGGTCAGTTTTACCCGTGCTTTTATTATACTTTCCGCGTTCGGTGATAGGTAGTGATTCAAAAGCCGTGTTTCTGGCCGATAAATAATAATCTGAAGAGGTATTGTTGTGCGTGTAACCAACACCACCCATAAAACGCAGCCAGTTCAATACCGACCATTCAAATCTGAAGTTGTTGGTAAAGCCCAGTTGCTCATTGAAATTTTTGCTTGGCAATACTGCATTGTAAAGCGGGTTTCCGTAATAAGCATACAGCACCCCGGTATTGTTTCTCCTTGGATCACCCAGGAACCTGGCAAACTGTCCGTTTTCATCATATGGCGACCAATATTGGTTGAGCTTAGTATAATCGCCAAAACTGCCATAAGGGCTATTTGTCCCTTTTACATTGTTGATGCTCAGGTCATTTGCAAACAGCAATTTAGAGTTGCGATAAGTAAGCGTTACGCCTCCGCTGGTGCGGTCACGTCCCGAACCTTTCATGACTGCCACATCGTTCTGGCTGCTCAGATTTATCGCATACCTAACTACCTGGTCACCACCTTCAAGGTAAAGGGAATGGTTATTTCCATAGCCGGTTTGCAAAGGCTGAGATAACCAATAGGTATCTACTCCGCTGGTCACTGCCTTCAATCGCTCATTGTATTCTGCATCACGCACAGTTTGCAGGTACGGCCATGTACCACTATCCTTATAAAAGCCAACTTCCTTTTCAAATGCCAGCTTTTCAGAAGCGTTTAGCAGGTCGTAGCTGCTTAGGTCAGGTGCGGTTACGGTAATACCACCTCTGTATGATATTCTTACTGAACCTTCTTTAGGCTGACGCGTATCTATAACCACCACACCATTACTGGCCCTTGAACCATAAATAGAAGTTGCCGCAGCATCTTTCAGGATGGTAATGCGCTCTACTCTGTTCATGTCCAGGTCAAAGATCCTTTGCAGGGTCACCTGAAATCCATCCAGTACAAATAAAGGGGCATTGGGTTTATCTCCATATACATTTCTCAGCGTTGCAGAAGAGTTTGCAGATGCATTCTGGTCAGGAAAATTATTCTGGCCTCTCAGTTCTATATCCGGTAATCTGTTTGGATCAGATCCCAGGTTGATGTCTTCCGGAAGCCTGAACGAAGGATCAAGGATACTGATCGCCGCAAGGATATTGTTTGGTGCCACTCTCTTTAGTTCTTCTGCAGTAATGGTTTTTGCAGATCCTGTAAAGTTCTCAACAGGTCTTTTGTAGATACCTGTGCGCACTACCACTTCATCCAGGGAATTATTCTGTAAGGTGAGTCTGATGACAATTTTCTTTGTTTTTGCATCTATTTTATAGTCCCTGGAATCGTAGCCTACATAATTGATCCGCAATACTTTTACCGATTCAGGAACATTGATGGAGAACTTTCCATTCTGGTCTGTATAGGCTTTGATATCGGTGCCCACAGCCACAATTGTCGCATTTGCCAAAGGGATCTCCCCATCATCTGAAATTACAGTTCCTTCAATTGCCCATGCACGTTGTGAAACAATCTGTGCGCTCGGAACGATATTCTTTATGATGATCGTCTTCTCCTCCACGGTGTAGGTGAGGGGTTGGTTGCCAAAGCATATCCTTAGCACTTCATTGATCGAAGCTTTGTTTACACGTATGGTCACCGGGTCAGCCGATCGGATTAGCTTGGTATTGCCAATGAAATCATATCCCGTCTGATCCCTGATCGCTTTAATGATCTTTTCCAGCGGGGCAGCTTTTTCATTCAGGGTAATGGTCTGTGCATTGGTAGCGGCACTTACCTGAAGTAGGAATAAGGTAATTATGAGTACGGTTAATTTCATAATACGCAATAATTGGTTGTTTATATAGCTACCGTATTTCGGCCTATATAGATAGTAAAATTTCATACATTTGTTTAGTTGGGTTTGTTGAATCTTGTTTGCACATTATTTAATAGGACAATCCAATATTTGCCGGTTTTCGATGGCTGTCGAAAACTGGCTTTTTTTTGTGATTGTCATTTTGAAAGTAAAGGTCTATTTCATCACGACAATCCTCCTTCCTTGTATTTTAAAGTGAACTTCTCCTGATTCTTCGAGTATGTTGATTAAGGCGGATAAATTTTTTGAACGAGATAGTGCTCCAAGGAATGATACACGAGGCAGCTTGTCCTGATAAACCACCTCTACATCATACCATCTCGATACTTTACGCATGATGCTTTCCAGGCTTTCATCATTAAAGATAAATAAGCCATTTTTCCAGGCCACCACATCTTCAGTGTCTACAGTCTGAACTTTGATATTACCGTTGGTAGTTACCATAGATTGTTGATTGGGGCGCAGCATTATGCTATTTGTCATCCCGAGTTCCGAGGGATCTGGATCCTTCGCATTCGCTCTGGATGACAAAAGAGAAATCACACGCACTGATCCTTCCAGCAATGTAGTTCTTACTACTCCCTCATCAGCATAGCTGTTAATATTGAAATGCGTTCCGAGTACTTTTACTTCCTGTCCATTGGTTTTGACAACAAATGGATGGGCTTTGTCCTTGGATATTTCAAAGTAGGCTTCGCCGCTCAGCTCAACTTTCCTTTCCTGAAATGAAGAGAAAGTTGTGGGGAATTTAAGGCTTGAAGCAGCGTTAAGCACTACTATGGAACCATCCGGTAAGTTTACAATATGCTGGCCTCCACGCGGAGTTTCTATTGTGTTGTATTCTGGTTTGGTCTCATGGCCCGTATTTTCTACGGTATAGACCAATTGTCCGTCTTTTGTTTTTGTGATGCGTACGCCTGCTTGTTTCGCAAGTTCTCCGTTAACGGCATCTGTAAGAACAATACGCCTTCCATCAGCAAGGGTGAGCAAAGCCTTATTGCCTCCAGCTTTGACATCATTGACCAATACCGGATTTTCTGACTTGATTTTTGCAGGCTGACTGGTGGTGTTGAAGAAATAAACACCAAGCAAGATGATGGCTACTGCCGCAGCAATGGCTATCCTGAATGTTCCTGAAGACCATAGTTTCGCTTTCCTAACCGGAGTTTCCACCACACGTTCCTGCTGAATGGACTTCCAGATGAGCTGTCTGTCTTCTTCAAGCTCTGCTTCAGTCATCTCAAAACGGTGTTCTTTATTGTATTGCAGATACCAGCTTTCCAGAAATGCGATATCTTCAGCGCTTGCTCCGCCTTTTTGATATCTATCCAGTAATTCGTGTAATGCTTTATTTTCCATGCTATTGTCTGAGTCCATTTGTGCTCATTAATAGTAAGGAAAGTAACTAAGCCCTAACAGGTAGAAGAAAACGAAAATAATTTTTATTGGTTCATGATGAACCACAAATAGACAACAACCCCGAGCTTTGTTTTTAGGATTTTTATGGCATTGGTGACCTGCTTGCTGACTGTTTGTTCAGATATATCCAGCTTTTCAGCAATTTCTTTATGGCTAAGGTTCTCTTTGCGGCTCATTTCAAAAACCTGGCGCATTTTCGGGGGAAGTAATGCAATCTCCTGTTCTATAAATTCCCGGAGTTGTTTTTCCCTGATCAGGTGATCCGTAACTACTTCACCCTGTAGGGAAAAGTCTTTTATGGAGTCGAAATATTTTTCCTGTACCTGTTTGTGTACCACCCGGTTCAGTATAGCATTACGTACCGCTCCGTAGAGGTATCCCGACAGGCTGCTGGTAAAAGTAATCGTCTCTTTTTTTTGCCACAAGTAAGTAAAAACTTCCTGGATGATGTCTCTGGCTTCCTCTCTGTCACGAAGTTTATTTACTGCATGACTATGAAGAATGTAATTGTATCTGGCAAAGATCTCAGTGTATGCAACTTCATCACCCTGCTTTAGAAAAGCAGCCAGTTCCTGATCCGTATACATGCTGTAATCAGCCATTTCCATTTATCCCCTTGAATGTAAAGTTAGTGTTTTTTACAAAACAAACTTATGTATTATTTTGCAATGTGCTGTATCCCGATGAGATAGGCTTCTGGCCGCTATGTGCTTGTATCTTCTAGGGTATTGCTCCGTATCTTCTCCGTTGTTGCTTCGATTGGGATCGAAGCAACAACGGAGGAGCAGCGCAGAAGCACCGGAGTTGATACGGACGCATACCAAACACAGGACAAACGGAGGAGTTGACGATCAGTAATGTCACTTGTCTTAAAAATTTTAATTAGTTTAGCTGTTGTAAACTTTTAAATAATGACAAGACGATTTTTAACTATTTTCAGCCTACTTACACTATTCATCTGCGGGTATGGCACGGCGCAGCAGAAGGAATACAAATCATGGAATCCGGCAAAAGATACATTGAATGTGATACAGGGGAGGGGTTGGTCCAGCGGTTTTAAAAGCGCTTATGACCGTTTGCCTGCGGCGGCTGAAAAAACAGTAAGAAAGGCGGTATGGAACTTAGCTGAGAATGGTTCCGGGTTGTATCTGCAATTCCGGACTAATGCTGAAGAGATTGTCGTTAGATTTAAGGTGACGGGTGGAATGTCAATGCCTCATATGCCGGCGACGGGGGTGAGCGGAGCAGACCTGTATTCAAAAAATATTGACGGGAAGTGGCTTTGGTGTGCAGGCAGTTATTCCTTTGGCGATACTGTCAGCTACAGGTTTACCAATATTGCTGGCAAAGACCAGCACGTGGCCGACAGGGAATATCGGTTATACCTTCCTCTATACAATACGGTTAAATGGATGGAAGTAACTGTTCCAAAGGAAGCTACATTTAAACCGCTTCCGGTAGGCAGAGAAAAACCTATTGTAGTATACGGGACTTCCATAGCTCAGGGTGCTTGTGCCTCAAGACCGGGAATGGCCTGGACATCAATCCTGGGAAGGAAATTGGACAGGTCGATGGTTAATCTCGGTTTCTCTGGTAACGGAAAACTTGAGCCTGAGGTGCTTGATTTTGTTACTCAGATAGATGCTAAACTATTTGTCGTGGACTGTCTGCCTAACCTGACGGGAGGGATTGGAGATGCGGTTCTGAACAGGAAAATTGTTGATGCCGTGAAACAAATCCAGACAAAGAGACCTGGGACGCCGATTTTATTGGTTGAGCACGACGGCTATACTGATGGCGAAATGCAACCTCGCAGAAAGAAAGATTACGAAAATGTAAATCGGGTAATGAAGCTGGCAGTTGACTCGCTGACAAAAGCAGGGGTTAAAGGATTATACTTACTTTCTAAAGAAGAAATAGGGCACGATATTGAAAGTATGGTAGATGGTACACATCCAAATGATCTTGGAATGATGCGGTACGCAGAAGCTTATGAGAAAAAGATCAAATCTATTTTTAATGAACCTCAGGGGAATATTTCAACAACGATTCCGGTAACTCAAAGACGGGACGCAAGTAGCTACGACTGGGAAACAAGGCATCAACAGGTGTTGGATTATGGGAAAGCAAACCAGCCCGAACTTGTTTTGATAGGCAACTCTATCCTTCATTACTGGGGTGGAGAACCTGCTTCCTCGAGAGCGAAAGGACAGGATGCCTGGACTAAATATTTTGGTGGTGGAAAGGCCATGAACATGAGCTTTGGCTGGGATAGGATAGAAAATGTATTGTGGAGAATTTATCATGGCGAACTGGATGAGATCTCTCCGAAGAAGATCGTACTCATGATCGGGACTAATAACCTGGATTATAATACCGACGAGGAAATAGTGCAGGGATTGAAGTTCTTAATAGACGCGATTAAAATAAGAAAGCCTTCCGCTGATGTAATCTTGATGGGGATTTTGCCACGCCGTAAAATGGAGCAGAGAATCGCTGGACTCAATAAAAAGATAGCTGTAATTGCAATAGGCAACAGATTAAAATATGCCGACGCTGGGAAACTTTTCCTGAAGCCGACTAAGGAGATTGATGAATCCCTGTTTTCTGATGGCTTGCATCCAAATGCTGTGGGTTATGAGAAACTTGGTAATTTCATTAATCAACAGATTAAAAAGTATTGATAAAATATTTGATCTCTTCTTGTGATTACAAATAATTAAATGCAACTTTGATGCAATTGTGAAAGATAGCATCAAATATTCATTTCTGTTGGCGCATAGGGTAATCTCTGTATTCCTTGTACTGATCTTCCTATCGCTATCAGCTATCCAGGTATTCCATCACCATGATGGTCATGGGTTGTTGCAGGAGAAAGGAAAAAGCCAGTTCCACGCTTCTGAGAAATGTGATATTTGTGATTATTTTGTCCGCCACCATGGCAAGGTCATCCATGCTTTTACGCCCATTGTGCTACTTGTAGCGCTGGCTGAAGCAATCACAATTGATACTCCCGTTGATGCAGGCATATGTAAGTTTGCCTTACCTGGTTTTAGCAATAGAGGGCCACCTTACTTCGCTTAGACCAGCTTTTACGCTTTATTCTTATTCACGGGTATCATTTCTTTATTGAAAATGATGGCTCCGTGTATGTGCATCATTACTTCTTCATACATTATGAAATTTATTTCTATTCTATTTTTTTGCCTTTTTGTCTGCGACAAATTGAATGCCCAGGTATACCCCTTGACCGGCCTGGTGCTTGATAATGAAGGGGCTGGACTGAAGGGAGCTTTAGTCTCCATTTCAGGATATGAAAATACATTGCACACGGATAAAGAAGGAAAGTTTTTTGTCGATGGACTTCAAATAGGTAATCACCAGGTAATGGTGTCTCTTGAGGGGTACTACGCACAAAAATTACTGGTCAATATTCAAAATCGGCAGACTTCTATAAAGGTGGTTATGAAAACCTCGGATCAGCAATTAAAAGAGGTGGTGGTAGAACATAGCCTCATAGCAGCCCGGCGACAGGAAGAATCCATGAACATAGAGGTGGTCGGGATTGAGTTCATACAACGGAACCTGGGGGGAAGTTTGATGAAAACGCTGGAGCGCTTGCCTGGTATCAAAACGATAGGTATTGGCTCGGGACAGTCGAAGCCCCTGATACGGGGATTGGGGTTTAACCGGGTCGTGGTGGTAGATAAAGGTGTGAAGCATGAAGGCCAGCAATGGGGAGCCGATCATGGACTGGAGATAGACCAGTTTGCAGCATCCGAAGTGGAACTGGTAAAAGGCGCGGCTTCTTTTATCTATGGTTCGGACGCTATAGGCGGTGTAATCAATGTAAAGCCTGCCAATGCACCGCAAAAAAACACCTTGGGTGGCTCAATAGACCTGATTGGCAAAAGTAACAACAACCTGTATGGAACTTCTGTCAATTTATTTGGCCGAAAGGAACATTGGTTTTTCGATACCCGCGCCACTTATCAGAATTATGGAGATTATAGTGTGCCTACGGATACGGTATTTGTATATGATTACGCTGTCAGGTTGCACAACAGGCAATTGCGGAATACCGCAGGCAGGGAAACAGGGTTACATCTGACCACGGGCTACGCAAAGGAAAATTTCAGGTCTGTATTTTACTTCAGTAACATTTACAATAAAAGCGGCTTTTTTGCCAATGCGCATGGTCTGGAGCCCAGAAGGGTAAATACTGAAATGCACGATGCATCAGCCCGGGATATTCAGATGCCCAATCAGCAGGTGAACCATTTTAAAGTAGTCAACCGCAGTGACTATAGGGTCGGGATACATCAATTGGAAATGCAGCTGGGGTACCAGCGGAATTTTCGGCAGGAATTCAGTCAGTACGTAAATCATGGATATATGCCGCCTGTTTACCCTGACGGTTTATCGGCATCGCCAGAGTTGGAAAGGGAATTTGACAAACGGGTTTATAGTATAAATCTGAAGGACATGATCTCTCTGGGAAATCATCAGTTTACCGCAGGCTTCAATTCGGAATATCAAGACAATGTCATTGATGGCTGGACTTTTTTAGTGCCTTCTTTTAAACAAGCCACCGCGGGCATATTTTTATATGATAAGTATAAGATCGCTGAGAGAGTTTTGTTGCACGGCGCGCTGCGGTATGATCATGGACAGATCAAGATGTTTAAATATACGGACTGGTTTAATTCTGAGCTTACAGTCGATGGTACGACAACCTCGGAGCAGCTGATCAGGGCAAATGATTTGAAGCGTAGTTTTAACAGCCTGGTATGGTCGCTGGGTTTAAATTATAACCATGAGCAGTTTCTGCTGAAGGCCAATGTGGGTAAAAGTTTCAGGATGCCTATTGCCAAAGAACTGGGCGCAAATGGGGTCAACTATCATTATTTTAGTTATGAGAAAGGCGACCCAACATTATCACCTGAGCAGTCGTACCAACTGGACCTGAGCTTGGGCTGGAATGAAGACCGCTGGTCGGTACTGATCAGCCCATTTTACAACTACTTTCCAAACTATATTTACCTGAACCCCACAGCAAACCATGACTTTTACTATGGTGCTGGCAACCAGATTTTCCAATATGCCCAAAGCGAGGTAATCAGATATGGCGGGGAACTGCAGCTAAAATACAAGATATGGAAAAGCCTGAATGCTGAATTTTTAGGTGAATACTTGTTTGCCAGACAGATTTCGGGAGATAAGAAAGGCTATACGCTCCCTTTCTCGCCTCCGGCCTCTGCTTTGTTTAACCTGACCTGGTCGCCGGAGTCTGTGCTTAGGCATTCTTATTTGTCTGTTGACTACCGGCTTACCGCAAGGCAGAATAACATTGTGCCGCCAGAAAAGAAAACATCAGGTTACGGACTGATTAACCTTCAGGCCGGTGCTAAACTCAACATTTCCGGGCAACAGCTGGCGCTCAGTTTTCAGGTGCAAAACCTGTTGAACACCCGTTACCTGAACCATACCAGTTTCTACAGGCTGATTGAGCTGCCTGAGCAAGGCAGGAATATGGTCTTGTCTTTAAAGATCCCCTTTAACATTTCATTAAAACAAACAGAAAAATAAAACTCATTAATACATCAACAAATGAACACAAGTAAAATTTCAAACAAAAACACATCATTGGCAATTAAGACAATGAAGATCGTTACTGCGCTATTGGTTGTCGTGACTACTTTCCATGCCTGCAAAAAGGATAAAGAAGCTGAACCGGAAAAGCCGATCCCAACAGCAACGAATTTAGAGATTGGATCGGGCAACAAACTGGCTCTGAGAGGAAGGGATTTCCATTTTAATGCAGATGTAGTTGCCGCCACCAAAATAAAAGATGTTCAGGTAAAGATATTGCAGAAAAGCGGTGAAAAATACACTGCAACCTGGAAATTTGAACTGAGCTGGG
Organism: Pedobacter frigoris; assembly: GCF_032678645.1. Lineage (GTDB taxonomy): Bacteria > Bacteroidota > Bacteroidia > Sphingobacteriales > Sphingobacteriaceae > Pedobacter > Pedobacter frigoris_A. The sequence goes on from NZ_JAVTSP010000003.1 coordinate 385,795, forward strand.
CAGAATACCAGAGTGCTAAAAACACCAATGTACACAAACATTTCACTATTCCTGCAGAGGCACCGGAAGGCAAATATGACTTCTACTTTATTGTACTTGATGAAAACGGAACGAAACTGGAAATTAAAGAAGATCTGAGCATCATTGATCCTGCAAATGTACCGGTTGATCCTAAAATCGGTCGTGACATCATCTCCCGAAATGGTACGATGATCTATTATACAAATACCTTTGTAGAACCAGAACTGATCGTGAAAAAAGGTGATGAACTGACACTCCATGCACAGGTAAGTGACATCAAAGGCGATGGTATTTTATACTCGGTGCTCATTAAGAAAAGTGCCAACTATAATCCGGAAAGTATAGACAACCTTAATTTGAGCAAAGTCATTGTGGTGACTAAAGTAACGCACGCAGGTCTTGCCGCTGCTTCGAAAATCAGCACCCTGAAACAGGTAAATGGGGTATATGGTGGTGAGTCAATTATCATTGGTGCGGATAAAGACAACAATGAACCGGCTGTGAATCCGGTAAGCGGAGAGAAAGCCTGGGAATCGGGTAAATACAATTGGATGATCCTGTACAAAAACACGACGCACAACATCAGTTCTTATAAGGTAATACCCATCACAATCGATTATAAATAATGAAGAAACTTGGTTTATTGAGCATCTGCCTGCTATCCTTGCTGGTGCTGAGCAATTGCAGTAAAAATACTGCCGGGCCGATAGATACGGCTTATCCGGAGATCAATACGATCTCAAATGATGCATTTCCGAAACAGTGCAGTGTAGTCAAAAGAGGAGAGAAGTTTGTATTCAAAGCATCACTAAGTGATAATGTGCAGCTGGGCTCATTAAACTTGGATATCCATCATAATTTTGACCATCATACACACAGTACGGAACTGGAAGAATGTGACCTTTCGCCGGTTAAACAACCGGTGAAGCCATTCTTACTGATTCAGAATGTCGTTATTCCTGCCGGACAAAAATCTTATCAGGCAAGTGCTGAGATTCAGGTGCCGGCAGATATCGATCCGGGTGATTATCATTTTATGATCAGGTTAACGGATAAGGAAGGCTGGCAGACAATCAAGGGCTTAAGCATTAAGATTCAATAGAATTGTTACCCTCGTTATTAAATTTCTTTATTCTAAAATTTTATCTTTGGTGACATCTAATAATCTATTCCTATGAAAAAAATATATCTGCTCATGAGTTTTTTGCTTTTCTTATTTGCATGTAAGAAAAGCAATGACTCAAAATTTGTTGAGGTTGAAACTGTTTTTGATGATCCTGATTGGATCAGATTAAAAGTGCCGGCAGGAGGGGAGGTTCATTCTGTAGCGGGAAGTATAGACGATACCCTGCTGGTGACTACATTGGCAAAGGCGTATTTTACTGCAGACGGAGGGAAAACATGGAAAGAATCTAAAAATTTTTCAGGTTCTGTACCAGGTTTGCTGACTTCTAAGGATACTATATTTGCTTTTATTGCTTCAAGTTTTGATCCTGCAACAGGAAGGAAATATGCGGGTTCGCCGACTTCATACACGTTAAATAAGGGACTCACCTGGCAATCTTATCATGATGGCGCAAGGTTCATTCAAACAGGCGTAGCTACTTCAAAGAAGGACCTGACAACCTACCGATTGAAGTATAGTTCGGGTGCAGATACTGATGGGAATGGTACAAACTGGGTTTTAAGAACCACCATTGACCGGATCAAAAGAAATGGGGATATTAGTCAGTTTGAACATCCGGTTAAGGATCATCAACCATTGAACCTGCACATGGATAGCCAGGATAAACTTTACATTTCAACCGGAGGAAGTTTCTCTAAAACAGGTGTATATGTTGGGGCTTCTGTAGTTAGTCCTGCCTATGTATATGTGTCTAAAACCGCATTATAATATATTGATCATGAAAACACTGATTGTAGTTCTGTCTTTTATTTTAATATCCTTTACTGGTAGGTCGCAGTCTACGTTTGTGCGCTTCGAAACCAATAAGGGAAATGTCACGGTGATGCTGTACGACAAAACTCCGAGACATAGAGATATGTTTTTAAAATCCGTTAAACAAGGGCTGTATAAAAATGCTGAGTTTAACAGGGTGATTAAAGCTTTTGTCAGTCAGGGCGGTGAACTGGATGATACCATTCTGAACAGAGAAAAGCGTCACCCGGAATTGGGAGCTAAGCGTTTTCCTGTGGAAATTAAACCGGGGATTTTTCACAAAAAGGGGACACTCGGTGCAGGCAGGGATGACAATCCTGAGAAGGCATCTTATTTCTCGCAGCTTTATTTTGTGGTGGGAAAGGTACAGACGGATGCACAGCTTGACGCGGTAGAATTGAAGAAAAAGAAAAAGTTTTCAGCAGCTGAAAGGGAGATTTATAAAACGATAGGAGGTACTCCTCATCTGGATGGTGACTATACCATATTTGGTGAAATTGTAGCAGGAATGGATGTGGCAGATGCGATTAATGGAGTAGCGACAAATAAAGATGACGTTCCGTTGAGTCCGGTAGTTTTTAATGTAGTAGTACTTTCTAAAAAAGAAAGGTAGGTCAATAATTCGCCCATGTTAAGCATTTAAAGTAAAATAGTTATATATTTGCACGCTCAAAAGTAACCTCTGCAGAGGCAGTGGACTTTTTAACTTTAAAGACAACCCGAATGCTTAATTTTGTTCTCTTTGGCCCACCGGGTGCAGGCAAAGGCACCCAATCAGAAAAATTGATCGAAAAATATCAATTGATTCACATTTCTACAGGCGATCTTTTTAGAGCGCATATTAAAAATCAATCTCCACTGGGACAGAAAGTAAGCGAATTAATTGCTGATGGACAATTGGTTCCTGATGCGATTACGATTGCAATGCTGGAGGAAGAAGTAGATCAGAACCCCCAGGCAAAAGGGTTTATTTTCGATGGCTTTCCACGTACTGTACCACAGGCGCAGGCTTTGGATGAATTTCTTACAGGTAAAGGAAGTTCAATCGCGGGTGTGATCGCTTTGGATGTAGATCAGGAAGAGCTGACCAAACGTATTGCTCAGCGTCAGCTTGAGACCGGCCGTTTGGATGATCAGGCTGATAAGCTGCAAAAACGTATTGAAGAATATTTCAGCAAAACCATTCACGTTTTGCCATATTATGAAGCACAGAATAAGTTGAGTAAGGTAAATGGTATCGGTAAAATCGATGATATCTTTGCTGAACTGAGCGCTGTGATTGATAAATACTAGTATTATAAAATTACTGATAGCGGGACGGAATTTAAGTACTTCTCCCGCTATTTTTATTTAAAAAAAACACAATTATGTCGCAAGGTTCCAATTTTGTAGATTATGTTAAAATATGCTGTCGCTCCGGAAAAGGGGGGGCAGGTTCTGCACATTTGCACCGCGACGTAAGAACAGCGACCGGTGGTCCTGATGGTGGAGATGGCGGACGCGGTGGACACATTATCCTCAGGGGAAATTCCCAGTTCTGGACACTCTTACACTTGAAATACCGTAAGCACATCATCGCTCCTGATGGTCAGCCTGGTTCAAGCGCAACATCAACTGGTAAATCCGGTAAAGATGAAATCCTGGATGTTCCTTTGGGCACTATTGCCAAGGATGCTGAAACGGGACAGGTTTTATTTGAGATCACACAGGAAGGAGAGACAAAAATCTTAACTCCGGGTGGAAGAGGGGGGCTTGGTAACTGGCACTTTAAAACACCTACCAATCAAACCCCGCGTTTTGCGCAACCCGGTGAAGCCGGCAAGGAGGAGTGGATGGTACTGGAACTAAAAGTGCTTGCTGACGTTGGGTTGGTAGGTTTTCCTAATGCAGGAAAATCAACACTTTTGTCTGTCGTATCTGCAGCTAAGCCAGAGATTGCAGATTATCCTTTTACAACCATCGTACCTAATTTAGGTATTGTATCTTATCGTGACAGCAAATCTTTTGTAATGGCAGATATTCCGGGGATTATCGAAGGAGCATCTAAGGGTAAAGGCTTGGGATTCAGGTTTCTGCGCCACATAGAGCGCAACTCTGTATTGCTGTTTATGGTTCCTGCCGATACCCACAGGTCTATAGCGGAAGAGTACGAAATCCTTAAATCCGAACTGAAAGATTACAATCCAGAGCTAATGCAGAAACCACATATTTTGGCAGTTACCAAATCAGATATGCTGGATGAGGAACTTGTAGCTGAAATGAAGCAGGATCTGCCTAAAAATATTCCTTCCATATTTATTTCATCTGTGGCACAAAAGGGGCTGCTGCAGCTAAAGGATATGCTTTGGGAATCTATAAATCAACAAGTATAAACGGCGTTATACTGTCTTCTTTTCTTTACTCAGTACCCTGTACGTAATAAAAATACTCATGATCATGCATGCTGCACCGATAAGGAAGTGAATTCCGGGGAGGTGAAACGGTGCTTTGTCGCTGGTAAAATAGCTAAAGGTGCTGTTCATGATCAGTGGCCCGAATATCGTTGTAAGGCTCATTAGACTAGTTAATGCCCCTTGAAGTTCCCCTTGCTGGTTGGATTCTACATGACCTGATATGATGGATTGTAATGAAGGACCGCATATTCCACCAAGGCAGTACGGTATCAGAAATGCGAACATCATCCAGCCTTCAGTAGCGAAAGCAAAAAGAATCAGCCCGAGCGCATAGAGAGATAGACCGAGGTAAATACTTTTTTCATTTCCGATTTTTGGATTGATGACCCGGGTTAGTCCGGCTTGTACCGCACCCACCAGCACACCTACTACTGCAAGTGATATGCCGACCATTTTCTCACTCCAGTTGAAACGATAGATGGTGAAGAAATTCCAGTTGCCCTGTACTGCTTGTGCACCCAGATAGATGAGGAAAAAGCCAAGTGCCAATCCTCCAATTTCAGGATGTTTGGTCAGGAATTTTAATGAGCCAAATGGGTTTGCCCTTTTCCATTCAAAAGGCCTGCGATTTTCTTTATTTAAAGATTCGGGAAGAAAGAAATAACCGAAGATACAGTTGAGTAAACAAAGCGCAGCAGCAGCATAAAAAGGTGCTCTGATACCCCAGGTAGCAAGTAATGCACCTAAAGCAGGGCCCAGAACAAAACCCAATCCGAAGGCGGCGCCGATGAGACCGAAATTCTTGGCCCTGGATGTTTCATCTGTACTTACATCGGCGATGTAAGCGGTGGCTGTAGTGAAACTGGCACCGGTAATCCCGGCAATTATCCGTCCGATAAACAACCAGCCGTAAGTGGGTGCTAATGCCAATATAATATAATCGATCCCAAAGCCCAATAATGACGATAATAACACTGGCCGGCGGCCGAATCTGTCACTGAGATTTCCAATAACCGGGGAAAAAATGAATTGGGTAATTGCGAATACTGAAAGCAATAGTGCGCCGTAAGTGCTTGCCTGATTTACCGGGATGCCCTTTAGCTGGGAAATCAAATCTGCCATAACAGGAATGATCAGCCCCCAGCCCATCACATCAATTAATAAAGTGATAAAGATGAAGCCTAAAGCGGCCTTTTGGGATTTTGCCATAAAGTGAAATGATTTTAGTCCCGCAAGTTATAGAAAATTATTCTTTCTCGAGATATTCCTTCAACGAAGTGCCTATGATATAGGTCCAGCCGTCAGCAAAGCTTTGCTTGGAAAAAGCGGGGTCGTCTTTTGAAGGGAAAGAGCCCAGTCCGGTATGTGTAAGTTTAACCCTTGTTTTACCGTCACCGGCATCAAACAGTTCAAATGTTACCCATGACTGTCCTTCATAGTTGTCGTATTGCCATGAATACGTTAGTTTACTGCCCTCCCTCACTTCAGTAACTTTGCAGATGTGGAGATATTTTTTTTGTTCGCTGCCTGCCAGGAACTGAAATTTAAAGCCTGCCTCAGGTTTGAAATCTTCCAGGTCAAAGTACCATTCTTTCATTTGACCGGGATCGGTGATGGCTTGCCAAACGGCCGGTATTGGTGCGGTAAAAGTTCTTTCAATTACAAAAGGATCTGTTTTCATAAGCTTATGTTTTTATAGCAGTATTTTATTTAACTGCAATCCAGGTGAAATGGTTTTTTAAATAAAATTATAATTCTTTTGAATATTATGGTAATTGACGTACCTAAGTTTCTGATTGTGCATTGCAGCTTACTGGCTGTGGCGGACCATCCACGTCTGTAAAATAACGAAAACAGTGTAAAAAAATTGAACGTAAGGAAAATACGGTACGGATATTGCTTATTGAAAAATTCAGCGTGGTTTGCGGTCATATGATTCCTGAATAATGCTCATATCAGGTTTTTAGTGGCTTTTTGTCTGCTTTTATTCAATTTGTTCAGTTGATTAAAAATTGCTTATTTTTCTGCTTAAAATGAATGGGTGTGTAAAAATATTTCCTCATGGTAGGTAATTATTTCCTCGATTATCTCGCCTGATAAATTGAAATATTGCTTTATTTGGTTATTTCGGAGGTTTTTGCGTTGGCACCGCCTTTGCCCGTTTATGGTAAATAACCAAACAAACGATTAAAATGAAAAAAATTATCCTTTCGGTAGCTGTGCTGGTGGCATTACTATCAACCAACAAATCTTTTGGACAGACAACCGGAACTGCAAATTTGAACATTACTTTGTCAAGTGTGCTTTCTTTAACTGTTTCTCAGCCTGCATCACTGAACGTAAATTTTAATGACGTGACGAAATATACCAATGGTATTGTTGCAGATGCAGATGATCACCTGACTGTAGTGAGTTCAAGCGGTTATACGATCAAAGCAATTTCCGGAGCGATAACCGGCCCGTCTTCTTTAACGGCTGCGAGTGTTAAAATAACCACTTCAATAGGTACTAGTAACCTTGGAAATACTACTGGTCTTGCCAGTGGATATGTAACAGACCTGGTATTGCCAGCTGTAGGTGGTACTGCATTGGCTGTGGTAACTGCACCAAACACTTCATGGTTAGGAGTCAACTCATCAAATAAATTTAAAGTATCATATAATATTGGTTCTGGCAGTCAGTATGTAAACAAAGCCTACGGAGCCAACGTAATTCCGGTAATATATACCATTACGCAACCATAGGTCTAAACCACCAAACTGTTTATATACTATAAAGGGCTTGAATCAAAGCCCTTTATAGTATACACCAAATTTTTAGAATTATTCGTTCGTCTCCCTGTTAATTAACCTTCCATGAAACGTATCTGTTTTAGCTGTTTTAGTGGTTTGCTGTTGTTTTGCGGCCAATTGTTTGCTCAGGCTGGCATGACAGTAAGCCCGGGTAAGATGTACTTTACACTTGCCCCAGGTGCCACTTCTACTCAAAAAGTATCGGTAAGCAACCCCAATAGCAAAGACCTGGAAGTAGGCGTTTCACTGAACGATTGGGATTACGACAATGATGGAAATAATCAGACCCATGAAGCAGGGACTTTGAAAACTTCCTGTGCAGATTGGGTACAAATATTGCCTGGTTCTTATTTCACACTACGCCCCGGAGAGCAAAAGGAACTGACCATCATATTAACTGTTCCCGCTGATGCAAAAACAGACATACCGGTTCATACCGCTATGCTTTTCCTTACTCAGTTAAATCCGGGGGATTCTAAAAGTCAGAATGGCTCGCCAATTAAGGTGAGTGTAAGGATGGGAGTAAAGCTATATCATTCATTTACCCAGAATGCAGAAAAGAGTCTGGAGGTCTTGAATTTTATCGATAAGAACGATGCTAAAGCGAAAGAACTATCCGGAGTACTGGAATTGGAAGTAAGAAATAACGGCAAGAGCTGGCTGGAAAGTAAAATCAAATGGGAACTATTGAATACCCAGACTGGAGAAAAGCAAAAACTCCCGGATCAGGAATCATATTCCCTGCCCGGCGATAAGCGGTTTATCAGGCAGCAATTGCCGCCGAATATGAAAAAAGGGCGTTACAATGCCACTGCTATCATCAATTATGGCAATAAAGACGAGCTTAAAATTGTAGAATTGGAATTTGAACGTTGATCAAAAAAGATTATGAAAGGCAGTTGCACTATACTTCACGCATTTTGTTTGGCAATTTTACTTTTGGTATTTTGTGAAATACGTGTAAGTGCACAGTGTAATGGAATTAGTTTGAACGGAGGTATAGGTGGAGCTGTATGGAACTCGTTCGATACTTATTCAGACATCCTTGCTGGCGAAACCTTTAATGAATTTATTACCATACAGTATAACCTAAGTGCACCTGTGAATTGTCCGGGGTGGAAGCTGAAGGTAAAAGCGCTGAGCAACTTTTCGAATGGTAGTGTAACCATTAATCCCCAATATGTCTCCCTAAGGTTTAACAGAGTTGATGCGGGTGATCTGACGGCGAGTGCGATGGGAGTGACAAATGCCTACGTACCTTTAAGTACTAGTGATGTAACGCTGATTAACTCAAATGCAGCATTTGCTACACCACCTACTTATTATGCTGCACACAAGTTTGACATGATGGTGCAGGGTGGCAATCACCTGCTGGTGGGGTCTGGTACTTATACCGCGACATTGAGGTTTACGCTATATAACGGCAGTGATCAGGCTGTATCATCCAAAGATTTACAAGCGAGTTTTAATGTAGTATATAGTAATTCCTGCGCTGGAGCGGCGATTAGTTTTTATCAAAGTGCTCAAAATTCCTTCACTAGTTATGCCCAGCAGATGAGCGGTACGACAGTTACCGATGCCATTAATCTTCAATATGCGCCAAGTGGTGCTACATGTCGCGGGTGGACATTGAAAGTAAGGGCGTCCGGAAATTTTGTAAACGGCGCAAACACTGTTTCTCCTAATTTCTTTTCATTGAGATTTAACAGAGTGGTTTCCGGTAGTCCTTCAGCTGCAAACATTGGTGTGTCCAACACCACTGTGGTTCCGTTGAGTACTGCCGATGCGGTGCTGATCAACTCTTCGGGAGACTCATTCAATGGAAGCAATACAGTTCACCGGTTTGATATGCTCATACAGGGAGGCAATCACTTACTTGTGCCAAACGGTACTTACACAACCAATTTGATATTTTCACTCTATAACCAGGCTAATCAACTAATTTCTACAACGACAAATACAGTTGTTTTTCAGGTAAATTCGAGTATAAGCTCCTTTACCGTAGTGTTGCAAAACTCAGCAAATACCGTCGACATGATCTTTACACCCGCTTTATACATAAGTGGGGCTTCTGTATCGAAGCTAAGGGGGCTTAAAGTAACAGGTTATAACGGCCACCAGATCTTAGTTAAAACGAGTACGGCCAACCTTACCTCGGGTGCAAATACCATTCCGGTAAGTGCAGTAAATTTGGAAACTACCAAGTACACAAGTACTGCGGCTGGCATAGTTTGCTACACCCGAAGTTTGTCGGCAGCAGATCAGATTATCGTCAATAATCCTGTAAGTGATCATACGCAACAGGTGGTAGAATATGACCTAAGATATTATACTGCTCCGGGAGACAGCCGGTTCTCCTCCCAATCGGGCGTATTCACCACAAGCGTGATTTTTGTAGCTATACCAAATTGATCTGATCATGCGACTGCTGCTTGTGATATTGCTGTTTGCTCACGCTGCATTAAAAGCCCAGACGCCTGGAAATGGGATTGTTTTTCAATCTTCAAAGAAAGAATTGTCAGTGTCGGATGGCGAACTAAGTGACCTGACTATAAAAGTCGTAAATAATACCCAAAGTGTATTAAACGCAACTTTTAGCGTTGATTTGCCTAAAGGACTCGACCTGGTATCCCGAAATAACATTAATCTTTCTGTAAAATCTGGAGACAGTTTATATATCCCGGTCAAAATATTTGTCACTCAAAAAGTAAATGCCGGAACAGTAAATCAGATCTATCTTAAACTCCTTGATTCAGAAAAAAAAGTAATTGCAAGCGATGATTGCAACCTGCAGGTTGCAATTAAGAAAAATATGACTTTATTTTCAATGGTATCCAATATTCTGCTCGAGAGGAATATCGATTCTATCCGCATTCCGGTCCGGATCAGCAACATGGGAAATACTGTTCAGAAGGTCACCTTAGTTAACCGCTATGCTTCTTCAGTCGAAAATGGCAATTTTCATTATTCTGTACAGTTGACCATTATGCCTCAAAAAGACACCCTGGTTACTTTTGTTAAGCCAGTGAATAGCAAGATGTTTAACCAGGAAGCATTTGATGTGAATATTACCGGACTCTATGCAAATGGAGAGTTATTTGGTGCGGAATATATTAAGATACAAAGTGCGCGCAGCAATCGTACATACAGGGATCAGTCTTTGGACGACAGTTATGACAACAATAGCATTTCATTAAGCAGTCAGGGTTTATTTAGGCAAAATCAGGTTTATCTGCTTCAGGGTAGGGGAATTGTAGAACTTCCCGGTAGTAAAGTTGCATACAATCTGGATTACACCACCTATAGAAACACCGATTACTCTCCTTCAATGCTAAGAAATACTTACCTGGGCTTTGAAACCCATAATATGGGGCTTAGGGCGGGAAATATTAATAGAAACCTGGATATCAACCTGAGCGGTAAGGGCGGTATGTTTTATGTAAATGATACAGCAAGGAATAGCCGATACGAAGGTGGTTATATCAGCTCCAGTTCTAATTTGTTCGGAAATGGAAATTTTACCCTTTTTCCGGTAGGAGAAGCGGCCTGGGGTTCCTTTACGCGCGACGAAAAAAAATGGAGGCTTGCAAGTGCGGCAATTTACGAATTGAACCCAATGTTAAAATCCAGGAATATGGTCCTTACAAATGAATTCACCTGGACAGGGATAAAAAACTTTCGCATAACCGGAAGTTTAAATTCTGGCAATACGAGTGAATATGATAATAATGAAAGTGGAGAGTATGCCAATACGGGGAATAGTAAATTGAGCTTTGCTTCAGGACTGGATATATCGGGAAGTGTGAACCGATGGATTTTTAACAGTGTGAATTACATCAGTTCAGGATATTATCCTGGTACAAGAAGGGGGGCGCTTAATTTTTCTGAACGTGTGACACTAACGCGGTCATCCTCACAGATCTGGGTTAATGTGGATTACTATAAATACACACCAAAGTTTTTTTTAGATGAATTTCTATTTGAACCTTCTTTTAGTAATCTGAGAGCCGATATTGGCTGGTCTCAGAAGATTTTTGGCATCGTGACCCTATCTGTTGCCCCTTACTATGCAGTTGAACGCAACAATTCCTTTCAGTTTTTGGGGACAAACAGTTTGGTTCTTCGCTCCTGGAATGTGCTCACTACGCTGAATATCCCTATCTCGACTACCCGTTACATTTCCATAAATGCTGAGGGCGGGGTGTTTAACTCTTCACTTGAGGCTAAGTCGGGGTTGCGGTTTCGTACAAATTCGAATTACCGCCATGGTATATTTAATCTGATGGCCTCTGCACAGATCGGTACGTATTATCTTGGTGAAATTTTAAGCAGCTATTTGACAAAAGCAGGGTCTAATTATATTATCAATGTTTCACCAACGGTGCAAAAAACTTTCTTAAGAAATAAACTGAGGACTGAAATGGGTATTAACTATAGCAATATCAAAGCATCCGGCAGAAATTGGCAGTTAACAGGCAGAACCGAATATGATGTGATGTCTAAAACGACATTGTTTGCGAGCATGAACCATAGCCGCTATACTTTTTTTGGTAGTCTTTATACTTCAAGTATCCTTGAGGTTGGCATACGGAAAAATATGCGCTCAGCAAAGTTAGGTGCAAAGATCAATCCGCTGGAGGTTTTCGTATTTAAAGATATCAATCAAAACGGAGTTTACGATACAGGGGACTCTATAGCTACCAATCATCTGGTTTATATTAATGAAGAAGTCTTTGTGACAAAAGCCGATGGGACGGTGATTTATAAAAATCTTCCTCCTGGCGAATACCGTATTACTTTGCCACGGCTGAAGGGCTGGTCGGCTCCCGATCAGAAAATCAACTTTGAAAAGAAGGAGAGGATTGACATTCCATTGCAAAAGACAGGGACGCTGCGCGGCCATATCTCTTATGAATATGATGAATTTAGCTATGAAATAGGTCAGCAAAAAGAAGGCATGAAGATTACGGCTATAAGTGGAAATGGACAGAGTTATGTAACCAGAACTGTTACAGATGGCTCGTATACTTTCTTTATCCCTGCAGGTAAATATACCGTGCACATTAATGGCGAAAATTTACCTGCCGAAGTGGAGAATATTCAGGGGGACCAATATGTCGATATAGTGCCAGGAGAAGCAAGATCCGTTAACCTCATATTGACGGTTAAGAGAAGAAAAATAGAGACTAAAAAATTTGTATCTCCTTCGCTGAGAAGATAATTGATCATTATTTTGAGGTACTCGTAGGTCTTCTTCTGATCTCAATTGCCGGATTTCCCCGGTAAATGTATGATGCTTTCAGGTCTGAACTGGTTACTGATCCTGCGCACAACACAGCCTGACTGTGAGCGGTAACCCCGGGGCATACCATTGCATTGGCACAGATCCAAACCCCCTCTTCCAGAACGATCGGTTTAGTGATGAGGTCAAACAAGGCCTCTTTGTAATTATGGCTCCCAGTTAACAACATCGCATTTTGGGAAATACATACATTCCTGCCAATGGTTACTTTGTCTAAGTTTTCGATTTGACAAGCTCCAATCCATGAATGATCACCTATGCTAAGTTTCCATGGGTATTTGATGTTTACAAAGGGTTTGATGCGCACATCCTTGCCAATTTTAGCGCCATAAATCCTTAGCACAAGTACAAGAATATTGCTGAAAGGCACTAAGCCTGATTGAAACAAAAAAAGACTTGTGAGGTACCAGCAGGCTATTTTGAATTTTGAGGCACCTTCGGAAAACTTTCCTTTGTCAAATGCTTTTTTAAGCCGGGGAATTTTATCCATAAGTAAGTAATAAAAATTATGACAGTGTAGATGAGGTAATTATATAAGTCGTGATGGTCTGTTTTAAATGGCAGGAGGCAAGTGCGATAGTATATAGCGATCAATGTTAAACGAAGCAGGTTGATCAATTGAATCAGGGATAATCCTATGATGAGGAAGCAGATTTTTGATCTTGCGGGTTTTGGAAATGCAATGACAAAGGCAGCGAAGCAACTCATTATTCCGTATCCCAGACAGGAATAAATGAGCTTAAATCCGGAATGGTATTTTACAGATACTCCCTGTTCACTGACTTCAACAATGTATCCGAATAATCTCAATACAGAGGCGGTGGTGTGTATAGATGCGTTGCGCCAATGAGCAATATAGTTCAAGTGCTGATCCATCCACTCGATGTACAAGCCATCTGGTGTGGTAATGCCAATATAGAAGATATTGGTCAAGTAAAAAAATGCAAAGAGCATGAGGAAATTAAGCAGGAAAGTGATCGCGCTTTTTGACGGATCCTGCTTTTTAAGGTGCTCATCGATTTTAATGTCTACAAGAAGCCTAAACCAAAAGGCCTGAAGAAAATGGTAAATGATACCCGTTTTCCCGTCTAAAATACCCCTTTGTAAAATTATCCTGTACATGAAATACAATAATGGCCGAAGGTATCTGGGTAAACTCCACCATAACTTTTTGAACCATGCATTTTGTTCGTTAGGACTGCCGAATAGGCTGGGTTTAATAGATTGTTTAAACCTGTCTTTGATGCGCTGGACTTCCTCTTCAGCAAGAAGCGTACTATAGCGGTTGTGTTTGTCTACCCAAAAGCTGATGCTGTTTTCCTTTAAATTTTCTTCAATAATATGTCCAGTTTTCCAGATGCGTGTTTTTCCATGTACCTGAAATCTGTGGTCCATATTTTCAGTCAGATCCGACCAGCCTTTATCGTGTCTGAACATCTTCAGCAAGTATTTGGGGTAATATCCCCCATGCCTGATCCAGCGCCCTTTGAAGTAGTTTTTTCGGTTAAAATAAATCCCATCAATATCAAGGTGATCCCGGTTTCTAAAATCCAGAAGTAAAGCGATCAACTCCCGGGTTACAATCTGATCCGCATCCAGACAAATCACCCAGGGAGTGGTGATTTGGAAAGTTGAAAGCGCATGGTGCCACTGTGTTGGATGATTGCGAAAGCGAGCCTGAGCTACAGTGGTATGGTAATCATGGCATATGGCTATCGTATTGTCTTCGCTATACGAATCCAGAATATAGGTGTCTGCTTCTAATACCCGGATAGAATCTAATAAACGAGGCAGGTGCTGTTCTTCATTATATGTCAGAATAACAAAGGAGAATTCTGGGTTGCTCATGCTAGCTGATGATAAAAGTTGATGTATTGCTGTACGAGACCTGTAGCTGAAAAATGATTTCTGATCATGAGGGGAGCCGAGCTGTTTATGATTGCCCTTTGCATATCATTTTTATAAGCATCGGATAGTGCTGATGTAATAGAGTCGACGGTTAAGCACGATATCCAGCCTAGCTGATGCAAGTGTACATAGTCAGCTAATCCTACCCGATTTGAAATTGCAACCGGCGTGCCCATACTCAGGCTTTCCAGGACTACATTGGCAAAGTTTTCATTGTATGAAAACAATACAAGTAGATCATGACTGGCGATTAATGGGTACTTGTCAGTGTTGCTTATTTCTCCTAACCAGGCGATGGAACTTGATATGAAAAGACTATCCGATAAACTTTTCAGTAGTTTTATGTACCCGTATTTCCCATCGCCGGCAAGGGTGAGTGACCAGGGGAAATCCAGATGGGCCAATGCCCTGAACAACAACTCCAAACCCTTTTTTTTATCAATTCTCGATAGAAAAAGTATTTTAAAAGGCATTTTTTTTAAGGTCTTCCTAAGACTGCGTGTTTGTTTTTCAGGTAATTGGATCAAGTTGGGTATTGTACAGCTATTTCTTACTTGTTGCAACTTGAGTATGTCTTTTTTTTCCTGATTACTTGTGGCATGTATATGGCAATAATCAATGAGTTTTTTGCCAATGACCTTATGGACGATCTTTTTTAGAAAACTGTTGCCGGTAGAAAATGTGTAGCTGGAAAGCATCCCCCTCGGAGAAAGGACCACGCGTTTGTGATTTACTTTGGCAATTAAACAGGATAGCATTGACGTCATATTCCACCAGGAGTGAATGTGTATAATTGCTTTGCAGTCTTTGGAAGACGTGTTTTTATAAAGGTAGTATAACAACGCAGGAGAAAAATGTGAGTGGTCTTTGGTTATGCGTTTAAAATATCGGATAGTTACTCCGTCAACTGATATGGGGTCAGACGTCGCTATCTTTAGTTCCGTGTTCCCATTAGCGATGGTTGTAAGTACTTCAATTTGCTGGCCTGATGCAGTCAGTGCTTCGCATAGCAGAGATACAGATCTGGTGGGTCCGCCATAGCACCATGCTGGTTTATAGGAAGGGCTTATGTGTATGATCTTCATTTTGTTTTATGTTGACGGAGTAATGATTTGTAATTTTCTCATAATTAGGTAAATGAGGTGCATCAGGAGGTATCCATAAAATATATTATTGAGCAAAAACTCAAAAGTATTTCCACGCCATAAAGACTGAAATATGCTGTTGAAAATGATGATGCAGCCCATCTGATAACCACAGAAAAGCTGTTCAGCTTTATTGCATAAAAATTGTGTCAGCAGCCCATAAATGAACATGTAAACGAATACACCGATAAGACCTGCACTTAGATAACCATCTACTATAGGCCTTGTCTTGGCAGATACACTCGATGCCCTGTTGACTATCCCACATTCATAAACCCTTTCCATCGCGATTTTTTCTGTATTTGGTTTATCACTCCATACTATGCGTGGGACCAGATTGTAGAACGAATTGAAAATGATTTGGAATCCATAGTAGGGCCGTTGATCGGGTACTAGTTTTACGTATTTTGTAAACATGCCTATTTCACTCAGTCTATTGGTCAGAAACTCCTGATTGTTCATCGTGATCTGTTGCTGATCTTCTTCGTTAAAAAAGGTTTCATAAGCATTTGTCCTGGCTGTTTTTAAAGATTTGCCTGAAGTCCATGACTGTGCCCTGATGACTGTGGTGAAAGTAGGCAGCGTATAAAACAATAGATAAGTGACGGGTAGAGAGAACAGGATGATTGTTTTTTTAAAATATGGAAATGCGATAAAGCCGATTAAGATGGTGCAGATGATAATTGTTTCTTTATATCCGGAAAGTGTGGAATTCAGCAATTGAATGAAGAATACACATCCGCCAAAACCGAGCTTTAAGAGGTTTTTATCTGCTATTCCTTTAATCAGGGTGCAGGCTGCACAGCTGATAGAGATATTCAGGAGCGGGTATTTGATTTGAGTAAGTTCCGGGAGCGGGACGAAATCAATGATTAAAGTTGAAAAATAAGTAATTACTGTGAGTATCATCAGAAGGAAAGGATTTTCCATGATTTTGTGTTGAACAACCGGCATTGATTTCGTACTTATGATGATCCCCGTGACCATAGCGGCATGCGCTAGTAGTGAAATCCTTTGGCATCTGGCTATTAATTTGATTTGCTCCTGAACATCAGGCTGAAAGTGATTCAAATGGTTTAAGAAATAGAATATTGACGTGCAGCACATGAAGCCTGCGAAAATGATCTGGATCATTACCAACGGTCTCATGATCTGATATTGCAGCGGAAGATCTATACTTTGAAAGCGAAAAGGGGAGAGGATGGTTAAATAGAAAATAAAGAATGATCCCAGCCATGCAATCAAATAGGACAATTCTGCATAGTATGCTATAGACTCAGCCAAAAGCCATGGGAAATACAAAGGGATCAGGATTTTTATTTTGCGAGAAAGCTCATTTAAAAGCATACAGTATATTTTTTATTTGTGTACTGAAGTCCCATTTTGCTATTAGGGCTTTTGAGGCTAGTCCTCTTTTAATTAAATCGGATTTGCTCGTAGTTAATAGCGCTAGTTTTTTCTGAAGATCATTGATGTCACCTCTTTTGAAAGTTTTTCCATTACTTTCCCGGATCAGATCTATAGCACAACCAATATGATCTGACGCTAATATTGCTTTCCCGGCGGCCATTGCTTCATTGATCGCAAGACCCCAGGACTCATGGTTGGATGGCATGCAAAAAAGGTCACAAGCCTGATAAATGCCGGGCATGGAGTCCTGGTTCTGGAAAGGCAGAAAATGAATCTTTGAGTTTTGGTGCTCCCGGACTGTTTCTTTTAATTGGTGTTCCTGTATGCCACCGCCAACAAAAAGCAGTGTAAGATTTGCTGATTTTATCCTTAAGAATGCATTCAATAGTAATTGTGGGTTTTTATTGGGATTGAATTTTCCGGTAAACAGAATCAGAATGTGATCATCCTTCAATCCCAGTTTATCTCTTAAAGTTTGTTTTTCAGAGGAGGCGGATATTGCTGCGAATTTGTGATTGTCTATCGCATGTGGGGCAAAGAATAGCTGAGGCTCTTTGAGTCCATATTCTTTGAAATAGGTTTTGCTGTGGGTTCCGGTAAAGAATGCCTGGTCGATATGTTTATATACCCATCGGAGTACAATTCTTTTAAATAGGTTTTTTATGCCGGATGAGTTATTTAAAAGATTGGAATCTCCGCGGAAACTGATTTTTACTTTGTTTTTGAAATGCCTGATGATGCTAAGGTGACTGTAGTATGCCCAGCCATAAATTAACAAATGCTGAGGGTTGAATAGGGTTATGGCTTTTATCGCGTCTGGATTTTTAATCCTGAAAAAATGCAGGTAAGGATTTTGTCTGCCGGTATTGGTTAAAAACTGATGGTCATATCCTTGAAGCAGATCGGTGTCCCATTGTATGTTTTTTTGAAATCCATGGTCATAAAACTGCTCATCTCCTGCTGTGTAAAATACTTTCAACCTGATGCTTTTCGCGAGTTCCCTTAAGACCGGCGTATAGTAAGGAATAGGATGGCTGACTACGATGGCTAGTTTTGTTGTTCTCATAGTTCGATCCTTCCATTGATCAGTCTGATCTGTTTATTGTATAAGTTTTTTGGGAACCTGTTGCTGTGGTCTACCATAAGTATGGTTCTCCCTTCTTTTGAATTGATGTCTTTTATCTTCCTGAGACACTTTTGCTGAAATGAAAGATCTCCCACTGCAAGTACCTCGTCCAGGATCAGAATTTCGCTTTCAAGATGCATGGCAACAGAAAATGCGAGGCGAATGTACATCCCGGTAGAATATCTTTTAACTGGAACATGAACATGCTGGCTGATCCCTGCGAAGTCGAATATTGTATCAATATGCACTGCGATTTGGGCCTTGTTCATCATCAGCATGGCTCCATTAAGGCAGATGTTTTCAACTCCTGTTAATTCAGGGTGAAATCCTGCTCCAACTTCAAGTAAGCTGTTTATCCTTCCAAATCCTGTAATTTTGCCGTATGTCGGGGACGTGATCCTGCTCAGGACTTTTAATAATGTACTCTTTCCTGCACCGTTGTCTCCGCTGAGGTTTACGATATCTCCCTGCATGATCTCAAAATTTACATCTTTTAAGGCCCATAGGTTTGTGGGATCATCGTTGAACCCCGAATTTTTAATCGGATTATTTTTATACAACTTAGATAGATTTTCCGCACGGATTATTGGCTCAGGCATATTTATACTCATATGTTGTCAATGAAATCTGTTTCAGCTTTTTTAAATGCAATAACTCCGGTAAAGAGTATCAAACCTGAAATAACAAATGCAGAAATGAAAGTCTGAGGGGTTATCAGTCCCTTACTGAAAAGTGCGTACCTGAATGTTTCTATAATTATCGTTACAGGATTAATTTGCAATAGTTTCCTGAGGTAGGCTGGTGCAACTGAAAGCGGGAAAATAACTGTTGTAGCATACATCATCAGCTGGATGCCAAAGGCGATTAAAAAGTTAAGATCCCTGTATTTTATGGTGAGTGCCGATATCAGTAAGCCAATCCCAAGACCTAATGCTGCGACATTGAAGATCAAAAGAGGAAATAGAAAAATATGCGAATTCAGATGGACCCGGAATCCGTTAAAATGATAAAAGACGAGAAGGATAATAAACATGCACAATTGAATCCCAAACCTCATTAGTAAAGCTGTAACTGTACTTAATGGTACAATGATCCTTGGGAAATAGATTTTGCGGAACAGAGGTAGGTTGTCCTTGAAAACCCCCGCTGTCTTATTGATGCAATCGGTAAAATAGTTCCATATGATTATTCCTGAGAGGTAGAAAAGCGTTGGGGGGATCCCATCAGTAGGGATCTTTGTGAGTTTGCCAAAAGTGAAAACGAAAATGGACGTGGTAAGAAGGGGCTGGATGAAAAACCATAGCGGCCCCAGCAAAGTCTGTCTGTAAAATGCAGTGATCTCGCGTTTGATGAGGTTTGCAAATAAATAGCGGTAGGGCCAGAGATTTTTCAGCCGGATTGCAAATAATGAAGGCTGTGGCGTGATATTCCATATTTGGTTTTTTCTGGTCATTTGAAAATGGATGTTTGTTTTAGAAGATGTTCTACTTTGTATGCATATTTTTTATGACTGAAGTATTTTAAACACTTTTTTTGAATCCGTTTAGCTTGAGTGTAATTGTGGCCCTGCTCTAGATTCTGAATGATCGCATCTCTGATTTGAGTGCTGTTATCAGGATCGACCATACAGCCCATCTTCCCGTTTAGCATGGCATCGATGCTCCCATCTCGGTTTCCTGATACGATTTTGAGACCACACGCGGCTGCTTCAATAAATACGATTCCAAAGCCTTCTTTTTTGCTTGGTAAAATGAACAGGTCTGCTAAAAGGTAATGGCTGGTTAGCTCTGCGGCTGGTATGAAATCTAATAAAGTGACGTGCTGCCGGATATTTAGCTTATCGATTAGTGTCTTAAGCCTGTTTTGTTCATTTTTATCTTGCTGTCCGCAAATAAGGTAATGCAGGTTGGGGAATCTGGATAAGAGTGTGGGAATAGCATTGATGACATGATCATAGCCTTTATGCCTATCCTGCTCTGTCATCCTTGTGATGCTTAATAAAATGTGTTTTTGTATCAGTTCGTATCGTTTTAGCAATTCCCCGGGTTTATGAAAATGATCTGGTACCTGGAAAAAAGGAGAAATGGAGTTATTTAAGATATGTATGCGATGAGGTTTGATCTGATGTCTGGTTTCCAACATGTGTTTTGTAAAGCTGCTTACAGCCCAGATGGTCACTTTACTTTTAAGGAGATACAGTTGCCATGCCTTCAGGTCCCGCCACACTTCGACGCCGTGTGCCAGCATAATGATTTCTGTATCCTTATTTAATATTTTTAACAGAAAGGCCAGGGGCAAAAGGTGAATATGACCAAGTATGATGGTTTTTTGGTCTTGAAAGGTACGCAGTCCTTTTAGCATGAAATGCATCCGTTTACCGCTAAAGCCACTGAAATTTGCTTTTTCAATGTACTTTGGATCGGGATTTTTATCATGCAGTGAATAAACTTGAAAACTTAGGTTCATCTTTAAAGCGATAGCACTCAATGCATAAATTAATGATCTGCATACCTGTTGAATGCCTCCGTTGGTATTGAAGATGCTCAGGCCAAGAAATAAAAGAACTGTTTTTTTTCTCATAAATCTAAGCTCGATAGCTATAATTCTGATAATTTATTCCGCTTCTTTTGCTATTATAATAAGGGATATGAAAATTATCGGGTTGAAAGTCATTCAGGATTATTGAAACATTACTCAAATTAAATTCCTTTTTTAGTGTCTGAGGAGTAAAAACATAGTTATGTCTTGATATCCCTGCCCGGATTATAAACAGATTAATGTCTGCAATTTTTATAATTGGCTTGCAGTCTGAAACGATACCAACCGGTGCCGAATCTATAACAATGAAATCATAGCTCTTCCTTAGGGTTAGGAGCATCTTCTCCATTTTTTTACTGTGTAGTAATTCCGCAGGATTTGGAGGGATGGTGCCGGAAGATATGAAATCAAGATTTGGAATATTTGTGCTTTTTATCATATGGCTGACTTCAGTTTCAGTAACCAGGTAATTGCTTAAGCCGGGTTGGTTGGTGAGGTTCAGGATTTTATGTAATGAAGATTTTCTTAGGTCAGCGGCGATCAGGATCACTTTTTTATTGATTAGCGAGAGCGATGTAGCCAGGTTAACTGATAGGAATGATTTTCCTTCTCCAGAAATTTCAGAAGTAATGTGAATTATCCTGCCTGGTTTCTCAGTTGCCAAAAAACTTAAATTGCTTCTGAGGGCTCTAATTGATTCAGAAAATAAACATTCAGGGATATGTAGCGAAGGAATACACAGCGGATCAGTATGCTTGTGTTTAGGTACTACTCCAAGTATTGGTATGTCAGTAGCATCTTCGATTTCTTCTCTGGTATGTATGTGTGGATTGAGCTTTTTCGCAATTAATATAGCTCCTGCTGATAGCAGTAAACTGCAGAGTATCGAAGTAGTATAGGTATTCCGGGGTATAGGCGCTATCGGTTCAGCGGGCGTAGTTGCCAGATCAATGATCATGGCTCCTGGTGTTACAGCCGATTTTGAAACCTGTGCTTCCAGTTTCTTCTCTATCAAGTAATTCAATACTTTTTGTTGGATTTCGGCCCTGGATTGCAGGGCTGCAAATTGCCGCTCCCTACTTGGAAAGGCTTTTAATTTGAACTGAAGTTGTTTGGTCTTTGATTTTAAAAGTTCGTCCTTCCTTATCAGAACTTCATGCTGGCTGGTTATATTTTTTGAAATGGCTGTTTTAAGCTCATCAATTTGTTGTTCAATTTGTGCTAAAAAGACAGATTGTTTTGGGAACAGGTGCTCTGATTCTCTTTTCTTTGCCAAAACCTCATTGTATTTTGTAATTAAATAAATCAGTTGTGTATCCGTGACCGATAGCAGGTTATAATTGAAAAAATCTTCATTGCCGGATGAATCCATACGTTTTTTGATGAATGAAGATTCAAGTATTTTTATACTCAGTACATGAGCCTCATTTTGCAGGGACGATAGTTTTTCAATGTATTCATGAGCTTCATTTTGTCCGGCAAAGTCCTTCTCCTCCCGGAATTTTTGAAATGCCTTAGCTGAAGAGTCCGCTGTCACAGAAATGGTGCGGAGTAAGGTGTTGATAAATTTTTCTGTCTGACTTGCGGAGGATAAGCGCTGATATTTGTCAAATATTAAGTACTGTTCCATTATGGCATTCAAAATGTCTGTAGCAAAATGAGGATTGTGATCCGTAATTCCGAGATTCAATACGTTGATGTTTTGGTGGTCATCTATCCTTAATGACCTGGTTATCCGTTCCATAAGTTCTGTGTCATTGTTGAAATGAAATGAAATGGCTTCTTTATGAAGAAGACCATTGTTTGAGGCCAGTATCTTGAATGAAACGCTGGGGTGCTTTATTAAATCACCATATTTATAGTAGTAATCAAGCTGATTATTCCTGGCATCTTTATAAGATAATTTAAACCGGTTGTGGCTGATGGCCTGAAAAGCAAAAATAGTGACAGGCGCTCTTTGATTCCTCCTTATAATTTTTATTGTCAGTGGTTTGGCTGGATAGGTTTCTGTCAGCTTGAAATTTGATTTTTTGTAAAATGATACATTATAATTTAATGATCTGATCGCTTTTGTAAGCACAGTTCTCGATTTGATGATCAGTGCTTCTGACTCGACCTTGTTTGTCCTTTCATAAATGTTTCTAATGCTGGTTAACTCTGAAAGTTCAGAACGCTTTTCTTCGAATTTCAATGAGGCATTGCACCTGTAAACCGGAGTGGTAAAGCTTAAATAGCCAAATGCTATTGATAAGCTGACAATCAAACCAGATATGATCCAGTGCCATTTTCCGATCAAAATCTTTAAAATTCTTAGGTAACTAATTTCTTTCAATACAATATTTTGTGTCATAAGGTTAGAATTCTGAAAAGAATTACAGTATCTTAATAGTTAATTTAAATTATTTAATAGTATTTATTGTTGTTTATAATTGTTTTTTATTTATTCTTGCAGGCAAATATATTAATCTATTATGAGAGTTAGTATGATTACCGTAGTTTTTAATTGTGGCCACTTTATAGAAGATTGTATCAGGTCTATAATTAGTCAGGAATACCGGGATATAGAATACATTTTGATTGATGGTGGATCTACAGATGGAACCCTGGCGGTCATAGAGAAATATTCAGCGCACATTGCATGCATCAGGAGTGAACCCGACTTGTCTATGTATGACGCGATAAATAAAGCCATTGAATTGGCAACAGGGGAAGTGATTGGTATTTTAAATGCCGATGATGTATTGGCGGAATCGGATGTTGTGTCTGCCGTTGTAAATTGTTTCAGGAGAAATTCCTGTGATGCAGTTTATGGGAATCTAAATTTCGCGAAACGCAATGACCTTACAAAAATTGTCAGGATATGGAAATCCGGTTCTTTTAAAAAATCTGACTTTCGGTTCGGCTGGATGCCACCTCATCCTACTTTATACCTTAAAAGAGTGATTTTTAAAAATTTTGGAGGGTACTCGTTGTCGTTTGGGAATAGTGGTGATTATGAAATGATTTTAAGACTTTTTTGTAAAAATGATTTGTCCGCATTTTTTTTAGATAGAGTAATGGTCATTATGAGGACGGGCGGCAGGAGTAATAATTCTTTGTTCAGCATGTGTTTAACTGCTTTCCACGATTATCAGGCAATGAGGCTAAACCGTGTTTTTACCCCGGTAGTTGGTGTAATCTTTAAGAAGTTGAGGAAATTAAGGCAATTTAAATATGTGTGATTTAATCAGCGTTTTTTGCATTTCCTTTATTCTTTCGGTAATTAAAATACCAATCATCATTGAGTATTGCGATTGGTTTGAGTTGTATGATGATTTAGACTTTCATCGGAAATGTCATGGTTTTGGAGCGTCCAGATTAGGGGGCGTTGTCATCTTTTCAGCTTTTATGCTGAGTATGTTGTTGCTTTTAAATGTTCGGGATGGTGAGGTTGGAGCTTTATTGATTTCTACTTCAGTTGTGTTTTTTATTGGATTGAAAGATGATATTCTAGGTGGGGTATTGCCTGGAGAAAAGATCCAGGTCCAGCTGCTTTCGGCTATTATACTTGTTTTTTTAGGAGATTATAAGATCACCAGCATGTATGGCTTACTTGGGGTATATGAACTTAGTGAATTGAATGCAGCGATTCTTTCGATAGGCATAGTGGTTTTTGTGGTCAATGCTTTTAACTTCATCGACGGAATTGATGGGCTGGCGGGTACGATAGGGGTTATTGTCAATGTTAGCTTTGGGATGCTTTTTTTAAAGCTGGGGAATACTACGATGGCTTTTGCAGCATTTGGAATGACGGGTGCAATAGCTGGTTTTTTGAGGTATAATTTTGTTTCCGGGACTATATTTATGGGGGATGCCGGTTCAATGGTTATTGGGCTGGTCTCTATTTCTTCAGCTATTAAATTTTTGACACTGAATGACCACAATTTATCGGGTGCCACTATAATAGATGTGTCACCCGCTATTGTACTGGCGATTTTAATTGTTCCGGTATTTGACGGTATACGGGTCATTTTACTCAGGCTATCAGCTAGTAAATCGCCTTTTGCTGGAGATAGAAATCACATGCATCATAAATTAAAGTTTTTGGGCTTTAGTGATGTTACCATTGTTTTGATTCTTGCATGTTTCAATGTCTGGATCTTAATCTTAGCATTGTCCCTGAATTTTCTGAATGATGTTCAATTGATAGGTGTTCTATTTTGTATCTGCATTATTTTTAATGTTTGGATAACGTATGCAAAAGGAAAAAGAAGTTAATTCCGATGTAAAACTTTGAGATTTCGTTATAGAATTGTTGGCTTGCTCGTGATAATATAGGTACTTTTGCGCGCATAAACAGAGCAAAGAAATGAACATCGCAATTAATGGTTTCGGTAGGATAGGACGTATCTTTTTACGTGCTGCAATTGAAAGAAACATAAATGTCGTAGCAATTAATGATCTTGGAGCTATTGAAACCCTTGCACATCTATTTAAATACGATACTGTGCACAGAGGATTTAAAGGTAAGGTCGGTTTTGATAGCGAAGGACTGATCATTAATGGGAAAAAAATTGCTGTTTTTTCTGAAGCCAATCCATCTGAATTGCCATGGAAGGAGTTAAATGTTGATCTTGTTCTGGAGTCGACCGGCAGGTTTACCAGCCGTTCGGGTGCCGAACAGCATTTGAAAGCAGGTGCGAGACAAGTATTGATTTCAGCTCCCTCTGCAGATAAAGATGTTCCCATGGTTGTTTTGGGTGTCAATGATGGCGATGTAGATTTTAGTTCGCCTATACTTTCCAATGCTTCATGCACGACTAACAACGTGGCGCCAATGGTTAAAATTTTGGATGACAATTGGGGAATCCTAGATGGCTACATTACAACCGTTCATTCGATGACAGGTGATCAGAATTTGCATGACGCTCCTCATAAAGATTTAAGGAGGGCAAGGGCCGCTTCGGCATCTATTATACCTACAAGTACCGGTGCTGCTAAGGCCATCACAAACATATTTCCACACCTTGAAGGTAAATTAGGCGGGGCTGGAATAAGGGTGCCTGTGCTAAACGGATCATTGACCGATTTTACTTGTATTCTCAAATCTCAAACGACAATAGCTGAGATCAATGCTGCTTTTAAAAAAGCATCTGAAAATGAACTGTCGGGTATCGTAGAATATACCGAAGATCCGATTGTTTCTGTAGATATTTTGGACAATACACATTCCTGCATATTTGATGCGCAACTGACCTCTATCGTAGGGGACTTAGTGAAGGTAGTAGGATGGTATGATAATGAATCGGGGTATTCTTCCAGGTTAATGGATGTGGTTGAGAAGATCATTGCAGAGAAGGGTTAAGATCTCACCAATATACTATCACTTATACTGATTTTTGTCAGGGTTTATGGTATTTGAGGAGGGAAGGGGCAATACTACATTGCCCCTGACTTTCTTCTATTTCATTTCTAAACCAGCAGGTGGAGTTACGTCTTCAAAGTTAACCTGTGTATGATGACAACTTATTTTTTTGGTTTTGTGGTTGATTTAACGGATACGCCTGATTCATTAATAGCCCTTGAGGCAGTGTTGTGAAGAGGGTTTTCTCCCGTATTACCAGAAGGCGTATAAAGCGGGTTAACTGCAATGGCATTTGGGTCACCTGTTTTATTGCTCTTTAAAACTTCTACTCTTCTTCTTTCTGCCGCATTTTTGGTGCTGTCTGCAGGATTTGTAGTTGGGGCTGCAACTCTGCCTGTAGCCGCATAGGAAGCAGCGGCAGCACCACCACCAGCTCCGCCTGCAAGTGTACCTACTGAAGATACGGCTTGTGACGGTGCCGCGGGTTGGCTTTGAACTTTTACTGGTGCTTGAGTTTGTTTTTGAACTGGTGATTGAGCGATAGCTACTGCACTGATCAGTGACAGGATAAAAGCTGGTAGTATTGATTTCATGATCTTGATTTTAATGTTAATTTCTGGTTGTTTACAGGTATATCAATCAAGATTGGATTTTGTTACCCTGTCCTGCATGGGTAGGTAAAGGTTAAATAGAAATTCGTAACTTATACCGGATCATAAAAACAGAAAGATTGATATGCAAAGTTTACCAAAAGCAGAACAACTCCTGGAACAAATCAATAGTAAAACTAAACTTGGCGACCTGCGCAAAATGGCAAAGGAAATCAAGATGGATCACGCCCTGGCTATTGAGCTTTGGAGCAGCGGCGATTTCCTGCCCAGACAACTGGGCATCTTAATCATGGATAATAAAGTTCTTACGCAAGATATGATTGATAAACTGGATAAGGATATTCAGGCTCATCCGCTTAACGAGCGAAATCAATTGATAGACTGGCTCATGGCCAATCAACTGGCTAAAAACAAGAAAACTATTGCATTGATGGAATCCTGGGAAAATAGCCCGTCGCCTCTTCAAAGGCGGATTTTCTGGTATTATCAGGCGCGTTTAAGATGGGTTGGACAAGCTTCTCCTGAAAATACTGAATACCTGCTTTCTGCAATTGAAGCTAATATTGCCAGGGAGGCACCCGAAGTGCAGTGGGCAATGAATTTTGCTGCGGGCTGGATAGGTATTTACGATAAAAAGTTTCGGGCGCGCTGTATTGCTATAGGCGAGGAAACTGGTCTTTATAAAGGTGAAATGGTGTCAAAAGGGTGTACTCCAGATTATTTGCCAGAGTTCATTGCTATTGAAAGCAATAAAAGGGGCTTGTGACGACCTGCGTAAGCGCGGTCTGCTGGGGGAGGGTTAGGGACAGGAGAACCATATATTGTTTTGCAGATTGGGTGGAGTGATAAAATGCTCTATATTTGTTCTACTAAAACCATACTATAAAATTATTTAATGATGAGAACAATTGATCAATGCAATTTTGCTGATAAGAAAGCTTTAGTCCGGGTAGATTTTAATGTCCCTTTAGACAAAGATTTCAATATTACAGACGATAAGAGAATGCGTGCTGCATTGCCTACCATTACTAAAATATTAAATGACGGTGGCAGTGTGATCTTGATGTCTCATCTGGGACGACCAAAAGTTGGCCCGGAGGATAAATATTCTTTAAAACATATTTTAGGAGACCTATCCAGAATGCTGGATATTGAAGTGCAGTTTGCAGATGATTGTATAGGGGCTCAGGCAGTGGATAAAGCAAGGAATCTTGTTCCGGGACAGGTATTGTTATTGGAAAACCTTCGTTTCTATAAAGAAGAGGAAAAAGGTGATAAGGCTTTTGCTGAAAAGTTGTCGAAACTTGGAAATGTTTATGTTAATGATGCATTTGGAACAGCACACCGTGCTCATGCTTCAACTGCGATCATTGCAGAATTTTTCCCTAATGACAAATACTTTGGCTACCTGATGGCTGAGGAATTGAAAAATGCAGAGAAAGTGAACCATGGTGCTGATAAACCGTTTACCGCAATTATGGGAGGCGCTAAAGTTTCTGATAAAATTTTACTGATTGAGAGTTTATTGGATAAAGTAGATAACCTTATTATAGGTGGTGGTATGGCTTATACTTTTGCTAAAGCACAGGGTGGTGAAATTGGGACTTCTTTATTAGAGGAGGACAGAATGGCACTTTGTCTGGAGCTGCTTGAAAAAGCCAAAGCCAAAGGTGTAAACCTGATTTTGCCGGTGGATACCATCATCGCAGATAAGTTTGATAATGATGCCAGAAAAGATGCTGTTG
This sequence comes from Pedobacter frigoris, assembly GCF_032678645.1. Lineage (GTDB taxonomy): Bacteria > Bacteroidota > Bacteroidia > Sphingobacteriales > Sphingobacteriaceae > Pedobacter > Pedobacter frigoris_A. Next base: position 414,069 of record NZ_JAVTSP010000003.1, read on the forward strand.
ATTCTGGTGAGATTCCTGCGGACTGGATGGGCTTAGATATTGGTACAAAAACCATTGAATTGTTTTCTAAGGTGATTAAAGATTCTAAAACATTATTGTGGAATGGGCCTATGGGTGTTTTTGAGATGGCAAACTTTGAGCAGGGAACCCGTGCTATTGCAAATGCGGTTGTCGAAGCTACTCAAAATAATGGTGCTTTTTCGTTAATCGGGGGGGGTGATTCTGCAGCTGCGATTGCTAAGTTCAATTTAGAGGACAAGGTTAGCTATGTGTCTACCGGTGGTGGTGCATTGCTGGAATATATGGAAGGTAAGGAATTGCCTGGTGTTAAGGCTATTAATGACTAGTCGGCCTGACTCATTTTAAGGACAGGCGTTTCGTTTTTGCGAAACGCCTGTTTTTTTTACCACTTCCTCCCACTGCTATTTTATGGCTTTTTAAGGTAAAAATGGGGGAAAGTGGTAATTAAATAATATGTGGAAAACTTTTTGTGGTAGAATGTGGTAAAAAGTGGTAGAAGTACCTATTTTTACACTACATAAAAAGTGCACATATTGTTATGGTTCAGTTATTAGGAGAATTTGATTGTAAATTAGACGCGAAAGGACGCTTGATGGTCCCTTCGAGTTTAAAAAAACAATTGCCTAATGTTGAGCAAGAGGGACTTGTGGTTAACAGGGGTTTTGAGAAACACCTGGTAATTTACCCTAAGAAAGTATGGGAAAAGATAGTGGAGGACTTGAGTAAGCTGAATCCGTACGAACAAAAAAACAGAGAGTTTATAAGATTATTTACGCGTGGCGCAACAGAATTGACGCTGGATGCTACCGGCAGGGTTAATTTGCCTAATTCTCTGATGGAGTCTGTAGGTATTGAAATTAATTCTGAACTGGTGCTTGCTTGTCAGTTTGATAAGATTGAGGTTTGGTCCAAAAAATCTTATGAAGCGTTGTTTGATAAAGATCCTGCTGATTTCGCAATGCTTGCGGCTGAGGTAATGGGAGATAAGAACAGGAGGGAAGATGGAAAATAACTACCATGTTCCTGTAATGCTAAAAGAATGTATTGACGGTTTAAATATTAAACCTGATGGTGTGTATGTGGATGTAACTTTTGGGGGTGGTGGTCACTCGAGGGAGATACTGAAGCATTTAGGTAAGAATGGTGTCCTGATCGCTTTCGATCAGGACCCTGATGCACAACGAAATAAAATCGATGATCCGCGCTTTTTGTTTGTGGACCAGAATTTCGCCTTTTTAAAAAATAACCTTCGTTTGCTTGGTTTTAAATCGGTAGATGGTATTCTGGCTGATTTGGGTGTTTCTTCTCATCAGTTTAATGAGGCTGAACGTGGTTTTTCTACCCGGTTTGAGTCTGTGCTGGATATGCGCATGGATAAGCAGGGTAAGTTGACTGCTGCTGAGGTTTTGAATACCTATTCTGAAGACCAGCTGCATAAGATTTTTGGAATATATGGAGAGGTGAAAAATGCGAAGTCGCTGGCTAAGGCCGTGGTGACGGGGCGTGTGGAGCAGCCTGTTCAGACGCTTGCTGATTTCAAAAAAGTCGCAGGCGCGCATATTCCGAAAGGTAAGGAACACAAATACATGGCGCAGGTTTTTCAGGCACTTCGGATTGAGGTTAATGCTGAAATCAACGTTTTGGAAAGTTTTCTGGTGCAGACTGCAGATGTGCTGAAAAGCGGTGGCCGTCTGGTGGTGATGTCTTATCATTCTCTGGAGGACAGGCCTGTAAAGAATTTTTTGGCCAAAGGCAAGCTTAAAGGTGAAGTAGAGAAGGATTTCTTTGGAAACGAATTGAAGCCATTTAAAGTAATTACCAGGAAAGCGGTAGTAGCTGATGAAGAGGAATTGCTGCGTAATAGCAGGTCCAGGAGTGCAAAGCTAAGGATTGGGGAGAAGTTATGAATAACAAGTTCAGAGAACATATAGAGAATGATGAGCCTGAATTGGAAGAAGAAATTGAGGTAAAGGTTAAGAAGAAGGAGCCGTCAACGGAGAATTTGTTCTTTAAAAAGTTGTTTACTGAAGGTGTGGTAAGTAAAGAGGCCGCAACGGAGATGTTGCCGTTTTTAATCTTTTTGTCGGTGCTGTGTATGCTGTATATCGCAAACAGTCACATGGCAGTGAAGAACATCAGGAACATTGATAAATTAAATAAAGAAGTAAAGGAACTGAGCTGGGAATATAAGTCGCTTAAGGCTGATTTGATGTTTAAGAGCAAGCTGACGGAGGTTGCAAAGAAAGTAGACACATTAGGTATTAAGGAACTCATTGAGCCGCCAAAAAAAATTATAATAAACAGTAATGAATATTAGAGCTAACATATTATTGCGTGTTTATCTGTCTTTCGGACTGATTGTGCTGTTTGCCGTGGCAGTATTGATCAGACTTTGCGATGTACAGTTTGTGGAGGGACATAAATGGCGTGCCATGGCCGATAGTCTCTCTACAAAGTATATCAATGTAGAGGCTGCGCGTGGTAATATTTATTCGGTAGATGGTAGTCTTTTAGCTACTTCTATTCCTGAATATGAACTGCGTATGGATATGTATGCCGGGGGTATTGCAGATGATGACTTATTTAATAGTAAGGTTGATTCTCTTGCGTTTAGGTTATCGCAATTTTTTAAAGACAAAACTCCGAAAGAATATTCAAGGTATTTGCGTTCTGCCAGAATGGACAGTGCGCGTTATTTACTGATCAAGCGTAAAGTTGGTTACCAGGAGCTGAAAACGATCAGAACTTTTCCATTATATAATGTAGGAAAGTATACCGGGGGCTTGATCGCGGTGCAACAGAATAAAAGGATAAAGCCATTTAAATATCTGGCTTCCAGGACTATTGGGTATAAAAACGAAAATGTAAGTAATGGTGTGGGTTTGGAAGGAGCATTTGGGGAATACATTAACGGTGAAAAAGGGAGAAGGCTTGTTCAGAGAATTTCTGGGGGCGTTTGGATGCCTGTTAATGATGAGGCTGAAGTAGCGCCAAAAGAAGGTGCAGATATCATTTCTACGATTGATATTAATATGCAGGATTTAGCGCAAAGTGCGCTCGAGAAACAATTGATAGCAAGCGATGCCCATCATGGGACGGTTATTTTGATGGAGGTTAAGACCGGCGAAATACGAGCGATGGCGAACTACACGAAAGTTGCCAAGGGAGAATATAAGGAAACATTTAACTATGCGATCGCAGGTAATCAAGATCCTGGATCTACGTTTAAGCTCGCTTCTTATATGGCTTTACTTGAGGATGACAAGGTAGATACAAGCTCGATGATCGGGACTGGGAATTATCAGGTTCCGGGAAAGCTAATCAAAGACTCCCACGGAAGTATAGGTGTGGTTACGGTAAAAAAAGCTTTTACGGAATCTTCAAATGCGGCCATTGCTCAGATGGTAAACGAACATTACAGAGATGATCAGTCTAAGTTTACTGATCACCTGTACGATTGGCATCTTAATGAAAAGCTTAAGCTTCAGATTCCGGGAGAAGCCCGGCCTGTGATAAAGAATCCAAATAACAAAAGCTGGAATAAAAGGCAAACACTTGCTCAGATGGCTTATGGTTACGAAATGCAACTGACTCCGTTAAAAATGCTGTCGTTTTATAACGCTGTAGCTAACAATGGAAAATACTTAGCGCCAATTTTTGTAAAAGAAATAAGAAAGCTTGGAAATCCAATTGAACAATTTCAGGCTAGGGTAATAAATAATAAAATCTGCTCTGACGCTACATTAGGGAAGGTTCAGGCTATGCTTGAGGGTGTTTTTACAGAAGGTACAGGTAAAAGCCTTGCTTCTAAATTTTATAGAATTGCCGGTAAAACCGGTACTGCTCAAGTTGCTGATGACAATAAAGGCTATGCGAAAAGGCAATACCAGAGTTCATTCTGTGGATATTTTCCGGCAGATAATCCGAAATATTCACTGATCGTAGTGATAAACGACCCTAAGGGAGCTTATTATGCTGCTTTAGTCGCGGGACCTCCGTTTAGAGAGATTGCCGATAGGATTTATGCGCGTGATATCCAGATGTATAATAATATACCAGATCATCTGGTGGGCAATACGAATAATCCTGAAGCAAAAGCGGGTCAGAGTAAAGCAGTTAAAAAAGTATACAATGCGTTTGGTATTAAAGCACTTTACGCGGCTAAGTCACCTTATTTTAATTCCCTGGACACTAGTAATGGGGTTGTTTATGAGGAGTTTAGTGCGTTGAAAGGTGTGATGCCGAATGTTGATGGAATGGGCTTAAAAGATGCATTATACCTATTGGGTAATGCAGGTTTGAAAACGAGTGTAAAAGGACGTGGTAAAGTGATAGCACAATCTATTCCGGCAGGAAGTAAGATCGGAAGAGGTTTGTCTGTACAAATAGAATTACAATAATATGCAGTTAAAGGATGTATTATATGGTGTAGGGATAAAGACATTGGTTGGTTCAACCGATGTGGAGGCGACTGCGTTGGTTTTTGATTCCCGTCATGTAAAAAACGGTGATGTATTTTTTGCGATTAAGGGAACCTTGTCTGATGGACATGATTATATTGAGGCTACGATTCAGGCAGGTGTAGAGGTTATAGTTTGTGAGCAGTTGCCGGAAAATGTTTCTGATACAGTGACGTATATTCAGGTTGAAGATAGTGCTGTGGCGCTTGGTATAATGGCAACTAATTTTTATCAAAATCCATCAGCTAAATTGCAGCTGATAGGGATTACCGGTACAAATGGTAAAACCACAATCGCCACATTGCTCTTTAAGCTTTTCCGCAAATTAGGATACAAAGTTGGTTTGATCTCTACTGTGCAAAATCAGATTGATGAAGAGATCATCCCTGCAACGCATACTACCCCTAATCCGATAGCGCTAAATGAATTGCTACAAAAGATGGTGGTTGCTGGCTGTAGTTATTGTTTTATGGAAGTGAGTTCCCATGCAGTTGTGCAGCACAGGATTGAAGGACTAACGTTTGCAGGAGGTGTGTTTTCAAACATTACCCATGATCACCTGGACTTCCATTTGACTTTTGATAACTACATAAAGGCTAAACGGGGCTTTTTTGACGCATTGCCTAAATCGGCATTTGCATTGACCAATATTGACGATAAAAACGGGATGATCATGCTGCAAAACAGCAAGGCCTCTAAAAAAACTTATGCGTTAAAACAACTTGCAGACTTCAGGGCTAAGATCGTTGAAAATAGTTTTAACGGACTTCATCTTGATATCGACGATGCTGATGTATTCTTTAAGCTTGTTGGTTCTTTCAATGCCTACAATCTACTCGCTGTATATGGTACTGCGATATTGCTTGATCAGGATAAGCTAAGTGTGCTGACGGAGTTGAGTAACCTTTCGGGTGCTGAAGGAAGATTTGATTATATCACTTCGAGTCAGAATATCGTAGGTATTATTGATTATGCGCATACTCCCGATGCGGTACAGAATGTCTTGAGTACGATTCAGGATATCAGAAAAGGTACTGAACAGGTAATAACGGTGATTGGCTGTGGCGGTGATAGAGATAAAACAAAACGTCCGGTTATGGCACAGGTTGCCTGCGACTGGAGTGACCGTGTGATTTTGACCTCAGACAATCCGAGAACAGAAGACCCCCAATCGATCATCCGGGATATGGAAAAAGGAGTTTCTCCTACGAATCAGCGCAAGAGTTTGATCATACCTGACAGGAAGGAAGCAATAAAGACGGCTTGTCTGTTGGCCAAACCCGGTGACATCATTTTACTTGCAGGAAAAGGACACGAGAAATACCAGGAAATTAATGGTGTGAGACATCATTTTGATGATAAGGAAGTGTTAATGGAACAATTTAACTTGATCAGCTAATGTTATATTATTTATTTGAATATCTGAATCAGAATTATGATTTCCCAGGATTGAGGTTATTTCAATACATCACTTTCCGTACATCATTAGCGATTATCATTTCATTAATCATCACCACTGTATATGGCAGAAGAATAATCAATTATCTGCAAAAAATGCAGGTAGGTGAAACGGTGAGGAATTTAGGGTTGGAAGGACAAATGCAAAAACAAGGAACTCCTACCATGGGAGGAATAATGATTTTGCTGGGCATTCTTATTCCTACGCTCTTGCTGGCAAACCTGACTAATATCTATGTGATTTTAATGATCGTGACCACCATATGGATGGGCGCGATTGGTTTCGTAGATGACTATATAAAAGTATTTAAAAAGAATAAAGAGGGTCTTGCAGGCAGGTTTAAAATTGTAGGTCAGGTAGGACTGGGACTGATTATAGGTTTTACGATGTACTTCCATCCAAATATTGTAGTGAGGCAAACGGTAGACGAAGCCAGTGTTTCTAAAGCTGCAGCACCTATGGTGTTGAGACAGAAAGGCGAAAGCTTCTATTACACGCAGGATGTAAAGTCGACACTGACAAACGTTCCTTTCTATAAGAACAATGAGTTTGATTATGCTAAGGTGCTTAAGTTTTTAGGTCCGGGGTATGAAAAATATGCTTTTCTTGTTTTCCTTGCCTTCACTGTTTTTATCATTACGGCGGTTTCCAACGGAGCTAATATTACAGACGGTATAGACGGTCTGGCTACCGGTACATCTGCAGTGATTGGTATAACGCTCGGTTTGCTGGCCTATGTTTCAGGTAATACGGTCATTGCCGACTATCTGAATATCATGTACATTCCTAATTCGGGCGAACTGATGATTTTTGCGGGGGCTTTTGTAGGGGCCTGCGTTGGATTCCTGTGGTATAATTCCTTTCCGGCCCAGGTTTTTATGGGAGATACCGGGAGTTTAGCTATAGGAGGGATCATTGCAGCTTTTGCCATTATGATTCGCAAAGAGTTGTTGATTCCTATTTTGTGCGGGATTTTCCTGATAGAGTTGGTATCTGTGATCATGCAGGTATCTTATTTCAAGTATACCAAGAAGAAATTTGGCGAGGGCAGAAGAATCTTCCTGATGTCTCCGTTGCACCATCATTACCAGAAGAAGGGTTACCATGAGGCTAAAATCGTTACCCGATTTTGGATCATCGGTATTTTATTGGCAATTATTACAATCATCACTTTAAAACTGAGGTAATGGAAAAAGGTAGAATTGTCATATTAGGAGCTGGGGAAAGCGGTGTAGGTGCAGCAATGCTGGCACAGAAACAGGGTTTTGATGTTTTTGTATCGGATTTTGGTGCGATAGCTACTCAGTATAAGGAAAAACTGCAGGAATTGAATATCGCATTTGAAGAAAAGCAGCATGATTCGGAAAAAATACTGAATGCATCTGAAGTCATCAAAAGTCCGGGTATTCCTGATAGTGCACCAATCATTAAAGCCATTAAGAAAAACAAGATTTCTGTAATTTCTGAAATAGAATTTGCGAAACGCTATACCAAAGGCAAGACTGTTTGTATTACCGGTTCGAACGGAAAAACTACAACTACGATGCTTACTTACCATATCCTGAAAAAAGCAGGATTGAATGTTGGCCTGGCTGGAAATATAGGCAATAGCTTCGCTGCTTTGGTAGCAACGTCGGACTTTGAATGGTATGTGCTGGAGTTGTCAAGCTTTATGCTGGATGATATGTATGAGTTTAAAGCAGATGTAGCTGTTTTGCTAAATATCACGCCTGATCACTTAGATAGGTATGATTATAAACTGGGAAATTATGCGGAATCAAAAATGCGTATTACCCAAAATCAAAGTAGTGATGATGTCTTTATCTATTGTGCTGACGATGAAGAAACCTTGAAAATATTAAAAAGCACAAAAATAGATGCTAAAGTTTATCCATTCTCCATCAGGAAAAAGATTGAAGAGGGAGCATACCTTGAGAATAACAACATACACATAAATATACACCTAAACGACCAATTAACCATGTCTATTACAGAGTTAGCCCTTCAGGGAAAGCATAATATTTATAACTCTATGGCTTCGGGCATAGTAGCAAAAGTATTAGATATTAGAAATACGACCATAAGAGAAAGTATGGGTGATTTCAAGAATATTGAACACAGGTTGGAGCATGTTGCTAAAATTTCCGGTGTTGATTATATCAATGATTCTAAAGCTACAAATGTGAACTCGACCTGGTATGCCTTGGAAAGTGTAGGGAGTGAGGTTATCCTGATCATGGGTGGGGTAGATAAAGGTAATGATTATACCATGCTTAAAGACATGGTGCACCAGAAGGTTAAAGCAATTGTGTGTTTAGGTAAAGATAATAAGCGAATACATGAGGCTTTTGAAGATGATGTGGAGATTATTGTGAATACATTTTCTGCTCATGAGGCTGTTCAGGTGGCTTATCATCTGGCAAAAAAAGGAGATACAGTATTACTTTCACCTGCCTGCGCAAGTTTTGATCTTTTTAAAAACTACGAAGACAGGGGTAATCAATTTAAAACTGCGGTTAAAGAGCTGTAATTATGAATACGATGATAAATACACTTTTAGATAAGACAAAGGGGGATCGCTGGATTTGGCTGATCATTATCCTTTTGTCGCTAATCTCTATACTTACGGTGTACAGTGCTACAGGAACTATTGCCTATAATAAGGGGGTGACCGTAGAGAAGTATTTATTGTATAAGCATGTTATCTTCGTGATCCTGGGTATTGGTATGATTTATATTGCCCATTTACTGGATTATAAATATTATGCAGGTATATCAAAGATCCTGATGATCATTACTATTCCATTGTTGTTGTATACAGCAGCATTTGGAGAACACATTAATGATGCTTCAAGATGGGTTAAAATTCCTGTAATAGGACTTACTTTCCAAACTTCCGATTTGGCGAAATTAGCCCTGATTACATTTTTGGCCAGGATGCTGACCAGGAAGCAAGAAAATATTAAAGATGTTAAGAAGGCCTTCATCCCGATAATGGGTTCGGTATGTGTTGTTTTCGTATTGATTGCATGGGCCAATTTATCTACCGCACTGATGCTGTTTGGCGTAAGTATTTTATTGCTGATCATCGGTCGGATCAGTATTAAACAGATCATGATGGTTTGTGCAGGCGGAGCCGTATTATTGATGTTTATTGTGTTTTTAGGACCAAGGGCGGCGACATACAAATCACGTATTAATTCTTTCCTCCACCCTGAAGCTCAACATTCAGATAAAACTTATCAGGCAGATCAATCAAAAATTGCATTGGCTACCGGAGGAGTGTTTGGTAAAGGTCCTGGGAATAGTACTCAGAGGAACTTTTTACCTCACCCATATTCGGACTTTATTTTTGCAATTATTGTGGAAGAGTACGGATTGATGGGGGCTTTGACAATGGTTGTCTTATATCTGGTACTACTTTATCGATGTGTAAGGATTGTAACACAGAGTCCGAAAGCATTTGGGGCACTGCTTGCGGCCGGATTAAGTTTTAGTTTAACCATTCAGGCATTTGCAAACATGGCAGTAGCTGTAGGTCTGGGTCCGGTTACAGGGGTTCCGTTGCCTTTGGTTAGTATGGGAGGAACTTCCATATTGTTTACAAGCATAGCATTTGGCATTATATTGAGTGTGAGTAAGGATGTAGAGGAAAATAATAGCAGTAAAAAAATAATCGTTGGTGAAATACCGGCAATGGCATAAAATAAAGATGAGACCAACTAAAATAATTATTTCTGGAGGAGGTACTGGCGGACATATATTTCCAGCCATATCTATCGCTAATGCGCTAAAGCGTATTGAGCCAGGCTGCGAAATATTATTTGTTGGTGCAGTTGGCAGAATGGAAATGGAAAAAGTTCCTGCTGCCGGATACAATATTGTAGGATTAAACATTAGCGGACTTCAAAGAGGTTCGATTGCGAAAAACCTTAGCCTTCCTTTCAAGCTGTTTGGAAGTATGAGGAAGGCTATGCAGTTGATTGACGAATTTAAACCGGATGTAGTGGTAGGGGTTGGAGGGTATGCTTCAGGACCGATTTTATTTGCTGCTTCTCTGAAAAAGATTCCTTACCTGATTCAGGAACAAAATTCATATGCCGGAATCACTAATAAATGGCTGGGAAAAAAGGCAGCTAAAGTATGTGTTGCTTTTGATAACATGGGGCAGTTTTTTCCCGAAGAAAATGTATTGAAAACCGGCAATCCTGTTAGGAAAGATGTAGTGGATATCATTGATAAACACCACGCAGGCGCCGAGTTACTGAGGCTTGATCCCTTGAAAAAAACAATTCTGGTTACCGGAGGTAGTTTGGGAGCGGGAACATTAAATAAAAGCATAGAGAAACATTTGCCGGAGTTGATAAAGGCAGATGTGCAGGTAATCTGGCAAACTGGTAAGTTTTATTATAAAGGTATAATGGAACGTCTGGGTCTGGATTTCCATCCCAATGTCAGGATACTGGAGTTTCTGAATAAAATGGATATGGCTTATGCTGCGGCTGATCTGATCATCTCAAGGGCAGGTGCAGGTACAATAGCTGAGCTTTGCCTGATTAAAAAACCGGTAATACTGGTGCCTTCGCCGAATGTTGCAGAAGATCATCAAACAAAAAATGCACTGGCTTTAGTTAAAAATAATGCTGCACTGCTGATCGCAGATTCTTCTGCGGAGGATACACTTGTCCTGGAAGCATTGAGCCTTCTTGGTAATAAAGAAAAAAGTAAACAGTTGGCCGAAAATATAGGTAAAATGGCATTGCCGGATGCGGATAATGTGATTGCCCGCCAGGTCTTGATTTTAGCGGAAAGGAGGAAACAAGGTCATGGAGCTTGAAACGATTAAGAATGTTTATTTTGTTGGCGTCGGCGGGATTGGTATGAGTGCGCTTGCCCGTTACTTTGTTAAGCGGGGCTGTGTGGTTTGTGGTTATGATAAAACAAGGACAAACCTAACCATAACATTGGAGGCGGAAGGCGTGGCAGTTTCTTATATTGATGAAATATCTACAATTCCTCAGGAGTTTTTAAGCAATGATGAAGAAACACTGGTTGTTTATACCCCTGCAATACCAAAAAATTCATTGATACTTAATTATTTTAATGACAATGGTTATGTGCTGAAAAAACGTTCCCAGGTTTTAGGGATCATCAGTAAAGGACAATTTTGCATTGCAGTTGCCGGAACTCATGGTAAGACTACAACTTCTTCGATTATAGCCCATATCCTGACTGATACAGGTTTTGGTTGTACGGCCTTTTTGGGTGGGATCACTGCAAATTATAACAGTAATTTTTTAATTGGAGATAATAACGTCGTTGTTGTAGAGGCCGATGAATATGACAGATCATTTTTGACCCTGCACCCGGATATTTCTGTTATTACTTCAATGGATGCTGACCATTTGGATATTTACGGAGATGCTTCGCAATTGGAAGAATCATTTCGTCTTTTTGCTGGCCAGTTGAAGCCTGAAGGTACCTTGTTTGTAAAAGAAGGTTTGCCTTTAGCAAACGGGATAACCTATGGTGCCGGAGATGCAGCGATGGTAAATGCAAAAAACATCAGGGTAGAGGATTCAAGTTTTGTATTTGACTATGTTGATGAGAATTTAGCTATTGAGGATATAAAACTACTGCTGCCGGGAAAACACAACGTTGAAAACACTACTGTAGCAATAGCTGTTGCGCTGAAGCTTGGAATTCCAGCAGATAAGATAAAGGCTGCTGTGGGTAATTTCAGAGGTGTTAAAAGAAGGTTTGAGTATATCGTAAATTCAACAGAACACATATATATAGACGATTATGCGCACCATCCTGAAGAACTGAAGGCTTGTTTTGGCGCTGTGAGACAGTTGTATCCTAATAAGAAACTTACGGTGATTTTCCAGCCGCACTTGTTTACCCGTACCCGTGATTTCGCGGAAGATTTTGCAAAAGTTTTGAGCACTGCAGATGATTTGATATTGCTGGAGATCTATCCGGCCAGAGAATTGCCACTGGAAGGGATAGATTCGAATTATTTGCTGAATAAGATCACCTTGAAAGACAAGGAAGTATGTGGAAAAGATTTGGTGCTTGAGCAGGTGAAGATTAAAAACCCGGAGTTACTTTTAACAGTTGGCGCCGGGGATATAGATACATTAATACAACCACTTAAAAATTTATTGACAAATGCTTAAGAGGATAAACTGGAAACTGATATTTAAGTGCTTTGCCTGGATCATATGTCTGAGCGGATTGGTTGTCCTTATGAGTTTTGTTGGCGTAAAGAAACACACGCTTACCTGTACAAATGTTAAGATTTTAATACCTGGAGCAGATAACTTTATAGAAAGAGAAGAAATTGATGCCATCTTAAAACAAAGTCAAGGTAAGCTGATTGGGCGTAAGCTTGAAGATATCAATCTTGAAGATATTGAGAAAAACATTAAGGCCAATCCCTATATCGCATTTTCAACTGTCTATGCGGATATGGATGGGGTGATTCATGTTGAAATTCAACAGCGTCAGCCTATATTAAGGGTGATTAACTTTAATAGCCAGGATTTCTACATAGATAGAAATGGATTGAAAATGCCTGTTTCTCCAAATTTTACAGCCAATGTATTGGTGGCGAATGGAAAGATAATGGAACATTTCAGCGGCAGGGTAGATACTTTGATTACTGATCTGGCAAGGGATCTTTACAAAACAGCTTTATACATCAAACAGGACACTTTGTGGGATGCGCAAATAGAGCAGCTTTTTGTAGATGAAAAGGGAGATATGGAGTTGGTTCCAAGGGTGGGAAATCAGCGTATAATTTTAGGTAGTGCAGATTCTCTGGAGGTTAAAATGAGAAATTTGCTGGCCTTTTACAAACAGGCTATGCCTAAGGTTGGATGGGATACCTATAAAACAATTAATATAAAATATACCAATCAGGTAGTTTGTGAGAAGAATAAGATTGATTCTTCAGCAACTAAGCTGAAAACCACGGTGATATTAGATACGGCTTCTAATAACAACCAGGAGATTATACAAGAAAACCCTGATGCTGATTCAGCCCCTGGAGAAAAACCTTCAGTAAGCAGTACCGAACAGGAAAAGAAAAAAGATAAAACAGATACCAGGAAAAACAAAATATAATAAACTCAACAAAATCAATATCGTTATGGGCAAAGAAAAATTAACCACTCAATCTCCAATAGTTGTAGGCTTGGATATTGGTACTACTAAGATCTGTGTGATCGTTGGTCGGAGAACACAGCATGGAAAAATAGAAGTATTAGGTATAGGGAAGGCGGAATCAGCAGGTGTGACACGCGGTGTAGTATCTAATATTCAAAAAACAGTTCAGGGCATATCACAAGCAGTAGAGCTTGCCAGTGGACAATCTAATGTGGAGATCCGCGTTGTAAATGTTGGTATTGCAGGTCAGCATATCAAGAGTTTACAGCACAGAGGCATCCTGACGCGCAGGGAGCTTAACAATGAAATTGGCAAAAAAGATATTGATAAGCTGATAGACGATATGTTTAAGCTGGTAATGGCACCTGGAGAAGAGATTATTCATGTTTTACCTCAAGAATTTACCATTGATAATGAGCCCGGGATAAAAGATCCGATTGGTATGGCAGGAGTTCGCCTGGAGGCAAACTTTCATATCATTTCAGGTCAGGTTACGGCCGTAAAAAATATCATGAGATGTGTTACTAATGCAGGGCTGCAAACTCAGGAATTAATTCTTGAGCCATTGGCCTCTTCTGAGTCGGTGTTGAGCGATGAAGAAAAGGAAGCTGGAGTAGTTTTAGTGGACATAGGTGGTGGTACAACAGATATTGCGATATTCCACGAAGGTATCATTCGTCATACCGCTGTTATTCCTTTTGGAGGAAATAGTGTAACAGAGGATATCAGAGAAGGGTGTTCAGTGATGAGAAATCAAGCCGAATTGTTGAAAACCCGTTTTGGGTCGGCACTGGCTGAAGAAAATAAGGAAAATGAAATCATTTGCGTACCAGGTTTAAGAGGAAGAGAACCTAAGGAAATTTCAGTAAAGAACCTTGCTTATGTCATCCAGGCCCGTATGGAAGAAATCATAGAGCATGTTTATTACGAAATCAAATCTTCAGGATATGAGAAAAAGTTGATTGGCGGGGTTGTTATCACAGGCGGTGGTGCCTTATTGAAACACCTATCACAATTGGTAGAGTATGTAACCGGTTTAGATTGCAGGGTTGGTTATCCTAACGAGCATTTGTCGAAATACGAGGATATGCCTAAAACAATCTATGATGATTTGAAGAGCCCCATGTATGCTACAAGTGTTGGTTTATTAATAAAAGGTATACAGAAAGCAGAAGAATTGCTGGAGGAAATGAAGCAGCCAGGAGTATTTGTGGAGCGTCCGAAAGACAAAGAAAAAGTAAAAAGATCGGGAGGCGGATTGTTTGATAAATTGCTGGCAAAGACTAAAGATTTTATCAAAGACGACATGAACGTAAGTGACGAGGATTATATAAAACCGTAATATTTTTCCACAAAAGACGATTTTTCCACATTCTTAACAGTTGTGGAAAACGCCTGTTAAAAAAGTGTTAATATTACATAGAGAGATGAACAGGAAAAACGAATTTTTAAATAACTGATTCATAAAGATATGCAGTTCGAAATGTTAAAAGATAAGTCATCAATCATCAAGGTAATTGGTGTTGGTGGCGGTGGTGGTAATGCGGTAAACCATATGTACCGTCAAGGAATTACTGGTGTAGACTTTATTATATGTAATACTGATGCCCAGGCTTTGGAGTTTAGTCCTATCCCTAATAAGGTACAACTTGGTGCAAGTTTAACCGAAGGAATGGGTGCCGGGTCAATTCCTGAAGTTGGTAAAAATTCAGCTATAGAGAATATAGATGACATTAAGCAGATGCTGGGAAGCACTACTAAGATGTTATTTATTACTGCAGGTATGGGTGGTGGTACCGGAACGGGTGCCAGTCCTATTATCGCTAAAGCAGCTAAGGAATTAGATATTCTGACTGTTGCTATCATTACTACTCCTTTCGCTTTTGAAGGCAAGAGACGTAAAATGCAGGCAAATGACGGGTTGGATGAGCTTAAAAAATATGTTGATTCTTACCTGGTGATCTCTAATGACAGGTTGCGTGAAATATTCGGTAACCTTACTTTAGGGTCAGCTTTCGCACAAGCGGATGATATTTTGACGACGGCTGCGAAAGGTATTGCTGAGATCATTACAGTACCTGGATACATCAACGTGGATTTTAAAGATGTTCGCACTGTTATGAAAGACAGTGGGGTATCTATCATGGGTAGTTTCGCATGCGAAGGTGAAAATAGAGCATTGAACGCAGTTGAAGGAGCTTTGGCTTCGCCATTATTAAAAGATAATGAAATAGAAGGCGCAAGATATATCTTGCTAAATATTAGTTCCGGAGTCCGTGAAGTAACCATGGATGAGGTAACTATTATCACTGATTACATTCAGGATAAAGCAGGTCTTTCTGCAGATTTAATATGGGGTAACTGTATTGATGAGAATCTGGGAGATATGTTGTCTGTTACTATTATCGCTACAGGATTTCAGACTAAAGAACAAAGAGAAGAAGACAGAAAGAATGTTAAAAAGATCTCTTTACTGACACCTGAAGAGGCGCCGTTAGTGAAGCCAGTGGAACCTGTTAATTCTTTTATTGAGCCGAAAGTAGAAGTACAGCCTCAGGAGCCGGTGTTAAAAGCAAAAGAAGAAATTAAACAATCGGATCTTTTTGGTGATCTTTTTAATATTAATAAGTCAAGAAAAACTGAAGAACCTGAAAATACAATTGTAAAGCATACTTTGATAGAGGAGGAAGCTCCCGCTCAGGAAAGTAAGCAAGAGTCAGGTTTTGAGTTTGAGATCAAGCTTGCAGAAACTGATTTTGTGTTCGAAACACCAGCTGCTGTATTCAACAATGACGTTGAGCCGCATAAAGATGAAGTTATCGAGGCGGGTGCAGATGATGATAAAAATGACGAATCGATAGAAGATCAGTTAAGAAAGTCAAAAGAAAGGATTTTGAGGTTAAAAGACCTGAGCATGAAGTTGCGTACAAGCAATGGACTACAGGAACTGGAAAATGAACCAGCGTACAAACGTAAACAAATGCAATTGCAGCAGGTTCAGCATTCCTCAGAATCACAAGTTTCAAGATTTACTTTGAGTAATGATGAAGATGGTTCAACAGAGATCAGACCAAATAACTCATTTTTACATGATAATGTTGATTAATCAATAAATCGTAAAAGTATAAAAGCCTTAACAAAAGTTTGTTAAGGCTTTTTTGGCATAATAATGGCGTCTATCGAAACGTCGTCAATCCATTGCTTCATATTGCATATGAGGCATATTAAACTTAAATTTGCAAAAAAATAAAAAACCTAAATACATATAACATTGGACATTTTTGAAAAGATAGCGAAACATATGGGGCCAATTGGCCAACATCACAAATGGTCTCACGGATATTTCTCATTTCCTAAATTAGAGGGGGATATTGCTCCTCATATGAATTTTAGAGGTAAGGAACACTTAGTTTGGAGTTTAAATAACTATTTAGGTTTAGCTAATCATCCTGAAGTTAGAGAAGCAGATGAAAAAGGTGCAGCTGAATTTGGTATGGCATACCCAATGGGTGCACGCATGATGTCTGGAAACTCTAAATATCATGAGCAATTGGAACAGGAACTTGCTGCCTTTGTGGGAAAACCAGATGCATTTTTATTGAACTATGGTTACCAGGGAATGGTTTCTATTATCGATAGTCTCGTAGACCGTAATGATGTTATTGTTTACGATGCTGAATCGCATGCCTGTATTATCGATGGTTTGCGCCTTCACATGGGTAAACGTTTTGTATATAAGCATAATGATATCGAGAGTGCACGTAAGCAGTTGGAGAGAGCTACTAAACTGGTAGAACAAAGTGGTGGTGGAATATTGGTCATTACTGAAGGTGTTTTCGGTATGTCTGGTGCGCAGGGTAAGCTTAAAGAACTTATAGACCTTAAAAAAGAGTTTAATTTCCGCTTATTGATCGATGATGCTCATGGTTTTGGTACTATGGGACCAACAGGAGCAGGAACGCATGAAGCACAGAACTGCATTGATGGTGTGGACGTTTACTTTGGCACATTTGCTAAATCTATGGCGGGTATAGGCGCATTTGTGGCTTCTACGGAAGAGATGACGAACTTCTTCAGGTATAACATGAGGTCTCAGACTTTTGCAAAAGCATTGCCAATGCCAATGGTTATTGGCTTATTGAAGAGGCTTGAGCTATTAAAAAATAACCCGGAACTTAGAGAGAAGCTTTGGACGATTGCGACAACCCTTCAGCAGGGCTTAAGAGAACGAGGATTTGATCTGGGTGTTACCAATACTATGGTGACTCCTGTGTTTTTAAAAGGAGAGTTACTTGAAGCCACGGCTCTAACAATGGATCTTCGTGAGAACTATGGTATCTTCTGTTCAATCGTTGTTTATCCGGTTATTCCCAAAGGACTGATAGAACTTAGATTAATACCTACAGCGGTTCATACGCTGGAAGATGTTCAGCGTACACTTGATGCATTTAGTGAAGTTTCGGATAAACTTAAGAATGGTTATTATAAAGAAAATCAATTTTCGATTTCCTAAAAGCAAAAGTTTTAGAAAAGCCCCTCTAATTGAGTTTAAAGGGGCTTTTTTGTGAATTATTATTTGTAAGTTGCTGGTATTTAGTGTGTTGGTCTTGTTTTTAGTGCGGTTAATTGTTTATAATCCCCTTGAATGTGGAAAAAAACAAGGTTTAGCATATTTTTTTATTATTCTAAAAGTTTTTTTATTAAAATAAACACCTTACTTTAGTAATAGAGTATTAATCAAAACCTTAAAAACCTAAAAGGAGTAAATTAACGATGAAAAAATTCAATCAAGTAAAGGAGCTTGTAGCATCTTTAGAAGCTGATGCAGACAAATTCTACAACAAAGCAAACAGTGCTGCTGGAACACGTGTACGTAAAGGTATGCAGGATCTTAAAAACTTAGCTCAAGAGATTCGCTTAGAGATTCAGGAAACAAAAAATAAAGGTTAATACTTTATTTTTGTTTTGATGAAAAAAGCGTCCCGATATTCGGGACGCTTTTTTTATTGTAGTTAACTTAAACTGGGTTTCCAATAATAGGGTGTTATGAAATCTTCTGCGATTCCGCGATAATTGCCTCACGCAAAGCAGGAGATACCTTTACTAATGGTAATCTCAGGTGATCATCGCAAACACCAAAATGTTTTAATGCAGCTTTAACACCTGCAGGATTCCCCTCCGCAAACATCAACTTGGTAAACTCTAGCAGGCTTAAGTGTAAAGGTAGAGCTTTTGCAAACTCTCCGCTTAAACACAATCTGATCATATCCGATAATTGCTTTGGCAGTGCATTACCCACAACAGAGATTACGCCAACAGCTCCTAATGAGATCATCGGCATAGCAACCGGATCATCACCAGATATCAATAGAAAATCTTCAGGTTTATCCCTCATGATCTGGTTAAACTGATCAAAGTTGCCTGAAGCTTCTTTTGTAGCAACGATATTCTTAAAATCATGTGCAAGTCGGCAAGTAGTTTCCGGACTTACATTACTTCCTGTACGACCTGGTACATTATAAAGGAATATAGGTAGAGAACTAGCCTCACTGATTGCTTTATAGTGCTGGTATATTCCTTCCTGTGTAGGTTTAACGTAATAAGGACTTGCCGATAATATCGCACTGTATCCATTCACTTCAAAGTCTTTAACGCTTTGGCTTATTGAAGCTGTGTCATTGCCACCAATACCGGCGATTAAAGGTAAACGGCCATTATTTATTTCTGCTGTAAATTCCCAGATCTTCTTCTTTTCATCTTTATTGAGTGTTGATGCTTCACCTGTAGTGCCCAATGACACCAGGTATTCTACCTTTCCGTCGATCAAATAGTTGATCAAGTTTTTTAACCCGTCAAAATCTACCGATCCATCTGCTTTAAATGGCGTAACCAATGCTACACCGGTTCCATGAAATTTGTTCATCTTTAAATTATTATTTCAACATCTCTAATAAATCATCCTCTGAAATCAGGGGTACATTTAGTTTTTTCGCTTTATCAAGTTTGGAAGGTCCCATATTATCTCCAGCAAGCAGGTAGTTTAGTTTGGCAGATATGCCACTTAATATTTTACCGCCATTGCTTTCAATGAGGTCCTTTAGTTCCTCTCTGCTATAATTCTCAAAAACGCCCGAAATTACAAATGTTTTTCCAGTTAATTTGTCACTTTGTAAAGCAATTTCGTTTTCTACCGCTGTAAACTGAAGTCCATATGACTTTAGCAGCGCGATTTGTCTCAGATGTTCCTCATTTCCAAAGTACTCAATAATGCTTTCAGCTATGCGCTGACCGATTTCATCTATGGCTGTCAGCTCTTCAAGACTAGCTGAAGACAGTGTATCAACATTCTTTGTCCCAAACGCTAATTTTTTAGCTACAGTTTCCCCAACATACCTGATTCCAAGTCCAAATAAGACTTTTTCAAAAGGCATTTGCTTGGAAAGTTCAATTCCATTGAGCATATTTTCAATCGAACGCTCCCCAAACCGCTCCAGCGTTTTTAATTCTTCAGCTTTTTTATGAAGTGTGTATAAATCACTGATGTGCTTTACCAGTCCTTTTTGATAGAATGTTTCAATAGTTTCATCGCCAAGTCCATCAATATTCATCGCTTTTCTGCCAATAAAATGCTGGATCTTACCTACGATTTGTGGTGGACAAGCTTCATCATTCGGACAGTAGTGATTGGCTTCCCCTTCTTTTCTGATCAATGGAGTGCCACATTCCGGACAATTTTTAATGTATTTGACAGGGACATCAGAGACGCGTTTCTCTAAAACAACACTAATGATTTTCGGAATAATTTCTCCGCCTTTCTCTACGATCACAGTATCGTTTTCATGCAATTTCAAACGCAGCTCGATTTCGTCTGCGTTGTGCAGTGTAGCGCGTTTTACTGTTGTGCCAGCCAATAAAACAGGCTTTAAGTTGGCTACAGGTGTTATCGCGCCAGTTCTGCCAACCTGGTAGGTCACTTTTTCTAAGACAGTTTGTACCTCTTCTGCTTTATATTTAAACGAAATTGCCCATCTGGGCGATTTAGCTGTGAAACCAAGCTCCTGCTGCTGTGCATAGCTATTTACTTTGATTACGATTCCATCGATGTCATAGGACAACTTAAATCTTTCGTTTTCCCAGTGCTTAATAAACTCAAGTACTTCGTCGATGCTACTGACCAGTTTAGTATCGTTGCTGACATGGAATCCCCAGCTTTTTAGGGTTTGCAGACTTTCCCAATGGGTTTTGAAATAATTCTTATCTGTATTCAGCGAATAGAGGAAGCAGTCGAGCGGACGTTTCGCTACTTCTTTAGAGTCTTGCATTTTTACTGTACCAGCCGCGAAATTCCTTGGATTGGCGTATTGTACTTCCCCAAGGTCTTCACGTTCTTTATTTAGCCTGTCAAAGGCGGCGCGGTGCATAAATATCTCGCCCCTGATCTCAAAAAGAGGAGGCACTTCAGCATGCTTCAATTTATGCGGGATATTGTTTATTGTCTTCACATTAGTTGTCACATCATCTCCCTTTGTTCCATCGCCACGTGTAACAGCTCTCACCAGTCTATCGTCCTCATAAGTGAGGCTAATGGACAGACCATCAAACTTTAGTTCGCATACATACTCAAAGCTATCGCCAATTGTTTTTCTTACCCGGTCATCAAAATCCCTTAGATCCTGCTCGTTGTACGTGTTTCCTAAAGAAAGCATTGGCCACCTATGGTTTACAGTGGTAAATGTTTTTGTAATATCACCTCCAACCTTGAGCGTCGGTGAATCCGGGTCTGCGTAATCAGGATATTCTTTTTCAAGTTTGGCAAGTTCCTCCAACTTCTTGTCGAATTCATAATCCGCAATGGTTGGCATCGCCAAAACATAATAATTGTAAGTATGTTGGTTAAGCTCCTTAACCAAAGCATCCATCCTGTCTTTAATATCGAATAGTGACATAAGAGCGAAGATACAAAATCCCTTTAAATTTGCTCCTGATTCAGGTGCTGAGTGATTTCATCGAAAATGGAGAGGTATTGGTCATTTATTAGATTTTTAAAAATAAACAACTTATCTGTCAAGATTGCCAACTGAGCATCCGTAAACGGATTGTCCCAAATGCGCATGCAAATCCTGTTTAGCGCATAGGATATATTTTCTATTTTTTGATAGCTCAATAAATACCGGCTTGAAATAAAGCCGTCAAGGAACTTAAAAAAGATCGTAGTGTCTGTTAGTCCGGCTTTCTGTAGAAAATCATTCAACGCAACTTTATCAGCTTTAAGGAGCTGATCATAAAAGGTATTGATGTCGATGATTCCTTCAGTAACGAGTAAATGATCCAAAACCAGCTCCAGACCAATATGCGCCATGAAAAAAGGCTTTACCGGACTGTTTTCAAAAACTGGAAGGATGATTTGTTTTAATACGTTGGTCTGCGATTTGAAAAAATCAGAAGAATGAAAAATATTATCCACCTGTATGTGTCTTTCCCAGCCCTTAAGGATCGATTGCTGATGTTTGACCTCCTGAAACAAATGTTTTTCTTTTAAGGGATACAGGTTGATGTCCTTCTGTGCATTTTTAATAAAATCTGGCAAAACGACTCCCAGTACCCTATTTTCGTCAGGGTTGTGTTTGTCGAAGTAAAAATGCGATAGAAAGTTCATCGCTTTAAAAGTAGCGATTTTTAAATGTTTTAACTGCTTCGGGTCAATATGAATTTAAGGATAACTTAGCTTTTTATATATTTGCCCCAAAAGCATAAAAGAATGACCAATTTTGTTGAAGAGTTACGTTGGAGAGGCATGTTGCAGGACATGATGCCTGGTACTGAGGAGAAATTGAATGAAGGAATGACTTCCGGATACATAGGTTTTGACCCGACCGCAGATTCACTGCATATTGGTCACCTGACCCAAATCATGACCTTGATCCATTTCCAGCGTGCAGGTCATAAGCCTTATGCGCTTGTGGGTGGTGCGACAGGAATGGTAGGAGATCCCTCCGGCAAGTCTGACGAGCGTAACCTGCAAACAGAAGAGATCATCGAGCTTTACCTTGCCGGAATGAAACGCCAGCTTTCCAAATTCCTCAATTTTGAAGAAGGGGGCAATGGTGCCGTGATGGTCAACAATGCAGATTGGTTTAGAGATATGAATCTTTTTACCTTTATCAGGGATGTTGGTAAGCACATCACCGTCAATTATATGATGGCAAAAGACAGTGTGAAAAGACGTCTGGAAGGTGATTCAGGGCTTTCTTTTACTGAGTTTTGCTACCAGCTGATCCAGGGATATGATTTTTATTACTTATGGAAAAATAAAAACTGCCTGATACAAATGGGCGGTTCAGATCAATGGGGCAATATCGTTACCGGGACTGAACTGATCAGACGTAAAGATGCAGGTACTGCCTTTGCAATAACGACACAACTGATCAAGAAAGCCGATGGGACTAAGTTCGGTAAAACCGAAAGCGGTGCAGTTTGGCTGGATCCGGAAAAAACTTCTCCGTATAAATACTACCAGTTCTGGTTAAACGCTTCTGACGAGGATACCAAGAAATGGATCAGGATATTTACACTGAAAACAAAAGAAGAAATAGAAGCGTTGGAGGTTGAACACGATGCTGCTCCTCACATGCGTATTTTGCAGAAGGCCCTTGCTGAAGACATCACCATCAGAACGCACTCTGAAGAAGCTTTAGAAACAGCCATTAAAACCTCTGATTTCCTATTTGGAAATGGTTCCCTGGAGTTTTTCGCTACGTTGAGCGATGTGCAGGTTAAGGAAATCTTTGAAGGCGTGCCTCAGTTTCCGGTTTCCAGGAATGAGTTGGAGCAAGGCATAGATGCTGCGACGCTACTTGCCGAGAAAACAAGCGTATTCCCTTCAAAAGGTGAAGTGAAAAAGACCATACAAGGTGGGGGAGTTTCCGTGAATAAGGAAAAAATCAAAGAGATGACAGCTGTTTTCAATACAGATCATCTGCTGAACAATAAGTATATCATTGTACAAAAAGGAAAGAAGAATTATTTCCTGTTGATTGTGGAATAGACAAGAAAAAAAGAGCGGCTAATTTAGCCGCTCTTTTTTATGAGTTAATTGGTCGGGTTTTGTGTTAATTTTCCCGGGTATGAATTAATAGCAGTTTGAGGGATATAGTAAGTAACCCTGAAATCTGTAGCAGTTATTTCTCCCGTTTGATTTTGAGGACCTGGATATGGACGTGAGAGTGACTTCCCGTTACGGAATACGTCAAAACTACGTTCCGCCTGATAAGCCAGTTCCAATTGCCTTTCTTGATCAATTAAATCTCCCGCATTTGCAGCAGTTAAAGAACCATATCCACCATTTACAATGGCACGGCGTCTAACTTCATTTAAATCGCTAAGCGCACTTGTGTAATTTTGCAATTTGGCATAAGCTTCTGCTCTGTTCAGATATACTTCAGCCAGTCTGCTAATTACCGGAGAATGCAATTGAGAATTTTCTCCTTCACGTGAGGCTTTAACAATGTAAAACTGAGGGTAAGCGCGATTTAAGGTGATAAAATAATCAATTACGCCTGTGTAGGTTTTGCCGTCTTTGTAACTGATAGAATAAATATCCTGTGCCGCATCAACAGGAGTAAGGGTATAAACTACCTGATTTGGACTCACACCCTCTACGCAGGTAATTGTATTCCCGTTACGGGTGGTGGTTAATTGTGCATAGTTCAATGTATTCCCGGCATCATCCTTAATAAATCTGAAAACCTCTGTGTAAGCACCGGCAGCATTTTTAGAATAAGTAGGCTCAATGAAAGCAGCTCTGGCATCTACAATTTTGTATTTATCAGGTCTCCAGTCATTTCTCCCGGTTTCATTCAATAAACCAATGTATTTTGCGCTGGCATACATTTCTCCCCAGCCCATCCCGCCAATATTTGAATACATCCCGCCGATACCATAGTAATGATCGTCACCGGAAAACTCGGATGCTACACGTTTAATTGCAAAAATGGTTTCCCTGTTGCTTTCGGGTGTAAAGGTGCTGTACTTCATGAAATCAGCTCTCGACAGTAAGCCATATCTTGTAGATCCGCTAATTACTTTCGTCGCATAATCTACGGCCAGTTGGGCATAAGTTGGGTTAGGAGTGGTATAAGTCCCGCTCATGTACAGATAGACCCTCGAAAGTAGCGCCTGCGCAGCTTCTTTAGATGCAAAAATAGGGCCTTTGTTCACTGAAATTAACTGTTCAGCCTTTTTCAGGTCGGAGATCGCCTGTTCGTAAGTAGCCTTAACAGTAGCCCGGTCCGGGAAAGCTGCATTGATTACATCATCCGGAGTACCATTCACAATAGGCACACCGAGGTTGGTTTCCGGGTTTTGATAATATGGGCGTCCAAACGCACGCACCAAATAAAAATACATCATCCCACGGACAAAAAAGCATTCTCCAAGCTTGCTGTCCAGTTCAGGGCTTTTGCCTAGTGGAATCTTATTGATGATATTTGACGCCTGTGCAATTGCTTTATATCCACTATCCCAAAAAGTCGCCAATCTCCCATTATTCGGAGTTCTGGCAAAGGAAATGAACTCATAGAATGCATCCGTAGAAGAACCTCTGATCATTATATTGTCCCCTGCATATTCACCCAGGCGGTGCATTGGGTCTGACCAGGCCTTCAACTGGCCATACATTCCGTTCAACAGACCATCTATAGACCCTTCAGGGTTCTCGTTTATCTTATCAGATTTCATTGATCCAAATGGATCTCTATCAATCTCGCAGGATGATAGGGTTATGGTAACAAAAAGTATTGCTAATATTTTTTTCATTTTTTATGCACTTTAGAATGAAACATTAAGTCCTAACATGAATTTTCTGGCCATAGGGTAAACAGATGGTCCTGTAGAAAATAATATTGCCTGATTGTCTTCTCTCACAGGTATCTCTGGGTCTACTCCAGAATATTTAGTGATTACAAATAAATTCTCCCCTGATAGGTAAACCCTTAGATTTCTGACGTTATACTTTTTAAGATCGAAGTTGTAGCCTACCGCCAAAGAACGTAATCTGAAAAAATCATTACTTTCCAGATAGCGTGAAGACATAGAATTTCCTTTATCCTGGTTGTTATATCGCGCTATGGGATGTGTGGCAATGTCACCAGCTTTCTCCCATCTCTTCCAGCCATCTATTAATTTCATTTGGTTTCTGTCCGTATAAGTTCCATCAGAATCATATTCCTGACGTGAATAGTTGTACACTTTTCCACCAATTGAATAGCCGAATACCCCGTTTAAATCAAATTTCTTCCATTTCAAATAAGTGGTGATGCCACCAAATAAATCCGGCGAAGCTTTGTCAAGTTTTTCCTGACTGGCTTTTGAATAATCAGAAGTTTTTGTTCTCGCTGTTTCATTGCCATTTGCATCTCTGGTTACGGTGTACCATAAAGGCTTGCCGTCATCAGGATTAACGCCAGCCCATTCCGGCATGTAATAGGTGTCAACAGGCAGTCCAATTTCCAGTACCCTGCGTGCCGAGCCCGCAATACCCAGGTCATCACCTATAATAATTGGTTTGGCGGAGTAAGTTCCATCTGAATTTCGGGTTTTATAGATATCTGTAAGCTTATTGACATTGTGTCCAACATTTACATCCAGGCTCCATAATAGGTTCTCCGTATGTAGAATGTCGCCTCCAAGCGCTATCTCTATACCCTTATTTTGCATTTTGCCCACATTTTGCCAGATGCTGGTTACGCCTGTCAAGCCACTAATCGGCACATTGTACAAGATGTTGTCAGTGTTTTTAATATAGTAGTCTAGTGTTAGTCTTACCCTGTTGTTGAAAGCAGTCGCATCTAATCCCAATCCGCTGGTGTAGGTTTCTTCCCAGGTTAGGTTTCTGTTGCCAATCTGGCTGATCAAAAGTCCTGGAACTCCATTGTAGCTGGCAGACGCATTCACAGCATACAAGTCATACTGAGGATATAGTGCCGAAGGACGGTTTCCTACGGTACCATAGGCAGCACGAAGTTTAAGTGTATTCATGAAATCTGCTTTGAACCATTCTTCGCGGTTGATATTCCACCCTGCACTAACAGAGAAAAAGTTCCCGTATTTCTTGCCGAAATTTGAGGCACCGTCTCTTCGTAAGGATACCTGCGCAAGGTATTTCCCATCGTATGCATAATTCGAGTTGAACAGCAAAGACTGTACTGCCCATTCATTTATTGCTCCCTTTGTCCTTTCAGGTTTTGATACCACATCCAGGACTTCAAAGCCCGGTGCCAGACCCGTTCCGTATACATCTAAAGTTTTACTGCTGAAGTCGTTGAATTCGTATCCTGCAAGGGCATTTAGACTATGCTTACCCCATGTGTTGTTATAGCGCAATAGCTGATTGGTATAGCGACGGGCATATTCTGATCTATAATCTGTGATACGCCCGTTTACACTCAGTCCACCATTTGAACGGGGATCTGTATAACCACTGGCAGAGTAGGTGTTAAATCTGTAATTGTTAACAGAAGAAAAGGTCAGGCTTTTAGATAATTTAATATCAAAATCCATATTACCCATAAACTCGTAATTGGTATTCGCAGATTTATTCCATTGCAGGTCATAAAGATAGTTGGTACTTACACTATTTACCCATAAACTGGACCGGTGAGGTACTAAATTGCCGTCGGCATCATAGGGGCTATCCCAGGGAAGATTTGAATAAATTGAAGTTACAGAATATTGTCTGTCGGTAACACCACGACGTGAGCCAACTAAAGAAGGCTTGACAGTCAGCCAGCTGAAAGGCTTGTAAACCGTGTTTAATCTGAAGTTGTAGCGTTCATAATCATATCCTTTGATAGCGCCGGATTCATCATAAAATCCTAGAGAAAGAAATGACTGGAGTTTTTCAGTCCCTCCCTGCAAAGAGATGTTGTGATTTTGGTTGAAGCCATTTTTAGTGGCCAGGTCCCACCAATCGAAATTGCTGTTGCGCAACTCTGGTTTCCAGCGGGGGAAGGTAATGGCACTTGCATTGGCAAAAGAAGAAAAGTAGTCATATAATTCCGCTCCGTTCATCACCTGCAGGTTGCCGTTTGTAAGTTGGGTAAAGCCATTTCTGGAGGTAATATCTACGGTCATTTGTCCGGCCTTTGCACGTTTGGTAGTCACAACAATTACACCATTGGCACCTTGAGAACCATAAATAGCAGTGGATGCAGCATCTTTTAATACCGTCATAGATTCAATATCTTCCGGATTTAGCTCTCCCGGACTTGAGCCTATGATCACTCCATCTATCACCCACAGCGGACTGGTTGTTCCGCTCAAAGTAGCTTGTCCCCGAATGATCACTGAACCTGCGGTCCCCGGTTTTCCTGAGCCAGGTGCAACGAACAGGCCGGGAGCTTTTCCGGCAAGTAGATTTTGTACGTTAGGAGAGGTCACATTTTTTAGTTTATCTCCGCTGATTGTGCTGATGGCACCGGTGAGACTTTCTTTTTTCTGAGTGTTATAGCCCATTACCACTACTTCTCCGAGTGTCTCAAGCGATTCGCTAAGGATGATATTTCCTAAAGACGGACCACTTATTTTGATTTCCTGAGGAGTAAAACCAACAGAACTGATCACTAGTGTTTCGCCGATAGTTGCTTCTATGCTAAAATAACCTTGGGCATTACTGAGTGTAACCCGGTTAGTACCTTTCACCGTTACAGAAGCTCCGGTAACGGGTAAGCCACTTTGGTCTTTAATAGTGCCTGTAATGGCTTGTGGAATCGCTATTTTTTCAGCAATCATCACCCTTGGTTTATCAAGGGTTTTATTGACAACAATAGTTTTATTTTCGATAATATATTCTAAAGGTAAGCCCTCTAATACTTGTTGTAGTACACTGTTAATTGAATTTTCATTGATGTTTACATCCAATTTCTTAATTCCTCGTAGATCGTCGGTTTTGTAGAAAAAAGAGTAGTCAGACTGTTTCTCAATTGCGATTAAAATATCGGCTATTTTCGCAGATTTCAGCTGTAACTTAATAGTTTGTGAGAAAGTTTTTGCGTTTGCAAAGGTTGAAATAAATACCGTAAGGAAGGTGACAATCTTCATGGTGGCAAAAAAGAGACCGAAGGGCTTTTTGCCCTTCCCGCTCTGCAAGTGATTGTTTCGTTTTTGGTTAGTTTTAGGGTTCATTTTTAGCTAAAGATTTTAGGTTTAAATGTTTTTAGTTAATAGTTTTCGAAGCACATGGCTTCTTCAGGCAGCATGTTAGTGTTTACTCATATGGTCTTGGGTTTAGTTTTTGATGATCAATTTGTTGTCTTGTGTTAATTCATATTTGACGCGTGTGGCACCTAATATTTTGAGGGCTTGTCTAAGCGTTAGGTTTTTTTGGATTTTTCCTGTGAAAGTACCCGGAGGTCTGTTTCCATCGTACACTACTTCAATGTCGTACCATCTCGCCAGTTCCAACATCACATCATCTATATCTGCTTCATTAAACTGGAACAAATCATTTTTCCAGGCCATGATATCTTCCGGATTGATGTCACTAATTACCCGTACATTTTCAGAACCAGGTTGGCTAACAGCCTGTTGATTGGGCTTTAATAAATAATTTTGCTTACCGGCATTTAATTTGATGCTGCCTTCCAGTAGGGTAGTTTTGTAACTGCCATGATCAGCATAAGCATTGACGTTGAAATGTGTACCCAGAACTTCAATGTTTGCTTGGCTATTTTGGATGTTTACGATAAATGGTTGTTGGGGATTTTTTGCTACTTCAAAATAAACTTCTCCAGAAATGGTCACTTTTCTGGTCTTTTTAGAAAAGGCGACAGGATATTTAATGCTACTAGAGGCATTCAACCAAACTTTAGTACCGTCAGACAAGGTAATGTTGTATTTCCGTCCGACAGGTGTTTCAATGCTATTTAAATCATTTTCTTTGACGTTTTTACTATCCAGATAGACCACTTGTCCATTGCTGATCCGGATTTTTGAACCATTGCGGCTAACGATCACTTTACTGTCGAGAGCACTGTCCAGTGAAACCTGCGTTCCATCTGACAACACCAATATGGCGCCATTTTTCCCTGGCTGTACATCTTTTTCAACAGCTATTTTTTGATCAGGCTTAGCATTGAAGTTTTGATGAAACAACCAATAAGATCCAATTAAAATGGCGATAGCCGCCACAGCACTGTATTTCAGCAATCTGAGCATGGAAGTGCTGCGGGTTGTTTTCAGTTGGAAATTCTTGTCCAGCGCCAGTATTTGATTGACTCTTGTATTTATTGCAGCTTCGTCCACAATAAAATTCTCTGTTTCTGAGATAGGGGGAATCGTGAGTCCGAGTAAATCGATTAATTTTTCATGATCAGTTGTGTCGAGTAATTGAGACAATTCTGCAGCCTCATGATCAGACAGCATATTACCATAATATTGTTCCAGTAAATAACGGATTCGTTCGTTACGCATGTGGTTTCTTTGTTTGGTTAGTTTGGATTTTCATCCAGATTAATAGTATGAATAGACTTTTGTAGATGACTACTATTGAGAGCGAATTTTTTTTTAAAAAAGACCTAATATGATGAGGATGCTCAGGTATTCAGAATAGCCAGCGTTCACCAGTTCCTGGCGAATCAGTTTTAGCGCAGTGGTCAGGGTGTTGTAAACGGTGTTGATGGATATGTTTAATTTTTTTGCGATCTGGTCCGGACTCAGCCCTTCTTCTCTGCTTAGTAAGTAGATGGTTTGGCGCTGCTGCGCCAGGCCCCGTACAGCTACATTTATGATCGACTTGATTTCTGTAAACTCAACAGATTGCTGGATGCAAAATGTTGAATTTTCGTTTTCTATGTTCGATTGCAGCCTGTCAGCCTTTGTCTTGATATGAAGTTCTTTTCTGATCAGGGTCAAAGCCTCAGTGCTGACTACTTTATAGATCCATGCCTGGAAGTTGTCTATTTCTCTAAGTCTGTCTCTATTCAGCCAAACTCTTAAGAATGACTCCTGTAAAATATCAGAAGCGGCATCTTCGTTGTTGTGGGTTACCTTAAGAAGGAATTTATGTAATTTTTTAAAATAGAGTGTATATAAAGTTTTGAATGCTTTTTCATCTCCATCGGCGATAGCTTCAATAAGATCTGATTCGTTGTGTTCTTTTTTGATCACTAAATTACACTAATTCTTTGCGAAGATATATAATTGGTTATTTAAAACATATCTCTATTAATGAATTACAAATCATTGAGGTTTTTGAGTTCAATCAAGTGATCGGCTGCCCCCAGTTTTTGAAAATGGTTGTATTGTAAATGATTTGTTGGCCCGGTTAACGGAAACACGGAAAACTGGGGCATAGGTTAGGTATCCATCGCTCACGGCTTATAACTCTTGCTGACCTTTTCCTGCTTTCTTCCTGCTCTCTTCCTAGTATGTTCCTACTTTAGCAGTAGAAAAGAGCGATACAAGCCCAATAAAGCCAATTGTTCGGTAGAATGTGTATTTTACCGCTGCAAATCGATGATTTTTCTAAAACTATCAGAGCCCCCCCTAAACCTGCTTGATGTCTAATCGTGCTGCTAAATTTTAGAATATTAATCCCGGCATAGGTTTCCGTCATGAATGACGCGTTGCATTTATCCATGAAAATCTGATTTCAGATTTTCATGGATTGACTTCAAGTTATTAGATAGATAAATTGCTCATTTATATATGCTTATATAATTAATTGCAGATTTTGTTATTCGCATTGAAGATAATTAACCTAGTAAATCCAAACTTTAAGTTTGGATTTACTAGGTTAAGCGCGACCTGGCGCTGCTATTTGGAGTGGCGCTTTCTCCGGTTACTTTGCGTAACTTTTGGAGTATGCTGGCCCATTCTAACGGCAACCTGCTCAATGCGGAAGTTTTCGCCCGTTCGCTCGGGGTAAGTGCCACTACGGTAGTTAAATACCTTGATTTTTTAGAAGGTGGCTATATGGTAAGACGTTTACAGCCCTGGTTTGTAAATGCAAAGAAACGGCTGATAAAGTCGCCCAAAACATACATACGAGATACGGGAATACTTCATCGGTTACTAAACATACCGAGCCTGGATGCGCTTTTTGGTCACCCGGGAACGGGAGGTTCCTGGGAGGGCTACGTGGTAGAACAAATTTTTCAGGCTAAGCCAGATCACCTGGATGTGTTCTTTTACAGGACACAGGCAGGGGCTGAATGTGATCTGCTGCTCGTTCAAGGCATTACTCCCATAGCCTGTATAGAGATCAAATTATCAAATTCACCTGTCGTATCCCGAGGCTTTTTAAACTGTATACAAGATCTTGAGCCTAAGTCTAGTTTTATTATTACCCCGCAGAGCGATACTTATACCTCTAGTCATGATGTTACTATCATCAGTCTGTATGATTTTATTGTAACAAGATTGAAAATGTTATAGATAATAGAAAACGGACAGGCTATAACCACTGCTCCTTATCTCTGATCACTATAAAACATTCCTTACCCTTTTTCTCGATTTTCACTTCATACTCCGGCCATTCACCATCAAGGCTTCTGTGCATCAGTACATAAAAATCATCCTGATGGTTGTAAGGCACTACCAATTTATAACAGTAGAGCTGCTTCAATTTCTCAGGCTGGCGAACATCAATAATGACTTTCTCCTGTTCACTGGCTTTAAAAGAAGCGTCATGAGGTGGCGCCAATCTCAGAGCAATGGCATACAATTGCGGAATGGTGTAATTTCGGATAGTAATCATCTTCCCGCGCATAAACTCGTCTGCACTAATGCGACAGCTGCTCTTATACCCAGACTTATAGCCTGTAAAAGCATAGATGTGAGTTCGAGTAGTTCCAGGCTTAGGGCAATTTTTCTTGTTCTGTCCATAGCAAAAATTGAGGCAAAGCACAGCCATTACGACCATTTTTATCGTTCTGTTCATTAGATTATATATTTAGTTATGGGACTTGGTTTCTTAGATCTTTTTCATAGCATTCTGTTAGCCTGGTTTAAGCAGATATGATACAGAATCTGAAAGTGGACTCAGGTTGGCTGCCTGATTGTGTTTCGCCTAATGCTTATGAAACGCAAAAAGCGTGGAACCCCACTTACCGCAACAGAGGCCGTAGGAGGCCCATAGACGAATAAGCGGGGCCCACGCTTTTTAACGCGTGAGCACCTTTCACTTATCCTCTCGTCTATGCTTGAAATTTCCTACGTTTCTGTTGCGAGATTCTTAAGTGCTAAATGCTCCAAATATTTTGAAGATTTTGCAAATGTATAATATTAGCTTATCACATACTTTTAATTTTTACCAAATATACTCAAAAGATAAAATTCAACCAAACATTTCTCTGTAATTAATATTTTGGATGATTTTGCAATATTTTGATTAAAAAGCCAATATTTTTCGTGTTGAATATCACAATGAAAATGCAGAAGATGGAACTCTGAATTCAATCCAGTTTATAAGTTTTCGTCAGGTGATCTTCCATAATTGTACTCAGCCTATGCAGCATATTTCTTTTGCTATTGTTTTGCTTTCCTTTTGCTATTGTTTTGCTATCCTTTTGCTTTTTGCAAAACAAAGGCAAAAATATAGCAATATGGAGGCAAAAATAAAGTAAGGTGAAATAGCCGCACATTCCAGGCCCATCCTTATTTCAAGGGGGGATTAATTAATAAAAACCGGTTATTGAAAGAAAGATTCGGCCACTCACATGAAAACTTTGTCAGCGTGTTTTAACAAATTCTTATGAGAAAAATCAGAAATTGCGGTTTTCCACTAAACGTGGAATTAATAGAATAAATATGAAATCTTTTTTTGACAACTTTATCTTCTTTATATACGCCGCTACTACTTTGCCCGATAAGTATGATAGGAAGGACACTTTTCCTACCATATTTCTAATTTCATTTTTAGAAATATTACTGATGCTCCCCATTTTTGTCCTTATTATTCAAGCGCTAAATTTAAGCATGGTTTTAGTATACCTAAAATTACCAATGCTTTTTAGATATGGAATTATATTACTGGTATTTGCCGTCCTGTTTAGACTTAATTACTTGATATTAGAACGCGGAAATTACATTTTGAACATCTCTGAAAAATTAGGCTGCAAAAGAGAAAAATATTTCTCTTATCGATGGCTATTAGTTGTTTGTGGATCAATATTAGGGGGTGTCATCGTAATACTGTTGAGAGTGATTAAAATGGGGGGACTACCGTAGCTTAGCCTACCAGCAAGTTACACCCTCTGATATCTGCATTGTCAAAACGGCCTAATACTTCAAATGAGCCATCTTCAAAAACACGGCCTAAATCCTGAGTTGCGATAAAAGAGCAGGAGTTGATATTGGCCAGGTCGATCACGTTGATGCCGCCTGTTTTCGGACCAGTTATTAAAGATAATGGATCATTGGTATCTCTCAGTAGAATCTTCATCCAGGGTGGACAATCAAATATTCCCAATCCATACGAGTATGCCTGAGATAATAATTCAGTCATTCCGTATTCGCTGTGGATAGCACTTACGCCAAAGCCTTCCTGCAACAAGTGGTGTAGTTCTTCTCTCACCATTTCTTTTCTTTTGCCTTTCATACCCCCAGTTTCCATAACTACCAATTCCGGGAAATCAATTTGATTGGCCTCAATAAAATCTAGGAGGGCGTAGGTCACTCCAATCAAAATGGTCTTTGTCCCATTTTTTTTAAGGTTACTCAGTTTCTCATGAAGTTCAGTATGGTTGTGCAGAAAATAACCGCTGTCAGGGTGCTTACTTCGTTTGATCAAAGCATCTACCATGTATATAAGTGAAGATCCATCTCTTTCCAGATAAGAGGGCAGAAGTGCAAGGATACAAGTGTTTTCTATCTTTCCGTAGAACTGTTCAAATGCCTGGTTGAAGCTGCGTTCATAGATGCTGACATCCGTTACATAGTGCCGGCTTTGAGACATCCCGGTAGTGCCCGAACTGCTGAAAATGATCTCAGTCGCATCCTCCGAACTTAAGATGTCGTGTGTTTTAAAGAAGGCAATCGGCAGATAAGGAATATCAGCTGTATGATTCACCTGTTCGGGAACCACACCCAGGTGAGTCATATATGCTTTATAGGTATCGCAATGTTTTGCCTGATGGTAGAATACCTCCAGACAAGTGTTTTCAAATTGATCTGGTGTCTGTATTGAGAATATTTGTTCGATTAAATCCTTCACATTGGCAAAAATACATAACAAAGTTTTATTTAAGCATTGGTTTTCTTAATCAACACAGCTTTTCTAAAATGATATCCGCAATAACCACTGATGCCGGCCACGAAAGCACCCAATACCGAACTTAATATTAAAATAAGCACATATGATTTTACGCCAAACATTTCGGCAATACGCGAAGCTAAAATATGGTTATTGGGGATGCTTTTGAACAATGCCATTCCGGTCCACAAAAGTAAAATTGCAAAGAAAGGGGACCATAGTGCTATTTTCCCGGTTTTCCCGATCAATCCGCAGGTAGCAAAGCTGATGATCACAATGACCCACCAGGGTAAAACCATCTGAAGAAGAAATGATGCGATAAGTATTACAATAAAAACCATATGGCTATTTTTTTGATATTTTTAGTGTTGAAATTATTGTGGCCGATTTGTCGTCAGAAGAAGTCATGAAATATAGATCATATAATTCGCCTTTCGCCCATTTGTCAATCATATTGTCATAAAATCTACTGCCTGGATTTCCTGACTGTCCGCCAGGGTACACCCCATGACCTTTAGGGGTCTTGCCCAATTCTACAACCATCCTCCATGATGGGCCATTACCTTCACTTAAGGCATTGATTGTCATTTTACCGCCGCCAATTAACAGTGGCTGAGATCCCATTCCCGGGATTTTAGCAAGATGTTGTATTGTGGTATGTTTTACATTGGCCCATTCCCATTGTTTGCCGATAGGGCCATATTTCCGCTCCAGGCTGTCGCAGCTGTATTTAAAGGCTTCATTGATCTGATCGGCCAGCGTTTCTTTTGCAGGAGTTTTTATATTGTCAACCCATTTTGAATCAGGTTCATTTAAAATCAACTGGAGTGTTCTGTCTCTGGTAGGGTAACGCATCGGTACATCGGCAATGGTAAAGTCATCATCCCAGATGTTGAACTGCAGACGTTTGTTCCACAAGTCAAAAATGCTGGCAGCAATTTCATTGGCGTCGTACCGCTTATTCCATTTGGATACTAAAGAAAACGCTTCTTTTTGGGTGGCATTTAGTGAACCAGCATTTACATTGCTGATCAATGTTCCAAGTGCGTTTTGCGCATAAATACTGTAATTGTCGGTCTGCATTTTTCTAATGCTGTCGGCAGTGGCATTAGTCATGACAGTCAGCCTGTCGTTGATGCGTTTTCCGCGTTCATACGGACTAAATTCCCAATTGATGTAATATGGGTAAGTCTGATCTGTGGACGATTGGTTGGCCGAGCTGACAAAGTTTCTAGGAGGGTTCTTAACGGTAGGGTTTTGGGATGCAGGTATCCAGCCATGCCAGTCGCTTTTAGGATCTGTTCCGTCAAGGATAAATTTGCCCTGGTCTTTCCATTTTAAAGGGAATCTGCCATTGGCTGTGATTGCGATGTCATTTTCAGCAGATGCAAAAATGAAATTCTGTGCAGGTGCTGTATAATGAGTTAGCGCTGATCGGTAGTCATCGTAGTTTTTTCCCCTGTTCAATAAGTAGAATGTTTTCAGCTCGTTTGATTCCTCATGAGCAATCCACCTTAGTGCACTTCCAGTAGGGATGTTTTGTGATTTAGAAAATTTCTCTGGTTTTGTCAGGTAAACCACAGGGCCATGATGTGTGTAGAAAACAGTATCTGTTTCTGTTTTACCTCCTCTGATGATTATTTTTTCTAAACGCGTACTCGTTTTCTTCCATTCGTTATTGTACCAATAACTTTCGTGAGTGTTGTCCTTAAATTTAACCTGATAAAAATCAAGCACGTCGGCCGCAACATTCGTAACACCCCATGCTATGTTTTGGTTGAAACCTATGATCACTCCAGGAGCACCAGGGAGGGAAACACCGTAAGCATTTAATCCCGGAGCATGAAGTTGAATTTGATACCAGATTGATGGCAGAGACAAATCAAGGTGGGGATCGTTTGCCAGTATAGGATAACCTGAAGCTGTCTTTTTTCCGGACAGTGCCCAGTTATTACTGCCGATGCCTTCTTCCTTCTGTTTGGTCCTGATGTTATTGCCCGCTATTAAATCATCCGCTACAGCAGGGGCTTCCGGAATAGGCAGGGGAGTGAAGTCCCATTTCG
Organism: Pedobacter frigoris; assembly: GCF_032678645.1. Lineage (GTDB taxonomy): Bacteria > Bacteroidota > Bacteroidia > Sphingobacteriales > Sphingobacteriaceae > Pedobacter > Pedobacter frigoris_A. Next base: position 450,495 of record NZ_JAVTSP010000003.1, read on the forward strand.
TCCCAACCGGAATAATGGGGTCTTCTTTAAAAGGATAATCAGGGAAGAGGTCTTTAACTACGTCAGTACCGAATTTTTTCCTGATGTTGGTCATGTAGAATTCATCCGAGCCCATGGCCAGTACGGCCGACATCTGTTTCAGCAATAATGCACATTTTATCGGAGTCCAGTCTTCGGGTTTAAAATCGAGTAGTTTATACTCTAAAGGTAGTTTTGCTTTGGATAAGGAATGGATATACGCATTAATCCCAGCAGTGTAAGCCATAATCATTTCTCTTGATTGAGGGTCGGCCATCATGCCTTTTAGTGATTTTTCCGCGCCATATACCATGCCCATTCTCCGTTGATACCTATCCAGTTCCAGTGCTTTTTTACCAACAACTTCACACAATCTTCCTGCGGCAAATCTGGTTTGAAAATCCATTTGCCATAATCGGTGCATGGCCGTCACATAGCCTTGGGCATAATAAACGTCATAGTCATTTTGAGCGAAAATATGGGGGATCATTCTGTCATCAAAAGCAATTTCAACATTTTCTTTAGTTTCTTTAAGAACGATTTGCTTGTTTTTCTTGACAGTTACATTTTCGGCATTCTGCCAAAATCCTGTAAAAGGATTCAGGAATTTCAAAAGAGGCGGTGTGTCACCAAATTTTGTATTAAAAATATACGCTAATAATATAGGGACAACAATACAAGTAAGTGCTTTAATTTTGTTCATTACAGCTCAGTTAAGGTACGACCACTCTTTCGAATAGAATATCTGGTTTGCTTTTGCAATTTAACATAAAACTTAAATCAAATGCAATGAAACCATGATGATTTTTAAAACCACACCCTGGTATGGGCAAATTTAATTCATTGAAAAATTTGAGAGCTTCATCTCAATTGAAAAACAAATTAAATTCAATGATTGGGACATTGAGATGAACAATTTGACTTAAAAAAAATCAAATTTGGAAAATTAAAAATTTGTATTAGATTTATAATAAAATTAACCTAGTATAAAATCTAAGTATGAGCAAAACTTTTACTAAAGCAATCTTTACGCTTTTATTGTTGTGTATTACGGGAGTAGTAGCACAGGCACAAAGTGTAACCATTAGTGGTATTGTAACGGACAAGGCCACAAGGGAACCAATACCAGGTGTTGGGATTACTGTCAAGGGGAAAACTTCCGGAACGGCGACCAATGAAAATGGTAAATTCTCATTCAGTACTACGCAAAAAGCCCCTTTTACGATCGTTATTTCATTCATCGGGTATACTTCACTCGAGAAAGAAATTACCGGTAATACGGCTAATCTGGCGTTTGAACTGGAACCTTCAACTATTGTTCTTGGACAGGACGTTGTAATTTCTGCATCCAGAACTCCTGAGCGTATTCTGGAATCACCGGTATCCGTTGAGCGAATGGGACCTGCAGCGCTTAAGGAAATCTCGGCGCCGTCATTTTATGACGCTCTGAACAACATGAAGGGGGTAGAGATCAGTACCCAAAGTTTAACATTTAAGTCTGTTAATACCAGGGGATTCAATTCAAATGGTAATACCCGCTTCAACCAATTGGTAGACGGTATGGACAACCAGGCTCCGGGACTAAACTTTTCAGTGGGTAACATCATTGGTGTTTCTGATCTGGATCTGGACAATGTGGAGTTATTGCCGGGAGCATCATCTGCTTTGTATGGTGCCGGCGGTATCAATGGTACCATGTTAATGACTTCTAAAAACCCATATGATTATCAGGGCGCAAGCTTCCAGTTCAAAACCGGTATCAACCACCTGAACGATGACAATACCGGCAATCAGCAATACAATCAGCTGGATGTGCGTATGGCTAAAGCATGGAATAGATTTGCTGTTAAAGGTACTTTCTCTTTCTTGCAGGCGAAGGACTGGCAGGCAGATAACTACAGCAACTTTGACCGCAACGCAAGGACTTTTATACCGGGAGACAGGGCATCTGACCCTAATTATGATGGTATAAACGTATATGGTGATGAAGTAAATGCAAACATACTTTCAGTTTCAAGACTTTTGCAGGGTGGATTCGTTGCTCAATTGCCGCCTGCAGCGCTTACGAATATCAATAATGCTATAGCAGCTAATATACCTTATGCAAACATTAAAGCCAGTTTGGCCGGAACAGCTGCTCAACCGCTTATTGGTGTATATTATGGTTTAAACAAAGGATTGGTTTCGAGCCGGGATGTATCCAGAACGGGATATAATGAGGTTGATCTGGTAGATTACGATACGGAATCTTTAAAAGCATCCGGATCGTTGCATTACAAGATTACTTCTACAATTCAGGCCATCGCACAACTGAACTGGGGTAGAGGAACTTCTGTTTATACAGGTTCTGACCGCTATTCATTACGTAATTTCAGTATCGGACAGTATAAACTGGAATTGAAAGGCCAGGATTTTTTCCTTAGAGGTTATACTACACAAGAAAGATCAGGAGACTCTTATATTTCTTCAATTCTTGGATCATTCATCAACGAGGCTTACCGTCCAAGTGAAGGCCCTGCAACAGATCCTACTTCAGGCTGGTTCGCTCAATACGCAATTGCTTATGGTGATGCAAAATCAACCGGTGCAAGCGATGTCGCTGCTCATACAGCTGCTAGGGCATTTGCAGACAGAGGTCGTTTTATGCCTGGAACACCACAGTTTGAAGGTGCAAAAAGCGCTATCGTAAATAGTACCATTTCATCTGGAAAAGGTGCTAAATTTAATGATAAGACCAATTTGTACCACTATGAAGGTATGTACGATTTCTCTGATGCATTCAACAATGCATTGGAAGTACAGGTAGGTGGATCTTACAGGATCTATCAGTTGAGATCAGGAGGGACTATTTTTGACGATTTGAATGATAAAATTGACATCAATGAGTATGGCGCATTTGCCCAATTGGCTAAAAAGATGTTCAATGATAAGTTTAAATTATCTGTATCAGGAAGATATGATAAGAGTACAAACTTTGATGGCCGTTTTACCCCAAGAGTATCTGGTGTACTTACTGTAGCCCCAAACAATAACATTCGTTTATCTTACCAAACAGGTTACCGTAATCCGACTACACAGAATCAGTATATTGATCTGTCTGTTGCAGGTGGAAGACAGCGTTTAATTGGTGGTATTCCTGAAATGTTGAATAAATATAACTTGCTGACTACAAATAAAGCTTTTACAGATGTGAGTTACAGGGCATTCTTAGCCTCAGCTGCAACCGGAGCACCTAATCCTGCTTTGTTAAAAGCTTATGAATTTGACCCACGTGGTGTTCGTCCGGAAAGTGTACAGGCTTATGAGATTGGTTATAAAGGATTGCTTGGGCCTAAATTCCTGATCGATGCTTATGCTTATTACAATACTTATAAAGACTTCATTACCGCGGTAGAGGTATATCAGCAAAACGGAACCAAATTCTCTAAATTTGGAGCACCAGTAAACGCTAACGGAGAAGTTAATTCTTACGGTGGAGCGTTGGGTATTGATTACCTGTTGGGCAATTATAACTTAAGCGGTAACGTATCTTACAATAAACTTCAGGATCTTCCTGTAGATTATATCAACGATTTCAATACCCCTAAAGTTCGTTATAACCTTGGTTTGGGTAATAAAGAGATCATCAAAAACTTCGGATTTAACGTGAACTATCGCTGGCAGGACAAATTCTACTGGAACTCGTCATTTGCAGCCGGAGAAGTCCCTGCTTTCAGCACTTTGGATGCACAGGTTAATTTAAAGATACCTTCAGTTAAATCTATGATTAAAGTAGGTGGATCAAATATCTTGAACAAGTACTACTTTACTTCATATGGTAACCCGGCAGTAGGTGCGTTATATTATATCGGATTTACTTACAATCCTTAAGATTAGAATTTAATAAACCAATAATAATTACAAAAAAGGCTCTGATGTTATCGTCAGAGCCTTTTTTATGTACTTATTTTATCTCACAATAATCCTTTGGTTTTTATAGAAATTTTAACACTTTTAGGTGTATGAAATACACGATCTGATGCAGGATCATAAGGTGGGATAAATTTTACTAAAGCGATTTTTCATGGAAGAAATAAACGGACAAGACAAAGAAATACTAGAAAATATAAATACTCAAGAAACTGAAGAAATCATTCAGCATTTAAACAATCCAGTTACAGACTTAAAGCCAATCGTCAAGAAATATTTAAGCTCAGTAAAGAAGGTAGAGAATGAAGGCAATAAATTCTTTTTTGGAGATGGCAATGCCCGCGTGGAAATAAGGGTTGTAAGTGATGAGATCATTCGCGTAAGACTTGCTCCGCATGGTGTATTTTTAGATGATTTCTCTTATGCAGTTCCTGTTGTTGATCAGAAGGTGACTACATTTAAGTTGGAAGAGCTGGAGGATAGCTATGCCATCTCAACTAATACGATTACCTGTAAGGTAAGAAAGAGTGATTTCCTGGTGTCATTTACGGAGAACCTTACTCAAATGGTGATGAGTGAAGACGATGCTCCAATGCACTGGGAAGAGAATGTCGAATTTGGAGGCTATTATGTATATGCGACTAAAAAGTGCCAGTCAGAGGAGAATTTCTTTGGCCTGGGCGATAAGTCCGGAAATATGAATTTAAGGGGGCGTCATTTCCAAAACTGGAATACTGATGCCTATTCTTTTGGCTGGGACCAGGATCCACTCTATAGGACCATCCCATTTTATACCGGGGTGCACCAACAAGCGGCATATGGTATCTTCTTCGATAATACCTTCCGCTCTTATTTCGATTTTGGAAAAGAAGACAACAGCAAGACCAGTTTCTGGGCTGATGGCGGAGAATTGCAATATTACTACATTCACGGTCCGCATATGATGGATGTGGTGAAGAGATACCAGACACTTACCGGTACGCATCCAATGCCGCCAAAATGGGCTTTAGGTTACCATCAGTGCCGCTGGAGTTATTATCCGGAAAAGAAAGTTAAAGAAATAGCGGATGGTTTCCGTTCAAGAAGTATCCCTTGTGACGCGATTTACCTGGATATAGATTACATGGATGGGTACCGCTGCTTTACCTGGAACAAGAGCCATTTTCCTGATCCTAAGAGGATGATTAAGGAATTGGCCAATGACGGCTTTAAAACGGTAGTCATGATTGATCCGGGAATTAAAGTGGACGATAACTATTGGGTATTTAAAGAAGGAAAAGAAAATAATTTCTTCTGCCGCCGAAGCGACGATTACTTTATGGAAGGTCACGTGTGGCCGGGCAGATGCCAGTTTCCCGACTTTACCAATCCTGCTGTTCGTGAATGGTGGGGAGGTTTGTATAAAGAGCTGGTAGATATAGGAGTTGCCGGTGTTTGGAATGACATGAACGAGCCTGCCGTATTTGGTTCAGGTACATTCCCAAACGATGTAAGGCATAATTACGATGGGTACCGCGGCTCACACCGTAAGGCACATAATGTCTATGGAATGCAAATGGTGCGCTCTACATATGACGGGCTAAAAAAGCTGATGCGCAATAAACGTCCGTTTACCATAACACGTGCCGGATATTCGGGTATGCAACGCTATGGTTGTGTGTGGACCGGTGATAACGTGGCTACATGGGAACACCTCAAGATTGGTAATATCCAGTGTCAAAGGATGTCAGTTTCCGGTGTGCCTTTTTGCGGAACAGATATAGGCGGTTTTAGCGGAGAGCCTGATCCGGAATTATTTACGAGATGGATCCAACTGGGTACTTTCTCTCCATTTATGCGTGCACACTCTGCAGGAGATACTGCGGAAAGAGAACCATGGAGCTTTGGAGAACCGTATACCAGCATCAACAGGACTTACATCGAATTAAGATATAGATTGATGCCATATCTTTATTCTGTGTTCTGGGAACATCACCGCTATGGTTTCCCTATTTTAAGGCCTTTGGTCATGCTGGAGCAGGAGAATATTGGTAATAGCTTCCGTCAGGATGAATTTACATTTGGAGATAAGATTCTCGTGTGCCCTGTTCTGGAACAGGGAGCTACTTCACGTATGGTTTATCTTCCAAAAGGCAAATGGTATAACTTCTGGACCCATGAAGTGCTGAATGGCGAAAGTGAGCATAACATTGCCACGCCTCTGGATCACATGCCTTTGTTTGTACGAGCAGGTTCTGTAATACCTGAATATCCGGTAATGCAGTACGTAGGTGAAAAAGATATAGACGAAGTGATGTTAAATGTATACTTTGCAGATTACGAGGTCAATTCATTCCTGTTCGAAGATCATGGAGATACGTTTGCTTATGAGCAGGATATCTATTCGGAGAAAAAATTCATTGTAAAAGGAACTGAATATGCCTTAACTATAGAACAAAGCAGAGATGGATTGTATACTCCGAACTATGAACTGTACAATTACAATGTGATCGGCCTACCTTTTAATGTAAATAAGATTACTGTTGATGATGTAGATGTCACAGATTATACATTAGATGAACGTAACTGTTTACGTTTTAAATCAAATAAAAATTTCACCACGATTAAAATATACAATTAATGGAAGTGCTTGCCCACAGTTTATTTAGCGATTTTGACATATCATTATTCATCTCAGGCAAGCATTTCAGGTTATATGAGAAATTTGGTGCCCACCTCATCAAACTGAATGGTGCGGATGGTACGTACTTTGCTGTCTGGGCGCCCAATGCCCAGACAGTAAGTGTAACAGGTGATTTTAATCATTGGAATAAGGAAGCACATTCACTAAACCGGCGCCTGGATTCTTCCGGAATCTGGGAGGGTTTTATTCCGAATGTCCATAAAGGAGCAGTTTATAAATATGCAATTACAGGTTTTGATGGCAGCGCAATAGAAAAGGGTGATCCGTATGCGGTAAGGTGGGAGCATCCACCTAAAACGGCATCGGTAGTGTGGGATACAGACTATACCTGGAAGGACAAGGCATGGCTCAAGAAACGACCTAAGGTAAATGCACTAAATGCGCCAATGTCTGTTTATGAACTACATCTTGGCTCATGGCAGCGCGATCCCAGCGATCCTAAACGTGTGCTGACTTATAAGGAAATAGCAACTAGTTTGGTCCCTTATATACTCGACATGGGATTTACCCACGTAGAACTGATGCCGATTATGGAATATCCTTATTATCCATCATGGGGGTATCAGATCACCGGTTATTTTGCTGCAAGTTCCCGGCACGGGACACCCCAGGAGCTGATGTTCCTGATAGAAGAGCTGCATAAGAACAACATTGCTGTGATACTCGATTGGGTTCCCTCACATTTCCCCGGAGATGCACATGGACTGTACAATTTTGATGGGACACATTTGTATGAGCACGCAGATATGCGTAAGGGTTTTCATCCCGACTGGAAGTCATATATTTTCAACTATGACAGAAATGAGGTCAGGTCTTTCCTGATCAGCAATGCCTTGTACTGGCTGGATAAATTTCATGCCGATGGCTTACGGGTAGATGCAGTGGCTTCTATGTTATATTTTGACTTCTCCAGGAAGGCTGAAGAAGCGGCAACCAATGAGTTTGGCGGAAGTGAGAATCTGGGTGCAGTACTGTTCCTTAAAGATTTAAATGAGGCTGTCTATGGAAACTATGAAGGTGTACAGACTATTGCGGAAGAGAGTAGTACCTACCCTGGCGTTACCCACCCGGTTTATGCCGGAGGATTAGGCTTCGGAATGAAATGGATGATGGGCTGGATGAATGATACCTTGAAGTATTTTAAAAATGATCCGATCAACAGAAAATATCACCATCATCAGTTGACGTTCAGCATCACCTATGCCTTCAGCGAGAACTTTATGCTGCCCTTTTCACATGATGAAGTAGTGCATGGTAAATCATCCATGATCTATAAAATGCCGGGTGATGAATGGCAGAAGTTTGCGAACCTTAGGGTGCTGTATGCTTACATGTTTACACAGCCGGGTACAAAATTGCTGTTTATGGGCAATGAGTTTGCCCAGACCCACGAGTGGGACTTCAAAAATTCTTTAGACTGGCACCTGTTACAGCACCCTCCACATTTGGGGATGCAAAAAACAGTGCGGGCCATTAATAAATTGTATACTTCCGAACCTGCTTTATACGAACATAGTTTTTCTCATGAAGGGTTCGAGTGGATCAATGCAGATGATGCCAATAACTCCATTTTTATTTATATAAGAAAAGGAAAGAAGGCAAAAGATACGCTAATTGTTATCCTGAACCTGACACCTGTTTACAGGGAAAACTATCTTGTTGGGTTGCCTTTCAAAGCAAAATGGAAGGAAATATTCAATACAGATGCCACAGAGTTTTTTGGAAGCGGAAAGCTAAATGAAAATGTATTATTACCTCAGCAGGTCAGTTGCCACGGTCGCGAATATTCCATAGAGATCAACGTGCCGCCTTTGGCCGCAATCGTTTTAAAACAAGGTAAATAATACCGGAGACCAATAGGATAGCCGATCCAATGATCAGTAAAATGCGAATTGGTAGTCCGGCGGGTTCTATTGGCAGTTTCTGATCATGACCAATAAAAATCAGCGAGTCCCAGTAGTAGGGAAGGTATTCCTGTTCTCCGTTTCTTTTGCCATTCAACCAATTTAGCTTGGCCTGATGTAAAGCATTGCTGATTTCCTTTCCATCGATCAGATTTTGATACGTGTCAGCGGTAATGGCTGCGGCAGCTTCATCATTCACATTCCATAGACCAGCAATGGTTCCCTGTGTCCCGATCGCTGCAAATCCCCTGCTCAAACTAATGATCCCTTCTCCTGAGGCCATGATGCCATCTGCAGTCCGGCATGCGCTCAATACCACCAGAGATGGAGCTGTTTTACGGGCCGATAGTTCAAACAAAAAGACCTGGTTGTCTTCAAAGGCAAGCGTTGGTTCCTGTTGTAATCCAGATAGATATGAATGCGTGCTGATGTGTAAAACGGAGGCTTTATCAAAGGCCTCAAAGAAGTGATTTACATCAGCGTCCTTGCCCGTTATAAAGTCGCCTGCTACCAGTTTTTTAATGGATTCCGCTTCTTTCGCTACGGCAGGAATGTACTTTGTTCCTTTGTTCTCGTGGGTAATGAACAAACCTGCAAACGCTTTGCTGTTGTTTTGCTTTCGCTCCGATTGGTTCAATAAGGTTTGTATAGAAAATGCATAAGACAGGCTAGTTTTTTTGATCAGGTATGGCCACGTAGAAATTGAAGAGGTGTATTTGTCCTCTGTGATCAGGCCATCGAAAGACAGGTGACCCAGTATTTCATCGGGAATAATAATTACTTGTTTGCTATTTTGTAATTCAAAATCAGCTAATAATGTTTTGTAAATAGAATTCGAAGCCATGAAAAACTGTTTAGGCTGATCCAACATTGCAGCCGGACCATGACGATAAAAAGTATCCACAAATTCATTGACAGCATTCTTCACAGGTAATGCATTAACGATCTTTTTGATGTGTTTGATCTGCCTGTTTTTTACCTCGACTACATAGATCACTTCTTTGCCCATAAAGAACTCGATGATGTGTGTTTTCTGAGGTAGTTCCTTTATGATTCCCGATGAGGCGGATGTTTTAGCTTCTTTGAAAGTTTCCAAAGCCGGGTATTTCTCTCTTAGCTGCTTCTCTATTGATTCCAGTTTGAACTTAAGGTCAGCATTGTTTTTAGTCAATGATCTGATTTCTTCAGGATCCTGTAGCAATTGTTTTTCATTATATGTTATTGCCCGCTCTAAACGTTGCTTGTGTAGAAATAAGCTGTCTTTGGTTTGTAATGTAAGTTGTTGCTGATTCCGTCTGATGTCATCCAGTAAAGTTCTCGCTTTGGTTTTTTCAATAATGTCGAGAATTACCTCAGCATAGTGGTGTTGCTTTGTCCGCTCCAGCAGCTTAAAGGCGATCTCAATGGCTTTCTCGGCCATTTGTTTTGTTTCTCCCTGAAACCTTTGTTTGGTCTTTACATCAGCCAGTTCAAAACGGATCTTATCGACAGCAAACAATGACAGCCTGATGTTTTGAAGTGCGGATTGATCATCACCCAAATTTAAATAGGCGAGGGCCTTCTGATAAAAGACATCAATGATGCGATTGTCGCCAAATATAGCTGATTCATTTACACTGCCTGATGCGTTTAACAAACCAAAAGTGCTCAAAGTCTGATTGAAATAATTGATCGCTTCTGCTGCTTTACCCTGGTTTAGTTTAATTTTACCCAGTTCAGTAATGATATTTGCTTTCTCCCTTAGCCTGTTCCCTTTGTAGTACTGATCGTTTATAGACAGCCCTAAATGATAGTACTTTTCTGCAGCGCTGTAGTTTCCCTTAGCCAGTTGTATATTACCGGCTGTGATGTAACTGCTGAGCAGCCAGTAAGCAGTTTGGATATCCAGTTGCTGTTTCTTTTGTCTGGCAATATTGGCGTTGATGATCCGTTCCGCATTTGAAAGGTCATTTTTGTCTTTATAGATATCAGCGAGGGTATTGTCCAGTAAAATACGGACGGTTGAAGCCGCATCCGTTTTTAAGATCCCGAGCCTGATGTATTCTTCTGCTTTCTTAAAATCAGCCAAAGACCGGTAGGATATGGCCATGTTGTTATAAGTAGAGGCCGCAAGCTCATTATCATGCTCTTTTATCGCAAAGTCCAGTATCTTCTGCTGAATAAATAATGCCTTTTCATAATCGCCCAACCGGGTATAATTATTTGCCCAGGGCTTTAATATATAGTCGGTGATTTCTATGTTGAGGTTATGCTTCGCCCAGTAATTATAGGCGTGTTCATAGCTGTTAATAGACTCTAAAATATTGCCGGAGAATAGTTGATTGTACCCCTGGTTACTGAGTAGCATTAGCCAGGCACCGTGTTCATCTGGCGTTTTAGCTTTTCTCCAGGCATCCTGCTCAGTTTTCATTAAAAATGACAAGCTTTTGCGGCGGTTGATGTTGCTGTAATCTATTCTTGTGTACAGCCAGTCCGTTAAGTTATTGGCCTTTTTTAACAAATCTAAGGAGGTCTTAATATCTGGTTCAGGGTCCTGAGGAGTCTGGACCACAGTAAAGGTGAGTAGTGAAATTAATAAAAACCGGGTTAAAACTTCCACGTTAAATAAGTGATCAATCTGTTATTTGTATTTTGCAAGGTAAACAAATATCTGAAGCCTATAGATGGGCCCACATGTACTTTTCCAATTTGGACATCGGCAAATAAAGTATTCTGAAAATCACTGAAACTGCTGCTGATCTTATCAAAAGATTCTTTGACGGTCAACGGTGTTCCCACTCCATTCGCACTCAATACCTCGTATAGACTTTCTTTGCCGGGCTTAGACTGCTTGTCGATATTTAAAGAGACCAGCGTGCCTGCTCCCGCACCGAAATACTTATTGAAATTATACCTGAGCTGTAATGGAACTATATTGATGGTCATTACTTTTACTTTCGCGGTGCTGTCTGAGTATTTTAGTTTTCCCTCTACTCGTTTGCCATCGACAAGCACTGGTACGATCCGGTCATTCCCTTCTGTTCTTTGTATGAGGTATTCTTTTTCAGCAAAAGAACTGGCATACAGTTCTACCTGCCAGTAATACCTGTGCGGTGCATAAGGGGCTAATGTAGCGCCAAAGGTGATGTTCTTTTGTCCGGCAAAAGGCGTATTGCCGCTTTCAAACGGAAATCCGTAGCCGGCTATAATTCCGGGCGATAAACCCATTTTATACCTTCCCGCAGCTTTATTGGTATAAATAGGCTCATTTTTATCAAATACAATGGCTGCCCCACTTTTAAAAGGAAGTTTCTTTGGCTTTTCCTTAAAACCAATACTGTACTCAATATAACCCATGGTAGAGTCGGCATCCTTTACACCTTTCTGCTGCATGCCTGGCAGATAAATGTTTTTGAATACAAAATGCACACTGTCGGCAGTGTGAACGGTATCCATCGCACTTTGGTTGGCATAGGCCGAGTCGGCCATGATCAGTTTAGGTTTGGAGTCCAGAATTTTAATGCTGTTCATGTCCAGTACTTCAGCAATGGCAATGCCCACATCTACTTTTTTTGCAGGACCCTTTCCGGTATTTTGAAACCTTACTTTATAAGTGAGCTGTTTTTTCTTACCCGTGAATCTATAGTTCATGCGGCTGTTTTTCAGCATCATCTTATTTGGATCATGTGAAGCTACAATCTGCAATTCCATTGTAAAGAACTCGGTAGTGGCCAGCGGATTATCCGGAACAAACATCCCCGTCAGCTTTACTACAGCATTGGTATCCTTGATCATCTCAGGTGTAGTCTTGAATTGCATGAACAGGAATCTTTCTTCGCCCGTCTTAAGGTCATCAAATTTCCAGCTTTCGGTGGTTCTAAAGGCAGCCATCTTTTCGCGGATCAAGGCCGTGCCATCCGGATCCAGTACCGCTGCATCAAAATCAGAAATGCTAGGTCCTCCGGATGCATAAAAAGGTGCTGAAGTTGCCGGTTTCAAAGCCGCAAATGTGCCCTGCTTTTCAATGGTTGTCTTTTTCTCATTGTGGTAAGCCCTGGTCTCTACTAATGCGAAGTTGTCTTTGGTAAATTCCTTATCGTTGTACAGAACAGATAAAGTACCGTTTAAACTGGCAAGTCCACTTTCGGGTTTATTCTTGTAGCCCAGGATCAGCATCATGTCTTCTCCGGGTTTAGGCATGCAATTGGTCTTGATTTCTATTGATCCTCCGGATTTAAAAAATGAAGGTTCGGTGTGTTTTGAAGCCAACACTGGTCTGCTACTTCCGGGTTTTAAAGGTTTTGGTCTTGAGGGAGGTGGTTTTCCATCATCATAGCTGTTGGTGGCAAACAGGCGTACATTATAGAGCAACGAGTCAGGATATTGGTGTTCAGGTTCTTTTTCAAAAGAAAACTTGCCGTCTCCAAACTCCCAAAAATAGGTATAGAAGGGTTCGGGAGCACCGGCTATTGGTCTCAATGGCCTTAAAACAGAACTAAATTTAACTATGCCATTTTCGGTTTTGTGGTTGATGATGGCAGGCACAGTATCGGTAGCAACTATCTTAGGAGGGATAGACTGGGTTTGTGCTGCGGCGGTTCCGAAACACAAGAGAGAGATTGCGCAAAGTAAATTTTTCATCCTGAGTAATAAAATTAACAATATTATCTAGAATAACTAAAAAAAGATAAAGCCCTAATCAAAGGACTTTATCTTATGGTGTATTTATAAGCAAATGTTAGTAATTATCCAGACTATTTATGGCAGCTTGTACAGCAGCTTCTGTAGTCTCAGTTAAAGTAAGGGTGATGTTTTGATTCGCTGTAATTGTAGTCTCAACCGCAGCATAGTAGAATTTTCCATCTTTGATAGAGAAAGAGAACATGCGACCTTCAGAACCGATAGGCATCATGTTGTCATAACTTTTCACCTTATTAGCGCCATCAGGAGTATACAGTTGAGCTACTACATTGCTGCCTTTAGCGCAGAAGTATACATATGTTTCTCCGCTATAAGAATGGAAACTGGCCATTGATCCTGGGTTGTTTAAGACTTCAACCCTTACAGTAGTTTTAGGATTCGTGTAGTTATAAAATACGTCACAGTTGATCCATCCGAGGTTTCCGAAGCTAAAAGTAAAATTACTTGCAACTGCATTTACTTCTACATTCACGCCGTTAGCTTTGCGTGGTGCCTGCCATGCCATTTGAGCAGCATCACCGGCTACCAGAGGTTTGTCATTCTGGTCTACACCTTGCCAAAGCTGCGTAACACCATCACGTTTAGCAGGAATCGCAATCTGAATCGGCACAGCCAGGTTTTGGTCTACACTAGTACCGTTAGATTTTACATCGATAAAAACAAAGCCATCAGAAGCAAGAGGAGCGCCTGAAAAATGATTGGTATTTGCACCGGTTAATATGACTGCGCTTCTTTTCAATACTTCGTAAGCCTCTACAGTTACACTACCTGTTACAGGTATGCCTCCTTTAGTTAAGGAACCTGCAGGGAAAGTTACTTTAGTTCCGTCAAGGAAAGTTACTGTCTGCGGAAGTGCTGAAGCGTTAATTTCTTTAGTTTGTTTCTGAGCGCCAAATTTAGCGGTAAATTCCTTAGCTGAATTTACGGTGTTGCTTCTTACGCTGCCGTTTTCTTTTTTACAAGCCAGACCTAAAGAGATCAATGCGATAAATAATGCTGATGTTAAGTTGAACTTTTTCATGATTTCATATTTTAAAAATTGCTTACTCTTTTCAGGCTTTTCAGCGTCCGCCATTTATGTGATTCGAATAGATATCAATGGCATTTGAATTTTGTTACCCCCTGTTTCCATATTTTTTTACCGCACTATCAAAAGAAGTTATAAATTAGTGCCGGTATCCTTTATATAACCACCGCCAATGGCCAAAAACATACATTCAGATCAGCGTTATATTATCGGATTGGTAAACAATGATGCTGTGATCATCAATGAGATTTACAAACGTTGTGCTGCCAAAGTCAAATCCTGGATTACTTTTAATAATGGGAGTGAAGACGATGCTGCTGATATATTTCAGGAAGCACTGATGGATGTTTATCGGCAGGCGAAATACAAGTCATTGGAGCTAACCTGTCCGATCGAACCTTATATCTTACTGATATGCAAGCGCAAATGGCTGAATGAAATCAAAAAAAGATCAATTCTACCGGTAACAAATAGTGAGGAGGATTTATTACATATCGGAGAAGATACTTTTGCTAATGCAGATGAACTTGAAAACCAGGAGGCACAGTCCAAAATGTTTTTCAGGGCATTTGAGAAATTAGGAGATCGTTGCAGGGAGATCATAGAATGGAGCATGAAAGGAGAGGCACAGGAAAAAGTTGCCGAATCTTTGGGTGTGACCTATGGTTACCTGAGAAAAAAGAAATCTGAATGCATGGCTTCTCTGATAAAATTGGTTCAATCTTATAAAACGGAAGAATGATGAATGAGGAGAAATTATTAACTGTTGCCCGTTACCTTGAGGGTGATATGGAGCTTCAGGAAAAAGAAGGGTTTGAAGTACAACTGGAGTCTGATGCAGAACTGCAGCAGCTCGTAGCTGAATACAACCACATCCACCAGACCTTGAAAATGAAGATTGCACCTTCAGTAGAAGATAAAAATGTACAGGCAACACTGGAAACATTGAATAAGCAATATTTCAATTCGGCTGATTTAATTAAAGATTTGCCTGCTGAACAGCCAGCAGATGTGCCGGTAGTAAAGCTATCTGTAGCACCATATCTGAAATGGATGAGTATAGCCGCTGTTTTGGTGATCGGTCTACTGATCTGGGCACCATGGTCGGCCAGCCTTTACGAAAAATATGGCATCAGCAGAGAAATGTCCGTAGTAGAACGCGGTGCAGATCAGCCGAACACACTTGAAAAAGCTGCCGCTTTATACAACGCAAAAGACTATGCCGGAGCACGTAAAATATTGCAGCCAATGTATATGGAGACTCCCCAAAATACACTGTTGGCATATTACTTTGCCATCACTTTAGTGGAAACTGGCAAAGAAGCGGAGGCACGTACCGTGTTTTTAAAGCTTTACAATGGAGAATCGGTATTTAAATACGATGCTGCTTACTATACTGCCTTGAGCTTCTTAAAACAGGAAAATGAAAAGGATGCACGGATCTGGCTCGAGAAAATCCCTGAGGGAACAGCAAATTATACACAGGCACAGGAGCTGATGAGTAAGTTGAAATAGAATTTTGCTGAATAATAAGTCATACCCGTCATCTGCTCAATGAGGATAAAAGCAACGAATAGCTTTACGTTTTTTTGTTTCAAATCTTAAAAATATGAAACATAAAAAACTTTTGAGCATTATGATGCTTTTACTGATCTGGCTTCCTCAGCTGGTATTTTCACAGGAGAAAAATCTTTTATCAAGATTAAAAGCGGCAGAATGGTTTGAAGTTAGCGTTAAAATCCAGGAAAATGTTGCCAAGGTCGCTAGTGGTGATCCGGATCTAAAACGTTATGACCTTAAGTACAAACTAAAGAATCAGCACCCCGATGGTAGTAGAACTTATGATTTGATTGTAGAGCGGACTAGAATTAAGTGTTTTTATCCCGGCTCTATAATGGGATACGACTCTTATTACCCTGCATATTTACAAAGTAATAATGAGACGTCTGTTAAGCCGGCTTTTGAATTAAAGATTGGAAAAAGTGGCGAAATCGTATCGGTTAAGGCAGGTAACAAATTTACAAGGCCGATGATGAGTCCGGTACAAGTGCAAAAAGCGGTGAATGGCATTATTTTAAGTGCCGTTAAACCCATTGATGCCGAGTTGATTAAGCAGATTTCGGAATTGATTATTAGAAATACGCCTCACAACACTGAGTTTTTCTGGCAGTTGACCGCTGCGTCCTTTCCGATTCAGAAAAACACGCTGATTAAAGGGAAAATCAATAATATGAATGACAGCGTAAGGGAAAGGCTAATATTATATGCCACTGGTAAAGGGGAAGTCGTATTTGAAAAAGACGGAACTTTTAACATGCCTATGCTATTAGACGAGGGCTGCGATGTGAATTTACTCTATCAAATTGAGCCGAAGAGCTTAAATGTTTCTTTTTTTATCGAACCTGGAGATACATTGGTAATGAATGCAGATGGACAGGATTTAGAAAAAAGTATTCGGTTTTCTGGTAATTCTGCTAGAATGGCTGAACTTGCGATGGAATTAAATAAGGTTAAAAGTAAGTTTACTACTCCTGAACTGGAAGATGATGTTAAGGAATTTTCTGCCAGCAGCTTCATGTCGCAGCAGGTAAAGGACAAAGCATTATTTGATCAGGTAATGAGTAAATATAAGGGGCAGATTTCTAAAAATGGATGGGATTATTACTATTTCCAATTTGTCTATAGGCAAGCTGACGCTAAAACGGATTTTCTGCTAAAGACAAAGTATAGGAGCAGCCCTCAAGCTAAAGAGGTCTTTGAAGATTTTCCCAAAGATTTCTTCAAGAGTATTGACACGTTGCCGATACAAATGAATGAGTACAGAACCAATGAATGGTATACTACTTTTATCCATGATTTTGGTCTTTACCTGGGAGATAAAGTGGGCCGTGTTAGTGGCGGACAATATGGTTTCCTGTCAAGTTATGCGATGTCACTGACTTATTTGAAGCATTTCCCATTATACTTTTCATTATCTGAAGCTTTTGAACAGGAACTAGAGGAAAGCAACTGGAAAAAGGCCCAATTGCTAAAGCCATATTATGAAGACTTTATCAGGAATTGCGGAGATACTTCGCTAACCAATCACCTCAAGCTGAAGTGGAAGCGAATCAATGCCTGGGCTCCGGGGAAGGAGAGTCCATTAAAGTCAATAAAATTGGCCGATGGATCGGTTTTAGACCTCAGCAAGTTTAAAGGTAAAACATTAAGCCTCACTTTCAATTTTCACTACCCTGAAGAAGTTAAACATCTTTTAGAACGAATTAAAAAGCAGGATCCCAGTAAAGTCCAATTTGTGATCGTACAACTGGAAGAAGAAAACTATCCAAAAAGCAGAATAGATACTGCATTTAGAAAATTCCCCAATGTGACTTACGTGAAAATTTCCTTTAATGATCAGGAACTGGAAGAAAAGCTGATGATGAGTCATTTCGATATCAAAACATTTTTATTTGATCGGGACTTTAAAGTCGTAGAGGATAACATCGATGAGCAGCAGGGGGGAATGTCAGAGAAAAACTTTGAAGAGGCAGTAAAGAAAGCGCTGACTCCGAAGCAGATGGATAAGGAACAAAAGGCCGCATTGATAAAAACGATAGGATGGAGCGCAGGCTCTATCCTATTTACATTTCTTTTCATCTTTTTCATCAATAAAGGTAGAATCGCAGGTATAAGAAAAAAAGAGGCTTTAAAAAGACAGATTAAAGAACTGGAACTTAAAGCCATCCGTTCTCAGATGAACCCGCATTTCTTGTTCAACTCCATGAATTCCATTCAGTCTTTGATTAACGGGAAACAGTACCTGCAGGCAAATATATACCTTGAAAAGTTTTCGCTGCTGATGAGAAGGGTTTTGAACAATTCTGAGGCAAGTTTTGTAACCCTTTCAGATGAACTGGAAGCAATCAAGCTTTACTGCGAGTTAGAGCAACTGCGATTTGATTTTAAATTTGAAATAAATATTTCTCCGGACGTGAATACCCAGTTGACAGAGATTCCGGGAATGATCATTCAGCCGCTTGTTGAGAATTCAGTATTACACGGACTGGCTCAAAAAGGAGCAGAAGGAGAGTTGGTCATCAGCATTAATTATCAACAGCCTTACCTTAAAATTATAGTAACCGATAATGGCTCTGGTTTGAAGGAAAAAGCCTCCACGCATCATCAGAGTTTTGGACTCAAGCTGGTACGGGAAAGATTGAATTTGCTAAATACGGGTGGAATTGCCGGGGATTTAGAGTTAAGCAGTAATTTAGGTACCAATCAAAGTGGCGTTACCGCTATATTAACCATTCCAATAGATTAATGATGATCTTAAAAGCAATATTAATTGACGATGAATCGAAAAGCAGAGCAAATTTGCGTCAGCTGCTGCTGGAGTATTGCACGAATGTAGCGGTTATCGCAGAGGCCGGTTCTGCAACTGAGGCTCTAAAATTAATCAGGGAACTAAAGCCTGACTTGCTTTTTCTGGATATAGAAATGGGTGAGGTTTCAGGCTTTGATCTCCTAAAGCTATTAGACGGGCAACAAACATTTGAAGTGATATTCGTTACTGCGTTCGATAAGTATGGTATACAAGCTGTAAAAAGTTGCGCTATTGACTACCTTTTAAAGCCCATTAACATCCTGGAGTTGAGTAATGCTGTCGATAAAGCCATCAGGCAGATTAACCCAAAAAAGGAAAATGAAAGGCTAAAACAGCTCGTAGCCAATATAGACAGGGGAGATGATGAGCAACGGATCGCAATTCCTTTGTCAGATAAAATAGAATTTCTGACAGTCAACAAAATCATCAGACTTGAGGCGGAGGGTAACTACACGCATATTTATTTAGACAATCAGAAACAATACCTCGTATGTAAAACACTGAAGGAATATCAGGAGCTACTGGAAAATCATCAGTTTATCAGGACTCACCAGTCACACCTGATCAACTTCCGTAAGATATCAGCCTATGTAAAATCAGATGGCGGTTATATTGCCATGGAAGATGGAAGTCAGGTGCCGATTTCCAGACAAAAGAAAGAAGAGGTTTTATCAAGGTTTATGAAAGGAAAACCTTAAAAGTAGTCCAGCCTCCGTCAGTTTCCAAAGAAAAGCGGAAGTGATGGTTTAGCAGGATCTCTCTGGTTAGCGTAAGCCCTATACCTTGTCCGTTCTTTTTACTGCTGAAAAATGGCGTGAACAGATGTTGGCCAATCTCCTTTGAAATGCCGCTGCCATTATCCGCGACTGAAATACTCAATGGTGATAGCGAACTTTTCAATACAATAGTCCCATTTACTTCTACGGCCTCAAGTGCATTTTTCACGATGTTGATCAGTACCTGCTCCATTTGCTCTACATCCATGTCAACCGGAATTTCCTCCTCACAAAGATCCAGTTTCCAGTCTACCTGCTTTTGTCTGCCTTCAGCATCCATCAGAGATTGTACAGATCTGATCAATTTGTTGATGTCGTAGCGCTCGAAAATAGGCTCGGGTATTTTTACCACATCCGCAAAATTAGAGATCACACTGCTTAGCGCCTTATTCCTGTTGATGGCCACATTCAAAGCATTCTCATAATCTTCACGGTTTTCTACCAGTAACTGATCTTTGAAGTTGATGACAGTCGACAATATCGAATTGATTGCACCTATAGAATTGTTCGTCTCATGCGACATGATGCGAATCACCTTATCATAAGCATTTTTCTCTTTCTTATAGATCTCGTCGTTCAACTCTTCAATCATAATGAAATAATGAGAATAACCCAGGTCAACGAAATGAGCTTTCTGACATTTATATACTGCAGAGCCATTTAAGTTGATTACCTCCGCTTTTCCATTCTCCAGTTTGCCAATCTCATTTGCAAGCTGTCCGGGAATATCGCTTAGCAACATACCTATTAATGTTTCGGTATTGGTTCCCAGCATACGTACCGCTGCGGTGTTGACGGAGCTGATGCGGTTATCCTCCTCCAGCAATATGATCCCCGATGGAGATGCCTGGATCAACTTGTCGAGCGTGTAATGTTTTTCACTCTGTCGGATGCGCTCTTCTCTCAACTGGTCAATCATCTGGTTGTACACGCCAATTAATCGGTCCATTTCCTTATGTCCCGTTTTAGCCAGTCGGGTATTGAAATCCTGATCTTTTATCGCTTCAATGCCTGCAGAAATAAATTTGGCAGGCTGACTGATCCCTCTGTACAACCAAACTGACAGTATGATAGAAAGTAAGATCAGCACTTCCCCGATGATGATCACATAAGTTTTGCTGGTCGGCAAATTCATCAGCAGGAAGACGAAGGCCAGGTGTATGATTATGCTGAAGAAGATGAACTTATTTTTGAGTTTCATAAGGAATGTTGTATTTCTCCAGTTTTCTGTATAAAGTGCCACGGCTCAGTCCGAGAGAACGCGCTACTTTGCTGATGTTTTGCTGGTGGTACTCCATTGCTTTTCTGATCATAGAAAGTTCCATTTCATCAATGGTCATGCTTCCTACAGCAGGTATTTCAGCGCTGTCTTTTACAAACCCTGAAGCATCCAGTTGCTGTTCAAAATCCTTTATTTCCAATGTGTCCTTATCTGAAACAAGGACGGTGCGCTCTACGATGTTTTTCAGTTCCCTGATGTTGCCGGAAAGAAATAACTCCTTTAACCAGGACAAGGCCTTCTGACTGATCTTTAGTTTATCCCTGCGATATAAGGCTTTCAGGTTATTGATGAAATAATTGGCCAATAAAGGAATGTCGTCTTTGCGCTGACGGAGAGGGGGGAGTTGGATCAGGATTAGGTTGATGCGGTAATACAAATCTTCCCTAAACTTTTTATCAGCCACCATTTCCTTAAGGTTTCTGTTGGTGGCACAGATCACCCTGACATCTACTGTGCGGGTTTTACTGTCGCCCAATACCTCATAAGTCCTGTCCTGCAATACCCTCAATAACTTTACCTGGCTGTTCAAATCCAGATCACCGATCTCATCCAGAAAGATAGTGCCCTTGTTGGCCATCTCAAACCTGCCCATGCGGTCATTTCTTGCGTCAGTAAAAGAGCCGCGTTTGTGACCAAACATTTCACTTTCAAATAAGGAAGATGAAATTCCGCCAAGGTTTACCTTAACGAAGGGTTTATGTCTTCTTGAGCTGTTCTGGTGAATGGCCTCAGCGATTAATTCCTTACCCGTCCCACTTTCGCCGGTGATTAAAACGGCAGCTTCAGTGGCACTGATCCGGCCTATGGTTTTTAATACCGACTGCAGCTGCGGATCATCTCCAATGATGTTTTCAAATCCAAACTTGTCATTGAGCTGCTTGCGGGTAACTGATCCTGTTTTACCCTGGTCATCATCTCCTGATAATTTTATTGCGGTATGTATAGATTCAAGAAGGGCGGTATTGTCCCATGGCTTGTTGATGAAATCTGATGCGCCTATTTTCATGCCTTCCACTGCGATAGGGATAGAGCCCCAGCCGGTCATCAGTATCACAGGCAGCTCTGGCTTTATCTCCCTGATCTTTGAGAGCGCAATTAAACCCTCTTTTCCCGATGTTTCCATAGAAAAATTCATGTCGAGCAGCACACTTTTCAGTGGTTGCTGTTCAATGATCGGATAGGCCTCTTCCGGATTTTCCGCTGTAAAAACCACAAAACCTTCATGCTTTAAAAACAGGCTCAGGGAAGTCCTTACAGCTACATCGTCGTCAATTATCAGGATCATGGATCAATAATTTATAAAAAGCTAAAATAACACATTTAGTCATCATGTAAGGCTTCTGCAGGATGAATCTTTGAAGCCATTCTTGCAGGGTATAAAGCACAGATGATCACCAGTAAATAAATGGTGATGGCCCCAGATACCATCGCGCAGATGTAGCCGCCTGTAGTTGCATTCAATACATTGAAAGCCATAAACTGGTAACCAACAATGAGACAGGGGATCAGTGCAAGAGTCGCGAGTAAAAACATTTCCATCATGATCTGACGGTAAATATCTGCAGAAGTGGCGCCGGCAGCCCTTCTCAGTCCTATTTCAGAACGGCGGGTATTGATGTTTTGATAGAGGATGCTAAAGAGACCCAGGATGATGTTGATGACTAAAAATCCTGATAACAAAGAAAGTATGAGCAGAGGAATAAATTGTTCTTTTTCATGCTTTTCTTTGTATTGAGATACAGGCATGATATTTTCACCAAGCCAGAGCCGATCTGTTGTTTCCTTCACCTTCTTATAAAGATCCTCATTCATGGGAGTCTTTAGTTTCAGCAGGACGGAGGCAGCACCCTGAGTATCGTGTGTGAAAACATTCTGGTTGTAATGATTGCCGACGCTTGGATCGTTGAGGTTCTCTACCACACCAATAACCTGATGCTGTATACCATCTATGTTTATTATGCGCCCAATTGCCTCCAGGTCAGAAAATATTTTTTGTTTAGTGCTGGCATCGATAACAGCTACTTTAGTCGACGACTGATAATCTTTTTTCTCAATCCATCTCCCAGATTTTACCTTTAATCCCAATATCTTAAGATACTTATCATCGACATTCACCCCTGAAACATCAGTTTTTTTCTTCTTATAGGTCATGGACCTTGGATTTGCTATCTTACTATAAGGTATATAGCTTGCAATGCTAATTTGGTCGATCTCTTTAATTTGCTTGAGTTCTTCTGTTAAAGAAGAAAAAGTTGTGTCGCTGGTATACATAAACCTATAATCAATTGAAATCAGGTTTTCTATATCGAATGTCGGACGCTTTTGTTTTAAAGCACCAGTTTCATAGAGAAACAATGCAATAAAGCCAGTTGCAAGAAAGAAAAAGAACAGTTCCACAATTAAAAAGATATGCTTTTTCTTTTTGTTCCACGTGAGTTTAAATAGATGTCTGATCATGATGCACCCCCTTTCAATGCTTTAATCGCTTGTAGCCTCGACATGCGCCAGGCCGGAATTATCCCGGACAAAAATCCAAAGAACAGTATACATGTCATGGAATAACCAATGGTTTTCCAATTGAGCATGAAATTCCCTTTTGCAATAGCAGTCTCCGGGTTTTCATAATAGATGACTTCAAGAAGTATATCAGAAGCGGCGAAAGTAAGTAGGATGCCTAAAATTCCACCTATAAAAGTGATGATGATGTTCTCGGTAATAAACTGCCCGACTAAAGCAGATGAAGATGCACCAAAAGCCTTTCTGATTCCGATTTCCGAACTCCGTTCTGATATTCGCCCAACATTTAACCCCATCATATTGAGTGCAGGGATGGCCATGATGAAAAATAGAAATCCTCCAAGAAAAATAGATGCCTCGTCAAAATCCAGTTTTTCAAAAATGGTGTCTGCATTTATCATAAGTTTTCCTCCAATGGTTTTGTAAATTGTTGTCCTTTTAGCAATTCCTTCCAGGGCAGATTTAACGGCAGGAATCTCACTTTTTGATCGGGCCAGGATAGTTGCCCGCATGTCGGTATAACCGATGTAAATGCCAGAGGCGATCCATATTGAAGCAGCTTCGGTACCGGCTTTGAATATGCTGATCCCATCTTTGACTACGCCTATGACCTTGAGTTTTGGATGTTCGCCAATATATTGTCCCAAGGCTGGTTTATCACCAAAATAGTAGTGTTTAACAGATTCACTAATAACGGCATAGGCCTGTTTCTCCTGGACATCCTTTTGATTATATGGTCGTCCTTCTAAAAATGTAAAATCATAGATTTTCCAGTGTTCTGCATCTGTATAGGCGGTATTGAAAGTAACTACCCTGTCTTTTCTGAAAGAACTAAGTGTACCTTCTCTATACAGAGAGACATTCTGTACCTGTTTCAGTGATCTTATCTCATTATAAAAACTGCTGTCTGCAATTAAATAGGAGAAGTAATCGGGTTTTTTACTGGTCGACATTCCTTCAAAGTAAATGATACGATCGTGATTTACAGCCGGAGCATTGTTGCCATAAACGAAATCAAATAAACCCAGCAGAATAGAAAAAATCATGATGGTAAAGCTGATTCCAAACAGACTCACTGCGGTAAAGAATTTCTGCCGCATCATCACTTTAAAAGCGATTTTTATATAGTTTTTTAACATACCTTACTAGTTTACTTGTCTGCCATCAAAAAACCGGATGATCCTTTGCGTCTTGTTTGCCATCTGTTCATCGTGGGTAACCATCACGATTGTTGTCCCCTCTGCGTTTAACCTGAGCATGATGTTCATGATCTCCTGACCCATGATGCTGTCGAGGTTTCCTGTAGGTTCATCGGCCAGAATGATCTCTGGATTACCTATGATTGCACGGGCAATGGCCACCCTTTGCCGCTGTCCGCCCGAAAGCTGATTGGGGAAATGCTGGGTTCTGCTGCTCAGACCTACTTTTTCTAATGCTTCCAAAGCTTTTTTTCTTCTTTGTGTACCTGAAATCCCCTTGCGGTAAAGCAAGGGAATCTCTACATTATCCAGTACAGAGAGGTCACTAATGAGGTGATAGCTTTGAAATATAAAGCCTAGTTTTTCATTGCGCAGATGAGCCATAGCCTTGTCCGCATAATTGCTAATGATTTTGTCGTCGATCTCAATTTGACCTGAAGTAGGCTCGTCGAGTAATCCCATAATATTTAATAGCGTACTTTTTCCGCAACCCGACGGGCCCATTACAGACACAAATTCGCCTTTGTTTATCTTGATGTTTACCCTGTTTAAGGCCAGCGTTTCTATGCTGCTGGTACGGTATACTTTTTCTATAGCTGTTAATTTAATCATGCTGCTAGTTATTAATCTGAAGTTCCAATTCTGTTTCCTGTTTCAAAATCATATAAAGTCAATACGCGGATGTTGTAATACGCATCCCAAAAATTCTTGAGAGACATGATATAGTCCCTTTTTGCCTGATCCTTCTCCTGCAAAGCTATATTTAAATCGGTAATGCTCAGGTCGCCCAGCAAATACCTGTTTCTCGCGATCTCATACCTTTCCTGCGCAGTTACATCTGCCGCTACGTTGTTTTGCATTTGCTCGCGTATCAGTTTAAATTGCTTCACCTGGGTATAAATCTCCTGGTCAAAATTATTTTCCTGCATGGCAATGCTGTATTCGGCCAATTTCTGATTTGCCTGTGCGGTTTTAATCCGGGCTGCCGACCGCCCCCAATCCAGAATCGGCACCTGCACACCGATCCGCAAGGTTTGCTGGTCTTTAGGATTTGAATAAATGCCCAGGATGTCATTTGCTTTATTGCTGAGGCCAAAAGTAGCAAATAAGCTCGCGTTCAATCCATTGTCGCCATGCGCTCTGGCCACCTCTTTTTGCGCTTCCAGCAATGTCCTCCTAAACTCTACCGTCTGATGTTTATTCTTTCGGGCTTCGCTGATGGCTGTACTCATATCTATATCAAACTCCGCCAGTTTTTCTGGTAGCAGGAGTGCTATTGCAGCATCACTTTTATTGCCGATGTAAAACTTAAAGTTCAGCATGGCACTTTCCACGTATAAGTCGGCCTGCGACAATGCCTTTCCGGCATTTAAAGAAGCCAGTTTCAGCTGCATCAGTTCATCCCTGGATAGTTTCCCCATGCCTGCTTTTACTTCCCCGATTTTGTACAATGTATCATTGTTTTTTTTATTCTTAACCGCGATTTCATGATTGATTTGGGCAATGAGGAGGTCAAAGAAAAGTGTAGATGCCGTTTTACTAATGTATTCGAGGTCTTCTGTGTATTTCTTTTTAGACTCCTCATATTTTAAAGGTTCTATCTTTTTATCCCATTTGAACGAATTAAAAGAAAAGAGCGGCTGATTAAAACCGATGACCAGCGGACTACCCGAATACCGGGTCTGCTTACGGTCAAAATCACGAAAGCGGAGGAGGTTTGAACTCATGAATACTTGTCCACCGCTAAACCTCAATGGCTGTCTAATTCCAAGGTTCAGCTGAGAATTATCATTGGCCACCGGGCGAAACTCGACTGTTCCGTCGGGCTGGGTAACAGCAACATTATTCCTGGTAAAATCCGGGAGTGATGCATCCAGACTAACCTGGGGCAAATAATCAGCCTTGTAATTGCGGTATTGCCAATACCTGGTTTCTTTTAGTGTAGCTGCCTGAAGCGCTGCGATAGAGTTTTCCCTTGCGAGGCCAACTGCCTGCACTAAGCTTAATTTCAACTTAGTCTCTTTTGTTTGCGCCTGAATTAAGGTGGGGAAGAAGGCAAATGCTATAAAAATGTATGTTTTCATTTGCCCGCTTAGTTTTTGATGATGACTTTATCCATGTTCTTAAAATCATTCATTTCCGTAACGATGATCTGCTCACCGGGCTGTAGTCCCGAGCGGATTTCCACCTTGTCAAAATTGCTGATCCCTACACTGATATTTCTTGATACGGCTTCATTGCCCTTTAACACGAATACCTTTTGCTGATCGGAGCCATTGAATGCCGGGCCGTTCTTCATCCTTATCACGTTGTCTTTTACAGCAGTGACGACAAATACATCGACTTTAAGGTTTGAGCGGAGTATCGGGTCATTGTTCTTATTCAACCCCACAAAAAACTTAACCATACCATTGTCTACTTCAGGCATGATGCTGGTAATCTGTCCTCTTAAATCTGTCTTGCCTATCCTCACAATGACACTTCTTCCCGGCTTTAAATTAGCCGCATAATCATCAGAGATCTTAGCTTCTATTTTAAAGCTGCTCATATCCGCAATCCTTACCAGTTCAGCTCCTTCACCAACCTCAATTCCAATTTTATCACTTACCCAGGTGATCATTCCCTTTGCGGGCGAGCGGACCTCAGCGAGGTTCAGCTTTTTATTAGATTCGGCAATGTTTTTATTCTGTATGCTGATCTGAAAGCCCAGGCTTTTCATGTCATTCTGCATTGCTTTCTTTTGATTACTGATCTGGTTTTTTAGCTGTTTGAGTTCCAGTTTTGAGATTTGGAGGTTCAGACCGGATTGTTTTACCCTTTCCGCTGTGCTGCCACCTATATTCAGCAAAGAACGTTCATGGTCAAGCGCAGTCTCCAGGCTTTGAATATTCATTTCCTTAATGGTGTATTGAGTCTCCAGTTCACCTAAAGACCTTTCCAGACTCAATTTCAACTGATCAATCTTATTGTGGTTGGCTGCCTGTTCATCCAGCATCTTGGTATAATTACTCAATGTGGTTTCTTTATTGAGCGACAGTATAGATTCCCCGGCATTGATGAGTTCACCAGGAGCATGAAGTACCTTTTCAATTTTAGCATGAATAGGACTAGTGATCGTAAATTCATTTTGAGGTATTACAATACCAGATGCAGATACAGTGGCTTCTATGGTACCCTTATCGGCAGTCTCTACTTCTATTTCAGCGCGATTGACAGAAGGCCTGATGTTTCCCCTGAACGCCACAAAAGCTACAATGATAGCTGCCAGACTTAAGCTGGTAATGATAATGGTAGTTACAGTTCGTTTTCTTTTAAATGTTTGAGATAGTGCTCTGTCCATGAATGCGGTAATTATGATGTGCCCTTAATTCAATCCTAGTGCCATAGTTATCTATCTTTTTATCAGCAAGTTAGTTGTTTGGTGTCTGATGGAAGTTGTTCCAAAATGGACAGATTGTTTCATTTTGGACATCGTTATTGTGTTTTCCTCTAGGGTATAAAAAAACACATGATACATCATCGGATGGTATGCAGCGGGTGAAAAAAATACAATAATGACCCAGAACTCAATATCTGAAACAGAAAATCAATCAAATTAATTGCAATTGTCCATAAAATTTATGGAAATTGAAGGTGTCGTTGTCTCTATCAATAAGAATTCTGATTTTTACTGAATAAAATCACTATTGTATCAAGCTTACTGTTTTGGTGGATGCCGGTAAGTAAAATTTAGGAAAATAATAATTATCAAAGGCCGGTAAATTTACCGGCCTTTGTTATTTTCAATATTCAGGGTAATAGATAAAAGCAATTAGCCCTGATAAGCATATGTGATGTTTCTTTTTGCTTCCTGCTTATCAGAAATGCGCTTCAGGTGATCTTTAAAATTACTGTGATCACTTTGAGAAGCAGCGGCCAGCGCGGCAAGTTTGTACTGCTCTTTGGCTCCTGCAAAATCCTGTTGCTCTTCAGCATAAGAACCCAGTACCTCATAAATATCAGCTTTGCAAACCCCGGGTATTTTCAGGGCTGTTTCAGCAGTATGCTTTATAGATTTCTGCATTTTCAATGTCACCAGTAATTTCAGATAATGTACATAGACATCAGGAAATCCGGCTTCAAGATCTATACATTTCTTAAAATAGTAACCAGCAGTCTGATAGTTTTTGAACTGGTAGTAATAACAGCATCCCAGCTGATAATAAGCTCTCGCATAATCGGGATCTATGTTGATCACTTCATTAAAAAAGTGAAGTGCTTTCGGCAGTTCCCCATAATTGAGCTCTTCTATTGCCTGCAGGTATTTCTCGTCTACAGTGTATAAAATGTCCATAAGGATATATAATTGATTTGAGAGGGCAGTGGCCCAAGCAAAAGTGTTTTGATAATTAAAAATAAATGGATTTGAGAATTCAATCTCGTTTAATGTCTGGAATGCTCCCTAGTGTCCGGGAAGAAAACTAAAGTCCATACCCGCGCACTTTAACCAGGAAGGCTGGTTATTCCGCTTTATTTGGATATGTTTGAAACGTAGCATGACTTATATTTTTTACAAATATATAAAAATGTCTTTATAGAAGTACAAATGCCTGTCCGAATGTTTTTGTAATATTGCGTACCAACGAATCCATTTTATGAATATCATCATAGACGCCGCTGCCCAAACGCAAGATTGTTATCCCCTGACTGTCAATAAACCCAATGCACTTATGAGTGTATTTAACAAAACACTTTTAGAGCATGCGCTGTCTGTTGCCGCTAAGCGTTCACAGCACGTCATTATACAAATTCAGGAGATTCATGCCGGGTTATTTCAACAGATTGAGCTTCCTGACTCCTGTCAAATAGCTACAGATTATATCCTCCAGCCGGAAGATCTAGTGATAGATGCCAGACATTTTTATTGGAATGATGAAGTTTTCAATATTCAGTATGCCTGGGACCTCATCAAATGCCAGGAAAAATATGCGTCGGAAGTAGTGTATAGTATTGATCCGAAATCAACCATTGAACCGCTGGCTACCTTAAAAGGAAATGTATCAGTAGGGGCGGGTACCATCATAAAAAACGGAGTATATATAGAAGGGCCGGTAATGATCGGTGAGAACTGTACCATTGGACCAAATTGTTATATACGCGGGAATACCTCCATAGGCAGTAATTGCAGAATCGGTAATGCGGTAGAAGTAAAAAATGCGATTATTGGTAGCGGCACTAATATTTGTCACCTGAGCTATTTTGGTGATGGCATTGCAGGAGATCATGTGAATCTTGGAGCTGGATTTATCAATGCCAACCTGAGGCACGATGCACAAGAAATGACTACGATGCTCAATGGAAGCAAAGTGCCGACGGGCAGAAACAAATTAGGTGCAATTATAGGCGATGATGTACATACGGGTATCAATACATCAGTATATCCCGGAAGAAAGATCTGGCCTCATTTATCTACGAATCCGGGAGAAATTGTTTCAAAAGATCTCATCTGAGCTGATAAAGTGCAATTATAACAACGCCAGAAACACCGGCCGATAAAAATCAGTCGGCGTTGCAAATCTTTAAAGAAAATCTGAGGGTTTTGTCTTACTGAACGTTGATCAGGGTAATGTCGAAATCCAGGATTGCATTACCCGGGATAGGACCTGTACCGCTGGTTCCGTAACCATAGTAAGAAGGGATCAGCAACCTGATCTTTCCACCTTTTTGAATCAGAGGAATACCAATTTGCCAGCCCTGGATTACTCTGCCTAAAGAAAAATCGATCGGAGCACCTTTTGAATCGTCGAAAATTGCCCCGTTCATTATTTTTCCCTGATAGGCAGCAGAGATCTGGCTATTAGCTGTATACTTTACATCTCCTGTTCCGGGAGCAATGATCTGGTAAAAAACACCTGAAGAATGTTTGATAGCTGGGATATTATTTGATGTGATATAGTTTCTGATGGCAATGGTATCTGCTTTAAACTGTGTTTCTACATCCACAGTCTTACCTTTTTTACATGCTGTAATTCCTGCAGCAATGAAGACCAATAATAAAAGAGATTTGATGTTATTCATAGGAAGCAAATATACTGATATTTTGAGATTGTGTATCATATGATCTTACAAGGGATAAATATCTTTTTATTTGAATTAAAGTTTCAGTATTTATTGAAAGTTTAATTTGTTTGTCGTATATTTGATCTATGAAAAGCTTAAGAAACCACACGATCCTTTATGATGCAGAATGCCCGATGTGCAGGATGTATACTAAAGCATTTACAACGGTTGGTATGCTTGACAAGACCGGAGCGCAGCCTTATCAGCAAATGCCAACAGAATTTTGTCCTTTTGTAGATCAGAGAAGGGCGGTAAACGAAATTGCATTGGTAAACAATGATACAGGGGAGGTTAGCTATGGCATCCATAGCCTCTTCAAAGTACTGGGAAATTCAATTCCTTTATTTGCACCTTTGTTTGCATTTAAACCATTTATATGGCTGATGACCAAAGTTTATGCTTTTGTATCTTACAACAGAAAGGTCATTATTCCTGAAGGTAAACAAGCGGGTGGCTTTGCACTGCAGCCTGATTTTAAATTGCATTATAGAATTGCCTATCTCCTGTTTACCTGGTTTTTTACTGGTCTTATCCTCACCAAGTATGCGGTATTACTGAAAGACGCCATGCCTGTTGGCGGCCCCTATAGGGAATACCTGATTTGTGGCGGACAGGTTGTTTTTCAGGGACTGATCATCAGTTTGGTGAACAGCGCAAAAAGGTGGGAGTACCTTGGTAATATGATGACCATCTCTTTTGCCGGAGCATTATTGCTATTGCTGGTGGTCATATTGTCTGGTTTTTTTACCTTGCCGGTACTGTTCTATGTGCTCTATTTTTTGGGAGTAGCGGGCCTGATGTTTTTGGAGCACATTCGCAGGACAGGCCTGCTGGGCCTTGGGTATATCCTTACGATGAGTTGGGTATTGTACCGCATAGCACTCCTTTTATGGATTATTTACAAATAACAACGTCAAATGAAATACAATAGCATAGTGATCGCAGGTGGCAATGGGTATTTGGGAAAAGTACTTGCCCGTTATTATAGAGACCTGGCAGAAAAAGTCATCATCCTTAGCCGGAAACCCCAACCGGCTGATGGGAATGTGGAAACGGTGTTGTGGGACGGAAAAACAGCGGGGAGCTGGACGAACGTTTTGCAGGGTGCGGATTTACTGGTCAATTTGTGTGGCAAAAACGTGAATTGCAGGTATACGGATAAAAACAGGAAGGAGATCATCGCATCAAGAGTAATTCCCAGCCTGCTTTTAGGTCAGGTAATTGCAGGCTTGTCTAATCCACCAAAGTTATGGATCAACGTAACCTCAGCAACGATTTATCGCCATGCGGAAGATCACGCACAGAATGAAGAGACAGGTAATATCGGCTATGGATTTTCAATAGACGTATGTAAACAATGGGAAGAAGCCTTTTTTGCAGTACCGACACCTTTAACACGTAAAGTTGCCCTGAGGATGGGGATTGTGCTGGGCAGAAACGATAGCGTGTTCCCTAGATTGCTGAACCTGGTGAAGGTTGGTCTGGGAGGCAGGCAAGGGGATGGGGAGCAGTACATCTCATGGATCCATGAGCATGATGTGGCCAGGTGTACCGAATGGCTGATGGGAAATAAGGTGGATGGTGTGCTGAACTGCGTGGCACCGGAAGCGGTTAAAAATGTGACTTTTATGAAGCTGATGCGTGACGCTTATGGTGTGCCGTTTGGATTGCCTAGTCCGCAGTGGCTGCTTGAAATCGGTGTTTTAATGATCGGTACGGAGATGGAGCTCATCTTAAAAAGCCGGTGGGTAGCTCCAAAAAGATTACTGGATGCAGGCTTTAATTTCCAATTTTCTAATGCTAAGCATGCAATACATGATATTTTAAGTTTACGGGTTTAGTAATTTCCTTACTTTTGTACCATGAATACTAAACAGGCTTACAACATCTGGGCTGCCCAGTATGATACCAACAGCAATAAAACAAGGGACATGGAAGCGCTTGCGCTGAAAATATCTCTGGCCAGCATTCCTTTTAATAAGGTACTGGAGATTGGTTGCGGAACCGGTAAAAATACAGAGTGGCTGATGGAGAAAGCAGCTTTGATCACAGCAGTTGATTTTTCTGAGCAAATGCTGGCCAGGGCTAAGGATAAGATTGCATCGAACAGGGTGCAGTTTAAACAGGCAGATATTACCTCGCGCTGGAACTTTAGGGACGGTCTGTATGACCTGGTGACTTTTAGTTTGGTGCTGGAGCATATCGATAACCTTGACTATGTGTTCAATGAGGTTTCTAAATCCTTGAATTCGGGTGGCTATGCTTATATTGGCGAGCTGCACCCATTTAAACAATACAGTGGTACAAAGGCCAGGTTTGATACGGATGAGGGCCGTCAGGTGGTAGATTGTTTCAATCATAACGTATCTGATTTTATTCATGCAGGGAAAAAGCACGGCCTGGCACTGGTAAATCTGGATGAGTATTTTGATGACAATGACAGGAGCCAGATCCCGAGAGTACTGACGATTCTTCTGCAAAAGATCTAGTTGTAGTAAAGCTTTTTTAATTTTTTATTTCTAATAGTTGGTCGGCAGGGAATAAATAAAATATATTTGTATCAACGAATAAGAAATGAGAGCATTAGCGATATTTTGTGTAATTGTGGTCATGGTACTCAATATGGTGCCTTGTGCCGATGCGCATGATCATGCCGATACTCCTCCTGTTGCTTCGTCTTTTTCTTCAGCTGAAAAAAGCCATGAAGCTCCTTTGGAAGATGCTTGCACACCTTTTTGTCATTGTTCCTGCTGCGCAAGTTCAGTGGTCTTAAAGCTTGTAGTGGGCTTAACTCCTCCATTTTCAATACATCAAACTTCAATTGCTACGCATTTTGAAGGCAGGTCTATAGCGATCAGCCTTTCGGTCTGGCAGCCTCCTAAGTTAGTTTAATACATTTTATTTCTGTAGAAGTAGTCTTTAAGTCGGTCGTCATCCTGAATTTATTTCAGGATCCCGGAATAGAGTGGCCGCTTTGCAGGTGCGGGATCCTGAAATAAACCACGAAGTGCTCATGAAGACGAAGATCAATAAGCACGACTGAATAATTCAGGATGGCGAGCGGGATACATATGATATCCTGTCCATTTTTCCTTATCAACGCTTTGTAACTAACTAATTTATGTTTGATAAAATAATTCAATTTTCTATAAAGAATAAGCTCATTATCGGTTTGATGATGCTTGCCCTGATCATATGGGGAGCTTATTCCATTAAAAACCTACCTATTGATGCGGTGCCTGATATTACCAATAACCAGGTGCAGATCATTTCACAAGCACCAAGCCTTGGTGCCCAGGAGGTAGAGCAATTCATTACTGCTCCGATAGAGCTGGCCATGGCAAATATTCCTGAAGTGATCGAGAAAAGGTCGATTTCCAGGTCTGGTATCTCTGTAATTACGATCGTTTTTGAGGATGATACTGATATTTACTGGGCAAGGCAGCAGGTTTCTGCCCAGCTAAAAGAAGCGGAGAATAACATTCCTGATGGGCTGGCACAGCCGGCGCTGGCGCCAATTACAACTGGCCTTGGGGAGATTTATCAATATGTGCTTCATACCAAAAAGGGTTATGAAGGTAAGTATAGCGCAACCGATTTGCGCAGCCTGCAGGACTGGGTGGTTAGGACCCAACTTGCGGGTACTAAAGGAGTGGCCGAAGTGAGCGGATGGGGCGGTTATGTAAAACAATATGAGATTGCGCTCGACAATGAAAAGCTCAACTCCAATAATGTAACCATCTCCCAAATTTATGAGGCACTGGAAAACAACAATGAAAATACCGGGGGTTCTTATATAGAGCAGCAAAGTAACGCCTATACGATCCGTGGTATCGGACAGGTAAAATCACTGGATGACATCGAAAAGATTGTAGTGAAGAATGTGGGTGGAGTGCCTGTGCTGATCAGGGATGTGGGAACTGTCCAGTTTGGCAGTGCAACCAGGTATGGGGCTGTCACCCGAAATGGAACGGGTGAAGTAGTGGCCGGTATTACACTGATGCTGAAAGGCGAGAATTTTAATCAGGTCATAGAAAATGTAAAAGAACGCATTGTTCAGGTTCAGAAATCCTTGCCTGAAGGTGTGATTATTGAACCTTTCATAGACAGGACAGAACTGGTGGGACGTTCCATCAGTACGGTACAGAAGAACCTGATAGAAGGCGCGCTCATTGTGATTTTTGTATTACTGCTGTTGTTGGGCAACTGGAGGGCAGGTCTGATCGTGGCTTCTGTGATTCCATTGTCTATGCTCTTTGCATTTGCCATGATGCGGCTTTTTGGCGTATCTGGCAACCTGATGAGTTTAGGAGCCATAGATTTTGGTTTGATTGTAGATGGTGCGGTCATTATAGTAGAGGCCATTATCTTCAGGCTGACCGAAAGTAAATTGTTTAAAGAGAAACCGCTGTTGAGCCAGACTGAAATGGATCAGGAGGTATTTACTGCCTCTTCCAAGATCAGGGCCAGCGCTACTTTTGGCGAGATCATCATACTGATCGTTTATCTGCCGCTATTGTCGCTGGTAGGTATAGAGGGCAAGATGTTTAAACCAATGGCTCAGACAGTGGTATTTGCGATTATAGGCGCGTTTATCTTGTCGCTGACCTACGTGCCGATGATCAGTGCGCTGTTTCTTAGTAAAAGTACGGTGCATAAAAGAAACATCTCCGACAAAATCATGGACTTTTTTAAGCGTGTTTATCAGCCTATGCTGGAATGGGTGCTTAGGTTTAAAAAACTGGTGGTAAGTGCTGCGTTGGCATTGTTTGTATTTACAGTTTGGGTATTCAGTACAATGGGAGGCGAGTTTTTGCCGCAATTGGAAGAAGGGGATCTTGCCGTGGAAATTGCCATGTCACAGGGTACATCACTAACCCAGGTCGTGGAAACCTTTGGTAAAGCTGAAAAGATACTGAAAGACAAGTTTCCTGAGGTGAAGCAGGTGGTAACCCGGATAGGAAGTGCTGAAATCCCTACTGATCCCATGCCGGTAGAGCGTGGGGATATGATGGTTGCCATGTTGCCGAAAGAAGAGTGGACATCGGCAAAGACCAAAGAAGAAATGTCTGAAAAGATGGAAGAGGCTTTGTCTTTGCTACCAGGCGTAAGCATAGAGATCACACAGCCGATGCAGATGCGTTTCAATGAGCTGATGACAGGTGTACGGCAGGACGTGGCCATTAAGATTTACGGGGAAGACCTGGATGTGCTTGCGCAGCAGGCTGCAAAGGTTTCAGGACTCATCGCGCCTGTAGAAGGTGTGAGTGAGCCATTTATTGAGCAGGTAACAGGATTGCCGCAGGTGATTGTAAGTTACGACAGGGATAAGATCGCTCAGTATGGGTTGACGATAGGCGACATCAATACTTTGCTTCGGACGGCCTTTGCAGGTAATGTTGCGGGTGTGGTGTTTGAAGGAGAGAAGCGTTTTGATATGGTGGTGAGGCTGCAGCGTGACCTTCGGGAAAATATTTCGAGTATTGAGAACCTGTATATTCCTTTACCCTCTGGCAATAAAGTTCCCCTGAACCAGGTGGCAAAAGTAGAGCTGAAAGAAGCGCCCGCACAGATTTCGAGGGAAGACGGCAAAAGGCGTATTTATGTCGGTTTTAACGTAAAAGGAAGAGATGTGGAGCGTACCGTGGCGGAGATACAGCAGGTATTGGATAGTAAACTTAAACTGCCATCAGGATACTATATCACCTATGGTGGTCAGTTCCAAAACCTGAAAGAAGCAAAGAGCAGACTTTCTATCGCTGTGCCGGTAGCCATGCTACTGATCCTGGGCTTGCTTTATTTTACGTTCCGTTCGGTTACACAAACCATACTTATTTTTACTGCAGTACCGCTTTCTGCTATAGGGGGTGTTTTTGCATTGCTGCTGAGGGGGATGCCTTTCAGTATCTCTGCGGGTGTAGGTTTCATTGCACTTTTTGGTGTGGCCGTATTGAATGGCATCGTGCTGATTTCCTATTTTAATCAACTGAAAGAAGAGGGGGTGACGGATGTTTATAAGCGGGTGATGAAGGGAACGGCTGTAAGGCTGAGACCGGTGATCATGACTGCCGCAGTAGCTTCACTCGGCTTCCTGCCAATGGCTTTATCGGGTGGAGCCGGTGCTGAAGTGCAGAAGCCGCTGGCTACAGTGGTCATTGGTGGATTGCTTTCTGCCACATTGCTAACACTATTTGTACTGCCTAGTTTATATATTTTAGTGACAGACCGTAAAAACAAAATGACGATGAATGTTAAGCCTCTGGTGATTGTGCTGTTGATAATGACCGGAATATTAGGCTCAGGAAGTTTTAATTGTGCGAAGGCGCAGCAAAGGGTCATTTCTGTGGATTCCGCAATTGCCCTTGCACTAAAGAACAACCTGCAGCTAAAATCTTCAGCGCTTGCTGTGAGCCAGTCGAGGGCATTGGAGAAGTCGGCTTTTGATCCTGGAAAAACAGCTATTAATTTTTCGCAGGATCCGAGTAGTGGCGGAGGTAATGACAATTCTGTCGGTATTTCCCAGAGCTTTGCCTGGCCGGGTTTATATAAAAATCAGAAAAAACTGTTTGTAGCGCAGACCTCACTTGCGGAAAAGATAGGCGGTTATACTCAGTCTGAGGTGATCAGGGAAACCAGGTTGGCATATTATGAGTATTTGTTTGGCTTACAAACCCTGAAAGTGCTTGCCTTGCAGGACAGCATTTATAGTAATTTTATAAAGAAATCTGAACTGAGGTATAAGGTAGGGGAGACTTCTAATCTGGAACTGATTACCGCGAAGAACAAATACCAGGAGGTACAGGCAATGAGACAATCGGCAGCAGCCGAACTGGCTATCCAGCAGCTAAATCTTCAGCAGCTGCTGAATGTAAAGGAGGCTGTTGTTCCCGGCGAGCAGACCTTGATCGTATTGCCGCTAAATGATGGTGGCATTCCTGATCGCAATTTACTGAGCAGCGTTTATCAGCAGCAGATCGAAGTGGCAAAAGCTAAAATTGATGTAGAAACGGCGAAGTTTATGCCTGATTTTACTTTGGGATATGCGCAGCAACTGGTGATCAAATCATTTGATCCGGCGAATTTGAACAGGGGGTACACACCGGGGACGAGGATTGCCGGTGTACAGTTTGGCATAGGAATTCCGATATTTAATGGTGCTGGCAGGGCAAGGGTGAACAGTGAAAAGCTTGCTGTACAGATTGCAGAGACGGAGTATTTAAGGATGCAAAACCAACTGAACGTGAAGCAGCAACAGGAAATGCAGAATTACCTGAAGCATAAAAGTATGACCGATTATTTTACGTCGGGGGGACTGAAGCAGGCGGATGAACAGTTGCGCATTGCACAGGTTTCGTATGACCTGGGTGAGATAGGTTATATAGAGTTTATTCAGAATATGGCTTTGGCTGTGCAAAGTAAGCTCAATTACCTGGAGACAGTTCGCCAGCTCAACCAATCAGTTATTCAATTACAGTTTTTAAAAGGAAATTAATCTAATGAAAGTGATGTCATATATAAAAAAGGGTTTTGCCGGAACAGTAGTTTCGGTGATTTTTGTTGCGCTGTTGACTGCCTGTGGTGGCAAAAGTAATCCGCCAAAGGAAAGTACAGAAGAGGCCGGACATGAAGAGCATGGCGGACATGAGGGGGTGATTGAACTGAGTCAGGAACAACTGGATGCGGTAGGCATCATGATCGGTAGTGTAGAGCAAAAGAACCTGACAGCGGTTGTAAAATCGAGTGGTCAGCTTGCTGTCCCACCACAAAACGCAGCGCAAATCAATGTGTTGTCTGGAGGTATTATACGAAAAATCAATGTGATAGAGGGGCAGAAGGTAAGTAAAGGCCAGGTTTTGGTAACAGTGGAAAATCAGGAACTGGTTCAGTTGCAGCAGGAATACCTGAGTGCAAAAGGAGGCTTCAGTTTCGTAGATGCGGAATACAACAGGCAGATGCAGCTGAAGGCAGCGAACGCGGGAACCGGCAAAGCACACCAACTTGCAGAAGCCAATTACAATGCAGAACGCTCGAAGATCAAAGCTTTGGAACGCCAGTTACAGCAGTATGGAATATCAGCAAGTAAAGTTGCTGCGGGAAATATAGTAACCCAGGTACCTGTGACTGCACCAATCAATGGTACAATAAGCAAGATTACGGCAGAGACGGGATCTTATGCACAACCGGGTGTTTCGATCATGGATATAGTGGACAATTCAAAGATCCATGCAGACCTGATTGTGTTTGAGAAGGATTTGTCAAAAATTAAGATCGGGCAGAAGGTAGATTTTCAACTGACCAATCAGAAAAATGAACAGATTGAAGGGGAAATCTACGGAATCAATAAGTCTTTTGAGAATGACAGTAAAGGTGTGGTGGTGCATGCGGTGATCAAAAAGCCTGGTGCAAACCTGATACCGGGTATGTATGTGACAGGTTTGATAGGGATTGGTACAGCAGTTTCATCGGCAGTCCCTATTGATGCGGTGGTACGGGCGGAAGGAAAGGAATTTATCTTTATCGTTGATGACACTGCAGAAGAAGCACATAAAGAAGAGCATGAGGATGAAAATAAACATGAGGGCGCTCACGATCATAAAGAAGAAAAAACTGTACATTTCAAAAAAGTTGAGGTGAAAACAGGGGTTTCAGAATTGGGTTATATTCAGATCACCCCTTTGGAAAAATTACCTGCTGATGTTAAATTGGTAACAAAAGGGGCGTTTTATTTGCAGTCTAAGTCATCAGGTCCGGCAGAACATAGTCATTAATAACTATTATGAAATCAGGAAAGCAACATGAACATTGCTGTTCACATGAAGAAACAGTAAAACCAGCAGGTCAACATGATCATAATGGTCTCGAGGGGCATGATGAGGATGATGGACACAATCATGGTGAAGGGGAAGCAGAAGGCTGGATGGGGTATTGGCCTCTGCTGACTGCTTTATTTGCTGTGGTGATAATGATGGTTCTCGAATACGGCTTCGACAAGAAATTCAATGATATAATTCAGCTGATCATATTCATCCCGGCTTATTTGCTGGCTGGGTACAATGTGTTGAATCTCGCGTTCAGAAAAGCAATGAGGCTTGACTTTTTCAATGAGTTTTTTCTGATGAGTGTGGCGACAATCGGCGCCTTTGCTATTGGATCTTACAGTGAAGGAGTTGCCGTGATGGTGTTTTATTCCATTGGCGAATGGTTCCAGGACAGTGCAGTGAGCAACGCGAAACGAAGTATAAAGGCATTGCTTGACATTCGTCCTGATACGGTAGATGTGATCAGGGGTGGTAAAGTAGAGACCGTAAATCCGGTTGATGTGGAAATAGGTGAGGTGATACAGGTAAGGCCTGGAGAAAAAGTGGCATTAGATGGTGAATTACTGTCGGACAAGGCCACCTTCAATACCGCTGCGCTCACAGGAGAGAGCCGACCGGATAATAAAGCTAAGGGCGAGGCGGTTTTTGCGGGAATGATCAACTTGAATCAGCTTACGGAAATCAAGGTGAAAGCAGCGTTTAAAGACAGCAAACTGAGTAAAATTCTGGAAATGGTGCAGGATGCCACTGTGCGTAAATCGCAGACACAACTGTTTATTTCCAGGTTTGCAAAAGTATATACGCCAATAGTGTTTTTACTGGCTGTGTTGCTGGTTGCTCTGCCATACTTTTTTGTTTCGGATTATGTTTTCCAGGATTGGCTCTATAGAGGTTTGGTTTTTCTGGTGATCAGCTGCCCCTGCGCATTGGTGGTATCTATTCCTCTGGGTTATTTTGGAGGAATCGGACTGGCGTCCAAAAATGGGATTCTTTTTAAAGGTTCGAATTACCTGGATGTGATGACCAGGATCAATACCGTAGTGATGGATAAGACCGGTACGCTGACCAAGGGTGTGTTTGAAGTACAGAAGGTAGTTGCGGTGGGCATTAATGAAAAGGAACTGCTGCTTCTTGCCGCAGCAATAGAGAGTAAATCTACCCATCCGATTGCTGTTGCCGTGGTTAGTCATGCGGGGGATGTATTAGAAAGTGTGAAGATTGAAGATGTTGAAGAGGTGGCGGGACATGGCCTGACTGGTGTGGTCAATGGAAAAAAGGTGCTGGCAGGAAATGCGAAACTGCTGAAGAAGTTTGATGTTGACTATGATGCCGCGGTGGATGAGGAAGTGGATACAATTGTTGTCCTTGCGGTGGATGGCAAATACGCTGGCTACATTACCATTGCCGATGAGGTTAAGGAAGATGCGGGGCAGGCAATTGCCGCCATGCACGCCCTGGGTATTCAGACTGTAATGCTCAGTGGCGATAAACAAAGCACTGTTGATAAAGTGGCTTCATTGCTGGGTATCGATAAAGCGTTTGGCGACCTGCTGCCGGAACATAAGGTGGAGCAGGTAGAAGCCCTGAAAAAGGAGGGACGACGCCTGGCTTTTGTTGGGGATGGTGTAAACGACGCTCCGGTTGTTGCGCTTGCAGATGCAGGTATTGCGATGGGTGGATTGGGCAGTGATGCCACTATTGAAACTGCGGACATTGTGATCCAGAATGATCAGCCTTCAAAGATCGTGACGGCCATTAAGATAGGCAAGCTGACCAGAAGTATTGTGTGGCAGAATATTATACTCGCGATGGGCGTGAAGATTATTGTATTGATATTAGGCGCAGGTGGGGTTGCCACTTTATGGGAAGCAGTGATTGCCGATGTAGGTGTCGCGCTTCTGGCTATTTTGAATGCAGTGAGGATTCAAAGAAAGCAAGTTTAAACGAATGATATTTGTATTCTGATTACAGAAGCTAACGTCATCTCGACGATAGGAGAGATCCCTTGAGCTAGCTTGATCAAGAGATCCCTCGTATCGGGATGACGATTGTGTAACTTTCTGAGACTTTTTTATTTTGTAGGCAAGCCCCGGCTTTTTTGCATGGCCGTAATGCTTGGATCATGTCCGCGGAAATTGCGGAACATTATGCCATAATCTTCAGTATTTCCTTTTGACAGGATCATATCGCGGAAACGCTGACCATTGGCCCTTGTAAGTCCTCCATTTTCCTGGAACCACTGGAATGCATCATGATCGAGCATTTCAGTCCACAGGTATGCATAATAGCCGGCAGCATAACCATTTCCCCAGATGTGCAGGAAGTAGCTTGAACGGTAGCGTGATGGTACATAGGGTAGGTCAAGATGAGTTTTTTGCAATGCTGCAGTTTCAAACTTATTGGCATCCTGCAAAGGTTCAGCGGCAGAAAGTTTATGCCATTGCATATCCAGTGCTGCTGCTGCCAGCACTTCCGTCAGGGCATAGCCCTGATTAAAGGTTGATGCTTTCTTAATCTTATCTACTAATGCCTGAGGCATTGGCTCTCCTGTTTTATAATGTGTGGCGTATTTCTTAAAGATCGCCGGATCAAGCGCCCAGTTCTCATTGAATTGAGAAGGGAACTCTACAAAATCACGCGCTACATTGGTGCCGGAAAGACCAGGGTATTTCTGGTTGGCAAAGAAGCCGTGTAGTGCGTGTCCAAATTCATGGAACATGGTCGTCACATCGTCAAAGCTAATGAGTGCAGGTTGTCCGTCAACCGGTTTACTGAAGTTGCAGACATTGAAGATGACTGGTTTGGTACCAAGGAGTGTAGACTGACCCACCATATTGTCCATCCAGGCACCTCCGGATTTATTGTCTCTTTTGAAATAGTCACAATAAAAAAGGCCTATCGGCGATTTATCTTCATTAAACAATTCATATACTTTAACATCCTTATGGTAGACAGGGAGATCAGTTCTTTCCTTAAATGTAATTCCATAGAGTTGCGTTGCAGCATAGAATACCCCATTTTGAAGTACATTATTCAATTCGAAGTAAGGCTTGATCTGATTCTCATCAAGATCATACTTTGCTTTGCGTACCTTTTCTGCATAATGGTTCCAATCGTAAGCTTCCAGTTTGAAACCGCCCTTTTCTTTGTCGATCACAGACTGGATATCTGCTGCTTCTGTTCTTGCCTTTGCTGTGGCAGAGGGAACCAATTTGTCAAAGAAAGCATCAACAGCAGCAGGTGTTTTAGCCATTTGATCCTGAAGTTTCCAGGTCGCATAATTGGGGAAACCCATCAGTTTAGCCTTTTCTGCACGTATTTTAGCAATTTGGACAATGGTTTTCCGGGTATCATTGTCGTTATTTTGTTCAGCCCTGTTCCATGAAGCTTCAAAAAGGTTTTTACGGGTATTGCGGTTAGATAGTACCAGCAGGTCGGGTTGCTGTGTAGTGTTCTGTAGTTGTATGATCCATTTGCCTTCGAGCTGATTTGTTTTGGCTGTTTGAGCAGCGGCATCCAGTTCTGCATCTGAAAGCCCATCTAATTCCGCTTTGTCGGCCACAACCAATGCTCCTGCTTTTGAAGCGGCAAGCAATTGGTTAGAAAACTTAGCACTTAAAGATGCTTCCTGTTCATTTAGCTTTTTTAAATCTGTTTTCTGTTCGTCAGTAAGTTTGGCCCCGGCGAGTTCGAAATTCTGGTAATAATATTCAATCAGGCGGTTTGATTCAGCATCGAGTTTGAGCTGAGTCCTTTGATTGTGTATGGTTTCGATTCTTTTAAACAGTTTGGAGTTCAGGTAAATGGCATCCTGATGGGCAGCGAGTTTAGGGGCAACTTCCTCTTGAAGTTTTTGCAGTTTGTCATTAGTATTGGCTCCTGTTAAAAGCCCAAACACCCTGTTTACCCTGTTCAGTACTGAACCTGATTTCTCCATGGCCACTAATGTGTTCTCGAAAGTGGGGGCTTCAGCGTTGTTGGCTATTTTTTCTATTTCCGCGAGGTGTTGTTTCATTCCTTCCTCAAGGGCAGGTTTGAAATCGTCGTCGTTTATTTTGTCGAATGCAACAGCCTGATAAGGCAGCTTGCTTTCGCTAAGAAAAGGATTTGAAGTTGATAAAGCATTATCCTCAGTCGATTTTTTACCATCGTTGGAACAAGATGATAAAATCGCCAGCATAGCCACCAGCGGTACTTTGAAAGTTGTTTTCATGCAGTTATAAGTTTTTGATACCCTAAGGTACATAAATTATAACTGCATAATGCCTATTTGAACTCCGAGATGTCTACAATGCGATCATCATTGTTAAGTTTCAAAAAGGAGACTCCTCTTTTGGTTTTGGTCCAGCCAAAGTTTGTTTGCACATAGTTATAGATTCCTTCAATTGAAGGGCTGGTGCCCAGAGGTTCTGTATGAGTTTCGCCACTTGAGAAGTGAACCTGGTATAACTGACCTGCAGCCATTAGAAATACCAAGGTTTCTTTATCAGGGGACATTAAAAAGAACTGTCCGTTGATCCGCTCTTCAGGATTCTGCCTCTTCATCAGGTATACTTTGGCGTTTACATTGGTGACAAAGAAATCCTGATTGATTAGGAAGCCATCTCTACCAACACGATATAGTCCCATCAGTTTCTCATTTGGAGTACCTTTAGAAGCACGGTAAAGTTGTATAGCTTCCGTTTTTCCATCTTTCAGGGTAACCAGAAAAAATGGTGCTGTAAGGCCTGATTTGTCTTTAACCTGAGCAAGTATGGTTGTTTTTTGCGTATTTACATAAGTAGCCACAGCAAAACTGCCATTTGCAGAAGCCGTGTCATTGGGATTGGCTTGTATGCGGATAGTAGTATCTCCACGTTTTATGGTTAACCATTCTTTTGGATCTGCGGGAGTTCCTGCACGCTTTTCATCTACAACTCTAATGATTTTAAAAGCACTATCGGTAATATTTTGAGGTTCATTGAACTTCTCATTTGCGGTAAGTACGCGCGGGATATAGTTTTTTGTAATTTCTTTTTGCTGACAGCTAAACAGAATGATTGATAATGTGAGGGCGTAAAGTATTTTCTTCATAGGTTGATTTCGAAAGTTTTGACAAAAATAAACTTTGCAGTCGGAAATCCAAGAAAAAAGAAAGGGATGTCGCATCCACGCACATCCCTTTTCTAACCAAATATAAACCTGTATGAACGGGTTTTATTTTAAGTTTCCGTAATACTCTACGAATTTGGCCAATGCATTTGAATAGCCCCATTCGTTGTCATACCAAGAAACTACCTTAACAAAGTTGTCATTCAATGAAATACCAGCTTTTGCGTCAAAGATTGATGCGTGATCATCGCCGATAAAGTCAGAAGAAACTACTTCGTCTTCAGTATATGCCAATACGCCTTTCAACTCACCTTCAGAGGCAGCTTTCATGGCTTTTTTAACGTCTTCA
This sequence comes from Pedobacter frigoris, assembly GCF_032678645.1. Lineage (GTDB taxonomy): Bacteria > Bacteroidota > Bacteroidia > Sphingobacteriales > Sphingobacteriaceae > Pedobacter > Pedobacter frigoris_A. The sequence continues at coordinate 495,217 of NZ_JAVTSP010000003.1, forward strand.
TAAGTAGCAGGTTTTTCCAAACGTACAGTAAGATCGACTACAGAAACGTCGGCTACAGGAACGCGGAAAGACATACCAGTTAATTTTCCTTTCAATTCAGGAAGTACTAAACCTACAGCTTTAGCAGCACCAGTTGATGAAGGGATAATGTTTGAGAAACCGCCGCGTCCGCCTCTCCAGTCTTTCGCTGAAGGACCATCAACAGTTTTTTGTGTTGCAGTTACTGCGTGAATTGTACTCATCAAACCTTCTACGATACCAAAGTTATCATTCAACACTTTAGCGATAGGTGCTAAACAGTTAGTTGTACATGAAGCGTTTGAAACGATAGTTTGATCAGCAGTCAATTTAGTGTGGTTAACACCCATTACATAAGTAGGGGTATCATCTTTTGCGGGAGCAGAGAATACTACTCTTTTTGCACCGGCAGTGATGTGTTTTTGTCCGTCTGCCTGAGTTAAGAAAAGTCCTGTAGATTCAATTACAGTTTCAACACCAACTTCATCCCATTTAAGGTTTGCAGGATCTCTTTCTGCAGTGATACGGATTGTTTTTCCATTTACTACCAGGTTTCCGTTTTCTACAGCGATTGTGCCGTCAAAACGACCATGGGTAGAATCATATTTTAACATGTAAGCCATGTAATCCGGCTCTACAAGATCATTGATCGCAACGATATCTAACCCTCTTTTCAATGCAGCTCTGAAAACCAGTCTGCCGATACGGCCAAAGCCGTTTATTCCAATTTTGCTCATCTTATTAATTTGAATAGTAGTTTAGTAAATTGTATATTGGTTCTTTAGTAATAGAAGTAATTTCAACGTTAAATTTTTTAGCAGTCTGTCGCAGCTCATCCTGAAAGCTTCCGGCCACGAGTCCGATAAAATGTATTTCCTTCCCGGGGTGCTGCTCAATTGTCGGCAACATATATGTCTTGAAATAAGTCTCAAAAGATTTGGTGACTACATCAAGTATATATTTGTGGTTGCGGTTTTCCAGGAAGAAATCGAAAAAGGAACTTAGAAACTGCTGCGCCATCGGTTTTTTGTACACCTTTTCCAGAATTTGAGGTTTGTCCAGATTGTATTTCGATTCGAATTGCTTTTGCAGGTCTGCAGGGAGTTTTTCCTGAATAAAGCTCTTTACGATGGTTTTACCAAGATGATTAGAAGATCCTTCGTCGCCGAGAATATAGCCTAAGCCAAAATTGTTCTTTTCCGGGGTTTTGCCATCAAAATAAGCACAATGTGCACCACTGCTCAATATGCCTATAATTCCTGTATTGTTGTAACAGGCAGATATTGCCGCGCCGGAAATGTCGTCCTTAACAGTAATCTTGCTGTGTTTAAAGAATAGTCCCAATGTTTCTGCGAGTTCGTTTCTTCTTTCAGGAGAAGAAGCGCCTGCGGCAAAAACATACATCTTTTTTATGCTTTCAGCATGATTGATCAGGGTAGTCTTTTTGTTCAGCGCCTGAAGGATCGATTTTTGATCGTTAAAGCATGGATTGATTCCAGGCATTGTACATTCGGCGATGGTTTTGCCGTCTCTGGCTATTTTCCAGAATGCCGTTTTTGATCCGCTATAAACTACTGCTATCATACGCTATATTGATAAAACTTTAGTCATCTCTAAAAGGTCACTTTCCAGCTTAAAGGAGTGCTTAGTGAGTGCTTCGTCAATATCAGTTGTTACGATGTCGTTGCCACGTAAACCGACCATTTGCATGGTATTTCCTTTCAAAAGTTCATTCACAGCAGCAAATCCCAATCTGCTTCCCAGTATTCTGTCAAAGCTGCTTGGACTGCCTCCCCGCTGAAGATGGCCTAAGATAGTTACTTTTGTATCATAGTGGTTAAATCTCTCCTTAACTTTTTTTGCAATGTCATAAGCACCACCCTGTTTATGGCCTTCAGATACGATTACGATACTTGAGGATTTTTTAGTTGAGGCACCCGCTTCAAGCTGACTGATCAGTTCATCCAGACTGGTTTCTTTTTCAGGTAATAAAACAGCTTCAGCACCGCTTGCAATTGAACTTCTCAATGCGATGCATCCGGAATCCCTGCCCATTACTTCTATGAAAAACAGGCGGTCGTGTGAATCTGCGGTATCTCTTATTTTGTCAATGGCTTCAATAACGGTATTGATCGCAGTGTCGTAACCTAAGGTAAAGTCGGATCCATATAAGTCATTGTCAATAGTACCGGGTACACCCATTACCCTGACTCCATATTTATGACCGAAGCGCTGTGCTCCTGTAAAAGTTCCGTCTCCTCCGATTACCACAAGACCATCAATATCTCTTGCTTTGAGGTTTTGAAAGGCAATCTCCATTCCTTCTTCGGTCTTGAATTCTAAACAGCGGGCTGTCTTTAGTACTGTACCTCCTAAGTGAATGATATTGCTTACCGATCTGGCATCCATGGGGTTGATGTTGTTATTGATCAGTCCCTGATAACCTTGCAAAACTCCAAACATATTTATACCATTGTATATTCCGGTTCTTATTACTGCCCTTATACAGGCATTCATTCCGGGAGCATCTCCTCCAGATGTTAATACAGCAATATTTTTGATATTTGGTTTCATGATTTATTTATACGAATATAGCGTGTATTTTTTACACTAAGTAATTTATTTTACATTTTTACATGTAATTAGGAAGCAAGTATATTTATTTGCTTTAATAATTAAAAATTTAATACCCGGGTATAAGTTGTGTTTAAATATCCGATTTTTAATCCTGAAAGGTATTAAAAATTTTGTTTTCATTGGATTACGCGAATTCAATATATATTTGCATTTTGCTAAAAAGATTTTAGCACTTACAAGGCCTTAAACCGGCTTAGAAAAGTAATAAAAACAAAAAAATAGGTTACGGCAGGGACGCTAGATTGACGGTCTGCTGTATTAGATAAAAAGGTTGCATCACTAAAAAGATAAATGTTTTGAAAGAAGTCTTGCCGCAATTTAATTCCACGTTCTCAATTGATTGTGTGGTTTTTGGATTTGATGAAGGAGAATTGAAGATTCTTTTGATTGAAAGAAATGAAGAGCCATTTAAGGATTGGTGGGCCTTGCCGGGTAATATTGTAGAAGAAAATGAAAGTCTGGACCAGTCTGCCTCAAGGATTTTACATGAGCTGACAGGCTTGAGCAACATTTATATGGAACAGTATTACACTTTTGGTGATGTAAACAGGCATCCTCAGGGGCGTGTTGTGAGTATTGCTTATTATGCACTGTTAAGATTAGGAGGAGATAAAGCCTTAAAGCCTATCAGTAGTTATGCAAAGAAGGCAAATTGGATTAATGTAAAGGATCTTCCGAAACTGGCATTTGATCATCAGAAGATCTTTGATAAGGGGCTTGAGAAAATCAAGAGGCGTATCAAACATCAGCCTATTGCCTTTGAATTGCTGCCTGAGAAATTTACCTTAACACAACTACAGAATGTGTATGAGGTTATTTTGAATAAAAAGCTGGATAAAAGAAACTTCAGAAAAAAGATGCTGAGTTTTGGCGTACTTAAAGATCTTGAAGAAAAACAACAAGGGGTTTCTTTCAGGGCTGCTACATTATATAAGTTTGATAAGAGGAGATACGCAAAATTATTCGGTAAGGAAATTTCCTTTTAACTGAAATGCATTTAATACAAAAAAAAGCTTCCTGAACATTGTTCAGGAAGCTTTTTTTTGTATGGTATACGCTGGACTATTTAGTCGCTATATGCAAGTGATAATCTACCAGGTCATCTATAGGCGAGCGGATGATTTTTCCGATGCCCATTTCATACCTGTCGGCAACAATGCTGAGGATATCCCTGAAGCTATATCCAACAGATCCTACGCAGTTTAAAGTGTAATCTTTATAATTAGGGTAGTGAACTACCAGATTTTCGAAGAAAGCGGTGAATGCATATTCAACAGTGGCAAATGTATAGTCTTCGTAATTGTCCTTGAAATCGTACAAGAACTTACTGAAGCTTGCACAAAAACGGTTTGGAAGGGGTTTGTTGTAAATGTGATCGAATATATCTTCGTTCGTCAATGCGAAATTATCATAGAAACTCTCCCTAAGGCCTTTCGGCATATATCCTTTCATATAATCAGAAAGAATTCTCTTGCCGATAAAGCATCCACTTCCTTCATCACCAAGGAAATATCCCAGAGAGTCGATATTCAATGAGATATCCTTTCCATCGTACAGGCATGAGTTTGTTCCGGTTCCTAAAATTGCAGCAAATCCTGGAGTGTCGCCAAGTAATGCACGGCAGGAAGCAAGTAAGTCGTGACCAATATTAATTTGTGCATTAGGGAAAACCTGTTGCATTGCATCGGCTACGATCTTGCGTTTAGCATCGGTTGAACAGCCTGCACCATAGTAATTTACTTCTGTCAGTTTTTCTCTTTCAAGGAAGTCAGGCAATGACTTGTTCAAAGATTCAACAATGTATTCTGTTGTTGAAAAATATGGATTATAGCCTTCAGTATTGAAAAGGATTTTTCTTCCGGCTTCGTTGATTAAACACCAATTGGTTTTGGTTGAACCACCATCTGCAATAACTATCATCTTAATTTGTTTTTTTCGGGCTAAAAGTAAATATTCCTAACACTTTTGTATGGTTTCTTCTCATAAATTTAATTTCTTTTATTTTGGTTCATTTTTGTTTTGCTGCCTTCAGGTAGTTGAAAACAGTGTTTTTTAAAATTTTGCTCGTGATTTTAAGGTTACCATATTGTTAAAAAAACACTAAGCTAAAATACGCTTGTTATTTTAAAATCCAAATTTTAAAAAAATCAGTCCGTCCACATACTATCTGGCCTTGTTTTCAGGATGATTTTAAACTAAAAAAATGCTCCTTATCACGGATTTTTTCCAATATAGGATAGTTTATTTTGTTTTATAAGAAAAATAGATTTGTAATATGGTATTTTGCAACATTTCCTCTTTTATAGATGTATTAAAAATATGTTAAGAAAAATAGATTTGCGAAGTGATACGGTTACAAAGCCTACTGCAGGCATGCTTGATGCCATGATGAATGCGAAGGTAGGTGATGATGTCTTTGGAGAAGATGAAACTGTAGATGCTTTAGAAAATAAGCTTTCCGAGCTTTTCGGTATGGAAGCCGGCTTGTTTTGTCCGTCAGGTACCATGACCAATCAGATTGCGATTAAGTGTTTTACACAGCCTTTGGATGAGGTAATATGCGACCAGGCGTCACATGTATACAGATATGAAGGAGGAGGCATAGCTTTTCATTCCGCGGCATCGGTAAGGCTGCTTCATGGTGAGCGGGGCATTCTGACGCCAGAACTTATAGAGCCGGAAATCAACGAGCCAAATATTCACTATCCAAATTCAAGTTTGGTTGTGTTGGAGAATACTGTGAATAAGGGGGGAGGCGCTTGTTATAGTTTGGCTCAAATAGAGCCAATCCATACATTATGTAATATAAAAGAACTGAAGCTTCATCTTGATGGGGCCAGGATATTTAACGCCCTCGCAGCTACAGGTGATAAACCTGGGAATTATGGTAAGTACTTCGACGGGATTTCGGTATGCTTATCTAAGGGACTTGGCGCACCTGTAGGTTCTGTATTGCTTGGTAGTAAAGATATGATTAAAAGAGCTGTTAAAGTGAGAAAGGCCTTTGGCGGAGGAATGCGACAGGCTGGATTCCTTGCTGCTGCTGGCATTTATGCCTTAGACCATCATGTAGAAAGACTGGCCATAGACCATACACATGCAGGTGCATTGGCGGCGACTTTAAGTCAGATGAAATACGTAGCTTCTGTAATGCCTGTTGAAACAAATATCGTGATCTTTAAAATAGCGGAAAACTTCAAAGCTGCATCTATTGTGCAGCAATTTTTGGAAAGAGGGATTTTATGCAGTACTACTGGTCCGGATACGATCAGGATGGTGACCCATCTGGATATTTCTTCCGAAATGATAGATAGTGCGATAGAAAATATAATACATTTGAATCCATCAGTTCATAAATAAAACTTTTTTTATCAATGAATAAAATTTTAATAGCCAACAGGGGAGAGATTGCATTACGCATTATGCGTTCTGCACGTGAAATGGGCATAAAAACTGTAGCCGTTTATTCTGAAGCAGATAGAACCGCACTTCATGTATTGTATGCAGATGAAGCCGTGTGTATTGGTCCGGCCCCTTCAAATCAATCCTATCTTCTGGGGGAGAAAATTATCGATGCCTGCAAACTTACAGGAGCAGAAGCCATACATCCTGGTTATGGTTTTCTTTCAGAGAATGCCGCTTTTGCCAGATTGGTAAAGGCTTCAGGACTGATTCTTATTGGTCCAACCCCCGAAGCAATGGAGGTTATGGGTAATAAATTGTCGGCTAAAGCAGCGGCTTTGAAGTACAATATCCCTATGGTTCCCGGTACTGAAGAAGCAATTACGGACATCGAAGAGGCAAAAATGCGTGCTGTTGAAGTTGGTTTTCCTATTCTGATTAAAGCCGCCGCCGGTGGAGGAGGGAAGGGCATGAGAATAGTAGAAATGGAAAGCGATTTCGAAGAGCAAATGCATCTGGCTGTAAGCGAGGCTACGTCGGCATTTGGTGATGGCTCTGTTTTTATTGAACGTTATGTTTCCTCACCACGCCACATAGAAATTCAGGTATTGGGGGATACGCATGGCAATATTGTTCACCTTTTTGAGCGGGAATGCTCCGTTCAGCGAAGGCACCAGAAGGTAATCGAAGAAGCTCCATCAAGTATATTGACAGAGGAAATACGCCAGCGCATGGGCACATGTGCCGTTGATGTAGCACGTTCTGTAAATTATGTTGGTGCGGGTACAGTTGAGTTTATATTGGATGAGAACCTGGATTTTTTCTTTTTGGAAATGAATACCCGCCTTCAGGTTGAGCATCCTGTGACGGAGATGATCACTGGCCTGGATCTGGTAAAAGAGCAAATTAAAGTTGCAAGAGGTGAGCAGCTTTCCTATCAGCAATCGGACTTAAAAATCAGTGGACATGCAATTGAATTGAGGGTTTATGCGGAAGATCCGGAAAATAACTTTCTTCCTGATATTGGTGTATTGCAGACGTATAAAACACCTAAGGGCTATGGCGTGAGGGTTGATGATGGTTTCGAACAGGGGATGGAAATTCCTATTTACTACGATCCCATGATTGCAAAGCTTATTACTTATGGAAGGAATAGAGAGGAAGCCATTGAACGAATGGTAAGGGCAATAGATGAATATGACATTACGGGTATAAAAACAACCCTAAACTTTGGGAAATTTGTGATGAATCACGAAGCATTTAAGACCGGTAATTTTGATACACATTTTGTAGCTAAGTATTTTAATGCTGACAGTCTTAAAAGTGAGGATGATAATGAAGCGTTGATGGCTGCAGTATTTGCTGCACAATCATTTAAAAAACAATCTATTGTAACTACAGAGCAAAATCAGGCTGAAAGTGTTAGTGCATGGAGGAAAAGTAGAACAATGTTTAATTCTTAAAAATGTTTACAGGAATAATAGAAACTTTGGGAGAGGTTATTGATGTCGTGAATGAAGGTACAAACCGCCATTATACCATTAAATCTGCCATTAGTAATGAATTGAAAATAGATCAGAGTGTGGCTCATAATGGTGTTTGCCTCACGGTAGTTGCGCTAACTGCGGATACACATACTGTTACAGCTATAGAAGAAACGCTTCAAAAAACGAACCTTAATGAACTTGAGAAAGGAAAACGGGTAAATCTAGAGCGCTGTATGCAAATGAACGGAAGGTTGGATGGACATATTGTGCAGGGACACGTAGATCAGACGGCTGTATGTGTAAAACGTGCAGTTTTGGATGGTAGCTGGGAATATCGTTTTAAATACGATGCAGAAAAGGGTAATGTAACTGTAGAAAAAGGATCGGTTTGTGTCAACGGGATTAGTCTAACTGTAGTCGGTTCTAAAGACGACGAGTTTTCTGTATTCATCATTCCTTATACTTTTGAGCATACCAATCTGCAGGAGGTGAATGTTGGTGATACCGTTAATATCGAATTTGATATTATCGGAAAATATGTGGCCAGACTAATTGGGAAATAATCACTTCTTCAGCTCATCTATTTTTCGTTTGATAAAGATGATCAGTTTTGGCTGTTGCTTTTCATCGATGGTTTTCAGATACTGTTCGTAATAATTAACTGCGCTTTTTTTGTCATTCAATTTAGTTTCGTATACCAGTGCTATATTATACAACAGGCTTCCATTGTTTTCAAACTGGAGGCCTTTTTTGTAGGCATTATTTGCGTCGTCATTTTTATTAACCATTTCAAAAGAATCACCTAATAGTCCATAATATGTGGCGATTTTTGGAGATATACCTTCCTTAATGGCATTTTGGAGATAAGGGATAGCATTTTTATAATCCTTTATGCCTCTATAGCTCATCCCGATATTATAAAGCAGGGTTTCATTATCAGCAGATTTATCGCTTATCAGTAAAAAATATTTAAGCGCATTCTGATAATCGAGAGAAAGAAAATGAGACTTACCAAGGTTGTTGAGGACGAAAGTAGAGCTGTCACCATAACTCAAAAGTTGTTCTCCGGTTTTTATGGCTTCAGGATAATCTTTTTCGGCTATATTCAACGGGATTTTCATTTTGAGCAGCCTTAAATTTGCACTGTCTGCTTTTAAAGCCGGTTCAAGTGTTTGTTTTAGTTTATGGATAGATTTCGTCTTGAAGTAGATCTCACACAGATCAAAGACGACGTCAGCGTCAACAGGATTGAGCCTGTTGGCTGTTAGCAGATAGGAGAATTTTTTATTGTTTATATCATCTTTCGTCAAATAAGCAAGCTTTTTATAAGCACTGAAGTTGGCACTGTCAATTTTAATCACCTCCTGATAATAGGATTTGGCTTTTAATTCATTGCCACGCCGGGTATTTATATCGGCCAGACTAAACAAAACAGACAGGTTCGTTGGGTTTTGAGTGTAAAGTTTCAGGTAGTACTTTTCTGCATCAGTATATTTGCCACCCATTAAATTGGCATAAGCAAGTTGTGTCAATGCCTTCGGATCTTCCGTGCCATCCTTATAAATACTTTGAAGATATTGCGCTGCTTCTGTGTAACGTTGAGACTGGTAGTATTCCAATACCTTTTCATTATCAATTACAGCAGTGTTTTGCGCATTCGAGATCTGATAGCAACTGGCAATAAAAAAAAGTAGTAGAAATAGCTTTTTCATAACGGTCTTCATTAATTGGTAACTAAAGTATTAGTTATTTGCTGATATTGCAAATGTCAATTCAATTTATAAACGACAAAAGAAGCAAAACAAATGCCTTGTTCAAATTGCTTAAAACATCTTGGCAAGGTAATTGGTTGACTATACATATAGAAACAGAATTTTTATCTTAATTAAATAGCATATGGATACGTTAAAAAAGTTCGAATTGATGGAAAAAATTGTGAGAGAATTAGAAGACCTACAACATTCTCAGCAGGCAATTATTCAGAAAATTGGAAAAATAGAGGTTGATAATATTGAATTGGGAGATAAGAAACTCGATAAAGACTTGCCTGATATGCATCAACGTGTTGCAGATAACCTGGACACCATAGTTAGTATTCTTGATTATTTTGCTGATAAAACCCAGAATTTTGGAAATAAAAATAATGTAGATGCTTTAAAAGAGCAGCAGGCAATCAACGATGCCACAGGTCAATAGATAATACCCAGAGCTTTCTGATGATCAATCAGAAAGCTCTTCTTTTTCAACTGGAATAGACACGTAAAAACTAGATCCTTTTCCAACTTCACTGGTTACCGTTAGCTTACCCCCATTTCTTTCCATAAATTCTTTGCATACCACAAGTCCCAATCCTGTACCCTTTTCATTCATGGTACCACGTGTAGATAAGTTTTCTCCGCTGAAAAGTTTGCTAATGATTTCTTGTGACATACCTATTCCATTGTCACTGATGCAAAGTTGAATAAAGTGATCTTTGTAGACTGCATTGAGTGTGATCTCACAATTTTCATTGCAGAATTTAATAGCATTGTTGAGGATGTTTCTGATCACAATTTGGATCATTAGCATATCTGCATAAACGAGAGCTCCCGGGAATACGTCCTGCACAATTCCGATTTTTTTAGAAACCGCTGAAGGAAGATGGTATGTTACTTCATTAACTACCAGTGTTTTCAGGTCGAAATACTCCTTGTTGATGCCGTAACCCTTCAATTGGCTTCTTGACCAGTGCAGGATATTTTCCAGTAGATCTGTGGTATATAAAATGTCTTTGCTTAGTGCGGGTGATAATGTTTTAAATTCCTCATTGGAGATCTGACCACTTGAAGTCATTTTAAGTACTTCTGATAGGTTAACCAGGGGGCCGCGTAAGTCGTGGGCGATGATCGAAAAAATTCTGTCCTTAAGATGATTAAGTCTTTGGAGTTCATCTGCCTGAGTTTTTGATCTTAAAGCTTCTTCTCTCAGCGCTGTTAAATCCTGGAGTTTTATAATGATCGCTTCGCTGCTCAGCTGATTTTCATTCAGGAACCTGATGTCTGCTTCGGTATCAAGAATGGTGTTCTGAAGCTGAATTCTCATCTCCATTTTCCCCGAGTGGTTGTTGTTTAAAAAATCAATTAATGATTGCTGATCCGGTAAGAGATTTGTAATGTGCTTTCCTATAATTTTGTTGTCGCCAACTGATGGAATATATTTTTTAAAAGCAAGGTTGTAATCTATAACCCGAAATCTCGAATCCAGCACAATGAATCCATCCTGCATCAATTCCAATACTTTTTCCCGGGCAACTGGCAATATATCGAATAACTTAAATCTGTAAATTGCTATTGAGATTAGACAAATTGTCGCGATAAAGGCAAAGGGCGTAAGGTCAAGATTTCCAAGCGGTCTAAACCCGAGTAGATAAGCAATGTTTGTTGCCCATGGAATCATTGCTGCAATGATGATGCTGTAATTTTGTTTTTTATAAATACGGTCTGCTTTTCGAAATTTAACAACGAGCAGGTAGCTCCCGATGGCCAGAAGAGTGTAAAAATATATGGTGAAAAGCTGATAAGAAATACCTGGAACGATATGAACCATGGGGAAATCCCCCGTCAGGTCCATATAATAATTCTTATAATGGAGGTGATGGTACTTATTTGTCCATACCAACAACACCGTGACTATTGGAAAAAAAAGAAGAAGTCCCAGATTATATTTGTTTTTATACCACTTTTCTTTTCCCGAAAGTTTAAGGCAGAACAAAAACCAGTTTAATGGCAGGGTAGCAATACCAATATACTCTATGTTGATGAAGAATTTTGCATGTTGCAAAACACTGGTTGCCAGTTCAAATCCATATGCCAACGCCCAAATGGCATTGGAAAGCATCAAAATGCCAAAAAAACGAACAGCACCACCCTCTTTTTTATATACATGATAGGATAAAAAAAGAGTTATAGCTCCACAAAAAGTCAATATGATGGAGTAAAAATTAAAGCTAAAATCCATTTAAAAAATTGGCCTAACAATCATTGCAAGTGGTTAAAAATAACATGAAGATTGTCATTAATTGTATGATAAAACTACGTAATTTAGTTTTGAATTAAAAATATTCTTATTTTTACATAGATATTAATGTCACATTAATCTTTTTTTATGAAAAAAATCATCTTATCAGCATTATTCGCTTGCATTAACCTTGTAGCCTTTAGTCAGGTTATTCCAAGCTTTCAGTTTGGTCTAAAGGGAGGGGCGAATCTCGCAAAACTAACTACTGAAAATACATTTAGCAGTGATAATAAAGCTGGCTATTATGCAGGTGTTTGGGCTCGTATTGGTGCCGCAGGTATTCATTTACAGCCTGAGTTGTATATTTCAGGTAAAAATACAACATTAAAAAGAACTGCAGATGGGGCAGAGAACGAAGTTAAATTTACAAGTGTTGATGTTCCTGTTTTAGTAGGAACTAAAATCGGTGCTGCAGGTGTGGGTATCCGTTTGAATACAGGCCCTGTTGTGTCATTTATCGTAGATGATAAACAAACTGTAAAAACTGCAGTGGGAAATGTTTTCTCGGGGAACTTTAAAGGTCAGGCTTTTGCATGGCAATTTGGTGCCGGTCTGGATGTAGGCAAATTAGGTGTGGATTTAAGGTATGAAACTGGTCTTTCGAAAATAGGGAAAGATGGTTATGATGATACTAAGTTAAGCCTGTTTACATTGGGAGTAGCTTATAGGTTATTCTAAGAAACAGTAAGTTATTAACATTTGACTTAAAAGGGTAAACATTAGCTGTTTGCCCTTTTTTTTGGCTTTAAAATTGATGATATCTTGATCCCTAACCCTAATCGCTACTATCATGAATATCAAAGAACTATTGCTAAATGGACAAAGCTTCTCAGAGCTATTAAAACAGTTTTCAATTGCAGCTGATGATGTCAAAATTCAGGACGAGGATGTTATTCTTACTGACCACAATTTAGAGCATAAAGAAATTGTAAAGGAAAGCATCTGTATAGAGGGTAAGAATAAAGATGGAATCATCAATTTCTTTGGTACCTTACATTACAATCTCCTAAATAAACTTGCGGTATTCGAGATGCAGGGATTTGAGAAAGTAGTAACGCCCCAGGCTTGCTAGGTGTCTTTTAGTACTTCTTTTATTTCATAATTGTATGCCCCTTTTATGGGACGTATAGGGGTTTCTCTGTCGTCACTTAAGACTTTCACGTAACAGGCTCCGAAATAGAAGATAAAAGAGGAATAAAATACAAACAGCATGATCAGTACTATAGATCCTGATGTTCCGTATACATTACCTATGCCGCTTAGCGGAAGCAATATCCTTAAAATATATTTACCGGCGGTGAACAATACAGCTGTAAGCAAACCGCCTCTCAATGACGTTATCCATGTTGGTCTTCCATTGGTTAGAAATCTAAACAATACGGTGAACCATACCATGACGATTCCTATAAATAATATTTGATTGAGTAATGATAAGAAAAACTTGCCAAAAGTTGGAGATGCAGTATTGATATAGGCTCCTATAAATGCCTGTATGCTATCCGTTAAAAAACCAACCATGAATAGCATGCCTGCCAGTAGAATAATCACCATAGAACGGGCTCTTAATTTCATGGTAAACATAAATCCAACATGTTCTTTTTTGCCAATAGACCAGATCTGGTCCATTGAGTTTTTAATCACCGTAAACAAGGTAGTAGCTACAAATAAAAAGAACACAAAGCTAATCAGCGTTGCATACCACTGATGGTCTATTCCCCTGATATTTCTTAATGTTTGTCTGACCTGGCCTGTACTATCATCATCTAAAATATTTCCCAGACGTTCAAACAGACGTGATGCAAGTATTTTCCGGTCCATAAAAAAGCCAAACAGTCTGATGAGTATCAGCAGGATTGGGGGTAATGCAAAATTGGTGAAAAAAGCGGTGGCACCAGCTAAACGAAGGGGATCATTTTTTTGAAACAGTTTAAAGGCTGTCTTAAAACGAATAAAAAATAGGGTTATTCTACTGATAATGTTAATTTCCATGCCCCGCTTGGTTGCCTTAAGCCTCGAAAATAACTATTTTTTTTAAAACAGTTCAAATAAAAAAGGGTGCACTGTTTTTCAGGCACCCTTTAATACCGGTCGCCCGGTGTATTTTATAATGTAATTATCCTATATCAAACCCCTTTGTTAGGATAACACAATTATAAATTTCCTCTCAATTCCTGTTCGCGTTCCAGAGATTCAAACAGGGCTTTAAAATTACCTGCCCCAAATGACTGAGCACCCTTACGCTGGATAATTTCAAAAAATAGAGTTGGCCTGTCTTCTACAGGTTTTGTGAAAATCTGCAATAAATAACCTTCTTCATCGCAGTCTACCAGGATTCCCAGTTCTTTTAACTGAGCAATTTCTTCGTCAATTTCACCCACGCGTTCCGGCATCATATTATAGTAGGCTTCAGGAGGTGCACTTAAAAACTCAACCCCTCTCGCTTTTAATGCCTTCACGGTAGATAAAATGTCTTTAGTTGCTACTGCAATGTGTTGCACCCCTTCGCCTTCATAAAATTCAAGATATTCTTCAATTTGTGATTTCTTTTTGCCTTCAGCAGGTTCATTGATGGGAAATTTAGAAAAACCGTTTCCATTACTCATCACCTTACTCATCAAAGCGGAATATTCGGTATTGATTTGTTTATCATCAAATGAAAGGATATTCACAAAACCCATCACCTCTTCGTACCATTTCACTGTTTCGTTCATCCTGTTCCAGCCCACATTTCCTACACAGTGATCGATATAAAGCAAGCCCGTCTCTTCCGGATTGTAATCACTCTTCAAATCCACATAGCCAGGTAGAAATGAACCATTGTAGTTTTTACGCTCAATAAACATGTGAACAGTCTCACCGTAAGTGTAGATCCCAGACATGCGTACTTCTCCGTGTTCGTCAGTATGTGTAACAGGCTCCAAATAAGGTTTTGCACCACGCTTGGTAGTTTCTTCAAAAGCGCTGTAAGCATCATCTACCCATAACGCAAGAACTTTAACACCATCGCCATGTTTTTTTACATGTTCTGATATTACATTGTCTGATTTCAAACCTGTTGTTAAAACCAATCTGATCTTTCCCTGCTGCAATACATATGAAGCACGGTCACGAACCCCGGTTTCAGGTCCGGCATAGGCTATCGACTGGAAACCAAAGGCTGTTTTATAATAATGTGCAGCCTGTTTAGCATTTCCTACATAAAACTCAACATAATCAGTCCCATTAATGGGAAGAAAATCCTGTGCCTTAGCTATTTTTTCTGCAAATGTTTGTGTTGACATTTTGTTTTTTATTTGAATAATAAGTTAGTTTTCTTTTTTGCTTTTGAGTTATTCTACGTTTTCCTGCCAGCTTTTGTGGTAGTTTTCATCCTCTATTGCTACTGCATCTTCTGTCAGCATTAAAGGACGGAATGGGTCAATCATAACTGCCAGTTCTTCTGTACTTTCCTTTCCTATAGATTTTTCCACGGTTCCTGGATGAGGACCATGTGGAATACCTCCAGGATGTAGGGTGATCTGTCCTTTTACCACGCTCTTTCTGCTCATGAAATCGCCGTCAACATAATACAACACCTCGTCGCTGTCTACATTACTGTGGTTGTATGGAGCAGGTATTGAAAGCGGGTGATAATCGTACTTGCGCGGTACGAAAGAACAGATTACGAAGTTATGCCCTTCAAAAGTCTGGTGTACCGGTGGTGGTTGGTGCAATCGGCCTGTGATGGGTTCAAAATCATGTATTGAAAATGCCCATGGATAGTGAAAACCATCCCAACCCACAAAATCGAAAGGATGTGTTCCGTATACATACGGATACATTACACCTTGTTTTTTGATGAGTACTTTAAAGTCTCCATATTCATCAATTGTTTCCAGATCCTGCGGTCTTTTGATGTCACGTTCGCAGAAAGGAGAATGCTCTTCCAGTTGTCCAAAAGCATTTCTGTAACGTTTAGGTGTCCGGATGGGGCTAAAGCTCTCAACGATGAACAACCTGTTTTTTTCATCGTTGAACTCCATCTGGTAAATGGTGCCACGGGGTACCACGAGGTAATCCCCGTATTCAAAACGGATCTTTCCAAACCCTGTTTTCAAGGTTCCGCTTCCTTCATGAATGAAAATCACCTCGTCTGCCTGACTATTCTTATAAAAATAATCAGTCATAGACTTTCTCGGAGCGGCTAGTGAAATGTGCAGGTCGTTGTTTACAAGTACAGGTTTACGGCTTTTCAGGTAATCATCTTCCGGTTTAATGTTGAATCCGATCAGACTGGTATGACGTAAATGTTTTTCCCTTGCAATTTTAGGCTCTACAGAGTACGGTTCACCTAATGATTTTACAATGGTAGGTGGGTGGCAATGATAAACCAAGGAGTACAAGCTTGAAAAACCTTCAGTCGAAACCAGTTCTTCCGCATACAATTTACCGTCAGGTTTACGAAAAACCGTATGTCGTTTAGCAGGTATGGTTCCTAACGTATGATAAATTGGCATAGCTAAGGTTATATATGGTTAAAATGATATAAATAATAACGATTAAAACGTCGAAAACGTTTTAAATAAGAGCATTGGACAAAGAGAAAGTCTATATGGAGTATTGAGCGAAGATAAGTTTGGAAAGCATAGCATACCTAAATGAGGCCAGTGCTTGTCTGGCTATTTGGTTTTGATATATGAAGCTGCTATGTGCCATGTTCTTTTACGCCTGCTAAAGTAATTATTAAATCTCGCAATAGCCAAACTATAACCTAAATATTATACTCAGAAATATTTTATAACCATGTTTGCTTTAATTTTATCTAGCTTTGGACAACTACTTAATATAACTGATCATTGGAGCCTGTTGCGATTTGATTATTCTAGTCAGCAAAAGGCCTCCATATATGACAACTAAAAAACGAAAAATAAATGAAACTGGTATCCTATAAAACAGAAGACAGAGAACACCTTGGTGTTTTTGTAAACGGACACATTTACAATCTAAATTCCTGTGACAAACAGCTTCCTGATGAAATGAATGCATTTTTGCAAGGTGGTGAGGTCTTAATGGAACGTGCAAAAAAGGTAGATGCCCAGATCAAGTCAAAAGAACTTGAGCCTAAAGAGGAAGTTTTTTTTGAACTGCTGGCACCTGTTCCGCACCCAACTTCATGTCGCGATGGGTATGCTTTTCGTCAGCATGTAGCTGCGGCGCGCAGAAATCGTAAGGTGGATATGATAGCTGAATTTGACCAGTATCCTATATTTTATTTCACCAACCATAATGCCATTCAGGGACCTGGAGAAATTGAGTGTATGCCTGATCATTTTCAGAAACTTGACTTTGAACTGGAAGTTGCAGTTGTAATTGGTAAAAAAGGCCGAAACATTAACGCAGCGGAAGCCGATAGCTATATTGCCGGTTATATGGTGATGAATGATATGAGCGCCAGGACACTTCAAATGGAAGAAATGTTATTGAACCTTGGTCCGGCGAAAGGTAAAGACTTTTCTACGGTGATTGGACCATGGCTTGTAACTCCTGATGAGCTAGAGCAATACAAAACAGCTGCGAAACCTGGTCATACAGGTAATTCTTATAACCTTAAGATGACCTGTACAGTAAATGGGGTAGAGGTATCAGCGGGAAATATGGCTGATATGGACTGGACATTCGCAGAAATTATAGAGCGTTGTGCTTACGGCGTAGATATACTTCCTGGTGATGTGATTGGATCTGGAACGGTAGGCACAGGATGCTTCCTCGAATTGAATGGCACAGGCTTGCTGAATAATCCTGATTTCAAACCTCAATGGTTACAGGACGGTGATGTAGTAGAGATGGAAATCACCGGACTTGGGCGATTGAGCAATACCATCAAGAAAGTAAATACAGATTTTTCTATTCTGGCATTGAAAAAATAGTTCACTCAAATCCCTCGTCATGCTGAAATAAATTCAGCATGACGAGTGCACTAATAACCTTGCTTAATTCTTAAAGAAGTCATGCTTACCTTAAATACTTCAGACTTGTCCCCGATGCAATTGCAGAATTACTTGCAGTATGCTATTGCACCGCGACCAATTTGTTTTGCCACTACCATTGATCAGGCCGGAAATATCAATTTAAGCCCGTTCAGTTTTTTCAATATGTTCAGTACCAATCCTCCATTGTGTATTTTTTCTCCTGCCAGAAGAGTGCGGGACAATACGACTAAACATACGCTGGAAAATGTACTTGAGGTAAAGGAATGCGTGATCAATATTGTCAACTATCCTATGGTACAACAAACCAGTCTGGCCAGTACCGAATATGCTAAAGGTATTAATGAGTTTGATAAAGCAGGTTTTACCATGCTTCCTTCGGATACCATTAAACCACCACGTGTAGCAGAGGCTCCTGTGCAGTTAGAATGCATAGTAAAGGAAGTTATTTCTCTTGGCGAGCATCCTGGTGCTGGAAACCTGGTAATGGCAGAGATAAAAGTCATCCATATCAAAGAAGAAATCCTGGATGCTGACGGAAAGATCGATCAGGCTAAGATAGACCTGGTGGCACGTTTGGGTGGCGACTGGTATTGTCGCGTTACTCCGGAGAGCTTATTTAAAGTAGCCAAGCCACTAACCACTTTAGGGATAGGGGTGGATGCATTGCCTAAGGCTGTGAGAAATTCTATGGTATTAACAGGTAATGACCTTGGTATGCTCGGAAACGTAGAGCATTTGCCAACAGATGAAGAAATAGATGCCGTCAGAAATTCTGCCGCTGTAAAAGACATTCTGGATGCGACTATCGGCGATGTAAACAACAGGGAAAGAGAACTGCATGAGCTTTCCAGAACATTACTTAAAGAAGGAAAAGTAGCTGAGGCGCTGAAGATCGTACTATTGTAGTACGGTCATTGACCATATTATAAAATACTTACAACCTTTAAGAAGCGTTTTTTATAGAATCCTTCATTCAGACTGGTGATGGTAACTCCTTTAGCACCTCCGGAGGAGGAATGAATGAATTTAATGTCATCGCCGTCAACTGAATAGATGATGCCAACATGACCTGGAGTGCGGGATCTGCTATTTGTACCTGTAAAAAGGATCACGTCGCCAATCTTAGCGTCTTCAAGTTTTTTTGCTTCTCCGCTTAATGCAAAATCCCTTGAAGATCGTGGTACTTTAAAACCAAAATTACTGAATACGTAATTTACAAAACCTGAACAATCAAATCCTCTTTTCGGACTGCTTGATGCTGTCCTGTACCTGATGCCGAGCATAGATTTAGCAAATTCAAGTAACTTATTTGGTGATGTTTCCGGGGTATTGGTTTTACTTTTCTCAGGCAATTGTTTGCTGAGCCGATTTACCAACTCTCTGTATTCGAGCGGTACAGTGGTTTGCGCTTTGCCTGCCAACACACTAAAAAAAGCTATACTGAATAGAATAATGGTTTTCTTCATATCAATTTGGTTAAAGGTATTAAAAATATCCTTTACCCCTAAAAATGTTGATAACTTGTTGGTTATGGCGTCGTTACCGCAACAGGAAGTGTTTTTCCATTGAAAAATTTGTGGCCTGTCCTTGCGAAATCAGCCACATATTTGCCCATTTCAAAAGCCATCACCGGCGATTCGTAACCGGGAAAAGCCTGTTCAAGCATTTCAGTCTGGGCAGATCCAAGTGCCAGACAATTGACTTTTATACCTGTGTCAGCCAGTTCAAAAGCCAGGCATTCAGTCATGGTATGCAGGGCTGCTTTACTCGAAGAATAAGCTGAAAGACCTGGAAATTTAACACTGCCCTGGAAACCACCCATGCTACCAATATTCACGATATGTCCGCCGCTTTTCATTAAAGGAACCACATTCCTGATCATGTTGAAATGCCCCATTACATTGCTCTCCAGCATTTGCCACATGTCTGATTCATTGGTTTCCATAAACGGTTTGTTGATGAGCGAACCTGCATTATTGATCAGGATATCGACCTGTCCGAGACGTTCTGTTAAAAATGGAACCAGTGCTGTATAATCATCTTTTACAATGTCAAACTCTACCGGTAGTAAAGTGCAGTCAGGATTAATACCTTTTGCTATTTCCAAAAGCTTACGCAACTTATCCGCCGAACGTGCAATACAAACTACGTTGTTCTCACTGCTTAATGTAAATTCCAACGCGGCTTCAAAACCAATTCCGCTGCTTGCACCTGTTAATATTATATTCATCAGTTTTTTAATTTTAAATAAACGCCACGTCATCCTGACCTGAAGCGCAGCGGAAAGCTAGAGAGTAATTTATTTTGCTTCGCAGCTTCATCTAGGTCAGGATGACGATCGCTTTAAATGTGCCTTAATCCTGTTCGGTAATCAGCTGGCTTACCGGGTTTTCGATAACATGTAATCCATCATTGATCAGTTTCTTATGATCAGGTTCTACTCCCGCTTTTAGTTCCAGGTAAATGTGTACCTCTTTTTCCAGTTCAGGATACAATTGTTTATGATGCAGTATTTCCAAAATCTCGAGTGCCGAAAGCCAGTCGTAGCGATGGTCTGCTTTTAAAGCGCTAAAAAGTACCGGCAACATTTCGTAACCAGTTTGATTTTCCCTGATCAGACGCACATTTCTATAAATATCATGAAGTTTCTGGGTCTTCTCATCATATGTGATCTTATGGGTCTGTTTGTCGCTAACATGAGTGATTTCCTCATAAGCATCTTTGTCTGCCGCACCATTATATACAGAAACGATCTTTTCTCCAACAGCCATGTCATATGTTCCCCATTCCGGCTGGAACAGCAGATTACCGTTGCTTTCCTTTACTGTGCAATCCTCAAACGTGATTAGGATAGTTTTTCCGTTATGCTGATGGATTTTGGTTGCCATACCTTTTACAGAGATTCCGCTTTCAAACTCCAGTTCTGCAATGTGCTGTAATTTAATGCCATAGGTCGCTAGCGCAGAGAAGTCCATGTCTTCAATTGCAGAGGCTACTCCCTTCAATTTGCCAACCGGAGATGAGAAACCATCTTTATGATATAATTTTCCATGCCCTTCCAGTTGTTTACCTTCTACAGCCAATGCAGATGGGCCGGTAGTTTTGATAAAAGTCAACTGATCCTGCTGATCAATGCCCATATCAGTGAAAGTACCGGTAACCTGTAAGCCCGAACTGTATACTGCAGTTGCAGGATTTTTACATTCGATTGCCTTAATGATACCTTCGGAGCCTCCGCGTCTGAAAGCCATGGTATCAGCAAATGCTTCCAGCACATCAATCAGGTTCTGAAAAGTTTCAGTAACGAATAACTGGGGCTGAGGCTTGGTAATGTCATAAGCATAGTTGACCGTATCCAGGTTATACCATAATTTTTCAACATCGGCTTTCATGCATGACGAGCTTTCACCTATAGAAGAAAGTAATCCGGCACCATAAATTTTGGGATCTTCCAACGTTCCGATTAACCCGTATTCTACAGTCCACCAATGCAGTCGTCCAAGTAATGCCATCTCAGATGGTTCACCCATATTTTCGGATATCTGCTGTAAATGCTTTTCAGCTTTTGCAATTTCCTGCTCAGGCGCATCAACGGCCTCTTTGAGAATAGAAAGGTGTCGAATTGCTTCATACAGTTCAAAATCCTTAGATGAAAACATGGCTTTAGCGCCAATAGATCCAAAATAACTCAGGTAATTGTTGTAATCTGTATCTGCAATAATAGGAGCATGGCCTGCCGATTCATGAATGATATCAGGAGCAGGTGTATATTCGATGTGGTTGATCTGCCTAATATCAGCAGCTATCACAAGGACTCTGTAAGCCTGATATTCCATAAACGCAGCAGGGGGGATAAATCCGTCAACTGTAACAGCACCCCAGCCAATTTTGCCAAGGTTGTCATTCATCGTTTGCAAATCAGGAATATATTCGATACTCAGACCCGCGCGCTGCAATCCTTTGATATAAGGATAATAAGCTACATGTTTTAAATAACTATAATTCTGGCGCATTACATATCTCCATACTGCCTGATCTACAGGAGTATATTTTTCATAATGCTGCTCTACAATAAATTGCCTTAAATGCCTTGGCAGTTTAGCTACCTGTGGATTATTAAAGTCATTAAAATCGCTCATCGTAAGTATCTCTTATTATTAGGCTAAGTTACCGCAAAACTCAGCTTTAAACAAATAAATGCACTGCGATGACCTTAAAATGAGATTTAGCTAGTTGTGTTTTTTGACCTTGAAAGTAAAGTGTTTTTGCAGGAAATAACTGCACAGAGACAATGTAATTGTAATAAAGGCCTGTGATATAGTAGGGTAGAAGTGCAAGCCTTCCACCATGTATTTCAGCATGGCAAAGTTAAGCCCCAGATTGACACCCATCACTGCAGCATATCTGAAAATCTGCACTCTTCCCTTTAAGTTCGACTTCGTAAAGATCAGGTATTTGTTTAACGTAAAACCCCATACAAAAGAAGCAAACGTACTGATCACCAAGGCTAAGGAGTGCGCGGTAATGAGCTTAGGCAGAAAAGGAAAATCTACCTGTACATTTCTCTGGTGCAAGATCCAGTTGTAGGCAATATAATAGAAAACGATGCCGCATAATGCAGTTGAACCACCTGAAACTATGTATCTGAAAGTGTGAATCGGAAGCCAGCGCGAAAACGGCGGATAAAAGAAATCTATAAATTTGATCAGGGATTTGCGCATTTACTTTATTCGGCTGTAAGTTTATTGTCGATCATCCGATTGTTGTATTGCTGCACAAATGCTTTTAAATACTTCTCCATCTTACCTGCAATTAACGGTTCTTTCTCTAATATGTTGTTTTTAGTCAAACGATCTGTTTTCAGATTATACAGTGCAATGTTTAGTTTGCCATCATTGACCAACAAGTAATCACCCTGATAAAAACTAAAATTCCCATCGTTGTTGTTTACCACAAAGTTATCATTCCCTTTTGCAAAAGCATCAAAACCCAAGGCAAAATAAGGCTTGTCGTAATGTAAATAATTCAGTACAGTAGGCATGATGTCTATCTGTTGGACATTTTTATCTGCCTTTCCTTTCAGGTTGCCTCCGGGATAATATAGTACTATTGGAATTGAGAAATAACCCGGCGTAGTCTGGTATTCCGGAAAATAAGACACCGTTGCGTGATCTGCACAAAGCACAAATAGTGTGTTTTTGTACCAAGGCATAGTTGATGCTTTTTTGAAGAACTTGCGTAGCGCCATATCCGTGTATCCCAGTACTTCCTGCACGGGTAGTGGACCTTTAGGGAATTTACCTACATACTCGTCTGGCAATCTGAAAGGGTGGTGTGAGGATAAAGAGAAAAAGCTGGAGAAAAATGGCTGCTTCAGTGTATTCATCGTTTCTGCCATGTACTGCATAAAAGGATCGTCCCATATACCCCATGTGCCATCGGAGTCGCCGCTTTTCTTATATTCATTCTGACCAAAATAATGTTTAATTCCTGCGAGATGGGTATACGAAGAAAATCCCATAGAACCATTTGGAGCACCATGGAAAAATGCGGTTTCATATCCTTCATCACTCAATAGCTTGGCTATACTGGTGGTTTTATTACCCGAGTAAACAGAAAGTACAAAAGGTTCCCTGATCGACGGAATCCCTGAAATGACAGAGGGAAGCGCATCAATCGACTTTCTGCCATTGGCATAAGTATGGGTAAATGTAAAACTCTGCGATACCAGGGAATCAATGAAAGGAGTATAGCCTTTATAGGTTCCCCCGGCAAGATCGGTATTTAAACTGCCAACATGCTCCTTGCCCAAACTTTCGATGATTAGAAATACCACATTCAGTTTCTTAAATTTGCCGGCATCTGCAGGCATGTGTATTGGGTTGTAAATCGCATTTAATTCCTGTTCATTATAATAATTGACAGGCTTTAATTTGGAAGCTTTTAATGTTCTAAAAATACAGAACGGCGTGTTGAGCACCAGGCTCATCTGATCCGGGGTATCTACAAATTCTCCCGCATTGCTCAGTGTGATCGGGCGGGTTCCAAAACCCCAGCCGCCTCTGATACCGGTAAGACAAGCAAGTGCAATTACGACCATCAAAACAGTATGCAATGCATATGCCGGCCATGTAAAGCGAACCGGCGGCTTAATTTTTACGAGATCATATAACTTGACAAAAGCCCAGATAAATACGATAAAAAGCAGCAGCAGGTACCAGTAGTCTCCTAAAAAATCAATAAAGAGTTTGAATTTGTTCTGTTCATTGCTAAACTGGCTGAAAACAGTAGCTGTCGTTCTTTTAAGTGTGTATTTAAAGTATGCGAAGTCAGCAAAATTCGCTAAAATCCCAAGGCTGTTTGAGATGATGAACAACCATTTACAAAAACGCTGATAACCCTCTTTATACCTGAAAGGAAAAGGTATAACATTCATCAAAATAAAGATCAGGTTGATATAAAGCAGCGCTGATACATCAAATTTCAATCCCCCGTACATCATGTACAGGTACTTAGGGAAGGTGATGTGTTGAAACAAACCGTGATTAAAGAAATAGAAACCTAAGCGACAAAAAGTATATAAAACCATTACGATCAGGAACCGATAAGCAAGCGCGACGTAAAGATTTACTGTTTTAGAGTGTTTTGTTTTCAACTGCAGTGATTTGATGCAGCGAATTTAAGGATTTGCAAATGATTTATTAAAGATATCTTAATATCAGCTATTTCATCTTGGAAGCGCAACAAAGTCAGTTACCGAGCAGTACCGATAGCCCTTATGTGGCTGAATGCTTACGCCTACAAAATTAAATTTTGAAGTGGAATTTAATATGATTTTTCGGTGTCCTAAGTCAGAAACACCTTTGTCCAGCAATAACATACATACATTTCCTAATCCGGTAGGATATCCAAAAGCAAGATTTTCTCCCAGAGATTTTTTAGGATACATACTGCTGATCCTGTCCTTTACGCTTCGCCCGTCTCTGGAAGTATGAGCAGCATAATTGTAAAGATTCATGTCCTTTGCATGCTGCCTCGAAACCCAGCTGAGCGCTTCGTCCGGATATAACATATCCAGGTTTTTAATATTTTTAAGGTCCCTTTCCAGGCTGATGTAATAATGGCTATTCCTGTCAATTCTCAGCTCCTTATAGTTGCTGTATTGAGTCATCTGCTTGTTGTATGAATTCGCAAACTCCTGGAAGTAGGTGTTGAAAAACTTCTCGCCATCCAGCCGTGCCAGGTTCATGTACATGACCAGATCCTTCTCCTCTCCACTAAGGTAGTCAGCGGTTTTGGCGGTATTGGCCATTCTCAATTCATCTCTGGACCAGGTATCTCCCTGCGCCTTTTTGTAGTTGGCAGCAGGGGTCAGTAAACCTGTAAACAGTAAAATCAGCAAAGCAAAGGGTCTCATGCTAACTCTTATGCAAAAGCGAGGCCATTTACTTAATGATTCGCTATAGAAACATTATAAAGTTCGTACCAGTCCTGATGATCAAGCGCTATGTTAAAAGCATTTACTGCATTTCTTATCCTTTGCTCATTGGTCGTTCCTATTAGTGGAAGTGCATCAAGTTTTACCAGCCAAGCCACTGCAAGCGATTCAATATCAGCGTTGTATTTTATGCTCAGTTCTTCAAGCTTAGCGCGTACTTTTGTTGCTTTTTCATCGTTTCCGGTAGCAATTCTTCCTTCAGCAAGTGGGGCATAAGCAAGCGGACGCATATAACGTTGTTTGATATAATCCAACTGACCATTGTCCAGCGCCTGGGTACTTAGTAAGTTGAGTTCAATATGATTGGTTACGATAGGTTTGCTTAGATAAGATGCAAGCAACTGGTGCTGGAAAACAGAAAAATTCGCCACACCGATACTCTTAATTTTTCCTGAGTCTTTCAGTTTTTCTAATGTCAACGCTGTTTCTTCCAGATTAGAGATGGGATCCAGCTTATCCAGCAAAAAGATATCCAGGTAATCAGTCCTTAGTTTTCTTAGAGATGATTCTACACTTTTAATGATGTGCTCAGCAGAGGTATTGTAGTGCTTTACCCTGATATCGGGGTTCTGAGGGTGAGGTACCCTTAGTCCGCATTTTGAAAACAATACCACGTCTTCTCTTTTGAAAGATCCTTCTTTAAGCAGTTCACCAAACAGTTCTTCACATTGGTAAGAACCATAACTATCACCATGTTCAAAGGTATTGATACCCAGCTCAAGACATAGATGAACAATCTTTTTTAAAACATTACCAGCATCTTTTACTTCATCCCATCTGTAAAAACCGTAAACTGCAGGAGAAACTTTCGGGCCTGCATCCCCCATATATATTTTTTGCATCTGCTTATAATTTATTTTCCATCTGAAATCAGTTTCCTTGGCCTTTTGCTTTTAAAGCCATTTTCTGTATTTTGATTTACCTGTCGCTCATGCGATGGAAAGTTGTTTGATTTGAACTGCTTAGGCTTTTTCTCCCGATCCTCGTCTGCAAGTTTTACAGTAAGTTTTCGTCCCTTCATCACCATTCCATTCAGGTTTGCAATAGCCCTGTCTGCGCCTGCCTGATCTACCATTTCGATAAAGCCATAGCCTTTATGCTTATGGGTTACTTTATCGGTCAATAAATGTATACTATGTATCATCCCCTGGATACTGAACAACTCGATCAGTTCGACATCCTCAATGTCTAACGGATATCCAACTACAAATAATTTTATCATGAAAATCTAATCTAATGACCAAATTTAATGTTTTAATTGGTCTTTTAGTAATGTTTATTGAATTGTGATTCGTTAGTTATGACACCGGCTTCCGGTTGGTTTATTTGTATTGTCTTTGTTGAGTGTTTGATGTGCATTCGTATAATTACAACCCAAATGCGATAGCAAATCAATCCCTGCGCAGTTGTCGAATGGGCTGTAGCCCTCCCAACCCTTGTTTAGTTCCTATGAAAGGGTTGAGAAGAACCTTTGAAGATGCGAATGCATGCCAAATGTGCAACAAACCGATGAGGAGGGAATTCTGAAAAGAAGCTAATCTCTGAAATGGGAAACTTGGGATAATTGGTGAGTAATTACGTTTTTTTATATAATTTTTATTGCTGATATAATTTTTGTTTATTTATATATTTTATCGAAATTTATTTTAAGTACCATTAATTTAACATCATCAATCCCTAATCCCTATTTAATGAAAAATTTAATCAAAATCTGCATGATGTTGCTGTTATCAGTAACATTTTATGCCTGTAAAAAAAATGTGGAAACTTCTGCCCCAATAGAAAATGGCGCAATTTCTTCAAGTAAAAAAGGTGATTCAATAATCCATAAGTTAACAATTGACGGAAAGCTGAATTATATCGTGGAAGTGGATGGCATCTATTACTTTGCCGAAGATATAATCATCAGCAAGGAGCAGTTTAACGTGCTGAAAAAACTTACAGCCGATTTATCCACGCAGGAAAGAAGTACGATTGTACAAGATTTTGCGGCCACCTGGCCAAATTCAAAGGCTTATTACCAATACCCAGATCCCGCTACCATGACTGCAGCCCAACACAGTTCATTTGTTAGTACGATTAATACAGCACTAGGTAATATTACCACAGCTACAGGAATTCAGTTCGAAGAGAGAACCACTCAAACTGAATATATGAAATTCGTGAAATCTACCGGCAACAATTCACCACTAGGTTGGCAAAAAAACAGGGTAAATACCGTGAATTTATACAATTACAACCACGTAGGCATTACAATGCATGAAGTGATGCATTCGTTGGGGATCATGCACGAGCAATGCAGGCCGGATAGAGACCAATATGTAATTGTGGACCTGACAAAAGTCCAGTCAGGATATGAGCATAATTATAACCTGTTTCTAAATTATGGCGGACATGGTGCTTTTGACTTTGGGTCGGTGATGCTTTATTCTTCTACCAGTTTTGCTATAGACAATAGCCAACCTCCTATGACTAAATTAGATGGTTCTACATTTGTCGGACAAAGAGCTGCTTTATCTGCCGGCGACATTGCCGGTTTAAAAAGCCTGTACTTTCCTATGGATGTAAGTGGTGTTTATAGGATTACACCCGTTAGTATTGCCTCAAAATCTCTTGATATTTTTGGCGGTAGTCCAGCTGATGGAACGAGGGTGATCATCTGGCCTTCTCATCAGGCAAATAACCAAAGATTTATTTTTACCAAAGTGGAACATGGTTATTATCAGATTAAATCGGTATTAGATCCTACGAAAGTGTTGACTGTACGCAATGCGGCTACCACTAGTGGAACGCAGGTGGAGCTGCGGACAAATGCAAATGCAAGTCACCAAAAATTCAAGCTTTATAATGCTGGAAATCTTGGGTTTAGTTTTGCTCCGCTAAATGCCAGCGGACTCAGGCTGGAGTTAAGTGGTCAGGCTACTGCCGATGGTACAAATATTGTCGTAAGTACATCCAACACCAGTTCTCAGGCACAAAAATTTAATTTAACTAAATTTTAAATCTATTTAAACCTCATGCAAGTTGGTACTTGTAGCATGGGGTTTATTTACTTAAAGACACCATCTTGAAAACTGTATTATTTTCAATCATTTTAATGTGTATTACGCCTGTCGCTTTTTCTCAGGAGCAGAAATTCACAGTTTCTTTAAATACAGGACTATTCAGAGAAGACTTTAATTGGTCTATCGCAGGGAATATGGAAGGAAAAAATCCAAATGTTTTATCTGAACTGATATGGAGAAATTTGGAGGGAATCCAGTACAATATCAATTCAAGCTATTTTTTGTCTTCAAAAATAGCTGTAAATGCCAATTTTACCTATGGCAGAATAAGTAAAGGCAGGGTTAACGACTCAGATTATTTAGAAGACAACAGAAAGCAATCTGTATTTGATGAATCCTTTTTAAGCAATAAAGGTTACCATCAAAATGCAAATTTTAATCTGCTTATAAAGCGCGATTTAACCCGGAAAATAGCGCTAAGTGCATTGATAGGTTATGATAATTTAGTTCAAAAACTATATTTACTGGAAGATCCTGATTACCCCACCGACGAAAATTTAAACTCTTATTACAAAAATTCCTGGAATGGTTTGCAGGTTGGCTTCGATTTGAAATATTCAATAGGAAAATTTTCAGCTCTGGGGAAAGCCAGGGCAGGATATTACAAGTATTACGCCAATGCAAACTGGAATTTGGTGCCAAACTTTAACAAACCCATAAGTTTTGAGCAGAAAGCAAATGCCTATAAATATGGAGGTAGTTTGCATGTGTCGTATTTAATAATCAAGCAATTGGAAATCAACAGTGGCTTAAGTTTTACTTACGGCGCAAGTTTAGCAGGAAAGGATTATGCATATTTTACTGATAACAGCATTGCTACTACAAAATTTAATGGTGCCGAGTTAAAAAGCAGCTTTCTTGAGTTGGGTTTGAGTTTGAATTTTTAAGCCAACACTGGAAGTTAGTTTACCTATTGTAAACTTTTAAACAATTTTTGTAAACTTCTTTGGGTGTAAAACCGGAGGTGCTTAGGTCTTTAGAGGCTAAATTTAATGAAAAGATAATATCTGCTTTGCATCTACACTTTTTTATAATTTTAGTTTTGCTAAAAATTTTAATACATTGTGTTGACCAAATTATTTATAACAAAACAGATTTGAAAGAGCTTACCGACTTAGCTTTGCTTTCTTTATTAAAAGAGGATAATAATGACGCATTTAATGAGATATATGCCCGTTATTGGGATGTGGTATACGCTGTCGCCTGTAAAAAACTCCTTGATAAAGAGGAAGCTAAAGACGTAGTACATGATATGTTCTTGCTGATTTGGCTAAAACGAAATTCTATTCAGATCACCACTACATTTGCAGGATATATCTATGTTATCCTCAAAAATAAACTTACTGATTTAAGCCGCAGGCGAATTCTCCAGTTAAAACATAGCAATGAAACCATAAAATCTGAATCTGGTACGGAAGAAAATGTTTTTGAACGATACGCATCAAAAGACATGGTTAGTCAGCTGCAGCTCGAAATTGAAAATATGCCTGTAGGTATGCGCAAAGTTTTTCTGATGAGCAGGGAGGAACAGCTTTCTGTTAATGAAATTGCAAATAAACTCTCCATTTCCTCACAAACGGTTAAAAATCAAATTACCAGTGCGCTAAAAAGACTAAGAGAAAAATACCCCAATAATTAATTTTTTCATTTAGCCATAGTACCTCTTTCATTCTCGTTCGTTATGTATTTAGTATATGGACGAAAAGAATAAAAAAGACCTTTATAAGGAATTCGGCGTTGAAGATCCTTCAGCATATTTTGAAGATGACCATGACCGGGAGAAGGTGCGTCTTGAAATTCTGGAACGAATTCAGGCGAGTAAAAATAACTTAAAGCCAACAGCTAAATTAAGGCCTTTGAGGAACCGAAGGCTATTAATGGCAGCTGCGGCTATCAGCTTCCTGTTGCTTTCCATAGGTTTGCTGTTTTATAATAATTTTAACAATGATGACCTGATCACCATCACAGTAGCAAAGGGTAAAACACAGGAGGTGACACTGCCAGACGGATCTAAGGTATGGCTGAATGCGGCAAGCACATTAAAGTATCCAAAGAAATTTGGTGCGAAAAGAATTGTCTATCTGGAAGACGGAGAAGGCTTCTTTAAAGTGGTACATGATGATAAAGTTCCATTTATAGTACAATCGGCAACGTTGAAAACATATGTATTGGGGACCTCCTTTGTGGTGAAAGCTTATAAAAGCTTGTCGACAGCAACTGTTTCAGTGGTGACAGGTAAAGTAGCGGTAAGCCACGACGATAAGCAGATTGGTTTATTGACCAGAAACCAGGAGGTTGTCTATAATAAGACCAATAAGCAATCAAAAATGATCAAGACAGTAGCTCAGGAAAAAACGGAATGGAATGATGGAAAAGTTATTTTAAATGCCGTTTACTTCGAGGATATGATGCTGGCTATAGAGAATGCTTACCAGGTAAATATCGAATACGACAGAACGCTCTTTAAGAATTGCCAGAACAGTATCCGTTTCAATACCAAACAAAGTCTGAAGGATGTTCTGGACCTTATAAAAGACATTCAGGGAATAAATTATGAATTAAAAGAAAAGGAGGTAATTATAACGGGCAGCGGATGTAATTAAGCTAAAAAAAAATCAGTACCTGTTGCAGCAGATACTGATCTAAAATGTACAGCATGCGGGGCTTTCGTCGAAAAAATTTCCGTATGGCTGTGTTGTGTTTCATTTAAACTATAAAACGAACTAAAAATATGAAAAAAAACATTACTACACTAATTCTGAAGATAATGAAGGTAGGATTAATGGTGTTTGCTGCTTTACTTACTTCTGCCGGAACTCTCGTGGCAGAAACGGTATTTAGCCAGAATCTAAAAGATGTTAAGGTAAGTATAAACCTTAAAGGAGAATCACTGGAAAGAGCAATCGAAAAAATCAGTAAAACAAGTAAACTAGACTTTTCTTATAACAATAATGAACTTAGAAAGGTTAAAGGCATCATACTGGAGGCTGAAGACAGGCCGCTGGATGAAATTTTAAATGAAATCCTGGATGATACCCCTTTCTCTTTTAGAGTAGCAGACAAAAATATTGTTATTTTCAAGAGAAGAGAAAATATTCTTGTTGGACAGGAAATAATTAAAGGTAAGGTTACAGATGATATGGGTGTTCCCTTAGCAGGTGTAACAGTGTCTGTAAAAGGTACAAGCAAAGCTGTGAAAACCGGGGCAGACGGCAGCTATCAGATAGAGACAACTTCTCCCGGAGATGTGCTTGTATTTACTTACATGGGACTAACTACAACGGAAGTTGTAGTAGGTACACAACAGCAGCTGAATGTAGTAATGAAGGATGATCAGAAGATTCTGAATGAGGTTGTAGTAGTGGGTTATGGTGTGCAAAAGAAAATTAATCTGAGTGGTGCCGTAGATGGAATTACCAGTAAAGACATCGAAAACCGCCCTTTTCCAAATATAGGAGCTGGTTTACAGGGACTAATTCCCAATCTGAATGTGACCATCACTAATGGGCAGGCCAATAGCGCACCTTCATTTAACATCAGAGGGTATACTTCTCTAAACGGAGGCGGTCCCTACATCCTGGTGGACAATGTTCCTTTCACTGCCGGTGAACTGATGGCCTTAAATCCGAATGATGTTGAAAGCGTGTCGGTGCTTAAAGATGCTGCATCTGCTGCAATTTATGGTGCAAGAGGAGCATTCGGTGTGATTTTGATCACTACCAAACGGGCAAAAAGTGATCAGCTAAAAGTTTCTGCGAATACCTATTACGCGATCAGAACACTGGGTAAGGTTCCGGAAATTGTTACCGATCCCCTTAAAACAATGGAATACAAGCATGATGCGGCTTACCCATTGTACAATTTGTTTCCGGAAAACGTGAGGGAATATGCGAAACAACGTTCTGAAAATCCTTCTTTGCCTGCTGTGATTATTTCTCCGACCGATCCTAATGCATGGATGTATTATGGTTCTACAAACTGGTTGGATGAAGTGTATAACAAGACTGCACCTACTTATAGTGCCAATATGAACATCTCAAAACGTGACGATAAACTGAGCTATTACGTTTCTTCTGAATACTATAGAAATGATGGAATGCTGCGTTATGGAAATGACATTTTAGACAGGTACAATATCAGAGCAAAGGCAGACTATCAGCTTAGGAAATGGCTTAATATCGGAAACAATACTTCATTTATGTCAAGTACTTATGATGCCCCGGCATTCTATAATTCTGACCTGTTCCACAACATCAACAGACAGAGTTCACTGGACGTTCCGTTTAATCCGGATGGTAGCTGGACTTCAGCAGGTGCAAATACATTGGGAAGATTGCAGAGCGGAGGACGCAGTGTATCGAGGATGAATAATTTTCAAACAACTTTCAATGCTGTTGCTGGTATCATCAATGGCGTGTGGGATTTTAAAGCAGATGCAACTTTCAGAAGGATAAACTCAACAGGTAAATCTTTTGATATTCCGGTTCCGTATAAAACAGGCCCGAATTCGACCATCAGTTATGCAGGTGCAAATCCTACATGGGCACAGAACGACAATGGAAGTGTAAGGCATAACATCTATAACGTCTATACTGATTTTCATAAAACATTCGGAGAAAAACATTACGTACAGGCATTGCTTGGTTTCAATCAGGAATACCGGTATGAAAACACCAATTGGGTGAACCGTAAGGGGTTAATCAGTAATACATTACCTTCTGTTTCTTTGGCAACAGGTGATGTAACTGGTGCTGAGTCTATCACAGACTGGGCAGTAAGAGGCTGGTTTTATCGTTTGAATTATATCTTTGATGATAAGTATATCCTGGAACTGAATGGCCGCTATGATGGTACTTCACGTTTCCCTGATGGTGACAGATGGGGTTTCTTCCCCTCGGCCTCAGCTGCCTGGGTAGTGAACAAAGAGCGCTTCTTTCAACCGCTTACAGAGTCTATTGGTATTGATCTGCTGAAACTTCGTGCATCTTATGGTGCTTTGGGTAACCAGGATGTTGGTGCATATGATTATATACCAACAATGGGATCGGGTCAAATTGGTCAAATTCTGGATGGCAAGCGCCCTGTTGAGGTAAGGCCTCCGGGAGCAGTGGCGCCAAGCCTGACCTGGGAAAAGGTGTCAA
Organism: Pedobacter frigoris; assembly: GCF_032678645.1. Classification (GTDB taxonomy): domain Bacteria; phylum Bacteroidota; class Bacteroidia; order Sphingobacteriales; family Sphingobacteriaceae; genus Pedobacter; species Pedobacter frigoris_A. The sequence goes on from NZ_JAVTSP010000003.1 coordinate 528,490, forward strand.
CCATCAACTTTGGTGGTGATCTTGGATTCTTTAAAAACAGGCTGGAGATCAATTTCGATGCTTACACACGTTACACAGAAGGCATGCTTACCCTAGGTAAATCTTTACCGGGACCTTTCGGAACTGCGGAGCCAAGGTTAAATGCTGCTGATTTAAAGACCAAAGGATGGGAATTAAGAGTTGGATGGAATGACAGCTTTAATGCATCCGGCAGCCAGTTTTACTATGGTGTGAAATTGAGTGTGGCCGATAGCAGATCATACATCACTAAGTTTGATAATCCAACTAACTTGCTTTCGGCTAATTACGTTGGAAGAGAAATTGGAGAGATCTGGGGATTAGAAACAGAAGGTTTCTTCCAGTCGAAAGAAGAGCTAGCCAGTCACCCCGATCAAACGGCGGTGGGCGCTGATGATACCGGGTATAAATTCGACGTTGGTGATTTGAAATTCAGGGACCTTAACGGAGATGGCGTAATCAATAAAGGAAATAACACATTAGCTAATCCTGGTGATCAAAGGATCATCGGTAACAACAGAGCCCGCTACTTTTATAGTGCAGATCTGAATGCTGGCTGGAAAGGCTTTGATGTACGGTTCTTTTTCCAGGGAGTAGGGAAAAGGGATTGGTATCCAAATGCAGGTAACCACTACTTCTGGGGAGTATATGCGCAACCGTGGACAAACGTACAAGTTCATAATCTGGATAGCTGGACACCAGAGACACCAAATGCATACTTTCCAAGGGTAAAAGCTTACATCGCTGAGGACGCTACTGAATTGGGTAATCCTCAGACAAAATACCTTCAGGACGCGTCTTATCTGCGATTGAAAAATCTAACATTAGGTTATACGCTGCCAACTGCGATCACGAGTAAAATGAAGGTAGACAAATTGCGGTTTTACTTCAGTGCAGAAAACGTGTTTGGTACTTCGCACCTTAAAGCGAACCTTGATCCGGAAGGACTGGACGGAACGGTATATCCTTTCCAAAAAACCTTCTCGTTTGGTTTAAACCTTAATTTTTAACTTAAGCAGAACTGTATCATGAAATCAAAAATATATTATATCCTCATTTTAGGATTTATAACAACCGGAATGATCGCCTGCAAAAAAGACTTTTTGCAGAGAGACCCTCAGACTACAATTACCAGCAACGTTTTTTTTCAGTCTACCGCAGATTTACAGACGTATAGCAATGGGTTTTATTCACAGCTTTCGCCGTCTTATGATGACATCAATTCAGACAACATCGCCAACTACAATGCAAGCGGCACAGTAGATCTAATGGTGAGAGGCGGACTTTCTTCTGCAAATGCCGGTGGATGGAGTAAGTCTGACTGGGGCAACCTTCGCAAAATCAATTACATGCTGGACCATGTGAAACAGGTGAAGGGAGATGCTGCGGAAATCAGGCATTATGTAGGAATTGCACGCTTTTTCAGGGGCTTGTTTTACTTCAATATGATCAAGTCTTATCATAACGTGCCATGGTATAACACAGTGTTAAACTCTGAAGACGCTGCGCTTTATAAACCACAGGACCCTAGAGCAATGGTAGCTGATTCAGTGTTGAACGATCTGACTTATGCTGCAGCGAATATTCTGCCGGGTGGAACGAATACCAGAATCACCAAATGGGCTGCATTGACTTTGCTGGCACGCTATGCGCTTCATGAAGGTACATTCAGAAAATACCATGATGAGGTTGGCCTGACTAATGATTACCAGCGTTTTCTGGATGTAGCTATCTCTGCAAGTGCTCAGATCATGAAGGATGGTGGTTTCAGTATTGTAGGCAGTGGAGGTGAAGGTTACCGCGCTTTGTTCTCTAGTGGTAATCTTTCGGGAAATAAAGAAATGATTCTCTGGGCTGATTATGGTAAAGAACTTGGCGTAGGAAATAACACACATACTGTATTGGATTATACCTGGTCACTGAGTAAAAACCTGGCAGATACTTATCTGAAAACTGATGGTACGCCGTTTACAAATACGCCGGGTTACAACACCAAATTGTATACGGAGGTGTTTGCAGGAAGAGATCCAAGGATGAAGGAAACTATCGTGAATCCGGATTTCAGGGGGCCAAACAATACAACTGCTCCATTCCGTATCAAACCTACACTGGGTGGATACAACCAAATCAAATTTTATCCACGTTCGGCTGACCTGATGCTAGGTTGGGTGATGAACTATACAGACTTGCCTATCTTTAGGTACGCGGAAGTATTACTAATCAATGCTGAGGCTAAAGCAGAGTCAGGCAATATCACTCAAACTGATCTTGATCAAACGGTGAATTTGCTGAGGAATCGCGTGCAAATGCCTGCAATGACAATAGCAGTTGCACTTGATCCGGTGCTATCCGCAACTTATCCTAATGCAACAGCTACAAACAGGGCACTCTTGCTCGAAATCAGAAGAGAGAGAAGGGTAGAAATGGCTTGTGAAGGCTTGCGATACGACGATCTTGTACGCTGGAAATCAGGTAAATTATTGCAGGACAGTCAGCAGGGTATGTATGTGCCGGCTATGGGTGCACTGGATGTTACGGGTGATGGGGTTGCCGATATTGCTATCCTTGCTTCACCAAATGATGAATCTGCGATAGCGAATGTTCCTGAGGATATTAAGAAAAATCTTTCGAAATATTACCTGAAAGATAAAGATGGAAAAGACCAGAATTTTTACCTGACAGGCGGTACATCCGGATTCATTGCGTTTACCCGCGATAGGGATCAGCCAAGGAATTTTATTGAACCAAAATATTATTACAGACCGATTCCTATGGTTGAAACAGTTTTGAACCCCGCTTTGAAACAAGTATTCGGCTGGTAACAAAATTGATTGATTAATGCGCTCAGAACAGCAAGTATAAAATGCTTGCTGTTTTTTTTTAGATTTATCACTTACACTTTTATTATGAGATTGTTTACAATTGTTTTCGTTTGCCTGTGTTGGATAAGCTCGGCTAATGCCCAGTTTAAAGGGAAGGTTTTTTTAGATAAAAACAGTAACAAACAGGCAGATGCAGGCGAACAAGGGATAGCCGGTATCGCGGTTTCTGACGGACAGAATGTGCTGAAGACAGATCAGAATGGTAACTATACATTGCCGGGAACTTCAAAGACCAGGTTTATTTTCATAACCCTTCCAGCGGGGTATAAATTTGCCGACAAGCACTATATAAAGGCAGATGGCACTTCAAAGGATTATAACTTTGGACTGGTACCTGATCCTTCAAGCGCCGGAACTTCGATAAAAATGCTGCAGATCACCGATACGGAAACCTATACTTATAACGACTGGATCGTTAACGTTAGAGAGTATGCAAAGAAACAGGGCATTAGCTTTATCGTGCATACTGGAGATATTTGTTATGAGAAGGGACTGAATTTTCACGCCAGTCAGGTTACTTCTGAAGCATTGGGTAAACAAATCTATTATTGTATCGGAAATCATGATCTGGTAAAAGGAGCCTATGGAGAGGAGCTTTTTGAAGGTCTCTTTGGGCCCGTATATTATTCCTTTGATGCCGGTCCGGCTCACTTCATTGTAACTCCAATGCGTTCAGGAGATTATCAGCCATCTTATACAGTCGACGAGGTAATCAGCTGGATGAAAAAGGATCTTGCAGCTACAGATAAGAACAAACCGGTGATCATCTTTAACCATGACTTACTGACCTATAACGATCAATTTGTGCTGAAGGGTAAAAATGACTCTATCAATCTGAATGACAATAACCTGAAGGCTTGGGTGTATGGGCACTGGCATAATAATTTTGTAAGAAAAAGCGACAAGACAGGTATACACTACATTTCTACTGCATCGCCTGATAAGGGAGGAATCGATAATTCTGCGGGGCAATTCCTGTCTATAGAAATAGATCAGAATGGAATAAAGGAGGTGAAGCCACATTATAGTTATCTGCATAAACACCTTGTTGTAAATAGCCCGTCTGGCGCAGATATGGTACAGATCAGTAAGGGCAACCTGATGATCAACGCCAATGTATACGATAGCGAAACAACCGTGAAGCAGGTGAGGAGTATTATTTATAATTCCAAAGGAAACAAGGTTGCGGAAACGTCGCTTTCTGCAAATACAGACTGGAACTGGACAGGTAAAATACCTGTACTAAAGCTGGAAAAAGGAACTCCGCTCACCATCCAGACTGAAGTTTCTTTTGCTGATGGAGAGGAGCACATTCAAAAGCAATCATTTACCATTGCTGCTAAAACCACAGGTACACCACTAAAGTGGATCACCAGCTTGAAAGGGAATATCTGGAAAACCGCACCACTATTGGCCGAGGGGAAATTGTTTGCGGCCACTATAGATGACGGAAACAACATCAATTGTGGGGTTACTGCACTGGATCCAAATACAGGCGCTGTGCTGTGGAACTACAAAACACGCAATTCGATAAAACATGAACTGGCTTATGATGGCGGGTTGATACTTTGTACGGATATGGAAGGATTTACCTATGCGCTAAAGGCAAGTAGCGGAGCTTTGGTTTGGAAGAAAGATATAGGAATGAAAAATCTGCCAGGATATATATCAGGAGGAATTGCTGAAAATGGGATTTATTATACCGGTTCAGGAAATTATTTTCAGGCTTTAGAAGTAAAGACCGGTAATACTCTTTGGGTAAACAAGGACTGGAGAGGAGGAGAGGGAACACCTGAGAAAATGACGATTGCAGGTGATGTAATTGTGACGGGCAGCAACTGGCAAAGCCTTTTCGGACATGATAAGAAGACAGGGAAATTACTGTGGAAGAGAAGTGATGATGGACTGCGTTTCAGAAGCAGTACAGGCAAGTATGTAAATGGGAATATTTACATTACCGGCTTGAACTCAATCTTTATCATTGATCCCCTCACTGGAAAAACCCTCAAAAAGATTGATGCTGCCTATGAGTTTAAAGTAATGGCGACACCATTGGTGACCGAAAAATACATCATCATGCCAACGGCCAAAAACGGTGTGGTGGCTTATGACATCAATACCCTGAAGGAAGTTTGGAACAGACCGGTAGGTAATGCGCTGGTTTATTCGGCACCTTATACTGGCCCGGGATCAGGAACGGTAGAGAATTCCGTGGTGCTTCATCAAGGAAAACTTCTTTTCGGTGCTTCTGATGGTTATTTCTATGTATTGGAACAAAACTCGGGAAAGGTGCTGAAGAAAATCAATCTTGGTGCACCTGTATTTGCAGACATAACGATCGATAAGGGTATTGCCTACGTAGCGGATTTTGCCGGAAATGTGTATTCGATTGGTAGTCTTTAATTAGAAGTAAATTGTTAAAAGGTCTTATTGCAAATTGCAGTAAGGCCTTTTTTAATTCAAGGAATATGAGGTTTTAATTAGGAACTGATAAGCTACATTAATAAAAGTAACTTTGATCACTTTAGTTGATCAAATTTTTTTAGTAATTTGCTTTTATAGAAAACAGTACTTAAATCACCGCCCTATTATGAAGTGTCGTTCTCAAATCTTAAGCATCCTCTTATTCTGCTGTCCTGTTATTGTCATTGCCCAGGGCATCAATCTGCCGGTGTCTGAAAAGGCGAAGATCAATTTTTCGGGTATGATCCAAACGCAGTTTAATTATTCCTTAGATGATGACATCGATATCAATGGAATGCATCATTCCGGATCGGAGCAATTCTCTCACAATTCCTTTTCTGTAAAGCGGGCAAGGCTGCAACTAAATGCTACGATCAACGACAGAATCAACGCAGTGATACTGGTGAATTTCGGAGATTTCACAGGTAACCCTCAAAATAAGGTGCTCGAGAATGCTTTTATCAAGTATAGCATAAATGATTATGTAAACTTTCAATTTGGACAGTTCAGGCCACAATTTGGACAGGAAGATAATTATCCGGTAGACCTGGTAAGATCCATCGACTATTCCAATCAGTATTATTTGTTCGGTTCAAACAGCTGGCAGAGTTTCCAGATTGGGGCCAGTTATTTTGGCGAAATAAAAGACATTGCTATTCCAATTAAGTATTCCATCGGTGTTTTTAATGGCAATAATCGCAATCAGACCGGGGATAATGATGATGGAAAGATTTTTCCTGCCAGGCTGGTCTTTGGTCTGGGAAAAACAACCCTTTTGGGCTTTAGCGGTGGTGCGGGTAAGAATCTTGGTGAGAAGATCTGGGCCTACGGTGCAGATATAGACTATAAGCAGAAATTGAATGAAACCTGGGGTATAGAGCTTGTTTCTGAATACAAGCAGGGAATCAACAGCGCTTTGTTCTTTAGTCGGGCTACCCCCGCTGCTTCAATTAACAACTTTGCAATGCGGGGGATTTACTTTCAGCCAAATGTAAGCTACGCAGTAAAAAACAGCAGGTTAAAGAGCCTGGAACTTGCTTGCAGGTATGAATACCTGGATTCAGATTTTAAGCAGGCTGGCAATGCCAGACAGAGTTATATTCCTATGGCCAGCGCTTCATTTGCAGACGCTTATGCAATAAGGGTCCAGTTGGGCTACCTGATGGACCGCTATCAGGAAAACATTCCGAATACTACGCAATACAATACCAATAGGATCATTTGCCAGGTGCAGGCAAGATTTTAAAACAACAGTTCTTTAAAATTTCTCATTCTAATATTAATGCCCCTTAATTCATTTGATTATGAAAGAAATTAACTACAAAATGATTCTGGTTACCCTGGCATTCGGACTTTTGATCTGGTTCCTGCCAATCCCGGACGGCGTAAAACCTGAAGCCTGGCATTTGCTGGCAATTTTCCTTGCCACCATTCTGGGAATCATACTCAAGGCCGCTTCTATGGGGACCATGTCTATGATTGCAATAGCACTGGTAGCCGTGACAGGTGTACTTGCACCAGGCAATCCCGGGAAATCTATTTCTCTGGCTTTGAGTAGTTTTGGTGATAAGGTGATCTGGCTTATTGGTATTTCTTTTTTCATAGCCAGGGGATTTATTAAAACAGGTTTGGGCAGCAGAATTGCCTACCTTTTCATCCGCGTATTTGGGAAAAGCTCACTTGGATTAGGCTACGGATTGGGCTTAGCAGATTTGGTTTTAGCTCCCGCAATTCCAAGTAATACTGCCAGGGGCGGTGGAATCATTTATCCCATCATGAAATCTATGGCGATGAACTTTGGCTCTATTCCCGAAAAAGCAGAAACACACCGCAAGCTTGGAGCTTATTTGTCGCTCAACTGCTATAACGTCAACCTGATCACTTCTGCTATGTTCCTGACTGGAACAGCAAGTAATCCGATGTGTCAGAAATTTGCTGCGGACCTTGGTGTACATATCACCTGGATGTCCTGGATGTGGGCTGCAATAGTTCCGGGAATCATCTCACTAATCGCCGTGCCGTATATCCTCTATAAAATCTATCCGCCAGAACTAAAGAAAACAGATGGAGCTACCAAAATGGCTACTGAAAAGTTAAAGGAAATGGGCGCAGTAACACGTAACGAATGGTTGATGCTCATTGCCTTTTTTGTGCTGTTGTTCTTGTGGATCACCGGTGATCTCTTTAAAATAGATGCCACTACTACTGCTTTCATTGGTCTGGTATTTTTGCTGCTGTCGCAGGTGCTCACCTGGGAAGATGTGAAAAGCGAAAAAGGCGCATGGGATACTATAGTTTGGTTTTCAGCCCTCGTGATGATGGGCAGTGCATTGAACCAACTGGGATTGATTCCATGGTTTAGCGAACTGGTGAAGACGAAGATCGGAGGAATGAGCTGGACTATGGCTTTTCCGATTATCATCCTGGTTTATTATTACAGCCACTATATGTTTGCGAGTGCTACTGCACATGTGGCTTCCATGTATGCCGCATTACTGGGGGTTGGGATTAGCATAGGTATTCCGCCAATGCTGCTGGCTTTATCACTAGGCTTTTGCGGCGGTATTTTCGGCACACTTACACACTACGGACACGGGCCGGCCCCCGTGTTTTTTGGAAGTACATTCGTAGATGTAAAGGACTGGTGGTCCAGAGGCTTTATCCTCAGCATCTTCTTCATCCTGATATGGATAGGTATTGGTGGTTTATGGTGGAAAGCAATTGGTATTTATTAATTAAGCGTTATGGAAAAAAAGCAATTCCTATCCAGTTTAATGCGAAAAACGCTGATGGCAGTTACGGGTCTGTTTTTGTGCTTTTTCCTCGTCATTCACCTGTTGGGAAACCTGCAGTTGCTACTCCCTGAAGCGCAGGCAAGGGAGAGTTTTAACGGTTATTCACAGATTTTATCCGGTAATATATTTATCAAAATCATTTCTTATGTGTTGTATGCCTCGATTATCATACACGGGATTGATGCATTGATCATCACGCTAAAGAACAGGAAGACTTCAGGGAAATATGTCCACGATCAAAGGGGAGTCTCCAGTAAATGGTACTCCAGGAATATGGGCATATTGGGAACTTTGATACTGATCTTCCTGGTCTTTCATTTTAAAGACTTCTGGTATCAGTATAAGTTTGGCGCTTTGCCTGTAGATGATTCAGGACATAAAGACCTTTATGGAATTGTGATTGGGGTTTATCAGGACTGGTGGTACGTGCTTTTTTATGTGCTTTCGATGTTTGCTCTGGGCTTTCATCTGCTGCATGGATTCTTTAGCGCAGCTAGGAGCCTCGGTGTTTATCATCCTAAGTATGTAGGATGGATCAGGAATTTTGGTAAATGGTACAGTTATGTTATAACACTGGGCTTTGCCATCATACCTGTATACATTTATTTAACAAGATACGTATGGAACTAAATGCTAAAATCCCACCTGGCCCACTAAAGGATAAATGGAGTTATTATAAGGACCATGCAAAGCTGGTAAATCCGGCAAACCGTAAAAAACTGGATGTTATTGTTGTGGGCACCGGTCTTGCCGGTAGTTCTGCTGCCGCATCATTAGCCGAAATGGGTTATAATGTAAAGGCGTTTTGTTTTCAGGATTCAGCAAGAAGGGCACATTCGGTAGCAGCACAAGGTGGTGTGAATGCAGCAAAGAATTATAAAAATGATGGTGACAGCGTATACCGGATGTTTTACGATACGATAAAGGGTGGTGATTTTCGTTCGCGTGAAGCCAATGTATACCGTCTTGCAGAGTGTTCCGCACAACTGATCGACCAGGCGGTAGCGCAAGGTGTACCTTTTGGCAGAGAGTATGGTGGTTATCTGAACAACAGGTCATTTGGTGGCGTGCAGGTAAGCCGTACGTTTTATGCGAGGGGGCAGACCGGGCAACAATTGCTATTGGGTGCATACCAGGCTTTATTGCGACAGGTTTCACTAAAAACAGTGCAATTGTATACCAGGCATGAAATGCTTGATCTGGTGGTTATTGACGGAAAGGCAAGGGGTATTATTGTGAGAAATCTGGATACCGGTGAGATAGAAAGGCATGCCGCACATACTGTGGTACTGGCTACAGGAGGTTTTGGTAAGATTTATTATTTATCTACCCTGGCCATGGGCTGCAATGCCTCTGCGATCTGGCGTGCCCATAAAAAAGGCGCCCTGATGGCTTGCCCGAGCTGGACTCAGGTGCATCCCACTTCATTACCACAATCGGGTGAATACCAGTCGAAGCTGACCTTGATGTCTGAATCGCTCAGAAATGACGGACGGATCTGGGTGCCCTTGAAAAAAGACGACCAGAGAAAGCCCGTCGATATACCGGAGGCTGAGCGCGACTACTACCTCGAACGAAAATATCCAGCCTTTGGAAACCTTGCCCCGCGTGATATTTCATCAAGGGCAGCAAAGGAAAGAATTGATGCCGGTTATGGTATTGGTGCACAGAAGAATGCGGTTTACCTCGACTTCTCAAAAGCTATAAAAGAGCAGGGACAGGATAAAATAGCCCAGAAATATGGCAACTTGTTCAATATGTACCGGAAAATCACCGCTATTGATGCCTATACCGAACCGATGATGATCTCGCCTGCGGCGCATTTCTCCATGGGTGGCCTGTGGGTAGACTATGAACTGATGACGACTGTTCCGGGACTCTTTGCTCTGGGAGAAGCCAATTTTTCTGATCATGGAGCAAACCGTCTAGGCGCAAACTCCCTGTTGCAAGCCTGTGTGGATGGTTATTTTGTAGCACCGTATACCATCTCAAATTACCTTTCCGGTGAAATCAAAGAAGGACATATTGATACCAGCCGGCAAGAGTTTGTGGATGCCGAAATACAAGTGCGCGCACATTTGTCTGCCTTAATTGCCATAAATGGCACTAAAACAGCAGATCATTATCATAAGGTCTTAGGGAAATTATTGTACGACTACTGCGGTCTTTCCAGAAGCAGGGAAGGTTTGCTAAAGGCTATCGCAGAAATCAAAGTGTTGAGGGAAGATTTTTACAGAGACCTTAAGGTTTCCGGTGCGGAGGATGAAATGAACGGGGAATTAGAGAAGGCAGGAAGAGTGGGAGATTATCTGGAGGTAGCAGAGCTGATGTGTCAGGATGCACTGACCAGAGAGGAATCTTGCGGGGCTCATTTCAGGGAAGAATACCAGACCCCGGAAGGTGAAGCGCTGAGAAACGATGAGCAATTTTGCTTTGTATCTGCCTGGCAATGGCAGGGTGAAGGGAAAGAAGAAACATTGATCCCTGAACCTTTGAAATTTGAAAATGTGGAGTTGACGGTTAGAAGTTATAAATAATACAATTGACCTATGAAAATTTTTCTGAAGATCTGGAGACAAACTGATGCCGGAAGCCAGGGTAAGCTGGTTGATTATGAACTGGATAATGTGATTCCACACATGTCCTTTTTGGAGATGATGGATACGCTTAATGAAAAGCTGGTATTGGAGGGCGACAGACCCGTAGAGTTTGACCATGACTGCAGGGAAGGGATCTGTGGGCAGTGTGGCATGATGATCAATGGAAGGGCACATGGCCCGGTGGCACAGTTGACTACCTGTCAGCTGCACATGCGTGAATTTAAAGATGGGGATACCATTTATGTTGAACCGTTCAGGGCCGAAGCATTTCCGGTGAAAAGAGACCTGAGGGTAGACAGATCGGCCTTCGATAGGATCATCATGGCGGGTGGTTTTGTTTCAGTGAACACTGGACAGGCGCCGGAAGCCAATGGCATTCCGATTACACTTGAGCAGGTAGAATCGGCATTTGATTCGGCGGCATGTATCGGCTGCGGCGCTTGCGTGGCTACCTGTAAAAATTCCAGTGCTGCACTATTTACATCTGCTAAGATTAGTCATCTGGCAAAACTGCCGCAGGGAAAAATGGAATCCAGAAAAAGAGCACTTTCTATGGTCGCGAGAATGGATGAAGAGCAGTTTGGGCATTGCAGTAATACAGAAGCGTGTGAAGTAGAGTGCCCGCAGGGAATATCAGTATTGAATATAGCGAGGATGAACTGGGAATATACGTTGAGTCGTATTTTGAAAAAGTGATAAGTGGTATTTTGCATTTATCTTAAACACACCCGTCATCTCGAACGCATGTGAGAGATCTCTTGTTTATGTATAGTTCAAGAGATCTCTCCTGTCGTCGAGATGACGGGTGTATATAAGTTTCCTGATCAACTATTAATCTTTTCTCAATAGCGTCTTCCAGCTTGTTTTGTTGCTGATCAGGTCATAAAGATCTTTGATGTCGATGCGTTGCTGCTCCATCGTGTCGCGGTGACGGATGGTTACAGTATCATCTTCTAATGTCTGATGATCAATGGTTAAGCAGAACGGAGTACCGATGGCATCTTGCCTGCGGTAACGCTTGCCGATAGCATCTTTCTCTTCGTAAATACAATTGAAATCCAATTTCAGACTATCCATGACTTCTCTTGCTTTTTCTGGCAGGCCATCTTTTTTAGTAAGCGGGAATATCGCTACTTTGATAGGGGCAAGGCATGGGTGCAAACGAAGCAATGTTCTGCTGTCCTGTCTTTCTTCCGTACTCAGATCTTCCTCTTCCAGAGCGTTGATCAGTGTAAGCAGGAACATACGATCCAGACCAATTGAAGTCTCGATTACGTAAGGCACATAGTTTCCGTAAGGTTTTCCGTTTTCATCCAATTCAGCATCAAAATACTGCATTTTCTTACCTGAAAATTCCTGGTGCTGCGACAAATCGAAATCTGTACGGCTGTGGATACCTTCTACTTCTTTAAATCCGAATGGGAATTCAAATTCAATATCAGTAGCTGCGTTGGCATAATGAGCCAGTTTCACATGGTCATGGTAACGGTATTTTTCGGCCGGCGTACCCAAAGCTTTATGCCAGTTCAGACGTGCTTCTTTCCAGTATTCAAACCATTTTTTGTCCTCACCCGGACGCACAAAGAATTGCATTTCCATTTGTTCAAATTCACGCATACGCATGATGAACTGGCGTGCAATCACTTCATTTCTGAAAGCTTTGCCAATCTGTGCGATACCAAAAGGAATTTTCATTCTTCCGGATTTCTGTACATTCAGGAAGTTAACAAAGATACCCTGAGCAGTCTCCGGTCTCAAATATACTTCTTCAGAGCCTTCGGCCATGGCGCCAAACTGCGTGCTGAACATCAGGTTGAACTGACGTACATCTGTCCAGTTTTTAGTGCCGCTTACCGGGCAGGCAATCTCATGCTCCTCTATAAGAGTTTTTAACTGTTGAAGGTCTTCTGCCTTAAGGGCATTATCCATATCAGTTTGCAGCTTTGCAGCTTTATCAGTTTTGCCGTCTTTTTCATAACGGGCTATTTTATCTTCCAGTAACTGATCGGCACGGTAGCGTTTTTTAGAATCTTTATTGTCGATCATCGGATCATTGAACCCATCAACGTGGCCACTGGCTTTCCAGATTTTTGGATGCATAAAAATTGCAGAATCAATACCTACAATATTTTCATGCATTTGTACCATGGCTTTCCACCAATAAGTTTTGATGTTGTTCTTTAATTCAGCACCTAACTGCCCGTAATCGTATACAGCACTTAGTCCATCATATATTTCGCTGCTCTGAAATACAAAACCGTATTCCTTTGCATGTGATATTACATTTTTAAATTGCTCGTCGTTAGTGTTTTTAGCCATAATGGTGCAAACTTAGATAAAATATTTTAATGGTTTTCATGAATGCAAGCGTGATTTTTCTACTTTTGAAGGAGATCTCATCAGCAAACGTAAAATTTAATTCAATTGAGCATTAAGGTACAACATTTAAGTAAATATTACGACAAGCAAAAGGCTGTTGATGCGATCAGTTTTGAGGCCGGTCCGGGTAAGATACTTGGATTTCTGGGCCCGAATGGCGCGGGTAAGTCTACCACCATGAAAATGCTCACCGGTTACCTGCAGCCCAGTTCGGGCTCGGCTCAGCTCTGCGGATATGATACACAATCTCAAAGTATCGAAGTAAAACGTGTACTTGGATATCTGCCGGAACATACACCATTGTATGCCGACATGTATGTGAAGGAATTTCTGACTTTTGTAGCCAGTACTTACGGACTAAAAGACGTCAGCAAAAAAGTGCAGGATACGATCGAGTTGGTCGGACTGTCTGCTGAACAACACAAAAAAATCCAGATGTTGTCTAAAGGCTACAAACAGCGTGTTGGCCTTGCACAGGCAATCATCCACGATCCCGAGGTGCTGATCCTGGATGAGCCAACTTCAGGTCTTGATCCCAATCAGCTTACCGACATCAGGGAACTGATCAAGAAACTGGGCAGGAATAAGACGGTTATACTTTCCACGCATATCATGCAGGAAGTGGAGGCAATATGCGATGTAGTGATCATCATCAATAAAGGGCAGATTGTAGCGAACGCTACTGTCGCCGAACTCAAGGAAACACATCAGCTTCAATCATTAGAAGAAATATTCAGGAAGCTCACTGCTTGATCATTGTGTATTCGCAGTGCAAAATAAAATCATTCCCTGTATAGCTGTATACGGATAAGACATCATAGCAGTTGAGCTGCTATTTTCTCTTGCTTTTGTCTTGCTTTTCTCTTGCTCCTCTCTTGCTATTGTCTTGCTCAAGCAGGAAAAACCCAAGTTTTTGTCAATAGTCTAGCCAATGAAATTAAAGAGAAGAATATAACCCTTTCAGTAAGAGGTATAAAAGTAAAGACTAAGGATTGGGTTACACTTTTTAGAATTTTCTTTCGGGAAGTTTGTAACGATTGGCAGCATTTTTGCATCTAAGCCATAAATCAAATTAAATAATAATAACATGAAAAAATTATTACTACTAACAGCAGTTGCAGGTTTATTTGCATTTTCTAGTGTAAATGCACAAACTAAAGCTCCTAAATTAAGTGTAGGTGCTGAATTCGCTTTCCCAATGGGAGATTTTGGTGACGCTTATGATTTCGGTTACGGAGGTTCTTTACAGTATCAGCACCCTGTTGCTGCAAATTTATTGGTAACTGGTAGTGCTGGTTATACTAACTTTCAGTCAAAAGACCTACCTCTTGTTGGAAAAGTAAATTGGGGATCTATTCCGGTTAAAGCTGGTGCAAGATATTATTTCGGCGAGAACTTTTTTGGTGCTGCTGAATTAGGTGCTGCATTTGGTACTAAAAGCGGTAGCACTACTGCATTCGTTTATTCACCAGGTATTGGTGTTGACTTTGCTGTAGCTGATAAAGGATCTGTTGAATTGGGCGCACGTTATGAAGCCTGGTCGGCAAATTCTAATACCAGTGGTTTCATCGGTTTAAGATTAGCTTATAACATCGGTTTATAATTATCTACCTCTGATAATGAAAAAGGCTTCCATTTAGGAAGCCTTTTTCATTTTAAGGGAATTTCTTCTTTAATTTTTAACAAACAACTTGTCTAAATGCGCTTTATAGCGTTTGAGGTCTGTAGGGATATCCGCGTTTTTTTCGACATCATGAAAATGGATACTCTGAAGGGGTTCCATCCCGGTAAAAGCGTTCATCCTGTGGAAGCCAAACAGAGGCCCTTCATCTACACTTTTTTCATTGAAAAACTCTCCGGGTAGGGTAAAGGCTGTTGACGGTGCATTCCATGAGGTTGTAAGCAAGTATTGTTTGCCATGCAGCATACCGCCTGTGCCATAATTTATTTGCGGATTTGCTGCCGACCGGCCATCGCTTTTGTAGATCCCGTTTTCGTGACCTTCGGTAAATACGACATCGATGTACTGTTTAAATCCATGCGGCAACTGGAACCACCATATCGGGGTATGGTATATGATCACATCTGCCCATTTGTAGTTTTCTACTTCCTGCTTAGGATCATATTCGTCATTTACATCCGTAGCGCGGATGTCGAATTCTTCTTTTCCTGTAAAGTAACCTACTGTAGTATCTAATAAAGTCTTATTGAATTTTCCGCCGGAATGTCCAAAAACCTGACCTCCATTGATTACAAAAATCTTTTTCATCTGTATAAAATTTGTTCTGTTGTATTTCTTTGAATACGGGACAAAATTACGGCATTAGGTTGTGCCGTTAAAATAACTTAAATGATGATTTTGTATCAGAATAATGATACTTAAATGAACGGCTTTTTTTGGGTTTCATGGATTAATACAGTATTTAGGTATGGGTTTGTTGTAGAATGAAGCAATTTTTCTAACTTCGGCATCATTAATCAGAATGCATGTACGCAGTTTTTAAACGGGAATTATTTAGCTTGCTCAACTCGCTGATGGCGTATATTACCATTGGTGTCTTTTTGATGGCTACTGGTTTGTTGCTTTGGTTTTTTCCTGATACTTCCATTCTCGAATATGGGTATGCGGAGTTAAATGGTTTTTTTAGTCTGGCGCCGTTCCTTTTCATGTTTCTTATTCCTGCCATTACCATGCGTTCATTTGCAGAAGAACGCAGAGAAGGTACCTATGTTTTGCTGGCTACACGGCCGTTGACCGACTGGCAGATTATACTTGGTAAATATTTCGCCTGTTTTGCGCTGATTGTTTTTGCGCTGGTACCCACATTGATTTACTATTATTCAGTTTATAAGCTGGGATTTCCCGAAGGCAATATTGATAGTGGTGCTGCGGTAGGTTCCTATCTGGGCTTATTACTGCTGGGAGCAGCTTTTGTTTCAATTGGCATCTTTGCCTCTTCGATCACAAAAAATCAGGTCGTGGCTTTTGCTGTTTCCGTATTTATTTGTTTCATCACCTACAATGGGTTCGATGCAATGAGTCAAGTCTTCAGCCTTCAATATTTTGAAAGTATACTGCTCAATTTGAGTGTAAATGAACACTATCAGTCGATCAGCAGGGGTGTACTGGATAGCAGAGACCTGGTGTATTTCATTACTTTTATGTTGTTTTTTTTAGGACTGACAAGACTGGTGATAGGAGGTAGAAAATGGTAGGCTCTAAGCGGATTTCCGGTATTTTAATTTTTGTTGCTGCTTTGATTTGTTTGAATGTTCTGAGCCAGTATTTTTATACCAGAATTGATTTTACAAAAGAAAAGCGCTTTACATTAACAGAAAAATCAAGATCGATCTTAAAAGGAATTTCCAAACCTGTAACCATCAGGGTATATCTGGATGGTGATTTACCTGCTGCTTTTAAACGGTTGCGTAATGCGGCTAAGGATTTGCTGGCAGATTATAAAGCTTATTCAGGTGCAGATCTTAAGATCATATTTGTTGACCCTCTGTCTGGCTTGTCAGCCGGGGCAGAACAGGATACAGTAGTGAAGCAGTTGTATGAAGCCGGAATAGAGCCAACTACCCTGAATATTAAAAATGACAATGGTTTTGCTCAGAAGACCATTTTTCCGATGGCCATGGTAGAAGGTAACGGGAATGGAATGCCGGTAAAGTTGCTGCAGAACCTGGATGCTTCAGGTAATTATGAAGAACACATTAATAACTCCATACAGAATCTGGAATACATATTTACCTCGGCAATACAGAAAGTGCTGAGCGGAGTATACCCTCGGATCGGGTTTACAGAAGGTAATGGAGAATTGTCTGATTTGCAGGTAGATGATGCGATAAAAAGCTTGTCTGAAAGTTACGAGGTAGGCAGGGTAAACCTGAACCTGATCGATAAAGATGGACTGGATAAACTGAAAATGCTGGTGATCGCAAAGCCTCAAAAGGAATTTACCGAAGCTGAAAAATACAAGATCAATTATTTTGTGATGAAGGGAGGAAGTGTGGTCTGGTGTATAGATCAGGTGGGCGCCGACCTTGACAGTATGGGACGTTCGGGAGAGCAACTGGCTTTCAACAGGAAGCTAAATCTTGATGATATGTTGTTCATGTATGGCGCGAGAGTGAATTATAACTTGGTTGCAGATGCGAACTGTGCTGAAATCCCTTTGAGTATGGGTAGTCAGCAGCAGATTCAGATGGCTCCCTGGGTATATTATCCATTGCTCATGCCGGATACGTCAAATAACCTGGTGAAGAATATTGACGGGATCAGGACTGAATTTTTGAGTACGGTAGATACGATAGCTGTGCGGGGTATCCGGAAAACGGTGATTTTGCATACCTCGGCCTTTAATAAAGTTTTTAATACACCAAAATTGCTTTCGCTTCAAATGGTAGCAGAGCAGCCAAATCCAAAGGACTATGCAAGTGTACCACAGTCGGCCGGTGTACTGCTCGAAGGGATTTTTCCTTCTGTTTTTTTAAACAGGGCGCTGCCTGTGGGAATAACCCGAGATTATGGAGTGCCCGCTGAAAGTAAGTCTGCAAAGATGGTTGTTATCGGAGATGGAG
Source organism: Pedobacter frigoris (assembly GCF_032678645.1). Taxonomy (GTDB): domain Bacteria; phylum Bacteroidota; class Bacteroidia; order Sphingobacteriales; family Sphingobacteriaceae; genus Pedobacter; species Pedobacter frigoris_A. The sequence continues at coordinate 546,211 of NZ_JAVTSP010000003.1, forward strand.
ATGTGTTTAAAAATCAGGTCAGCGCTAAGGATGGCTCAGTTTTTCCCCTGGGTTTTGACAGGTATACACAAACAAACTACGGGAATAAGGCATTGTTATTAAATATTGCAGATTACATGACCAATGATGAGAATTTAATCTCTTTACGCAATAAAGAGGTTAAGATCAGGTTATTGGATAAGGCCTTATTGCGTACTGAAAAGTTGAAATGGCAGGCGATAAATGTGGCTTTTCCATTGCTATTGTTAATATCATTCGCAATTTTTCAACATTATTACCGCAAGCGTAAGTATGCGAGGTAATTTTTATATTTTTGAGAACTGACTAGATCATACTATGAGATTTATTGTATCCACATCAACGTTATTAAAACATTTGCAAACGGTAAATGGTGCATCAAGCAGCAGTACTGTTTTGCCTATACTTGAAAACTTCCTTTTTGAAATTAAAGATGGAAGTTTGACCATATCTGCTACAGATTTGCAAACCAGCATGACTACATCTTTGGCTGTTGAATCTAAAGAAGGCGGAAAAGTAGCTGTGCCTGCAAGAATATTATTAGATACTTTAAAAACACTTCCGGATCAGCCAATCTCTTTTAATATTGATGACAGCACTTTCTCAATTGAGATCAGCGCGGGTGATGGTAAGTATAAACTGAGTGGTGAAAACGGAGATGATTTTCCAAAGATCCCGGTGGTTGAAAATGCTTCATCTGTAAACCTGCCTGCATCAGTACTGACTGAAGCAATTACCAAAACGATATTTGCCGTGAGTAATGATGAGCTTCGTCCGGCGATGACAGGTGTGTTTTGTCAATTGTCTGAGCAGCACATTACCTTTGTAGCTACTGATGCCCACAAATTGGTAAGGTACAGACGTATGGATAGTAAAGCAGATAAAACATCTTCTTTTATCCTTCCTAAAAAAGCATTGACTTTATTGAAAGCAGCTTTGCCTTCAACAGACGTGAATGTATCGGTTGACTATAACGCAACCAGTGCCTTCTTTAAATTCGAGAATATCAATTTGGTTTGTCGTTTGATCGATGAGCGTTACCCTGATTATGAAGCAGTTATTCCTGCAAATAATCCGAATAAATTGGTGATCGACAGGGCATTGTTTTTAAATACCTTGAGAAGGGTAGTGATTTTTGCTAATAAAACTACACATCAGGTACGTTTAAAAATCAACGGTAGCGAACTGAATATCTCTTCTGAAGATCTGGATTTTGCAAATGAAGCGCATGAGCGTCTGAGCTGCCAGTATGAAGGTGAAGATTTGGAGATCGGATTTAATGCCCGCTTTTTAATTGAAATGCTGAGTAATCTGAGTGGTGAGGAAGTTACATTAGAACTTTCTACTCCTAACCGTGCAGGGTTATTAATTCCTCAGACTAATAATGAGAATGAGGACGTTTTAATGCTGGTAATGCCGGTAATGTTAAATAATTATAATTAATTCATTACAACTGATACGGAGTGGCTTGGTTTTTGACCGAGCCATTGTTGTTTTAGCGTGTAAATATCTAATCATCAAAATATTATTGTTATGAAAAATTCATATTTCTTATCGAAGAAGGCAGGGACAGCGCTGTTGATGTCCTGCCTGAGCCTGGTCGTTCTTTTGACATCGTGTGTTAAAGAACCAAAACCGGAGCCAACTGGCGAAGCATCTGTAAGGTTTGTAAATGCTGTACAAGGATCAAGCGCGCAGGATGTGTATGTAAATGGAACTAAGAAAAGTGCTGTTCCGCTTGTTTATGGTGGTGCTACAAGTTCATTTACCATAACTTCGGGAACCAATCAGTTTGTATTTGCAAATGAAGGCGCTGCTACAGGAACTACAGGGACTGCTTTAAATGTACCAATTGGCGCAAATTTCCACGTATTCATGTTCAGGGATAAATCTACTGTTACCGTTCCTGGAGAAATAGTAGCAGGGCCGGTTTCTATTGACGCTACAGCTCCTGCAACGGGCAAAGCTAAAGTGAGATTTCTCCATTTGAACAGTTATTTGAACAATTCAATTGCTGTATCCGTAGTAGGTGGCGCATCATTAGTTACAGGAGTAGGATTCGGGGCTAGTTCTAATTACTTTGCGGTTGATCCCGGAGCTAAGTTAGCGCTTGCTGCTACTGGTGTTACTACAGGAGATATAGATCCAGGTTTTGTGGCTGGTAAAATTTATACCATCTGGTTTGATGGTTCATCAGCTACAGAATTAAATGGTCACGTAATTTTAGAAAATTAATATGACATTCTAAAGGTTAAAAATATCATGGTTATTGCCATGATATTTTTATTTTTGGGCTTAATTTATAGGACTTGGAATTTTTTTCGTTTTTAGTAGACTTCCTTTTGCATATCGACAAGCATCTGGAGGAAATCATCAGAGATTATCGCAATTGGACTTATGCCATTCTCTTCCTTATCATTTTTGCGGAAACAGGTTTTGTAGTTACGCCTTTTTTACCAGGTGACTCCTTGTTGTTTGCCATGGGTGCTTTAATTGCCGGAGGAAACACCGGTTTGAGTATCTGGGTAATGATGATGTTGCTGATCGCTGCGGCAATACTGGGGAATTCCCTGAATTATAAGCTGGGTAGTTTTTTTGGGGTGAAGGTATTCAAAGAGAGCAATAAGATACTCAAACTCGAATATTATAACCAGTCACATATGTTTTTTGAAAAGCATGGTGGTAAGGCAATTATATTTAGCCGTTTTCTGCCTATTTTCAGAACCATTGCACCCTTTGTTGCGGGGATTGCGAAAATGCCTTTTGGCAGGTTTACTCTTTTTAATGTCATTGGTGGAGTAGCATGGATTGCAAGTTTGTTGCTGGCTGGTTATCTGCTTGGACAAATTCCGATAGTTAAAAAGAACTTCGACCTTGTAATCGTTGTAATTGCTGTCGTGACATTCTTCCCGGCTATATTTGCAGCAGTAAAATCCAGAATGAACAAGAAAAAGGCAGTTCAGGAAACACCTGTACAGGAAGAAACAGAAGCTTAGTTTTCTCTTCCTATAATAGTTTCTTTTTGATAAAGCTGTTCAGTTTTTTTATCCTCAGGTTCAGCGCTATTCTTTTTGAAATGCTGCAGATCGGGCTGACCTGCATCGATCCAGGCAGCGTACCAGAATGAACCAATAGCAAGGATAGAGGCTTTCATTTGGCGTTCTACCATGTTGTTTAACAGTTGCTGGTATGCTGTGGCATACTCTTTACTGTATTGTTTGGTAACTGTGGCATTTCTTTCTGAAAAGCTATATTTCCTGTAGCTCGGAAAATTGTCGCTTAGCAAGGCTTCGCATTGAAGTACAGAATCTACAAGACTGTGCGTATGTGTAATGATTCTCCAGGCCTCTTTTAGCGGATTCTCGATATATCTGGCTTTACCAACCATGTAATTGTAATTTCCGTGAAATAGTTCCGGTAACCTGCTTTCCCAAAAGGCATGAATACCAGTCTGGCCCGTCAGTTGTCCATTGTGATTCTTGGTGGTGTGCAGGGGAACATGCGCATCGGCAATATAGTGCCCGAGATAGGCTGAATAGACAAGTATTTTAACGGAATCTCTGGTTTTAAATGCGTTTACCAGCTTATAATAGCTGACCTGGATTTGCCATGGGAGAATTCCATTCTCATTCAACGTGGTTAGTCCGTACCTTTTGACCGCATCTTCCCATTTCCGCGGGATGCTATCGATGTTTTTTTCATAAAGTTCTACATCCAGGTAATGCCTCGGAGCCTCAGCTGTATCTGCATACCTTCTTTTATCAGGATCGACGGCATGTTCAGAAAGGTATTTGATATTTGCCTTATAGAACCTGTTTATCCCGTTGGGCAGGGTAAATACCGCAAAGCGGTTGATTTTCATATGGGCAAAAAAGCCCCAGGATCCAAATAGGATAAGGGCAAGAATTAAAAAAGCGGATAAAACCAGTTGTTTCATCCGCTAAATTCGATAAAAGAAAGTATTGAGTGTTTATTTATCTATACTTTTTCCTTTCATAGCAGAAGAGACAGCCACATCCATTACTCTTTCGGCAAAAGGACGGGTAAATTCATTGAGTTCGTCAGCCTTTTTCAGGATTTCATCTTTTTCGGCTTTGGCTAACGCTTGTTTAAGTGCCTCGATGTAAGTTTTGGTATCGCTGATCTCCTCTTCTGTTAGGAATGATCCATGTTTTTCTATAAACCTTTCGGCGGTATATACCAATTGCTCACCTTCGCTTCTGGCCTCAATGAGCATTCTTTGTGCTACATCACTCTTTGCATGAGTGATGCTGTCGATCAGCATCTTTTCTACAGTTTCATCAGTAAGCCCGTAACTGGGAGTGATGTCTATTTCCTGTTTCACACCGGATCTCAGTTCTATAGCCTGAACTGTCAGTATTCCATCTGCGTTCAGCATGAAATTGATGTCTACTTTTGGAAGACCGGCAGGCATTGCAGGGATGCCCTTCAGGTCAAATTCTGCTAACTTCCGGTTTTCGCTTACAAGATCCCTTTCACCCTGGAAAACGGAAATCTTCATGTTGACTTGTCCATCCAGCGAAGTAGTATATTGTCTGCCTGCTTTTGTAGGCACTTTTGCATTTCTTGGAATGATCACATCCATTAGCCCACCCATTGTTTCGATTCCGAGAGAGAGGGGTGTTACATCTAATAAAAGAATGTCAGAACGGTTGCCCGCCAGTATATCGGCCTGAATGGCGGCACCAAGAGCAACTACCTCATCAGGATTGATCTGATCATGCGGCTGACGGTTGAAAAATGATGCAACCTGCTGTTTGACAAATGGAGTCCTCGTAGAGCCCCCGACTAACACCACTTCGTCAATCTGGTCAACAGTAAGTTTGGCATCGCTGAGTGCTTGTTGGCATGATGCTATTGTTTCTGTAACCTTTGATGCGATGAGCTCCTGAAAGGTCTGCTTATCTATGGTACACCAGATCTCTGCTGATTTGGCTTCATTATGACCGCTAAAAGCGAGTTTTTCGTTGTATAAGTTTTGTGTGCTTAATGCTTTCTTTGCTTCTTCAGCTTTTAACCTCAATGATTGCATTAAACTGGAATTGGCAGCAAGTTCTTCCTTATTGAGGTTATTTTTCTCGATCCAGTAATGAACAATAGCGCGGTCAAAATCGTCTCCGCCAAGGAAGGTGTTTCCATTGGTAGACAGTACTTCAAATATTCCGTTTTGAATGGATAAGATAGAGACATCAAAAGTACCACCACCTAAATCATACACCGCTATTGTTTTTTGTTGGGTAGGGTCGAGGCCAAGGCCGTAAGCCAAACTTGCTGCAGTGGGTTCGTTTACAATGCGCAATACATCCAGGCCTGCAAGTTTACCTGCGTCTCTGGTCGCCTGGCGTTGACTGTCGTTGAAATAGGCTGGCACTGTAATCACAGCCCGGTTTACCGGGGTTTTAAGTGCATGTTCTGCACGGGCTTTTAACTCTTTTAAAATCTGTGCAGAGAGTTCAATTGGGGTGTAAAATTTATCACCGGCTTTGATCTTTACCAGTGAGTCGTTTTCGTCATCAATTATTTTATAAGAGAAAGTATCCTGATGCGCAGCGACATCTTTATAAGACCGTCCAAGCAATCTTTTTACTGAAAAAATAGTGTTTGCAGGGTCAGTAATTAAAAATTCTTTGGCTTCATTTCCAACAAGGGCATCACCTTGTGCATTGAAATGTACTACAGATGGAACGAGCAGGCCTTTACCTGTATCATTTATCACTTGTGGGTTTTTATCAGGATTGATAAATGCGACAAGACTATTTGTAGTTCCTAAATCAATACCTACAATAATTTCTTCCTGCTGTAATGAACCTGTTGCCAGGTTAATGGATATTTTTGCCATAGTGGGGCAAATTTAGGAATGTTTTCTGACCTTTTATTTATTCGTTAAGTCATCTTTGTGGTAATTGTACAACCAAAGTACAATATCCTGGTAACTGTCCGTGCCTTTTCTTTGATTGTTCAACTTTAGAAACCTGTCAAACGCTACATCAAGATAGCCGAACATCTCGTTATTATACCTACGCCAGAAATTGCGGTCATTTTTGAAGTTTTGCAGGGTAGATGAATGTATGGTTTTGTATAGGCTTTCGTAGTCTTCCGGAGATTTTATCCTAATCTCATAGAGTATGCTTTTTAGCATGGCATAGGCTGCTGAATAACGAAAATAGGCATTATCGCTATGGCTGGCTACGAGATAACCGACCAGGTTTGCTTCATCTTCTCTTGCAATGCCAAGCTGGTGGGCAATTTCATGACAGGTTACAAAAGGCAGGGCAACAGCAGGTAGTCTCATATTTACATTGGCCTCACCTGAAAGTGGGCTGTAATAACCTTCAATTCCTATTTTGGTGATGATCCAGCTATTCAATACAGGCTTAAGGGCGGGAACGCGATACCTGAAAAGTGTATTAGATTGGGCCATTTTATCGTAACCCTTCTTAGCAATGGTCTGCAATTGACCAATGTCGAACCTTGTTTTTTTTACTGAATCCAGTTCATTGAGTTTTTCGATGAAGAACTCTCCTAAAGATACAAGTTGGGCAGTGGTGTATTTATCGTCGCGAATGTTTAGTTGTTTTGAAACTGAAGGTCTGGAATAATTGAGTCCCCAGAGTATTTTGAATACTAAATATAAGATCAACAAGAAGTTAACTGCTTGAAGGGGTATTTTGATCCTGTCATCTTTTGTCAATGTTTTGGCTTTTATTTTTTTGTAAAAAAGGTAAAAGCTTCTTAATGTGAAAAAAATAAGCAGCAGGTATAAAAAATCGCCCAGGGCGAAGGGGATTAACGTGCTGATGGAGCGCTGAATGACTGAAGTAAAATTATACAGGCCTTCAGAATACACACTTTCTATGAAGTTAGCATTAAAACCTGCAATAAAAATGATTATTGAAAGTAATGTCAGGATTACAAATCGTTTCAATTGCAGGTTTGAAGTACTCATTACCTATTGAAGGCTAATCTTTTACCTATTTCGTTGGTCATGAATTTGCCCTTTTGATAAGCGAGGTTGCCAGATATAAAAGTATGTGTGATCTCAGACTTAAAGGTTTGGCCTTCAAAAGGAGACCAACCACATTTATAGAGGATATTTGCACGGGTTACTTTCACAGGATCATTTAAGTTCACCAATACCAGGTCGGCCCAATACCCTTCACGGATAAACCCTCTTTTGTCTATGTTGAAACATGTAGCTACGTTGTGTGCTGTTTTTTCAGCGATCTGCTCAAGAGAGATTTTATTCTGATGGTACATTTCGAGCAGTGCGGATAGTGCATGTTGCACTAGTGGGCCACCTGAAGGCGCCTGCAGGTAAGGCTGTTCTTTTTCCTCAATGGTGTGCGGTGCGTGATCTGTTGCGATGATGTCAATATGGCCATCAAGCACACCTTTTAAAATACCTGAGCGATCATCCGCAGTTTTTACCGCAGGGTTCCACTTGATCCAGTTGCCTTTGGTCGCATAGTCCTGATCATCAAACCAAAGGTGATGTACGCAAGCTTCAGCAGTAATTCTCTTATCTTTAAGAAGTGTTGCATTGTCAAAAAGTGCAACCTCACGAGCTGTAGATATATGGAGTATGTGTAGTCTGGTATTGTATTTTTTTGCCAGTTCCACCGCCATAGATGATGATTTATAACAGGCTTCGGCACTACGAATGAGCGGATGCATATCAATGGTAATATTATCACCGTATTTTTCTTTATACAATGCCATGTTAGCACGTATGGTTTGTTCGTCTTCACAATGAGTGGCTACCAGCATGGGTGCTTCTTTGAAGATATTTTCCAATACCTTTTCATTGTCGACCAGCATATTCCCCGTTGATGAACCCATGAATACCTTTATTCCGCATACGTTGGAAGGATCTGTTTTTAGTACTTCTTCCAGGTTGTCATTAGATGCACCCATGAAGAACGAATAATTTGCCAGGGATACCTCAGATGCGATTTTGTATTTATCGTTGAGTAACTCCTGAGTCAGGGTATTGGGTACTGTATTGGGCATTTCCATGAAAGAAGTGATGCCTCCGGCTACAGCTGCCATGCTTTCTGAAAAAATATCTGCTTTGTGTGTCAGACCAGGTTCTCTGAAATGTACCTGATCATCGATCATGCCGGGAAAAAGATGTAAGCCCTCTGCATTGATTTCCTGATCAGCGGGTTGATTGATATTAGGAGCGATTTTCTCTATAAATCCATCTTTAATGAGGACATCGGCTATCACTATTTGGCCTTCATTTACAATTGAAGCAGCTTTTATCAGAATGGTGTTCATGTTGGCAAAATTAGAAAAAATAAATGATCGTTGGGCTGGTTTCAAACAGTTTTAGCTGCGTTTGTATTTTGTCGCTGTCGTCATCTCGACCCTAAGGGAGAGATCTCTTGTTCAGACATAGTTCAAGAGATCTCTACTATCGTGGAGATGACGAAATGTTGATGATAACCGGGCTGGAGCCCAAACGGTCCGGATGAAGGTTTTTAATTTAAAACCCCGCTAAATATATTTTGACTATTTTTGCAAAATGGCCAAAAAATTTGAAGAGTTCAACCTTAACCGGCAAATCTTAAACGCGGTAGAAGACGCCGGATTCACGGAAGCTACCCCGATACAAGAAAAAGCAATAGGACCAGTTTTGTCAGGACAAGATCTTTTTGGTATAGCGGAAACGGGGACAGGGAAAACAGCAGCCTATGTGCTGCCTATTTTGATGCAATTGAAATATGCTCAGGGAGATTCTGCCAGGGCATTAATCCTGGCTCCGACCAGAGAGCTGGCGATGCAGATTACGGAGCATGTGAAGCTGTTTTCAAAGTATACGGATCTGCGTACAGTGGTTGTATACGGAGGATTGGGGCCTAAAACACAGATAGAACAGATCAATGCAGGTGTAGATATTATTGTAGCTACTCCGGGTAGATTTTTAGATATCTATCTTGCCGGACACATCAATACACAATATTTAAAGTTTTTGGTGCTGGATGAGGCGGATAAAATGATGGATATGGGATTTATTGGCTCCATCCACAGGATATTGGAGATCGTTCCCCGGAGAAGACAAAACCTGTTGTTTTCGGCAACCATGAGTGATCTGGTTCAAAAGATAGCTGGTGATTTCCTGAAGCACCCTACGATTATTGAAGTAGGAGAGCAAGCTACGCCGGCACAAACAGTTACTCAGGGTATGTATGAGGTGCCGAACTTTAAAACCAAGATCAATTTGCTTCAACATCTGATGAAAGATGTAGAAGCCTTTAAAAGGCTAATCATTTTCTGCAAGACGAAGACTGTTGCGGACAACATCTTTAGTTTTATTGAACGCAGGTTTGGTGCTGATGCGGTGAGGGTGATTCACGCGAACAAAGGCCAGAATACGCGTATCAATTCAATAAATAGCTTTAAAGAAGGCAACATCAGGGTGCTGGTGGCTACTGATGTGGCTGCAAGGGGTATCGATGTGACGGATGTAAGTCATGTGATCAACTTTGATGTGCCGATTATCATTGAAGATTACGTGCACAGGATTGGTCGTACAGGTAGGGCTTATGCTACCGGAGATGCACTGACTTTCTGCACGCCGGGCGAAAAATATTACATTGAGAAAATACAAAAACTCATCAGACAGGAAATTCCTGTTGTACCTTTGCCGGCAGAAGTATTCGTGGATGAAACCCCTTACGAAGAGAAACAAGCAATAGCGCGTGCTATAGATGATCAGAAACGTAAAGAAGATCCGGATTTTAAAGGAGCCTTTCACGAGAAAAAACATGCAGCTGCAATAGCTGCGGCAGCGAGAAACAAAACGAACAAGCAGCCTGCCTGGAAGAAAAAGAAATTTAAAAAGAGTAAATAGTTGAAAGTAAAACTGACCCCATTAAACATCGTTTCGGCTCTTGCCCTGGTAACTGCTGTGCTGTATTTATGGTACAGGAAGCCACCTGAACATGTGGATGTATCGGGGATATTGGCATTTTTCTCTTTTTTGGTAGCTGTTATTGCTTTTGTCTCCGATCTTATTTTCAGGAAATTTATTCCAAGCCTTAAAAAGCTGTGGATCATTGAGGGCGTATTGATCGCTTTCATCATCATTTTAATATTTATTATAAAAGCTAGCGTATAATTTAATGAAACAAGCAGAAATTAAAATCACAGTAGAACTAGACGAAAAAAACGTACCTGAAAATATCCTTTGGGAATCTACGGATGCTGAAACTCAGGAAAAGGTTCCGGTTAAGTCTATGATGCTCGCATTATGGGATCATAATTATAAAAACTCTATGCGTATTGATCTTTGGACGAAAGATATGCCTGTGGATGAAATGAAAAGGTTCTTTTATGAGACTTTGCAAACCATGGGAGATAGTTTCCTGAAAGCTACTGGTGAAACATTGATTGTAGAAGATCTTCGTGACTACTGTGCGCATTTTGCTGATAAGATGGGAATCAACACACAGGGCTAATCACATGAGAACACAAGGTATTATTGGTTCAGTAATTATGGCTGCAGGCGGCATGTGCCCGTTGATGCATGTTCCTATTATAGGCAATTGGAATTACTTTGATATTGACCAAAGACTCGCGATAGCATTTTATGTGATGGTAGTACTTGGATTGATCGGTTCTTTTGCGCAAAAACTCGGTTTGATCCGTTTTGCGGGATGGGGAGCGGTAGCACTGGTGTTAATTACCCTTGCCGGTATTTATTTCAAAGCACATGATTCATTTAGCTTTCTTCATTTTAAAAAGCTGGTAAACCTGGCGGCAGGACTGGTAAAGTACAAATGGGGATGGTATGTGATAGCAGCTGGTGCCTTTATTCTGATCACTGTCAGAAAACCAAAGGTAATCAGGGTCAATTAAATTATTTTAGGGAGACGCTAATTCAGGTCGCCAAGTGATTTGTGTTTGCGTCTCCTTTTGTATTGTGATTGTTTTAGGTGTTCATCTCCACTGATGATGCTGATGTTGCCATCAACTTCTAAAATGGCAAGTTTTACATCCTTATATTTTTCTATCCCATGCTCTCTCATGGCCTCCTCAAGTTCTTCGTTGGTGATGTCCAGTTTGCTCAGTGCATCAAAGTTTAGTTTTCCATTGTGAATGAGAATCTCCGGGTGTTGAGAAATGAGATCCCTTACCTTTTTGCTTTTGTACATGAGCTTTTTTAAGGCAAAGTTTAGCGCAAACAATACGGCAGCAGCAATTAAACCGCCTGATAGAGAGGAATTTGTACCTACCATTGCGTTTTGCACGGCATTACTGATCAGCAGGATCAGCACCACATCGGTGGTATTTAGCTGAGACAATTCTTTTTTCCCTGTAAGGCGAATTGCAACCAGCATAAAGCTATATACGGCAAGGCTCCTCAGGACGATATCGAGATATTCATTCATTTTTTAGAAAATTAAGGTAGTTTGTCCTTTTCCGCTTATGGCTCTTTCATGTTCCAGAAGCCATTGTTTTCTCCATAAACCCCCAGCATAACCTACGAGTTTTCCATTGCTTCCGATTACGCGGTGACAAGGAACAACAATGGCAAGGTTGTTCTTTCCGTTTGCGGCTGCGATCGCTCTGATTGCCAGTGGATTATTCATTTGTTTTGAAAACTGCAGATAAGATATGGTGGATGCGTAATTTATCTTTATCAGGTTATCCCATACGTTTTGCTGAAACTCTGTTCCCGGTTGTGCCAGCGGTAAGCTAAACGTTTGAAGTTTGCCGGCAAAATAGTCCTGCAATTGGTGGGCAGCGAGTTTGCTGTGTTGGTTTTCAATAAGATCTGTGGTATCGCTCTCTTTAAAAGTGATCTTGGTAATGAACTGATCATCAGCGAAAATGCGGACCGGTCCAACAGGACTTTCTATAATTGTGCAGTATTCATTCATCATCACAATACAATATTATTGATATTTTGAATGATAACTGTGTGGTGTATAATAAAAATATCTGATTTAAATTATATTTGCCTCGGAATGCAGCTGATTAAACAGGTAAAATATTTAGTTAAAAAGGAATTGGTGCTGGAGTGGAGGTCTAAGTATGCTTTAAACGGTGTGCTCCTTTACGTGGTATCAACCATCTTTGTCTGCTTTTTATCTTTTGTCGGGCTGTCTCATCCTGTGACCTGGAATGCCCTGTTCTGGATCATTATGTTGTTTGCTTCTTTGAATGCTGTTGCCAAGAGCTTTTTACAGGAAAGCAGGGGCAGGCAGATCTACATTTATACGATAGCGAGTCCGCTTGCGCTGATCATTTCAAAAACGCTTTACAATATCCTGCTGATGGAGGTGCTGACCTTAATCGCTTTGTTTTTTTACATTGTGGTATTTGATTATGTGCCACAGGACCTGGGATTGTATATTGTCGCCACTATTTTAGGAAGTTTAAGCTTTTCTACCATATTTACGATGATTTCGGCCATAGCTTCAAAGGCTGGAAATGGTGGGATGCTCATGGCTATATTGAGCTTTCCGGTGATTATACCGGTGTTGATAGTCTTGATTAAATTGACAAAAAATGCGATTGACGGGCTTGACAGAAGTGTGAGCCTGGATGAGATTGGACTGCTTTTAGTGATTAATGTACTGGTAGGAGCGGTGAGTTTGTTGTTATTTCCTTACCTTTGGCGCGATTAAAAAATTGATATAATGTATAAAAACTGGTGGAAAATATTGGGTGCAGTATTGGTTGTTTATTCGACAATATGGGGTTTTTTATCGACCGTGCCTGCCCTGCCTATTTTGCATGAAAGTATCAGAAATCTGTATTTTCATGTGCCGATGTGGTTTGGGATGATTGTATTGTTCAGTATATCAGTTTTTTATAGCATTAAGTATTTAAGCAGCAATGACCCGGAACATGATATTAAAGCCGTCGAGAGCATCAATGTTGGCGTAATCTACGGTATACTGGGTATCGTTACAGGTGCGATCTGGGCGAGGTTTACATGGGGACAGGCATGGAGCTTTGATGTGAAGCAGAACTTTGCGGCCATCGCACTTTTGCTGTACTTTGCCTATTTGGTGTTGCGTAATGCCATTGATGAAGAACAAAAAAGAGCTAAGATTTCAGCAATATATAACATATTCGCATTTCCGATAATGGTGGTTTTACTTTTTGTATTGCCACGTCTTGCTGATTCTTTACATCCTGGAAATGGCGGTAATCCTGGTTTTAATGCCTATGATCTTGACAGCAGAATGAGGATGGTGTTTTATCCCGCGTGTCTTGGCTGGATATTGATCGGATGTTGGATTTACACCGTACGTTTCAGGATTCGCAAATTAGAAAAAAACAATACAATATAGCTATGAAGAAGATTTTAGTTACCTTTTTGATGTCAATGATCGCGGTGCAATTGTTTGCGCAAGATCAGGGTTCAACAATTTCTGACAGCCTATATGCATCAGGTAAAATATATGTGGTGGTAGCCTGTATTGTGTTAATTTTACTAGGCTTACTTTTCTTTCTATTCTCCATAGAAAAAAGATTAAAAAAGTTAGAAAAAAAATCCTCGGACAAAAACTAATTTTAAATCGTTTAATCCCTGTTTTTAGGCCTTTTCATGGGTAGTGTGTCACTTACACTAAGTGATTCTGCATTTGCATTAATCGTTTTTTTTACTGCAATTTTGCACCCATAACGAATAAGAACTTATTTCAAATTCATAAAAAACAAATAATGGCTAATACAGCAAATGAGACAAAATTTTTTGCAGACGTATGCAGTAATTTTGACAGTGCCGCAAAATTTACCTCCCATCCAGAAGGTTTATTAAATCAGATTAAAGCTTGTAACAGTGTGTACCGTTTTCAGTTTCCGATCCGTAGGGGAAATGGTTTTGAGGTTATCGACGCCTGGCGTGTAGAACACTCACACCACATGAGCCCAACTAAAGGTGGTATCCGTTACAGTGAGATGGTAAACGAGGATGAAGTGATGGCGTTAGCGGCTTTGATGACGTACAAATGTGCAATTGTTAACGTACCTTTTGGTGGTGCAAAAGGTGGTATTTGCATCAACCCAAAAAACTATTCTGTAGCTGAACTGGAGACGATTACGCGTCGTTATACTACAGAATTAATTAAGAAGAACTTTATTGGTCCTGGTATCGACGTTCCTGCTCCTGATTATGGGTCTGGTGAGCGTGAGATGAGCTGGATTGCAGATACTTATATGACCATGAATCCAGGTCAACTTGATGCATTGGGCTGTGTAACGGGTAAACCTATTGCGCTTCATGGTATTCGTGGACGTAAAGAAGCTACCGGCCGTGGTGTTGCATATGCTACACGCGAGTGTGTAAGTGTTGCTGAAGATATGGCAAAGCTTGGCCTTTCCGCTGGTTTGGGTGACAAACGTGTAATCGTACAGGGCTTAGGTAACGTGGGTTATCACTCTGCTAAATTCCTTGCAGAATTCGGAGCAACAATTGTTGGGCTTTGTGAGTACGAAGGAGCGATCTACAATGCAAATGGTTTGAATATTGATGAAGTTTTTGCCCATCGTAAAAATACAGGATCTATTTTAGGATTCCCCGGTGCTACTGACTTTAAAAACTCGATGGAAGGTTTGGAGCAACCATGTGATATATTGGTTCCTGCTGCTTTAGAAAATCAGATTACTGCAGAAAACATCAGAAACATTAAAGCTAAGATCATTGCTGAAGGTGCTAACGGACCTTGTACTCCGGAAGCTGAAGAGATTTTTACGGAAATGGGCGGTATCATCATCCCTGATATGTATTGCAACGCAGGTGGTGTAACTGTATCTTATTTTGAGTGGTTGAAAAACCTTTCTCACGTAGCCTTTGGACGTATGGAAAATCGTTATGCTGAGAACTCTAATGCTAATCTGATCAATACCTTAGAAAACCTGACAGGTAAGAAGATTCCTGCTGAAAATCGTTTGATGATCGTAAAAGGAGCTTCCGAGATGGAGTTGGTTAACTCAGGATTAGAAGATACCATGATTCATTCTTATCATGAAATCAGAGAAAATCTGGTTAACAGACCAGGTATTCAAACATTAAGAACAGCAGCTTTTGTTGGTTCAATTGATAAAATTGCAATTTCTTATATGAACCTTGGTATCTGGCCATAGGTTATCTGATCATCTTATATGAAGAAGGCGTCTGGCAAAAAACCAGACGCTTTTCTTTTATCAGCCAAAATGCGATCAAACTTTTTGATGAAACCGTTTGATGGTCAATAAACTGTCATCATACCGAATTGACGCGTTTCAAAAGCGTATAGGTACTTATATTTTTTATCTTTGTACCATTCTTTTTAATATTTAGTACCATTATGAGAAAAAGTGCAATTATTGGTTTAATTACAATAGCGTTATGTGTGGGGTTCTTAGTTAGTTTAAGTGCAGATACAAATACCTATTCTACATTTACTGAAGCTGCGAAGGATTCCAGAGAATTTCATGTAATGGGATATTGGGAAAAAGAAAAAGGTATGTATTACGATGCTCAAAAGGATGCCAATCACTTTGCTTTCTACATGAAAGATCAAAATGGAGCGGTAAATAAGGTAGTTTATAACGGAACAAAACCACAGGATTTTGAGCGCTCAGAAAAACTGGTATTGATAGGCGAAATGAAAAAAGGCACTTTTTATGCCTCTAAGATATTGATGAAATGTCCATCTAAATATAATAATGACCTTGTTGAGGTTAAGCAGGACGGCACAGTGAAAAAATACAACTAATCTTAATGGATATACAATTTATTGGAGAGAATCTCCTTCCGGGTAAAATCGGCCAATTCTTTATTGTTTTAGCGTTTGGAGCATCTTTATTATCAACCATCTCTTATTTTTTTGCTACACGTAATAAGGATCTTTCGGATCAATCCTGGACACGACTTGGTCGGATAGGCTTTCTTGTAAATTTCGCCAGTATCATAGGGATAGGTGCTACTTTGTTCTATCTGATCCTGAACCATTATAATGAATATTATTACGTTTGGTCTCATTCATCAAAAGCCCTTCCTGTATATTACATTGTTTCTGCTTTCTGGGAAGGTCAGGAGGGAAGTTTTTGGTTGTGGGCTTTCTGGCAATCTGTACTTGGAGCTATATTGATATGGAAAGCAAGGTCGTGGGAAAATGGAGTAATGACCACAGTGGCTCTTTCTCAGGCTTTTCTAACTTCCATGCTGTTAGGCGTGCAAATATTCGGTGAGCGTATAGGAAGTTCGCCTTTTATCTTGCTTAGGGATGCCATGAATCTTAAGGAGATGGCGCCAATATTTGCTGATCCTGAAAATTTCAAGAATTACCTTAAGTTTATTACCGACGGAAAAGGGCTAAATCCACTTCTTCAAAACTATTGGATGGTGATACATCCACCGACACTATTCCTTGGGTTTGCCAGTATGGTGGTACCTTTTGCTTATGGAATCGCTGGATTGTGGCAGAAGAAATATAAAGAATGGGTAAAACCTGCTATGCCATGGGCATTGTTTGCTGTAATGGTTTTAGGAACAGGTATTATCATGGGCTCTTTTTGGGCATATGAGGCACTGAATTTTGGCGGTTTTTGGGCCTGGGACCCGGTAGAAAATGCGTCTATCATTCCATGGCTAACTTTAATCGCAGGCGTACACGTAATGATTGCTTTTAAGAATACCGGGCATGCATTTTTTACTGCGATTATGCTGGTGTTTTTGAGTTTTGTATTGGTATTATATGCTTCATTCTTAACCAGAAGTGGCATTCTTGGAGAAACGTCGGTACACTCATTTACCGATCTCGGAATGTTTGGTCATCTGATATTATATAATATCGTGTTCCTTGTTCTTCCTGTTGTTCTGTTGATTGTAAGGTGGAAAGAACTTCCAATTACGAATAAAGATGAGGAGACTTACTCAAGGGAATTCTGGATGTTTATAGGGGCGCTGGTGGTTACAGTGGCTTGTATACAGGTTATATTTTCTACCTCAGTTCCTGTATTTAATGCAGCGTTCGGGACTAACTTTGCGCCACCAATTGATGCGGTTAAATATTATAATCAGTGGCAGGCACCTTTTGCCATTCTGGTAACTATCATTTCTGGATTTTCACAGTTCATGAAATACAAAAGGACTGATATCCGTAAATTCTATAGCAGCCTGATTGCTTCGGTGACATTCGCAGCTGTAATCACCGCCGGCTTTGTTTACATCACCGGGATATATGGTAACCTGATGTATATATTACTGACGTTTAGTTGTTTGTTTGCGATTCTGTCTAATGCAAGGGTTTTGGCTCAGGCATTTGGTGGTAAACGTAAGCTGATAGGTGCAGCAGTAGCACATATAGGTTTTGCTTTACTTTTGCTGGGCGCTTTAGTTGCGGCCGCAACGAATAAACCTATTTCTTTAAATGCTTCAAAGTTCATCCCTGTAGAGGGTTTTGAGAAAGCTGAAAAACCCGGTGAAAATATCGTGCTTTATAGAAATGAGCCTAAGAAAATGGGGCGCTTTACGGTAACTTATATTAGCGATACCACTATAGCTCCGAATACTTTCTTTAAATTGAATTTTAAAGTGGTAGATGAAAAAACAGGAAAAGTAAAAGAAGATTTTGAATTGAATCCTCATGTTCAGGCCAATGAAGCTATGGGACTTATCGCTTCTCCTGATACAAAACACTACCTGACTTACGATATATATACCCACATCACAAGTGCACCTGTGAAAGAGGCCGATCGTGATCATGCTGATCACGAAGGACACACTGAAGAAGAGAATTATAAAGCTCCGCGTATTGTGAATTTAGCGGTAGGAGATACTCTGCATACCAGTAGCGGTGTACTTACCATTAAGGCATTGAATAATAAACCAGTGGCTAAAAATTTGGTGCTTGCTCCAGGTGATCTGGCCGTGGGATTACCATTGGAGGTAAATGTTAGCGGAAAGATTTATAAAGCAGAACCTATATTTTTGATCAAAGGCAATAACGTTTTTGATTTTGCCCGCAACATAGATGAACTTGGATTACGGGTTAGGTTTACCAAAGTGCTTCCAGACCAGGGAAAAGTTGAGGTTCAGGTTTATGAAAAACCACAACAGGCGAAGGATTGGGTTGTTTTCAAATCAATAGAGTTTCCATATATCAACTTGTACTGGATTGGAACTATTGTAATGGTGATTGGGTTTCTGATCTCAATCTTTAGAAGACAGAAAGAGGTGAAAGCTGTTTAATGAATGTAGTTTGTATTGGTTCCGGTAATGTGGCAACACATATGGCTCATGCCCTAAAAAAGTCAGGAGCTAATCTGACTCAGATCTGGAGCAGAAGTCTGGACAACGCTGCTATCCTGGGGAATGAATTAGAAGCCAAATCAATATCAACGTTTCAAGAAATTGACAGGTCTGCGGATCTTTATGTTATAGCAGTTAAAGATGATGCTATAGCTGAAGTAGCCGTGGCACTTAAAGGTGTAGAGGGTTTAGTTGTCCATACCTCTGGAGCCACAGATATCAGCATATTATCTTCATTTAAAAATTACGGGGTACTGTATCCTTTGCAGACTTTTTCTAAAAAGAAACAACTGGATTTTGCAAACGTACCCTTGTGTATTGAATCTCTAGATGAATCTGTTTTAGACAAATTAAGATCTGTAGCTTTAGGCTTGACACCTATGGTTTATGAAGTAGATAGCGAGAAAAGAAAGATATTGCATCTTGCGGCAGTTTTTGGATGTAACTTCGTGAATCATATGTATGTGCTGAGTAATGAGCTTGTTAAACACCATGGTTTGGATTTTGAAATGCTCAAACCATTGATTATGGAGACGGCTGTTAAAGTACAAACTGAATTGCCAATAAATGTACAAACAGGGCCGGCCGTAAGAAACGACGAAAAAACCATATTGAAACATCTGGAATTGCTAGATCAAATGCCTGATTTGGCAAGGATATATCAAACTTTAAGTAAAAGCATTAAAAAAACACATTCATAGTATAATTGCCATTTTTGGTGCTTATTTTTGAACACAATTATGAGTATTTTTAAATTAAAGATAAATTTTGAAGAGCAGGGAAAAGAATCTATAGAACTGCCTATCGTAGGTGGGGAGTCCGTTTTGGATGCCTGTATGGATCATGGGATAGAATTACAGCACAATTGCGGTGGTGTTTGTGGTTGTAGTACCTGTCATGTATATGTACTTAAGGGAATGGATAACATTCAGGAGATATCTGATAAAGAAGAAGATTTTATTGACAGAGCCGTCCGTCCAAGGATTACATCAAGACTGGGTTGTCAATGTGTAGTTATAGATGGTGATATCGAAGTAACAATACCTGATCAATCAGAATTTTTAGGTCACTAATTAACAAATTAAGAAGATAATGATACAAGATAAATTTGCGCTGCCAATATACTGGAACGATCACGAGGATATTGCTCAGGAATTATATGAGAAATTCGGTGATGAGTTTAACGAAGCTAAAATATACCGCATCAGGTTTACCGAGTTGTTAGAATGGGTATTGGAATTGCCTAATTTCAAGGGAACCAGAGAAGAAAGTAACGAAGGTCACCTTGAACAGATCCAGTCTGCCTGGGTTTACGAATGGAGAGATAACCAAGACTAATTGGCATGTTTCTGCAAAAGCTAAAAGAGATTACCACATTTATATTTGATGTTGATGGCGTATTGACCAACGGTGACATCATCGCATCAGATAATGGTGAGTTTTTGCGAACATTCAATATTAAAGATGGTTATGCCCTGCAGCTTGCTGTTAAAAGAGGATATCTGATATGCGTGATTTCAGGTGGTAAGGGTATAGCCATGCAAAAGCGGTTTGAAGGACTGGGGATACAGGAGATTTATTTGGGAGTAGGAGATAAGGTAGCAATATATAAGAGCCTTCTGGCTAAATATAGCCTTAGTGCTGAAGAAATCTTATACATGGGAGATGATATCCCGGATTTAAAGGTAATGCAGCTAGTGGGGCTCCCAACATGTCCCTCTGACGCTGTGCCTGAGATCAAGGCCGTATCCGAATACATTTCTCCCTATACCGGCGGTAAAACAGCGGTAAGGGATATCATTGAAAAAGTACTTAGGGTGCAATCTAAGTGGTTCGACGAGAACCCATCTGCCGCCGATTCCGGCAAATAGCTTTAGTTTGTTTGTTGCAACAAGTATGTTACCTTGAGTGATTAAACCTCAGGTGCTGTTTATTCTCTAACTATCACAAAAACAGTAAACAGAATTATGAAAAAATTATTGATTATTTGCGGATTGTTATTCAGTGTGATAACATTTGCACAAGCGCAAGATGGACAAGGTCAAAGACAAGGTGGTCGCGGAATGGGAACTCCTGAAGAAAGGGCTAAGAGACAAGTTGACAATTTGACTGAAAAACTGAAGCTTACAGAAGATCAAAAGACTAAAGTTACTGCTATCTATGCTGAACAAGGTGCAAGTATGAAAAAATTGCGTGAAGAAGCAAACGGAGACAGAGATGCAATGATGGCTTCTATGACTAAACTTAATGATGCAACTGATGCGAAAATCAATGCTTTATTGACTGATGATCAGAAAAAAGCTTTCACTACCTTAAAAGAGGAAAGAAAAGAACAACAGAAAAAAAGAATGGAAGGCAGAGGCCAGGGTGGTCAGGGACAAGCGAAACAATAGTCAACAAGCCAGTTTAAATAATAAAAGCGACTTATGGTCGCTTTTATTATTTTTGTACAATTAAAGAATCTATATGTACAAGCAAAAACTACCAATCATACTGGCATCAAAATCGCCCCGCAGACAAGAACTGATGACATTGATGGGGCTGGATTTTCAGGTAGTTTTAAAAGAGGTAGATGAAAGCTATCCATCCGCGCTTTCTCCTTCAGAAATTGCGGTTTATATCGCTGAAAAAAAAGCTAATGCCTTTATTAAGGACCGCAGTTCGAATGTTGTAATTACAGCAGATACAATCGTTTCCTATAACAATGAAATACTTGGTAAGCCTAATGATGCACTTCATGCTGCTCAAATTCTAAGCAAACTTTCAGGAACAAATCATCAGGTTTATACCGGTGTCAGCATTGCTTATAGAGATCAGCTTAAGTCATTTTATGACATAACTGAAGTGTTTTTTAATGTGCTTACTAAGGAACAAATAGCTTATTACATTGAGAATTACAATCCACTGGACAAAGCTGGAGCTTATGGCATTCAGGACTGGATTGGGTTGGTCGCAGTTGAAAAAATTATTGGTTCTTATACAAATGTGATGGGCTTGCCAACAGAAAAGCTATACAAGGCCTTGTCTGAATTTTAAGCCACTCAATATTCCCATCTTTAAATCATAAGTGGAAAGCGTGATCTCCTTAATGGCGCAGGTCTCAATGACATAATCTGTTAAAATTGCTGCGATTACTATCATGTCAACTCTGAGTTTAACCAAGCCCGGCATTTGATCGCGCTCATGGTGTGTTGAAGCAATTAGTTGTTTTGACAGGGATTGGTATGATGTAAATGGTATCGCTACGGATTTTGTTGTTTTTATGTCGAGATCTTCTAAAATGAGTCCTGCAAAAGTTTCAAAAGCGCCTGCTGAACCAATCAGTTGCGTAGGTTTATAAATTGAACAAGCTATTTTTAAGTCCTCAAGTGTATCATTTAAGTGGGTTTTGATCTCAGCCTTATCATTTTCACTGATCGGGTCTGAATTGAAATATGCCTGCATTAATCTTGCCGCACCCACATTGTAACTTTTCTTCCAAACCAAAGCATGTTGGTTACAGATTATAAATTCAGTGCTTCCCCCTCCAATGTCCATGATCAGTGAAGTGCTTTTAATAGCACCTGTAGCTTTTACTCCCCTATAAATGTATTCGGCTTCCACCTCACCTGTAATGACCTCAATTTCTATGTCAGCCTGATCCCTGGCTGCATTTACGAATTCGCCACCATTCTCTGCGCTTCTCACAGCTGAAGTAGCTATCGCCCTTATCGTAGTTACCTGGTGCCTTTCAATTTCAGTTCTAAAGTCTTGCAATGTCTTAATTCCTCTTTCAAAAGCCTCGGGAATAATGATATTTTCATTAATCCTGCCTTCTCCAAGCCTTACTGGTACGTTAGTTTTGTAGATAATCTGAACCTGGTGGGAAGGAGATATTTCTGCGATGATAAGATGAAAAGTGTTGGTTCCAAGGTCTATAATAGCTGCTCTCATGTTGGTTTGGTTAGGGACGCAAAGCTATTAAAAATCTACTCATTTATTTTGTGTCAATCCGATCAATTGTTTAGAATTTATCAGTGCTGAATTTCCCCATGTGTTATTGAAATAGACAAATATTTTTTTGTTTATTGGTTTAATGCTTTTAGCAAATTCTATGATTTGTTCTTTTGGATATAGCGATTTATAAAGGACAGGTTTGCCGTGGAACCTATAATAAACAGGATCAACATTCTGAATCGTATCTTCAGGGATTTCTGGAGAAGGGTAGCTGATTCCGCTAAAAGTAATGGCATTTGTCCGAAACGCTTCGAAAACTTCATCTGTCCACCAGCTTTTGTGCCGGGGTTCTATTACATTGTTGAAGCCAGCCCGCATTTTACTTAGAATTAAATCAAGGTGATCTTTTGAAAATGTGAAACTTGGTGGAAGCTGGAATAAAATGCAGCCCAGTTTATCCTTCAGTCCATCCTTTGTGATATTGTAGAAATCATCGATAAGATCCGAAGAATCTTTAAACTTATTGTAGTGCGTAATGGTTCTCGGAGCTTTAATACTGAATAGAAAGTCATCCGGACTTGTATCATGCCATGTTGCAAAGCTTTTAGGAGAAGGCTGCCTGTAAAATGATGAGTTGATCTCAATGGTATTGAAATGCTGACAATAGTATTCAAACCATTCCTTTTGGGGTAAGCCGGTAGGATAGAAGATATCTTTCCATTCCTTGTAGTAAAATCCCGAACAACCTATTCTCCATTCCATTATTTAAAATCCAGTTACGGTTATAACAAAAATTTTTGTGCTAAAGTTTGCTGCATAAAAAAAGCCACCTTTTGGGTGGCTTCAAAAATTAATATATTATTTATTCAAAATATTCTTTCATTTTTTCGAAGAAACTCTTGTCATTCTTACCGGGTTGAGGCTTGAAATTAGGTGATTCTCTTAATTTTTCTAACATGCTTCTTTCTTCGGAGCTAAGTGCTTTAGGTGTCCAGATGTTCACATGGATGATCTCGTCACCTCGGTGGTAAGAATTTACTTCAGGAATACCCTTACCTTTTAAGCGTAATAATTTTCCGCTTTGGGTACCAGGTTCAATCTTTATTTTAGCTTTTCCATCTATGGTGGGTACTTCAACACTGTATCCTAATGCTGCATCGATAATAGAAACATGCAGGTCATAAACAACATTGTTGCCTTCTCTTTTTAAGGTTTCGTGAGGAATTTCTTCAATCAGGATGATTAAATCTCCAGGAATACCTCCGTTAGGTGCAGCATTACCTTTTCCACTCATGCTCAATTGCATTCCATCACTTACGCCTGCAGGAATGTTGATTGTGATAGTTTCTTCACCACGAACAACACCCTCGCCATGACATGAATTACATTTTGCAGTAATCTGTTGTCCGCTTCCATTACAGGTAGGGCAGGTAGAAGTGGTTTGCATCTGACCAAGGATGGTATTTGTAACTCTTCTTACCGCACCGCTTCCACCACATGTTTTACAAGTGCTTACCGAAGAACGATCTTTTGCTCCTGAGCCATCACATGTTTTACAGGTAATTTGCTTATTAACTTTTATTTTTTTCTCTGTGCCATTGGCAATTTCTTCAAGAGTGAGTTTTACTTTAATGCGCAGGTTTGTTCCTTTAGCAACTCTTCTTCCACCACGGGATTGCTGACCACCTCCTCCAAAGAAACTTTCGAAAGGACTGCCGCCACCGCCAAAGATATCGCCAAACTGACTGAAGATGTCATCCATATTCATACCGCCGCCGCCATATCCGCCACCAGCTGCACCACCAACGCCGGCATGACCATAATGATCATAACGTTGCTTTTTTTCCGGATTACTCAGGATTTCATAAGCTTCGGCAGCTTCTTTAAAGTTATCTTCGGCTTGTTTATCACCTGGATTTTTATCAGGATGATATTTAATGGCCATTTTGCGATATGCCTTTTTTATTTCCTCTGCAGATGCGCCTTTGGCTACACCAAGTACATCATAATAATCTCTCTTGCTCATATTTCTTAACTGCCCACTACAACTTTAGCAAAACGGATTACTTTATCATTTAAAGTATATCCCTTTTCAAGTTCATCAATTACCTTTCCTTTTAGTTCTTCATTTGGTGCAGGGATTTTAGTAATTGCTTCATGATTATCAGTGTCAAAAACGGTGTTAACGCTTTCCATTTCTTTTAATCCCTTTTGCCCTAAAACACTTTTTAGCTTGTTGTGAACCAATGAAATACCCTCTCGGATCGGATTAATATCGGTAGCACTTTCTATAGCTTTATTTGCACGGTCAAAATCATCTAATACAGGTAGCAATGAGATGATTACATCTTTTCCTGCAGTTTGTAAAAGCTCCTGACGTTCTTTTTGCGTACGACGTTTATAATTGTCAAATTCAGCAAATAAACGTAAATATTTATCATTTAATGCTGCATTTTCTTCTTTCAATTTCTCTTCAGCTGACAACTCAATGGTTTCCGTTTCAGCACTTGCAGTTTCATCAGTAGTCTGCTCAGTTAATTGCTCTTCAGTATTATTTTCCACAATCGGATCTTCGTTATTATCTTTTTTCTTCTTGCTAAACATGGTGTAGTAGAATTTTTGGTGGTAAACTCAAAAGTTTTGCCAATGAAATATATGCGCCATGCTGTCAGTTTTAATTACAATTGACTGACCAGAATGGCTGAAAAAGAATGTTTTGTCAGATAATCAGATTAAACTATCTGTGCATCTTCGTGAACAACACCACCTTCACATTTAATGATTCTTGATGGGAATGTACGAATGATATGATAATCATGTGTAGCCATTAAGACAGCTGTACCACCCTGACTGATCTGTTTTAATAGCAAAACAATTTCTTCAGAAGTATCAGGGTCAAGGTTTCCTGTAGGTTCATCAGCAAGAATGATCTCGGGGTTGTTTAACAAGGCCCTTGCAATAACAACACGTTGCTGCTCACCGCCAGAAAGCTCATGAGGCATTTTCCTGATTTTGGAACGCAAGCCTACTTTCTCCAAAACATCCTTTATGCGTTCATCAATCAACGCTTTGTCTTTCCATCCTGTAGCTTTCAATACAAATTCAAGGTTCTTTTCAATAGTTCTGTCAGTTAGCAGCTGAAAATCCTGAAATACGATACCCAGTTTTCTGCGCAGGAAAGGAACATCTTTAATTGCCAGATTCTTTAAATCAAAGCCTGCGATAAGACCATCACCATTACCAATATGAAGATCTCCATAGATGATCTTAAGCAAACTGCTTTTTCCTGAACCCGTTTGGCCGATTAAAAAAACAAATTCACCCTTGTCAACATTCAAATTTACACTCGATAATACCAGGTGTTTCTGTTGAAATACATCTACATTTCTTAAATTTATAACTGCGTTTCCTGTCATTTTTAAATATCTATTTTAGCGATTTGTCCAAATGGCAAATCATTTACAAAATCCATTATATAAGGCAATTTGTCACCCAGGCCTAATTTATCTAATGATTTGTCAGGTCTGTCAACCCTGAAATATGCCAGAAGAGTAAACTTATCGTCCCTCAATTGTACATAATCAGGAATTTTAGCAATGCCTTTTACTTTAATAACATACATCAGGTCAAAAATAGTATTTCAAAATGAGACCATCATGATTTATTTATCTAAGTATTGTAACTGATCCGGTCAATGGCTTTAGATCCGGGTCCAGATTAATGATATAATAATAGACCCCCATAGGAAGATCTTCATTTTTAAATTTACCATCCCATGGTTTTTCATAACCAGCGCTTTGAAAAACCAATTCACCATACCTGTTCATCACCTTAATCCCCGAGTTTTTATAGGTATCAACAGCCTCGAGTTTCCAGGTGTCATTTACGCCGTCCCCATTAGGACTAAAAGCATTTCTGATCTTTACAGTAGGGTATACCCTAACGAATACCTCATCAGTAGAAATGTTACAGTCGGAAATAGCAGTCAGTGTATACGTAATGTCTCTTTTAGGTGAAGCCACAGGATTTATTTTCGATGGGTCATCAAGCCCATCGCTGGGCGACCAGCTGTAGGTGACATGGTCTCCGCTTACATTTCCATTCAGGGTAGTGCTCTGGCCTTCGAGTATTTTTCTGTCTGTTCCTGCAGAAGCTTTCGGGTCTTCTAAAACAACGACTTTTACTTCGGAGAAACTTTCACATACGCCATTTGAAACGACCACTTTATAAGTAGTGGTCTTTTGCGGATTGGCAATAGGGGAAGAAATTTCCGTAGCTGATAAACCTTCAGAAGGAGACCACCTATATGTAGTACCACCGGAAGCCATCAGCTGGGTGCTGCTTCCTTTGCAGATTTCAATAACCGGACTAACCACCGTGGCTTGTGCCCTAGGTATTACGGCAATATTTGTTTGCGTGGAACTGACACATCCACTACCACTAGTGACCACAACTTTATACAGGCCACTCATTGAAGCGGTTGCATTTGGAATTATGGGTGATTTTTCAGAGGCGGTGTAACCGTTGGGTCCGGTCCACGCATAAGTTCCCCCCGTAGAAGTTAAATCCAGGGTAATCGGGTCTCCTAAGCAAACCAGTTTGTTGGGTACTATATTGAGGACAGGTAGGGGATTGACATTGATGGTCAGTACCTGAGAAACGGTCCTGCAGTTTACAGAACTGAAATTTCCTGGTTCAGCAGCAGTAAAACGGTACTGGTAAGTGCCTTCTAATGCATTGTTGAAAGTGACCTGCATGTTTTTTGTAGTCTCATTAGTAACATCATTCCAGCCGCCATTATTCAAGTTGAATTGCCACTGATACTGAAGGGAGGTTGAACCCTGCACATCTGCATTGAAAGAAAAACTGCCGCTTCCGCCTTCACATAGATTTTCAATACTGTTGTTTGTGCTGTTGAGCTTAGTCGTAATACTTGGGCCACAAGCTCTGAATGTGATATCATCGAGTGCCAGATCATTGCCGCTTCCTCCCGGTCCATTATTGATCATTCTTATTTTTACAGCACTTGTATTGGTCGTTTGAAAAAGAAACCCATACTGCTTCCATTCGGGATTACCATTGTCGATATCCCCGGTATTAAAGGTCTGAAGTACGTCGTCATTAAGTGTCAATATGGAAAAAGTAATGTTAGGCTTTTTGCCGTTCGCATTTCTTAAGATATTTACTATCCAGGCGGCAAACTCATAAGTTGTATTGGGACAAAGGTCTATGGCTACAGTTGATTCGTAAAACACACCCGGTGTTTCACTTGCATTTACCACCATCATGTAACCGTCAGGATCATTTGGTGTATGGTTCTGTACCGTATACCAGCCTGAGTTCATTCCGGCAGTAGTTTTTGCGATGGCATAGTCTCCGTCATGCGGATTGCCGGAGGCACTTGAAGAGTTAAAATTGTAAGAGGTATTGCTTCCTACGCCCTGGCCAAAAAAGGCAGACCCTCTCCCAAAGTCAATATTGATAACCGGATCGCCTAATGATCCGGTGCATACCTGAGATTTAACAGGAACGCTTGTCAATACCAGCATAAGTACAGGCAGCAATATGTTTACGGTTAATCTTTGGAAAATCACAATGAATCAATCGGTGGATTCATAAAGATAGTAGAATAAAATTAAGTTAACAGCCTCTAGATCTGCTTTAAAAACTCAATCGTATTTACATTGTCAGCATAATCCCAAAGCTTGGGCTCCTGACTCCTGCCAAATCCGATCAAACCTGTTTTTAGAGACAAAGGAGCTTTTGTCACGATACACTGAATGTTGTTTTCCAGCGTACTGAGCTCTTCATTAACCTCCTCAGTATCCTTATAAGTCTGATAGTATAGAACCGATAATGGTGAGGACATGCCTGTATCTTCTTTTAACAATAGGAAACCATTGTCATAGTGGGATGCGCTGTTTACCAGGTAAATGGACTTATTGTAGTCGTAGTTGTTGTTGTATTTAAAGTGGTTGATGATGTCCTTGTAGCCCTCAAGTGGCTCAAAGAAGTTCTTAATTTCGTATCCTTCAGGAATGTAGATCTTAGATACATTTCTGCAGCCCAATCCAAAATAATCAAAAATATCGTGGCCTAGTTCAGTGATTTCTTCTACAGTTTCTTCGCCTGTCAATACAGCTATACTGTTTCTGTTCTTACGTATGATGTTCGGAACATTGCCAAAATAATATTCGAAATATCTGGAGGTATTATTACTTCCGGTAGCTATAATAGTATCAAAATCTTTTAAACGATCTGCATAAACGATATGTGGAGCCAGTAGAGGTTCTATTTTAACCAGTTGAGCGAGTAGGGCAGGCAGTAATTTGTCGTCCGATGAAGAAAGTTTGATTAATGCAATATTTCCCGTGGCAATTACTGAAAGCACATCATGAAATCCGACCATCGGAATATTTCCAGCCAGAATTAAACCTACTTTTTTTGGATGATCACTAACCTCTATTTCTTCAAACCATTTGGCTAAATCCTGTTCATTAAGCATGCTGTGTAAAGAATTCAAGGCTTTTTCAACCTCCTCAACTGTAAACCATGCATTGCTGTTCTTTGCAGAAAAGATTAAATTTTTAAAGGCTTCATCAGGATTGATCATGAAGTCTCCGAGTTTTTTGAATGCAATAATTAGTTTTTCAGCATTAAGGATTGGCATAATTTCAACAATTTTAAAGTTTAAGTGTTATATTTGCGATGCAAAGGTAAACTTAGCAAATAGATTTAGACGAAGACATGGCTATTAAAATAACAGACGAATGTATTAACTGCGGAGCATGTGAGCCTGAATGCCCTAATAATGCAATTTATGATGCAGGCACTGCCTGGAGATTTTCTGATGGTACTAACTTACATGGTATCATTGATTTTGGTGATAAACAAATAGATTCAGAAGCTGCACAGGAAGCAGTATCTGATGAAGTTTACTATATCGTTTCTGACAAATGTACTGAATGTAAGGGGTTTCATGATGAGCCTCAATGTGCTGCGGTATGTCCGGTAGACTGCTGTGTTGATGATGAAGATATACGTGAAACAGAAGAAGAGCTGCTGGCTAAAAAGGCCTGGTTACATCAGGAAGGTTAAGCGCTGATTATAAACTAATTGAAAAGGACGTTCATTGAACGTCCTTTTTTTTGCTCATCATTATATATTTGATTGTTCTTTTAAGCCTTTTCCTCATATTTGTTAGGTACAATAAGTACCGGACATGCAGATTTTCTGGCCACATGCTCAGCTACACTACCCATTAAAAAGTGATATAATCCAGTTCTGCCATAAGTACCGATTACGATGAGGTCAGATCCGTATTCATCAGACTGTTTTATGATGCCGTGTGCAGCGCTATCGATTACACTCAAGTAAATTGTAGGAATACCATTGCTGTATTTCGATTCTATCTCTTTTAGCAACATATGGCTGTTTTCTTCGCTATTGTCATATGCTTCTAAAAAAACAGGGGCAAGTGTAAGGTCCGGATTCACATTTGCAGGTACTGGTTCTATAATGTTTACTAAAGCAACTTCAGCACCAAAGGTCTTTGCGACTTCATAGCCCACTCTAGCTGCTTTTTCGGAGCAGGTACTATTATCGACAGCGATAAGAATCTTCTTGAGGTTCATCTTTGTATAGATTAAGGTTTGTATATAAAAATAACAATTCCAGCGCATAAAAGTTTATTTTTATGCATTGATTTAAACTATGGAATTACAATACGGAATATGTAGAGTCGCGGTTGCACAACTAAGGGCCGAACCATCAGACCGCGCAGAGATCAGCACTCAGTTGCTTTTTGGCGATCATGTGCAAATCATTGAAAAGACAGAGAAATGGTGGAAGATAATCAGTGCATATGATGGCTATGAAGGCTGGATGGATTTTAAACAGTTAGCTAATGTAACAGCAGATGTCTGGGATAAACTTAATGATTATAAGCATTTGGCTCCTGCCTCCTTGAATAATACTGTGATTGGCCCGGATGGAAGCGCTTATTACCTGTCTCCCGGAAGTAACCTGCCCTTATATCGGGATGGATATTGCTACATAGGTGATGAAAAATTTAAAGTAGAATTTAATCCAGCCATAATTTATCCAATAACGGAAAAGAACCTGATTACTACAGCTACTTTTTTTCAGAATGTGCCATACTTATGGGGAGGAAGAAATCTGTTTGGAATTGATTGCTCTGGCTTTATGCAAATTGTATTTAAACTACATGGAATCAAACTAAAGCGTGATGCCTGGCAGCAGGCAGAACAAGGCAGTATTGTAGATTTTCTGCAGGAGGTTCAGCCGGGCGATGTTGCTTTTTTTGACAATGACGAGGGCAGGATCACACATGTTGGGATGATGTTGAATACTACAGAGATCATTCATGCTTCAGGCAAGGTGAGAATAGACAAAATGGATAACCAGGGCATTTATAATGCGGACCTTGGCAGGTATACTCATAAACTCAGAATTATTAAAAGATTTGCTTAATAGTTTTATATAGATTTATGGAATAATTATTTTTCCGCATCTCTATTAGAAATATATAAGTATGAAATCTTTTTTGCTCTCAATGTTACTGCTTACTGCAGGTACGACGTCTCTTTTTGCACAAAAAACCCTAACCAACAGCAAGACTTCAGGCTATTATACTTATATCTATAAGTTGACGGATAAAGAAACTTTTGAGATCGCATCAAAATCAACAGCTGTGATCAATGATGGATTTTTACACACACTGGTCGACTCTTTCTATAATGTAAAGTCCAATGTGTATCCTAGGAAACTTCCGTATGGTAATTACTTAAAGGTAAGAGCGGTTGAAAGTAAATTGCAGTACAACCTTGAAGCCATAAGTAATATAAGTATAGCCTTTATCAGTAATACCAGGGATTTTCAGATCAGTGTTTCAGACTTAAAGGGGAATCTTCTGGAAGATGCCGTGGTAAAAGTAGGTAAGAGTAAGCGAATAAAATATAATGCAAACAGCAAGCTTTACATAGCATCATCGGGAGCAAAACCTAATGTCATCACCGTAAATTATAATGGGGTCAATAACTTCTTTACTTATGATGAAGAAGAGCGATACAGACCCGACAAGGGACCTTCATTTTTCAGGAAGCTATTTAATGCAAAAGCTTATAGACACAAATCCCCCCAGTATAAACCTGAAATACCTAAATACAAAGGATACATGGTATTTAATAAACCGATGTATAAGCCTGCTGATACAGTGAAGTTTAAGGCTTATTTGCTGACAAAAGAAGGTAAGTCGCTTCGTAATAAACCATTAAGAGCTGAGTTAGAAAGAAATGGAACCAATGTATTGCTGACGACTTTAAATCCTTATTTTGAAGGTGGTTATGAGCATAGTTTTCTACTACATGACAGCTTAAATCTTGTGCTTGGAAGAAACTATAATATCGTGCTTAAAGAACAGGTGAAAAATGAGTGGAAACAAGTGTACAGTAGCTATTTCAGATACGAGGATTATGAATTAAAATCTGTTGATTTTTCTGTACGAACCGACAAGGAGGAGTATAGCCCGGGAAGTCCTGTGACGATTTACTTAAAAGCTTCTGATGAAAATGAACTTGCTGTACCTGATGGGAGAGTGGAAGTAGTTGTAACCAGCAATTATCCCTCAAATTATTATAACCGACAGGTTTTTGTGAAAGATACGTTGTGGAAGACAAACGTTGTAATGGATCCGGTGGGCGAGACAAAACTGGTATTGCCGGATAGTATTTTTCCTCAGGCCGATCTTGGCGTTTCCATGAGTTTTACATTCTTAAACAGCAATAATGAAAGCAGAACAGCATATAAAGGATTTAACTATAAAGTCAAAAGCCAGGAAATAAAATTTCACCTTGTGAAAGACAGTCTGAATCTAAACTATTTAGTTAATGGACAGTCACTGAAACAAGGTGCCACAATTTATACTTCTTACCCAAATAGTGATTCGCAGGACTCTGTCAAGGTTCAGCTTCCTCATATCATGACAATGGATTATCATGTTAGTGAGTATAAAATAAAAACGGCAGATGGTTTTGTCGACTATAAACGGCCGGAGGATATGAATGCAAACATCAAGGTGCTGGCAGCTCAAAATAAAGATTCTTTAGTTATCGTTGCATCCAATGTAAATAAGATTCCTTTCTGGTATACTGTCTTTTCGGGAGATAAAGTCTTTTTAAGGGGGTATACCACTAAGCTGGATACGCTGATTAAACACAACCCCGCCAAAATCAGTCAGGTTAAAATCGTTTATAATCTGGGCGAAGCACTAAGAGGGGCGCAGACCAGTGCCGCTTATAAGCCAAATATATTGAGTGTTAAACTCCTGGGGCCGGAGATTGTATATCCCGGTCAGACTGTCAATATGCTGGTGAACGTAACCAATTCTGATGGCCAGCCTGAAGCAGGTACAGATGTTACCGCTTATGCCTATACTTCCAAATTTAAAAATGCGCAAAACCCTGAAGTACCTTTTTTTGGTAAACAGTATGTTTTCCGTAAGCAAAGGCCTCATATAGATATTGATGATATCAACAAAGCCAGCGAAATTAAGCTAAATTGGAGTAAATGGGGTAAAGCTCTAAACCTCGATACTATTGAGTATTACAAATTTATGAATACTACAGATTTGTATTCCAATAATGAAGCAGGAAATGATACGGCGAGAGCAAGCGTTGCTCCATTTGTAGTTAAGGATGGAGCTGTAGAGCCCGTTCTAGTGGCTTATATAGATGAGGTGCCGGTATATTTTAACAATGCAGAGCAGCCCAAGAGGTATGCTTTTTGGTTGAGCCCTGGTCGTCACAACATCCGTTTGCGTACAGCTGAACATCTGGTTATTTTAGATGGTTATAAATTTGTAAAGGGGAAAAGAACTGTACTGGCAGTCGCAGCAGATGTCAGGAATACAAAAGCGACAGTAACCAAGGTAACTGCTGTGCTAAGCGAAGACGAAGCAGCCTTACTATCACAATACATGATCCGGGTCGAGAATAATTTTGGCGTAGAAAAGACGACCATTAGTAATCAAAATACCACTACTTTATTGTCCCTTCCGATGGATGATGGAAATGGCATTATGGTAAGGAATCAAAGTGCGAGATACGCAAATGGCAAAGGTTTCTTATTTGGTCCTTTTCCTGAAATGTTCCTGCATTTCAAATCCGGCGATCTGGAACATCCATTTTTAAAAGAACCTGGCTATACTTATACATTCGAACCTGGCCTGATCAAACAAAAATCTTTTCCGGGAAAATATGTATTCAACACCACTTTAGCTAAGAGTGTGGATGACAATAGAGATTATAAACAATATCCTATAAAACGAGGGGAGATCGACAGCATTTGGAATGAATACCTGAATTTAAGAAGCAGCACCAGCACGTTATTCCGAAATCAGTCTGGTTATAGCGATGACTACGGACGGTTAATTATGAAACTGGATACTGCCCTGGCAAAAAAGATGCCTTATGTGAAAAATATAATTATTTTAAAGGAAGGAGAACCAGACTTTTTGCAAATCTTTCCTGGAAATAGCAATGGATTCCTTAACCTCGAAAAAGGTAAATACCGGGTACTTTATTTGTTCAGAGACAATCGTTATTTAATTACCAAACATGAAGAAATTAAGCCAAAGGGCAAAAATTATTTTGAGTGGACAGGACTGCAAGTGCAGGCTGCAGATAGTCTGAGCAATAAAGTAGATGCAGAAATTAAGTCTGTCAATTCAGGTAGATTGGGTTCGGCTTCTGAAGATGCTAAAGAACGTATCTCAAAAATTCTCAATGGAAAATTTCTAAATGCAGCATCAGTAAATATCCCTAGCTATGGAAGAATATTTGAATTAAAAAGCAAAAAGCCAATTCAGGGAGCCTTGGTCGTTGTAAAGGGATTAAATTCGGGGACAACTACAGATGTAAACGGGAAATTTGAGATTAAAACGCCTTCCCGCGGATCAATAATCATCAGTTTTATTGGGCACCAAAAACTGGAAGTTAAGGCGCTGGCCGGTAATATGGGCGATTTCTATCTGGAAGAATCCGGACACGCGCTCAATGAAGTTAAAGTAACCGCGTATGGTAGTGAAACTAGAACTAAAACTCTGATGACGGGTTCTGTAACGACCATACGTCAGGAGGTAGAAGCTTTGCCTGCCAGTGACGTGATGAAATTATTGCAAGGGAAAGTCGCAGGACTGAATATACAGGAGGATGCTTCGGTTATGCGCGGATCTGTGACGATACGCGGAATAAGTAACATTCCGATCGGCGGGGCTGATAAGGCTGGTTATTCTTCTGGTGTTAAGCCTCTGATCATCGTAGACGGCCTGCCTTATAACGGAGATATAAGTGATATAGATCAGGCTACTATAGATAATATAAATGTGCTGAAAGATGCTGAGGCAACCGCAATTTACGGATCCAGCGGAGCGGGTGGAGTGATCATCGTAAAAACCAAAGGTGGGAAATCACAAACGAATGCAGCAGGAGAAATTGTGCAACAGCAGCAACAAACGATGCGTAGCAACTTTTCTGATTACGCCATATGGCAGCCTAAGTTGCTAACCGATGCCGAGGGAAAAGCTTCATTTAAAGTTAAATTCCCGGATGACATTACCAATTGGACGACGAAGTTGGTCGCCGTGAATGGTCGCAAACAAAGCGGTGTCAGTGAAAGTAATATCAAATCCTTCAAAGTGTTCAGTGCTAATTTTGTCTCGCCGCTTTTTGCAGTAGTTGGCGATAGCATTAATGTCATCGGCAAACTAATGAATTACAGTAATGTAGAAGAAGCGGCGTTAAGAAAATTGAGTTACAACGGTACAGATATGCTGAACGGCGCTGTTAAATTCAAAAATGCTCATATTGATACCGCGGCTATTGTCGCCAAAAGCTCGGGAAAACAAACCCTGAAAGACAGTCTTGCTTTTGAATACAGCATGAAACAGGATAACGGGTATTTTGATGGAGAGTTGCGTAAGATCCCATTGATGCAGGCAGGAGTCCTTGAAACCAAAGGCTTTTTTAATGCACTGATGCGTGATACGATAGTCACCTATAATTTTGACAAAAGCCTTGGTAAGGTAACATTAAGGGCTGAAACTTCGATATTTCCAACACTATTGGATGAAATGGAAAAACTGCGGAATTACGAATATTTGTGCAATGAGCAGCTGGCCTCCAAGTTAAAAGCACTATTACTTGAAAAGAAGGTGAGGAAATACCTTGGAGAAGAATTTAAGGAAGAAAAGAATATTACTAAGATCATTGAAAAGCTTCAGAAGAACAAACGTCCGGAGGGAACCTGGGGATGGTGGCAAAACAGTCAGGAAGAACTTTGGATCAGTTTGCATGTCGTAGAAGCAATGTTGCAGGCTCAGAAGCAAGGGTATACGGTTACTTTGGATAAGCAAAGGCTCTATAGTTATATAGTTGATAAAATGGTCAGCCAGAAGTATTTCGATCAGATCTATGGAATCAGACTGTTGCTATTGCTAAACGAAAAGTATTACGTAAAAGATTGGATAGAAGCTATAGAGAAACAGAGAAAAGAACAGGAAGAAAAGAACCTGGTTGAACGAAAAAAGAACCTGACCACCTATGTGTACAAGCAGCCTTTGTACGAGAAATTACAGCTCATGCAATTGAAACAGCAGGGAGGTATGGCGGTAGACCTGAAATGGCTCGCAGCACAGAAAAAGGAAACCATGTTTGGGAATATTTACTGGGGTGAAGAAGGTAGTCGTTTCTGGGATAATAATATCCAGAATACTTTGCTCGCTTATCAGATCCTCAAAGAAGGAGGCGCGCACAGGGACGAGCTTGACGCCATAGCACGTTACTTCCTGGAGCAAAGAAAAGATGGTCAGTGGCGCAATACCTTTGAGTCCTCCCTAATCCTGGAAACCATACTTCCTGAACTGATGGTTGATAACAAAAAATCAGAACCTGCCTCCATTTCACTAAATAACGAAGAAAATATTACCGTTTTCTCTTTCAACAAGTTCATAGAACCGGCAACCTTGAAATTGAGTAAAAAGGGGAATGCACCAGTTTACTTTACAGCTTATCAACAATTCAATAACCCTAAGCCTGAAAAAGTAAGTAAAGATTTTACTGTGAAAACGACATTAAATCAGAATGGGGTGGAAGTGAAAAACTTAAAAGCTGGAACACTGACCACTTTAAATGTGGAAGTAGATGTTCGTGCCGATGCGGATTACGTGATGATCGAAATCCCTATTCCTGCAGGTTGCTCGTATGAAAACAAAATTCAGAGTTTCTGGGGCGTTGAGACACACAGGGAATATTTTAAGCATAAAACATCTATATTCTGTACGAAGCTTAAAGCAGGTAAGTACAATTTTTCTATACAATTGTTGCCAAGGTATTCGGGAAATTATGTGTTAAATCCGGCTAAAGCTGAAATGATGTATTTCCCGGTATTTTATGGAAGAGAAGAAATGAAAAGAGTTGGGATTAAATAAGCTCCCAGATCATTACCTGCCTGTCGTCTCCCGTGGAGATCAGGTACTTCCCATCTGTGCTCCAGATGAGTTTATTGATCGAGTGAAAATGGCCTGGGGTGGTTTTCTCCAGGCTCATGATCTTATATAGTTTAAGGTCTTCACTGCCCCAGATTTTGATGCTTTTATCCTGACTGCAGGTCGCAAAGTAAGGGAGGGAAGGATGAAAAGCAACGGCATATACGCTGAACATGTGCGCAGGTATATTGTTGACAAGTTCATAGTCTGGTAGGCTCCAGAACTTCAATTGTGCGTCTCTGCTACCCGAAATCAGCTGACTGCCATCAGGAGTGTATTGCAAGGCTGTGACAGCAAATTTGTGACCGTTCAATTCTTTGCTCAGCGAATAATCCTCAGAATTGTAAATACGAATTATACCATCCTTGCAGCCCAAGGCAACTTCCTTTTCATCTTTACTAACTGCAATGGTACGAACAGTATCCTGAAACACTTGAAAATGATACAGCAATGAGAAGTCGTTCAAAGACCATACGGCGACTACACCATCTTCTCCGGTGCTGAGCAATTCTTGTTTGTATGCCAGGGTTTTCAAGTCGAACACCCCTTTTTTATGATGGCTCAAAGTAGCTTTTAACTTTTGCTCTTCCAGATCAAATACTAAAATCAGTCCGCTTCTCTGGGCGATGAACAGCATGTTTTCATAGCAATGCATTGCATACACAGAACTTTGCACCGGCACCAGTACCTTTACAAAACTCATGGTCTCCAGCGACCATTCTACTACACCTTTATCATTTCCCGCGCTAAAGAAATATCCTTCTTTGGGAGAGTTGATTAAGGTATAGACTGGATTTTGATGTCCGCTCAGTGTATGTAGATGCTTCAGCATAATGTTATTTGCTGTGTCTGCCTTTTAAATTCAAGCCAATATCAGCCAACGTTTTCCCTTTTTCCCTTAACAATACCAGAAGGTGGAAAATAAGGTCGGAGCTTTCATTGATGAAGTCTTCATCAGTTTCATTTAAAGCAGCGATAACAGTTTCTACACCTTCCTCGCCAACTTTCTGGGCAATCTTATTCAAGCCTTTTTGACGAAGCTTATTTACATAAGATTCTTCTGAGGGGTTAGCATACCTATCCTCAATGATTTTCTCGAGTTCAAAAATGAAATTCTGGTTGTATTCAGTTTTAAAGCAGCTGCGTGAACCCGTATGGCAGGTTGGGCCAACAGGACTGGCTTTGATGAGAATGGTATCATTGTCGCAGTCAATATGCGTATCTTTTACGTAAAGAAAGTTTCCGCTTTCCTCACCTTTAGTCCACAGGCGGTTTTTACTGCGGGAAAAGAAAGTTACTTTCCCTTCAGCCCGGGTTTTATCCCATGCTTCCTGGTTCATGTAGCCGAGCATTAAAACCTCAAGGGTTTGTACATCTTGTATGATGACAGGAACCAAACCCTGTGTTTTTTCAAAATCTATAGTCATTGTTTATAATCTTTACGTCATCCTGAATTTATTTCAGGATCTCCGGCCATTCTAATCAACCTTTCTTTTGCGGGATCCTGAAATAAATTTGCTTCGCAGCTTCTCCGAGGTCAGGATGATGCCCGCTTTACCTCACCGGTATGTTGTGTTTTTTTAATTCTTCTTTTAAATAGGGTATGGGAATCTCTCCAAAATGGAAAACCGAAGCTGCCAATGCTGCATCTACACCCGTTTCCAAAAATACTTCTGTAAAATGTTCGACTTTTCCTGCACCACCGGAAGCAATCACCGGAATATTGATCGAGCGTGCTACCTTGTCCAGCAACCCGCAATCGAAACCGTTCTTTGTACCGTCATGATCCATGGAAGTCAATAGTATTTCACCGGCTCCGAGGCTCTCCGCCCTCCGGATCCAATCTTCCGTCTCCAACTCAGTGATCAATCTGCCGCCATTCAAGTGCACCATATTTCGACCGTCAACGAGTTTGGTGTCTACCGCAACAACCACAAACTGAACTCCAAAAGCCTTTGCAAGATCTTCGATTAATGAAGGATTTCTAACTGCTGCGGAATTGATGCTGATCTTGTCAGCACCTGAATTCAGCAATGCTTCAGCATCAGCAACAGTTGTAATGCCGCCACCAATGGTGAATGGAATGTTCAGCTGTCTTGCTACAGACTTTACCATTTCTATGGTAGTTCCTCGCCGTTCATGAGTAGCAGTGATGTCCAGAAATACCAGTTCATCTGCACCCTGCTGAGCATATTGCCAGGCAAGTTGTACCGGATCTCCGGCATCTTTAAGGTCTACAAAATTAACTCCTTTTACTGTGCGCCCGTCTTTTACATCGAGGCATGGAATGATACGTTTACTCAGCATCTGATTACAGAGAAGTCATTTGCTTCAGGTTCCATTCCTTGATCTCTTCAATCGTGATTCTGTTTTCATAGATTGCCTTTCCAACTACTACAGAACGAATTTCCAGTTTGTCAAGTTCTTCAATGTCCTTCATAGAACTTACACCACCGGAAGCGATCAGTTTAATAAAAGGAGAGTGGTCTAATAACTTCTTATACAGATCAATTGCTGCACCACCTAATTTACCGTCTTTGTTGATATCTGTACACAGGAACCTGAAAAAGCCCAGTTGCAGGCACTTATCAACGTAGTCCATTAGCTTGATCGGTGAGCTTTCCATCCATCCTGAATATTTAATGACCTCATCCAATACATCGATAGCAATCACGATGCGGTTTGCGTAATCGTATTTTTTACCAACCTCAGTACTCAGTTCTTTCAGAAAGTCAGGGTTTGTAATCGCTTGCGTGCCTACAATCACGCGGTGAACACCTGCATCAAGCAAGTTTGTTACTTGTTCGATTGTGCGGATACCCCCTCCGTACTGCACGCGCATATCTGTTTTTTTAATGATGTCAAACAGCTCCTTTTGATTGCTGAAATCACCTTTGGCGCCATTTAAATCAATAATATGTATGAATTCTGTACCATTCGAACGGTACGTTTCAATCATTTCGGCGATGGAAACATCATAAACTGTTTTCTGGTCATAGTCGCCTTCTCTTAAGCGAACAACTTTCCCATCTAGAATATCAATTGCTGGAATTATGTACATTTTACTGTTTTAAGTTTGAAAAATTCTTTAATAAACTTTCTCCGGCGGCACCAGATTTTTCCGGATGAAATTGCACGCCATAGAAATTATCCTTTTGTACAGCTGCAGAAAATGGTTGCCCATATTCAGCAGTTGCAATGTCAAAAGTAGGGTTATATTCAATAAAGTACGAATGCACGAAGTAAAATTGTGACCCACTTTTAACATCTTCAAAGAGCAAATTGTTTTTATGCTCAATGTTGTTCCATCCCATGTGAGGGATTTTAATCCCCTGATTCTTATTGAATAGCCTTGTTTTTAATGGGACAATGCCGATTAATTCGGCATCTCCCTCTTCAGAATGATCGGTTAGGAGCTGCATACCTACACATATTCCCAATACAGGCTTTTTTAATGCTTTTATCGGTTCCACCAGCCCGGTGTCTGCTAATTTCTTCATAGCGGCACCCGCATGACCTACGCCAGGTATGATGATGTGGCTATATTTATCCAGGTCAGCCTCTGTGTTGACCATGCCGTAAGGCAGGTCCAGCCTGTCCAGCGCTGAAGTTAGCGAAAAGATGTTGCCGGCTCCGTAGTTTACAATTCCAATCATGATTATCTTCTTATTACTCATTCTCGTCATTCCGACGATAGGAGGAATCTCTTGTTGATGCTTAGTTCAAGAGATCTCTCACCATGTTCGAGATGACGATCAATATTACAATACTCCTTTAGTACTCGGTAAGACTAACTTCTCCGCATCCCTTTTAATCGCCATTTTTATTGCCTTTGCAAAGGCTTTAAATATAGCTTCAATTTTATGGTGTTCATTATCTCCCTCTGCTTTAATGTTCAAATTGCATTTAGCGGCATCAGTAAACGATTTAAAGAAATGATAGAACATTTCTGTTGGCATATCACCTACCTTTTCACGCTTAAATTCAGCATCCCAAACAATCCATGCCCGGCCACCAAAATCAATTGCAGCCTGAGCCAGACAATCATCCATTGGCAGACAGAAACCATATCTTTCCAACCCGAGTTTATTACCTATTGCTTTAGCAAAAGCCTCCCCAAGCGCAATTCCAGTATCTTCAATGGTATGGTGTTCATCAATATGCAAATCACCATCAGTCTTAATACTGAGGTCGATACTGCCATGACGGGCGATTTGATCCAGCATGTGATCAAAGAAGTTCAGCCCGGTATGGATATCCGCTTTTCCGGTACCATCCAGATCTATCTTAATGGCAATCTTTGTCTCATTGGTGTTGCGCTCATGTGAAATCACCCTGGCTCCAGCTTTTAGCATGGTATAAATGTCTACCCAGTTAGAGGTCTGCAATGCAATGTGCTCACTCAAAGCCTCAGCCTTGCCAAGATTTTCATGAGCCCCCAATGTGTCATTGTTGCGCAGATAAATGGCCTTAGCCCCCAGATTTTTAGCTAGTACGACATCATTCAGTCGATCACCGATTACAAAGGAATTTGCCATGTCGTAACCTTCATCGAAGAAATGCTGTAAAAGCCCGGTATTTGGCTTGCGGGTAGGAGCATTGTCGTGCGCAAAGGTCTTGTCAATAATTACCTCGTTGAACACGACACCTTCACCTTCAAAAGTGCTCATGATGAAATTATGCACTGGCCAGAAGTTTATTTCCGGGTGTGAATCTGTGCCCAGTCCATCCTGATTGGTGACCATTACCAGATCATAATCCAATTCGGCGGCAATCTTTGAAAGATAGTACAAAGCCTTCGGGTAAAATTCAAGCTTAGCAAATGAATCAATTTGCTCATCGGCAGGCTCTATGATCAATGTGCCATCACGATCTATAAAAAGTACTTTTTTCATTATATATTTTTAAGGGCTTCTAACAACGTTTTGTTCTCTTCCGGGGTTCCAATAGTGATGCGCAGACATCCTTCGCACAGTGTCACCTTAGAGCGGTCTCTTACAATGATTCCCTGGTCTACTAATGTGTTGTAGGTATTCAACGCCTCATCGACCTCTGCGAGTATAAAGTTAGCATCTGAAGGATATACTTTTCTAACATTAGGAAGCGCGAGCAGGTCATTGCTTAGCTTTTCTCTTTCTGCTACCGTGATCCTGATCCATTCATTAACTTTTTCAATGTTCTCAAGTGCCTTTAATGCGATATCCTGAGTAGCCTGATTGATGTTATACGGGGGTTTCACTTTATTGAAAATGTCGATCACCGGGCGCGAAGCAAAAGCCATTCCCAAACGGAGTGCTGCAAGTCCCCAGGCTTTTGAGAAAGTCTGTAAAACCACCAGGTTCGGATACTCTGTTAATTCCTTGATGAAGCTGCGTTGTTTAGCATAATTGATGTAGGCTTCATCAATGATCACAAGGCCTTTAAAATTGGCAAGTATAGTCTCAATATCTGTGCGTACAATTGAGTTTCCGGTAGGGTTGTTTGGAGAGCAGATGAAGATCAGTTTGGTGTTTTCATCTATCGCTTCGGCAATCCCGTCAAGGTCTGGTTGGAAGTTTGGCAGGAGGTTTACTTTACGCACTTCAACGTTGTTGATGCCGGCCGAAACTTCATACATTCCGTAGGTAGGGGGCAGGATAATTACATTGTCTTTTGCCGGTTCGCAAAAAGCGCGGAACAACAAATCTATGGCCTCGTCACTTCCGTTTCCAAGGAAGGTGTTTTCGATGGGAACTCCTTTGATTTTGCTGATGGCATCCTTTAAATCCAGTTGCAAAGGATCGGGATATCTATTGTAGTTTTTATAGGATTCGCCTGCTTCCTCTTGTGGAAATGGCGAACCAAAACTGTTCTCATTGGCATCCAGAAATACACTGGCCTGGCCTTTATATTCATCCCTGGCAGTAGAGTAGGGGCGAAGGTTTTTTATGTTTTCTCTTTGTAAATTATTAATGTCCATTTTGTGTTATCCTTTCAATCGTATACTAATCGCATTTTTATGTGCATCCAGGCCTTCTGCGGCAGCAAGTACTTCCACTGTAGTTCCAATATTGTCTAAACCCTTCCTGCTGATGTGCTGAAAAGTAATCTTCTTAACAAAAGAATCAAGTGAAACGCCTGAATATGCTTTAGCAAAGCCACTTGTAGGTAATGTGTGGTTGGTTCCGGAAGCATAATCCCCTGCACTTTCAGGAGTTAGATTTCCTAAAAATACAGAACCTGCATTGACAATCAATGGAATAAGTTTTTCAAACTCCGTTGTTGCAAGAATGAGGTGTTCTGGTGCATAAACATTGCTGAATTCCATTCCCTGCTCTAAATTTTCAACCAAAACAGCATAAGAATTTGCTATAGCCATTGCAGTAACATCTTTTCTGGGTAGTTCTTTTAATTGAATATCAAGTTCTTCAAGTGTTTTGTCGATGATTTCTCTGGAAGTAGCGACCAAAATTGCCTGACTATCAGAACCATGTTCTGCCTGAGCGAGCAGGTCGGAAGCTACGTATGAAGGATTGGCAGTCGTATCAGCAAGTACCAAAACCTCTGAGGGGCCCGCCGGCATGTCTATTGCAGTGCCCGCAGCCGACTGTACCAGTTGCTTAGCCTGAGTTACGTAGCGGTTACCGGGACCAAAGATCTTGTAGACCCTTGGGACGCTATCTGTACCGTAAGCCATAGCTGCTACAGCCTGTGCTCCGCCAATCAAATAGATCCTTTCAATACCTAGTTTTATTGCACAGTAGGCGACGTAGCAATTGGTCTTCCCATCCTGTTGAGGAGG
Source organism: Pedobacter frigoris (assembly GCF_032678645.1). Taxonomy (GTDB): domain Bacteria; phylum Bacteroidota; class Bacteroidia; order Sphingobacteriales; family Sphingobacteriaceae; genus Pedobacter; species Pedobacter frigoris_A. Next base: position 589,786 of record NZ_JAVTSP010000003.1, read on the forward strand.
AGAGCAAACGACGATCTCTTTGCAGCCTGCAAGTACCGCTGGAATGCCCAGCATCAGGAAAGTACTCGGCAACACAGCGGAGCCACCGGGGATATACAAACCCACCTTTTCGATAGCTCTTGTTTCCCTCCAGCATTCTACGCCTTCCATGGTCTCTACGCGGGCTTCTTTGTTCGCTTGTGAGGCATGAAAAGTACGGATGTTCAGATAAGCGGTATCAATGGCTGATTTTGCATCAGCAGGGATGGTTGACGCAATGCTTTCAATCTCTGCTTTGTCGATGCACAGCTTGTTCATGATCACCTTGTCGAACTGTCTCGCATAATCAAATAACGCTTTGTCGCCTTCGCTTTTCACTCGTGCAACAATACTTTTTACACGTTCCTGTATGCTGTTATCGTCTTCCAATTGCCTCAGACATATTGACTCAATTTTATCTTTAGATAAATCAGTATAGCTATAGATTTTCAATTTGTTATGATTTGAGTTTAACTATTGGTTAATGATGAAAATGGGCTTAAGCAATGATTTTTTCAATTGGCATTACTACAATGCCCTGAGCACCGGCAGCTTTCAGGCTATTGATTTTTTCCCAGAAATCGTGTTCTGCAATTACCGAATGAACAGCTACCCAGTCCTCGTCAAACAACGGAACAACGGTCGGGCTTTTTACTCCCGGCAATAAATCCACTACTTTTTCAAGGTTTACTTTCGCCACGTTAAGGACAACATATTTAGTCTCTTTAGCACGCAGTACGGAACGGATTCTTTGCAGTAATTCCTGTACTTCCGGAAGCATTTCTGAACCTGCCTTTCCAATCAATACCGCTTCAGATTTCATGACTTCGGCAAAGGGTTTTAGTCCGTTGCTCTTTAAAGTTCCGCCAGTTGAAACGATATCGCAAATGGCATCACTCAGTCCAAGTCCCGGACCAATTTCCACCGATCCTGAAATCATTCTGATGTCTGCATTTACATGATTTTCCTTCAGGTATTTTTCAAGGATCACAGGGTAAGAAGTAGCGATGGCTTTACCTTCCAGCTGCGCAATTTCAGTGATGCGGCTTTCGTTGGGAATGGCGATTTTCAGTGTGCATTTTCCGAAGCCCAGTTTTTGAAGATAGGTCACTTCAGAACCAGACTCAATGATTACATTTTCACCAACAATACCGAGGTCGGCAATACCGTCCTGAACATACTCCGGAATATCATCATCTCTAAGGAAAAGGATTTCCAACGGAAAGTTAGTTACTGTTGAAATTAATGAGCTTTTGTAGTTTTCAAAAGATAAACCACAATTTTTAAGGATTTCTACTGATTTTTCGTTTAGTCTACCCGATTTCTGGATAGCAATTTTAAGTGTTTTCAATTATGCTGATTTGATATTATTGATATTGAACAAGAAATAAGGTCGGAAACAAGTTTTGAAGTACAAAACATTACATATACATCGCCAACTGGCGATGGTGCAAATGTAAGTGATGGTTCAAAGTTGTGTTCATATTTATTTAAGTTCCTTACCAACAACGACAAGCATGCTGAGGAAGTGCAAATATATAGATTGAAATTGCAAATGCAAATAAAAGCTGAGTTATATTTGTTACATCATCGCCCAGGGGTATAATAGAACAGGTTTTTTTCAGGCGCGGATTAGGACAGTTTTATGCCAGGTAAAACCTAAGGATATAGCAATCCCACTATTAACCTATACTTAATCTGTATCTACCCCACCTTTTATTAAGAAAAATGTGGGGTAGAGGTGGGGTAACTGTGGGCTAGAGGTGGGGTAGATGTAAGCATGAGTAGAAGTTAGGGTAAGGTGATAGTGAAGAGTTATTAATTGCTGAATTATTTTTCTAATTAATAATTAAGAAAAGGAGGTTCTCTGCTTGTCGATCAACTTTAAATTTCATATAAAAATAGTGGCATTCAATTTGCATCACCGGAAGTCTAAAATAACACTATTTTTGCGCTTAATTAAATCATGTCGAGAAAATCATTACTCATACTTGTTCCTCTAATAGCGATACTTGCCTCCTGCAACTGGTTCAGGGATACTCCTGAAATTGGTTTGGTGCTGTCGAAGCATTTTAAGCGCAAACTCTATAAGAAATTTGATACCACTGCTTATAATGTTGTTTTTAGGAAACGCCTTGATAGTTTAAGAGATAAGTTTTCTAATCCCAATACCCTGGCTAATTTTTATTATGCTAATAATTTAGAACCTATGCTGGTTACAAAATACTTTGCAGGTGGCGGACTGGATACGCTTTCGGCTTACATCAGCAGAAGCGAGCAGCATGGTTTTAACCCTAAATTATTCAGGAATCAGCAGATACGGGATTTGCTGACAACCATGGCGGCCAATAAATTTAAGACAATAGAAGAGGTATACCCTGTGGTGGCGGATCTGGAACTGAATGCTGCTGAAGGATTGATCAAGTACAATAACTTTGTGTATTATGGAAGTGTCAACCCGCGCAAACTGTTTAGCAGGTATTATGTTCCTGTAAAAAGACCTGATAGTTTAACGGTTACTGCGGTTTTAGCTACAAGGGATATTCAGAAGCTTCTGAGTGATATACAACCAAAGTCTGATGGGTATAAAGTATTACAGCAACAATACCTCCGTGCGGGTCATGATTCAAATACAGTAAGTTCTGCTATAAAGACCATTTTAGTTAACATGGAAAGGTTACGCTGGAAACTACCCGAACTGGGAGAGGAGTATGTGGAAGTAAACATCCCGGACTTTTCCCTTACCTGGTTTGATGGAAAAGATACCACCACTCACATGAAGGTATGTGTTGGCGGAAAAAGGGAAGCCGATTATCTGGAAAAGCAAAAGTTATTTGCCAAATCAGGCAATCTGGATGATAAACCTAAAAATCATGAGACACCGATTTTATATAGCAAGCTAAACTCCATACAGGTAAATCCGGTCTGGAATATTCCTGTGAGTATTGCAAGAAGTGAAATTTACTGGCAGGCGCGTAAGGATCCTTATTATCTTTCGAACAACAACATCAAAGTTTATTATAAAGGGAAACAGGTGAATGATCCTGATACGATTCAATGGGATAAGTATCCAAGGGAAAAGCTGCCATTTCAATTTAAGCAGGGTTCTGGTGAGGACAATGCCCTTGGTAAGTTCAAATTTATATTCGACAACGGATCGAGCATCTACCTGCACGATACCAATAATAAGACCGCATTTGCAAAAGCCAATCGTGCCATCAGTCATGGTTGTGTTCGCGTAGAGCGCCCTCTGGAGTTTGCAGAAATGCTGGTTAAGGATAAATACCAGTATGATCAGTTGAGGATGGAGGTTAATTTGCCGCCAATAGATACCACTAAAATGGAGGTGTACCGCAAAAAACTGGCAAAAAAGACGGATACGGTAAATATTTTTCAATTGAAACCAAAATGGTTTGGGGTTAAAAAACCTATCCCATTGATCATAAACTACGTTACAGCCTGGTCGGATAAAGGAAATATTCAGTTCCGTCCGGATGTTTACGGTTTAGATGAAACTTTATGGGATGCTATGAGGAAATTCATGTAAAAGTTCTACCTTTGGTTTTTAATGAATTTCCTATACCCAGGTTTTCTTTTAGCGCTGCTGGCAATAGCGATTCCTATTGCGATTCACCTATTCAATTTTCGAAAATTTAAGAAAGTATATTTCAGTAATGTACAGTTTCTGAAGGAGGCCAAAGAGCAGAATTCTTCCAGGGAAAAGCTGAAGCATTTATTGATTTTATTCAGCCGTATATTAGCGGTAGCATTTTTGGTTCTTGCTTTTGCGAGACCATTTATCCCTTCTGATGCAAGTCACAACCCTGGTTTGCGAAATGTAGTGAGTGTCTATATTGACAATTCTTACAGTATGGAAACTGTAAATAAGGAGGGTAGTCTGCTGGATGAAGCTAAGCGTAAGGCTAAAGAAATAGCAGCAGGATATGGCTTAAATGACCAGTTTCAGCTCATCACTAATGATTTTGAAGGTAAACATCAGCGACTGGTCAATAAGGAAGAATTTATCAGGTTGCTTGACGAAGTGAAAATCTCTTCGTCTTCCAGAACATTGCAGCAGGTCATCAACAGGCAGCAAGCCGATCTTGCAGCCAATAGAAACCAGGTAAGTTATCTGTTGTCCGACTTTCAAAAAAGTTTTACGGGAACAAAGTCTCTTTCAGTGAATAATGATGTGGGTTACAATTTTGTGAAGCTGAATGCAAATAGTTTACCGAATATTGCTGTGGACAGTGTGTGGAGCCTTTCTCCGGTACATCAACCAGGCGCATCTGAAAAGATGGTCGTTGTGCTGCATAATTATGGAGAAGAAGATGCGACAGGTGTACCTCTTAAGTTGACTGTAAACGGACAGCAAAAGACAATCAGTAATGTGGCAGTACCAGCCGGGAAATCTGTAAAAGATACTTTGAGTTTTAGCGGATTGAGTGCAGGGTGGCAAAAAGCAACACTGAGTATCAAAGATTATCCATTGACTTTTGATGACGCACTGAACTTTAGCTTTAAAGTAAGCAACGAGTTGAAGGTGCTGAACATCAAAGGCGACCTTACCGATAAGTTTGTGAAGTCTTTGTTCGCCGCTGATCCTTATTTTAGATTAACCGAAATGCCGGAGTCCAATATCAGGTATTCTGAATTTGGACAATATGGCCTGATTGTATTGAGCGGATTAAAAGACCCTTCTTCCGGACTGGCACAGCAGTTGAAGAGCTATGTTCAAAATGGTGGCTCGATTGTGATTTTTCCGGATGTAAGTGCAGGGGCAAATGCATATAGCCCATTCTTTACTGCCATGGGACTTCCTGCTGTGCAACAGTTGAATGCAGGTGCCCCTGTTACAAGTACGATTGATCTGAAAAACCCGGTATTTAAAGATGTATTTGAACAGGTGCCTTCTAATATGGATTTGCCGGTGGTAAATAGATACTTCAGTTATGTAAATCAAAATTCAAGTGTAAAACAAAGTATTCTTCAGTTGCCGCTGGGCACTTCATTGTTCGCTATGTACAGTTTAGGAGCTGGAAAAGCCTATTTATCTGCGGTATCGTTGGATATCAAGGACAGCAATCTGCCAAGGCATCCGGTATTTGTGCCGATGATGTATAAAATTGCTTTTGCGAGTGCTAAGGAGCAGCCCTTGTATTATACAACCGGTGGTAGCGATCTTTTGGAAAGTGAAAAAGTATCGTTGTTGAAGAATCAATCACTTAAATTGGTTTCTGAGGGTCTTGAGGTAATTCCGGAGCTTAGACAGACATCTGATAAGACTTTGCTTTATGTGGCTGACCAGATAAAAAAATCAGGTTTTTATGAGCTTAAAAAAGCAGATTCAACTTTGGCTGTCGTTGCATTTAATAATGACCGTACGGAGTCAGATATGCATTATACAACCGAAGATGAATTAAACGGGTTATTCGGAAAGCAAAAAGTTGAGATTTTTAATTCTAAAAAAGACGCACAGTCATTAAATATACAGGCTAAAAATAACAGTACGGAGTTATGGAAACTTTGCATAATTTTAACACTTGTTTTTTTAGCTGTTGAAATACTATTGATCAGATTTTTTAATTATAAAAAAACCATAATAACATCATGAACCTTCTTATCACGGGCGTAACTATTGCCGATCCAAACAGCCAGTTCAATCAAAAGAAATGTGATGTACGTGTAGAACAGGGAATCATCACTGCTATAGGTGCAAATTTAAAGGAGGCTAAAGATGAGCAGGTATTTGATGGTTCTGGTTCTGTCTTGTCGCCGGGTTTCTTCGACCTAAACTGTTCGATTGGTGATCCGGGTTTTGAAACCAAAGAAGATATTCAAACCGCGACAGCTGCTGCTAAAGCAGGAGGGTTCACCGGAATTGCGGTTTTGCCCAATACCAGGCCTGTAGTTCATTCTAAAGCTGAAGTGGAGTATATCATCAACAGAGCTAAAGGAAGCCTTGTAGAGGTATTGCCAATAGGTGCTGTGAGCAGAGATATGGAAGGCAAGGAGCTTGCCGAACTGTATGACATGCAGCAGGCGGGAGCAGTAGCATTTTCTGATGGTGGTAAATCCATTACAGATGATGGATTCATGAGCAGGGCGCTGCAGTACGCCAAGGGTTTTAATGGTTTGTTGATGGTTTATCCTGAAAATAAATCTATCGCAGGGAAGTCTCAGGTAAACGAGAGCAAGACAAGTGTATTGCTCGGGATGAAAGGCTTGCCAGCGCTTGCGGAAGAAATGCACATCAGCAGGGATATTTTTCTTGCTACCTATCATGATGCTCCGGTACACATCAGCAATATTTCTACTTCGGGTGCGGTAGCCCTGATTAAAAAAGCTAAAAAGGATGGTGTGAAGATCAGCTGCGATGTGGCTGCGCATCACCTAGTGTTTACAGAGGACTTGTTGAATGATTTCGACAGCAATTATAAGGTAAAACCACCGTTGCGCGCCAAATCTGATGTAAGGGCATTGCTGGCTGGCTTAAAAGACGGAACTATTGATGCAGTGGGTTCACAGCACCGTCCGCATGAAATAGAACATAAGGATGTAGAATTTGAAATCGCAGCTTACGGGATTATAGCATTACAGACCGTTTTGCCTCTATTGATCAGGGCTGGTCTGGATGCTGTTCAGATTGCAGAGAAACTGGCCATTAATCCGCGTGCGTTACTTGGACTGGAAGTACCGGTGATACAAGAAGGCAGGGTAGCGAATTTTACAGTTTACAATCCCTCGGAAGAGTGGGTGTATGATTCAAAAAGCAATTTTTCAAAATCATCTAATTCACCGCTATTAAATAAAAAACTGACCGGCAAGGTTCAGTTGGTATATAACAACAAACAAATACAATCATATGGATAATCAGGTAAAAGTTGCGCTGATCGCGGCATTGGATAAATTTGCTGCGGCATCAGGAAAAGATTCTGTTCAGTTGGAAGAAAACCTGGTAGAGGTTTTTAGCAAGGATCTGGGTTTTTTGGAGAAGGTAGAAGAGTTCGATGAGGTATTTGACGGCTATCCTGCTTTTGACGAGTTAAGGGAAGTGTTTTTTGATTTGTTGATGATCAATTTCTTTACTTCAGATGTTAAGAAACTGGAAGAAGATTATCTGGATTCAGAAGAATGGGAAAACATTGAGGAGGAGACGATAGACAGGGGAACTGAATTGCTGAATTTACTGCTTTACATCAATGAATGCCATGATGAGAAGATCAAGCCTGAACTGGGAGATTTTCTAAAGGAGTTTTTATTGGTTGAAGAAGATGAATTCCAGGATGAATTTCACATTTACGAAGACCTGATTAGCAACCAGCAATTGGTAGAAAGCAGTGTGGAAGATATTTGCAGTCATGCCGGCATGATTGAACTGGGTGAGGAAATGGAAGAGTTGTTTGTGCCGTTTATGGTGTTCTTTTATTCGCCGAAGGTTAATGATAAAGTAATAGCTGAACTGGAAGAGTTTAGTTCGAATAAAGAATTTGATGCGGCAGTTTATACTTTGATTGCTAACTTTAATATTCAACAAAACTAACATTCAATAAAAATTATGGAAGAGAAGATCGAAAACGTAAATGCGTTAGAAAATTTGAAGCCAGAGGCAGCTAAAAGTGGAATTGGACTGGGATTGATCTCATTAGTCTTAATGGTGATTTCAGCTTATATATTGATTGGAGCTACTTCCATGTGGACAGTTTTTCTTGCTCCTGTTTTTCTTGGGTTGCTTATACCGCTGGGTTTGGTGATCTATCTGAGTATAGATCTGAGAAAGAAAGTTGGCGGATATTGGAATTTTCGTCAGGCTACCTCCGGTGTGTTTATTATGCTTTTGGTTTCTTATGTCATCTCCAATGTCGGTAATTATGCTTTTACCAAGTTAATTGAGCCTGATATGCCCTCGAAGATGCAGTCGACGGTTGTAGATGTTACCTCCAAAATGATGGCTAGTCAGGGCGTGGACCAGGAAGCCGTTGAGAAAAAAGTAGATGAAATGAATGCCGAGTTTGAAAAGAAACAAAATGGCACTTTTATGCAGACTTTTCAAGGCCATTTAATCGGAGTTGTTATCGTATTTGTCGTTTCCTTGTTATTTGGCGCGATTTTCAAAAAAGATCCGCCGAAATACTTGATAGAGGAGTAAAAACAATACGGGTGCCCTTTTTAAGAGCACCCGTATTGTTTTACGCTGGTGTCAGGTTTTCAATCATCCCTGCCTGAAATTCAAGAAGTGACATTTTTAGTTTATTCTGCTGCTTAAATATGACCAGTGTAAATGCATTTATTACATTGAAAAGCAATTCAACTTCAAGATCGAAATAGGTGTCATGACCAAAGTATTTCCAATCTTTCGATAGGTATTCTTCAAATTTGCTGCGTGTATCTGTGTCTATAAATTCATGATAGAGATCGCTTTCCAGTAAAAATTTCACTTGTTCTTTAAATGGTTCTTCCATTTTCTTTACTTTGAACATGTTGTTTTTAATCTCGTCGAATGGGGTTGTGGTTTGCATGAAATAAGTTGCTTCAACCAAATTGACATATGCATCGCGCTGGGTCTGTACTGGTTTTGCTATTTCCTGAAACGCAAGGGCATGTGTTTTGAAATCTTCGGCATTGCCGATCTCTCTGGATCTTTGTAAAAAGAAATTAAACAGCATTTTATCCCGTTTTTCCAAAGCACCTTTTAACTCCTTAATTTCTTTGTCCAGGAAGGCAGATACTGAATAAGCATCAGCTGAGCTATATTTTATTCCGTCATAATCAAAGGTGTTGATTTCCAGGATACCCTCACAAATATTATCAACAGTTGCCTTATCCGAAATTGCGGCGGTGAGGTTATTGATTTCTGCTGCGCTCTGGTCATTGATGAGGTCTTCAAATTTCAGTTGTTCCCGGGTCGCGTTAGGTTCGAAGTCCTCGGCGGTAAAATCTTGATAGGGATCTCTGGTGTCAAAGTAACCTTTAAAAACAGCAGGATAGTCATTCTCCTGTTTATTCTTGAAATATTGAGTTTGAAATTCATCCAGTCCTGTGATAACCGGTTCCTTTTCAAACTTTACATGTTCAAAAAGCCGTTTAGTGATCATTTCTTCAATGATTGTTTTATCTGCCAGAAGATTTATAGCGATTTGATTGGAATGAGCTCTTACCGGCAAGTTTAATTCCTCTAATTTAGCGACCCGCTGTTCCGTACTCGGATGTGATGACCATTGGTCATCCAAAACAAGTTTGGTTCTATTGAATTTTTTATAAACTTCAATTGGCAAATGAGGCAGTTTATCCTGGATTTCCAGTTCTTCCGCTTTGGCAATCTGATCGATGATAAATGAATGCTGGGGGTAGAAATTATTGGTTGTTTCTGATTCGGCGATTTTTGCGTTGTAGTAGTTGAATACAGCATCAAGAGATTGATTTGCAAGTCCAAGCCGCAACAAAGAATTGGCGAGCGGTGAGGATCCGGCTACGCTTGCCGCCACAGCATCCGCATGGAACTCCATTTCCCTCGAGAGTGCCATGTAATTTAAGTTTAGTACGCGGTATACCTTCATCAGCACATACTGAATGCCTCGTATGACCAATATTGATCCTTTAGAAAACAAAACAAAGTAAGCACTTACATCTGACCACCTGTCGAGCAGATTTCCATATCCTTCGTTCTCGTATAGCATGTTGTAGATCACTTTATTTACATTGTATACATAGCTGCCTACCTTCATACTGCGCTGCGAGAAATGACCAAACTCGTGAGCAAGTATGGCTTTTAGTTCAATTTCCGATACCGAATTCATCAGTCCCAGTCCGATTTGAAGATTCTTTTTTACCGGGAAAAACATACTCCAGAAACTGGAGTCGTAGAATACAGAAGCATTTACATCCGAGGAGAGGTATACTTTTTTTGGAAAGTTTGTTTGGACTTCATTTACAATTTCATGAATCATTTTGAACAATTCAGGTTGTTGTTTTTCAGTAATTTCAAGCAGATGACTTCTGTCTATTTTCTTTGGACTGCTAAAAATAAACTTAATGAGGAAGAAGAAAATCAAAAACCCCATCCCAAGGAAACCCAGGGCTAAAGCTGCGGTAACAGCCATGAATTTTAAGGCAACTAATCCGTAGGCAATCAGTCCACAAAGAAATATAACTCCTATGCCAAGAATGATCAATACTAAGTACGTAATAAAAAAAAGAGCAATGGCATATATAGATTTAACTGCCATTTTTCTGAAATTTTCAGAAACACTGAGCGCATTGTTTTGCATGTTTAATAGTTTTAAATGCAATATAATGGAACTAAATATTTTTTTGCTACTCCCCTGCAAATTTTGTCCGTTTCAAGATCGTGTTTTTGCTTAAAAGTTTAAGTTTTTGAATATGGGGTTTTAGTTTGCCGCTTACCGCAGGCGTACATTTGTAGAATCTGGCCCTTAACTACAAAGTGTTCAGGTAGTATAAACCAAAATACACATATGAAAATTTTTTACAGGGCATTAGGGACCTTGCTGCTTTTTGCGAATACGGTGGTGCAGGCTCAAATCCAAAAGATCAGTTATACTACGACTGATAATCAGGTTTTGAAACTTAACCGGATATCTCCGGCAGCTTCCAGGCAGCCAAATAGAATCGCACTGGATGGAACATGGCAATTTTCAACGGATATCAATTCATTGCCTGCTGATAAAAATATCCAGGTGCCCGGCGAATGGGTAATGCAAGGCTTCGAAGTGAAGAGAAACGTATTTGCAGGTTATAGACGATCCTTTGAAATACCTGCAGATTGGAAAGGTAAACGCGTGAAGCTAAGGTTCGATGCGGTATACAGTGAAGCTGAAATTTGGGTGAACGGCAAAATGACAGCCTCACATTTAGGAGGATTTACTCCATTTGAAGTTGATGTCAATGATTTTATAAAATGGAATGGCAGCAATGACCTGCTGGTGAAGGTGAAATCGGAGAGCAAAGCAGATTCGCTGGCAAGCGGATCAACTTATGCTATACATTCCCTGGGTGGAATTCCCCGCAAAGTATACCTGGTTGCGGTAGCACCTGTGAATTTTGCCTATGCAGATGTAAAAACCATTTTAGATAAGAATTATGAAAACTCCATTTTAAATACGGATGTGATCGTAGCTAACGAGCAGGATGGTAAAGCCAGTAACCTCGTGATAAAAGCAGAGCTTTTTAAGGCCGATGGCATGAGTAAGGTGGGTGAGAAGGCTGTAAACATTGAAAAGAGTATCAATAAAGGTGATTTTGTACAACAAAACATCAGCTTTGATGTGAATAACCCGGCAAAATGGGATCCTGAGCACCCCAATTTATATGTTGTCAAACTGAGCATTATTCAGGATGGTAAACTGCAGGATGTCATTACTAAAAACATTGGCTTTCGCCAGATAGAAGTACGTGGTAACCGTGTTTTTGTAAATAATATGCCTATTAAATTGCGCGGAGTTTGCAGGCACGAAGTGATGCCGCTGCGCGGTCGCTCTGTTAATGATAATACCTGGGAAAAAGACGTTAAACTATTTATCGACGGAAATGTAAACTATATCCGTACCTCACATTATCCTCCGGCTGAAGAGCTGATTGAGGCCTGTGATCGCTTAGGGATGTTTCTAGAGGTAGAGGCTCCTTTTTGTTGGGCAGACAGGGCCAGGGCGATACCTGCAGGAACAGAACTTTACCAAACGGTATTGGTAGACCAAACGCTGGATATGGTAAACTATTTCAGATCTAGTCCATCTGTGCTCATCTGGTCGATAGCTAATGAAAGTAATAAGTATAAAGAGTACTTTAAAGAAACGGCAAAACTGGTTAAAGATTTCGATCCGACACGGCCACGTAATTTTAGTCAGTGGACCCCGAATGCCGATGATGGGGAAATGGAGATTGCCAATCATCACTATCCGGGACCAACCGGTCCGGCGGTTTATAATAACTATAAGAGACCTATTGTTTTCGATGAGTACGTCCATTTAAATGCCTATAACCGCTTGGAGCTGGTAACAGATCCGGGCGTGCGTGACGCCTGGGGAATTGGATTTTTGGCAATGTGGGAGGATATGTATAAAACTGATGCCGTTTTAGGAGGCGCGATCTGGGCGGGGATTGATGATACATTCTTTCTGCCCAATGGGAAAGTTGTAGGCTATGGTACCTGGGGTCCGATAGATGGATGGAGAAGGGAAAAGCCGGAATACTGGCATATGAAAAAAGCATATTCCCCGGTAAAGATTGAACTAGCCGGTAACTGGAGCAACGGCAATGTAGCACTGACATTACAGAACAGGCTGCTGTTTAGTAATCTGAACGAGTGCAGGATAGAATGGAGCCTGGGATCGGAAAGTGGACGCATCACTGCCGATCTGAAAAGGAATAAGAGTACAACTGTAAATGTGGCGGTCGGCAAGAAGCCTTTATCAAAGGATAAAATGATGGTTAAAGTCTACGATCCACGGGGTGTAATGGTTGATATTTACGAGTTTTCTGTGGTTCCGGGTGTTAAAGAAGTCACTGAGCATGCCAGCGCGGCTGGTCAATCCTGGAGCTATACACAGAAAGGCAGCATATTGACTGCCAAAAATGCAAGTATAGAGGTCAAATTTAACCTCAGCAGCGGAGACGTGGAGCAGGTGACGAAGGGCGGAAAAAGCTTGTGGAATACCGGTGCGAGATTGATGGTATTGCCATTAACTCCAGAGGGCAGAGGAATACAAATGACAGGGGGCAGCCAGGAATTCGATCCCTTTACAGACGTATGTAAAGGTCGTATTGTTAAAGATATCACATTAAACAAGGCTAAAAATGGATTTACAGTAAGTGTTTCCGACTCTTATTTAGAAGCTGCGGGAGTTACGACCTACAACTTTATGTCCGATGGACAAGTAAAAGTAAGCTACAAGTATACCATTCTAAAAGCTGTGAACCCACGCCAGTGGGGATTCGTATTTGGTTTGCCAGATACTTTTCAAGAGTTGGACTGGAACAGAAATGCACTTTGGAACTACTACCCTTCAGATCATATTGGAAGATCATATGGTAGAGCGAAACTGATGTCTGAAGTGAAGGTTTCCGGACCTGCCGGACCAGCTGCACTGCCAACTAAACCCTGGAGTCAGGATAGGAGTGAGCTAGGTACCAATGATTTCCGTTCTACCAAGATGTATATCTATTCGGCTTTCCTGACAAATGGTGTTTCCACTTTTGATGTCATGGCTAATGGGCAGCAGCACATTCGTGCCTGGAAGGATTCACAAAATATCAAAGCTTTAATAGCTGGTTACAGTAATATGGGCGCGGGAGATTATTTCCGGGACCATGCAGCAAAAATGGACCGTCCGCTAAAAGTGGGCGATGTAATACAGGATAATATCGTCCTCAAATTAAGATAAGCTCTCCTCAATTCTTATGTAAGGTGCTCTGAAAGGTGCACCTTACTGTTTTTATGGCGTTCCGGAATACAAGAAGATTTCGGTTAAAAACGGCATGACAAGCAGCTTAGATATTATTTTAAAATAAATACTACTGTTTTAGTAGTATTTATTATATTTGCAGTCACAACAGTTCTTAAATTTACTTACTTATCCAGAAAGACTGAGGGAAAGGCCCTATGAAGTCTTAGCAACCTGTAATTATATAAGGTGCTAATTCCTACCACCAAAAGGTGGATAGATAATCTAGTTTTAGCTTAGTGCTATCCGGATAAGTTTTATTATTCACTTATAAAACGATAACCGAAAATGAGAATTTACCTTGACAATGCCGCCACTACACCATTAAGCAGAGAAGTATTTCATGCAATGGAACCTTATTTGTTCGACAATTTTGGCAATGCATCTTCTACACATCATTATGGATTACAGGCACGCGCTGCGGTGGAACAATCTAGAAGAACAATCGCCGAACTGCTAAATACCAGTCCTGAGCATATCGTATTTACATCGGGCGGTACTGAGGCAGACAATACTGCAATACTTTCAGCCATCAGGGGCAATGGCATTAAACTGGCTATAACAACACCATTTGAGCATCATGCCGTATTAAATACATTGAAGGCACTTCAACGAAATGGAGAGATAAAACTTGCGTTCCTGAAGCATGATGAGAAGGGTAATTTATCTGTTTCTCATTTAGATCAGCTACTTGCTGCACATGAAAAGGCATTCGTCTCTGTAATGCATGGAAATAATGAGATTGGAAACCTGAATGATATCCATGAAATTGGAGAAGTCTGTAGTAAATACGGTGCGGTCTTCCATTCAGATACGGTGCAGACCATGGGCCAATACGTATATAACACTCAAAAGCTAAAAGCCGATTTTCTGGTGGGGTCTGCTCATAAATTTCATGGACCAAAAGGAGTGGGATTTTTATACAAAAGTTCGAAGGAAGCTATTCTACCATTTATCAACGGAGGTTCACAAGAAAGAGGACAGCGTAGCGGAACTGAAAATGTGATGGGGATTGTCGGACTGGCTAAAGCTTTAGAGCTGTGTTATCGCAACGGGGCATTTTTTCAGGAGCAGCTTGGTAATTTGAAACAACGCATGGTAGATAAACTGAGCAATAGGATTGATGACCTGGCTTTTAATGGTAATTCTGCAAGCAGAGAACTGAGTCTGTCGACAGTGCTAAGCGTATCGCTACCTGATTTAAGTAATGGATTGAGTCCTTTAAGTTATCTTGATAAACATCAGATCTGTGCGTCCGGTGGGAGTGCGTGCAGCAGCCGGTCTGCTTCCGGATCACATGTATTGAGTGCTCTGGGAAGTGATTTTAACCGAAATACCATTCGTTTTTCTTTTAGTCGTTATAATACCGAGGAAGAGGTGGATTATGCGGTGGAAAAGCTGGCCCAGTTTTATGCCGGAGATAAATTAGAAGACATCCGGATTTCACTGGAGGAAGTAGCTTATTAGAATGTGGAATTGTTTATAAAATTATTTAGGTATCAAACTTAAGAATGACTAAATTGTTATGTATAAAGCAAGGGGCTAATTCCCAGGAAAAAAAGTCCTGTGAGCGGGAGATCCGCGGAGGGCAGGCACAGCATAAAGAAGGTCTTGATGGAAACCCATCAAGACCTTTATTTTTTAGATGAAATCCAGGTTTAGTTCATTGAATAGATGGTATTCAGTTGGTTTAGTATGGCCTTCCAATCTTTTCCGAACTGTACGTTCATCATCTTTCCTTCGGGAGATATGAGTATTTTGGAGGGGTATCCCGTAATTTTGTAATCGCGCTCTACTTTATTGTCTGACATGGCTACAGGAATGGAGTACTTGTTTTGAGCGATAAATGACTTTACTTTATTCTCCTGGTCGTTACAAGCGATACTCAGGAAATTGTTGTCACCATGTTTACCTGCTGCCAGTTCAGTATAAAATTTATTAACCGAAGGCAATTCTTCTTTACATGGGCCACACCAGGTACCCCAGAAATCCAGAATTAGCCATTTATTCTTATAATCTGCCAGGGCGTGCTCTTTGCCATCAATATTTTTAAGTTTGAAGTCTGGAGCGGCGTTCCATGAAGCCATTACATCCTGTATGAAGAAAGATTTAAAATCTTTCCCCGGAAAACGGGTCTTATAGATTTTCTGCATTTCCGGTAAGTTTTCAGGATTGGCATTAATGTCAACCACAATCAGTTTCAACGCTAGTTTTTCATTACCGGAACTTAACAGTTTATCTATGTAATCCTGCCGGTAGCTCTCTTTTGATTTGAGGAACACACGGTCATAGAAACTAATATGTGCTTTTTCATTATTTCCTTTGGGGGAGTAGTCCGCCGCTTTGGCCAGGTACTGAAGCGCTTGTGTTGAATCTTTGCTCAGCGCCGACTGATATTTCAGATACCATGCGTAGGCTAGTATATTCTGGTCTGCATAGTGATTTGGATTTTTAGCATCCGCAGTATATTTTTCAAGCTTTTTAATTGTGCTATTTAATAATGAATCGGCTTCGGTCCGTGCTTCGGCTTTTACCAGTATACTGTGTAACAGTAACGCATACCTGCCGCCATTTCCACTTTGCATCTGTGTGTCGTCCATTTTAGCGAATGCTGCTGCATTTTTTATGAGCAATGCCTTGTTTTGCTGATTTTTTTCAGATGCAACCCATAGGTATAGCGGCCTTACTTGCTGTTGATATAGCGGGTCTTTATCCTTCATGAATAGTTCTAAAAGCTCGTAAGCTTTGCCCGCAGATGGGTTTGGCTTTCCTTCGTCGGAGAGGAAACTTTGTGACATGGAATTTTGTATCCATTCGTAGAATGAAACATCTTTGTAAACATACTTGCTGACATCGTACGCAGCCATCGGACCTTGTTTGTCAAGTGCGCTACCCAATTTGTTAAAAAGATGATGCGTTTGTTCTAAATATTTATTTGGGGTAAGCAAGAGCAGACTATCATATATTTTATAAGACTCATCGCCGTCCAGTTGCTGAATCATGCCCAGCTTGCTAAGCATATAGTAGCGGTCGTTACTATATTTCTGGTCGTAGGCTTTAAATGCTGAGAGCATCTTTACAGAATCATATCCCAGTTGATTTTTAATTGCAGTGCTCCAATAGCTGAATTTAACAGCCATGTTGGTCCAGGCAGTATCCGGAATCGGTTTTGTAGTGCTGGCACTTATTTTCTGAGAAGATTTTACCCCGTCACTGTACTTTGCCGTTGAACCATCACCGGCTTTGCCGAATTTGGAATCTGTCTGAGCATTTTGTATAAGACCGCTAATCGGATCCACGTTGTATTTGCCCTGGATACTAAATCCACTTGTATCTACTTTGGATGAATTGAACGTTAGCGCTTTTGCATTCCTGCTGCCTAATTTAAATTTTGCTCCAGAGTCCTTGCTTTCCCATTGTGGGGTTATGGCCAGACTTTTTTCCGGAAACTGGAAAAACAAACCTTGCATTGTACCTTCAAAAGCTTTGTCGGAATTGTGCAGCAATTGCTTTTCTATCTCAGGGGTTAAATTCCAGGAGCTGAGTACATTTTTTAAAGCAGGTATCACACCGTTCACGCTGATTACTTTTCCCTTTGGGCTTACTACTACCGTAAAAGACTTATTTAACATTGCCATAGGAAAGAGCACACCTGTCGAATTTAAGCTGGTATTGTAAATGGAATCTGTATTCAAAATAGTCTTGCCCTCGCTGCCGCTCTTAATAACGGCCCTTACGAGCTTACAATCAAATACAGTATTTCCGGCGGCATTTTTACCAAGCGATTTAAAGGCATAAGTAAATTGCTCGTCGCTGGTGAAAGTTCCATGCTGAGTATTTCTTGTGGTATATTCAAACTGCTTGTTTTTAGGCACGTTTAATTGCTGTGCATAGGTGGTTGTTGCGGCTGTTAAGCCAAGAACCAATACGAGTAATTTCTTCATGAGTTATCGTTAATGGCTTAAATATAAAGGAAAAATTGTCAGATTTTATATAAGTTTGCACATTGTTTAATTGCTTGTAATCGTACATGGATATTTCTGTTGTAATCCCGTTATATAATGAAGATGAGTCTTTACCGGAATTAACTGCCTGGATTGCAAAGGTTATGGAAGATCATAACTTTTCCTATGAGGTTGTTTTTGTTGATGATGGAAGTACCGATAACTCCTGGGCTGTAATAGAACAGTTAAAGGAACAGTATGATGCTGTGAAAGCGATCAAATTCAGAAGAAATTATGGTAAATCTGCCGCGCTGAATGTAGCTTTTGCAGCAGCTCAGGGCGATGTAGTCATCACTATGGATGCTGACTTGCAGGACAGCCCGGACGAAATTCCTGAACTGTTCCGGAGAATAAAGGAAGAGAAGTATGATATTGTATCGGGCTGGAAGAAGAAACGCTATGATCCGATTACGAAGACCATACCTACCAAACTGTTTAATGCTGCAACCAGGAAAATGTCTGGTATTCAACTGAACGACTTTAACTGTGGCTTAAAAGCATATCGTAACGATGTGGTAAAGACCATAGAAGTTTATGGAGAGATGCACCGTTACATTCCTGTAATTGCAAAATGGGCAGGATTTAAAAAGATTGGAGAACAGGTAGTAGAACACAGGGCCCGAAAATATGGCGTGACCAAGTTCGGATTGAGTCGTTTTATCAATGGATTTCTGGATCTGCTTTCTATATTTTTTGTAGGCAAGTTTGGGAAAAGACCGATGCACTTTTTTGGTTCATTGGGTGTGCTGAGTTTCTTATTGGGAACTTTCATGGCCTTATGGTTGATTGGCGAAAAGCTTTATCACATCTCAATGAATATCCCTTATAAGAGAGATATTACAGAACAACCTTTATTTTACATTGCTTTGGTTGCCATTATAGTTGGATCACAATTGTTCTTAACCGGTTTTGTGGCGGAACTGGTGACCCGTAATGCACCGGAACGAAATCAATACCTGATAGAAAAGGAGATAGCTTAAGCGATGTTTTTTTCCATAATAATACCACTTTATAACCGTCCGCAGGAAATAGATGAGCTGTTAAATACGCTTACTCAGCAGACCTATATGCAATTTGAGGTTTTGGTAATAGAAGATGGCTCAGTTAAGGATGCAAAAGCAATAGTAGATAAATACACTAATTTATTAGACGTAAAATACTTTTTCAAACCCAATGAAGGGCAGGGATTTGCTCGTAATTATGGTTTTGAAAGGGCTAAGGGTGATTATTTTGTCATATTTGATTCGGATTGCCTGATTCCCAAAGATTACCTCGAAATCGTAAGGGATTACCTGTTTGAGCATAAGCTGGATGCTTACGGCGGACCTGATGCGGCACATCAAAGCTTTACACCAATACAGAAGGCCATTAGCTATGCAATGACCTCTCCATTTACCACAGGAGGTATAAGAGGCAATCAAAAGCATATTGGTCAGTTTCATCCCCGAAGTTTCAATATGGGGGTTTCCAGGGAGGTCTGGGAAAAAGTAGGTGGTTTTATTCTAACCAGACTGGGAGAAGATATTGAATACAGCATCAGGATTCATGAAAGCGGATTTAAAATAGGCCTGATCCAGGCGGCTAAAGTTTTCCATAAAAGACGTACAAGTTTTTCTCAGTTTTATAAGCAACTGCATTTTTTTGGCAGGGCGAGGATAAATATTTATAAACATTTCCCTTCTGAACTCAAATTAGTGCATTTTTTTCCTGCAGTTTTTACTTGTGGTGTCATATTTACTATACTTATTAATATCATTTACTGGCCTCTTGCCTTTGTATGCAACTTTTTAATGTTGGTATACTTTATGTTGATATTTTTTCATTCATGGCAGGTTAATAAATCATTAAAAGTTGCATTTTTGAGCATTATTGCTGCTTTCATACAATTGTTCGCTTACGGGCTGGGTTTCATACAGGATTTATTTAAAAGAGTAGTATTTAAACGACAATGATAGAGTTTTTAAAGGACAGTACTTTTGCTGTAAATGAAGTGATTAGTAAAGCCTGGGCGGTGACTAAGAGGAATTACTTCTCGATAGCTACGCTTTGCTTTTTGATGTTCATTACTTACGCGGCCTCTAATCTGATGGCATTTTTTATGAGTGAGGTAAATATTGGTCTGCGTTTGCTGATGTCATTTACATTTATCATGTTCTATTTTACCATCAACCTGTCGTTGTTCAGATACATTTTTCATTTACTGGATGATGAAGAAAACGACGTAAGTATAGTAAGTACTATCCCCACCAGACAGCAGATCATCAGGTTTCTGGTAGCATCGCTTTATTTTATGCTGTGTATTATAGGGGTGTATTCTGTGGTTATTTTGGTTGCTTTTCCATTTATTTACACTGGTATTCCATTGGAAATCATCACTAATGTCGCTATTTCCGTAGGAATCGTTGCCATTTTTATCACCTGGGTGCGTATTTCCTTTTTTCCGTTCTTTATCATTGATAAGAATATGGGACCTTTTACCTCTATTAAATACAGCCTGGCTACAACAAGAGGTAATTTCACTAAAATATTCCTGCTATTATTAGTATTGGCTGGTTTTCATTTGTTGAATCTTTTCTTTGGTTATATCCATTGGCCATTGGTTGCTTTTTTTGTCAATGTTTTGAGTTCCTTTATTATTGTTCCTCTGGCTAGCGTAGCCCTTACCGTTGCATACCGTAAGATGATGAATGAATATAAAGGAGAAGGCGAACCAGATATTTTACATAACATAGTTTAGTCAGTTATGGGATTAAAAGCGGCATTGAGCAAGCCATTTGCTGCCTTTATTGTAAGGGGCATTGAAAAATGGAAAAGAAATGCAGTTGCTGTTCAGAAGAGCACTTTACTAACATTAGTAGACTCAGCTAAAAACACTGCTTTTGGTAAGGATCATTCTTTTGCGGAGATCCGTAATTATGAAGATTTTAAAAAGCAGGTTCCTGTCAGGGATTATGAAGGGCTGAGAACCTATATAGACCGGGTCGTAGCAGGAGAGGAAGATGTGATGTGGAAAGGGAAGCCTCAGTATTTTGCTAAGACTTCAGGTACAACCTCCGGTGTGAAATACATTCCTATTTCCAAAGAGTCGATGCCGGAGCATGTAAAAGCAGCAAGGAACGCTTTACTTACCTATATACATGAAACGGGTAAATCCGCTTTTGTAAATGGGAAGATGATCTTTTTACAGGGAAGTCCGATTCTTACGAAGAAGAACGGGATAAATGTGGGAAGGCTTTCAGGAATTGTAGCGCACTTAGTGCCCGGTTATTTACAAAAAAACCGCCTGCCATCTTACCAGACCAATTGTATCGAGGATTGGGAAGAAAAGGTAGATGCGATAGTTGGAGAGACCTTTGATCAGGATATGACCCTCATTTCCGGGATACCACCATGGGTTCAGATGTATTTTGACAAGCTTACAGAAAAATCCGGTGGTAAAAAGATCAAGGATATTTTTAAGAACTTCAATCTGTTTGTATATGGCGGGGTAAACTATGAACCCTATCGTGCAAAGATTGAAGCCAGCATCGGCAAGAAGATAGATACGATAGAAACCTATCCGGCCTCAGAAGGATTTATCGCTTATCAGGATAGCCAACAGGAAAAGAGTTTATTGCTGCTGGCAAATGCAGGGATGTTCTATGAATTTATCCCTGCTGATGAGTATTACAATGACAATCCAGCGAGGCTTTGCCTGGAAGATGTGGAACTGGATAAAAACTACGCCTTAATATTGAATACAAATGCAGGGTTATGGGGTTACAGTATAGGCGATACCGTTAAATTCGTTTCTAAGAATCCGTATAAGATATTGGTGACAGGCCGCATTAAGCATTTTATTTCCGCTTTTGGAGAACATGTAATCGGTGAAGAGGTAGAACATGCATTGCTCACTGTTGCCAATGAAGAGGGGGTAGGAATCACAGAGTTTACCGTTGCCCCCCAGGTAAATACCCCTGCGGGTGAATTGCCGTATCATGAGTGGTTCATAGAGTTCTCAAATCCACCTAAAGATTTAATTTCTTTCAGTAAAAAGGTAGATGAGGCTTTACAAAAGAAGAATATTTACTATTTTGACCTCATTGAAGGGAAAATACTGCAGCCTTTAATCGTTCGTTCGTTGCAAAAAGATGCTTTTGTGAACTATATGCGCACCCAGGGCAAGCTTGGCGGGCAAAATAAAGTTCCAAGATTGTCGAACGATAGGAAGATTGCAGATGAATTAAGGAGTTTTATAGATTGAAAAATATATCCATTTTAGGTTCCACTGGTTCAATTGGGACACAGGCTCTGGAGGTCGTCAAAGCAAATCCTGATTTATATAAGATTTCTGCACTTACGGCACAGTCTAATGCTGATCTGCTGATCAAACAGGCGTTGGAATTTTTGCCTTCGATGGTAGTTATAGGAGATGAAGGCCAGTATTTGAAAGTAAAAGCTGCATTGTCAGCAACTGCTATCCAGGTATTGGCAGGTGTAGATGCATTGTGCGAAGCTGCCAGTATAGCGGAAGCAAATCTGGTACTGACTGCAGTAGTAGGTGCGGTAGGGCTGAAGCCGACAATTGCTGCAATTGAAGCCGGAAAGGATATTGGTTTGGCAAATAAAGAAACCCTTGTGGTGGCGGGCGACCTCATTACAGCACTCGCTAAGCAATATGGTGTGCGGATCATTCCTGTGGATTCAGAACATTCTGCCATTTTCCAGTGCCTGGTTGGCGAAGACAACAATCCAGTAGAAAAAATATACCTTACCGCGTCCGGAGGGCCATTCAGAGGTAAGGATCAGGCATTCTTATCGGGAGTTACAAAAGCCGAAGCATTAAAACACCCAAACTGGGTAATGGGTGCGAAAATCACCATAGATTCAGCTTCTTTGATGAACAAAGGGTTGGAAGTGATAGAGGCCAAATGGCTGTTTGGACTTGAGCCGGACCAAATTGATGTAATTGTACATCCTCAATCTATCATTCATTCCCTGGTTCAGTTTAATGATGGCTCAATGAAAGCACAGATGGGCTTACCGGATATGAAACTACCCATTCATTATGCACTGGCATATCCTCAGAGAATAAGCAGTGATTTTAAACGTTTCAATTTCATGGATTATCCAGAACTTACTTTCGCGCAGGCAGATAGGGAGACCTTCAGGAACCTTGATCTGGCATTCAGAGCTATGCGAAAAGGAGGAAATATGTCCTGCATCATCAACGCTGCAAATGAAGTTGTTGTAAATGCTTTCCTGCAGGGACAAATTGGCTTTTTACAAATGAGTGACGTGATTGAGTCCTGTATGGACAGCATTGCGTTTATTGCTGAACCAAGCCTGAATAATTATTTAGAAACAGACCGGTATACACGTATATTTGCCGGCGAACTCGTAACAAAACAAGTTAATTACAATCAAAACATAAAATATTAAAATTATATATGAGCGGACTGATTATGGCGGCCCAGTTACTTCTGGGATTATCGATACTAGTAATTTTGCATGAGTTAGGACACTTTTTGGCGGCACGTGCCTTTGGAATTAAAGTAGAGAAGTTTTACCTGTTTTTTGATGCCTGGGGATTTAAGTTGTTTAGTTTTAAAAGAGGCGATTGCGAGTATGGCATCGGATGGCTGCCTTTAGGTGGTTATGTGAAAATAG
This sequence comes from Pedobacter frigoris, assembly GCF_032678645.1. GTDB lineage: Bacteria > Bacteroidota > Bacteroidia > Sphingobacteriales > Sphingobacteriaceae > Pedobacter > Pedobacter frigoris_A. The sequence goes on from NZ_JAVTSP010000003.1 coordinate 612,917, forward strand.
CAGGTATGATTGATGAGTCAATGGATACTGAGCAAATGAATCAGCCCGCACAACCCTGGGAGTTCAGATCTAAGCCTGCATGGCAACGATTGATCGTGATGCTGGGAGGTATCTTTGTAAATATAGTAGTAGGTATTTTCATCTTCTGGATGATGACCTTTAATTATGGAGAGACATTTATTCCGAATAATTCTGTATTAGGTATTAATCCAGGAAAGATAGGAAAAGAGATCGGTCTGAAGCTAGGAGACAAGGTAGTGGCCGTGAATGGTCAGGAAGTAGTTCGTTTTGAAGAATTGATCAGTTCCAAGGTATTATTAGGTAATACAACACTAACTATTCTTAGAGATGGTAAAGAAATTGACATCAAAGTTCCCGATAACATCCTGAATAAGGTTTCTGATTTAGGAATAGAAGAATTTATTAGCAGAATGCCATTGAGGTCTTCTTTAGTTGACAGTGTGCTGCCTAATAAAACTGCGATAAAGGCGGGACTTAAAGTTGGCGATAGGATCACTGCTGTAAATGGAACACCTGTGAGTTTTGATGCTGATGCACAAGCATTAATCGTTAAAAATAAAGGTAAAGTAGTGAATTTTGATGTGGAGCGTGGTTCAGAGAAACTTGCGATCAATGTCCCTGTGGATACAGCCGGTACTGTTGGTTTGCGTTTCAATATCGCAGATATTAAAGAAGAAACGATTAAATACGGTCTTTTTGCTTCCCTTCCTATTGGTGTTAACCAGGCCTGGAAAGTATTCAGTGATAATGGAAAAGGAATCTGGAAAGTATTAACAGGTAAAATAAAAGCCAATAAAGCATTCTCCGGACCTGTGGAGATTGCACGTAAGGTTTATGGAGGAGAGTGGATCTGGGCAAGGTTCTGGGCTTCTACAGGATTTATTTCAATAGCCCTTGCATTTATGAACCTATTGCCGATCCCGGCATTGGACGGTGGACACGTTGTATTCCTGATCGTAGAAATGATCAAAGGAAAACCTCTTGGAGATAAGTTTATGGAGCGGGCACAGATTGTTGGTTTCGTGTTGCTATTGTCGCTCATGGTCTTTGTGCTGGGCAATGATATCTTTAAAGCCTTCATGCATTAGATACCCTATGACAGATTATTTTGAGTTTTATGGTTTGCCGGTCAGTTTTAATCCTGATCCGGCGCTGATAAAACAAAAGTTTTATGCGTTGAGCAAGCAGTTTCATCCCGACTTTTTTATTAATGAAAGCGAGGAGAAACAAGCTGAAGTTCTTGAACTAAGTACTGTAAATAATAAAGCTTATCAGGTATTGTCTGATCCGCAAAAACGTCTTGCTTATATTCTTGAGCTGAAAGGTCATTTGAAAGAAGGAGAACATTATGCGCTTCCTCAAAGTTTTTTGATGGAGATGATGGAAGTAAACGAGGCACTGATGGACTTGCAATTTGAACCGGATGCCGCAAAGCTTGATTTTTTAAAATCAGAAGTTAACGCTATAGATAGTGGTATAACTGGGGAGATTGTACTATTGACTAATGACTTTGATCAAAAAAGTGAAGATGTTCAGGGGCAATTGTTGCTGTCAATCAAGGATCTTTACTACAGGAGTAAATATCTGTTCAGGATTAAAGAAAGCATTGCGAAGGCCGCTTCTGCTAACACATTGTAAAAAAGTGAAATGCTTGTTTTTTGACAAGCCTGTTTGGATATCTTTGCCCGCAAAGTCAATATAATTATGAATACACAATCCATTTTTAGAAAAGTTGCCGTTGCTGAAGGCTGGTCCTACGTCTTGCTTGTTTTTATTGCTATGCCTTTGAAATATTGGGCAGACATGCCTTTGGCTGTAAAATATACAGGATGGGCACACGGGCTCTTATTTATGCTTTATATCGTGTTTTTGATCATGGCATGGGTAGAGTATAAATGGAGTTTTAAGAAAGGGGTCCTCTTTGGAGGTGCGTCTTTGATCCCTTTTGCGCCTTTTTGGGTGGACAAAAAGTTAAAAGAAGATAAATTAAAATAAATCTTGCGAATTAGTATTTCAATTTATACATTTGCAACCCGCTGATAAAGCAATGCCCAGCTGGCGGAATTGGTAGACGCGCTGGTCTCAAACACCTGTGGGAAACCGTGCCGGTTCGACTCCGGCGCTGGGTACAGATCCCTCTTTACGAAAGTAGAGAGGGATTTTTGGTTTAAAACCCTCTTTTAAAGCTCTCAAATTGTGTTTTTTTAGTTCGACCTCCGGTTAAGATAAGTTGCTAATAGCAGCCGTACTAAATTCGAACCATTTGTTCTGTTTGCATTATGGAGCTATTACATAAAAAACACAGGCATTAACATGGATTTTCTCTTACGTGTGCTGAAGAGCCGGAGATTCCGTTAACCGGACGATTTAATTCTGTGCTATTTTGCTCACTTTTGTAATTTATTATTTTTATTAAATAGTCAGAATTTTTGTCGCTTTATCTTTCCTTTTTGAATGGGTAGTTTTTAGTAGAATAGCTAGTCAGGGGATTTCGGAAGGGGGTGTCCAGCAACCCGGAGTTTCTACGTACCGCTCAAAGTAGGTTCTAATAGAATTCTAGAATCTGAAGCTATCCTATTTTTACTCATTTTGCAATCCCTGTTTTAGAAAAGACTAAGAATAAAATGATCATAACTAATAATAAGAGTCCGTTAACCCAATGCCGGTTTTTCCATGGCTTTAAATCTACTGCTTGTTTGTTTTGGGCAACATAAGCGGTTTCCATAGGAAGTAATTTTCCGATAATGAGCATAATAGCAGTAGTTAGTAAAAAGAGGATGGCCAGTACATGTAGAAAGTGGATGCCTGTGTCGAACACAATTTGGGTAAGGATGTAGCCTGCAAAGCAAAATCCAAGTCCAATTTTAGCGGCAATAGGAGGTACCCGTTTTGTAACAAAGCCAACAAACATAATGGTAAAGATAGGGATGCTGAAAGCTGCATTTATCTTTTGCATAAAGGTATAAAAGCTGTCGTTAGAGAAAATGATCAGGGGCGCAATAAACATCGCCAGTAATGAAGCAAACATTTCAAATCTCTTTGAGTTTTTGAGCATATTGGCTTCTGTAACTACCATTCCTTTTTTTTCTTTGAAAGGTTTGTAGAGGTTTAAAATAAACAGGGTACTGGCGCTGTTAAGCCCAGGGGAAAAGGAGGTGATTGCTGCGCCAAAAATTACTGCTGCAATGAAACCGCTTAAAACAGGAGGAGATACATCGCTTACGACTCTTGAAAACACCTCGGTTGTGTTTTGCATGTTGCTATACAGGTGAACTGCAATGATTCCAGGTAGGATGAAGAGTAGTGGGCCAAGTAGCTTTCCTGCGCAGGCAAGTGCAATCCCTTTTTGACTGGTTTTTAGATCTGATGATGCGAGTGCTTGTTGTACAATTACCTGTTCGGTGCCCCAGTAAAAAAGGTTCATTAAGATCATTCCGGTAAAGATTGTAGAAAAGGGAACAGCATCGGCAGATGTACCTATAGAATTAAAATGTTCCGTTTTTGAGGTAAGGATGGTGTGTATGCCTAGCTGAAGGCTGCCGTTGCCCACATGACTTACTCCGAAGTAAGCCAGTAACAATGCCCCGGTAAACATACAGATCCCCAAAACAAGGTCTGAGATCACAATAGCCTTTAGTCCGCCCAAAATAGAATATAAGCTACCTACAAGACCTATGCACCAAACCAGGATCCAGATGCTGCTTGCATAGCTGATGTGCCATATGTCAGAAAAATGAAACAAGCCATTCAGGGCAACTGCACCACTGTAAAGTACAATAGGCAGCAGGTTTACCATGTAGCTGATCAGGAACACGAATGAAACCAGTTTCTTTGTGTCAGGGTCATACCTGTTTTCCAGAAAATCCGGAGTGGTAGACATGGCGCCTTTTAAATACACGGGGATTACAAACTCAGAAACAAGCAGCATGGCAAATACCGAGCTAATTCCCCAGGCCATTACCGTCATGTTGTTCACGTAGACTGATTCACTGCTGCCTACAAATTCTGCGGCGCTGATGTTCGTGAAAAACAAGGCACTCCCTACAGCGGTAAAACTTAAGGTACGGTTGGCCAGAAAAAGACCAGCGGATGTGGTAATTTTATGCTTTCTGGTTTTGAACCAGGAAATAACCCCTACAAGGAAGGTGACAACAATAAAGGTGATAAAGGCTGTTGTATTCATCTGAGCAGGTTAAAGCGATTTTCTTCGGATCAGTAGAGTAGGAATAGTTTCCTGTACTCTTTCCTTTTTCAATACCGCTTGTGCCACTTTTATGCCCATTAAAGAGAAATCGGCAGAGTAGGTGGTGATGCCGCCGCCAATGATTTCTTTAACCACCTCGTCGTTATGTGACAAGATGCCGATATCTTTGCCTGGCTGTAATCGTTTTGCTTCGCAATCTTTCAGTATTTTCCATATTTCTGAGTTGTTTAGGGTGAAATAAACCTTTCCCTTTTCTACGCTTCCGGGTTCATATTCGTGTAAGATCCTGGTGTTGACCTTGAAATCTTTAGTGAATCTCTTAAATGCTTTAATAATCTCAACCGGATCCAGAGAGCCGGGTATATGGAAAAAGATCATTTCATCAAATTTCTTTATAGTTTCTACCAGTTCTGCCAATATCGCGTAGGTAGACTGTTCAAATTCCTGCGTAATGTAATTGAACTCACCTTTAAGTGGTTCGTAGCGATCAAACATAATGAACTTATTGCTGGGTAGCATCTCCAGCAGGTGTTTGGTTTTGGGGTGAGGTATCGGAGAAATCACGTACATACCATACTTACCTTTAATCATATCCAGCATGGTTTCGAACATGGTGATGTTGCCATGGTGAAAAAAAACATCGATATGTACATTTGGACCGAGTTCGTTTCTGAAGTTTCGGTAAAATTGTTCCTGAAAGGAGTCGATCAGGTACATAAGTAGCGCCACCTTTAAAGTTTGTTCCGTGTCGTCATTTGCAACAAAGTATCCGAGTCTGTTTTTTGATTCTACAATTCCACGGCTGATGAGCTCTCGGTAGCCTTTCATTACGGTTTCCCTTGCAAAGCCAAGCTTTTTGATCAGGACATTTATAGAGGGTAGTGCCTCTCCCTTGGAAATGATTCTTTCGTCGATAGCATTAATTATGCCTTGTACAAATTGCTCGTGTTTGGAGTAAGAAGGTACTTCGTCAAGTTCCTGTATTTTTTCAAAGATGGTCATCATATTGGTAGTTTGGACTACACTAGTCTATAGGTGTAAAAAATGTTTTTTATCTCTTTTTTTACAAGGTAATAATTTTTTTATTAATCATTAGACATAAAATAAGGTAGTTGTGAAACTAAAATTTGCAATTATAAAAAAACTTCCTTTATATTTACTTAATTATAGAACAGTATAGACTAGACTAATAGCTATGCTGTACTGTTACTAACCAAAAATAAAACCAAATATGAATGTGAAACTTACTATCAAAAAGGTAGGCTATCCTGATTCGCTCCGGAAAAAGCTTATGCTATTACTGCTCTTTTTTGTTTTTTATGTCCATGCATTTGCTCAACAGCAGATCACAGGAAAGGTAACGGACAATAATATTGGCTTACCAAATGCCACGGTAAGGGTAAAGGGAACCCAGCTGGGTACCAAAACAGATGGCGAGGGGAAATTTAAACTGAATGTCCCGGATAATGCGGTACTAATTTTTAGCTATATCGGATTTACAGATCAAGAGATCGCCCTGAATGGCAAGAAGCACATTGAAGTGCAACTTATGGAAGCAGCTGGCTCCGGACTTAATGAAATTGTGGTTGTGGGCTACGGCACCAAGAAACGTGCAAACCTGACCGGAGCTGTCGCCACCATTAGTGGTGCGGAATTGGCAAAATCACCATCAACGAACCTCACCAATTCTATTGCAGGCCAGGTTCCAGGGCTGATTGTAAATGCCAGAAGCGGCGAGCCGGGTAACGACAATGCGGATGTGTTTGTTCGTGGAAAGAGCACACTTGGTAATTCAAGTGCTTTGGTGGTTATCGACGGAATTCCAGATAGGTCAGGAGGTTTCGCCAGGTTAAATCCGGCCGATGTAGAATCATTTACCGTGATTAAAGATGCAAGCGCTGCTATTTATGGTGCCAGATCAGCCAATGGAGTTATTCTGATTACCACAAAAAGAGGTAAGTCTGGTAAGCCGGTACTTACGCTTGGAACCAACTGGGCTACAACAGAACCAACCCGTGTTCCTCAGATGCTTAATTCTTACCAGTATGCGCAGGCTACAAATGAATATGATGCCCTGGTGGGGCAGCAGCTTACCTGGAAGCCGGAGGATATTGAAAAATTCCGTGATGGTTCTGATCCATTGGGTCGTCCAAACAGCAATTGGTGGGATGCTGTAATGAAGAAACGTGCATTACAACAAAATCATATCATGTCTTTAAGTGGAGGCACAGACAAGCTGAGCTATTTCTTTTCTGGTCAGCATCAGAAACAAGATGGGATTTACAGACGAGATGCTGCCTATTACAAACAAGATCAGGCAAGGGCTAATGTGGATGTAAATGTGACCGATAACTTTAAGATTGGTGTAGACGTATCTTATCGCAATGAATTCCGCAATGCAGCGAAACCAGGTTATGATGCAGGAGGTATTTTTAGAGAACTGTGGCTAGCCTATCCTTATCTGACGCCAATTTATCCTAATGGGCGTGTGGGTGTAGGTATTGGTGGTGGCCCGGATAACAGTATGGTATACATTACCTCGGGTGAGGCAGGATATCAGCGTTTTACAACTGACTATCTGCAAACCAAGGCTTCATTTAGCTGGAAGCTGGATAAGGTTACTCAAGGACTTTTTGTAGATGGTTATTATGCTTATGACAAGACCATATCAAAAACGAAGTCTTTCACCAAAACGCCACCGCCGGCGTATAGGTATGATCCTGTTACAAAAGATTATGTAAAGGTGAGCTCATCAATAGCGCCATCACTTTTTGAACAAAGAGGTGACATTGGACAGGGACTGCTCAATTTAAAACTGGGTTATTCAAAATCCATCAGCGACCACACATTTGACGCTTTTGTAGCCTTCGAAAGCTTTAAAGGAAACACCGATATCATAAACGCTTCAAGGTCAAACTTCCTAAGTAATAGTCTTGATCAGTTGTTTGCAGGGAGCCTTATTGGTCAGCAAAATAATTCTAATGCTGCAAAAGCTGCCCGTATCAATTACATTAGTCGATTGTCTTACAACTATAAGAGTAAGTACTTGATTGATTACACCATGCGTTATGATGGGTCGCAAAACTTTCCCGAAGGAAAACGCTATGGGTTTTTCCCAGGGGTTTCTGCAGGATGGCGTATTTCTCAGGAAGATTTCTTTAAATCAGATGTGATTAATGAATTGAAATTAAGGGCATCGTGGGGCAGAACAGGTAACGATATTGTGAGCGCTTTCAATTACCTGCAAACTTATCTGCTGGGTACAGGTTATGGTTATTCATTGGGATCGGGGGCTTCGCAGGTTTCCTCACTAGTGCTTGGACCAACCCCAAATCCTAACATTACCTGGGAGTTGGCTACCACTACCGACATCGGCTTAGAATCGCAGTTCTTTAATGGCAAGCTGGGCGTTAATGTAGATGTGTTCAGGTCTATGCGTTCCAATATCCTGATCACCAGGAGTGAATCTGTTCCCGGGTATACCGGACTGGTCCTGCCGAATGAAAACCTGGGAAAAGTATTGAACCGTGGTATTGAGCTTGAAGCAACGCATAATAATACCATAGGTAATTCCTTTTCTTATAACATTAGAGGTAACATCACTTTTGCCAGAAATAAGGTGATTTTTATGGATGAAGCAGCAAATATCCCATCATATCAGCGCAAAACAAATATTCCTGTCGACGCATGGTTCTTGTATCAATCAGATGGTATTTATCAAAACCAACAGGAAGTAGATAATAGTCCGCATCCTGCCGGTACAAAGCCTGGCGACATCAGATATAAGGATGTAAATGGTGATGGGGCTATAAACGACCTTGATAAAGTGAGGATGCCACTGGTACGTACGCCAGAGCTTATGTTTGGTTTGGCTTTGGGAGGATCATGGAAAAACATAGATGCGTCCGTTTTCTTCCAGGGACAGGCCAGGGCAAAATCATACTTGGCGCCTGCAGGCTTAAACATGGTGACCGAATTCTTTGACCAGAGGTGGCAAAAACCTGGTGACACGAAGTATCCAAGAAACTTTAGTGGCCCAACAGGAAGAACTTTTGGGGTAAATACTCTTGAATCTGATCTGTGGTTAAGGGATGCTTCATTTGTAAGGCTGAAAAATGTAGAATTGGGATATACTTTGCCAAAATCGGTGTCCGAAAGGTTAAAGATGCAGGGTGTAAGGATTTATGTCAGCGGTACAAATCTCTTTTCTATCGACAAGTTCGGGCCGTCATTTGATCCGGAAGTGCCAAACAACTCAGGGCAATACTATCCGCAACAGCGTTTGATCAATATTGGTGCAAACATCACTTTTTAAAAACTTATAAAGCATATCATGAAATTGAACATAAATAATTTTAAAATCAACAGCGCTGCTTTACTCGTTTGCACTGCGTTGATATTTGGAGGATGCAAAAAGGCATTAGACCTGCAACCTCTGGACTCTTATTCTGAAAAGGATGTCTGGTCGGATCCCAAATTGGCCCAGGTTTTTGTGAACAATATTTATAACGCAACAGTACTGGCCTACCAAGATGGGGGTTTTGGCTGGGCAGCGCAAACCGATGAGCTTTACGGAAACTTTAACTGGACCAATGAAAACTTATACGTGCGCGGAGAAGCGACACCGGATAACCAGAGTTCCGGTTCTTTGAACCATTGGAATAAAATGTATGCCTCTATCCGTTCCAGCAATATTTTCTTCACCAATATAGAGAAGATAACCGGAGCCGAGACTGCAGTAAATACCATGAAAGGGGAAGTCCATTTTTTAAGAGCATTGGCTTATTTTGAGCTGCTTAAAAGATTTGGAGGGGTGCCACTTATTGCAAAAGTTTATGATGTGAATGACAGGACCTTTGATGAAAAAAGAGCCAGCTGGACCGAGACTAAAGACTTTATACTTACAGATATTGCTGAAGCATTAAAAACATTGCCAGCGGTTTATTCCAACAACCCAGATAAAGGACGCGCAACAGCAGGAGCAGCACTGGCCTTAAAGTCGAGACTATTGTTGTATGCCGCAAGTCCGTATTTTAATAAAAGCAATGACAGGAAATTGTGGGAAGATGCTAAACTGGCCGCAAAAGCAGTGATCGATTTTACAGGAGTAAAGTATGCTTTGTATGGCAATGCAGCCGATGGTACTTATAATAAAACCTTTCTTGATTTCTTTAATCCGGAAATTATTTTTGGGAGGGTATATAGTGGTTTGGTGAAAGCTGACAGGTACAATACGGTAAGCAGAGATTTAAGTCCGAATGGCTATAATGGCTACAGTGCGTACAATGTTGTTCAGCAGATGGTGGATGATTTTGAGATGGCCGATGGTACAAAGTTTAGCTGGAGCAATCCTGAGCAGGCAAAAAATCCATACCTGAACAGGGAACCGAGATTTTATGAGACCATATTGGCAAACAATCAGCAATTTAAGGGAAGATTGACTGGCTTTTTTGAAGGAGGAAATGATTCTCCGCAAAGTCCTTATTCGCCATGGAATGCTTCTAAAACCGGGTATTGCGTGAGGAAAATGGTAGACGAAACCCATGACTGGAATGTTCAGGATTATGATGCTACACAATGGGCAGTTTTCAGATTGTCTGAAATTTATCTGAACTATGCAGAGGCTTGTTCAGCACTGGGAGAAGATGGAGAGGCACTGACTTATCTGAACAAAATAAGAACAGAGAAGGCGGGTTTGCCAGCGGTTAGTGGTGCAGGAACAGCATTAATGGAAAAAATAAGACATGAGCGCAGAATTGAATTGTGTTTTGAGGGACATCGTTATTTTGACATTAGAAGGTGGGGGATTGCTGAGATTGGTTCAGAAGATGCGAAGGGTGTGATTATCAGAAAGCAAAGCAATGGCACGTTTACGTATGAGTTAATCACGGTTCAGGAACGCACGTGGGTGCCAAGTTTTTATTATTACCCAATTCCAAGAAGCGAAAGGCAAAAGAATCCAGCTATAGCACAGAATCCAGATTACAAATAAATTTAACACCAACACATTCATCATCCTGAAATAAATTCAGGATTGGTTTTAGGATGACGAATGTTTATTTAATACCTAATTTAATATGAAATATTTCCCTATAAAAAGTTTATTGTTTTTCCTGTTTCTCCTGTACGGCGTTATTGATGCGAATGGACAAAACCTACGATGGCACTTGGTGAAAAACGGAGGTATAGAATGGACCGTAAAAAAAGGTGCTGCCCATACCGATCAGATTGAAATGAGTGGGAAACAGATTTCAGCAATAATTACTTATGGCGTAGATGATAAAGGTAATTTCATATTAAAAAGGAAACTGGTGTTCCCAATGCTGCGCATTATTCCTAATGATACACGGGGAAGTCTGATTAGGGATTTTGATCATACTATACCGTCAGTATCCATAAACGGGAAAGCAATAGAAGAGCAGCCTGATGCAATTTCATTTAATGGCACTATAAAAGTGAGATCGGCTATTGGAACGATAAGCTTGTCGCACGCGCTTTTTCCATCGGTTGATAAACCTGCATTTATTGAACAATGCACCTTTAAAAACAAGGGAACAAAGTCTGTTGAAATTACCATTCCGGAATTAGACAGGACTGACAGTACAAAGAAAAGCGAAGGGGTTTATGGAACTTACCTGTTAAATACTAAAATCTACGGTTCAGGAAAATTCACCTTAAAACCGGGCGATGAGCAGGTATATGCCATTGTTCATGCCGCCAGAAAAACCTCCGATCAGGCTTATGATTTCTCTTCTGAATACGAATCCTTAAAACGCAAAAAATTCATTACTGAAATTACCCAAGAGCTGGTGTTAAAAACTCCGGATGATACCCTGAACCAGATGTTCTCATTTGCAAAGATCAGAGCTTCCGAAAGTATTTTTGATACCAAAGGAGGGCTGATGCACAGTCCGGGTGGCGGCTCTTATTATGCAGGAATCTGGGCAAATGACCAGGCAGAATATATGAATCCGCTATTCCCGTTTTTAGGTTATGCTGCAGGAAACGAAAGTGCGATGAACAGCTTTCGGATGTTTGCAAAATACATGAACGAGCAGTACAAGCCCATTCCGAGTTCCATTATTGCAGAGGGGGAAGGAATGTGGAATGGGGCGGGAGATCGTGGAGATATGGCTATGATTGCCTATGGTGCATCAAGATTTGCGCTTGCTTATGCCGATACTGCCGAAGCGCGGAAATTGTGGCCGCTAATAGAATGGTGCCTGGAGTTTTCGAGAAGGAAGAAAAGTGCTGATGGTGTAATCGCATCCGATTCAGATGAATTGGAGGGTAGGTTTCCTGCTGGGAAAATAAACTTGTCGACCAATACACTTGCTTATGGTGCACTGATCAGTGCTTCGGATCTTGCAGCTACGCTGGGCGAGAACGCTGTGTCGAAAAAACTTGCTAAGGAAGCTATTGCATTGAGAACAGCCATTGAGAAGTATTTTGGTGCAAAAGTACAGGGGTTCAATACCTATCGTTATTTTGATGGAAATGATAAACTAAGGTCATGGATAGGTATGCCATTAGTAATGGGATTATATACCAGAAAAGCAGAAACTGCAAAAGCACTGCTCTCAAAGCATTTGTGGACCAAAGATGGTATGCTTACTGAATCGGGATCGAAGACGTTTTGGGACCGATCACTTTTATATGCCGTTCGGGGATTGTTTAATGCAGGCATAACCGATACCACGCTGAAATACCTGAAATATTATACCTCAAAACGTTTGCTTGGTGAGCATGTGCCTTATGCTGTTGAGGCCTGGCCAGAGGGAGATCAGCGTCATTTAGCGGCAGAGAGTGGTTTGTATTGCAGAGCGATAACAGAAGGATTGTTTGGGATGCAACCTAAAAGCTTTAAGTCATTTTTATTGATGCCTTATCTTCCAGCAGGTTGGAAAGAAATGTCGCTAAATCATATCAGGGCTTTTAATGAAGATTTTAACATTACGGTAGTTAGGTCTGGTCAGAAACTAAAAATTATTGTAGAACAAGCCGGTAGTAAAAAGCAGGAAATCAACTGGGACGGATTAAAAGCAGTAGAAATAAACTTATATTAAACACATGAAAAGAAACCTTTTTGTATACTTATTGCTTTGCCTTTGCTGCAGTGCATATGCCCAAAATGGCGGAGTAACTTTTACATCATCGGATGCTGCATTGCAGACTGCCTTCGGTAGGGCGAAAGAAATGGCCTTAAGCTATAAAGGAAAACCAGGTGATCCGGTGGGCCCATGGTATGAATCGGCATTGCCACCCAGATCAGCATTTTGCATGCGCGATGTTGCACATCAGAGCATTGGTGGAGAGATTTTAGGATTAAACAAGGAGAACAAAAATATGCTCAGGCTATTTGTGAGCAATATCTCGGCATCAAAAGACTGGTGTTCTTACTGGGAAATTAACCATTTGGGCAAACCTGCGGTTGAGGATTACCGTAATGATAAGGAGTTCTGGTATAACCTGAATGCGAACTTTGATGTGTTGACAGCGAACTGGAAATTGTATTTGTGGACCGGTGATGAAGAATACATTAAAGGAGCTGCTTTTGAAAATTTTCATGAAAAGTCTGTTACTTCATTTATTGACAGTTGGGTATTGCAGGCTGATTCATTATTGAGCCGGCCCACCCATCCAAATGCACCTGTGCCTTTTAATGATGAAGATTCCTTTCATCGCTGTCGCGGTTTACCTTCTTATTCTGAAGGTGTACCCAATATTAAAATGGGAGTAGATTTGATAGCAGCAATATACCGAGGGCTGATGTCGTACGCCTCGATGCTCGATGTGAAAGGTAAGTCTGAGGAAGCCAAATTGTACAGGGAAAAAGCTGCAACATATCAGAAAAGCATAGATGATTTGTGGTGGAACGAATCTGCTTCACTTTATAACACCTATTATTCGACTGACCACAAGTTTGGAATGGAAGAAGGAGAAACCTTTTTGCTGTGGTTTGATGCATTGAAAGATGGCGATAGAAAAGAAAAGACAATACAGCACTTATTGTCTAAGGATTGGAATGTAGAAAACCTGTCGTACTTTCCATTGATCATGTATCAGAATGGACAAGCCGAAAAGGCTTACAACTATATGCTTCACTTGACCAATCCTGAAACGAAAAGAAGGGAATATCCTGAGGTATCGTATGGGGTAGTTAAAGGTTTTGTAGAAGGATTAATGGGTTTAGAAGCAGATGCGAGATTTGATCGCATCACGACTTTATATCGAGGTAAAAAAGGGAGTATATCGGAGATTAAAGATGTACCTGTGCTGAAGACATTGATTACGGTGAAGCATGTAGGGAATAAAAGATCCAGACTAACTAATAACGGTAAAAAGAAAATCTTGTGGCAGCCCAGGTTTATAAATGATCAGGGAAAATTGATTATTAAAACTGCAGTTTGGGTGCAACCGAAAGCTTTTAAAGAAATTAGCCACATCTAAATTGAAGTGATAGATTGATGTTTCAGTCTGAGTACGATGAAGTGTGGTTTAAATATTAGATGAATATATTGTAATGATTAGATTTTTAAATGCTAAGGTTATTTGTTTTCTTATGGCACTAACACCAGGCTTGGTGGTGGCGCAAAAACGGGAATCCAAACCTAATGTGATTGTTATCTACGCCGATGATTTGGGTTATGGAGATGTGGGGGTATATGGTGCTACAAAAATAAAAACGCCGAATTTGGATCGTTTGTCCAAGAGCGGCATTCGTTTTACAAATGCACATTCCTCTTCGGCAACATGTACACCTTCTCGTTATGCTTTGATGACAGGTAATTATCCCTGGCGGGTTAAGGGAACTGAAATTTTATCTGGTGATGCGGCTTTGATTGTCCCTTTGGACAAAATTACCTTGCCTAAGCTGTTCAAGAATGCAGGCTATAATACTGGTATTGTCGGGAAATGGCATTTGGGTTTAGGTAAGGGAGTTAAAAAGGACTGGAGCACCAGGGTTTCGCCTGGACCCAATGAAATAGGTTTTGACTATTCTTTCATTTTTCCGGCAACAGCAGATAGGGTGCCTACAGTTTTTATGGAAAATCAGTGTGTAGTGGCTCTAGATCCTAATGACCCTATTGAGGTCGATTATCGAAATAAGGTGGGCAATGATCCAACCGGAAAAGACAATCCTGAATTGTTAAAGATGAAAGCATCTCCGGATCATGGTCATGACAATACGATTGTAAATGGAATTGGTAGGATTGGTTTTATGAGTGGTGGACACAGTGCAAGGTGGGTGGATGAGGAAATTTCTACTACCTTTTTAGCCATGGCTAAAAACTATATGAAACGAAATGCTGATCGGGCATTTTTCCTGTATCTTCCGGTGACAGAGCCTCATGTTCCAAGAATGCCAGCTACAATGTTTAAGGGCAAGAGTGGGCTTGGTTACCGTGGTGACGCAATTTTGCAGCTAGACTGGACAGTTGGTCAACTTCTGGATGAGGTGGAGGCACTGGGGATTAAAGAGAATACGATTATTGTTTTTAGTAGTGATAACGGTCCGGTATTGAATGATGGGTATCAAGACGGAGCAGTAACGCAACGAAATGGTCATCTGCCGGCGGGAGTTTTACGAGGTACTAAAGGCAGCGTTTTTGAAGCCGGAACTCGGATTCCTTTTATGATATCAGGGCCTAACATTGCAAAAGGTAAGGTGTCTGATGCACTTATTGGACAAATCGATCTTTTGGCTTCGTTTTCTAATCTGTTGAAACAAAACGTGCCTATAAGTGAGGCAAAGGATAGTCAAGATTTATGGAGTACGCTGTCTGGAGCTACAAAAACTGGCCGCAAAATCTATGTGGAGCATTCGGAAGGTTTGGCACTTGTTAAAGGGGATTGGAAATACATTGAACCTAATGCTGGAGTTTCTTATAGAAAGTCAACGGACACTGAAACTGGTAATTCTCCAGAACCGCAATTGTACAATTTAGCAGAGGATATTGCAGAGAAAAATAATCTTGCTAAAAAGTTTCCTGATAAATTGATAGAGTTGCAGAAATTATTGCAACTAGAAAAGGATAAGAAATAATTGATGATGTGTTAGTGGAGATTCCGCTGATTCAGTTCTTCCTCATTTTTGTTGGTTGAACCCTAAGCGTGTATTTTGGAGATAGTGGATCTTGTCTAGTGTATGTATCTTGTCAGAACAAGTATCTTATTTATTGCTGAAGCCCCATAGGAATGTGTTGTACAGAATTTTTACATGATTCCATTGACTGTATTACTCACAAATTTAAAACGTCCGTCGAAATGAAATTCTTAGTTTAATACCTGTGTAGTCAAAAAAACATCGGTATTGATCAATATTGGAATAGTTTAAATGTTAGGTTATAAGTAATTTGCATGCTTGTAGTTTTTTTACAGATTTAAATTGCGAATTATATAGAACCAAGTTTATCTTTTTAGATGGTTTCGTTTAATATTTGTTGTGAAAGAAGATTTAGGGATATTCCACCATGTTGATGTATTGTAAGCTCAATGATCAAGAATTAATTTCCCTGCTTAAGGAGGGGGATGAACTTGCGTACACAGAAATTTACAACAGATATAAAAGGCTCTTGCAAAATCATGCCTATAAAAAACTGGGTGATTTTGAAGAAGTAAAAGATGTACTACAGGAGCTTTTTGCAAATCTCTGGACAAAAAGAGCTGAAATATCTGTAACCATCAACTTGTCAGGATACCTTTATACTGCACTCAGAAACAGAATTTTCAACATAGCTGCACACCAAAAGGTAGCCTCAAAATATGTAGAGTCGCTTCAAAACTTTATAAATGAAGAACATTGTATCGCAGATCATTTGATCAGGGAAAAAGAGTTCACCTTGCTGATACAAAAGGAAATTGAAGCCTTACCACTCAGGATGAGAGAAGTTTTTGAGTTGAGCAGGAAATCTGGCTTATCTCATAGAGAGATTGCCAATCAATTGGATATCTCAGAACAGACCGTATCCAAACAAATCACCAATGCGCTGAAGATCTTAAGGGTGAGATTGGGCATATTATGGATCCTGATTTTTCTATTTTAATTTTTTTTCATTTTCATCTACCTGTTACACCTACCCTTAGCTGTCTTAGTATTGAATAAGGAATAAATCGCCTTTGAATTTATGAGAGAACAAAACGCTAAGGAATTACTAAGGAAATATATTGCAGGAAACTGTACCGAAGAAGAGAAGGGTTTGCTAGAAACCTGGTATCTCCAGTATGAAGTAAAGGATCTTTCCCAAGTATCAGAAGAAGAGAAGGAAAAGCAACTGGATGAAGTTTTCAGTTCCTTACCTATTCACCACAGTTCTAGCCGTAGAATTTCTTTATGGCCGCGTATTGCTGCCGCTGCGGCGGTCTTAATTATCCTAGGCTCTGGTTTTTATTTTTATCGTCATAAACTCGCAAAGGAAGAGCTTGTGCAGCATGAGTATGTTAATGACATTAAACCAGGGAGGAATAAGGCTATACTTACTCTTGCCGATGGTCGTAACATTACGTTAGATGATGCCGCAAATGGTAGTATAGCTAAACAAGCAGGCATAACTATCTCTAAAACAAAGGATGGTCAGTTGGTGTATGAGGTAATTGCGAATGCAAATGAAGATATTGATGCTCCATATTCTTTGAATACCATAACAACTCCCAAAGGGGGGCAGTATCAGATCAGTTTGCCTGATGGAAGTAAAGTCTGGTTAAATGCGGCATCATCATTAAGCTATCCGCTGAGATTTAATAAAAAGGAACGAAAGGTGGCGCTTACGGGTGAAGCTTATTTTGAAGTGGCCCATAATAAGGTAACACCATTTAAAGTTAAAACCGCTACTCAGGAGGTGGAAGTATTAGGCACTCATTTTAATGTTAATGCTTATCAGGATGAAAAAAGTGCCAAAACTACTTTGCTGGAAGGAAGTGTTAAAATCTCTCAAATTCAATCTAATGTTTCTAAACTGTTAAAACCTGGCCAACAGGCAATAGTAACCAATACCATTAGTGTGGTAGATGTTGACTTAGAGGAATCCATTGCATGGAAAGATAATCTGCTTATGTTCAATGAGGATAACCTGGATCATATTATGCGCATGATTGCCAGATGGTATAATGTTGAAATTGTTTTTAACGATGATAGCCTTAAAACAGAATTGTATAGTGGCTCGGTGTCAAAGTTTGCCAATGTTTCTCATGTATTAAAGAAACTTGAACAGCTTGGGGGAGTGCGCTTTACTATTGTTGACAGAACAATAAAGATCAGCAGAAATTAAGCTTCCAAAAGCTTAAAAATAAATATGAACCACAAATGATTTAATATAACCAAATACTAAACAAACAGAAATTATGAACATTCAGAAAGAAAAAACAGAGCCTTAGCGGCAGAAAAGCCTGAATAGAAAAAAACCAGCATCCGAGTGCAATCGGAATGCTGGTAATACTGTTCAGGTAGCCCAAAATTGTCAAGAAACAACATTTTAAAGCTTAATCTTAAACATTCAAATGTATAAAAATTCTACAAAATTTATATGCAGGCCCCGGCCGTATATATTTAAATTCCTACTAGTTATGAAACTAGCTACAGTTATACTATTAGCAGCAATCATGCAGGTAAGCGCAAATGGCTTTGCGCAGCGGTTAACCCTGAACCAGGGAAATGTAACCCTAAGCACGGTATTTAAGGAAATCAGGAAACAAACAGGTTATAATGTTTTATGGAAGCCGGATAAATTGAATGCCAATAATACCATTGTGGCCAATTTTAGCAACGTTCCCTTAGATAAGGTGATGGAGCAAGTTCTCTATGGAAAGAATCTGACCTATACCATCGATGAGAAAACTATCATTATTAAACCTTTGCCCCCAATAATTAAGGTGGCACAAGAGGTAATTACAGTTACAGGAACCGTAACAGAAAAGGGAAGTAACTTACCACTAGCTGGTGTTAGTGTGGTTTCGGTTGAAGACAATAAGAATGGAACTACTACCAATGCCAGTGGTAATTTTGAAATTAAAGTACCGGCTAACAGTAAGTTGTTGTTTAGAATGCTCGGGTTTCAGGAGGTAGCGGTAGTGGCAAAAGCTCGCCTTAATATTGAAATGGAGTTAATGATCAAAGAACTTGAAGAAGTTGTAATAGGTTACGGAAAGCAGCAAAAGGACCTGGTTACAAGTTCCGTTGTGACCATGAAAATGGATGAAGCCAAAAGATCTATCCCAACGACAACTTTAGGAAACTTGCTGGCCGGTCAAATGGCGGGCGTAAGGGTGAATACTCCTGCAGGTCGTGCCGGGACAGCTCCTGGGATTAGGATTCGAGAAAAATCTTCTTTTAACAATCAAGATGTATTATATGTTATCGATGGTTTAGTTACCGGGGCAGGGGATTTTAATAACTTGAGTCCCAATGATGTTGACAATATCACTGCGCTGAAAGATGCCGCTGCTACCGCTGCATATGGGGCACGGGCTTCAGGTGGTGTAATTGTCGTTACCACCAGACGTGGAGAAAGGAATCAGAGAGCTAAGATCAATTATTCATTTAATACCGGCTTTGATAAAAGGGGGAAAAATGCAGAAAGAACTAGTGCAATTGAAACTGGAGAAATCTACAACCGCCTTAATCCGACGGCACCTGATCGCTGGACTCAATCAGATTTTGATTACTTCAAAAACATCAACAACGGTTGGGGATATGACATTATAGAATACATTTGGCAGGATCCTTCTATTACCACACATAACCTCAGTGCATCAGGCGGTACAGACAAGCTTAGTTATTTTGTAGGTGGTTCTTATGTAAAGCAGAACGCTTTTCAGAAAAATACATCTTTCGATAAATATAATTTTCGTGTTAACCTTACGGCCGATATTACTAAAAATTTAACTTTATTTGCCGGAGTTTCTGCAAACAATAACCTCACTGAAAGACCTCCTGGAAATAATGAAACTGATGATTACCGTGCAGAATTACTAAGGCAGCCATATCAGCCGGTTTGGACTGATGCAGGTAACCCTATTGCTTTTGATTGGCATAACCTGGGGGCAGAAATGAGGGGAGATGGAGGGTATTCGAAAGAGAATTTCTTAAAGCCAGTGATTAACTTGAAAGGAACATATAAAATTTCTTTGATCGATGGTCTTAGTGCTTCTGCTCAATACATCAGGGCATTCGACAATTATCGTGGCAAGAATTATTTTAAACGCTATAATTTGTGGGTAATGAAAACCTTCGACACACCCAAACAGATCAGCACTAAGGAATCCGACAAGCTAACGACAAAACCGTCGGGGCATAATTCAGAATATCTTTCTGAAAACTATACCTGGGGTGATGCGACTCAGCTAAATTTTCAATTGAACTATGACCATACTTTCGCAGAGAAACACCATGTGCAAGGATGGCTTACTTATGAAAAAGCACAAAATAAAGGTGGTGGTTTAAATGGAACCCGCGAAAGGTTCCCTGTGATCTATACGGATCAATGGTGGGCTACCAGTGGTGACCGTGTTGATTCTTTTGTTGGAGGGAATACAGAGCAAACTACCGGACGAAAATCATACGTTGGCCAGCTCTTTTATGATTACAGTGCTAAATACCTGGCTAGTTTTACCTTCCGTTACGATGGGTCGTATAAATTCGCTCCTGAAAACCGATGGGGATTTTTTCCTTCAGGTTCAGTGGGTTGGGTGGTCTCTCGTGAAAGCTTTTTCAAGAATACAAAAGGAATTGATATGCTAAAAATAAGGGCTTCTGTCGGCACCACCAGTGCAGATAATGTGGCTGCTTGGCAGTATCAAGAAAAGTATGGAAATGATAATTCTGCTTATTTTGGGAGCACCCCTAGCAACAATGTTGGTGTTGGGTATGGAGGAATGGTTAATCCCGATATCACCTGGGAAAAAACACGAACGTATAATGTTGCTGTTGACGTAAATTTCTTGAGCCATTTTAATGCGACTGCAGAGTATTTCAAAACAAGAACCTATGACATTCTTATTGGTAGGGTTGCACAGGTGCCTCCAACTTTTAGCCGTTCACTACCTTCATCAAACTATGGCGAATATAAGTCAGACGGTGTTGAATTCACATTGGGCTACCAGAAAAAAACCAGTAATCTGAATTACTATGCAAACGTGAATGCCAGTTATGCAAATGCAGTTCCGATTTATAAAGATCAAAACATTACCTATCCATATCAAAATGAATTAAATCAATCCAGTTCAAGGGTAATCACCTATGTAAATACAGGCATGCTTCGTACACAAGCTGATTTGGATGCTTTTGTTGCTGCCAATCCGAATTATAAATTCCATGGCAGGGCACCTGCTTTAGGCCAGCTAACTTATGCCGATCTGAGTGGTAAAGAGGGCAAACCTGATGGTATTGTTGATGACTGGGATCAAACTGTTGTTAAAAAAAATAGCAACCCTATTTCATTGGGTTTAAATTTAGGTTTTGAATGGAAAGGATTTAACCTAGATGCAAGTTTTGCCGGTAACCTTCATACTTATAGAATGGTGAATGGCCTTGTTGATGGGAATGTAGAATGGAACCGCATGTGGAGGCCATGGGCTTATGATGCCTGGACACCTGAAAATCCAAATGCTTCACTGCCTAGACGTTATTCTGCAAATGATGGAACCAATTGGGTGACCAATGCTCCAAGTACTTTTTGGTTGAAAAGAGCTGATTTTTTAAGATTACGCATGTTAAACATTGGGTATTCACTCCCTTCTAGTGTTACCAATAAAATCGGTATTGGCGGCTTGAAGTTTTATTGCAGTGGATCCAATCTGTTTATCGTTAGTGGGTTCAATAAGAAATATTACGACCCGGAAATGGGAGGGGGCTTTAGCTATCCTTTAATGAAGTCTTTCAATTTTGGGGTC
The DNA here is from genome assembly GCF_032678645.1 of Pedobacter frigoris. GTDB lineage: Bacteria > Bacteroidota > Bacteroidia > Sphingobacteriales > Sphingobacteriaceae > Pedobacter > Pedobacter frigoris_A. The sequence continues at coordinate 634,029 of NZ_JAVTSP010000003.1, forward strand.
AATTTATCGCTTTAAATTATTAACAACAAACTTTAAGAAACATGAAACTCAATAATAAATATATAAAATTCTTTGTTGGCGGTATATCGGCAGTATTGCTGATGTGGGGTTGTAAGAAAGGATTGGATTACCCAAATAATAGCGTAATCAGTCCGGAAATGGTATGGGGTGATGCCAATATGATAAAGGCTTATTTGAATGGTATTTATGGAAGATCAATGCCGGAATGGCCATTTAACGGTGCCAGTTCCGATGAAGCCATCAATGCACCCAAGGATTTCGGGAACTATCTGCGTGGTATTATTTCGGAATCTGGTACTACTTCTAATCTTGATTACAACATCATAGATAGAGCTAACTTTTTTCTGGATGAATTGGCAAATGTACCTACCACGGTTTTACCTGAGCAACTGAACAAGCAATATGTGGGTGAGGCCAAATTCTGGAGAGCCTGGTCTTATTGGGGTATGGTAAATCGGGTAGGAGGAGTTCCAATTATTTTGCACAAACAGGATTTTAATGATGTGCCAGGTTTGTTTAAACCCCGTAATAAAACATCTGAATGCATTGCTCAGATTATTAAAGATTTAGACAGTGCAATTCTGTTACTGCCTGGTGTTTATGCTAATGCAGCAGCAGATTATGGACGCATTACCAAAGTTGCAGCGATGGCTATGAAGGGAAGAATATTGCTTAGTTATGCAAGCCCCTTGTTTAACCCCACTAATGACCCTACACGCTGGCAAGCAGCCTACGATGCATGTAAAGCCGCGGTTGATTTTGGTGCAACTCAGGGGCATGACCTGCATCCAAGATTTCATACCATCTGGACCGACGAGCGTAATAAGGAAGTGGTAATGGTAAATCAGTTCTTTTATCCTGGTCACTCTAATAATTTTGGTTTTCTTCGTCCGGGTGCTGAGAATACCAATCAACCTTTGTTATCGCTGTTACTTGCTTTCCCTAAAAAAGATGGCTCTCCAATGCAGTTTGATAAGAACCAACTGAATGATCCTGCATACAACAGCCAGTTCATGACTGATTTTTATACGAATCGTGATGACCGTTTTTTTTCTACGATTTATTGTGGCGGAACGCCACAACCAACTCCTGAAGAACAAGCTCCTGGCTATATTAAAGGTATGAGCTTTTGGAGTGTTTGGCGTCAAGATGGTGTAGATAAATATACCAATATAGCTCAAACTATTCATCCCGGGTATGGCGGTAATATGGGTTGTACCGGATTCTTTCAACGTAAAGGTATTGATACCACAGTTAATACAGTGGATAGGTTTAAGGCCCAAACTGACTGGGTAGAGATGCGTTATGCCGAATTGCTGATGAATTATGGCGAATGTGCCAATGAATTGGGTAAATCAACGGAGGCTTTAGAGGTATTAAAAAGAATCAGAAAGCGTGCAGGTATTACTGCAGGTGCTGGTGCGAACTATGGACTTACAGCATCAACCACTACAGATATAAGAGAAGCTTATATTAAAGAGCGTTTTGTGGAGTTTGCTTTTGAGAATAAACGATTTAATGACTTACGTCGATGGAAACGCTACGATATTCTGAATAACCAAATGGGAAGACATGGTTTGTATATTACGGTGAAGAGTATGAGCAACTTGCCTTTGCCATATGAAAAAATCACCAGCGCTGATGCACGTGCCAAGCTGACTGCAAACTATATTGATAATCTTGATGGCGATGCGACCTATAAATTTAACCTTGATTTGAATCACTGGTTTTATGCACTTCCACCATCCCAGATTTCTCAGTCAAAAAATGTTTTGCAGCAAAATAAAGAATGGGGTGGAACTTTTGACCCATTACAATAAGTGAAGTAAAGGGGGCTGGTTAGAGCCCCTTTTTTACTTCCTATACACCGAAATCTTAATAAAAAATGTTAAAAAAATCTTTACACACACAAATGTTCCGTAACGCCTGCTTGCTATTGCTTTTGTTGGTAAGTAACGCGAACGGTCAAACCCAGCAATTAACGACATCATTGTTGCCTGTGAAGCAGTTTGCTCATCCGGATCGGATCCGTTATGATGGCTCATGTATGACCATCGATGGAAAGGATATTTTTATCTATAGTGCCGCCTTCCATTATTTTCGTTGTCCGCAAGAGCTATGGCGTGATCGTTTCCAAAAGATTAAAGCAGCCGGATTTAATACTGTTGAAACTTACATTCCCTGGAACTGGCATGAACGCACAATGCCCTCTGGACTAAATGATAATTCCAAATTCGATTTTAAAGACCTGAAAGCCTGGTTAAAGATGGCGCAGGAAGAATTTGGTTTTTACACCATTGTACGCCCAGGACCATTTCTTTGTGCCGAATGGTCGGGCGGAGGTTATCCCCGCTGGCTGGCCAAGTTTGGTCCAGGAAAAGGCGATTTGTGGTTACGCAGTGCCGATCCTGAACATATCAAATGGTCTGTTCATTGGTACAATGCCGTTTCTAAAGCATTAGCCCCAGAACAGATTAGTCGGAAGAAGAATGGACAGAAGGGGATTATTATGTTTCAGATCGAAAACGAATATGATGCCCATGGCACTAAAGACAAAGAAGCCTTTCTAAAAGCCTTGTATCATTCTTATAAAAACAATGGTATCGATGTGCCTTTGTTTACTTGTCTTACCAGCCAAACCAGGGCCAGCAAAGATCCCGAATTGTCGCAGGTATTCGATTGCGATAATTATTATGTAGCCAATTTAAGTGATGCGCCAAGTTGTGCCCGTCGCATGTACGATCTTCGCAAAAAACAAAGCGATGCTCCTGGTTTTGTAACGGAATTACAAGGAGGCTGGTTTTCTTTGGTAACCGGAACATTGAGTGAAGAACATTATTCTGATGCACGTCATTTTAAGGCAATTGGTTTAATGAGCATGCTTGGAGGTGGTACCGGTATCAACTACTATATGTTTTTTGGTGGTACTCATTTTGACGGTTGGGGAGCACGAGGCATGACCACCAGTTATGACTATAATGCAGCCATCAGAGAAAACGGAGCAACAAGCCCAAAATATTTTGCAGCCAAAGCTATGGGGGAATTTATAAAGCAGTACGGGACTAAACTGGCAAGATCAGCAGGTGGACCTTGTGAACTAAAAGATGCACCTAAATCACTTTTTGGTGGACTCCGCATAGCACCTGATGGTACCAAATTTGTTTTTCTCCACAATACAGATCCAGACAAAGCTTTAAAAGGTAGGGTAACTGTAGTACCTGGTCAAGTGGCCCAATCCACAGAACCGATTTACAATGTGAATCAGAACGGAGAGAAAGTATTGATTAAAACAGCTGCAGTGACAAATGATCACACTGCTGCAAATGATTCATTTACCATTAATTTCAATTTGCCAGATCTTGGGGCACAGGTATTGGTGATTCCTCCGGGTGCTACTCCTGAACAGGGTAAATGGTGCTTAAAGGAGCCAGAGCAACCTGTTCGTCCATCGGTAGATATTACACCAATACGCATAGCAAGTGCCTTGCGTTATAACGATCCTGTAAATGAAGCTAAATGGAAAGCACTTCCAAAAGAAACTTCTTTGTCAGAAATGGGGATCAATGATTTTCGATACAACCTGTACCGTTCAAAAGTTACCCTGAGTGCAGCCGATATTCAGCAAGAAAACAGGCTCTTGTTTAACATGTTTACCCGTGATATTGTTTCTGTAAAAGTTAATGGCAAAATTCCTAAACGTCTTTTTCCTGAAAAAGCAGATGTACAAACCTGGATTACGCGCGGTGCTTATTCGCGCATCCGTTCCAAAGAATTCGACAATCGTTTTGATGTCACCGGTTTACTAAAAGCAGGTGAAAATGAAATTGTAGTGGTATACGAAAACCTTGGCCATGCGCATGGTTATGTACCTATGGAAGAGTTGGCGGGTATCAGGCAGGCCGGACTTTCCACAACGGATACCGTGTTAACACATCCACTGCAGTGGGAGCTGGCTACAGATGTTGCAGGCGTCACAAAAGGTTTTACTGCACCGTCATTTAAGGCTGACAAATGGGAGCGTGTTGCACTAAACACGCATGATGAAATTCCCCGCAAGGGCAATGGTGTTCAACCAAAAGGGGAGCAAACAGGTTTGTTTACCTGGTACAGAGTCGAGTTTTCCTTACCGGAAAAGGATGCTAAAGTATGGATGCCATGGATGGCCAAAATTAATGCTTCTGGAAATGGGTATTTATGGCTAAATGGACATAACATCGGTCGCCATTGGGAAGCGGGCCCACAACGTGAGTTCTTTTTGCCTGAATGTTGGTTGAATTCCGGAGCTAAGAAGAATGTATTGGTATTTGGACTACGCCAAACGGTTAATGGTGCAACCATTGACGCTATAGAAGTAATGCCGTATCCTAATTCAGCAGAGTTCAGAAAATAACTGTTATTTGTAAATGATTATTAAATAAAGATGTCTAGAATATTTCAAAAGTGCATTGTGCTTTCCATCATCCTATTGATGCAGACTGGCTATGCAAACAGTAAAAGTAAAAACCCAAGGGTAGACTATAACCTGAATACAGGTTGGGCATTTTATAGAGGCGATGCGAAGCATGCCCAGATGCTCAATTATGATGATTCAAAATGGATGCCGGTAGTTTTACCACATATCATGCAATTGGAAAAGAAACACAACGGAGGTGATATTATCTATGACGGTGTTGGATGGTACCGCCGCTACTTTAAACTATCCAAGGATCAGGCTGATAAGCGGGTTCTTCTGAATTTTGAAGGAATTATGAGCAACAGCGAAGTGTTTGTAAACGGAGAAAGCGTCGGTATCCACCACGGGGGATACGTTGGATTTACAATGGATGTTTCGAACAAAGTAAAATTCAACAATGAAAATAACGTGATCGCTGTTCGCGTATCAGCAGAATATGATTCACTGACGCCCCCAGGAAAACCACAAGGCCGATTGGATTTTTATTATTACAGCGGTATTTATCGTGATGCAAATCTGATCGTAACCGATAAACTTCATATTACGAGTGAGCTGGCTCAGCATAGTACCAGGGCAAGTGGCGTTTTTGTAACTTATCCCCAAGTAAATGAGCAGCAGTCAGTGGTTCATGTGAAAACTGAAGTTGCCAATTCATATGCAGCTGCGAAAGAAGGATATTTGCAAACCTTGCTTAAAGATGCAAAAGGAAAAGTAGTGGCCCGGAGCAAAAGTAAATTTCAGCTCGGAGTAGGTAAGCATACGTTGATTGAGCAGGATTTGAATTTGATTAATCCTAACTTATGGTATACATATACCCCTTATATGTATTCGTTGGAGAGCCAGGTATTATTTGAGGATGGAAAGGTAGTAGATGTTCGAACTGAAAAGATAGGCGTCCGTACAATTAAGTTTACGCGTGATGGAGGTTTCTTTATCAATGGAAAGCATTTGTATCTGGTAGGTGCCAATCGTCATGAGGCTTTTCCTAACATCGGTGATGCTGCCTCAAATTCAATGCAGGAGCGGGATGTTATTGAGATGAAAAAAGGAGGATACAATGCGGTGAGAGCAGCGCATTATCCACAGGATCCAGCTTTTTTGGCTGCTTGTGATAAATATGGACTGCTGGTTGTGGAATGTGTGCCGGGCTGGCAGATTTTTAATGAAAATCCGGTTTTTGCTGATCGCCTCGAATCCATTACGCGAAACATGATCAGAAGGGATCGGAATAGAGCTGCTATTGTATTATGGGAAACTGCGTTAAATGAAACAACCTACCCTCTACAAGTTGTTAAACGTATTTTTGATGCAGCCCATGAAGAGTATCCGGGAGATCAGCTTTATACAGCCGGTGACTATTTTAGCCATGAAGAAACAGAACCCTATTATGATGTTTTCTACAAGCAGGTCAGCAAGTTTCCCAAAGACGGGAGCGTGATGAGTAATTATCTGGAAGACCAGATCGCTGTTAAACCGCTTTTTTCAAGGGAATGGGGAGATGGTGTGGGCGAAAAACCCCGCGTAAGCATGGTTGAAAACGAGTATGAGCAGATGCGGCAAGGGCGTAGCCGTTTGAGGCAATTGAATGGTGACGGATATTTTGACTGGTGTATGCTGGATGCCAATCCCCGGATGGGCGGACATTTTATGTGGAGTTACAACGATTATACCCGGGGTGCAGAGGAAGAAACGATGTATTCAGGAGTCGTAGATGTGAATCGGTATCCGAAGTTTGCCTATTATATGATGCAGAGCATGCGGCCCAGTGGAATTTCGCAAAAGGGACTGTATGAGGGACCGGTGGTATTCGTTGCTTCCTTTAACTCGTCCGGCAAGTATAAAACCTCGACTTCTGAGATCACAGTTTATTCAAATTGTGACGCTGTTGAGCTGTATAGAAACAATAAGTTGATTGGAAAACAGACCCGTGCCGAGCGGGCAAAAGTATATCCTCATATCGTGGCGAAGGGTGGGAGTCCAAGTTTTGTGTTCGATGCCGGAGGTTTTGAGCCAGGAGAATTGAAGGCCATAGGATACATAAATGGAAAAAAGGTGACCGAGCACGCAGTTCGGACTGCCGGTGAAGCCGATCACCTGGAGATAGTTATTCCTGATCACCACATCACTCCTGTAGCAGATGGGTCAGATATGATTCCGGTTTATTTTAAAATATGCGATGCCAATGGCTCATTAGTACATGATGCAAAATCTGAAATTTTCATTAAGGTAAAAGGGGAAGGTGCATTGATAGGTGACGGTATATCGAGAGTTGAAATCAACCCTCAGGCGGTAGAGGCTGGGATCGGTTTCGCATTTATCAGAACATCCAAAAAAGCGGGAAAAATAGAAATCCAGGTTGAATCCAAAGGGATGAAGGCCGGCCAGTTAACCATAAACACAGTCGCGTACAAAGGGATGCATTTGCCGGATGGTACCCATGGCGAATTTAAAGGGCAGGAAGAAGATGGTGCAATAGTCAAGCCCACCAAATGGGATAAAGGTTTTCTTACTAAACCCAAAGTGGAGATCAGTCATGTTGCCACAACATCTTCCCACCCAGATTTTCCTGCAACAAATTTATTAGACGGCAATGATTACAGTTGGTGGATTGCCAATCAGGATCAATTTCCTCAAGTAGTTACTTTGACCTTGAAAGAACCAACAACTGTAGTAGGAAGTCGGGTAAGATTTCAAAAAGATAGTTCAAAGTATGGTCATAAGGTGGAGGTGTCCTCAGATGGTAAAACCTGGGAACTGGTGTACGAAAAGGAATGTACAGGCTGGGACTTTAAACCTGTTCGTTTCAAAAAGACAATCAAGTATTTCAGAGTCTCGATATTATCTGCGAGCGAGGGTAGGGCTGGACTGGCAGAAGTAACACTCTTTAAAGATAAATAAATTAAAAGAAGAGAATTGATAAAAGGTATTGGTTTAGTTGCCGGAGCATTGTCCATACAGTGCGGTGCGATGGCAGCAGAATCGGTTGCCTGTCCTAAAACCACCTGGTGTGTGCGCAAAACAAAATCATCGTGATTTATTTTGCAGCTCATTCTTTCCTTGGTTAACTTTGTTTATCAATAGATGAGTATGAGAGGAGTAGTTAAGATTCAGAAAGCAGGTTTAGAGGATTTGCACACATTGCAGAACATTGGTAGGAATACCTTTTTTGAAACTTTTGCAGAGAGCAATACCGATGAAGATATGCAGCAGTATCTGGCTGTAAATTTCAGTCTAAATAAGTTAAGCGCTGAGCTGGCGGAAAATGATTCTCATTTTTATATAGCTTTTGATGGTGATGAGGCTGTTGGCTACCTTAAGGTTAATGCCGGACAAGCACAGACAGAATTACGTGAAGATCATTCTCTGGAAATTGAACGGATCTATGTACTCAGTACCCATCATGGTAAGAAGGTCGGCCAGTTGCTGTATGAGCAGTCGTTAGACGTGGCTGGGGAGCTGGGTAAGTCATCTATTTGGCTTGGGGTTTGGGAAAAGAATCTAAAAGCGATACGGTTCTATGAAAAAAATGGCTTTGTTGCCTTTGACACACATATTTTTAAAATGGGTGATGATGAACAGACAGACCTTATGATGAGAAAAGAATTGATCACAATATGAATTCGAGTTTATGATCGTATATGAAAAGGCAGAGCTGGAAGAGGCGTTGCGGGCTATAAAGTCAACGCTGAGTAAGTGTGAGAAAGCCATTCTCAATTTAAAAGAAAATTCTGCTCAGTATACCTTAACGATCCGAAGGATTGATGCGCTCGGTATTTCGGTTGAACTGATACAAAGGGAGCTGGACAGATTCACGGATTAGGCTGCAAAACTTTATTTACAAAATTTACATTTTTATTTACAATCCAAATTCGTCGCTCTGAAAGATATCAAAGTAGATTTGTTCAATCAATTCTGATAGGATTAATAAATAAAAGTTATGAAACACATACACGTATATGCATTGCTCTTAATGTCTGTTTTTCTCATTTCCTGTGGACAAAACAAAACAGGCCTGCCGCAAGCTAATATCAAATCCGAAATTAACGACATAGGACCTAACATCATGGTTCGTAATCTAAAAAAAGGCAGAAATGGCGCCATTTTGATTGCCGGTCCGAACAACTCATCATTTGGTGATGTTTTTCGCTACGATGGAAAATCTTTTACTAATCTTACCAATAAAATAGGTCCGCACCGGTTCTGGGACGTACTGGAAGACCGTCGGGGAAATATGTGGTTCGCCACTACAGATTCAGGCGTTTATTATTACAACAATTCAGCGCCGCTCGGCGCGGGGGTGAAATCTATTCAGCATTTCACCACAAAGGAGGGATTGGCCAATAATCGGGTGATGTCTGTTTATGAAGATAAAGCCGGCATGATCTGGTTCGGTACCGGATCTGGAATAAGCCGTTTTGATGGAAAGTCATTTCAGAATTTCACGATACCTAATGCGCCGCGTGTTTATAACGATGGAAAATGGAATAATGATGTCAATACCGTCGTTGAAGATAAAACAGGGAAATTGTGGGTTGGTACAAGAGGCGCCGCCTTTGTTTACGACGGGAAAAAATTTACTGCGTTAACCCATAATGGCGAACCCTTCATCGACGTTTGGAGCATCATAGAAGATAAAAAAGGCAATATTTGGCTCAGCGGTTTCAATGGTTTTAAGGTAAGCCAGACCGGTGGCCTCTGGCGCTATGACGGCAGTACTTTTACTAAGGTGTCGGAGAGAGGTGCTAATACTATAGTCGAGGATAAAAAGGGAAATATCTGGACTACTGGTTCAGTAAATCCTGCTAATCCGACGGTTCAGGCGCTTTCCCGTTATGCTGCTAATTCCCTGGATGGTAAGCCAATGGTAACCGAATTAAAGTCTGGAAAGGCTTTTTACGGGCTTTTGGAAGCTAACGATGGAAGTATTTGGTTTGGCGATGCGACTGGAGTGTACCGTTATGATGGAAAGACCATTACGGACTTTTATAATAAAGCCGATCAGAAAAAATATATCATAGATACGAAGCAAAGTGTTGTAGTGTGGAAGGGGTCTATGGTGTTTGGTGGATGGGAAGGTACTAAGTTTCTTGGTGATGGTTCAAATACAGGGGACGTCGATATATTAAAAGGAGAATTACTGATCGAAAACAGTCGTCTGATGAGTGGTGCAGTCGAAGTCGATATGAAGACCATTGAAAATTTTGTTGATCAACGTTCACTCAATCAATTACCTGCATTTTTTGATGTCAAAAAATTCCCTGTTGCTGCATTCGCTATTACGAAGGTTGAAACAGGGAATGGTGGAAATGCGAAAGTTCCAAATGATGGAAGTATAAGAGTTAATGATGGAAATGTAAAAGTTACAGGGAACTTGACGATTGAAGGTATCACGAAGGCAGTTACTTTTCCAGCCAAAATGCAATTTAAGGATGGCATGGACGGAATTGTCGAAATGAATGGCGCGCTGATCATTGATCGAACAGACTGGGGTATCGATTATTCGTCAGAAAAACACTTTGATAAGTCTGGTGATGGAATTATTTCGGATGAGGTTAAACTCTTTATGAAAATCGTGGCGAAAAAAGTCAAACGTTAATTTCAAGTTTATACCCCTTGCCGCGTATCACAACGATGTTGATATTCGGATCAAGTTCCAGTTTTTTTCTGAGTTTTGATATAAACATATCCAGGCTGCGCCCAACAATAACACCTTCATCTTCCCAGATCTCTTTCTGTAACCGGCTTCTTTCTATGGTTTCGTTGGGAGATAATGCGAAAATGAGCAATACACGTGTTTCCGTTCCGGTCAGGACTATGGTTTCGTTATTTATGCTTAGCAACCGTTCCTGGGCATTAAACAAGACTGAGCCAAAAGAGAATATATGGGAAGATTGAGACTTTGGTAATACGTTCCGCGGCTTGGTGGATCTCAAAAAAACAAACCCAATAAATGCTAAAAATGGCAGGCTGCCCAGAAGATATTCATTTTTTACTGCCTGTATGCCCATTGGTTTGAATTTGATATTGATTGTGTAATGTGCCATGGGTTGTTTTCTCCCTGAACATGCCATAATATTATCCTTTTCCTTTCCAGATATAGCGTATCCATAGGCTACACTGTTGTCACTATTGATGACATTAACTACATAGTCACTTGCGAGTGGATCTTTCGCCAAAACACGCCGGGTAGTATTCACCAGGGAGTCCGGTTGAAAAGCAAAATCCTTCTCAAACCTGATCTGGTATTCATTTTCTGCGATCTTTTTTACCGGGAGCACCCTTGATGTATTGTCGCCCGATTGTAGAAGTAGTTCATGCCCGATGCTGCGGAGCAAAACTTCCCTTCTGGCGAAGTCAAAACTGTCACCGCTGATCATACTGAAAGCAGCGCAGATGATAAAAACAAATAAGAGCAATATCATTCCGCCCAGGTACTTGCGTTTCCCGGAGAGAATATTTCGGCTATCTAGCATAGTGTCAAGTTTTTATTTGCAAAGTTTGCATTTTTATTTACAATACTGATGCTTTCGGAAGGAAAGATATCAAAGTAATTTCGCTGGATCAATTTAATAAGATATGAAACCGGGTGTCTTTTAGTGTGCGCTGGATTTTGCTGCGCTGCAACAGCGCTGTTTCTGAGGTGCCGCTCCGGTGTTGGCTTCGATCCTGACCGAAAGAACAGCGGAGATTAAGCGTAAATACACCGCAATTGATACAGCCGCATAGCATGCAGTCTGCTTAGAACCGTCAATGTATTAAATATCCCATTCTTGTCACGATGATTTGTCATCCATAACTGCACTTTGTCATTCAGACCTGCATTTTGTAATCCAGGCCTGAATTTTGTCCAGAACGAAGTGAAGGATCTAATCTTCTTCCTTTAAGATTTCCAGTCTTTGTTCTCTGCAGATATCAACGCATCTTTTTTAGCACGGAACCAACCGGGATGCTAGATAAAGCTGATAATACTTCCCGTGATCGCCATCACAAGAGCGATGATCAGTGCAGGTGTAAATCCCTTGATGTAAAAATCAGAGAATAACTTATCAGCTATTTTTATCATTATTGCGGTAACTATCAGGTGGACGACAAAAGACAGCAATCCGAAGGTAACGACATTGAGCGGAAACCTTAAAAGCCAGCCTACTGTAGCATTCAGCAAGCCAATGACAAGCGCCACCAAAACTGCCGTAGTAAAGTTTTTAATGGTTACCGTGGGTAATATATAGGTCATTCCTAATAATATCCCCGCATTAAGAAGTATTAATAATATGAAATTCATACTGGCAATTTAGTGTATAGGTTTTATATCAGGAAGTATGGATATGAAAATAAACTCTTTTGTTGCTTCAATCCATCTTTTAGGTGTTAAAGAAAAGCTATTGGTGCCTGATAGATTTTTAATTCCATCGAATCCGATGGAATTAAATGCGGATTATGAAGTACTTCCCAAAGCCCAACAAAATCTCTGGTACTTCGGTTCCTTAGCCAGTTTTGAATAATGTTATTCTTCGTGGTTTTTTATTTCTTTATTAATTTCAGCAATTAGCTGTTGCTCAGTTGGTAAATACAAAAGGTATTTACTTGCTACAATAGTCTGGTTATTTTCAGGTAAGGTGAATTTAACTACCGTATCATTTTTACTGGCATAAAGAAGAATGCCAATTGTCGGATTTTCAGCAGGTAGTTTTTCGACGCGGTCATAATAGTTTACATACATCTGCATCTGGCCAATATCACCGTGAGTCAGTTTATTTTCTTAATTTCTAAAATTACGAAGCAAGACAGGAGACGATTATAAAGAATGAGGTCGCAAAAGAAATCGTCACCAGCAATATGTATGCGTTTTTGCCTGGCTACAAATGAAAATCCATTGCTAAGTTCTAACAGGAATTCCAGAAGATGCGTGATGATGGCAGATTCCAGATACATCGGATCTTTTATGATCTGTTTGGCATCGGTTGGTTGTTGTTCCTGGTTGGCTACCGCCATTACTGAATCCTGATCATTGCTCATTAAAAGCCGTTCAAAAAGATTACTGTTGATCTGCCTTTCAAGTTGGCGAACAGACCAGTTATTCTTTACGGTTTCGGCAACGTAAAAATTTCTGCTGTTTTGATTTTCAATACCTAGAAGGTGCATGTAATGACTCCAGCTCAATTGCGTCTACAGTGTCGACGTAATTGGGAAGAAGCGAAAGAACTGCCTGTATCGCTCTAATTGACTGGAAGAAAACCCACTCCGATACTCAGGCTTTAATTGCTCCGAAAGTGTTTTAATTAAGAACTTTCCATAATCAGCACGGTCTTTACCTTCCTGTTCTTCCAGGAAGATTCGTTGACCTATGTGCCAATACATAAGTACACGTTTGGTATCGACTGCACGTATCGCTTCGTCACGTGCGGAATGAATAATGGTTTTAATGTCCAATAGGACGGCAGGGTTTAGCATCATAATTTTCAGTGGTTTTTTAAATAAATAATCTGAGCAAATCTCCTTCAGATTATTTATAAAAACCACATTTCCAAAACAAATTTATTTTGTTTAAAATATTGATATACAGTTTAATGTGTTGGTTTTTTTGGTAAGATTTTGAATAAGTATCATAGGAAACTAAAAATAAATCTGATAAGGAAATACCACATACTTTACTTTATTCGCCCCTATTATCAGGCTACTGACCACTTTTATTTTTTAGTTAAATTTTAACAGCCTTAATTTGGACTATGAAAAAAATTAAACCTCTTTATTGGATTCCCTTACTTGGTCATATGTTGATTATATGGATCATCATAAACATGAAAGCTTTTTCCAGACTCTACTATTCATACCCTAATGAAAAGGATTTGGAATTAGCATGGGAAAGCTTTATGAATCGCAATTTCGAATCGCCGAATTATTATTATATCATAAATTGCCTATTTATCCTTGTTCCTTTAATAGAGGTTAATTATTGGTTGGTAATTGAAAAGTATAATCTTCTAAAAAGCATATTGATCACAATCGGCATATTTTTTATTTATCAAATTATCATTTCTATTCCAATCCCTATTTCCGAGATTAAGATCTCCCAGGTAGGGTTACGAGCTATTGAACCAATCTTATTGCTCACTTTTTATGCCACTGGTTATGGATTCGCAAGAAAATTAATTTGCCAATATTTAAAGAAGAAAACAGATACTATACAGCGTTATGGTCATGAACTTCAAACACTACGAGCACAATGGAACCCGCATTTCTTTTTTAATAGCCTTAATTATCTTTATGGAACTGCATTAGAGGAAAATGCACCAAGGACAAGTGAGGCAGTAGAAATATTATCTAAAATGATGCGTTATAGTGTATCAACAGCAAATGAACAATGGGTTCCTCTGAAACAGGAACTAGAATTTATTGATCAGTACTTCGCTATTCAAAAACTAAGACTTCCCAATCATCCGAATATAGCTATTTCTCAGTCGATTGAAACAGACGCTGAAGACTATAAAATCCCACCAATGCTTATTCTTCCCTTTGTTGAAAATGCTTTTAAATATGGTGTCAGCCTGGAAAAACCATGTTCTATTAAGATGTCTATACTTGTGAGTAAAAATGATTTTACATTGGAGATAAATAATAGTATATTCAATACATCACATTTGAAGGGAAACCAAACTGGACTGGTAAATACGAAGAAATTATTATCATTAATTTACGGGGATAAATTTACCCTCATTCATCAGAAAACGGAGGCTGCTTTTCAAGTCATGCTTAAGTTGCATCTGACTAGATTATTCGCATGATTATTCATATACCTTCATTAATGCGTTGTAGCTTATGATACGAACTATTGCAATTGACGATGAGCCCGTGGCGCTGGAAATAATAAAGACTCACGCCTCTAAAGTGCCTTTTTTACATTTTTTAGGTGGTTTTACTGAGCCTAGTGAAGCGCTGACTATTTTACATAATGATCAAATAGATTTGGTATTTCTTGACATTCAAATGCCTGATATATCAGGTCTCGATATGGTTCGGCTGATTGGTAAAAAAACACAAATCATTTTTACGACCGCATTCAGCGACTATGCAGTTAAGGCCTTCGACCTGGCAATTACTGACTATTTATTGAAACCGATCGGATTTAGCCGATTTCTTCAATCCTGTCAGCTGGCGAAAGAAAGGGTGTCATTACTATCCAGCCAAACGAACGAAGCAACAAAGCAATTGTTTGTGAAGGATGGTTATCAATGGGTAAGAATCGATCTTGACCAATTGTTATTTATTCAGGGCCAGGATAATTATGTAAGGCTTTGTGAATCGGGCAAGCAAACACTGACGAGGATGACGTTATCTGATCTGATTGGACAGTTGCCTACTAACGAATTTATAAGGGTAGAAAAGTCTTTCATTGTAGCGATTTCCAAAATTGACAGAATAGAAAAACATCAATTGATCATAGGCACTGAACGAATTCCGGTTTCTCAGGCATATCGTATAAATTTAATTGAGCGCCTTAAAAATTTCATGCCTTATTCCGGAAGAAATGTGAAGGATTCTTTGTTAGCCCCACCAAATACTTAAGTATACCTAGAATGCCCGATTTTCTTTAAGTTTGACGCATGACTTGTACAACATCTAAACGCAGTTCTGAGAAGCCGGATGTACTGGTTATTATTGGCAGTGCAAGCAGAGCATCGTCCAACTCTAAGCTCATGGAGGTCTTCGGGAGGATGATGTCTGATAATTTGCTGTTTACCATTTTTGATGATCTAGGATCACTGCCGCATTTTGATCCTCTGATGGCTGATGCTTTGCCCTTACCGGTTGCTGAGTTGCTTGAGAAAATTGCAGCAGCTCCAGCGGTTATTTTTTGCTCACCTGAGTATATTTTCAGTATTCCTGCCAGGCTTAAGAATTTTTTGGAGTGGTGTGTATCAACGACGATATTTTTGGATAAGCCCGTTGTATTGATTACTGCTTCGGCTGACGGCCAGCAGGGTCATACCCAACTCAGATTGATCATGCAGACGCTTGGTGCAAGATTGTCTGATGAAACAGAACTGATTATTCCCGGTATCAAAGGGAAGTTTGACGAGCAGGACGGAATTAAGGACAAAGAACTGATTACGGCATTGACCAGCCTGGGGATAGCACTTTGCGAATTGATTAAGGGGCCTTAATCAGATAGCATACTATACAAGTATTCATCCATCACCACGTCGTTTTTGATAATGCCGGATTTGACAATGACTTCCAGGTGGAAGCCAGATTTCTCCAGTATTGACAAGTGGGAAGTATTGGGCATGTCGGGTAAGCCAATGGAGCTATATGTATCGGTGATCTCGGAAGACAGAAAGGAAGTAGCAGATAGTAAGTATTTGGGTTTATATCAAATTCCGCTATCTTTGCCCCTCAATTTAATACCCCCTTTTTCGTGATTAATGTAAATAATATCTCCGTTTCATTTGGTGGAACTACTTTGTTCAGTGACGTAACCTTTTCGATTAACGAGAATGATAAAATAGCCCTGATGGGTAAAAATGGTGCAGGCAAGTCTACCATCTTAAAAATAATTGCTGGTGCAGCTAAACCTACTTCGGGGAACGTAACCGGTCCTAAAGAAGCCGTAATTGCTTATTTGCCGCAACATTTACTTACACAGGATAACGTAACGGTATTTGAAGAAACTTCGAAAGCTTTTCAAGAGGTTAATCAAATGCAAAAGGAACTTGACGAGCTGAATGAGCAATTAACTATCCGTACCGACTACGATACTGATGATTACATGAAGTTAATTGAGCGCGTGTCTGAGTTAAGTGAGAAATTTTATTCGATCGAAGAAATCAATTACGATGCTGAGGTAGAAAAAGTATTAAAGGGCTTGGGCTTTGAAAGGAAAGATTTTACGCGACAAACTTCAGAATTCTCTGGTGGATGGCGTATGCGGATTGAACTGGCTAAGATTTTATTAAAAAAGCCGGATCTGATTTTGCTGGATGAGCCGACTAACCACATGGATATTGAAAGTATTCAATGGCTGGAAGATTTTTTAATGAACTCTGCAAAGGCAGTAATGGTTATTTCGCACGACCGTGCTTTTGTAGATAACATCACCAATCGCACGATTGAAGTGACTATGGGCAGAATTTATGATTACAAAGCCAAATATAGCCACTACCTGCAGTTACGGGCCGACCGTCGCGTACACCAATTAAAGGCTCATGAAGAACAACAACGTTTTATTGCCGATAACCAGGAATTTATAGATCGATTTAAAGGCACTTACTCCAAAACCCATCAAGTGCAATCGCGCGTAAAAATGCTTGAAAAGTTGGAGGTGATAGAGATTGATGAAGTCGATACTTCAGCATTGCGTTTGAAGTTTCCACCTGCACCACGTTCCGGAAAATATCCTGTGATGGTGGAAGAGCTGACCAAAAAATACGGAGATCATGTGGTATTCGAAAAAGCTGCAATGGTCATCGAACAAGGTGAAAAAGTAGCTTTTGTAGGTAAAAATGGTGAAGGTAAATCGACCATGATTAAAGCCATCATGAATGAGATTGATTTTGAGGGGAGTTTAAAAGTGGGTCACAACGCTAAGATTGGCTATTTCGCTCAAAATCAAGCAGCCTTGCTCGATGGCAATTTAACCGTATTCGAAACCATAGATCAGGTGCCTTTAAGCGATGGAAGCATAAAAATAAAAGACCTTTTAGGCGCCTTTATGTTTAGCGGCGACGATATCAATAAAAAAGTAAAGGTACTTTCCGGTGGTGAGAAAACTCGTTTAGCCATGATTAAGTTGTTGTTAGAACCAGTAAATTTATTGATCCTGGATGAGCCGACAAATCATTTGGACATGAAGACGAAAGACATCATCAAAGAAGCCCTGCAGGATTTTGATGGTACTTTGATTTTGGTATCGCACGACAGGGATTTCTTAGATGGACTGGCTCAAAAAGTATTTGAATTTGGAAATAAACGTGTTCGCGAACACTTTGAAGATATAAAAGGCTTCTTAGCCTACAAGAAAATGAGTAGTTTGAAAGAAATTGAGCAATAAAAATTTTGTAAGCCACCTTAAAAAATACATTTCATTATCTGATGATGAAGTGGAATTGCTTTTGTCCAGTGTAAAACCACTGGATGTTAAGAAGAAGGATTTTCTAATCAAAGAAGGTCAGGTTTGTAAGTCCAATTATTTTGTGGAACAAGGCTTACTCAGAATGTTTTTCATCAACAACAAAGGAATTGAACAGACCACGCAATTTGCTTTGGAAAACTGGTGGATAGCTGATTACATGAGCTTAACCACACAGAATAACTCTCATTTCTATATTCAGGCGGTGGAAACGTCAATGGTAATTGCAGTTGAACACCATAAACAGGACGAATTGCTGAAACAAATACCACAGCTTGAACACTATTTTATGTTGATGATGCAACGTGCTTATGCGGCAGCACAGATGAGGGTTATGTATTTCCATGTCTATTCTAAAGAAGAAAACTATCGTCAGTTTGTAAGCTTATTTCCCGATTTTGTTCAGCGCATCCCTCAATATATGCTGGCTTCTTATCTGGGCCTTACTCCCGAATATGTCAGTGAATTGAGGAAAAAACAACTGTAATTCATTTCTTAAACCAGTTTAAGTTTTTAAAAAGAGTATCGATTTATCTTTGATCCATCATTTAAATACCAAAGAAAATGGAAAAAAGAATAAATATTGCAGAAATAGAACCTGCTGCTTATAAAGCTTTACTAGGACTGGAAAACTATTTGGCTAACATCTCTATTAGCCATACATTGAAAGAACTGATCAAGATCAGGGCATCCCAAATCAACGGATGCGCATTTTGTATCAACATGCATACTGTAGACGCTCGAAAACAAGGCGAAACGGAAAAAAGAATTTATCTGTTGAATGCCTGGAGAGAAGTGGATGGACTTTACACCGCTGAAGAAAGAGCTGTTTTGGCCCTAACAGAGGAAATGACTTTAATCGCAAATGGTGGTGTTTCTGAGGAAACTTATCAGACCGCAAAATCCTTTTTTAACGACAACGAGCTGGCGCAGATCATGATGGCCATCATCACGATCAATAGTTGGAACAGAATGAGTGTTGCTACACAACTACAACCTGCCTAATAAATACGCCGTCTATTAAAACACAAATTTTGCCTGTTCCAAACTTTTCTTTTTATTTCTGGTTTGTATAAAGATATTATATCGTATACTAGAGTATTGACAGAACAGCATTTTTTTTAATAGATGGCTAAAACCAAAAAACAGTTAGCTACACCATCGCCAGGTGGGATAGCTAAAACTAAGACAGGAATCTCTGGATTAGATGAAATTACATTAGGTGGACTTCCAAGTGGCCGCCCTACACTGATTTGTGGGGAGGCAGGCTCAGGCAAGACTTTATTCTCGCTGGAGTTTATTGTCAAGGGGGCTACACAATATGAGGAGCCAGGGGTCTTTATGGCCTTCGAAGAAAAGGCCGATGAACTAAAACTCAATGTGGCATCGCTGGGCTTTGATCTGGATAAGCTGGAGAAAGAAAAGAAAATCAGAATAGACTATGTGCATATCGACCGTTCAGAGATAGAAGAAACCGGCGAATATGATCTGGAAGGACTTTTTATAAGATTGGGTTATGCGATTGACAGCATCGGTGCAAAACGAGTCGTGCTGGATACCATAGAAAATCTTTTTTCCGGCCTTTCAAATGAGGCAATCATTCGTGCGGAGATCAGAAGACTATTTCAGTTTTTGAAGTCGAAAGGGGTGACTGCGATAATTACCGGGGAAGCGGGAGAAAAGACGTTAACCAGACAAGGGCTTGAAGAATATGTTTCTGATTGTGTGATTGTTCTCGATCACAGGATTATCAATCAGATATCAACCAGAAGACTTAGGGTTGTCAAATACAGAGGTTCCGTTCATGGTACCAATGAGTATCCATTTTTGATCGATGATGAAGGGATTTCAGTGCTTCCGGTGACTTCTTTGGAATTGAATAAGGAAGTGTCGTCCCAAAGTCTTTCTTCAGGTATACCAGCTTTAGATAAGATGCTGGGAAATAAAGGATTTTATAAAGGGAGCAGCATTCTGGTTTCAGGAACTGCCGGAACAGGGAAGACTAGCGTTGCCGCCAGTTTTGCCGATGCGGCCTGCGATAGAAAAGACAAGTGTCTTTACTTTGCATTTGAAGAATCTCCCAAACAGATTATTCGTAATATGCGCTCCATAGGGTTGGATCTCCAAAAACATATAGATAGTGGATATCTTGATTTTTATGCTTCCAGGCCGACAATCTATGGACTAGAAATGCACCTGGTTGCCATACACAAAGCGATCAGGAAATTTAAGCCTTCGGTTGTCGTACTTGATCCGATTACCAATCTGATTACGATTGGGTCGGTTAGCGAGGTAAAGACCATGCTGGTGCGTCTGATCGATTTTTTACAAGCAGAACAGATTACGGTAATGTTTACCGCTCTGACTTTAAATAACATTGTGAATGAACAAACGGATGAAGGTGTTTCTTCATTGGTAGATGCCTGGCTCCTGATCCGTGATATAGAAAATAATGGCGAACGAAACAGGGGATTGTATATCATGAAGTCCCGTGGTATGAAGCACTCTAACCAGATACGTGAATTCATAATAACAGATAATGGTCTGAATCTTGTAGATGTATTTCTTACAGAGGATGGCGTGCTGACTGGTTCAGCAAGAGAGGCCAGGATGTTATTGGAGCAAACGGGTGAAATGATTCATGCGCAGGCGGTCAGTCGTAAGGATAGAGAATTGATCAGAAAACGGAAGGTACTGGAATCTAAAATAGACAGCCTAAGGTCGGAATACGAATCTGCAGAAGAAGAGCTGAACAAGGTCTATGTAGAGGAAGCGCTAAAAAGACAAATTATGGGAGATACGCTTTCAAAGATTACTGACCTCCGTCGAGCGGATGTATCGGAACTAAAGAAAGTTGTTAAAAAAAATAAAAAGTAGTGGGTAAAGCATATGAACTGCGACTGTATGTCGCCGGAAAAACAAGTAAATCCGTTGTTGCGCTGGAAAACCTGAAAAAGATATGTGAGGAGCATCTTAAAGGAAAATATAGCATTGAAGTGATCGATCTTTTGGAAAAACCGCAACTGGCGGAAGGCGATCAAATCTTCGCTATTCCAACATTAGTGAAAAAAGTGCCGGAGCCGGTAAGAAAAATCATTGGTGATCTTTCGAGTGAGGAGAAGGTGTTGGTGGGTTTGGACATTAGACCAAAAACAAGTTAAGGATGCCTCAGGAAAAACAGGATAATGCCGCGGACATCAAGAAAGACGATTTTTACACTTTAAGGCTCTTTATAGCTGGTGTTTCGCCGGTTTCAACAAGGGCGGTAAAAAATGTAAGGGCGATCTGTGAAGAATTTTTGCAGGGTCGGTTTGATCTTGAAATCGTGGATGCTCATCAGCAGCCTTTGATGGTAAGGGATGAGGATGTTACGGCTTTACCTATGCTCATTAAAAAAACACCCGGGCCTAAGCGTAAACTTATCGGAGACTGCTCTGATAGGGAGAAGGTGCTAAAGGGGTTGGGGATTAAAAATTAATATGGAGAAGTCAAATGAACATATACTGCTGGAACAAGCTTATGAAGAGCTTCGTATTCAGCTTGAGGAAGCTAATGACATTATCCATGCGATCCGTTCAGGTGAAGTTGATGCGTTGATCGTAAACGGTAAAGATGGACATCAGGTTTTTACGTTAAAAAGTGCTGATCATACTTACAGGATTTTCATTGAGCAGATGACGGAAAGTGCATTGACGCTGGATACTTCCGGTCAGATATTGTATTGTAACTCAAGATTTGCCGAATTACTTGAACTCCCTTTGGAAAGGGTAATGGGTTTGAGTTTTCTTGATTTTATTCCCCGTTCAAGCCGTCTGTTTGCAAAACAAGTTATAGACGGTGCCTGGGAGACTGATACTAAGGCGGAACTTGACCTGCAAAATAGATCAGGCGATGCCATCTCGGTTCAGCTGTCTCTAAAAGCATTGAATCTGGATGAAGGCACCGCACTGAGTATCATCATTACAGACCTGACTGAATTAAAAAAGAACCAGACGCTTCTGGAAACGAGGAACAGGGAGCTGGAAGAATCCAGGAAGATTGCTGAAGAGCTGAATGAGAACCTGGAAAATACAGTCCGGCTGAGAACGCTTGAGCTTGAATCAAGAAATGAAGAACTGGCGGTGGCCAACAGTTTCCAGGCAGAAGTAAATAACCAGCTCAGTATCGCACTGACTAACCTCAGAGAAAGTGAAGATAACCTGCATTCTGCCTTCAATGCTGGTGACTTGGGAAGTTGTAGTCTGGATTTGAAAACGGGTAAGGCCGAAATGTCCGAACGATTCAGGCAACTTTACGGTTTGCCGTTATATGAAGAAATTACCTGGGACATGGTGCTTGCCGCTGTTGAAGATGAATATATAGATGGTCTGAATCAGATCATGAAAGATTGTATGGTTTTCGGAAAACCGGTGGATAGCACTTATCCCATCAAGCATTTAATTTCCGGAGAACGACGGTGGATGCGTGTAGTAGGAAAGGTAAAGAAGGATGCCGATGGTAGTTTCAGCAGCGTTTATGCTGTCTTGATGGACGTTACTGTCCAAAAGCAGGATGAACAAAGAAAGAACGACTTTATTGCCATGGTGAGTCATGAGCTGAAGACACCGCTGACTTCGATGAAGGGCTATATCCAGGTATTGCGTAAGACCAAAAAGGATGTTAGTGAGCTTACGCAAAAGGTATTGGAGCGAGCTGAACATCAGGTGACCAAAATGACGAATATGATCAATGGCTTTTTAAATATAGCCCGATTAGAGTCAGGAAAAATTACCATTGAGCGTAAGCCTATTCGGATGTCTGTGCTAATGGACGATGTCATCGAAGAATTTACGACTACAGTTACGAGTCATCATATCAAATTTAGCTGTAATGGTGATTTCTCCGTTGATGTTGACCGGGAGAAACTTTCTCATGTCATCAATAACCTGATTAGTAATGCGGTGAAATATTCTCCACTTGACAGCAATATCTATGTTGACTGTTATACAGAAGACAGCAATGCAATTTTTAAGGTAAAGGATGAGGGGATGGGTATTACCTCCTATGACCTTCCTAATCTTTTTGAGCGGTTTTATCGTGTGGAGAATGCCCAGATGACCAGTATCTCCGGATTTGGTATTGGATTGTATTTGTCTGCTGAAATTATAACCCGCCATGGCGGAAAGATTTGGGCGGAGAGTGAATTCGGAAAAGGATCTGTTTTTTATTTTAGTATCCCGCTGAGTTCAGCGCTACCTGAAGCTAAGTCCTGAGTTTTCCTGACGTGGTGGTTTTGAAAATATAATAGGGGCCGTGGCTGCGGCCCCTATTAAAACTATTTTGTTGCTTTCTCAAATGCACTTGACCCGCCAACCACAGGCAGTGTAAGTATGGTACCATTCAAATCGATGGTTATTTCGGTACCTGCTTTAGGCCAAAGCGTAAATTCCTTATCACTAGAAAAGATCATTAAGCCAATTTGTTTCCCTGCCGGAATGATCTGATCATCGGGCTGAAGATTGAACTTCAGGTCGTAGAACTTCCCAGGTACCAGCGGTGCGCTTTTAGTGAGCGATTTACTATTCTGTGGATCTGCCCAGCCTCTGGTAATTACGTTGTCCATTAACCTTACCGTCTGACCCTGAGTCCATGGCAGGGCAACCAGCCAAACTGAAAAATTAGCAGCTGGCTTGCTACTCGCTAACTTAACTGTAACCTGGGTAAGGCCAGATAAGTGTACAGCTTCTTTTAACACCGGAGTTACGTATAGCAAACGGTGTTCTGATTTTTCTGCTTTGGCCAGATCGCTGCCTGAAAATGATACATCATCAATCAGCTTTTCTGACGGTTGCTTAACTGGCATGGCAGTAGAGAGTTTGCCAGAGGTTGTTCCCCCTGCTCCAGGATAAAGTTTTACATCAGCAGCATCCGGATTGGGGTAGTCTGCGTATGAAGTTGGATTAGAATTCGGTTCATTTTCCCTTACAATCCATGCTTTGGGATCTTTTTCTACGCCGTTCTCTACTCCAAATAAATAACGGGTAAACCACCTGTTCATCATTTTCATTGGAGGAGGCCCGCCATGTCCGCCCTGATGGTAATAAATCTGCACCGGTAATCCTTTTGCTTCTGCGGCTTTATAGATGCGATAACTATGCTCCGGCATCACGTTCCAGTCGTTAAAACCATGTGACATCAGCAATGCCGCTTTCATTGGTTTCATTGCATTCAGATAATCTCTTCCTGCCCAAAAATCATTGTAATCGCCTGTAACACGATCCATTCCTTTTGCCATTTCTCCATCTCTGAAGGTCTTGTCTCCATAAGCTCTTTTGTCTTCATCACCACTGTGGATAAAATCATATAAGACATCAACATCCTCACCTAAATATCCTCCGGGGCTTCGAACCAATCCGTTTGAACGGTAGTAATGGTAGTAAGAAGTATTGGGCGCAACAGGTATAATTGCTTTCAAGCCTTCAACACCAGTGGTGGCGGCGGCAAGAGGAAGCGTTCCGTTATAGGAAGTACCTGTCATGCCTACGTTTCCTGTACTCCAGTACGCTTTGATCTGCTCATTCCCGTCAGGAGTGGTATATCCGTTTTCTTTTCCTGAGAGCCATTCGATGACAGCTTTTGGTGCCAGTGATTCATTAATTCCCCCAACGGTTGGTGATCCCTGAGAAAATCCTGTTCCCGGAGATTCTGAATGTACAATGATGAAACCTCTTTTTACCCATTCTCTGATTAGCGAATTGGAGATGATAGGTCTGCTGCCTGTGCGCTTTACGGTAGGGTGTAAATGTGCAACCGGAGGTTTTTCGCCCACTTCATGTTTTACATCCCAAAAGGTTCCAGGAGCATTACCTGCTGTTCCTGAATAATAGGGGCTGGTCTCGTAAATGACAGGCAGCTTTAAGCCTTCTGTTTCGGTTTGGAAGGGGCGCGTGACACTTACGTGCATGCGGTCGGGTTTTCCATCGCCATCAGTATCAAATGTGGTTTCTACCCATAGGTCGTGGCGGATCCATTTTTCAGGAGTATCAAATGCGGTTACAATTTGAGCCTCACCATCTTTAAATACCGGTACTGCTTTTTCCTGTGCAAAAGCGGGAGGGAGTGCTATAAATAAAGAAAGTGATAAGAAAAGACACTTGCTTTTCTTTAGATGAAGGTTGATCATGCTTTTATTTTTGATAAGTATGGCTAATATAAAGAATCCAGTTCTGTAAATTCATATATTTAACTATCATGCAAAAGGAAATAGAAACTTTTTGTCCTGCGAACAGGCAGGAGTGGCGACAATGGTTACAAGAAAATCATCGTTTACAACAATCTGTGTGGCTTGTTCAGTATAAGCAAAAATCATCGAAACCAAGTCTCTCCTGGAGTGACGCTGTAGATGAAGCGCTTTGCTTCGGTTGGATAGACAGTACCAGAAGGACGATAGATCAGGATAGTTTTGTACAGGTGTTTACTAAGCGAAAACCCATTAGCAACTGGTCTAAGATCAATAAGGCAAAAATCATGAGGCTGACAGAAGAAGGATTGATGACCAATGCCGGGCTTGAAATTGTTGAGCTTGCTAAACAAAATGGTTCATGGACAATTTTAGATGAGGTAGAAGAACTCAACATTCCCGAAGATCTGGAAAAAGCTTTCCTGGCTGAGCCAGATTCGAGAGCGTTCTTTTTAAGCCTGAGCAAGTCGGTTAAAAAAATGATTTTACAATGGATAGTGCTTGCCAAAAGACAGGAAACCAGAGCAAAAAGAATTGCCGAGACCGTATCTTGTGCGGCAAGGAAACAGAGACCCAACAATTTCTAATCATATTGGCTTGTAAACATAAATTTTACTTTAAATTTGATAGCTTATTGCATAGCAGCCTTTATTCATGCCGAAATTCAATCTTAGGAGCCTCAGTGATCAATCTTTAAATGAAAAAAGTACCTTTTGGTCTGAACTGATCGGCAGTCGGGAAATGTTTTCCTTAGAAAGCAGGATATTCCATTCTATCAGTATATGTTTGATCATTCTGGTTGGTGTGTACATCCCTTATAATTTGTATGCAGGTCTTTATATTGGTTCTCTGTCTGCACTTATAATTGGTTCGTTCTTTTTTTACCAATACTACTACTCCAGATTTTATGGGCGTCCTCACAACAACACTTTCTTTGGGCTAACAGGGGTACTGATTTTAGGCGTCAATTATTTTACCAATTCGGGAATTCATGGTTCTACAGATTTGATATGGCCGGCTTACCTGTTACTTGTATTTGCAATTTCTCCGTACAATCAGCATATCCGATGGCTGGTGGTGTATTTATTGTGCTTTTTAATATTGCATGTTGTTGAATTTTACTATCCTTCTTTGGTAAAATACCCTTTCAGCTTAGGCCAGGGTCAATTTATTGACAGAATTACAGCATTCCCTATTCCTGTGATTGCAATTTATATCATCATTAAATTCATAAGGAGGAGTTATGATATAGAAAGAAAAGCCACTGAAGAAAAGACACTGGCTGTACAGACATTGATGTCGGTCATATCACATGATCTCAGAACACCGTTGATAAATATACAGGGATACCTGGCACTACTCAGTGAAAATGATATAGACGTCACTGACCGGCCAGCATTGGAAAAAGCATTACTTAAATCTACAAACAATACTGTGGAAATGCTTTCCAATCTGTTGCACTGGTCAAAGTCGCAAATGGAAGGCCCTAATGTACATCTGGTAGAAGTGAATTTACTTAAGGCACTGACCGGCACTTTGGAAATGCAGAAAATGCATGCTTTAGAAAAGGACATATCGTTAAACTACGAAATCCCTGAAGCAATGACAATCATTGCTGATGTAGATATGCTCCAATTGGTGGTGCGCAACCTGATCAGTAATGCGGTGAAATTTACACCTCAGGGCGGATCGATAACCATCAGCGCCCAGCTGATATTGGACGAATGCAAAATAACGGTAAATGATAATGGGAAGGGCATTCCGAAAGACAAACAGGAACAAATCTTTTCCATTAAGTCATCCTCTACTTTTGGTACGAATAATGAAAAAGGGGTTGGTTTAGGTCTGGTTTTGTGCAAAGAGTTTATAGAACGGCAAGGTGGCAGGATAGGCTTTGAAAGTGATTCTGGGACGGGTTCCAGCTTTTTTGTATTTCTGCCGGCGCAGCAATATAATCGTCTGTAAATAGTAGAAAAATCCATCTTTTCAGTCGAATTTCCCATTTGAATTTCTGAATGGGTTTCCTAGATTTAAAACTTAGAATTGTCCGTGGCTTGGTATACCAAATGATAGCTTTATATTTATCATAAGTGATATACTTGTTATGTTTTATCATAAAACCTGTTGTTTGGGTAATATAGTGTCAGCAACGGACAATTAGCTTGTAGTCTTGAGCTAAATAAAGTTTTAATTTTAATTTTTATGGTTAGGGGATAACACACACACTATCTCTGACTTAATAAATGAAACCAGATTGAATGCCCTTATGAAATTTTTTCAGAACAAGAAATTATTGGTGTTGGCGGTGCTTTGTGTTATAGTGGTACTTTGTACGCTATTGATGCCTTACGATAAAGCAGTTGATTTTAATACCGAAGTAAAACCAATCATCAACAAAAAATGCATTTCCTGCCACGGTGGAGTTAAAAAACAAGGTGGTTTTAGCCTGCTTTTTCATGAAGAAGCACTAGCTGCAACTAAAAGTGGTAAACCGGCAATTATACCAGGAGATCCGGATGGAAGTGAATTTATCAGGAGGCTGACCAGCAAAGATCCTGAAGAGCGCATGCCTTACAAACATGAACCATTAAGTGACGGAGAAATCGATATTTTTAGAAGATGGGTTAAGCAAGGTGCCAAATGGGGAGATCACTGGGCATATTTGCCAGTGAAAGAAGTAGAAATGCCGGATGTAGACGATAACTGGGTAAAAAACGATATAGACCGGTTTATCTTTGATAAACTCGGTGAACATGATCTAACGCCTTCTAAAGAAGCAGACAAACCAACTTTATTGCGTAGGGTAAGCCTTGATCTGATCGGGATGAAGCCATCTGATAAGCTGGCAAATCAGTTTTTAAACAGCAATAACAATGATAAGGCTTACGAGCTGTTGGTTGACTCTCTATTGGCTTCTCCACGTTTTGGAGAAAAATGGGCTTCTATGTGGCTGGACGTGGCCCGCTATGCTGATACCAAAGGATATGAATCTGATGGAGGAAGAAATATATGGGAATACAGGGATTGGGTAATTCGCGCATTCAATGCAAATAAGCCTTATAACACCTTCATTACGGAGCAAATTGCAGGCGATCTGATTGAAAATGCTACGGATGAAGATTACATTGCTACTGCATTTCACAGAAATACCATGACCAATGATGAAGGGGGGACGAGCAATGAAGAATTCCGGACTGCTGCGGTATTGGATCGGGTAAATACAACCTGGGAAGGACTGTTGAGTACCACTTTTGCTTGTGTGCAGTGCCATAGTCATCCCTATGATCCTTTCAAGCACGATGAGTTTTACAAATTCATGGCTTATTTTAATAACACCAGAGATGAGGATGTTGCCTCTGAGTATCCGTTGCTTAAACAATATAAAGATTCTTTAAATACAAAGCTGATCTCGTTAACCAGTTGGTTAAAGCAAAACGTATCAGAGCAGAAATCGAAGGAAATCTATAAATTTCTAAAAACAGGACAACCAATCATCAACTCTATCGAGGCCGACAGTCTGGTTAACTCGGTTATTGGAAACAACAATATCGCCTTATTTTTTAAGAATAATGCCATAGCACGTATTAAGCAGGTTGATCTGAATGGTGTCGACCAGCTGATTGCAAAATACTCCACAGGTAAACCCGGCGGGAAAATGGAATTACGTCTGGATCGTCCGAATGGTCCGCTTATAGCCTCGTGGAAGGTAACTGAAGCACCGGGTTATCAAAGCGTTCCTGTTGATTTTAAGGTACAGCAAGGTATACACGATGTCTATATTAGTTATAAAAACCCTACGCTTACCAATAAAGACGAGACCGTGGTGTATTTCGACTGGTTCCGCTTCTCTCAACAATTTCCAGGGAAAGACAAACCAGGGTATAAAGAAAACAAAGATACTTTCTGGGCATTGTTAAACTCAAATGCAAAGTCTATTCCTGTTATGGTAGAAAATCCTGCAAACAGGCAGCGCAAGACCTATGTGTTTTTAAGAGGGGCATGGACTTCACATGGTGAGGAAGTGACCGCAGGAGTTCCAAAGACATTGATGTATGCGATGCCGGCCAATGCACCTAAAAACAGAATGGGGCTGGCGATGTGGTTAACAGATAAAAGAAATCCTTTGCTTTCCAGGACTATGGTAAACCGCTTATGGGAACAATTGTTCGGAACCGGAATTGTGGAAACACTTGAAGACATGGGTACCCAGGGTATGAATCCTACGCATAAAGAATTACTTGATCATCTTTCGTGGCAGTTTATGAATGATTATAAATGGAGCATGAAAAAAGTAATAAAAGAAATGGTAATGAGTGCTGCCTACAGACAGGATTCAAGGGTTACCGAGGAGATGAAGGAAAAGGATTTATTCAATAAGTTCTATGCGCGTGGACCAAGGATCAGACTTAGTGCTGAACAACTGAGAGATCAGGACCTTTCTATAAGTGGCGTACTGAGCACCAAGATGTATGGACCAGGAGTAATGCCATGGCAGCCAGAAGGGATTTGGAACTCTCCATATAATGGCGCCAAATGGAACAACTCCGCAGGTGAGGATCAATACAGAAGGGCTATCTACACTTATTGGAAGAGAACAGCTCCTTATCCGTCGATGATTGCTTTTGATGGTGCACAACGCGTAGTATGCAGTCCGAGAAGGATCAGGACGAATACGCCATTACAGGCATTGGTTACGCTCAACGATTCAGCCTACATTGCCATTGCGAAGCACTTTGCACTGAGGATGAAGAAAGAGGGCGGCAAGGATGTGAGAAGTCAGATTGCCAAAGGCTATCAATGGATGATGTACAAGTCAATTCCAGAGGCTAAGCTTAAGGTTTTGGACGATCTCTACAGGACGGCATTAAATGATTATAAGAGTCATCCTGATAAGGCCCTGGAAATATTGGGAGAGGAACACAAAAGTGAAATTCCTGAAAGGGCTGCAATGGTGGTAGTGGCAAATGCCATGTTGAATTTTGAAGAGGCATTGACAAAAAATTAAATGTAATGACAAGAGACGAATTAAATGCACATCGCCTGGTAAAAGAAGCTCAGGAAACAGAGTTAAGGGCATTTACGCGCAGGCATTTTTTAAAGGAAAGTGCGATGGGACTTGGAGCGGTTGCAATTGGTTCATTGCTGGCCAGCTGTGGCCTTGGGGGTAAGACTCATAACGATATTTTATATGATCCGGCACACCCGCTGTTGCCTAAATCGCCGCCATTTCTGGGTAAAGCCAAAAGTGTAATCTACCTGCATATGGCGGGTGCTCCATCACAATTGGAACTGTTTGATTTCAAACCTGAGCTGATGAAAATGGATGGGCAGGATTGTCCGCCTTCTCTGCTGGCAGGTAAAAAATTTGCGTTTATCACCGGTGTGCCTAAAATGTTAGGTGCCCAGGCAAAATTCGCCCAGCATGGAGAAAGCCGCGCATGGGTGAGTGAAAATCTTCCGCATTTTTCTACCATGGTGGATGAGGTTAGCTTTTTAAAGGCTTGCTCTACGGATCAGTTTAACCATGCTCCGGCGCAATTACTCATTCATACGGGTAGTCCAAGGTTGGGAAGGCCAAGTATGGGCAGCTGGGCTACTTATGGACTGGGTACAGAGAATCAGAACCTGCCAGGCTTTGTGGTACTAACCAGTGGCGGAAGTTTTCCTGACGCAGGTAAAAGTATATGGGGCAGTGGATTTTTACCTTCAGTATATCAAGGTGTACAGTGCAGGAGTGAAGGTGACCCGGTTTTGTTTATCAAAGATCCCCATGGAATGAGCAGGGATTTGCGTAAGGCGTCTTTGGATGCGATTAATGCTTCCAATGAACAGGAGTATGCAAATTATAACGACCCTGAAATACTTTCACGTATCGCCCAATATGAAATGGCCTACCGGATGCAGATTTCTGCGCCAGAGGTAATGAATATCAACGATGAGCCGCAATACATTCATGACATGTACGGGACTCAGCCAGGTAAGTCTTGTTTTGCAAATAACGTTTTGCTGGCAAGGAAGCTGGTGGAAAAAGGAGTGAGATTCGTCCAGTTGTTTGACTGGGGCTGGGATGCCCATGGTGACGGCCCGAATAACTCTCTAAACATCGGCCTGAAAAATAAATGCCGCAGTACTGACAAGCCGATTACAGCTTTATTACTGGATCTTAAGCAACGCGGACTTTTGGATGAAACACTGGTTGTTTGGGGTGGCGAGTTTGGCCGCACACCAATGATGGAGAACCGGAATGGTGTTCAGAATCCTTATAATGGCAGGGATCACCATACGGAAGCGTTTACCATGTGGATGGCGGGCGGAGGTATCAAAAAGGGATATACCCATGGAGAAACAGATGAAATTGGGTATAGCGCTTTAAGCGGGAAAGTAGATCCTTTTGATATCCAGGCAACGATATTAAACCAGTTGGGCTTTGATCATGAGCAGTTTACTTATCCGTTCCAGGGGAGACCTTTCCGTCTTACTGATGTAGCGGGTAAAGTCATACATGATATTGTAGCCTAAATATTGACCAAATTATAGACAAAACAAACCTGAACCAATTCAATGAATCAAAATAGAAGAAATTTTTTAAAAACTACAGCTACGGCAACTGCAGCTGGCCTGCTGGGACCTCTTGGTGAAATTACCGCTGCAGAAATTCCATTTGTACCATCAAAAGCAGGTTATGAGCTTTTGTTTATGGCAACCGACTGGGGCTTTGCCGGCACTACCGACGAGTTTTGTGCTGCCGCTAAAAAAGAAGGCTATGAAGGCATAGAAGTCTGGTGGCCTGCGGGGAATACAGAGGCACAGCAAAATTTATTTGCCGCCTTAAAAAAGCACAATTTACAGGTAGGTTTTTTATGTGGTGGCGGCGGATCAGATCCAGTGGCTCATTTGAATTCTTTTAAGGCTAGTCTGGATGCAATCCTCAGCAATAAATTCCAAAAGCCGGTATATGTCAATTGCCACTCAGGCAAAGATTTCTTTACTTACGATCAAAATAAATCATTCATAGATTATACGGTAAAGAAGACTAAAGAAACCGGTGTATCAGTTTACCATGAAACGCATAGGGGAAGAATGCTATATTCGGCAATCGTAGCGAAGCAATTCATAGAAAAAAATCCTGATCTGCGTCTGACACTTGACATTTCACATTGGTGTGTGGTTCATGAAAGTTTGCTGGGCGATCAGAAGGAAACGATTGACCTTGCTTTGAGCCGTGTAGATCACATTCACTCCAGGGTAGGACACTCGCAGGGGCCACAGGTAAATGATCCAAGAGCTCCGGAATGGGAGCAGGCTATAAAATCGCATCTGGCATGGTGGGATAAGGTGATAGAACGAAAAAAGCAAAAAGGAGAGCGAATGACCATACTCACAGAGTTTGGACCTCCTGACTATTTACCTACATTGCCATATACGAGACAGCCCGTTGCTGATCAATGGGGAATAAATGTTCATATGATGAATTTGCTGCGTAAACGTTATCAATAGTCACTATGATCATTTTAACAATAACTGATTTAATAGGGAGGTTTCACCCTGTATTGGTACACTTGCCTATAGGAATCCTGTTACTGGGCTGCTTTTTTCAATTGCTTTCTGCGGGAAACAGGTTTCTGACTTTAAAACCCGCTATTCCTCTTGTTTATTTGCTGGGTGGAGTTGGAGCTGTATTTTCTTCAATAACTGGCTACCTGCTTTCTCAGAGTGGTGATTACGATGCTAGTCTGGTTCAGCTTCATCAGTGGATGGGAATTAGCGTGGCTGCCATTTCTATGGTCGTATATCTGCTGTGCAGGACACAGGTAAAGGAAGTTTATTTAAATGTTATAGCTGTCTTTCTGATTCTGTTGACAGCACTTACGGGTCATTATGGAGGTTCATTGACTCACGGTTCAGATTATATTACTTCCGCATTGAAAAGTGATGGAAAAGGAAAGGTCGCAATACCACCTGTGCCCAATGTACAGCAGGCATTTGTGTACAAACATATGGTTCAGCCACTGTTGCAAAACCGTTGCTACAGTTGCCACGGCTCAGAGAAACAAAAAGGAAAACTCAGACTCGACACGAAAGACTTTATTTTAAAAGGAGGTGAGGCCGGCACGTCGCTGGTAGCTGGTAATGTAGAGGAAAGTGAATTGATCAAGCGATTATTGCTACCTCCGTCTAATGAAGATCATATGCCGCCTAAAGAAAAACCTCAATTGACCGAACAGGAAATTGAGCTGCTAAAATGGTGGGTAAGTGAGGGTGCGGATTTTGATAAGAAAGCACAGGAATTGAAACAAACGGAAAAAATTAAAACCACATTGCTCAGTTTCCAGGAAGGTGCTAAAGCGGCGACAGTTAAAAAGCAGGAATTACCTGAAAAAGAGGTGACTAAAGCCGATGCTTCGGTAATTGCAGACTTGAAAAAGGCCGGAGTCGTGGTGATTCCGGTAACCGGTAACAGTAATTATTTATCAGCAAGTTTTGTAACAGCAAAACCAAGTCCGGAAGTTTTGAAATTACTGGGTGGACTGAGCAAACAATTGGTTTGGCTTAATCTGTCGAATACTGCGCTTAATGATGATCAGATAAAAAGTCTTTCCGGGCTTGATGCATTGATACGTATCAATCTAAGTCGTACACCGCTGACAGATGCAAGTGCCGATGGTCTTGTAAAGTTGAAAAACCTACAATATATAAATCTTGTGGGTACTAAGATTACGGCAAAGGGTTTGGCTAAGCTTGCCGGTTTAAAAGAACTAAACGAAGTATATCTTTATCAGTCGGGCGTGAAGAAAGAAGATCAGGCTGGATTGAAAAAGTTATTTAAGAAAGCAACCCTGGATTTTGGCGATTACTCAGTACCTATCTTAGCACAGGATACGACAGAGGTAAAACCGCCGGAGGCAGGCAAATAATTTCTAAAATAGGTCGCTGACTTTCGTATAGGACATTTGAAGATAGTTTTCTATGTACAGATTACATGGGGGTAGTTCATCTTTAGTATGTGAAGATAATACACCGACTACCCTCATTCCTGCATTTATTGCTGCGGAAGCACCTGAAAAGGAATCTTCAAATACAATACACCGATCAGGAGAAATGCCAAGGTTTTCAGCTGATTTGAGGTAAACCTCAGGATCTGGCTTGTGTTTTTTTACATCTTCGCTTGCAAGGACAGAGCCCAGTTTTTCACGGATGTCAACTTTGCTTAGTATCAATTCCAGGTTGGCAAAGGGAGCGGAAGTCGCAACACCCAACTTCACGTTGTTATTGTACAGGTCGGCGATGAATGGTGTGAAACCTGCTATCGGCTCAATGTAAGGGGCATAAATCTTTCTGAAAAGACTTTCTTTTTCAAATTCAAGCTGCAGTAATTCTTCCCCTGTGATAGGTCTTTTTAGAAAATGGCTCAAGATATAGCTGTTGCTTTTGCCATACATATGCTGCGCAAACTCTTCTTCTGTAGGAGATAGGTTTCGAGTAGAAAAAAACTCACGGAATGCTTTTGAGTGATAAGGGTTGGTATGGCAAATGACACCATCCATGTCAAAAATGACTGCAATTTC
Organism: Pedobacter frigoris; assembly: GCF_032678645.1. GTDB lineage: Bacteria > Bacteroidota > Bacteroidia > Sphingobacteriales > Sphingobacteriaceae > Pedobacter > Pedobacter frigoris_A. The sequence continues at coordinate 668,414 of NZ_JAVTSP010000003.1, forward strand.
TTTATTCATTGCTGCAAAGTTAATGCTTCTGAGACTCTGTTTTTAGTGTGAATTGCTATTGACCGGTAAAAATGTATTATTTTTTTTTGCCTGAATTTCAGCTCATTTCGCAGGTATTTTAAAATAGAATTAGAAAATATAAAAACAAGCTATATCTTCGCAGAAATTAAAAGCGAAAGTAGCTCAGTTGGTAGAGCACGACCTTGCCAAGGTCGGGGTCGCGAGTTCGAATCTCGTCTTTCGCTCAAATTTTTCCCAGTGCTGATCCGGCACACCAGACAGCTAAAAGTTTCCTGAAAAAGAAAAGCCAGCTTTTTTATCCTGATAAAGCGGACTTAGATTGAAATTCGATGAATGCTTACCCATTATTAATTTTTTCAGATGCGGGTATACAAAATATCCCAGTTTGGTAGATATGATACCAAATCCCGCACCAGCAACAACATCACTTACCCAATGCCTGTTGTTGTATAACCTCAATATGCCTGTGGTTCCTGCTACAGCATAACCTGCATAGCCAATCCATGGAGAAACATCTTTATATTCTTGTTTTAGAAACTCAGCGGCTGCAAAAGAAGTCGCAGTATGCCCTGAGGGGAATGAGTTGTCCGTTGTCCCATCCGGTCTGATCCTGTTTGTCTGAGATTTAACGATTCTTACCGAAGCGGTCATAATTGCCATGGAAACTGCATATATACCTGTAGCATCCAGCAGGTCATTTTTACCTTTTATGCCAGATAAATTTAAACCGTAAACTGCAGCAGCAGGTGCATACTGAATGAAATTATCGACATGTACTGAAAAAAACGGATGGTCTTCCTGTAACTCTGCCCGTGTAGTTCTGTCAAGATCACGTATAGGGTTATTGCCCCCTGCTGCTATCCCATAGCCAATAAAAACGGTTGGAATAATGAAGGGGGCAATTTTTAGACGGTTATCCTTTTTAAGGGAATCGGTATTTTTATTGTACTGTGCCTGACTTATAAATGGAAAGCAGATCAGTAACAGAAAGCTATACTTTAATTTCAACATATTATTTATTTACCCGAAACTAGCCATCAATTCTGAATTGATTTTGAAGTTGGGCCAAAGTAGAAAAAATATGTTAGAAATATGCTATTTGGAATTTATTGGCATTCTATCCAAAATCCCCGTTATAGGCCCTTTTACTCCAATTTTCCTGTTGAAGAAAATGGCTGTGAAAATCAGGATACATGTGCAGATGATGGTCAGCAAATAGCTAAACTGCATCAGCATTTTTGCCCAGCTAAGATCCTTCATGAAGAACTCCTTGTAAAGCAGTAAACCAACGCTGCCCATATATCCGGCAGAATCGCAGATGTATACAAAAAAGCCCGCATTAGCCTTTATTTTGAAAAGAGCAATCATACGGTCAAAAAGCACGACTTGTATCGGTGTATAAGCTAAAAACATGCCTGTACCTACCAGGAGCATCCACCAGAAAGGAGTGATCAGATGAATGTGAAAAAGTAGTGTGCTGCCGCCGCTTAACAAGAGGCCTAATGCGATAATGTACTGAGTTCCCCAGAAGCCTTTGATGTTATTCCTGATGAGCGATAAGCAGCCTATAGCCATCAAAACTACTATTCCAGTTACTGCTTCCGTTATTGAAAATACTGTTTTGTCCCAATGGATATCTATTTCGTTCCATATTTCTACTGAGAAATTATCTCTGAAATCGCGCATGGTTGTGAGCATCATGTATACCAGTCCAATTCCAATGATACCAATGCCATATTCTTTTAATACCGCACGTTTATCTTCGGAGGTCATTGGTAGTCTTTCTACCCTAAGTAACTTGTCAGTTTCGTCAGGTTCTGGAATTACTGAGAGCATCCAGGTGAATAAGAGGAACAGTGGTAGAAATAATGCCCCTATAACACAAGGCATCCAGAACTCAGAGATCATAGGCAACCATTCATGTACTGTAAAATAAACGGTTTTCATGATGCCTGATGATACGATGAGGCTGATGCTCATTCCCATTGTCAGCATTTCTGTAAAACGTCTTCCTTCAAGGTAGCTGAAAACAACACCCCATATCATACCCAGAGGCAGGCCGTTCATCAACAAAAAGACAAAATTGTATGGGTAGGGTACCAGTCCAAAAAGCAATAAGGCTACTTCAGCGAAAACAATGAGGCCAATGATGAGTTTTGTACGTCCGGATGCTTTTAGTTCCGAAATCACTTTGATACCCACAAATTTGGAAAGCATGTAGCCCATCACTTGCGCGATGATTAAAACAGCTTTGTAATCCAGATTCCACAGTAAAAGTCCGCTATAAGTTCCGCTGGTAAACGGTTTTCTGAATGCATACATACAGAAGTATGTGCCAAAAGCAGCTAATATGCACCAGAATATGAAGAAAATTTTTGAGTTGGTTAGTAGTCGGTTTAGGTGGCGCATAGTTTGGTTTAGGTTTAGTGATCAAATCAGCTGTAAATCTTTCGCACACTCGCCTCTGAATAGCCGGCGGAGGAGGTCATTCCTTTGCCACCGATAGCAGTACGAATATGTATCCTGTTTTCGATATCATATTCAACAATGTGTTTGCTATTGTGTTGAGGATAAAACCCAGCCCAGGTACTAGCTATTTTGCTGACATCAAACTTCACTATTTTTTGTGCTTCATCTATCATCAATTGATTGATATGACTATTGATGCCAAAGCCGAGATCATCGGTATGATTTACATCCGCATATTCATGCGAATCACCTATAATGATAGAACCATCTGTTGCTTTCTTAAATAAAATATGTATGCCCCATTTTTTGAGTTCAGTATAATGCTCAGGAGTGGTAATCTTGCTGAAAGAAGGACATTCTTCGAAAGCTTCATATCTGCGGATCGATAGTCCCGTTAAGATATTTCCTTCGAGCTGAACTTCCGGCATAGGTGCCGTTCTCATCATCTGTAATTTACTTACAACGATCCCGCTGTCTTTAAACAGGTCTGCAAACAAGAGTTTAAATTCGCCTCCACTGCAGATAATCGCTTTTTCAGCTGTGAATTTCTCCTTTGATGCCGTTGTGATTTGTACCAGGTCTGCTGTTGTAATGCAGTCTATTACTGCTGTGGCAGGTTTGTAGGTGATGTTAGGATATTTCTTTACTGCATATTCCAGGAGCCTGTATATTAATTTTTCAGGCTCAACACTTACTTCCTGCGGGAAGAACAGTCCTCCATTACAATATTCTTTAGTCAAAGAAGGCCATTTTGCCAAACAATCGCCGGCAGAAAGCAATTGCGCTTCATAGTCTACGCCATCCATCCGTTCTTTCAGTTCGTTAATTAGCTGCAATTCATCAGGATCTGATGAAAGGTACACCGTTCCATTATTGCGCACACTGATGTCAAATTCCGCCTGGATTTCTTTGTATAGTTCCGTTGATCTTCTTGCATAGTCTAACCAGTCTGACGACATGCCCGAGGCTACTGCCTGGCCGAAATTCCTAACGGTAGCATTCACCGGATACTGATCCTTTTCTGTGAGTAATACTGTTTTGCCTAATTTAGCAGCATGGATTGCATGAAAGGTGCCTAATACACCTGCTCCTACTACTATCAGATCATATTGAGATTTCATTAATAATTCTTTTTAAATGATGAAGTTTGTTTTATTTACCAGGGCAGGGAGAAGGTTTTTACAGAAGAAAAGCATTTGATAGCTTCAATTACACCTTCTTTAATTCCTAGTCCCGAATCTTTAATTCCTCCAAAAGGAGAATTTTCAATGCGGTAACCTGGTACCTCATTAATGTTTACAGTTCCTACTTTTAATTCCTTAACAAAACGTATCGCATTAGTCATATTGGTCGTCACTATACCCGACGACAAGCCAAATGCTGTAGAGTTAGATAGTGCAATGGCATCATCTATGTCTTTAAAGGTTAGGATAGGAGCTAATGGGCCAAATGATTCCTGAACTACCATTTGCGCATCTCTGGGTACGTTTGTGATCACTGTCGGTTCAATTAATGCTCCAGTGCGTTTACCTCCAAGTAAAACCGTAGCTCCCTGCTCAACTGCCTTTTTAACCACATCCTCCAGATAGATGGCAGATTGTTCGTCTATCACAGTTCCTACCTTTGTTTTAGGATCAGCAGGATCTCCACAGGTATATTCTCTCGCTTTCTCTAAAAATCTTTTTGTGAATTCTTCTGCGATGCTTTCCTGAACTAAAATGCGTTTTACAGCAGTACATCTCTGTCCGGAATTCCTAAACGCACCTTCAGCAGCTAATGTGATTGCAAGTTCCATATCGGCATCTTCCAGTACGATAAGCGGGTCATTACCTCCCAGTTCTAAAATCACTTTTTTATAACCGGCAGTTTCAGCAATCTTTTTTCCTACAGCAACACTTCCTGTGAAGGACACGAGGTCTACACGGGGATCTTTTACGAGTAGTTCCGCAACATCTCTGGTCTCCCCTAAAAGTACGCTAAGCATATATGTAGGAAGACCAGCTTCATAAAGAAGCTGCACAAATTTAATAGCGGTAAGTGGTGTTTTTTCTGAGGGTTTTAATATTACAGGGGTTCCTGCGGCTAATGCCGGAGCTATTTTGTGTGCAACCTGATTTAAAGGATGGTTAAATGGAGTGATTGCTACAGCAAGACTCAATGGTTCCCTTAAGGTAAATATTTTCCGTTGTTTACCATTTGGAGAGATATCACATGAATATACCTGTCCGTCATCCCGTAAACATTCCATTGCAGAAAAAAGCAATACATCATGTGCCCTGCCAATTTCATACCTTGCTTCTGTAATGCAAAGCCCGGCTTCAGCGGTGATCAATTGTGCAAAGTCTTCCTTTCTTTCCATCAGCAGCGTCCTTGCTTTATCAAGTACCGAATATCTTTCAAAACGGTTCAATACTTGTCCACCTTTAAGTGCGGTCTCAATAGCTGCATGTGTATCAGCAGCATTTGCTGTGGTTACGGTTCCTACCAAATTACCGTTGTATGGATTTTTGACTTCAAGCTCAATTGTTGAAGAAACCGGTTTACCCGCAATCAATGAAGCCAGTTTTACTATATTTTCTGTTGCAATTAATTCTTCTTTCATTTTTATTCCTAAGGTTGCAGAGCTGGTTAATTAATGTGTGCCGTTGACAGTGAAGTCAAAGACGTCAAAATTGCGGGGATCTCCCTGGGTTTTCATTTTATATTCGGCATTCAGTTCATGCGAGATTACCAGAGGTACCATTTCTTCGTAGCGACCTCCATGAGAACGTAATGTTCCGTCAAGGGCTTTCAAGTCATGGTGTGCTGCTGTTTTTCCAACTACCACGTCACGTGCGGATAATACGAAAAGGTCACCGGTTCTGTCAGCTGGTTGTTCCAGTATACGGCATCCGGTTTCTTTATCGTAAACCTCAGTAATTCCGGGTTGAACCGCGAGCCAGTTTTTCACTTCCTGGATATTTGCAGTGTTTTCTACATGTACAACTACATATGAACCCAAAGCTCCGTGATGTTTTACATATGGATCAGTAATCGGGCAAATTACCCTGAACCCTGAGCCGAATTTTTCTGTAAGCATGGTTTCAATGAACAATACATTCGGGCTTCCATCTGATTTAACTTTTGCGTTCATGCCGTGATCTGCTGTGGCACCGATAACGGCACCCAGTTCAAGCATTTTGCCCAATTCAGCATCCTGAGCTTCATAAAAAGCAAGAGATTCTGCGGTATCTGGAGCGTAAGTGTGTTGCATATAATCAGTTAATGATAAATATAAGAAATCTGCCAGTCCTTTTTCTATAAGGGCCACACCCGCACGCAATACGAAGAGACTTGCTTCTGCACTATAGATCTGTGGTGTTTTGTGACCGATCACTTCTTCTGCATTGCTTATTCCATGTGTTTCTGTTTTTGCCTGATCTGCTTTTTCTGCAGAGAAGGCGATGCCGTCAAGTTTGTAAGAAAGTATATCCCTAAGCTTTTCTTTTGCAGTTACAACGGCTACTTTTCGGCCTGAATTGGCTGCGGCTGCAAGAAGTGTTTCTGCTCTAAGGTATTCGGAAGAGTTCATCATTACTTCCTGATCCTTTTGAACATCATAAAAGAAATTACCACAAATGCCATGTACCGCCGGACTCACTCCTGTAACAATTGATGAATTGTTGACGTTTGTAAAAGAAGGAAGGGCACCTCTTACCATTCCGCGGTATCCCTGTAATGCCATCTTTTTTAAATTAGGCATACGGTCGTGTGCCATAGTGGTGTCCAGATACTCATCTGCTGAGCCATCCATACAGATTACTACAATTGGTTTCGCCGGTGGAGTATAGGTTTTTCCGTTTGCAGAGAAGGAATTTGTTGAGATATTTTTCATTTCTGTGTTGTTGTCTTTTGTTTACTTTTCAATCAGTTATTTAACAGTAACTTAACAATAATTTAACTTTAAATTCCGATAAAATAAATTGTTGTTTTGTTTAGTATTTGTACAAATATAAAGAGTTTTTTGAAACGAAAGAATATAAATACTAAACTTTTTTCTTTCAAACCACATATGTTTTATTTAGCTTTGGTAAGGGCTAATGCCCAGCGAAAGCATTAGTGATTTTAAGCCAAACTGAAAGTATATGATGAAGATCCTCAATTTAAAAATAATCACTGCAATAGTGCTGATTTTATCGTTAAGTTCATTTGCATGTGAAGACGAACCGAAAGGAGATAAGGGAGATGCTATTGTTAAGAAAAAAGAAAAAAAGGTGTTATTTATAGGTATTGATGGACTGGTATGGAAAACACTTATTCCGGAAAATGCTCCCACTCTGAGTTCATTGATGAAAGAATCCTGGGTAAGTACCAATGCTGTAGCTGAATTACCTACCTGGAGTGCCAATGGTTGGTCGGCGCTATTTACCGGAGTCAGCGTAGAGAAGCATAAGGCCAAAACGAACTCATTTGCCAACGCTGATTTTGTAAATTACCCTTCGTTTTTCAGGTACATTAAGCAAAAAAATCCCAATGCACGTACTGTCTCTGCGGTATCATGGCTACCTATTCACGATAAAATTATTGCAGATAGTGATGTCACCTCAAAGATCAGCTCAACAGGAGCAAACTATGCTGAAGCAGATGCCAAAGATGAGATAGCTATAGTTGATGAACTAACCAATAGAAATCCTGACGTGGTGTTTTGTTATTTCGCGGATGTGGATGGGGTAGGGCACTCAAGTAATTTTAAGCCAACAAATCCAACTTATTTAAAAGCAGTTAAAAAAGCAGATCAACGGGTAGCTAATGTGCTCGCTGCGCTTAAAGCCCGCCCCAATTATAAAAATGAAGATTGGCTCATTGTAGTCTCTACTGATCATGGCGGCGATGGTTCGCATGGAGGATCGAGCTATCCTGAACAAAATGCGTTTATCATTTTAAATAACAAGGCAATAAAACCTAAGTTAATTTCGGGAGAAACCATTGTAGGTGCACCTTATTTATATAATGTGCCGCCAACAATACTCAGCTTTTTAGGTGTTCCGATTCCTGAAAACTATGATGGGAAAAGCCTGGTTAAATTCTGATCAATGATCTTTAATCATTGGTTATGAAGTAATAAACAACCAGCATAATGGCATCAGACTCCCCGATATTTGAGAGATTATGCCCTAGCCGTCCGTCGAAAAAGATGGAATCCCCTTCTTCAAGAATATAGGTTTTATCTTCTATCAGGTATTCAATCTTGCCTTTTACCAGGTATTTGTATTCGAAAGCATCTGTGACCACCATCTTATTCCGGCGGGCGCCTTTTTTTAGCTCCAGTAAAACAAAATCAACAGGTCCCCCATGAATATTACGGGCAAGGATCCGCTGGTAGTTAAAGCCCTTAGCGGCTTCCTTTTTAAGTGATGTGTATTCGGATGAGCGGATGACAAAGACCTTTTCCTGGCGGTCGCCCGGAGATATGTCCTTAAAAAAAGCAGTTAGATCAAGGTCCAATGAATGCACGATATTCATTAGAACAGGCAAAGAGGGGATGGTACGGTTATTTTCTATCTGGGAAATCAGGCCTTTACTCACTCCGGCTCTGTTCGCTAATTCCTGAATAGTAATGTTTTTTTCTTTCCTTATCTCTTTTATTCTGTAACTGATCTTCAGGATTATATCGTCTTCCATATTTTATTATTTTGTCCAAAAGTAAACAAATTTTGCAATGAAGCCTGCTGCCTCTAATAAAATGAAACCATTGTATTAAAAACAGCAGGCTTTAGCTATAAATATAGCAATTGGTATTAATTTATAAAACTATCTGCTACTGCCTTGCCGCGCCAGCTCTGTGGCGTCTTTAAACCCAGTATCCAGGCTATTGTAGCGGCAGTATCATAAGTAATGATTACGTCTTTTATTTCATGGTTTGATTTTACACCAGGACCATTGATTACCCAGGGAATCAATACCTCATCAAGGCTTTTTCCACCATGTCCTTTGCCCGTTCCACCATGATCTGCACTTAAAATCACAATGGTTTCTTTTTCAATACCGGCGTCTTTAATGGCCTGCAGTATTTTTCCAATTCTCAAATCTACTTTTTCAAGCTGACTGTAATATGCCGGTGTACGGTGACCGATTCCATGACCGGTATTGTCAGGTTCGTCAAGGTGTAAAAATGTAAAATATGGTTTCTCTTTTCTAATGATGCTTGCGGCAGTATCGGCACAAAAATCATCCTTATCTTTTCCGGGGATTACAATGTTGATGGCATCTTTTTCGATCAATGGACCAATTCCTCCCCAGCTGTATACTACAGCAGTTTTAGCCGATGGTTTCTGATCGCGGATCACGCTAAAAATCGAAGGAAACAGACCGTACTTAGTTGTCACAGCTGATGGAATTTCAGGTGTTGCGCTTCCCCATTCTGTATAGCCATGCTCGGTTGGACCAGCTCCCATAAGCATAGACGCCCAGTTGACCGCACTTGATGAAGGCAAAACAGACCTTGCCTTTAACGTCCATGATCCTGTTTCCATTAATTTTTTCAAGTTTGGCATTTTGGCATCGGGAACTGCATACGCACCAAAGCCGTCGCAGCCAATCAATACTACGTGTTTTACTTTTTTTACCTGGGCATTCAATTGCAGTGTTAAGCAAAGGATGCATAAGGCAATCATTGATCTTTTCATTGTGTTTTATTTGTGGTTTAAAAATTACTAAATAACCTATTGTCATAATGTTGCAGGACGACGTGGAGCACGAACAGCAATTTATTAGTGTCTTCGACAGCCTTATAACGCGTTAAATATATGTATTTATTTGTTTAGTTTAACTAAACAAATAAATTAATTGAACCACAAAAGAGGAAACAAATAAAAGGGAATGTTACTGCGGACTTTTCTTAAATACCCAGTATTTTTGCAATACGTAATTGAAGCTGAGAGAAACAATGATGTCCACCATGATCCGGGTTATTTTATAGTCCAGATTCAGCCAGTTTGTAAATAAATAAGTCCCGGAAGATTTGAGCATAATGCTGCCTGCTACAACAAATATAAACTTTAAGAGTTGGTTGCCAACCGGCGACTCACTAGCTTTATTGGCGGTAAAAGTCCAGTAACGGTTCACTGAAAAATTAACTACAGCGCCGATAATTCCGCCAATAGCAATAGAAATAGTATAATGAATATGAAGGAGTTCGGTACAGGTTACCATTACAAGATAGTCAACTATTCCACCTGAGAAGGCAGATAGTTGTGCTTTTGCAAATGTGTATACCGATTTTCTTTTATCCATTAAGGTGTATTGTTTTTAGCAAGTTTTTCTTCACGTTCGGCATTATCCCTTATGTCCCCAAGTTTTAGCAATTTACGGGTATCCATAAAATTGATCACGACAAGTATTGTGCATAAAACACAGGCAAAGTACTCAATGATATGTCCAAATGAGGCTTCCAGGATCAACATGATGGCAAGGATAATTCTGATTTCCGTAGGCCCGGCAAGCCCTGAATCAATACTATAGATATCAGTTATTTTATACCGCAATTGCGAAATGATCATTGCCCAGCCATATAGCACCACAAAAGCAAAAGCAATAAGTTCATATTCATTTCTGGCGTAGACCATATAGCCGACACCAATCATTACGGTACTGACCCAGTCCATAATAATGTCCAGTGAAAACCCATACCACTTCCTGGGAATATTGCGGTAATACGCGATGCGGCCGTCAAGAGAATCACCAAACCAGTTTATTGCCAGTCCAACCACACCCAATAAAAGATATTGTTTGCCATAGTAAGTCGCCAGTATGAAAGCCAGCAAAACAATGCCGGAACCTACTGTTCCCAGAAAGGTAAGCATGTCTGAGGTGATGAATGCGGGAACTCTCTTTACCAGAAAAGAAATTGTGGCTTGCTCCGCACTTCTTAAAATGTTTGTTCTTTTTCTATCTTGAAATATCCTTTTTACAGTGCCGTTTTCAACATTTTTAATGAGCGTATCTTCCCTCAATTTATTTTCTTCCATTCGGATTTGCAGATCTACTTTTATATTGCTACAAAAGTATGTATTTTAAGTTATTTTGGTGTTCTTTTCAATTCAATTACCGTAATTTCCGGCCATATTCCTATACGACCTGAAAACCCAAGAAAGCCAAAGCCCCGGTTTATATTTAAATAAAGCCCATCATTGCCGGTTACACCAGCCCAATGTGCATAACGATATTTTACAGGACTCCATTTTATACCAAACGCTTCGATACCAAATTGCATACCATGTGTATGTCCTGCCAGGGTGAGGTGGATTTTGGAGGGGAATTTAGTTACCTCAGCTTCCCAATGGGTAGGATCGTGTGACAATAAAATTTTGAAATCAGAGCCGGGCACATTTGCCATTGCTTTTTTAAGGTCTCCCCGTTCACCAAAACCTATGCCCCAGTTTTCAACTCCCGCAAGGGTTATTTTCTGTCCGTTTTTATTGATTTCGACATGTTCGTCAAGTAATAGTCTGAAACCAATCTCTTCATGGTATTTCTTCAGTTGTTCCAGGTTGGCCTTTTTTGCCGATTCACTTTCCCACTTCACATAATCGCCGTAATCGTGGTTTCCTAAAATAGAGAATTGTCCGTAAGGTGATTTTATCTGGCTGAAATGCCCAATCCAGGGTTTGATCTCTTCAGCCTTATTATTGACCAGGTCGCCGGTAAATACAAAGAGATCTGAATGTTGTTTTTTGATCAGATCAATTCCTTTTTGTACCGCTTTCGTATTATTGAAACTTCCGGCATGGACATCTGAAATTTGTGTAATAGTAAAGCCTTCGAAATTTTCAGGAAGATCATCAAAATAAAGTGTGTGTCTGATGACCCTGTATGCATATTTACCAAAAATCATCCCGTAAATGAATGCTCCAATCGTGAGAAAAAATACAAACCAGGCAAATTCTACCCAATAGATGTTCCGTGGGACGCCTGCGGTCAGCCTGTAAAGATCGTTTGGCAACAGAATTAACATGAATACCAATTCGGCAGCAATTAATATCAAAAATGCATGGGTAGCAATTTTAAAGAATGTATCCATCTCCTTGTTCCGCATTCTTTGAATTGCATAAAACAAAGAGCCGGTAATGGCAGCTATGATGATCCAGAAGATTGGTGTAATGAGGGAATTTGAACTTAAGCTGTGGATTCCTGACAACACATAACTATTGATTAAGAAAAAAACAATGGCAATGATGAGGAAAGGCAACAGATTTATTTTTCGTTTCATGTATAAAATATGAGTATGTAAAATTACAGATTGGGTAACAAAGTGCAGGCCATGTTGAGCTGACTGACACTCAACAGGTAATCTAAGTGTCAGAGTTTCGGTAAAGTAAAGCAAAAGATCGGTGAAAGGCATTGAGTGTTTTTTGGGATTTATGAATAAACTCCATTATATTCGTGTTATGTTCAAACATATAGAATAACTGACTCCTTGGTCAAATGCCATTTGCAGCAGAATATATGGGTTTAATTGGACGTGTAAAATATGGCAAAATATAGGGTGTTTTTGATATTGTGTTTTATAGGTAGCGTATTGATTCTTCAGGCACAGGAAGTAAAAGTATGGAGCCCTGATAAAAAAATAGCGTTAACAATTGCCACGAAAATAGAACCTGGTGATGCCCTAAATTATTCTATTTCCTACCAGGGTGCTTCCATTATCGCGAATTCACCTTTAGGACTTGAGTTTGAAAATGAAAAACCATTGTCAGGAAACCTTGAAATTGTTTCGGTAAAACGCAAATCCGTGAATGAAAAATGGAAGCCGGTGTATGGTGAGAAAAATATCTATCCCGATCACTATAATGAGGCGACTGTTCAATTTAAAGAGCGTAAAGAACCCCATCGTTTGTTTTCCGTTACTTCCCGGGTTTACAATGAAGGTGCTGCATTTAGGTATGACATGCCTACGTCTAAACAAATCACTATTAACCGTGAACTTACCGGTTTTAAGTTTAACGGGGATTATCCGTCATGGATTGCCGGAGCGGCCCAGGCGAAGTATAGCAAAGGCAGCATCAGTAAAACGGTGAATGGAACTGAGCGTCCATATGTGATTGAGCTGAGCGAAAATCGTTTCATTGCACTGGGCGAAGCAGCCCTGGTAGATCATGCGCGAATGAAATTTAGCCGTTCGCCAAAAGATAGTTTAATGCTTGTCGCGAGTCTTGATGGTAAGGCCGTTTATAGCCATGATTTTTCAACTCCATGGAGATTTGTAATGATTGCGGAGTCGGCGGCTAAGCTGCTGGAAAACAATTATTTTATTTTGAACCTTAATCATGCTTCTGCTTTAGCAAATGTGTCCTGGATAAAACCAGGTAAGGTGATTCGTGAAGTAACACTTACCACAACCGGTGGTAAAGCCAGCATAGATTTTGCGGCCAAACACAATTTGCAGTATGTAGAATTTGATGCCGGCTGGTATGGTCATGAGTACGACAACACATCCAGTGCTTTAGCTGTAAATGTTGACCCCTCCAGATCAACAGGGCCATTGGAGCTGCAGGAAATAATAGATTACGGAAAGCTTAAGGGCATTAGTGTGATACTCTATGTAAATCAAAGGGCATTATCCAGACAGTTAGATTCCATACTTCCATTGTTCAAATCATGGGGAGTGAAGGGGATAAAATATGGTTTTGTTGATGTAGGTCCGCAGAAAAATACATCCTGGCTTCATGAGGCGGTCAGAAAGGCTGCCAACAATCAGCTGATGATTGACATTCATGATGAATACAGGCCAACAGGGTATTCCAGGACTTATCCGAATTTATTGACCCAGGAAGGCATACGCGGGGAAGAAGAAAGTCCTGACAACCGGCAGGTTCTGATGACCATGTTTACCCGCATGATTGCCGGGGCAGGGGATTTTACCAATTGTTATTTCGCACCCAGGGTAAATGCAATGGGTTCCCATGCCTCTCAAATGGCGAAGGCGATCTGTATTTATAGTCCATGGCAGTTTGTGTACTGGTACGACCGGCCTGCCGGATCTCCCATACAAAAAGGAGGGGCTGGCTCCACCGCTTCGGTCATAGATGAAATTCCTGATCTTGGTTTTTATGATGCGTTGCCTACCGTGTGGGATGATACCAAAGTGATCGACGGAAAAATAGGGGAATTTGGAACAATTGCACGCAGAAGCGGAGACAACTGGTATGTTGGTTCCTTAACGGACCAGGCGAGAAGCTTCGTGTTGCCACTTAATTTTTTAAGTAAAAACAAACGTTATGAAGCTACGATTTATACCGATGATGCTTCACTTACTACATCAACGAAAGTCGCGATAAAGAAAATGATTGTAAACACGTCAACAGTACTGAATGTTCAGTTAGGGGCAAAGAATGGGCAAGCGATAATTATTAGGATTATACATTAATTATTAAAGTAAACTAACCAAATGATCAAATCTTTTTTACTATCAGCACTAATTGCTTTCGGGGCTTCGTCAATAAACAGTGCAGTGTTGGCCAAGTTACCTGGTTCGCGTAGTCTTGCACAGGAGCAGGTCGGTAATCGCATTAGTAATGCGGCTTTAATTGTAAACTACGATCCCCAGACCCGCAATTTTAATATTAAATCGACTGTTACCGGAAAGGTTTTTGTTAAAAAATTAGTTCCAAACTTAAATTTCAATAAGGTTGTAAAAAAGAGCATTGCAGATCCTGTTTTTGGTAATGGACAAGCGTTAATCGTAAGTAGTGCTACAGGAGCTGTAATCTCCTTTGCCCTTTATCCTTCACAGCCCTTTCTTTTTATCACTGAAACTGTAAAAAATACAGAGGGGCAAACTATAGACATCCCAAAGCTCAATCCGGTTTCTTTTTTAGTAGACCTTGGAAAACCGTTGCGTGGTTTAAAAACACTGGGAACCGGTGGATTACTTGACCCAGATAAAAATCCTGGTAGCTATGTCTTTCTGACTACTGTCGACCCTGCTTCACGAAATGGCGTGGTGAGTGGCTGGATAACCAATGAAAAGGGGAGCGGGGTGCTGTTTTCAAAGGTTAAAAATAACCTGGTTGAAATAAAGCCTCAGATAGATTATGGCCGTTTTCAATTGCCTGCTGCTAAAAGTGAAAGCACTGAAACCTTAGTCATCGGTTATTTTAATGATGCGCGTTTAGGTGAAGAGCAGTTTGCCGATGCGATTGCTAAAAAACAACACATCATATTAAAACCGCGGACTGCCGTTTATTGTACCTGGTATTCCGAAAAAAATGGTGGAGCCGGTACCGAATCGGAAACCATTAAACTGGCTGGTTTTATCAAAGATCAATTGAAACCTTTTGGACTTAGCGTGCTCCAGATCGATGATCAATGGCAGGCGGGAGAACAATACAATGGCCCCCATAGAAGGTTTGACCGGGTAGACCCAAAGGGAGGCTATCCGGATGGTATGTCGACCACAGCGAATTCCATCAAATCAGCAGGCCTAACGGCAGGGATATGGTGGATGCCTTTTAGTCGCAATCATCAGGATCCCGAATATAAAGACCGTCAATATTGGTTTGCACAAAGAAAAAATGGGAAACCTTATGAAACTAACTGGGGAGGAACATCTCTTGACCTTACCCATCCCGAAGTTAAAGCACACGTCGCAAATTATGCGAGTACGATGCACAAATGGGGGTATGATTATTTTAAAATGGATGGATTATGGACAGGCACCGTTACCGAGCAGGTTTACATTAACGATGGTTACAAAAATGACAGCATTGGAAATTGCAAACCACTCTATGATCCATTCAAAACGCAGATTGAATCATTTAGAGATGGCTTAAAAATTATACGCAATGCTGTGGGTGAAGATGTATTTTTTTCCGGGTGCTGTGTCAGTCAAAATATGCGGTCGTTCGGTGCTTCAATCGGCCTCGTGAATGCGATGCGCATAGGGCCGGATTTTAACCATGATGGACAGAGTATCCGTACAGGGGCAATCCGTGCTTCCAGGCTTTACTTCTTGAACGGGAAAGTTTGGTGGAATGATCCCGATCCTTCTATGCTCAGAGAAAAGGGTAAATCAACTGCTGATGGTGCGGCAGATGGAATCGGGAGCCTCACCAGGGCAAGGTTACTTCCCTCTTTTGTTGCTGTTTCGGGACAGTTCTTTTTAAGTAGTGACTGGCTTCCTGACTTAGCGTTGGACAGATTAGAAATCATGAAACGTTGCATGGCTTCACACAGTGGAATCGCACGTCCGGTTGATGCCTTTGATAAGGCACTTCCTTCTATCTGGCTGGCCGCCGACAAAAAATCAGGTACAAACCGTAATGTATTGGGCTTGTTTAACTGGGAAACAAGTGCGCAGAAAATCCGTACTTCTTTAAGTTACGCAGGATTAAATGATAAAATCAGCTATTATGCCTTTGATTTCTGGGGAAACAAGCCACTTCCCATTATTAATGGTTTCATCGAAAAAGAACTTCCTTCCGAATCGTGCCAGGTAATTGCTCTTCGGGCCAAGGTAAATCACCCAGTGGTGGTTTCTACCTCTCAGCACATCACCCAGGGCATGACAGATCTGCTTAAAGAAGAATGGAAAAACGGAACGTTATCAGGTAGCAGCAAGGTAATTGGCGGAGACGCTTATGAACTTCGCATTGCGGGGATGAATGATGGAGCGCAATGGAAATCAAGTAAGGCCGAAGTTGTTGGCAACCCCGCTGGCGTAACTATGGAAGTATTGCCGCAGACGGAAAAAGGGTGGTTAAGGGTGCTTATTAAAGCCAAAGAAAGTCAGGTGGTTCATTGGCGGATTGCTTTTAGAAAGTAAATGCTGGGTAGATCACTTGTGTTTATTGGCGTCTGAATAAAGTGCGATAACGATTTCGTAGTTTTAGTTAGGGATATCTTCATTAAAGTGCTTAGAACTAGTTAGATTTAGTTTCAAAAAATGAACTGATGCACCAGTATTTAAGACACGTGGGTAACCAGATAATCCTGATCATGGGATTGTGGATTTCGACTTTAAGTGTGAGTGGACAGAAGTTACATTTTGAACACTTGACTGTAAAAGACGGACTTTCGAGAAATTCAGTTCTTGACATTACACAGGACAATTTCGGATTCATGTGGTTTGCTACGGGGCATGGGCTCGATAGGTATGATGGCAGCCGGTTTAGTACTTATATCAATAATCCTGCAGATAGTAATTCAATAAGTGACAATTATATCAACTCATTATTTTTTGATAGTAGAAAGACGCTTTGGGTAGGTACATCAGAAGGGATGAACAGCTATGTTCCTGAAACCAATAACTTCAAACGTATTGAGCTGCTTCATAAAAAAGATGCAGTGCAGCCGGAGGTTTTTTGTGTATACGAAGACAAGAAAAATAATATCTGGGCAGGTACAGGTAATGGGCTTTTTGTAAAACTTCCATCGGCTTCCGGATTTGTAAATGCCAGGAATCTAGGGTTGGCTTCAGAATTTGCTCGCAGTGAAATTTTGTGTCTATACGAAGACCGCTTCGGTTTCCTCTGGATAGGAACGGGTAAGGGACTTGTCAAAAGTCGCTTTAACAAGGTTTTTTCTGAGGTTGAAACCTTTGTTCATGACCCTGGCCGGTCTGGAAGTATCAGCGACAGTCCGGTGAAGTCTATTTTGGAAGATGCCGAAGGTAAAATCTGGATGGCAACTGAAAGCCGCGGACTCAATCTTTTACATCGCAATACGGGAACCTTTGAGCACTATGAGCATTATCCCGGAGATGCAAATGGTCTTGTTCACAATTCATTAAGAAAAATGATTTCCGACGGGAATGGCAATATCCTGATCGCAACCCAGGAGGGGTTATGTATATTTAACCCTATTAGCAGAACTTTTACTTCCTATCAGAACCAGGTTGATGATCCCGGAAGCCTGAATCAAAACTCACTATACAGTCTTTATAAAGATAAAAGTGAAAATATATGGATTGGTACCTATTATGGGGGAGTTAATGTGATATATGGTGTAAAAACTTTGTTCCGGACCATCACGCATAAAGAAAACAATTCGGGGCTTAACCACAATGTGGTGCGTTCTATTACAGAGGATAAAAGAGGGAATTTGTGGGTCGGAACAGAAGGAGGTGGGGTAAATTATTTTGATCAGCAGACAAAAAAGTTCAGTTATTACATTAACAGTCCCAAAGATCTAACTTCATTAGCTTCCAGTTTTGTAAAAGCCATTTACATAGATAAAAGCGATCACATATGGATTGGCACGAGTGGAGGAGGCTTAAACCTGTTTGATCCCGCAACTGGTAAGTTCAAACATTTTTTTGTTGGAAAAAGCATGTTTGAATCTAAACGTTCAGCGATATCATCTATACTGGAAGATTCACAGGACAGATTTTGGATTGGAGGCGTTGGGATTAACGCTGTGTATCGGCGAAAGGGAACGCAGCTCAGCCCGCTCAGGAATTTTCCTTTGGCCAATAAGCTGAAAGGAAATATGATCATAAAGTTTTTTGAGGATGCAACGGGTAATTTATGGGTTGTTTGCCGAACAGAGATCTACCGGCTCAGTAAAAACAACAGAGTTATAACGAAAATAACAATTCGTAATAAGCGGGGCGATGTGATTGAGCCTAATTGTTTGACTCAGGACTATAGAGGGAATATTTGGATCGGATTTTATCATGGAGGTTTGTGCTGTTATAATCACAATGCAAAAAAGATCATTAAAAGGTATACAGTAAAGGAAGGTTTGTGTAATGATAATGTTTTAGGGATTTTGGAAGATAAACAGCACAATCTATGGGCCAGTACAATGAATGGCCTGTCAAGAATAAATCCGGAGCAGAACATCATCCAGAACTATACTGTTGCAGACGGAATGGCTGCGGATGAGTTTACTTTTAGTTCAGCCTATAAGGCCAGAAATGGGGAGCTGTTTTTTGGGGGTATGAACGGGATAACTTACTTTTTCCCGGAAGAAATCAAGGGTAATAACAGCAAGTCTTCTCTTGTATTTACGGGACTCAAACTATTTAACCGTTATGTGGACCCTGCCAAAGAACAGGAAATATTAACAAAGAATATCATTTTCCGGCCGCCGCTTGTTTTCAGCAGTACGCAGAACATTTTTACGCTGGAATTTGCATTGCTGAATTATATTAAGCCTGATAAGAACAGGTACGCTTATAAACTGGACGGTGTAAATCAGGATTGGAATGAAACCACGCTGCCGCAGGCAACTTATACAAACTTACCTTCAGGAAACTATGTGTTTAGTGTAAAAGGGGCAAATAACGACGGAGTCTGGAGCGAGGCTGAACACATTCAAATTCGTATCCTTCCCCCGTTTTGGAGAAGCTGGTGGGCATATCTTATTTATACCATTGCCATTGCAGGTATTGTTTTTTTTGTTGCCCGTTTTTTCTATTTGAAGCAGCTCCTTAAAAGAGACGAAGAACTCCATCAGATCAAACTGAACTTTTTCACGAATATCTCGCATGAGATCAGGTCGCACCTTTCCTTAATTATGATACCGCTTGAAAAAGTGATCGACGAAAGCAAGCAGTATACTTTCGTTAACAAACAGTTGGGGGGGATTAAAAAAAATGCCGACCGTTTGCTGGGGCTGGTGACTGAACTAATGGATTTCAGGAAGGCAGAATCGAAAAATCTGAAACTCAATGTACAGGAAAATGACCTTGTTAGTTTTTTAAATGACATTTACCTTTCCTTTAAGGGAGTATGTGAGAAAAAGAAGCTGAGTCTGTCATTTATTTATCCTGAGCAGCCAATTTTGGTGCTTTTTGATAAAGAGCAACTGGAAAAAGTTGTTTTTAACCTGCTTTCGAATGCATTTAAATTTACACCCGAAAATGGGCAGATTACTCTCGAGGCAAATGTAACTGGAGACGAAGCTATAATTGAGGTCTCAGATACCGGTAAAGGAATTTCGCCGGATTACTTCGATAAACTGTTTACCAATTATTTCCAGGTAGACGATGCACTTCAGAATACTGGTTATGGAATCGGGCTGGCATTGAGCAAACATATCGTGGAACTTCATCATGGAAAGATCACGGTGAGCAGCAGAATCGGTTTTACACAATTTACCGTTAGTTTGCCGCTGAAAGACACTTTTGTCAAGGAAAACCCGATCGGGGTCATTGCTGGTCTGCCTGATGACAAAAGCTTTACCATTCTGCTTGCAGAAGACAATGCCGAACTCAGGAAAATAATTAAGGATTTGCTGGAACCTGAATACCGGGTTTTGGAAAGTATTGACGGAGTGCTTGCTTTACAAATGGCAAGGACGGAAATCCCGGATCTGATGATCAGTGATGTGATGATGCCGAATAAGAACGGCTTTGAACTTTGCGCTGAAATTAAGACTGACGAGCGAACAAGTCACATTCCGGTGATCTTGCTGACCGCCAAAGATACCCAGTCCGATCAGATCAGCGGATTGAGCAATGGCGCAGATTTATACCTCACCAAGCCGTTCAGCATCAAGGTCCTGCAGTTGAGCGTACGGAACATCATCGCGTCCAGGGAGAAAATAAGCAGTAAATACCGTAAGCAGTTTATTTTTGCCCCAAGTAATACCTTGCTGAATACAATGGACGAGCAATTCCTTTCAAGACTGATCGCGGTCATAGAGGAAGGCATGGAGAACAGGGAATTTGGGGTAGACCTTCTGGCAGACAGAATGGGAATGAGTCAGACTGTGCTCTATAAAAAAGTGAAGGCACTGACCGACATGACGGTAAATGACTTCTCCAAGAGTATCCGTTTAAAGAAAGCTGCCCAATTACTCAAAGAATCTGGTTATAATGTTTCAGAGGTATCGGTACTTGTGGGGTTTATTGATTCCCGTTACTTTACAAAAGAATTCAAACGGCAATTCGGGCAGACTCCACGTGAATATCTAAACTCCTGATAAGCTCTTAGTTTTTTAAGCGCTATATATGAAGTTCGAGAACGATTGCATAGTTTTAGCCGCGGATATCTTCATTAAAACGATTTGAACTAGTTAGATTCGTTTACTTATTTCTTCATTTGTTAACCAGATAATGAACTACAATGAATTCGTTTACCAGATATAATTTTTTTAAAGCAGCAGGATCATTCATCTTACTATGTATGATTGTGCCTTTGTCGTTAAATGCACAATCAAAAGACAAAAGTGAGACCTTATCCCAACCTAAAAAAATTGTTTCCAGGTCATTTGAATTCAGAGGAATCAGCGATCATCTAGCCGCAAATGGTGAGACAGACTTTAAGGGGAAAACAGAAGTGATGTCGACAGAAGAGCGGGTGAAGTTTCTCGATGCCTATGCGAGTTATGCTGCGCAATGGTTTGGTGATCCCGGCTTAAATAAACTGGCGGTCACTCCGAAGGAAATAGCCGTCCGGTTAAAACAAATAAAGCCAATGCCGTTGCCTGCTTTCCGGAAGGTGATCCTGCTAAACGAAGGCTGGAAGCAAAATGGCGTGCAGGCAGTTAAAGTAGAAAAGGAGCGGCCCTGGAGAATACATAAAAATGCAGAACTGAAAGTTGGCGAATTGCTTTTCCATCCCGGGGAAAATGAAGTGATAAATCTGGCAAAAAGTTCCGGATGGAGATATGAGTTAAGGTGGGAAGCTGCGAGGAAAGAAGGCGGAGCTGTTGTGAAGTGGAAATTCGGAACAGTTGAAGCCCCTGAGTCAGCATGGATCAAACAAGACGGAAAACACTTTTTCCGGTTTAAAGCAGATCTGGTGGAAAAAATGGCTTACATATGGAAAGATGAAGAATGCGTGGCTAAATTCCCTTTTGATCATGAGGAAAACAAAGAAGTTTTCTTTAAAATTTTGAACAGTGCCGATGTCAGCCTGCATAGCCTGGTATTCATTGATTACAAATACAGACTGGATAAGGACGGTAAACAGGATGAAGTAGTTTTGCCGGGAGGAATGCCCCGAAAACCCTATCGTGACGGTCAGGTATTTGAACCTGTTTGCCTGGCAGATGACGATTTTAAACCTTCCCCTGATATGACAGGCTGGATCACTGAAAAATATGACGACGGGTTATGGAAGACTGCAAATCTGCCTTGTGCACACGGAGGCTTCAGAGAAATTGGAGAAGACCTTTATTTGAGAAAAAGAATAGTGATTCCTACGGTAAAACGAGTTTTGCTGGGTGTGGAAGCGCTGGATCCTTCAGGTGAAATTTATATCAATGGCAAGCTTGCAGCAAAGATTCCTAACCGTTTGCCGGTGAAGCTTGATATTACTTCTTTTGTAAAACAAGGTGAAAATGTAATTGCTTATAAAATCAATTACAACTGGATCGATGATCTCGTAAGTCATGCGATGCTTGATCGGTCATGCGGATGGTTTGCCGGCCGTACTACTCTACATCTTTTTTCTGATGAGGCAGGTATCAAGGAAGTTTTTGCAAACACTACGAGCATCGAAAAGGGGAGTACGGCAACACAGCATAACCAGATATCAGTTGAAAATACAGGCAAAAATGTCTTCGAAGGAAGCCTGCAGGTTACCTATAGTCCATGGTTTCCTAAAGAAGGTGCCGTAGTGGCTTCAAAGGTTCAGCAGATTAGTATTGCTACCAATGAAGCAGTGCAGCTAAACGTTAACCTGGATATTAATAATGCCGAATTGTGGAGCCCTGAATCGCCACAATTGTATTCAGTCAGGGTGGTGTTGAAAAACAAGAAAGGTAACGTAGTTGATGATTTTGTGACTACAACAGGTATCCGGACGATAGCGCAAAAAGAAGGAAAGTTGTATTTAAATGGAAAGCCGACACTTTTGGTTGGGGCACAGAATATGGGTATCCGTCCTTACCCCGATCTGGAAAATGCTTCTAAATACAACAGATCTGCTACTAACGAAATGATCATGTCTGAAATTCTTGCGATAAAAAATATGGGAGGGAACCTTTTCAGGCTGCATGTACACATGTCCATGAACAAAACAGGAGGAATCAATGATCCGCGCTTTGCTGAAATTGCAGATCAACTGGGTATGGCACTGATCTGGTGTAACCCATCCTGGGTAAGAGAGGGCGACGAAAGAACCATCGACACAAAAAATGTAGGGTACTATATCAAACAGATCTATAATCATCCGAGCATCATCATTTGGGAAATGGGTAATCATCCAAATGCCTTCGACAGAAATAATCCTGCAAGTGCATCACGAACAGACGATTTTGTGCGGAATACAGTAAGATCTGTTTTAGCTGCGGATTCATCCCGTTTAATTTCTCCTACGACTTATTGGTCACACACACATTATGGAAATGACCTCGGGACCCAAGACTGGCAGAAAAAACCTATTCAGGCCGTACCGGAATATACACATCCACTGGTAACCAGAGGCTCGCAGGATGCCCTTACCGGTTATGGAGCGTCATGGACGGTGCTGAGACAATGGCCTTCAGGAAAGGCGAAAGATGCGCTGGACAATAAGATCAGAGCCTGGTTTAATTTTGAACATGAAGAATCTACGGGACAGCCTAACTGGGCATTATCTGAAGGAATGCCCTGGCATCACATCCGCTCGTACGAAAAACCTTATGATCAGGGCAGCATCGGCCGTACACTTGAATTGGATGAATGGAGGGCAAGTCAGGGCTGGCAGGCATTCAGTGCCTATGAATCCATGAAAAAACAAATTTGGAATGGGGTTGTCGGTTTTTCATGGTGTACCATAGAGGGTGGTGCGAATGCAGGGACTTACGAAAAGCCATTGCTCGATCCGATGGGGCATGCAAAACTTGCTTGGCATATACATCAGTTTTTCGGGGCTAAAATAATTGCCGGCAGTGAAAATGTGGACGTGATATACGGACCAGATGACCAGATCGTACCTTGTATTTTTAATGTCGGTGAAAAGACTAAAGTCAGTCTGAAAGTAACTGTCAAAACTGTTGATGGAAAAATTGTCAAAACCTATACTATCCCGGATATTTTGTTGGAGGGGGGCTGTAAACTGACCAAGCTGCGACCTATAAAGCCTGAGTTGCCAAAAGACAAATATTGTGTAGTAGCTTATGAGGTACTCTTATAAGCTAGTCTATGTGGTGTAATTCGGTATCAAGTATCCTGGTTTCAAATTCTGTGACAGGATACTTGCTTTCAATCAGCTTTAGCAGCATTTCCATAGCGGTTCTTCCCATTTCGAAAGCTTTTTGCCGGACGTAGCAAATAGAAGGAGATAGTAAATCTACCACATCTGAGTTTGAAAAGCCGACAACCATAATTTCATCAGTACTAATGTTCAGCTTCCTTAGTGCACGTATACAGGAAATGCTGATCCTGTCACTGCTGATGAAAATGGCATCCGGTTTATCCTTCATTGCCATTAGCTCTTGAATAGCAGCGCTTATATTTCTATCAGAATTATTGCCCTTACCGAAATTCTTTACCAGCTCCGGGTTAAAGGCAATCCGATGATCAGTCAGCGCTTTCAGATAGCCAGACATTCGTTCATTTGTAATCGAAAGCTGAGGCGCATTTGCCAGCACGGCAATGCGCCTGCGTCCGGACCTGATGAGTAATTCTGTTGCATTAAAAGCTCCCATATAGTTATCAGAAGTAACTTTAAAAGTGGGTATTTCATCTATGATCCTATCAAAAAGTACCATGGGCAATCCTTGTTCATTTAAGCGCTTCAACAGGCTGTAATCTTTGGTTTCAGAGGAGACAGAAATTAAGAGACCATCTACCGAACGCTGTGTAAGATGGTTGACATTGGCCAGTTCCCGTTCTTCAGAATCATGAGTTTGCGTGATGATGGTATTATAACCTCTTTCATAGGCGATAGATTCTATTCCGGCGATGGCTTGTGAAAAAAAGCTATTGGCAAGTTCAGGAACCACAATGCCTATTGAGTAGCTGCGTCCGTTTTTAAGACTTACGGCTATAGGGTTAGATTTGTAGTTGACTTGTTTTGCATACTCCGAAACGATATCCTTCGTCTTCTGACTGATGTCATAAGTATCACGCAATGCTCTCGATACAGTTGAAACGGATAGATTTAATGCAACAGCAATATCTTTTATTGTAACTGGCTTATACATTTATAATTGGTATGAAATAAAGGTACTTAAAAAACTCATGTGATAATTGACGATATAGAATAGGGGCATTTTCTGATAATTTGATATAAAAGTAACCCTCTAGAGCCAAAAATGGCCTAAAACGTAAAATATTCACACAAATCAAACAGGATCGTCAACATTAAATATCAGGTGTTTTCTCAAAATTAGCTGTTGCAGCCGGCGCATTATTTCCGGTTGCCTAAACCTAACCAACAAATGTATGAACAGAAAATGCTTGACAAGTATTTACAAAATTATCAGAAGCGTATGAAGAAACATTACCTGATAATTTTCATTGTAACAGCAGGGGTGCTGGCTTACGATGCAGCAAAAGCCTCTACAATTAAAGAAGCCGGATACCATTATTATCGAAATCCAATAAAAGGGCAGGTAAAAAGCCGAAATGGGTTTCCTTTAGAAGGAGTACTGGTGAGTATTAAGGGTAAAACCGTAAATACACGTACCGATGAAAAAGGCTATTATAGTCTGGAAGCTGATGTAAACGACGTGCTTACTTATGAATTAGAAGGATATGATAAGCAGGAGTATAGTGTTAAGGAGAAAAACATTGATGTATTTCTTCAGGAAAACAGTACTGAAAAATGGACGAATGGTCTGTTTGGAAAACACAAGGCGTCAACCTTTTCCGGCTCGGCGGCTGCAATAAAATCGGATGATTTAATAGGTGCTCCGATTACCAACGTAAGCAATACCTTAAGCGGAAGATTAAACGGACTGATCACGACACAATCTATTGCGAACGGCGATGATCACTCTTCTTTTAGTTTAAGAGGAAGAACGCCAATAGTTGTTGTGGATGGGGCAGTCAGGGATATCGATGGATTAAGCCTTAACGAAATAGAAAGTATTACTGTACTTAAAGATCCCGTGTCGCTTGCGGCGATGGGTATGCGAAGTTCCGATGGCGCAATTTTAGTACAAACAAAGCGTGGCTTTAATGGTAAGCAAATTATCAGCTTTTCTGCTCAGGGTGCCATGCAGGAATCGATAAATCTGCCAAAATACCTGGATGCCTATAACTACGCAACACTTGTCAATGAAGCGTCCGCTAATGACGGTCGTCCTCTGGTTTACAGTCCTTCGGATCTGGAAGGCTATAAGAATGCTTCTGACCCTTACAGATATCCAAATGTAAACTGGTACGATGCTACACTTAAGCCGCATTATAGTTTTAACCGTTTTAACCTGAATGTTTCAGGAGGAGGTAGTACTGCAAGGTATTTTGTCGCATTGGAGAACCAGAACCAGGGTGGTATTTTTAAAGATGGAACTAATGATTTCAATACGAATAACACTGTAAACCAATATAATTTCAGGTCTAATGTTGAGGTCGATATTGACAAAAATTTAAGCATTGCACTAAGGTTAGCAGGAAAATATGAACAAGCAAACAGTCCTGGTGCAGGGATAGGTGCGATATTAGATCAGATCAGACAAACACCGGCAAACGCATATCCGATTTTCAATAGGGATGGCTCTCTCTCCGGAAACTCATTAAATACTAAGAATATTAATGGCCAGTTGTATAAAACTGGTTATACCAGGGATTTCCGCCGGACATTGTTTATAGATGCAGATCTTAACCGAAAACTTAATTTTATTACCAGCGGACTCTCATTAACAGGTTCTATACATTACACCTCATACTACAGCAACGTCATTTTACGCAACAGGTCTAATTTTGCTGTATTTCAACCGGTTATAGATCCTGTTTCCCAGGCGGAGAGTTATTTGCAGTTAGGCACAAACGACAATTATGCCAATGGAAATTCTTATGGAAACAGTTTTTCCAGACGCTTGAACTATGATGCCGGACTGAAGTATAGCCGCAGTTTTTCAAAACACAGTATTGATGCTTCATTGCGTTATACCCGGGACCAGTATGATATAGGTACATCACTTACCCATGCTTACCAGGGACTTCTTGCAATGGCATCATACGATTACGATGAACGGATATTTGCAGATTTTACAGTCAGCTACCAGGGTACTGAACAATATCTGAAAGATAAAAGATATGGAACTTTCCCGGCTGTCTCTGTAGGTTACAACCTTGCTAAAGAAAAGTTTCTGGAAAATGGCATTTTCGATCAGTTAAAGTTAAAAGCATCAGCCGGTCTCCTTGGTTTCGACAGGGCATCTAATTTTGCTTATCAGCCTTATTATAGCTCAGCGGGCAATGCTTATTATTTTGGAACTGCAACCGGAATGACGGGATGGAATGAAACGGCTTTAGGTAACCCGGAAATAAGCTGGGAAAAAACGAGAGTTTTTAGCGCGGGGATTGACGCAAGGGTATTGAAAAATAGTTTAGGGCTGACGATTGAATATTTCAGGCAACACCAATATGATGTGCTGCAGCAAAAAGGCCAGTCAAATCCTTTGCTTGGGATCACTTATCCAGTGGAGAATCTAGGTGTTTACAACTATAGCGGTATAGAATTAGGCTTAGATTACCAAAAAAAAATAGGGCAAGTTGAGCTAAGCCTGAATGGAAACGTGCAGGTAGCTAAAAGCAAGGTAGTATTTACTGATGAGCTGACCAGAAAATATGCCTTTCAGCAGCGTACGGGCGAGCAAATTGGACAGACTTTTGGACTTGTGGCATCAGGGCTTTTTAAAAATCAAGCGGAAATTGACAATAGTCCAAAACAATTTTTCACTTTGCTGCAGCCCGGCGACATCAAGTATGTTGACCAGAATGCAGATGGTGTGATTAATGAAGATGATGTTACCGCTATCGGGAAAAAAGGAATGCCACTTTATTACGCCGGTTCCATTGGATTGAAATATAAGAATTTTGATTTTTTTGCACTGTTACACGGCGTATCTGGTAAAGATTTCAATTTTACGGGAAACAATGCCTGGGAATTTCAGAATAGTTCAAACCTACAACAACATCATTTAAACAGGTGGACACCGTCAAACCCAACTGCAGATTATCCAAGGTTAACTCTTGGAACCAACACAAATAATCACAGAACTTCTACTTATTGGATTAAAAACGGCGATTACCTGAGACTTAAAAATGTGCAATTAGGTTATAACCTTCCATCTGCGGTAACGCGTAAAATTGGCCTCGGGAACCTAAGGATATTTACTTCTGCCTTTAACTTAGTTACAGTAACAAAGCTTAAAGACCTGGATCCGGAGTCACTTTTCGGCAATTACCCGCTTTATAAAAGTTATAATATTGGTCTGACAGCTAAATTCTAAAGAAATAATATGAAATTATATAGCATAATTACAGCAGGACTACTGGTACTGCTGATCTCATCTTGTGAAAAAGATGTATTTACGCAGCTTCCTGTAGAGCGTACAGATCTTAGTGATATTTTTAATCCAAAGGATAAAGAAGGGGTGCTGATTGACGAGTATTTAACCGGAATATATGCCCAGCTTCCCAGGGGATTTAACCGCATTGACAATAATTTGCTGGATGCGGGAACAGATGATGCATTGAGCGGAGGTATTTCTGTGACTGGTGTAGATAAATTCAAAACCGGCCAATGGGGGCCATCAGACCTGCCGGAGAACCCTTGGGTTGCATCCTATAGTGCCATCAGAAGAGTTAATGTTTTATTGGAGAATATTGGAAAATCTGGTATCCCACAACTTAAAAAAGAAACCATCAGCTATCAGGCAAGGGCATTGAGGAGCATTTTTTATTTTGAACTGGTGAAAAGATGGGGAGGTGTTCCCTTGATAGGAGACAAGGTTTTTACGATAAATGACAACCTTCAGCTTCCCCGGAATCAAAGAAATGAATGTGTGGATTACATTTTATCGGAATGTGAATTTTTAAAAGATAAATTGTCACCTACTCTTGCTGCAAATGAATTGGGCCGCGTTTCCAGAGGGGCAATTATGGCACTAAAATCTCGGTTGCTCTTATATGAAGCCAGTCCTTTATACAATCCGTCTAAC
This sequence comes from Pedobacter frigoris, assembly GCF_032678645.1. Classification (GTDB taxonomy): domain Bacteria; phylum Bacteroidota; class Bacteroidia; order Sphingobacteriales; family Sphingobacteriaceae; genus Pedobacter; species Pedobacter frigoris_A. Next base: position 696,932 of record NZ_JAVTSP010000003.1, read on the forward strand.
ACTATAGCAAAATGGGAAGCAGCTGCAAAAGCAGCCGATGACCTGATTAAACTGAACAGCTATTCGCTGGAAGCCAACTTTGGAACAATGTTTACTACAAGAAGTAACAAGGAATTCATATTAGCTTACCAACAAGCCGATAACACAAGTATTGAAAGCTTAAATGAACCTCCGGGTTATAAAAGAGCCGGACAGGGAACTACCAATCCTACACAAAATCTTGTAGATGCTTTTCCGATGTTAAATGGTAAGGCGATTAATGAAGTTGGTTCGGGATATAGTGCGGCAGATCCGTACAAGAACCGTGATCCTCGTTTTTATCTGACTATATTCCACAATGGCTTCTCCTGGCTGGGCAGTCCCATTGAAACATTCGTCGGAGGTAAAAACAATACCCAAATTGGTATAGGAAGCGGTACAAAAACCGGTTATTACATGCGTAAATTCATGACTACGAGTGGTACAGCCGCCAGCTTTTCCAACGCTACCCATAATTTTCCAATTTTCAGATATGCCGAGTTACTGCTGAATTATGCAGAGGCACAGAATGAGGTATTGGCCAGCCCGGATGCTTCGGTGTACAAAGTAATCAATGACATCAGAAAAAGAGGAGGCAGTACCGGGGTTTTTGCTGTCGGCTCCCTGGATAAGGATCAAATGAGAGCGCTTATTCGGAACGAAAGACGAATTGAACTTGCATTTGAAGAACACAGATTCTGGGACATCCGCAGATGGAAGATGGCAGAAAATGTTCTAAACGGCACATTAAAAGGGATGAAGATTGTGAAAAATGCGGATCTGACGTTGACGTATGATCCAAATGTTGCGGTGCAGACGGTGACATTTGATCCTGCTAAAATGTACCTGTATCCGGTGCCTTATGTGGAGATACAGAAAAATAGCGCCCTTGTTCAAAATCAGGGTTGGAATTAAGTAGGGGTATTAATTTAAGTTAATATATTCATGAAGAAGATATACATTATGCTGGTTTGTACACTGAGTGTGCTGTTGGGTTTTGCCCAAACCAGAACTATAAGCGGACGGGTGTCCGATAGCAGTGGCCCGCTTCCGGGAATAAACGTTAAAGTAGAAGGTACAACCATCGGGAGTGCCACAGATAATCAAGGGTTTTATACGATCAAAAATGCACCGGCAGAAGGCCGGTTGATATTTAGTGGAATTGGTTATGTAACTGCATCTGAGAAATTACAATCCAAAAGTGTGTATAACGTACAGCTGACAGAGGACGTAGGGGGACTGAATGAGGTGGTGGTAGTAGGTTTTGGTCAGCAAAAAAAGCCTACAGTAACCGGTGCAATTGCCACGGTGAGCGGAAAAGAATTGAGACAAAGCCCGGTGGCTAACCTTACCAATGCATTAGCGGGTAGATTGTCCGGTTTATTTGCGCAGCAGAATGGCGGTCAGCCCGGTAAAGACCAGGCTAATATACAAATCAGAGGTATCAGCACTTATCGCTCTGGCACTGCACCGCTTTATATTGTTGACGGTGTACAACAAGATGACATCGGACAAATTGATATGAATGAGGTGGAGAGTATTTCTATTTTAAAGGATGCATCAGCTACCGCGGTGTATGGCGTAAGAGGTGCAAATGGGGTAATTATACTTACTACGCGCAGAGGTAAAACAGGGGAGGCTAAAGTAAGTGTGAGCTTGCAAACAGGAGCAAATGTCACACACCGTCTCCCTAAATTTCTGGATTCGTACAATTCACTTTTACTGCTTAAGGAAAGTTATGTGAATGACGGACAGGCCAGTTCTTTCCCTTACTCAGATGCCGAAATGGAACATTTCAGAACCGGAGATATGCCCGACGTTTATCCAAATGTTGACTGGTCAAAGGAGGTCATGCGAAAAAGCTCCTTACAAAGTCAATTTAATACCAATGTACAAGGTGGTACCGAGCGGGTGAAGTACTTTGTTTCGGCAGGCTATTTAAACCAGAACGGCATTTTCAAAAATTTCAGCCAGAGTGAGACGGATAACACCTATTATTTTAAGAGATACAACTTCCGCTCAAACCTGGATATTAACGTCAATAAAAATTTAGATCTGAGTCTTAATCTGGCTACCCGTCTGGAAAATATCAATCAGCCGCACCCAGCTGAAGCAGGCCGGTCTGTATTCAACCAGTTGATGCGTGTAGGTTTTGCTCCATATAATTTTCCGATCTATAATCCGGACGGTTCATTTGGCGCTCCTAAAGAGAGTAACCAGCATGCAAACCTGTTGGCACAGTTGACGTTAGCAGGTTACGATAGAAGTTATAAGACAGATATTACCTCTACCTTAAATGCTACCCATAAGTTAGATTTTGTGCTTGAGGGACTGTCGGCAAAAGCACAAATGGCATTTTCTAACGGGCAATTTTCATCCAAGAGTTTATACAGGGACGGATATCCTACTTATCGCTATAATCCAATAAATAGCACCTACACTTTATTTAACAGTAATTATCCTGTTTTAAGACCATATTTAACTTCAACAGGTAATCTGGCTCCTAAAACAGTCACTGATCTGCAGACATCGTTGAATTACAACAGGGTTTTTGGAAAACATAATATCAGCGCACTGGCATTGTATAATCAGAATTCAACTAAAGAAGGTGCTAACCGTGATATTAACTATTTAGGATATGTGGGCCGTGTAACGTATAACTACAATCAGCGCTACATGCTGGAGTTTAATGCAGGATATAATGGATCAAACCAGTTCAATGATGAAAATCATTTTGGGTTTTTCCCTGCAATTTCAGCAGGCTGGGTCATCAGTGAGGAATCTTTCATTAAAAAGAACCTAAGCTTTATCAATTTTCTAAAACTACGCGGTTCTTACGGTATGGTGGGTAATGACAGGATAGGTATTGATTTAGCAACCTACGCCTATTTAAGTACATATGTGAGTACCGGCTCTTATGGTTTTGGCGATAGCCATACCAACTATACCGGATTGGCAGAGGGAAAGATTGGTAACCCGGACATTGCCTGGGAAAAAGAGCGTAAGGCAAATATTGGTATTGATGCTGACTTTTTACAGTCAAAACTGAAGGTTACTTTTGATTACTTTGATAACCAGCGTTTCGATATCATCACTACCCGCGCTACTGTTGGTCAGGTTGTAGGTGTCACTTTACCGGAAATTAATATGGGTAAAGTAAGTAACAAAGGATTTGAACTTGAAATAGGCCACAACAACAAAGTAGGGGAAGTAGAGTATTTCATGAAGGGGAATATATCGGTTGCCAAAAACAAGATATTGGAACGTGATGAAGAAAAGAAGAAATATCCATGGCTGCAAAGTACCGGGCTATCGGTAGGACAGTCTTTTGGGTATAAGGTAATCGGTTTTTATAATGATGCAGATGACCTGGCAAATAGCCCTAAAAATGTCACGCTTAATCCTCAGGTAGGAGATTTAAAATTTGCTGATTTGAATAACGACGGCATTATTAATGACGATGACAAAGGACCTATCGGATACCCAAATGTTCCCAATACCACGCTGGGTTTGTCAGGCGGACTTAGCTATAAAGGTTTTGATTTTAGCTTCCTGTTGCAAAGTGCATTAAATGGAAGTGTACGCTTATCAGATGAGCTGATTTACGACAACGCTGCCAACCGTTTCCAGGAAACACATTTAGGTAGATGGACTCCAGAAACAGCTGCCACGGCTACCTATCCTAAGCTACATTTGGCCAGTGCCAACAACAGATCTGTTTCTTCATTCTGGCTGCGTTCAAATGATTATCTGAGGTTGAAAAATGCGGAAATAGGTTACAGATTTACACCAAAAGCTATTCAACGTATTGGGATAGAAAGTCTGCGTGTATATGCTAATGGAGCGAATTTGCTTACCTGGGATTATTTAAAGTTAGTTGATCCCGAATCGCCGTCAGGCCGTGGTGAAAACTATCCACAGCAAAGGATCTTCAGTTTTGGTCTAAATCTTAATTTTTAATTTAAATAGTGATGAAAATATCAAGATATTTAATTGTTTCTGCTTTTTTAGCTGTGATTTCGACAGGCTGTAAAAAAGAAGGCGTGCTCAAAAATGATACTCAGACAGATATATTTGATGCCGACGTTTGGACTGATAGTGTAAAAACAACTCAGGTTTTGACAAGCGTTTATGCTGATCTTGGTCCTGAGAGTATGTTGACACGTATCAATACTTCCAATTCCCTGTCTGAATTTACGGATGAATCGGATGAGCGCTGGACGGCGACAAATGTTAGCCCGGCATCAGCATTTCAGAAAGGAAATTATAGTGCCAGTTCATTGCCTGATCCGTTTAATAACATTTGGTCCAATAGCTATAAATCGATTCGTAAAGCATGTTTGTTCCTTTCAAAAGTTGAAGAATCCCCTTTATCTCCGGCAATGAAAAAGCGTATGAAGGCGGAAGCTCTTTTTCTGCGTGCCTGGTATTATCATATATTGATGAAGCATTATGCCGGTGTGCCATTAATCGATAAAGTATTATCGATAACTGAGGACGTTGATTTACCGCGTAATACATTTGAAGAATGTGTGAATTTTGTAGTTAAAGACCTGGATGCTGCGGCTCCTGATCTTCCTGTTGATTATATCGCCAGTGGGCTTGGACAAGACTATGGCAGGGCAACTAAAGGTGCCTGTTTAGCGCTGAAAGCTCGTGTATTGTTACATGCTGCCAGTCCGTTGTTTAATGGAGGTGCGGCTGAACCCAACCCTGTGTTTGGATACCCTGCTTATGATCAGAACCGGTGGGTAAAAGCAGCTGAAGCAGCAAAAGCTGTAATGGATATGGGAGTTTATTCCTTGGTACAAGGAACAAACGGAGATAACAGCACAGCCCAGGGTTATTACAATTTATTTTTAACGCGCATCAATACAGAAATGATCCTGCCGCGTCTTTCTGCCAGCAACCGTACACTCGAAAATTCACATTTGCCAACAAGTCGTGGAGGTGCCAATCACAACAATCCTAACGGCGATTATGTGAATACATTTCCAATGAAAAATGGCAAGCCAATTACCGATCCTTCTTCCGGATATAACCCTCAAAATCCTTACGTAAACCGTGATCCGCGTTTTTATCGCAGCGTTTTATACAATGGAGCAATATGGGCAAGCAGTTCAGGAGACCAACCTGTTTACACTTATCTTAATGCTCCGCAAGACGGATTAAGTATGCCGTTTGTCGGTGGTACACAAAGCGGTTATTTCAATCGTAAAATGATGAGTGAAGGTGTTACCGGGACAACTGGTGGAGCACAGCATTTCTTCCCGTTTTTACGGTATGCTGAGGTACTGCTGAATTATGCAGAAGCGCTGAACGAATCAGGGAAGACCGCGGAAGCTTATGCACCTATGGCCTTAATTCGTCAAAGAGCAGGATTGGTTCCATTTGAATTGCCCTCAGGTTTAACACAAGAGCAGATGCGAAAATTTATACGCGACGAACGCCGTATTGAATTGTCCTATGAGGACCATCGTTTCTGGGATATCAGGCGCTGGAAAATTGGCGCCAGTACCTATGGCAAACCACTCCGAGGCATGAAGATCGTAAAAACAGGAGCTACTACTTATACCTACGAAGAATTTGATTTTACCAAACCTTCGGTATTTATTGAGCCAAAAATGAATCTGTTGCCTATTCCTCAACAGCAAATTAATATTTCTACCAAGCTGATTCAAAATCCTGAATGGTAACGAAAAGCATCCCGCTTTAACAATTTGCGGCCACGTGGTCGCAAATTGTTACCCAAATAATCCTATTGTTATACTAAACCAAAAAACCAAAATGAAAAAAATGTTATTGATCTTTTGCATCCCGCTAATGCTGGTTGCATGTAAGAAGAAAGATGTAGACACCGTGCCATTTGAAGAGGTGATTCCGGAGGATACTGTTACCTTTTCAAGTGACCATACCTATAATTTGAATGTCATCTACTTTGTTCCTACAAATAATCCGGCCAAACCGGAATACGAACGCCGCTTAAGTGAGATCATGCTGTCGGCACAAACTTACTATGGTAATCAAATGCAGGCCAATGGCTACGGATTTAAAACTTTTGGGTTATTGACCAGAAAAAATAAAACCAGAATTAAAATTATAACTATACCGGCAAAATATACTTACGACCAATACACCACTGCCAATTTAAGTGGCATCTTAGCAGAAGTGGAAGCCTATTACGCGGCTCATCCCGGCGAAAAATCAGGTGAGCACAATCTGATCATCAGTCCTTCGATACCAAGCGGTGTTGGTAATCCCTATGTAGGGCTTGGAAGAAATTGTTTTTGGCCAGACAGGGGAGAAGAAGTTACCAGTACTACCGGAATTGGCGGATTAATGCATGAGCTGGGACATGGTTTAAATTTGGACCACAACAGACAGCGGGAGTCAAGGAAAAATGACCCGAACTACGGTACTTCCCTGATGGGGAGCGGTAACGGAACTTACGGAATATCACCTACCTTTTTAACTGAAGCTGATTGTGCTGTTTTAAATACCAACCAGATTTTTCAGACCAGTACTTCCATTACTTATTACGGTGCGGTAACAGCAAGAATCAAAAGGATGTATGCTTCGTACTCAGCTGTTAAGGGAGCCATTATAGCCTCGGGTAGATTTATCAGCAGCGTTCCGGTGACCAATGTTACTTATTTCGTGGATCCTAATCATAACAATGAAGGAGTTGGTGTGAACAAAGACTATAATGCCGTAACCTGGGCGACGAATATAATAGGTGCCGATAGTTTTTATGTGGAATTGCCGATGACTGAAATGAACAATACCTATAAAGCCAATAATCCGGCAGAACTAAAAGTAAAACTTGTCCATGAAAACGGGAAAGTTACAAATACTACCTATAATTTTAACTTTTTGAATAATATTCCCGTGATTAGCGTTAGTCCGGATCCTTTTGAAAAGAGTGATTGGAGCGTGATTGATTTTAGTTCCCAGGAAACCGTAATAGAGAATAAACCTGCGAGTTACATGATAGATGAAGATAACAATAGCTTTTGGTTTGCCAAGCATTCATCTCCGGCAGCTATATTGCCACACCATGTTACCATTGACCTGTCCCGCAGTCTTACTGCAGATGGTTTTAAGATTCTGTTGCGTTCCGGTGCATACCGTGCTGTAAAAGATGTGGAGATCCTGACCAGTTCAGATAACCTTACCTGGACTTCTGCAGGTAACTTTGTGGTGCCTAAGGTTTCGACTGAATCTAAAATTCCTTTTGGTTCATCGAAGACATTCAGGTATTTTAAAATTATAGTGAAATCAAATTACGATACAGCCGAACCTAATAAATCATGTATTGCCGAATTAGGCTTGTATAAAAACTAAGCCATTTTATTGACCATGAGCACTGCTCATGGTCAAATAACTACACAAACATACGGGGGGTGTGAATACTTGAAACACACTGGTCATACGATAACGATTTCGTAGTTTTAATTGGGGATATCCTCATTAAAGTACTTAGAACTAGTTAGATTAGTCTCTTATAAAGAATTACGAGTTGATGAAAAGACTATTATATTTTATTTTTCTTACTATACTTTTAGTCGTGGACTTTAAGGGTTTCGCTCAGCAGAACAGGTTGTGGTTTAAACAGCCTGCAGCCAATTGGTATGAAGCTTTGCCGATAGGGAATGGTAGACTGGGTGCAATGGTTTTTGGGAATCCCGGACATGAAGTTTTGCAACTGAACGAAGAAAGTGTTTGGGCGGGTTCCAAAGTAAATGCCAACAACCCGAAAGCCCTCGAGTACCTGCCGGTTATCCAAAAGGCTATTTTCGAAAATAGATTTAAAACAGCAGACAGTCTGTCCCGGCTATATATGGTGGGAACTCCAGCACGAATCCGTTCTTATCAGCCTCTGGGGAATCTGGAGCTGGATTTTCAATGGGCGGGCAAACCGGAAAATTACAGCCGTTCCCTGGACATCCAAACCGGGATCACAACAGCAGAATACACCATCAATGGAAATCCTGTTCGCCAGCAAGTATTGGTTTCAGCCCCTGATAACTGCATTTTCTATCGTATTGAGGGCAGTAAAAAAGCATTAATTAACACCTCCATTTCCCTAATCCGCCAGAAAGATGTGAAAGTGACCGCTTTCCCTGATGGCCATATCGAAATGGAAGGGCAGATCATGGATGAGATCAATGATAAAGGAGGGACGAGGGGCCCGGCCGGAGCGCATATGAAATTTGCGGCGGAGGCCAGGGTGAAACTTCAAAGGGGAACTTTTGAGGTAAAAGGTAATAACCTGTTGATCCATGATGCCGAATCGGTAGAAATCGTACTGACCGGGGCGACAAATTACTCCCTTGCTAAACTGGATTTCGATGGTTCAATCAGTCCGATTGCATCCTGCAAGGCAATTCTCAATAAAGTAAAAAACACTAAAAGTCCGGATATCATAAAAAGACATGTGACCGAACACAAAGCGATGTTTGATCGTGTAAGCCTGAATTTCGGGGCAGATTCATTGGCGAAATATCCGACGGACGTCCGTTTAAACCGTGTGAAGGAAGGAAAGATTGACAATGGACTAATCGCCCTGTATTTTCAGTTTGGACGTTACCTGTTGATGGGTTCATCACGTAAACCCGCTGTATTGCCTGCTAATTTGCAGGGAATCTGGAACAAAGACCTGGAAGCCCCATGGAGTTCAGATTTTCACACCAATATCAATTTGCAAATGAATTACTGGCCGGCAGAAATTTGTAATCTTCCGGAGACGGCAGAGGTACTGGCAAATTTCATGCAACAAGTTGCCATTCCCGGAGCTGCAACAGCAAAAGAAACTTATGGTACCAAGGGCTGGACGATGCACCACCTTACCGATGTTTTCGGACGGACCAGTATTTGTGACGGCACCTGGGGGATGACACCTACGAATGGCGCCTGGATTACCTTTCCGGTTTATGAACATTACCTGTTTACCGGCGACAAGGCCTACTTGCGCGACATTGCCTACCCGCTGTTGAAAGGTACCTGTGAATTCTTATTGGGTTTTCTCGTTACATCACCGGAAGGATATCTCGTGACAAATCCATCCACTTCCCCTGAAAATAAATTCAGATTACCGAACAGTAAAGAAACTTCCACGCTTACCTACGCAGCCACCATAGACATTCAGACGGTCAATGCAGCTTTTGATTACTGTGCCGAGGCTGCAGCTGTTTTAGGTACCGATGCCGACTTCATCGCAAAGATCCGTGCCGCACAAAAGAAACTTCCACCTGTAAAAATCTCTTCTACCGGTGGTATTCAGGAATGGATTAAAGATTATGAAGAGACCGAAATCGGTCACCGCCACATGTCCCATCTTTTGGGCTTATATCCTTTAAGTCAGATCAATCCGGAAACCCCTGAATTTTTTGAGGCCGCAAAAAAGACAATTACCCGCCGTTTGTCGCAAAAAGGCGGAGGGACCGGCTGGAGCCGCGCATGGATCATTAATTTCTATGCCCGCTTGCTGGACGGCGATAAGGCCTATGAAAGCATCAATTTATTATTGAGTAAGTCCACCCTGAACAATTTGTTTGACACTCATCCCCCTTTTCAGATAGACGGCAATTTTGGCGGAACAGCCGGTATTGCGGAAATGCTTTTGCAAAGTACGAATGGCACCATACGTCTATTGCCAGCCTTGCCTAAAGCCATACCCGATGGCCAAGTGAAAGGACTTATTGCGCGAGGCGGTTTTGAAGTGGCGATGAACTGGGAAAACGGAGAACTGACAGGTGCGACAATTTTATCCAAGCTGGACAATCCTTTGAAGATTAGTTATAAAGGTAAAACGGTTGATTTCAAGACCAAAAAGGGAGTCAAATACAATTTGTCAAAAGATTTGACCCTTGTTAAAAAGTAAATAAACAACTAAACAATAAACACAACAACACAAAATGAAACAAATTTTAACCATTTTCTTCTTACTCATCGCATTTAACTCCGGTGCCCAGTCGAACGACTGGCAGTCGCTGTTTGACGGCAAAACACTCAGTGGCTGGAAACAGATGACAGGTTCCGCTACTTACGCTGCGGAGAATGGTATGATCGTAGGTACAACAGCTTTAAAATCACCCAATTCATTTCTTGTCAGTGATCAGCGTTTCAGCGGCGATTTTGTATTGGAACTGGAAGCAATGATGACCGATACCAATACCAATTCAGGTGTGCAATTCAAAAGTAATTTTGATGCGGCGGCGAATAAAGGGCAGGGAAGAATATATGGCTACCAGTATGATTTTGATCCGACTGCCCGTAAATGGGCGGGAGGTATTTATGATGAAGGCAGAAGAGAGTGGCTGTATCCTGTATCAAACAATCCAAAAGGACAAATATTTTTTGCACCCAATGTTTTTCATAAGATCCGTATAGAATGTATCGGTAATACCGTGAAAACCTGGCTGGATGGTGCGCCTGTTTCTTACCTGGTAGATTCCCTGAAAACAAATCAGGGTGTTCTTGGGCTACAGGTGCATGCGATCGGCAAGCCAGAGTATGCAGGTATTAAAATCTTCTGGAAGAACATCCGTATCCAGACCAAAAACATCAAACCGCTTGCTTTTCCAAAAGGCATTTATGTGGCTAACCTGATGACCAATAGCCTTACCAGTTATGAGCAGCAAAGCGGCTGGAAATTGTTATTTGATGGCAAGAGTACAAATGGCTGGGTTGGTGCCTACAAATCCTCTTTTCCGAATAAAGGCTGGGAAGTAAAAAATGGACTGTTGAGGGCATTGCCTTCAAATGGTGATGAATCTGCAAATGGAGGAGATATTGTAACCAAACAACAGTACGCAGCATTTGACCTGTCGTTCGATTTTAAACTGACAAAAGGCGCAAACAGTGGCGTGAAATATTTTGTGACGTTGAAAGAAAACAATAGCGGTTCGGCAATCGGACTGGAATACCAGTTGCTGGATGACAACCTGCACCCCGATGCGAAATTGGGTAAAGACGGCAATCGTACGCTTAGTTCATTATACGATCTGATCAAAGCACAAAAAATATCACGTTTCTTCCGTCAGCCGGGTAACTGGAACACAGCCAGGATTGTGGTTTATCCCAACAACCATGTGGAGCATTACCTGAACGGGGTGAAAGTTTTGGAATACGAGCGTGGCTCAAAAGCTTTCCGTGACCTGGTTGCACTGAGCAAGTATAACGTATGGCCTGGATTTGGCGAAGCACCAAAAGGACATATTTTGATACAGGACCACGGTAATGAAGTAAGTTACCGAAGTGTTAAAATCAGGGAGTTGAAATAACAATAGCTAACCAAATTTAAGAACCATAATAAACCTTTATATGACTGATCATAACTCTTCAAGAAGAAAATTTTTAACCCAAGCTCTACTAGCCTCTGCCGCAGTAGCAGCAACGCCCAGCTTTTTATATGGGCAAAGCCAGTCCCGTTTTGGAGCAGGTGAAAAAGTAAACCTTGCCTGCATCGGAATTGGCAACCGCGGTGGTGAAATCATCCGTGAACTTTACAAAACAGGACTGGCCAATATTGTGGCTTTGTGTGATGTAGATATGGAAGCGCCACATACCCTGGCGATTCTGAAAATGTTCCCGAATGTACCGAGGTTCAAAGATTTCAGACAAATGTTTGATAAAATGGGCAACCAGATTGAAGCGGTTTCCATTGGTACACCCGACTTCTCCCATTTTCCTATTACCATGATGGCCATAGGTTTGGGTAAACATGTATATGTGGAAAAACCAATGGCGCGTACATTCCAGGAAGTGGAACTGATGATGAAGGCCGCAAAGAAACACAGGAAAGTGGTGACCCAAATGGGCAACCAGGGACATTCCGAAGCCAATTATTTCCAGTATAAATCATGGGTAGATGCAGGCATCATTAAGGATGTGACATCTATTACTGCGCATATGAACTCGCCAAGACGCTGGCATGGCTGGGATACCAAAATTACTTCCTTCCCGGCAGCGGAACCGACTCCGGCTACCCTGGACTGGAATATCTGGCAGATGCAGACTCAGGGTCACCAATACAACAAGGATTTTGTGAACGGTCAGTGGCGCTGCTGGTTCGACTTTGGTATGGGCGCTTTAGGCGATTGGGGTGCGCATATATTGGATACCTCTCACCAGTTTCTGGACCTTGGACTTCCTTACGAAGTAGATCCGGTAAGACTCGACGGACGCAATAACTTTTTCTATCCGATGTCGTCCACACTTTCATTCAAATTCCCGAAACGTGGCAGCATGCCGCCTGTTGAAGTGAAGTGGTATGATGGAATTGACAATCTTCCACCAATACCTGCCGGATATGGTGTACAGGGATTAGATCCAAACATTCCTCCGCCGAGCAATGGCCCTATTAAGCCAGCAAGTCTGAACCCAGGTAAGATCATTTACGGCAAAGACCTGACTTTCAAGGGAGGTTCACATGGCAGTACGCTATCTATTATTCCTGAAGAAAAAGCAAAAGAGATGGCTTCACGCTTGCCGGTTGTTCCCGAAAGTCCGTCGAACCACTTCGCGAATTTCCTGAAAGCCTGCAAAGGCGAAGAGAAAACACGTTCATCTTTCGAGATCGGAGGACCATTAAGCCTGGTATTCTGCCTGGGTGTACTCGCGCAGTGGACAGGAGAAAAAATTGTCTTCGACAGAAAGAAAAAGATCATTACCAGCAGTAAAAATGCGAATGAGCTGTTGATCGGCCCGCCACCGCGCCAGGGCTGGGAACAGTATTACAAAGTATAATTAGATTGAATTTTTCCGATTAACTGCCCCAAAATTTAGCAATTTCTTTGGGGCAGTTAATTTATTATAAGCATTATGCTAAAAAGAAGTTTTGTCCTGCTGATTGTCCTATCTGCGATATTCTGTCAATCAATGGCCCAATCGGCCGGTAAAAAACCAGCAGATTACGTCAATCCATTTATTGGTACCCAAAAGTCCCGCTGGTTCTTTTTTTCATCGGCGAGCCGGCCTTACGGCATGGTGAGCCTTAGTCCGGATACCTGGGTATCGGGGAGCTGGGGTTCGGGTTATCTATACGATTCTACTGCCGTACGTTGTTTCAGTCATATCCATTGCTGGGAAATATCTGGAGTTCCGGTGATGCCTACCACAGGTGCTGTAAAAGGACATCTGGGCTTCGAAGCCACCAAATCAAAGTTCTCTCATGATAAAGAAATTGCGAAGCCGGGCTACCATAAAGTTGTGCTGGATGACTATGGGATAACAGCAGAGCTCACTTCTACCAATCGGGTTGGTTTTCACCGTTACAGTTTCGGAAACGCTGACACCGCTAATGTTCTTTTTGATGTGGGTGCGGCTTTGGGCCAGGGGAAAATGGATTCAGCATCTATACAGATGAACAATGAAAAAGAGTTGTCCGGCTATTCGATCATGTCGCCCACCGGCCGCAGGAAAAAACCGCTGACGGTATATTTTGTGGTTCAATTTAATGCCCCTTTTTCAAAATTTGGCGGCTGGAAAAAAAGTGGGACAGGCCCAAAGCGGTTGATTGAAAACATAAAGTCCATTTCCGGGAAAGAAGCTGGGGGGTATGTTTCTTATTACAAGCCCAAAGGGCCGGTTTTAGTCAAGGTGGGTATTTCGTTTGTGAGCCAGGAACAGGCCAGGTTAAATCTGGAAACCGAGCTGCCGCACTGGGATTTTAACAAGGTGGTCAGCGCATCAACAGATGAGTGGAATGGCGAACTGGGGAAAATACAGGTAGCTGGTGGCACAGAAAAGCAACGCGTTAAATTTTATACAGATTTATGGCATACACTTTTAGGAAGGCATATTTACAGTGACGTAAATGGCAAATATGCCGATAATACACGTGCTAAAACTGCGATTAAACAAGTGCCTTTAGACCAGAAAGGGAAACCACTTTTTAATGTCCATAATTCAGATTCCTTTTGGGGTTCAGAGTGGAATTTGAACATCCTATGGTCGATCGCTTACCCAAAAGTAATGAGTGATATGGTATCAACCTTAGTGGAGTACTATAAAAACGGCGGATTGATTGCGCGCGGCCCGAGCGGCGGTAACTATACTTATGTGATGCTGGGGGATCAGGCAGTTCCACTGATCACAGCGGCCTATAACAAAGGGATCCGGACGTTTGATGTAGAGGCAGCCTATGCCGGGAGCATTAAAAATTCCATGCCCGGCGGTATCAGAGACCACGGGGGCTATGAGGTGGAGGCACATCCTTACATGGATCACTACGTGAAAATGGGTTTTGTGCCGGAAGGTATAGATGGTAAAGGATGGCAAAGAGAGGGTTGTGCATATACGCTTCATTTTTCTTATCAGGATTGGTGTATGGCGCAGTTTGCGAAGGGGAGAAACAAGGATGCCGATTATCAGCAATATTTAAAGCGTTCATTCAGCTATAGGAATGTTTTTGATACCACAAGCGGCTGGATGCGGCCGAGAGAACTGGATGGCAGCTGGATGAAAGATTTTACGCCGACAGCCAAGGGATTTAATGCAAGGGGTTTTATAGAAAGCAATTCGGCGATCTATTCCTATTACGTTCCGCATAATATGCCCGATCTCATTAAACTGATGGGAGGTAATGAAAAGTTTGCAGACAGACTGGAGCAGCAATTTGAGCTGGCCGCGCCGCTGAAATTTATTGTTCCCCATGGTTATCATGCCGAAGGATGGTTAGATTATGAAAACCAGCCTTCATTGCATAAAGCGCATTTATTTAGTTATGCGCAAAAGCCATGGCTTACACAGTACTGGGTTCGCAGGATTCAGGAAGAATGCTACAGTGATACCACGCCATATGGAGGCTATAACGGCGATGAAGACCAGGGGCAAATAGGAAGTCTCAGTGTGCTGATGGCGATGGGCTTATTTGATGTAGAAGGCGGGGCGTCTGTGAACCCGCATTACGAAATTACCAGTCCGATTTTTGACCAGATCACCATTCAGCTGGACGGGCGTTATTATAAGGGCAAGTCGTTTGTGATTAAAACGGTGAACAACAAGCCGGGGAATACATACATCCAGTCGGCCAGCTTAAACGGCCTGCCGCTGAAGGATTTCCGCTTTCCACACAGCAGTCTCGCTAAAGGAGGTGTTTTAGAAATTAAGCTGGGAGATCTACCCAATAAAGAATGGGGTTTCCGGTAACGATTGCGTAGTTTTAGTCAGGAGTTTTTTTATTAAAGTGAATGTAACTAGTTAGATTAGTATTCCATACCAAAGAGCCGCGCACATCATGAAAAAGATCATACTGCAATTGTTATTGACGTCGATTTATTTCGGCGCATTTTCACAGGAGACCGTCATTAAATACTTATCAGGAACAGATAAGGACCACACAGTATCCTGGGATTTTTATTGCACTGCAGGAAGGAAGAGTGGCATATGGACTAAAATTCCTGTGCCATCGCAATGGGAGCAACAGGGGTTTGGAGCATATAATTATGGCCATGATAAGATAAAAAACAATGAACAAGGTTTATATAAGCATGAGTTTCTTTTAGCTAACCTGACGGGTAAAAAGGTTTACATCGTTTTTGAGGGTTCGATGACAGATACCAAAGTAATGATCAATGGCAAGCAGGCAGGACCTGTACACCAGGGCAGTTTTTATTTCTTCAAATATGACATCACCGATTTGCTAAAATCGGACTCAAAAAATCTGCTGGAAGTAACGGTAGATAAGACATCTGCCAATCAATCAGTAAATAAGGCTGAGCGGAGTGGTGATTTCTGGGTTTTCGGTGGAATCTACCGTCCTGTTTATCTGGAAATTGTTCCACAGGTTTTTATAGAAAGAGTCGCTGTAAACGCGAAAGCTGACGGTTCTTTCCAGTTGGATGTATACGCACAAAACCTAAAGGATGGCGATCTGGTTGAGGCCCAGGTGCAAAAACTCAATGGCCAAAATGTAGGAAAGCCCTTTTCAGTCAAAGCAAATACAGCAGGAGATCACACTGAACTAAAGTCTGGCTTTGATAAACCGCTATTATGGAGTGCTGAATTCCCCAATTTATATCAGGTAGTGGTTGCTGTCAAAAACGAAAAGGGGATCGTTCACCGCACCAAACAAAAGTTTGGTTTTCGTACTGCAGAGTTGCGGACTAATGACGGACTGTACGTTAACGGTGCAAGGGTAATCTTGAAAGGGGTTAACCGTCATAGCTTCTGGCCGGAAACCGGTCGTACATTAAGTCATGGGGTTCACCTGATGGACGTAAGCCTGATGAAGGAAATGAATATGAATGCGGTCAGGATGTCGCACTATCCGCCCGATCGTGATTTTCTCGATGTCTGCGATTCTTTGGGTCTGTATGTGATAGATGAACTTACCGGCTGGCAGGGCAATTACGATACGGAAACGGGGCGCAAATTGGTTAAGGAGCTGGTGGTACGAGATGTGAACCACCCTTCAATCCTGTTTTGGGCCAATGGCAACGAAGGGGGCTTTAACAGGGATTTGGATAAAGACTATGTACTATATGATCCCCAAAGCCGTACCGTGATTCATCCATGGGAAAAATTTAACGGCACCGATACCAAGCATTATCCCAATTTTAAGGACATCGTTAAGGCTACCACAAGCGGACAGGAAGTTTACTTTCCGACGGAATTTATGCATGCGTTGTATGATGGTGGGGCTGCTGCTGCGCTGGATGATTTTTGGACGGAAATGCTGAAGCATCCCCATGCGGGAGGCGGATTTATCTGGGCGTTTTCAGACGAATCGGTTATCCGTACAGATAAAAATGGTGCTTATGACGGCGATGGTAATCATGCACCGGATGGGATAGTTGGTGCGCACCGTGAAAAGGAGGGAAGCTTTTATGCCATAAAAGAGATCTGGTCGCCAGTGTATATCAATCCACAGCCAATTGCTGCGGGATTTAATGGGAAAATAGCGGTCGAAAACAGGTATTCGTTTACAAACCTGAACCAATGTACGTTTAAATGGAAACTGGTTAAGCTCCCCTCGGCAAAGGATAAAACTACTGCTGCTGTGGCAAAGGCAACGGGGCTATTGAAGCCTGTCGATCTTAAACCAGGTGAAAAAGGAATCTTGAACCTGGGGTTGCCAGCATCATGGACAAAAAATGACGCATTGTATCTGACTGCTTATGGTCCGGACAAGAAAGAGATTTTTACCTGGAGTTGGGCAATTGGTCAGCCTGTGGCGATCGCAGGTAAAGTCAAGATTTCGACTGGCAAGACGGCTGTAAAAATGACGGAAACGGCTGATGTACTGAGCATCAAATGCGATGGTCTCACTTACAATTTTGATAAAAAGACAGGATACATCCAAAACGTAGTGAAGCCTAGGGGTACAATTTCTTTATCCGGAGGTCCGGTGCTGGCGGGCATTCAAACCGAGTTAAAGCAGTTTGAACATAAAATGGTTAATGGCCAATATATAGTGGAGGCCGATTACCAGGGAGCAGGTTCTTTGCTTGTAACATGGACCTTCACATCGGGACAACCTGCTAAACTGGAATACCAGTATGCGCAACAGGGAGATGCCAGTTTTGTGGGCATCACATTCGACTATCCCGAAGAAAAGATCACCGGAATGAAATGGCTTGGCCGAGGCCCATACCGGGTTTGGAAAAACAGGTTAAAAGGTCAGCAGTTCGGCGTATGGCATAAAGCCTATAACAATGCCATTACCGGTGAAAGCTGGGGGTATCCCGAATTTAAGGGCTATCATGCCGAAGTCAACTGGGTAACGATAGAAAATAAGGAAGCGCCATTTACCGTCTATTCGGCAGATAAAAATACTTATCTGCAAATGCTGCGTCCGGCCCGTGAAATGGCTGCGCTAGCCAATAACAATGTGGAGCCTGCTTTTCCGGAAGGAAGTATTGGGTTTTTAAGCGGCATCAGTCCAATCGGTACCAAATTCCAATCGGCAAAGGTGATGGGGCCACAAAGTGAGCTCAATCATGCAAATGGCGAAAAGGTGAGTGGTACGCTGTGGTTTGATTTTGGTTTATAAATATCCGGCTCTTGCTAAGCTACCCACGTACTATCACTTACACTCATTTTGTCATCGGCCATAAACGAGATGTAGGTATGCATTGGTTGATCGAGCAGGTTAGGGGGAAGTTCCAGAAAACCCCGGCCTTCTTTTCTCTGAGCTCCGCTGAATATATAAATCGCTTGCTGCTGGTTCGGGAAATAGGCGAGCAGCATGGTACGGTCGTTTTTAATACCCCATTCCATATCCGGTGCAACTTCCCAGGTAAACTCAATGCCATTGGGCAATAGTGAAACTGCCGGATTTATCGCAGGTTGTAGTGAACCTTTACTTACCAGCGCCTTGCTGTAGTCCATTTCTATATTAGGGTA
Source organism: Pedobacter frigoris (assembly GCF_032678645.1). Classification (GTDB taxonomy): domain Bacteria; phylum Bacteroidota; class Bacteroidia; order Sphingobacteriales; family Sphingobacteriaceae; genus Pedobacter; species Pedobacter frigoris_A. The sequence continues at coordinate 715,301 of NZ_JAVTSP010000003.1, forward strand.
TTCGCCTTGCAAAGCATACAGCTTATTGTAGGAGAGTGCTTCGTTGTGCTGATGTTTGGTCGTACCCTCAACGGCGAAGAAAAAGCCTAGTTTAATGAAGGGGAGAATTGGTTTTAGAAAAGCATTTGCAACTGCCATTTTCTGACGGTTAATGAGTTCCGGAATAGTAGGAGGTTTCGCGCGCTTACCG
>NZ_JAVTSP010000004.1:0-609211 GCF_032678645.1 Pedobacter frigoris
GCGAAAATTTCTTTATTATCGCTTGATGAAAGCTTTATTTTCAAATCTTACTTTCCAAGTGCTGGTCGCAATTACACTGGGTATCTTAACTGGTGCTTTTGTTCCGGGATTCGCTCCTCATGCAAAGCTGATCAGCCAGACCTTCATCAATATGATCAATATGCTGATCGCCCCAATCATATTCCTGACTATAGTGCTTGGAATTGCACATATGGGAGATATGAAAAAGGTAGGCATGGTGGGAGGTAAGGCTTTGCTCTATTTTGAGATTGTAACTACCCTTGCCATAGCTATCGGAATGCTTGTGGCTAATATACTGAAACCGGGTATCGGCATTAAGGTGGCTGAAGGAAATGTGGACAAGATAAAAACATATACAGATCAGGCCGGGGAAATCAATTGGATTGAATTCATTACGCATATAGTACCTCATAATATCTTTGAGGCCTTTACTAAAGGAGATATTTTACAGATTCTGTTTTTTGCAATACTGTTCGGATATGGGCTGAACAAGATGGGAGAAACAGGACATTCTCTATTGCAGTCGTTCGATAAACTATCGAAGGTATTTTTTAACATCATGAAGATCGTCATGCGTCTGGCTCCAATTGGAGCATTCGGTGGAATGGCATATAGTGTGGGGACTTACGGCTTGAGTACATTACTGCCAATGGCGAAGTTAATGGGCTCGGTTTATCTTACCTGCTTCCTTTTCATTTTTGTGGTATTAAATGCCATATGCAGGTATTACAAATTTAGTTTATGGAGCTATTTAAAGTATATCAGACAGGAGATCTTAATCGTATTGGGTACTTCTTCCTCTGAGTCTGCTTTGCCCAGCATGATGCAGAAAATGGAAGCTTTTGGTTGTAAGAAATCAATTGTTGGCCTGGTGATTCCTACGGGGTATTCATTCAATCTTGACGGGACAGCTATTTACCTTTCTATGGCAGTGATATTTCTTTGCCAGGTGTTTAATATTGATTTATCCATATGGCAGCAGCTCACTATTCTGGCGGTACTTATGGTGACATCGAAGGGGGCTGCAGGAGTTACGGGAAGCGGTTTCATTGTATTGGCATCTACATTATCTGCTTTAAAAATTATGCCGGTAGAGCATATTGCGATTCTTTTGGGGGTGGACAGGTTTATGTCGGAGGCAAGAGCAATCACGAATGTGATTGGAAATGGAATAGCTGCTGTAGTGATTGCTAAAAGTGAAAATGAGTTTGATGAAGAAAAATACCGCTTGGCAATAATGCCATCTGCTATTGAAAAGGCTGAAGAAGATATTTAGCAGATATCTGGATTTTTTTCTCTCAAGTGTTTGACAATTAAAGATATTACACTATCTTTGCAGTCCCTAAAATTGAGGGGAATAAATAATTGTTAAACAAATTAAATACAAGCAAGTGAATACGTTAAGTTACAAAACTGTCTCTGCCAATGCAAAAACTGTTAATAAACAGTGGGTTGTTGTTGACGCACAAGGCGAGATTTTGGGGCGCTTGTCATCGAAGATCGCTATGATCATCCGTGGTAAAAACAAGCCTGAGTACACCCCACACGTAGACTGCGGAGATAACGTTATCGTTATTAATGCAGACAAGGTTAAGTTGACCGGAAGTAAATTTACTGATAAAGTTTATACTTCTTACACTGGTTATCCAGGTGGTCAGCGCTTCATTTCTCCTAAAGAGTTAATGGCGAAACATCCTAAGCGTGTTATCGAGAAAGCGGTTCGTGGTATGTTACCTAAAACTAAGCTTGGTGCTAAATTATACACCAACCTTTATGTTTATGCAGGTACTGAGCATCCTCACGCAGCACAATCACCAAAAACCATTACACTTTAATTAAGAAGAAATGTCAGTTACAAATACTTCAGGAAGAAGAAAAACTGCTGTTGCTCGTATCTATTTAAAAGAGGGCAATGGTACTATTACCGTAAACGGTAAAGATCATAAAGTATATTTCCCAACGTTGCCTTTGCAATACATCGTTAACCAATCATTTGAAGTTTCAGAACTTGTTGGTCAGTATGATGTAAATGTAAATGTAGCAGGTGGTGGTATCAAAGGTCAGGCAGAAGCTGTTCGTTTAGCTATCGCTAAGGCTATCGTTGAATTAGATGCTGAGAAAAAACCAGCATTGCGCGCTAAAGGGTTAATGACCCGTGATATGCGTATGGTTGAGCGTAAGAAACCAGGACGTAAGAAAGCACGTAAGAAATTCCAATTCAGTAAACGTTAATCTTAAGGAGACAAAACAATGGCAAGAACTACATATCAAGACTTATTGGATGCAGGTGTACACTTTGGTCACCTTACCCGTAAATGGAACCCAAAAATGGCACCATATATTTTTATGGAACGCAATGGTATCCACATTATAGATTTAAATAAAACTTTAACTAAAACTGAAGAAGCTGCTTCAGCAATCAAACAGATCGTTAAATCTGGTCGTAAGATTCTTTTCGTAGCTACTAAGAAACAAGCTAAAGAAATCGTTGCTGAGCAAGCAAAAAAAGTAAACATGCCTTTCGTAACTGAGCGTTGGTTAGGTGGTATGTTGACTAACTTTGCTACTGTACGCAAGTCAATCAAAAAGATGGTTACCATCGACAAGATGACTAAAGACGGTACTTATTCAATCCTTTCTAAAAAGGAGCGTTTAATGATTCAGCGTGAGCGTATCAAATTAGAAAGCTTATTAGGTGGTATCGCGGATCTAAACCGTTTACCTGCTGCTATCTTTTTAATTGACGTTAAAAAAGAACACATCGCTGTTAGCGAAGCGTTGAAATTAAACATTCCAACTTTTGCAATGGTTGATACCAACTCTGACCCTTCTAACATCGATTTCCCAATCCCAGCGAATGATGATGCTACTAAATCTATCTCTTTAATTACTGATGTAATCATCAAAGCAATTGAAGAAGGTTTAGATGAGCGCAAACGCGAAAAAGACGAGGAAACTGAAAAAGAAGCTGTAGCTGCTAAAGCTGCTGCTGATGCTCCTGAAGCTGCTGCTCCTGGTGCAAGAAGAAAAAAAGTTGAAGCTGATACTGAAGAAGGTACAAGCGAAGAAGCTTAAATAATATAATATTGGGTTGTATTGGTGCGTTGAGGGTTTAAGGCTTACAACAATCTTATACAACCCATAATTTTTGATAAAAACTTAAAAAGGAAATAAAATGTCTACAGTACAAATTTCTGCAGCAGATGTAAACAAATTGCGCCAACAAACTGGTGCTGGTATGATGGACTGCAAAAAAGCTTTGATCGAGGCTAACGGTGATTTTGAAGCGGCAGTTGATTATCTACGTAAAAAAGGTGCTAAAGTAGCAGCGTCTCGTCAGGATCGTGATTCTAACGAAGGTGTTGTTATTGCTAAAGCTACAGCTGATGGCAAACGTGGTATTGTTATCGAATTGAACTGCGAAACTGATTTCGTGGCTAAAAATGCTGATTTCGTTGCCTTAGGTAACAAATTTGCTGATTTAGCTGTTGAGAAAAACCCGGCTTCTTTAGAAGAATTATTAGGTCTTGAAATTGACGGACAGAAAGTATCTGACCTGATCATCGAGAACACTGGTAAAATCGGTGAGAAAATCGGTATCTCTAAATTCGAAACTGTATCTGGAGAGAAAGTTGTTCCTTACATCCACGGCAACTACCGTTTAGGTGTTTTGGTTGCTTTAAACCAGGATGTTGCAGGTGTTGAAGAAGCTGGTAAAGATGTAGCGATGCAAATTGCTGCGATGAGCCCTGTTGCTTTAGATAAAGGTGACGTTGACGCAACTACTATCGAGCGTGAAACTGAAATCGCTAAAGAGCAAATCCGTGCTGAAGGTAAACCTGAAGAAATGGTTGAGAAAATTGCTGCTGGTAAATTGAATAAATTCTACAAAGACAGTACTTTATTGAACCAGGAATTTGTGAAAGATTCATCTAAAGATGTTCGTAAATTCTTAAATGATACAGCTAACGGTTTAACTGTTACTGCATTCAAACGTATCCAATTAGGAGCTTAGTCTCTTTTTTAATGATATTAAAAAGTCCCTTGTTTTCAAGGGACTTTTTTTTTTGCCTTATATTAGCAATTATGATCGCTATAAAGAATGGTAAGTTCTTTTTGAAGGATGAATTGGTGACTAACCATATCGTCCTTATTAAAGAAGGAAAAATAATTGATGTTCAAGGAAATCAGACGCCAGAAGGCTGTCAGGAAATTGACGCTGAAGGCGCTTATATCACTCCTGGTTTTATAGACCTGCAGATCTATGGCAGTGGAGGGAATCTGTTTTCCGCTTATCCTTCTGTCGAAACATTGCGCCAAATGGACGCTGATCTGATCAGCAAGGGAACGACTGGCTTTTTGGCTTGTGTAGCTACCAATACACCCGAGGTCGTTCATGATTCAATCATCGCGGCTAAGGAATATAGAGATGAAGCTAAAGCTTTCTTAGGACTGCACCTGGAAGGCCCTTATCTGAATGCCAAACGCAAGGGAGCGCACGTTGAGGAATACATCTGCAAAGCATCACTTGATGAAGTGAAGCGACTGATGGAACATGCTGACGGGACGGTAAAGATGATGACTGTTGCAGCCGAATTGCAGGATGATGAGGTAATTAATTATTTGCTCGATCAGGGAGTTGTACTTTCTCTGGGGCACAGCGATGCGACTTTTGAAGAAGCTACAAAGGCTTATGACAAGGGCGTTGCAAGTACTACACATTTGTTCAACGCCATGCCATCGATACACCACAGGTCACCAAACTTGCCTGTAGCGGTATTTAGTCATCCAACAGCGATGGCAAGTATCATAGCCGATGGAAGTCATGTCGATTTTGAGATGGTAAAGATGAGCTATAGGCTGATGAAGGATCGGTTGTTTTTGATTACCGATGCAGTTACTGCCTGCAGTATCGGGCCCTATCAGCATCAGCTTTCGGGGGAGAAGTTCATTACTCCGGAAGGCACGCTTTCAGGTTCAAATATTACCCTGTTACAGGCGGTACAAAATTGTGTTTCACAATGTGATATATCGTTAGCAGCGGCATTAAAATTGGCATCTTTAAATCCTGCAAAACTAATGGGCCTGGATAATAAAATTGGTAATCTGGAAGCAGGCTGTAAGGCGGATTTGTTATTTTTAACTGGTGCCCTGGAGTTAAGTAAGGTTTTTAAGGATGGCCATGAGCAGGGAAAGGCATAGTGTAGAGAACAATACATTGGAAATAAAAGCAATTTTATCTAAGTTTGCCCCATGAAGTATAAACGGATTCTACTGAAGTTAAGTGGCGAATCGCTGATGGGCGATAAGCAATATGGTATTGATAATGAGGTTGTAAGACAATATGCCGAAGACATCAAAGCTGTGCATGACAAAGGCCTTGAAATTGCAATAGTGATAGGCGGAGGTAATATTTTTAGAGGTTTAAGTGCGGAAAAGTCTGGTATGGACAGAGCACAAGCTGATTATATGGGAATGCTGGCCACCGTAATTAACAGTATGGCATTGCAGGATGCACTTGAAAAAGTAGGTCTTAAGACCAGATTGCTGACCGCAATAAAAATGGAACAGATCTGTGAGCCGTTTATCCGCCGCAGGGCAGTACGTCACCTTGAAAAAGGCCGTGTTGTCATCTTTGGTGCTGGAACAGGTAATCCTTATTTTACTACGGATTCTGCAGCGGCTTTACGTGCGATTGAAATTAAAGCGGATGTGGTGTTAAAAGGAACACGTGTAGATGGCATTTACACGGCGGATCCGGAGAAAGATCCAACTGCGACAAAATATTCGGAGATATCCTTTAAAGAAGTTTATGCAAAAGGACTAAACGTAATGGATATGACTGCGTTTACACTTTGTGAAGAAAATAAGCTTCCTATTATTGTTTTTGACATGAATAAGTCTGGTAACTTCATGAAGATTGCCGGAGGTGAAGAAATAGGAACACTCGTTAGATAAAAAATAAAAACTTTATACATTATGAATGACCTCATAAAGAAACAATTACAGGACGCTCAGGCTACAATGGATAAAGCCATTGCACATTGTGAGTCGGAACTGACGAAAATTCGTGCAGGAAAGGCTTCTGCAGGTATGCTTGATGGTATCATGGTTGATTATTATGGAAATCCGACTCCATTGAGCCAGGTAGCCAGCATCAATACTCCAGATGCACGTACTTTGCTGTTGCAGCCATGGGAAAAGGCTTTGCTTATTCCTATTGAGCGTGCAATTATGGAAGCAAATATTGGTATCAACCCTCAGAATGATGGTATTATGATCCGTCTGGTTGTTCCTCCTTTGACTGAAGAGCGCAGAAAGGATTTGGTAAAGAAAGTGAAAGAAGAAGCTGAAAGAGGTCGTATCACTGTTCGTAACATCAGGAAAGATGCCAACGAGAAAATTAAAAAGCTAAAAGGCGAAAGCGTTTCTGATGATGAAATCAAAACAGGAGAAGGAGAAGTGCAGAAAATCACGGATGCTTATATCCTGAAGGTAGATAAGCATGCAGAAGCAAAAGAGAAAGATATCATGACGGTATAAGCCGGCATTTATAATCTATAAGTAAATTAAAGGGAATGAGGTCAGTACTTCATTCCCTTTCTTTATTTTTGATCCCTCAGAAACAAAACTAGATTAATGAAACTACTTCTTGAATACTTGAAAAACCACAAATGGACAGTGGTTTTGGCACTGTTCCTGGCTGCTATTAACATTGGGTTTTCATTGCTTGATCCTTATATCACAGGACGGATTGTAGACCAGTTTATAGAAAAAAAGAACCTGCTGAGCAGGAGTGAATTTATATTGGGCGTTTTGGGTCTGGTTGGACTGGGAATTGGAGCTGCAATGGTTTCGCGGATTGCCAAGAACTTTCAGGATTATTTTACAAGCATTATTGTTCAGAAGGTGGGTGCTAGGATGTATGCCGATGGATTAAAACATTCTCTGGAACTGCCCTATCAGGTTTTTGAGGATCAACGGAGTGGAGAAACCTTAGGTATTCTTCAGAAAGTACGCCTTGATTCTGAGAAGTTTATAACGGCTTTTATCAGTATACTATTTGTGAGCCTGATTGGGATGATATTCGTGATCGTGTATTCAGTAACAGTAAGCTATAAAGTGACACTGATCTACTTCTCCGCGATTCCGATCATCAGCTTTGTAAGCTGGTTTCTCAGCAGAAAGATCAAGACCATCCAAAAAAGTATTGTTGCTGAAACGACTGCCCTTGCGGGATCTACTACGGAATCTTTGAGAAACATTGAACTGGTAAAGAGTTTGGGACTGGCTAATCAGGAAATAGACCGTCTGAATAAAACGACCTATAAAATTCTTGGGCTGGAATTGAGAAAGGTAAAATATGTACGTAGTATGAGCTTTGTACAAGGAACGACGGTGAACTTTGTAAGGAGTACGATGGTAGTGGTCTTATTGATCCTCATCTTCGAAAATACAATTTCGCCGGGGCAGTACTTTTCGTTCCTGTTTTATTCTTTCTTCCTCTTCGGGCCGCTGCAGGAATTAGGAAATGTGATCCTGACCTGGAGGGAAGCTGAGGTGTCCTTAGGTAATTTCAAGAAAATTTTAAGTACCCCTATAGATCAGAAGCCAATGAACCCGGTGAAGCTGGATAAAATTACTAAACTTGCTTTTGAAGGAGTAAATTTCAAACACCTTACGGGGAAACACAATGCACTTAATGACATTACTTTCACCACTCATAATGGAGAGACAATTGCTTTTGTCGGCCCCTCGGGATCAGGCAAGACCACCCTGGTGAAGCTATTGGTTGGACTTTACCAGCCAATTGAAGGAGAGGTGTATTATAACGATACTTCGAGTAAGGAAATAGACCTGGACCTGCTCAGGGAAAAAATTGGCTTTGTAACTCAGGATACCCAACTGTTTTCAGGCACAATCAGAGAAAACCTGCAGTTTGTAAGACCAGGGGCTACAGATGAAGCATGTATGCGTGTATTACAGCAAGCGGCTTGTCATAACCTGCTGGCCAGGGCAGAAAATGGCCTCGATACAGTTATTGGTGAGGGAGGAGTAAAAGTATCAGGAGGAGAAAAGCAAAGGCTGTCTATTGCCAGGGCACTATTAAGACAACCGGATATACTGGTGTTTGATGAAGCTACGTCCTCGCTGGATTCTTTGACTGAAGAAGACATTACTGCTACGATCAGAGACATTTCTGTACATACCAATCACATCACGATATTAATCGCACACAGGCTATCTACTATCCGTCACGCAGACCGGATATTTGTGCTGGAAAGAGGTCATATCATTGAACAAGGCAAGCATGAGGATTTATTGGCACTGAACGGCTTGTATTATGCCATGTGGAGACAGCAGATAGGTGAGCGCCTGGAAGTCTAAACCTTTTGTTCGTTGATCTCCTGGAGGCTTAATTTTACCAGCCCTTTGGTTTTAAGATAAGTAATTCCTGCTACCAGTATGGTCATGCTGCCGCCAAAAACTACAGCGGGGACTGTTCGCATGAGCTTAGCTGTAAGGCCGGATTCAAATGCGCCGATTTCATTGGAAGATCCGATAAACATGCTGTTTACCGCAGATACGCGTCCGCGCATTTCATCAGGCGTAAGCAGCTGCATGATGGTAGAGCGAATAATCACACTTACACTATCAAATGCACCTTCTGCAAAGAGAAATAAAAGCGTGAGATAAAAATTCTTGGACAATCCAAAACAGATGATACTTACTCCGAAACCAGTGACCGCAATTAGCAGATTTCGCCAGGGTTTATTCATTGGAGAAAAGCGGGTCATGGCCAGCATAGTGATTACAGCTCCGCTTGACACCGCAGCGCGCATAAACCCCAGCCCCTCAGAGCCAACTTTCAGGATGTCATGAGCAAAGACAGGCAGTAAAGCTACCGCCCCTCCAAAAAAAACAGAAAACAAATCCAGACTCATTGCACCGAGCATCATCTTTGTTTTAAATACAAACCTTACCCCTTCAGTGAGGCTTTTTACAATACTTTCCTTAGGGATGAATGTAGGAGGGTGAGGTTTTAAAAAGAAAATACAAACCAGGGCGATAAAGATAAAACTGATAATCACGATATAGGTAACGGTGATGCCAAAGAAAGCATAAATGAGTCCGCCAGCCATTGGACCCAGAATAGAGGCCATTTGCCAGCTGGAACTGTTCCAGGTACTCGAATTTGGATAAAGCTTTTTGGGAATGATCTGTGCCATCAACGAGAAGGTCGCCGGACTGAAAAATCCTCTGGCGATCCCAATTCCAAATATCATGCAATACATGATCGGTACAATGTAACTGGTAGGAACATAGGTATGCATTTGTTTGGTGGTCACGATGAGCATCACCAGAGAGCAAAGGAATACGCCGCTAAAGATCTTTAATAAGAGTCCTCTTTTTTCAGATTTATCTGCAACATAACCGCCGTATAAGGCAATACTAATGGATGGAATGGCTTCGCACAACCCAATGAAGGCAAGAGCAAGTGGGTCTTTCGTGAGCTGATAGATATGAAAACCTATGACTACTGCCTGCATCTGGTAGGCAAATGTGAAGAAGAAACGCATTCCGAGGTAGGAGCGGAACTCCCTGTAGCGGAGCGCGGCATAAGGATCCGGTTTCTCTATAAGATCTGTATTGTCCAAAGGAATTGATTTTCGACAAATGTAAGTGTTAGCAGAGAAGATATTAAGACCCTGCTTAAAATATCATTACATAATCTTGTCATAAAATGAGGCATACGCATCTCTCATGTTTTCGGACTGGTTGATGGCAGCAGAGGCTGCAATTCCAAAAATTCCAGTTTGCATGAGCGCATCTACATCATCAATCTTGACGCCTCCAACTGCAAGCACAGGCAGGTCTATTTGTTGGTCTTTTAGCTCCAGCATGATTTTTTGATAACCATCTATACCGAGTAACGGAAAGCTGTTTGGCTTTGTAGTGGTTTCATAAAATGGTCCCAGACCGGCATAATCAACACCTTCTTTATTTAACCTGATTAGACCTTCAATCGTATGGGATGATCCTCCGATGGTAATGGCTTCGCCAAGTTGTGCTCTTATCTTAAGAAAATCGGCATCCATATCTTCAATGTGGAAACCTTGAATATCGGCTTTACCATTCAGGTGGATATGATCTGTGACGATCAGGGTTGCTCCCCAATCGTCACAGATCTCTGCTATTGCATTGATATCTTTCAAAAGCTCATCGTCACTTTTGGTCAGGCAACGGTACTGGATCCATTTTGCACCCGTCTCACAAGCTATTTGGGCCTGTTCTATGTGTGTAAGCTGTTCTATATCGTGCGTGATAAAGTGGAGTTTTTCGATGAACTTCTTCATGTATTTTAAAATTTCAGATTAAGCGAAAGTAAGAAATTAGTTCCTGCCTGCGGAAAGTAAAAATTTTCTGTAACCGTTGCCCATGGATAAATTGAGCTGTAGGTATAGCCATTACTATCGTACTTTTTATTGAGGATATTGTTTGCCAGCAAGGCAACATTGATATTCTTGATGCCTTTTAGGCTGAAATTATAACCCAGTCTGGCATTGTTTACCCAATAAGCATCCAGCTTGCGGCTTTCGTTCTGCGTATTGTCCATGAACTGTTTGCTTACATACTTGCTTTGCAGCGCTACAGCCAAACCAGCAAGAGGTTTGTAAACCAGCTCGCCAAAAACCACAGTATTAGGTGAGAAGGAAATGTCAGGGTTTTTGTAAGTTGTCGCCTGTACATTGATCAAGTCAAAATTAGCATCATACTCAGAAACATAATCGATGTAGTTTTTGATCTTATTTTTACTGAAGGCGGCATTTGCATTGACAGCAAAATGAGAGCTGATGGTGTAAGAAGCATCCAGCTCCAGTCCTATACGATAACTTTTATCGACATTCTGACGATAAGCATCTGAATATTCATTGATCTCACCTGTAAAGATCAGCTGATCTTTGTAGAACATTCCATAGACGTTAGCGCCCGCGTTGAAGCGGTCGTTCTTAAAGCGGTATCCTGCCTCCACATTGTTTAAGCGCTCCGCTTTAGGATTAGGAAGGCCTTCTTTTAGATTGGTGAAGTCATCTCTGTTTGGTTCTTTATTGGCTACACTAAATGAAGCGTAAGCATTACTTTGCTCATTCAGAAAATAAGTAGCGCCTACTTTAGGATTGAAGAAATTGTAATTGTTGCTGAAGTCAAGCGCTCTGCGGTTTTTATCGGTACCACTGATCTTATAGGCGACATTTCTATATTGCAGGTCGGCGAAGAGGCTCAATTGCTCAGTAGGGCTGTAATTTACTTTGCCATAGGTGTTGAAATCGTCTTTGTTGCCTTTTCCATCATAGTAATGATAATCATTGGCCGCAGTAGAAGCGTGTTCAGCCCAGGTGATTTCTCCAAAGTGTTTGCCCCTGTATTGATTGTAAGCACCCCCAAGCGTAAAATTCAGGCCAGACTGAGGCTGGTAATTGAAAGCATAGGTAAAGCCATAGAAATCATTGTCCAGCCAGCGGCGACGCACCAGATTTGTTTTGGTGATCGTTGTTCCGCCTACAACAACGTTCGGTAATCCATATTTCGAAAATTTCTGACTGTTTTTATATTCTTCGAAGTATCCTTCGCCATCAGTATAATGCAAAGCACCATTGAAGGAGAATTGTTCAGTAAACTGCTTTGCATATAGTGCCTGGTAATGGTTTTGTTTGTAATTATCAACCTGGTCTTTATAAGTAAACTGGTTGTATGTCCTGTTGTCCGAATTAAAGAGGTTTAGTGAATCAGCTTTGGTGTAATACAGGTATTCCAGGTTGTTGTTGTAATGTTCCTTTAAGCCCTCCAGATCTCCTCTTAGTTTAGCCTCAGGGATACCATTCCAGGCCTGGTAAGTTTCTTCTGTGCCCGAAAATACATTTACGCGCAATAAGTCATTTTTACCATGATAAGCACCTGAAAGGAAATAAGATTTTAGATCAGAAGCTCCGCGGTCTATAAAACCATCAGACTTTACCCTTGACAAGCGGCCATCGAAACTCCATTTATTGTCGATAAGACCAGTTCCTACCTTTACCGTGTTTTTTAAAGTATTGAATGTTCCGAATGAATTGTTGATTTCAGCATAAGGGCTTTCAGAAGAAGATACGGTCTGGATGTTCAGACTTCCACCAAAAGCACCGGCGCCGTTTGTAGATGTTCCCACCCCACGCTGAATCTGAATATTGTCTACAGAAGAAGCAAAATCAGGCATGTTTACCCAAAAAGTGCCCTGGCTTTCACTGTCGTTATAAGGAATCCCGTTTACGGTCACATTAACACGGCTGGCATCACTGCCCCTGATCCGGATTCCTGTGTATCCAACTCCGGCACCGGCATCAGATGTCACCACAACGCCGGGGGTGTTGTTTAAAATAAAAGGAAGGTCTTGTCCGAAGTTGTTTTCTTCTATTTCAGCCTTGCTGATGTTTTTATAGGTAGTTGCAGACTTTTCATTTGCACGTGTCGCCTTTACTGTTACCTCCTCGGCAAGAAGGGCAGACTGCTCCAGGGTAAAGTCTAATGTCTGGTCTGAAGAAAGGGTGATGGTCTTTTCAATCGTTTTATAGCCGATGAAACTGGCTGACAGGGTATAATTGCCCGCCTTTAGATTACTGATTTTATAATTTCCATTGGCGCTGGCATTTGTGCCGGTAGACTTTCCTTTAATCCTGATGCTCGCACCTGGTAAATTTCCGTTTGTTTGTGATACGGTACCCGAAATGGTGAATTGGGCCATTGATGCCAATGGCAATAGCAGCACAGCAAATGCTGCGATGATTGATCTTTTCAACTTTTTTGAATTTAAATGAATTTCCATAACTCTTATCCCTCCGCCGGCATTATCCGGATCAGGTGCTTATAACTTTTTCAGTTATAAAGGGTATACTCTCAGCCTGTTTTTGTGTTTATGAAACAAGGCACCCCAATTGATGTGGCAAAGTTACCTAAAAAAAATAAAATTAGGTTGAATTGCTTTATTTAGATTGCTGCAGGAAATGCTCAACTGCGTCTATGGCATTAGTCAGTCTGTCTTTGACACCGCGGATCACTTGGTAAGTAGCTCCCAGAGCTTGTAGCTCATTGTGCCAAACCTGCATGAAATGTTCGCGTTTATGAGGAAAATCCCGCAAAGGATCTTCCTGCCAGGGCAGGTCGATGTCGAGGAGCAGGTATAAATCATAATTGTATTTTGGGAGTGCATCCAGTACCACTTTTGGTGTTTCTCCGAAAACCTCATCGCTCCATATTTTTACGGTCAGGAAGGTGGTGTCGCAAAAGATCAGGTCTTTATCGGCAATCGCAAGGATTGAATCTTCCAGTGCGACTTGTCCATGAAACATGTTTACTTCATCCTGCAGGTCGCAGGGCAAGGTTAGTGCGGCGCAATAATAGCGGGCATATTCTGGGACCCATAGCGTATGGTAGTGCTTTGCCAACTGCTGGGTAATGGTTGATTTGCCTGTACTCTCGGGGCCTACGATCGCTATTTTTCTAATGGGTCTGTTCACGGTAAGTTTTTTTCCAGTCTAAGTAACCAACGGATGCAATGTAAATATAAAGCGCATACATGATTGCGGTGGCATAGAGGTCTTTATAAATGTACACGCCAACATATATAATGTCGACAAAAATCCAGATCAACCAGTTTTGTACGACCTTTCTGGCCAGAAATATCTGGGCTACTAGACTGCAGGCCGTACAAAAGCTATCTATATAGGGCAAAGAGGCGTTTGTGTTTTTGTACAATAATTGTCCTAGCAAAATGGTAAAAACAACTATCCCGATTATCGAAAGTAACAGTTCCTTTTGAGTAATGTTTGCGATTGGTCTTGAAGCTTCAGGGTTATTTCTATGTTTACTCCAATAATACCAGCCGTATATGTTCATAAAAAAGAAATAAAACTGCAGGCCCATATCAGCATATAAATTAGACTCGAAGAAGATGAAAATGTAGATGACCACGCTGATGATTGCAATAGGCCAGCTATAGATGTTGTTTTTTGCTGCAAGCCATACACACAATATACCTGTAAATACGCCACACCATTCCAGTGCTCCTGTTTGGATAAAAAGTTGGGTAAAACTGTCCTTCAGTAATTCGATCATCGCTCAAAAGTACTAAACAGATTTGCATAAAAAAATCCGGCGGAGAAAGATTCCCGGCCGGATTAAACCAAACAAACTATTTATGAAGATTACCCTCTAACCAGAGGATTTTTTAATTCCAGATTATATCTGATACTATGCAAGCTTTGAGCCAATAATTTAAAAGCAGGCTTATGTGACTTAAGGATGACGTGCCCATGGTTATTTCCTGAATTTTTGAAAACAAATACAGGCTTGACTTGTCTTTAACTAAGAGACGATTTGATTATGGTGTACATAGACTATTAATTTTTAATGTTAAAACTAAGCTGAATGGAAATATTTCCTAATCAGTTAAACAATCATTCTTATGAAAAAGTTAAGTTTAAGTCTTTTGGTATTTACGGTATTAGCGCTCGGAATTTTAGCCTTTACATTTATAAAAAATGGAGGAATAAGAGGAACTATTGTCCCTGCTGATGGTGCGACCGAAGTGATTGCGATATCCGCGACAGATACGTTGAGAACGACAATAAGCAACGGCAGTTTTACATTTGGAGAAGTCAAACCTGCTACCTATACCATTTGGGTAAAAGGGAAATTGCCTTATAAAGATGCATCAGTTGAGAACGTGGCGGTTATAGACAGCACAGTAACTGACGTTGGAGAGATTAAACTGCAGCAATAATTAGTTTAAAACAATCTGATTAGGGGGCATTTTTGCCCCTTTTTTTATTTATAAGCCTTTTTGAAAAAAAGCCTTATTTTTAATGTTCAAAAGCGTAACTTTGCATCCCGACAGAAGAGTCGGGTTCTTAATGATTATCAAAGGGAATCTCAAGACTGTTCCAGTCCATAACAAAGCATATTTTTCATCAATTATACTTTAGACTTTTTAAAGCCTTATGCCTAAAGACACCTCCATACGCTCAGTACTGATTATCGGATCTGGACCCATTATTATTGGTCAGGCCTGTGAATTTGATTATTCAGGATCACAAGCAGCCTT
The DNA here is from genome assembly GCF_032678645.1 of Pedobacter frigoris. Lineage (GTDB taxonomy): Bacteria > Bacteroidota > Bacteroidia > Sphingobacteriales > Sphingobacteriaceae > Pedobacter > Pedobacter frigoris_A. Next base: position 15,161 of record NZ_JAVTSP010000004.1, read on the forward strand.
ATCTCTAAAAGAAGAGGGGATTGAAGTTTCCATAATTAACTCAAATCCTGCAACAATTATGACCGACAAGGTGATTGGCGATCATGTTTATCTATGGCCTTTAACTGTAGATTCGATCGAGCAGATTTTGCAAGAACGTAAAATTGATGCGGTACTGCCTACCATGGGTGGACAAACTGCACTGAATCTATGTATCGAAGCATCAGAACGTGGGATTTGGGATAAATACGGAGTTAAAGTAATCGGTGTGGACGTTGCCGCAATCGAGAAAACAGAAAACCGTGAAGCCTTCCGCCAGTTGATGGTTGATATAGGTGTGGGTGTTGCTACTTCAAAAATTGCAAACTCTTTCCTTGAAGGTAAAGAAGCTGCTCAGGAAATTGGCTACCCATTGGTTATCCGCCCATCTTATACACTAGGTGGATTTGGTGGCGGTTTCGTGCACAAGAAAGAAGAATTTGACCAGGCTTTAAAACGCGGACTTGAAGCGTCTCCAACCCACGAGGTTTTGGTGGAGCAAGCTGTGCTGGGCTGGAAAGAATACGAGCTGGAGTTGTTGAGAGACAGTAATGATAACGTAATCATCATCTGCTCTATTGAAAACTTCGATCCAATGGGCATACATACAGGTGATTCTATCACTGTCGCGCCTGCGATGACATTGTCTGACCGTTGTTATCAGGACATGCGTAACCAGGCGATCAAAATGATGCGTGCGATAGGAAACTTCGCAGGAGGTTGTAATGTGCAGTTCTCTGTAAACCCGGATAATGATGAGATCATCGCGATCGAGATTAACCCAAGGGTTTCCCGTTCATCAGCGCTGGCGAGTAAGGCTACAGGTTATCCAATTGCTAAAATAGCTGCAAAACTGGCTATCGGTTATAACCTGGATGAACTGGAAAATCAAATTACAAAAACTACATCTGCATATTTTGAACCAACACTTGATTATGTTATCGTAAAAGTTCCCCGCTGGAACTTCGATAAATTTAAAGGGGCAAATACAGAACTGGGCTTGCAGATGAAATCTGTAGGTGAGGTAATGGCCATCGGACGTACTTTTATAGAAGCCATACAGAAAGCTTGCCAGAGTTTGGAAATTGGCAGAGCAGGTTTGGGTGCTGATGGTAAACATAACCGCAGTATTGAAGAGATCATGCACGGTCTTGAACATCCAAGCTGGAATCGTTTATTCCTGATCAAAGATGCCATGAGTATGGGCGTTCCATTGGAATCAATCCGTAAAGTTACGCGCATCGATAAATGGTTCTTATCACAAATACAGGAGTTGGTTCAGCTGGAAACAGAATTGAAACGTTACTCCCTAAATAATATCCCTAAGGATTTCTTCTTTACATTGAAACAAAAGGGCTTCTCTGATATTCAGATCTCTTACCTGCTTGGCAATGTAACGGAAGACGAGGTTTATGAACGCAGAAAATCATTAGGAATCAGACGTGTTTATAAGATGGTGGACACCTGTGCCGCAGAGTTTGCTGCACAAACACCTTACTATTATTCCACTTTTGAAGAGGAGAATGAATCGCATCCTTCAGATAAAAAGAAAGTGATTGTACTTGGTTCTGGTCCTAACCGTATCGGTCAGGGTATAGAATTTGACTACTCTTGTGTACACGGGCTGCTGGCTGCTAAAGAAACAGGATTTGAGGCTATCATGATCAACTGTAACCCTGAGACTGTATCTACAGATTTCAATATGGCTGATAAATTATACTTCGAGCCTGTATTCTGGGAACATGTACGTGAGATCATAGAGCTGGAAAACCCAGTTGGGGTAATTGTTCAGCTTGGCGGACAAACGGCGCTTAAAATGGCTGAGAAGCTTCATGAGAACGGTATCAAGATCATTGGTACATCATACAACGATATGGATGTGGCTGAAGACAGGGGACGTTTCTCTGACCTGCTAAAAGAACTGGAAATTCCTTATCCCAAATACGGTGTCGCAGAAAACGCTGAAGAAGCAATTGTTGTGGCAAATGAAGTAGGTTATCCGGTGCTTGTGAGACCAAGTTATGTATTAGGAGGACAAGGCATGAGCATCGTGATCAACGATGAAGATCTGGAGAAAGCAGTTGTGAAATTACTGGGAGACTTACCCGGTAACCGCGTACTGATTGACCACTTCCTGGATAGGGCTGAAGAAACTGAATCTGATTCGATTTGTGACGGTGAAGATGTACATATCGTTGGCTTAATGGAGCACATAGAGCCTGCAGGTATCCACTCAGGAGATTCAAGTGCGGTATTGCCACCTTTCAGTTTGTCTGAGAAGGTAATGAACGACATGGAGACTTACTCTAAGAAAATAGCCAGGGCATTAAATGTAATTGGGTTATTGAACATCCAGTTTGCAGTTAAAGATGAGAAAGTATATGTAATCGAGGCCAACCCAAGGGCATCGAGGACAGTTCCTTTCATTGCGAAGGCTTATGATGTTCCTTACATCAATATAGCAGCTAAAGTAATGCTAGGTGTAAATAAGTTAAAAGACTTCACCATCGAGCGTAAACTGGTAGGCTATGCAATTAAAGAGCCTGTGTTCTCTTTCTATAAATTCCCTGAGGTAACGAAAGAGCTAGGTCCTGAAATGAAGTCGACAGGTGAGGCTATCAGATTCATTAAAGATACTGAAGATCCTTACTTTAGAAAGCTGATCAAAGACAAATCAATGTATTTATCTAAATAATATAAAGTCCCGAAAGGGACTTTTTTATTTTACTGCTTTCCCCAGATCCTGGTGTTTAAGTCAAGTTCTTCGACGATTCCATACATAAAGCGGATGACATCGAGATCCTCATTGATTGACTTTTGGTCCAGAAGTGTCTTGAATTGCGGAGGTTCAAAGTAGTCTTTGTTCAGGGGAAATGCGATGTACATATAGGTGTCTATAAATGAGACAGAGATCGTATACTTGCTTTTGCTTTCCAGTTCACACAATCGTTCCATCATGGCAGGAGTAAGGATATAGCGTGCTTCTACCTGGTCGGTAGAATAGGTGACAAAGCAGTTGTTAAAATCAGGGCTCTCCAATTTTACGAGTTCTCTGCTGTTTGATGAAAAAACAGGGATATTATTAGAGATCCATGCTCCTATTGAACTGCCGAGATCCTTTGGTCTAACTACAGTAACGCCATTAAAATGTTTGTTGAAATCAGCGCAAAAAATGATTCCTTTAAAGATCTCATGCCATTCCGTTCTTTTCCCATTCTTCGTTTGTGTTTCAGTTTTGTATTCAGCATGTACCTCAGAAAAGCCAAATCTTGTTTTGCCTGCTGAGCCGAGAATCTGATCCTGACTTGAATACCTGTCAGGTTCTTGGCTGAACAATTGAGAGGAAACAAAATTACCTTCAGAAAGGCCCGTCTGATAATCAATTTCTAAAGATTGGTCTATTGATTTTAAGGCCACAGCTATCACTTTTTGTTTAAACTCATGTCTGTATTCGGCAAACATTTGGCTGCCTTTGTTGAGTTTTACAAATCCAAAGATAAGTGATGCCAATCCTGGGATCGCCCCTACAAGAAACAGATCGGCGAGAAAAAAACCTAAGACGAAAAACAGTATGCCAGCACCTATAAATATAAAACTGTTGATTTTTAGATCAGCTACAGCTTTACGCTGTTTTTCAAGTTCGTCTAACGTGCTGGTCAGTACATTGCCGCCTGATGTAACTTCTGCCATTAACTATTAAAAAGGTCTTTAGCGCTGATGTTCTTCCTTTCTTCTTCTGTATTTTCAAGCACAGAGATTTGCTGATAATTGAGCATTCCTGCAAACATGCTACCAGGGAACATCATAATCGCATTATTGTAATCGGTGACTGCGGCATTATAAGTTCTTCTGGCTGCGGCAATCTGCTCTTCACTTTCAGTCCAGGTAGACTGGAGATTAAGAAAATTCTGATTGGCCTTTAAGTCGGGGTAGTTTTCGACATTAACCATAATCCCCCTTACGCTCGAACTTAATTGTCTGTCGATATCTAGTTTTTGCTCATTGCTTAAATTGCTGTTGCCTGCCTGGGCACGGAGTTCAACAACTTTAGTCAATAAATCTCCTTCGTACTGCATGTATTTTTTAACCGTCTCCACCAGGTTGGGTAGCAGGTCAAATCGTTTTTTTAACATGACGTCTATAGCGGAAAAAGCGTTTGTTACCTGGTTCTTTTTTCCGATAAGGGAGTTGTATATTCCTATTCCTATGATCAGGAATACAACTATGATTATGGCTGCTATTATCATTTTTTGGTAATTAAGAGGTTATAATTTTTAAATATATAAAATTCAAGATTAAAAACTCTTTGATTAAAGCAATTAGGGAATGTTACAATAACAGCGAAAAAGAAACCCTGTTCCGGAGAGAACAGGGTTTTATCAATCAATATTAAAAAGGAGAACCTTCTTAACAATTCAAAATTACAATTCTTTTTGCGTTTAAAACAAAAAATCCTCGTTACCTTACGATAACGAGGATAATCATCCCTATTGTTTTGTTATCATGCATAAGCATCATAACGCAATGATATATCCAATAAGCAGGCCAAATTTTTGTTTTGTATATAAGCTCCTATAAAACAGATGTTTATGTGTTATTTCTCTCGTGCCAATCTTTTGTTGTCGGGAAATAATATCCACAAAATGTAGAAATTTATAGTAAAATTACCCATTAGTTTGAGTGTTGTTGTTTCAGTTAAATTAGCCAAACAGTATTGAGAACACATCTTCAATCTTACTTACGGCGGTCAATTCGATTTTATATTTAGCTGTCACCAATCCTTTGAGGTTATAGTTGGAAATAAAAATTTTATCAAACCCTAGTTTTTCAGCCTCTGTTATTCTTTGCTCTATCCTGTTCACCGCTCTTATTTCTCCTGAAAGCCCCACTTCAGCAGCAAAACAGATCTTTGACGAAATCGCAATGTCCTCATGCGAAGAAATTATAGCTACCAGAATAGCGAGGTCGATAGCGGGATCTTCTACTTTGATTCCCCCGGCAATATTGAGAAAAACATCACGGGTACTCAGTCTGAAACCGCACCTTTTTTCCAGCACTGCAAGGAGCATATTCATCCGCTTGGTATCAAAGCCGTTTGCCGACCTCTGGGGCGTTCCGTAGGCAGCCGTACTCACCAGTGCCTGTGTTTCTATGAGCATTGGCCTTGCGCCTTCTAAAGTGGCTGAAATCGCTATGCCGCTTAACTCCTCGTCCCGCTGGGAGAGTAAGATTTCAGACGGATTGGAAACCTGCCTTAATCCATTACCATGCATGGCATAAATTCCGAGTTCAGCGGCGGCTCCAAAACGATTCTTTATCGAACGTAAAATCCGGTACACGTGGTGTCGGTCGCCCTCAAATTGTAAAACAGTATCTACCATGTGCTCCAGAATCTTTGGACCTGCAATGGTTCCATCTTTAGTGATATGCCCAATCAAAAATACAGGGGTATCAGTTTCCTTTGCAAATCTTAATAGTTCAGCGGTACACTCCCTCACTTGAGAGACACTACCTGGAGTAGACTCAATATGCGCAGAGTGTAATGTTTGTATGGAGTCTACTACTAGAATATCCGGTTCAAGTATTTCTATTTGTTTAAATATGTTTTGTGTAGAAGTTTCTGTAAGAATATAACAATCTGCTTTCGGGCTGGTTGTTATTCGCTCAGCACGCATTTTGATCTGCTGCTCGCTTTCTTCTCCTGAAATGTAAAGGATTTTTTTTCCAGATATATTTAGCGCGAGCTGAAGCATTAAGGTTGACTTTCCTATACCAGGTTCTCCGCCGATTAAGATTACAGAACCCGCAACTAATCCACCTCCCAGTACCCTGTCTAGCTCCATATCTCCCGTGAGTACTCTTTCTTCCGTTATGGAGAGTATTTCATCAACTTTCGCGGGTTTACTTGTTCTCTGGTTGCCCGTTGTTGTTTTCCAGGAAGGGACTTTAGCCGCTGCCTTTTCAATAATTTCTTCAACGAATGTATTCCATTCATTACAAGACGGACATTTACCAAGCCACTTAGCGGATTCGTATCCACAACGCTGACAAAAATATGCTGATTTAGTTTTAGCCAATTGGATCTGTATTTATTTAACCATTTCGTCATCCTGAATTTATTTCAGGATCCCGTACCTGCCATGCCGTCTTTCTCTTCCCGGATCCTGAAATAAATTCAGGATGACGAGGCGCTAAACGACAGAGCCACACTTCTAAAGACTTACAAAATTACCTTTTAATTCTCAATAAAGGCAGAAAATAACCTATATAAACAGACAGGCCTGCTTCGTTTTGGAAGCAGGCCTGTTAAAAAAGTGTATTAATTTACAACTTTATTTCTTCATCCTTTGAAGAAAGGAAATGGAATTCAGTCAGGTTATATGATGAAACTGATTTGATCTTTATCCTTTGTCCAAATTTAAAGAACCATTTCCATTGTAAGGAAATAAAGCCTTTCTTAATAAAAGCTTCGATGTAAGGATGTACACAAAGCGTAATGTTTTTTTCGTTTTGCTCTTGCAAAATATAGGTAAGGTTATTTTCGATGTCATCCATCAAAACAATACTTGCCTTAATCTCTCCCGTACCATCACAGGTCGGACATTTTTCACTGGTAACGATATTCATTTCAGGTCTTACACGCTGACGTGTGATCTGAACGAGGCCAAACTTACTTGGAGGAAGAATGGTGTGCTTTGCACGGTCCAGCAACATCAGGTCCTTCAAATGATCAAAAAGCATCTTACGATTTACCGGCTTGTGCATATCAATAAAGTCGATAACAACAATACCACCCATATCTCTCAGACGTAATTGTCTTGCAATTTCTTTTGCAGCCTCTTTATTTACCTGTAAGGCATTTTCTTCCTGATTCTCTTTGCTTGCAGTTCTGTTTCCACTATTTACGTCGATGACGTGCAGTGCTTCAGTATGCTCAACAACAAGGTAAGCTCCTCCTGCCAGATTTACAGTTTTACCAAAAGAATTTTTGATCTGCTTCTCTATGCCGAAATGCTCAAAGATTGGTTCTTTATGCTTGTACAACTTTACAATCTTCTCCATTTCCGGAGAGATCTCGTGTACATATGAACGGATATCCTCAAAGAGGTTATTGTCATTTACATAAACATTCGTAAAATCAGCACTTAAAATATCTCTTATCAGGGTAGAAGTACGATCCATTTCACCCCAGACACGCTTAGACGGTTCTGCTTCAGGTAACTTTTTAATAAAGTTTTCCCATTTAGCAACAGAATCTAGCAAGTCTTTCTGAAGTTCGGCAACGCCTTTACCCTCAGAAACAGTCCTGATGATTACTCCAAAATTCTTTGGTTTGATACTTTCAATAATCTTTTTTAAGCGATTACGTTCCGTATTGCTTTTAATCTTTTTGGATATGGAGATTACATTAGAAAAAGGAACCAGTACAATGTACCTTCCTGCGATTGATAAGTCAGAACTTAAGCGCGGACCTTTAGTCGAGATTGGTTCTTTAGCGATCTGAACAGGTAAGACTAGATTTTTACTTACTACTTCAGAAATTTTTCCTGCTTTGTTAATGTCTCCTTCTAACTTGAAATTATCCAATAAAGTGCCATTAACAGAGCCGTTACGCTTGATTTTAGTTAGCTTTATTAAAGACTGGACTTGAGGACCAAGATCAAAGTAATGGAGGAACGCATCCTTTTCATAACCAACATCTACAAACGCAGCATTTAGACCCGGCATAATTTTCTTAATGCGGCCTAAATAAATGTCGCCAACGGCGTAGTTGTTATTGATCTGTTCTTTATGAAGTTCTACAAGTTGCTTGTCTTCAACTAAAGCTATGGTTACTCCCAGTGGAGAGGAATCTATAATTAGTTCTTTTACCAAAAGCTACAGATTTTAAGGCTTTACAGCCTTATTAACACATGGACAATAAAAAAAAACTATGCAACCAACAACTAAGGCTACGATCAGATCCTAGCCTTAGTTGTTGTGCATTACATTAAGAAAAACTATTTTTTCTTATGTCTGTTTTTTCTTAAACGTTTTTTGCGTTTGTGGGTAGCCATTTTATGTCTTTTTCTTTTTTTACCGCTTGGCATAGTTTTAAAATTTAAATATTTTTATAAATCTGTTTATTAATTTTTACTTTTTAGCTCTGCTACTTTGTCGTCAATAAATTTAGACAATGTAGCATTTGCAGCTAGCTTTTTACTGTTCAGATAAGCTTCAATAGCCTCAGTGTTTTTGCCTAAGTTCTCATAAGCTGTACCCAGATAGAAATAAGCATCCGGAGTAGGCTTAATTGCGATGATGTCTTTAAAACGAATGATCGCTTTATCAAACTGACCCGATTTAATCGCAAATGTGCCTAAGCTCATGTTGGCTTTTAGATTTTTCGGATCCTTCTTTACAACATCCATCAACATAGCAATACCCTGCATAGGCATTCCCATTCCATTAACTATTGTTATTCCTAAGCCTGTTTTGGCATCGTTACTGGTAGAGTCTAGTTTAACCGCATTGCTAAAAGCAGAATTTGCTTTTTGTAGTAATGCAGGTAGCATTAAACTGTCCCTTGTATTATCAAATGCCTTTAAAAACCGGTCTCCGGTGATTAACCAATTGTTCAATGTCTGTTCCTTGTTTGCTACAATTTCCAGGTATAAAGCACTTGGAATAGTCTGTTCCACATCATCCCACTTTTGAGCAAGTAGTTTGGCGGTAGCGGTCTTTTCGTCTTCCGCAGCCCCTTTATACTTGTTTTCAAGCGAGGTGATTTCTGCAGCAAGACTGGCATTCATCGTATTCTTTGCTGAAGTAGAAACTTCATCCAGATTAATTGGCTCTGGAGCAGCAGTTGACGATGACATTTGTCCGCCCGCAGGAACTTTACTGGTTTCCTCTTTGGGTTTTACTAAACCTTTAATATCACGAGTAAACAAAAACGCAATAAGCACAGCTATTGCACCTATAATGACGAATTGTTTAGATCTGATACTGTTTAGCATAATCAATTAAGCTTCTACGCTTACTTTTTTTGAATTGTTCTTTACTTTATCAACAAATACTTTTGCTGGTTTGAAACTTGGAACAAAGTGTTCAGGGATAATGATTGCAGTGTTTTTAGAAATATTTCTAGCAGTTTTCTGCGCTCTCTTTTTTACAACAAAACTACCAAAACCTCTTACATATACATTCTCTCCGCCGATCATACTGTTTTTGATCACTTTGAAAAATGCCTCAACGGTTTCTTGTACATCTACCTTTTCAATTCCTGTTTTCGTTGATATTTCTGAAATAATATCTGCCTTAGTCATATTCTCTATTAATTTATTTATATGTATTATATACTTTATAAGTGTTTTGGGGTTGCAAAAGTATTGCTTTTTAATGAGATAGGAAAATAAAAGATGATTTATTTGTTAAGTCTTCTATCACTGAATTGCAAGTTTTACGAATAACGGCGTATTTTTGTACTTATGGCTTTTCAAACTGAAATCACAAAGTGGTATTTGAACAATAAAAGAGACCTGCCCTGGCGAAAAACAACAGATCCTTATGTGATCTGGTTGTCGGAAATCATTCTGCAGCAAACCAGGGTAGAACAAGGCTTGCCATATTTTAACAGATTTCTGGAAGCTTACCCCACTGTATCCGACTTCGCGAATGCATCCGAAGAACAGATTCTTAAGTTATGGCAAGGCCTTGGCTATTATTCCAGGGGTCGTAATATGCTATATACTGCCAGGCAAATACAGGAAAAGTACAATGGTATTTTTCCAGTTAAGTATGATGAACTGATCCTCTTGAAGGGTGTGGGCGATTATACTGCTGCCGCAATATCCTCCTTTGCAGCCAATGAAACTAAGCCGGTAGTAGATGGGAATGTATTTAGGGTCCTTTCGCGTTATTTTGGGATAGATACCGCTATAAATAGTACGGAAGGAAAAAAGCAGTTCCTCGCATTGGCCAATGAATTGATCATCGGAGAAGTCCCATCTTTATACAATCAGGCGATCATGGAGTTTGGGGCGTTGCAATGCAAACCCAAATCTCCTTTATGCAATGTTTGTCCGCTCCAGGCCGACTGTTTCGCCAGGAAGAATAATCTCGTAGATGTCCTGCCTGTCAAAGAAAAGAAGCTTAAAAAACGCACACGTTACTTCAATTATTTTATCTGTACAAATGGAGATCAGATTCTCATAAAACGCCGTACTGCTGGTGATATCTGGCAGGAGCTCTATGATTTTCCGCTTCTGGAAACCTCTGATCAGTACCATAATATTGAGGAAGAATTCCTGACACAACTGAAAAAAAGTTTTGGTGAGTACTGTACAATCGTGCCTTTGGATCAAAAAAAACATTTACTAACACACCAAACTATATATGTTCAATTTTTTGCTTTAGATAATTATATCATTAACTTTAATCAGAATGCAGAAATAAAATGGGTAACATTTGATGAGTTCGACGAATTACCGCAACCTAAAGTGATCACCAATTTTATGAGCTCTTATTCCGTAAATTAGAAAAAACAGAATTCATGTCAGGTATTAACAAAGTTATTTTAGTTGGACATTTAGGCAAAGATCCTGAAGTCAGACATTTAGATGGAGGTGTAACTGTTGCTAGTTTTCCTTTGGCAACATCAGAAACCTATAACAAGGATGGCAAAAGAATAGAGCAAACAGAGTGGCACAATATAGTATTGTGGAGAGGATTGGCTGAAGTGGCTTCAAAGTATTTGCAAAAGGGCAAGCTGGTTTATATAGAAGGTAAGCTGCGAACACGCTCCTTCGAGGACAGAGAAAAAATAAAGAAGTATGTCACTGAAGTCGTTGCGGAAAACTTTACTATTCTTGGAAGAAAGAGTGACTTTGAACCAACCCCCGCTACCGGAGAGCATACCACTCCAAAAAGCGAGACCGATTATATTGATGATCCGGCGGGAGACCTGCCTTTTTAGAATAAATTATAGCACAATAAAAAAAGCCTTTAGAATTTTCTAAAGGCTTTTTTTATTTGATGCAGAATAAGTCTATTCCGCTATTCTCGTATAATATATGTTAAGCTTAATACCTTTCTGTCCTGTAGGAATAGATTTGGTATTAATAACAGCTCTTGCCGCTGAGGTTACAGAAGGAGTTAAGTTGTATTCGGTTAATGAACTCGGTGCTAAATAAGTACCATAGTCCTCTGTTGCGCCGTTGATCAAATCCTGGATATAAGCTGTTACAGTAAATACATACCTTTTGTTAGTAGTATCATAAAAACCTCCAAATAAAGTCTCAGATCCAGCATATCTGTAAGGGTCTCCGCCACCTGTCGAAGTAGGTGCATCATTATCAGGAATGTTTTTTCTTTGCCCGGCAATGTCAATCTTATAAAGAGCGAGTCTTGGTGCAGCTACAAAAGGAGCCACATCAGTTCCTGCATTTAAGTTGACCACCAGTTCTGCTCTATTTACTACTATTTTGGCATTAGCATTACCTGCTTTAACTCTCGTTACAAAATCTTTCAGGTCAGGGAATGCAATTTTGTTCCTAACCCCTGCCATAGCTTGTAAATAAGTTACCTGATATGGAGTAGTTGGGTTCGGGGCATCCAGTTGAGCCTTTACAGGGGTTCCTGCGTAGTCATGTTTAATTGTTGCAGCCACAGGACCTGTACTTGCACTTATTGGGAATTTAACTGCTACGGTGTCAGTCACAGAAGCTGTTGATGCATTTTGCTTTTTATAATAGATTTCTACATTGGCATCTGCACCAGTGAACCCAAAAAATATGATTCCGCCTTTACCTGTGCTGCCGGCTTTGTTGACACTAACATGCAAGCCTTTAAAAACATTCGAAAATTTGTTGTTTGTAGACCTGTTTGCAGAATCCAGGTTCATGATGTTGTTTTGAATAAACGCGTTACTCAGTTTTATTCTGATCTGGGGTACTACGGTTTTAAGCGTATCAGCAGCGCCAGTCACGATATCAGTTATCTTAGCAGGAGTTTTAGGCTGTATTTTACCGGTAAAAGTTCCAAGCACGGTCGTTTCAACCGGCCATTCCTTATTGCTTTGGAAATTTTTCTGCAGAGACAGGTTGTCTTTCAATTGTTGTACATTAAAGCTGTAAACAGAAGTCGTGGTATCGCCATAAAACTGAGTAGAATATGGAAGAACCAACACTGCAGAGTCAATTGCTGCATTTGTTCCAAAAGTATAATAGCTTGCTGCAGGCAATGTTACTGCCATTGCCAAACTTGCTTCCGTATTTCCAAAAATAGGGTCAGCATTGATAAAACCAAGAGGATGTCTTGGCATTGCAATGGTTGAAGTTACCTCATCAGGTACAGTGGTTGTTGCTACGGTCACTCCGTCTTCCAACGTTCCTTTGATTGCAAATTCAGGATCCGGATCAAAGCCGATAGTGTTGGTGTTTTTACACGAAGTAAAAAGAAAAAGACCTATTAACAGGGTCAATAAGTCTTGTTTTGTAAATTTCATATTTTTAAAATAACCTGAGTTTATGCTATTGAAACCAATTCTTCATTCGAAATTTCTTCATATAGTGAATAGAAATTGTCGAAATTTTCGGTTAAATTATAAGCTAAAGTTGGCTTATTAGAATCTTTAACAAATTTTAACACATCGGCGTCGATCTTTTCATCAGCTAATACTACTGCGTCTGAATAAGTTACCGCTCCAATATGCAAAGCATTACAATCTGCTTTTTCAAATACCTTGGTGTCTTCTACAGACATAGAATTCATCACAGCTTTTTTGTATAAATCAGTATTTAATGTTTCAGCAAAGCAATTCTCATATATAGAATACACCACTTTTGAATTTTTAAAAGTAGGGTCGTTTTTGTATGTAGTTTTGATATACGCAGGTACCAACGCGGTCATCCAGCCATGGCAATGTACAATATCCGGAGACCAGCCTAATTTCTTAACAGTTTCAAGGGCGCCTTTGCAAAAGAAGATTGTTCTTTCGTCATTGTCCGCATAAAACTTATCCTCTTTGTCTCTGAATACGTATTTGCGCTGAAAATAATCTTCATTATCCAGGAAATATACCTGCATACGGGCAGCCGGGATAGAAGCAACTTTAATGATTAAGGGGTTGTCATTATCATCGATAATGATGTTCATGCCTGAAAGGCGGATAACCTCGTGCAATCTGTTCCTTCTTTCATTAATGTTTCCAAACCTGGGCATCAAAATGCGGATTTCGAATCCTTTATCCTGCATTGCCTGTGGTAACTGACGGGTAATTTCTGAAATCTTTGTGAGTTCAAGGAAAGGCGACATCTCGTGTGTAACAATCAGTAGCTTCGTTTTTGCCATCTCCATATTCGTAAATAAAAATTTATGTTAAAGAAAAGATTATCAAGGGGCAAAGGTAAGCAAAATAATAACATTTATCAATATAATACGCAAGATGTTTTGTTGGGAATGTATAAATAACCAACTTTGGCGTTTGAAATTTTATAAGCTGGTTTGGAAGTTATAAATACTATTGCGGCATTGAAGTCGCTGCTTGGTCCAAAAAAATTGGCCCAACAGAAAATCGCGCTCGTGCCTACAATGGGCGCATTGCACAAAGGACACGTATCGCTTATCAAAATCGCGCAGCGATATGCTGATGTAGTGGTGTGCAGCATCTTTGTAAATCCTACACAATTTACAGATCCTAAAGATCTGGAGAAATATCCCAGACCTCTGGAACACGATATGGCAATGCTAAAGGAATCCGGATGCAATGTAGTATTCATGCCTTCAGTAAAAGAAATGTACCCTGAGCCTGAAACCTGGCACATAGACCTAGGGCCGGCAGAGTTTCTGCTGGAAGGCGAATTTAGAAAAGGGCATTATCAGGGCGTTACACAAATCGTTAAAAAGCTCTTCGATGCGGTAGAACCCGATACGGCTTTCTTCGGACAAAAAGATTTTCAGCAGGTGCTGATGATTGAAAATATGGTCGCCCACTTTAAGCTGCCTGTTAAGATCATTACCTGCCCCATCATCAGGGAAGAAGACGGACTCGCCATGAGCTCCAGAAATATCCACCTCAATGCTGAAGACCGCAGGCATGCAGTAGTATTAAGCGAAGCACTCTATCATGTAAAGGAATTTTTCGATAACAACTGTAAAACACAAGAGGGTATAAAAAAAGAAAAATTACCAGCGCTGGAGGATGTGGCCAAGCGGATGATTTCACGTACTCCGGGCGTTGAGCTGGATTATTTTGTAATCGTAAGCGGTCATACCCTGATGCCGCCTACAGATAGTTACGGGCTGGGGCTTGTTGCCTTAGTCGCGGCTAAAGTCGGTGAAACCCGCCTGATTGATAATATGATACTGAGCTGAACAATAGAAAAACCATTCATTCACAAATTTAGCTAACTTTGCAGTATGATTATCGAGATATTAAAATCGAAGATACACCGTGTTAAAGTAACACAGGCAGAACTCAATTACGTTGGAAGCATTACCATTGATGAAGATCTGATGGATGCTGCCCAGATTATCGCAAACGAAAAAGTGCAGATCGTAAATAATAATAATGGCGAGCGCTTTGAAACCTATGTGATCAAAGGAGAGCGGGGAACAGGTACCGTATGTCTAAACGGTGCTACCGCACGCAGGGTCCAGGTTGGTGATATATTAATTATCATGTCCTATGGTTCATTACCTGTAGAGGAAGCAAAAAAATACCATCCGATACTGGTGTTCCCGGACGACAATAACCGTCTTTTGAAATAAAACTTCATCCTTCTTTCAAAATAATACTATGCAACCATAACACTTTGTGTTGGAATTGTATAAATTTGGCATAACTTATTATTTAATAATATAATTATGCTATTTCAATTAAGTGAAGAACAATTGATGATCCAACAGGCCGCAAGGGATTTTGCACAAAATGAACTTAAGCCTGGGGTTATTGAAAGAGATGAGCATCAAAAGTTTCCTGCTGAACAGGTAAAAAAGCTTGGCGAACTCGGCTTTTTAGGAATGATGGTGTCCGAGAAATACAACGGCAGCGGTATGGATGCCATATCCTATGTGCTGGTAATGGAAGAGTTGTCTAAAATAGACGCATCAGCTTCTGTAGTCGTATCTGTAAATAATTCCCTGGTATGTTACGGACTTGAAGCCTATGGCTCGGAGTTTCAGAAAGAAAAATATTTAAAACCCCTTGCTTCCGGAGAAAAGATCGGCGCATTTTGCCTTTCAGAGCCAGAGGCGGGTTCTGACGCGACTTCTCAGCAAACCACAGCAGAAGATAAAGGTGATTATTATTTGCTGAACGGAACCAAGAACTGGATTACCAACGGAAGTACTGCTTCAACTTATTTAGTTATTGCTCAGACAGACCGTTCTCTAAGACATAAGGGCATCAATGCTTTTATCGTGGATAAAGGAATGGAAGGCTTCACTGTTGGTCCGAAAGAGAACAAATTGGGTATTCGCGGTTCAGATACGCATTCGTTAATGTTCAATGACGTTAAAGTTCCAAAAGAAAACAGGATTGGAGAAGAAGGCTTTGGTTTTAAGTTCGCTATGAAAACCCTGGAAGGCGGACGTATTGGTATTGCAGCGCAAGCATTAGGCATTGCGGCAGGTGCATACGAATTGGCGCTTGCCTATTCAAAAGAACGCAAATCATTTGGAAAACCAATTTCTGATCATCAGGCTATAGCATTTAAACTTGCCGATATGGCTACCCAGATAGAGGCGGCCCGTCTGCTGGTGCATAAGGCAGCATGGTTAAAGGATCAGGGGCAACCCTATACACTTGCGGGTTCTATGGCGAAATTATATGCTTCTAAAGTAGCAATGGATGTGACAATTGAAGCTGTTCAGATCCATGGAGGTTATGGATTTGTAAAAGAATATCATGTAGAGCGCCTAATGCGTGATGCAAAAATTACCCAGATCTATGAAGGTACTACTGAGATCCAGAAAATGGTGATCTCAAGAGAAGTGTTGAGGTAAACTTAACAGAATAAAAGAGGTTGTATCATTATAATACGGTCGTCCTGAAATAAATTACCTTCGGTGAGCTCGCTGAAGAGCTCGGTTTGCTTCGCAGCATCTTCGAGGTCAGGACGATGTGCAGAAAAACTGCATGCTTTAGATTAATGATACAACCTCTTTTTTGTTTGTAATTAATCCTTATCGCTCCCTGCAATCGCACCAAAAATTGCTTTAATGATCGCAACTACAATAGCCAGAATGGCTGCAGCCCAAAAACCTGTAGTACTAAATCCTGCCATCAGGTTATCGACCAACAGGATCATCAATACACTGATGATAAATGACACCAATCCAAGTGTTAGAAAATTAACAGGAAAGGTCAATACCCTTAAAATGAATCCAATGGTTGCATTGGCCAACGCAATCAAAATTGCTGCAATTATTGCTGTTCCATAGCCGTCGACGGATACACCAGGGACAAGTTTTGCGCCGAGAAATACGGCAAGGCCCATTAATAAAATTTCTACAATCAGTCTCATAATGTTTAATTTAGTGGTATGGTTAAAAGTATCGTTAAGTTTTCAGCAATAATCATGCTGTTTGTATCAGCATGTTCATCATCAAATAACAAGCCACTTTTAATCAAATTTTCGGCAGACAGTACAGCAATAGAATTTAACAATGTTGATCCCGCTGGTATGCTAGAACTGAATAACCTTTCTAAGCGCGATTCAGTTTTAAACGATCTGATTTCTGTGTTGCAGATTCCTTCTGAAACTGATACCCTGAAGGAAGCGGCAATACAGGGAGTAATGATCATTACAGACAGCAATGTCGTTTTTAAGCCGGTTAGGCCTTTCTTGAAAGGACGGGACTATCTTGTGATTACGCACTTGAACAGCAGTTTCGGTGAAATGGATAAAATCCTGAAGTCCGAATTAAACTATGGAGTAAAGCCAAATCAAAAAGTGCTAACAAGGTAATGATGGCATCGTAATAGGGAAATACTTTGCCTATAAATAGTTCACAAATAGGTACCTGTTTGTGGTTTTTATGTGAACAAGGTGTGAACCAAGTGTGAATAAGCAATTTTCTTGTGAACGACCTGTCGCGTAAGAGCCTTAAGATTAAAGCATTTTTAATTTTTGAAAATATTTCATACATTTGCACAGTAATAGAGGTAAGAGGGGGCAGGAGTCCCCTCTTTTCTGTTACTGGCAAATTGGTTATGCAGGTAGAAAAAAGAGTAAAAGAGTTAGTTGAAGAAAAAATTTCGGACAGACCGGAGTTGTTCTTGGTAGAGATAAAAATGCTTCCGAACAATAAGCTTATTATTCATGTTGATGGTGATGAGGGCATTACAATTCAGGATTGTGCAGCAATCAGCAGACATGTTGGCTTTCATTTAGAAGAGGAAAACACGATTGAGAAGGCATACAATTTAGAAGTTTCTTCGCCTGGTATCGGAGAGCCGTTAAGGCTAAAGAGGCAGTATGATAAGAACGTAGGTCGTGAGGTGAGCGTGAAATTGTTGGGCGGAGAAGTGAAGGAAGGCAAATTGCTTTCTGTAAGCGAAGCAAGTATTGTGATCGAAGCTAAAGTAAAAGAAAAAGGTAAAAAAGTGCAACTGCTGGAAACAGCCGTTGATTTTAATAATATAACAGAAACAAAGGTTTTAATTTCATTTAAATAAAAATGAGCAATATTAATTTAATCGATTCATTTCAGGAGTTTAAGGACTTCAAAAATATCGACCGTCCTACAGTGATTAGTGTGCTGGAAGAAGTATTTCGCAGTATGTTGCGTAAGAAATACGGTACTGATGAGAATTGTGACGTAATCGTTAACCCGGATAATGGGGATTTAGAGATCTGGCGTACCAGAAAAGTGATGGAAGATGGTTTTTCTGAGGATGACGATTTGGAAATTGAACTTGCTGAAGTTAAACTACTGGATGCGGATATGGAAGTTGGCGACGACTACATTGAGCAGATCACCTTGGAGAGCTTTGGCCGCCGTGCAATATTAGCAGCACGTCAGACATTGGTTTCTAAAGTTTTGGAGCTTGAAAAAGACGAGATCTTTAAAAAATATAAAGACAGGGTTGGTGAGATTGTAACTGGTGAGGTTTACCAGGTTTGGAAAAAAGAAACTCTGGTACTTGATGATGAGGGTAATGAGTTGATGATGCCTAAAACTGAGCAGATTCCGGCTGATTATTTCAAAAAAGGTGATTCTGTACGTGCCGTAATCCTTAAAGTGGATATGGTAAATGCAACACCTAAGATCATCATCTCAAGGATTGCTCCTGAGTTCTTACAACGTTTGTTTGAGATTGAGGTTCCTGAGATATTTGACGGCCTGATTACGATCAAGAAAATTGTTCGCGAACCGGGAGAGAGAGCTAAAGTTGCTGTAGAGTCTTATGACGACAGGATTGATCCTGTTGGAGCTTGTGTGGGTATGAAAGGTTCACGTATTCACGGTATCGTGAGAGAACTGAAAAATGAAAACATTGATGTAATTAACTTTACGAACAATGTTTCATTGTACATCACCAGGGCATTAAGTCCTGCAAAAATCACTTCTATTAAACTGGATGACGAGACTAAACATGCTTCAGTTTATTTAAAACCAGATCAGGTTTCTCTGGCGATTGGTAGAGGTGGCCACAACATTAAATTGGCAGGTAAATTAACAGGATACGAAATCGATGTATATCGTGAGGCTGGAGAAGAAGATGAGGATGTGGATATTGAAGAATTCTCAGACGAAATCGATAGCTGGATCATTGATGAGTTAAAAGCTATTGGCTGTGATACGGCTAAAAGTGTATTGGCTCTTTCTGTTGATGAGCTTGTAAAACGCACAGATCTTGAAGAGGAAACGATCAAGGAAGTGATGAGTATTTTGAAATCAGAATTTGAATAATACGTTCTCTATGTTTTCACTAAATTATGTAGTCATTAAAAACTAATTGTCTACACATGAAATAAACAAGAATAAACGTTACTTTTGTATAAGAATTAAAGAAAAAATAGGATATCAATGTCAGACGACAAACCAATAATTTTATTTAAAGCAGTTAAGGAACTTAACGTAGGGATCGCTACGGCCGTTGAGTTCCTGGAAAAGAAAGGCTTTTCTGTTGAGAATAAACCCACTACTAAGCTCTCACGCGACATGTACAATGCGCTGTTGAAAGAGTTTCAGGGCGATAAAATCGTAAAAGAAGAAGCCAATCAGATTGTTATTGGTAAAATTCGTCGTGATGAGCCTGAGATAGCTGAGAAAGCTGCTGAGGCGCCTAGAAAAAATGTTGAATTTGAAAATGAAGGCATTTTAATCAAAAATCTGAACAGTTATACTCCTCCAGCTGAAAAAGCGAAAGAAGAAGTTCCCGCAAAGCCGGCTGCAGAAGAGAAAACTGAAGAAAAAGCAGAAGAAGGCGCTTTGCCTGGTGTAAAAATTGTAGGAAAGATCAATCTTGATGATCTGAACTCTAAGACACGCCCTGTTAAAAAAGAGGAAGCTCCTGCTCCTGCACCAGAACCTAAAGCTCCTGAAGTTCAGGAAGCCCCTAAGGCTGAGGTTAAAGCGGAAGCTCCTGTTGAAAAGCCGGTTGAAGCACCGAAACCAGAGGTTGAGAAACCGGCAGAACCTGTAAAAGCGGTTGAAGAAGTGAAACCTGTTGAGGCACCTAAGCCTGTGGAAACTCCAGTGGTTAAAGCAGAGCCGGTAGCACCTAAGGAAGAAGCTGCTCCTAAGGTAGAAAAACCAGAGGAAACAGAGGTGATCAAAGCACGTTCGGTAAAACTTTCAGGTCCAAACATCATCGGTAAAATTACTTTGCCAGTGACGCCAGACCGTAAGTCGCAACCTGTTGCTTCATCTGCGGATAGCGCTGATGCGAAGCGTAAGCGTAAGCGCAAAAAGACTCCTGGAGGACATCCGGGGCAGCCTGGACAGCAAGGTCAGGGTGGTCACCAACAAGGTGGACAACCAGCTCAGCAAGGCGGACAGCCTGGTCAGCCAAGACCTGCGGCGCCTGTGGGCAACAGACCTGACTTCAGAAATAACACTAACAATACAGCCAACAGGCCAAACTTTAGGAACAATAAACCAGGAGCTCCTTCTGGCGGACCTAAGGAAGAACCTACGGAAAAAGAAATACAAGATCAGATCAAAGCAACACTTGCCCGTTTGAGCGGTGCTGGTAAGTCTGGTAAATTTGCCCAGCGTGCTAAACTACGCCGTGGCAAGAGAGATGATGTCGCTCTTTCTGCGGAGGAAGCGGCAATGGAGCAGGAGCTTCAGTCTAAAGTTTTGAAGGTTACAGAATTTGTAACAGCAAATGAACTGGCTTCCATGATGGACGTACCGGTAACCAAGATTATTGGTACTTGTATGAGTCTGGGGATGTTCGTGTCGATCAACCAGCGTTTGGATGCAGAGACACTGACCATCGTGGCCGATGAGTTTGGTTACGAAATTCAATTTGTGAAACCAGACGACGAGAGCGACAGCATCATTGAAGAAGTAGATGCAGAGGAAGAATTGCAGCCAAGAGCACCTGTAGTGACCATCATGGGTCACGTGGATCATGGTAAGACCTCGTTGCTGGATTATATCCGTAAAGCAAATGTGGTAGCAGGTGAGGCCGGTGGTATCACCCAGCACATTGGTGCCTATATGGTAACGACTTCAACAGGTAAGAAAGTAACCTTTTTGGATACACCGGGTCACGAAGCTTTTACGGCTATGCGTGCAAGGGGTGCCAAGGTGGCGGATATTGCGATTATTGTAATCGCTGCAGATGATGCGGTGATGCCACAAACGAAAGAGGCGATCAGCCATGCGCAGGCAGCTGGCGTTCCTTTGGTATTCGCATTTACAAAAATTGATAAACCGGGTGCAAACTCAGAAAAAATACGCGAGCAGTTGTCTACCATGAACATCCTGGTAGAGGATTGGGGTGGTAAATTCCAGTCGCAGGAGATTTCAGGTAAGAGCGGATTAAATGTAGACCTCTTATTAGAAAAAGTATTATTAGAAGCAGAATTATTAGAATTAAAAGCTAATCCTGATAAAAGAGCTACAGGTAGCGTAATTGAGGCTACTTTGGATAAAGGACGGGGTATTGTAACTACAGTTCTGGTACAGGCAGGTACGCTTAAAATAGGTGATCCTATTTTAGCAGGAAGTTATAGCGGACGTGTTAAAGCGTTGTTTAACGAGCGTGGACAGAAAGTGGATAAAGCAGGTCCGTCGGTACCGGTACAAGTATTGGGTATGCAGGGTGCGCCTACTGCAGGCGACCGTTTTAACGCCATGGAAAGTGAAGTGGAGGCGAGAGAGATTGCCAACAAGCGTCTGCAGCTGATGCGTGAGCAGGGTCTTCGTACACAGAAACATATTACTTTGGATGAGATTGGTCGTCGTTTGGCTATCGGTAACTTTAAAGAGCTCAATCTGATTGTGAAAGGTGACGTGGATGGTTCTATCGAGGCATTGTCTGACTCCCTGTTGAAATTGTCTACACCTGAAATACAGATCAATGTGATCAGTAAAGCGGTGGGTCAGATCTCTGAATCTGATGTATTGCTGGCATCAGCTTCTGATGCGATCATCATCGGTTTCCAGGTAAGGCCTTCGCCAGGAGCACGTAAGCTTGCTGAAGCGGAACAAATTGATATCCGTCTGTACTCTATCATCTATGATGCGATCAATGAGATCAAAGCGGCGATGGAAGGTATGCTTGCCCCTGAATTTGAAGAGAAGATCACGGCTAACGTTGAGATCAGAGATACCTTTAAAATCACTAAGGTGGGTACAATTGCGGGATGTATGGTTCTTGATGGAACGATCACACGTAACAGCAAGATTCGTATCGTAAGAGACGGTGTGGTAATTTATACTGGTGAGCTGGCTTCATTGAAACGTTATAAAGATGATGTGAAGGAAGTATCAAGGGGTTACGAGTGCGGATTGAATATCCATAACTTCAATAACATTGAAGTAGGGGATATTGTTGAAGCCTACGAACAGGTAGAAGTAAAACGTAAGTTGTAAAAGACTTGAATATATTATTGTAAAGCGCCTTATTTTTTAAGGCGCTTTTTTTGGTTTAATTTATAGATGCTGCTTAGGAGGATTTTTATTTTTATATGTTTTGTGATGTTGGGCATGACAGCATTTTCTCAAGGGAGGATGCCTGTATGTGGCCCTTATTCGCAATTTTATAGTAAAGATAGCCTCAATATCGTAACCTTTGGAGCCAGTACCGTGCAAGGTAATGCTGATCCTTTTAATTTCCAGACTTCCTTAAAATCTTTTCTGGAAAACTGCTATACAGGTAAACCTGTGGTGATTTCTAATCAGGGAATTGCCGGTGAAAACACCACTCAGGGCCTGTTGCGTTTTGATAAGGCAATAGAAAATAAGACCGGTTTCGTGCTGATCCTGATGGGGGCGAATGATGCGGTACAGATTACCGAAGGGAAAGAAAAGCTGAGTACGACCTTAGGTAATATGCGTACCATGATCAATAAAGCCAAGAGTAAGAAACTGGCGGTAATCTTGGGGACAATCCAGTATTTCGTAGAAATACCTGGTAAATCTCCGGAAGCGAGACTTTCACAACGTAAAAACAGAATTGTAGACCTGATCAATAATGGCTATAAGAATCTGGCGAAAGAACTTGGGGTTAGGGTTGCGGATATCAATTCTCTAATAGGTAAGAATAAACAACTTTATGCAGATGATGTACATCCCAATGCAAGAGGATATCGCGTTATTTCTTTGATGTGGTTTGATGCTTTAAATCAGGAAATCATTGAAAACTACCTTTCTCCGGGGATTGTTCAAAACTACCCGAATCCTGCAAATACTTTTACCAAGCTTGGTTTTAACCTGCCAAATGCAGCTAGGGTTAAAATTACGCTATATAATATCTTCGGACAAAGGGTTGCTGTTGTCTTCGATGATTACAGAAATGCGGGATATCAGGAGGAAAATATCTCTACGGAAATGTACGCTGCGGGAGTGTATGTGTTACATTATGAGATGCTGGATCATAAGTTTTCGAAAAAACTTGTCATCGTACATTAAACTATCTACACTTTTTATATCTAAATCTTTACTGTTAACAAGTGTTAATCTTTGTGATTTTAGCGAAGAAAAGTGGATTTTTGCGCCGACCTAATTGTATTTAATGGAGCTAGTAGAGAAAAAAGAAAAGAAGAATTTTGATTTTGTAGACACAATCAGGTGTATTTCAATGATAGGGATTGTTTTTGAGCACTGCGCTGCCGGCGGAACAGGCTTATACCGGTCATCATTTTTCGATACGGTGGTTGAAACCTCAGTGATACAATCCTTTAAATTTAGTACGATCGCCTTCTTTTTAATCGGGGGATTTCTCATCAATCATAAGTTCCAGGAATACACGGCAGGACAATACCTCAAGAACAGATTCAGGAGTACAATTAAGCCATGGCTTTTCTGGTTATTAGTATATGTTGCCTTGATGGTATTGGACAGGTATGTGGCTTATTTGAGGGGTGGTGATGATGTACTGGCAACAAATTTTTTCGGCTATGTCTGGGAGCGCTTTGTTTTCGGAATATTTTACACCTCCAGTTGGTTCGTGCTGAATTTTCTGATCTGTATCTGTATCCTTCTGCTATTTAAGCGCTATTTGTATAGCTGGGGACTTGGAGTTTCATTGGCAGTTCTTTCGCTGATTTATAGCTTAAATATATACCATCAGTGGTTTGTAAGTACGCACTCAACAGCCCTATTTGGTTTTGTATTTTATCTTTGGCTTGGCGTGATGCTTAATAAGTATTTTGATGTGGTCATGTCATCTATTAGAAAAACATCCTGGTTTGTCCTTATATCGGTAGTTGTGGCATTATTTGCACTAGCTATTGCTGAATCTTTTATTCTTGTGCAATTGGATTCTAAGGATGCTTACAATACGCTGAGGATCACAAACGTGTTTTACTCCTTGGGCATGTTTGCGCTTTTATTAAAGATCGGGGCACTGGATTTTTTACAACGGAACTTTGAGCCCAGGAAAACTACTTTTGGTATTTACTTGGTCCATTTTGTAGTAGTGGTGAGGTTCCTTCCTTTGATATTTCAACCACTAAAACTTAACCTTGAAGAATACTCAGTATGGCAGAATACAGGTATCCATATATTACGCTTCTTCATTGTATATGGCACGAGTTTTTTGATGGTCAGACTGATTCAGAAGACCCGGTTTAAATGGATTATTGGGAACTAACTATAACTTGCCAGTATCTGATCTATTCTGTTGGCATAGGTATGGTTTTTTAAAATATTTTCCTGCATTCTTTTAATCATCTCCATGCGTTTATCGGGGTTGGAAATGTAGTAGTGCGCTTTTTCCAGAAAGTCATCGCCATTTGTTGCGATAATGAGCTCATCTTCGGGAAATAGTTCAGCTGCAAGCGGGTTGTCGCAGATCTGAAACCCACCAAGCATAGAAGATTTGAATACCATTTCGTTTAACAGCATCTTGTTTTTGATTTCAATTTCCGTATGGATATTCGGTGTGATGAATGAGCGGCTGTAATATAGCTTTGATTCAATTGTCTCGCGACTAATCATATTGTGCTCATTATATTCCAGGTAATTGGGAAGGGACTTTTTTAGGGGTTGAATAAAGGAATTGTATGCAGTTGTGCTCTGTCCAATATTGCCAATCCATAAGAAGTCAAATTCAGGATTTGATAGTGGTGCCGCATACTTTGTTTTGTCTGCACAGTGAAGCAAGTGAATAAGATTTAGTCCGAGGTCTTTTTTATATCCGGAGAAAAAACGCTCATTTATGGATTCTTCATAAACTGAGCAGATTAGCATTTGATGTTTTTTACTGTACTTTTTTACTGCCTGTTTAGCTTTTTCTGTTACAACGGGAATCTTTAGATCATAGTCGCAAACCGAATAGAATGAGCCCCACAGTACTATTTTTGTGCTCTTCAATAAATTTAAAGGGATATAAGGGATGTTTTCTACAGAAACAAAGATAATGTCTGGGGCATAGGCGGCCAATTTGAACTTTTCGTCCGGCCAGAAGGAATTTTCCAGTTTTGTGATGTCGAAAAACCGGAAACTATCCTTTCTCTCTATAAATGCACTTTTAAAGCCATTTGCCATAGTTTTAGCTGCATAGCTATACTTATTATTGATGTTGTAGATATATGCAATCTTTTTCATATGGTTATCCAGCCCTTAGGTAGCAGGCCTGAGGTATCTAATTTAGGATTATTTACCCATTTTTTCGGACAAATAACGATGTTATTGTTGTTTTGATTGAGCCATGCTGCCCACCAGCTAAAACTGCTATTTGCTATGATATTGTGCTTGCAGTTGCTCATTAGCTGCATGTCCAGATAGCTTTTTGTACCGTTATTCCAAGATATGAATTCGCAGTTTGTCAGGTTCAGGTTTTCCCGGCACCATTCAATGTCATTGGAAAAGATAAAGTATTTAGGAGAGTCAACTCTCGATTGTACATATGATATGGCCTTTTGATAGTACTCCAGGTTACATACTCCACCAAGTAAGGGATCGGTAAGGTAGTCCCCTCTTCTGATGTGTATAGATACGCTACTGGAATTTTGAATACTGTTTAATGCTCCCTGGTTTTTGGAATCAGATAGGTTGCTAAATGTAAAATCTGCTCTTATTTCTTTACTGATATCCTGAAAATAGGCTAAGTTTTGCCAATATCCCCAGTAATATGCAGGTTTGGGATTGGTGAAAACTTCCGGATCAAAGCCAAAAAGATTAATTTCCTCCTGATAGGCTTTCTTAAGGTTCAGTACTCTTCTGAGCTTTCTGTAGATCCATTTTTTATGGTGGACCTGATAGAGCTTGCTTTTGAAAAGAGATGCCCTGGAAACACGGATGTCAAAAAGATCTTCCAGTTCAAATCCGTTGTGCAGTCCATAATCATGGAAACCTTGTAAATCTGCTTTTACATTGGGAAATCTTTTCTGCAATGCTTTATAGAATGCATATTGAAACATCTGATTACCCAAGCCTCCTAAAAATCTAACAATTTTCATTTAGTCTAATATAGATTATTTAGAGATTGAACCGATGCCTTTAATGGAAAATGCATTTATTTTGGTCTTTTTTATATGAATAATTATAATTTATGCGGATTCGCTACCCCAACTCTCACTGCGTGAGGTGCACAGTAAATGGAGACCTTTTCTGCTAATGCGCTCAATAACGGAATCTAGAGAATAAATCTTGTGATAGCTATCATATCAGAATTGAGTAACACCGTGTGTCATTATACTTACTAAATTGGAGTTGAGGAAATCAAAATGATGTATAAATTAGATGTTAGTAATTCGATTTCTTATGGATTTTTCTACAACTTGTAGCGATTCTCAATCAAAATAGAATGCTGCTCAAAAGCAACATCTTTAACCACCGATGTCGATAAAGTTGGCATTCCGATTACTTTAATTTTGCTTCTGTCAAATTCGGCTTGAATATCTGTAAGTACTCGTTTTAAACACAATTCATCCGGATCTCCGATATCATGGATGCCGTCTTCCTGAACATTTATGTCAACTGGAAAACCCTGAAAATAATCAGACGACCCCACAGCGTTCTTAATTAAGAAGCCAGATAGGTACATTGTTATATCTTTAATGGAGATGCTTATAAAGCCTACAGGTTTACCATAAGTTTTAGAACCTACAATTTTTACATTTAAGTAAGGTTTAATAACATTTATAAGCATTTCACTCGCTGATGCGGTTTTCCCGGAGACTATGAAATAGACGTATTTAATCGTTTGTAGACTTCCTTTTTTACTGAATCGATATGTATTCTTGTCTAAGCTATAGTCTATATGACCTTTAGTAATAATTTTGCCATTGACTATTAGAGGCCGATCTAAACTATTAAGAATGGGTTGATTGTACAGTATTGGAGTTTTGCCTAGCTGCATAAGACTATTATATTGTTCCGTATACATAATCTTGCCGTTCAAATCGGCAGGCACAATTAAATTAGCTAAGTATTCTGCAGTTTCTACGTATCCGCCTCCATTATTCCTAAGGTCGACAATTAGATGAGAAGGGTTTTGTGCTGCGACTTGTTTGAAAATGACTTCTAGATTTGACTTACAGTCATCTAATTTTGGAAATGACTGCAAGTAAACGTATCCAACTTTCGCTATTCCTAAATCAAATACTGCAGCTACATCAGCTTTCGGAGTAGCATTCATAGGCTCTTTAGTACTAAGTCTTTTGTTGTTGATCGTATTAACTTGTAGGTAAGAGTATTTCGGTTGCCCTGTATATTCCCCCAATTCATAAGGTTTCCCAGTTGCAGGATTGACTTTTAATTGAGATATGTCGTATAACTCAGTTTTAAATGCACTGAGACTATTTATTATTCCAGCGTATTTTGTTCTAGGGTTGAAAGTTGTATAAACCGGTAACGCATCGTTCCAAAGGTAGACCTGCCGAGCATATAAATAGATGGAATCAAGTGTTAATTCAGCATCTGTTCCCGTTCGCGGAGATATATCCTTACTTGAATCAATAGGTGCATTTTTCCTGCAGGAAGAAAAGACTGTTATCATTAAACCAGTTAATGTGCAGATTAATTTGACTTTACGTGCTGCTAAGTGGAACATAGTGTTAGGTTAATCACATCAAGATGCATTCATTTTCAACCTTAGAAAATAAGCTTGATTTATCGCATTTAAAATAAATATATATTCCCCAACCCATATAGCTTGGAATTTAAAGGTTGAATATTTTTATGATGCTAAGATGCAGTAGCTTGAAAGACATATTGGTATTAGGAGATTAGAGCTCCTTTTGATGATTTCAGGTAATTGTTTCCTATAGGCTGACATCGTTTTTCAGCCTATAGGAAACAATTAATTATGGTTTAATAATGTAGCCAATTGCTCCTTGGAAGATGTTTCCCCAAGTATTGACTAAGTAGTCAACCTCTTGTTGACTTGTAACGTACATTGTGTTTTTATCTCCGTTGCTTTTAACCTGATAAAGAGGTAATAAACCGGGACTCTGAGAAAAGGCATATCCAACTATTCCATAATGTATATTTTTCCATCTTACTACATGTTCGTCTACATCATGTTGGTTAGTTAAGAAAAAATTGTTTTTATCGCCTATGCTTTTCATTGAGTGAAGCGGTATTGTACCTGTTCCTGGATTTGCCGCGATATATCCAATCATACCCTGATATTGGTTACCCCAATTATTAACTAAATTGTCCACTTCTGCTTTTGAAGTAACAATCATCGTATTTTTATCGCCAACACTATGGACTTTAAACAAAGGGGTAAGTTTCAATATTTGAATTTGACTATCATTAATTCGCTTTTCAACTGCAGCTTTAACTGCAGCTTTCTTTAGAGGATCGGCTATTAGATCATATAGAGGAATTGAACCACCAATACCGACTAACACGCAGTTGTTGACAGTAATTGACTGCTGCCATGCGCCGATATTAATGGATTGAGAAATATTTCCATTAGCATCAACAGAGACTGACAATCCCGAGGT
Source organism: Pedobacter frigoris (assembly GCF_032678645.1). Classification (GTDB taxonomy): domain Bacteria; phylum Bacteroidota; class Bacteroidia; order Sphingobacteriales; family Sphingobacteriaceae; genus Pedobacter; species Pedobacter frigoris_A. Next base: position 43,747 of record NZ_JAVTSP010000004.1, read on the forward strand.
AGCCCCTCCATAGGCAATTAAATTGAACTCCCTGTTCATATTCTCTGTAATAGCCTTCGTTTTTTCTGTAGAGCTAAAATTTCCAGTTACATTTAGTCCTAGGGCCTTTGTTACTGCAAAAGCGATTCCCGCACTGATCGATCTAGTTTTGTTTTCCTGGGTATTTTCATTAATCACGGCAGCTTTATGATGCATGGTCAAACGTCCTCCAAGCGTTATATCTGTTAATAGATGTGTGCCGTATATTTGAACTAAGTTATCAGCACTTAAAGTTTGTACGTTTGATAAAAAACCCGGTGAGAGATACTGGATTAATAATCCCACAGGCACATCATCATTAAATTTAATTCTTTTTATCCTTTTTACTGATTCGAATGTAGCGTATGAATATTTACTGGTGTAAAAATCAACTTGTTGATTAGTACTTTTAAAAGTACCTGAATAAAATTGTTTACCAGAATCTACCTTCGCGGTGACGCCGAATTCTTTTGTTACATCTTTGAGATACTCAAAGTAGTCTGAACCGCTAAATAGTCTACTGGTATCAATTCCACCGCTCTGGGGAGCAATCCTATTGGGTTGTTCCAAGTTGAATCTGTCCATATCTATTATCGGAGCATCTGATGCATTATCAATATGAAGCATAGGGCCTGTGACGTCAAAGCCGAAACCTAGTAAGTCCCATGCGCCGTCACCATTATATGCAACTTTTTTAGAGTCCTTTAATGCTGGGATTTTGTCATTAAGGATGTCTTTTTTTGAGCAGCTATAGAGCATAGCTGACGCGCAGAGAAGTAGGAGCGCTAATTTTGTTCTTTTCATTTTTAAATTTTATTTTTTGCAAAGGTAATATTTTTAATAAAAAATTTTCAGAATTTCTTAATTAAATTCTAGTGCCTGCTCCTGAAAAGTATTAAGGGCATTGGACAGCAGGAGATTATTTAATAATTTTTCATGCCCAAACTGGAAAATTGGCTATTGTAGAATCTGAATGACCCTTCATTAAGCATTGTGACTATTAAATAAACTTGTGATATAGGAAGTGAGCAACGTTAAATTGACTTTTTATCTTATCTGGAATGAGCAATCATATCCATCAATCATTAAGCAGGTTGAATGATTTTTCCTAGGAAGAAATGTTATATTCTGATCCGATCTGCAGGCAATAAAGTTGAAGTATCGAATTAAAGATCATTAACCCATTTTTAGCATCCTGTAACTATCTTACATGGATTGGAATTCAGCCATGCAGCTCGCCAGCGGCATGTCTAGATAGCTTGATTTACTATTATTCCATGATATGAATCTACAGTTTGTGATGTCGAGGTTTTTCTTGCATCACTTAATGTCACATTTGATTACTTAGTCCGCCTAAAAATTTATAACCTTCATTCAGTGTTAGTTTGAAATTGAACCTAATCCTCTTAAAGAAAGCTTAAAAGTTTTCCTCAATTGCCTGGCATTTACATAAGACCACTTAAAAATCTTCTTGTTGAACAATAATGCCATGGCATTCATTTTTGCTTTTTTTGTAAGGATAATTAAAAACCAATAATCGAAAAGCTTTTGTTCAAAAGCAATTTCCGGATATTTTTTTAGGGTTTGGTTTGCCAGTTTGAATTTGTTGAATAAATCAAGATAGTCAGCGAAATCATAGCTGAAATCCCAAGCCAGTAAACTATAAAACGTATTCACAGTACGCTTGTCTGTTGGCATGTTGAGCCTGGCTAATTGCTTCCTCTTGATTTCGATTACTTTCACTTTTCCGATTTCAGCGTGTGCAATGGAGGTATTGCTATTGTGGTCCCTGTATTTGACCAAAACTTTGTCTAAATTACCCACAGGATACTTATCTGCCATTCTGATGAACAGGTCATAATCTTCTGCGGGGGCATAGTCTTCGTATCCCCCTAATTCTTTTAATATGGAGGTTTTGTACATTACAGCAGAATTGACATAGGTATTCAGAAAAAGCAATGTCATTTTTATGCCGTCCGGGTCTGTAGGGACCATGAGCCTGTTGTCTTCAACATGTTCTCCTTGGCTATTGATTATCGTTCCATGTCCGCCACACAATGCAAAATCAGGATTCTGTTGAAAAAAGGCATATTGACTTTCCAGGCGGCCGGGACTGGCTATATCGTCACTGTCCAGTACAGCGATATATTCTCCTCTGGCTTCTTTTAATGCAACATTTCTTGTAAAGACGAGGCCACGGTTTTTCTCGTTGTGAACCAATCTGATCCTTGGATCAGTAAATGATTCAACGACCTGAACGGTATTGTCCGTAGATCCATCATTTACGATCAACAACTCCAAATCTGTAAAAGTTTGTGTTAAAATACTCTTAATAGATTCGCTTATATAGTCGGCAGCATTGTAAGCCGCCATAAAAACTGTTATTTTTGGAGTCATGCAGAACAAAGATAATGCAGAGGATGAGATATTAAGTTAATGAGGGTTGATTATATGAAAAAAAGAATATTATTTATAACACAGCACCTAGGTCGTACGGGCTCTGAAATGGTTTTGTGGTATTTGCTGATCAACCTGAATCGTGAAAAATATTCTATATCAGTGTTTTGCAAAACTAAAGGTGAACTATACGATCTTTTGCCAGAGCACATAGAGAAGAATGTTATGTATAAATATAGCCCTAACCGTTCTGCCCGGACATTCAGACGTTTAGTCAAAGTATTTGGGATCAATCCACTCCAATATCAGCTGGACAAAATTCAACGGGATTTTAAGGCAGATATCTGGTATATCAACACCATTGCTTTTCCCGAGGTATTTGAGTTGCCAAAGCCTAAGGGGGTTAAAATTGTAACGCATGTCCACGAGTTGCTGTATGCTTTCAGCGAGATAAAATCCCAGGTATTGGAAAGGACAATCTCCTATTCAGATGTTTGCATAGGGTGTTCAGATGTAGTCTGTGAAAAGCTTTTGGATCTGAATCATCCTAATGTGGCACTTCAATATAGCTTTATAGATACAGACACAATCCATGTAAATGAAGGAAGAGTTGAGGCTTTGAAAAAACAACTGGGAATTTTGCCTGGAGATTTTGTTTGGGTGGTATCCGGGGGGACGAAGTATATGAAGGGTCTAGATTTTGTCTTGCCGATTTTAGATCACTTTAAGGATACCTCAATAAAGATTCTCTGGCTTGGTTCGAAGCAGGATAATGCGCTTTATTTTTATGTGAAGAATGTGGCAGAAAGAAAATATCCGGGCAGAGTTATGTTTACAGGAGCTTTGTCTGAGGATTATTATAATTACATGTCCATAGCAAATGGCTTCCTGCTGGTGTCCAGAGAAGAAACTTTTTCATTGGTTATGCTGGAGGCAGCATACCTGGGTATACCTATTGTGGCATTCGATATTGGCATTGCCAGGCAGTTTGTACAGGATGATATGGGGGTTGTGATTGAAGGTTGGAATATCAGGGGCCTTTTTGCTGCGATGCAATCCATACATCTTCAGCCTGACAGAGATAAAGTCAGGCTGAGGGATGCTGCTATGGCTTATAGTTCAACGCAACAGTTACCGGCCTATGAGGCTTTGCTGGATCGGATCAGCGACAGTGTGATCATCAGTTAGCATGAATTGCTGACGCGATTTTGGAATGGAGGCTTTCGAATTGGTGTATGATGTATTCCGCCGCATCAGGTTTGAATTTAGGTTGATTTAAAAATTCCAGGTAGAGCTTTGGATTGGTATGGAGTTCATCAACTTGCTTCATGAGTGCAGGAAGGCTTTCCGGACCATCATAGAATAAAATGGCATCTTTATTCAACACGTCTGGCTCGGGGTTGTTGTTGCTTCCCCAGTAAATAGGAATGGTATTGCTTCTTAATGCTTCAAATACTTTTTCGGTTACATAACCCTCCCGATTGGAGTTTTCAGGACAAATGTTGAATTTATAGTGACCTATGAAATTCCCTTTGTTGTTGTTGAAATCATCTTTCAAAGACGATGTATTGTTCAGGTACTTGCCTCCACTATCGACTCTGTCTATTTGACTGAGCCCGTTGAACAATATAGTTCTGATCTTCCCATCATCATGACTGCTCACCAATGAGGTAAACTTTTTATTCTCGTCCGGACAAATGTGTTTATTGACAAGATTTGTCCACTGTTCGCGAATCATTCCGGCATTTACCTCAGGCCTAAAAAGAAATTCAAGCCAATAGGGGAAACGTTGATAGGCGGAATCGTCTTTATAGTCAAACCCCACCATAACATCCACCAAATCCGAGCAATGATCTTTGTAATCTTTGTAACGCTCTACATTTTCGCCAGTGTAAAACAGTTTGATTAAGCTTTGACTTTTTTTGATCAGTTTTTTGGGGCCAAAGACAGACGCAATCAACATAGATTTTTGGCGGGTTAGCTTATTTCTAAAATGGTGTTTCACAAAACTATGGTACCATAATTTTTCTGCTTCGTTTGTCCAGCCATTTAAAACTTCAATATGATATTGGTCTGGCAGATAAGTGTAATCAGCGGAAGGTTCATACCATCCTAGTTTCCTGAAGAGCGATTTTAATTTCATAAGGGGCGATTGGGTTAATCTAAGTTGGGCTTATTTTTTTGTTAACTTGTTTTTCAGTCTCCTGAAAAAGGATTTCTTTTTTGAATTGTTATTGGCAGTATAATAGTTGGGCATATTGATGTATGCTTCGTACTGGTTCTTTTTCAATGCTTCTCGATAGCTGATTAGCAAAGGCTTGATATCGGGACGCATCTCTGTGGTGATCAGACCCCATTTGGATATATTTAAAGGGTCGTTATAGTCCCATCCACTGTAATGGAAGAAATAGAGAGGTGTGGTTTCATTTACGAAAAAGGTTCCGTTGTCTTCTGAAATGATACGCTCATGTAGATTCCAGTAGGCAACATTCAAACCTTTATTGGTCTCAACAGAAACATTATTGAAATATAAGGGGATTAAGTTCAGCCAAAGCTGCTCACCGTAGATGCCTCTTGAAAAGTCGTAGACACAGTCTTTTACAGATCTTTCCCTAAGCCAGGTGATAAATTTATTGGTATCCTCCGATCTTCTGAGGATAAAAAAGCCTCCGTTCAGCAAGCCTGCATTTAGCACTTCCAACTCTTGCCTTTTCATTTCAAGTGGTGGAGGGGAGGTGAAGTGAGGTGTAAATAAAATGTCCCCACTGTTGATGATGCTATCGGGAAGGCGATTAAAGAAAAGCATATCCGAATCAGCAAAGATGACCTGATCAAATTCTTTCTCGTTCAGAAAGTAACTGGCAAACAGAATTTTAGAGCTATTTGCCAGCTGCATTGGATTATAGTTCGTAGTAATAAAATCGAATTCCTCGGCTTTGATCTCATGCAGCTGAAGAACTGGATATTTTTTCATTAATTCGTTTTGCGCAAGAAGTTCCGAACTTACATAATCAGTAAGGCAGATGCAGAACTCAAACTCCGGATGATGTACCTTTGCTGAATCTAATAGCGAGACTGCGAAGGGAAGGTAATTAGCGGTAACAATGGTGAAGAAAAGGGTCATAGTTTAAAAAAGTTCATCTAGTTTTTTGTAGCAGGCCCGCTGTTCATAACCAGATTCAAATGTATATTTCGCGAGCAAAGATTGTTCCTGATATTTTTTGATGTCGTTTAGCAGTACATATATATAACTGCTGAAGCCTTCAGGACTGTCGCTCACAAGGCATCCATTATTAGATTTGTTGAGCAGGCCATCTACCCCACGTGAATTGCAGACCACGGGAAGATGGTAAGAAAGTGCTTCAACAACTTTTATTTTGATTCCTGTTCCGGACAGCATAGGACATATTGCTACTTTGGCCCGCTGATAGTAGTAGTCAAGGTCTTCCGCAAACGGAATTGCTGTAATATTGGGGTAGCTACCGTCGATGTAAGCGTTAATTTGTCCTATGATACAAATGGATACAGACTGCGGTAATAAAGGATACACCTCTTTCATGAACCATTTAAACGAGGCTATATTATGAGGGTTTTTACTGGCAACATATATTAAATCAATATTTCTTTCATGAAATGGGATTCCCATGTAATTTGGGTTTTCTACCATCATGGGTGCAAGAGTAACCTCTGATTTGCAAAATTGATCGAAGATATATTGTTCTTCAGCAGAAATGGCCAGTACGCGGTCAAATAAGGAAAGCCTTCTGATTTCTTCATTTAAAGACTTACCTATATTAAACTTGTGTTGGTTTTGTGCGGTAAGGAAATCATGGGTGTCTATTATTGTCCTGGCATTCTTCAGCAGGGGATTTCGTTCAATGAGTCCGGCCCAGCTTGCATAATTGACAAATACATAGTCAAATTCTTCCCGTTTAAGTATATTGTTAAAAGCTGATTTTAGCCTGTATGTTGCGAGGTCCGGGAAGCTGTGATGGAGCAGGCCCCTAAAGAACTCGGGCAGTTTGTAAGCGATAAAATAATGCAACAGGTTTTTCTTTGATGCCTTACGTTTTAACACAGAAGTTTTAAAAGCAAGCCCACTGTTTTCGAATTCAATGACGTCCTGTTCTGTCCAGTTTCCCCAGAAATACTCGCTTACAAAATGTAGTTGAAAGCCTCTTGACTTAAAGTAATGTAGGAAGCTCAGTGCTCGGATTTTGTTGCCTGCATTTTTTTTTAGGGGATTGTCAGGCATGAAGAACAGGATTTTTTTCATGTTATTCATCAAAAGTCTGCATATCCACCAATCTTCTGTATAAGCCATTTTTTTCCATCAGCTCAGCATGAGATCCTTGTTCTACAATTACGGATTTGTCGAGTACAATGATGAAATCAGCATTTTGGATCGTTGATAATCGGTGTGCGATTATCAATGAGGTACGATTTTCCATTAGTTTATAGAGGGCATCCTGCACCAATTTTTCAGATTCCGTATCTAAAGCAGAAGTTGCTTCATCCAGGAGCATTAATGGAGGATTTCCAAGGACTGCTCTCGCAATACAAAGCCTTTGGCGTTGTCCGCCTGATAAGCGGATGCCGCGGTCACCTATCGGTGTATCATAACCATTCTCTGTGTTTAGGATAAAGTCGTGGGCATTCGCAATTCTGGCTGCTGCAACCACTTCATCAAAAGTAGCTTCAGGTTTGGCAAAAGCGATGTTATTGTAAATAGTGTCGTTAAATAAGATTGACTCCTGGTTTACAAAGCCCATGTGGCCTCTAAGTGATTCAACTTTAAAATCCTGGATATCTACGCCGTCAATTGAGATGCTTCCTTGCTGGGGCTCAATAAATCTTGGGAGCAAGTCCATCATTGTAGATTTTCCTCCTCCAGATGGCCCAACCAATGCTACCGTTTTTCCTTTTGGAATCTCAACGGTTACATTATTTAAAATAGTCCTGTCTCCATAAGCAAACGTTACATTTTTAAAAGAGATTGCAGTTTGAAATGACTTGAGTTCAGTTGCATTCGGTTTGTCTGTAATCTCAGGTTTCACATCAATGAGATCTAAGACCCTTTTGCCTGCTGCGAGTCCTGTGTGGATCGAGCTGAAGGCATCGGATAACGCTTTCGCAGGACGCATTACCTGAGAAAAAATAGCGATATATGTGATGAACTTTGCTGATGTAAGCGAGGATTCGCCACTTAAGACTAATAGTCCGCCGAAATATACAATACCGGCGACCATCATGACACCAAGAAATTCTGATACAGGGGAGGCTAGCTGCTGTCTTCTCACCATTTTTCTTGTAATGTTTGAATAGGTCACATTTTCCTTTTGGAACCTGTCTTTGACATATTCAGTAGCATTGAAAGCTTTTATTATCTTAATTCCTGATAAGGCCTCATCCAGGTAGCCCAGCATATTGGCAAAGGTCTCATGTGCCTGCGTAGCCTGTTGCCTTAATCGCTTTACAATCTTCGCGATGATCAATCCTGACAGAGGAATGATCAGTAAAGAGAAAAATGTAAGTTTCGCTGATATTGAAAACAGAAGAACTACATATACGATCAGTGTAACAGGTTCTTTGAAAATCACCTGTAGGGTATTTGTCACGGTAAACTGAACGACTTGTACATCAGACGACACCTTTGAAATGATATCTCCTTTGCGTTGACTGTTAAAATAGCCAAGGTGAAGATTCATGACATTATTGAATACTGTTTTTCTTAAGTTTAAAAGGGTATGAACGCGTAGGTCTTCCATTATGCGTCCGGAAAAATATCTGAAAATGTTAGACAGGAATACAGAAGCGACTATGGTTAGGCATACAAACTTTAAGGTTGTTGGCTTACCATAGGTTCCAAGAAGATAGTTCGTTGTTTCCCTGAACTTGGCCATGATGTCCCACCAGTCAGCGGGTTCTACAGGTTTTGACGCATCGGGAGCAACTGCGCCGACAGATATAGCCGCAGTTTTATGGCTGAATAAGGTGTCTAGCAGCGGTGCTAGTAAAGCTAAGTTTAGTGTATTAAATAATATGTAAAGTAAAGTTGCAATTACATAAGGGATCGCAAATTTTTCAATCGGCTTTGCAAATGATAATAATCTGAAATAGTCTTTCATTAAAAAATTAAATTTTTCAAAGGTACGTAATTACCCGCATGTACAAAATAATGCAGTTGGAGTGCTATTTGGTAATCGATTTATAGAGCTTAAGATATGCCCTGGCAGTATCGTCCCAGTTGAATTGGGCCGCTCTTTGTCTGGCTCTGTCTGCCATATCGCTGGTCTGGTAATCTTCCAGCCCATTCTTTAAAGCAGATTGCATGATTTCCGGTTCAAAATTTTCAAAATAGTAAGCTGCATCAGCCCCGATTTCGGGTAGAGAAGTGTGAGTGGATATAAAAACGGGTTTGCCATAATGCATCGCCTCTATTACCGGAAGGCCGAAACCTTCAGCTATAGATGGAAATACGAAGGCTTTGCAATTTCTGTAATACCAGGAGCGCTCCTGATCCGAAATAGAACCTATGATTTTGACACGGTTTCTCACGCCAAACAGATCAGCTTCTTTGATGATTTTATTGACATAATCAGGGGAACTTAAATTGCCGGCGATGATGAGTTCGTAGTCGTTTTCTTTAAGCAGTGCGGTTAGCACATGAAAATTCTTTTTTGGTAAAATAGTGCCGATGCTGAACAGAAATGGTTTTGACGGGAGGTATCCGGGGTTGTTAAAGTCAGTGTAGTCATTTATAGTGCAGCCATTGTAAATCACCGAGAGGTTTTTGTTTTTTACATCAAGGTATTCTTTTACCTGATCTGCAACGAAGTTTGAAATGCAGACAATAGCAGACGCTTTGTTTATCCGCTGCTGGATTTGAAGCAGATGGTTCTTTATTCTGGCTGGTCTGTCATGTTTTTCTATGAGAAAGTTTAGGTCATGGATCGTCAGCACTATTTTGGTGTTTCCGGAGGAGGGGTAATAGCGAGACACTTGATTGCTGCTATGCCAGACGTCAAATTTTGAAGTTCCGGGGATAAACAGTTTGTGCCAGGATTTTTGTACGAGATAATCAGTTTTGTAACCAAAGATGCCCTTTGCTTTAGCAGGAACATAGGTTGTAATCTGCTGGTCTTTTTCGGCATTATTTAAAAGAGCTTTCCCCAGACTTTCACAAAAAGTATACAGGCCGGTATTTGGGTATTTAAGTCTTTCACAATCAAATAATATCCGTTTTTGCATCTATCGCCGTTTTATTAATTAAATTCTATTTCTTTGTAGCAAAGATAATTTTAATTGATGCAATACGAAGATTCTCTTATAAATGGAATAAAGGATGGAAGCTTTATTGCTTTAGCAAGGGCAATTACGTTAGTTGAAAATGGTATAAGGCCTTATGCCGAACTCTTACGTTCGATTTCCGTGAACAACAGCATTCCGGTCATTGGGATTACAGGTCCTCCCGGGGCGGGAAAAAGCACGCTCGTAAATGCGGTGGCAGAACATCTAGCCGAACAAGGAAAAAGAATTGCCATTCTGGCTGTAGATCCTACATCGCCATTTAATTTTGGATCTTTATTGGGCGACAGGATCCGGATGTCGCAGCATTTTAATAATCCCGCCATTTATATACGCTCGTTGGCAACGAGGGGTGCTTTGGGTGGAATTTCAGCGAAAACGATTGAGATTGTAGATTTGTTAAAGTCAGCACCTTTTGATCTGATTCTGGTGGAGACAGTTGGAGTTGGGCAGTCTGAAGTAGAGATAGCGGGCCTGGCTGACAGGACTGTTGTGGTCCTGGTTCCTGAATCCGGAGATGAGATTCAAAACATTAAATCGGGACTGATGGAAATCGCGCAGGGATTTGTAGTGAATAAAGCAGACAGAGAAGGAGCGGATACATTTGCTAATAATTTGCACAAGCTGGTACACCAGCAACATCAGGATATACCGGTATTTAAAACCGTTGCGGACAAAAAAGAAGGAATAGTTGAACTCTGCAATTGGCTGATGTCGCCTGTTTTGGCAGACAATGAGCGGAAGGCTCTGTTGATGGCAGAGAAAGTATTTAGAATCATAGCTCATTATCGGATGCAGGACATTGATAAAGTGAAACTGAGAGCTGATATAAGTGAAGGGATGAAGTTGCCGGATTTTAATATTTACAGGTTTATTGATTGTCTGATTTGATGGATACCCACTTTTCACCAATTTGATCCATTTTGAAATTGTCTCAAAAACAGGACTTCTGTGTATAACGCATTAGTACAACTTTATATTCTTTTTTTGTTAAATTCCTTTTTATGATACATATTGCAGGATATCTAAAAAATAATTTAGCCTGAAATGGCTAATTATTGATATTTACGAACTTTGGAACGGAGTTTGTACAAGTGTTTTGAGAAATTAAAAATTTGTTTAATTTTGCTACACAAAAAAAACATACAATTAAAATTTGTTTAACCTTAAAAAAGAAAATTATGAATTATTCTACTTTAAAAAAGGGTCTAGCAGTTTCTTTTGTTGCATTAATGGGAGCTACGTCTCTAGCTAATGCTCAAGAATCTGCGACTTCGTCTTCTGCCAAGGTATTTGGTGGGAGAAGCCAGTACAGAACTTGGTCTCTAGGTGTTAACGGTGGTGTTTTATCTCCATTTGTTGTAACTGGTGGATCAAACGACTTTACTAACTGGGAGCCAAACTTAGGTTATGGTATCTCATTGAGAAAACAATTAGGTCATGCATTTGGCTTAGAAGGTAATGTTTTCCGTGGAAAAGTTTCTGGCACTAACAAAGATGCTAACGCTAGCGGAGTTGTTAATGGTGTTAGTTCTTTCGAAACTGAACTTGCTTACTCAGCTGACTTAAGAGGTGTTGTTAACGTTGCAACTGTTGACTTCTTACGTCGCGAAAACTCTGTTAACTTCTTCGTAACTGCTGGTTATGGTGTTGCTGCTTACAGAACTGCATTAAACGGTGCTGATGTTGCTGATGTTCCTGAGAACAAAGGTGATGATGGCGACAAAAAATACATCAAAGAAGCTTACATCCCTGTAGGTGCTGGTATCAAATTTAAAGTTTCTGACCGTGTGTCATTTAACTTAGGTTATACAATGCACTTCATTGATGGAGATAACTTTGATGGAGTTTATGCTAAAGCTACTTCTAAAGATAAATTCTCTTACGGATATGCTGGTTTAGAATTCTCATTAGGTTCTAAAGCTAAACCAAACTTGGATTGGGTTAACCCACTTGCTTTAATGTATGATGAATTGAAAGATCCTTCATTACGTCAAGAAGTTGAAGCTTTAAAAACTCGTGTATCTGCTGTTGAAGCTTCTGTTGAGGCTTTGAAAAAAGATAGCGATGGTGACGGTGTTTCTGATCAATTTGACAAATGCCCAGGTACTCCTGCTGGTACCGCAGTTGATGGTTCAGGATGTCCTCTACCTAAAGCTCCAGAGCCAACTACAGCTACTACAAGCAGCTTAACTGGTTTTGAAACTATCCAATTTGAATTTAACTCATCAGTTTTGAAAACTGAAGCTTACCCTACTTTAGATAAATTATCTTCAGTATTGCGTGAAAACGGTGGTAAAGTAACTGTTAACGGTTACGCTTCAAGCGAAGGTACTGCTGCATACAATTTGAAATTATCTAAAGACAGAGCTAACTCTGTTAAAACTTACTTAGTTAACTCTGGAGTTAACGCTAGTCAAGTTGCAACTAAAGGTAATGGCGAAGCTAACCCAATTGCTTCTAACGATACTGAAGAAGGTCGTATCCAAAACCGTCGTGTTGAATCAGCTAGAAACTAAGAATTTCTAACAACAATACTAAGAGAGGGCTCCATAACTGGAGCCCTCTCTTTTTATGATGTTTTTTGATAGGTTTTCTATTGTTATTTGCTATATCAAAATAATGCTTGTAATCATTCTCCTCCTTGAAAATATATAAACTTAATTTTACGAATTTTAATGATGAAAATTTGCACATCATAGGTCAATAGTTGAATAGATTAAGACTATTTTATCTAAGTTTGTAGTGTCATGTATTTTTTTAGAAAGAAAGACCCTAACAGGCCTAACAATATTAATATTAAAATAATGCATATTATTAATGCAACGGCCATTATTGTCTTTGCTGCAGGTATTATATGGAAGTTAATTGATTGGATTTTACTGAAATGAATAAAATAATAAACACTACAAATGCACCGGCTCCTATAGGGCCTTATAACCAGGCAGTAATTGCCAATGGTTTTTTATTTATGTCCGGCCAGGTGGCGATAAATCCGGCTAATGGAGAAATCGTTAAGTCTTCAATTGCGGAAGAAACACATCAGGTGATGAGGAATATCAAATCTGTTTTACTGGAAGCAGGTTATGGGTTTGAGGACGTTGTTAAGACGACCATTTTTCTTTCAGATATGGATTTGTTTGCGGAAGTGAATGAAATCTATGGTTCTTATTTCGAGCACAATTTCCCTGCCCGTGAAACCGTAGCAGTTAAAGGTCTTCCTAAAGGTGTTAATGTGGAAATATCCATGACAGCCTATAAAGGATAAGGCTGTGCCTAAATCTAATCTGAGGTATTTTTTTGCTGGCATACTGTCATTTGCCATATGGGGTTTTTTTTCAATACCCCTGAGAAATCTTAAGGCGTTTCCTTCAGAAGAGATTTTATATTACAGGATATTTACTTCACTGGTATTTATCTGGATTGCAATTCTCCTTTTTAGAAGAAAACAATTAAAGGCAGATATTCAGTACTTAATGGGTGTGACCAAAAAGCAAAGACGAACTATTGGGTTACAAATTGCAGCCTCTACTGTTTTCTTAACCTTAAACTGGTACACCTACATTTATGCAGTGAATAATGTCAGTTTGCAATCTGCGGCATTTGCATATATGGTTTGTCCATTGTTAACCGCTTTTGGTGGTTTTGTGCTGTTGAAAGAGGAGCTATCTCAGTTAAAGCTCATCTCGCTTGGGATTGCTTTGCTGAGTATATTGCTATTGGCTACCGGTTCTTTAATAGAAGTCGCCTGGTCGGTAATAATTGCCCTGCTGTATGCATTTTATTTGATCCTGCAGCGCAAAATGCAAAACATGGATAAGTTAAATGTCCTGGCAGTTCAGATAGGGGTAGCAGTATTGCTGATGTTACCTTTTTATTTATCCAAGCATGAGGACTTTCCTACAAGCTTGTGGTTCTGGGGCAACATTTCCGTTGTTGCTGTTGTGTTTACAATCATCCCCCTTTTTCTAAGCCTTTATGCCCTGATTGGTATCCCTTCATCGACATTGGGGATTATCATTTATATTAATCCTATCATTGCGTTTGCTGTGGCAATACTGTATTTCAATGAACATATAGATACGCATAAACTGTTTGCTTACCTGCTGCTATTGGTTTCGGTATTCGTGTTTAATTGGGGCATCATCAAAGATATGTTTAACTTTAGGAGAAAAACTGTTTAAACCTTGTTTGCTGCTACTTTAGATACGACTATAGAATTTCTTAAGGGCGTAGGTCCTAAGCGTGCTGAGCTGTTTCAAAAAGAGCTGGGTATTTTCACCTACGATCATTTATTGAATTACTACCCTTTCAGGTATATTGACCGGACGAGGTTTTATAAGATCAACGAACTTGATCCCGATCTGCCATACGTTCAGATTCTTGGCAGGATAACCAGCAAAGAGATTATTGGTGAGAAGCATAAGAAAAGACTGGTTGCCAGACTGACAGATGAGACTGGTACCATAGAACTGGTCTGGTTCCAGAGTTTGAAATGGGTAGATGAGAATTTGAGCAAAGGGAAAGTCTACATTGTGTTTGGCAAGCCTGTGGTATTTAATGGTTCGTTTAGTATTTCTCATCCGGAACTGGAGAATTACCCACGGCCAGCGACTATAACCGGCAATCTGAGACTGCAGCCTGTATATCATTCCACTGAAAAACTCAAGAAGTTTTTTCTGGACAGTAAAGGAATACAGAAACTCCAGACCCAGCTCATTGAACAGCATATTAAGGAAGTAAGGGAAAGTCTGCCTCTGCATGTTCTGGAAAAATATCATATGATATCCAAAAGAGAGGCGCTTCTAAATATCCATTTCCCGAGGGATGTGAAAGCTTTAAAAAGTGCTGAAAGAAGGCTGAAGTTTGAAGAGTTGTTTTTTATTCAATTACAGCTATTACATACCAAGCAGCAAAGAGAGTTGCGTTTTAAAGGGCACGCTTTTGGTGCTGTGGGTGACAAGGTAAATACATTTTATAAAGAAATACTTCCATTTGAACTGACCAATGCCCAAAAGCGGGTGATCAAGGAAATACGCCTCGATACACAGCGGGGAATTCAAATGAACCGTTTGGTTCAGGGAGACGTTGGGAGCGGCAAAACAGTGGTCGCCCTGATGAGTATGCTGCTGGCCAATGATAATGGATTCCAGGCCTGTATGATGGCTCCTACGGAGATATTAGCACGACAGCACTATGAGTCCATCGCTTCATTATTGAAAGATGGTTTGGTTCGCGTAGCGATCTTAACCGGTAGCTCAACAAAAAAGCAAAGAACGCAGCTGCACGCAGCACTGGAAGCAGGGGAAATTGATATCCTGGTTGGTACCCATGCACTGATAGAAGATAAAGTTGTGTTTAAGAATTTGGGGCTTGTTGTAATAGATGAGCAGCATCGTTTTGGCGTCGAGCAGCGGGCTAAATTATGGAGGAAGAATGTAATCCCCCCACATATTCTGGTGATGACTGCTACCCCTATCCCCCGTACTTTAGCCATGACTTTATATGGAGATCTGGATGTCTCCATCATAGACGAATTGCCGGCAGGAAGAAAGCCCATTGATACGCGGCACTTATATGAAGGGCAGCGGCTGCGGATGTTTGGGTTCATGAAGCAGGAAATCGCTAAAGGCAGACAAATCTATATCGTTTATCCGCTGATTAAGGAAAGCGAAAAATTAGACCTGTTGCACCTGGAGGCAGGGATAGAACAGATGAGGTACCAGTTTCCACTTCCCGACTATCAGATCAGTATTGTCCATGGCAAAATGCCCAATGCGGATAAGCAGTATGAAATGCAGCGGTTTATAGCAGGTCAAAACCAGATTATGGTGGCTACTACTGTGATAGAGGTTGGTGTAAATGTTCCTAATGCTTCGGTGATGATCATTGAAAATGCAGAGCGCTTTGGGTTGTCCCAGTTGCACCAGCTGCGGGGCAGGGTAGGCCGTGGTGCGGAGCAATCATTCTGTATCCTGATGTCTGGCAATAAACTGAGTAAGGACGGTAAGCTGCGTTTGGAAACGATGGTTAAAACCAATAATGGTTTCGAGATATCAGAAATAGACCTGAAGCTGCGTGGTCCGGGTGATATATCTGGTACACAGCAAAGCGGAGTCCTGGATTTAAAGCTCGCGGATTTGGCAACAGATCAACTTATTTTACAAGAAGCAAGGTCTACGGTAATAGAAATCCTAAAGGGAGACCCTATGCTGGAAGATCCTAATAATAGCTTACTAAGGACATACCTCACTAAAAGAAGCAGAGGTATAGCCTTTGATAAAATTTCTTAATCCTCGTCGCTCCCCGGAAGAGAACCTGAACCTGAATAAGCACCCTTGCGGATTACCGGAACTTTCATGTGTTTGTATAATTCATCAAGGTGCAGCAGACTTCCATTGGTCAGGTTGCCGAGGAATATGATGACAATATTCTTTTCTACATCGCGGACATAAATATGCCTGAAGCCATGCCACCAGCCAGTGTGGTAAACAACTTTTCTTCCGTTATCACCGTCAAATATTCTCCAGCCGTAGCCATAGTTAAAATGACCATTGATCGCTTTATTGCGACCCTTGTAGGCTGAATCGAGGCTTGCTTTTTTCAATAATCTGCCATTTTTCAAAGACTTATCGAACAAAACAAGATCATGTAGTGTACTGTAAATCCCTTTATCACCTACAGGACCATCCAGGAAGTTTTGCGCCACGGAATACCTCCATGTACGGTCGTGACCAACCACATCAACAGGTATTTTTGGGTATACCGTAGTAGAGTAAACATGCGTATTTTTCATTCCGGCCGGCTTAAAGATATTTTCCATCATGTAATCGGCATAAGGCTTACCTGTCACTTTCTCTATGATTGCAGCCAGCACCATATAATTGGAGTTGTTGTAGTGAAAACGGTTATCCGGTTTGGCATAAGGGTTTGGCTTTTTCTCTGCGATGACCTGCATCACATCCTGATTGGACACTCCTTTTTTCATGTCGCGCTTTTCCTTACGCCAGATGTCGTCGATGAAATATACATAGTTCATCATTCCGCTGCGGTGTGAAAGCAGCAGTTTTACTTTAATTCCATCGTACGGAAAATTAGGGTAAAACTTTTTTACGTCATCATCCAATGAGAGTTTACCTTGTTCTACCAGTTGCATAATGGCAGTTCCGGTAAACGTTTTAGTCACGGATGCAAGCTCAAATTCCGAGTTGATTTTTAAGCTGTCACGATGCAGGTAATCTGCCCAGCCAATTGCTTTTTCATACAAGATCTTGCCATCTTTAGCGACAAGCATGTTCCCGTTGAAACCATATTTTTTGTGCAGGTTATACACAAAATCAGCAATCCATTTGTCTCCTTTTGCGGGATTATAAGCTAAAAGCAGGCTATCGGCTTTATCATCATCTGCGGTACGCTCTTTACTTGGTTCCTTTAATGTTGCGCTTTTTTCTGAACTTGAACAGGCTGTAAATAAAAAAGTGGCCATTGCGGCCGCAGCAAGGATATTACGATAATTCATGAATTGTGTGTGTACAGTTTAAAAAGTCGAAAATTAAGGATTTTTAACCCTTTAAACGTAAAAGAGTTTTAAACATTGTAAGGTTTCCTACTTGTTGAGTAGGTTTTTTACGCGTTCACGGTTGGGTTTTGATACCGGTATTTTGTAACCCTCTGTTAACAAGAGGGTACCGCCATCCTCTTTGAGCCAGCTTTTTACGAAGGCTGGATTTACCAGGTGCGATTGGTGACTGCGGATAAATCCATGTGGCTGCAGCATGTCGGCATATTCTTTTAATGGTTTGGAAACCATGATCTTTTCTCCTGAAGAAAGGAAAAAGTTGGTGTAGGTATTATCGGCTTCGCAGCGGATGATGTCACTGACCTGTACATACCTGATTTCCTGAAGTTGGGGAAGCGCTATTTTTGGGGGAGCGCTATCCCCTTTTTTTATCAGGTTTAGCAGAAAGTCCAGTTGCTGGTTCTGTTTTTTTTCCCGGATCTTCTGCTCGGCTTTGCCAACTGCAGTAACCAGTTCATCTATGTCGACCGGTTTGAGCAGGTAGTCCAGTGCGGCGAATTTTACCGCCTGGATGCCATAGTGGTCGTAGGCTGTTACGAATATGATTTCGAAGGATTTGTCGGGCAATAAATTAAGCAGATCAAAACCGGTATGTGTTCCCATTTGTATGTCGAGGAAAAGCAGATCCGGCCGATGATTTTTAACAGAGATGGCGGCTTGCGCTACATCCTTTTCCACGGCAACAATCTCTATCTGACTGCAATGTTTTTTAATCAGTGCGCTGAGGTTTTCCAGATTCGCAGGTTCATCGTCTACTAAAATCGCTTTCATCATCTTACAGCCAGTTGGTTAAAGTAATGACAATGGTAGTTCCCTCATATCCGCTGTTTATATTCATCATCATCTTGGTGTGTTTATTGATAGAATTGAATAAAGCGATGCGGCTCCGCATGAGTTTTATGCCATGACCTTCACTCTTACTGTTTGCCTTGAAACCATGCCCGTTATCAAAGATGGCGAGGGTAAGGTCGTTGCCTTTACTTGAAAATTTGAGCATGATATTTCCCGGCTCCTTTAAATTGGCAATTCCATGTTTCACGGCATTTTCTGCAAAAGGCTGGAGCAGCATCGACGGGATTTCAATATTCTCAGTATCCAGCGTATATTCCGCATCAATCTGGAAAGTAAATCCAAATCTCAACTGCTCCATTTGAAGGTAATCGTCGAGCAGGCGCATTTCTTCTGCTATGCTGATCTGTTCTTTCGCTTCCAGTACATTACGGGTCAGACGTGCAAATTTTCCAAGATAACGGTTGGCATTGTCGATGTCATTCTTGTTCATCAGGTTCTGGATACCGGCAAGGGCATTGAACATAAAATGAGGATTGAGCTGTGACCTGACAGTAGTCAATTTCATTTTTTCAACTTCTTTCTGTTGCTTGTCACTGGATTGAAAGACTCTTTTGTAGAGAAACATAATGACTAAGGCTATTATTGATATGAATACTATCATAAATATGAGAGAAATTATTATAAGAATAATCTCCGGGCCGCCCATCATAGCTAGAATCATCTGAAATCCTCCTTTTTATAACCAGCATTCTTTTTCTTCAAGTACCGGATCAATAAAACCAATGCGGTTATGACCAGGATTAAAAATGTTCCCCCGATCGCTAGTATCATCAGTTCAGCAAGACCAAACATGGCTGCAATTTCGTTTTTTATCATCATTTTTAGATTAATTTAGAAGCTCAAAACTATGTTAAGGCTTAGATTATAAAAAAGGCCAAACAGTAAAGTGCCAAAACAGGCCAGTATTTTGCCGGATTGAAATAGTATTCAAATCCGGATAGTTCTTATCCATTTTTACAGTGGTGCCAACAAGCTCATCAGATCCTAAACTTTCTGCCAAAATAAGCAGAATTTCTCTCCCTGTATTCAACATCTGACAATAAACACATCATTAAAAACTATAAAAATCTTAAGTTTGCACATATAAACTTAGAACACTATGAATTTTAGAATCGAACACGATACGATGGGTGAAGTACAGGTGCCTGCTGATAAATATTGGGGTGCTCAAACTGAACGTTCAAGAAATAACTTTAAAATTGGCCCCGAGGCTTCTATGCCAAAGGAAATCATACATGCTTTTGGTTACCTGAAAAAAGCGGCTGCCCTGGCAAATACAGAGCTGGGCGTGTTGTCTGCAGAAAAAGCAGAATTGATTGCTAAAGCCTGTGATGAAGTAATCGCTGGAAGTCTGGATGACCAGTTTCCATTGGTGATCTGGCAAACAGGTTCGGGTACGCAGAGCAATATGAACGGTAACGAAGTTATCGCCAATCGTGCTCATGTTCTGAATGGTGGACAGCTAAGTGATGACCAGAAAATCCTTCATCCAAATGATGATGTAAATAAATCACAGTCTTCAAACGATACTTACCCGACTGCCATGCACATCGCGGCATACAAACAAGCAGTAGAGGTTACGATCCCGGGATTGGAAAAACTACGCAATACACTGCATGAAAAAGCGGTAGAATTCAAGGATATCGTTAAAACCGGCCGTACCCATTTCATGGATGCGACTCCTTTGACACTCGGACAGGAATTCTCCGGTTATGTTCAGCAAATAGACAATAGCATCAGAGCAGTAAAAAATGCGTTGGTCATGATCAGCGAATTGGCTTTGGGTGGTACAGCGGTAGGTACCGGACTGAACACTCCTAAGGGATATGACGTGCTGGTAGCGCAGAAGATAGCTGAGCTGACAGGCCTTCCATTTGTAACTGCCCCTAATAAATTCGAAGCTTTGGCAGCACATGATGCGATGGTAGAACTTTCCGGAGCTTACAAACGTACGGCTGTTTCGTTGATGAAGATCGCGAATGACGTGAGGATGTTGAGTTCTGGTCCACGTTGCGGTATCGGAGAGATCATTATTCCTGACAATGAGCCGGGATCGTCAATCATGCCGGGTAAAGTAAACCCTACTCAGCCGGAAGCAATGACTATGGTATGTGCGCAGGTAATGGGTAATGATGTTACTGTGAGTATAGGTGGCAGCAATGGTCACTTTGAACTAAACGTATTTAAGCCGGTAATGGCTGCAGCTGTTTTGCAATCAGGAAGGCTGATCGGAGATGCATGTGTGTCATTTAATGATAAATGCGCAGTCGGTATTCTTCCTAATCTGCCTGAGATTAAGAAACATCTGCAAAATTCACTGATGCTGGTTACAGCGTTGAACCCGCATGTGGGTTATGAAAATGCAGCTAAGATTGCTAAGAAAGCACATAAAGAAAATAAAACGCTGAAGGAAGCTTCTGTCGAACTTGGTTTGCTGACAGCCGAACAGTTTGATGAGTGGGTTCGTCCGGAAGATATGGTGGGTAGCTTAAAGTAATCAATCATTAAAATACCCCGTATGTTTAGAGTCCTGTGTTTCCTTTTGTTTGTTGTTGTTCTGGCTGCTTCCTGCAGAAGATTGCCGGACGTTCAGGGCAAAGGGGAAGGGTTTTTACAGGGTATCTGGAATCAGGATAGTGTAGTGCATGCAGAGAAATTGTTGAGTTATACACTTCATAATTTCAAGTTTACCTGCGATTCTTTTTATGTGGACATGGTGACACATTCAAAGGCAAACTACTATTCTGATTCCTGTTTCAATAACGGTGTCTGGAAGGAATATGCAAAAGGCACCTATCAGGTCAGGTCAGATACCCTTTTTTTGCTGGGCACCTATACCAAGGCCA
This sequence comes from Pedobacter frigoris, assembly GCF_032678645.1. Classification (GTDB taxonomy): domain Bacteria; phylum Bacteroidota; class Bacteroidia; order Sphingobacteriales; family Sphingobacteriaceae; genus Pedobacter; species Pedobacter frigoris_A. The sequence continues at coordinate 64,747 of NZ_JAVTSP010000004.1, forward strand.
ACTACAAGCAAAAGATCTCCGGCTGTTATCAGATTGGACAATACATCAAAAGTTTCAAAATCATATCAGCTGAGCCAGATCAGATGGTATTTGAAAGTATAGAAAATCAGCGTGAGCTAAAACTCACATTAAAGCAGGCGATCACCTGCATTCCTAAAGCACTATAAATAAGTCATAAGATGAACAAATTTTCGATCAGTAAAACCATTAAAGTAATAGCGGTTGCAGCCATTGCCTATATGCCTTTAAATGCAAGCGCATGGGGTATGCTGGGCCATCGGATAGTAGGGCAAATTGCCGAAAGCCACCTGAGCGCCAAAGCGCGTAAGGGAGTGAAAGGAATATTGGGAAATGAAAGTCTGGCTATGGCAAGTAACTGGGGCGACTTTATCAAATCTGACCCTGCATATAACTATTTGTACAACTGGCATTTCGTAAACCTGCCTGGCGGATTGGATCAACAAGGAGTGTTTAGCTTTTTGGATTCGGATAAAGAGGCCAATGTGTACAACAAAACCATAGAGATGATCTCTGTATTGAAGAATAAACAAAGTACCACTGATCAGAAAATACTGGCCATGCGTTTATTGGTGCACCTGGTGGGCGATTTAAATCAGCCTATGCACACTGCACGTAAAGAAGACCTGGGCGGCAATAAAGTATTCGTGACCTGGTTTGGTGAAAAATCAAACCTGCACAGGGTATGGGACGAGTCACTTATCGAGTATCAGCAGCTTAGCTACACCGAATATGTTGCGGCCATTAATTTTCCGAGCCCTCAGCAATTGAGCACCTGGAAGAACAATTCCTTAAAGGATTTTGTGTACGGTTCTTACCAGGCCTGCAACAGAATTTATGCAAATACCAAACCTGAAGATAAACTGAGTTATAAATATAATTTTGATTTTGTAAACCTGTTAAATGAGCAGTTGCTAAAGGGAGGTGTTTGTCTGGCTAACATTCTAAATGACATTTATAAATAATGAAGATTTTAATGGTATGTCTGGGTAATATCTGCAGGTCACCTTTGGCCGAAGGTATTATGCGTCATTTGGTTGACGAGGAAGGTCTTGACTGGCACATCGCTTCGGCGGGCACTGGCGACTGGCATGTAAATCAGCCGGCAGATAAACGGAGTATTGCTGTAGCCAGGAACTTTGGCTATGACATTTCTAAGCAAAGAGCCAGGCATTTCAATAAGCAGATGTTTGGTGCTTATGATTATATACTTGTAATGGATCAGAACAACCTGAGAGATGTTTTGAGGCTTGCGGATGATCATGAACAACGTAAAAAAGTAAAGCTCTTCCTTACAGAAGAAAACGAGGTAACAGATCCTTATTTTGATGACAGGTTGTTCGAGCCTGTTTTTCTGGAGATAGAAGAGCGTTGCAAACAACTCATACAAGAATTAAAGCCGGTGTCCTAATAGACAACGGCTTTTTGCTGACTGGAAAGTGCCGATTTTTGCTGATTGGACAGGTAAATATAGTTGAACATACAGAATGATGCTATTGCGCCGAAGGTGTGCCAGAGAAAGTGTGTGCCAAAATCAACCCATAGCCATTTATCAGCAATGCGGAAAGTAAGTGCCAGGATGAATGACAACAGTGCAAAACCTACCCACCTGCCATGCATCCAATTGGTATGAATCAGGTAAGCCACGACAGGGCCAAGCACCAGTGTCGCCATCATGGCATAGTTGATATTAATGAACAAATGCGGGTCTGTGTTTATCAAAATATTTCTTAAAAAGAACTGTGCGAATACATATACTATCACGATCAGTAAGGCAAAGTACCATCGGATCAGCTTAGATAAGAAATAGATACCTGCTGAAACACAGAGTAACATGATGGGTAGCCAGTCCATCATGATAAAAACACTCCATTGGCGAAGACCATGGTATACTGTTCCTCCAATACCTCCGATATACAGTAATACCAATGCGATACTTAAAAACACATGCTCTTTATAACTACCCCATAACCTGACAGTCCAGTAAAGGGCTATTGCAAGAAAAAAGCAGGAAGTAATGGCATTCAATGGTTCCGGAAAGAGCTGACTCATGTTGGTTTCTGCATATACTATTCCGCCATCAGGAGGGGTTTGGTTTAAGGCTATCATCGCAGGCATATTTTTAAGAATAACAAGCCAGCTTTTTTAAATGTTTTAATCTATTTTTACTAGATGAGCACTCCTAAATTATTCATGATGATGCTGGGCTGTACACCCACAGGACGACATACAGAACAGCACGACATTTTCTTTGGTATTGGCACTAAAATAGGAGATCTAAAGCAGGAGATTATCGATTTCTGGCCTGAGGCCGGGGGCAAGATCCATCTGGATGCCTGGCGGGAGGTAAATGCTGTTGACGATTTCAGGATAGAAATCAGGTCGCGGGAAGAACAGATAGCTGATAGTTCTTTGCGGCTGTTTTTCCTTAACCTTGGTGGTTATAAACAAGGCGAGTTTGATGAACTGCATTATAAAATGCTGGTTGTCTCAGCCACGAAGGCAGATGCAATCCGGCAAGCTAAACAAACAGCCTTTTACAAGCATTATGGTTTTGAAGGAGCATCATCACATATTGATGATAAATATGGCGTTGATGTAGATGACGTATTTGAGATTAATGACATACTTTCAGCAGAACTAAAGGGTAAGTATCAGTTACACATTAGTCCTGCCGAAGCACTGCCTGCGGATGAAATCCATTTAGGTTATATGAAGCTTGAAAACTTCTAATTACACGCCAAATTCTTTATCCAGATATTCTGATACCTTGCCGATGGCATTGTCAATGGTATCACTTAAAATGGTAATATAAGACCCAGATTTTGCAGTTGCCATAAGGTATTTCAAACAGTCATCACCATTGTTATTGATGATGATCTCCATGTCAGGCTTTACTTCCTGAATCCCCTGTAGCAGCAGGTCTATCAGGTCTTGCTGTTTACGCCCGCGCAGGTATTTCTCCTGGCAGATGATGATTTTATCAAACATCTGCGCCGCAATGCGTGCTGTTTCAAGAATGTCACTATCCCGCCTATCACCTGTTGCCGAGATCACCCCAATATGTTCCGTGGCTTCTATAGACTGCAGGTAATTCTTGATACCGTTAAAGCCATCAGGATTGTGTGCAAAATCAACCAGCACTTTAAACTCCTTGAATTTGAACGTATTCATTCTTCCCGGTGTCTGAGCAGCTGAAGGGATGAACGTTTCCAGCGACATGCGGATGTCCTCAATTTTATAGCCCCATAAGAAGGTGGCCAAAGTAGCGGCCAGTACATTTTGGATCATAAAATCTACACTACCTCCAAAGGTCAGCGGAATATGGGTTACTTTTTCTACCCGGATTTTCCAGTCGCCTTTTTTGATGGTGATATAGCCGTTCTCATATACAGCCGCCATACCGCCTTTTTTGCAATGCTCTATAATTACCGGGTTTTTTTCATCCATGCTGAAATAAGCAATGTTGCAATCGGCATTGTTGGCTATTTTAATGCAGTATTTATTATCTGCATTCAATACGCCCCAACCGCTTCTTTTCACCGCACCTATGATCACCGCCTTCACTTTAGTCAGGTCATCCAAAGTATTGATGTCGGAAATGCCCAGGTGGTCTTCCTGTATGTTGGTCACGATGCCGATGTCACACTTGTTGAAACCCAAGCCAGCCCTGAGGATGCCGCCACGTGCGGTTTCCAGCACAGCAAATTCGACTGTCGGATCCCTCAATATAAACTCTGCACTAACGGGTCCCGTAGTATCACCTTTCATCAGCTTGGTATTCTGTACGTAGATGCCATCAGAAGTGGTAAATCCAACCCTTGTGCCATTGCTTTTTACAATGTGAGCAATCAGTCTTGTCGTGGTTGTTTTTCCATTGGTACCAGTTACCGCGATGATTGGTATCCTGGCCGATTTTCCCGGAGGATAAAGCATGTCTATCACCGGGGCGGCTACGTTTCTTGGCAGACCTTCGCTTGGTGCGAGGTGCATACGGAATCCCGGAGCAGCGTTTACTTCCAGTACCACACCACCGTTTTCCGGCAATGGCTGGGTCAGGTTTTCCGCCATGATGTCGATGCCGCAGATGTCCAGACCAATTACCCTGGAGATGCGCTCGCAGATGAATACATTTTGTGGATGTACCAGGTCGGTCACATCTATAGAGGTTCCGCCTGTGCTTAAATTAGCTGTGGATTTCAGGTATACGATCTCACCATTTGGCGGGACAGATTCCAGTGTATATTGTTTTTTATCCAGCAGGTCAAGTGTGTCACGGTCAACGGTAATTTCGGTCAGCACATTTTCATGTCCGTAGCCACGTCTCGGATCTTCATTTTCTTTGTTGATGAGTTCCTGTACGGTTTGCTGGCCATTTCCGGTTACATGCGCAGGTACACGCAAAGCTGCGGCTACCATTTTATGGTCTATGACCAGCACCCTGAAATCATATCCCGTAATGAATTTCTCGATGATGATTTTCCTCGAATATTGTTTCGCATACTCAAACGCTGCGGCAGCTGCTTCGTCAGTTTTCACATTGATGGAGGCGCCCCGGCCATGATTGCCGTCGAGCGGCTTGAACACCAGTGGGTAGCCCACTTTTTTGATGGCATCAGGCAGATCGGCAATATCAGCTATAGTTACGCCTTTGGCAACAGGAATGGCCGAGTCCTGCAGCAGCCTTTTGGTTTCATCTTTGTTGCCAGCAATGTCAACAGCGATAGAGTTGGTCTTCTCGGTCATAGTCGCCCGGAAACGAACCTGGTTCTTGCCATAGCCCAGTTGTACCAGTGAACTTTTGTTGAGCCTGATCCAGGGGATATCCCTTGAAATGGCCTCATCAACGATAGAACCTGTGCTTGGCCCAAGCCTTTCCATTTCTCTCAGTTCACGCATGCGCTGAATATCACCTTCCAGGTCGTACTCTTCATTATTGATCAGTGCCTCGGCAATCCTGACAGAAGCTTCAGCAGCATATGCTCCGGCTTTCTCCTCTATGTAGCTAAATACCACATTATATATCCCATCGGTCTTGGTCTGGCGCGTTCTTCCAAATCCGGTATCCATGCCTGCAAGTGTCTGTATTTCCAGTGCAATGTGTTCAATGACATGCCCCATCCAGGTACCTTCTTCTACCCTGGCCAAAAAGCCTCCGGGTTCACCTTTTGAGCATCTGTGTGAGTGCAGGGAAGGGATCAGTTTTTCGATCCTTTCTCTGAAACCATCAATCAGGTTGGTAGGGTTCTGCTCCATTTCTTCGAGGTCGAGCCTCATCTGGATCAGTTTTTTTCTGTTTATGGACCAGATATTTGGTCCACGCAGCACCTGTATGCCTAATATTTTCATAAATAATATATCTTTTTTCGTTAGTTTTTTAATTTTTCCCCATCGCCGGCAAAGCACGGCATGAACCTCATGCTCATGTCATTGTGAGTTCCTTAACTCAAATTAGCATCAATTTGTTTTTTAATTATTAAGCTCGGATTACTTTCGTTGGTTGGAGATATTAAAGTATAAAAAATAATTGAGATGTTGTGAATATATTTCAGCAAGGTAATTTAATGTTAAAGTTTAGATGATGATATTGTTAATAAGCCCGGAATCATGGATAAGTTTTTAAAAAAATGTTCGTGATTGCTAGGCAGTTTATCTAAGTTTGAAATTATTGAAAATGTAAACACTTAAAATGGCTCCGAGGGGTAAATTAATTATTATAGGGGGTGCAATAAATACCGGAAGTTTTACGGAAACACAGTTCGGGTTGCCTCAAAATATGAACTTTTTTGAAAGGGGTATTTTAAAGAAAATTACGGTTGAATCAGTTAAGGATACCAAGTCACGTTTTGAAATCATTACTACAGCTTCACTCATACCCGAAAAAGTAGGAGAAGAGTACATCAAGGCATTTGCTCAGCTGGATGTTCATGATGTAGGTGTGTTGAACATCAGTAACCGTGAACAGGCCAATGCAGTTGAAAACTGTGAGCGTGTAAAAGCAGCCGATGTAGTGATTTTTACAGGAGGAGATCAGCTCCGCCTGTCATCTATATTTGGCGGAACAGCTTTTAATCAGATCCTGCTGGATAAATATACAAATGAAGAGATTGTTATTGCAGGAACCTCAGCAGGAGCTGCGGCAAGCTCTAAAAATATGATCTACCAGGGCAGTAGTAAAGATGCCTTGCTAAAAGGCGAAGTGAAGATCACCGGCGGATTGGGTTTTATAGATGGCGTTATTGTAGATACACATTTTGTACAGCGCGGAAGAATTGGCAGGTTGCTTTACGCCGTGGCCAGTAATCCCGGTATTTTAGGCATCGGACTGGGTGAAGATACCGGACTTTATATCTCTGGCGGCAACGTTATGGAGGCTATAGGAAGCGGTATGGTGATCCTGGTAGACGGCCGTCATATGGCAGATACCAACCTGACCGATGTAGAAATGGGTCAGCCCGTTTCCATTAAAAATATGGTGGTACACGTCATGTGCGACGGAGATACTTATGATCTTAATGCACATCAACTGACCATTCATCATCCCAAAGTAGTTTCATTAGATTAATATGAAGGTGATCATTCATGGCGGCTTTTTTAGTGAATCAGCCACCAACCAGGAAACGAAGAAAGCCAAGCAGGATGCCTTATCATCGATTGTTAAACAGGCCCATGATTTCCTGAAAACCCATACCGCACTAGACACTGTAGTATATGCTGTTTCTCTGCTGGAAGATGACGAACTGTTCAACGCAGGTTTAGGTTCGCAGATCCAGAGCGATGGTAAAGTCCGGTTAAGTGCCTCTCTTATGGATGGAAAAACACAGCGTTTTAGCGGTGTGATCAATATAGAAGACATCAAGAATCCAATCCAGGTAGGACGAAAACTCCTGGACTATGAAGACCGTGTGTTGAGTGGAGAGGGTGCATCTGCCTTTGCTTCGAAAAATGGCTTCAGCTATTTCAATCCGATTACACCCCAGCGACAGCTAGAATATGAAGCCAAGCTCAACCAGCAGGAGCGTAAAGGAACAGTGGGTTGTGTGGCGCTTGATGCCGACGGAAATATCGCTGCGGCCACGTCAACAGGCGGCAAAGGATTTGAGATTCCCTGCCGCGTAAGCGATTCAGCAACCGTAGCGGGTAATTTTGCAAATCAACATGCAGGGATTTCCTGTACAGGCGTAGGGGAAGATATTGTCAATGTCGCCCTTGCTGCCAAGATAGTAACCCGCGTAACCGATGGCTTTACTTTGAAAGACGCCTGCGATAAATCATTTACAGAGTTAAAATCCTTTGATGGCTTTGCCGGGGTAATAGGGATATCCGCAACAGGCGAAGTCTACCATACGGACTCTCACCCTTATATGGTTTGGGCTTCTTTTGATGATGAGTTGAAGGTTTTTCCTTAATCCTTACTAGGTTTTTATGTTTATGGTCAGCGGTTTAAGTGATCGCTGTCATTATTTGAGCGGATAAAAATCCCGAACTTTATGTCAGTCATTTAGTTGATTATCAAATAACTGAGTCATGAAGACCATCGTAGTTCCAACAGATTTTTCTAAGCCGGCAGGTGATGCAGCTAAATATGCATTGCATATTGCCAAATACCTGAAATCGAATATTAAGCTTTGCCATGCTTTTATGGTACCGGTTGATGCAACTGTTGCCGGACAGGTTGTCTGGCCTTTGTACAACTATGAGTCTATATTTAAGGATGTTTCAGAAGAACTGGATGTCTTAGCTAAAGACCTGATGCAGGAAAGCAGGGAGCTGAATTTTCCAAATACCTTTAAGCCGGTGGTGGAGCATACGGCAGAGCCGGGCGGGGCGGTTGAATTGATAAACCGGCTGGTGAAAGAAGAGCATGCTGGGCTTGTGGTGATGGGGATGTCTGGTGCAGGAGCAATCACGAAGTTCTTTACCGGTAGCGTAAGCAGGTCTTTGATCGAAAATAGTACATCTCCCATACTGCTGATTCCCGGAGGGTGTGAATTTAAAGAGGTCAAAAAAATTGCTTTTGCTACTGATCTGGATAAACGGGACATCGAAATCATTCATACACTAGTTGGCTTTGCACGTCATTTTAATGCCGAGCTGGTGGTGGTACATGTTGATCATGATCCGAAGCATTACGATGCTAAAAAGGCAGATCGATTTTTAAATGAGGTAACCTGTAAGATCAACTATGATAAGATCTATTACCGGGAAATCAGCAGTGCTAATGTGAATGACGGGTTGCAATGGCTTAGTGAACATGGCTGGATAGATATACTGGTGATGGTACACCGGCCACACAGTTTTATGGACAAGTTGATCAGGGGTAGTTTTACCAAGAAGCAGGCAGGAAGCGTGAAGATTCCTTTGCTGGTCTTGCCTGAAGGATTAACTGCTGTGTTGTAAGAAGGTTATGCTTTATTGGTTAATACTTCCTACCCATACGCTATCACTTACACTCAACCTGTCATCTCCTACAAAAGCAATGTAGGCATGTATGGTCTGTTCCAGTAGCTCTGAAGCTAAAGGGAAGAAGTCTCTAAGCTCGCTTCTCCTTGCTCCGCTTAAATCAAATATGGCAGTTTTGCTTTCGGGGAAATAGAGGAGAAGCATAGCCCTATTGCACAGGTCAGCGTAGTCCATATCCGCAGGCACCTGCCATGTAAATTCAATGCCATTTGGAAGTTTGTTAATTGCTGGTGATAAGGCAGGAGGCAAATCGCCTTTGCTTAGCAGTGCCTTGCTGTAATCCATTGCTATATTCGGATACTCACCCTGCAAGGCAAACCGCTTGTTATAGGAAACTGCTTCATTGTGCTGGTTGCGGTCTGTGCCTTGTACTGCAAATGCAAAGCCCAGTTTGATGAAAGGCAGAATAGGTTTTAAGAAAGCATTTACTACTGCCATTTTCTGATAATTCGCAAGCTTTGGTTTGGTAGGAGGCTTTGTCGTTTCTCCTAATTCGCGAACTACGTTTTTCCCGTTTAGTGTGTAACTAACCAGATTGCCTACTTTGCCTCTTAGATTGGAGATTCCGGCAATAGTGTTCAGTCCTTTTCAGACCAAAGTGTCCACTTTAATTTTGCCAGACAGCAGCCGTAGTTTTTGGATGGGGTATGCTCCGTATCCAGGCAGATCCATCGGCGTAAAGTAACATTCTCAGCCCCTCATCTCACTCGCTCTACACAAAACCTTTCTCAATCAAAAATTCTGACCATTAGCGCTTCACTACGCTCTTAAAATCAGAATTACCACCAAGAGTTCAGACTCTAACAGAAATCCATCTAATGCACTTAAAATCAGTCAAGTGGATAGTTTGCAGATTATTTATTGCACACTTTGAAGCGAAATGAGTGGACAGCAGGTTTCAAAATTACCTGGCTACTATTGCCGAAACCTCCATCTATATCTCTGGAGGGATGACACCTCGATTTCTGTAAAGCAGAACGGCGTGTTTTTGTCAAACTATCTTTCACTATGGCCCAAGCTGAAAAAAAAGGATGAAGAAAAAGCAGTTGTTTTTTTAGAACCCTATATAAATTACATGAAGCTTGTTCAATAAAACACTAATTATGAGAAATCATGATTAGTGTTTTTCTCTGCATCTAAATCGGTATAGAACAAGTATTATAAACTCTATTGGTAGCGATTTTTGGCTATAGCTTATTTCCATTCGCGTCATAAACATAACTGGTCACCCCGGGAAGCTGAAATAAAGCACTGATATTACCGGAATAGGTATCGTTGACCGAACCAGGCCTATTACCCGTAGTTGTGTAATCGTAACTTAGCTCATCAACTAGGGAGCAGGTTGTGGAAATTGTGGTAGACGTGTTGAAGAGTATCTTGAGTGCGTGGGTTTCAAAACGCCTCAACCGTGGTGCGCGGCCTTTTTGAGTTATTGATTTAAAGAGGCTGGGTATAGTAGACCGAGGACGGCGTGGAGTCCTGCGTTGTTTCCGAAGGAGAGGTTGATAATAGATTTGCTTCGCAGAGCTCGTGGAGGACTCGGTTCATCGAAACTCGGAATGACAAAAGGATGCGTTACAAAAGGACCATTCATTCCTTTGCAGATTGGGTAAAGGAATAATTTATATATTTGAGATAACGTTATTATACTTAATGAAATTTACACTCTCAAAATCCATCCTTCGGATTATTTTTTCTTTGTCCTTTATTGTGTCTATTGTTTCTTGCCAAAAGGATGATAATCAGTTAAACCAAAAGCAAATAAACAAGGCTATGATTGCTGATGCTATATATGATTACTTATGAGATCGATAATATTATTTGCCATTGCATTCTGGGGTTCATCTTGCTATGGACAAAAGTACCTCATCTTTGAAAGACATGAAGGTAAGAATGATATAAAGTTTGAATCAAATATTGGGTTGTCTCAGAATGAATCTATTGTGAAATCAGGAGATACTACTTTGCATTTATTTAACTATTATTTTACATCGCATCCAAAAGATCTTACACCGTTGAATGTTAAGGAGCTAAGTAAAAGCATTCAGGGTTTAAAATATGTTTATAACGATATACTTGTCACTGCGGTTCCGATCATAAAGCCTGGGGATACTTTAAAGTATACTCAAATAGATCCCCAAAAAATATCGTCTTTAACGATTATTGATAAATTGGCACTTTTAAAACAGGCAATTGCACCGATTTATGCGCATGCTACAACAAGAAATTTTGAAATGCCAGCGCTAAAAACACTGGAATATAACCTTATCATTAAACAAGGTAAGCAGTATTTCAAAATTAGTCAGCCAGTGTTAGTAGTTTATAACCTTATCTGTAATAATATGATATATTTCCCTAATCAATTTAAAGATGGGATTCTAACTGCTTCAGATAAATATAGCAAAGGCTATAATATGGGTGATTTTAAAGAAATTGCAGATGAAACCAAAAATGCCTTTATATGGAAGGAACTGGAGAATAGAACATATTTGTCCGAAACGGTGAGAAATAATCCTTTTAATCTTAAAATATTTAGTTATTGGGAATTTCTAAATGCTGATGTTGAAAGTATAAAGCTTAATCCAGCCGTGTTAAAGCAATATCATCCTGGATTAGGTAGTTTTGATCTCCTACCTAAAGTGGGAATAGTGAATTGTACAATGGACTACTACCTTACTGGAAAAATCCTGTTTAATCAAAAAAGCAGATTTAAAATAATGACAGTTAATGGCAAAACACCTCAATCATTTGGTAAACTATATCAACCTGAAAGATCAAATGAAATCAAGGCAGTAGAATAATACAATAAAACACTAATTAGGAGAAATCATGATTGTTTAATACTTTTGTTATATCTTTAGGGCAATGAATAAGAGTTGGTTAGCAATTATTTTTCTGGTTATTTCTAACCGGGCAATGACACAAACAAGCCATTTTGTGCCGCCGCAGGAACCGCCTGTCAGCAGCGCGATTAACATTGCGGTGTCTAGTCTGGATGAAGAAGATGGCAATGCCTATTTTGCAGAAGCGGAGAAAAACGAAAAGAAGGGCGATTATGATGAGGCGATAACTTTGTTTGGAAAGGCTGCTTTTGAATACAATAGCTCTAAACAATTTAGTCGTTACGGAACTGCTTTGATGCGATTGAGTAATGTTCATTATCTGCAGTCTCATTATACAGAGGCAGAGCAGGTTGTGTTGAATGTCGCCTTGAAAAACTATTCAAAGATTGGCAGTAAAACAGGGCAAATGGAGTCATATAGTCAGTTGGGGAAAATTTACCTGGCCTCAAATAAACTTACCCAATCTATGTGGTTTTATACACAGCAGGGTATCCTTGCCAAGCAAATAGGAAGTAACAATAGTTACATAGAGTCTGTTCTTGGTCTTGCGCATGTTAAGATTAGGAAAAAGGAATACACAATGGCTTCCAGAGATATAAACCGGGCTGAATTATTGGCCAGATCGGCAAATACAAGTGTGTTTAAAAACCAGATCAGGGAAGCCAGAGCTTTGATTCCTGCCAAAGCAACGATAAGAAAGTCTTAATAATTTTACTAAGTTTACAGAAAAGAGACAGTAATAATCCTGTCTCTTTTCTGTTTATTTGTGAAATTGGTATCATATTAGTGTGGAATATAAAAATGGATTTTAAAATTGTTAAAGAGATGTTAAAGAGAATATTATTGGTAACCTTTACCGCCGCTGTACTTGCATGTCAAGCTGCACCGAAACCACAGCAAATGGTTCAGGGTGTAACTAATATTGTGCCTGACGAAAAACAATCACTTGTTGTAAAAGAAATTGTGTCACTAATAGAGCGCTACAATTATAAGAAGATACAAGTCAATGATTCTATATCCTCTCTCGTATTGGATAAGTACATTAAAGATCTTGACCCGTACCGTTATTATTTCCAGGATTCAGATATCAAAGAATTTGAGAAATTCAGGTATGAACTGGACGATAATTTTAGAATTGGAGACCTGAATGCCCCTTTTTATATATTTAACGTTTATCTGAAAAGATATAACGAGTATATCAATTACGCTTTGGCCCAGATCAAAACGAAACAGGATTTTAGCCAGAATGATACCTATACTTTTGACCGTGAAAAAATGCCATGGGCAGTTTCTACGACTGCTTTAAATGACATCTGGAAAAAAAGGGTAAAGTATGAGCTTGTGAACCTGAAAATCTCAGGTACTGCAGATGAGAAAAATGTGGAAGGCCTGACCAAACGTTATGAAAGTCTGAAATCACAATCATCTAAAATCAATAACCAGGACGTTTTCCAGATGATCATGGATGCGTTTACAGAAACGATTGATCCGCATACCAACTATTTTAACCCAGCGAATGCACAGGCGTTTAATGAAGATATGGCACGTTCATTTGAAGGTATCGGTGCCAGATTACAATTGGAGAATGAAGTGTTAAAAATAGGGGAAGTAATTCCCGGCGGACCTGCTTTTAAAAGTAAATTGCTGAGTGCAGGTGACAGAATCATTGGTGTAGCCCAGGGAAGTGGAGAGTTTGAAGACATTACCGGCTGGAGAATAGAAAACTCGGTAGCTAAAATAAAAGGTCCGAAAGGAACTAAAGTGAGACTAAAAATTATTCCTGCAGGTCAGGAGTTGTCTGCTAAACCAGTGATCATTGAACTGGTAAGGGAGAAAATAGTGATGGAAGATCAGAGTGCAAAGAAAAAGGTGAGGACGATCCAGTCGAACGGAAAAGCATACAAAATTGGGATCATCACGGTACCTGCTTTTTATGCTGATTTTAAAGCCGCAAGAGCTGGTGACCCTAACTTTAAAAGTACAACACGTGATGTGAGGTTACTGATTGATACGCTGAAGAATAAAGATAAGGTAGATGCGATTGTGATGGATCTTAGGGCAAACGGTGGCGGTTCATTAACGGAATCTATAGACCTTACGGGATTGTTTATCGATAAAGGCCCTGTTGTTCAGGTTAAAGATTTAAGAAACGACATTGAAGTTCATGAAGATAAAAGTAATGGTGTAGCATGGAGCGGACCTTTTGGAGTGATGGTAGACAGACTAAGTGCTTCTGCTTCTGAAATCTTTGCAGGTGCTATTCAGGATTATGGAAGAGGCATAATTATGGGTACACAGACTTATGGAAAAGGAACTGTACAGTCTTCTATCAACATGAATGAATTGGTTAACCCGTCAATGTTACAGAAGTTAGCTGCGTTGGTTAGCAGTGGTAAAGTTAAAGCCTTACCTGGTGGGAAGGAAGATCCAACTCCTCAGCTTGGACAGATTAACCTGACTATGGCTAAGTTTTATCGTGTAAATGGTAGTAGCACACAACATAAAGGTGTGATGCCTGATATCCAGTTCCCATCGTTATATCCAATGGATAAGATTGGTGAGGATACGGAAAAATCTGCATTGCCTTGGGATGTAATTTCAAAATCTAACTATACCCCCGTTGCAAATCTAAGTCCGGTTAAGCCAGAGCTGGTGAAACTTCACAAAGAAAGAATGGCAAAATCATTGGATTATAAAATGCTGCAGGAAGATCTCGCTGAGGTGAAGAAACGTGATGGTGAAGTTTCTGTAAGTTTAAATCAGGCCAAACTGAAAGCTGAACGTGATAGCCTTGAGGCTAAATCGCTTGCGAGAACCAACCTGCTTAGGGCTTCAAGAGGGTTGCCTGCATTGAAAAAAGGAGATAAGATCAAGAAAGAAGAAAGCTTTGATTTTATTGAAGATGAGAGCTTGCAGGTAATGGGAGATTTGATGCGTATGACAAATTCCAATGGAAAGGATGTTGTGAAAACTGTACAGCAAAAGTTTTAATCCTTAATTCGAGGATATAAAAAGAGGGGCTTCTGATCAGAAGCCCCTCTTTTTATATCGGTGTTTTTTATTTAGAAGATTTGCTTGCTTCTTTTTGAATTTGCATGGCCATCATCTCTTTCATAGTGCGGTTCATCCCTTCTGTAGAACCATCCAGGAAGATCACATTCCCTTCACTGTTTTCTGCAAATTGTTTGATAGATTCAGTCCACATGGTGAAGAGGATAACAGAAATATCCAGGTTCGCTTCTTCCATTTCCTGAGCAGCTTTTGTCATACCGTGGGCTACCTCTGCACGGAACAGCGCGATACCTTGTCCCCTTAACTGAGCTGCTTCACGTTCTGCTGCGGCTGCAATTTTGATGGCATTACCATCGGCCTCAGCTCCTTTTGTTTTGGTGATTAAAAGGGCCTGACCTTCATTTTCGGCAGCAGCTTTTAAGTTGTTTGATGCAACTACACGGCTCATTGAACGCATGATCTCTTCATCAAATGTAATGTCGTTCAGCTGAAGGTCCTGGAGATGATAACCCCAGCTTTCCAGTACCTGGTCGATCTGGTGTTTTACATGCTCTACAATTTCATTTCGCTGGGCAAGTACATTTGCTTGCTTCTGTGTAGCTACATAAGCCCTGATAGAGCCTTCGATAGTACGGATCAATGCCTGCATTAAGTTGGTAGAGTCAACGAACTTAAAGGCAACATTTTTTATGGTTTCTTCATCGTGATTGATGACAGAATAGAGCAGCATTGCTTTAAAATATACATTGGCCTGATCCTGGGTCACGGCCTGAAAGGACAGTTCAACAGATCGGTTTTGTATAGAGATCCTGGAGTGGATGTTTTCTATAATTGGTATTTTGAGGCTTAAGCCCGGGCTTAATAATCTCCTGTATTTTCCGAAGACTGTAATAACTGCAATAGTACCTTGTTTAACCGTAACAAACGAACTAAAAAGGATAACTAAAGCAAAAAATAGAACGATGTAAAGTGTGTAATCCATAGCGTTTTTTTATAGTGATAATGAAATATCATCAAGATACGAACAATTCGGTGGTTTATCAGGAAATATATGGAGAATACTGGGCACAGATATTGCTTTGTACTCGTATCTAAAGAAATCTACTATGAATGTTAAACGTACTTTTGGAACTATCCTTACCATTTTAGGGATAATCGGGCTGATCTATGCAGGCTATGGCTTTATGAATAAATCGATACAAACCAGAGAACTTGCTGTGGTGGGTGTCATTTCGATTATATTCTTTGTTTCTGGTATAGGCCTGGTTAAAAATACGAAGGACGAAGCCTGATCAATTCCTTATACGGATACGACCTTTTTCTGAGAAGTCGAGCTTGTTTCCGGGAAAGTCTGTATTGGTAAGGAACCGGATCTTATAGAAGGCAGTATGATTGGTATCTATTGTTAGTTTATTGATCTTGTCCTGTTTTACGGATACGATGTCTGCAAAAAGAAAATCTCCTTTGCTGTTGATCTTAAGCTGTAGCAGGGGAGCAAATCCGTTTGGTCCCTTGAGGCTGAACATTCCGTAGGTATTGAAATTTCCGAGGCTGTAAGCAATGAATTTATTTTTATAGAGTTCAACCGCCCGGGTTACATGTGGGCCGTGACCAAGTACAACATCTGCTCCTGCATCTATCACGGCATGTGCAAATGCATAAACGTTGCCGCGGTTTTCTTTATAAAAGATTTCATTTTTGCGGGTGATGTGTTCGAATTTAGCACCTTCAGCACCGCCATGGAAAGAAACAATGACAATGTCTGCCTGTGCTTTTAACTCTTTCACCAATCTGACTGCGCTGTCTGTCTTGTTGATGGATACTGTATTCTCATTTGGTGCAAATGCACAAAATGCATATCTGACACTGTCTTTTTCGAAAATTGTAAAAGGATGGGATTGTAATCCCGCATATTTGATATTTAAAGAATCCAGAATCTGTGTCGTTCTTTCGCGGCCTTTTAACCCAAAGTCACCCACATGATTATTTGCTACGCTCATCAGGTTAAAACCAGCATTTTTGATGATTCCGGCGTAGCGTTCCGGCATTCTGAAAGCAAAGCAGCTGTTGCCAATGGTATCTTTGCATTTGGTAGATTTTCCACTGTTTAAAAAGCATCCTTCAAGATTGCCAAAAACAATATCTCCTTTTAGGAATGTGTCTACGTTTTTGAAACTGTGGAGCGCGTCATCTTTAGGGAGGTTTGATTTACTGGGATAAGCAGATCCAATCATGATATCGCCAACAGCGGTGATTGAAATGGTGTCTTTTATGAAACGTGGTGTATCAGGTGTGATCACCTGCTGAATATTGGTCGTATTGCCGGTAGTAGTGCAACTCAGTATTGCCAGGAACATGACAATGCTGAAGAGACTGTTATTTATGATTTTCAAAAACTGTTATTCTTCTACGAGTTCTTCTTTAAGACCTTCAATTATTCTTCCGCCTTTATAGAAGTAACGTGAGTAATAAGGTTCATTTAAATTGCTGATTACTACACCACGTGTTGAAGACGCATGTGCAAAGCGGCTATCACCAAGGTAGATGCCAATATGTGTAATGCTTCTGCTTTTAATTTTGAAAAATACCAGATCACCTTCTTTTAATTCATCTTTTGGTAATGGATTTACCATGCTGAAAATATCGCGTGAGTTTCTTAAGATGGTGGTGTTGAAAACTTTATCGTAAATCGCTTTTGTAAATGCCGAGCAATCAATGCCTTTCTTGGTATTTCCTCCGAAACGGTAAGGAGTTCCAATCCATTCGTAGATGAATTTGTAAAGCTTAACGTTTGAAGTCGCATCCATTGCGACACCCATTACCTGGGAAAAATATTGTGAGGCTAAGTTATCAGGATCTTCTAATTTGCTTGATTCTTTTGTTTTTGTTTGTGCGTTAACGGCCGAAAGGCAGCACAATACAATGAATGATGACAACAAAAACTTTTTTATCATGTTATACTGTTAAGTTTGGGTAAAAAGCACTTACACTTAAACGTACACCACTACGGGCTTATTGTTTGGATGGCAAACATATGTATTTTACAAATGTTATCCAAATACAGGGAAATTTATGTTGAAAGTTATTAACATTTCCACTAAAAGTGCCTTAAATTTTTAGCCATATAAATTTTTGTAAGTAGTGGTTTGGAGACAACTTAAGATGGGATTATCTGTGGTATGTTTGCTTTTTATTTGTCGATATTGAGTTAAGGGTTAATATCGGCTGTTGGATTACAGGCAAAAGGGGCTAAAAATTCTGTAACCTTAGTGTGCATTTTACAATGATTTTTCGATATGTTGCAATAAAAAAGTAGATTTGCTCTCGTAAATAAAAATCAACACCAAACAATGAGTGCAGTAGAAATTAATAAAGATACCTATCTGAAGTGGTTTGAGTCGATGTTGCTGATGCGCAAATTCGAAGAAAAAACTGGACAGCTTTACGGACAACAAAAAATCCGTGGATTCTGTCATTTATATATTGGCCAGGAGGCTGTAGTAGCGGGAGCTATTTCTGCTATGCAAAAAGGAGATTCTATGATTACTACTTACCGTGACCATGCCCAGGCACTGGCTCTTGGTGTAAGTGCTGATAGCATTATGGCAGAAATGTACGGTAAGGCTACTGGCTGCTCTAAAGGAAAAGGTGGTTCAATGCACATGTTCAGCAAAGAGCACAATTTTTACGGCGGACACGGTATCGTAGGAGGTCAGATTCCTTTGGGTGCTGGTATTGCATTTGCCGAAAAATATAAAGGCACTGATAATGTAAATATTTGCTATATGGGTGACGGCGCTGTTCGTCAGGGTGCTTTAAATGAGGCATTCAATATGGCAATGCTTTGGAAACTTCCTGTAGTATTTGTTTGTGAGAACAACTTTTATGCGATGGGAACCTCTGTGGAGCGTACCACCAACATGACTGATATTTACAAAATAGGTTTAGGATTTGATATGCCATGTGCTCCGGTTGATGGTATGGATCCTGTTGCCGTTCATAATGCAATGGATGAAGCAATTCAGCGCGCAAGAGCAGGTGAAGGACCTACTTTCTTAGAGATGAGAACTTACCGCTACCGTGGTCACTCTATGTCTGATCCTGCGAAATACCGCACCAAGGATGAGCTGGAAGAATATAAAGCGAAAGATCCAATTGAGCAGGTGAGAGAGGCAATTCTTAAAGAGAAATATGCTGATCAGGCCTGGATTGAAGAGATTGAAGCTAAAGTGAAACAGATTGTAGACCAGTCTGTGAAATTTGCAGAAGAATCTCCTTGGCCGGAAGCATCAGAACTGTTTACTGATGTTTATGTACAGACAGATTACCCATATCAAGAAATTTAGAACCTCATTTTAATATAGATATTATAGAATGGCTGAAATAGTTAGAATGCCCAAAATGAGCGATACCATGACCGAAGGGGTGATGGCTAAGTGGCATAAAAAAGTTGGCGATAAAATAAAAAGCGGCGATGTTATGGCCGAAGTGGAAACCGATAAGGCAACCATGGATTTAGAATCATATTGGGATGGTACCTTGTTATACGTAGGTGTGGAAGAAGGTAAGGCTGTTCCTGTTGATGCTATAATTGCTGTAATCGGTAAAGAAGGGGAAGATTATAAAGCTGCTCTTGAAGCTGAAAGCGGCGCTGCTGCCCCTGCTCAGGAAGAAAAAGCTGCCCCGGCAACGGAAAAACCAGCTGAGGAGAAAAAAGAAGCTCCAGCTCAATCAGGCGGAGGTCTTTCTGAAGCAGAATTAGAGAAAAAAGGAGTTACGGTAATTCGAATGCCGTTGCTAAGCGATACGATGACTGAAGGCGTAATTGCTGAATGGCATAAGAACGTAGGTGATAAGGTGAAGGATGATGATATCCTGGCTGATGTAGAAACCGATAAGGCGACTATGGAAGTTATGGGATATGCAACCGGTACTTTATTGCATATTGGTGTTGAAAAAGGTGCTGCCGCAAAAGTAAATGGCATTATTGCCATTGTTGGACCGGAAGGAACAGACATTAGTGGTATCCTTGCACAGGGTGATGCTCCGGCAAAACCTGTTGCTGATGCGAAATCTGATGCTCCGGTTGCTGAAAAAGCTGCTGAATCAAAGTCTGAGCCTCAAGAAGAAACTCCTGCTGCTTCAGGCTCTGGGGACCGCGTAAAAGCATCTCCACTGGCTAAAAGAATTGCAAAAGAAAAAGGAATAGACCTTTCACAGGTTGCTGGTAGTGCAGATGGCGGACGTATCATTAAAAAAGATATTGAAAACTTCACGCCTGCTGCGGCAAAAACAGCATCTTCATCAGCTCCGGCTGCGGAGAAAGCTGCGCCAAGCATTCCTCAATATGTAGGTGAAGAGAAATATACAGAGAAACCAGTATCGCAAATGCGTAAGGTGATCGCTAAACGCTTAGCAGAAAGCCTGTTTACTGCTCCACATTTCTACCTGAACATCAGTATTGACATGGACAATGCAATGTCGGCGCGTACTGCCATCAACGCAGTTGCTCCGGTTAAAGTTTCTTTCAATGATATTATCATTAAAGCGGTTGCAGTAGCATTGAAACAACATCCTGCGGTTAACTCATCATGGCGTGGAGATAAAATCCGTTTCAATGAGCATACAAACATCGGTGTAGCAATGGCTGTAGAAGATGGTCTATTGGTGCCTGTTGTTCGTTTTGCTGATGGCAAATCGCTTTCTCACATCTCTGCTGAAGTAAAAGAATACGGTCAGAAAGCAAAAGCTAAGAAATTACAACCTGCAGATTGGGAAGGTTCTACATTTACAGTTTCTAACCTGGGTATGTTTGGTATTGATGAATTTACATCAATCATCAACTCTCCTGATGGTGCGATCCTGTCTGTGGGAGCTATACAGCAAATCCCTGTTGTGAAAAACGGAGCAGTTGTGCCAGGTAATGTAATGAAACTCAGCTTAGGCTGCGATCACCGTGTAGTAGATGGTGCTACAGGTGCTGCTTTCTTACAAACACTTAAAGGATTACTCGAAGAGCCAATCAGGTTATTGGTTTAAATTAACACGATGCGCATAAAAAGGAAGGTTGTTTGCCCATAAAGCAGACAACCTTTTTTTATGCCTGTTAGTTTTTGTACTTTTGCGCCATGTCGAATATCAAACCCTCTTTAGCTAAAGGAACCAGAGATTTTTCTCCTCTGGAAATGGTGAAACGTAATTATATTTTTGATACCATTAAAACGGTATTCAGAAAGTATGGCTATGCGGAGATACAAACTCCTTCAATGGAAAATTTATCTACATTGACCGGCAAGTATGGTGACGAGGGGGATAAGCTGATATTTAAGATTTTGAACAGTGGTGATTACCTCTCTAAGGTAAAGCCGGAAATGCTTGCCCAGGCGCAATCAAATGCAATGATTTCTTCGATTAGTGAAAAGGCTTTGCGTTATGACCTGACGGTGCCTTTTGCCCGTTATGTGGTGATGCACCAAAATGAAATCTCACTGCCCTTTAAACGTTTTCAGGTACAGCCGGTATGGCGTGCCGACAGGCCGCAAAAGGGACGCTATAGGGAGTTTTATCAGTGCGACGTAGATGTTGTAGGGTCTGATAGTTTATTGAACGAGGCGGAGTTTATATTGATCTACCAGGAAGCATTGAGTAATCTGGGATTGAAAGACTTTACCATCAAGATTAATAACCGTAAGATTCTGTCTGGGATAGCGGAAGTAATTGGTAAGCCTGAGCTGATCATAGACATGACTGTGGCGATTGATAAGCTGGATAAGATCGGCCTGGATGGCGTTACGAGGGAGCTGATTGAACGTGGTTTTACCGAGCAGGACATCGAGAAATTAAAACCGGTTATTTTGCTGGAAGGTACTAATGAACAAAAGCTGGAAAGTTTGAAAAATGTCCTTGGAACTTCTGCAACAGGCTTAGCGGGAATTCAGGAAATAGAGACTGTGTTTGATTATGTAAAAGCGATGCTTGGCTCAGGATCAGTCCTGAATCCGGATGTTGAACTGGACATTACACTGGCGCGCGGACTAAACTACTATACTGGCTGTATCTTCGAGGTAAAAACCAATGAAGTGGCGATGGGAAGTATTGGCGGCGGAGGGAGATATGATGACCTTACAGGTATGTTTGGCTTAAAAGGCCTCACTGGCGTAGGTGTATCATTTGGTGCAGACAGGATTTATGACGTATTGCATGAACTGAATCTTTTCCCGGAGTCTGCAGCTGCCGGTACGAAGGTACTTATCAGTAACTTCGACAAGGATGCTGAAAAATATGCTTTGCCCATCTTACAGCAACTTCGTGCTGCGGGTATTGCTGCAGAGCTTTATCCATCGTCAGCAAAGCTAAAAAAGCAAATGAGCTATGCCGATGATAAGCACATTCCGTATGTAATCCTGATCGGTAGTGATGAAATGCAGAGCGGTGAGCTGACTTTGAAGGATATGCAGAGCGGACAGCAGGAGAAATTATCTGTTGAAGCTATAGTTGCTCTACTAAAATAGGTTGCCTGATTTATTTAGGGAGCAGGGTTAGCAAGCATATAGTTCTCCAGATTCTTCTTTGCAGTTTTACTTATTTTATTTCTGAGGAAAGGCGTCCAGCCAAGAAGCAGGCCTGTAAAACCAAGTGCTTGTCTTGACCAGTTATAGAAGCTAAAATGATCTCTGTGTGCTATAATTTTTCCATCCCGGATTTCAAAAGAAGCTTTGATACGATTCAACACCTTGTTTCCTGTCAGTGAGAAAGTATACCAGGCATCCCATTCTGCAGTTGCACCATCTTCAGTCCCTTTAATATTTCTGAATTCCATTCTCATATCCTTGCCATTTTTAATGAGCATTGCCCACATTGCACGGACTTGCTCTGCATTTAGGTTGGTAAATACAGGGTCGCTAAAAGTGGCATTGTCTGCGTAGCAATTCTGCATAGCTGGTACATCCTTCTGCTGAAAGCTAAGGTAAAAATGATTAATAAGCTCTTCGTTGCTGTTCATGGGACATTTATTGTATCCATCTAATTTAGTGATAAGATTTGCATTTAGGTTGATTTGGAGCGTATTACTATTATTGGTTTGAAACAATGCATTGAAACGCTTGTTAGTATTGTAAAATACGATGATATGAAAGCAATTTGGAAAGGCTCCATAGGATTTGGACTGGTTAATATACCTGTAAAGCTTTTCTCGGCAGTTCAAAATAGTAATCTTGATTTTGATATGCTGGATGAAAAAGATCATTCCAGGATTAAGTTTAAACGGATCAACGAGCAGACCCGAAAAGAGGTGCCTTTTGATAAAATAGTCAAAGGTTATCTGCTCAATGAAAAATATGTGATCCTGGATGATGAGGATTTTCAGGATGCCAGCCCCGAGAAAACCAAAATGATTGAACTGGAGAACTTTGTGGATATTAATGAAATCAATCCAATATATTATGAGACCTCTTATTACACGCAGCCCGAAACGCAGGGAAAAAAGGCCTATGCTTTATTGGTAAAGGCACTGGTCAAATCTCAAAAAGCAGGGGTTGCCCGTTTTGTCTTGAGAAGTACGGAAAACTTATGTGTAATACACCCAATGGGAGATGTACTGGTGATTACCAAGATTCGGTTTCCGGAAGAAATCCGTTCTACTGAGGATATTAATGTGCCGTCGATAAGTACAATCACCAAAAAGGAACTGGACGTAGGACTGGCTTTAATCAAACAATATACGGCTGAGTTCAATATTGAAAGTTTCCATGATGAATACAGTCGCGAGCTTTTAAAAATTATAAAGACCAAGGCAAAAGGAAAACGCGCTACGGTTAAAAAATTGAAACCGCGTGAGGAGTTAAGTGATGATCTGTACGGTCAATTGATGCGGAGTTTGGATAAGAAAAAAGGAGCTTAATAGGTCTTTCCGGCAAGGATTCCCTCGATTCTGTCCAGTAGGTCGTCTATGTCGAACGGTTTTGCTAAAAAACCATTTGGTTTATATTCGCCATGCTGGATGTTTTCTTGAGTATAGCGTGCAGAGATGAGTAGTACAGGGATGTGTTCTGTTTTGATATTGGTGCGCAGTTGTTTTAATATATCTCTGCCGTCACCGTCAGGAAGCATGATGTCCAGGATCACTAGGTCAGGCTCAGACTCCTGAATGTGTGCCATCATATCAATACTTTTATTGAGGCCGGTCACCTTGTAAGCTTCGCTTTGCAGGATCAAAGTGATGACATCGAGGATTGCATGGTTATCCTCAATTACCAGTATATTTTTGTAAACTATGGAGCCTATTGCCAAAATGAGATTCTTTAGAACACAAATATATCAAGTAGTTTGATTTGTTTATTGTTTATTTGTTTTTTATAAACAAATTTTTACAATTATTTATATAACAGCGCCTGAATGTGTTTTAGATGGGGGTGAAAAATAATTGAAGCTAAGATGAAACCTTTTGGACTTTCAATAGTCAAAGATGTAGTTTTTAGTTTTAGGTTAGGTAAGGGTACAGCCGTGGCGACTGTACCTTTCCTATTTTATATGGGGTTTATAAGTGTCGGTATTTACTACAGCTTTTAATTCCTGGAGTATGGTGTAAAGCCCGAAGTTGGTGCGGTTTACATAAATAAAATGCTTCACTCCCCTGGCTTGTTTAAACTCGGGCATTTTCGAGATCTTATCTCCATAATTGTACAATTGCTGAAAGAAATCGGGATTGTCAAAATCAAAGGTCCTGCTGGTGTAAGGTTTTGCAAACAACACAATCATTTCCAAATACATCTTATGGTAAAAAGCAATTTGCTGTTCATTGTCATTCGGAAGGATCATCTCCAGCTTTCTGAATGCTTCTATGGTTTTCTCCTTATCATTGATGATATCTGTGGATATAAGAGAAAAGAATGGGTGATAGAAATCGTCAGGCATCTCTTTGATACAGCCAAAATCTATTACGCCCAATTTTTCATCAGGGGTGATCAGAAAATTACCGGGGTGTGGATCAGCATGCACCGCTCTTAACTCGTGCTGCTGGAAATTGTAAAAGTCCCACAGTGCCTGACCTATCTTATTCCTGAGATCCTGTGAAGGATTTGTTTTTAAAAACTCTTTCAGATGCATTCCGTCAATCCAGTCCATGGATATGATCCTTTTGCCTGACAACTCAGGATAGTAGGTGGGAAAAACTACATTGTTGAGATTTTTGCAAGCTTCAGAGAATTGGATTGAACGTCTTACCTCCAGCTCGTAGTCGGTTTCTTCAAGCAAACGTTCTTCAACTTCCCTGATGTAGATGTTCAAGTCTTTTTCACTCATATTGAGTAAACGAAAAGCGAAAGGTTTTACCAGCTTAAGGTCAGAAGAAATGCTGTCTCCTACGCCTGGGTATTGTATTTTTACCGCCAGCTTCCTGCCATTCAGTTCAGCAGTATGTACTTGCCCGATTGAAGCAGCATTGGTGGATTTCAGGTTGAATTTGTCATAGATCTTTTCAGGCGGTTTGCCGAAGCTTTTGCTGAAAGTCCTGACGATCAAAGGTCCTGAAAGGGGTGGTGCGTTGTATTGAGACTGGGTGAATTTGTCGACGTAAGATTTTGGAAGGATGTTTTTATCCATGCTTAGCATCTGTGCGATTTTTAAAGCACTTCCCTTCAGCTCGCTTAAAGACTTATAGATATCTGTTGCATTGTCCTCATTTAGCTCGTCCCTGCTAAGGTCGGGGTTGAACAGTTTTTTTGAATAATGTTTGATGTAGTTTCCGCCGATTTGAATTCCCGTTTTTACAAATTTAGCTGACCGCTGGGTTTTGGTAACAGGAATGCTTTTTTGCTCTTTCATGATGCTTATAATCCCATCTTTTCTTTAAATCTGCTGTTTCTTGAAAGAAATTTACCATATTCCAGTAAGTTGTCTATCGGTGAATGCTGAAACAAATCGAAGGTGACATTGATGCCTTTTTCTATCGCTTCATCTGTCTTTTCAAAATCGGCACTCTCGTCATTCATCCAGAATTTCACAATGAAGGCAAACTGTAGCCATACCGCATCCTTATATTTTTTGCTTATAAATCTACGTTCAGCCAACTCACCACTTTCAAGGCCTTCATTGATAATCTCTTCTGCGAAGTGCTCAAAAATGGGCTTGACGCCAGAAAGTACTTCAGGTGTTGAAAAGCCGTTCCTGCTTGATCTTATGGTATACAATACAAAGCTTCTTTGCTTTTTAAGAACCTCTACATAGCTATAAAAGAACGCGAGAATTTTGTCTCTTGAAGAGTAATCGCTCCATACATCCTGCTGTTGCAGCGTGTCGATGGTTTCAACAGTGAGCTCTACCCAAACTGCTTTTTCTATGCTTTCGAAAGAAGCATAAAATTCATAAAATTCAGGTTCAGAGATCTTAAGTTTTTTGGTAAAGCTATAAACTGATTTGGGTTTTTCATCGTGGGTCAGGACAAAGTCGATATAACCCTTTTTTATTTGTTGAGCGGTGGCCATTTCTTTTTATTTTATATAACGAATAAATGGATTGCATAGTTTGCAAAGCATTTAAAGTTAGCGGATTATTGTATCATCTTTGTGTAAATAAAAGGCAGACGAAATACTGAATGTTATTAAACAAATGTGGAATTGTATAGAATTGACTAGTTTTGGCTTTTGAAATTGAAAAAGAAGCTGCTACATATCCACCGGTTGATGTCGGTCTTGCTGTTAATGGTCTTTGCCATTGCGCTGACTCCTTTTTCAGCTTTTCATAATCACCACCATCAGGAAGAGACTGTCTGTAAAAAAGACCATAAAGACTGCGGGCATAGATTTCATATCCATAGCAGCGCTGATGATTGTCTGATTTGTAAAGCGCATTTTGAAAAGAATTATACACAGACACATTATCATTACCAGCTATTCAGAGAGGTAAAGTTTGTGTCTAAGTATTTTATGGTAGCTCAGGGAAATTATGCTGAGCTCATCACACTGGCCTTAAGAGGTCCCCCGCTAGCCTAGTTATATTATTTCTTTCAGGAGACCATCGTCCTAAATTAATTAGATTTTATAAGAAATCAGCATTTCTTTACATGTGGCATGTATTGTCATCGGTCTTAAAGATGATGTTTTGTATGCTGATTTTCAATCACACATTCATGAAAAAGATACAACTTTTACTAGCAGTAATGCTATATACATTTATAACAACAACGGCCTTTGCAACTGAATTGGCAGAGTTTAAGGGAAAGGTCATTGATGCATCAACTCAGGAGCCACTTGCGGGGGCTACAATTTATATTACCGATTTAAAAGCGATTACGACCACAAATTCAGAAGGAGAATTTACTTTAAAAAATGTTCCAGCAAAAGGCAGATTTCTGCTGGAAGTACGCTTTATTGGCTATAAAACGCATTCGCAGATGATAGATCTTGCGGTACCAACAAAGCTAAATATATCTATGCAGCCATCGATCATAGAAAGTGCTGAAATCGTGATTACAGGATCCCCGTTCAGCTCAAATAATAAAACCAATAGCTTGTCTGTGGTAACTGTAGGGAAAGAGAAATTGGCCCAGGCAGGGGGTACAAATTTAATTGACGCGGTAGCCAAGGTGCCGGGGATCTCACAGGTAAGTACTGGCGGGGCTATTTCTAAACCAGTAATCCGTGGGTTAGGGTATAATAGGGTGCTGACAATGGTAGATGGTGCCCGTGAAGAAGCCCAGCAATGGGGTGATGAACATGGGATCGAGGTAGATCAGTTTTCAGCCGCAAGGGTTGAAATCCTGAAGGGTCCGGCGAGTTTGCTTTATGGTTCGGATGCATTGGGCGGGGTGATCAATATTATTGATGATCTGGTTCCTGCACCAGGGACGCATCAGGGTGATTTTACCAGTACATACAGTACGAATAACGGGCTTACAGCATCGTCTTTAATGATGCAGGGTAATGACAATGGGTTTGTGTACAGAGGACGTGCGTCTTATAAAAATGCATATGGGTTTAGCTATAAAAATGCTGTAGTTCCCAATTCAGGATTTAATGAATTTAATCTGAATGGAATGCTGGGGCTGAATAAAAGCTGGGGATATTCTCATTTGACCTTTTCAAGGTTCAATACTAACGTAGGACTGGTGGAAGAAGGTCCGGATGATAATGGAAACTACCTGGATGAGGATGGAAATCAAATTGACAGATCAAGTGCACAAAGAAGAGGACTCGGTCTGCCATTTCAGAATATCAATCATTATCGCGCGGCACTCAATAGTAATGTCATCCTTGGAAAAGGACAGTTGAGAACTACTTTTGCTTTTCAGCGTAACATCCGCAAAGAGTTTGAGGAAAGTGCAGATGAACCAGGCTTAAATCTGAACCTGAATTCTTATACCTATGACCTGAAGTATTATTTTCCTAATGCGGGTAAATGGGAACCGGCAATTGGTGTTCAGGGCATGTACCAAGAGAACAGCAATCATGGGGATGAATTTTTAATTCCTGATTATACGAGCAATAATATTGGGGCATTTGCTTATCTGAAACGCAATTTTGAAAATGGCGCAATCAATATTGGTGCGCGATATGATTATAAAAAAGTAGAGGGAGACGGGCTTGTATTTGACGGAGAAGAGATTTTTAATGGGTTCAATAATAAGTTTTCCAATGTGTCAGGCTCTCTTGGATTTGCTTTTGAAGTGGCAAAAAACCTGGTTGTTAAAGGGAATGCGGGATCTGGGTTCAGGGCTCCGAATATTGCAGAGTTGGGTGCGAATGGACGTCATGAGGGAACTTTCAGATATGAAATTGGCAATAGTAATTTGAAGCAGGAAACAAGTTTACAATTCGATTTGGGGGTAGAGTATACTGCACACCACATCACTTTCGGATTAAATGGCTTTGCTAACCGGATCTTTAATTACATCTATTTAGGTAATTTCAATAATGAAAGTAAAGAACTGGAGAATGAAGACGGGGATATTGAAACATTGCCTGTTTATCGTTTTGTGCAGACCAAGGCTGATCTGATCGGAGGAGAAGCCTCAGTAGATTTCCATTTGGTGAAATCATTGCATTTTGAGAACTCTTTTTCTTATGTGAAAGGGATCAACCGTGCTGATGATAGTCCACTGCCTTTTATCCCGGCGGCAAGTTTAAATAATGAGCTGCGTTTTGAACCGAATGTTAAGGGATTGGATGGTACCTATATTAAAGTTGGACTTACCAACGTTTTCAAACAGGCTCGCTTCGATAGCTTTGAAACCCAAACAAATGGATATACATTGCTCGATGCCGGTATAGGAACAAGCATTAAGACAGCAAAAGGGAAATTCAATCTGTGGGTGACCGGACAAAATCTTTTAAACAAAGAATATTACAATCACTTAAGCAGGTATAAACTGGCAAATATTTACAATCCGGGAAGGAATGTGACTTTTGGTGTCAGTGTGCCTTTCATGTAAGAGGCCAGGTTTGGCAAAAGGGCAGGTAAATTGTTTACCTGCCCTTTTTTGTTACATTACTTTTTTGCCTCCCGGCTGTTCACTGAGTATATTTCCACAAAAACATAAATAATGCTTAAGTTTAGTATTTTAAGGTCTGATTATTGTTTCTCACCGGAAGCTAACTTAACTGAAGAAAGCCGCTTATTAATACCTAACTTATGATTAAAAGAAACTTATTTTTTGTTGTTCTATTTCTTTGTGCATCGATGGCTGTCAAAGCCCAGCAAGCAGATACTTTATCCATCACCCTGGAGAATGTAAAGTATCCCTATCCAATAAAGTTTTTTAATGTAAGTACCGAAGGACAGGATTTGAGAATGGCATATATGGATGTGCCCGCAGCAAAAATGAATAATGGACGGACTGTAGTACTTTTTCATGGAAAGAACTTCGGGGGATATTACTGGACAAATGTAATTCAGGCATTGAGTAACAGGGGATTCAGGGTCATTGTACCAGACCAGATCGGATTTGGGAAGTCGTCAAAAGCCTTTATTCATTATAGCTTTCATCAAATGGCACAATGGAATAAGGCATTACTGGATCAATTAGGGATTCAAAAGGCAAGTATTTTAGGCCATTCTATGGGGGGTATGCTGGCCACACGTTTTGCCTTGATGTATCCGGAACAGACTGAAAAACTGTTGCTGGAGAATCCTATTGGATTAGAAGATTATCGCCGGTTTATTCCTTATGTAAGTACTGAAGATCAATATAAAACTGAATTGAAATCAACAGCCGAAAGTGTAAGAAAGTATTATCAGAGTTCTTACTTTACGGTTTGGAAGCCTGAATATGAGGAGTTGGTTCGTATTGCGGGCGGTGTTACCAACAGTACTGATTTTCCCCGCTGGGCAAAAGTGGCGGCCATGACCTTTACTATGATCTATGAACAGCCGGTGGTATATGAATTTTATAACATTAAAGTACCAACAGTATTGTTTATTGGCAAGGAAGATAAAACTATTGTAGGCAAAGGTCTATTGAGTCCGGACCAACAAGCATTATATGGCCAATACAGATTGTTGGGCAAGCAGACAGCAGCAAAAATACCCGGTGCCAAGATCATAGAATTTGAAGCCTGCGGACACATCCCTCATATTGAAATACCGACAGAATTTACGGTTGCGCTATTGGGAAGCCTATAACTGTTTTCCAGCAGCAGGATCCTGTAAGAAAATGGCAGACAAGCGATCATATAGTTCAGGATGTTTTGTCCTGAACTGATCTGGTTTTTCAAAGAAGTATTCCGATACAACAGCAAAGAATTCTGCCTCATTGGTGATTGCATAGGGGTTGATGTCTGATTTTCCTTTCTCAATTCTTTTCATTTCCTCATGAATCATTTTAATCCAGGGAATGGTATATTCATGTCTCATCAGGTTTTCGGGAACACCGTCTGTAGCACCGTCTGATTTGTCGAGCAAATGAACAAATTCATGTATGGCTGTATTCTCTTTGTCGGCAGCATTGGAGAAACCGAGCAGAAGTGCAGATCTGGACAGGATCATTTGCCCGTTCATATAACCGCTTCCCACCATACCCAATATATTTCTGTCTCCACCCTCGTATTGAAACTCTGTGTTAAAAGTATCCGGGTAAAGCAAAACATTACTGAGGTTGTTGTACTTCCATGTTGTAAAGCCAAATACTGGTATCACTGCACTGGAAGCGACCAGAAGCTTGTCAAGAGGAGTAACTGGTGTTCCCACCCCTTCAATATGAACATAGCTTAAAAAAGCAGAAATCTTATCTTCAAACTTTAGCCGATCATCTACGTTTAAATGCTGATAAAAAACTACATTCTTGAATAACAATTCCCTGTCAGCCTCGCTAAGCTGCGCATAGTTTTTACTGCTGTCCTTTCTGAGGATGAAGTAAAGTACCAAAAGCAGGATCGGAATTAAAATGAAGAAGCTTTCCATGGATTATGCCTCAAGTATTTCAAGTTGTGCAAGAATTTGCTCTTCAGTTATTGGGTATGGGATATCATTGACCAGTGACTGATAAACGGCCTCAAACAAACCCATATAATTTCCGTGTTCAGACTCTACCAGGCTTAGGTGAGGTGTTCCTTGTTCATCCATAATGGTGAGGTGTCCTTTGTCTTCCGGGGCTTCTATACCGAATGCTGGATTACTCAGTTTCATTCCCGCTAATAATTGTCCTTCCTGTACATCCGACCGGCCCTTTACAAAAGAACCTGCTGAACCATGCAGCACGAAGGCTTTCTGAGGATCGGCGATTAGCAGTCCCGAGGTTAAAAAGACATTAAGATCGTTGGGGTAGGACAGATGGATCATGAAATAATCATCTACCTTTGTGTTTTCTCTGTGCTTGCCCAATACCTTATAAAAGGATGTTGGTTTGCCAAAAAGACTGATTGCCTGGTCCAGCAAATGAGGGCCAAGATCGTACATTAGTCCGCTGGCTGGTTGAGGTTCTTCTTTAAATATTTTTGGTCCTATAGCCTTTCTGTAGCGATCGTACCGGTAATGGACTTCAACCAGTCTGCCCAGCTTACCGCTTTCCACAACTTTTTGTATGGAAGTACAGTCGCTGTCCCACCTGCGGTTATGATAAATAAAAATCTGCTTTCCTACACTTTTAGCAAGTTCAAACAGTTCTTTCGCTTCAGCAGAGGTAGGGGTAAAGGGTTTTTCAATCAGTACATGTTTCCCTGCCTGCAAACTGCGGCGGGTGTAATCTGCATGAGTAAAATTAGGTGTGTTTACAATTACCAGTTCAATCTCAGGATCGGCAATGAGGGATTCAAAAGTAT
Organism: Pedobacter frigoris; assembly: GCF_032678645.1. Lineage (GTDB taxonomy): Bacteria > Bacteroidota > Bacteroidia > Sphingobacteriales > Sphingobacteriaceae > Pedobacter > Pedobacter frigoris_A. Next base: position 96,332 of record NZ_JAVTSP010000004.1, read on the forward strand.
CGTAGCTTTTCACTCCTGGATATGCTGCTGCAGCAGTTTTCTGATTGCGTTCCAGGACTGCATGAAATTTAAATCCCGGGTGGGCATCTATAAATGGTGCATGAAATACTTTTCCAGACATTCCGAAGGCCAATAAGCCGGTTACAATTGCTTTTTCCATAAGCCTAAAATTAGCGTTTTTATCACAAAGCTGCAGCACTAAATTGTATCTTTGCAGCATGAAGCCTGCAGAAATACATGCAAAATGGAAAGATTTGCAAAATAAAATAGCGCAAGAGTTCGATTCAGATATTCCCGACCTGAAGGTGGTGCTGTTTTTAATCGGTGTTCAGGAGTTGGGTAAAGGGCCGGGTAAATACAGTAAGCGCCAGAAAGAGGAGCTGATGCATATCGCAACTTGCCGTTTACTAAGTGAAATGGGCTTTTATGAATTAGAAGGCCTTGATCAGGATGGCTGGCCACATTGGAAGCTGGTAAAGGCTGTGCCCTCCTATGCCATGATGGAACAGGAATTACTATTGAAATCTCTTGCTATTGAATACTTTAAAGATATTTATGAGTCTTAGCTATTTTTTCAGCGGTCATAAATCTTAAACTAAAAAACCCGAAGTACATCAGTACGACGGGTTTTTACTTTTACATAGGTAGATGTAATATTTTTATTTGCCTTGTTGCTTAGCTTCGTTTTTCAATGCATCATTCGCAACGATAACAACTTCAACACGACGGTTAGCAGCTCTTCCTTCTTCAGTTGCGTTGTCAGCAATTGGTTCAGAAAAACCTTTACCTAAAGTGATCAGACGAGATGTAGGAACACCCTGAGAAACAGCATATGCTTTAACTGCAGCTGCTCTCCTTTCAGAAAGGCCCATGTTGTAAGCTTCAGTTCCTTTGTTGTCCGTATGGCCAATTACTTTAATGTCAGTACCAGGATATTGATTTAATGAGCCTGCTAGTGATTTTACATTTGCTTTAGCTGTAGCTGTTAAATCTGATTTGTCAAAACCGAATAAGATCCCGCTATCAAATTTTACAATGATACCTTCACCCTCACGGATTACTTCAGCATTAGGGATCGCATTTTGAATCTCAGCAGCCTGCTTATCCATTCTTTTTCCAATGAAACCACCGGCAGTACCACCAACAGCAGCACCTATAATAGCACCAACCGCAGTATTACCTGCTTTTTTACCTATAATAGCGCCAATTACACCGCCAGTTGCCGCACCAATACCTGCTCCTTTTTGTGTTTTAGTTAAACTATCGCAACCTTGAAATGCCATTGCACCAAGTGATAATGCGATACTGAATGTTGCTATTTTAAATTTTGAAGTAATCATAACGTAATTATTTGTTTTGTTTTCAGCATAACTCAAACCTAGTGCCAGTTTTATTGTTTCTTCGTTTTTTTATGCTGATGCATTATAATTTTGATGCCTGATGTGTTGAAACAAGTCTTTTCATACTTAACGTATCGTAATTGTGACTATAATTTAGTACAGCTCTATACTGAAAAATAAGCTTCCAGTTCTTTTAAGGTATTTTCATTGGTCTGGAAATCTTTTATGATCAGGCCTTTTTCTAAAAGGATAATCCTGTCACAAACATCGGTCACGTGATTCAGATCGTGACTGGAGATCAACGTAGTCATTTTATCTCCTGTTTTTAGTGATTTAATCAATGACTTTAACCGGATTTGAGTGGTCGGGTCAAGGTTTGCAAAAGGCTCATCCAATACCAATAGTTCGGGATTCTGCATTAGTGCTGCGGCTATTCCTATCTTATTCTGATTCCCTTTTGAGAAATCTCTGATGTATTTTCCTTTGCGCAGTATTTCTCCATTGAAAAACTCTTCGTAGCTTTTCAGGTAATCCAGTACATGGGCCTCACTTAAATTATGGAGACTGCCGATGAAGAAGAAATATTCCTCAGAGGTTAAGTAATCTATTAGGAAGCCTTCATCAAGGTAAGAAGCAGTATAGTTTTTCCATTCGTCGCTTGCCGCAACGTCTTCTCCTTTGGAAAGGATTTGTCCTTCATCGGGACGGATGAGGTCAAGTAACATTCTAAAGAGCGTTGTTTTGCCGGCTCCATTGTTTCCAACTAATCCAATCGTTTCTCCTTCATTGATCTGAAGTTCATTTATATTGACAACGGTTCTTGAGCCATATGTCTTTTTTAGGTTAGAAATTTCTAAAATCATGGTGTTTGTCTGAAGCCTTCGGCGATTTTGTATTTTCTTTTATTAAACTCTTTCAATATAAATGCTATCCAATAGCTGCGGGTAAGCAGTCCTGCCAGGCCAAAGAAACCGAGACAGATCAGTCCGTAATAAGGTTTGCCTGCAGAAGCAAAGGGCTGGTAAAAAAGATAAGGTAATGCAAAGTAGGGGATCATGAGTACAAACTGGCTCGCACTCACTCCCTGATAGTTAAAAGTTGAGCCTTTGCTTAGGTCAATCGCCTTGTAATTTCTTGTGGCAAAATAAAGAATGACCACGGTGCCCAGACCAATGTTATACAGGTAGGTAGCGAATTGTACTGCCAGGATTTTCCAGCTTAGGAAACCATAAAATGTAATGATGCAGGTAGTGATCGTAGACATGATCGTAAACAGCAGGAACTTTGCTTTTATAAAGTTTCTAAAGTTGGTTTTGTTCGCCAGAAGGCCATCAAAATAAGAGCCCTGCCAGCCAAACATAAACTGCCCATATATGGTAACGGCACTTCCGGTCATAAATGTAGCTGCAAAAATAACCATACCCAAAGCGTCTTTTTTTAGCACATCTTCTTTGTAGAATAAAAAGCCATAGAAGATAAATAGCAGGCTCATCATCAATGCGGTTCTTGTTCTTTTATGTCTTAAAATTAATTTCAATTCTAAAGCCACCAGCGTTCCGGCTTCTCCGAAGCGGTTTAGTAAGGGGTAGTCAGTGCTGGTTTTTTTCTCTTCGGAAGAGCCAAGCTCTTCAGTGTAGAGGTTTTTCCGAAGGTATTTTGCGTTGATGATGAACATCAGGATGGCCATAACTGTAAAACCCAAAGCCAAGGCGGGCTGTTTGCTGATTAGTCCAAAAATCCCATTAGAAATCGCTTTTATAGAAAATATTTTATAATACTCTAATGCGGCGAGCACTGAGATTACCACCACAGTTATCACCACATATTTAGTGCTCGCAAGTGTAAGTCGCTTCACATAGAGGGCAGTGTAATTGTTAAATACAATCAACGAAAGGATGGAAACACAAAACATCAGCGAAGCATATGTCCCGTGAACATCTGAAATGTAAGTACAGCAAAAAGGAATAAAAAGGAATAATGGCAGTATATTAAAGGCATTGAAGAGTGCCCTTACATTTAAAAATCTAACTATTTTTCCTTTTGGGATGCGCAGGTGCAGGTAGGGAACAATACTCATTGTCGGTAGTTCCTGCAATTGTAACCGCAAGATAAAATCAATCGCAAAGTAATAGATGATGATGCCGTTGAATATCACACCCACATCTTTACCGGGGCTAAACTTTCCAATAAAAAATTCAAGATAAAAGCCCAGGCCTATTGCCAGTGTCAGCATGTAAAGTGTAAAAAAGCCAATCAGGATATTTGCAGCGATGGTACCCCCTTTGCTCTTAGAGCGCCAGAAGCCCTTCCATTGATGGCTTAAAAAGGTGATGAGCATATCAGTAATTGTATTTGTTTTTCCAGTTCTGTTTTAGTTTTTCTCTCAGCTTTTCTTCCGCGGGATTCTTACCCGGATCATATAATTTAGTCCCGCTCAGTTCCTCCGGAAAGTATTCCTGTGCGGAGAAATTTCCCTCATAGCCATGTGCATATTGATAGTCTTTTCCATAACCAATATTTTTCATGAGTTTGGTCGGCGCGTTTCTTATATGTAATGGGACTGGTAAATTACCGGTTTGTTTCACTAACGCCTGTGCTTTATTTATCGCCTCATAGGCAGCATTGCTTTTTGCGGAGGATGCCAGGTAGGTAACTGCCTGAGAAAGAATAATCCTGGATTCAGGAAACCCGATCACATTCACCGCCTGAAAACAATTATTCGCCAGCAATAAAGCATTCGGATTGGCATTACCAATATCCTCTGAAGCGAGGATAAGCAGCCTGCGGGCAATGAATAACGGATCTTCTCCTCCTTCTATCATCCTGGCAAGCCAGTAAACAGCAGCATTCGGGTCACTTCCCCTGATGGATTTGATAAAAGCTGAAATGATGTCGTAATGTTGTTCTCCGGCTTTATCGTAAAGTGCAAGATTTTGCTGTGCGTGAGCGAGTACATTTTCATTGGTGAGGACGACCTTATTACCCCCAATTCCATTGATGGCAATTTCCAGTACGTTCAGCAATTTTCTCGCATCTCCGCCTGACAATCTGATTAAAGCCTCGTGCTCGTTAATGGTGATGTTCTTTTCCTTCAACGCAACATCCTGGTTTATTGCAGTTTGCAATAGGCCGGCTAGTTCCTGCTCATCAAGAGCCTTTAGTATATAAACCTGGCAGCGGGAAAGTAAAGCGGAGATGACTTCAAACGATGGATTTTCTGTTGTTGCACCGATCAGGGTTACCAGCCCCCGTTCCACAGCTCCGAGCAGGCTGTCCTGTTGTGATTTACTAAAGCGGTGGATCTCATCAATAAACAATATCGGTAAGCCCAGCAGACTGTCTTTTAGCAACGCAGCCTTGTCTATTACCTCCCTGATGTCTTTAACGCCGGAATTGATCGCACTCAGGTTGAAAAAGGGACGGTCCAGTGTTTTGGATATGATAGAGGCAAGTGTTGTTTTTCCCACACCCGGAGGACCCCAAAAGATCATTGATGGAAGTTGTCCACTTAGAATAGCTTTTCGGAGTACGGCATCAGGCCCTACAATGTGTTTCTGCCCAACATATTCATCGAGGCTTTGCGGCCGCATACGTTCAGCTAAGGGAGGTAGGTTTTGCATATTAGTAAAGATACAAAACCCAAGGTATTATGCCTTCTTTTTAAAGAATTTGCGTTTAGGCTTACCCGATGGCCTATGTGAAGCACCTCCTGAAGCTGGTTTGTGTTCGGTAGAAACCGGGATGTTAGCCAGATGTTCCGGTACTGCGATTTTGGGGATCTCCTTTTCGATCAGTTTCTCGATGCTTGCCAGTTTACGTTTGTCCCTATTGTTGACCAGGGTGATCGCAGTGCCTTTAGTAGCTGCACGTGCAGTACGTCCAATGCGGTGCACATAGTCTTCTGCGTCATGTGGTACATCAAAGTTAATAACCAGGTCGATTCCTTCCACGTCGATACCGCGACTCAATACATCCGTACCAATGATGATCGGCAGTTGCCTGTTTTTAAACTTCAGTAAGATTTCTTCTCTTTCTTTTTGTCCCAGGTCAGAGTGAAAAGCTTCGGCTTTCAATCCCAGGTTACGGAATACTTTGCCCAGGTTTTTTACTTTCTCTTTAGTTGAGGCAAAAACAATGATGCTCTTATAATCGCCGGATTTTAAGATCTCAGTAAGCAATGGAACTTTCTGTTCATCATAAGCCATATATACCTGCTGGGAAATTCCCTCGGCGGGTTTGGAGATTGCAATGTTGATCTGCTCAGGATGCTTTAAAAGGTTTCCTGCCAGTTTTCTGATCTTTGGTGGCATCGTTGCCGAGAACATTACTGTTTGTCTTTCTTTTGGCAGATAACTTACGATGCGCATGATGTCATCATAGAAGCCCATGTCCAGCATGCGATCGGCTTCATCTAAGACAAGATGTTGCAGCTGGTCCAGTTTAAGTACTCCCGAAGAAAGGTGAGAGATTAACCTGCCAGGAGTAGCGATGATAATGTCTACACCTTCACGCATTGAGCGTTTCTGCTGTTCATACGCGATACCATCACCTCCACCATATACAGTTAGTGAACTGATATTGGTAAAATAGGAAAGTGCTTCAACCTGAAGATCAATTTGCTGTGCAAGCTCTCTTGTGGGGGCAAGGATCAGTGTATTATTGTGTCGCTCCTCGGTTCCTGCAATCATGTTCATGATCGGCAGGAGGTAAGCTCCCGTCTTTCCTGTGCCTGTTTGCGCACAGGCGATCAAATCCTTTTTATCTAAAATGAGCGGAATCGCATCTTGCTGAATCGGCGTGGCATTGCGAAATCCCATTGCCATAAGACCCTCATATAAATCAGGGTTGAAATTAAAATCTTTAAAATCCAATCTTCTATTAAGTTGTTAGTTTTACCGGATAAAAGTAACCTTTTTATTTGGTTTTATTCTTATCGGCATAACCAAACACTTTTTGCAGCAACGAAGTTGAGCGTGAACCGATATTATCCCTGATTTTCAGCTCTTCCTGGGCGACCTGGATAAACATTCCGTCAATTGCTTTTTGGGCAACGTAAGTCGATAAATCAGTAGAAACCGGTTTTACCAAAGGGATTTTATTATATTGATTTGCAGCATCTCCCCAGTATTTTGTAGCGCCTACTTTACTCAAACTTGCGGTGATCACCGGTTTAAATTTTTCCATCAGCTGGGCGGTAGTTACTCTTTTAAAGTAGTTGGTTGCAGCATCTTTTTGTCCAAGCAGGATGTTTGTCGCATCAGCAATGGTCATTTGCTTAATGGCAGATATAAAAATTGGCTTAGCCTCTTTGGCAGCATCTTCGGCTGCACGGTTCAAGCTGGTGATTACGTTGTCTGCCAACGAACCCAAGCCGATGGTGCGCAAAGTTTTCTCTACTTTTTGTGCTTCGGGAGGGAATAAGATCTTTACAGCCATATTTCCCAAAAAACCATCCTTAGCGGAAAGTAAATCTGCTCCTCTTGAAGTTCCAATCTCCAGTGCCTGTTTTATACCCAATCCTATTTCTGAGGTAGTTGGATTGCCACCTGCAGGAATTTGTTTGAGGATGCTGCCGAGTTGTGACTGACTTTGTACGTCACAGCTATTGAACAACAGTCCACATAGCAGGGCCAGGGAAAGGAGTTTGATTTGTTTCATGGTCTTCATTTATCAGACGAAGATAACAATTCTCCTGCCACGTTTGAATCCAGTCCTGCATATTTCTTAATGAGCCTGTTCAGCAAAGCATTAAGTTGTTCTACCTGGTAGCTTCCTGTTGTGGGTTTGAGGTGGGAATTCCCTATCCCGCTGTCATCAGTGAGGAAAACGTAGGTGCCGTTTGTGCCCATGGCCATGAAGCGCATGAGGAATTCCGTGTTTTTATCAATCCCGCTTGCCACCACAGGGATCAAAGTAATTCCTTTTGCTGCGGCTTCTTTAACAGAACGCTGAATGCTTTTTACCCTTGCCTGATCGTGGTGTGGAGGGGCATCCAGGATCATAAACATGAGTTTGGCAGCGGGACCCTGTGTTGTCCATTGTTGCTGATAAATAGCACTTTCCATGGCTTCTTCAACTGCCTCCTCAAAATCACCACCACCAGAAGCATATTGTTTGGACAAGTTGTTTTTGACGTTCATCAGGTTGCTGTCAAAGCCAAAGTCACGCACCACGTATTCGTCGCCTTTGTCGCGGTAAAATACCAGTCCTGTCCTTGTTTTTATCTGACTGCCATTATTTAAACGTCCAATGATGTCCTCCAGTTCCGACTTCAGATAGTCTATTTCATCCCCCATTGATCCTGTAGCGTCTACCATAAAAAGGACATCCAGGTTTTTGATACTTTCTGCCTGACGGTTTAAAGTTATGTCCAGCTTTCGCACATTCTTTGCAAAGTCTTTTTTGTATAGTTCCTTTCCGTCAGCAGCATTAACCACGATTGTCAACCCCTCTTTTTCATTGTTAAACAGTGACGGCCAAAGCTCTGCTTTTCCTTCAAAATTACTCTGCGCTTTCCAGAGCGGCGTTCCGTTTCGCAGTGCGGTGACTGTATAATTAATCAGCGGTTGTTCGCTTTTACTTTTTAAAGTCACGCTCACTCTGTTGGCGGTATAAAATGCCCAGTGAGATTGTTTGGCTGACCAGTCCTGATTATTCATCAAATCTTTCCAGAAGTCCCAGTTTTTAAGGTCGTTCCATTCGCCAGCGGTAAGCAGGTTCGACTGAGGTTTGTCCTTTCCCGGACGCCTGTCTCCGATCTTAAGGCCTTCTGCAACCGGTCTTTCAAAGGTTTTGATCGCTGTAGGTCTTTCTCCTTTTCGGGGGGATAAGCCGGCTACTTTTCCTGTAAGCATCGTAGTAGCATGAGACACGCTTCCGGTAACAGCGGATTTTCGCTCAGTGCCAAATCCAACCACAACAACTTCGTTGAGTGCCGCATTATTTGCCGCCAGTGCCACGTTGACCTCTTTATTCTCCTTAAGTTCTATTACTGCAGTGGTGTACCCTATATAAGAAAATTTTAAGGTTGTTTCTTTATCTGCTAAGCTAATTGAATATCTTCCGTCCGGTCCAGTGCTTGTTTTTACTTTCCCATCTGAGGTACTTACGGTAACTCCCGGTATTGGATTGCCGTTGTCTTTATCTTTCACGGTTCCTATAATAGTTTTTAGCACAGTGCTGTCAGGCTTAAAAGCTGCAAGCAGGAGAATAATAATGGTCGGAAGCAATAACTTTTTCATGGCTTTTTGTTTTACTCATGATGTATGCTTTAAAGAAATTCCATACTGGTCTCGAAAAATATTTTTATACTTGATAAAACGATTGTAAGTTTACAGCTTACAACAGATCTACTTATCGTTATAACTGATCCCTTTTGAAGTTTATAAAGAACAACGCCCGAATACAGGAGCAAGATGATGCTGCTCTGATTGCCAGCTATAAAGCTAATGGCAATCTTGAGGTATTGGGCGCGCTTTATAACAAATACATGCACCTGGTTTTTGGTGTTTGCCTCAATTATTTGAAGGATGAAGAGCAAAGTAAAGATGCGGTAATGCAAATCTTCGAGGAACTTGTAATCAAACTTAAGATTCATGAAGTGCAGAATTTTAAAAGCTGGCTGCACGTACTTGCCCGCAACCATTGTTTAATGGCTTTGCGCAAGCAATCTAAGAATACAACCGTTTCATTAGAAGATACTTTTGTGGAAAACACAGAATTTGTGCATCTTGATATCGATGATACAAAAGAGACGAAGCTTACCATTATGGAAAAGTGTATGGAAACACTTCCTGAGGAGCAGAGGGTGAGTGTGGATTTGTTCTATTTGCAGGAGAAATGTTATAAGGAAGTGGCTGACATTACAGGCTTTGATATGCCTAAAGTGAAAAGCTATATCCAGAACGGGAAGAGGAACTTGAAAATTTGTATAGAAAAGAATAGTAGTGAATAAGGATTGGTTAGATATCGCAGTTTTGGAAGATTACCTTGATGGTAAACTTGATGCCAAAACTATGCATCGGGTAGAGCGTGAAGCGCTTGAAGATCCCTTTGTGGCTGAAGCGCTGGCAGGTTTAAGTGAATCGCCTAAGCGCTCATTAAACTCTATCTCTATACTTCAAAAACAGTTGCAGGAACGGATAGCTGAACAGCATGTCATAAAAAAACGTTCTGTAATTACCTGGCAACGCTTAAGTATTGCGGCTACAGCGGCTGTAATGTTTATCGCAGTAAGTGTTGTTTTCTGGATGAAGGAAGACAACAGGAGAAAACAAATGGCTGCTTTACCTAAGAAAGTAGATGTCACCATTGCCCAGAAAAAGACCGAAGTTCCGGTGCAGCCATCAATAGCGGCAGATGAAGCTCCGGTTGCAATTGAAAAGGCGATACAATCTGTTAACAAAGAGTCATATGCTGGCTTAAAGGCTAAGAAGACACCTGTTGTAGATCCTGTTAAGGGGGGGGGGGCTGCGCTGAATGACGCAGTTGTTATGGCTGCTCCTGATGTGCCGGCAAAACAACCTGCTTCCGCCGCTCCATTAATGCTTAGAGGTGTTAGTGCTATGAACTTAGGAGGAAACAATTCCCTTAGCGGAACGGTAGTGGAACAGGATAACGGAGAGCCAATACGGGGAGTTAATATTAAAGTAGCAGGAACCAATCTGAATGCAGTGACCGATGCTTACGGTAAATTCACCATTAATTCAGACACTGTAATTAAGGGTAACATTATTGCCAATTATATCGGCTATAAGCCAGCAGAAGCAAAGCTGAATGCCAATCAACCGGTAAATCTTTCTCTGGTAGCGGATAAAAGTATTTTGAATGAAGTTGTGGTAGTCGGATATGGCTCTCAACCTAAAGCGAAGTCTGTAGGAAGTATCGTTACGATAACTGGCAAGGATATTAAAGCTGTTCCTAATGAAGATCTTGCAAAGTTATTACAAGGTAAGGTTGCTGGGTTTACCAATACAACAGATCCTTCCTCAATAAGCAATGTCATGATTAGAGGAAGGAGTGCAGATGCGCCAAAGTATACCCTTTCTGAACCTAGTGGTGGATGGGAAAAATTCACAGTTTACATCAAAAAAAATAACCGATTCCGCAATGAAGCGAAAATCGGTCAGACTGTTATTCTTACGTTTACATTGAGTAAGAAAGGCAAACCTGAAAATATAAAAATACTTAAAGGTATTGCCGAGAAATATGATCAGGAAGCCATAAGGCTGATCCTTAAAGGACCGAAATGGGATCCGTCTGCTAATGATGTCGCACAGCTTATTGCTGCTGTTGATTTCTAAAAGAAAAGGTGCACAACGCTGTAAACAAGTGCAGCTAAAGTAGCAGAAACCGGAATGGTTAATACCCATGCCCAAAGTAAGCTTACAGTAACACCCCAGCGTACAGCAGATACCCTTTTTAATAAACCAACACCTACAATCGAACCAGTAATGGTATGTGTTGTAGATACCGGGATACCAAAATGCTCCGTGATACCTAAGGTTACTGCACCTGCGGTTTCAGCAGCCACACCTTCAAAAGCATTTACTTTAGTGATCTTAGAGCCCATTGTTTTTACAATCTTCCATCCGCCGCTCATTGTTCCCAGCGCAATTGCCGCATAACATGAAATAGGGATCCATTCAGGCATTGCATCTCCGGTTTTTAGTACGTTTGAAGCTACCATGGCAACATAGATAATCCCCATTACTTTTTGGGCATCATTACCACCGTGAGTAAAACTAAGTGCAGCTGAAGAAATCAGCTGAAGTCTTTTGAACCACTTTTCTGCAACAGAAGGTCTTGCATTTTTAGAGATGTGTAAAATGATAATTGAAATGATTACCGAAATGACCATCCCGATTACCGGGGCAAGCACAATAAAAGCTACAACTTTTAAAATTGGGGCAAGGTTGATTGCCGACATAGCACTGGCGCCAACTGTTACCGCCTTGGCCATACCTGCGCCAGCAAAACCGCCAATTAAAGTATGAGAAGAACTTGAAGGGATACCAAACCACCAGGTAAAGAGGTTCCAGGTAATTGCGGCTATCAGTCCCGCCAGGATCACTTCAAGGGTAATGAAGTTTTCAACGACAGTTTTAGCGATTGTATTGGCTACTTTGTGGTCAGTGAAATAAAAATAAGCAGCAAAATTAAATACTGCCGCCCATAATACCGCCTGAAATGGCGATAATACTTTGGTAGATACGATTGTCGCAATCGAATTTGCCGCATCGTGAAAGCCGTTTATATAGTCGAAGGCAATAGCCATGACAATTACAACGACCAATAAGGTAGTTACCATTTTTTAAAGGTTTTAAGCGTTCTTTACCAAAATAGATTCCAACACATTCGCTGCGTCCTCACATTTATCCGTTGCCAACTCTAAGGTTTGCAGTACTTCTTTTTGTTTGATCAGTTCAATTGCATTGGTCTCAAATTCGAACAAACGGGCAATTGCAAGATTACAAACATAATCTGCCTGATTTTCTCCGCTGTTGATCCTAACACAAGCATCAGCTATTACACGGATATTTTTGAAACTTCTCAGTTCTTTGATTGCTTTTTCCAAATCGGTACACATTTCTACCAGCAATTCTGCGAGTTTGATCATTGCATCTCCAATATTCGACACGTTATATAACTCTATGTTACTTGCTGAAGCATGGATATAATCGGCGATGTCATCTACAGCACTGGCAAGTGCATGAATATCTTCCCTGTCAAAAGGAGTGATGAAATTTTTGCTGAGCTCCAAAAATATTGAGTGGGTAATGTCATCGCCAACGTGCTCAAGACGTTCAACTTCTTTGATATATTCCTTACGTTTTTCCAGATCAGTTGCGCTTAATGCAAGTAGCAAAGCCTCAGAAATTTTCAATACATTACTTCCTGCCTGTTCAAACAAAGGCTGGAATTTTTTGTCTTTCGGGGTAAAGAACTTAAAAATACTATTCATCTTTTCTATATAATATGATACAAAAGTATGAGTGTAATGTTAAGTTAGTGTTAAGTGTTAAGTTTTTTTAACCCGGCTTAACGTTGCTAACCAATCTTTTCCAGTGTAAAGGCAAATGTGGTTCCGATCTGCAAGGTGCTTCTCACAGATATAATCTGCTGATGTGCTTCTAAGATGTGTTTTACAATAGCAAGTCCAAGGCCAGTTCCACCTTCTTCCCTTGATCTGTGCGTATCTATTCTGTAAAATCTTTCAAATAAACGAGGCAAATGTTTCTCGTCAATGCCGATTCCATCGTCAGTTACTTCTATTAGATACTGGTCATGCAATTCAAAGATTTTAATTGCTGTAGAGCCTCTTTCACGACCATATTTTAAAGAATTCTCTATCAGGTTTACCATCACCTGGCGTATTTTCTCCCTGTCGGCCCTGACAAAAGCAGGATAGGTATATTTCTCTTTAAAGGACAAAGTAATTCCTCTCGATCTGGCTTTATCCTCCAGTAGTTCCATTACCTCTTTGGCCAGCATGACAAAATCAAACTTTACATAGTTTATAGGGATTTCACCAGTCTCTAATTTGGAGATAGAATCAAGGTCATTGATCAGATAGCTCAGCCGTTCTACATTATTCTCAGCCTTTTTTAAAAACTTTACAGCCATGTCAGGATCGTCTACGATGCAATCCTGAAGCGTTTCAATGTACCCTTGTATCGCGAAAAGAGGTGTTTTAAATTCGTGAGATACATTAGATAAAAATTCCCGTCTGAACTGTTCCTGCTTCTTTAAAACCTCTATCTCACGTTTTTTAGCGCCTGCCCATTCCTTTACTTCCTGTTCCACATCGTTGATGGGATCAGAACTTACATATTCGCCTAATGCATCTTTAAGATCCTTGCCCAGTTTCAGGTTGTGGATCAATTTATAGATCAAAACTATCTTTGAGTAAATGTATTTTTCCAGAAGATAGTAAAAGACAATAAAGCAGGTAAAAAATGAGACGCCAAAAGAGATTAGCAGGTAATACCAGCTTTGCTGGAAATGGTAATTTACCAAGCCAATGGATAGCGCTACAGCTAGCGAAGTGATCAGGACCAGTATACTTAATTTCATCCCAGAAATGTTTTATGATTGAGGCAAGTTACAAGTTAAATTCTATTTGTCCTGTTTTTCAGTAAGATATTTCCAATATCTTTTTGGTACATGTTGGACGTGTAGCTTGGTGTTTTTCCTGGCCATAATATTGGTGCTTTTAAAGTAATCTTTCCAGAGTGTAGCATATAAAGCCTCTTTTTCGGAAAGCAGATTTTCGGCAGGTTTATAATTGGTTTTTAGTCTCGCTTCATCCATCTGGATTTCCTCCACCTTGTCAAGGTCATAAAATAAACCGTAGTGCCGTTTGAGGTCATAAATGATCCATTGCTGATCGGCATACCTGTTTTTAAAATGCTGCATGATCAGCGGCAGAACGTTGAAATCAGGATCAATGCCGCAGTAAAACATCCCATCGGCTGTATGCTGAAACCGGATAAATGCCTCCATGCGGTGCTTTTCCCTTTCTACTTTTTTTGCTGTCTGGGCAACAGCCAGAACATGAGGATTTCCGTAATTTGCTTCTGCACCGTTTGGGCTGGAAAATATATAGCATGCAAATTCAAATAGACTGACGTATGCTTCAGGTGTTTCCGATAAAAACGTACAATAGACCCTTCTCATCCAGCCTTTATTCAACTTTCGCTGAAGACCCTTCCATACACGATCGGCCTTTTTTTCATCGTTGGACACCGGAAAAACCGTAGTAAAAGCATCAGGTTGATGTTCCTTTTCCAGTTGAATCATTACCTTGCCGGGCTTACGCTCAAACCACTCAAAAACCGCGCAGAGCAGGCCCTCCAGACTTCCATCTATTAGATATATCATATCCAGGTTTCTTGTCTTAAAAAAGTATCAGCTGATTATCGGCATTCTTTAAGTATTTGCTTTGGCTTTCAGCCATGATGAACGATTTAATCTGTGTACCCTGATAATCTTTCAGCTGATAAGGCGTATCTGCACAAACAATAAAGTGTTTGGCCCTGTTATAAGCAACGCCGATTTTCTTCAGCTGATCAATCCGAAGCCGCCCAAACTTCCTGGCCTGAATGATTTTTTGTGCCGAGGTAACTCCTATGCCCGGAATTCTAAGGATCATCTTATAAGCTGCAACATTGATATCGACGGGGAAAAACTGCAGGTTGCGTAATGCCCAACTCAATTTAGGATCCATGTCAATATCCAGATTAGGGTTGGCATCGTTCAGCAGCTCATTTACGTGAAAGCCGTAAAAACGCATTAACCAATCTGTTTGATACAGCCGGTTTTCACGGATTAGTGGTGGTTGTGAACCTAGTAAGGGCATCCGGCTGTCATTGCTTATAGGAATATAACCCGAGTAATAAACTCGTTTTAAAGAAAAGTTCTTATAAAACGCAGCCGCGGTATGCATAATTTCTTTGTCGCTTTCGGGAGTCGCGCCAATTACCATTTGAGTGCTTTGTCCCGCAGGTACAAATTTCGGGACACTTTTAATCAGCTTCCTTTCGTCTTTTAGCTGAATGATTTGGTTTTGCACCAATGCGAGCGGCTTTTTCACATCTTCATGGCTTTTCTCGGGCGCCAGCAATTTTAATCCGCTTTCTGTCGGCATTTCGAGATTTATGCTCATTCTGTCGGCGTACAATCCTGCTTCTTTAATCAATTCATCACTTGCGCCAGGAATGGTTTTGAGGTGGATATACCCGTTGAAACGTTCTTCCAGCCGGAGCTTTTTAACAACTTTCAGCAATCGCTCCATTGTGAAATCCGCATTTTTAAAAATGCCCGAACTCAAGAACAATCCTTCAATGTAATTGCGCCTGTAGAAATTGATCGTGAGTGAAACCACTTCTTCAACAGTAAAAGCTGCGCGCTCAATGTCGTTGCTTTTGCGGGAAACACAGAAAGCGCAATCATAAATACAATGATTGGTCAGAAGTATCTTCAGCAAAGAAACACAACGCCCGTCTTCAGTATAAGTATGACAAATGCCCGAACTATGGCTATCGCCGAGCCCCTTATTGTCATTTTTTCTAGTTCCTCCGCTCGATGAGCAGGAAACATCATATTTTGCTGCATCTGCTAATATGCTTAGCTTCTCTCTTATCCGATCTGACATTTGCTATATTTTACTAACAAATATAGCAAAAATACTAATATGTTTAGATTTCTGTGTAAAACTGTTCGAGATAGCTGAGCATGAATTCGTGCCTTTGATTTGCGATAGATTTTCCTTCAGCAGTTTTCATCAGATCTTTTAACAGCAGTAGCTTTTCATAAAAGTGATTAATAGTAGGAGCCTGGGTGTTTTTATACTCTTCTTTGGTCATATTTAGATTCGGCTTGATTTCAGGATCATAAAGCACCCTGTTTTTGTATCCACCGTAGGTAAAAGCCCGCGCAATACCTATCGCGCCTATCGCATCCAGTCTATCAGCATCCTGAACAACATCAAGCTCCTTAGATTGAAAAGTAATTGTTCCGAGACTTGCTTTAAAGCTCAGATTTCTGATGATTTGCTGAACATGTTCAATAATTTCATTCTCAAGATTTAAGCTTTTGAGGAAATCACCGGCTATTTTGGGGCCTATTTCTTCGTCGCCGTTGTTAAATTTTGCATCAGCAATGTCATGCAATAAAGCGGCAAGCGATACAATCAGTTCATCACCTTTTTCTACAGTATTAATCCTTTTTGCATTATTGTAAACACGTTCAATATGAAACCAGTCGTGCCCGGCTTCCGCATTAGCTAAAGTGGCCTTAACGAATGCGATTGTTCTTTGAATAATTAGTTCCATAAAAGAAGTATTTGAAAGCGCAAATATAACAGATCAGCTATAGAGTGTTACGCGCAAATGGTAAGATTCATTCTACTTTAAGATGAGTGCACCATAAGTGCACCATGAGTGCAGGGTGAGTGCACGTTTTCTCTAATAAAACGTGCACTCATCGCGGATTAATTGGGCGATAACCGTACTCTCAGTACAACCCTGTATAGTTGGTGAATGGGTTCAGGGAAATATTTAAACTCTGGCTTCCTTTAGATCTTTTTTAGCTACTCTCTTATTTTCCCTGCGTTCTTGTCTTTTGTCTTTTTGCTCTTCCTGAAAATCTCTTTTAAGTTCTCTTAATTCTTCCTTCATTTCTCTGCGGGCCTCTCTTTTTTCTGAAGCATCGTCAAAAGAATCATTTTTAAAATCATCGATGATCTCTTTGCGTTCAGTTTCGTAGTCGGCTTTATCGGCTGCTTCTTCCATTTCATCAGACATCATATCAAACTTGAAAACATTCTGTTGAAGAGATTTAGGGTCAAGATTTGTAAGTTTATCCGGATCGATATTCTTCAACTGTTTGATCATGACTTTTGCGATGTCTTTAGGAACGCTTGTCTTGATTTTTTTTTCAAGCTCTTTCCATTCTTTTTCAGAAAAGGTCTTTTTGGCAGTATCGATAACTTCGGTCTGCTGGAAAGCACAGAATGCTTGTAACTGTAGTTTGCTTTCGGCAGCAAACAGGGTGCCGAATGGCAATAATGCCAGCACCGGGATCAATAGGATTTTCATAGATTTGTGTGTTAATACAAATCTAATATACAAATATTTGGGAAATGGACAGTGAATTGCCTGGCACGTAATAAGAATGTTAATCTTCCTTTAACGGTCTTTCATTTTCTGGTCTGCGCGTGCCATCATACAATTCATATTCCAGCATTCTGCAATCCAGTTTACCGTTATAGAACTCGATTTTGCGTGTCGCTTTCAATCCAATTCTTTTTGCAAGATCAGGGTTTCCGGTAAAGATATAGCCGAAATAACCCTTGCATTGTTGTTTCATAAAATCGCCCATGCGCTTATAGGTCAGTTCCAGTTTAGAATGTACACCAAGGCGTTCCCCGTATTCAGGATTGAATACAACTACACCCTTGCCGCCTTCTGGTACCTGGGTTTCAGCAAAGTCACAAACCTCAAATTGGATCAATGTATCTACGCCAGCAGTTTTTGCATTTTTGCGGCTTACATCAACAGCATCTTCAGAGATGTCTGTAGCGATGATCTGCAGATCCACATTTTTTATGACCTGATCTTTCAGGATTCTGCGTTCAGCAAAGAATTCCTGCTCATCGTAGCCCATAATGTGCATAAAACCATAGTTCATGCGGTATAAGCCGGGTCTGCGGTTTGTCGCAATCAGGGCGGCTTCAATAGCAAGGGTACCCGAACCACACATTGGATTTACAAAAGGTGATTTTCTATCCCATTGTGTACTCATGACTACGCTTGCTGCAAGAGCTTCCAGCATCGGGGCTTTACCGGGAATTTTACGGTAGCCATGTTTTGCAAGGGTTTCACCTGAGGTGTCTATAAAAACATCAGCCTCGCTATCTTTCCAGTATAAATGGATCACTGCTTTGTTGGCATCAGAACCGGAATTTGGACGGATTCCTTTCTTGTCTTTTATGCGGTCTACAATCGCGTCCTTTACCTTAAGATTGGCAAATAAAGGAGTCGTGATTGTTGGGTTATCCACATTTGAGGTTACGGAAAAGTAGCCTGAAAAATCAATCAGGTCTTCCCATGCAATGGCTACCATTTCACGGTAGAGTTCTTCTGGATTGTTGGCTTTGAAGCTACTCAGACAGTATAAAATCTGGCTTGCGCATCTCAAATTCAGGTTTAGTTTGATACATTCCGTAAGGGTAATGTTCAATTCTACGCCTGTTGGAAAATCTCTTACGATCTCATAACCCAGGCTCTTGACCTCTTCCAATAAATAAGAGGAAAGGCGCTTATTGCAGGTTATAATAACCTTACTTTTTGTGTGGAAAACTTGCATAATTAATTCTACGAAGTTATCAATAAAAATATAGAGATTTGAACTTCGGATAAGAATAAAATAGTATTTGATATGGAAATTAAAGGAAAAGTGCATGAAATTGGTGCATTACAGCAGGTGAGTGAGACTTTTAAGAAACGTGACCTGATTATAGAATATGCAGAAAACCCTACTTATCCTGAATACATCAGGTTTGAGGCCTTACAAGATAAAACAGCTTTGTTTGATACTTTAAAACAAGGTGATGATGTTGAGGTTTCTTTCAACCTCCGCGGTCGTCCATGGACAGATAAAGCCGGAAAAACATCTTATTTCAATAGTTTAGTAGTATGGCGTATCAATGCCTTACAAGCAGGTGCTCCAGTTGCATCTACACCAGCATATGCACCTCCGGCTGATTTAAACAGTGCGCCAGGTGAAGATGATGATCTTCCTTTCTAAAAAGACCTTTTTTAAATAAACAAATTGACCACCGTGCCGCCCTTCAACAGGGGCGGCATTTTTTTTGCCCTGGAATATGGATTAATATGAAAGCTTTAAGCACTATAATACCCGTTTACCTTCTCAACTAATATTATTTTTGCACTGTTTAGCGGAATTCAATTTTTTATAGTGCAAAGTAAATCCAAAGATAAATTAGCGACATATATTCCCTTTCTTGAAAAGGCGGTAAAGGAGATGGAGGGTGGTGCAAGTCAAGTCGTCTCTTTTAATGAGTTACTGAAGAATGACAGGGAGAAAATTTATAAAATGGCGGCGCTTTCACTGCCATTTTCTATTCTCCGGCCCGGAGATCTTTTAGAGACCCTGTTAACGGATGACATGCATAAATACACGAATAGTCCGGATGTTTTGGTCAAACAAATAACAGATATTCTGACAATGAGGATCGACGGTTTGCCGGATTCAGGAGAAGTAGTGCTTGCAGCAGATTTAACCTCCTCTATGGTGAAAGTTATAGAAGATGATTTTCTGAAGAGGGGGTGTAAAAGTCAGCTTTATAACGAGATACTTGC
This sequence comes from Pedobacter frigoris, assembly GCF_032678645.1. Taxonomy (GTDB): domain Bacteria; phylum Bacteroidota; class Bacteroidia; order Sphingobacteriales; family Sphingobacteriaceae; genus Pedobacter; species Pedobacter frigoris_A. The sequence goes on from NZ_JAVTSP010000004.1 coordinate 115,557, forward strand.
CAGGGCCGGTGATTTCATGATCAGACTAATGGATGGGGATTTGCCAGAATACCTTTAATGTTTGCCGGAGAGTAGTTGATTGATTTCAACGTTTTGTTGTCATTGGTTCTGTATATTAGAAATAATGAATCCTCTTCTTTATGGTATGCGTCACATTGGTGGTTTTTACGATAATGCTGTATGGTATCGTTAGCTTCTTCTATTGATTTACATGCCTTACTCATATTTGAACGGTGTACCTCATCAAATAAGTCCTTAAATTTTTCACCCAGTCCAAATTCAAGTACTGCACCGCTAAGTACATATTGTAGATCGCATAGCGCATCTGCAACTTCCACAAAATCATTGCTTTCAATGGCCTGTTTTAGTTCCTGAAGTTCTTCTGCTAGCAACGATACCCGCAAGTTTGCCCTTTCTTTTGAAGGAATGCCCGGAGTATCTTTAATTGGATGCTTAAATGTTTTATGGAATTCTGCTACCTGATTTAATGGATTTGGTTCTTGCATGATGATTCAGTTTTTTTAATGAGCGTTAAAATTACAGTTAATTTTCATCCAATAAAATTTGTTTTTCCACCGATGTTAAGTTGAATTTAATTGGGTGGAACTGTCGTCTGTAATGTTGTTTACAATTTGATAACATTGAGTTTGTTTACTAATAATAAACAAAGTTTAGTATTGCACAACAATTGATGTAATATGTGTGGTAAATTGATGGTTTTAGAAACAGCAGGAACTGCTGCTCGTTGTAAAGTGGGGGTATAAGATGAAAAAAATGCCCTATTGGCTGATCACCCTGATTGGAGGACTCGCAGCGTTTGGCTGTTATACCAGTATGTATGCCTTTCGTAAAGCATTTGCGGCTGCCACTTTTGAGCATCATGAACTTTTTGGGGTAGATTATAAGGTCTGGCTGGTCATAGTACAGATGATGGGGTATACCTTTAGTAAGTTTTATGGTATCCGTTTTATCTCGGAATCGGGCAAGCAGAACCGGGCCAAAAGTATTATTTTACTACTGCTGATCTCCTGGGTTGCCCTCCTTGGTTTTGCCGTTATTCCTGCACCTTATAATGTTTTATGCTTATTTGTGAACGGGCTCCCTCTGGGTATGATCTGGGGACTTGTATTCAGTTATCTCGAGGGTCGGAGGACTACAGAGTTTATGGGAGCGGTAATGTCTATCAGTCTTATTTTTGCTTCTGGGTTTGTAAAAACAGTTGGCAGAAATATAATGCTGGTGTTTTCAGTAAGTGAATACTGGATGCCTTTTCTAACAGGTCTCGTATTTTTAATTCCTGCTCTTGTTTTTGTCTTTCTGCTGGAAATTTTACCTCCTCCAAATGAAGAGGATCTGCGACTGCGCACCAAACGGGTTCCGATGGACCAAAAACAGCGAAAGGCTTTTGTTGCCAATTTCCTTCCAGGAATTGTCTGCACAGTTATCATTTATGTAGTACTTACTTGTATACGTGATTTGAGAGATAATTTTGAGGTAGAGATATGGAATGGTCTGGGAGTTCATGATAATCATATTTACACGCAGATAGATACGATTATTTCGTTGGTTGTATTGCTCATGATCGGGTTTTTAATACTTATCAAAAATAACCTCAGGGCTTTTACGATTATTCATATTATGATCATTTCAGGCTGTATTCTGGTAGGTTTCAGTACTTTTCTTTTTGATCAGGGTTATCTTAGCCCGGTTGCCTGGATGGCACTTCTGGGAACTGGGTTGTATATGGCCTATATACCTTACAATGCTATTTTCTTTGAAAGGATGATCGCAACGTTTAATTACAAAAGCAATATAGGCTTTATTATGTATGTTGCTGATTCCATTGGTTATGCCGGGAGTTTTTCGCTGTTGTTATTCCGGGAGTTCGGACATGTAGAGATCAGCTGGGTGCAATTCTTTAAAGAATGTTTGCTTGTAGTTCCATTAATTGGGGGTACATTCAGTATCCTGTCATTGATTTACTTTAGGAGAAAAAAAGCAGGTAAGCGCAATGTTGGTGAGGGAAAGTTTACAACACCCGAGATCAGCTTGTAACCCGGTTGAATTCAGCAGTTTTTAGTGTGGGATTTAACCAGGTACCGTTCCTGGTTATGTAAATAATATGGGTAAGTTCTTGTAAATTAGAAAGGTCTTCTGTTAAAAATTGTTAAATAGAGGTGATTCTGTGTTTGCTTCATTAATTTTGTATATCATATAATGAAGAAAAGAAGCCTTTGGTTGATCACCGCATTGATGACTTTAGCCTTGCTAGGGGTGTTTGTAATGCAGTTATATTACATCAGGCAAGCCTATAATCTAAATTCACGACTTTTTCAGCAGGATGTAAATCAAGCTTTGAACGCTGTGGTAAACAAAGTGCAGAAGAGAAATGCTGCCCTGCACATCAATAAAAGAGATCTTAAGCTGGAAAGAGATCGTGAAACGGAGATTCGCAATCAGGCACAACAGCTGGTAGATTATAAAGAAAGGTATAAAGCTGAAGAAGAGAAGCGGCTGATAAAGCTCGAAAGCCTTGTTTTTGCGGACCTCAATAAAACAGAAAAGGACATTGCCCGGGCCTATGTAAATCCGGTACGGATTACAGAAAGTGAATTTGCAGCAGCCTCTGATATGAGCAATCCTTTGAGCTCCCCTGTGCATGTGGATGTGAATGTTGGTCTGGATGCCTATGGGAATGTCATCGGTGGGCAGATCAAATCAACTTTTGTTCCCCAACGTGTGAAAACATTTAGCATTATTTCCAATGAAATACCTGATAGTATAAGGTATCACGCAATAGATCCTGTAACTGGCAAGTTGGTGTTGATCAGTGTAAAGACTATAGATAACGAGCTTGAAAGAAAGTTTAAGCTGGAAAGCGATCTTGCTAAAAGGAAATATGAAGAAGGGCTTAAAAGATTAATGACCGATACGCTGCCTTTGGAACCGGAGGCAAATCTGATGATACAAGATGTGGCCAAGGAAATGAGGGAAGCAAATGTTCCGCTCAGTAAGTTGGTTTCCAGGGATATGCTGGATACACTCCTGAAAAAAGAACTGATGAACCGAAACATCAGTCTCAAATATGATTTTTGGGTGAGCCTCGCTCAGAAGGATTCTTTGGTGTATATGAAGGCCTCTAACGGTCATATTGATGAAGAATTGTTGCCTAAAAATACACATAAGGTAATGCTGACTAATTTCATTACCCGTGATCCGGGAATGCTTTACATCCATTTTCCAAATGAGAATTCATTGATTTTTTCAAATCTAAGTGTAGCTATGGCTTCTTCGGCCGGATTGCTGTTTATATTGGTATTCATTTTTGCTTATACGATATATGCCATTATGAAGCAAAAGAAGATTTCTGAAATGAAAACAGATTTCATCAATAACATGACCCATGAGTTTAAAACTCCTGTTGCGACCATCATGATTGCGAGTGAGGCCCTTAAAGACCCCGAGATTGCAGAAGATAAAGGGAGGATTAGCAGGCTTGCGGGGATTATTTATGACGAGAATGTAAGACTTGGTAATCATATCGAACGGGTTTTAAGCATTGCAAGACTGGAAAAGAAGGAGTTGAAACTGGAATACAGCGAATTGAACATGAATGACCTGATCGCTGTGGTGGTTGATAGCATGGGGTTGCAGCTACAGAAGAAAGATGCGGAACTGCTCCTAAACCTTAATGCGGAAAACCCGGTAGTTTTTGGTGATGAACTGCATTTGTCGAACGTGATCTACAATTTGATTGACAATGCAAATAAGTACAGTTCAGGACCCCCTAAAATTCAGGTTACAACAAGAAATACAGGAAAAAATCTGATTGTTGAAATTGCAGATGAAGGCATAGGTATGACTAAAGAACAGACTAAACGTATATTTGATCAGTTTTACAGGGTGCCTACAGGTAATCTTCATGATGTAAAAGGGTTTGGTCTGGGACTAAACTATGTTCAGGACATCATCACGCAGATGAATGGAACGATTAAAGTGCATAGCGAGAAGGATAAGGGTACCGTATTTGAAATCAGCTTACCAATAAATAAAAATTAACGACACATGAAAAAAATCCTATTAGTAGAAGATGATCCAAATCTTGGGCTGCTGCTGCAAGACTATTTACAGATTAAAGGTAAGTTTGAAGTGGTGCTTTGCGTAGATGGAGATGAGGGGCTGAAAGCATTTACTAAGAAGGATTTTGACTTGTGTATCCTGGATGTAATGATGCCTAAAAAGGACGGGTTTACGCTTGGGAAGGAAATTAGAAAAATCAATCAGGATGTGCCAATTATTTTTGCTACTGCAAAGGCCATGATGGAGGATAAGGCTTCTGCATACGATCTTGGAGGCGATGACTATATCACCAAACCTTTTAGAATTGAGGAGCTTTTATTGAGAATTAATGCGTTGCTAAAAAGGGTAGCTGTGAAGGAACCTTCAGATGTTTCTGCTGCTCAGACCCTGTTTCAGATCGGCGATTATTCTTTTGATTATACGACACAACTAATCCATTATAAAGGTCAGCAGCAGAAATTGTCGACAAAGGAAGCAGAGTTGCTACAATTACTTTGTCTGAAAAAAAACAGTGTATTGACAAGAGAAGAGGCTTTGCTGAGCATCTGGCATGACGATAACTATTTTAATGGCCGCAGCATGGATGTGTTTTTAAGTAAATTAAGAAAATACCTTAGGGAAGACCCTAAGGTAGAGATACTTAATGTACACGGAAAAGGCTATAAACTACTGGTGAATTAAAGCGAAAATGCTTTAAGTGCAGATTTGGCATTGTCTCCCCAATCCTTTAATGCTGAATTGATGGTTTCTTTCAGACTTTTATAATTCGTCGGTTTTCCTTTGGATGGTATTTTGATCTCGGAAGGAGAGACGGATCTGTCAGTGACGGTCTTAGCAAACCAGGTTATGTTTTCATGAGGGAGTGCTACACCGAGAATCATTCCCGGAAGACCTGTAAATGACTCAGGACCACCCGATACAGGGATCTTATCAGTGTAGAAAGCAACTACATAAATGGAATCCAGGATAATCGCGTTAGCTCTGCGACACTCGTATCCTGCAATGGTTCGTATCTCGCTGGTTAACTTCCAATTTATTTTTCTGATTGTATCTTTTAACAGAAAAGTTTCCTCATAAACTGTCTTCTGTGCAGTGAACATTCCGGTTGCAAAATCCGTATAGATGGTATTGTTTTGTGAAACAATGGGGTCATTGCCGAAGAAAAAGCCCCTTTGGGATTCTGTGTCGGCAGTGGGAGTAAAAACCGTTTTGTTAGTTGAAAAGGCAAGCGTGCTCTTTAAAATCTTAAACTGAGGTTGGCTCCGCTTGTAATTATCATACATATCCCTCCAGAAGTTGCCAGAACTTTCATCCATATTTTTCTTTATCATGGCAAACATGTTTATACTCTTTTCATATTCAATAACCCCACTGAAAGGGAATCTTGCGTTCTGTGCGAAGCTGCAGGTAGCAGTAAGAAAAAAGCTTAAAAAGATGATTGTGGTTTGTTGTAATTTCATAAGATGCGTTATTTAGTAGGAGCTCCGCCCATTTTGTTAAAATCCCAAACAAGGCTGAACAGGAAATATCTTTGAATAGTTGTATAACTGTTTTGTGACTGCATGTTTGCACTGGCATACCTGCTGAAGCCAACATTTTGATTGAGCAAGTCATTTCCAGAAATGGATGCTTTCAGGTTTTCCGTCTTGAAGAATTTTTTGCTGATGGATGCATTCCATATGATGCGCTTAAAATCTTCATTAAAAGTTTGCGTTTTTCCGGTATACTGCAAATTTCCATCGGTGCTGAACTCTATTTTAGCAGGCAGATAAATGCTCAGGTTTCCATTGGCATCAAAGCCCCAGCCTCTGTTGGTCGTTCCTGTTTGAAGAGAGGAACGGGTATCGCTGTATCTTGGTCCGCCGGAAATTCTGAAGCTATATTTTTTCTCGACGTATTTTGATACACTTAAGTTGCCTGTGTAATTGTAAGTATTGGTGGTGTTGACGACATTATTGATCATCCCGTAATTCTGATTGCCGCTGACTCCAGCATCCAGTCCAATACCTAATCCTATACTTTTGATTTTTTTTTCGCCGTTAAAGGCGAAATTAAAACTGGCTTGATTCCTATTCAGATTGATCGATTGATAAGTACTATTACCTGTCTCGGGATCCGTAATCCTGTTGCTGGTAATCGGGTTAGCCGTAAAATTATAACCGGCGCTTGCCCAAATTGATTGTTCACTTAAAATTTTATACAGGTTATAATTTAGTCTGAAGCCGTTTGAGAAAGAAGGTTTCAGGTCCGGATTACCTAATCTGATGTTCTGAGGATCTGTATTTTCCCTGATAGGCTGGATTTGATCGATAGTCGGCTGACTGGTATACCCATAATAATTTATGTTAATTCCTTCTTGTTGCTTTAGGCGATAGTTAAAACTTGCGTTGGGATTCCAGTTGATGAAGGTTCTTTTGTAGGTCTTGTTGGTGTAGGCATCGAATTGTTTGAAGTTGACATTTGTAGCATTACTTCCCAGCCTTATGTTGATTTTTTCATGAGTATAAGATAGCGTTGCGCCTACCTGATTTGACAGTTGGTTCAGCTGGAAGTCATTGCTAAACTTGGGATCAAAGTTGTTGTACTCTTCACCCGTTTTGTTGAATGACTTGCGGTCTGAACTGCTGTTGTTGATATTCAGACCATAATTTAACGTCAGTGCTATTTTTTTGGAAATGGGCTCCGTATATGTCATACTGGTATTGAGTGAATGACTAAGGCTATTGTTCGTTTTGAACTGGTCGATGTTGACTGTGCTGTCTATTTGTCCGGGTATTAACCTGTTGTAGTAAATGTTTTCTGAAGTTAAATAACCTTCTGTGTCATTTTTGTTTATGGCCTCCCTCATGATTACTGAAATCGTTCTGCCTTTTTTCTTTAGCCTTTTTGAATAGAAAGCCGACGCGTTAAAAAGTTGCTGATCACTCTCATTATCAAGATCGCGCTCCCCTGTATTCAGCAGGTTGTTGCCGTTACCTTTGCTCGAGGAATTGTAGCTGTCTTTCGTTTTGCTGTTTTTCAAGGTACCATCTACCGAGATTTTAAGCGTAGCAGTCGAGTCTAATTTAAGTGTATAAGTAGCATCCAGCTTTTGTCTGAACATCATGTTGTCGAAATTCTGATCAGATGTGTTAAATAAATCGCCGCTGGGCAGATTGTTTAAGCTCTGGTTGTTTCTATTTCCTTTCACGCCAATGGAGCCGAGTTTGTAATTGGTGTTTAGTGCATGTTTATCGTTATCCCATTTGTCTTCGTAATGAAAACCGCCGCTATTTGCGGAAGGAATACCCTGGCCGTTGTACCTGCCGTCGAAAGAATCGAAGTCGTCGCCCCCACCAAAGCTGAATATCATTCCTCCATCCATGGAGAAATCCATTCCGTTCGAACCGCCATACTTACTGGCATCTCCCCAGCCCAGTCCGGTTTGTCCGGTATTTCCGAAGATGCCATAGGCTGAAATCCTTTGTTTGCCTTTAAAATGGTTGAACATGGCTTGTCCCTGATAGAATTTGTCGGTACCTCCGGCGAGATCTATTTTACCAAAATAACCATTCTTCTTATCTTCCTTTAATTTGATATTAATGGTCTTTGTTTTTTCACCATCGTCTATGCCGGTAAAAGTGGCCTGATCACTTTTTTTATCATATAGTTGCACTTTGTCGACCATATCTCCACGAATATTTTTAGTAACGAGGGTTGGGTCATCACCAAAGAATTCTTCACCATCTACCAATACCTTATTGACTGTTTGTCCTTGAGCAGTGATCTTTCCATCTTTATCAACAGTGATGCCGGGCAGTTGCTTGAGCAGATCTTCTACTTTTGAATTTGGTTGAATGACATAACTACCTGCATTGAATTCTGTGGTGTCACCTTTTATTTTTATGGCAGCGACTTTTCCTTTGATGATTATGCCTTCAAGCAAGTTGGATTTGAGTATAAGATCTATATCGCCAAAATCTTTCACAGGATTGATGGAATCGAGACTAAATTCCTCAGTATAATCTGCATATCCGGGATAAGTGAGGAGAAGTATAAATCTGCCGGCTTTCAAATTGTTTATGGCAAAATGTCCTTCATCATTTGCCCGTGCAAATTTCACCAATGTTGAATCTTTTTGATTTAAGATAGTGACACTTGTGTTCACCAATTTGTAGGTAGCCATGGTGTCGGTTACGGCGCCTTTGATTGCATATGGCTTTTGTGCAAAAGAAAGTATTGCACAGCACATAAGAAGAGTAGTTAGAGCTATTAATTTCATATTGTGTGTTTGGTTAAGCTAAGTTATAACTAAAAGATTAGTAGTTGAAAGCTTAGATTGTTAAAAGATGTTAAAGTTTTGATAAATGGTTTCTATATGACTCATTGTCGGTTATTCTGTTACTTTCTTTTTGTACGAATAAATTCGTAATCAAATATACGAATAGATTCGTATATTGAAAATGTTTTTGTTTTTCGCTATTGTGGTCAAAACTAGATGGTAAATTACTTCGTGAAAATTCCGTCTATAGTCCTATTTGACTTAGCTTAAGTGATAATGGTTTTTTTGTGCATTAGGTTTAAGTAAGCAATTCTTGTTAGCTTTGTAACATGCTGAATTCAGAAACTGCTAATCCTGCCGGACTCGCCGCGAGATTTGTTAATTATACTTCTAAACATATTTTTCTAACAGGAAAAGCGGGGACTGGTAAAACAACTTTTCTAAGGAATTTAATCGATCTTACCCATAAAAAGGCTGTTATTGCTGCACCGACGGGCATTGCCGCAATTAATGCAGCCGGAGTTACAATACATTCATTATTTCAGCTTCCTTTTGGCACGTATTTGCCCAAGCAGCCCGCTGCCGATGGTGATCATTACGATCAGCAGTACAACACGCCGAAGTCTATCGTAAGACACTTGAATATGACTGCGACCAAGCGAAAAGTGCTGGTTGATATGGAGCTGCTGATTATTGATGAGGTCAGTATGCTCCGTGCTGATCTGCTGGATGCAATAGATATGGTACTGCGCTATATCAGAAGAAACAATTCCAGCTTTGGTGGAGTGCAAATGCTATTTATAGGCGATCTTCACCAGCTTCCGCCGGTTGTTAAATCCAATGAGTGGAATTTGCTGGGCCAGTATTATAAAAGCGCCTATTTTTTTGATGCACTGGCACTTCAGCAAGATCCTCCTGTTTATATAGAGCTGGAAAAAATTTACAGACAGGCAGATGATGTTTTTATTGGTTTGCTAAATAACCTTAGAAATAATCAGGTGACTGCGCAGGATGTGGCATTACTTGAAAAGTATTATCAGGCGGATTTTAAGCCGTCTTTAGATGATAAATACATCACCCTTACTACACATAACAATAAAGCAGATACCTTAAATAAGCAAAGCCTGGAAGAGCTGAAATCTCCATCTTATTTATACCGGGCAAAAGTTGAGGATGAATTCAGTGAGTATGCATACCCTGCGGAAAATATTCTGGAACTCAAAGTTGGCGCACAGGTAATGTTCATTAAAAATGATCCGACAGGTGAGCAGCGGTTTTTCAACGGAAAAATAGCAACCGTTACCGAACTACGAACGGATTTGATCGAGGTTCAGACAGAAGGTAACAATGAAAAAGTTATACTGGAGAAATACAAATGGGAAAATATCAGGTATACAACTGATAAAGTGACCGGAGAAATAAAGGAAGAATTGATTGGCACATTTACCCAATATCCTCTGAAGCTGGCCTGGGCAATTACAGTGCATAAAAGTCAGGGATTGACATTTGACAAGGCAATAATTGACATCGGAAATGCATTCGCTCCGGGGCAGATTTACGTGGCATTGTCCCGGTTGCGCTCTCTGGACGGGCTGGTGCTGACTTCACAGATTTCAGGAACAGGGATCAGACAAGACCAGAATGTTTCATTGTTTTCGAAGAACAAGCAGGCGATGGAAGAATTGGAGACAAGGATACATCAAGAAAGTGAAGCTTTTCTTAGATCTTACCTGTTGCAGTGTTTTGATCTGACGCCTCTTGATAATTACGTATATGAGCACGTGCACTCCTATACAAAAGACATTAATAAATCGGCCAAACAAAAACATGTAAAATGGGCCGGCCAGCTATTGAAAGACCTTAGTGAATTAAAAGCACATGCGAGTAAATTTCTTTTGCAGATTCAACGTCTGTGTCAGGTAAAGACAGAAGATGGTACTGCTTTACTTTTGGAAAGGGCTGAGGCGGCTGAGAATTATTTTAATCCGTTGTTGTCTGCTTTTTCCAAAAAGATCTTTGAAAGAATGGAACTGGTGAAACAGGATAAGCAGGTAGTTGCATACCTCACAGAGCTGTTGGAAATGGAAGCTTTGTTTTACGAACAGGTTAAGAAAATCAGTAAAGCTACGGGTTTGTTGCGGGCTACAATTAAGGGAGAGGAGTTTACAAAAAAAGATGTAAATGGATTGTTGAATCAGGCACAGCGTGCAGGGGAAATGGAAAAAGTATACGCAATGCCGGGTAAGCTTGATTTTACAGAAAAGAAATCGAGAAGCAAATCTATAACTCCTAAGAACAAGGAGGCAAAGCCAGATACCAAAGACTTGTCGCTGGAACTTTTCCTGGAAGGCAAGACTATCGCAGAGATTGCATCTGAACGTAAAATGGCTGTTGGGACAATAGAGGGACATCTGGCACATTTTGTGGCCAGGCAGGAGATATCAGCAGAAGATATTCTTGGTCCCAAAAAACTGGAAAAAATTCTTCAGGCTATAAAAGTATTGCAGACTATAAATATGACGCCCATCAGGTCTCATCTGGGAACCAAATTTAGCTTCGGGGAGATCAAAATAGGTGTGGCGGCACACCTTGCTGAAAGAGATTAAAAAGTAATCTCCCCTTCAAATACGCGCTCTGCAGGCCCGCAAAGGAATACGTTAGTAAACTGCTTCCCGTCGTAATCAAAGGTTATTTTCAGGTCTCCGCCCAATACTTTGACAGGAGTCTGAATATGACCAATTTGATTTTTATGCTTGGCGATGGAGATGGCTACGGCAGTGACGCCGGTTCCGCAGGCATAGGTTTCATCTTCAACACCACGTTCGAACGTGCGGACGAAAAGATGATCGCCTTGATCCTCTACAAAATTGACATTAATACCGTTCTCTTGATACGTAGTGTTGTTTCTAATGGCTTTGCCTTGATTGTACACATCGAAATGAATTAAATCTTGCTGCTGTATTACGTAGTGAGGTGAGCCGGTATTTAGCACATAGGCTTCTCCATCTCTGGTTATCGTGTCAAGATCAATCATTTGTAGCTCTATCCAATTGCCTTTTTCAGAAATTCTGGCATAATGAGGTCCGTCAACCGCCAGAAAGTCAGTCTCTTTGTCTATGATTCCAAGGTGTTTAGCAAAAGCTACAATACACCTGCCCCCATTCCCACACATACTGCCTGGTCTTCCATCTGCATTGAAATAAAGCATTTCGAAATCATATTCAGGATGTGCTGTCAGAAACATTAGTCCGTCTGCGCCGATTCCAAAACGCCTGTCGCAAAGTTGTTTAACTCTTTCATAATCAATATCTTTGATAGGGCTGCTGCGGTGGTCTATCAGTATAAAGTCGTTTCCGGCTCCCTGGTATTTATAGAAATGGACATCCATTTTTGACGAAGATTGGCTATTTAACATTTTTTAACAGAATTCGTGACGTATTACAGATGCAAATATCGTTTATATGGTATTAAATTTGACTATATCATAGAAAAGAAAATGATCATTATGCTTAAAGATGAGAATGATATGAATTTTGAATTTAAAACAATATATAAATGAAAAGAATAGGATTAATGGTGGTGGCTGCATTTATAGGTGGTGCGGCTGCAATTGGGGGCTATAAATTATTAGAGCCTAAAGGTGGTGATGCGTTATCATTTCAAGAACAACAAAATGTATTATTTGCGAGTAATCCAAAAATTGCATCAACTGGAGCGGTAGATTTTGTAGAAGCTGCGGCATCTGTGTCGCCTGCAGTTGTTCACATCAAAACTTCTTATACAGGAAACAGCTCTAGTCAGGGAGGCGGGAGTTCTCCTATGGATATGTTTGAAGACTTTTTTGGCGGCGGTGGCAGAAGGATGCAACGTGCACCGAGGGCAGCTTCAGGATCAGGGGTTATTTTGACTCCGGATGGCTACATAGTTACCAATAACCACGTGGTAGACAATGCGGATAAAATAGAAGTAATTTTATCTGACAGGCGCAAAGTGAGTGCTAAGGTAATTGGCAAAGATCCGAATACAGACTTGGCATTGATAAAAGTAGAAGCTACAAATTTGCCGGTGGTGAAAATGGGTAATTCTGATAATGTTCAGATTGGAGAGTGGGTTTTGGCAGTCGGTTTCCCATTGGATTTGCAGACTACAGTTACGGCGGGTATTATTAGTGCGAAAGCGCGTAGCATTGGTATTTTGGCCAGAAATCAGCAACCTTCTGAAGAAGAATACGAAGAATATCAGAGAACAGGAAAAATGCCTGCAAACAACAGTATTGAATCATATATTCAAACCGATGCCGCTATCAACCCAGGTAACAGCGGCGGGGCACTGGTAAATGCTAATGGAGAGCTTATAGGTATAAATGCCGCCATTGCTTCTCAAACGGGTACTAATGTGGGTTATGGGTTTGCTATTCCAGTTAACCTGGCTAAAAAAATTCTGGATGATTTCAGGAAATATGGCGCAGTGAAACGAGGCTATATCGGTGTAACTTTCGCGGCTCTTGATGCGGATGAAGCTGAGAAACTGAAAATAGATGACATCACTGGATTGTATGTAACTGATGTTGTTCCAAATAGTGGAGCAGATGCTGCAGGATTAAAAAAAGGAGATATCATTAAAAAAGTTGGCGGTGCTACAATTTACGATTCACCAGACCTGCAGGAAAAAATCGGCAGATTAAGTCCTGGCGATAAAGTACAGCTTACTTATTTAAGAGATGGTCAGTTAAAAAACACGAATGTAACCCTTAAGGGTGAAAATAGTGTGGCTGCGACGCTGAAACCTGCAGTAGCAAAAAATAATAATAAAGCAACAATAGATAAGTTGGGTGCTTCTTTTGCGCCCGCCTCTGCTCAAGTAAAAAGCAGATATAGGGTACAAAATGGAGTGGTTGTAACTGGGATAGAACAAGGTAAACTATTTGATTCATGGGAGATACCTAAAGGGGTGTTGATCACTTCGATTAATGGAAAACCGGTGAACAGTAGTAAAGATGTTGAGGATGCATTGCCGGCAACAAGAAATGGAATGACAAGAATTTCTGGAGTAGGACCAGAAGGTGCATTTACTTTTAATATCAATTAGGCAAGCTTGAAACTATAGAAAAGGGTGGGAGAGATTTACTCTTCCGCCCTTTTTTATTTAGCTTTTGATCGCCAGTCGGTTATTTCGAAGCCTAGATTGGACACTGGGATATTATTACTCAGAATGATTCCTGATTTATCAGTGATGAATATATATGGCGATTTGTAGTCGCTAAGGTTACCTGGATTAGGAGATTTGGCGCCTAATAAGTCGGCATATTGAGGCCAGCTCAGACCATCATCCTTAATCACCGTTTTCCACCATTTTTCATGTTTATCATAAGAAACACCTATAAACTCAACTCCTTTATCTTTATATAATTCGTATAACCTGATTAAGTCAGGATTGGCTTTTCTTGATTCAGCGTCGTAAGATGTCCAGCAAATAAATACGTTTATACTTTTTAATACTCTCGGGTTAAATGGTACCCCCTCAGGATTTTTTCCGTTAATTTCCGCCATCTTTTGGCCTGGCTGCATGCGTGCGATTCTGTCTATTTCTTTAGAAAGAGTTTGGATTTCTTTGCTTTCCCTAACTTCTGCACTGAGGTTTTTGATTATTGCTTTGTACTCGGGTGCAAAAGATTCCGGACTACCAAAACGATCTATAAGGATTGGGGTGAGCATAGATGTGGGATAGCTTTTTGCAAAAGCCTGAATAACCGAGGTCATGGTCCTCTTGGACTTTTCTTGCCATTCCTCATATTCTTTTAGAGATATTTCTATTGTTTCTCTTGGTGCTGTTTCTGTTTTTTTAAGGGCAATTCGGAGGTTTTTGTTGTTCTCTTTAGACATGCTGTCCTGGAGCGTGTAAAACTCTAGAAGCTCTTTCACTTGTTGGGAATTAGAACCTGCTATTGGATATTGCCTAATGTTATCTCTGTCCAGACTGATCTCATAAGTATTGCCGTCAAGATAGATCAGAAATTCTGTTTGTTGGCGTGGTTCAGCATTGACTACCAGTCTGCCATACCCGGGAGCGTTTGGTTTTATTTTGAAAGACTGGGGTTTATTTTTAAGGTTTTCTGTCAGCAATGGTTTTGATCCGGAGAGGCTATAGATCTCAATTACTGCGTTTGGGCCGAAATTAGCCGATCTAATGTCTAATGTTGTTTCTTTTGGCTTGCATGAGAGTAGGAATAAGAACGAGATCAGTGCAATAGCTAAACGGGGGTGGTTTTTTTTCATTTTTTTTGCGGCGTTAAATCATTAAATCTTAGAACGTTTCTAAATAGCTTATTTGTCTGTTTTTTATGCAAAGGATTAACCAATTAATTCTTTTATTAAATACTTTTGCATGACAAAACTAAAAATAGATATAAATGGCTGGTTTCGGAAACGCTTTTTCCTCATCTATAGGAAAAAAATTAATAATGGGCATCACAGGCCTTTTTCTTATTTCATTTCTTGTAGTTCACTGCTTCCTTAATTCACTGATTTTTGTGAATGACGGGGGATTAACTTTCAATGCAGGGGCTCATTTTATGGCAACTAACTGGTTGATCAGAGCAATGGAAGTAGTTTTATTTGCAGGTTTGCTTGCGCACATTATCCAGGGCTTTAGGCTTGTATTTCAAAACCAGGCTGCAAGACCGGTTAAATATGCTGTAACAAATGGTTCTGCTAATAGTAAATGGTATTCACGTTCTATGGGATTATTGGGAACTTTGTTGTTGATTTTCCTGATTGTCCACATCTCTAAATTTTGGGTAATTTCACGTTTTACAGGAATTCCAACTGTAGATGCAAACGGACACGATGATATGTTTGTGATCATGGTGGAGACCTTTAAAAATCCATTTATTGTAGCGCTTTATGTATTTTCAATGTTTTCATTGGCATATCACTTATTGCATGGATTCTCTTCTGCTTTCCAGACCTTGGGATGGAATCACAAGAAATACACCCCACTTATTAAAGCGCTTGGGGTTTGGTATTCAATTATCATTTCATTGATTTTTGCTTCCATGCCTATTGCAATGTATCTGGGTCTTATTAAATAATTTTTGATCTTAAGTTTAAATAACATGGCAGAATTAAATGCTCATATACCCGAAGGAGAATTAACCGAAAAATGGACTAAGTTACGTTCTTCTATGCCATTGGTTAATCCGGCCAATAAAAGAAGCATAGAGATAATCGTTGTTGGTTCAGGCTTAGCCGGGGCTTCAGCTGCAGCTACTCTTGCAGAGATGGGTTATAAGGTTAAATGTTTTTGTTTCCAGGATTCACCAAGAAGGGCACACTCTATTGCGGCCCAGGGTGGTATCAATGCGGCAAAGAATTATCAAAATGACGGTGATAGTACTTATCGATTGTTTTATGATACTATAAAAGGTGGTGATTATCGTGCACGTGAGGCTAACGTTCATCGTTTGGCTGAAGTAAGTGCTAATATTATAGATCAGTGCGTAGCACAGGGTGTTCCTCTAGCAAGAGAATACGGAGGTCTACTGGACAACCGTTCTTTTGGAGGTACACAGGTTCAAAGAACCTTTTACGCGGCTGGACAAACAGGTCAGCAATTACTTTTAGGGGCTTACAGTGCTTTAGAGCGTCAGGTAGGTATGGGTAAGGTAGAAATGTTTACCCGCCATGAAATGCTGGAGGTTGTTGTGGTTGAAGGTAAAGCAAGAGGTATTATTGCTCGTAATTTGCTTACAGGAGAACTGGAACGTCATTCAGGCCATGCAGTATTATTGTGCAGCGGTGGTTACGGTAACGTATTCTATCTTTCGACTAATGCAATGGGTAGTAATGTGACTGCTGCATGGAAAGCACATAAAAAAGGAGCTTTCTTCGGTAATCCATGCTATACTCAAATTCACCCGACATGTATTCCTGTGTCTGGCGATCATCAATCTAAACTAACCCTGATGTCTGAGTCGTTGCGTAACGATGGACGTATATGGGTTCCCAAGAAAAAAGATGATCCGCGTAAGGCTTCAGAAATTCCTGAAGATGAGAGAGATTATTATTTAGAGCGCAGGTATCCTGCTTTCGGTAACCTGGTTCCTCGTGATGTAGCTTCACGTGCAGCTAAAGAACGTTGTGATGCTGGTTATGGCGTAGGTAACTCTAAGCTTGCGGTATATCTGGATTTTAAAGCAAATACAGAGCGTTACGGAAGAATTGAGGCTAATAAGCAGAATATACATAATCCCGATAAGGAAACTTGTATGAAACTTGGCCGCGAGGTAATCAAAGAGAAGTACGGTAACCTGTTTGATATGTATGCGCAAATCACGGGAGAAGATCCTTATGAATTGCCGATGCGTATCTATCCTGCAGTTCACTATACCATGGGCGGTCTTTGGGTAGATTATAACTTGATGACAACTGTGCCTGGATTATATGCTTTAGGTGAGGCCAACTTTTCTGATCATGGTGCTAATCGTCTAGGTGCATCAGCTTTGATGCAGGGCTTAGCCGACGGGTATTTTGTGATCCCTTATACTATTGGAGCCTATTTGTCTAAAGAACTGGCAACTAAACCTATTCCACAAGATCACCCGGCATTCGTAGAAGCTGAGGCTAATGCAAAAGCGATCATAGATAAATTCTTGTCTATTAAAGGGACAAAGTCTGTAGATCATTTCCATAAGAAATTAGGAAAGATCATGTGGGATAAATGTGGTATGGCAAGGAATGAGCAAGGACTTAAAGAAGCAATTGTAGAGATACAGCAATTGCGTAAAGATTTTTGGAGTGACCTGCGCGTGCCTGGTACTGCGGACGAAATGAATCCTGAGCTGGAAAAGGCTGGCCGTGTGGCAGACTTCATCGAATTGGGTGAATTGATGTGTATGGATGCATTGAACAGAAATGAATCATGCGGTGGCCACTTTAGAGAAGAATATCAAACTGAAGAAGGTGAAGCAATGCGTGACGATGAAAACTATGCTTATGTAGCCGCATGGGAATATAGAGGTGACGTAACCTTTAAACTTCATAAGGAAGAGCTGAAGTTTGAAAATATTAAGGTTGCACAAAGAAGTTATAAATAGAAAGTACTAAAATCTCAATATCATGAGTACAGGAAATATGAATTTAACGCTGAAAATCTGGCGTCAGAAGAATAACAAAGCTAAAGGTAATCTGGTAGATTATAAAATCTCGGAGGTTTCTCCAGATATGTCTTTCTTAGAAATGTTCGATGTGTTGAACGAAGACCTGGTTGCTAAGGGCGAAGAACCGGTTGTTTTCGACCATGACTGCAGGGAAGGAATATGCGGCGCATGTTCTATGTTCATCAATGGCAGGCCCCACGGACCTAAGGAAGGCATTACTACATGTCAGTTACACATGCGTTCTTTTAACGATGGAGATACAATTGTTGTGGAACCATGGCGTGCAAAGGCTTTTCCGGTAATTAAAGATTTGATGGTAGATCGTACTGCATTCGATAGGATTATTGCTTCCGGAGGCTTTATTTCAGTAAATACGGGCAACGCACAAGATGCTAACAACCTTCCTATTCCAAAAGTACAGGCGGATTCAGCTTTCGAAGCGGCAGCGTGTATTGGTTGCGGAGCTTGCGTAGCTACTTGTAAAAATGCTTCTGCGATGTTATTTGTCTCTGCTAAAATTTCGCAATTGGCACAGTTGCCTCAAGGACAGCCTGAAAGATACAGACGTGTTCAGAGCATGGTTGCTCAAATGGATGCAGAAGGTTTTGGTAACTGTACAAATACAGGTGCATGTGAGGCAGAATGCCCTAAAGGAATTTCTTTAGAGAACATTGCACGTATGAACAGAGACTTTTATTCTGCAAAATTTGTATCTGAGGAAGATATTTAATAAATTTATATAACGAGACAAGGTTATTACACACAAAACGCCGGCTAATTAGCCGGCGTTTTGTGTGTAAAGAGCTTTTAAAATTTAGAGTATAGTTGAGAACATTGATGAATGAGGTTAATCCTTATCTTTTGGGTTCTTGCCTGCTTTAGTAGTAATTAAGACAACCCCTTCTTTACCCGCAGGGCCATAAAGCGCCGATCCAGCTGCATCTTTAAGAATTGAAATGGACTCAATATCTTTTGATTTAATTGATGTGACATCTCCCGTTTCTATTTTTTTACCATCCAGAATATAAAGCAGGTTTTTTGAAGAATTTGAAGCGAACTCCAAGTTTTCACTACCGCTTCTTAATAGGATTTTATCTATTGTTTGTTCTTTTTGTATAGTTGTACCTGTTTTGTTACCGCCCTTGTCCAAGGTAAAACTGATTGGAATGTTATATTTTACTCTTACTGCTTTACCGTCGACGATACCCGGGTACCATTTTTGGCTTTCGCTTAATACCCTTAATGCCTCTTCATCGGTGCCATCTCCTAATTTTCTGTCGACCCTTATATTTGTCAGTGATCCATCCTTTTCAACAACAAAAGAAAGTAATACTTTACCTTGGGTTTTATTTAATTGGGCTTCTATGGGATATTTAATATTTCTCTGAACATATGCGTAAAAGTTCGCTATACCTCCAGGATATTCAGGGTTCTTCTGCAAACTGGTAAAATCGTACACTTTATCATCATTTGACGCAGATCCGTTTACTACCACCTGAGATAAATTTCGTGTAACTGCTATTTGGTCTGGAGCATATCCGGATATTACCACTGTATTTAAGCTGGTATAACCTTCAATAGCTCCTATGTTTTCATTTAAAACGGCAGATTTTGCTCCTTGCAATGTGAAGCTTGCGATAAAAGTATATTTACCATTGGGAACGGTTTTAAAGTTTTTATAGTTTAAGATCCTGGTAATAACCTCGGCGTCGACTCCCGAACCTAACGTTTTAGATGCTAAAGTTACACCCTCAATTTCTCCATTTTCTATGGCAAATTTAACCTGACATTTTCCCTGGATTTCGTTTTGCTGAGCTTGGGCAGGATATCTTAAATTCATTTGCATGTACTTGTAAAAATCTTCCCAACCAGCTGAAGCAGTTTCTGTAACCGCTGGAATAATTTGGATATTTTGAACCGATTTAGAACTTGTTTTTGCTGCTTTTACGATGGATTTGACAGGTGTAATGATAACATCTGTAATCGTTTCTTTAGCCAAGTTTAAGGGCTCTTCAAGAGGTACCTGATCGGCCAACTGGAGAATCTGTTCGTTATCACGCACTGTTGCTGAGGATAGGACTAGCGTTAGCGCGAAAAGAGGTACAAAAAGGCCATACTTCAGTACGGCCGTTTTTGCGGAGCGTTGTTTGTGTAACATAAAAATTCTTTTTTTAATTAAAGATTTATTATAAAAGCTATTTGTAAGGCTATTGGGGCTCACGCCAAAGGCACTGCTTAGCAGTAATAAAGCATATTCTTCTTTGTCTCCCTGAAATTTTGCAGCTTCTTCATCTGCCAGGTATTCATGAATATTTTTAACGGTATTCTTGTAAAAATAAATGATCGGATTAAACCAGGTTATGGTGCCTAATATTTCAAAAAACAATACATCTAAGGTATGTAACTGGCGTACGTGAATATCCTCATGTTTTTCAATTGTGGAGCTATTTGGTAACTCTTTGTCTACGATCTTATGGTTGAAGAAGGAAAAGGCCAAACCAGCATTTTTTTTCTTTAAGGCCAGTCTTATTGACAAAAGCTGGTAGATGAATTTTGATATAAAGAATAAAACACCGGCGATATAGATCAATACTATGAAATTCCCTATACTAAAGCTTGAAGGTGTCTCTGGTATTATGGCTACCTGAGTTACAAGTTGATTTAATTGATTAACACCAACATATACCGGCTGGACAACCTGTTGCTGCGTAAACCATTCAAGCCTTATAAAAGGAATGATAAGAGAGAATAGACCGGCAGATACCAGATAAATCCGGTTTAGGATGAAATAAGTCTCTTTGTCTAACAATAACTTATAAAAGCCATAGAATATAACTAGGTATATATTGACTTGCAGGATGTAATGTGCCCAACTCATCTTGGTCTGTTTTTAATTTTGTTAATCATTTTAAGAATTTCATCTACATCGCTGAGATCGAGTTTTTCTTCTTTGACAAAGAACGAAAACATACTCTCAACGGAATTTTCAAAGTAGCCACCTAGTAACTTCTCCGTAGCATGGCGTTTATAGTCTTCCTTACTGATCAATGGATAGTATTCATGAGCTTTCCCGAATGCTTCGTGGCCGATGAATCCTTTTACTTCGAGGATACGAATGATAGTAGATACCGTGTTGTATGCTGGCTTTGGTTCAGGCAGGAAGTCCATTACATCCTTAACGAATCCTTTTTCTATCTGCCATACAATTTGCATGATCTGCTCTTCTGCTTTTGTTAAGTCTTTAATTTCCATGTTTTAAGTTTAAGTTTTTAATTCTTTGACAGTCAAAATAATGCGCATTATTTTTTCTATAACTAAGAATTTAGTATAAACTTAAAACTAAAATATTAGTTTTCAAAATATTTCATTAGAAATTTTATTCACGTGGTATTTACCAAAGTGATGTATAAAAGAAAAGGCGGATGTAAATCCGCCATTCCTTACTATTAAACTAAAACTAAACTTACTATTTGATGCTTTTTCTAGCTACAATGAAGTAACCCAATATGAAAAAGATAGTGGCATATATAAGGCTGCTGTATATTTCCTGTGTGAAGAATGCCTGTGGCTCTTTCCCTTTTGCAGCAGTCAGCACCATGACAGGATGGCTATATGGTATTAAATATGCATATTCCCAGCCTTTAGTTGCTGTAATTATACCTGCTATGATCCCAATGAAACCTATACCCATGGGTTTTAAAAAGTCACTCCATATTAAACTAGCTATAAATTGCAAGGAGAGAATGCCAAGGGAGGAGATAAACAACTTCAAATATACTTTTGAGAGCATTTCCAAAGGATTAAATTCATTGAAGTTATAGCTTTTGACCAGCAGATGCAGCAAGTTTCCAGAGAGATAGGTAAGCAGAACAAATAGAGATAGACATATAAATATCAGCAAAACTGCATAAAGATACTTTGCTGCATATATGGAAAATTTATTTAGAGGTTGGGCAAACAGCGTTTTCCATGTGTCATTCTTATGTTCGATGTTATTTACTGAAAAGGCCATGAAGATCACATAAAAAGGCAGTATTAGCATACCCATGACACCTAGTGCAGAGCCGCTGTACATCATCCACAAGGCCTCTGCAGGATAGTGAACTTTAGACATTCTCGCCGACTGACTGAAAAAGCCGAAAGCGATCAATGAACAAATCAGTAATGGAAGTAAAATGGAGGCCCAAAAGGCCAGTGTTTTTCTGGATTTGTAAAATTCAGATTTCAGAGATATAAATAGAGCGTGCATATTAGTTGTTTTTTGTGATGTCCAAAAATAAATGTTCAAGGTCTTTTCTAACCTGATATATACTCGAGACAATGAAACCATTTTGAACCAGAAGCGTATTTATTTTTCCACTTTCATCAGCCGATTTATACATTAAGCTTATTTTCTTTTCTTCAATTGTATTGACCTCAAATCCATTTGTTTTTAGGAATTCCGATGCTCCGACAATATCTGATACTTCAATTTCTATAGTTGGCTTGCTTAGATCATGAAGTTCTGTAATTGTTCCCTGGAATAGCAGCTTGCCCTTGTTGATAATTCCAACATGGGTGGCGATTCTTTCGATTTCACTCAACAGGTGACTAGAAACAAGGATGGTTTTACCGTGTTTACCCGCCAGTTCAATCATCAGGTTACGAATTTCTATAATTCCATTCGGATCAAGACCATTGGTCGGCTCATCAAGCAATAACAATTCAGGATCAGATAGTAATGCCAGACTGATACCAAGACGCTGCTTCATTCCAAGAGAATATTTACCAGCCTTTTTATCTGCAGCTTCTGTGAGCCCAACTAAAGCCAGCATATCATCAGCCTTTTCTTTATTGATGCCTAGTAAAATACATCTGTTTATCAGGTTTTCCTTTCCTGACATGTGCGCATATATGGCCGGTTGTTCTACCAGGGCACCAAGTCTCTTCAGACTTTTAATTCTATTGCTGTTGAGTTCTTTTCCAAATAGATAAACAGTATCCTTTGGGGATTTTAATAGGTTTAAGAGGATTTTTATTGATGTTGTTTTTCCCGCGCCATTAGGTCCAAGAAATCCATATATACTTCCCTTTTGAACTTTTAGAGATAGATTATCGACCACCTTTTGCTGACCAAAATAGTGATTTAGTCCACGCGTTTCAATTACCAGTTCGCTCATCTATTATTTAGAAAAAGGATTACTTACTTTTATAACATTTGTATTTGATGCTGAAGACTTTACAGTCATTTCTTCATCCTGGCTATTGTTGCTGGTTTTTGCCAGTGTTAACAGCATCATAATAAATACTGGTACTAAAAGAAGTAGAAATGGCGATACGTTTGTTAACTTTTTCATAGTTGTTCGTTTTTCGAGTGTTTTACTGTTTTTGCTCTCAGGAGCTTGTTACGCTCGGTTTGATGAAACAAATAGAATGATAAATAAAAGGCTGTTAAAATGTTTTAGACCAAGTTCAAATAATTCTAGATAAACGCCTTAAAAGCATAGTTTAGTGATTAATTGGGTTATTTGGGGATTTGGTAGAAAAAAAAAGGCTGTTCGTCGAAACGAATTAACTAAAACCGTTAGATTGCGTTATTTTGGAACAATGGAATTTTTGTCAACAGGCATATAATGAAGAGTAAAAAATCTTTAATAATACACTTGGTTTTTTGGTTAGTAACGCTTATTGTTCCAATAATAGGAGCTATTAATAATGATCTGGGGTCGTATGAAATCACCGTAAAATATGGATATTTTGCAATCATTAACTTGTCCATTTTTTATATTAACTATACACTGCTGATTCCAATGCTGATTCAGCAGAAAAAAAGATACGGGCTATATATGCTTGCTATTGTTCTTGTAATAGTAATCATGGCGATTATTAAGACATTTTTGGCGGCTGTGTATAGTAATATCATATTGTCACATCACGTGGCAGCTTCAAATGTGCCATTTTATGAGGAGCTTGGGACATTTGCCGTTCAGGCTATATTTACTTCCGGATTTTTTATTGTAGTAAGTGCTTTGCTTAAGTTTGCGATAGATTGGGTGGGGAACGAAAAAGTTCAAAAGAACCTCGTTAGTGAAAAAAGAGAAATGGAATTACAATTTCTAAAATCGCAACTGAACCCTCATTTTTTGTTTAATTCATTAAATAACATTTATTCTCTTGCATATCAAAAATCAGATAAAACTGCGGATGCAATATTAAAACTCTCAGAAATCATGCGATATATGATCTATGAAAGTAATGACAGCTGGGTTGCGTTGAGCAAAGAAATAGATTACGTTCAAAGTTTCATTGAACTGCAAAAATTGAGATTTAAAGATGGGGCTTCCGTAGAGATGACT
The DNA here is from genome assembly GCF_032678645.1 of Pedobacter frigoris. Lineage (GTDB taxonomy): Bacteria > Bacteroidota > Bacteroidia > Sphingobacteriales > Sphingobacteriaceae > Pedobacter > Pedobacter frigoris_A. Next base: position 139,390 of record NZ_JAVTSP010000004.1, read on the forward strand.
TTGCAGGGGGAAATTGATGACCAGCGTATAGTCCCGCTTATTCTGATTTCATTTGTAGAAAATGCATTTAAACATGGTATTGCCAATGATCCTGAAAATCCAATTAAGATCAACATTATCGCAAATCAGAAAATCCTTCATTTCAGCATTACCAACAAAAAGAATACATATAATAAGGATGAAATGGGAGGCGTGGGATTAAATAATGTCGAACGGAGATTACAATTACTTTATCCGGATAGGTATAAATTAAATATTGTAAATTCGGCTACCCATTACACCAGTGAGTTAATGCTTGACATATGATAAAGTTAAAATGTATTGCGGTAGATGATGAGCCGCTGGCACTAGATATTATAGAAGATTATGTTTCTAAGGTGCCTTTTTTGGAATTGGTAAAAAGAACAGAAAATGCTATTGAAGCCCTTCAAATGGTGCAGGCTGGTGGCATAGATCTAGTTTTTCTTGATGTTCAGATGCCTGAACTTACAGGAATACAGTTTCTTAAAATAGCCAATGGAAAGGCAAATTATATCCTAACAACCGCTTACTCTCAATATGCGCTTGAAAGTTATGACCTGAATGTGTCAGATTATTTATTGAAGCCGATTGCGTTTGACCGATTCTATAAAGCAGTTGAAAAAGTACATAATCAGGCGAAGTCAGCTGAACCTGTTTCTCCTCCTCAGCCGCTTCTGACATCAGCACCTTTTTCCATTATCGCCAATCCGATCCAGGATTTTATCTTTGTGAAAACTGAGCATAAGATTCAAAAGATTGAGCTTGATGACATACTTTATATAGAAGGTTTAAAAGACTATATTTCCATATACACGAAGTCAGAACGCATCATTACGCTTCAGAATATGAAGAAGATGGAAGAAACATTGCCGCAGGGGCAGTTCATCAGGGTACATAAATCTTACATCATTTCTCTTGATAAAATAGAGAGTATTGAACGCAGCAGGATCTCAATATGTGGTAAAGTAATACCAATAGGAGATACTTACAGGGACGAATTCTTTAAGCACATTGACAATAAGAATATTTAGTTTAATCCGTTAATGCCTGATTCAGCTTAAGTCTTATCGCATTCTCGGCTTCTGCGGTAACTTCTTCAGGTTTTTTTCCTGCCGGCTCTATCGGCTCTAAAACAGTCCAGCGGAGCCTTTCTCCAAAGCTTAAAGGGTATTTGCCATATTGTACCAGTTTCCACGAGTTTTCTATTGCGATAGGTACTACCAGCGCATCAGGTACTACCTTTAAAAGTGTAGCCATGCCACCTACCTGAAAGGTTTTTAGTTTCCCATCTTTTGATCTTGTGCCTTCCGGGAAAATCATCGTTGACCATGTATTCTCTTTCATTCTCCTCCCTAGCTTTATGATTTCTGATACCGCCTGTTTGCTGTCCTTGCGATCTATGTTTGCCCCGCCGCCGTATTTGAGATTGAAAGAAATGGAAGGGATTCCTTTAGTCAGCTCTATTTTAGAAATGAATTTAACATGGTATTTTCTCAGAAACCAAATGAGCGCAGGTATATCATACATGCTTTGATGGTTGGCTACAAAAATTATGGAACGGTTTGTCGGGATGTCAAATTTGTTATTAAATGATACCGAAGCACCTAAAAAGAGATCGCAATAAGTGAGGAAGAAATTGAGTATATCCACAGAAACCTTATGTGCTTTATAACCAAATACCTTATAGCATATCCATTGAACAGGCTGGAAAATGACCAGCGTAAGGAAGAAAAAAAGATAAAAAATAGGGCTAAATATATAGCCTAAAAACTTGTTCATAGTTGATCAGTAAAAGCCATTACAATATTAAAGATATTTTGAATTACAACGCTCCCTCAAGTAATAGAATTTTCGCTTTTAAGATTGAAGCTACGCTCATGCTGTCTGTTATCTGTCCATTCATCACCATTTGATAAGCCTCTTCAAAAGGTATTTTCCGCAATATGAGCTGTTCGGTTTCTTCAGGCTCGGCGATTCCTTCTTTCAACCCTTTAGCGATATAAATAATTGCGAGTTCATTGCTTACAGAATTTGAAAGGTGCATTCTCTGAATCTCAGTCCATTCAGTGGCCGTAAGTCCCGTTTCTTCCAGGAGTTCTCTTTTGGCACTTTCCAGTGGATCGTCGTTTAAAGGACCACCACCTTCAGGTATCTCCCAGCTATAGGCTTTTAAAGGAAACCTGTACTGGCCGATCAACCAGGTATTCATGTCATCATCCAGAGGCAAAATTCCAATTGCATAGTTTTTAAAGTGAACCTCACCATAAATGCCTTTCCCTCCGGAAGGATTGATTACCTGGTGTTCAGTTAAGCCTATCCAGTTGTTCTCGTAAATTTTATGGCTTTCTATTGTGATCCAGGGGTTGATATCTTCCATAGCGACCAATATACAAATTCTGTTTTCAAAATTATTATGGCTTCACCGGTGGGGGTGGGACAGGTTTTGTTTTACTTACTTTAGTAAATCTGTAGTTAAGACTCAGCGTCACATTACTCGTATTGCTGGTGTAGTAGTTTTCCGATCGGAAGTTGATCCCTTCATTGACAGAAGAATTACTGCTCCTGCCGAATGGATCGCTTATGCTGATCCGCGCATTCAACTTGTTTTTAAGGAATACCTTTCTGGCTCCCATCCATGTAGTAATAGACCCCTTGTTTCTGCCTTGGGCGGAAATATTGTTATAATAATTTACGTTTCCCTCAAAGGCGGTTTTGAAAGGTAACTCCATCGATAACCCAATGCGTCCGCGAAGGTTTTTACCTTTTCTGTTTAGTGCACTGTTTCTGTCGGATTTATAGGTTGCCTCACTAAAACTAAAATTGGCATTCGTGGAGATGGTCTTGTGCGGACGGTAATTACCTATAAGGAATAAACTGTATTCAGTATTGGAGCCAACATTATCAAAGGTTGTTTCTGAAACCCCTGTCTGGTCGACAAACCGATATCTTTCTATCACAGCTTTTCGGGTAGAGTAGGCCAACTTTGGAATAAACGACCATAGCTTACCGTAGACATTAAAGCTGATGTCCATTTGATGTGTTAATTCAGGTAATAGATTTGGATTTCCGTAGTTGATGTTAAGCGGATCTGTGTTGTTGACTTGCGGATTCAACGAATTTTCTCTCGGCCTGTTGACACGCACGCTATAAGAAGCCCCGATATTGTATCTTTTTCTAAAATTTCTATTGATTGAAAAACTTGGAAACACGCTAAGATAGGGGTCAATTGTATAACTCTCGCCCGACGACAAGTCGAAATCAACTTTCGTCAGCTCGGCTCTCAGACCCGCCTTGGCACCCCAGTTTTTGCCTCTTAAATTATAAGTTGCGTATCCTGCAAAGATGTCCTCTTTGTACAAAAACTCGTTACTAAGATTTTCATTAACTACATATTGGCCTGTATTAAAATCAAAACTTTGAATCAATTGATCGTTATTGTTATTACGGAAATTGTACATAAGACCAAGCTCAATGTGATCTCTTTTTTTGAATACAGGCCGGTCATAATCTAATTTAAAACTCAGTCCATTATTGGTGATGCCATTTCTATTCTCTTGTAGTCTGGAGCTCCGGTTTGCGGGTGTATAAGTTGTATTTTGTAGTCTGCCGTTGAAATTATTGTTGTCATTATAAGTAAATCCTGCGGATAATTTCCCACCGGTAGTATCGGTCTGTATATCGTAGTCAGCATCAAAAACGAAGGTATGGCCTGTCCGTTCCCCGGTTGTATTCTGATTTCTCAAACTACTTTCAATAAGGTCTTCATCCAAATAATGATTATATGCTCCAGATCTGTTGTTGTTGACGTTGTTATTGTAGTTTGTGGATACATGCAGATTTTGCTTCTTGGTGATATCCCAATCAAAATTTACTCTATAATTGCCACCATCACCTGAGTCGCGGTTGTCATTAAAATTATTATAGTAAAAAGTCGTATCTGCAAAAAAGTTTTCCCGGTAGTTCTCATTTGTGTTCTTGCGGATGTTATATCGGTAAGAAGCTCCGCCATTAATAGAATAAGTCTTGCTTTTATACGACGCATTGGTGTTGACACTGGTATTTCCTTCTAATCCAACAGAAGCTCCGGCATTTCCTCCAAGGCCTATTTTGAAGTTCTTTTTCATCACTATATTGATAATCCCTTCGCCATCGCCGGAATACTTTGCCGGCGGGTTGGTCATGACTTCAACTTTTTCAATAGCATCCGATGGTAAGACACTCAATAAGTCGGCAATGTTTGATGTCATGTAATCCGAAGGTTTTCCGTCGATGAAAATCCGTGTATTTCTTTTTCCGGAAATTGAAGCATTCCCATCCAGATCTACTTCCACCATTGGTACATTTTTTAAGATATCAGAGGCAGTGCTTCCTTCAGATAGGATAGACGATTCCACATTGTAGGTCATCATATCCGCTGCGTACTGAATCAGGGGCTTTTCGGCATTTATAGTTATTTCATTCAAGCTGGTTTGATCTGCAACCAGCTTTAAGGTGCCTAGCCTTTTCTCATATTCTTTTTCTGTGAGAATGATGTCGGCTATAACCAATGGGCTAAAACCGACATAGCTGACTTTTAATGAATAGCTTCCATGCTTTAATGAACTGATCTTAAACAAGCCATCTTCATCTGTAGGTACTGTTATCAGTGGCTGCTGTGTTCCGGCGATATATAGCGAAACTACAGCCGCAGGTACTGGTAAAGCGCCTACTTGTTCGACAACCTTACCTGATATTATACCTTTATCGGCTGCATAAGTATGCAGAGTAAAGAATACTAGCCAAGATATAATGATCAAGCGTTTCATAAGTATTGTTAGAATGACTCTTCATCAGAGCGCATTTCCTGATCTGGTTTTTTACTTTTCTTAAAGTTGAAATCATTTTTGCCGAAGCGATAAGAGAAGGTCAGATTGGCCATAGTGCCCTGCATTCTTCTCCTGAAATCGATAATGGTATTGTTCGCTTCAGTAGTCATGCTCCATTGGCGCGTATTAAATACGTCTCTTACATTAAGGCTTAGGGATGATTTTTTGTTTTTAAAATCATATTTTGCCCCGGCATCAACAGCATACATTGCATTTCTTTTTCCCTGAGCCATCACCTCTGGAGCCCGATAATCGCCTTTTAATTGCATTGTAATATTGTAAGGAAGTACAAAATTGTTGGTCAGGTTTGCATTCCAGCTGAAGCCCGAGTTTTCCAGTATACCGTAAGAAGGCACGCCTTTAATTTTACTTTGATATAAATTTACATTCGCAGTGAAATTCCAGGCCTTGCTAACATCTACCCTGCCTATAAACTCCATTCCGCTGTTGAGCTGACTCGTTAAATTCTGAGGAGTACTGATGGTAATTCCATTTTCGTCTGGATCTGTTCTTACACGCTGTATTACATCATTCGTCTGACGTATATAGACACTTGAAGTAAATGTTATTTTAGACCAGAATTTCATATAACTCAGTTCGAAAGCATGAACATCCTCAGGTTTCAGATTCGGATTTCCCTGGCGATAGTTTAACGGGTCTGAAACATCTAAGAAAGGGTTGGTATCCCAGCCTCTTGGTCTGTTTACACGTCTGCTATAGTTTAATTGAACCTGTTGCTCCCCCTTAAATTTTTGTGTTAAGAAGATACTAGGATATAATCTTGTGTATTCTACCTTACCTGGACTATATTGTAAGCCCGATGATGTATACATGCCTAGACGCGTATCCAAAGTGGCATCTTCAGCCCTTAGGCCAAATTGATATCCAAAATCTTTTATCTGATTCTGATAGTTTACATACAATGCATGGACTTGGTCTTTACTGTTAAACTCATTGGTCAGTGAGTAGTTTACCTCGTATTCACCTGTGAGGTTACTGAATCGATCTGAGTAAGTACTATTCTCGGCAAATTTAATCTGGCTGCGGTATCCGGCTTCAATTTTTCCGGCTTTACCTACAGGAAGTGTATAATCTGTTTGTATGTTGTAATTCCTGTTAAGTCCATTTCCATCGTTGCGCTGAATATCAGGAAGAGTTCCTACGGCATTGCCACCTATGTTATAAATATTGGTGTTATAGATCTGATAATTGTCGTTTGTGCCCTCAGAGAAGCTAAAATTAAAGGTGAGTTCTTCCTTTGGCTTATTGAATTTTTGTGTAAAATCCAGATTCAAATCATAACTGCCACCAGAACCAAGGTTTGAGTTGTCACGATTGCTAAGCTCTAAAGGAGAATTTTGGTTGTTGAACTTGTCGATCTTCAGAAACTCATTTCTGTCATTGTCTCTGTTGTTAAATCCTGCAGTAAAGCTCAATATACTTTTATCAGTTACATAATAATCTATCCCTGCTTTTACATTATGCCCTTTTTCCAAAGATTTTGAATCCGTATTCTGATTTGCGTAGGCAGTAGCAAAAGCACTGTTTAAATAGGTGATATTGTTATATCCTCCACCTAATCTATTTCCATATCTGTAGCTGTAATTTCCATAGATATTTATTTTTTTGTTCTGGAAACTTAAATTCGTGCTTGCATTGTAGTTATTTTGATTGCCACCAGTTAAGGCAACAGATCCGTTAAATCCTAATTTTTTATTCTTTTTCAAGACGATATTAATGATGCCTGATTGTCCTTCTGCATCATATTTTGCTGAAGGATTGGTGATCAGCTCAACGCTCTCAATTGAACTCGCAGGTAGAGACTGAAGAATTTGGGCGACATTTCCTCCCGCTATTAAGGATGGTTTTCCATCAATAAGTACCTTCACCCCGGTTGAACCGCGCAAGCTAACATTCCCATCTATATCTGTCTGAACTGAAGGTACATTTTGAAGGAGGTCAGAAGCGGAACCGCCTTCGCTTACCAGACTCTGATCTACCGAAAAAACTTTTTTATCTATGCCCAATTGCATCGAACTTTTTTGGGCAGTAATTGCTACTTCATTCAATACAGTTCCTTTGGCCGTTTTCATTTTGATTGTGCCAAGGTTAATCGTCTTAGCAATATCAGAAATAGATACAGAGTCTCTTACCATAGTTTGATAACCCACATAGCTTATTTTAAAAGTAAAAACCCCATTAGGTATCCCTGCTATTACTAAATTACCATCTGCGTCAGTTTGCGCTCCTTTTACAACGGCTTTCGTTTTTCTGTTGATTACAATTGCTGTAGCATAGGGTACACTTTCATTATTTTGCGCGTCAATTACCTTGGCAGTAATTTTACCGTCTCCTGTAGTCTGTGCATTAAGTTTTACAGAAACAATACAAATAGCAATTGTTAAAAGCAGTACTTTGCACACATAATTCTTCATTGGGGATCTTTCTTTTTTCATCATTTATATAAGAGGGACAAAGAAACGGCGAGGAAGTTTAAAAAAATAGGGAGTAACTATTTTATTACAGCAATTATGATTAACTATAGTAATATTTTTGATAACGACGGCATAAGCTACGCTGCTTACAGGGATTTAATAAACAAACTTTTAAGTGAGGGCAAGACCACAGGTCCGGACGACTCAGAAGCAATGCTTCACTATACAAAAATGAATGTACAGCGGATGAGCAGGGTGGATAAAACGATTGAATTACAAGACTCATTGATCCATATCCTTACCGGGGTTCAAAATAAATACCTTTTTTTAGTTATATCTGAAGGCTGGTGCGGTGATGCAGCGCAAATTGTCCCTGTTTTTAATAAGATAGCCACTGATTTCTCTGAGAAATTTGATCTGAAATTTGTTTTAAGGGATAAAAACTTGCCACTGATAGATGCCCATCTTACAAATGGCGGCAGAGCTATTCCTGTACTTCTTATTTTGAATGAAGCAGGTACGCTGCTGGATAGCTGGGGACCAAGACCTGCTGTACTTCAGGGATTATTGGCTCAATGGAAAAAAGAAACAACTGACATGATGGAAATTGCAGAAAAACTTCACGGTTGGTACGCTAAAGATAAAACTTATACCACTCAAGAAGAATTGACAAAGCTATTTGGGAAATTGGAATAAAGGTTCTCCCTTAGTTAATCGACAGAAACAGTCAGGCCTTCCTGTTGCAGAATTTTACGGTAAACTTCCATTTCAGTAAATGAGCCTTCTAAAACGGCACACTTACCTTTGTTGTGCACCTCCCATGCTATTTTTTCTGCCTGATGTTCTGAATAGTCAAGGTATTTCATCATGCAATGTATTACGTGGTCAAAAGTATTTACATCATCATTCCAAAGGATTAAGCGATGAACTGTTTTTAATGAGGTAAGGATTTCTTCTAATGTAAATGTTTCTTCTTTTGTTTCTGTGGACATAATACAAAAATAAGCTAATTTCAAAATAATGTTGCAGTTAAAGTTATTTTTGCTTAAAATTAATACAAACTCCAAATATGATGCAGCGTTCAAAGATTGCCGGTATCGGTTATTATGTCCCTAAAAATATTTATACAAATAATGATCTGTCCCGTTTCATGGATACGAATGATGAATGGATACAGGAACGTACCGGAATTAAAGAGCGCAGGTTTGCCGACCGTCTTGAAGAAACGACGACAACAATGGGGATAGAGGCTGCTAAAATTGCCATTGAACGTGCGGGTATTACCGCACAAGATGTAGATTTTATCATTTTCGCAACGCTAAGTCCAGATTATTACTTTCCTGGTTGCGGCGTGTTACTGCAAAGGGAAATGAAAATGAAAGAAATTGGCGCGCTGGATATCAGGAACCAATGCTCAGGATTTGTATATGCCTTATCGGTCGCAGATCAGTTCATTAAAACCGGAATGTATAAGAACATCCTGGTGGTAGGAAGCGAGAAACATTCCTTTGCTATGGATTTTGAAACAAGGAGCCGGAATGTATCTGTTATATTCGGAGATGGGGCAGGGGCAGTAGTCCTTCAGCCAACGGATAAGGAAAGCCAGGGCATATTAAGTACCCACTTGCATAGCGATGGCGCTGATGCAGAAATCCTCGCTATGTTTTATCCGGGATCAAACGCTAACAAATGGCTCAAAGACAAACCGGGATACCCTGATCAGGAGCTCGGGGGGCTGTTTTTAACAACAGAGCAACTAGAGAGCGGTGCTGCTCTCCCCTATATGGATGGCCCGGCGGTATTTAAAAAAGCTGTTGTTAAGTTTCCGGAAGTTATAAAAGAAGCGCTAAATGCGAATAATTTAAAGCCCGAAGATATAGATCTTCTTGTGCCACATCAGGCAAATTTAAGAATAAGCCAATATGTGCAGCAATTATTGGCCTTGCCAGATGAAAAGGTATTCAATAATATCCAAAAATACGGTAATACTACGGCTGCGTCCGTTCCAATAGCCTTATGCGAGGCCTGGGAAGCAGGAAAGATCAAAGATGGAGATCTGGTTTGTCTTGCAGCATTCGGATCAGGGTTTACCTGGGCGAGTGCATTGATCAGGTGGTAAAAAAATCAGCTTCCTTTTGCTGATCTTGTCATCTGTTCAAAAGCATCCCACATCTCATTTGGTATCGCTTCAAGTCCATTAAATTGACCAGCGCCCTGCAACCATTCACCACCGTCAATGCTAATGACTTCACCATTGATGTAACCCGCGAAATCACTGATGAGAAATGCGGCCAGGTTTGCAAGCTCCTGATGATCACCTACACGTTTCAAAGGGACCCGATTTTTGAAATCAAACTTTTCAGCAAGATCCCCTGGTAATAACCTTTCCCAGGCACCTTTTGTTGGAAATGGTCCTGGTGCTATGGCATTTGTTCGAATACCATATTTACCCCATTCCACGGCCAGGGAGCGCGTCATTGCCAATACCCCGCCTTTGGCGCAGGCAGAGGGTACTACATAAGCAGATCCTGTAAAAGCATAAGTTGTCACAATGTTTAAAACACTTGCAGCCTGTTTTTCCTTGATCCAATGTTTACCGAATGCAAGTGTACAGTTTACCGAACCTTTCAAAACAATATCAATAACAGCGGAGAAAGCATTGGCAGATAAACGTTCTGTTGGGGAAATGAAATTCCCTGCCGCATTGTTAATTAATCCATCAACCTTCCCAAACACCTTTATGCTTTCTGTCAAGACATTTTCTACCTGTTCGTATTCTCTCACATCGCAGCCTACAGCCAGCACCTTCCCTCCGGTTTCTTTTTCCATTTCTGTGGCTGTCTTTTGAAGCACATCAACCTTGCGACTTGTGATGACTAAATTTGCACCCAACTTTAGGAAGTAGGTCCCCATGGCTTTGCCCAAGCCTGTTCCTCCACCTGTAATTACTATGGTTTTTCCTTTTAATGCATCGTCTCTTAACATCGGTTGATTGTACATGGCTATTTTTTTTGAAGGTTGTCTATTATTGTTTTTAGGATACTTCGCGTCGAGGGAGACCACCACTGTTTAAGCATAGCTTCCAGTGATTCACTTTGATCTGCACTGGCGGTTGCGATAAGATTCTTTCTGATGTTTAGTTTACTTTGTTCCCATGTGTTTCGTTCCATGGCCATATACTTCCTGATTTTTCTTTCTGCTGCGGTAAGTATACTCGCCGGATTTACAATTTCATCCACTAAACCAATCTGATGGGCCTCTTCAGGACTGAATAGTTTCCCTTCTAACAGGCTTCTTGAAGCATGAGCTTGTCCGATCCAAAATGAATACAATTGGAATATACTGTTAGGTACTATAATTCCTACAGGGACTTCATTTAATCCAATGATATACTTTCCTTCAGACATTATCCTGTAGTCACACGCAAGAGCAATTACACATCCTCCCGCAGGGCTATGTCCGTTTACGGCAGCAACGATGGGTTTTTTAAATGAGATGATACTTGCCACAAAATCTAAAAATAGATTCCAGAATGATTTCACCTCCTCTTCTCCGTAATTATAAAGTTCTATCAGGTCCAATCCCGCCGAGAAGAAATGTTCCTTTCCTGTGATGATTACCCCTGCTATATTTTGATCAGTTGAAATGTTTTTCAACATATCGTTCAATTCTGTAATCATCTCGGCATTGAGGGCATTAGATTTACCTCTGTCAAGCGTGATAATGGCTAAATGATCCTTTACGCTAACTTTAATTGTATTCATTGTTATTCCTTATTTTACTTCATATGTATATACAGATCTGGCCAGATTTCCAGCCATATCTATCCCTTCAACAACAACACGGTAGGTGCCTGATTCATTTGAATTATAGAAACTGAATTGTCCTTTGCCGCTTTCATTGGTTGAAATGTGCGGAGCCCAATAGATCGTCGTCCTTGAATCAGTTGCACTGTTTGGAACGTCATATTTAGGTGAATAGAATTGACGTGGAATAGAATAGCCTTTAGGGGAGTAAGTAATGATTCCAGGAACAAATGTAGACGCACTGGAGAATCCACCACCTCTCTTAGTGGTAATAACCAATACTCCACCTCCGCCGTTCGAACCATAAATAGCGGTGTTGCCTATAGATTTAAGGACCTCTATGCCTTCAACGTCTGTTACATTGATGTTATCCAGCGTTTCAGGTTCTATTTGCATACCATCTAATGTAATATGCATAGGTGTATTTCCATTTCTCATGAGGTAAGGTATTCCATTTCTGAAAATAAGCCCGGCTACCCTTCCCATCAGACACTGAGAGATTGTGGTACAATTCTGAAGCTGCTCTGCAGTTATGACTGCATCTGCATTTCTGCTAAGATTAGAAGAATTTTTAACGACGTCTTTCTTCTCTACAATGCTAACCTCTTTCAAAGTAATGGTCTTCTCCAGTAACCCGCGTTTGGTCAGTTCATCAAAAAAGCTGCTGCTTTTTCTTAAATAGCCGGATAGTGCTTCATTTACATTGATTTCAATATCTCCGTTGTTTTTGCTCTTTGTGATGATTTGTCCATCAGTTACATCAAGCTTAATGTCTACATGTTTTTTGTCTTTGGCATTTCGAGCCTGGACAATGAACTTGGTGCTGTCGTTGAAACTCATCGGTTCAAAACTAAAGCGACCCTGCTCATCTGTTAACGTGTCTGTCGCAAAAAACCCGCCGGATGATGAAAACAAAGATATTTTGCCTTTTGGCACTGGTTTTCCTCCATAAGTGGTAAGGATACCGCTAATTTTTAATGCCTTTTCAGGCTGATATCTAATTATTGGGGCGAGGTCATTGATCACATTTTTCCAGATAAACCGTCTCCAGCCCTGAGTTAGTAAAAGGTTGTCCAGGTCTTGCTGTGTTTTTGAATCCGAGTTCAGAAAGTAGTAATTAGGCTTTTCTACATATCCAACGATATCTGACGTCAGCAAAAGTGAAGTGAAGATATTTGTTTCATTTTCTTCATCTGGTTTAACTGAGGCCGTGTTTGTAACAGAAACAGAAAAACTCCCCTGTACAGGTTTGTCCGCAACAGCAGCTTGAATATCAATATCTACCTTTTCCTTTCTCTGATAGGTAGTTTTTGAAGATGATATACTGGTTTTTATATTGTCGTCGGGGTTCTTTATAAAAACCAGCCTTTCACATAAAGGCGTATTGTCTCCTGAAAATAAAGTGAGTTGAATGATTCCTGATGGTAAATCTTTTTTGGGGATATTGGTAATAAAGATTTGTTTTGACGAAGATGTTTTGGAAACAAAATAAACATTTCCATTATGCTGGGCAACCAGTTTTAATTCACTGGTACCAACCAGATTTTCGCTTAGTAAAACCTTGGCTGTTAAATTATCAGATGAATTGTTTGTTGTCAGGATATATCCGCTTGGAAGAGATTTAGGTAAGTTAATTGTCTTTTCCGAGCCATCTTTGAACTTGACCTTCGCTGTGTAAACTTTTCCGGGTTGTGGGTTGACGATTAAACTACCCATGCCCAGATGCTGCGTGCCAAATGTATTGATTTCGGTACCGTCGTTATCCACAACAGTCCCAGTGATGTCTTCACCAAGGCCAGAAGCATTGGTTGCTTTAATGCCTATTTTATTTGGTAGATTTTCTACCAGATTTCCGCTCTCGGGAAAGAATTGTACATCAACAGCATTAGAAGTGGCCTTTACAGGAATATTTTTAATAACCTTTTTGTTTTCCGGGAGGTAAATTGTCGTAACAATCTTCCCTGATTTATAAATTGAAGGTTGGGTATTCAGAAAACTAATGTTGATTTCTCCCTGCTCATTGGTGGTCGCTTTTCCTTTTGCCTGATTCCTGAAGTTTAATTCTACTTCATAGCTCACGTCTTTTTGCACATAAGGATTGCCATCCTTATCCGAAAACCTGATTTTGGCGTCAATCTTTTCCGTTTGGTTTTGTTTGCTAAAACTGTAGTTGGTATTTGTGAAAACACTATTCGCCCAGGAATTGCCAATTTTTATTGTTTTATCGAAAAAGAACTCAGTACCCATGTTTCTCATCCATTGGGTATAAGCCCTTATCCTGTAGTTACCCTCAGATAAAGTATCAGGCAACTTAAAATCCCCCCAGGTCAGGCCCGCGATAACTGGAAGCCTTACTTGTTTTTTCAGCGAATCTTTTTCATTGATGAGTTCAACATACAGTATGCCGCTTAAGTCCGATGGTTTCGAAGTTTGTGCATTGATGATGTAGGCTTTAAACCAGATGTCATCGCCAATAGCATAATAAGGCTTGTCTAAATGCAGGTGTACTTTCTCCTGAGGATTCTTCTCATTGTAAACTTCCAGCTTTTTTAAAAGCGCAGTGAAAGGATCATCGTCGGCAGTATAAGCGAGAATCGTAAAAAATGCAAAAATGGATAAAAGTGGTAACGCTATTCGAAGTTTCATGAGTAATAAGCATTAGCAAAAATAATGCCTCAATATAGTAATATTGAGGCATTAAATCAATTAAAAACTTAGTTACAAATCGCGTTTAAAATTTGTTTTTCCACATCATACTTTCCACAGGTTTAGTGGTTTTGTTGTTGTATTTTGCGTTGTTCTTTGTATTATACATCGTTTGAATATCACCTTCTACGGTGAAATAAATCAGTTGGCCAATTGGCATGCCGGCATAAATTCTAACTGGCTGAGCACAAGATATCTCTAAAGTCCAGGTATTGCAAAATCCAACATCTCCTTTGCCTGCAGTTGCATGGATATCTATTCCTAGTCTTCCCGTACTTGATTTCCCTTCTAAAAATGGGATATGCGCATGAGTTTCTGTATACTCTAACGTAACGCCAAGGTAGAGTGTCCCGGGGTGCAAAACATAACCTTCTTTAGGGATCTCAAAATGATCAATTTTATTGTGGGCTTTGGCATCCAGTATCCTGTCTTTGTAAGTAGCCAGGTACTTGCCCAAATGAACATCGTATGAATTTGTGCCCAGGCATTCTGCTTTAAAAGGTTCAATAATTATTGTTCCCTTTTCTATTTCTTCAAGAATTCGTTTGTCGGACAGTATCATTTTCTCATTAAATGTGAATGTTTTTCATTGGCTGCGAAGCTTGCAAAGCTAATTTATCAATGTCTTTCAACGGTAAGTTTTGCAGCAATCTAGCATTTGGACGAAATTATGATTAATTTAAGATACTTTTGCATAGTTTTCTAAAATAGACATGCCCGTAGTTTTTAATAAAAAAATTGACGATGATACCATACTGGCGGTATGGAAAATCGAAGAAACTGAAGAACAACTGATATCAGGCCTGCAGTTGAAACAGCATGAGCTGGATTTTATTTCTTCCTTAAACAATGGGAAGCGCCTATTGCATTGGTTAAGCACCAGAGTGTTATTGAGAACTATGCTAAACACCGCTGAATATATCGATTGCAGGATGGATGAGCATGGTAAGCCTTATTTGCCGGATCTTGATTATCACATTTCGCTGAGCCATTCTTATGACTACGCCTCAGTGATCATTGGCAAAGTCAAAAAAGTCGGAGTGGATATCGAATTGATTAAACATAAAATCAAGAGTATCAGACATAAATTCCTTTCAGATTCGGAACTGGCACAAAAGCAAATAGGAGATAACATCAATGGGCTTTATATCTGCTGGTGTGCAAAAGAAGCAATCTATAAATGGAATGGACGTAAAGGACTTGAGTTTAAACAGGATATCCATATTAAACCATTCAAATTAAAGGATAGCGGGAGCTTAAATGCTTTAGTAGATCTGCCTGAAGGAACACAGGAGCTTACCGTAAATTATTTTAAAACCAACGATGGCTATATGCTGGGCTATGTAGTCGGCTAAACAGGATAGTTAATCCAATTGTCAAAATGAACAAAAAAGTCGAATTTATAGATTGGGGGCTAAGGGACTATCAGGTTGCCTGGAACAATCAGGAAACAATATTTGATCGTACAGTAGCTGTAAAAACACAAAATAGAACCAACAATACCCATTTGGATACCCCCAATTATCTTGTGTTTTGCGAGCACCCGCATGTCTATACGCTTGGTAAGAGCGGACATCCTGAGAATCTGCTGCTGAATGAGGCAGAACTTAAAGCAAAAAATGCCACCTATTACAAAATCAACAGGGGAGGAGACATCACTTATCACGGTCCCGGACAGATTGTAGGCTACCCCATTCTGGATCTGGATAATTTTTTTACAGACATACACCTTTACCTGCGCACATTAGAAGAAGCGATTATCCTTACTTTAAAAGATTATGGAATAGAATCTGGCAGATATCCCGGCTTTACCGGGGTGTGGCTGGATGCAGACAATGACAAAGCCCGCAAAATATGCGCTATGGGTGTAAGATGTAGCCGTTGGGTTACCATGCATGGTTTTGCATTTAATGTTAACGCTGATCTGGATTATTTCAAAAATATCGTCCCTTGCGGAATTGATGATAAGGCAGTGACCTCAATGCAAAGCGAATTAGGGTACGCGTTGGATATAAATGAGGTAAAAGAAAAATTGAAAAACCACATTGCAGATCTTTTCCAAATGGAACTGATTTAACCAGATGTTAATCTAAAAAATACATCGATAGATTTTGATTTTTTGCTGCAAATATTATCTTTACAGTAAATTAAAACTCAAATACCTATGGAAAACAACGATTATTCTGCTGTTGGTGCAGGAATTGGCGCCGGAATGGTGATCCTTTACCTTATTTTTTTAGTCCTCTATGTAGGCGGAATGTGGAAAACATTTGTCAAAGCGGGAAAACCTGGATGGGCTGCTATTATTCCCATTTATAATCTAATTGTGCTTCTTGAAATCGTGGGAAAGCCGATGATATGGATACTTTGGTTAATTATACCATGCGTCAATATTGTTTTTGCTGTATGGCTCATAAATTTGCTTAGCAAAAGCTTCGGTAAAACTGAAGGATTCACAGTTGGTCTAATCTTATTGCCATTTGTTTTCTATCCGATTCTGGGTTTTGGAGATTCCAGGTATTTAGGCCCATCTGCTGCGGAAGCTCAAAATGGATTTAATAATTTTAATAACCCCAATAATCCATTTGGTAATAACAATCCTTTTGGAACGAATGATCCGTTCAACAAACCTCCAACCACACCGGGGGTATAATTGCTAACATTGAATTTATATATTTTATCCGCATGGTCTTCATTTCTGGACCGTGCGGATATTTTTTTTATACCCTGTCCTTTTAAATATCTCACAGGAATTGATTGCCCTGGATGCGGTTTTCAGCGATCACTTCTATTACTGCTCAAGGGACAGTGGAAAGAAAGTCTGGAAATGTACGCGCCTACCATCCCGATATTGCTTACTGTTATTATTGTCCTTACAACCAGGTATATCTTTAAAATGAGAAATGATAAACTGATCAGGATCCTTTATCTTTTTACCGGATCTGTAATTCTCGTCAGCTATGCTTTTAAAATGCTGATCCCTCATGGTCACTGATTACATTACCCGAAAACTGTTGCCCTCCATTCTACGTAAATAGCGTTATGAGATTTTCTATTTTATTTACATCATTATTCATAATATTGGCGTGTAAAAAAGCTGAACTGAAAACCATGGATACAACCGAAATCCCTACAAATGCTAATTCCGGCCAATATAGCTATCTTGCCCTTGGCGATTCTTATACCATAGGCGAATCTGTAGAGCAGTCAAAAAACTTTCCATATCAGCTTGTTGCACAACTCAAAACCAATGAGATTTCTGTCAAAAATCCTGTAATCATTGCGAAAACGGGATGGACAACAAGTGAACTGCAAACTGCGATTAAATCAGCCGCTTTAAAGCAGCAGTTTGATATAGTGACATTATTGATTGGGGTAAACAATCAATACAGGGGAGAGTCTAAGGAAACGTACCGTAAGGAATTCCATGAATTACTTCAGACTGCAATTGGTTTTGCGGCTAAAGGCAGTTCCCGGGTTTTTGTGGTTTCAATACCGGACTGGGGAGTTACCCCCTTTGGCAAGGACAGTGGTAGGGGTGTAGAGAATATTGCAAAAGAGATTGATGCATTTAATGCGATCAATAAGGAAGAGACGCTAAAAGCAGGAGTAAGCTATACTGACATCACCCCTGCGTCTAGACAGGCACTGAATGATCAGACATTAGTCGCTGCAGACGGCCTTCACCCTTCTTCAAAAATGTATCTTGATTGGGCACTGAATGTAAGCAAACCTATAATAAGTAGCGTGAAATAGTTATTCTGCCACAG
This sequence comes from Pedobacter frigoris, assembly GCF_032678645.1. GTDB lineage: Bacteria > Bacteroidota > Bacteroidia > Sphingobacteriales > Sphingobacteriaceae > Pedobacter > Pedobacter frigoris_A. Next base: position 156,993 of record NZ_JAVTSP010000004.1, read on the forward strand.
AGGTAACGTAGCTATAGTCCTTAACTACCGTCTTCAAAAATTCCATTTGATTCATTCCTTCCGGTATAACCAGAGATAGGTGATCAGCAATTTTTGCAGCCATTGAGTATACAAGGTCAGGATTTCCAGTTTTGTAGTAGGTTGTAATCACTTCATGAATCAATTCCATATCCCGGTCAGAGAGGTCATAGACATTTTGGAACAACGGAACATATTCCTCTTCTACAGGATGAAAGGCAATTTGCTCAAAGGTTGTCCTTGGGACAGTTTTAATCACGGTAGTTCCAGCCACCACATCTCCAATCCTTTGTTTTTTATCTGAAAGTGCAATACAGATCAGTCCGCCTACCTGTGCGGTCAGGACAAAATCTACCAGTCTGAATACCCAACGTATAAAATACTGGCCCATACTAGCTTGTCCGCCATCCAAACTAACCACCCTGATTTTCATGACCCTTTTTCCGATGCATTGCCCATTCATGAAAACCTCACAGATAAGGTTGTAGAAAATATAAGATGCTACATACAATGAAATCACCACAATAAAAGCAGTATCCCCTTTTGAAATCGTATTTGTAAGCAATGCTAAAATTACAAATAAGATATATAGTCCGAAAAAGCAAGCCAAGTCTATCAATCTGGCCGCTATCCGCTCGCCTAAACCAGCGACAGGATAATCGATATCTACATGTTGGGTGGTGTTTACCTTAACTGTTTCCATATGGGTTCAAATATAATATTGTTTAATTTATTCTTGTAAAATTGTTTTTTGTGGTATTTTAACAAAAAATTATACGCCTTAAAATCTATGAGAGAGTCTTTATTTGTAAAGCAGAATTCCGCTAAATGGAAGTCTTACGAACAAATGCAATCAGCAAGCCCTGATGAGCTGGCTGATAGATTCATAGATATTACAAATGACCTTGCCTACGCCAAAACCTTTTATCCCAAATCCAGAACTACAGCTTATCTCAACGGAATCGCTTCAGTGCTCCATCAATCCATCTATAAAAACAAAAAAGCAGATAGCAACCTGTTTATAAATTTCTGGAAAACTGAATTACCGTCTTTATTTTATACCTACCGCAGGCCTTTATTGTATGCTTTCATATTCTTTTTACTGTCCTCTTTAATAGGGGCGCTTTCAGCAAAATATGATGACTCTTTTATACGTCTCATTCTTGGCGATAGCTATGTAAATATGACAAACGAGAATATCGCCAAAGGCGATCCATTCGGGGTGTACAAGCAGGAAGGAGAGTTTTCTATGTTTCTGAAAATAGCCAGCAATAACATTTACGTTTCCTTAGTGATGTTTGTAAGTGGTATTTTTCTGTCTATTGGGCCTGTCGTCTTTATTTTAAGAAATGGAATTATGCTCGGCTCTTTTGAATACTACTTTTTTAGTAAAGGTCTGGGAATGGAATCTGTTTTGGTCATATGGATTCATGGTACCCTGGAAATTCTGGCTATTATCATTGCAGGAGGCGCAGGATTAGTTCTCGGACACGGGCTATTATTTCCAAAAACATTTACAAGACTTCAGGCATTTCAGCGGAGTGCTAAAGATGCAACAAAAATAGCGCTGGGTATATTACCGATTATTGTCCTTGCGGCAATATTTGAGAGTTTTATCACCAGACATACCGATATGCCGATATGGTTAAGCGTTTCCATTTTAGCAGGATCGCTTTTATTTATGATATGGTATGTAATTATATATCCGAGACAAATTATTAAACGCCCTCAATAAAAAAAGAATGGTAGAAAAAGTAGAGTTCAAAAAGATCAGAGATTTCGGGGAGGTCATTAATGATACCTTTTTATTTGTAAAACAGAATTTTAAACCGCTGATGAAGGTGTTCATCTATCTTTGCGGATTCTTTGTCCTTGCGGCCATGCTGTCTGCCATTATGCAGCAAATCGGCATCCAAAATGCTATCAGAAGCGGCATTGGAGCTGGCGCTGATGCTGATGCTGCATTCACAAGATTTGCGCAGGTATTCACATTCAATTACCTGCTACTGATCGTTTTCGTAATGGCAAACTACACAGCAATGTATGTTACAGTGATCAGTTTTATTGCTTTATACGTTGAAAAGGGAAAAGTTGCACCGTCGGTAGAAGAGGTCTGGGCCTATTTTAAATACTATTTCTTCCGTGTTTTAGGAAGTAGTATTATTGTAGGGTTATTCCTGATTTGCTGCTTCGTAGCCTGCTTTGTCCCTTTTGTATATGTTTTCCCTGCTATGTCTCTTTTCTTCCCGATTATGATATTGGAAAATGCAGATTTCGGATATTCATTCAGCAGGTCGTTTAAGCTGCTAAAAGATCAATGGTGGGTAAGTGCGGGAACTATATTTGTGCTCTGGATCATTACTTACGCCTCTATATCTTTTGCGTCATTGCCTGCCATCATCCTTACACTGTTCAGTGCTTTCACGGAGGGATCAAAGGGCATTTCAAACACGATAGTCATTATATCCACTACCATTCAGTACCTCTGCCAGGTTTTTATGGTACTGCCGATCATCGGTACTTGTTTATGCTATTATAGCCTCAATGAACGTCAGGATAATACCGGCTTGCTGGAAAGGATTGACAAGTTTGGAAAACCTAATACGGATATTCACGCTACTCCAGAGGAATATTAATATGCGCTTTCTGCTTTCAGTTTTTCTATTATTTGTGTCACTGCAGATCCGGGCTATCGATAAGCCAGTCCTATTGCCGGCACCTCAGGCCATAGAAAAAACGGATAGCGGCAAAGTTGCGCTAAGAAGCTTTGATGCAAGAAAGATCAATGAGTTTAGATCATCAAAAGATTTTCAATATGATGACGTACCCCCTCAGCAGGAAAGTTTATGGGAACGATTCTGGAAATGGTTCTGGAGTTTGATCAGCCGGCTCTTAAGTAATATTCACTCGCTGTCAAGTAAAGGGAGCTTTGTCAAATATATGGCAATTGCTGTTTTTTTGGCCCTTATTGTTTTTGCGGTAATTAAAATAATCGGAGCAGATTTAAAGATTTTCTCTAAAAAATCTAAGGCTGTTCAAGTTCCATATTACGAAACTGACGACAATATTCATGAGATCAACTTCAATGAAGAAATTGATAAGGCCATCTCCAGTGGGAATTACAGGCTTGCAGTTCGCTTGCTTTACTTATTATCGCTAAAGCAACTGAATGATAAAAGTCTGATCTATTGGCTTCCGGAAAAAACAAACCAGACCTATCTCAGTGAGATAAAAGATGAAAACAAGAGGATACAGTTCTCTTCCCTTACCCGACAGTTTGAATACATCTGGTATGGCGAGTTCATGATTAGTAAAGAGAATTTTTCGCTTGTAAAAAACTCCTTTGAACAATTCAATTCTCAAATTTCATGAAAGGATTAAGGAGATACCTGATTGTTAGTGCGATCCTGCTGGTCGTTTATCTCGTGGCACAATATTATAAGCCAAAGCCAACTGACTGGACCCCCACTTATGTAAAAGAAGATAAGATCCCTTTTGGTACCTTTATTCTTCATGAACAGATCCGGAACATTTTTCCTGATGTGCAGGTGAAAACAACTAATAAAAGAACTTACAATACACTTAAAGGTAAAGTATACAAAAATGCCAGCTACCTGTTTATTGCCTCCAAGATAGACCTCGATAAGCTTGATCTGCAGGAACTGATGAAGTTCATGTCTTCCGGTAACCAAGTCTTTATTGCTGCATTTGATATTGACAATATATTGAGCGATACTTTGAAATTGAAATCAACATCTTCTTATAACTATATGAAGAAGAAAAGTGAGGGAATTAATTTTACGAATCCACTGCTAAAATCGCAGAATAGCTATTATTTTAAGAAGGGTTTAGGCGATCAGTACTTCAGCAAATTCGACACAGCCAGAGCAATAGTATTGGGTAAAAATGAGACCGGAAATGCCAATTTCCTGAAATATCCTATTGGTAAAGGCACTTTGTATATTTTGCCAAACCCTCAATTGCTAACCAACTACAGTTTGCTAATGCCTTCAGGTGCAGATTATGCCGCTAAAGTACTGTCGTATCTTCCTCCATCAGAAACCCTGATCTGGGATGAATTTAATACCAAACCAGATACCAGTGACGCTTCAGTATTGCGTGTAATCTTTAGAAATGAGCACCTGAGATGGGCTTATTACCTTGCTGTAGTCGGTCTGGTTATTTTTGTCCTTTTTGAAATGAAACGCAGACAACGCATCATACCGATTGTAGCACCATTGAGCAACTCCTCTGTAGACTTCGTGAAAGTAGTGGGGCAGGTGTATTACCAGCAACGTGACAACAAGGACATTGCCAGCAAGAAAGCCAGCTATTTTTTAGAACACATCAGGAGTACCTATCACTTGAAAACTGCTGAATTGGACGAAGAACTTCAACAAAAATTAAGTGTGAGATCTGGTGTCAAAGCAGATACAATAGACCAGCTTTTTAATCTCATCAAAAAGATTAATGGCGGCCAGAAGGTCGATGATCAATTGCTCATTGACTTTAATAAACTAACTGAACAATTTTATAAACAAGCCCAATAAATTATGGAAACGGAAATGTTTAACGAAAGAACCGATTTAACTCAATTAAATATAGCTGTAGAACAGATTAGAAAAAGTTTGGGCAGTATCATCATTGGCCAAAATGAAACCATTGATTTTTTAATTGCAGGATTACTGGCCGACGGGCATATATTGCTTGAGGGGGTTCCGGGGGTTGCCAAGACACTCAGTGCCAAATTGGTAGCAAAAAGTATCGATGCCTCTTTTTCAAGGATACAATTTACTCCTGATTTAATGCCCTCAGATGTAATAGGGACTTCCATATTCGACCCCAAGTCTTCTGCCTTTGAATATAAAAAGGGGCCTATTTTCGGACATATCATATTGGTCGATGAAATCAATCGCGCCCCTGCTAAAACACAGTCTGCGTTATTTGAGGTAATGGAGGAAAGACAAATTACTGTCGACGGACATACTTATCTGATGGATGAGCCGTTTATGGTACTCGCAACACAAAATCCAATAGAACAGGAAGGCACCTACCGTTTGCCTGAAGCTCAGTTGGATCGTTTTCTCTTTAAAATAGAGGTAAAATACCCAACCCTGGAAGAAGAAATTCTGATACTTCAGAACCAGCATCATCAAAAACTTGATGTTGAAATTGATGCTGTTAAAGCAGTGCTTAGCATTGATCAGATCAAAGCATGTCGTGCCATTATTAAAGCCATTCATGTAGAACCTAAATTGATTGAATATGCGGCTAAGATCATTCACGAGACAAGAAATAATAAATCCCTTTACTTGGGGGCATCTCCAAGAGCTTCTCTTGCACTGATCAATAGCGCCAAAGCAATCGCGGGAATGCAGGGAAGAGATTTTATCACTCCCGAGGACATCATTAAAGTAGCTGCCCCGGTACTTGCCCATCGAATTATGCTCACGCCTGATAAAGAGATGGAAGGACTTACAGCTGCTGATGTTATAGCGCAAATTATTCAAAAAATTGAAATACCAAGGTAAACCTAAAGCAGTTGAAGAACCTTTTTAAAATATACTACAAAGATCTGTTTCTGGGCAAAAGGCTTTTTGCCGGAATTGGAATATGTGTAAGTCTTTTTCTTTTTGCTTTCTTTTTGCCATGGCTCGGTGATTTGCCGTATATCGCTTTCTGGACGCTCATTGCATTGGTCATTGTAGATTTTTTGTTATTGTATAAACATAACAGAGGGGTTTTTCTTCGTAGGGATGTACCCGAAAGACTGAGTAATGGGGATGAAAATGAACTCAATATATATGTAGAAAATTTTTATTCATTTGGCATCAGTATTGGCGTCATTGATGAGATCCCATTTCAGTTTCAGAAACGCAACCTGTGGTTCAAAACTACGCTGAAATCTAAAACCCATAAAAAAATCAATTATACATTAAGACCTACCAGGCGTGGAGAATATGTATTCGGTATGGTTAGGTTATATGTACAGTCTCCATTGGGACTGATTACCCGGCGGTTTAATTTTGAAACGGATAAAATAGTTCCGGTTTACCCCTCATTCCTGCAGCTGCGTAAATATGAACTTATGGCCATATCCAATAGGCTGAGTGAAGTAGGCATCAAAAAAATCAGGCGTATAGGACACAGCATGGAATTTGATCAGGTAAAAAACTATGTAAAAGGCGACGATTACCGGACCATCAACTGGAAGGCAACAGCCCGCAGGGGCGACCTCATGGTAAACTCATTCACAGATGAGAAATCGCAACATGTTTATAGCATAATTGATAAATCGAGGGCCATGAAAATGCCGTTTGAAGGTCTCACTCTTCTTGATTATGCGATTAATGCAAGTCTCGTACTTTCTAATGTGGCGCTGGTCAAAGATGATAAAGCAGGCCTGATTACAATAGCAGAAAAGACGGGAAGTATCGTTCCCGCAGATAAAAGACCTGCGCAGCTCGGAAAGATCATGAACGTGCTCTATAAAGAAAAGACGCGCTACCTGGAAACCAATATGGAAGCGTTGTACATCAGTATCCGCGGCCTGATCAAACAAAGAAGCCTGATCGTATTCTATACAAATTTTGAAAGCATGTCTGCATTAAACAGACAGCTTCCATTTCTAAAGCGAATAGCGAAATTTCACCTGCTGCTCATCGTTTTCTTTGAAAACACTGAATTAAAAAGCCTCACGGAAAAGCCTGTAAATAATGTTGAGGAGATTTACATTAAAACCATTGCAGGAAAATTTGCCTACGAAAAAAAGCTAATGGTAAAAGAACTTGCCAAACACGGTATCCTCAGCATATTGACACCGCCAGACAAACTGACGATAAATGTGGTCAACCGATACCTCGCAATTAAAGCCCAGCAGAAAATCTAACACTCTGGCAAACTGATCGGGATGTTTGTTGCTAATCCCCCATCAGAAGTTTCTTTGTATTTAGAGTTCATGTCCAGAGCTGTCTCCCACATGGTATTTACTACCGCATCCAGGCTCACTTTTGCCTTATCAGGATTGCTTTGCAATGCAAGCTGACTGGCTGTTATCGCCTTGATCGCACCCATCGTATTTCTTTCGATGCATGGAATTTGTACCAGACCGCCAATAGGGTCGCAGGTAAGCCCCAGATGATGCTCCATCGCAATCTCTGCCGCCATGAGTACTTGTCTCTGAGAGCCACCCAAACATTCGGTTAAAGCAGCTGCGGCCATCGCCGAAGATACACCTATCTCTGCCTGACAGCCTCCCATTGCTGCGGAGATTGTCGCACCTTTCTTAAAAATACTTCCGATTTCAGATGCACATGCAATGAACTGGGTGATCTTCTCATCAGAAAAGCCATCACAAAAAGCGATATAATATTGTAATACAGCCGGAATTACTCCTGCAGCACCATTTGTTGGGGCTGTAACAACCCGTCCAAACGAAGCATTTTCTTCATTTACAGCCAGGGCAAAGCAACTCACCCAGTCAAGGGTATAATTAAATCCGTTACCGCCACTTTTAATTGCAGTTACCCAGCTTTCGTAGTCTGTATATACGTTGTTTCCGATCAGTCGTTTGTTTAATGCAGCAGCTCTTCTGCCTACATTTAGTCCCCCGGGTAAAAATCCGGAAGTATGACAGCCGCGATAAATACATTCCTTCATCACATTGAAATGCTGCATAATGCCTTTTCTCGTTTCCACTTCAGTACGCCAGGCCAGCTCATTTTCCATTACCACCTCAGATACTTTTAATCCGGTAGTCAGGCACCAGTGCCACAGGTCATTTGCTTTTTCAACAGGAAAAGGGAGTTCTACCTGTTCTTTTTCATTTCCGCTTTCTCCTTCTTTTACCACAAACCCACCGCCTATAGAATAATAGGTTTCAGAAATGGCCTTGCCAGAACTTAAGAATGCCTGAAATGTTACTGCATTGGGATGAAATGGTAGGCTTTCGAAAAACAGAAAAATCAGGTCTTCATCGTAACTGAACGGCAGGAGTTTTTCTCCGCCAAAATTGATCTGCTGTTCCTTTTTGATGGCATCTATAGTCGAGTCTATTGCATTCACATCAAAGGTAACAGGATCACCGCCATGAAGGCCCAGTAAAATGGCAATGTCTGTACCATGGCCTTTACCGGTCTTAGCCAGAGACCCATAAAGCAGGATCTTTATTTGCGCTACCTGATCAAGGACTCCCTGTTGTTTCAAAGAAGTCGTAAATTGCTGTGCGGCCCTCCATGGGCCTAAAGTATGTGAGCTCGAAGGCCCGATTCCTATCTTAAAAATATCAAATACCGATATCTGTTCCCTTTGCATAACTACAAAGCTAAAACTTAAAAATCAAATGCAATGATTTTCTTGTCCTGAAGCATCCGGTCTACAAAATTTTTATGGTTTTTAGGGCTTCCGATTGCAATCCAGGTCCCGCTGATGATGCCATTTGCAAGCTCCTGCTTACCACGTGTAAACTTTAATTTAGAAGTCCGGATATATTCTTCATAAGTTTCCAGGCTTTCGTTTTCATATTTTTTGACAATCCTATATATCCGTTTGGTAAAACGTCGCTCAGCCATCTCTTCCAGATAGGGGAAAATGAGTAAAGCAAGAAGAACAACCACTGTTACGCCGATTGCCTGCTCATAATATCCTGATCCGATAGCCATGCCTATTGCAGCTACGATCCAGATCACACAAGCGGTCGTTAGTCCTTTTACCTGATTGTCTTCCTTGAAAATAACACCTGCACCCAGAAATCCGATCCCTGTTACAATGTTCGAGGCGATACGGTCATGACTGCTCAGCCCAATTTTTACAGAAAGGATCGTAAATAGTGTTGATCCCAATCCAATCATGATCATGGTTTTCAAGCCCGCCTGTTTGCTCCTGAATTCCCGTTCTGCGCCAATTAAGCCGCACAGCAACGTAGCCATTAAAAATTTGTTCACTTCACTTACCGTAAGGAAATGTTGGTTGTCTAAAATATTCTCCATGGTCGATTTAACAACCTAAATATAATAAACAATTCTATTTTAATAGAAATGATAGCACCTCAGGCCATTAAATTTGTTATAGCCTGAACTGTTGGGGAAATATTTTTCAAAGCCTATACTGGCTTCAGTTGTACCACTTGTATTGGTGTAATTTATCTTTGAAGTCGTCGCATCATGACTGATTCCCAGTCTCAGCTTCTCACCATTTTCCCTCTTGGTAAAAATGTCAAAGATAAAGGATACCACAATTGCATCCGGACTTCCCTGTCCGCTGCTGCGGTACCACAACCCTGTATTTACATTCCTGTATTTAAATTGAGCACCGGCACTTACAGAATTTACATTAGCCTGTTTGTAATAAACTACCGATGGGATCAGATAAGGCCCATCATCTTCCTGTCCGTAACCATAGTAGGAACTCAAAGGAATTCTAAAACTTGCATTTGCCGTCAAACGCATAGGCAGTTTCGCCTGTGTCCCTGTAAATGATTCATCCGGTTTGTTGATGTGATGTACAGCTGCTCCCGCCATAAAATTGCGGTAAACCAGGTTTACTCCGCCTGCAGCATCAAAATAAAACTTGCTCGAAAAATCCGGAACCTGTGCAGAAGATGCGCTCCCGGGAACATAGCCCAGTCTCATGTCTATCTGATCTGAAAAAACCAGTTTACCCCAGTCAATCTGCCTGTTTGTAAAGCCAGCCTGAATGCCAAATGACAATACCAGGTCTTCTCCACCGACACTATAGGCATAATTAGCCGCAATATTGTTCTTACGTAAATAGGCCGTTCCCTCGCTGCTGCGCGTAAACAACAAGCCCGCGCCGCCTCCAAATTTCGGAATATTCAGATCTGCTGAAGCACTCAGATAGGAGAGGTCGCCGCTCAATCCCGACCATTGATTTCTGTAGATCATGTTCAACCTGATGTCACCTTCAAACTGACCGGTAAGTGCCGGATTCAGATAAGCCGGGGCATTAAAGAATTGTGAATAAATATGATCCTGCCCAAATGCAGATAATCCAATACACGAGATCAGAATTGCCATTAAATAATTTTTCATCCTTTTCATCATCCCTATCTGATTAAATGTATTGCTCCTGTACGTTTAGGCGCTGAGCTATTGTAGGTCATGCCCTTCCATTCGGACCCATTAATAAATTGAACATCAATTTTCCAGAAGTAAATCCCCTGTGGCATGGGCGATCCTCTAAAGGTGCCATCCCAGCCTGCCGCGGGTTTTCCGTCATTCAGAGATGTCGTCTCCCACAGCGTCTCACCCCACTTATCAAAAATGCTGAACCTCCAGGATTTGATTCCCACACCCTTGGCCTTGAATTCACGGAGTTCCGTTTGCTCACTTCCCGGAATAAAGGAATTCGGAACATACAGGAATCCAGGAACTCCAGTAATAGAAACTGATTTAAATGTCGTTGATGAGCAATTGTTCTGATTGATTACGGTAAGCGTGACCTTATAGGTGCCCACATCGTAATAACTATGTTTTGGATTGCGCTGGGTCGATGTCGTGCCATCTCCAAAGTCCCAGTGCCATACATCCGGATTATTGGTGCTTTCGTCAGTAAAGCTGAATGTATAATTAGGAATACTGATTTCTACGCCTGGTTGTACGCTGAATTGTGCAACCGGAGGAGGTACAATATGGATGAAGTTGGTCATCGCAGTTGTACTCGTACATCCCAGGCTGTTCTTAGCAGTAAGCGTTACTGTATAAAATTCCTGGGACCCGGAATAGGTATGTGTAGGATTGGTTTCTGTTGAAAGTGCCGAACCATCTCCAAAATCCCAGGTATAGCTGATTCCTCCAACTGTCGTATTGTTAAACTTAACTTCCAGCCCTGAGCAGCCCAGCGTTTTGTCTGCTGTAAATGCAGTTTGCGGCTGTGCAAGCACAACAATGGTCTCTGTTGTTGATGCCGTTGAACAATCATTGCTCGCTGTCAGTTTTACAGTATAGGTACCCGCTTTTGTAAAGGTATGGACCACCTTTTCCGGCGCTGAAATCGTAGTAGTGGTGTTGCCGTCATCAAAATCATAAACAAATGAGTTCGCACCGCTGCTGTTATTGAAAAAGTTCACCGTAAAAGGCGCGCAGCCTCTTTTTTCAGTACTGTTTACAACAAGTTCTGCGACTACATTATTAGGGGCCACGCTGATGGTATGCTCAGTAGTGTGTTCTCCGCAGTCCCCTTTGGTCGTCATTCTAACGATATAAGTTCTCACAACATTGGTGGTTGTATAGGTGTGTGTCACCCCTGACCGGTCTGTTTTTACCTCAACAGGAGAGCCATCTCCAAAGTCGAAGGTATAAGTGGTATTGCTTGCGACAGGTGAGGTATTGCTAAAATTCACCAGCATAGGTGAACATCCTTCCGTCTTATCCGGGGAGAATACCGACAGGGCAGGCGCTTTCACCAATACAGTCGCTGTGTAAGGTATGGCTACCCCGCAAGGTGTAGTCGCGGTAAGCGTAACCGTGTACGTTTTATCCTTACCAGTAGGGTCATACGCAAAAACAACGGCATCAGGCATGATCTGGGTCGACGTTTGTCCATTTCCAAAATCCCAGCTGAAAGCAGTATTTGCCAGTGACGTAGAAGTGTTTACAAAATTTACGGTAAGCGGCCCGCATCCAACTGTTTTATCCTGGGTAAATGATAAGGTAATGTCCTGTCGGGTCGAGAAGGTATGGCTCATTTCGTCCGCACTACAGCCCTGTCCGCTGGTCGTTACCAGCTTAATCACAACGGAGGTATTTCCGGGTGTAATCTGGTACCCGGGGAAATCGATTCCTGTGCCGATCGGTGTTCCATTGGCATACCAGCTATAGGTCGCATTTTGAGGATATGAGTCCGCTTTGATGTTTTGGGCGGTAATCGCAAATGGGGCACAGCCATTGTCAGCGGTAAATGTAAATAAGGCTTTCGCATTTGGGTTGATGGTAACGCGTACCTCATTACTTATGTTTTGTAAGTTACCAGAGCAGGCGATGGTACTTACCAGTCGGCGATATAAAGTGGTAATGTTGAGCGTTGGCGGACTGAAATCTTTTGATGATGCATTGGTGATGTCGGTCCAGATATTTCCATTGTCTACGCTGGATTGCCATTGATAAGTATATACTCCATCACCACCGGTTGGCACAGTTCCGATAAGCGGATTAGGTACCCCCCCACCACAAATTGCCTGATCTGCTGAAACCACATTATTGCCCAGAGGTGGCTGGGCATTAATGAATACTGTATTGCTGACCAGCGTGCATGAACCACTTTTTACCGTTCTCCGGAAGCTAAGTGCGCTGGTCAGTACATAGCCTAGGTTTCGGCTGTTCTCGTTAGGAATGATGTCCCAGCTAATACCGTCAGCACTGCTTTCCCAGGTAAACGTGTAAGTGCCATTGCCACCAGTAGGAAGATCTCCCGAAATCAGGATGCTTTGTCCTGAGCATACTGTTGTATTTGTACTGCTGATGCTGTTTTGTAGCGGCAGCAGATTGCTGATCTTGACATTTGCTGATGAGGCGCAGTTTGCGGGAGTAGTAATTGTCCATTTGAAAACATAATCTCCGCCATCCTGCAAACCCGAAACCACGGTATTCGGATTGGTATCGTCCGCAAAAGTAACCGGTCCCGGACCGGACACTAAGGCCCATTTCCCGGTGCCGACTACAGCCGCATTTCCTTTCAAAACATGGGTAGAGGTACTGCATATGCTTTCGTCTGCCCCTGCATTAGCAACTGTAGGGGCTGGGTGCACCGTAATCGTCACACTTTCAGGAGTGCCGGGACATCCATATACAGAAACCGGCGTAATGGTATAGGTAACCGTACCGCTTGCTGTTCCTGTATTGACCAATAAATCACTGATTTGGGTAATTGTCGCCGGGACAGCAGCATTATTGCTGTTGCCACTTATAAATGAATCAGATGCAGTACTTGTCCAAAGGTATTTGGTGCCCGCCAGGTTAGAAGTAACCGTAATTCCCGCAGGTTGCCCGCTGCATATTTCCGTACTTGCCAGACTTGGTGTAACAGTCGGGGTAGGGCCGATAGTTACCGTTAAATCAAAAGGATCTCCCGTACATCCATCGAATGAAGGTACAATCCGATAGGTAACACTGGCATCTGCTGTTGCACTTGTATTAGTGATCTGGTCATTAATCGTTGCCCCGCTGCCCGTGGCGGCAAATCCTGTAGCAAGGTTCGACGAAATTACTGTCCACGTAAAATCACTGCCTGCCAATGTAGAAACAGGCGTGTAGGCCACAGTACTGCTTGTGCAGATTCTTTTTGTTGACGGACTGGTAATGGTGTTTTTCGGCTTTATATTGATGGTTGTAAAGCCCTCAATTATATTACAGGGAGCACCCAGAGAGGTCAGCGCTTTCAATGTCAGGTTTACCTGCCCAGCGGTTTTTTCAGCCGGACTTGGTGTATAAACTGCGTTTAGCGTATTCCTGTTTGGGGCAAAAGTACCGCTGCCGCCTACCCACTCATAGCTGTCCACCGAGCCTGTAATGGTTGCGTTTAACTGTACAACATCGTCATGGCAGACCGCCGGATAATTCCCTGCATCAACTACCGGAGAAGCTGTAAAGGTTATATTCTGAACATCAGTTGCCGTGCCGCAGTCGTTGGTGTGTGTTACTGATATAGTATAGGTTTTATATTCTGTAAACTGAATCGTCGGATATCTGGAGCCAGCATTGGTGCCGCCTATAAAGTTATAGGCGCCACCGGTAACGGTCCAGGTATAAGTGCCTGACGGTGCAGGATCCTGGGAGCCTGTCAGAATAGTCCTGGTAGGTCCACTGGTTGTGTTGTTAAAATCATAAGATGTTAAATTGCAGACAATGATGCTTGGCGAAAGATCTGCTGCAGGTGCATCATTGATGATGACTGTTTGCTCTGCGGTTAGAGTTTCGCCACAAGGAGCTATCCCTGCTGCAAGCTGTATTTTATAAGTTCCCGGGGTAGTAAACCTGATCTGAGGTTCAAAACTCGCGGCAGTTGTTCCATTTTCAAAGCTAAAACTCCCACCGCTGATGATCCATCTGTAGGTCGTTGGGATACAGGTTTCATTTACTATAGATGTATTTGTCGGTTTTAAGGTGACCGGGCTACACAAGGTGATTCCCGTACTTATTCCGTTTAATGTAAATGACGGTTTTGGAGGCTCTTGTATACAAATATTTCTGGTATCCTCGCTGGGTCTGCAGATGCCTACGTCGTTTGAGGCAAGCAGTTTGATCACGTGGTTGCCGGGAGTTGTGAACCCCGGATGGGTAAAGGTCTCCTGAGTGCTGACCAGTATTCCATCTACATACCATTCCCAATTCATTTGCAGGGAACAGTCCGAATTATTCCCGGCTGTTGAAATATTGGAAAACACGATTGGCGTGTTGGTACATGCTGTAGTAGCTGCCGGATCTATCTGCGCCACAGGCCTTGTGAATATTTTGGGATAAATACTGGCACTGACCGGATCATTCTGACATGAAGGGTTGACGGTAGTTACCGATACCCTGTAGGAGTTTAATATCATATTCCCATTTCCGAGATCGATAGGGGGCTCTCCGCAGGATGTTCTTTTGTAGTTGTGGGTGAGGATCCCGCTACTGTTTAACAGTTCGCAGTGGGTAATTATGTCTTCCTGTCCATCGCCCCATGTGATACTATATCTGGACCCGGGATAATTGTTTTGTATCCCGTTTGTTCCGGTAATGTCCACCGCATAAGATATATCGGCACCCGTTCCCGCCACTGGATCGATACATCCGAAAGGCGAGCCATAAGATTGCACGCTAACCTTTGGCTGAATGTTTAGCAACAAGTAGGACCTGGTTGATTTTACTGTCACACCAGCATTGATCACTTCTCCGGTTACTGTAACGGTATAATAAGATTGTGCAAGGCCGGATACGGCATACATCTGATTGGTTGGCAGCAGTTCCTGAACAGTACCCGTTTTCTCATTCTTTATACTGAGTTTCTGCACCACCGGACTGGAACTATCGTCCATAAAAATAATAGACTTATTGTCTCCTACCGCACTGCCACACCAGCCATAAATTTGCTGCGGCGACAAGATCTGAGCTGCATTTGACGGGGTAGTACCAACAAATGGGCCAGCCGCATTCGCAATGGTGATTGTTCCGGAATAATCTGTGGAAGCCGAGGGACTTGTAGTTACAATTCTTAATTTGTAGTTACCATTGATTAAGTCTCCCGGAACAGTTCCGTTGATAAAGGTAGAAAACGTTCCGCTGGTCTCCCCGATTTTTCTTCCCGGACTGAAGTTCTGACTGGCATCAGAAATCCATAGTTCAAAAACATTTGATGCAGCAAAACAGGAGTTGACAGGTATACTGATGGGCACAGCAATGCTGCCGCCTCTTCCATAGGGGCCTGGATCAATCGTTCCAAAAGAGAGTTGAGCGTTAACTTTAATAGATGACACGAGGCTGCATAGCACAACCAGTGGCACGATTAAAATTTTAAACATACTAAAAGCAATAGGGTATCTAAATGTACCCATTATTTTTATTTTATTTCAAAATTTTGCATGCGGGGATAAGTTTCTTTGAAATAAATACAGCTTTTTGGATAAGTCTGATTTCTAATGGCAAGAAAAAAGCCACAGATACATAATATCTGTGGCTTTTAAATAAGGTTTGAGTTAATGATTACATCATTCCGCCCATACCGCCGCCGCCCATTGGAGGCATACCGCCACCTGCAGGAGCTTCTTCCGGATCGTCAGCCAATACAACTTCTGTTGTTAACAACATTGCTGCGATTGAAGCTGCGTTCTCTAATGCTACACGACCAACTTTAGTTGGATCGATAACACCAGCAGCAATTAAGTTTTCATAAACGTCAGTACGTGCATTGTAACCAAAGTCAGCCGTACCTTCTTTAACTTTCTGAACTACGATAGATCCTTCGATACCAGCATTCTGGCAGATCTGACGTAAAGGCTCTTCGATAGCGCGACGGATGATCTGGATACCAGTAGTTTCATCATCATTAGATCCTTTCATGCCGTCTAATGCTTCGATAGCACGGATGAAAGCAACACCACCACCAGCAACGATACCTTCTTCTACAGCCGCACGGGTTGCATGTAAAGCATCATCAACACGGTCTTTTTTCTCTTTCATTTCAACCTCTGAAGCTGCACCCACATAAAGAACTGCAACACCGCCCGCTAACTTAGCCAGACGCTCTTGTAGTTTTTCTTTATCGTAATCAGAAGTAGTAGTCTCAATTTGAGATTTGATCTGATTTACACGAGCTTTAATGTCTTCTGACTGACCAGCACCGTTGATTACAGTAGTGTTGTCTTTATCAACAACAACTTTCTCAGCAGTACCCAGGTAAGTAAGGTCAGCATTTTCTAATTTATAACCTCTTTCTTCAGAGATCACTGTTCCACCAGTAAGGATAGCGATGTCTTCAAGCATAGCTTTACGACGGTCACCAAATCCAGGAGCTTTAACAGCAACAACTTTCAGAGATCCACGGATCTTGTTCACTACCAAAGTAGCTAAAGCTTCACCATCTAAATCTTCTGCAATGATCAATAAAGGTTTGCCAGTCTGAACTTGTTTCTCAAGCACAGGAAGCAATTCTTTCATGTTGCTGATTTTTTTATCGTAGATCAAAATGTAAGGGTTTTCTAATTCCGCTTCCATTTTATCAGCATTGGTTACAAAGTAAGGAGATAAGTAACCACGATCAAACTGCATACCTTCAACTGTTTTTACTTCAGTCTCAGTACCCTTAGCTTCTTCAACAGTAATTACACCGTCTTTACCTACTTTACCCATTGCCTCAGCAATTAAAGCACCAATAACCTCATCATTGTTTGCTGAAATAGAAGCAACCTGTTTGATTTTGTTATTGTCTTCACCTACAGTCTGAGACTGAGCTTTAAGGTTTTCAACGATAGCAGTTACTGCTTTGTCGATACCACGTTTCAAATCCATTGGATTTGCACCGGCAGCAACGTTTTTAATACCTGCAGTTACAATTGCCTGAGCCAATACAGTTGCAGTTGTAGTTCCATCTCCTGCGATATCAGCAGTTTTAGAAGCTACTTCTTTAACCATTTGAGCACCCATATTTTCAATAGGGTCTTTCAGTTCAATTTCTTTAGCTACAGTAACACCATCTTTAGTGATCGCTGGTGAACCAAATTTCTTATCAATAATTACGTTACGACCTTTTGGTCCCAAAGTTACTTTTACTGCATTAGCCAATGTATCAACACCTCTTTTCAGGGCGTCACGGGCTTCTACATTATATTTTACTTGTTTTGCCATTTTTATTTACGATTTTGCTCCGC
The DNA here is from genome assembly GCF_032678645.1 of Pedobacter frigoris. GTDB lineage: Bacteria > Bacteroidota > Bacteroidia > Sphingobacteriales > Sphingobacteriaceae > Pedobacter > Pedobacter frigoris_A. Next base: position 174,367 of record NZ_JAVTSP010000004.1, read on the forward strand.
AGCTCATGCGGGGTTAGATTTACGAGTTGCAGTTTGCAACATCCTAAAACACAAATTTTGATTTTTACTTATTTGATTTGATACGCTTAACCAAGTACAGCGTAGATGTCAGTTTCGCGCATGATCAGGTAATCTTTACCCTCATAAGGAAGTTCTGTACCACCATATTTGCCATAGATAACCACATCTCCAACTTTAACTGTTGGTTTTTTACCTTCTGAATCTTCTTCTGAAACAGATACTACAGTTCCTTTGGACGGTTTTTCTTTTGCAGTATCAGGGATATAAAGTCCCGATGCTGTCTTTTCTTCTGCCGCAGCAGGCTCAACAATTACTCTGTTTGCTGTACCTGAAATGGGTTTAAGGTTTAAAGCCATAACTTGATATTAATTATATTTTTAAGTTAAAATTTTAGTACGTATGTATACGTATCATTGATCGTATCAGTTTTTATGCCAAGCACTCTTTGCTTGACAAATTTACACAGCCTTGTCAGCTAATGGATTATGATGAGGTGATTTTGTGTCAGAGTGGCAGGGGTGTACGAAAAAAGGCCTGAATCATAAGTCATGATTCAGGCCTTTTTTGCTCATCGTCAGGATGACGACAGTCGTACAAGTACGATTGTAAATTATTACTTTTTAGTAGTATCGTTTGTTACCGGAGGAGTGTTTGCCGGAGCAGTTGTTCCGCCTCCAAGTGGAGATGGAGTAGGCGTTTTATCCAATTGCTGCTGAATCTTAGAATCTACACCAGAAGCTGAACCACCAGTTTTAGCAATCGTTGTGATAGACAAAGTAAGCACTACAATCAGGGCCAATAAAATCCATGTTCCTTTTTCCAGAACATCACCGGTACGTTGAACGCCAAACATATTGCTTCCCGCTCCACCTGTAGCTAAACCGCCGCCTTTAGGGTTTTGTACTAGAACAAATAGCGCTAAAGCAATACAAATAATGATTAATAATATAATTAAAAAAAGCATAGTATGTTATGTTGTTTAAATTTTCTTTTCTATCGATTGAATAAGGTCGGCAAAGTAACGGCTTTTTTCTGGAAACTTCAAACTTAATTTTTCATAAGTCTCTATGGCCTTGTCATAAAGCATTTGCTCTATATAGATTTTCGCCAGGGTCTCAGATACCAGGTCATTGTGGTCCTCCGCACTCTTTTTCGCTTTATTCTCGTTATTGATCTGTTCTGGTTTTGGCGGACTGATCTGTGGTTCATTTTTAATGAAACTTTCTATGATCTCATCGCCTTTGTTGTGACGCTTGAAATGTGAAGGAACATAATCTGTCTCTTCTTCATTAAAAGGGCTTTGCATGTGGAAAATATGCTCCACATATTGCTGCTGCAGTTCGCTCTGCCGCACAGGGTGCGGTTGTTCCGCTGAGGCTTCCTGACGTTTCGGAGAGGCATAAGGCTGAAAAATCTGCTGATGTTCTTTCCTTGTTTTTGCCAGCCACCATAAAAAAGTGTAAGGCAATTTATCGTCATCGTATTTACTGATCACCGTATCTTCCGATTCGGCCGGTTCAGGCTCCACAAGTTCTTCAGTCGCAGGCTCTACTTTGAAATTATCCTGAAAAGCGAAGAAGTCGGTAGCTACAATATTTTCCAGCACCAGTTCAGATTCGGCTTTCTGTTCCTGTCTGAATTCATTGATGTCAACCTCGCCAATCTCCTCGAAAGTCTCCTGTTCATCTGCCGTTGGTTTTTCTGTTGTTTCAGCTTGTACTTCGTCGATGGCTACCTCATCCAATGCTTCAGGCTGGCTCGCTTCTGTGCCGAATGTTCCTTTGCGGATCACATTAAATTCCCGGCTGTTTTGCAAATCGCCGTGAACAAAATGATGGAGCAGTTGTCCATTGGTATATAAAGCTGCATTTGCCAAATAAGCATTTGCTTCATTTGTGCCTAAAGCGGCTTTAGCAGCCAGTAAATGTATGGGTTGAAAATAAGGATACAGCTTAGCCAGCTCATTGAGCATAGGCGTATCCTGCTGAGATACTTTCCCAGGCTCTGCAATTAATTCTGCAAGCTGTTGTTTGATGTCTGTTTGCTGCTCCAAGTCGCTAAGTTACTAATTGATCTCTATTTTAGCCTACCATTGTGCAAAAGCGGCATTAAAAATATCTTCAGTAAGCATAGCCGTTACATCTTTTGCAATGCCCTGCTCCTGAATCTGAAGGCTTCCTGCGAGTTTGAACACCTTATATTTTTCAAAACTCTGCTCAAAGCTCTGTTTAGGATTGAGGTTATTGGTATACTTCACACTTACCCTGATGGTCAACCGGGTAGCGCCCGCTGTTGGCCTGTTGTTGTCGGTGATCGCTTCAGGTGTGAGGCTGTATCCTGTAATGTTTCCCGTAAAAATACCGTCGGCATCACCTGTGGTGATGCGCAAGCTCGTCTGGTTACGGATGCGTGTTTTCAACTCCTCCGTAAAGTTGGAGCTTAAAGTCGGCAGTACCAATGGTGCATTGTTTTCAAAAACCCTTACGTTTACAGACTTCATTTCTGGTGGAATTGAAGCTTGGTTTAGTGCTATTTTACAGCCGCTGAAGGCCAGTAAACAAATCAATCCATATAAGTATTTCATACCTAGTTTAAATTAAGTTCTTTAATCTTTCTATATAACGTACGTTCAGAGATTCCTAGTTCCTGTGCAGCAAATTTACGTTTGCCTTTGTGTTTCTTTAACGCCTTTTTAATCAGATCGGATTCCTTATCTATCAAAGATAACGATTCTTCAACCTCCTCTGCCTCATGCGTATAGTTATAATCCACAGGTGCACTTTGCAAAGGTTTTTTAATCGTTAAGGTGTTAGAGTCATGCCCTGTCGTCTGATCAATTTCCTGATATAGCTGATTGATATAATGTGGATTGTCGGCCATAATATGCGCCGTGTTGCCCCCATTCTGAATGATTTCGGCTACCAGTTTTTTCAATTCCATCATGTCCTTTTTCATGTCAAAAAGTACCTTGTAAAGAATGTCTCGTTCCGTATAATCTTCTTTGTTGTTCCCGTTGATGGCCACCGGTAAATTTGTAGCACTTTCATTGGGGATATAATTCAGTAAAGCTGCCGCAGTTACATTCCTGTCTTTTTCCAGTACACAGATCTGCTCCGCGATATTTTTCAGTTGCCTTACGTTTCCAGGCCAGCTGTAATTACTCAGAATCTGTATCGCATCAGGCTCCAGTTGTATGCCCGGACTGCGGTATTTGTCGCTAAAGTCGGCCGAGAATTTTCTGAACAGCAGGTAAATGTCTTCTTTACGTTCATGCAAAGCGGGGATGCGCAAAGGCACGGTGTTTAGCCTGTAATAAAGATCCTCACGGAATTTTCCTGATTTCACACGGTTGTATACATCTACGTTTGTTGCCGCAATAATCCTTACATCCGTTTTCTGAACTTTTGAAGAACCCACCCTTAGGTATTCTCCGCTTTCAAGGATCCTCAATAACCTGGCCTGGGTACCCAGAGGTAATTCAGCCACCTCATCCAAAAAGATCGTACCGCCGTTTGCTACTTCAAAATATCCTTTACGCGCCTCATGAGCACCTGTAAATGAACCTTTCTCATGACCAAACAATTCAGAATCAATTGTTCCTTCCGGTATTGCCCCGCAGTTAACAGCGATAAATGCCCCGTGTTTTCTGGTACTCATCTGGTGGATGATGTGAGAAAAAACTTCTTTACCACTACCGCTTTCACCGGTAATTAAAACAGACATATCGGTTGGTGCCACCTGTCTGGCTATATCTATAGCTCTGTTTAATAAGGGAGAGCCCCCAATTATTCCAAAGCGGTTTTTAATATCTTGTATATCCATCAATTAATGAAATCAATAATACTTTAATTCTGTTTAAATAGTAAGTTACGTACTATTTCTTCTTGTCGTCATCTCGACGAAAGGAGAGATCTCTTGTCTACGCTATTTTAAAAGATCTCTCCTTTCGTCGAGATGACGTGATCGCTATCCAACAACCCTTCCGATCAGCGTGGCGGATGTGCAGCGTTCTACATAAACATTTGCATATTCTCCAGGCTTCACGGTTTCAGTAACCGGAAAAACCACCATCGCATTCTCGTCGTTACGGCCTCTGTACTCTTTATCAGATTTTTTAGAAAAACCTTCAATCAGTACTTTCACTGTTTTGCCCACAAATTCCTCCAGACAAGCCAGAGAATCTTCCTGTTGTTTTTTAAATATCTCAGCCAGACGACGTGCTTTTACCTCTTCCGGAACATCATCTTTATATTTTCTGGCCGCTAATGTACCCGGACGCTCAGAATAAGAAAAAGTATAGGCAAAGTTATACCTCGCATAGTCCATGATACTTAATGTATCCTGGTGTTCTTCTTCTGTTTCGGTGCAGAACCCGGCGATGATATCTGCTGAGATGGCACAGCCAGGAATGATCTGGCGTATGGCATCAATCCTGTTCATATACCATTCACGGGTATAAGTTCTGTTCATCAGGGCCAGTATCCTGGAATTGCCCGACTGAACCGGCAGGTGAATATAGTTGCAGATGTTGTCGTATTTTTTAATCGTGTACAATACCTCATCTGTAATGTCTTTTGGATGAGAGGTAGAGAAACGGATCCTTAATTCAGGACTGATTTCAGCGACCATGGCCAGTAACTGCGCAAAATTTACATCAACATTGCCAAGTCCCGCTTTTAAACGATGTGCTGGCAATTCGCTTTCTTTGCTCAGTGCATCCAGTAAAGCATCACCGGTCAAAGTATTGATGTCATCCGCAAGTGCATCAGTTTTAGGCTGACTTTCTGCCGATTGGTTCCATTGATAAGAATCTACATTCTGGCCCAGTAAAGTTACTTCTCTATAGCCTCTCTCAAATAAATCATTTGCTTCAGCCAGGATAGAGTGCGGATCTCTGCTGCGCTCACGACCCCTGGTGAAAGGAACCACGCAGAAAGAACACATATTGTCGCAACCCCTCATGATGGAAATGAAAGCTGTGATGCCATTTCCGCTCAACCGCACAGGACTGATGTCTGCATAGGTTTCTTCACGGGAAAGCAATACATTGATTGCTTTCTGACCACTTTCTACCTCACTGATCAGCTGTGGCAATTCACGGTAAGCATCCGGGCCTACAACAACATCTACCAGTTTTTCCTCATCCAGAAATTTAGATTTTAAGCGTTCAGCCATACAGCCCAGCACACCTACAATGAGTTTAGGGTTTCTGCGTTTTTCAACACCGAATTGCGAAAGCCTGTTGCGCACCCTTTGTTCTGCATTCTCACGTATGGAGCAGGTATTAATGAATACCACATCAGCTTCTTTATAGTCGCCGGTGGTCTCAAAACCCTGATCCAATAGGATAGAAGCAACAATCTCACTGTCAGCAAAATTCATCTGGCAGCCATAGCTTTCAATGTACAGTTTCCTGCCATTGCGAACTATAGGTGCGTCAATAATCAAAGCTTCACCCTGGCGCTCTTCATCGTGTGTTTTATCTGTCAGCTGTAGATCAATCATAAAAGGTCAACGTTATTGTGGGGATCAAAAATACACAATTTAATTTGTAAATGACAAATTGGCAGAGTGCTAAATGAAGATTTGGTGACAATGAATATGACTCTTGTTTAGACTTACTGTACACCAGCTATGAGGCAGACGGGGGACAGCGGCGTATCTGCTTCGCATAATGGGTACCTTTATCCGAAACAGATACGAAACTGTTATGGCACTGGTACGAAGCAGGGGGGTATTAGGTCATAAAAAAGTCCCTTGGGGTTACAACAAAAAGTACTTTTTTCTCTTTTTGAACTATGCATGAACAAGAGAATTAGCGTCGCTGAGCTCGCGGAGGGCTCGGTTCTCGTTATACTCGAAATGAAAGAAATCCCTTCTAATCCCTTTTAGCAAGAAAAACTAAAATTTATTTTGGGTGTAGTTGGTTTATATGCAATAAGTTATATATTCTTGCAACCTGCAAGGGTTTTACCCGTAGCAAGCTTCATTACAAAAATGATGGATAAAAACTTAATGAAAACTTTTGCTTAACTTTAAGGTAATAAGGGGTAACATACATCATGGCGGATTATAGTGCATATACCGATCAGGAATTGACTGCTTTGTTAAAGCAGAGGGATCATATGGCCTTTACCGAGGTCTACGATCGTTACTGGAAGGTGTTATATGCGCTGGCTTATAACCGTGTACGGGATACCCAATCTGCTGAGGATATTGTCCATGACGTTTTGGTGAGTTTGTGGAATAACAGTGCCACTGCCGTAGTTGACAATTTAAGTGCTTACTTAGCTACTGCGACAAAATACATGATCTTTCACTTGATGAAACGCGAGAAAAAGTTCTCACATGAAGAACATGCTATGGAGCATGCTGAGCTGATGATGGACCAGGAAGACATAGAAGACCGGTTGCATTATAAGCGCCTGCTCGAAATGCTAAACGAAGAAGTGGAGAAGTTGCCGGAAAAGTGCCGTCTTGTATTTAAGTATAGCCGCAACGAACACATGAGTAATAAAGAGATTGCTGAAAAGATGGATATTTCAACAAGTACGGTTGAAAACCAGATGAATAAAGCGCTCAGTACCTTGCGTGGAAAGGTAAAAAACAGCCATTTTATATTATTTTAATATTTTTTTAACAATGGCATAGGTGCTGGCCCTCTCCCGATACACATACTATAAAAGGGGGAGTATACATGCAATATTCAGATCAACTTTTACAGGCTATTGATGATTACCTTAATGGTAAAGCAACGGCGACGGAGCATCAAATGGTGAATGATTGGTATCATTCGTTTGATGATGCCGAGGTAAGTGTTGATGTAGATGACGCAGATTATGCAAAACTTGTGGAGGCGCGCCTAAAGCTTAGGGTTTATGAGAGTACTGGAATTACTGTTGAGGCAAAAGAAGCCAGGACGGTTAAGTTATGGCCTCGTATCGTGGCGGTTTCCCGAAGTAAATTCGGGACTTCGCTAATCGCTGCGGCAGCGGTAGCATTCTTAGTTCTTGGCGTTTACTTCTTTAATTACCACTCTGACCGTCATCCTGACGCAGGTCAGGATCCCGGACTCGCGATGAACGACATAGCCCCAGGTAAAAACGGTGCAACTATAACATTGGCTAATGGCAAGGTGATCCAACTGAGCGATGCGAAGACTGGGGTAGTGATAGGAGAGGACTTAAAGTATAGTGACGGTGAGATCCTTCGCGATGCTCTGGATGACAAGGGGACAGAAGACCTAACCGCCAGCACCGCCAAAGGCCAAACCTATGAATTCACATTGCCTGACGGTACACACGTCTGGCTGAACGCTGATTCAAAAATCTCTTTCCCATCTCAATTTATTGGAAAAACTCGCAAAATATTGCTTGAAGGCGAAGCCTACTTTGAAGTAGCAAAGAATAAGAAATCTCCTTTTGTTGTAAAGACTAGAGAACAGGAGGTAATGGTTCTCGGTACGCATTTTAATATAAACAGCTATGCGGATGAAAGTAGTGTTAAAACTACTTTGTTTGAAGGTAGTGTAAATGTGTCGAGGTTACTGACCAAAGTAGGTGCGAATAAAGACTTGGGTGGTAAAACATTGAAGCCAGGGCAACAATCTATTCTTAATAAAGAAAACTTCAAAGTCATTGAGGCGAATATGGACGAAGCTATTGACTGGAAGAACGGCGATTTTGTTTTTAAGGGTGAATCTCTTGAAAGCGTGATGAGGAGAGTAGCGCGCTGGTATGATGTAGAGGTTAGTTATTCGTCTGATGAACTAAAAAATATTACTGTTGGTGGGTTTGTTTCCAGATCGCGGAGTATTTCTGCGGTATTGGAATTGATGGAAAGGACGGGTAAAGTGAATTTTAAAATTGAAGGAAGAAAAATAATTGTAACTAAACTTAAATAGCCATGAAAACTGTAATTAAACTCATGTTGTTGTGCCTGTTGCCTTTTCTAGGAATAGCTCAGGACAGAAATGCGGATAGTCTTGAATTTGATGCTTTGGTAAAATCGGTGCAGGAAAGACAGAAAGCAATTAAAACGGAATATAGTAGTAAAACTGCCGAACAGAAGAAGGACTCATTATATGTGAAGGACGTGATGGCAAGATTTAATGCGGTGCGTGAGGAATACATTAATAAATGCAAAGATTATTATAGGTCTCACCCAGGGTCTTACATTGGGTTAAAAGCTTTTTCTAATGTAATGGTTTTTGAAAAAGATGCAGGTGTACTGGACTCCGATTTTAAGCATTTTAATAAGGAGGTCAGAAATACTGAACTGGGTAAAAGCATAGCAAAGAAAATAAAGACTTTGTTGAATCCGGAAGCGACAGGGCAAACCGAGTAGTGTGTTGTCGTCATCCTGAAATAAAGAATCATTCTTGAACTAACATAATATCAACTAACCAAACAACCAGAGAAGATGAAAAAACGTTACAGAAATGACCCTTAGATAGGGAGTTAAATAAAAAACCAGATTCCGATGTCTCGGAACCTGGTCATGTTTGGCTTTGCCTATAATAAATTATTGACCGTTTTACTGCTGTTGTCCTGGTCTTGGAAAACATAAGACAACTGCTAAACCAAAACTAAATACTAATGTACGGAATATTACACCAAAAAATGGGTATACCTATCGGGTATGTCCATAAAATCTGGCTTTTTATGCGACTAACCACCGTGATATTAATTGCATCGCTAATGCAAGTCAGTGCTGCTACTTTCGGCCAGCGCGTAACGCTGAAAGAAAAAGATACACCTTTAGAGCGGGTTATTGAAAAGCTTAGAAAGCAAACCGGATACGACTTCCTGATCATGGATTATAAGTTGATCACAGATGCCAAAAAGGTTAATCTAGATGTGAAGAATGTGAGCCTGGAAGAAGCGCTGGAAAGCATTTTTGAAAACCAAAAGTTAAGTTATACCATAAAAGATAAATCTGTAGCCATTAAGGAGAAGGAGCCTTCCTTTCTGGATAATCTGGTTGCTCATTTTAGTGCTATTGATATTAGGGGTAAGATCATTGGCGAGAATGACCAGGTATTAGCCGGGGCTACAGTGAAGGTGAAGGGGACGAATAGGGTTACAAAGAGCAATGAAAAAGGCGAATTTTATTTAGCAAATGTGGATGAGGATGCCATGTTGGAGATTAGTTATGTTGGATTTAAGACTTTGGAGATTCAGGTACAAGGAGCAGTGATGCCGCTGGAGATTAAGTTGAATGTGGCTACGGGGGAATTGGAAGAGGTAAATGTGACTTATAGTACGGGTTACCAGAATATTCCGAAGGAGAGAGCTACGGGAAGCTTTGTACAGATTGACAATAAGACCTATAACGAGCAAGTAGGTGCAAATTTCTTAAACAGGCTTCCTGCGATTGCCAATAGTGTAAATGTATTTCCTGCGAGGAACCGACCAAACCAGATTGCGGTGCGCGGACTAAGTACAATCAGCGGACCCAAACAGCCCTTAATTGTAGTGGATAATTTTCCTTATGAAGGCGATTTAAACAACATTAATCCAAACGATATAGAAAGTATAGATATATTAAGGGATGCAGCGGCAGCATCTATATGGGGTGCAAGGGCTGGAAATGGAGTGATTGTAGTAAATACCAAAAAAGGTAAGTTAAATGAAAAGACCAGAGTAGAATTTGGTGCGAACCTGACCAGTACCTTAAAACCTGATCTCTTTTATTCAAAGTCTATTGCCACCAGTGATTTTATTGATGTAGAAAAGTATCTTTTTGATAACGGTTATTATGACTATGAGCTGAATAATCGCAATTGGGGTTTTCAAACCGATGTTGTCGATATTCTTGAAAAAAAACGAAAGTCTTTGATCGATCCAGATGACGCAGACCGGCAAATCAACGTACTTCGCGGATATGATGTTCGCAGAGATTATGAAAAATATATGTATCAGAATGGCATAGATCAACAATATTCGATCGGGCTTAGGGGAGGAAGCAAATCAATGGTATGGAGCCTAAGCGGTGGGATAGATAAGGGCATTGATGAACTGGCAGCTAAATCAGATAGGTATAATTTCAGGCTTGAACAGTTATATAAACCCATTGATCAGCTACAGTTATTCTTTGGGGTTGATTATGCGAATACCCACGATAAAAATGGAAAGACCGAGTATGGAGCTGGGCCTTTTTCAGGAGGAGTGATTCCTTACGGTAGATTTATTGCTGATGATGGCAGCCAGATCCCATTTACTACATATAGAAGGGGTTATTTGGATACATTGGGGAATGGCCGCTTACTGGATTGGAAGTACTATCCGCTGGAAGATTATAAGCATGCTACAAGAAAAACAGATTTGCAAAGTGTTATCGCTAAAATTGGACTGAACTATAGGATTCTTAAGGGGTTTAATTTTGATGTGAAGTATCTATTGGAGAAACAGCATAGCAAATTGAACCTGCTTAATGATCAGGAAAGTTTTTTTACCAGGGATATGATCAATTTCAATTCCAACATTAACCGAAATGCTGGAGTGGTAAACAGAGCGGTACCCCTGGGCAGCATACTTGATTTAACAACTACTGAGTTGAGGAATCAGAATTTAAGGGCTCAGGTTAATGTTGATCAGAACTGGGGGCATAACAGTATCAATGCCATTGCAGGGGTAGAAATGAGAGACGTACAAAGCGAGTCTTCATTAAACCGATCTTATGGCTATGATAAAGATTTGTTAACGTCTAAACCAGTTGATTATATCAATAGCTACCCACTGGTAGATCCTTTTTTTGGTTCAGGAACAGTTCCATTTATCAGCGTGTACAATCGTTTGCAAAACCGCTACGTTTCACTTTTTACAAACATAGCGTATAATTACGGGAACAGATATACTGCTTCGTTTAGCGCCAGGCGCGATGCATCAAATATTTTTGGTGCAGAGACCAATGAAAAATGGAGTCCGCTATGGTCTGCGGGACTTGCCTGGAATATCTCAGGCGAGGGATTTTACAAAAGCCAGCTTGTACCCTATTTAAAACTAAGGGCTACATATGGTTTTAATGGCAATGTTTCGCCAACGCTCAGTTCGGTTACTACAATCCGCTATGCAACAGCATCTATTTATACCAGTGGCCCTACGGCAAGGATAAGTAATTTTAAAAACAGCGATCTTACTTGGGAGAAAGTAGGTATGTTAAATTTAGGTTTAGATTTTAGAGCCGGATGGAATGTTTTGGAAGGTAGTATTGAATATTTCCAGAAAAATGCGAAGGATCTATATGGACCAGCAGTTGTAGACAGGACGCTGGGCTTGGCTACGCCAACTATCCAGAAAAACGTTGCCAACTTACGAGGACAGGGAGTAGATGTGATATTGACCAGTCATAACATTAAACGACAAATAAAATGGTCCAGTATGCTGAATTTTAGCTACTACAATGATAAGGTAACCAGTTATTACAATAGTGATGAAAGAGCAGACAGTTATGTATTTGGTGGCCAGCCGCATGAAGGCTATCCTTTAAATTCCGTTTTCTCCTTTAAATGGGCTGGACTAGATCCACTTACCGGTGACCCAAGGGGCTATCTTAATGGAAAACCCAGCAAAAACTACACTGCTTTGCAAGGGGATAGTGCAACGATCAAAGACCTTTCTTTTCATGGCTCAGCAATACCCGTCTTTTTTGGGTCTCTGGGCAATACATTAAGTTACAAAAACCTTAGCCTGTCGGTTAAGCTAACGTATCAGCTGGGCTATTATTTTATGCGGCAATCTATTGACTATGGAGCACTTATTAGCCAAAGGATTGGTCATGCTGATTTTGTGCAAAGGTGGCAAACTCCCGGTGATGAGCTGAAAACGAATGTTCCTTCTATGCAATATCCTGTCAATTACAATAGGGAATACTTTTACAATAATTCTGATGTTTTAGCTACAAAAGGCGACCACATCCGGTTACAATACATCAATTTAAGTTATACCCTTGAGCGGGCACGAAATCCTAAAATGCCATTTTCTACATTGCGCGTTTTTGTTGTCGGGAATGAGCTGGGCCTGCTTTGGAAGGCAAATAAACAGGGCATTGACCCACGAGCCATTTATGATGGTCAGCTGCCCGCTTCAAAGAACTTTTCAATTGGGTTTAACGCTAACTTTTAATCAAACGACAATGGAAAAATATAAAAGAATTTTATGGAGTATAGTGTTGCTTATGTTCCTGTTTGCGGGTTGCAAAAAATATCTTGATGTGCGATCAGACAGTAAATTGGTTATCCCCCAAACGCTGCCAGATTTACAAGCACTGCTGGATACTTATACTAAAATTAATAGAACAGATGCATCGGCAGCAGAAGTGAGCTCGGATGATTATTTTGTGAAAGATGCCGATTACAATTCGGTTGTTATAAATCAGAGGCGTCTTTATACCTGGGAAAAGGACAATGTATTTGCGGAAGGTAGTAATGACTGGGCCAATGCGTATGATAAGATATACATTGCCAATACGGTTCTGGATAATTTAAAAGAAATAACTGTCCCGGCAGGCCAGCAGATGGATTGGAACAATGTAAAAGGCCAGGCTTTGTTTTTAAGGGCAAATTCGCTGTTTCAGCTGGCGCTTACCTTTTCGCTGGCTTACGATGAGACTACGGCAGATACAGATCTGGGCATCCCTTTAAGGCTTACAGGAGACCTGGATGAAAAGATTAGCCGAGCCACAGTACGGCAATCTTATACGCAGATTGTTAACGATTTAAAGGAAGCCGAAGCCCTGCTGCCTGCAGCACCGGTGCACGTTTTCAGATCATCAAAAGCTGCTGCATGTGGGCTATTGGCAAGGGTGTATCTTGCTATGCGCAAGTATGAAGAATGCCTTGTCTATGCTGGTGAATGTTTAAAAATAAAAAGCACCTTGCTGAATTACAACACACCCAATATCCCGAATCCTGCTACATCGTTTCCTTTTAGCGCGACAGTGCTGCAATATAACAATCCGGAAATTATTTATGCCAGCAGCGCTGGTGTACCTACCATATTGGCCAATACAAGGTCAAAAATAGTTGCCGATTTATATGCATCTTACCTGGATGGCGACTTGCGTAAAACTATATTTTTTACAACCAATACCGGAACAAATGCGGGTACCAATTCATTTAAGGGCAGTTATGAAGGTAATGGTAACCTTTTTGTCGGCTTAGCTACCAATGAAGTATATTTTATGCGGGCCGAATGTTTTGCTCGGAAAAATATGCCAGTGGAGGCTATGAACGATGTAAATGCGGTGCTGAGTAAAAGATGGAGAACGGGCGCAGCTTATGTTAATCTTGCAGCGGCAAATGGTAAAGATGCTTTGGCTATTGTGTTAAAGGAAAGAAGAAAGGAGTTGCTAATGCGTACGCTCCGCTGGATGGACATTAAACGGCTGAATAAGGAAGGGGCCAATATTGTTCTTCAGCGGCTAGTAAATGGTGTAACCTACACTTTGCCCCCTAATGATCTGAGATATGCACTGGCTATTCCGGAAAGCATAATTGCAATCAATAAGATACCACAGAATAGAAGATAATAACCTAAAGAAAATATGAAAATTAAATATATGCTGGTTGTGCTTATGATAAGCATAACCATTGGAAACCTGCATGCGCAAACGAATATGATAGCGGCACTTAATATAGGTGATAAGGTGCCGGAGATTGAATTTACGCTGCTCAACGCTATAAAGCCAACCGTTAAATTATCTGATTTTAAAGGGAAACTTGTTATCCTTGATTTCTGGGCAACAAATTGCGGGCCTTGTATTGACAAATTCCCTAAACTGGATAGTCTTCAGAAAATTTTTGGAGATAAAATCAAAATTATCCTGATGTATCCGAAAAAAAGCATGGATACTGATACTAAACGGAAAATCAATAGAATAGTTGATTTCCAAAGTAGAACAATTAGCCATCCTTTAAATTTATTGGTGACCGCTGAAGATACAGTGGCTGTTCAGTATTTTCCTTATAAAGCCATATCGCATTTTGTATGGATAGACCGCGAAGGAATTTTCAGGGCCACTTCAGGAGATGTAAAACAAAAAGAAATTGAGCTTATGCTTGCAGGAAAAGATGCTGGGATTGTACAAAAGAATGATCTCTATGTGAACCCTAGCCATGAGGCTATGTTTTCTGTTGATACCTCAAATATTAAATATAAAAGTATGTTTACCGGGTACCTTGATGGGTTAATGGATTTTAAATCCAAACACCGTAAATCTTTTTTTCTTTCTGATATAAAAGGTGTGAGGCTTATTAATGAATCTCTTTTTAACATCATTAATCAGGTTTATAATTTTCCTGTGCAACCTAACAAGGTGCTTATTGAAGGGCTTAACAGGGATGATGTTATGCAAAGTGCTCAAAAGGATGTTACTTTGGATTGGGAAACCAAGAATACCTATTGTTATGAATTGATTGCTCCGCGTTTAACTAAAGAAGAAATCCGGCAGCAAGCCATAGTGGATATAAAAAATACTTTTGGGATAACTGCTGGTATGGGAAAAAGAAAAATTCAATGCTGGGTTATTAAGATGGACGAGGTGCAGCATAAAAAAATTCAAAGTACAAATAAATTAGTACCTCGTTTGTTATCACTTGAGCAATTGATGGCTGAGTTGCAGCATTTGGATATTCCAGTTGTTGCTGAAACGAAATACCTAACTAAATTATTCCCGTCATTTCAAACAGAGGATAATTTTACAAGAATAAAAGAAGCGGATTTACAGAAATTTGTGAAAGACAATGGACTTACTTTGGTTAAGGAAGAGAGGGAAATGGAAGTTTTTGTGATTAAGAAGGTAAACTAACCAAACTTAAGTCAACCAAAATGAAAAAATAGCATCAATTAGGCTACTATTTATGATCTTTCTAAGATTATGCAAAAAGAAGGAAGCCAGGTCTAAAGCGAAAGTAAAGAAATATATAGACAAGGCGATTAAAAAATGAAAGATTAATTGGTTTGGTTCCGGTCTGTCGCATTTCATGGGCGTGATGGGGCGGCTAGGGCAAACCTTCTTACTGAATTATTTGACTGATTGTTAACACCTCACCTACAGTTTAGTATAATTTTGTAAGGAAGGGGTTTGAAATTTATTTTGAAGATATTATGCTTAGTTTAAAGCTATCAGAAATAAAGAATCTCGAGGTTTTCAGCGATGGGAACTATATTCCTCCGGATATGCTGGTGGTAACAAATTTTTTGGAGTTGCTGGAAGTACACTTTAGAGTTGAACACGGCCCTGAGTTTTATAGAAAGGAATTGAAATTGAACCTGGAAGTATTGAATGGCCTCACCAAGTGTTATTTAAATAAAACGGTACACCGGTTGATTCAGGAAAGGATCCATCAGGAGGCAGTAAGGTTGCTGAAATTTAGCACCCTGAATATTAAACAGATCAGTTATGAACTTGGTGTCAGTGATCCGACCTGGTTTAGCAGGAGTTTTAGGAAACATGAGGGCGTAAGTCCCAGGGTTTTTAAGAACATCCATCGATAATACTGATATAGGTGTCGATATAGGTGTGATTTGTACACCGAAAATATTAATGTTTTTGGGGTATAATGTGCAGTTTTTGAAAGGATTAATCAAATACTTTTGATCAAAATTTTGAATTAATTAGTTCTGTGAATTTTAAATGAGAGGCATAATAATTACACAATCTGTTACCGAGCATAATCCTATTCTGGACAGGTATCTGGCAGATATTGCCAGGTATGACTTGATAAAGCCGGAGGAGGAGGTGCTGCTGAGTGAAAAGGCGAGAGACGGGGATCGGGCGGCTTTGCATAAACTGGTGAATGCGAATTTAAGATTTGTGGTGTCGGTAGCAAAAAAATACCGGAACGCAGGGCTTTCACTGGAAGATTTAATTGCAGAGGGGAATAAAGGGCTGATGAAAGCTGCGGGTTTATTTGATGCCAGCCGGGGATTTAAGTTCATCAGCTTTGCCGTATGGTGGATTAGACAGAGCATCATCCAGGCCATTGATGAAAAGCGGAGGGTGATGCGATTGCCATTAAATGTGATAGTCGGTATTAATAATATCCATAAAGCGGAGAGTGAGCTGGAGCAAAAGCTGGAACGCCAGCCTTCGTTGGAAGAACTTAGTGAGTTAGTTGGGATGACTGAATTTAAGGTGGCGGATCATTTATGGCATTCCAGTTTTGCGACATCACTGGACAGGTCGTTTGAGATGGATAGTGGCAAGGACGGCTGTATGATTGATGTGCTGGAAAATAAGAATGCTGCACTGGCTGATGAGGGCGTATTGGTAGAGTCAAGAAATGCTGAACTGGATCGGTTGTTAGCGAGGTTGCCACAACGGGATGGTTTGATTGTGAGGTTATGTTATGGGATTGGGAGTGGGATGCCTATGGAGTCAGAGGATGTGGCAGTGATTGTTGGGCTTTCAACGGAAAGAGTGAGACAGATCAAAGTGAAGGCCGTAAAGAGATTGAGGGAGATGGCGAAAGTAGAATTGTTTTATTAAAATTTTGGCTTATGGATTATAAAGCGCTTTATGATACGGTGATACTGGAATTGGAATTTCTGAAGAAGGAAAGGGAAAAGCTGAAAGCGGAGAATGATTTATTGGAAAAGATTAGAATGATACAGACCGAGCATTTATTGAAGAGAGAGAAGAAGATAAAAGATTTGGGAGGGAAGATTTAAGATTATTGGTTTGATCCTGGTCGCTTGACTTCTGGGCGTGGAATTGTGGCCGGGACAAACCTTTATTAAGCGATTGGCTGGGGCAAGTCTGTCAATAATTTGAGATTTACTTCAAGGAATTGAATAGCATAGACAAGAGATCTCCCGACTAGTCGGGGCAGGAATTCAGCATGACGCCGCTTTAGTATGACAGAAGCAAAAAAATAAATAAAATTATGGCAAGGTATAACAATGGAATAAATGGGCCGGTAAGCGGCAAAGTTGGTAGTGTGATCGCGTCTAGCTGGCGGGGGATCAATTATCTGAAGAGTGTTCAGGATGGGAAAAAGAAACAATCATCACCGGCACAAATACATCAGCAAAGGATTTTTGCATTGGTAAGTGGTTGGCTAAGGCCCTTGAAGGCGTTGATCGCTATCGGCTATCAGGTGGTGAAAGAGAAAAAGACACCGATGAACGCCGCTATTTCTTTTGTAATGAAACATGCAGTGAGCGGATCGGGAGATGACATGGTCATTGATTTTGCAAATGTGGTGTTTAGCCGTGGGGAGCTCTTGATCTCTGTCATTAAAGAAATCGTTTCTTTAGTAGATGCGGTATTGTACATCAAATGGGAAGATGTGTTGGGGTCTGCTTATTGCAAAGACGATGATCAGGCAAATTTTGTGGTATACAATCCTGATAAAGAGAAGTTCGTGATGTTTGAAAATGTGGCGGTAAGATCAGCTAAGGAGGTAAATCTGCAATTGCCGGCCAACTTTCTGGGTGATACGCTACATTGTTATATGCATTATGTAAATGCGCAGGGTAATATGTTAAGTACGGGTCAGTATTTAGGGCAGATTGTGGTTTGAAGAGCTTGATTATCTCATGACTGGTGTAGGTATTTAAAGACGGGATTTGTTGCACTTTTATTATTGTTTGCCTACAAATTATATATTTGGCGTTGAAATGAATAAAGACATTGGCTAAGCATTAAATTGACTAAACATATTATAAAATCTATGTGCTCTTCGATTGATATCGCAGCACAACCAGAAATGATTTGGGAGAATATCACCAATGTAAAAATTGAACAGTTCTCGGACCCTGTTATATTTAGGTTACTTGATATCCCCAAACCTTTAAAAGCAGAGATGGTATTAGAGGGTAAACATGGTAAGAGGATTGCATATTTTAAGAATGGAAAGCGATTTATACAGGAGATTTTAGAGTGGAAACCATTTGTGGAGTATTCATTTTCTTTTAATCCTGAGAAAGGCTTTCGTGTCTTATATTGCTTTGACATTTCTATAGGGGTATTCAGAATCCTGTCTGGGTCCTATTTGTTATCTGATCAGGGAGAAAAAACAGTTTTGACATTAAATTCTACATATAGCATCGACAGAAGTCTTTATTATTTATTGAACTTACCGGTAAGAATAATTTTGAAGATTTTTCAGCGGTATTTACTAATTTCCATTAAAAGAAATACAGAGTAAATGGCTGCTACAAAATTTACAGAGAAAATCTTGATTGAAGAAACTGCTGAATTTGTATTTGACTTTACTCAGGATTATACTAAACGGTTAAGTTGGGATACATTTTTGAGAAAGGCAGAGTTGCTTGACGGAGTATTAAGTGCAGCAAAAGGGGTTAAAGCAAATTGCATTGCTAAAAATGGTATGGGGATGATAACAGAATATGTCACATTTAATAGGCCTAAAGTAACAGCAATAAAAATGGTTGATGGGCCGTATCTTTTTAAATCCTTTTTAGGGTCATGGACATTCACAGAAGTACATGAAAATAAAACGGAAGTGAGCTTTGTGTATTCTTTTTCACTTAGATTTCCACTCAGTCTGATAACCGGTCTTGTAAAAGGTAACTTGCGACGAAATGTGCGCCAGCGTCTTATAGATCTCAAGCGAAATATTGAAAATTAGAAATCAACAGGACAATTCCTACTCTCTTTTACTTTTATCGTTACTGCACGGCAGACAGAAAATATTTTTAAAAATCATATAGGACTTTTTGAACAAACCATTGTCTTGATATCAGAAATTGATATCAATTATGCTGAAAAAACTTTTCTCAAAATCTAAGCGGAATCCTTATGGATGGTTTGGAGATTATTCTTCCTGGTCTGCAGTAATTGAGAAAGCTGGTGGATATGACAAAGAAATCATATTAGAACGTACAAAAGATGCATTGCTAAGGGTTAAAAATGGCGAAGCAGTTTATGAGCGCGATTCAGTTACTTTTGATAAAAAGGAATATCCTTATGCCTTAATAGCATTTCTGAAAATGAGCGCCGTAATCAAAAAAAGGCCCATACACGTTTTGGATTTTGGTGGTTCCCTGGGTACTACTTATTATCAGGTGAAGGATTTTTTTACGGCTGAGCATTGTGCGAGTTGGAATATTGTGGAGCAGGCTCATTATGTAGACTGTGGTAAAGCAAATTTTGAAGACGATACTTTGAAATTTTATAAGTCTGTGGCAGAATGCAGGGCCGAAAAAGCAATTGATTTGATACTGCTCTCCAGCTCTGTTCAATACCTGGAAAGACCGCATGCTTTTCTAAATGAACTGGCTTTATTTGATTTTCCGTTTATAATTTTCGACAGGACTGCCTTTAACAATAGTCCGAATGACCGCCTAACCTTGCAGGTTGTTCCACCAAATATTTATCCCGCATCATACCCAGCATGGTTTTTCCATGAAGCATTCTTTTTAAGCCATTTTTCCGGTCAATATAGAGTAATCGCCGAATTTCCTTCTTATGTAGAAGGCGAGGAAGTAATGTATATAGATGAAAAGCCGGTGGCAGCCAACAAGGGATTTTACTTAATTAACTTATCTGAAAATGCTTAAATTCTGTACGCTATTTAACGCTGCTTATTTATCCCGTGGTTTGGCCATGTACAATTCTCTTGAGCAACATTGTGAAGATTTCCATCTTTATATTCTTGCATTTGGGGATGACTGTTTTGAGGCATTGACAAAGTTAAATCTGTCCAGTGCGACCATCATCAGTCTGAAAGAATTTGAAAATGAAAGGTTGCTTGATGTAAAAGTAGGCAGGACGGCAACTGAATACTGCTGGACCTGCGCTTCTTCGTCTGTCAAATACTGCATTGAAACGTATGACCTGGACCATTGTACCTATGTTGACGCTGATTTGCTTTTTTTCAGTAATCCTATCGTATTGTTCAATGAAATGGGTGAAAAATCTGTTCAGATTACAAAGCACAGATATACACCTTGTTTTGACCAGTCTGAAACCAGCGGAATTTACTGTGTTCAGTACATGACTTTTAAAAATAACAAAGAGGGAATGGAAGTGTTGAACTGGTGGGTCGATGCTTGCCTGGAATGGTGCTTCTGCAGGATGGAAGACGGAAAGTTCGGAGATCAGAAATACCTGGACAACTGGACGAAAAAATACACCTGTGTGCAGGAGCTTAAAAACCTGGGCGGAGGTGTAGCTCCATGGAATGTGCAGCAATATGCCTTTAAAAACGTGTCGGGAAAAGTGCAGGGTACGGAGTTTTTCAGTAATAAAAAATTTGACCTGGTATTTTATCATTATCACGCGTTTACCTATACCTGGAACAATAGCTTCAGACTGACAGGCGATACTTATCCGCTGAACAATAATCAGATCAAACACGTTTATAAACCATATGTACTCGCCTTGTCAAAAGCAGAACAGATGATTGCTGCCCTCAACGAAGACATCATGTGCTACAAAAGCTCAGAGGAAGGTGTATGGATCAAAAAGGTGATCGGACGTGCATTTTTATATACCATAAAGGGATTTCATAAACAATATTACTCCAGAAGATTTTTTCAGCATGGCTTCTTTAATTAATCTTAAAACGTTTACGGACGACAGGGGGAACCTGACCGTAATTGAAAAGGTAGTCCCTTTCGATATTAAAAGAATCTTTTACATCTATGGTGTAGATGATAGCGAAAGGGGTGGACACCGACATTTGAATACCATCCAGGCAGCCATTTGTATACGCGGGCATTGCATCATTTACAACAACAATGGGGTAAATGAGTCTAGTTTTTTACTGGATTCTGCTGATAAGTGCCTGTTGATACAGCCTGAAGACTGGCATACCATGCACAGCTTTAGCGATGATGCGATATTAATGGTACTGGCGTCTGAGTATTTTGATGCTCAGGATTATATACATACACCTTATTCTTTTCAATATAGCAAAGCAGTATGATCGCATATGAAGACCTTTATTTGCTGAACGAACCGTTTATGCAGCAGTACCGCGAAAGTTTTGCGGACAGCCTGGATAAAGGATGGTTTATTCTGGGCAATAAAGTGACTGCATTTGAAACGGAATTTGCCAGCTATTGTGGCGGCGGGTATTGTGCCGGACTGGCTTCAGGATTGGATGCTTTAGTGCTGGCGCTTAAGTATTTTGAGTTTCCCGAGGGATCTGAGGTCATCGTGCCTTCGAATACTTATATAGCTACGATCCTCGCGATTTACAATAACGGCCTTGTGCCGATATTGGTAGAACCGGATATAAATACCTACAATATAGACCCGCTGAAAATAGCGGAGAGGATAACGGATAAGACCAGGGCCATTATGGTCGTCCATCTGTATGGCAAATCTTGTGATATGGGTGCAATAATGGATATCGCAGACAAACACGGACTCAGGGTAATTGAAGATTGTGCACAATCCCATGGCGCAATGTATAGAGGAAAACAAACCGGAACTTTCGGAGACTTTGGAGCATTTAGTTTTTACCCCACCAAAAACCTTGGTGCGTTAGGCGATGGTGGTGCATTGCTAAGTGCTGCTCCGGACCGGATTGAAAAAATAAAGGCCCTGAGGAATTATGGTTGTCATGAGAAATATTACAACAATTATGTAGGTGTCAATTCAAGATTGGATGAGATACAGGCGGGTTTTCTGTCGGTAAAGCTCCCTTTTCTGGATGAGATCAATTTGCATAAAAGAAAACTTGCTGACCTGTACCATGAGGGACTTAAGGAGGATTTCATCCGTCCTGTAGTACATGAAGATTATCATGATGTATATCATATTTACGCAGTCAGACATCCAAAAAGGGATGAACTGAGGGCGCATTTGCTGAAAAATGACATTAAAACGGAGATACACTATCCGGTGCCTCCTCATCATCAGCAAGCATTAAAAAACAAGCTGGAAGGATCGTATCCGGTATCTGAACTGATTCATCAGACTACCTTAAGTTTACCTGTTTCGTATTGCCATAACGAGCAGCAAATCAGAAAAGTAATTGATGTGATGAATGGTTTTTAGGAAAAGGTTATAATATCTGAGAATTTAGTATTTTAGTCCTGAGTTAAAATACTTGAAATGAGGGGTAATGTAATCTGGTTTTTTTTACTGAGAATGGCGGTAGTGATATTGCTGTGTGGTGCCGTTGGATGTAAAAAAATTATAGCCAATGAAGACGATACAAGGATTAAACCTCCGGTAAGGACTTATATCGTGACGGCGAGGATAGATAAAAAAGGAACAAACAGCAGTTCGGAAGGAACCGCCGTTTTAAAAGGGGAGTATGATGAGCATACAAAATCGCTTGATTATTCCCTTGAATATAAGAATATAGACCCTCAGCTGATTGCTTTCAGGAGCGGAGCAAAAGGATCTGTAGGAACTTTGATAACTGAAATATATAAGAAAGGCGACGGCAAGCCTGTAGTAGATCCAATAAAAGGCAGCCTTGTGCTGACTCCGCTACAGGAAAGAAGTTTGCTGAAAGGACAATGGTTTGTTGTGGTAAACACGCTGGTCATGAACCCTGAAATCTCGGGAGTGCTTACATTCAAACAGAAATAGAGGCATGAGACTGAGGAGGGAAATGATAAGTCCGAAAGAGGAAGATGCTGCATTTATTGATGCGATAGTACAGCGCGATAAGAAGCAGTTTGAAGTATTGTATAAAAAATATTATCAGCAATTGTTTGCCGTTGCATACCGGTATGTAAAACAGCAGCAGATTGCAGAAGAAATAGTACATGATGTGTTTATAAAAATATGGAATAAAGCTGATGAGCTAAACATTCAGTATTCGATGAAGAGTTATTTGTTTAAGGCAATGGTGAATTCATCATTAAACTATATCAAAAAAGAAAAAATGGATACAGAGAAAAAAATGGTTTACCTGTCTGCACATGGTGAGTTCTTTGATGAAGGAGAGCGCGAGTCTGAAGAGGCTTTGCTTGCCGGACTTGAGGCAGCGCTCGAGCTTTTGCCTGCAAAATGCAGGGAGGTAATGTACCTGAGCCGCTTTGGAAAGCTGAAGCAAAATGAAATCGCCAGCCAGCTGGGCATCTCTGTAAAAACAGTTAAAAATCACCTGACTTATGGATTTCAGAAGTTAAGGGATCATTTAAATCAACACAAACAAGTCATTATATCACCAATTACGGTCTCAGCTTTTTCAGCGCTCTCGACACTCTCGATGTTGTTAAAGTTTTAAATCATCTCCCATGGAACAATTTGAAACAAACGAAGAATTTATATACTCACTGATCATTGATGATCTGGACGGAACCATTTCCGAAACAGATAAGGTCATCCTGGAGCAGTGGAGGAAAACTGCTGATGAAAACGAAAGGACTTACAATGACTTTCGGAATATACAGCTTGGAATAGATAAATTATACAGCAGACAGAGCGCTGACCCGCAGTTGTCCTGGGAAGCTTTGGATCATAAGATAGCTTCAGAACCGACTGTCGTAAAATCAGGCAATATTAAAATGTGGTACAAAATAGCAGCTGCAGTGCTGGTGATCTTATCGGTAGGCTATTATTTTATGCTCGACAGCAGGTATGTGGTGATCCGTACGGAGGATAATGCAGCAATTACCCACGTGGTTTTGCCTGATGGAACAGACATTAACCTGAATGCGGCTACCGCTGTGAGGTATAATAAAGCAGATTTTCTGAATAACCGGAAGCTTGAATTATTGAAAGGTGAGGTGTTTATTCATGTAACTAATCATGATCTCAAATCGCAGTTCAGGGTAGCAATGGGCGAGGTAGAGGCACAGGACATTGGCACCAGTTTTAATGTTGAGAAGCAGGATGGAAAAATTGCTGTGATAGTTGAAGCGGGCATTGTCGCCTTAAAACATGCTCCTACAGGAAAGCAGGTAGTGCTCGACAGTGGAAAGCTGGGTGTTTATAATGAGGAGACCAAAGAGCTGAGTACGCTGAACAATTCTGATCTGAACTATAAGGCATGGATAGACCGTAAGTTTACTTTCATGGAAATCCCATTGGCTGATGTAGCAAAACAAATGGAGAAAGTTTATCTGATACCGATCAGTATAAAGGGAGATGCATTGAAAAATAAGAAGCTAACTGCCCGGTTACACTACCAGACTTTGGATAGCGTACTTGCTGTTATTTCCGCATCTTTACAATGTAAAGTGACGAAGGAGAAGGACAATTATGTTTTATCGGATAAGTAGACCTGTATTTTTAACATTTCTTTTTTTTATATTTTGTGGCATACAGCATGTTTTTGCACAGCAAAAGGAATTGCTTGAGACCCCTGTTACCATCAATTTGCCTCCCGATTCTCTGATCAGGTCGCTTTTTAAACTGGAATACCAGACCAGAATCAATTTTGCTTTTAATCCTGATTTGCTTCGCAATAAGAAAACTGAAGGATTTAGGTTTGTGCAGATACCCCTTCGGAGCCTGTTGGCCAAACTCCTTTTTGGTACGGGGCTTGGTTATAACCTGGTCGGAAATGATATTGTGATTTCTCCTCAGAAGATTGTGCTGCGGACCATACATGGTCACGTGAGGGACAACTCGAATGGGGAGGAGCTGATTGGGGCAACAGTACAGATCCCGGCATTGGAAGCGGGTGTAAATACCAATCAATATGGCTTTTATTCACTTTCTGTACCTGAAGGTAATTACCAGCTGCTGATTTCCAGTCTGGGCTACCAGTCGAGACTGATCAATATTCGTCTGGACACTGACAAACAGGAAGAAATTGAACTTTCACTTCAGGAACGTAAACTGGAAGAGGTGGTGATCAGAAATTCCAGGGTTACTCCCAATCCTATTTTGCTGAATGAACAGAATTACGCTGCCAAGCAGCTTAACAATGCACCTTACTACGCCGGTGAGACCGACGTGATGAAGAGGCTGCAAATGGAAAATGGAATAAAAGCCATTACAGAAGGCAGCTCAGGTTTATTTGTGAGAGGGGGGAATTCTGATCAGAACCTGATTCTTCTGGACGAGGCCATCGTATATAATCCCTCTCATTTGTACGGACTGGTATCTGTATTTAATTCTGATGCGGTAAATAATCTTCAGGTCTACAGGGACTATATGCCGGCCAATTTCGGCGGAAGATTGTCTTCGGTTATTGTCAACAGGATGGCAGAGGGGAATAGTAAGGAATTTCACCTGAACGGCGGTGTAAACCTCATGTCTGCACGTATTGCTGCCGAAGGGCCAATCGTTAAAGACAAGGGTTCTTTTATTGTAGCCTACAGGCGCAGCTTGCTTGATGTTTTTCAGAGTAAATTCAAACTGTTCAATCCTAATTCAGTGTATTATGACCTGAATGCAAAGGCCAATTTTAAAGTTGATAAAGACAACAGTGTATTTTATTCGGTTTATTATGGTAAAGACCACCTGTTGTCTGAAAATTCATATACCAACGAATGGGGTAACCTGACTTCAACTTTAAGGTGGAACCATATTTTTAATTCCAGGGTATTTTTGAATGTTTCTGCCATTTATAGCAACTACAGTAATCTGCTGGATCTGAATGCGGATACCCTATCACAAAAAAGCCAATGGAGTACAGCTGTAAAAGACCTTACCTTAAAGGCCGATTATACTTATTACAGAAGCCCTTCTAATCAGATCAAATTTGGTATTTCTGGTATATATCACTCATTTGTTCCGGGTGAAATGTATCATCAGGAGGCATTTGAATTTAACATTTCAAGAGATAAATCTTATGAATCAGCGGTATATTATTCGCAGCAAATTGTATTGAGTAAATCTTTTGAATTGAATTACGGGATGAGGCTGGGTGTTTTCAGAAATGCCCAGGAGAAGCGCAATGTCTTTGATGAAAATGGGAACAGGCTAAAGCAGTATGAGCATAAGGTATATTTCAATCCTGAGCCTCGCGTAAATATCAGTTATTTGCCTCAGGCCAACCAAAGGATTTTTATGACCTATAACCTGAATTATCAATATCAGCAGTTGATTCAAAACAGTACCCTGGCATTTTCTTCACTCGAGCCCTGGATTCCTGCTTCTGTGACTATTAAGCCCCAGCGGTCTAATCATTTTGCACTGGGTTACCGGTATTCCCCGCAGGAGTATATCTTCTCAGCCAATGCGTATTATAAGAAGCTGGACCACCAGCTGGACCTGATTCCTCATGCACAAATCATTCGAAATCCTGACATCAGAAGTCAGCTGAGATCGGGAAAGTCAGATGCCTGGGGAATGGAATTCGAATTGAATAAGACTGAAGGACGGTTTTCAGGTTCATTGGCCTATACCTATTCCAAGGTATACAGAAAAATCAAAGACCTCAATTTCGGAGAAAGGTTTGTCGCAAATTATGACATCCCCCATGAATTAAAACTGAGTGCTAAGTTTGACCTGAGTAAGTCGATTTCCTTCCAGTCATTCTTTACCTATTCAACAGGAAGACCGCTTACCTTGCCGGTCGGATATTATCAGCATGATGGCTTAAATGTCCCCATATATGAGGGAAGAAATACTTCCAGGTTTCCGGACTTCAGCAGACTTGACCTGTCGGCGCAATATAAACTCAGAACAAGGATTGCCGGACAGCGCTTTATGGGGCATACCTTTTCAATTGGGGCATATAATTTATATAATCGAAAAAACCCCTTATATTACCATCTGAATTCTTCTTCTTTTGGATCAGAGAAAAGTACGACAGAATATGGATTCGGATTTTATCCCTGGATTGCCTACAGCTTTAAGATATAAATATGAACAGGTGCTGGATATATTTTTTGCTAACAGGATTGCTGATTGCTTTTGGCTGCAAGAAAAGTGTGCTTGATGATAATTCTTTTTTGAAACCTGTAAGGCAATACGATATGGCCATTGAAGGAGGTATTAATACCCGAACCACTGATCAATATATTAGGCTGACAAGACCAGCCCTCAGTCCTGATTCTCCGCCGGAGCCCATCCGAAAAGCAATTGTGGTGGTAAATGATGGAAGAACGGATATTCCCTTTAAGGAAGTCGCCGCTACTCCGGGTATCTATGTCGGTTTGACCAAAAGTGATCCAAATTACAATAATGCGTATACGTTAACGATTAAATATAACAACAAAACTTATACTGCTGTAGATACGTTAAGACAGGTGGTCAATATTATTGATGATTTTCTACCCTTGTCGACCAGGGCGATGGCAGATAAATCTGTGAATGGGACCATACCCAAACATACCTTCGGTTATTTGAATCCTAATAAATGGTACATTTCATACCCTGATCTACCATTATGGAATCCAGCTAAGTTTGACCAGAGTAAATACTATAGCTATACGCATATATTAGGATCGCCCAATTCTCTTTATCCCTTGAATAATTTGAAAAGAACATTTGCAGTGGGTCAAGATGATTACATCTCGATCTATAAGATTTCACTTTCTGAAAATTATGCCAAGTATTTGTATTCTGTGTTTATGGAGACCGACTGGAGTGGGTTATTTAGCAGCGTTCCGGTTAATGTTGAAGGAAATGTCTCGGGCAATGTGCTGGGATATTTCTCAGTAAGCGACGTCGATTACCGAAGATATAAAGCCAAAGAGCTGTAGACTAAACATTATGGCCCCGATATTGTTGATATTACTTATACTCAAAATATTATGGCTTCAAATCGACCAGGGAAATATAAAGTACTCAAATGGGTGGGTGGCATTTTAGGTGTTTTAATCATCCTGATAGCAACGGCAGCAATCTACTTAAGTGCCAAATGGAAGCCTACACTTACTGAAAAGATCAAAGATGGCGTTTACAATGGCTCACACCGTCTTTATAGGATAGATTTTAAGGATATTCATTTAAATCTTCTGACAGGCAGTGCTTCACTGGATAGTGTAACGCTAATGCCGGATACGGCTGTGTTTAACCAGTTGAAAGCGCTTAAACTAGCACCTGTGCATTTGTTCCAGATAAAACTTGCCAGGTTACAATTGAGCCGTGTCGGCGTGCTTACTGCCTATTTTAAGAAGAGGGTGGAAATGAATGCAATAGTGCTGGATCATCCATCTATAAATATCATTCACAATAAAGTTGCTAAGCGACCCGATACCTTAAAGGAGGAAAAAAGTTTATACGAACAGATCTCTAAAACTTTAAAATCCATCCATGTTAAATCTATTAAAATTGTGGATGCAGATCTGGATTATATCAACGGCGCGACATGGAAACCCCTGAATTCTATAAAACACCTCAACATCAATGTGAAGGATCTGCTGATAGATTCGCTGGCTCAGTTTGATACGACCAGGTTTTATTATACAAAAGACATCAACTTTGAATTGACCGGCTACAGGTCTACCGGTAAGGATAAGATGTATACCATGAAGATTGATACGGTTAAAGGCTCTGCCACTGGAGGGAGTGTGGTGGTAAAGGGATTTCAGATGATTCCGCTTCACCCTGACCTGGCTTTTACACGGATGTATAAATATGGAAAGGACAGGTATGACCTGAAGTTTGATGAGATTAGCTTTGCAGGGGTAGATTTTGCGAAATTAAACAGCGATGGGGATTTTCATGCCAGATCACTGAAGATCGGCCCGGCAAAAGCTGGGATCTTTGTCAACAGGGAACTTCCACCTCCGCCTGGTCTGGATAAGGTCCGTAATTTTCCGCATATGGCATTGAAAAGATTACCTATTCCGACGATAGTGGATTCGGTCCTTTTGGATAACGTAGATGTGGCTTATACAGAGTACAATCCTATTAGTCAGAAACGAGGAACAATCTATTTTCAGAACCTGACGGGAAACATTACCAATCTCACCAATGACTCTTTGCGCCTGTCGCAGAATAATCATGCTATCGCGAATCTCCATACCATGGTGATGAAAACGAGCAGGATAGATGTGCGCATAGACTTTAACCTCACAGACAAAAATGCTGCTTTCAGTTATAGCGGTAAGGTAGCGCCAATGAATATGACGGTGCTGAATCCTGTAGCGAAAGATATGGGCCTTGTGGAAATTGCAAGCGGTAAGATGCAAAGCGCAAGTTTTGACATCAAAGCAAATTCTTCAGGATCTACGGGCCTGGTGCATTTTAATTATACTGATCTGAAGATAAAGCTGCTGAAAGAGGGAGAAGAAGGTGAGCCGATTAAGAAAAAAGGACTGCTTTCTTTTCTGGCGAATAACCTCCTGATCAAGGATGAAAACCCCTCAAAAGGCGAAGCTCCAAGAACTGCAAACATCAGTTTCCAAAGAACCCCCGCAGCATCATTCTTTAATCTCCTTTGGAAAAGTTTTTTTATAGGTATGAGGGAAATCGTAGGCATAGGTATTGTACCGGTAAAAACGCCTGAACAGGCGTTGGAAAAGGTAAAAGATAAGAAGGAAGAGCGCCGGGAAAAACGTGCAGAACGCAAGGCTGAACGGGAAAGAGCGCGTCAAAAGGAGCGTCAAAAGGAACGTTAAAAAGAAGCTGAAAAACAAAAGAATTAGTCAGGCTCAACGGGAATTAATTTGTATCTTGGAATAAACCGCTGTGCCTATGACCAAGAAAGTCCGAAAGAGTTACAATTCACTAAAATGGGTATTGGGTATTCTGCTCTTCGGTATTTTACTGCTGGTCGCTATGTCCTGGTATTTAAGTGTTAAAATTCAGCCAGTTATCAAAACCCAGGTGCGTACCATGGTTTTGAATGCTACTGATAGTCTTTACAGGATCGAGTTTTCAGACGTAAGCACTAACTTTATCACAGGCTCTGCGACATTGAACGATGTTACGATCATACCTGATACGGTAATATATAAGAAACTTACTGGCTTAAAACTGGCCCCAAATAATATTTATTATGTGCGCCTTAAGAAGCTGATGGTCAGGAATTTTCATCCCTGGAATGCTTTGCGTTTCAGAAAGCTAAAAATAGACGTGCTGCTGTTTGATAACCCGGATGTGGTGATGGTGAACAGGCAGTTTGATTTCAATGAATCGAAAAGACAGCATCCAGATAAGTCGCCTTACGATTACATTTCAGGCTACCTGAAAGAATTAAAGGTGAAGACCATTGACTTTAAAAACATCAGTTTTAAATATGTAAATAACAATACCAGCGTGCCTCAGGTGGATTCCATTAAAAACCTGAATATCACCCTTAAGAATTGGCTCATCGATAAGAACTCTGCTAAAGATGAAAGCCGCTTTTACTTCCTGAAGGACATTGTCATCAACCTCAATAATTACTCCTTTGCTACACCTGACAGTTTATATCACCTCAATTTAAATGAGCTTAATTTTTCTGCCGCTTCCGGAAAACTTTATATCAAAAGCTTTAGGGTGGTGCCACGGTATGATGAAATGAAGTTTGGACAGGTAGCTGGTTTTGCTAAAGACAGGTTCAATATTGAAATGAGCGACATGAGCCTGGAGGGAATTGACTTGCCGCTTTATATACGTAAACAAGAGTTGTATGCAAAGGAAATGAATATCTCCAATGGGTTTGTTGAGGTATTCAATAACAATTCATTACCAAAGGAAACCGAGGCCAGAATTGGTAAATACCCTCATCAACTGTTGCAGAAAGTGAAGGGGCTGATTACGGTGAAACAACTCAATTTAAATAATGTAGACATCAGCTATGCTGAATTTGACAGGGATAGCAGGCAAAAAGGAAAGATCACTTTTGAGAGGACCTCAGGAAGCATTACGAATGTCACAAACTCAACCGTTGTAAAGGCACAGAACCACTATATGTTTGCCAACCTGACCAGTTATATGATGGGGCAGGGCAGGTTGGATGTGAATTTCAGGTTTGACCTGAATGCCCGAGACGGCGCCTTCATTTATTCCGGTAAACTGGGGCCTATGGATGGGCGTGTACTGAATAGAATAACCAAACCTTTGGGTATGGTGGAAGTAAAGAGCGGGAAAGTAAGACAGCTTGATTTTGACATCAATGCAAATGATCTTAAGGCTTCTGGAAAGGTGGATTTTGCTTTTAATGACCTCTCTGTGGCTTTGCTGAAGAAAGATGAGGCACAGGGACGTTTGGTGAAACAGGGTCTGATGTCCTTTTTGGCCAATGCAATGGTGATCAATTCAGATAACCCGAATGCTGCGGGTGTATTGCTCGCCGCCCCGATTAAGTATGAGCGAGTAAAGACCGCTTCATTTTTTAATTTTATCTGGAAGACGTTGTTTCAGGGGATCAAATACAGCGTCGGCGTTACTCCTGAGAAAGAAAGGAAGATAAAACTGCAGATCGCTAATTTTGAAAAGATGAAATCTGACCGGGATAAGCGACGTGCTGAACGACAGAAGCGCAAAGCCAGGAAAGAAAACAGAAGATAAATGGGCTGCGTGAACAGCCCATTTAAAGATTACTTGTTTATTTTTAATTTCTGACCGGCGAGGTCTTCCCAGCGATAAAGCTGAAAGGTCTTATTGTCACTCATCGCTACAAATATTCCGTGTTTGAAATCGCTGTTTAAGGGTTTGGAATAAATGTCAGAACCGTCGCTATTGCTGGTAGATGTCGGTATACTGGTAATCAGTTTTTGTTTTCCTTCTCTATTGAATACCTGAAAATGATTGGCCGACTGATCGGATACCAGTATGTAGCCTGTTGTATCAGAGGTTTTATAAATGCTGATGCCCTCATGATCTTCCATGAAGCCTGTTGTGGCAAAAACATCCAGCTCATTATTGCCTTTGGCCGGGTCGGCATAGTACTTTCTGACACCAAATTGCTCGTCAGAGTAATAAATATAGCCCAATTCGTTATCAACGGCAATGGCTTCAATCTCTTTCTTGCCGCTATATTTACCAAACTTCCGTTTCAATGTAGCTTTCAATTTCCCGGTACCATCGTCTTCAAGTAAATATTGCCACAAATATGAACCTTCCCTTGGCCCTGTTTTTCGGCCAGCTATCGCATAGATCTGTCCTTCAGGATTGGTATACAATGCTATGCCCATCAGGTCCCTGAACATTTCGCCGGTTTCTCCTTCAAACACAGGAATACCCCCGTTGTCTATTGGTTTCATGTCGGGCAGAGAGAAGATGCGCAGTTTGTGTGTCATTCGCTCAGTGGTGACTGCAATGTCAACCTTTCTTCCTCCCAGGTTTAATCCATAAGCGATATCTACATTATTCGGTCTTTTCAGGCCTTTTATCGATTTGTTCTTAATGATTTTTCCCTTCAGGTCGAATACATATAATCCGCCATTTTCATCTTTATCAGTGCCTATGATCAGTGACTTTGAAGAATCTTGCGGGTTTACCCAAATGGCCGGATCATCAGAATCAAATTGAACGGCTTCTGTGGTATACAGCGGTTTTACAGCCGCTTCCCCGGGCGTTTGTTTTGGTTTGCATGATGCATAGCATAATATTGAAGCTGCGGAAAAAATAAGGAGTGAATGATATCTGTTCATTAAGTATTAATTTATAGTTAGTTAATTCCAAAAGCGCCGATGTAAGAGGCCGGCTCAGGTGATTTGTAAGTAATTCCATTGAGTACCAGGCCTGCAGCATGGTGACGTGTGAAATTTGTTTTGCCTTTTCCCAGCGCTGGCGAACCTGCCTGGAGATGAAAGTTCCAGCTGGTGCTGAAATTGTAATTATCAACTGAAGTATTCAAAGGATAATTTACAAATTTTGGGTCGTTGTCTCCTGCTGTTTTTCCTATAATGTCATTTGATCCGGCAATGATTTCTGTAGTTGGCTGAAATTGGTTTACAGTAAGTTGATTATAACCGTAATAAAGATTGTTGCTGATCACAGACCTGCTGTCCTCAGGTTTTTTTGTATCTCTTTTAATTCCAAAGCGCGTATTTGCGAAGAGATTGTTGTATAAATCAGCCCTTACCAATGCTTCTACCCAAATAGACCCGCCTTTTGCACTTGGTCTGCGCCATCCTGTATTGACCATTGTATTGTTGTATGCAATAATATAAGCCTGCGGGGTTCTGTCGCCGCTATTAGAGAGCTTCAGTGCATTGGTATTTGTGCTGTATACGAGGTTGTAAGCCACATCGGCCAGGCATCCTGATTTGAAGTTGATGGCATCACCCCCGGTTGTTCCAGTGGTATAGAATGTGTTGTTGGAAAAAATAACCTTACCACCTTCTATATATGTGCAATCTTCCTGCAGGTTTCTAAAGATACTGTTGGTCACCACCAGCTTGCCATTTACATTCGAAAACCAAAGCGCGGGAAGGTTCTCTCCGCTGACAGCCTTGTATAGGTGTTGTTTAACAGATGTGGAGGCATCGGAGGTGGTCGCACCTGCATATTCAATGATGGTATGGTCCAA
This sequence comes from Pedobacter frigoris, assembly GCF_032678645.1. Classification (GTDB taxonomy): domain Bacteria; phylum Bacteroidota; class Bacteroidia; order Sphingobacteriales; family Sphingobacteriaceae; genus Pedobacter; species Pedobacter frigoris_A. Next base: position 207,632 of record NZ_JAVTSP010000004.1, read on the forward strand.
TAGTAGTTCGGCACAGCTTGGTGCCGCCAGGATTCCTCCCCATAAACGGCCAAATTTCTTTGCTTCTGTTCTGGCTCCTTCTTCAACTGTGAACTTAACCGGAAAATCTGCTGTTCCCTGTGAATACAGATTGCCTTTTATGATGATCTCAGGTTTCGCCGTTGTATCCATAATTACAGTTACACCCTCTTCAATAATCAGGGATTTCCCTTCGGGAATGATGATGTCGCCTTTGATCAACTGGGTACTTCCTTTTTGCCATACTCCGGAAACTTCTCCGGTAATGGTTCCGCTTCCTGTGTCAGGATCTACATCAATATTGGCTTTCTCACAGGCTGTAAGACTCAAGGTTATCAAAGCCAGATAGATAAATAATTGTTTTGCTTTCATTTCTTTTTAATAATAAATGATCAGATGTTTTATAATTTGTAGCGTAAACCCAGCAGGTAGGTTTGTTTGTAATAATCATTACGAATGAGTGTTTTACCATCAAACTGATCTGCAATACTTGCGTTTTGAGGATTTGTGCCTTTAATGAATAACTTAAATGGCGTGTTCAGTAAGTTGCCGGCCTTGGCAAATACAGTGATGTTGTTCCTGAATTTTTTCTCTGCCGACGCATCCATTTGGATAAAGCCTTTTTGCCAAAGGTCATTGTCCAGGAATTGCGAAACGGTATTGATTCTTGGGCCTGTATAAGCCCCGGCTACTTGTATATCCAGTCCTTTTTTGCTGTCCTTAAATAATAATGAAAGATTTGCGATGTGCTCCGACTGACCGTATAATGGACGACTTTGATCTACATATTGTACAGTGGGATTTCCACTTCCATCGAGAATCCTGCTGGCCTTTGGCGTGGTAATCCTGGAGTGGGTATAAGTGTAGTTTGCTTTTACTCCAAACTGATGAACGAATTTGATGTAATCCAGTTCCAGTCCATAGTTTTTTGCTGTTCCAAAGTTGCCGGGAAGATAATACGTGTCCTGTCCCCGAATGGCATCAGCCTGAAAGCTGTATTCTATAGGGTTTTGAATGTTCTTGTAAAATGCACCAACCAATAATTGATCCGTACCATTGGGGAATAATTCATAGCGTAAATCAAAGTTGTCTGCAATAGCCCGCTTAAGATCCGGATTCCCCTTTTCTTTATAATCGTCCTGCACCAGCCCGCCGCCAGGAATCAGTTCATAAAATCCGGGGCGGTTTAAAGAACGGAAATAGGAAGCCCTTAATTGCTGGCCCTTATTGACTTTGTATTTTAGGTTTAAGCTGGGCAGATAATCTGTATAAACCTGCTTGCCTTCCGGACGTAGTTCTCCTGCCGGGAAAAGCATTTTATATCCCTGGTCAGTGTGTTCTATCCTTAAACCACCGGTTACCTGCAGGTCTTCTGCCTCGAACTTAAACATACCGTATCCTGCAGCTGTTTTCTCAGAGGCTTCGTACGTTAAGGCATTGTTTACCGATCCGGAAGGATTTTTTACTTCCCAGGAAATCTCAGTGTAATTTGTGAAATCCGTACCATACAATGCGGATGCATTCAGGGGCGTAAAAGTATAATTGTTGTAAAAACTACTGCGCTGCTTATCCCTGTAAAGACCACCGGCACTAAAATCGACATCAGTTCCCGCTATCTTCAGGGTATAAGTGATGTCTACATATCCTGCCAGATCTTCCTCTGTATTGCGTTCCCAACGTCTCGTATATCCATTTCCGATAGACTGAACATAAGTCCGGCGATCGGTAAAGTTTTCCTTGACCCCATTTAGAATGATGTTGTTATTGTCAGGCACATCATTTTTGGCCGATGAGTAAACGGCCGACCATTGTACTTTAAGCTGTTCAGGGATCAGCTGATGATCCCCATGAAGGGTACTGTTATAAATCTGTTGTTCTGTAAAGCGGGTACGTGTAGTATAAGTAAGATTGGCTTTACCTTCTTCAGGCTTATAATCATTGGAAAAATTGGTAGACTTTGAATCACGCAGCTGAAGATTGCTCAAGTTAGCATAAGCATTGTATAAGCTCAGTTTATGGTTCTTGTTGAAAGCATAGTCTGCCTTTGCATGAATTCCATATCTCTTCTGTTGCTCAGAGTACTGCCTTTCATCCATACTCGTGATTGTCCCGAATTTATTGGAAGCATCAACAACGGAGGAAGAATAGAAAGTACTGTTGCTTCCGCGGTAACTGTTTTGATAGCTGCCCGCAAGGATAATACCCAGCTTGTTGTCAAGGAAACGCTGACCAATTGATAAGCCTCCTGTAACATTTGGTGCCGGGCGACTGAATTTATAATCAAGTTTGCTATTGTTGAAGTCTGCCTGAGTAGCCTGATATGATTTTCCATACAATTCATAAGGAGATTTATGGAGAATAACATGTGAATTAAGGGTCATGAAATCTCTGTCTATAAACAATTGGCTGTAACCACCTGCAAGGTTTGCATTGATCTGTAGTTTATCAGGTGCATCTTTCATCACCATATTTACTACGCCACCAATGGCATCACCTTCCAGGTTTGGGGTCAACGTCTTGTATATTTCCAGCCTGTCCAGCAGTTCTGATGGAAAGATGTCTAAAGGAACATAACGGTATTTATTGTCCGGGCTGGGGATTTTTACACCATTAACAAGAGTGTAATTGTAGCGTTTGTCCATGCCGCGAAGAATCGCGTATTGGCCATCTCCACTGCTGCTGCGCTCTACAGATACGCCGGAAACACGCTGAATCACATTCGCTACAGTAAGATCCGGAGAAACTTCCATCGCCCGTCCTGAAACGACATTGATCTGTTGTAGTGATTTCTGTTCAATTCTTCTTGCGGTTTTTTCTGCCGAACCATCGTTCTTGCCAGAAATAACTACTTCACTCAATTCTTTATCTTTTGTTTCAGACAAATATATCTTTAGAGTTGGGTTGTCTTCTTTAAGCACCGTGATCTGTTTAGATAAGGTCTTATACATAATGTAGGAGACCTTCAATGTAAAGTTTCCGGCAGGAGGGTGTTTGATTTCAAATGAACCATCCAGACCTGTTGATACTGCTTTATCTGTATGTTCCAGAAATACTGTAGCGCCGACGAGTGCTTCCCCTGTTTTCTGATCATAGACGTAGCCTTTTATGCTCGTTGCGCTTGCGGTAGCGACACTCATTAGTAAGCAAAAAAGAACCTGTAAAATTGATTTCATCTTTTGAATAATTTGTTTGTGGTGTTTGTTTTTAGTTAGCTTTTAACTTTGATCCAAAAGTGCAAACAGGTCTTTGGGGATTTAAATTTTCAGCGTGTACAAAATGTATACAGCGTTACATGTAGTGTATACAGAACAGATACAGTGTTAACAATTCGTTTTTAAGTGATTGATTTTTAGTTGTTTGTGTGTAACATGAATCGCCATTATCATTCGGTTAGCGTTATGTTAAGGGATTGTTAATGTCTAAAATCTTCTTGTTTTGTGTTAAAGGGTCTGTATAAATGTGCTCAGGTTTTCTCCCTGTGGAATGTTTAATTTTTTCCGCAGCCTATAGCGTGAAACCCTTAAGCTGTCTTGCGATATGCCAAAGAGCAGGGCCATATCTTTTGAGCTTAAGTTCATTTTAATCAAAGCCACCAGGCGAAAATCATTTGCGGTCAGGTCATCACTATGTTTTTTCAGGTTGTCAAAAAAAGTCTGGTGAATTTGTTCAAACATCGCCGAAAACTCTGTCCAGTGTCTGTCGTGGTTAATACTCTGGTTGATCTTCGATACGATCTGTTGGAGCCTTTTCTTTTGATCTCTCTTGTCATCCCTGATCATATCTGAAAGTTCCGTTTTCAGTTCATCAAGAAACTGATTGCTTTGAATAACATGAAGTGTGTTGCTTGTTAGTTCTTTACTTTTTAGTTCCAGCTCTGCTTCTATATTGTATTTCTGAATTTCATGAAGTTCTTTGTTCTGTTCATTTAATTTTTGCTCATTTCTAAGCTTTAAACGCTGCCTGCTGATGATGCTTGCAGCAAGAGAAACCAGAAGGGCGGTAATGAGTACACCTGCGATAATGATCAGTTGATTTGCTTTTTTCTCGTTCTCAAATTGGGAGATCGCATCGTCTTTTTGTTGTACTTCAAATAACGTTTGTAGGAGGGCCAGTTGTTTGTTGTTATCTTCTGTATAGATTTTAAGAGAAATACCTCTGCCCAGTTCGCTGTAATGATATGCACTGTCATACCTTTTCATGAGGTCGTAATTCTTTGACAGATCGCGATAGGCGCTGCTTAGCTGATAAAGATCATTCATGGAGAGAGACATTTGTTCTGCTCTTTTTGTATACACAAGCGCCTGCTGATATCTTCCTGTTTTGCGGTAAACGTCTCCGATATTGTTGATGATTTCTATTTGGGCAAGGTCATTTCTGTTAAGTTTATTCAACTCTAACGCCCTTGTATAATAGAAGAGGGCAGAATCCATAAGTGGCCTGTCTTCATAAATACTGCCCAGGTTTTCATAGATCTTGGCGATGCCGCTTTGATCTTTTAATGTTTTGTATTTTGATAGCGCCAGCTGCTGATATTTCATCGCATCGGTATACTTTCCGCTTTTTTCATAAGTCTGGCCGATAAGTCCGTAAGAATCTGCAATTCCTTTTTGATCACTCAACTGTTTATACAGACTGAGGGCTTCCTGAAATTTAATGAGTGAGATGTTGTATTGCTTGCTGTAATAATAGGCTTCGCCAGTATTATTTAGGTTTCTGGCCAGATTTTGCTGGTCATTTGTTCTTCTGAAGATGCGGTCTGCTTTGTAATAATATGCAACGGCCTGCGGGTACGCAGCCTGGTGATAAAATAATCCGGCAAGGTATTCATAACAGATCGCAGCTGCCTTTTGGTCATTTTGTTTGAGCGCCCGGTTTAATGCTTGTTTGATTTTCACAAATGCGGCATTCGGATTCTTTTCAATCAGGCTGTCAATAGTTGATTTATCAATGTTCCTGGCGTAACAAATTCCCGGCAAAATAATCCAGAGGAAACAAATGCTTAATACAAGCGAAATACAGTTTGAGACAGTTTTGTTCACCTGCTAAAATTAAAACATGCAGTGTTAACAGCATGTTAAATCAAATGGCAGGTAAAACCTTATTTTAATTGAAAGACCCGGATGTAGTCGACATAGAATTTCTGTGGGAATATGGAGTCATCAATCTCGCCGCCCCAGGAGCCACCAATTGCAGTATTGATGAGTAAATAAACAGGGGAGGTAAAAGAATCCTTGTATGCGGTAGCGGGGGCAGACATGCTGAAATAATAATTTTTGTCTATAAAAACAGTGATTTTATCACCCTCACGTTCCAATCCGTAAACATGATATTTTTCATGAATGTCATCCAGTTTCACGTTATTTCCTTTGCTTTTATGTGTGTTTGGTTTAACAGCCTCTGAATCCCACCAGTGAAAAGTGCCGTATACTGTACTTGGTGTATGACCCACAAATTCCATGATGTCAAACTCCGCACATTTTGGCCAGCCTACCTGTGGGCGGTTCGATCCCATCATCCATAGTGCAGGCCATATTCCTTTTCCAAAAGGAAGTTTTGCACGTATTTCTATTCTGAAATCTCCTGAAAAGTGTTGCTTGCCTAGTGTATTGATGCTGGCAGAGGTATATTCTGCATCCTTGTATTTTTCCTTTTTAGATTCTATAACCAGTTTTCCTTTTTTTACATAACTGTTTTCTATCCTTGCCCTGGTATAGTATTGTTTTTCTTTATTTCGTACAAAACCTGTTTCATAATCCCATTTTGTAGAATCAGGGAGTCCTTTATAATTGAATTCCTCTTTCCATATCAATTTCTTTTTCTTAGCTGAGGGTGTAATCTTTGTTTGCGCAACCGAAGGAAGTATAGATACAATCATTAATCCGGCGATCAGCAGATAATGGAAAGGTCTTAAAATAGAATTCATGGTTTAAATGTTTTAAGTGTGTCAGGTTTTGTCTGGTGATAAGTTTATTACCGCCTTAATATCGGAATTTTATTAAATTTAAAAGCGGTTAAAAATCAGCTTATCAAATTTGATTTAACAGCCTCATGACTTATAAATATATACCTATGAATTTTTTAAAGCAAGGCCTTTGGTTGATGGCTTCATTCTGTTCATTAACTGCTTATTCACAAAACAACAATCCACTGAAATCAACAATGACCTACCCTGAGACTAAGAAGACTGACGTAAAAGACACTTATTTTGGAACTGTAGTTGCCGATCCTTACCGATGGCTGGAAGACGACCGTTCTGAAGAAACGAGACATTGGGTAGCAGCACAAAATGCGGTAACACAGCGGTTCATGGCGAAGATTCCCTATCGTAATGCGATTAAAGAGCGCCTTACCAAACTGATGAATTATGAGAAATATTCCAGCCCATTTAAAGAAGGAAGGTATACTTACTTTTATAAAAATACAGGCCTGCAGAATCAAAGCGTTTTATACAGACAGGAAGAGGGAAAGGATGCTGAAGTATTTCTCGATCCCAATACTTTTTCTAAAGATGCTACAACTTCTCTCGCTGGGTTAAGCTTTACTAAGGATGGGAGTATGCTGGCATATCAACTATCTGCGGGTGGTTCCGACTGGACCAGTATTGTCGTGATGAAGGCCTTAGATAAAAGTCTGATAGGGGATACGTTGTTGAATATCAAATTTTCAGGCGTGTCCTGGAAAGGGAATGATGGCTTTTACTACAGCACCTATGATAAGCCTAAAGAAGGCAGCCAATTGTCCGGACTGACCCAATACCATAAACTTTACTATCATAAACTGGGTACTGCCCAAAAGGATGATGTGCTGATCTTTGGAGGTGAAAAAACACCAAGGAGATATATAGGCGCTTCGGTAACCGAAGATCAGAGATACCTGGTGATATCTGCTGCAAATTCTACCTCCGGTAATGAACTGTACCTGCAGGATCTGAGCAAGCCAAATGCACCAATAGTTACGATAGTGGGCGATTTTGAGAAGACCCACGATGTGATCTATAATATTGGCACTAAATTATACCTGTACACCAACCTTAATGCACCTAATGGCCGTATTGTTACAGTTGATGCTTCAAGCCCTCAGCAGCAGAACTGGAAAGAGTTTTTGAAGGAGACAGAGAATGTATTGACTCCTTCTACAGGCGGAGGAAAGCTGTTTGCAAACTACATAAAGGATGCGGTGTCACTGGTACTTCAGTACGATATGGAAGGCAAACTGGAGCACAGCATCGCTTTGCCGGGGATTGGTACTGCTGGAGGATTCGGCAGTAAAAAGACGGAAAAGGAACTCTATTATACCTTTACCTCTTATGTATACCCGCCTACAATATTCAAATACAACGTGGAGACAGGAAAATCCGAGGTGTATAAAAAGGCTGGGGTAGATTTTAATCCTGCTAACTATGAATCCAAACAGGTATTCTATACCTCTAAAGACGGGACGAAGGTGCCAATGATCATCACGTATAAAAAGGGCATTAAATTGAACGGAAAGAATCCCACTATACTTTATGGGTATGGAGGTTTTAACGTGAGCCTGACTCCTGCATTCAGTACTGCAAACATTGTGCTGCTGGATCAGGGTGGCGTATATGCCGTTGCCAACCTACGCGGAGGCGGTGAATATGGAGAGAAATGGCACCTTGCCGGCACAAAGCTGAGTAAACAAAATGTTTTCGATGATTTTATAGCGGCCGCAGAGTATCTCATTTCTGAGAAATATACTTCCAAAGACTATCTGGCAAGTATGGGTGGATCTAACGGAGGTTTACTGGTAGGCGCTACCATGGCACAGCGCCCTGATCTATTTAAGGTAGCCTTCCCCGCTGTTGGTGTAATGGATATGCTACGCTACCATAAATTTACTGCAGGAGCAGGTTGGGCATATGATTATGGCACCTCGGAAGACTCAAAGGAAATGTTTGACTATCTGTACAAATATTCGCCGGTACATGCCCTGAAAGCAGGAGTAAAATATCCCGCGACACTGGTGACTACAGCTGATCATGACGACAGGGTAGTGCCTGCGCATTCCTTCAAATTTGCAGCTAACCTGCAAAAAGATCAGGCAGGCGACGCACCGGTATTGATCGCCATCCAGACCAATGCAGGTCATGGAGCAGGAAAGCCGACGGATAAGGCAATTGAAGAAATCGCCGACCGCTGGGCGTTTATGTTTTACAATATGGGCGTTGAGTATAAGGAGAAATAAATAAAAAGGGCCGGATAATCCGGCCCTTTTTATTTCAGCTTACTTTAGCCAATCCTCAGGGACAGGCTTGTTTAATAAATTCTGATAATAGAAGCGAGCGCGTTCTGCACTGTCATGAGGTGTTTTTACACCGCCCCATCCATGTCGTCCGCCTGGGTAGATCATCAGCTCAAAATGTTTATTTGCATTCTGCAATTTATCTATCAGCTGTATGGTGTTTTGCATGTGGACATTATCATCCATATCGCCATGCATGATGCGCAACAAGCCCTTGTAGTTGTCAACATAAGTCAATACTGAACCATTTTTATAACCCTCAGGGTTTTCCTGCGGAGTATCCATGAAACGCTCAGTATAATGTGTATCATACAGCTCCCAACTGGTTACCGGAGCTCCTGCATAACCGAAATCAAAAACATCGGCACCTTTGGTAAGCGCCAGACAGGTCATGTAACCACCATAGCTGTGACCAGTAATCAATAGCTTTTTGTTATCTACCCATGGTTTTGCTTTTAGCCATTTTCCTGCTGTAGAATAATCTTTCATTTCCCAGTTTCCAAGGTTGCGGTGCATTAATGCAACACCTTCCTTGCCAAACTGTCCAGATGCACGATGATCTACTGCAATTTGAACAATGCCTTCATTGGCCCATAATTGGTTGCCGGTACCTTTCCAGGTATTTGTTACCGTACCTGCATTTGGCCCACCGTAGATGCTCATCACAACCGGGTATCTTTTGGTCTCATCAAAATCGGTAGGATAGGTAATTACCGCAGGGAGGTTATAACCATCTTCTGTTGGAATGGTGATCATCTCTGTTTTCCCGAATTTATAATCAGCAAAGTCATCGGCTTTACTGTCTCCCAGTTCTTTAATGATTTTGCCTTTATTGTCCAGTAATGTCTTTTTAGGTGGGGTAGATACGTTAGAATAAGTCGTGATAAAGCTCGTTCCGTTTGGAGACATCGATACCTGATGAGTATAGTCACCAAATGTAAGTCGCTTTAAGTTTTTGCCCGTATAGTTCACACTATAGAAATCGGTTCTGGTAGAAGCCTCTTTGCGTGCATTAAAATAAATGACCTTATTTTTCTCATCTACATGAACAAGACTCGTCACCTGCCATTTGCCGCTGGTGATCGGGTTCACCAGTTTTCCATCTAAAGTATACAAGTAGAAGTGTGCCCAGCCTGTTTTGTCACTTTTAAGGATATAGTGCTTTTTATCCTCAAGGTACTCTATGCGGCCATCATAATCCAGATCAACCCATGATGGCTGTTTCTCATCATAGATTTCTTTTTTGGCTCCTGTAGCGGGATTTACCGAGTAGAATTTCAGGTTGTCCTGACCACGGTTCATCCATTGTACCATCAGATTGCTGCCGTCAAAACTCCAGTAAGGTGTTCCAAAGTACTGGTCATCTTTTTCATTAAAGTCAGCCCATACTACTTTGCCTCCTGTTACGGGAACGAAGCCTACCTTTACTTCGGGGTTGGGATCGCCGGCTTTAGGATAACGGGTCTTTTCAGTATAACCATGCTGTCCTGTAGATCCATTGATAGGAAACATAGGCACTTTCGTATCATCGAAACGCATGAAAGCAATGTTTCTGCTATCGGGAGACCACCAGAATGCTTTATAATTGGTAGATCTTCCAAGGATCTCCTCATAATATACCCATGACGACCAACCGTTGTAAATTACATCCGTACCATCATTGGTATACCTGGTTTCTTTACCAGTAGCTACCTCAACGGCATATAGGTCGTTGTTGCGTGTAAAGGCTACATATTTTCCGTCAGGAGACAACGTAGGGTTTTTCTCTTCATCTTTGTCATTGGTAAGACGTTTTGCCTCTTCTGAACCATATTGAATGAAGATGTCGCCGTTTCTTACGTTAACATTGACATTACTTTTTGGAGGTGGTGTGTAAGGTGTTTTCGAACCTGATTTAATATCTACAGCATACATTTTTCTGTCTTTCGAATCAATTTCAATGTAATGGGAGTCGTCGCTCCATCCATTGGTCATTGGAATTGGTTTCGTAAGAGAGGGCTGACGTCCAAGTATTTGTTGCTGTGTGAGTTTTTTGAGTTGTGCCTGTGCGGATATATTGATAAATAATGACATGGCTAAACTGGTCAGTAAAATTCGTTTCATACTGCTGATACGGTTTATTTGATTTTGAAGGGCGGAAGATAAGCATAAAAAAAGCGCCTTTAAAAGGCGCTTTGTAAAATGTGTGATGCGATTAAAGCACGAAGTTCCAACCGAATTCATCAGGCGCAAGTCCATAACGAATATCGTTTAGTGTTTTTGCAATATTTGCGGAAACGGTACGGGTAGAAACATCAGCTAAAGTATATACTTTACCCTGGTATCCGATCTCACCAATTGGCGTAACTGTAGCTGCGGTGCCAGCGGCAAAAGCATCAGTTAATCTGCCACTTTCTATTCCTTCGATGACTTCTTTTACACTTACACGTCTTTCCTCGACTTCAATTCCGGCTTTTTTAGCCAGTTGAATGATCGTGTCGCGGGTTACACCGTCTAATACTGTACTGCGTACAGAAGGGGTAACCAGTTTGCCATCAATCACGAAAATAAGGTTTGCAGTTCCAGCTTCTTCAATATATTCATGGGACACTGCATCTGTCCAGATCAACTGGTCAAAGCCTTCTTTTTGGGCTTCAGCAAATGGATAAAGAGAACGTGCATAGTTGCCGGCAGTTTTAGCAAAACCAACGCCACCTTCATCAGCACGTGTAAATTCAGTTTCTATTTTAACTTTTAAAGCCTTGCTATAATAAGGTCCTGTGGGTGTAGTTAATAAAGCAAAAGTATATTTATCAGATGGCTTAACACCAAGATATGGATCTGTAGCAAACATCACCGGACGGATATATAAAGAATAACCTTCTTGTGCAGGCACCCATTTTTCGTCGATATCGATCAAAGCAGCAATACCCTGCATGAAAATATCATGAGTAATGGCTGGCATGGACATACGGTCTGCCGATTTATTGAAACGCTCAAAGTTTTTATCTGCTCTGAATACACTAATTTTACCATCAGCCTGACGGTAAGCTTTCATGCCTTCAAAAATCGCCTGTCCATAATGAAGGGCAGAAATTGCAGGGCTCATTAAGATCGGTCCATAAGGCAATACCTGGAGGTTAGACCATTCTCCGTTGTCATATTCTGCAATAAACATGTGATCGGAAAATACTTTTCCGAAAGGTAATTGAGAGAAATCTGTTACTGTTAATCTGCTTTGATCAGCTTTAGTGATCGTTATGTCCAATGTCTCGTTCATTATTGTAATATTTCGTGGAGCAAAAGTAAGAAAAACGCCCCTTTTATTCGTTTTTATTTTGTAATATGATTACGGTTAGTGCTCATTCTTAAGTGTTTTCGATACACTAAGTCTGAATTTTAATATCAATACAGTACTCTGAATTTTATGGTATGTTCGATCTTTTTCAGTGACTTAAACAATTGCTTGTCGTACTCCGCATTGATGTCTGTGATCACATATCCGATCTCAGGGTTCGTCATCAGGAACTGCCCTACGATGTTGATGTCATGTTTCGCAAAAATGGTGTTTACCTTGGCCATAATTCCAGGTACATTTTTGTGAATATGGATGAGTCTATGTGATTTTTCAATTCTTGGCAGCTGAAGGTTCGGGAAATTACTGCTCAGGTAAGTGGTTCCAGTATTCATAAAATCAATCATTCTTTTAGGAATGAAATCCAGATTACGCGGGTTATTCTTAGGATCTTCAAATACCACTACTCCTTGCTGTATACAGGTCGCGATATCAACCTTGCCTTTTGAGTTACCCAGATAGCCTATTGTTTTTAGTTTTACAGCGCGTTTCAATTTCTCAAGTTCCAGCTTTTCTCCGTCTGCCAACAGCATCATGTGTACATCTGCCACATATTTTTCTTCAAATGTTTGTTTATGACGGATAGAAAAACCGTCTTTTTTCAGCAATTCAATGCTCAGTGGATTTACCTCTCCGATGACAAGACAAAGAATCCTGTTTTTAGGATAGGAAATTGCCCTCGGAAGGTTATTCACATATAAAAATTCATCAAAGCTGGGGGTAATGTGGTCCGCTTTTTTGACAATGCTTTCTCTTGAAATGTTCTCCGTAAAAGCATAGAATTTTTTGATCAATCCACTTTCACGGAGCTGGAAGTCTGAATACCCATCACCAATGCCATAGAGGTCGCCCTCCAGGTTCAGCTGCTGCATCAGTTTTACTTTTCCGCCTTCTTCGCTTAGTGGGTTGGAATGGTCGTAGTCGATGATCTTTCCATCACCTGTAGTCACAAAGGTATTGGCATAGATGTTCTCTTTTTTAATGTGGTACTGACTCACCACGGGAGTAATAAATTCTTTGAATCCACCGGAAACAATCAATACTTCATCAGCATGTTTTTTAAAGAACTCTGCATTGCGGGAAAATGAAGCGGATACTTTTTTCTTTAGCCTGGTGATCAGTTGCTTCAGGTGATCTTCTGTAGCTTCCAGCAATTTTACGCGCTGGGCAAGACTTTCACCAAATGAAAGCTTTCCTTCCATTGCCAGATTGGTATAATCTTCAATTTTCTGAAAGATCGCTTCTTTTTCAGGATGCTTTTTCAGAGAGATACGGGCCAGCTCATCCAATGCCTCCACTTGTGTAAAGGTGCTGTCGAAATCGATGATGTAAATGTTCTTTTGCTTCATGTCAATTGTTTTTTAACCCCTCACAAACTTCTCTAATGCTTTGCTTAAGTGGTTTAAATGCTATTCCAGTTGTGTGTTTTATTTTTTCGTTGCTGTATAAACTTTCATTGAGACTGCTGCGGGCTGCATCGCTGGTGAGGGCGGCAGGTTTTCCTGTAAATACGGAGGCTAATTTGGCAGCTCTCCATGCAATACCCAGCATCCAGGGCTTAGCTTCTTTTGCAGGCGCTTTTACCCCAAATCCCTCTGCAATTTCTCCAAAGAACTGCTGGTAGTGATAATTCTCTGCTGAGATGGTATAGCGTTCGCCACTTTCCTTACTGTTCATCAGCAGGATCATGCTTTTTGCCACATCCGCCACATCTACAACGCCTGTTGCGCCCCTGGTGTAAAAAGATAAGCCTTCTTTTACAAGTTTAAATATGGCGCCGCTTCCCTCAAACCCGGCACCGGGGCCAATAATCACTGAGGGGTTTACGATCACCGCATCCAGGCCTTCAGCTATGCCGCGCCAGACTTCCATTTCCCCTTCGTATTTAGAAATGGCATAACTGTGTGCTTTGGGGTCATATTCCCAGAAATCCTTTTCAGTGATCAGGGAGGCGCCTTTTTTGGGATTTCCCAGTGCGGCTACAGAACTTACGTGTACCAGCCGTGCGTTGTGTTCTACACAAAGGTTTACCACATTGCTGGTGCCTTCGATGTTGATCTTTAAAAGCTTTGTTTTGTCTTTCGGGTTGAATGAAACCAGTGCCGCACAATGATATACCTGACTGATTCCTTCAAAGGCATCGTCCAGAGCAGAAAGGTCGTTAATATCTGCAACAACCCATTCTACCAGGCTGTTGTCCTTTATTAAAGAAGGTAAGACTGAATGTTCCCGCTTTAGTCCCCTTACCTTTAAACCTTGTTCAGTTAACTGATGTATTAATTCTGCTCCTAAAAATCCAGTAGCACCGGTAACCAATATCATTTCATCTGTTTGTTTTTTTTCTCTCATTTGTCAGATGGAGCTTACCATGTTTAAAAAATATTTAAAACAAGGACGGTTCATTTTTTTTAGGATGTTCATTAAAATATGCTCTCAAAAATAGATATTTGATGCCATACATTTATAGTGCAATATGTCTTTATCAGATTTTTTTTCACCTTTAAGTCCAGACAAGTTTACCCCAAAAGCAGGTTTTTATACCAGTCAGCTCGGTTTAAAGACTACTTTTTTTGTCGATAAATTTCCTGAACTTGACGAAAACGCTTATGATATTGCCATTTTTGGTGTGCAGGATGACCGCGCTGCGGTTAATAATGAAGGCTGTGCACTAGCTCCCGATTACTTTAGGTCGCAGTTTTACACTTTAAATGAGGGGCCCTACACGACCAGGATCATTGACCTGGGCAATATCAGGGCTGGAGCCTCCATCTCCGATACTTATGTTGCGGTGAAAATGGTCGTAGCAGAGCTCGTGAAGCTTAATGTCGTACCTGTGATCATTGGCGGCGGACAAGACATTACCTATGCGCAGTACCTTGCTTATGAGGAACTAGAACAAAAAGTAGACCTGGTAGTCATAGACCATAAATTTGACCTGGATGAGGACGATCAGGAAGGATTGGCGGCCAAGTCAGATACCTATCTGAATAAAATACTTTTACATCAGCCCAACTATTTATTCAATTTCAGCAACATCGGATACCAGACCTATTATGTAAATCAGGATAGTCTGAAGGTCATGAGCAAACTGTATTTTGATGTACACAGACTGGGAGAATTTGCCGATGATATTTCTTTAACGGAGCCTATTATCCGCAATGCGAATATGATCAGCTTTGATATCGGAGCCATTCGCTCTTCAGATGCAGGCGCCAATTCAAATGCAGGTCCCAACGGCTTTTACGGAGAGCAGGCCTGTCGCATTTCGAGATATGCAGGAATGAGCGATAAGCTTACTTCGATTGGGTTCTATGAATTTAATCCTGCTTTTGACCGCAATGGTCAAACTGCCATGCTGCTGGCGCAAATGGTCTGGTATTTTATAGATGGGTATTACAACCGTAAAAAGGATTTCCCGCTTACGCCTAAATCGCAATATTTAATTTACCGGGCCAGCCTTAATGATGGTACAGGAGAACTGCTGTTTGTAAAAAGCAAAAAATCAGACCGTTGGTGGATGCAGGTGCCATATCCTACAGGAATCTCAAAAAATGAGCGCTTCCATTTGGTGCCATGCCGTTATGAAGATTATACGACCGCTGTAAACGGAGAAATGCCTGATTTGTGGTGGCGAACTTTCCAAAAGCTACTATAATTTTACAATCAATTTTACGTTTTATTAATTGTTCAGTTCATACATTTACTCCCAATAAAAAACCTGAATGTTAAACCTATTGAAGAAAATCAGGTCTATTAACTTAAAATAAGTAGAAAAACGATGAAAAAACTATTAATCGCAGCGGTATGCCTATTACCTGCTGCAACTATGGCACAAAGCAAATTTACCTTAAATGGTAAAGTTGCTGGATTAAAAACTCCGGCTAAGGCTTACTTAAGCTATGCAAATAACGGTGCAAGAGTTACAGACTCTGCTACTGTAACTGCAGGTAATTTTACATTTACAGGTCCTTTAGCAGGAGTTACTGCTGCAAACCTAAGCGTGAAGCGTCAGGGTGTTGCTGCAGATCCTTCAAAACCAGCTAAACCTGATGTGGTTTCGATTTATCTTGAACCAAAGGTAATGAACCTTGTTTCCACTACAGATTCTGTAAAATTCGGTACAGTGAAAAACTCACCTGTAAATGATGACAATGAAAAATACAAAGCATTGACAAAATCTGCTAATGCAAAGGGTACTGCTTTGATGGCTGAATTTCGCGCTAAAGGGCCTGATGCACGTAAAGATGAGGCTTACATGAAAACTGTATTGGCTCGTGATGAAGCTAACAGAAAAGAACTGGATGACATCAACAAACAATTCTACATGACCAACCGTGATTCTTATGTAGGTTTAGTAGCTTTCAGAAGCATTATGGATCTTGATGGTGACCCGGCTGGAACAGAATCAGAATTCAATAAGTTCTCTGCTGCTGTAAAAGCAACAGAAGTTGGAAAAGGTATAGCTCAGCAAATCGATGCAGGTAAAAAAACTGCAATCGGTCAGATTGCTATGGACTTTACACAAAACGATGTAAACGACAAACCGGTTAAGTTATCTGATTTCCGTGGAAAATACGTATTGCTTGATTTCTGGGCTTCATGGTGTGGACCATGCCGTCAGGAAAATCCAAATGTGGTAAAAGCATACAACACATATAAAGACAAAAACTTTACAGTTCTTGGTGTTTCTTTGGATCAGCCAGGTAAAAAAGCTGACTGGTTAGCTGCTATCGAAAAAGACGGATTAACCTGGACTCATGTATCAGACCTTAAATTCTGGGACAATGCGGCATCTAAAATGTATGGTGTACGTGGTATCCCTGCCAATTACCTGATTGATCCTTCTGGAAAAATCGTAGGTAAAAACCTTAGAGGCGAGAAACTGGAAGCTAAGCTTGCTGAATTATTAGGACAAGGTTCTAAATAATATAACTTTCCGCAGGGCCTGCAGAGGCAATGCAGAATGAGGAAATGTCCCGAACGATAAGTTCGGGACATTTTTTTTATGTATAAGGGTCATTATCTCGACAATAGGAGAGATCCAGTTGTCTTTGGCGTACTTTCGTTGTGTGTTCGTAGGATGACGACTAAAAATGGTTTGTCGCATTTACCCATTATGATTGTCGCACTTGCACTTCAATAACATGGTGTTTGTTTGCTAGATTTATATCATAATAAAATATCAATGATATGAGAAAAATAATTGTTTTATCATTTATTACTTTAGACGGAGTGATGCAGGCACCCGGTGGCCCTGAGGAAGATACATCCGGAGGTTTTAAATATGGCGGTTGGACTGCTCCCTATGATGATGAAGTTTCTGGTAAGCTAATGCAAAAACAGATGGAACCTGCAGATCTTCTTCTCGGCAGGAAAACATTTGAAATCTTTGCGTCTTTCTGGCCGGAACATGCGAGCCAGTGGCCTGGTGTAAATGAGGTTACAAAGTACGTCATATCCAATACCGTCGATAAATCAGATTGGGAAAACAGCGTGTTCCTGACAAGCGTGGCAGATATTGAAAAGCTCAAAAATTCGGAAGGTTCTGACCTTAAAGTCTGGGGTAGCAGCGAGCTTGTCCAGCTTCTACTGAAGCATGATTTAGTGGATGAATTTTGGCTCAATATTCACCCGGTGCTTCTTGGTGAAGGAAAAAGGTTATTTGACAGTGAAGCGATTCCCGCAGCATTCACATTAGCGGAGAGTCTTGTTACACCGAAAGGAGTGATTATGGCCAATTATAAGCGGGCCGGAAAAGTTGAGACAGGTACTGTTGGCAATTGAAGCTGATGAATCAGGACCTAATAGAGTGCATATCTACATTCGCTCTATTAGGTCCTGAAATTTTATACTAGATCAAATCCGATGTCTTCTCTAAAGTATTTGCCATCAAAATAGATGCGTGCAGCATCTGCTGTCGCAGATTGCAGCGCTTCAAACTGATTGTCCTGCAAACTTGTTACAGCGATTACACGGCCACCGTTTGTTTTTACAACACCACCTTCCAATGCTGTGCCTGCATGAAATACCACCGATTGGCGAACATTATCAATACCGGTAATGCTTTTGCCTTTTTCATATTCGCCAGGATACCCTCCGGCTACAATCATCACGGTTGCAGCATTCTTGTCGCTGATCTTCAGTTGATAATCTTTCAGTTTCTTTTTGGAAGTAGCAACGAAGAGCTCTACAAGATCATTCTCAATACGCGGAATGACACTTTCAGTTTCCGGATCACCCATACGGCAGTTGTATTCTATGATCATTGGTTTGTCGCCAACTTTAAATAGACCAAAGAAGATAAAACCAGAATAGTCTATGTTGTCCTTTTTTAACCCCTTTATTGTTGGGATGATGATGCTTTGCTCTACCTCATCAAGGAATTTTTTATCGGCAAAAGGTACAGGAGATACAGAACCCATTCCTCCGGTATTTAACCCGCTATCACCCTGTCCGATTTTCTTGTAATCTTTAGCTTCAGGAAGAATTACATAGTTCTCTCCGTCTGTAAGTACGAATACAGAAAGCTCGATGCCATTCAGGTATTCTTCTACCACAACAAGAGAACCTGCTGTTCCGAATTTGCCGCCCAGCATCAGCTTTAGTTCTTCCTGCGCCTCAGCTACAGTCTGACAAATCAGTACACCTTTTCCTGCGGCCAGACCGTCGGCTTTAAGTACGATCGGGAGACTATGCTTTTCCAGATAAGCAAGTCCTTCAGTTAAAGTTTCGTTAGTGAATGACTCCGAACCAGGTGTAGGGATGCCATGACGTGCCATAAATTGTTTAGAGAAATCTTTACTGCCTTCCAGGATTGCGCCTTCTTTTTTAGGGCCAATTACAGGGATGTGCAATAATGCTTCATCATTTATGAAAAAATCGTGGATTCCATTTACCAACGGTTCTTCCGGACCAACGACAACCAGTTCAATATTTTCTTTTAATACGAGTGTTTTTACCGCTTCAAAATCGTTGGGGTTAAGGAGTACGTTTTTACCGTAAGCGCCTGTTCCTCCGTTACCTGGAGCAATAAATAGTTTTGAGCAAAGGGCTGACTGGCTGATTTTCCAGGCAAAAGCACTTTCTCTTCCTCCTGATCCTAGTATTAAAATATTCATTGTAAAATATGATTTAATTGTTGGTCTATGCCGGCAAATATACCGCTTTAGCAATATTATTATAGCCTAAGTTGAAATATAAGCTTTACAAAATTCAGTATGTCAGTACGTTTAAATTTCTGTATGTAAAAGATTAAAATTAGATTTGCCCCCTGCATGAGACACATAGTTACGTTATCGCTGGTATTTTTTAGTCTTACCCATTTGGCAAAAGCTGAAAGGGTGGAAGGGCTAAGGATATTGACGGACCGCTATTGCAACAAGCACCAGATCAGCATAAATTCTGCTGAAGTAGGTGCTAACCAGGTTGATGATCAGGATCATCCGTTTTTTCTGACGTATAGTGAACTGACTTCAATAGGTGTGTCTTTTGAACTTCGCGTACCTGAATACAGGGCGTACAATAATGTCATTGCAGACCTCACTATAAGAGCGCAACCAAAAAACAACAGTCCCTAGGTAGCTCGTTATTCATTCATTTTAAATATAATATTGCTGACAATGTGGCTGAATAGTCCATTGGTCTGGTTGTTGTAATTTGAAATCACACAATTAATTAAAGAATAATCATAAAACACAAACATAAAACATGTTAGGATTTTTAGCCAAGATATTTGGAAGCAAATCAGAAAGAGATATTAAGGCGCTTCAGCCTATAGTAGTCAAGATCAACGAAGAATACGCAAAGCTCTCAGCTTTGAGCAATGATGAATTGCGTAATAAAACAGTTTATTTTAAAGATGTAATTGCAAAAGCCCTTGCCGAAATTGATGCAAAAATCAATGGATTGAAAGCTGATGCTGAAAACCAGGAATTGTCATTGACTGAAAAAACAGCCATCTATGACCAGATCGATGCTTTAGGTAAAGACCGTGATAAAGAACTGGAAGTAGTTTTACTGGAGATTTTACCAGCTGCTTTTGCAGTAGTAAAAGAAACGTCAAGACGTCTTTCTGAAAATGAATTCCTGGAAGTTACTGCTACGCAGTTTGACAGGGACTACGCTGCACGTAAGAAGAATGTAACGATTCAAGGTGATAAAGCACTTTGGGCAAACAGATGGGATGCTGCAGGTACAGAGGTGATTTGGAATATGGTACATTACGACGTACAGCTGATCGGTGGTATGGTATTGCACAGCGGTAAAATTGCTGAGATGGCTACGGGTGAGGGTAAAACCTTAGTAAGTACATTGCCTGCTTATTTGAATGCACTGGCCGGACAAGGCGTACATATCGTAACGGTGAATGATTACCTGGCACGACGTGACTCTGAGTGGAATGGTCCTCTATTTGAATTCCACGGTATTAAGGTAGACTGTATTGATAAGCACGAACCGAACTCTCAGGAGCGCAGAGATGCTTACCTGGCAGATATTACTTATGGTACGAACAATGAATTTGGTTTCGATTATCTGCGTGACAACATGTCGCAGACTCCGGATCAGCTGGTACAACGCAAACTGCACTTTGCAATGGTGGATGAGGTCGATTCAGTATTGATTGATGATGCCCGTACACCTTTGATCATTTCAGGACCGGTTCCTTTTGGAGATCAGCATGAATTCCATGAGTTGAAACCACGTATTGAACGTTTGGTTACTGCTCAGAAAGATTATGTAAGCAAAGCTTTAAATGAAGCGAAAAAATTAATCAATGATGGTAAGGCGGGGCCTGAAGAAGGCGAAGGTGGTTTGGCATTATTACGTGCCCACCGTGGTTTGCCAAAAAATAAGGCGTTGATCAAGTTTTTAAGTGAAGGAAGTGTTAAGCAGACTTTATTGAAAACTGAAAATCACTACATGGCTGATCAGTCGAAGAACATGCCTAAAGTTGATTCAGAACTGTTCTTCCATATTGACGAAAAAAATAACCAGGTAGAGCTTACTGAGAAAGGTATTGAACTGATCACCAAATCCGGTGAAGACCATAATTTCTTCGTACTTCCTGACGTGGGTACTGAAATTGCTGAGATTGAAAAATCGGCATTGTCAGCAGAAGAGAAAATTGCGCAGAAGGATGCCCTGATGCGTGATTATTCTATCAAAGCAGAACGTATCCACTCGGTGAACCAATTGTTGAAAGCTTATACTTTGTTTGAAATTGATGTGGAATACATCATTGACGAAGGTAAGATCAAGATTGTAGATGAGCAGACGGGTCGTATCATGGATGGTCGTCGCTATTCTGACGGGTTACACCAGGCGATTGAGGCAAAAGAGAATGTGAAAGTAGAAGATGCTTCACAAACTTATGCTACGGTTACGTTGCAGAATTTCTTCCGTATGTACCACAAACTTTGCGGTATGACGGGTACAGCAACCACTGAAGCTGGCGAGTTCTGGTCTATCTATAAACTGGACGTAGTTGAAATTCCTACCAACAGGGTGATTTCAAGAAAAGATCAGCAGGATTATGTATACCGTACAGTTCGTGAGAAATATAATGCGGTAGCGGAGGAGATTGTGAAGTTAACTGAAGCTGGCAGACCGGTACTGGTAGGTACGACTTCAGTAGAGATCTCTGAATTGCTGAGCCGTATGCTTAAGCTTCGTGGAATCAAACACAATGTATTGAATGCGAAGATGCACCAGAAAGAGGCAGACATTGTAGCTGAAGCTGGTCAGGCAGGACAAGTAACCATTGCAACCAACATGGCTGGTCGTGGTACGGATATTAAGTTAGGCCCAGGCGTTAAAGATGCTGGTGGTTTAGCGATCGTAGGTACAGAACGTCATGAGTCGCGTCGTGTAGACAGACAGTTGCGTGGTCGTGCAGGTCGTCAGGGAGATCCGGGTTCATCTCAGTTTTTCGTTTCATTGGAAGATAACTTAATGAGGTTATTTGGTTCTGAAAGAATCTCTAACATCATGGTAAGAATGGGTATTGAGGATGGTGAAGTAATTCAGCATTCCATGATTACCAAATCTATAGAGCGCGCACAGAAAAAAGTGGAAGAGAATAACTTCGGTATTCGTAAGCGTTTATTGGAATATGATGACGTGATGAACTCACAGCGTTCTGTAATCTATGCGAAACGTAGAAATGCCTTGTTTGGCGAGCGTCTGGATGTAGACATGAGCAATATGGTGTTTGACGTAGCTGAGGATATTGTAACAGAATACAAGGAAGCCAGCAATTTTGAAGGCTTTAAACTTGAGGTCATCAAAAACTTCTCTGCAGATACGACAATTGATGAGCATGAATTCAATTCAAAAGGAGTTCATCACTTAACTGATAAGTTGTTTGAGGAAGTGAGCGCATTCTACGAAAGAAAGTCGGATGTGATCATCAACCAGGCGATGCCCGTATTGAAGCAGGTATTTGAGGAGAGAGGAGAGCAGATCGAACAAATCATTGTTCCTTTTACAGATGGTATCCGTCACGTACAGGTTCCTGTAAGTTTGAGAAAAGCAATTGAAAACAATGGTCGCGAAGTGACCAAGTCCTTTGAGAAGACAATCGTACTTGCATTGATCGACGAATCATGGAAAGAGCATTTGCGTGAGATGGATGAGTTGAAGCAGTCGGTTCAGAATGCTGTTTATGAGCAGAAAGATCCATTGATCATTTATAAAATGGAAGCATTTAACTTGTTTAAAAACATGTTGAACGCCGTAAATAAAGAAGTGGTCAGCTTCCTGTATAAAGGCGGAATTCCAGTACAAACGGATCCGAATGATGTGAGAGAGGCTCAGGCTCCAAGACCTGCACCGAGCAGATTAAAGATGTCTAAGCCTGAATTTGCACAGTCGAGCAGCACTGGTATGCCGGAGATGGAAGATACACGTGAGCAAGTTCCTCAGCAACCTATCCGTAAGGATGTGGTGATCGGAAGAAACGAGCCTTGTCCATGCGGAAGCGGCAAAAAATACAAAAACTGTCACGGCGCAGGATTGTAATTTGTAATAAACATATAGAATGCCGATTTTTGTAAAAAAGTCGGCATTCTTTTTTTAAGCCTTATTCATGAAATTGTTATTTACTGTTATTCTTTCTTGTCTTTCTGTTGGTCTGTTTGCTCAGGCCAGGGGTGTAGTCACTGTGATTAAAGACCCTATGATCGACAGCCTTATTGCAAAACGAATCGCATTAAATACCAGTAGTCCGGCGACGGGAACAGCCGTAACAAAGCCAGCAGCTATAGTTTCCAATATGGGATACCGGGTTCAGATATTTTACGGGTCCGACCGGCGGCAGGTTTATAATGAACAGTCGAAATTCAGCGCGCTGTATCCAACTTTAAATACCTATATTACTTACAAGGAACCCAATTATTATTTAAGGGTCGGTGATTTTAGAACAAGGTTGGAAGCTCAGCGTTTAATCAACGAGCTTAGACCTAACTTTCCAACGCTATTTATTTTCAGGGAAAAGATTAATGCACCCAATTTAGATTACAACAATGATCAATAAAGATAAAATACAAGCAATTTCTAACGATATTTTTGAAAAGGTAGTTGGCTACCGTCAGCATATACACGCAAATCCAGAACTTTCATTTCATGAATTTGAAACTTCAGCCTATATCAAGAAACACCTGACGGAATGGGGTATTCCTTTTTCAGATATGGCGAATACAGGAGTTGTAGGTTTGATCACAGGAGGTATTCCTTCGGATAAGGTGATTGCCTTGCGTGCAGATATGGACGCTTTGCCGATATTGGAAGCTAATGAAAAACCTTATGCCTCTAAGAATGCAGGTGTCATGCATGCTTGCGGACATGATGTACACAGTTCTTCATTATTGGGGACAGCATATATTCTGAATAGCTTAAAAGCAGAGTTTGCAGGTACAGTGAAACTGATATTTCAACCTGCGGAGGAGCTGTTGCCGGGAGGTGCGAGTATCATGATCAAAGAAGGGGTGCTTGAAAATCCTAAACCGGAAGCGATCGTTGGCCAGCATGTAATGCCTTTAATTGAAACAGGTAAAGTAGGTTTCCGTTCCGGAATTTATATGGCTTCCACAGATGAATTATATGTGACCGTACATGGAAAAGGCGGACATGGCGCACAGCCACATCAAAATATAGATCCTGTTCTGATTGCTTCCCATATCATCATTGCATTACAGCAGATTGTAAGCAGAAATGCTGATCCGCGACTTCCATCGGTACTTTCTTTTGGGAAAGTACAGGCCAATGGGGCTACGAATATTATTCCTAATGAGGTGAAAATAGAGGGTACCTTCAGAACGCTGAACGAAGAATGGCGTAAGGAAGCGAAGCGTCTCATGAAGAAAATGGCGGAAGGTATTGCTGAAAGTATGGGTGGTAGCTGTGACTTCAGGATTATGGATGGCTATCCTTACCTGATCAATGAACCAAAGCTGACAGAGAATGCACGTGCTTTTGCGGAAGATTATCTTGGTAAAGAAAATGTACTTGATCTGGACATATGGATGGCAGCGGAAGATTTTGCTTATTATTCGCAGGTGACCAATGCCTGTTTTTATAGATTGGGAACAGGAAATAAAGAAAAAGGGACCACATATTCTGTGCATACACCGAATTTCGATATTGATGAAGATGCATTGAAAACCTCTACAGGTTTGATGGCTTACATTACGCTTAAGCAATTGGGTAATTAATGAGAAGAGGATTTTTACTGGCGGTTTTGATGATGGGTTTTCTGAAAGCCTCTGCCCAGGAGATTAACCGTTTCAATCCTGATACACTAAAGACCATTCAACTGGACTCTGTGATCAATATCAAGGCCGAAAAGCTGGGTGTAGAGAAATTTATCAATGCGATCATTACGGACAATAGCTTTTATCAGGCATTCAGGAATATGAAGAAGTATGACTTCATTGCTGAGAACAGAATTTATACCTATAATAAAAAGAACAAGGTAGATGGACGGATTTACCGTAAGATCAAACACAGTAATTCGGGTCCTAATAAAATTCAATACCTGGTAAAGCAGGATACCGGGCATGTCTATAAGAAGAATGGTAAATACCAGCTTTATACCATTGAAATGTTTGATTATATCTTTATGAATGCCTATCAGACCGACTTTGTAGCCGAAGGCCCGATGATTTCAGGTAAAGCGGAGGATTCTAATCAGAGCTATAAAGACAAGTTAAAAACATTGATCTTTGCGCCTGGAAGGCCTATTAAAGGATTGCCTTTTATAGGAAGCAAGACTCAGATCTTTACGGCTAATATGCGTCAGTATTATGATTATGCTTACCACAGCGGTACTTATTTGGATTCCATCCCGGTCTACCGTTTTAAAGTAACCATGAAGCAAGACCTGAGCAGTGGTACTAAAGACGGTTTAATGATTAAAGAGCTTACCACCATTTTTGATAAACGGAACTTTGAGATTCTTGGCAGGTACGTAGACATGAAGTACAGCAATATGCTGTTTGACTTTGATGTGCAGATGAATATCGAAACGAGTTATTTTGAGGGAGAAAAACTTCCTACAAAGATCACTTATCAGGGCAATTGGGATTACCCTTTTAAAAAGGAAGAACGTGCCAGTTTTTTAGTTCTTCATAAGGACTATCACCTTGGAAAAGGAAAGTAATTCCCTAACTTCGCAGATAGAAAATGATTAATCAGGATACCATAAATAAAATCATGGATACCGCCCGTATTGAGGAGGTAGTAGGTGATTTTGTATCCCTGAAAAAGCGCGGTACCAGTTTAATTGGTAACTGCCCTTTCCATAATGAAAAAACACCATCTTTTCACGTTTCTGTCGCCAAGGGTATTTACAAGTGCTTTGGTTGCGGCAAAGGAGGGGATTCTGTCCATTTTATCATGGACCATGAAAAATATTCCTATCCTGAAGCATTAAAATTCCTGGCAAATAAGTACAATATCGAAGTTGAAGAAATTGTACAATCACCTCAGAATATTGAAGCCCAGAATGCAAGGGAGAGTTTATATATCGTTTCAGAGTACGCAGCCAATTACTTTGCCAATGAGCTGTGGACAGGCGAACAGGGCCGTGCCATTGGCTTAAGCTATTTTAAGGAAAGAGGCTTTAGAGAAGACATCGTCAAGAAGTTTCAGCTTGGCTACTCCCCGGATGTATGGGACGCACTGATTCAGAGTGCCGTTGCTGGTGGTCATAAGGAAGAATATCTTGAAAAGACCGGTCTTGCCATCAGGAATGAAAAAGGTAAGTTGTACGACCGGTTTAGGGGCAGGGTCATGTTCCCGATCCATAACTTTACAGGAAGGATTATTGGATTTGGCGGGCGCACGTTAAAAACAGATAAGAATGTTCCGAAGTATGTCAACTCTCCGGAAAGTGATATTTATCATAAGTCGAATGTACTATATGGTTTATTCCATGCGAAGAAAGCCATAAGAGAATTTGACAACTGCTACCTGGTAGAAGGTTATGCGGATGTGCTGGCTGTACATCAGGCGGGTATTGAGAATGTAGTAGCTTCTTCCGGAACTTCATTGACCACAGAGCAGATCAGGCTTATCGGACGTTTTACAGAGAATGTAACCATACTTTATGATGGAGATGCCGCGGGGATAAAGGCTTCTTTGCGTGGTCTGGATATGATCCTTGAAGAAGGACTAAACGTGAAGGTAGTGTCTTTCCCGGATGGGCATGACCCGGATTCTTACATGCACCATGTAGGGGCAGGAGAATTTAAAAATTACATAGAGAATGCCCGCAAGGATTTTATCCTTTATAAAGCAGAAATACTGCTTAAAGAGGCAGGTACAGATCCGATAAAGCGGGCAGGTATCATCAGGGACATTGTAGAGAGTATCGCCAAAATACCTGACGATATCAAAGCTGCGGTCTTCATTAGAGAATGCAGCGGTTTGCTGCAGCTGGAAGAACGTATTCTGCTTTCAGAACTGAACAAAATACGAGCGGCGAAGTTTAAGAAAGCAAGCAATAACAATAATAACGCCCAGCAAAACCAATATCAGCAGACAGACCCCTATCAGGATGGCCCACCGGATAATTTATTCGAAAATCCTGACCCGCTTGCCGGTTTAGAGCCGGAATCCAATGCTCCGGATACTGACGAGATTCAGGAACAGGAAATTGTCCGGTTATTACTGGCTTTTGGCCATGAGCTGGTGAATTGGGATAAGATCGATAACATGTATATCGGTTCATTTATCATGCAAAACCTTTCTGATGTAAGCTTTGAAGATAAATTGTGCAAACGAATCATTGATACTTACAGGGATGAGATAGAAAATGGGCATTTGCCTGTTGCGAGCCAGTTCATTAAAGGCGAAGACAGGGAAATTGCCAATCTAGCCATAACGCTGTCTACATCTCCTCACACCCTGAGTGAAAACTGGTACAACAAACACCAGATCTATGTACGTGATGAAACGGTAAACCTTAAGGCGACAATTCTGGGGGGTATATTCCACCTTAAGAAACGTAAGGTTGACAGGATGCTACTCGATATCCTGCAGGAAATAAAGACAGAAAGTGATCCTGTTAATCAGGAGATCCTGATGCAACGCTACTCTTTTATCAAAGGAGTAGAAAAGGAAATATCTAAATTTTTAGGCTCAGTTATATTAAAGTAAGATGGCAAGTCACAATGATCTGGGCAGACGGGGCGAGGAAATCGCGAAAGACTATTTAGAAAACATTGGATACCGCATCTTAAACCTAAACTGGGCATACGGAAGAGCTGAAGTAGACGTTATTGCTAATCATAATGGGACAATCATTTTTGTAGAAGTAAAGACACGCAGTTCGACAGATTATGGAGAACCTGAAGATTTTGTAAATATTAAAAAGGAAAGACAGCTTGAGTATGCTGCGGAAGCATATATAGAGATGAGTGGTCACCAGGGAGAGATTCGTTACGATATTATTGCAATTGTTTTTGAAAATAAACACCTTTATAAAATTAATCATATAGAAGATGCATTCTGGCCAAGTTAAAAAAATCACTCAATTAGTTTCTGTGCTATGCTTATTGCTTAGCATTCTTTTTATCAGCTCTTGTAAAGATCAGGCTGGCAGTTCAGCTATAGGTTTTAAATTTCCCGAGCAATATCAGAGCTTAAGCCTTGGAGAAGATATTAAAGTGGAACTAGATGTTCCCAAGGACGCCAATATTACTTCTGCTACCTATCTGTTAGACGGAAAGGTTGTTATCACTAAAAATAATGCTGATGCTGTAATGATCAAAACTACAGGACAGTCAGTAGGGATTAAACTGATAACTGCAATTGTAGAGACTGAAGATAAAAAGGATACATTGACAACAAATATTGAGCTGAGGTCAAATGTAAAACCGGAATTATATGGCTATAAGATCATTAAGACTTATTCTCACGATACGAGCTCTTATACCCAGGGATTAGAATACCACAATGGCAGGCTATTGGAAAGTACCGGACGGGAGGGGCATTCGACGTTGAGGTGGGTAGACATTGCTTCAGGTAAAGCTTTACAGCGGACAGACCTGGATAAACAGTATTTTGGAGAAGGGTCAACACTTGTTGGGGATAAGATCGTGATGTTGACCTACAAGGCAAATATGGGGATGGTGTATGATGCCAAAACTTTTAAACAATTGAGTACATTTCCTTATCAGACGAGCAGAGACGGGTGGGGATTGTGCTATGATGGTAAGCAGCTAATCATGAGCGATGGTAGCAACAGGTTGTATTTCATGGATAAAGACACCTATAAAGATCAGCACGCTATTGATGTATACGACAACGAGGGTATGGTAGACTCTATCAATGAGCTGGAATATATAGATGGTAAGATCTATGCGAATATTTATACGAAAAACTACCTGGTGGTTATAGATCCTTCATCTGGTATTGTAGAAAAGAAAATTGATCTCTCTGGTTTACTGGAAGATGGGTACTTTAAAACAGAAGAGGATATCAGTAATAATGTACTCAATGGAATTGCTTGGGACAAACAAGGGAAACGACTATTCGTTACTGGTAAAAAATGGCCTAAACTGTTTGAGATTTCATTGGTTTCGAAGAAATAGGCATAAAAAAGCCCGGTCTTAAAAAACCGGGCTTTTTTTATGCCTATTTCTTATCAGCAGGGTCGCTGATGTACCCCATGTAGGAAATGGATTGTCTATTGTTACTGGTAACATTCAAAAAAGCATATCCGTTGGCTCCTATAGTTAGCGACAGTTCCTGTGCATCCTTAGTGTCCTTAGGTTTTATGGTGATTAACCAACTGCCCTTTTTCTTTTGTTCACTTTTATAAGTGAAGTTTTTAGACTTGAATTTGATCCCTGAATCATTGGGGTCGAGATTAGCAGTATAAGCCCTGCCAAAATAAGGAAGATAAGCTTCCACGCTATCTTTATCGATTTTGAGGTCATATGATGATCCACTCAGCTGGATAGAGCCACCTCCGCCTAAGCCGCCCGGCATTTTACTCAATACCGCATTTAAATCCGCAACAGCAAGTGGCTGAGCGCTCGTCGCATTAAATTTAAGAGTTTTAGCATTTACCAGTCTTGCAGTCGTTTCTTTGTCTGTCTGAGCTGATGCTTGCATCGTTGTAAATACAACTGCAAGGATTAAAAGATTTTTAAGCGTTTTCATCATTATTGATTTTATATAATTGATTTATCCTAAATATACGTATAAAAGCTGTTATACTACGGAGTTAGAACAAAGTAATCTATAAAAGGTTTAATGAGAAAACGCTTAGCTGTGTCATATTAAAGTGTTATCTCCAGGCTTTATATTGGTTGATCAAGCCATTTGTAGAGCCGTCATGAGACGAAACTTCCTGTTCACCTTCCAATTCAGGGAGGATGCTTTTTGCCAGTTGTTTGCCAAGTTCTACGCCCCACTGATCGAAGCTGAATATATTCCAGATGATACCCTGTACGAAGATTTTATGCTCATAAAAGGCAATCAGACTACCTAAGCTAAAAGGAGTAACCTTCTTAAGTAAAATGGAATTGGTCGGCCTGTTTCCTTCAAATACTTTAAACGGTGCCAGTTTCTCGATCTCTTCAGCTGTTTTCCCATCCTTTTTAAGCTCTTCGACAACCTGTTCTTTTGTTTTGCCGTTCATGAGCGCTTCTGTCTGCGCAAAGAAGTTGGACAACAAGATAGGATGATGGTCACCAATAGGGTTCAGACTCTGTGCCGGTGCAATGAAGTCGCAAGGAATCAGGCGGGTACCCTGATGGATCAGTTGATAAAAGGCATGCTGTCCGTTGGTTCCGGGCTCTCCCCAAATGATAGGGCCTGTCTCATAGCTTACATCGTTGCCATTGCGATCTACATGTTTACCATTACTTTCCATATCTCCCTGCTGAAAATAGGCAGCAAAACGGTGCATGTACTGGTCATATGGTAGTATCGCCTGGGTCTCTGCATTAAAGAAATTGATGTACCAGACCCCGATAAGTCCAAGGATAACTGGTATGTTGATTTCAAACTCAGCAGTTTCAAAATGCTGATCAGCAGCATGAGCTCCTGCGAGAAGCTGTTTGAAGTTGTCGAAGCCAATGCTCAATGCAATTGGCAGTCCAATGGCACTCCATAGCGAATACCTGCCACCTACCCAGTCCCAGAACTCAAACATATTTTCAGTGTCAATGCCAAAAGCAGACACATCTTTGGCATTGGTAGACAATGCCGCAAAATGTTTCGCAACGTCTTCTTTCTTTGCACCATTGTCTAAGAACCATGTTCTCGCCGTATTGGCATTGGTCATAGTTTCCTGAGTAGTAAAAGTCTTGGAGGCAATGAGGAACAAAGTGGTCTCAGGATCCACCTGTTTTAGCGTTTCTGCAATGTGCGTGCCGTCTATGTTTGACACAAAATGCATATTCAGGTGATTTTTATAAGCCTTTAAGGCCTCAGTCACCATTACCGGGCCAAGATCTGATCCCCCGATGCCGATATTTACGATGTCTGTGATCGGTTTTCCTGTATATCCTTTCCAGCTGCCTGAAATTATAGCATTACTGAATTTCTCCATTTTGCCGAGCACCTGGTGTACATCAGTTACTACATTTTTACCGTCAACAAGGATCTCTCCATTTGCCGGTTCTCTAAGCGCAACATGCAGTACCTGTCTGCCCTCAGTCTGGTTGATTTTGTCTCCGCTGAACATGGCTTTGATGGCCTCATCGAGTTTACATTCCCTTGCCAGCTGGATGAGCAGTGCAATTGTTGTATCATCAATCCGGTTCTTTGAATAGTCTACCAGAATATCTTCAAATAGCAGGGAGAATTTTTCAAAACGCCCATCATCTTCAAGGAATAATTGCTTTAGGTTTTTTTCATTGATGCTAATGAAATGATCAGCAAGATATTTATAGGCAGCGGTTTCTGTAAAGTTTACTGTAGGAAGCATAATCTAAGTGTTTTTGTAAATGTAATGGTTTATTTTATTTCATAAAATCCAAATGAAAATATTTATAACGATAAATAAATTCCTACATACATCTGTAAGTTAACTGATAAAATGCATTGAAATAAACTGGTTTCAGGCCTGTTTTTAATGGAATTATTTTGATTACATTTAATATATAAAACGGTATTTTAATACCATTAAAACATCAGCCATGATAGAAAATTTAAAACAACTTGTAAAAGAAAATGTACAGGATGCGATTGTAAATAACAGCGCAGTTCCTAACGAACAAAATGAAGCTGCAATCGAAGCTACTTCAGGATCAATTATAGATGCATTGAAAGATAAGCTCGCGTCGGGTGATATTGCCGGATTGGTAGATGCTTTTAAAAATGGCAATAGCAGTGCAGTTGTAGACCAGGCTTCTTCAGGTCTCACAGAGAAGCTGGCCGGAATGGGCATCAATCTTGAATCTGCCAAGAACATTGCTGCTTCAGTTTTGCCGGGCATAGTAGATAAATTCATAAAAAAGACCAATGATCCGAATGACAGCTCTTTCAATATCCAGGATGTATTGAGTAAGGTTTCCGGTGATGATGGTAAATTTGACCTGTCGGATGTAACCAGGATGTTTACCGAGAAAACAGATGCAAATGGAGATGGTAAAGATGATAGCATTATAGATAAAGTAAAAGGATTATTTAGTTAGTCCTACCGTACCTCCTCCTCACTTACTTTACATTTTTATCCTATATTTGCGATTATGACAAAAGAACAAATTCAGGATTTAAGGGACAGAGTAGCGTCGCTGAGGAGGTATCTTTGACGTCGAAAACCGTTTAGAAGATATCCGTATAGAGCAGGAACTTACCCTGCAGCCAAATTTTTGGGATGACCCAAAGAAAGCCGAAAAACATATTGCTGAAATCAACTCCAAAAAGGTGTGGACAGATGGCTGGCAGCACGCCAATAGCCTGATGGAAGATACCCAGGTTCTTTTTGACTTCTGGCAAAGCGGAGACGCCACAGAAGAAGAGATGAAGGAGCAGTTTGACTTGTGTCTAAACGCGGTTGAAAGTCTTGAACTTAAGAATATGCTCAAGACCAAGGAAGACCAGCTGCCAGCAGTTATGCAGATCACTGCAGGTGCCGGAGGTACAGAAAGTTGCGACTGGGCTTATATGCTGATGCGCATGTACCTGATGTGGGCAGAAAAAAATGGCTATAAGGTAGCCGAACAGGATTACCAGGAGGGAGAGGTTGCCGGTATTAAAACGGTAACGATCGAAATCTCCGGTGAATTCGCTTATGGGTACTTGAAAGGAGAAAATGGAGTGCACCGACTGGTGAGGATCTCTCCGTTTGATTCTAATGCAAGAAGGCATACCTCTTTTGCTTCCGTTTATGTTTATCCCCTTGTAGATGACACTATAGAAATCGAAGTCAATCCTTCTGAAATAGAGTTTGAGACCTTTCGCTCAGGTGGGGCCGGCGGACAAAACGTAAATAAGGTAGAAACAGCAGTTCGCCTGTACCACAAACCTTCGGGGATCATCATCAAGAACCAGGAGTCCCGCTCACAGCTTCAGAATAAAGAAAATGCCATTCGCTTACTGAAATCACAGCTTTATGAGATTGAGATGCGCAAGCGTATGGAAGCCACGGCTTTGGTAGAAGGCAGTAAGAAAAAGATAGAATGGGGTTCGCAGATCAGGAGTTATGTGCTGGACGACAGGAGGGTGAAAGATCACCGGACCAATTACCAGACTTCAAATCCTCAGGCTGTGCTGGATGGAGACATCAACGACTTTTTAAAAGCATACTTAATGGAGTTTTAATGAAATACTTTATAGCATTGCTCATGATACTGACATCTTCAACAGGTCTGGAGGCCCAGGAAATTGTTAAACTCTATGAGGGAAAGATTCCCGGATCAAAAACCACTCCTGCTGATTATGTGGAGCAGTCACCTGTTGGCGCAGACCACATCACCAGAACATCGAAAGTATCTGTGCCAACCCTGACCGTTTTTTTGCCTGCCAAAGAAAAGGCAACGGGCACCGCCGTGATCATTTGTCCGGGTGGAGGCTATGGCATACTTGCTATCGACCATGAGGGCTTTAATGTAGCCAAACGGTTTAATGAAATTGGTGTGGCTGCATTTGTCTTAAAGTACCGTCTGCCTGGTGATGCGATTATGGACGATAAATCCATAGGGCCGATGATGGACGCAGAGCAGGCCATTTACTTAATCAGGAAAAATGCAGCCAGATGGAACCTTAGCCCTTCCAAAATTGGTATTATGGGGTTTTCCGCAGGCGGACATCTTGCGTCTACACTTACCGTTCATTACGATGATATAAAGATCCCCAACGTTGAAAAATTAAGCTTGCGTCCGGATTTTTCTATCCTGATCTATCCGGTGATCTCCTTTGGTGCCTTTGCCCATCAGGGATCTGCAATCAACCTGATCGGTAAAAACGGCACGGCAGAACAAAAGGAATATTTTTCTAACGAGAAACATGTGAATACGAATACGCCACCTACTTTTCTGGTGCATGCCAATGATGATGGTGGCGTACCAGTTGAAAATAGCATCCTTTTTAATCAGGCTCTTGTTAAAAATAAGGTAAAAGCCGAAATGCACCTTTATCAGGGTGGAGGTCATGGCTTTGGACTGAACAATAAGACGACAAAAGACGATTGGTTTGAACGTCTGGTCAACTGGATGAAAGCCAATAAATTTCTATAAATCTGTATTGATCAGTATATCCTGCAATTGCTTCAGTTCGTCGACCTTTTCTTTTGAGCCGAGGTTTTCATAAGCAGAAATCAGATTGCGGATGACACGCCTGATGATTTCCACATTGCTGCAAGGCGCATAGAAACCAGGCATAGGATCAAGATTGAGCTGACGCAGGAACTGGTCTACATCATGTTTGCCAAAGATGGCACCCTTATTAAAGGCATTGATGTAAAACAATACGCCAAATTCATGCTCTTCACGTTTGCTCTCATCAATATAACCCAAAATGAAATGCTGGGGCAAATTGACACCGTAAACCGGGATGTCCAGTTTTTGAGCAAGGGTAGCATAAATGATGGCTAATGAGATCTGGTTGCCTTTTTTGCTCTCAATGACCTGATTGATGTATGAATTTTGAGGGTCGTGGTGATTCTTGGTATTTCCGCTGAAACCATAAATGTTATAGAACACATGGTTGATGAGTTTAATTTTCTCAATAGAACTCATTTCATATTGTAGTCCAAGCCAAATTTCCCGTTTGATTTCTTCGATCTGAAGAATGATCTTTTCTTCGTCGAGGTCAGGGTACTGGTAGCGGTTGACAACAAGTGCACCCTGCAGCAGGTCAAACGCACCGCTTTGGTACCATAAATTGAGGTCTTCCTTTACATTGGTGAATTGTATCTTATGGACTATGTTTTCAATGCGCTGCTGAAGTAATGAGTCCAGCGATTGTTCCCAGGCATTTTCCAGGTAATCGATGACTTCATTACCATACTCAAGGAGACGCCCTTCCACATGCTGGTAGATTTCCTGATCCGGATCATCAAGTAATTTTACTAAAGCGCTTATTTCTTTAACGTTTTCCATTAAACATACAAATTTGAATGCCTATTTTTGCGGTTATGATTTTTAACTTTATCAGTGATTATCTGAAACATCGCTTTACCTCAAAAAGCAGACATGGTACACATTCCCCATTTGTTTATAAACTTACGGATGAGGTAATTTACGATTTTAGTCCTAAAAATGATTATAAAAGCATAGAAGCCCAAAGAAAAAAACTTTTTAATGACCATTCTGAGGTCACTGTGACCGATTTAGGTGCAGGTTCGCATCTGAATAAAAATAGGGTTAAGAAGGTGAGCCAAATTGCTAAGAATGCACTGAAGAACCCAAGACTGGCGCAGCTGATTTATAGATTGGCAAAAGATAACAATCCTAAAAATATCATCGAACTCGGCACCTGCCTGGGCATCACCTCGGCTTACCTTTCCAAAGCCGTTCCCGATGCTGATGTCATTACAGTAGAAGGGTGCCCTCAAACTGCAAAGGTAGCTTATAAAAACTTCCAGGAGCTTGATCTTGATAATGTAGAGTTGCAGGTTGGGAACTTTGACTTGCTTTTTCCGGAAATCATTGAAAGGGCAGACCGGTTAGATTTCGTTTACATAGACGGCAATCACAGAAAGCAGGCTACCATAGATTACTTCAACTGGTGTTTGCCAAAAGTGCATGAAGGCTCGCTCCTGATATTTGACGATATCTATTGGAGTAAAGGCATGAAAGAGGCCTGGGAAGAAATTAAGAGCCATCCGGATGTAACTGTGACCGTTGACTTGTTCTGGATCGGACTGGTTTACTTTAGAAAGGGGCAGGCTAAAGAACATTTTAAAATCAAGTATTAAAATTATTTATCTGACTATCAGTATTTTAATCTTTTAAAACTGGTAAATACGTTCATTAACTGAATTTACAGTTGTAAAACTGAAATATAAGTTATAGCTTTATGTTATGGAAGAATTAACTAAAGCAGAAGAGCGTATTATGCAAATCATCTGGAAGCTTCAGAAAGGATTTGTGAAAGACATCATTGAGGAAATGGATGAGGAACCCAAGCCTCCGTATAATACCATTTCATCTATCGTAAGACTTTTAGAAAAAAAAGGATACCTGAGCTATAAAGCTTATGGGAAGACGTATGAATATTATCCTGCAATCGGTAAGGAAGAATATGCCCGCACGACTTTCTCTAAACTCTTTTCCGGGTATTTCGATAACTCACCGGCAAACCTGTTGTCTTTTATGGTAAAGGAACAATCATTAAGTGAAGCAGACATCGCCGAACTCAAAGCACTCATCAACAAAAACGAGAAATAATGGAATGGCTAATCTACCTGCTGAAAGTAAGTGCCTGTATGGCCTTGTTTTATGCGCTGTATTATTTGTTTTTACAAAGGCTTACTTTTTTTAGCTTCAATAGGTTTTACCTATTGTCGGCTCTGGCTGTTAGTTTTCTTATTCCAGCTTTGCAGCTGGAACTGGAAAGGCAGGTAGAAGTGCAGGAGGAAGTGGCACAGGACATACCAATGTTGACTGTTGAATCATTTGCTCCAGTAGGCGTTCCAAATTCAGTATCAGAAGACTCTCTTTTTTCTGAATACAGCTGGCAGGAGATTACGAATGTCGTTTACTGGCTGATCGCAGCAACAATGTTGGTGTTGTTTGTTTATCAGATGATACAGTTGTTAAAACACATTACTAAAGTAAATAAGAGGGTAGGCCGTTTGAAGGTTGTCTATAAACCAACAGGTTTTACCAATTGTTCTTTCCTAAATTATGTTTTTGTAGATCAGCAGGATCTGAAAGAAGAAGAAATTGCAGTGATCCTTCAGCATGAAGCAGTTCACGCCAACAGACTTCATTCCCTCGACAAACTGTTCGTGAATGTGTGCAAAGTGTTTTTATGGTTCAATCCATTGATTTACCTCTATGCACAGTCATTGGAGCAGGTACATGAATACGAAGCAGACCAGGAGGCATCATCAATTATTGGAAATACTTCCTATGCCAATTTATTACTGACCATAGCCGTTCGTAAGAACAACACACCTTTGGTGCACAGTTTTGTGAAAAGCCCATTAAAGGCGCGTATTAAAATGTTATTCACTAATCAATCAAAAAATATGAAAAAGTTAACGTATCTAACAGCATTGCCATTATCGTCAATACTGTTGTGGAGCTTCTCCGTAGCTTATATCGATAAACCATCGATGGGAAAGTATTCAGAAGAAACCACTTATAAAGCCCTTACGCCTCAGCCACAAGATAGTGTAAAATACAGGCAAAAGGTTAAATGGACCCCTGAAACCGAAAAGGCAAGGGCGGATCATGAGGCATGGATGAAGACTGAAGACTTTAAAACGAAGATTGAATTTTCCAGAAGTATGATGGGAAAGAATGTCAATGTTTTGGTGAAGGGGGAGGTGAAAATGCCTGCTGGATCTATAAGGGACGTGAAAATGATGGTGGAGTATCAAAACAAGGATTATTATCTGGGCAGCGATGTACCCGATGGATCTGATAGAATCACTAGTCTGGTAAAAGCCGGCGACAAATTGGATATACAGGTTCATAGTTTTAGTTTTTCCCAAAATCCAATTATGGGAATCACGCCTGAGAAAATCGTAAAAGACGGCCATCTGATTTATGAAATGAAGATGCCGAAGATAGATCCAAACAGGAAGCCTGCACCGTTTTTATATGAGGCGAATAGGGTCAGGTATAATGACGGTGTTATTACTAAAGCAGGAAGTGTAGTTGCCGGAAAAAGAACGATGGAGGTGACTGCGAATGGTTTTAAATTCATCATTAAGATCAATTCCAATCAGGTCGCACTTTCTGAACTGGCTTCATTCAAACAAGGGGATCATGTCTGGTTAAGATTTGTGCATGAGGTGAAAACCGGAGCGGCAACCTATTCCATTACAGATTGGACATCAATTTCAAAAGATATGAAAGCTTATGGAGTGAAGAACAAACAAATGTTTTATCGCTTTTACGAAAAAGTTCCGACTGATCAAAAAGCTGTGAATACAAATCCAAGCCATCAACAGGAACCATTTATAAAGAAATCAACTAAGGAGTATAAAGATCATGTTCAATATGTTTACGACGTAAAATCTCCAAAAGGAAAGAAGATGACCATTATGGGGTCAGATAAGACAAACCCGAAATTCTTTGTGGATGGGAAAGTATATTCTTTAAAGGAGGCTGAAAAATTTGATAAAGAATTCATAGCGGAGCTGAGCGCTACTCAAGGATCGGGTCCTGCTGGATATTATGATCAAGCCGGGCTGGATAACCATGATTGGGTATTTTGGTTTGGTCATGAGCCGAAACTTAAACTTGAAACAAAAAAAAGCAGGGAAGCATTTACTAAGTATCAAGGCAAAATGCTCAAGGTCAGAGTGGTAGATTATTCGTATTCTTCTGTAGCCAACAAGCTGATGGACGGATTTTACGTTGAAACTGAGGCTGGAGAAAAATTGAAAGTATTTATAGAGGCAAAGTATGCGAAACAAATCAATGCTCAACTAAAGAAATCTGATCTTCTGACCATTATCATTCAGAACGTTGGTTATTGGAAAAACGAAAATTCCATTGTAATACAAAGTAGTAAGCTCGTCAAAAACGGGAAGGTGCTGTTCGATCATAACAGACCAGTGGTCGATGAGAGAACCGGTGCTACTAGACAAAATGAAGTTTACTATTCCGCAAAGTAATCATATTAAAACGCCTCCGCCAGACTGATGTAAAAACCGGTCTGGCGTTTTTCATTTGCACGCTTTTCACCGATACCATAATCAACGCGAACGCTCAGTCCTTTTTCAGGATCAAAGAAATACCTTCCTCCCGCACCATATGAAGGCTTAAAGCTTTTTAGGGAAAGGTCGCCATTGTCAAAAACTTGACCGCCGCCACCAAATATCGCTAGTCCAAAGCGGTTGTTATAGCGATACCTTAATTCTGCTTGTGCAGCAAGCAGGTTGCGTTCTCTATATCTGCCGGTATAATAACCCCTCATCATTTCATCATTACCCATTTGTTGTAATAGGTAAAAGGGTGTGTTTTTGCCTTGAACAGTATTGAACATACCGTGTACGCCGAGCACAAATTTGGGCGATAACGACCAGAAATTACGAATGTTGGCTTTGATTAGACTTCCGGTGAAGTTTTCCCCGCCCCAGAAATCGGGAGCGTATTGATAGGAAATTTTTGCCATCATACCTTTTGTAGTATAATTATTTGAATTTCTAGTATCGTAGGTCTGAGAGACACCGGCGTAAACAACAGATCCACCGAATTTATGAACTATAGACTGGTCAGTGCTAAATATTCCGCCAACTTCCTTATCTGTAAAATGGTAATTTTCGAAACCTACCGAAAATCCGGTATACATATTTGGCCAAAACCGCTTTTCCGCCTCCAAAACCACTTTGATATAGTCCTGCACTAATCTGTCTTTGTCTGCCTCAATGGTTTCATTGCCTATACCAAAAAAATCAAAGGGCATTTTCTTAAAACGTACTTCGGCGATATAATGATGCTTATTCTTTTTTGTCCAGATGTCGCTTTTTAATGAAATATTGTACTGGCTTTTAGTAGAAACTGAAACCAGGCCGGAGAAATTTGAACTTCTGTTGGTTAGGTCTTTTCTATCTAAATATGCTGAATAGAGCAATCCTGCACCAAATTCAAGGCCTATTTCCTGAGAATACCTTAAAATGGGCACCGGCATAAAACTCGCTCTGCGTGAAGAATCTGTCTTATTAGAAAGATAGCGATCAATAAATTTGTTTTGTCCCAACACATTCGCAGCTATCAAAACTAAAGTGGTGCATAGCGAAATTTTCTTCATAGGCCTAAAATAGCAGAAAGTTTTAATTATTCGTTCAGCCAAGCAAGTTTAAGGCCATTAATTGAACAGTTGCCTAATTAATATCGGATATGTTTATATCTGGCTTAGCTTATGGTGCGTGTGCGAGCACATTGATAATGTAATAAATGTACGATGAGTCCACGTTTTTCTAGGGAAAAGGTGCACTCACCGTGCACTCATGGTGCAGTCATGGTGCACTCACTATAAACAAGGTTAGAGCGAGATGCTAATTCAACCCATTCTTTTTATGGAAGCTCTGATTAAATAGCTATTTTTGCGGCAAAGCAATAAAAATATAGATTAAGATGAGTACAACAAGAGGACCTATATCTCAGTTCATGGAGCGTAATTACCTCCATTTTAATGCTGCGGCGATGATGGATGCGGCCAAAGGATACGAAACACATTTGGATGAAGGCGGTAAGATGATGATCACGCTTGCTGGTGCGATGAGTACTGCTGAGTTGGGGATTTCATTGGCTGAGATGATCCGTCAGGATAAAGTGGCAATCATTTCATGTACCGGTGCAAACCTTGAAGAGGATATCATGAACCTTGTTGCGCATTCACATTATAAAAGGGTACCAAACTATCGTGACTTGAGCCCTCAGGACGAATGGGATTTGCTCGAAAACCACTATAACCGTGTTACGGATACCTGCATTCCCGAAGAAGAAGCTTTCAGGAGGTTGCAAAAACACATCCATAAAATCTGGAAAGATGCAGATAATGCCGGCGAGCGTTATTTTCCTCATGAATTTATGTACAAAATGTTGTTGAGCGGTGATTTAGAACAATATTATGAAATAGACCCTAAGAATTCATGGATGCTGGCTGCGGCTGAAAAAAACCTGCCGATTGTAGTACCTGGTTGGGAAGATTCCACTATGGGAAATATCTTTGCATCATATGTAATGAAATCAGAGCTGAAAGCTACTACGATGAAAAGCGGTATTGAGTACATGGGCTGGCTGGCAGATTGGTATATCGCAAATAGCGAAGGTAAAGGAATTGGCTTTTTTCAGATTGGAGGAGGTATAGCAGGAGATTTTCCGATTTGCGTGGTGCCTATGCTTTACCAGGATATGGAAATGGAAAATATTCCTTTCTGGAGTTATTTCTGTCAGATATCAGATTCCACCACTTCTTATGGATCTTACTCAGGTGCAGTGCCTAATGAGAAGATTACCTGGGGTAAATTAGACATACATACACCAAAATTCATTGTAGAATCCGATGCAACAATTGTAGCTCCGCTGATGTTTGCATGGATCTTAAAAATGTAATTTAAATAAACAAGTCTCACCGAGATTGGGAGACAAATAAAAGATCAGCAGTTTTTTAAAAATTGCTGATTTTCTTCGTTTAAAGCATAAAAAACGAACTATTTAGATTGATTATAAATTGTATTTACTGTCATTTATTTGTCATTGGTAAGTTAATAAATTTTACTTTTGTGGACGTTTTGGTGGGGAACCTAAGTTTAAACATCAAATACGTTTTATAAGTTTTTTAAAAAATAGCATAAAATACTCATTATGAGGGATATCTCATTGATCGTTAGAAGAGTTTGGAAGTCGGCATTCATGTTTACGGCTCTATCTGTTTTAATCGTTTCTGCAACACAGGCACAAGATGTAGTAGAGGGCCGCAAACTATTTAAGGATAATTGTGGGTCTTGTCACACTTTGGATCGTAACAGTACTGGTCCTGCATTAACTCCTAAATTGAACGAACTTGATGAAGCTTTTGCAATCAAATGGATCAAAAACTGGAAAGCATTAGTTGCGTCAGGTGATCAGCAAGCGATAGAGGCATCGAAGTTTTCTCCTGCGGAGATGACTACTTTCCCGCGTTTGACTGATGATCAGATTAAAAACATCATCGCTTACGCTAAAGCAGGCGAACCTAAAAAAGAAGGTGAAGCTGCTGTTTCTGCAACAACTGGGTCAGATGAAGTTTCCAGTTTTTCTATCGCTGGTATCGCAGCCATTATCTTAGTATCAATAGTTATATTGGTAGTATTAGGTCGCGCCATCAAAATGCTGGAACGTTTGATCTTGAAGAGACAAGGCGTAGAGCTGGCTGAAGAAGTGCCGTTTAGCACAGGAATCAAGCGTTTGTTTAAAAACAAGAAATTTGTATTCTTCTTTATATTGTGTCTGATTGTGTGCTTAGGCTCGTTTGGTTGGATGGGTATGTGGGAAACAGGTGTTCACACAGGTTATCAGCCAGTACAGCCAATTAAATTCTCACACGAATTACACGCAGGTACAAATAAGATTGACTGTCAGTACTGCCACGCAGGGGCATTCAAATCTAAGAATTCAACCATTCCTTCTATGAATGTTTGTATGAACTGTCACAAATCAGTACAGGCTACTGAGAAATATGACGGAGAAATCTCTCCTGAAATCCAAAAGATCTACAATGCTGTTGGTTATGATCCTGCGACGATGTCTTATGACAAGTCTAAAGAAAAACCAGTGGAGTGGGTGCGTGTACACAATCTGCCTGATTTTGCTTACTTCAATCACTCACAACACGTTGTAGTTGGTGAAGAAGCGATCAGAAAAGAAAAAGGTTTACAACCAAATGAGCCGGTATGTTTTGCATGTCACGGTCCGGTTGATACGATGGAAGAGATTTATCAGTACTCTCCGCTGACCATGAAATGGTGTATCAACTGTCACAAAGATACCAAGCTGGAGGTTAAAGGAAATGCATTCTATGATAAGGTTATAGAAACGCATGAGAAAATCAAAAAAGGCGAAAAAATTACGCCGGCTGCTTTGGGTGGTTTAGAGTGTGGTAAGTGCCACTATTAATTAGAGTTTAATAAAAAGAACGTTCGATAAACAGTAATATAGCTTAAATGGAAAGCAATAAAAAATACTGGAAAGGCTTAGAAGAGTATAAAAACACTCCGGATTTTGTTGAAAACAACAAGAACGAATTTGCTGAGCCCCTTCCAATTGAAGATGTTTTAAATGAAGCAGGATTAAGTACAGTAACTCCGCGCCGTGACTTTTTAAAAGCGTTAGGCTTTGGGTTAGGTGCAGTTACACTTGCAGCTTGTCAGACAGCCCCTCTTCATAAATCAATCCCTTATGTAATTAAACCTGAAGAAGTAGTTCCTGGTATACCTAACTACTATGTATCAAGTTTTAATGGTCAGAGCGTTTTGGTTAAAACCAGAGAAGGTCGTCCTATTAAGATTGAACCAAATCCAAATGCAGGTGTATTCAATTGCGGTACAGATGCACAGGCTCAGGCTTCAGTTTTAGATTTATA
Source organism: Pedobacter frigoris (assembly GCF_032678645.1). GTDB lineage: Bacteria > Bacteroidota > Bacteroidia > Sphingobacteriales > Sphingobacteriaceae > Pedobacter > Pedobacter frigoris_A. The sequence goes on from NZ_JAVTSP010000004.1 coordinate 250,452, forward strand.
TGATGTATCTAAATTAAAATCTCCTGTATTAGATAAAGCAGAGGTTAACTGGTCTAAAATTGATGAGTTTGTAAAAGGTGAACTGAATAAAGCTCAGGCTTCAGGCAAGAAAATCCGTGTGATTTCATCTTCAATTAGCAGCCCGTCTTCTAAAGCCGTTATTGCTGATTTTATTACTGCATACCCAAATACTAAACACGTTCAATATGATGCTGTTTCTTATACAGGTATCATCAAAGCAAACGAGAATAGCTTTGGTAAAGCAGTAGTTCCTAAATATAATTTTGATAAAGCTGACCTGATCGTAAGTTTTGGTGCAGACTTTTTGGGTACCTGGATCAGCGGTGAAGAGTTTACTTCCCAGTATGTATCTAACAGAGATGCTAAATCTTTGAAAGCAGGAAAAATGTCACGTCACTTCCAGTTCGAGGCTGGTATGAGCTTAACAGGTACTAACGCAGATACACGCGTTCCGGTTAAGTTATCAGAAGAGGGACCTGCATTGATCACTTTATATAATGCAATTACAGGAAATACATTGGCTGGCGGAACATTGCCTAACAATGTAACTGCCGATAAAGCACTTAAGCTGGTAGCTAAAGAGTTGCTTCAGAATAAAGGAAAAGCATTAGTAGTTTCAGGTTCAAATGACGTGTCTACCCAGATTTTGGTAAATGCGATCAACTCTGCAATCGGTAGCTACGGTACTACAATAGATCTTGACAATCCTTGCAAACGTTACGCAGGTAACGATGCTGAGTTTGCTGAGTTCATCAATGAAATGAACAGAGGCGAAGTTGCAGCTGTTTTCATTTTAGACAGTAATCCTGGTTATGATGCTCCAAATGCGAAAGCATTTGCTGATGGATTGGCAAAAGTAGGTTTGAAAGTTTCATTCTCAGATAGAAGAGACGAAACTGCTTCATTGTGTAATGTAATAGCAATCAACCATAACTATTTAGAGTCATGGGGTGATGCAAATGCGTACGAAGGATATTATTCAATTGTACAGCCAACAATTAATCCGGTATTCAACTCTCGTCAGGCTGAAGAAAGTTTATTGATCTGGTCTGATGCGCCGGTTAAAGAATACTACCAGTATGTGCGTAACAACTGGGAGAAAACAATTTTACCTGCATTGGGTAAAACATGGAAAGATGTATTGCAAACAGGAGTATTTGCAGCTACAGCTAAACCAGCAGGTGCTTATACCTTTGGTTTATCACTTACAGCTGTAATTCCTTCTATCTTAAATAACAGCAAAGCATTAGCTAAAGATATCGAATTGCAGGTTTACGAAAGTATCCCGATGCGCGATGGTAAACATGCAAACAATGCATTCCTTCAGGAATTGCCTGATCCTGTTTCTAAAGTAACATGGGATAACTACATCGCCCTTGCGCCTAAGTTTGCTGAAAAATTAGGGTTCAAAGAATTTGATGTAGTTTCTGTTAAGGACGATAAAGGTTATACAATTGAATTGCCAGTGCTGATTCAGCCAGGACAAGCTCAGGGTACTGCTTCAATCGCTTTAGGTTACGGACGTACCAAGGTTGGTAAAGCAGGTGATGGTGTAGGTCAGAACGCTTATCCATTTGTAAGCTTTACAAACGGTACCACTAAATATGCGACTACAGTTAAATTAGATGGTACAGGAAAGAGAGAAGAACTTGCACAAACGCAAACTCACCACTCTTTTGAAGGTAGAAATATCATTCGCGAGGCTACTTTCACAGAATACAAAAAGAATCCGGCAGCTGGTTCAGGTAATGAGCACGGCAAACATAAATCATACGATCTATGGGATAAATATGAGAAACCAGGTAACAACTGGGTTATGGCAATCGATTTGAATGCTTGTACGGGTTGTGGTTCTTGTATTGTAGCTTGTAACGTAGAAAATAACATTCCTGTTGTAGGTAAAGAGGAAGTACGTAAGCGCAGAGAGATGCACTGGATCCGTATCGACCGTTACTACAGTTTCAACCAGGAGAGTGATGGTCATGATGAGGCTGCTCATGGAGCACACGGACATGGTAATGGAATCAATGCGGTAACTAAAGAGAAAGAAATTGCACAGCTGAAAGATAATCAGATGGACAATGTTTCTGTAGTTCACCAGCCAATGCTTTGTCAGCACTGTGACCACGCACCTTGCGAGACAGTATGTCCTGTATTGGCGACTGTACACTCTTCAGATGGTTTGAACCACATGGCTTACAACCGTTGTGTAGGTACACGTTACTGTGCGAATAACTGTCCATATAAAGTACGTCGTTTCAACTGGTTTAACTACTGGAATGATTCACGCTTTGACAACTACCTGAACAATGAGTTTACTCAGCTGGTATTGAACCCAGATGTTACTACACGTTCAAGAGGGGTTATGGAGAAATGCTCGATGTGTATTCAGCGTATCCAGGCAGGTAAACTGCAAGCTAAGATTGAAAAACGTCCGTTGAAAGATGGCGATATCAAGATGGCCTGTCAGCAAGCTTGTTCTGCAAATGCAATCATATTTGGTGATGGCAACGATCCTAACTCAGAAGTATCTAAAGCATTGCGTAGTGAGCGTATCTACTATGTTTTGGAAGAGATCAACGTACAACCGGGTATAGGTTATATGACAAAAATTAGAAATACAGATACAACAGTACAAGCGTAAGAGCGTAAGCTGATATTAAAAGAACATAAATTATGTCAGGACATAACGAATCAATATTAAGAGAACCATTAATTACCGGACAGGATATCACGTATGCAAAAATTACGGATGATATTTTGATGCCAGTAGAAAATAAGCCTAACAGGGCATGGTGGATAGGTTTTATACTTTCACTTTGTGGTGCCACACTTTGGGTAGTAGCTGTAGGTTACACCTTCTGGTTTGGTATCGGAGCATGGGGTTTGAATAAAACAGTAGGCTGGGCCTGGGACATCACCGGTTTCGTGTGGTGGGTAGGTATCGGTCACGCAGGAACACTAATTTCTGCGGTACTATTACTTTTCCGCCAGAACTGGCGTAACTCCATCAACCGTTCTGCAGAGGCGATGACAATTTTCGCCGTTATCTGTGCGGCAACATATGTAGTATCCCACATGGGCAGACCTTGGTTAGCTTACTGGGTACTTCCTTTACCAAATCAATTCGGATCACTATGGGTTAACTTTAACTCGCCGTTGGTTTGGGATATGTTTGCGATCTCAACTTACTTCTCGGTATCATTGTTATTCTGGTATACAGGTTTATTGCCTGATATCGCGACTATCCGTGACCGTGCGACAGGTGTGAGACGTAGAATTTATTCAATCTTCTCATTCGGCTGGAATGGTAACGTAAAAACATGGCAGCGTTTTGAGGCAGTTTCATTGATCTTAGCAGGTATTTCAACTCCACTTGTACTTTCTGTACACACGATTGTATCCATGGACTTTGCTACTTCAGTAATTCCGGGATGGCATACTACGATCTTCCCTCCTTATTTTGTGGCAGGGGCGATTTTCTCAGGATTTGCGATGGTATTAACCTTATTATTGGTGGCACGTAAAGTATTGGGATTGGAGAACTACATCACCATGTTCCACATCGAATCGATGAATAAGATCATCATTTTGACTGGATCTATCGTAGGTGTGGCTTATTTGACAGAGTTCTTTATTGCATGGTATTCAGGTTCTGAATATGAGCAATATGCATTCATCAACCGTTCTACTGGTCCTTACTGGTGGGCATACTGGATGATGATGACTTGTAACGTAATTTCTCCTCAGTTGCTATGGTTTAAAAAGATCCGTACCAATATCCCGGCTACCTGGATCTTATCTATTGTAGTAAATATAGGTATGTGGTTTGAGCGTTTTGTAATCATTGTAACTTCATTACACCGTGATTATATCCCTTCGAGCTGGGCGATGTTCTATCCAACTTGGGTTGACGTAAGTGTATTCGTTGGGTCGATTGGGGTGTTCTTTACTTTGTTCCTGTTGTTCTTGAGGGTATTGCCTTCGATTGCGATAGCTGAGGTGAAGATGATTTTGAAGAGCGCCAGTGAGAAAGCAAAATTAGAGCAGATTAAAGAAGGTCATTTGGATAAAGAACATGTAGCTGAATACGTGGAATCTTTAGGGAAATTTGATAGTGTTAAACAAGAAGAATACGCAAAAATATAACAATGAGTAATATCAAATATATTTTAGGCAGTTTTGGTGATCCTGATGAATTGATGCATGGCATCGATAAGTTGCAGGAAAATAACATTAAGATTTATGATGTTTATACGCCAATGCCTATTCACGGCATCGAAGCTAAATTAGGGATTAAAAGATCCAGGTTAGATATACTCGCATTTTTCTGCGGATTAACCGGAACTGCATCTGCATTTGCACTGATCTATCTTACCTCGGTAGTAGATTGGAAACACAATATTGGTGGTAAGCCAGCTCTGGCACTTCCGGATTTTATTCCGATTATGTTTGAGTTGACTGTTCTGTTCTGTGCATTCAGTTTGGTAGGTTCATATTATGCATCTACACATTTGTTCCCGGGAAGGGCACCAAGAGTAATGGACCTTAGGGCAACTGATGACAGGTTCATTATAGCTATCGATGCACAACAAAATGTTGAGCATAGTAAAATTGATGGTTTATTAAAAGATGCAGGTGCTTTGGAAGTAAAGCATAATGAAAGGAAGTATATTAGCTATGAATAAGAATAAAGTAGTTTTAGCCTCATTTTGTATCCTTGCAAGTGCTGTCGTATTTTCAGCATGCAGAGATAAACAGAGCACAGGCTTGGAATACGCAAGGAATATGTATGATCCGATTGCACTTAATCCGGATCAACCAGTTTCTACTACAAATGAAATGTTAAAGAGCTTTAAAGGGCAAACTGCACAGACTCCACCTAAGCATACTGCTCCGGTTGGATTTGTAGAAGATGATATTTATCCAAATACTAAAGAAGGTTATGAAGCGGCAGGTGTTAACCTGGTAAATAACATGCCGTTGACAGAAGCAAACCTGTTAAAAGGACAACACCTCTACATTGTTATGTGCGGACCTTGCCATGGTGAAAAAGGCGATGGTCAGGGCCATTTGGTTAAGATTGAGAAATTCAGTGGTGTTCCTTCATTCCACGATCCTTTGAAAGAATCATCAAGAGGTGGTCTGATGAAAGATTTATCAGCAGGAAAGATTTATCATACCATTAAATATGGTGTTAACATGATGGGTTCTTATGCCTCTCAGTTGTCGCCTGATGAAAGATGGAAAGTGGTATTGTACGTACAAGAATTACAAAAAGCAAAATAGTAAAGAAGAAATAAATGGGAACTCATAATTATAATTTAACTGAGCAGTTTGAGTTTACAGGTAAAGCAAAAACTTTAAGCATCATCGCTATCGTAGTAGGGATTGCGGCTATAGGTTTTGGTTTTTCTCAAGAGGCGCTTCATGAGCGTACTTTTGCTAACCTGTTATTAATGGCTTATTACTTCGCTTGTGTTTGCATGTCGGGAGCATTCTTTTTAGCTGTTCAATTTGTTGCACAGGCAGGATGGTCTGCTTCAATACTACGTGTACCTCAGGCTATGGCAAAAACATTACCAATTGCGGTAGTGATCTTAATTGCGGTAGTTGGACTTGGTTTATACACACATAACTTATATCATCACTGGAATGCACCTGGCCTTACTGTAGAAGGTGATCCAAACTATGATAAATTAATTGACGGCAAGTCTGCATTTCTAAATGTGCCTTTCTTTATGGCACGTCAGGTTATCTTTTTAGGGGTATACAGTATCTTTGCTGTATTACTTGCGAAATTGTCTAATAATGAAGATTTAGAAGGAGGATTAAACTCTTATAGAAAGAGCTTTAAATACTCATGTATATTTCTTGTAATCTACGGATTTACTACACCGATATTTGCTTTTGATACAGTGATGTCATTAGAAGCACACTGGTTCTCTACCATGTTTGGATGGTATAATTTTGCCGCGATGTGGGTGAGTAGTTTAGCTACGATCGCTATCATCATCATTCTTTTGAGAAAAGCAGGTTATATGAGCTGGGTAAATAATAGCCACCTTCATAACCTTGGACAGTTTATTTTTGGATTCTCTATCTTCTGGACTTATGTATGGTTTGCTCAGTTTATGCTGATCTATTATGCAAATATGCCTGAGGAGACAGTATATTTTTACAAGAGATGGGAAAATTATGAATTCTGGTGGTATCTGAACCTTGTTCTTAACTTCTTATCGCCTGTATTGCTGTTGATGGACAGAGATAACAAGAGACAAGAGAACATATTGTTAACCGTATCTATTATTGTATTGTGCGGTCACTGGGTGGATTACTATCAGATGATCATGCCGGGTACGGTAGAAGAACACCATGGTTTTGGGGTTATTGAAATCGGAACTGCAGTTGGTTTTGTAGGATTGTTTACCTTTACCGTTTTAAGTGCATTAAGTAAAAAGCCTTTGATTGCAAAGAACCATCCGTTTTTACAAGAGAGTTTAAATCACCACTTGTAATTGGTGGATAGCATAAATAAATAATAGTATAGTAGAAGTACAGTGTTACTACTTTTAAGGAAATGAGTTTAAGAAAATTTATAAGTAATAAAACAATAGCGGCACTAGCAGTGATTGTAACTGCGTTTGCAAGTACGAGTGCATTTGCACAGGAAGCTGCCGCTGCGAAACCAGTGGACATGGGGCCGGTTTATAAATCGGTGATTTTTTACACCATGGCATTCTTACTGCTTTGCTTGTTCATCGCAATCATAGGTAAAGCACTAAAGGTATATGAACTGACCCGTGAGGCTCAGGACAAGCCTAAAGGAATCAACTGGAATACAATAAACGGAGTACTTTTTGCGCTATTCCTTATCGTAGGGCTGTATGGTGTTTACTGGGAATACACAGTTCATGGTAAGATGATCCTGCCAGAGGCAGCATCAGAGCATGGTAAGAAGATTGACCAGATGTTCAACATCACGTTGATCATCACGACAATCGTATTTATCCTGACGCATATTGTGCTATTTGCCTTTGCTTATGTTTACAGATACACTGGCAAAAGAAAAGCTTACTACTATCCGCACAACAATGCGTTGGAACGTCTTTGGACAATCATTCCTGCCGTTGTATTAACAGTATTGGTATTGATGGGTTTCCTTACCTGGAGATCAATATTCTATAAAATCCCTGATCCTAATAATAAGCCATTGAGTATTGAAATCACTTCATCTCAGTTTGCTTGGGCTATCCGTTATTCAGGTGCCGATGGTGTTGTGGGTACGAAAAACTACAAACTGATTACTTCTGACAATGCTTTAGGTATTGACTTTAAAGATAAAAATACACTTGACGATCAGCTTGCTGAAGAAATGGTTCTGCCTGTTAACAAGCCAGTACGTTTGATCCTTACAAGTAAAGATGTTTTGCATAGTTTTTATATGCCTCACTTCAGGGTTCAGTTGAACACTGTACCAGGTATGACTTCTTATTTCGAATTTACACCTACTATCACAACGGAAGAGATGAAGGCTAAAACAAATGATCCTAAGTTTGAATATTTGTTCCTTTGCGCTAAGATTTGCGGTGAAGGTCACTACAAGATGCAAAGAAAAGTAAGGGTTGTTTCGCAACAGGAATATGATACCTGGGTTGCACAGTTGCCAACATATTTAACTGACGATTTGAGAAAGCAATTTAACATGCCTGTAACTGCTGCTCCTGCAACAGCACCAGCCGACACAGCAGCAAAAGATACTTCTGCAGTTAAGACAAATCAAATAGCTTTAAAAAAATAATAATACTGGAATAGCACATTATGTCAACTATATCATTACACGATACACATAACCACGATAGCCATGATGATCATGGACATCACAAAGAGACTTTTTTAACGAAGTACATCTTTAGCCAGGATCACAAGATGATCGCAAAGCAGTTCCTGATAACTGGTATTATCATGGCTGTAATAGCAATGGGCTTATCCATATTGTTCCGTTTACAATTGGCGTGGCCAGACAAAAGCTTCCCTATTCTGGAAACATTTTTAGGAAAATGGGCTGAGGGAGGAAGGATTAAACCCGACTTTTATCTTGCTTTGGTGACGATACACGGTACCATCATGGTGTTCTTTGTATTGACTGCCGGTCTGAGTGGTACATTCAGTAATTTATTGATCCCTCTTCAATTAGGTGCAAGAGATATGGCATCGCCATTCCTTAACATGCTTTCATATTGGTTCTTCTTTACTGCCTGTGTGATCATGATGAGCTCATTCTTTATTCAAACAGGTCCGGCAAGTGCGGGATGGACGGTTTATCCTCCTTTGTCTGCTTTACCTACTGCAATCAGCGGTTCTGGTTTGGGTATGACATTATGGTTAATCAGTATGGTTCTCTTCGTTGCATCATCTTTAATGGGTGGTATCAACTATGTAAGTACTGTATTGAACATGCGTACAAAAGGTATGGATTTATGGAAAATGCCTTTGACAATCTGGGCATTCTTCCTAACAGCTATTTTGGGTATTTTATCATTCCCTGTTCTTGTGGCAGGTGTGGTATTGTTGATCTTTGACCGTAGCTTTGGAACAAGTTTCTATTTGTCTGACATCGTTATGGGAACTCAGGTATTACCTAATGAGGGTGGATCGCCAATTTTATGGCAGCACTTATTCTGGTTCCTTGGTCACCCGGAGGTATATATTGTAATTATGCCTGCATTGGGTATCTCGTCTGAGGTAATCTCTGTAAACTCAAGAAAACCGATCTTTGGTTACCATGCGATGATTTATTCATTGATTGGTATTACTATACTTTCATTTATCGTTTGGGGTCACCACATGTTTGTAACGGGTATGAACCCGCTATTAGGTGGTGTGTTTATGATCACTACTTTGATCATTGCTGTACCTTCAGCAGTTAAAACTTTCAACTACCTGGCTACATTATGGAGAGGTAATATCAAATTTACACCTGCGATGCTTTTTGCAATTGGTTTGGTATCTTTCTTTATCTCTGGTGGTTTGACCGGTATTTTCTTAGGAAATGCATCATTAGATATTAACCTGCATGATACTTACTTTGTTGTTGCCCACTTCCACCTTGTAATGGGATCTGCGGCGATCTTTGGTATGCTTGCAGGAGTTTATCACTGGTTCCCTAAGATGTTCGGAAGAATGATGAGCAGTAAATTAGGTTATTTGCATTTCTGGTTAACATTTATTGCAGCATACCTGGTATTCTTCCCATTACACTTCTTAGGTCTTGATGGTGTACCTCGTCGTTATTATGCATTTACTGAATTTGAGTTCATGCAGAAATGGTTAACCGTGAACGTATTCGTAACATGGGCAGCTATATTCGGAGCATTGGCTCAGGTAGCTTTCTTATGGAACTTCTTCTATTCAATTTTCAGAGGTAAAAAAGCACCTCAAAACCCTTGGGGAGCAAATACATTAGAGTGGACTACTCCTGTTGAGCACCTGCATGGTAACTGGCCAGGTGAAATTCCTACAGTATACCGTTGGCCATATGATTATAGCAAGCCAGGTGCTGAAGAGGACTTTATCCCGCAGACTGTTCCTTTCTCTCAGACTATGAGTTCTAACATGCCTCATGATTTTGAAGGTGATGCTGAATCTGAACGCATACAAAGAGAATGGGAAGCAAACAATAAAGCTGCTGACGATACAGAAAAATTAGACTAATTTATAGTTTATAATATAATGGGGTATCTGCAGTAGGTAAGTACTTACAACAGATACCTCATTTTTTTTAACTCAAATACACACCATGGTTCTTAAATCTGAAAAGAGATTTACCAGGCTAAACCTCATTACTATAGTCGTTACCTTATTGCTGATACTGGCAGGGGGAATCGTACGTAGTACTGGATCTGGTATGGGGTGCCCTGATTGGCCTAAGTGTTTTGATCAATATATACCTCCAACCCATGCTTCTCAGCTTCCTGCCGATTATAAAGAAAAGTATGTTTCAGAACGCGTAGCGAAAAATGAGCGTTTTGCAAAAACTCTGGAAAGAATGGGTAAGGCTCATTTGGCAGATAGCATCAGGCATGATGAATCTATACTGCTTCCAGAGACTTTCAATGTGGCTAAGACCTGGACGGAATATATCAACAGATTAATGGGTGCCATCACCGGTTTTCTTTTATTGGGACTGGTAGTCTATTCCTTTGCTTATGTAAAGTCAGCAAAAAGAGTGATCGTTTTGAGTTTTACAAATTTAATCGTAGTTGGGTTTCAGGCATGGTTAGGATCTATCGTAGTCTCTACGAATTTAATGCCGTGGATAGTTACCGTACATATGCTTCTTGCACTTGTGATCCTTGCTATACTTGTGTATACTTATAACTATACGCAGCAATTGCATAAGCAGACGACAGTGGTTATGGCAAACGTAATCTGGCTGAAGGCAATTATTTTTGTCGCTATTGCAGCTAGTGTATTGCAGATCGTTTTAGGAACTGAAGTTCGTGAGGCTATTGATGCAATCGCGAAAAACCTGCAGTATACCGGTCGGGCAGGATGGGTTGAAATGGTAGGTAAGACTTTTTCCTATCACAGAGATCTGGCGATGTTCGTATTGATATTGAACATCATCATTTATAAATTGGTAAAAGATAGATTTAGTGGAAAAGCAACAGCTTTAATGGTGGCTAATGGAATTGCAATTACATTGATCATTCAGATTGCAAGCGGATTATTATTATCTAACTTTGCACTGCCTCCATATGCACAGGCATTACATATTTTATTTTCTACCCTTTTGTTTAGTTTACAATATTATCTGTATTTACTGGTTTACAGAACGGATACTTATCATCAGGGACATTAATCGTATATAATTTGAAACAGTTTTTAGCAGATTTCTCTAAGCTCATAAAATTCAGACTAACGTTTCTGGTGGTGTTTTCTGCGTCGATTACTTTTCTGATTGGATCGAAGGTTTCGATTGGAGGAGGAGAGGCGCCTGGAATAGACTGGATCAACTGGCTGATACTGATTTCCGGAGGGTTTTTAGTGACGTCTGCTGCCAATTGCTTTAATGAAGTAATTGAGGTGGATTTGGATAAACTGATGACGCGTACCAAGGACCGTCCGATGCCTGCCGGGCATATGACAACTGGTCAGGGACTTGTTTCAGGATTGGTGATGGGCATGTTAGGTACCTGGCTTTTAGGTAAACTGAATATAGAGACTGGGTTATTATCTGTTTTTTCCATTTTCCTATATGCTTTCGCTTATACACCGTTGAAACGTAAAAGTCCGATTGCGGTATTTGTAGGGGCTATTCCTGGCGCGTTACCCCCGCTTATCGGATATGTAGCAGCACATGGAAGAATCGATGGTATCGCTGTAATATTATTTTTGGTTCAGTTCGTATGGCAGTTTCCACATTTCTGGTCCATTGCCTGGGTACTGGATGATGATTATAAAAAAGCCGGGTTCAGGTTGTTGCCTACTACAAAAAGAGATAAAATCAGTGCTTTCATCACATTTTTTAGCACGTTGATTTTGATACCTGTGAGTTTGCTACCTACTTTTTATGGGTTTGGTGGTTATTATATAGCCGGGGTATCGCTGCTGGCAGGGCTGGTATTTGCTTGGCTGGCATTTAAAATGTGGATCAATATGGATTTGGCAAGTGCGAGAAAAGTAATGTTCTGTTCTTTCTTTTATCTTCCATTAGTCCAATTGGTTTTGTTATTCGATTTCATTGCTAAATAAATAAAAAAATGGTACATACATTAAATAAACAAGAAGTGAGTGTAGATGCGGGAGAGGATACTAAACCTAAGAAGTTTATTATGTGGCTTTTTGTGGTATCATCTACAATAATGTTTGGAGGTTTTACTAGTTATTATATTGTGTTTTCGGCTTCAAAAGGCAAAGGACACGGGCTGGTATTACCCAATCTCTTTATATACAGCACGCTGGTATTATTGGCCAGTAGTGTTTGCTTGTTCCTTGCGTTTAAGGCCTTAAAGAAAGGGAGTATCACCAGACAGCGATTGTTGTTGTGGGCTACATTTGCTTTGGGCTTAGGATTTGGATACCTTCAGATAGAAGCGTGGTCTACTCTGGTAAATACAGGAGCTTTTTTTACCAACAATAATGCTGCGATTTCCATGATCTATGTTGTATCTGGATTTCACTTACTACACATCATTGGGGGATTGTGCTTTGTATTATTTGCCCTTGTGGGTACTTATAAAGAGATGTCTTTTGAGAAGCGGAAATACCGGATGGAAATCGCTTCTATATTTTGGCATTTTATAGATATATTATGGATATATCTGTATGTTTTTTTACTTTTGAACAGTTAGATTTTTTAACAAACTATTACTATTTACAAAATGAGTTCATTATCACAATTAGATCAGGTAAAAACTACTCCATGGAGTGGAGGCCGCTCGCCGTGGTCAGTCGAATACGGCAAAATAATGATGTGGTTTTTTCTGGTTTCTGATGCATTCACATTTTCGTCATTATTGATTTATTATGGAGCGCAACGCTTCAGTAAGTTTACATGGCCAGATCCAGATTTGGTTTTCCAATCTGTTCCGGGTTTAGTAGATGGCGGTTATCCACTAGTATTTGTGGGTATCATGACTTTTATCCTGATCATGAGCTCGGTAACTATGGTATTGGCTGTAGAAGCTGGTCATAGACGCTCTAAGAAAGAAGTGATTGGTTGGATGATTGCTACTATCATTGGTGGTTTTATGTTCTTAGGCTGTCAGGCAGCTGAGTGGACCCACTTGTTCCATGAAGGATTTGGTTGGGGTAAGATTCCTAATATGGAAACGCTGCACCATTTGTTTACAGGCGAAGTATCTACTGTATCTGCACTTCAGTTTTCAAATTTATTCTTTACGATTACTGGTTTCCACGGATTCCACGTATTTAGTGGTGTGATCATTAATATCATCATCTTGTGCATGACCATTAACGGTACATTCGAGAAACGCGGACATTACCTGATGATAGAGAAAGTTGGTTTATACTGGCACTTTGTTGATTTGGTGTGGGTATTCGTATTTACATTCTTCTATTTGGTTTAATTATTCAAGAAAATATTATGTCAGAAATACATACAGAACACGGACACGACGATCACGGGCATGGCGAACATGCGGGTTTAGATAAGAAAAAGATTTGGCAGGTATTTGGTATTCTATTGCTAATCACTGTAATTGAATTTATCATCGCTTTATGGGTAATTCCAAACAAGCACATGTCTCATGGAGTAGGTAACTTCATCTACATTGCATTAACATTATTAAAAGCATATTATATTGTTGCTTATTTTATGCACCTTAAATATGAGAAGCTTGGACTTCAATTGTCCTTAACGGTTTCATTTATTTTTATCATTTACTTTATTGTACTGATGCTTATTGAAGGTGGATATTTACACTTACATATGCCATTAGTTTAATGAAGGGAGCTTCAATAAAAAAAGTATTAATCCTGGTCACCATATTAGCGGTACCAGGATTTTTATATTATTTACTTCAGGACCAGGGTAAAAACAGGTATAAGCCATTGCCCTTTTTTGGTAAAAAAGAGGTAGGGAAAACCTTTCATTCTGTACGGGGTAAAATGATCCCTGATACGATTTATCATCATGTTAATGATTTTAAACTCATCAACCAGAAAGGCGATACTTTATCCTGGAAAAACTATACCGGTAAAATTGTAGTATTAAATGTGTTTTACACAAAAGGGGCTACCGATGGTGTGGGTTTTGCAAATAAGGCGATGAAAGCTTTTGATGCAACATATGCCCACAATAAGGCTGTTAATTTTATTGGTCTAACGATAGATCCGGTACACGATACCCCTGAAGTAATTGCCGATTTTGCTCAAAAATTATCAGCTCCGGCAGGTAAGTGGGACATCCTTACTGGTGACAGTACGCAGCTATATAACCTGATCAATAACGGGCTCATCATTGATGCCAGGCAGGAGCCTGTTCGCGGGGAAATGCGATTTGTATACAGTAATATGTTTGTCTTATTGGATACAGAGCGACGCATTAGAGGATATTACGAAGCGACCAGTCAGGAAGCTTTATCTAAATTGGATGACGAAATTAAGGTACTATTGGCAGAGGAGCTAAGAAATACCAAAGACGGGAGATAATCCCCCAAATTATTGAGATATGAATGACAAATTCTTTTTACGCTTAATCTGGATTGTTACTGCGGTAGTGCTTTTAGTCGTAATTGCGCTTAAACTGGTTCCGCCGCCTCAGACAAAACCTTCATTTATTTATTTATTGCCGCATTTAATTGGTGGTATTAATGCAACATGTTCAGTCCTGTTGGTTGTTTCTTTGATTTTCATAAAGAAGAAGAACATTCAGGCACATAAGGTAACCAACGTAATTACTTTCATTCTATCCGCGATCTTTCTTGTTTTTTATATTCTTTTTCATCTGTACGAAAAAGACACCAAGTTTGGAGATATAGATCACAACAATATAGTTGATGCCGCAGAGCTTGCTGCAGTGGGTGCGACACGCTATATATACTTCTTCATTCTTGCTACACATATTATTCTTGCTGTGGTAGTACTTCCTTTGATTTTAATTAGTTTTTTAAGAGGATTTAGCATGGAAGTAGAGCGCCACAGAAAGATTGTTCGCTGGGCTTATCCGGTATGGTTATATGTGGCGGTTACCGGCGTAATTGTGTACCTTATGATCTCTCCGTATTACAATTTTTAGCCAGAGGTTTTAACTGGCGGCTATCGTCAAATTTCCTATTTGATGGAGTGCTCCAGAAAGTGTTTAGCTTTGGGAGCACTACGGCAATTGCCCCTTTTTTGTTTCTTTTACTTATATTTGCGGTATGAAAAAGATAGCATTTGTCTTCATCTTTACAGTATTGTCGTCGATAGCGATTAACAATACAGCCAGTGCTCAATGTGCCATGTGTACTGTTAGTGCTGAGCAGAGCGTAAAGAATGGTAATACGCAGGGTAAAGGTCTGAATTCAGGTATCCTATATCTTCTTGCAATTCCATATCTTCTCATATCCGGAATGGGTGTATTGTGGTATCTAAAATACCGTAAAAAATCGACTGGGTATGCAGGGAACATCTAAGCTCTATGCAATAGTAAAAGGTAAATGTCCACAATGCAGAAGGGGTGACATTTTTACCGGAAGTCTATATGGTTTTAACATACAACGCACCAATACAATTTGTGGTCATTGCGGCTTGCGATTCGAAATAGAGCCGGGTTACTTTTATGCGGCAATGTATGTAAGCTATGCAATGAATTGTGCTGAAATGATTACACTTGGCGTGGCGACTTATATACTATCGGGAGGTAATCTTGAGTTCGAATCACTTTGGCTTTACCTTACTGTTATTTTTACAGGGTGCTTACTTTTGGCGCCATTTAACTATCGTTATTCCCGTGTGATTTTATTACATTGGCTCTCGCCAAAAATAAAATACAAGGCCGTTTACGATAAACCATGATTAAATCAGATACACTATCTTTTATAACTGATGTAGCTCAAAATAATAACCGCGAATGGTTTGCGGAAAATAAAGTCAGATATGAAACTGCGAAGGCAGATGTATTGGCTTTTGTTGATCAGTTGATTCCCAATTTAGCGGCAGCGGATCCAGAGTTTTCTGTGGATACACAAGCTAAAAAATGTCTGTTGAGAATTTACCGGGATGTTCGCTTTAGCAAGAATAAAGATCCTTATAAAAACAATTATGGGATTTATTTTGCGGTAAAGGGTAAGGGGGTAAATGAACCAGGTTATTATCTTCACATTCAACCAGGTGGTTGTTTTTTTGCTGCTGGCGTATGGATGCCGGAAGCTGCCCATCTGAAAAAAATAAGAGAAGAAATAGATTACAATACTTCAGAATTTCTGGATATTATTAATGCTAAAAAGTTTAAAGATCTTTTTAAACTTAGTAAAGAAGATACCTTAAAGAATGCACCGAAGGGATATGAGACGGACCATCCACATATTGACCTTTTAAAGCTTAAAAGTTTCATTGCTACTTTTCCAATTAAGGATGAAGAATTTTTAAAACCGGGAATCGTTAATAAGTTGAAAACTGCTTTCGAAGTAGTTTATCCATTTATAGTATTTTTGAGAAACGCAGTAGCGGAATAACAATCATAAACACCAAACACACAAATGAGAAAAATCAGTTTATTTTTATTTATAGGATTGCTGGCAAGTGCATTCAGTTCTTGTGTAGTCCTTTCCCCAAAGAAGTATAAGGCTTTACTGGCCAAACAAGATTCATTAAGTACCGGATGGACAGAATCACAGTTGATGAATGAAAACCTTGAAAGCCTGATTGCTAAACTTCGCAAGGACACCACAGGATTGAGCAGCGCATTAAATGACCTAAGGAATCAGTATTCTGAAATGAACAGCAACTATGACAAATTGCGTAGTAATAGTTCATCTGAAATTAAAAAGCTTTCGAGCGACTTGGAAAAACGTGAGCAACGTTTGAAAGAAGTGGAGGAAATCCTGCGTAAAAGGGATGCTGCTACCAATCAGCTGAAGGAAAAACTTCAGCAGGCCTTACTTGGTTTTACGAAGAATGGGCTGACTGTTGAAATTAGAAACGGAAAAGTATATGTTTCGCTTACCGACAAGCTGTTATTTCCTTCAGGCAGTATTGTTATAGATGAGAAAGGTAAACAGGCATTGAGCCAGCTTGCGGAAGTATTAAAACAACAACCAGAGATCAATATTGCTGTTGAAGGCCATACTGATTCACAGAAGATCACAAATCTTGGGCAGATTAAAGACAATTGGGATTTGAGTGTTTTGAGATCAACATCTGTAGTCCGGTATTTGACTGAGGTTAGCAAAGTAGAGGCCGTGCGCATGACTGCTACCGGTAAAGGTGAGTTCCAGCCATTAGGTCCAAATACATCGGCGGAGAGCAGAAGTAAGAACCGCAGGATTGAAATTGTGTTGTCTCCGAAATTGGACGAGTTATACGATTTGATAAAGCAATAACATAAAAAGCCCCGGTATATTTACCGGGGCTTTTTATTAAAATGGACTTTTAAAGTCTTTAAATAGCGGTAGCGCAAGATCTTTTTCAGAAAACAGAAAATCTTCAGAGGCTACTTCAGTGCCCCAGTCTATGTTTAGGTCAGGATCATTCCACATGACGCCAATTTCTGAGTTTTTATCGTAGTAATTTGTTACTTTATAGGTAAAGATGGTATCATCTTCAAGTGTCAGAAAGCCATGAAGGAAACCCGGAGGAATCCAAAGTTGCTTATGATTGTCTCCGCTAAGTACAGCATTGTAGCTCTGTCCAAAAGTTGAGGAATCTTTTCGAATATCTACTGCAACATCCAGAACACTGCCTTGAATTACACGTACCAACTTACCTTGTGCAAATGGATCACTCTGTGCATGCAAGCCTCTCAATGCCCCTTTTTGTGAGAACGACTGATTGTCCTGGACAAAGCCTCCATTAATTCCTGCTTCGGCAAATAATTTGGTGCTAAAGCTTTCGTAGAAATAACCACGGTTATCTTTCCAAACCTTCGGCTCAATGACAAGAAGATCTTCTATTGGTGTTTTTGTGATGTTCATAAAGGTTAAGCTACATACTCCATTAAGGTCCTGAAAGAGACAGCCTGATTTGCAAAAAGTTCTGCTGCTTCGGCCTGTAAGTTAGGGGCAAATTGTTGCTGGTAGGTTTGGTAATCTTCCATGCTGTCGGCTACGTATTGAGCACAATAAGTTACGCCGTCATTTGGCGAATCAAGAACCTTAAGCAGACGATGAGATACAAACATGCCGGTGGCCATTACCTGAGGGATATGAATGTCCTGCATCCATTGCAACCAGCGGTCTGCTGATGCATCTTCAATTATTGAGGTTACATTGTATAATAACATTTTGCAAAGATATGAACTATGTGCCAACATTGTCTCCGCGAAGTTTCCTAAAGCGTTTGCGGGCTTCAGTAGTAAACATACTACCCGGATGGTCATTGATTAGCTTTTGGTATTGAATTTTAGCCTGTTCAACATCCTTTAAGTTTTTTTCATAAAGATCTGCAAGTGTAAAGAGGGCATCATCAGCCCAAATACTGGTTGTTTGAGTTTCTGTCAGTTCCTTTAGCATTTTTACAGCATTGCTAATGTCATTACCCTTAATGTATATCCTGGATTTAGCCATCATAATGTCATCGAGAAGACTATTATTTGGGTAAACAATGGCAATACTGTCCAATTTAGCTAATGCCTTTGTTGACAAATTTCTGAATTGCAGCATTTCAGCATCGGCATACATTTTAAGTGCATTAGAGTCTGCAGTGGATTGAAGGTTGTCTGATATAAGCAAGCTTAGGTTTAGCGCATCATTGGCTATTAATTGCGACGTTGAAGCCTTAAGGACATCGGCCTGCGACTTTGCATAAATAAAATTGCCCTGATAGAAAGAAAGCTTTGCCGAACGGTAATGTGCTTCATTTCCGACGGATTGATTTTCAAATTGTTTAGCTACTTGTTCATAAACAAGGAATGCTTCCCAGGGTTGCTGGGTTAAAATATAGATGTCACCCAGCTCGAGTTTCATTTCGCCGATTTCAGTAGCACTTATACCCGATATTGCAAGCGCTGCTTCCAGGGATTTTTCTGCATTTTCTGGTTGATCGAGATAATAGGCCTGAAGGTGGGCTAATTTTTTCAACGCAAAAATTGTTTGCGCGGTCTTTCCATATTCATCGATAATGGAGGTATAGGCTGCTGCAAGATCAGCAATTGCCTTTTTATCAAACTGACCTGCAATTACCAGTTGATATTGTGCATCAATCATTTCTACTTTTGCGGGGAGGAAATAGGGATTGTCTTTGCCTTTACTAATAATGAATTCAAAAGCCTTTATTGCAGTAGGGTAAGCTTTGTTTGTGAGGAAAGTATTGGCTGCATTAAATAATATTGAACCATCGTCTTTGATGCGTTTATCTTGTGCAATTAATTGACGAAGCGCCATTTCATATTCCTGTTGCTGCAGGTATTGCCATATCAGGAGTTTGCTGTAAATTTCTGTTTGAGGATCTTTTTGTATTTTCTTTAGTAATGCGGCTTGCAGTAATTGGTAATCTGCATTGTCTTCGAACACTGTTGAGAGTACACTTTCTGCCTGAGGCAACAATTCCGGCATTTCTGGTAAAGCATTTATATACTCCTGCACCAACATGTTTTTATCCTTCTTAAACCGGTAAATGGTCAGCAGCTCATAGGTAAACATCTTGTCGTTATTTAATACTTTTCTGCCTTGCAGAAAAGTAGACACAGCAAGGTCGTAAGCTTGAAAACTATAGAATTGATTGGCTATTTCACGGATTTTAAATTCATCTGCAGGTAGCTTGTTTAAGGTTTCCATGTACATTTTATTGGCAGCATCAGTTTGTCCTTTTTCCTGATAAACCCTGGCGAGTGCCATGCTATATTGTAGGTTTTGAGGACTTTGTTTAATGAGCTTTTTAATGATTTTTTCTGCATCCTCGTATTTCTTAAGCTTGATTAACGACGAAGCATAAAGGTTAAAATAAGCGTCGTTTTTTGTGTTGTTGAAGAGTTTTTCAAGCAGGATTGAAGCCTCCTGATATTTGCCTTGCTGATAATATTGGAAGGCCAGGGCATCATCCATATTATCCTGACCAATGCAAAACAGGTAGGTCATACAGCATAAAACAATCAGGGTTAATTTCTTCATCATTATGTATTGATCAACGGAGATCCTAAAATAGCAAATTGCCGCTTAAAAATATCTTTATTACCATAACAATAATACTGATGCGTATTTTAAATGTTACTCAGGATTTGTTTTCATATTTGAGGAAATATCTATTTTGAGCTTTATGAATGATAAAAGCTTCAAAGTAACAATGTTGGTGTATAGCCGCTTTACAAAGTTGGTGTTGTGTAGCTTTGCAGTAGAAAATAATATGATGGTCTATAAAAGATACTTTTTCCTTTTCGTAGTGCTGCTGGGCATGTCCTGCAGGCAAGGAGAGGGAGTACGTATTATGCCGGTAGAGGATTTTTTTAAGTCCCAGGACAAGGTGGGTTACAGGGTATCGCCCGACGGAAAGAACTTGTCTTATTTAAAACTTGAGGGTAAGAACCAAAATCTATATATAGAGGATATTGAAACAGGAAAAGACAAGAAGGTCACAAAGTTGAAGGAAAAAAATATCAATTTCTATTTCTGGGTGGGCAATAATGATCTTATCTATTACAAGGAAAATGGAGATGCGCGTAGGGAATCTGACATTTTTATTATTAGTAAAGATGGAAGTAATGAACGACAGCTCACTGAAAATGAAAAAAGCAGGATAAGAGTTCTTGATGATCAGCTTATGGACGATAAGTATTTGCTGGTCTCATCAAATAAAAGAGATTCGACTGTTTTTGATGTTTACCGGCTGAATGTCCGTGATGGTGAGATGGTGATGGCTGCAAAAAACCCTGGTAATATCACAGATTGGATCACCGATGCGGAAGGTAAACTGAGACTTGCAATCAGCAGTGACGGGGTGAATGAAACCATGCTTTACAGGGCAAATGAGGCACAGGCTTTTAAACCGGTGATGACTAATAATTTTAAGACTTCTGTGCGGCCTATTGCCTTTGCTCATAATCAGCCTAATATCATTTATGCGATTTCTGATGTAAACCGTGATAAGGCTGCTTTGGTTGAAATAGATTGTAATACCGGTAAGGAAAATAAGGTTTTGTTTGGTAATGATACCATCAATATAACAGATGCACAGTATTCACGAAGAAAGCAACGGTTGTCTTTTGTGGTGTATGAAACCTGGAAAAAGGAAAAGTACTATCTGGATGATTCTGCAAAAATATTATATAACAATTTAGATAGGCTCTTGCCTAAGACAGAGACACGTATTATGGACAGGGATAAAGCGGAGAATGTATATCTGGTGAGAACTTTTACCGATCGCAATCCTGGATCCTACTATCTGTATACAGCTGAGACCGGTAAACTCAGGAAGCTGAGTGACTTTAATTCGGCGATCAGAGAAGACGAAATGTGTGAGATGAAACCTATCGTTTACACGTCAAGAGACGGGCTTAAAATTCATGGATATCTTACATTGCCGTTGAATAAAAAGGCAGAAAACCTACCTGTAGTAGTTTTGCCGCATGACGGCCCTGTAGGGCGTAATTTATGGGGATATAATCCCGAGGTTCAGTTTTTGGCAAATAGAGGTTATGCTGTTTTTCAGGTAAATTATCGCGGATCTTCAGGGTATGGAAAAGCTTTTATGGCCGCAGGTTTTAAGGAATGGGGCTGTAAAATACAGAAGGATATCAATGATGGTGTGAAGTGGCTAATCAGTAAAAAAATTGCTGATCCTAAGAGAATTGCTATTTATGGAAGTGGGTTTGGCGGACAAATTGCACTGACCGGTCTATATTCAGGTAAAGGAACATATGTCTGTGCCGCTTCAAACTCCGGAATTATAAATCTCTTTACTTATCTTAAGTCGATTCCCCCTTATCTGAAACCCAGTCTCCAGATGTATTATGAGATCATTGGGAATCCTTTGACCGATGTAGAACGGATGAGACAAGCTTCTCCGTTGTTTCAGGTAGATAAGATTAATTTTCCTGTATTTATTGCACATAACACAAAAAGCAGGAACATCAATTCAGGAGAAACGATTCAATTTGTAAAGAACTTACAAAAACGAAATATCAGTGTCAATTATCTGGAGATGGAGGGAGATCCATTTCATGGAAAAAGCGATGAAAGCAGGCAGAAATTTTACCTGGGTTTAGAGGAGTTTTTAGAAGCTAACCTGAAAAAGAAGTAACTTAGGGCATGTCCTCAGAGAAAAAAAGCGGATACCGTAAGAGTTTTTCATTGATTATGACCTTCATCATTATGATGTCGGTCCTTTTTGCCTTTTCATTATTGTTAGCCTACCGTTTCAGTACAAAATTTATTGAAAATGAATTTGTCTCTGAGAAAGTTAATGTGCTGGAGCAAAGTATTAAATCTTACAATGAATTTTTTCAAAAGAAACTTCCCGAAGTATCTTATTATAACGGTTATCTGGATTCTGCTACTGCTTCCAGTTTTGTAGATACAGTATTGCTTGAATATCCATTTGTGGCCAAGGTTATCTTTTACGATTCTGAGGTTCGTAATACTCCTGTGGTAAATGATGGACTCAATATAGGCAGGTTAACCTTTAGTCCTAAAAAGATATATCAGTTTGGGAGTCTGGTACCTGCAGATTCGGTATTGCTTTTTACCAGAGATAAAACAGGGAATTTTAAGGTTGGGGATGATTTTAATGCCCTGGTATTAAAATTGGCTTCTTATATTCAGGGCTTGGATACGAGCAAGGTGCCTAGTCAGGAAGAACTGTTTAGTAACTTTAGCAATGTAAGGGCAAATAAAATCACCTACTTGAGCATACCCACAATCGAGGATTTAAAGGTTTATAAGGCGATGTCGCGCAGGACACTTGATCCTCAGCCGGTTTATCAGCAGGATATGGTCTCGTTTCTTCTCGATCCGTATAAAATAAAGATTGTCAATTCCCGGCCATTATTGTATCAATACATTAAAATAGAGCCTCTGACATATGATCCTCTCGATACATCGGATTCATATATGACTACAGAAATTACGCTACCGGGCCCATTTTCTGATTATAAACTTTATTTTATCTCCTCAAAATCTTTTATAGATAAGGAAATCCTCAGCTATTTTCTACCCATTGCATTGGGTATTCTTCTTTTCTATAGTATTGTTGTGCTCGTTGCTGTTTTAATTTATCGAAACCTAAACATTAATCAAAAGATGTTTAAGCTGCAGTATGATTTTATGAATAACCTGACGCATGAATTTAAGA
Source organism: Pedobacter frigoris (assembly GCF_032678645.1). Taxonomy (GTDB): domain Bacteria; phylum Bacteroidota; class Bacteroidia; order Sphingobacteriales; family Sphingobacteriaceae; genus Pedobacter; species Pedobacter frigoris_A. The sequence continues at coordinate 273,423 of NZ_JAVTSP010000004.1, forward strand.
CGCCGGTCAGTGTGATTAAGATTGCAGGCAATAATATAAAAAGTGCAGCCAGCCTGACAGAAAGGGAGTTGAAGATGTATGGGAAGATATTAGACGAGGAAGCCGACAAACTCAATGGTTTGATGAACAAGCTGCTGGCTTTTACCCAAATTGAAAATAAGGCGATAGAACTCAATCAGGATAAGATCAATATTGAAGATTTCATAGAAAGTACCGTGGAATCTCACCGATTAAAGCATCCTGATTTTAATTTTACCTATGAAGTAACGGGATTTAAGACTTTTGTGACAGATCCGGTGTTATTGGGTAGCTTATTTGATAACCTTGCCGAGAATGCATATAAGTATTCGCCGGCAGAACGTAAAAAACTGCACATCAGTGCAAGGTTGATCAAGGGAAAAGTTGTACTTCGCTTTACGGATCAGGGTATAGGTATTCCTGCATCAGAAATTAATAATATATTTAAGAAGTTTTTCCGCATCCAGAATCAATACAACCAAAACGGTAGTGTGGGTTTAGGTTTGGCTTTCTGTAAAGAACTGGTTAACTTTATGGATGGTGAAATTTCCGTTAAAAGTAAAGTAAATAAAGGAACAGAGTTTAAAATTGTACTACCATATAATGATTAATATTGTCTGTTGCGGCGGTCGTCATGCTGAATTTATTTCAGTATCCCGTTTGAGCAGATCTTGAATAGCATATCCGGGATGCTGAAATAAATTCAGCATGACGATATGTATAAATGCGAAGTAGGTTTATATTAAATAAGAAATAAATTATGTCTAAAGGAATTAAAATATTAATAGTTGAAGACGATGAAAATTTACGTTTTTTAGTAGTACACCGCTTAAAAGCTGAAGGATATGAGGTTCTGGAAGTGGGAGACGGAGAGACTGCAGAAAAAACGATATTGAGTGAAAAGCCTGATATTGTTCTTTTGGATTGGATGCTGCCCGGTAAACAGGGTGCGGAGGTATGCGAAGAAGTACGCAAACAGGGGTTTGAGAACCTGATTATTATGATGACAGCAAAGGCCCAGGATGTGGATAAGATTGATGCATATAACTTTGGTGTTTCTGATTATGTAACAAAGCCATTTAACATGGATGTATTGGTTGCGATGCTCGATAGTAAGGTGAAGTTCATATTGAATAACGACCGTTCGGAGATTCATCGCTTTGGTAATATGGAGCATCATCCTAATATACATACTTTGTTTAGAGATGGTAAGAAGATAGAACTCACCATATTGGAAAATAGAATTCTACTTTATTTCTTAAGAAATCCGAGTAAAGTAATCAACCGTGATGAACTTATGCTGGTAGTATGGGGATATAATTCAGATGTAAATACGAGGACGCTTGACATGCACATCGTGCGGTTGCGTAAAAAAATTGAAATCAATCCTGACAATCCTCAATTGTTGCAAACAGTTCGTGGAGTCGGATATCGTTTTAATCCAAGCTAGATAAACATTGAGAGCCATCCAAATAGGATAAGCATGAGGTATTGCAGTAACATGGTCCCATCAAGATAGAAGAAATAATAATATTCATTCTTTTTGATGTTGGATTTGAATATAAGCCAGCCTGTTAGGCCAAGGGTTAACGTTGTCGCAATTACATCGGCATAAGTTGCTTGTCTGAACAATAACAATAGCGCAAGATATCCGATCAATAAAAACTGGCAAAAGATATATGCCTTTTTCTCTCCCAGCATTACCGGGATGGTTTTAAGGGCATATAGCTTGTCCTGAAACAGATCTCTAATGTCAAATGGCACTGTGATGGCTGCGATGAATAAAAATCTCTTGGCGACCAGCAATAGGGTGTCTGCAGAAGAAATATTAATCTGATAGCTACGTTCCAGCTCCACGATCGGTAGTAAAACACAGCTTACAGACCATACCAGTGAAATTAAGAATAACTTAATTCCAGGGATATTCCGGAGTCCGATTTTCTGCTGGTTTAAAGTTAAAAAGGGAACGTTATAACCGACAGCAAGGAGGCCTGTAAATGCCATCAATAATTTTGATTCAATACTTAAATACCATAGTCCAAGTGGAATGAGACAAAGTAAAGAAATCAATGTGATTGAAATGATCATCCTGTGATGGGAAAATATCCAGCGAACCCTTATAAAGGGAGATTTTTCCGGATTGACCGGTTTTGCAAGCAGCATACTGAAATTGTACAGACCTATGGTTGCGAAGAACAGGAAGGCCAGGATATAAGTATCCGGAGGTACCTGTAATAGATGATAGGTAACGAGACCCTGAGCTACAGCACAAATGCCAATAAACAAGTTGCTGAACAACAGAAAATCAAGAATAGCAAGCAGTCCTTTTTTTAACATCTGCAGAAGCGGTTTGTTATGCCCGTTTCAATTCAAATATCGTGATTTCCGGTAATATTCCAACTCTGCCCGGATAACCTAAAAATCCGTAACCTACATTAACATACAATTGCTGGTTTTGTTCCTGATAGAGACCTGCCCATTCTTTATACAAGTACTGTACCGGGCTCCATTGATAATGTTCTGTTCTGACACCGAACTGCATTCCATGAGTATGGCCACTGAACATGGCATCTATTTGAGGGTAGTCTGTAAGTACCTGTCCACGCCAGTGTGAAGGATCATGAGATAGCAATAGCTTTACAGGAAGGTCATCGGTATTTTTTACAGCAAGGTCCATACGGCCGTATTTTGGAAATCTACCCATTCCCCAGTTTTCGATACCCAAAATGCCAATTTCTTCCCCTTCGACTTTTAATCTTCTGTGCTCATTCATTAGCAAATCCCAACCCATTACCTTGTGAGTCGCTATTAAATCCTTAAGGTTCTTTGCTTTTGCAGGAGAAGGATCTCTACCGAACTGATAATCTCCATAATCATGATTTCCTAAAGTTGAGTATACTCCGAGAGGGGCTTTTACTTTGCTGAAGATATCCTGGTAATCTCTCATTTCTGTAGCAACATTATTTACCAGATCTCCTGTAAAGAAAATGAAATCCGGTTTTTCTCCCAGCAGCATCTCTACTCCTCCAAGCACAGCTTTTCTATTGTAAAAACTGCCGGAATGAATGTCTGATATTTGACCCATTTTAATTCCATCAAAAGCCTTAGGCAGGTTTGGCAGGATGAGTGTTCTGCGTTTGATCTTATAATCATAGGCTCCTGAAATGATCCCCCAGCTCAGAGAACTCAAGGGGATTGCTGCGGTAATCATGCCGGCTTTGATCAGAAATGAAGATCGGCTAATTGTAGAGCCGCTTGTTTCTGCTACAAGATTTGCAGTTTCATCCCCTGCAAGAGGAATGTCCTTTTTATTGGATGATCCCGACAATTTAATTATTCCCCTTCTCAGGTCATCAACTAATAAAAATGGAAGCATGACCAGTTTACAGGCTACAGTAAGGAAAAATGCCACCATAATTATAGAACGTATGCTCAAATAACGCGGCAAGGAAGTCGGCATGAAAATAGCGGCAAAAACACCGACTACCAGAACGCAGGTGTATGTCCACCAGACAACACCAAAAAATCTTTTCGTGCGGGGTTTCCAGTTTTTAAAAACAGATAAAATAGCTTTGAAACAATAATAATCAAAAGCCAGAAGAAAAACTGATAAAATAATAAGGACTTGTAGTCTGCCTGTCATAAAATATTTGTAATTAAAAATTATCTGAAATCAACGTCATCCTCATCTTCCTCAAAATCACCGGTATTGAATAGACTTTCAAACATGTCTGAAAAGCCAAAACCTCCATCAAGATACTTTTTATTTAGTTGTGAATGCTCAGCAAGTCCATGGAGAACAAATTCCATTAATAAAAGCGTCTGGTTTTCACTTAGTTTTGGATGGAACTTTTTAACAAGATCATACAATCCTGGCACTTCCATTAACGTCTTTTTATATTTTGCCGATGTTAATGCGTCAGATATATCCAGCGTGTTGCCTTCAGTAAACCATTCCGTAATGTTAGTATACGGGTTGGCAGACTTGCTCTTCTTCGCCTTTTCCGGATCGGGGAAATAACGTGCAAACAGGCTCTTTACGGCTTTTCCGATCAAAGTATTTGCTACTTTGGCAGGTCCTTCCAGTTCTCCTTCATAAACAAGTTCAATCTTTCCGGTTACTGCGGGAATAATCCCTGTAAGGTCTGAAAGACGAACAAATGTGGTTTTCTCCTTATTGATCAGCATTCGCCGCTCTGCTGTGCTGATGAGGTTTTCATATGCAGAGATGGTTAACCTTGCTGATACACCTGATTTTTGGTCAATGAATTCACTTTTACGCGCTTCAAAAGCAACCTGTTCTACAAGGTCTTTAACCAGTCCATCCGCTTCTATAAGTCTCTGTTCTTCTGTGAGCCTGGCTTCCTGGAAAGTGATCTTTCTGGAAATGCCAATTGTTTTCGGGTAGTGTGTAAGGATCTGACTTTCTATCCTGTCTTTTAGCGGAGTTACAATAGAACCACGATTGGTATAATCTTCAGGATTTGCAGTGAAGACAAATTGAACATCCAAAGGCAAACGTAGTTTAAAACCCCGGATCTGTATGTCTTTTTCCTGAAGCATATTAAACAGCGCCACTTGTATACGTGCCTGTAAATCTGGCAGTTCATTAATAACGAATATACTTCTATGCGCCCTTGGGATCAAACCAAAGTGAATTACCCGTTCGTCATTATAGGTGAGCTTCAAGGTAGCGGCTTTGATGGGGTCTACATCTCCGATTAAATCTGCAACAGTAACATCCGGGGTAGCAAGTTTTTCTGTATATCTTTCTGACCGGTGCTGCCAGCTGATAGGTGTATTGTCTCCATGGATCAGTATTTCGTGTTTTGCAAACCAGGAGATCGGATTGAGGGGGTCATCAAAGATTTCGCTACCCGTTACGTAGGGAATGTATTCATCTAAAAGATTAACCATTAAACGAGCTATCCGTGTTTTGGCTTGTCCTCGTAAACCGAGTAAAAGAATATTATGTCTGGATAAAATGGCCGTTTGTAATTCAGGTATAACGGTTTCATCATATCCGAGGATACCTTCAAATCCAGCTTCTTTATTTTGAAGTTGTTTGATCAGGTTTTTACGAAGCTCCTCTTTTACAGATAAAGATTTATAGTTGCTGGCTTTTAATTCGCCAAGTGTTTTTATGGTATTGTGATCCATTATCTGACTGTTTTTCTTCTGTTCTTAATATAATCTTCAAAAATATATTCACCAAGACCTGTTAATGAGCTGTAAAATGCTCTTCCTCCATTGATCTGCGTAAATTCCCTTACAAATTGCTGGAGGTAAGGGTCTTGTGCAATCATAAAAGTAGTAATTGGTATGTTGAGTCTTTTACATTGGGCTGCCATGTTCAGGGTTTTATTAATCACTTTGCGGTCCAGTCCCATGCTATTTTTATAATAACGGCCATTTTCTTTTAAACAAGTGGGCTTGCCATCGGTGATCATAAATATCTGCTTGTTATGCGTTTTTCTTCTACGCAATAGATCCGCCGCAAGCTCCAGACCAGCAAAGGTGTTGGTATGATACGGGCCCACCTGTAAATAAGGGAGGTCTTTTATGTTGATCGGCCAGGCATCATTGCCAAAAACAACGATATCCAGCGTGTCTTTCGGGTAACGTGTTTTGATGAGTTCCGCCAAAGCCATGGCAACTTTTTTAGCCGGGGTGATGCGGTCCTCTCCATATAGGATCATTGAGTGTGAAATGTCTATCATCAGCACTGTAGAAGTCAAAGTCTTATAATCCTTTTCTTCAACCTCAAGATCGCGTTCTGTTAACGTGAAGTTGCCTATTCCATGATTAATTTGTGCGTTCTGTATGGATGCAGTCATGTCAATCTGATCCAGACTGTCACCAAAAGTAAATTCTCTTCTATCCGCATTTTTTTCTTCACCAATTCCTGAGATGTTGGTATTGTGGTTACCTCTTCCGGCTTTCTTAAGTTTGCCAAATATTTCTTCCAGTGCGGACTTTCTGATGGTTTGCTCCGTTTTAGCAGTAATTTTTATATCGCCTTTACCATCTTCTTTGAGATAGCCTTTTTCTTTAAGCTCATCTATGAAGTCACCCATACCATAATCGTTATTGGTGAACTTATATTTCTTGTCCAGCTCATTCATCCAGGCGAGTGTTTCGCCTGCATCACCTGCGGTATAATTGAGCAGTTGTGTGAATAGCTTAAGCAGTTCATCAAACCCGCCCTTTGGCAAGTCATCAGGCTGGAAATTAGAAAAATGAAAACCTCTCATATATTCATGATAAACGAATTATCGAAGTTAAAAGTTTGGCAGGCTATTAATGTTATACTGTTGTAAAATAAAAAGGCCTCATTATTTTTAAAATGAGGCCTTCTTGTTATTTCGGGTTACCGTTTGCCAGTGCTTTTTCGGCTCGTTTAACAGCGAGTTTTTCCCGCCAATGGGCATAAGGCGCTTTGAATGCCATTTTTAATACACTGTCTAAACCACCCTTAATAGCCAGGTTAAATACACTTTGAGCTTTACGGGTTATAGACGCATCCCAGGCTCTGAGGCTCAGTGAAAAAGAACCGTCAAGGTATTTCATCCAGTGCCACATTCCGGTGGGCATGAACAAGGTATCGCCATGTTCCAGGAAAACTTCATAACCTTCAACCCCTTTAAGTGCAGGGAATTTTTCGAAATCAGGATTTGCCACATCGTAGTCTTCCAGTGCGTAAGTTGCATTTGGAATGCAATAAAGTCTTTTCTTCCACTTATTATCAAACAGGATAATGTGCTTTCTGCCGCCAAAATGCGTATGAAAAAGATGAGGTAAATCTATATCGTAGTGCAGGAAAGTAACAGAGTTTGATCCGCCGAAAAACATGGCAGGCATACTTTCAATAAATCCTCCCATAAGATCTTTCGGAATGACGATATCATTGATCAGATCGGGATGGTGTTTAAAAAGGTTAAAAAAGAAAATACGCAACTCTGTAGGCTCTCTTTTGATCAAGTCAAGATAGTCTCCAAACTTCATCTCTGCCACAGAGGCATTGATGGGCTTTGAAGGATCTGCCTTAGAATTATCCATCAAACTAACCTTTATATCGCCGCCTATCTGCTTTAAATAATCAGTTGTCCATTTTTCACGGGCAGGCCATGATTTTGTTAGACCTTTGATGATTAAAGGACGCCTTGCATCCAGGTAATTTTTTTTAAAATCAGCGGGGCTGATGCTCTCAACGGTATCTACCGGCTTTAAAATAAAGCTCATAAGTTTTGTTATAAAGTACTCATAAGAGGCTTAATGCCTGATTACCGACCTTATTTAAAACAAATGTAAATTATTTATTAGAATTTAGTATTCTGTAGTTGGTATTTAGACAAAATGTATATCTGGTTATTTAACAACCGCTGATTACTTAATTTGGTTTACGGCTAGCCAGGGCCCTGTGTGCTCGTTTTATTGCCAACTGCTCTATCCAACTCATATATTTCTAATGGAAAAAGACCATCAAGGTATTTCATCCAATGCCAATAGCAAGTAGGCATAAATCAAACTTCCTGTTAACAAAGGATTAAGATGAAGTAAAATTATAGAAAACAAAAAGTCAAGGTGTATTGGTTTTTTAAAATAAAAAACCCGGCGATATAATATCGCCGGGTCCTCAAATCCCCCTCGTCCTTATCTGAATTATTTAGGCATTAATACAGTATCAATAACATGTATAACACCATTTTTTTGCATTACGTTTGCGATGGTTACTGTAGCAGATCCACCTTTCTCATCTTTGATCATTAATTTATTTCCTTCCATCCAGGCCCATAATTTGCCTCCGCTTACAGTAGTTAACTCAGCTTTACCTTTTCCTTTTTTAATTGCCGCTGCAATGCTTTTCGCATCCATTTTACCAGCTACTACGTGGTAAGTTAGGATTTTTGTAAGCATCGCTTTGTTTTCTGGTTTTACCAAAGTTGCGACCGTTCCCGCAGGTAGTTTATCGAATGCTGCATTGGTTGGTGCAAATACGGTAAATGGTCCTGCTGATTTTAATGTTTCCACTAATCCAGCTGCTTTTACTGCTGCCACCAGTGTGGTGTGGTCTTTAGAATTTACTGCATTGTCGACAATGTCTTTGTTAGCATACATTGCTGCGCCACCTACCATTGGGTTTTTTTGCGCGTAAACTTGTGTGGTGAATGCCAAAGCTACTAAGGCAACTACTGATAAGATTATCTTTTTCATAATAAAGTTTTGTTTCTTTTACACAATTACGATGAAAAGATAGCCGCGGTTTTAGAAGTAGAGGAATTATTATACACTCTTTAATCTTTTTGGCGTTTTAATTGTCTTACTGAGTAATAAGTCTTAAATAATAGCAATTACTATGAAAGCACCACTAAAGGTTATCTGTTCATTTGTATTTCTCCTGCTCTGTGCCTTATTGTTTTCCTCTTTTGACAAGGGAGCGTTTGAAACAGTGAAAATCGTATTTCCTTATAAGCAAGCAGGATTGACTGAACGCCAGGCCGCTGCACATTTGTTGAGCCGGTTTACCTACGGTGCAAAATCAGGAGATGTTGACAGGGTGCTAAAAATGGGTTTGGAAAAATGGTTTCAACAGCAACTCGACGGCAATATTAAGGATGAGTCTTTGGATAAAATGTTAGACCAATATGAAGATATTAATCTGACGAATTCAGAAGTTGAGAATAAATATCCAAGACAAGCAAAAGTATTAAGAATGGCCATTAGGGATGGTTTTGTAAATAAGGATTCCGTTGGAAAGGGTGACCAAAAAGCTTATCGCAAGCAGCTTCAGGATTATATGGCTGCTAATGGTCTGAAAGCTGAGGGGGAGTTGCTGCGTCAATTCATCAATCAAAAAATACTGAGAGCAGCTTATACAAATAACCAGTTACATGAATTGCTAACAGATTTCTGGTTTAATCATTTTAATGTTTCCCTTACGAAAAATCAATGTGCGTCATTCGTGCCTGCATTTGAACGGGATGTAATCAGGCCAAATGTAACCGGGAAATTTCAGAACCTATTGATGGCGACGGCAAAATCACCTGCGATGCTGATTTTTCTGGACAATTTTACCAGTACAGGCGAGCAGGGTGCAACAACCAGTATAGAAGATATGCAGATGGGTGAAAAACTCAAGCCTGCCGCGCTCAACAGATTGAAGCAATTACAGAATAAAAAGAAATCGGGTGGATTAAATGAGAATTACGCCCGTGAAGTAATGGAACTTCACACCTTGGGTGTAGATGGGGGATATACTCAAAATGATGTTACACAAGCCGCCAGAGTTTTAACAGGATGGACTTTAGCTCCTATGGGTAGTGACGGTTACGGTGCTGCCATGGAAAAGGTGATTGAAAAAGTTGGCGAAGCCAATCTTCAAAAAAGAGGGTTTGTGAGGAACGGAGATTTTCTATTTGTGCCTACACGTCATGATAACGGAGAAAAAATTGTGCTAGGGAAAAAGTTTGCCGCGGGGGGTGGTTACGAGGAGGGTGTGGAATTGTTGAGTATACTGGCCCATCATCAGAGTACTGCGAAATTCATTTCAAAAAAACTGGCTACCCGCTTTGTAAATGATCATCCTTCTCAAAAACTGGTAGACAAAATGGCAAAGACATTTAATAGTAGCGATGGAGATATCAAACAGGTAATGATAGCGATGGTTTCTTCAGCTGAGTTCTGGACTCCAGATGCGCTAAGGGAAAAAACAAAATCGCCATTTGAGTTGGCTATAAGTGCTGTACGTAGTCTAGACGCAGAAATTACACAACCCTACCAACTGTTTAGCTGGATCAATAAAATGGGTCAGAAAATGTATTACTATCAGGCCCCTACAGGATTTCCTGATAGGGGACAATACTGGATCAATACAGGCTCTTTGCTGAACAGGATGAATTTTGGTTTAGCGCTGGCTTCTCAGCGGATTCCCGGCATTAAGTTCAATTTATCTTCGCTAAATGATAATCATGAACCTGAGAGTGCAGAGGCTGCATTAATTACTTATGGTAAATTGATCATGCCCGAACGTAACCTGAAAGAGACTATTGAGCGATTGAAACCTATGCTTAGCGATCCCGAATTGGTAAATAAAGTTGAGAAAGCCGCAGCTAAAGCTCCTATAGCACAGCCGGAAATGCAAATGAAGGAAGAGTCGGGTGATGTGATGATGGCGGGGCTTAATAAAGAAAAACCACGCAGAAATGCTAATGCGGTGCAGATAGCAAATGGTAACAATACCATGCTGGCCCAGGTGGTCGGTGTAATTATCGGCTCTCCCGAATTTCAACGTAAATAATTAAAAAGAAATAGCCATGACATCAAGAAGAGGATTTTTAAAAGCTGGCGGATTAGCTTTATTTGGTATTGGTTTAGGAGGTGTTCCGGGATTTCTAATGGATGCTGTCGCGGGTGCAAAACCTTTAGGTTTATTTAAACGAAGAAAAATTATGGTATGCATTTTTCAGCGTGGAGCTATGGATGGCCTGATGGCAGTGACCCCTTTTACAGATCAATACTTAAAGGCAGCAAGACCTACCTTGTTCATGTCGGCGGCAAAAAACTCAGCAGTGAAACCCCTTATTGACCTTGATGGACATTTTGGGCTTCATCCCTCAATGGCAGGTTTTGAAAGTGTTTTCAGAGATAAAAGGATGGCAATAGTACACGGTATTGGTTCGCCAAATGCGACCAGGTCTCATTTTGATGCACAGGATTATATGGAATCAGGTACACCATTTAAGAAAGGAACTGAAACGGGGTGGCTAAACCGGGCGGTGGGTTTATTGGGACACGATGCAGCTACGCCATTTCAGGGAGTGAGTCTGACTTCATCTTTGCCAAGATCATTTTATGGAGACAATCCTGCGGTTGCGATCAGTAATCTTCAGGACTTTAATATACAAATGCGTGGCAATATAAAAGGGGCAAACATGGCGGCCAAAAGCTTTGAAGATCTTTATGATCAAACTTCTTCGGGTTTATTAAAAGAAACCGGAAAGGAAAGTTTTGATGCCATTAAGATGCTGCAAAAAACAGATACTAAGAATTATAAGCCTGCTAATAATGCGATTTATCCAAATACGGCATTGGGGAATTCTTTAAAACAAATTGCGCAACTCATTAAAATGGATGTGGGTATGGAAGTCGCATTTGCAGAATCAGGTGGATGGGATACTCATTTTAACCAGGGCACAGATACGGGCATATTCTCACGTAATGTCAATGACCTTAGCGAAAGTATTATGGCTTTTTGGACTGATATGGGCACGCTTCAGGACGATGTTACGGTGATGACTATGACTGAATTTGGACGTACGGTTAAACAAAATGGCACGGGGGGAACAGATCATGGCAGGGCCTCATGTAATTTCATTTTAGGAAATGGCGTAAAAGGAGGCCTGGTGCATGGCACTGTAAATCAACTTGCTGTTGAGAATTTGGAAGATGGCAGAGATCTGGCTGTTACAACAGACTTCAGGAGTGTGTTTAGTGAGGTGGCGGATAGACACTTGGGGATTTCTAATGACAAAGTATTGTTCCCGGATTGGAATGGTAACAAAATTGGTGTAATGAGTTAGCAGGACTTTTATGCTAATGTTTTTATGGCTAATTTTCCGGTCACAACCTCAGGTGCTTAATCCAGGTGCCCCTAATGTTATATGAAGAAACAGATTTTTTATTTATGTCTGATGGTATTGGCATCAGCCTGTCGTCAAAGTAACCAAAAGGATTCACCTGCTTTAGACAGTGCGTCGCAGATTGGAAAAAGTGCGGAGATGCCTGACAGTACAATGAGCTGCAGTTCAAATTTACCTAAGCGATATGGTGGATTGGGAGAATTGGATACTGTAAGAAGTGAAGAACGCCCCGCTTCTCATAAGGGCATGAAATTTATTCCCGCAGGTACATTTACAATGGGTGCGATTGACAAAGAGGGTAGGCGGGATGAATATCCAGCACATCAGGTCAAACTCGATGGTTTTTGGATAGATGAGACTGAAGTGACTAATGCACAATTTGCGGCCTTTGTAAAGGCTACTGGGTATGTGACACAGGCCGAACGTAAACCAGATTGGGAGGAGCTAAAAAAGCAATTGCCTCAGGGAACTCCTAAGCCTGCGGAGGAATTACTACAACCCGCTTCATTAACTTTTGTTCAACCAAAACAACATGTAGATATTAATGATGTATCACAGTGGTGGAGCTGGACCGTCGGTGCGAGCTGGAAGCACCCTCAAGGCCCTAAAAGTACCATCAATGGTAAAGATAATTATCCCGTTACCCAGGTTTCCTGGATTGATGCGCAAGCCTATGCCAAGTGGGCTGGTAAGCGACTGCCTACGGAAGCCGAATGGGAGTACGCCGCAAGAGGAGGCCTGAAATCAAAAAAATATCCCTGGGGAGATGAAGATCCGCTAGCAGGAAGAATCAAAGCAAACACCTGGCAGGGCGAGTTTCCTTATTCTGACAAGAAAACTGACGGGTTTGGTAGTGTTGCGCCGGTAAAGTCTTTTGCTGCAAATGGATATGAACTTTATGATATGGCGGGTAACGTGTGGGAATGGACCGCTGACTGGTATACTGAGGATTATTATCAAACGTTAAATGGTACCATTGCAAACCCAAAAGGCCCGGTAAAAAGCTATGATCCTGATGAGCCGACAGTGCCTAAGAAGACGGTAAGGGGCGGCTCCTTCATGTGTCATTTTTCTTATTGTAAAGGCTATAGGGTCAGTTCAAGAATGAAGACATCAATAGATACGGGGTTGGAAAATACCGGCTTTCGTTGCGTAAGTAAATAGAGCTATGAAAAAAATTCTTTTTGTTGTTTTTGCATTTTCCTGGGTTCCGGTATTTGCACAAAAAGCAAATATCCCTGCAAAAAATGTACTGATCATTTATAGTGATGATCAGAGCTACAATACAATTCATGCATTGGGTAATCAGGAAATCTATACCCCTAATCTGGACAGGTTAGTCAAAAGCGGCGTGGCATTTACTCAAGCGCATGTTATGGGAGGACATCAGGGGGCTGTATGCTTGCCCAGCAGGGTAATGCTGCTCACAGGGCGGTATTTGAACAGGATACCAAAAGACGGGGCGATAATTCCCGACAGTCTTGTTAGCTTGGCCGAAGTACTAAGAGCAAAAGGATATACCACGTTTCATACGGGAAAATGGCATAGCGATAAAGCTTCTCATCACCGGATGTTCAGTGCGGGAGAAAATATCTCGTTCCTGGGCATGCATTTTCCTGGAGAGGGAGGACAATTTCATCCGACAGTATTTCCTTTTGATAGCAGCGGGATATATAATAAATCGCTAAGTATGGTAAAAGATACCTTTAGTTCTGTATTGTATGCGAATTCAGCTATTCGATTTTTAACGAGCGAAAGGGCAAAGCAATCTCCTTTTTATTGTTATGTCGCTTTCACTTCACCACATGACCCGCGTACACCACCAAAGAAATATGTGGATATGTATGACCCTGAAAAAGTGAGTCTTCCACCTAACTTTTTGCCTGAGCATCCCTTTGATAATGGAGATCTTAAGGTTCGTGATGAAATGCTTTTGCCGCATCCAAGAATCGCGAAGGATGTAAAAAAGGAAATTGCTTTATATTATGGAATGATTAGTGAAATGGATGCCCAGGTAGGGAGAATCCTTGATGCCTTAGAGAAAACCGGGCTGATTAAAAATACGATTATTGTTTTTGCAGGAGATAATGGCCTTGCAGTAGGGCAACATGGTTTGTTAGGTAAGCAAAGCCTTTATGAGCATAGCATAAAGGTACCTATGATTTTTTCCGGACCAGGCATCCCCACAGATGTCCGCAGCGAAGCATTTACCTATCTTAGTGATATCAGTCCAACCTTATATGACTATTTGGGATTGAAGCAGCCATCGATTGTCGAAGCAAAAAGTCTGATGCCTATATTTAAGAACTCGAATGCTACTGTAAGAAACTCTATTTACAATGTTTATGGGCATTGGAGCAGAAGCATTAAAACTTCGGATGGCTATAAGTTGATTGTTTATAATGTGAACGGCAATAAATCAAGGCAACTCTTTAACTTGAAAAATGATCCATGGGAAATACATAATCTAGCAGAAGCAAAGGGGCAGTCTGATAGAATAACAAAAATGTGGAAATTATTAAAGCAGCAAATGAGGGAAACGCATGATGATTTGGATATTGATTTACCAGATTGGGGAAGGCGCCCGGATCAGAAGGCTTCAGGTAGTTAGTTCAATAAATAAAAAGCGCCATATTCATAGAATGTGGCGCTTTTTACTAACGAATGCTAGTCAGTTGCCTTTTAAGGCAGTTTGTTGAAATCTATTACAGGATGTGGTTTTCCTGATGGTTTTCTTTGCAGTGGCGTTGATATTGGAGTGAAATCACTAAAGAACCCACAATTTTTTAAGTAGAAAGATTTGTCATCAGACCCGCCTGCATAATCCTTTCTATAATTTTTTCTTGCAGTGTTATCTGCAGAAAAGCTGGCAGCAGTTACTTCATGCCAGGCGCCTTTTGCATCTATAGCCCATTGGTTTTTATAGTCGCCTCTTCTGGTCTGATCTCCTGTTTGGGGAGAGAAGCATTCCAGGAATGAATGCAAACCTTTCAGGTAAGTGCCTGATTTCGGGCGCTCAAAACTGGCTACTAATTGCCAGTCACCCTTTTGAACATCTTTAAAATATGCCGTGTATATCGTAGATTTTTTAATGGTGTTAGGTTGTGCACGAATCAGGAAGGCATAAGTTTTTCCGGCTTCCCATGGATACAGCATATAGCTTTGTCCTCCTGAACCTTCATTGCCAAACTCTCCTGTCTTTGTATTTGGGCCCTTTTTTAACATGATTACTTTCATGCTGTCCGGAATTTCTTTTGGATTATCTGTACTGAATGGACTCCAGATAGAAAAAAGAACTCTGCGTTCAGTAGGAGAGTTGGTCTGCATACCGAAATATCCGCCACTGAAACCGTTAGCCATATAATAGGTGCCTAATACATCATCGCCAACAGGTACTGTTATTTCGTTGTAGAACCATTCTGTGTTGGCTTCCGCGGCACTTGGAATGCGGTAGTTTAAGTGCACGGATGGGCCTCTGTGTCCCCAGTAGAAGAAGTTGCCTTCATTATCTTTTACGTAAGCTGCGCCTTTTTCAAGAGCCGGACCACTAATGATGAGGTCTGATACCTCCGCATATACCTGGCCGGTTTTAGAAAGACCCCTGAGTTCAACTTTCACATAGCCAGGGTTTTTGATGTCAATAGTCCCAATTTGAACAATAGCAGATCCCAGGTTGCTTACTTCCTTTGTTAAAGTTGTTCCTGCGGCAGTTATGCTGATTTTGCTATTCCCTTCAGGTACACTAAGTTTTAAAGAAAGATCAGCTTTACCCGCATTTTCTGTTCTGAAATAGATAGAAATGACATCTGATTCTGCTGACCAGTTGGTGATTCCGTTATTTCTAATTCGGGCTTTTGAGTCTTTACTAACCCATCCATTTCCACCAAGTGGCACAGTAATGGGGTCTACTGCCGCATTGTAATCTGCAAGGCAAATTGAGCTAAGGGTTAGCTGAAATGCGAGCAGAATAAATAAGATTCTTTTCATATTCATTTGTTAATGTGTGGTTTGTGTTGTTTATTGCTATGAATGTATGAAAAGGGCAAGGAATTTTTGCTGCTAAAATTCAGTCAAACGTTTGCGTTGGCATTTTACTTAAAAATATATTAAGTTCGACTTAAATACAATCTAAACACACAAATGAAGAATTTTTTTACAACATTCTCTCTATTATTAGCCTCTTCAGCAATAATGGCTCAGCAGCTTCCAACAGAGCTTCAGACTCCTGAAGTTGTTTCTGTCAATAGGATGCCTATGAGGGCCTCAGCATTTGCTTTTGAAAACAAAGCGCTTGCATCAAAAAGAGAGAAAGAGAAGTCGGACTATTTTTTAACGCTCAATGGACAATGGAAGTTTAACTGGGTTCAAGACCCACGTAAGCGTCCGGATGATTTTTATAAAACTGCATTTGATGATAGTAAATGGGATAACTTTAAAGTCCCTGCAAATTGGGAGACCAATGGTTATGGCTTGCCAATTTATGTAAATCAGCCCTATGAATTTGCTGGGCGCCGGAATACGGGAGCAAAAATGAATCCTCCTTTTGATATTCCAGCCGATAATAATCCTGTAGGTTCTTACAGAAAGAAATTTAACCTTCCTCAAAATTGGGACGGAAGACAGGTGTTTATCCATCTTGGAGCAGTAAAATCAGCATTTTTTATCTGGATTAATGGCGTTAAAGTAGGTTACAGTGAGGACAGTAAGCTTGCAGCAGAATTTGACATTACCAAATATGTGAAACCCGGAGAGAATCTGGTTGCTTTACAGGTGTACCGCTGGAGTGACGGCAGCTACCTGGAGTGCCAGGATATGTGGCGTATTTCCGGTATTGAGAGGGATGTTTACCTGTACTCTACTCCAAAACTTGACGTCAGGGATTTTAAGGCCATAGCTACTCTGGATAAAAGCTACAAAAACGGGTTGCTGTCTTTGACTGCTGAAATTGACAATTATAGAATCGACAGGAGAACCAATCATAGTAAGCCAGATACGTTTGCTGTAGAGCTGGAACTGATAGATCCAAAAGGTAAATCAGTTTATAAGGATGAGACAAAAGGCATAAAAACAGTGCTTGGTAACTATAAAAGCACCGTACAATTCAATACAGAAGTTGGAGATGTTGCTCAGTGGAGTGCTGAAATACCAAATCTTTATACCTTGTTCATTACACTAAAAAATAAAAAGGGAGAAACGCTCGAAGTAATTCCTCAGCGTATTGGATTCCGCACTGTAGAGCTTATAGGTAATAATTTCCTGGTAAATGGCAAGAGGGTGTTTTTTAAAGGCGTAAACAGGCATGAGCACAATGCTACACAAGGTCATACGCTTACGCATGAAGACATGCGTAAGGACATGGAAATGATGAAGAAGCTAAACGTAAACTCTGTGAGGCATTCACATTATCCTCCGGATCCTTATTGGATGGAGCTTTGCGATGAATTTGGCTTATACGTAGTGGACGAGGCAAATATTGAATCCCATGGCCGTTATTATGATCTGGCTTATACATTTGCTAATGATAAGCAGTGGAGAATACCCCACCTGGAACGTATCAAAAGAATGTATGAGCGTGATAAAAATCATTCTTCAGTAATTACCTGGTCGTTAGGAAATGAGGCTGGTAACGGCGTAAATTTTTATGAAGGATACGATTGGTTAAAGGCCAATGATATTAGACCTGTTCAATATGAACGTGCCGAAAATGACTACAACACAGATATGATCGTACCTCAGTATCCTGATCCGAACTGGCTAAAAAGATATGCGAACAGCAATCCTGACAGGCCGTTGATCATGAGTGAATTTGCTCACATTATGGGTAATAGCTTAGGGAACTTCAAAGAATACTGGGATGTGATTGAAAGTCAGCCGAATTTACAAGGTGGTTTTATCTGGGAATGGATAGACCAGGCAATCGATACGGTGAGGAATGGCAAGAGATTTAATGCCTACGGAGGTGATTTCCCGCTAAGTGGCCCTGTAAATGAAGACTTTAGTGATAATAATTTCTCTGTAAAAGGTGTGGTTACCAACTATAGAGGAATGACTCCAATGGCTGTAGAGGTTAAAAAAGTTTACCAGTACATTAAGACTGCATACGAAGGAAACAACAAGATAAAAGTTAACAACTCTTACTTCTTTAAAGGACTGGATAATGTAAAGCTTGACTGGGAATTGTTGGAGAACGGAAAGGTTGTAGAAAAAGGCACACTAGGTACTTTAAGTATTGATCCAAGAACAGAAAAGGAAATTGTTCTTCCCGTTAAGACTAAGGCGAAAGCAGGCGCTGAGTACTTTTTAAATGTCTATTACGATTTAAAAACCGCTGAGCCATTCTTGCCAGCTGGTTACAATATATCTGCGGAACAATTTGCCTGGAATGGAATTGCAGTGCCAGTTAATATGGCTGCGGCCAGTGGTAAAGTGACAATTGAAAAACCTGCTGTAAAAACATTGGTAAAAGGTAAAGATTTCTCTGTTGAATTTGATCTGAACAAAGGAACAATGACTGCTTACACAGTAAAAGGAACTCAGCTACTAACTGAAGGACCAACTCCTGGATTTTGGCGTGCTCCTACAGACAATGATATAGGTGCAGGTTTCAATAGAAATTTAAGAAAATGGCGTAATGCTTATACCGAAGGTAAATTGATCTCTGCCGACGTACAGTATGGTGCAGGGGGAGTGGCGATAGTTACTTTCAAAAAGGATCTGATTGATGGAGATGCCAGTGTAGAACAAGTCTTCACAGTCAGGCCAGATGGGGCCATTAAAGTAGACAATAGATTTACTGCAAATAAGGGTAAATATCCATTGATGTTGCGTGTAGGTAATGATTTGCAGCTGAATAAAGAGTTCAGTAAAGTCACATTTTATGGCCGTGGACCAGGTGAAAATTACTGGGACCGCAAAACCGGATCGTTTGTAGGTTTATATAATCAAACCATAGATGATCAGTATTTCCCATATGCCCGTCCGCAGGAGAGTGGCAACAAGACAGATGTAAGGTGGGTAAATTTTACAGATAAAAAAGGCAAGGGCCTGAGTTTTGGTATGGCGGATAGTTTATTGAGCTTTGCGGCACTTCCTTATTCACTTGATGATCTTGACCCTGAAGTTGAAAAGAAACAATATCATTCCGGTGAACTTGTCAAACGTGATAAGATTTATATGCATGTGGACTTAATACAAAGTGGTATGCAGGGAATTGACAGTTGGGGCTCAATGCCAATGAAAGAGTATAGAGTTCCTTTTGCAAAACATGAATACTCATATTGGATAAAACCAATTAAATAAATATTATCTGATGATAGTAAAAAAAGGGTTTTCACAAATGTTTATGTTTGTGAAAACCCTTTTTTATTGATTCTGTCATATTTTGGATAGAATGCTTGTTGCTTGTAATTAACTGACTATCAATATTTTATTATTCCGATTCTATAATTATAGCGCAAACGTTTGCGCAGGGCAATCCAATAGCGAGTTTAGTGTCTGTAATTACTATTTAGGTTACCTTTGCGGTTCTGAGGTATTTTGAAAACCTCAGTGGGAAGAGCCGTTTAAATAAAACCCCTTTTACTTCTTTTCCTCCGATGTAGACTTCTTCCTTTTTTGATTTAATGGCATCTATGATTTGGTTTGCGCATTCTTCTGGCAACATTCCATTTTCCTGAGCTGCATCCATAGTCCCCTGAGCTTCTCCTGTTGCAGTTAATGCATTTAGCGTCACATTGGTTCTTATAAAGCCAGGGCAAATGATGGTGATTTGAATATTCTTGTCAAATACTTCGGAACGTAAAGAATCAAAATATCCATGAAGCGCATGTTTAGATGCTGAGTATGCTGAACGCATTCTTGTACCAAATTTCCCGACCAGGCTACTGATACAGACTATAGTTCCTCCACCATTTTTTATCATTACAGGCAGAACTGCCTTGCTAAGTATAGCTGTACCCCAGAAATTAATATTCATGAGCCGTTGTTCAGTTTGAAGCGCTGTCTCTAAGGCTAGTCCGCGCTGACTGATTCCGCCGCTATTAATCAGGAGATCAATTGTGCCGTAAATTTTAATGGCATCAGCGGCCTTATCTATTAATGAAGCGGTGTTTTCGAGGTCTATTGGCAAAACATGTATGTTGACAGGACTTTTACAGGCCATCTTAACTCTGTATAATTCGTCACGGTTACGTGATGATATGATGAGCCTGGCACCAGCCTTATCATAAGCGTAAACAAGTGCCTCACCTATACCGGATGAAGCACCGGTAATCCAAACTACTTTATTCTTCATCTATGGTTCTTATAAATAATATTTAAAGATGGTCATCTTGTATCAAAAATAACTCTGATGCGATGTAATCGGCGAATAATTTACCTTCCTGTGTCAGAATCAGATGGTCATTCTGATTAACGAGCCATTGCCTATCTATAAAAGGTTTGATTGCTTTTAATGTGTTTTCTATAAATAATTTGCCAAATTCTATGTTTACCTTATTAAGATCTGTGCCCCACATTGTACGAATAGAGGTCATAATGTATTCATTAAATCTATCGTATTGATCAAGCTCTTCGATAGTTTCGGGTAATTCGTTTTCCAGGAGCTTGTTCATGTACAAGGCATTATTGGCGATATTCAGATAACGTATGTGCCCATCAAAACCATGAGCAGAAGGGCCGATTCCCAAATAGGGGATGCCTCGCCAGTAATTGGTATTGTGGACAGCGTACTTACCCGGCTGACTATAATTTGAAATCTCATAATGCTCAAAGCCTGACGCACTCAGTTTTTCAGTTAAAATCGTGAATTGGGCTGCACTTTGTTCATCATTAACAGGTGGTTGCTGCCCCTTTTTTATTGCAGTTGCAAGAGCCGTTCTCGGCTCAACCGTTAAGGAATAAGCAGAAATATGCGGTGTTTGAAATTCAACAGCTTTATTGATATTGCTAAGCCACTTGTTGTCATTCAATAGCGGATAACCATAGATAAGATCTAGACTCAAATTCTCAAAACCTGCATCCTGACTTCTTTTAATACATGTTTCTGCCTCTCCTGCGTTATGAGCCCTGTTCATCCAGCGAAGATCCTCATCAAAGAAAGATTGAATACCTATGCTGAATCTATTTACAGGTAATTGTCTTAGCTCAGCAATCTTTTTTGCATCCAGGTCATCAGGGTTTGCCTCAATGGTAATTTCAGCTCCGGATTTTACAGAAAAGTTTTGGGTAATCGTATCGAATATCTTCTCAAAATGTTTCTGAGGTAGTACCGAAGGAGTTCCTCCTCCGAAATAAATTGTACCGACCTGATCCGATATCCTATGTTTTTTTAAAGTGATTTCTTTACAGATGGCATCAGTTAGTTCATCAATGTATTTAAAAGAAGTGCTGAAATGAAAGTCACAATAGTTACATGCTTTTTTGCAGAAGGGTATGTGGATATAAATTCCTGACATCTGGCAAAAATAAGGTATAAAAATGATTTGTGTGCAGAAGATGATGTCTTTAGTCAGAAATATGAAGACCATAAGGAGTGATGTTACTCATTTGTCGCTATCCGCGGACACTCGACAAAGTAGGGGCTAAAAAAAGTTAAGCTATGACTTTACTTTTGCCTGTCAATTGTTAAGTTAAAACTTTACTTATAGGGGGAAGCAGTCATTAATGATCCAGCAGTTGAATAGTAAGCTGTTAAGCTTTGTTGCCTTAAAGCACCTTAATAGAATAAAATGAATATCTAACAAATATGGTTTCACTGGATTGAGTAATCAACTAAGAAAGATAAGGTATAAAAAATTGGCATTGGAAAGGAATTTATACAGTCATTTAAACTAAAAATAATATGAAATTGTCTCCAATTATGCTTTTCTTTAATTAAGATTGCATTGGATAACCAATATTAAAAAATCGCACATTTCATGTCTGGGTCAAGCATGCGTTATAAAGATAGTTCTGAAAAAAAAACAGAATGGGATGTTTCTGCCATTTATGAAGAACATTGGGCGGCTTTGTTTAAGCAGATGATGCGGATTCTTCTAGACGAAGATGAAGCGGCGGACGTTGTGCAGCAGACTTTTTTAGACCTTTTGGAGATGAAAGAAAAGATCCCTGAGATTAAATCTATCAAATCCTTTCTATTTATTATGAGTCGTAATATCGCCTTTAAGAAATTGAGAAGGAACTTAGCTAATGCTACCTATCTAGATTTTTATGCAGGACAATACAAGGAAGAATCCCCAATATTGGAAGAATGGATTGTTTTTAAAGAATTGAATCAAGTGCTGGAGATTGAGATAGATAAGCTCCCCCCTAAAATGAAAGAGGTTTTTATACTCAGCCGCAATTATGACATGTCTTATATAGAGATTGCCCGAAAACTAAATATATCTGACAAGACTGTTAAGAAGCAGATTAGTAATGCAATTAAGATTCTTCGTTTAAAGGTAGACAAGGAATATCAGCCGCTACTTTTAGCTTTAATTATTACAGATATACTTTTTTAATTTTCTTCTACTACCTAAGGCTTGTTTATGGCTCTTTATAATATAGACCTAAAATCTACGAGCCAAATCTACTAGTCTTAATATGAACAAAGAAAAGCAATTTAGGAAAATCCTATTGGACTATGCCGAAGGCAAATTATCCAATAGGGAAGTTAAAAAACTTGAACACCTTATTTTGAAGTATCCTGTTGGCGAACCATGGGATTGGGAAGACAATACACATAAGGAAGTCATAGAGAGAAAGATTCGGGAGAAATTGGAACCGAAATGGCCCCAAAGAAAAAAAGCCAACAATACCCGAATCTTAATTAGATGGGCCGTCGCAGCTTGTCTGGCTTGTTTCTGCACTTTTATATATTTCTATTCGACTAGAATAGCTACCGTAAAAACTTATGAAATTGCTAAGGCAAAAGCTCATACGAGTAACGAAGTAGTGCTGATCATGCCAGATGGTAAAGAAATTAAATTAGGCGCATCGGCATCAATATCCGATTTCAGACAAAACATGCACTTAAATAATCTGGCTTCCCAGAAAGATAAAAACATGATTACTGTAAAAGTACCCAGTCAGAGACAATTTAACCTGACTTTAGATGACGGAACGAAGGTGTGGCTGAATGCGGGGGCTGTATTGCGTTTCACCGCGATCTTCAATCGGCAATCTGAACGAGTCGTAAATCTGGAAGGTGAAGGCTATTTTGAAGTGGTTTCCAATAAAGCACAGCCATTCAAAGTTATGGCGCTGGGAACCGAGGTGAAAGTGACTGGAACCAAATTTAATGTGCAAGCTTTTGAAGAAGACCATGCTGTAAAAACGTCACTTTTAGAGGGACATGTTACCTTCTCTATGGATAAAAAAGTCTATCAATTGCAGGCTGGACAGCAGACTTTGGCAGATATCGACAAGAAACAAGTTCTTGCGCAATCTTTCGATGCCGATAAATTGCTGTCCTGGAAATCGGGGTACTTTGTATTTGACAACACAGAGCTATTAGAAGTGATGAAAACTGCCTCTCGTTGGTACAATGTCAACGTAGTTGCTCAGTCACCCATAAATAATAAAAAAATCGGGGGTACATTTCCCAATGATGTCCCGTTGTCAGAGTTTTTGGCAGATCTATCGCTGTTGAGTGGTTTAAAATTTAAAATAAAAGGAGAGGAGGTTTTGATTATGAATTGATCATTACGTAGAAAAACACCAAATCTAATTATAGGCTGATCAGAAGCGTTGCAAGCACTCCTGATCAAGATTGCCTATGTTATAGATTAAAAAGCAAACCAATTTATTACTATTTAAATCTAAATCAAATGTATAAAAAATATAGCCTATATTTTTATAATTATGGCTTAATTAAGTATCTCATTATGACCAAATTTACCATTCTTCTTATTCTATTGATGAGTAGTCAGGTGAGTGCAAATGTATTTGGGCAACGAATTAATATCGATGCTAAAAACTCAACCTTAAAGGAGATTGTCACTAAAATAAGTAAACAATCAGGTTACCACATTTTGTATTTAGAAACAGATTTGAGGCCCATGGAGCGCGTGTCGCTGAAGTTAGAAAACGTCTCGTTAAAAGAGGCGCTCGATAAGGTGCTTTCAGAAAGAGGCCTCCATTACACTACTAGAGGCAACAGGATTATCGTCGACAAGGTAAAACTACCTGATGTCAAGCCTATACCCGAAGGGCAAGAACATCAACAGCGTAAAATCACAGGGACAGTATTAGATGTTAACAAAAACAAACTTGCCGGCGTTACGGTAAAGTCGGGCACGGGTTTGGCAACTTCCACCAATAATGATGGCGCATTTGAGATTCTAGCCAACGAAGGAGATGTTTTACGGTTTGATTTGATAGGGTTCGAATCACAAGCGTTGACCATTGGTAAGGATAATAGCTATACCGTGATACTGATTGAGAAAACTGGCGGCCTGGATGAAGTCGTTGTTGTTGCCTACGGTACTCAAAAGAAATCTGAAGTTGTCGGTTCCGTAACCTCAGTAAAACCTGCTGATTTAAAGATTCCTTCCAGTAATCTTACCCATGCTTTTGCCGGTAAAATTGCCGGGATGGTTGCTTACCAAAGTAGCGGCGAGCCGGGGGCAGATAATGCTGATTTCTTTATCAGAGGTGTTTCAACTTTTGGTTATAGAAACGGGCCATTGATTCTGATTGATAATATCGAAGCTTCAACCACTGACTTGGCACGTTTACAAGTAGATGATATCTCTAGTTTTAGTATCATGAAAGATGCTACTGCAACGGCTCTATATGGTGCCAAAGGAGCAAATGGTGTAATCCTGATCAGAACCAAAGAAGGAAAAACCGGAAAAGTGGTCGTATCAGCCAGAATGGACAATAAACTTACGCAGTCAACCAGAAATGTTAAACTGGCGGATCCTGTTACCTACATGGAATTGGCAAATGAAGCGAATCTTACGCGTAACCCGTTAAATGGGTACCGCTATGATAAATCTAAAATTGAACAGACAAGGCTTGGTGGGGATCCTATGATATTCCCGGCCACGGACTGGCAGAAGATGTTGTTGAAAAAGAGCAGTTTTAACCAAAGCGGAAACATGAGTTTAAGTGGCGGAGGTGGTGTTGCCCGTTATTATGTATCAGGCGCAATCAGCGTGGATAACGGAATATTGAATGTAGATAAAAAAAGTAATTTCAATAGTAATCCTAAATTAAGAACTTACTCCATTCGTTCCAATGTAAATATCGATTTAGGTAAAACCACAGAGTTACAGACACGCATTTCGGGAAGTTTTGATGATTATACAGGTCCCATTAATGGAGGGAGCCAGATTTTTGCAAATATCATGCAAACCAATCCTGTATTATTCCCTGCCTATTACGAACCTACTGCTAAGACCGCCTACATTAAACATATCATGTTTGGTAACTACGGAAATGGCAGTTATAATAATCCCTATGCAGCACTGCAGAGAGGATATCGTCAATCAGGTACCTCAGTTATTAATGCTCAGGTACAACTGAATCAGAATTTAAGTTTCCTTGCAGAAGGACTAACTGCCAGGGGTTTAATCAGCATTCAACGGTCTTCCTCTTCTTCTATCACCAGATCTTATAACCCTTTTTATTATACGTTATCAAACTATGATTACATTACCAGAAGCTACGATCTGTACCCGATTAATGCCGAAGCTACAACGGGAATCGTCCCGCCAGTTGGGACAGAATTCCTGACGGGCGCTAATGCCTCTAAGAACGTAGCTTCGGAATTTTATAGCGAGGCCGCAGTGGATTACCGACATGTATTTGCAGAACGCCACAGCTTTAGCGGAACACTTGTAGGTATTGCAAAAAATAGCTTAAATGCTGGAGAATCAAGTGATTTAATCCTTTCCTTGCCGTACAGAAATCTAGGGATATCAGGGCGTGCTACTTATGTGTACGATTCGCGATATGCTGCGGAGTTTAACTTCGGCTACAACGGTTCAGAACGTTTTCATGCTTCTAAACGTTGGGGCTTCTTCCCTTCAGGAGGTATTGCCTATACACCTTCCAATGAAAAGTTCTGGGCTGGGTCATTAAAAGATATGATATCTAAATTAAAGCTCAGGGCAACTTATGGTTTAGTAGGTAACGATGCTATTGGAAGTATTCAGGATAGGTTCTTTTATTTGTCTAGTATAAATATGAATAGTGCAGAGCGGAGAGCAATTTTCGGTACGCCTTCGGATTATGTGGTCAATGGGATTGAAATCGGTCGCTATGCTAATAATGATATTACCTGGGAAATCGCAAAAAAGGGCAACCTGGGTTTAGAAATGACCCTTCTGAAAAACCTTAATATCCAAGTAGATATTTACAGTGAGCAAAGAAAAAATATTCTAATGACCAGAGCTTCGATTCCGACTACGATGGGTCTGGATCCCGACGCGATCCCGAGAGCTAATGTTGGTAAGGCGTCTTCCAGAGGCCTTGATTTTTCGCTGGATATGAATTTTCAGCCAACAACAAACTGGTGGTTGAAAGGTCTGGCTAATTTTACCTATGCCACCAGCAGGTATGAACAGTATGAAGAGCCAAGGTATATCTCGTTGATCGATGGACAAGTTACGGAACTCGACAATTTGACGCATGTTGGTAAATCGTTATCTCAGCAATGGGGCTTTATAGCCGAACGGCTGTTTGTAGATGAAAAGGATGTGGCCAATTCTCCTTTGCAGTCCTTCGGACCTTATGGCGCAGGCGATATTAAATACCGGGATGTGAACAAGGACGGAGCAGTCACTGACCTTGACAGGGTGCCAATAGGTTTTCCTACCGTTCCGGAAATTGTATATGGTTTTGGCTTTTCAACAGGTTATAAGAATTTTGATTTTTCTGTATTCTTTCAAGGACTAGCGCGTCGGTCTTTTTGGATTGACGCCAATGCAACCTCACCCTTCGTAGGAGATCAAAGATTATTGCTGCAGGCCTATGCAGAAGATCACTGGAGTGAAGAGAATAAGGATCTTTATGCTTTATGGCCTAGATTGAGTCCTACTGTAGTCGCAAATAACGTAGAAAAGAGCACTTGGTTTATGCGTAACGGAGGACTCCTTCGCATCAAGCAAGCCGAGGTGGGTTATACGCTCCCTAGAAAAGTGATGGATAAATTGGGTCTGGCAAATGCGCGTTTCTATTTTTCTTGTAATAACATCTTCACTTTCAGTAAGTTCAAAATATGGGATATAGAAATGGGTGGCAACGGTTTGGCTTACCCTATTCAAAGGATATCAAACCTTGGCGTAAATATTTCATTCAAATAACAGAATCAGGATCTAACAAAATAGATTCAACTAGTTTTTAAAATAATAACGATGAGTAAGATAAAAAATATTTTATTTCTTTTGATGGTGGTTTTAAGCAACCTATCCTGTAGAAAGTATCTGGATGTTGTACCTGACTTTACTCCGACCATTGAAAATGCTTTTGCACTCAGGACACAGGCTAAAAAATATTTAGCAACCTGTTATTCGTATTTGCCCAGATTAGGAGAGTATTCAGACAATTTCACTTTTGTTGCCTCCCGGGAGATCGTGGCCCCTACAGGCGGGGTAACCTTATCTGTTGCGCCGGCGCTTCAGCAGTTTTTGGACATCGCTTATGGATCTCAGAGCGTCAACGACCCTATAGCCAACTATTGGGACGGAGCCCGGGCGGGTGTGCCCATGTATAGGGGACTTAGGGACTGCAATATTTTTCTTGAAAATATTAATAAAGTTCCGGACATGACTGAAGATGAAAAAAAACAGTGGATAGCGGAGGTTAAGACTCTCAAAGCCTATTACCATTTCTTCCTATTACGCATGTATGGGCCTATTCCGGTGATCAGGAAGAATTTACCAATTTCAGCGGATGTCGATGAGGTACAAGTAAAAAGAGAACCTGTGGATGATGTGGTTACCTACATCGTTGAATTGATTGATGAGGCCACACCTGATTTGCCTCCTGCAATCTTCAATACAACAGAAGAAATGGGCCGCATTACGAAGGCTGTCGCCTTATCGATTAAGGCACAAGCCCTGGTATTGTCGGCCAGCCCGTTATTTAATGGAAATGCAGACTATGCGGACTTCAAAAACAAAGATGGGCAATCTCTGGTGAATATCACTTTTGATGCAATGAAATGGAAAAATGCAGCTGATGCATGTAAAGCTGCTATTCAGGAAGCGCAGGGAGTAGGCCACAGTATGTATTATTTTTCAGCACCTGTTGGAACTCCGGCTATTTTACCAAGCACAAAAGCTGGTCTTGATATTCGTTGTGCCATCACTGAAGATTTTAATGTAGAGACCATCTGGGGCTTTAAAAATTCAAAACCCAATGCCTTACAACTTTTGGCGATTCCTAATAATGGCGGTTCAAGGCCGGCAATAATCGGGAATGCCTTCTATGGTGCCAATATGGAAGCTTGTGAAGTATTTTATACTAAAAATGGAGTGCCGATTGATGAAGATCCGACCTGGGATTATGCCAATAGATATACAAAGTTGGTAACCGTTCCTAATAGCCTTGATACGGGTTTATTAAAAAGAGGCTTCATAACCTCTAGCTTTAATGTTGAACGGGAAAACCGTTTTTATGCGGATTTAACTTTCCAGGGCTCTTCTTTTGTGTACAAGACTTATATGAAAGATTTGCTCTATTATACAGGGATTGGTACAGCTTCAAATGACAAATATTCGATGACAGGTTATTGGCCTAAAAAGTTAGTGAATTACAAAGCTACAGGAGATAACAATACAAGAACGATTGTCCCGTATACATGGCCGGCCATTCGTTTATCTGAATTGTATTTGATGTACGCAGAAGCATTGAATGAATCATCAGGTCCTTCGGCCGAAGTTTATAGCTATGTTGACTCCGTTCGGGTGCGGGCAGGACTAAAAGGAGTGGTGGAGTCCTGGACTCAGTTTTCTAAGAAACCTACAAAATTTGCCACTAAGGAAGGTTTGAGAGAGATTATACAACAAGAAACACAAATTGAGTTCATGTTTGAAGGGAATAATTATTGGAATGCCCGTCGTTGGAAGCGTTTCGACATTTTAAACAGACCCATTACCGGGTGGGATGTTTTAAAGAAGACCTCGGTACCAGCGGATGCAGCAGCACTTTATTATAAGAAGGTGAATTATTTTCAGCCCGTTGCTATGAATAGGGATTTGCTGGCCCCAATAAGAGAATATAACCTGTCCGTGAATCATAATCTGGTTCAGAATCCAAAATGGTAATATCGGTTTAAAGATAATTGTTAATTAGTAACTATAAA
The DNA here is from genome assembly GCF_032678645.1 of Pedobacter frigoris. Classification (GTDB taxonomy): domain Bacteria; phylum Bacteroidota; class Bacteroidia; order Sphingobacteriales; family Sphingobacteriaceae; genus Pedobacter; species Pedobacter frigoris_A. The sequence continues at coordinate 302,376 of NZ_JAVTSP010000004.1, forward strand.
AAAATTGAATATGCGAAATATTATTTTTGTATTGATGAATTTTTTGGCCATTAGCAGTATGACTGCTTGCCGAAAAGTTGACAATGAGCGATCACCGCTTTTTTCTGACGGAAAGAAGCCTTTGCCTGTTACGGATCTAAAAGTGGAGAATGTTGCGGGGGGCGCAATCATAACCTATAAGGTGCCCAACGATCCTTCTATTCTGTATATTCAGGCCGACTACAAGATCAACGATAAGTTACAAAGACAGGAAAAAGTGTCTTACTTTTCCGATACCATTTTTGTAAATGGCTTTGCTAAAGTAGCGGAATACAAAGTAACCTTGTACAGTGTAAGCAGCAGTGAAATCAAATCAGATCCCGTGGATCTCGTCGTGAAACCAATGATACCCCCTTATCGTTCTATTGCATCAACATTAAAGATTCAGGAGACATTTAGTGGTGTGAACGTTACCTGTCAGAATCAAACGCAAGCAGAAGTTGGGGTGGTTGTCATAGTTGATACCACAGGAAGAGCCCAGACATTGTATACAGAGTATACAAAAATGATCCCAATAAATTTTAATGTGAGGGGACTTTCTCCTAAACCCTATAAAGTGGGTGCTTATGTGATAGACAAATGGGGTAATCTTTCTGATACGGTCTGGACTACAGTAACACCTCTATATGAAACGTTATTGAATAGAAATATTATGACAAACGCTCAGCTACCAAAAGATATGAGTTCACTTTATGGCGCCAGCAAAACACTTGAGCAGGTATTGGCATTGTCAGGGGCTACCGCTAGTTTTTATGGTGGATTCGGTAACATGACTACGATCTATTTAGGTAAAGCCGCAAAACTTAGTCGTTTTAAATTTTACCAGACAACAGATGGGGGGCTTTATAACTTTGTGAATCTGAAGACTTTTGAGATGTGGTCAAGTATGGCTCCCGGACCTACGGGCGCACTGGATGATGGGACATGGACCAAACTAGGTAGTTATGAAATTATAAAGCCGTCCGGTAAAGTGATTGGTCAAAATACGCAAATGGATATCGATGCGGCAAACGCTGGTCATAGTTTTGATTTTCCTAATCCGGTTATCCAGGCTAAGTATATCAGGATCGTTTCATTTGATACCTGGAACCTTCCGAATGCCAATAGATTGAGAATTGGAACCATATATTTTTGGGGAGATTCAAATTAATATTAAATGAATTTTTGAATAATTAAAACTTGATAAATGAAGAATATTGTTTGGTTGTTTTTGGTTGTTTCCGGTTTGGTTTTATCTTGCAGTAAAATGGAAGATCAGCACCTGAAATATGTGAAAGGGGGAGAACTTCATGCAGTTGGAGCTCCATACAACGTTGTGGTTACTGCTAGGACTAAAGGTGTCATTGTTAGTTTCGAAAAGACAGCAGACCCCGGCGTTATAAAGTATATTATTTCCTGGAGTGAGGGGAAGAATAGTATGGAAGTGATTCCTACAAGCAGCCGTATAGAAAATATAGAGATACCCAACCTTGCCTCCGGGAGTTATAGTTTTGAATTAATTGCCGTTGATGCAAAAGGGAATAAATCGAAAACCGCTTATGGCGTAGGCGTTGTCCAATAAATCAGTGCAATGAAGATATTTAAATTTCCATTTATTTTTATTGCTTTTCCGTATCCTGCGGCTTATTGAAGATGCAAAAGGTAATAGTTATCCGGTTCTGGGATTCTGTAGGGTTAGTATCCGTGCAGAATCCAACCGGTTTTTGCTTTGTTTAGACAGAGCTGACTCCTCACAATTTGATTATTATCTATTTAGTATTATCTTTGATACTCATTATGTTATTTATTTGATAAAGGAATTTTTGACAAATGCTCTCCTGAATTTATCAGTTTCTTGACATATGGTCTAATTTATTTTTTAAAGTTCAATTTAATTGTGGGGGCAATGTTGACTTATAGTTCACTTTCTGATTTTGAATTAACAGACTTGTTAAGAAAGGATGACGCCTCTGCTTTTACCGTTATTTATAATCGCTATTTTGATGTTCTGTATGTCCATGCCTACAAACGTTTGCAGGATAAAGATGAGGCGCAGGACGTCATTCATGAGCTGTTTGCGCACATTTGGAATAAGAGAAGAGATTTTTTTATTAAAACTAATTTGTCGGCATACCTGGCCACTGCAGTTCGCAATAAAATTCTTGACGTAATTTCTCACCAGGAAGTTGAATCAAAGTATGTGAGTTCCCTTCAGGGTTTTTTGGATGAGGGGCACTGTATTACTGATCATAGGGTCAGAGAAAGACAGTTGGTTGAACTCATAGATAAAGGAATTGCCGATCTGCCCCCAAAAATGCGTGAGGTTTTCGAATTGAGCAGAAGACACCAGATGAGCCACAAGCAAATTGCAGAACAATTGAATTTGTCTGAACAGACTGTCAGGAAACAGGTTAACAATGCTTTAAAAATATTGCGTGTGAAGCTTGGGTTGATGCTTTTTATTAGCTTATAAAATTTATTTTAAATTTTTATTAATTCTTTCTACCCCATACATACCCCACTCCCCGTCTATAGTTTAAAGGGGGGTCTCTCTAAAGAGATGCCTTTTGTACAACTAACTTATTTATTGATTATACATGTTTAGTAAGGGGATGCTTATACAGGGTATATATAAAAAACTACAAACAGTTAAAAACTGATGAAAAACAAAGATGCTGCACAATTATTATTAAAATACCGTCAGGGCAATTGCACTGAGGCTGAATTGGCTATGCTTGAAAGCTGGTATCTAAATTATAATGAGGCACCCTTATCTGAGCTTACCCCCGAAGTATTAGATTTTGCAAGAAATAAAGTTTGGGCGTCCTTGCCCGTTCACCAACATAAGAAAACACTCAGGCTTTGGCCTATGATGGCTGCTGCGGCTTCGGCCATTATAATTGTTGCCGCCGGATTGTTCTTTTTCCAAAACACCAAAAAAGCGGAGACAGTAAAAAAGTCTGCAGATTTTGTTAAAATATTACCTGGTGGAAACAAGGCGGTGCTCACACTTGCTGATGGATCTAAAATTTCGCTTACCGATGTAAAAGAAGGAAGTCTGGCCAATCAATCAGGAGTAACCATTACTAAGACTAAGGATGGTCAGCTGGTTTATCAGGTAAATAAATCGGAAGTGCAAAAAGGAGGGTCTATTGGATATAATACTTTCAGTACGCCACGTGGTGGAAAATATGAAGTTAACCTTCCCGATGGAACCAAGGTTATATTGAATGCTGAATCGTCATTAAAATATCCTATGGTATTTGCTGGAAACGAGCGAAAGGTGGAACTTAAGGGAGAAGCTTATTTCGAAGTAGCCTATAATAAAAATATGCCATTTAGGGTTGTTTCAGATCATCATACTATTGAAGTATTGGGAACTCACTTTAATGTTAATGCATATGATGATGAAGAAAACATCAAAACAACTTTGCTTGAAGGCAAAGTAAAAGTTAGTGTAGATAAAGGTACTTCAGTAGTTATCAAGCCTGGTGAACAGGCTATTGCAGGCAAAAGCAATATCAAAGTGGATGAGGTGAATACAGATGATATTGTGGCCTGGACTACAGACACTTTTGTATTTAATAACGAAAACCTCGGAAGTATCATGCGTAAGATTTCCAGGTGGTATGATGTAGATGTTGTTTGTCCGCCTGAACTAGCTAAAATGGAATTCGCAGGTACAATTTCAAGACAAAAAAATATTAAGGCTGTACTCAAAATAATGGACATGACCGAAACGGTTCACTTTAAATTCGAAGGAAGGAGGATTACTGTGATGCCATAACTTTTACTTTCTCAAAACAGTAATCCGGAACAAAAAAAATCCAGGAGCGGTTGCGACGCCCCTGAATTATGTGTTACTCTTAAAGAGTAGTTGTTCGGGACAGGCTGTTCATAAATCGACTTTACTAAACATTGGATCCTAAACCCAAACAAAACAAATGTATGAATTTTTACATGACATTTAAGCGATGCTTAACAGGCAATGCTTATGCCAAGATATTATTAAAATTGAAACTGACTTTTATAATATTAACCACAGTAATTCTGCAAGTTAGTGCTACTGGCTTTGCCCAAATTACGCTCAAGGAAAAGGCGGCTCCATTAGAGCAGATTATACAAAAAATCAGAAAACAGACAGGCTACGATTTCTTTTACAATGCTGGTATGTTAGCCAAAGCTAACCCGGTTACTTTGAATGTAAATGATGCTTCTGTAAAGGAAGTACTTGACCTTTGTTTTAAGAACCAGCCATTAACTTATAGAATAGAACAAAAAACGATAGTAGTACAATATCTACCAGAACGTATATTGGTTCCATATGCTGCTATAGTCATCACAGGTAAGATTTTAGATGAAAATGGAAAGCCAATCCCAGGTGCATCTATCAGGATTAAAGGTGCAAATGGAAGGGCTATTGCAAGTGCGGCTGATGGAAGCTTTAGAATCGTTGTTAATTCTGAAGATGATGTGCTTTTGGTTAATTATGTTGGTTATGAACCACAGGAGATTAAATTGAAAGGCAACCAGGGGCAGCTTACAATTAAAATGAGTATAGCTGAGAGCCAGCTTAAAGGTGTGGAGATCATCAATACAGGATTGTTTAAAAAGTCTGATAAAAGCTTTACAGGAGCATCTACTACGGTAACAGCAAAGGATCTGCAAGATTTCGGCAATAGAAATTTGATTACATCTTTAAGAAATATCGACCCTTCTTTCAACATCATTGAAAGCAATGCTTTTGGGTCAGATCCAAATCGTTTACCTGAAATACAGATCCGCGGTAATTCAAGTCTGCCGAATGTTGGCGAACTTCAGGACCAGACACGTGTGGGCCTGAATACCCCATTGATTATCCTGGATGGCTTCCAGTCTACACTTCAGAAAATGCTGGACATCAATGAGAACGAAGTTGAGTCCATCACAATGCTGAAAGATGCAGCCGCAACCGCGATGTATGGCTCCAGGGGATCAAACGGGGTTATTATTATTGTGACTAAGTCTCCAAAGATGGGGAAATTGCGTTTGAGCTATGGCGCCAACTTCAATTTTGAAGCACCTGACTTAACTGACTATAGTTTATTAAAAGCAAGAGAAAAACTTGATCTTGAATTAAAAGCGGGCTATTACAATAATGCAAGAGCGGAGACAGATCTCCCGCTAAAAAGATATTACAACTTCATTCTAAACGAAGTGAATAGCGGAGTTGAAACAGATTGGATGGCACTGCCGTTAAGATCCAGTCTTGGACAACGTCATAATCTGCGTTTAGAGGGAGGTGACCAGGCCTTCCGTTATTCTGCATCCGCTCAGATAAACAATATTGCGGGAGTAATGAAGGGCTCGGGACGTAATACCTTTAACGGTAACATTACGCTGGCCTATACCTATAAAACCATAAGGTTCAGAAATAACTTGCAGGTCCAGCAAACTAAAAAAACCCAGTCTCCCTACGGGTTATTCTCTGAATATGTACAGATGAACCCATATTGGAGAGCTTTTGATGATAAAGGCAATCCTGTAAAAGTGGTGGGCAATCCGGGTAATTTTGACTATTCCAACTTCTGGAATGTTTTGCCGACGAACCCTTTATACAATGCTACATTAAACACATTTGAAAAATCTCAGAATGCTGAACTGATTAATAACACCTCGGTAGAATGGAATTTGACTGATGATCTTGTTTTAAGAGGCCAGTTTGGAATTACAAAAGGGACGGTTCAGGACGATAAATTCAGACCGGCAGATCATACCGCTTTTGCCAATTATATAGATCAGGATGTGTTTAGGAAGGGAGATTATGCATATGGGATTACCAATGCACTTCAGTATGATGGAAGTATGAACCTTTCTTATTCCAAAACTTTTGCAGGCAAGCACATCTTGTTTGCCGGTATGGATTATAATGTCCGTCAGGATAAGAGTTCTACTAATAATTTTTTAGCAGAGGGTTTCCCCAATGCAAGCTTTGATTTTCCGTCTATGGCATTGCAATATGCAAAAGATGGTAAGCCCTTCGGTAGAGAAAGCCTGGTAAGATCTGTAGGTTTTACAGGTAACGTGAACTATAGTTATGCGAACCGTTATTTCATAGATGGCTCTCTTAGGCTGGATGGATCTTCGCAGTTTGGCTCGAACAAAAGATTCGCTCCTTTTTGGTCTACAGGTATAGGTTGGAATTTGCACAATGAAGAATTCCTTCGGGATAATAAATATGTCAACCGTTTGAAATTGCGTGGTTCTATGGGTATCACTGGATCGCAAAATTTTAACGCTTATCAGGCATTGTCCACCTATCAGTATTACCTCAATGACCGTTATTTTAACTGGATGGGTGCAGATTTGATGGGATTAGGCAACGAGAACCTGAAATGGCAGCAGGCAATGAAATACAACGTAGGTATGGACGCGGAATTCCTGAACAGGCATTTGAAGATTACAGCGGACGTATACCAGGAAACTACGAATGACCTTATTTCCTCCATTAACCTTCCTAGCTCAAACGGATTCCCTTTTTACATAGAAAACATTGGTAAATTAAGAAACAAGGGATACGAACTGAAAGCGACAGGATTTTTAATGATGGATCCAAAAGGCTTTACATGGAGTGTTTCCGGGGCCTTAATGCACAACAAAAATAAAGTAGTAGAAACTTCTCAGGCATTGAAGGATGCCCAGGCAGGTACCCTGAACGGTACTGCAGATCCGGGCCGTTTGTACATTGAAGGATATTCGAGCAACGACATCTGGGTAGTTCCTTCACTGGGTATCGATCCAAGTACAGGGAAGGAATTATATCTTGGTAAAGATGGTCTGCCAACATATACATGGAAAGCAAGTGACATCGTGTCTGTGGGGTCTACAGATCCTACTATTTTCGGAAACTTCAGCACCATGGTGAAATATAAGGAGTTCTCTGTTAATGCTTCATTCAGATACACAGTAGGCGCACAGCAATACAACAGTACTCTAGTTTCCAGGGTTGAGACCAATAGCTATAAATATAATGTAGATTCACGTGTTTATGATAGCCGCTGGCAACAACCAGGAGATATTGCAGCATTCAAAGGATTGCTGGTGACTACTCCGACCTTCAAAACGTCACGTTTTGTTCAGGATGAAAATACCCTGGTCTGTAACAACATCAATTTTCAGTATGACCTGCGATCGCAGAAAATACTCCAGAAATTGAAGCTGGAGGCACTAAACTTCACTGCCAACGTTGCTGAACCGATGTACTTATCAACCATAAGAAGAGAAAGAGGAACAACATATCCTTTCTCCAGACAGTTTTCTTTTAGCATTAATGCAACCTTCTAAATTATATAGAGATGAAAAAATTAAGTTTTATCGCACTTGTTCTGTTTAGCACACTATCAATAATTTCCTGCAAGAAATTCCTGACTGTTGTTCCTAAGACACAAATGCCTCAAAATGTGCTTTTCAGTACAGAAGGAGGGTTTAAAGACGCACTTACGGGAGCATACATTCAGATGAAAGAAAGTGGATTGTATGGCTTAGCCATGACTCAAACTACAATGGAATACCTGACCTCAAGTTGGGATGTGACCAATAATACGACAGAACAAAGAATCGGGCTCTTTAACTATGCCGATGCGGGCGTTGAAGGAAGTCTGGAGGGTATTTATGCCAAAGAATATGCTGTCATAGCAAGTCTAAATGCTATTTTGGGCCAAATTGATGCCAGGAAGGATGTGTTTACGACTCCAGGAATGTACGAGACCATCAAATCCGAATGCCTGGCAATGCGTGCATACTGCCATTTTGATGTTTTGCGTTTATTTGGCCCTATCCCGGTTACAACTGACGCAGGCAATATGTTGCCTTATGTAACCAAGCTGTCGACAATGCCAAATCCAAAAATCACATTCGACCAGTTTAAACAGGCATTGCTAAAAGACCTTGCTGAAGCAGAACTCCTGGTAAAAGACATCGATCCGATTACACAGTACAGTCTGGCCCAACTTAGGTCGCCATCACAGACTTCTGTGTTTAATCCGGCAGATACTTATATGGCATATCGTTACCTGAGGTTGAATTACTATGCAATAAAGGGCATTCAGGCGAGAGCTTATTTATGGTTCAATGATAAAGACAAGGCTTATGAATGTGCTAAATTACTGATTGAGGCAAAAAATACAGACGGAAGTCCAAAATTCAGATTGGGTACGTCTGCAGACATGACTGCTCAGGATTATGTATTGACTGCAGAGCACATTTTTGGATTGTATGACTTCAATATGTATGCTAAGTTTACAACTAACTATAATGGAGGAATTTTAAAGAAGGGTACGTCCGCCACTACCATCACAAACCAGCTTTATGGCAATACGGGAACCGATATCCGTGAAGCGAATCTATGGGAACTGATCACACTGGCCAATCAGGCAAAATGTTACATCACCAAAAAATACAAGGTGGTAGAGAAACCGACGAATATTGCTGCTGACTTTAAACAGATTCCGATGATCAGAATCAGTGAAATGTACCTGATCGCTGCTGAGGTGGCACCGTTGGCTGAAGGACAGGCTTACTGGGCGACTTTCAGACAATCTAGAAACATCTCAACCTCGATTCTCCCAACAGACCCCTTACAGCGTTCATTAGAGGTAGTGAAGGAGTTCAGAAAAGAATTTTATGCGGAAGGACAATCTTTCTTTGCTTACAAGAGAATAAATGCACCTAAGGCTAATTTCCTGTTTGCGCCATCGGCTGCAACGCTTAACTATTTGATCCCGGTTCCTAAAACAGATGCGGTAAACTAATACTAAATTCTAAAGAGATGAAAGCATTAAAATATATGATTGTGGCAATGGTTATACTGGCCATTGCTTCATGTAAAAAAGACCAATATTATTTGTATGATGACGTGGCAAGGATTCAGTTTGGTCCTGAACCGTCGCGGATTTATACTACATCTTATAATCTGGCGGATACGCTAAAGCCTTACACCTTCTTTTATGAAGATGCAAGCGTAACCCAGGATACTGTTTTCTTTGATATCTATGCCATTGGTGGTGTTTCAAAAACAGACAGGACATTTACCCTCGCGCAAGAGCAGGTAACCAGCGCAACAAACGCTATTCCAGGAACACAATATGTTGCTTTTAATGATCCTAAAGCGACTAAAAATTTCGTGATAAAGGCCGGAACTGCCCATACCCGCGTGCCCATCGTTTTGCTAAGAGACGCCAGCTTGAAAACTTCAACTCCTGTGTTGAAATTTAAAGTGATAGCTGATGGCAATTTCCAGGTAGGTGAAATCAATAACCTTTGGAGGAAGATTGAGTTTACGGACAGATTGAGCCAACCAGCTGCATGGAATGCCAGTGCCGTCCAGTTCTACTACGGAAAATATAGTGTGACAAAACATCAATTTATGATCGATCAAACCGGGGAGAAATGGGATCAGGACTTTATGGCTCCACTTCCGTCAGATTATGCGTTGTTGCAATACTGGACTGGAATGTTAAAAATAACCCTTATCAATTACAATAATGCACATCCCGGAAATCCATTGAGAGATGAGACTGGTGAATTGGTAGTATTTCCTTAATTAACAGAAAAACAACAATGAAAAATAGATATAAAATTTTATGCCTAGGCGTGATTTTATTAACGGCGTCTTGTGCAAAGGACAAGAGCAATTACGACTTTCAGCCAAAAGAGGTAATAACGGTTAAAGGAATAGAAGCTAATTATACCACGGTATCTGAAAAAGAAAGTTTGGTATTAAATCCTGAAGTATCTTCAACTGATCCTAATGCTAAATTTGAATACTTATGGGGCATATATGAAACGAGTGTACAAGGATCTGCGCCCGTACTTGATACTATTGGGCGTACTAAAGAACTTAATTATCTCGTGTTAAAGCCAGCAAAAGGCTGGGTGTTGGTATTTAGGGTTACGAATGTAAATACAAAATATTCGCAGTATTTTACTTCATCAATAAATGTTGTTACACAGTTTACGAGAGGTTGGTATGTTGCGAAAGACGATGGTATACAGTCAGATCTTGACCTTTTTCTTACACCTACAGCAATCACACCTGTTGGCAAACTAGAAAATGTGTACAGTGAAAATAACGGAAAAAAACTTGAGGGGAAAGCCAGCATGATAACCTTTTTCTCAGCCTATAAATCGACCGTAACAGGCGTGCTTGGCAATACCCGTGCTTTATTTCTTCTAACTGACAAGAATGTCTCCGGATTGAACATCAACACACTTAAGGAGATCAGGGGATATAATACTTTGTTTTACGATGCTCCGGCGGTGAAGGCTCCTGATGCAGTATTTTTAGGGTCACAAGCTAATTATCTGGTTAATAACGGACAATGCCATAGTCTTTACGCCATGTCTGCCAATACAGGACAATTTGGTGTAGCTAAGATCAAAGATGATTTAGCCACCCCGTACCATCTTTCAAAATACTTTTTTGGCTATTGGATAGCTGATCCATTCTTTTTTGATGAAACGAGCAGTTCATTCTTATCTGCTACAGGTACCGGCGCCGTGATGACATCAGTTTCAGATGCGCCACCTGTTGATGGTAAAAAAGTAACCGATATGCCGGCAAATAACAACAACAAGAAAATGTTATACATGGGATATAAAGCGAGCAATATGGCCTACGCGATGTTCCAGGATAAAACAGTTCCATCCCTGAAAATATTGTCTGCGATAACCCCTAACAGAACGGCATTTAAAATGATAAACGATACGTTGCAGACCACCAGTAAAATTTACAATGCCACAAGATTTGCTTTATTGGATGGTGATGAGAATATGATCTATTTTGTTCTTGGTAATGAAATATGGTCGAGGAACCTGAGCAACAAATTCGAACAGCTTCAATATACTGCTCCTGCCGGTGAAGAGGTTACTTTTGTTCGTCACAGAAAATATACGTCAGAAGCAGCTTATGCACACAACTACGTAATGATCGGCACTAAATCCGGAAGTAATTACAAAGTTCGAATGTTCACAAAATCTTCAGGCAACCTGGCATCTACCCCGGCATTTACTTTAGAGGGTACAGGTATTGTAAGAGACGTTTTATATATGTCTCCATCAGTGAGTGAGACAACTTATAGTTATTCCTATTAGAAAATAGAACACCTGAGTTTTTAACACTCAGGTGTTTAAACAACTTAATAACCACACATAAATAAACTAACAATGATTAAAAAATTATTTGGAGCAGCTTTATTGCTAAGCTTCACAACAACTTCAATTTTTGCACAGTTGCCTGTAGAGGTAACCGGTGTATTGGTTAAAAAAAGACTTACGCCTGTAAAGCTATTTAAAGTAGTAGAAGGCAAATCAGTTGAAATTTCAAACACTACACCTGAAGAAAAGGGTAAATTCGGATTTATATTTTATCCTGAATATGAAGGCCTATATGTTATCGGTACCGGTACTGTTGGCAGCCCTAATGATAACTATAAGTTCTACTTTAAAGGTGGTGATAAACTATCAGTTTCTATCCTGGATTCAAGCTATGTACTGAATGGCAAATTGAACTCCAAAGAGAACGTTGTTTTGACTCAATGGCATGACCTTGTACATCCGATCGAGCATAAGGCAGTAAATTTTATGAAAGTTCAGAGTACTTTTGTTGACTTCTTCCCGGATTTAGAAAGTGTTACAGCTAAGGCCAAAACTTTCCTGACTGGAAAAGCTACAGGCAATGCTAAGTTTGATAAAAACATGAAGCAGTATATGGCTTGGGATCTTGCAAGCTATGCGACCAACTTCATCAATACACCACGCTCTGCTCATCCTTCAGTAGAAGAATATAGCCCTTACTACGCTACACTTAATGCTCAGGATTTTGCTAAAAACACAACTGGTATCTATGCTTATCCATGGGGTGGCAGAACCTTATCTGGTTTAGTAAGTCTTAATATGAGACAGCAAAATATCAAATATCTTCCGGGTGTAGAAGGTTTAAAAAACACTTTCGCATTAATTCCTAATGATACACTTAAAGGAGATGTTCTAATAGAGCGAGTGGCAAGTGTAAGAAGCTTCAATGACTACAAGGATTTGAATGATGCTTTTGGAAAATATGTAATTACTGCAAGTCAGAAAAAGAAAAATCTTGATATCCTGACTCCTCTGTTGACACTTAAACCAGGAGATAGTGCTTATGCATTCTCTTATCCTGATAAAGATGGTAAGACGGTTAGCATGGCTTCCTTAAAAGGTAAAGTGGTTTTAGTAGACGTTTGGGCTACATGGTGTGGCCCCTGCAAAGCAGAAATCCCTCATCTAAAAAAACTTGAGGAGGAAATGAAAGGAAAAGATGTAGAAATCATCAGCTTATCTACTGACGCACCTGCTGACAAAGCAAAGTGGTTGAAGATGATTAAAGATGAAAACCTGGGTGGTACCCAATTATTTGCAGGTGGTCCTGGAAATGAGTTTTCACAATATTATAAAGTAAATACTATCCCACGTTTTCTGGTTTTTGATAAACAAGGAAAGATCGTTACTGTTGATTCTCCAAGACCATCGAATCCGGAGCTGAAAGCATTGTTAGAAAAAACATTAGCAGCTAAGTAACTCATAATGAATACAGGACTGGCAATCGCCAGTCCTTTTTTACATCTCTATATTTATAAAAGAACATGAGAGCAATTCTGACATGTATCCCATTGCTATTGTCTATTACAATGGCAAAATCGCAGACCGACAGCATCACGATCTCCGGTCAGTTAAAAGGACTCAATAATAATAAAGTTGCGATTTCATATGTTGACGAGAATGGCAAACCACAATATACTTCTCTTCAGGGTATCAATGACAAATTTTCGGGGAAAGTCAAGGCGCAAGCCATCCCTGCTGGTGCAAGGTTATCAATTGCCTGGCCTAGAGATCCTTCTGCTAAGCCGCAGATGCCTATTGCGCCCTTTAACTTTTTTGTTTGGAATAAAGATTTATCCCTAACCGGAGATGCAAATAGCATCCCTGCTATGCGGATCAAAGGAGACGAAGAGAATAATCTCTATGATCAATTGAAACAACAATCTGCCAAGTCTGAAATCAGGTATCAGGAACTCTTAAATATGCTTGGCAAAAAGTTATCATCCAAAGATTCACTGGCATTGCATCAGGAGATCAGAGACAATTCCATGGCAGGTTACACGAAACAAAAGGAATTCGTAAAAACTCATCCAAATAATTTCACCTCAGTATTTCTGCTGAGCCGCATGACCAATTTATATAGTGCGGACAATTATGTTGCTGCCTGGAATGCATTAGCACCAACCTATAAAAATACTGAAGCGGGGAAAAGTATTCAGAAAACAGTTGAAAAACTCGCCCCAACTTTAGCCGGTACTGCTGCATTTGCCTTCGAACGGACAGATAAAGATGGTAATAAAGTGAGTCCCGCACTGCTAAAAGGTAAGACCTATCTTTTAGATTTCTGGGGAAGTTGGTGCGGTCCTTGTAGAGCCAGTCACCCTCATTTGAAAGAGCTTTATAAAAAATATAAAGGTAAAGGTTTTGAGATTGTAGCTATTGCACAAGAACGGGGAAAGACCTTGGACGATTCTAAAGCGAGCTGGCTCAAGGCAATTCAGGATGACCAGATTACATGGGTACACATCTTAAACCAGGACGGTATAGAAAAGCAGGATGTTGTAAAGACCTATCATGTGAATGCCTTTCCAACAAAAATATTGGTAGATGCACAAGGTAAAATCATTTTGCGTGTTACTGCAAGTGCTACAGACGACATAGACAAAGCTTTGGAAAAAATCTATGGATTTTAATCAGCGCTTTAACAATAAACTAATTATAATAAATCGATGAAATTAAAATATAGCTCGGTGGGATTGGCTTTTTTACTGATTTTAGTCACTCAGTCATTTTCATATGCACAGCAGGCAAAAGAGGTAGCCAGAATCCCGTTTGAAAATCACAATGGAACAATCATCCTCACTGTCAAATTAAATGACTTCTCACGCCCTTTAAGACTATTGTTTGATACAGGAGCTGATGGGATGGCAGTAGGTCAGCCACTGGCTGATTCTATTGGCTTGAAAGTAGCCCGCGTACAGAAAGCATCAGTAGTTGGTGGCTCTATGGATATATCCGTTTCCACCGGCAACACGGTACATATGGGTAGCTTTGATTTCAAAGAGCAGAGTATCGCCATATTTAAAGAAATGCACAAAGAGGGGACAGACGGTATAATAGGCAATACCCTGGCCAGGCATTATATCGTTAAAGTAGATTACGATCGTAAAGAGATGATTCTTTACAATTTTGGCGATCTTGAAGAAAAAGGCGGTATAGCAATTCCGTTTAGCATCCCATCTGGATTATTTATTATCCCAGGTACACTGAGTATCACCACAGACCAGCCACACACTGGAAATTTTGTTTTCGATACAGGTGCTGCATATAACCTAATCTGTTTTCGGCCATTTGTAAAACAACACAAATTGCTGGTTAGTGGTTTTAAAGCCGATAGCCATGGAAGTACGACGAGCATGGGCATGAGTACGCCGACATTTGCCGGAAAGGCCGCTGCTTTTTCCTTTGCAGGAATGCAGCCGATTAAAGATATGTCGGTTACGCTAATGGCAGGAGGCGGACAAAGTGAAAGCTGGAACCCGGGTTTTGATGGTTCTATAGGTGTTGGATTGATCAGCAATTACAATTTCACCATCAACATGCAAAAGAAAGAAATCTATATTATTCCTAACAAAAACAACAAAAAATGAAAGCATTAAAATTTTATTTGAGCCTGATGCTCCTATTTGTGCTGACTGCAAATGCCCAGGAAGGACAATTTATATCAGCTACCGACTGGGATAATCTGGTTGCGAAAGCGAAGAAAGAGAAAAAGATGATATTCGTGGACAGTTATTTTGTTGGCTGTCACCCGTGTAAACAAATGGATGATGAGGTATTTCCTTTACCTCAGGTAATGAAATTAATGCAGGATAACTTCATTAGTGTGAAAATAGATTTCCTGAAGGAAGACCTGGGAAAACAACTTCAGGTAAAATATGCTGTTACAGGGTTCCCGACATTTCTTTTATTGAACAGCAATGCTGAACTGGTATCAAAGTTTTCTGGCTATCAGGAAGCGGATAAATTTCAAACCCTTTTAAAAGAGGCGATAGCCAAATCAAAAAAAGGAGAAACATTGAAGGGCTTTAGCGCTTCAATGGCGGTAGAATATCCGGATTTTTATGTTGCGGCTTTCAAAGAACGTAAAGCTTATACTGCACAGGATCTGGTGAACTATTTAAAAGGAAATAACATTACAGAAGAGCGTTATGCTGTGCCATTTTTATTCAACAGGTCAGTAAGTCCCGAGTTGTCTGAATATTTGTTGAAAAACTATTATCCTCTGGAAAAGATGTATGGAAAAGACATGGTTTGGAGCAAACGCATTGCAGCAATGGCAGCTAAACTAAAAACCAGCGTACCGGAACGTGACGATGTAAAGTTTGCGGCTTTCCTTGCAGAAGTTAAGCCATTGTTTTCTAAAGAAGACTGGCCATATGCCAAGCTTGATATTGCCGAAGAGTACTACTACAAGCAGTTAAAGGATCACAAGACCTTTTTTAAATATGCTGCTGAGAATTACAACGATGATGACAACAAAGTTCGTTATATGGCTTTTTATCTTTCATTACCTACAGTAGATGAAGAAGAAAAGAAGTTGTATGCAGAATGGATGAAAAAGGTAGTTAAAGAAAGTTCAAGCTATGAATTACTGGGTACTGCCACACGAATTATGTTGGACCAAAAACAGAAAGAAAAAGCAAAGCAATACGCAGGCTGGGGTATTAAAAAAGCCGGACTTGTTAACAAAAGTGATAAGTACTTTCAAGCCTCATTAAATTAACCTTCTCAACCCCTAAGTATATAATTTATGCGAGAGCAATTGATCATCAACTCGGCTACCATAGGGGACTATGTTAGGAAATTGAGACAACAGAATGGATACTCTCAATATTTTATGGCCAATGCTATAAATATTTCTCAAAACGCGTACTGTCTGCTTGAAAATGGGCGTACCAGTATGCATGTCGAACGCATCGTACAGATTGCAGGAGTTTTTAAGCTGGAAGCACAGGAATTCTTCATAGGATATTTTAAATATGTGAATGCATCCTGAATAAGAATCTTCGAAAGCTCCTATTGTTTAAACAGTAGGGGCTTTTTAAATCTCGTATGACACCTTCGCGAACTTATTTCTATATTCAATTGGAGTAAGCCCCGTTATCTTTTTAAAGGTATCCCTAAATGTTTTTGTATCCGTATAGCCTACGTCAAACATGATTTCTGATACATTCTTCCGCGATGCCTCAAAATATTTTTTAGCGGCTTCTATTCTTACTCGTTGTATATATTCTATGGATGTATTGTTGGTAGCGTCTTTAAATCGTCGTTCAAATGTTCTACGGCTTGTATTAATTAGATTTGCGAGCGTATCTACCGTTATTTTACATTCATAGTGCTTTTCAATATGATCCTGTACTTTTTGGATTTCCTGATCTCCGTGATTTCTTTGACCCTTAAACATTGCGAATTGCGACTGGCTATCTCTTCCTATATCTAAAGCAAAATATTTTGAAATCATTACAGCCGTTTCTCTATCGGCATATTTTTCAATCAGATACAATACCAGATTCCATAGACTACTTGCTCCCCCGCTACTGTAAATATTATCGTGTTCTGTTATTATAGCCCCATCTTCTACTTCCACCTCCGGATATCTTTCCCTGAAATCGCTGATATGTGCCCAATGAGTAGAACATTTTTTGCCGTTAAGTAAGCCCGTCTCCGCTAACAGAAAAGCTCCAATACATAAACTGGCAAGACTTGAACCATTTTGATATAGCTTTTTAAAATAAGGTATCGCTGCTGCATTGGCCAGTATTCCTTTTGTGGTGTCGCCAAATGTAGGAGGTATAATCAATAGATCTGTTTCGGTAACGTCTTTGAGTAACCTATCCGTTTTGATGGTATACTCCCCATTGTTTGCCGGTACATACTCGTTCAGACCCACATATTCTACCTCAAAAATTGGCTTTTTACCAAATGTGGTTAAAAAATCATTGGCGGTATGAAAGCTTCTAAACGGAGGTGTCACTGCTTCAATTACCCCGTATTGGGGCACAAATACTGAAATGCGCATATCAATTGTAAGATTTAGAATACTAAGCTACGAAAATACTTATTGTCACAATTCACCTCTAATTTGTCGTTTTCACAACATACCCGATTTTATAACCCGGTGTATCTTTGAGTAATGACTAAATAAACAAAATTATAATATGAAAAAGAATAAAGTAATTTTTTGGGTGGCAACCGGTATCATACTCCTTTGGGAAGGAGTAATGCCACTTGGTACCATGCTTTTTGCACCAGAGTACGTGAATATGGGTACAAAACCTTTGGGGTATCCCGATTATTTTGCCTACGCGCTGATCATCTGTAAAGTTCTTGGGGTCTTTGCTATTTCTTACCCTAGAACACCATCCAGGCTAAAAGAATGGGCCTATGCAGGACTCACATTTAGTTTGATCTTTGCCTTCATCAGCCATGCCTGTGTAGATAAAAATATCGGGTATATGGTGATGCCTTTGGTGGTCTTGGGTATACTTGCTGTTTCTTATGTGTATAGCAAAAAGATTCAGCATAATGATTAAAATATTGTGGCGGCGGTTTTTATAACATTCTCGGGAAATTGTAAAAAGGCCCTTAGCTTTTACCAAAGTTGTTTTGGTGGCCGATTACAATTTGAAACTTTTGAAAAAGAATTAGATGGTTACACTGAAATACCTGTGGTTAGCGGATCACTGGTTTCTGACAGTGTGATCATTTATGGTTCCGACCTGGTGCACGATGAAGGAAGAAAGGTAGGGAATTACATGTCTATTTTTTTACGCTGCAAGAATACCAATGAAAGAAAAGTGCTTATTGAAAAGCTGAAATTTCATAAAGATAATTTTTCTGCAATTGATGACGATCAGAAACTCGTTGAGGTAACTGATGCTTTTGATGTGAGGTGGCTCCTGTATATTCCGGGCTCTTCCTGAACCCTTTCTACTGCGCTTAAGTATGTGCTTTTATTTTACCGGTTAAGATACTGCCTAAATCTTGATGTTTTCCTGCCTGAGCAAGACAATAGCAAGAGAGGAGCAAGAGAAAAGCAAGACAAAAGCAAGAGAAAAATGGACGTCAGTGATTTGATAGAAGCAATCTATTGTTGTTGTTGAATACATGGTTTATTTTAGGGATAAATATTATTTAATGATGAAGAAAATCGTTCTCGCCTGCCTTCTTTTGGTAGCAACTCTCAGTTTTTCCTGTAATGAAAAACAACCCGCTACTCAGACCTTTCTGAAAGATAAATCATTGCATGCTGGCTTTGAAAAAGCTAAGGCAGAAAACAAGGGGTTACTACTGATTTCCAATAAAACGGGCTGTAGTATGTGCGAGCTCTTTGAAGTAGACTTAATGAAGGATGAAACCTATGCAAATCAAATCTATAGTGATTTTGTCATTCAGCGTGTGAATGAGAATGCGACAGGAAATAAATGGTTGTCACGAATCCTGAACAGGGGAAGCTTTCCTATCTTTCTTTTCTTTAATAAGGAGCGAAAGTTAATTGGCCTTCAGATGGGAGCAATTAAAAAGGATAGAATGGGCAAACTTCTGAACAAGGTCAGGAATTCAGAATCGTGGGTGGACGGTCATTTTCAGATGGGGACTGAAAAGGATATGTCGCAGGAAAAGATACTCGACTATGTAGGTAATGTAATTGAAGCGCAGTACCAATGGGACAGTTACAATCTATCTAAACAAAAAACTGCGTTGGCAAAGATGGAAGCCCCGTTAAAGGAAAGTATAAATGCCTATTCTACCTTTTACAATAATTACCTGCTTTCTAAATACTATGCCTTAAATAACAATAGTGACCAGGCAACCAAAAACGCAGAAACAGCACTGCTTGTCGAAGACCCGGCGGCATTGTATTTTAATTCTGGATTGCGGACAGAATTAAAAATGATAGCAGACAAGAATTATAATGCTTACACCGATGCCTATATAGGCCTTCCAGAAGTAGATAAGAACCTTGGTAAACTGAAGTTTGCAGCCAAAACAATGGTTGAATTCCCGGTGAAAAATATCGGTAAAAAAGACCTTTTCTTAAATAACATCGTTGCCGATTGCAATTGCACTGTGGCCAATTATCCTAAAACAGCGATCAGACCTGGAGATACAGGGATAATTCGGGTGAACTTCACCGCCAGCAGATCAGGTGAATTTGCTCACATGCTGGAGATCGGATCAAATGCAAGCAATGCGCCTCTACAATTGACCATAAAAGGCCTTGTACTGGGAGATTAATTGAATTCTCAATTCCTAACACTAATAAAAAACAATTATGAAAAAAATGTATCTTTTTTTATTGCTTTTGGTATTCGCTACAGGAGCCCTTCAAGTTAAAGCCCAGTGGAATACACCAGGCGGACCATGTTTGAATTATGGAGAGTATGGCGCCAGTTCAATTTACTGCTATGATTTCTTTATTTGCGAAGGTGACAATATCTGGTATCGTCACTCTTGCCCAGTAGGCTTAGAGTTTAATGAAGAAACTGCAACCTGCGATTTTCCCAGCTTGATTTTCCACAGCTGCGGCTGCTCAGTGCATTAATTTAGAAAATCTATTGGGGTAATGCTACCAGCTTATCCCAATAGGTTTAAAATAACACTTTAACTTATGACCTATGAAAACAACAATATTAATCATACTGATGTGTTTTGCCTATACTTTGGGCTCTGCACAGGAAACCGTAGTTGTAGCCGGATCAAAAGGCTCCGGATCTGCATCAAGTAAAAAGGCAATAAAAAAGGTAGTACGTTTTATTGATGCTGACACTAAAGAACCACTTAACGGTTTAAGATTCTCGGTCGTAAGAGATCATACAGTAATCACTGGCAATATTTCTGATGCTGCCGGCTACGGACTTGTCTTATTCAACATGAATAACTATTATTCCAGATTGGAGATCAACATGAATGACAATAAGTACATGCGTCCGCATATTACTGAAGGCCGGAATAAAATAGCTTATAAGCCATTAGATTCTATCATCGTATTCAAATCAAAAAAAGATATCATAGATACTGTAGAAGTATTGCTACGCAGAGTATCTGAAAATAAAAAATAGAATGAAACCAACACTATACTTTAAAATAGCGGCATCTGTTATAATTCTCCTTTCGTTCAATAGTGCATCTGGCCAGGAAAAAGTCTTTACTGCAGGTGGCGGAGGATCTGGTTCAGCTACCAGCAAGAAATTCTTTACCAAATTTTTCCGTTTTGTAGATGCCGATACGAAGGTGCCGCTTCCGGGGCTTAAGTTTGCTGTGATCAAAAATGGAACAGTGATCAATAGTAATAAGGCAGATGATAAAGGCTATGGTCTCATACGGTTTACCATGAGCAATTACTATCCAAAAGTAGAGATCAATATGAATGACGATAAATATAAAAAGGCAGAATGGAAGGAAGATCGCAACGAAATCAATTATAAACCAGTAGATGTGATGGTCAAATTCCCATCAAAGAAAGAGGTTGTTGATACTGTAGAAGTCTTGCTAAAAAGGGTGCCTGAGCCTAAGAAATAAAGTAAATGAAGTTTTTAACGCTCTGCACATTAAGTTGTGTTTTTACCTTGTATTCGTTGGATGGGAATGCCCAGGACAAGCCTGTACAACTGAACAATGTAACCATTTCAGTGCCAAAAAAGGCGCTGAAAGAAACAGCCAGGGGAAGTAGCCTGGATCTAACTAAAATCCCGGATGCCAAGTTCTGGACGCTTGCCGACGCACTTAAACAAATCCCCGGTGTTGAGATTGATGAGGTGACCAATAAAATTACCTATATGGGTAAAGAGGTTTCCATACTAAGGGATGGTGTATCAGTTGCAGGATTTGACAATCAGGTCTTGAACACCCTGAATAGCGGTAGTGCAATTACCTATGATAAAATAGAACTAAACCTGTTTGACCTCAAAACAGAAAGGCCGACACTCAGTTTTGTTGCCCCAACCTATCAGGAGGGTTATTTTGGAAGTGTGGGCGGGACTTTAGGGACGAATTCAAGTACCCTGAATTCTTCATTATCATTGAGTAAAAAGAAACACCTGCTAAACATCATTCCATCAGCTTCTTTAATGTATGCGCCCAAAAATGATGTAAACTGGGAAACGGATTATTACAACAGAAATTATAAAGAGTTAAGGAAAAACGAGCAGCAGAAGAACTATTCAAATAGCGCTTCACTGGGGATCAATGACAGTTATTTTATCGCTGCGGGTCATACATTAAATACCTCTTTTAACTACTCGGCAAATGAAATGACCTATAACATGCTTACTACCAATGAGCAGTACAGGGCTGGAGCATTGTCAAGCCGTACCAAAATCCTGTTGGAGAATAGTGCCGAGGCAGGGCCGAATAACATAGCCAAAGCAAATGTAGGGTATATCTATAAGCCCAGGACGGGCGAGTATTCCAGTAAGCGCTTTGATGTATCGTTGGAATATGAGCTTAAAAATAGCAGCAATGAGGCCAATGCCTATGCAACAGCTTTGAGCGGAGGCTTTATACCACACAGCAATTATAAAAGTATAAATGGAGGAAAAGATAAAGGCATTTATGGCCTGGTAGGCTACGAGTATAAGCATCAGAAGTCAGGTAATTTTGAATTTGTAATGAAATACTTCAATAGGAGCCAGTACAAAACATATGATTACAATTACCAGGTAAATGAGGCAGGTGCAGATAGTACCATTTTTCAGGATAATGACATCACTTACAATTATGGGGCTTTCTTGGTTTCCTGGGACAGGGCATTCAGGGATTTTTCCATGCGCTTAGTGCTCAAAGAGGATTACAGCAATGACTTCATTAAAAATTACAAAGGCAGAGATAAAGTAAGCTTTATAACCTTCTCTCCTTATCTTTCGGTATTGCGAAACATAAAGACCGGTAGTCTCCGCTTTGAAGCTCAATATTCACAACGCCGTCCAGAACTAAGTATGATGTCTACGGTAATCAATTATGGCGGGCAATTCAGCATCAGCGGGATGCAGACCATAGGTAACCCCGATCTGAAACCAGCCAGGATATTGGACCTTTCCGGCACGGTGAACACAGCGGTCGGCGACTTGGGTATTATCGCCACAGGGAGGTTCGCACATACTGCCAATGCCATTTCTCAATACCGTATGGCTGTAGATAGTACCATCATTCAAACCTATCGTAATCTTTCTTCCTCAGATCAGTATAAAGGCGATATTTCGTTTAATTTTTTTCTCTTACCACGACTTACCGCTCAATTGTCGTCAAACCTGAGCTTTGTAAACTTTCATTTAGATGCAAGCACAGTTCAGAAAACCCTGCAATGGGCTGAAGGACTAAATTTTGCTTATACACCTTCACCAAGTTTTCGTTTGAGAAGCGGACTGAGTTATAATGGAGGAACCAGTTTTCAATCAAAGATACCGGCGCGATTTGGCTCCAATTTCTCTGCTACCTACACACGGGGAAAAATGAATTTTTCATGTATGATCAGCAATTTTCATCAACCATATTTTACAAATGAAAGTATTATTGAGGCGGATGGGTACAACATGCATTCCTATAACAGAAGTAGAAGGCTGATTGGTAGTATTAATATTTCCTATCGTTTTGGAAAAATCAGCCGTAGTAAAGACAATGCCAAGGATATCTTAAAAGACGATATGTAAGTATATTTTGCTTGCCATGCCGCCAGCTGATCAATTTATGAAATCATAAATGCTTTGCGGTATTCTCTGGGTGATATACCCTGCTGAATTTTAAATTGCCGGTTGAAATAGGAGACATTATCAAAACCACAGGCATAACATATGTCTGTAATGTTGTCCTCTTTTCCTGTTAATAGTCTGGTTGCATGACTTATCCTGATCTCATTTACAAACTGTGAGAAGGTTTTATGGGTGCTTCTTTTAAAGTAACGGCAAAACGCAGCTTTGCTCATGCAGGCCATGGAAGCAGCCGCGCTGATATCTACATCATGATGGTAATTTTCAAACACATAGTTGAAAATCGAGGCCAGTTTTTTAGAATCACTTTCCTTGAACCGTATTTTTCTGATATCGTCTGTGAGTAATAAGGCACCTTCGCTATTGCGGAGGCACAGTTCTTCGAGTACCTGCAGCAACAGGATCAGGTTCCTCATTTGCTGGTTGGGCTGGAATTGGAAGAAGAGCTCTTTGAGTGAAGGTCCGGCGGTACTGAACTTTATACCATAAGCCGATTGTTGTAGCAGTTCTTTTATCTTTCTCAGCTCCAGGCGCTCAAAGAAATCCTTCCCCATGAAATCTGCGGTGAACTGTACTACTATGGCGTGCGCTACCTCAGGTGTATTTTTAGCAAAGTTGTCATTGGAAAAGCAATGCACCAGCCCCTGTCCGAACACAAAAATCTCTCCTTCGTTGTAATTCATCACCTTGTTGCCCACATATACATGGCCTGAACTTTTTACAATCAGGATCACTTCATACCCGTGGTGAAAGTGAAAAG
This sequence comes from Pedobacter frigoris, assembly GCF_032678645.1. GTDB lineage: Bacteria > Bacteroidota > Bacteroidia > Sphingobacteriales > Sphingobacteriaceae > Pedobacter > Pedobacter frigoris_A. The sequence goes on from NZ_JAVTSP010000004.1 coordinate 326,034, forward strand.
TATTGGTAAAACGTGGCTGACAGTATTCTTTGATGGCAAAACTAGCATCCTCAGGAGTAGGTATATGTCGGTAAGAAGCTTTCATATGACTATTTTTTTAGTACAATACTTATTTTTTAAAGCGAAAATAGAGCATTAAGGTAAATATAGTATTACAAATTGGCAAATGAAGTACTGTTATTTTAACCGAAATCTGAATAAGTTTGTTATTATATACAACTCGTTATGGAACTTGCGATACACAATTGGATGCGTGCTGAGACTATAGAAACAACTATACGAAGGGTTTCTGCTATCGGATATACCCGGCTTGAGATCGCCGGAACTCCGGATCAGTACAACACAAAAGACCTTAGAAAACTAATGAAGGAGCATAACCTCTCCTGCTGGGGCTCAGTGACGCTGATGCTGGGGGAACGTAACCTGCTGGCCGGCAACGAGGAGCAACGTGCAGCCTCTGTGCAGTATGTAAAGGATGTAGTGAAAATGGTGAAAGAGCTGGATGGTCATATGGTTTCAGTAGTTCCGGGCACAGTAGGAAAGATAGTGCCGGACGGGAGACCGGAAGAAGAATGGGGCTGGGCTGTTGATTCCATGAAAGAAATATATGCATATAGTGAAGCCGCAGGCGTACTGCTGGGCATAGAACCTATCAACAGGTTTGAAACCTATTTCATCAACCGCGCAGAACAGGCGCTGGCACTGGCTGCCGAAGTTGGTCCAAATTGTGGCGTATGTCTGGATACCTTTCATATGAATATCGAAGAAAGGAACATGTTTGACGCCATAAGAATGGCAAAAGACAGGCTGGTAGGTTTCCATGTGGCCGATAATAACAGAATGGCGCCAGGAATGGGGGACCTCGACTGGCAAAAGATCGTAGATACACTGCGGGAAGTAAATTATAATGGTGTACTATCTGTTGAGTTCTGTGCACCATTAGACCGCACACCTGCCAATCCTTACCCAGGATCTATCGATGAAATGCCGGAAAACCTCAGCCCTGAGCAGGAGAAGTTCCTCATAGATCATGGCAGTTCTTCTGTTACGGACGAATTTTATACCCTGCTTACCAAAGCATCATATCAAACCTTATCAAAGCTTATTTAATGAAAATAACTAATGTAGAAGCATTTTGGTTACGTTGCCCAATCCCGGAAGCAAAACAACATGCTTCGGACTATGGTCTGCTCACCAATTTTGACATGGCCCTTGTAGTCATCACCACCGATTCAGGATTGCAGGGATTTGGAGAAGCCAAAGCCGCAGTAGGCTCTTCCGGAATATGCGCTTCGATTGTAAATTGTATTGAAAATGAACTGAAACCGATATTGCTGGGTAAGTCTGTAAAAGACATCACCCGCCTGTGGGAAGAAATGTACAACGGTACAAGAGATCACTACGCCTTGTCCAGGGGAAGAAAATTTCCTATCCTTGGCCGTCGGGGTCTTACCATATCTGCTATAAGTGGCATCGACACCGCGTTATGGGACCTAAAGGGAAAAATGCTGAACGTTCCCATACTGGATCTGCTTGGCGGGGCCTGCAGAGAGAAAATGCCCGCCTACGCAAGTGGAGGCTGGGCAAATGAACACAATATCGGCGAACAACTGAAAGGCTACGTGAGCAAAGGATTTAAGGGCGTGAAGATGCGTGTGGGAGTGATGGATGATACCGTTCAGAAAAGTATAAACAGGGTAAAGGCTGCGAGAACCGCACTGGGTCCGGACATCAAATTGATGGTCGATGCACATGGAACTTTCAGCGTGCCCGAGGCAAAGCAATTTTGCAGAGGTGTGGAAGACTGTAATGTGTATTGGTTTGAAGAGCCTATCAGTCCTGATAACAGGAAAGGAACAGCAGAAGTAAGAGCCTCGACCCACATACCCATCGCCGCAGGTGAAAGCGAGTTTACCAGCTTTGACATCCATGACCTCTTACAACTTAGGGCGATAGATGTTATCCAGCCGGATGCCGCCATCATTGGTGGAATTTCAGAGGCGATGCGTGTAAGCCATTTGGCCAGTGTGCACCAGGTGGAGCTGGCTCCTCACTGCTGGGGTTCTGCCTTTTCTTTTATGGCAGGGCTGACAGTAGCATTTGCCTCAGCTTCTGCAACGATTATTGAGTTTTCTCTGGGCGGAAACCCGATGATGTATGAGCTGGTGAACGAACAGATTTCTGTTGTAAATGGCGAGATCACTGCACCCTCAGCTCCGGGATTAGGAGTCACCCCCAACTGGGATTTTGTGAAAGAGTTTAAGCAATTGGTATAAATAATTACGTATGGCAAAAGCACTTAAAATTAACCATGTTACGCTCATCGTAGATAACCTGGAAAAAGCAGGCGAGTTTTACAAACAGGAACTAGGTCTTGAACCGCTTCCCGCTTTTCGGTTCGATTATCCCGTGATGTTCTTCAAATTTAACGACGAACAGCAATTGCATATTTCAGAATGGGAAGACCGTACTTCATTTCGCGGGCATATCTGTGTGCAGGTAGACGATTTTAGCAGCATCTTCTTTCGCATGAAGGAACTGAATGCCATTGATGTACATCCCTGGGGGAAAGTGAGAAAGCTGCCCGATGGTGCCATGCAGATGTTTGTACGTGACCCTTCCGGTAATTTGGTAGAGATTTCTTCTATACCCGGAGAGAAAGTGGATGACCGCATTTTTAAAGATGAATTCTATGAAGAGGGCTTGTATGTTTCAAACAGGAATGATTTCAGAGGCCTCAAGTCTGATGATGCTACTTTATATCATAACAAGCCATGAGGAAAAACGTATTGTTGCTGGAAACCATCGCAGAGGAAGCATTGGTCGTATTGCAGGAAAATGTCAATGTTTTCACAGGATACGATGAAGCCGAATTAAAAGATGCCCTGAACAATGTGGAAATACATGCGATCATGACCAGGGGGAAAAAGCATATAGATAAGGCTCTGATGGAAGCCTGCCCGCATTTGCAGGTGGCAGCCAGATGTGGTGTAGGTCTGGATAATGTAGATGTGGCCGAAGCAACCGCAAGAAAGATCAGGGTAGTCAATGCCCCGGGCAGTAATGCTGCTACCATTGCAGAGCACACTCTGGCCTTGATGCTGATGCTAATGCGCGACCTATACAGATCGGTGAGCCGTGTTAAACAGAACGACTGGAACTCGCGCAATCAATATACCGGCGATGAACTGGACGGCAAAACTCTAGGCATACTGGGAATGGGAAATATAGGAAAACGGGTGGCCAGACTTGGAGAGGCTTTTGGCATGAAAGTCCTATACTGGAGCAGATCAGCACAGGACCTGCCTATGGAAGAAGTGTTACGACAATCAGATATAGTCAGCCTCCACCTCCCTTTAAGCGATGAAACGAAATACATCATCGGAGCTGCGCAACTGGAATTAATGAAGCCGCAGGCATTTCTGATCAATACGGCAAGAGGCGCACTGATTGATCATGCCGCACTCCTGGATGCTCTGAATGCGGGAAGCATTGCAGGTTTTGCCGCAGATGTGCTGCCAGATGAACCCCCTGTGCAGAGCATGGCCGTTGTAGAGCACCCTAATGCAATTGTAACGCCGCATTCCGCCAGTCTTACTGCTTCCACATACCGGCAGATGTGTCTGCTTACAGTAAATAACGTAGTGGCAATACTTGCCGGTCGGCAGCCCGAATTAAACAGCGTATATAACCGTAATTCTTTCGTATGATAACCATTAAACTCTTATTAAGATGAATACTTTTTTTGCAGGTTTATTGTTAACCATCAGTACAGTATTGTTCTGTACACCATCTTCTCAAAAGACTAAAAAGCCACTGGTTGTTTTCGTATGCGGAGACCACGAATACAGTGGTGAAGAAACCCTTCCCATTATTGCGGCAGAGTTGGAAAAGAACTATGGCATGAGGACGATTGTTCTTAAAGCATCTCCTGACCACAACAGCGAAGAGAACATCCCCGGACTTGAAGCCCTAAAAGAAGCTGATTTAGCTGTTTTCTATTTGCGCTGGCGAAGACTCCCTTCTGAGCAGCTTGCCCATATTGAAGCCTACCTGAAGTCAGGGAAACCTGTTATGGGTTTCCGCACCACTACGCATGCATTCAATTTTCCCAAAGGACACCCTAGCGAAAAGTGGAATGCCTTCGGGGAGTTTGCATTGAATGCGCCTCCGGGCTGGGGCGGGAAAGCCAAACATACCCACTACGGACACAACAGCAGCACAGATGTAAGCGTTGTTCCCAAAGCAGCAGACAATCCTATCCTCACAGGCGTAGCGAAGGATTTTCACGTTCGCTCATGGTTGTACCATGTTGTGCCGGATTATCCGTTGAAAGGCTCTACTTTATTGCTCACAGGCAAAGCGGTGAACCCGCAAACAGCTGCGGTGGAGAACCCTGTTGCCTGGACTGGCACCAATTCTTTTGGCGGAAAGATTTTTATGACCACGCTTGGTCATCCCGAGGATTTCAGGATAGAGTCTTTTCAGCGGCTCGTGATCAATGCCGTTCACGATGAACTGGGTCTTAAAGTACCAAAGAAATGGAAAGGTAAAATGGATATCCAGGTGCCTTATCGTGTTGCTAAATAAATCTGCCAGGAATCATGAGATTGATAAAGATTAGCTTGCTATGCCTCTTCGTAATTGTGCCTGTGGCCGTAATGATAAACGCCTTTAAATATAAAGATGCCCCATTGGCTATTGCTAAGGGAACCCGTATTGCGCTCATTGGCAACAATCTTGGATCGAGGATGATCCATTATGATAATTTTGAAACAGAACTGCAGCTTCGTTTTCCAGAGCATAAGTTATTCATCCGTAATATGTGTGACGGGGGAGAAACGCCTGGCTTCCGGCCTCATGCGAGCAGGAATTCTCCATGGGCCTTCCCTGGTGCAGAAAAGTTCCAGGTAGAAAGAGCAAACCTTGTAAAAAGGAAAGACGCGGGCGGCACATTAGAAATGGATGACCCCGGCGAAGGTTTTTTTGAGACGCCGGATCAGTGGCTTAGCAGGCTCAAAACGGATGTGATCATTTCTTTTTTTGGCTTTAATGAGTCTTTTGCGGGAAAAGCGGGGCTTGAAAATTATAAAGCAGAATTGGATGCTTTTATTAAATGGACCCTGAAGCAGAAATATAACGGTACTTCGGCGCCAAAGCTCGTGATTGTTTCACCTATCGCTTTTGAGGACCTGAGCGGTAAAAGCAGCTACGATCTGCCAGACGGCCGAAAGGAAAATGAAAACCTCCAGCTGTACACCAGTGCAATGAAAGAAATTGCCGCACAGAATAAAGTGCTTTTCGTAGACGTATTCAACCCTTCGTTAAAATGGTATGAAGACGCGGTAGGGCCATTGACCATAGATGGCTCTCAGCTGAATGAAGAAGGATATAAAAAACTCGGGGCATTACTGGCAGACCAGATTTTTGGGGAAAATTCTTCCGGGGCAGAAAGCAACAGAAAACTGGTACATGATGCCGTAATGGAAAAGAACTGGATGTGGCTGAACGATTTCAAAATTCCCAACGGGGTACACGTATATGGCCGCAGGTATCAACCATATGGGCCAGATAATTTTCCTGCTGAGATAAAAAAAATCCGCGAGATGACCGCAATCAGGGATACCGCCATTTGGCTGGCTGCTAAGGGGAAGAAAATGGATCTGGAAGCTGCTGACAAACATACAACCATTTTGCCTGAGGTTAAAACCAATTATACGCCCAGCAGTAAGAACGGTAACCTTAAATACCTCATGGGGCAGGAAGCCATAAACAGCCTGAAAGTGCCGCCGGGCTATAAGGTGGAATTATTTGCTTCGGAAGCTGAATTTAGCTTTCTGGCCAAGCCCGTACAGTTATCGTTTGACAACAAGGGACGGCTATGGGTCGCAGTCATGCCTACTTATCCTCAATATAAAGTGGGAGATGCAAAGCCCAACGACAAGATCATTATTCTTGAAGATACCGACATGGATGGCAAAGCAGATAAGCAAACCGTTTTCGCAGATGGGCTCCATTTACCACTCGGGTTTGAAATTGCGGCGGAAGGTGTGTATGTAGCGCAGGGGAATAACCTGATCCTGCTGACAGATACCGATGGTGATGATAAAGCCGACAAGAAAGAAATTTTATTGAGCGGCTTTGATGACCACGACTCACATCATAGCAGTCATGCCTTTACCACAGATCCCTCCGGAGCCATCTATTCGGGCGAAGGGGTGTTTCTTCGTACCAATGTAGAAACTTCCTACGGTCCTGTTTATGCGACCAATGGTGGTTTTTACAGATACGATACCCGACGCAGGAAACTGGAACGTACAGCGCAAATGGCCATTCCAAATCCCTGGGGTATTACATTCGACGATTGGGGGCAACCCTTCTATGCCGAAACATCAAGCCCTGATTTTCGCTGGATGCTTCCCGGAACAGTATTGCCGAGATATGGTCAGGCGACACACAAATCAAAACAACTGATCGAGCAGAAGCATCTGGTAAGACCAACATCAGGCATCGAAATTGTATCCAGCCGCCATTTTCCTGATGAGATCCAGGGAGATTTCCTGATCAACAATACCATTGGTTTCCTGGGAACGAAAGAACATACACTCGAAGATGACGGCACAGGTTATAAAAGCCGGTTCCGTCAGGACCTGCTGGTGAGCGATGACCCTAATTTTCGCCCGGTAGATCTGGAGTTTGCGCCCGACGGTTCCTTATTCGTGATCGATTGGCATAACATTCTCATCGGGCATATGCAGCACAATGCGCGGGACCCCTTACGTGACCATTCACATGGAAGGATCTACCGCATTACTTATCCATCCAGGCCTTTGGTAAAACCGGCAAAAATAGCGGGAGCTAGCATAGAAGAACTTCTGGACAACCTCAAACTGCCTGAATACCGTACCCGCTACAGGACCAAAAGGGAACTGAGGGGACGTGATGTAGCTCAGGTATTATCGAAACTCACAACCTGGGTGGCAAAGCTGGATACCAGCGACGCAAGGTATGAAAATCATTTACTAGAAGGCATTTGGGTGAGCTGGGGAATGAACAAAGTAGATCAGCGGCTTTTAAAACAGGTATTGAAAGCAAAAGATTATCGTGCAAGAGCTGCGGCAGTGCAGGTAGTACGTTATGCCGGACACCAGTTGCCAGACCAGGCGAGTTTACTGATGGAAGCCGCCAGGGATAAAAATAGCCGCGTGAGGCTCATGGCTATCGTAGCGGCTTCATGGATCGGTAAGGAAAAGGGAATCCCAGTTTTGGCTGAGGCCAGTAAATTGCCGTTGGATAGCTGGATGGTAAATGCCCATAAGACCGCTGTGGCGCATTTGAATGGGAAAAACGTGGAAGAAGAAAAAAACAGCAAGGAAACAACGCAACTCAAAGGTGCAACACTTGCGTTGTTTAACCAGGGGAGAATTATTTACAACAAAGAAGGATACTGTCAAACCTGTCATCAGCCAAATGGTAAAGGGCTCACTGCGTCGGGTTTCCCTCCGCTGACGCCCAACAAATGGGTAAACGGAAGTGACGAAAGGCTGATCAAACTTGTATTGAAAGGCCTAATGGGTCCGATAGAGGTAAATGGTAAAAAGTACCCCGGACAAGTTCCAATGACTCCATTTGGCGGGTTACTGAAAGACAATGAGGTAGCGGCCGTATTGACTTATATCCGCAACTCATTCGGGAATAACGGGCCTGCTATTTCTCCGGAGAAAGTGAAAGCGGTAAGGAAAGCCACACAAAATAAAAAGACGATTTATACAACAGAACAATTGCTGAAAGAACATCCTATGGAAAAAGTGAAAAAATGATGAGAATGGTTGTCTGATATAAATAATCTGCGCTTGCGTATAAATGCTTGGACAGATTTATCTAAGTTTGCAGTGATGAATTTAGGACGCATAGCTTTTCTTGTATATGTACTTTGTCTGCTTGTCTTTGATCAGGCTATCGCACAAGTTACAGTGCCTCCTAAGGATACCACCGCATCGGTAAATCCCTACAAGCGCAGGGTTGTACGTGACTCAGCTTTTCTGGCCCGGCAAAAATTTGTGACCGATTCCATTATGAGGCATACCTGGTTATTCCCGGATTCCGCGATCGACAGGGGAATGATTATCGATAGTATTCTTAAAGCCAATACCGTGGGTAGGTCTAACCTGATGATGAGGTATAAAGATTTTGGCCCGAGGAAGTTGAGTAAATACCAGGCAGGAAAGCCTGTACCTAAAGGGCAATTGTGGGTGATGGGAGTCGTAGCTTTATTGCTCATCCTGTTTGCTGTTCTTAAGATATCGTTTACGAAACAACTTCAGACTATCGTACAATCATTTTTTAGCAACAGGGTGTTAAACAATCTGAACAAGGAAGATAACCTGTTTACATCCTGGCCTTTTCTGCTGTTATTTGTTCAGTTTGGTTTTACAGTTGGGATGTTCTTTTATCTGGTTTCGCAGTTTTACGGTATTGCATTTTCGGGGAGTGGTTTCCAGTTTTATTTAAGTATATCGATACTTATTGTCATGCTCTACATTTTTAAAATAATCATTTTACGTCTTCTGGGGTACCTTTTTAATATTCAAAAACCGGTTAATGAATATGTTACAATATTATATTTAAGTTATTTTAACCTGTCTTTGGTCTTCATTCCCCTGGTGATTGCATTTGCTTTATCACCCCTGAAATATGGTCCTTACTACATTGCGATCTCATTTGTCCTTTTGATTATGATATTTGTATTTCAATTCATCAGGGCAGGGGTAAATATTTTATCTCATCATCGATTTTCAAAAGTCTATTTGTTTTTGTACTTTTGTGCCCTCGAAATTTGCCCCATATTAATATTGATCAAGGCAATAGGGTTATAACGCTGTAATTTGTAAAATGCAAGAAAAGACAGAAGATAGGTTGCGTAAGGTAAAAAGTATATTAGTAACATTACCAAAGCCAGAAACAGAAAAATCTCCTTATTTTGATTTGGCAAAAAAATACAATTTGAAAATTGATTTCAGATCATTTATTCATGTTGAGGGAGTTCCGGCCAGAGATTTCAGAAAGGATAAAGTCAACTTAGCCGACTTTACGGCTGTAGTCTTTACCAGTAGAAATGCGGTAGATCATTTTTTCAGAATTTGTGAAGAAATGAGGTATGAAGTCCCTGCGGATTTGAAATATTTCTGTATTTCTGAATCAACTGCCCTGTATCTTCAAAAGTACATCCAGTACAGGAAACGTAAGATATTTTTTGGGAAACAAACTGCTGCTGATTTGGCAGAAGTGCTGAAAAAGCATGCAACTGAAAAGTTCTTGTATCCATGTTCTGATGTCGCTACTGAAGATACGATGAACTTTTTGCAGAAAAACGGGTATGATTTTACTCCGGCGGTGTTGTTTAAAACCGTTGTTTCAGATCTTTCAGACCTGGCAGAGGTTTTTTACGATGTGATTGCATTTTTCAGTCCTTCAAGCATCCAGTCGCTGTTTACAAATTTTCCTGACTTTAAACAGAACAATACACGTATCGCCGCATTTGGTGTAAATACGCATAAAGCTGTTAAAGACGCCGGACTAATTGTAGATATTGCTGCTCCTTCACCAGAGGCGCCGTCTATGATTATGGCTATTGAAAATTATATCAAAAAGTCAAATAAGTAGACTGACCTACAACGATATCTTGTTCATTTTTTATTCAGGGTCATATTTTTGTGACTAATAATTGTTTATATCAATGATAATTGATAAAATTGTTATAAAATTGCTTGACTATAATATGAAGAACATATATCTATTTGGATTTTTTATTGTTACCATCATGCTTTCCAGTTGTGGAAAGGGCGGCCAGGGAGAACTGGTTGGTGTATATAATAAGAAATTCAGAAATAACAGGGTTCCTTTAGGCATGGTTTATATACCTCCCGGACGAACGCTTATTGGTATTTCTGACGAGGACATCAATAACTCTCAAAGCTCTCCAAGCAGAATGACTTCTTTTAGTGCTTTCTTTATGGACCAGACCGAAATTACAAATGCTGAATACAGGCAATTTGTAAACTGGGTGAGGGATTCAGTTGCCATTACGATGCTAGGTCCATCCGGTGCACCTAATTTTTACAAAGCACAGCCTACGGGTGCCCAGGGACAAGCTTCACTTGGGGGAGCCAGAAATATCGACTGGAAAAAGGTTGGTAACGGATCGGCGCTTTGGAGTACGAAGAGTAATGGATTGGGCAATAAGCTGACGGATATGTATTACAGCGGTGCTGATGCCATTCCTGGAAGAAATGAAATCGACGTAAGAAAATTAAAATATGCATACAGTTATGTAAGTACTGATCTTGCTGCTGAGGGAAGAAAAGACCCGGCTAAGAAAAGACAGGATTTTATTGTTACTTATACTGATATGCCTGATCCGATGAATCCTAATCATCATCCGTCTATTTCTGTTTATCCCGATACCATGGTTTGGAAGATAGATTATTCTTATTCTCAGAATGATCCTATGGTAAAAACTTATTTTAACCACCCTTCATATGATGATTATCCGGTGGTTGGTGTAAACTGGGAGCAGGCTTCTGCTTTCTGCGTATGGCGTACCCGTTTTTATGAATCTGTAGCCGTTGCAAGAAAACAGCCGTTAAATGCAAGACCTGAATATCAGTTGCCAAGTGATGCACAATTTGAGTATGCAGCAAGAGGGGGTAATGTCAAAACTAAATATCCCTGGGGAGGCCCTTATGTGCGTAATACCAAAGGATGTATGCAGGCAAACTTTAAGGTTGGACGAGGTAATTACTCTGATGACGGCGGATTGTATACAGTAAATGTAAAGTCTTACTTTCCTAACGATTATGGCTTGTACAATATGGCAGGTAACGTAGCGGAGTGGACGATCACCGCTTACAACCAGTCTTCGGCACCAATGCTTTTGGATTTTAACCCGAACTATACTTATGTTGCTAAAACCGGCGACAGTAAATATTTGAAACGTAAAGTAGTAAGAGGTGGTTCATGGAAAGACATAGGCTTTTTCCTTCAAAACTCAGTAGGCACTTACGAATATCAGGATCAGGGCAGATCTTATATCGGCTTTAGATGTGTATCTGCATATCCGGGAACTGATATCAGCTACAGAAACTAATACTAAAAACAAAAACTAAATTCATAATCAGAATCCTTATTTAAAAGAAGATGGCAGCAAAGAAAAAATTTGATTGGTTACACGTGGCAATTTCCTGGGGTGCCAGTATCGTTATTTTAGGGGCGTTATTTAAAATCCTGCATATTGGTGGTGCTTTTGGTAACCTAGCGATTGGTATAGGCTTGGGTGTAGAAGCTATTTTGTTCTTTTTAACCGGATTCAGACAACCAGAACAGGAGCTTCCTTGGGAACGTGTATATCCGGAATTGAGACCGGATTTTGATGGTGAATTGCCTAAAGCTACTACAAGACCAATAGCTGCTCCTGCTGCTACTGGATTTTCTTCAACAGCAGCATTAGATAAAATGTTGGTTGATGCTAAAATAGGTCCGGAACTGATTGAAAGTTTGGGTACGGGCTTACGTACTTTCGGAGATAAAGTTGCTGCAATTTCCAATGTTGCTGATGCCTCTACTGCGACGACTGAATTCACCGGAAAGGTAAAAACTGCTTCTGCAAGTTTTGACAACCTGAGTGGTGCTTTTGAAAAGGCTACTGCGCAGTTGGTAGAGATGGGTAATAGTAATGTAGGCGCTTCTGCTTACCATGATCAGGTAAATGCACTCGCAAAAAACCTTTCTGCTTTAAATGCGGTTTATGAGTTGGAATTACAGGATTCAAGTGCTCACCTTAAGTCGATGAACAAATTCTACCAGAACTTATCATTAACGATGAACAACTTCAATGAATCTATGGAAGATTCGAAACAGTTTAAGGACGAGGTAGGTAAACTGGCTAAAAACTTAGCTTCTTTAAATGCTATTTATGGTAACATGTTGTCTGCGATGAATCAGCCACGTGTGTAATTAGTAATCAATTAGTTTTATTAATTAACCAAAACAGACCTATTTAAAATGGCCGGAGGAAGAGAGACAACGAGACAGAAGATGATCAATATCATGTATTTGGTATTGTTAGCTATGCTCGCATTGAACGTATCAGATACTATACTGAATGCTTTTAAAAACTTTAATGATAGTTTAGTCAGTTCTAAAACTAACGTAAATACCAGCATTGAGCAGTTATTCTCATCGTTTCAAAACACAAAATTAAAAGACGAACCAGCTAGGGCGCAACCGATCTGGGAAAAAGCAAATAAGGCAAAAGCTTATGCTGATGAGCTGAATAACTATGTTCAGAAATTGAAAGACCAGTTTCATACCGCCGGAAATGGAATAGATGAAGAAACTGGCGACCTTGTAGAAAGAGCCAATATGGATATTGCTCAGGGAATTATGATCAATCAGAAAGAAGGGGTAAAATTGAAGAATAAAATCAATGAGACCCGTGAAAACCTGATTGCGTTGCTGGATGAGAAAGACCGAGCAGGTGTAACTTTCACTTTGGAGGCTAAAGATGCTGCGAAAAGCATCAATGGCAATAAGAAATGGGAAGACATCAATTTCGGAGAGGGAATGCCGCTTACAGCTGCAAATACTACTTTGAGTAAGATCCAGTCTGATGTAAAAAATGCGGAAGCAGAGATTGTAAAGAAATTATTTGGCAACATGGACAAAGCGCTGGTAAATCTTGACCAGTTCAATGCAGTGGCTGTGGCCCCGAGTTCATACGTGATACAAGGGCAGCCATATACAGCTGAGGTATTCTTGACAGCAAGTGATTCAAGATCTAACCCTTCAATTACAGTAAATGGTAGTCCATTGTCTGTAAAAAGCGGTAAAGGTACTTATACGGGCGGAACAGGAAGTGTAGGGGTTTTCAGGTGGAAAGGTTTAATCCGTGTGAAACAAACGGACGGTCAGGTAAAGGAATATTATACACCTGAACAGACTTACCAGGTAGCAAAGCCTTCGGCAACTGTTTCTCCTGATAAAATGAACGTAATTTATGCAGGTCTGGACAATCCATTCTCAGTTTCTGCCGCAGGTTTTCCTTTGGAAAGTGTAAGGGCGACTATGGATGGAGGCTCTATCCGTGGTGGAAATGGAAAATATACTGTAAAGGTAGATGGTTCACAGGTAGGTAAAACATTAAGTATCAATGTTTCTGCTACAAATGCCGGAAAAACCTTAAATTTAGGTTCGCAGCAGTTCAGGGTTAAGGGTTTGCCTACTCCGAGAGCTTATGTGAAAGGCAAGTCAGGCGGAAATGTTTCACTTGAATTTATTGAAAGTGCTGGAGCCATTGACACTCAGCTTGAAGATTTTGTCTTTGATGTGAAATTCAGGGTGATCAGATTTGCAGTTACTTTTATCAATCCTAAATCTGATGCTGTAACTAAACAGAATAATGGCGCTGGATTTAGCGGAGAGGTAAAAGCTGCATTGAATTCATTGAAGCCTAATGCAACGATTATCTTTAAGGACATTGTTTGTGAAGGTCCGGATGGCAGATCCAAGGTATTGGATGGTATTACATTTATAGCTAAATAAGCATATTATGAAAAACATATTAAGCGCTATAGTATTGGTGTTGCTGGGAATGAGTTCCTATGCGCAGAACACGCTTCCACCTGTTAAGGCCGTAGCTGTTGATTCGCTGAAGAAGACCAAAATCAAAACTCCACCTAGAGACGGATTTGTAGTAAGGAAAGAAGTTGATAGCAACATTATGGTTCCTTATGCAGATGTACGCGAAGAGGACGTTTATTATGCGAAAAGAATCTGGCGTGAAATTGATTTAAGAGATACCATCAATTCTGTTTTGAATGCTGCTGATTCTAAGCTGATAGATGTACTTCTTGAGGCGGTTAAGAATGAAGAGCTTACTGTTTATTCAAATAAAGATACTACTGCAGGTAAGATACTGGATGATAATGATTCTTTCAGGATTGCTTTAACTGCGCAACAGGCCTTACAAAGTGCACAAGGGGTAACTGAAGGTGTGATAGATTCTGTTAGTGGTAAGATCGGTGATCCTACTTTAAGGAGACTGAGATCGGATGAATTTGTAAAATACAGGATTAAAGAAGATTGGATCCTGGATACGAAGCGTTCTATTTTTGAACCTAGAATTGTGGGTATAGCGCCTATGAAACAAGTAGAAGGTAACTGGCAGCCTGTATTTTGGGTTTACTATGATGATGCAAGACAATTGCTGAGTACCAAACGTTTGATAAATCCAGGAAATGATGCCTCTACATTGTCTTTTGATGATTTCTTTGTAAGACGACTTTTCTCCAGCTATGTGATTAAGGAAACAAATCCGGGGAATAAGAATATTACAGATATGTTAGGCCTTACAGATCCTAAAGATCCAAGGAAGCTATATGAATCGGAAAGGATTAAAAAATCTATCTCCGATTTTGAGCAGAGTCTTTGGGAATATTAGAAAAGATTTTGTGTTAACTTTTTCGTCATCTCGACGTTAGGAGAGATCTTTAGATATAGTTCAAAGATCTCTCCTAACGTCGAGATGACGTGTTTATAGCCCGGGATGACAACCATATAAAAGGATGACAACTATATAAGAGAATGATAACCATATAAAAGAGGGAATATCCTATGATGATTAACCCTCTTTTTTATTTAGTAAAATATTCAAGCAGCGTCTGAACCTGTTTTTTATTCAATACAGCGGCAAGCTCAGCATCTGTAGCTTCTTTGATTTTCTTAACTGATTTAAAATGAATGAGCAGCTTGTCTGCCGTAGTTTTTCCTATACCCGGTATTTGTGCCAGTTCGGTTTTTAATGTGCCCTGATCTCGTTTCTTGCGATGGAAAGTGATTCCAAATCTGTGTGCTTCATCTCTGAGTTGCTGGATGACCTTGAGCGTCTCCGACTTTTTATCCAGGTATAACGGATAGGAGTCGCCGGGATAATATAATTCCTCCAGTCGCTTAGCAATACCTATTACAGTTACACGCTTCTCTATGCCCAGCTTTTTTAAACTAGTCATGGCCGATGATAGCTGACCCTTGCCGCCGTCAATGATGATGAGTTGAGGCAAAGTGTCTTCCTCTTCTAGCATGCGCTTATATCGTCTGTAAACGGCCTCTTCCATTGTGGCAAAATCATTGGGGCCTTCTACAGTTTTTACATTGAAATGCCGGTAATCCTTTTTGGAGGGTTTGGCATCCTTAAATACGACTATCGCTGAAACGGGATAATCGCCCTGGAAATTGGAGTTATCAAAACACTCGATGTGTTTAGGAAGTTGTGTCAGCCTCAAATCCTTTTGCATTTGTGTAAGGATCCGATCAGTTCTGAGGTCTGGATTTAGTTTTTCGTATTGGTTTAGCTTTTCCTTCTTGAAGAAGAGTACATTCTTTTGAGAGAGTTCAAGCAGTTTTTTCTTTTCACCAAGTTTCGGTACAGTAAATTTAAGGTTAGTATCAAGCAGTACAATCTCAAATGGAACAATGATTTCTTTCGATGTACTGTGGAACTTAGTGCGGAATTCTGTGATGGCTATTGTGAGCAATTCTTCATCAGTCTCATCAAGCCGTTTTTTGATCTCAATGGTTTGGGTCTGGATGATGCTACCATTCATGACTTTAAGGTAGTTTACGAATGCATACCTTTCGTCTGAAGCGATGCTTACGACATCAATATTTGTGATGGCGCTGTTTACGACGGTCGACTTGCTCTGATATTTTTCCAGCACCAATAGTTTTTTCTGGTATTGGTGTGCGTATTCAAAGTTGAGTTCTTCAGAAGCAGTTCTGATGATCTGTTTTACATCCCTGATTACATTACCTATTTTTCCGTTGAGGATGTCTTTTATTTCCTCAATATTGTCCTCATAATTTTGAAGGGTCTGGTAAGCCTGACACGGTCCTTTGCAATTGCCGATCTGGTACTCCAGGCACACTTTAAATTTGCCGTCATCAATATTCTTAGGCGTAAGGGGCAGGTTACAAGTGCGGAGCGGATAAGTTTCCTTGATGAGGTCGAGGATGGTATGCATCATTCCTACAGAGGCATAAGGGCCGAAGTAGGTAGAACCGTCTTTGACCATTTTACGGGTCCAGAATACTCTTGGAAAGGGTTCTTTCTTGATGATGATCCAGGGGTAGGTTTTATCATCCTTAAGCATGATATTGTACCTGGGCTGGTGCTTTTTGATCAGGCTGTTTTCCAGCAGCCAGGCATCAATTTCAGTATCAACAATAGTAAAGGAAATTTTGCGGATCCTGGAAACCAGTACTCGCGTTTTCCCATTCATCTGATTGTCCTTGTTAAAGTAAGAACCAACCCTGTTACGGAGGTCTTTCGCTTTACCTATATAGATGAGTGTACCGTCAATATCCCAAAACTGGTAAACACCAGGTTTATGAGGAATATCGGCTACTGCCTTTTTATGATCAAAAGCACTCATTTGATTCAAAGGATTATAAGCTAATTAAAAACCTAATTTTTCGTCCAGCTCGGTTTTTTGTTCCTGTTGCTGATATTGATTACAATCATAGATGATAGACACTCCGTTTTTAGGAGGTTCGAAATCAGCCTGAGAAATCTTGAGCTTGGGATTTGCGTATACCCGTTTCATAAAACCAGCAAAGATGGGCAGGGCTGTAGTGGCACCATCACCTTGTGCAGTGCTGGTAAAATGGAAGGCACGGTCTTCACAACCTGTCCAGACACCGGCAACGAGTTGAGGGCTGATGCCCATGAACCATCCATCGGAGTTATTTTGAGTAGTACCTGTTTTTCCACCTATGGCAGCTTTTACTCCATATTTTCCGGCTAATCTCCAGCCAGTTCCATTGGTAACAACCCCTCTTAGCATTCTGGTCATGATGTAGGCAACCTCTTCATTCATCACCGGAACAGGTATTGGTTTTTCGGTATGCAGTACTACTCCATTTTTATCTTCTATTCTTAGGATGTAAGTTGGTTTAGTTAGTACTCCTTTATTTGCAAATACACTGTATGCACCAACCATATCATAGACAGAGGCATCGAAAGAACCCAGGGCAATTGATGGATAAGCTGGTACGTCTGATGATATACCCATTTTCTTTGCAAGTGTCGCTACTGCTGTAGGGCCAACCTGCTTCATTAAGTAAGCGGCTATATAGTTTTGTGATAATGCCAGCCCTTTTTGCAGCGTTAGATAACCTGGAACGGTACCTCCCGAACGCGGGGTCCATGGAGCACTGCCTGGTACTTCTATCGTAACGGGCTCATTCAGTACAGTGAAACATGGAGAGTATCCATTTTCAACTGCCACTGCGTAAGTAAATGGCTTTGCGGTTGAGCCCACTTGTCTCGTCCCCATTTTGACCTGGTCGTATTTGAAATGCTCATAGTTGATGCCGCCTACCCAGGCTTTTACATAGCCGGTTTGCGGATCCATAGCCATCATGGCATTTCTCAATAGCATTTTATAATATTTTACAGAATCGATAGGTTTCATCAGTGTATCGATGTTTCCTTTCCAGGTAAAGATGGTCAGCCTTGTCGGTGTATTGAAATCTTCTTTAATCTCTGCTTCCGACTTTCCTTCTATCTGAAGTGCTTTATATCTGTCAGAACGTTTAACACCCTGTTCGATCTGCAATTCTTTACCCTTAAACGGATTACGGCCTTTCCAACTCTTGGCGAAAGAAGCCTGTAGTATCTTCATGTATTCTTTCTGAGCTTCCTCAGCATAGATCTGCATGTCGTAATTGATTGTTGTAATAATTCTCAGTCCGTCCCGGTCCAGATCATAAGGAGTGCCATCCGGTTTAGTGATAGAGCGTTCTTCGAAGATCCTTCTGATGTCGTTTTTCAACACCGCTCTAAAATAGGGTGCAATACCGTCATTGACAGTAGCGGCACTGAATTTTAAACCAAGTGACGTTTCTTTGTCTGTATCGTATTGTTGCTGAGTGAGGAAGTCTTCTTTGACCATTAGGCCCATAATGGTATTTCTGCGAGCCAGTGATCTATCTGGATTACGTGTTGGAGAATACCTGGTTATTCCCTTCAGGATTCCAACAAGTGTTGCTGCCTGAGGTACTGTCAGCTTATCAGGTGTTGTATTGAAGTAGACCCTCGCGGCTGATTTGATACCGTATGCCTGGTTCCCGAAATCTACGGTGTTGAGGTACATTACAATGATCTCCTCTTTGGTGTAGTTTCTTTCGAGTTTAACGGCTATGACCCATTCCTGAAATTTCTGAAGTAAGCGCTTTGCAAAATTCTTTTGTCTGCCTTCTTCAGAAAAAAGGTTGAGGGCAAGCTGCTGAGTAATGGTACTACCGCCTTGCTTTTTGCCAATCAGGGCATATAGAAATATAGTGAATGTGCGTTTGAAATCAATTCCGGAATGCTCCTTGAACCGGATGTCTTCAGTAGCGATTAATGCATTGATTACATTTGGTGATATTTCCTGATAAGTTACATTTGAACGGTTTTGGACAAAGTAGGTGCCCAGAATTCTTCCATCGTCTGTTACAATTTCAGAAGCCTGGTTGCTTTTTGGATGTTCTATGTCTCTGAAAGAAGGCAGTTCTCCAAATAGTCCAAATCCTATTGCAACGATGAAGAGGGCAAATATGACCATTGCCCCGATCAATAATTTCCACAATCTATAATTATACTTTCTAATATCGTCCTGCGAAAGTGATTTATTCATTTTAATAGTTGTTTTTATAAAATTCCATATACCTGCTCAGCAATGACTTACTGTTAATCTTGTCAAAGTTTTCCTTGCTGATAATGAAACCGGTGTAAATGTTAACGGGAACCTTCATGATTTGTTTTAGTTGAGGAGTGATCCCTGCTGCATAGGTTTTAGCATCGTCAAAATTACTAAAGTTCCCTACATAAATGAGCTGATCATTGTCAAATTCTTTAAGCTGATGCCTTAAATTGCTTTCACCGTAATTTCCCCGGTTAAATTGTCCTATACCAAATCGTGAAGAACTTAGTGTTAAAGATGCATCAGCAACGTGGACTACATAATAATAAGCTGTAGATTTTGCATCTGTAAAGAGCCCATCGGTTTTAACAGCCGTTGGGAGAGGTTTTGCCACCTCAGGAGTTTTTGTATCTGTCGGTTTTTTAACTGTTGGTTCAGGTTGTATTGCAGCTTTTGGAGTTTGTTCCTTAGGCAGGGTATTTTGGGTAACCTGATTATTGGAAACTACTTGCTGAGCAGCAAACGGAGGCTCATTAGGGTCAAAGTCGATCAGGGCTATTGTTCTTTTTTTGAAATCCGCAAGGTGCTCATTGATATAAGCGGTATGATCTTTAACCAGCGGTGTGATCAGCTTATCTTCCGGGAACTGTGTGGTAATTGTATTGAAAGCATTTAATAAACTATCTACGTTATTAGTTCTGCCTACAGCAATTGCTTTTAGATAAGCAAATTGAGGTGATAGGTAGTTTGAGGGACTGCTTTTCGTAGTTTCGCTTACCTGCTGGATTACGGTGTTGAAATCTTTCCTCGTGTATAGTTCAAAGATATCATTGTACTGCTTATTTACTACCGTTTCCAGTTCTGACTGCTTGATAGAGAATGATGGGTCAAGTATGATTTTGGCATATGGAGAAGTAGAGAATTCCTTCAGTAATTTTTCTTTATATGTTGCCGATTTATTTGGATCAGCATTCTTATTGATCAGAAATAAGCTATAGTAAGTTGCTGCAAGGTGATTGTTAGCAGGAAATCTGTTGAGTAATGTTTGGTATACCTCCTGAGCTTCTATCGGATCATCCAGTTCCTGGAGATAGAAACTGGCAATTTCATAATAAGCATCAATGATCTTTTGGTTTGACTTATTTAAAAGATCGGCATTAACAGGAAGATTTTCGTTATATTGTTTAGTTAAGGTTTCTTTATCTTTAGTTACGGCTACAATATTTTCTGTATTGACAGGTGTTCCGTTGGTGTTGTTTGCCAGCTCCTGTGTGGTTTCCTGCGCAGAAGTCCTCACGCTTTGTCGCCAATTATTTTCTAGTTTCCTGTTTCCCCATTTTCTCTTAAAATCGGAGTATCCTATGCTGATTGCCGTTGGATTGCTAAAATAAAAAGAATTTTGCGGTTGTAGTTTGTTGTTTGTCCCTGCTCCGTAATTCAGCTGACTATTGAAGTTCGTAATTACGGGATTTGCTGTGGTAATTTCCACTGGATTTACCAGGGCTTGTATTTTGGCTGCTCTTGATGCTTCAGGTAATTTGGCAATCGCCTGGAGTGTATCCTCCAGACTGATAATTTCATATCGGTCTGTTAGGTATTGAAGGTTTTGATTCTTTTTTAAGATCAGATCATATCCGGGGTAGTTTTTTGGTAAAGTATTTACCGTGCTGTCATAATAAGTTTTGGCTTTCAGATAATTTCTGAATTGTTTAAAATTCAAATCGGCAATTCTTAAATAAGACAGACCTTTCTGGTATTGATTAATGGTGTTTTTTTGAATAGACAGCGTATAATTCTTTTCAGCCTGCTGGTAGTCTTCATCTGCAGCATGAGTCTCTGCGATTTGATAGTAGACCTGGTCATTATAGTCAAAGTTTTTATCGTCTTTTAATAATGCGAGCAGTTCTTTTTGCTTGTCAGTTTTTATACCATTTTGTAAGCTCCTGATTTTTATACGGCTGAGGTTAGCATTAAAATACATTTCGAATGAAGCATTACTTTTTACGACTTTGCGGTAGCTGATTAATGCATTTGGATAGTCTTTTTGTTTTTCATAAAGTTGCCCTAATATGTAAGTCCACCTTATTTTGTTCTGTCCCTGATTGCTGGCTTTAATAGCATCCCTTAAGTAAGAGATTGCAGCGGTATCATTATTAAGGTAGATGCACATTTGTGCAAGCGTTGCAAATGGATCTGCAAGATTACTTTGTTTTTTAATGTCAGGAATGATATACTCAAGACTATCTAAAGTTTGATTCGCCTCCTTTAGTCTTCTGAGTTGCATTAAACTTCTTGCTTTCCAGTTCAATGCTTCAAGAAAACTGTTTGTGTTATTTCTATAAGTTTTAGCAGTGTAATCAAAGTATTCAGCGGCGTTAAAATAATTGCCATTGTAAAAGTTTGCTTTTCCCAGAAGGATGTAAGCGTCGTCTATATAGTTACTATAACTTTTATCAAGGATAATTGCCTGAGCTTTTTTGATGATATCTTCCATTGGTTTCAGGTTTAATGAAACATTGGCTTGTGCGATATCTACATCCGGCCCAAGGTAAAGCGGAAGTACCTGATCGTAGTTGTCTACATAAGTTTCTACCAGTTCAGTCTGGTGATTTGCGAGGATAACTTTTGAATTGTATATATAATTATATCGTGCCGAAAGATTTTGCATACTTCTGCTTGTCGCAGTGTCCTTTTGCGAGCCGCAGGAATATATTATGCAGGTGCATAAACTAAATAATATTACCTTTAAATTGTGGGTAGCGTAATTTTTCATTTATACAAAAGTATTTTATTCATCAATAACTTCTTAACAAAACATAGATTATTTAATTGTACGGGGATATGACTGAGCCTAATGAAAAGAAAAAGAATGTAAACAATTTTGCGAAATATTCGTCCATCAGCTTTCAAATGCTGGCTACAATTGGTGTGTTTGCTTTTATTGGTTATAAGATAGATGAGTACAGGGAGAGTGACAAGCCTATTTTTACTGCTTTGATCAGTTTGTTTGGCGTGATTGTGGCTTTGTATCAGGTTGTAAAACAACTAAATAAAAATAGCCAGTGATTATTTTTCACGGAGGTAAATGCATACTTTTGTAAAAAATATAAATTTTGAGTATAGTACGTTTTACCCTTTATTACTTGTTGTTCAGCCTTGTTCTGGCTGTTATTGCTTATTTTCTTCCTTCTGCTTTTCCGGGCGTAGTTGTTTTGGCTAAGAAATTCTGGGTAGTTTTTGGTTTTCTTGCAGGTATTACATTTATCGCATATATAGTAGCTGATTTGGGCATAAAACGTAATCCTGAAGTTGGAATTATGGCGATAATGGGGTCGATTGCATTGAAGATGATTTTTTCAATGGCTTTTGTGCTGATTTACAGCCTAAACAGCAAGGAAAAGGGGATGGTTTTCGTACTGAATTTTTTTTCTTTATATTTATTGTTCTCCTTCTTTGAAATATACTGTTTGTTACGTAACTTGCGCCACCAAAATAAATAGTAAAAATCTGCGACTAAATGGATTGTAGCCACGTTTTTGAGTTTAAAGTGAATAGGTTAATTGTTGTTTTTACGCTTTTTTTAGCGTTTTTTTCTAGTTCGCCTGCTGCTTTTGCTCAGGTAGACACGACACACGTAACTGAGAATGCTCATGCTGAGCCTGAGAAAAAGAAATTTGATATTGGTAAATTTGCCTTGCATCATATTGCTGACTCGCATAGCTGGCATGTAATAGGAGAGACTTACATTGGTCTTCCTGTTGTTTTGTATACAAAAGATGGGTTTGTTACCTTCAATTCAAGTGATTTCAATCACGATGATGAGGGTAAGGTGGTAGTGGAAAGAAAAGGTCAGCGCTTTGTTAAAGTTCATGAGAAAATTCACTATGCTTCTGCAGTTGCAAATGAACACGGGCAGTTTGTTGATTTAGATGAGAAGCATCATGCATTAAATGCACGTCCTCTTGATCTTTCGATGACTAAGAATGTTTGTACATTGATTCTTTCAATTGTCATTATCCTGGTTGTATTTATTAATGTTGCAAATGGATATAAAAAACGCAAAGGGAAATCTCCAAAGGGGTTGCAATCCTGGATGGAGCCAATCATTCTTTTTGTTCGCGATGATATTGCTAAGCCAAATCTTGGTCATAAATATGAGCGTTTTATGCCGTATTTGCTGACTGTATTTTTCTTTATCTGGTTCAATAACATGTTGGGTTTAATTCCATTCCTACCGGGAGGAGCTAACTTAACAGGTAATATTGCTGTAACCATGGTTCTTGCTTTAGCTACATTTTGTTTGACTGTATTTAATGGAAATAAATACTACTGGAAACACATCTTTATGCCTGATGTGCCATGGTGGATGTATATAGTAATGGTTCCTGTTGAGCTAGTAGGTGTTTTTACAAAACCAATAGCGTTAATGATTCGTTTGTTTGCGAACATCACAGCAGGTCACATCCTTGTATTGTCATTAATTTGCTTAGTGTTTGTGTTTGACAGTCTTTATATTGCACCTGTATCTGTTGCCTTTGCGGTATTCATTGGAGCGATTGAGTTGTTAGTTGCATTTATCCAGGCGTTTATATTTACCATTTTGTCCGCCCTGTTTATTGGCATGGCAATAGAAGAACACCATTAATAAGAATTATTTTTTAACAACAATTAATATATAAAATCATGATTACAGGAAGTATTGCTGCAATTGGTGCAGGATTAGCTGCGATTGGCGCTGGTCTAGGTATCGGTAGAATTGGTGGTTCCGCGATGGACGGTATCGCTCGTCAGCCGGAAGCAGCCTCTAAAATCCAAACTGCAATGTTGATCGCTGCAGCATTCGTTGAAGCTGTTGCGCTTTTCGCAGTAGTAGTTGCCCTAATGGGTAATGGCTAAAATTAATTTGTACCAGGTGAATGCCTGGTACATTTTTTTGTTAAAAAGAAAAAGAATATTTTAATACATACTTAGATGGACTTATTATTACCTGAATTTGGCTTGGTTATCCTTCAAACGATAGCGTTTTTATTGCTGATGTTTTTATTGGCTAAATTTGCCTGGAAACCTGTATTGGCTGCCATTAAAGAACGTGAGCAATCAATAGATGAGGCTTTGAACAAAGCTGAACTTGCAAAACAAGAAATGACCCGTTTAACTGCTCAGAATGAGGAGTTGATGAAAGAAGCTCGTGAAGAACGTGACCGTATCCTAAAAGAAGCTAAGACTTTAAAAGATAGTATTGTTCATGAGGCAAAAACTCAGGCTCATACTGAAGGAGCTAAGTTAATTGAGAAAGCTAAAATTGAAATTGAAAACCAAAAGAAAGCTGCTTTAGCTGAATTGAAGAATCAGGTTTCAACTTTATCTCTTGATATTGCTGAGCGTGTATTGCGTACTCAATTAGAAGATAAAGCTAAGCAACAAGACTTAGTAGCGAATCTTTTGAAAGACGTTGAATTAAACTAGTTTTTGTTTAGCCAGATATACCGAAGAAAATGTTAGAAAATAAAGCAGCATCAAGATACGCCAAGTCATTAATTGATCTTTCTACAGAGCAAAATGCTTTAGAGGAGATTAAAAATGATGTGGTTGTTTTAGAGCAGGTGATCGATCATAATCCTGAGTTGGAGGCCATCCTTAGAAATCCGATTGTTCCTTTGGACAAAAAATCAGGGATATTAGAGGGAGTATTTGGAAATAGTGTGCATCAGGTAACGAAAGCTTTCTTAAAGCTATTAGTTAGCAAAGGACGTTCGGAACTTTTGTTTGGTATTGCGAAGTCCTTTATTACTCAATACAATCAAATCAAAGGAATCGTTACAGCAGAGGTAACTTCAGCTACTGAGCTTACTGAAGCTAACAGAACTGAAATTACAGCGATAGTTAAGAAAGAGATCGGTGCAAATGAAGTAGTGATCAGGGAGAAAGTGAATGCTAATCTGATCGGTGGCTTTATTTTAAAAGTTGGAGATAAGCAATTTGATGCGAGTATCTTAAGCGGACTGAATAAACTAAAAAAAGAATTTGCCCAGGGTATTGTTTAATCCGGGCTTAGAATAATAAAAGATAACATAATACTGATTTACAAAAGAAATAATATAAAATTATGGTAGAGGTAAGACCAGACGAAGTATCGGCAATTATCAGGCAACAATTGGCGGGCTTCAAATCAGAAGCAGAACTTGAAGAAGTTGGTACCGTATTGCAGGTGGGCGATGGTATTGCCCGTGTTTATGGTTTAACTAAAGTTCAATCAGGTGAGCTAGTTGAATTCGAAACAGGCTTACAAGGTATTGTTTTGAACCTTGAAGAGGATAATGTTGGTGTGGTACTTTTGGGGCCGTCTGACAAGATCAAAGAAGGTGATACAATTAAACGTACTAAGAAAATCGCCTCTATCAGAGTTGGTGAAGGTATGTTGGGTCGTGTTGTAAACACACTTGGCGAGCCTATCGACGGTAAAGGACCAATTATTGGTGAGACTTACGAAATGCCAATTGAGCGTAAAGCTCCGGGGGTAATCTATCGTCAGCCGGTTACTGAACCTTTGCAAACTGGTATCAAAGCTATCGATGGTATGATTCCAATTGGTCGCGGACAGCGTGAGCTGGTAATCGGTGACCGTCAGATTGGTAAGACTGCGGTTTGTATCGATACGATTATCAACCAAAAAGAATTTTACGAAGCAGGTAACCCTGTATTCTGTATATATGTTGCTTGTGGACAGAAAGCAAGTACTGTAGCAAACATTGTACGTACTTTAGAAGAGAACGGTGCAATGCCATATACAGTAGTTGTTGCCGCTTCAGCTGCTGAACCTGCTCCTTTGCAGTTCTATGCTCCATTCTCTGGTGCAGCAATAGGTGAGTTCTTCCGTGATACTGGAAGACCAGCTTTAATTGTTTATGATGACTTGTCTAAACAAGCTGTAGCTTACCGTGAGGTTTCATTGTTATTACGTCGTCCACCGGGTCGTGAGGCTTATCCTGGAGACGTGTTCTATCTTCACAGTCGTTTGTTAGAGCGTGCTGCAAAGATCAACTCTAATGATGAGATTGCTCAGGCAATGAACGATCTTCCTGAATCATTAAAAGGTATCGTTAAAGGTGGTGGTTCATTAACTGCACTTCCTATTATCGAAACTCAGGCGGGTGACGTTTCTGCATATATTCCAACTAACGTAATTTCAATTACTGACGGACAGATCTTCTTGGAAAGTAACTTGTTCAACTCTGGTATTCGTCCGGCTATTAACGTGGGTATCTCGGTATCACGTGTAGGTGGTAACGCACAGATCAAGTCAATGAAGAAAGTTGCAGGTACCTTGAAATTGGATCAGGCACAATACCGCGAATTGGAGGCTTTCTCTAAATTCGGTTCGGATCTTGATGCGGCTACTAAATCTGTATTGGATAAAGGAGCGCGTAACGTAGAGATCTTGAAACAAGGTCAGTTCTCTCCAATGACTGTTGAGAAACAAGTTGCGATTATCTACATTGGTACTAAAAACTTAATGCGTTCTGTTCCTGTAAATAAAGTAAAGGAATTTGAAGCTGAATATTTACAGCAGCTTGAGTTGCGTCATCCAGAGACTTTACAGGCTTTAAAAGCAGGTAAATTTGATGACAGCATCACAGGAGTATTGGAAACTGTAGCTAAAGAATTATCAGGTAAATATTAATTAGACAAAAGTAATGGGTATCAATCATAATTGATACCCATACTCGATACTAACAAAATGGCAAATTTAAAAGAAGTAAGAATTCGTATAGCATCAGTGCAATCTACTCAGCAGATTACTAAGGCCATGAAAATGGTTTCAGCTGCTAAGTTGAAGCGTGCTACTAATGCAATTGTACAATTACGCCCATATGCTACTAAACTTAAAGAGATCTTAGGAAATCTTTCCGGAAGCCTTGAAGGATCATCTTCGCCTTTTATACAGGAGCGTGAACCTAACAAAGTTTTGATCGTAGTGGTATCTTCTAACCGTGGTTTGGCTGGTGCGTTTAATATGAACGTGATTAAAGCCACCAATAATTTAATTGCCGAAAAGTACAGTGAGCAATATAAAAATGGTAAGGTAAGCATCGTTGCTATTGGTAAAAAATCTCAGGACTTTTATGAAAAGCGTAATTACAAAGTAATTGGTAACAATAATGAAGTATATAGCGCGCTTACTTTCGAAAATGTAACTAAGATTACCGATTCAATTATGGCTGGTTTTGAAAAAGGCGAGTTTGATAAGGTAGAGTTGGTTTACAACAGATTTAAAAATGCTGCTGTTCAAGTTCTTACTACTGAACAATTGCTTCCTTTGCCAAAGGCCGAAACAGATGTTAAAGAAGTTAAATCTTCTGCCAACATTGATTATATTCTGGAGCCATCTCAGGAAGAGATTGTAGAACAATTGATTCCGAAATCTATTAAGATCCAGTTGTACAAAGCTGTATTGGATTCACATGCTTCTGAGCATGGTGCACGTATGACTTCAATGGATAAGGCAACTGAGAATGCGGGTGATTTGTTAAAGGCATTGAAGCTTTCATACAACCAGGCACGTCAGGCGGCAATTACCACAGAGCTTACAGAGATCGTAAGTGGTGCAGCAGCGTTGAACGGATAAAACCACTATTAAAAGTGCAGATTCTGCACTATTTGTTTAAAAAATATTATTTTTGAGCCATATAAAAAGAATACAATGGAACAAACACCAAAACACAATACAGAAAGCATGAAAAGGGCTAACGAAGTATCAATTTATAAATTGATGACGGTAGGAATTTTAGTTAGTATTCTGGGCGTATATCTACGTTTTGCTGCTGATTCCACAATGTTATCTATTGTATCTTGGGTAATTCTTTTGATCGGTTCAATCATCGCTTGTAAAGGCGTATTTAAAATACTCGCTGCTTAATATTTAAAGCAGTTTTCTGAAGAAGGCCTTATTAGTTTGCAAACTAATAAGGCCTTCTTTTTTTGTAACATTACTGTTGTTCTGATTATTTATTTTCACGGAGGGCGATTTCAAGAGGTTACCTAATTGGGTATTTGGTATTAAGGGAAAACCACTAATAATTAATACTATGAAAAAATATTTAATCTATTGTATATTTACAATAGCGGCTTTTGGCTGCAATAGTAGTGAGAAAATTGGTCGTGAAAGCGCAGATTTAACCGAAGCAAATCTTGAAACTGCTGATACGACGTTGACTGAAAAGATTATAAAAACTGCTGATATGCGGTTTAGGGTAAAAGATGTACAACATACCAAAGAGCAACTAAGTTCGGCTATTCGGTCTGAAGGAGGGACCGTGACCGAGTTTTCTATTCGGAGCGATATTCAGAATACAGAAAAAGTGAGGCAATCGACAGATTCTCTTCTCGAACTTACATCTTACAGGACTGAAGGATACATTACTGCAAAAGTTCCTTCTGATAAGTTAGATGAGTTCACCAATAAGATTGCAAAACTAGCTGTTTTTATCGATCAGCAATCTCTTAAACTGGATGATCAGAGTATTGCCTATCTGGCCAATCAATTAAAGAACCAAAATAGAGTTGAAGCAGTCGCACAGTTGAACAAACATGCCAATAAAAAGAGCAACAACGTTGAAACCTCCTTGTCGTTAAAAGATGATTATGTAGATAAGAAGATAGAAAACCTGATTATAGATAGCAAGGTTAAATACAGCAATATCACTTTGAATTTTTATCAGGATAATACGGTTAAACAGATGACTGTAGAGAATGATAATTTATCTGATTTTCGGCCTGGGTTTTTTAAACGATTCTGGTTAAGTATACAGACAGGATGGGTTATATTCACTGAGATTATATTGACACTGACTAATTTATGGGTTTTGTTTGTGCTTGGAATTATTGGCTATTTTATATTTAAATACTATAGAAGGAAGCTACAGCCAGTGGCTATAAAATCTTAATATTATTCAAGACGAGTAATCCGTCATTGGGAGAGCGATGACGGGTTATTTTAAACGCTTTTGGTTGTCCTTTGCAAATGCTTCCCAACCTGAATAGGATTTTCCTTTGCCTGTAGTACTGATTTTCTGAAAAGAATGACAAACGGCTACAGCTAATCCATCTGTAGCATCCAAAAATTCAGGGGTTTCTTTAAAATTCAAAAGCCTCTGTAGCATCGCAGCCACTTGTTCTTTGCTGGTATTCCCATTCCCTGTAATCGATTGTTTAATTTTACGTGGTGCATATTCGGTAATTGGAATATTTCTGGAAAGTGCGGCAGCCATAGCCGTACCCTGGGCTCTACCCAGTTTTAGCATGACCTGTATATTTTTCCCATAAAATGGAGCTTCAAGTGCCATGGTATCTGGCTTGAATTCATCTAAAAGACTTATCGTTTTTTCAAAAATGCGCTGGAGTTTTAAGAAATGATCATCAAGGTGGTCCATTCTCACAATTCCCATAGTAATCAGTTCAATTTTACTCCCTTTCTCTAATATCACACCATAACCCATAATCGAGGTGCCGGGATCTATGCCCATGATTATCCGTTCCTTTTTTTCCACCAACATAAGACAATATTAAGCATATTTGCAGAGAGTAAAAGAAAAAAAAGTTGACATCGTCCTATAAAAAAATTGTTTCTTATCTACTAAAGACAGCCATTGTTTTATTTGCTTTTTGGTTTGTTTACCATAAACTGACTGCAAATGAAAACCTAAAGAATTTTAGAGACTTATTAAAAGGAATATCCAGCTCAGAAATTGCGTTGGTGTTGGGTGTTGTTTGTTCATTAATGCTTGTAAACTGGGGTCTTGAGGCATTAAAGTGGAAGAGACTGGTAACACAGGTAGAAAAAATATCGGTCTGGAAAGCGATAGAATCAGTTTTTTGCGGGTTGACCTGGGCGGTATTTACGCCTAACAGAATTGGTGAGTACGGAGGAAGAGTGTTTTTCCTGTCTCCTAAAAGGAGGGTTATCGGAGTAGTTGCAATGGCCGTTGGGAACATTGGTCAGATGGTACTCACAAATATTTTTGGAGCCGTTGCGATATGTGTATTTATTTATCGGTTTGTTAGCCTTGATTACATACTGTTTTATGCACTTGTTTTTCTGGCACTGGTATTTTGTACGTTTTTTATCGTATTTTATTTTAATATCAGGTGGCTAAACGGAATATTGCTTTCTATACGTTTTACCCGAAAATACAAGAAGTTTTATAGTATTCTTGCCAGATATCATAAGCGTGAGCTATTAAATATTTTGCTTTTTTGTCTGGCAAGATACGTCGTATTTAGTACACAATACTTCATTTTGTTTTATTGGCTTATTCCGGATATTCATTATTTAGATATTTTAATGATGGTAAGTATTTTGTTTTTTGTTCAGTCAACTTTGCCATCCCTTGATCTTTTTGATGTTGGTGTAAGAAGTCTTACAGCATCCTATTTTTTTAGTTTTGTAACCCATCAGGATGTGGCAGTCATTGCATGTACGGCAAGTATATGGCTTATAAATATTATAATTCCTGCTATATTGGGTTCTTATTTTGTTTTTAAACTTAATTTTTTTGGAAGTATACAGCGTAGTTAGTTATTTATCCTCTTTCCTCACCATATTGTATGTGGTAGTTGTCATCGCCTTCATCAGGGGCTGGCATAAATTGAATAATTTCAAACCTTCAGTAATTCAGGGAAGAACTGCAGTTACAATTATTGTTGCTGCGCGAAACGAAGAGGCCATTATCGAGAAGACAATAAAAGACCTGATTGCACAGAATTACAATAAAGATTTGACCGAGATCATCTTCATAGATGACCACTCGACGGACAATACTGCTGAGATTATCGAAAGATATAAGATAAATGGAGTGAAGCTGATCAGACTAAATGAAGATAAGGCACTCAATTCGTATAAAAAGAAGGCGATACAAACAGCAATTGGTCAATCACAAGGTAAGCTTATTGTCACCACTGATGCTGATTGCAGAATGGGGGTAAACTGGTTAAGTACAATAGTGAATTTTTACGAGGAGAAAGGATATAAAATGATCTCTTCGCCGGTCGCATATTTCGAGGAAAAGAGTTTCTTTGAGCGTGCACAGTCGCTGGAATTTTTATACCTTATCGGACTTGGAGCTTCTACTATTGGGAATAATAAACCGTCGACTTGCAATGGAGCAAATTTGGCCTACGAAAAGGAAGCATTTTACGAAGTAGGAGGATTTAAAGGAATTGACGACCTGGCTTCAGGCGACGACGAATTGCTTTTACATAAAATGGCAGCACGTTATGAGCAGCGAATAGGATTTTTGAAGAATACTGATGCTGTGGTTTATACACATGCAAAACCTACACTCAGTGCATTTATCCAACAGCGGAAGCGATGGGCTTCAAAAAGTACCAGGTATAAGAACAAATCGATTATTGTGCTGGGTGTTTGCATCTGGCTATTTAATCTGAGTATACTTTTAAATATTGGAATCGGTCTCTTTATAGGCTTTTATTTGAAACTTGCTTTATTTCAGTTGCTGGCAAAAATTACTGTGGAGTTTTTGTTCCTTTTGGATGTGACCAATTTTGCGAAGAGGAGGAAATTACTGGTGATGCTGCCCGTATTGAACCTATTACATATTTTATACATCGTATACATTGGAATTGCCGGAAATTCGGGTAAATACAATTGGAAGGATAGAATGGTGAAGTAATGGGTGCCAGAGTTATTTTATTTAGATTTGTATTGCTATGCTGTTAAACTGCTATCAAAATGAATTATTGGAAGCCGGATGTGATGAGGCCGGAAGAGGCTGTCTTGCAGGCCCCGTATTTGCGGCCGCTGTAATTCTCCCTCCCGATTTCATAGCCGGTGAACTGACCGATTCAAAAAAACTCACGCATTTGCAGCGGACAAAACTGCGGGTGATCATAGAAAAAGAGGCGATGGCCTGGGCTGTGGCAGCTGTGGATAATATTGAAATTGATCAGATCAATATTCTGAATGCTTCTTTTTTAGCGATGCACCGGGCTGTCGAGCAATTAAAGATTACACCCCAGTATTTAAGTATTGATGGCAACCGGTTCAAAGCATATCCGAATATTCCACATAGTTGTATTGTTAAGGGTGATGGGAAATATTTAAATATTGCAGCAGCATCTATTCTTGCCAAAACACACCGTGATGAATATATGGAGCGAATTTCCACAGATTATCCTCACTATCAGTGGCATCAAAATAAAGGTTATCCTACGGTGGTCCATAGAATTGCCGCTTTGGAACATGGATTATCGCCATTTCATCGTAAAACTTTCAGTGTTACCCATCCTCAATTAGAGCTGTTTTCCGAAAACGAAGGATAATTAGTATTTTCACATGATTTGAAAATATTAATTCTTACAAACAGAGTCCCTTTCCCCCCAAATAGCGGGTATCCTATAGTAGTTTACAATACTATAAAGGGATTGTTGCGGCTTGATGTGGAAATAACTTTATTTAGTATTAACACCAACAAACATAGGGTAGATGTGGATGATATTTATGATCCTGTTTTTGATGGTATTAAATTTCATTCTTTCAGTCTGGATACAGAAGTAAATGTTTGGGGAGCTTTCTTTAATATCTTTTCAAATCAATCTTACAATGTTTCCCGTTATTTTGATGATGAAGCGGCCAGGTTATTGGAGGAGATATTAAGGGAAACAGAGTTTGATGTCATTCAGTTTGAAGGTTTATTTGTTGTTCCTTATCTGGATATCGTTAAAGCAAACAGTAAGGCAAAAATAATATACAGGGCTCATAATATTGAGTTTGAAGTATGGGAACGGATTGCTATGACAGAGAGTTTTACGCCAAGGAGAAGCTATCTTCAGTTTTTGGCCCGACGCTTAAAGGTTTATGAAACTGAACAGATCAACCGCTTTCATCATATTTTTGCCATTAGTGAGCAGGACAGGCAGAGCATCCTGCGGTTTGGTTGCCAGGCAGCAATTGAGGTTTTTCCTGTCGCACTTGATTTTGAGAAATACGTTACCGACCCGAATAAAACAAGCTTTCCAACCCTGTTCCATCTTGGAGCTATGGACTGGCGGCCTAATAAAGAGGGGCTGGAATGGTTTCTGGACGAAATATGGCCTGATATTGAAAAATTGAGCAGTGAACTGCGGTTCTATATCGCCGGTAAAAATATGCAACGGCAGTTTTTTGAATATGATTCTGAGAACCTCGTTGTAGAAGGTGAAGTTTTTGATGCCGTAGAATTTATCAATTCCAAAGCAATTATGATTGTACCATTGCTTTCTGGAAGTGGTATGCGGGTAAAGATCATAGAAGGAATGGCTATGAGAAAATGCATTATTGCGACAAGCATGGCTGCCGAAGGTATTAAATGTGCACACGGTAAAGATATTCTCATTGCGAATACAGCAGACGAATTTTATCGTTCCATATTACAATGCATTACAAATCCGAATAAATGGAGGGAAATTGGTGAAAATGCCAGAAAAACAGTGGAAAGAGATCATGACATTTCTGCTATTTCTAAAAGAATGCTGAATATCTATCAAAAATTAGTAAGTGCCTAAATTTTATGTACTTTTGCCCACGTTTTTATAGATATATATTATGAAGAATACCGCGTTAACAGACAAACACATCTCTTTAGGTGCCAAAATGGTGCCGTTTGCAGGATATAATATGCCAGTTCAATATGAAGGAATCAATGCAGAACATGCAGTAGTCAGAACTGCTGTAGGTGTTTTTGATGTGAGTCATATGGGTGAGTTTATCCTAAAAGGAGAGCATGCACTTGATCTGATTCAACGTGTGACAAGTAATGATGCTTCTAAACTTTACGATGGTAAGGTTCAGTACTCGTGCCTGCCTAACGAAGATGGTGGTATTGTCGATGATTTATTGGTTTATCGCTTAGATGAGAAAACCTATATGCTGGTGGTAAATGCTTCTAATATAGATAAAGACTGGAACTGGATACAGAAGTTCAACGATAAAGGAGTGGAGATGCATAATATCTCTGACAGAACCTCTTTGTTGGCTATTCAGGGGCCTAAAGCTGCAGAGGCTTTACAAAGCCTGACTGAAGTTGACCTGGCTTCCATGGAGTATTATAACTTTGTAAAAGGCACATTCGCAGGTGTTGAAAATGTAATCATTTCAGCAACTGGTTACACAGGAGCTGGTGGATTTGAAATTTATTTTGATAATGAGCATGCAGATCAGATTTGGAACGCAATTTTTGAAGCTGGAGCTCCTTTTAACATCAAGCCGATAGGTTTAGGCGCGCGTGATACATTGCGTCTTGAGATGGGCTTCTGCTTATATGGCAATGATATCGACGACACTACTTCTCCAATAGAAGCAGGTTTGGGATGGATTACCAAATTCACGAAGAAATTTACAAACTCTGAAGCTTTACTGGCACAGAAAGAAGCTGGTATCAAAAGCAAACTTGTTGGTTTTGAAATGATCGACAGAGGTATTCCCCGTCATGACTATGAAATCGTTGACGCAGAGGGTAATGTAATTGGTAAAGTAACTTCAGGTACTCAATCTCCGTCGCTGCAAAAAGCAATAGGAATGGGTTACGTAGCCAAAGGGATGGATAAAGAAGGTACAGAGATCTATATCAATATCCGTAATACCAGGATCAAGGCTAAAATTGTAAAGTTTCCTTTCTATAAATAAACATTAATTTGAGAAGTATAGACGTTTGCCTAACCCCTGCACTGCTAAATCTCTATGATATAGAAGACAGTATTGTAGTAGTTATTGATATACTCAGAGCAACTTCATCCATTGTTTATGGCATAGATAACGGTGCTACAGCAATAATACCTGTAGCACAAGTTGAAGATTGCCTTCGCTATGCAGGTAACGGATATTTGCTGGCAGCAGAAAGAAATGGAGAAGTCGTGGAAGGTTACGACTTTGGCAATTCACCATTCTCCTATACAACAGAAAAGGTTGGAGGAAAGACGATTGTACTGACTACAACCAATGGTACTAAAGCCCTTCAAATGGCGAGAGAAAGAGCACATCAGGTAGTGATGGGCTCTTTTTTAAATTTAGCAGCTTTATGTGATTGGCTAAGAGTTCAGGATAAGAATGTGTTATTGCTTTGCGCGGGCTGGAAAGATAAATTCAATCTGGAGGATACCTTATTTGCAGGGGCAGTAGTCGCAGAACTACGAAAGGACTTTACACACATTGATGATTCATCGGTAGCTGCAGAAGACCTGTATGAGTGCGCAAAAGGTGATTTGAGGAAGTATCTGCATAAGTCTTCGCATAGCCACAGGCTTGCGCAGCTTAACATTGAAGAAGATGTGAAATTCTGCTTGCAATTGAATGTTTGCGAGGCTATTCCAGTACTTGTAGGTGACGCGCTCGTTGCTTTAAAAGCCTAATTTAAATTTTCCCGTTTTCGGCGATCAGATTTTTTAATAACTCATTATTCTTAATCGCCTTAAGCGTTTCCTCATAAGCAAGCCAGTAAATGGTCTCTGCTTTTTTTGTGTCAAAAGTATTGATCTCCCCCATACCTTTTGGTTCAATTAATACATTGCAGAATGCTGCTTTTTGCTCCATGTCCTTATTGATAGACATCACACCTGCCCGTGACATCAAACCGGTGATACCGGTAATTTTGTCTACTGCCCTCAGATGGTTGCACGAGGATCCAATAATGAAATCACAGTTATTGAGTAGTGGCTCTACCGGAAAGTTATTTAAAACACCACCATCCACATACATTTGATTGTCGATCATTATCGGCTTAAAGATACCTGGGATACAGCTTGATGCCTGTATGATCCTGATTAGCGGTCCTTTGCTGAAGTATACGATTTTTCCTTCGCTGAAATTGGTAGCCGCAATAGTCAATGGTATTTTAAGACTTTCAATCTTATCATCAGGAAAATATT
This sequence comes from Pedobacter frigoris, assembly GCF_032678645.1. Lineage (GTDB taxonomy): Bacteria > Bacteroidota > Bacteroidia > Sphingobacteriales > Sphingobacteriaceae > Pedobacter > Pedobacter frigoris_A. Next base: position 361,691 of record NZ_JAVTSP010000004.1, read on the forward strand.
CCTTGAAAAGGTTGACGGTATTTTCCAGGTTCATGAGTCCCAGTGAGCCTACCGCGGGTCTGATGAACTTCAGCAACCTGATTTTAAGAAAAATATTAAGGGCTTCTTCCGGATCTACACCTGCAGCAAACAAGGCACCTGCTATTGATCCTGCACTGGTTCCTGTAATGTGACTGAATTTGATTCCTGCATTACTGAATGCCTTTAAAACACCTAAATGCGCAATACCTCTGATTCCACCTCCTGATAATACTATTCCAACTTTGACCATGCGCCTATTTTTTAGGTTTATACTTTGAAGCATTTAATATCTTTTGTGCGTCGGTTTCCATCATGAGTTGCTGAAGACTAACCTCCTGATTATTCTTCATATACTTCTTCACAATTTGCCAGCCTATCCATACGCCCAATTTTGGTGCCGATTCATTTTTCTCCCCTAAACCCGGTGTAAATGGTCCTTCACTTAAAAATACCTGTATTTTCTGATAGTCGGTCTCAAAGAGCAGGTTGTTTTCCAGATAATAGGCCCATATATCTGCCTCAAATTCTTTGCACCATTCTATTTGTGATTTGGTATATCCGATCTTAACAGAATCAGGAACTTCATCAGCAAGCACCTGATCCATGAAATACAGGATTTTGCCATTGTGGATCATCTTAGCAAGTAATGTCCGATCCTCATCGCGTTCTTTAAAAAGCTCTTCACGGGCGTAGGTTTCCGCAACTCTTGGCACGATATATTCAGGAGTGAATCGTCTGGATAGGTAACCAGGCACACTTTGTACTATTGCTTTATAGAACTTGCTGTCTTTCCCAAGAAACATGTCCAGACCAATGCCCATGTAATTGTCTCCTATTGGTGTCTGAACTGCAAATCCGGATATAAAAGAAATGAATTGAGGTATCTGAGCTTTTGGGTAGTAATATTTAATGTATTTAAAAGCTTGTGTAAGGTCATTGTTTATCGGCGTGATGTCTTTAAAAACACTATCAGATTCCCTGCTCAAATCAGTGTAGGCCTGGTCCTTATAAAGTGTAGTTAAAATTTCCCTGCTTGAATATTCGCCATTACCGACCATCCGATTGGTAAAGTCATTGTAAAACCAGCCGTATTTCTTCTTCAGAAATTCATCAGTCTCAGTTATATCTTTTGATTTACCGGCATATAAATCCTGATCGAAACGGGCAATTTTTACATCTAAATGTATTGTGCTAACGTCTGGTTTAGTACTTTGCGTGCAGGAAAGCAATGAAAAAAAAGCAAGTACAAAAAGAAAAAATAGATAGCTTTGGCGGAAATTTACGTTGTACTTCATTATAAACAAATATATAACTAAGTTTTTTCAAGCATCATACAATAAAGAAATATTCATATGAAAAGAACACTAATCGGACTGCTGCTAATATTTATAACAGGTAATCTTTTTGCGCAGGAATCTGTGCTTTCTCAATATGGTTTCAGGTTGGGTTTAACTGCACATCCTACAATTGGTTGGGTGAAACCTCAGATCGGGAAAAGCAATGGCGTATCTTTGGGGTTTGCGTATGGCTTGCTGGGTGATTTTAATTTTGCTGAGAACTACAGTTTTGCAACAGGCATTACTATTAACACAATTAACGGCAAAACTACGGAAGTGAGAACAACCCCTGCGGTTGGGGTAGGTGGTACGCCCGGGCAGATTGCTTACGATCTTAAGTACCAATTGCAATATATAGAAGTACCGCTCACCGTGAAGCTTAAAACTACGAAGATTGGAGACGTTCGCTGGTATGGACAGTTTGGATTGTCCAATGATTTTAAAATCGGCGCTAAACAAGATGCAGATGCAAACGGTAATATGGAATACAGAGATCAGGACGTTTCTAAATCAATTAAGTTCTACAGGGCCGGACTGATCATAGGAGCTGGCGGAGAATTTGACATCTCTGGCAATACCAGTCTGTTTGGTGGGTTAACCTATAATAATGGATTTACTGACATCACAGATGACAAGGACAATAATGTTCGTAACCATTATATCGGTATTAATTTTGGTGTTTTCTTTTAATTGCATCCAGACAGCATTAATAACTTCTTTGGGAATATGAAAATCGCATTGGCTCAGCTCAATTACCACATAGGTAACTTCGAATACAATACAAAAAAAATAACCGACAACATTTTAAAGGCCAAAGCTGAAGGTGCAGATCTTGTTGTTTTCGCGGAGCTGGCAGTTTGCGGCTATCCTCCACGTGATTTTCTTGAGTTCGAAGAGTTTATCGCTTTGTGTGAAAAGTCCGCACAGGAAATTGCGGCGCATTGTAAAGGGATTGCCTGTATCATTGGTTTACCCGTTAGAAATGAGGTGCTGGCAGGTAAGGATTTGTACAATGCTGCTTACTTTATTGAAGAAGGTAGTGTAAAGGCTGTCGTAAAAAAGGCATTGCTCCCTACTTATGACGTCTTTGATGAGTACCGCTATTTTGAGCCGGCCAATCAGTTTGAATGCATCACCTTTAAGGGCCGTAAAATTGCACTGACCATTTGTGAGGACCTATGGAATATCAATAACAATCCGTTGTATGTGTCCAATCCTATGGACGAGTTGATCAAGCAAGATCCTGATATGATGATAAATATCGCAGCTTCTCCATTTTCATATTGTCATGATGATGAAAGGGTTGTTGTATTGGCTGATAATGCTAAAAAATACAAGCTGCCTTTGTTATACGTGAACCAGGTAGGCGCGCAAACAGAGATCATCTTTGATGGAGGTTCACTTGCATTTGATAAGCATGGAAATCTGTTGGATGAAATGGCTTATTTCAAAGAAGAGCTTAAGATTTATGAGATAGAAGATGATACCATAAAAGGCTACAGCAATAAATCTCATCAGGCAGTTCCGGACATAGAGCAGATTTATCAGGCACTTGTTTTGGGGATCAGGGATTACTTTGAAAAATCAGGGTTTAAAAAAGCAGTACTTGGTCTTTCAGGTGGGATTGACTCTGCAGTGGTATGTGCACTGGCATGTCGTGCCTTAGGTCCGGAGAATGTAATGGCAGTATTGATGCCTTCGAAGTATTCTTCAGATCATTCAATTAAAGATGCCCTTGATCTGGTAGAAAGTTTTGGCTGTAAGCATGAGATCATTGCTATAAAGGAGGCCGCAGATGCATTTGACAGTATGATGGCTCCGGCATTTAGCGGATTGCCGTTTAATCTGACTGAAGAAAATATTCAGGCCAGGTGCCGTGGAATAGTTGTAATGGCAATGTCCAATAAGTTTGGTTATATCCTGTTGAATACATCTAATAAAAGCGAGTGTGCAGTAGGATATGGTACATTGTATGGCGATATGTGCGGTGCTATAGGCGTTATTGGAGATGTTTACAAAACTCAGGTCTATCAACTTGCACATTACATCAATAAAGATGGTATTGTGATTCCTGAAAACTCCATAGTAAAACCACCTTCTGCCGAGTTAAGGCCCGGACAAAAGGATTCTGATTCACTGCCAGACTACGACACACTGGATAAAATTCTGTATCAATATATAGAGTTAAAGCAAAGCTCTTCGGCTATTATTGCACAGGGATATGATGAAGCATTGGTTAGGAGAATCATCAAAATGGTAAACACCGCCGAATTTAAGCGTTACCAGACACCGCCAATATTAAGGGTATCTCCTAAAGCATTTGGTATGGGCAGGAGGATGCCTATTGTTGGAAAGTACCTTTCTTAGGATTTACTTTTAAGAATCCATTTTTTATAAGCGATAAACAGCGCCAGCAGCACACCGGTGATACAGAACAGATATGCAATCAAATCCCCATTTCTTACATAAAATGTGAGTTCATCATTTAAATTGATATCCGACTTTATTGCTGTCCGTTCCCACCATTTGGTTTTTTTAATTACATCCCCTTTCTGATTGATGAAACAGGATATCCCCGTGTTTGCAGAGCGGACCACATAGCGGCGTGTTTCTATAGCTCTTAACTTCGCATATAACAAGTGCTGGTCTTTTCCTGAGGTATTGCCCCACCAGCCGTCGTTGGTGACTACTGCGATGAACTGAGCGCCATCTTTGACGGCTCTACCAATCCAGTCGCCCCAGATAGATTCATAGCAGATTACAGGTGCCACGCCAATTCCGCTATACGCATAAAATACCTGCGGCGCATCCTGAGAACCATAACCACCCACGGTACCGCCAAATCCTTCAAAAACAGGAGCCAAAATAGATAATGCAGCAGGGAAAGGCATTTTCTCTACACCGGGAACGAGTTTAGACTTGTGGTAAAACTGAACATTGGCAGAGTTTTCAATTTGAATAGCAGCATTAAAAACGTCTATGTACGTGCTGTTGTCGTATTGGCTTGATGATGATGTCTCTTTGGTATTGTAAAATTTTCTGCTTTCTATTCCCGAGATCAGACTTCCATTTTTATATTTCCCTAAGAACTGCTGTGCCATCAAGAAATCAGAATTACTTCGGATATTGTCTTCATCAGCCTCATCTGGAATGGCGGTTTCCGGCCAGATAAAATATTCGGTATTTGGCTGGGCAATAGAATCTGATAGGTGTGTAAGAATATTCAATTGCTCTGCTGTTGAAAGGCCACCAAATTTTTTGTAAGGATCAATATTGGGCTGAACTGAAACTACATTTACAGGGACTTCTTTCTCTTTGTATCCCGCATATTTTGCCAGTGAAAATGCCGCGGGTACAATTACCCATAAAATCCAGAACAACGCCGGCCTGAATTTTAAGAATCCACTAGGAGAGGCTTTAAAGGCTTTGTATGCTTCAAATGCAAGGATATTACTTACCAGTATCCAGACAGAGCCCCCATACACTCCAGTGTATTCATACCATTGGGCAAGCTGGTGCATACCTGAAAATCCATTCCCCAGTGTCATCCAGGGAAATGCCAGGTCCCAGGTCTGGTGCAGGTACTCCATCGATATGTAAAAGGAAATGAGGCCAAGATAGGCTACATATTTATTCGTTATGAGCTTAAGCCTGTAATATAACCAGAATGAAAAGGTCATGAGCAGGGCGCCCAATCCAAAGGGGATCAGGGACACGAAAAACGATACAACAGCTCCGTTTACTGCATTTATAGCGTTGTACACCCAATATATGGATGCCGTATTCCAAACTAAAAAGGTTAACCCCGCTGTCAGGAATATCTTTTTTCCTGTTTTATTGGTCTTTTTTAGAATGATTTGTTCGCAGGCGATCAATAAAGGCACGAGGCCAATAAATAACAAGGGAGTAGTATATGGAATTGGAGGCCATGCCAGCCACATTAGAAATGCACTTAATATGGCCAGCAGGTAAGAATTTTTTGAGTTCATCAAGCGGGCTTATAAACTGTCTAGGATATCTGCCTTTTTTGCTTCATACTCATCCTGAGTGATCAGATGTTTGTCATACAAACTCTTTAGTTTTCTAAGCTTCAATGTCGTCTCATCTTCAGGTTCTTCAACAGGCGCCGGAGGAGTAAATGAAGTCGCAGGCGGCATAAAAGCCTGAGGTTCTTCTACCGGTTCGGGAGTTGCAACGGTGTTTACCGTAACAGGAGAAGTAGCAGAACGTCTGTCTTCCAGATCCGCCTGTCTTTGCTGCTCTTTGAAATTTTCCAATTGCTCGTAGGCCGCCTGATATAATTTGCGGGCCTGAACTTTTGGAATGTATTCAGTGATGATGTTTTCACCATGAAGAGGTACACAAATGAATTTAGAACCAAATATTTCTTCTTTAAAGGACACCTCTTTGATGCTTTTCCAGGAGATATCTTTAAAGTTCATGGTAATTCCAAAATTTCCAGGCTCACAATAGAAGAGGCGCTTGTTACTCACAGCGATACAGTCAGGCAGCAAGTTTACAGCCGGTTTTTTTTGCACCGCCATGTAGATCAGTTCTTCATTGGCAGTCAGCATATCATTTAATTTTCCTAAAACTTTTTCAACAGCTTTAGGATCTTGTTCATCACTTAAAAATCTATCAATTAATATCATGTTGTGTCTTTATAATGTTGTATTATTGTTTCTTATGCTGTGTTAAGCAATCATCGTGCTAAAAGCAGCTATTTTTTATGTGCCGTCATCCTGAATTTATTTTGCTTCGCAGCTTCTTCGAGGTCAGGATCCCGTTTGAGCAAGGTCTGAAATCATATATCTGTGCCTGAAATAATTCAGGGTGGCGAACGTAGGTTTTAGTCTTTGTATTTATTTTTCTTCTTTACTTGTTCCTCTGCTCCGGCAATACAAATTACAAATTCTCCTTTTAATATATTGTTTTCAAAATGTGATTTTATTTCTATTAACGTACCCCTTACCGTTTCCTCATAAAGCTTTGTAAGCTCCCTGCTCACGGAAGCCTGTCTGCCCTCTCCCATATATTGAATAAATTCCTCCAATGTTTTTAATAAGCGATGAGGACTTTCATATAAAACAATTGTCCTTTCTTCTTCAGAGAGTTTCTTCATCTTTGTCTGCCTGCCTTTTTTTACAGGTAAAAAGCCTTCAAATACAAAAGCATCGGAAGGTAGTCCCGAATTAACAAGGGCGGGAACAAAAGCAGTAGCACCTGGGAGGCACTCTACCTGCAGCTCGTTTTTGATGGTTTCCCTTACCAGAAAAAATCCGGGATCTGATATTGCAGGTGTGCCTGCATCAGAAATCAGGGCTACATTTTTGCCCTCCTTTAAAAACCTGATGATTTCTGAGGTTGCCTGATGTTCATTGTGCTGATGATGAGAATATGCCTTTTTATCAATGCCAAAATGCTTCAGCATGGGCGCACTCGTTCTGGTATCTTCCGCCAGAATGATATCGGCTTCTTTTAAAATCCTGATTGCCCTGAAAGTCATGTCTTCAAGGTTTCCAATCGGTGTAGGTACAAGAAATAGTTTGCCCATCTGTATTTACGGTTTACGATTTTTGATTTTACGATTGATCATGCAAAGACTCAGGTTTATAGATTGAAAATCGTAATTCATCAGTCTAAAATCGTCAATCAAAAAATCTTATCTTTGTGCAAAAAATAAAATAATGCTGCAAGTTAACTATATCCGCGAAAATAGAGAGAAAGTTTTAGAAGGACTAAGTGTACGTCATTTCAAACAGCCAGAACTGGTTGATGAAATTATTAATATTGATGAAGAGCGCAGACAATTTCAAACTTCGTTGGATAACCTTTCAGCCGTAGCTAATGCTGCTGCAAAACAGATTGGTGAACTCATGCGTAATGGTAAAAAGGAAGAGGCTGAAGTATTGAAAGCAGAAACTACTGCCAATAAGGAACAGCATAAGGTGTTATCAGATCAGCTTGCAAATGCGGAATTGAAATTGCACAATCTGATCGTACAATTACCAAATTTGCCATACCATCTGGTTAAGGCAGGCAGTACAGCTGAAGAAAATGAAGTAGTATACGAACATGGTAAACCGGCAGAGCTGCCAGCTAATGCTCAGCCTCACTGGGAACTTACCTCAAAATATGACATCATTGATTTTGAACTGGGTACAAAAATAGCCGGTGCCGGATTCCCTGTTTATAAAGGAAAGGGAGCACGCTTGCAAAGGGCTTTGATCAATTTCTTTTTAGACCATGCAACTGCCATTGGCTATAGAGAAATGCAGGTTCCTCACCTCGTAAATGAAGCATCTGGATTTGGTACCGGACAACTGCCCGATAAGGAAGGACAGATGTATCATGTCGGTGTAGACAATCTGTATCTTATCCCAACCGCAGAGGTGCCTGTAACGAATCTGTATCGTGATGTGATCCTGAAAGAAGAAGAACTTCCGGTAAAAAATACAGGTTATACTCCTTGCTTCCGCAGAGAAGCAGGATCGTATGGCGCACACGTTCGCGGACTGAACAGACTGCACCAATTTGATAAAGTAGAAATTGTTCAGATTGTACACCCTGATAAATCTTACGAAGCACTGGAGGACATGAGCAGCTATGTTCAATCTTTACTGCAAAAGCTCGGCCTGCATTACCGTGTTTTGAGGCTATGTGGTGGCGACATGGGCTTTACATCAGCAATGACTTATGATATGGAGGTATGGAGCGCTGCGCAACAACGCTGGCTTGAAGTATCTTCGGTGTCTAATTTTGAGACTTACCAAAGTAACAGACTTAAACTAAGATTTAAAGGCGCGACAGGTAAAACCCAACTTGCACATACTTTAAATGGAAGTGCATTGGCATTGCCACGGATTGTTGCAGCCATTTTAGAAAACAATCAGACTGATAAAGGCATTAAGATTCCTGAAGCCTTAGTGAAATATACAGGGTTCGAGTATATTGATTGATACTTTCAGCACGCGTCATTTCGATAATGAAACAAGTTCAGCACAGGCTGTAGGAGAAATCCCTTGCTTGGCTAAAGTTTAAGAGATTTCCTGTCGTCGAGAGGACGAAGACAAAACATAGAAAAGCCCCGGTTCATCACCGGGGCTTTGTTTCTTTAGGTAGATATTAATAAGTAATAGGGGGCAATATTATAAGATAAGAATCAGCAACAAGATAATGATGATGATCGCTCCAACAGAAAGGTAAACACCGCCACCTATTGCACGGGCTTGTTGTTTTAATTCCCTTAATTCTTTACGTAATGCTTTTTTCTCATCTTTTGACAATTCTGACTTGTCCATCGCCTTAATTTCCTCTACACGGTCAGTAATTCTCTTCAACTGAATTTTCTGCTCCGCAGTCATCTCAGTTTTAACCTTGTCCTTCTTTTCTGCTGCTGTAACTGTGTTTGCGCTAATGGCCAGTGTGAAAACCAGCACCAATGAGTAAATTATTCTTTTCATACGATTTGAATTTTGTTGATATAGGGATAAATAACAAAAAACCTACCAAAAATCAATTGGTAGGTTTTTTAATTAAAATGCTATTGTTTTTTTTGAGACTGTATACAGTACAGGTCAGAATTTTATTATTTGATCTCAAAAACTACATTCATTACGTAATTCAGTTTGATCTTCTTAAAGTCGATCTCTGGTGCAGCAGCGCCAGCCATGTCAGCACTTTCAGCTTTCATCATCATCACGTTCGCACGGTACATTGGCTGAGGGTATGCTTCATTGTTGATCTCCTGAATATCTATTGCACTACCAAGTTTATCTCCTAATGCTTCTACAAGGTAAGTTGCTTTGGCTTTAGCTGCCTGCAGTGCCTTAATTTTAAGCTCTTTTTTAAGCGTTTCGATCTTAGAATAATCGTAGCTCTCAATATTGGTGTAAGCAATGCCTTTCGCGTCTACTTCAGCAATAATCGCATTCCATTTGTTCAGGTCGGAAACCTTCAAACGGTATTGCTTGCTTGCCAGGAAATCAGGATTTTTCTTTTTCTCAGTAGCCCATGAGTAGCTCGACAGGTTGTTGATGGTTAAATTTTCTTTATCCAATCCAGCTTTTTGAATGGCATTATACAATTGGGTTTCCAATGTAGTGATGTCCACCTTTTTCTTGCTGTTGTTGTCTTTAAAATATTCTTTTAAAGAGATGCTGATGTAGATGATGTCCGGAGTGATTTCGGTCTCTGCAGAACCGCTGACACTGATCTTCTTTCTTAAGTCTACTTGTTGGGCCATCGCACTTATACTTAATAATGTGGCGAAGGCAAGAGTTAATAACTTTTTCATAATGTAATGTTTTTCATTTGTGTATTTGATATTCAGATGTAATTATCATACCAATTCCACAAGCTTATGATAAATTAATCCTCAACTATCTCATTATTAGGTCCAATTTCTTCTTTCACTTCTTCTTTGAAATATGTTCTCTGGAAGATCAGTATGATGATTACACCCACGGAAATCGCGGCATCTGCAATGTTAAACACCGGTCTGAAGAAGATGTAGTCTTCCCCGCCCCATATTGGCACCCATGAAGGGAAATTGCCCTGCAAAATCGGAAAATAAAACATGTCCACAACCCTGCCATGGAACAGGCCTGCATAACCATAAATCACTCCGTATAATACAGAGTCTATGATATTACCCAATGCACCTGCAAAAATCAATGCGACATTTAATATCAGCCCTCTGTGGTGTTTATGCTTGATAAGGTAATGTAATCCATAACCGATTCCTCCTACGGCAGCAATTCTGAAAAGAGATAAAGCCAGTTTCCCGAACTCCCCTCCGAACTCTAAACCGAAGGCCATTCCATTATTTTCTGTAAAATGGATGATGAACCAATTTCCAATCATCTTAAACTCCTGGCCCAAAAACATATTGGTTTTGATCCAGGTCTTTAAAACCTGATCGGCAAGCAATACTAAGAAAATAATTAATAAAGGTTTAGTATAGCCTTTCATTACGACTGCTTCAGTTTAGCTTCCATACTCAAAGTAGCGTGGGGTACCGCACGTAAACGTTCTTTTTGAATCAGTTTACCCGTTTCTCTGCAAATACCGTAAGTCTTGTTTTCAATACGTACCAATGCCGCTTCTAAGTTTTCAATAAACTTCTTTTGGCGTGCTGCCAATTGGTTTAACTGCTCTTTTTCAAGCGTAGCCGAACCATCTTCAAGCGTTTTATATGTTCCGGAAGTATCTTCAGTTCCGTTAGAATTCGGACTGCTCAACGAGTTTGTTAAATCAAGAAACTCTTCTCTGGCCATACGTAGTTTTTCCTGGATCAATTCTTTAAATTCCTGAAGTTCGCTGTCAGAGTACCTTGTTTTTTCTTTTTCCATAATAATAATTATTGTTGTGCAATCGAGATTTGTAGTTCAACATCATCGATTACTATTTTGTTTCCATTATCTAAAGTTTCCGTTAACTCAATGTTATCTGCCAAAATTTCGGAGCAAATGTAGGCTTTATTTTGTGCTACAGCACCTGCAATTAAATTATGGTTTTGTAAAGTCACGGTAATTCTATCAGTAACTTCAAAATTCAGTTCTTTTCTTAAATTCTGAATTCTGTTGATCAGTTCCCTGGATAGTCCTTCCTGCTTCAACTCATCTGTGATGGTTACATCAAGTGCAACTGTTAAATTGCCCATGTTCGTCACCTGCCATCCCGGAATGTCTTCAGCTATGATTTCTACATCGCTCAACTCAATAACATAATTGGTGCCACTAATTTCATATTTCCCTGCTGCTTCAAACTGGCTCAGTTGTTCCTGATTTAAGTTGCTGATGATTTCTGCAACCTGTTTCATGTCTTTCCCTACTTTTGGGCCTAAAGCTTTGAAATTAGGTTTTATCTTTTTTGTGATAAAGCCTGCAGTATCTGTAATGTACTCAATATCCTTGATGTTGGTTTCAGATAATATCAATTCTTTTACAAGTTCCACTCGCTCAGCGAATTTGTTGTCAAGTACAGGGATCAGGATTTTCGCAAGCGGCTGACGCACGTTGATACTTGTTTTTTTACGCAGCGACAATACCATTGATGAGATGTCCTGAGCAAGTCTCATGCGTTCGTTCAGCTCATTGTCAATCAGTGAAGCATTTGCAGGTTCAAGAATTGTCAAATGCACGGATTCAATCTTATTGGCCGCATCGCCGGCTGTAAGGTTTTGGAATAGCCAGTCTGCAAAGAAAGGTGCAATAGGCGACATCAGTTGAGACAAGCTAGTCAAACAGGCATAAAGCGTTTCATACGCAGCCTTTTTATCCGCAGTCATTTCACCTTTCCAGAAACGGCGGCGAGATAAACGGATGTACCAGTTGCTCAGGTGTTCATCCACGAACGACTGGATTGCCCGGGCAGCTTTTGTCGGCTCATATGCCGCATAGCTTTCATCAACCTCTGCTATCAGGTTCTGCAGCAGCGATAAAATCCATCTGTCCAGTTCGCTGCGCTCCGCAACAGGTGTAAGGTTATTGTGGTCTATTTCAAACTTGTCGATGTTCGCATACAAAGCAAAAAATGCGTAAGTATTGTAAAGCGTACCAAAGAACTTACGGCGTACTTCTGCGATTCCTTCAATATCAAATTTTAAGTTATCCCATGGATTGGCATTGGAGATCATGTACCAGCGCGTTGCATCCGGCCCATATTCCTCCAGGGTTTTAAAAGGATCTGCTGCATTGCCCAGGCGTTTAGACATTTTCTGTCCGTTTTTGTCGAGCACCAATCCATTAGAAACAACATTCTTATAGGCAACTTTATCAAAAACTAAGGCGCCAATGGCATGTAAAGTATAGAACCATCCACGTGTCTGGTCTACGCCCTCAGCGATAAAATCAGCAGGAAAATCTTTGCTCTCGTCTATTTTATCTTTGTTTTCAAATGGATAGTGCCATTGTGCATACGGCATGGCTCCGGAATCAAACCAAACATCAATCAGGTCACTCTCACGCTTCATCGGTTTCCCGGATGGCGAAAGCAATACAATCTCATCCACTACATTTTTATGCAGGTCTACCAGGTCGTAATTCTCTTCCGACATGTTTCCGATCTCAAATCCTTTAAAAGGATTCTCCTTCATGTGTCCGGCTTCGATTGATTTTTCTATGGCTTGGTACAATTCTTCCACTGAGCCAATGATCACTTCTTCCCTTTTGTCGTCTGTTCTCCAGATTGGCAGAGGAATGCCCCAGTACCTTGAACGCGAAAGATTCCAGTCATTCGCATTTTTCAGCCAGTTTCCAAAGCGCCCTTCTCCGGTTGATTTTGGTTTCCAGTTGATGGTTTCATTCAGATCAAACATCCTGTCTTTGATGTCGGTCACTTTGATAAACCATGAATCCAGTGGGTAGTATAAAAGAGGCTCATCAGTTCTCCAGCTATGCGGATAACTGTGCACATATTTTTCTACTTTAAAGGCTTTATTTTCTTCTTTTAAAATGATGGCTATTTCTACATCTACTGATTTCTCAGGAGCCTCGCCTTCATTGTAATATTCGTTTTTCACATATTTTCCGGCGAAAGCACCCATATGTGAAGTGAATTTTCCTTGCAGGTCTACCAGAGGTACTGGCATCCCATTTTCATCCAGAACTAGCATAGGAGGAACTTCAGGGGTTGCCTCTTTAGCTACTTTAGCATCATCAGCACCAAAAGTTGGTGCCGTATGTACGATACCGGTTCCGTCTTCTGTCGTCACAAAATCTCCTGAGATTACACGGAAAGCATTTTCAGGGTTCTGATAGGGTAATGTATATTGTAAAAGCTGTTCGTATTTAATTCCAACAAGCTCAGCACCTTTAAAGGAAGCCAGCACCTGATAAGGGATTTTTTTATCCCCCGCATTAAAATTCTCAAAATCCTCAGCAGCGGTACTTTCAAAGAATCCTTTGCTGAACTGTTTACCAACAAGATTTTTTGCCAGAATCACATTTACAGGCAGGAAAGTATACTGGTTAAAGGTTTTTACCAATACATATTCAATCTTAGGGCCAACGGTTAGTGCAGTATTCGATGGTAAAGTCCAGGGAGTGGTAGTCCAGGCCATGAAATGAATAACCCCGAAACCCTGTAAAAACGTTGGAAGCGTACCTGAAAGCGCTTTAAATTGCGCTACGATCGTCGTATCCGACACATCACGGTATGCTCCAGGCTGGTTCACCTCATGTGAACTTAAACCTGTTCCGGCCTTCGGAGAGTAAGGTTGAATGGTATAGCCTTTGTATAACAGGCCTTTATCATAGATCTGTTTCAATAGCCACCATACAGACTCCATATATTTAGATTTGTACGTGATGTACGGATCATCCATATCCACCCAATAGCCCATCTTTTCAGTCAGGTCGTTCCACACATCCGTGTAACGCATAACAGTCCTTTTGCAGGCCTCGTTGTACTCTTCTATGGAAATGGTTTTGCCAATATCTTCTTTGGTGATGCCTAATTCTTTTTCAGTTCCCAGCTCTACAGGGAGACCATGGGTATCCCAGCCAGCTTTGCGTTTTACCTGAAAGCCTTTAATTGTTTTGTAGCGGCAAAAAATATCTTTAATAGCACGGGCCATTACGTGGTGAATACCAGGCATTCCGTTTGCTGAAGGCGGACCTTCAAAAAAAGTAAATGGGTTGGATTCTGAGCGGGTAGAAACACTTTTTTCAAAGATGTTTTCTGCTTTCCAAAACTCTAGTATTTCTTTCCCTATTTTCGCTAGTTCTAACTGTTTAAATTCCCTATACATCAATCAAGTATCTCAAAAAAATTAAGGTTGCAAAGTTAAGATATTAGATTGAGAAATTGAAACCAAACTTCATGTGAATTAATCAGCGTATCGCTGACAGAATTGATGCGTACAACCAATTACAACATAAATATTACATGCTTATCAAACGGTTGCGTAATAATTGGTGCTGCAGTTATTTTATAGCATTTGTAACTTCCATACTTAAACCAAAAACCACACAAAATGCTGACCAACAGAAGTAGTAAAATTTCCATGAAGAAGTTATTTGCTTTGGCTCTTCTTGCATCTGCAGGTACATCTTCACTGTATGCCCAGGATGCAGTTAAAGACCCTGCAACAATAGTCATTTCGCCTAAACACACCTTGTCCAAAGACGATGTTGAGTTTAGAAAAGCCATTGCAAAATGGAGTGACGATGTGTTAAAAAGCGCTGATTACCAAAATGTAAAAGCACATCCTTCATCTGCCTTTTTTCCGGGAAGTGCTAAAGAGGGGTATAAATTCACGAAGCAAACAGTGAGTATTACCCATAAAAAAATTGTAGACAGTCTCGTGAGCATCGTAAACACACTTGGCTATTCAAATCCATGGAATGATGTGCTGTACAGTACAGGTTTGTATGCCGTTGCCGGACAATACATTGAGATCAATGTGCCAAAAAATGTAAATGCTGATGATTTGACAGTTCAGATTGGTTCACAGTCTGACCGCTTAAATTGGTGGGTTGCCGGAAAAGAAGACTGGCGCCGGATGCCTATCATCACCAAAACTCAGAAATTAAAGAACGGTGCTAACAAACTAGCCTCACCTTTTGGAGGTTTAGTGTACATCGCCATCTCTCCGAAAAAAGACAGCCGGATAGTGGAACTTTCTATTTCACACGCCATTCAGGCACCGCTGTATGTTGCAGGCAAAACAACTAATGAGGAATGGAATCAACAGCTGAAAAACAACAAAGCACCATGGGGAGAGATCGCCAGTGAAAACGTGATTTTAACGTTACCGGATTCCGTATTGCAAACTGTAAAAAATCCAGCGGAAGTGATCAAGCTCTGGGATATGATCGTTGAAGGTGAAATGGAGCTTGCTCAAATAAAAATGCCGTTTTACAGAGCGCAGCGCATGGTCGTCGACGAGCATATTGGTGGGGGATACATGCACAGCGGTTATCCGATCATGATCCATCATTCCCCTTCAAGAAAAATGTTGAGTAATGAGATCATGGCAGACCCATCTTTACTGATGCAGCCAAGTGGTGGTGGTGCCAACTGGGGCTTTTTCCACGAGATTGGCCATAATATGCAAAACCTGGACTGGGTATTTGGCGGTACTACAGAAGTAAGTAACAACTTCTTCTCGCTGTATATGTTCGACAGGCTGGTAGGTGGCCGCGACAATGCCCACTCAGCCATCTCAAATGCCAATACACAAAAATCGATGAAAGCATATTTCGCAGCCGGGCCTTCTTACGAGAAATGGCAAAAAGACGCTTTTTTGGGGTTAATTATGTTTCGTCAGATGCAGGAAGGTTTCGGATGGGAAAGCTTTAAATCATTCTTTAAGGCATACCAGAAACTCGGACCTACCATTGGCAGGCTAAACGATCAGCAGAAAAGAGACCTGTGGGTGAAGACCTATTCAAATATTGTACAAAGAAACCTGGTGCCTTTTTGGGAGACATGGGGAATTCCAATCGGTGATGATGTAGAAAAAGAACTGGCGAAATATCCGAAATGGATGCCTTTTAATTTTCCGCCGCAGAACTAATCATGATTATTTAAAACACGATGAGCCTAATTAAAGTAATTTCCGGATTTGCCTTTGTCATGCTTGCGCTGCCAGTCTTTGCGCAGAAAAAGATAAGTAAGGTTACACCTGATCGCCAGAAGCCAAATGTGATCATGATCTATGTAGATGATTTAGGCTATGGGGATCTAAGTTGTTACGGTGCTACCAAAATCAGTACGCCAAATACGGATCAACTGGCAAAAGGTGGGCTCCGGTTTACCAACGGCCATTGTACTTCGGCAACCTGTACACCTTCAAGGTATGCCCTGATGACCGGGGAATATCCCTGGAGACAGGCCGGCAGAAATATCCTGCCCGGCGATGCGGCACTAATTGTTCCCACAAATAAAACCACCTTGCCGAAGGTGTTTAAAAACGCAGGCTACCGCACAGGTATCGTAGGTAAATGGCACCTGGGGCTTGGAGATCAGGTGACCAAGGATTGGAATGGAGACATTAAGCCTGGTCCAAATGAAGTAGGCTTCGATTATTCATTTATTTTTCCGGCAACGGCTGATCGGGTTCCGACTGTTTTTATGGAAAACCACAGGATCATCGGTTTAGATGGAGGTTTCGGCAATAGTAGCCAGGTAATTTTGAAACCTGCTGTCCACTCATTTCGCTTCAAAGTGTGCAATAAATAATCTGCAAACTATCCACTTGACTGATTTTAAGCGCATTAGGTGGATTTCTGTTGGGATCTGAACTCTTGGGTGGTGATTTTGATTTTAAGAGCGTAGTGAAGCGCTAATGGTCAGAATTTTTGATTGAGAAAGGCTTTGTGTAGAGCGAGTGAGATGAGGGGCTGAGAATGTTACTTTACGCCGATGGATCTGCCTGGATACGGAGCATACCCCATCCAAAAACTACGGCTGCTGTCTGGAAAAATTAAAGTGGACACTTTGGTCTGAAAAGGACTGAACACTATTGCCGGAATCTCCAACAGGGGTAAGTAGCTGCCTGCTTACCTTTGTTCTATATCAAATATGAATCATCTTTTTATGAGTAAAACAATCAAAATTAATCGTTCTCTCGAGATCAGTATTTACCTGAAATCGAATGATAAAGCTGAGGTGGTGTTCCGCAAGAAAACCATGTTGTACCGGATCGGTATTCGGGAAGCCAATCAGTTTCTCATCAACCTGGGTAATCATCTTCAGGATTTAAAGCGTGCTTTGGTGCTGCAACTGGAAGGCAGCCGAATGCGCAAATGGGTACTGGAATTGGGACTAGCTAAGGAGGAAGAGGCAGTGCTTCAGGTGTGGGAAATGGTCTCGAATGAAATGAAGCCTTGCTTTGAATGGGCTGGTTTAAAAACGGAATTGGAACGGGCGATCAGCCGATAATGATCTTTGCTCCCATTTGACATGCGGGAGCTGAGCAATAGCCTTTCATTAGGCATCTCCGGGAGCCGCGTCTCTGTGCCTGCCGGAGTAAAACATCAATAAACCCATTAAAAAAATTAGAAAATGGGAAAGTACAATAAAGGTATACTGGGCCCTTTCATGGGTAAGGTAGGCACAGTAGTAGGTTCAATTTGGAACGGGGTGCATTATTTGCGAAGTCTAGGCGATTATGTAGACAATCCAACGACAGCACAACTCAACGCACGTGCAAAGGTTTCATTAATGGTGCCGTTTCTGGCAGACATGAAATCAATCATTAACATTGGATGGTTGTCCCAGCAGAAGAAGGGATTAACAGCGATGAACGCAGCTTCATCTTATCATCTGAAGAACGCTGTGACGGGTGTGGCACCTAACTATCTAGTGGATTATCCGGTTGTGGAGATCAGTCGTGGTGAACTGGAGGGTGCCATAGATCCTGAGGTGGCGAGTGCTGCGGGTCATGAGGTCGATTTCTCCTGGACGCCAAACACGGGTATGGAGTATGGTGAGCCGACCGACCTTGCGGTGCTGCTGGTCTACTGTCCTGATCTGAACAAGTTTGTTTCGTACAGGCAGATTGCGAGGTCCGTTGGGGCGTACAGTATGACGCTGCCGGCTTCGTTCGTCGGATCACAGGCGCACTGCTGGATTGCGTTTTTTAGTGCTGACAATAAACTGGCTAGTGATAGTACTTATGTTGGGATGGTTTCGGTTGTTGCCTAATTAGTTCTGAAAAAGACATGGTACACTCCTCGCGGGCTGCAATGAATTTCGCTACTGTCGTAGCTCAAATAAGTGCTATGCCCGCTCGGAGGTACCTGTCTTTTTCTGCTAGCGAACTAATCCAATCGACCGATACCGATCACCGCTGACATCAAGTACTTATTGGCAATCGCCAGTTTATGGTCAGCCTTGGTCGGGTCGTCTCGGAAGGGAGTTGTAGATAATTTAAAAAAGGAGATTTTATGAATGTATTGAGTTTAAATAGGAATGATATGGGGCGTGAGTACGCCTGGGGTTTTATGGCTCATGTAAAGAAGGAGCATGTGATGGTTGGGGTGCTTTTGATGGTTTTGATGGGAATGCAGGGTTGGTTTGATGATGAGGCTGGGACAATTGCTTTTATCGTGAAGAGTACAACGCCGTTGTTGTTGATGAACTTGTGCAGTTTTATGGTAATAGTGGCTTTGTGCTGGTGGTTGCTTCAAAGGGCATGGGTGGCAATGGGATTGCCTGAGTTTGAAAATATGGTTTTACAGTTTAAAGAAATGAATATATGCAGACAGTTAGGTTTTTATTTTGCATCGTTTGTGCTATTGTTATGGGCAGCGGTGACGTGTTTGGTTGGGATGGTGTAGTCGGCTCCTCTCTCCCTACGGGTGTCTCTCCTCGGGGAGGAGAGAGCGGCAGGGTGCTTAATATAGCAAGAGGAGAAATTGGTGTAAAAGAGTTGACAGGTAAGAATGATGGTGTTAGGATAGAGCAGTATTTAAAGTATACTGGCCTTCCAAAAGGTCACGCTTGGTGCGCGAGTTTTGTGAGCTGGGTTTTTGGCCAGGCAGGGTATAAACAGCCTCGGACGGCATGGTCACCAGCGCTATTCCCCGCTTCAAAATTGGTGAAGGTAGGTAAGCCTGGAGATGTCATAGGAATATATTTTAAGGACTTGGGTCGGATAGCTCATGTTGGTCTCGTGGAAATGGACAGAGGAAATTACATTCAGACGATTGAGGGTAACACGGCATCGGATGGGGGCAGAGATGGCAATGCGGTGCATCGTAGATTGAGGCTTAAAAAGACGATTAGTAAATACGCAGATTGGTTATAAAATAAATTATGGCAAGGTATAAAAATGGAATAAACGGGCCGCTAAGCGGTAAAGTAGGGCATGTAGTGGCGGTAAACTGGCGTGGTATTGATTACCTGCGCAGTTTGCCGGAACAGTCGGAAAAAGCTCCCAGTCAGGCACAGCTGTATCACTGGAAGGCTTTTGGAATGGTGAGCGCATGGCTAAAGCCACTGAAAGCACTGATCTGGATTGGGTTTCAGATTTATAAAGCAGGAAAAACACCCATGAATGAGGCCATCTCCTTTATTTTTAAGAATGCCCTGATTGGTGAAGGTGCTGAGAAACAGATCGATTTTTCGAAAGCGATTTTTAGCAGGGGTGAGCTTTTTATTTCTATGATTAAAGAAATACTCTCCCTTATAGATGCAATACTGCACATCAAATGGGAAAATGCGGCGGAGTCTGTTTTTAATCAGCATACCGACCTGGTTACATTTATCTGGTACTGCCCGCAAAACGAAAAGTTTGTTACCTTTAAAGATGCAGCACAGCGGGGTGATCAGGAAGCTATATTGCAGTTGCCTGCTGGTTTTGAAGGTCAGGAGCTGCATGGTTACATGCAATGTGTGAATGATGCCGGTAATCTGGTAAGTACCACCCTTTATCTGGGTGTAACAATAGTAACGTAAAGGACGCCGATAAAGGCTAAAAATTAAATACATACACATATATGAAATCTATTAGAACTTTAGTGCTCCTTGTCCTATTCTCTGGTACCGGCGCTGTAGCTCAGAGGTCAAAAAAGCCAAACATCATTGTATTCCTGGTAGATGATATGGGTTGGCAGGATTCTTCAGTTCCTTTCTGGACAAAGGTGACGGAGTTTAACAAGCGCTACCATACACCCAACATGGAAAGACTTGCGAGGGAAGGTATGAAATTTACCAATGCCTATGCTGCGCCTGTTTGTTCCCCTTCCAGGATAAGTCTGATGACAGGAATGAGTGCAGCACGACATAAGGTAACCAACTGGACCTTGTATAAAGATGCCAGTGTTGATGTTGCTGATTCTTTGCTCAGACCGCCGATGTGGAATGTGAATGGAATATCTCCTGTGCCGGGAATTAACAATACCGCCTATGTAACCCCACTTCCAGCCCTGTTAAAAGACGCTGGCTATTATACGATACATTGTGGCAAGGCACATTATGCTGCAATGTCTACACCCGCTGCGGATCCGCTGACCATAGGTTTTGATTTAAACATTGCAGGGCATGCTGCGGGTGGACCGGGCAGTTATCTTGGCGAAGAGAATTATGGTAATGAAAAAGACAAGCCTAAAGTGCCCTGGGGCGTGCCCGGATTGCAGGAGTATCACGGTACATCTGTATTCCTTACTGAAGCACTCACTGTTGAAGGTTTAAAGGCTCTGGAAAAGCCCATTTCTGATAAAAAACCTTTCTTTCTCTATATGTCCCATTATGCCGTACATGTGCCTTATGCAGCGGATAAACGTTTTATCCAAAAATACAAGGATGCAGGTCTTCCTGAAAAAGAAGCGCAATATGCTTCTATCGTAGAAGGAATGGATAAAAGCCTGGGAGATATAATGAATTATTTAAAGGAAAAGAATATTGATAAAAATACCATCATCATTTTTATGAGTGATAATGGCGGATTTAGCCAGTCGCCCCGGGCAGGTAAACCTCATACTCAAAACCTGCCTTTAAAAGCGGGTAAAGGTTCTGTATACGAAGGCGGTATTAGGGAGCCAATGCTGGTGAAATGGCCTGGGGTGACGAAGCCAGGTTCTTCTACGGATCGTTATTTAATTATTGAAGATTTTTTTCCTGCAATATTGGAGATGGCTGGTGCCAAAAACTATAAAACGGTACAAAAGGTGGATGGGATTAGTTTTGTTGACCTGATAAAAAATAAAAAACAAAGTCCTGACACCAGGCCATTAGTGTGGCATTTTCCGAACAAATGGATAGCGCAGGATGTTGCCGGAATTAATTATAGGAGTGCGATACGTCAGGGCGATTGGAAGCTGATTTACAATTTGAAAACAGGTAGTAAGGAGTTGTATAATCTTAAAAACGACATTGGTGAACAAAATGATCTCTCTGTAAAATACGCTGAGAAAACATCAGAAATGGCTGTTTTACTGGCTGAAAAACTGAAAAGCTATGATGCACAAATGCCCGTCTACAAAAAAACAGGTAAGCCAGTGCCGATGCCAGATCAATCTTTTTAATTATCAGCATTTTGTCTTTAGCTTCAGTGAGAAAATTATGTCTTCATAAAAAGAGCGCTGGGGATGAAACTAAAGGAGTGGCAATGCCGGATGAGGTTTAATCTTAAAAATATTTAATTGCATTGAAGGGTAATGTTGTATATTTAGTTATATATGACTGATAACGGTGCAGACTTTAAGTAATGGAACCTTATACTAAAATCTCGGATACAGAGCTGTTTCGTCTCCTGAAATCAGGAGACGAACGTGCATTTACCGAAATTTATAAGCGGTATTGGTCTGTGCTTTATTTGCACGCTCGTCATATGCTTCACAACCGCGATAGTGCAAGAGATGTGGTACAAGAAGTTTTTACTGCTATTTGGAACAAAGCGGCGGATATGGAGCTGTCTGTCAGCCTGAAAGCTTATTTATACCGATCGATTAGGAATAGTGTGTTGAATACCATCCGAAAGGAAAAATACGAGAGCCATTATCTGGAAGAGTTGGGAGGATTTTACGAGAAAGGAGATTTCAGCACTGATTCAGAAGTCGACTTCAATGAATTGAAGCGGCTGATTGAACAGGAAGTAGAATTATTGCCAGACAAAATGCGTCAGGTATTCCAGTTGAGTCGAAATGAATATCTCACTCACGCAGAAATAGCTGAAAGACTGGATATTTCAGACCTTACTGTAAAAAAGCAGATCAATAAAGCCATTCATATTTTACGTCGTAAATTAGATCTTCCATTATCTGTCTTGATTGTTTATCTGAACATCAGGTAACCTGGCATCAAACTTTTTTTATTTTTTTTTAAAACAAAGGTACTACCCCGGTCGGTTTCGTGTGTCCTATCAACATAGGAGTACTTTCTCCTCAATAAACATGGATCACGAAAAAGTACTGGAATTATTGGAGAGGTATGACAACGGCACCTCTACTGATGCGGAAAGGGCAGCAGTAGAGGGTTGGTATAATTCTTACGCCGAAAGAAATAATGCTGACGCCTTTGATGATGACATGGACGAAGAAATGATGCTGATCTGGCATCGCATACAAGCAGACAGGGAGCAGGTAAAAGTCACTAAGTTCAGATACGGAAAACTACTTGCCTATGCGGCTGCCATTGCTGTCGTTCTGAGTGTAGGTTTGCTTTTTTACAACAATACAAATAAAACTAAGCAGGATTATATCTCGGTGACACAGGCCGAAGTGAAGCCGGGGAAGATCGGAGCTACCCTCACACTTGCCAATGGTAAAAGGATTGCACTTTCTGATGCCGCAAATGGTGAACTGGCAACCGAATCTGGAGTAGTGATCAAAAAGGCAGCGGATGGACAACTAATCTATGAAATTCAGAGCCAGGTCTCGGGGGCAAATGAAATCAACACCATTTCTACCGCGAAAGGAGAAACTTACAGATTGCGCCTGCCAGATGGCACTTGGATATGGTTAAATGCTGCATCGAGCTTGTCTTACGCCCCTGCTCTAAAAAAAGATGGATTACGTACCATAAAACTAATAGGAGAAGCCTATTTTGAAGTCGCTAAAGATAAAATGCATCCTTTCATCGTAGAAACAAGCAAGCAGAAAATAGAAGTTTTAGGTACACATTTTAATGTAAATGCTTATTCCGACGAAGCCTTAACAAGAACCACGCTACTTGAAGGAGCCGTGTTGTTAAATCATTCGACCATACTTAAACCAGGGCAGCAAGGCACAATCAACGCTTCAGGAAAAATTAATATTGAGATGGTAGATGTGGCTGAAGCGATCGCCTGGAAAAACGGCAAGTTTATTTTCAATTCTGAGGACATTTCCAGTGTAATGCGCAAGCTTTCCAGGTGGTACGATGTGGAGGTGGTATACGAAGGAAATCATCCAGAGACAACCTTTACAGGCGTGATTAGCCGGTATGACAACATTTCAAAAATATTAGACAAGATTAATAGTACAGGGGCCATTCATTTAAAATTAGAAGGAAGGAGGATTGTTATTATGCCATAGAATTATACAAAATCTGGCAGTGACAAATAGAAAAGCGGGAATGCTTCAACCTACTCCCGCTCTGAATTTGGTACTGCTGTAATTCCTTAAAGAACGAACAGATCAAGAACCAAACAACCAAAATTAATGAAAATTAACGAGATTTTTGGGACTGGCCAGGTTGCTGGCTTTCCCTTGCAAATTTTACGGACGGGTAAAAATAAATTTATACTTGTAATGAAACTAACCATCTTCATTATGACAGCATTCCTGTTTCAGCTGAGTGCTTCAACGAAGGCGCAAATTACCCTTGACGAAAGGGGGAAGGAGCTCCAGAAAGTATTGAAATCAATCAGTAGTCAAAGTGGCTATGATTTTATCTATGCTGATCAGGCTTTTAAGAATGCCAGACCAGTAACAGTGAAGTTAAAAAACGTAGATATCACGAGCGCGCTGAGGATTTGTTTTGAAGGTCAGCCTTTGGTTTACGAAATTTCTGATAAGACGGTAATTGTAAGACCAAGTGGAGATGATTCAAATTTGAAGAAAATTATGCCTGCTATAAGCAATATCGATATTCGGGCACGCATAGTAGACAAAAATGGACTTCCGCTGCCTGGAGCATCAATAAAGGTAAAAGGAGCTACCGGCGCAGGGAGCACAACTACCGCAGATGCAAATGGTGATTTTTCTTTGCGTAATGTAAATGAAGATGCGGTACTGATTGTGTCTTTTATTGGTTATAAAAGTACAGAAGTAGCAGTCAGGAGCATCAAAGATGGAAAGATCGTACTTTCAGATTCTGAAGAAAATTTAACTGAAGTTGTAGTCACTGCTTATGGTGCGGTGAAAAAACAAAACCTAACCGATGCCATATCTTCTATAAATGCCGAAGAATTGCGAGACAGGCCTATCCGTTCTTTAGCAGAAGGATTAAAAGGTTTGGCTCCGGGCTTAAACATTTCTATGTCTAGTGGCGCTCCTGAGGTAAATCCATCAATAAACATCAGGGGGTTTACTAATTTAAACTCATCAGGTGCACCTTTAGTACTCGTTGATGGTGTGGAAAGGCCTATGCAGGAGGTTAACCCGAATGATGTAGAAAATATATCGGTTTTAAAAGATGGTGCTTCCAGTATTATTTATGGTTCCAGAGCACCTTATGGAATTATTTTAATAACCACCAAAAGTGGAAATGCGGGAAATGTCGCGGTAAATTACGCTTCAAATTACAAATTTACCAGTGCTGCTTCATTGCCAACTATACCCGATACTTATTCGTGGGCAAGCTTTATGAATCAGCTTGGCCGTGCTACCCCTGACGGGACAGGCGTACCTTATTTTTCAGACTTAACATTGGAACGTATCAAAGCTCATGCAGCCGGTGATTATGACAATCCTGTTTTTGCGGGAATAGACCGAAAATATGTGATCAACGGGTCATTTCCGGATCCAACCTCGAATTTTGGTTTCGGTAGATATACCAGTTTCGGAACTGATAACTACCAGGATGAATATTTTAAATCTAATGTACCGTCGATGGAACAAAATCTCAGTTTTTCCGGTGGTTCAGATCGTGTAAAGTATTATGTGGGTTTAGGTTACAATAAATCGGAGGGCATTTTTAAACCTGTAGATAATGAATATCGAAGGTATAATGCCCTTGCTAAAATTAATTTCAAAGCTGCTTCCTGGCTTGATTTCGATGCAAGTATGAATTATGCCCGTGCTAATGCTCTGGGCCCGATGGTAAATAGCAACAATAGTGATTATGCGACCCTGTTTTCTGTAGTTGGAAGAGAGTTTTATAACATCGCTATCAAAAATCCGGATAACGAGAATTATTTCAATTCTGTAGTCAACCTCCAGTATTTCCGTTCGGGACAGGTAGCAAGTCAGGGTGATGATTTAACCTTCACAGGCGGCTTCAATTTGAGACCGTTAGCAGGATTGAAAATTGCTGGAAGTTATAATTTCAGGAATCGTAATTCTAAAAATGAATCGTTGACCAAGCTGGTGTACATTTATTCTAACGGATTGATTATTCCAGGTTTAAGGTCGCCTACGACTAGCGGCATTGTGAAAACATTTGGAGGCAATGATTACAAATTTGGAAATCTGACAGCAGAATACACAAAAAATATAGCTCAAGACCACCATTTCTTTGTACAGGTAGGCGCGCAAACAGAAGAAAATAATTTTGGAAATATTACTGCCTCTTCTAAAGGTTTATATTCTCCTGATATAGCACCTGCAATCAATACTTCAGCGGGACCCTATACCGCCGGAGATCAATTGTATGACTGGACCTCATTGGGTTATTATGGCGTTTTTACTTATGATTATAAAGAAAAATATCTGTTGAAAATCGCAGGCAGAACCGATGCCAGCTCCCGTTTTGCATCTGGTTCCAGGTGGGGGTATTTTCCATCTGTCTCCCTGGCATGGAATGTCGCGAACGAGAATTTCTGGAAATTTAAAGATTATGTAAGTCTATTGAAGCCGAGGGCCTCCTGGTCTAAAAGTGGTGACTTAGCATCAGCAGGGTCAAACGAATACTATACCTATCTATCTACTTTAGGTTCGGGAACAAGTTTAACTACACTCCTAGGCGGAAATTTAAATCCTTATCTAAACCCCGGAAGTTTGGTGAGCAGCACATTGACCTGGGCGAAACCTACTGTTTTAGATTTTGGTATTGATGTAGCAGCTTTAAAAAATAGACTGACCATTACCGCAGATTGGTACCAAAGAACAGTATATGATCAAGCCGGTCCGCCGAAAATTCTGCCACTTGCATTGGGCACCGGCGGGGCGCCAACCAATAATTCAGTTACCGAAACACGCGGATGGGAACTGAACATCGGCTGGAGAGACAACTTGAAGCTAGCCAGTGAGAATTTTGATTACGGCCTTTCCTTTTTGATGAGTGATTATGTGGGCTATGTGGTAAAATATGCGAACAATGGAACAGGCGATCGCAGCCAATGGTTTCCGGGAATGTTATTTGGTCAAAATTTCATATATAGCAGTGCGGGTGTGGTACAAAACACAGCTGATCTTAACAATCGTGTGTTGAACAATGGCTTTAATTACCCCGGTTATTTAACTTACAAAGATACTAATGGTGATGGTGTGATTGACCAGGGAAATGGTTGGTACGACCTTGGCGATCAAAAAACTGAGGGATTTAGCTATCCGCGTAAAAGTTTTTCTATTCTCCCGTCAGTCTCCTGGCGCAACATCAGTTTGTCGGCGATATTTGAAGGGGTAATGCAATGGAAACAATATGTTGCTGATCCATATGTTTTTGGAACAAATGGAAATCAATTCTTTTCTCCATTTTATAAGCAGAGTTCTGATTTAGGGTACTGGACCCCGGGTAACAAAACTGCATTTTTCCCGTCAATTACTACTTCCTTGCCTTTGGCTAATGATCAGTATTTGCTGAATTTGGCTCATTTGAGGGTAAGAAATGTCACCCTGGGCTATAATTTGCCAAAAAAATGGCTGGAGAAAGTGAAGTTGCAAAAAGTTAGCTTGTTTTTAAGCGGAGAGAACCTTGGCTTTATTTTCAATAAGGCATTTGTAGACTACGATCCCGCTTTGCTGAATGTGATCGGCAACACAAGTGTCGCCGGAAGCGGTTATCCGCCAATGCGTACTTATGCTTTTGGTTTAAATGTTTCCCTTTAAATGATATAGAAGATGAAAACAAAATATATAAATAGCAGTATAGGATACATTGCCATAGCGATTTTGGCCTTGTTTGCTGCTTGTAAAAAGGATTTTTTAAGTACTACTCCTCCAGACAAGGTTGTGGCAGAGAACTTTTTTAATACTGCGTCTGATCTAAAAATCTACCTCAATGCGATGTATGAAAACCGGATGCCGGTTTATAACGCACAAACTAATGTTAATAATGTGATGCTTGATTTAAGATCTGATGTGCTGATCAGTTCTAACATCATAACTCCTGAGTTAAATCAGGTGAGTGCCACAGGTGTAGCAGGTAATGGTACGGCCAGTGATGGCTGGGCGACGGGCTTCCGGAACATCAGACAAGACAATTATTTACTTCATTACGCTTTACCGAAAGTTGAAAAGACACCCGCTTCAGCCCATTTTCTTGGTGAAGCATACTTTTTTAGGGCATTGGATTATTTTACCCTTTTGAAACAATATGGAGATTTGCCAATTATCACTGATCTGATTGCCGATGATGATATTGCTAGTCTATATATGCCGCGTCAATCAAGGTATGATGTTGTAAAACAAATCATCAATGACCTTGATGCCGCGATCGCCGGGCTGTTTCCCAAAGGGCAGGGCGAGGCAGTAGCCGGAAGAATAAATAAAGAAGCTGCCATCGTACTCAAATCCCGTGTGGCATTATATGAAGGTAGTTGGGAATATTATCATGGCCGAAAAGGAACCCCGTTTGCCGTAGTGGGTAAAGACGGAAGTGAATTTTTGGAAATGGTAGAGCCAGCGATGCTGCAGTTGATCACGTCACAGGGTGCCAGGATATTCAGAACAGGGGCAGAACCCTATAATCAACTTTTTGCACAAAACGATATGTCAACTGTCGACGGTGTTTTTTGGTACCGCGTATATGATCCAACCAAAACCTCATTTTCTCACAATTTCTACACGAAAGTAATTGACAATGCAGCTTCTATTACGGATCACCTGGTGGATCAGTATCTAAACAAAGACGGATCGCCGCAGGTGGTGCCCTCGAGTTATGGAGAACTGAATACTTTGTCGACCCAATTAGACCCAAGATTTAGACAAACCATCTGGACTCCGGACCGGGGGCCGGCGGGTAAAATTCCTGGACGCGAGATTTTTACGCTAAATTTACGCTATCCAGTCAATGCACCTGTTCTTTCGGTAGCAAACAACTTTATCTCTACCGGATATAGAAACTGGAAGGGAGCCATTTTAACTTCAGCAGTGCCAGCTCGTGATGGCGTTGATGATATTTTGATCCGCTATGAAGAAGGATTGTTAAATCTGGCAGAAGCTAAAGCCATTCTGGGAACTATTACGCAAGCCGATATCGATAAAACAGTAAATGTAATCAGGAGCAGGGTGGGCATGGCCAATATGAGCTTGGGTGCAGTAACTGCTTTTCCTCCTTCAGCTTATAAAGAAGAACTTGGATTTTCTACTTCAGAACCAAATATTGTGAATGAAATACGTCGTGAAAGAACCATTGAGCTTGCATTGGAAGGTTACAGGCTAGACGATATTAAACGCTGGGCAGTATATGACAAAACGATTAACGGTTACACACCCAGAGGGGCACAATTGCAAGAGTTTTTGTCTTACTTTAATGATCCGGCTAAATTAACGGCTGATGGAACCAGTGTAGCTGGAATTAACTTTCCGATACTCATCACTTCCGGTGCAACACAAAACGTTTCCGCTTTTGCGGCAAGTGGCCGTATGAACCCTTATTTCAAATCGCCTCAATTTCAACAAGGTGCTCAGGGCTTTTTTATTGATCCTTCCAGAGACTACCTTTCATTTGTACCACAGGCTCAAATACAATTGTATAAAGCGCAGGCTAACGTAACACTAACACAGAACCCAGGTTGGAAATAATTTAAAATATTTGAATCATGAATACTAGAAAATTTTTAGCAATCCAGATACTCATTGTATTATTTTGCTTCGCCTGTACAAAGCCCCGTATTGAACCGGATGATTCGGTTTATGGCGATAAGGCTTTTGTAAACTCGATCAATACTTTTTACTATAAAGAAGTTAAATCCAACTTGAACTATGGCGAACAAGTTGCTGGTTATCAAAAGCTGACAGTAACCAATACCCAAACTGTTGACCGGAACAATAGCAAGGTAAACGTAGTACTTGCCAAGGTAACAGATGTTAATTTAACAAACATTGGCATTGCGATAAATACCGACGCCCAACGAGTTGAACCCATAAATGGTGCACCTACAGCAGGTCTGATCGGGGATTTTTCAAAGGGTCCTTATGTGTACCGTCTTCATTCAGCAGATGGGGCCACAAGAGACTGGACGATAAGCTTTTCCGTCGCACCCTGATTTTTTTGTTGATTCAGTCCAAACTGGCGAAGCTATTTCGCCAGTTTGGATTTCTTTCCGGCCAAACCGTTACATTAGTAGTCACTGAGGTTATAATAAATAGATCATAACAATGTTTAGATATATATTCACATTTTTAATTTCTTCATTTTTTTGCAGTGCTGTTTTTGCACAAATGCAGCAAAGACCTGTTCCAAATGCACAACAGCTGGCCTGGCAAAAGGCCGAACTAGGTGTTGTATTTCATTACGATTTACACATATTTGACCTGTCAAAATATGTGCAAAGCAAAAACAGGAGCATACCTGTGTACGACTATAATATTTTCAATCCGAAACAACTGGATATGGAACAGTGGGTACGCTCAGCAAAAGCCGCCGGGGCCAGGTTCGCGATATTAACAGCTACCCACGAGACAGGTTTTGCTTTGTTTCAGTCAGATTATAATCCTTATAGTTTAAAAGCTGTTAAATGGAGAGATGGTAAAGGAGATTTGGTAAAAGAATTCGTTGATGCTTGCAGGAAACATGACATTGAACCAGGAATATATCTTGGCATACGCTGGAATTCTTTCTTCGGAGTACATGACTTTAAAGTAAATGGAACAGGAGAGATGCAAAAAGAAAGACAAAAATACTATAACGCAATGGTTGAAGGTATGGTGAAGGAAATTTGTACCAAGTATGGTGAGCTGTTTGAGATATGGTTTGATGGTGGTGCAAGCAGTCCGGAAAAAGGTGCACCAGATGTACTTCCTATCGTAAAGAAATACCAGCCAAATGCTTTATTTTACCATAACGAACAGCTGGCAGAAGCAAGGTGGGGCGGATCAGAATCTGGTACTGTTGGTTACCCATGCTGGTCTACATTTCCCTATCCTGCAACTGGTGCTGGGGAAAGCACCGGTAAGAATATTTCAGCAAATGGCTACGCCTTGCTAAAGAATGGGGATCCTAATGGAAAATATTGGGTTCCCGCTATGTCTGATGCTCCTTTACGCGGTGACAACAACAGACATGAATGGTTTTGGGAACCTGGAGATGAAAATACTGTTTTCCCGCTCGAGAAGCTGGTAGATATGTATTATAAATCAGTGGGCAGGAATTCAACATTGATCCTGGGATTGACGCCAGACAATACAGGGCTGATGCCGGAGGGGGATGTAAAGCGACTCGCCGAATTTGGGAATGAAATTAATCGTCGTTTTCATACGCCGCTGGCGGACGTGAAAGGAACGGGGAAGATCACAACAATTAATCTGGCAAAGGAATCTGATGTAAATCATATTTCGATAGGAGAAGATATATCTAAAGGAGAACGGATCAGGAAGTATAAAATAGAGGCCAGGATAAACAATAGATGGAAACCTATATGCGAGGGAACGTCTGTCGGCAACAAAAGAATACAGATGTTTGAAAATGTTAAGACTAAAGCGATCCGGTTGATAGTTGAAGAAAGTATTGCTGAACCCATCATTGATTCTTTCAAAGTGTTTAACGTTCAATAAAATAACAAGGTTAACTTACTCATGAGGAATTTCAACAAAAGCCTTCTAACGATTATACTCATCGCTTGTGTGCAAAAGATACAGGCGCAGGCACCACAGCGACCAAATATTATTGTCTTTTTAATTGACGATATGGGTTGGCAGGATACCTCTTTGCCTTTTTGGAATAAAGTAACGCCTTTAAACCAGCGTTACCATACACCGAATATGGAGCGTATGGCCAAAGAAGGTATGAAGTTTACCAATGCCTATGCCGCACCGGTATGTACTCCGAGCCGGACAGCGATGCTTTCGGGACTAAACCCTGCACATAGCGGCATTACCAACTGGACCGATACTGAAAAGAACAGGAACACAGATGCTCCGGATAATCAGTTTTTGCCGGCAAATTGGAATTACAATGGTCTTAGTCCGGTGGCGAATATTGAAAAGACAGTTCATGCCACGCCTTTTCCGCAATTATTAAAAGAAGCAGGTTATTTTACCATACATGCCGGAAAAGCGCATTGGGGATCTTCTGGAACGCCAGGTGCAAATCCCTATAATATGGGGTTCATGGTTAACATAGCGGGAAACTCTGCCGGCAATCCACAAAGCTATCTGGCCAAAGAAAACTATGGCAATATGCCTGGTAAAGCAACGTCAAGAGCAGTACCTGATATGCAGGAATACTATGGCAGCGATGTGTTTCTGACGGAGGCGCTGACAATGGAGGCGCTAAAGGCATTGGATGCACCCATTAAAAATAATCAGCCATTTTACCTGAATATGTCACATTATGCAGTTCATGTACCCTTGCAGGCCGATAGGAGGTTTTTAAAAAGATATTTGGAAGCGGGCTTAGATACTGTTGAGGCTTCTTATGCCAGTCTGGTAGAGGGCATGGATAAAAGCCTTGGAGATATCATGGACTTCGTGAAACGAAAAGGTATAGAGAAGAACACGGTGATTATTTTTATGAGTGACAATGGAGGCTTAAGTCTTACAAAGGCCGGAGAGCGGGGCGGCAATAAAAATAATATTCAAAATTTACCTTTAAAAGCCGGCAAAGGGTCGGTTTATGAGGGCGGTATCCGCGAACCAATGATCG
Source organism: Pedobacter frigoris (assembly GCF_032678645.1). Lineage (GTDB taxonomy): Bacteria > Bacteroidota > Bacteroidia > Sphingobacteriales > Sphingobacteriaceae > Pedobacter > Pedobacter frigoris_A. The sequence continues at coordinate 393,670 of NZ_JAVTSP010000004.1, forward strand.
TAAAATATCCAGCTATGGTAAAATCCTCAACAGTCGCAAATCAATATGTAATTATCGAAGATTTTTTTCCAAGTATATTAGAACTGGCGGGAGTAAAAAATTACAAAAACGTACAGCATATAGATGGGGAAAGCTTTGTGCCAATCCTTAAAAACCCTTCATTCAGCAATAATACCCGGACACTGATTTGGCATTATCCGAACAAATGGGGCAATATCGAAGAGATAGGTATGAATTATTTCAGTGCGATTCGCCAGGGTGACTGGAAATTGGTCTACAACCTGCGTAATGGAAAAAGCGAGCTTTACAACCTAAAGAGCGATATTGGAGAAGCCAAAGATTTGGCGGCCGAAAACCCTCAGAAAACAAACGAATTGACTAATATGCTTGGCACACAACTCAAAATGTGGAATGCACCTATGCCTGTTTACAAAGCCAGCCAGCAGCCTGTTGCATGGCCTGGTACAAAATTACAAACTATAAAACCATGAGATCCTATCTTTCCTACAGAAACATTATTTGTGCCGCTGCATGCTGTTTATTGCTGTTCTGTGATACTTTAGCTTTAGGACAAACCATAAAATTAACCGGAACTGTTAAAAATAAAAGAGAGGTTTTACAGGGAGCGAAAATCAAAGTAAAACAAACCGGCAAATATGTCGTGACGGATGCTGATGGATGGTTTGAAATTGACGCCGATCCGGATGAGTTACTGCAAATTTCTGCAAAAGGCCACCAAAGTGAGACCATAAAGGGTGGTAATCTGTCAATTATTAACGTAGTATTGGCTGTAGATTCGGTCTCTCTAAAAAAGACTTTGACAAAAAAGATAAAGGAAACTGAACCTTATGCCCATTTTTTACAGGCAGAAAAACAGGCCGTCATCAGATCCACACCTGCATATGAAGCGGCAAAATGGACTTACTTAAAGGATGTATATATGGAGCATCCACATGTCCAGAGTCCTGAAAAGTCCCTGGTTACATTCATAACATACTGTAAAGCACAAAATTTTTTGAATGAGCATGAAGCCAAATTTGTAAAAGCCGCCCGTACATTAGGGTTTGAGCTCATTACTGATGCTAGCCCCGTAAATATGGAGGCGATGATCTCCAATTCATCAGCTCATCGTAATATTACCTATACTACGCCTAACGGCTATGGCCAAAAACTTGACTTGTTTTTGCCTAAGGGCAAGTCTGCAATGCCTGTTCCCTGCATTGTATTTATACACGATGGTGGATGGGCGGTACATAAACGGGCATGGTTTGAAGCCCACGCCAGGTACATGGCTGGTAAAGGATATGTTACTGTTAATATCGATTATCGAATGTTAGATGCGGTTACTCCCCTTCAGTGTGTTTATGATGCGAAAGCTGCGGTACGATGGGTAAAGGCAAACGCCCGAAAATTCAATATCGACACGAACAGGATAGGCGCTTGCGGCGCCTCGGCAGGCGCTCAGCTGGCTGCAATTTTGGCCACCACTGGCAACGATCCTCTGTTAGACGGCGATGTGGGTAATCTTAAGTTCTCCAGCAGAATACACGTCGCAGCTGGTTTTGCGACGCCAACCCTAACTGGCAGAAAAACCTGGCCTATAGGAAATACAAGCAGCTTGCCAGATTGGTTTGAGAAGATTTCTCCTTACAGGCACGTTACTTCAGACGACGCTCCAATGTTGTTCATACACGGTCGTGAGGATAACACGGTAGCGGTTGAAGAAGCTATAGATATGTACAACCTTTATAAAGAAAAGGGGGTGTTGACAGAATTAGAAATTAAGGAGGGCAAGGGCCATGTGTTTTATATGGATATGACTGTAGTAGATGGCGCCTATAATTTTTTTAAAAAGGTATTTAATTAAAAGTCTATAATGGCTTTGATCACATTTTCTTCAGGGAGGTATAGCTTTTTAAAATCGTTGATCAAATGATCGAATGCGATGCGGTGAGTAATGTACCCCCTGGTATTGATGGTGCCATTTTTAAAACCTGCTATGACCTTTATAAAATCTTCAGCAGTTGCGGCCCTGCTGGCTCTGACAGTAAGTTCCTTCCTATGAAAATTAGGATCATTAAAAACAACATCACCTTGAAATAAGCCCACAAAGACAATGGTACCACCGGCAGCAACGTATTCAAAACTTTTTTCCATTGAATTTTTATTACCACTGGCGTCGATCACTACCGTTGGCAGGTCGCCATCCAGTAAATGTTGAAGTTCGTTAAGTATGTTATCGTTTAGCAAAAGTGTTTTGGTTGATGCAAAGTTCTCTTTTACATAGGCTAACCGATGTGTATTTACATCAAGGGCAATAACCTTTGCTCCTTTTAAGCTGGCCATTGCAATTACAGTAATACCGATTGGTCCTGTGCCTACTACCAAAACCAGGTCATCTGCTGTTATTTCTGCTCTTTCTACAGCATGGCTTCCAATTGCAAATGGTTCTACAATTGCAGCCTGGTCTGGTGTAAGTCCATTGGCGTTATGCACTTTTTCACCCTGATATATAAAATACTCCTGTAAGGCACCATCTTCGTGTACACCAAGCACGGTCAGTTTGCTTCCACAGGTAGTTTTTCCCCGCCTTACAGCCTGGTCTACCGCTGCGTTTCGATAGGGTTCAATGCTGCACAGATCCCCTGGTTTAAGATGAGTAATGCCCTCGCCAATTGCTACGACTTCGGCAGCTATTTCATGTCCTAAAATACGGGGATAGGAAAAAAATGGCTGTTTACCTTTATAAGCATGCAAATCTGTACCGCAAATAGAAATGTGCTTGATTTTCATTAGTACTTCGCCTTCTTCCGGTAAATGGGGTAGGGGTTTTACAATTGCTTCAAACTTACCTGGTTCTTTTAATATTATTGCTTTCATTATAATTTATAGGCGAGTATTTTAAAAATTGACTGAGGCGCCTCCATCTACAGGTAAGACTACACCGGTAATGTATCTGGCTGCAGCGGATGAAAGGAAAACAGCGGCATGACCGACATCATCGACAGTGCCAAAGCCATCCATCGCAATTCGATTTGTTATTTTCTGTTTACGTTCAGGATCTGAATTAATCGCGCTTAAAAACATAGGGCTTTCTATCCAACCTGGGGCAATGGTATTTATCCTGATGTTATGGGCTGAAAATTCAGTAACCAGATTTTGCATTAAACCTGTTAGCGCTGCCTTGGAAGTACCATAGGCAGATACCCGATCTATACCAAACATCCCAGCCATAGAGCCAATAAAAAGGATAATTCCGTTTTTGCGACCAGCCATTTTTCTAGCACAGGCTTTGCTTAAACTAAACACACTCAGTAAATTGGTTTGTATGATGTTTTCAAACTCCTCATCACTGGTATCCAAAGCCCATTTTTTAAGGTGGATACCGGCATTATTCACCAAAATATCAATTGGTGCAATAGTACTTTCTATCTCCTGAATTAATTGAGGAATTGCTGATTTTTGCGTTACATCAAACGTTATTACTTTACAGTTTTCGCCAAGTAGTTTTTGGGCTTCCAATAGTTTCTCAGTATTTCTACCAGTGATGACCACATTTGCACCTGCATTGATCATCGCCTGGGCAATGCCAAAGCCAATACCAGTACCACCACCGGTTATTAATGCAGTTTTTTTTGTCAGCGAAAATATTCCTGTTCCCATCTTAGTCAATTGAGTAATTATTTAATCTCGTTTAAATGCTCATCTAAAAACCTAAAACCCCAACCTGCTTGTTGATGTGGGTAGGCGTAGCCATCTTTGACGAGCATCGGGTTATCAATTAAAGTATCTATCCAATCGAAACTTTCTACCCCAACACCATTTGCAATGGTACATACCAGAGGTACATCATAGTCTTTGTAGTAATGCGGGAGTACCGGTATTTGGTAAGCGGCGGCAATCGCCGCACTATCACGCCATGCGTCGACCCCGCCAATGCGTAAGATATCTGGCTGCCAGATATCAATGGCGTTTCTTTTAGCCAGTTCTACTAAAGGCATTGTATCGTATTCTCTTTCTCCCATAGCTAAAGAAATACCCGTTTGTGCCTTTAAGCTTTGATACCCATCAAAATTCTGATGGTTTAGAGGTTCTTCAAACCAATAAATATTTAATTCAGCAGCTTTACGGGCCAATTGTATTGCCTGAGGTGTTTGCATGCCTTGATTCGCATCCATCATAATATTTAATTCGTTTCCGACAGCGTTTCTTACCAATTTTAACCGCTCTACATCTGTTTGCCAATCGGGCGAACCTACTTTTATTTTTACTGCCTTAAAACCTCGGTTTTTATAATCACTTACTTCTTCGATCAACTCATCTGCAGTATAAGAAAGCCATCCGCCACTGCCGTATATGGCACATTTTTCCCGGTGCAGGCCAAACATATTCCAAATGGGAACATTTAAAGTACGCGACCAGGCGTCCCACATAGCAATGTTTATAGCCGCAGCAGCCCACTTATTTATTCCGTTATTACCAAAATATTCCGAGTTGTGTTCAAGCTTTGTCGCTATTATTCCCATTTGATTCGCTTCAAAGCCAATTACGTTAGGCAAAGCATCTTTTAAGGCACCTAAAATGGCATTTGGAGAATATTGGAAAGATAAAAGATAGCTTTCTCCGATAATGCCATTCTCAAGTTGAAGCCTTAATACGAGAAACGATATTTCCGTTAACGTATGTGTAGCATCAGCAATGGGCTTTTTAAGTTTGCATTTTGCTGAATAGATATTGTAGCTTTTTATTTTTGATGATGAGGTACTCATTCGGTCTTATTAATTTTTATGAAAAACTTCTTCCATACCGTTCCTTTTTTTTTCAGGGGGTGGTAGTATCAATTGCCCAGACCGACTTCGCTGATCATGGCTTCTTCAATAGCGTCTAAAATTTCCAGCTTGATAAACCTTGTTTTGATACGGGTAAATGTGCTTACTTTCAGGTTGGATGTTTTGTCCCAGTTGGCTGCTTTAATTTGTTGAAAAGTCTGATTGTCTGTTGACGCAGATAGTTGGTATTTGGTTATTGTCCCACGGTAGCCTTTTAATTGTGCTGGGAGGTAATAGAATTTGCTCACTGTTTGTTCGGTTCCTAAATCTAGGATGAGGTAACGGTTTTTCTCCTGCGAAAATTTCCAGAAGGTTTGAAAAGCACCAAATCCGCCACGATCTCCTACCAGATCGCTTATTCCGTCAATCATCACACCGGCTGTTTTTTGATTGAGCAATGCAGCGATAGGAGAACCTGTGCCGGCCGGACCGGCAGGTTCTGCGAACGCCTGTCCGTCGGAAGATGAAATTGATTTTACATCAAGGTATTCCAGTGGAATAACAGGTTGTTTTGGCAATGGAAGCCTCGCAGAGAGTGGTTTCCACAACTTACCTACCGCCTTAAGATGTGCTACTACCTGTTCATCAAAAAGACCGTCACGGTTTGGGCCGATATTGATCATGTAATTGCAATATAGCGGAACCACACGCTGCAATTTATCTAAGGTATAATTCACGCTTTTTACCTGCTGTGCCGCACCTGGATGCCAAAACCAACCATTGGTGAGGGTAAGCGCCATTTGCGAAGGATAAATGTTGTTGCCTTCCGGGTAAACACCCTTTGGACCTTCATAATATACGATGTCTGTTTGTAAGGGACTGTTTCCATTATGTTCAGCTATCAGACAATTAGGTTGCAATTTTTTTATGTGATCATAAATACGTTGATAGGAGATTGCTTTGTGACCCATTTTCCAATTCCATCCGTCAAAAATAATCATCGGTATTTCCCCATACTTGGTCAGTAATTCAGTAAGCTGGTTCATGACAAACTCTTCTTCTTTTGCTCCGCCATTTTCTACCCCATTATGGCGATCCCATATGGAAAAATATAAACAGGGCTTTAAGCCCTGACTACGGAAAGCATTAACGTATTCCGCAACTACATCTTTTTTTACCGGGCTATTGGCTACATCATAGTCGGTATATTTCGAATCCCAAAGGCAAAAACCATCGTGGTGTTTAGTCGTCAAAATACCATAAGTCATTCCGGCAGCCTTGCATGCTTTAGCCCATTGGCTACAATCTAACTTTCCGGGATTAAATTCTTTTGGACTGTGGTTTGGATTTGCCCATTCTTCATCGGTAAAAGTCCCCATGTTAAAGTGTAACATTACCCCAAACTGCAAATCAACAAAGTTGGATTGCAATTGATGTAAATTGGATTGAGCGATTGCATTGCAGACAAAAAAAAGAAGCCCAATGAGGATTATTTTATATTTTCTCATTTATTGTAAATTATTTAGAAATACATACAAGTATTGCATAGCATCTTGTTGTGAAAGCATGCACATACTATTTGGTAATTTTAAAGCTAATTTATTGATGAGCCGGTGAAATAACTAAATGCTGATTTGCTAATGCTAATGCTATATTAGCCATGTTGTATAGAATGTGGTTAATTACAGATAATTTAGAATATATTTCTAACTTGCTTTTGAATACGCCTGAAACAATGAAACCCATATTTGCTAAAATACTTGATGGAAAAACAAATGATACCTATGGTATAAAAGTAGTCGATGCACCATATTTTGGTACTGATTTTCATTTCCATGAAGAATGTCAGCTGGTTTATCATATAGAGAGTGAAGGGCGGGTGATGATAGGGGATAGCATCGCCAATTTTGGTGATGATGAGTTGATTTTTGTTGGTTCTAATTTGCCGCATGTATGGCACAACAGCAAACAGTATTTCAGCAACCTGCCTACAAACACACATGCAAGGTCGGTTTCGCTTTTTATCCATCCTGAAAAAATATTGGACACTTTTAGAGAGCCGGAGAACATACAACGTATAAAGAGTTTTTTTCAGCTAGCGAGGCGGGGAATGAAGTTCGGTGGTGATGCTAAGAGGGAAGTGAGTCAGGCGCTAGTGAAACTTCTAGCTGAAACCGAAGAAATCGGGCGTTTGATAGGCGTATTAGAAATTCTAAAACTGCTGTGTGATGCTAAGGATTATCAGTTGCTAACGAGTCCCGGTTATACCAATAACTATCAGTTAAAAGACAATGATAGAATGGACAAAATTTTGAAGTATATTTTTGATAATTTTAACCAGGATATTTTGCTTAGCCATGTTGCTGAAGTTAGTAATATGAATAAACAGGCTTTTTGCAGATATTTTAAAAATCGTACGCAAAAAACTTTTGCCACTTTTGTAAACGAAGTAAGAATTGGCCATGCTTGTAAATTAATAGCAGAAACTGACTTGCAGATCAGCGAGCTCGCCTACCATTCAGGCTTTAGCAATCTTTCCCATTTTAACAGGTTTTTTAAAATGGCGAAAGGGGTTACACCAAAGGAATATAAGAAGATGCTGGTCGGTGTTTAGCTGCAAAACAATAGGTCGTAAATTGAAAAAATAATAGATAGTTACCAAATAAACCATCATGGCTGAGTTAAAGATTGAATTTTCTGGTGTTGATTATAAATCGCTTGAAACCGGGGAAATTGGGATAACAGATTTTTTAAGTAAGGTATTACCCCTCGCGATTGAAGATGTGGTTAAGCCATCAAATGAACTGGTTCATCGGCTGCTTTCCTATCATTCAGATGAAGGTGGGGCCGTTACCATAACTAGAATTGAGTTGGATGATGCAAATTATGACACGGATAAAAAAGTTGGCAAAGTTGATTTTAATTATCATTTAGCTTATCATTTTGCCTGTTCCTATAGCGATACTGACTATGAAAAAAATGACAAAGTTGATTTTTCAATAGATACAGAAAACGGGGTAATTACTTTTGTTTTCCTGGATTTAAATACCAGATCAACAGCAGAAGAGTTTTAGTCTTATCCGGTTGCTGTTATTCTTAAATGCGACTTAGCTGGAATCTCTTATGATAAGCGTTGTTTTTAAGACTACTGTATTTGCCTTCCATTTATCCGGATCCCGCGCTATTTGTTCGATTAGCATAGACACTGCTGTACGGCCCAGTAATTCTATTGGCTGTGCCACAGTAGTAAGCTGGGGCTCTATAAAAGTAGAAACAGAATCATTACTAAAGCCCACCACAGCAATATCTTCGGGGATTTTTAATCCTTTAATTTTGAGGTGTTTGATAACTTCAACTGCGGTCGTATCGTTTATGCAAAATAAGGCATCTGGTCTGGGTTCCATCGCTAAAAAATGATTCACATATATCTTAACCTTACCAGGATTTAGGTCGTAACTAATCACCAGGTCATCATCGGGTGCAATATTATATTTTTTTAAAGCATCAAAATATCCTTCTTTTCTATTCTTGCAGACTTTTAGAGTTTCAGGACCGGTAAGGTGGCCAATCCTTTTTTTTCCAGTCTTAATCAGGTGTTCCACGGCCGCAAATGCACCTAATTGATCGTCTACAATAACCTTTGGTGCCATAATTTGGTCGCACACCCTATTGAACAAGACAATTGGTATCCCTCTTCGTTCAAATTGCTTTAGGTGGTCAAAGTTTTGAGTTTCTTTGGTAAGGGATATCAACACTCCGTCCACCTGGTACTGAAGCATTACCTTAGTATTGGCTACTTCAGTTTCATAGTTTTCGTCCGATTGGGCTATGACCAAATTATATCCCGCTTCTTTTGCAGCTTCCTGGGCACTCATGATTACCTGCGGAAAAAAAGATCTGTGAAATTCGGGAACGATAATACCGAGAGTAAGGGTCGCATTACGCATGAGGTTCACCGAAAACATGTTACGTTGGTATTCAAATTCTTCAGCAAGCCTAAGTACCTTAGTCCGGGTTTGTTCGTGTACATTGGGGTGACCAGATAAAGCCCTGGAAACCGTAGATTTGGAAATACCGAGTTCCCTGGCAATATCAATTATGGTTACCTGATGCTTTTTCATCTGTTTAAATTTGTTTTCTTTTGTGATGAAGCTATCAGATTTTTTCATACCACTGTGTGGTTTGAAAAATCATAGTGGTTTCATATTAACAAATTAAGAAAGTTTGAGGAGTTCTCAAACCTCTCATTCAAAAATAATTACAACATGGTCTGATAGTGACTGCAATTATTAAAACATCTAAAAAAAGTCTTGTAAAAATCCAGCTATTTCAAAGGCACCGCTACATTTATCGAATGTTCACGGTTGTTGACTCCCATTGCTCCGAATAAAATTATGGGTACACCTTTTTCGCGATACAGCCATGGGCGTTCTATTTTATCTTCGCTGAATGTTCCATCAGCAAATTTTAGTTTGTAGGGTGCTACTGCGGGATATTTTGAAGCTTGCCAGTCGATACCATCCCTGGACTGCAATAAGGCCAGCGTAGATTTTCCCTTGTTAAAATAATCGACCACGTCGCGTACAATAGCGTAATATTTGCCTTTGTAAAACCAGATATAAGGATCTTCGGCCAGCATTTTTACGCTTTCCGTTTGTAAATCCTTAAAAGTAAAAATAGGTTCGGGATGTTTGGTAAATGGACCTAATGGAGCATTGGCAAATGCCACACCGAAGCTTACTTTACTGCCATTGGGTGCTTTTTTATCGGTGCTTTTATAAATCAGTATTACTTTACCTTTATCATTTACTGCAACCGCCGGATTGTTCACCATCATGGCATCAAATGCCGTGCTATCAAAGCTTGCATCCAATACAGGTTTGTCAAAACGTTTGAATTCTGCCTCGGGGTTATCGGCTACGGCTACCCCAATCCGCTGGTTGTTTCGGTATTCCCACCAGTTTTTATCAGCCATTGTAATGGGTTGCTTTAATGTGCTTTTGCCAGTGGTACCCATGTAGTAGAGGTAATACTTCCCTTTGTGTACAATGACATATGGATTGTGTGTCGTAGTACCATCCCAATATTGGTTGCCACGAGCTTTTAAAACCACTTTTAAATGTTTGTATGGTCCTGCGGGTTTATCGGCTCTTGCCAATGCAATTTCTGATTTGTTCACCCAGGCATAATGGCCATCCTTGCGCGGCCAACGGCTATAGAACATGTAAAACTTTCCATTTTTTCCTTTTATAACCGAACCACACCAAATGTCATAATCTTTATCGCTAAAAATATTTGTTAGGGGAATGGGCTGTATCATAGAAAAGATCTCAACGTTATCCATTGATACCAGATTACCATTTTTGTCTACCTGCGGTTTTTGGGCTTTGGCGTAAAAGCATGCAGATACGATGATCAAACTTAAAACCAGCTTACTCCTATATTTCATGTTTTTTATATTTAAATATTAATGTTTTTCACTGTGCCTGCTTTAAGCCTTATTTTCATTAATTGACGTTCGTACCTGACGGTATAAATGCCATCTTTTGATGCCTTAAAACTAGCCTGTGTTAATTTTTTATTTTTCCAGCTTATGGTTACTTCTACATTTCCTCGAGCCTTTAAGCCGCTAATGCTACCATTTTGCCAGGCATCCGGCAGCGCAGGCAACACGTGAATTTCTCCTTCATGGCTTTGTAATAACATTTCAGCTACACCAGCGGTATAGCCAAAATTTCCATCAATTTGAAAAGGTGGACAAATATCAAAAAGGTTGGCATATAAGCCACTTTTGTCACCGCTTGTTTCTGTGGCAGGCACAAAGCGGATGAGTTGTTGAATCATATCATATGCCTTATTGCCATCGAATAATCTCGCCCATATGTTTATTTTCCAGCCCACGCTCCAGCCGGTTCCGCCATTGCCTCTCGCATCCATAGAGCGGATGGCACCCTTTGCCCACTCTGGTGTTGTTAATGGGGCTATTTGTCTGCCGGGATAAACCGCAAACAAATGCGAATTATGCCGATGATGGTCCGTAGAATCATCTACATCCTCCATCCACTCTTGCAATTGCCCCCATCGGCCAATCTGAGGACCTAACATTTTTTTTCGTACACCCTCAATTTTAGTACGATACGCTGCATCAGTACTTAAAACTTTGGATGCATCTATGAAATTGCTAAACAAATCATACACGATCTGCTGGTCATAAGATGCGCCGGGATAAGATTTTTTATCTTCTTCGTTTTTACCAGGCCCATGCTCTGGCGACCAGCCATCGGGGCTAATGAGTTTGCCATCTTTATTGAGCACCAGGAAGCTTTCCCAATATTCGGTCAGTTCTTTTAAGAGCGGATAAGCCCGTTGTTTTAGAAAATTTAAATCACCGGTGTAGCAATAATGTTCCCAAAAATGTTGAACTAACCAGGCACTTCCGGGCCGATGCAACCGCCATCTGCTGGGCCCGCCCATTATGTTATTAGTGCTGTATGCCACCCAACCTTTTTTAGTATTCAGCAAGCTGTCTTTCGAGCCGCGGTTCACATTACCCAGGTTTTCTACCCAATCTAACATAGGGTAATGGCATTCTGGCAAATGGGTAATCTCAGCTGGCCAATAATTCATTTGAACATTAATATTAGTGGTGTACTGCGCATACCAGGCAGGCTTCACATCGTCATTCCAAATGCCCTGCAAATTCGCCGGCACCCCGCCTTTACGTGATGAGCTGATGAGCAAATATCTTCCATATTGAAACAGCAGGGCGTCAAAATCAGCATCTTTTTTACCTTCTGTATAGTCTTTTAAGCGGGCAAGGGTATTTTTATTGGGTGCCTGTCCCAGCGTCAACTGTACACGGTTATATAAAGTGCCAAAATCCTTTTCATGTTCAGCTTTTACAATAGCGTAAGGTTTTGCTACAGCAGCGCGCATCTGCATTACCAATCTGTGATGAGGAGCTTCTCCTAAAAATTCTTTACCGGAAAAGGGTTTAAAACTGGTTCCCGCAACAAGATATAAAGTAAATACGTCGGCGTCCTTAACAATGATGGAGGAATCGGTTTTGCTCATCGTACCACCTTGTGCCTTTAGCTGTAAGCGAGCCTCGTACTGCATTTTGTTTTCCAAAGTACCCGCAAATGAAAGTCCGTTACCGGTAACTGCAGTTTTCCCCTGATGCACATCTTTCAATAACACTTCTACATTTATTTTTTTTGAAGATGCTTTTACCTGCATTAGCATTGCCTTCTGGGGATAGCTGATAAAATATTCGCGATGGTAATAGGTACCATCGCTGGTATACGCTACAGTTTGTACAGCGTTATTTAAAGTGAGCTCTCTTTTGTAACCGCTTGGATTTTTATGATTCCATTTTAAATAGATATTGCCAAAAGGCTGGTAACTCCCGATGGTTTCCGTGGTACCGGTGGCCAATGTACTTTCATTAAACTGGATGCGCTCTGTCTCAGTGCCGCTAAAAATCATGGCACCCAATGCGCCATTTCCCATGGGCAAAGCTTCCAGCCAGTGGTTGGCAGGTTGGGTATACCATAAGGTTTGGTTGCTGATGGCAAGCTTATTATTTTGGGCGTATGAGGAAATATAATTACCAACCATTATCAGTAAGCAGGAGATCATACTATAGGACAAGAGAGAATTTTTGAATAAATCAGATGCGTTCCTTTTCATTATTTTTCAGTAACGGATATTGGTATTTGAACATTAAAAGTTTGCCTCACGCCCTTTGCATCCAGGGTATCTCCGGCGCATAACAATGTTACAGGTTTACCATTTTCTATGTATAACTGAGGTCTTTCTAAATGCGTAAGTTTTTGCACACGCTCATTGACCCAGGTGATGGTTTTGTCGGATATAATTGCTTGTTTAGACTGTACCCAATCCAGGCCGTTGGCAGATTCATATTGTACCAGCATCGCATCTTCTTTTCCGTTTTTGTCGTTTTCCATTTTCTTTACAATGGCCCGGTACTTCCCAGCCTGGTACCAGATATATGGATCTTCTGCAGGGAAATCATTTCCTTTTACGGTAAAAACCGGCTGAGCATATTTTTTGAAAGGGCCGGCAGGATGATCGGCAAAAGCCACCATATGCACGACAGGCCCGCCAAAAGGCAATGGCCTTTTCCTGCCAATGGCTTTGTACACCATTAGGTAACGCCCATCAGGTCCCTGTGCTACCGCCGGATTATTTACGGCCAGTGCATCCATCGCCGTACTGTCTTTGCTTACGTCTACCAGCGGTTGATCAAAGCGCTTCCAGGGTCCATAAGGGCTGTCAGAAATGGCCACGCCTATACGCTGATTGTTGCGGTGTGTCCAGTTTAGATTTTCAATGGCCTTATTGTCCCCGTTAGGGTTGATACCATCACCGGTATTGCCCATATAATACAGGTAATATTTTTTGCCGAATTTGTGGATCGTAGGATTGTGCGTGCAAAGTCCGTCCCAATATTGTGCGCCACGCACAGGCAAAGCCACGTCGGCAAATTTATAGGGGCCATATTGACTTTTGGCCACAGCGTGCGATACTTTTGAATCTGTAACCCAGGCCCAGCCCAGGCGCTTTGGCCAGGTTGAATAGTAAAGATGGAACATCCCGTCATCATCTTTTGCAACCGAACTACACCAGGTACTAAGGCTGTCGTTACTAAACTTGGCAGAAAGAGGTATAGGGTTCATTTTTATCTCCAACGAAATATCTTTCCTTACTTTGCAGAACTGGAAAAATATGGATGATAGACATAAAAAGGTTATCAGGATTTTATTTTTCATAATACCCCTACCACTTTATACACTTTAGTGTAGTTAAACTTATTATTTACATCAATAGCAATCACCAGCTTATCTTTTGTCTGTTCAAAATCTATTTTTTCTGCATCACCAACTAAATTAATCGACGATATTTTCTTATTATTATCAACAGACTGCCAGCCTAAGGCCGGTATTTCAATTTTGCCCTTTACCGGGTTAAGTACGAAAACATATAAGTTCTTATCTTTGGTCGTAAATCGCACCTCGTTGTGTGGGTAAGGCTTGCTGCTTATAGTACGTTCATTAAAATCTTCATTCTCTTGCTTTTTATTGGCCTCCAAATCGGCTTCGCTAATGTTCTTTTTCTGCCTTACACCGTGCAGGTTATCACCATATACTTTCCATGGCTTGCTACCGTAAATGGCCTCAGCATTAGTGTTTACCCATCTTCCAATGGTGTCGAGTATCAGCTTATGTTTAGGGGGAATTGTTCCGTCGGGCAATAATTCTACATTTAACAATAGATTTCCATTTTTGCTCATGTAATCTGTCAGCGTTTCAATTACCGTTTTTGCATTATGCCTTAATGGTTTGTCACTTTTATAAAACCAACTACCGAAGGTTAATGTGCCTTGCCATGGTTGAGGTAATATTGTACTGGAGCCTCCGCGTTCAAAGTCTTTTGCTACTGAAGGTTCATTGGCCATTTTTCCTGCCACCAGCACCGATACTTTCCCATCCTTATGCAGGCTCTGGTTGTAAAAATAGCTGCAAACCTCTTTACCATAATTTCCATATGGAAAACCGTAACCATCAAACCACAGCATATCAGGATTATATCTACTTATCAGTTCTTCATGACGCTTAACATAATTTTCTTTTACGCTTTTAACCCATTCCGGTGTGCGCTTTTCAGGTGGCAGACCGTACAGATCTGCAGGATCAAGCCCTTCCCACCACTTCCCTTTGCCATCTGCTTTGGTCAACCAGCCATCGTATTTAACGCCTTTTTTAGGCCCTGTGCTATCTGCACCGAAAGCACTTTTCCACCATTCCAAATAGCGGTCGTCGTGGCTGCTTACTCCAAATGGGATACCATATTTCTGGGCAGATTTTTGAAAGAGGCCGATCAAATCCTTTTTAGGCCCTACATTTACCGAATTCCAGGGTTGGTAGGTAGAGGCAAAATTATCGAAATGATCGTGGTGGTTTGCCAATGCTACAAAGTATTTGGCACCAATGTTTTTAAAGTATTTCAACAGTTCATCGGTATTTAACTTATCCGCTTTCCACTCATGTATGACATCTTTAAAACCTTTTTCTGATGGGTGTCCATAGGTTTTAACGTGATAAGGATAAGCACCCGCACCCCAAGTTTCGTTGCCAACATTTTGCATATACATGTGACGGGCATACCACCCACCACCCTCTGCAGGCTGGGTTTGAGCCCCCCAGTGTACCCATATTCCAAAACGCGCTTCGGCAAACCATTTTGGGAAATTATAGTCTTTACGTAATTCCTCCCAGGTAAGTTTTTTTTGTTGGGCTGATGCATTTAGTGAAATAAAAGCTGTGATGAATAGCAAGCCTATTTTTTGGTTCAATTTCATTGTGGGTGTTTTAATAATGCCGTTCATTTTTTATGAACGGCATTTATTTAAGGTAAGTTTTTGATTAACAAGAACCATTACTGATTAGTTATTGTTGATGTTCTCTAAAAATCATCCACTGCTGGTTTTGTCCGTTGGTATTGTTTTCTTGTACTATCCTCATCCCATTAGCTGTAGATGACTGGTAAACTCCTGCTATACGGTTGCTGGTCATGTTTACAATCTGATAATATCCCAATACATTTGGAAGCAGCCTGTAGCGCTGGTTTCCGCCCTCGTTCCACGGATTTTGGGCAAACTGTAAACCAAGGCCTGTAGCGGTTCCATCCCTTGCATCTAACACTTTGCCACTATTATAGTTTGTTAGTTTAAGATCTGCGCCACCGGGCTCAATTAGCCATTTTTGATTTGCGCTTAAATCTCTGGTTCCTTGCTGTACGCCCGCCACATCTGCTAAAGAAGCATTGATAATTTCCATGGCCTTACCGCTATGCCTTGCAAGTAGTGTAAAAGGAACGGTAGGGTAAAAGCCTTTGTTGGCCGGATTGCCAGCGCAAAAATTAACCAGTTTTAGCAACGAGCTTTCTTCGCTTTTAGGATCGTGCATAATTTGCCACATCATCATACCACCGATACCTTGTTGCAGGCAATAGGCTACTTTTTGCCTTAGTACAGGATGTCCATCGTACCACCAGGATTTGTTTGCGGTAGGTGTTTGATAATTTAAGGCATAGGCTTTGGGAGATTGTTGGAGAATAGTTTTTAACGAAACCTGCGTGTTCTTAACGCCGTTTAGGTATTGCCAGGCGTATCCCGGAAAACCCATATTAATTTTTGATGCTGGTAGTTTGGCGGAAAAATTAGCAAAATCAAGTTGAAACTGGCCAAAAGATGAATGCGAACCAGGTGAACTGCCGTAATCATAACACATTACATTTAAAAAGTCCAACCTGCTGTATACTGCGGCAGATAATTGATTTCTTTGATAGGCTGACAATGCTGCCGATAGCTGTTTGTTGTATAATCTTAACGTATCGGAAAGCTGTACTACAAAACCGTTATAGTCAGCCGTAATGCGCTCGTTTTCCAAATCAACATCTACGCCGTCAAAATTATAATCAGTAAGTACTTTTCTGATATTTGATATTACCTGTGCCCTATTGGCCGGTTTTATGAGGTTATCCCAATAGGCCGGGCCACCACCGCCGCCAAAGGAGAAATGCATTCTTACATTCTGGTTATGTCCTTTTATTACGGCCTGCGCAATGTCATTACTGATGGTAAATACACCGCTAGAGTTTGGATTGATAAATGAAATGCAAACATCTGTTAGCTGGTCAATGTTTACCGAGTCCATTTGTTGCTCCCAGGAGCCACCAAAAATAGCATAGTAGCCATACATGCGCAAATTGGTTTGCAAGCCGAGCGGATGGCCTATGGTACTGGTCGCATTTTTGATTTTAAATTTCCCTGTGGCATTTTCAGTTTCGGTCAAAGGCTCTGATTTCTTGCAGGATAGCGTAACGCCGGTAATTAGCGCCAATGCCATTAGCATTAGTTTTTTTTGATTCTTCATACTTTGGGTTTTTTGGTTAGTTCTAATTAAATTAATATTGCTTGTGGTTCTTGCTATATAATATTTCCTTCCCTCATACCGCTTTCATATACTTGCTTTATATCTTCATTTTGTGGTTATACTTTTTACATAACTCACTTCGCTCATGTAATCTTTTAAACCAATACTTTTTTTGAAGCCCGGTAGGGGATAACCGATGATATCAGTATTACCGAAGCAATACCTGCCACCATCCAGTTACCTTTTGTGGTTAGCATACTTAAAATTAAAAGCAATACGGCTATAAAGGATAGCGAGAAGGCAATCATGCACAGACCAAAACGGTTTTGTTTTTTTATAGCTATGGCTTCTTCTTCGCTGACGGCCACAGGCCCAGCAGCTTTACGTTGTGCTTTGCGAACCTCCAGCTGCTGGTACTCATAGCTTGTGAATTTTTTATACCGTGCATAAATTTCGTAACCCAATAACAGTAAAAATGGCAATCCTACGCCCAGTAACATTTCGTTGGCACGACTCAATTTTAAATCGAACAATAATGGGGTAATTACTTTAAAGAACAGGTTGGCGGCTAGCGAAATGAGCGTTATGGACAAAGTAGCTTTTCCGCTCAATCTTTTACTGAACAATGCCCATATTGGCGGAGCCAGCAAAGGTCCGCCAGTAATAGCACCCACGCTCAGGGTAAACTCCACCAATCCACCAATCAGCGGTACAATCAGGGCAACTCCGATCATTCCTAAGCCAAATGCCCATGATGAGCGTCTGGCCACTTTCATCAATTGTTCATCGGTGGCTTTCGGGTTTATTTTTTCTTTATAAATATCGTTTGTAAAAACCGCCGAAACCACATTCAGCGCTGTATTGGCTGATGCTGAAGTAGAAAAATACATTCCTGTTAAAATCAGTCCCATCAGCCCTGCCGGCAATACCTTTTGGCAAACCATTAAATAGGCATTTTCAGTTTCCATACCGGTAAGTGATGGGTTAATGGTTTGGTAGACCATAGGTGGCAACATCCACAAAACAGGACTGATAATATACAACCCGGCAAAGAGATAAGCTACCTTCGATGCCGATTTTGGCGTTTCAACACTGGTGTAACGCTGTACAAATGTCCAGTTGCCACCAATATAAAAAATATGGTAGATGGCAAAAGCCATAATAAAGGCCCAGGTATATTCGCCATTGACAGGCTTAAAAAAATCGGCCGGCACCTTGTTGATGAAATTTGTAAAACCTCCGGCTTCGCCCAATGCCAATGGAATAATCAGCAGTACTGCAGCAGTAAGAATAACAAACTGTAAAATATCGGTAACCATTACTGCCCATAAACCGCCTACCGCAGTGTAAGCAATCATTAAAATACCCAGGGCAATGGTTACCGGGATTAGAGGAAATTCGAGTGCAGTGCCTACCAAACGAGATACTGCATAGAGGACTGAACCTTTGATAAACAGCGACACCAGCATAAAAATATAGATATAGCTTTGCTGTACCTTTCCACCCAGACGCTCGCGAATAAATTCCGCTGCGGTAAGGTTGCCCGTGGCTTTCCATCGGGGTGCCAAAAAATAACCTGTAACCAGCCCACCAATGCACATGGTCCATTGTATGGTGATGGCCACCCAGCCATACTTGTAGGCAATGGAGCCCCAGGCTACGAAAGTGCCCGAGGAAAAAAAGCTCATGAACAACGACAAGCCCCCAATAGTCCATGGAACGGCCTCGCCACCTGCAAAAAAAGATTTGAGGTTACGTCCGGTACGGGAAAAGGAAATCCCTATGAGCATGATGAAAACCGAAAAGATGACGATTACCGATGTATCAATGTATTTATCCATTATTCAATTAGTAGTTTAAACTATTTTATTTTTTCTGCAGTGTCCGGATCTTTTTTTCAATTTCTTCATACCGCTGTCTTGCCTCTGCTAAAGGAAGCCCCACTGGCATGTCGGGTCGTTTGTGTCCCGTGGAATTAAGCCAGGCATCTTTCATAAGCCGTTGTCTTTCTTTCACCAGTTCAAATAGCTGCCTGTCTTTTTCCGTCGCCATCAGTGTGCCTTTTTGATCTTCTTTTACGGGTTGGTTTAAAGCCTGCAAAATAATTTTAGCGATTTGCCAATGTCCTTCTTCGTTGGGATGTATCTGGTCAGCAGCTAGCCGAAATGTGCTATCCCTGGCTATCTGTTCATTAAGATAATTCGTTAGCGTTGTATGTAAATCTATCACTTCCCAATTGTGCGCTTTACCATACCCCAGCAACCAGTCGGAATAGGCATCCATCACTTTATTATATCCATTTGTACGTAATTTTTTATCATCGTGCACCATGGGTGTTATATGAATAATACGTTTTACTTTGGCGCTATCCAGTTGTTTGTGTAACCAAATAATACCATCACGGAAAGCTTTAGAACGATCATCGTTCAAAGGTTTATAAATGCCATCATTTATTCCGTAACAGGCAAAAACCAAATCAGGTTTTGTCTGAGCCAGTACCCGGCTTAGCCGTTCGTGCAGATCCGGCCTTGGGAATCTTCCACCCGCATGCCCTTCTTCACTTAAACCCGAAACTGTTTCACTGCCCAGCCCCACATTAATAAATTCAAAATGATACCCCGGATACCGTTGCACCATATAGGCTTCTATATCCTCAACATACATTCCTCCATAGGTAATGCTGTTCCCCAAAAAGACAATGCGCTTTATATTTTTTACAAATGGGGACTGGGCGAAAGTGCTACATAAACTAAATAGCGTTATTACTATAAATGATACTCCTATTTTCATCAATATATTTTATTTTCTGTCCTGAGAATAATTTAAGTTAATTTTCATAAATTCTAACTTCGAAAATAGAAGCCGGCACATTGGCCGAAGGGTGTTCTACTTCGATGTTAATTGATTTTGTACTTATCGCATTGGATAAAATAATTTCATTGCGGGTTTGGTAATTGCCAGTTTTCTGTTGCAACAGGTTACCGGCATCATCGTAAATTTTGTAATTGCGCACACAAAACGGCATTACGGTCTCGGGGTGGGTCATGAGCACACTTTCCATGGGATGATCAAAATCACT
This sequence comes from Pedobacter frigoris, assembly GCF_032678645.1. Lineage (GTDB taxonomy): Bacteria > Bacteroidota > Bacteroidia > Sphingobacteriales > Sphingobacteriaceae > Pedobacter > Pedobacter frigoris_A. The sequence goes on from NZ_JAVTSP010000004.1 coordinate 413,478, forward strand.
ATCGAAACTCAAAACTATTCTTTTTAGCTGTTTTACTTCATCCCATGTTATTTTTATAGTTGGGTTTTTACTATTGGGTTCGGCTACCCAGGCATTAGCTCCGGTATTTGGCCGGGGTAGGCCGTTCGCAATATTATAAGCACTAAAAGCTGTTATTGGGTTTTCTAACTGCAAAGCGATATTGTGCCCGGCAGGTCTACGCTGTGGGCACCAAAACTCAAAACTATCCATACCAATGCCATCAGGTGCTTCCTGCTTGCCATAGTTTGATACTGCCGGATTGCTCGTATTGAAAACTGATAAAATTCCCGTAAACATTTGTTTGCTACGTGGTATTTTTACTGCGGGATTTTTGTGCAATACTATAAATATGTACTGATCTGCTGTAAGCAATATATCTGTTTTTAAACTGAGTTGATTTTCTCCCTGGTTTAAATTGAAAGTATAACTGTCCAAAATTACATCAGGTGTAAAATTTCCTGTTTTTGAAGAAATCCTGATTTCGGCTTTTAAAACAGTTTTTTCATCTGCAAATGCCTTAAAATGTATTGGCGTAATTGCGCCTGATTTTAATGGTAATAACTGCGCAACTGCAATTTCAAGCGGTTGGTTTTCAAAATTTTCGGCAATTTGTTGCAATTGCAATTCGCTACTGGCAACAATTTTTGCCTGCTGTACCAAATCATTAGCCTCTTTTACTACAATACCTGGGATATATTGACCGTTTGCCAGTAGCTTTTGTTGCAGGGCGTTCATTTTTTGCAGTTCCAAAACATCGGCAGGCAAACAATTTTCTTTTTTACAGATGCTTGCTGCTGTAGCTACAGCCTGAGCAACATGAGCCCCTGTGGCCATTACCCGTGACGAACCAAAAGCCACGTGAGATGCGCTGATGATACGTCCGGCCAAAAACAAATTACTGATGTTTTTGGAATATAGTGTGCGGTAAGGAATTTGATAGATGCCCTTACTGTGCCATTGGTTACATCCCGGCAGGGGAGAGTACACACCATCAGAAGGGTGCAAATCAACACTCCAGCCGCCAAATGCGACAGCATCCTCGTGTTGGCGTTGTTCAATAATGTCTTGCTGTATCAGCATGTGATCTCCCTCGAAACGCCTGCTTTCGCGTTTGCCGGGTATCATTCCTACCCACTCTAAAGTTAAATTTTCCGCTTCGGGAAACTGACCTGAGTTTTTAATGTGGTTCCAAACGCCGTATACAATTTTCCATAATTCCCATTTTATCGTTTCAGTTTCGTGTATCGTATCCAATCGGCCACCGTATTCTATCCACCACAACTTACAGCCATATTCTTTAGCATTAAAGCTTTTAAAACGGGGGATTTTTGTGATGTCGTCCAAGGCAAACGCCGGTGCAGTATATTTTACAGGTCTGCCAGTATCTTTAGAATAAAAGTAAAGCGAATGGCCCAAAAGCTCACCATAGCTTTTATCTGGGGCAAACAGTTCGCCAAATTCTTGCTTGTTCTCGGCACCCATCCTAAAAGCCGCACCGGCTAAAAAACCCATAATGCCATCGCCAGAGGCGTCACAAAATAAAGGTGATTTTAAAGTGTAAGAAGTTTGGTTCTGGCTGCAAAAAGCGGTAGCACTTTCAATTGTAGTGACATCTTTTTTTGCAATCTCGTATACCACAGTATTTAACAACAGCGTAATGTTAGGTTCGCTAACTACTTTATCCAGCAAAATGCTATCGTAAATAATGGGGTTTCCTTCAGGATTTCGGTAGGTGTTCTCAACCAAAATCTCATCAACAACACCACCTTCACGTGCCCAGCGGTTGTTGTTGCCCATATGCGATGTAGCGCCTAGTATCCAAAGCCTAACCTCGCTACTGGAATTGCCGCCTAATACACTGCGGTCCTGCACCAAGGTCACTTTTAAACCTTGTCGGGCTGCGGTAATAGCCCCACATACGCCAGATAGGCCACCACCGACGATGGTTAAATCGCTTTCTATTTTTATTAGTGGAAAATTTTGTTGTCTGTTGTCTCCAGATTTTATCATTTTTTATTTGTAGATAGATTTAGGGGAAAATTAATTGCATTACATTTCGGAAAATGTTACTCCATCAACCTGTAACTTTTGATTGGCACCTGCCGTGGTGGTTATTTTTATAATCGCTTTTGTATTTTGTACAGAAACATGGTTAAGGGATACTTTTGTCCAGTTTTTGTAAGCAGGAACTTTAATTGTCTTTTTTGTTGTACCACTGATGACTGTAATTTCTGCCTGCTTTTTTGTGCCTCTACTTTTTACCCACGCTGTTAAGACATATTTTCCATTAGGGATATATTGCAAAACCTGCATGGCTGTTGCTTTAAATTCTTTGTCAGACTGAAATTGCAAAAACCGATTGCCGTTTTTAGCACTGGTGCTATCTGTTATTACTTTAACTGCGCTGGTGTCATTGCCTTTTGTACGGGCTACAATCCAAGCTACCGGGTAGCTCGGGTCGCCGCCTAAAACACGATGCTCAAAATCTGCATTGCCAATACGATTTACTCCGACCATATTTTTAGCATAAAACTTAAAATAGTCTGCTTGCATCGCCGCACCGATTGGTGGCGCTAGTAAGGGGCCAGACCAATCCGTTGCTATAGGTAAAGCTGTGAGCCAAACATTTTGCGGTGCATATACCTGCCACTTGCCTTTTAACCACTTTGTCCCGATAAATTTATGATCACAATAAAAATTAATTCGGTCTGGCAACCATTCGTAACCCACGATGATCCATTTAGATACATCCTTGTCTACCTCTTTTGGATTAGGCTGTTCACTTGTATGTACTGGAGTATAAATATGATAGTTCTGCGCAAGTTTATGGCCGCGTGAATCCATTTCGAAACCGTCAATTTCCAGAACCCGGTTTTCTTGCGGAAAGTTATCCTGTTCAACCAACGGTTGCCGTATGCCTGCTCCTTCGGCCTCATTTGTACCGGTAAGCCCCATGGACCAGAAAGATTGATGAAAGCCTGATAATTCCGGTTTTCCACCATATAACTTTACTTTCGCCTCATAATAACCGTAGCCAAAATTGTGGGCCGAAACAATGCCTCCTCCTTTAAATTTTTCATCACCTGAGGCGGTGCTGTCCTGCGTAAATAAAACAGATAAGATACCGTCTTTTTGTAGCACATTTCCGGGAACGCTGGAGCCACCTAATTTGTGGTTTTTTCTTAATAACCAGTCTGCTGGAGATGGAGTACCTGTTCCGTCAAAGTCATCTTTAAACAATAGTTGATACTGCGTTTTATTTAGTGTCTCTGGTATAGCTGTAGTAGTTGGTGTTTGCGCATACGAAATCGTGCTGTTTAGCAATAAACAACTGAGAATAGCCTGGTGTAGATTTTTACACTTCAATAATTGGAGGGTGTTAAGCATAAGATCGTGCAAATAATACTTTTTTATTAACCGGGGTTGACGTTATTTAATTAAGGTGTAATAGCGAATGTTAAAGTCCAGTCTCTAACACTACCATCAGCAGAGTAAATTCTGTAAACGTAAGGCCCTTTAGAAAAATCGGCAATTATACCAGCAGTTGGAGCGCTATTTAATGGTTCTATCTTAGTTCCCTGATTTACTAAACGAATGCCCACTTTAGCTAAGTCTACCTGTGGATTTGCTGCTGTTACGGTAGCTGGGGCTATTTTTGCTACCAAAATATTAATTTTAAAATTTACATTATCAATCGTTACGGTATTGTTTACCGCACGTACTTCGTAGCCGGTAACCTCTTCATTGTAATTCAGCTTTCGGGTTACTGTACGGTAATCAAAAGTGGTTACCCCTGTAATAAAAGCCTTATCGCCATAAATCGAAAAATCAGGTTCTATCCTTTGTTTAATGCAAGAGCTTAAGCTTCCCAACATTAAAAAGGCCGCCAATATTATTTTTATATTTTTCATCTTTCTTATATTTAATGTAATCATATTAATTCCATCCTGGGTTTTGTGTAAGCCTTACGTTAGCTGCCTTATAAAGCTGTATTTGCGACAATGGCACAAAAGTGAGGTAATCTCTGCCCGGGTTAATATAAAAACCAGTGGATGTTGCTGTTTGAAACTGCGATGATTTAAAGTAAGGATTAATGCGGCCGCTACTAGCAAAAGCATTCACGTTTACATTGGCACCTGTAGTTATTAATAATGGAAAATTAACACCATTAATTGCGAATCCATCGGCGGTTAAGTTGCTTGGTGTATTAAAGTAATCTAAAAATTCCTGCAGTTGTGCGCCTTTTGGTACATAGCCATTTATCACTTTATCATATACAGCCCAGCGTTTAATATCATCTAAACGATGACCTTCCAGAGCAAATTCTACAGTGCGTTCGCGTCGTATTTCGTTTACAATATTAGGTGCGCCTAAGGTGAAACCCAAATCCTCGCGGTAGGCTGATGATGGAAACCCTTGTACGGTAGTTAAACTCATCGGTGTCATAGCTACGCGGGCACGAATTACGTTAACAGTTTTATCAAGGTCGGCCTGGGTAACAGTACCCAAAATGGCCTTAGCTTCGGCCAATGCCAACAAGCCTTCTTCATATCTGATAAAAATATCATCCGTTTCTCCCTTATATACTTCTGCAGCGTTTAATACTACACCCTTATAAGTACGATATCCTGTACTTGTAATACCAGGCTGTGATAACATCAATGCAGGAAGAGCATACCTTAGGTTTTGCGAGCCAAATTCTCTACCAGGTATTTTGCCATACGGCCCACGATCAGGAGTAAAAATAGTTTGTCTAAAACGAGGATCTAGCTGGCTCGAAAGTGTATTTAATTGACTGTAAGGCGTGGTTAGACTTTGTGGCGAACCATCTTTATTAAGGTACATGTCTACCAAATGATCCGTAATAGAAGGGCCGTTATCGTTGGTTTTTAAATAGAAATTATTACTTGAAGCGAGTTTTACACCATCATAAGCACGGTACCAAAAAACACCGTCTACGGTAGCCATATCATTTTGGGCAAACAGTCTGTTATATGGCTCGTTGCCGGTTCTAAATATGCGGGTTCCCTGGTAAGTAATCAGTTCTTGCATCGCAGGTTCTATCAATGCTAAAAACTCTTTGCCATCTTTTCCCGATACAGCAAAAGGGGTATTGCGAAGGCCGTGGTAATATTCCCAGGTGCCCTCGTACAAGGCTACTCTGCTTTTAAATACAATGGCAGCCTCTTTGTTAATGCGACCAGCGACGGCTTCTCCCTGTCCTTTCCAATACAGTTTTTTAATGGCCGAATCTAAATCTTTAATAATTTGTTTAGCAACCTCATTACGCGATTGGCGAAGCTTATATAAATTTGCTGCATCATTATCGGTAGCCAAATCGGTAATAATAGGTACATCGCCAAATCGCTTAAGCAAGTTAAAGTAATCTAATGCCCTAAAAAAGTAACCTTCGCCCATAAAATGATTGGCGGCGGGAGTGTTTTGTACCTTACCTGTGGCATTTTTAAAAAGATAGTTGTCTTGCCTAATGTTTGCGTAACCAATTCTCCAGGCATCCTCAACCGATTCAAGACCAGCAATACCTGTAGCACTCGCCTGGTTTAAAGATGCAGTAACGGTAACACCATCGATCAATATATCCGAACCTAAATCCAACCGTGAATTATCCGGATTTACATTAAATACATAAAAAGGTGTACGCGTTTCGTACATCGAGTTTACATAAGTTTTAATGTCCGATGCGGTATTAAAAAAAACATCCGGAGAAATTGCATCTTGTGGCAGCTTATCTAAAAAATCTTTTTTACAAGCGCTAAGCAAAGCTACGCATAGCAGGCACATGTAACCCGTGCTTCTTGATATGTATTTATATTTCATCATTTTATTTTTTTGGTTAACTTAAATTGCGGATACTTACAGCGAAACGTTCAATCCTAACGAATAGGTTCTCATAGGCGGATAACCAATACCACCCGATGCAGAAAGTAATGCCGGATCATATTTGACAAAGGCTTTGTTGTAAATAAAGCCAAGATTTTCGCCGCTTAAATACACATTAACTTTTTGCAGTTTTATTTTTTGCAGCCACTTATCCGGCAGGTTATAACCCAAGGTTACATTCCTTACACGCAGGTGTGCTAAGTTTAACATATATTGATCATTAATGGCTGGCACCTGGCCCACCGCAGGGAAAAATGCACCGGTGTTATCTGTATTCCAAAATCCTTTTTCGATTGTTTGTTTATAGAACGGAGAAAAAAACTGCCCCTGCTGACCAAAAACCAGCTCGTTGTTTACATATTGTTTCCATTGCATTACGCCCTCAAAAATGGCAGATACCGAAAAATTGTTCCAAGAGAAGGAGGGTAATATCGAATAGCTTTTACGTGGATAATTAAAGCCATCGGTTTTTTGATCACCAAGACTTGACCAGGCTCCAGCGGTACCAGCATTAATAAAACCATCTCCATTTAAATCGGCATAGGTAATGTAGCCGGGGTAACCATAGCTTCCGTTAAATACTTTCCCATTTAATCCGGCAGTATTTTGTACAATGCCTTGGCTGGTGTATACTAAATTTTGCCCAAATAGTACCCCTGGAGTAAGAACGCTTCTGCTTCCTGTTGGATTTAAGTTATACTTAACGACATAACCAATATAATCACTCATTAAAAATGATAGCCCGTAGTTGGCTGTTTTGCCTGCAAGATTAAATTTATCGTTCCAGCTTACATTTATTTCCCATCCACGGGTTTCTGATGTCGCAGTATTTTCGGGTGGCGAACTCGTTCCCAATGTTTGGGGCAATGGTTTAGGCTGATCTGCCTGATCATAAACAGTACGCTGATACCAATCATAGGTTATAGTCAACCTGTTTTTTAAGGCAGTTAAATCGAAACCAAAATCTAACATAGCCGGTTTAGTCCAGGTTAACGTGCTGCTTACCAAGCTTGATGGATTTAAATAATTTATTAAGCTGCCTCCCAAAAGAGTTCTGGTACTTGTAGCAGAGGGCATAGTAGGTAAATAGGCGTATAAGTTACCCTGTGAACTTTGATCACCGGTTTTAGACCATGATGCCCTAATTTTAAACTGCGATACATAATCTTTAAATTTCCAGAAATTTTCGTTGGATACATTCCATCCAGCAGAAACAGAAGGGAAATATCCCCATCTTGATTGTGGTGCAAACCTCGAACTGGCATCTGTACGAGCGGCCAACTTAAGTAAGTATCTTTCTTTAAAATCGTAAGTAATTAATCCATAATAACCTATTGTAGACCAATGGTTTAAAACATCATTGGCGTTAAATGGGCCCGCCGTTGTTCTTATGGAGTTAACATTATCTTGTGCAAAAAAGTTTTGTCCACTACCATCTAATTGTTTATACTGGTTGCTTTCTGCCTGTGCCCCCACCTGTATGAGGAAATGATGGGCATCGGCTAATGTTTTGGCATATTCAGCGGAAAGTTTACCAAAATTATAATCTGTAGTGCCATAACTTTTGCTTTCCATACTATTTGCCGCACTTCTAAATCCATTGGTTATGGTACCATCTGGATTATAAGAGTATACAACTTTTTGTGCTGTTTCATTGAAGAAAGAATTGTTTCTAAAATTATAATTGCCGATAATGGTAAGGCCTGCTATTGGTCTTAAGTTAAAGCCTCCGGTAAATGTCAAATCGTTACTGGTAGAGGCGACAGTACCGCCAATGATAGAAGAAAGATAAACAGGTGAGCTATAATAAGCAGGCTTATCAGGGTTACGGAGCGGGTTATTAAGAAACTCACGACCCAAGAAAGAGAAAAAGGTATTATAATTATTGCCCTGTCCCATTATATTAGGACCTAAAGTACTTGCACGGCCATAATTAAAGCTTGCATCTAAATCTAACCAATCGGTTGCTTTAAACTGCAACTTGCTTAATCCATTGTATCTTTTATAGTAATTATCTACCGGTTTTAGTACCCCAGCAGTATTATTATAACCCAAGCCTACATAATATTTAATACGATCGCTACCGCCGGAGAAACTTAAATTTTGATCGGTAGCAGGTACTGCAGTTTTAAAATAAGCCGCATTATAATCATCCGTGCCAAAGCTGTTATACCTGCTATAACCATTGGCAATTGGGAACGAGCCATTGATTACGTATTTCATATCCAGGCCTGCAAACACAGGATTCGTGTAGTCGCCCGCAGCATGTGCCTTTATCCTCTCTAAAGTTAAATCGTCGACTATTTTAGTACCCGTACCTGTGGCAGCCGATAGCGCTATCTGGTTTAAATAAGTTGCCCAATCATAAGTGCTGGGAAGCTCGGGCATCATAGCCGATGTAGAAAATTTATAATTAGAACTATAGTTTACAGCCATTTTACCACTACTTCCGCTTTTGGTAGTGATTAAAATTATCCCGTAAGGTGCCCGAGATCCATAGATAATAGTTGACGCGCCATCTTTTAAAACAGAGATAGATTCTACATCGTTCGGGTTCACATCTGATATCCGGCGTTCCACACCATCGACCAAGACCAAAGGTCCTCCTGTTGAGTTCATTGACGTAAATCCTCTAATATTTAGAGAAGGACTTGCTTCTGGCGCGCCACTTGCTATTGTGATATTTAATCCTGGAGAAATACCTTTTAAACCCTCAGCAAGGGATTTTAAAGGCCTATCCTGTAAAGTTTTACCATCAATAGAGGCAACGGCGTCAGTTAGGTTTTTCTTTTTAACTTTTCCGTAAGCGGTTACCACTACTTCATTTAATTGCCTATTCGATTCGGTGAGTTTTATGACACCATTCTGAATAGCACTTGCCACAATTTCAAATGACTCATAGCCAATCATAGAAATTACGATAACAGCATTATTATTACTCAGATTTATGGAAAATGCCCCTTTCTCATCTGATGTTGTACCATTTTTTGTGCCTTTTTCTGTAATTGTTGCGCCAGGAATAGGCGACCCGCTAATATCTGTTATTTTACCTCTTATAAGATCAAATTTAACAGTATTCAAGAAGCTTACATTTTTTGTGATTTTATTGTATGTTAAGGCTTTTGATGCAAAAGGTTCTGCAATAATTGCGCATACAAAACATGGTAAAATTATTTTTGCCATAAAGTATTGGCATTTAGGTAAATACCTAACACGGTTAATGTTTTTTATCATTACTTTAAGTTTAATTTGGTTATTTTTTTGCACGGAAGACAAAAGGTTATATTAAAAGTCCCATTAATTATGGGCTAAATGATGGTTAGTATATTTTTGTCCATATTTTTTGTTTTGGTGAATAAAAGGTTTACGATCTATAAGCCAACAACATCAATATGTCATCTGGTTTATATTTGGTTTTCAGTATAAACTTAAACCACGACTCTGTTAAATGAAAAGTAAATCGCTAAAAAATCATTTTGCAACCGCTCCCAATTTTGGGAGCGGTTGCAAAAACACTAATTTTAAATATTCTAACCATTTTAGCAAGGGGAATTAAGGTTTATTTCTTACTGTAGTTGGTTTATATGTAAGAACTTATATGAATTTTGTAAGAGAAATAGCTTAACTTTAAAGTAACGGGGTAATACATCATGGCTGTTTATAGCATATATCGATCAGGAACTGACTGCCTTGCTCCAAGGAGAGGATGGTACTGCTTTTACGAAGATCTTTAGCCGCGCGATATCAATCGTAGGTGTATGTTTAGACGTTTATTTACCTGGTGATTTTATCAATGGTACTAATGGGAGGGTGGATTATGATGTGGCTGATTTTCCTTTGCTTGTTGAGTTACAGGCAATGAGCAGACAGATTTGGTAAGTACAACACAGTATTTCAAATATATTTGCACAAGCGAATGAGGTCTTGTAAGTTTAAGGTATTAATCTGAGCTATATCATTATGTCAAAGTTCAATCCAGCGGTCGACGAATACATTGCAAAATCCGAAGAGTTTGCAAAGCCAATTTTAAAGCATTGGCGCCAGCTTGTCCACAATGCCTGTCCGGAGGTAAAAGAGGCTATAAAATGGGGTTTTCCGCATTTTGATTATAAGGAACAGTTTATGTGCGTGATGGCTTCTTATAAGAATCACTGTGCTTTCACATTCCTGAAGGGAGAACTAATGTCTGATGCCAGGCTAAAAGCGAATAAAGATCTGAAGGCCGCGCAGCGTTTTCTCGGTAAAATCAGTCAGTTCTCACAACTTCCTTCGGATGAAGAATTTATTAGCTTCATTGCAGAGGCAATGAAACTCAACGAACAAGGCATTAAAGTGGTAACTCCAAAATCTGAGAAGCCTAAGGTTTTAGAAACACCTGATTATTTTTTAGCGCAGTTGGAGCAAAATCCACAGGCAAAACAAATCTTTGATGCCAGGTCAGACTCTTTCCGTAAGGAATATATTGCCTGGATCAGCGAAGCCAAAACAGAAGCTACCAGGCAGAAAAGAATAGATGAAGCATTGGAGTGGATAGCGGAAGGCAAAGCTAGATTCTGGAAGTATATGAAGTAACAAACGCAAACTTTAATGGATTGATTTTTGCTGATAGCTCTAAATCCGTCAATCTAAAAGCCTCTTGTTATGATCAAGATTTTAAAACTTCAAAAAGCAGTAATCGCCTTTATACTGGGTATTTTGGCGTTGATTGGCTATAAGATAATGAGTGTAAATAAGATCGAGTCCAGTAATTATTTGCTGTCATTGGCCGGAATTTTATTCATTACAGGAGCATTGATGTTTCTCTTTCCTATAATTTTTGCGAAGCCGAATAAACAGGGAGAGATAGAGCTGGATCCGGAGAAACAAGAAGAAGAGCTATCAGAAAATGAGAAGAAAGTGGCGACTGATGAATCGCCACTTTAATAGACTTATATAACCCCACCCATGTAAGGATCGGTAATAGAATCATTTCCGTTTTCGGCATGACCGGCATATTGCTTATTAAAAGAAGGATCTCCTTTAATGGTCACCCTCAAATCGTACCATCCGGAATTCTTTTGAAGGTCAATCGGCAGGCTCGTTTTACTTTTTGCTTTTAATGCAATTGTGAGCTGTTCAGTGCTTTTGTAGGCATTGTCTGTGATTAAAATCTCGAGGTCTTTATCGTCCTTGTTTTCAAGTGCAATGACCAGATTTCCACTCGGCTTTTTGCTTAAAAATCCCTTTGACTCATATAGACAGCTTACATGAAGTGCGGGTTCATTTTTACTGCCGTTAAATTCACGGTAGAACCCATTTGGCCCGGTGATGCAGATGTTGTATTTACCATTCTCAAAATCATCAATTTTCAACTGATCAGAGATCTGGTCGCCACTGCTTACCGCGTACGCCCATGTTTTGCCCGCTGCCCCTTTGTAGAGGGTTTTGGTGTAAACATTAAATGGAGCACCACAAGGAATGCTTTTTTGTCCGAAATTTCCTTCCCCCGATTCAAAATGAAGCGCTATACTGTTTTTATCGGAAGATAAATTGCCTTCAGCAAAGAGCTGATATGGCAATGCACAGGCTTTGCTGGTGCCTTTTTCCTGAATGCCCAAGCCTTTATTGATCTTATTGATCTCCGATTGTGACAGTGCATCAGGTTTTAATTGTGCAGGCTTGTTTCTTGCATTCTGAATATTGACTATCGTTGTTTCTTTCTTCAATAGGGGAGGAACTACTGCCGGGATGTCCGCTGCAGGCCTGAATACTGAAGTAAGGTCTCCGCAGATGGCTCTTCTCCAGCTGCTGATCTGGCTGCTTCTGATCTTCTTTCCTGTTTTTTTGCTCAGGAAATTTTCAAGGAACATCAGGCAGGAAGTATGGTCAAAAACCTGTGAGTTTACATACCCTCCTTTACTCCAGGGAGAAGCCACCACCATTGGTACACGATAGCCTAAGCCAATAGGACTGCCTTTTTTGTTTTCGTAATCTGAGGCTACATCAATATTGTTAGAAACCTTGCCTGCTTCCGGATCATTCGGTTTAGGTACTACATAGGGAGGGATATGGTCAAAATAGCCATCGTTCTCATCGTAAGTAAGTACAAAAATTGTTTTCTTCCATACTTCAGGGTTTTTAGTCAGAATTTCTATGGCTTCTGATACATACCATGTTCCGTAGAGTGGGGAACTGGTGTGGTCGGAGAATCTTTGAGGAGCTACCAGCCAGGATACGGTTGGCAATTTTCCATTGTCTACATCAGACCTGAACTGGTGGAATATATCGTTTTTAGGGATGTTTAAAGTTTGTTCTTTACCCTGATCATCAGTAAATGTAAATGGTGCCAGTTCTAGGTAATTGAACGGGGCGTTGATGTTACTTGCGAAAGCTTTATCAATCAGGTTTTTCTCCCTTTGTGAGAGTTTATTGTATTTTTCTGTTACTTCGGCTGCGGTCAGCTTGGTTTTTCCTGTAATGTCACCATTCTTACGGAAATAGGCAGAGAGCTTAACATTGTATCGTTTTACATACTCAATGGCATTGTCTCCGTAATTGCCCAACCAATCATCCACCGTATCTCCTGGAAGATCTGCTGACCATATTTCATTTTGATAGATTTTCCAGTCGATCCCATTGTCTTCCAGTATCTCGGGAAAAGTTTCCCAGTCTACATAAGTATCCCCTCTGGATTCAGCCTGAGAATTACTTACTGCTGCTACTGAAGTTCCGTTGAGTTCCGGCCGGATATTTCCCGTCCAGAAGAACAAACGGTTTGGCGTAGTTCCGGTTAGCGAAGAGCAGAAATTATGGTCACAGATGGTAAAGGCATCAGCCATTGAATAGTAAAACGGAACGTCAGTCCTGTCGTAATAACCAAGGCACATTAGCGATTTAACAGGCACCCATTTATCATATTTGCCATTGTTGCGGGCAGCAACCTGGTCAGACCAGGAATGGGGAAGGCCACCCTGCCAGGTGATTTTGGTTTTATTGATGTCTACATGGAATGGTGCGTAAGTTTTTCCGGCGTTATCTTTCTGCAGCCATACCTTGTTTTTGTCAGGCAGCGTAAAAGCACGTGGATCATTGAATCCCCTTACGCCTTTCAGTTTTCCGAACATGTGGTCAAATGAACGGTTTTCCTGCATTAGAAAAACTACATGCTCTGCATCATAAAATGTAGATCCCGGATCTGCACTGATGGCCATTGCCTTTTGAATAGACATAGGGATCACATTTGGGAGCGTAGCTGCACCCGATAACAGGGCTGCTTTTTTAAGAAATTCTCTTCTCGAGTCCATATTGGTTTATTGGTGTGTAAACCAAACTTAGGCAAAATTGAAGAAAATGTAAAGGGATAATTTTAACTATTCAAAGCTTTCCATATGACATCAAATACCTGGTTGGCTTCTATGTTTTTTGAGTTGAGGCCCGTGTCTGTAATCAACACCGGGTGAAATTCATCTGGCGTGTCAATATTGCCGTGTGAACCTTTGATTAAGGTCGCATCCAGAGGAATTACATCCATAACATACCTGAACCCTGCTTTTTTTCTGAGTAGCTTATAGGCCGCGCGTGGTTTGGACGACATGAACATCTCAACAGGATCATAACCTGGTTTTTTATGGATGTCTACACACCTTGCATAATCTGGTGCTTTTGCATCATCCAGCCAGAAATAATAGGTAAACCAGTGTTCTGGAGCGGCAGATATTACGAAATCACCTGCTCTTTCATGGTTGATGTGGTGTTTTTTCTTTCCTTCTTCGTCCAGGATTAGTGCAATGCCAGGCGTATTTTCAAGGATGTTTTTTACCTGAGCGGTTACCGAAGGATCGTTGATGTAAATGTGGGCGATCTGGTGATCCGCCACGACAAATGCTTTGGAAGCACCCGCATCCAGCAATTCGAGCCCCCGCTCTACCCGGATCTGAAGTAATCCTTTTTCTCTGAAAATACGGTTTAGGTGTACGGGCTTACTCACCGGAGCGATTCCATATTCCGATAGTATAATGATATTGGCATTTTTCTTTTCATAGAAATTGACAAGATCTTTTACTACTTCATCAATTTCCCCAAGCTCTTTACTGATCTTAGAGAAGTCGTTCCCGAATTTTTGCAGGCAATAGTCCAGATGAGGCAGGTAGACTAAGGTTAAGGTTGGGTCGTGCAGCTCATCTGTAGCCATGGTGGCATCAGCAATCCAGCGTGTAGATTTAATATTGGCGCCTGGTCCCCAGAACTGAAACAGTGGGAATTCACCCAGTTTTTCCTTTAGCGTATCACGCAATTCAGCGGGATGCGAATAGAAATCGGGCGTCTTCCTGCCGTCGGCCAGGTAATTTGGACGTGGTGTAGCGGAATAATCTGCATTGGAATACATATTGTACCACCAGAACATATTGGAGCAGGTAAAGTTAGGGTCTGCCTTTTTGGCCTTGTCCCAGATTTTATCTGCCTGTACCAGTTTATTGGATTGTTTCCAGAATTTGATCTCAGCATCGGTATTGTCATACCAGCCGTTGCCAACGATGCCATGTTCAGATGGCCATTTCCCTGTTAAGTATGTAGATTGAACGGCTGTAGTTACCGCAGGTAACATAGGGGTTATTTTGCCCAGATTTTTATCTTTTATATATTTTTCAAGAAATGGGGTATGCTGACCAATCAGGTTAGCCGATAATCCTACAACGTCTATAACTACAGTTTTCTTCATCTTAACTCATTTTTATGCTAATGTATCTATCACCCAGTTCAGTTCATTGCTGATCGACTGAGCTATCGGTAATTTCAATTGTTCGGGTAAAACTTCCCAGGTATAGGTCTCTACTTCAAGGTGATTGGTAAAAGGTCTGGCTTTTTGCAGTTCAAGTACGGTATTGATATCACTCTGTGTAGATTGCAGAAGACCTATATCCTGAATTGAAATGGGAACATGAAAATGTGCCCTCCATTCTTTTGTATCTTTGTTTTCAAAATCATCCAATGCTTCGGGTAGGTCCTGATAGCGTTTTACATCACCGTTGTTTTGAAGCGCGACTACCTGGTGAAGGTAGGTCGGTTCATTAAATGTATTGAAGCTTTGCCTGATCTGCTGCTTTTTTTCTGCTGATCCATTTAGGTTTGCTTTTAAAGCTGCACTGATCTGGATTTTGCCTACACGGATATTCTTATGTTCCAATTCGGCCAATACAGCCTCGTGGTCTTCGTAGCCTATGGCAAAATGACAAACATCGTAACAAAGACAAAGATGCTGTTTGATGATCGCTTCAGCTTCCTGATCCGTTGTGCTGAAGAAATTTTTAATTTCCGGGATTCCAATAGGTAAGAGGTATTGCTCAAACCAGTCTATGAATTCCCTGCCGGTTTCCAGTATGCCGTCCGGTTCTGGTTCTATGTCTAAATGCAGTAACAGGCCTTGCTCATATTTAATTGCAGCGAGTAACTTGATGACTTCAATGATATTCAAAGTAGCTTTTTCTGTTGCTTCTTTTAATGCCTGAGGGGTTTTAAACCAGTGCCTGTAACTTAACGGAGAGGTAGAAATTCCGCCGTCCATTCCTTCTGGTACAAGAGATTTGAGGATATGAAATAGCCTGATGGTATAATCCTTACGGTCGTCTGTAGTCCAGTCAGGCGCATGCACATCTGCCTTAACTATTGTATGATGGAAATCGCCATATGGGAATCCGTTCATGGTAAAAACATAGGCATCATTTTCTTGAAGCCATTGTTTGAAAAGCTCAAGTTCAGCAGCATTTTGTAGCTGCAGACTGGCTGCATGAGATAACCTCAAGCCCAAACCTAATGCCTCGGTGGGAGCCACATTTTGCTTGACTATGGGGAAGTTTTGTTTTAGCGCATTAAAATCCTCATCCCAGTTTTTGCCGGCATGAATATTTGTACAATAAGTTAAGTGACCTGTATTTACCTTCATAATTACTGTTTGATGGTATCTGTGTAATGTTGCGTAAATGCAGTTACGTATGCACTTGCTTTAATGAGTAGTTCATAGTCCATTTCATGCACTTCTTTTCCGGTACCAATATCGGTTAATAGGGTGATGGTCAATAAACCTCCCAGGTGTTCCTGGAATTCTGACAAGCCCCGTAGGATAGGGGAATGTTTGTCATTAATCTGTATGATAGGGTCTGAAATGCTGAATGACAATGCGGCCAGGACATTTAAGATCTTCAATAGCTTTTCTTCTGTAAGCATGCCTTTTAAGAAGGAGTAGGTGCTGTCTAATGCAATACCCATGGCCACAGCCTCACCGTGCAATACTTCAAAATTGCTGAGTTGTTCTAATTTGTGTGCACTCCAATGCCCAAAGTCCAGAGGTCTGGCTGAGCCTGTTTCAAAAGGATCATCGCCGCCAATGTGATTTAAATGCAGCTGTGCACAATGTTTGATCAGATAGTTCATGGTGTCTGTATCACGCTGAACGAGTTGTTGCGTATGCTTTTCAATCCAGTAAAAGAATTCAGGATCTTTAATCAACGCAACTTTTATAGCCTCAGAAATTCCGGAACGGTAATCTCTGTCGGTCAGTGTGGTCAGAAATTCATCATCATTAAATACAGCGGTCGGGGGTGCAAATGTGCCCAGGAAATTCTTTTTGCCTTTGTAGTTGATGCCGTTTTTAACTCCTATTCCGGAATCATTTTGCGAAAGTACCGTTGTGGGAATTCGGATGTGTTTTATTCCCCGATGGGAAACTGCAGCAGCATAGCCAACCAGATCAAGTACAGCTCCTCCGCCTATGGCGGCAATGTAAGAGTGACGGTCGATACCGTAGGTGTTTACTGCTTCCACAATCTGATCGAACAATAAAGGGTCGTTTTTTGATGCTTCACCACCTGGTACAATAAGTATGTTCTCTACCAGCTGCACATCCTGGTGTTGTGCGAAGTAGGTTTTGATCTTTTCTAAAAGATCGGAATGTGTATCAGCAACTCCCTGGTCTACGACAAAGAATATTTTGCGGACTGACTCCGATGGTCGTCCTTTAAAGAAATCGCTGAAGATCGGATTGCCGGTATCGAAAAGTGAACTGGTGAAAAATATTTTATATTCAAATTTTACACTGAACGATTGTTCTAAATGACTCATATACTAAAATGCTTGACTAGGTAACGGCAAAAGCCTTACCCAGTAATAATGATACTGGTAATAAAACAACAATGAAAACAGCAACATGCCATACGCCAAAAGCGCTTGCCCATGCTGCATTCATTAGGATCAGGGCTATTACCCCTGCTTTTACGGCTTTGCCGATATTGGATCCAATTGGAGTTTTTATGGCCTTGAGCAGCGGCATAAAAATCATAAAGGCAAATGGTAAAACAAATATTAAAGTGGGGAGAAGATTATCCTTTGTATAAGCAAATGTGAGGATACAGGAAATTACTACAGCATATAACAAGCCTCCGAAATACAGCATTTTCTTGCTCCCTCCATGAACTTCGCCTCTGCTGATCATGGTGATGGATGCAATATAAATGATAGGAACAAATGCGAGGAACCACCATTGCTGAATAGCAGGCCCTATGATACTCACTCCTAATAAAAGGTTTAAACCCCGGCATAAACCCATATTCAAGGGGCCGAATATTGAGCTGTGTTTCAGGAATTTGTCGTACACCAAACAGGATATCATGATGGCGCCGGCAAGATATTGTGATTCTTTACTATAAAGGCCAGCTGTAAAAATCCCTATAAAAAAGAAGACACCTCCAAAAATTGTGGCTGCCTTTTTAGAGATCAATCCACTTGGTATCGGGCGTTCTGGTCGTTCTTTCGCATCGAGCTCTGCATCAAAAACATCATTCAGGATGATTCCCCCGCTGTAAAGCCCTATAGTGGATATGCAGAGCAGAATAGCGGGTAATAAATATGGTGTAGTATTGATTGTTGTATGCCAGCCAGGGATAATTTCAGTAAAATATCCAGCAATAGCCATTCCTGCCAATACATCGGCAACAGCAGTAACCACATTGGCCGGTCTCATTAGTCTAAGATATCCGATTAATTTCTTCACGGCTAGGAAATAATAATAGAGTTTTTATCTATTCTTGGTTGTTGTCCGCCCCTTAGTATGGAATTGCTTTCAAATTTCTGGCTTTGGTCGATAGTTTTAACTGTCAGGAAATCCTGCTCATCAATCTGGCCACTTTGTGCAAATGCGGTAATCGCATTGCGGTAAGTAACCAGTTCGATATCTTTTATACTAATGCCTGATTTTTTCATGAGCGCAGCTGTTTTTGGAACGGCCAGGGGATCACTGATGCCCCAGTCTGCAGCCGAATTGATCATGATTCTTTCTGAGCCATATTGTTTTACAACCTCGACCATGCGTTCATTGCCCATTTTGGTAAAAGGATAAATGGTAAATGCCGCCCAAAAGCCCCTGTCTAAAACTTCCTTTACCGTTTCCTCATTGTTGTGGTCAACGATCACCATGTGCGGAGCGAGCCCTTGCTCAATGGCAATATCCATGCTGCGCTGGGTTCCTTTTTTCTTATCTCTGTGAGGAGTGTGGATCTGCACCGGTAATCCCGCCTCAAGGGCCAGGGCTAGTTGTAGTCGGTAATATTTTTCTTCTGCGGCAGTCTGATCATCAAATCCGATTTCGCCTATACCAACCACGCCTTCTTTAAAAATGAACTGGGGAAGGATTTCCATCACCTGTTCCGCTAATTTTTCATTGTTGGCTTCACGGGAATTTAGCCCTATAGTACAGTAATGCTTGATCCCGAATTGCGAAGACCTGAATCTTTCCCATCCGATTAAACTGCTATAGTAATCTGTAAAACTATCTACCCCTGTACGTGGTTGTCCAAGCCAGAATGCGGGTTCAATGAGCGCTACGATACCTGCATCGGCCATTGCCTGGTAATCATCCGTAGTACGTGAGGTCATGTGGACATGCGGATCGAAAAACTTCATTCCGCTGATGTCATTCAGATCAAGGACGGTTTGGATTTTTTCTCCTTCATTTCTTTCCTGAAAATTCTCGTTACAGCACATAATTCGTTCTTTATATTTTCTCTTTTGTTTCTTCAATAAGTTTATAGATCTCTGGCAATACTGTTCTGTGCGCCGCAAGACGTTCCTGAACATAATCATTTAAGGTGTCAGCCAGAGCTTTGTTTAGCCTTTCGTGGAGGCCAACAATAAGATTGACATCTTTTTCTGTAAAAAATGCTTTCAATATGAGTTGGTTCCACGCAGCCTCAGATAAAAATGCTGCGGGATAAGGGTTGTGATACATAATGGCTTCTAACACGGTCCCTATATTACTTCTAATCCCTTCTTCACATCTTGAAACCCATATTTCAGGATAGTGAAATAAAGCGAGTGCGGAATACAGCGCTATTTGCTCATTCATCTCGGATGCCGTAAAAAGACCGTTTATCTTTTTGAAATAAACATCCTGATGATCTGCCGGTACTTGCATCAGCAGCCATACCCGGCAAAGTCTATCCAGTGCCCAATGTGTAATCTTAAATCCGGGAAGCAATTGTGCAATGGCTTTACTTTCTTCCGGTTCAATGTTTATAGCGGCTTTTGAAGAAAACCTGGGTAGATGGGCAAATGCCATGTTGAGCTGGATGGATTTTTCCTCATTTTTTACCAGTTCAGCTTTAGCCTTGAGCCAAGTCAGCGCTTCGGCAGAAAGCTGGCGGCTGATGATTTGAAGAAAAATATGATCCAGGTCTTTTATTACCTGTTTATCTGTTAAAGACATGTTTTACAAATTGATAGCCACAAAATAATTGATGGCAAGTGCGGCACTGATGATCAGCAAACCAAAAAACTCCCTGGTTTTTTCGATATACGGTTTAGTCGCCTGCATACTTTCTACAAGACTTGGTCTTCTGTATTTTGAAATCCAATCCCGCACCCCATCTTTAGCGAAGAATAAAATGATCGCATAAATAAGATAGAAAGATATGGCTCCTAAGTAGATTTTAGGGTAAAATTGATTAAAAATGGCAAATCCACAACAAATGGCAGCCACCATATAAATAGGTACCCAAAGCCACGGGTCAACATCATTTAAGTTCAGGTAAGCAAAAGCAACGAATGCAATGCAAAAAATAGCGTTTAATATGCTAAGTAAAATAATCATGAAAGTTTCAATTTGTGTGTGTTGAAATACTAAATACAAATAAACAGATAATTAACTCGATTTAGCAAACCTGAATGTAAAAATTGAATTATAGAATGTGATTTGAGTACGGCTGAAATTGATATCAATTATATTACTTGTGAAAAGGTTTTTTGTAACTGATAAATCGTATTTTCATGCTACAAATGAGATTTTATGCGTAAAAATTTAGGAATTCTAGTCGTGCTGACTGCGATTGTAGCTGTTTGTATGAGTTTCAATGTTGGAAGAAAGCAGCCTTTGGTTAAAGATGCCGCTACGAATTACAAGACATACTGTGCCGGTTGCCATGGGGAAAAAATGGATATGTTCGTAGACCGTAGCTGGAAGCATGGTAATAAAAAAGAAGATTTATTTAAGGCCATTAAGAGTGGATATGCAGACGAAGGTATGCCTTCTTTTGGAGAGAGCATGACTGATAAGGAAATAAATGCGCTGGCTGATTATATCCTTACAGGGATAAAAAATGTTGGAAAGTATACCTCGAACGACAGGCCTAAGTCTGACATTTTTAAAACCGAGGCCATGACCATCAAACTGGAACTTGTTGGTGAAGGACTGGATGTTCCCTGGGGTATTGCGTTTTTACCGGACAATGAAATCCTGGCTACTGACAGAAGTGGTAAATTCTATAGGGTAAAGAATAAGTCCCTTCAGGCTATAAGCGGTGCTCCGCAGGTTTTGGCCCGTGGACAAGGAGGTTTAATGGATGTAATACTTGATCCGGATTTTGCATCAAACAATACGATATACCTTTCTTATTCTAAGTTTAAAAATGAGGGCGGCGCTACTTTGGCAACAACTGCGATCATGAAGGCAAAACTTGTGGGAAATGCATTAACAGAGCAAAAGGATATTTTTGTAGCAGAACCTTACTCGAGAACCCAACACCATTATGGCTCCAGAATGCAGTTTGGTAAGGATGGTTATTTGTATTTCTCAGTTGGGGAGCGTGGCAATGAAAAAGAAAATCCACAACAGATAAAAGACAATGATCTGGGGAAAATCCATCGGATAAAAAGTGACGGTAGTATTCCCGCTAATAACCCTTTTATTAAAACCGCAGGACCAGAATCTTCCACTTATTCTTATTCCTCGATTTTTTCTTATGGACACAGAAATCCTCAGGGTATGACCATTCACCCGATAACCGGAAAAATCTGGACTAACGAACATGGTCCTAGGGGTGGCGATGAAATAAATATTGAGGAACCCGGTAAGAACTACGGCTGGCCAATAATTACTTACGGTATCAATTACAATGGAAAACCAATTAGTAACCTCACAGCAAAAGAGGGCATGGTTCAGCCTTTACATTATTGGATACCGTCTATTGGTCCAAGTGGACTTGCGTTCGTAACTGGTAGCAAGTATAAAGGCTGGGAAGGTAACCTGCTTTCAGGCTCCCTTCGTTTTCAATTCCTGCAGAGGTCTGTTCTAAAAGGTAACAAGGTGGTTAAAGAAGAGATCTTATTTAAGAATATTGGCAGGGTAAGGGACGTACGCATGGCTCCCGATGGGTATATTTATATTGCTGTAGAATCACCCGGCAGGATTTATAAGTTAGTGCCGCAAAACTAAAGGTGGTAATGAAAAAGTGGCGTGACTTTTTCAAGTCACGCCACTTTTTTATATGGAGTCGATTAGGCCTGAAGTCCAGGAACTTCAACTACTTCGTTTACGTCTGCATTGTAGTCGACTTTAGGAACTTCAAAGCCGAATAAGTTAAAGAAGTCTGTTTTGTAGCCTTCTAAATCTCCGATTGCTGGTAAGGTTTCTGTTGTCGCTTCTGCCCAAAGTGCAGTCACTTCATTTTGCACATCTTCTCTCATTTCCCAATCGTCAATTCTGATTCTTCCTTTTTCATCAACAGGGACACCGTCTTTTGCATAAAGGTTTTCTTTGAACAGACGGCTGATCTGTTCTATACATCCTTCATGAATTCCCTTTGCTTTCATCACTTTATAAAGTAAAGAGATGTAAAGCGGGATCACCGGAATAGCAGAACTGGCCTGGGTCACCAATGCTTTGTTTACAGAAACATAAGCTTTTCCATTGATGTCTTTCAACAGGTCAGTGATACCGAAAGCAGTTGCTTCAAGATGGTCTTTTGCACGACCTATGGTTCCTTTGCGGTATACAGGCTCTGTAAGCGCTGGTCCGATATAAGAATAGGCTACTGTAGTGGCTCCCGGAGCCAGTAAGTTTGCTTCTTTTAAGGCCGTTATCCACATTTCCCAATCTTCGCCGCCCATCACTGCGACAGTGTTAGCTATTTCCTCTTCATTTGCAGGTTCTATTGAAACTGTTGAGACAATGCCTGTATGAAAATCGACTGTTTTATCACTGAAACTGCCTTCAATAGGTTTTAAAACTGAATTAAAAGTTTCACCCGTTGCCGGATGTGTTCTTCTTGGAGAAGCAAGGCTATAAATAACAAGATCTACCTGTTCAAGATCTGCTTTGATCAGGTCAATTGTTTTTTGCTTGATCTCATTAGAAAAAGCGTCACCGTTAATGCTTTTGGCATATAAGCCTGCTTCATTTGCAAAAGTTTCAAATGCTGCGGTGTTGTACCAACCCGGAGAAGCTGGCTTGCCCGGTGCAGACGGTTTTTCGAAGTATACTCCTATGGTTGATGCATTTGATCCAAATGCGCTTGTAATTCTTGAAGCTAAACCAAATCCTGTAGATGCGCCGATTACCAATACTTTTTTAGGGCCATCTGTCAATCCCTGGGATTTTACGTAGTTAATCTGTGTCAATACATTTTGTGCACATCCTTCAGGGTGTGATGTAAGGCATATAAAACCACGGGTTCTAGGACTAATAATCATAAATTGTTTGTGTTGTAGTTATACGAATAATATGTGAGTCAAAATTCTGACAAAGCTAGAATTTTTATTCAGAACTTATGCAGTGATGATACAGCGCTCTCCTGAAAGTTCCTGCATGCAGAGTTCGTTGTTTACAGGGACATTAATCTGCTCCACTTCTTTTCGGTAGTTTTCCCTGATTTCTTTTCGGGATTTTGCTTCGATAAAACGTCTGATCTGATCGTTATTTTCCAGTATCAGGCCGGGTACTTTCACCGTTTTGTTTTGGTCGTCTTTTGCAACCATAGTGAAATAGCTGGTGTTGGTATGTTTGATTTTGTTGGTCTTTACATTTTCGGAAATCACTCTGATTCCCACAACAAGTGAAGTGTTACCCACATAATTGATAGAAGCCATTAGTGAAACCAGTTCCCCGACCTCCACCGGTTCCAGAAAATTGACGGCGTCTATGGAAGCTGTGACACAGTAATTGCCGGCATGTTTGGCAGCACAGACGTAGGCAACTTTATCCATTAATGATAATAAGATTCCTCCGTGTATCTTTCCTCCAAAATTGGAGTAGGAAGGGATCATCAGTTCTGTAATGGTTGTTTGTGAAAAACTCACAGGCTTATAAGATGCAGTTTCAGGGATTTCGGTGCTGGTCATTGTAAATAAAATTAGCTGGTATGCTCGTGCTTGCCTGCTATAAATCTAATGCAATAGTTTTTCTTATCCAAAAATCGGTGAAGGTAAAGAAAGGTGAATTTTGTGCAATAAAAAAAAGCCTCTCAGGTTTCTGAAAGGCTTTTGGTGGGAGATACTGGGTTCGAACCAGTGACCCCCTGCTTGTAAGGCAGGTGCTCTGAACCAGCTGAGCTAATCTCCCTTTGGTTCTACTCTTTTTATTTTGAAACAGCAGAGTAAGCTGTTTTTGGTGGGAGATACTGGGTTCGAACCAGTGACCCCCTGCTTGTAAGGCAGGTGCTCTGAACCAGCTGAGCTAATCTCCCCTTTGGTTCTACTCTTTTATTTGGCTGAGTAAGCCATATCCCCTGACGTTGGGGAGTGCAAATATACACGTCTAAATTAAAACTCCAAAAACTTTTGTGAGATTTTAAGAAAGTACGTCCTCCAGAACCTGGTGAGATCTGATGTCTCCAAAAGATGCAGTATGTAAGGTGTAGTAAATCAGTATTTTATCCAGAATGTTGCGGCGCACTTTATTCTCCAGTTTTATCTCATTTATTTTCTCAAAAGGCATCGTAAACAGAGAAATGAACAAAAGTGCTTCATTTTTTTCTAAGAAATGAGGGTGTACCGGGGTTCTTGACCTGAACTCGCCTTCCTGTAAATCGAAATAACTGTAGTCACTTTTGGTTTCAGTATTTGGTGCAAAACCGAGAAACCGGGATAATTTCAATAAAAAAGAAAGATGAAAATTCACATTCATTTCTTTGTTCTCATCCAGCCAGCACACGGCATTGAAAATAAACTGAAATAGATTGTCATCTGTGGTCTGCTGTCTGATACTCTTATAAAGTACTTCATTCAGGAATATGACCATCGTACTTTTAATGATGTCATATGGAATGCTGCTAAAAATAGGAGAAGGCCTCAATTCCGATACCCGTTGTATGCTGGTGTTGGTTTTGTGGTAAACAACCATGTCTACCAGGTGCAAGGGTTGTAACATATTCATCCTGATCTTTGCCTTCGGTTTTTTTACCCCGTTGATCATATAAGACTGTATGCCAAATTTCTCTGTAAAGATCTGAACCACAACACTACTCTCACTATATAAAGTGGTCTTTAAAACAATTCCCCTGGTTTTATGCAACATCTTACCCTACGATTTTTGGAATAAAGATAAGGAGACCTGTAAGTGCCGCAAAAACTGCAGACACCAATACTGCTCCTGCTGCAACATCTTTTATGATTTTCGCTTTTTCATGATAGGCTGGAGAGACGAGGTCTACCAGTACCTCTATTGCTGTGTTCAAAAGTTCTATAATGATCACTAGGGCCGAAGCAGCAATGATCCATAGCCATTCGGACAGCGATAATCTTAAGTACCACCCCAAAATAATGACGATCAGCATTGAGGTTACGTGAAATTTAAAATTGAATTGCGTTTTAAAAGCATAGGTCAAGCCCGAAAATGCATAGCCAAAGCTTTTAAAGAATCTTTGCATCATAATTAAATTTGTACAGATTACCATTACAAAGTACGACATGCTTTCTTACATATCCAATTGTTTGTGCAGAACCCTTACCTTTGCGTAATTTTTTAAAGGAATGTCTGAAGAAAAAACTGCCCTGCATCCAAGAAACAAACATCGTTCGAGATATGATTTTCCTGAGCTGATGAAAACGCTACCACAGCTAAGTGATTTTGTAAAAGTGAATGCTTATGGAGATCAATCCGTTGATTTTTCTGATCCTGCGGCAGTTAAGATGTTAAATAGGGCACTACTAAAATGCTTTTATAGTATTGATCATTGGGACATCCCTGAAGGTTATTTGTGTCCGCCAATTCCCGGACGTGCGGATTATATCCATTACCTCGCAGATCTCCTGGCCCAAAGTAATGCGGGAGCTATTCCTAGAGGGAAATCAATAAAAGGACTTGATATTGGCATGGGCGCAAACAGCGTGTATCCAATCATTGGTCATCAGGAATACGGCTGGAGTTTCCTGGGGTCTGAAGTGGATAAAAGGGCGGTTAAAGCCATACAAGCAATTGTTTCAGCGAACCCACAGTTGACAAATGCCATTACATGCCGCCAGCAGAGCAATCCCGGCCATATATTTAGCGGGATTGTTAAGCCCGGAGAAATTTATGATTTTACTTTATGCAATCCGCCATTTCATGCATCAGCAGAAGAAGCACTGGCAGGAACAAAACGTAAGCTTCAAAACCTTGGAAAGCAAAAAGCTGTAACCCTAAATTTTGGCGGACAAAATAAAGAGCTTTGGTGCGATGGGGGTGAGGTTGGCTTTATCCGGAAAATGATAGCCGAAAGCAGTAGGATCAAAGACCAATGTTTTTGGTTTACCACACTGGTTTCCAAGAGCAGCAACCTGCCTTTTATTTTTAATGCACTTCAAAGAGTTAACCCCTATGAAGTGAAACAGGTAGAGATGGCTCAGGGTCAAAAGATCAGCAGGTTTGTAGCATGGACTTTCTTATCTCCTGAAAAGCAACAGCAATGGGCGGCAAAAAGATGGAGCACTAAAAGCTAACCAATACTGTAGCTTTTTTATTTTTAAAGTGCCCGATCAATTCTCCGTTGGTATAATGTTTAAAGTGGAGCGTATCACTTTCCTTAAGCCTGTGTTTTAGCATACAATATAAATGCAGGCATTTGATCCAGTTTAATGCTGTGGCCTTGTCTTTCCAGATTTCCGGATATACATAGACCTCAGCACCTTCAATTTTTACGATATTCTTCTCTTTCAGTTCATTTACGTTGGCAATGATTTTTGCTGTTTGAGCCGAAAGGTTGGCGTTGTTTTGTATTTTTTTCTTTGCGTAGATCATTAGAACTTTTCTTAGTCTAAGAGTAGTGGCTCATCATCGTCAGTCAGGCTCAGTTGAATACTGTCCGTTCCGGCAATCCCCTCTATGGATCCGCGAATGTGAGCAGCGTTAAGCATTACTTTTTCCAATTGCTTTTCTCTTGCTTTCCATAATTTCTCCATAGCATCACGTTCTCTTTGAATAGAAAGCTTCATGCTCATGAAGCCCTCTCTTATTGCTTTCCACTGTTCAGAAAATTCATTGCTGGTCAAATAATCATAAAGCATGTGCATTTTATCTCCTCGGTTTTCCTGGGATTTTGCAGCACTAAAAAGCTTTACAATGCCATCACGTAAGATATAAGAAACTGCTTTTACTTCATCAAATGAGCAGATCCACACGCCATCCCTTTCTCCAAAGCAATCCATTCCTTTCGGATAAGCCTGGGTAACAATAACTGCTACATCAACCCCCATACTGCGCATGTCTTTTTTTAATTTCTCAATCCATTCCATAGAGAAATCTTTGGTGCGTTTACTTTCATAGATGATTTTGCCGCAATCCTGGCCAAATTGGTTTCTGATGTGGTGTACACAATCTGCTCCCCGGACTCCCTTGCCTACTTCTGTAATTAAGTCGAAAGGAAAAGCGTTGCGGAGTAATTCTTCCAATATGAGTTCCTGAACTTCCCCCTGCAATTGCATTGAGCCCTGTTCAGCTTTTCTTTTCATCTCTTCGGCGAGTTTTTTCTGGTCGTCGAGTTGTTTTTCCAGTTCCTTTACCCGCAACTGATGTTCAGTCTCTTTGATGTTATTTTTTTCGGCCTCTTGCTTTCTGATCTGTTCGGTCATTTCAGCACGTTGTTCCTGTAATTTTCTTTGCAGTTGTAGTTCCAGCTCAGCCTCCTTGTCCTTCATGGCCTGTTCTTTTTTCAGAAAGTCCAGTTCTTTGGCCCGCGCAAGTCTTAGTTTTTCTTCATTTTCTTTTTGTGCATTGTCGAGCATCTGGAGCTTGTTCTCAAAGTCCGTAGAGATACTTTTGCGCAGGCTCTCCTCTATTGTGCTTTGAAGCTGTTTTTTTTCTTCCGCTAGTTTTTGTTCGTAAGCCAGTGCCTGCTGTTTTTGCTGTTGTTCAAAGGTCGCTTCCTGTTGTTTTTGTTGTGTCAGGAACTCCTGCTGTTTCTTCGCAAACTCTTCTTCCTTCTGTTTGGTAAAAGATACCATCTTTTCCCTGAGGTCTTTTTTATATTCCTCAGCCATCACTTCTTCGATAGGGAAGGTGTGCGCGCAATTAGGACATTTTATTTCTGTGGACATACTGCAAACTTAAATTAGCTTTGTACAAATAAACTTTCTGCAAACTTCATGGATACGCTTCTTGGTTCCTGACTTCCTATCTGGATACTCAATGAGCCATCAAACGCAATTACTTCGATCACTTTCAAAGTAGTGCCAATGGTAATGTGCAATTTTTCAAGATACTGAAGAAATAATGTGGAAGTATCTTTTACTGCAGCCACTTTACAGGTTTCTCCCGCTTTTATTTCAGACAGCAAAGTTTTGGCCGTGGCCGGTATTTCTCCATTAGCTTTAGGAATAGGATCTCCATGAGGATCAAATTCCGGAAAGCCCAGGAATTCTTCGAGCTTGTCTACGAGTTTTGCAGACTGGATATGCTCCAGTTGTTCT
The DNA here is from genome assembly GCF_032678645.1 of Pedobacter frigoris. Lineage (GTDB taxonomy): Bacteria > Bacteroidota > Bacteroidia > Sphingobacteriales > Sphingobacteriaceae > Pedobacter > Pedobacter frigoris_A. Next base: position 441,582 of record NZ_JAVTSP010000004.1, read on the forward strand.
GCAACTTCATGAACTTCATCCCAGCTAAAGTCAAGCTTTTCATAAAGGAAGGTTTCCCATAGGCGATGCTTTCTTAAAATAGCAATCCCATTTTTCTTACCACTTTCAGTAAGTAAAATTTTGCCATATTTTTTGTAGGTCACCAGATCTTTCTCTTTCAGCTTTTTCAGCATATCGGTAGCGGTCGCCGGCTTTACCCCCAGGTAAGCAGCCATTTCATTGGTTCCTGCCTCGGGTCTTTCTTCATTTTGAAAACTTAGTTTCAATAATGCTTTTAGATAGTTTTCCTCTGTATAAGATAGCATAATACAAAAATAGGTTTTATCTAAAACAAATGACTAATAATAAATGTCAAATTATATTTGTTAGGTAAGTCTAACTTTTATAGTTTTGCAATGTTGTTTTTAAAATTAGACAAATGAAAATGCTTAAAACTATATTAGCTGTTACTCTCCTTTTTTCATGCATTTTGGTAAATGCACAGACTTCTTCACTTAAAGGGACCATTATGTCAGAAGGTATACCCTTGTCGTCAGTAAGTGTTACTTTACAGAATACCGGTATAGCCGGCAAGACGGATACAATTGGTAATTATAGTTTTGAGAGTATCAAGCCTGGATCTTATAGGGTACTGGTAACAGCAGTAGGTTTCAGAAAGTTAGTTAAGACTGCCACAGTCGCAGAAGGTCAGAACCAACTCGACTTTGACCTCAGTAACCTACAGAATGATTTGGACGAGGTGGTGATTACCGGGACTTTAAAAGAAGTCAAGCGTCTTGAGAGTCCGGTCCCGGTTGAAGTGTATACCGCGGCTTATTTTAAAAAGAACCCTACACCAAATATCTTTGAAGCCCTTCAGAATGTGAATGGTGTGAGACCTCAGCTGAATTGCAATATTTGCAATACCGGCGATATACATATTAATGGTTTGGAAGGTCCATATACCATGATCCTGATTGATGGAATGCCTATAGTAAGTAGTTTATCTACAGTATATGGACTATCGGGCATCCCCAATTCACTGGTGGAGCAAATGGAAATTGTTAAAGGACCGGCATCTTCTTTGTACGGAAGCGAGGCTGTAGGAGGGTTGATCAATATCATTACCAAAAAGCCTAAGAATGCTGCATTCATCTCTGCCGATCTTTTTTCAACGAGCTATGGGGAATATAATGCCGACCTGGCCTTTAAGCTCAATGCGGGTAAAAAAGCAGCTGTACTTACGGGGATCAACTATTTTAAATATGGCAATCCCGTAGATCATAATCATGATAACTTCACCGATGTGACCCTGGCCGACCGTATTTCTGTATTTCAAAAATGGAATATTGAACGGAAGAACAAAAGGGTTTTTACGCTTGGTGCCAGATATCTGTATGAAGATCGCTGGGGAGGCGAAATGCAATGGAACAAATCTTTCAGGGGAGGAAACCAGGTATACGGAGAAAGCATCTATACCAGCAGATGGGAATTGATTGGGAATTATCAGTTGCCGGTTGACGAAAAACTGTTTCTTGCATTTTCTTATAACGACCATAGTCAGGATAGCAGGTATGGCACCACATCTTACATAGCGGAGCAGAAGATCGGCTTTACGCAGATGACCTGGGACAAGAAACTAGGTAGTCACGATTTATTAGTAGGGGCGGCACTCAGATACACTTTTTACGATGACAATACGCCTGCAACCGCGGTGCATAATCAGGGTGTTGCCCGAAATACCTGGCTGCCCGGAATCTTCATTCAGGATGAAATCACATTAGCTGAACGGCATAAATTCCTTGCAGGATTTAGATATGATTATAACTCTGTACATGGTAATATTTTTACACCAAGATTCGCTTACAAGTGGAGCCTTAATGACAATAACATCATCCGCTTAAATGCGGGGACTGGATTTAGAGTAGTTAACATCTTTACAGAGGATCATGCGGCACTTACAGGTGCGCGGACAGTAGAAATCCCCAACGAGCTAAAGCCAGAAAAAACTTATAATGTAAACTTAAATTACTTAAAGAAAATTTATACCGATAACGGAACATTTTTAGGTATAGAAAGCTCTGCCTTTTACACCTATTTTAACAATCGTATCATAGGGGATTTTGATACAGACCCTAATAAGATCATTTATGATAACCTGAATGGTTATGCGGTCAGTAAAGGACTAAGCGCCAACTTTGACCTTACTTTTAAAAATGGTCTGAAGGTCATCGCTGGGGCTACTTATCAGGACGTTGCTACCTACGAAAACGGGATTAAAATGCAGCAAATACTTACGGAAAAATTCTCAGGAAACTGGGCAGTATCCTATAAACTGAAACCTTTAAAGCTCGCTATCGATTATACCGGTAATATTTATAGTCGCATGAGACTTCCTCTTTTAAGTAAGCTGGATCCGCGGAAAGAATTTTCGCCCGTATGGAGTATTCAGAATATTCAGTTTACCTATTCAGGATTCAATAAGTTTGAATTGTACGGCGGGGTTAAAAACCTCCTCAACTGGACGCCAAATAAGGGGAATCCTTTTATTATTGCCAGGGCTAATGATCCCTTTGATAAGAATGTTCAACTGGAACAAAATGGTCAGGTAATGGTCACAAAAGACAACCCTTACGGACTGACATTTGATCCAAGTTATGTCTATGGGCCAAACCAGGGAATAAGGGGATTTTTTGGTGTCAGGTATACCATAAAATAAATTCAATACATTAACTTTATGGCATGATCTATCCTTCTACCTATCAGGCAGCACGGCTCATCGCGCCAAAAGTTGAGGCAATATTTGCTGCTCACCTTGCTGCTGCCCGTGATAAAGGTGAAGATGATCTGGCCCCCTTACCTTCTGCGCATATAGTTGAAGCCATTATTGATGCCACTTTCTGGGCTAGTTTGAGAAAAGAAGAAGGACATTCACCAAAAATATCCCTTGCATTTCTTCCTCCCGAACAGGCCGGTAATCCGCTGCTTTTCAAGCAAAGGTTTCCTTTGAACCCTGGTACATTAACGAAGCTTGCTCCTGGTATAGAACGTGCAGGAATACATTTAGGAATATGGGAAGAAGATGGCGGACTTTACATCTGGGGAACTACTGTAAGTATTCCTAATTTTTGTTTTGTACTGGATGTTTCGGAGCCTGCGCTTCTTGTAATTAAACACAGGAGGATTTATGGCTTTGGGAAATTTACAAACATAGCGGTTCTTAAAGGCGACCAGGTGAAAATGGTTGATGGACACAGTACTAGCTTACCTGACTGTCCGCCGATGCTTTTATCCCTCCTGGATCTCACAGCATTGTCCTATTGGAATGATTCTGTCAATGTGCTGATCCAAATAGCTGTCTCTATGAGGGCGCATGGAAGAGGAGGTACCTTGCTCGTTGTTCCTAATGAAACAAATAATTGGTTACAGTCCATTATAAAACCCATCCAGTATTCCATACAGCCATCTTTCACCGGATTGTCTAAATTATTACAACAGGACAGGAAAGAGGCGAGCCAGATCTTCTGGCAAACTGCATTGAAAAGAGAAGTTGAGCATTTGGCAGGATTAACTGCAGTTGATGGCGCTACTATAATTAGTAGTCAATATGAATTGCTTGCCTTTGGCGCGAAAATAGGAAGAGCTAAGGGTAAGGATAACATTGATGAACTTTCATTTTCGGAACCTATTGAAGGAGGTGAAGCAATAGTCATGCATCCAGCGAAAGTAGGAGGAACAAGACACCTGTCTGCTGCCCAGTTCGTTCACGATCAGCGCGACGCTACCGCATTGGTTGCCTCACAGGACGGCCATTTTACCATCTATACCTGGTCTGTGCTGCAAGAAAGAGTGCAAGCACATAGAATTGATACGCTGCTGCTCTAGTCTACGAAAATACGATCGCGCCTACGATCACGCTTAAAAAAATTACAATCATTACTACTCTGTCGGCATTGATCCATTGTGTCTTGGTAACCGCTTTTCGCTTCACCTCTTCTTTTTGCCTTGCAAATGCCTGGAGGACTGTGAGTGATTTGATTAACATAGGTAGATGTGTTTTGTAGGTGCAATTAGCCTAACACAAACGATAAGCCAAATGGAATCTAAATTGTTAAAATGTGAATAACTTTCATTTTCTGTTGATTTCTCTTCATTCATCTGTATATATTTTGATCCAATTGAGTCGAAATGGTTTGATTTTGACGAGTTGTGTATGCTTTTTCAGACATCCGGCTTAAAATTATTGTACTGATATTCAGTAGTATACATTTAGTTTTTACTTTTATATAGTACTATGTATTGCATATTACTATATAAAACATATAACTTTGTATTATGATAGCAGAAAATACCCAAACCCAAATGCGGAAGGGCATACTAGAATATTGTGTGCTTCTGATTATATCAAGAGGTGAGATATATGCCTCAGATATTATCTCCGAACTAAAATCGGCGAGGTTACTTGTCGTGGAGGGTACACTATACCCTCTATTAACCCGCCTGAAGAATAACGGATTACTGAGTTATAATTGGGTAGAATCTACATCTGGTCCTCCCAGAAAGTATTACATACTTACTCCTGAGGGTAAATCCATATTGACTCAGCTTGATACAACCTGGCAGGAACTTTCCTATGCGATCAATACCTCAAAGAAAGTTGCCGACAATACTAACCCAAAAAATTCATAATCAATGAAAAAGACACTCAACATAAATATTGGCAATTCTATCATTTATATCGAGGAAGATGCCTATGAAATGCTTACAGTTTATTTGAATGAAGTAAAACAGCATTTTGCAAAAAGCACCGATGATTTTGAAATCGTTACTGATATTGAAAATCGCATCGCCGAAATGTTTGCAGAGAAACTTCAGGAACAGCAAAAACAGGCCGTCAACATTGAGGATGTAAGGTCTATCATTAGTCAGATGGGATCGGTTAAAGATTTTGAAACTTCTGAAGAAGAAAATCAGGATTCGGTTCCTCAGGAACTGCCTGCCTTCAATTCTGTTAAAAAATTATACAGGAATACTGACCGGGGTGTAGTAGCTGGTGTTTGTATCGGATTGAGTCACTATTTGAATGTAGATGTCATCTGGATCAGACTTTTTGCATTCCTCAGCATTTTCTTAGCGGGTTCTGGCTTCATTGCTTATGCGGTGTTGTGGATTATGATTCCAAGGGCTCAAACAAGAGCTGAGAAAATGGAGATGATGGGCGAAGAGACAAACCTTAAAGGGTTTGCAAATAGCAGGCATCAATTGGTAAGTCAGTCGCGGGGCTTCATTGGAGAATTTTTTCATGTACTTGGCAATTTTATTGAAAGCACAGGAAAGGTTATTTTTAAGGTCATTGCTGCAATTATTGTGTTTTTTGGTTCCATGTTTCTACTCTGTCTGATTGTTGCCCTGGCTGCTTTTCTAGGCTTCTGGGATTCTGATATGGTACATTATTTCCCTGTTAGTATGGTAAACGAAGAGTATTTGTCAAGCCTGACTTTTGCAACATTTATCACTTTCAGTGTCCCTGTTTTGGCCCTGGTTTTATTTTCTATAAGGGTGGCCTTTAATGGTAAGCCAATCAACAAAACGCTGTCCTTTGGCTTATTGATCATATGGATTGTTGGTGTAGTAACCGGGATCTTTTATGTTGCCAAAATTTCCTCTGAATTTAAAGAAGGGGCCGAGTTTTCTCAGGTCGCTCCATTACAACCATTTAAAGAATATACACTCCAAATAGATCGGACGCGATTTTTTACCAAAGAAGATAGTCTTCAGTACAGTATTGATGCGCAAAATTACAGAGGAAGAGCAATTCTTGAGGATCTTGACAATGAATTTGACAAGCCAAGGAATATCAGATTGAATATAGAAAAAAGTGAGGATGGAAAGACTGTACTTATTCAGAATTTTAAATCCAGAGGTAAAACTTTTGAAGTCGCTTTAAAGAGCGCGCAGCAAATCCACTACGGTTTTCTCCAGCAGGGTGCGGTACTCAATTTTAGTCCTGTACTCTGGTTTCCTAAAAATGCGAGTTGGCGTGGGCAGGAGGTCGAGCTAACTATAAAATTACCAGTCGGTACCAATGTTAAAATCAGCAAGGAATTTGGAAGATATCTCACCGGATATCGTTATTGGGATTGTGATCATGATCCAAACAGCGGATTTACGGAGTGGGTGATGACAGATGCCGGCTTTAAATGTAAATATGAGCACGAAGAAAATGATCCAGAATAAAAAAAAGGGGCTTAAGCCCCTTTTTTTATTCTTAACCGGTTGACTATTTAACCGTATATCGATAGACATACCTGGAAACATTTCCATTTTTATCTATGCCTTCAATAACCGCACGATAAGCGCCATTTCCATCGGCATTGTAATACTCCAACGTAAGTGGCCCTGTAGCCGTAGTTGCAACATTAGGATTCCAATAGATGGTAGTACGCAGGTCATTAAAGTTATAAGTGTTCGCAGGGTTTACATATTTGGGCAGATAAAATTCTCTCTGCTTGCTGAAGCCTTTAGGTCTTATCTTTAAGATGTTTGCTTCAGGCATCATCTTTTTTAATTCTTCAAGACTAATTTTTGTTCCTTTCACAGGCTTTTTAGTATTGATGACCAACACCCCATTGGTATTGTACATCCTGTTTACCGTACCCAGTTCATCTTTCGGGAATACTTCTACAGATTCTACTTCTGTTGGTTGAACGCTTGCAAGTCCGAAATAGTCTATAGGAGTTCCGTTTAAGAAAATCTGAACGGGAACACGGCTGCCTGCCTGGTAGTCACGACTTACATAAAAATTGTTTTCAAAGTAAGTCATCCCCATTGCCATTGTTTGCAGACAAAGCGCTATTGAATTACAGCCCTTAAATCTTTCTCCTTCAATTACAGTTCCTGAAATAGAACTTAGTCCTGCCAATGCCGAATGGTCGGAATGACTCGGTCTTTTTACTTTTGTCTCAATTTTGACTTCCTTAAGGGTCCGCAGGAAATTATATTGCTTTTTACTGTTATTGAGGTATGGCGCCAGTGCACTGTCGATATTAACGATTTCGTCGGGGGTTGACATGCCTCTAGTCAGTGGAGCTGCATTTTGCGGATCCATTACAATCATCAGATTAGATCCATTTGCGCTATATTTTGCGTTGATTACAACCTCTGATGAATCAGGAATTGTTAGATTCTGGAAAACGAACTTTCCACTTGGGCTTGTCAATGTCTCAGCTGCATACCTTGATCCGGTCACAGTTAATCTTAGCGCACCCTTTCTTACCGGCATACCGGTGCGGTCTCTTAAAGTCCCGCTAAGACTCATATCCTGCTCGGGTAAAATAGAAATTACAGGAAGCTTTCCGGCCATAATGTCCTTGTAATTAAAGCGACGGAAGCCCTGGGTCAGCATCAATACGTCCAGGTCAGCTGTCTTTTTTTCACTTGGTTTGTTGAAATAATAATTGGGTTTTTCGATATATCCTTTTAGCTCGGAGGTTAATAAGAGTGAGCTTAAAATGGTGATTTCATTATCTTCATCAACAGGTACTTTTTGCGCATCCGTAACAGAAATAGAATAATCGCCTTCTACCGGTGCTGTTGCAGTTTTTGCAGTGACGGTTAATTTCACTTTTTGCTTTGGTTTATATGCAGGAAGGTCTGTCTTTAACGTAACGCTTACATTATTGGCTGAAGGATTAAAGGTGAGTCGTTCACTAATAGGATCACCAGTTTCAGAAAATAAGGTAATCTGAGTAATCCCTGTTGGAAATTTATCTCTTGGAATTTTGGTCGTGGTCAGCTGGGTGCTCAATTTGGTTTTAGCTGCATAATAAATAACACCTCCATTCGAACCTATGATAAACAAGGTCTTGTTTTTATTAGCGGCAAAATAAGGATCATTGGCAATCATCTTCAAATTAATTGCCGCGGGATCAGTATTCCCAATTTGCAGGGTAATACCTGAAGGCAATGCTTTTGGCAGGTCAAAACTCTTTACAGAACCATCTTTAAAAGTGATATTTACTTTGTAACTTTTAGTGTCATCTGCAGTTAGATAAAATGAACCCATGCCCAAATGAGAGGATTCAAAAGTATTGAGGACGGCCCCAGTGTTGTCAACAATTGTTCCCTTTAAATCTATTCCTAATCCGGAGGGATTAACCGCCTTAAACCCTATTCTGGAAGCAACACCACTGATGATTTCACCACCTTCTGGAAAGAACTGGATATCATGTGCTCCTTGAGGAGGTTTTATCTTAAACGATGATGTTACAACATCATTTTCTGCCAATGCCAATTCGGTAATCAGTTCCCCGTTGGTGATTGCTTCATTTTTTTTGGAATCAATTTTTATCCTCAGGAATCCATTCTGGTCAGTTGTTCCTTTTCCCCGGGTAACTTCATCATAATTGGAAAGCACTCTCCAGTTGACCGTTTTGTTGGTCTGAACCACATTGTCCCTGTTTCTGAACTGAACCACGGCATCTATCGTCTGGTTTTTATCCGTTTGGCTTGTTTTGAAGCTAAAGTGGGTATTCAATTGTTTATCTATAGCCTCTCCAATTGGCACGGTCTTGCTAAAATAGTAAGCTTCTCCAAAGTTTATCATCCAAAGCGTATATGCTTTGATGTAATAATTGCCTTGTAAATAAGTCCCCTGATTCAAAGGTATACTGCCGGTTGCCATTCCTTTTACGACAGGGATTTTGATGCTTTGTACCAAAGAGTCCTTACTATTCAGTACATCTACATATACAATTTTACTCAGCAGAGAAGGTAGGTTTTGCTCCATTGTAAGGTAAGCTTTGAACCAGATTGTATCTGCTACACTGTAATAAGGCTTGTCAAAATGCAAATAAACCTTCTCTATTGGATGTTCTTCCGCCAGTTTTTTACTTTTATTGAGGATATTGTCCAGAATTACACTATCCTGCTGCTGTCCAAAAGCAGAGATCTGAGTCGCAATTGAAAGTAATAAAAAAGCTATGATGAAGTTTGAAAATCTCATATCGCTAATATATTCATTTATGGGTGTAGTCGGTCAATTGTAACGCATCTTTAACATTTTTTTACAAATGCCAAGGCATAAAAAAAGAGGACGCAAAAGCATCCTCTTCAGAATCTAATCAGATCCGATGTTTATTTGAATTCGATTACAAAGTCATTTACCGGGGTGCGGACTTTTTTAAGATTTACCAACCAGTCGCCGGCACTATCTCTATATCCTAAAGGCAATAATGTAGTACTGCGTAAACCCTGAGCTCTTAATCCCAGAAGTTCATCAAGATCTGCCGGGTTAAATCCTTCCATTGGCGTAGCATCAACCTTCAATAACGCAGCTTCTGTCAACGCTACTCCAAATGCTATATATGCTTGTTTAGCGGCATGATGGAAATTTTCTTCAGCAGTTTTTGCAGTATACATACCAATAATTGTGTTAACATAATCGGCAGTTGCTGAATCAGGAACACCACGTTCTGCATTCGTACGTGAAAATACACCCTTAATACGTTCTTCCGTATAGTTATCCCAGGCAGCAAAAATCAATAGGTGGGAGCAGTCTGTGATCTGCGACTGTCCAAATGAGACAGCCTTAATTTTTTCTTTCAATTCAGGGTTTGTAACCACGATAATTTTGAAGGGCTGTAAGCCAGAAGAAGTAGGAGCAAGGCGCGCCGCCGCTAAAATCTGATCAACTTTATCCTGAGAAACAGTTTCTCCATTCATTTTTTTTGTGGCATACCGCCAGTTCAAAGCTTCTATTACGCTCATATGAGTAATTATTATTTTTAATATCTTAATTCATTCATTAACAGTGTATTTCTTCTTTGATTTGAATAAAAAATAACACTGTTAGCAAATGTAAACATGTTAATTTATACCGTAAAGGACTTTTATTGCTTATGACTTTTAAATGATAACAAAATATGACAAACTATTTCAGCGGGTTTAGCGTTAACTATTATGCATGCATAGGATGTGTGTCGCTAAATTAAATGACTATGAAAAACAAATTAATTCTATCTACAGCTTTATTAGCCGCTGCTTCTTTGACGACCCTAGCACAAGAGAAAGGCTTCTACATTAAACCTACCGGGAGTTATTTCATGAAAGTAACACCTGTTGAATTCCCGGCTATAAATGGCCAGCTTGCCAGGGATAAAACTACGACCATAACCGGAACTGGGGCAACTGCCACCACCTCCACTTCTGAAACTGCATTGACCGGCTCATTTGGTCAGGGTTTCAGAGCAGGCTTAGTTGGGGGCTACCAGTTCAATAACGTGATAGGCTTAGAGGTCGGACTGAATTATTTTTCCAGTGAAAAGCAGGATATGCTAAAACAAACGGTGATAAATAATGGAACAACCGCCCTTAGCTTGCATGCGGTTGGCCAGGTTAAGGCTTTCGACGTGGCGCCAGCATTGGTATTTCGTTTGCCAAGTAGCGGCAAATTTCAGCCTTATAGCAAGATTGGTGTAATCGTTCCGGTTGGCGGCTATCTGGAAATTAATACTGCGGTCAATGACCAGACCGGTCAGATTGCTGCGTCTCAGGGCACAGTATCTCCTCCGGGAACAAGAACTACACTGGTGTTAGCCAGAGAAGAGCGAATCAATCCAAGGGCTACTATCGGTTTCCAAAGTGCATTAGGATTCGACTACAAAATCGGGAATGGGGTAAGTCTGTTTTCTGAACTGGAATACAGAAATATCTCTGTCGGCGGAAAAGATAAAGAATTAAGAAAATACGATGGAACAGCTACAGTGGTAGTCAATGCGACCAACACTCCGGCTGGTTCCAAAACACTCATACTTGGAGATCAGCCAACAGGCGATAAGGAGGTAAACTATCATAAGACAATAACCAGTTCAATGAATGTAAAAGGCCAGGCAAATTATGATCCCTCAAAACCATCTGATGATTTAAGGTCATATATTAATATTGGAGGTCTGGGCCTCAATGTTGGTGTCAAAATCAGTATTTAACAAAAAAGGGGTTGTCATTGACAACCCCTTTTTTATTTGATTTTCCTTTTACTTTCTAAGAACATACTTGTCTGCCAATGCCCCGGTAATTTTCTTTCCATCTATATCAAGCTGAGTTAAGGTATTCTCACCTACAAAGAATTTTGAAGGGCGGTCCTTAACATCATTTAAAACAATTACAGAGCCAGTTTTGTCCCAGCTAAAACTTCCGTTTTCCTGAAAAACTTTAGCGTCTTTTCCAAGGTACTTTGCTTTTATGACATAGGTAGCATCATCATTTAATGTGATTTCTGTTTCTATTCCCTCGCAATCTGCACAAGGGGTTGTTCCCTTGTAGGAGCCGGCCCAGTCGATAGAATTTTGAGCATTGTGGTCATCTGCGATTAGCGTAGAGTCTTCCTGAATGGTATCTGATTCAATAGATGATACCGTATCTATGTTTACTGTGCCCGTTTTTGTCTCTACGTTGCAGCTCCATAAAGCTACAGATGTCAGTGCGAGCGCCAAAATTTGTTTTTTCATCATTGTATTTTTAGGTATCGACTACCCACACAAATAGTGCCTGATTTTAATGTTTCAATTTTGCTTTAAATACCTTCTCCAGCTTTTCCATTTTAGGTAGAATTACCAGACGGCAATACGGCTGATCGCCATTCTTATTGAAATAATCCTGGTGGTAACTGTCGGCAACATAAAAAGTCGACGATTTATCAATTTGTGTAACCACAGGTTTGTCAAATGCCTTGGTGTCATTCAACTCTTTTTTGTACGCTTCTGCAAGTTGCTTTTGTTCATCGCTATTGTAAAAGACAACTGAACGGTATTGTGTACCTACATCTGCACCCTGACGGTTAAGTGTGGTTGGATCATGGCTTTTCCAGAATACTTCGAGTAACTCCTCGTACTTTATTTTCGAAGGGTCATAGGTAACTTCAATAACTTCAGCGTGACCGGTAGTGCCGGTACATACGTCTTCATAGGAAGGATTGTCTACATTTCCGCCCTCAAAACCGGATCTAACCTTCGTAACACCATTCAGGCGTTCAAAAATTGCTTCAGAACACCAGAAACAGCCCATACCAAAGGTTGCTTTTTCTAATTTTTTTGATTGTGCATCAGCACTGTTGAGCGATAATAATATAAGGGCCATAATTGAAATATATTTCATGATTCTATTGCTTAAGTTACCGGATTACCTAAAAAGGTACACTCGTCAGGATGACGTGGAGCACAATCCTTTCGTAAAATTACGTAACGGGCGGGCATATAGTTTGTTGAAAAATGATTGCCGATCTAACTTTACAATTGACTGATAATTCCTTAGATTTAACATATTAATCATAAAAATACATCAAATGGCGACACCATATATCCCTAGTTTAGATTTGGGTTCATACATCAACGGAGATGATGAACAACGTAAAAAGTTCTCTGAAGAACTTGGGCGTGCATTCAATGATTCCGGCTTTGTGACCATAACCAATCATGGTGTAAGTCAGGAACTGATTGATAAACTTTATAAGAATATACAAGCTGTATTTAACTTGTCACCGGATCAAAAGAAAAAATATGAGAAGGTTGAACTTGCCGGACAACGCGGATACACAAGTCCCGGTAAGGAGACAGCTAAAGGAGCTAAAACGGCCGATCTAAAAGAGTTTTGGCAGATTGGCCAAGAGGTAATGGACGGTGACCCAATTAAAAGCCAATATCCGGACAATGAATTTTTGGAAGAAATCCCGGAGTTTAATGAAGTGACGAGAGAGATTTATCAGCGTTTGGAAGCTAATGGAAAGCATTTGCTGAGGGCAATTGCTGCTTATCTTGATCTTCCTGTTGATTATTTTGATCAGCACGTACACAATGGCAATTCTATATTAAGGGGGATTCACTATTTTCCTATTCAGGATCCTGATTCTTTGCCTGATGATGCCGTGCGAGCCGGAGCTCATGAGGACATTAACCTGATCACGCTGTTGATTGGTGCAAGTGCTGATGGACTGGAAGTGCTTACCCGAAGTAATGAATGGTTGCCAATCAAAGCGGGGCATACGGATATTGTAGTAAATGTTGGTGATATGCTGCAAAGGCTGACCAATAATAAATTGAAATCTACTACACATAGAGTTGTAAATCCTCCGCGTGAACTGATGAAAACTTCACGTTTTTCTGTTCCATTCTTTTTACATCCACGGAGTGATATGGACTTGACATGCTTAGCGTCATGTATTGATGCTGAACATCCAAAATTGTATACTGACATGACGGCTGGTGAATATCTTGATGAAAGATTGAGAGAGATCGGACTTAAAAAAATGTAAGGAAAATGAAATGTCTATGCCTTCCTTTAGGTATGCGTAGGCTTTTGCTGCGCTGCAACTGCGCTTCTTCTGCGTTGCCTCTGGGGTGTTGCTGGGCTCGTTATCCTAGCCACACCCCAGAAGAGCGGAGCAGTACCCCGGGTGATACGATTGCATAGGGAACACAGGCATGTTCGTAAATGTTTATTTTCTATAGCATTTGGTTACCGAATCACTTCTATCACTTTACTCCGCTATCAATAGCTTTATTAATTACATCCTGTATTCTTCCTCTGATCTTCATATTGCCCAGCTTTTCACTAACACTAGGATGAACACGGTTAGACAAGAAGACATATACCAATCCTCTGGCTGGATCAACCCAAACACAAGTTCCGGTATAGCCCGTATGTCCATAAGTTTGGGACGAAGCGAGTTCAGATGGATACTTCTTTGTTAAATCGGGATCCCACCTGTCAAAGCCCAGACCTCTTCTGCTTACATTGGATTGTTTAGAAGTAAATAACTGTACCGTTTCAGGTTTAAAATACTGCTGGCCCCCGTAAGTTCCCCTATTGAGCAGCATTTGGTAAATAATAGCTACATCATTGGCACTTGCAAATAACCCGGCATGCCCTGAGATGCCACCTGCAAGTGCAGCTCCCTGATCGTGGACATAGCCTTCAAGTAATGTCTTTCTGAAATAAGTATCTTGCTCTGTGGGTACAATCTGATCCTTACTGAACCGGTTCCTTGGCAGGAATCCTGCAGTTTGCATACCCAGAGGTTTGTATAAATTATCTGATGCGTATTGATTTAATGGGATACCACTGATGCGTTCCACGATGTCTTTCATGACGTACATGCTAATGTCGCTATACACATATTTTCCCCTGGTTTTGATAGGAGAGTTTAGCATTTTTGGCCACATGATATCCTTAAAGAAGTTTTTCCTGATGTAGTAGTTGTCTGCAACCTTTGTAGGATATGCTGCGCTGGAGTCCCTGCTGTAGTCTCCTGGTTTTACATAATCATGGAAAGGAATATAAGGGATAAATCCTGCCTGATGAAGCATAACTTCACGTACTTTAATTTCATTCATAGGAGAAGTGCGGGCTTTAGGGATATAAGCGCCGATGTTGGTATCAAGATTTAGTTTATTTTGTTCAAACAAGCGCATGACTACCGGTGTAGTTGCAGTAGTTTTTGTCACCGAAGCCAGGTCAAATATATCAGTCAATTTGTCGGGAATGCCATTGACATAAGTATGATTTCCATACGCCTTATTGAAAATCACTTTCCCGTCTTTGGCTACCAGCACTACAATTCCAGGGGTTGCTTGTGCTTTAATTGCTTCATTAGCAATGTTGTCTATGTCTTTCAGGTTGTCAGAATTCACCTCCGCGTCCTCAGGTAAAGTGTATTTTAAACGTGTACTTGTAGTGCTGAAGCCAGAGCCTGCGGTATATTTTGGCGATAAATTGTTAGCCAGCTTTTTGCTGGTTCCAATGCCTCCGAATATAATCTGTGGAATGACAGTCGCCGCCATTGGTGTATTCTGATCTGTCCATACAATTGGGGCCTTGATTGCATCTAAGGAGCCTAAAGTTCGCCCATCTCCAAAAAAAGCTACGATTACCTCTTTGTTGCGGGCGATATTTAAAATGAAACTGGTATTTCTTACATCATTCGCAGCGGCTGAAGGGATGCTCACAACAACAGTGTTGAAGTATTTAAGATCATCCTCAAGATCGTTTAATGTTGTTGAATTTTGATAGTCAGCAGAAGAGAAAGAGGTAATCTTAGTGTACTTATTGAGCAGACTGTCGAATACGGTCTGGTTGCTAAAACCCAGGCTTACTGAGGCTATATTTTTCTTGTCGAGATCTTTCAGAGGGACTATATTTTCATGATTATTTAAAAGAACAGTATTGCTCGCAATGTTATTGACAACTGTAAGGATTTGTTCATTTTTTTTGTGTTCCTGTGCGCAGGCACTCAGTGTAAATACGGCAATAAAACTAATGGTAATGATGCTTGCAAGGTTCTTTTTCTTCATATAATCTCTATCTCTGTAATGGACTTGTTAGAACAACGTAAAATTAGGCTTTTTGATCTATGGATTTTTAAAGATATAAAAAGATAGTCCTTATTGAGGCTTATTTTGCCTAAATTAGCAACCTTTACCAAGGAATATAGATGTCAGATATTATACAACTTTTACCCGATAGTGTTGCCAATCAAATTGCGGCAGGAGAGGTGGTGCAACGCCCCGCATCGGCAGTAAAAGAACTTTTGGAAAACGCCATAGATGCAGGTGCGAATAAAATTCAACTGATTATTAAAGATGCCGGTAAGGCATTGATACAAGTTATAGACAATGGCTGCGGGATGAGTGTTACTGATGCACGAATGTGTTTTGAACGCCATGCCACATCTAAGGTTCGCAAAGCAGAAGACTTATTCGCCATAAGGACCATGGGTTTCAGGGGAGAAGCAATGGCCTCTATAGCTGCGATCGCCCAGGTAGAAATGAAGACCCGCAGACACGAAGATGAAGTAGGATCACTCATCGAGATCGAAGGTGCGACATTTATCAAACAGGAGCCGGTGGCTACTTCAGAAGGTACAAGCATTTCTATTAAAAATCTCTTTTACAACACACCAGCAAGAAGAAATTTTCTAAAAAGTAATCCTGCCGAAATGCGTCATATTATTGACGAATTTCAAAGAGTTGCAATGGCTCATCCTGGTATTGCATTTAGCTTACATCATGATGGGGCAGAAATTTATAGGCTACCATCTTCAGCATTGAAGCAGCGTATTGTTCATTTATTTGGTAATAACTACAATGAACGCTTAATTCCTGTTGAAGAGGAAACTACTATTATCAACTTAAAAGGCTTTATAGGCAAGCCTGAGTTTGCCAAAAAAACAAGGGGAGAACAGTTCTTTTTTGTAAACAATCGTTTCATTAAAGATGCTTACCTGAATCATGCAGTTAACAGGGCTTACGAAGAGTTGTTGGCAGATGATAATTTTCCTTTATATGTGCTGTTCATCGAAATTGATCCTGCAAAGATAGATGTGAATGTTCATCCTACTAAAACAGAAATCAAGTACCTGGATGAGAAATCCATTTATGCCATACTTCATTCTGCTGTTAAACGATCACTGGGCAGGTTTAATATTAGTCCGACAATAGATTTTGATCAGGAAACCGGATTTAGCAATATGATCACTCATAAGGCGCCTGAGGAGATTGTGCCCCCAAGTATTAGCTTCAATCCGGATTTTAACCCTTTCGCAGATGAAAAACCTGCTTCTACCAGAGATGCTGCTTATGCGAGTTTCTCTAAAAATTATAGCGGTGGCGGAGGGGGAATGTCTCCAAGTACAAGAAACTGGGGATCTCTTTACGAAATAGCGAAAGAAAGTCCGGCAGAACAATCGTCTCTGGACTTGCCCGGAACAAATACTGATGACCAATTTGCTCCAGTACAGAAGCAACTGATGCAACTGCATAACAGGTATATCATTTCACAGATCAAGTCAGGTTTGATGCTGATTGACCAACAGGCAGCGCATGAACGGATTTTATATGAAAGATTTATCCTGCATTTGGAAGACAGGAAGGGCGCCTCGCAGCAAAGTTTGTTTCCGCAGACAGTTACTTTGAGCCCAAATGACTACGAGCTTGCAAAAAGCCTGTTGGATGATATAAAAAGTTTAGGTTTTGAAGTAAGAGAATTCGGTAAAAATACGTTAGTCATAGAAGGGATTCCTGTAGATCTGGGAAGTAATAATATTAATGAAACTCAATTGTTTGAACACCTGATAGAGGGCTTTAAGAATTCTCAGCAGGAACTAAGACTGGATAAGCGTGATTCACTGGCCAGAAGCATGGCACGGAATAGTGCCATTAAAAGTGGTACGGTATTGGGACAGGCAGAAATGAATACTTTGATTGAACAGCTTTTTGCCTGTAAAACTCCTAACTTTAGCATTAGCGGCAGGCCGGTAATACAAACGATAGGGTTGAGTGAATTGGATAAGAAATTTGATAAATAGATAATAATGAATAATATACATATACCACCAGTGGTAAAAAACCTGCTGATCATTAATGTGTTGTTTTTTGCGGCAAAGTACGTTTTTGCGAATATGGATCCTAATTTGACTTTATTGCTAGGCGCGTATTATTTTGATTCTCAGTTTTTTGGTGTATGGCAGCTGATTACCTATATGTTTATGCATGGGGATTTTATGCATATCTTTTTCAATATGTTTGCATTGTTCACGTTCGGTAGTGTTCTTGAAAGCAGATGGGGAACCAAGCGGTTTATCAATTTTTACCTTATTACAGGATTAGGGGCTGTAGTGCTGCAAATGATAGTTCAGGCTTATGAGGTATATCATATTACAGGAATGGTTGCAAATGTTCCAATTACCGATCTTGTACATCAGGGGGGATACATCCAGGGAAATATTAATCTTCCAGGGTTGACAAAATCGGATTCTGATACTTTGCTAGGCATATATGGCGGACCTATGGTGGGCGCTTCAGGGGCTATATTCGGATTGCTAGTCGCGTTTGGGATGTTATACCCCAATACAGAATTGTATATCATGTTCATCCCGGTACCTGTTAAAGCAAAGTATATTATTCCGGTTTATATTTTAATGGAACTTTCTTTAGGAGTGGCAAAAGTACCAGGAGATTCAATCGCCCATTTTGCACACCTGGGAGGAGCAATAATTGGCTTTATTTTAGTTAAACTTTGGAAGGATAAGAACAACGATAGATTTTATACATACTATGAATAACAGCCCTTTAAAAGAACTGAAACATAAAGTATTTCAATCTGGAGACCCATCCTATTTATACATAGGGATAAACGTCATCATTTTTGTGGTGTTTGCGCTGATCAATATTCCTTTTTTCCTGTCAGGAAATGGGAGCATCGCTGGTGGGGACTGGATCAGGGAGTATTTCGGATTTCCTGCATCACTGGTTAAACTGCCTACTAGGTTTTACACGATATTAACCTATCAGTTCTTTCATGGAGGATTTTTTCATTTGTTGTTCAATATGTTATGGCTGTTTTGGATGGGAAGAATATTTTTAGATTTTTTAAAGCCAAGACAGTTTCATTTTGTGTACTTGGCGGGAGGCTTTACAGGGGCATTATTGTATCTTCTTGCTTATAATATTTTCCCTGTTTTTGCTTCATCTGCAGGGGCCACTGTAATCGGCTCTTCGGCATCTGTGATGGCTATTGTGGTCGCAACAGCTACTCTTGTACCCGATTATAGCATCAGACTTCTATTTTTGGGAGATTTGAAATTGAAATTTCTTGCCATTGCATACGTAGTTTTAAACCTTATTGGTATAGGAACTGCCGATGCGGGTGGTAGTTTCGCGCATATCGGTGGTATGATTATGGGTTTTACCTTCATCAAACTATTACAAAATGGAAATGACCTGAGCAATATTTTTAAGAAAAAACCAAAACTGAGGGTTGTAAAAAAGGATCCGGCAAAGCCGTCCTTTGTAAAGAAAAAAGAAACTACCGTAGATCAAAAGGAAATAGATGCAATTTTAGATAAGATTTCTAAAACAGGTTACGATAAGCTAACCAGGGAAGAAAAGGAAACTCTATTTAAGGCAAGCAAACATTAGTTATGAAGAAATCTAAGCCTTCAATTCTTGATAAACTGGTACGCTTAGTCGCCATAATTTTGGCAATTGCTCTTGTATTGGGTTTCATGGCCGGGAGGTTTGACCCGCGTGATCATAAATACATTCCATTCTTCGGGCTTGCTTACCCATTCCTGTTGTTATTTAATGTACTCATGATATTGTGGTGGTGCCTTAGGAAGCGCTGGAATTTTGCCATAGGCACTGCTGTCCTGATCTTGATCGGCTGGAATGCACTAACAGCTACTCTTGGCGTATTTGGCGATACCGGAAAAGGGGCAAAAGACAATCCGGACCATATCCGTATGATGACCTATAACGTCCATAGTTTTAAACCTTACGGGCTTGAAAATATAGAGCCGGTAAAACAACAGATGCTGGAGGTGATTCGAAATGAAAATCCGGACATCATCTGTTTTCAGGAATATTTTACCAGAAGAAAGGGTTCTTTTGATATCACGGATAGCTTAAAACGGATTCTAAAAACACCGTATTATTATTTCGTGCCTTCGGCAGAAAACAATTATGAAGCTACCGGACTGGCGATATTCTCAAGATATCCAATAAAGGATAAAGGTATTATCGTGTTTGGGGAGAATTTCGGCGGAAATGCAAGTATATATGTTGATCTGCTAGTTAATCAGCAAAAATTGAGGGTGTATAACATTCACCTTCAATCCATTTCTTTTGACAAGCAGGATTACAACTATATAGATAAGGTCACTAAAAAGATGGATGCCGAACTGATGCCATCCAAAAGAATCATCAGTATGCTGAGGAGTGCTTTTTTAAAGCGTAGTGAACAAGTAGACATCATGAAGCAACACCTGTCGACTTGTGAGACACCTTATCTGATCGCAGGTGATTTTAATGATACTCCAGCTTCTTATGCAGTAACTCAACTTACTAAGTCGCTGAATAATACCTTTAAGGAGCAAGGCACCGGGCTGGGGAGAACCTATAATGGAAAGTTTCCGAATTTCCAGATCGACTATATTGCCACTACAAAAAACATAAAAGTTCATAATTATCATATTATAGAAGCTAAATTGTCAGATCATTTTCCTGTTCGCAGTGATTTGACGTTAAATCCCTAAATTTTTTACCTTTGCAACATGAATACAGGCTTACAGCTATACAATACCCTAACACGAAAAAAAGAACCTTTTGAACCGCTAAATGCCCCTAACGTAGGGATGTATGTTTGCGGGCCTACCGTTTATAGTGATGTTCATTTGGGTAATTGTCGTACTTTCATATCCTTTGATTTGATTTTCAGATACCTGAAATATAGCGGTTATAAAGTTCGCTATGTAAGGAATATAACTGATGCAGGCCACCTGGAGGGAGATCGTGATGAAGGAGACGATAAATTTGCAAAAAGGGCGAAGCTTGAACAGCTGGAGCCAATGGAAATAGTTCAGAAGTATACGCTTGGCTTTCATGACGTGTTGAGAATGTTCAATACCCTGGCTCCAAGTATCGAACCTACAGCTACCGGTCATATTATTGAGCAAATTGAAATGATTAAGGAAATCATCAAAAACGGGTATGCTTATGAAACAAATGGAACTGTTTATTTTGACGTAGAAAAATACAGTAAGGAATACAATTATACGATACTGACTAACAGAAATCTGGAGGACATGCTGGCCAATACGCGGGAACTGGATGGGCAGGATGAAAAACACGGTAGGCTTGATTTTGCATTGTGGATAAAAGCAAAGCCAGAAACGCTAATGCGCTGGCCATCACCATGGGGTGTTGGGTTTCCCGGCTGGCATATCGAATGTTCGGCAATGAGCGCTAAATATCTCGGGGAAGAATTTGATATTCACGGCGGAGGAATGGATCTCGCGGCTACTCATCATACCAATGAAATCGCGCAATCCGAAGCTTGCAGTCATAAACAGCCGGCTAAATACTGGATGCATACAAATATGCTTACGGTAAACGGAGCAAGAATGTCTAAGACTGCGGGAAATGGGTTTTTGCCAGGGGAACTTTTTACTGGTGACCATCCATTACTGGAAAAAGGGTTTAGTCCAATGACAGTTAAGTTCTTTATGCTTCAGGCACATTACCGCAGTACACTTGATTTCTCTAATGAAGCACTTGATGCATCGGAAAAAGGCTTTAGAAGATTAATGAATGCAGTTAACCTGCTTGATAAATTGGTCGCATCTGAAAGCGGTGATTTTGAAATACAGCCCATCATTAACAATTGTTTAAAAGCAATGAACGATGATTTCAATAGCCCTGTGGTAATAGCTGAGCTATTTGAGGCTGTAAGAATTATCAATACCGTACACGATGGCAAAGGTAAAATATCTGTCCTGGAATTGGATCATCTGAAAAAGCTAATGAATGATTTCGTATTTGATATCTTTGGATTGAAAGATGAAGATACTTCAAATACTGAATTGAATTCGGTTCTCGATCTGGTGATCGATATCCGGACTTCGGCTAAAGAAAATAAAGATTATGCGACCTCTGATAAAATAAGGGTGGGATTGCAAAGCATGGGAATCCAGTTAAAAGATAGTAAGGAAGGCACAACCTGGAATAAGATCTAGTATTGTGCAATTGTTGATTACTTTTTAAACAACAAAACTTAGCAAATCTTATATTCGCTCTAACTATTTAAATACTATGATGAATAAACTTCTTTATACAATTGTTGCTGCGTCAATTACCATTGGGGCATATGCTCAAAAATCTGATGGAACCACCAAATCTCTTTTAAAAGCAGAGAAAGAATTCGGAGAAAGTCTTGCTAAAAATGGCGCTAAAGTAGCTTTTACAACGTATTCAGCAGATAATGGATTGGTGTTCAGACCAAATCCTGTGAATGCGAAAACTTACTACGCAACTCAGGGCGATACTAAAGACCTCAGCTGGACTCCCGCTTATGCAAGGGTATCCAAAAGTGGAGATTGGGGATTTACTACAGGACCATATACATATAAAGGAACTGAAACAGGTTATGGCGAATATTTCTCTTTGTGGAAAGTAAGTGATGGTAAATGGCAATTGGTACTTGATTTAGGCACTGAGCACAATAAACCGCTAAACAAACCAACAAGTGAATTTATAGAGCCAAAGGAATTCTATAAACCAAAATTCTTAAATGATAAGCAAAGAGAAGCAGGGGCAAACATCATTGCTACTACGGAAAAAACGCTAAATGCGACACTTAAATCCTATGGAATTTCAGCTTTTGCGGGCTTTGTTAATCCAGATGTGAGAGTGCTTTTCCCTGGATATGAGCCTATATTAGGAAAAGACAAAGCTTTGGCTTTCTTCAATAGTATGATTAGCAAAGTAGCTTTAAAAACTACTAAGATAGATAAAGCGGATGGTGGTGATTTTGCTTATTCTTATGGTGTTGCTGCGATTGATTACAAAGCTGACTTAAGAGAGAGCTTTAACTATGTATTCGTTTATGAGCGCCAGGCTGATCACAATTGGAATTTGATCTCGATAGTATTTACTCCGGCTGATCGTTAAAATATTAAATTACTTATAATACAGGGGTTTCTTAAAGGAGTAATTTAAGAAACCCTTTTTTTTATACTATAGGCGTAGCTGTCATGGGTATGCTGATCAATAAATATTTCCTATGAAAAAATACTTGGTACTTATTGCTGTTCTGTTTGCCTTTGCCAAGGCTTCGGCTCAAAAATTTGATGTACAGGGCAATCGTGGTGCCAGAGGAATTATGCCTGAAAACACCATTCCCGGTATGTTGCGTGCATTGGATCTGGGGGTAAATACCCTGAATATGAATGCTGTAATTTCTAAAGATAAAAAAGTCGTCTTGTCCCAGGAGCCTTACTTTAATCATGAGATAAGCTTAATGCCTGATGGTAAAGCTATCACCTTGAAAGATCAGAAGAAATATAATATTTATAAGATGGACTACGCTGAAGTTCAGAAATTTGATGTCGGCAGTAAAGTTCATAGCAGATTTCCTTATCAGGAAAAGATGGTGATCGGTAAGCCCTTGCTTGAAGAAACGATTGATGCCGTTGAAGATTATGTGAAGAAAAACAAGCTGCCAAAACCAAATTTTAGCATTGAGACAAAAGCAATTCCTAAAGGCGATAATGAATTCCAGCCGGAACCGGCGGAATTTGTTGAACTCATCATGGAAATAGTGAACAATAAAAAGATAGCTAAACGTGTGACGATACAATCATTTGATATGCGTACACTACAATACCTGCACGAGCATTACCCGAAAATAAAAACGGCTTTACTGATAGACGAAAAGATCGATTTTGAAGTGAATATTGGTGAACTGGGTTTTATGCCTACTGTCTACAGCCCTTATTCCGTATTGGTAGGGAAGGGATTGATTCAGCGTTGTCATGATGCAGGTGTTAAAATCATTCCCTGGACTGTGAATACAGAAAAGGATATGAAATACCTGATCGAACTTGGCGTTGATGGCGTAATAACAGATTATCCTAACCTATATAATAAGGTATCTGAGGGCCTAAAATAAGTTTTTAATGATCTGTTCAATGGATAGACCTTCGGCTTCAGCACGATAATTTCTAACGATGCGGTGTCTAAGTATTGCTTCAGCCACAGCTTGAACATCTTCAATGTCCGGTGAATATTTACCTGAAATTGCTGCGTGGCATTTAGCTCCTATAACAAGGAATTGTGACGCCCTTGGGCCTGCACCCCAGCTAATGTACTTATTGACATCTTCAGTCGCCATTGGTGTATGAGGACGTGTTTTGCTGACCAGCTTTACCGCATACTCTACCACATTATCTGCAACAGGGATATTCCTGACTAACTTTTGAAAGTATTGGATTTGTTTTGCATCAATTATTTTCTTCAATTGAACATCACTATTGCTGGTTGTATTTTTTACAATGGTGAGTTCATCATTGAATGTCGGATAGCCCAAATGAATGTTGAACATAAACCTGTCCAGCTGAGCTTCCGGAAGGGGATAAGTACCTTCCTGTTCAATTGGGTTTTGCGTTGCCAATACAAAGAAAGGATTGGGCAACACATGTCTTTGCCCTGCAGCTGTAACCGCCTTTTCCTGCATGGCTTCTAATAGTGCAGCCTGAGTCTTAGGAGGTGTTCTGTTGATCTCATCAGCAAGAACAATGTTGGAGAAAATCGGGCCGTTGATGAACTTAAAATTTCTGTCTTCGCCCAGAATTTCTGCACCAATGATATCGCTGGGCATTAAATCTGGTGTAAACTGGATCCTGTTGAAATTCAGGTCCAGTACATCTGCCACAGTTTGAACCAATAATGTTTTTGCCAGGCCGGGCACTCCAACCAACAGGCAATGACCATTACTAAATATCGAGATCAGAACCGATTTAATAACTTCTTCCTGTCCTATAACAATCTTACCTATTTCAGATTTGATGTTATTGTATGCCTGGTGTAGCGCGTCTACAGCTTTAATATCATTGTCAAACTGCATAAGGTTTATTTTTTTGAATTTTTACTCCAGATCTTTAACTCATCGCAGTCATCATAATCCACATCAATTCTGATGTAGGTACTCTCTCTTCTTTTTTCAAACCACTCACTTAATTTAAGGTTGATTTTATCTTGTTGTGCGCGCTCTTTAAATTTAGCATAATCCTGATCAAGATTTCCTTTGTGAGGAGGTATCTTCGATTTCAGGTAAAGAATTTTAAAACCTTCTTTCCCGTCAGGATCAGAAAAAGCAACTGGTGAAGAAATGCCACCAACTTTCATCGTATCTACAACAAGGAATACTTTAGGATCAAGTTTGTCAGCAGGAATGAAGGTCGTTCTTTGACTAACATCATCAGAATAAAGCAACATACCACCATTGTACTGAGATTCTTTATTGTCTGAATAAAGAGATGCAGCTGCAGAGAAAGGAATTTTTTTGCCGATCAGGTTTCTGTAGATCGTATCGGCCTGAAGCTTAACGCGCTCCAAACTTGCCGGGGTAGTTTGAGGTTTAATCAAAATATGACGGGCATTAACCTGCTCTCCACGGCGTTCAATTACCTGTAAAATATGGAATCCGTGTTCTGATTCAAATACCGGAGAAAGCTCACCTGGTTTTAATTTGAAAGCCTGTGCAGTAAATTCTTTTACCATTCTCTGGCGATCGAAGAAGCCAAGATCTCCACCATCAGGAGCAGAGCCGCCATCTTCTGAGTAAGATTTAGCTAAGAAAGCAAAGTCTTCACCACTTTTAACCCTCAATCTCAGGGCATCGATCTTATCATAGAACTTTTGCTTTTCAGCCTTAGTCAGTTTTGGGTGAAGGACGATCTCGCCAATCTCAAATTCCGTAGGGATATCAGGAAGACTGTCTTTTTTATAGCTTTCAAAATAGCGTTTTACTTCCAAAGGTGTAACATTTACGTTCTCAGTTATCTTCTGCTGCATTTTATTGGAAATCAACTGTTCCTTAAGGTCAGGTCTGATCTCGTCTTTATATTGCAATACAGAACGGTTAAGAAATGTTTCAAGCCTTTCCTGTCCGCCTGCTTTTGAAATCATTGAACGCATCCTTCTGTCTACCTCATCATCAACCTGAGATTCATCAACCATTACAGAGTCAATTTCTGCCTGTTGTTTAAGTAGCTTTTGGGTAAGCATTTGCTGCAGGATATAACATTTTACCTTAGGGTCATCAGGATTTCCACCATTCAGATATTGTGCATATTGCTGGTTCAGTTCAGATAACAGGATGATGTTATTTCCCAATACCGCTACAACTTTATCTACATTCTTTTTGGGACCCTGAGCTTGTGCACTTAAAAACAAGCAGAAGAATCCGCTTGCCATTACTAAAAATTTCCTCATTCTATGATTGTTCAATTGTATTCTTTTTTTGCAAATTTAATATTATCTATTCTATTGACCAGCATTTATAATTTAGCCAGTTTTCTCACTTCATCATGGTTGACCTTTATCGCATACCGCTTCCTTAATGCGATTATCCATTCATCTTCCATTTTTTGCTGATAATCAGCGATCACTTGCCCTCTTGCCTCATCAAAAGAACTTTGCTGGTATTGATTTTTATGGTTTTCATAAAAATTACGCAGCTGGTTCTCATCATTCTGTGCCCGTTCCCATATTTTTTTCTCTGAGATATTGAACATCAGAACAGCTTCTCTATATTCATTCAGGATAAACGAATACTCAGCATTTGATTTTGATACCCTTTTTTGAGTACGTAAAGCGGACTCATAATTCTCAATCTCTTTTGTGTAGGCAGTATCCTTATCCAATCCTGTTTCCCTTGCATCCATCACCTTCAATTTAAAGTTGATATACAGGTCGAGGTATGCCGCCAGGTCTTGGTAAGTAGCATTTGCATTGCCGGAGTGGTTTTTTTTGTAAAACCACATGAATTCTTTATTACTTATTGGTCTCCCGTTGATGACAGCTACATTTTGAGCAAATGCCCCTGCAATGCAAAAGGATAGAATAATGACGCAGCAAACTTTTCTCACAAAAGATCTTTCGTATTAATTTTTAAGGCATAAAAGTAATAAATAAAGGCACTATAATGAGATATTTAACTAATTTTAACAGAAAAAAGATTTCCAACAAAATTATCATTAATGGTTAACCAACTTACCACCAGCGGAGACGGCTTGAGATTGTTTTTTACAGATGATGTTTACCTCGTAAATGAGCCTCAAAGTTCATTGAGTCCGAAAGTTCATGTTGTTGAAAATGAGGAGGTAGTGTCTGCCAACGCAGAGGTGGTAACTCCGGTGCCCGTGATGATAGCCGAACCGGCAGCAGAGCGCATACAGGCGATAGTTGAAAGGATCGAATTTAAATACCTGGGAAAAAATCAGCGTAATATTTTAATCCTGGTGAATGACGCGAATCATGAGGTTAGTGATGAAAACGGAAGGGAGCTATTGAGGAAGATTGTAAAATCGGTAAACCTCAGTGCAAATGATTTCGCTTTATTGAACTACCACAATTACCAGAAAGCGACCTATCGCCACTTGATGGATCATTTTTCAAGTACCATAATATTCGCTTTTGGAGTATCTCCATTGCAATTGGAACTTCCTGCCCATCCTGAAAATACAGTCATCAGAGAAGATGGGGTCATGATGATATTCTCTGCTGAACTGAAAAGACTGCATGAGGATCAGCATGCTAAGAAAACGCTTTGGGGAAGTCTTAAACAACTTGGATTATGATGCCAGAACTAGTATTTGCTACCAATAACCGACACAAAACTGAAGAAGTTGGCTCACTTTTACATGGACAATATAAAGTCTTAAACTTAAGCGATATTGGCTGTACCACTGATATTCCTGAAACCGGGACTACCTTTGCAGAAAATGCAACTTTGAAAAGCAGGTATGTCGTAGATCATTATCAATTGGACTGTTTTGCAGACGACAGCGGACTCGAGATTGAGGCGCTGAATAATGAACCGGGAATTTTTTCTGCCCGTTACTCCGGTATTAAGGATGACGCAGCAAATCTAAAACTGGTATTGCAAAAAATGGAGGGAATTGCCAATCGTAAAGCCAATTTCAGAACGGTAATATCATTGATCCGGAATAACGAAGAATTCCTATTTGAGGGTTTGATTTATGGCAATATCAGGGAGACTCCAGCAGGAAGTCAGGGCTTTGGTTATGACCCTATATTTGAACCCCTTGGTTATGACCATACCTTTGCTGAAATGAGCATGACAAAGAAAAATGAAATCAGCCACCGTGCGCTCGCAATGCAAAAGCTTATAGCTTTTTTAAAGGGTTAGATTCTAGTTTTTTGATCAAACTGTCGGGTTTGATATGCTGAATCGAATCCGCGGCTTTAATGACATCCTTTTTAATTGCAGGATTCACCTTGTTCAACAAAGAATCGGCTTGTTTGACAACGCCTTTTAGAAGATTTGTCTTCACATCAGGCTTTTTAATGACAGCTCCCTTTTTTGCTGTGGTAGTGGCTTTGGAAGCTACAACAGGTTTTTTAGCAGGTGCCTTTGGTTTTGGCTTTCCGGTGATGATCTCTTTCTTTGAAAGCGGCTTCAATTCAGGCTTCCATATAAATCCTGTGAGCAAAACATCTTCTTTTAATTCCTTTATAGGTATTCTAAGCGCCTCAGGATCCCTGATTGCCAGTAGCTTGGTGATCTTTTTATCCTTGAAAAGAATTTTGATCCTGCTGCTCACCGTCTGGTTCATATCGGTGTATGCACTGTCTTTGTCAGTAGCATAATAAACGCTTTCCGCATTTCCATCTACAAACACGTTGCTGATTTCACCATTGGTAAAGAATGCAGTAATGAGCTTCCCTTTTACCTGATTGAATTTCGCGGAATCAGTGTTGACATTTACCATAAAGCTATTTTGTACAGCCTGTAAGGTGTTTAGTTTCTTGTTTTTCAGACGTAAATAAATGGTGTCTCCCGTTTGCTGGGAATTTTGCGACCAGAGGATGGGCTTGCCATACCAGCGAAGGGTAGAATCTGCATTCGTATAAAAAAGAGAATCGGCAACGGCCTGCATATTTGATTTATAAACCCTGACATTGTGGTAAGCTTTAATGATCCTGGTCCTTACCGTGTCGAGCGGATTGAACGCGGCAGTGTCTTTAGACAGTGTTGTTTTTGCAATTCCTGCCTTCGCGGCAGCCCCCTTCAAGGTAGTGCCTTTAGCCACAGTCGATCCTTTCGGTACTACTTTCGCCTTGTCTGTCGTCACACCAGGCTTTTTCGCCACGCTATCAGTTTTTTTTTCCACCACTACAGGCTTCTTAAGCAGGCTGTCTGCCGTTTTTTTCAAGCTGTCCGCCGCCTTTTTTATTTTAAGCGAATCTGTCAAAATGCTGTCCGGTACTTTCAATTTGGTACTGTCGCCGATTAAGCTATCCGTCTTTACATCGGAGAGTTTAATTTTTCCTTCCTTGATGGCTTTATCTAGTGCCTTCTGTTCTTTTTTGCTGAGTTTCTTGATCGGTTCAGTTTTCGTAGGAGGCAAGGCTTTGTTTGTGGGTTTAGCCGTAGGCTGTCTGGCGGTTTTCGGTGCACCACCTTTTTCCTCCGTTTTTTCTTCCTCTCCAAGCTCATTATCCTTTTTAAGAACAGGCGATTCAATTAGTATCAGCTTTTTTTGTAAAGCCATTTGAGTTTCCAGGGTATCAGCACCCAGCCAAATGCTGTCGGGCTGCATTTTCTTACCTACCTTAACCGAATCAGCAGTACCGAGCCCTACGTATGCATTTTTAGTTACCAAAGCACGTTCATCTGCTTTATAATAGTAACCGAGCTGTCCATACATGATGGTCTTATCCGATGTATCCTTGAACACAATATTCTTCACTGCTCTACCAACCCCCTGTACGCCATTATAGTAAAGGCTATCCCCTTTTAACGATTTGGAACCATTGGTATATAAATTCTTTTTGCCGAAGAAAGCTTGTTCGTTTTGGGTATTGTAAGCTCCATTCTCCGTATACAGGTTATCTCCCTTACCCTTGATGTTTGTCGGGCCATAGAAATAGGTAATCTTAGTAAGCGTATTGTAACGCATGGTATCAGAGGTGATGCGAACTTCCGGAGTTACTGTAACTACGTCATAGCGAAAGTAAGTGTCTTTATATGTGCCCAAATAATGACCGTTTTTACTCGTTACAGTTACATCTTTACTTACAATTTTTCCTCCGTCGACATAAGTTCCATTTTGAGTCCCTGTATTGTAAGTAAAGTTATCCGTTGTCAGCACGTTTAGGTTATCCAGCATCCTGACGTTTCTCGTTAGCAGGGCTATTTTTGTATTACCGTCATAGATCAGGTGATCTGAGAAAATGTTAATGGTATCGCCCTGATTGATGTGTACATTACTGAAAGCTTCAAAAACATTACGTTCTGAATAGAGTATTGCACTATCACAAGTTAGTGTAGCGCCGTTATGTAGAAATACAGGCTTTTTAAGATGCGTCGCGTTTGTCTTGGCGTCCATTCTACCCGCCTCATTGCTCTGCAAAATAATTTTCGTTCTCTGCTGAGCAAACAAAGAGATCGGGAATATAAATAAGATAAACAAAAGGTGTATTTTCTGCACTTTACAAAGTTAGTTGTTATTTTTGAAAGATGTTACCCCTTAAAAACTTTAAACACTTCATTCAGCAACACATGCTCTTCGCTGAGCATGAAAAAATTCTGCTTGCTGTGAGCGGGGGTAAGGATTCTGTATTGATGGCGCATTTGTTTAAACATTGCGGATATCAGTTTGGTATTGCACATTGTAATTTTGGTCTGAGGGCCGACGAATCCCAGCGCGACGAAAGTTTCGTTCACCTGCTTGCAGCAACCCTCGGAGTTCCGTTCCATGTAACGCATTTTAAGACCAAAGATTATGCAGCACAACAAAGGGTATCTACTCAAATGGCTGCGCGTACGTTGCGCTATGAATGGTTTGAAGAGATCAGACGCGAAAATGGTTATAGTGTAATTGCGCTGGCACAGCATCAGGACGATGCGATGGAAACGGTACTGCTCAATCTGACCAGGGGAACAGGCATTGCCGGACTACATGGCATCCTGCCAAAACGCGATCAACTTGTCCGGCCTTTGCTGTTTCTTTCCCGACAGGATATCGATCGGCTGATCAATTCAGAAAACATAGATTTTGTGGAGGATAGCAGCAACCTAACTACCAATTATGCCAGGAACAAGATCAGGATCAAGGTAATTCCCCAGCTCAAAGAAATCAATCCCAATCTGGAACAGACATTTGAGCAGAACATTCAGAGGTTTGCCGATACGGAGATGGTCATCCAGCAAGTCGTAGCAGGTTTGCGTGCTGAGCTACTCATCAAACACCATCAGGAGATTCATATTTCTATAGATAAGGTCAGATCTTTAAAACCGCAAAGGTTGTTGCTTTTTGAATTGCTGAGGCCGTATGGGTTTTCAGAATCCGTTACGCTGGAAATCCTTCAATCACTTGACAGGCAGAGCGGGACTTCCTTTTATAGCCCTACGCATCGCATCACTCTGGATCGTGAGGTGCTGACCCTGAGC
The DNA here is from genome assembly GCF_032678645.1 of Pedobacter frigoris. Taxonomy (GTDB): domain Bacteria; phylum Bacteroidota; class Bacteroidia; order Sphingobacteriales; family Sphingobacteriaceae; genus Pedobacter; species Pedobacter frigoris_A. The sequence continues at coordinate 472,587 of NZ_JAVTSP010000004.1, forward strand.
GAACCAGATACAACAACACCACAAAATGTTTTCATCCACGGAAATGAAGAGCTTGTAGAAGTTGGCCAGCAAAAAATACTGATGTCTTATTCCGGTACTCCATATTTCGAAAAGGATAAGATGAAGGCATTTATAGATAGCGACCTGCTGATCTATCCGTTGGTGGTCAGGATCAGGCAGGAGGGAGATAAGTTTGTGCCTATCGGAATGAAAACAATGAAGAAACTGAGCAACTTTTTTATCGATGAAAAGGTGCCGCTTATTGAAAAAGATCAGGTTCCGATACTCATCAATGGCAATGGCGATATCATCTGGATAGCGGGTTTAAGGCAGGACAACCGTTATAAAGTTACCGGACAGACTAAAAAAGTGGCCATCTTCGAATTACGCTGATCACCATCGGGTCATCCCAGCTTCATAACCGATAAAAAGAAATAGGTACTATTGAAAAAACGAGTAACTTTATTGGAAATTTACACAAATGGGAAACCGCTACGCTTTTTTTGAAAAACAATACATTGGCCGGGATTATATCCGCATATGTATCAGGCTGGTAATGGCAGCATTCTGTTTTGCCGCTTATGTCTACGAGCGCGACCGTGACAATACACAGGACTTATTTCTTGTTGTAGGTTTTGGCATCATTGCGGTTTCCATTGCTTTGCTCTTTTTAATCCAGTATAAAACAATCATCGATAACAAACGTATTGTCATAGATGGTCTATGGTCGGCCAAACGTGTAGAGATCGATCTGAATACTATCAAAAATGTAAGAAAAGATACCTACAGCAATTATTTTTTCAATAACCCTGTATATAATTTGCACCGAAAAGGAAGCATTCGTTTTTACTCTTCAGGAAAGGATGTTGTGGTGCTTACAGATATGGATGGCTTTGAATATTACATCGGTACACAAAGGCCCAATGAGATGTATCTGGTGATACAGGCCGAAATGAAGAGTTAGCCAAATAATTGCAATAGTTTAACACAAAGCTCGGTTTAAGTGTAGTAATTTGTATTCGAATTTAAAAGCAATTATTCTCGATGAAAATAGGTATTGTTTGTTACCCAACCTTTGGTGGAAGTGGTGTTGTAGCTACTGAACTAGGTAAAGCATTAGCTGATGAGGGGCATCAGGTACACTTCATCACATACAGCCAACCTGCACGTCTTGATTTTTTCTCCGCCAATTTGTTCTACCATGAAGTGTCAGTAAGGGACTATCCCTTGTTTGATTATGCTCCATACGAATCCGCTTTGGCGAGCAAATTAGTAGACGTGGTCCGTTTTGAACAGTTGGACATTCTGCATGTGCATTATGCAATTCCTCATGCTTCTGCCGCATTTATGGCTAAGCAGATTCTGGAAACTTACGGAATCAATATTCCTTTTGTAACCACACTGCATGGTACAGATATTACTTTGGTGGGTAAAGATCCAACCTACAAACCGGTGGTTACTTTCTCTATCAATAAATCAGATGGGGTAACAACGGTGTCTCAAAGTCTGAAGGATGATACTGAAAATCACTTCGAGATTACCAATGAAATAAAGGTAATTCCCAATTTTATAGATTTTACCAGGTTCAGTTTAAAACCAAAAGATCATTTTAAAAAGGCAATCGCCCCAAACAATGAGCGCATACTTATCCATACTTCCAACTTCAGAAAAGTAAAACGTACTGCTGATGTGATCAGAATGTTTCAAAAGATCCAGGAGGTAATACCTTCAAAGCTGCTGATGGTAGGAGATGGGCCTGAAAGGGCTTACGACGAGCAGCTCTGCAGAAGTCTTGGGATTTGTGAGCACGTAAGGTTTTTAGGTAAGCAGGATGCGGTAGAGGAAATTCTTTCTGTGTCAGATCTTTTCCTGATGCCTTCAGAATCTGAGAGCTTCGGATTGGCGGCGCTAGAGGCTATGGCCTGTAAAGTTCCGGCGATTACTTCCAATGCTGGTGGTTTGCCTGAACTGAACATCGATGGTTTTTGCGGCTATATGAGTAATGTTGGTGATGTAGACGATATGGCAGCCAAGGCAATATCTATCCTGAAAGATGATGTCGTATTACAGCAGTTTAAGGAAAATGCTTTGACAAGGGCTAAAGATTTTGACCTGAAAAAGATTCTGCCGGAATATGTTAGTTATTATAATCAGGTCATTGAGGCGCAGCTGAAATTGAATCATTCTTAGCGCGTTCGTAGTAACCAGAATACACTGATCGTTCGTCATAAAATCGCTCGTCGTCGTCCTTTAGGCGTTCGTCATCTCGAACGCAGAGAGAGATCTCTTAAATCTGTACCACCAAGAGATCTCTTACGATGTTCGAGATGACGTGTATTACCTGATATGATGTTATTGTTAAAGCCTTACTTAACCTGCGCAAATGCCAGACATACCGGAGATCCTACATTGATCCGTTTTCCGGTATCTTTCAACGCTCCACTAGAAGCATCGCGTTCAAAAATCACAATATTGTTATCGTACTGATGGCCTACCAGTAAATATTTTCCTGTAGGGTCAATGATGAAATTCCTTGGGCCTTTGCCTCCTGTACTTACCATGCCTCTTCTGCTCAGCAATCCACCTTTTTCTATTGCAAATATGGTGATCTTGTTTTCGCTCCCCCTGTTGCTGGCATATAAAAACTTGCCGTCAGGCGAAATATGAATGTCTGCAGCACCGTTCTCCCCATTAAATCCATCAGCAGTAATCTTAGTTTCCTGCATCTGCTCTAAAGAGCCGTCATTGTAGCTGAAGACAGTGATTGAGGCAAACATTTCATTGATCAGGTAAGCATACCTGCCATCATTGCTAAAAACGATGTGCCTGGGGCCTGAACCAGCCTCAACAGCAACACTGTCCTGAGGTGTCAGCACATCAGCAGCTGCACTTGCATTGTATTTGTAGAGGTAAACTTTATCTGTACCCAGATCATTTACCACTACAAATTTATGATCAGGCGTAAACTGAACCATGTGTACATGCGGACTGTTTTGCCTGTCTTTGTTTATACTCTTTCCGCTATGTTGTATTGTCTGCTTTAAGGCAGATAAAGATCCGTCCGGCTTTATGCCAAATACAGAGATATTACCTCCGGAATAGTTAGCAGAAATCACATGCTTGCCATCCGAAATGATATAACAAGGATCCTCGCCGCTTGGCTGCTTGTTCAGGAACTTTAGATCTCCTTTTATACCACCAAAAGCAAATGCGCTTACGCTGCTTGCTTTGCCGCTTTCATTTACACTGTAAACAAATTTATTATCTGCGCTAACAGCGAGGTAGCTAGGATTTTCTACACCCTTAGCTAGTCCTTTTTGCTTGAAATCTCCTGTAGCAGTATTGAAATTATAAACATAGATACCTTCACTTCCACCCGGTTTCGTATAAGTCCCAACAACTAAGTTCAAGTCCGTTTTCTGGGCACAGCTTTGCATAGCCAACAATATTAAGGGTAAAAGAAAGGTTCTTTTCATGTTTAATTATTTAATAAGATGCTTGATCTGAATTAATTCATGTTCTTCAAGGAAACGCCATCTTCCACGTGGAAGGTCCTTCTTAGTCAGGTTTCCGTATACTACACGGTCAAGTTTTACCACGTCATATCCAAGGTGTTCAAATATCCTGCGAACAATCCTGTTTTTACCACTGTGTATCTGGATGCCGACTTCGCGTTTAGAACCTCCTGTTACGTAAGATACAGAATCCGGTTTAATGATGCCGTCTTCCAGCTCCAGTCCAAACTGAATTTTGTTCAGGTCGCCCTGGCTCAAACTTCTGCTCAGTTCTACATGGTATATTTTAGTGATGCCATTTTTAGGGTGTGAAAGCTTATCAGCTAGGTCGCCATCGTTGGTCATTAACAATAGACCCGTAGTATTCCTGTCTAACCTTCCAACCGGATAAATACGTTCCCTGCTTGCTTTTTCTACGAGCTGCATTACCGTTCTGCGTTCTTGAGGATCGTCAGTTGTAGTGATGTAATCTTTTGGTTTGTTCAACAAAACGTAAACTCTTTTCTCACGTTTCAACAATTCACCATTGTAGCGGATCTCATCTTTCGAAGGATCAACTTTTTGTCCCAGTTCAGAAACTACCTCGCCATTTACAGAAACTACTCCTGCAGCGATCAGTTCATCCGCTTTACGGCGTGAACAAATTCCTGAATTGGCAATGTAACGGTTCAGGCGGATCAGTCCGTCATCTTTCGCTACCGCATTTTTTCTGCTGCGCAGGTTAGGGCCATTGTCAATGCGCTCGCCTCTGTCCTGAAAATCTGGTCTTGAATCTCCGTCTCTTTTTCTGAATGGCCTGCTGTCCGTACTTCTGGATACACCGCCTTTTTTATCTTCGAATTTCCTAAAAGGTTGATCACCTTTAGTATTGAAATTGTCTTTCTTTATGTAACTGCGTTTTTCTCCTGGAGGGGTTTCTCTTGAGCTTCCTTCTTTATACGCCCTTGGTTTGAAATCTCTGCTGTCCCCATCTCTGGATGTTCTTGGTTTAAAATCGCCACCTGCCCTTGGCTTGAAATCACTACCAGATCTTGGCTTAAAGTCGCCGCCTGCTCTTGGTTTAAAATCACCGTCCGCTCTTGGAGTTCTCGGTTTATAATCGCCTGATCCGGTACTTCTTGGTTTGTAGTCTCCGTCGTTACTTCTTGGACCCCTCGACTTAAAATCTTTATTGTCGTTGTCGCCTCTTGGTTTAAAATCTCTCGAATCTCCCTCTCTTTTTCCTCTTGGCTTGAATTCTTTACTATCTCCATCTCTCGGTGCCCTCGGTTTAAAATCCTTTGGACCACCAAATTTTTTATCTTTTCCTTCTTTATCGTCAAACTTGCTTTTGCCCTTATATGAACTATCTGTTCCACTTGGTCTTCTGCCAGTTGTGCTTCGGTTTCCCGGTTTGGACTTGTCATCCCGACTGTTCCTGTTATTGTCTTTTGTCATGATACGCTATTAACCGCAAAATTATGCGGGCAGCAAAGTTAGTTAAAATTGAGGAGTTTAACAATTTTTGCTGCGCGCTCCGAGAGGTCCCCGGATTCTACAAGCGATGACCGTAAAGCGATAACACGAACATTGTAAAAGAACAGATTCTAAAGGATTTTTAGCAGTATTGGAATCTTGCTTTAAGACTATTTAAACCTTGATTTTGGAAGGTTTATTTGTAATAGCTTGATAATTAGGTTAATATGTTGTATGTTTGCAACCGTTTTATATTGTTAACCAAAAAAAGGAGGAAAATGATAAAGAAACACATAATAACATGTACGGTAATAATTGCATTACTGGTTATGGCAAAAGTGTTTGCTTACAACATGCCCCAAGCAGCAAAAAGTCTTTCAAAAGAAGAAAAATTAACAACTACAGATACAACAAAAACTACAAAAAAAGCTAAGCCAGTATCTCTAATGGCAAAGCTGAATTTCGCAGAAGAGACCTTACCACTGGGCGATGCCAAAGTGGAGCGTAAGATGAAAAAGATACTCGCTGCATTTAATTACAGTAAAATACAGACCAATCGCCTGCATACAAAAGCAGCAGAATGGTTTCCTGTGATAGAACCAATCCTTGCCGCTTACGGAATTCCAGAGGATTTTAAATATGTTCCATTAGTAGAATCAGGTTTGCAGAGTGGAACTTCGTCCAAAGGAGCTTCTGGTTTCTGGCAATTTATGCCCGGAACAGCGCGCACTTACGGATTAAAAGTAAACTCAAGAGTTGATGAGCGTAAAAACTTACGGAAGTCGACCATTGCAGCAGCTAAATACATCAAAGAGCTTTATAGCATTTTTGATAGCTGGACATTGGTTGCAGCTGCCTACAATGTTGGTGATAACCACATGAAAAGACAGATCAACAGACAAAATCAGGACAATTACTTCAAAATGAAACTGAACAGTGAAACTGCCGGTTACGTTTATAAATTGATTTCCATGAAAGAGATCGTGGAAGATCCTATTCGTTATGGCTACAGGGCTCCCAGAGCACTATTGGCCTATAACGCTGAAAAAGCTGCTAACGCGGCTGAATAATTAAGAGAAAAGACTGCACACACAAATGGGGAAAGCCGTTTTGATTTATCAGAACGGCTTTTTGATTTCTAGGAATTTTGCTAATTTACCGGCCATGGCATTAATGAAACTGCGGATAGAAGACATGAAATACAATGCGGGTGAAACACTCGTGCTAACCTTTGAAGTATTGAACGGCGAAAAACCAATATACCTTGCCGGACAATTTCTTACCCTGGTATTTAATATCAATGGCAGAGAACTTCGTAGGTCTTATTCACTCTGTAGTTCGCCAGATGTGGACGAACCTTTAGCTATTGCGATAAAAAGAGTGGAGAATGGTGAAATATCCAGGCTCCTGCATCATAAGACTGCAGTTGGAGATGTGCTGTATGCAATGGTACCCAACGGGCAGTTTGTGTACCAACCAGAAGAACAAGTCAAAAGAACTGTTTTTCTATTTGGAGCAGGAGTGGGGATCACACCTCTTTTTTCTATTATAAAAACTGCTTTGCTCAAGGAACAGCATTCAAAGCTTGTACTCATTTACAGCAGTCGCACAGTGGATGAAACTCTTTTTTACAATGAATTGAATGACTTGCAGGAACAATATCCCGAAAGATTCAAAATCATCTACGTATCCAGTCAGTCAAAAAACCTGCTGATGGCGAGGTTAAATGTATTCCTGATTGAGAAAATTGTGAAAGAAGACATGAGTTTTGATGGTTCGGATGCATTATTTTATACTTGCGGACCAATAGATTACATGGTGACCTGCCGAATTAAACTACTGGAAATGGGTTTTGATATCTCTCAGGTTAAAAAAGAAACCTTTGTGCTTCCGGAAGACGAAGTGGACGAGGACGACATGACCGAAAAGGAAGTGAAAGACACCAATACTTATTCCGTTGTGCTGAACTACAGAGGAAAAGAACATCATATTAACGTGCCTTACAACAGAACTATCCTGGATGTGGCGCTGGCAAATAAAATAGACCTGCCTTATAGTTGTCATGCCGGAATCTGCAGCACCTGTACCGCTACCTGTACGAAAGGGAGCGTGCGCATGGATTATAATGAAGTGTTAATGGATGATGAAATTGCTGCAGGGCGGGTATTGGTGTGTACTGGTCATCCAACAGAAAACGATACGACGATAGTTTGGTAATTAATACTAATAATTGGATTATCTTTGTAAAATGTAAGCGCCTCGTCATCCTGACCTCGAAGAAGCTGCGAAGCAAATTTATTTCAGGATCCCGCATAAGCAAGGTTCTCCTTTCTCTTGCGGGATACCGGCCTTCGCCGGCATGACGAACGCTTTAGACAAGGTGATAAGTAAAATAACTATCAACTTTTAATAAGCTTTACTGTTTTTAAATATATGAGCAAAAACACCGTTGATCTCGGCGAGCAAAAAGATGTAGAAGTATATGGAGCCCGGGTACATAACCTTAAAAATATAGATGTTTCCTTTCCCAGAAATAAACTGGTAGTCATTACCGGTTTAAGTGGTAGCGGCAAGTCTTCTCTTGCCTTTGATACCATTTATGCCGAGGGACAGCGCCGTTATATGGAAACATTCAGTGCTTATTCCCGGCAGTTTATGGGCGGGATGGAAAGACCTGATGTAGACAAAGTATCAGGATTGAGTCCGGTGATTGCCATTGAGCAGAAAACCACCAGTAAGAATCCGCGCTCTACTGTTGGGACCATTACGGAGATCTATGATTTCATGCGTTTGCTTTACGCACGCGCTGCGGATGCTTTCTCCTACAATACAGGAGAAAAGATGGAACGGATGAGTGAAGATCAGGTCCTAAACAACATCTTCAATAAATACAATGATATCGCTGTCAATATTCTTGCACCGGTAGTAAAAGGTCGTAAAGGACATTACCGGGAGCTGTTTGAGCAGATTCGCAAGCAAGGTTACGTGAAAGTCCGCATTGATGGTGACATCCAGGATATTACGCCTAAGATGCAGGTAGACCGGTATAAGATCCATGATATTGAGATCGTGGTGGACAGGCTGATCATCGACAGAAAAGATACAAAGCGCTTGCAGGACTCATTGCAAACCGCGATGCGACTGGGAAAAGGCATCATCAAGATCAGTGATAAAGAAAACAATGTATCGCATTTCAGCCGTTTCCTGATGTGTCCTACAACGGGTATTTCGTATGATGAACCACAGCCAAACAGTTTTTCTTTCAACTCGCCATATGGCGCCTGTGAAAACTGCGACGGGCTGGGTTATATTTTTGTGGTCGACAAGGAATCTGTAATGCCCAATCCTAAATTGAGCATCATCAATGGTGGATTGGCTCCTCTTGGAGAATACCGCGAGATCTGGATGTTCCAGGTATTAAAAGCACTGGCTAAAAAATATAACTTCTCACTTTCGACTCCTTTGGAGAAACTGAGTGAAGAAACCATCAATATCCTGTTAAATGGTACTCATGAGTTACTGAGCGTTGCCGTGGAGTATAACAAATGGAACGTACAGAATTACCAGATCACTTTTGACGGGATCATCAAGCTGTTGGAAGAACAACAGGAGCGTAAGGGCGAAGGTGCTGTGGATGACATGGAAAACTTCCGCAAGCTAAAAACCTGTCCTGTTTGTAACGGTGCAAGGTTGAAGAAAGAAAGCCTGAATTTTAAGATTGATGGAAAGAACATCTTTGAACTGGCAGAAATGGACATCAACAGCCTTAAGAACTGGTATATTGATGTAGAAAGCAGGATGAGCGAAAGGCAAAATACCATAGCGAAGGAAATTCTTAAAGAGATCAGAGCAAGACTCGGCTTCCTGAGTGATGTAGGTCTGAATTATCTTTCCCTGGACCGTACGGCACGTACATTATCCGGGGGTGAGGCACAGCGGATCAGGCTGGCCACTCAAATAGGTTCGCAGTTGATGAACGTCATGTATATCCTGGATGAACCTAGTATAGGTTTGCATCAGCGGGATAATGAACGCCTGATCAATGCATTGAAAAACCTGCGCGACCTTGGAAATACAGTGCTGGTAGTGGAGCATGATAAAGACATGATCCTGGAAGCAGATCATGTAATCGATGTTGGTCCTGCAGCTGGAGTGCATGGCGGACAAATCGTTGCTGAAGGTACTCCCGCACAAATTTTAAAATCAAATACCTTAACTGCTGCTTACCTGAATGGTAAGAAGGGAATTGAAATTCCTAAAAACCGCAGAAAAGGAAACGGCCATAAACTTTCCATCATTAAAGCCAGCGGACATAACCTTAAAGATGTGTCTGTTGATTTTCCTTTGGGTAAGTTCATCGCAGTAACAGGAGTATCAGGCAGTGGTAAGTCGAGCTTAATTACCGAAACATTATACCCTGTACTAAACCATCATTTCTTCAGGGCAAAAAAACACCCCTTACCTCACGAAAAGATCAATGGATTAAAAGAAATCGATAAGGTGATTGAAATAGATCAGGCACCGATCGGACGTACACCTAGGTCTAATCCATCTACTTATACCGGAGTATTTTCTGACATCCGGAATTTATACGTGCAATTACCCGAAGCCAAGATCAGGGGCTATAAGCCAGGTCGCTTCTCTTTTAACGTGAAGGGCGGGCGCTGTGAAACTTGTCAGGGTGGAGGTATGAAGGTCATTGAAATGAACTTTTTGCCCGATGTGCAGGTGCCATGCGAAGAATGCGGAGGTAAACGGTATAACCGTGAGACACTGGAAGTTCGTTATAAAGGGAAATCTATCAGTGATGTGCTGGACATGAGTATTGAAGATGCCTGCAATTTCTTTGAGAATATGCCTGCCATTTACCGCAAGATCAAGACGCTTAAAGACGTAGGCTTAGGTTACATCACACTTGGCCAGTCGTCTACCACGTTGTCTGGTGGAGAGGCACAGCGTGTTAAACTAGCTACAGAGCTTTCTAAAAAGGATACAGGAAGAACATTTTATATACTGGACGAGCCGACAACAGGTTTACATTTTGAGGACATCAGTGTACTGCTGGGTGTGTTGAATGAACTGGTAGACAAGGGAAATACAGTATTGGTGATAGAGCATAACCTGGATGTAGTGAAGGTAGCGGACTGGGTGATTGACCTGGGAGAAGAAGGCGGAGCTGGCGGTGGCCGGATCATTTTTGAAGGCACACCAGAAGGACTGATCCAGAATCCCATCAGCCTTACCGGAAAATTCCTGAAAAAAGAAATGGGTGTATAGCATCTAAAACATAAATTATGGCGGTCTTTTTAAGTGCTTTTCTACCTGATACAGATGCTGAAAGTAAAGTGCAGCTCGTGGCGACAGGACTTGGCAAACAACCTTCGAAGGAAGAGAATGCGACACGCTACCGTTTAATAACGGAGGGAGACGTTAAGCATATCATTAAACCGAGAAAAGAGTTTTCCCACAAGGGTACTTATGGTCATGCTTTAATTATAGCCGGGACTAAACAAACCATGGGCGCAGCGCTGTTGGCTGCTAAAGGAGCATTATATGGAGGCGCAGGGTTGACTACCGTATCTATCCCTGAAAGCGGACTTTTTGCTTTGAATGCATCTCTACCAGAGGTGATGTATGCCAAGCGAAAATCCCTGCTTAAAGAGGCAGCTCTGGATAAATATACCGCTATTGCCGTTGGGCCTGGAATAGGGAAGAGTGCTAAAGCAGAGCAGATTATAGAGCAATTGTTTAGCCTGAAGCGCGAGTTTGTAGCTGATGCAGATGCGTTAAATATATTGGCCAGCCGGCCAGATCTATTGAACAAGATCGAAAAGCATGCTATTCTTACGCCACATGTAAAGGAATTTGACAGATTATTTGGTGCTCATGAAAATTGGTGGACCAGGTTGCAAACAGCAATCACTAAGGCCATAGAATTGGGTATTGTGATCGTATTGAAAAACCAATATACTTTTATTGTTAGTCAAAGAGGAGAGGTTTTTATCAATCCGACAGGTAATCCTGCTATGGCGCAAGGCGGTATGGGCGATGTACTGACAGGCCTGATTACAGCATATGTGGCGCAGGGGTATAGTTCTACAGAGGCGGCGATATTAGGCTGTTATATACATGGAATGGCTGGAGACGAGTTGGCGAAGGATAGTTTTAACATTACAGCTTCTCAGCTCGCGGAACAAATTCCTAGATCACGTTACCAGCTACAATCATCTGATTCATAGTAGGGCTTGGACTTCCGCCACGTTTTTCAAGTGTGACCGCAAATGTCTGTGCAGAAGAAATCTCCTTCATGTTTACCAGAATCGAAGAGGTATCAGGTTTCACATCAAATACACCCAAATCAACAGGTTTGCCATTCACTAAGGCCCACAATTGATATTGATGGTCTTTGTCATTTACAGGGAGATCCATTTTAGAATTGTCCATCATCACATGTCTGCCACTTACGTGCCAGTAAACAGTCATCTTCGCCTCAGGATCCATAGGAGTGCCGGCTAGTTTTACTGTTTTCCAGTCCGGGTCATTGCCCATATCTATGATCTTTTGAAGATCTGAGTTGTTTTGTTTCATGAAGTTTACAGTACTTGTAAACTGTTGTTTGTCTGCACTTAAACTGGCAATCTGATTTCTGGCATCACCAAGCTCATTGTGGGCAGAGAAAAGTGCGATTACTGAAACAATTAAAAGCGCGATACAAGCAGCCAGGGCAACGCGTAAAGTCCTGATTTTTGATTCATGACCAGCATTCAGAGGCACAATATGAGCTTCGGTCCTTACTTGTTGTTTCTGAACCGGAACTTCTGCTTCCTGATTCACAGGTATATTTAGGATCGATTGCTGATTGTCAATTTTCTCAAATATTTTGAGATCCAGGCCTTTCGAAGGTTCAATGGCCTGCGCTAGCGCATATTGTTCCATCGCAATTTCAATGGCCTCAATCTCCTGTTTTACCTCAGGATATTTGGCTGCCATCGCTTCAACCTCACGTTGCTCCTGGTCATTTAGCTGACCGAGAACGTAAAGTTCAAGTATGCCGGATTCAATATATGCTTTTGCTTCTTCCACTTTAATTAAAATGCTTTCTTAATTCCATAATCGCCATTCTGATACGTGTTTTTACAGTACCCAATGGCAAATTTAACTCTTCCGCCGCTTCTACGTGTGTATATCCCTTGAAATACACCATGTCTAATACATTATTATATTCTGGTTTTAAGGCAGTAACCATATCCTTTAATCCCAAAAGATCCGCATTAAAGGTAATCTCTTTTTGCGTATCAATGAAATCTACGTTATTTTCAATGTCTTGGTTTTTACTGGAGTTTTTAAAATCTTTCGAACGCAGTTTATCTATTGATAAATTGCGTGCAATATTCATCATCCAGGTAAAGAGGCGACCCTTGCTGCTGTCATAACTGTCTGCAGAATTCCATATTTTGATGAAAGTTTCCTGTAAAAGATCTTCTGCTACTTCAGTCTGCTGAATTATTCTAGAGATTACACCTAACAGCGCTCCCGAGTACATGTCGTACAGAGCTTGTATCGCTATAGTATCCTGAGATTTCAGTTTACTTACTAGCTCTTCTTCCGAGAGTGATATTTTTTTAGTTGGTGCCAATGATTTGCTAATATACAGAAACAACAACAAGAAAAAAGAGAGAATTGTTTTTATTGTTTAACTCAATTATTTTGAGGGTCCTGCTAAACCATTCGTCATCTCGAACGTAGAGAGAGATCTTAGTCAAACACAGTTCAAGAGATCCCTCATATCCTCGGGATGACGGCGTACAATAACCAGGTTATTCCAATATTAAAAATCGAAAAGGTGTTTTTCAGCATGATAAGACGACCTTACAAGTGGTCCGCTCTCTACATACTTCAATCCTTTAGCCATTCCTGCTTCTTTATATTTTGCAAATTGATCAGGATGGATCCAATCTATAACAGGGTGGTGGTTACGGGTAGGCTGCAGATACTGGCCTAAGGTTAAGATGTGAACGCCATTTGCAACCAGTTCATCCATTGCTTCTAAAACATCTTCTTCTGTTTCGCCTAAACCAAGCATAATACCTGTTTTAGTTCTCAATCCAAATTCAGAAATGCGTTTTAGTGCCTCAAGACTTCTGTCGTATTTGGCCTGTATGCGCACTTGTCTGGTCAGGCGTTTTACCGTTTCCATATTATGCGACACTACCTCAGGTCTTTCCTCCAATACGCGATAAAGGTTGTCCCACTGACCTTTAAAGTCAGGGATCAGGGTCTCCAGTGTAGTTTGCGGACTTTCCCTGCGGATCGCCTGTAAAGTTTCAGCCCAGATGATAGAGCCTCCGTCTTTAAGGTCATCACGGTCAACGGATGTGATCACACAATGTTTCACCTGCATCAGTTTTACTGAGTTGGCTACACGATTCGGTTCATCGGTATCTACCGCAAGTGGCCTTCCCGTTGCTACAGCACAGAAAGAACAAGAACGCGTGCAGATATTTCCCAGGATCATAAAAGTAGCCGTACCAGCTCCCCAGCACTCGCCCATATTAGGGCAATTGCCGCTTTCGCAGATGGTATGGAGCTTATGCGTATCTACCAGGCTGCGTACCTGTGCATATTCTTTACCTACAGGAAGCTTAACTCTAAGCCAATCTGGTTTACGTTGTACTGGGTTCTCTGAAACAACCGGAAGTGCGATCATGATGCAAAGTTAAGCAATAGGATTCAATTGTAATAAAACCATGATGAGTTTACAATCATAGTAAGATCATAAAAGCAAGCTGTTGATGTTTAAAATGTTTAATTTTACAGGATAATTTTTACATATGGCTACTTCAAAAATAACTTACAACGGAGGTTTGAGAACAACTTCGGTACATGAACGTTCAGGAAATGAAATCATAACAGATGCCCCTATAGATAACAAAGGCAAGGGCGAGGCTTTTTCTCCGACTGATTTGCTGGCAACATCTTTGGGCAACTGTATGCTGACCATTATTGGCATCGCAGCAAATGAGCATGGTTTTAATATTGATGGTACTACCTGCGAGATCACCAAGATCATGGCCGAAAACCCAAGAAGAGTGTCAGAAATTGTAGTTAATTTTCAATTCCCGGCAAATGACTATTCAGAAAAAGATAAAAAAATCATAGAAAGATCAGCAAATACTTGTCCCGTAGCTTATAGCATTCATCCGGATATCAAGAAAACAGTTTCCTTTAATTATTAGGAAGATTATTAAGGTCCTTAAAGCTGACATCCATTTGGTAATGCTTGTTTTGTTCTATGTATGTATGGATAAACCACATGATGTCGTCCAGGTTTTTTGACATTGGTGTACCCGCTATTTCGTGTCCGCTTCCTTTGGCACTCTGGAAATAATAAGGATAATTTTTCTTTTTAAACAGCTCCGCCAGGTAGGCGGAGCCAAACATCCCGCGGTTGAAGAGTTTAACTTTATTGTAAACTACGATTTTGTCTGCAGTGCCATGGAACATCATGGTTGGTGCCGGCGGGATTTGATAAGCGGGCTTGCCAATATAACTTAGTATTGCACCTGCAAATGCAATTACTCCTTTATACTGAAATTGAGCGGGAAGGACATGAGCGGAAGCCATGCTATTTCTTTTTTCCCAGTCGGCCTGTAAAGTCGCAACCGCACCTGCACTGGAACCTGAAATGATGATCATTGAGGTGTCAATATCCAGTTTTTCTGCATTGGCAATCAGGTAAGCAGTAGCATCATACAAATCTGCTACAGCCATAGCAATTGCCTTTTTTAATACCTGGGTATTAAATACAGTAGGCCATTTCTGACCTTTTAGTCCTAATCTGTAATCGATAGATACGACCTTAAAGTTGTTTTGTGCAAGCTTTTGGAAGTAGGCGCTGTATAACTTGTTGTCCCGTTCCCCCTGAATGAAGCCTCCGCCAAACATGAAGATTACGCAAGGCTGTTTTGTGCCCGGTTTGGCATTGGTAAATAAATCCAGTTTCAGTTCAAGGGAATCTTTAGTGCCATAAACCATGGTAGATTTATGGATATCGGCAGGTGTTACCTGTGCTGTTACGTCCAGTAGCAGGAAGCTACAGCAGATAATCAGAAGAGCAGAAATTCTAATATTCATATCCTAAGATAACCAATTTCCATTCGGATATTAAAAAGAAGGTTCTTTTAATTCTTGGAAAGAATTAATTGTAATGGAGGTTTAACCCGCTATCACCTCTGCGACTTCTTCGGCTGAGATATCGCTATGTGAAGCATCAAGTACGCAATCTCCGTCTTTGATTAAAAGAATCTGAGGGGATTCATGGTGAACCTCAAATGTCTCAGCGATTTGTGCTGAAATGTCGCGGTAGCTGATTAAATCCAAAAAGTAAAGCGAAGTATCTGCGGGTATTGCCTCCCAGTCCATTTCGAAGCGGCGCTTGGCCATTGCACTTACTGAACAGCGTGTGCTGTGCTTAAATATTAAACTATAACCTTGTTTGTCTTTGATTTCACTGATCTGATTTAAATCAGTTATGTTTTTCCACTGCATCTGATATCGTTCTTAAAAGGTTATGATGGTTTATCTTCTTCTTCTGCCTTCAGGATAAGAACTGTAAGCAGGGCATAAACGGCTGGAGCAAGCCTCTAAAACTGTTATGGCAAGAAATACACCAAGCAATAATATCGCTACTTTCTTCATCGGTCTGGATTGTTATAAATTCTTTACTAATCTACAATTTTTGGATTAAGTATCAAATACTGAATCAGGTTAATTAGATCGTAGTGGCAAGTTCAGCCATTTTAAGCGCCGTAATAGCAGCTTCGTCACCTTTGTTGCCATGTTTGCCTCCGGCTCTGTCGATAGCCTGTTGCTGGTCATTTGTGGTCAATACACCGAAGATTACAGGTTTACTATGTTTGATACTCACCTGGGTAATTCCGTTGGCTACAGCGTCGCAGATGAAGTCGAAATGTCTGGTTTCTCCCTGGATAACACAACCAAGGCAAATCACAGCATCGAGATCCTTGTGTTTTTGCAAAAGCATATCTGCCGCGGATGTAAGCTCAAATGTACCGGGTACTGCAATGGATGTGATGTTTTCTTCAGCGACACAGTTATCAGTTAGTGTTTTTAACGCCCCATTGTATAGTGCTCCCGTAATTTCTGCATTCCACTCTGCTACAGCGATTGCTATTTTGTAAGGACTGCCGTTCGGTATTGTGGTATGAGAAAAGTCTGAAAGGTTTTTTAATTGTGTTGCCATGGTGCAAAATTAGGAAAAAAAAAGGCCAGCTGATTAGCTGGCCTCTTAAAAATATTATTATAAGCTTACTTTACTTGTACTGACGCACGTGCGATATATTCATCGATCATAGCAGCTTCCTGGCTTTCAGGATACTGTGTTTTTATTTTTGTATAAGCCTCTTCCGCGTTTTTGTACTCTTTCTGTTGCTCGTATACCAATCCAAGTTTTTTAAGGAACATTGGAGATGTAAATTTGTTGCTGGCTTTATCAGCTGCTTTTTTATAGTAAGTAATTGCTTGTTTGTAGTCTTTTAGTTCGCTGTAAGCATCCCCCAAAAGGCCTAATGCTAATGGATCTGCGACAGGACTACCAGTGTCAGAATACTTTCCTAAAGACTCAACTGCTTTTTGATATTCACCTTTACGTAAATAAATACCACCTAAATAAAGGTTGGCCAGGTTTGCAGATTTTGTATTTTCATACTCTTTTGCAATCTGATCTAAACCAGGATATCCGCCCTGACCATTTATTGCTTTGTTGGCCAGTGAATCTACACCTAGAAATCCTTCTGCTTTATACATTTTAGCTGAAGCTTCTTCTGCTCTGTTTTTTAAATATACGTTCTGGTACCAAAGGTAAACTCCTATTAATACTACAATTGCTCCCGCAATGAACAAAAGGCTCTTTGAGTTTTCCTGTAAAAAAGGACCCTTTTTCACTTGTGGATTTATTTCTTTTTCTGTTGTGGACATTTTATTTAAAAAAATTAAGGATTGCAAAAATACATTTTTACATCAAAGTATCAACTGCTTTGCGCTATTAATTTAAACTTTAGGCTTTTGAGTCAGGAATGAGGGGGCCGAATGGCTTTCTATATGGCATCTCCCTTAACAGATGTTATGATATAACAAAGGGAAACGGTAACTTTGAAAGGACAATATGTGGTTGAAAAATATTACCCTTCTTAACTTTAAAAACTATGCGGATGCCAGTGTTAGTTTTTCTAAGACGGTAAATGCTTTTGTAGGTAATAACGGCGCTGGTAAAACTAATTTACTGGATGCCATTCATTATTTATGTTTATGTAAAGGGTATTTTAGCCCAATCGACAGTCAGCAAATTAAAACTGCTGAAGACCTTTTCTTGATTCAGGGAGATTTTGACAGGAAGGAAAAGAACGAAAAAATTACCTGTGGGGTAAAGCGCAATCAGAAAAAGCAGTTTAAGCGAAATAAAAAGGAATACGATAAGCTTGCGGATCATATCGGCTTATTCCCTTTGGTAATGATTTCTCCATATGATACGAACATCATCACGGATGGGAGTGAGGAACGCAGAAGATTTATGGACAATGTGATCTCGCAAACTGACGGACATTACCTGGATGAACTGATCTTGTATAACCGTCATCTCCTGAACCGAAATGCGTTGTTAAAACAGATTGCGGTAACAAGAAGCTACGATCCTACTTTATTGGAGATCTATAATGAGCAGTTGGTCGCATCAGGATTAAAAATATTTGCCAAGCGCCAGCAATTTATGCTTGATTTTATACCGCTATTTGATAATTATTACCAGTTTTTAACGGATGATAGCGAACGTGTAAGCCTCCAGTACCAAAGCCAGCTTGCGGAAACGAACTTTGAGGAACTCCTAGCAAAATCTATAGAGAAGGATAAGGTATTGGAAAGGACTACGACGGGAATTCATAAGGATGAACTGGTCTTTGCCATTACTGATATGCCTTTAAAGAAGTTTGGTTCACAGGGCCAGCAGAAATCTTTTTTAATTGCGTTAAAACTCGCACAATATGCTTATCTTCAGAAACATAAAGGATTTAAGCCTTTGCTGTTGCTCGACGATATTTTTGATAAACTGGATGATAACCGGATGCGTAAGCTAATGGAGATGGTTTCTCACCAGGACTTTGGACAGATTTTTATAACCGATACGGGAAGAGAAAGGGTGCTGGCATTATTCAATAAGATCAATGTGCCGGTGACTTTGTTTGAAGTAAATAATGGATCAGTAAATCATGCGTAAACCTAATGACATTACCTTAAAAGAAGGAATCGGAAAACTGCTCAATACCTACAGACTAAAAGGTAAGTTTGATGAAACCTCTGTAATTGCTTATTGGCCTGAGCTGATGGGAAAGGCTGTAGCCAACCGAACCACGCAGATTTATATCTCTCAGAAGAAACTATTTGTCAGGCTGGAATCGTCTGTAGTCAAAAATGACCTGATGATGGTAAGAACCGGCATCATTCAAAAAATTAATGAACGTGCCGGCGCTGAAGTGATTATTGATATCGTGTTTCTGTAGACAATGTCTTAGAAAACTTTACTGATTAGCCAGATGATTAGTGCAAGTACTAATACAACGACAATAACGCCGGTCCACATACCAGCCTTAAAAATGCCCTGAACCAATTCACAGCTGGATAGCGTGGTAGTTAGAAAGGCAAGAATAGCGAGCGGGAAATATCTTTTAAATGTCATAAGCTTTGTGTTTTATTCTTTAACAAAAAACTATGAAAATGGTTTTTGATTTTACCCGCAATGCTATTTGATTATTGTTTCGGTGACGTAACCTTAAGCAATTCTATTTCAAATATCAGCGTGCTGTATGGAGGTATATCCTGTCCTGCACCACGTTCGCCATAAGCAAGGTCATATGGTATAAAGAATTTATACTTTGAACCAGTCTGCATCAATTGAACTCCTTCTGTCCATCCTTTGATTACCCCGCTTAATGGCAATGCCAGGGGCTCATTTCTTGAATATGAGCTGTCAAATTCTTTTCCATTCAACAACGTACCTTTATAATGTACAAGTACAGTATCTGTAGCGGCAGGTTTAACACCTGTACCTCTTGTCAGGACCTGGTATTGAAGTCCGCTCGGGGTAACTTGTACGCCTGTTTGTTTTTTGTTGTTTTCCAGGAAGGTTTTACCTTCAGCAAGAACAGGGGCATATTTTTTTTGACTGATTGATTTGAATAGATTATTGCTGGCCTGACGGGATTGTTCTTCTGTCAATAATGTCTTTCTGCCATTTAATGCGTCCTGAAAACCTTTAATTAACAATTCATAGTTTAAGGTAGTCAACCCCTCACCTTTCATACTAGTTCCCATTCCTATTCCAAAGGAATAACTGGCAGAATCTAGTGTGGATTTAAATGTTGTTGCAGTAGTCTTAGCGCCTGTAGTTGCTTTTTTTACAGTGGTGGTTTTTTTTGCAGGAACAGCTTTCTTGGTTTGGGCAGTAGCTGTAAATACTGATAATGGTAGTAAAAGTGTAATGATGATCTTCTTCATTTGTGAATAAATTTGTGATGAAAGGTACAAACTAAATAACATAAAAAAAGAGGATGTCAGACAGCCTCTTTTTCATGATTTTTTGGTGTCAGCTTAGAAACGCTCGTCTGCTGTAAAGAAGAAATCTCCTTCGATTGCAGCATTCTCATCTGAATCAGAACCGTGAACTGCATTTGCGTCGATTGATTTAGCATATTTGTTACGGATTGTACCTTCTGCAGCTTCAGCAGGGTTAGTAGCTCCGATCAATGTTCTGAAATCTTCGATCGCATTGTCTTTCTCTAGTATCGCAGCTACAATAGGGCCTGAAGACATAAAGTCAACAAGGTCTTTGTAGAATGGACGTGCCGCATGTACTTCATAAAACTTACCCGCTGTTTCAGGAGTTAGTTTAGTATATTTTAATGCAATGATTTTAAAACCTGCTGCAGTAATGTCATTAATAATTGCACCAATGTGGCCATTTGCAACCGCATCAGGCTTAATCATGGTAAAAGTTCTGTTTGTAGCCATTTTTTTATTTCGAATTTTTTGCAAAATTACGTTTTATACTGTTAATATTAAAGTTTGAAACTTAGATTAATTATCTGGCCATTTTAGGCTGAAATTTAATAGGCTTCAATTTATCATTAAATCGTTAGCTTTGCCAGGAATATTATGTTGTCTATTTCGGAAATAAAGGAACTGCTGGCTACGCCGCAAAAAATAGTAATTACTACACATCATAAACCCGACGGTGATGCAATGGGCTCATCATTAGGGTTATATGCTTATCTGATTCAGATGGGACATCATGTCAAAGTGATTACTCCTACTGATTATCCTTATTTTTTACATTGGCTCCCGAACAATTCTGATGTGATCATTTATACTGAACAAACAGAAGAAGCGGCTAGATTGGTTGAAGAGGCGGCAATGATTTTCTGCCTGGATTTCAATACCCTAAGCAGAATAAACGAATTGGGAGAATTGGTAAGGGCTTCGGCGGCTTATAAGATCATGATTGATCATCATCTGGAGCCGGAGGACTTTGATGATTATCGTCACTGGAGCATCAATGCCTGTGCCGCAGCACAACTTGTCTATGAGTTTATTGTAAATGAGCTGCAAGATGGGAAACGCATGAATAAGGATATTGCAACTTGCTTATATACAGGTATTATGACGGACTCTGGTTCTTTCCGTTTTCAGTCGGCAGATTCAGCTGTGTACAGAATTGCTGCAGATCTGATTGATCTGGGGGCTGAGCATTGGAGGATCCACCAATTGGTGTATGACAATGCGACGGAAAACCGTTTGCGCTTTCTCGGCCATTGCATCAGTAACAAATTAGAGATACTAAGAGAATTCAATACGGCTATAATTTCGGTGACAAAAGAGGAATTGCGGGAATTTAATATAGTTACGGGAGATACAGAAGGTATAGTGAATTATGCGCTTTCTGTAAATGGGATTAGGCTCGCTGCATTTATTATTGAAAGAACTGATAAAGTTAAATTATCTTTGCGCTCCACAGGGGATTTCCCTGCTAATGAGATTTGTAAGAAATATTTTAACGGAGGTGGTCACAGGAACGCTGCCGGTGGATTTTCTGATAAAAACTTAGAAGATACAATACAAGAATTTAAAACGATATTAACAGAATATAAAACTCAATTATTACAATAAACCACATGAAGAAAGGTATAATAATTCTTTTCGCGGCTACACTTGGATTAGCTGCTTGTAACAACTACAAAAAAGGACCTGGAGGTCTGATGTATCAAATCCACAATGATGGTGGTAAAGAAAAAATTAAGGAAGGTGACATCGTTAAATTGAATTTCATCCAGAAAAATGAGAGAGATTCAGTGATGTTCAATACTTATGATATGGAGCAGCCTCAAATATTTCCTGTAGGCAAAAAAGTTTATGCAGGTGATATGAATGATGTTCTTTATTTGTTCGGTGAAGGTGATAGTGCTACGTTCAAGTTGAACCTGGATACTATGGCTAAACATTCTGGTCAGCCAAAACCACCGCAAAACGCAAAAGATACTTATATCGTATTTACTGTTAAAGTAGAAAAAGTATTGAAGAAAACTGCAGGTGAAGCAGATTCTACTTTCCAAAAGAAAGCTCAGGAGGTTTTCCAAAAAGACTACCAGGCTGATGTAGCTAAGAAAAAAGGTGCTGAAGCAGGTAAGATTAAAAACTTCATCGAAGACAAAAAATTAAAAACTCAAACTACTGCTACAGGTTTACAATATGTAATCACTAACCCTGGAACTGGTCCAAAACCTGTTTTGGGTGACACGATTATGTTGAACTATACAGGAAAATTGTTGACTAAAAAAGCTGATGGTTCTGAGAAAATATTTGATACTTCTATCGAGAAAGTAGCAAAAGATGCTAAAATCCACAACCCTATGGCTCAATATGCACCTCGTCCATTTACTATCGGTAATGCAATTCCAGGATTTGACGAAGGTTATCAATTGATTGGTAAAGGTGGAAAAATCACTTTGATCATTCCTTCTTCATTAGGTTATGGTGAGGGTGGTCAGCCTCAGGCTGGTATCACTCCTTTTTCTCCTTTATGCTTTGAAGTAGAAATCGTAGACATTAAAAAACCTAAAGCAGCACCAGCAGCTCCAGCGACAACTCCGGTAGCTCCTGCGCCAGCAGCAAAAAAATAAAGTTTTCCGCGAAGCGGATAGCAAGAATAGAACCCTGTAAGGTATGTGCCTTACAGGGTTTTTTTTATTAACTTCGCCCATGCTTTTAACGGATACCCATACGCATCTGTATTATGAAACAGATGAGGAAAAACTCGCTCAGCTGATGCAGCGCTGTTTTGATAACCAGGTAGAGAGATTGTTTCTCCCGAATGTAGACGTAGCTTCTATAGCCAGTATTGAAGGCTTGGTCACTAAATACCCTAACAATTGTTTTGCGATGGCCGGACTACATCCTTGTGATGTAAAGGAAGATTATGAACTGGTACTAGATGAAATTTGCCAGAGTATAGTCGATCGTAATATTTATGCTATTGGTGAAATCGGCATTGATCTGCATTGGGATAAAACCACGCTGGAGATTCAAAAGATAGCCTTTAAAGAGCAGATTAAATGGGCAAAGGATCTAGATCTTCCTATAGTAATTCATTGCAGGGAAGCGTTCGATGAGATTTTTAAAGTTCTGGAAGCTGAAAAAGGCCCGGATCTGAGAGGAATCCTTCATTGTTTTACAGGAAACCTGGATCAGGCGAATAAGGCCATTGAGCTGGGGTTTTATCTGGGCATAGGAGGGGTTGTGACTTATAAAAAAGCCGGCCTTGATGAAGTACTGAAAAACATCCCGATTTCTAAAATTGTATTGGAGACTGACTCACCTTATTTAGCCCCGGTTCCGTTCAGGGGTAAGCCAAATGAGAGCAGTTATTTGGTGCATATTGCGGAGAAAGTAGCTGAAATCTATAACATCAGTGTAGAGGAGGTAGCTAACATTACAACCGCTAATTCTAAAATCATCTTTAACATCTGATAATGACTAACATACTGATTATATATACTGGCGGTACAATAGGAATGGTGAACGATCCTAAAACGGGGGCACTTATTCCATTTGACTTTAAGCAGATTCAGCAGAATGTTCCTGAATTGGGACGTTTAAACTATAATTTGGATGTGTATTCTTTCGATCCGATTCTGGATTCTTCCAATATGACTCCGGAAATTTGGGCTGATATTGCTAAGCTAATCAGAGATAAGTATGATGATTTTGATGGTTTTGTGATTCTGCATGGATCTGATACCATGGCGTTCACTGCTTCGGCATTGAGTTTCATGCTGGAAAATCTGAGTAAACCTGTAGTACTTACCGGGTCCCAGTTGCCAATTGGCGAGATCAGAACAGATGCTAAGGAAAACTTGATTACCGCACTGGAAATTGCCGCCACGAAAAAGAAAGGTAAGGCGATGATACCAGAAGTTTGTATATATTTTGATTATCAGCTGTTTAGAGGTAATCGTTCTATTAAATATAATTCAGAGAAATTTGAGGCTTTTCGTTCCCCGAATTATCCAATTCTTGCTGAAGCTGGAGTAACTTTGTCATTTTTTAATAATTACATTCTGCCCCAGCCTTTGGAAGACTTCAAGGTCCATCTTGAACTTAATCCCAATATTGGTGTATTGAAACTTTACCCGGGTATTTCACCTCAGGCAGTGAAGGCCATTACACTTTCTTCTGTTGATGCAATAGTTATGGAGACATTTGGCTCAGGCAATACAACAACAGCTGAATGGTTTACGGATTGTTTGGAGGAAGCCATTAAAAACGGGAAAATTATTGTTGATATCACACAATGTCAGCGCGGATCAGTAGAGTTAGGAATGTATCAAACGAGTAAAAAATTACAGCAAATGGGTGTTTTGAGTGGTTATGATATGACTTTTGAAGCAACTACTACGAAGCTGATGTACCTGATGGGACAGGGTCTGGAGAAAACTGAAATTGCAAGATTGATTGAAAAACCTTTGAGAGGGGAATTGACTGTTTAAAGTAAAAGTTGGAGTATGGATTTTCTGCTGAGAGATTATAATATTAATTTTGTGTCTAAATAACGAATAGGGTGATGAATATTGAACAAATTTATACAGGATGTTTGGCAGAAGCTGCCTATTATATTGAAAGTAATGGGGAGGCTGCGATTATCGATCCGCTGAGAGAAGTGGAGCCTTATCTTAAAAAAGCATTGAAAGATAATGCCCATATAAAGTATATTTTTGAAACTCATTTTCATGCTGATTTTGTGTCCGGTCATGTGGATCTGGCAGAGAAATCAGGCGCCGAAATCGTGTATGGACCAACTGCGAATACAACTTTCAAATCTCATATTTCTAAAGATGGGGAACAATTTAAAGTTGGCGACTTAACCATCACGGTTTTACATACTCCTGGTCATACCCCGGAATCTACTACCTATTTACTTGCCGATAAAGATGGGAAGCCCTATTGTATTTTCACTGGCGACACTTTATTTATTGGAGATGTGGGCAGGCCGGATTTGGCACAGCAGGGTTCATTGACGATGGAGGACATGGCTGCTACATTATATGATTCTTTGCAAACCAAAATATTAACCCTTCCGGATGATGTGCTGGTTTATCCCGCTCATGGTGCAGGTTCAGCTTGCGGA
Organism: Pedobacter frigoris; assembly: GCF_032678645.1. Classification (GTDB taxonomy): domain Bacteria; phylum Bacteroidota; class Bacteroidia; order Sphingobacteriales; family Sphingobacteriaceae; genus Pedobacter; species Pedobacter frigoris_A. The sequence continues at coordinate 497,304 of NZ_JAVTSP010000004.1, forward strand.
AAAAACATGAGTAAGGAAACCTTTGATACCCTGGGTCATCAAAAGGAAGTGAATTATGCACTTAAAGCAGAAACGAAGGAGCAGTTTGTAATGGAAGTAACGGACGGGATACTACCGCCGCCTCAATATTTTGCGAAAAATGCAGCAATGAATAAACATGGCTATGAAAGCTTTGATGATGTTTATGAAAAAGGATCTAATCCTTTATCTGCCGAAAACTTCGAATTGATGGCAAATCAGACCGGAGCTTTGATCCTCGATACAAGAGATCCTCAGGTGTTTGCTAAGGGATTTATACCCTCTTCGGTAAACATCGGACTGAATGGGCAGTTTGCGCCCTGGGTAGGGTCGTTAATTACCGATTTGAAACAGCCCTTGCTGCTTATCGTGGAAGAAGGTAAGGAAGAGGAGGCGATAACCAGACTGGCACGCGTAGGTTATGACAACACAATTGGTTATTTAGAAGGGGGCATCGAAGCCTGGAAAACTGCTGGTAAGGACGTAGATACTGTTAAGTCTATATCTGCTGCTGAATTTGAAGGGATTGTAAATGAACAGCCTGATATTCATGTTCTGGATGTGAGAAAGCCCGGAGAATATGAAGCTGAGCATCTGGAAATGACTGCAACCAGACCTTTGGATTATATTAACGACTGGACCGCTGAGGTGAACCCTAAGGAAACCTATTATATTCATTGTGCAGGTGGTTATCGTTCGATGATTGCAGCTTCCATACTTAAGGCAAGAGGCGTAGACAATGTGATAGATATTGCAGGTGGATATGGAGCGATTAAAACTACGGGATTAAAACGTACGGATTTTGCATGCCCTTCAAAAGCAATGAAGGTTTAGTACAACTTAGCCTTCAGAGTAGTGGAAACGAAGGAGTCTATGGCTTTTTCGACCGCGGGAATGTCTTTTGAGGTAATGTAAGAACCTAAAACATGATTGGCTCCATTTGGGATTGCTACTTTTGATTTTAATTTTGGAGGTGTACCCAGTTCATCAAACATTTTTATCATTGCATCGACCCTTACTACCGGGTCCTGCTCCAGTTCATTTTTATAATAATAAAGCAGAAGTGTAGGTTGTTTAACCTGACTGAAGGTTTCTTTATTCATGGTGGTGGCCACAAGTTCCTGGAGCTGGACTACAGATTCGAGTCTGTATTTGGTATACCAGTATTTTTTATATTCTTCAGATTTGTCGTCAACTATTCTTTCATTACCTCCCATAACCATTCTGGATATTTCCAATCCCCAGGGTTGATTGAGCAAAAACGCGAGTTTGTCATTTATAGCAATATTCGGTGAAATGAGTATAAGGCTGTTTATTTTGTCAGGATATGTTGCAGCAAGCTTAAGTGCCAGTGTGCCGCCTGTTGATGTGCCGATGAGAATTACTTTTTTACCCAGTTTTCTCCCTATTTCTACAGCTTGCTTTGCACTTTCCCATAGTCTGTCTGCCGTTGAGTATTCCATTGCTGATGTGGTGTCTACCCCATGATCGGCTAAGCGGGAAAGGTATAAATTGGCCTTTAATCTTTTTGCAAGGTGTGTATGCACAGGGTTTCCTTCTTCCTTTGATGCTGAATATCCGTGCAGGTAAACTAAAGCGTATTCCGTTTGCTGTTTAAGCGAATCGGCCCAGACTATTTCTGCCTCATTCTGAGGTTTAATTTTATGTTTGCTTTCTATTTCTTTTATAAAACGCTCAAGCTGATTGAGCTCAGGGACCGCCGGTGTGGCATCGGCATACTGCGGATGAACAGGTGTAGGTCCGAGAAAATAAACAATAATGGCTATCGCAATTAAGACTGATAGGATAATTAATGCTGTTTTCATCTTAAACTTTTTACTAAAAGTATGCTTTTAAAGGAATTTAATTTATGTTTGCACACACATTTTTTTACCTGAATGCCGGGAATAAATCAGATAAAACAACCGATAGCTGCAGACATTGCTGTATTTGAAGAAAAATTCAAATCCTCAATGCATAGTGATGCCCCTTTATTAGACCGGATTACGCATTATATCGTAAAAAGGAAGGGTAAGCAGATCAGGCCCATGTTTGTTTTCTTCGCTGCAAAACTTTGCGGTGGGATTATTGAGTCGACCCATAGGGGAGCTGCATTAGTTGAATTGTTGCATACTGCTACGCTGGTTCATGATGACGTGGTTGACAATGCTTATGAGCGCAGGGGTTTTTTCTCTATAAATGCTTTATGGAAAAATAAAATAGCAGTTCTTGTAGGAGATTATTTATTGGCAAAAGGATTATTGCTGTCAGTAAATAATGGTGAGTTTCGCTTACTGCAAATCGTTTCTGAGGCTGTAAAGCAAATGAGTGAAGGAGAATTGCTGCAGATTGAGAAGGTGAGGAAGATGGACATTAGCGAAGAGTTGTATTTTGATGTAATTCGTCAGAAGACAGCTTCTCTGATCGCTTCATGTTGTGCATGTGGTGCAGCTTCTGCGGGCGCTGATGAAGAGACGGTTGAAAAGATGAGACTGTTTGGTGAGAAGGTAGGAATTGCATTTCAGATTAAGGACGATACATTTGACTTCGGTACAGACGATGTAGGTAAGCCATTAGGTATTGATATTAAGGAGAAGAAAGTAACGCTTCCTCTGATCTATGCCCTGAACAGATGCGATAAGGCGGAGAAAAAAAAAATCATTAATCTCGTAAAAAACCATCAGGATATTCCTGAGAAAATTCAGGAGATCATAGACTTCGTAAATGCGAAGGACGGCGTTCATTATGCCAATCAGAAGATGCTTCAATACCAACAGGAAGCATTTGATATCCTACATAGTTTTGAACCGGGAGATGCGAGAACCGGTTTGGAGCAACTTGTGAGGTATACGACCGAGCGTAAAAAGTAATATATTTATTTGTGCATATCGATTGCACTATCTTTTTAACAAATCAATTTCCGGAAATCCAATATGAAAAGATTCCTCTTTTTAATTATTAATTGTATTGCAATTCTGCATGTTAGGGCGCAAGATGATTTTGGTCCGGTATTTAAGAAAATAAATACTGAAGTTCAAACCAATTCCAGGGCCTACGGGAATTTAAAAGAAGCCATTGAGTTGATAGGACACCGGCTGACTGGATCTGAAAATGGGAGAAAGGCAGAGGAGCATGCTTTTAAGCTTTTGACATCCTATGGATATGATGTGAAATATCAGCCTTTTGAAGTCGAAAGCTGGAACCGATTGACTAATGAGACTAGAGTGGGAGATGCCCGTGAGCATCTAAATAAAATAACTTCTGTTACGCTGGCCCATTCACCCGTAAAAGCTGATGTATTGGCTGAAATCATAGACCTGGGTAATGGTCTTGAAGAGGATTACAGGCTTGATTCAGCGAAAGTCAAAGGAAATATTGCACTGGTATATCTTGGGATTCTTCCAGGTTCTCCAGCGGGTACACAATCTCTGCACCGATCAGAAAAAGCAGCTATTGCCGCAAAGTATGGAGCTTCTGGTATCATTATTATCAATGGTGTAAAAGGTGGGGTATTGCTCACAGGAACTGCATCTGTAACTGGAAAGCTAATTTCTATTCCTGCTGTATGTATTGGGCTGGAAAATGGCATGAGGCTTAAAGAGAAGTTAAAAACAGCAAAGCAATTTGCGAATTTAAAAATGACAAACTTCTCTGGAAAGATTAGGGCGCGGAATGTCGTCGCGACTTTAAAAGGAAATGAGGCTCCTGAAGAAAAAATTGTTGTAGGTGCGCATTTAGACAGCTGGGATTTGGCAACAGGCGCAATAGACAATGGAATTGGTGCTTTTGGACTCATAGATATGGCGAGAACCTTTATGGTCCTGAATTTACCGTCTAAACGCACAGTGGAATTTGTATTGTTCATGGGTGAGGAGCAAGGTTTGTTGGGGTCGAAGGCTTACGTAGACGTTGCCAGGCATCTAAATAGATTGGATCAGATCAGGTTTATGCTCAATTATGACATGACTAACGATCCAAAAGGTTTTTCATCGAGCAGGAAAGAAATGAAAACTCTTTTTGGCGCATGGGGTGCTGAGATTAATAAAATTGATACTGGGTTTAAGAACCTTTTTTATACTGGCGCATGGCTGCATAGCGATCATCAGCCTTTTATGCTACAGGGAATTCCGATAGGCGGGGGGACAGGAGGAAGTTTACCTAATAACTCAGCACCTTACTATCATTCCGACGGAGATGTATTCAAACTTGTAGATGAGCAGCAACTTAAAAATACTGTCCGTTACAGTACGATGCTGATCTATGGATTGGCAAATGTTTCGGAAGTACCCGTTTCCAGACAGGAAGAGCATATACTCAGAGAATTTTTAAAAGAGAATAATCTCGAAGTTCCTTTAAAGATTGCCGGCGAATGGCGATGGTAACGTCTAAAATGTTAAAACCTGCGCGGAATATCCGCACAGGTTATTGTTGATGAGAGCTTGTATTCTAAGTTGTTATTAGTTCAGGCTTGTTCCGATTGATCTTCACAGAAAAATACATCAGACAGGCAACTGTAATGAACAGACCGATACTTCCAAATAGTAATGCAAGATCTTGAAGCTGGATAATCACATAGATGAAAATGTAGAAAATGCTGAGGATTACAGCAAATACGGCAGCGGCTTTTTTGTTGTTGAGAAAAGCCCCTATAAACGTGCTTACCAGGGCAACTGTGGAAACTGATGCTATCAGATAAGCTACAGCAAACCCAACCCGTTCTGTAAAAGATAAAAGTAGGCTATAATAGATGATCATTGCTGCGCCTATGAGTACGTATTGCAGAAGGTTTACCCTAACCTTGTTTAGCAATTCAATAAAAAACAGGGAAATAAAACTAAGAAGTATAATCAGTATCGCATACTTAGCCGAGCGTGTGGTTTTTTGATAATGATCTACAGGCAATAAAAACTTAATTCCAAACGTGGCTTTCTCTTTGTTCTGAGCCGTTAGGGCGTTGTTGCTTGCTTCCCATTGCTGTGGAAAAGGACGGCTGAAATTTGACATCTTCCAGGCGCCGGTAAAATCTTTCGATTCGGTATCGCGTTTTTCAGGAAGATAGCTGCCTGTAAAGCTTGGATTGTCCCATTTTCCTGAAACATTTACTATAGTGTTTTTCCCTAGGTGTAAAAAATTCAATTCTCCGCTGCCTCCTAATTCCATATCAACATTGAAATCTAAAGATGTATTTTTTGTAGATGTAAGATTGGTTTGTATGGCGAGGCTATTGCTGAATAGATTTTCTTTTGAATAGTCTGGCTCTGCGGTATAAAGAGAATCTCCGAGCTTGATCACAGGACTGCTTTTTAATCCCTTAAAGTCACTTATTCCAGCCGTTATTTTTACTTTACTCCAATCAATCATATCAGGATTTATTCCCGATTTCTTTAATTCAAGTTGACTAAAGTTTCCTTTTATTTTGATGTGCGTATTATATACCACCGCAGTAAATATTCCTCTCTTTCGTTCTTGTGGATTAATCTGGGTTTGAATGTTTAGATTTTCCGGAAGAATGTAAATGGTGGATGTTATTTCTTTGAAGTTTACTTTGCCTGCTGCATCCGTAACCCTTACTGAAGTTCTATAGGGAAGTTGCATAATAGGGCTTTCGATTAATTGGGAGCCTCCCCATTTTTCAGAGATTTCGCTAATTGCCTCCTCTTGTCTTTGTTCCCGTTCAGAAATGAGCGACTGAATCCAGGAGGAAGGGATTAGGAGCAAAAGCGTGAGTGCTCCAATTAGAAAGAGTTTTGCGGCTACAGAATCTTGTAGCTGACTTAAGAATGATTTCTGTTGCGGTATTTGCAGTGAGTCCATTTTGTTGTTGTTTTAAAAGTACTTTGATTTTCAAAGTAACTGGTTAAAAAAATTATTGTTTTTGTTCTTTGATTAAATTTTCAAGTGCCTGAAGGTGTTTTTTGAATGCCATTATTCCTAATTCAGAGGCAGAATAAGTAGTATTAGGCTTACGCCCGAGAAAAGATTTATAAATAGTAATGTATTCTTCTTTTTCCAGAGCTTTCAAATGAGATGCGAGGTTGCCATCAGTTACCGAGAGTAAATCTTTTAAGGAATTAAAGTCGTAGCTGTCATTGGCAACCAAAACGCTCATGATTTGTAGGCGAATGCGGTTTTCAAAAGCTTTATCGAAATGTTCTAATACTGATTTCACCTGTCGTATTTAAAATGCATAATAGAACCATAGATGATATGAAGTATTCCAAAGCCAATGGTCCAGAATACAATGCCGTAACCAGGTAACAAGGTTGCTAAAAGACCTAATACGATCTCGAGTATCCCGAGCCATTTGACATCATTATAGGTATAGTGACTGGCTGAAACCAGTGATAACCCATAGAATATCAAACAGGCAGGAGCAATGATGCCATAATACCCTCTGAATAATATAATTAGAATGAAAATGCCACCTGTGAAAAGCGGTACGGCCATATTATACAGCAGATTCTTACTTGCTGGATTCCATACATTTTGATTTTTTTTACTGGCTTTCTTTATCGTAAGCCAAATTCCGGTGATTAAGGATAAAGCCAGTACCCCCATTGCAATGAAAAGCAGTTTCCAAAGTATTTCCTGTTCTGAAATATAGTAATTACGATATCGCAGGCCGCCATGGGATCCATAAACAATGTAATACCCTAAGCCGGCACCGATAAGTGCATAAATTCCTGCCATAATTCCTGATAACCCACTTAAGGATATAAATTTGGCAGAGCGCTCCATCAGATTTCTGATAGAATTGAGCTCGGTATAAATCTCTTTGTCTTCCATAAAAGTACTTTGTTATTCAAAGTAACTTATTAATCTTTACAAATGCAATTAAATCAGAAAAATTTTAAATGATGGATACTTTAATCCCTAAATCTTTGAGCGCATTTATGGTATGATTGGAAATGCCACTATCCGTAATGATGTGGTCTACCTCTTCTATACCGCATATTCTTCCAAAACCACGCTTTCCGAATTTTGTTGAATCAGCAAGAACGATGATTTTCTGTGAAGAGTCAATCATCTGGCGATTTAAATAAGCTTCAGAGGCATTGGTAGTCGTCAAACCAAATTCCAGGTCTATTCCATCAACCCCCAGAAATAGTTTACTGCAGAACACATTGCTGAGTACATTGTCTGAGTATGGCCCCGCGACAGAAGAAGACGTTTTTCTTAGCAAGCCACCTAACTGTATAACTTCTATATTCGAGTTGTGTACAAGTTCCAGGGCTACGTTGAGAGCTGAGGTAATTACAGTAAGCGTGCCTTTGGGTTTGATACACCTGGCTAGGGCAAGAACCGTAGTACCTGATGCAATGATTATTGAATCATTGTCTTCCACAAGTTCAGCTCCAAGCGCCCCGATACGCATTTTTTCCGCTGATTGTAAATGCTCTTTTTCATTTACCGGCTTATCTACAGTATAAGGATTGTTAAGTGTGGCACCACCGTGAGTTCTAAATAACAAATTTTTATCTTCGAGGAGTTTCAAGTCCTTTCGAATAGTTACTGAAGATACATTTAATTCCTTACATAAACTTTGAACATCCAACGAGCCATTTATTTGGATTTTATTAAGAATATATTGGTGTCTTTCCGCTATGTTGATCATTCAGTTTAAATATTTGATGACATTAATATAGGTAATTTTTTCAATTGCAAAGTTAATTGTGTAACAAAAATAACGGTCAAAAATAAATTGATATTTTGTTTTTATTATAAAATATTTTTGTTTAGTTTCGTTTAGTTGTTTTTTGTTTTAAAAATGAAAGTTTTTGAAACTTAAATATGGAAATAGAAAAATAAACGAAATGGTTTTTAGCAGATCGGCATTTATAGCACGTATAGAGGAGCAGAGTGATTGGGATGTAATTATTATTGGTGGCGGTGCCACTGGTTTGGGTACTGCTGTGGATGCGGCGACCAGAGGATATAAAACGCTTTTGTTAGAGCAGTCCGACTTTGCAAAAGGCACTTCCAGCAGAAGTACTAAATTGGTGCATGGAGGGGTTAGGTATTTGGCGCAAGGAGATATTGCTTTGGTATACGAGGCTTTACATGAACGGGGATTGTTGTTGAAAAATGCTTCTCATTTAGTTAAAGATCAGGAGTTTATTATTCCATGTTATTCCATGTTTTCTAAATTCAAATACCTGATCGGTTTGAAGTTTTATGATTTGCTGGCGGGACGCAGCGGCTTTAAGAAGTCGTCATTTTTGTCTGTGACAAAGGTTCTTGAAGCTATTCCGGGGCTTAAGCCAGATGGATTGATCGGTGGTATTAGTTATAGTGACGGTCAATTTGATGATGCGCGTCTTGCTTTAAACCTGGCGCAGACATCTGCTGAATATGGTGGAGTAATATTAAACTATATGAAGGTTGTCGGTTTAATCAAAAATGGCAATTTGGTTAGCGGTGTTGAGGTTGTCGATAAGGAAACCGATAAACGGTACGCTTTAACCGCAAAAATTGTGATTAATGCAACTGGTGTATTTGTCGACGACATCCTAAAAATGGATAAACCAGCGGGCAATCCTATGGTTAGACCAAGTCAGGGTGCGCATGTTGTTCTTGATCGTTCATTTTTAAAAGGGGATAGCGCATTAATGATCCCCAAAACTTCTGATGGAAGAGTGTTATTTGCTGTTCCCTGGCATGGAAAAGTGTTGGTTGGTACTACTGATACACCTTTAAATGAGCATAGTTTGGAACCCAGGCCTCTGGATGAAGAAATTGATTTTATACTAAATACAGCAGGTAAATACCTGACGAGAACGCCATCTAAAACAGACATTCTTGCTGCTTTTGCAGGACTTAGACCTTTAGCTGCTCCTGGTAAAAATACCAATAGTACAAAAGAGATCTCAAGGAGCCATAAGTTGATTGTCAGCGATTCCGGTATGATCACTATTACCGGTGGAAAGTGGACCACTTATAGAAGAATGGCTATGGATGTGGTGAATAAAGCTATAGAACTAGGTAAGCTCCAAAATAAAGCATGCTCAACACAGAATGTTAAGATTCATGGTTATACTCCTCAGATGGACTATGGAGATTTGGGGCTATATGGAGCTGATGCCGTAGAAATAAGTAAGTTAATTAAAGAAAATCCTGCCCTGGCTGAAAAATTACATCCTGATTTTAAATATCAGAAAGCTGAGGTGATTTGGATGGTGAGGAATGAAATGGCGCGCACAATTGAGGATGTCTTATCGCGTAGAATGCGGTTGTTGTTTCTGGATGCAAGAGGGGCTTTGTCTCTTGCTCCCACGGTTGCCTATATTATGGAGGTTGAATTGGGTAAAGATGAACAATGGTCTGCATTGCAAATCCATGAATTTTCAAATTTGGTAGAACAATATTTATTGCACGCACCGAAAGAAAGAACAAGTAATATGAAGGCTACCGCATAGCGGCCTAAATTAATGCATACTTAACATAGAGTTAAAATTGCAAAATAGATATTTGCAGCAAATTAAGATGAATCGAAATGAAACGAAATGTTGCAAAGCAAAACAAAAGAACCAAATATTATAACTAGTATGAACAGAACTTTTACTCATTATCTGCAGCCCAAGAAATCGTGGAAATACCTTATAGGTATGCTTGCCATGTTACTTGTGCATTTACCTGGATTACTAATGGCAATGCCATATCCAGATAATCACATATTGTACTTTCAGGAAACCATAACATTAAAGGGAACGGTGAAGGATGATAAAGATGGTCTTGCACTTCCTGGCGCGACAATCCTGGATAACCAACGTAAAGTTATTGGTGTAACGAATGAGAGCGGTGCCTTTAATATTAAGGTGGTTAAGGGTACGGAAATCTCTTTTAATATGATTGGTTATGATGTTGTAAAACGTGTAATTAACAGCAATCAGGATCTCGCAATTCGTTTGGTGGCTTCTGAAAACCAACTCAGCGAGGTTGTGGTAACTGCTTTAGGTATTAAAAGAGAAGAAAAATCTTTGGGTTATGCTGTAACCAAAGTAGACAGCAGTCAGATTACCAATGCCGTTGCATCAAACTGGACAGATGCGCTTTCTGGAAAAGTTGCGGGTTTAAATTTGGTACGTAATAGCGGGCCGGCCGCTTCGAATAAAATTATTTTAAGGGGAGAGAATAACCTTACGGGTGATAATGAGGCCCTGATCGTGATAGATGGAGTAGTGGCGAGCAGTAGTTCCAAACGAAGTGCTGCTACCGGAGGCGGCGTCTATGGGACATCAGGTGATATTATGCCGGTAGATTTTGGGAGTGGTTTAAATGATTTAAATTCTGATGATATAGAGAGTGTTACTGTGTTGAAAGGCCCGGCTGCTTCGGCTCTTTACGGGCAAAGGGGTGCTAACGGGGCAATAGTCATAACCACAAAGTCGGCCAATAAAAATAGAAAAACTTTGGGCATCACTTTTACATCAAACAGTGCCTGGGAAGAAGTTAATCGCGGTCCGGCAAGACAGAATGAATATGGATTAGGTGCAGACGGTACTACTAGTTATCAGTTCGGAACAGGAGCTGTTAGTACTGCTTATGGCCCGGCATTCTCAGAAGGTTATATGTTTTATCAGTATGATCCTGCTACCAAAGCAAGGGGCGTCAACAAAACGCCATGGGTAGGGTACGGTGATCCGGTAGATTCATTTTTTATCACTGGGTTCGAGTCCACTAATTCTGTGGCTTTAGATGGTACCTATAAAAATGTTGGATTACGTTTGTCGGCAAATCATAGTGAAAATGAGTGGATTGTGCCAAATACAGGCTTAGACAGAACAAATGTTTCATTAAATGCCAATACCAATCTGACCAAAAAGCTAAGTATAAATTTAAAGGCACAATATAGTAACAGGCATAGCGATAACTTGCCGACAACCGGGTACGGCAATCAATCTTTGATGTATTGGTTTATATTTGCACAACCAAATATCAATACCGACTGGTACAGAGATTATTGGGCTCCAGGCATGGAAAATCGTCAATTTTCTAACCTGACTACCTCTTTTCCTGAGGGCCCGTACGCCATATCTGAGCAATATCTGAATGCGCAAAGACGTAATGGCTGGTTAGGTAACATACAGGCCGACTATAAATTTACCAACGAATTAAGTTTAATGGTACGTGCATCTGCAGATCAAAATAAAGATGTCCGTGAAACCAAACGTCCTTGGGATACTTCTTCTGGTGGAACTTTTGCACAGGGCACTTATCGTGTGGCAGATATCAAATCTTATGAAATCAGCGCCGACTTCATGCTGAAATATGATAAGAAGTTTAATAAAGATTTTAGAATGACGCTAAGTGCTGGTGGTAGTCAGATGCGTAATGAATATAACAGACTGGAGAAACGTGCCGACGGGCTTAAAGTTCCTGCGGTTTATAGCTTGGATAATGCCATTGGTCAGTTGGTTTATGTGCCAGATACATCACGGTATAGGCTAAACAGTTTTTACGCTATAGGATCTTTATCTTATAAAGATTATCTATTCCTGGATTTAACTGCCCGTCAGGATTGGAACAGTACGCTGGCTAATCCAAATAGGACCAATAGTGTTGGGTTTTTCTACCCATCAGCGAGTCTGGCATTTGTGGCCTCAGATTTTTGGAAACTCCCAAGTGCAATTAGTTTTGCTAAACTCAGAGCATCTATCGCACAGGTAGGTAGCGGTGGTAAGGACCCTTACCTTACGGCATATAATTATTTGATTGCTGCAAATGGCGTATATCCAGATAATCCAATGACTAATCCTACTGTTTTGCCAAATCCAAACCTGAATCCTTTAATGACTACAACTATTGAGTTGGGCTTGGATCTAAAGATGTTTAAAAACCGTTTAAATCTGGATCTGGCTGTGTATGCAGGTAATACTAAAAACCAAATACTTAGCCGTGTTCTCGACAAATCGACCGGCTACGACAGAGGTATTTTTAACGTAGGTCGTGTGGATAATAAGGGCATTGAATTAGCCCTGAATGCTACTCCTGTAAAATCAAAGAACTTTACCTGGACATTGAACGGTACATTTACTGCCAATCGTAATAAAATAAAGGAACTTGCAGATAGTTCTGTAACGTTACGTACCGGTGGATTTGGTAACTCAGGACAAATTGTAGCTATGGTAGGTGGAAGTATGGGCGATTTGTATGGAACTGGGTTTTTACGTTCCCCTGATGGGCAGATCATCTTCGACAGTGGTACAGGCTTTGCCAAGCCTAATGCAGATGTTCAGTACTTAGGGAACACCATGCCTAAATTCAGATTCAGTTTTGGTACAGGTTTGACATTTAAGCAATTTAGCACTAATGTTTTGTTTGATGCCCAGCTTGGTGCGGTAGGTCATTCATTTACTTTTGCCAGAATGGCGTCACTCGGTAAATCAACGGTAACCTTACCAGGCAGGTACAACGGTATTATTGGTAACGGTGTGATAGATAATGGTAACGGTACCTATCGTCCAAATGATGTAATAGCTACTGATGTTGAGGGTTATTATAACTCCATATACTACAATCAGGCAGAAGGGAGTATTTTCAGAACCGACTATCTAAAATTCAGAGAAGCTAATATTACATATGCGTTTAATAAGAGCTTGTTACAACGTATGGGTATCAGTAAATTAACGTTAGGTGTTTATGGGCGTAATTTATTTATATGGTCACCATGGCCGTCATTTGATCCTGAGTTTGGCACTTTGGCAGGATCTGATATTCAGCAGGGTTTTGAGACTGGGCAGTTGCCTTCTACCCGAACTTATGGCGTACGTTTAGTGATGGGCATTTAATTATTATAGAGATGAAAAGGAATAAAAACACGATAATATATATACTTCTGGCAGGATTAAGCTTATCAACTTTCTCTTGTACAAAAGATTTTAACGAAGTAAATACGGATCCTCTGGGCAAAAGTACAGTTGAGGCGCACCAGTTGATGGCACCTACGTTAGTAAATCTAATGTCAACCAATATGCTGCGTAACCGTAACTTTAATAATGAACTGATGCAGGTAACCGTTGATCTTGGCGATGCTGAAGGAAAGGTTTTCAGATACGACATCAGACGTAATGCGGCTGATAATACCTGGAATAGCTGGTATGTGAACCTAACCAACATTGCAGATATACAGAAGATAGCCAGTCAGCCTGAAAAATTAAATAAGTCTTATCAGGGCATATCGCTTATCCTCCAGTCATGGATATATTCATTGCTTACGGATACTTATGGTGATGTACCATACTCAGAAGCTAATAATGGCAAAGAGGGTAATTTGCAGCCAGTTTTTGATAAACAAAAGGATATTTACTTAGGAATGTTCGATAAGCTGGAGCAGGCCAACAATTTACTTAAAGACGGTACTGCGATTATCGCCACAAGCGATCCTGTATATAACGGAGATGTAGCTAAATGGCGTCGGTTGGGCAATTCATTATACTTAAGGCTATTGCTTCGTGTTTCGGGAAAATCAGAGGTGTCGCCTACGGTTATCGCCAAAATAAAAGAAATGATTGATACCAATCCGGGTAATTATCCTGTGATGGAAAACAACCAGCATACGGCTAAGTTGTTGTGGACAGGCTCAAATGTCAGTACAGCGCTATACACATCGCCATATATGGCTAGTGTACGTGCTAATGATTTTTACGTTCCGGCGATAGGCCAGTTCTTCATCAATAACCTGGTCGGGTGGGCAGATCCTCGTATTCTTCCTTCATACGGTCAGGGGGGAATCAATAGATTTGGAATAAGACCTGGAACGAGTGGTTATGCGGGAGTTCCTAGCGGTTATAACCCCGGCAACGAACCGGCTAAAGAATCCCGTTTTTATTCTTCAAGTGAGAATGCAGCTATCAATCTGCAAACGGATAGATATACAGGTATCATCATGAATGCTGCAGAGGTGGATTTCATTTTGGCTGAAGCGGCAGCTAAAGGCTGGATCAGTGGAAATGCAGGAACTTACTATTACAAGGGTATAGCTGATGCGATTAACTATTGGCTTCCTACGGTTATGACAGGTGGAGCAGCGGATCCGGCAGTAGCAGCCTACGCTGATGCTGCTGATATAGAGTGGAATAATGCGCTCCCTTTACAAAGTGCAAGCGCCAATGCAATTAGCAAAATGTTGCTGATACATCAGCAAAAGTATTATGCTTTGTTCCTTGTCGATTTTCAGCAATGGTTTGAATACCGTCGTACTTCCTATCCTTTTTTACCAAAAGGACCTGGTTTACTTAACGGAGGGATAATGCCAGCGAGATTATTTTATCCAACAATCACTCAGTCAACAAACCCAACTAATTATAAAAATGCTGTGGCCGCTCAGGGTTCGGATGTAATAAGTACTCAGGTTTGGTGGCAAAAGCCTTAATTATTAATATGTGATGATTATGAAAAAGACATTAAAATATATATGCTTAGCCGCTGTTACTGTAAGTACACTGCTGGGCTGTAAAAAAGATAGCGACTACATCTCGGGTACTATAAGCCCGTTCATTTCCAATTTTGACCTAAAGAAGTCATACAAAGGAACGGATTTGACGCTTACTACAGAGGTCATGAAAGGTGCCACTTCAATAAAAGGCATTGTTATATCCGATTTTACATCAGGCAATACACCTGCCGGGCTACTGGTTCTTCAAAATTCAAGGATAGTAGGTAATGGCATAGATTCTATACGTGGTATGGTTTTCAATATTGGAGCGGATGCAACTAAATTTACAACGGGTGATTCGGTGCATATCAAAGTGGAAGGTGGGGTGTTAAAAAGGATAAGTGGCATACTTCAGATAACGGGTGTACCCGCTGCTGCTATAAATAAAGTGGCATCAGGGCGCGCTATAAAAGTGCCAATTGTTAGTTCTGCACAATTAATAGCATCTCCTTACGCTTATGAAAATACATTAATAACCATGAGCAATACTGTTTTGGAACCCGAACCAGTGCAGGGTGATACGTTTACTGGCAATAAGACCATAAATGATAGTTATGGTACGGTTACGCTACATACAGAATCTGCAGCCAATTTTGCTAATGTGCAGCTGCCACCAAGCGCAAACTTTACGGGCGTTGTTCATTATGATAATCAAGCCAAACCTCAGCTTTGGATTAGAAATATAGATGATTCTTTTGAATTGCCCTTAATTAAGCCATCTCCTATGATTATCACAGGATACTTAACCAATCCAGGCGGTACGGACGCTCATGCTACCAATGGGGCTCATGAATACATGCAATTTTTAGCTACCAGAGATATTGACTTTGCTGCTACGCCATTTTCAGTAGTAACGAATAATAACGCAGGTGCTGCCGCCTTTCCTGTAAACGGATGGGCAACAGGGGGAACACGTACATACAAATTCAATCTTACTTCCGGTACTGTAAAAAAAGGAACTTTCTTTTATGTGGGAGGAAATACTAAACTCATTTGGGGTGTTCCTAGTACTACTAATCCTGCAAAATCTACCGATATCTCCAACGCTAAATGGATTACTTCAGTCAATTATGCAGCTGTTGATGGTGCTGGTTTTGGTACAAAAGCCACTAACTTACTGGCAAACAGTGGTAATCCGGCGGGAATAGCTGTTTTTGAAGGAACTACGGTAACCGCGACTTCCGTCCCATTGGATGTAATGATGTACGGTGGCACCAATTTTAATTCTGGCATGGTTTATTCAGCCGGTCCGCCAGAAGTTGGATATCGTATAACTAACACAGATTTTTACAGCACCATTAATGCCTCTACAAGGAAAGCACAGCCATTTTATGCTGGTGGTAGCAACACTATCAGGCTTGGTTTCCAAGTTGAGCAAACGGCGGATGCAGGCGGAGGTTTTATACGTTTAGGAGGTGTATATAATTCTTTAACAGGACGATGGAAAGTTGGCAGGTCGTTAAAAAATATACCAATGTCACTCAATTCGCAATTGTCGGACATAGAAACCGGAGCGGGTATTACAACCTTAGAAGATTAATTTTTAAATCAGACAACCACAGCCAGCCAGCAATTTGGTTGGCTGTGGTTATTTTCATCTAATTTTTCATAGACACATGAACCGCAGAATTTTCTTAGAGAGATTGGGATTGCTAGCCACAGGAATGGTAGTCAGCCTGAAATCAAATGCTTTTGGTCAACTAACAAACGGCGGTACCATTACCGGAACTGTAACCGATGGAAAAAATCCCATTGCTAATGCGGTGTTATCCGATGGTTTTGAGGTAGTAAAGACCGATGCAAACGGCCGTTATACCATCAATTTAAATGATAAATCTGAATTCCTGTTTTTAAGTACACCATCTGGTTACGACTTTAAGACCGATACGGAAAGTGTAAACCGACAGTACGAAAGCCTGGGCGCACGTAATGAAATCAACTTCAAACTAAAGAAGCTCAAAAAAGACGACAATAAGCATAATTTCATCATTTGGGCAGATCCGCAGGTAAAGACTAAGAAGGATGTAAAGCAGATGATGGACACCTCAGTTCCTGATGTTCAGCAATTGGTGAAATCTATGGGAGCTGAAACCCTTGTTCACGGCATCGGCGTAGGTGATTTGGTTTGGGACAACCATGCTTTATTCCCGGATTACAATAAGGCAGTATCACAGATGGGCATCCCGTTTTTCCAGGCATTAGGTAATCATGATATGGATTACCGCATGGGGGGAGATGAAACATCTGACAAGACCTTTAAACAAATGTACGGGCCTACTTATTATTCTTTTAATCGTGGTAAGGCACATTATATAGTGCTGGATGATGTTCGTTATCTGGGCATAGAACGTACTTATGATGGATACATCAGTGAGGAGCAGCTTTCCTGGATGGCTAAAGACCTGCAGCATGTAGGTAAAGACCAGTTGATAATCATTTGTCTTCACATACCCGTGCACAATGGGGTGAAAAACAGAGAGGCATTTTACGCCTTGTTGGATGGCTACCAACATGTTCATATCATGTCCGGACATACGCATTACAACGTTAATAAAATACAAAACGGAGTATATGAACATAACCATGGCGCCGTATGCGGGGCTTGGTGGACTGGCCCCATCTGCAGTGATGGTACTCCTAGGGGATATGGTGTGTACGAAGTTAACGGCAATGACTTAAAATGGTATTATAAAGCTACTGGGCAGAAAAAGGATTACCAGCTTAGCGTGTTTGTCGAAACGCTAACCAATCAAAAGCGTCTGATTGCAAATGTCTGGAACTGGGATCCAGAATGGAAGGTTGAATATGAATTGGACGGAAAACCTATGGGCGCACCAGAAAAAATAGACGGTTATGACCCGCTTTCCGTGGAACTTTATCAAGGTGAAAAACTTCCGATAACCCGCAGTTTTGCTGAACCTCATAGAACAGACCATTTGTTTATGGCACATTTTGGTCCTACTGTTAAAAAAGTAAAGGTTATTGCGACAGATCGCTTTGGACAGAAATTTACAGCAGAGTCATAATTCAAAAAATGATTGATTTGGGCTTCGTTTGATAACTGTTTAAAACTATACGCAATATTGAAAAAACAATAATATAAAGATGAAAAATTATATATTTTTAGGGTTATTTGGTTTAATTTCTATCTCGGGATGCAAGTCAACCTATCAGCAAAAAAACATACAATTAAGTTTTCCAGCTTTCAGTGCTGAAGCACATCGCGGTGGAAGAGGTTTGATGCCTGAGAACACCATCATTGCAATGCTCGACGCCATGAAACACCCAAACATAACCACGTTGGAAATGGATACGCACATCACTAAAGATAATCGGGTTGTGGTTACCCACGATGATTATTTGAGTTCCGGGTTTATGCTCACTCCCGATGGTAAAGAAATCCCTGCCAGCGACGCTAAAAAATATGCTGTCTTTCAAATGAACTATGATTTGCTTAAAACTTTTGATATCGGCTCGAAAGTGAATTCTAGCTTTCTTCAACAAAAAAAGGTGAAGACCTATATTCCTTTGTTGGGCGATCTAATTGACAGTGTTCAGCAGGAGATTAAATCAAAAAACAAAAAGCAGTTTTTCTATAATATAGAAACCAAATGTGACGCAAAGGGGGATGGCATTGCCAATCCTTCACCGGAAGTATTTGTGAAGCTTTTGATGGATGTAATTGAGCAAAAGAAAATAACTCCCTACGTAGTGATACAGTCTTTTGATAAGAGAACAATTCAAATCATCAATCAGAAATATCCTAAAGTAAAAACCTCATTCCTGATTTCCAACAAGAAAAGCTATGAGGAAAATATTGCCGATTTAGGATATAAGCCTTTTATATACAGTCCCGAATGGAAGCTGGTAGATGCCAATTTAATAGATAAAGCACATGCAGACGGCGTTAAGATAGTTCCCTGGACTGTTAATACAAAAGAAGACATTAATCGTTTAAAATCTTTAAAAGTAGATGGAATTATCTCGGACTATCCAAATCTATTTTAAAGACTATTCATAAAACCTATTTTAATACCTGAACGCTAAAACTAACCGAAATAAACATATGGGTTTCAATCTTTTTCCGCCCCCAGCGGCACATCAGCCATTATTGCCGAAAGAGCAAGTAGATAAACAATATAAAACACAGCGCATCAAAGTATTTCTGGGTATATTTTTAGGATATGCAGCTTACTATTTTGTACGTAAAAACTTTTCATTTGCGATACCTGAACTTCAAAAGCTCGGATTTAGCAAAGGTGAGCTTGGTCTCGCTGCTTCTGCACTTTCAATAGCCTACGGCTTTAGCAAGTTTTTGATGGGTAATATATCAGACAGGAGCAACGCAAGGTATTTCCTTTCAATAGGGTTAGTGCTTTCTGCATTTACCATGATTTTTATGGGACTAATTCCCTTTGCAACCTCATCTATTACCATCATGTTTATTTTGCTGTTCATAAATGGGTGGTTTCAGGGAATGGGCTGGCCCCCTTGCGGTAGAGTGGTAGCGCACTGGTATTCTGTTAGGGAGAGAGGAACTGCCATGTCGATCTGGAATCTGGCACATAACCTCGGTGGCTTTCTTGTAGGGCCGCTAACCGTACTGGGCTTTGAGCTTTTTGCAAATTGGCACGCCAAATTATATTTCCCAGGTATGGTAGCTATTTTATTTGCATTGGTAGCCTTGTTTTTGGTAAGAGATACGCCTCAGTCTGTCGGTTTACCACCGATTGAAGAATACAACAATGACTATCCGAAGAGTTATGATGCAAAAACCCAGGAACAAGAGTTCTCAGCTAAAGAAATCTTTTTAAAATATGTTTTAAACAACAGGCTCCTATGGTACATCGCAGTTGCAAATGCCTTTGTCTACCTGGTTAGAAATGGGATCATAAACTGGGCCCCTACCTTTTTGCAAGAAGCGAAAGGTTATACACAATCAGAAGCAGCATGGTCATCTGGCGGTTACGAGCTTGCAGCTATACCTGGAACTATCCTTTGCGGCGTGATCAGCGATAAGTTATTTAAAGGCAGAAGAGCTCCGGTAACAATCATTTATATGGCGATGACTTTGCTTGCGGTGTTGGTTTATTGGAAAAATTCAGGAGAGAGCCATCTCATACAAAATGTTTCTCTTTGGGCAATCGGTTTCTTTATTTACGGACCTGTGATGCTGATAGGGGTGCAAGCTATTGATCTTGTTCCTAAAAAAGCTGCGGGAACTGCAGCGGGCTTAACGGGCTTGTTCGGTTACTTTATTGGAGATTTGCTGGCCAATGCAGCATTAGGTAGCTTAGTAGATAAAAGTGGATGGGATGCTTGCTTCATGGCAATTGCAATTTCATGCCTTCTGGCTATTTTCTTTACTGCCTTTACATGGAATAGAGAAAAGAAAAATTTAGGTAATTTAACACCATTGTCTCATTAGAATAATTGAAATTATGAAGGTGCTTTTTAATCAGGTTTTATTCATATTAGTTCTGCAGCTATCAGCTCTTGGTTATGCAAATGCCCAAACTGCAAAATGGGACAGTACGTACAGACCTGCGAAATACAAAGAGCTGGTGACTAAATTCGAAGCTGAAGAAAAGTCAAGAAAAGAATTTGTGTTTCTGGGTAATAGCATTACCGCCGGTACAGATTGGTCTAAATTACTAAACTTGTCAAATGCAAAGAACAGAGGTATTTCCGGTGATATTACTTTTGGCGTATTGGAGCGTCTGGACGAGGTCATTTCCAGAAAACCTGCAAAGGTTTTTGTGCTGATAGGCATCAATGACGTTTCAAGAAATATTCCTGATAGTCTGATCCTTCGGAATTACAAACTGATGATCGACCGGCTGAAAAAAGGGACGAAGAAAACCAGGATCTATTTTTATACTTTGTTGCCAGTCAACAGTTCATTTGAGAAGTTTAAAAATCACTATGGTAAAGACGAACATATTCTTTGGTTAAATGATCAGATCAGGAAATTGGCCGACAAAAAAGTAACGGTTATAGATCTGTATCCTCATTTTTTGGATGAAAATAATCACTTAAAAGCGGAGCTGACCATGGATGGATTACACCTTAAGCCGCAAGGTTATCAGGTATGGTCTAAGATACTGAATGATGGGGGGTACCTTAAATAGGGTTAACTGTATACCGCAGAAACCTTTCGTGTAAGCATGCAGGAAGATTTATTTACATATTTATTTTCTTTGTATGCTTCTTTGCCCAGGCGGCGAAGTGTCTTATAATGGGAGACGAGCGCAGCACTAAACGTTGTGCTTTCTATATACGGCAAGTTAAATTCCAGTGCGGTTTCTTTTACAATTTTCCCTATTTGAGGATAATGAATATGACATATTTTAGGAAATAGGTGATGTTCTATTTGTCTGTTTAATCCTCCGCAGAAAAATGCAGTTATTTTGCTGTTTACTGAAAAATTTGCTGTAGTTCTCATCTGGTGCTCAGCCCAGGCCTCTTCTATATTCCCTTTTTGATCCGGAGAAGGGAATGACGTCCCTTCTACCACATGGGCAAGTTGAAATACAAGGCCAAGTACCAGACCCTGAGCAAACTGCATGGTCAGGAAGCCAACTAAAAACTGCCACCAGGTAATATTCATTACAACCAGGGGAAGTACTATGAAGAGGAAATAGTAAATGCCCTTATAGATAAACAGCTTAAAATATTCTATTCTGGGGTGAACCAATACATGTTCGCCTATTTTCTTTTGAAAGAACTTCTTAAAGTCTTTTCTAAAAACCCATGATAACATGGCAAAACTATAAAGTACAAAAGCATAGAAGTGCTGGTAGCGCTGAAGCTTGTTGACGGTCTCAGATTCAGAAAATCTAATCAGGCCAGGAGCTACATCAATATCTTCATCATGCCCGGCAATGTTAGTATACGTATGGTGAACGATGTTATGACAGATATTCCATACATAAGGACTTGCTCCTATCAGATTAAATACAAAACTCAAAACCTTGTTTACATGTGCGTTGCTCGAGAATGATTTATGAATGGCATCGTGACAAATGTTAAATCCTACAAAAGCACCAAACATGCCTAATAATACTGTTAATGTTAGTGTGATATAAGCATTGAAGTTTCCAAGTAGTATCAATAGATAGCAGCTGGTTAGTCCAGTTAGGAAAAACACAGCTTTGAACCACATGGAGGCATTGGCGTTTACAGAAATATTGTTTTCAATGAAATAGGCGTCGACACGCTTCCTTACAGTGGCATAAAAAGTAGATTTACTGGCATTAATGAATGTGACTTTTTTTGCCATTTGTTGTTTTATAGATGAAATGATGCTTTTTATCCCTGTGATAATTAGCTAATGTAATACAATTATGACGAGATCTATGATTCTTGATATTAATATCTAATTACGAGAATGTAACCAGATTGGTTTTTTACCTGCAAAAGTACTCGTAGTTTTTAGAGTTCCTTGAATAAATTTGTTTATTCTCAAGTCCGGTTGATTGGTGTATTTACAGGTAATGAACAGCTAATGTATAGCAGTTTTCTTTTGCTATTGTTTTGCTTTCCTTTTGCTCTTCTTTTGCTATCCTTTTGCTTTTAGCAAAATAAAGGCAATATAATAGCAAATATTTAGTAATAGAAAAGCATGGTTAATATAGGGTACAAATAATGTCGAGCTATACAGTAATGCAGGGAGAATAGCTGATTATTTGGGTCAGGCAATGAAACATAAACAGCCTGTGAGAGATTTAAAATAAAATCCTTATTTTTACAGCCCCTTATGGAACAGATAAAAACATCATTTGATTTTGAAAAGCCTTTGACTGAACTTGTTCAGCAAATTGAGAAGGTTAAACAGGTTGCCGATAAAACAAAAGTAGATATGTCTGCTACCCTAACAGAACTGGAAGAAAAGCTGGCACAGACACAGCAATCTTTATATAGCAACCTTACCGGTTGGCAAAAAGTTCAGATGTCAAGGCATGCTGAACGACCTCAAACGCTGGATTACATCAGCTTGATTTGTGATGACTTTATAGAAATGCACGGTGATAGAACCGTTAAAGACGATAAGGCCATTATAGGTGGTTTCGCTACCATCAATGGACAAACAGTGATGATCATTGGCCATCAGAAAGGTAAAAATACCAAAGAACGTCAATACCGTAATTTTGGTATGGCAAATCCTGAAGGTTATAGAAAGGCATTGCGCTTAATGCGTTTAGCCGAAAAATTCAATAAGCCCGTAATCTCTTTTATTGATACGATGGGTGCTTACCCGGGTCTTGAGGCGGAGGAGCGTGGACAAGGTGAAGCTATTGCGCGTAATTTGCTCGAGATGTCTATATTAAAAGTGCCTATCATTTGTTTTGTTGTAGGTGAGGGTGCCTCAGGAGGTGCTTTAGGTATTGGTATTGGCGACAAAGTTTATATGTTGGAACATACCTGGTATTCGGTAATTTCTCCAGAGTCTTGTTCGTCCATCTTATGGAGGAGCTGGGATTATAAAGAACGTGCTGCAGAATGTCTGAAACTGACTTCTGATGACATGTACAATAACAAACTAATTGACGGGATTATTAAAGAACCACTTGGTGGGGCACATCAGAACCCGGAGTTAATGGCAGAGACCGTTAAAGAACAGATTTTGAAGGATCTTAAAGAGCTTAAAAAAGAGAAAACCGAGAAAATGATTGCCACCAGAATTGAGAAGTTCTGTGCAATGGGAGTTGTTAACGAGTAAGTTCGCATTCTGATCCTCCGGCTGCATAATTTGGCTCTGAAGGGAGCCAAAAGACGCTATGCCGGTTCACAGAACACTCGCTCTGGGTTAACCAGCGACTTTTTGAAAGGTAAGCATAGCCAGGCTAGATGCTTTTATCGCCTGCTGACATATGTCATATGCTGAGGAGACCATGGGTAATTATATTAGACAAAATAAAAAAAAGCCCTGCGATTCACAATCGCAGGGCTTTTTAATTAAATGTGTTTTATTGATATCTTTTAATAGCTCTTTCGCTTTGCATTTCCGTGATACTATTCTCATCATGCTACTATCGTTCGTCGGAAGCGAGTATGTTGTGAACCGGCATAGCGTCTTTTGGCTTCCTTCAGAGCCAAATTATGCAGCCGGAGAACAGCATAGGAGCGCCCCCCCTTATTGGGGCGCAAAATATCTTGAAAATCTCGATTCCAGAGCTGCAAATTGGTTGTTCAATTTCTCAGTCAGTTTAGTCTGTTTATACTTGGCTGTTGTTTTTGACATTTGATTTAAGAACGACATACCCAACTGAACATTTTGATTACCTATAAACTTATTCTTGCTTTGAGATACGTCTGCAAGGTAGGTAAGTTCTTTTTGTATATAATCTGCAGCTTTTTCAATCAAAGCATTTGCTTTAGGAATGTCATTAAGGTCATATAGATTTTCTGCCATGAAGTAAGTTCCCATCATAGAACGCATGCCGTAGAACTTTTCAGGCATTACTTCAAAATAGCGATTTGCTACCTTTTTAGCGTCCTCAGTTTTTCCTTCTCTAAGTAAACCAGTGATGGCATTGTTGAACACGTTAGTGAAAATGGAGATATCGTCAGATGACTGTGTATCAAGATAACTTGCATTTTTAACATTGCCCCATACAAATTTGTTCATCAAATTATTGTAGAGTGCCGGGGTGTTGATCAACTCACTTCTGTTGACAGTGGTATCCGCTTTTAATGGTAATAGACGAAGTGCTAAGCCTTCATTGTAAAGGTAATTGTCAAGTCCATTGTATTGCTCTGAAGGTACTGTACTGGCAAAATAGATTGGCCTCTTCCAATTGTTATGGGCTAATAGATCAAGCATAGCCAGCGTACCTTTGGTTACGTAGTTTTTATTAAATTTCCATTCCAGCTCTGGTGCGATTTTAGCAGAATCAGCAGCGCTAACGACACCATTTTTGATTACATCTTCACGGTTAACCGTAAGTTTGAAGTTTTTTGTCGGAATAAAGTTAACCTTTTTGCCATCATTCATTGGCAGTTTGTCTTCGTCATTGTCTGACAATAACAAATCAACGATATCCTTTAATTCTACTGATCCGGCAATGTTCGCATCCTGGAAGTACATCACATCTCTTACACCCTGAACATATTGAGATTCTTTCATTAATAGTGGCAGTGGATCGGACTCGTTTTGTCTGCGCTTCATACCATTGATATACCAATCGGTGTCAAATAAGCTCAGGTTTACCAATCTTATATCCGGTCTGATATTTTCTACTTCCTGTGCGTACCACAGCGGATAAGTATCGTTATCACCATAGGTGAATAAGATTGCATTTGGGGCACATGACTGAAGGTAATCAACGGCAATATCATGGGCTACCATTTTAGTTGAGCGGTCATGATCATTCCATCCCTGAGCGGCCATGATGACAGGAGCAGCAAAAAGTCCGATCACAGTAGCTAAAACAGCACCAGTAGCGGGGGTAATCTTTTTAAATAACCATTCCCTGATGGCGAGCACGCCAATTCCGATCCATATTGCAAATGCATAGAAGGAACCTGCATAAGCATAATCCCGTTCTCTTGGTTCCAGAGGCTTTTGATTCAGGTAGAGCACAATTGCGATGCCTGTAAAGAAAAATAATAAAGCAACAATGCCAGCGTCTTTTTGATCACGTTTAAAGTGCCATATTGCTCCGATTAAACCAATGATGAGCGGAAGGAAGAAGAAACGATTGTAAGCCTTACTTTCAGTTATGGAAGGAGGGAGGTGACTTTGATCGCCTAATCGAATCGCATCTATAGGCTTTACCCCGCTTAGCCATTGGCCTTCATATAGACTTCCTTGTCCCTGGTCGTCATTTTGACGGCCCACAAAATTCCACATAAAGTATCTCATGTACATTTGTCCAATCTGGTAACTAAAGAAAAATCCGAAGTTGTCTACCAGATTCGGAAAGTGGGTTTCATCCAGTCCCATCATCTCCCTATAGTATTCTATGTGCCTTGGATCATCACTATACATACGTGGGAACGGAGTAGTTTTGTCATATTCAGTCTCGGTTTTTTTGCCTGCAACTTCATATTTCTCTGCGCCTTTTCTATATAGAGTTTTACCCTCTTTATAGTTAACAGGCTGTGAGTTATAATTAGGTCCAAATAGCAATGGCCTGTCTCCGTATTGCTCCCTGTTTAGGTAGCCAAGGAATGAGAAGGCATTGTCCGGATCGCTATTGTTTAAGTTAGGGTCGGCTTTTGCACGAATAATGATCATGGCAAAAGAACCATAACCAAAGATGATCAGTACGGTCGACAATAGTGCAAGATTAAGGATCTTCTTCTGGTGTTTAATGGAGTAACGTATACCCCAAACTAAAGCACCGATTAGCAGGAGGGCAAAGAAGATAACTCCCGAACCAAATCCCATTCCTAAACTATTGACAAAGAAAAGATCGAAATAAGCGCCAAACGATACCAGGTATTGTATGATGCCGTATTGAATAACTGCAAGGATAAGTACACCTACTATACCTGCTTTAACTACACCGGACGAAGTTGGTTTTTTGTTCTTTTTGAAATAATAAACGAAAGCAATTGCCGGGATAGTTAATAAGTTCAATAAGTGAATACCTATTGATAGGCCCATGATATAAGCAATGAATAATAACCAGCGGTCGGCACGTGGCTCTTCAGCAACAGCTTCCCATTTTAATATAGCCCAGAAAACAATTGCGGTAAATAAAGACGAAAGTGCGTATACCTCTGACTCAACGGCTGAGAACCAGAAGCTGTCAGAAAATGTATAAGCAAGAGCGCCCACGGCACCAGCACCCATGATGCTGATCAGGTTGGCCTTTGTGATTTCTTCATTCTCTTTTATCAATACTTTTTTTGCCAGCGCCGTGATGGTCCAGAATAAAAACAATATCGTTGCGCCACTTGCAATAGCAGAACCTACGTTCATAAAGTATGCAACTTTAGTTACGTCACCAAAAGCAAATAGAGAGAAAAAGCGCTGAATCATCAGGAATAATGGGGCACCAGGCTGGTGAACTACCTGCATTTTTAATGCTGAGGCGATAAACTCGCCACAATCCCAGAAACTTACTGAAGGTTCTAATGTTAAAATGTAAGTTAAAGCGGCAATTCCAAAACAGATCCAGCCGGTAATGTTATTAATCTTTGAATAATTCATTTCTTTATTAAGTAGTTATTAATAGTGAGCCTACTAAAGCGCAGCCGAAAATAAAGAATAAGATTGATAATCGTATAAAGTAATAAGGAGTTTAACAAATTTTAAAGCTTGTAAAGCCACTTTTACAAGTTTTTGTGGTCATTTAGACCGAGAGTTTTCACTGTGCAGAGGTTAGGATAATGCCATTGTTGGCAGTTGATCAATGTATATAGGCGAATGGACGCATTTAATCGAAAAAAAAATGTGTGATTTAAGGTGCTGATTTACTGGGAATAATTGCTTTTGAAAGCTGGCGGGCAAAAAATATTTCACATTTTTTTTATTTGGGACTTGCAGAAATGAAAAATCTGCGTAGATTTGCATTCCATTTCGAAGCAAGCCTTTTAAATGGAAGATTGTCCGATAGTATAAGGGTAGTACAACGGTTTTTGGTACCGTTTGTCTTGGTTCGAATCCAGGTCGGACAACAAACAATATTCGGATTGTGAATTAAACAGCGCAATCCGATTTTTTTTAACCAGCATTGATATCCAATCGATCATGCCATTGCAATTTAACCCAGTTAAACTTTTCGCCGGAACCGGTACAAAAGATTTAGCAATCAAGATTGCCGAACAGTACGGCAAACCTCTAGGTGACGTTACGCTAAACAGGTTTAGTGATGGTGAATTCCAGCCTTCTTATGATGAAACGGTGAGGGGATGTGATGTGTTCCTGATTCAGTCTACTTACCAGCCTTCTGATAATTTAATGGAATTGTTGTTGATGGTAGATGCTGCTAAGAGAGCTTCTGCGCACTATATCACTGCAGTTGTTCCTTATTATGGTTTGGCCAGACAAGACAGGAAAGATAAGCCACGTGTGGCAATTGGAGCAAAACTTGTCGCTAATTTGTTGAAATCTGCAGGGATCCACAGGATCATGACGATGGATTTGCACGCGGCTCAGATACAGGGTTTCTTTGATATTCCGGTTGACCACCTAGATGGTTCAGTGATTTTTGTTCCTTATATCAAGAGTCTGGGTTTAGAGAATCTTACGATAGCTTCTCCAGATATGGGCGGATCTTACAGAGCACGTACTTTTGCAAAGTTCTTTAATGCAGAGGTAGTTATTTGTGATAAGCGCCGTAAACGTGCCAATGAAATTGAATCTATGTCTATCATTGGTGATGTTACAGGGATGGACATTGTGTTGATTGATGATATTTGTGATACAGCTGGTACACTGGCAAAGGCCGCGGCTCTGATTATGGAGAAAGGCGCTAAGAGTGTGAGGGCTGTATGTACGCATCCGGTATTGTCTGGAAAGGCGTATGAGACTATAGAGAATTCTATGCTGACAGAGCTGATTGTAACAGATACAATTCCTTTAAAGCAACAGAGTCCAAAAATAAGAGTACTGAGTACAGCTCCTTTGTTTGCAAAGGCAATTGCCAATGTAAATGAACATGGTTCTATCAGTGATCTTTTTAACGTTTAATTTAACAAAAATAAATATATAAAAATGAAAACAATCGCAATTAGCGGTTCTCCAAGAGAGAACGTAGGGAAACGCGATGCTAAAGAGCTTCGCTATGAAGGCAAAGTTCCTGCAGTATTGTATGGTGGTAAAGAGCAACAACATTTTGCTGTAGTAACAACCGAATTAAAGGATGCTATTTATACTCCGGAAGCTAACTTTGTTGAGATTACTTTAGGTACTCAAAAAATCAAAGCTATCATTAAAGAATTACAATTTCACCCACTTACTGACCTTTTGTTACACGTAGATTTTCTACAGTTGTTTGATGAGAAAGAAATCCTTATGGAGATCCCTATCAAATTGACCGGAACTTCTCCAGGTGTTAAAATGGGTGGTAAACTGGTTCAAAAATTACGTAAACTTCGTGTTAAAGCATTACCAAAAGATATGCCTCAGACAGTTGAAGTGAGCATTGCTAAATTAGAAGTTGGTAACTTGTTCCGTGTACGTGACCTTTCTAAAGGTAACTACGTGATAACCAACACTCCTGAAGATACAATCGTTTCTGTAGGAATGTCTAGAGCATTGAAACAAGCAGAGCAGCAAGCTGGTAAAAAATAATTTACCGCATTAGCTATGAAAAAGCAGTCCTGAATGGGACTGCTTTTTTTGTTTTTACTATTATCTTTGTCACATTATGAAATATCTGATTGTCGGTCTCGGGAATATAGGCCCTGAATATGCAAATACAAGACATAATATAGGATTTAACATAGCTGATGAGTTGGTTAAGCAATTAGGGGGCACTTACTCCAATTTGAGGTTGGCCTACTATTCTGAGCTGTCTTTTAAGGGGAAAAAGCTATATGTTATCAAACCAACTACCTATATGAATTTGAGCGGCAAGGCTGTAAATTACTGGATGCATGAATTAAAGGTCCCTTTGGAAAATATACTTGTGATTGTCGACGACCTGGCATTGCCGCTTGGTAAGTTAAGATTGAAACTTCAGGGTAGCAGTGCGGGGCATAATGGATTAAAGAGCATTGAAGGGTTGTGCGGGGGACAAGCATATCCGCGATTGAGGTTTGGAGTCAGTGATAATTTCCCAAAAGGACGACAAGCGGATTATGTCCTTGCTCCTTTTGATAGAGATGAGCAACCCGAGCTGCCAGCACTTATTGATAAGAGTGTTGAATTGATCAAAAGTTTTGTTACTGTTGGTCCGGCGCTGACGATGACTGCGTTCAATAAGTAGTGTATTTAGTGATTTTCTGATGCAATACTTCCAGTTCGAATGGCTTACTCATAACATCAGTCGCACCGGCATCAATTGCAGTTTTCTTATCATTGTCCATTACAGCGGCAGAGAAAGTAATGATGGGAATATTTTCTTTGCCCGGAACATAGCCATCACGAATCAGTTTAATTGCATCTAGTCCGTTCATTACCGGCATGAAGGTATCCATTAAAACAATATCGTAGTGATTTTCCTTTAGCTTGTCTATCGCATCCTTACCATTCTCAACCACGTCGGCATTGATCATCCAGTCTTTGAGTATCTTAACGATCAGGAATTTATTGATTGGATTATCTTCTGCAACAAGCACCTTGATATTTGGAAGTGGGGTAAGCTCTTCTTTAACGCTTTTTAGATCTGGTGTTGATTCACGTACCACTTCATACCAATTGGTAAAACAAAAAGTACTGCCTTTGTTTTCCTCACTAAATACTTCCAGCAAACCACCTTTAAGCTTAGCCAGATTTTTAACGATAGACAAGCCTAATCCGGTTCCTCCAAACTTGACGGTAGTTTGTTCGTCTGCCTGTTCAAAAGTTTCAAAGATCTTTTCGATATTATCAGAAGCAATTCCTATTCCGGTATCAATTACAGAAAATTTAATGCGAATGTTGTTCCCTTTGCTGTTTACTATTTCAACTTTTAAAGTAACACCGCCGGTGGTCGTAAATTTAATAGCATTGCCGATCAGGTTCATGAGAATCTGATTTAACCGTAATGAGTCTGCCAATACATGTCTTGGTAATTCAGGATCGAGATCTATCACCAAATCAAGCTTCTTTTCCTTGGCTCTGATGCGTAGTAAATTAACTACGCCACTACATATATTTTCAATATCAGTTTCCGTACGGTTGATTTTGAATTTACCGGCTTCTATTTTTGAGAGATCAAGGATGTCATTAATTACGCCTAACAGCGAGCTGGAAGAGATATCCAAAAGATTGATCATCTCTTTTTGTTCTTCATTCAATGGTGTTCTTTCGAGCAGGTGTGCAATTCCAATGATCCCATTGATTGGGGTACGGATTTCATGGCTCATGTTGGCCAGAAAGTTCTCCTTAATTCTCTTTCCCTGTTCTGCCTGCTCCTTTGCCTTTATCAGCTCTTTTTGGTAGGCCTCAAGTTCTTTGTTCTTTTGTTTTATTTCCCTTTGATTTCGAATGAATTGTATAAAGGAATCAACTTTGGCAGAAGTAACGAAAGGGTCCAGTGGTTTGTATAAATAATCTACAGCACCTGTATTCAGACCTTTAACGGCATACTTTGTTTCTTTTGATATTGCGGTAACGAATATGATGAGTATGTCTTTGGTGCGTGGATTGCTTTTTAGGATCTCGACAAGTTCAAAACCATCCATTTCCGGCATCTGAACATCTACCAAAGCAATGGCTATGTCCATTTCCCATGAAATTCTTAATGCTTCATTGGGATTTGTGGTACTGATCAGGTTAATATCATCCCTTTGCAGCAGTGCCTCAAGAGCAATTATATTCTCGGGTCGGTCATCAACAATCAATATGTTAATTTTTTCCATGGTAGGTTTTTTCAGTTTTAGCGCTAAGCTATTTTTTGGTAAATGTTATTTTTTTTGTCGATCGTTTTAAACCGTCCAAGTTCCGTGCTTCTCAGCGTCTCTTTAGAACCAAGACATAAAAAACCAAAATTAGCTAAACTATTGTAAAATAGCTCTATTACTCTTTTTTGAAGTTCTAAATTAAAATATATTAATACGTTACGGCATGAAATCACCTGAAATTCATTGAATACACCATCTGAGGCCAGATTGTGGACAGAAAACAGTACGTTCTTTTTTAGCGAATGATTGATCTTTACTGCATCGTATTTTGCTGTGTAATAGTCAGATAAGGTGTGTTTTGTGCTTGTTTTGTTATAGTTTTCGGCGTATTGTTTCATTTTTTGCGGGTCATAAATGCCATTTCTGGCATATTCCAACACATCCATATTGATGTCTGTTCCGTAAAAAAAACACCGTTCGTAAAGGTTTTCTTCTGAAAATAATATGGCAAATGAATAGAGCTCTTCTCCGGTAGAGCAGCCTGCATTCCACACCTTTATTCGCTGATAGGATTTTAAGTATGGAATTACATTGCTGGCAACTGATTTAAAAAAGTGTGGGTCTCTGAACATTTCAGTTACATTTACAGTAACTTCAATAAGAAATGATTCAAAGTAGTCATTGTCATTTGTCAGCAACGTCCTTAGATCGAATAATGTTAATCTTTGAAGCTGCATGATACGTGTAACCCTTCGTTTTAAGGATGCGGCAGAATAATCTCCAAAATCAAAGCCATGGATGTTCTTTATAAGATCAACCAAATCGGTTAATTGATCATATGTAATGGTATCGGTAGTTTGATCATTCATATTAACTTAGCCAAACTCTAAGCATTGATAAAAGTTTGTCCATATCCACAGGCTTAGATATGTAATCATTTGCACCTGCTTCAATGCATTTTTCTCTGTCATTTTTCATCGCTTTAGCTGTAAGCGCAATGATTGGGAGTTTTGAGAAGCGCTTTTCACTGCGAATGGCCTTCATGGCTTCGTATCCATCCATTTCCGGCATCATGATATCCATTAAAACCAAGTCTATCTGCTCTGTTTCATTTAGTTTTTCCAATGCTTCCCGCCCGTTATTGGCAATTAAAATGTTCATATCATACATCTGCAATGCACTTGAAAGCGCAAAAATATTTCTCATATCATCATCTGTAATCAGTACAGTTTTATTTTTGAGTGCTTTTTCAATAGTAGAAACGCCCTTATTTTTATTGCCAGAGGTTGAAGCTGTTGTCGTATTGGCCTCAGCTTGTTTGAGCTTATTCATGAATAAGCTTACCTCGTCAATTAATCTGTCGTTAGATTTATTTGATTTTAAGACCATGGCCTCGGTATACTTCATGATGTGGGCCATCTTTTCGTCGTCAAGTTCCATTGCAGTGTTGATAATGACTGGAACATGTGCCAATGCCGGTTGTGATTTGATCATATCCAGAAGATCAAAGCCCGATATATCAGGGAGTTTAAGGTCTAATATGATGCAATCAAATGTATGGTTTCTTAAAAGTCCCAGGGCTTCCTCTCCACTGAATGCCTGTTTCACTTCAACACCTTTTTCAGTAAGTTGTTCGGTGAGTAGTGCGCTATGTAATTCTTGATCTTCAATTAACAATACCTTATTGAAGTTATATTTTGCATGGGCGGTACTCAACAACTTAAATGCTTCATCGAGTTGCTCCTTCTCTACTGGTTTTTTAAGGAAGCCAATTGCTCCTTCCTGTTTCGCTTTACTTTCTTTTTCATTACCTGCCGACATCATGTGTACAGGAATATGTTTTGTTCTTGGATCAGACTTTAGTTTTTTAAGTATGGTCCATCCGTCCATTACAGGTAACATGATATCTAATACGATCGCATCCGGCAGTTCTGATACAGCCATCTCAAGTCCTTTATCTCCGCTATGAGCAAGAATTGGCTTAAACCCTTTTTCTAGTGCATAATCATATAGTACGTCTGCAAAGACAACATCATCTTCAACTATAAGGAGTGTTTGAGGTTGTCCATCTAAATTGCTTGCAGGTGATGGTATAGGATCTTTAGCGAGTTGGGCGGGTTTTTGTATGGGTTGTTCGTCCTGTTTTGGTATTTCCGGAGTGGAGTTGTTTTCAGCTATTATGTTACGCTCGGGAATAAATAGTGTGAATAAACTTCCAACGTTTGTTTCACTTTCAACCTGTATTTCTCCACCAAGTATATAGGCAAGTTCTTTACTGATAGACAGGCCCAGGCCGGTGCCCCCATATTTTCTGCTGGTAGATCCATCTGCTTGTTGGAAAGCTTCAAATATAAGTTTTTGTTTATCTGCAGGGATTCCAATGCCCGAGTCCTGTACAGATATTGCTATTATATTTTCCTTAGTATTTTTTAATTGCTCTGAGAAATAGCTTGTTTTTTTTCCTGATCCAGAAATTTTTAAAGTAATGTTACCATGTTCAGGGGTAAACTTAAAGGCATTGGATAGGAGATTTTTCACGATCTGTTCCAACCTGGCTTGATCTGTAATGATCAGTTCCGGTAGGTTTTGCTCAACAATTGTTTGGAAGTTGATCTTTTTACTTCTCGCAAGCTCAGCAAACAGGGCTTCCATGTCATTTTTGACAACTATCGGTTTAAGGGGTTCAATAGATAAGTCTATTTTTCCCGATTCGATTTTTGATAAGTCGAGAATGTCATTGATTAAAGTAAGGAGGTCAGTACCAGCGTTATGAATTACACCTGCGTATTTAATCTGATCCTCATTTAGGTTTTCAGGTCGATTTTCTTTTAATATTCTCGCCAGTATAAGGATACTGTTTAATGGGGTTCTGAGTTCATGGCTCATATTGGCAAGGAATTCAGATTTGTACTTGCTGGATATTTCAAGTTCTTCTGCTTTAAGACTCATGGCCTCACGGGCTTGATTTACGAGAATATTGCGTTCTTCAAGCAGTTGGGCTTTCTCCTCCAGTTCTGCATTGGTTTGTCTGAGTTCTTCTTGCTGAACCCGCAACTCTTCTTCTGATGCCTGAAGCTGTTCGGACTTGTAGACAAGCTCTTCATTTGTGGTGCGCAATTCTTCCTGCTGGCTTTCAAGTTCTTCAGCCTGTTGTTGTGTTTGTTCAAAAAGTGCTCTTAGTTTTACTCTCGCTACAGCGCTATTAATTCCTACTCCAATGCTTTCGGTAATGGTGTTCAAAAATAATAAAACAGAGTCATTTGGTTCAGCGGCCAATCCAAATTCTATGACTGCCAGTGTTTCATTCTCGAATAGTATGGGAAGTAAAAATATGCATTGTGGCAGTGTGTCTCCAAGGCCAGATTGAATTTTAATATAATCCTTAGGTATGTCCCTAAAAAGTTTAGGTTGCTTTTCAAAGGCTGATTGCCCAACAAGTCCTTCCCCAAAGTGATATTCCTTTATATTTCCTCTTGAGGGTTGAAAAGCATAACCACCAGTGAATTTAATGGTTTTTTTAGCACCATTGACCAGGAATAAGGATCCTACCGGGGCATCTATATAATTACATATTGATGTCACTATATTTGCTGCCAATTCTTCGACTTCCTGTTCGCCGCGCATAGCTTCATTGACGGCAGTTGCACCCAGAAGTAACCAGTTTTTCTGTTCATTTTCTGCAGATATTTTTTCAAGCTGTAGATTAGAGTCTCTGATTTGTATTTCGGTTTCTTTTTGCTGATCGAATGTTCTTCGGATATAGGAGAAGAGAAAAAGAATCAGACAAAATATAATGGCTGCGCTGGCCAGGACAATCCATTCGCTTTGCTGAATGCTGGCTGTCGTGGCTGCTTTTCTTTTTTTTAGCAGCTGATATTCAGTTTCAATGATTTTTCTGCTAACGTGCAGGATTTGGTTTTTGTATGTCTGACCGATACCTGTCATTACCCTTGACGCGGCCACTTCCTGACCCTTGGTATCATTGATTCTTAATACCTCGCGCATTTCATCGATTTTAGCGTGGGCATAAGAATTAAGCGAGTCAATTCTGGCGCGCTGTTGCGGATTGTCAGACACTAGATTTTGTAATTCCAGAATAGCCGGGAGTATTTTAGAAACACTTTGATTGTAGGGGGCGAGATACTGCCTTTGACCGGAGAGTATAAATCCGCGTATACCTGTTTCTGAGTTTAAGACACTTGTTTCAATATCTTTTACGAGATTGATGACATCGTAAGTATGACTTTGCCATTTTGTATCTTCATTTAAATTTTTTATACTTAAATGTGACGTTATTGCAGATAACAGGACAAATAACAGTGATATACCAAAGCCCGTTAATACTTGCTGCTTAAAGGATAGTTTAAACATATATAAGTTAATAAATAAAGCGTCAATTAAATATAATTACAATATTAACGATAATATCTTATTTGCAGATTTTTGTTAAACTATTTGCCGGATTTTAGGATAAATCCGTCAGGCACTGCGCATAACTGGGGCCTATGGGGATAATTTCGTTATCGATCCAGATTTGACTGCGGTCAAATTTTGTGATTTTGTTTTGAGCTATTATAAAGGCACGGTGTGTTCTAATAAATTTTTTAGGGGGTAGCATCAGCAACATTTCGTTTAAGGGTACTCTTGTGCTGATTAATTTATTATTTAGACTATGAATTAAAGTGTAATTTCCGGAAGCCTCTATGTATAGTATATCCTCTAAGAATACTTTTATTTGTTCATAGCCATCTTTAATGAAAAAGAAGTCGTTCTCTATAGTTTCTGCTTTATTACGAAGGTTATATAATTCCTGAGCCTTGTTACAGGCTTTTAAAAATCTGGCAAGTGAAAAAGGCTTTAACAGGTAATCTATCGCATCCAGCTCAAAACTCTTTACCGCATGTTCAGAGTATGCGGTTGTAAAGATTACCATTGGAGGATTGCTTAAGCTATTAAGAAAATCAATGCCATTGATGTCGGGCATTTTTATATCCAAAAAAATCAGATCAATTTTATTTTCCTGTAAATACTCAACTGCAGAAAAAGCATTTGTAAAGGAGGCCAGAAGGTTTATAAAGGGAACTTTGGATGCGTGTGATTTGACCACATCCAAAGCTATCGGTTCATCATCTATGGCGATTGCAATCATGAATTAAAGCTAAATATTTCCTTCGAGTTGCAATGTGAGGTGGACAAAAAATTCTTTGGCATTTTCCCTGATGATGAGTTCGTGTTTATTAGGGTATATCAGCGCGAGGCGTTGTTTTACATTTTGAAGGCCTATGCCACTTTGTAATTTTTCAGGGTCGTTGTCTTTTTTTAAATGGATACTGTTGTGCACGTCAAAATAAAGTGTGTTTTTGCTTGTTTGCAGTGTGATTTTTATGTGGGAAGGGTATTGCAAACTGATTCCATGTTTAAATGCATTTTCAACAAATGGTATGAGTAGCATTGGAGTAATCTGTAAATTGCTGATCTGTTCTTCTATCTGGGTTTCAATAACTATGTCGGATGAGATTGAAGTTCTTAATTTTTGAATTGAAATATAATTGTTGAGGTAATCAACGTCACGGCTTAAGAGAATTTTATCCTCAATGTTTTCCTGCAGCATAAACCGCATCATATCGCCAAGTTTCTGGATTCCTTCACCTGTTCTTTCTGCTTTTTCCTGAAGTGCAGTGCCGTATAGCGTATTTAATGAATTAAAGAGGAAGTGAGGATTGATCTGTGATTTCAGGAAGTTTAGGTTGGCGTCCGATTTACCCAATTCAGTTTTTAGGGTGATAAGTTCCTCGTTGTTTTTTCTGAATCTTGACCTGTATATATTCCAGGCCAAGAGGGTAACGACAATGAGTTGGACAAACAGATTAAGAGCCATTTCCATTTCGAGCATACCGCTATTGACGGACCCACGGCCGTAAAAAATGTTTGCAAGCCCAAAAACCGGAATATAAGTAATGGCAGTGGCAATGATGCTAAAGCCGATATATCTTAGCCAGCCAAAGCGTTTTTGTCTGATGCCGGGTAGATAGATATACATATCGTATAGATAATGTAGAATAGCTATAGGTGCAATTATTAGGAAAAAAGCTTTAATGTAACGATCTCCATTCAATAGTAATACGCTTGCGTGAATAAAAATGGAGCAGGCAAATAGAGCCAGGGTTTCTTTGTGTAATTTATTGCCAGGGTTGTGTTTATTGGCAGTGAAATAAATTACGGCCATTCGTAAAGAAAGCAGAATGGTGAAATAGATGTTTATGATTTCTGTAATGAAACAAACATTTATGAGTATGCAGATTAATATGATGGCGTTTGACGGGACGGTATCTCCGAGTTCCATTTCACTTTGAACATAAAGACATAAAATAAGATACGCAATGCAGGTGATCATATAACTGAAGAGCAGAGAGATCCAGAAGTTATTGTAATAGACGTGGTTTGGGGTACTATAATGTTCACTGATGGCTTGAGCGGTTGAGAATAGAAGGGCCAGTATAATACAGCCTGTAAAAGCAAGAAGCTCAATTTTTGTGGATTCTTTTAATTTTATCATTTTGCTGATGTTAATTGCGTTTTCAGAGGCAATAGTACAAAGCTTAATTAATTGAATTTTTAAAATGTGATAAAACCCTTAAAAAATGTGACGAATTATCATTTAAATTTGCCGGCATGACTGTATATGGGATACCAAATTGTAATACTGTGAAGAAAGCTATGGACTGGCTTGCTGAAAATGGGTTTAAACCAGAGTTTCATGATTTTAAGAAGAAAGGTGTTACTGCAGAGAAGCTGAATGAATGGTGTGATACATTTGGCTGGGAAAATGTATTGAATAAAAAAGGAACTACCTGGAGAAAATTGCCGATAGAGCAGCAGCAGGAAGTGGTTGATCAAAAGAGTGCGATTGAGATATTGCTGATAAATACCAGTGCTATAAAACGTCCGATAATAGAATTGGATGGAAAAGCTGTTTTGCTTAGTTTTAATGAAGCAGCTTATGAAAAGCTATTGAAGTAAAAATAGGTCGAACAATTTCCTGTTAAAGTTTGTTAAATACTAAGGTTAATGTTTAAACAGCATTACTTTTGGGTATGATTAAGAAATTAATGCTTCTTGTTTTGTGTTTGTTACCTTCAATATTGATGGCGCAAAATTCTGCTTCAGGTAAAGTTTACGACTTTGAAAATAAGAGATTGCCAATATCAGGCGTTTACGTCAGAAATCTATCCAATAAACAATCTACAAAGACGATGAGTGGCGGGAATTTTAACATTGCAGCAAAGATTGGTGATTTACTGGAATTTTCCTATGTTGGATATCATACTGATACAGTTTATTTGATTAATTTGTCGCCCAGGGCAATTTATTTGCCAGCCAGTTCTACCAATCTAAAAGAAGTTTCCATTAGGGGAGCTAAGGTTAATTCATCGATTTTGTCTCCGGATCCAGAAGCCAAAGAATTCAAGCGGATTGAAACCGATGCGCTGAGGGGAAAAGGAAATAATGACCGGGCTGGTGGACTAAAGTTTAATCTTGGATATGGGAAATATAAAAGGCAACAGGAACAGGTTAAGAAATTAGAAGAGCGGGATTTTTATGAAACAGAGATCAACAATGTTTTCACTGAAAAGTATGTTTCTGATTTGGTGAAGCTGAAAGGGCAGGAATTGAAAGATTTTATGTCGTTATATCGTCCATCTGTAGTTCTTGTGCAAACGGAACGGCCGTTCAATTACGCATATTATACCGTTAAGGCTTATCATACCTGGTTGAAACTGCCGCCCGCACAGAGAAGGCCACCCGCTGTCCCAAAGTTAAAAAGTAATTAATAATACCGTTACAATGACAAAGTAGCTCATTGGTTTTTATACCTTTATGGTAAAACTTTAAACCAACGTTATACTATGTTAAATAAGTCAACCTTACTATTGGCGCTATTGTGCGTCTTTGGTTTAACTGCCATGTCTCAACAACCAGGGGCTATATCAGGAAAATATGATGCTCATGCCGCCTTTGGACCATTATTCTACACTCAGAATGGTAATGAATATCGTTCAGCTAATGGGTATCCTGGACCAAAATATTGGCAAAATAGGGTGGACTATAACATTGTAGCCAATCTTGATGAAGCCAATAACAAGGTTAGCGGTACGGTAACGATAACTTATAAAAATAATAGTCCTGACAAACTTCCTTTCTTGTGGCTGCAATTAGATCAGAATTTATTTGCACCCGAATCGAGGGGTAATGCTTTGATCCCTGCAGGTAGCCGTTATGGAGCAAGAGGAGAGAAGCTTGAAGGAGGATATAAAATCGATGGTCTGTCTGTTGTTCAGAAATTGAAACCAGTAAAGTTTACTTCTTTAATAGAGGATACAAGGATGCAGATCAGACTTGATGAACCTATGGCAGCAAATGGGGATGTAATTACAGTTAAAATGAATTTCTCATTTACAGTGCCTGTGAATGGTTCAGACAGAATGGGCCATTTAGCGACTAAGAACGGTGAGATTTTTTCGATTGCACAGTGGTTTCCAAGGATGTGTGTGTATGATGATATATTGGGCTGGAATACTCTGCCTTATTGGGGGGCTGGAGAGTTTTATTGTGAATATGGAGATATTGATTTTGCTATAACTGCGCCTGCAAGTCATATTGTAATGGGATCCGGCGAACTTTTAAACCCTCAGGAGGTCTTTACGGCTACGCAATTGCAAAGATGGAATGCGGCAAAAAGCAGTGATAAAACAGTAACTATAAGATCCGAGTCTGAGGTTAATGACCCTAAATCACGACCTGCTAAAGACAAGCTTACCTGGAAATATAAGATAAAAAATGCAAGAGATGCAGCCTGGGGATCTTCCAAAGCATTTATTTTAGATGCAGCACGGATTAATTTGCCAAGTGGTAAAAAATCACTTGCTGTAGCTGCACATCCAGTAGAGAGCAATGGAAAGGATGGTTATGGAAGGGCTGCAGAATATGTAAAAGCATCCATTGAGCACTATTCAAATAAGTGGTTTGAATATCCTTATCCAATGGCAATAAATGTAGCGAGTAATGTAGGCGGGATGGAATATCCGGGTATTGTATTTTGTGGTTGGAAAGCAAAAAATGGAAGCGCATGGGGTGTGATAGACCATGAATTTGGTCATACCTGGTTTCCAATGATTGTAGGTAGTAATGAAAGAAAATATGGCTGGATGGACGAAGGATTTAATACGTTCATCAATGGGATTTCTACAGATGCATTTAACGACGGAGAATATAAAAAAGGTCCTCAGGACATGCATGATGTAGCGAAGGGTTTGCAAAGCGAGCAGAATGAGCATATAATGTTGACTCCGGATGCGATGAGAGAACGGAATATCGGTGTAAATCTGTATTATAAACCAGGATTGGGATTGGACATATTGAGAAATGAGATATTGGGAGCTGACCGTTTCGATTACGCATTTAAAAATTATATAGCCCAGTGGGCATTTAAACATCCAACTCCATTTGATTTTTTCCGCTCTATGGAGAATGGAGCAGGAGAGGATCTATCGTGGTTCTGGAGAGGTTGGTTTTTAGAGAACTGGAAAATGGATCAAGCAATTACGAAAGTAACAGAAGAGAAGAAGGATGGAAAGACTGTAGGATACAATATTGTTGTGTCTAATCTGGAACAGATGCCAATGCCGATCATTCTTGAAATTACGACAAAAAGTGGTAAAAAAGATGTGGTGAGGCTTCCTGTGGATGTTTGGATGAGAAATAGTTTCTGGAGTGTGCGGTATGCTACAGAGGAGGAGGTTGTTGGAGTAGTTTTAGATCCTAAGCACGTGCTTCCAGATGTAAATAGCTCGAATAATAGCTGGAGTAAGAATTAAGATATTCTTTTACTAAGATAGGGGCCGGACGATTTGTCTGGCCCCTTTTTTTTATTTAAAGAAGCTGGCTTTTAGTTTCTCTGCATCTATTATTGCTTCCGGCTGGTCAAGTTTAATCAACCAGCCCTTTTGTTTCAATAATGTTATCTCCTGTTTTGCAACGGATAAGTCTTTGCCTTTGATAGACTGATGAAAGACGATAGGTGATTTGGGTTCAACATTTAAGCTGGTGTGAAATAGTACTTCGAGTCTGAATTTTGGCCATGAATGAATATCGCCAAGCTGAGCTGAATATATTCTTTTCGTCGAGCCGGCTGCAATGACATTTACAAACTCGCCTTTGAAATTTCCTCCCTGTTCTGTACTAAAGCTGACCGGCAATTGAAATGATGTTTCATTTACCAGGTGAAAATGACCAACAGAATTGCTGTGCTGATCGGAAACAATGGCCAAATAGACACCTTCAGTTACAAAAGGAGTTTGTGGGGTTGTGGGAGTTTGTCTGGCTGCAGTAATTTCATCCTCGGGTACTTCTCCGTGTACCAATGTTACTTTGGACGCAAGCACGGGAATTTCGAAGTCATTGGCGTCAGTTACGCCGATGGTATCTTTATCAATGATTCTGGTAATGTAACCTTCTAAGTTCTCGTCTACGAAACGTACAAAGTCTCCTAATTTATAATTCATGTTTAATATTCTATAAGGTAGTCAAATTTAGTTATTCTTATTATTTTTACATCATGGCATTAGAAGAGCAAAAAAACAATCCATTGCATGGCAAGACGCTTGAATTTATCCTTAAGCAACTGGTGTGGCATTATGGATGGGAAGAACTTGGTCGTTGGGTTAAAATTGATTGCTTTAACAACAATCCAACTATGAACTCCAGTTTAAAGTTTTTGCGTAAAACAGATTGGGCAAGAAAAAAAATAGAAAAACTATATTTAAATACTTTCCATTAATGACGCTTTTTCAGTTAAAACGCATTGTCACTATTTTTTTATATTAAGTTTGTTTAATGTAATTATTATTATTTAAATTTGTTTTAAGTAAATTCAGTTAGATGAATCTCAATGCTTTATGATTTGAGGTCATCATTATTGATTATACTATATAGCCTAAATTTTATTGTAAAAACATCATCCCAAAACAAGACCAGTTGATCTGGTCATGATTGATGAAAAAGAAGTAATTGTCTGCATTGTCAGGCTAATAAAAGAATAGGATAATAGTAAATTAATATATAGTGCTTTCAAATGAACCAACCTGCTGCTGAATATATACATTCTGTATTGCCTTTCCATAAGCTATTTGGGAGGAAGTTAATTGATGTTTGTCGTTTTGATAGTATTTCTCAATATTATTCTTATGAGCCACATCGGCATGCTTTTGATGTGGTAGTGTGGGCGACAAAGGGCAGGGGTGTTCAGAGCATTGATCATATTGATTATGATTTGCTCCCAGGCAGACTGTTTTTTGTAAGGTCGGGCCAGCTTCATCAGATCAAGCAATATGCAGAAGACGGGTGGATGATATTGTTGAATGAAGAGGCGCTTAGAAATTTGAATGATACTCTTTTGAATAATTTTTACCGTCAGCCTTATCTTGATCTTAAAGAATTATCATGCGAAACTTTTATGGGATTATTTAGTTTGCTGCAGCTAGAGGCCCGTCAATTGAATCCTAATGCCATGATGATTACTAACTTACTTAACGGAATGTTGCTTTGCGCAGAACAATGTAATCCATTTATCGGTACTGTTGGGAATTTGGACAGGCGATTTTCTGTTGTTAAAAAATTAAAGTCTTTAATAGAGAGAGAGTATAAGAAGCATAAAGATCCTGACTATTACTATGACGCCATTGGATTGCCTGGTCGTCGGGTTAACAATATAACTAAACCGTTGTTGGGTAAGACTGTTTATGAGTTGCTTCAGGACCGGTTGCTGTTGGAGAGTAAAAGCTTGCTGAGTGAAACTACACTTACCGTTAAGGAAATTGCGGTGGAGCTGGAATTTAACAGCCAGGGATATTTCTGCCGTTTTTTTAAAAAGATGACCGGAATCACGGCTCTTGATTACAGAACGTCTTATCATTCGACTTCCGTTTAAAAACCATAAAGTGCAATACTTAGGTATTAAAGTACAATAGATTGTACCTTTCTGTTTATAACTTTGAAAAGTTTAATATAATTCGTTCATGACGAAAGGGATATGTAAACTGTATTTTTTTAGTGATTTAATATTTACATTATTATAAAGACTTTGTCGTTCTTTTTTTGATTAGAATGATAAAATTTAGGGAAGTTAATAAGTAATAGGGCGCTCTGGATGGACGCCCTATTTTTTTATGTCTAATAATTTGTGTTAACCCCTTGATTTATAAAATGTATTGTCTTACCTTTGCAGTCCCTTATTGAGGGGTAAAGTTTTTAAACATAAAATAAGAAAAACAAAAAAGAACAATGCCAACCATTCAACAATTAGTTAGAAAAGGTAGAGTAGCACTGGAGTTCAAGAGTAAGTCTCCAGCGTTGGACAGCTGTCCACAGCGAAGAGGTGTATGTACACGTGTATATACTACTACCCCTAAAAAACCAAACTCAGCAATGCGTAAAGTAGCACGTGTACGTTTAACCAATGGTAAAGAGGTTAATGCTTACATTCCTGGAGAAGGTCACAACCTACAGGAACACTCTATCGTATTGATCCGTGGTGGTCGTGTTAAAGATTTGCCAGGTGTACGTTATCACATCATCCGTGGAGCACTAGATACTTCAGGAGTTGCTGGTCGTAACCAACGTCGTTCAAAATATGGTACTAAACGTCCTAAACCAGGACAAGTAGCTGCGGCACCAACAAAAGGTAAAAAGAAATAATTAGGAGGAAAGAAAAATGAGAAAGTCAAAACCAAAAAAGAGAATTATCCTTCCTGATCCAAAATTTAACGATGTTCAGGTGACAAGATTTGTGAACAATATGATGTACGATGGTAAAAAATCTATCGCATATGATATTTTTTATAATGCTGTTGAATTAGCAGAGAAAAAATCTGGCGAGAATGGCTTAGAAGTATGGAAACGTGCTTTAGCTAATGTAATGCCTGCTGTAGAGGTTAAGT
Source organism: Pedobacter frigoris (assembly GCF_032678645.1). Lineage (GTDB taxonomy): Bacteria > Bacteroidota > Bacteroidia > Sphingobacteriales > Sphingobacteriaceae > Pedobacter > Pedobacter frigoris_A. The sequence goes on from NZ_JAVTSP010000004.1 coordinate 541,194, forward strand.
CACGCCGTGTAGGTGGAGCTAACTTCCAGGTTCCTACTGAAGTAAGACCAGACCGCAAAATCGCTTTAGGTATGAAATGGTTAATTTCTTATGCACGTAAACGTGGAGAGAAAACCATGAAAGAGAAATTAGCAGGTGAAATTGTTTCAGCAGCTAAAGGTGAAGGTGCAGCAGTTAAAAAGAAAGAAGATACGCATAAAATGGCTGAAGCTAACAAAGCGTTCTCTCATTTCCGTTTCTAATAATTGAACTTATATAATGTCAAGAGATTTAAGATTTACAAGAAATATCGGGATTGCAGCTCACATTGATGCGGGTAAAACCACAACAACGGAGCGTATCCTTTATTATGCTGGTGTTAGCCATAAAATTGGTGAGGTGCATGAAGGTGCAGCTACAATGGATTGGATGGCACAGGAGCAGGAGCGTGGTATAACCATTACTTCGGCTGCTACAACAGTAGGTTGGAAATACAGAGATCAGAATTACCACATCAACATTATCGATACACCTGGACACGTGGATTTTACCGTTGAGGTAAACCGTTCGTTACGTGTATTAGATGGTTTGGTTTTCTTGTTTTCTGCAGTTGATGGTGTTGAGCCTCAATCTGAAACCAACTGGCGTTTGGCTAACAACTATAATGTTGCACGTATTGGTTTCGTTAATAAAATGGACCGTTCCGGAGCAGATTTCTTAAAAGTTGTTGGACAAGTTAAAAGCATGTTAGGTAGTAATGCAGTTCCTTTGCAATTGCCTATCGGTTCTGAAGATAACTTTACAGGTGTGGTTGATTTGATCAACAACCGTGGTATTGTTTGGAATGAGCATGATAAAGGTATGACCTTTACTGAAGTGCCGATTCCTGATGATATGATTGATGAGGTTGCAGAGTGGAGAGAGAAATTATTGGAATCTGTAGCGGATTATGATGAGTCATTGATGGAGAAATTCTTCGAAGATCCTAACTCTATTACAGAGCGTGAAATCCTTGATGCTTTACGTAAAGCTGTATTGGATGCTAAAATTGTACCTATGGTTTGTGGTTCATCTTTCAAAAATAAAGGTGTACAAACTATGCTTGATTATGTGATGGAGTTATTGCCTTCACCAATGGATTCAGAGGGTATCGTTGGAACTAATCCGGATACAGGTGAAGAAGTGTTGCGTAAACCTGATGAAAAAGAGCCTTTTGCAGCTTTAGCTTTTAAAATTGCAACAGATCCATTCGTAGGTCGTTTATGTTTTATCCGTGTGTACTCAGGTAACTTAGAAGCAGGATCATACATTTACAATGCACGTTCAGAGAACAAGGAGCGTATTTCACGTATATTCCAAATGCATGCCAACAAGCAAAACCCAATTCCTAACGTAGGTGCTGGTGATATTGCTGCTGTTGTAGGTTTTAAAGATATCAAAACTGGTGATACACTTTGCGAAGAGAAAAATCCTATCGTTCTTGAGTCTATGAATTTCCCTGAGCCAGTTATCGGTTTGGCAATTGAGCCTAAAACTCAAGCTGATATTGATAAGTTAGGCATGGGATTATCTAAGCTTGCTGAAGAGGATCCTACCTTTAGAGTACAAACTGATGAGGAAACTGGTCAGACTGTTATCTCTGGTATGGGTGAGCTTCACCTTGATATCCTGATTGACCGCCTCAGACGCGAGTTTAAGGTTGAGGTTAACCAGGGAGCTCCTCAGGTAGCTTACAAAGAAGCAATCTTCGGTACAACTCAGCACCGTGAGACGTATAAAAAACAATCAGGTGGTCGTGGTAAATTCGCGGATATCCAGGTTGTTATTTCTCCAATTGATGCAGATTTCGAAAAAGGTGGTTTACAGTTCGTAAATGAAATTTCAGGTGGTTCAATTCCTCGTGAGTTTATTCCTTCAGTAGAAAAAGGATTTGCAGCAGCAATGGCTAACGGTGTATTGGCTGGTTATCCACTACCAGACATGAAGGTTCGTTTAATTGATGGTTCATTCCACGCAGTCGATTCAGATGCATTGTCATTTGAGCTTGCAGCTAGAATGGCTTACCGTGAAGCGTTACCTAAATGTAACCCGGTATTGATGGAGCCGATCATGAAAATTGAAATCCTGACTCCAGAAGAGAATATGGGTGATGTAATTGGTGATATGAACCGTCGTCGTGGTCAGCTTTTAGGTATGGATACCCGTAACGGATCTCAGGTAATTAAAGCAACTGTGCCATTGTCTGAAATGTTTGGTTATGTAACTCAGTTACGTACGATCACTTCAGGACGTGCAACTTCAACAATGGAATTTGACCATTATGAAGCAGCTCCACGAAACGTACAGGACGAAGTAATTGCTAAGTCAAAAGGCAGAGTTAAATCAGCCGATTAATAAATGAAACATTGCAGATGGTTATTAATAGCTCTAACCATCTGCTTTAAATAAAAATAAGATGAGCCAAAGAATCAGAATTAAATTGAAATCTTACGATTATAACCTGGTAGATAAATCTGCTGAGAAGATCGTTAAGACAGTAAAACCTACGGGTGCAGTGGTTAGCGGACCGATTCCGTTGCCTACAGAAAAGAAAATTTTCACAGTTTTGCGTTCACCACACGTGAACAAAAAAGCACGTGAGCAGTTTCAATTATGTGCATACAAACGTTTGTTAGATATTTATAGCTCTAACTCTAAAACAGTTGATGCGTTGATGAAACTTGAATTACCTAGCGGTGTTGAAGTGGAGATCAAAGTTTAACTTTATATAGTTAACCGTAATAAAAAGGCCTTCTTGAAATTTCAAGAAGGCCTTTTTATTGGTAGTTTACAGAGGTTTATCCTCTGCCTTTTAGTTCTTCGATTTTATTGCGTTCGTCTTGTAGCTCACGTGCGAGTTTCTTTTCTTTTTCGTTAGCTTTTACTTTGTAGCTTTGGTATTCCTGCGAAATCTCCTCATATAGATTGGTTCTATATTTCGATTCATGGATGTGTTTAGCGGATCGAAGAATGACAATTGCTAAGGCGATTCCCAAAGCTATTATTAAGCTCCATACGACAATATTGTAATTGGATTTAGTAAATGCTATGCCAAGGAATGTAATCTCATTTAGCCTGGCATTGGTGCTGGCTAACGACGACTCTGTCCCTGATATGTTTTTCTTGAGCATGAGTATTTCCTTCTCCTGCTCATTTAGTTTTTTGCGGATTTCTGCAAGTTGTTTGTGTGAGGTTGTCATCGTATCTCTCACGTTTTGCCAAAATGTGGATAGTCTGCCTGGGTTTACCAATTTGTATCCATTTAGTGTTTTGGATTTTGATATCATCAACTGGTATTGACCCCTTAGGCTTGGATCTGTTTTACTAGTATCATTTGTTAACTGAGCCTTGCCAGAAAGTCCGGTTAATAGCACCGCAATAAATAGGGATAGAATTTTTTTCATGTTCGATTAGTTTACGTCTAATTTAACATTCATAATTTAATTTTATTGTGTTTTGTTGGGAGATAGTATATTTGCAAGCAATGTCTGTATTACTATTTACTATCATAGTTCTTGCCGGAGCTTTCCTTGCTGGATTAGTTGGGTCTTTAACCGGGCTTGGTGGCGGAGTAATAATCATTCCACTGTTAACGTTAGGCCTGGGTGTTGATATTCATTATGCGATAGGGGCATCAATAATTTCAGTTATCGCTACATCTTCAGGCTCTGCTGCGGCCTACGTAAAGGAAGGTATCACGAATATACGGATAGGGATGTTTCTGGAGATTGCCACCACTGTCAGCGCAATTATCGGAGCTGTTGTAACCGTATTCATTGATCCTGGTTATATTGCAGTTATCTTCGGTTTGATTCTGTTGTTTTCAGCTGCGATGATGGTGAGGAAAAAGATAGATCGGTCTGATAATGATACTTCTGGTAAACTAGCTCTCTTTTTTAAACTAAATGGAACCTATCCAACCGAAGGTGGTGTAAAGAAATATGCTGTGCATAATGTATTGGGTGGCTTTTTTATGATGTTTATTGCTGGTATTATATCAGGATTGCTGGGAATAGGTTCCGGTGCACTTAAAGTGATAGCGATGGATAATATCATGCGGATACCATTTAAAGTATCTACGACTACGAGTAATTTTATGATGGGCGTTACAGCGGCTGCGAGTGCAATTGTGTATTTGCATAGGGGACAAATTGATCCTGGAATTGCGATGCCGGTCACAATAGGTGTATTGCTTGGTGCTACTATCGGATCAAAGATTCTTGTGAAAACTAAAACGGATAAATTGAAAGTTGTTTTTGCGGTTGTTGTTACATTTTTAGCACTGCAAATGATTTACAATGGATTAACAGGCAGGCTATGATTAAAGACAGTAAGAATTTTTTTGCAGATAAAGATGTCCAGGTTATACTTGGTACCTTGCTGCGTGTGGGAGTAATTTCATCGATGAGTGTGGTATTTGTCGGCGGGTTAATTTATCTTTTTTCAAATTATTCAGGGCTAGTAGATTATGAAAAATTTAATCCGGGTAAGTCAGGATTATCATCAATAAGTGCAATTTTTTCTGGATTGAGGAGTCTGGATGGCAGCGCGATTATCCAATTCGGAACATTATTGCTGATTTTTACACCTATTTTACGTGTTGTTTTCTCCGTATTTAGTTTTCTGATAGAGCGGGACTACCTCTATGTTTTGATTGGTTTATTTGTTTTGTGTGTTATCCTATTTAGTTTGAGCAATAAGCTGGTCGGTTGAGACAGTATTTATTGACATAGTAAATCCGTCGGAAAAAATATTTTGCACTTATTTGAAAAAATAATGAGCTAACTATTTGAAAATTAAGATTTCTTTCCTATTTTTGCCGTCCCTTAACGGGGATGTGTATCCACCTTGAACGAAGCCCTACTGCTTCGATGGGTGTTAAATTAAAATAGAAAATGTCAGGTATTATTGGAAAAAAAGTAGGAATGACCAGCATTTTCGACGCCGATGGGAAGAATATTCCTTGTACGGTGATCGAAGCTGGGCCTTGTGTAGTTACACAGGTAAAGACCGCAGAGAAAGACGGTTACGTTTCAGTTCAGTTAGGTTTCGACGAAGCTAAAGAGAAGAACACAACTCAGCCTTTAAAAGGCCACTTTGCGAAAGCAAACACTACCCCAAAACGCAAATTGGTTGAATTCGAGCCATTTGAAGAATCATTAAATTTAGGTGATACTGTAACGGTTAGCATCTTTAATGAAGGCGATTTCGTGGATGTTGTTGGTACATCAAAAGGTAAAGGTTTCCAGGGTGTTGTAAAACGTCATGGTTTCGCTGGTGTTGGTGGACAAACTCACGGACAGCACAATAGAATGCGTGCACCGGGTTCATTGGGTGCTGCTTCTTATCCTTCACGTGTATTTAAAGGCATGCGTATGGCGGGAAGAATGGGTGGAGACAGAGTGAAAATTCAAAACTTACAGGTTTTGAAAGTTTATGCTGATCAAAATCTTGTTGTAGTTAGTGGTTCCATTCCAGGAGCTAAGGGTTCTTACGTAATCTTAGATAAGTAAGCAGATGGAAGTTAAAGTATTAAACATTTCAGGAAAAGAGACAGGTGCCAAGGTGCAGCTTCCTGAGTCGGTATTTGGCATAACGCCTGTTGACCACGCAATTTATTTAGATGTAAAGCAGTATTTGGCTAATCAACGTCAGGGAACGCACAAGTCTAAACAACGTAATGAAATTGCTGGTTCAACCCGTAAATTATATAAACAAAAAGGTACTGGTGGTGCTCGTGCCGGAAGTATTAAATCTCCATTGTTCAATGGTGGTGGTCGTGTGTTTGGTCCTCAGCCACGTGATTACAGCTTTAAATTGAATAAGAAATTGAAAGTGTTGGCTCGTAAGTCTGCATTATCTTACAAAGCACAGGATCAAAATGTTGTTGTTTTAGAAGACTTCACTTTTGATTCGATCAAAACTAAAAACTATATCAATTTAGTTAGTGCTTTGAATTTATCAGGAGAAAAGACATTGTTGGTTTTACCTTCACAAAATAACAATATCTATTTATCAAGCAGAAACATTCAGAAAGCGAAAGTAATTACTGCAGATCAGTTGAATACATATGATGTATTAAATTGTGGTAAGCTTTTGTTAACTGCTGATTCTCTTAAAACATTGGAGGAGGCATTTGCCAAGTAATATGGAACTTTTAAGAAAACCGATATTAACAGAAAAAGCTTCTGCATTAACAGAGAAGTCTAACCGCTTCACCTTTAAAGTAGATCACAAAGCTAATAAATTGCAGATTAAGCAAGTTATTGAAAAGATGTACGGCGTTAACGTTTTGGCTATTAACACAATGGTTGTAGACGGTAAAGTTAAGTCTAGAAATACAAAAGGCGGATTAGTTACTGGTCGCAGCCCGAAATACAAAAAAGCTATCGTGACACTTAAAGCAGGTGAAACAATAGATTATTACGCGAATATTTAATAAGAATTGAATAATTTATAACTATGGGCTTAAGAAAATTTAAACCAGTTACTCCGGGAACCCGCTTTAGAGTTGGTGCCAGTTTTACGGAGATTACAGCAACCAAGCCCGAAAAATCATTGGTTGTATCTTCTAAGAAATCGGGAGGACGTAACAATACAGGAAAGATGACTATGCGCTATATGGGTGGTGGTCACAAAAAATCTTATCGTTTAATTGACTTTAAACGTGATAAGTTTGATATTCCTGCAACAGTAGCTACTGTTGAATACGATCCAAACCGTACTGCACGCATTGCATTACTACATTATGCAGATGGCGAGAAGCGTTATATTATTGCACCGGAAGGATTGCAAGTAGGGCAGAAAGTAGTATCGGGTGATACTGCAACTCCAGAAGTTGGAAATACTTTGAAGTTAGCTAATATCCCATTGGGATCAATTGTACACAATGTGGAGATTCATCCAGGTCGTGGAGCTCAATTGGCACGTAGTGCAGGAGCTTATGCTCAGTTAGCTGCTCGTGATGGTAAATATGCTACATTAAAAATGCCTTCAGGTGAGACAAGATTAATCTTGACAGCTTGTTTTGCAACAATAGGAGCTGTTTCGAATTCTGATCATGCAAATGAAGTATTAGGTAAAGCAGGTCGTAGCCGCTGGTTAGGTCGTCGTCCTAGAACGCGTCCGGTAGCGATGAACCCTGTGGATCACCCAATGGGTGGTGGTGAGGGTCGCTCATCAGGAGGTCAGCCTCGTTCAAGAAACGGTATGTATGCTAAAGGCTTCAAAACCCGTTCACTTAAAAAATACTCAAATCGTTTCATCATAGAGAAAAGGAAGAAATAATGGCTCGTTCGATTAAAAAAGGACCTTATATTGACCATAACGTAGAGAAGAAAGTAGTATCTATGAATGATTCAGGCAAGAAGTCTGTAATTAAAACTTGGTCACGCAGATCAATGATCTCACCAGATTTTGTGGGTCATACATTTGCAGTACACAACGGTAATAAATTTATACCGGTATACGTAACAGAAAACATGGTTGGTCACAAGCTGGGAGAGTTTGCTCCAACCAGAACATTTAGGGGTCACTCTGAAAAGAAAAAATAATTAAGAGATGGAAGCAGTAGCGAAATTAAACAATTGTCCAACCTCACCACGTAAGATGCGTTTGGTTGTAGATCTTATCAGAGGTGAGCGTGTTGAGAAAGCTTTACATATTTTAAAGTTTACCAATAAAGATGCAGCAATAAGAGTTGAGAAACTTTTGTTATCAGCTATCAAAAACTGGGAAACTAAAAATGAAGGTTCTCGCCCTGAAGAAAACCAATTATACGTGAAAACGATAATGGTAGGCGGTGGTCGTCAGTTAAAAAGATTAAGACCAGCACCTCAAGGACGCGGTTACAGAATACGTAAACGTTCAAACCACGTGACTTTGATAGTAGATAGTAAAAACGTTGAAACTCAAACTAATTAACAGAAATGGGACAAAAAGCACATCCAATAGGAAACAGGTTAGGAATCATCAAGGGTTGGGATTCTAACTGGTTCGGTGGCAACAACTATGCTGATAAATTAGTTGAGGACGAGAAAATAAGAAAATACCTTTCTGCACGTATCGCAAAAGGCGGTGTAGCTAAAGTTGTAATTGAGCGTACGTTAAAACGTATTACAGTTACAATTCACACAGCTCGTCCGGGTATTGTGATCGGTAAAGCAGGACAGGAAGTTGACAAGATCAAAGAAGAGTTGAAAAAATTGACTAAAAAGGAAATTCAGATCAACATTTTTGAAATTAAACGTCCTGAACTTGATGCACAATTAGTAGCAGAAGGTGTTGCAAAACAATTAGAGGCAAGGATCTCATTCCGTAGAGCAATGAAATCTACTATTGCATCAACAATGCGTATGGGCGCTGAAGGTATCAAGATAATGACTTCTGGTCGTTTGGGTGGTGCTGAGATGGCTCGTAGCGAACAGTATAAAGAAGGAAGAATTCCTTTGCATACTTTCCGTGCAGACATTGACTATGCACTAGCTGAAGCTTTAACTACTTATGGTAAAATAGGTGTGAAAGTTTGGATCTGCAAAGGTGAGGTTTACGGTAAACGTGATCTTTCTCCAAACATCGGTGCCGTGAGCAATGCTCCAGGTAAAGGTGGCAGACCAGAAGGTGCATTTGCCGGAGGTAGAGACAGAGATAACCGTGGCGGCGGCGACAGAAGAAACGATAACCGCGGTGGTGGTAATCGTGGCGGAAGAGGCCCTGGTCAAGGCGGTCCTGGTGCAGGAAGAGATAATAGAGGTGGAAATACTCAAAATAGAGGTCCTCGTAAATAATTAGTTAACAGATCGTTTAACGATAATATTAGAATAAAATGTTACAGCCAAAAAGAACGAAGTTCAGAAAGATGCAAAAGGGCAGAATGAAAGGTTTAGCAACTCGTGGTGCTGAATTATCATTCGGGTCTTTCGGGATTAAATCTTTAGAGTCGACTTGGATTACCAGTCGTCAGATAGAGGCAGCCCGTATTGCGGTAACTCGTTTCATGAAACGTGAAGGCCAGGTGTGGATTAGAATATTCCCGGACAAACCGGTGACTAAGAAACCAGCTGAGGTACGTATGGGTAAAGGTAAAGGTGCTCCAGAATACTGGGTAGCTGTAGTTAGACCCGGACGTATTATTTTTGAAGCCGAAGGAGTTCCTTTAGAAATTGCTAAAGAAGCGATGAGACTAGCGGCTCAAAAATTACCGATCCAAACAAAATTTGTAGTACGTAGAGATTACGTAGAAGCATAGAAGGTTTTGGGTTGAATGTTGTAAGTAACTTGTTATTACAACCTCTAGACCCGCAACATAAAAATTAATAAAATGAAAAACTCAGAAATAACAGGGCTTTCACAAGAAGAACTAGTAGCCAGGATTGCAGAAGAAAAGGAAAACTTAGTAAAGTTGAAATTTGCGCATACAATATCGGCTATTGAAAATCCTTCCCGTATACAAAAGGTAAGAAGAGATATAGCCCGATTAAACACTGAAGTGACTAAGCGTAAAGCTGAGTCTGCTACTGAAACTAAATAACTTTAGAGTCGAAATGGAAAGACAATTAAGAAAAACAAGAACCGGGTTGGTGGTAAGCAACAAGATGGATAAATCTATTGTTGTAGCGGTAGAGCGTAAAGTGAAACACCCGATCTATGGTAAGTTTGTTAAGAAAACTACCAAATTTATGGCTCATGACGAGAAAAACGATTGCGGTATTGGTGATACAGTACTGATCATGGAGACTCGTCCGCTGAGTAAAAACAAGAACTGGAGATTAGTGGAAATTTTAGAAAGGGCTAAATAACATGGTACAACAGGAATCAAGATTAAACGTAGCCGACAATAGCGGCGCAAAAGAAGTATTGGTTATCCGTGTACTTGGTGGTACTGGAAAGAGATATGCTTCTATTGGTGACAAAATCGTTGTTACCGTTAAAAGTGCATTACCTTCTGGAAACATTAAGAAAGGAACAGTTTCTAAAGCAGTTGTTGTAAGAACAAAGAAAGAGATCAGACGTAAAGATGGTTCTTACATCCGTTTCGACGACAATGCAGCAGTATTATTAAATGCACAAGATGAGCCGCGCGGTACACGTATTTTTGGCCCGGTAGCGAGAGAACTGCGTGAAAAACAATTCATGAAAATTGTATCATTAGCACCGGAGGTATTATAAAATGAAAAATAAAGTAACTACACCAAAAGTAAAAATCCGTAAAGGAGATTTAGTAAAGGTTATTGCCGGCGATTCAAAAGGTCAACAAGGTACAGTGCTTTCAGTATTAGCTACTAAAAGCAGAATATTAGTTGAGGGCGTTAACCTTGTATCAAAACATACAAAACCAAATGCTGCTACACCAAATGGTGGTATCATTAAAAAAGAAGCTGCTCTTCATATTTCTAACGTGGCGTTAATTGATCCTAAATCAGGAAACATTACACGCGTTGGCAGAAAGCTTAATGCTGATGGGAAATTAGTTAGGGTTAGTAAAAAATCAGGAGAGGAGATCAAATAATGGCTTACGTACCAAGATTAAAAAGTAAATATAAAGAGGAAATTGTAACGGCGCTTAAAGATAAGTTCAATTACAAAAGCGTTATGCAGGTTCCTAAGTTGGAGAAAATTGCTATCAACCAAGGTGTTGGCCGTTATTCTGTAACTGACAAGAAAGTTATGGACAGCTCTATTTTAGAGATGACAACAATTGCTGGTCAGCAAGCTGTAGGTGCAAAGTCTAAAAAAGATATCTCAAACTTTAAATTACGTAAGGGTATGCCTGTAGGCGTACGAGTAACTTTACGTGATAACAACATGTATGAGTTTTTAGATCGTTTAATTTCCGTAGCTTTGCCACGTATCCGTGATTTCAAAGGTATCAATGATAAAGGTTTTGATGGAAAAGGTAATTATACTTTAGGTATTACTGAGCAAATCATCTTTCCTGAGATCAACATCGATAAAATCAATAAGATTTTAGGAATGGATATCACTTTTGTAACAACAGCTACTACAGATGTTGAGGCATTGGAACTTTTAAAACAATTTGGATTACCATTTAAAAATCAAAAAGCAGAACAATAATGGCAAAAGAAGGTGTAAAAGCTCGCGAAATTAAGCGCCAAAAATTGGTAGCTAAGTATGCAGAAAAACGTGCAGAACTTAAAGCTGCTGGTGATTATGAAGGATTAGATAAGTTACCTAAAAACTCATCTGCTGTTCGTTTGCACAACCGTTGCAAATTGACTGGACGTCCTCGTGGTTACATGCGTACTTTCGGTATATCAAGGGTGTTATTCCGTGATATGGCTTTAGCAGGTAAAATACCTGGAGTAAGAAAAGCAAGCTGGTAATACAGCTTCTTTGTGCTTGGGGTTAAGGCCTCAAGCAATAACAAAAAATTAACCGATGGCAGGTCGTCCCGAATAGGTCAGGAAGGAAACCACTATCACAATTATATAAAAAATGAATACAGATCCAATAGCAGATTATCTTACAAGGGTAAGAAATGCCATCAAGGCAAATCACAGAATTGTAGAAATTCCTGCATCAAACCTTAAAAAGGAAATTACTAAAGTACTTTTTGACAAAGGTTACATCGCTAACTACAAATTTGAGGATACAACAGCTCAGGGAACAATTAAAATTGCGTTGAAATACAATGCGATCACAAAAATCCCAGCTATCCGCACATTAGTACGTATTAGCAAACCAGGTTTAAGGCAATATGCCGGCGTTGAAAATATGCCGAGAGTATTAAATGGTTTAGGTATCGCAATCTTGTCTACATCTAAAGGTGTTATGACTGATAAAGAGGCTGCTAAACTAAACATCGGTGGCGAAGTTTTGTGTCACGTTTATTAATTAAAGGAGGATAGCAAAATGTCAAGAATAGGAAAAGCCCCGATTACTATACCTGCTGGTGTAACAATTACTGTTTCTAAAGATAACGTAGTAACTGTAAAAGGACCAAAAGGAGAGTTAACTCAAGCAGTAGATTCAGATATCACTGTAAGTCAAGAAGATGGCGTACTAACTGTACAGCGTCCATCAGAACAAAAAAGACATAAAGCGCTACATGGTTTGTATCGTTCTTTGTTGAATAATATGGTTGTTGGTGTAACAGAAGGTTATAAAATACAACAAGAATTAGTTGGTGTGGGTTACCGTGCGACTAACCAAGGAAATACTTTGGATCTTGTTTTAGGTTATTCTCACCATTATGTGTTCCAATTGCCGGAAGAAATTAAAGTAACAACAACTTCAGAAAAAGGTCAGACTCCTAAGATTATCTTGGAAAGTATAGACAAACAACTGATTGGTCAGGTAGCGGCAAAAATACGCTCATTACGTGCTCCAGAACCATATAAAGGTAAAGGTATCAAGTTTGTTGGCGAAGTGTTAAGAAGAAAAGCAGGTAAATCAGCTTCTAAAAAATAATCATCATGGCAGGGAAAAAATTATCTCGTAGAGATCGTATAAAAAAAGGAATCAGAAAAAGATTAACAGGTTCTGAAAGCCGTCCACGTTTATCGGTTTATAGAAGCAATAAAGGAATTTATGCTCAAATCATTAACGACGTAACCGGCAGTACAATTGTATCGGCTTCATCTTTATCAAAAGATTTTTCTGGTACTGGTAACAAATCTGAGCAATCAGTAGCTGTAGGTAAATTGGTTGCTGAAAAAGCAATTGCAGCTGGTGTTAAAGAAGTTGTTTTCGATAGAAATGGCTACTTATACCATGGACGTGTTAAATCGCTGGCAGAAGGTGCTCGCGAAGCTGGTTTAGTATTTTAATCTGAAAATAGGATAAGAATGTCAACTATCAATATAAAAAGAGTTAAGACTAGCGAGATCGAATTGAAAGATCGTTTAGTTAGCATACAACGTGTAGCCAAAGTAACTAAAGGTGGACGTACTTTCAGCTTTTCGGCCATCGTGGTTGTAGGTGATGAGAACGGGATCGTAGGTTACGGATTAGGTAAAGCGAAAGAGGTTACAGAAGCTATTGCAAAAGGCATCGATGATGCTAAAAAGAACTTGGTAAAAGTTCCTTTGTTGAATGGTACTGTTCCTCACGAACAAATAGGTAAATTCTCTGGAGGTTTTGTATTAATCAAACCAGCAGCAGTAGGTACCGGTGTTATTGCAGGTGGTGCGATGCGTGCTGTATTAGAGAGTGCTGGTGTACATAATGTATTAGCAAAGTCTAAAGGTTCATCAAATCCTCACAACGTGGTAAAAGCGACTGTTGATGCATTAACCAAAATGCGTGATGCATATACGGTAGCTCAACAACGTGGTGTAGATTTAAATAAAGTTTTTAACGGATAATATTATGGCGAAGATCAAAATAACCCAGGTAAAAAGCATTATCGATAGAAGCGAACGCCAAAAAAGAACGATGCAAGCTTTAGGTTTAACTAAAATGAACCAGAGCGTAGAGGTTGAAGCAACTGCTGCCATCATAGGTATGGTAAGAAAAGTTAATCACTTAGTTGCTATCGAGAATTTATAATTATTAGAGGTTGTAAATGTAGTTTATATAATTACATTTGCAACCTTTGTATATGTTTAACCGTTGACCCTGATTAGTGCAAGCGAAGGGCAACACAATAAGTTTCAAAAAATGAACTTAAGTAATTTAAAACCTGCAGCAGGTTCTACTAAAAATAGTAAAAGAATTGGTCGTGGTACCGGTTCTGGTCGTGGTGGTACTTCTACCCGTGGTCATAAAGGCGCTGGATCTCGTTCTGGACATTCAACAAAAATTGGATTCGAAGGTGGTCAGATGCCATTACAACGTCGTGTACCTAAAGTAGGGTTTAAGCCTATTAACCGTGTTGAATATGTAGGTGTAAACCTTGATGTTTTACAAGGTTTGGCTGAAAAATTTAATTTAACAAGCATAGATTTTGCTACCTTGCAACAACATGGTTTGGCATCTAAAAACGATCTTGTTAAAGTTTTAGGTCGTGGTGAAGTTAAATCTAAATTGGAAGTTAAAGCACATGCTTTTTCTGCAACTGCACAAAAAGCTATTGAGGCTGTTGGAGGCTCAATCGAAAAATTGTAATTAATGAAGAAGCTGTTTACTACTTTAAGTAATATTTGGAAAATTCAAGAATTAAGAGAGCGTATAGTATTTACGCTCATGATTCTTTTGATATATAGATTTGTGTCTCACGTGGTTTTGCCAGGTGTGGATGCAACTCTTTTAGGCGATAATGAAAAATCTGGCCTTTTGGGTCTGTTGGATATGTTTGCCGGAGGATCATTTTCCCGAGTGTCAATTTTGGCATTGGGTGTTATGCCTTATATTTCTGCATCAATCGTAGTTCAGCTATTGGGAATTGCAGTACCTTCATTTCAGAAGATGCAAAAGGAGGGTGAAAGTGGTAGAAAGAAGCTGAATCAAATTACACGTTATCTGACTGTGGCTATTACAGCAGTGCAAGCTGTTGGTTATGTTAAAACACAGGTACCACAACAGGCAATTGTAATTGATCATACACTGTTTTTCGTTTTAGCTACGTTTGTATTAGCTGCAGGAACATTATTTGTAATGTGGTTGGGAGAAAAAATTACTGATAAAGGTATTGGTAATGGTATTTCCCTGATCATTATGGTGGGTATCATCGCAAGATTACCTATGGCACTTTATCAAGAAGTAACTTCGAGATTCGTAGGTGAGGGAGGAATGATTTCCCTTGTAATCGAAATAGTAGCTTTATTTGCAGTTGTTATGTTTACAATAATGATTGTTCAAGGTGTTAGGAAAGTTCCTGTTCAATATGCAAAAAGAATTGTTGGAAATAGACAATTTGGTGGAGTTAGACAATATATTCCATTGAAAGTTAATGCTGCTGGGGTAATGCCTATCATTTTTGCTCAGGCATTAATGTTCATTCCTGCAACTTTGACTCAGTTTTTTCCTTCATTGCAGAATACTTGGTTGGTTCAATTTAGTGATTATACTTCTCTGGCTTATAGTTTGACATTTGCATTTTTAATTATTGCATTTACGTTTTTCTATACAGCAATAACAGTGAATCCGACTCAGATGTCGGACGATATGAAGAAAAATGGTGGATTTATTCCTGGAATTAAACCAGGATTGTCAACCTCTTCTTTTATTGATGATGTCATTTCTAAGATTACGTTTCCAGGAGCAATATTTTTAGCTATTATTGCTATACTTCCTTCAATCGCAGTTAAGTTCGGAATCAAATCAGAGTTTGCCCATTTTTATGGTGGAACTTCATTGTTGATTTTGGTAGGTGTTGTTTTAGATACACTTCAGCAAATTGAAAGTTATTTATTGATGCGTCACTATGACGGATTGATGAAAACCGGAAGGGTTACTGGTAGAACTGGTATTCCAGCTGCCAGTGGTAGCAATGCTGTGATTTAATGAGCATTAATGTCTAAGATCTATTACAAGTCTCTTGAGGAGATAGAGTTAATAAGGGAAAGCTCCCTGTTGGTTTCAAAAACTTTGGCTGAAGTAGCTAAAGTTATCGGACCTGGGATTACCACAAAGAAGTTGAATGAATTGGCCGAGACCTTTATCAAAGATCACGGAGCAATCCCGGCCTTTTTAAATTACAATGGATTCCCTTACTCTTTGTGTATATCACCAAATGAGCAAGTCGTTCATGGTTTTCCAAGTGATTATGTAATCCAGGAAGGAGATTTGATTTCTGTAGACTGTGGTGTCATTAAGAATAATTATTTCGGCGATTCAGCTTATACTTTCTCGATAGGAGAGGTAAATGAAGAAAAGAAGAAGTTAGTTGAGGTAACAAAAGAATGTTTGAGATTAGCCGTTGAGAAGGCGGTAATTGGATCCAGAATAGGTGATATCGGGTTCGCTGTTCAAGACTTAGCGGAGCGCAACGGGTTTGGTGTAGTGAAGGAGTTGGTGGGGCATGGTGTAGGGGTTAAACTTCATGAGAAACCTGAAGTACCTAATTATGGTAAGCGGGGTAGCGGGATTAAGTTAGAGGAAGGTATGGTGATTGCTATCGAGCCCATGATTAACGCCGGTACTGCAGCTGTAAAGTTTTGGTCAGATGGTTGGACAGTTACCAGCAAAGACAACAGACCCTCAGCGCATTTTGAGCATACAGTGGCTGTAAAAAAGGGGAAGGCAGATGTTTTATCGACCTTTTCATTAATTGAAGAAGTTTTAATAGAAAAAAAGTAAATAATTAAAATTTTTTATTTAATTTTGCAACCCTGTTTAATAGCAGCTAATTAAGTAAAAATCAATATTATATGGCTAAACAAGCCTCAATTGAACAAGACGGTGTAATAAAGGAAGCGTTATCAAATGCCATGTTCCGTGTAGAACTGGAGAATGGTCATGAAATAATCGCTCATATTTCGGGAAAAATGAGGATGCATTACATCAAAATTTTACCGGGAGATAAAGTAAAATTAGAGATGTCGCCTTACGATTTATCAAAGGGCAGGATTACTTATAGATATAAATAAAATGAAAGTTAGGTCATCAATTAAAAAACGTAGCGCTGATTGTAAGGTTATTCGTCGTAAAGGTAAACTTTACGTAATCAACAAGAAGAACCCTAAATTTAAGCAACGTCAAGGTTAATTAAAATTTAGATTTTAGATTTACGATAGTAGATTGGATTATTAAGAACATTGCTTCTTTAGTCGTAAATCGTAAATCCAGGATCGTAAATCAAAAATCGCTAAATACAAATATGGCAAGGATATCAGGTATAGATTTACCAAGAAACAAAAGAGGCGAAATCGGATTAACTTATATCTTCGGAATAGGTAGATCAACTGCACAGCGTATATTGACTGAGGCAGGTATCGATTTGAGCAAAAAAGTACAGGACTGGTCTGATGAAGAGTTATCGGCAATCCGTACGATCATCAATGACGGCGTTAAAGTAGAAGGTGCTTTACGTTCAGAGGTTCAGTTGAACATTAAACGTTTGATGGACATAGGTTGTTACCGTGGTTTACGTCACAGAAAAGGTTTGCCAGTACGTGGTCAACGTACTAAAAACAATTCTCGTACACGTAAAGGCAAGAGAAAAACAGTTGCTAACAAGAAAAAAGCTACTAAATAAAATTAGTACTGAATAATAATTATGGCTAAGAGTAAAAAAGTTACCAAAAAGCGTATTGTTGTTATCGAGCCTGTTGGTCAGGCACACATCAATGCTACTTTTAATAATATCATTGTTACCCTAACAAATAACAACGGTCAAACTATTTCATGGTCTTCAGCAGGTAAAATGGGATTCAAGGGTTCTAAAAAGAACACTCCATACGCTGCAGGACAAGCTGCATCTGATTGCGGTAAAGTAGCATTTGACTTAGGTCTGCGTAAAGTAGAAGTTTTTGTTAAAGGTCCGGGTTCAGGTCGTGAGTCAGCAATTAGAACGTTGCAGGTTTCAGGTTTGGAAGTTACCTCAATCAAAGATATTACACCGCTTCCACACAATGGATGTCGTCCTCCTAAGAAGAGAAGAGTTTAATTTATTAATTTTTAAAGCTAAGAGTCTGCAATTATAGGTTGCATGATACTTTAAAACAAAAAGCAATGGCAAGATATACAGGACCAAAGTCCAAAATCGCGCGTAAATTCAGAGAGCCAATTTTCGGCCCTGACAAAGTATTAGACAGAAAAAATTATCCTCCTGGACAGCACGGTGCGTCTAAAAGAAGAGGAAAACAATCTGAGTACGCAGTACAGTTAATGGAAAAACAAAAAGTTAAATATACTTATGGAGTATTGGAGCGTCAGTTCCGTAACTTGTTTACCAAAGCATCTTCGAGAGAAGGTATTACTGGAGATAACTTATTGCAATTATTGGAAGCTCGTTTAGATAATACAGTTTACAGATTAGGTATTGCAACTACACGTTCAGCTGCTCGTCAGTTAGTTAGCCATAAACACGTAACAGTTAACGGTGAAGTAGTAAATATTCCTTCTTATCAGTTGAAAGCTGGTGATGTTGTAGCTGTTCGCGAGAAATCTAAAACATTAGAGGCCATCACAAATTCAGTAGCAGGAAGAGTAATCAATAAATTTAATTGGTTAGACTGGGATGCACGTGAATTAACAGGTAAGTTCTTGGCTTATCCTAATCGTGATGAGATTCCTGAGAATATCAAAGAAAACCTTATAGTAGAGTTATACTCTAAGTAATATATTTAATTAGTTGCCTTATTGGCAACTAATTTTTTTACGTTACATAATTTTAATAACGATCTAAAAACATTATAAATGGCAATTTTAGCATTTCAGAAACCCGATAAGGTAATCATGCAGAAGTCGACTGATTTCGATGGTATATTTGAATTTCGTCCTTTAGAGCCCGGTTTCGGTGTAACAATTGGTAATGCCTTAAGAAGAATATTGCTTTCTTCATTAGAAGGTTATGCCATTACAAGTATTCGTTTTTCTGGTGTATCGCATGAGTTTTCTACGATGAAAGGTGTTGTAGAAGATCTAACTGAAATCATACTTAATTTGAAGCAGGTTCGCTTTAAAAAAGTTGGTGATTCAGGTGATTCTGAGAAAGTTTTTATCGTAGTGAATGGACAAGAGCAATTCGTTGCTGGTGACATCACTAAGTTTTCTAACAACTTTGAAGTGCTTAATCCGGATTTCGTTATATGTAATATGGAGAAGTCGGTTACTTTAGAGGTAGAATTATCTATCAATAAAGGACGTGGTTATGTGCCTGCAGAAGAGAATAAAGTAAACGACGCAGTGGTAGGCGTAATAGCTATTGATTCGATTTTTACTCCGATGAAAAACGTAAAATACACGATTGAAAACTATCGTGTTGAGCAAAAAACGGATTACGAAAAATTAATACTTGACATCTCTACAGATGGATCTATTCATCCTGAAGAAGCATTGAAAGAGGCCGCAAAGATTTTGATTCAACATTTCATGTTATTCTCTGATGAGAATTTGGTGTTGGAATCTCAGGCGAAAGAAGAGACTAAAGAAGTCGATGAGGAAATTTTACATATGCGTAAGATCCTAAAAACTGAATTAGTAGATCTTGATCTTTCAGTACGTGCATTAAACTGCCTAAAGGCAGCGGATATCCGTACTTTAGCTGACTTGGTTTCTTACGACGTTGCTGACATGTTAAAGTTCAGAAACTTTGGTAAAAAATCATTGACTGAAATTCAAGAGCTTGTTAAATCTAAAAGTTTATCATTCGGAATGAACTTATCTAAGTTCAAACTTGATGAAGAATAATTAGTCAATAAATAAATAACATATTGTTAATAGTGTATAATTCCCTCGGATTAAGTTCATAGAGACGGTATACACTGAATAAATTTAAAAATGAGACACGGTAAAAAAGTAAACCACTTAGGAAGAACGGATTCGCATCGTAAAGCGATGTTAGCTAATATGGCTTCGTCGTTAATTAAACACAAAAGAATCTCTACTACTTTGGCTAAAGCAAAAGCTTTGCGTATGTATGTAGAGCCGATTATCACTAAATCTAAAAATGATACTACTCACTCTCGTCGTATCGTATTTAGCTATTTACAAGATAAAGAAACTGTTACTGAATTGTTCCGTGATATCGCAGCAAAGGTTGCTAATCGTCCAGGTGGTTATACAAGGATCATTAAGTTAAACAATCGTTTGGGTGATAATGCTGAGATGGCATTGATCGAACTAGTTGACTATAACGAAGTTTACGGAAAAGAAGCTGATACAGCTGAAAAGAAAACTACTCGTCGTGGTAGAAGCAAAGCAAAAAAATCTGATGCTCCAGCTGCTAAGGCAGAAAAGGCAGAAGAAGTTACTGAAGAAGCAGCGCCTGAGGCTCCTGTTGCTGAAGAAACTAAAGAAGATAAAGGCGAATAATTCATTCCCAGATCATCATTGCAAAAACCCAGACCGATATCGGTCTGGGTTTTTTGCGTTAAAAGTTTATAATGTATTGTTGTTCCTGTGGTCTGGATTCAAATTCCTTAACTAAATTCCAGTTCTTTCCATCATGTTTTAGAAGAGCAAATTTATTTACATTAAAGCTTGCGCGGAAAGTTTTTTTCTTATAAGCTTCCATAATTCTTTCGTAGACATGCTGCAGAACATCTCTGTAGGCAATTGTAATGTGTGGGGTAATTGATCCTGAGCTTGCTTTCAGGTATTTTTTTAGTTTTATTCTAAGTATTTTATGTAGATGGGTGATTTCTGTATTGTTGTCAGCACGAATAAACACAACTCCCGGAGGAAAGCCATCATAACCGTTAAGCTCCTGAACAAATGAATGAAAATTTCTGCAACTTTCGAGATTTGCAATTAATTTATCTTCAAATACTGAATCTAGTTTGAACGGTGGAATCAAGGTAATATGAACCGGGGGTTTAAGGGCACTATATATCTTATACTCAACTGAACATTGTTTTCTTATTTCATCAATTTCTGAGCTTATTGCCGCCGGCGGTAGTATAGCAATAAAAAATAATGATTCCATAAAGCTAATTTACTATTCCTTTTCTAAATGGTATCTTTGTTTCGTAATCAAATTTCATGTCCAATCAACTCCATATACAACAATTTAAAGATCAACTGACGGATAGCATCTCGTCTAATTTTTTTGCTAAGATTTCATTGGGTAATTACCAGGGAAATGAAAAAGAATTAAAACAAATTCATGTTAGGAGAGTAAAAATAAAAAGGATGGACATGCTGTCGTTTACTTACCGCTATAAAACGCGGGACATCATTAAGAACTTTCCGGTATCAGAAGGAATTACTCTAGTTGGTCATTTTATAAGTAATGATTTTAGAATCGCTACTTTGTTTACTTCGGAAAAAGAAGTTATTCTGGAGCATGGGAAAAAACAGCACATCTCCATAAGAGAACAAACATCCGGCAAAGCAGTGAAGCCAGATTTGACTCATAATAAGGAGAAGAAAAGATTGATTCAGCCGGTCGGCAAACCTTATCTGGTTCAGCTGAAATTAACGGATATTGAAGGGAATGTTTTTAAAAATGCTCAGGATAAATACAAACAGATCAATCAATACATTGAGATTTTAAATAGTCTGGTAAAAGAATTACCCGCAGGGTCTGTAGGAAAGGTGGTAGATATGGGGTCTGGCAAAGGTTATCTTACATTTGCGCTTTATGATTATTTCCACCAGGTATTAAAAGAGAATGTTGAAGTTACAGGAGTTGAATATCGTGAAGACCTGGTTCAATTGTGTAACACGATTGCTAAACAGTCTGCATTTGAACAATTGGATTTTGTTCAGGGAACTATTGAAGATTACAATGTGCAAAATATAGACTTACTGATTGCTTTGCATGCTTGTGATACTGCTACAGATGATGCGATATTCAAAGGTATTAAGGCAGATGCTAAACTTATTGTAGTTGCGCCTTGTTGTCATAAGCAGATAAGAAGGGAAATGGAGAAGAATAAAGTGAAAAATGAAATCTCTGTGGTGACGAAATATGGAATATTTTTGGAGAGACAGGCTGAGATGGTTACGGATGCGATCAGAGCATTGATCCTGGAATATTTTGGTTATAAAACTAAGGTTTTTGAATTCATTTCTGATGCCCATACTCCGAAGAATGTATTGGTTGTTGGTGTGAAGTCAGCCAGATCTGAATCTTACAACAAAAATATTAAAACCACCAGGTTGGAAATACTACAGAAAATTTCAGAAACAAAGGCTTATTTTGGAATTGGCTATCATCATTTGGAAAAGCTTCTTGGACTAGATCAGCTCGTTTAAAAACATTGCTTCTGTCATACTGTCACATTTTTGTAACAGCTTTCGGACATAAAATTCTTTAATTATTCTATATCATATGGATTATCTGCCAAAAACCAATTGGCACATTGCTTGTTAAACAGTTGTAAAATAATAAGATTTCATAACATAAACAGAGATAAATAGCATGTCAAAAATTATTGGTATAGACTTAGGAACAACAAACTCTTGCGTAGCCGTAATGGAAGGTAACGAACCTGTAGTTATAGCCAACAGTGAGGGTAAACGTACTACGCCATCCATTGTTGCTTTTGCAGAGAATGGTGAGCGTAAAGTAGGAGAGCCGGCGAAACGTCAGGCAATTACTAACCCAACAAAAACAATTTCTTCAATTAAGCGCTTTATGGGAAGCAGCTTTGCTGAAGTTTCAAAAGAAGCTGGTAGAGTACCTTATAAAGTAGTTAAGGGCGACAATAATACACCACGTGTTGAAATTGATGACCGTAAATATACTCCTCAGGAGATTTCAGCGATGATTTTGCAGAAGATGAAAAAAACTGCAGAAGACTTTTTGGGTCATGAAGTAACAGAAGCAGTTATTACTGTGCCTGCTTATTTTAATGATGCACAACGTCAGGCTACTAAAGAAGCCGGAGAAATTGCTGGTTTAACAGTTAAACGTATCATTAACGAACCAACTGCAGCAGCTTTGGCTTATGGTCTGGATAAGGCACATAAAGACATGAAAATTGTGGTGTTTGACTGTGGTGGTGGTACTCATGATGTTTCTGTATTAGAATTGGGTGATGGTGTATTTGAGGTAAAATCAACTGATGGTGATACTCACTTAGGTGGTGATGACTTTGATCATATCATTATAGAATGGTTAGCCGCTGAATTTAAGATCGAAAATGGCATGGATTTACACCAGGATCCTATGGCATTACAGCGTTTGAAAGAAGCTGCTGAGAAAGCCAAAATTGAGCTTTCAAGTACAACCTCTACTGAAATCAATCTTCCGTACATTACCGCTGATGCAACAGGTCCAAAACACCTAGTTAGAACATTAAGCCGTGCTAAATTTGAGCAACTTGCGAGTGACTTGATTAAACGTACAATTGACCCTTGTAAATCTGCTTTGAAAAATGCCGGTTTAAAGACAAGTGACATTGATGAGATCATTCTTGTTGGTGGTTCTACACGTATCCCTGCTATTCAGGATGCTGTTAAAGCTTTCTTTGGTAAAGAACCTTCAAAAGGTGTGAATCCGGATGAGGTAGTAGCTATTGGTGCTGCAATTCAGGGTGGTGTATTAACAGGCGAAGTTAAAGATGTATTATTATTAGATGTTACCCCACTTTCTTTAGGTATTGAAACTATGGGTGGTGTAATGACTAAGCTTATTGAAGCTAATACTACTATTCCATCTAAAAAAGCTGAAACCTTCTCTACAGCAGCAGATAACCAGCCTTCAGTAGAAATCCACATTTTACAAGGTGAGCGCCCAATGGCTGCTCAAAACCGTACAATTGGTCGTTTCATATTAGATGGTATTCCACCAGCACCACGTGGAGTTCCTCAAGTTGAAGTTGCTTTTGATATTGATGCTAACGGTATATTACACGTAAGTGCTAAAGATAAAGCCACTGGTAAAGAACAAAAGATTCGCATTGAAGCTTCATCTGGTTTAACTGATGAAGAGATCAAAAGAATGAAAGAAGAAGCAGAGAAAAATGCTGAATCAGATAAAGCTGCAAAAGAAGAAGCAGAAAAAATCAATGGTGCAGACGCTTTGATCTTCTCTACTGAGAAACAATTGAAGGAGTTTGGTGAGAAAATTTCTGAAGACAAAAAAGCTCCTATTGAAGCAGGCTTGAAGAAATTGAAAGACGCTCATGCAGCAAGAAACTTTGCTGATATCGATGCGGCTCAGGAAGAACTTCAAAATGCATGGAATGCAGCTTCAGAAGAAATGTATAAAGCAGGCCAGGATGGCACTGCGCAGCCAGAAGGAGCTAATGCGAATGATGGTGCACAAACTTCTGATAATGGAGATAATGTTACTGACGTTGACTTCGAAGAAGTAAAAGACGATAAGAAATAATTATCTGCTTTGTCAAAAAGAAAAAAGCCTCTGATCGCGTTGATCAGAGGCTTTTCTTTTTATTCCTTTATTTGGAACTGATTAATTCCAAAGATTCTCAGGGTAGGCACCTTCTTTAATCAATTTGTCGATACTTTCCTGTACAATAGGTTTGTCTTCCTTATAAGTAACACCAAACCATTGACTGTCTGTAGGTATAACTTTAAATGAAGCAGTATTGGTTTTAACCAAGTTCTCTCCAATTAATGGAATAAAAAATTCAGCCTTTGGTTTATCTTTATTCTCGATTGCAAAAGTCCTGAACAATTCTTCCGTAAGTTTAAAAACAGCAGGTGTAAATCCCCAGAAATTCATAGAAACTGGAGTGTCAAACTCTAGAGGATACTCTACTCCATTTTCTTCGTAAACGATGCTATCTCCTTTTTTATAGACCTGTGTTCTTTCTGTGATTTCTTCAAGATAACCGGCATCATTGGTTTTGCAAACACCACGTGAAACAGAACCAAAATCGGACAAAGTTTTACCCATTTTGTATCCAACAATTGAGTAATTGCTATCAGAAGCTTCTGTTGTCAGGAATTTAACCATTTTCTGAAATGAGTCAAGTCCATAATAATCATCAGCATTAATTACACAGAAAGGCTCTTTAATTGCGTTTCTTCCTGAGAGAATGGCATGAGCAGTTCCCCATGGCTTTTCGCGGTAGATTTCTTCCTGAATGCCAAATTGTTTTAAGTCGAAGTTTTGAAATACGTAATCTGTTTCAATTTTGCCGTTAAGCTTTGCTTCAAAAATAGCTTTAAAATCTTCTAAGAACTCTTCTTTGATGATAAATACAACTTTACCAAAACCTGCTTTAATTGCATCGTATATAGAATAGTCAATAATTGTTTCACCATTCGGGCCGAACCCGTCAATTTGTTTCATACTGCCATAGCGACTTGCCATACCAGCAGCTAGTATTAATAAGGTTGGTTTCATTCAGCGAAAATAATCATTAGGTTTATATTCATGGTAAAAAACACTTCTGTTTTTTGAAAAATTAAATTTATCCTTTTTTGTATGATATGGATATTGAGGAAGTTAAAATCCGAAAAACCCTTTTCCTCCTGTACTGCGAGGCTTTTTTCCTGTTAACATCCCGAAGATTCCCCTGACAATTTCTTTGCCTATCTGTCTGGTTATGGTTGCTCCCATCACTTGCTCCACTATGCTTTTTTCGCCTTTTTTAGATGGAACTTCTTCTTGTACAGCTTCATCCTGTTCTTCAGTAAGTTTATCATTTACCCTTTTGGTAAGTATTTCGTACGCACTTTCGGGATCTATGGATTTTTGGTATTTCTCATTCAATGAGCTTGCCTGAATCAAACTGTTGTAATCGGCGATACTCAATGGTCCCATTATAGCTCTTGGCGGAGTAAGCATGGTTGCTGATACTTCAGTTGGTATTCCCTTTTCATTCAGTACAGTTATCAAGGCTTGTCCGGTTCCTAATGAAGTCAACGTTTTATCAATTTCATAGAATTCTGATTTTGGATAAGTATTAACCGTTTTTCTCAGTGCATCAACATCATTTGGAGTAAAGGCCCTTAATGCATGTTGCACCCTGTTCCCAAGTTGAGATAGTACGCTCTCAGGTACATCAGTGGGGGCCTGCGTACAGAAAAAAACGCCTATTCCTTTAGATCTGATCAGTCTTATAATTGTTTCAATCTGTTCAAGAAATGTTTTGGAAGAGTTTTTAAAAAGGAGATGTGCTTCGTCAAAGAAAAATACCAGCTTAGGTTTGTCCAGGTCACCGACTTCAGGCATATTATAAAATATCTCGGCCAGTAAACTTAAGAGGTAGGTCGAATAAAGTACAGGCTGATTTTGTACATCAGAAATATTTAATAAACTAATTACTCCTTTGCCATCAGTTTTGCCAAATAAATCCTCAATATCAAATGATGTTTCCCCAAACATGGCCCCTAATCCCTGTTGTTCGATAGTGACTATTTTTCTCAGGATTGTTCCCGATGTAGCTGCTGATATTTTGCCATAAGACTCTTTAATTTCGTCTGCGCCCATGCCGTCGGATAAATAAGATACCAATTTCTTAAGGTCATTCAGGTCTATAACAGGTAGTTTGTTATCATCGGCATATTTAAAGATCACAGCCAATACCCCTGTCTGCGTGTCATTAAGATCCAGGATCTTTGCCAGTAGAGTTGGTCCGAATTCTAATACCGTAGCCCTCATCTGAGCCCCCAGTTTACCTGAAAGGGAGTAGATCTCCACAGGGAACCCTGACGGACTAAATGGCTTATTTAATTGAGCGGCTCTTTCCTCTATTTTTGGATTGATTGATCCGGGTTGATTTAATCCGGATAGGTCACCTTTCACATCCAACATGAATACTGGCACGCCGGCATCAGATAGCTGTTCGGCAAGAAGCTGTAGTGTCCTTGTTTTTCCTGTTCCGGTTGCGCCTGCAACCAGGCCATGGCGGTTCATCATTTTGAGGGAAAGGTTTACTTCAGCATTTGCCAATACCTGACCGTCCAATATACCGGCTCCTAAATAAATAGAGGAGCCAGTTGGTTTATATGATGTCTGAATTTTCTCTATAAATTTTGCTGATTGATCGCTCATAATGAAGGGTGGTTTTATTATTAATAAGATGTTTTTATAGATGGATGATTTATAAATGTAATAAAACGAGATGATATATAAATAAAAAAGCGTGTCTGGAATGATCCAAACACGCTTGATTATCAACGTAATTTTATTTTGAATATTTAAAGTCGTGGTCTTTTTTGATATTCAATAATGAATGGTAGATCAGGCTGATCACATTGTCAACATCTTCTTTATGAATCATTTCTACTGTAGTATGCATATACCGTAGAGGTAAAGAAATCAATGCTGAGGGTACGCCACCGTTGGAGTAAGCAAAAGCATCAGTATCGGTGCCTGTTGAGCGGGATGATGCCTGACGCTGAAAAGGAATATCATTCTTTTCAGCAGTTTCTATGAGTAGTTTATTTAAATTAGTTTGTACTGCCGGAGCATAAGAAACAACCGGGCCTTTACCACATGATAAGTCGCCTTGTGTAATCTTATTGATCATAGGAGTAGAAGTATCATGCGTTACGTCTGTAACAATCGCTACATTGGGCTTAATCCTGTGGGCAATCATTTCTGCTCCTCTTAATCCAATTTCCTCCTGTACGGAATTTACTATATACAACCCAAAGGGTAATTTCTTTTTATTTTCCTGCAGTAACCTGGCAACTTCAGCTATCATAAAACCTCCGGCCCTGTTGTCTAATGCCCGGCCTACATAGTAGCGGTCATTCAGTATCATAAATTCATCTTCATAGGTAATTACACAACCGACATGTACACCAAGTTTCTCAACTTCTTCCTTTGAAGTACATCCGCAGTCCAGGAATATATTTTTAAGTGCAGGAGCTTCTTCTTTTTCGCCACCACTTCTGGTATGTATTGCAGGCCATCCAAATACAGCTTTAACCATGCCTTTATCAGTATGTATATTTACTCTTTTTGAAGGGGCAATCTGATGATCAGAACCGCCGTTTCTGATCACATAGATCAGACCATCGGGCGTAATATAGTTTACAAACCATGAGATTTCATCTGCGTGCGCTTCAATTACTACCTTGAAATCTGCTTTGGGATTGATTACGCCCACAGCAGTGCCGTAATTATCTATAAAGCTTTCATCTATGTAAGGTTTCAAATAATCAAGCCATAGTTTCTGGCCAGGATATTCAAATCCTGTAGGTGAAGGATTGTTGATGTATTTTTCAAAAAACTGAAGCGATTTCTTATTAACTACAGAAACATGTTTCTGTTTATCATCTTTTTTCTTTGTCATGTTTAATGTTGTAATTCTAAACAAATATAGAAACTAAGGCAAGAGCAGCAAGTTAATTGTCAAGTTGTAACTCCATAATGACAAAATCTATATTGTGGTTCCGGGATGTTTTGTTGGTTTTAATAAAACCGAATTTTTCATAAAATGGTGTCGCTGACACACGCGCATTACACCAGAGCATAGTGGCTCCCATGCAAGTTACATATTCAATAATGTGTTTCAATAGCGCTGTGCCATAACCTTTGCCCTGAGCATCCACTGTAGTGGCAAATTTTCTGAACCGATATACCGTCCCTTCATTAAAAATAGAAATTACAGAACTGAGTTGATCATCCGCATATAGTCCAAAGTGCGTTCCTTCAGCATCGTCGTCTAACTTTACAGCTTCCAATGGTAAATCAGGATACATTGCCTCATGCCTGATTCGCCAGGTCAGGTCATCCCTTATTTGTTCAATTTGAATCGTTGACATGCAATTTACTTTTGAAGTTTATGATTGTAAACATAGTAAATAATGATATTCAAGATGATGACTATCGCACTTCCCAAACAAAATAAAGGCCATTGTCCTTTGTCCCAAAGCCAGAGACCGAGGGCAGAGCCGACAGATGCTCCGACAAAACTGATGGACATAAAGACAGTATTCAGCCGATTACGCGCTTCAGGTAAGATAGCATATATCCTTGTCTGATTGGTAACGTGGATAGCCTGCTGTCCAATATCAATTAATATGATTCCGATTACAAACAAGAACAAATGGTTCCCGGTGAAGTAAAACGTAAGTATGCTGATCAATTGCAGGCTTAACCCTATAATTAAATTCTTACGTGGATTTTTACCACCACTCAGCTTTCCAACCAAAGGGGCTGCCAATGCACCTGCGGCACCAGCTATCCCGAATAATCCAATTTGGAGTGTTTGGAAACTGAAAGGAGGGTTTGCGAGAAATAAAACCATGGTGGTCCAGAATGCACTCAGTATGGCAAAGGCTAAAAAATTGATCAGGGAAGCCTCCCTTAAGACGGGCTGAGTTTTGACATAGTGCCACATGGACGACATCAGTTCGCCATAGGTTCCCTGAAATGACGGCTTACTCACAGGGAATCTTCTAGCCATAAGCCCCAGTAACAGCGTGCATATTGCGGCGGCCATAAAATATACAGAACGCCATCCCCAGATGAAACCAATACTGCCACTTACGGCTCTGGATGCAAGGATCCCTATCAGCAAGCCGCTCATGATGATTCCGATGGTTTGGCCCCGCTCTTCATCTGAACTGAGGTTTGCAGCCATCGGTAAAATTAATTGAGGAACGATAGAGCTGGCGCCAATGAGCACACACGCTACCTGTAAAAGAAAGAAGGAATGTGAAAAGCCTGCCAGAAGCAAAGCGGCAACTGCCAGGCCTGTAATCAATAAAATTTGTTTTTTGCGCTCAAACATATCTCCAAGAGGGACGATTAAAAATAAGCCTAAAGCATAACCCGCCTGTGTGAGATAACTTATTTTTCCGGCAGTACTTTCTGTCAGTCCAAATTCTCTTGCAACTAGAATTACCAGAGGCTGGCAATAATAGATATTGGCAACGATCAGGCCAGTGCAAAATGCCATTAATAATATGTCTGTTCGGCTCAACTTCATTATAGAGGTATATTTCCGTGTTTTTTGCGCGGGAGGTTTACCACTTTATTTTCCAGCATTTTAAATGCTTTAACGAGTTTAGACCGCGTCTGTGATGGTTCTATAACCTCATCAACAAAGCCTCTTTCCGCTGCTCTGTAAGGGTTTGCAAATATATCTGAATAAAGTTTCTCTTTCTCCAACCATTTCTCTCCGGGATTTTCAGCGGTAGAAATCTCTTTTTTAAATATAATTTCAGCAGCACCTTTGGCACCCATTACTGCAATTTCCGCAGTCGGCCAGGCATAATTCAGGTCGGCACCAATATGCTTTGAATTCATTACATCATAAGCTCCGCCGTAAGCTTTCCTGGTGATTACGGTGATTCTTGGAACGGTTGCCTCGCTAAATGCATATAAAAGCTTGGCGCCGTTTGTTATGATTCCATTCCATTCCTGATCAGTACCCGGCAAAAAACCAGGAACATCTTCAAAAACAAGTAAAGGAATATTAAAGCAGTCGCAGAAACGTACAAACCTTGCAGCTTTCGTAGAGGCATGGTTGTCAAGCACGCCGGCAAGATAGGCAGGCTGGTTGGCAACAATACCAATGCTTCTGCCAGCCAGTCTGGCAAAACCGACTACAATATTTTCTGCATAATCCTTGTGTACTTCCAAAAAACTTTCCTCATCAGCAATTTCATTGATGACGGTTCTTACGTCATATGGCTGATTGGAATTTTCCGGCATGATTACATCCAATGAATTTCTGGTTTCATCCTTAGCAGTATAAGGTAGGTTAGCCGGGATTTCCTCACAATTCTGAGGCATATAGCTCAAGAGTTTTTTTACATGATTTATAGCCTCTATTTCATTTGCACAGGCAAAATGTGTCACACCCGATTTTGTAGCATGTGTAGTCGCACCCCCAAGCTCTTCAGAACTAACCTCTTCATGTGTAACTGTTTTTACCACATTTGGTCCTGTTACGAACATGTAAGATGTGTTTTCCACCATTAATATAAAGTCGGTGATGGCCGGAGAATAAACCGCACCGCCTGCACAAGGGCCCATGATTGCAGAGAGCTGAGGAATGACACCTGAGGCCTGTACATTTCTATAAAAAATATCTGCATAACCGCCAAGTGAAACTACACCTTCCTGAATTCTGGCACCTCCACTATCATTTAATCCAATCACGGGGGCGCCATTTTTCATGGCCATTTCCATGATCTTACATATTTTCTCAGCATGAGTTTCCGATAATGAACCACCAAAAACAGTAAAGTCCTGGGAGAACACATATACCAGTCTACCGTTTATATTACCATATCCTGTTACTACTCCATCGCCAAGGTACTTTTCACGTTCCATGCCGAAATCCGTACTGCGGTGTGTTACAAGCATGCCAATTTCTTCAAATGAATTTTCGTCCATTAAAAAGTGAATGCGTTCACGAGCCGTTAACTTTCCTTTTTTATGCTGACTTTCTATTCTGGCTTCACCACCACCGGCTTGAGCTTTTTTAATTTTGTCCTGAAGTACTTCTATTTTATTCTTCATCTAAATGCTATTAAAAACCTAACTATTACCAGCGATATTGCAGCCTGGTAGTGAATACATCATCTTTTAAATCATCAATATACTGTGGCAATTGGGTAGGGTCATTTACTACGTGCTCGTTGTATACGGTAAGTTTTAAACGTGGATTTATCAGGTAAGTTAATCCGTATCCCAAAGTACTAAATTTGATATCTCCTGCGGTAGTGAAACTGTTGGCTGCTCCAATTTCTTTTTCATTGATATGTTTATTTGGGTCGTAGACATCATAACCAACCAGAGCGGTTAAATGTGTTTTTGCAATCTGCTGCGTAAACCATATATAATATCCCGAAAATGAACGCAGGTATAAGTCTGTCGCAGGCTGTGCAGAAAAACTTGTACTGGCCACAGGTCCGGTAATGGATGAGGATGCCCCTACGCCTGGCTGTGTTCCGCTTATATATTCTGCTTTTAAAGAAGAAGACCCAAAAGTATTGTCATACTGGAGTTGAAGATTGGCTCCATAATAATCGCGCTTTGCATACCAATTTACATTGTCAGCACTGGTATTTTTTACGTAACTGTTGTTTTGAAGGCTGAGATAGGTTTCAGTGTCGCTGCGTACAAATCCTTTATAAACAGAACCTCCGAATCCGATATGTAGTTTTTTATTGGCCAGGCTATCAAATTTAAAACCCAGATTTCCTACGATATCCTTCTTAGAGTCGTAATCCCTTGCACTGTGTCCACTGCCATTTATTACGGCTACTTCTGCAGTTATAAACTTAAAATCCTTTTTTGGACGAAAAGAAATCATTGCACCCAAGTCCCGCTCCCTTGGCATTAAGGTCTGAAAAACCCTGGCCCGTTCAGGAAAATCCCTATATCCCGATGAATATACAATAGAGTAACCGAAAGGGCGGTTGAATAAACCGGCAGTGAACAGGAATGTTTTTGAACCTGGTTTATGGAATTGTATAAATGCATCCATAAGTTGAACCCCGTTTTGTGTCGCATCTATCTGGAATACAATACTGGAGTATTTATCAACCCGGTCAATTTTTAACCTCCCTCTTCTGATCATGAAGCGCTCGCTTGAGTTTTTTGTGAAATCTCCACCAGAAAAGGACAAAATTCCTGCTGACTGAGCCTTTTGATATTGGGTTTGCAGGTACCCTGTTATTGTAATCTCATGTAAATCATAAGATGAAGGCGCATTATTGCTTTGTGAATATGCTAGAAAGGGGCATAAGAATGCTAAGCCGAATAGTAGTTTTTTCATTTATATAAATAACCTGTAGTCAATTCGCCTAAATTACAGTAAAAGCTGCATTTATCTATAAAACACTATTTTTTTTCCGGGTTATCCTTGCTTAAATTAAATGGGGCAACAACTAAATTACATTTTTTTTACAAGTTAATTTGTTAGTTAGGAATCTTTGGAGTTATTTTTGACATGTAAAAGAAAAATTAAAATGTTCCTTAGGAAATATAGTGTATTTATAGTCATCGCCTTTCTGGGCATCTTTTCAGCAAAGATGATGATTTCTGGTGCACCTGTATTTTTCAGTCATATTGATAAGGAAATTATGAATTCTGTGATCATGCAGATTGAAGCAGAACATAGTGCAGATGGGGACGGCGGTAAAGCCAAAGTAAAACTTTGTGATTATAAAGTGGATTTCCATTATGATTACAATATTTCGTTTGTACTTAATCAATTTGGTATAAAAAACAGCTTCATAGAACACTTTAAACGGTATGTTGATCCATTTCACCCTTCCGTTCCAACTCCGCCTCCTAACCGGTGCTAATTTAACATAGGCTTGGTGCTCTTGTTTACACAAGTTGTGCTGGGCAATATTATAATTAGTTAAACATTAAAACATCGTTTTATGCAAAGTGGAAACTCAATCTTTTCAAGATTGGAAGTGAAGAAATATATATTAAAAAAGAATTTAAAGCGTGACTTACCGTCAAGTATTGTGGTGTTCCTCGTAGCGTTGCCACTCTGTCTTGGTATAGCACTGGCATCTGGTGCGCCTCTGTTTGCAGGTATAGTCACGGGAGTAGTAGGGGGGATAGTTGTAGCCAGTTTAAGCGGCTCCCAATTAAGTGTTAGTGGACCTGCGGCAGGTCTTACTGCGATTGTGCTTGGAGCAATCAATCAGCTTGGGGCATATCAGACATTCCTGCTTGCAGTAGTATTGGCAGGGGTAATGCAGTTGATTCTCGGATTATTAAAAGGAGGCACAATAGGTAATTACTTTCCTTCAAGTGTAATTGAGGGAATGTTAGCTGCAATCGGATTAACTCTTATTCTAAAACAGCTGCCACATGCTTTGGGAGTGGATTCTGATTTTTTCGGAGATGAAAGCTTTTTTCAAACAGATAATGAGAATACATTTTCTGCGATATCAGGAGCACTTAGTCACTTCAGTGTAGCAGCAATCATAATCAGCGGGCTGTCTATATTGATCTTGGTTTTTTGGTCGAAGTTCAAAAAAATAAATGTAATCCCGGCACCCCTTATTGTAGTTATATTGGGTATAGGATTAACAATAGTATTTCAAAATACTGGTTATGCCCTTAAGGCAGATCAAATGGTTGCTATTCCCATGGTGAATAGTTGGGCCGAATTCAAGGGCTTATTTGTAGCGCCGGATTTTTCTCAGATAATGAATGGAAAAGTATGGATTGTAGCTGCTACAATAGCTGTTGTGGCAAGTTTAGAAACATTACTCAGTCTTGAAGCCGTGGATAAAATAGATCCGATTAAGCGAGTGTCACCTACAAATAGAGAGCTGATGGCACAAGGTGCAGGAAATATGGTAAGTGGGTTATTGGGTGGTTTACCTATGACTTCCGTTATCGTAAGGAGTTCTGCCAACGTAAATGCCGGCGGACGTACCAAGATGTCGGCCATTTTCCATGGTGTATGGCTACTTTTATCCTTGCTTCTTATTCCGGGTCTTATAAATATGATACCTTTGGCATGTTTAGCTGCCATTTTATTGGTGACTGGTTATAAATTAACACGTGTAGCTTTATTTAAGCATATGTTTCACAAAGGCTGGGATCAGTTTATCCCGTTTGTAGTCACTATTATAGCCGTATTGCTGACCGATCTTTTGAAGGGTGTGGCGATAGGTATGCTGTTTTCTGTATTCTACTTATTACGTACAAATATGCGTAATCCGTACTTCTATAAGATACAGGAAGAAGGAAATAAAAAGAACATCAGAATTAAACTGGCCGAAGAAGTTTCATTCCTCAACAAAGCAGCCATACAGGTTGTGCTGACTAAAATCCCCAAAGAGACCAATGTAATTATCGATGGAACCAATTCAAGGTATATAGATCCCGATGTATTGGAAACCATTTTTAATTATAAGCATAATGCTTACACTAAGGGGATTATCGTAAGTTTAGAGAATATTAAACAACAATACACAGTTCCAAAACTGAACAATAAAGTAATAGAAGAAATTAATAATTAAGAATAGACTAATGAAAGCACATACTTTAGAAACACAAGCAACAATTACCCCTGAAAGAGCATTTGAAATACTAAGGGAAGGTAATGAAAGATTTGTACAAAATTTAAAAGCCAATAGAGATCTGCTTGCACAAGTAAACGATACCAGGGCTGGACAATGGCCATTTGCCGTGATATTGAGCTGTATAGATAGTCGTACGTCTGCAGAATTGATCTTTGACCAAGGACTAGGAGATGTTTTTAGTGTGAGAATTGCGGGGAACTTTGCAAATCAAGACATTTTGGGTTCTATGGAATTTGGCTGTAATGTTGCAGGATCTAAGCTAATTGTTGTTTTAGGACACTCAAAATGCGGAGCTTTAAAAGGCGGATTAGATGCTGATGCAATACGCGAGACGGGAATGGAAAATCTTAGTCATTTAGTAGATCATTTTACTCCAATTATTGATGGAATTATTAGCGAGGGAGAAGAACGTTCGTCCAAAAATTATGATCTGTTGGAAAGATTGAATGTACAAAATGTGAAACAAACCATAGCAGACATCCGCAATCAGAGCCCCACTTTAAATCAAATGGAGAAAGATGGAAAGATAAAAATAGTAGGAGCCAATTATAATGTAGAAACCGGTGTTGTAAACTGGCTATAGTATTTCTTTTTTCAAAATAAAAAAACTCCCGGCAATCACCGGGAGTTTTTTATTTAATCATTTGCTAAAAATGGATAACGGTAATCTTTAGGTGGATCAAATGTCTCTTTGATGGTGCGTGGAGAAACCCAACGCAATAAATTGATCATAGAACCGGCTTTGTCATTAGTGCCGGAACCTCTGGCGCCGCCAAATGGCTGCTGACCAACAACTGCACCAGTACACTTATCATTGATGTAAAAATTGCCTGCTGCATTTCTCAAGCGTTGTGTTGCTTTTTCAATTACATACCGATCCTGAGCAATAACTGCACCGGTTAAAGCGTAGATTGAAGTAGAATCAACAATATCTAAAACCTTGTCGAAGTCTGCATCGTCGTATACATAGATCGTCAGTACCGGACCAAATAGTTCTTCACACATCGTGGTGTACATTGGATCCTGAACCACCAATACCGTTGGCTCTATAAAGTATCCTTTAGATTTATCATAATTTCCACCGGCGATCACCTCAACTGCACTGTCTTTTTTAGCTTCATCAATGTACTTGGCTAATTTATCAAAAGAGTTTTCGTCGATCACAGCGTTGATGAAATTGCTAAAGTCTTCAGTTCCGCCCATTTTAAAGGTAGCAAGATCGCGCAGCATGTATTCTTTAACCTTAGGCCAAACGCTCTTTGCCACGTATACGCGCGAAGCAGCAGAACATTTTTGTCCCTGGTATTCAAAAGCACCACGGATAATTGCTGTACTTGAAGATTCAGCTTCTGCAGAACCATGAACAAGGATAAAATCTTTACCGCCGGTTTCACCAACAATACGTGGATAAGTTTTGAATTTATGAATGTTGTTACCAATCGTTTTCCAGATATTTTGGAAAACGCCGGTAGAGCCCGTGAAGTGGATACCCGCAAAATCAGGATGACTGAAGATCACGTCACCTGCATCAGGACCGGAAACATAAACAAGGTTAATAACACCGTCAGGAAGGCCAGCTTCTCTGAAGATCTGCATCAATACGTTTGCAGCAAATATTTGTGTATTTGCAGGTTTCCATACCACAACATTGCCCATCATGGCGGCAGATGTAGGTAAGTTACCAGCAATAGCAGTAAAGTTAAACGGAGTTAAGGCAAATACAAAACCCTCAAGCGGACGTTGCTCCACTCTGTTCCATGAACCTTTAGGAGAAACAGGAGGTTGTTGTTTATATATTTCGCTCATGTAGCTTACATTGAAACGAAGAAAGTCGATCAGCTCACATGCAGAGTCAATCTCAGCCTGATATGCATTTTTCGACTGGCCAAGCATTGTCGCCGCATTTAATTTGTAACGGTAAGGACCTGCAATTAAGTCTGCAGCTTTTAAGAATATGGCGGCACGATGCTCCCATGCTAAATTTTCCCAATTGGCCTTTGCTGCCAATGCAGCATCAATAGCTTGTGTCACATGGGTTTTGTCACCCTTGCTGTACTGACCTAAAACATGTTTATGGTCATGCGGAGGAGTAGTAATTCCTTTGTTATCGGTATGTACTTCCTTACCGCCTATATACATGGGCATTTCAATTTGTTTGGAACGGGCATCGGCTAAAGCAGCCTTCAAAAGTTCACGTTCTTTACTTCCTGGCGCGTAACCCAAAATGGGCTCATTCACAGGAGCTGGTACGTTAAAAAATCCTTTAAGCATGATATAAAATATTATTTCCGCAAAGATAGCAGTTTTTGAGCTGTAATAATTCTTATTTTTGATCCGATCCATGATAAAATATTTACGATTACTGCTACTTCCGTTTTCTTTACTATATGGCCTTATTATTCTGATTAGGAATAAGCTATATGATGCAGGGGTATTAAAATCTGTAAGATTTGAGCTGCCTGTAATCTGTGTAGGAAATTTGGTTGTGGGAGGATCAGGTAAGAGCCCTGTAACAGAATATCTTGTCAGTTTATTTCCAGATAAGCGCATTGCGATCCTCAGCCGGGGCTACGGGAGAAAAACAAAAGGCTTTATACTTGCAGATGAATCATCAACTGCCGGTACAATAGGTGATGAACCTTTGCAGTTTTACAATAAATTTCCCGACGTCACAGTAGCGGTATGCGAAGACAGGGTAACAGGGATCAATCAGTTAAAAGGCCATCACGACCTGATTATTTTAGATGATGCCTTTCAGCATCGGAAA
This sequence comes from Pedobacter frigoris, assembly GCF_032678645.1. Taxonomy (GTDB): domain Bacteria; phylum Bacteroidota; class Bacteroidia; order Sphingobacteriales; family Sphingobacteriaceae; genus Pedobacter; species Pedobacter frigoris_A. The sequence continues at coordinate 578,434 of NZ_JAVTSP010000004.1, forward strand.
GTTCAGGCAGGGTTCAGTATCCTTCTTTTCGAATATCAAAAATTACTAAGCCCTCGGTTTTTATTGCCGGCCGGAAACCTGAGAGAATCTTTTAGCGGATGTAAAAGAGCACAAGCACTACTTGTAACTAAAGCTCCCGCTGATATTTCTGCTGAACAGCGGCTGGCCTGCAAAAGAAAGTTCGCGAATGATGAAGGGCAAATGCTTTCATTTTCCTTTCTTAACTATCAGGACTTAGTACCTTTATTTACTAAAAGTGACCCATTGGCGGTTACGCCAGATACTTCCGTGTTTCTCCTGACAGGTATAGCGAATCCAAAACCATTGCTTTCGTATTTAAGGGAATTTACTGCATCTATACATCATCATGACTATCCAGACCATTACCAGTTTAGTCATCAAAATATTAGAAAGCTGATAAAGGACTATCAGGAAGACCTTTCAGTAAAAAAAATCATCCTCACAACAGAAAAAGATGCACAACGTTTATTAGATGATGCATTAAAAGAATTACTTTTAAATTTGCCGGTGTATTATTTACCGATCAGGGTTGAGATACAGGCAGAAGATAAAGCTACATTTGATCAAAAGATTTTAGACTATGTTTCAAGCACTACACGAAACCGTTGAATATATAAAACGTAAAACAGATAATTTTCAACCTGAAATTGGGATAGTTCTGGGGACCGGTTTGGGCGGTCTGGTAAAAGATATTGAGGTAGAGTACCAGTTGATGTACTCAAACATCCCTAATTTTCCCATTTCTACACTGGAGTTTCATTCAGGCAAACTGATATTTGGAAAGCTAAATGGGAAAAAAGTAATAGCCATGCAAGGCAGGCTGCATTATTATGAAGGATATAGTATGCAGCAAATTACCTTTCCGATCAGGGTGATGAAAGTATTGGGCATTGCTCATTTATTTGTATCCAATGCCGCAGGGTCTTTAAATCCTGAATTTAAAAAAGGCGACCTGATGGTGATCAATGATCATATCAATTTACAACCTGAAAGTCCTTTGAGGGGTAATAACGATGCGGATATGGGGCCTCGTTTTCCTGATATGAGCCAGCCTTATGATAGAAAGCTCGTAGAAAAAGCATTGAATATAGCTAAGGAAGACAACATAACCTGTCACCAGGGCGTTTACATAGCCGTAACGGGACCTAATCTGGAAACCAAGGCAGAATACAACTACCTTCGTATTATAGGCGGTGATGCAGTTGGAATGAGTACTGTTCCTGAAGTGATTGTGGCCAAACATATGAGTATACCTGTATTTGCAATTTCTGTGCTAACGGATGAGGGATTTCCCGAAGTTCTTGAGCCGGTGAGTTTAGAAGAAATACTGGAGACAGCTAAAGCCGCAGAACCAAAGATGACTAAAATATTGAGCCAGTTAATATCAACTTTATAATGTATAAAAACATTGCTTTCATTGTTTTTTGCTTAGTCATTCTGGGTGGCGGGCAATTATTTGCCCAGGATTTAAAAACATCGGTCAATGACAATAAGGAACTTGACTCCCTGAGAAAAAAGGAAGAGAATGCCAAAGATTCCATCATTTTCACTTCCCGGTTTATCAGATATACAACACTTCGGCTTACTAAAGACAGCATCCAGACGCTGGCTTTAGATACTACATTGCAGGGGTTTCATAATTTCAATATCCTGGTACAACCAAAACGCCCGACGGTTGGCGTAGGAAACCTTGGACTGTCAGCTATGCCACTTTTGTTTGAGCCGGTGAAAACCATAGGCTTTGATGCAGGTTTTCATACGTTAGATTATTATGCACTTACCCACGACGATATTAAATATTATCAGGCCAGAACTCCATTTACAAGTTTATATTACGTGAGCGCCGGAGAGGCTGAACAGGTATTTAGAGTAGTCCATTCTCAAAATATTAAACCTAATTTTAACATAGGCGCCAATTTCAACCGGATAGGAGCCAATGGATATTATAGCAGACAACGTGGTGATGATCTGAACGGTGCTTTATTCTCCTGGTATCAATCACCCAACAAGCGTTATAATTTGTGGACCAGCGCAGTATTCAATACCTTAAAGGCTAATGAAAACGGGGCACCAACCAATGATACCCTTTTTACGGGCACAGGAGTAAAGGTAGACCACTTGTCTGAACCGGTAAGACTATCAAATTCAAGAAGAATTTATCGTCAGAGTTCTTTCATGTTAAAGCAGACGTATTTCGTAGGACGTATAGATAGCCTCGCGCAGGAGATCACAAAGAAGATATTGCCAACTAACAAGGTCAGCTATACCTTTAAGTATAGTGCCAATTCCTACGGATTTAGAAAGGACCAGGCTGATGACCACAGTATTTTTCCCAGAGGTGCACTCGACACTACATTTACAAATGACAGTACGCGCTATACACAGGTTCAGAATGAGTTCATCTACAGTTTTTTTCTCCGGGCAAAGTCAAGCTCCCTTATCAAAAACGAGTTGAAGCTCGACGCGGGGATCAGGCATGACTTTTATAAATACAACCAAATGTCATTGTATAAGAATAACATGAGGTCATATGATTATTCTTCAAGTTTTCAAAACGTAACCTTGCTGGGTACTGCAGGATACAGGTTCAGTAACAGGATAGACCTTAACGTTGATTTACAGCAGATCTTCCAGGGTAGAAATACTGGTGATTTTCTTTACGAGGCAAAGAGTAATGTGCTGCTGAGTAAATCAATCGGTCGTATTGTACTGGGAGCCTATTTCCAGAATAAATCTCCTGAAGAAATTTATAACAATTATGTAGGTAATCACTACAATTGGTCCGGAGATGCACAAGGCTTTAAGTTTGATCGTACCAAGACGATCAATATGTCGTTCAACTACATCATTGACAAGTTAAATCTTGATGCAGGAGCTCAGTACTTTTTAATAGACAAATACTTGTATTTTGAGCAGGTTGGTACCACAGGTCCGGACACGGTAAATATCCGTCCGGCCCAGGCGGGGTCTACCATCAATTTGCTGAAAATAACCCTGGGCAAAAAAATAACTTTTGGCAAGTTTAACCTCGATAGCTATATCGTGTATCAGAAGACTGACAACAGCAATATCCTGCGGACACCTGAAGTCTATACTTTCAATAGTTTTTATATTGACCAGACTTTCTTCAAAGTGCTTAAAACCAATGTAGGTTTTGATATCAGGTATAATACACCATATTATGCGTATTCTTATTCTGTGCCTGCCGGTCAGTTTTATATAGGCGATAAGATCAAGTATAAATCAGAGCCGGTGCTTGATGTATGGGTAAAGGCAAGTTTGCGCAGGGCAAATCTTTTTGTAAAGTGTGATTATATCAATCAGGGACTTCTTTCCAAAGGGTATTATACTGTAAAAAGTTATCCGATGCCTGACAGACTGTTGTTTAAATTTGGCGTGAGCTGGAATTTTTACGACTAAGTCTTTTGCGGTTTCTTTTTAGCTGCTGGAAACAATACGTTATTCAATATCAGACGGTATCCCGGCGAATTTGGGTGCAGGTTCAGATCAGTTGGCGGATCACCTACCTGATGCTGATAATCTTCAGGATCATGACCCCCATAAAAAGTAAACTGACCTTTTCCGATTACTCCGTTTAGGTAACGTACTTCTTCAGCTCCCTTATTTTCACCAAGTACGGTAACACTTGGTTTTACAAGCCGCTTTCTGAAAGCTGTAGTCTGCCCCATGAAGCCTTTGATCACCTTATCATGATTTTGTGTAAGCATCGTCGGCACCAAATCCCATTTGGCAGAAAAATCAAATAAAGTAAAATAGTCATTTGATTGAATCAATGTACGGGTTTGGGTAACATCAATGTCTGAAAACTCATATTCATTGGGATTTACATTGAGCTTAAAATCTTTAAAGGCATAAGTCCTGTTGAAATTGATCTTCGCCTGTGCCTGTGCGTCGGCACCATCACCATCAAACATACTTTCACAAATGTCTACGCCTTCTGCACTCAATGCGATGTCAAAACTATCTGTACCAGAACACATGGCAAATAAAAAGCCTCCGCCGGCACAAAAATCCCGGATTCTTTTGGCTACTTCCAGCTTCATTTGAGATACTTTATTAAACCCGTTTCTTTTTGCTGTTGCTTCCTGATTTTTCACATCCTCACGATACCAGTTATGGGTTCGATATGCACTCCAGAAACGTCCATACTGCCCGGTAAAATCTTCGTGGTGCAAATGCAGCCAATCATATCCGGATAATTTATCTCTTAATACATCATCATCATAGACTACCTCGTAAGGAATCTCCGCATAAGTAAGTACCATAGTTACTGCATCATCCCAGGGTAATTTGCTTTTTGGTGAATACACGGCAATCTTAGGTGCTTTTTCCAACTTTACCATTTCCATGTTTACCTGTGGATCACTGATCTCATTTAAGATGGCCGTTACCTTCCCGTCGGCAAGAATCTGGTAAGAGACGCCCCTGGTTTTGCATTCCTCTTCTACGGCCTTGTTATAACCAATTAAAAAACTGCCGCCGCGGTAGTTCAACAGCCAGCTGACGTCGGCATTTTGCTTGATGCTCCAGTAAGCAATACCGTATGCTTTCAAATGATTTTTCTGATCTTCATCCATGTAAATAAGAATTGAAGAGGCCCTGGCAATAATGCTAACGGTCAACAAGAAAAATAGGATAAGGGATCTTTTGAACATCATAAATAGTGAAATCGGTAAATACGAATGTAAGAAAAAGGCCGCATATTGCATATCATTACAAATTTAGCTAAGTTTGGCATTTACAAAATATCACATGAGCAAAGCAATAATTAAAACAGATAAAGGCGATATGACCGTTCAGTTTTACGATCAGGATGCCCCAAATACAGTTGCTAACTTTAAAAAATTAGCCAACGAAGGATATTATAATGGTGTTACATTTCACAGAGTGATCCCTAACTTTGTTGTTCAGGGAGGTGATCCTACAGGTACTGGTGCTGGTGGTCCGGGCTATAAAATTGATTGTGAGTTAACAGGAGAGAACCAATACCATGATCGTGGTGTATTATCAATGGCGCACGCCGGAAGAAATACAGGTGGATCACAGTTTTTCATTTGCCATAGCAGAGACAATACTGCTCATTTAGACAGAAACCATACTTGTTTCGGTAAAGTAATTGAAAATGTTGATGTTGTTGACAGCATCAGACAAGGAGACAAAATTTTAGGAATAGAAGTAATAGAAGATTAATTATGAACTTAAGAGGAATCGTTGCTGTATCCGGAAGACCGGGCCTATTCAAATTGGTAGGACAAAATAAAGGCGGATATGTTTTGGAAAGTCTTGATGCCCAGAAGGTAAAAATTGTAGCCAATATTACTACAACTAAATTAGCTTCACTGGAAGACATCACTATCTATGGTGAAGATGAAGATCTGAAACTGGTAGATGTTTTGGCTAACATTACAGCTGCTAAAGGAACTGTTCCTGATGCCAAAGCTGATGGACCAACACTAAAGAAATTTTTCCTTGAAGTTGCTCCTGCGCACGATCAGGAAAAAGTTTATGCTTCTGATATGAAGAAGATCGTAAGCTGGTTTCATATTTTGAAAGAACTTCCTTTATTTAATGAGGCTGCTCCTGAAGCTATTGAGCAGGATGGAGTTAAAGTTGAAGAAAAAGTGGAAAAGAAACCAAAGGCTACACCTAAGCCTGCGAACGTTAAAGCGACAAGCAAAGCGCCTGCTAAAAAAGCAAGCATGACAAGTAAAAAAGGAGTGTAATTTTTAGGACAACACGATAAGATAAAAGCAGCCCTGGCAAACCGCCGGGGCTGCTTGTTTTTAATGGACATTTGAGTAACACTTAGTTAGGTATTCCTGGCTACTCAACAGAAACGTAGGTAATAAAATAGAGCTCATCATACTCAAAGTGATGACAACATTGTAGCGGACTATATGCATCGCTAAATAGATTTAGGTAAAAATTCCTTTACAAAAGGTGGTTTCTCTGCCTTGTTCTTATATATATTAGTCGAAAATGTAAATTATGTCATATAAAGAAAAGTTTTTGATTGCCAATAATTTAATAGGTACTCCGGAGGGAAACCTATTGGAAAACTTAGGGGGACTTATGGACCTTACCGATGGGTTTTATTCGGGTATCTTACCGATGTTGAAGCATCAGTCGTCATGCAAAGTGTTAAAGGTTGCCAATGCAGGTGATATTTGTAAAACGGCGTATTGGATAGACTCCGGCTATGGTCGATTTTACAGAGTTGTTTATCAGGATGGCGTAAGAACTGAAGTCACGTTTAAATTCTTTATGCCGGGTAGCATTATGGTTATTCCGGAGTGTTTCTTTAACGGCCAGCCTTGTGATTATTATGCTGATTTTACGAAAAATGCTGTAGTCATTCCTTTTACCGCGGATAACTTTAGCACGTTAAAACTAACGGCTTCAGAAGCCGAGGAGCTTGCAAATAAAGTACTTTCACTTTCAAATCCGGGGAGCAACAAGAAGAACGAAATGCTTAACCTTAAACCCACACCCCGATATGAAAAATTCCTTGAGGTGTTTGGGAAGGAAAGCACCCGGTATTGTAAAGTAAAGGACATTGCCAGTTTCTTATTAATTGTTCCGCAAACTCTGAGTAAAATAAGGGCTAGAATTAAAAGACGTGGCTAACCTGGCAGGTTTTCTAAAAAAAGTACCATAGGATTGCAAACACAACAATTGATATCACAATTGCGATGATGTAACTTAAGCGGTCCTTTTTAGGATCGCTTTTAAATTTATAGTCTCTTTTATAATCTGATGGCAAACGCATAATATCTCTCCTTTTAGCTAATGATGATGTCGACTGAAAATTTCCATAAAATGGAATGCATTATTCGTGGTGATAGGGCTCGCCTTTTAAAATGCTAAATGCCCTGTAAAGCTGCTCTACAAAAAACAGACGAACCATCTGATGTGAAAAAGTCATGTCTGATAAGGATATACTTCCGTTTGAACGGTTGTAAACACTTTCGTCGAATCCGTAAGGCCCCCCAATGATGAATACCATATGCTGGACACTTCCGATCATCTGTTTGTTCAGGTAATTTGAAAAGGAGACTGAACTGTATTTTTTTCCTTTTTCATCCATCAATATTACCATATCTGAATTGCTGACTTGTTTTAATATCAATTCAGCCTCTTTACTTTTTTGCTGGGCTTCTGTAAGGTTCTTTGTGTTTTTGATATCAGGGATCACTGTCAGTGTGAAGCCAATATAATGCTTCAGACGATTCAGATATTTCTCAATCCCCTCAATCAGGTATTTGTCTTCTGTTTTACCTACAACAAGTAAAGTGATCTTCATTTAATTTATCTTTATAACCAAAACGTTCGTAACATCTCATTGAAGCTATCGTCAAAGTTCGGGCAATTCTTTAAAAAAGATAAAGATAATGGTAAAAACAAAATATAACATCCTAACTGGCTATCAAAATCATATAAATACTCAGCAGACGCTGGTAGATGGACTTAAAAAGAAACTTAACCAAATTTCCTTTTCCAGATTGGGGCTTTTTGTTGCAGAGATTCTGATCGTAGCCTCAATCATTAACATAGGTTTTTTATGGTTCTTAGGGCTCTTTACAATAGTTCCTATTTTGATGTTCATGATACTGGTAAAAAAGCAAATTAAGGTTCAGGCTGAACTGGATTATGCACTCAAATTACTGTGGGTTTATCAGAATGAGGTAGACCAGCTGACCACAGGAAAGAATGGTTATGCCGACGGGGTACAATATAGTGATGAACAACATCCATATTCTTCAGACCTCGACATTATGGGGCCACGCTCCCTGTACGCGAATATTAATCGATGCAACACAAATAATGGCTTAAATATTCTTGCAGAAAATCTTGGCAGGCCAAATGATAAGGACGTTATTTTGCAGCGACAGGAAGCCATTACCGAAATGGTTGGGCATATCGATAAGACTTTTCATTTCAGAGCCGAATTACAAAATCATAAACCCGGTCAACTTGATGTTATTAAACATAAACTGGAGCATCAGCTGCCCAATCAGCTAAAATTTACTCACAATAAAGCGCTTCAATTGTACGTAAAAATAGGCCCCTTTATTGCCATTGGGTTGCTTATACTCGGGATAATATTCGGTGGTTTTGTCTGGAAAATATTAGGCTTTGTGATCTTATTTAATATGGGGATGAATTTCTTCAATCAGAAACACATTAATTTAGTTTATTACGGATTTACAGGAGGCTCAAATTTACTAGACTCCTTTTCTGGTACGATAAAGTGGACAGAAGATATAACGTGGAAGAGCCCTTATATTAAAGATTTTTTTAAGGGAAATGACGAAAATAACCTAGCTAACGATCCCGTAAGTAAACAAATTAAACAGCTATCGACTATCATTAAATCATTTGACGCCAGGCTGAATCCTTTTTTAGGATTTTTTTTAAACGTGTTTTTGCTTTGGGATTTAAAATGCTCCATCGATTTGAATAAATGGTATTTAAGGTCCTCAGGTAACCTGATAGGAGGCCTGTATAGGATTAGTCAGTTCGAAGAGCTGATTTCCTTTGCAACGCTTACTCATAATCAGCCCGATTGGAACTTTCCAACAATTGAAGATACCTTTAGCTTACAAGCTGCTGAACTAGGACATCCGCTAATTCACGAAAGCGCACGTGTAGTCAATGATTTTAGTTTGGAGGTACATACAACAGTGGATATCGTTACGGGCTCAAATATGGCTGGGAAAAGCACATTCCTGCGTACAGTAGGTATTAACATGGTACTTGCCTTTGCCGGTGCTCCGGTTTGCGCTAAAGAAATGTCGCTTTCAATATTCAGGGTGCTTTCTTATATGCGTATTAAAGACTCTTTGAATGATCAAACGTCAACGTTTAAAGCAGAGCTGAACAGACTTAAAATGATACTCGATGCCATCAGCGTCTCCGAAAATTCATTTGTACTGATTGATGAAATGCTTAGAGGAACCAACAGTAAGGATAAATACCTGGGCTCAAAAGTATTTATTGAAAAACTGATAGCGCAGGATACTCCAGCTTTATTTGCGACACATGATTTACAGCTTTCAGAAATGGAAGCAGATCATCAGACTAAAGTTAGAAACTATCATTTCGACATACAAATAGCGGAAGGTGAAATGAATTTCGATTATAAGTTGAAACACGGACCATGCAAAACTTTTAATGCGGCTTTGTTGTTGAAAGAGATAGGCTTAACATTAACTTAATAGCATAATGCCATATTGCCTTTTGTAACAAACAGCTATGATAAAAGCATCTGATTTTGGCAATGATTTTTCATGGGGCGTAGCAGTGGCTGCGGCTCAGATAGAAGGTGCTGCGGAACTGTACGGCAAAGGCCTGTCCATATGGGATACCTTTTCGAAGAGATCTGGTAAAATTAAAAAGGGACATTTGCTGCAGGTAACCTGCGATTTTTATCACAGGTATCAGGAGGATATTGCTTTGGTTAAAAACCTGGGTTTCGATGTATTTCGCTTTTCTATTTCCTGGCCTCGTATTTTGCCTTTTGGACAAGGACAAGTCAATCATGAGGGTGTCCGGTTTTACCACGATGTCATTGACGCCTGCTTGCTAAATGGGCTTATTCCTTATGTGACACTTTATCACTGGGATTTGCCTGAAGCATTGGAAGAAGAAGGAGGCTGGACTGCATATGCGGTAAATCATGCTTTCAATGAATTTGTAAGCTTGTGTGCCCGTGAATATGGCGATAAAGTAAAAAACTGGATTGTACTCAATGAGCCATTTGGCTTTACCTCACTTGGATATATGCTGGGTGTTCATGCTCCGGGTAAGACGGGCCTGACCAACTTTTTTTCTGCTGTGCACCATACAGCCATAGCGCAGGCAGACGGAGGAAGGATTCTTCGTGCTGAAGTTTCTGGAGCCAACATTGGTACCAGCTTCTCCTGTTCTGAAATTATCCCGTACACGCAAAGTGAATCAGACTTAACTGCGGCCAAACGAGTGGATTGTTTAATGAACAGGCTCTTTATTGAACCCGCATTGGGGATGGGATACCCTGGTGCTGATTGGGAAGTGATGGAAAAATTCTCCATTCAGCATTCAACCTGGAGACATACGGAGCGCCTTACTTTTGATTTTGATTTTATCGGCCTGCAGAACTACTTTCCATTGACTATTAAATACAATGCATTTATTCCTGTGGTACAGGCCTGGGAGGTAAAAGCCAAAAACCGTAAAAAGCCTCATACGGCCATGGGTTGGGAGGTGAATGCAGGGAGTTTTTATAATATCATTAAGCAATTTGCGGCATATCCGAATATTAAGAAATTGATGATCACCGAAAATGGAGCTGCTTATCAGGATAAAATTACTGACAGTGGAATTCATGATGCTGATCGCATTACCTATTTTAAATTGTATCTGTCTGCGCTGCTAAAAGCTAAAAACGAAGGATTGAATATTTCAGGTTATATGGCCTGGACATTAATGGATAATTTTGAATGGGCGGAAGGATTTAATGCGCGTTTTGGACTGGTTCATAATGATTTTAAAACTCAGAAAAGAACGGTTAAAGATTCAGGTAACTGGTTCAGGGAGTTTCTTAAAAGTTAGCATAATTTTTGTATATTGAGATGAAACACACAGCATATGGACAAAATTGTCGTATTTGAGACTTATTATAATCCAATCGAAGCAAGTATAGTTAAGGAAAGACTGATTGATAGTGGGATACAATGCTTCCTTTCTGATGAAAATACCATCACGATTAATCCTTTATACAATCAGGCACTTGGAGGAGTAAGGCTGCATATGTTCGAGCGTGACATTGCTGCAGCGAGAAGTATTCTTCAGGATGAAGATGTGCAGATCAATCTTGATGAAGTCGGGGAAGCAGATGCAGACGAAGTGGCACCTGTTGAGGCTCAGTCAGCTGAAATTTGTCCCAATTGTGGTTCAGCTCACGTCGGCTATGTACATGCTACGAAAAGGCGCTTCGGGATATTGACAATTCTGGTTTCATTAATGTTTCTTGTTTATCCTTTCTTTGCCCGAAAAACACACCATTGTTTCAATTGCGAACACGAATTTTAAGACATAAAAAAAACTCCCGCTGTTAAGACGGGAGTTTTTTTATGCTTTGATTTTATACCATCGCATTTATAATGCATTCTTAGCAGCAGCTTCTCTGCGGATGATGTTTAACGCACCACCTGCTTTGAACCATTCGATCTGCTGGTCATTGTAACTATGATTTACAGTGATTTCTTCTTTTGTACCATCTGCGTGGTGTAATACCAATGTTAACGGAACATTAGGCGTAAATGTAGTCAAACCAATGATGTCGATTACATCGTCCTCAAGAATTCTATCGTAGTCATCTTTATTTGCAAAGGTTAACCCAAGCATACCTTGTTTCTTAAGGTTTGTTTCGTGGATACGGGCAAAAGATTTTACCAGTACAGCACGTACACCTAAGTGACGAGGTTCCATAGCAGCATGCTCACGGCTTGATCCTTCTCCGTAGTTTTCATCGCCAATAACGATAGAACCTAATCCTGCTGCTTTGTAGGCACGTTGAGTCGCTGGAACCGGGCCATATTCTCCGGTTATTGCATTCTTTATGAAGTCAGTTTTCTCGTTGTAAAAGTTTACAGCTCCTATCAGCATGTTGTTGGAAATGTTGTCTAAGTGACCACGGAATTTCAACCATGGACCGGCCATAGAAATATGGTCAGTAGTACATTTTCCTTTTGCTTTAATCAGTAATTTCAGACCCATAAGATCAGTGCCTTCCCAAGCAGCAAACGGATCAAGTAATTGTAATCTGCTTGAAGTAGGTGAAACCAATACCTGAACACCTGAACCATCTGCGGCAGGAGCCTGGTAGCCAGAATCTTCTACAGCATATCCATTTACCGGAAGTTCATCACCTTTTGGCGGATCTAATTTCACTTGTTCACCTTTATTGTTTGTCAAGGTATCGGTAAGCGGATTAAAGCCTAAATCACCTGCAATAGCGATTGCAGCTACCACTTCCGGAGAAGTTACAAATGCAAATGTATTTGGATTACCGTCGGCGCGTTTAGCAAAGTTTCTGTTAAATGAGTGTACGATTGTATTTTTCTCTTGTTTTTCAGCACCAACCCTGTCCCACATTCCGATACACGGACCGCAAGCATTGGTAAAGATTGTTGCATTCAGATTTTCAAAAGTACCCAGTAAGCCATCACGGTTTGCAGTATAACGTACCTGTTCAGATCCCGGATTGATACCGAACTCTGCTTTTATTGTTAAACCTTTGTCGATTGCCTGCTGAGCAATAGACGCCGCTCTGGATAAATCCTCATATGAAGAGTTCGTACAAGAGCCAATCAGTCCCCATTCTACTTTTGAAGGCCATCCGTTTGCAGCTGCTACCTCTTTCATTTTAGAAATAGGAGTAGCCAGATCAGGGGTGAACGGACCATTAACATAAGGCTCAAGTTCAGATAAGTTAATTTCGATCAATTGATCAAAATATTTTTCAGGCTCAGCATAAACTTCAGGATCACCTGTCAGGTGCGCTTTGATTTCATTAGCAGCATCAGCCACTTCAGCCCTGTTGGTCGCACGGAGATAACGTTCCATGCTTTCGTCATAGCCAAATGTAGAAGTAGTAGCACCTATTTCTGCACCCATGTTACAGATCGTACCTTTACCAGTACAGCTCATGCCTGTAGCGCCATCACCAAAGTACTCAACGATAGCACCAGTACCACCTTTTACAGTAAGGATACCTGCTACTTTAAGTATTACATCTTTAGGAGAAGTCCAGCCATTTAATTTTCCTGTTAATTTGATGCCGATTAGTTTAGGGAATTTAAGTTCCCATGGTAATCCGGCCATTACATCGCAAGCGTCAGCACCACCAACACCGATAGCAACCATACCCAAACCACCTGCATTAACAGTGTGAGAGTCGGTTCCGATCATCATTCCACCCGGGAATGCATAATTTTCAAGCACTACCTGATGAATAATACCAGCGCCTGGCTTCCAGAAGCCAATACCGTATTTGTCGGAAACTGAAGCAAGGAAATCGAAAACTTCTTTACTTTCTGTATTTGCTGCAGGCAAATCTATCTCGGCGCCATTTTTTGCTGTGATCAGGTGATCGCAGTGAACAGACGAAGGAACTGCAACTTTTGGTCTGCCTGCCTGCATAAACTGCAATAATGCCATTTGTGCAGTAGCATCTTGCATGGCCACACGGTCAGGAGCAAAATCTACATAATCAGTACCTCTTGAATAAGCAGTACTTGCATTTCCATCCCAAAGGTGAGTGTAAAGTATTTTTTCTGAAAGTGTTAAGGGTCTGCCTACTAATTTACGGGCTGCCTCTATACGAGGGCCAAAGTTTGCATACACCTTTTTGATCATTTCTATATCAAAAGCCATTGATAATATGTGTTAAAGGGGTAAGTATTCTTATTATTTTTAGCGAATTTACAAAAAAAAACAGGGGTAGGGGATCATTGTCAGATCATTATATTATTTATACATATTCTAAATAATGTAATGCGCCTGTTATAAACACAATATCGGGACTGACGACTGGCCGATTATGACCACTATTGTTCATTTATGAACAGGAACCAATGATGTGTTAATTATAAATAATTGAATATCATTCAATTATGTTCATTCGTTTGTTTGGCTCAGAGTTCGCTACGCCATCGTAAAGTTGAGGGCGATAGTAAGTGGTTGGTATACCTATAATTTTTCAAAATGATAACCTGCGTTGCTGAAATGTGCTAAGACTTTAGGTAAGGCATAGCGCATCCGGTCAAACGCTTTAAGGCTGTCGTGGAAAACGATGATGGACCCATTCCTGGTATTTTGCAGCACATTTTTGCAGCATTTTTCCGGACTGAGATTGATGTCAAAGTCGCCGCTTAGTACATCCCACATGATGATCTGCAATTCAGGATGTGCAGCCCTGATTGACCTGATCTGGGATTTTTTGATGCGGCCGTAGGGTGGACGAAAGAGATTTGTAGCGGTTTGCTCCTGACACATTTGAAAGTTTTTTAAGTATATTTCGTCTGGAGTTTTCCAGCCTTTCAGATGGTTGAATGTATGATTGCCGATGCTATGCCCATCGTTCTTTATTTGATTAAAAATATCGGGATGCTTACGGATGTTGTCCCCGATACAAAAAAAGGTAGCTTTGGCATTGAAGCTTTTTAAAGTTTTTAACGCGAAGTCTGTAACATCAGGTATAGGTCCATCGTCAAAGGTTAAATAAATAACTTTACGGTCTCTTGGTTTATTCCAGGTAAGCGATGGATAATACCATTTTAATAAAAGTGGAGATTTTGTAAGGTACATTTTCAAACTTAGATAAAAAATCGGGTTGGTTGTACCTTAAAATTTACAAAAATGATTGAGTTGTTTATATTAATATTGTGAAATTAAATTTATGAAAAGAACTATCCCTAGTAGTGCATTATCCGGGCTTACCTTGATTTTTTCTCTTGTTTTTGTAACCGGTTTTGTACAACAGGCAAGCGCTCAGGAAGTGATCACCATACAACAGGCGATCGAAAAAACCTTAAATAATAACCTGCAGGTCAAACAAGCACGTTTGAGTGAAAGCCTGACTGATGAGAGTTTAAAGCAGTCTAAGGCATCATTGTTTCCTACACTTAATGGCAATGGAAGTTACAATATAAACTTCGGACGCAGCTTGGACCCTTCTACACAGTCTTTTAGCAGTCAGCAATTTTCGTCGTTTAACGGGGGAGTTTCTACTAGTGTAGATTTATTTCAAGGCTTCCAAAAGCTAAACCAAATTAAACAAAACAAGCTTTTACTTGATGCAGATAAAAATTATACTGAAAAGGTTAAAAATGACCTTGTGTTGCAGGTGATCACATCTTATATGCAGATCTTATATAATAAAGACTTTCTAATAGCAGCAAGACAGCAGTTAGCCGTAGCTCAGCAACAAATGAAACAGCAGCAGGAATTACTTGATGTGGGAAATAAAACATTGGCTGACATTGCCGAATCTAAATCATTGGTGGCTACTGCGGAACTTGATGTAACCACAGCTCAGAATGCATTGACTATATCTTACATTACATTGGCGCAATTAATGGATATACCTTCTGCAACTAAATATGACGTAAAGCCGCCAGATGTAACCAGTTTTACAGGGACTGCTGCTTTATATAATCCTGAAGAAGTATATGAGCAGGCGCTGTCGCTTTTTCCAGATATCAAGCTTGCAGCTATCCGTACTGAATCTGCTAAAAAAGCAGTAGATCTGGCAAAAGGAGCTTATTATCCGAGTATTTCATTGGGAGCTGGTTTGAATACGAATTATTCAAGCGGCAGAAGAAGAGTATTAGATGTAGTGTCGGATGGAGAGAGAGAGATTGGATACACAGCTAGTGGAGAGAAGGTATTAACTGCAATGTTTAGAGAATTGTCAGAAACTTACCGTTTTAAAGATCAGCTACGTGATAATTTTGGTCAAAATGTAGGCGTAAGTTTGCAAATTCCGATTTTTAATGCCTTCAGAACGAGAACGACGGTAAGAAGAGCAAAGATTACGTTAATGCAGAATCGAAATGAAGAACAACTTGCTAAAAACAACCTGAATAAAGTAATTTATCAAGCTGTGGCTGATCTTAGAGCTGCTCAAAGTACGTACGAGTCTACGTCTAAAACCTTTACTGCGCGTAAAGAAGCATTCTCAGTAATTGAACAGCGTTATAACGTTGGGTTGGTTAACTCGTTAGATTACAGTACCTCATTAACCAATAAAAACAAGGCAGAAATAGACATGATACGTGCTAAATACGATTTGCTATTTAAAGCAAAAGTAATTGACTACTATTTAGGGAAACAGATAATTTTTTAAACAACAACAAATGAAATTAAAGACCATATTGATAATTGTAGGTGTGCTGATTGCGCTCTTGGTAGTAGCGAAGCTCACAGGTTTAATTGGAGGCGAAAAGACGGAAAAGGTCACAATTGAGAAAGCCGGTGAAAAAGAAGTAATTGAAACCGTTACTGCAAGTGGTAAAATTCAACCGGAAACCGAAGTGAAGTTAAGTTCAGAAGTGTCGGGAGAAGTTACAGAGCTTTTGGTTAAGGAAGGTGATGTGGTGAAGAAAGGGCAGCTGCTGATCAAAGTGAGACCAGATGTTTTAAAGTCAGGTTATGACCGTGCAGTAGCATCTTTTAGTTCTCAAAAAGCGGGTGTATCTGCTTCACAGCAAATGCTGAAACAAAACGAAGGCAATTTTGTCAATGCAGAAGCAACCTATAAACGTAACGTGGAGCTTTTTGGTAAAAAGGTGATCTCGGCGTCGGAGTTTGATGCAGCCAAGGCGGCTTACCTGACCGCTAAAACTAATCTGGCAAGGGCCAAAGAAGATGTGATAGCAGCTAAGTTTCAGTTGGAACAGACCGGAGCGAATGTGCAGGAAGCAAGTGCTAACCTTGCAAAAGCAACGATATTTGCGCCTGTAGATGGCGTAATCTCTAAGTTGTCAGTAGAATTGGGGGACCGTATTCTAGGGACAGCCCAGATGGCCGGTACAGAAATCATGCGTATCTCCAATCTGTCATCAATGGAAGTAAATGTTGATGTAAATGAGAATGACATCAATCGTGTGAATGTTGGTGACAATGCTTCGATAGAGGTAGATGCTTTTGCAGACAAAAAGTTTAAAGGAGTTGTAACTGAAATTGCAAGTTCATCTAAAGATGTAGGTACTGCAACCAGTGTAGATCAGGTAACTAATTTTATTGTAAAGGTGCGCATACTCGCTGAGTCTTACAGTAATGTTAAAGGCGGAGCAAAAGACCTGCCTTCTCCTTTCAGGCCAGGAATGTCTGCAACGGTAGATATTGAAAGTGAATCTCTGAAGGGTATGGCGATACCTATACAGTCTGTATTTACAGAAGATAAATCCAAGGCAAAACCCGGTACTGAAAATGCGGACGACAATACAGATAAACAAAAATCAAAGCTGACAGATAAGACTGTAAAACAATATGTTTACCTGTTTAATAATGGGGTAGTAAAGCGGGCTGAAGTTACCACAGGTATCCAGAATGACCAGTACATCATCATCAAGACTGGCTTAAAGGCCGGCCAAGAAGTTGTTACAGGTCCTTATTCTGCAATTCAAAACAGGTTGAAGGATGGCATGAAGGTAGAAAAAACCACTAAGGATCAGCTCTTTGCCGCTCCCAAGTAAAAAGTAAAGGATATCAGTCATTTTAAATAAGTAAATTGCCCCGGTTTAAAACATTAAACCGGGGTTTTTTATTTAGATACTATGACACCTAAAGTTGCGATGATTGGTGGCGGTAGTTGGGCTACTGCGATCATAAAAATGCTTTCAGATAATTTTACAGAGAAAGAGATCTTTTGGTGGATGAGGAATGCTGAAGCAATTACGCATGTGCAACAGTATAAGCACAACCCAAGTTACCTGAGTTCTGTGGAAATCAGAGTTCCTGAAAAGAATATTTCTAATGACATTAAGTCAATTATAGCTGCAGCGGATTATATCATTTTAAATGTTCCTGCCGCTTTTCTAAAAGACACACTTGCCTCTGTTACTCCCGAGCAATTGAAAGGCAAAAAGATCATTTCTGCAATCAAAGGGATTGTTCCGGATGAAAATCTGATTATCGGAGAATTTCTAAACCAGAAGTATCATATTCCGTTTGAGGATATTGTTGTGATCAGCGGGCCTTGCCATGCAGAAGAAGTAGCATTAGAGAAGCTATCTTATTTAACAATTGCAAGTACAGATCTTAAGCTTGCAGAACATTTTGCTAATTTGTTAAATACGCGTTACATCAAGACTAATATTTCCGATGATATATTCGGTACTGAATATGCTGCGGTTTTAAAAAATATTTATGCAGTAGCCAGCGGAATCTGTCATGGTGTAGGTTATGGCGATAATTTTCAAGCAGTTTTAATTTCAAATGCAATCAGAGAAATTAACCGGTTTGTAGAGGCTGTCCATCCTATTTCAAGGGACATCAAAGAATCGGCTTACCTTGGAGACTTATTGGTTACAGCTTATTCTCAGTTTAGTCGTAACCGTACTTTTGGAAATATGATCGGTAAAGGCTATACGGTAAAATCTGCCCAGCTTGAAATGAATATGATTGCTGAAGGGTATTATGCAGTAAATTGTATGCATTACATCAACAAAAAGTATAAAGTAGATATGCCCATCAGCAGGGCGGTTTACGCCATTCTTTATGAAAAGCATTCTCCTCAGATAGAAATGCGGTTGCTTACAGAGCAGCTGAACTAATCGCAAACAAAAGCCGTTGATGTTTGTTTTTATCTAAACATTAAAAGCTATGAAAACGAAATATTTAATAGGCGTTCTTGCACTCGCGCTGAGTGTAGGTGTGGTATCAACAGCAGATGCACAGGAAAAGAAGAAAGAAACAGTAGGGGAGTCGCTTGATAAAACCGGGAAGGCCATAGGGAAAACAGCTACAAAAGTCGGGAATAAAACAGCGGAGGTTGCTGTAAAAGGTGGAGCAAAGGTTGTAGACCAGACTTTTAAAGGTAAGATGGCTCCAGATGGGTCAAATGTTTATATCGACGGAAAAAACAGAAAATATTACATTGATAAAAAAGGAGCGAAGATTTATCTGAAAACTTCACAAATAAAAGATAAGCCGAAACAATAAATTAACAGCAAAAGAAAAGCCTCCCGACATATATCGGGAGGCTTTTTTTATGATTGGATATTAAGATCTGCGTTTTCTGTCGCTGCTTCCGCCTTCGCGTCTGCCGCTTCCACCTCTGTCTTCACGGCTTCTTCCAGAGAAATCTCTGAATCCACCACCGCTGTTTCCACCGCTTGCGCCTTCACGTCTGCCGCTTCCACCTCTTCTGTCACCACCGCCTTCACGTCTTCCTCCGCCATAGCCACCGCCACCGCTTCTTCTTTCGCCACCGCCAAAGCCACGGCCACCACCGCCTCTACGTTCTCCTCCACCATCACCATCTGCAGTTTTTTCAATTCTTACACCGCGGTTGTTAAACTCAACGCCTTTAAAGTTGTTGAATAAAGAGTCAACATTTGCATTTTCAACTTCAAAGAATGAATACACACCTTTTAAATCAATTTTGCCAATGCTTTTTCCACTGATTTTACCGTTGTTGCAAACAAAAGATAACAGGTCACCTCTTGTAAAGTCATCTACTGAACCTAAGTTGATGAACAAACGGGTATAGCCTTCACTGCTTCTTCCTCTTTCGCCACGTTCGCCGCGCTCTCCACGATCACCTCTGTCATCAGCAGATGAATTAAGATCAGGAGCATTTTTGTAATACTCCAGGAAGCGGTTAAATTCTAATGATGCAAAACGTTTGATCACTTCGTCCTTGCTCAGTTCAGCAAACTCATCCATGATGCGCGGCATATACTGCTCAATCTGAGCCTCGTTAACCTCTACATTATGTACTTTATGTACAAGGGCAAATAGTTGTTTCTCACAAACATCGAAACCAGTAGGCAAATCAGCTTTAGTAAACTGCTTACCAATAATTCTTTCAATCTGACGGATTTTGCCAATCTCTTTAGAGTTTACGATACAGATAGAAATACCCGTTTTACCAGCACGGCCGGTACGACCGCTACGGTGGGTATAACTTTCAATTTCGTCTGGTAAAGAGTAGTTGATTACGTGAGTAACGTTGTTTACGTCGATACCACGTGCAGCAACATCAGTAGCAATTAACAACTGCATGTTGCGTTCGCGGAAGCGTTGCATCACTTTATCACGTTGTTGTTGAGAAAGATCTCCGTGTAAAGCATCAGCATTGTAGCCATCTTTAATTAGATGCTCAGCAACATCCTGCGTATCCAGTTTGGTTTTGCAGAATACTACGGCAAAGATTTCAGGGTTAAAATCTACGATGCGTTTTAAGGCAGCGTATTTATCTCTTGCACGTACAATATAGTACTCGTGCTCAATGTTTACGTTACCAGTGTTTTTTGTTCCCATGGTCAGTTCCACTGGAGAGTCCATGTAATTTTTAGCTATTCTTCTAACCTCAGGAGGCATAGTAGCGGAGAATAACCATGTTTTTTTGTCATCAGGAGTTGTCGATAAAATATCGTTGATGTCTTCCTGGAAGCCCATGTTCAACATTTCGTCAGCCTCATCTAAAACTACATACTTCACGTTAGTGAAATCTATAGCCTTACGGCCGATAATGTCCAACATGCGGCCCGGTGTAGCCACTACTATTTGTACACCGTTTCTAATTTCACGCAGCTGCTGCATAATGTTTGCGCCACCGTAAACGGCAACGACATTAGCACCAGAGATGTTTTTTGAGAAATTTTTGATGTCGCTTGTAATCTGTAAGCAAAGCTCTCTGGTAGGGCATAAGATTAATGCCTGAGGCTTGTTGCTTTTAAAGTCGATCAATTCTAACAGAGGTAAACCGAATGCGGCTGTCTTTCCTGTTCCTGTTTGGGCCAAACCAACAAAATCGTTATTGCCCTCTAACAGCACAGGAATACTTTGTTCCTGAATAGGTGTTGGATTTTCGAAACCTAAATCCTTTACGGCATTAACAACGTCATCACTTATCCCCAATTTACTAAATGGGTTTATCATGTATTATAATTTATTAAGCCGCAAAGGTACAGTTAATATTTGGTATTTTACAGATGTGTAACTAAATAAAAATCAGACAATTAATTATCTGAGTCTGTCGGCAGATCTCAATAATTGCTCATCTTTTCTAATTCCTCGGATCGAGAGCATAGAAAATATAAGTGCCAGCACAAATAAAGATGACCCAATATGAATAGAAGCTCCATTCATTCCGCCTGGTAGCAAAGAGGTATTTAAAGCAGATAAAGCTGCCGTAACAATGATCAGGATCATATTGATCATAATGAGACGTTTTTGCATTGGACGGTTTTTGAATTGAAAAATGCTGACCAAACAAACCAATATCGCAATACCATTTGCAATCATAGCCCCTATCGGGGTACCGTTAAGCTGCGCGCCGTCGGCCATCTTGGCTGACTGATGTTGTCCATCTATATAAAGCAGGTATTCTGTAGTATCAACATTCTTGCTCATTATCGGAGTAAAAAACAGGCAAATCAGGGTCAATGCTGCTAAAAGAAGCCATATAGATTGTATTCTTTGTATCATATCAATTCAATAATTTCAACAAAGATATTAAAAGGCCTAAACTAAGCAATCTGATATACGATATAAAAAGATAAATTTGCAACATTGAATACGCAACGTTACTTTATCGAACTGTCATATAATGGCACTGCATATCATGGCTGGCAAATACAGCCCAATGCCATTACTGTACAGGAATGCCTGGACAAGGCTTTGTCGGTTTATTTCAGGCAAACTGTAGCTACATTAGGTTGTGGACGCACAGACAGCGGAGTACACGCAACTCAGTTTTTTGCACATTTTGATCTGAAATTTGATACTCCAAATGCTTTAAGACCTGCAGATCCTTCGCGGTTCATAACTGGTATCAACTCCTTGTTGCCCTATCAAATTGCCATTAAACGGGTCTTTGAAGTACACCATGATGCCCATGCCCGTTTTGACGCTACCGAAAGGGCTTATCATTACCACATTCATTTTCATAAAGATCCTTTTAAGCTTGAACGCTCCTGGTTATTCAAAGGGGATCTAAATGTAGCTGCAATGAATGACGCGGCTACAGTTTTACTGGATCATACTGACTTTTCCTGCTTTAGTAAATCGAATACCCAGACCTTTACCAATAATTGTAAAATAATGGAAGCTCATTTTCAGTTTAAAGATGAAGATCTGCTGTTTACCATCAGGGCTGATCGTTTTTTAAGAAATATGGTGCGTGCGATCGTGGGTACATTGGTAAGGGTTGGTAAAAATGAAATAGATCTGGCACAGTTCAAAGAAATCATAGAGAGTAAGAACCGAAGCAATGCAGGTCAATCGGTACCCGCTTGCGGTTTATATCTGGTCAATGTGGTTTACCCATATGTAAAATAAATATGTCTAAAATAACAGGAGATGCTTTTAATGTAGGGTTATTGAAACGGGTTTTTCAATATGTAAAACCCTATAGGGGCATTTTTATATGGTCAGTGGTATTAACTATATTATTGGCAGCAATAGCGCCGCTAAGGCCCATACTGATTGGTTATACACTGGACCACCATATTCTTAAAGGAGACTATCAAGGTTTGCTGAATATGACCGTACTTATGTTTGTGTTATTGATTCTCCAAACTATATTCCAATACAGCCATACGTTGCTCACCAATACCCTTGGACAGTCAGCCATCCGGGATCTTAGAATCAACGTATTCAATCACATTACAAAATTAAGACTCAAATATTTTGATAATACACCTATTGGCCAGCTGATCACCCGTACGGTATCTGATCTGGAGACAATCGCCGAGATTTTCTCGGAAGGACTCATTGTCATTATTGGTGATATCCTGATGGTCATCGTAATCATCGGTGTCATGATTTACAGGGATTGGACGCTCACCATCGTTGTGTTACTACCAATGCCATTGCTGATCATGGCTACTTCAGTTTTTCAAAAGGCAATTAAGTCAGCCTTTCAGGAAATCCGTACCGAAGTCTCAAATCTGAATACCTATTTGCAGGAACACATTACCGGAATTTCTATCATCCAATACTTTGCAAGGGAAAAACAGGAGTATAAGAAGTTTGTAAATATCAATGCGCGTTACCGTGATGCAAATATCCGCTCAAACTGGTATTACTCGATATTTTTTCCTGTTGTAGAGATCATTTCGGCCATGTCACTTGGCTTACTGATCTGGTATGGTGCTAAAACTATTTTAAAAGATTCAACTGTTCAACCAGGTATCATTACAGAATTTATCATGTTCATCAGTATGCTGTTCAGGCCAATAAGGGAGCTTGCAGATAAATTCAATACGCTGCAAATGGGAATGGTAGGAGCTGAAAGGGTATTTAAAGTGCTGGATACAGATGAAGTTACTGAAAATAAGGGAGTGCTTACACCGGCCAAAATGGAAGGTCACATCTCTTTTCAGCAGGTATGGTTTGCTTATAATGATGAAAATTATGTTTTGAAGGACATCTCTTTCGAGGTGGAAGCTGGTAAAACTATTGCATTGGTTGGTGCAACCGGAGCAGGAAAGTCGTCAACTATCAATATCCTGAACCGTTTTTATGAGATTCAGAAGGGCGAGATTAAAGTGGATGGCATAAAAATACAGGATTATGAACTGAATTACCTGAGGAGTAATATCGCAACAGTTTTGCAGGATGTATTTCTTTTTTCCGATACGATATTCAATAATATAACATTGAATAATCCCGAGATTACTATGGAAGAGGTAGTTGATGCGGCTAAAAAGGTTGGAGCTCATGAGTTTATAGAAAGATTGCCTGGAGGTTATCAGTACAACGTAATGGAAAGGGGAGCAACCTTATCTGCCGGACAAGCGCAGCTCATTTCCTTTATCAGAGCCCTGGTTTACAATCCCTCTATCCTGGTACTGGATGAAGCAACATCGTCTGTAGATACCGAAACAGAAATGCTAATCCAGCGCGCCATTGAAAACCTGATGGAAGGTCGTACTTCAATCGTCATTGCCCATCGTTTATCCACTATTCAGAAGGCAGATAAAATATTGGTACTGGACAAAGGGGAGATTAAAGAAATGGGTACCCATCAGCAGTTGTTGAAACTAAATGGATATTACAAGAGGCTGTATGACCTTCAGTTCAATTCTTCGGGGGTTAAAATAGGGGAAAAATAACCGTTCTCTTCGAAGACTGCATCTGCTGAAGCTGCGCATCACCAGCGCTATGTCTTCTCTGAGAAGGTGATTTTTTAGGAGAAGGATTTCCCGGTTTGACAGACAATTGGTTCTGCTGAGAATAAAAATCTCTTTGTATCTTTTGGGTAGACTTTTCATATTCAATTCCGAGTCATTATTAAGAATTTGATTATTAAATAGTTAAGCTATGGGATATTTTGTATCCATTTTGAACAATACAATTTTACGCATCATCTCCCAATTGATATAGATTTAGACCAGGATAAAAGATTTGCTTTTGATCCACAAATAAATATCAAACCATGAGATGTAAACTATCAATACTACTATTTTTCATTATTTCGGGAACTAGCGCAATCGCCCAGGAGAAGATCCCCAATTACCTTCAATCGTATAAACAACTTTATAAGAAGGACCCACACCAGGCTGCTTTGAAGTGGTTTGAAGATGCCCGTTTTGGGCTTTTCGTCCATTGGGGTCCCTCAGCTGAATATAAATCCGGGGATTGGGTATTGTACGATAAAAAGATCCCTATGCAGGAGTATATTGATAAAGCCATGAAGTTCAAAGGAGAAAAGTGGAGTGCGGACAGTATCTGTGACCTGGCTGTTCAGGCACAAATGAAGTACATTTGTTATGTCGTAAAACACCACGATGGATTTGCACAATTTGCCTCGAAGGCAGGTCCGTTTAATAGCATGAAAGCAGCAGCACATCGAGATTTTCTAAAAGAAATGGCAGTTTCTTGCAAAAAACGTGGCCTTGGACTATTTATTTATTATTCAATTGGGATCGACTGGACGCATCCGTTTTATCTTACAACCAATTATTACAGTGCCGCCCGCCCGCACTACTCCAAAGAAAATTATCCGGATAGTTTTATCCGTTTCAGGGGGAAGGAAGATTTTGTTCAATATTGGAACTATGTAAAGACACAGATTTTTGAGATATGTACCAATTACGGTGATATTGCCGGATTATGGTTTGATCCAATTGGTGGTGCCTATGCAAACGACGATTTGTTTGACATGCCTGAAATTTACAAAATGATACGTCGACTGCAGCCACACGCACTTATATCCTATAAAACCGGATTTGATGGTACCGAAGACTTCCTGGCATGTGAGCATGAAATAAAATCTATCACGGCGCTTATGCGTAGTGTTCAGGGAGAAAAGACCGCCCTATCAGCCGAGGCTGCCTGGCAAAAGAATAAGGCAAAGCCGGCTGAATTATGTGCAACAATGCAGTCGATAAACTGGGGATACTTCGAGGGCAAGCAACAAAAACATAAAACACCTGCAGAAGTTCTGTTATTACTCAAAAATGCAGCAGATAATAATGCAAATTTGTTGTTGAACATTGGCCCGTATCCCGATGGACAAATTGTACCGGCAGATAAAGCCACCTTACTGGAGGTTGGAAAAGCACTGCATCAGAAGGGCTTTCCAAAACAGGATAAGGCTAACTACATGAAGTTACGCATAGCCACTGAAAAAAATACAAAGCTAACTGATCGAGATGTTGAAACCTTAAAGTAACAAAAAACAGACATTTTTATAGGCAATGTATTACCTTGGTCATTAGATAGCAGAAGAATGATTGGACATCCTGATAATTCAGTTTTTTTTCAGCAACTGGGTATCTGTTGCGAAAAAGTCGCCGCTAAGTTTGGAAAAAATGATATTTCTGAATGGAGGAATATTGACTACTGTATGCTCAGCCGACGATTGTACAGAGAAACGATGGTTAATCTGAATCCAGATACACTGAAAAAGGTATTTGGCAAACTCAAAAGACCTGCTCGTTATTTTCCGCAGAAAGCCACAAGAGATGCACTTGCTCGCTATATCGGTTATGGGGATTGGGATGACTTTGAAATATTGAATCCAATAACATATGTAACTGCCGGGCAGACCGCTCCAGTTGATAAATTGCCGGACCGAAAATCACCTTATAAAGCCGTTCCAGTTCTCCTAATCATTATATTGACAGGCTTGTCCGGTTATTTTTTCTATCCACGCCCGGTCGATATGAGTGGGTTAAGGTTGGTTTGTGATGTTCTCGAAGGACAAGCGCATCATTCTGTGACCTTTAAAATAATCACGGAAGGTAAAGGGTTAGCCGATTCTTCTACTTTCAGCATAGATTTTGGAGATCACACAGAAAAGGCAAACATATCCTCTGGCCGGATTATAACTCATCATTATGACCGTCCCGGCCGGTTTTTTCCTACGCTCTCCTATAAAAATGTGATTTTAGATACAGCGGTTGTTTATTTGAAAACAAAAGGGTGGACAACCATAGCCAAACTTCAATCAGATATCTCCAGTCCCTACCCTATATATCCAAAAAAGAATGGATTTGCAGGTGTTTTTTCAGCAAGTGCTGCGGAGGTTGCGGCATCAGGAATAGATACAAATAAGACTTTTGTGGTTGATTTTAGCAATATCATGCCAACAGATATCAGCGGTGATAATATGGAATTGAATGTAGATGTAAAAACGTCATCTAAAAGAACCGGAGTAAGATGTTCTTCATTTGATTTGACCATTTATGGGGAAACTGACTGGCATTTCGTCGACATAGTTAAACCCGGGTGTATAGTCTGGACAAACTACAAATTTTCTGAAGATAAAAAAGACGGAGGCGAAAATGATCTTAGGGCTTTTGGTCATGATCTTACTGGGGGAGCAAATGTGGTATTGAGCATTAGGAATAAAAAAGTAAGGCTATACATTAACAGGCAACTGGTTTTTAAAACTGAATATAAAAAGCCAATTGGGAGGATCATGGGAGTGAGAATTTTATTCGCTGGCATTGGCGAATTCCAGAATTTTAAATTAAACGCTAACAAAACACATCGCTTTTGAGCCTCTTATGATAGGATGGTAAATGCACATCCCGCGTATTTTAACGTTCTTGGTATTGTACTTGCTTGTTAAACAAAAACCATAGATATTCGTTATTCTGAATACATCAATCAGTTTGCCTATGCTATTTACAGATGCAGAAGATTTTAATGATACGATACTCAATGCGCCGATCGGGATATGCATTTTAGATGCGGATACGCTTGTAGCAGAAATTGTCAATGATAAATTTCTGGAGGTTGCCGGTAAGCCTTACGACGCGATCTATGGCCAATACTACTGGGACGCTTTTGCTGAAGTCCGGTCTTACTACGAGGAGGCGCTGTCCAAGGTAGTTCAAACGGGCGAAGCCTACTATGCAGATGAAGTAGAGCTCATGCTGATTCGTCATGGAAAACCAGAAACGATTTTTGTCACTTTTGTATATGCCCCGGTAAATAACAAGGGGGATAAAGTAAAAAAAGTTGCGGTATGGGTGCTGGAAAATACCAGGCAGGTTGTGGAGAGAAAAATGCAGGAAGCTGCAAAGGATGCTTTTAAAGCAGAACGTGACCGGCTCCACAGTTATTTTATGCACGCTGCTGCAGGAATATGTGTGCTGCGGGGACCAGATCTGGTTTATGAACTTGTGAATGCCGCCTATCAGCAAATCTTATCTGGTCGTGAACTTTCAGGACGACCTATTTTCGAAGCGCTTCCAGAACTGATCGGTTCGCCAATACAGGAAAAGTTACTGAAAGTTTATAGTGATGGCCAACCGTATGAAATGAGCGAGGTATTGATACCGGTTTCAGAATACGAGGGCGGACCGACAAAAGAACGGTATTTTACTTTTAGCTTTCAGGCAAGGCGCGATGAAAATCATCATATTGACGGTGTCGTAAACATCGTGTTTGAAGTGACTGACATGATCCGGGTACAGGAGCAACTCCGGGAAGCCAGGAGATATGCAGACCAGCAACGGAGAGTCTATGAAACAATTACTTCTGGAACACCGGATCTGATGTATGTCTGGGATCTTCAGTACCGCTTTACCTATGCCAACAGCGCCCTGTTGACCATGTGGGGTAAGACCTGGGATACCGCTATCGGGAAAGGCTTACGGGAAAATGGTTACGAAGAATGGCATGCGGCAATGCACGAACGCGAAATCGATCAGGTTGTGGCAACAAAGAAATCTATTCGTGGTGAAGTCGCCTTCCCTCATGCCGTTTTGGGCAAGAGGATTTATGACTATATCCTGATCCCCGTATTCAATGAAGCAGGAGAAGTGGAAGCGGTTGCGGGGACCACAAGAGATGTTACTGACCGCAAGGAAATGGAGCAGGCCCTGGCGCAGAGTAGTGAAGAATTGCAAGCCATTAATGAGGAACTATCGGCTGCAAACGAAGAGCAGGCTGTTTCAAATGAAGAACTAATTGCGACCAATGAAGAACTAGCTGTTGTAAACCAGCAATTGAGGGATGCCTGGCACAAAATTGAAGAACGTGAGATAGCTTTGCGCCTGGCTATTGATGCTGCCGACTTCGGCACCTGGTACATCCATTCGGTGACGAGGGAATTTATTACAGATGCCCGATTGAAAGAATTATTCGGATACTATCCTGAGGAGGATCTTTCCATCGAACAGGCACTTGCGCAGATCACCGATGAATATCGTGATTTCGTGGCCACTAAGCTGGAAAATGCGATTTATAACAACGGCGATTACGATGTGACATATCCCGTTGTCGGTCTGCATGATAACCGTCTGCGCTGGCTTCGCGCCATCGGCAACCTGAAAGCAGATCCTTCGGGTGCATTCTCGGCTTTTACCGGGGTAGTGATGGACATCACTGAGCAGAAAATCGATGAAATCCGAAAGAACGACTTCATTGGTATGGCCAGTCACGAATTGAAAACGCCGCTGACCTCTATGAAAGGCTATATACAAATGTTATTAAAAGTAAACAGGCAAAATAACCAGTTCAATACTGATATGCTGGAAAAAGCAAATGGCCAGGTGGGGAAAATGACGGCTATGATCAATAGTTTCTTAAATGTATCCAGGCTTGAATCGGGGAAGATTTATATGGAGACTCAGGAATTTGATCTTGCAGGGCTTATAAAGGAAGCCGAAGAGGAGACAAATGCTACCATTTCGAGTCATGTTGTGGTCTTCAATCCGATTGTTGAAATCATGTCGGTCAATGCTGATAGGGATAAGATCGGGCAAGTGATCCACAACCTGATCAGTAATGCCGTTAAGTACTCGACAGCCGGAAGTATGATTGAGGTATCGTGCTTTAAAGACAAAGGAATGGTAAATGTGAGTGTGAAAGACCAGGGGATGGGTATAAAATCCGATGACCTTCCAAATATTTTCGACCGTTATTACCGTGTTGAAGGAAGCCAGATGTTTTCTATTTCTGGCTTTGGTATAGGTCTGTACCTTTGTAAAGAAATCATTGAACGGCACAAAGGTGAGATATCTGCAGTAAGTGATTTTGGAGTTGGATCTACTTTTACTTTCAGTCTTCCTTTGCTTGGTAAATGATGTTCGGGATGATGACAGACTCAGATGAGTTTAGGTTCAATCCAGTTTCAGTGCAGGTTTCTTCGGAAAACAGGGTTCTTTTTCCGAAGAAAGCTTAGCTTAAGACCGAGCAAATCCAAAGGAAGCTTATATTTAAATGCCTGCGGCATCGCCGCAGGTTCCTTTTTAGTTAGTCAGCTTACTCACTTCTGCAATTTTAAAGATGGTTTTCCATATCTGATTCTATTTCTTCGTGGCTTTTTATTTCTTTATTAATTTCAGCAATTAGCTGTTGCTCGGTTGGCAGATACAAAAGGTATTTGCTGGCTACAATAGTCTGGTTGTTTTCAGGTAAGGTGAATTTAACTACCGCATCATTTTTACTCGCGCAAAGGAGAATGCCAATGGTAGGATTCTCCGCCGGTAATTTCTCGATGCGATCATAGTAATTTACATACATCTGCATCTGGCCAATATCGCCATGAGTCAGTTTGTTTTTCTTAATTTCCAAACTTTACTGTTTCAGCGATATAGAAATCTATACTATTTTGATTATCAATGCTTAATAAAGACTTATAGTGAGTCCAACTCAATTGTGTCCGCAGTGCGGACACAATTGGAAAAGTCCGGTAAAACTGTCTGTACCAGTTCAATTGTCGATAAGAGTAGCCGCTTCCGAATTCTGGTTGTAATTGCTCTGAAAGCGATTTAATCAGAAACTTTCCGTAATCAGCGCGGTCTTTGCCTTCCTGTTCTTCCAGGAAAATTCGCTGTCCAATGTGCCAATACATGATTACACGTTTGGTGTCGACTGCACGTATTGCTTCGTCGCGTGCGGAATGGATAATGGTTTTAATGTCCGAAAGGACGGTAGGGTTTAACATCATAATTTTAATGGTTTTTAAATAAATAATCTGTGCAAATCTCCTTCAGATTATTTATAAAAATCACATTTCCAAAACAAATTTATTTTGTTAAAATATTGATATACAGTTTAATATGTTGGATTTTTAGGCAGGATTTTGAGTGCTATACAAGTATTCGTCGATCACCACATCGTTTTTGATAATGCCGGATTTGATAATGACTTCCAGGTGGAAACCAGATTTTTCCAGTACGCGCATTGATGCCTTGTTGCTTTCAAAGACAGACGCGTACACACGGATCAGTTTCAATTCATCAAACGCATAACGAACCAGCAACCTGACTGCTTCTGTTACGTATCCTTTTCCCCAATAACTTTCGCCTATCCAATAGCCGATCTCGGCGTTCATACGGTGGATATCTGTTTGTGGAATTATGCTGCCAATGCCGATAAAAGTTTCGTTTTCGAAGATCCCGAATACATGTCGTACAAGTTTTTGCCCGGCCAGGTCTAGAAAATGTCTGGCGTTTTCAATGGTGTAGGGGTGGGGGAATACATCCCTCATGTTTCTGGCAATTGCAGGATTGTTGGCCTGTAAAGCCAGGTCCTGCGGGTTGATCGATTCAAC
>NZ_JAVTSP010000005.1:0-321005 GCF_032678645.1 Pedobacter frigoris
GGAGTTTATCGCTGAGTTTGGGATAGAGACTGTTCTGGATCTGGAGCAGTTTACGCCGGAGGTGTTGTGGCAGCTTTACCGTGTCAACCGCGGGTATATTTCTTTGTTCGATGGAGTAGATGATGTGGATATGAGGATTGGTGACGGTGTTAAGACTTTGGAGGATGCGTTGGTGTATGGAGGAAAAGAAAATTAAACATTATGAGACTTAGTTATAAGAAACTCTACGAATCGGTGATGATGGAGCTGGAGTTTTTGAAAAAGGAAAGAGAGAAGTTGAAGCAAGAGAATGATTTGCTGGAAAAAATCAGGATGATACAGACCGAGCACTTATTGAAGAGAGAAAAAATGATAAAGGATATGGGAGGGAAGATATAAAAGTAGCGTGACGGCTGGGGCAAACCAAGTCAATTTTTTGAGAAAACAGCCAAAGAATTGGGGAGGAGGACTTTCTACTCCGGGATCCTGAAACGAGTTCAGGATGACGTAACGACAAGGTCAGCACAGGCTGGCCACCGCAAAAAAACGAGTTCTTTGATTTATTTTGAGTGAAAGGGAATTCAGAATATTGGAATTTTCTGCAAGATATTGCTTTATATCACAAATAATTAATTATTGGTTAATATTTGAAATATTGTTTATATTTGCAGTCTAAGTACGAGTGATTATGGCAGTAAAAGAATTGGTATCTAAGGGAGGTGTTCATCAGAATATTGGAGCAGTATCTTATTGGCAGAATATTTGCTATTTTTGTAATATGGAAACGCTAATTGTACAACCAAAAACCAAAGAGCAGCTGGCTGCTATTAAGGCTTTTATGAAAGCGTTGAAGATTGATTTTAAGGTTGAAGGCAGTCCTTATGATCCTGAATTTGTAAAGATGATTCTTCAAGGTGAGGAAGATATCAAAAACGGTAAGGGTATTAAAATAGATGTCAATAATCTGTGGAAGTAATCTTAACCCCAAAGGCAAAAGAGCATTTAAAATACTGGGAAAAATCTGGTAACAAACCAGTTCAGAAGAAAATTCAGCAATTGATATTAGCTATTCAGGAAAGTCCCTTTGAAGGAATTGGCAAACCCGAGGAGCTAAAGCATGAATTATCCGGAAGATGGTCGCGAAGAATAAATAATGAACATCGGCTGGTTTATAAAATCGATGGAACTGAAATTATTGTTCTTAATATTTTCTCCTTAAGAGGCCACTACTAGCCTCCTCCCTTTTTCACAACAATATTTTAATTCTGGTTCATACTGTAAATAGCTTGGGGTGAGCCAGAGTGGTTGCGTCTAAGCTGATAGGATCATACTGACCACGAAGCAGCTGCGAAGCAAAACGAGTTCAGCACAAGCTGTCCGCTTTAAAATGAAAAAAAACCGCAGTCCAATGCGGTTTTTTCGGTCATAGGGAAGATTAAAGTTTTTTATATCGGTGAGGATACAATGCTAAAACGGCTAACTAAGCCGAAGCAGGAATAAAAATTTTAATATTTTCTAATTATTTATGACTAACAAAGCAAAATTTGAATTAACGCAGTTTGAAAGATTGTTAAAGAACGACCTTCATCCTAAAAACATTGAAACTACATTAAAAACAAGCCCTATTGAAGAACTAAAGCTCAGCATTGACATTGAAACCTCGAGGATCACTGACACCATTAAAAATGTGCTGTGTGATGAATATGATGATCCTCATCTGGAAAGATATATCCAATTGCATGTAAGTGGCGCTATCAATATTCTGGACCTGATTTATGCAATCATCAGGCCTGAAGCTGCTGAAATTTTTAGCGAAGTAAGGTTGTGTGAAGGGTGTATTGATGTGTATATGCACCTAAAAGCTGGAGTGAAAACCATTCTGAATTACATCGAAAAAGACCTGAGCAAGTATTTTGACCTGAGTCTGCCGGTGCCGGATAGTTTCAGGATCGGCTCTGCCAGACAGCTGATGGAAGACCGGAATGTATTGCTGGCCAAGCTGCGTTCGAAGGAAGTGGATGTGTTGTTGCAGGACCTGATTCTGGATTATGTTTCCGGTCATTGTGTTTTGGAAACCTGTAGTTACTTAGAGCAGAAGTATACCAAATTGCTAATGGCACATCTGTTAAGAGTACTCAGAAGCAATAAGATCAAAGACTGGAACAGGAAAATGGTAGTTGAACTCATTTACCTGAACTTTAATAAGAGTACGTTTTTTACCTGGTGCAGGAAATTCATCGCTGCGGATGTAGATGGTCATCAAACGGTGAAGGAGCAGGTGCTGCGGTTTAATTGGTATTTGAAAGAAATAAAACCTCTGGATGTAAAACCCAATGTGTTTTATAAGCCAGGCAGACCTGGAATAAGGGAATTGCTGGAGCATTACATTTCAGGTGAATTGGTTTATTTAACTGAGTTTGTGAAGGAGCATGTTGCTGAGCCGGTGCAGAACTTTAAAGAAAGGGCGGAGAAGTTTGATTTTAAATTGCCGCTTAGTTTGTCGGTAAGCCAATTGGCTTTGTTCATCGAACTGTTTATCCGCACGGGCGTATTTCCTGTAGAGAAGGGCAAGATGAAAGCCACCATGGGTTTCTTCGCGGCGAATGTGACCACAGTTGGTACTGAAGAGATTTCGTTGAAAAGTCTGGATAATAACAGGAGACCGAAGCCAAAGGTATGTGACGCTATTGAAGGGATCCTGGAAAGGATGCTCGATTTGCTGAGGAATGATTTTATGAAGTAAAGGGCGGAGAGGTTCGTCATCTCGACCTCAGGAGAGATCTTTTAAGGTTGGAGGCGACAAAGATCTCTCCTCGTGCCTCGTTCGAGATGACGGGCAAAATGTTTATAAGGAAATTTAAAAGAAATGAATATGAAAGAATTGAGAATCAAAAAGACTCATACAGGTAGAGCTTCATTTTCTTATAATTGATGACAGCCTGATATTTCAGTAACAAGTCACTTCCAATAATGGCGATCACCTGTGGATGTCCTAGATCTTGATAGGCCTGATTTACAGTTTCGAGGTCGAGGGCAACAGCGTTGTAATCCTGAAGCTTCAGCCGGCCTATTTTGAGTTTGGGTATGAGGGCCTGGAAAGTACTGGAGGTAGCAAATAGCGTAGTCGCATGTGTTTCTTCAGGGGCTTCCAGGTCTTTGAGGTGTGCTTTGATAAAGGTTTGGTCGAATACCGATCTGGAAGCTCCGGTATCTACAACGGCAAGTAATTTCTGCCCGAAAACAACAATTTCCACTAATAAGTGGAAACCGTCGTCTTGTAAGCTTATTAAAATAAGGGGAACAGTGATTGTCCTCATCTATTATATCAATTTCATCTCAGTTAGTACATTGTTCATGTTCCTCACAGCATCAGCACTTTTATTAAATGTAGCTTGTTCGTCGCTGCTCAATTTAAAATCAAGGATCTTTTCAACCCCATTTTTTCCAAGAATGACAGGGACAACCAACGAAATATCTTCTTGTCCGTACTCACCTTCAAGGTATACTCCGGAGGAGATTAATTTCTTTTCATCCCTAACAATACTTTCAACCATTGCAGCTGTACCCGCACCAGGAGCATACCATGCTGAAGTTCCTATAAGACCTGTTAATGTCGCTCCGCCAACCATCGTAGCTGCTACGACTTTATCCTGCTGTTCCTTGCTCAACAACTGGGTGACAGGGATGCTGTTCCAGGTTGCGTGATTGATTAAAGGGATCATGGTCGTATCTCCATGGCCGCCAATCACAACAGCATTAAGGTCTGAAGGAGAACATCCAAGTTCCTGACTCAGGTAATATTTGAACCTTGAAGAGTCCAATGCTCCACCCATTCCGATGATGCGGTTTTTAGGCAGGCCTGATGTTTTGAATGTCAGGTAATTCATGGTGTCCATTGGATTGGATACCACAATAATAATTGCATCAGGAGAATGTTTTAAGATATTCTCGGTAACACCTTTTACGATACCGGCATTAATGCCGATCAATTCTTCACGGGTCATTCCAGGTTTACGCGGAAGTCCGGAGGTAATGACAACAACTTCAGATCCCGCAGTACTTGCATAATCATTGGTAACACCTTTGATTTTTGTGTCGAAGCCTAGTAAAGCGGCTGTTTGCATCATGTCTATTGATTTGCCTTCTGCAAATCCTTCTTTGATGTCTAATAGAATAAGTTCTTCTGCTAACTCTTTTCTGGCAATATTATCCGCGCAAGTGGCGCCTACTGCTCCTGCACCTACAACCGTTATCTTCATAGTATTAAAATTTTAAAGGTTACAGAATTTGCATTTTATTTTTGTGCAAATCCATTTTCTTATGTACTTTGGTTAGGTAACTAAATGAATCTCTTCATGCCGAAGTTATAAATTTAGCTTAGTTAAAAAAATGCTTTTGAAAACTTTATTCTAAGCCATTGGTTTTATGATAAAGAATTTACATTTGCTGCAAAGAGATAAATAAGGGGGGTAATATGGATAATGTACCGGTACAAAAAGTTGATATTATGGCCTATGCAGGGAAGTGGTTTTCTCTGTATTCTATTCCTGGTTTTTTGGATAAGGATTGGAAGCAAACTATTCAGACCTATGTCATTCACCCAGATGGATATTATGCGGCATTTACCACATATAGAGTTCCCGGAGAAGAAAAGCAGAAGTATGTACGTTCAAAACTGGCTGTAGTAAGAGGTACGGGAAATGCAAAAATGAAGGCGCAGATCATTTGGCCTTTTAAAATGGATTATTGGGTGATTGAACTGGCCGCCGATTATTCTTATACTGTTGTAGGTCATCCGAAGCATAAGCATCTTTTCATTATGGCGCGGAAACCCGAAATTGATGAAGCGCTTTTGGTTGCTATTATCGAGCGTTGCCATGAAAAGGGTTATGATACTGCTAAGCTGGTATCTCAGGAGCACAAAAGCACACCAGCCCTGGAAATTGTGCATGCATAATCCAAACTAATTTTATCAACGTCTGACATTAGGCGGTTAAAATTCCTTATTTTTGATCAATCATTTTTGATTTCTGAAAGGAGCAATTTTACTACAGCTATGTACTTAATTTTCGATACTGAGACTACAGGTTTACCACGTAACTGGAATGCGCCAATTACCGATACGGATAATTGGCCAAGGTGTATACAGATTGCCTGGCAGCTTCACGATGAATTAGGAAACCTGATTGAAAACCAGGACTACCTGGTAAAGCCGGATGGATTTAATATTCCTTATGATGCAGAGCGGATTCACGGTATCTCTACCGAACTTGCTGAAGAACAGGGGATCGTGCTTGCTGAAGTTTTAGAGAAATTTAATGCCGCTTTAGCAAAATCAAAATTTATTGTTGGTCAGAATATCGGATTTGACGTCAATATTATGGGCTGTGAATTGCATAGGATGGGTGTCGAAAGTCCGCTTGCACAAATGCCTGTTTTGGATACCTGTACGGAGACCACGGCCGACCTGCTGAAACTTCCGGGAGGAAGAGGAGGAAGGTTTAAGCTTCCCACCTTAACGGAGTTACATCAATACTTATTTGGAGAGCCTTTTTCTGAAGCTCACAATGCTACCGCCGACGTTGAGGCTACTACGCGTTGTTTTTTACAGCTGATTAAACTGGAGATTTTCAGACAGGATCAGTTGCAATGTACACCGGATTATCTAAAACGCTTTAAAGAACATAACCCAGGTTCTGTAAATAAGGTTGGACTAACGCATATCAATCTGAAAGCTGCGTCAGATGATATCAGAAAGCGCCTTAAGAAAACCAGTGGCGGTCCTTCGAAAGAAACTTTACAGGTTAATAAAGAGGAGCTTAAAAATGCTGCTTTTGCCCATTTACATAACCACACACAATTTTCAGTACTACAATCCACCATCAATATCCCAGACCTGATCAAAGCTACAGCTGCGCAGAAAATGCCGGCAGTTGCGATGACTGACCACGCGAATATGATGGGTGCCTTCCATTTTGTAAACCAGGTGCTGAACTATAACAAGGGCGCTGAAGCCAAGAATGCGGCTGCAGTAGAAAAAGGAGAAGAGCCTACAGAAACCATCATAAAACCGATCGTTGGATGTGAGTTCTTTGTGTGTGATGATCACGAAGATAAAAAGAGAAAGGACAACGGTTATCAGATCGTGTTGCTGGCCAAGAATAAGAATGGCTATCACAATCTTGCAAAACTTTCTTCCATAGCTTATACCAAAGGGTTCTATTATGTGCCCAGAGTTGACCGTGCGGCCATTGAAAAATACAAAGAGGACATTATTGTCTTGTCGGGAAACCTTTATGGGGAGATTGCCAGCAAGTTGTTAAATATCGGTGAGCGCCAGGCTGAAGATGCTTTACTGTGGTGGAAAGCACAATTCGGTTCGGATTTCTACATGGAGGTGATGCGCCACAATCAGGACGATGAGAATATTGTGAATGCATCCTTAATTTCACTTGCAAAGAAACATGAGGTGAAATTGGTGGCGACCAATAATACTTATTATATCAACAAAAAAGACGCAAATGCACATGATATTTTATTGTGTGTAAAGGACGGAGAAAAGCAGGCCACGCAGATTGGAAGTGGTCGCGGTTACCGATACGGATTGCCTAATCAGGAGTATTATTTCAAATCTTCTGATGAAATGAAAGCCCTGTTTGCCGATCTTCCTGAAGCCATATTGAATATCCAGGAGATTGTAGACAAGATTGAGATCTTTAAACTGGCACGTGAGGTACTCTTGCCTAAATTTGATATTCCGGAGCAGTTTTTAGTGGCTGAGGATGATGAAGACGGAGGTAAACGCGGAGAAAATAAATACCTGCGCTACCTGACTTATGAGGGTGCTAAGAAACGATATGGGGAACTGACCCCGGATATTATTGAGCGACTGGATTTTGAGCTGCAGACGATCGAAAAAACGGGTTATCCTGGATACTTTTTGATTGTACAGGATTTTATCCGGGAAGCAAGAAATCTGGATGTATCTGTGGGTCCGGGCCGTGGTTCTGCAGCAGGGTCTGTAGTGGCTTATTGCCTGTGGATTACGAACATCGATCCGATTAAGTATGATCTCCTTTTTGAGCGTTTCCTGAATCCTGACCGTGTGTCGATGCCCGATATTGATATCGACTTTGATGACGAGGGCCGCGGACGTGTAATGGATTACGTAATTCAGAAATACGGTTCGAATCAGGTAGCTCAGATCATTACTTATGGTACGATGGCGGCTAAGTCTTCGATAAGAGATACAGCGCGAGTGCTGGACCTGCCATTATTTGAAGCGGATAAGGTAGCGAAACTGATTCCCAACATGAAGCTCGCAAAGATCTTCAACCTGGAGGAAAAGGTACTGAAAGAAGCGCTGCGTGCGGATGAATATGAGAAGGTTCTGGAACTGAAGGCCATGGCAGGGGCTAAAAACCTGACTGCTGAGACCATCATGCAGGCACAGATCCTGGAGGGTTCATTAAGAAATACTGGTATTCATGCCTGTGGGGTAATTATCACCCCCGATGACATTACCAATTTCGTGCCCGTGGCAACGGCGAAAGATTCAGATTTATATGTTACCCAATTTGACAACTCTGTTGTTGAAAGTGCCGGATTGCTGAAGATGGACTTTCTTGGGCTGAAGACATTAACCCTGATCAAAGACACTGTAAAGCTGGTGAAACTGGGACATGGAATAGAGCTCGATCCTGATATTTTTCCGATAGACGATGTGAAGACTTACGAGTTGTTCCAGCGAGGTGAGACGATTGGTATATTCCAGTACGAGAGTAATGGTATGCAGAAATACATGAAGGAGCTAAAACCTACGGTTTTCGGTGACCTGATTGCGATGAACGCATTATACAGACCGGGACCTCTGGAGTATATTCCAAGCTTTGTACGCAGAAAGAATGGTGAGGAAGAAATTAAATATGACCTTGATGCCTGTGAGGAATACTTAAAAGAAACTTACGGAATTACAGTTTACCAGGAGCAGGTGATGCTTTTGTCGCAAAAGCTCGCTGGTTTTACTAAGGGTGAGGCCGACGTTTTGCGTAAGGCAATGGGTAAGAAGCAGAAGGATGTACTGGATAAGATGAAGCCTAAGTTTGTGGCTCAGGCAGCTGAAAAAGGACATGATGCAGCTACATTAGAAAAGATCTGGAAAGACTGGGAAGCATTTGCATCCTATGCTTTTAATAAATCGCACTCTACCTGTTATGCCTGGATTGCCTACCAAACTGCCTATCTCAAAGCACATTATCCTGCGGAATATATGGCTGCGGTTCTTTCCAACAACATGAGTGACATCAAGCAGGTAGCTTTCTTTATGGAAGAATGTAAGCAGATGGGGGTGCAGGTACTAGGACCGGATGTCAACGAGTCTGATATTAAGTTCTCCGTAAATGCCCAGGGCGAAGTTCGTTTTGGATTGTCTGGAATTAAAGGGGTGGGAGATAAGGCTGTTGAAAGTATCATAGAAGAGCGTGTCGCTAAAGGGATGTATGCTGATGTGTATGACTTTGCCAGAAGATCGAATACTCGTACGGTAAACAAAAAAGCATATGAGAGTTTTGTGTATAGCGGAGCTTTTGACGGCTTTGGTTCGCACAGGGCACAGTACTTTTTCGTGGGGATGAACGATAGGATGAATGGCATTGAAAAGCTGATCAAATATGCGAATGACTTTCAAAATAATGAGTCGTCCTCTCAGTCTTCTTTGTTTGGAGGAGGTGTAGCAGATCTGATTTCTGAACCTTCACTACCGGTAGCTCCTGAATGGAGCTTGATAGACCGTCTGAAATATGAAAAAGATGCTATTGGAATCTTCCTGAGCGGGCATCCTCTGGATAACTATCGCCTGGAACTAGATCGTTTCTGCCAGCAAAAGGTGAAACACCTTTCCATTGTGAATAAGATCCGAAGTGGGGACACCAATGAGGAGGTGCTCGCGGAATTTGAAGGTATCAAAAACCGTGAGCTTGTAGTAGGTGGTTTGGTGGTTATGGCTGCTCAGCGAATGACGAAGACGGGTAAACCATTCGGAACGATGATGTTTGAAGATTACGATGACAGTTGTGAGCTGGCCTTGTTTGGTGATGATTTTATCAAGTTTAAGCAATTCCTTACGGAAGGATACTTTTTGCAGATCAGGGGCAGAGTGGGAGAGCGGTTTAGAAAGGAAGGGGATTGGGAGTTTAAGATCACTTCGATTAACCTGCTTTCTGAATTACGTGATAAATTGGCAAAGAGCGTTACCATACAAGTTCCGATAGAACGGATTACTGATGATTTTATGAGTCAGATTCATGCCATCCTGGAAGACAATAAGGCAACTACAGATATTCAGAATTGTCAGCTACTTTTTGAAATTTACGACAGGGAGCAAAATGTAAACATCAAAATGCCCTCCAAATCACTTAAAATCAATCCTTGCAATGATTTATTAGAACAATTAGAAACTTTAAACGTTAACCCTAAGTTGAACTAATGTCATTTTGACATTAGTAAATTGATGGCATTACAATTGATTATATATTTGCAAAATAAAAAATAGAAATTATGGCTTTGGAAATTACAGATGCAAACTTCGAGGAAGTTGTATTAAAATCAGATAAACCCGTTTTGGTTGATTTTTGGGCAGAGTGGTGTGGACCATGTCGCATGGTAGGACCAGTTGTAGACGAGATCTCAAAAGAATATGAAGGGAAAGCAGTTGTTGGTAAAGTAAACGTTGACAACAATCCTCAAATCTCTACCCAATTTGGTATCCGCAACATTCCTGCATTATTGTACTTCAAAAATGGTGAAGTTGTAGATAAGCAAGTTGGTGCAGTTCCAAAATCTGTATTGGCACAGAAATTAGACAAACAGTTGTAATCTTTACAACACAACATACTTTAGAAAGCGTTCATAAATTTATGAACGCTTTTTTTTTATATTTACATCATGCAGTCACCATTTGATGAACAAGCCTCACACTTCAACAGTAATTTAGAATTGCTTGCCCGGCAGGTAGTTGAAGGGTTTATTACGGGACTGCATAAAAGTCCTTTTCATGGTTTCTCCGTTGAATTCGCAGAACACAGATTGTATAATGTTGGCGATAGTGTCAAAAACATAGACTGGAAACTGTTTGCGAGAACAGATAAGCTATTTAGTAAGCGTTACGAAGAGGAAACCAATTTGCGCTGTCAGTTTATCATAGATGTATCGTCATCTATGTATTTTCCTGTGGAGGGCTATAATAAACTCAATTTCTCGATAGAAGCAGTAGCGGCCCTTATTTATTTACTTAAGAGACAAAGGGATGCCTTTGGTCTTAGTCTGTTTACAGATCACTTGATTTTAAATACACCTGCAAAGTCTACCACTACACATCAGAAATATCTGTTTACACATCTTGAGCAGACCCTCCGGGCAAAGAAAATGGATGTGAAAACAAATGTGGAGCAAGCGCTGCATCAGATTGCAGAACTCATTCATAAACGTTCACTTGTTGTTATTTTTAGTGATATGCTGAATACGATGCAGGATGAAAATCATACAGAGGCCTTATTTTCGGCTTTACAGCACCTGAAGTTCAATAAACATGAAGTGATCATTTTTAATGTGACTGACAAAGCTAAGGAAGTAGATTTTGAGTTTGAGAACAGGCCTTATGAATTTGTGGATATGGAAACTGGGACGGTCCTTAAAGCCCATGCTTCCAAGGTAAGAGAAGCGTATCTGGAAAAAATGAATGCTTACAGACAGGCTATACAATTGAAATGCACACAATACAAGATCGATATGATCGATGCAGATATCAGCAAAGGTTTTTTCCCGATACTACAAGCTTATTTGATCAAGAGACAGAAGATGAGTTAGTCTGGAATTCATCATTTCCTTACTGAAAGTCGTCATCTCGACGATAGGAGAGATCTCTTGAATCATGTCTAGCCAAAAGATCTCTCCTATCGTCGAGATGACGTGAATGTTTAGGATGACGAGAGTGATATGCTGATTATATTACCGATTGCGCTATATTCTTCAGTATAATCCTGCAAGCTTCTTCAATCTCTTTTTCGGTAATGATCAATGGCGGTGCAATGCGCATGGAATTGCTGCAATGCAGAAACCAGTCGCTGATAACACCGTCTGCTATGCAGGCGTCTATGATCTTTTTGTTGGTCAGGAAATCTTCAAATTCTATTGCGATCATTAGACCTATACCACGGACTTCCTTTATAGCCGGATGTTTCAATAACTTTTTAAAGAGATTTCCTTTATCTTCTACGTTGCTTACAATGTTCTCTTTCAAAATTGTCTGAAGTGTGGCAAGGCCTGCAGCACAGCTAACCGGGTGGCCACCGAATGTAGTGATATGGCCCAATATTGGATTTGTAGCCAAAGAAATCATAATCTCTCTTGAGCTGACAAATGCTCCGATAGGCATACCGCCTCCAATGCCCTTTGCTAAAAGCAAGATATCAGGAACAATGTCAAAGTGCTCAAACCCAAAAAGCTTTCCTGTACGCCCGAAACCGCATTGAATTTCATCTAAGACTAACAATGTGCCTGTAGCGGTGCATTTTTCTCTAAGGGCTTTAAACCAGGCTTTGTCGGCAATTCTAATACCTGCTTCGCCCTGTATGGTTTCAATGAATACAGCTGCGGTTTTATTAGTAATCTGATTCAGATCTGCCGTTACATTGTAGTTGATGAATTTGATGTGGGGCAATAATGGTCTGTATGCTTGTTTAAACTCTTCATTTCCCATTAAACTCAAAGCTCCTTGTGTACTCCCATGGTAGGAATGATTACAGGCAATAATTTCAGTTCGGTGTGTATACCGCTTAGCTAATTTCATCGCACCTTCAACAGCTTCGGCACCTGAATTAACAAAATAGGTAGAATTCAGGTTTTCAGGAAGTACCTCAGAAAGGGCTTTCGCAAAGTTAACCTGTGGGCTTTGTACAAATTCCCCATAAACCATGATGTGCATGTAACTTTCGGCCTGTTGTTTTACAGCATCTACAACCGCAGGGTGGCAATGACCTACATTGCTGACACCGATACCGGCAATCAGATCCATGTATTTTTTACCTTCGGTATCATATAGATACATCCCGCTTGCTTTTGTAAACTCGAGAAGAAGTGGTTCTAAAGTAGTTTGTGCGTTGTGCTGCAGAAATAACTGACGTTGTGTAAGCATGGCACAAACTTACGAAATTATTCTTTTTACTGCGGTCTGCCGCCTCTGTACTTGTTCAGGAGTTCTCTTTTAAAGGCTTCCTGGGCACGGTAGAATTTGCCGACAATTTTTATTGGAAGACTAGTCTTTAACTTTCGATAGTAGATGACATCCAGGTTTAATTCTCTCTGTCTCATCGCAAAATCATTCTGAATTAAGGTCTGCACTTCACTATCAGATAACTCTTCTATTTCAGTGATTTTTCTGAAACTGATCATCTTTTGCTGACGTTCTTTACGCAGATCAGATTGCTGTTTTTGCCAGCTGGTGTAGATTGGCCAGAATATTTTTGCTTCTTCCGGACTTAAGTCAAGTTTCTGCGTTAAAAAGGCAATTTTATAAGCTTCAATCTCATCACCTCTGTCGCCTCCTGGCCTTTGCGCCAAGGCAAAGAATGGCAGGGAAAAGAACAGCGCTATGATAATTATGTGTTTCATTATATATAGTTAATTATAGACCAGCGATTTCATTTTGTGAATAGTTGTTGAGAATATAACTCTCAAGTGCAACATCTGAAGCAGATGCCTGAGCCTGTTTAGGTTCAGTAGCTTCGATATGTTCAATAATTA
This sequence comes from Pedobacter frigoris, assembly GCF_032678645.1. GTDB lineage: Bacteria > Bacteroidota > Bacteroidia > Sphingobacteriales > Sphingobacteriaceae > Pedobacter > Pedobacter frigoris_A. The sequence continues at coordinate 12,778 of NZ_JAVTSP010000005.1, forward strand.
CATCCTCATCAATATCGTACAGCATTTGTTCAGTAAACAACTCAGCAGTAAGTGATTTTGGATCTGCGTGCTGACTATTTAAATAAATTGTACCAACACCGGCAATAATCACAAAACAGGCTGCTGATGCATATTTAACCAATTTAGAGTGCCATAAACGAAGAATAGTTGGCTCCGTTTTTACCTGAGTGCTCTGAACTGTTTTGGCAAGAATGCTGGATTGCATTTGCTCAAAATAGTTAGCAGGGACTTCAAACCCCTCTTGTGGAATCGCTGCTTTTAGCTTTTCAGCAAAAATAGCGGCGTTAATATTTTCATTAAGTCCGTCAAAGTAATTTTCTGGCGTGTTAAATCCACTGCCATTTACTTTTGCTTTCAATCCCTCAAGATATACAGCGTTGGAAATTTCATTACCTAACCCCTCAAAATACCCTTCAGGAACTGAGAAAGGATTGTTTAGAGGCATGCTCGCCAATAGCGGGGCTTCCTTTTTCCAATCGTTATTTTCTAAATTCTGTTCCATTATGTATCTATTGATGTATTAATTGGCAAAAGGTTTAAAAGGTAATGTCTTCATTTAGCATAAAAACTTCAATTTTTTTTACGGCGATGTGAAAAGATGCCTTTAAAGCCCCTACACTCGTTCCTGTAATTTCAGCAATTTCCTCATACTTAAGCTCATCAAAGTATTTCATATTGAATATCAGGCGTTGTTTTTCCGGTAAAGTCAATAAAGCCTTCTGTAATTTGAGCTGGATTTTATCTCCGTTGAAATAAGAGGCTGCGACCAGGCTTTCAGCCAGTTCACCGGACACTTCATCCATAGGAGTATTGTTTTGTTGTTTCTTTTTATTGAGAAAGGTGATGGATTCATTGGTGGCAATCCTGTAAATCCATGTGTACAGCTGAGAGTCGCTGCGGAATTTTTCAAGGTTTTTCCAGACCTTGATGAATACGTCCTGAACAAGATCATCCGTGTCATCATGATTAATCACCAGTCGGCGGATGTGCCAGTAAATTTTTTGCTGATATTTATTTAAAAGCAGGTTGAAAGCTTCATTACGAGTTTTTTCATTGGAGAATTTCTCTAATATCTCTGAATCTTCAACCTGCTTCATTATTTTTCTTTTATTAGCTGCTATTGGTTATTTACCTGCTCTTTTCATCACTTTTTGTGCAGCTTCAATAATGTTAGTACTGTCTAATCCGTACTTAGTCATCAACTGATCAGGAGTGCCACTTTCACCGAAACTATCGTTCACCGCTACAAATTCCTGAGGAGTAGGTAATTCAGTTGAAAGCAATCTTGCCACACTTTCTCCAAGTCCTCCATATTTGTTATGCTCTTCACAAGTAACTACACAACCTGTTTTCTTTACCGATTTTAGAATAGCTTCTTCGTCTAAAGGTTTGATGGTGTGAATATTGATGATTTCAGCATCTATACCAAGTTCAGCTAGTTTTTCACCAGCTTCAATTGCTTTCCATACCATGTGGCCGGTAGCGATGATCGTTACATCAGTACCTTCGTTTACCATCCATGCTTTACCGATTTCAAATTTCTGATCAGGATCAGTAAATACAGGGATTACAGGACGACCGAAACGCAGGTAAACAGGGCCATGATGCTCTGCAATAGCAATAGTGGCTGCCTTGGTTTGGTTGTAGTCACAAGTATTGATTACCGTCATTCCAGGAAGCATTTTCATCAAACCTATATCCTCAAGGATCTGGTGAGTAGCGCCATCTTCACCCAGCGTTAGGCCAGCATGCGAAGCACAGATTTTTACATTTTTATCAGAATAGGCTACCGATTGACGAATCTGGTCATAAACACGGCCTGTAGAGAAATTGGCGAAAGTTCCTGTGAAAGGAATTTTACCACCTATGGTTAATCCGGCAGCGATGCCGATCATATTTGCTTCAGCAATACCAATCTGGAAAAAACGCTCAGGAAACTCTTTGATAAATGCATCCATTTTCAAAGAACCGATAAGGTCAGCACATAGTGCCACTACCTCAGGATTTTTTTTCCCTGCTTCCAGTAATCCAGCTCCGAAACCAGAGCGAGTATCTTTTTTTTCTGTATATGTATACTTTTTCATTAGTTTCTATCTTAATAATCTTTCAGGGTACTTGTTAATTGCGCCAAAGCTGTTGCCAATTGCTCATCATTAGGAGCCACACCATGCCATTTGTGAGATCCCATCATGAAGTCAACACCGTATCCCATTTGGGTACTCATCAGGTTCAGGATTGGTTTCCCTTTTCCGGTTAATGATTTTGCATAATGCAAAGCTTTTACGATAGCATCCATATCATTACCATCAGAATTGATCACGTGCCATCCGAAAGCCTCAAATTTAGCCTGAAGGTTTTCAAGAGAAAGAACTTTTTCAGTTGGCCCATCGATCTGCTGACCATTATAATCTACAGTACAGATCAGGTTATCAACCTTATTGAAAGGCGCATACATGATGGCTTCCCAGTTTTGTCCTTCCTGCAATTCACCATCGCCATGTAAAGAATATACAATAGAATGGTCTTTATTCAGTTTTTTTGCCTGGGCTGCTCCGATAGCAACAGACATGCCCTGTCCCAAAGAACCTGAAGCGATCCTGATTCCAGGAAGACCTTCGTGAGTAGTAGGGTGTCCCTGTAACCTTGAATTCAGTTTTCTGAAAGTTGCCAGTTCACTAACTTCAAAATAACCAGATCTGGCAAGAACACTATAAAAAACCGGAGAAATGTGTCCGTTTGAAAGGAAAAACAAGTCTTCTCCTTTTCCATCCATAGTAAAATCAGTAGAGTGGTTCATTACCTCAAAATAAAGTGCAGTAAAGTAATCTGCACAGCCTAATGATCCACCAGGGTGGCCCGATTGGCAGGCATGTACCATTCTAACGATATCCCTTCTTACCTGAGCAGCGATATCTTCTAATTCTTTAATTGTATGTTTCATTAATTGGGGTTTGTTTATTAATAAGACAAACTTATATAAACTATGCAAGTATTCATGCAGATAGTTAGAAAAAAAGTAAATATCTGGATGAAATGTATTTATGGAGGTTTAAAGGAAATAAAGATTTATTTCTACATTTAGATTTGGATACGTTTTCATAATAGATCAAACGAAATTATTCTCGATATCATGAAGTTAATCAAATCCTCTCTACTGTTATTTATGGTCATTTTAATCACAGCTGTAACTCCAGTTCTGGCCTTTCAAAACCAACCAACTTCTTTAGCCGATACGGTAGTCACAGCAACATGGATCAAAGCAAACCTTAGAAAGAATGGTCCTCATTTAATATTAACGGATGAATCTTTAGCCGAAATTAAATCTGCAGTAGTTAAAGATGATGCTTTGAAGGCCTATTACCAATTCCTGTACAAAAATGCAGAAGCACTTTTAACTATCCCGGTTTTAGAAAGAAAACTGGAGGGGAGGCGTCTGCTGAGTGTTTCCAGAGAAGCTGTAAAGCGGATAGGAACACTGTCCAGTGTCTACGCCATTTCAAAGGAGCCACGTTTTTTGAATCGTGCGGAGGCCGAGTTGTTGAATGTGTGTGGTTATTCTGACTGGAATCCCAGTCATTTTTTAGATGTCGGCGAAATGGCCTATGCTGTTTCAATTGGATTAGACTGGACATTGGGTGATTTACCACAGTCTACAAGGGAAATCGTCAGGGCTGCGCTGATCAACAAGGCATTGAACCCGAGTTTAAAGGAGAATCCCAAAGGTTGGATTTCAGGCACGAATAACTGGAACCAGGTGTGTCACGGAGGTATGGTGGCTGCTGCTGTGGCTGTTGCTGATCAGGAACCTGAGCTATCTGCACAAATCATATCAAGAGCATTGAAAAATATTCCCAGGGCATTAAAAGCATACGCACCTGATGGGGCTTATCCGGAGGGAGCGTCTTATTGGGCTTATGGCACTACCTATACGCTGATTACGATTTCCGCATTGGAAAGTGCCTTTGGAACTGATTTTGGTATTGCGCAATCACCCGGATTCGTTCAAAGTGCTTTGTTTGTGAAAAAACTGGCGGGTCCTTCGGGCTTATACTATAATTATTTTGATTCAGGCAGCGGAGGCAACAACAATCTTGAAAATCAGGAATTGTTGTCCTGGTTTGCACATAAATCTGGTAATGCTGTTTATTTTGATAAAAATCAACTAAAAGATCTGGTTGGCCAATCAGATACAGATGGTAAAAACACATCAAAATTAAATGGCGCAGCATTGGTTTGGATGGTCAAATCGAAAGAAACAAGCCGGAAAGAGCTCCCTGTAAACTATAAGGGAGATGGTGTAAACCCGGTTGTGATTTTCGGAGCTGCAAGTAAGGATAAATCTGGGTTTTACTTGGGCGCAAAAGGAGGAGCTGCGAACCTGAGCCATGGAAATATGGATGCTGGCTCTTTTGTGTTTGAACTGAATGGAGTGAGGTGGTCAGTAGATCTTGGGATGCAAAACTACCTTGAGCTGGAGAATGTCATCGGCGTAAACGGATTGTGGAATTCCGCACAGGGCAGTCCACGATGGACTTTATTGAGTAAGAATAATTTTGGACACAGTACCTTAACTATAAATGAGCAATTGCACAATGCCAGTGGTTTTGCGCCACTGATTCAATTCAAAGATTCGAAAAATAATCCGGAGGCTAGCTTTGACCTGACCGCTGTTTTTAAGGGCCAGCTTAGCGCTGCAACACGGAATTTTAAAAGAAAGGATGCACAGACTTTCGTCGTTGAAGACCTGTTGAAATTGTCTGATCAGACGCAAAGCATTACCTGGGCAATGATGACGCAGGCAGATGCTGAAGTGATTGAAGGGGGAGTATTATTGAAACAAAATGGCAAGTCGCTTAAGGTGATGATTAAAGACCTAAAAAATGTGGAAACCAAAATAGTATCTAAAGATCCACCGCCATTGGAGTACGACATGAAAGTGGAGGGATTGAAAAGATTAGAATTCAGGATTCCTGCTAAAGCCTTTAAGAATTCTGAAGCCAGGATTATTGTCGAATTGACCGGGGTTTAAAAAACCTAAGCCCCGGATAAAAACATTGTTAGACGATTCTGGTTTTATAAGAAAACCAGTTTATGCCAGAAGGACCATCAATTGTCATTTTAAAGGAAAAGATCTCTTATCTCAAACACAAGGTTGTATTGGAGGCATCAGGGTATGCTGATGTGGACATGGATGCAATCCATCATAAGAAGATAATGGACTTTAAAAGCTGGGGTAAGCATTTCCTGGTATGTTTCAATGACTTCACGATCAGGATTCACTTTGGATTGTTTGGCAGCTATCAGTTTCACAAACCAAAACGGGTAAATCCAAAAATAGCATTGCATTTTAATGATGATGATGTTTATTTCTACGTGTGTACGGTTAAACGTATTGATCAGCCTTTAGATGAGGTTTATGATTGGGAGGCAGATGTGATGGGCGATCAGTGGAATCCATCGAAAGCACTTCAAAAAATAAAAAATCTGAGCGGCAAGAAAATCTGTGACGTACTTTTAGATCAGAATATTTTTGCCGGAGTGGGAAATATCATCAAGAATGAAGTATTGTACCGAAGCAAAGTGCATCCGGAAAGCATTATTGAAAAGATACCTGAAGAAAAGCTGAAAAAAATTATAAAGGAATGCAGGATTTATAGTTTTGACTTTCTCAAATGGAGGAAAAAAAATGAATTGTCAAAGCATTTTGAAGTGTATGAGCAAAAGGAGCTCAAAAGTAATGGCAAGGAGGTGATTAGGAAAGAAACGGGAGCTACTAAGCGGATCAGTTACTTTGTGGAAAAAGAACAAAAGCTATATGTGTGAAGGGTATTGGATAGAATTTATGGATTTATATTGTAAGAAGTTTTTTAGACAAACGTTTGCGTAGAAAAAGTAGATTTGATCTTGTTTATATTTTTATACTTTAGCGTCTGAAGTTTTTAGTAGCTTAAAAACTGAGCACCTTACAAAATTAAATCTAAACCAACTAATGAACCAAATCCAACCTCAAAACAGAACACCTGTATTTACAATGGTGATATGCTGTGCGTTTTATTTCATCTTAGGCTTTATAACATGGGCTAATGGCTCTTTAATTCCATTCGCAAAAAAGGCATTTGATCTGGACAGTGACTTACAGGCATTTCTGGTAACCTTTGCCTCATATATTGCTTACTTTTTCCTGGCAATTCCGAGTTCATGGATACTTAAGAAGATCGGCTTTCATAATGGTTTAGTGCTGAGTGTGGTAGTTTTAGGGGTAGGATCTTTGATATTTATTCCGGCAGCGGAAAAAAGTAGTTATGTTTTATTCTTAACAGCAATTTTTGTGCAGGGTTCTGGTATGGCTTTGCTGCAAACTGCGGTGAATCCCTATCTAAGTATCATCGGGCCAATTGATAGTGCTGCGCAACGTATAGCAATAGCCGGTTTTTGTAATAAAGCAGCGGGGATGATTGCACCGATTGTACTTGGTAGCCTACTTTTAAAAGGTGCAAATGCAGCTGAGGCACGTCTGGTCCAAGCTACAACTGAAGTGGAGAAACAAACGATCTTAAATGAATTGTTAGATCAGCTTCATGCACCGTATATCGCATTGGCAATTATGCTGGCAGTGTTTGCAATAGGCCTTAAGTTTGTTAGTCTGCCTGAAGTAAATACTGAAGAGGAAGATGTTAATGAAAAGGCTTCGAATAGTTCTAAAACCATATTCAGTTATCCGCATTTGTTTTTAGGATCGCTGGCGATTTTCTTTTGCGTGGCTGTAGAGGTTATGGCAGGAGATATCATTGGAACGTATGCAAGGGAACTGGGTGCAGTACCTCAGGTATTTAGAGACAATGCTACGGCATTTACTTTAGGATTTATGTTGGTAGGTTATTTAATAGGGATCATTACGATACCAAGATTCATCAGTCAGCAAGCGGCACTTAGGGTTTGTACAAGTGTGGGTATTTTATTTACCGTACTTTCAGTATTTACTAGTGGAGTAATTTCCTTTTGGTTTGTAGCTTTGCTAGGTCTGGCCAATTCATTATTGTGGCCTGCTATTTTCCCTCTAGGTATTAAAGGCCTCGGCAGGTTTACCAAAACCGGCTCGGCCATTATGATTATGGGTATTGCAGGAGGGGCGGTTTGGCCTTTGCTGTATGGTTTTATGAAAGATAAATTACACATCGATTTTCAACATGCATTTTTATATGCGATGATCCCAGCTTATTTATATATCGTTTATTTTGCATCAGCCGGCCATAAAGTTAAATCAAGAGGTTAATTCCTAGATAAATTTATAGTTATTAAGGGGTGATTCGAATAGGATCACCCCTTAATTTTTTGAAGATATTTTGGTTGGCGACAGTTGAACGAAATGAACAGCCTTAATAAAAGCGGATTTAGTAGCAAAAACCTATTTTTATCTACATGTAAAGAAATAGGGTTGCATAATTTAACGCATTATTATGTTCATTTCCAACTTACGCAGGAGACTGAATGATATTTCTATCTCCAAGAAACTGTTTTTTGCAATTGGTTTTACAGCGTTATTGGTAACTATAGAAATTTGTGTACTATGGTCGCCAGCGCTGACAGAATTGATGCTGGAATTGGTTTTAGCGGCGTCATTGGCGATAGGTTTGAGTATCATACTGATTGCGATATCTATTAATAAGAATCTTAGAAAAGGACTTGATGCCATTGCCGCAGGAGCAGAAAGAATAAAAAGAGGTGAACTGAGAAGTCGCGTAGAGGTTTACTCCAAAGATGAAATAGGTATTCTTGCGACTGCATTTAATGATATGGCTGATACGCTGTATAAAAATATCAAAGACCTAAAGCTTACTGAAAAACATTTAATTAGGGAAAAGGAACGGGCAGAGCAGTCAGAAAAGGCCAAACAGCATTTTTTAATTAATATGAGTCATGAGATTCGTACGCCAATGAATGCAATCCTCGGATTTGCCAGGCATTTAGAGGAATCACTAAATGATAAGGATCAGCAGGAGTCCATCAAAATGATCATTAAATCAGGCGATCATTTACTGATGACTTTTAATGATATCCTGGACTTCTCCAGGATAGGAACCGGCGAAATTAATTTTATGATTTTGCCATTTAATCTGAACGAAACGATCCAGTCGATCTTTATGCTTACAGAACCGAATGCCAGGTTTAAAAAGGTAGGTTTAACGTATTCGATTGATGAAGATATACCGAAAATACTCTATGGTGACTCTGTTAGACTTACTCAGATTCTATTGAATCTGACCTCAAATGCGATCAAGTTTACAGAACGGGGCGGCATTGTAATTTCTGCGGCAAAACTTAAAGAGGATTTAAACCATGTTCTGGTAGAGTTTAGAATTAAAGATACAGGTATAGGTATACCATCAGAGAAAATAGAAAAGATCTTCGATGTCTTTGAACAAGGGACAAATAGCATGTCGCGCAAATTTGGAGGAACGGGTGTAGGTTTAAGTATTGTAAAGCAACTCGTAACCCTACAGGGTGGTAAAATATCGGTGGATAGCATTTTGGGGAAAGGGTCGGAGTTTTATTTTAGTATGCCTTTTTCAAAGCAGAATTTATCTGAAAATGAAAAAGGAATAGAAGAGAATTCGCGCCAAAATGAAGATAACAGGAAAGACGGTAAAGGGATAAAGGTTCTTATTGTAGAGGACAATGCAATTAATCAATTGCTGGTGCTTAAATTATTGCATAAGCATGGTTATGATACCACCGTTGCTGAAAATGGGAAAATTGCTTTACATAAGTATAATAGGGCTGATTTTGATATTATATTGATGGACTTGCAGATGCCAGAAATGGATGGTTATGAAGCTACTATACAAATACGTAAAATAGATTCCTATAAAAGGTTTGTGCCCATAGTTGCCATGACCGCACATACCATTAAAGGTGAATATGAAAAATGCATGTCAATAGGGATGAATGACTACATATCGAAGCCATTCAGGGCTGCGGAACTGTATGAGAAAATCCAGTTTTTGGTAAGGACGGAGCAGCAGATTTAAACACTATAGCAGCTGCAAGTTCTAAGAACCTGCAGCTGATTTTGGTTTCAGCACTATTTTTTTGCCAGCAGTTCCAGCACTTGTGCTGTTGAATTCTTGGTGTCTACTTTCTTGACAATATGTGAAATATCTCCATTTTCATCGATTATAAAAGTAGTCCTGTTGGTTCCCATATATTTTTTACCATACATATTCTTTTCGCCCCATACCCCGTAAGCTTCAACTATTTTTTTATCAGGGTCGGCAACTAAAGTAAATGGCAGACTGTATTTTGCAGCAAATTTCTGATGTGATTTTTCATCATCTACACTTACGCCGAGGACAACAATGCCCTGAGCTGTCAGACCCTGGTAATTGTCCCTAAAATCACACGCTTCGGCTGTACATCCCGGAGTATCATCTTTTGGATAGAAATAAAGTACTACTTTTTTGCCTGCAAACTGGCTTAAGGATATGGTATCTCCATTTTGATCTTTCGCGGAAAAATCAGGAGCTTTCTGGCCTTCTTTTAATTCACTCATGAGGTTATTTATAAAAAGTAATTGAATAATTTTTGTTGTTGTCTTTCATGTCCGAAACAATGACCTCAAGGGTGTGTTTTCCTGAAGTTGTTTTTTCATCAAAAGTATGCCATAATGAGGCTGTTTTTGTGTCAAATTCCATTAATATCCATTTGCCGTCTATATAGCCATTGAAGCTTTTTATTCCTGAAAGGTTATCTCTTATTTTAAATGACATTTTCGAGATTCCATTCATGTTTTTCCCATCAGCGATATTTACAGGAATTATGGTTGGTGGTATGGTATCAATGGAGATAAAGTAACTGCCAAAAGTTCTGGGCTTGGCTTTTACATAACCATTTTCAAAATATCCACCTTGCGATCCTCTTCCTGTATTTACGATCAGGGCCTTTTCTTTATATTTATTTAAGGTGCTGTCTGCTTTTATCCATATTTCGAAACCAGTATGAAGAGGTGTCAGATTGTTGTGGATCTGGTGTACCGCAGAATAAGCATTGACGGCAGGTTTAGTTAGTTTCTTATATTGAAAGTTGAGGTCGTTATATAATGTTCCTTTTGGGAGAATTACTTTTACTTCAGCTGTATTAAACTCATTTAGGTTGTTGTAGGCATAAATGGTTGAACCAGCGGAAGCCTGTGGAGCCTCGATGATTGCTTTTGCATCTGATTGAACATTAAATGAAAGTATACTTTTATTTCCTTTGCCATCTGTGATAGTATACTTAAGCTTATGAATCTTTCCATCGGTAAATTCAATACGGCCGTTATTTATTAAGTTGCTATAAATTTGAAGAGGGTTACCTGGATCAACAAAGCTTTTTTGTATGCTTTTTTTTGTTGTGATATAAGTTGGGTAATCGATATGAGAGTTGATAGCTTTGCTGTTTTCAAACTGAAATCTTTCCAGTGCGGAAGTATATACTGGTTTGTCGTCTAATTCAAGTTCTATTGAGTACACGCCGTTGGTTCCGGAAGCACCATTGTGTTTATCAGTCGCTACAATGCCGAAACCAACCTCTCCGCTGAGGTTGATGGTGTTTACTTTGTTGAGCCTGTAATTACCATTTGCCCCTGTTACCTGGAAATATTGTTTTGGAATGGCTTCATTGAAAGCTTTTTTGTTTAAACGGTATATATACATTGAATAAATGACAGGAGGGATGTTGTCGGGGATATCCAGGCCGAAGAGCTGCGGATTTATTGTAGCTTCAGTTTTTGTATCCCTGATCTCAAAATGCAGGTGCGGGCCACCAGAACTCCCGGTATTTCCAGTGTAAGCTATCACATCTCCTTTTCGCACGGGTATCAGCAGGGAATTCGGAAATTCATCAATTTCGTAAGATTTCTTCTGGTACTGCAGAGACTTAACTTGTTGAGCTATTTTTGCGCCAAATCGCTGTAAGTGGCCGTACACAGAAGTATAACCATTTGGGTGGTTGATGTAAAGCGCAAGACCAAAACCGCTATTCTGAACACGCAATCTTGAAATGTAGCCATCTGCAATAGCATAGACCGGATACCCTTCACGTTGATTAGTCCTATAGTCCATTCCAGAATGAAAGTGATTGGCTCTTAACTCACCAAAAGAGCCAGCAAGTGCAGGTGGAACTATGTCTAAAGGAGCTCTAAAATCAACAAGTGGATATTTACTGTTGCTGAATATTTGTTGGCTTTGAGCAGTTAATGTGTATGTGATTAAGACGGTAAATGTTAAAAGAAATCGGATCATTAAAGTTATTTTATATCAAAACTAAGTAATTGAATGCCCTCCATAGAGGCTTCAAGTTTATCTCCATGCAGAACTCTTCCAACTCCTTCGGGAGTGCCGGTAAAGATGAGGTCGCCCTTTTTTAAGGTAATATACCTGGATACAAATGAAATGATGAAGTCAAATGAAAACAGCATGTTTTTAGTATTTCCATTTTGTCTGCTTTCTCCATTTACTTTTAGCTCAAACTGTAAATCATGTAAATCGGAAATTTCACTTTTTGGAATGAAATTGCTAATGGCTGCAGAATTGTCAAATGCTTTTGCAAGTTCCCAGGGTAAGCCTTTCTCTTTGTGTTTAGATTGTATATCCCTTGCTGTGAAGTCGATGCCAAGACCAATCTCCTCGTAATATTTTGAGGCAAATTTCTCTGATATGTGTTTCCCTTCTTTGCATATTTTCAAAACTACTTCAAGCTCGTAGTGTATGTCAGATGAGAAATCGGGAATATAAAAAGGCTTGTTGTCTTTTAATACTGCAGTATCAGGTTTAAGAAATATGACAGGATTTTCGGGGATAGGGTTATTGAGCTCGTTTGCGTGTGCTGCATAGTTACGTCCGATTGCAATTATCTTCATACACAAAAATAAGAAAGAATACTGAGACGGTCGTTATTTGAGTTGTCTTAAACCGATCGTCATCCTGAATTTATTTACCTTCGCTGAGCTGAAGGGCTTGGTTTGCTTCGCAGCTTCTTTCGAGGTCAGGATCCCGGAAGAGAAAAGCGGAATAGCAAGTGCGGGATGCTGAAATAAATTCAGCATGACGAGAGGCATAAATAGTAATAATGAAATTATAAAACAGATATGCGTTTTACTACCGTCTCATTTCCGGCAACGATTTTAAGGAAGTAGATTCCTGTATTGAGGCGATTAGGGATGGTGTAGCTTTTAGTTTGTTCTCCGGACGAAATTCGTTCATTTGAAAGTGTCACTACCTCATTTCCCAGAAGGTCCATAATCTTGACAGAAAGATTTGATTCTTTATCCAGTCTCAGTAATAAATTGATCTGGTCGTCGACCGGATTCGGATAAACTTTTATTACAGAAAGAATTTTGTCTTGCTTAGCGGGTGCCTGGGTGATGGTCTTGGCGCTGGATATAATATCACTATACTGAATGAAGCCCAGATTGTATTTAGGCTTATAAGTGGGAATGTTGACTTTAATCTGAGGTGTTTTATTGATCCTTTTAGATCTGATCGAATTGATAGAGCTATCTGGCTTTTGGGCAAAAACATTGGCGCTGCCGAAAACACTGATGCATATTATGCAAAAGATATTCAGGAGAAACGCTATTCTATGGTTCTTGCTCATGTTTGGATATTGCCAAAAATATAAATAATAAAACAAAAAAATCAATGATTTTGTTCATTAAATAAATATTTAACAATATTTAACAGGTTCTAGCGTTTGTGAGTGCTGGTTTATTGAGTTTTTTAACTCTTTAAAAGATTAAAAACCTGTCGATATTGCATTTATAGTGCATAATTACTGTAATTTTATCGCCTAATTTAAATTGAAAAGTGACGAGTCAAAAGAAATTAAACGCCCTCACGGCCGGTGGACTACTGGTTAGTTTAGGTATTGTTTACGGAGATATAGGAACATCCCCATTATATACTCTTAAAGCTATTTTTAATGCAGTTGTAAATGGAGGCCAAAACATTGATACAAATCTTGTGCTTGGTGCGCTTTCCTGTATCATATGGACTTTAACCCTGCAGACCACGGTTAAGTATGTTGTAATCACATTAAGGGCTGATAATAAAGGGGAGGGTGGTATTTTTTCACTTTATTCACTGGTGAGAAAGAATGCAAAATGGTTGGTAATACCAGCCGTAATTGGTGGCTGTGCATTGCTGGCAGATGGGATTATTACGCCTAGTATTACTGTAACCTCGGCTATAGAGGGGTTACAATTGAAATTCCCTAATGTTCAGGTTATTCCTATAGTTATTGCCATTATTACAGTTTTATTCATCATTCAACAATTCGGGACTGATTTGGTAGGTAAGTTATTCGGGCCGGTTATGTTCCTCTGGTTTGGTACGCTGGGGGTTTTAGGGTTGCTCTTTGTCTTACAGGATTTTAGTATTCTTAGGGCCTTGAATCCGTATTATGCGGTCAATCTTCTCATTAATAACCCTATGGCATTGTTGATATTAGGAGGAGTATTTCTGTGTACAACCGGGGCTGAGGCATTGTATTCAGATATGGGGCATTGCGGTAGAAAGAACATAAGGGTGAGCTGGATTTTTGTAAAAACGATGCTGATCCTTAATTATCTGGGACAGGGTGTATGGGTGCTTAAGCATGGGAATTATGATTCCTCACTTAATCCGTTTTTCGAAATTGTACCGGCTCAGTACTTGTTGTTTATGGTGGCGCTTGCCACCTGTGCGGCTGTTATTGCCAGTCAGGCTATGATCACGGGGTCTTTTACACTGATCTCTGAGGCCGTGAGACTGAATCTTTGGCCGAAGGTTCGAATCAATTACCCCAGTAATCAAAAAGGACAAATTTACGTCCCTTCGATTAACTGGATACTATGGGCGGGATGTCTGGGTATTGTGCTGATTTTTAAAAGTTCAGGAGCAATGGAGGGAGCTTATGGCCTAGCCATTAATCTTACTTTTCTTGCTACTACCATACTCATTGCGGCCTATATGAAACGTAAAAAGATTCCATTGTATGCCATTGTGATTTTTCTGATGATCTATGGTGTCTTGGAGTTGACGTTTTTGATTGGTAACATGGCGAAATTCTTTCATGGAGGATGGGTAACTGTGATGATAGGGATGGCGTTGTTTACTGTAATGTGGAGCTGGTATGTTGCGAGAAAGATTAAAAACCGCTTTGTAAAATATGTCGAGATTGAAGATTATTATCCGATTATCAGCGAATTGAGTAATGACATCTCTGTCCCTAAGTATTCTTCACAGCTGGTTTACCTTACCAGTGCGAATTTTAAAACCGAAATAGAATCAAAGATTATTTATTCGATTATCCAAAAAGAACCCAAAAGGGCAGATATATATTGGTTGGTTCATGTTGATGTGGTGGATGAACCGTATACCCGGGATTATAAAGTTGAATTTCTTATTCCAGGTAAATTGATACGCATCGATTTTAAACTCGGGTTTAGGGTTGAGCAAAGGGTAAATCTGCTTTACAGAAAAGTCATAGAAGAATTGGTGAAGAATGGCGAGGTGGATATTACAAGTCAGTATACTTCTCTCAATAAGCATAAAATAGCAGGGGATTTTAGGTTTGTATTGTTGGAGAAGCATTTGTCTAAATTTTCCAAACTTAGCTTCTATGAGCGGACCATCATGGATTATTATTTTGTATTGAAGCGGCTTAGTCTTTCTGAAGAACGTAGTTTCGGATTAGATTCCAGTTATGTTGATGTAGAAAAGGTGCCATTGATATTTGTTACGCCTGATGACATTGAGTTGAATAGGCTGCCAGTATAGTTCATAAAAAAAGGCTCCGGGCGGAGCCTTTATTGCGGTCGTCCGACCAACAATTTTATAGGGATAATTAGGAGGGCAATTTTAACAGGAAATCCTGTTAGGTTTTAATACTATCTAATGTAGAGAAAAATTCTCAAATTGTAGAATATTTTTTAAAAAAATAGTTTATTCCTCAAAAAATTGATTTATTGGGTATTTATTTCTACAATTTATATTGCGGTAGACTGGTTTTGTTAGTCCTATCACATTTATGTGGTTTTCAAGCCTGACTATTATATTTCTTGTTTAGGTGAGAGGCTTTTTATCCTTATTGGGGATTGCTTTGAAGATTGAGCTTGCTGTGTTTAAAACCATAAAGGAAGTAAACGACCAGGCCTATTATAAGCCAAATTCCAAAGCCTATCCAATTTGATATCCCCAGTTCACACATCATGTACAGGCAACTGATCAGGCCGAGTACAGGAATGAGCGATAAGTTCTTTGTAACACAATAATAACTGATTACAACGCAAATCATCAGAAATATCCACATAGGTATTTTATGTTTAAACAATCCCCAACCTGTTTCATATTTTTTATTATAGTCAACAGATGAGTTATTCAGGAATTGTTCGTACTGTGATTGGGATAGCTTATTGAGGTAGGCCTCTGCGTCTACATTAGTATTTAATATTCCTTGTTTGATCTTAACGGCTTTTATTTCTTCTTTAATTGTGTTCAATTCAGGAGTACTTAATGAAGTGATAAAGCTAACAGGTTCATATATTTTTGGCTTATTCAGTATGAAAGCTGTCGTCTCTGTTTTGTAGTTTGTAAAAGCAAAAAGTATAGATCCGATAAACATTACAGGGACAATGAATTTTGAATTGAGATAAGGAATCTTAAATTTTCCTCTCTTAATGTCTGGTTTGTTTTGTAAAACAAGCACACCGGCACATACCAGGACAAATGCAAACAAGGTACCTATGGAACATAAATCAGTTACAATGGTCAGGTTCATAAAAAGGGAAGGAATGGCAACGACAAATCCAACAACTACCGTCGCAAAGGAAGGTGTTTTATATTTAGGATGGATCCTGGAAAATGACTTTGGTAACAGACCATCTCTGCTCATACTCATCCATATTCTGGGTTGCCCCATTTGAAATACCAAAAGAACACTGGCCATCGCAAAAACTGCACTTACGGCAATAATGCCGCTCATTAATTTTAGATCTATCTGGTCAAAGACAAACGCAAGGGGATCACCAACGGCTAGGAGTTTGTAGTTTACGATCCCGGTTAAGACAAGAGCAATAGCAACATATAGAATTGTGCAAATGATGATGGCCCACATCATCCCCCGCGGGAGATCCCGTTGTGGGTTTTTACATTCTTCCGCAGTCGTCGATATGGCATCAAAGCCTATATAGGCAAAAAATACTGCCGAAACACCTTTCAAGACTCCTGAGACCCCATTAGGAGCAAAAGGATTCCAGTTGCTGGTGTCTACATAAAAAATCCCCACAGAGAGCACCAATAGGATAACAGCAAGCTTAACGATCACCATTGCATTACTTGCATTCCTGGATTCCTTCATCCCCCTGTAAACAAGCCAGGTAATAAAAATAATAATCCCAAGTGCCGGAAGATCCGCTACAAGGTGAAAGTTGCCTATTCGCGGGGCGGTAATCCAGGCATTGTTTGCGATTCTGGTAGCCTCATCTAAATTTGCAAAGCTTTTTCCTGCATTTAGCAATGCTTCGGCGTGCTTATGCCCGTTAAAAGCTGTTAGGTAATCCATGGTCATCCAATCGGGAAGATAGATGCCTTTTATGTTTAGGGCTGGAATCTGAATGGAAGAGAGTAATCCCGTAAAGTAATCGGACCAGGATATGGCGACAGTTATGTTGCCAATAGCGTACTCCATGATCAATGACCAGCCTATTATCCAGGCTACCAATTCGCCAAAAGCCACATAAGAATATGTGTATGCACTACCCGATACAGGAACCATTGAGGCAAACTCAGCATATGCAAAGGCTGCAAAACTACATGCTACGGCCGTAAAAATAAAAAGAAATATAACTGCCGGACCTCCGTCTGCACTCGCCTTTCCTATGGTGCTGAAAATACCTGCACCGATAATGGCAGCAATACCAAATGCAGTAAGATCCCTTACTCCAAGTGTTTTATGTAAAGATGTTCCGTGCTCTCCATATCCCTTTTCAGCATCTTCTAATATTTTGGTAATTGATTTTTTTCTGAAAAGCTTTTCAAACATACATTGTTGTGTTAGGTTAAGGTTGTCGTATTCAAACTTAAAAATTAAGTTGTAAACTTAACCTAATTTCTGTAATTCATCTTTCACGAAAGTAGCAAGTTGTTCAACATAACTCAGGCTAAAATCAAACTTAATGCCCGCTGTTTCGTAAATCTCATTGATGGGTTTGCTGTAGCCCAAGGCTAATGCTGCCAGGTATTGCTGCAAAGCCTTCTCTGGATTCTCCTTGTAATTTTTCCATATGGCAATCGCCCCAAGTTGGGCAATCGCATATTCAATATAATAGAAGGGAACCTCAAAGAGGTGCAGCTGTTTCTGCCATACATTACCAAATTCTTTTTCTAATCCATCCCAGTTCGTAAATCCTGCTCCGAATCGTGCGTAAATCTGTTTGAAAGCTTCCTCTCTATCTGCTGCATTGTGTCCTGGATTTGTGTAAATCCAATGTTGGTACTGATCGATTACGGCAACCCAAGGCAGTGTTTTAAGCACGTCTACCAACTGTTCTTTTTTAGCACGAATAAGATCTTCCTCATTACTGAAGTAAATGTGCCAGTTGTCCATAGAAATAAGCTCCATACTCATTGAAGCCAGTTCAGCTACCTCTGATGGACAATGTTTGAAATCATTTAATTCCAGGTTTGCTGTTAGGAAAGTGTGTATTGCATGACCTCCTTCGTGGACCATTGTTGTCAGGTCTCTCAAAGAGTTTGCTGAGTTCATAAAAATGAAAGGGGCACCTGTTTCTGCAAGGGGATAGTTGTAGCCGCCCGGCGCTTTACCCTTTCTGCTTTCTACATCAAAAAGATTATTGGCTTTCATTGTGGCCAGCATTTGTCCAAGCTGAGGATTGATCGCATTGAAGCAATCTATGCTTTTGTCGATTAAGTCAGCGCCATCTTTAAATGGCTTTAATGCGGGTTTTCCGGTAGTACTTACGTCCATATCCCAAGGTTTCAGCACTTCGATTCCCAGAGATTCGGCACGACTGGCAGCCTGTTCTTTTAAAATGGGAACAATTTGTTTCTCAATCGCTTCATGGAAATGGTAACAGTCCTGAGGTGTATAATCAAATCTCCCTAATGCCTGAAACATGTAATCCCTGTAATTTTCAAAGCCTGCATTTAATGCAACCTGATGACGCATGGCAACCAATTCATCAAAAAGAATGTTTAATTCGTCTTTGTCCACCAACCGGCGTTGCTGGATCGTCTCCCATGCCTGTTGTCTGACTTCACGATTTGGGTCCTTTATGAAATTAGCAGCTTGTTCCAGTGTATACTCCTGATCATTAATAGTCACACTCATCGCTCCGGTGATAGACTGGTACTTTTGCTGTGTTACCTGCAGCTTGGTGAGCAGTTCAACATTCTCTTCACGGTAAATCTCAATAGCTTTTCTAATGGCCCTTATGAAAACAAAGTATTTGTCATGATCCAACTCATCAATAAACGGACTGTCATTGAACTTTTGATTTAGCTGATTTGCAACAGGAGAAATTTTTGGTTCTATTTCCGTAGCAAAATATTGAAAATCTTTTACGAGACTTTCATTGGCTGTGTCACAGCTCATCTTAATATACCTCCATGCAAAATCTTCTTCCAATGCCGCTTCCAGTTCGCTTTTATCTTTTAGCCATTGTTCAAGCTCGTTTACGTTTTCTATGGGGCGAACCAGTAGTTCATTTAATATTGGTTCCAGATTATCCCATTTGATTTGAAGGTCCTGGGGGATATAATTTCTTTTCTTTTTAGGTATGGTCAGGTTAATCATAGTCGTTAAAAATTAAAATTGGTTCTCAGAAAAGCATCGATCAGAAAGCAGGCTGCAAAAACTACGGAAGCATATCCGTTGGTAGTTGCGAATGCGCGGTTCACCTTGCTGATGTCATTTGGTTTAACCAGTAAGTGCTGGTAAATAAGCATAAAGCAAAAGAAAGCTATTCCCAGATAATAGAAGTAGCTAAAAGAAGTGAAAAATACAGGTAATATCACACATAGTGCTGAGCAAACATGAAGTACCACTGATAGTTTTAGTGCATTTTTAATGCCCATTGCCGCAGGTATAGAATGAAGCTTTTCAGTTTTGTCAAAATCTTCGTCCTGTAAGGCATAAATGATGTCAAAGCCACTTACCCAAAACAATACAGCGAAAGAATAAAGAACCGGAACGATATTAAACACGCCTGTTACTGCTATATACGCCCCTATGGGCGCAAGAGACAAACCCAGGCCAAGAACCATATGGCACAATGCAGTGAATCTTTTGGTGAAGCTATAAAACAATACCACAAACAAAGCTACAGGAGATAAATAAAAGCAGAGGGAATTGATAAAAGCTGTTGTGGCGATAAAAAGTATGCAATTGATGATGACAAATATCAATGCTTCATTTGCAGATACTTTTCCTGCTGGTATATCCCGCATTTGCGTGCGCGGATTTTTAGCGTCTATATTTCTATCGAGGTACCTGTTGAATGCCATAGCTGCATTTCTGGCAAATACCATACATAACAACACCTGCAGAAGTAACATCCAGTTGAATGGATTTTCAGTGGTTGTTATGCCAAGGAAAAAACCTATTAATGCAAATGGCAGTGCAAAAACAGAGTGTGCAAAGAGCACCAATGAAAAATACTTCTTCATGTTTATGGCTATTGATCGTCTTTTGGAGTTAAAATGGGCATTACAAAATCATGGTTAACTTCCTCTATGAAATCTAAAACCTTGTCTCTTCCAACATTTTTTTCGGCTGAAGTAACAAAGTAAGGCGGGATTTCTTCAAACCAGCCCCCCAGAGCTTTTTTGAATGAGGCAACGTTTTGATCGGTTTTAACGGTGGATTGCTTGTCTGCTTTTGTAAATACAAGTGCAAATGGAATCTGTATTTCACCCATCCAGCAGCAAAATTCCAGGTCTATCTTTTGAGGTTCAAGGCGGCTGTCTATCAGGACAAATACGCATTGAAGGCTTTCGCGTTTTGTGATGTAATTGCGTATGAATTTTTCCCATTTTTCCCTGCTGCTTTTGGAAACCTTGGCATACCCATAACCTGGTAAATCTACGATGTACCATTTTTCATTAATTAAAAAGTGGTTGATCAATTGCGTTTTTCCAGGCCTTTGGGATGTTTTGGCTAAACCATGCTGGTTAACCAGCATATTGATCAAAGAGGACTTTCCTACGTTTGACCGGCCAATAAAAGCATATTCCGGCATATTGGCTACAGGCAATGCTGAAACCTTTGTATTGCTGCAAATAAATGTTGCTGATTTTATAATCATTTGACAAAGGTAGAAAATTAGTTTTCAACAATACTTATCTTTGCGGCTCACCATGAACGAAAACATCACACCATATCAATCTGAGACGGCAACAAAGAAGGAGCAAGTTGCCAGTATGTTCAATAATATTTCTAAAACTTATGATTTTTTAAATCATTTTATGTCCCTGGGAATTGATATTATCTGGCGTAAGAAGGCTATACGAGAACTAAAGTCACTTCAACCCAGAATTATGCTTGATGTTGCTACAGGTACTGGTGACTTTGCATTTGAGGCTATAAAAATTCTTCAACCTGAAAAAATTATTGGTGTTGATATTTCCGAAGGAATGCTGGAAGTAGCCAGAAAAAAAATTCATGACAGGGATTTACAGCATATTTTCTCTGTTCAGGTTGGCGATTCCGAAGGTCTGCATTTTAGCGATGACCATTTTGATGCGATAACAGTCGCTTTTGGCGTTAGGAATTACGAAAATCTGGAAAAAGGTCTCAGGGATATGCATCGTGTTTTAAAACCAGGAGGGAAGATCGTTATTCTTGAGTTTTCTAAACCCAGAAAGTTTCCGGTTAAACAAGGTTATAATTTCTATTTTAAATACGTTACTCCTATGCTTGGGAAAATGTTTTCTAAGGATAGCCGTGCATATACTTATCTTCCTGAATCTGTTTCAGCATTTCCTGACGGAAAAGAATTTACAACTCTCATGGATAAGGTAGGGTTTGAGAATACTAAAGACAGGAGACTAACGTTTGGTATAAGTGCAATTTACACAGGTACAAAATGAAATTAAAGTCCGCCTTACTTCTTTTATGCTTATTTGTATCGGTGTCTTTGAAAGCCCAAAATTGGGGAGGCGGTGTAGATGATGATAACATACACTTTGGTTTTACCTTTCAATACCTGTCCTCAGAATATAAAATCTTAAAGAAGAGTGATTGGAGGAATCCGTATCCAGACGTTGATCCTACAGTTATGACCTCACCGTTAATTGCAATATCATCGAAACCATCTGCGGGATTTGGGATTGGTTTTGTGGTAAATAAGCGGATCAGTGAAAATGCAGATGTGAGGTTTACACCAATATTGGTATTTAATGATCGGATTATGTCCTATCAGTTCACAGAATCCAAATTTGATATTGAAAAAAAAGTGCAGTCAACACTTGTTGAATTTCCGCTGGGATTGAAGATAAAATCAAACAGAAGAAATAATTTCAGGGCGTATATCCTGGGGGGTGCAAAATATTCGACAGATATATCTTCAAAAAAGAAAACAAACAATGATCTGGTAACTGATCCTGCCGAGAAATTTTTAAACAATAAACGGAGCTTTATCTCTTATGAAACTGGTTTGGGATTTGATCTCTATTTCGAGTATTTTAAGATGTCTCCGGAGCTTAAGTTATCTTATTCTTTAAATAGTGTTCTGAAAGACGAGCCTAATCGTTATGCGGCGCCCATAGACAAACTCATGTTACGTCACGTTACATTCAGTTTATTTTTTGAGTAGCTGTAGCTTTCAAAAAAATTATAGCTTTGTTCAATAAATAAAATCAAGGATGTCAAAGATTGCATTAATTACAGGAGCTACTTCGGGTATTGGGGCTGCTTGCGCTCACTTGTTTGCAGCTCAGGGTTATGATTTAATTTTGCTTGCAAGACGAGAGCAGTTGCTGGCTGAATCAGCAAAGCATCTCGAAGATAAGTACGCTATCGAGGTTAAACGTATCGTTGCCGATGTCAGAGATCAGGAAGATCTTTCCTATAGATTGGAAACGTTGCCTGTCCAATGGAAAAAAGTAAATGTACTCATCAACAATGCTGGGTTAAGTCAGGGTCTGGATCCCATTGATAAGGGGAATGTAGCAGATTGGGATACCATGATAGATACAAATGTGAAAGGCTTGCTGTATACTACCAGGATTGTTTCAAACTGGATGGTTTCTCAAAAGAGCGGTCATATTATTAACATTGGTTCTATAGCCGGACAGGAAGTTTACCCTAACGGAAATGTTTACTGCGCTACAAAACATGCGGTTGATGCCTTAAATAAGGGAATGAGAATCGATTTGCTGCCGCATGGCATTAAGGTGACCGCTATAAACCCTGGGATGGTAGAAACAGAGTTTTCCAAAGTTCGTTTTAAAGGAGATGAAGGAAGGGCTAAAAAAGTTTATGATGGATTGGAACCGCTTGTTGCGAACGATATTGCGGAAGCAATTTGGTTTGTTGTGAGCAGACCTGCACACGTGAATATAAATGATATGTTAATCATGCCTGCTGCACAGGCTACAGGAACGATTATAGACAGAAAATAAGGAATTATATGATATCAAATACAATAGATCAAGAAATAAAACAGGCTATGCTGGCGAAGGATCAAGCCAGATTAAGAGGTTTAAGAGCAATTAAAGCAGCTTTATTGTTGGCCAAAACTGAAAAAGGATCTGCGGAAGAGATCACTGAAGAAGCAGAGCTGAAAATTTTACAGAGGTTGATTAAACAACGTAAAGAATCGGCAGATATTTATAAGCAGCAAGGCAGGGAAGATCTGAGTACTATAGAGGAGGAAGAAGTTGAGGTGATCAGTGCCTTTATGCCCAAGCAACTTGACAGAGCAGAAATAGAGCAATTGATTTCGGTAATTATTAAAAATTCCGGAGCAAGTTCAGCTAAAGATATGGGTAAAGTAATGGGGTTGGCGAATAAGGAGCTGGCTGGTAAAGCCGATGGAAAACTGATTGCAGAAATTGTTAAATCACAATTGGCATAAATTCTGCTGCTGATTTATAATAATTTGACCGTTTTTCTTAAAAATAATATTTTAAATTACATTAATTTAATTTTAGTCTACTAACTTAGTAGCATACCATACATAATTATTTATATGACATACGAAGTAATAGAAGAAGACGGGTTTAAATATATAGAAGCTGGAAAAGGTGAGACCCTGGTATTACTTCATGGTTTAATGGGTGAGTTGAGCAACTGGGAGCCGGTAATAGATCATTTTAAAGACAAATATCATATTGTTGTTCCTATTTTGCCAATCTATGAACTTCCTATCCTCACGTTGGGAGTAAGAAGTTTATCCAAATACATCAACAAATTTATAAAATATAAAAAGTTAGGACAGGTAGTGTTGATTGGAAATTCCTTAGGCGGACATGTCGGACTCGTATTTACAACGTCGCATCAGGAAAATGTGAAGGCGCTTGTGCTTACGGGGAGTTCGGGTTTGTATGAAAATGCCTTTGGAGGATCTTTCCCAAGAAGAGAAAGCTATGATTATGTGCGTGAAAAAGTGGAATTTACTTTTTATGATCCCGCTACGGCAACTAAAGAACTTGTCGACGAAGTGTATAAGAGTGTAAATGAAAGATCGAGGGTAATACGCATACTGGCACTAGCAAAATCTGCGATCAGACACAATATGGCCAAAGATCTTTCAAGAATAACTATTCCTGTTTCTTTGATATGGGGAAAGCAGGATAAAGTAACTCCACCAGAAGTAGCTGAAGAATTTCATGAACTTTTGCCGAATTCAGAATTGAATTGGGTAGATTTATGTGGTCACGCACCAATGATGGAAAGACCTGAGGTTTTTAACGGTTACCTGGAGAAATTTTTAAATAGAGTTTTACTTAAATAAATGTTTGCATCAGAGCTCATATCCAATTCAATTCCCCCTCTAAAAACGTCTGATTCTGTTCAGAAAGCTTTGGAAAGGATGATTGAGTTCAAATTGTACCATTTGCCTATTGTAAATGAAACGCAGTTTTTAGGACTGCTTGCTGAAGAAGAATTGATAGAAGTCAGAGATGCCAGTCAGCCAATAGGAGGCTTGTCATTGTCTGTCTTGAATCCATTTGTTTACGAAGATGCGCACGTTTACGATATCATCAGGCTATTTAATCAATTGCATCTTTCTGTTGTACCTGTTCTGGATTATAAAAAAAATTACCTGGGTTTGATATCGATTAATAACCTGCTCGAATATACTTCTAATATTTATGCTGTTAAAGAATACGGGGGAATTATCGTACTTGAAATCAGTAACCGAAATAATTCTCTGGCACATATGGCTCAAATAGTTGAAGCGGATAATGCGCAGGTACTATCGTCTTATGTACAGTCTTTCCCTGATTCTACTAAACTGGAGGTTACGTTAAAGATCAATAAGACAGATCTCTCGGGTATTATCGCTTCTTTTGAACGCTATAATTATCAGGTTAAGGCAGTCTTTAACAGTACAATCTCAGATAATGGGACCGAAGACAGGTTTAATTCATTTATGAATTACTTAAATGTTTAATTCCTATTTTTGTACGCTATATTGATAAATATCTGATAAAAAAATAACATAGCTTACAAAACCAACATAACTTAATGAAGATTGCAATTTACGGTAGAGAATTCAATAACAGTGTTTTGCCCTATGTGCAGGAAGTATTTAATGTTCTTGAGTCGAGCCAAACGCCAATCTTGGTTTACAAAAAATACCTTGATTTCATAAAAGATAAGATTAAGCTTCCAATTAATATCGAGGTTTTTTCAGGCCATGGAGAATTATTAAATAAGACAGATGTTTTGATCAGTCTGGGAGGAGATGGTACTTTATTGGATACGCTATCTCTAGTCCGTGATTCTGGAATTCCAGTGATAGGGATCAACTTTGGAAGACTTGGTTTTTTAGCAAGTATCAATAAGGACGAAATCAAAACAGCCATACAAGCGCTGCAAAATAAGGAATATTCGTTGGATAAACGAAGCCTGCTAAATCTGGAATCTAAACAAGGATTGTTTGGTGACGAGAACTTTGCACTTAATGATGTGACAATTCACAGAAGAGATAATTCAGCGATGATGATCATCCATGCCTATATGAATAATGAATTTGTAAACTCATATTGGGCAGATGGATTAATTATTGCTACTCCCACTGGATCTACCGCTTATTCTCTAAGCTGCGGTGGCCCAATCATTTATCCAAGCTCTCAGAATTTTGTAATTACACCAATTGCCCCTCATAATTTGAATGTGCGTCCTGTTATTATTCCTGATGATGTCTCTTTGACATTCGAGATAGAGGCCAGGAGTTCGAAATTCCTGGTTTCCTGTGATTCGCGAACTGAGACTGTAGACCGGTCCGTAAAGGTGACGCTGCATAAAGCTGCTTTTCACGTGAATCTTATTCGTTTGAACAATGAAAGCTATTTAACTACGTTAAGGAATAAATTACTTTGGGGCATTGATACCCGGAATTACTAGAATGCAATATAAAAGACCATTATTTTACCTTTTTCTGCTTTCCCTGTTTGGCGTGAATTCAAAAGCTCAGACATGGGAGCTTGGTATCCATGGCGGTGGGGCGGGTTATCTTGGAGACCTGAATCAAACGAAACCCCTAAAATTAAGTGGTGTTTCTGCCGGTGGTTATGTGAAAATAAATTTTGACCCTTATTGGGCTCTTGGCGCTCACTACACCTATGGTAAAATAAAGGCCGATGATCTTAAATCATACAATGAAGATTTTAGAAATAGGGGATTAAATTTCAATACGGGATTAAATGAAGTGAGTCTTCAGGTAGATTTTAATTTTCTGGAATATTTTGCCGGAGGAGGGACTAAAGGATTTAGTCCTTATATCTACGCTGGTATAGGTGGCGTTTTCTTTAGCCCAAAAGCAAGTTATCCAAAAAACTCTATACTAGGTGATGAAACCTATAAACTGAGATTTTATAAAACAGAAGGACAGGCAGAACCCTATAAGAATTATGCGTTAACTGTTCCTTATGGTGTTGGTATGAAATTTAGATTAAAGGAAAATTGGGGGTTATTTACCCAGATTGGATACCGGACCGCTTATACAGATTATCTTGATGATGTGAGTACCAAATATCCGAATCCGAATAATTCGAACTGGCCGACTGATAATAATTTATTAATCAGGCAAATGCTTTCCAATCCTTCCGAGGTTGCTGGTTATGGGGCTCCTAGTACACAGAGAGGTGATTTTAGAAAAAGAGATACATATATGTTTGTAGGTATTGGCATATCTTATACCTTTGTGTCCCAAAAATGTTATACATTTTAGGCATATTTGCACAGAATTAATGAGATTTAAAGAACAAATTGACGTTACACGCTTGCCAGAGCACATTGCAATCATCATGGATGGTAATGGAAGATGGGCAAAAAATCAGGGTAAATTCAGGCACTTTGGTCATGAAAGTGGTGTGTTGTCCGTGAAGGACATTGTGGAAGGCTGTGCAGATATAGGAATAAAGCACCTTACAGTTTACGCTTTTTCTACCGAAAACTGGAACAGACCTATTGAAGAGGTTAATGCTTTAATGGAATTATTGATCTCTACCATAAATCAGGAAACAGCAACGCTTACAAAAAATAACATCAGGCTGAATGCTATAGGTGATATTGCCTCTCTCCCACAAAAATGTATTGAAGATTTAAAAAGTGCTATGGATAAAACGGCGGGTAATACACGTTGTACCTTGACACTTGCTTTAAGTTACAGTGCAAAATGGGAGCTGATAGAAGCAGCAAAAAAATTGGCTCAGCTTGTTAAGGATCAAAGTCTTCGTATAGATGAGATTAATGAAGAGAATTTTGCGGCTCAGTTAACAACATTAAATATTCCTGATCCTGAGCTAATGATCAGGACAAGTGGCGAACATAGAATAAGTAATTTTTTGCTTTGGCAAATGGCATATACCGAACTGTATTTTACAGATACGTTGTGGCCCGACTTCAGAAGAGAAGATTTGTTTGAGGCTATTGTAGACTACCAAAAACGCGAACGCCGCTTTGGTAAAATTAGTGAACAATTGAACTAATTTTACTTTTAACACTTTTTAACATGTGTTTAAATTAACTTAGCATCGATTTTTAGATTGTAAATGAAAAGAATATATCAACTCATATTATTGTTATTGATCGGGTTACCGTCAATGGCACAGATCACACGTCCTCAGCCAAATCCTACGCCGCCTAGCTTAAAAGTTAATGGGTTGGATCTTGATTATTTCAATCCTAAAGAATACATCATAGGTGGAACAACATTAAGCGGAACGAAACATGTGGAAAAAGACGTAATCATAACGCTTTCAACGCTTATTAAAGGACAGACTATAACATTGCCAGGAGAAGCAACTTCCAATGCGATTAAGATTCTGTGGGCCCAGGGTTTATTTGATGATATAAAACTTGACATTACAAAAATTGAGGGTGATTCTGTTTTCTTCGATATTGATGTAGTTGAACGTCCACGTCTGGCTTCTTTTGAGATCAATGGGGTAAGTAAATCACAAAAAACGGATATCCTTGAAAAGATCAATGAAAAAAGTGGCAAGGCAATCATAAATGATAATTTATACAATTCAACCACTGCTACGATTAAGAAGTTTTTACTTGACAAGGGTTATTTCTTTACTTCTGTAGACTATAAGACTAAACCAGATCCTAATATGGAAAACGGTATGGTTTTACAAGTATTTATTGAGAAGGGGAGGAAAGTTAAAGTACACGAAATCAACTTCACAGGTAATAAGGACTTTTCGTCCGCAAAATTGAGAAAGTTCCTGAAAAAGACTAAACAACAAGCGTTCTACAAAGTGTTTGGATCTGGGAAGTTTAATAAAGAAAAATACGAAGAAGATAAACTTAAACTAATTGCAAAAATGCAGGACAATGGTTACCGTGATGCGGTGATCTTAAAGGATAGCGTTTATCAGTATAGCGAGAAAGCTGTAGGTATTAAAATAGATCTTTATGAAGGTCCTAAATATTATTTTGGAAATATTACCTGGGTTGGAAATGCAAAATACGATACACAAACTTTAGAAAGAGTTTTGGGTATTGAAAAGGGCGAGGTATTTAGTGAAGAAAAATTAGAAAAGAAATTAAGAGGTAGTGCTAACGGAGATGATGTTTCCAGCGTTTATCTTGATGATGGATACCTTACTTTTCAGGTAGATCCTGTACAGACTAAAATCTATAATGATACTGTAGAATTAGAAATGCGTATCTATGAAGGTCCACAGTATACTAATAACCGCATTACTGTTAAGGGTAACACGATTACGAATGACCGGGTAGTGTTGAGAGAACTCAGGACTAAGCCAGGAGAGAAGTTCTCTAAAGCTGCGCTGATTCGTACGGTACGTGAAATTGGTGCCCTGGGTAACTTTGATGAGTCAAAAACAAATCCGGTTCCTAAACCAAATCCTGCGGATGGTACGGTAGATATCGAATATACAGTAGAAGAAAAACCTTCGGATCAGATTGAATTGTCGGGTGGTTTCGGTGGTGGTAATATCATCGGTACGCTTGGACTTACATTTAATAACTTCTCGTTGAAGAATCTGTTTAATCTTGATGCTTACAAACCACTCCCTAAAGGAGATGGGCAGAAATTGAGTTTGCGTGGTCAAACCAATGGTAAGTATTACCAGTCTTACAGTTTCTCTTTCTCAGAACCTTGGTTAGGTGGTAAGAAGCCAATCAGTTTTGGAGTTAGTGCATTTACTTCATTGCAATCAAATGGTGCAGATGTAACGGATTCAAGATTCCAAAAAATACGTTTGAACGGTGTCACTGTTAGTTTGGGTAGAAGATTGAACTTCCCTGATAACTATTTCCAGTTGAGTCACTCAATTAATGCACAACAGTATATTTTGAACAATTATCCGGGATATCTATTCAGTTCAGGTACCTCGTATAACTTCAACTTAACTCAGGAGCTAAGCAGGGATTCCAGAAATCATCAGATCTTCCCTACGGAAGGATCTTATTTCAGATTCACTATTCAAGCTACTCCTCCATATTCATTAATTAACAAATTAAACTATTCAACCGCGTCTGATAAGCAACGTTATAAGTTTACAGAATACCATAAATGGAAATTTGAATCACAGTGGTTCCAGAAACTGGCAGGAAAATTGGTAGTAAAAGCTCAGGCTCAGTTTGGTTTCTTAGGTTTATATAACCGCGAGGTTGGACAGTCGGCTTTTGAGCGATTTAAATTAGGTGGAGATGGTATGCAAGGTTTTGACTTCTTACAGGGATCGGAATTGATCGCTATGCGTGGATATGCTAATAATACAGTAATCCCTGTTGGAGCGAACCCAACGATTGCTCAGAACTCAGGAAGCCCAATATTTACAAAATATGTAATGGAGCTAAGATACCCTGTTATTGCAAGTCAGCAGGCAACAGCCTTTGTGGTAGCATTTGCTGAAGCTGGTAATACCTGGAACAAATTCAGTGATTTTAATCCATTTAATGTTAGAAGATCAGTAGGTTTGGGAGCAAAGATATTTTTACCGATATTCGGACTGTTGGGAATAGATTATGGTTACGGATTTGATAAGATACCTGGTTTACCTGATGCCAATAAAGGTCAGTTCCATTTCAGCATCGCTCAGCAACTAGGTGGATTTAACTAATTAATGCTTAAGAAAATGAAGAAGTACTTTTTAATTTGCTTTTTATTATTTGCCGGACTTGGTGCCTTTGCACAAAAGTTTGCATATGTAGATACAGAATATATATTGAAACATTTGCCGGAATATAAATCGTCATTAAATCAATTGAATGTGTTGTCTCAGCAATGGCAGCAACAGGTAGATAATAATTTTACGGAAATTGATAAAATGTATAAGACTTATCAGGCAGATCAGGTATTGCTCACTGAAGATATGCGTAAGAGAAGAGAGAACGAAATTATTGAAAAAGAAAAGCAGGCGAAAGAATTTCAACGTAAGATTTTTGGACCGGAAGGCGAGCTTTTTCAAAACCGCACAAAATTATTGAATCCCATACAGGCAAAAGTTGCGAAAGCTGTATCTGAAGTTGCGAAAGTGAAATTGCTTGATTTTATTTTTGATAAAAGCAGCGAAGCTACAATGATGATTTATGCAAGCAGTACTTACGATGTCAGCAATGATGTAATCACAAGATTAGGCTACAAACCGGGTTCAATCCTTCAGTAAGAATATAAATAAACTAAAAAACAATTATTAAGAAAAATAGAGATGAGAAAGTTAATGAACGCATTTTTTGTAGCAGCAGGATTATTGTTTACTGCTAACGTTGCAAGTGCACAACAAAAATTGGCACATTTGAATTCAGCTATGATTATTGAAGCGATGCCTGAAGTTAAAAAAGCCAAAGAAACCCTTGAAGCTTTGAATAAAACAAAAACTGCTGATATTGAGAAAATGATCGCTGAATACCAAAGCAAATATCAGGCTGCTCAGGCTTTAGAAAAAACCTTGAGCGAAGCCAATAAAGAAGCCGTAGGTAAAGATTTGCAGACAAAGGGTGCTGAATTGCAGGATCTTGAAAAACGCATCACTGATGCAAGAACAAAAGCTCAGCAAGAAATGGAAGCAAAAAATGCAGAGTTGTTTAACCCAATTCAAGTGAAAGCTGATGCTGCGATTAAAGCTGTGTCTAAAGAAAAAGGTTTTGCTTATGTATTTGATACTGCAAACCAAGCTTTGGTATACTGGGATGGTGGAGAAGATATTACCAATTTAGTAAAGACTAAATTAGGCATTCCTTTGACAGCAGCAGCAACAGCCCCTGCGCCTAAAAAGTAATTTACAGAAATAAGACTTAGACCTGAATGAAAGGTTTGGGTAAAAATATTTAAATTGCGGGACCGGATGATAAAATCCGGTCCCGCTTTTTTTTAAATGGATACTAAACATTCTATTGGTGTTTTTGACTCTGGTTACGGTGGCCTGACTGTATTTAAATCTATAGCCAAGAAGCTACCTCAATACAACTATATTTACTTCGGTGATAATGCCCGTTCGCCTTATGGTGACCATTCTTTTGAAACGGTATACCAATATACGTTAGAGTGTGTAGAGTGGTTGTTTGCGCAGGGATGTCCACTTGTGATATTGGCTTGCAATACAGCTTCAGCAAAAGCACTGCGGTCAATCCAGCAGAAAGTACTTCCGGTTAAATATCCAAATCATAGAGTACTGGGGGTGATCAGGCCGACCGCAGAAATTGTTGGGGCCTATACCAATTCTAAAACAATAGGAGTAATGGGAACAAGGGGAACTGTCAATTCTCAGTCTTACCTTTTAGAGATTAAAAAATTCTTCCCTGAAATTAATGTATTCCAGCAGAGTTGTCCAATGTGGGTGCCTTTGGTTGAAAACAATGAACATCTTGATCCGGGAGCAGATTATTTTGTGAGAAAGTATGTAGAGGAGTTATTGCAAAAGAATGGAGATATAGATTGCCTCCTTCTTGCCTGTACTCATTATCCTTTGCTCATCCCTAAAATCAAAGCTATACTTCCCGAAGGCATTGGTCTGTTAGGTCAGGGAGAAATTGTTGCAAACAGTCTCGAGAATTACCTCTCGAATCATCCTGAAATTTCCTCAGTTATAGGTAGAGATAGCTTTAAATCATTCTTTACGTCGGGGGATCGTAATACGTTCGATGAACATGCTTCGATCTTTTTTGGTGAGGAAGTTCACTCTGAGCATGTAGATCTCAACCCCAATTTTTTAGATGTTTAAACACTAAATTATAATCTGAATGAAAGATTCTATTTCTTTCTAGGTTCTAATTATTTTTAACGGTAAATTTGCGGCTCAAATAACACACCTAATGAGTGACTCGATAAAACACGAATGCGGAATAGCCTTTATCCGCCTTTTAAAACCGCTCTCATACTACCAGGAAAAATACGGGACTGCACTTTACGGACTAAATAAGCTTTATCTTTTAATGGAAAAGCAGCACAACCGTGGGCAGGATGGAGCCGGTATTGCAACCATTAAACTGGATGTGAAACCAGGAAACCGCTACATTAGCAGGTACCGTTCAATGGCTCAAAATGCTGTTGCAGATATCTTTGGATATGTGCAAAACAAATTTGTAGACATCCAGAATGAAACTCCTGAATTAATGCAGGATGCGGAATGGTTAAAGCAAAATGTTAGTTTTATTGGTGAAGTTTTACTGGGACACTTGCGTTACGGAACACATGGAAAGAACAGCATCGAAAACTGTCATCCATTCCTGCGTCAGAACAACTGGATGACTCGTAACCTCGTTATTGCCGGTAATTTCAACATGACTAATGTTGATGAGTTATTGGAACAATTATACGAACTGGGCCAACATCCAAAAGAAAAGGCGGATACTGTTACAGTGCTTGAAAAAATAGGGCATTTCCTTGATGATGAAAATCAGGAGTTGTTTGATGAATACAAAAAAGAAGGGCTCGACAACGTTGAGATCACACATAAAATTTCAGAACACCTTGACATTGCAAAAATACTAAGACGTTCCGCAAAGAACTGGGATGGCGGTTATGCGATTTCAGGTATTGTAGGTAATGGAGATGCATTTGTATTGCGTGATCCTTCTGGAATTCGTCCAGCCTACTATTATCAGGATGATGAGATCGTTGTAGCGGCCTCTGAGAGACCGGCTATACAAACAGCTTTCAATATAGCATTCAAGGATGTAAAGGAAATTGAGCCAGGACATGCCCTGATTGTAAAAAAGAATGGTACAGTAACTCAGGAAATCTTTAGAGAACCTCAGGAAAAGAGAGCCTGTTCATTTGAACGGATTTATTTCTCAAGAGGCAGTGATGCTGAAATATATAAAGAGCGTAAGCACCTCGGTGCATTATTATGCAAACAGATTTTAAATGCTGTAAGCGCAGACTTAAAAAATACAGTATTCTCTTTTATCCCTAATACTGCCGAGGTTTCGTTTTATGGAATGGTAGATGGTTTACATGCTTATATCAGAGATTTCCAAAAAGAAGCATTGTTACACCGAAAAGATGTATTGGATGATAAAGAACTCGACGAATTACTTTCTATGCGTCCAAGGGTGGAGAAATTGGCCATAAAGGATGTAAAGTTAAGAACGTTCATCACTCAGGATGCAGACAGGCAAGACATGGTAGCCCATGTTTATGATACAACTTATGGGGTGATTAAAAACCATACAGATACTTTGGTTGCGGTTGATGATTCTATTGTTCGTGGTACAACACTAAAACAAAGTATCATTAAGATCATCGATAGATTACATCCTAAAAAGATTATTATCGTTTCTTCTGCACCTCAGATCCGTTATCCGGATTGCTATGGTATCGATATGTCGAAGATGGGGCAGTTTGTTGCTTTTGAAGCAGCAATTCAATTGCTGAAGGCCCGTGGTATGGAGCACGTTATTGAAGAAGTATATCAGAAATGTAAATCCTCATTGTTGTTACCTAAAGAGGAGATAACTAACCACGTTAAGGATATTTACAGACCATTTACTCAGCAAGAAATTTCAGCGCAGATCACAAAGATCATTACTCCTGAAAACATCAATGCAGAAGTCGAGGTGATTTACCAGACGTTGGATAACCTTCATGTGGCATGTCCAAATCATACAGGAGATTGGTATTTCTCAGGAAATTATCCAACACCTGGAGGGAATAAAGTAGTGAATAAAGCTTTTGTAAACTGGAAAGAAGGCAATAATCAAAGAGCTTATTAGCAGATAAGCACTTTTAAAGATAAAGAGGTTGGTCATGATGAATGATCAGCCTCTTTTTATTTATAGTATTTTAGAATTACCTCAATGAAAATGCGGATTGCAAATATGATGATTACCGCTCCTGCTATTTTATTTAGAGTCTGTATGTTTTTTTCTTTAATCCGGTACCGCAATTTGGCTGCATAATAAGTTTTGACACAGTCTACAGAAAGCTGAGTTGCCATAGCGATGACAAAAAAAACAACTTTTTCTGTCATATCATAGTGGAGCTGAACAGAAATTATCCCTCCAACCATAATCCAGAACATTAGGGTAGAAGGAGAAAGCAGGCACATTAAAAAACCCTTTAATATATATCCTCTTTTTTTGATCCTGACAGTTTCGGAAATATCATAGTTGACCTTTACTTTATTGAATAAATAATAAAGGCCTATCCCAAAAAGAAACAGACCCCCTATGATTCCAACATATTGATTGTATTCGGAATTGTAGTCGACAAATTGAGAACTGAATATAGTTAGTGTAATGAAGATGATGTCGCTGAAAATGACACCTATAGCTAATGAAAATCCTGCTTTGAAACCTTTTTCTATGCTTGTTTTAATCATGGAAAAAAACACGGGACCCGTTAAAAACGAAAATAAAATACCCGCACCTATCCCTTGTAATATTGCTTCAAACATTCGGCTAAACCTTATATATTATGCTAATATGCAATTTTAAACATAAAGTACAGTTATTTTTTTGTGAAGTTTTATCTCTGAAATGTTCTATTAGTCACCCTGTAAATGGAATATAATATTAGCTGTTGATTTGTCTCCTGTTTGAGGTTTGGGAAAAATAAACCGTTTTAGCATGTCAATGCTTTACCTTACAATTTTTTTTATTTATGTTTAGAGAACCAAATTTTTATTAAACATATATGGAACAGCAATCACAAACAAAATGGGCCCAGTTTATACCCTTAGTTACGGTATTCTTCTTTTGGGGATTCGTAGCTGCAAGTAACGACATTTTAATCCCTGTATTTAAGCATGCTTTTGATTTGTCTCAAAGCCAGAGTCAGTTGGTGTCATTGGCTTTCTACATCGCCTATACCGTAGGATCTCTGATTTATATGGGTATATCTATGCTGATAAAGAAGGATGTTGTAAATACCATCGGGTATAAGAATAGTCTAGCATTAGGTTTGGTTATCTCCGCAGTGGGTACATTATTATTTTATCCAGCGGCAAATTTAGGTTCATTTCCTTTGATGTTATCCGGATTATTTATCGTAGCACTCGGGTTTTCGCTACAGCAAACCGTTGCCAATCCATTGGCCATTGCTTTAGGCCCGATTACAACAGGATCGCAGCGCTTAACATTAGCAGGAGGAATAAACAACTTCGGAACAACAATAGGACCGTTGATCGTAAGTTTCGCAATCTTTGGTTCAAT
This sequence comes from Pedobacter frigoris, assembly GCF_032678645.1. GTDB lineage: Bacteria > Bacteroidota > Bacteroidia > Sphingobacteriales > Sphingobacteriaceae > Pedobacter > Pedobacter frigoris_A. Next base: position 48,139 of record NZ_JAVTSP010000005.1, read on the forward strand.
TTCGGAAGACGGTGCAAATGTGAGTATCGAAAGTGTAAAAATCCCTTACCTGATTTTAGGTGCAGCTTTTATCCTGGTTGCAATATTTTTAAAAATGTCTTCACTTCCTGATAAACCAACATTGATAGAAGCTAAAATCGACGACGACGGTTTAAAAGGCTCAGCTTTAAAATACCCTCAGCTGGTATTAGGGATGATTGCCATTTTTGTTTATGTAGGTGTTGAAGTTTCTACAGCAAGTAATCTTCCTGCTTACATGGAAAAAGACCTTGGTTTCAAAATAAAAGACATTGCGCCTTATATCTCTCTATACTGGGCAAGTATGATGATTGGAAGGTGGACCGGCGCGGTTGAAGCCTTTACAGATAATGTAAACAAACAAAAAGTATTAAGATTCATCGCCCCTTATTTAGCTTTTGGTATCTTTTTAGGCGTAAATGCAATGTTTAACCATGATCTGGCTCCATTCTATGTTTACGGATTAATTATTTTAGTATTAATTATTGCCGATATGGCAAGTAAAGGGAACCCGGCAAGAATGCTGTTAATCTTCTCTTTTGTTGGTATCACTGCCTTAATTATTGGTATGTTCACAACCGGCATGGTAAGTGTCTACGCTTTTACGAGTGTCGGGTTATTCTGCAGTACACTGTGGCCATGTATATTTACACTTGCTGTTAGCGGTTTGGGTAAACATACCAGTCAGGGAAGTAGCTTTTTAATCATGATGATTATGGGTGGCGGGGTTATCAGCTGGTTACAAGGATATGTTTCCGAATTTACGGGTATTCAGTATAGCTATATCATAGGTATCCTTTGTTTTGCTTACTTGGCATACTATGCATGGACAGTAAGTGGGATTTTAAGGAAGCAAGGAATTTCCTTCGATAAGAAGATTTCTGGCGGGCACTAATTTTTATCCTTATAAAAAGAAAAGAGGCTGATCATGATTAATGATACAGCCTCTTTTCTTTTCACTTATATTTGCAACCCTATTTTAATTAGATGAAGAAAAGTTTCAAAGATATTTATATGAATCTGGCAACAGATCTGGCTTTCAGGTCTCATTGTGTCCGGGCACAGGTAGGGGCAGTGCTCACTAAGGATACAAGGATTATTTCTATAGGTTATAATGGTCCGCCTGCGGGAACACATAATTGTGACGAGGAATGGCCGGATACTGGCTGTGCCCGGGATTCGAGAGGTAGTTGCTCACTGGCTTTGCATGCAGAGGAGAATGCGATCCTGTATGCCGTAAAAAATGGTTCTAAAATAAGTGGTTCGACACTGTATACTACACTTTCCCCATGTATAGCCTGCGCGAGGCTTATTTTATCTTCCGGGATAAAAACGGTCTTTTACAAAGACTCTTATGCTGAATATAAAGGCTTGCCAAGTGATGAAGGGGTAGATTTTCTAAACCGGTTCGGTGTAGAAGTAATTAAATATTCTTAACTTTGGCCATGCTAGAAAAAATCATAATCCTCGATTTTGGTTCCCAATATACACAGTTAATTGCCCGCAGGGTACGCGAATTAAATGTTTATTGCGAAATTCACCCTTTCAATAATATTCCTGAAATCTCATCTGACGTTAAAGGCATCATATTTTCAGGTAGTCCATACTCTGTTCGTCAGGAAGACGCACCACAGATTGACTTAAAAAAGTTTCATAACCAATATCCTGTACTTGCTGTTTGCTATGGTGCACAATACATTGCACAGCATTCAGGTGGAGACGTTCAGCCATCTTCAACTCGTGAGTATGGTAGAGCTAACCTGAATTATGTAGCTTCAAATAATAAATTATTTAAAAATATCAGTACAGGTTCACAGGTTTGGATGTCACATGGTGATACCATTACTAAAGTACCTGAAAACTTTGAACTGATTGCAAGTACAGACAGCGTAAAGGTTGCTGCTTACCAGGTTAAAGATTCTGAAACTTACGCCATACAATTCCACCCTGAAGTAACACATAGCACTGATGGTAAACAATTGTTGGAGAACTTTCTTGTAGACATCTGTGGTTGTAAGCAGGAATGGACGCCGGATGCATTTGTAGACACAACTATTGCTGCACTTCAGGAGAAACTGGGTAATGATAAAGTGGTTCTTGCTCTTTCGGGAGGTGTAGATTCAAGTGTTGCTGCAATCCTGCTTCACAAAGCTATCGGTAAAAACCTGCATTGTATTTTTGTAGACAACGGATTGTTACGAAAAGGAGAGTACGAAGCTGTTCTTGAACAATACAAACACCTTGGTCTGAATATAAAAGGTGTTGATGCAAAGGAGCGTTTTTTAAGTCAGCTTGCAGATGTAAAAGATCCTGAATTAAAGCGTAAAGCGATAGGGCGTGTATTTATAGAAGTATTTGACGATGAAGCACATCTTGTGCAAGATGTGAAATGGCTTGCGCAGGGCACTATATATCCGGATGTAATTGAGTCCGTATCTGTTAAAGGTCCTTCAGCAACCATCAAATCTCACCACAACGTAGGTGGCTTACCTGATTTCATGAAACTTAAGGTGGTAGAGCCATTGAATACTTTGTTTAAAGATGAAGTAAGAAGAGTTGGAAGGTCACTCGGACTGGAAGATTTCATTATTGGTCGTCACCCTTTCCCTGGTCCCGGTTTAGCCATCAGAATTCTTGGAGATGTAACGGCTGAAAAAGTAGCCATTTTACAGGAAGCAGATGCCATTTACATCAATAACCTGAAAGAAGCTGGTTTATATGATAAAGTATGGCAGGCAGGAGCAATCTTCCTTCCGGTACATTCTGTAGGTGTAATGGGAGATGAGAGGACCTATGAAAATGTAATTTGCTTACGTGCAGTTGAATCTGTAGATGGGATGACAGCAGACTGGTGTCATTTGCCATATGAAGTACTCGCTAAAATTTCTAATGAAATAATTAACAAAGTAAAAGGAATTAACCGCGTTGTATATGACATTAGTTCAAAACCACCAGCTACAATTGAGTGGGAATAAATATTGCTTAATTATTTTTATTATACTGTTCATCTCGGCCTGTTCACCAAAGGTACAGAAGACAGTTGTTAAAAAGCCCGATATTCCCAAGGTAGAGAAAGAAATAGAAAAGCCTGCGTTAAAGTTTACGCAGGCTAATATCTCTTTGCTGGTTCCTTTCAGGTTAAATGACCTTAAACTAAAAACTGCTACTAAAACCGAGATTGAGAAATCAGCTATGGCTATTGATTTCTATCAGGGCTTTAAACTTGGGGTAGATTCCGCGGCTTCACTTGGCCTTAATTTTAAGCTTAAGGTGTTTGACTCACGTAATAGTAATGCTCATCTTGATGAGTTAATTGAAGATGGGAATTTAAGTGGTAGCAATCTGATTGTTGGCCCTGTGTTCCCTGAAGGTTTGAAACACATTACTAAATATTCGATCTCGAAAAATATTCCTGTCGTAAATCCACTGGCAGCTACACATCCTGTTGAATTTAACAATCCCAATCTTATTTCTATAGTAAATAATATAGATCTACATGCCAATAAACTGGGAGACTATATTACTTCTGCTTATAATCCAGCAAATACTATTATTGTTCTCATTAATCCCAAAGCTCCGGATGATGAGGTGATGGCAGCTCCTATAAGGGCTTATTTTACAAACAGTAGAAAACAATTTACCTTTCAAGAGTTTGCTTCCGTATTTACAATGGAGACAAAGTTGATTAAGAATAAGAAATATGTAATCGTTGTAAGTAGTGATGATAGAAAATTTGTTGTTCCTACCATAGATAAACTGGTCAAAATAAAAAATGCCGGCTTAGCTATTGATTTGTATGGCCATCCGGATTGGGTAAAACAAAACTATAATGTAGACAAGCTGCAGGCATTGCGCACAGCCGTGACTTCTTCTTTTAAGATCGATTATACCAGTAGCGCCGTCAATAGTTTTATCAGAAAATATCGGCAGCAGTTTAATTTTGAACCAGGAGAGTATGCATTCAAAGGTTTCGATGTTGGCTTTTACTTTGCAAAGCTGCTGGCAGAACACGGAACAGATTATCTGTCGCATTTAACCAAAGAAAAATATAAAGGGTTGCACAACAGATTTTCATTTTATTACAATGAGAAGCTTGGCTTTATCAATACAAGTCTGATGCTGCTTAGGTACCAGAATTTTGCTTTAAACATTATTGAATGAGAGTAGAACATCAAATAAGGGCATTTGAACAGATCTTCGATAAATATGATGGTGCTACACCTTTACACCGTTTTCTTTTTGCTTATTTCAAGCAAAACAAACAGATGGGGTCATCTGATCGCAGATGGGCAACACGATATATATATAGTTTTTTCCGCCTGGGAAAAGCAATGCCAAAGGCTGACCAGATTCTCCGTTTGGCAATAGGGGATTTTTTATGCAATCAGACTTCCAGTTTAGTCATAGCTTCAAAATTGCCTGAACTTCAAGGACAGTTGGAGTTGTCAGTGAGTGATAAAATCGCATTGATTGTTGAAAGCCATCCTGATTTTAAACTGGCAGACGTATTTTGTTTTCATGAGAACCTCAGCCAAAGTCTGGAAAAAGAAGACTTTTATGAATCTTTTTTTACCCAGCCGGATTTGTTTGTCCGCGTGCAAAAAAGTAAACTTGAACAGTTTGTTGTTACCTTAAAGCAAGAAGGAATTGATCCGGAGATTATTGGAGATCAAACTGTTGCTTTACCTAATGGTACTAAACTGGAGAAAATAATTCCTGATCAAAAATACCATCAGGTACAGGATCTTTCTTCGCAAAAAACCAGCTCTTTTTTTCAGCCTCAAGCCTGGGACTATTGGTGGGACTGCTGTGCAGCCTCCGGAGGTAAATCTTTGTTGCTGTATGATCTGGAACCCACTGTGCAGTTACTGGTCAGTGATATTCGTGAAAACAGCCTAAATAACCTGGACGAACGTTTCCAGGAAGCAGGGGTGAAAAAATATCAGAAGAAAGTGCTGGACTTATTGCAAAACAATGAGCAGGATTTGCATCATTATGAGTTTGATGGGATCATACTGGATGCACCTTGTTCTGGCTCAGGCACCTGGGGCCGTACCCCGGAGATGCTTTATTATTTTGATGAGCACAAGATCAGTTACTTTTCAAAACTGCAAAAGACGATAGCAGAAAATGTAGTTAAATACCTTAAGGAAGGAAAACCCTTAGTTTATATTACCTGCTCGGTATTTAAGCAGGAAAATGAAGAGGTAGTAGAGTGGATGCTTCAGAATCTTCCGGTAAAGCTCGAAAAGATGGAACTGATCAAAGGGTATCACAGCAAATCGGATACAATGTTCGCTGCTCGCTTGATCAAACAATAATTTAGGCTGCATAATAGCTTATAACAGATCAGACTCTTGTCAGACTCTCCTCAGAGTTTTGTTAGACCTTAGGTCTAACGAAAGGCTCATATCATACGGAAGATTGACAGTCGATAATCAGGTTGGTTATAGTCCGGTATTATTCCTAAACAGTTTTATAGCGATTGCTAATAGAATAATTCCAAATGCTTTCCGTAGTACATTCAATCCTGATTTCCCGAATAACCTTTCCAGACGCTCGGTATTCTTTAGCACAAAATATACAAATAGCATATTGATCAGGATACCAACAATGATATTTTGAGTGGCATATTCAGTTTTTAAAGATAGCAATGTAGTCATGGTACCTGCTCCTGCAATCAACGGGAAGGCAAGGGGAACAATAGAAACTGTTTCAGGTGCATCACCTTCCTTAAAGATGGTTAGTCCCAATACCATCTCCATGGCAATAAAGAAGATCACAAATGAACCTGCTATCGCAAAAGACTCTACATCTAATCCTATCACTTTTAAAAGCGTTTCTCCTGCAAACAGAAAAATTATCATTAATACTGTGGCTACGATGGCGGCTTTTTCGGATTGAATGTGACCGGCTTTCTTTCTCAGTTCAATCACAACGGGTATCGCTCCCAGGATATCAATAATGGCAAAAAGTACCATTGAGGTAGATAAGATTTGGCTGAAATTAAATTCCATAGCAGTTAATTTTATCTGACAAAGGTAGAATTAAATCTAACAAAAAAAGCCACCCTGTTAAGAGTGGCTTTTAATATTTAAATTCAATAATTATTTTATCTGAACATTACCAGCGGTCATCGAACGGTACAAATACAACACAATGTGTGCTGCCGCAAAGATCAATGAGAAGTAGTACAATCCTACATCTGTTCCGTTAGTGATGCTATGGTGGATTATTGCAACAATAACCAATAGAACAGAAAGTCCCATACCTACATAAGAAACTGTTTTGGTACTCTTCACCAAAGTTTTGTGTTGGTTATCAGAAAGCAAACTATTTCTCATTCCATAGAATAAATATACGTTGATACCTATGATCATCCATACCAATAAACGTACCCATGTATCTAGTGGCAAGAATACCATCATTCCCAAACATACCAGTACACCTAAAATAGGGATAAGTGGAACCAAAGGAACTTTGAAAGCCCTAGGCAAGTCAGGCATACGTTTTCTTAAAATAACAATACCAACACATACCAGGATAAAGGCAAGCAAGGTTCCAATACTGGTCATCTCACCAACAACAGTTGCAGGTACGAATGCTGCAAATAAACTCACAAACACCATGAACAATAAATTGCTTTTTGCAGGGGTGCTGTATTTAGGATGCACTTTTGAGAAAACCTTAGGTAATAATCCATCTTTACTCATCGAGAAGAATACCCTTGATTGTCCCAATAGCATTACAAGGATAACTGACGCATAGCCTCCCAAAATAGCCAGGATAATTAGTTTATTTAACCATGGATAAGCTGGAGTAACGACTCCGGCAGCATCTTTAACACCCATATTGTCAATCGCAACAGCAACTGGAGCGATACCATCCTGACCTTTAAACATGTCATAGTTGGCAACACCTGTCATTACGTGTGCAAAAAGAATATAGAGAATAGTACAGATAAATAACGAAACCAGGATACCAATAGGCATATCTTTCTTCGGATTTTTTGCTTCCTGAGCTGCTGTAGAAACAGCATCAAAGCCTATATAGGCAAAGAATACAATTCCGGCTGCCCGTATGACGCCTCCCCATCCATGTGTAAATACACTTTCGTGACCAGCTTTGTCAGCAGGGATAAAATAAGGAGAATAGTTATCAGAATTGATGTATTTCCATCCCAAAAGGATGAATATGAAAACAATTACAACTTTAATGGCTACTATAAGACCGTTAATAAATGCAGATTCGCTTGTTCCTCTGATCAATACGAACGACATCAATACAATGATAAATACAGCAGGCAGATTAAACATTCCTGAAACAACAGTTCCATCCATCAGCGTAGCATGTTCAAAAGGAGACATGGTTACCTGAGCGGGGAGATGAATGTCATAATATGCCAGAAACTTGACCAGATACCTACTCCAGCTAATGGAAACGGTTGCTGCACCTAAAGCATATTCAAGTACAAGATCCCAACCTATGATCCAGGCGATAAATTCACCCATGGTGGCATAAGAATAGGTGTAGGCACTACCTGCTACAGGGATCATAGAAGCAAATTCTGCATAGCAAAGACCAGCAAAGGCGCATCCTAATGCCGCAATGACAAAAGAGATGGTAATAGCAGGGCCTGCATTATTGGCTGCAGCTGATCCGGTGATAGAGAATAAGCCAGCACCGATAATTGCACCGATCCCTAAAGCTACCAGATTCACCGGGCCAAGGGTCCGTTTTAGGGATCCTTCGCCACTCTCTGCCGCTTCTTTTGTAAGTAAGTCAATTGACTTTCTAAAATTCATAGTTTAAAGTTTAGTTTAAAGTGTATTTATAGCGTCGTTTAATTTGTAATTTGAATGTCAAACCTAAATAAAATATATTAAAAAATAAAAGGGATTCTTTTTCAAAATCCCTTTTATTGGTAACAATTATAATGTTATGGTACGGTGTCAATCGTAGTTTCTGATGTTGCCTGATCAGCGTGTTTCTGTATTTGTTCTCTTTGCGCCCTCATCTTTTGCAAGACCATAGCTACATGTTTTTCCGCCTCAGTAGGATTTGATGGGAACTCAAGTGCTGAATCAATGGTGTTTTGTTGCGTCTGCTGCATCATTTGATTCATCTGCTCTTGCAATTGTTGCTGCATTTGCTGCTGCATCTCCACTACTCCCTTCTGCATTGTTGTTGCATCAGAAGTGGCGATTGCGATATAAGGTGCAATAACCAGAGAAACAATGGACATCAATTTGATCAAAATATTCATAGAAGGTCCGGATGTATCTTTAAATGGATCACCTACGGTATCACCAGTTACAGAAGCTTTATGAGGTTCAGATTTTTTGTAATACATTTCTCCATTAATCTCCACACCTTTTTCAAATGATTTCTTTGCATTGTCCCATGCACCACCAGCGTTACTTTGGAAAATACCCATTAATACACCGGTAACAGTAACGCCTGCCAACAGACCTCCTAAAACTTCGGGCCCAAATGTAAAGCCTACAACAACCGGGGTGATCAGCGCAATTGCACCAGGCATCATCATCTCACGAATAGATGCTTTGGTCGAAATGGCTACGCATTTTTCATACTCAGGTTTTGCTTTATATTCCATAATTCCCGGAATTTCCCGGAATTGTCTGCGCACTTCCTGTACCATATCCATAGCAGCTTTACCAACTGCCTGAATACACAGCGCAGAAAATACGAACGGGATCATACCACCCACAAATAAACCTGCAAGAACAGGGGCCTTATAGATATCTATTGCTGATATGCCTGCAATACCTACAAAAGCAGCAAATAGCGCCAATGACGTCAATGCTGCGGAAGCAATTGCAAATCCTTTTCCGGTAGCAGCTGTCGTGTTACCCACAGCATCTAAATTATCTGTACGTTCACGTACCTCCGGCGGCAACTGGCTCATTTCAGCAATACCTCCTGCATTGTCAGCAATCGGTCCAAACGCATCGATCGCTAATTGCATAGCAGTCGTTGCCATCATTCCAGCAGCGGCTATAGCCACACCATAGAGTCCTGCAAAATAGTACGACGCCATAATACCTCCGGCTAAAACCAGGATTGGAATTACAGTAGATTTCATACCTACCGATAATCCGGCGATGATATTTGTCGCATGTCCGGTTGAAGATTGTTGTATAATCGAATTAACCGGTCCTTTACCCATAGCTGTGTAGTACTCCGTCACGATACTCATAATTGTTCCAACTACAAGTCCGACGATAATGGCATAAAAAACATTCACGTTTGAAAACTCATAGCCACGAAGACTTAAGTTTTCAGGAAGCATCCACATTACAATGAAATAAGATGCAATACCCGTGATCACAATAGATGACCAGTTTCCCAGGTTCAATGCATTCTGAACATTCGAATTTTCATCTTTGATTGTTACAAACCAGGTTCCTATGATAGAGAAAATAATACCAAGTCCGCAAATTACCATAGGCAATAAGATTGGAGACATGCCCCCAAACTTATCAGTCACCGTAATTTCCTGTCCCAATACCATGGTAGCAAGAATAGTCGCTACATAAGATCCGAACAAATCGGCACCCATACCGGCTACATCACCCACATTGTCACCCACATTATCTGCAATTGTCGCAGGGTTACGCACGTCATCCTCAGGGATACCCGCCTCTACCTTACCAACTAGATCTGCACCTACGTCTGCGGCTTTGGTATAAATACCACCACCTACACGGGCAAATAAAGCAATGGATTCCGCACCCAATGAAAAACCGGTCAATACTTCAATAGCCGTTTTCATGTGAACTGCATCTACACCATTTTCACCGATAACATTAAAATATTTTAAGAAAATAATAAATAGTCCCCCCAATCCTAATACTGCAAGTCCGGCTACGCCAAGACCCATTACAGTACCACCTGTAAAAGATACCTTTAATGCTTGTTTTAAACTCGTCCTCGCTGCCTGAGTGGTACGTACATTAGCTTTTGTTGCCGATTTCATACCAATATACCCCGCCGTAGCAGAAAACACAGCTCCGATTACGAAAGAAATCGCAATGATCCAGCTAGAGTGGATGGCTTTGCCGTTAATTTCAGTTATCGTTCCTGAATAAGCCAGTAAAGCACCTGCAAAAAGCACAAATATACTCAGTACTCTCCATTCCGCTTTTAAAAAAGCCATTGCCCCGTCGGCAATATAGCCGGCGAGCTCCTGCATGTTCTTATCACCTGCATCCTGTTTGTTTACCCAGGCACTTTTAATCGCCATCACAATGATGCCAATTAATCCCAACGCCGGAATTGCATAAATTAAATTGTTTTGTAAAAACTCCATAGATTAATTTTCTCGTTTAGTTTGTAAGTTCTGTTTATACTTGGTTAGTCTTATTATTCCCTTACTTTAAAGCAGTTATGCAATGTGGTTCAGAAAGGGGTGGGATGCAAAAATAAGTGTGTTTATGAAATTACCAAATTTTTAATGAATTGATTGACCTGCTATTTCTTAACATTTAAATTGTCGTCCTAATGGAATGTAATATAGTTTTTTTTTAAATATCTTAGCATGCCTGAACCGAAACTTTATTGGTTCAAAAAAATAACCAACCAAACCGAAAAAATGAAAGAAGAAATTCAAGAAGACGGCTCTTTTAAAAGAGAGCTCGGACTATTAGATGGTACAATGCTCGTAGTGGGTTCTATGATAGGCTCCGGGATCTTTATCGTGAGTGCAGATATAGCCCGTAATGTGGGTTCAGCGGGATGGCTGATTCTGATCTGGGTACTCACAGCGATAATTACTGTTATTGCTGCCGTAAGTTATGGAGAACTAAGTGCAATGTTTCCTAAAGCCGGCGGACAATATGTATACCTTAAAGAAGCATACAATAAACTGATCGCATTTTTATATGGATGGAGTCTTTTTGCAGTAATCCAGACAGGTACTATTGCTGCAGTTGGAGTTGCATTTTCTAAATTTGCTGCATACTTATATGAACCATTCAGTAATGAAAACGTCCTGTATCGGGCAGGTTCTTTTGAACTGAATGCGGCACAACTCGTTTCTATTGTTACAATAGTATTACTTACCTATATCAATAGCAGGGGAGTAAAGGACAGTAAAGTATTACAGACTGTTTTAACAATTATCAAAATTCTTTCTTTATTTGGTTTGATCATCTTTGGCTTTACTCTGGCCGCAAAAGCCGAGGTATGGAATGCCAATTGGACGAATGCATGGCAAACACGTTCTTTTAGCCTCGATACCATGACCTGGTCTCCCATTAGTGGTAGCCTATTACTTTCAGGAATTTCTGCCGCAATGGTAGGTTCCTTATTTTCCAGTGATGCCTGGGCAGGAGTAACCTTTATTGCCGGAGAAATCAAAAATCCACAACGAAATGTAGGTCTTAGCCTTTTTCTGGGTACGTTTATCGTAAGCATAATTTATATTCTGGCTAACCTGATGTATGTATCTGTATTGCCGCTAGATGAGATTACAACCGCTAAATCAGACCGCGTTGCAGTAGTGGCCGCACAATATATTTTTGGGTCTGCGGGTACAATTATCATTGCAGTAATGATCATGATCTCCACTTTTGCCTGCAATAACGGATTGATTATGGCTGGCGCAAGGGTATATTATACAATGGCAAAAGATGGTCTTTTCTTTAAGAAAGCTGCCAATCTGAATGCATCTGACGTACCAGGTTGGGCATTATGGGCACAGGGGATATGGGCTTCTGCACTATGTTTAACCGGTCAGTACGGTGCCCTACTGGATTTTGTGGTGATCATAGTGATGATCTTCTATATCCTTACTATATATGGTATATTTATTCTTAGAAGAAAGATGCCCAATGCAGAACGGCCTTATAAAGCATTTGGTTACCCGGTCTTACCGGCACTATACATTATTCTGGCATCGGCGCTTTGCATCGGTTTGTTAAGATATAAATTTGAAACCTGCGGTTGGGGTGTTTTAATTATGCTGGTGGGAATTCCCGTTTATTATTTCACTAAAGAAAAAGAAGATACCCAGTCTTAGCTACTGGTTTTCCTGAAAAATAAAAAGACAAAGGGTTTCGGCATTGCCGGAGCCCTTTTGTCTTTTTTAACTCAATCTGATGGTGAAGAGCTACTTACGAATTAAGAACATTTTTTTGAAACCCTTATTTTGATGAATTCTTGCCTCTATAGTCCCTGTAATTGGATCTGGAATACCTGATTAAGTGTGTGTTAGCTGTTATTTTTGGAGTTTAAAATAAACAGGTCTGAACACAATATTTAACTCATAAATGAGAACATTAAAAATTAATCAACTGGTTACGATTCATACCGAAATACTTGATATTTATCTGGGTGAGATTTGTAAATACGAACTTATAACGCCCGAAGAAGAGGTTGTACTAGGACAAAAAATTAGAGATGGAGATGAATCAGCATTGCATAAGCTGGTAACTGCTAACCTCAGGTTTGTTGTGTCAGTTGCCAAAAGATATCAGAACAATGGTCTTTCATTGGAAGATCTGATCAGTGAAGGAAATAGAGGGCTTATTAAGGCGGCAAGATGTTTTGATCCTACCCGGGGATTTAAGTTCATTAGTTTTGCTGTATGGTCGATCAGGCAATCCATTATGCAGGCGATTAGCGAAAAGCGAAGGATTGTCAGGTTACCTGGAAACCAACTTGTTGCTATAGCAAAGCTTTTTCAGGCAGAAGGAGAACTGGAGCAACGTCTGGAACGAAATCCTACTTATTGGGAGTTGGCTGACTACACAGCAATTGATGAGCGCAAAATTGCAGACTACTTGGCGCATTCGGCTTTTGCAGTCTCTCTCGATAAGGAATTTGAGATAGCTAATGGAAAAACTGGTAACATGCTGGATCTTATAGAAGATAAGAATGGAATAAAATCAGATACCCGGCTAATGGGTGAATCTGATTCAATTCTATTAAAGGCTTTATTGAATAAATTAAAAAAGAGAGAAAGCCTGATCATTAGACTCAGTTATGGTATCGATACCGGCCATGGCCTGGATGCTGATGACGTCGCTGCGAAAGTAGGCTTAAGTAAAGAAAGAGTCAGGCAGATCAGAATGAAAGCGATTAAGAAGCTAAAAAGGATAGTAAAAGTTGAGATGTTTTATTAGTCACAGCGTATAACATGGTAAAATTACACGTTGTAGGTTTCCCATCTTACTTTGGTGAAATTGAATTATTAGAACTTTTTAGCTTATACGTTATTGTGGATGAGTTGTATTTTGTGACTGATCGATATACGGGGTTAAGGCTAGGTTATGCATTTGTCGGTTTAAGAGATCAGATCGCAGCCGATCGAGCCATAGCAAATATAAATGGCACTGTGATTGGGAAAAATAAACTCAAAGTAAGTCTCGCAATGATCAAATTTCCAAAATGACATTTCTCTGATAATGGATGTTTGAACATGTATTACATTTGTACCCGAGAGCGTTAATTTAAAGGGGGGTAAGTCGTCTGACTTATTCCCCTTTCTTTTTTTATAGCCAGATTATACGGCTATTCTTTCCAGTGAAAATGTAAGCTCACTTTTAATTCACATCAATTTTAATTACATTCAATATTCCCGAAAAAAGGAACAGGGATAAGCTGTATCAGCTATCCCTGTTTTAAAGATGGTTGACCCACCACAGATCAACCTAAACCAAACAAACCAACACTATAACGCAGGATGTTGTAAAAAAGTTTTGTTCATTTTAAAAAAAATAAAAAAAGCTTAGTGTGACTAATTAAAGGTTTTAGCCATAGGTTACACAACCATTTGATTAGCAATCATATTTCTTAATTCGGAAACAATTATGTAACATTAATTTTATTTTAATAATTTAGGTTTGGTGTTTTAAAAAATGGCAGAATATAGCACATCATCGTCCGATCAGTACCTAAAGGCTAATCTAATAGCAGGGAAAGAATGCGCTTTTGCCGAACTTCACCAAAAATACAGCATATCCATTTTCAACTATATCAAGAAGTTTGTAAACTCTGCTGAAATTGCGGAAGATCTCACGCAGGAAGTATTTATTAAAATATGGCAGGTTCGTGCAAGACTCGATGATGTCCAGTCATTAAAAGCCTACCTTTTTATTGTTGCCAGAAATCATGCCTTAAACAGTCTCAAAAAGGCATTCCGCTCTGATGTCGCTATGGCTGAAGTAATCAATTCCTTTGTGGAAGAAAGAAGAGATACGGAAGAAGATTTGCTCAGTAAGGAATACCTTGCTTATCTGCAAAAGGCCCTGGATACATTGTCTCCGCGAACAAGAGAAATTTTTACGCTATGTCGTGAGCAGGGCAAAAGTTATGATGAAGTGGCTGAGGCACTGGGAATCTCAAGAAATGCGGTAAAGAATCATATGGTAAGTTCCATGAAAATTTTGAAAGCGGCAGTTGAAAAAGATCTGGGCGTATCATTAAGCGTATTGCTGGCCATCCTATTGAAATAATTTCAAAAAAATAATTTTTCTGCTACCCTCGCCCAACTAAATATTGTCTTAGTAATATAAGGCCCTTAGTATGGAACAGAAAGATTTTTATCAACTACTCGTTCAGCGTTACCTAAACAAACAATTGACAGATAAAGAGCTGGAATTGTTTGTAGAGCTTGTCAAAGAAAACAAACTTGATGATTACCTGTTGGTGGCAATGAACCAAGAGGCAGGGATTACTGAGGCAGATGAACTGGATTATGAAACTGCAAATAAAGTAAGACCAATCTGGTATAAAATCCCTGTTGCAGCTGCTATTCTGTTCATACTTTCTTTTGGATTATATTTTTACCTGGAAAAAAATCAGGATGCTGCTCGTCAGGTAAAACAAGAACTGTCAAAAACCAATGACATAGAACCTGGTGGCAATAAGGCTACACTAACACTTGCCAACGGATCTACCATTTCAATTACAGATGCAAATATCGGTAAACTGGCTGAACAGGCAGGTGTAAAAATTACCAAGAGCACCAGCGGTAAACTGGTTTATGAGGTTTTGCCCTCATCAGCGAAAAATAAAACAGGAGTTAAATACAATACCATCTCCACTCCAAGAGGAGGCGATTTTCAAATCAACTTGCCTGACGGTACGAAAGTATGGTTAAACGCAGCTTCTTCTATTAAATTTACCACAGATTTTGCAAATGTAAATTCAAGAAGGCTTGAACTTCGAGGTGAAGCTTATTTCGAAGTAGCCAAAAAATTCAAATTCATAAATGGAAAGCGTACCCAACAGAGAGTACCTTTTGTAGTGGTTACCGACAAACAGGAAATAGAAGTACTGGGTACTCACTTCAATGTCAACTCTTATGATGATGAACTGGATACCAAAACAACACTCCTTGAAGGCTCAGTAAAGGTTTCTTTGTTGACCGGAAAGCATGCTAAAGCTGGAATTTCCCGTTTATTGAAACCAGGTGAACAGTCCATTGTAACCCATGCTGCTACAGATGTTCAGATCAGCAAAGCAAACTTAGATCAGGTAATGGCATGGCAGAAAGGATATTTTCATTTTGAGAACGATGATCTGCAGTCAGTCATGCGCCAATTGTCGCGTTGGTATGATGTAGAAGTAGTCTACCAGGTTAAACGTCCCGACGATGAATTTATGGGCGATATCCCGCGTTCTGTGAAACTCTCAGAAGTATTGAAGATGCTGGAGTTTGGAGGTGTGAATTTTAAAATTGAAGGAAGAAAGTTAATAGTGATTAAATAAGTCAATACTTATAACCAGATATATTTTTAACCCTAAAATCAGCAAGTATGGAAAGATAAATACTCAAAATCCGCAAACTGATGAAAAAAATAACCGGACCCTGGTTGCAACAGGATCCGGCAGAACCATTCATCATATCAGAATGGAACAAATGTTCCGGTCGATCTCAAAAAATACCTTGTAAATAATTAATGAATTAACCAAACATTCAAAAATATGAATTTAAATCTATGTAGGAAAGCCCCTGTTTTCAGGTGGCTGTTCTCATCTAAGAATTTACTGGCGATGAAATTAGCTGTAGTATTAATTGTAATAGGTTGTCTTCAGGTCTCTGCAAAGGGATTCTCACAGATAATTTCACTATCCGAGAAGAATAGTACCTTAAATAACCTCTTTGAAAGCATCAAAAAACAAAGTGGTTATACTTTCTTCTACAATAATAAACTGATTAAACAGGAAGGGCGAATCAGTATTGAATTAAAAGATGTAAGTCTGGAAGCAGCACTCGATCAGATTTTTAAAAACAGGCCATTCTCTTACAAGATCATGAACAATACGGTTGTGATCAAAAAGGAATCTTCGATGCTGGCAAAAACGATAAACAATCCTGTTGTTCAGATAAACATTAAAGGAAAAATCTTGGATAGAGATGGCAGTCCTTTGTCAGGTGCTTCGGTAATGATTAAAGGCACAACAAGAGGTACCTCTGCCAGTACTTCCGGCGACTTTTCAATCGATGCCAAAGAAGGCGATATACTGGTTATAAAATATCTCGGTTATATGACTAAAGAAATTCTGGTCAAAGCAGGAACAACTAGTCTTGATGTTGTTCTCGAAGCTGAATTGCAGGATTTGTCTGAAGTGGTGGTAACTGCTTTGGGGGTTAAAAGATCTGAAAAAGCATTGGGATATTCCGTTCAGAAAATTAGCGGTAAAGATCTGCAGACAGTTAAAGGCACAGATCTGGGAACATCACTTTCAGGCCGCGTAGCGGGCTTGGAGGTGAGAAACTCAACAGAGTTCAATGCAACACCAACATTGGTGTTAAGGGGAGAAACCGCGAGACTGATTATTGACGGGGTCGACTACGATAATTTAAGTCTAAGAGACATTCCTACTGATGATATTGAAAGTATAAATATTTTAAAAGGCCCCGCTGCTTCTGCATTATATGGTTCCCGGGCAGCGAATGGGGTTTACGTAATTACAACCAAGAAAGGTGCTTCAGAGAAGAACGGGGTATCCGCGGATTTTAATAGCAACACGATGTTTCAACTGGGATATCTATCAATACCAGAAGTACAATCCAGTTATGGCCGTGGACTAAATGGTGCTATTGGCAATGATTACGTTTGGGGGCCGAAATTGGACGTTGGTAATACCGCAACCGATTGGAATCCTGTCACCAAACAGATGGAAGCTGATCGTCCTATGTTGTCGTTAGGAAAAGACAACCTAAAAAACTTCATGAATACCGGGGTTGTTTCCAATAATAATATTTCAATAGCCCAAAGTACCGAAAATGGTAGTTTTAGACTTGGTGTAAATCATGTTTATAACAAAGGTCAATTTCCAAATCAAGAATTAAACATGTTTAACTTAACTGGTGCCGGAGAAATAATCGTTTCCCCTAAGTTTAAAATTGAAGGTAGATTCGGATTGAGCCGACAGTCTACGCCTCAAACCTGGGGTTCTGGCTATGGAAATCAAGGGTATCTCTATCAGTTAATCATGTGGACTGGTCCGGAATATGATATTCGCGATTATAAAGACTACTGGGTAATCCCAAATAAAACTCAGAACTGGATGTATACCAACTGGTACGATAATCCCTATTTAATCGCTTACGAGAAATTAAATGGCAGTATTGAAAATACGATGAATGCTACATTCTCAGCTACCTACAACTTCAGTAAAGACTTGAATTTGGTGGCTCGTATGGGTTACGATAATTATAATAACGAAACTACCATGCGTAATCCTACATCAAATATCTATTCAAACAGAGGAGGATGGGATGCGAAAGGTATGTACAGTATCGGTACATCTACAGGGTTTAGCATAACCAATGATGTTATTTTAAATTACAATAAGAAGATTAGTGACTTTTCTATAGAAGCATTAGCCGGTGCCAGCTTATTTTATAAGGAAGACAAAAGTTTTTCAGGAAGTACTAAAAACGGGTTAATTTCACCTACATTCTTTTCGCTGAGAGGTTCTGTTGAACCGGTGACAGTTAACCAAACGTTTTCACCACGGAAAAATAATAGTATATACGGAAGGGCTGCCTTTGGCTGGAAGGATGCAATTTTTATAGATTTTACAGGTAGAAATGATTGGATGTCAACTCAACCAGCTACCAATAGATCCTATTTTTATCCAAGTGCGGGCTCTAGTATCATTCTTTCTGAGTTAATCGAGATGCCTAAAGTTATAGATATGTTTAAAATAAGAGGATCCTTAGCTTTAGTGAAAAAGCCGGCAGGTATTTTCGAGATTAATAAAACTTATAGCACCTCTACCAATGTTTGGAATGGTTTGAATTCCGCATCGTATCCATCAACCATATTAAATTTCGAAACATTGCTGCCAAGTTCCGAGCGTACCTGGGAAATTGGAGGTACTGCCTATTTATTTAAAAAGAGGCTGCATGTTGATGTAAATTATTTTAACAAATATTATTTTAACACTCAGACGTCTGCAAGTATAGCGCAAAGTTCAGGCTTTTCGTCAACGTTAGTTAATACGGATGAAACCAGAGTTCGCAGAGGCTTTGAAGTTACCGTAGATGGCACTATAATTAAAGGATCTAAGTTCGAATGGAATTCAATGATCAACTGGTCTAATCAACATCAATACTATGAGGATTTAGATGCATTGTATTCTCCAGACAGCAGATGGGTTTACAAAGGTGCAAGAACAGATATTTATACCGCTGCTTATTGGGTGACTGATGCCTCCGGACAACTTGTACATACTGCGGGAGGTATGCCATTATTAAGTACTTCAGGTAATGCAAGGGATGTAAAGAAATATGGTTATGGTGATCCAACATTTACTTTGGGCTTTATCAATAACTTTACCTACGGCAACTGGAATTTAGGTTTAAACATTGATGGCCGTGTTGGTGGCTATATGTACAACTATGTGTATGACTATATGTTTGAAACCGGAACAGCTCCGGAAACCGATAATGCTTACAGATATGACCAGGTCGTAAACAAATTAAATAACTATGTAGGTCAGGGTGTGAAATTGGTATCCGGATCGGCAACCTACGATAAGTATGGAAATATCACAGAAGATACCAGAGTTTATGCTGCAAACGACGTGAAAGTAGGCTACCAAACTTACGCCCGTAATTACAGAGGCGGCGACAGAGGAATTCAGGATAAAACTTTTATTAAGTTACGCGAACTGTCATTAGGTTATAACATACCGCAAAAGGCGCTAAGTAAAATAGGACTCAAAAGAGGTTCCGTTGCTGTAACTGGTCAGAATTTATTTATGTGGACCAATTTTAAATATTCAGATCCGGATGTGAATTCTGAAGATTTGAATTCGCCTTCGCAACGTATCGTAGGCTTTAACATTAAATTGGGGTTATAAAACTTAAGAAGTTATTTTATGAAAACGACTATTTCTAAATATATCTTAATACTACCGGTATTGGTTTTATTAAGTAACGGGTGTAAAAAATTTGACGAGATTAATGAAAATCCTCACGCAGCTACCGAAGTAAGTTCTGGTATGCTGGCAACAGGGATGATCTTAAATATTACCCGCTCGGACATCAGTACTACAAAAAGTTTTATGCAAAGTTTTTTGTTAAGCAAGTATTTAACATGGGGTGAAAATATTGAAGGGTTTCAATATAGCAGACTGGGGGCTACCGATTTTGCCAGGATTAATTTACTGAGAAACGTTAAGCCGATGGTTGAAGCTGCTCCAAATGAAGGCCTAAAAAAATCATATGAAGCTTTAGGGCATTTTATCAGGGCCTGGCAGTTTTTTCATACAACGATACAGGTAGGAGATATACCTTATAGTGACGCGGTTAGAGGAGAAGAAGCAGATGTTATTCAGCCTAAATATGATGCTCAAAAAGCAGTGTTTTTAGGGATATTAAATGAATTAGATCAGGCAAATACACTTTTTGCAACAAGCAGCAACTTTGATGGCGATCCAATTTATGGTGGAAAAGTAGATAACTGGAGAAGGCTGACCAACAGTTTTCAATTACATGTTTTAATTAATCTGTACAAAAAAACTGGTGATGCTGAATTAAAAGTTATCGAACGTTTTAAAGAAGTGATGACGAGGCCATTGATGCGTGATTATAAAGACAATTTTGCATTGGTTTATTCGGCAACAGCAACGCAAAACTATCCATGGAGCAATGTACCGGCAGGTAGTAATGCCTTTGCAAGTTCTAATTATACAATGTTAAGTTCATACCTGATCAATCCGTTAATCCAATTGCAAGATAGAAGGTTGTTCCATTATGCCAAGCCTTCACCTGTAAAGGTAAGCGGCGGAATGGCAGAAAGTAATTATAATGCTTACGTTGGTGCAGATCCGGCTACTAATTTCCAGACACTGTTGACAATGAAGAATAGTAAAGATTATTCTGATTTTAACAATAGATATTCACAATTGGTAAATGCAGAACCGGTAAGTGTTTTCAGTTACTGGGATTTGCAGTTTGCTTTGGCAGAAGCAACCATTCGCGGTTGGATTACCGGAACTCCTGCGCAGACTTACTATGCAGCGGGCATCAGCAATTCGATGAATTTTATCGCCTTTTATACACCTGATGTTGCGGATTATCACCACAACATGAAAATGGATGGAACTTACATTACAGCCTATACGGTCTCAGCGGCTGTAGCTTTAAGCGGAACACCAGAGCAGCAGATAGAAAAAATCATCACCCAAAAATATTTGGCCAACTTCTTACAGGGCAGCAAATATTTAGGTTGGTATGAAAACAGAAGAACAGGTTATCCAGGGTTTACATTGAATACAACTACAAATTTAAATATACCATCAACTATATTTCCTTTGAGATGGACATACCCCTCAAATGAAACGAGTTATAATGCTACTAATACTAACGCTGCAATCGCAAGCCAGTATGCTGGTAATGACGATACTAACCAGATGATGTGGTTGTTAAAGTAGTATTTAATCTTATATTTATAATCATGTAACAACGCTAATCAAATGACACAAAACAAGGGTTTAAAGAAAACACTAACTCCCTTTATGTTGTGGGGGCTTGGAGTAGGGTACGTTATTTCAGGCATGTATTTTGGTTGGAATCTCGGACTGGAAAAAGGGGGCACAGGCGGCATGGCTGTCGCCACGTTGACCATCATGCTGATGTATGTCACATTTACATTCAGCTATGCGGAACTTGCCTGCGCCATTCCTAAAGCAGGAGGAGTATTTGATTATGCAAACAAAGCAATGGGGCAAAATATCGGTTTTATAGCCGGTATTGCCCAAATTGTTGAATTCATACTGGCGCCACCGGCAATTGCGTTTGCCATTGGCGCCTATTTCAATGCTTTCTTTCCGCAGGTGCCTATCCTGACCAGTGCGGTAGCCATCTATTTTATATTCACTGCACTTAACGTCTATGGAGTAAAAGCGGCAGCTTCATTTGAAGTTATCGTTACCGTTTTGGCTGTTGGGGAATTGCTCTTATTCTCCGGGATTGCAGCACCGAAATTTGAAATGTCAAATATGGTACACAATGCCTGGCCAAATGGTTGGACAGGCGTGTTTGGCGCCATACCTTTTGCCATCTGGTTTTTTCTGGGAATAGAAGGGATCGCCAATGTAGCAGAAGAAACAAAAAATCCTCAGAGAGACATCAGTAAAGGCTTCGGATGGGCCATTTTTACACTGGCAGTTTTATGTATCCTGATCTTTTTTACAGCGACAGGAATTGCCGGATGGGAAGCCATCGTCTATAAAAATGGTGTCAGTGGAGAAACTTCAGATTCACCTCTGCCACTTGCCCTGGCCAAAATAACCGGAAGTAGTCACCTGATGTATCACCTGCTCATTACCGTAGGTCTGTTCGGATTGGTAGCTTCTTTTCACGGACTAATCCTTGCCGCTGGCCGCTCTACTTATGAGATGGGACGTGTACACAATGTGCCATCTTTTTTGGGTAAGATTTCTCCACGTTTCCATACACCTGCAAATGCATTGATAGGCAATATGGTTATCGGTATACTGGCCCTCTTGTCGGGAAAAACTTCCGAGATCATCATCGTATCTGTTTTCGGTGCACTCACACTGTATATCATTTCTATGATCTCTATTATGATACTGAGAAAGCGGGAACCTGATTTGCCAAGACCATTCCGTGTTCCTTTTTATCCCGCATTTCCCATTATCTCATTGATCATTGCAACTGTATCTATCATTGCAATGCTTATTTTTAACCTAAAGCTCGGGCTGATCTATTTCTCTATTTTGCTGATCACCTTTTTGTTGTATAGAATTTTTAAAAGATCTGATTCATGACCACACAAGAAATTTTAGAATATGTAAAGCACCACCCCTCAGGTAAAGTCAAAGTAGCGGTCACAGATATTGACGGTGTACTGCGTGGCAAATACATCTCAGCTGAGAAGTTTTCCTCGATAGCAGCTGGCAGACTTGGCTTTTGTGATGTCACCTTCGGTTGGGATATGGGCGATGTAGCCTACGACAATGTAAAGTTTACGGGCTGGCATACGGGTTATCCTGATGCCCTGGTGAAACTGGATCTGGATACCTTCCGAAAAATTCCCTGGGAAAATGATATCCCTTTCTTTCTCGGAGATTTTATTGATGAGCAGGATAAGGCAGGGGTGGTTTGTCCGCGGCAACTGCTTAAAAAAGTATTGTCAGATACGCAGCAGGCTGGGTTCTTCCCTTATTTTTCACAAGAATTTGAATGGTTCAATTTTGCCGAAACTCCCGAGACTGCACACCAGAAAAATTTTCAGAACTTAACTCCCCTGAGTCCGGGAATGTTCGGATATTCCATTTTACGCAGCAGCCTGAAAAATGAATACATGAGCGATTTATTTGATCAGCTCTGTAAGTTTGGTGTACCCATAGAGGGGTTGCATACCGAAACCGGGCCTGGCGTATATGAGGCAGCCATTAAATACGCACCTGTTTTACAGGCGGCGGATCAGGCATTATTATTTAAAACGTCTGTAAAGGAAATCGCTTATAAACATGGGATAATGGCGACTTTCATGGCCAAGATCAGTGAAAATCTTCCCGGTTGCAGCGGACATGTCCACCAGAGTTTATGGGATGCAGATACCAAAAAGAACCTGTTCTATGATGAAGCAGATGAGCTGAAGATGAGCAGCCTGATGAAAAGCTATATCGCTGGTCAACTTTATTGTTTACCGCACATTTTACCAATGATTGCACCGACCATCAATAGTTATAAACGTTTAGTGGAAGGTGCCTGGGCGCCAACTACGCTCACCTGGGGGATAGACAACCGCACAGTAGCATTGAGGGCATTGCCTGGCAATCCTAAGGCTACCCGGCTCGAGACACGGGTCGTCGGTTCTGATACGAATCCTTACCTGGCACTATCGGCCTGTCTGGCTGCGGGATTGTATGGCATCAGAAACAACATGAAGCTGGAAAAGGCAGCTACTGAAGGCAATGGCTACCGCGATACCTCCAATGGGATATTGCCAGGAAACCTCCATGAAGCAACTCAAAGGATGAAAAGTTCGGCTGTAGCCAAGGAGTTGTTTGGCGAAGCCTTTGTCGAGCATTTTGCCCTCACAAGAGAATGGGAGTGGAGGCAATATGCTAAGGTGGTTACCGACTGGGAATTTAAAAGATACTTTGAAATTATTTAAGCGAATAAAAACGATATGACATTTGATAAAGTTTATCAGTATAATTTCCCCACAACCATCCGTTTTGGGGCAGGGGCAGTTAAAGAATTACCGGCTTACTTAAAGCAGCATGGATTAAAGCGTCCTATGATCGTAACAGATCCCACCATCGCCACGCTTCCTTTTTTTAAGGCAATAGTGGCAGATCTTGAGCAGCAACAGTTATCTGTAGAGGTATTCAGCGACATCCACAAAAATCCGGTTAAAAGCGATGTGTACAAAGGCTCAGATCTTTGGGATGGCACATCAAGGGACAGCATCATCGGCATCGGCGGGGGTGCGGCATTGGATGTCGCCCGTGCAATTGTATTGCGAGTCAACCATAGAGAAGATCTGTTTAAGTACGATGATCTGATCGGTGGAGATGTTTATGTAACCAATGACGTTCCGCATTTCATTACCATCCCTACAACTTCAGGAACAGGAAGTGAAGTCGGCAGAAGCGCAATCATCGCTGATGATGAAACCCATCAAAAGAAAATCCTTTTTTCTCCAAAGCTGATGGCAAAGATCGTTTTTGCAGATCCGGTACTGACCATGGATCTTCCTCCATTCATTACTGCAGCTACAGGTATGGATGCGCTTACACACAATATGGAGGCATTTCTGGCCAAAAATCCACATCCACTATGCGATGGGATTGCATTGGAAGGCATATCGCTCATCAAAGACTCATTGGTGCAGGCCACCAATAAACCGGATTTGGAAAGCAGGAGTAAAATGCTGATGGCCTCTATGATGGGTGCCATTGCGTTCCAAAAAGGACTGGGTGTGGTACATTCACTGGCGCATCCGCTTTCTTCCTTATTGGATACACATCATGGACTGGCAAATGCGGTAAATATCCCCTATGGAATGGAATTCAATATTGCAGGTTTTGAAGACCGGTTTCGTCGCATCGCCCGGACACTGGAACTGAAAGAAGAGACCGGTGAAGCGGTAGTAAAATACCTTTTCGATCTGAATACCCAGGTCAATATTCCTCATCATTTAAGGGATATTGGTGTTAAAGAAGCGCATATAGAGACCCTGTCAGATTTGGCCTTTGCAGATTTTGCACATCCAAATAATCCTAAACCGGTGAGCAGAGAAGATTTTAAGCAGCTATATTTAAAGGCACTTTAGTTTTTAATCTTAAAAAACCGATGAAGAAAAAAATAGGCATCAGCTTTAGTGAAGCTAATTTTCACAATTACTGGAACTGGTTTACCCCGCAAGACCTTGGCGATGAGATTGAATTGGTAGAACTTTCATTTGAGAAGAACAATACCGAAGACATTACACGTTGCGATGGTTTTGTACTCACAGGTGGAATTGATGTAGTGCCCTCTATATATGGAGGAGCTGAAGAGTATCCCCATATGCCCGGTGAATTTCTTCCTGAAAGGGATGAGTTTGAGGGTAAGATCTATACCTATGCGCAAGCAGAAAAAATTCCTTTGCTGGGCATTTGCAGGGGTATGCAATACGTAAATATACTCGAAGGTGGTTCTGTTTTCGAAGACAATGGAGAGGCGGCCAATCAATTGCACAAGAAAGGAACGGAGGATAAAGTACACGAGGTCACCATCGACAAACAAAGCTTATTATACGCAGTAACGGGCCTTACTGAAGGTTCTGTAAATAGTGCACACCACCAGTCTGTAAAACCTGACCAATTGGGAGAAAACCTGATGGTCAGTGCTTATTCAACTACCCCCGACCGGATCATCGAAGGGTTAGAATTTAAAGATAAAACGGGAAAGGCCTTCATGCTTTGCGTGCAATGGCATCCAGAGCGTATGCAGGAAAAGGAACAAAATCCGCTTTCTCAAAAGATCAAAGAACAATTTATTAAGGAAGTCAAAAACCATAAATAATGAACATCGTAAACCCAGCTTCAGCAGAAATTATTGCGACAGTCAATGAAGACGACAGCAAGTCGCTGGCACATAAATACCTTTTGCTTAAATCCGGACAGGTCGCCTGGGCATCCAAAAGTCTTGATGAACGCATTGCTGTCATTGAAAAGTTTTACCAGTTATTGGATGAAGAAAAAGAACAACTTGCCCCGGTACTTACTGCGGAAGTCGGCAAGCCCTTGCAGCAATCCAAAAATGAAATCAATGGCGCAAGGGCTAGGATTCGCTGGATGCTGGATCATGCCGTACAATACCTTTCTGATGAAACGGTAGTCAATGCTCCTGATCTGAAAGAAGTGATCTCTTATGATCCTTTAGGCGTCATCTGTAACATATCAGCCTGGAACTATCCCTATCTGGTTGGAGTAAATGTTTTTGTTCCTGCTTTACTGGCTGGTAACGCGGTCATGTATAAGCCTTCAGAATATGCGACACTGACGGGACTTGAAATTGAAAAACTGCTGAAAAAAGCGGGAGTTCCTGACGATGTATTTAAGGTGGCTATCGGTGCTAAAGAAACAGGAGAACACTTGTTGTACATGAATTTTAACGGTTACTTTTTCACCGGATCCTACCAGACAGGGAAATACATCTATGAACGTGTGGCACCTAAGATGGTGCCCTGTCAGCTGGAACTTGGCGGCAAGGATCCTTTGTACGTAACCGACGATGTAAAGGATATTGCAGGCATTGCTGCGGGAACAGCCGATGGTGCATTTTATAACAATGGACAAAGCTGTTGTTCCGTGGAACGCATTTATGTACATGAAAAGGTATATGACGCATATGTAGATGCTTTTGTGAAAGAAGTCAAATCCTGGAAAATAGGTTCTCCTACGGAAGATGGGGTATACATTGGCGCTTTAATCCGCAAAGAACAACTCAGCCTGCTGGAAAATCAGGTAAAAGATGCGATGCAGAAAGATGCAATATTACAGGCCGGGGGAAAGGCTATCGATCGTAAAGGCAATTATTTTGAGCCTACAGTGCTTACCAATGTAAACCACAGCATGAAAGTCATGCAGGAGGAAAGCTTTGGTCCCATCATAGGTATTATGAAAGTAAAGGATGATCAGGAAGCAGTGAAACTCATGCAGGATACGGCTTATGGTCTTACATCTTCTGTTTATTCTGAAAATATGGAGCGGGCCCGGGAAATCCTTTCACAGATAGACTCCGGTACTGGATACTGGAACTGCTGCGACCGGGTAAGTGCCGGACTCCCATGGAGTGGTCGCAAGCATTCTGGTATCGGGGCTACTTTGTCACATCAGGGACTTCGCGCCTTTACAAAACCAAAGGGCTGGCACCTTAGAGGCTAAGGCTTCTTTGGTAGGCTATTTACCCAGTCGCGGATCAGCTGAACTCCTTCTTTATGGATCACAGTACGGGCAAGTTCAGGCATAGCCGTTCCGGGCTCGGTACTGTTCATCCTGTAAACCAGGATAGAGTGCAGCGCATCTCCGGGGATCACATCATAATCCAGTCCGCCGGCACCACCTCCCGCTGATACAGGAGCTTTGTGCATTCCCAAGTGATTGGGATCTGTTTGTTCGTATTCCAGAAACAGGCCGGTATTATAAGCATCACCACCTTTGGTATGGCAATGTGCACAATTGACGTCAAGATATGCCCTCGCACGTTGCTCCAGTGTATAGTGCTTCGCATCAGCCCAGTTTGGCAGCCGCTCCAATTTATCCGCTGCCGGCATTCCTGATAAAGCACCTTTTGCTGCCCATTCTTCCAGCTGACTTTGTTTCCTGCCAGTCAGGGTTAGGTTCAGGTTTCTGACTTTCGGACCAATAGGGATTAACTCCCCATCTCTAATATGGCAGCGTTTGCAATCATTGGTGTTGGGTACCTGGTAGCTGGTCGTGATTTCCTTACCCTCATTATCGAGCAGGGTAATGGGGATTTTCGCACCTGTGATGTGCTTAATGGCATCAGTCTGTTCCTTGTTCCAAAGGTAATTCATCACTTTCCAGCTTTTATCCTTAGCATCCTTCACCAGCAGCCGTGTTTCTATCATCACCTTTTTATGCTGCGCATTGGTATACGCAAAATTCTTAATGATGATGGTGGAATCAGGAAAATCCAGCACCCCATGAACGGTATATCTCATTGTTTTTCCTTTTGGTAAAACAATGAAACGGTCCTTCACCGCATAGTCCGTAAACAGGGGTGTGTTCAGTTCATAGGGTAAAATTCCATCTTCAGGTTTCAGGTCCGAAAGCTTGCCTTTAAAGAACCCATATTCTGAAAGTTTCCCTTTGAATTCAAAGGCACCGTCTGAAGTGTTCCCGGCTTCTTTACTGGTACAGCCTTGCTGACTTAAAATAGAAACCCCGGTAGTAAAGATAAGCAGAACGGCTATTAAATAGGTTTTTCGCATGGATTACTTGCAGTTGTATGGGCTAATATTGGTGTTGGGTTTCCATTGTTCGGGATTAGAAAGGTTCAGGAAATCAGCATTTACGAACACATTGTCTCCCTTCTGATTGATGCAGATGCTATCCGGGTTAACTCCGGTTCCTTTTGTCAGTATATTGGTTGAGATCCCATCATACATGATCAACGGGATCCGCTTGTTTTTTCTTGAGGGATCTACCGCGTTCAGCTTTTGTGCTATGGAGATCAATAATTTCCCCATGCGGTGTTCATAGGCAGGTGCAGGAAAAGCAGGCCCCATCTCTATAGTATTGCTGTGGATCTTTACATTTTTAGGAATCGGAAAATAATTTGCATTAATTTTCTCGCCTGCCTTTTCATCTACTACAAAACCAGAGGCAATACTGATAGCCGAAGAGTTGTTGTCGATGATCCGGTTGTCATGGATTTCAATATCTGAAGCTGCAAGGATAATCACTCCGCTGCCCGGTGAGGCATTTCCTACGCCCCAGGTGGTACCAAAACTACCTGCCTTCGCAAAATTCCTGAAGTTATTGTCGTGAATATAGTTGTTGTATACTTTTACGTGTCCGCCTCGTTTCGACAGGTCCGGCAGATCAAAGATCAGGAAACCGGCAGTATTGTTATAAAACTCATTGTCGTACACCTGCGCATTCGAGGTGTTTTCAATTTCACATCCGGCCACGTTCTTCGCCGCTTTGCATTTCCTCACAATGGCGCTATCGGTCTGGCCTACATAAATCCCTGCGTCTGAAGATCCTTCTGTATAGCAGTTCTCAATCAGTACATTTTTGCACATCACCGGGTAAATGGCATAGCCCCCACTGGTAGAGTCGGCCTTGCTCCATACCGCATGCAGGTTGGTCACTGTCACATCCCTGCTCTTGTTTATTTTAAGCAGGTCACCTTTGGAGTCTTTGATGGTCATGGCATCTATGGTAAAGCCAATTACATCGGTCACACGGATTCCTTCACCACCCTGGCTTTGTGCCGTAAAATCCAGTATGGTCTTATCATACCCTTCACCTTGAATTTTAATGTGCTTTACCTGGGCAATGCTGAGGTTGTCAAATTTGTAAGTCCCAGCCTTCAATAAAATGAGTGTGCTGTCTTTCATTGATAAAAAGGCCTCAGCTATTTTAGTTTCTTCACCAGGTTTAAAGCTTAGTGTGGTTTTAAATGCATTGTTATTGCCCTGTTCCTTTTGGGTACAGGACAAAGACATGCTTGCGATCAGAACGAGAGCGGTGTATAACAGGTTTTTCATTATATGTGTTTTGTGTTTAAAGAATGTTATAAGCATAGGTTACATAGTATACGGCTCCGATATTAGGATTGGCGACGCCGGTAGAGTAATATTTGTTGGTGATGTTGGTTGCACCCAGTCTGATGCCCGAACGTGCCTTGATCAGTTTGTAGCTCACCTGAGCATCAATCACTGCTGATGTAGGTACCCTTCCTGCGGCCAGTCCGCCAGATACCACATAGTAATACCCCGGTTTATACCTTAAAGTAGTACCAAATGACCATTCCTGTTTTTTACCAAAGCCGCTGTTACCAAGTTCCATATTGATGTGGTAGTTCGGGGTATTGAAGTTATTGATCTGGCTGTTGTTTTTGTTTTTAATGTGGTCTGAGAAATAGTTCACCTTAGCAAGGAAGTTATTGGTTAAATCCACGCTTACACTGGCTGCATAACCATAAGTGTTCACCATTTGTCCGCCATTAAAAGCGATGTTGTACTGGATGTAAGTGCTATGGTCCTTAAAAGCGGTTACGTCATTGGTGCCGGGAGTATTGGCCACATTCGCATAGCCAATGAAATTTTTCCAGGTTGAATAATAACCCAATACATCGAACAATACCCTTTTGCCGATCAGTGCAGCATAGCCCAGTTCAAAAGCGTTCACCGACTGTGGTTTGATGTCATTGTACTCAAAGCGTTTCAGCTTAGTGGGGTCGTTGGATTGCTGGTAAGCAGATACACTTTCTAAGGTATATGGCGGATATTTATCGAACTGGTAGTTGTCGTTCAGCAGGAGTGAAGAGCCACCTGATGAGAAGCTGTTATAGCCGCTCATGGTATTTTGCAAAGCTTGTATATTTGAAGGAAAGCTATAGGCATTCTGGTAAGAAAACCTGATGAAATTCTCTTTCACAGGCTCATACACGGCAGATGCTCTGGAAGTCACCTTAGGCGAAGAGAACAAGGTATTTTTATCATATCTGAATGAAGCGCTCAGGTTCAGTTTATCTTCCGCCAGGCGTTTTGCCAGCTGCACATACGCGCTGTATTCTTTTACGTTGATGGGTTTGTCTTTATCTGGAAACAAAGTGTTTTTGCTGTTCAGGCTGTACAATCTCCAGTTTACTCCTGCAATGACACTCATGAATTTTACCATGTCACTAAAGTTATACTGGGCCTCAGCATTGTATAGCTTGCTGCGGTCCAGGAACAGCGTTCCGCCTTCTGAGATAGGTGTATTGGTGATGCTGTCTTTTAGCTGGTTAAATCTCGGACTACCCAATTCTGCACGCCCCTGATCTGCGAATGTCCTTGCTGCGAGGTGCGCATCAGTTAAACTCGCACCATTTGCCAATGCATTGAGTAAGCCCGCTGTGTATTCAGGATACCAGCCACCTGTATTGCCGTCATAGCTCGTTTTCCAGGATTCGTTGATGTACTGAGCTGTCGGCCCGGCAATCACTGTCCTGCCTGAATTCTCTTGTGTGGTGTAAGTGCGCACAAACCAGTTGTCGCTCTTCAATTCCAGGCGGTACTGCCCAACCTTAAAATCCTTCAACTGGTACCTGGTATCATTCGTATACACAATGTTTCCGGTTCCATAGGTTCCCGACATGATGGCTTCGACTTTAGAATTAAGCTTGTACCTCAGTTCTGCATTGATCTTAAATAAACGTGCTTTATTGTCCAGGTAGCCAAACTCGGGGTAGCCTGTCCTCGCTACATAGTTTGGCTTGGCCAACAGGGGTTCTATGATAGGGGCCAGGGCTGGCTCACCTGCCAATGCGCCTTCCAGAAATGGATTGATGTCCGTAGAAGTAGCACCACCATAAAAATTCACCCCATTGTAATTAGGGTCAGTAAATCTGGAGCCGGGGCCGTTTTTGTTGGTAGAGTCATTGGCTACCCAATCTTTAGCCTGTGTATATTGAGAGTTGATCTTAAAAGCAAATCTGTCATTTACCTTTTTTGCATATCGGATTGCCCAGTCGTAATACGGGGAAGGGGCTACCGGATCACCATTGTTCTTATTGTTCACATGGTTTACACCCTGGGTAACCAGTACACTCAGTCCCTGGTATTTAAAAGGATCTTTTCCTGTCATCACCATGGTGCCATTTAGTCCCCTGGAGCCATACAAAGCTGATGACGCTCCTGAAAGCACCTCAATATTGTCTACATCCAGCTGGGTCAGACTGATGGCAGAACCCAGCGGGAAATTCAAACCCGGAGCCTGATTGTCCATACCATCTACGATCTGCGTAAAGTTGGTATTTCCACTCGTATTGAATCCTCTGGTAGAGATACTGGTAAAGCCAATACTCGAAACCGTAACATCTACGCCACGCAAACCCTGGATCATGTCCATATAATTGAGCTGAGGCGAATTGGTGATTTCTTTACTGCTGATCTGTTCTATGGTAACCGGCGACGATAATTTCTTTTGTACCACCCTGCTTGCAGAAACTACTACTTCCTGCCCAAGTATGGAACCTGGATCAAGACTGATCTCTAGAGAGGTATTGAATTGCAGTACTTCTACTTCTTTCGGCTCGTAGCCTATCGATGAAATCAACAAGGTAACCGGCAGTTTCTTTTTAGTGCTGAGCTGGAAGCGGCCCCTATCATCAGAATACGTCCCATCAGAGGAGTTTTTGATGCGAACAGACACTGCATAAGCTGGTTCCTGTGTCGCGCTGTTTTTAATTGTCCCCCTGATCACTTGTGCATGTAATGCTGTCCATGCACAACAATTTAGAATAAATAAGAGTAGCAGTTTTTTCATGTTTGGTTCTATTTGGTTAACGCAATATAGATTGCAGAAAGCCAGGTTTCCATTGAAAAGGGACTGTTTGGGACGAAATTATGGTATAATGGGGTGAATGGACAGCCCTTAGTTGCTCAGGTATTGCTCAAACTGTTTTTGATGGGAGGCAGATACGGGAATCTGTAATTCAGGAACCTGATCAAACTGTATGATGTAGCCCTTTGCTGTCTTTTTTGAAGACGAGATGTTCCTTGCATTAATGGTATAGGATCGATGTATCCGGATCAGATCATTGTGCTGACATTTCTCTTCTATCTTCTTCAGTGTGGTCCGGATCAGTTCTCTTTTCACTGTGCTGCCTATGAGATAATAGACATCTACATAGTTGTCTTCTGATTTGAAGAAAAGAATATTCTGCGGCTGAAGGCTAAGTATCAGTTTGCCTTTTTCATCTTCGATAGGCAATGCCTCGAGTGCAGAAACATTGGCCTTGATCTTCATCGAAAGGTTGGTCGCCAGCCTGTACTGCTGGGCAGCAAATAAGATCAGCAGACCGATGACATAAGGAATGATGGCAATCAGCAGCGTATACTTAAAGGTAAGCAGGTAATAATCTACAGAAATAGCAGGATGATTATTGAGGAGCCAGTCGATAAAGGTCATCACTACCGACAAAAACATAATTTCTCCTATGAACCATAAGAAATATTGACCATAGCTAAAGTTTTTCAGGTGAAGCCATTTCCGCAGGCAAAATTGAGTAAATACCAATGTCAGGGCCGCAGATACAGAAAATGCGATAATGATGTTCATTAACGACAGCTTGCCGATGTCATACCAGGTGTTGAAGTTAAAAGGCACGAAGGTATAGATGAAGAAAAAGCTGAAGATCGTGCACATCACAATGAACAAGGTTTTTTCACGACCTGTGTTTAGCAAAGGGAAACGATGATCAAGAGCAGTTTTCATTACATCAACAGGTTTTACTGGATTTCTTTCAGGTCTGCGATCTTCAGCCAGCCCTTGGTTATCTCTCCATCATTATTGGTATGCGTCACATAAATAAAACCATTCTGTTCATCTACCTGCTTAAACTTGGCATTTGTCCATAAACCAAAAATAGATTTTTTAGGGGCAGAGGCATCCGGCATTTCATAGAAATTCAATGTGCCCTTCGGAAGCTGATATTTTTTACCATCACTAAATACAACCGGATCGATGGTTGGCTTTGTTGCCGGCACAACAGGTTTGGCGGCAGTCCCGGTTTGGCGCTCAAATTCTTTCTGCAGACTATCCACATTCGTTTGCTGAACTGTGGTATCTACGATGATGGGTTTTATTGTTGTCGTGTCTAATGGAATGTTATTTTCTACAACAGCAGTAGTATCCTGATGGGTTACCGCCGGTGTATCGGCATAAACGATCTGCTTCTGATCGGTATTGTTTAAGAATGCGGAATAGACTGCAAACATGGCCAGTGCCACCAGGCAAAGTACCATTACATAGAATAGGGGTTTTGAAACAGCTATGGTATCGGCGGGGTTCGACGGAACTGGCGTCACCGGCTGCTGTACGGCTGCAGCTACAGGAGTTGCCTGTATCTGTTCAGTACTGTGGTGCGTAAATGCTTCCTGCAGCTCCTGTCCATTTGCAAAGCGCTTTTCAGGTGTTTTCTCCAAACATTTCTCAATGATGCGCAGCAACCATGAGGGCACATTCATTTCCCTTGCTTTAATGGTATCCGACCAGTTTTCAGGCAAATGGTTCCTGCGTTGTGCCAACAGATCTGGCACCGGTTTCTCCATGTGTGCCAGCATCACCTGGTTTCTCGAGGTTTCTCCTTTATTGTTTAATGGAAAAGGTACAACCCCTGCCAGTAGCTCATAGAGGATTACCCCATAGCTGTACACATCAGTCTGGAAAAACATCTCTCCGTCGTGCTGCTCTGGGGCCATAAATTCAACTGCACCGGCATGTCTTACACTGCTGCGTCGCTGTTCATCAGACATGATCGCCAGTCCAAAGTCCAGCAAAATATAGTTTCCCGTATCGGTATTGAACTTTACATTATTGCTTTTGATGTCGCCATGCTTCACACCAACCCTATGGCAATGTGCCAGGGCATTGGCCAGTTGATCTGCAAGCTTAATGGTTTCCCGGATCGTGAATATTGGTGCATGGGGTTCTTTCAGCAATTCTTCCAGATCTGGCCCTTCGATGTACTGCATTTCAATAAATGGAAATGAGCCACTTTCAGTAAGTCCTGAATTCAGTATCTTAACTACATTAGGATTAGGGATTTCATTTACCTTTTTTAATTTCTCTACTTCATTCTTAAAATTCCTGAAGCTTCGGTCATCCGTATTTTCTGTATGAATAGGGGTAGGCAGGATTTTAACTGCGGTGATGATTGCCCCCATTCGCTTACCTTTGTAAACAGAACCTTGTCCACCAGTACGCAATGCGCCCATGTTTTCTAATCCTTCTGTTATGGTAAATACCTTGCTCATAATGTGTGGTTAAATTGTTGTTTAAAAATACGGTACATCATCAACTAATCCGTCTTTTGTCTTTGTGTTTTTTTTTGGCGCCTCTTTTTTTTTGTCCTGCTCAGCTGCTTTATTGCCCTGCTTGCTTTGCGGTTTTACAGGCTGTTTCACGGTTTTCAGACTATCTGCCTTTAAACTATCCGCCACGTTCTCTACAACGTTATCCCCTTCACCTTTCTTATCAAATGCAGAATTAATGGCAAATATGGCCAGGATCGCAAAAAGTAGAACTCCAGCAACGGCCAGAATCTTAGGTTTTGCCAGGCGCTTATAATTGTTCAGCTGGTTGCGCAGCTTCTCATTTTCATTTTGCAGATCATTAACCGCCAGGGCTACTTCCTCATTGCTCAGCATTCCTTCATTGTTGCTGCAGATGGCTTCATACAATTCCATCCCATTGGCAAATCTGTGTTCGGGATTTTTCTCCAGACATTTAGAAAGGATGAGCAGGAGCCAGGTAGGGACTTTCATCTCTCTCTCCCGTTTATCCTCATCCCAGTTTACCGGAAGGTGGTTGCTGCGGAGTTCTATCACATCGGGCAATTGCTTTTCGATATGAGACAACATCACCATATTACGTGAAGTCTCCGTTTTATTGATCAATGGGAAAGGTACAGAACCGGCCAGCAGCTCATAAAGGATGATGCCATAACTGTAAATATCCGACTGGAAAATCATTTCCCCATTGTGCTGCTCCGGCGCCATAAACTCTACTGCACCGGCATGGCGTAAACTGGATCTGCGCTCTTCATCAGACATCACGGCCAGACCAAAGTCAAGCAATACATAATTGCCGGTATCTACATTGTACTTTACATTATTGCTTTTCATGTCGCCATGTTTCACACCTACCTGATGACAGTGGGAAAGTGCATGGGCGAGATGATCGGCCAGTTTAATGGTTTCTCTGATTGTAAAAATAGGCGAATGCGGGGGTTTCAATAAATCTTCCAGGTCGGGCCCCTCTATGTATTCCATTTCAATAAATGGAAGAGAACCACTCTCTGTAAGTCCGGAATTCAGGATTTTCACCACATTCGGACAAGGCTGTTCATTTACCTTCTTGAGCTTCTCTACTTCATTCTGAAAATCCCGGAAATTCTTGTCGTCCGCATTCTCCGCATGTATGGGTGTCGGCAATAGCTTTACCGCAGAAAGAATGGCACCCATCCTTTTGCCCTTATAAACAGAGCCTTGCCCGCCGGTGCTCAGCGCACCCATGTTCTCCAGTCCTTCTGTTATTGTAAATACTTTAGCCATTGTTGTTCATTATAATTCAATTTTCAATCAAATGCAAATTTAGTGTTGATCTTTCGTGTAGCTGAATACCAGCACTGCTGATTCTCCCAGGATGATCTGATCACCTTCCTGCAGGGCATGACCCAATTCTGTAAAGGTAAGTTTCACCGGATTATGGTCGCCCACAGACCTGATCTTCACCTTGTTACGCGGCGGTACACCTCCATCGTCTGCAAAGAGCATAAAAGAACCGGCATCATTGTTCCACTCTATATGCGCATGTTGCCTGCTGATGTATTTGTTGCCTTCATTGGTACTTTCACTCGGAAAAGCGATGTTGTTTTCCCTGATGAAACCTTCACCATCTTTGGCATGCCGCTCTCTGCCGATGTTAACCCTTCCCGAGGAAGAGGAAAGCGTATATTCCGGCTGTTCTGCCTCTCCGTTCAATACCCTGATGTAAGCAGTTCCGGATTTCTGAACCACCGCATGTTCGGGTGTTTTGATGTAAAGCGCGGCATCCAGCTGTGGTACTTTAATCGCTTCGGGAGGCAGCTCATCGGCAAAAAAGATCTCCATTTTCCAGTTTTCAGGCAGGTCAATCGCAAAATCATCTGCTATGCGCTGCAGTTCATTTTTAAACCGGCCTTCCTCTTCCATGAAGACTGCTGACTCATACATGTATCGTTCCACTGGCGGACAAGCGATGAAGAGCTGAAATCCTTTAATGTGTTTTCCTTCACCACCTTCCATTTTCTGCAGTTCCTGCTTGATGAAGACAATCAGGGCCTCCCTGATGGCTTTTACATCCTGAGGTTTTTCCGGAGTGTTTTTATTAAATAAACTAAACATCATTCTTCAGTTTTAGTGGCTTTTGCAAGCACAGTTTTAAAATCTTTAATATACCCTAGTTTTAAGAGGGCAGGTACCACATGTTGTCCGGCCAATAAAACCGCCTTACTGGATCCCTTCGTTTTTTCAATACGGATACAAACTACGATATGGCCTGGTCCGCTTTGCTTCGGTACAAAAAAGGTGTACCAGCCATCATTGATACGTTCGCCCTTCCAGATTCTTTCCGGCGTACCCGTTTTTCCCGCTACAGTAATCCCCAATGTCCAGGTTTTTCCCGCACTTTGCTTCAGCATATAATCGGTCATGAGTGCCGCATACTGCGGATCATTAGCCAGCTTGATGCCTGGATTTATAGCAGTCGCAGAATCACTGATTTTCAGCACATACCTGTTATTGATGATCGTACCCTTGTTCGCGATCCCCGAAACCATTCTCGCCACAGATGCTGGTGTAGCAATCAGTTCACCCTGTCCCCAGGACATCCCGGAAATGCCCTTAGCACGGGTACGTCTGATCCTTGCTGGATCATACGCAGGCTTGGTCTTAAACTCTGTCCGTCGCCAGAGTTCCTTCCACTTCTCCTCCTGTTTCTCATTGTTTTGAGGATGATCGTAATAATATCCGCCAACACCTCTTAAAAACATACCTGTTTTTAAATATACATCGGCCATTTCCTCTTGCAGGTGCTGTTGGTTGGCCAGTTTTATAAAATAAACGTTATTCGACTTCACTACTGCCTTTTCCAGCGTAATTGTACCCGTTTCATCCGGTTCAATGCCCTTGGTCCTGATCCTTTCGTTCATATATACCGGATAGGTCTGCTTTGCCGCAGCCAGTCCCAGTTTATTAAAGGAAGCCATCGTTGTCGCCAGTTTGGCTGTAGATCCAGGTTGTGTGGCATAGGTGAAACCCAGGTCACTGGTCGTCATCCAGCCCGATAGTTTATTTTGTTCCGCAGCAGTCATGGTCAGTTGTTCCCAGTCCTTTACCGGTGGGAGCGGGTAGACAGCCGAGGTCAGCACATCTCCTGTATTGTCTTCCATGATCACCACCGACACCCGGCTTTTTTTCAGGGAGTCATCCTGCATCATGGAGTGCTGGATCGTCGACTGTAACCTTGCATCGATCGTTAGCTTAACATCTCTGTTGCGCTTTTTAAAAGCTTGTACATCACTGCTGTTGATGCCGGAAAGGAGCAAAGGTGCCAGCGCAGAATAATCCCTTTTGCTTACCGTCATTTCTTTCACACCGCGTGGCAGGAAACGGTCTTCCTGATATTTACTTGCTTTTGTATTGAATGAAGTTGTTGGCGTGTGAAAACCCCTAAGTTCAGCAGCATGCTCATATTCCGCAAAGTAGCCGTTTGTACTTCCGTTGAATACCCCTGTGTTGGCATCGCCAGTCCAGAAGAAGGCCTGCTCCTCAAAAGGATAATACCTGTCGACACGTTTATGAACGGCGGAATCCAGATTGTAATCTACCCCTGAAGCCTGTAGGGTATTCTTTTGTTTTCTTACAAAATCAGGATTACTGGTCGCCAGAATGCGGCCTTTTCTATCATATAGCTGTCCCGCCTCCAGTTTATTCATCAATATGGCAATACGTGGATTATAGCTGAACATCCTCACACCACTGCGGTCGGCCACTAAAGAAGGTTGCACTACCCATTTTTTATTATTGGCAATGTATTTGGATACCGTAACTGTTAGCAAAACTACCGCTACACTGGCCGATAACAATGCGGGTACAAGGTTTTTGTCTTGTTGTTTGGTAATGAATTCCATTTGCAACTTGGAACCCCTTACCAGGGACACGGACATCAGAATACCTGCAGCCAGCATATTGGCTACTAATGAAGATCCCCCGTAACTGATAAAGGGTAGGGCTACTCCCGACAACGGCAATGCACCGGTTGACCCCCCTGCTATGAGCAGGAACTGTACAAACATACTGATCCCTATCCCTGCACAGAGATAGAATAAGAACGGCGTTCCCGTTTGCCTGCCTATGATGATAGAACGGTTCAGGAAGACCAGGAACAATATAAAAATGCCTACTATACCAGCCCAGCCAAATTCTTCGCCTATTGCAGGGAGGATCATGTCGGTATGCGCCTCAGGAATGGTCTTGGCAAAACCTTCACCGACACCTTGTCCGCTGATACCTCCGCTCGACATTGCCCAGATACCATTGGCTACCTGGTCTCCGCCGTAAACCTCATTGTTCCATGGGTCCTGCCAGATCGACTTCCGTTCCGTCAGCCTGTTTACCGGTCCGGGGATCAGCTTGTCCAGGTAAGGAATCTGGTCTATCAGTAAAAATCCTGCGATGATCATGATCACCATAATGGCCGATTCACTGGTCTGTTTTTTATTGAAAAACATCACAATGGCCACCAGAACTACCGTAATTAAAGAGGCTATCCATATGTTCAGGAACCATACCGTTAAAGTATAAGTCAGAATGGCGATCAACATCATCATAAAATCCCCGCGTGAAAACGAAAACAGGATGATGAAAGTAAAACACACCACCATTGCCGGACCAAGGTCTCCAAGCATCAGGTACATCAGGATCGCAATACCCATAGCGATCAATGCAAATGAAAAGAAATACCAGCGTTTCTGCCAGCTTCTGTATTCTGTGATGAAGCGCTCATTGGTAGCAAAGAAGCCTGCCAGGAACAAAATAATACCATATTTAACAATCTCACTCGGTTGTACACCAAAGAGGTTGACTTTAACACCGCTGCCCTCTGGTCCGCTGCCGAAAACAATCGTCAATGCCAGTAATCCCAACGCTAATGCCGCCCATTGCCAGCCATTTGCCTTGGCATTGACCTGCGGTCTCAGTACAAACATCCGGTAGAATCGTGAGTCTACCGTCAGCTTTCTGAAATTGATGAACAGCATAATGGCGATTCCCAGGATTCCCATTCCAAAAAAGACCAGCGAGTCACGGGCAAGGAAACGATCCCTCAGCGGATCCTGTAAACTCAATAAGGTAATGAATGACAGTCCCGTCATCAGCATCACCACCGGAAGGATCAACTGGTCGGCCTGAGGGAACTTGAAGTTCATCAACAGGTGAAGCAGGAAAAATCCGGCAAAGAAGCTAAGCACAATGACGCCAAACCATTTGTTGTATTCTTCAGGAGTCCGTACGATCAGTGATTTTTCCTTTTTAAGAATCTTAAAATCCCTGGCAGAAAATAACCTGATGGTATGCGGACTTTGCTTAAACGTAAAGCTGGCATCGCTGCTCAGCTCCTGTACGCCTTGCGACCTCCCAAACTGGAATCCCGGTTGTAATGGCAATACAGAAAAAGCCTTGTCATCAGGCAGGTTACGGAAGGCATATCCCCCGTCTGCGCCTGTTCGCACATACGCTGTTAAATTCTTTTTCTTAATCCTGCTGTCACCTTCCATGTAAGCGTCTTCATCCTCTGCATAGGCACTGTCCTGGGGCAGGATCATCTGCAGTTTCACCAGCACACCCTGTACTGGCTGCTCCTTACTGTTGACGATCTTTCCGCTGATGCTATGGCTGCCCATTTTCAGATCAGTCTCAGCATCCAGGGCAGGAGGGTTCTTCCTTTCCTGTTTGAACCTTAGGGAGTCGTCACCGGTATATCCCAGCAAGGCGCGTGAATCACTTACACGCTTTTTAAAATTCTGACCGCCATTGCTGAAAGCATAATCCGCTTCAACAAAAAAGCGGCGTTTATTCAGCTCCCCAATATTGTCGATCGAAGTAAAGGATTTAGCACCTTCAGTCACTGCTTTTTCAATAAGTGCAATGTCTTTTTTATCCTCAAAGTAATAACCCTTTTCCAGCAATGTCCTGATGTGGCTACCCGGGTTCTTCTCATTCAGGTTTACCATTGTACCGTTTTCCAGCCTGGTCTCAACATCCGAAAAACCCTTTTGCAACTGACCGAAAAGCGTGTAGAACAAAGCGCCCAGCACAACAGTAATCAGTAAAATAAAAAAGCGCATTTTAGTCATCTATGGTTTGGCTAGGGAATCTGTTTTAAAAGTACTTCGTGTGATTTGTCCATTTACAAACTTACCTTCCGGAAACTGATAGGCTGCTGTAATTCCAGCCTGACAATTGATAAACCTCACATTTTTGAGCAATAAGGCATTGTTCTGAGATGAAATGGCTGTGTTAAAATGATCAAAAGTCAGGTTTTCAAGAAAAATGTATTTCCCCGCAGGCTTAATGATAATGGCATTTCCTTTAAAAGCCGAATCACTTTGAAGGACCATATTGGTTTTGGCCTTGATGAATAAAGTGTCCCTGTTGAACAGCAAAGCTTCAGTCAGGATAATCGGCGATTTGAATAAGGAATCCGTCAGGATTAGCACATTGCCCTTCAGGTTATTGAGCGTGTCCTGTAGCTTTACTTCCTGCGGATTACGGATATTCTTAGCGGCGGTAAGCCTGTGCTGTTTGACGTTGTTCAACTGCTGACTGGTCTGCCATAGCAGGTACACCGACAGCAATAAGAAAACGAGGCACAATACAGAAAGCAGGGTGATGATCCCTTTATTGCTTTTTTGTTCCTGTTTGATCTCCTGAGCCTCTTGTGCAGCTGTGGAAACCGGAGCCTGTTCTACAGTTTCGCGAACCACCGGTTTATTCGGCTGTTGCTTTTTTCTTTCAGGTCTGGCCAAAGGTTTTGTGGCCTCATGAACCAGCGACTGGTTGTCATTTTTTACCAGCACGACCGTAATGTTGTCCAGCCCGCCATTTTTATTGGCAGTAACAATCAGTTCTTCTGCCTTGGTTTTCAGCTCAGTATCCCTAACCAGGATTTGAGTGATCTCCTGGCGGTTTACCATATCAGACAGGCCATCACTGCAAAGCAGCAGCAAGTCGCCCGGCAGAAAAGGGGATTGCCCCATTTCAATATAATCTTCCTGCGCGGCTATTCCTGATCCAAAACCCAGTGCTTTATTGATCTCGTTGCGCTTTGGATGTTTCATGGCCTGTTCTTCAGTGAGCCGGCCGCTATCCTCCATAAAGCCTACAAAACTCTGGTCTTTGGAGATCTTTACGAGCGAATTGTCCCTCAGCAGGTATAAGCGGGTATCGCC
The DNA here is from genome assembly GCF_032678645.1 of Pedobacter frigoris. Lineage (GTDB taxonomy): Bacteria > Bacteroidota > Bacteroidia > Sphingobacteriales > Sphingobacteriaceae > Pedobacter > Pedobacter frigoris_A. The sequence continues at coordinate 89,900 of NZ_JAVTSP010000005.1, forward strand.
CACGTGGGCGTAATGGAACTGATTTCTTTTCAGGTCTACCACAGCAAGGGTAAGCACGCAAGCCATACTCTCATGCTCCTTTACCTTTTGCTTTTCGGCCATGATCTGCGCGTCGGCCGCAACAATAGCTTCCCTCATCAGCATCGTCAAGTCGCCGGAAGGGCTGCTTAAACGCTGAAGTATGGATTGCCTTGCAATGGCAGAGGCGATCTCACCGCCGGCATATCCACCTACGCCATCTATGACGCAGGAAATGATGTAATCGACTCCGGTAGTACTTTCAGCAATGAAGGTATCCTCATTGTTGTCCCTTACCTTTCCGGTATCGGTCAATCCAAAATAATTTTTCTCCATTCTATTTAGGCGAGTTTTTAATGTCTCTAAAATGTGCGATCAGCAGAAACACACATATGGTCAATAACGCTATAGCAAGGACATGTGACATAAATCAGGATTTAAATATGTTAACACCGATAATGCCATTCAGTATAATCCTGGAATTCAGAGGCAGCTCAGTCCATTTCGGACCGGTAATGTCACTGCGCTCAATGAGGTTTTCATTCACAATGGTCTTTTCTCCAAAGGACGCCAGGTAGAACTTGTCTTCCGCATCATTGTATCTGATCTTAAGATGAGGCGTATTTACCCATTCAGAAGGGATCTTGAAGATCGCGCTTCCTTCCCGGGTTTCTTCATTTCCAGATACAGTAATGTCAGTCACTTTCATCAGGAATTCCAGCTTCTGACCGGCATAAGCCCTGTCGGGTATGGTGGTTTCAAACCTGGCAATAAGTGTACTTTCTGCAGTGGATTTAGTTTTCTGCTCATATTTGAGGTTATCTACATAAGGTATTTCGTAATAACCTTCACTGTAAAAAATAAAGTCCTTCAGCACATCATTGTTGATATCGAAAGTCTGCGCCATTCCCGTTTGTCTGGGAATGAAGGTCACACGCAGGTTTTCTTCCTTCTGGTTACTGTCCGGCAGCAGCTTTCCGATGAAACCGATATCTCCCGGTTTATAATCAGGATGAGAAACAAACCTGAATACCCATTTATTACTCGATGGCTCTGCTTTTTTTCCTTGTGCTACCTTTTGGTTCAGGATCTCATAAAAGCTCTTTACCGATTCCTGGGCTATCAGTCCAAGTATCCCTTTTTTATTGTCCATAAACTCCCGGTAGTCATCCACATTGAGGCAGATGATGTATTCATGATAAAATACAATGCGTTCGGCAAAGGACAGTTCGGACATGGATTGTTCAAACTTTTCAATGATGTATTTGTAAACAACATTAGGTGTAAGGTGCTTTAAACTGGCTGATGCAGCATTTCCATTATTGGATAAGAACCAATCCTGAACGCCTATTCGTTGCCAAAAAGAAGGTTTTGTAGTCATTTATACTAATTGTGTTGTTATGATAACTGAATATAGTGATAAAGGTGTATAATTATTAACAAAAGATTTTAATTGATGGTTTGCATACTTTGCTTTATAGCAAATATTCTGCCATATAGCGGTCATACGTATCATCAGTAATTCAATTTAGTACCTGCTTATATCCGCAAGGAGTCCGGTTGTATTGTGTTTATACCCGCGGCTGATTTTAAGCGTATTTGATGCGGGTGCTAAACGGATTTGCAGCGGGTTTAGCCGTACCAAACCCGCTGCAAACCCGTAGCAAATCCGCTCCAAACCCGCTGCTAATAATAACGGAGTATAAGAGCAGTCCTGACTGAATAGTCCTGAAATATTTTTAGTATTTTGCACTGGTGCATTTTTAACGTCCATTTGCATTGATAACCAGAATGATGAAAGCATTTACACTAACTTTTTTACTCTTAGCCGGAATGGCTTTATGTGCAATAGCTCAAAACATATCTTCCTTTAATCCGGGAGAACTTTGGCTTGATACAGATGGAAAGCATATCAATGCACATGGTGGCGGAATATTGTTGCATCAGGGAAAATATTATTGGTTTGGAGAACATAAGGTCGAAGGCAGACAAGGCAATTCTGCTATGGTAGGTGTTAGCTGTTATTCTTCTGCGGATTTGCTGAACTGGAAAAATGAAGGTATTGCTTTAAAGGTCGCCGATGAAAACTCAGGTTCAGAAATTGAGAAAGGAAGCATCATTGAAAGACCTAAAGTTATCTATAACAAAAGGACCAAAAAGTTCGTCATGTGGTTTCACCTCGAACTTAAAGGCAAAGGGTATGATGCAGCACGTACTGCTGTTGCGGTAAGTGATAAGGTGACCGGGCCTTATACCTATCTGAAATCTTTCAGGCCGAACGCCGGGGAATGGCCGCAGAACTTCAAAGAAGAATGGAAACATAAAACGGTTCAGGAAAAGGATATGAAAGCCTGGAGCCAGGAATGGAAAGATGAAGTCGCCAAGGGACTTTTTATCAGAAGAGATTTTGAAAAGGGTCAAATGTCACGTGATATGACAGTTTTCGTAGACGATGACGGCAAAGCTTATCACATTCATTCCTCAGAAGAGAACCTCACACTACATCTGTCTGAACTGAGCCCGGACTACCTTTCATTTACAGGCAAATGGATCACTATTGAGCCCGCAGGTCACAATGAAGCACCTGCGATTTTTAAGCATAAAGGAAAGTATTACCTGATTACTTCGGGCTGTACGGGCTGGGATCCAAATGCGGCCCGATCTTTCGTCGCCGAATCCATATGGGGACCCTGGAAGCCTCTTGGTAATCCTGCAAAAGGGGAAGGGGCTGAGCTTACTTTTGACTCACAAAGCACCTATATCATACCGGCGCCGGGCAAAAAAGATACTTTTATCTTCATGGCCGACCGGTGGAGACCGAAGAACCCTATAGATGGCAGATATGTATGGCTGCCCATTACATTTGAAGATGATAAACCCGTTTTCAGATGGGAAAAAAGCTGGAAGCTAAAGGATTCTTTTTAAGGTATACCAGACAGTACAGGTTGCGAATGCAAGGGCGGGTTTGTTACTTTAAACAACCAAATAGCCTGTCATGAAACCCAATAAATATATTCTGTTAGCGGTATTGTTGCTTTGTGTGTCTGCTTTGGCCTTCGGTTCAGGGAAAACTGATAAAATCAGCTCCGTGATTCCGGTCAATACAAGGTGCGAATACCTCATCAACCCAAAAGGACTTGATGAATTGCATCCCCGTTTTAGCTGGACATTGGTGGCAAGAGATACCTCAGCTTTTGGACAAGGACAAACAGCGTATCGAATTGTGGTTGCCGCTACCGAGGCTCTTTTAAATGTCAATAAAGGCGATGTCTGGGATTCTGGGTGGGTGAATGCTGCGGATATGCAGCACATCGTTTATCAGGGTAAAGCATTGACATCAGATCGTACCTATTTCTGGAAAGTATGCGTCAAGGATGAAAAGGGAAGGGTGTCTGCCTGGAGCGAAACCGCGAGATGGACAACAGGTTTATTCCGGTCTGCGGACTGGAAGGCCAAATGGATTGGGACGGATCAGATTTTTGACCGCTCAAAACAGGATTGTAATATAGCTGACCCATGGTTGCGTAAAACTTTTACGCTTAAAACAAAGCCCGGAAAAGCAACAGTGTTTGTGGCTTCTGTCGGCTTCCATGAAATTTACGTGAATGGCAAAAAGGTAGGTAATGACATCATGGCGCCCAGTGTGACCGATCATACCAAACGCGCACGCTATGTGGCGTACGATATTGCACCCGAACTCAAAGCAGGGAAAAACGTGATTGCCATCTGGCTGGGCACCTCCTGGTCAATTTTTAGTCCCTATAATAGCAAGGATCGCCCAAATACTCCAATGGTGATTGCCCAGGCTGCTGTTTATCCTGTTAAAAGCCCCGGTGCATTGACGAAGCCTGAGGTGGTCATCATGACAGATGAGAGCTGGAAAACCCATAAAAGCCCCAATAAATTATTGGGCGTATGGGATTTTGGAAAGATGGGAGGAGAGCTCTGGGATGCCAGGGAAGAAATGCCGGAATGGAACACTTTATCATGCGACGAAACTGCTTGGTCACAGGCAATATGCTATCAGCCAAAATTGATCCTGTCTGCCCAAAAGGTAGAGCCTAACAGGGTATTTGACGAGATAAAACCCATTGCCATTGCTGAGAAGAATGACGGAACCTATAGGGTAGATATGGGGGTGAACTTTGCCGGGTGGACGGAAATCAAGGTGAAAGGCAATCAGGGTGATAGAATCGAATTCCTGTTCTCAGAGCGTGAACAGAACGACATGACCTTTAACAATCACAGTGCTTTTATCATTGGAGTTAAAGGTGAAGGGACTTTTCACAACCGGTTTAATTACAGTTCCGGACGCTGGATTACCATCAAAGGATTAAAATATAAACCCACACGAAACGACATCAAAGGATGGATGGTACGTACCAATTACCAGGATGCAGCAGCATTTGAATGTTCTGATTCTCTGCAAAACTGGATATACGATAGGATCAAGTGGACTTTTCAAAACCTGTCGATAGGTGGGTATATCGTCGACTGTCCGCAACGCGAGCGGCTCGGCTACGGTGGCGACGCACATGCAACCTGTGAAACAGGGATGTTTAACTACCACATGGCAGCGTTCTATACCAAATGGATGGAAGACTGGAGGGACGTTCAGGATGTCAAAACCGGCATGCTGCCACATACGGCGCCAACTTACACCGGAGGCGGCGGGCCACCATGGGGAGGTATTGTAGTTGCCCTGCCCTGGTTCATTTACCAGCATGAGGGCGATACGAGAATTCTGGAAAAGAATTTCGAACTCATCAAAGGCTGGCTTTCTTTTCTGGATCTCCATACCAAAGATCATATGCTGGTTCGTTTTGGTGGGGAATGGGATTTTCTGGGCGACTGGCTATGGCCGGGAGCAACTGCGGAAGGCATGAATAACGACAAGCCACAAACGGTATTTTTAAATAACTGTTACCGTATATTTAACCTGCGCACGGCAGCTAAAATTGCACGGATCCTTCATAAGGATGAGGAGGCGTTGCGATGGGAAAAACAGGCAGAAATATCCAGCGCCGCTATCCAAGCTAAGTTTTATAATAAAGACGACCATAGCTATTCCGACAAATCAATGGCCAATCTGGCTGCAGCATTAGTGGGTGATGTGATGCCTGCTGGCCTGAAGCCATTGATCATGAAACGGCTCGAAAATGAAATTCTGGTTGTCCGCAAAGGACATATCAATGTTGGTATTACCGGCGGAGCCATGCTCTTCAAAGTGCTGAGAGATGCAGGGCGCGATGACCTCATCTATTCCATGACCTCACAAACCGATTATCCGGGCTGGGGCTACATGAAAGCCAATGGAGCAACGACCATCTGGGAGATGTGGGAAAAAGACCTGCCCGGGCATTCGTTATTACACAGCTCATACCTGTACCCGGGTGCCTGGTATATAGATGGAGTGGCCGGCATCAGGCGTGATCAGGAAGCTCCTGGATTTCAGCGTTTCATTGTCCGCACGCCATTGCTCACAGAAACTCAGATGAAATGGGCCAGGGCTGAGTTACAGTCCCCGGCAGGATTGATTAAAACTTCATGGAAGCGGGATAATGGTGAGCTTAGCATGAGCATAAACGTTCCTCCAAACTGTACTGCAGTGCTCCAGCTGAGGGTGGAGGATGCTGCGAGTCTTACCGCTCAGTCAAGGTATATGAAGGACCTGGGCATTAAAAACGGATTCAGGTGTTTCGAACTGACACCAGGACATCATAGAATTAAGGCAGGGAAGACCTAATCCAGGTGATTTATTGCTATATTCAGCCTGTGAAAATTTAGGTTAGAACTTTAGCAATGAAAAAACACACATTATTATTTATTTTGATGTTGAGCATGGTGTCGCGCACCTTCGCTCAGGAACCACAGCCCTATGAAGGAGTACCTGGATGGGCAGAAACAAAAGATCAGCGTTTGAAATGGTTTAGAGAGGCCCGTTTTGGACTTTTTATCCATTGGGGACTATACAGTGCTGCCGGAGGCTCCTGGAATGGTAAAGTCTATCCTCAGCATTATGCAGAATGGATTCAAACCTGGGCAAGCGTGCCGAGTAAGGAATACAGTGAAACGCTGAAACCAAAGTTTACCGCCGCAAAATTTAAACCTGAAGAATGGGCTTCTCTTGCCAAAGAAGCCGGGATGAAATATATGGTGATTACCTCCAGACACCATGAAGGGTTTACCATCTTTAATAGCAAAACACCTTATTCACTGAACAATCCTTTAACCGGTGGTACCAATATTTCCCCTAAGGGAAGAGATTTATACGGAGAAACTGTAGCTGCCTTTAAGAAGGCCGGACTCAAAACCGGAGCCTATTATTCCCTGATCGATTGGCAGCACCCTGATTCTTACACTACCTTTAAAATTAACCCGCGTGCAGAAGGAAGCAAGCCGAACTATGAGGCTTATAAAAACTACCTGTATGACCAGGTTAAGGAACTGGCCAACAACTATGGTAAAATGGATGTCCTCTGGCTGGATTACAGTTCAAAGAACCTGCAGGGTGAAAGCTGGGGTACTAAAAGGATCCTGACTGACCTTGTCAAATGGCAGCCTGGTATCATCGTGAACAACCGCTTCTGGGATGGCCTGGAAAACAAGAACGGAGATATCGGTACACCTGAAAAATACGTTCCGCCTGCTGGTTTACCGGGTATGGACTGGGAAGTTAACCATACCATGAATGAAAGTTATGGATATAGCAATCACGATCAGAATTGGAAATCCTATGATAAGATGATGAACCTTTTTCTGGAGACAGTGAGCAAAGGAGGAAACCTTTTGTTAAATATTGGCCCGGACGGAGAAGGTCAGATCCCTGCACCAGCCGTGAAAATACTAAAGGAAATAGGGGCCTGGATGAAAGTGAACAGTGAAGCCATTTATGGAACTACTGCCAGTCCGTTTCAATCGACAGACTGGGGCTATTGCACACAAAAGCCAGGCAAGTTATATCTTGAGGTTTTCAATACACCAGCAAATGGTACTTTGGAAGTTCCCCTGTCGAGCGCCATTACCAAAGCTTATATTTTAGGAGCTAAAGGTAAAATGCTGTTGGTTAAAACAACTGCCAACGGTAAAACAATCCAGTTGCCTGCTGATTTCTCAGGACCTAAGCCAATGGTGGTAGTGGCTGAGATCAAAGGCGCTCCTGCTGTATTCGCCGATAAGGTAAATTCGCTGAAAGATGGAAGTATTGTGCTGACCGCCAATAATGCGAAGCTGAATGGTACGGGTGGGATTAAACTGAAAGGCGCATCTACGCACGACCCGAACAGACCAAATACAATTGCTTTCTGGACTGCTAAAAGCGATTATGCTTTTTGGGATTTAAAGATCCAGAAACCGGGTAAATACAAAGTACTGGTTAACTATGCTGCCGCCACGAATGCTGCCGGAACATTTACCCTTAACCTTGAAAACAACACACTGAATTGCGTTATAGAAGCAGGAAATGAAGGTTTCAAAGAAATAGAAGCAGGTGTCATAGAAATTTCCCAACAGGCATTAGGCACAGCCTCTCTGAGATTGGAACTAAAGGCAAGCCAGGTTACAGGCAAGTCTATGCCGGAGATCAGCCGGATTACATTGAAACCTATGTAATGTTTGCTGTCATTGACCTTATGACCATTTTAAAACCCCTGGTGCACTATAGTCTACACTTTTTGGCACCAGGGCTAATTGCTTATATATTTTTTAAAGATCAATGGAAGCAGGCATGGCTCATTATGCTTTTAACCATGCTGGTTGATGCAGATCACTTATTGGCTACACCGATATTTGATCCTACGAGATGCAGTATCGGCTTTCATCCGCTGCATTCATACTATGCCATTGCGGTTTATTTTATACTCTTGTTTTTTCCTAAGACCAGGATCATTGCCGTCGGACTTTTATTTCATATGCTCACAGACTGGCAGGATTGTCACTGGCACCTGTTTGTGTGATGATTAACTGAAAAACTAAAGTGTTATTTTCGATAATTTTATAGTTGTCGTTAGGTAAATCAGAATGAAAAGCTGTATTTACATGTGCTAATTACCTGCATTGCCTGAAATTTCGAGGGTTGTTTATGTGAAAGATTTATATCTAATTTACGTTACCAATTAACAACTAACTACCTATGAAATTCAGAAAAAAAGATGGATTCGATGCCCAGCGGGCAATCGTTTTACCAAAAAAGGTATTGAAAGTATGCGAGAAACAGTCCTTGTTGGAAACGTTACATTTAACTGATATTGGCTTTTACCCAAAAGCAAAGTTTCATTATCGGGAAAGGAGTAAAGGCGTACCGCAAAACATATTGATCTATTGCATAGACGGTAAAGGATGGGTTTCGTTAAGAAACAAGGAAATGGAGGTGAAAAAGGGGCAATTCCTGATTCTTCCAAAAAACAAACCCCATGTCTATGGGGCAGATGAAGACGAACCATGGTCTATCTTTTGGATACATTTTTCAGGCAGACTATCGGGTGATTTTGTTGATCAGCTTACTGAAAATCAGGATATTCATTCTAAAATGGTGCCTTATGATGACAAAAGGATTGAAACATTTAACAACATCTACAATACGCTGGTTTCGGGATATAGTCAGGATAACCTCAATTATGCTACCATGCAGTTATGGGGATTTTTATCCAGTTTTTGTTACCCGAATTTATTCACAGCACAGGAAAATAAGGAAGATGAAATAGAAAGAGCCATAAAGTACATGCAGCAAAATATACATAAAAACCTTGTTCTTGGTGAAATGGCTGCCGATTTGAACCGTTCTTCATCTCATTTCTCTGCCCTTTTTAAAAAGAAAACAGGTTATCCGCCATTGGAATATTTCAATCATATTAAAATGCAAAAGGCCTGCCAGTTGCTGGTATTTACCGACTTGCAGATCAAGGAACTCAGCTGGAAATTGGGTTATAAAGATCAGTTTTATTTTTCAAGGGTATTTCACAAATTCATGGGACAGTCGCCTCTGGAATACCGGAAACGGAAAAAGTTCTGAGCCATGCATTTTCCTGGGATTTTTAGGTCAGGTTTATAATTTCTAAACAAAGTGTAGGTAAAAATTAGTATTTGTTATCAAAATGCATGGATAATATTACGAAAAGTATATACTTTCCTATGCCTGATTTTCAAGTTTATTATCCATAACATGCGTTAGAATATCCATTTTATGGCCAATTCTTTATTAGTTATTTAGGTTGTTGATAACCAATTAACCAAATTAACTAAATAACCTAATATGCATGCTAAAAACTCTTACTCAAGAACCTTATTCAGGTTGCTTCTTGTCGGATGTATGTTGTTTTGCGGAAATGCCTTTTCGCAAACTGCAAAAATCACCGTCACGGGAAATGTTGTTGACTCCACTAATGCTAAATTAAATGGAGTAACAGTTTCCGCCAGAGGCAAAACAAATGTCACCACCACAACTGATGTAAATGGAAAATTTGTACTGGACGTAGAACCCGGTACCATACTTACATTTACAATGGTAGGATTTGTTCCACAAAATGTAACCGCTACGGCGGAAGCAAAAGTGTTTCAGATCAAATTGATCCCATCAAAGTCAGATCTTACTGAAGTAGTAATTACTGCGATGGGTAAAAAGCAGATGAAAGAATCCGTCGTGGGTTCCGTCGTCTCGATTAGTCCAGGGAAGCTAGTCACACCAGCCAGTAACCTTACCAACGCCATTGTAGGGCAGGTTGCTGGAGTAATCGGATTCCAGACCAGCGGCCAACCCGGCCTAGACAATTCCAATTTCTTTGTTCGTGGCGTTACTTCTTTCGGATACAGACAGGAACCTATTATTCTTATTGACAATATCGAATTGACAAAAGATGATCTTGCCCGTTTACAAGTAGACGATATAGAAAGCTTTTCAATTCTTAAAGATGCCAGTTCTACAGCGCTGTATGGTTCCAGAGGTGCAAATGGAGTAATCCTCGTTACCACTAAAAGAGGAAAGTCTGGAAGACCAAGGATCGATATGCGTTTGGACAACGTGATTTCAGAACCTACTAAAATGATCGGATTAACTGATCCTATTACTTATATGAACATGTATAATGTAGCGGAAAGGTCGAGGCCAGAAACTTACACGGGCGACTTCTTTAGTGCGGATAAGATATTCAATACTCAGCAAACGTTGAGTAAAGCTCCGGGAAGCAACAGCTTTGTGTATCCGGCGGTAGACTGGATGGATTTGATGTTTAAGAAAAGAACTTCAAACTTAAAGGCAACAGCAAGTATCAGTGGAGGTGGAAACATCGCCAATTATTTTGTATCAGGGTCTTATGCAACTGATAATGGATCCTTAAAGAGAAGTCCGCAAAATGATTTCAACAACAATGTAAGTTTTAAAACTTATCAGTTGAGGGGGAATATCGACATCAACCTGACCAAGTCAACTGTTTTCTCGGTAGATCTTTGGGGTATTTTCAATGATTACAGTGGTCCTATTACAAGTAATGCTTCATTTGCAACGGATCTTTATTCACAGGCTACCCATACCAGTCCGGTTTTATTTGCTCCTTATTATGAGCCTGATGCTGCAAATTCACTGACACAACATATTTTGTTTGGAAACGGTGCAGCTGCGGGTTCTACGGGTTCCAATGCCGGTTTACAATACTCTAATCCATATGCATCTATGTTAAGAGGTTTTAAAACTTTCTCCACCTCTACCATGCAGGCAACGGTAAAATTAGATCAGAAATTAGATTTCATTACTCCTGGTTTAAGTTTCAATGGTTTCTTTAACACAAACCGATATTCTTATTTCGATTATCAGATGGCCTATCAGCCATTTTATTACACGGTTACCATGCCTGCAGGTTATGATAGGGCAACCAACACCTATTCGCTTACCTGGATTAACAATCAGCCAGGCCAGGCGACAGAATACCTGATCTATACGCCAGGATTAAAAGATGCGACTGCCAGACTTCACTTCCAGGGAAGTTTGAATTACAATAAAGTATTTGATGATCACAAAATAGATTTTTCATTGGTTGGTATACGCCAGCAGACTTTGAATTCGAACGGTGCAACACTTCAATCAGCATTGCCGAATCGTAACCTCAATCTGGCTGGAAAATTAAGCTATATGTTTAAGAACCGCTATGTTGTAGAACCAGGATTCGGATACAATGGTTCTGAAAGGTTTGAGGAGAGAAATCGTTTCGGATTCTTCCCAACAGTCGGAGCTGCCTGGATTGTTTCCCGGGAAGGATTTTGGAAGCCGGTTGAAGATATTATCACTTCCTTCAAGTTAAGGGCAAGTATAGGCGCGACGGGTAATGACAACATTGGAGCCCAGCGCTTCTTTTACCTATCGGATGTGGATCTTCAACCTGCTGGAGCTGGAGCTGTGTTTGGGGCGAATAATTTTAGGTCAAGACCAGGCGTAAGGATCAGAAACTATCCTAACCCAGATGTTACCTGGGAAAGAAGTGTAATAAAAAACTACGCCGTTGAAGCTACCTTTTTCAGAAAGTTAGAAGTTATCGCTGAATACTGGCAGAAAAACACCAAAAACATTCTTCTTCAAAGACTAGTCCCTCAATCTACCGGTTTGGAAGCACCTATATCGGCTAATCTTGGAACCGCAAGCTCGCAAGGTGTAGATTTGACAGCTAATTATACGCAGACGGTCAACGATTTGACGGTGCAGATTATGTCTAACTTCACTTATTCAAAAGGTAAATACACCAGTTTCGAGGAGCCAAACTATGCAGAGTACTACAGGTATGTAAATGGTGCAATCCTCGGTCAGGCTCGTGGCTATATTGCAGAGCGACTTTTTGTAGATGACAACGAAGCTGCTGCGGCTCCGGCTCAGGTGTTTGGTGGTGTGGTAAGAGGAGGAGACATCAAGTACAGGGACTTAAATAACGATGGACGCATAACTGTGGCAGATATGGCCCCGATAGGATTTCCATCTACACCGCAAATTTCATACGGTTTTGGTTTTAGTGCCAGATACAGGGCATTTGACTTGAGTACGCGTTTTCAAGGACAAACAAGAGTGTCTTTCTCCATCAGTCCCAGAGATGTCAGTCCATTTGTCGTAGGTTCTGGTGCAATCGGGCAAACAACTTTGCTACAGGCATTTGCGGATGATCATTGGTCTTTTGACAATCAAAACTTATATGCTTTATATCCACGTATGGGTACCAATATGGCTCAAATCCAGAACAACATGCAGCCAAGTACCTGGTGGCTAAGAGATGGTAGTTTCCTGCGTCTGAAAATGGCAGAAGTTGGTTACTCCATGCCTCAGAAGCTTGCTCAAAAAATAGGATTGACGAAATGCCGGATCTACGTCAGCGGATCGAATTTGTTTAACATCACAAATTTTAAGTTGTGGGATGTTGAATTGGGAGGCAATGCCTTCACTTATCCGATTCAAAGACAATTCAGTTTGGGCCTTAATGTCGGGATATAATTCATAACTATCTATAAACAGAATTTTTTAACAGAAGTTTAATATCATATATATGCAAAAGAAATCTTACGTCTTGGTAACGTATTTAGTTCTCAGCTGTTTATTTCTTACTGGATTAATGTCCTGTAAGAAATATCTGGACGTGACTCCTCCCAATGTGGGTACGCTGGACTACGCCTTCAGAAACAGGAACGAAGCGGAAAACTATTTATTTGGTTGCTACAATGCACTGCAGAGCATGTCCAATGTAGTCAATGACCCTGGTTTTGTCATGTCTTCTGAGATCGTTTACCCCTCAGATCTGGAAGCATTCAATGTCAATTTCAATATCATCCGTGGAAATTCACAAAATGTCTCGTCGCCACTCCTCAATTACTGGCAGGGAACAAACGGAGGTATTAACCTCTTTGAGGCCATCCGGAAATGCAACATAATGCTTGAAAATATTGACAAACCTATTGATCTCACTGCAAACGAAAAGTCCAGGTGGATAGCAGAAGTAAAATTTTTAAAAGCTTATTACACTTATTTTCTAGCCAGAATGTATGGGCCTATTCCTTTGTATAAAACTAATTTTCCGATTGATGCCAGTTCCGCAGAAATGCAGATCAGGAGGGAGCCGGTCGATTCAGTTTTCAACTATGCGGTTCAGTTGATGGATGAATCTATTCAGGATTTGCCTCAGCAAATTTTAAATCCAACAGATGAGTTGGGTCGTATCACCAAGTTAATTGCATTATCTGTAAAAGCAGAAATATTGGCTACAGCGGCGAGCCCATTATTTAATGGTAATCCAGACTATAACGGTTTCCGGGACAAAGACGGAACTGCACTTTTCAACCCAACTTATGAATCTAAAAAATGGGAGAATGCAGCCACCGCCTGCAAAGTTGCCATAGATGAGGCCAATTTGTTAGGAAAGAAATTGTATAGTTTTATCCCAAATGCTGCGGTAGCAAATCTAAAAGATTCATTAACCCGCTTGCTAACCATACAGAATGCGGTAACAGAAAAATGGGACATAAACCCCGAACTGATCTGGGCTTTGAATCCTACTTTTGGTTATCAAAATCTATCCATACCAAGGATGTACGCAGATAATGCGAAGATTTTGTACCAGGCTGCTGGTTCGTTTGCCGTTCCAATAGCTACAACTGAATTATTTTATACTGCTAATGGTGTTCCGATAGAAGAAGATAAAACATGGGATTATAACGGTAGATTTTCTATACAGAATGGAGATGGTCTTCACAAAAATTACATCAGGTCGGGCTATAGTACTATAAAAGCTAACTTCAACCGTGAACCGCGCTATTATGCCAGTATTGGTTTCGATGGGGGATACTGGTTTGGGAATGGCGTTTTAAATCAGGCGGCCATGCTGAGTGTACAGGCTAAAGGACTGGGCAGTTTGGCGGGGCCGCTGGACAAATGGACAACTAACGTGACTGCAATCTGGCCTAAAAAATTGGTGAGTTACCTTTCAGTTTTCAATGGTTCTGCTTTCAGTGCTGAGCCTTTCCGTTTGCCAAGGATGCGATTGTCGGGTTTATATCTTTTGTATGCCGAATGTTTGAATGAGGCAAGCGGACCAAATTCAACAGTATTTGAGTACGTAGATAAAGTACGTACCAGAGCAGGCTTAAAAGGTGTGGTGGAATCCTGGACTAATTTTTCTAATGCACCCGGCAACATAGCGAGTAAAGAAGGTGTAAGGAAAATCATTCACAGAGAGCGCCGGTCGGAACTTTGTTTCGAAGCACAGGCAGGATGGGATTTGCGTCGCTGGAAAGAAATGCCGGAAGCGATGTCTAAGCCAATGCGTGGCTGGAGCGTTCAGCAAACCACGGCAGCAACATTTTATCAGCCTGTGACACAATTTATTCCAGCGTTTACAACCAGGGATTACCTGTGGCCACTATCCGACGCTGTTTTGCTGAATAATAAAAAGAATGTTCAAAACCCTTTGTGGTAACTGTATAAAAATCTTTCAACATGAAAAAAAATATCCTTTTCCTGCTTTTAAGCCTTGTTTCACTGACTTTTGCGTCCTGTACAAAAGTTGATGAACTAGGTGTTGTGTCAAACGATATGACCAAGCCAGGCCCTATAACCAATGTACAGGTCAAAAATATAAACGGTGCTGCTATCATTACCTATCAGCTTCCAAAATCATCCAACATCCTGTATGTATTGTCGGATTATACGATAAACGATAAGACAGGAGCAAAACGTCAAACCAAATCAAGTTACTATACCGACACCACCTTTGTCGAAGGATTTGCCGAAGCAAAAGAGTATGAAGTAAAGATGGAAGTTTACAGCAGGGCTGGTGTAGCTTCAGATCCGGTAATTGTAAAGGTTCGCCCTGAAAAGCCGGTATACAAACTCGTAAGAGAACAGCTGTTGCTGAATGCAGATTTTGCGGGAATTAATGTCCGAGCCACCAATGATCTTAAAAAGAAGATAGGTGTGATATTGCTGTACGATGATCCTGCTTATGGGAAATATGTGATCAGGCAACAAAGTTTTAATAACCTGCAGCAAATTAATTTTAGCAGCAGAGGACTTGATACCTTGCCTAAGCGTGTAGCTGCCTACGTTACGGATGAGTTCGGAAACCGCTCTGATACGTTATATTCTACCATTAAACCTTTATATGAAACAGCGCTCGACAGGACCAAGTTTTTTGCTTACACCCTTCCTTCTGATAAAGCGGTCTACCCGGGACCATACAGCGTAAACAGCATTTTTAACAATGTGCTTGGTGAGGATATGTGGCATACAGACGTACTCACAGGTGCAGCTGCCGCTTATCCTTACAATTGTACATTTGGATTGGGTATAAAAGCAAAGCTGAGCAGGTTTACGCTTCATGAGCGCTCAAGATCAGACTGGTCCTGGGGACAAGGCAATGCCAAGTTGTTCTCTGTATGGGGGTCTGATAAGGAACTCCCGGCAGACGTAGTATTTCCCGTGGGCGTGCCTGAAGGTACTGTAGTGGGCGATTGGGTAAATCTGGGCAACTACAAATATCCTGATCCACCTTCTGGTAATATTCCTAGTCCGGGTACTGTAACTGCCGCCGACAGGCAGTTTATGGAAGCGGGTGTAGATTTTAACTTTCCGATCAGTGCTGTACCGGTAAAATATATACGCATGTCTGTAGAGGAAACATGGGGCAAGGTAGCTTACGCCGCATTGGTGGAAATTAAGTTATTTGGAGATCCAAGAATTCGATAACCTGAAAGGATTTTATTACAACAACTATAATTAAAAATATATATAATGAAATTGAAATTAATTGCAGGTTTTTTACTCCTGATCATCATTGCAAGTTGCAATAAAGAGGGGTACAATTATGATAATTATCTCAAAGGCAAAGAAGTTACCTATACAGGTCGCGTATCCAACTTTCTTGCCAATCCGGGTAATAAGAGGGTACAATTACGCTGGACCCCAAGTTCAGACAGAAGCGTCTCTAAATATGTTGTTTATTATAATAACAAACGAGATTCAGTTGTGGTGCCCGCTAAAAATGAGGCCACCAGTGATACCATTAAAGTGATCATTCCAAATCTGGAAGAGTATATTCAGGATTTCACGTTATTTACTGTGGATGCCGCAGGCAGCAGGTCAGTTGGGCAGACACTGACTGCTGTAAAAGTTTATGGGCCTTTATACGTAAGTTCCTTAAGAAACAGGAGGTTTACGACAAGCAGCCTTAGTGCGACCAACCTGACGATGAATTTTGCTGAAAACACGGACACAATAAACGTGACTACGAAGCTGACTTATAACGATGCTACAGGTAGCACTGTCGATATGTTTTTACATCCGGAGTCTTTGAAGGTTGTATTGCCGAATTGGAAAGCAGGCGAGACTGTTTTGGTCAGGTCAACTTTCAAGCCCGTAAAGAATTCTGTAGATGTTTTTCCGGTTGGTTATACTGACAACATTAAAATCAACTAAATTTTTGTATCAGGTGCAATCACTGATACATTAAATATGCTTTAGCTCTCAGTCATTTATGGCAATAAAAATCCCCGGTATGGGGATTTTTATTTTAACACCAAATACGGAGCATATTATTGTCCATTCGATACATTAAAATGTCCATTGTATAAAAACCGGTTTATGGGTTATTTAGATGCTTAATAGCTAACTAAACAATAAATCACCATGCTTGCTAAATTTGACGCACGAATTTGGCATCTTACATCAAACATATGAATCGTATTCTCTTTGTTTTCGTTGCGCTCTGCGTTTTTTCTATCAATGGTTCTAATGCGCAGGATCGTATTTCATTGGCAGGTAAATGGACTTATTCACTGGATACCAATGCCCGGAATTTCAATAAAACCATCCAGCTGCCGGGAACACTGGACGATGCGGGGATAGGCACCCCTCCAAAAGTATCGCCGGAGCGGATGACTAAAGAAGTCATGCGTAATCTGTGGAGAAAGAACAGTTATATAGGAGCAGCAACGTACAAAAGAGAAATCACCGTGCCGGCCGGTTTCAAAAATAAAGACCTTGAACTTTACCTGGAAAGGGTAATCTGGAAAACTTCAGTATGGGTAGATGACCGTAAGGTTGGGGATGCCGTAAGCCTTAGCGCTCCGCAAATATTTCAATTGCCTAAGCTGGCACCGGGTAAACATACCATTACACTACGTATCGACAACAGGCAGCAATTTCAAATTGGCGACGCCACGCACGCTTACACTGACGGTACACAGATCATCTGGAATGGCGTGATCGGAAAGATGCAGCTGATTGCGCGTCAGGCTTCCATTGAACAGGTAAGTATAACTCCGGATGTCGACAATTCAAAAGCTGTGTTCAATATAAATGTAAAAGTTCCTGTAAGTGAACTTAATGCTTATAGTCTGCAAACCAGTATCGCTTTTAAAGGGAAGACAGTGGCGCAAAAATCTGTTAAGCTTTCTAATAGTACCACAACCCTGGATTTCCCAATTGCAAATCCTGTACTTTGGGATGAGTTTAATCCTGCTTTGTATACTTCAACCACAAGATTAACTAAAAATGGAAAGGTAGTTGATGAATATAAAACGCAGTTTGGCATGCGAAAAATCACCAATCAAAATAGCCAGCTGCAATTAAATGGAAAGCGTATTTTTCTAAGAGGTACGCTGGAGTGTAATATTTTCCCGCTTACCGGTCACCCGCCAATGGATAAAGCAGGATGGCTCAAAGTAATGACCACGGCTAAACAGTACGGTCTTAACCACCTTCGTTTTCATAGCTGGTGTCCTCCAGAGGCAGCCTTTGCAGTTGCAGATTCATTGGGCATGTATTTGCAGGTAGAACTACCACTTTGGACTACTATAGGTAAAAATACAGCATTGCATAATTTTCTAAACAGTGAAGCAGACCTGATCCTGAAGAACTATGGTAACCATCCGTCTTTCTGCTTTTTCAGTATGGGCAATGAGCTGGAAGGGAACTTCGCATGGTTAAATGAGCTTGTAAAAAAGCTAAAATCCGGAGACAAAAGAAGGCTGTATGCTACTACCTCGTTTTCGTTTGGTCAGAAAAGCTGGCCGCAACCGCAGGATGATTTCTATATCACACAGTGGACGGTAAAAGGCTGGGTGCGTGGGCAGGGTATTTTTAATGATAAAGCCCCGGCGTTTAATACAGATTATACCAAATCAATTGACAGTATGCCAGTGCCTATCGTTACCCATGAAATAGGGCAGTATTCTGTGTATCCCAATATGGATGAAATCAAAAAGTATACGGGTGTTTTGACTCCTTTAAATTTTATGGCAGTAAGAAATGACCTGTCTAAAAAAGGACTTTTACCTCTGGCCAAAGCTTATCTTCTGGCGAGTGGTAAGCTTTCTGCCAATCTGTATAAAGAGGAAATTGAACGGGCATTAAAAACTCCCGGCTTTAGTGGTTTCCAGTTGCTCGATCTTCATGATTTCCCGGGACAGAGTACCGCTCTTGTTGGTTTGCTTGACGCATTCTGGGACAGTAAAGGAATCATCAGCGCTAAAGAATTCTCCAGTTTTTGCGGACCGGTTGTTCCCCTGCTGAGGTTTAAAAAAGCGGACTATACCAACGACGAGAAATTTACAGGAACAGCTGAAATTGCAAACTTCCTGAACAAAGCAATCCAGCCTTCAACCATCGTTTGGGAAGTAAAGGACGCTATGAAGAAGACCATCGCAACAGGTGAATGGCATACCAAAGAAATTCCGGTAGGGAATGAAAATGTAGTTGGCCAAATAGACTACGATCTGTCTGGTATAACTATAGCTCAGGCTTTAACGGTGAGTGTCAGCATAAAAAACACAACGTATAAAAATCAATGGACCATTTGGGTATATCCTGCAAAGCAGCCATCTGATATCCAGAATGTGTCTTTTACAACTTCTGTGAATGAAGCGATTGACAAGTTACAGAAAGGGGAGACGGTACTGCTGAATCCTGATACATCGGCTATCAAAGGCGTAGCAGGTCGGTTTGCCCCGGTATTTTGGAGTCCGGTACATTTCCCAAGTCAGCCAGGCAGCATGGGACTGCTCATCAATGACAAGAGCCCTGCTTTTGCCAATTTCCCTACGGAAAACTATACGAACTGGCAGTGGTGGGATTTGGTGACGCGCTCACGATCTTTGATGCTGGACAGTATTCCCAAAGAAATAAACCCATTGGTGAGGGTGATAGACAATTTCTTTAAGAACAGGAAAATGGGGACAGTTATAGAAGCGAAAGTTGGCAAAGGAAAGCTGATCGTTTGTTCAATGGATATCCATACGAAGCTGGAACAGAGGACTACGGCCAGACAATTGCGTTACAGCCTGATGAAATATGCTTCGGAGAAGCAATTTGAGCCGCAAGTAGTGTTGACAGAAGCAGAATTGAAGGGGTTGTTTAAGTAACGCTAAAAAAACAATTTATAAAAACGTAATTTAGGATGCTGAATGCCATGGGTTGATATATAGTGCCCTAACATACAAATAGCTAAACACACAAATAAACTAAACATTTTGAAAAAAATTGCCTTATTGGTTTTGCTGACCACCGCCCTAAATTGCTCACTATTCGCACAGAGCAGTGTGAAAATAGTGAAGATTTACAAGTTGACTTCTTATGGTATAAAACCAAATACCGGAGAAAACATCACACCGCTGCTCAGTTCAGCGCTGCAAAAGATCAAAAGTAAAACCTCCGGTTATGAGGGCGTGGTCATTCAATTTGAAAAGGGGCGGTATGATTTTTATCCCGAAGGTGCGGTTAAGAGAGAATACTACATCTCCAATCACGATCAGGATAACCCAAAAACTGTGGGTATAGAAATAGAGAAATTTGACAACATCACCCTTAAGGGCAAAGGCACTGACCTTATGTTTCACGGACGCATGCTGCCTTTGGCACTGATTGAAAGCCGGAATGTCACCATAAAAGACCTGAGTATAGACTTTGAAAAGCCGCAGATCACACAGGTAAAGGTGATTACCAATGATACCATTGCCGGCAGTATTGTATTTGAAACCGCACCATGGGTGAAATACAAGATCAAAGACAGCACCCTTTACAACACGGGCGAAGGCTGGGAGATGCAGCCGACCTCGGGTATTGCCTTTGAAAATGCCACCAAGCACATCATTTTTAATAGCGGAGATATCAGGGTAGGCACCAAGGGTGTAAGCGAACTTTCAGCAGGCAGGATCAAGGCGCATCACTGGAAGAATAAAAAACTGATTCCCGGAACAGTGATCGCCATGAGGAGCTGGCAAAGACCTGCCCCTGGTATTTTTATCCATAAAGGCAAGAACATCCGCCTGGAAAATGTGAAGGTGCATTATGCAGAAGGAATGGGATTGCTGGCCCAACTTACAGAAAACATCTATATGGATGGTTTTGGTATTTGTCTGCGGGGAAAAGACGATCCGCGTTATTTCACCACGCAGGCTGATGCAACGCATTTTTCAGGATGCAAAGGTGAGATCATCTCCAAAAATGGCCTGTACGAAGGGATGATGGATGATGCCATCAATATTCACGGTACCTATCTTAAAATGACAAAGAAACTGGATGACCATACGGTGATCGGCAAGTATATGCACGGACAGTCTTATGGGTTTGATTGGGGCTATTCAAAAGACAGTGTGCAGTTTATACAGTCGAAAACCATGGAGCTGTGGGAAGGTAAAAACACCATCGCATCCATTACACCTATATTGTCTAAAGCCGGAGATCCGATAAAGGAATTCAAAATTGAATTTACTAAGGCGCTGGATCCGGCGGTTGACCCTTCGAAAACAGACATCGGCATTGAAAACCTGACATGGACGCCTTCAGTTGTTTTCACGGGTAATACCATCCGCAACAACAGGGCAAGGGGAGCACTGTTCAGCACGCCGAAACCAACGCTTGTAGCCAATAACCTGTTTGACCATACTTCAGGCTGTGCCATATTGTTGTGTGGCGATAGCAATGGCTGGTATGAAACGGGATCATGCAGGGACATCACCATCCGCGACAATAAATTTGTGAATGCGCTGACCAGTCAGTACCAGTTTACCAATGCCGTAATCTCCATCTATCCCGAAATTCCGGACCTAAAAGGACAAAAGAAATACTTCCATTCGGGTATAAAGATTCAGAACAACCAGTTTGAGACCTTTGATCAGCCTATACTATATGCGAAATCTGTAGACGGCCTGCTGTTCAAAGGCAATACCATCAAAACAAACACGGAGTACCCGGCATTTCACTGGAATAAAAAGCGTGTGCTTTTTGAGCGCGTGACAGGTACAGATTTTGCTGATAACAAAGTAGATGGAAAGGTAGTAGATTTACTGGCGAAGTAAATAAAATAATCCATCTTTTATAGTATAATGTCCATTTGCAGTTCTGATTGTAAGTCTGATCTTTAGTTAATAACTAAACATACACCAATCTGACTGAGAAGATCTCATTTTATTGGTGTCAGCCATACAATAAAATGAGTAATCCAATTTTAAAGCTAAATATCTTGCTTTTAACGGCGTTTATTTTTGTCGCCACGGGCATAGCGCAAACAAAAAGTAGTCAGCAGATTAATCTTGCCGGCACATGGAATTTTCAAATTGACTCACTTGATAAAGGAGTGACTGATAAATGGTATAATAATCAGTTAAAAGATAAAATCAAGCTCCCCGGCTCAATGACAACTAACGGAAAAGGTGACGAAATTTCTGTGAATACACCATGGACCGGTGACATTGTAAATAAATCCTGGTTCCAGGCAGCCGAATATGAAAAATACAGGCAGCCTGGAAACATTAAAATCCCCTTCTGGCTGCAACCTACAAAGTATTATAGTGGCGCGGCATGGTACCAAAAAACAATTAATATTCCGGCTTCATGGAAAAATAAACATCTACAGCTTTTCATTGAAAGAAGTCATTGGGAAACAACAGTATGGATAGATGATGTGGAAATTGGAATGGAAAACAGCCTGGGTACATCACATTTATTTGATATTGGGAGCAAGCTAAGACCCGGGGTACACCGGTTAACCATTAGGATTGACAATAGAATAAAAAGCTTTAACGTTGGGGGCAATGCGCATAGCGTTTCCGACCATACACAAACCAACTGGAATGGAATCATCGGAGAACTGAGTTTTAAGGCCAGATCAAAAGTTTTCATTTCCGATGTACAACTATATCCCGACGTTAAAAATAAGCAGGTACTCGTTAAGGTTCAAGTTAACAATACTACGGGTGCAGCGAACGAGATATCATTAGCTTTAGCAGCTATCACTAGTAATCCCGGTGTAGCAAAGCTGAAACCTTTGACCCGGAACATTGTAGTTTCTGAGAAGGAAACAACTGTAGAGCTGCTCTACCCTATGGGAAACAACCCGCTGTTATGGAATGAATTTCATCCCAACTTATATGAAATGCAGGTGGAGCTGAAGCAACAAAAGCAAGGAGGGTCAGATCTGAAAAATATATCTTTTGGAATGCGTGAGTTTAGTGCCAAGGGCACGCAGTTCATGGTAAACGATAAGCTAACCTTTTTGCGTGGGGCCTTAGATTGTGCCTCTTTTCCTAAAACAGGCTACCCCCCTACGGATGTAGCCAGCTGGACAAAAATCTTTAAAACTGTAAAAGCTTATGGATTGAACCATGTCAGGTTTCACTCCTGGTGCCCGCCCGAAGCAGCCTTTACTGCTGCCGATCGTCTCGGTATATTTTTACAGGCTGAATGTTCTGCATGGGCAAATGGCAGCAAGGGAGCCGTAATTGGTGATGGCTTACCTTTAGACAAGTATATTTATGAAGAAAGTGAGAAAATGGTAAAAGCCTATGGCAACCATCCATCCTTTGTAATGATGACCTACGGAAATGAACCAGGAGGAAAAGGCCTTGTTAAGTATCTGGTTGATTTTGTCAATTACTGGAAAGCAAAAGATTCGAGAAGGATGTATACTACTGCAGCGGGCTGGCCGCAAAATAATGCGAGTGATTTCAACAATATGCCAGAACCAAGAATCCAGGGCTGGGGGCAGGGCCTGGCAAGTATTATCAATAAGGAAGCCCCAAAATCAGATTATGATTTTACAAAGATTATCTCGAACTGGAAACAACCTACAGTTAGCCATGAGATTGGCCAATGGTGCGTATATCCTGATTTCAAAGAGATTAAAAAATATGATGGCGTATTAAAAGCAAAGAATTTCGAAATATTTAGAGATAAGCTTGACGAAAATGGCTTGTCGATGCTGGCCGATAGCTTTTTTATGGCTACCGGAAAATTACAGTCGCTTTGTTATAAGGCTGATATCGAAGCTGCAATGCGTACTCCTGGTTTTGCCGGATTTCAGCTACTGGGACTAAGCGATTTTCCTGGTCAGGGCACGGCGCTAGTAGGTGTTTTAGATGCTTTTTGGGAATCGAAACCATACATCACTGCTGTCGAATATAGTCAGTTTTGTTCCCCTGTAGTGCTTTTGGCAAGGCTGCCGAAAATGGTTTACAACAATAATGAAGAATTGGTTGTGCCTTTGGAGATTGCCAACTTTAGTAATACTGCTATAGTAAAGACACCGATCAGTTGGGCCATTGAAACCGAAAATGGAGAACAACTATTTAAGGGGGCTTTTACAAATGAAAATATACCTTTAGGAAACGGAATAAAGCTAGGCGTAATCAGACAAGGATTGGCTTCAATAAAAAAAGCACAACGTATTATTTTAAAAGCAACGATAGGAACCCAAACAAATAAATGGGATATATTCGTTTATCCAAGTGTAGTGCCAGTAACGCCTGATGAAGTATTGCTAACTCAAACATTAGATGCAAAAGCTATTGAGAAACTAAATCAAGGTGGGAAAGTACTGCTGACGCTAAAAAAAGGCTCTGTTAAGGCTGAGATGGGTGGCAACATAAAAATTGGATTTTCCACTATATTTTGGAATACAGCCTGGACAAACAGCCAGCCTCCAACTACCATGGGAATTTTGTGCAATCCGAAACACCCGGCGCTGGCTGATTTCCCTACCCAGTACCATAGCAACTGGCAATGGTGGGATGCGATGAGCCATTCAAGCGCAATCAAACTCAATACCATAGCGAAGGATCTCAAGCCAATCGTAAGGGTGATCGATGACTGGGTAACTGCCCGTCCGCTAGGCCTGGTATTCGAATGTAATGTCGGTAAAGGTAAGCTTCTTGTTTCAGCCATAGATCTCCTGACGGATCAGGAAAAACGGCCTGAGGCGCGTCAGTTACGTTATAGTCTTGAAAAATATATGAGTAGCGATCATTTTAACCCAACGAATTCAGTAACACCAGAAAAGATACAGCAGTTATATAAATAGTAAGCACAGGGTTGGCGGAATGAAATCGTCCATCAAAACAGTAATATAGTTCATTGTTTTGAACTCCTAAATATTTACATTTAATGGTTATCTATAACTTAATTCTTTATTGACGAGGAAAAATTATAGCTTTCACAAACAAAAATAAAAATTTTGGCGTTTAAATGGACAGCTACATTCAAAGTATAATCGAGGGAGATGAAATTGCTTTTGAAATAGTATTTAACTTAAGTCATAAAAAGGTTTATGCTTATTTTATAAAAAAAACTGCCTCAACAGAGCTCGCAGATGAGCTCACACAACTCGCTTTTATTAAATTGTGGTGTTCCAAACATACCCTCAACTCAGGAATTAACCTGGATACCCAGTTGTTTAGAATAGCGAAGACGACTTTGCTTGACCATTTTAAAAAGGTTGCTGCTGAACAACGAAAGCTGGCATCGTTTTATCTCGACCGGTCTGCCGACCAACCTCCTTCGCCACATGCTTACGAAACAAACCAGCAACTACAGACGATCTTAAATCAGCTGCCTCCTACACGCAGACAAGTATTTATTTTAAGCAGAATAGAAGGCTACACCTATAGTGAAATTGCTGAATTGCTGTCCATTTCTCCGCGGACAGTAGAAAAACACATCTCGCTGGCTTTAAAACAATTGGGTGGTTATGCGGGTGCTGCGGTCATCGTAACCATAATTTGCAATCTAACTTAAAAATATTTTCAGTTGATTAAGGGTATTCTTCAAATTCAATCGTATTAGGAGTATGAATATAACTGATAAGTTGCTGGATAAGTATTTTAAAGGCCAGTGTACTCAGGACGAGCAAGATGCTGTTTTCATTTATTTGAACCAGACGGATGATCTGCCAGATCATTTGCTGCCGAAAAATGAATGGGATAATTTGGTAGATGCAGATTTATCACGTGAAAAGACTGATCAACTTTTTAAAGTGATAAGATCAAAAACTTTTGCAAGATTTCAGTTTAAATTATGGTTTAGAAATATTGCAGCGGCAGCGGTTATTTTCATGGCGATAGGTTTAGGTTATTACACCTTCACCACGCATAGTCAGAAACCTAAACTAGCACTGAATGAAAAGAAACAAGACAAAGACAAAAAGGTAATCGATTGGAAATCAACGGTTAATTACGCTAAAAATTCAGAAATGGTAGTGTTGCCCGATGGTTCTGAAGTCAAGGTATATCCAGGCGCCGAAATTCGTTATGAACACCCCTTTGTTAAAACAAAACGGGAAATATATCTGAGTGGAAAAGCCTATTTCCAGGTAGCTAAAGATAAAAAACATCCATTTGTGGTTTACGCAGGTGGTGTTTCAACTACGGCACTTGGGACTTCATTTACCATTACGGCAATGAAAACAAGCCATTTTGTAAAAGTAGAGTTGCATACGGGTAAAGTATGGGTGACGAACGTTGAATCAGAGCTGCAAATTCCGGTGTTCAGCAATATCCTTAAACCGGGAGATGTGCTGAAAATTGAAAAGTTGAATCCTGCGTTAGATAACTCAAATAAAGGGATAAAAATAAAGTCTATGACTTTTGCTCAGAATTCGCTTAAAGAAGTATTCGGAAAGCTCGGGGCTCATTATCACTTGAGTATTAGTTTTAAAGATGAAGACGTTAAAAACAAGTTTTTCACCGGAACACTCAGCTTGCAGAAACCACTCGATACTATATTGGCAGAAATTACCGGATTACACAAACTTAAAACAACCAGATCACACAACGGATATCTCATTAAAAAATAGGAACTGACCATCTTATTTATCAACGGAATTAACTTTCGTAGGTGAGGCCTTTGTGAAAAAAAATTAAACTAAACAGCAATGCTAAAAAAAATTACACAATGCACGTTACTCTGCGTGATGTTTATCTGTGTTTGGAGCACTTCTATGGCACAAAACTCAGAGATTCTGGGTATTATCAAAGATGAAAAAGGGGAGCCCATGACGGGAGCTACGGTAGTTATTGCTCCGAAAACCGGAGGAACTAAAAAAACAACTACAACCGATAATGCCGGGAAGTTTTCATTGTCGGGCCTGGATGCCCAGGTACCCTATTTAATTACCGTAAGTTATGTAGGGTACAAAACAAAAGTCATAGAGAATTTCACACTAAAGTCTGCCACGGAGCAGTCATCATTAATTATACAACTGGAATCTAATTCTGACCTTGAACAGGTAGTTGTAGTAGGCTATGGTAGTAATACTAAACGTAATCTGATTCAGAACGTAAGCTCTATAGATGCTAAACAAGTAGTAGAAATACCTACAGCGACGTTATCGCAGAGTCTGGCAGGCCGAATGCCAGGACTGATGGTTACACAAAGTGGCGGAAAGCCAGGTAAATCCTCTACCATTAGGGTAAGAGCTTATGATGGATTCGGAGGATCGCAACCACCACTTTTTGTAATAGATGGAGTAATTTCAGACCAATTCGCATTTGATGGTCTGGATCCTTCAGAAGTTGAAAATATTTCCGTTCTGAAGGACGGGGCGTCTGCGGCCGCATATGGTGTGCGTGGTGCCAATGGGGTCGTTGTGGTTAAGTCAAAACGAGGTATTGCCGGACCACCAAGAATTAACCTAATTTCAAGTTACAGCATCGATGAGGCTACCATTCAGCCTAAAACTTTAAGTGCCTACGATGAAGCGGTATATAGCAATGATTACATTAGGTATACTAATTTAGATCCTAACGGATATCTGACCGATTCAAGGTATTATGCTGACGATGAACTGGACTATTGGAAACATAATGACATCAATTTGGTAGACCAGTATTACAAAAGACCAACAGAATATCGCACTAGTTTAAACGTAAGCGGCGGTACTGACAGGATTGGGTATTTTGTGGGAGGCTCTTATTATAAAGGAACCGGTTCTTTCGATAATGTAGACTATCAAAAGTATAACCTCAGAGCAAAGCTGGAAGCTAATGTGACCAAAGATTTGAGTGTTTCTCTAAACCTGACTACAGACATCAGGAATGATCAAAAGCCTTATTGGGAATACGATTCTGATAACGACGACATGCCTAACTTATATCAGGGGCTTCTTTCGCGGGGAAGAATGGCACCAGATTATATCAATGTGGCTGGCGTAGATTACCCAGTTGGAAACTTGATGAAATGGCATCCGGGAGAGGTGATCAACGGACATACGGGGTACAACAGGAAGAAGTGGAGTAATTACCAGGCCTTGATTGAAGCAAAATACAACTTATCATCTCTGGTTGATGGGTTAAGTTTACGTGCATCATTTGCAAATTATACGAGACATGATTTCAGAAAGTCACTAAATCAGCCCTACAAGCTTTATATTTTTAATAAATTAGGCTCTAAGAATCACCTGGTGGGCGACCAGATTGACTTTACTAAAACCGAAACAAGGAATGATGGAAATATCCTGAGGGAAGCCTACAACTCCTCTAACTTTTACCAGTTGAACTTTTACATCGACTACAACAAGTCTTTTGGTCAGCACAATATTTCAGCAACTGCAGTATACGAACAAAGCGAAACGAACAACGATAGTTTCAATGCTTCAAACCAGTTTATATTATCCCCTGAGCTGGATCAGCTAAGTCTGGCGAGCAGTGATCCTACCCAATACGGATTAGGTGGTAGTGAGTTTGACGATGGCAGGCTGGCTACTTTTGCGCGCCTTGGATACAATTATGCAGGCAAGTATTTACTGGAAGCAGGCATGCGGTATGAAGGATCAAGGTATTTTATACCTAATAACCGTTTTGCTTTCTTTCCCTCCGTTTCTTTGGGATGGCGCATCAGTGATGAATCATTCTTTAAGAACAATGTAAAATTTGTAAATGACCTGAAATTCAGAGCATCTATTGGATTTACCGGTGCAGAGCCCGATGGAGGCGTACTGCAATGGTCCCAAAGTTACAGAAAAGCATCGGGAGCTTTGTTTGGCGGAGTATCTAATGGATTGAGTTTGGGTACTTATCCAAATGAGGAAATCACCTGGGCAAAAAAACGCTCAATTGATTTCGGTTTTGATGCTACGCTTTTCGATAATAGTCTGACTTTATCTGCCGCGCGTTTCATGAATAAAAGAAAAGATATTTTAGGGAATATCGGAGCCAGTGTACCAACTACATGGGGTGCCAGCTATCCCTTGATAAACTTTGGTGCGATGGAATCCAATGGCTATGAATTTACAGTAGGATACCGGAAGGCAGTGAATGATAACCTGAGTTTTTCAGCTTCAGTAAACTATAGCTACGCTGTAAATAAGCAGATAAGAATTAACCAGGCTATAAATACCAGAGATTATCAAAATCAGATAGGACGTCCTACCGGGGGGATTATGGGATATATTGTTACCGGAATGATTCGTACACAAGCCGATATAGATGCTGCAGGATTATTTAACGGTCAGAAATACCGCTTGGGTATGCACACCTATAAGGATATCAGAAGCGCTACCGGTGATACACCCGACGGAAACATCGACGGAAATGACCAGGAGTTTATTGGTAAATATTCAACACCTCCGGCAATTTATGGCTTAAATCTGGGCACAAGATGGAAAACCTTTAGTATTGATGTGCTGGTACAGGGAGCGGGTAATCATTATAAATTAAGACAACAGCTGAATAACGCACAATATGGAAGTCCTGAGGCAGGAAGTGCCGAGTTTTGGCGTGATCACTGGACACCTGAAAATCCCAATGCAGTGTATCCGTTATGGCCGGGAAACTCAGCTTCAACTTTTTGGCTTGATAACGCCTCTTTCATCCGTTTGAAAAACGTGAATATAGGGTACGGACTACCTGCGGGTGTAGTTAGCAAAGCAGGCTTTAAAGACATCAGGTTGTTCTTAAACGGGAGTAATCTTTTCTTGTTTAAAAACGAAACCAAGTATTACGACCCGGAGTCACAGTTCCTTGCGTATCCGCTCAACCGCAACGTTACGTTTGGTATAAATGTTACATTATAATCTTTTTATTCAGTAGTTATGAACAGAATATTTATATATAAAAAGTCCATGCAGATTGTTGTAGTAGGATTTTTAGTGGTTCTATTGGGCCTGCAGGGTTGTAAGAAAGTATTAGATAAAAAAGATTTGTCTGCTGTACCGGAAGATTTAGTCTGGAACAATGTCGATCTGAGCACCCAGTTTTTAAATAATATATATTTAAATACACTCTCTGGCTGGCCTAGTCCTACAGACCATAATTCAGATGAAGCAGGAGGTGGCTTTGCCATGTACGGTCAGCTGACCATTAACTCGGTGAATTACTGGCCCTACGCTACCATCCGCAGTGTTAATTTGCTATTGCAAGAAGTCCCTGGTACGAATTATCCGCAGGCAGATAAGGATCGATTAAAGGGGCAGGCATTGTTCTTAAGAGCATGGTTATATTTTCAATTGGTTAGCCGTTACGGAGGTGTCCCAATATTACTGGTTCCGCAGGCACTTGAAGAAGATCTTAATGTGAAAAGAAATAAGACATCTGAATGCATAGCTCAGATTATTAAAGATCTGGATGAGGCCGCCGTGCTATTGCCACCGTCATGGAATGCTGATAACGAGGGTAGAATTACAAAAGCTGCTGCGCTCTCTTTTAAAGGTAGAGTACTGTTGCATTATGCATCAGAGCAGTTTACACCAACGCAGATGCAGTCAAGATGGGAAACAGCTTTTCAGGCAAATAAAGCTGCGATGGACTTGCTTACTCAACAAGGATTTACCCTGATGCCTAGTTTTTCAAATCTCTGGTTCGTTGAAGGAAGCTCAAATAAAGAGGCCATCCTGGTTACGCGCTATAATAACCCGGGCCGTACACAGACCAGAGACGCTTCGGTAAGGCCGCTTGAAGAATCACAGAACTTTACCGGGGGCGATCAGCCAACATTAGAACTCGTAAGGGCATTTCCGATGAAAAATGGCTTGCCAATCACAGATCCTGCGTCAGGATACGACGCCAATACCTATTGGCTGAACAGGGACCCAAGATTTGCAACTACAGTGGTACATAACGGCGATGCCTGGGCACTTTCCGGTAAAACGGGCAGAATCCAGTGGACCTTCAAAGGGGCAGAATCCCAGGGCGGTTCAGGTACCAGCTTTTACTCTAAAAAGGCAATTTTTGAAGGCTATAAGCCTTTTGATGCCGAAAGAAGTGGTACAGACTGGATTGAGATCAGGTTGGCCGAGGTAATGCTGAACTACGCGGAAACAGCAAATGAAACTGGTAACACTCAGATCGCTTATGATATGCTCACGGCAATCAGAAAACGTGCGGGCATAGAACCGGGGACTAATAATCTCTATGGTTTAAAAGCTTCAATGACTCCAGGAGAAATGCGTAATGCCATCTTAAACGAACGTTTTCTGGAACTGGCTTTTGAGGGAAAAAGAGAACAGGATTTAAGACGACGCAGGTTATATGGGCCATTACTGAACGGGAAAAAACGTATGGGCTACGATGTTACCTTAGTCAGCGGCACACCTTCTGCATTCTTTACGGCTTACGCCACGGGTAACATAAACCTGAATACGAGCTATTTTACGTATTTTAAAGAAACGGAAAAGCCGATAGATCTGACGAATGTGATCGCCTATAAAGACGAGTACTATTTTTTCGCTATACCGCAGTCGCATTTGCAGGTGAATCCAAATCTGGAACAAACAAAAGGTTGGCCTGGGGGTACTTTTGACCCTTTGCAATAATAATATTTAAGGGTGTTCGACAGAACACCCTTATTTTAACACACAGATACACACACAAATGAAATATATAATGAACAGAACAAAACATAAAATAATCCTGCTCATGCTGCTGGCAGGTTGTTTTGTCGACCTGAAAGCCCAGGAATTTCCGATTGCAAAGATGAATACCGCGATGCTTAAACAGCAGGTATTCTCGCCTTCGCTGAACTCCTCTATGTCAGGTAAGACCATGAAGATAGCAGGGAAAAAATACAACAGAGGCATCAGTACACACGCTCCTTTTGCAGGCTTTATTTACCTGGGCAAAAAAGGGTTGAAATTTGTGGCTGATGTTGGGGTAGATGATAAAGACAACAGAGATATTGCTGCCACTGATATGGAATCAATTGCAGCTACAGACGGCTCTAAGACTTTTTATCAGACAGATAAAAATGGCAATAGGAGAATGCTGGTGGGTATCGGTACTTCGCCCCAGAACATTGCACCGGGTAGCGTGGTTTTTACGCTTACAGGGGATGGAAAAAAAATATGGACCAGCGGAGTGATGAAACAGGGCGATGCAGCCAGGCATGTTGATGTTGACGTTTCCGGTATCGATATTTTAAACTTTACCGTAAGTGATGCGGGCGATGGTATCAGTGGTGATGTGGCCAATTGGGCAAACGCAAGTGTTTTTGTGAAAAGTGATTTTATGCCGCAGCTTGTTGACGAAAATTATAATAGCAAGAATAATAGTAATGTGATCAGTAAGCCTTTGGCTGCAGCTTTACTCAGGCTGCCGGTATATGTTTCTGAAATTTCTAAAACAGACTGGCTGATCAGCAAGCCTGTTGAAAAAGCAAAGATACAACGTCAGGGTAATGATGAGATCGTGCTCAGTAACGGATTGGTGAGCCGTACTTTTCATCTTGCCGCAAATCTGGCTACTACCAGTATCAAAAACCTGGTTACCGGTGAAGAATACCTCAGGGCAATAGAGCCGGAAGCGAACGTAACCATAGATAGTGTCACTTATCCAGTCGGCGGTCTGGGAGGGCAAATCAATAAAGCTTATTTACTGAGTCGATGGCTCAAAAACATGTACCCTTTGCCTAATGCTTTTACCCTTACTTCATTTGAGACTATGGAGTTAAAGCCTGAACTATCTTCACCATCAAAGCGGTGGAGGTCCGGCACACAATGGCAGGCTTCCGGTAAAGAACTGATCTTTCATTATAGTCATGAAAAATTAAAGGACGTCATGGTAAGTGTTCATTACCAATTATACGATGGGCTTCCTCTGATTTCCAAGTGGCTTGAAATCACCAATAAAGGAAAAGAGAAAGTCACTGTAAATCATTTTGAGAGTGAAATCATCTCTTTTATCGAACCTATAAATTCACCTGTCGGCAAAGACGAATGGATTAAGCCCAACTTTTATCTGGAAAACGAATATGCTTTTGGTGGCTTTACCTATGAAAGTTCTGAGCAGTCTATTTTCTGGCAAACAGATAAAACCTACACTTCGCAGGCCGATTATAGTTTGAGGACGCCCTGCGTAGTAAAAAGTATGCCTACAGCTGGTCCGCAGCAGGAACTTGGTCAAAACCAAACCCTAAACACCTTTCGCACCTATAATTTGTCGCTGGATGGCAAAGACAGAGAGCGTAACGGCCTTAGTCAGCGCAAAATGTATCGCACCCTGGCGCCCTGGTCTACGGAAAACCCTATCTTTTTGCACCTGACCTCAACAAATCCGGAGACCGTTAGAAAAGCCATAGACCAATGTAAGGAAACAGGATATGAAATGGTGATTCTTAGTTTTGGCAGCGGTTTAAATATGGAAAACACCTCGCCGGAGAATTTGAAAAAATTTAAGGAGCTCGCTGATTATGCCCACAGCCAGGGCATAGAAATTGGTGGCTATTCGCTTTTTTCGAGCCGGAGCATCAATCCTGAGAACGACGTGATCAATATTAAAACCGGTAAGCCAGGAGGTACAACCTTCGGTAATGCGCCTTGTTTAGGTAGTAACTGGGGGATAGAATACCTCAAGAAGTTGAATTATTTCTTTGAAGCTACAGGATTTGATATTTTGGAGCACGACGGCCCATATCCCGGAGATTTTTGTGCATCAAAAGACCATCCCGGACATAAAGGTTATGGAGATTCACAATGGAACCAATGGCAGCAGAGCATAGGTCTGTATAAGAAGTTCCGTGAAAAGGGGATTTACATGAACATCCCTGATTTTTATTTCCTTTCCGGCAGCAATAAAGTGTCGGTGGGTTACAGGGAAGTGAACTGGTCATTGCCGAGGGAGCAGCAATTGGTGTTGGGCAGACAGAATAATTTTGATGGTACCTGGGGCCGGACACCCAGTATGAACTGGACTTTTGTACCTCTGGTAGAGTATCAGGGTGGAGGAGCAGCAGCAACAATAGAACCATTGTCCGAACATCTGGATACTTACAGGGCACATATGGTACAAAACTATGGTTCGGGTATACAAGCTTGTTATCGCGGCAACAGGTTGTATGATACTGATACGACACGTGACATGGTCACTACAGAAATCAACCATTATAAAAAATACAGGGATATTTTAAACGCCGATGTGATACACCTTAAACGTCCTACGGGGAGGGACTGGGACGGACTACTGCATGTAGATCCCAAATTAAGGGAAAAAGGATACGCTTTGCTGTTTAACCCTTTAGATACCTCCATCACCACGAAAATAAAACTTCCGCTTTATTATGCCGGGATAAAAGATAAAGCTGCCATCAGTATAGAAGGCAGAGCCGCAAAACCTATTGCAGTGGACAAAAACGGAGATGCTTTTGTAGAAGTTACCATTCCAGCAAATGGCAATACCTGGTTATTAATTGAGTAAAAAGTATCCATACATTTGAATTTATAAGATCTAATAATATGCTAAAGAGAAAGAAAATTTTAATCCTCCTGTTGACGCTGGTTGTGATGCAGCCGTTTATAAGTTGCTCGCAAAACAAGGAAAGCGGATTTCTGAGCGTGCTGAAAAATGCACCTGCGAAAGTGATTCTGGCGGACGGTTCAGAAGCCTCCAAAACGGCTATTTCCATACAGCGTAAATGGAAGGGCGATTTATGTCAGTTGTCGGTGAAAAACACCTCTTCGTCTCCGGTAATGATCCGTGAAGTTATAGTATTTGATTTCCAGCACCAGTTGCCCGGTACAACTCCGATTTACGGTGAAAGTTTTCAGAAACTTGGCCAAATAGGAGGTACACTTGCGAAGCCTGAAGACTGGGGAACCTATTCAGACAGGAGCCACTATAAGATACCTGAGCCCGAAAGCATGCGTACCGCTTACGGCATGCTCACCCTCGAACTGCAAAATTCACAACGCGTATTGTTGGGGACTACCTCCTGTGAGAAATTTATCTCGAGGTTCTCTTTTGATGCCAAACGTTTGCGCATTTCTATGGATTGTGAAAACCTGAGTTTGCAGCCCGGCGAAAGCTGGAACCTGGAAGAGTTTATAGCAACCAGCGGAAATGACAGGGAAAAGCTATATGATCGTTTAACCAATGCAATCGCCAAACATCACCCCCGTCTGAAACATGATCCTGTACCAATGGGATGGTGCTCGTGGTATTGCTTTGGTCCACAGGTAACTGCGAAAAATGTGGCAGACAATACCAACTGGATTGCAGCTAACCTTCCTGAACTTAAGTACATCCAAATCGATGACGGATATCAGCCATGGATGGGCGACTGGCTGGAGAAAGGAAAGGCATTTGGTGGTGATGTAGGGCAAGTACTAAAAGACATCAAAGCCAAAGGTCTGGAGCCCGCCATTTGGGTTGCTCCATTTGTGGCGAGCCCACAATCAGAACTATTTAAAAACCACAAGGACTGGTTTGTGAAGGATGAAAAGGGCGCACCTTTGCGATCTGATAAAATTGGCTTTGGAGGCTGGCGTTTGGGGCCATGGTATGTGCTTGACGGAACACATCCTGAAGTACAGGCATACTATACAAATTTGTTTAAAACCATGCGTGAGCAGTGGGGAGTTACCTATTTTAAACTGGATGCCAATTACTGGGGAGCGATCCATGGTGGTGTACACTACGATAAAAAAGCAACCAGGATAGAAGCATACCGTCGTGGTATGCAAGCCATACTCAAAGGCTCAGGCGATGCATTTATCTTAGGTTGTAACCACCCGATCTGGGCCTCCCTGGGTTTAATTCATGGTTCCAGAAGTTCTATGGATACCTGGAGAAAATGGGACTCATTCAGAGATATCGGCCGTGAAAATCTATTGCGGGGATGGCAGAACGGAAGACTGTGGTGGAACGATCCGGACTGTATCTTGTTGACAGATGCCGGTGCGGATGAAGTGATGGATCAGGGTGGTAATGCCGTTTCAGCTCAAAACAAATCAAGGTTGACTGAAAATGAATTCCTGTATCATGCTGCAACAGTGTATGCTTCAGGAGGGATGTTGTTGAGTGGTGACGACTTGACAAAGATAAAACCTGCACGATTAGACATATTGAAGAAACTGATACCTCCAACAGGAGTAGCTGCAAGATTTGAAAATGAGAAATTTGAAGTCGGGTTCATTGCACTCAAAGATCACAATGAATATGTCGTTTTCAATGCTGAGAATGCACCTGTGAAACGCAGAATAGCATTGAGTAAAGGTCGCCACCAGCTGAAAGACAAATGGACAGGCAAGGTATTGGGTGTTTTTGAAAAAGAATACGTTATGGATTTACCTGCGCACAGTGCCTTGATTGTTGAAGACAGGTTAATTAAAAACTGATGATAATTCCAGATTTTATGTTAGTTAAACAACTTTTTAGAAAAACAGGAAGCACATTATTTCTTACAGTGCTGCTATCGGTAATGTTTAGTGATGATTTACTGGCACAGGAGGTTAGGCCAAATAAGCAACAACTTGAATGGGCGGATGCCGAGATAGGGGCTATATTTCATCTGGATGTGATCAATTACGTTCCCGAATACAACTGGCGCAAGTGGGGGACTCACCCCCCTGCGTCTGTTTTTAACCCATCAAAATTGAATACCGACCAATGGGTGCTTGCTGCAAAAGCGTCGGGCGCTACATATGCTGTTTTGGTGGCCAAACACTGTTCCGGATTTAGCTTATGGCCTACAAAAGCCCATGATTACAGCGTGAAAAGCTCACCCTGGAAAAATGGAAACGGGGATGTCGTGAAAGATTTTATTGCATCCTGTAAGAAATACGGTGTTAAGCCGGGTATCTATGCCAGTGCTGCCGCCAATGGCTACTACTATGTGGACAATCCGGGAAAGGTTGTTGCCAGCTCGCCTTACACTCAGGCCGCATATAATAAGATGGTGGAAACTCAGTTGACGGAATTGTGGACCAACTACGGAAAGTTGTTTGAGATCTGGTTTGACGGAGGGGTGATGCCCCGTTCGCAGGGCGGACCTGATATTGTGCCGCTGCTGAAAAAACTACAGTCCGACGCGATCGTTTTCCAGGGGCCAGTACAGGCCAATAACCTGATTCGCTGGATAGGTAACGAAGAAGGAGTTGCGCCTTATCCCAACTGGAGCCGGGCCGATAGTACTACATCGGCAACGGGTACCATAAAAGTGGACGATATGAGTGGTAATCCAAACGGGCCAATCTGGTGTCCGGGAGAGGCTGACTTCCCGCTGCGCAGAGGGTGGCAGGGTGGCTGGTTCTGGAAGGAAGGACAAAAGATGCGATCTCTGGAAGATTTGCTTAGAAATTATGACATGACAGTTGGGCGCAATTCAAATATGCTGATAGGTATTGTTGTAGATACCAGCGGACTGGTTCCGCAGGAAGACTTCGCACGCCTCAAAGAATTTGGTGAGGCCGTAAAATCCCGCTATTCAAAACCGCTGGCGAAAGTAAGTTCCAAACAAGAGCTGCAATCACTCTCGCTTGGTAAAGAGATGACGATTAAAACGATTATTATTGAAGAAGACATCAGTAATGGGGAGCACATCAGGGAATACATTCTGGAAGCAAAGGTAAATAACCAATGGGTAAAGATTGCGGAGGGCTCGTCTGTTGGCCACAAAAGAATACAGTCGTTTGATCCAATATCAGTTAAAGATACACGCCTGAGGATAACTAAAGCATCAGGAAAGGTTTCTTTCACCTATAGCCTTTTATAGATGTAGACAAGTTGATCTTTTGATAGGTTGGATATTGGTTTTTTTAATAATCTTATTTCCGGCAAAGTTTTGTTGAAGGCAGAACTTTGCCCCCTTCATATGTTTAAGGCAGCCAGTTGAATTAATTTATATATATTCGTTTCTTTGTAACATTCATGTCGAATCATCAGGGAAAATCAGATATAGAACTGTTTAATTTAATTCAATTGAGCGAGCATACCGCCTTCGCACAATTGTATCATCGTCATGTTAATGCCCTGTTTAAGTATGCCAACAATATTTTAAATGACCGGGATGCTGCCAATGATATTTTACAGGAAGTTTTTATATGGTTTTGGAATAATCGGTCTCAAATTAAACCTACTTCAATAAAAAGCTACCTTTTTGTAGGGGTCAAGTTTAAAATTGCAAATTATATCCGTGACGGTAAATTAAGGGATTCTACATTCACCAGGATCAGGGAGGTTCAGGACAAAGATCTCTTTTATGACGAGGATGAGCTGGAGGTTAAAGAACTCAGGGAGTTAATTTATAGGTTTATTGAAACGCTTCCAGAGAAGTGCAGGTATATTTTTCACCTCAGCAGGATGGAAGAACTTAGTCATAAAGAAATTGCAGCAAGATTAAATATCTCCGAAAAGACTGTAGAGAACCAAATCAGCATAGCATTAAAAAAGTTACGCCTTAAGATGGCCGGCAATTCTTTGCTGAGCATTTTAT
Source organism: Pedobacter frigoris (assembly GCF_032678645.1). Taxonomy (GTDB): domain Bacteria; phylum Bacteroidota; class Bacteroidia; order Sphingobacteriales; family Sphingobacteriaceae; genus Pedobacter; species Pedobacter frigoris_A. The sequence goes on from NZ_JAVTSP010000005.1 coordinate 127,842, forward strand.
TGTAGCCAATTCATCCGGAATCGCATTTTTATAAAATATTTAATCTTTCTTTGGGGGCAACAGCTATTTATAGGTTTCTATACATAACGACCATTATAAAATCGATATGAAAGAAAGTGAATTCTTAATGCTTGCAGACAAGGTCTCAGCAGGAAGTGCTTCTAAGTCAGAGATTTCTCTTTATAACGCTTACCTCAATTTCCTCGGCAAGAATACTTCGGCTGATGAGAGCGGATTAAGTAGTGAAGAGGTATCGGTGTTATGGGATAAGATCAATATGTCGATAGATCGGGTTCCAGAGGTTAAGTCGTCCAGGCTTTTCTATAAAGTGGCAATCGCTGCTTCATTATTGCTTATTTCCGGATTTGGCATTTATTTCTTCAACAGCTACAAACAGACTCAGGTTAAAGTACAAATGGAACTTGCTTCCGACATTCAGCCTGGGAGCAATAAAGCCATACTCACGCTTGCAAACGGTCGGAAGATGGTAGTAGATCAAAACTCAAGGGGTAAAATCACTTCGGAAAAAGGTGTAACAATAGGCCTCCTGAAAGATGGAGAGGTAGTTTACGAGGCGACAAACACAGAAAACGAAGCTTTTTCAGCATACAATAAAATGGAAACCAATACCGGTGGTCAATCTCGGTTGATACTGCCGGATGGGACTAAGGTTTGGTTAAATTCCTCTTCTTCCCTGCGTTATCCAGTGCTGTTCAATTCCGGCGAAAGAAGGGTAGAATTGACCGGTGAAGCTTATTTTGAAGTTGCGAAAGACAAGTCGAAGGTATTTAAAGTCATTACCAATATGCAGGAGGTTCAGGTATTGGGCACAAAGTTTAACGTCAATGCTTATCCTGAAGAACAAAATACCAAAACTACTTTATTGGAAGGCAGTGTCAATGTAGGCTTAATAAATAAGGCACCTGCCTGCCTGCTGAAGCCAGGCCAGCAGGCCATACAGATTGGACAACAATTTAAGGTCAGCACTGTAGATACAGAGGAATTTATCTCCTGGAAGGATGGGTACTTCCTGTTTAACAATGAACCGATTAGTACTGCCATGCGGAAGCTTGCCAGATGGTATGATGTAGAAGTGGTTTATGAAGGCGACTTTGCAGATATTAATTTTGGTGGAACTGTATTTAAATCCAATACACTAAAGAAAACACTGAAACTATTAGAATCAACAAACAGGCTAAAATTTAAGGTAGAAGGAAGGAGGATCAGAGTTATGAAGTAGCCTTACTTATATTTTTAGTCCATTAATCCGGAAGTGTTTGCCCACTCCCGGATAAAGTATGGATCACAAACCACCTAAATCAACAATTAACCATTTACGAAACGATACAGAAGTCGATTTATTGGCACGCTAGTGCTATGGGTTTCTGTTTAAATCCAATAACCAAATGTATGAAAATTTATGATCCCAATTCATATGATAATTACCGTCTGAAACACAAAATTCTATTGACTATGAAACTAACTGTAGTTTTAATTATCTCATGTTTTTTGCAGGTAAGTGCAGCTACTTATGCCCAGAAGAAAATAACTATTTCTGCTCAGAATGCGCCTTTGGAATCCGTGCTTAAGGATATCAGGAAGCAGAGTCAGACGAGTATTTTCTTTATTCAGCGTGACCTCAGAAATGCGCTGCCCGTAACACTGAACCTCAAAGATGTTTCACTTGAAGAGGCGTTGGAGAAATGCTTTCGCAACCAGCCCCTCACTTATGTGATCGATGCTAATTCTGTAGTGATTAAAGAAAAAATTGCTGCTGCTGCTAAAGCTAATAAGGTTTCATTTACTGTTTCCGGGCGTGTCAAGGACAATTCAAATCTCCCGCTTCCGGGTGTTTCCGTTAGGGTAAAGAACACGGATAATGTAAAATCCACTGACAATCAGGGGAAATATTCCATCCAGGTAGAACTAAAGGACAGTCTGGAGTTTTCTTACATCGGGTATGCAAAACAAACTGTAGGAGTTAAAGGATTGGAAAACATCGATGTGACCATGATCCCTGTAGAGGGTAGTCTGGAAGAGGTTGCTGTAGTAGGTTTCGGAAAGCAAAAAAAGATCAGCATCGTGGGTGCGATACAAAGCATAAAGCCTGATGAACTGAGAATTCCAACCAGTAACATCTCCAATGCCTTTGCAGGAAAGCTTGCAGGGGTGATTGCAGTTCAGCGTTCAGGCCAGCCGGGAGCAGATGGTTCCTCATTTTTCATCCGTGGTATCTCTACATTCAACGGCGCTACCAATCCGCTGATCATTCTTGACGGAGTCGCTGTGTCTTCAGGCGATTTGAACGCACTCGCACCAGAGGTGATTGAGAGTTTCTCTATACTTAAAGACGCTACTGCGACCGCTATTTACGGCAGCAGGGGAGCCAATGGGGTAATGATCGTGACCACCAAAAGCGGGAAAGACATGGACAAGCCGAAGATCAATGTGAGAATTGAAAATTCGACATCTTCACCGACCAAGGTTCCTGAGTTTGTTTCGGGCAGCACTTATATGGAGCTTTTTAATGAGACCATTCTTGGCAGAGGCTCAAGTGAGGTACCTTATACCGCAGACAAAATTGATGGTACAAGAAACGGACTTGATAAATACGTTTATCCAAATATCAACTGGTATGAGGAAATGTTTAAGAAGTCGGCTCTTAACCAGACCGTAAACCTGAACGTATTGGGAGGTGGTAAAAAAGTCGATTACTTCTTAAGCGCAACGCTTAGCAATAACTCAGGACTGATCAAAAACTTTGATGTCAATACTTTTAGCAACAATATCTCTGTGAAAAGGTATTCCTTCCAGAATAACCTGAATGCAAACCTGGGTTCAGAAACCAGGGTTTCTCTGAAACTGAACACACAGCTGCGCGATTACCACGGACCGGCAAAGAATGCTGAGAATATTTTTGCCGATATTATGGATGCCAGTCCGGTAGATTTCCCTTTGATGTTTCCAAACAATGCATCCGAACGAAGAGATGTGCTTTTTGGGGGCAGATCTGGAGGAAACGTAAATGCGGGTTACCTCAATCCTTTTGCTGAAATGGTGAGGGGATATACGGATAACTTTCAAACAACCGTAATTGCAACATTCGATGCCGAACAGAAGTTGAACTTCATTACTGAAGGCTTGTCTTTAAAAGGTTTGGCCTCATTTAAGAACTTTAGCGCCACCAATACCATCAGAAGCGGAGGATACAATAACTATGAGGTGAAGAACCTGGTCAAAAATCCTGACGGCACTTATAAATACGACCTTGGGATGATTGGAACGCCACAGTCAGCCGCGCTTGGAACAACAAATTCTACCAGTGGCGACAGGATGCTTTATTTCCAGACATCTTTGGAGTACAACAAAACACTGGCAGAGAAGCATAATTTTTCAGGATTGTTATTGTACAATCAGGAAGAATACAACGTAAATAATCCTTCAGATTTAATTACTTCACTACCGAGAAGAAGACAGGGACTTGCCGGAAGGATGACCTATGGATATGACAACAGGTACCTTGCTGAGTTTAACTTCGGGTACAATGGCTCTGAGAATTTTGCTAAAGGAAAACGCTTCGGGTTTTTCCCTTCTGTAGCCGTAGGTTATGTTTTGAGCAGCGAGCCCTTCTTTAAATCACTTGCTGAAACCATTAGTTTGCTTAAATTCCGCGCCTCATGGGGTAAAGTTGGAAACGACCAGATCGCCGGTGCAAGGTTCCTTTACATGTCGGATCTAAACCTGACAGGACAGGGATACACTACCGGTTTGGACATGAATTATACCAAAAGCGGGCCTACGTTTTTGCGTTTCACCAATAATGACATTTCATGGGAAGTTGGGGAGAAAATCAACGTCGGTATGGACGTGAACCTGATGAATAAGCTCAATATCGTGGTAGATATTTACAGAGAAAACAGATCTGGTATCTTCCTTCAGCGTGCGGGTATACCAGGCTTTTTCGGAACTGACGGTACGAATGTATACAGTAATATAGGAAAGGTGCGCAACCAGGGCTTAGATCTGGCATTGGATTATAACCATGATTTCGGGAGCGGATTTTTCATGACCCTGAAGGGTACCTTTACTTATGCAAGAAATAAGGTCATCAATAACGATGAGCCTTTATTCACCAAATACAAGAACCTGTCTGCTGTGGGATATCCGATCGGTACACCACTCGGGTATGTTGCAGACCGACTGTTTATTGATGAAGCCGATATCAAAGCCCATTCGTTGCAACAGATCGGTGGTGTCATTATGCCGGGCGATATCAAGTATGTTGATATCACCAATTCTATAGACAAATTGAACATCATCAACAGTTCAGACATGATGAGAATGGGACATCCGGGAACGCCTGAGATTATCTACGGACTTGGTCCTTCATTTAAGCTGAAGAAGTTTGATTTTTCTTTCTTTTTCCAGGGCGTGGCCAATACTTCATTCTTTATCAATGGGTTTCACCCGTTTGGACCAAGGACTCAAAGAAATGTGCTGACATTCGTGGCCGAGCAGCGATGGAGGGCAGACAGTCCAAATCCATACGCGACTTATCCGAGGTTAACAAAGCTTGATTTGCCGAACAATACCGAGAACTCTTCTTATTGGTTAAGGGATGCTTCATTCCTAAAGCTACGTAATGTGGAGATGGGATATACCTATAAATCTGCCAGACTTTACCTGAGCGGATACAATGTAATGACCTTCTCGAAATTTAAGTACTGGGATCCTGAACAAGGTGGAGGTAACGGATTGGGTTACCCAAGTCAGAGAATATTCAATATTGGTTTGCAAATGGGTTTTTAATAAAGAAGAAAATGAAATTCAAAAATATAATAGTATTAGCGGTATTTATGCTGCTAATTGGTGCCAATACCGGTTGTAAAAAATATCTGGATGTGGTACCCGATGAGCGGCCGACAGAGAAAGACATTTTTAGGGATGTACTGGCTGCTGAAGGCGTGTTGTATTCATGTTATGCCGCGATTCCAAGTCCGAGAAATACTTCAGGCGGAATTGATTTGCTGACCTCCGATGAAATCGCTACACCTTTCGAGCATGAGGCAGCATCACAGTTTCCAAGAGGAAACTACAGTGCTTCATCCCCGGTAATTTCTTACTGGAATAGTCTCTATAAAGGAATCAGGCAATGTTACATCCTGATCAATGGAGTAGATGGCACGCCAGGACTGGACGAAGAAACAAAAACAAGATACAAAGCGGAGGCTAAGTTTCTGATTGGTTATTATCATTCATTGCTCATGAAGTTATATGGTCCCATCATCATACAGAACTCGATTTCAGATGTAAATATGCCGGCAAAGGATTTTCCGGTAAGGAGTTCATATGATGAATGTATAAATTTTGTAGTTGGCATTCTTGATGAAGCTGCGGTAAATTTACCTCCTGCACCTCTTGCTACTACGGAGGTAGGCAGGGCAACATCAGTGATTGCGAAAGCCGTAAAATCGCGTTTACTGCTGTACGCAGCTTCGCCACTTTTCAATGGTGGTGGCGGTATGGCTTCCAGTTTTTATGCTGATTTTAAGAATCTGGATGGTAAATCGCTGATCAGCACCACCTACAACAAAGAAAAATGGAAAAGAGCTGCCGATGCGACTAAAGAAGCTATTGCTGCTGCTGAAGCAAATGGTTTTGTACTCTATAAAAACAGTACTTATACCGCTTCGACATTGCCTTTGAATCCGGTCGAAAAAGACCTGCGTTTTACCTTCGTGGATAAGAATACCAATGAGGTAATCTGGGCTAGTACTGTGCCCGAAGGAACCTATAGCATTCAATATTTGTCGGGACCTTTTGTGTCCAATGCAGCTGGCGGTGCGGCAGCGCCATCATTGGCTATAGTGGAGCAGTTCTATACTAAAAACGGACTGCCTATAGACAAGGATCCCGCTTACAACTATGCCGGAAGATATGGAACTTCGACAGGGCCGGACGGAGTGACGATGAACCTGAATTTAGGCCGGGAGCCGAGATTCAACGCCTGGATTGCTTATCACAACAGCAAGTACGAAATCATCAGAGGTACCGCTAAAGAAGTGGTTGTCAAGTTCAGAAAGAACGATGCAAACGGTATTCAGACCAGATCGACAGACTATTCCACCACCGGATATCTAAATAAAAAAGGTGTTCACCCGCTGATCACCCAAACTACACTTGGTGTAAACCAGCAGTATCCTTTTCCATTCATACGTCTGGCAGAATTGTACCTGAATTATGCTGAGGCACTGATTGAATACGGAGAGGACCTTAATCTGGCCAAGACCTATTTAGATAAAGTAAGAGAGCGTGCCGGAATTCCAACCGTAGATGCTTCCTGGGCACCCATCGGCGGAGCCAATACCCAAGAGATCTTAAGATCTGTCGTTCGTCAGGAAAGAACGATTGAGCTGTATTTTGAGGGGCATCGTTTCTGGGATTTAAGAAGGTGGATGACCGCAGAGCCGTTTGGCGTAAAAGTTAAAGGAATGAATGTTCAGGGAATTACCGACGCAGATTTTTTCAAGGTTACCGAGTTGGTTTTCCCAAGATCATTCCGTGTTCCGGCAAACTACCTGATGCCGATCCCCCAAACTGAGATTAACAAAAATGAAGCGTTGGTGCAAAACCCAGGTTATTAATTTCGATCAACATGAACAAAATATATTTATATGCCACACTTCTGGCATGTGCTGTAATGACATCATGCAGCAAAGATGAAAATACACTTAAAAACCCTACATCAATCGCTAATGTAAACGCTGAGCCGAGAGTAGGTGGGGTGGTTTTAAAGTGGACGTTGCCAAAAGACAGTAACTTCCTTTATCTGGAGGTACGTTATCAGAAAAAAGGTCAGACCATCAAAAGACTGGTCAGCAAAAATATAGACTCAGTAGTGATCACCGGATTGCTGAACAAACTGGATTATACTTTTGAAATCCAGCCATTCAACCAAAACAAAAAGGAGGTGAAAGGTGGAGAGATCATTACAACTGGTAAAATAACGCCCGTAAAAAGGCCGATTGCTACCACCTACCTTGCAGATCAGCTGACCCAGATTACCGGAATTACGGCTGATATGCTGGAGACATTTACACAGCAAAGCGATGAAGGTCCCAAAAAAGACCTCATTGATGGCAACATCAATACCTACTGGCACTCGGCCTGGTCGGGAAATATCCAGCCGCTTCCGCATTGGGTAAGGATTAACTTTCCCTCAGAAACTACTATCGGAAGTTTCAAATATTATGTGAGGCAAAGTACCCATGTAACGGCAAGGCCAAACCAGTTTGCCATTGAAACCAGTGCCGACGGTGTTACCTGGAAAAGAGAATGGACTTCTACGGCCAATTTGCCTGTCGACCCTATGAATACTGAAAAGCAGCAAAGTTTCGGTAAAAACCTGACCTCAAAGTTTTTTCGCCTGATGTTACTTGCTAATCAGGGCAACCTGAGCTATACCCACCTGTCTGAACTGACCCTGTTTAAAATGGCTGAGCAGCAGACAGACCTGGAGAAGGTTGCTGAAGACAATTATTAATTATTTGCTCTGGTATCGGCGAAGGTAGTTTACTATCTTCGCCTTTTACCCCAAAAGAATCAAAATGAGAATTAACATAACTACGCTCACTTTCCTTTCGCTTTGTTTATACGTTACAGCTTCATTCGGGCAAAACAAGGATAGCCTTGAAATTGCCGGTGTGATCAGCCGTGTTTCATTTTCTAACCAGATCAAAAAGAACGAGAATACCTTTTCAGTACCTGCCGCTCCCGAAGGATATAAGGTTATTTTAAAAGGGACAGACCGGTTAAATGTCATCAATGCAGCCGGAAAAGTCTTTACTCCTTTGCAAGCCGTAAAGGTGCAGCTGTATTGCCAGCTGTTGAGGCTTAAGGATCAGCAGCTTTTCGATATGCCGGCCACTTCAGTGGAAGTAGAGGGCACTTATAAAGAAGATTCTGGCAATCCAAAGCCCTTTGTTATTCCGGCACTACGCGAGTGGCATGGAGGTACCGGCAATTTTACATTTACAAAAGGCAGCAGGATTGTATTGTCGTCAGCAGATAGTCGTCTTACAGAAGTAGCTGCTTTACTTAAAAAGGACCTGCTGATCATGGCAGGACTCGATCTAAAAATTGTAAAAGGACAACCAAAAGCCGGAGATATTTACCTGCAGTTTGAGGCAGAAGATAAAGGCCTCGGAGAAGAAGGATATCTACTGGATATTAAAGACCATATCAACCTGAATGCTTTCCACAAAAGAGGAATGATCTGGGGTACACGTACCATTATGCAATTGCTGGAGCAGGATCCTAAAAACCGCACTTTGCCTGCTGGTATTACGCGCGATTATCCCAAATATGAAATAAGGGGACTGGTACTGGATGTTGGCAGGAAATTCTTTACCATGGACTTTTTAAGGAACTATGTGAAGATGATGTCGTATTACAAGATGAGCGAGTTTCACATTCACCTGAATGACAATGGCTTCAATATCTATTTCGATAAAGACTGGAACAAGACACAGTCGGCATTCAGACTGGAAAGTACCACCTATCCCAATCTCACTGCAAAGGACGGACATTATACCAAAAAAGAATTCATGGACCTTCAGGACCTTGCCGTTGAATATGGTGTAAACATCATCCCTGAGATTGATGTTCCGGCGCATTCACTGGCTTTTACCAAGATGATGCCGGAAATCGGCAGCAAGAAGTATGGCATGGATCACCTGGACCTGGACAATCCAAAAACATACGAGGTGATCAGCAATGTATTCAAAGAATACCTGGAAGGATCAAACCCAGTATTCAAAGGCAAAGTGGTACATATAGGTACCGACGAATACGATAAAAAAGAATCAGAAAAGTTCAGGTATTTCACCGACTATTTCATCAAATATGTACAGGGATTTGGAAAAGAAGCCAGGGTATGGGGCGCTTTGACACACGCCAAAGGCACAACTCCCGTAACAGTTGAAAATGTAACCATGAATGCATGGTACAATGGATATGCCGAACCTCTGGAAATGAAAAAGCTGGGATACAAGCTGATTAGTACCCCAGATGGAACCTTGTATATTGTTCCGGCTGCGGGATATTATTACGACTACCTGAACCTAAGGAGCCTCTACAGAAGGTGGGAGCCAGTAAATATCGGACGTGTTACTTTTCAGCCAGGAGATCCCGTTGTAAGGGGCGGTATGTTTGCCGTTTGGAATGATAAATCACCTGCGGGCAATGGCATTACTGAGCATGACGTGCACGACAGGGTATTCCCTGCCATGCAGGTACTTTCGCAAAAAATGTGGGCAGGAATAGATACGATCCCTTTCAGCCAGTTCCAGGCCAAAAGCAAAGAAATTAAAGAAGGGCCAGGATTAAATATTGCAGGTTTTTTGAAAGGAGCGGATTCGCTGGTATTGGTGTCAGGAAAGGGAATTTCTTTGAAGAACTCAAAAAGTTTTGTTAAAATGCCTTTGAAGGAAATCGGCTACAACTATACAGTTTCATTCGAAGTTAAACCAGCTGCAGGGTCGATGGGTGAAAAGATTTTATTCAGTAGTCCGAATGGCGTATTCAAGTCTGCAGATAGGGACAATAAACTTGGCTTTTCAAGAGAAGGACTCGATTATCAGTTTGACTACCAGTTGCCGGAAAATGTATGGACAACAATTACCCTAACAGGTACCAATAAGGCGACTACTTTATATGTCAACGGTGTGCTGAAAGAAAAAAAGGCAGGAAAAGAAATTCAGTATCCTGACGGGAAGACTAAGATGTTTAAAGTAGACACATTTGTATTTCCGTTGCAGACACTGGGCGATAAGAACACTTCTTTCCAGGGCAATATCCGTAACTTAAAAATATACAACAAAGTATTGTCAGATGAGGAGATAAAATCACGCGCAAATAAATAGCAGTAAACCTCGTTTTTCGTTAGATTAGTATTATGAACACGAGAACGAGGTATAAATTTAAACAGCTGTTTATCCTGATTTTAGCCTGGCTTATTGTGGGATTTCTGATCGCGGTATATGATTACCTTGTGCTGCACAGTCATGTTTTACCAGTTGCCATTCCTGTGTATTCATTTCTGTTTTCAGTCGTGGTCAATATGGGTTCAGGATTAATAGGGGGACTAGTAGGCGGCAGTCTGCTTGTGTTTTACATCAATGTAAAGTATCAGGACAAATCTTACGGGTATACTGTTGCGGCCGTAACCGGCTTCTTCATCATGATCATCCTGCTGATTAATGTAGTTTTAAGAAGCATTGGCTATGCTGACACCACGCGTCTTTTTAAAAGTGGTTTGGTATGGGCCGTGGTAGTCGCTACCACACAGCTGCTCCTGCAGATCAACAGTAAGTTTGGACCGGGGGTGTTCTGGAACATCGCCCGCGGAAAATACAATACTCCAAAAGAAGAGTCACGCATTTTCATGTTTTTCGACCTGAACTCATCTACTACCATTGCGGAAAAACTGGGAGATAAGAAGTACCACTCGTTGCTGAAAGATATTTTTACCGACGTAACCAATCCTATACTTGACAATAAAGGAGAGATTTACCAATATGTAGGCGACGAGGTGGTAATCGCCTGGAAATACAAGGAAGGCATTGAAAATAACCGTTGCATCCGCTGTTTCTTTGACATCAAAAACTACCTTGAAGAAAATAAGGACAGATACCAGCAGCGATATGGACTATTGCCGACTTTCAAAGCCGGTATTCATTGTGGAAAGGTCGTAGCGGGCGAGGTCGGCATCATTAAAAGAGACATTACCTATTCGGGCGATGTGCTGAATACTACCTCGAGGATACAAGGTTTGTGCAGGCAGTTTGATGCCGAAGTGATCGTTTCATCCGATCTTGCAGCAGAACTTCAGCTGAGCGGTTTTGTCACTAAGCTATTGGGCGCCATCAAATTGAGGGGTAAAGAGAAAGAAATGCAGCTGATCTCGCTCAAGCCTGCGGGTAGCGGGTTGTCCTCACTGGGATAAATTGGAACATAAGTGATTAGATGTTAATAATGCTTAATAATTAGATAAGAAATCAAGTTTTCCTGGTTAGAAATGCGTTTTATTTGTTGTCTTAATTTAGATGACCTAAAATGAAACGATACTTAGTTTTTAACCTGACTGTTTGTATTTTATTTTTCAGTTTCAACAACCTGATTGCTCAAATCACAGAGCGGCCGCGACCTGCGGAGTGGAAACAACTGGTGGAAGGCGCACGTTTCAAAGATCGGCTTTTGGCTATGCCAAAGGGCAAGTTGAGTGCCGATACCTGGGGCGGAAAAAATGTATTGCCACGTTATGTAGACAATGGTATCGAAGACAGGACCAGGTCGTACTGGGGAGGAAATATTATCCATGGTCAGGATAATTTGTATCATCTTTATGTATGCGGATGGTTGGAAAGCTCGGCTAAGGGACATGCGGAATGGCCCAGATCTATTGTTTACCACACCGTGAGCAACAATTCTATCGGCCCATTTGTGATAAAAGATACGATTGGACACGGACATAACCCCGAAGCTTTCCGCCTTAAAGACGGCAGATATGTAATTTATATCATCAATGGATACTACATTTCAAATGATTTGAATGGGCCATGGGAACTAAAGAAGTTCACTTTTGATAAAAGAGACCGCCCGATTATCGAAGGCCTGTCCAATTTGACATTTGCGAAAAGGGAAGATGGTTCTTATCTAATGATTTGCAGAGGAGGAGGCGTTTGGATCAGTAAAACAGGCTTATCTCCCTATAATCAACTGACCGACAGAAGGGTTTATCCCGATGTAAAAGGAGAGTTTGAAGACCCTGTGGTCTGGCGTGACCACATTCAATATCACCTGATCGTTAACGATTGGCTTGGCAGGATTGCCTTTTATCAGCGATCTAAAGATGGAGTCAATTGGGTTACAGATCCCGGAGAAGCTTATACACCCGGAGTGGCATTCCATGAAAACGGGCAAGTAGAAGACTGGCACAAGTTTGAACGCATTAAGATATTCCAGGATTCCTACGGGAGAGCAATTCAGGCTAACTTTGCGGTGATAGATATTGCCAAAGATGAAGATAAAGCAAGTGACAGTCATAGTTCCAAAAACATCAGTGTACCTCTGAATCCGGGACTGTTGTTAACCATGCTAAATAAAGAGATGCCAAATGCTGCTACTAAAGCAATTAAAGTTAAAATCGCGGCAGAAAAAGGATTTAATCCCCATACGGATATAGATGTTAAATCTCTGCGTTTTGGCGCTTCCTCTGAAGTCAACTTTGGCAGGGGCAGTAAGGTAATCCGCGTCGAAAAATCAAATAAGGATTTGATAGTCAGCTTTGATGCTAAAGGGAGCGGGATTACTAAGGAAGAGTTTGCACCTAAACTGATCGGTAAATTTTCGTCAGGGAAGCTGCTTTATGGATACACCCGTGTGCCATGGCTGAGCTATAGTGAAGCTATTCTTTCTGCCAGGAAACCAGTATTTAATATTGAAAATGATAAGATCAGCCTAAAGGGAGAAGTAGAGAATTTTGGTCAGGTAATTTCTAAAAAAAGCACGCTGGAGATCACTTGTCTTATCGGCAACGAGAAGAAGACCTTAGGCCTTGCCGAGGTTCCTGTAATTCAGCCCTATGAGAAAGCAGAAGTTACTTTGCGTGCCGACAATCATTTCGAAAAGGGTAAAGAATATGCATTCTCCCTGACTATAAGCACAGGAAAGGAGAAGGTTTCTCTGTTTGAGTTTAAAGCGATCCCTGTTAAATAGCTGACCTTACTCCTGGCAGTCAGTGGTCAGGTATAATAAAAACATCTTGCCGGCGTTGATTAATAAGATCCTAAAAGTTTCATAATTAACGCCTTAAGTGATGACGCATTTTCATTTTGAACCTTTTCCAGCCTTACTTGAATATATTGACAGCATATACATCATTGATATAGATTTCTCTGTTGAACTGACGTTATCGCCTATTTACACCTTCGTGCCTACGCACACTAGATTCCTGTGCTTTTATCTGCACGACCAGGTCAAGGTAAAAAAAGAAGAAGGTTTTGTAGCCAAGGCAGAATCAGTGATCATAGGGCCACAACTCAATCCGGTAACCCTGGATCTTGGCAAAAGACACCATACCATCATCGTCTCGCTAAAACCATGCGGTATGTACCGCTTACTGGGGATATCTATGGACGAGATCGTGGATAAGGACTTTGATGCCCGTTTGGTCATGGGTAAAGAAATCGACGAACTGATAGACCGTCTGAAAGAAGCCAAGACCAACTATCAGAAAAACCAGATCGTACAAGGATACCTTCTCTTAAAGCTTCCGCGTTTAAAACCGGCGCTGCCTTTTGACAGGGCTATGCTCCATCTGGTGCATGCAAATGGAAACTTAACTGTGGATCAGGTTGCATCTCAATCCTGCGTGAGCACCAGGCAATTTGAACGGGTATGTCTTGAGCGTATCGGATTGTCACCAAAATTATATGCACGTATGGTACGCTTCTCTTACGCTTACAAGCTCAAGGAAATTTATCCGCAGATGCCCTGGTCACAGATCTCTTATATGTGTGGGTATTTTGACCAGACCCATTTTATCCGCGACTTTAAGCAGTTTGCGAAATTTACCCCTGGCCATCTGAGCGAGGAAGACATTACCTCTTCAGTGCGTTTTCAGGCGCTGCAACTTAGTAGTTAGCCATCAGCCCATTCCCGCTGATGCCCAATTGAATAGATGTCGCATTTATACTATGCATGAGTTCCGGCTGCGCCTAATTTAGGCAGTAATCATCTCATTTGTAAAGTCATCCCTATGCTAACTCTGAAAAAAACAATCAGTTACGGAGGAGATATCTCTCTGTCTCCCGTAAAAGAAATCGAACTTAAGTTTAAATCCCCAATCTTTAGCTACCAGAAATCCCCGGACAAAAATCATGGTAAACCTGTACGAACGGTACTGTCCATAGTCCCGCAACTCCTGGGCCATGCGCTGGAAGCGAATAACTATCAGGCAGAACTTCCACTCTCCAATCTCATCGGAAAGGATGTTGATCAGATCGGTAATTTTTTAACCTACTCACTGGAAGCCTACAAAAAGGGTTATCTCAATGAGGTATCGTTTGGTATAGACGTAGACTTTATGCTGAATCCCCTTGTCATAGGGGATACCAGGCTCGAGGCTGTCTACCTGATCAAATATATTGAACGTTTTTATAAGCAATACTTTAACGGTTCGCAGTCGGAAACCATTGCTGTAAATTACCTGGATAAAAACCTGTTTCTCATCAACAGAAAAGTATACAACGAGGTCTTACCTGATTTTTATAACATAGACGGATCGGGGGAAGAATACAAACTGCTGTATGCCCTGCAAAAATTAGTGGAAGTCGCCGACCTTGATCCTCAAAAGCCCATTGATTCCAGCATTCTTACCAATGAAGTGCTCACGATGCTGTTCAAGGAACTGAATACAAAGGCCACACATGAAACTGAAGAATTTCTAAAGCGGCACCTGGAAAGATTGTTCGATTTCGATATGCATGTTCCCGAGATCAAAGCGATTGACATCAAAGGAGTTTTTGCGGTAAATGCTCCGGATGAGGTAACAATAACTAAAGATCACCTCGTATTCTACGACTTATCGGTAGAATATTCACGAAAAAATTCAGCACAGACGAGTGATTTTAACACGCTTCATTTCGACTGGAATCAGAATCCCAATGTACTACTGGATAACAAGGTCGATTTTTCATTCACAGCCTTGAGCCCAATCATTGTAAATGGAATAGATAGCCCTGTGCGGATTACCGTAAAAGGCCTAAATGGCGTGGTACTTTGGTCAAATGATTTTGATGCCGCAGATCCCGTGCTGCAGGGTCTTTACATTGAAGTGCCGTTGCAGGTGCCCAATACCTTAAGTGTAACAGAAGAAACGGAAGTTAAAAACGACAACAGAAAACTCCGGGGACAAGTTTTAGAACTGTCCAAAAAATGCCCGCTAAAAGATCTGACGGTTATTGTACAGGCAAAGAAAGAGAATGATACCGTGTGGAGGATAGTAGGCGCGGCAAAGACAGATAACTCAGGCAGCTTTTCCATGCCTTATCCTTTTGGGATCTATACAGAGGCCGAGGCCATCGTTTCCATGGCGCCAAACAGTGCAGTAGCCATAGCTATAGTGGCCGACCACACCAATAACCGGACCATCTCAGATGACTTTCTGTACTTGCTGGTAGAAGGTGAGCACTGCGGAGAAGAGGGACACGAGGACGATTGCGATTGTCATTCACCTAAGAAAGCATCCCGTCTGCCAGATCAGGAAGACCTCATCAACTCTGATGAATATACCCAGGATATCGGTGGCTCCTGCATCAACCTGTCTACGCCAAACCGGACTTTAAGCGAATATTCCTACAAGGCCCTTGTCCGGGTTTCAGATCCCGATGTCGCCAATTACACATTGCGTAAACTGAACAACCAGTCATCTCAGCAAGTGGGCAATGAATCCATAGCCATGCATGCCTTTGAAATATCAGGAGGTGCAGAAAAAATAAAGAGAAGTCCCGTTGACCTGAGTAATCCGGTTAAATGGCAAGACGCTCCCGACGACCGGCAGAGCCTGTCGTTTTACCAATCAGTTACCGTAGCCACAGGCCATATCCTGCATTACAAATCTGTTTTCAAAGCAGATGGCTATTCTCTCGGCGATCTGCTCTATTCCCTTCCCCTGGCCCCGGGTCAGAAAAAACAAATTGTCGTATTTGATTCCTCTCATTCTTTGCAGGCGGCAGAATCGCAAAGCCTTTCACAGGGCGAGCGCCTGGCAGCAGAAATACTAAATGAGCGGGAGATATTGAATCAATTGGGTGGCAATATCGGCGAGGCCTTATCTGGAGAAAGCACAGCCAGTACAGCGGGAATAAATGCCAGTCTGGGTGTTGCAGCCATTGCAGGCCCTGTGGGCGGGGTCTTAGGTGTATCCGGTGGATATTCTACATCAAGTTCATCAGCCTCTCAAAACAGTTCAAGGGATGTTTCCCAGTTTTTCGGAGAAAAGCTTCGGCAGGCGATCACTCAAAATGCCGACAGCTACCGCCAGCAAAACGCATCTGTGGTGACCTCGATAGGCGAAGGTCAGCGGTATGCCGCCACTACCGAGGTTGTTGCCAATCACAACCATTGTCATGCGCTAACCATGCTTTACTTCGAAGTGCTGCGGCATTTCGCCATTTATCAGGAACTGGCGGCTGTAGAGGAATGTGTGTTCGTGCCGCTCTTGATGACAGATTTCTCCAAAGAGAACGTTTATAAGTGGCAGGATGTGCTCGCCAGGCATCTGCTGCCGATATCTGCGAATACTTACCTGAGGGCCAATACCTTCATGGTTGCAAGCCGGCAACATCCGTTATTGAAGGCTTTTGATGCCAACGAGCGGATCAAAACCAATTATGCGCATGTCGACTTTCCCAACGGCAGGTATGATGAAGAAAAGATTAATTTCATCAAAGGTGAGATGTACATCAGGACTAATTTGCCAAGGCCAAAAACCAGGTACGACAGGATAAAGTCGCTTCCAGTGGTTACAAAAACGGTGACACACGAGGAGTTTGACCTGCAAACAGCCAATAAATCTGTAGTGCTGGCCGCTGCCACTGGAGGGATGTCCTTATTGTTCGGAAGCCCGAGCGCCACTAAAACCGTAAGTGAGCAGGTCATTGTCATAGGTGCAATCTTCGATTCATTCATGACCCTGGATGCAAACTATCAGTCCGTACCCCCGGCGAATTGTATCAGGGTTAAAAATTTTCAGCCTACATCCTTTACCCTCAACTTACCTGGCATTCCAGCAATCACCATACCCATCTCAGGAGCAGACTTTTTCGAGAACGATATTGTCGACAAACAGCGCTGGGAAACCTATGCATTGATACTTGGCTATGTAAACGTTTTTGATATGCTCAATCATTATTTTGCAGGACGTCTGATCGCAGAATGGGATGACATTTTCAACCACGACATTGCGCCGGTTATATTTGAAAAAATAGTTGACAGCATCAGCGTTCAAGGTATTCAATCTGATTTTACCAGTTCATCTAAATATTATGGCGCTGAACAGCTGATCCGGCTCAACCTGAGTGGTACAACATCTAACCGCAGGATGGATTTTCCCGCCACACTTGAGCTCAAATCAAACAGCGATACCATCAAACTGCTGAAACAATCTGTTACCTTAAATATAGAAAACACCAGAATACTGTATTCTACTTCCCATTACAACGGAACATTGTACAGCGGAAACCCAGGCGATGACCTGTTGGATGGCACTACACTTTATATTCCTATCACGCCCGATGAACAACGAAATCCAAGAAAAGAAGATGTTTATCTGGTCAATAAACTGATAGAACACCTGAACAGTAACCTGGAGTATTACAACAAAGTCCTTTGGTATAAACTAGACCCCGACCGGAGGTTTATGCTGCTCGATGGCTTCAATATCCAGGTTTACAATGACTTTGGAGTACCTACGGAGTCCAGGAGTCTGGCTTCGGTAGTCAAAAATGAATTGATCACTGTAGTTGGAAACTCACTGGTATTTCCTGTTGCGGCGGGATACAAGGTAAACCAATCCTACATCCAGGAAACTACAGAAAAAGGGGAGGTGGTGCGCGTCTCGTTATTCGAACATTATAAACCGCTTACCCCAGTGCCGCCTTACCGGGTCAGTATTCCTTCAAAAGGTGTATTCCTGGAAGCCGTACAGGGCTCCTGCGATGCCTGTGAGAAAGTAAAAGAAAATACCTCCCAGGACTGGACCAAGTTTACCACCGATGAGCCTACTCCGATCAACCCGCTTACCCCGCCGATACCGGTGGTGACCGACTGGAAGGCCAATTACAAGGATTTCGCTACTCCGATCATCAACATTCAGAATGCACCGGCAGCTCCTGCTCCAGGTGCCGGCCTTGAGGGGCTTTCCGAACTGCTTGGAAAAGCCGGGATCTTTAAAGACATCACTGGTTTGGATGCCAATCAGCAAAATGCCCTCAAAACTTACCTATCCAATCAGGAGAATGCGAAAGCCTTTGCCGAAATGGCAAAGGGGCTGTCTACCCAGGGACACAATACTGCGAATACAGATAAGATCATGGATAGCATACAAACTGCAAAAGACAGCGGAGCCATCAATGATGAAGAGTATGGAAAATTAGTGAAGGAACACCTTCAGCAGCAAATAGATGGTGGAGAAAGTAAAAAAGCAGAACAGGAAAAAGAGAAGGCTTCGAAACCGACACTTACCGATGCTGCGGTTAAGGCTGCAGACCAGGGTAAAAATGTGAAAGCACAAAAAACTGATGCCGATGGAACTGTTGAATCTGTGGATATTAAAGGAAACGGAAGCGAGACCGTATTGGCGAAAGTAAGCGGAACAGTGCCGAAACTGAAGCAGGAAAAAGCAATGGCTTGCTGGGCCACTGTCGCGACCATGATGGTAAACTGGAAACGCGGACAAGACAAGATCCTTACCGTTGAGGAAGTGCTTACAGAAGCCGGAAATGACTACCTTGAAAAATACAATAACGATGAAGGACTGAAATCAAGCGAAAAGGACGGTTTCATCACTGCGCTTGATATGGTCGGTGAAGCTCCTGCGAGTTATTCCCTGCAGCAGTATGTAGATTGGATCAATACCTATGGGCCACTTTGGATCACTACTGATTCATCCGATGAAGACGCAGATTTTTCTCCGCATGCCCGCATCCTCACCAGGATCACCGGTACCGGGACTGCCGATGGTAGCGGTACCAGTTTCATCTTCAATGACCCTGCTACCGGTACAGAAATGACAGAGTCCTTTGTCGACTTCATTAAGGCCTTCGAGCAGATGGCTTCAGATAATTCAGATGAGCTGTACATACAGGTGGTCCATTTTACAGATAAGAAGACAGGGGGCAGTGCCGAAGGAGGAGGTTCAGCTGTGATACGCGATCAGTTCCTCACCGATGTGGTAAATGATCCGGCCAACCAGTTTAGAAACTCAGAAGACATCAACGCCTTTTTTGAAAGCAAGACAGGATTCGATTTTGTAGTCTTCTTCAATAAATTTATCGGGAATAAGGGTAGCTGGGGTGGAATAAACATTGCCACAGAAGAGCTTTTTGCCATACGGTTCATCAACATATGGGATAATGTGGTGTCTACATTAGGTTTGCAGAGCATCAACCTGATCCAGTTTTTATGTCTGCAAAGTGCAATAAATAATGAGACAGGGGGCAAATTGGACATTCCTTCAGAAGGAGTGGGGATTAAAGATTTCCGCGGTCTAAAATATACGTACAGCGATATCCCAAAGGGGTATATACCCAATTATCCAAGTAAAGTATCTTACAATCAATCATCTAACAAACTGGCGTTTAATCTGTTTAAAGACGCTGCTTTTCTCGGTGCCCATGGAAGCCTGAGCGGAGCAGACACATTTAAGAATACTACAGATGCTAGGTGGAAAGGAAAAGTGTACCCGCTGACAGAAACAGATCCTAATAAATTGCCATTTGTTGCACAAGCTGATTTCCACAAGTACAGAGGACGCGGGTATATCCAGCTTACCTGGAGAGGCAATTATCTTCCTGTCATTGATTTTATTTTGAAATACACAGGAACAAATCCGGTCATGTTACAGCATCAGACTGCTTGGTTAGCCCAATCTTCAAAACCAATTGCCCAAATGTCGACCAATGAGTATAAAGACTTTAAGGACAAAATTGCAACCATTACTTCCAATCACGACTGGGATGAATTGTTTCAGAATACCGATTCAATCGTTGCGTTGAAAGTACTTGACTTGCACGGTTCGGGCAATGTTTTAAAGAATATAAAAACAGATACCGCACAGCGTTGCAAAAACTCTATACTGGCGTATGGTACTTCGCTAAATGGAGCGGGATATAATGTTAAGTTGTACAACAGAGTGATGCAGATGTTGAATAAACTTGGGAACTAGTCCATGCACAAATGCTGATCAGCCTCTTATAACCTCTCTCCGTGATTATAAGCACAGGAAAGGCCAGGGTTTCTCGGTTTGAAGTTTAAGGCGATCCCGTTCAAATAGGACGGGATCGCTTTACTTTTTCAATTCATCGATTTCATAGTCCAGCAACTTGCCGCCCTGGTGTTCGTATATCCTTTTCAGCAGCATGTTTGTTTTTTTCTGTTCTATGTTCATTCTGTAGATGCCATAGCATATGAAGATGAATCCAAGAAATCCCGTAAGATAAAGTAAAATAGGTATCAGGAATAGTATTTCCATTTTTAGCGTTTTGGTGATGTGATGATAAATGGTGAAGGTAGTGAATCCGGTATTAATTAAGAAGTTAGTAAAAGATAAAATAAAATTGTTTCCGGAATTTCTTATATTCAGTATATGAAACGCTCCTCATATTTAATACTTACACTGATTCTGATCGGTGCCTTGGTTCCCAAATTGGCAGTTTGTCAAAATATCTCGCGTGTAAATCCTGCTGAACCCAATGAAAAGACCAGACTTCTGAAGGCTATTGAATCAGATCCGGATAATCTCTCCTTGCATCAGGATTATCTGGATTTATTTTCGGCGAAAGACACGGTACAGTTGATTTCAAAGTATAGCCAGTTAGGTAAGAAATACCCTAAATCAGCTGTCATCCCTTTTGCTTTTGGCGGCTTTCTGAAGAAGGTTTATCACATCAAGGCAAAGGACTACTTTGAGAAGGCTTTAAGCCTTAGGCCGGACTGGGCTGAAGTATGGATCAAGCTCTATGAAACATCATACCTAACTACAAGTGATTCTATTAAAATAGGATATCTGAAGAAAGCAATGGATAAAGCGCCTAAAAATCTGGATTACCGCATGCGCTACATAAGTGCATTACAAAGTGTAGATAAGATGAAATCCGATTCTCTTTATATAGAAGTTGCTAAGCGCTACCCTGATTCTTTACAAGCAGGTCAGGCATTATGGGAATTAAGTCTTTATACTGATAATAAGGATATCAAACGGGCTTATTACAATCAATTATTTAAATCTAAACACGCTACTACATTTCGGGGCGCTATATTTGATTATTTTGCTTTGTTAATCAACAATAGCGAATATAGAGAGGCCCTGGAAGTTTCATTAACAATGGACTTTAAAACTTTTACGAACAATACACTGCGATGGAAGTTTTATACGAAAGTAGCCCGTCAATTCATTGAGGCCAAACAACTGTTAAATGAGAAGCAGCCTGACGCCGCATTGCTCGCTTTTAATAATATAAAATTGAAGGATAATTTTAGTGCAGTAAGCATTGGAGCTGCGGATCATCTGTTTTTATTAAAAGCAGAAGCCAACGATATGGCAGGACGTACCAGTTTATCCTATGACAGTGTGATGAACTACTACAGCAGGCAACCTTCAGACTTGTTTAGTGACATCATGTTTAAGTACGCCCGGAAAATAGGAAAGGATAGTAATCAGGTTTATACAGATGTAAA
This sequence comes from Pedobacter frigoris, assembly GCF_032678645.1. Classification (GTDB taxonomy): domain Bacteria; phylum Bacteroidota; class Bacteroidia; order Sphingobacteriales; family Sphingobacteriaceae; genus Pedobacter; species Pedobacter frigoris_A. The sequence goes on from NZ_JAVTSP010000005.1 coordinate 149,361, forward strand.
TGCAATCCGGTATAAGGGAGTAAAAAAGGCTACGCCATTTTCTCTTTTACATTATGAAACCTCCAAAAAAGTTGCTCTAGAAGATTTTAAAGGTAAGGTGGTATTGTTGACCTATTGGTTTCCTAGCTGTGGGCCTTGCAGGGCTGAATTCCCTTATTTCGAATCTGTGTTGAAGAAATTTAACAGAGATCAGGTCGCTTATATAGGAATCAATACCACGCCCGAAGAAGATGCCTTAGTACTTCCTTATATTAAGGACTCAGGATGTACATTTATACCTTTGAAGGACAATCCACTGTGGGATAGAGGTAATATTGACTGGAGCGGAGCACCCACTAATTACCTAATTGATCAGGAAGGGAACGTAGTGTTCTCTAATTTCCGTACCCATAAAGGTAATGAAAGAACGCTGGAATTGATGATAGCAGAATTACTAAATAAAAAAGCCAAATAGCGTGTTTTGGTAATGATAGGCTAAACATCTGATATAGAATGATAGCTCTTATTTAAGGCACTTTAACCGCGGAAAATGAAAATAAATGAAATTCTAAATAAAACCATTGTTCAGTTCTTAATCTTGGGGCTGTTTTTAGCTCCTTGTTGTGCTCAAAAATTGCCAAATGTTCAGGAAACGGGGATGAGAGTGCCAGGTACTGTAAAAATTGATGGTAAAATTGATGAGTGGGGAGGTAAACTCCAAGCATTTAATGATAGGGTTACTCTATTTTATACGATTGCTAATGATGAGGATAACATTTATCTGGTCGTTCATTGTACCAATTCTTTGATTATAAAAAAAATAATAAACGGCGGATTATCTTTTTCTATCAACGTGCTGCACAAAAAAGAAAAGGGTAGCGTTTCAGTTCTGTATCCCTTTGTAAGTAGAGCAGACTACGACAAGGCCTTAAAAAGTCTTCCCGAAGGAGTATCTAATGGACCAAATAACGATAAACAAGCAGCTTTTAAAAAGCGCAGTGATTCACTCTTGACTAACTGGCAGGCGAAAAAACTGGAGGACTTAAGGTTGATCAAGGTTTCAGGTATCGAAGAAATAGAAGATCCTCTAATCTCCATTTACAATCAATATGATATAAAGATTGGCAGACGGTTAGAAAGCAAATATTCGTATAGCTACGAGTTGGCAGTGCCGATAAAATATCTTGGTAACCCCGCTGATATTCAGTTTGTTTATTATAATATAAAGCTGCCCGGCCCACCTATGTATGAATATCACAATCCCGTGGTAGTACAAGGTGGCGGGTCATATCTTACTGAAGGGGGTGTTGATCTAAGGTCTTTAGATAGTGTTACTGATTTTTGGGGGCAGTATAAGTTAATGAAGAAGTAGATTTTATCCGCTCGCGGGTCATTCTATAGACGCTGTAGCATAAGAATAAATTGTTTCCGGAATTTCGTTATATTTAGTGTATGAAACGCTTATCACATCTAATTTTTGCCATAGGTCTTTACCTGATGTTAATCCCTGCATTTAATTCATCTGCACAGACATTACCACAATTAAATGAATCATGGCCGAATGCTACGCCAAACAGTGGTGGTTTTATCCCTTCAGGTATTCACCCAGGGTCTTTCCTTAAAGTAGACGGTATTGACTTTCATATTGTCACCGAAAAGGGTAAAGTAAAGTACATCGACACAAATGATAAGAAATTCAAAATAGACGGGGTAAGTTATATAGGGTTAAAGCTATCTGATTTTAAAAATAAAGCCGAGGTTAAAAAGTATTTGGGCTGGGGACATTACTTGCCGATAAAAGATGGGTGGTATGCTCTCTTTCATTATGAAAGCATCAATGATTCTTCAAAAGCAGTAGCGGTATTTAAATATCAGTTTCATTGATAATGACGCAAGTCTAATTACATTAACTTTTTATGAAAACTATAGCTTATCTGTTTGTCCTTTGTATGTTCTTAGCTTGTAAACCTGGTAAAAGCAATAAGACATCAGTGCCCGGTCCTGATGTTGCCAAAGACAATGACATCTATTTAACCATTGATTCAAATGGATTTATTACGAAAAATATATTCTTATCATATTTTGATCTATATGGAAATAGTATTCAGCATGATTTTAATATCGAAGGCGGTAAAATTAAACATTTGAAGATCAAATCAGAATTGCCGTTATTTTTGAAAGATCCGACTGCCAATCAGACTTATTATTTAATCTATCCAGGTGAGAAAATCAACATCAAAGGTCAGACGGGCGATTTCTTGAATTTTCAAAGTAATTCAACTGATTCCATCCGTAATCATGAATTAGACTTTTTTGACGCATTAAAAACCTTTAGCCTGAGTCCGGAGTCCAGGTTGATGGCAGATAAGATACTTTCCAAGAATTTAAAGATAACTGGCGGGAATTTAAAACCATCCTTAATTCCTATGTTATATCGCATTGCTATCATCAACAAATTAAAGGATACCACAAGGGCAATGGAATACGGAAATCTGGAGTATAGTGAGCGAATGAAATTCCTGACAGAATATGATAAGCAACATCAGGTCTCCGAAAAATTCAAAACCATAGTTGCGAAATATTTTTACTATGACAATATAGGTTTTAGGCTATCGGTTATTAAAGGCAAATTTACTAAAGATCCTAATTTTCTAAATCAACAGCAACTCCAGCGAAAGGTAGCAGAATTGAATTGCGATAGCTGCTTTTTTATTCCTTCCTATCAAACAGCTGTTTCAGATTATCTGAGAATTCTTAAGAAAATTCACAAGGAAAATCCTGTGACCGAAATATATAAGGATCTTAGGATTTCACTCCAAGGCAAAACTGCCGACTTTGCAACATTTATATTGGTAAAAGATCTAATGGAATACCAGGGCAATGGCTATGAAGTTATTTTAAAGCAGTTTTTGAAGGATAATAGGCATAAAGAATTTAGTGACTATTTAACAAAGATTGAAAAACATAAAAATGAGGTAACTAAAGATGGGATGTCGCTTCTACAATCCGATGATAAAATGATCTCCCTTAAATCTTTGCTTGAGAAAAACAAAGGAAAAGTAATACTACTTGATTTTTGGGCTAGTTGGTGTTCAGCTTGTATCGCTGATATTCCATATTCTAATAAATTGAAAACACGGTTTGCCGGTCAACCGGTAGCTTTTATCTATTTATCTATGGATACCCAGGTTCCCGCCTGGAAAAGCTCGAATGATCAGCTCGGCCTGTCGTCCAGCTATTTGGTGATGGATAACTTCAAATCAGAACTTGCTAAAAGCCTGAAGATTGAATCTATACCGAGATATGTTTTGATCGATAAAGCCGGTAATATTGTGACTAAAAATGCACCAAGACCTACTGATAAAGAGTTGGCAAATCAAATTGAAAGGATAATCAAAGATTAGTTATATTTATTTTATGAAACGCTCATCATATCTGATACTTATGCTGGTTTTGATCAGTACATTGATCCCTGTTCTAGCAGTTTGTCAAAGCTCACCATATAACGGCGATGGGCAATATGTTTATGATATCCAATTTATCAACTCCTCATTAAGCGGCAAGAAGCTTTATTTAAACTCTTTTGATAATTTGGGACTTAGAGTAGTTAGACGTGATTCTGCTATCGTTAAAAATGGCGCTGTTCAATTTAAAAGAAAACTGAATCAACCGGCGATGATTGTGTCTTTAGTGCTAAAAGATGCAGGCAGAAGTATGGCAAACAAATTTGTACTTGATTCCGGGAAACAAAAAGTTAATTTGGAACTGATCCCTGAATCGGCTTCTTTAAAACTATCTAATCATAGTACTATAAGTAATCAAATTCTGAGAGGTATAGACAGCATAATGCATGCAAAGTTTGAAGCGACGAAAGCCCTTAATAGAGGAAATAGAAGCCGTGTCTTATCTGAAGAAGCCAACAGAAAAATGTATCAGGAAACAATTTCTTATTTGAGTCGCTACAAGAATAACTTTTCTGCACTACTTTCATTGTACAAAGTGAGTCACGTCGTGGATGGAACGATGAAATGGTCACAAACTATTTTGGATACCCTGGCGGGTTTTAGTGAAGAACTTAGACACTCCCTCTTGGGTAAGCAAATTCAGGAAGAAAGAACGCTATACATTAACGCCCGGAAATCAAATAGAGTGGGCGACAAGGTCTTGATTTTTAACGTGAAGGATGATAAGGGGAAAGTTTTTACAAACAGTTCACTCCATGGTCAAAATTATTTAATTGTATTCTGTGCAACTTGGTGCGGACCCTGTCAGGAACAATTGCCAAAGTTAAAAAAACTATATTCAGTATATAAGGGTAAGGGGTTAAAAGTGGTGTATTTTAACGATGATGATGATATTGGGAGATGGCAAAAACATATATCCTCAAAAAAACTCGATTGGATAAACGTCTCTGAAAGGTTGAAGCCAAGAAATTCAAAAATCTCTAAGTTATTCGGTGTGGATGCTATACCCTCAGTCTTCATGATTAATAAAGCGGGTGAAATTGTATACAATTCTGATAAAACTGATCCGGGACTCGGTGATATTGAAAAGGAGCTTAAAAAATTATATACAATAATAGACTAAAAGGATACTCATGAATCTCTTTTATAAGAGAGTTATGGCTTGGAGCTTTAATGTAAACACTTAAACATGAAAAATCTTTCAAAAATAGTGCAGTCACTTATACTTTTGATGTTGGTAGCCGGCATCGAATCGAATGCTCAAATCAAATTCAAAGTATCAGGTGTGATAACAGGATATGAAGGGGGAAAGGTGCAGCTGAAGATACTTGAAACTACCATGAAGCCATTAAAAACCTACACTGCTAATATTGTTAACGGGCGTTATAGCTTTGCTGGAGATATGGAATATCCATCGACTACTGCTTCTTTAGATATTTTGGCCGGGGAAAAGAAAGCTAATTTTAAGTTGGCATTAGATTCAGGTTTTAACGAACATAAAATTGATTTTACGAATGCTCCTGCGAAAATAAAGGTTTTAAATTCTGTGTCAGACGTAATCAGGATCCGACTGGATAGTGTAAATAAAATACCTCTGAAAGATAGCATATCCTTGGAGGGTAGGGTGGTGGATCGCAGAACCCTTAGTTATTTTAAAGTATTGGAAGAATACCCTGATAATTTCTATAGTCTGTGGAGTCTGGTACATATCACTAGGTTTGCCGGCTCTCTTAGCTATTCTGACTTAATTCTTGACACTTATGATCGGTTGGGTGAAGATCTGAGGAGTTCTTCTTTTGGAAAATATCTTTACGAAAAGGAATCAAAAAAGATTGCTAACGATTTCGCTAGTCAAAATGGGAAAAAAGCTCCAATATTTACTACGCTAACAAATGATAAAACTCAATTCAGTAATGCTTCCTTGAAAGGAGAGGTATACTTAATAGTGTTTACCGCATCCTGGTGTGGGCCATGTAGAAAGCAATTACCTGAACTAAAGGCTTTGTACGGCAAGTACAAAAGCAAAGGCTTAAAATTAGTATACGTAAGTAGTGATGAAAAACTTTCTGAATGGATGGCGTACACTAAAAACTCCCCTAAAGAATGGATTTATATTCCAGATAACATCAATAAGCAATTTAGAGTAGTAAGTCCGCTTTATTCGGTACAATACCTTCCTACGCATTTTTTAATCAATAGAGCTGGGGAAATTGTATTCAATACAAAAAAAGCAAATGGTGGAATGCGGGAGCTGGAAATGGCTCTTGAAAAAGAGCTATAACAACAATAATAGGTCAGGATCATAGTTTTTTGGCTCTTCGTCATCTCGACGCTAGGAAAGATTTATTGTTTAGGTAGGAATAACTGCAAATATTTTTGGCGATGCCGGTAAAAATGCCAAGATTTGATGAACGCTCTTGTAGCCCTGCATTCCAGGATACAGGCAGAAAATTTAAATTAACATATGTTCCAGAATCCTTTTTCTTTTGATGGTCGTATCCGTAGACTTGAATACGGACTAAGTTATATCATGTATTTTGCTTACATAATCATCGCAATGGTTCTTCTGATGTTATCAGGTGTAGTAAAAAATAACTTTCAGGACCCTAAAGAAACCCTGTATTTCTATATTGTGGCAAGTCCTGCAATCTGGCTGATGATCGCCCAGGGAGCAAAACGTTGCCATGACAGGGGCAATAGCGGCTGGTTCCAACTCATTCCATTCTATGGTTTGTGGATGCTGTTTGCAGATGGAGACATTGGCGATAATGAATATGGTCCAAACCCAAAAGGATTATATTATGAGTTCGATCATTTCGACGAGTCCAATGAGAAAAACTAAACCTTTCATTGCAATATTTTTGATGCAATATTAAGAACGGCATGCCTTTTCGGTATATTCATTTACACACAAATGAAAAATTATGAAAAGGTTATTTATCGATCGCATCGATGCTGATTGCGCCGTATTTCGGCTTTAGTCAGGAGCTCAGTAGTTTTGAGCAGGATATTCTCAAACAGATCAACCGGGTTGAATGTCCGGAAAAGAAAATCACCCATGAGCGGGACAATTTCGGAAACCTACTTATCAAGGACAATTTCGGGATCAACATTGCTACTTTAAAGAAGGATATTTTTGGCAACTATACCGAAGAATTCGAATCTGGTAAGAAGAGGGAATATAGAAAAGATATCTTCGGTAACCTGGAAATAAGAGATGAACGGGGGCAAACCATAGGGTCTGTGAAGAAGGATGTATTTGGGAATGTGACGGTTGAAGGCGAGAATGGTAAGAAAAAAGAATATAGAAAGGACATCTTCGGTAACCTGGAAATCAGAGACGAACGGGGGCAAACCATAGGGTCTGTGAAGAAGGATATATTTGGGAATGTGACGGTTGAAGGCGAGAATGGTAAGAAAAAAGAATATAGAAAGGACATCTTTGGCAATCTGGAAATCAGGGACGAACGGGGTCAAACCATAGGGTCTGTCAAGAAAGACATATTCGGAAATGTCACAGAAGAAGGTGAGAATGGTAAGAAAAGAGTCTACAAAAAAGACATCTTCGGCAATCTGGAAATAACAGATGAAAACGGGAAGGTTATTGGCAAGTATAAAAAAGATATATTCGGAAATACAGTTTTTGAGCCTAACTGATCACCAGTACAGGGTGTGTTCAAAATATCATCGTTCCTGCCATCTTCATTAAAACAATTACTAGCATGTTTTATTAAAAAAACTTACCTTAGACGTAATAATCGTGCGTTTTTAAATTATTAGTTATAACATCCCTTACCACTAATATATGAAGATTTTAATAGCTGAAGATGATGAGCTCATGCTCAGGACTTTGGAATTCCGTTTAAAGAAAGATGGCCATCAGGTTATCCTCGCCAGAGACGGCAAAGAAGCTTTGGAAAAAATAGATGAGTTTCTTCCTGACTTGGTGATTTCTGATATAATGATGCCTTATTTCTCAGGCCTGGAAGTGGTGGCTGCGCTGAGAGAGAAACATCAGACTCCTATTATTGTGCTTTCTGCTATGGGTCAGGAAGATATTGTGTTGGAGGCATTCCGTCTGGGAGCTGATGATTTTATCACGAAACCTTTCAGTCCGAGTGAACTGTCTGTGAGGATAAAAAGGTTTTCACTTGTGTCAGCCAGATGATTTTTTTTGAAGCACTTCTATTGTTCTTTTTAGGTGCCTCAATATTTCTGATTCTTTTCATGACAATCTACTTGCTGGTCAGGAATAAGTGGAGAGTGAAATACGCTAAATGGAATAATATGATGGATCTATTGCTTAGAAAGGCCATTTTTTTTCATGAGGATGGTCATATCGAAACACAATTGATTCCTGTTACTTCGCGTCTTAAAGCCAATCTGGCAAATGTCAGGTTTAGAAACCGGTTGGCCAAAAAAATTACCGCTGCAAAAAAGAACATGTCCGGTCAGGCTGGACAAAACCTCAAAAAGCTGTACACACAGCTCAATCTGGATACTTATGCGATTAAGTTGATAGACAGCGGGAAGTGGCACCTCATGGCGCGGGGAATCCAGCAAATTGGTACTATGGAGCTTAAAGAGTACCTCAAAAAAATATACAGGTTTACGGATGACAAAAATGAACTGGTCAGAGCGGAAGCCCAGATCGCTGTACTCAATCTTTCCGGATTTGAAGGACTTCGTTTTCTTGATTTGATCTCTTACCGGATCTCGGAATGGCAACAGATGAAATTGCTAAATGAACTATCTGCGGTTCCTCACGTAAACCTTAGCGGAATCGACAATTGGCTCAAATCTGACAATCCAAGTGTTGTCGCATTTGCCCTGAAACTAGTACGTAATTACCATCATTTTGAGCTTTACAATGATATCGTCAATTGTCTTGAACATCCAGAACCTAACGTAAGAATACAGGCTGTATATACGCTGATAGACATCTTTACAGAAGACACCTCAAAAAAGTTATTGGATAAGTTCAGCCAGGAAGCGCATGAAAACCAATTTGCCATTTTGAAAGCGGTAAAAAAAATTGGTGACGATGCTGACCTGCCAAAGCTGCAAACGCTTTTATGCACAGAAGATTTTGAAATGAAACTGGAAGTTGTCCGTGCAATGGCAAACATTAGTGAGGCTGGTTTGGAATTGTTGGAGAATGACCCTCAATCACAAGTTTACCCTTTGAATGAAATGCTTACTCAAATTAAAAGTGAAATAAAACGATGAGCTGGCAGTCGATCCTACTTGATTTTTTTACCTACAGCCTGTTGTTTTATTCAGTAGTGCTGCTGTCCTGCTATATGTTCATCGGTGCTTACTCAATTGGTGAAATCCGGACCTACCTTCGCAAAAACAGTTTTACGGATTACAGGGTACTTGCCAGTTCGACGCAGGCGCCAAGCATTAGCATTCTGGCCCCCGCATATAACGAAGGTGCTAATGTCATAGAGAATGTGCGGTCGTTGTTGTCTATCAATTACAACAATCTGGAGGTAATCATCATCAATGATGGGAGTAAGGACGATTCCCTGGCCAAACTAATCAGTGCTTACGATCTCTATAAAGCAGATTTTTTTGTCAACAACCGGATCCCTACGAAAGAAGTTCTCGGTGTTTACAAAAGCAGGAAGGCTGTCTATAAAAAGCTGATCGTTGTCGACAAACAAAATGGCGGAAAGGCAGATGCTTTAAATGTTGGAGTAAACATTGCGCAAAACGATTATATCGTTTGTATTGATGTGGATTGTATCCTGGAGCAGGATGCCTTGCTCAAGCTGGCCAAGCCATTCCTCGAAGAGACGAAGGCCAGAGTCATTGCTACCGGTGGCGTAATCCGCATAGCCAACAGTTGCATCGTAGAAAACGGCCGCCTGGTAAAGGTAAACCTGCCCAAACAGTTCCTGCCGAGGGTACAGACTTTAGAGTACATCAGGGCTTTCCTGTTGGGCAGAATGGCATGGAGTCGTTTAAATGGTCTGCTGCTCATTTCCGGTGCTTTCGGAGCGTTCGATAAGGATATCGTGATCAAATGCGGAGGATACAACCATGCTACCGTAGGAGAGGACATGGAACTGGTGGTGAGGATGCGCAGGTATATGGAAGAACAAAAGGTTCCTTACCGGGTGAGTTTTATTCCCGATCCCCTGTGCTGGACAGAAGCCCCTGCATCTTTTAAAATCCTAGGCAGACAAAGAAACCGCTGGACCAGGGGCACTATAGAAACCCTACAGTTCCATAAGGTCATGTTTTTTAACCCAAAATACGGCCGTCTGGGAATGGTGAGTTATCCCTACTGGTTTTTCTTTGAATTTCTGGCTCCGATTGTTGAGTTTTTCGGTTTCCTGAGCTTTCTCGTTTTTGCTGTACTTGGTTTGATCCAGTGGAACTTTTTTATCGGCCTGCTGCTCTTTGTCTTCAGCTTCGGATTTCTTTATTCGGTGTTTGCCATACTTATGGAAGTACTCACCTACAATCAATATAAAAGCAATAAAGACCTGCTGATGCTCATCCTGACGGCATTTCTGGAACCTTTTATCTTCCATCCGTTTGTAGTGTGGTCCGCCGTTCAGGGCAACATAGACCTGTTGAGGAAAAAGAATTCCTGGGGTGAAATGACCAGACAAGGTTTCACAAAAAAACAAACTTGAGCATGATGAACCGCCTTAAATCAGCCACGCAAACTTTTATCCAGCTCGCTTTAGTCTGGCTCGCTGCTTTGATCCTTGTCAGGGTTTTTGAAGTTTTGCTAAACGGCATCACCCATGAATTTCCGGAAAATGTACCTGGATTTCTTTTCTGGGCAGTGGTGACAGATGTCGTGTTTTGGCTCAAATGGCTGATTTTCGAATATGTGATTTTCCTGCTAATTGCTCTGGGGTCTCTAAAACTATCTAAAATAGTGTTTAAGGTTTTTATTGTGCTGATGATCATCATTCAGATCGGACTGGTCCAGTACTTCAATACTTCATTGGTGCCACTTGGCGCAGATATTTACGGATACTCAATTGCCGATATCAAACAGACCGTCGGTGCCTCCGGGGCCATGAGTGTCCAGCTGGTTTTGGGCTTTATCGTGCTGCTGGCCCTGCTTGTTGCCGGCTTAAAGTTCCTGCCTGGTAAAATCAGGATGCCCCTGTGGGTTGCATTTTTACTACCTGGACTGTCCCTTCTCTTTCTGATCACCGGCTTGTCCGGACTGCTACAGGGGAAGCCCTATAAATCAGATTTTGCAAATAACCTTGCACTCAATAAGACAGACTTTTTCTTTGGGAGTTCTTACAGCCATTTTTTTCCGGAAGACGAAGAAGAAGACATTTATGCAGATGCCTATATTGGCGACTATGGGGATGCTAAAATGGTATCCACCTCATTTAAATATATTGGTGGTGATAAATATCCGTTTTTTAGAAAGTTAGAGGATCAGGATGTACTTACACCATTTTTTAATGTCCCTGCCACCAAACCCAATGTCGTTATTATTCTGGTAGAGGGATTAGGAAGAGCATTTACGAACGAGGGTGCCTATCTCGGCAATTTCACTCCATTTCTTGATTCCCTGGCAGGTAAAAGTCTGTATTGGAAGAATTTTCTGAGCGAAGGCGGACGTACATTCGCAGTGCTGCCCTCTCTAATGGGCTCTCTGCCCTTCTCAAAGAATGGATTCCTGGAACTTGGCGATAAAATGCCGGAACATGCTTCCCTGTACAGTTTATTGAAATTCAACGGGTATAAAACTTCTTTCTACTATGGCGGTGATGCTGCTTTCGATAACATGTCGGTCTTTTTGAAGAAGAACCAGGTTGATGAGGTCAAAGACATCAAGTCATTCCCGCAGGGATATATGAGATTGCCGGCCGCCAATGGATTTAGCTGGGGATACGACGATAAGGAGCTCTTCAGGTACTATTTAAATACAAGGCCGGGTGAAGAATCTAAATCTCCGGAGTTAAACGTACTGCTCACTGTGTCTACACACAACCCCTTCCTGATCAATGATCAGGGTAAGTACACTAAAAAGTTTGAGCAGCGGATGGATGAACTCGGATTTGAAAATCCTAAAAAGGATACCTACAGAAATTATAAGTTGCAATACTCTTCAATTTTGTATGCCGACGATGCGTTGCGGGGATTTTTCAACAGCTATAGGCAGCGTAAAGATTTTGCGAATACCATATTCATCATTACCGGCGACCATAGGATTCCTGAAATACCGATGAGTAATAAGATAGATAGGTACCATGTGCCGCTCATCATTTATTCTCCGTTGTTGAAGCGCACCGCCCAGTTTGCCTCAATTTCTACTCATTTTGACATTACACCGAGTTTGCTGGCCTTTCTTAAAGCCAATTACAAACTCAATGCACCCGATGATGCCAGCTGGATGGGAGAGGGGCTGGACACTACCAGAAGCTTCCGGAACATCCATAAATACCCGCTCATGCAAACCAAAACAGACATTATTGATTTTGTAATGGGAGAATATCACCTCAATGGTACTTCTCTGTATAAAATGACGCAAAATATGGAGGAGGAACCGGTGCAAGACCAGGCGATGTACAATCAGCTGAAGAGTGCGTTCGAAAACTTTAAACGACGGAATGCAGGTATTGGAAATGGAGCGGGGATTCTGCCCGATTCCATTTTAAGTAAATACCGTTTACCTGGTAAATAGCTATTTCCCTTTAAATTCTTTTTCTTCGTCCAGTATTTTGGTGACCATAGGTTTGTAAAAGTTCCAGAAAAAGCTCGATCGTTCCATCGGGTCGGCAGTGTTGTAAAACAGCCATTTAAAGAAAGTGATCCCTTTAAAATAGGACGTACCCATGCTGATCGGATTGTCGCAAAAGTCACCCGAAAAATAATAGAACCTGTAATCCCTGTCTTTGTGCATGATTACTGCCGGAAAAACAGCAGGCAGGTTGTGTTTTGCTAACAGTTTACGGCCCCTGGCATTCACATCTATGTTAAAGCTGGCTACCTGGGTATTGGTTTTAAGGTCCGGCTGGATCACATCAAACCAAAAAGCATACTTGATTCTTGCGGGCAGCCCGAAGTTTTCCTGTCCGTAAGCAGTGCTGGTAATATGGGGCATAGGATCTTTAAGGTCGGTGCTGTCTTCCAGGATCACTACCTGATCGTGGTCATTTACAAAAGCAACCCCGGATTTCTTAAAAGGCCATTGGTTATTGTTGTCCCGTTTGTAATTTCGAATCAGCCACCTGGGTAACTCCTTGTTTTTTGCGCTGTCCAGGTTTTCAAAAAAACGCCCTGTCCAGCCGGTCCAGCGCATTGCAAACAGACTTTCGAACCTATGGCGGGTATCTACATGCGTAGGACTGCCGATGCTGTTGAATTCCGTGATGATCAGTTTACGCTTTGCCTTCATCAGTTTCAACAGTTCAATGTCCTGGCTGCTCATGCCGCCGTATATCATTCCAGACCTTTCAGTATTGTTGGCCTGGGCGTACCATTCATTCTTATAGATGCCGTAAGTATCTGTAAAGTAAACCATATCGGCATCTTCACTTAGCTGTTGCAGCTGGTCGGCGCTAAACCTTTCCAGTCCCTTCAGCCGGAATTTTTCATTGTCCAGCGGAAAAAAGCCGTAATAGTCATTGGCAATTTTATAGGGTTTGGTGCTGGTCTTGGTAATTTTTTGATGATTGAGGATCCAGGTCAGCGAAATGTGTTCCTGTCCCTGCGTTGTTAAAACCGTTTTGTCGATGATAGCGGCAACCATTTTAGTTTTAGGCGTACACAGCCAGACCAGCCACATGATCAGCGGAATTGCCAGAATGACAACCAGTACGGTCCTTAACTTTGTTTTCCTAGGCATGGTTTAAAAGCGTCTGATGTATCCTATTCCAAGATCAATCTGCGTTCCTTTAGTATTCAGCTTATATTCCTGATTGTCGATGCCCATGTTTACAAAGAGAATATTTAGGGATTTGAAAGCCTTTCTATAGCCCAGGGTAGCGTTGTTCGACCTGAGTTTGTAGTTTGAATTTCCTATCAGGATATTGTTTTGAGGATCATCCGGAGAAAGTCCGGTGCCCAGCCGTAAACTGAAATAATCATCGGCACCACCATAATAATAGCGGGTGGTCAGCGCAAACGACTGTGAAACCGCATCACTGGAAGGTGTGAGGAAAGTCCGGAAATTAAACCAAAAGCTTTTATAATATTTACCTACCGAGGCGGTATAGATCCAGGTAGATTCACCGAAGGTAAGGTAACGGAAGCCCGCTTCTGCTTCAAAGCTGGCTGGTAAATTGGCGTAGAGCGAAAAACCAGCCCTGTAGTGAGGGAAAACCCCCACGTCGTTGGAATATCCACCACTGATGTAAGCCTGAAAAGTATTGGAAATGCGGGGATAAGCATCAACCTCAAACTGAAGCCCGCTGGTATTGAATCGATTACCATAATTAACCCGGCCGATGATAGAACCTATCTTAGTCTGACGGCTATAGTCTACACTCAGCAGATGCCATGGGTCATCAAACTGTTTGTCGAAATGGATAAAATCATAAGATACGCCGATCTTGTTTTTCGCGGAGTTTTCCCTGATCCTGGCTGCCAGCGTTCTCGCCTCAGTCATATTCGGATCGACTTTAATCACCTTTTCTATTTCAATATTGGCTTCGGGCCACCTTTTAAGGTCATTCAGGATCTTGGCTTTTAGCAGCAGCAGGTCCTTGGCATCACTATGGTATTTTAACCCAGAGTTTACATGCTCCAGGGCCTTTTCAGAGTTGTCTTCCCAAAATTCCAGACTGCCAAGTGCCAGAGCGGCATCAGCATTGTCCGGCTGTTTACTGAGCACGAGATTAAAAGCCTGTCTTGCGCTGTCGGGTTGTTTTGTCCAGGTATACAGTCTGCCCAGAAATATCCTGATATCCGCATAATCAGGACTTTTAGCCAAGGCCTGTTTGCTCAATGAAATTGCTGTGGGATAATCCTTCTGGTCAAAAGCAGCCTTACGCGCTGTGGTAAACAAATCATCAGAACTGACATTTTGTTCCTGAGCCTGCGATAATCCGAAAGAAAACAATAAGCATATCAGGGAAAGAAGGAATCTTAAGCGCATCATTAATTACATTAGGGTTGATCAATTAAAGGTAACAAAATTATGAATTATTCTGAGGGAGATACACCTCAAAAGTAGTTCCCTGATTAAGCTCCGAACGGATTTCCAGTTGTCCCTCCAGCTTTTCTATCAGGTGTTTTACCAATGAAAGTCCGAATCCATAGCCTTTTTCGCCGCTGGTGCCTTTTGTGGTATGGCTGTTTCCTTCAAGTATACTGGCTATTTCATCCTTGCTGATACCAACTCCGTTATCTGAAACTGAAATGCTCAGCACATTCTTATCAGACTTCACGATCAGGTCCAGGCCCACGGTTACCTTGCCGCCGACCGGGGTAAATTTAATGGCATTGGAGATCAGGTTTCCGGTGATCTGCAGGAGTTTATTTTTCGAAAAGGGGATGTATTGAGTCTCCTGGTTTACATTAAACTGCAGTTGCAATTGTTTGGAGATGGCCTGCGGGCCATAAAGTTCCTTTAGTTTGTCCCTAAAACTGCTCAGATGGAATTGCGTGTTGCTGTGTTGATTTACTACTTCTTTATCCTCGCTTAGAATTTCATCCGCAAGATCAAGAATGGACTTGCTGCCGCTGTGGATCAGGTTGATAAAATCCATTACCTCGTCGATATTTGCGCTTTTGCCCTGTTCACTGATGATCTGCGACAAGCCAATGATGCCTGCAAGCGGGCCGCGGATGTCATGCGCTACTTTTTTCTTGGATTCATTGGCCTCATTTACCTGACTTTTCAGGTCGTCCATCGCTTTATAACTTTTCAGCCTGTTTACAATTTCACCAGCAATGATCTTCAGCAATTCTATTTTTTCAGGGCTCATTGTTTTGAACTTCGTATCCATCACGCATAAGGCACCGATATTTATTCCTTCTCTATCCTTCAACGGAATGCCAAAATAATAGCGGAGCGACATCGGATCATTTACGAAGTCCTTTTTATTGAAACGCTCGTCGGCGGTTAAGTCAGGCACTTCCAGCTGATCGTCGCTCATGATTGTGTACTGGCAAACGGTATCTTCCCTTGGGGTCTGATCTACGTCGAGCCCGTGGTTGCCTATGGTCCATTGCGTGTAGGAATCAATGAGGTTCACAAGAGAGATTTCAGTGCCGGCCACCTTTGCCGCCAAATGTGTAAGGTCTTTAAAATTGTCAGATAAACTGCTGTAGTCGATGTCAAGATCGGACAAATGGATTAATCTCTCCATCTCGTTCGCAGGTATTGGATTGTTATTTTGCGACATAAGGTATTCTCGATTGTTAAAGCTAAAGTTGTCGCTAAAATAACTAATAATATGCCAAAGTATATCGATCAGCATTTTAATTCAGGTAATTTCCGGGATGGATGCTCATCTTAATAATCGTTTACTCCATCGTAATAATGTAATAATCTATTTCTTGCTTTAAAAAATCACAATAGATTCGATTACACCAAATCAAACAAGAATATGAAAAAGTTTTTCTATGTCGCAACTGCATTTTTGAGTCTGCTTTTCACAACCGCACAAGGGCAGTGGTCCGTATTGAATACCGATAATGTTCCTAAACAATCGGCTTATAAATACCAGCCTTTTACAAAGGAACAGTGGAATGCAAGTACATTTGCCAGTCCGCAACAAATGAAATGGTTTACCGAGGCCCGCTATGGTATGTTTATTCACTTTGGTTTATCAGCCTACGTTGAAAAGGACATCAGCTGGCCGATCGTCAAAAATTACAAAGCACCGGATGAGGGACATGGAGCTTACCCGGATAGCGTATGGACAAAATGGCCTTCTAAATTTAAGCTGGAAAATTTTAATGCCAGGGAATGGGTACAGATTGCCAAAGATGCAGGCATGAAGTACGTTGTGGTGATAGCAAAACACCACGATGGCTTTCATATGTGGGATACCAAATTTTCAGATTTCAAAATTACCAATACCCCCTTTGGGCGCGACTATCTAAAGGAAATAGCCGATGCCTGTCATGCCGCCAATATGCCATTCGGATTTTACTATTCACAGCGGGACTGGCATCATCCGGATTATGCCCCTGTAGATACTTCAAGGGCAGTAAACACAAAAAATGGAGTGGTATGGAAATCACTGAAGGGAGGGAATGCAATTGCGGGCGCTACGCACAAGAAATATCTGGAGTACCAGAAGAATGTAGTAACTGAACTGTTGACAAAATATGGCAAGGTCGATATTTTCTGGTTTGATGCAGCATGGTGGGGTGGCATGTTTACTGCCGACATGTGGGATGCGGAGAACTTAACCGGCATGATGCGTAAATTGCAGCCCGGAATTATCATCAACAACAGAGCAAGTGTTCCCGGCGATTTTGATACACCAGAGCAACAAGTAGGGCGCTATCAAAAGAGAGCCTGGGAAAGTGCACTGACCTTAAACGACAACTGGGCATATTCACCTGTACCTAACAAATCAAAAAAAGACCTGCTTCGTGAGCTTTTCTCTTGTGCTCAAGGCAATGGTAATGTACTGATGAGTTGGGGTGCACATTGGGACGGTAGGTTTAATCCTACCCAGAAAGCGCTGTTGCTCAGCATGGGCGAGTGGTTAAAGAAGTATGGTAATGCTTTTTATGATACCAAAGGTGGTCCTTGGATGCCTGGGAAATGGGGTGGTGCAACTTATTCGGGCAGTAAAGTCTATTTGTATGTTTACGATTGGAAAGATGGTAAAATCACCTTGCCGGCCATACCGGGCAATGGCATATTAAAAGCGAAATTTTTGAATGCAGCGGGCCAGGTGAAGTTTGTTCTTGCGAACAATGAGTGGCAGTTTACCGCTCCGGCCCAACCAGATGAGATTGCAACAATAATTGAACTGGACATGAAAAAGCCTGTTAGTGGGGTATTGAGCAATGCAAATAATTCAGTATTTGAGGGGCCGGAATATGGGGCAGTGGTAAAAGATGCAGAAATTGCCGCTGCTGAGTGGAAGAAGGGACAGCATATTTTAGATTTAAAAAAGATTTATAATGTAACCGGAATTGGGGTTTACAATAATAAAAATACCATCACTGTAAAAGTATCTGTAAATGGGACCGAATGGAAAGAAGCCGGGGTGATCAATCCAGATGGGAATGAGATCAGCCTCACGACCTATATGACTGGTGCGGAAGTATTGGGCCGCAAGGTAAGATACCTGCAACTGAATACTACCGGAGAACCCATGAAGGGATCAATAAAAGTATACGCAAAGTAAGGATAGCAAAAAGAAAAAGCTTCCTGGTTTCGACTGAAGCCAAAATTATCAGGCAGCAATTGTAGCTTTAATTGTTATTTTTGTTGGAGTTGGCTTTGTCAATCTTGTTTTGATATAGCTCTTTTTTAATAATGTAATTAACCTCTTATGTTTAAAAATCCTTTTTCATTTCATGGCCGTATCCGCAGGCTAGAGTATTGGTACAGCTGGGTGATATACTATGGCTACAGTGCGGTGGTGGATGTCATATTGGTATCGCTGGGGGTTGTAGGCCCTGGCAGAGTCGTTCCTATGTTTAATTTCGGACTTCCTATAACTTTTAAAAATAAACTTCCGGATGACCCCATTCATCTTACGATTGCTATAATCGCATACGCCCCAATCATTCTTTTTATGATTACTCAGCGTGCTAAGCGATGCCACGACAGAGGCAATAGCGGCTGGTTTCAGATCATCCCATTTTATGGTTTGTGGATGCTTTTTGCTGATGGACAGATAGGGGATAATCAGTATGGCCCAAATCCTAAGGGTAAAAGTTATCATTTTTTGAAGCCAGAGAGAGAGTTTTAATTCACCTGATTTTCTGTAATCTTATTTGCTATTTTTGTCGCCGTTGTTGCGCTGGTAATTGCGGCGACTGTTGCGTTACGCTGTTACGCTTTTTGTCATCCAGAGCGCAGCGAAGGATCTTGTGAATCCGCTATAACAACACTGAACACAATTGATAAAGAATGATAGAAATAACTGATGTTTTTTTAAAGAAGGTGATGATGCATAGGGTGAGCTATGTGGAGAGTCAGGCCCGTGCGGGAGAAGAAGTTTTCGACCTGAGTGATGAAACCCTGTCGGATGTATTGAAAAATATGTTCTTGAAGCCGTTCACCAATAACGTTTCCTCGCAGGAATTTCACCATACCATAGACCTTAATTTCAATGTACTGTTTAGCCTATCGAAGCAAATCCGTGAGAACGGTAACTTCATAGAGCTTTCCAAGAAAATCTTTGATCACCTCATGTCGGTGAGCGACAATGCCAACATCAAGGACGGTGACGTGTTCGTAGCCAGGTTCGATGACATCAAGCTGAATGAAAACTTTTATGAAGGTCTGGGCATCTTTAAATTTGAAGACAAGCAGTCCTTTGTAGAGACCGATCTGACCTCCAGCAGTCTAACTCATTCGCTACGCAAGGGCATCGGGGCTAAGAAGCCTGAAAAGGCAGTGCTTATTCTCTTTACTGAAGAGCCTTATACCTTGCTGATCATAGACAACAGTACGGCTGAAACCGACTATTGGCAAAACAAGTTTATCGGCAACAGGCAAAAAGCAGATTTCGTGAACAATACAACTGACCTGCTATTGATGGCCAAGAATTTCATCGTAGAGCAAATCCCTCAGGAGTTCGACATCACCAGGGCTGATCAGATCGATTTACTGAATAAATCTTTTCATTATTTCAAGGAAAAGGAAAGTTTTGATATCGAAGAATTCTCGCAGCAGGTGATTGCCAATGATGAAGGGATCGCAGC
Organism: Pedobacter frigoris; assembly: GCF_032678645.1. GTDB lineage: Bacteria > Bacteroidota > Bacteroidia > Sphingobacteriales > Sphingobacteriaceae > Pedobacter > Pedobacter frigoris_A. The sequence goes on from NZ_JAVTSP010000005.1 coordinate 168,641, forward strand.
CTTTAAAACCTATAAGCAGGCTTTCGACGAAGGATTGGACACACCAATACCTGATAGTTTCGACATCTCAGAAAAGGCGGTCAAGAAGCAGGCCAAGGCTTATAAGAGTGTACTCAAACTGGATAAGAACTTCCATATTTATATTCATGGCGATAAGGAATTGATTGAGAATGGCTTTGATGATGGTAAGCGTATGAATTATTACAAGGTGTATTACCATCAGGAGGAGTAAATTCACTATTCGCCTTGACGATGATAGCGGAACGGTTTTTGTTTTAGTTAATAAAAATATCCCTATGAAAAGCTTAGCTGTTTATTTTACTTTATGTGCCTTTTTGGTACTGACTTCCTGCAAGAAAGACAAGAAATTGACCACCGAAGCACAGGTCATCACCAATATCAGTTTTGGTGATGACCCAGCGCAAAAAATGGATGCCTACCTGCCGGAAGGTCGTAATGAACAAACGCCAGTGGTAGTGATGCTGCATGGAGGTGGATTTGTAGCTGGCGATAAAGCCGATGTTTCTGCAAGGGCACAACAATTGTCTGCGCAAGGTTTTGTGGTACTTAATGTCAATTACCGATTGGTGAATATAGATGGTGTGCTTAGCAACCCTATAGTACATAAGCCTAGTCCGGTAAAAATTGCAGATCAGTTGAACGACATTCAGGCGGCCGTTAACCTCGCTGCGGCTAAAAGCAGTGAATGGAGGATGAGCAGTGATAAATGGGCTGTAGCTGGGCATAGCGCAGGTGCAACCTTAGCTTTACTTTATGCATATGGAGATAAAAATACCGGGGGCAGGGTTAAAGTCGCTGCTAACTGGGCTGGGGCTACTAATTTTGCTTTTCAGGATGAATCAGAAGTGAAACTGCTTGATCCCAGGATCGTAGAGGTTATCTACCGTGCAGTGGGTGCAGAGCCTGTGCAAGCAAATATATTGGCTTATATGGCGGCCAGTCCGATGTGGCTGGGCATCCAGGGTAAGGCATTAGCAACCATCAACATTCGTCCTGAATTTAACAACGTTGGTGATCTTCCAGACGGAAGCAAAACTGAGTACGACAAGTTTACCCAGATACTGACCGAAAAGGGCGTGACGAACAAAAGAGTAGAAGTTGCCGGTGCCGATCATGGCTTTTCAAAAGCGGGCAACTGGGACCTGGTCATCAATGAAACTTCTGCATTTTTCAAAGCCCGGTTGCAATAAGCGACGGGCTGATTACACGTTTTTTGAACTAGTCATGTTCTATGCGGTAACGCAGTGACACCAGTCCGGTTTCATAAGTCTTGCTTTCCAGAAGGGTAAGTTTAGTCCTGGATTCCTGCTCGCGAAACAGCAACTTACCACTGCCTAGCAGGATGGGATGTACAGATAACCACAATTCATCTACCAGCCCTTCTTTAGCCAGTGCATCAGTGAGTGAGGCGCCGCCAAATAACCAGATATCTTTGCCTGGCAAATTCTTTATTCTTCTGGCCTCGGCTATGCTGTCTTCAGATATCAGTATGGCGCCCTCTTTTACTGAAGTCATGGTTGTAGAAAATACATATTCCGTCAGAGGAGGCATTCCAGGGATACCTTCGCCATTGGCGCTTTCTGCATACTGCTGCAGCGTTTCATAGCTCTTGCGACCGATAAACATGGCATCTATGCGTTCGTAAAATTCGTTGAGACTGTAGTCCTGATCGGTAAAGCACCAGTCATATTCTCCGTTAGGTCCTTCAATGTATCCGTCCAGTGTAATGGCCAGTCCTAGAATTAATTTTCGCATATTGCAAATATAAAAAATGATTTATACGGTCCTCATTCTGTTTTTACTGGGCTATATGATTTATGGCCTTGTTCAGGTTCTTAAAAATAAGTCCCTGACATTGATGAGTAAGATCGTCTGGATTTTTATAGTTGTCTTTTTACCGGTTTTAGGGACTGCCGGTTATCTGCGAACAACATTTAAAGAAAGGCATGGCAGATGGTAGGGAGCAGCCCAGTCTAGGCGAATGAAGCTCTGAACTCCAAAGGGGACAAACTGGTTTTGGTCTTAAATAACTTGCTAAAGGACTGAGGGTGCTCAAAGCCCAATCCATAAGCGATCTCGCTCACTGAAAGGTCAGTTGTAGAGAGTTTTTCTTTGGCCTTTTCAATCAGCTTATCATGAATATGCTGCTGGGTACTCTGACCGGTCAATACCTTCAGCAGTCCGCTCAGGTAGCTGGCCGATATATTTAAAGCATCCGCAACATACTGAACGGAAGGTAGTCCTTTTTGACTAAGAGTATCATTCGCAAAATAATCCGTCAGCAATTTATCCACACGGTCCAGCACCTGATGATTCGCTATTTTCCGGGTGATGAACTGCCGCTGGTAAAACCGCTCCGAATAATTCAGCAGTGTTTCGATCTGCGAAATGATGATGCTCTGGCTAAAGCGGTCTATATTGGCCTGGTACTCCTGGCGGATATTCTGGATTAGGTTATGCAGCACCAGTTCCTCTTTTTCAGAAAGGAACAGGGCCTCATTTACCGAATAATTGAAAAACTCATGCCGCTTTATAGCTGCAGCCAAAGGCGTGTTCCATAGAAAGTCCGGATGTATCAAAAGTATCCATCCGGAAGGTTTAGGCTGCATATCATCTACCACCGGAGTGGTTTGTAGTACCTGTCCCGGCGCCATAAAATACATGACGCCGTCATCAAAATCATAGCTTTGCTGCCCATATCGCATCTTTTCCCGCAGATCGCGCTTTACCGAAATCGAATAGTAGTCGGCCACGATGGTGTTGACTTCACTATGCTTCTTCGCAGCCACCAGTTCGGCATAATCTACCAAACTGATGAGCGGATGCTCAGGTTTTGGCAACTGGAAGATGCTGTGAAATTCACTGATGGATTTGAGTCTGTGAGGCTTGATAAGGTAAATATAAGCAATTGTTAGATGGCCTGTCCGCCCGATACTTCAATCCTTTGCGCATTGATCCAGTAAGCATCCTCTGAGCACAAGAATGCCACCACGCCACCAATATCATCAGGCAAACCAGTACGTCCAAGTGCGGTAATCCCTGCAATTTGGTTGTTGATCTCTTGGTTGTCCCTTACACGACCGCCACCGAAATCCGTTTCTATGGCGCCAGGAGCCACTACGTTTACCCTAATTTTGCGCTCGCCTAGTTCTTTGGCTTGGTAACGCGTCAATGTTTCTACCGCTGCTTTCAATGAACCATATACCGATGAGCCAGGCATCGAGATGCGGGTAAGTCCAGAAGAAATGTTGACGATCCCACCACCATTGTTCAGGTAGGGCAGCAGTTTTTGGGTCAGGAAAAACACACCCTTGTAATGGATGTTGAATATGGCATCCATCTGCACCTCCGTAGTTTCAGTGATTGGGGAATAAAGTGCTGTGCCAGCGTTGTTCACCAGAAAATCGATGTTCTGGCTTCCGGTTTCCGTGGTAAGGTGCTTCGTCAGGCTATCCACAAATGTATCAAAGCCAGTGATGTCGCTAGTATCCAGTTGAAAAGCGGCAGCATTTTGTCCCATCAATTGAATCTGATCAATCACTTCATCCGCTGCTTCCTTGTTGGAATTGTAAGTGATCACTACATCTATACCTTTTTTAGCGATGGCTAATGCCATATTTCTGCCCAGTCCGCGGCTACCACCAGTGATCAGGGCTATCTTGTTTTTTGTTTCCATGTTTTATTGTTGATTTGTATTAACAGTTTTGATGAAACAAAGTTCCGCATCATTTGGCAGTTGGATGTAGCCGAATCTATTGAGGCTGTAGTCTAAATTACTTTTTTAAAATTGGATTTGGTTTTTAATTACATTTGCTGCACACACAAATAAAAACCTATGAAAAACGCTTTATCAAAACAGCATCTGTGGATGCTGTGCCTGGCCTTCGTTGCCAGTACTTCACTATTTTTCTCCAGCTGCGAGAAAGGTACTCCAGTAGATGTTCCTGTAACACCTGTAAAGGAGATTAACTCTAGATACGACAGTGTTTATTTTAAGATAGGAGAAAAATCTTTTTCCGGTGAACCTGTTTTTATGGGGATGTCAGGAATGGGTAATAGTGGGTATCGGATGAGATATTTAGATGCTCCTAAAGATGGAATGACAATATATACTGGATACGGCATGACAGGCAAAGGTTGGTATGCACCTACGGATTCTATTTATTTTTTTTGCAATAATGTTTATCAGACTGATCATGACGTAGCTTTCAGAATTTCATTCAGCCAGGGTTTTCATAAAAAGGATATGAATATATATGGAGGTATGTATTTCCCGGATGTGAGGAGCTTTATAAAAAAGGGCAAGTTGAGTTTTGCAACTGATCATGAAAGTACAAATTCTAAAAATGGTGTGGCCATTTCATTTGATACTTACGGCAGAACTGGAAAGCCTGAATCTGCTTTTGAAGCGTCACTTGCAAATTATCCACAGGATGACTCTGTATTTGAGATTGTAAAGACTGAGCAAATTGGCAAGGACTACTATTATGTCGAAGCGAAATTTGAATTGAACCTATATGGTAAAAATGGTATCAAGCACCGTGTAAGGGATGGTTATATCAGATTTACACTGATGGGACGGAACGTATTTGGGTATCTCTTCCAGTAGGAAAAGATATTAGCTGCCTTGAGCCGAATTTAGTTTGTAGTAGCCGGGGAATGGCAAGGATTAGATTACAAAGTGGAAAAAGTTATGGAGTCATCTTTATTTAGCCGGACGAAGATTTTTGCGTATTCTCTTATAATTTTTGTTCTAAGTGCTTTCCCCGGCCACCACGATCTAGCTTCCCTGCTGATGAAGTTCAATACTTTGTCAGAGAACGGCGATGGCTTACCCATTAGCAATTGGACATTGCCAAATGATCCGTCTTTCTCTACAATTCCTGTAATGAGCAATGCAGAATCTGTGACCGCTATGGGCTTCCATTGCTGATAGGCAAGCCTTAGTTTTTTCTGAAAATCTGAGATACTCCCTTTTAGTTTTGGTCGTTCGTTCATTTCCATAAAATCATATACATAGGTGTTGCCTAAAATGGTATAGGTAAAGTTATGAACCAGGGTATCCCGTTTTAGATTTGTAGTTACTTCAACGTGAATGGAGCTGTCTTTCAAACTTTGTACACCTGCAAAATGCCATACATCCAGTTTAGGCATTTGCGGAAGTTGTAAGCCCGGATACTTTTTGCTGAGTTCATAGCAGTCGCCCTCAAATCTGGTGTAATACTTTTCTATCAATTTGCTTTCAGGTTTTTCAGAGCGCTCATAAAAGCTGATAATTGCAGGCTCACCATTTTTGTATCTGATATAGATGTGTTCAATATCGGGATTCTGGTCAAACACGCTTTTAGAAGAACCGTCTGAAATGGATACTCTAAAACTAACCTTTTGGCTTTGGGAGTAGGCTTCGGTAAAGAAGATGCCTATGAAGAAGATTAAGGCAAAAAGAGTCGTTTTCATATTTGGATATAAATAGGTTATAAAGATAACGAAATCAATAATTCCCTATATTTACTTCCATAATTTAAATCCGCATGAACCTGCTCTCTTACTTTCCGCAAAACCCTAAAACCAGATTATACTTTTCGGTTCTTGGATCTACGATAATTTGTGGCTTGCTCACCTTACTTGGCATTTACGGTATTGGATCTTATGGCATGTATTTGTTCGTTTTGATACCTCTGCTCATGGGTATTAGCGCTACCTGGCTTTACACTTTTGGAAGAGAAGTAGCGTATAAACACAAAGCCGCCTTTTTAACTTTATTGGTTTCCCTATTACTAATGCTGGCATTCGCGATTGAGGGATTGATCTGCATCGGCATGGCTTCTCCTTTTTTATTATTGTTTTTATGGACTGGCAGTTACATTGGATATGGGATATCGAGAAAAAAGATGGTGCATGGTCAGGCTGTGATTTTGTTTTTATTCTTAGTTACGCCATTGACTGCTTTTGTAGAAACAACGATCCCGCCTGTAGTACAGCCGGTAACTACCTCTATTGTGATAAAAGCCAGTCCGGAAGAAGTCTGGAAAAATGTGGTTGAATTCCCTGAATTGAAAGCACCAACAGAATTTATATTTAAAACAGGTATTGCTTACCCCATCAATGCTGTAATTGAAGGTAGGGGTGTTGGAGCGGTCAGGCATTGTAACTTTACGACTGGCAGTTTCGTAGAGCCCATTACTGTTTGGGATGAGCCGAGACTTCTTAAATTTGATGTGCAGGAACAGCCTGCACCTATGAAAGAGCTGAGTTTTTATGATATCGATGCGCCTCACCTGCATGACTATTTTGTATCAAAACGTGGTCAGTTTAAGTTAACCAGGCTTCCCGATGGGAATACATTATTGGAAGGCACAACATGGTATTTTCACAACATCAAACCGGCACTTTATTGGAGCTTGTGGAGCAAATATATTATACACAAAATCCACATGAGGGTACTGGAGCATATTAAAGAAAACTCAGAGGGGTAAATTCAATAAAATAATTAAAATTTATCTACCCCATATCCCTACCCTTTGCCGTCTTTACTTTATATAACCAGATATAACGCTCTTTCATGGCTCTCAATAAGCAAATCTTAAGTATTTACCTACTTTCAAATCCATTGCGAATTGGCACTGCCAGCATGCGCCCTGATTTCCTATTCTTAGCTGCAAAGGAGACATTTTCGAGATGAAACAAATTAAATACATGAACATAATAAACACGAAGACGCCTCTATGTGTCGTATTACTGCTTGGCATCATATTGCTAGGTAACTCCTGCAAACGTGGCCTGGAAATTCAAAATCAGCCTGAAGTAGTTGTCAATGAAGCCATTTTAAAAGCAAAAGTCTATGTAGAATCCATTCTGGAAGAACAGGGTTCTGACTCTTTTGTTAAAAAAATGGGCTTCGAAATAAATTGGGAAAAAGCGATTGTTGATAGCGCTAATAACATACGTGTACCCATTTATTTTGATTTAAGCAAACTAAAACCAAAGGACAGCAAGCAAATTGCCCCCGCAAAAACCAAAGACGTTTTTGAACTTTATATTAAAAATGTCAGGGGGCAAACTGAAGTCAGCATCATGCAATTTATGAGTGTTGGCGGGAAATATTATCCCTTGCGCTATACTTTAGCCGGACAATTAAAAACAAAACTAAAGGCTAGTGTTTTCAAGAGAGATGTACTGTCTATAGGAGGAAATGGAAACAAGATTCTCTCATCAGCGTTTAATAAAAAAATGATAACTGAAAGTGGGTTTATGGAACTTGTTCAATTTGCTTATGGATCTAGTTATTTGGCAGTGGTGATTTATCAATGTCCATCACTTATGTTGTTTGATCCAATAACTTGCCTTTGTGATAATGAAGAAAACGTCAGTTCGGGTGTATTTTACCCAGAATTATTTATGATGATTATAGATGGATCCTTTAATTACGAATTTGTTCCATATACCTATACTTTTCATCCTTCAGATATTGAGGATGATCCTGAATATCCCGATGGACCGGTTAATAACCAAGCAGGAGATTGTGCAGGTGTCGTCGGAGGAAGTGCTTATAATACTTGTTGTGGGTGTATCGGCGGTACAACTGGTATATCGGATTGTTCGGAGTTGGCAGATCCCCCTACATTAACACCTACAGCATCTATTGCAGAAGTGTCCCCGTCAGCGGCGTCCGTTAGTGCGCTTGGAACGAATTGGGGATATACTGAGGATGAAACTGTAGACCTAACAATAGGTGCAAGTCTATCTGACTGTGTCTGGACAGCTGTATTGATAAGTGCAAGAGGTAATTATTCTTTACAGGCCCGTCTTATACTGGGTTGCAGTGAAGTGGGAGGGGCTAATTCATATAATTATTGTGCTCAAGTAACTGATTTAAAAGCACTGGGCAATGCTGCTGGGCAGTGGTATATGGTTTCAGCAGTACGAGCACACGAAAATGTGCATGCGAGCCGGCTGTTGCCAGCTTTAAATAACGTATTATCAGCCATTGTGACTGATGTGAGAACACTAACGGTACCCGCTACTGGACAAACAAAAGCTCAAGCGGTTACAGAGTTAATGAATTTAGCTGCGTTTCAAACGGTCAAAAATGTTGCCCGAACACTTTGGGATATTGACTACGTAAATCTCATACAATATGATCACGCGGCTGGTGGGGCTACTGACCTGGCCGAACATGCTATTGTAGACCCTGTTGGAACTGGAATATGCAATAATGCAAGTACCCATACTCCTGCATGGCCGGGATGTGCCAGTTGCCCCTATTAATTTTTAACTTTAAAAATGATTCGAAATGAAAAATAAAACAGCTTACATCTATTTAATATGCTTTGGTATAGTATTAATGAGTAGTACAAATTTTGCACAAACAGGTAGTGAAATTAAATTTAAATTATTAAATGGTTCTTTGGCTACTGACAAAAATTTAGTAACAGTTAGTGCTGCTATTAATGCCAGACAGTCGGTATCAGGGAACGGTATTCATTTTACATTGATAGTAAAAAATACTTCGGGCAATGCTATCTCCATTCAAAATATTGTTAACGAATTAACTGTGTCTTTGTATAACGAAAAGGGACTTAATATTTCCGTACCTAATGATGTTTCAAGTGAAGTTAAAATCAACAGGAGCCCAAAGGATGGTCAAAAGAAACTTCAATCAGAATCAGTAATTGTGGATCAGGTTTCCATCAATGGGAGAAAAGAAAGCAGCGATTTCAAAAAGCAGGAATATATACAAATCCCAGCAGACGGCAATTGTAAGGTCAATTTGATTCTTAAAAATGTGAAACAAGTAGAAACACCCCAGGATGTGCAAAACAGAATCCTGAAGCCCACAAAAAGTCTGTCGTCTGGAAAATATAAATTGAAATTATACCTATCAATAGTCTCATCTCAACAAAATAAATCGGTGGTGGGCGGTGCAATCTATTTCTCTCCAATGATAGATATTGATTATACCAGATGAGGGAGTTAAACTCGGACTGTACAGGCACTTAATATGAAAAAGATCTCACTCCTTGCCGTATTCCTGTTGTTAACTGCTTATAGTTTGGCTTTTGCCATTTTAGGCAATTCTTCGTTTGCCCAAGATAATTTGGCAAATAAGACTCCACAGATTAATCTAAAAATAAGTAATCAAAATAAAAATGCTATAAAAGGCGATGGGTTATTAATATGGGCTCACTTCAGTAATTTGAGAAATGAAACTGTAAAACTTCTTGACCGTTTTGATCCTGAAGGAATTTTCTTTTCAATGACCATTACAAAAGAGGATGGAAATATCATAAGTCCTTTAAGAGGGGGTAAGATGGATTTTGGCCCGGGAAACGATTTTAAATATATTGAGATACCACGAGGTAAAACTTATGCAAGAGCCTTCAATATAAGTTCCATATTAAAAAAACAGGGAATATTGTTAGCCCCTGCCAAATACAAGATAAAAATTTCATACCATAACCAATATGGCTCCAATTGCATTAAAGGGTGGTTTGACAGTAATGAGATACCATTTGTTATTAATTGAGATAAGTTACACCCGCAATGGGGTCTAAATGTATGTAAGAAATATTCTTATATCAAAGTAAACCAAAAATGCTATTTTGCACATTGGTTAGACAACACACATATTATGAAACGAATACTGCTTGTAATCCTATTGGGAATTGGTTTAAATGCCTTTGCGCAATCTCAAACACAAGACAAGTCAATTACAAAAAATTCAATTATAACAGGAGGCAGTTTTTCTCTTGGGAAAAACGAGTTCCTGCTAAATGGAAAGCCATTCCTGATTCGGGCCGGAGAAATCCATTTTCCGAGGATTCCGCGGGAATATTGGGATCAACGCATCAAGCTTTGCAAAGCAATGGGCATGAATACGATCTGTATTTACCTTTTTTGGAACTACCATGAACAAGAGCAAGATAAGTTTGACTTTGCAGGGCAAAAAGACGTAGCCGCTTTTGTAAAACTCATCCAAAAAAATGGCATGTACTGTATCGTTAGGCCGGGTCCTTATGCTTGTGCCGAATGGGACATGGGTGGTTTGCCATGGTGGTTGCTAAAGAAAAAAGACCTAAAGGTAAGGACCCTTGACGATGCTTTTTTTATGGAGCGATCAGCTAAATATTTAAAAGAAGTAGGTAAGCAACTGGCACCTTTACAAATCCAAAATGGTGGCAACATCATTATGGTGCAGGTAGAAAACGAGTATGCTGCATTTGGTAATAGTACTGAATATATGGAAGCAACCCGCAAAAATGTAAAAGCAGCGGGTTTCGATAAAGTACAACTAATGCGTTGCGACTGGGCTTCCACTTTCGATTATTATAAAGTAAATCCAGAAGTAGCCACTACCCTAAATTTTGGTGCAGGATCAGATATTGATAAACAATTTAAAGCATTTAAAGAGCAGAATCCAGATGCACCGTTAATGTGCAGCGAATATTGGACCGGTTGGTTTGACAACTGGGGGCGCCCGCATGAAACACGCTCGGTGAATAGTTTTATAGGAAGCTTAAAAGACATGATGGATCGTAAAATATCTTTCAGTTTATATATGGCTCATGGTGGTACTACTTTTGGACAATGGGGTGGCGCTAATTCTCCGCCATATTCGGCAATGGTTACTTCTTACGATTACAATGCACCAATCGGAGAACAGGGAAATACTACCGACAAGTTTTTTGCGGTAAGGGACTTGTTGAAGAACTACTTAAATCCGGGAGAGGTATTGGCAGATATTCCCGCACAAATGCCATTAATGGAAATTCCTAAAATCAAGTTTACGCAAGCAGCGCCGCTTTTTCAGAACTTGCCATTAGGTAAAAAATCGGTAGATATAAAACCGATGGAAATGTTTAACCAGGGCTGGGGCAGAATCAACTACCGGACGAATTTAAAAGCATCTGCAGCTCCTAGAAAATTGATCATTACCGAATTACACGATTGGGCCGAAATATTTATCGATGGTAAATTGATTGGAAAACTAGATCGTCGCCGTGCAGATAATACCATAGAGATTCCTGCAACGAAAGCAAATGCAGTATTAGATATTTTGGTGGAGGCCACTGGCAGGGTAAATTTTGGCGAAGCCATTATCGATAGAAAAGGAATTACTGAGAAAGTGGAAATTAATGATGGAAAAACCACTACTACTTTACAAAATTGGACGGTTTATAACTTTCCCGTAGACCATGCTTTCCAGGCTAAACATAAATTTTCGGCACAAACCCCAAATGGTCCGGCATGGTATAAAGCTAAATTTAATTTAACCAGCACAGCGGACACTTACTTAGATATGAGTAGTTGGGGCAAAGGTATGGTTTGGGTAAACGGCTATAACATCGGTCGTTTTTGGAAAATCGGCCCACAGCAAACACTGTTTATGCCGGGCGTTTGGTTGAAAAAGGGTGAAAACGAAATCATCGTACTTGACTTAGAAAAGCCTGCTGAAGCAAGTATTGTTGGTTTAAAAACTCCGATTATTGATAAAATCAAACCCGATGCCTCATTGCTGAGCAGAAAAGCTGGGCAGGAATTGAAATTGGCCAATGAAAAACCAATACTGACAAGTAGCTTCGACGATGCCAAAGGCTGGAAGGACGTAACTTTTGATGTGGCATATAACGGAAGATATGTTTGTTTTGAGGCCTTAAGTGCACAACAAGCTAATGATATCACCACATCTATTGCCGAACTACAGTTTGTCGGTGTCGATGGTAAACCAATTTCAACTCAAAAGTGGAAGATAATTTATGCAGACAGCGAAGAAATTACTGCTGCCAATAATGCTGCGGATCGCGTTTACGATAATCAGGAATCTACGATGTGGAGTTCTCAGTTTGTTGGGGGCAAAACCAAACATCCTCACCAAATTGTGATAGATTTCGGGCAGGAGGTGAGTATTAAAGGATTGCGCTACTTGCCAAGGTCTGATAAATCTAAAAACGGCATGGTAAAGGAATATAGGATTTACCTGAAAGCTACGCCGTTTCAGTTGTAAGAGGAAGGATAAACAGACAAAAATCTATGACAACATTAACAGAAGAAATAACGCAGGCGGTAACAGACTTTGTAAAGGGTGGCGACAATAGTGACACACTACTTCTAGACCAGGTTTTACATAAAGACTTCAGGGTAACGAATAACGGTTTTATGGGTACTCCGGGAGTTACGATTATAGATAAACAGCAATACCTTTCTAATATCAAAGCTGGTGTTTTTGGTGGCCTGCCTCGGCAAATGAAAATTGAGCATATCGATAGCAGCGGTACTGTGGCAATGGTTAAAGTCCGGTTGGAAAGTTCAGAGAATCATTTTGTTGCCTACAACTCTTTGATACTTGATACTGATAACCGATGGAAGATCATCAATAACCTGGCAGTTGTAGAAGCTAAGAAAAGTAAGTGAGTTCCATAAGAGTGAAACAGATTAATAATTAATAACGATTGTATGTTTAAAAATCCTTTCTCCTTTAAGGGACGAATCAGAAGACTCGAGTTTGGTCTCAGTGTGATCATTGGTACGGCCGGATTACTCGTCGCGGGTGGTTTGGCTTCGGCCGAGTCTTTGAATACCGCTTCAGTAGTTATCCTCCTGATTTATTTTCCGAGTCTATATTTTTTGATTGCACAGGGTGCAAAGCGTTGTCATGACAGAGGGGTTAACGGTGCATGGCAGATCATTCCTTTTTATTTCTGGATCATGTTATTTGGAGAAAGCGATCCAGGAAGTAATGAGTATGGTCCAAACCCCAAGGGTATCGAGTATCATGATGACTGGGATCCGTTTGCCAATGAAGAGAAAGAGCAGCAGGGTTCATAAGCCTACAATGTACATTCTTTGATAATGTCCATGTCGTTTACGGCCATCCATATAATATTTAAGGGATTCAGATGAGTCAATATTCTTTCCTTTTGTTTACGTACATAAGGTCTTCTCTTTTTATATTCATTAGCATCAATAGATTTTATGATGATATCAATTGATTCCTCAATATTTTTGATGTCCAATTTGACATACGCCCTATCATCAATAAACGAAGAGATATTTGTGCATCCGTCATAAAAGCAAAGCGTTTCTGTTAAGATTGGATCTAATAATTTTTCAGTGTAGTAGTTTTCATCAAACGAGTTTTCGCAGTTAAAGTGATAAGTATAAGGTAGTAGTGCATCATACTTATCATCAATTTCTCCTCTGTACGATCGAATGGTTTTAAAAAATATACCGATTTCGTTTCTACCCCACAAATCGAATCCATCTTCAACAAGATGGTCAAATCTTTGCAAGAACTTTAGTCGGGCTCTATGTCCATCCAAATAGCATAAGTCACTTGTAACAGAAGATAGTAAGCCGGTTTTTTTTATCTGCAACCCATTTTTATTAGGTAACACCAGTTTTTTAGATGTTTTATTCAACGTCCATCCAACTAAAGACAATGGTGCAATAAAAGAGCTTTTATGAGGTTCGTTATTACTTGAAGTTATCGGTTCAGTATGAAATGTGATCGCCTTTTGGACATCATATTCTACACATTTGACGTTCGGGCTGGTTAGAATGATCAGTTTGTCATATATCCCTAAGGTAAACTCGATATTTTTCCACTGGGTGCTGCCAAAGCCGTATTCCCTTACCATTTCTAGCATTTTTTCGTCAGACTGCCAAAAGCCGGTAATTTTAACACGTATTTTTTTCATAATGTCAGTGAGTATAATCTTATCCACAAGATTGATTGGTTTTCCAATAGTCTTGATTTCTTAAAAGTAATTAATTGACATCGACTATAATGATGGTCTATTCTCATAATTTAAAAGAATTTTACCTATCTGTGTATGTATCTTACCGTATAGCAATAAAAAATTGAAAAAATCAATATTAAAACAGCATTTTTCATAAATAATGCTCTATAATATGGTTTTAAAAACTTTCCCGAATGACCGGCAACTAGACATGATGGACTGTGGTGCTGCCTGTCTAAAAATGATTGCCAAGTACTACGGGAAATTCTATTCCTTACAATACATCAGGGACAAGTGCGGTACGACCAAGGAAGGGGTTTCCTTTTTAGACTTGAGCTATGCGGGAGAAGGAATTGGTTTTCGGACTTTATCTTTAAAGTGCAATGTTGAAGACCTGCAAATAAAAGTTCCCCTGCCTGCAATCGTTCATTGGGATAACCATCACTTTGCTGTGGTCTATAAAACCTCCAAAAAACACATTTACGTCTCAGATCCTGCAAAAGGATATGTAAGGTATTCAAAACAGGAATTTGCTGAGAAATGGATAAAAAAAGAAGATGAAAAAGGGGTGTTAATGGCCATGGAGCCCCAGGCGGACTTCCATCAGCGGCAGGCAAATGAACAGCGGGACAGGAGAAAGACATTTGAGCATTTCATAGGTTATTTTAGACCCTACAAAAAGAGTTTTATAAATCTTTTTGCCGTGATGCTGCTGGTCACCATATTGCAGGGTTTTCTACCTTTTATCTCAAAGGCGGTAATTGATGTGGGTATACAGACCCACGACCTGAATTTTATCAATACAGTGCTCATTGCCAACATTGCCATCTACCTTAGTATACTTTTGTCCAATATGGTCCGGGACTGGATTTTATTGCATGTAACCTCGAGAGTAAATATCGCGTTGATATCTGACTACCTGATTAAGTTAATGGTGCTACCCATTACCTTTTTTGAAAATAAAATGACCGGTGATATCTTACAAAGGGCACAGGACCATGAGCGCATCAGGAGTTTTATCATGAACAATTCCCTGAACATGATATTCTCTACATTGACTTTTGTCGTATTCGGCATCATTCTGTTGATTTACAATACCATTATATTCTATATTTTTCTTGCAGGAAGTGTTTTCTATGTTGCCTGGGTGATGGCATTCCTGAACGCCCGGAAAAAGCTGGACTGGGAATACTTTGAGCTGGTATCTAAAAATCAGACCTATTGGGTGGAAACCATTGCGAGTATCCAGGACATTAAGATTAACAATTATGAAAAGGCCAAACGCTGGAAATGGGAAGACATTCAGGCCCGCCTTTACAAGGTCAACCTGCGGGTACTTAACATTACCAACAGTCAAAACCTGGGTGCCCAGTTTATAGACAATTTAAAGAACCTGTTCATCACTTTTTTCTGTGCCAAGGCGGTAATAAACGGCGAAATGACCTTTGGAGTAATGATCTCCACTCAGTTCATTATTGGCATGCTGAATGCCCCGGTACAGCAGTTTATCCTGTTTATAACCTCTTACCAGTCTGCCAAGATCAGCTTTTTGAGGTTGAATGAAATTCATGAGTTGGAAGATGAACACGAAAATGTCGGCAATAACAACATTGAACTCACGGGCAACAAGAGCTTGATCCTCAATAATGTTTCTTTTCAATATACCCCGACAGGCCCGGTTGTCTTAAGAGGGGTACACCTTGTTATTCCCGAAGGCCAGGTAACCGCCATAGTAGGTGACAGCGGAAGCGGCAAGTCAACCTTGTTAAAATTACTGCTCAGGTTATATAAACCCTCATTTGGGGATATTCAAATTGCAAGTATGAATGTAAACAACATTGGTTTACGGCAATGGCGGGACAAGTGTGGAGCGGTGATGCAGGATGGAAAGATATTTAATGATACCATACTCAATAACATTGTACTGGATGATGAAAGGATTGACTATCAAAAGTTAAAAAAAGCGCTTGACACGGCCAATATTTCCCAGGAAATTGAACAATTGCCCTTGGGCTATCAAACCATGATGGGTGAACAAGGACGGGGATTAAGCGGAGGACAAAAGCAACGCATACTTATCGCCCGGGCATTGTATAAAGATCCTGACTATTTATTTTTTGATGAGGCAACAAATTCACTGGACACCATCAATGAACAGAAAATTGTTTCTGCCCTGGACAATGTTTTTAAAGAAAAAACCGTGATAGTCGTTGCCCATCGCCTCAGCACCATTCGTAAAGCAGATCAGATTGTAGTCATGCAAAAAGGAAGCATAGTGGAGATCGGAAATCACGAAACGTTAATGGAGAAAAAAGGACGCTATTTTCAATTGGTACAATCTCAGTTGGATCTAACTTCAGTGGTACAACAAAATACGCAGACAAATCTTCTGAGTAACTGATGGAAACAGAACAAAAATATCATAGCAAAGAAAGAACTGAACACGTTCAGCACATCATAGACAGGATGCCTGTAAAGTTTGGTTTTTGGATTTCAGTTATTGTAGGTGTCATTTTTATTATCCTGTTTGTTTTTGGCTGGATCATACGTTATCCAGATGTGGTAAGCGGAAAGATCATGATCAATACTTCCGTTGCACCCATTAAACTGGTCTCTAATATTTCAGGTAAATTACAGCTTAGGGGTTTTAAATCCTCGGATATTGTCAGGGAAGAAAGCATCATCGCGTACATTCAAAACCCAACATCAATAGAGTCATTGCTCGCGATCATCCGGTTACTTGATCAGTTTGATCCCAATGAAGTTGAGAATACAGGCATTTTAGATAAATTACCTCCTAAAGTTGCTTTGGGAGAACTGAGCCAAAAGTATTATGCTTTTATCAGCTGCGTTCAGCAGACACAGAATTTCAAGCAGAACAAGCTATATGAGAAACAGATCAGTAGTCTTCAGCAATTGGCAACTGAACAAAAGGCTGCTATAGTAGCCACTGAAAAGAAGCTGAGAATCAGTGAAGAGAATCTAAAGCTGGGAAGTAAATTCTATGGCAGGGATTCCATATTGTTTGTCAGAAAAGTATTGAGTGAGTCGGATTTTGATAAAACCCAGATGAATTTTTTAAGTAGCAGGGACAATTATCAAAGCACATTAAGTGCAGTAATTGGTAGCCGTGAACAAGCCCAGCAGACCCTAAGTAAAATCCAGGAAGTTGAGATCCAAAAGAACGAAAAGGAAAAAGAATTAGCCCTGGCCTTATCCACCACTTATAATGACCTAAAGGACAACATCAATTTGTGGCAGCAGAAATACCTGTTCAAAGCACCTTTTAATGGTAAGGTGCAGTTTTTAAAGTTCTGGACGAACAGCCATTTTGTACAGGCTGGCGAACCAGTGTTCACCATCATCCCAGACCAGCAGGAACCATATGGGCAATTGATCTTACCTGCAATTGGTGCTGGGAAAGTAAAAATGGGACAGGAGGTGATTGTGAAACTGGATGATTTCCCTTACATGGAATATGGGACGATCAAGGGTAAAGTCAGTGCGATTTCCCTGACAACCAATACGGAAAAGACTGAACAGGGAAACCTGGAGACATACCTGGTCACGGTAAAATTTAGTGAAGGCTTGAGGACAAATTATGGCAGGAAACTGGAATTTAAGTCTGAGTCTAAGGGTTCTGCAGATATCATTACAAACGACAGAAGGCTTATTCAGCGGCTATTCGATAATATTAAATATGTGCTGAACAAATGATTTTACAAATTTAAACCCACACTTTGCTAATGGAAAGAAAAATCGACACATTTATTATAAATCTTAAGCAGCGAACAGATCGGAGATCTTCTGTTTTGCTGCAGTTCCAAGATAAAGAAGAATTCAACGTCAAAATCGTTGAAGCCAAAGAACACAGTTTTAAAGCTGTTAGTCTTTGGCAGACTGTTAGAAGAATAGTCAAAGAAAACAAGGATACGGACGCTGAATTTATTTTGATTTGTGAAGACGATCATCAATTTACCGAGAGCTATAACAAGGATGCTTTATTCAATATGATTCAAATTGCCCAGGAAATGTCGATTGATATTTTATGTGGAGGAATAAGTTGGATGAACCGACCAATACAGGTATCTGAGCATTTATTTTGGGTTGAAAAATTTACAGGATTACAGTTTACAATTATTTTTAAAAGTTTTTTCCCTAAAATCATGTCTGCCCAATTTGGTGAAAATGACGTTGCTGATCTAAAAATTTCTGGTTTGACTGATAAGAAACTTGTTGTATATCCATTTATTTCAACTCAAAAAGATTTTGGCTATTCCGATGTAACTCCTTTTAATAATATTACCGGGCGTGTAGACGGACTTTTTAAAACAACTTCAACGCGTCTCGAAATCTTGTCCAAGATTAAAAACTTTTATTATCGTTCATGAAAGAGCCGGAATTTGAAAATTTGGTACTCCCAGTTTATGTGATAAACCTGGAAGAACGTAAAGATAGGCTGGAACATATCAAGAACCAGTTTGTAGGTAAAAGTGAGTTTGAGCTTCGGTTTATGAAAGCTTGTAAGCATAGTATTGGTGCAGTTGGACTGTGGTCGAGCATTGTAAAGTGTGTTGAAGATGGAATTAAAAATGATGAGGATTTTATTATCATCTGTGAGGATGACCACCAATTTACAGACAATTATGATCGCAACTTATTTATAAAAAGTATTCTAAAAGCACATGAAAAAAGATGTGATATATTAAACGGTGGTATTGGAGGATTTACCAATGCAGTGCCAATTGGGGATTCATTATATTGGGTTGATACTTTTTGGTGTACTCAATTTATTGTGATCTATCGTAAGTTTTATGAAAAAATCCTAAAAGAGCAGTTTGCTGAAAGTGATACTGCCGACGGGAAATTTTCAAAAATGACTAATAATATATTGGTGATCTACCCATTTGTATCAAACCAGTTTGATTTTGGTTACTCAGATGTGACGTCAAACAATAATCAAAGTGGGCTTATAGTTCGCCATTTCAAGAATTCGCAAAGTAATTTTGAAGTTTACCGAAAAGTATTTGATCGGTTCATTTCCAAAACAGATAAAACCCAAGAGCCGCTTTTCTCCATTGCGGGTGAGTCTAAACCATATCATCATGATCGGTTAATACACAGGGATAAAGATGCCCTCGAAATTATTCCTTTTGTAAAGGAGCTAATAAATTTCAATAGTGTTGTCGATTTTGGATGTGGACTAGGAAACTTTTTACACGTTGTAAGATCAATTGGTGTCACAGATATTTTGGGTTTGGATGGTGCCTGGATCGACATAGATAATCTTAGGATAAATCCAGATGAATTTACGCATGCTGATCTTGATAAGCCAATCAAATTGGCCAGAGCGTATGATCTGGCTATTTGTCTGGAAGTTGCAGAGCATTTAAAAGAAGAATCGTCCGATATTTTGGTGAAGTCCCTGGTTGAGGCAAGCGATGTCATTCTTTTTTCAGCCGCAATACCGGGTCAGGGTGGTCAAAATCACATCAATGAACAGTGGACGGAGTATTGGGTGGAAAAATTTGCTAAACATGGCTATCGTTTTTTTGATGTGCTTAGGCCTCATTTCTGGGATAATCCAGATATATTCTGGTGGTATAGGCAAAACATATTCCTTATTATCAAAGAGGATTATGAACATTCATTTGCAAACCAAAAAATCTTAAACCTGATTCATCCTGAACACTATAAAAGTAAGTTGAGGCAATCAGGTATAATGATCCCTTAAACATTCAAGTTCGATTTTAACATTTACAATGAATTGGTAAAATTAGTGTGTATATAGGTAAAATGCTTTTAAAATAAATGGGAAAATATTGTCAATTTTAGAAAAGGAATTAAATGCAGGTTCATTATCAAGCCCTGGAGTTTAATTCTAATAAGTCTAATCGCTGTTGTAAGACTTTAGCCTGGCATAATACTAATAAGATATTATATAAATTAAACTCTAAAAATCATGACAAAGAAAAAACTCACTTTAAGAACATTGGAACACGATGACTCACTTGAAGTAATCAGCAAAGTAGAATTATCAACTTTTATGGGGGGAGACATCAGCAATGATTGTATCATTCGATGTTTTGATTATTTAGACGGGGCCGGAGGCAGTTATTCAACGTACTACAATTATGCCATATCAAATTTAGGTTATACAGCACAATCTGCTGGTATTCAAAATAGCGATATATCGCAACTCGGGGCGGTAGGTTATTTAAGCGTCAATGAACTTGACGCATCGGCAGGAATACAAATAACAGGCTCAGGGAGAACTGTAACTGGTGAAAGGATTATGATGGTTATAGATGGTGGAACTTCAGGGGTAGGCCATGCTGTAGCTGTTACTGGTGCTTCCACAGTGGGTGGAGTTTCTAAAATTCAATATTATGATCCTACAACTGGCCTGCCAGGGGAGATGAATGCAGGTGATTTTAGTCGTATGTACGCTGTTGGACCAATGATGGCAAATTAAATTGTCCATGAGAATACTTAAGGGTTTTGTTTTTACAGCCCTATTGTGTCAATTTAATGTTGGTATTGCTCAAAATAAAATAACCATTGTCGATGCACCACCGGATGATCATACCTGGATGGGTCATTACTATAGGGATATTCTAAAATCAATGGGACTGATTTACAGGACGACTGATACTTTTGAGGAAGTAAAGGGCAGCGAATGCTTTAATGACAACCCAAAATTAAAGGAGATCCTTACTTGCGTTAGTCATCATTTATATTCTAAAGATAAGGAGTTTGTTGTTTTTATTCCAATATATAAGCCATTTAGTAGGCAAGACTCTATAGAAATGAAACAAATGATGCCCGGAGGTAATTTTGACCATATAGATAAGCAGCATACTAATTCTATTAGAAGAGATATCGGGAGTTCTTTAGGTAAGGATGCATCATTAAACTGGAAACAATATGTTACTTACTATTCAGCAAAAGAAGCCAAAACCAAATTTAACGCCGACAGTGCAGTATTCGTTCCGATAAAGCTAGACCCTCAAGATTATTATAAAGGGAAATACAACCATATGGAAGCACTTTACTTGCAGAAAAAAGGCAGGGGGTTTGTTAACTTTTATTGTTTTTACACAGATAAGGCTAAAAAGAAACTTCCTCAATATCGAAAAGCAATTGAAGAAATTTTCAGATACGAAGATTAGGAAAGAAACTATAATCTAAAACTATAAATTAAACTATTAGAAAAATGAAGACAAAAAAACTCACTTTAAAATCTTTGGAATATGATGGCTCTCTTGAAGTAATTAACAAAGCCGAATTGTCAACATTTACTGGAGGAGTAGATGTTAGTAGCGATTGTGTTTTTAATGTTTTCGACTATTTAGACGGTAGTGCTCATGATTACGATTTTTATTCTTTGAGTACTTCCTATAATTTGGGATATACACCTGCAAGCAATGGAGGTGGGGTCTCAACTAGTGATATACCGACTATCGGAGGATATGGTGGAATGAATGTTTATGAGCTTAGTGGCTCTGTAACGATTTCAGTTGGTGGAATGACTAGTGCTGGCGAAAGGATTATGATGACTTTTGCTGGTGCTACTCCCGGGATTAACCATGCGGTTGCAGTTACAGGGAGAGTAGTTGAGGATGGGGTTACTTATGTTAAGTATTATGATCCAACAACAGGTCAAAATGGTAGGCGTGTGGCGGGTGAGTATGCTTCGCTTTATGCTGTTGGTCATGTTGTTGATTAGGGTTGTATAGGTTTATTTTAAAGAAAATATTGATGAGGCCTCTTCAGATTTTAATTTTTACAATTTTATTATCTGTACCCGTTACTCTTATGGCCCAGGTTAAGATTATAGCTGTAGGTGAGGTGAGTGACGATAACTGGATGCCGATAAACGATGCTAACGTTTTAAAATCAATGAAGCTAAATTATAAAAAGCCCGCTATTTTTAGTGAGGTTATAGGGATGGAGTGCTTTAACGAAAATGCTCGGTTGAACCAAATCCTTAACTGTGCTAATC
Source organism: Pedobacter frigoris (assembly GCF_032678645.1). GTDB lineage: Bacteria > Bacteroidota > Bacteroidia > Sphingobacteriales > Sphingobacteriaceae > Pedobacter > Pedobacter frigoris_A. The sequence goes on from NZ_JAVTSP010000005.1 coordinate 190,406, forward strand.
ATCAGTTGCATGCTGATGATAGCCAGTTTATTGCTTTTATTCGGATCGAAAAGCCTTTCAGCAAGGCAGATTCAATAGACCTCAAAAAGTTTATGCCTGGTGGTAATTTTGATCATATTGATAAGCAGCATACTAATTATATCAGAGGGGATATAAGGAATTCAATGGGTAAGGATGCATCATTGAACTGGAAACAATATGTTACTTACTATTCAGCAAAAGAAGCCAAAACCAAATTTAATGCAGACAGTGCAGTATTCGTTCCAATAAAACTCGATAGTCAAGATTATTATAAAGGGAAATACAACAATCTTGAAGCACTTTATTTGCAGAAAAAAGGAAGAGGGTTTGTTAACTTTTACTGCTTTTATACCGATAAGGCGAAAAAGAATCTTTCTGAATATCGAAAAGCAATTGAGGGAATTTTCAGATACGAAGATTAGTGACTTCATGGATAATTCAGCTGTATTGTCCATGAATTTATTTACCTTAATAAACAAAAGTGAAAAATTATTTATTACTTGTACTTTGTTTATTAAGTCTGGGACTTAAAGCACAAAAATTAACCGTTGGTAAAGTGGCGTATATTAACCTGCCTAAAAATGCCAAAGCAATAAATGGCTCACAATTATTAGCGAAGTCAACTGCTATTATGACCGAAGCAGATATAAAACATTTACCCAAAACCCATAATTTATATGAAAAGGATGGAGTTGCTATAGGTTTATGGGAGATGCAACAGGGAGATACCAAAAGATCACTTGAGGAAATTCAAAAAGAATCAGAAGGAATGTTTAAGACGCTGAAAACCAAGAATGTGTTGGTTAGCTCAAACATTCAGAAATATAAAGGCACCAAATATTTGATCTTGCAAATAAAGGATGGAGATTTTTATTACTACCGTTTTTATTCTGATCAACATAATTATCTTTCTGTTAATGGGTTCATAAAGTATAAAAAAGAAGATAATGATAAGGCAAATGCTATTTTAAAAGAGCTTTTAAATAATACCCAATTTAAGAATTAGCAAGCTATTAAATCCGATAATTGTTATATGGAAAGCTTTTCATTTTACAAAAGCTTATATGATAAAGAGTTGACGAGAAGTACAACGCTGAACGAAGAAAGAGAATTTGATGAGGAAAGGGTAGGAGTTAACTATTTTGAATTTTTAAAATATTGCATACAACGTTTGGTTGTTAGTTAGAAATTATGCTAATTATCTAATTAAAATACGGAAAGATGAATCGCCATTATATTCTCCTATTTATACTTGTGGCCTTTGCACATACTGCGAGTGGACAAGAATTAGAAATTTCTCTTCATGAGAATGGCATATATTCAGAGGTATTGTCTATAAAAAAAGAGGAAGATGTCACATTGTGTAAGAACTTCCCTTACAAAAACCAGCCTTATTTTAGTTTACGCAGTTCGCCTTATGATGCAATGCAGAACCTCTATGAAAAAGTTCTTGATGGAAAGTGGACAGAGAAATTTTACAAGGACTTTGTGCACAAAAATCAATTGGATACTAGTTATGTTTTTAAGCAAAGTCTTCCAGGAAACAGAATTTATATTGCCACGGCTATAGATGAATTGGGAATAAAACATGTTATGGTTGATGCCAATAACAACCGTGATTTCGGAGATGATAAAGAATATGTATTCAACTTAAAATCTCAAGAAAAGAAAACGCAAAATATTGCAGCATGGGTTGATTATTATGATGGCAAAGCCATTAGAAAACTTAAAGTTGATTTATCAATAGATCCGTATAATTATCTTTATGATGAGGAGTCTTATAAAATTGAAAAAGATATTAGAGAACTGGACGTAAGTATATTCAAGATTTCGAAGAATCTTGTTGGGCGATATATACTAAGCCAGAAGGCATATGATATCACAATAGCCGACTATAATGACAAAAGGAAAGACAGCTTTAGATTAATTATAGAGACTAAAGACGCAAAAACCAAATCAATAACTTCCTATAGTTATAAGCCTGCCGATACGATTGATATTAGTTATGGTCGCTATAAAATCTTAAAAGTTGACGATAAGCGCTTGGTACTGTCACTAATTGGCAAACAGGAATTTGCAGGTGCTGAATTAAACAGTTTGGCTCCAGAGATAACGGGCCAAGATATTATCACTTCCAGAGATTTTTCATTAAAAGAGCAATTAGGCACCTATATTCTAATAGATTTTTGGGGTTCATGGTGCGGGCCGTGTATTAAGGCAATTCCCGAGCTAAAACTGGCTTTTGGGAAATATGGTAAAAAAATAAAGTTTGTTAGTATAGCATTCGATAAGAGACGCGACCTGGCGAAAGTGAAACATTTGATAGCACAATATGAGATGACATGGACGCAATTATTGGATGACAGAGAAATAAATCAAGGTAAAATTTCTGATAATTATAAGGTGCAAGAGTTCCCAACAAGCATCTTGATTGATCATAATGGAAAAGTTGTATTTCGTGCTGTTGGTGCTACAGGACTTAAAAATTTGATGACTTACCTTGATGAAATAGAGATGTAAAGTGAATTACAAAATTATCTATTATGATTATTAGAGTTATATGTAAATTGGTATGTTTTTTCACCTTCTTAATGTGCGTTAATTTTGTCCACGCGCAAGGTGTTTTAACCATTAAGGGATACGCCCCAAAATTAAAAAATGGCACTGCGATCTATTTAACCCCATCTTATCCCCGGCGCTTTTCAATCGATCAGTATAAGGAGACTGAAATAGCTCGTCAAAATCCAATAGGGATAGTTAGAAATGGAATGTTTAAATCAACTCTCAGGGTAAGAAATGGAGAAATATATAGTCTTTCGTTAACTGATAAAGGATTTAAATCGCTTTGTCTGGCGCCAGGTAATCTTGTGATAAGAATTCCAGATTCAAACTTGAAGAATATAGAGATTGATGGCAACAAAACTACTATGGAATATGAGTCCTATAGAAATCAGCTGGAAAATGCTAAGATTTACAGGGAATATAGCAAAGCAAGGACCGTTTGGATAGAATCCCGGGCTTTACCAGATCAAGCTGATATTAAATTAAAGAGACACTTGCTTGATTCTCTGGAGATAGTACTAAATAACTTCGCTGCCAGAACCACATTGGATTTTATTCAACAGCATCCAGAATCATTTATTAATTCTAATTTGTTACACAGGTTAATAGACGTAATACCCGAGGTTCAAATAAAAGAATATTTTAATTTGCTTTCAAAAAGTGTTAAGAACAATAAATACGGCAACGATCTGGAGTATACGATAGATAGCCTTTTTATTGGAGGACATGCGCCTGTTTTTGTGCAAAGTGATACAATAGGTAATCTTGTTGGTTTAGAAAGTTACAAGGGAAAGTATGTTTTAATCGATTTTTGGGCTTCCTGGTGTATTCCATGTAGAACAGATAATCCCAATTTAGTTAAAGCTATGGACAAGTATAAGGAAAAGAATTTTTCTATTTTAAGTGTTTCATTAGATTCTGAGAAGAAGCCGTGGCTAGAGGCTATTAAAAAAGATGGCTTAAATTGGAATCATGTTTCTGATCTACAGGACAGGTTTGATAACAAAGTTTCAATACGCTACAATGTGTATTCAATTCCTGATAATTTTCTCCTTGACCCAGAAGGAAAGATCATAGCAAAGCATTTAAATGGGGAGGCGCTCCTAAGTACACTGGAGAAATTAATTAAATAATATTTGTGACTGCCTCTTTTATACTTATGAATATGAAAAATAAATTAATTTGCTTTTTACTTGTATTAATACCCACTGTACTATTTGCACAAAAGAAATTTCAGATCAGTGGTAGTATTGACAGAAAAATGGATGGACATGTGATAAAAATGTATATCATATTACCTCCATATGCTAAAGATTTGCCTGAACAAGTCACAACAATTAAGGATGGGAAGTTCTCTTTTCAATCTGACAGGTTAGGATTTGAGTTATATGGCTTCACTATTAGTCATGCAGGTAAGCGCTACGATCAAATGATCAAGTTACTTCCGAAAGACACAAAAATTGAATTTCAAGATACGCTGCTAAAGAAGTACGAAGTATTCGATGATGGCTTTCAACTGGTTTTTGCCAGGGAAAGTGCAAAGATCAAAAATGATAGCCTCCAATTTCTGGAAAATATAGAGGCTAATATCAGACAGCCATTCGGTGGTTATCTGCTATCTTCCTATATGTATAAAATTCCTGAATCGCAGGTTATCAGATTAGAGAAAATGATACCAAGCCAGTTTCGGGTTAATTCCTGGCACATAGATATTAAAACGAGGATGTCTAAGTTTATGATTGGTAAGCCTGCATTGGAATTCAGCCAAAATGATCCCGGGGGCAATCCTTTTAGACTTTCAGATTTAAAGGGGAAATACGTTCTACTCGACTTTTGGGCTTCCTGGTGCATACCATGCAGAAAAGAAAATCCAAATCTGGTTAGGGCTTTCAATAAATTTAATGGTAAAGGTTTTGAAATTTTAAGTGTATCACTTGATACGGATAAAAATCAGTGGGTAGCAGCAATAAAAGCAGATGGACTTATATGGCATCATGTATCTGATTTGAAGGGTTGGGAAAACAGTGTATCACGAAGGTTATATCAGGTTCAGTCAGTCCCGCAAAATTATCTTATAAATCCTGAAGGAATTATTATTGCTAAAAATCTATATGGTAATGAAATTGAGAAAATACTTGAAAAAGTTATTCTCTAAAGTTGAAAGTGTAAATTGCCAGAATAAAATCAAATACCTATGACTAAATTGAAGGGATTAAATTTTCTTTGCATATGCTGCTTTTTGTTCTTGTCGTCAAGTAAACCATCTGATGATGGAGTACTAAATATCGTTGCAGGTACAGCTAAAATAACGGGAAAAATAACGAGGCCGAACAACACCAGCAAGGATAACATTTATGTGAAAATTACTGTTCCACATCAAATTACGGGAGAGTATGTCAACTACGAAGCAGTTGTTGATCAATCTGGAAAATTCTCCATTGATGTTGACGTCGAAACAACTGTTTCTCTGATTCGCTTTCATACAAGTGTAAATACAGATAAAGCCCTCCTTCTTAAATTGAAAAGTGGAGATGTTACCCAGATTGATATTGTTTACAATTCAGATAGTGATATCGAGAATATCAAGGTTACGCCTGATATGAACAAAAATGACATGGACCGATGCTTCAATCTTATTGGTGAAATGATAATGATCCAAACTTTGCCAGGTAAAACACCAGAACCGCTGCATAAAATGAGTCCGGATTATTTTCTGAATTATATCAATACGATCTTATCAGAAAGGCTTGCAGTCGTAAACAATGATACATTAATATCAAAAGAATTAAAGGAGGTTTTGTATAACGAGGCTCGTTTATTTACGTATAGAGAGGCTGTATTCGCTTACACGGGAGAGATGAAGGAAGATCATAGCAAAGATAAAGAGTCTTATGTCCAGAAGATTGATAGGTCCTTTTATCATTTTTTGAAAGACTTTAAGCTCAACAACCCGCAACATCTGTATGCTTTTTCATTCCTGGAATTTCAAGGAAAAATCCTCCAGAATGAAATACTAGCACTTCCCAAAGTGGGAGAAAGCGATGTTCGCTCCTGGTTGGTACAGGTGAAAGCAATTTTATCTGATTTGCTCGGATTCAACGATGGCCCATATTATGATATTCTCGCGGCCAATGCCTATGGCAGACAACTAACTGAAGAGTTAAGGCCGTTCAGTGAAAGGCAAAAGGAAAATATAAGAAATTACTGGAAAGATGGGGAGATCGCAAAGATATTGTTGCGGAAGAACCAGCAGATCGTCGAGCTGGACAAATCCAAGTGGCCCGTTGTAGTAAACGACATCTCGTCTATTGCAGATGATAAAGTTATGGAAACCATTGCCGCTAAACATAAAGGCAAGGTTGTTCTTATTGACCTTTGGGCAACATGGTGTGTTCCTTGTCTGAATGCAATGAAGGAATTCAGAAGTACAAAGAATGAGTTTCATGATAAGGACGTTGTATTTGTGTATTTGACAAATGGGTCGTCACCTAAAGAACTATGGGAAGAAAAAATTAAAGGAATAGGAAGTGAACATTATTATCTGAAAGACACTCAGTGGAAGTACATGATGGAACATTTTGCGTTTAAAGGTATTCCTTCATATATATTATATAACAAAGATGGTGCGCTGATCAATAAATTCACAGGCTTTCCCGGAAATGATAAAGTTAAAAAGATGATTAACGATTTGTTGTAAATGGGTTTATATGATCTATATTTTTGCGCAACCTGAATAAATTTAAAAATTTCTACCTCTAGAAATATGGCAAAATCAATCACAATCATAATTATCACTTTTTTATTTACTTCTTGTACAACAAGTCACAAAAATTCTAAAGAGTTTCAAGATGCTCAAAACGAGTTGACAGGCAAATTGAGGGCAATTACCAGGAAAACATGCTTCAACGGGTTCGGTGTGGCATTGGTAAATGAAAAGGAGGTTCTGTACCAAAATGGATTTGGTATTACCAACTTCAATACGAAACAGAAATATGATGAAAACACTGTTCAGAATATAGCATCCGTTTCCAAAACCTTTATAGGTATAGCAATACTTAAAGCACAAGAGTTAGGGAAATTGAACTTAGATGACCCAATTAATAAATACCTTCCATTTAAAGTAGTTAATCCTTATCACCCTGAGATACCGATAACGGTTTGGCATTTAACAACGCATACATCATCAATTACTGACACAAAGGACTATATGACCAAAACTATTGTGTTAAAAGACACAGCAGATCTTGTAAAAAATCTTCAGATTGATATTTCTCCAACAAAGTTTAATTCTCCGTCTGCAAAAATATCTATAGAAGCGTTTCTGAATAATATGCTTAATCCTAGCGGAAAATGGTATTCGAAAACAGCTTTTTCGGATAAAAAACCGGGTGAAATATTTAATTATTCGAATGTTGGGGCAACACTTGCTGCATTGGTATTAGAAAAGGCAACAGGAATGTCTTACGACAGCTTCACTACCAAATATATATTGAAACCACTGCATATGGATAACTCCGGCTGGAACTTTCGCTCAATAAATTTCTCAAAGTATACTCATACCTTTCAAAATAAAACAACACCTTATCCATATTATTCGCTTAATACTTATCCTGACGGAGGAATGTTGACAACAGCCAGTGACATGAGTAAATATATTTCGGAGTTAATGAAAGGATATTTTGGAAATGGAACTATACTTTCAAAAAAGAGCTATAAGGAATATTTTACACCTCAGTTGAACGCCAAAAATTTCATAGATAGAAGTACGGGCGAGTATAGTGACGAATACAATATGGGAATAACAATGGGCTTTGGCTCTACTGGTAATTTCGGGCATACTGGTGGAGACCCAGGTTTGTTTTCGGTAATATGGTTTGACAAATACAAAAAAATAGGAAAATATTTTATAGTTAATACTGAGTGCGAAGGCAAAGAGTTTAGTAAAAGTCAAAAAATGATAAACGATTTGTTAGATGAGTATTCCGTAAAGCTAAACGATTTGAGCCAGCGGAAATAATTTCCTCAGATCTACCATTAATTGGACATGGGGACTTTAAGGACCGCTTACTATTTGAATCTCATTTCCTTTTGAATTTGAGTGGGTTTAAATTGTAAAAGTATTTATCTGCTGATGACGTTGAGCGCCTCCCTGCAATTCCTCTGACATTAGAAAGCCCTGTGTAAAACCAGTATCAATCCAGCGAAATCCCATACCTGCAGAGGTGTTGGCGGGGGCTTAGGGCGGGGTTGCTCCGGTCTCAGACCGGACAACCCCCCAGCAACACCGGCCCAAGACCGCTCCAAGTCCCCACCAAACAAGGCATTTCTATGGCTTTTATCTAGCCTTTCTCTGGGTTTTCAGGTAGGAAACACAGTATCGATTGATAGATAAATTACTGTATATCAGAAAAATATAAATATATTTAGTTAACCAAATATAAACAATAGGTTAACGTCATCTTATGAACCACCATTACCTGGATGAAAGCAGGCCGATAGGCAGGCTCATCATTTATCTATCTCAAAGGGCCAAACTCAGTGAACAATTCCTGATTACGATATTCCCGATGTTGGAGGATCGCAAACAGAAAACCGATTTTGAATGCCAGAAGGAAGAAGGCGTTTCTAAAACCGCCTATTGGATAGATGAGGGTTTTGGCTACTGTTATGAAATTGTGGCGGATGAGAACGGAACAAAATCGAATGTGATCATTGGCATCTATCCCAAGGGAACCATCATGCTGGATGAACATGGTTTTTTCAATGGCGCGGCGTCTAACCTGCACTATGCGGTGAAGAAGGAATCGGTGTTCATCCCATTTAGTACGACAGATTTTGAAGCACTGGCCACGAAGGCACCCGAAGCGGCAATACTGGCGATAAATGTGGTGGCAGAAAATAAGAGCTTTGCGCAGGACCGCTCGCGGCTGTTGCGGATGGATAAATCGGAAAGAAGAGATGCGATGCTTGCGTTTTTCGGGCGAGAGATAGAAGAGGCTTTTACTTTTAAGGAGTTGGCCGGCTACCTGGACATGACCGAGCAATACTATTCTAAAATGAAGAAAGAGAGTTTGATGAGGAAAGGGTAGGAGTTAAACGTTTTGAATTTTTTATTTTATTGCAACCTAACAAACCAATAAGATATACCTGATGAAGTTTAATAAGACAATATTATATTTTTTTAAAATAAATTTGTTTAGTAATTGTATACTTTATATCTTGGGATTATTAATCAAATAAATCAATCCTATGCGCTCAATCTCCAGTTTTTATTCGGGTTCCGGTCTTTAATTGAAATGACACTTTGCAATGTCACTTGCTAGTTATTAATTGTTAATCAAATATTTCTATGATACGCTCTATAAATAGTGCAGGGAATACCATATACGTGATGTCCTCTCTGATTAACACTAAGTACTATAATGTGGTAAAAGACATAGAAGCCTCTAACTTATATATTATCACATGAAAAAAATTAGGATATTTCTTCTTTTAACATTCCTCTTAATTGGGAAGGCCTCTTTTGCGGAATTCAATTACCGAATCTCTGGAAAATTCGAATCTGTGGAGAACGGAACTAAACTATACTTATATGTTACTTCTGATAATAAGAGAATAGACTCTGCGATATACGATAATGGATTTGTGATGGAAGGAACCAGTACAGAATTACTCATGTGTTCAATAATAGATGCCAAGTTCCGCAGAATGGCCTATTTTGTTCTTGAGGAAGGAAGGATAAATATTCAAGGGAAAAAAAACATTCTTGACTTTACAGTAAAAGGTGGCAAACAGAATGGATTGCTCAGTCATGGAAGAAGTTTTTTTTCGATGTCCGATCAGTTAAAAGAAGAAACGTACTTAAAAAAGTCGAATGAATTAATTAAAATCAATGATGTGAGGTGGAAGTTGTATAACGATTCTGCTAACTATATTGGCGACAGTTACAGTAAAAAGCTTGATTCATTTTACCGATATCATCCTGAGAGTTTTCATGCGTTGGCAAATATCTGGGGTATGATTGGATCACGACGAACCGAAGAGACAGAAAGACGTTACGAACACGTTTCAGCCGAATTGAAAATGCACAGATATGGACGATATATACGAGATTATCTGAAGTCAACCCGATTGGACAAAGCTATTGATATTCAACAAAAAGATACTCTTGGAATAACCAGAACTATATCATTTCCTAATGAAAACTATGTCCTTCTTGATTTTTGGGCCAGCTGGTGTGGCCCTTGCAGGTTGAATAATCCAAAACTGAGAGAACTTAATCAATTATATAGTAACAAAAACTTCAGTTTAGTCAGCATTTCATTGGATGACAATTTGAATAACTGGAAGAAGGCTATAGCCGAAGATGAAATGAGCTGGCTCAATATTTCTGATCTAAAAGGTTGGAATAATGAATATTCTGCGAAATATGGCTTTCGTGCAATTCCTTTCTATGTGATTATATCGCCTGAGGGTAAGATTTTAATGACGACAACCAACGAAATCGAAAAAATTGAGGGGAAACTTAAGGAGATATTTAATGATCGTAAATAAAGAGATGCTATTCATAATAGTCATTTTATATACATCTATAATTAACCAACCATTATTTGGTCAGTTAAAAGTTAACTCTAAGGCGCCTGAAATTCAAGCCAATATTAGAATCGGTTCAAAACCAAATGATGTAAGCTTGAAAGAAAAGTTTTTGGTCTTGGACTTTTGGGCAACGTGGTGTGCCCCATGTTTAGCAGCACTTCCACATTTGAATAGTTTACAGGAGAAATTTGAAAATCAAAAGGATTTACTTTTTTTATCCATGACTGATGAAAATGAAAACAAAATTAATAAAATTTTGCCGCATTTTCATTTCAAATCCCTCATCTTATCAGATACATCTGGAGTAACCTTTAATTCCTATGGTGTCAAATTGTTGCCAACAACATTTTTAATTGATAAGAATAATATAATTAGATGGATAGGGGACCCGAGAGACTTAACCTCAGAGTTGTTGAAAAAATTCGTAAATGGAGATGATTTGTTACCTATTTCTGAAAATAAAAAACAAATAATTTCAGATAATTCTAGATCTGAGGCTCAATATAAGGAATACCGAGCGATTTTTGACAATGAAAAAATTACTAATGTTTTTCATATGTCTCAGCCTGACAATCAACATTCAGGCAAGTCGATAAGTAAAATTAATCAATTTAATTATAACACATGTCAATTCGGAATTGACATTTCTACATTATTTATAAAATTACTTCATTGCAGCAAAGGCCAGGTGATTTTACCTAAAGCTTTGAAAAACAAAGCAATTAGTTATTGCTTTAAACAAGAGGGCCTTTCAAGTAATAAACAGGGTGAAACTCTACTGATATCGAAAATTACTGAAGGCCTAGGTTTAAAATTGACTAAGACTTATGAAACCCAGGAAGTCATTAACATTAAAGTAATCGACACAGTGAAACTGAATAAAGCAAAGGCTTCGAAAAAAAAGGGTTTAATGCGTTCTGGATCAAGTATATCAGATGATTCAGCCGTAATTGCTATCTATAATAGCTCATTGCAAGTACTTGAAGATGAGTTGAATATGGTTTATGGGGTAAAAATTGAAATAGAGGATGTTGCTCACTTTATGTCTAGTTTTGACATAACTCTTAATAACAGTTCTTTCGAGAGTCTTAAAAAATCACTTTTTGAGAGTGGGTTTTCTGCGAAAAAAGAAACAAAAAGTCTGCTGATATATCATTTTGATTAAATATTGCGCCTTGAATTGAATTCAATACCTAGTGTTGTTTAGAAAAGCAAATACCAATTTGAATAAGCTTGCTGGCCTTAGCGCTACCCTGTTTAGGAAATAATATAGTTGATTATTTTTTATTAAACGTATGTTTAATTATTTGTTATAGCAAGTGTTTGATGTAATAGATCAATTCAGCAAGTCCGCTCAAAGTGCTTAAATCATTAGCATGGATGGAACTCCATAGCCGCTATTTCGTAAACCTATTAGACTGATACATTTCTTTAATATAAAATATACCATCGAATTTGGGCTGCCAGTTCATTTTTAAATTTCCATGGCCAAAAACCCTCATCGTAAAACTTTCGTTAGCAAGGTCTGGTCTTTTTTTAAGATCGAGGAAAGCATAATTGATCTCATCAGGTATCCAGCTTTCCATATTGGAAGCCAGCGGTTTTCTGAGCTTTATAGTCCTGAATATGCCATGCTCTCCTCCCCTTGAAGTAAAACCAATAGTATAGATATCCTCTTTCCGAAACTTTGGTTCGAGAAAGCTTCCCATTGTGTGACATGGATGAACCAATGAAATTGAAAATGGCTGCTTGGAAATATGGCCGTTGGCCGCCCATACAATCATTTTCTGATTTTTGAATTTGTTGCTCATCAGCCAATGTATATTTTCGGCCATCATACTATCGCGAACTGAATTTCTACATGCAATAACATCCTTAAAATCTTGAACTTGGTTATTGAAGGCCTGTATGTTTTTTATCACCTGAAAACCAAAACTATTTGATTTTTTTGTAGCTGAAGAAAGTAGGATTGAAAGAGAAGTATCGTATTTGTCCAATAACGAAAGATAGGATGCTGATGGATTCAATAGCTGTTCTTGGTTTTTAATCAAAGAAGATTTCAATGAATCCCAGGAACTATAAAAATCTTCATCCATAATAGAAGAAATATCTTTATCAAATAAATCTGACTTGGCAGCTGTTTTTAAAAAATCTTTTAGCCTATTACTACCAACTTGTCCATAAAATTGATTGTCAATCCCGGAAATGACTATTGGCGCATCTGTTAAATTTGTCGTTGGAATATAGTTGTTGAGCAGGTCACTACATTCTTCAGCTTCGCTCCAAATGGTATTTATTCCCCTTCGTTGATCCTGACTGTCATTTAATGTGAAAAAATCGGCCTCAAATGCTAATACATTAAATCCCTTTTTTTCATGAAGGTATTTAATCAACCTTGATTTGGCGGCAAAAGTCGCTCCATCTCCATGACATTGCTCGCCTAACAATACCAATTTTGCATCTCCGATAGCATTCCCTATTTCAAATAAATCTTCAAAAGAACTATCTTCTGGATTGATGGACCTGACGATGTGCAGATTTGCTTTCACATGGCCTCTAATTCCCTTGTCTGAAGTAATGAAAGAAATAAGGATTGCAAAAAAAATAAGTGAGAGTTTCATGTTCCTTAAAGTTTATACTAAAGATATAGGGATATGTTATGAGAATGTGGACGTTAACAATATTTAACTTTTGTGCAATCAATAGTTTTTGCAGGGGGTGGATGTACAATAGTTTGATGAGGAAAGGGTAGGAGTTAAACATTTTGAATTTTTTTCAAGTATTTTTATATGATCTTTATAATAACCAACGATTAATACGCTTATGGTTAAAAACCCTTTTTCTTTTAATGGAAGGACAACTAGGCTGCAGTGTGGGCTTTTAATATGTGTACTGCTATTTGCTACGAAAAGTACCATTGCCCAAAGCAATACTAAAACGGATGATATCAGGCTTCAAGTATTACGTACTAACCATGTAGGGAAAACGTATAAATTCAATACAGAAGATAATTCGGTTACACATTTGCGATTTCTCGGCACTATTCACACCAAGGAGGGCAAGAAATATAAAATACTTACTTCAATCTGGACATGGGGGCTTTCGAAGAGAGCAACGAGCCGAATCCTGGTTTATACAGATCAAAATAAATACATAGGAAACTACTATTTAACAACAATTGATGATGTACCTAATTATATTAAAAACAATAAACTGGTTTTCCTCAATAAAGGACGCGCATGCGACCCAAAATTAGTTACCTATGTAAGTTTTGATAATGGAGTGCCTAAAGAATTCTTTCGTAAATGTAAAGGCAACGATGGAGACTTCTTTACTTTTTCTTCAGATTGATTACTGTATACTACGTTAAGTCGGTCGTCATTCCGGACATGATCCGGAATCCGGCAGTTGTCACTCTCTCTGTTTAGGAACGTTGACCATGCCGTAGCTGCGGAGTAAATAAAATATTTTCAAAAAAGTTAAAATAAATCTTCTTGTTTGAGGTAAGTTGTTCGTTTTGTTTGTAATCGCCCCTAGTAAACAAACAAACTAATAACCATCTAAATAACCTCTGTATGTTTAATAACCCTTTCTCTTTTGAGGGGCGAATTCGCAGGCTCGAATATGGGCTGAGTAACGTAGTTTATATGCTAGTGCTTTTTGGAGTAGTAGGTCTGCTAATGGCATTCGGCGATTCTCATAAAGCAGTTTTAGATGCTTTGAAAGGAATAATTTTTGAAAACAATAGCCAAGTTGTTCGACTTTTAGCATTAAAGGATACTCATCCTTTTGATGCGAACGGTCTCTCTATCGGGATAAATAAATTTGAAGAACAATCAAAGGGCTGATTTAACGAGATCCAATTATTTTATATGGAGTAAAACGAATAGATCACTGCAGCAGAGAATGGCCAAACAAAAAAGTACGGTGTTGCCTCCACTCATGAAAATGGCGATAAAGAAACCTCACTTATTTCTAATTTATTTTTCAAAAATACTACTCTTGTCACCTCTTAAAAGATACCAAAAATCTGAAAATCGGTTACCATCAGATCAAAACACTATAGATTCTGTCCAAATGGAATCGGGACTTAATCAACTTTATATTGTTCTTAACCTGACAGCACTACATAACCAAAATCCCTACATCAATGACCACCAATACAATATAGGATTTGCAATGTTTTTTGTAAGTTTAACACCAAATGTTAATTTAATAACAGTAAATGAAAATCAACAGATTAAAGGTTATCCTTGCTGAAAAGGAAAAAACCAATAAATGGTTGGCTAAAAAGCTTAATAAAACGGAAGTAACTGTTTCTCGTTGGGCAACTAATGATGTACAACCCTCAATGGAAACCTTTCTAGATATTGCTGTTTTATTAGATGTAGACATTAAAGAACTTATTAATTCAAGTAAGTAAAGATTACCATCGAAATAGATGACCAACACTCATATCAAACAACTCGAAATAGAACTGTGGGAAGCTGCAGACGAACTGCGTGCCAACTCTAAACTCACAGCTGGAGAATACAAAGACCCGCTTTTGGGACTGATTCTACTACGCTTTGCCGAAAATAAATTTATAGAAGCAAAGGCAAAGTTACTAAAAACCCTGCCTATCAATCCGCGGACAAAGCGACAACGTGAAGCCACCAAAGACGATTACGCGGCCATTGGTGCGATGTACCTGCCCGAAAAAGCACAATATTCTTTTTTGGCCAACCTGCCCGAAAGTGAAGACTTGGCCGAAGCGGTAAACGGTGCTATGAAAATGATTGAGGCTGAGTATGAAGAACTGGCCGGTATTTTACCCAAAAATTATCAGGAGCTAACGCCCGAAGATGATAGCGACAACAACCTGCTGGCTAACCTCATCCGTATTTTTAATAGCGACAGCGTGCGCAATGCCAAAGGCGATGTTTTTGGCCGGGTGTACGAATATTTCCTGATGAAACTATCGATGATGGGTGCTGGTGCACAGGAAGGTGGCGAGTTTTTTACCCCGCCAAGTCTGGTGCAGTTGATTGTGAATTTTATACAACCAGATCACGGCATCATCCACGATCCGGCCTGTGGCTCGGGCGGTATGTTTGTGCAAACGGCGCATTTCATCAAAGACCATCAAAACAGAAAAGTAAACGAAGCCATTACGGTATATGGCACCGAATACAAAAGCAATACCACCCGACTGGCCAAAATGAACCTCGCCATTCACGGTATTGAGGGCAAAATAGCCAATAACAATAGTTTCTACAGCGATCCGCACGAGTTGTTCGAAAAATGCGATTTTGTAATGGCCAATCCGCCGTTTAACGTGGATAAGGTAGATGCCAAAAACAAATTTCTGGCCGAAGACAAGCGCCTGCTTTTTGGTGCGCCACTCACTGGAAAAGGCACAATAGGCAATGCCAACTATTTGTGGATACAGTATTTTATGGCCTACCTCAACCCTACGGGACGAGCTGGATTTGTAATGGCTTCTTCCGCTACCGATGCTGGCAATGCCGAAAAGCGCATCCGTGAGGAACTGGTAAAAACCGGAAATGTAGACTGCATCGTGTCGATTGGCAACAACTTTTTCTACACCCGTTCTTTGCCTTGCCATTTGTGGTTTTTTGATAAGGGCAAAAAAGCAAGCAACCAAGATAAAATCTTGATGATTGATGCCCGCAATGTGTACCGCAAAGTGAGTACCACCATCAAGGATTTTTCACCTGAACAATTGGAAGGACTTACGGCTGTTATGGCACTGTACCGGGGCGAAAGCCCCGAAGTAGTGGCAGACAACGGTTGGTTTAACGAGCATTTTCCCGATGGACAATACCGCGATGTGGAAGGCCTGTCCAAAGTGGTGACTTTAGTCGAAGTAGCAGAGCAGGATTACAGCCTTACACCCGGCCGATATGTAGGCGTGAACATTGATATTGATATGGACTTTGACTACCAAAGCCGTATGCAGGAACTGCACCAAGAGCTTGCCGAGCTGAACACCGAAGCCAACCAATTGATGACCCAAATACAAAGTGTTAGTTTATGAGGGAAGGTTGGAAAGAAGTTAGATTGGGTGATTTAATAACTACAAAAAAAGGGTTTGCTTTTAAAAGTGGATGGTATGTTAAGTTTGGAATCCCTGTGGTAAGAGTTTCAGATTTTACAGAAAATTCGATATCTCAGGATTCAATATTTTATGTTGCTGAAAGTATTGCAAGCGAATATTCAACGGTAAAATTAGATCATAAAGATATTATCATTCAAACTGTTGGTTCTTGGCAACATAATCCAGCTTCCATTGTTGGAAAAGTTGTTAGAGTTCCATCTAATCTTACAAGCTCTTTATTAAATCAAAATGCTGTTAAGTTAATACCCAATCAAAGAATATTTAAGGATTTTTTATACTATAGACTAAAAGAAGATAGTTTTAAATATCATAATTTAAACTTTGCTCAAGGAGCAGCAAACCAAGCAAGTGTTACTCTTGAGACGATTAAATGCTTTAAATTTTCACTCCCCCCTCTCGAAACCCAGCGCAAGATCTCTTCTATTTTATCGGGTTATGATGATTTGATAGAGAACAATCTAAAGCGGATTAAAATTTTGGAAGAAATGGTGCAACAAACCTACGAGGAATGGTTTGTACGAATGCGTTTTCCGGGCTATGATACTTCGACAGGCTCAGCAGCTGTGATTGGCGAAGATGGTTTGCCAGAGGGTTGGGAGAAGGTGAAATTGAGGGAAATGCTTGCACTAAACTACGGAAAGGCACTAAAGCAAGATGTAAGAGTTGAAGGAAATTATAATGTTTACGGATCTTCTGGAGTAGTGGGAACGCACAACGAATATCTTGTCAATGGACCTAGTCTAATTATTGGAAGAAAGGGAAATGTTGGGTCGGTTTATTATGAACCTAACAGTTTCTATCCAATTGATACCGTATATTATGTTACAACAAGATACAGCCTATATTTTCTATACTATTCAATTAGGAATTTAAAATTCATCAACAATGACGCCGCAGTACCTGGTCTTAACAGAGATGCGGCTTACTTTAAAGAAGTTCTGAAACCAAGTGTTACGGTAATGAATTATTTTCAAAATTACTGCGAGTCTCGGTATGAATTAATTCACAATCTTCAATCCCAAAACCAACGTTTACGCGAAGTCCGAGATATTTTGTTGCCGCGGTTGATGATGGGGATAATTGATGTGGAGAAGATGGAAGTTAAAAATGTGGGAAAAGTAGAAGTAAAACCAACTGATGCTACAATAATTCCTTTAAAACAAAGTAAAAAAGAAGCATCCAAGGAGTTTAAAGAAGCTGTTTTGATTGCTTGTTTAACGGATAAATTTGGAAGCGAAAAATATCCATTGGGAAGAAAACGGTACACCAAACTTTCCTACCTCTTTCACCGATATGCTGACAATAAAATTCAAGACTATCTGAGGAAAGCCGCCGGACCCTACAACCCGAAAACCAAATATGCCGGTCCTGAAAAAATTGCTTTGAACAGCAAATACATTCAAAACTGGAAAGGAGAAAAAGGAACAACAGGTTTTGTTACCTCCGAAAAAATAGAGGATGCTAAAAAGTATTTTTCCAACTATTGGCAAGCCGCAGATTTAGATTGGTTGGTTACAGAATTTAAATTTAAGTCTAATGATGAACTTGAGCTTTTAGCTACCGTTGACAACAGTTTGGTCGAGCTTTATAAAAAGAATCTTGAGTTCACGACCAGTAATGTTTTAGGGATTATTAAATCTGAGAAAGAATGGGAGGCAAAGTTGGAGCGAATGATTTTTAGTTATGAGAATGTTGAGCGGGCGATAGGGTATTTGAAAGGAGTTTTGGAATATGGAAATAATTAAAAATGTATTAACGCTTTGTTTTCAGAATTAGAAAAATATCAAGAAAATGGACATTTCTTTTTCGAAAAAGGAGATAACCTAAGGCTCGTAAGCAAAGATGTTCCTGATAAACCAGGTGTCTATTACATTTTACGATTACAAAAAGGTAAAATAGAAATAGTGTACATTGGAAAATCGGGTACAATGCTGCCCAATGGACAATTTAAAAACCAACTGCTTAAAAACAGAGTGAATAATAAGCAAGGTGGTTTAAAACGCCAGATTTTTTTGGATTTAAAATTAGAAGATGAAACAATAGATGCATTAGACATTTATTGGTTTGTAACCTTCGATGAAAACCATAAAGATTTACCTGGTTTTGTGGAAGGCGTGTTACTGCAACGTTTTTATGAAATATATGGAAAGTTGCCTGATTGGAATGAGGGGTTTTGATTTAATTTAAAAAATGTAATGAATATATTCTTCGGAAAAATATCCAACGAACATAATCCACAACAGTTAATAGATGGATTTTATGAAGCTCCAAAATCAAGTACTTGGTTTAACGGCTTAGCTCTAGATGACTATGCATTTATCATTGGTGGCGGAAAAATTCAGTTGTGGAAAGCCAAAGAGTGGCAAGTTTCTGAAAACGGAAATGACCGTCTTTACTTTGAGGTTTTAAATGAAAAGTTACCAATTGATATTTCGAAATTTGTTGCATTCAAATTCTTTTATTTAGATATCCCCCTAATCGTTAAATCTTCTAGATCAACCGCAGTAGAAGCTAAGGCTTTCTTCAAGTTAAAGGTAGAAGATTTTGATTTACTCGATTATTCGGTCTGGGAAGATGAAGGAAATTTTAGAAAGATAGTTAACTGTGTTGATGAAAAAAACATTGTTCAAAAATCTAAAGACTTACAATTTTATTTTGATGGCAATATTCCAAAAATGGCTGAAATTTTCTACGCAGACCCCGCAATTGCCGCCCAGTTTGATGGAAAAGTGATAGAATTTGTAGGTAGTGGAAGTAGAAACAAAGATAAAATTATAAGAGAAATTTTAGCTAATCAAAATGCCAGCAAAATATTTTCACAACTACGCATACAACAAATCTATGATGCTTTTATGTGTAAATACCGGCAGAAGACTGCTGAACGCAATTATTGGGTTGTAAACGGAAATGATGCAGACATTATCTCTTATGATTTGGAAAATGGTATTTTTCTGATGCAACAGCAATTCCATGATCAAAATAATTCTACAGTTAGCGGTTTGCTTAGTAAATGTAAGAGGATGAAAGAAGGGGATGGTATTCTTCTATATACTAATAACCATTATTATGCTTATGGCGAATTAAAAAAAATTGACTTTGAAGTTGAGCGTGAAGAGCAATTACAGGACATAATTAACAATAAAATTAAACTAGATAACACACTTGTAGGTTTTGAAGATGCAATATGTTATTACGAAGATACCAGATCAATCAACGGATTTAAAGGTAAATATGGTCAACGGTTGTTAGTGGAGCAATGGAATGGTGTACAAGAAGATGGCAAGCATATATATGGCGTAGGATATGAAACTAATATGGTTAATACCACAATCATTAAACTTAATGATAATAAATTTTACGATAAGGTTGTACGTATACTTGAGGGTGATACATTTTATTTAATTGAAAAACAAATGAAAGAACTAAAAAAACTTTTAGAATACAAAAGGCAAGTCATACTGCAGGGCCCACCTGGAACCGGTAAAACCTATACTGCAAAAGATTTGGCAGAGTATGTTGTTTTTGATACGGTAACCCAAGATAAAAAAGAGCAGTCAAATATATTATCTACAAGCGATCAAATAGATTTGATTCAGTTTCATCCAGCCTATACTTACGAAGATTTTATCAGGGGAATTGTGACCGAACCTGTGGGCAATAAAATCAACTACGTTTCCAAAGACAAGCTGTTTTTGGAGATGGTCGATAAGGCTTCAAAAGACCCTGTAAATCCCTACATTCTAATCATTGATGAAATAAACAGAGCCAATTTGTCTTCAGTTTTAGGTGAATTGATTTATGCATTGGAATACAGAAATGATGCTTTCAAATCGATGTATGCGAATAAAAATGGGAATTATGAAATTACCATTCCCGATAATTTGTACATCATTGGTACAATGAACACCGCCGATAGAAGCGTAGGTCATTTGGACTATGCGTTACGTAGAAGATTTGCCTTTTATGATGTACTGCCACAAGATTTTACGCAAGATAATTTTCAATCGCCCGAGTTTAAAAAAGTTGCAAGATTATTTGTAAAAGAAATCAAATCAACTGCCGAAGAGTTGGAAGCTTCGGAACATTTGAGTTTAGAATTTCAAGACAGGCCACAGGATATTTGGTTGGGTCATAGTTATTTTTTCAAAAAAGAAAACACCGCCTTCAGCTTGCGCTTGAAATATGAGATTGTTCCGATTTTGCAAGAGTATGTAAAAGATGGTATTTTGAATAATACTACAGAAGTAAAACAGATTATTCAAGATTTACTAAAATATCAAGATCCCGATGCTTAGGATTAGAGAGAACTTTGTTTCTGGAATCCATTCATTAAGTTCGATTGTAGATTACGATGCGAAATGGAAAACGCATTTAATGAACTGTGTTGAAAACAAAGTAGCATTTAATTTAAAGTGTGAAAAAATTGACAAAGACCTTAATTGTATTGAGATAAAGAAAGTTGGTGATGATTTGCTACTCAATACATCCTATTTGATAGGGATGGATTATTTGGAAAACCATATCCCATTTGTTGTAGAACCGAAGTTTGAAGATGATGCAAAAGATTTTTCAGTCAATTTTTATGATATGCTTTTCAACAGCTTGCCTTTCGTAAAAGGTACCGAAGATATCTCTGATCTTTATTTTGTAGATTTTTCAAAACCAACCATTGAAATCAATCAAAAAGATGACTTCTTAACGCCAATTTTGATCATTCAATTTGTCACCTACTTAGAAAAAATCTGTCACGCAGGATTGCAAAAGGGATATTATTGGGTAGAAGAAAATTTAGATAATAAAATAAAAGGGAAAATTTTAATAAAAGAGACGATAAAAAATAATCATCTCAAATCTAAATACATCAAGACCCATTGTAAATATCAAAACTTCGGGTTCAATACAGCAGAGAATAAATTTTTAAAATATATATTCCAATTTTGCCTGAATTACCTCAATCAGTTTAAAAAATTAGGGCTAATTAAAAATTTAGAAAGCAAATTAGGATTTATAAGAGGTTCTTTACACAATGTTGAGTTGAAAACTAACATTCGAGAGCCAATAGCAGTCAAAAAAAACCCACTATTTCCTTTGTATGAGAATGCCTTAAAACTGGCTAATCTTATTGTAAAAAGAAGTTCGTTCAATATAACAAACACAACTAAAAATACGGTTAGTACTTTTCCGTATTGGATCAATATGAGTAAGTTGTTTGAGATACACGTATTAAAATTGTTGCGTTCCAATTTTAGGGAAGGCATCTATTTTCAAAAAAAATACGCAGATCGAATACCCGATATTATCATTAACACCAAAGATATTAAAGCGGTTGTGGATGTAAAATATAAGGCCTATGCCGAGCGTTCGGTGGATATTGAAGATGTAAGGCAAGTTGCGGCCTACGCCCGAATGAAACCCATCTTTAAAGATTTAGGTTTGCAGGCCAATGAGATTTTAGATGCTATAATTGTATATCCGAAAGCGAATAGTAACAAAACAAAATTAGATCAGAGTACACTACATACTAAGCAAGAATTGAATAACTATTTTAATATTTACGCCTTAGATGTTGCTATACCCATAATTAATAAAAACTAACCTATGTCCTACGAATACTCTGAAGATGCACTCATTGAAAATGCCACACAGGAAGTGTTGCAGGAACTAGGCTGGGAAGTGGTGACCGCCTGGAAAAATGAAAGCTTTGGCGAAAATGGATTGCTGGGTCGTGACAATAAAACTGAAGTGGTTTTAGAAAAATATTTGTCGTCGGCTTTGCAAAAGCTCAATCCGGGCTTGCCCGCCTTGGCTTATACACGAGCCATAGAAAAGATTACCCAAAAAGAAGCCGATAAAACCATTGCGCAACAGAACAAAGCAAAATATCAATTCCTCAAAAATGGTGTGGAAGTTTCCTTTGTAAACGAAGAAGGCAAAAACCAAAAGAAAACCCTGCGTATTTTTGATTATCAAAATTATAGCGACAATCATTTTTTAGCAGTACGCCAATTGGAAGTGAGCGGCGAACTGCACAATCGCCGCCCGGATGTCATCGGCTTTGTAAATGGCATTCCGCTGGTGTTTATAGAATTGAAAAGTCATGCCAACGATTTGCGTTCGGCTTATGAAGACAATTTCAAAGATTATAAAGACACCATTCCGCACCTGTTTTCCCACAATGCCTTTGTGATTTTGAGCAATGGCACCGATGCCAAAGTGGGAACGGTAACCAGTCCGTACAAATATTTTTTGGACTGGAAAAGAATTACAGAAGCTGCTGAAGGCGTGGTGAGTTTGGATACAATGTTACGGGGAACCTGTTCACCCGAAAACCTGATGGATATTTTTGAAAACTTTCTTCTTTTTGATGAAAGCAATGGATCCATTGTTAAATTGATGGCCAAAAACCACCAGTTCATAGGCGTAAACCGTGTGTTGGAAAATGTAGAAAACATTGCAGACCTTGAAGGAAAATTAGGGGTGTATTGGCATACACAAGGTTCGGGCAAAACCTACTCGATGGTTTTTCTTTGCGAAAAAATCCAGCGCAAATTTGGTGGTTCTTACACTTTCCTAATTGTGGTAGACCGTACAGAGCTTGAAAACCAGGCTTACGATACCTTTTCGGGAGTGGGCATTGTGAACAATAAAAATGTAATTGCCGGTAAAAAGAAAGGCCTAACCGGAAGAGAGCATTTGCGGGAATTGCTCAGTGAAAATCATCGCTATGTCTTTTCCTTAATCCACAAATTTTCCATCGATCCTGAATTGGAAACCGAATATCCATTAATTACTGACCGTAAAAATATCATCGTTATTTCCGATGAAGCGCACCGTACACAGGGCGGGAAATATGCCCGGAATATGAGGTTTTTCGGTCTGCCTAATGCTTCATTCTTGGGTTTCACAGGTACGCCTATAATTAAGGAAGATGAAGAGATTACTAAAAATATTTTCGGTGGATATGTTTCAGTCTATGATTTTAAAAGAGCCATTGAAGATGAAGCTACTTTACCACTAAAATATTTGAACCGTGGCGAGCGCTTGCAAATTGAAAATCCTCAGCTCGACGAGCAAATGGCGGAGATTTTGGAAAATGAAAATCTGGACGAAGACCAACAAAAGAAGTTGGCTTATTTGTTCAAAAAAGAATATCCCATACTTACGGCCGGAACCCGACTCAGAGCCATAGCCAAAGATTTGGTTTGGCATTTTAATGAGCGAGGCTATCAAGGAAAGGCAATGTTGGTAACCTTAGACAAGCCTACTGCCGTGCGGATGTACGATTATGTGATGGAATATTGGCCGGCGTATTTATCGGAACTAAAAGCCAGTATCGATCAAACCACGGACTTGCAGGAAGAGCAGGAATTACAACGCAAATACAATTTAGTGGCGAACACAGAAGTGGCAGTAGTAATCAGTTCGGAGCAGAACGAGATTGACAAGTTCCGAAAAATGAATTTGGAAATAGAGCCACACCGTCGCAAAATGGTAGAACGAAATCTGGAAAAAGAATTTAAAGATGAAGACCATCCGTTTCGACTGGCTATTGTCTGTGCGATGTGGATTACCGGATTTGATGCGCCTGCAATTTCAACTGTTTATCTGGATAAACCTATAAAAGGCCATACTTTGATGCAAACCATAGCCCGTGCCAACCGGGTGTATGACGATGAAAAAGAAAACGGATTGATTGTAGATTATGGCAATGTATATCAGCAGTTAGAGAAAGCCTATTCTATTTATGGAGAGGGTGAGAAAGGTAATGGTGGCGATAAAAAAGGCGATGAAAAACCCTTCGAACTATTGGAAGATATGGCTGATGAGATTAAAAAAGCCATTTCGGAAGTAGAAACAATGTTGACGGAAGAGAATTTCGACCTTAAAACGCTCATCAACGCTACGGCGATGGGAAAAATCGCTGCTGTAAACAGTGGCGCGAATGCCGTATGTAGAAACGATGAAAGTCGGGCAAAATTTGAAATAGCTGCCAGAAATGTTTTTAGAAAATACAAAGCCCTTTTCCCCGAAAAACAAGCTAAAAAATTCACCCCGCAATACAATGCAATCGATGCGATTTACAATAAGCTTAATCAGAAAATTAAAAGCGCAGATGTAACGGAAGTAATTATGCGTTTGCAAAGTGTGGTGAATGATTCTATTCAAGTAAATACGGTTTCTGAACCACTAAATGTTACAATAGATCTATCTAATTTGAATGTAGATGCACTACGAAAAGCCTTTGAAAAAGTGTCGCGAAAAAATGAGTTGGTGTATGATTTGAATAAAGCAGTAGAGCAAAAATTGGAGCAGATGCTTAGGGAAAATCCTTTGCGTTTGGAATTTTATGAGCGCTACAAAGAAATTGTAGAAGAATATAACAATGGGAAGGATGCAGAAGCTTTAAAACGTAGTTTTGCACAACTAACGGCATTCATCCAAAGCCTAAGTCAAGAAGAAAAAAGAGCTTATCGCGAAAATTTAGATGAACCTACTTTATCCATTTTTGATTTATTAATTCAAAATAAAGAACTCAATAAGGAGGAAAAAGAACAAGTGAAAAAAGTCGCAAAAGACACTCTGGAAATCTTACAAAAAGAAAAGTTGAATATTCCGGGTTGGAAGGAAAGCAGAGAATTAAAAGCTAGTATAAAAACCACTATCTACGACCAATTACTTTGGCTTCCTGAAGAAAGGTATAGCGATGAAGAAGTACACTTAAAAAGCTTTGCGGTTTATCAGCATATTTACAGTTACGCAAGATTTTAAGACATTTTATACCAATTTTATTAATGCTATCACGATACTTTTCGACTGTTTAGCAGCATTTATGCCCAACAGGGGTGCCTTTTGTTTTAGCAATTTGGCAGTCCGTTGGATTAGAAGCATATTTAATACTCGCAAATACATCGCTTTGAGGTATTATTTCAATGATAACCTCACTTCGCTATTTGAATGGATTTCATTTAGAGATTATTTTCCGCCCCTTATAAATTGTATTCGCATGTACGTAAATATCAGGTGGATATTTCGCTACTCTTCAAATCCTTATGATGCCAGTTGGAGAAAAATAAATAGTTACTTTCCTGAAATACACAATTCCCATTGTAAACTATTAGATATTGTTCCAAATTCTTGAAATGGTGTGCAATATTCTTAAATATATTACAAAATATTAATCAAAAAGAAATGTTTGGTTGTTTTAGTTACTTTTCGTAAATTTGTTTTATCCTCACAAAGATGGAAAGAAAAACAAAAGTCAATAGCCAATGAAATAAAGAAATACAACAACATATCACTACTTCTTAATTGAGGTATTAATTCAAGAGTCTCGCAACCAAATTCTCAGATTTATAGAGCCGGGACAATAGATTAATGCCCATGACAATATTTGTTGTACTTTTGAAGGTGCGCTATAGTGTTATGGGCTCTATTGTAAATCCGTGCTCAAGGTCCTGAGAAGCCTGGTTGATCGGTTTTTAGAGTTCGCTATAGCGCATCTTCGTTTTATCAAGTCCAGTACTTACTGTTGGGTGAAATGAAAGCGAGCTTTTCTAAATCCCTCTGAGACTCATTTTTTAACCATTAAAAATGAGCTTATGGCAAACCCAAACAACCTTCTAACCTCCAACATGCTGAACCAGCATGATTTCATCAATAGAATAACGCAACTGATGCCTGTAGAGCGCATCTATATCAGTCATCATTACAATGCTCAGGAAAGCCAGGTCAAGGAACTGACCATCGTGCTTCCCAGGGTTAGTAAAATCCACACCGCGGAGGCCAAGCTATTGATCGGTATGATCATGGCCGATTATCATGAATACAGCTTCACTGTATTCACCGTACAGGAGATCAAACGCGCATTGCATTATGGTAGCATGGTTTTTTATACGATTTGCAAGGAAGAGAATTTGCTGTACCAGTCGGAAGGGATTGTTGAGTTGCTGTCTGCCGATATGACCGCCAAAGCGGTACTGAAAAAAGCAAAGCGCAACTTTGAAAAGGAATGGAAGAAAATAACAGGTTTTGGAGAGGGTTTTCAATTCTATTTTGATCAGGCCAAGTATGATTTAGCCGCTTTTATGCTGCATCAGGTAGTAGAGCTCAGTTACCGGACGGTAGAGTTACTGGTTATAGGCAGGGATAAAGCCATACATTCCATCCGTCATCATCAGAGCCTCATGAAAGGCTACCTCAGGGAACTGGGTGCTGTTTTTAATGAGGAGGATGAAGCCGAGATGGCTTTGCTTACACTTTTGGATGGGGCCTATCGCTCGGTCCGTTATGAGGTGGATTATGAAATCAGTCAGGAGCAATTGCAAAGGCTATCCGCCAAAGCGGATCTGGTGAAAAGCCTGGTTTTGAGGATGTATGAGCAAATGGTATCAGATTTTAAAGAAGAAAAGCCGCTGGATCTGATCATCGCTAGAATCTGCGACTTGGTTCCGGTAGTGCAGATATATAAACTGGCGAGGTATGCGAAAGCGGATGTTAGATTAGGCATGTTCTCCTCTGCTGAGAAAGAGCCGGTAGAGGTGCATTACTATCTGCTGGTGATCTGCGATGCTCCTTGTACATCAGAGGTATTGAATGTGCAGGGCATCATCAAAGGGGTGACCTTGCTGATGCACAGTGTAAAAGATGTACAGGATGCTTTGCGGGATAATCAGCTCTTTTTCCATGAACTGCTGCGCAAGGGGGAATTGATTTATGGGGCGGAATCGGTCGGGTTTGCTATTCCGGAATTGGATGATAAACAAGTGTTGTTGCACAAAACACAGCTTTGGTACAACAGGTACAATAGGGCAGTAGCCTTGGTAGAAGCAGCGGCTGATGTGACGGAAGAGGAAAATGGGATCGTGATGGCGTCTATGCTGAGCCAGGCAATGGTACAAATCTGCCTGGTGTATATAGAGGTCAGTATTTCGTATAGACCCAATCAGCTGAATTTGAAACACCTTTTTGCGCTGTGCAGGATGATAGATCCTTTGATAGATGAGGTATTTCCAACAAGTAGGGAGGAGGATAGGAAGCTGTTTGAAGTATTGCTGGATGCGGATAGGAACCTCAGGTATAGGGTGCATGCTTGTGTGGATACTACGGATCAGTGTATGTTGCTCAGGAGGTGTAATGATTGGTTGGAAAGGGTGAAGGTGCTTCGGGATTAATTAAAATAGTTTCATTTTTTCGGTGCTGCGGGTGCTTATTCTGTCTTTGGGCAAAATAAGGTTAAAAAGGATCTATATCTTTACTTTGAAGCTGATAGTGGAAGACGAAGTTTTAAGGAAACAAGATTTAACGAAGAATATACAAGAAGACGTCCTGGTTTCAAATGGGAATTAAAACAATTTTTCTCGAATTAAATTTTTAAAAATGATCATTTGGTTTTTATTACAAAGCATCTTGACAATTGGTATTTTTATATCATATGTTACTATGAGTGACTATAGCGGAGGAGAAGTTGGCATGACTCCATTGACGGTAATGTTGGCTTCATTAATACAGTTCTTATTTTCAATTGTGTTTTTTCATTTTCTTAAGAAATATTTGAGAGACAATAGGCGTATTATTTTTTTTATTTTTAGTATGCTTTTATATGAATTATCTTTTCTGTTTTTTTCACCTAATTTTCCATTAATGAATATGTCTGAAGCTGGACTTATAGGGTTTTTGAATAAAGGCTATTCCATGTCTTCAATTCTTTCTGGTTTATTGATAATGGTCGCTTTTTATAGTTTTCAGGTATTGAAATCTAAAAGTATTGCAGATTAGTATGATAGTTTAACACTTTACATTAAAGGTATATCGACACCAATCATAACTGGAAGTAAAAGATATTGGATTGACAATGATACATTTATGCGGTTTAAAGAAGGTGAAATTGAATTTGTAGAAATTAATGGATTTGACTGGGATGAAAAGATAGTAGGGCTTTTGAGACTTAGCTGGCTAGCTAAAAATCTCAATATTAAAGATAATGTTGGTTGGTTTCCAAATAATTAATATAATGGAGTACTAAAATAAAGAGTATTATGGAAAACAAAACAGGACAAATTAGCATGATGTACAAAATTAAAATTTTAATTTTATTGACGTTATTAGTAAGTTGTAATAACAAAGTTTCCAAAATTAATTCCCCTTTAGTTTCAATTATACAATTACAATCATCAGAAAATGCTGGTGAGTTTAATGAAGCAAAAAAATATCAGGATATTAATAAGTTATATGGGAAATATGCTGAAGAACTTTCAGTTACACCTGAAAAGTATTGGAAAGATATAGTTACAGCCAGCAATAAATTAGCAGGAGATAAAAAATTTAGTAATCAATTTAGCTACTTTGATTATAATATTGAAGAAATAGTTGATGGTAATCGCGCAAAGGTAGTTTTTAATAACAAGAGTAAATTGGATAGAGTTCAGTCGATTATCTATGATTTAAAATTGGTCGATTCAACTTGGGTACTTCAAGAAATTGGGTATAAAACTACTAAATAATAGATAACAGCTTGATGTCAGCTCAGTTCAAACGATCTAGAAGTGTTGATTTGGCTGCGTGGGTTAGTTGGTACTTAAATCTTGGATTTGTAGAAAGATTCTATCTTGAACCAACTAATAAGACATTGGTGAATGCAAATGATTTATGGGATGGACAGACTCTTCCTCTTACATTAAAATTAGTTGGAAGGTTTTCCAAGGACAAAGAATTACCCAAGACATACAATACAAAGACGACACCTGAAAAAGCAAGGATTTTTTGGTACGATAAAATAGTTGGTAAAGCAACTGTTGGTTCTTTGCCCGTGCATCGAATATAATTACAATTGCGAAAATTATTATTATGTACACAATGCATAAATTTGATGAAATTATTTTGACTGAACTAAGAGAGCGCTTGAAAATCCCAACCGACATTTCAGTTACCTTGGAATTTTTAAATTCGATCGAATACCGACAGGCTAATTATAGCGATGTTAAAAGCATTTTTGAAAAGCAAGATATATCTGCCATAAAATCTTTGACATCTGAAGGAAATGGCGGTACATCTGACAATCTTTTGATATATCTCCTAAAACGGGAAGAAGAATCAGACAGACTGATTGTTGTTTTAGATAAATTTGATCTTTGGTCGGATCCATCTATATTAGACATATTTTAAGTAATACTTGATGAGGAGCTCGCTAAGCTAGAGCTCCAATTTTGTATACGCCATAAAGGGGATGAGGTGAGTTATATAATGGAATCAATGGCTTTTTAGAGCCGATATGGGTTGATGGCTGTTACTTATTGGGCGTCAACTTAAACTTAATGTTACGTTTTGTGGGAGCTAGCTTGGTAGGGGCAGGGAAGAATGCCCTACATACTGCCTTAAAACCTTCAACGATTGCTCCAATCAGCATTTCAAAAATGAACCAAACTAAAAATTCTACTATCAATCCGAATAATGCTGACATGGGCTAGGTGTTTTCCATTATAAATATAATAGATTATTTAAACTTCTGAAAATTCTCAATCCAGTACGTATATTCATAATTTACATTTTCAAATTACCTATTTCAATTACCTCGCATTCTGCTACACGTCTTGGTACTTCCATGAAATAGCCTTTCAGACCTAAGACAATTTTATCATTATGGTAGTTTCGCGTTTCAGAATTGATGATCCACATTTGTGCAATGCCAGATAAAGGAACTGAGCCTTGCTCTTCCAAAATTACATTTCCGCGTTCGTCCAGAAACTCCGGCCAGATCATGAAAAATTGATTAGTCCCGTCGTGTGAAGGGTGGTAGTACCAGAAGTCAGAACGGTAACCTTGGTGTGGTGTATATTTTCGTCCGCCTTCTTCAGCTAAATAAAAACGATATTTAACTTTAAAATCAGCTTCGTGTCCGAGTCTATTCTGGTAAGGAGTGTGCATATTAAAATCCTAATGGGTTATATGATTATAATACATCTAATGCAACGATGCTTCTGATCTTTTCGATTAGAAATGTAGTTTCTTTGATGTGATGGTCATTCAATCTTTTGTAACGTTCTTCCCAGGATAGATTTTCGTCGTCAACATACTTCGGGACTTTGACCCATTTATAAGTACTTAATATTTCATTTTTTTCTTCAGGCGTCATGACTTCATAAAATGCGTTTATAATATTATTTAAAACTAGGTAATATTTAGGTAAATCAGAAAAAGCGAATGACCAGGGATGGATTATAATTGGTGTGTTGTTCAGGATGTTTAATGCTTGGTCGGATACTGTGAAGTTGCTTCGTGATTAATTAAAATAGTTTCATTTTTTTGATCCTGCCTCCGCTTTATTTTTGGGTATGAAGAAATCATCAAACCTAAAGAATTATGAAAACATGCTCTTTATTTATCTCTATAAAAGACGTGGAGGAACTGGCAAATGTAAGTCCTAGTACCGCTCAGCGGAAATTGCAATTCGTAAGAAAACACTTTAACATAGCCCCTTATGGGGAGGTGACGATGCGGGAGTACTGCGCTTGTTTTCGCCTGGATATAGCTGATGTGCAGTGGCGACTTAAGGGTAATGATGCTCTGGAATTGTTGTCAAATGTTGTCAAATGATATCAATTGTTGTCATAAGTTGCAGTCTATTAGGTTTTTGTGAATACCGAATTTAGATTTGGCTCACAATTAACTCAATGGTTTCACAATAAATTCTTATGATTATGGGAATTCAACATTTAGGTGCCTTTGGCGGTTTCCAGGGAAAAGCTGGAGCGCTGGTGGGGCACCGCGTAAATGGACAAAACGTGATTACGGGTGTGCCGTATCCGTCTACTAAGCCGCCCACGCAGTCTCAATTGGATGTGCGCAGCATCTTCAGGGTCATGATCGACTTCATCAGGCCGATCAATAGTTTTCTGCAGGTGGGTTTTAAACACGTGAAGAAGGAGAAGCAGTCGGCCTTCAACTATGCCTTCAGGGAAAACTACGATGCGGTAGCCAAGGTGTTTCCTTTTGCCATCGATTACACGAAGATCGTGCTGAGCAAGGGTCACTTGGATACGCCTTACATCCCCGAGGTAGCTAGCGCTGCGGGGGCTGTGGTGTTTGAATGGCTGGCTAATGTGGGTATGGGTGGTGGTGCGGCGACAGACCGGATCTCGGTACTGGTGTACAATCCGGCGAAGGACGCCTTTGTAGGGCTGATGCAGGTAGTACCCCGCTCTGCGCTCACTTACACGTTGGCACTGCCAGCCGATTTTACGGGCGACATGGTTTCTTGCTGGATCAGCGCGGTATCTGCGGATGGTAAGGTGGTGAGCGACAGTGCGTACCTGGGTCAGGTAACTGTGGCTTGACCTTCTTTTACAGACCGGTGGCGATGTGTGCTGCCGGTCTTTTCTTTTACTTAAATCAATGATGTGATGGGAATTTTAGATGATGGTTTGTTTGGTGGTTTCCGCGGAAAGACTGGTGCCCTGGTAGGCCGAAAAGTAAATGGGCAATCTGTGATCACTGCATCGTACCGCAAGAGTGGCAGGATGAACAGGGATTCGTTGCCTGCTCAATTGCTGGTGCTGCCTATGATGGTGAGTTTTTTGTCGCCCATTAAGGAGCTGATCGCATTGGGTTTCCGCAAGTACAAAAAGCACCAAACGGCTTTTAGTGCTGCGGTGAGTTATAACCTGAGGCATGCTATTGTGTATAATGGTACGGAGCCATTGATCGATTGCTCGGAATTGTGCTATAGCAAGGGAGC
Source organism: Pedobacter frigoris (assembly GCF_032678645.1). Classification (GTDB taxonomy): domain Bacteria; phylum Bacteroidota; class Bacteroidia; order Sphingobacteriales; family Sphingobacteriaceae; genus Pedobacter; species Pedobacter frigoris_A. The sequence continues at coordinate 222,436 of NZ_JAVTSP010000005.1, forward strand.
GGTGTTGACGAACCTTGTCACGGTGATCATGATGGATGAAGGGGGCTCGCTGATATTCAGCTGGTCTGCTGGCACGCAGGCTGATCAGATGGATCTGGGTACGTTTCTGCTCTATGATGAGGATGCCCAGCTTTTTTATGTGGAGCGTGATGCTGCCAGGAGGCACGAGGAAATCTACTTCTTTACTTTGCCGCCCGGCATTGCTGGCCATAGGTTGCATGGTTATATGAGCTACTCGGCCGCTGAGGGAAAGGGGCAGAGTGATACGATGTATGCAAGTTATGTAATTGTGTAGCCATGAGTAGTGTAGATTTTGGCCCCTTTGGCGATTATCGCGGCAGGTTGGGTAACTTGGTTTTCTATAAGTTGATGGGCAGGCAGGTGGTACGGCGCATCGGTCGCAGTGTTTCTCCTTCTGTGGCGCAGTTGGCGGGTTGGCAGCGGATGTCTGTAGTGAATGCGTTTCTGAAACCCATCATGCCTTTTATCAATGTGGGGTATGCGGTGCAGGCGCAGGAATCGGGCATGTTTCCGCAGAATGCGGCGGTGTCTTATTTGTTGAGGTATGCTGTGAAGGGTTCGTACCCTTTTTTGGAGATGGACTATTCGAGGGTTTTGGTGTCGCGGGGTGTATTGGCTCCGGCGCAGAATGCCAGTGTTGTTTTGTTGCCGGAGGGATTACGTTTTAGCTGGTCTTATGATCCTTCGTTTCCGTTTTCTTTGCCCAGCGATGAGGTGATGGTAATGGCGTATTTCCCGGGATTGGCCAAGGCGGTGTTTGAGATTGGTACTGCCGTAAGGAGCAGCGGTTCTGTTGTGTTGGCTTTACCGGATGGTATGGCAGGGGGTATGGAGCTGTATATTTCTTTTGTGGCGGTAAACAGGAAAGAGGTAAGTGATAGTGTGTATTTGGGAGGGCTTTGAATAAGAAAAATATAACCTCACAGTCAAACTCCATTCATAATTATTTCTTAGATCTCCATTGTATTTTACAGAATGAGTCATCTACAAAATCATCCAAGGGCTGAAGGTTTTTTAAACTTTGAACCATAAATATACTATCAACAACTGCTCCGTTAACCTCTTTCGTGTATTTCTTGCATATAGCATCAGCTGTCCACATCACAGCAGTGCGTGGCTTTTCAATTAATTGATAATAGGTTTTGCATTCGGGAAATTCTCTCATATCTGGCAATATAAGATGCGGTCCGGTTCTTGGTCTGACAATTTGATATCTTCTCTCAACATTCGAGAACGCGTTGGCATCAATATCCCATGCGAAAATTTTGTTTTTATTTATTTTATCATCAAAACTCCCTAAAACAATTGGTTTCAAAGCACCAGGTTTTGGAGCAAACAGAGAAATATAAAAACCCCAATAATCAACAGGAACTGGTCCATGGTTGTTGATTTTTAGCAATTCACCATACACTTGAATAACCATCACTTTCTTAGTTACTAATTCGGGGGTTTGTTTACTAAGATTTAAACAAGTAAAAAAAAATAGTAAAGAAAGATGTATATAATTCATATTCTAATTGATTAATCTCCAGCTATCGGGTCAGGAAGAAACTGAAACCCGATGCATAATCTAGCCATAGAAGATGGTAGACTAATATAAAAAATAAAATCAAAGTAAATAGGATAGAACAAATGCAGCAGTGTCTTATTTGTTCAAGGATGGTATGGCAGGGGATATGAGCAGTGAAAAAGAGAGGGCCAGCTCTTATCGCCAGCCCCCCTTTAACTTATAAACTCCATTTGAGCCCCAGTTGTCCCCTTATCCCATAAAGTTCCACCTGTTTTGGTCTGCTATCATCTCCATAATAGTATTCCAGTTTCTGGTTTAATAGGTTGTTTGCCTCGGCAAATATGGTAAAGTGGTTGGTAAGCCTAAAGGAAATGTTTGCATCCAGCGCAGCATAGTCACCGTAATACACGTCATCCCTTTTAAGCCCCGTGGTGCCGTGTTCGATAATATATTTTGCTTTAAAATTGTACGCAGCCCTTACATTGACTTTCCCTTTTTCATAGTATAGCTGTGCATTTATCAGATGATCTCCCTGCCTTGGCAAGCTGGTCTTACCTGAACGGCCTGGAATAGTCATTTCAGATTTAGTGAAAGTGTAATTTGCCTGAGCTCCGAACCCGCTCAGGAAGCCAGGAAGAAAATCAAATTTTTTGTTGCCGCTGACTTCTATACCGAAGAGCCACGCATTGTCACCGTTTAGGGGTTGGGAAATCTCAACACCTGTATGTCCGTTGATGTCACCCTGTCTTGTATCCATAAAGATTGGATCGGTGATAACTTTATAAAATACTCCTGCGGAAATCACGTCAAGCTTTCCAAAATAATGTTCAGCCATCAAATCAAAATTATAAGCATAGGTTGGATCCACGTCAGGGTTACCGCCATCGTATTCATTGTCTGCAGCCAGGTAAGTTCCCCCGGGAACTAGATATCCAAAATCAGGCCTTGTAAAAGTTCTTGTCGCAGCAAATCTTAAGTTGGTGTTTTCCTCCGGTGTATATTTAAAGTGAAGCATCGGAAGAATAGACCAATAATCCTTGGTTTTTATCACTTTCGACAGCAGGCCTTTCGGATTGATATCAGTCACGTCATATTGGTAACCGGTAACTTTGGTGTGCGTATTTGTAGCTCTTAAACCTCCCAAAAAAGTAAATTTATCGTTTATCTTATAAGTAGCCATGCCATAAACTGAAGTATGGGTTTCATCTACATCAAAATTTCTACCGAGGCCACCACCATTTGCCAGGATTTCCGAGTCTCCTTCAGCCAATGCCAGGTTGCCATTGCTGAAATTATCATGGTAAAACTGGTTCATCCCATTTTTGGAGAGTACGGGCCCGAAGCTGTCACCAATGTTCGTGTTTAGTTCATTGAGATACTCTTTACCGCCGGGCTGATAAATATTGTACTGTCCATACGATGCTAAGTTAGGTACAGCGCCCGCTCCTGTCCAGTTGTAAAATTCATCGGAAAACGTTGCCCTTCGGTCTTTGTCTCTAAATTTGGCGCCAAACTTAAAAGTAAGATTATCATTAGCAGTGAGTTCATAATTTAAGGTTGCAACAATATTATCCCTTTCCTTTACGCCAACTTTATAGAGTTCCAAAGTAGTAAAATTCATCTGTCCAGCTGTGGTCTGGAAATTTGGAGTCGATAAATAGTCGAACATGTTGTCATTGTTCATAATGCCACCGTCACTATTCCAGTATGCCCTTGGTCCGTTACCTTTATCCTGAATGAACGCAGGGTTAAAGCCAACGCCATCCTGCTTGAAAAATAAAGAGTAATAACTGTTGTTTTTAGCGTCAGGCACGTTTCCATAATAAAAGGTAGTGCTGTAGTGTGCAGCGCTCCAGTCTAGAATTCCTTTACTACCGATGTGTTTTCCTCCAATTTCTCCGCCATAAAAGTCAAAATTTAATTCATTATAGATATTCTGAAGTTCAATTCGGCCATTATTGGTCGTTTTGTTGAATTTATCGAAGCGAATGCGTTGTTTATAATGCAGTTCCTCATCTAATAGTTTGCCATAGTTCAGCTTCACAAAGAGCTTATCTTTATCAGTAGGATTGAACTCAAAACCTCCATTAACACCCGTTGTTTTTCTTTTTCCTGTATAATCTCTCAATTCCAGACGGTAAACACCTTCATCTCCTGATCTCCTCGCTTCAAAATTATCAGAGGCCCAGTTGCGGTTCCATTGTGCAATGTTTAATATATAACCAAACTTTCCGTTCTTACTTTTATCGCCCAATAATAGGGATCCGCTGTAAATTCCCTTTTCAGACTTTGCGTTATAACCAGCTCCGACAGTGGCATCGAGTGTAAATTTTGATGGAGCCGTCTTGGTGATAAAGTTTACGCTTCCACCAAGGGCATCTGCATCAATATCCGGAGTAAGCGCCTTTGCTACTTCAACATAACCAATCATTTCTGTAGGAAAAAAGTCGAAAGCAGTCGCCCTGCTTGCGCCTTCATCAGCGGCCGTCGGCAGTCTGTTGCCATTCAATGTAGTGGAACTCCATTCTGCCGGCAACCCCCTTACCGCAACATAACGGCCCTCGCCCTGATCACGTTCAATAGATACACCGGGTACGCGCTGCACCGCCTCGGCTGCATTTCTGTCGGGCAATTTTCCTATACCGTCTGCAGCAATAACATTCAATACATTGACGGCATTTTTTTGAATGTTCAATGCTTTGGCTTCGCTCAATCGCTTACCACCGTTTGATGAAACCACAACCTCGTTTAAATCTTGGGAGATCGGTTTCAACAGCATGTCTGGAACAATGGTTATTTTGCCGGACTCGACCTTGACGCTTTCATTTCTTTTTTCGTAGCCAAGGTACCCCACCGTAATTGTGTAGCTTCCGGCAGTAATACCCGTGATGGTGAAATTTCCATCAAAATCTGTAGTCACGTTTTTTTGAGTTCCGTCAACTTTTATCGTGGCACCTGGAAGAGGGAATCTTGCATCCAGAACCCGTCCTTTTAAAGAACCTGTTTGAGCGATAGCAGTTAGCGAAAAAAATAAAATATTGACAATAATTAAAAATGTATTCTTTTTCATTGTGACCAAATATTAGTATTTGTAAAATTATGACCGCAAAAATCAATTTTAATTTAGCATTTGTGAACTTTTTTCGATTAAGGAATTCTTAATAACATGTTATACTTAAGTTAAAGCAAGGAGCATCCAGAGTGAATTGTGTGTGTATCAGTGTTGCTTTACTGCCGGAGGGATTGCGTTGACCAGGCTTATGAAAATTGACTGGAAATATTTACTTTGCAGATATCTTCATCGTCAGGAAGTTTACAGTTAAGTAAGCCAAATGATGATATTGCTAATTGAAATTCTCGGTACTCAAATGTCATTAGGAAATATTTTTATCGTTCTCTTTATCCATCTGATATTGCCTTTGATAGGGCTCATAATTTACCTGCGCCTATTGGCTAAGCTTAAAAAAGAGAATCTAGCTAAGCTAGGGATTGATTTTTTTATATTATTTATTACTTATGGTGGTTTACTGATGTCCTTGTTAACTGCCCTGTTTTGGAAGTATTCGGGTATGGCTGCATTAGGGGCTTTCTATTTAATCATCCTTGCACCGATTTTAATGGGAATTATCGCATATAACAATCATAAGGTAACATCGGTATCTAAATATCACAAGCTTGCCTTTCAAGCTGCTTTATACTATTTAACCATCATTCCAGTAATGCTGGTCGTTAGTTATTTTTTTAGGGCTTATATTTAACCACTTGAAATTCTATATATTTATTCGCGACGCACAAAAAATGTTTGGAAAGTACGATAATTTGGATGGTTTATTTAAAATAATCAGATGAGTTTGTTAGACGTTGTTGACATTTTTTCAAACCTCTCACTAATTGGGAATAAAAACATAGCTAAGAAGAAACCGAAGGTTTACGTCGTCTTTGAGATTCTTTTAGCCCTGAGTATTTTTTGGTTTGCTTTAGAGCTAAACTTAATATTCAATTTATTATCACCGATAGTGTTCCTTTCACTCTTCATCGCATTTGGCCTAATTTTAACAATTGGAATAATAATACTGATATACAAAAAGAATCTAATTGAAGAGTTGCGCTGGCGAGGGTTTTTTACAATTCTTATTCCAATAATCCTGTTGACTATTTCTTTCGCAAGTTTTGCCAATAGGACTTATGAGGTCGATAAGCATGAATCACTTGTGACAATCCGTGACCCATTGCAAGGGAGAAATATCTCCAGAGTACTCGTTACGCTGGACGGAGAAGAAATCAGAATAAGAGTTCCTAAATCAATTGGCGGCACATTGCAAAATGGAGACACGTTAAGCGTAGAGAAAAAAGATGGATTAATGGGATTCGGAATTATTATGGTAGGGAGATATAAAAGTAGTCAGACACTAACACAATGAAAAAAATAAATATTCAAATTCTACTTACCACAACCATCAGTTTGCTGCTTTTAACAGCAGTTAGTCTGATAGCTGCTGGTACAGTAGATGAGGGTACAGATGGAGGTAGTCTCTGGGTATTGGCATTTTCCAAGTTGTTCTATATTCTTCGATTCCCTACACATCCATTATTTTGGAATATTATGGGAGACAGTGGATGGTTTGTTTTCTTGGGTTTGTTGGCTGTAAATGCCTTGATTTATGGATTTCTTATTGAACGGTTGCTATCTTATTTTAAATATGGAAAGCGGTAGATATTAGTCTTCAAACCATAGATATGATGTTAGAACTTATAGCGAACTTTTGGCCTTTTATTCTCTTAGCTATTCCAGTTGCGATTTACGCGATTTATAAAGCTCGGATCAAAGGTGCTATAGGAGAAAAGACAGTTGCTTGGAAATTATCCAGGTTACCTAAGTCAAGGTATAAGGTGATCAATAACCTTTGTGATCAAATTGTATTGCTATTTAAAACCAGCAATAAATTGTTCAAGAATAAAGAGCTGTAGTCTCGAGTATTTACTCGTATCGCTTTCCTCGTTTGGAAATTGGGTGCGAAATTTAAAGCAATTGTAACGGTGTCCGCGTTTTATCTCCACCACATACAAAGAAAAAGGTCGATGCATCGGCGCGTTAAAAGCTGTGTCCTCCTGACTCCGGTAATTCATTAAATCCAGGGAATCTATTTTGTCGATAAAATCAGCCATTCCACTGATCGGCATGATGGGAGAGGTTTCAATTTTAGACACTTTTCTTTTAAAAGCAGGAATTTTGCAAATTTCGCCAACATTCTCTGAGTCATCATCGCTCGAAAGTGAAATGATGCGCTCGACGGATGTTCCATTATTAATCCATATCCGGCATGCAAATTTTGAATCGCTCATTGCGATCGGAAACAACCTACTGGCAGAATAGCCTAGATTGTAGAAGGGTAAGTAGACCTCTTTTCTTGCAGAGCATCCATAAATTAGGCAGGCAATAATTATCCAAACAAAAGCGCGTTTCATAAATCTATTTTAAGCATTTTCAGGTTAAGAATTGCTGTGTGCAACCAACCTTCAGAATCAATTGGCTTAGTACCTGAAGAAACAGGTGTAGATACCTACCTGGTTCCCCGTGTTACAAAGGCCTCTTTGTTTTTCCTGATAAAAGCAATTTGTAATTCCCCAAGCGGTTCCTTAAGCTTGTAAAACTGATCATCAAATTTATCTAGAGGGTTGTCTTCATATGACTTACTAAAGCCTTCAGTTGTGCCATCCTGATGCTTGGTAATGTGCTCCTTTTCCTTTTCGTACACTTCATTCGCGGCTTGAGTTAGTGCTGCAAATTGAGTAGCGCCAATCAGCTTTAATGCATCGGGCACCAACTTGGTAAATTGCCCACTTGGATTGTAGTAGAACTGGTTAAAGCCGCCATTGTTTACTTCATTCTCAAGTACACAACTAACATAAATAGCCTGTTGTGGCTTGGGGAGAGAAAGAATGTAAGCCAGCTCCTGATCTGAATCAGTTGGTATACTCCGAGAGATGTGCTGAAACACAAGCCACACAAGAGCCGAGTCTGGAGTCTGATCTATTTTCTCTGTTGTAAGCGGTTCTAGCAATATAGGTGCTTCGATAATCGTGGAACTGTTGATCTCTGTATTCGAAGTACAGGCACTGAGCGAAATGCAGGTGATGACAGCGAATAACAGAACGAGAGATTTATGCATAAAACTATTCACATTCATATTTGAAGTCATATAATTTATCGGATTTTTTGCCAAGGATATTTTCGATAAGATGAAGAGAAGTAATTTTTTTCGACTCTGTTTTATAAGATAAATTGTATGTGCTTACTTGTTTGGTCTGATAATATGTGTCTTCTGTCAATATTTCCACAGATTTCAGTTGGTTTTTACTGGTATTTCCAAAATATCGTGTGTTGGGAAGCAGTATCGGATGTGGCAAACTATAGTACAAAGGGTTTGTAGCGCTGAGCAGATCTACAGCTTTTTCATTCAGATTATAAGTAAAAGTAAATGTTGTCTTAAATAAATACGGCAAGTACTTTTCCTGGGTAATTTTGACAAGATTTCCTTCGTGGTAAGAAAACTTTAATCGATCTCTATCTATTGTCATGGATTCAATAAATCCATCACTGCCATAATTGAAGGAGATTGCTTGAAAGAGCACTTTAGTTACTTTACCTTGCGCATTTAAAGGATATATGTAATCATTTTCCCTTGAGAAAATTTTAACTGTGTCTTGTAAATACTCAAGAGAAAAACTTGGAAAAGTGGCCTCTGATGAAGAAGTCATCCCACTTAAATTGCCATGTTCGTCATAATTCACGATACCATCGCTGTGGATTTGCGAATTGAATGTGTATCCGATTGAAGTAACCTTGCATTTGCCATCGCCTTGGTTGTCCTTTTTACAAGAGTATAAGAATGTGAACGCTAATAAGAGAAAATAATGAAAGTGTTTCATTTAGAATTTTTAATAAAAATTAAAGATTTGAAAGCTTGTATAGTTTGGTTTGTTCGTATTTTGTTTTAATTACCATTTCCAGTCGAGTTGCTGAATATGTGGGATATTGAATTTTTGGATGATAGCCTCTATCTCCTTATTTAACTCAGGAATGGTTTTAGGAATAACAAGCACTTGCCCTGGGCTCAGTTTTATGAAGTAAATATCCCGAATCTCATCTACCGATCTAACTTCACTTAGTTTTACAGAACTGTCGGAAGCATCATCTATCACCCTGATACGCTCATCGCCAATCTCAACTTGTACAAATCCGCCAGATGAGTTTTCTAACCTGTTTTTTACATGCTTGGTGTAATGTCTTTTATGTTTCCATTTAATGTAGATATTTCCAAAACATAAAACTAGTAGGGTCCATGTCAATCCATAATAGAGAAGGAAATTGTCTTTTTGCACAAGTCCGAAAGAAACCATGAAAACACCTATTACCAGAAGAAAAATAAATGACTTCCTTCGGGTTTTTTTCTTCATTGGATTGGTTGATGCTTCATATAATTGAAATGTTATATGATCGTGTTCAGTGATATGGAGTGAGTGCATGAAATTAGGTGTTATATCAGCCAAACATAGTAAATATCCTTGTAAAGGAAGATTAAGGACTAATGGTCTCTATCCCGTGCTCGTCCGTTGTGCTTTCTCCGCCTTCATTGTCGGATGTTTCAGGTTCATCTTTTTCTTCTTCAGTTATCTCCGGTTGATCCTTTTCTTCCTCCGTTATTTCGGGTTGATCTTGCTGATCGGTATCGTCAGTATGATCAGCCTTGTCAGCAGTTTTCTGATCAGATCCGGCAGCAGCTTTTGCTGCTTCAGGAGTGTTTTCAGTTGATGGCTCAGTTTTTTCTGCATTCGGGATCACTGTTTCGATTTCAGCACCCGGATCGGCATTTGGTTCAGGGTGAGTATTGTTTTCTTTCAGATCTTTATTCTTATCGTGTATGTTTTCCATTGTCGTAGATTTTGTTCTAGTTCAACAGATCAAAGCCCCCACATGTTTGAACTATTTATTACGAGATATTTAGCAGCATCATTAGTCCGCTCTTTCATATACCGTAAATGTAGCTCTCTAATGAATTCGATAATTATACCAATAATGTCGTCCATGACTTAAAATTGCTTTGATTGAACATACGTATTAAATCTCAATATTTTGAGATAATATCCAAAATTCCGTATAATTATTCAATAAAATTAATTATTAAGATATTGTTGGTTTTATTTGGTTAAATACATAAGTTTGAAAAAACAAAATATGTATGTGATAAGCTAATATTATACATTTGCAAAATCTTCAAAATATTTGGAGCATTTAGCACTTAAGAGTCTCGCTATAGAAACCTAGGAAATTTCATCGCAACGAGAGGATAAGTGAAAGGTGCTCACGCTATAAAAGCGTGGGCTCCGCTTATTCGTTGCACGGTCTCCTAGGACCTCTATAGCGGTAAGTGGGGTTCGCGCTTTTTGCGTTTTTACAACATTCGACTTTTGATTCCGTAGCCCAGGTAATCAGTCGCTTAAAGCCAAAATCCCACTTTCAGATTCTGTATAGTATCCGCTTACCGCGAAAAGAGGGAAATAAACAAACATATCAGCTATGAAAAAAACGATACAACTGGTCGTAGTGGCCGCGCTTTGCCTGAATTTTTGCTACGGGCAGAATAAAAAGAATTGTCCTAAGCCTGGAACTACCCGGACTCACATCTATGCTTTTACAGGGTATAAGTCTGGTTATAAGAGTAGTTGTCGCATTAGTGCAGACGAGTTTATGCGGGGGAAGATGATTACTGTCCGCAATTATACCATTCCGCAATTGTATGCCATTGCTTTGAGATTGGCACCGCCTGATGACTCTTCTTTTAAAGCTGGTGAGCAGGAGAAAGTCATCATTGATGTTCGTCAGCCTGAGAAACTGAAGCGGCTATATTGTTATAAGTTGGTAGTCCCTTATGATCATCAGGATGATTTTTATGTATTGATGCACAAAAGCCTTGATGGGGAATGGCCGGAGTATGAAGTGAAAATGGAGAAAAAAGATAAGGAATATTTTATGGTAATCAGGGATAAAGAGTATTAAAGCCGCATGGAGCATAAATCCTCCATGCAGCTTTCTGATTAAAAATCTGTGGCAATCGCTGATTTACCAAGGTCAAACAGATTTGTAAAATATTGCTCCATCGTGTCAAGGATTTTTTGCTTTGACGGCTTGATCTCAGAGCCACTTTTTCTGGTGACTTCGCCTTCCAGCGGGTATCTTTTTGTAACTGTACGTATGGAGTCCGTTTTTGTGACTTTAAAGGCCATTTCTGATACCGTAACCCTATACCTGTTGTCTTTAACTTGTATGGCCACCATTGCGTCCATGGGGTAATGCAGGAGCGTGGGCACGTTAAAAAACGTGAGTGGTCTGTTGATTTTGAAAGTATTGTTGGATAAATACCCAATAAAATCACCCTCAGTAAAATAGCTGTCGTTTTTGTGTTTGTAGTAGGGTATGGTACTGAGGTGAACGGCAACTTTGTCGCTCAGTTCATCCTTAGAAAGATTAGAAGTAAATACTTTTTGGTAATAGATGTTTCTGTCCTTAAGGAAGATACTGGTTTTGGAGAGGCTGTCGTTTACGACAGTTGTAGCCGCCGTCCCTTTTTGCATGTAGCAAAGCAAGGGAACAAGCAAAGCAAGCATTGTTCTTTTCATGATTTCATTTGTTTTTGTGTGATGATAATTTATGAAAAAAAACCCAAATCATCATCGCAAAGCAAACAAATCTATGACTGATGCGAAATTTTTACAAGTGGGTATATTAATTCAATTATTAATGTTAATTTTCTGGACAACTGAAACTTTATGCGCTCTCCTTCAAAGTTTTTTTCTTTTTGTCACTACTTTGGCGATATTCGCTACCCTGTCAGTGGTAGAAGGCTTCTGATTCTCTTATTGTTTCTTGCTCCTGCATTTACAGTCAAGGCTCAGAAAGCCCGGAAAATCAAAGGCGTAGTCGTCGATAGCCTGGGCAAGGGAGTCATACCTGCGTATATACAGCTGATTTCGGGGAGGGATACTTTTAAAACCAACACAGACACCCTGGGGAATTTTGTTTTTAATAAGCCGGTTCTTAGTAACTTTCGGTTGACCATCACTAGCCTGGGATATAATCTCTTTGATGGCAATTACACGATAGAAGACATTAAAACAGATGTGGAGCTAAAGCGGATTGAACTTAAGCCGGCTTTCAATTTGCTCAAAGAGGTTGAAATCAAAGCAAAGATTAATCCTATAACATTTAAACAAGACACGGTGGAATATAACGTGGATGCCTACATAGTGCGTGAGCATGACCGCTTGGGAGATCTGGTAAAACAATTGCCGGGACTTTCCATTGATCATAACGGCAATGCATCTTCAATGGGTGAAAAACTGGTTAAAATTAGGGTCAATGGTGAAGATTTTTTTACTGGTAATGTGAAAGAATTTCTAGAAAAGCTGCCCGCGCATATTGTCGCTAAGATCCAGATCATAGATGATTATGGTGATCTGGCAAATTTTACAAAAGTAAAAGTTGGGAAACCTGAGAAGATAATTAACATTGTAACCAAACCGAATAAGGATTTCGGAAAATTCGGATCTGTAACCACCAATGGGGGAACAAATAACCAATTGGGAGGGGCCATAACAGGTAATATTTGGGCCAAGACGAAGCAAATCTCGTTGACCGGTGGTTATAATACTGAAGATAACGGTGCGGGGAAGAGTGAACGGATTATTTCTGAAGCTACGTATGCTGATCGGATTAGTCCCAAATGGAAAGCTAAATCAACCTATAAATTTGAGCGAAATAATAGCAATAATAACCACGAGAGTTTTACGGAAACGGTGAACAATCTTGGGAGTATTTTGGATAATTATTATTCTGAGGGGACTGTGGTCAACAATATGCATGAGCTAAAGCTGGAGTTAATGAATGGAATCAATATTATTCGATTTTCTTCTGCATTAAAAGAGGCTGATGAGCTGACTTTTTCCCGTTTGAACCGAAACGGTTTGATAAGAAGGGACTTGGCGACGACGGGAGATTCTCATAGTTTAATACCAAATGTATCGCTTAGTGGCCAATTTGGGTATAGCCCTGGTAAAACAAATCGCGGATTCTTTTCCCTGCAGCCTTCTCTTAGGTATTCAGAAAATTCGATTGACAACTTTTTAAACGAAGTGACCACTTATTATCAGGCTGGAATGGATAATTCTGATAAAGGTGTTGTTGTTAACAGGTTGCTGGAGTCCCGTCAGCAGTTGCTGAACTTGAGTACCAGCGTTGACTATAGTCATCCGCTTGAGAAGCCTCAGGGAATGAATTATAAGAATCTTCAGTTTAGGTACACTCCATCTTTTTCCTATCAGGCCAACACAAGGAATTCAAAATTTGAAAATGCCAATTTGGTTTATGATAAAGTAGATTCCTTGAGTACAAAAAACAGATCGTCTATATTTAAGCAGAACCTATTTGCCGGGCTAGTTGTATTTTCAGGGAAAATGAGGTATAATCTTGGGTTCGATACTCGTTACATAAAAAGAAGTGCGATTTATAATAATGCAGTTGAGCCAATTGGAACTGATTTATGGAGTATATTGCCCGAGGCTGATTTTTCTCTTATGTCTGACGATGGCTCAAAATCGCTCAGTTTTAGGTTTGAGGCAGTGAGAGAGCTTCCCGAACTCATAGAGTTGCAACCGGGCAGAGATGCAACGAATCTTCAGAATATCATTATTGGTAATCCAGATTTGAGGCCAACCACGACAAATAGCTCCAGTGTTGATGTATCATATAACACTAAAAATGGAAGTTTTGTGAGCTTTATGGCTGGTGGTGAATGGGTGAAAAACCTGATTGTTATGAATAGTATAATTATTCCAGATACATTGAACAGTTTAAAACAACAGACCACATTTGAAAATGCCAATGGTTACTATAGCCTGAACGGAACATTTTCTTTGTCTAAACCGTTTGGAAATAATAAATATAAAGTCGCCTTTAGCAGCGATATAGGTTATATGCGAAATGTGTTCTTTACCGAGGGAACCAAGAGCTTTGCAAAGTCTTTAAATCTGTCGCAGGAATTAAAATTTACAGCAAATCAGAAATGGCTTTCGCTAACCAGTACTGCAAGTTATTCGTTTAGTGGAAATCAGTACACCCTGCGGAGTAATAATCTACAGGATATCAAGACCTGGTGTTTTCAATCCGATGCTCAATTTATCATCAATGGGAGGTTATTGGCAGGGTTTAATCTCAGTAAAACCATCTATGAGGGTTACACATTCGACCGGGCCAATCCTTTTTTACTTAACCTTAGTATTGACCAGTATTTGTTTAAGAATAGGTTTGGTCAACTCAAGCTGGCAGCATTCGATGTTTTCAATCAGGGCAACAATATCGAGAGGAATTTTGGTGCAAACTCCTATACTGACTTTATAAACAACCAGGCGACACGCTATTTCAAACTGAGTTTTATTATGAGATTTGAAAAATTTGGCAAATAGTGATTTTTTGACCTTAAAACTAGAAAACAATTTTTACTGCGTCTGGCATTCTGGTCCTGTCTTTTGGCGCAATCTCTACAAACAAGTAATCGCCGTTCTTTTTGAATTGCAACGGTTGGCCTGTTCTGAGTAATGTCACTTTTTTAGGAACTGAAGAGGTCCCTATTTTTAGGGTTCCCTGATGGCCTGGCAGTGCAAAGGCGTACAGCGTATTGGTTTTTGCGGTAACCGGCACGTTGGATACTTCAGGGTAGTTGCCACCCTCAACATCCACGACCGCTTCTTTGCTATGCTTCATCCACAATGCCATTTCTTTCATCGCTGTTAAGGCCGGTTGTGGAATAGCGCCATTGCCATCTGGTGCAACATTGGCCAGATAATTGCCTCCCCAGGCTCTTAGTTTAATCAGATTGCTGATCACGGTACTAGCCTCGTCATAAGTGTCATTGGTGCTGTAGCTCCACCACCTGGTTGGCCAAATCGGATCGCAGGTTTCAAACCAACCCTTAAAACGCTTTTCTGGCAATTTGCCTTCAGAATCTCCGAAATCGCCAGCCCCACCATTTCTGCGGTTAAGTACAATACCAGGTTGAAGCTTGCGCACTTCATTGTCACTAATTTCTCCCGCTCCACCATCAAACCAAAGCAGATCGATCTTACCATAATTCGTCAATAGTTCGCGCACCTGGCTGGCTACCATTTCTTTCCTTTTGGCATCATGATCAGCTGGTTTTTTAGGTAAAACAGCTATAGGCAGATGGTTCATGTCCAGTAAACTGCCATTGTAGCTCCAGCTGCGGTAGTTTCTGTCAAACCACCAATCTGGTGGAGAGTAGTATAGCCCAACCTTGAGTCCGTATTTTCTGCAGGCTTCAATAAATGGTTTTACGAAATCTTTGCCGTTCAACTTGGTTTGCGTTCCTAAATCACCATGTTTGGATGGCCAAAGTGTATAGCCATCATGATGTTTTGTGGTCAAGACTGCATATTCAAAACCAGCATTTTTAGCTTGTTTGATCATTTCGTCAGGATTATATTTTTGTGGATTCCATTTATCCATCAGGCTGTAGTAAAAGTTGGGCGTTACGGTGCCATCATCCGGCCAGGATTTATTGGCCAGCATGCACCAGGAAATATCTCCGCCGCCATAAGTGGCTATAGCGCCCCAATGGATAAAAAGTCCCAGTCCGGCTTTGGGAAACCAGGCAGCCATTGGATCGGGATTAAACTTCCCGGTTCCAGACGTAATATCAGCTGGCATATTTAGCAATTGATGCTGGGCATTGGCTGCATCGTTATTCTGCGCATTTGAAACTGTATAACAGGCGATAAAAAGGGCGAGAACACTTAGTTTTTTCAAGAACATATCAATTTTGTATTTCCAGTTTGGGTTTTGTATTAATGTAGTTTTTTGTTTCGGAATGGAATATAGACTAAATTAATCAATACAAATCTAAAAGATAGGATTCTAGTTGTGTAAATGAATCTTACCTGTTTCCTAAGTTATCTTAGCGATGGATATTTAGTTCTGAGTATTCCAGGATATCTCCGGGCTGACATTCCAGTACTCTGCAGATGGCGTTAAGTGTCTCTATCCGAATGGCTTTTGCTTTTCCTGTTTTAAGAATTGAAAGATTGGAAATGGTAATTCCTACTTTCTCGCTCAATTCGGATAAAGACATTTTTCGCTTAGCGAGCATCACATCAATGTTTATAATTATTGCCATACTTAAACCGTTAGGTCCTGTTCGTCTTTTAGTCTTTTTCCTTGTCTGAATGCGAAATACAACGCCGTAAAGATAAGACCTAATATTGCAGGTTTCCACAGAAAAGCCCATATATCAGCACTCATCTTGATGTCGGTAGTAAAATAACGTTGGAAAATCAGGTACAGCACCAGGTTGAGCAAAAGTAAAAATACGGGAATGGCAAATAGAATAATGGCCATGCGCTTAAGTCTTTTGACATTGGTTTCAGAAAAAGGATTGCCTCTCGCAATCTCAAGTAGGAACTGGATGAAACCGCCGAATAGGTAGTATGTAACTCCTATACCTGTAATTGCAAGAGAGATCGGGAACATTGCAAATATGATGTCAACAGTCCTTTTATTTACCGGTATCATGATGCTTTTGTTGTCAGGATTGTAACGAAATGGAATGGGTACATCAGTTTCTTTACACTTGTAAACAGTTTGGTTTGCTCTGGTTGATTTTACGGATTGGCATTTCGTTTTCCTTAAATAGGCCTGATCGTCCTTCACATAATATTTTATGGGATTTTCCCGCTTTCCTGTGTCCAATGTCCACCATTGAAGTATGATCAAATTGATTTTTTTGATGGGTATCTCATTTCGCTCGAAAATAAAATCATCTGAAGACGTCCTTACTGCCCCGATACCCAGGTAAGTAACACCATTCCCGCCTGTTCCATTTAAAAGACTCCGTTTAAAGCGGATACTGTCGGTTTTTTTCTTATACTGGTAATGTGGCAGTGTGCCTGGAATTTCGGGGTCTATAGGAGGTAATTTATCTATTTGATACTCAGAAACATCAGTTGAAATAACACTGGTTGTTGAGGTACTGATAGTGCTACTGGTACTAAGTTGAAATGTCAATATTGCAAAGCCAATGAAAGGTATGGCCAACACAGCAATGATAATGCTAATGGTTTTCTGAGAGGGTATTATGATTTTCATCTTTATATAATATTGTTTTTTAATGGTGATGAAGCTATCATGATGGTTTCATCTGTAAATAATTTGGTTAAAAAATTATAAAGCGTTCAGTAGCTTTATTTTCATGAAGCAAATAACAGCAAATATTTATTGATTTACAATAAATATTTATTAAAAAATAATAATTAATCTCATCTGTACCGAAACTGTATAACAGATGACAAAATCTAATCAGGTCCACTAATATAGTTGACGATTAATTGTAAATTGGCTCTATAGATATGGAAAGTAGTTTTACTTATCAATTTCTGAAGCCTGATGTTGCGTTGTCACATTTTGTGGAGAGCATTGGCATGTTTCATAACCAGGCGGATCTCCCGAAGGAGGTGGTGATCATTCCTGATGGGAGGATTGATCTGTTTTTCTCTAAATCCGAAGAAACTCCCTTCCGTATTTTTTTGATGGGATTGGAAACTGAGTCAAAACAGCGAAGTATTCCTCCGAATACACTGACCTTTTTCGTCAGTTTTAAACCCCTGGCTGTTGAGTATATTTTGCCTTGTTCTATTGCGGGTTTTTTAAACAGTGCTCAGCAGTTGAGTGATGATTTCTGGGGTTTCAGTGCAGATGACCTGAATGATTTTGATGCTTTCTATAAAAAGGCTACTCAAAAGCTAATGACATTGCTGCCAGCAGAAGTGGATGACAGGAAGCGAAAACTGTTTGACTTAATCTACGCTACGAACGGCGAGATGAGTGTGAAGGAACTTTCGGAAAAGGCTTTCTGGAGCAGCAGGCAAATCAACCGCTATTTTACGCAGCAGCTTGGTCTTTCTTTAAAGATGTTTTGCAAGATCTTACGGTTCAGGGTATCACTTGAGCATGTGGCACAGGGGAGGTTATCTCCTGAACTCAATTTTACAGACCAAACTCATTTCATCAAGGAAATAAAAAAATTCTCAGGTGTGGTGCCTAAAGAACTGTCAAAAAATAAAAACGACCGATTTGTACTATTATCCGTTTTGAAGGACAAATAGCTTTGCAATATAAATTTTAAAGATATGTTGCATCAAAATAAACAAATCGCCATTGTAGGCGGCGGTCCGGGTGGACTGACCCTGGCAAGACTTTTACTCCTTAAGGGTGCAAATGTGAAGATATATGAACGTGATCTGGACAAGCATGCCCGAGTACAGGGTTCGCCCCTGGATTTGCATGAGGAATCTGGTCTGGCAGCCATCATAAAAGCAGGCCTGCTGGATGAATTTAAAGCAAATTATATGGCGGGTGCAGACCGGGAGATCATTACCAATGAGCTGGCTGAAGTTTTTTTCAGCGATCATGAAGGTAAGCCTGAGGAGAACTTCGGTCACAAACACTTCCGTCCAGAGATAGACCGCGGTGCATTGAGAAAGATCTTGTTGGACTCCCTGCAGCCTGAAACTGTGGTGTGGGACAGCCATTTTGTTGCCATGAAACCAGAAGGCGATGGCTGGGAATTGAGTTTTAAAAATGGGGTAACTGCTTACGCGGATCTGGTGATCGCTGCTGACGGGGCCAATTCTAAAATCCGTCCGTACATCACGGATATAAAGCCTTTTTATTCTGGCATTATCATGCTGGAGGGGAATATTTACGATGCGCAAGCAAAGGCTCCCAATATGCATGCTTTACTGGCGGGCGGTAAAATCATGGCTTTTGGAAACAAGAAGGATCTGCTGATTGGGCAGAAGGGTAATGGTGAAGTGGGTTTTTATGCCAGTTTCAAAGCTGAGGAGAATTGGGCTAAGGACAGCGGACTCGATTATTCGGACAAGGCGCAGGTGCTGGCTTGGTTTAAAGAGAAATATGCTGAATGGAGTGAGGTTTGGTATGAGCTGTTTGAAAGTGCGACAATGCCTTTTATCCCGCGTCCTATTTATTGTATGCCTTTAGACCAGACCTGGGAAGCTTTGCCTAATGTAACCATGCTGGGTGACGCGGCGCATGTGATGCCTCCCTTTGCAGGAGAAGGGGTAAACATGGCTATGCTGGATGCTCTGGAACTTTCTGAACTGTTAACTTCTGAAGAATGCCGGAGTTTCCATGAGGGGATTGGGATATACGAAACCAATATGCGCAAAAGGGCAGCAATCATGGCAAAAGAGTCTTTGGATAATGGTGAACTAATGCATTCTGAAAATGCGCTAACTACAATGGTCGGGTTTTTTAAGGGTGTAGACCAGTTGTAGTCTTTAGGATGGGCTAGCCAAGTACATGATAAGCCAATACTTTCTGCACGTCAAACACATTGACAGATTTATTGAACTTCTTCCTGATGCTTGGTGCAGGCTCGCTTGAGATCCATATCTTCAATTCTGCATCAAGGTCGAATGTTCCGGCGGTTTCAATACTGAACCTTGATATTGACTTGTAGGCAATAGAAACGTATTCGGTTTTGCTCCCTGTAAGCCCTTGTACGTCGACAATGATTAAGCGCTTACTGGTGAAAATGAAGGTATCTCTGATGAGTTTGAAGCCCAGTTCTATTTCTTCATTTTCAATCAATAGTGTTCCGTAATTTTTTAAAAGATCGTCTTTACTGACTGCTCCTGCATTGCCCATAAGGGCTGAAAATAGTCCCATGTTTTTCTAGTTTGTTTTTGATTAGACTAAAAGAGGGGAGATTGTTACATAATCTGTATGTCTGACTATGAATTC
Source organism: Pedobacter frigoris (assembly GCF_032678645.1). GTDB lineage: Bacteria > Bacteroidota > Bacteroidia > Sphingobacteriales > Sphingobacteriaceae > Pedobacter > Pedobacter frigoris_A. Next base: position 241,860 of record NZ_JAVTSP010000005.1, read on the forward strand.
ATCTTCTTTTGCTAAATTAGATCTTCTAAAATCAATTTACATGAAACGCTCTATTTTACTGCTTTTCTTCGCTTTTGTCAGTTTTAACTGTTTCGCACAAACTCCCGATTCACTGACTTTAAGAAAACTAATTATCAAGGAATCTAAGGAAGGCGGCAAGCTAGATTTTTTTACCAGAATTAAAGGGAAGGAAACGGTGGGGAGCCAGATAAAACCGGGAGTTTATGCTCAGAATATTCATATTGCCTGGTACTACTGGGGTAAGGCGAACTATGTAAGCGGAATTAAGACATTAGAAGAGGTGTTGAGTATTTTTAAAGAATGGAAGGAACGTGAACCAGGTCGCATGGAAGTGGAGCACATCAGGTTAGGATATGCCGATGGTGATAATAAAAAGAAATAGGTCCTTTTTGAGAGGAGGGATGATAAGATTCAAGTAATGTAATGAGTATATCAGTAACGTTTTACCGACTGTCTGAACAAGCCATCAAGAGATTAAATGAATCGCTTAAATTTGATGCTGATTCAGCTAAAAGTTATGCTACTTTTAATGGCTCCCTTGAGGCAGTTGCCTATCTTTTGTCGAAACAGAAAGATAATAGCATTGTCGAACTCCTAAACGAGATCCTGAGCCCTAAGCAAGCAATTGGGATACAAGACTTAAGCAGCCTAGATCCACTTGAACTGTTTGAATTGTATTCTGCGGACAGGCTGTTTCCATATTTAAGTCCCCAAAAGATTTCCAAACTCCTCGGTGTATTTAGTGAATTTTCTGCTACAGATATCAGTTCTGCTTATAATTCGAATGAACTAAATATGCATAAAGTTTATCCAGAAATCTGGCACGATGACAATTCTGAAAACCAAGCTTATAACGAACGTCATCTCTTAGATGATTTCGAGCGACTAAAGAAGATCTTTAGTAGCGCGAAAGATGAACAGGATTATATACTTGTCTTTACGGGTTAGAGATACCCTTTGAAATGATATTATTGTAGACAAGCTACTTTCCAAAATATTGAAAGTTTATTTTAATTTCTTAAATTGAAAAATGAAAGCAACTGATCGAAAATACTGGAAACTTGGCCTGTTTTATTATAACCCCGATGATCCTGCAATCTTTGTCGAAAAGAGATTCGGAATTGGATTCGATTTCAACTGGGCCCATAGAAAATCATATTATTATTTGATAATGATCCTGTGCGGAACTATTTTATTCACTGGTTTGGTTACTTATTTGGTAGGTAAGCTGTGAAAATAATCTAAATCCTTACGTACTGGATATAATCTGTATTGACTGGTTGTAACCCACTCTCCTTCATTTGTCTGGCGATCTGCGCGCGGTGGTAAGTGCCATGATTGAAAATATGCAATAATATATCTTCAACAGATGTTTCAAAATCAGCACCTGTAGAGGTTTTGTAGGTAATGATACGGTCTTTATCACGATCGTTTTCTACGACCTCACTCAGCTCATTTCCGCTCTCTAGGAGCATGCTTTTACATGTGTTTAGGTCATGCAGCTGCCATACGCTTACCGTTTGTACAGTGCAGCGGATGCGGCTGGTCCAGATTTGTTGTGCATTGGCGATGTGACTGAGCAGGGTTATGCAGTAGTCAGGAATGGGGGTGATTTCAGTCGCCTCGATTAAGGTGTTCAGTACCAGGGAATTTGCCCAGTTGTTGTATTGACAAAGTTTTAATAGCATTGAGTTTATTGATGGTTCTTATCAAAATTAATAACTTACTTTTGATTTTGCCTTCCTTTATAGGTCATTATTTCAATGGCGTGGAAAAGGGGACTTTAATCCGACAGGTAATACAACTGGACACAGGATGCAATCTTTTGTTATCTCGTTTGCAAAAGCTGTAAAATTGCCTATTTTTAGAAACTAATTTAATTTTTCAATTCAGCATGTCTCTCGATGCCGCTCCTTTTACTAAAGCCTTAAATAACTTGCGTATCTACGAGGAGCTTACCTTATACGGAAATCTACTGGACATATCAGATGCAGACGAACGACAGGCCAGACAGTTTTTAGGATCTGAATATAAAGATGAGTCGCAAAGTTACCCTTATGATATTCCGGATTTTGATTCGGATGCAGCCTTATGGGGAGCAAGGGTGGTGTATGTAGCGGCACAGCTATTACTTTTTCGACAGCATAAATCGGAGAATCTGAAGGATTTAATTAGTGATTTTTCCCAGGCACCTACACCGGCTATGATGCTATCTGCAGATCTTTGCATGCGTTTTTTGCCGGATATACTGCATCAATTAAAATATATAGACCCAGAGGATGTGCTGATCGACTTGCTGGAAGGTATTCTTCGAAAATGGCACTATTCCGCTGTAGCTTATCCGCTTGATTGCAATAACATGAGTTTTGAGAATCTGGATCAGGACCAGTGTTTCCTTCAGTTATATCTTAACAGAATTGTGGAGTATAAAAATCTTAGCTTGGCGCATCATGTTTTCTTCGCTTCGCGTGTGGCAGCTAACCTGGGCATATATGCCAGTGAATTATGGAATGACTTTAAAAATCCAGAACCTTCTGATGAACAATATAAATAAATTAAACGCTATACTTTCTTACGTGAAGGCGTCCTATGTAGGTAAAGATGAGATTGTGGAGCTTCTGGGCATTTGTTTGGTAGCCAATGAAAATGCTTTTTTGCTTGGCCCTCCGGGAACTGCAAAAAGTGCCCTTGTGAGAACGCTTTCCGATTGTATTACGGAAGGTAAAAATTTCGAATACCTCTTGACAAGATTCACCGAGCCGAATGAAATTTTTGGACCTTTTGATATCCGCGCCCTAAAGAACGGGGATTTGGTTACGAATACAGAAGGAATGATGCCAGAGGCATCGATGGTTTTTCTTGATGAGATTTTTAATGCCAATAGTGCCATCCTAAACAGCTTACTACTGGCCTTAAATGAAAGAATTTTTCGCCGGGGTAAGGAAACCCGCAAACTACCTGCGCTAATGTTTGTGGCGGCCAGTAATGTAATGCCCGAAGATGAAGCTTTAAATGCTTTATTGGATAGATTTCTTATCCGTGTAAAGTGTGATTATGTAGCTCCGGATTTGCTAGAACAGGTTTTGGTTGCGGGAAGAAAACTTCAGTCAGCCTCAACTGTAGATAAGCCATTTATGATGCCTAATGAAGTACAGGAACTTCAAAAACAATGCAAGGAAGTAGATTTATCGGCGATCAGAAAGCCTTTTTTAGAATTGATATATAGCTTGAGGAATACAGGTGTAAAGGTTTCTGACAGACGTGCGGTAAAGATCCAGAATTTGCTCGCTGCCAGCGCATTGATGTCTGGCCGAAAGGAGGCGAATCTTTCCGATCTTTGGGTGTTGAAATATATATGGGATACTGAAGAGCAGATAGAACTGCTGTCAGGAATGATCGACCAGGTGTTGGAAAAGGAAAATCCTGACGGAGCCCATCCTCAGGCTTTCGCTCATAAAACCCCCAATGCAGAGAGCCTCATCAAAGATGTGGTACTCCTTAAGGAGCAATGGGATTCTGGTAAGCTCTCTTTTGAAGAGCAGAATGTGGCGAAAGACAGGTTGCGCTACCTACAAACCCGTAGTGCCTGGCTCGCTAATATTGAACATAAGCAACATATCCAAAAAGAGATCGATTCATTATGGCACAACATGCTACAGTCACTCTAGATTACTACCTTTCCATCCCAGTCAGCCGAAGAGATGATCTCGGTGGAATAAGACATTGGAATCATTTGAAAATGGCGATAAAAGGTGACGTAATTTGGTTAAAGGGGCTTAACGAGGCGGAATTAGATTCCATGGCAATTAAAGTCATGCAGGGAAAGTGCATCTATTATGAAAAGGATGCCCTGCTGTATAAATTGAATAGCTTGTTGCCAAGCGGACAAGTCCCGTCCTTGCTTTGGACGGCTATTGATCGGGCTTTGCTGGTAAAGCTCCCTATTCCGAAATCCCAGGCGCCGATGCTCAAGGAATCGCTGTATCCAAAGATAGTACCTTCTGACAATACACATGAAGCGTCAGCTATGATCATCCCATTGGATAAATTAGGTGTTTTTTTAGGTGTTGCTCCTGTCATCCGTCTGCAAAGGATGAAATGGGTCATTATCCAGCCTAATATAGCTCTGCTAATGGGATACCCAATACTGCCTATCCCAGGAGAAGTATATTGGAAACGGAATAATTTTCTCTTTCCTGCCGGATGCGACTTGGAGTTGCCATTAATCAGCGATGCGCTAGAAAGTATAATTGATCCTGCAGGGTTGAGCTGGATTCTTTGGAATAAGGATTCAAGCTATGTAAAGATAAACAAAAGGCACCTAACTGACCTTAGCCTGAGCTCATTCAAAAGGAGTCTTGAACAAGGAGCAGAAGACTTGTAGTATGGATATATTCGATTACTTTCAAAGTTATGATGGATATTTCTGGCAATGGGAAGACGAAGGGGAGGTACTTGCAATTCCTGAGGCAAGTACAATAGCTTATCGGGAATTCATTTTTAAACTGCTACAACGGCTTAGTCCACAAGGTTTGCCGCCTTTTGGCCCGCTGCTGCTGGCCGTGATTGCAACGAACCCCGGGGGAAAAGAACATATTAATATCGTCTATAGCATATTGTCCCGTATTATAGAAACAACGGATGATATAAGCCTTTCGGGAAGTATTTCCTTCCTGAAGCTTCTGGCAGAGATGGAGCCTGAATATAAGCAGGGACCAAAACGATTGCTGCTTCTCCAAACAATCTTTGAAGGTTGTCATGATATACTTTCTATTCCAAAATCAAGACAATTGGCTAAGGCTTATGGAGATGACTCGAATAAAGGACGTATTGATTTTAAAAGCATTCCCGTTACAAAGCATGTGATTCAAAAGGACATTCGTGTCATAAGCTTATTGGAGCGTAGATTTTCTACCGTGGAACGCATTCTGGAACGTATGGCTGGAGTCGTTGAGTTTGATGAAAATCCGGAACTGGAAACCCGCATTGATGAGGTTTTGAAGCCAAATGCTGATTTCGTCGACCAATTGCTATCTGATACGCAGACTTTTCCGATGGCCATATTGTTGCCGCACCTCTGGGCTGCATTGAGTATTCCCTTTCACCAGTCCCTGCCAAGTAACCAACCGCTGGGAGGTTTTTCAGACCTGAGTAATAAAGGTGATTTTGATCGTCTTCTCGTTTCCGAGTTTGCAAATGATGAACTTTTGTTTTTGTCCCGGCTGGCCAATCAGGAGGCGTTGTATCTAAACAGGGAGGTTCCACCGGCGAGTGAAGATCGAAAGCGCATTATATTGATCGATATATCATTGAGAAGCTGGGGCACCCCAAAGACGCTGGCTTATGCACTCATGCTTGCTTTGACCAGATCAGCTAAATCAACCATTAACTCTGAAGTTTATGGGGTAGGTACGGGTCTATATACTTTGTCATTTGGTACAATACACGAATTAATTGACAGCATTAGAATATTAGATACTTCACTAAGTGCAGCCGAGGGCGTAGGGCAGTTGATGGAGAAATATCAAGAAAGACATCAACATGAAATTATCTTTATCTCATCTGTAGACAGCCATAAGTCTCCTGAGTTGCAACGACTGATGGCTATGCGACGTGACTTTTTTAACTACTGCATTTATACGACGACAGAGGGAAGGGTATCCGTCTATAAGCATCAGCAAAGCGAACAAAAGCTATTGCAAGAGTTTGTACTTCCGCTACATGAGCTTTGGAAGCAAAAGAAGTCCGAAAGCAAAACATATGGGTATCTGGTCAGTTTGCCAATCCTGGTGAAAAGTCCGAAAAACGTCAAGAGGATCATACGCACTGAAGATGCAGAGGTCTTTCAAGTTACAGCAGAAAGAAAGGTTTTCCGACTTTTTGACCGTACTGCGCCAAAGGACAAGCGGGGTTGGGAGTTGATTGCGGAAAATTTGCCATTCGCACTGAATAAAATAGAAATAGGACTCAGTGTGGATAAAGAACACATCTTGTTTTTATTCCGTGAGCAGGATACGGCTACTTTTATCCTAAACCTTGATACAGGTAAGGCGTATAATTCAAAGTTTGAACAGTATAAACATACTTCGAAGCAATTTGTATTCCATGGCGATTGCTTTCATTATGTATCTGCAAACAATAATTGGTGTATCGATTTAGAAGGAGGAGTGCGTAAGAGTGAGTTCTATCCCAAAGTTATCCTGGATAAGGCAAAAGCCAGGGAGAAGGAGTTGGAGGAACTAACGAATACAATGCAAGTCTACTATAACAACCTAATAAAACTACAACAAGTGTTTATCAACCAGACCGGCAATTTAGTTTTTAATGGTCATGAATTGCATGTCACTAATGAGGGAAGCATTATGTTGAACAAAGGCGAATTTGCTAGACAGGAGATTACGGCAAGTAAAATATCCAAGAGGAAATTCATGTTCAGTGATGGGAGTACAGTGGAGATCAAACGTTCGGGACTGTTCATGTTAAAAAGCAGTGATCCGACAGTTCTACCAATTTACATTCCTAACGTTTTGCATATTCCATTGGGTGTTGCGACTGATGGTTCCTTCTCCGGAAGTGATTATTTTTACAAGGAAGAGAAAGTTGACGTGGTACTTGAAAAATTGAGCCCCAATCGTTTACACACTGTAAAGGTCATCAATGATTTTACAGCAATCGGGCTGATGGCGTCACAAGAGATCATTCAAAATATACCGACAACTCTATTGTCCGGTATTCCGTTGATCAAGGCTAATGATTTGAGGAGAGCACTAGAAAAGGTTGGTGCATTAGCAGTGATTACAAAAGCTCATCCTGAACTAAGGAGGGAAAGACTTACCCCTAAATCTTTTTTTAACAAGTATATTGATGTCTTTGTAAATACGATTAGAAATGGAACTTAGAATTAGACATTATTCGAAAAATAAATGGCCCTTGCATGGGGTTCTAATTCGCGGGAATTCGATAGGTTCTTGGTTGCATGAGCTATCGGTGATGGGGATTGCACTTGGAGATGCGGACGCTTATATAGTTCCTGCCGAGAGTGGTTATTCTATTGCTGCCTGTCTGATTCTGACAAAGTCGAAAGTACCGGATATTGGGAAGAATGAATATTTGCAGGTGGTGGATGAATTGTTAGTGATTCCGGAGAGAGCTGATATTTTTCCCACACTTTTGCATGACGAGTTACAGCAGTTGCTGGTCAGTTCCAAATGCTTGCTATATCCTGGAATAGGATTGGTACCACTTATCGAGACGATAAATTGGGCTGCTTATATACAAGTCCCACAGATGATAAATCATCGTATCCAGTTACCAGTCCCTGGAATTATGGTTCCGCGTCGCATAAAGAGTTTTCAGGTTTTTAGTCTAGCTCCGGAGGAGGCCTTAGAGCAATTAGAATTGAGTTTTCCAAAAAGGGAAGGGGAAAATTTGAATCCACTAAACTTGCTTGAAAAACTAAGGTTGCAGGCTTATCGTTTGCTATTGAAAAACTCTGGTCCTGCTGATCAGATAAGCGGTGTTAATGCGGATTCCGATTTGATTAAAAAAATCCGGAGGGATTTTGAGAATTTGGAATCGCGGAATCAGAATCAGATAGACCGTCTGGTGAATATGCTTAAATCAGATCCTGCTGAGGCATTGAAATATGCAATCCCGTTAGATGAGGCCGGCAATAGCCGTGGAGAAAGCCTTTCAGGAGGTATGGACTGGACGAAGCGTTGGCTTGATTTTTCTTTGAGCAGATCTGCACATGCTGCGGGTTCCGGCAGTGTAAATATAGGTGAACGGTTTTATGAATTGCAATCTCAATATATTCAGACAGCACAGGCGCTTATAAAGCAACAGCAATTTCAAAAAGCCGCCTTTGTTTATCTCAAATTGTTGAAAGACTATAATAAAGCGGCTAAAACATTAGAAGACGCAGGTCTATATTCAGAGGCTGCAGCTATTTACCTCAACTATGGCTCAGATAAGATTAAGGGTGCAAAATGTTATGAACAGGGAAGGATGTACCTCGAGGCCATTGAGATTTACAAGGAATTAAAAGAACATGAAAAAATTGGTGATTTATATTTGCTGATCAATAAACCTGAAGAAGCAATGCATTATTTTCAGAAGACTGTTGAAGAATATACAGTAAAACACCAATACATAAAAGCTTCAATCATTTGTAAGAATAAGATGCAGGATATGGAAAGTGGGCAAGCACTACTGTTGGAAGGCTGGAGAGCAGATAGAGATGCTTTTAATTGTCTGAACAACTATTTTAATAATGTCGGCGAACTAAGTCAACGCCAACGGGAAATCAGCAGGATCTATAAAAATGAAGTAGAACCAGGAGATCAAGAATTATTTTTAAAGGTGATTCAGCATGAGTTCGGTAAACAGAATGAGTTGTCAGGATTTATACGGGACCTTGCTTATAGAATCATCGCTGAACGAATACCCAAAAATCCAGAAATAGTTTCGGAACTGATAAAATTCAATAAGAAAGACCAGGAGTTAATCAAAGATATTATCAGGTTTAACGCTGGTTAATCATAACGAAATGGTTACATCCAAATATTTACTAGTCGTTGTCTAAAAGCCTACGATGGTAGTTGATCTGTCCAAGGTGATACGCAAGGTGAGTACACAGGTGAGTTAAGAAATAGCCTGTAGTTACTTTTTCTCCTGCGATGAGCTGCGGGTATTCTTCCGCTAGTCGATCATCATTTAACTGGTCAAGTGTTGAAGCTACCATATCAATAGTGTCATCTATGCTTTTTAGAAGTTCGGTACGTGGCACGTTACGTAGTGAAAACTCCAATGGTCTGTCGCGGACATATCCTGTATTACCTGCTCCAATATAGGTATTCAGATTCCCTATCAGATGTAGACAAAGATTGCCAGCTGAATTGGCGATTTCGCCTTCGGTATGCCAGAGCTTTTGCTCATCGCGGTATAATTCGATTTCAGTACGAAGTTTGGCTAAATCGCGCAAAAGAAGCTTTTTTATTATGGAGACAAACATGATGATAGATTTATAGGATAAAAGTATTGATTTTTTCTATTGTTGTTCTGGTAATTTCCTTACTTTCAGCTATATTTTATAACATGAATAAATTGGATCTTTTCGTGAATACAGCATCATCATGAATGTGTTGAAGTCTTTTATCATTTACGATGGTCTCCCTTTAAAATCGGGGGGCGGACATCAATTAAATAAGCATAGTAATGATGAGATATTTGATTCAATAACCCAATTTATAGCTTTGTATACTGATAGTAAAACTTCACATGTCAGTATTTCGATGACTCGGTTTAAATTGGGACAGTTTTTAAAAAACAGCCTGCGTTTTGGAATTCCTCGTTTCCACTTCTGGAGTTATATGGCTATTCGAAAGGATTTAGTTTCATGGAGCGTATCATCCCGGTCGCTGGAGCGAAAAATTAATCTAATTACAGCGGATGATAATTTATTGATCGCTATCCTGTGGCGGTTCTATTTTGTAAATTCTGAAACTGGTGAGGTATTGCCAGGTCAAAAGGAATTACCTGTTGTGGAGATTAGAAAGCCCCAGTCTGAAGTATACGTACGTTTATCCAATTCAAGTAAAACTGTTTCTGTTTGGTTCGCTTTGCCATTTGAGGAATTAAACGAATACGAGATTAATTATATCAATGCATTAAAGGAGGCGCTGCCATTCAGGTTCTCTTCTAAAAGCTGGCGTACCTATAAACGTTCAAAAAATGACAGTTGGTTTGCTAGGAAGGTAGAGATTTGAAACAATAGCAAACCATTACTGTTGTCGTTAAAGATTTATTAAAATGAACAACAGCAATAACAAGTTCCCTTTTCTGACCAAGATTTCCTATTTAATGGATGAGCAGTTCCGGTTTCCAGGTACAAAATTTCGTTTTGGGCTTGATCCTATACTAAATCTGATTCCGATTGCTGGTGATATGGCCGGACTGGTGGTTTCTGCGGGATTGCTGCTTGCCATGGCCAAAAGAGGGGCAAGCAGCAAGCTTGTGGTATTGATGTCGCTAAACATTTTGCTGGACGCCACTATAGGTGCCATCCCAATCATTGGGCAGATATTCGATTTCTTTTTTAAAGCCAATTCGCGGAATATCGGATTGATGAAAGCGCATTATCTGGAGGGGAAGCACCAGGGAAGCGGCAAAAACATCATTGTCGTTGTCATTATTGTACTGGTTGCAGTGTTGGCTTTGCTATTTTATGGTTTATACCAACTGGCAACGTGGTTGTGGACGTCAATTTAAAGGTAGCCGATCCATCCAGCCGACTACTTGAAATCCATTTAGCATTTCAAAACGCTTTGGTGTACGTGTGTAAGCATTCCAAATCCATAGGCTAGCATAATCTGCTGATGCAAAAAACTTATTTGAAGTGTATGTATTGCTATAAGAGTCTACTTGTCCGATTTCAACTTCTTTATATTTTAAGATTCGTCCTCCTGAACGTTGTTTGATTTCTATTGAAAAGCCATTTGGTAAGATCAAGTAGGGATAGGAAGTAAATTTTCCATTTTTCAGGTTTAACCGATGGTACACAGCATTGGTTGATATATATATTAACTGTTTGAAGCCATCAACCATAAATCGACCTCTTGTAACACTATGTGTGACTGAATCTAGCTCTGCAAGCTTCTTCGAAGTCTTTTTCTTTACATTGTATTTCAAGATCGTGGCTTTAGTGACGGCATCATCTCTTACGGTAAATTCATAGACTGTAGGAGTGTCTGGCGTGGTTTTCAAAACCGGTTGTGGCTTAGGCTTGGGAAGTGGGGGGAAGGTATTGGTATGATCTGCATATAAGAACGATTCGTTGTCCAGCCAATGTATCTCTGTTCTCTTTCTTGTATACCTTGCGTAATACGCCCCTGTTGCAGGAATTATCGTAAAGGCAACATCTCCGGATTTGTATAATTTAATGTCAGTCTTGCTGTCATCCAGGATGTAGTGCTTTTGATCTGGAGAACGTCGTTCGTCATAATGTCTGATATTGCTGTCTAGCCTCACATATCTTGTGGTTTTAAGATCGAGTGCCCAAAGCCCTTCTTTGTCACCAAAACTTTGATAGAAAAAAATGCTGTCAGCTTTAATCCGCACAAAGTCGTGGCCACAGTCGAGGATCAGAGTATTAGTTTTTAAATCATATACACTACCATTTCCTACGGCATACCTGTTTTTGTAAATGAAACTGCCGTCTCTATAATAGAACCATCTTCCATACTTTATTTTCTTGTCATCCAGGGCTGTGTAAAGGGTGTCTTTGGAGATAAAGTTGCCCTTTTTAAAATTGTAGGATACAAGATTTCTATGTTTTTCACCCATCTTATTGGTGTCGGTTTCCACCACGATTAGACTTTTTATTTTAGATTGTCCAAAGCTTAAAGTGGAGAGGGAAGTAAGGACAATTAATATCAGATTTCTCATCCTCCCATGCCATCGATTAGGTGTAGGGATGCCAAGCTTATGTCCGTAATGCTTCAATGCCCAAAAAAATAGTAAGGCAACAAAAAGTACAAGAATCCAATATAACTGGTTGTTTTTAGACTTTGACATAGCTAATTTGAATCACCAATATATGAGATTTTTCTTTAAAAGATCCTTATAGATGATTTTCAGAATATTGGAATTATTATCCAATATTTTATAATTAATTACAAAATATTGTTTTTAGATTATTTATTGTAACTTTTAAGATATTATTTATTGTTTTTTCAATTTGCATTGATTACTTTTGTTTGCAGATGAAATTGAAAATGCCAAAAGAGTCGGAAGAAAATATAGTTAGTGAACCATCAGCTATATATGAAAGTAATACCGCGGGGTTGCCGGTAACTTATATTAATCCTTTTTTAGATTGGGCTTTTAAAAAGATTTTTGCTTCTGAAACGAGTAAGGAAGTCGTTAAGGCTTTTTTGAATGAGATATTGCCCAAAGAAAGGCAAATCCAGAGTATTACTTACGGGAAGAACGAATATCCAGGAGAAATCGCAGACGAAGCCGGTATGGTTTTCGATTTTGTGTGTACTGATATGGACGGGACGTCTTTTCTCGTTGAGGTACAACGACAGGAACAAATCTACTTTAAGGAGCGTTCGTTGTTTTATGCCAGTAGATTAATCAGCGATCAGGCACCAAAAGGAAATAAGAAATGGCTGCACAATCTGAAAGAAATATACTCGATTTCATTATTGGAACAATTCTGTTTGCCAGATATTCAGGGTAAGGAATATATGCACGAAGTGTCTTTATGCCATACGAATACAGGCAAGCCATTTTACAATAAGCTTCATTTCATCTATATCGAATTGCCGAAATTTATCAAAGAGAGGGCTGAGTTGAATTCTGCGCTCGATCAATGGCTTTACGCATTGAAGCATGCTTCAAAAATGACAGAAGAACCTGGTTTTTTGAAAGCGCCTGGATTAGATCAGTTTTTTTACCTGGCTAGATATGCCAATTTAACACCGGAGGAAAGAAATATGTTTAGAACAGCACAACAGAGAGCATGGGATAACGAGAATATCCTTGATTTTGCAAAGCAAAAAGCCCAGAAGATTGGTCACGCAGAAGGTCGTCAAGTGGGGTATGCAGAAGGTCTTGAACAGGGTCTTGAACAGGGTCTTGAAAAAGGTCTTGAACAGGGTCTCGAACAAGGTCTTGAACAGGGTATTGAACAAGGTCTTGAAGAAGCGCGGCTGAAGGTGTTGGCAGAAAAAAAGGAAATTGCCAAAAACTTCAAAACTGCAGGGTTTGATTTGAATGTCATTGCTGAAGCTACAGGTCTTTCCGTTGAAGAAATAACTGCTTTGTAGTTGGGGCCAGGAAATGCAAAAGACCTAATGATCTTGGCATTTGGATTGCTCACTGACCTTAAAAAATAGATTATGCTCACTACGCCTAACATCCGCTTAAGTAGGATCATCCGTAATACCTGGAAGGTTGATCTCATCATGCTGGCTTCTTGTACAGCTGCATATATGGTCAGGGAATTTTTGATCGCAAACCATTTCAGTATTCCAGGCATACTTCCTACACTGCTGGGTACTGCGATTGCATTCTTTGTCGGTTTCAATAATAATCAGGCGTATGACCGATGGTGGGAGGCGCGTAAAATCTGGGGATCCCTGGTCAACGATTCCCGATCATTTGCCCGCTCGCTTGTTCATTATACGGGTTCCGAAAAAGAAATCAGCCATAGAATGATTCGTCGCCATATAGGATTTCTTTACGCGCTTAAATCCTATTTAAGGGGTGCAATAAATGATGATACTCCAACGCGTTACCTTAGTGAGCACGATGAGCAGGAAATTGCAGGTGCCAGTAATAAACACAATGCAATTCTTTCTTTACAGGCAAAGGATCTGCAGCAACTCTCCGCACAGGGGCATATCGATGGCTTTAAATTTATAGAACTCAATGAAATGCTGACTCGCTTTTGTGATGCTATGGGCATGAGCGAGCGAATCCGGAATACCATATTTCCAACTACTTATTCATACTTGACTAAAGTGTTTATTTGGTTGTTTGTGGTGACATTTACTCTGGTTATTAGTGAAACCGCAGGTGTTTTCTCTATTCCACTCGGATGGTTGATTAGTTTCGTATTTGTCTCTACCCAGATCAATGGAATGAGCCTTGTAGATCCTTTTACCAATAATTCTGCCGGAGTGCCGCTCAACCAGATTACCCGCACCATCGAAATTAATCTGTTGGAAATGATCGGCGCAGAAGAAGTTCCGGAAGCAATTAAACCGATCAACGGGGAATACGTACTTTAGGAATTTTTACTACTTTTAAGGGAATATAAAACAATCGTCTTCTTATGTTTCATCAGTAGGTGAAAGGTTTAGTTAACAGTAGAAATGAAAAATGCCAGAGTATTTAAAATGTCTTTTGCCAGCGTTTATCCTCATTATGTAGAGAAGGTAGAGAAAAAAGGACGCACAGTCGCAGAGTTGCATGAAGTGATCTTTTGGCTTACGGGCTATGATGAGCAATCATTGCAGCAACTGATCGAAGACAGGACCGACTTTGAAACCTTTTTTGCTGAGGCACCTAAAATCAATCCTAATGCTAATAAAATCACTGGACTCATTTGTGGTTATCGGGTAGAGGAAATCGAAGATGCCCTTATGCAGAAGCTCCGTTATCTGGATAAGCTGATAGATGAACTGGCAAAAGGTAAGGTAATGGAAAAGATTTTAAGGAAATAGGGATCCTTATTTATCAATTATATAGAGGAAATTTTTTCCTCCCTGTACCAGGGTCATTTCACGCTTTTCCCTATTAAATTTTAGCAGCACATCATATTGTTCTTGTTTGAACTCATCTTTGCTAATGGCATCGAGCGGAAAAGAGGGCTGATCTGTCGCCTGGGCTATTAACGTTGCTCCTGATTTTGTAATGGTGATCTTTAATGGCATATCCTTGCTGGTATATTTGCCCAATAATGCGTCAAGATCCTCTATTTTTAGGTCAACAGTTTTATATACAGGAATTTCATAAGGGCTGTTATAATAGGCATTCAGCATAGCGAGCGTAATGTCGTTCATTGCGTAGTTTGTCATGCCATTGGTCGTAAACGCAAAAGACATTCCATCATCTGTGATCGCATACATATTGCTAATGCTTCCGTAGGTTCCTCCGTTATGTCCTATCAGCGTCTTTCCACCATAAGGTGCTTTAAATAGCCCCATTCCTGTTGGGTTGTAGTCTTTCGAGCCGTCGAAACTCTTCATTTTTTTGAAGCTTTCTGCACTTACAAGCTTTCCTGAGCTGAGCGCATTTATGAAGACAATAAGGTCTTGCGGCGTAGACAGGATATCGCCCACTCCAACTACACTTGGAAAATAAATGTCTTTTATATCCGTCCACTGGCCGGTGAATTTGTAAGGTCTGGCTTCCAGTTTCTGACTGTTATTGATCGTGCCCGCAATAGTGCTTTTTAAACCTATTTTATCTATAATTCTTTTCTTTAGAGCTGCCTGATATGTTTTTCCTGTAATCTTTTCGATGATGTACCCAAGTAGCAGGTAACCGCCATTGGAGTATTGCTGCTTTGCCCCGGGCTCAAAATGAGGTTTGACTTTAGCTATTTTGTCGAGTAACTCCGCTTTGGTATGGGGATCTACGATCCATTCCCGATTTTCATTGACATGGTCTGCCAGCCCGCTACTGTGGTTGAGTAGATTGGCAATGGTGATGCGATCTGCATTTGGCATCTGCGGAAAAAACTTGGATAATTTGGTATCTAGTGATAATTTCTTTTCGTCGATAAGCTGGAAGATCATCGTTGCGGTAAAGGTCTTGCTAATAGAACCGATGCGGTATTGTGTTTTGGAAGTGGCAGGGATCTTTTTGTCGCCCTCAATCTGACTATAACCAGTTATTTTGTGATAAATGGGTTTGCCGTCTTTAGCAATAATAAAACTACCCATCACTCTGTTGTTGTCAAATAAAACATTGAAAAAGCTGTCTAGTTTGGCAGTATTGATTTGCTGTGCCTGGGTATTTGAGGAAAAAAGTAAGGTACTAAATAGGAGCGCTGCAAGGAAAGCGTTAATGGGTTTCATAGTGTTTTAATGTAGGGTTGTTTATGGTGTTAGAATAGGTCACGGAATAATTGTTACAATATTCTTTATCATTGTGTTAGATATTGAAATTCAGAAAAATGAAAAAATATTACATACACATTCCAATTTCGTTAATTTATAGCCGTTTGTTGTTCAGTATAGTAATATTGTTGCTGAGTTTTACTCAGCCGGAATACTTTAGGTCAATGATCAATATACTACTCATCACTGGTTTAGTAACTGATGTGTTTGATGGGATTATTGCCAGAAAGCTAAATGTTTCAACAGTTAAGTTTCGCCGTTTGGATTCCTTTATAGATCAGATTTTCTGGTTGAGTGCTTTGGTAGGAGCATATGTAATCTGCAGTGAATTTTTCAAAGAAAATACGCTTTTATTGGCTGTATTGCTAGGTGCAGAGGCCCTGACTTACATTGTGAGTTACCTGAAATTTAAAAAGGAGGTAGCCACGCATGCTATTCTTTCAAAAGTCTGGACGTTGACCATTCTTGCTACATTGGTACAAATCATCAGTACATGCGATTCCAGCTGGTTGTTCATCACTTGTTTTTATATGGGAATGATTACCCGAATGGAGATCATTGCTATCCTTTTCATTATTAAAAAATGGGAGAATGATGTACCTAGCCTTTATCATGCGGTATTGATCCGAAAGGGAAAGCCCATTAAAAGGAATAAATTATTCAATGGCTGATTTAGTTTATGAGCTTAAACAATAGAAAAGCTGTGATGTAACTAAGTTTCAATTCTTGTATAACTGGTTGAATGCCTTGTTTACTTCATTCTTGAAAGAAGAGTTGAATGTTTCTTTTGCTGTTTCAGCCTTTTCACTGTCAAATATCATTGGTGTCACAAGATCATCGTCGTCGAATGCTTTGTCTTTGTTGGAGTCTGATATTGCCTGTATTAGGATGATATTAGACTTGTCAATTGACCTAAAATTGCGGGCATCTAAATGATCAGGAGTTATTTGTTTGAAGTTCTTGCCTGCAAGATTGGACGTGAAAAGGCAAACAGGATCATTGCGGTCAAGCTTGCCATCACCATTATAATCTTTAATCCTGACTGAATAGATTATAACTTCTTTTAGTTTTTGAAATGAATTGATAAGAATAGTTCTTCCTGAATCTAATAAACTGGAAACGCCTGTTTTATGGTCATAAAAAGCTATATTCCAGTAAGGACCACTATCGGAGTCGGAGCGGTATTTTTTTAATCCTTCATCGTCTTTTCCTGCTACGCCCAAGGCTATTGGATACATAATAGATGTGGTGTTTTCTAAGGGAATTCCTTCATTAAAAACAGGGATCAAACTGTTGTTTTTTTTATCCTTATTTTTGCTGGTGTTTCCCTGTACCGGAATGCTGTTCTTATCCGAATGGTTACAGGAACTGATTAGAAATGCACTTGTCCAAAAGAGAAAAGCGAAGAAGACGTTTGCTTTTATAGTAGTCATGAGAGGAGTATTAAATTTTCAATTAAGACTGAGTTATACTAGAAAGGTTACAAAGGCAGAGCACTTCTTCGTGCGGTGTTTTTCCCTGAACCATTTCAAACAGCTAGTTTTAGCTTGACTGGATTCGTACTTGTACGAAAAGTATACCAAGCCATATCCAAAGACAAACATTCATTTTATAAATAAAATGCTACAGGGTAGAACGTTTATTTACGCTTTTAAAAAATATTTTTGGATGGCAGAAATTTTGTGTAATATTGCAACATGAAAATGACAACAATACAAAGCTTTATACCGCAACCGAATAATCGGAGGGGATAGCTATGTATTGAATAAAAATATTTAAAACAGGAATCCTCTTAGAAAATCTAAGGGGATTTTTTGTTTTAGCGGTAAATTTTAGAGTAATATATCAATTGGTCAGATTACCTGCTTTGGGAGCAGGAGGTTCCCGGTTCGAGTCCGGGTTACTCTACTGAGTAGAGTACTTTCCTGTGGTGCAATGGCAGCACGTCTGATTTTGGTTCAGAAGATTGTGGTTCGAGTCCATGCAGGAAAACATAAATAACATAAAATTTAAATCATTACAAGATGAAAACAACGTCAATACAAAGCCTAATACAGCAACCTATTTATCTGAGGGGATGACTATGTATTGAATAAATATATTTAAAACAAAGAATCCTCTTAGATAAGTCTAAGGGGATTCTTTGTTTTAAAACTGGAAATATAGCTCAATGGTTAGAGCAGTACTCTTATACGGTACCGGTTAAAGGTTCGAGTCCTTTTATTTCCACATATTTTCCTGTAGTGCAATGGTAGCACGTCTGATTTTGGTTCAGAAGATTGTGGTTCGACTCCATGCAGGAAAACAAAATATACAGCGATAGGATATAAATCTTTTACTGAATTATATAAAATCTTTCTCCCGTTAGCAACGAACTTTGTGTCATTACATCAACCTATGAAAAGCAACTTCTCTAATCCTCTGAAAGCAGTTTTTTTACTAGTCGTTTTTTTATTAAATATGGCGGTAGGATTTGCTTGTGTTATTGGTGCGGGAGTAGTACATAAGCATAGGTTTCACAGGACTGTGGCTCACCATCATCATGCTGATAAAGACAATTGCTGTAAGGATGAGGTTACAAAGTTATTGAAGGCAGATAAGGTTTCTGTTGCTTCGGTTATTGTAATAAACCCACCTGCTTTTATTAAACTTTACGCGTCTTATTATCAGTCTGATGTTTTAGTATCGTTTGAGCGTAGCTCCTGCACTAAATATTTTGTCCGGGACTACCATCCGCCCATACCGGACATCCGAGTGAGCATTCAGAGTTTTCAGATTTGATTTATTGATTTCTTAGTTTTTGCATACGTGGAAGGAACCACTATTCCGTAATTTTTGTTATGCATTAAAATCAAACCATTATGAAAAAGATATTTTTATTGGTTGCTTTAATTGCAACCGTATTTGTGCAAATTGGATTTGCACAACAAAACAATACTTCTGAAAAAATACCAGCTATTCTTCCCTCATATTATCAGGTTAAAGATGCACTGGTAGCGGGAAATACTACACTTGCTGCAACAAGTGCTGGCGAATTGATTAAAGCCATCAGCAATGCTGATGAGAAAATAGTAGGCAAAGCAACTAAAGCCGCTCTTACTGAGCATGCAAATAAGATTGTCAAAACCAAAGACCTGAATGCTCAACGAGAATATTTTGCCGGACTTTCTACAGGAATGATTGCGCTGGCGAAATCAGCTACATTGTCTGCGGAGCCGATTTATCAGCAATATTGCCCAATGAAGAAAAGCAGCTGGCTGAGCAGTGAAAAGGCTATTAAAAATCCATACTATGGCAGCAGTATGCTGACCTGTGGGAATGTAGTAGGAACGATAAAATAACGGCCGGATTTTATGAAAAAAATTATCTTATACATAGTCTTCATGAGTATGTACGGGTTTGCCTTTGCACAGCATGAGCGAGCTAAAGCGCCAAGAACGGTCCGGTATGATCTGTACGTTGCCGATACAACGGTTACATTTGGTAAGGAATCAAAACGTGCGATTGCCGTAAATGGGCGGATCCCGATGCCTACGCTGACCTTTACGGAAGGCGATACTGCAGAAATCCATGTACACAATAATTTGGATGAAGAAACCTCTCTGCACTGGCATGGCTTGTTTTTGCCCAACAATATGGACGGTGTTCCTTTTCTTACTCAAATGCCCATAAAACCACATAGCACCTATGTGTACCGGTTTCCAATTGTTCAGAACGGAACACACTGGTATCACAGTCATACCGGGTTACAGGAACAAATTGGGATGTATGGGGCTTTCATCATAAACAAGAGAAAGGAATCGGACATACCGACTTTACCTATTGTGATTAGCGAGTGGACAGACATGAAACCCATGGAGGTACATCGTAGCCTCCACAGTGCCACCGACTGGTTTGCAATTCAAAAGGGTGCAACGCAGAGTTATTGGGAAGCTGCTAAGACCGGGAACTTTAAAACAAAACTGAACAATGAATGGAAGCGCATGAATGCCATGGATGTAAGTGATGTGTATTATGATACCTTCCTGATCAATGGTAAAAATCAAAATGAGCAGCCTCAGTTTAAGGCAGGTGACAAGGTACGGCTCAGGATTGCAAATGCGGGTGCCTCCGATTATTTCTGGCTGACTTATGCAGGAGGGAAGATTACGGTAGTAGCCACGGATGGAAATGATGTAGAGCCGGTGGAGGTAGACCGCCTGATCATTGCGGTATCTGAAACCTATGATGTGGTCGTGACCGTCCCTGAAAATAAGAGCTATGAGTTTCTGGTGACGCCTGAAGACCGCACCAAATCGGCGTCTTTATGGCTTGGCAAAGGTGATAAGGTTGCTGCTGAGCCTCTTCCTAAGCTAAAGTATTTTGCTGGCATGAAAATGATGAATGACATGGTGGACATGCAGGGGAATATGGTGGAAATGGAGGGTATGAAAATGCAGAACCAGGTCATGGATATGAATACGGTGATGTACCCTGAGATCGCCGGCGAGAAAAAAGAAGGTAAGGATATCGTGACGCTTAACTATGATATGCTCCGTGCTACTCAAAAAACAACATTACCTAAAGGACCCTGGAAAGAATTGAAATTCGACCTGACTGGTAATATGAATCGTTATGTCTGGACTCTGGACAATAAAACAGTTTCGGAAACAGATAAGATCTTGATTAAAAAGGGAGAGAACGTGCGCATCATCCTGTATAATAACAGCATGATGCGTCATCCTATGCATCTTCATGGGCATGATTTTAGGGTAGTAAATGCACAGGGTGAGTATGCGCCGATGAAGAACGTGCTGGATATTATGCCGATGGAACGTGATACTATAGAGTTTGCCGCAACTGAGCCTGGTGGAGATTGGTTCTTTCACTGCCATATTTTGTACCATATGATGAGTGGTATGGGTAGGGTATTTAGCTATGAAAATTCGCCTCCTAATCCTGAATTGCCTGATCCTGCATATGCTAGGAGAAAACTGAATTCGGACGACCGGGAATTTCATTTGATGGGAAATATTGGTCTGGAAAGCAATGGTAGTGATGGAGATCTGATGATAGGAAACACCCGTTACCGTTTTTCAACAGAATTTAGGCTAGGCTTAAAAGCTGAACATGGTAATGAGGTGGAAGCTTATTTTGGCCGTTATATTGGAAAAATGCAGTGGCTGATGCCCTTTGTAGGTTTTGATTACCACTATAACCGCATGGGTAATATGGAGGAAAAAAACATGTTTGGTCAGATGAGTAACCAGATGAATAGGAAGGCGGCGGTGATAGGTTTCCAATATACTTTGCCTATGCTGGTTACTGCTGAAGCCAGGCTGGACAGTAAGGGGAAAATGCGGTTCCAGTTGATGCGTGAAGACATCCCATTGAGCGGTAGATTGCGCTTGAACATCATGGGGAATACAGATAAAGAGTATATGGGTGGACTGCGTTATATTGTTACCAAGTATTTTTCATTCTCCACCCATTATGACAGTGATATGGGGTATGGAGGGGGAATTACTTTGACGTATTAGCCCCCAACAAGTTTATTTTCTATATAGCGGGCATCTTTTCAACAGGTACTCAAGAGGACTGGAGAATGATCCGTCAGTATTTGCAAAAAAAGCTTTATGGTTTTGATTGTAAATGCTGGCATTGGTGTCCATGTAAATGTGCAGACTTACGGCTACTTCATAGTTTTGCGCAGCATTGCTTGAGCTTGATCCGTAAGAAGAGACACCTTTGATATTTTTATCATTGTCTGTTTTAACTTTTGTATTTGAGCTGCCACTGGTATAACTGGTTTGATAGCCCTTATTTTGTGTTACGGTACCATCAATTACATATTCTACGCCTAGTATGCCGCAGATCTCTTTCATGGTGAAATTCATCATTTTGTCTTTGGTTACGCCAGCTTTTGCCAGGGCAGCGTTGGTTGTCCTGGTATCTAAAATTGTGTAACCTGCAGAATGTTTTGAAAGGAATGCATAGGTGTCGTCTTGCGCTTTATAGCCGATTGCATCAGCTCCAGGCTGGTTTTCCAACAGGTAAGTAAATGGCAGTATGGCTATTTTGTTGTGGTTGTCTGCAGGAGAGGCCGTCATAGCTACCGCTTCTTGCTGTCGTACCTGTGCGGGAACGTTTGCTGCGCTCATCATCTCTACCCTTCCGCTTGAATGAACAATTTTAGCAATTTCAGATTTCTTAATCACATATTCGGCAGTTTCTCCCGTGTAAACAAAAGTTACGTCGTTATCGGTAATTTTAATGACTTTTCCGGTCATTTCCTCACCATTTGTCTTTTGGATAATGTCTTGTTTTGTGTTATTTCCTGATTGAGCGAAAAGATTTGCGGAAATAAAAGTTAAAATGAGGAATATATATAGCTTTTTCATGGGCTTTAGTTATTTAATTTTTTTAACGTGAAATTAAGGATTATTGTTTTAAAATTCTTACTGTAGCTTAAATTTTTTATGGTTTGAGTTTATATTCAGGCGAGAATAGGTAGAAAATATGTTTATTTTAGCCGGAGCTAAATGCGAATTGCCATGAATGAATATGCATTAATAACCGGTGCCAGTAAAGGAATTGGAAAAGCTATGGCTTTGAGACTGGCTGATAAAGGTTATCACCTGATGTTGGTGGCGCGTTCTGAAAAGGAACTTCAGGAGCTTTCAATTTTGATTGAAGAACAGTTCCAGGTAAAAGCGTTATATTTTTCTACAGACCTGTCTGAAAAAGATGCTGCGGCTAAAGTCACAGATTGGGTTAAGACATGTACTTCTTCATTGTCAGTGCTGATAAACAATGCCGGTTATGGCGTATGGGGTGATTTTGATGTACTGGATCTGGAAATGCAGATGAACATGATGCGACTGAATGTGGATACGGTTATAGCGTTGACCTATCAGTTGCTGCCCATATTGAAAGCACAAAAGCAGTCGTATATATTGAATGTATCTAGTACAGCCGCTTACCAGGCAGTACCAACGCTGGCACTTTACGCTGCAAGCAAAACTTTCATCTTGTCTTATAGCAGGGCACTGCATTTTGAATTGAAAGATAGCTCAGTATCGGTCAGTTGCGTTTGCCCGGGACCTACTGATACGGATTTTGCGAGTAGGGCAGGTATGGATGCATTAGCGGATCTTGCAAATAAATTTAACATGAAACCTGATGATGTAGCGGAAAGTGCATTGAAGGGTATGTTTGGAAAAAAGACGGAGATTATCCCTGGCTTTTTAAATAAGCTTTCGGCTTTTGGTGCCAATCATCTTCCTAAGTCTTTGATTGAGAGGATTACAGCCGGATTGTACAGGCGATAAAAAAAATAATGCATTTTATTTTAAAAAATATTTGATCCTATAAATATTTTCCTACATTTGTAATGTCTACTAAAATGGTAGTCTTTAATAAATGACAAATAACAACAACATATTTACTGCGCATCTGATGCGAATGCCCATGCTAAAGTGGGCAGGTTGTTGCTGTTGTTGTTGATCCTCGATTTTCTTATCGAATCATAATTAACCGCGGTCTGTCCACACACCCGGCACTGGATCTTATCATCTTATTTTTTCATTTTATCAGCATAACCATGAGCAATACATACGTTAAATTCAACTTAGGCAGTACAATTACAACAGAGCAACAAGAGTTTTTTAATCAGAACGGATTCATACATTTTAAGAATTTCATCAAAAAGGAAACGGTAGACGACATCATTCAGGCTTCACGTCAGGTAGAGCAGGAGTGGATCGCAAACCAAAGGGTCAAGGTGAATGGGATACCGGTAAAGTACGGGAAGGACCTGAATGGTGAGGCGATCGTTCAGCGCTTTGCTTTTATCAATCAGCACCATTCTTTATTTTCTGAATTGCCGCGGGATCCAAGGTTTGAAACCTTACTCAATCTGATTGGTCCCGGTGCCAGACTGGGTACAGAAGAGAAAGACGGCATGGTATTAAATCATTATGTGAATGGGCCGGAGAGCAAGTTTACTCAAATGGGCTGGCATACGGATGGACTCAGAGATATTTTTCATGGGCAGAAATTAAATCCGATGCTGAATGTCGGGATTCATCTTAGTACCCTGAAACCAGAAAATGGTGGTTTGAGGGTTCTGCCCGGAACACATAAGCAAGGCATTTACCAGATGCTTTTTCGCAAGAAGTACTTCCTGGACAATAAAGCAGATGCTAATGAGATTGCCATCATTCCGGAAGCAGGTGACCTTACTATTCATGATGGTCGTCTGTGGCACCGGGTTGCACAGTCGTCAGTTGTTGGAGAGGAGAGTCGTCGCAGGGTTATTTATCTGCCGATCATAGCGGGTAGATACGAACCTAAACATGAGAATAGTCCAACTGCTTTCTACCAACGCTTTGCTGGCCTGGTTAAATAAATGGTTTATGCTTATCGCTTTAATTATTACTTATCTGGTGCGTACAGGGAAAATGGAAGTTATTAGACAAGCTTATCAGGGAGGTTTTGGTTTTACGAAATTAAAAGCAAAACTAAAATGGTGATTTGTCGCAATCGCCCCCTTTAATTGTCCGGTTGTTACCGCTTTATTGTTAGATACATTCGTTAATTTTATTGAATACTAATTGATTAACTTATGGGAACAAAAACAGCAAGTACTAGGATTGAGGGCTTATTACCCCTGTTTGACATGCACACTACTTTTTTCGCAAGGGCAATTGAAGGCATTTCTGAGGAGGATATGTACAAACGCTTAAATACAAAGGCCAATCATATGGCCTGGTTGACGGGAGCTTTGGTAGGACAACGTTATTACATGATCCAGGATACACATCCGGAGCTGAAACAGAACGGATGGGATTTGTTTAAAGACAATAAAGGCCTTCAGGAAGATGCAAAGTATCCAACTATAGCTGAATACCTGGAGGACTGGGAAAAGGTGACGCCTCTTGCCCGTCAGGCTTTGATCTCGGTTGATGATCAAAAGCTGGACAGTATTATTGATATGGGCTTTATGAAACTTAGTCTTTATGAAATGACTTCTTTTACAATATATCGTGAGGCCAGTATGATCGGTCAGCTCGCATTATGGCGCAGACTTTTAGACTATCCGGCAATGCGGTACGATTAAGCAAGAGGAAGTTCAAAGAAGAAGGTCGATCCTACGCCACTTTGACTTTCTACCCAAATACGTCCTTTGTGGTGCGCAATGATTTCAGCACTCAGGTAGAGACCTATGCCAAATCCGGAGATATTCTCTGTATGCTTGGTCTCTATCCTGTAAAATCTGTCGAACAATCTTTGAAGGTCATGAGGTTTAATACCCATTCCTTCATCACGTATACTAAAGTGAAGTTTGTCGTCTTCCTGTCTACATTTGATATCTACTTTTCTACCTTTTGGTGAATATTTAATGGCATTACTCAGCAAATTGGAAATCACTGCGGCGATTTTATCTCTGTCTGCAAACAGTGTTAAGGAGTTTGGGCATTCAAAGTTAATTTCATATCCCGAAGTGGTCATTTCTGTTTCTTCTATGATCTGCCTGATCAGTTCATTTAAGCAAAAAGATTGTTTGTTGATTTGTATTTTTCCGGATTCTAAACGTGAAATATTTAGGAAACCATTGATTAGCCCGGTCATTCTTCTGATCTGTGCATTCATTTTTACAAGAGCAGGGGTCATAAAGTCGTCGTCGATTTTACGGGTCTTTATCATGAGCATTTGGATGTAGCCCGTCAGCGAGGTCAATGGAGTTTTCAGCTCGTGAGAAACCATGCCGATGAAATCATTCTTACGCATTTCATCTTTCTTTTGTTCGGTGATGTCCAGCATGACCCCGCTGAATCTAAATACTTCCTTCTTGTAATTAAACATCGCCTTTCCTTTGGCTCTTACGTGTCGGGGCATAGGGTCCAGCGGATTAATGATGGTATATTCAATGTCATAGCTACCTCCATTTTCGACAGCTATTGCTGCTTGTATCGCGTTCGTGACGCGCTCCCTGTCTTGCTCTGCGATAACATCGATTGCCCTCGACAGTTCTATCTCTGAATCTGGCGGCAATCCAAACCATGACTTCAGCCTTTCATTGCCTATGAATTTTCCCGTAGCGGGATTTAAATCCCAAGTACCCAGTTCTGCGGATGTGATGGCAAATTCTAATTCATCCTTTGCAAGTTCCAGTTCGTGATAGGAATTGATTTGTTTGGTGGTCTCGTTGCAAATAACGAGTACACCTCCGGGTTTGCCATATTCGTTGTTCACTCTGCTATAACTGAAAGTCCAATAAACATTTTCCAACTTACCGTTTCTGTATATGGGGATTAGCTGATCCTCGCTCCATGTAGATTCTCCTCCTGCCATTACCTGGTCAATCAGTGGTTTGATTACCGGCCAGATTTCCGGCCAGCATTCCTCGCCTCGCTGACCCAAAGCCATGGGGTGCTTGCCTTCATTTCCCAGACTGGGTCTGTAAGCATCATTATAAAACTGGATCAGTTCCGGGCCCCACCATAAAAACATAGGAAACCTTGAATTGAGAATAATGCTAACTGTAGTAAGCAGGCTTTGTGACCAGTTTTCGGGTGCCCCAAGAACTGTAGACGACCAGTCAAATGTGCGGGTAAGCTCACCCATTTCTCCTCCTCCGGAAAGATATTGATGGTAAGAATTTTTAGGGTGATCTACAGTTTGCATGGCATTAGCTTATAGTTAAATAAAGGTAATGTTTTTTCTCATTTAGCCTATCGGGCATCGTAAAATTGTTTTTTAAGGGTGGAAGAATTCAGTTAATTGACTTAAACCTGTCATTTATTTCAGCAATATTAGTTACTTTTGCTAATATTTGTAGTATTTAGGATTAGACATGACAGTAACTGTACTCCCAATTATTGAGCCGCATACGAACCCAGCACCTCCATTGACCAAGGTAATGAATGAAAGACTTCAGCGCCTGGCAAAAGAATTAGAAATGATGCATCTTAAAGACTTACAGGCTATTGAGCCTTTGTTTGAAGACGTGGTAATCTATATTAGTTATAACAGTAAATACAGCCTGCGCTGGAAGATTGTAAACGATGTACCTGAAGAAGTGGAAAATATAGTAGCGGAACAATGTGGGAAATTGGGTTATATCAGATGGAAATTCTCTCCTTATGTGATCAATCAGCGTAGGGAGGATTGATGAATACATTGCATACGCTTATACAAAAAACCATATTTCTTTTTCTAATGTTCCTCTTGCTCTGCACTTCTTTATCTGCGCAACAGAAGTTTGACTGTGATAAGGTGCTCGATACAGAGCCTTATTTCGTCAAGAATAAAAGCGGGGAAAAGGACCATTCGCTGATTCGGGATATTGAAATATTAAAACGCTGCGGCAATTTCAATAGCACTGATAGTGCATTTTTGAAAGGGCCGATTTTAGGTGTATTGATGCTGGAGCAAGTAAATGCAGGTAAGCCGGCGACGTATCGTACCATAGTCGACTTTTTTGCTGAGTTTCGGAAAACTAATAAATATAAGGATTTTGAATATGGACTTTCTCTTTATAAAAAGATAGGACAGAAACGCATCGACCTGAAAAATTGGGATGCAGATCAGGAGCTGTTTGTGAGGATGGGTTTTACTGTTAATGATCTGAATGATTTTAAAGCTTTTATGTCGCAGCCGGAACAGGCAGGTCTTACTTACATGGCTGCATTGACAAAGTATATGACTGAAATCGATGCCATGAGCGCCGATAAATAAAATAATAAATTAAAAAGCTGTATTTTTGCAAAAAAAAGAAATTGGGAACTCTACTGGATCAAGGTATTAAAGGATATAATAATTACGGCACTCACCTTAAAGAGAAGTATAAAGGGCAGCGTGTATTTAAAGTAATTGTAGATGGAGGATTTACTTGTCCGAATCGTGATGGTAGTAAAGGCTATGGCGGTTGTACTTATTGTAATGTAGATTCTTTTACTCCCGAACTTTCCCGTAAACTGCCTACGATCCGTGAACAGCTGGAGCAGGGAATGGAGCGGGGAAAAGGTTTTTATAAAGCCGATAAATTTATAGTCTATTTTCAGCCGAATACCAATACGTACGCGCCGGTTCATTATTTGAAGATGATGTACGACGAAGCATTATCTATCAATACAGAAGATGTGGTAGGTTTTTCAGTAGGTACCCGGCCCGATTGTATTGATGCAGAAAAGGTGGCTTTACTGGAAAGTTATACGGATCGCTTCGATGTGGATTTGGAAATGGGGATGGAATCTATCTATGATGAGACCCTTGATCAGATTAACCGGGGTTGTAGTCATGGCGAATTTGTAGAGGCTGTTAAACTGCTGGATAATTCAAAGTTAGATCTGTGTGTCCATACTATTTTTGGTTTCCCCTGGGAAACAGAAGAAATGATGCTGGGGTATATCCATGAGATCAACCGTTTTCCGCAGATTAAATTCGTTAAGTTTCACCACCTTCATATTGTAGAGGGATCTATCATGGGTGTGAAATATAAAAAGAACCCTTTTAAATTGTTCTCTCTGGAAGAATACACTGATTTATTGTGTAAATTGATTCCTTTGCTTAGACCGGATATCGTTATTCAACGCCTGTTTGGTATTTCGGACTGGGATTTGCTGATTGCGCCAAATTGGGGTTTGAATAAGTCTGCTATTCAAACTTACATAGATAAAGAAATAGAGCGAAGAGGAGTGGTTCAAGGCTCGGCTTATATTCCTGTTGAAGCATAGTTCCCGAATATTTCTATAACCTTCTTTTTTCTGAATTCAAATATCTGCTGTAGCTTATTGGCAACAAATATTCCATTTGCAATTCTTCCCAGGATACCCATAGGTAATCCGTAAGTGAGTATGTCAGTCATTTCAGTACCTCCCGGTATGGCTTTAAAATGATGCTGGTGGTGCCAGAACTTATAAGGGCCAAATCTTTGTTCGTCGATAAAATATTTCTTGTCTTCCACTTGCGTAATCTCTGTCATCCAGTTGAGCTTGATTCCTGCCATTGGGGATACCTTATAAGTAATGAGCATTCCCGGGTACATGTGTTTGATGTGGTTTGGGTCTGAAGTGACTGTAAAAGACATGTCTGCAGGAGTTATTTTGGCCAGGTTCATAGGAGAAGAGAAAAATTCCCAGGCCTCATCTATGGAAATTGGAAGTAACTGCGAGAAAGTAAGGTGATATGATTTCATAATTGTATTTAAAGATACAATTATTGCGGTGAAATTGTTTTTGAATGATTTAGTGATAATCTGCCTGGATTTATTTAGTATTTCTATGTTTTTGTCTTAAAATTCGTGTGATTTTTATTTTTTTATTAAAAATTAGATGGTATTTGTGTGTTAATATTAGATATATTCAAAATTTTAGGTTTAAAATTTAAATATTGTTAGCGTTTTTGTGGTTTTTGTGCTTTGATTTTATGTTTATGTGCTCTGTTTTTTATTAAAAATGTAAAATGATGGAAATAAATCATACTTTTATCAAAATAAATCAAACAAATTATAATTATAACTAGTAAAATCTAACATTTATGGCAAAAGTTTTATTTAAACAGTGGGGTCCATTTGCAGTTTTATTAATAATTGCAATTCTTGCCCTATTTATTCCCTTGCTTCCTAATTTTGACGAGGGTAAGTACAGCGGACCGGACATCGCTTTTGTGTTAATTGCTGCGGCGCTTGTGTTTTTGATGACTCCAGGTCTTGCTTTCTTCTATGGCGGTATGGTTCATCGTAAGAATGTATTGTCTACCATGATTAAAAGTGTTGTAGCTGCAGGAGTAATTTCTGTGTTATGGGTAGTTGTAAGCTTTAGTCTTGCATTTGGTGATACAATAGGCGGGATTATTGGAAACCCTAAGACCTTTTTCTTTTTTCAGGGTGTAAACTCAAGTCCTTCATGGAGTCTTGCAGCAACCATTCCGCTTTCTTTATTTGCGGTTTTCCAATTGATGTTTGCCATCATTACGCCAGGGCTGGTTGTAGGTGCTGTGGCGGAACGTATCCGTTTCACATCTTATATTCTTTTTATTGTATTGTTCTCTTTGCTGGTATATTCTCCATTGGCACACTGGACATGGCATCCGGAAGGCCTGCTTTTTAAAATGGGCGTCCTTGACTTTGCAGGCGGTACTGTAGTTCACATTTCTGCTGGTATGGCTGCTCTTGCAGGTGCTTTAGTTTTGAAAAGAAGAAGAAGTCATGCAGAACACAAAGAAGTTCCTCCTGCTAACATTCCATATGTACTAATAGGTACAGGATTGCTTTGGTTTGGATGGTTTGGCTTCAACGCAGGATCTGCATTAGGTGCAAATAGTTTAGCAGTTTCGGCATTCCTTACTACAAATATCGCAGCAGGTGCGGCAGGATTGTCATGGATGTTCTTTGATGTATCCAGAGGTAAAAAGCCTTCTGTACTGGGATTCTGTATTGGAGCGGTAGTTGGTCTTGTTGCCATCACTCCGGGAGCAGGTTTTGTAAGTATTCCTTCAGCTATATTTATCGGTGTTATTGCTGCGGTGATCTCTAATCTTGCTGTTTCATGGAAACAAAAAACAAGCCTTGACGATACATTGGATGTATTCCCTTGCCATGGTGTAGGTGGTATCGTAGGTATGTTGTTGACAGGTATATTCGCAACTAAAACTGTAAATAGTGCTGGTGTTGACGGTCTATTATATGGTAATCCTGCTTTCTTTTTGACTCAGTTAAAAGGAGTGGTGATCACTGTGGTATTCAGTTTTGTAATGTCCTTCGTGATTTTTAAACTGATCAACCTTGTTCAACCTATTCGCGTAACTTCAGAAGAAGAAGAAGAAGGATTGGATGCAAGTCAGCACAATGAAAAATATTTCCAGGGAACGCTTATTGTTGCTTCAACCGGAGAAGAATTAGAGAACGAACCAGCTCTATAAGACCATAAACCATCTAAATTTCAACCTCAAACCAAAACAAACCATGAAACTAAAATCACTACTGACCATAGCGACTTTATCATTTGCATCTGCAACTTACGCCCAGGAAGCTACACCACTACAGCTTTCTGGGTCTGTAGACACTTATTTTAAATATGATTTTGCAAAGACGCCCAATATCAAAACTTACTTTGCTTCAGAGCAAAATTCAGTTTCGATAGGAATGATTGATCTTGCATTAAAGAAAAGTACTGGTAAAGCATCGTTTGTTGGCGAGCTTTCTTTCGGCCCCAGGGGCCAGTACGAATCGATAGGGAATGGCCCGGATGGCAATTCTTTTCATATCCAGAATCTTTATATAAATTATGCTTTTACTGATAAATTCAGTCTTACTGCAGGTTATATGGGGACATTTGTTGGTTATGAAGTAATTTCTCCTGTAGCAAATTTCAACTATTCTACTTCTTATCTTTTTGGAGCAGGACCATTTCAGAATGCCGGTATTAAAGGCTCTTATGTGTTCTCAGATAAGGTAAGTCTGATGGTAGGCTTATTTAACGATTGGAATGTATATCAGGACTTTAATGGGGTATCGCATGTTGGTGGACAATTAACTGTTAATCCAATCGAAGGTTGGACTGCATACTTAAACGTTTTATCTGGTTATTCAGCCGGGGCCGGCGGTACAGGGACTATTTTTGACCTGACTACAGCTTATCAGGTGACGGATAAATTTAAATTAGGTCTGAATGCCGCAGATTATTCAGTAACAAATGATAACGGAGGTTATACAGGAGCGGCATTGTATCCTCAATATGCCTTTACACCAGCTGTTTCTTTGGGTGTGAGAGGTGAATACTTTAACATAAAAGGCACTGGCGGTGCTTCTGATTCAGCAATCACTTCAGTGACCTTATCTGGTAATATTAAAGCTGGTGGTTTGACCTTCATTCCCGAAGTTCGCTTCGATAATGACGAAGAGCAGTTCTATCAGTTTAAGAAAAGCAATGGTGCATTCACAAAATCTGCTGCTCAGTTTTCTTTGGCGGCAGTTTACGCATTTTAGTCTCTATTACGTTAATCTTAAGCCACCGGAAAAATTTTCGGTGGCTTTTTCATACATTTAAACTATGAAATTTATATCCGGTCTGTTTTTTTTGCTAATGATCAGCCTGCTGAGTTTGGGTCAGGAGCGGCCGCTGTCTTATGATGAAAGAGGTAAGTTGATTCATTATGAAGTAGTAGAGCAGATTGGGGTTTCTAAAGCTGATCTATCAGCAAGGGCAGATCGCTTTTTTAAGCAAAGGGCTAAGCAGATTAAGTTGAAGTCCGGGTCAAAGGATACTGTCATACAGGCCGATGGCAAGATCGTTATTAATAAAACAGCCTTGGTACTTAATCGTCCATCTGGAGAGGTCAAATATAATTTCAATGTAGAATGCCGGGATGGCAAGTATCGTTTTTGGTTGACGGATTTTGTATTTATACCATATCAAAGAGATCGCTACGGTAATTTTGTTGCGGCTACGACTGTAGGTACTCCGCTTGAAAATGAGCCGGGGAAGTTAAATGCCGCGGAGTGGAAGGGGTATATCAATAATACCGGTAAGGAGGCAGGAATCCTGGCGGCTCAGTTTAAGGAAAGCATGGCCAACAAGCAAGAGATTAAGCCTGCAGGTAAGTCGAGAGAGATTATTTCAACAAAGAAGTGGTAAACTAGTGTACCATTTTATCAGCACAGGTAGAGCTGGCAAAAGCTTCCGGCTTCGCTTTGAAAATAAAACCCATACTTAAAATGTAGCCCATTGCTTCATTCAATGCCTTGTTTGATTTAAACATTGGATTTGTATTGATGTCAGCATGTACTTCCAGATCTACATCGTATAAATCCAGCAGATCGCAGATGGCATAAGCAGTTTCTATTGACTTCTGCACTTCTACCAGCATCCTTTCTTTAATACTCATCTTTTGAGGTGTTTTGTCCTGGTGTATATACATAAAACCCCCATGATGCTCCCGGAGTAAAACAATTACAGTAGCAAAGTCGGTAAGTGCCCCTTTTACCTGTGAGTCTGTTCCGATACAGACTTTAAGTCTATAACCATTTTCTGTTTCTCTCAGGATTGCTGTTTCGATTTCTTCTAAAATTGGCGAGTGGATCACTTCGCCGCTAAATTTCTTCCAGGTCATACGTTAATTGAGTTATGATAAAAACAACCCGTATTCAGGTTTCTTAAAAATAAGGCTATTAAATTAAAATGAGGTTAATTTGATGTTGTTTAATTGCTAACAATCTATTGTTTGTCAACACTTTAGTTTGTTTCTGATAGGAGCCTGAACGGGAAATTCTGCTAATAAATATTAAAAAGAAGTCAACAAACCTTTAAAATATTCGTTAAATTGTATAGTACGAGTATTTTATTTACCTAAATATAATCATTATGAAAGCAGAATTGATCAATGAGTTTTATTTGTTACAACAAAGCAGGGTTGCAAACAAGTATAATGAGGTATTGGAAGAACAGGTTTACGCGCCGCTAAAACATGCGAACCATAAAATGACCACCTGGATTTCTGAGCGTGGTCTTATGCTGATGAGTTTAGATGTGCGTTTGTATAACTCTATGAAGCACTTGCGCAAGAAATACCTGAAGTTCTAATATATCCACTTATCTTTGATGCCATGATGGTAGATAAGATACTGGAAAAGCTAAAGATTGCTTCCTTAAATGAAATACAAACGGCTGCACTCGCATCCGCAAAAAAAGGCAGTGATCTGGTTTTACTGGCGCCTACAGGCTCCGGTAAAACACTTGCATTTTTAATTCCGGTACTAAATAAGCTAAAGTCGGATGTAAAAGGAGTGCAGGCTCTGGTCCTGGTTCCGTCCCGCGAACTGGCTTTGCAGATTGAGCAGGTATTTAAACAAATGGGTACAGGCTTTAAAGTAAATTGTTGCTATGGAGGGCATGCGGTCAGGACAGAACGCAATAATTTTGAACAACCTCCTGCGCTGCTCATCGGCACACCCGGCAGAATCGCTTATCACCTTAGACATGAGAATTTTGACGAATCGGGAATCAATACGTTGGTTTTGGATGAATTCGATAAAGCACTGGAATTTGGTTTTCAGGAAGACATGTCTTACATCATAGGAAACTTACGCTCGCTGAATCAGCGCATACTTACTTCTGCTACGGCTATGGAAGAGATTCCAGCCTTTACGAAAATTGACCAGCCAGTAGAGATAGATTTTTTGAAGGACGTAAAAGTTGCTCCGGACCTTAAATTAAAGAAAGTAGAAACTACGGCTGCTGATAAGCTGGATACACTTTTTCAGTTGATTTGTAAAATAGGAGATCAGCGGACGTTAATCTTTTGCAACCATAGAGAAACAGTAGACAGGATCAGCGATCTGCTGATTGATAAGGATTTGGCTCATGATATATTTCACGGGGGAATGGAACAGGATGAAAGGGAGCGAGCCTTGTTGAAATTTAGAAATGGGAGTATCAAAATATTGATTACGACAGATCTTGCTGCTCGTGGACTTGACATACCTGAGGTTGAATGTATTATTCATTATCAGTTGCCTTATACTGAGGATGCATTTTTACATAGAAATGGGCGTACTGCGAGGATGAATGCAAAAGGAACGGCCTATCTTGTCATCGCTGACGATGAAAAGTATCCCTTTTTAAAACAGGATATCGAAATAGAAAGTTTGAAAGGCAAATTTGCTTTGCCAAAGGATAGCGAATGGCAAACTTTATACATTGCAGCAGGTAAAAAAGATAAAATCAATAAGATAGATATTGTAGGTCTTTTGTTGAAAAAGGGTGGCTTGCAAAAAGAAGATGTGGGTCTGATTGAAGTAAAAGATCAGACTTCATATGTAGCAATAAAGCGTAAAATGGTGGGGAAAGTGCTTTCTGCACTTGCTAATGAGCGCATAAAAAATAAAAAGGTAAAAATAGAAATTGCGATGTAATATGAGTAATAACGAAATACTTAAAAAGTTACGTGTTGCGCTAGAGCTCAACACGGATGATATCATAAAAATTCTTTCGCTGGTAAACTTTAAGGCGACCAAAGCAGAGTTAGGAGACATGTTCAGGAGCGAAGATCATCCAAACTATAAGCTTTGCAAAGATCAGATCTTGCGCAACTTTTTAAACGGCCTGGTGATATACAAGCGGGGTCCAAGAGAGCCAAGGACGGAAACTAAGTAAATGTTTTATCTCTGACATTATTTTTATCATAAAGTTCTCTATTAGTGTTGATAAATTCCAAAATGTTTATAACTTTAAATATTAGGGATGAAATAATATCCAGTGCTATTTATCTACTTAATGCCTCTTTATATGATAAAATGTCAGCCTCCCGCAATTTTACGTACTTCAGGTACGTCGGCATTTTTAAATAAGGCCGTTCGTCTGTCAGCTATCTTATTTCTGATGTTATCAATGTGTAACCAGGTTTTGGCGGGAGTCAATTCTTATATGGAGCTGTCAGCGCGCGGAATCCGGTCCGCCTCGGCCAACCTTGTTCCAGTGGTTACAGTGCTAAAAACAGGATCTGCGACGGCCATCGCCGGAGGGGCAATCAGTTATGTAATTGAGGTGGGTAATACAGGGTTGAGCAATGCATCCAATCTCCTGATTGAAGATGACATTCCTGATCAGGTTGTCAATGTGGCCTGGCAGGCGGAGGCAATAGGCGGAGGTACGATAACCGGTGCATCCAGCGGTATGGGCAACGGCATTAGCCTGCATGGAAATATTCCCGCAGGATCCGGAAATAAGATAAGAATTACCGTTACCGGAATTGTTCACCCCTCCTTTGTGGGTACCCTTAGTAATATCGCAAAAGCAACCCCTTCCGAACCAGGAATTCCGGCGGTTAGTTCAGCGCCGGTGCAGACCCTCGTCACCCAAAAACCAGTGATTGTAGCAACCATTTCGGGCCCCGCTACTGCTACCGCAGGTACAACGATCAGTTACTTCATTGAGTTGAGTAATACGGGTTTGAGCAATGCAAACAACATGCTGATTACTGATATTGTACCTCCAGAGCTGACCGATGTTACCTGGACTACCAATACAGAAGGCCTGGGCGTGGTCATTTCCGGTCAAACTGGATCGGGCAATAATGTAAGCCTGGTAGGCCGTATCAATGCCGGCACGGCCAATAAGATTCAAATTGCCATCACGGGAAAAGTCAATGCCTCATTTGGAGGTACCCTGTTCAATTCGGTTACCGTTACTCCTTCAGAAGCTGGCAATCTGCCAGTAACCACACCTGCTGTGCAGACTGTAGTTGAATTGCATCCGGTTATTGCCATTACTAAAACTGGTCCCGCTACTGCCACTGCCGGTTCGGAGATCACCTATACTATAGAGGTGACGAATGGTTGCCTGAGCAACGCAAAAGATTTGTTAATTACAGACTTTGTATCCCTACATTTAACTAATGTAAGCTGGACAACCGCTGTAACGGGGACTGCTGTTGTTAAAACCGGGATCACAGGTACAGGAAATACGATTACCATTACTGCAGATATAAGGAGTTGTCCTGGCAATAAGATCATCATTACAGTTAAGGGTACAATTGACCCGTCTTTCGCCGGGATAATTATCAATACGGCGACAGCTACGCCTTCCGAACCCGGAAATCCGCCGGTAGTTTCACCGCCTGTTGAAACCTTGGTAAGAAGAGCTCCAAGTTTGTCCGTAACAAAAGCAGGGCCTGCAAAGCTCAAATCAGGGGATAGGATTACCTATGTTATTGAGGTTAGCAATTCCAGTCTTAGCAACGCAGAGAACCTTACAATTACAGACGTGATCAGCAGTGAAATCACCAACGTGGAATGGTCAGCGATAGTTTCCGGCGCTGCAAAGATTAATACAGGGATTACCGGAAACGGCAATCATTTAAATATCACTGCCGATTTGCCTGCAGGAATAGTAAATAAGATTGTAATTACTGTTAATGGCTTCATTTCCAAATCATTTGTTGGGATAATTGTGAATGCCGCATCGGCTGCTGCCTCTGAGGACGGAGTGCCCGTCGCTCAAAGTAACATAGTTGAAACGATTGTAGACTATGCTGACTTTATCATTCCTAATATTGTCACTCCAAATGGAGATGGTTCAAATGACGTACTCAAAATCAAGGGCATAGAAAACTACCTCGATACAGAGATTTTCATTGTGAACAGATGGGGTAATGAGGTTTACAGATCAAATGATTACAAAAATGACTGGGACGGTTCGCAGTTAAATGAAGGTACATACTACTATGTTGTTAAACGAAGAGAGAAAACAGGTGGCTTGACTACTTTCAAAGGCTGGGTATTTTTAAAGAGATAGGAACATGAAAACAAATATAATTTTAAGAAGATACATACTTTTAGTGATATTCACTGCCAGCTTTTTTATTGCGAGCGCACAACAAACCATACAGTTCAGTCAATATGTGTTTAACGGACTAGCCGTTAATCCCGCCTATGCGGGTTATAAGGAAGCCTGGACGGGAAGCATGAGTTATCGTATGCAATGGGCCGGCTTGGACGGTGCTCCAAGAACGGCAACAGCATCGTTTGACGGACTCACCGGTAATCCCGGTAAGAAAGTTGGTTTGGGCATCATTGCCTCCAATGACAGGTTAGGAGCTCAGAATAACTCCTCAGTTTATGCCAATTATGCTTATCGTCTGCAGCTTGATGAAGAGGATACCAAACGCCTTAGTTTCGGCATTGGCTTTGGTGCAACTCAGTACAGCGTAGATGGCTCTAAATTTAAAGCCGTGGATCAGGGTGATGGAAGCATTCCTGTTGGAAATGACAGTAAGCTGTCGCCCGATTTCCGCTTTGGTGTGTATTATTATACGCCTAAGTTTTATCTCGGTGCATCTGTGATAGATCTTTTTTCCGGAATAACAGATAAAACTACAACTACTGACAGCTATACGATTTTAAAACAGGTACGCCATTTGTACCTTACAGGAGGGGTGATGATCCCCTTGACAGAAAACCTTGATCTTAAACCAACATTTATGATTAAGGAAGATTTCAAGGGGCCTACCAGTCTGGATCTGAATAGTTATTTGCTAATCAGTAAAAAGCTTTGGATAGGGGCGTCATGGAGGACAGGCGTAGCACTTTGGGATAAAAAAAATCTTCAAAGTGGTCTGAATAAAAGTGATGCAGTTTCTGGCATTGTTGAGGTCTACCTCAGCGAGCGCTTTCGCATAGGCTATTCGTTTGATTATACCACGAGTAAACTGGCAAATTATCAGCAGGGCTCACATGAGGTTTCTCTAAGCATTACCTTCCCAGGACAAAGGGACAGGATATTGAGCCCCCGTTATTTCTAATATAGAAGCTGTCTGGAAAGATAATTTACCAAGAACATACCTTTTCGAACAGCCTCTTTTCTCTCGGTTTTTCTGCGCTTTTCTTTTAGTGACAAAAGCCTTGCAATTAATTTCTAAATAAATTTTGCTAAAACGGTTTAAATGACTTTATTTGAGTTATAGAATTGCTTGTCCATTCTGTCATTACCAAATAGATCTTTAAAATGAACATAAAAACGGCCGAACTCCCTTTCATAGGGGTAGATATAGGTGGCTCTCACATCACAGCAGCACATGTAGATTGCAAATCATATAAAGTTATTGATGAAACTATGGCGCGTCTCAGGGTGGCATCTATGGATACAGCTGAGGTTATATTTGATTCATGGATTGACGCATTGTCATCATTGATCATTAAGCAAGGCGATCAGCATACCAGGATTGGTATTGCAATGCCGGGGCCTTTTGATTATGAGCATGGAATTTCGCTGATGAAGAACCAGCAGAAATACGATTCGCTGTACGGATTAAATGTTCGTGAAATATTATCTGAACGATTGGGCATCCCTGGAGAACATATTATTTTCATCAATGATGCGGAAGCTTTTTTACGTGGTGAACTTGCTTCAGGAGCTGCCTCTGATTTTGAGAAAGCTATTGGTGTCACACTAGGTACTGGTTTGGGCTCCACAAGCAGCTGTAAGGGTGATGTTGTAGATGCAAACAGGGCGTTTGTCCCATTTCTTGACAGCATAGCAGAGGAATATATTTCTACCAGGTGGTTCTTGAAAAGGTATAAAGAACTTTCAGATAAAGAGGTTAAAAACGTAGAAGAATTGCTTTCGACAGCAGAAGCAGATATCATAGTTCAGCTGTTTGATGAATTCGCGACCAATCTTGCCTCATTCTTAAATGACTTTATTGCCGATGAAAAGCCTGAAGTTTTGGTCATCGGTGGTAATATTGCTAAGACCTGGGATCATTTTATTACTATATTGCAGGATAAAATAGTCGATAAGACTGTTGTAATTAAGCAAACTGAAATGTGGGAAGACGCAGCACTTGTCGGCGCGGCATGTACCTGGATTAATAAATAGTAAAAATGAAAATACGTCTTTTTCTTACAGTACTTTTAGCCTTCATCAGCTGCCAGTTTATTTACGCTGCTCAGGTTGATACAGTACTTACCTATAGTACTGCAATGAAAAAGAACATTAAGGCGGTAGTCATTACCCCACAGGGTTATGAAAACAATAAAAATTTCCCTACAGTGTACCTGCTACATGGCGCTGGTGATGCTTACTCTGGCTGGGTAAATAAAGTCCCTGCTATAAAAAAGTATGCCGACGATTTTCAGATGATCATTGTGTGCCCGGACGGAAACGTAACCAGCTGGTATTTCGATAGTCCGGAAGATGCCAACTGGAAATATGAAACCTACGTGGCGACTGAACTGGTAAACTTTATCGATCAGAAATATAAGACTTTGAAGGATAGGAAGGGGAGAGCCATTACCGGTTTGAGCATGGGTGGACATGGTGCCTTATACCTGTCCTTTAAACATCAGGATACCTTCGGAGCAGCCGGGAGTATGAGCGGAGGTGTTGATATAAAGCCATTTCCATTAAACTGGGATATCGCCAAAAGGCTTGGTCCTATGGATAAATATCCAGAAAGATGGAAATCTAATTCTGTTATAGACCTGATTTATCTGCTCGTTCCAAATCGCCTCGCCCTGAATATCGACTGTGGAAAAGAGGATTTTTTCTACGAAGTCAATATGAAACTTCATGAGCAATTGCAATACAGCAACATTCCGCATGATTTTACCATCAGACCTGGTGCACATAACTGGGACTACTGGAAGAATGCAATAGGCTTTCAACTGATGTTTTTCAATAATTTCTTTAATAAGGGAAAGTAACCTTAGACTTAAGTCTAAGTTCCTTTGTTTAGTAGCCTCTGGCAACTGGTCGTCTGTAATATTAGGGAGGATTTCATTCTGAAGGAAAGATTATTTATTTTAGTTGAGAATACAATCTAAAACCAACCCTAACACACACTAATTATGGAAATAAAAGACCGCAGAAGTTTTCTCAGAGATATTGGCTTACTCACCGCCGCCACAGGGCTATCGGGTATTTTGCCTCTCGACACATTAGCAGCACCTAAAAAGGAGTTCTTTAAAATATCATTGGCGCAATGGTCGCTTCATAAATCTTTGTTTGGTGGAAAACTGACCAATTTGGATTTTCCTTTAAAAGCTAAAAATGATTTTGGTATCAATATCGTAGAATATGTAAGTCCTTTTTTCAATAAAAAGGAAACTGATCAGGCTTATTTAAAAGAACTGCTTACCAGGACTAAGAACGAAGGCATACAAAATCACCTCATCATGATTGACGGTGAAGGGCAACTGGGCGATAAGAATGAAGCTGCCAGGATCAAAGCGGTAGAAAATCACTATAAATGGGTTGATGCCGCAAAAGTGCTGGGTTGCAAAACTATTCGTGTGAACGCAGGAGGTGGCGGAACAGAGGAAGAGGTTAAAGCAGCAGCGGTAGACGGGCTGGGCAGGCTGTCTGAATATGGAAGAAAAAATAAGATCAACATCATTGTAGAAAACCATGGCGGATACTCTTCTGATGGGAGTTGGCTTTCATCAGTAATTAAACAGGTGAATAATCCTTATTGCGGTACTTTACCTGATTTTGGAAACTTTAAAATCAGTTCTACCAGAGAATACGACAGGTATAAAGGGATCGCAGAATTATTGCCTTATGCAAAAGGGTTGAGTGCCAAAACTTATGACTTTGACGATAAAGGCAATGAAGCAACTATGGATTACGAACGTATCTTTAAGATTGTTCAGGCAGGGAAGTGGACTGGAATTGTAGGGATAGAATATGAAGGGGATAAGCTTTCTGAAGACGAAGGAATCAAGAAAACCAAGGAGTTGCTGCTGAAGATTCAGGAATTGCATAAATAAAAAAAGGGGCTCACAGCCCCCTTTTTTATTATACTAGTTTTTTATACCTGATCCGGTGAGGCGTTACATCACCCAATCTTTTCTTGCGGTTTTCTTCGTAATCACTGTAGTTACCCTCAAAGAAGTAAACCTGTGAGTTACCTTCGAAAGCCAGGATATGTGTACAGATCCTGTCCAGGAACCAGCGGTCGTGACTGATCACAACTGCACAGCCACCAAAGTTTTCCAATGCTTCTTCCAGTGCCCTCAATGTGTTTACATCAATATCATTGGTAGGCTCATCCAGTAACAATACGTTAGCACCTTTTTTCAAAGTAATGGCAAGGTGTACACGATTGCGCTCACCACCGGATAAGATGCCTACTTTTTTCTGCTGATCTCCACCGTTGAAATTGAATTTAGAAACATAAGCTCTTCCGTTTACGGCTTTATTGCCCAGTTGG
Source organism: Pedobacter frigoris (assembly GCF_032678645.1). GTDB lineage: Bacteria > Bacteroidota > Bacteroidia > Sphingobacteriales > Sphingobacteriaceae > Pedobacter > Pedobacter frigoris_A. The sequence continues at coordinate 283,208 of NZ_JAVTSP010000005.1, forward strand.
ATATTGTCTAAACCATCAGTGATGTTCTCATAGACAGTCTTATCTGCATCCAGGTCATTGTGCATCTGATCCACATAACCCAGTTCTACCGTTTCCCCAACGCGGAATGTTCCGGTGTCAGGAGTTTCCTGACCGGTAATCAAACGGAACAAGGTCGTTTTACCGGCACCGTTTGGTCCGATGATCCCTACAATACCTGCCGGAGGTAGCGAGAAGCTCAGGTCTTCAAATAATAATTTATCACCATAAGCCTTGGTTACATTGCTGGCTTCAATCACCACATTTCCAAGCCTCGGGCCGGCAGGAATGAAGAGCTCCAGTTTGTCTTCCCTTTCTTTTGAATCTTCCGAAGCCAGTTTATCATAATTGGACAAACGCGCTTTCGATTTGGCATGACGGGCCTTTGGTGCCATACGTACCCATTCCAGCTCACGCTCCAGTGTTTTCTGACGTTTGCTTTCAGTTTTTTCTTCCTGTGCTAGTCTTTTTGCTTTCTGATCCAACCATGAAGAATAATTTCCTTTCCATGGAATACCTTCACCACGGTCAAGCTCAAGGATCCATCCCGCAACATTGTCCAGGAAGTACCTGTCGTGAGTTACCGCGATCACTGTTCCTTTGTAATTTTGGAGGAATTGCTCCAGCCAGTCAATACTCTCCGCATCAAGGTGGTTGGTAGGCTCATCCAGTAAAAGTACATCCGGTTCCTGAAGCAGCAGGCGGCACATCGCCACACGTCTGCGCTCACCTCCCGAAAGTACCCCGATTTTAGTCTCAGGATCAGGGCAGCGCAATGCATCCATTGCACGCTCCAGTTTGGAGTCCAGTTCCCAGGCGTTAACTGCATCGATTTTATCCTGCAGTTCACCCTGACGAGCCATCAATTTATCCATTTTATCCGGATCAGAGTAGTTTTCTTCTAAACCGAATGCTTCATTAACTTCTTCATATTCTTTAAGGATCGCAGTAATTTCTGCCACACCTTCTTCAACAACTTCTCTTACTGTTTTACTTTCATCCAATTGCGGTTCCTGGGCAAGGTAACCTACACTGTATCCCGGTGAGAAAACCACCTCGCCCTGAAAGGATTTGTCCAGTCCGGCAATGATTTTTAAAAGAGAGGATTTACCGGATCCGTTGAGACCGATAACGCCAATTTTAGCACCATAGAAAAAGGAAAGGTATATGTTTTTTAAAACTTGCTTCTGAGGTGGGTAAATCTTATTTACCCCCGCCATTGAAAAAATTATCTTTTCGTCCATGCTTGGTATTTAGTAAATGATAGGGTTTAGAAAACCTTATGTCTGCAACAAAGATAAGAAAAGGGGGTGATCTCCCAAGGCTGGATTTACAGTAACATTTCTGACGCTATTTATGATTAGATGTGTAATTGTTTGATATTTATATACCAAACAAACCGACATGAATATTAAACCTATACTTACCATTTTAATGATTTCAGCTGTGACAGTACAGGCACAGCAGGGGCCAAGAGGTTCGCAGGCTCCAAACCGAACAGAAGCCAGACAAACAACAGAAATAAAGCCAGTTTCCACCGACCGTGCAACTGTTTCCAATGAACGCACCATCAAGGTTGAAAGTACAGTAGAAACCAGTCATTCGGTCACCATAGATGGCAAAGTGGTGCCTTACAAAGCCATAACCGGCACATTGCCGGTATGGGATGAAGACGGAAAGCCGATTGCAGGCTTGTTTTATACTTATTATGAAAGAAGTAATGTGTCTAACCGGGAAAAACGCCCTTTGGTCATTTCTTTCAACGGCGGTCCGGGTTCTGCTTCAGTGTGGATGCACATTGCTTACACAGGACCGGTGGTTTTGAATATTGATGACGAAGGTTATCCGGTTCAGCCTTATGGTTATAAAGAAAATCCCTATTCTATTTTAGACGTTGCTGATATTGTTTATATAGATCCGGTCAATACGGGTTATTCCAGAGCTGTTAGCAAGGAGATTCCGGGAAGTAAATTTTTTGGTGTTCGTGCAGATATCAAATACCTGGCCGAATGGATCAATACCTTTGTAACCCGTAACAACCGCTGGGCGTCACCAAAATTCTTAATTGGCGAAAGCTATGGAACCACACGAGTGTCAGGCCTGGCACTAGAACTGCAAAACAACCAGTGGATGTATTTGAATGGTGTAGTTCTGGTTTCCCCAACTGAACTTGGTATAGACCGGAGCGGACCGGTAGAAGCCGCGCTTCGCTTGCCTTATTATGCTGCCACGGCATGGTATCACAAAGCCCTTCCGGCCGATCTTCAGGGTAAAGATCTAACGGCAATGTTGCCAGAAGTAGAAAATTTCACAATCAATGAACTTATTCCTGCGATAGCTCAGGGAGGTATGTTGAGTCCGGATAAAAGGAAGAGCATCATTGCAAAAATGTCGCGTTATTCCGGTCTGGCAGAAAAAGTGATTTCAGACTATAATATGGATGTACCAACAAATTTTTTCTGGAAGGAATTGCTGAGGGATAAAGGTTTTACTGTTGGCCGTTTAGATTCCCGTTACCGTGGTGTAGATAAAATGGCTGCAGGTGACGGGCCGGATTACAATTCCGAACTGACTTCATGGCTCCATTCCTTTACTCCGGCCATTAATATGTACATCCGAAATGAACTTAAGTATAAAACGGATTTAAAATACAACATGTTTGGTTCTGTTTCTCCCTGGGACAACTCAGGCGACCGTACTGGTGAAAACCTGAGACAGGCGATGGCACAAAACCCATACCTTCATTTGCTGGTGCAATCGGGCTATTACGACGGTGCATGTGATTATTTCAACGCCAAATACAATCTCTGGCAAATTGATGCTGCTGGCAAACTAAAAGACAGAATGAGCTGGGAGGGTTACAGAAGCGGACATATGATGTACCTGCGTAAAGAAGACTTAAAGACCGCAAATGAGCACATCAGATCCTTTATTATGAAGGCCTTGCCAAAACCTGGTGAGTCGGCTAAATTTTAATACAATAAGAATTAAGTGTCCGTTTGGGATGTGTTGTAGTCACAAGCAAAATAGTGTCGTATTTCATACGGATGCTAAACGGGTTTGCTACGGGTTTTAGCCGTACCAAACCCGCTGCAAACCCGTAGCAAAGCCGCTTGAAACCCGCTGTAAATATAAAGGCATCTCGAACGAGGGTTAAGCGCTATACCTGCGTATCAATTGCGCTTAAGGATGTCCTTAAACCTGCTAGTAACGAAAGCATTCTGAATAGTAAATCAGAATATTGATTGTTGTTACAATAAATTTCTTTTTGGTTAATCTTCCTAGTTTGAATATCTTTGCGTTATCTCAAGACATCACAGCATTTTATTAATGATTAGGACTAGTATAAACGAAATAACTGAGGATCGCGAAAACGTAACATCGGATTTAAAGCTCATATCACATTTGGAACAATGTATTGAAAAGAATTTCAGACGGGAAAAACATTGGGATTTCTATTTAGAAGATATCGGGTGTACCATTTGTCGCTTAAATAACTTAACGAGACGCTATCTTGGAAAGACTGTGTATGAAATGATCCAAAACAGACTTCTATCAGAAGCAATATTTTTGTTGGAAAGTACCATGTTGACAATAAGGGAAATTACCTTTGAGCTGGGGATGCAGGATCCGGCATATTTTAGCCGATGTTTTAAAAAGAAAATAGGTATTGCACCAAAGGTATGGCGGTCCCACGTATGGAATGCTGACATTTTGCGGGTATAGTGGTAATACAATGGATATTTTGACAGGCGCAGACGGGAATCAAATCCTTACAATTTAAGGACAATATGTTTTTATTTCTGTAATCACCAATAAAAAAAGGTATCTTGTATAAAGTTTAAAGGTGTTTTTATGGGGGTAACCTTTATTTGTATTTCGACTACATTAGTCAAAAAATAGTAACATTTATGAAATAACGGCAGTTGCAACATCTATTTATTAACCAATGGCGTAATTGTTGATAAAATAAAAAAATCAGGGGTGCTTTTATTAAACAAATTTTTTAGTTTAGGGCATCCCGGATTTAGAAAGGTTATATATGGAAGCTAAATTTTCTCCACAAGTAAAAGACGTGATTTCTTTTAGCAGGGAAGAAGCCCTGAGATTAGGTCACGATTACATAGGCGCAGAACATCTTTTGTTAGGCCTTATTCGCGAAGGCGATGGTATGGCCATTAAGATATTGAAATCATTAGGAGTTGATACATCAAAACTTCGCCGTTCGATCGAGGACTCGGTAAGAGGTACCTCAAGTGTTACAGTAAATTTGGGTAATATTCCATTAACCAAACAGGCTGAAAAAGTATTAAAAATCACTTATCTGGAAGCTAAGATCTTCAAAAGCGATTTGATTGGAACAGAACACCTGTTGCTGTCTATTTTGCGTGATGATGATAATATTGCTTCGCAGATATTGCTGCAGTATAATATCAATTACGAAATATTTAAACAGGAGGTAGAAGTGAATAAGAACGGATTCAGAGATGAAACTCAGAATAGTGCTTCAACCGGAGATGACGATTATCGTGAGGAGGAGAGTTTTAGCAGTCCGAAAAAAGTTTCTGATATCAAGTCTAAGACACCGGTATTGGATAACTTTGGAAGGGATTTGACAAAAGCCGCGGAAGAAGGCAGATTAGACCCTATTGTAGGTCGTGAAAAAGAAATTGAACGTGTGTCACAGATCTTGTCACGTCGTAAAAAGAACAACCCGATCTTAATCGGCGAGCCGGGAGTTGGTAAATCTGCAATTGCAGAAGGACTGGCTTTGCGTATCGTTCAGCGTAAGGTTTCCAGGGTGTTGTTCAACAAACGCGTGGTGACATTGGATCTTGCTTCACTGGTTGCTGGTACCAAGTACCGTGGTCAGTTTGAAGAACGTATGAAAGCCGTGATGAACGAGCTGGAGAAATCTACAGACGTGATTTTATTTATCGATGAGATTCATACAATCGTGGGTGCAGGTGGCGCTTCTGGTTCACTGGATGCATCCAATATGTTCAAGCCTGCTTTGGCAAGGGGAGAAATTCAATGCATCGGGGCAACTACGCTTGATGAATACCGTCAGTATATAGAAAAAGATGGTGCTTTAGACCGTCGTTTCCAAAAGGTGATGATTGAGCCTGCTACCCCCGATGAGACCATTGAGATCCTGAACCGCATCAAAGAAAAGTATGAAGATCACCATGGTGTAACTTATACTGATGAAGCGATCAATGCTTGTGTGGCCCTGACTTCAAGGTACATTACCGACAGATTCCTTCCGGATAAAGCAATTGATGCTTTGGATGAGGCAGGTTCAAGAGTACACTTGACCAATATTCATGTTCCGGAAAATATTATTGAGATCGAAAACAAGATTGAGGAGATCAAACTTGAGAAAAATAAGGTAGTAAAAAGCCAGAAATATGAGGAAGCAGCGAAACTGAGGGATACTGAAAAGAATCTTTTGGAAGAACTGGATCGTGCTAAGGCTGAGTGGGAAGCAGAAACTAAAACAAAACGTTATACAGTATCAGAAGATAATGTAGCGGAAGTGGTTTCTATGATGACTGGTATTCCTTTGCAGCGTGTGGGTCAAACAGACAGCGTGAAATTGCTGAACATGTATGATACCGTTGCTGAGAAAATCATTGGTCAGGATGATGCGATTAAGAAATTAACGAGAGCCATTCAGCGTACCAGAGCGGGATTGAAAGATCCTAAAAAGCCAATCGGTTCATTTATCTTCTTAGGTCCTACCGGAGTAGGTAAAACTGAGCTGGCTAAGGAGCTTGCACGTTTCATGTTCGATAGTGATGATTCGCTGATTCAAATAGACATGAGTGAGTACATGGAGAAATTTGCGGTATCACGTTTAGTGGGAGCGCCTCCGGGATATGTAGGTTACGAAGAGGGTGGTCAGCTGACTGAGAAAGTTCGTCGTAAACCATATGCAGTAATCTTACTGGATGAGATTGAAAAAGCTCACCCTGATGTATTCAATATTCTGTTGCAGGTTTTGGACGAAGGGCAGCTTACCGACAGTTTAGGACGTAAGGTTGATTTTAGAAATACGATCATCATCATGACTTCCAACATTGGTGCACGTCAGCTGAAAGACTTTGGACAGGGGGTAGGTTTCTCTACCACAGCTAAGGTGAATCAGGTAGATACGCATTCAAGAGGAGTAATTGAAAACGCACTTAAACGTGCCTTTGCACCTGAATTCCTGAATCGTGTAGATGATGTGGTGGTGTTTAACTCTCTTGGAAGAGAAGAAATCTTCAGAATTATCGATATTGAATTGAAATCTCTGTTCGGTCGTGTTCATAACTTAGGTTACGAAGTGAAGCTGACAGATAAAGCAAAAGATTTCATTGCCGATAAAGGTTTTGATTCAAACTTTGGTGCAAGACCACTTAAACGTGCGATCCAGAAATATCTTGAAGATCCGATTGCTGAAGAAATCCTGAAAGGTGAAATCCATGACGGAGATATTTTAGAGATTGACTATGATAAAGAAAATGATCAGATCGTAGTAGAAAATAGAAGTCCGGGTAAGAAAAAGAAAAAAGAAGAGGGAAGTGTAGAGTAGTAGTTCCGGATTAATGAATAAAACCCCCAGCTGTTCAGTCAGTCTGGGGGTTTATTTTTTTACATGAAAACCTGCAAAACGTAACAACTTAGTGTTGTTTTTACACAATTTGAAAATTAAATGCCTGTAGATTTTGGTTTATGGATAATAGCCTCTAATTTAGGGATTACAAATAGGTTAGGCTATAAATATCCGAGTATTAAAATTCTATAAATGAACAACAAATTATCATTACTAATTCCTTTAATAGCAATCGCTGTCCAGAGTACATCCGCACAAGAAAAACCTGCTGCTTACAAGCAGGAGATCAACGGTACTAAGTTGTCTTTCGAGATGCAGGCAATTCCAGGCGGGGAATTTATGATGGGCAGTAAAAAAGGAAAGGCTGATGAGCAGCCGGTTCATAAAGTAAAGATCGATCCTTTCTGGATGGGTGTTCATGAAGTGACATGGGATATCTACGAACCCTTTTTATATAAAGATTATGAGAAGTCGCACAGTACGGCGGCTATCCCTGCAAACGTAGATGCCGTTACAAGGCCGACAAAGCCTTATCTGGATATGACTTTTGGAATGGGTAAGGAAGGACAGCCGGCCCTGGCCATGACAAATTATAATGCTATACAATACTGCAAGTGGCTATATGCCAGAACCGGTGTTTTTTACAGACTTCCTACGGAGGCAGAATGGGAATACGCCTGCCGTGCAGGTACGACTACTGAATATTCATTTGGAGATGATGCAGGTAAACTGGGAGATTATGCCTGGTATGCAGCGAATAGCGGAGATAAAACACAGCTTGTAGGTCAGAAAAAACCAAATCCATGGGGTCTTTACGATATGTATGGGAACGTAGCGGAATGGACGTACGACCAATACGAGGAGAATTTTTATGCAGGGGTAACAGGCAATAAAGCCAATAATCCCATAGCAGTGCCTTCAAAACTTTATCCGCATGCGGTGAGAGGTGGGGCGTATAACGATGAACCAAATGATTTGCGCTCAGCTTCGAGATTACCTTCTAATCCTTCATGGAAACAGTTAGATCCTCAAATCCCTAAAAGCAACTGGTGGTTTCCTGAAGCTCCGTTTGTGGGGATGAGACTCGTAAGGCCTGTTAATCCGCCATCAAAAGCTGAAATAGAAGCCTACTACAATAGGGCACCAATTAAAGACAATTAGAAAACAACCACAAAATAACCTTTTATAAACTTGAATTAAGATGAATAATGAAGAACTGCGTGATCATAAACGTCGCGACTTTTTAAAAACTTCAGCTCTGGTAGCCGGGGGTGTTATGTTGAATGGAGTAGCCTTTGCCGCTGGCGGACATTCTTCTGTTGACGATACCATTAAAATCGCATTGATTGGATGTGGTGGCCGTGGAGCCGGTGCGGCAACACAGGCACTAAGCACAAAACAAAACATCAAGCTTGTCGCGATGGCTGATGCATTTCAGGACAGATTGGATGAAACCTACAATTCACTGGCTGAGAAATTTAAAGATAAAGTTGATGTGCCTAAGGAACGCAGGTTCGTTGGTTTTGATGCCTATGCTAAGGCAATTGCTTTAGCCGACGTCGTTTTATTGGCAACTCCTCCGGGATTCAGACCAAGCCATTTTGAGGAAGCAATCAATAAAGGAAAGCACGTATTTATGGAAAAACCTGTGGCAGTAGATTCGCCGGGTATCCGTAAAGTGTTGGCTACTGCTGAGCTTGCTAAAAAGAAAAAATTAAATGTTGTGGTTGGACTGCAACGCAGGTACCAAACCAATTACAGGGAAACGGTAAAACGCATTGAAGATGGTGCGATAGGTGACATCACTGGCGGACAGGTATACTGGAACAGTGGCGGTGTTTGGGTAAATAAACGCAAACCAGAACAAACTGAAATGGAATATCAAATGCGCAACTGGTACTATTTCAACTGGCTGTGTGGTGATCATATCGTAGAGCAGCATGTTCACAATATCGATATTGCCAACTGGGTGAAGAATGCATATCCGGTTTCTGTTCAGGGTACGGGTAGCCGTGCCTGGAGAACAGGTAAGGATTATGGCGAGATCTATGACAACCATGCAGTAGAATTAACTTACGCGGATGGTGCGGTGGTATATAGCCAGTGCCGTCACTTTGAAGGAATTTCAAACAGAGTAGATGAGACTTTCCAGGGTACTAAAGGAAGGGTTTTCCTTTCGGCAGGTAACCAGGGTAAACTTTGGGACCACAAAGGGAACCAGATCTACAACTACTCGTCTAAAAACAACCCTAACCCATACCAAACGGAGCATGATGAACTTTTTGCTGCGATTGCCAAGGGAGAATATAAATTCTGGGACGCTGAGCGAGGCGCGAAAAGCTGTCTGACTGCGATCATTGGTCGCTACGCAACTTATTCAGGCCGTACTATTAAATGGGATGAGGCTTTAAATGCTGACAACAGCTTATTTCCTGACCGTCTGGCCTGGGATGCTAATCCTAAACTGATGCCAGATGCAAACGGACTATATCCGATACCAACACCTGGACAAACTAAAGTGATCTAGGTAAACCTAATCATGTTTTCTGTAAACAAATCCATTATATTAAGTATATCGCTGCTGATCTCCTTCTTTTTCCGGAAGGATGATCAGCGGCAATTTACCATACAGGGATATGCACAGGGAACAGATTATACCATAAAGTACTTCGCGCGGGACAGCGTGGTTACAAAAGGAGCTGTAGACAGCATTCTCGCTGTAATTGATTCCTCTATGTCTCTCTACAAGCCCTATTCTTTAATCTGCCAATTCAATGCTTCAAAGCAGGGCCTGAAGCTGGATGCTCATTTTAAAGCCGTGATGGAACGGTCGTTCGAGATCAATAAAGCTACTTCCGGAAAATTTGATGTAACCGTGGCACCTTTGGTACAAGCCTGGGGTTTTGGTGCAAAGCCGATTCAAGCCTTTCCAGATAGCAGTGTTGTCAGGGACTTATTGAAATCTACAGGTATGAAACATCTCCGTTTAAGTGGGAATTACCTCGCTAAGAACAGCCAGACTGTTCAGGTAGATTTAAATGGAATTGCCCAGGGATACAGCGTAGATATCGTAGCAGATCATCTTTTGAAGAAGGGAATAAAAGCATTTGTGGTGGAGATCGGGGGAGAACTGCGGATGAAAGGCCCTAAGCCCGATGGCTCTGCCCTGAGGATTGGGATAGAAGGACCAGCTCCGGTGGCTGGTGCCGAACCCGTAGTGAGACATGTAGTTAGTATCAATAATGGTGCGATTACTACTTCAGGCAACTATAGAAAGTTTTTGCAGAAGGGCTCTAAGAAAGTAACACATCTCATAGATCCTAAAACAGGTTACCCTTTGAATAACGACATGATCAGTGTAACTGTTTACGCTAAAGATGCCATTACTGCTGATGGTTACGATAATGCCTTAATGGCAATGAATGTAAAAGAAGCACTGGCTTTTGTGGGGCGGAAAAAAGATATGGAGGTCTATATCATTTACCATCGCAAGGATGGAAGCGTGGCTGATACCTTAAGCAAGGGCTTTAGAAAGCTGATCACCGATTAAACCTAAATGAACCAAAATGAACAGAACTGAATTTTTAAAAAATAGCTTATTTGGAGCCGGTGCTCTTGTTGCCGGATCTTCTATAAATGCCCTGGCTGCGGACCAGTCAAGTGCTTCCGCACAAGCTGCGGGTAAAACTTTTAACCTGGATTATGCCCCTCACGAGGGTATGTTTAAGAATGCGGGAGGTGCAACTTTCCTGGATCAGATCCAGTATATGTACGACCAGGGATTTCGCTCGATTGAAGACAATGGGTTTTTGGGACGGTCAGTAGAAGATCAGACCAAAATAGGGAACCTGCTTGCTAAACTAGGCATGAGAATGGGCGTATTTGTTGTAGATGGGGGCGACAACTGGAAAACCTCTCTGACAACCGGAAAGAAAGAATTTAAGGATAAGTTTGTTGAGACCTGTAAGCGCTCAGTAGAGGCTGCAAAAAGATGTAATGCAAAGTGGCTGACAGTAGTGCCTGGGTTTTATGAACGTAAATTACCTTATGGTAACCAGTTTGCCAATGTAATAGATGCCATGAGGGCTGGTGCCGAGATCTTTGAGCCACATGGCCTGGTGATGGTACTGGAAACGTTGAGCGATACACCTGAATTGTTTCTGCAACAGACGCATGAGACTTATGCGGTGTGTAAGGCGGTGAACAGCCCTTCCTGCAAAATATTATATGATATTTATCATATGCAAAAGACAGAAGGACAGCTTATCGTAAATATGGACAGGTGTTGGGAGGAGATTGCCTATATCCAGATTGGTGATAATCCGGGCAGAAAGGAGCCTACTACCGGGGAGATCAACTATAAGAACCTGTTTAAACATATTTATGACAAGGGATATAAAGGTGTGATGGGTATGGAGCACGGCAATTCCAAGCAAGGTAAAGAAGGCGAGCTGAGGGTGATCCAGGCTTACCGGGAATGCGATAATTTTCTTGCTTAAAATAAACTGAGCTGGGGTTTAGGTACTTTAAAGAGACTTGAATCCAGCTCTGTTCTTTTTTCATTTAGATGGTTCAGGCGGCAATGTAGTTTGAAGCTGTCCCTGATCAGCTGTGCGATATTACCCTCGCCCCTCATGCGGTCTCCAAACCTGCTGTCGTTTACATTACCACCATGGCAGGACTGGATCATATGCCATACCTTTTCGAACCTGTCAGGATAGTTTTTGCGAAGCCAGTCTTCAAATATTCCCCCAATAGCCCCGTTGAGTCTTACTATGGTATATCCGGCGGATATGGCTCCACAATTGGCGATTGTTTTTAAGATTAGAGGTATTTCATGATCGCTGAGACCGGGCACGAGTGGAGCTACCATTACCCCCATAGGAATGCCGGCTTTGCTCAGCTCTTCTACGATCTTCAGGCGCTGTTTAGCAGTTGTGGTTCTGGGTTCCATTTTCTGGCGTAGCTGTTCATTCAGACTATTGATAGAAACGTATACCATGCACAAATTTAGTTTGGCCATTTCCTGTAGGAGGTCGGTATCGCGAAGGATGAGCGCATTTTTTGTGATCATACCTATAGGTTGTTTATACTCCAGTGCAATTTCGAGCAGCTGCCTGGTGATCCTGAATTTCCTTTCTGCGGGTTGATAACAATCAGTGTTTCCCGAAAGGGATATGACAGAGGCATCCCAGCTCTTGCGTTCCAGAAATTTCTTAAACAATGCAGGCGCGTCTGTTTTTACAATGATCTTGCGCTCAAAATCCAAGCCTGCACTGAAGCCCCAATATTCATGAGCATTTCTTGCATAGCAATAGGTACAGCCGTGTTCGCAACCCTGATAAGGATTGAGGGAGTAAGCCATACCAACATCGGGACTGTCGACTTTATTGACTATCGTTTTGGACTTTCCGAATATGAAGGAGGTCTTTTGATCTTCTTCTTCCCAGTCGTCTATGCCTTCATCATGATCCTTCGCGTATTCATTTTTTGCGAAGCGGTTATGGGGATTAAACTGGGCACCTCTTCCCTTAAAGTAATTGTCTGGGGTCTCATTATCTAATATCATTAGTTAAAAATACTAATAATATTAGTATTTTAGGATTATTATTTTAAAAAATGAAGCTTTCTTTACATGGTGTACAATATCCTGCAATCATTGAATGAAAAGAATAATTTTTATGTTGTTCTTTTTATGTATTTTCATGTTGTCTAAGTACTCAATGCTATTGTGAATGACTAAAGGTAATGCCTCTTTCCATGTATTTGCTCCACACCAGGCATTGCAGGACTATGTACAGAATTACAGTTACTTTTGCCTTGGCGCAGGTGAAACGCAAATGCCCGCTTTGGATATGTACCCTGTAGAGTACACGCAGCTTTCGTTTGTTTTGGATGAATACCATCAATTCCGAGAATCAGGAACGGAATTAGTTGATAGTTATAAGCTTTGTTTTGTTGGGCTACTTGATCAGGGCAGATGTTTTGACCTTTTTCCTAAAAAAGCAGTTCAGATATTGTTTAAGCCTTATGGTGCTTTTAAACTTTTTGGGATTCCACAAAGGTATTTTTGCAACCAGGGAACGGATGTGCACCTTTTGTTTCCCGAAACAGCCAGCTTAACGGAGCAGCTCCGGGAGGTTGCAAATTCGCCTGCGGAGGCCATTTCTTTATTAGAGGCCTGGCTGTTGAGACGCTTAACCTTGACTGCAAAAACCGATGTCAGTGGTGTTGCTTTTGCCTGTGCGCAAATTCAAAAAGACCGGGGATTGGTTCGGATTGAGGAGCTTTGCAGAAAAGTAGGCATGTCGACCACTACCATGGGAGAGCAATTTCGGGAAAAAGTAGGTTTTTCTCCCAAAGCGTTCAGCCGGATTGTTCGTTTCAATAACATTAATAATTTCCTCAGCCAGAATCATGCTGTCAATTGGCAGGAATTGGTTTATAAATTCGGTTTCTTTGATCAGAATCATTTCATCAAAGAATTCAAGCGCTTTTACGGCTGTACGCCCTCTGAGTGGCACTCCCGCCAGAATCAGCACCATCAATTTTAAAATCCGTCGATTTTTACTATGCATGAGTAGTGCAGTCCACTACCTTCATTCCGAAGTTTTTATCCGTTAATGGATCAGATGAATGCGTTCGTTGGTCATCGTTAAAGTATGAGAACTTCATGTTGAAAATCAAATCATCTATCTATGAAAAAACATTACTTAATGATCATGCTATTGACCCTTGGTATTCTGTTCAGCTCATGCTCGGAACAAGGATTAATCGGCCCAGAGGGGCCTGCCGGACCTCAGGGAGCAACGGGTGCTGCGGGACCAGTGGGCGCTGCCGGTAAAGACGGTAGCATCATGTATAGCGGAACAGGAAGTCCGGCTGTTGCTACCGGAAATGCCGGTGATTATTATCTGGATCGTACCACAGGTAATCTTTACGGCCCAAAAATCGCATCAGGCTGGGGTACGCCCATTACCCTGATGGGAGCAAATGGCGCGAGCGGAACAAACGGAACAAACGGAACGAATGGTGCCAATGGAACTAATGGTACCAACGGTACTAACGGAACCAATGGCAGCACTACCTTAAGTGGATCTGGTGCGCCGGCGGCGGGTTTAGGCATAAATGGCGACTATTATCTGGATAAAACAAACTACCTGCTTTATGGTCCGAAGACGGCTTCAGGCTGGGGGATCGCTATTTTGCTGCGGGGAGCCGATGGTGCGCAAGGACCTACAGGGGCGGCGGGAAAAGATGGTAGCATCATTTACAGTGGGACGGGTATTCCTGTTTCTACGATAGGCATTAACGGGGATTATTATCTTGATAAAAATACAGGCAATCTATACGGACCAAAAACAGCGACGGGATGGGGAACTCCTGTAGTGCTGAGAGGAACAAATGGGACTAATGGTACTAACGGCACCAATGGCGCAAATGGAACCAACGGTACTAATGGCACGAATGGAAGTACTATAGTGAATGGACTTGGTGCTCCTGACCCAGGTACAGGAGTGGTGGGTGACTACTATTTAGACAGAACCAGTTATTTGCTATACGGCCCCAAGTCTGTAGATGGATGGGGTTCTCCGATGATGTTGCGCGGTGCTGATGGTGCTCAGGGGCCTGTTGGTCCCGCAGGTGCAGATGGAACTGTGATTTACAGTGGTGATTATAATCCCGACCCTAACCTGGGTAAGGTAGGCGATTTCTATTTCGGACGTATGGTGGTGATGATGTTTGGACCTAAAACAGCGTCGGGCTGGGGATCGGGGGTCTCTTTGAGAGGAGCGGATGGAACAAACGGAACTAACGGTAGCAATGGAACTAATGGAACCAATGGAAAATCTATTTTAAATGGAGGAGGCTTGCCCCAAAATACCTTTGGAAACGATGGAGATTTCTATATTGATCTTTCCACTTATATCATGTATGGCCCTAAAGCCGGCGGTGTTTGGAACCTGCTTACCGGAACCTCCCTGAAAGGTCAGAATGGAGCTGATGGCAATTCAAATGTAATTGCTTTAGAGACTGCAGATGACAATACATTTACCTGGGTAGGGCAACCGATAACGACAGATTATTACCTGAGGAAAACAGGGGTAGGTGTAAATGATACCACCACTACCTTTACCATACCGGCCGCAAATTTAAATGCAGTGAAACAGGGGATAGTGCTGGTGTATATGCGTAGAAGTCTGGGTAGCGGCAGCTATAACTGGCAGCAACTGAATTACACAGATATCCCTACAGGATTTAGCATTGTGTACAGGTACAATCTGAGGATTAATCCCACAAATGCGACGGTAAGGATTTATCATAACAATCCCGGTACAGCTTACATGCCGTTTTTGGTTGATAAGGTCAGGATCGTAATTGTCCCGCAAAGCTCTGTCGGGGTACTCAGTGTATCAGGACCCAACCGCGAGCCTATGCTTAGATCCTTGCAAAAGCTTAATGTTCAGGATGAGGATTTTATAACGATAAAGTAATCCTTTATTTCATTTATTAAACCTGAAATTCATGAAACTTACATCACTTTTGTTTTATGTTTCCTCATTTCTCGCGGGCATAAGCTGTTTTGATGCGGCTGCTCAGGATCTGGATAACATGGGTAAACAAAAACCATTTGCCATTAATGGCTCACTGGGTATCGGTCTGGGCACCTACAATGCCAATGGGATTCCGGACAGACAGCGGGCATTTTCCTATATTTTTAACGGAGCGCCAACATTGTCTCTTTATGGTGTGTCCTTTCCATTTTCCGTGGTGGTGAGTGATCAGCAAAGGAGCTATACACAACCCTTTAATCAATATGGAATTAGTCCCACGTACAAGTGGGCCACCTTCCATGCTGGTTGGAGAAGCATAGAGTTTTCACCTTTTACACTGGCAGGTCATACATTTTTGGGTGGGGGTGTCGAATTGAATCCCGGCAAGCTGAGATTCGGATTTATTTATGGAAGATTCAATAAGGCAATAGAAGAAGGACCAATTCAATCTTCTGGCTTTGGACAACTGCCGGCTTACAAAAGAACCGGATACAGCGCAAAATTGGGCCTGGGTACAGAAAGAAACCATGTGGATCTGATATTCCTGAACGCTAAGGACGATGTAAATTCACTTAAAAATCCTACACCGGTCGCGGGACTTAAGCCTGCTGAAAACCTGGTTTTGGGTTTGTCTACCAAGTTTACTTTCTTTAAGCACTTTCTTTTTGACCTGGATGTATCTGGCAGCATTTATACCAATAATAAGCTATCGGATACCATAGATAACATCCAGCTGGAGAAAGTTGCCATCATTAGAAAGTTGGTCACGTTGAATACCTCTACCCAGTTTCTTACTGCCGGGCAAACCAGTCTGGGTTACCAGGGAGTTACTTACAATGTATTATTCAGGTACAGAAGGGTAGACCCTGATTATAAATCTATGGGCGCTTATTACTTTGAAACAGATGTTCAGAACTATACCGCAGAAGGTGGGGTGAGGCTGTTGAAAGGACAAATGCAGGTCAATGCCACATTGGGACTGCAAAACGACAATATTCTGAAAGACAAATCCTATCGGTCTAACCGCAAGATAGGTTCCTTAAACCTTTCCTATAACAAGAGCAATTACGGTGTTGATCTGAGGTATTCCAATTATGGAATCACCCAGGACAGGGGTTTAAATCCGATCATCGATACTTTTAGGGTGGCCAGGACGAATCATAATATCAATGCAATGCTTCGGTACAACATCCCCGGGCAGGTCATCTCGCACGGGATCATCCTGGTAGGTAACATTCAGTCTGTGGTAGACCTGAACCGGTTTACAGCTGCGCAGAATAAATCTAACAGCAAAACTGCCAACCTATCCTATCAGCTGACCTTTGCACCCCAGGCTTTTGGGGTAAATACAAACTTCAATTATACAGTGGCCGATATTTCATTTGGCAGGACGGTTTTCTATGGGCCTTCGGTAGGGTTGGATAAGCAGTTTGAAAAAGGTAAATATGGTTTGAATGCTTCATTGAGTTACCAGCAGCAGCAAAATAACAATAAGAATGCAGGGAATATATTTAATAGTAATCTGAACGGCTCTTACCGGATTTCTAAAAGAGATGCGGCCAATGTTTCGCTGATGTATCTAAAGAGCAATTCAAAGGACATCACTCTACCTTCCTTCAATGAGCTTAGGAGTAGTCTGAGCTTAACACATTCCTTTTAACCTATAAAAACAAACCAAATGAATAAGCTATTAAGGATTCTGGGAATAAGAGCAGCAACCATATTGTTAATTGTTGTGGGTATTCTAATGGAAACCAGTGTTTTTGGTCAAACTGTGAACAGTATCAATATCACTGTAAATATAGTACCTCCATATTCTCCATATTACTCAGATTATTCCGGCGCAAATGCCGGCAAAGTATTATTGATTGTTCAAAACCAGAGTGCGGTACAAAGAACGATCAAACTAACCGGGCAGCTTCAGGGAGATAATGGGATCAAGATCACTACAAAATCCAATTATGTGCCCTTAAAGCCTATTATTTTAAGTCCAAATGAAACAAAACAACTGAGTGGACTGGCATTGAAAGATATTTTCGATCTCAATACATTGAATGTTTACGGAGTAGATAAGGTGAAAATTGTACAGACTTCGCGCTTGCCTGAAGGTAATTATACCTTTTGTATTCAGGCTGTAGATTACAATACGAACCAGTTACTTTCATCTAATGCGCCATTGGGTTGTACATCGTTGAGTATTACTTATCCGGAAGCACCAGTGCTGATTGGTCCGCGGATCAATGAGGAGGTAAGGGAGACCAATCCGCAAAGTATGGTGTTCAACTGGATGAATACTGGTGTGGTACCTATGGGCACGCAATATGTATTACAACTGGCCGAAATGCCGGATGTGCCGTCTGATCCCAACCAGATTTTAAATTCTGCATCTTTCCCATTGATCAATAAGAATGTAAACGGATTCGCATACGTGCTTTCGCCCTCAGATCCGCCATTGAAATTTGGTAAGCTATATGCCTGGCGTATAAAAGCGGTAGACCCTACAGGCAAGACGGTCTTTAAAAACGATGGAGTAAGCCGGGCATCTCAGTTTAGGTATGGCAGTGGTAAGGTATCGCCAATTTTCGCATTAATCAAACCGAAGGCAAACGATGGGGTGGTGACATTGGATACACTCAGCTTTAACTGGAAGATCCTGAATAAGGCGCAGGTTTCGGGCAACAGAAAATATGAATTGCGGGTTAACCGGGTTAAAACCAAAGAGGAAAAAGATGCGGAGGCTAAGGCTGCAGCAATTTCCAGGAAAAGTAGAACAAGGTTGGCGCCGGTAGTGATAGACAATAGTGTTGTTGTGGTAACTACAAATGAAACGGTAAATTATAAAACAACACCAGAGCTGGTAGCCTATATTAAACCTGGCGAGAATTACGAATGGTATGTAAGGGATCAGGAAACCGGAGCTCAGTCTGAGATACGCAACCTCACGATCATTAAAGACAACGATACAAAGAACTTTATCCTGGCGATCAATGGAAAGATCAGGTATAATTATCACTCCAATTATATATCGGCCCAGTCCAAAGTACTTGCGGCTGGAGGAAAAGAACCAATATTGACCGAAGCAGAAAAAGGTTTTGATCTTTCAAACAAAAGCTTGCAGATCATTAAGGTCCGCCTGCTTGCGAAGATGATTACTGACAAGGATTCTCTGGAGGTTGTGGAGAATGGCAAAAAGGTTAAGCATTATAATATTAAAACCGTACCACAGGTGATCAATAATCTGTCTGCTTATCCTGGAGCTTTTAATGTCAACAATGCGGTAGTAGTGGGGTTCGCAACAACGGATTCGCTCGGCAATTTCACTGCGAATGTGCCCATCAATGTCAGCCAGTATAAAGTGATAGATTCGGCGGCCTATGTGATGGGAACTGGAAATAACAAACAGACCTATGCTATTGTTGAGGGACTTGTGGTGAAGATCAACGACGATCATTTTACTGATCCCAACTGGTTTATAGTGCCCAATCAGACGATGCAAAAAGTGGTGGTTAAAGAAGAGACGGTAAAAATCAGTAGTTATAAATTGAATGTGAGGTTTACAGATAAATACCAGCGTAATTATAAAGGTAAGCTGTACCTGTTGAAACCCAAGGAAAAACTGGTGATCGGCGAAGTTGACAATCTGCTGGGACAGGTAAAGAAGACTACCTTCGTTAATCCTGCAATGTACAATGCCGTAATGAATGCAAACAGGAACATGGTAGGTTCCAGGGGTGTAGATCTGGTAGGAGGAAGTGCTAAGGAATTTGTGTTTGATAACCTGGTCAATGAGAATGGATCGGCAGAGAATTATGTGGTGTATTTTGAACCTGATGATTCACAGAATTCCCTTTATTTCGATTTACAGCGGGTGGGATTGAACCTGCCGGCAAAGATTGGTTACACCAGGACAATATTTAACAATCAAAATCTTCAGACCAGTGTAGACCTGGGGCCTAAGTTTTTGACGATGCGCATCTCGGGAAGGTATGTTTATGAATGGAAAGACAAAGGAAAAGCAGCAATAAGTCAGCGATTACCTTTACCTGAAGGTACAGAACTGGTGTTGATGAAAGGCTATATCTCACAGAAGGACCTGTTGAAGGACGGAAGTGTTTTGAATGAAGAACAATTCGTAGAACATGCTATTGTGGGTAAGAATGGTGCGTTTACTTTTAATATCGGTGTGAAGGATTACAACAACTTCAATAACGATTCCAAGCAAATGGTGATCATCGTTCGCAGTCCGTATTTTAATTCAGAGCCAAAGAGTATCTCTTATAATCAGCAAGAAGATGTACAGGTTGATGAGTTACTGGCCACAGTAAAACAATTTAAGCTGAGGACGCGGGTAGGCTATATTCAGGATAACAAAATAGTTGGGGTAAAAGATTTGAACGTGTATTTGTGTCGCAAAAAAGGAGCAGTATTGACCCCTGATTTTCCAACCAGTGATGGCGATCCACAGCGCAAATCTTATTTTAAGACAGTATGGGAAAATCCAAAGACGAAAGAGCAGTATGAAATTCTTGATCAGGCAGCGACTACGGCTGATGGATACGTGTCTTTTACCAGAATGATTATGCCTAATTTGAAAGGCAAGGACAATGAATACTTTATATGTGCAGAGCCAACCAGTGCCAGCCAGTACAATTACATTACCGAGAATCCTTTTCCATTGAGTGGCAACACCAGGTTCTTTAATCTGTTACAGATCTCAAATTCCGAGAGAAACTATTTCTCCGATAACCAGATCACACCAAATATAGAATATGTTTTGCCAGCTGCATTTGTAAGAGTGGTTCCCCAAAGACCGATCATTGATGGGGCTGTATATCCATACAGCAATACTTCTACTTCAGTATTGTCGGGGGTAAATATCAAGCTTTATGACATGACAGGGGTCAATTACTCGGGCACTGGATTTTTCTCTATGCTTACTTATACCTCGAGTATAAAGAGCAGGGTTCCTGAAGACAGTACCATAAATGGAAGTAACGGACGCTTTTTGTTTGATACTTTCAAATATGGCGTTACATCCGGCTGGAAATTGCTAAAACTTTCTAAGAAAGGTTTTATTAGCACTTATTTTCCTGTCAACACAGGCATTCCTTTGAAAAGCGGCGACAGGGCCAATCTCGCTAAGCTGTTTCTGGAACTGCCAAACGAGTTTGATGCCACTATTGAAAATGATATTGGAGAGCCTGTAGCGGCCAGGGTTATTGTTGGTGATGATTTCAGCTGGTCTGATAGTGAACGAATAGGAGCCAGGGTGACCCTGAACGGTCTGGTAGGAGGATATGAATCTGTTCGCCTAAAAACGCCTAATGGAGAGGTGAAACTGACCATTATTCCTAAGGATAAATCCGTTTATAAAACTACGGTTGTTACATTGAAAGACATCAGCAAATCCACTACCTCCGGAGGAAAACTTAAGGTGATGCGAAATATGCACAGTGTGGTAGTAACCTGTATAGACCATACCGGTAAGAAAATAGCTGCTAATGTGTACCTAACCAATAAGTACATTTCAGCAACACAAAGACCGATGGACCTCGGCTTCTTTGGCGGTAAGTTTACCCTGCTGGAATTTGCTGCGGCAGGAACGGAGTTTGATTTGCAGGTAATTCCTGTTGATAATTACACCATTGCCAAAACTCAGGTTCATTCTGATATGAGTGGAACGGTATCGGTTACAGTAAGGGTAAATCCGGCAGGAAGGGTGAAAGCATCTGCTTCTACGATTGCTGCTAATGGAAGTAAAAAAACTGCAGGTATATTTAATGTTGCCGTATCGAATTATAATGATGACGAGTATATTGTAGATAAGAGCGGTACTGGTGGGTATATGATCAGCAGGTTACCGCTCAATGATGGAGGTGCCGGAGGGCTGATTACTGTTTTTTCAGGAGGTCTGACCGGATATTTGGGCGATACGCAATGGACACAGGTGGTAGATCAGTCCACCGCTTATGTGAATTTTAACTTTAAAAATCTTCCGTCGGGTATCCAGGAAAACCTGTACAATTTTCCGGTGTTGATCAGCTCCTACGAACCTGCGGGCAATGGAAATTATAACATTACCGGGCGACTGAATCCCAAGGGAAATGCCGATAAGAGTAATCTGACACCGGCCAATCAGAGTGACTGGCTTACTTTCTATAATGTACTGATCAAGCCAGGGCAGAATGGTGGCCCTCAAACTATTTTATCAAAAGTGTATTTCAGGGAGAACGAGCTGAAAGCTGTTTTGCACCAAAACTATAATGTCAGTATTATAGACAACAGCGGGTTGAGTCTGGACGCAGAGAATGGAGGAGCGAGCCTTAAGGGGTTTGTTCAGCTGGATCCTGCGAGTTTGGCACAGGGCCTGAAAACATCAGTTTCTAATAGTCAGGGTGATGACAATTGCCTGTACCTGAATAAAGAAGAGACCAGCTATGCTTCCAATTATTCTTATGGTAATAATCCTATAACAGATTATCTGCGTACTTTTTCTACTTCGGCTTCTGATATCCTGACCAAGCCATTGATGGTATCTAACCGTCAGCGCAGGCAGTTGGATTTTAGAGTAGCAGATGATTTACAGATCGTTCCGCAGGAAAAGATATTGTTTACTGATAAGGGCATGAAGTTCAAAGGGATTGTCAATACCAAGCTTGATAACATTAGTGCCAGTAAAAATAACATCAAAGCTGCGGCGACTTTTGTTATTGATAATAACGGTTATTCCTCAATTGATGAGCAACCAGTTAATCTGTTGCTTAATAACTGGCGATTGGAATTTGCCAAATGGAAACTAAATAAAACCGGTTTGAAAGCATCTGCGGGTGTATTAAATGCCCAGGGCCTAACGATACCATTTGAAAACCTCACCATTAGTTATAATAAAGTTGGATTTGGGAAGTTTGATGTAACCAAGCTTAAACTGCTGAATTCATTTGACGTGACTTTGAATAATAGCCAGACCATGACCAGCTTTGGTTTCGATAAAGGATATTCCAAAACTAAAGGAGCATGGTCAGTCTCCATCCTGGCAAATTCTAATAACACGGCTTTGGCTTCATTGAAAGGCCTCCCGGACTTGGAGCCGACAGATGAGATTAAGATCAGTAATATTAATTTGTATGACACCGGCGATCCCAATGATACCCGCATTTTATTGGTTCAGGATCAGGCACCGGTAACCTTAAATAAGATTGCGAAATTTACGCCCGGAACGGTGTCTGGAGGAGTAGATTATGTGAGCTTTAAAGGAGCCCTTGATCTTGATGTGCCAAATCTTTCCGGTTTGAAAACGGAGTCGTATGAACTTGTATATAAAATGCTGGACGGCAAATTTAAGCACGATACAGCGGGAGTATTTAAGAATTTGAAGCTGGATGCTAATGGTATTGTGGTTACCTTCAGCGATCAGGGCCAACGTTTTTCTAACAACACCCTGGTGCTTAAAGGCACACTGAGGGATAAAGATAAACCAGATGCTTACAGCATCAATGTGGAATTGAATAAAACGAAAGACAATACCCGGCTATTTGTTCCCGTAGCGCCAGGCACAAATCAAATAGTTTACCTGAACAGTAAGAGCAAGGATAGTTATCTAAATAAAGTTACAGGAGAAATGGTGGTCACAGGGCAGACCTGGAACAACTTTGCGTTTGAAGGAGATCTGGTCACGCCAAAAGGAATAAGTGAAAAAGACAGTCATTTAAAGTTCATCGTCAAGGGAGATCTTGTGGCAGACCAGTCGAAGATCGGTGTACAAAACATGGGAGCAGGTGGGGTATCAGGATTGAACCTGACTTACGACTTTAAAGAAAGTGCACTGGTGGGCTCCTGTCACCTGAGCCAGTCGACCGACTTTGCTGATCTGGAGACAGACATCGAAATGTATATCGGCGGTAGCAAATGGTACATTTTTACCAATGGGATTGCAAGGAATATTACCGGTGCTCCTATCAAAGAAGCAGGTATTGGCATGATGGTGGGGAATGCGCAGCTGACCGCTGAACAAAAAGCCTCACTCAAGACCCACTTCAAGAACGATGTACCTGCCAGTTTTGAGCAGATCATCAATGAGGTAAGCGGCGTACTCTTAATTACTTCCATTGATGTGCCGATTCCAATACTTCCTACATTCGACATAGACCTCGATCCTGTAGCACATTGCGAACTGAAGCATGGAATCTATGGGAACTTCTTCTTTGAATCTGTTTTTAGTACAAAACCTGAAGAGTTGTCGCTAACGATAGGAGGGCGACTTGGAGGTTATGTGAAAGTAGGTGCAGGGGCAAGTATAGGTTTGGCCTGTGCGAGTGTTTCTTTACATGCAGACATTCATGCTGATGTAAATGGCACCCTTACACCATTGGCAAAGTCGGGGCCCAAAATACAATTGGGACTCGCACTTACTTTCACACTGGAAGGCGAAGCTTATGTAGGTGCGGGGATTTGCAACAGCCGTTGTGAGACCCCTTGCGTAGACTTATTTATCGGAACAATATGCAGCCCGATCCCGTGTGTTAAAGTGGGTATCAAAGAAGGGATAACGGTAGGAGTAGAAGCAGAAATGACAGAAAAGTCAATTAGTTTAAAATCTAAATAGAAGTATTTTAATAGAATATAGCGATGAGAAGCATTATTATTACTTTATTAATCCTTGTAGTAGCCATGAATGGCTTTGCTCAGAAAGATGCTAGCGTAGCATTTAGCGGGTATAAAGGAAACTATATCTATAATCTTTTTAAACCAGCGTCTCCGGAGCATCCGGACGGTGATGTAGTAGGATTCAGGTTGGACCGAAAAGCTGTAACGGAACGCAACTGGCAAACCTTGCAGAAATTCAATACGCCTCAGAGTTATGCAGAATTGTCGAATAATGTCTCGAGGGCGATTCCAAAGGTTTATGAATACAATCCCGCAACCGCGTATAGTGTGGAAAGCATCTGGCCAATATTTAAAAAGAATTTCAGTTATGATTCATTGTCAGTTTACCTGACTCAGCAACACATGGCGGCGGCATTTAATATTTTACTGATCGATAGCGGGATCAATAGAAATGTGGCTTACCAGTACAGGGTTATTCAAATTAAAAGAGACAATACAGAAGGTTTAAAGTATACTACCGTAGCTGTGAACGGAAGTGAGGTAGTAAATGCTGCCAAGCCAAGAATAAAAAGCCGGTTGACACGTGGTGGTAATTTCAACATTACTTTTAAGGCGAAGGCAACGCAGCCCATCACAGAAGCATTGCTGGTGAGAAGACGGGAAGGCATGAAGTCGGAATTTAAAAGGATTGAAACATTTTATACGATTGAACAAACTGCTGATAGTGTATATTATACTGTGGTGGATGAAAATGTAAACAGCGAACAGGTATATCAATATACGATCACTCCAGTGACCAGATTTGGAGGAGGAGGTAGAGTAATTTCTGACACAGTGTCCGCAACCCTGATCAATAAGGATTTACTGCTCCCCCTCCAGTTTACTGCTACGGCAGATTCTGTGGCAGATCAGATCAACCTGAACTGGAAATTTCTGAGGCCGGAGCTGATTAGTGTGGTTAATGTTTTCAGATCAGCAGAATATGAAGATGGTTACGAGAATATCGGTTCCTCATCTGATGGATCTTTTATAGACAGGAGGTCTGTTACAGGGAAAAAGTATTATTATTACCTGGTCATTAACGACAAGCTTGGGCAAAATTCACTGAGGAGTGCGAAGATTTATTCCCTGTTACATACTGCTAAGAAACCATCTGTACCTATTTACGTAGAGGTGCAAAAAACAAATTCAGGTAATGTGGTATCATGGCAGGACTTTGAGCAAAGTACCAGGGGCTGGTATATTTACAAAACCAATCAGCTTGAAGGCAAGCTTGTTCTTAGTTCTGAGTTTATTTTTAAAGAAGAGAAAAAGAAAGATTACTCATTTACGGATACTACAAAAAATGGGGAGATAACAGGCTATGCTGTAGTTTCTGAAAGCTTGAGTAATGTACGTGGTGATTTCTCGCCGACTGTGTATGTAAAACAAAAAGGCGGTATGAAACCGGTGATAGCTCCTACAATTGTAGATGCCACAAAAGCGGGGGATAAGTATCATGTTTTTTGGAGAGATGATGCGACTACGGTGGATTTGATTACAGGGTATAATGTTTACAGGAAAGTTGATGATAAAGGGTTTGTGAAGATCAACAAAGTAGCGCTTGAGAATTCAAAATCAAGTTATACAGATTCAGTGGAAAGTAAGGGGTTTAAAATTATATATAAGATCGCTGCGTTGGATCAATCGGGAAAAGAGAGTACAAGCGAGGAGTATGTAGCTGCATATGAATCACAGATTTATCCTCCATCTTCTTTAAAGGCATTTTTAACAGGAGATAAAAAGCTAATCAGGATCAATTGGCAGCCTTCGCAAAGTCAGGTGTCGAAATATGAGATTTATCGGTTTACGAGAGGAAAGGAGCCTGTTAAAATTGCAGAGAAAAATGGTGAAAATGTAAGTTTTAGTGACGCCACGTTTGAAAGAGATGCCACCAACTATTATTATGTGATAGCAAAAGGCCTTAACGGAAGTACGTCTGTCAGATCAAACCAGGCCTTTGCGGGTGTTGTTAATTGATAAGAAATTCATCAGTATGGTAAAAAGGGGATCTGAAAAGACCCCCTTTTTTTATAGCAGCTTTATTATTCTAATCCCATTTTCTGCATGACGATGTCGCTTACTCCTGTTGAGGAGTAACCTCCATCGTGAAAAAGGTTTTGCATGGTAACCATTCTGGTCAGGTCTGAGAATAAGGTGATGCAATAATCTGCACACGATTCTGCATCAGCATTACCAAGTGGAGCAATGGCGTCTGCATAATCATAAAAATCACCAAAACCTTTTATTCCAGTACCTGCAGTAGTTTTAGTGGGCGACTGGGAAACGGTATTGATCCTGACTTTCTTTTCCAGTCCATAGTGGTAACCAAAACTACGGGCGATGGATTCAAGCATTGCTTTGATATCTGCCATATCCGTATAGAATGGATAGGTTCTTTGCGCCGCCATATAAGTCAGGGCTACAACACTTCCGCCTTCACTAATTGCGTCCAGTTTTTTAGCTGCTGCCAGCATCTTGTGGAACGACATGGCCGATACATCTATGCCTTTCATAAAATAATCGTAGTTTGACTCTGTATAGGGTATCTTTTTACGGATATTGACACTCATGCCTATTGAATGCAAGACAAAATCTATCTTGCCGCCTAATATTTCCTGTGATTGGGTGAAAAGGTTTTCCAGTTCTTCCATGTTTGTTGCATCAGCAGGAACAATCTGAGAACCTGTTTTTTCTGCAAGGGCATTGATTTCTCCCATACGCATGGCGATAGGAGCGTTGGTCAACACAAATTCTGCACCTTCTTCATGGGCTTTTTCTGCCACTTTCCAGGCAATTGAATTCTGATCTAATGCACCGGTAATGATACCGCGTTTACCTTTTAGTAAATTATACATATTTGTTGTTTTTGTTGTGCTTTTTTAAATTTATCAAATTAAGATAGCTATAAAAGCAATGAGGAACAAAATATCTGATGTAAAGAAAACAAGATAAATAACTCAATTTAATTTAAACCAAGCAGTTCCTGAGCATTTTTGATTGCCGAAGCACCTGGGGTTTTTCCGCTAAGCATCTCAGCGATAACGGCTACACGTTCATCAGATTCTAGTTTTCTGATACCCGTGGTAGTACGGTTTGTTTGTTCATTTTTGTAAACAAAATAGTGGGAGTTACCCTTCGCTGCGATCTGTGGTAGGTGGGTAATGCAGATGACTTGCATGTTGTTTTCAAGGTCGCCAATTACCTCGCCTACACGTACTGCAGTTTCACCTGAAATACCCGTATCAATTTCATCGAAAATAAGGGTCGGCAATGAAGTATGTTTGGCCATAATGGATTTGATGGCCAGCATGAGTCTGGATAGCTCACCTCCCGAAGCAACCTTGCCTACAGGTGCGGGAGCCTGACCGCTATTCGCAGAAAATAACAGGGAGATCTGGTCTTTACCGTCCTTATTCAGGTCTGGTAATAGGGTTTGTTCGATTTTAATGCGGGCGTTTGGCATGCCTACCTGGACAAGTATTTCTCCAACTTGCTTTTCTGTGAGCAATATTGCTTTGCTGCGGTTTTTAGAAAGAAAATCTGCCTGTTCAGTCAGTCGACCTTTAATCTGGTTAATTTCCTTTAATAGTTTTTCTATCTCTTCATCGCTGTTTAATAAATCATTTAGGTTATTGGAGAGTTGATCCTGAATGACTAAAAGTTCTTCAATATTATTTACCCGGTGTTTTTGCTGTAAGCCATAAATTAAATCCAGACGCGCAGTAATTTCTTCTATTCTGGCAGGATTAAATACAATTCCTTCTTCCAGTGCAACTGTTTCCTGAGCAATATCTTTTAATTCGATAGAAACTGAACGGAGGCGGTCTGCCAATGTGGTATAGTCGGCATTAAATTTCTCTATCCCTTGTAATTGTAAAATCGCTTCTTTTAAAATTGGGAGTACAGCGGTTTCCTGTTCACTTAATAATTGATGACTGTTTACCAGACCACGCTTTATGTTTTCTGCATTGTTGAGCATTTGGAGTTCTGTTTCCAAAAGTTCCTGTTCGTCTGCTTTTAGCGCTGCGGAATCCAGTTCATTGAACAAGAACTGTTCATAATCCTGTTTACTGCGTGCTTCGGAGGCTGCATTTTCTAAAGCGCTGAGTATTTGTTGTTTCTTCTTAAAGCTTTTGTAAAGTTCGTGGTAATTGTTAAGAGTAGATTGGTGATCAGCTAAAGTATCAACTACTGATAACTGAAAGCCCGGGTCATTTACTTCAAGAGTAGCATGCTGGGAATGGATATCGATCAGTTTTTCTCCTACTTGCTTCATGATGGTGAGGGTAACCGGGGTGTCATTGATAAAAGCCCTTGATTTGCCATCAGTAGAGATCTCTCTTCTTAAAATACTTTCCTTATAAAAATCAATGTCATTTTCTTCAAAAAAGGCCTGTAGGGAATCATTCACCAGGAATAAACCTTCAATGATACATTTCTTATCCTGATTAAAAAAGTACCTGGTTTCTGCACGCTGGCCCAATATTAATGAAAGCGCTCCCAGCATGATGGATTTACCAGCACCGGTTTCGCCAGTGATGATGTTCAGACCCTTGTCGAGTTCCAGATCAACACTGTCTATCAAAGCGTAATTACGAATCGAAAGTTTTTGTAGCATATTACACTGCTAAATTAGGAAAACTTAAGCAATGGGTGTTAACAATCTTATAAACAAAAAGGCAGAAGATGATACTTCTGCCTAAACCAAATACTATTGTGGGGGTTCTTGATTTTATGGTTTCTCTTTTTTGTTTATTGGCACGCCATCAACTTTATATGTAAGTTCTAGTCTTTTAG
Source organism: Pedobacter frigoris (assembly GCF_032678645.1). GTDB lineage: Bacteria > Bacteroidota > Bacteroidia > Sphingobacteriales > Sphingobacteriaceae > Pedobacter > Pedobacter frigoris_A. The sequence goes on from NZ_JAVTSP010000005.1 coordinate 311,825, forward strand.
ATGTAGTCTTTATCCCTTTTTTGCGCTTGATTTTTTCAACTTCATTGTCAAACTTCTTTTTCGCTTTTTTGTATTCTTCAGTAGTTCTCAGTTCATTCATGCCCTCTTCTTCTTCCCTGAGTTTAGCTAGTAACACATGGTCTGAAATGTTGTCTGAGGTTATGGTTAGGATTCCGTGAGATTTAAGGGCGGCATCTCCTGCTTTATAAATTATAGTGTCACCTTGCTTAGCTGGATTTGTTTTGTACTGAAAAGAGTAAGTCATCGCTTTTTCGGCATCTTTCAAAGCTCGATTGTACGTTTTTACCATTTCTTGCGAGTTTAATAAAGACTTTGCCTTTGCATCTTTAACGGCTTTTTCTACTTTCGTTGTGATAGAATATATATATTTCTGACGTTCTTCAGGAGACATATTTCCTTGATGTTTAAGCATTAAGACAGAATCCAGTTTTATGGAACTCTTCATGCCAGGAAAATCAGCTAAGTTTTTGAATCCTAATGTGAAATTTGGATATGCAGTATTGTCCGAAAACGTATCCTTGATGACATCGATTCTTAAGCTATCCGGCATCTCCTTTATAGAATTGTATTCCTTCTGATTACCTTGTGCATCGATGGTCACAATTTTAAACTTTCTTTTATTCTTAGTCGTATCAGCTGGAGTTTTTTTATCCATAGCGGATTTAATCTCAACAAGCTTTACCAAAGGTTTTGGCTGTGTTGATTTAATTTCAAGAGTAGCCTTTCTAGGCAGCTGGCTTTTAGTTGAAGCTGCAGTTGTTTTTTCCGGACTGATCCATGCCAGTGAAATTACAGTGGCCACGGTCAGTGTGATCGCAAAGAATTGTTGCTTTGCATTCATGTAGTTGGTTTTCATATCTGTGATTCTTTTTATGCGTTGATACAAATGTTGGTTATTGCCCGTAGCTGCCATCGACAGGGTAGGTGTAGTTTTATCTTTAAGAATTTCTAATTTTAACAAAGCATGGGCATAGGTTAGGGGAGTGCCGGTAAACTTGAGAACGAGATCATCGCAGGCATGTTCCCTTTCTACGCCAATGAGTTTGCTGGTGAGCCATACGAACGGATTGAAGAACAATAAAGTTTCAATTCCTGTTTTGATCAGGTTGAGCAAGTAATCATTTCGGCGGATGTGTGAAAGTTCGTGAATCAATATCGCTTCAACTTGTTTGATGTCAAGCTGTGTGGCCAGGGCGATAGGAAATAATACTACAGGTTTCAGATAGCCGATCACGAGAGGAACATTTACTTTGTCTGATAAATAAAAGCTAATGTTACGTCTCAGGTTTAAACGGTCGATCATACTGCTGAACACAATCTGCCATTCATCAGGTACGGAAGTCCTTGCCGCTTGCTTTAGCCTCAATATCTTCTTATAGCCCACTGTGAGTATGAACAATTGTGAAAGCAAGCCTATCATATAAATGCCGGATAGGTAAGGGAATATGTGTTCAGTACTGTTTTTAATTTGTTGAGGGATAGTAAAAACTGATTCTGTGTAATTTCCCTCAACAAGGATCTGAGTGGCCATTGTCTGATTTTCTTCCGGCAATTTGAATACAGAAGAAAAGGTGATGCAAAATCCTACAAATATTAAGCTTAGCGTGCCGTATGCCAGGTTGTGCTTTATTCTTGCATTTAATTTTGGGAAAAGACTCAATAGCATCAGGAGTATTCCATAAATAATGGCCCCTTGCCATAATGAATGGAATATGCTCCATCCAATTGCTTTGATCAGGTTGTTTACAATTGCCTCCATAACCTTATTTTTTCTCTAGTTCATCTAAATATTTTTTTATAGAATCAATCTCGTCTTTGCTTGCACTATGGTTGCCAAGGGCCTGCATGACTAGTCTGGCAGCAGAGCCGTTAAAAACATTGTCTATCATTTTATTCACCAGCTGTTGCTGTGTTTTTTCCTGATTTACCAATGCTTTATAAATGTGTGTTTTTGATGAAGTGTCACGTGACACCAAACCTTTCTCGTGCATAATCTGCATGAGCTTTAGGGTAGTAGTATACCCGGCATCTTTACTTTTTTCCAGAATTTCGTGAACATCCCTAACTGTACATTCACCTTTTTCCCAAAGGATCTGTAAGATCTCCAGTTCGCTTTCGGTCGGCTTAATGTTTTGTCCTGTACTCATATTTGTTTATACGAATTGTTTCGTAATCAAATGTACGAATCTGTTCGTATAAACAAAATATTTTTAACAAAATTTAACTAATTATTTTTAAGTCCCTGTTTTGCAGTATTGTTAAGCTGTTTTAAAGCTTCATACTTGTTAAGATTTGCGGGGTCTATTTCCGCAAGAAGGTTGTAAGCCTTAATGCTGTCGGAAACATCTCCGGTAGGAATGGAGAATACGTTTACCACTTCATCTGCCTTACTGGCAAAATAGAAATTGGGAAAAATAGAACCTATTTTTTGCTTGTCCATCTGCTTGAGACCAGAAAGTAGGGTGATCATTTTCTTTACACCGCGGGGAGCATTGTCCTGTAAACGGTCCAGGCCGTTAAAATGATAATCGTAGATAAAGGCGCGTAGTTCTTCAAACCCTTTGTTTAAAAGATTTTCATTTAGCCAGTACCTGTTTCTTAGACCATCAAATGCCTTCCATCCTTTGTTGGCAGATGCCTGGGCATTGTTTACCACATTGAGCGCTTTTTTGAAATACGGGCTTCCTCCAAGACTGCTAAAGCTGTCTTTGTCGAGGCCAATAATGGTATATGCATAGAATCCTAGCAGAGAACTAAGATTAGAAATGAAATTCTGGTCTGAAAAATCCAGTGACTGACCTTCCGTATAGTTAAAATCAAAATCCTTGTCGCTTAAATTCAGCAATGTGCTGTTATATGCAGAGCCATAAACCGGCCTGCTGGATTGCAGTTGAGCCTCAGCTTTATAAGCTGAGTTTCCATCCCAGTCCGTTATCGTGATCACAAAATTGCATTCGATACGTTCCTGAGGGGTATAAGTTTCATTCGTCCACTTATTGTTATTCAAAAAATCCCTTACAGCTGTTTGCAGTACTTCTATGTTCCTCTTGTCCATATTGGCAACGGTGGGGGCCTGAATTTGGACCCTGGAATTCAATTCCTGAGCTCTGGCAGCAGTTTGATAAAATAAAAAGGATATTAAGATAAATAGATAGCGTTTCATGCTTTTAAACCAGCTTTAATATTTCAAGGCAGATGTCTTTCGCAACTTCGGTCTTTGACTTCATTTCAAAAACAGTTTTCTCAGATGCTTTATTAAATATAGTGATTTTATTGGTATCCCTCTTAAAGCCGGCACCTTTATCATTCAGGGAGTTCAAGACGATCAGGTCGAGGTTCTTTTTAATCAGTTTGCCTCTTGCATGTTCCTCCTCGTTTTCAGTTTCCAGGGCAAAGCCGATCAACAATTGATCAGTAGTTTTCAATTTACCCAAAGTAGCCAGGATATCTTCAGTTTTCTTCAGCTCCAGGCTAAACTGACCTTCTGTTTTTTTTATTTTCTGCTCTGCAGCTGTTACAGGTGTATAGTCTGCTACAGCAGCGCTCATCACTGTAATTTGAGTAGAAGTAAACTCAGATAAGCAGGCTTCAAGCATATCTGCGGCACTAATCACGTCAATCCTTTTTACCGTTTGATTGCTTTTTTCTGCAGTAGGGCCGGTGATCAAAGTAACATTGGCACCCAGTAAAGCGAATTGATCAGCTATAGCAAAACCCATTTTACCAGAGGAGTGATTTCCGATGAAACGTACCGGGTCTATTGCTTCATAAGTAGGGCCGGCGGTAACCATTACTTTTTTGCCAAGCAAGGGTAGGCCTTCTTTTACTGTCGATGATAAGAAATGTATGATTTCTTCAGGTTCAGCCATTCTGCCTTCACCATGGAGGCCACTGGCGAGCTCGCCGCTTCCAGGAGGAATCAGGAGATTGCCATAAGAAATCAGCTGTACGATATTTTGCTGCGTACTTTCATGCTTCCACATATCCAGATCCATTGCCGGAGCAAAAAGGACAGGACATTTTGCTGAAAGGTATACTGCAGTTAATAAATTGTCGCACAATCCTGTCGCCATTTTTGCCAGAGTATTGGCACTGGCAGGCGCAATGAGCATATAGTCGGCCCAAAGACCAAGTTCTACATGGTTGCTCCATACTCCTGTTTCTTCTTCGAAGTATTGTGTATAGACAGGATGTTTAGATAATGTTGCCAGCGTAAGTGGCGTAATGAAGTTGGCCGCATCGGCCGTAAGAATTACTTTGACGTTTGCGCCAGCCTTTACCAGTAGTCGTACCAGAGTTGCTGATTTGTATGCCGCAATGCTGCCGCAAACGCCTAAAATAATGTTTTTATCTTTTAGCATGGTTTTTAATGCATTAATGCAATTTAATCCCTATGCATATAATTATTGTTGCTCTTTAGCGGGATTTCTGTGATAAACTTTATCATTCAGGAACTCATCAATAGCAATCAGAGAAGGCTTAGGTAAGCGCTCATAATGTTTGCTGATCTCAATTTGCTCTCTGTTTTCAAAGATCTCTTCAAGGTTGTCATTTGAAGAAGCAAACTCGGCTAATTTACCGTGTAATTCTTCTTTCATGTTGTTTGAAATCTGATTTGCCCTTTTTGAGATAATTACTAAAGACTCGTAAATGTTTTGAGTTTTACTATCTAAATCATTAACATTTCTGGTAACCGTTGTGTTCGGTATAGCGGGTTTATTAGTATTCATTATTTGTTGGGGGTTTTAATTGTAGTAGTATCTTTTTTGCCTTCTTTATCTAACTGTGCTTTATATTTCTCGTAGTCAGCTTTTCTTGCTGCTAAAACACTTTTTGCGTTAGCTATTCCTTTTTCACTATCTTTTCTTAATTCTTTAGCCTCAGTAAGCAGCTTACTTTCCGGGTGACTTTCAGCAAACTCATCGGCATAGCCAATGGCTTCGTTGTATCTGTCTTCCTGACGTTCTTCAATGCTGTTTTTTGCATATGCAAATTGCGACTTAACAATTAGCAAATCCATCTCTTCAGCATACTTAATATCTGGGAAATCTATTTGCGCATTTTTAAGAGCTACAACAGCAGCTTTGTAATTACTGATGTCATAACCACCAAGCTCATAATACATTTTTGCATTTGAAAAAGCCTTGTCTTCCAGTTTGGCACGCAGTAAGCCTATGTATTTACTTGCATCAGCAGCACGTTCACTTTTTGGATAAAAGTTGATGAATAACTGAAGTGCATCTATAGCTTTGACTGTATTTTCCTGATCCAGGCTAGGCTTAGGAGATTCCAGGTAATAACAATAGGCACCCATGTACCTGCATTCTTCAGCATATCTGCTGGTAGGATAGGTATCTGCAAATGTCTTAAATTGAAATCTTGCAGTAGTATAATCTCTTAATTTGAAGAGAGTTAATGCATAGTAATAGTTCAACTCCTCTGCTTCCGATCTTCCCCTGTACTTCTGTGAAAGGTCCTCAAACAAGATTAAAGCCTTAGCATAATTTTTCTTATTGTATAGCTTTAATGCTTCGCCCATTTTCTTGCCTGTGTCGTTGCTTAGTCTGAGCTTTTCAAACTGACTTTTACAACCCGCAATAGTGAGCGCAATGATGGTGAAACTTAATAATAAAACGTGTTTAATTTTAAACATTCTGCAAAGATAAGTTAATAATACGATACCGTCAATTAAAAATAATAGGACGCTAAGCTATGTAAAGGCATTCATCCTATCAAGTGGTTAACATAATTTAACAAATCACATTTTTTTCTTGCACAATTAAATTTAATATATACATTTGTAGTGTACTAGTTAGGTAATACACTAAAGAAAACTGAATATGATAGAAATCTCTAATTTAACTTTTGGATACAGCAAGGATCAGCTGCTTTTCAAAGACCTAAACCTCCGCTTGTCTGAAGGCCATATTTATGGTTTATTGGGGAAGAATGGAGCAGGAAAATCAACTTTATTGAAAAATATTGCCGGGCTGCTGCATCCGAAAGAAGGCTTCTGCAAGGTCGGCGGACAAAAATCTTCTGACCGTACCCCGGCATTCCTCGAAGGATTGTTTTTCATTCCCGAGGAATTATACGTTCCTGATGTAAGTATCGCCCAGTTTGTAAAAAGCACAGCTCATTTTTATCCCAAATTTGATGAAGCACTTTTTTACAAACTATTATGCGATTTTGATGTTCCGGAGATAAGCCGCTTAAAGCGCCTTTCTTATGGTCAGCAGAAAAAGGTAGTCATAGCCTTTGGTCTTGCAGTCAATACCTCTCTTCTCATTTTAGATGAACCTACAAATGGGCTGGATATACCTTCAAAAGTGCAGTTCAGAAAGGCAATTGCTTCAGCTCTTAGTGACGAGCGATGTGTGATTATATCTACACACCAGGTGCGTGACCTTGATAACCTGATAGACACCCTGCTTGTGCTCGATCGCCAAAAACTGGTGATGAATAAAAGTATTGACGAGATATTGGACAAAGTGCGCTTCACTTCGACATCACAGGTAGAAGAACAGGATGTACTTTATAAGGAGCAGCAGGCAATAGGCATAAATACCATAAGTATCAATAGGGCCGGTGGACAAGGAAAGATTGACATGGAACTGCTTTTCAATGGCATTACCGGCGACAATACTGCAATAATCGAATATTTAAAATAAGATCATGAACAATACATTTAGTTTTAGCCGCTTTGCAAAGCTTTCCAAAAGACATGCGGTAGCACATTACAAACCTTATCTGATGTCTTTGCTGATCATGATAGCCACTCTTTTTCTTTTCCTGGGGTATGCCAGTACTACGCAAAATAGTTTTTTCGGTATAGAACAGTACTCTGTCTTTATGATTTTACTGTTTACATTAGGCGCTATCTTCACATCAGGTATTTTTTCTGAATTCAGCAACCCAAGTAAGTCCATTAGTTTTTTGATGTTGCCCGGTTCCAGCCTGGAAAAATGGCTGGTAGGATGGCTCTATTCTTTTTTGATTTTTCTGGTAGTATATATAATGGCTTTTTATCTGACCGATGTCATCGTAGTTAATATTTCCAATACCTTTTCCAAGCACCCGCAAAAGTTAATGAACCTTTTCGATCCTGAGCTACATTTCTGGCGTGACCTGATGATGTTTACACTGATCCACTCTTTGTCCTTATTCGGCGCTTTGTTTTTCAATAAACATCATTTCCTTAAAATAGCTACGCTGTTTGTGATTTTCTACATCGGACTGATTTTTTTAAATGCATCTTTTCTAAATGTATTTATCAGTAAAGATATTTCAGCAGGCGGTTTGTTCAGTGAGATTTCATTAAATGAAAATAAAAGCTATTACGCTGTTCAGGCATCGGATCTTATAAAATCTTCATTGCCATATTTATTGTTTGTAGTCACTTCTTTAATATGGACTGCAGCTTACTATAAATTGAAAGAAAAAGAAGTTTAGCATGGAATTCAGAGAAAAAGAAGCAATATACCTGCAGATAGCAGCCTATGTTGGCGAACAGATTACGCTTGGGAAATGGCCGGCGGATGAAAAGATTCCATCGGTAAGGGACCTTGCGGTTGATTTACAGGTTAATCCCAATACTGTAGTGAGGGCCTATGAATTTCTGCAAAACAAATCTGTGATCTCCAACAAGAGAGGAATTGGCTTTTTTGTAGAGACAGATGCAAAGGCTAAGATTCGGGAATACAATAAGGAACGATTTTTAAGTCAGGATCTGCCTGAGTTTTTCAAAAGCATATACCTCTTAGATATCAATGTGGATGAAATCGCAGGCCGGTATCAGCAATTTGTGGCGGACAATTACCCCGCTAAATAATTTAAACTATTAAAATAGAAGAATATGAAACTGAGTACCATATTATTTACTGCAGCATTCCTGCTATTCTTTGGGATACTGACTGCATATAATTTCTCCCTGAAAGCCGCTTATCTTACAGGGAATTACAAAAAGCGTTTTAGCGACCATCATTTTACTCCTTTAAACAAGGTGAGCGAAATGCAGATAAAATCAGCCAATTTATTGGATATCGTTGTTGAATATGGCAAACAGGAAGGTATATGGGTGCGCAACAGGATCAAAGATGACATCAAAATACACCAGGACGGCGAAACGCTATTAATTGATCTGATCAATAATAAGGAAATTAGAGATTTTTCGAATAGTTCAAATGAAATTGTGGTTGTATTGAGTCATTTAAGCCAGTTACGGACCTATTATCGTGAGATGAATGATAAAGAAATTGAAGGTAGGATCGGTACGGTTTACTTGAAAAATCTGAAAGAAAAGGGTCTTGATGTCATCCTGAGCGACCAATCCGGAATGTCGATGGACAGTTGTGAGGTCAACTCCTTTAGAGCTACGATAGGAGGGAATGGCGCAAACTCAACTTTACAAATAGTGCCGAGTAATCGGATAGATACTGCCACCTTTGATATCAGAGGCGGGAATTTTCTGGAACTGAATAATTCCGGAATAAAGAAAATTTATTATAAATTATCAGATAGCAGCAAAGTATATATGGTAGGTAAGACCATAAAAACGCTTCAAGCGCCATTGTAGAGACATTATTTAAGGTTGTATCTGCTGTCTTGATTTACGCTGCATAATATATATGTATATCTTGTTAAGGTTGGTGCGATTGTAATCGTATCAACCTTTGACATAATAAGACATAATACTCCGGAGGCCTGTACATTGGTATTGTTGTCGACCGGACAGCATTAGAATTGATAAGGTTGCTTTGGCCTGTATTTGGTCAAAAGCTCTTGATGTGTGCATGCTGCATGTAAAACCTATTGATTTTCTGAGATTACATTATGATCTTTCATTTCTCTCGCTAATTTAGATGTTAATATATTTATGGTCTTGCAGTATAGTAGTCGCTACTAAATAGCCCCTTTGGCTATACCATATACTCACATGTTGCAGACATTGTACACACTTTTTACAGAAAAAGATACCTGTTTATGTATTATTTGTGTACGAGGTGTGTAGAAAGTGTGAAGAAGTTATTTTGATGTGAAGCAGCAGATCGGAAGAGTGAGTATAGATAGATTCCGGCTTGCTTTGGGGCTATACAAGTATGGATATGGGTTTGTTTGCTTATGTTGATGAATTTTTCTGGTTGAAATATAGTGGGTTACA
>NZ_JAVTSP010000006.1:0-290530 GCF_032678645.1 Pedobacter frigoris
CTTATTCAGCACCTCTTCGTACTGGTATACTCATGTTAGATATTTTGCTTTTGCATGATATAGAAGTTTGACTACTCTAAATAAATTACTGCTCACATAAATAGTATGCCATATTTTTTGGTTATATTTGAACTGAATTTATTAAATATAAAACGAATGAGTTTTTTCGCAGAGAAAAGAGGGGAAGTAATGGTGCACATAGAGAAGTATATGCTTGAAATGATGCATACATACCTAAAACCAATTGACACAAATTGGCAGCCATCTGATTTTTTGCCTGATTCAACAAGCGAAACTTTTTTTCAGGATATAAAAGTACTACGTGAAAATGCCAACGACCTATCTTATGATTTGGTAGCGGTATTAATTGGTGATACCATCACAGAAGAAGCTTTGCCTACTTATGAATCATGGTTAGCCATGGTAGACGGTGTAAGCCGCAAAGAAGATGGTGGTTGGATGCGATGGAATCGTCATTGGACTGCTGAAGAAAACAGACATGGTGATTTGCTAAATAAATACTTATATCTTTCCGGCAGGGTAGATATGCGTCAGATGGAAATCTCAACCCAGTATTTAATAGCTGATGGTTTTGATATAGGTACAGGTCACGACCCTTACAGGAATTTTATCTATACAAGTTTTCAGGAGTTAGCTACTAATATTTCTCATAGACGAGTAGCCTCGCTGGCTAAAAAGGACGGAGACACTTTATTGTCTAAGATGTGTGGAGTGATCGCGTCAGACGAAGCCAGACATGCTAAAGCTTATAAAGACTTTATGAGCAAGATTTTTGAAGTTGATCCTAACGAAGCGATGATTGCTTTTGAAGATATGATGCGTCAGAAAATCGTAATGCCTGCTCATTTCCTTCGTGAAATGGGAATGAAAATAGGTCAGACTTTTGGTCACTTTACCGATGCAGCTCAACGTCTTGGTGTGTACACAGCTATTGACTACGTAGAGATTATGCAGCAGTTGATTGAAGAGTGGAAACTGGAAGGTATGCGCGACCTCAATGACGCTGGCGAAAAGGCCCGTGATTATATTATGGCTTTGCCTGCAAGGTTATTGCGCGTTGCTGAACGTATGAAAAATCCGACAATGGAATATAAGTTTAGCTGGATTCATGCTTAGTACTTAAGTAATCAGATATAAACAAAGAAGCCTGAATAATTATTCAGGCTTCTTTGTTTATAAACTAATGATTACGATTTACATATTTCGTCTATATTGTCCGCCAACCTCGTATAACGCATTGGAAATTTGACCTAGCGAACAGATCTTACATACTTTCATCAGCTCTGAGAATATGTTTCCTCCAGCTACAGCTGTTTTTTGAAGGTTTCTGAGTACTTCAGCAGTATGATCTGCATTACGTTCCTGAAAAGCCTTTAAAGCGCTTATCTGATATTGCTTTTCATCTTCAGTTGCTCTGATAACTTCTCCAGGTACTATAGTTGGTGATCCATTCTTATTTAGGAAAGTATTGACACCAACAATAGGATATTCACCAGTATGTTTCAGGGTTTCATAATAGAGACTTTCTTCTTGTATTTTTCCTCTTTGATACATCGTTTCCATGGCACCAAGTACACCACCGCGGTCGTTGATGCGCTTGAATTCCAAGAGGACAGCTTCTTCTACGAGATCTGTGAGATCCTCGATGATAAAGGCACCCTGTAAGGGGTTTTCATTTTTAGCAAGCCCAAGCTCGCGATTTATGATCAGTTGTATAGCCATTGCCCTGCGTACAGATTCTTCAGTAGGAGTGGTGATGGCCTCATCATATGCATTGGTATGGAGAGAATTACAATTGTCGTAGATAGCGTAGAGCGCCTGGAGTGTAGTACGGATATCATTGAAGTCTATTTCCTGGGCGTGTAATGAACGTCCGGAAGTTTGGATATGGTATTTTAGCTTTTGAGATCTGTCATTACCTTTGTACTTGTTTTTAATCGCTTTTGCCCAAATTCTTCTGGCTACACGGCCAATTACAGAATACTCCGGGTCAATTCCGTTGGAGAAGAAGAAGGATAGATTTGGCGCAAAATCATCTATATTCATTTCTCTGCTCAGGTAATATTCTACAAAAGTAAAGCCATTACTTAAAGTAAATGCAAGTTGTGAGATGGGGTTGGCACCGGCCTCTGCAATATGATATCCGGAAATTGAAACTGAATAGAAATTACGTACTTTTTCAGTAATGAAATAATTTTGAATATCGCCCATCATTCTTAGTGCGAATTCGGTGGAGAAAATGCAGGTATTCTGTGCCTGATCTTCTTTCAGGATATCGGCCTGAACAGTACCCCTCACTGTACTGATTGCATAGGCTTTGATGTTGTTATAAACTTCAGCAGGTAATACTTGGTCTCCTGTTACACCTAATAGCATCAACCCTAAACCATTATTTCCTTCTGGTAATGTGCCGTTATAGCTTGGTTTGGTAATTCCTTTTGCTTTATATATTGCATCAATTTTGGCGATTACTTCTTTCTCCAATTTGTTTTCTACAATGTATTTTTCACACTGCTGATCAATGGCTGCATTCATGAAAAAGCCAAGTAGCATAGGGGCCGGGCCATTTATGGTCATAGATACGGAGGTAGATGCAGCGCAGAGATCAAAACCGGAATAGAGTTTTTTTGCATCATCCAGAGTAGCGATGCTTACTCCAGAATTGCCTATTTTACCATAGATATCAGGTCTGATATGCGGGTCTTCACCATATAAGGTTACAGAATCAAAAGCGGTTGATAATCGGTGTGCAGGTTGTCCAAGTGATACATAGTGGAATCTTTTATTGGTTCTTTCAGGACCACCTTCACCGGCAAACATACGAGTAGGATCTTCTCCGTCACGCTTTAATGGGAATACACCTGCTGCATAAGGAAATTCACCTGGTACATTTTCAGTAAGTAACCATGTGAGTATATCTCCCCAGTCTTCATAACGGGGTAGGGATACTTTAGGGATTTTTAGTTTTGATAAAGATTCATAAAATAATGGCTGCTTTATTTCTTTGTCACGTACCTTATATACAAAAAACTCTTGCTTGTACTTTATCTTCGTATCTGGCCACTGTCGGAGTAAACGTTTACATTCACCATCTAGCTGTTCTTCCAGATGTTGATAGGCATCTTGAAGGGTATCATAAATATGCTGCCCACTATTTACACCGATAATTTTTTCATCCTTTGATAAGCTCATCACGCCTTGAAGCTGGTATAATTTGCGTGCGATGTTACTTTGTTTATTTACCCATTCATCATAGGTCTGACTGGCTTCTGCGATTTCAGCAAGATAGCGTGTGCGGTCGGGTGGAATGATATAGATTTTCTCTGATGTTCCCGCGATTAACTCCATTTGAGGATTGAAGTCGACCCCTGTTTTCTCTTTGATTTTGTGCATTAAAGATGTGAACAAACTGTTCATGCCAGGGTCGTTAAATTGAGATGCCATGGTTCCATAAACGGGTATTGCTTCATCTTTGGCATCAAAGAGGTTGTGGTTTCGCTTGTATTGCTTACGAACATCGCGTAAAGCGTCTAATGCTCCTCGTTTATCAAACTTATTGATCGCGACCAGATCTGCAAAGTCGAGCATGTCTATTTTTTCCAGCTGCGTTGCAGCACCAAACTCAGGTGTCATCACATATAAAGAAACGTCGCAATGCTCAGTAATTTCAGTGTCTGACTGACCTATTCCGGATGTTTCTACTATAATCAGATCATAACCTGCTGCTTTGCAGATATCAATGCTTTCCTGTACGTTTTTGGAAAGTGCAAGGTTTGCCTGCCTGGTAGCAAGTGAGCGCATGTAGATCCTTGAATTGTTGATGGCATTCATTCGGATCCTGTCGCCAAGCAATGCTCCACCAGTCTTCCGTTTAGATGGGTCTACAGATATAATTGCCAGTGTTTTGTCCTTGACTTCGATCAAAAAACGTCTGACCAGTTCATCGACCAAAGAAGACTTTCCGGATCCTCCAGTCCCAGTGATGCCAAGAACGGGAGCATTATTGTTGACAGATAGTGCTTTAAGTTTGTCTACAAAAGGTTGAGCAGCTTCAGGGTCATTTTCGGCAATTGTTATCGCTGAAGCAATACTTTTTATATTTTTCCCGGGTATTGTTTTGAGTTCGTCATTGAAAGATTTAGTTGTAATGAAATCGGTTTGTTCCAGCATATTGTTGATCATGCCCTGAAGTCCCATTTTTCTGCCGTCATCAGGAGAATAAATTCTAGTTATGCCATAATCCTGTAATTCAGCAATTTCAGAAGGTAATATTACTCCACCACCTCCTCCGAATATTTTGATATGTGGTGCACCACGTTCCTGTAGCAAATCGTACATATACTTGAAATATTCGATATGTCCACCCTGATAAGAAGTCATTGCAATGCCTTGTACATCCTCCTGAATGGCACAGTTGACCACTTCATCAACAGAGCGATTATGACCTAAGTGTATGACCTCAGCACCAGAAGATTGAAGAATACGACGCATGATATTAATAGTTGCGTCATGGCCATCAAAAAGTGCAGCAGCAGTTACAAAACGTATTTTATGTTTAGGTTTATAGATTTCAATGTTTTCCATAGGAGACTTTATATTCGGTAGGTAAAGTTAAGTAAAAAGTAACCTTGGGAGGTTATTTTGGCAGGGGCAAAATACACTAAGTATAAAGCTTATCCTGCGAATAAAAAAAGGCCGCTCAGATCAACTCTGAGCGGCCTTTTTATAAATTCTAGTTATTAAAACTGATGCGTTAACTCTGTGATAGGTTCCCCTACACATCCGCTAGGCATTTGAATGTGGAGCATTGCAGCTATAGTTGCAGCAATGTCAGTCATATAATGTGTTTTATTCGTTTTTCCTGGCTTTACATTCCAGCCCATGAAAACACATGGAATATGGTAATCATATGGATATCCACTGCCATGAGTGGTGCCCGTTTTAGATCCGGCAAGCACTCCTGGTCTTAAAAGGACATAAATATCTCCGCTTCGGCGTGCATTGTAGCCATTGGTGATAGCTTTTTTCAAAGGTTCTACTAAAGTTGCTTCAGAGAGTTTGCTCAGATCAAATGCGTCTGCCACTTCAGGTAATTTTCTGAATTCAGCAATAGTTGTTCTTTTAATGGCATCGTAATCAGCTTTAGCTTCTTCAATAGCTTCATGGTTGAACACGATTTGGCTGTTGGTGGAGGTTACAATGGTTTTTTTAATATTATATTTTGATTCAAATAATGTGTTTAATTTTTTGATCATTTGTGAATCACCAAATGTACCGCCCGGAAGTTTATTCTCTTCCAAGAACCCTGGAGCATGTGCAGCACCATGATCTGCCGAGATAAAGAACAGATAGTTGCCTTTTCCATATTTATTGTCAAGGAAATTAAAGAATTCCTCCAGATCCTTATCTAATCTAAGGTAGGTATCTTCAATTTCTATAGAATTAGGACCATACTGGTGGCCCACGTAGTCGGTAGATGAACAACTTACAGCAAGAAAATCAGTGTTGCCATTTTCGCCCAATTTCTCCGAATTAATAGCAAGTTTTGCCAGATCAAGAGTCATGGTATTTCCATATGGCATGCTTTTAATCATTTCGTAGTTTTTGCCGGCATACAGCTTAAAAGGGTGAGGAAATACAGGCGCTTGCTCACCTCTTGATTTTCCTTCATAAGCTTTGTCGTCAGTAGTACTTAGGCTATAAGTTCCTATAGGGTATAAAGTGTTCCAGTTTTTTTCCAGGAATTTATCGGCCATTTTTAGTTTGTTGTAATCTTCTACCCATGCCGGAAGTCTCTCTGTGTAATAAGTACTTGTAATCCAGTTACCACTTTGTCCGTCAAACCAATAAGCGGCGTTTGCAGTATGTCCTGCGGGTAAAATGGATCCTCGATCTTTAAGTGAGATGCCTATTACCTTACTTTTGAAGTTTGTAGCTAATCTTAATTCATCTGTAATGGTAGAGGACAACATATTTTTTGGAGACATCAGACCAGCTCTTGTGTCACTTCCCACTGTTGTTACTGTAGTATCTTCAGCGCAATAAACACTACGTTTCAGCTGGGAATCATACCAATCATTTCCAATAATCCCATTAATGGCAGGTACAGAACCAGTATAGATACTGGCGTGCCCACAGGCTGTATAAGTTGGAGTGTAGGGTATAAATGTATTTTCAGCAGAAAAACCTTCTCTTATTAATCGCTTAAATCCACCATTCGAATATCTATTGCTAAAGCGATATAAATAATCCCATCTCATTTGATCAATGACCATTCCAATTACTAATTTTGGTCTTTTTACATCAGCTGAGGATTGTTTTGACTCAATAGATTTTGTTGTTTTCTTTTGAGCGATTGAGATACTGCTGATAAAGGCAAGCGCAGTAAGGAACAAGTAAAATTTTTTCATCTATTCTATTATGTGTTAAGATTTTAAAGGTAGTAATTCAATACTAAGTACAAATTACTAAAGTGTAAAGATTTTATAGCACTTCGGCTACAACAAAAGTACTTCCTCCAATAAATATAAGGTCTTCTTTTCCTGCATTTGCCTTTGCCTGGGTTAAAGCTTGGGAAACCGTGTTGAATACTTCTCCTTTTAGGTCGTATTTGAGGGCTTCGGCGGCTAGCTCATTAGCTGACAAGGCTCTCTCCAGTTGGGGCTGACAAAAGTAATAACTGGCCCTATCTGGAAGCAGCTGCAGTACTCCACTGATATCTTTATCTTTTACCATCCCTATCACGATGTGAAGATTTTGAAATGTAGTATTGTTGATGTTTTGAATTACTTCCGTAATCCCGGCGATGTTGTGTCCGGTATCACAAATGATTAAAGGTGATTTTCCCAATGTTTGCCACCTGCCCTGTAATCCAGTAAGCTGTTTCACAGCTTTTAAAGCACTATAAATTGCCTCGTCGTCTATCTTATATCCTCTGGATCTTAATATCTGAATAGATTTTATAACTGTTAAAATGTTCTTTAATTGATAGGTTCCGTTAAGATCCAATTTTAAATCTTCAAAAACAGGCTGCTTGTTTTCAGCAATAGATACATTTAGAAACTCGTTTTCAATAACTGATTTGGTAAGAGATAACTCCTGGTCGGCAAAGGTAATTTCACTATGAGCTAGTATAGCTTTGTTGATGAATATCTGATCTGTTTTTGGATCTTTTTCTCCGATAACTACCGGAACGGATGGTTTAATAATACCAGCTTTCTCTGCAGCTATTTCAGCATAGGTATTTCCGAGTATATTGGTGTGGTCTAAACTGATGTTTGTGATGACAGATAATTCAGGAGTAATGATATTTGTGGAGTCTAAGCGGCCGCCTAGTCCTACTTCGATGATCGCAATATCTACTTCTTCTTTTGCAAAATAGGAGAAAGCCATTGCTACAGTCACCTCAAAAAACGAAGGACTTATTTCTTCAATAATTTTCTTTTGTTCATCAACAAAGCTGGTGACGAAGTCCTCGGATACCATTTCACCGTTGATCCTGATACGTTCCCTAAAATCTTTTAAATGTGGAGAAGTATATAAACCTGTTTTATAGCCTGCTTTCTGGAAAACAGCAGCGAGCATGTGGGAAGTAGAACCTTTGCCATTAGTACCACCTACATGCAGACTTTTAAACTTAGTTTGGGGGTTGCCCAATTTTTCGCACATGGCGATGGTGTTATGCAGGTCTTTCTTAAAAGCAGAAACGCCAACACGAGTAAACATAGGTAGTTTACTGTATAAATAATCAAGAGTTTGTGTATAGTTCATTACCGTGACTTAGCAAGGCAAAAGTATCAAAGCTTATGAATTATTTAACTTTAAAATTGAAAACAACTACACCAATTTGGACATCAGGTGCCGATTCAGATTGAGTAAGACGTGCTCCCATGACTGCATCTTTACATTTTTGCCAAAGTTCTCTGTCATTTAGCGTTGTTCCTTTTACACCAGGGGTTGCATCAATTACGATTCCGCTTTTATTAATCTTTATTCGAACAGCAATTTTTCCCGTTTTTTGTCCATCATCCTGAGGTGTTACCAGATTGGTGAATTTTCGTAAAGCAATTGGTGTTTCTCCAAAGCCTGAACCTCCTTCGCCATAATTATTTGACAATGGGTCACCATTTATTGAACCTTGATTGCCGGGAACGGCACCTGTACCGTCACCACCACCTGTACCTTTATTTGCTTTGCCTTTATAAAGTGCATTTTGATTGATCACTGGTTTAGCCGGTTTCGTTTCAGTAGATGCGGTAGGGGCAGATGTTTTGGTAGTTGTTTTGGTATTGATGCTAACCGCCTCTTCAGAATTCTGTGTTACGATCTCCTTTGCAGTGTTTTCTGATACATTGGTTTCGGGTTTTGGCTCTGTAGGGACTACCTTATCTGGCGGTTTGTTATTGGCATTAGGATCTGCAGAAGGCTCTTCTATACTTGTGTAATCTGTACCCATTCCTTCTACCGAAGTACCGTAGTTGACTACAATACCGCCCATACCTGCTTCTTCTACTGGCTCAAAGCTTCCGATCACAATGAAAAAACTCAAAGCAAGCAATAGAGCCATGATACCGGTAGATATTGCCAGTGCCTTTGGATAATTGTTTTCTTCTTTAGAATAAGTCATTATTTCTTCGGTTCTACAGCTAAAACAACTTTTAATTTTAACTTGTTGGCCACGTCAAATACAAGCATCGTATTTTCAATTGAAACACCCCTTGCAACATAGAGTACAATTGTTAAATCCGGAGCTGCTTTTTGATAAGTCTCAATAGCGGTCTGGAGATTTTCAAGGGTAGTAGGTTGCTTATCTACAAAATAATTTAACTTTTCGTCTATAGATACTGTAACGGTTTTTTGAGCATTAGATTGTTGTCCAGATTCTGAACGGGGCAATAGCAACTTAACTACTTTCGGATTAACTACAGCAGATGCTAATAGAAAAAACAAAAGCAGGAAGAACATAATGTCATTCAACGCTGAAGTATGTACCTCTACCGTTCCTTTATTTCTTTTGCGTAGATTCATTATTTTCCTGGCTCCTCTAATAGATCAATAAATTCAATTGCATCAGTTTCCATTCGTAAGATGATTCTTTCAACCATCATATTTAAAATATGATACAATACATAGGCTATAATACCAATGATCAGACCAGTAGCAGAAGTGATCATCTTTGTATAAAGACCACCGGAAATTGTTCCGATTTCTATCGCTCCTTTTATCGATACATCATGAAAGATGGTAATAACTCCGATAATTGTACCCACGAAACCAAGCATAGGTGCAATACCAGCAATAATACCCAGAACGCCGATGTTTTTTTCAAGTTTAGATACTTCGAGTTTACCATTGTTCTCAATAGCCGCTTCGATATCTTTTATCGGTCTTCCAATACGTTTTAGCCCTTTTTCAAGCATTCTTGCTAAAGGAGAATTGTTATTGCGGCATAGCGCAATTGCGTTCTCAAGACGACCGTCATGTATGTATTGTTTGATCTGAAGCATCAGATTGGATTCAGTTTTAGAAGCCTTTCTTATGGTTAAGTATCTTTCAACAAAAATTACCAATCCAAGGAAGGCTAAGAAAGCAAGCGGAAGCATAACCCATCCACCCTTAAATAGCAAGTCAATAAAGTGAAGTTCAGGGGGTGCTGTAGTAACGGCTTGTGTTAAATTGTTAGCAGTGTCAACAAGTTGGTTGGCGGTATCAGTGGCACCTTGTAATAATGCGATCATATTTATTATGGTTTGTGTGTGTGTTTAATTGGATAAATATAAATTCCAGGAATTTTTGTTGTCTCTCTTAGCCTCTCGAGTTCATTTTTAGCAGTTACTTCATCTGTAAAAGTACCTATGCTGATCTTAACTCTCTTTCCTGGCATATCGGCGACTTTAGCTGGGATTCCTTTTCTTTTCATGTCCTGCAAAAATCTATCAGCCTCTTTTTTGTTCAGCAAAGAAGCAGCAATAATTTCATAAGATATTGCTGTATCTATCGGGACTGAAATAGCTTTTACAGAATCTTTTAATGTATTAGTAGGAGGAATTATTTTTTTGAGACTGTCAACAGATGCCAACGAATCTCTTTTTAACCCTTCAATCTTTTTATTCGATGTTGAATCAACCGAATGATCAGGCTTTTTTTCTGTTACTCCTTTAAAAACCTCTGGTTTAAAGAAATAGAGTGCAATCAATACCAGTAAAATAACTCCGGCGAGAGCTAGAATTATTTTTAAATAAGATGTTGGCTTAGTATCGTTATTTTCAACAGGTTCTTCGGTAATAGTTTCCTTTTTTGGACTTGATGTAGAGTTTTGATTAAACGTCCAGACACTACCGGGATCAGCAGAGGTTGTATAGAAAGGTTTTTTACTTTCCTCTTCAGTATCATCTAATCCTTCCGGTGTTTCAATTAAGGCAGACGGTGTTGGTATAATAGATTGAACCTCAGGTTTAATCTCTGAAATCTCTTCATATGTTTCCTGCTCATCAATATCCTTTTCTTCGTGATGTGTTTCATCAAAATTTCCGGAACCATCACTAAGATCAGCATTGTGGTCTTCAAGTATTAGCTGCTCTTCAGTAACCTGTGGTATGTCATCAGCAGTTTGATGATCTGCAAAAGGTTCATTTATTTCCTCTTTAAAGCTTGGTAAACCATAGGATTCAAATCCAATATTTGATTCACCTTTAGCATCAAAAACCAAATGGTTGTCTTTGATAGATAGCTTGCCTATTTCAGCAAAATCAGCAGTTTTATGCTCAGATAAATGTTTTTGAATAGTTTCCGAAAACTGATCTACATGATAACTCGCTGATTCAAAAGAAATATTCTTTTGAAGTGAAACATAACTGGCCAGCGATTCGTGTTCTCTCACCTCGAGAGTAAAATCAAGGGTATAGCTTGGGGGAAGAAATGAATGAGTATCAGCATCATATCTTCCGGGAGATTTTTTTTTATAAAAAGTCCCTACTCCAGGAATGCCCACTTCTTTACGGGTTTTTACAAGTTCAGTAAGGTATGATAAGATCTCCATTCTGGTAAAAATAAATTTTAATTCCGTATCAACCAATTATTAATTAAAAAGCCATTAGAATGAATAACTGATTCCTCCAAAGATATTCATTCCAATTGTTTCATAATGCAGGTATCTGCTATATGAAGTGTTCAATAAATTATTGGCTCTTGCGAATGCAGAAAACTTATTGTTGATCTTATAACTTACGCCAGCTCCAAGGTCAACAAATCCTTTAACTGTAACCACTTTTTCATTTGCCGGATCTGGAATAAGGTATGGATTAGCAGGTGCTGCTGTGTAAATTTTAGCTTTACTGTCGTCTTGAATTGCGACAGAAGCATCCAATGTTAGTTTTTTATTGATTACATAACTTAAATTAGAGCTTAAGCGCATTTGCGGTTTAAACCAGCTCTGTGTTTCAGCAGCAGGTTTGTAGTCTTCAAAATTTAACTTGCCTGTCCATTTTAACTCGTCGCTTACCTGTACTGATAATTCTCCTTCCAGACCAACGAGTTTCATGGTACCAAAATCATAAATAACATCGAATTTATTAAAGTTGCCAAAGTTATTTACAAATAGAGGCATGTCTTCAATTCTTTTATGATAAACCTTTGCTTTATATCCGAATCCAGGTCCACCTGTCCCTTTAATACCTCCACTTATGCTAAGTTTTTCAACACTGTTCCTGATGTTTATGTTGCTGTTTAGAAAAGGATTATCATCAGTAAATAGCTTTAGAGAATTTCTGCTAACATCACCTTTGACTTCTCCAAATATTTGAAGGTAATCAGGTATTAGTGTAAAATCTGCTGTTACTGCTGGGAATATCCTGCTTGAAGAAACATCTCCAAACTCCTGAACGAAATTAATTCCCGCTGTTATTTTTACACCACTGGCCTGTAATCTGATATAGGGGTTTAATTTCAACAGGTTATTGCCAATTTTGGTGATTGAATCTTTAGTACTTCCAAATTCCGCCGAGGCAGCCAGTCCAAGATTGAATTTGCTGATGCGTTTGTTTAAATAACCATTTAATACGATGGAGTTTTCTTTAGCACTATACTTATCACTCCAAATGTACCCGTTTAGCTTGGCCGCGTAACTTAAAGCGTCTGGATCTTCAGTATATTTATTTACAATTTCACCTTCTGCCTCGAAGAAGTTCAATACTTGCTTTTGAGGGTTTGGGTTCAAAGAAGGGTTGGCTTTATCAATTCCATAAAAAAACAGGCCGTTTCTCTGGAAGTTAACTCTACCGCTCATGGTGCTCATTTCACCTATGCTTCTCCCAAATACACTTATTTTTTGCTGATCAGATTGTTGTTTATTCAATTTTCCTGATTGTCCGAAATGCTGAAAATATGCACCCGCTTGCAGGGCCGGATCGTTTCCGATGTTTACATACGCTTCGCCCAATATCGTCCTGGCAGATCCAAAAGCACCCTTAACATAGTTATTAATTAACTCCGCTTCTCTTTCAGCCGCAACTTCTTGTGCTTGTAGCTTATTGATATCTGAGTTTAATTCCAGTTTTCTATCAGTCAGGTTATAACTGAACTTTGCTTTATATGTTTTTACATCATTTAAGTCCGGACTTCTACGCAGTTTTACTGCTTCGGCCAGAACAGGTTTATAAGGCCTTACAACTTCAATTTCTTCCGTTACGGCCTTTTCTTCAGTTTTCTTTTCTGCTGTCTTTGGATCCTGTGCTTTTAAACTTAAAACTCCTGCTGTAATAACGAAAAGGGTACTGTATATTATTTTAGTAAATCTCATGTCTCTTAATCTTATTTAATTTTTTCAAGTTTGGCCTTAGCAGTTGAAACAATGTCATCATTTCCTTCGTAGTTGTCTATCAAACTAAGAAGGGTACTTTTTGCTTGCAAATTGTCTTTTAGGGCCACATAGTTGTCGGCTAATAATATAAATGATTTAGCTACCCAATAGTCATAAGAAGGCATATTGTTGATCAGATCAAAACAAGTTTTTGTTGAGGTTTTATAATCACCTTTGGCATACTGTACAGCAGCTACATTGTATTTAGCTTCTGCGGCTGCCAGGGTTTTTGTTTTACTCACCACTGTATTAAATGCTTTTACCGCAAGCGTTGTATCTGCTTTTAATAAATAAGCCTTACCTGCGTATAGATCTGAGCTATTTTTTTCTTCTTCGGAAGATTTTTCAGATTCTTTGATCAGCTGTACATATTTTAGAATATCATCAGGCATATTTAATGCGTCATAAGCCTTTAATAGATTATTAAGGGCATAAGTGTAATGCACTTTATAGTCCGCTGTAGTTTCTAATCTTTTTAGATATACAATTGCTTCATTATACTTTTTCTGATCCAGGAAAAGTTTAGAGATGCTCACCAATGAACGCTCTGTATAATCACTGGTCCAATCGTTGAGGATATATTCATAATCGGGGACTGCTTCGATAGGGCGACCTAACTTAACCAGTGACTCGGCTCTTATAAATTTCGCCTCTTTATCATGGATTGCTTTCGGGAATTTATCAAAATAAGCATTGATAGCCTCAAATGCTCCTTTGGCGTCTCCTTTTAAGTAGCGGTTACTAGCGGCCTGAAAAACAATGTTATCCTGCTCAGCAGTTGAATAATTCCCCAGAGGAGTAGTTCCTGCATATGCAATGAAACCTTCTGAATCACCTCTGTCTACATAAATGTTTTTAATAGATTCCAAAGCCTGCTTAGCTTCCTCACTACTTGGGTAATCCCTGATTACCTTTTTAAAAGATTCTAAAGCTTCTTCATCTTTATCCAGGTTGTAGTGAGCCAGACCAATGGTTACCAATGCAGTAGGAACATAACTGCTGTTCGGGTATTGACTCACCAGGGCGATCAAATCTGATTTTGATTTTTCAAAGTCTCCTTTATTAGAATAAGCATATGCAGTTTCAAATCCTGCGTCATCTGCATAATTAGAACCTGGAAACTGCTTCAATAAATTTTGCATGGTCGCAATTTTCGCATCATTCTGATTTTCCAGACCCTGAATCATTCCACGTTGAAATAATGCATAGTCTTCACCGGTAGCCTTGCTGCTGATGATCTTATTGTAATTTACAAGTGCATTACCATAGCTTTTATTTACGAAGTAGGAGTCTGCAAGCCTGATGATCGCATCACTAACTGTTTTCTGATCTTTATCATCACCCCTTAAAAAGCGCTCAAAATAGGTGGCAGCTTTTCCATAGCGTTCATCTTCAAAAGCAGCATATGCCAATGCATAATTTGCAAAGTTGTACACCCCTGTTTTGTCTGCTCCAGGCATATCTAGGAAAAGCTCAAAGTTTTTAACCGCCTCGCCAAATTTTCTCAGCTCATATGAAGCTTCTGCTTTCCAATAAGTACTTAGTGCAAGGATTTCTTCATCCTGAGGAAATTTCTCCGAGCGAAGGAACATAGAAAGTGCATTAGGAAATGCACGTTCATTATAAAACTCAAGCCCCCTGAAATAGGTTACTTTTTGATAAGCCTCCTTTGCCTCAGGTGATTTGTTCGGTATTGGTTCAAGAATATCGATTGCAGCCTGATAATTTTTACTCGTTAGCAGAATTTCTCCCAGTAAGGTCTTTGCGTCATTTGCCTTGCGGGAACTGGGAAACTGCTTTAAGAAGTTTTGAGTGGCCTCAAGTGCCTGTTGATTAAATTCAAGTTCATAACTCAGACGGGCGTAATTAATCCATGATTCTTCCTGAATGACCTTGTCGAAATCTAATCTTGATGCCCTGAAGAATGCACTTCTTGCTTTTTCTTTGTTCTTTAGCTGAATAAACGACCGGCCAAGCGTATACATACCACTTTGCAGATAGATATCATCTGAATTTAGTTTTTCCAGTACACTAACAGATTCCGAATATTTTTTCAATTCAAATAGAGAATATCCGTATTGATAAATAAAAAGGTTGTTCTTATTTGCTGATTTATCTGCCGCATAGAAATCCTTGAAATATTTTTCGGCATTGATATAGTCAGATTTGGCAAAGTATGATGCTGCAATAAGGCTTAGCATTTCTGCTTCATATTGCTGCTTCGAGTTTTTTAGAATGGGAATGGCATAGTTTATTACATCATCATAGCGCTCATCCAGGTAGTACATGGAAGTGATGTAATAGGGGTAGCTGGCCTCATAGGTTGGAGAACCCTTCAGCTTTTCAAAATTGTTTAGTGCAGTTTTATATTCCTTATTCAGATAATTAATATATGCGAAATAGTAAGTAGCGCTCTCTTGAAATGGAGATTTTTCTTTTTTTACAGCCTCGAACAAAGGCTCAGCTTTTTCATTGTCATTCTTTGTAAAATAAGCATAACCTTGTTTGAACTGGTATTCCAATCGTTGTTTTCCCGATAGGGTAGAAGGATCCGTTTTTTCAAACCATTCTAAAGCTTTTGTATAGTTCTTTTGTGCAAAATATGATTTTCCAACGTGGAAGTAAGCAAGCTTTGTATTAGGGTTTAATGGATAATCTCTGATGAAATCCTGGAACAGGCTTTCTGCATCACTATTGCCCAGTTCAAGGGCACAAACAGCAGCATAGAATTTTGCATTCTCTTTGATTAATGATAGTTCAGCATTACTTTCCTGCTGCGTTCCAGGTTTCTGCCTGATTTGTTCAACCAATTTAAACTGTTGCGCTGCTGCTACAAATTTTTCATTGTCTAACAGTTCTAAACCCGTTTGGTAATTCTTATTTAAATTAACTAATGTACTTGACTGCGCATAACTAGTGGTAAAGCCACCTGCTAATAGCAGCGGTATAAAAAAGTATTTTTTTTGCATCTGATTTCAAATATGGTTGCTACTAATATAAAAATAGTATTACGTCTTATTAACACAAGAAATTAACATGTGTTGATAACACTGGTTTAACGAAAAGAAAAAGGAATTGGTATGTAGTTCGGAGAAGAAGTTAATCTCTTTGCGAAGCAAGCAGATATAATACAGCCATTCTTATCGCAACGCCGTTTTCCACCTGTTCCAAAATGATCGATTGTTTGCTATCCGCTACGTCGCTCGTGATCTCCACGCCACGATTAATGGGGCCTGGATGCATCACGATAATCTCTTTGTTCAGGCTGTCAAGAATTTGCTTATTTAAGCCATACATCATGGCGTATTCTCTCAAAGAGGGAAAGTACTTGATGTCTTGTCTTTCCAGCTGTATCCGAAGCATATTGGCAACATCACACCAGTTTAATGCTTTGATCAGGTTGTGTTCTATCTTTACTCCTAAGCCTTCAATGTATTTAGGAATCAAGGTAGTAGGGCCGCATACCATTACTTCTGCGCCAAGTTTTTGTAAGCAAAGGATATTTGATATTGCCACCCTTGAGTGTAGGATATCACCAACAATGACTACCTTTTTACCGGCTACATCTCCTAGTTTTTGACGAATAGAAAAAGCATCTAACAAGGCCTGGGTAGGATGTTCATGTGCACCGTCACCTGCATTTACAATTTGTGCTTTAATATGTCTGCTCAAAAACTGACCTGCTCCTGCGTATGGATGTCTCATTACCACCATATCTACTTTCATAGCAAGTATATTGTTAACGGTATCTATTAAGGTTTCGCCTTTACTTACAGATGATGATGATGCCGCGAAGTTAACAACATCAGCAGAAAGCCTTTTTTCTGCCAGTTCAAAAGATAATTTTGTGCGGGTAGAGTTTTCAAAGAAAATATTTGCAATGGTGATGTCTCTTAAAGATGGAACCTTTTTTATAGGGCGGTTAATTACATCTTTAAAATTATCGGCAGTTTCAAAAATCAATTCAATATCATTTCGGTTAATATCTTTGATACCTAAAAGATGTCTGGTTGATAATTTTTCTACTGCCATATTATTTATTGCTTTCTGATAATAAGATAACTTTGTCTTCTCCTTCTGTCTCTTTCCAGCTCACTTTAACTTGTTGAGAGTTTAAGCTGTCCACCTGCTGACCGATATAGTCAGGCTCTATAGGTAGTTGCCTTGAAAAACGCCTGTCAATCAAAACCATGAGTTCTACTTTTGCCGGTCTTCCATAAGCTAGCAAAGCATCCATAGCCGCTCTGATCGTACGGCCTGTCCACAAAACATCGTCTATAAGGATTACATTTTTCCCTTCTATAATGAAGTCTATAGTATTGCTGTTTGCTGAAACAATTCCATCTTTCCTCCTAAAATCATCTCTGAAAAAAGTAATATCCAGATTTCCCTTTTTGATATTGGTTTTTTTAAGGATCAGTGAAAGTTCTTGCTGTACTCTGTCAGCGAAATAGCTTCCTCTTGGTTGGATGCCGATTAAAACAGTATTCGAAAAATCGATGTGGTTCTCAATTAATTGATGACAAAGTCTCTTAATTGTGATCTGGAATTTTTGACCGTCTAGCAGGGTTCTCTTTTGCATTGACTTAATAATTGCACAAATATAGCCAAAAAGTTGTAACCCCAAACTCGGTGAACGGGATTTTCTCAGTTTAGTTGATATCTGCTTTGTTTACAGGTTTTTGTTATTGATTAAATAATATTAATTATTGAGGTAGCGTTTGCTATAGTTGATACCCATTATGTCATATCTTTTAAACTGTGTTTCCAATCTTCGGTTGAAGTCTTTAAAATCGTGTTTGCTCTTCGGGCTCCAAAGTACTTCGCTCAGTGCATCAAGCCTTGGGAAAAGCATGTATTCTACTTTCTTAGGGTTGGTTATATACTCAGACCATAAATTACCCTGTGCACCCCAGATATATTTATGCTCGTCAGGAGTAAGAATAGCGGGAATTGGTTCATAATCATAAACGTCTTTTAATGGGAGATATCTTGCTGCCGTTAATGAATCGTCTTTTAGGAATTGCGAATGGTTAAAGTACATGAAGTTTTCGGGAGTCATGATCACTTTATGTTTTTGTTTAGCTGCAGCAACACCACCTTTTTCACCTCTCCAGCTCATTACAATGGCGTTTGGCGCCAGACCGCCATCAAGGATTTCATCCCAGCCAATAATAGTTTTGTTTTTGCTGTTTACAAATTTTTCGATTCGGTGTACGAGATAGCTTTGTAATCCATTTTCATCTTTAAGCTTCTTTTCCTTAATTAATTGCTGTGATAAAGCCGATTGTTTCCACCAGATTTTAGCACATTCATCCCCACCAATATGGATATATGGAGAAGGGAATAATGTCATCACCTCTGTTAGGACATCTTCTAGAAACTTAAAAGTTTTCTCTGTCGGCTGAACTACATTGTTAAATTTATTGAATATCCCCCAGGTTTGTGCGACTTGATAAGATTTGGTTGGAGTGGTACCAAATTCCGGGTAGGCCGCTAGAGCAGCCATGCTATGGCCCGGCATTTCAATTTCCGGTATTATGGTAATGTATCGCTCTGCAGCGTATTTAATGAGCTCTTTAACTTCTTCCTGAGTATAATATCCACCGTACCGTAAACCATCATTTCCGGTGCCAGGATAAAGTCCGATTATTGTGCCATTTCTCCAGGCTCCAATACTTGTTAGGCGTGGATATTTTTTGATCTCAATTCTCCATCCATGGTCATCAGTTAAGTGCCAATGGAAATAATTGAGCTTATGCATTGCGAGATAATCGATGTATTTCTTGATGAAACTTACATCAAAAAAATGCCGGCTTACATCGAGGTGCATACCGCGATAAGCAAACCGGGGATAATCTGTTACATCAACAGATGGCAGAGTTATCGTTCCTGATTGACTTCTGCTGGTTGGTAAAAGCTGAAGTATAGTTTGTACAGCATAGAATATTCCTTCTTGCGTAGGAGAGCCCGCATTCAGTACAGTCGAAAGAACTGAAACAAAATACTGGTTAGGATTGGGGTAAAGCTTTTTGTTTAATATCAGATTAATTGTATTCTTGCTTTTATCTTGATTAAAGTTTTCACTTATCCTGAGCTCGATCCCGTAATGCTTCGAAATATGATCTGACAGGAATTTTGCTGAAGGCATCAATTGGGCATCCGAAATGAAAATAACTGTATTGCTGCTCAGTTTAAAGGTTTGGTTGGGATATAGCCCTGCTCTTAATTGTACTGGTTGGGGAATGATATTTGGCAATTGTGCTCTAGCAGAAAATCCGAACGAAAGTAGGATAGTTAAAAGTATCGCGTAGTATTTCATTATAATGAGTTAAAAAAAAAGGCATCCCGGATAGGGGATGCCTTTAATATATAAGTTTTAAAGATTAAAGACTATTTTTTAGCCTTGTTTTCTTCACCTTCCATTTGTTGTTTCAACTGTGCAAGCACACCTAAATCACCTAATGTAGATTTTTCAACTGAATCTTTAACTTTTTTCACTGCATTGCTAGATGCTTTAGCTTCTTTTTTCTTAGTAGCTCTTTCTTCAGCAACAGCTTCAGCTTTAGCCTCTTCCCAGATACGGGCGTGAGAAACAACGATACGTTTAGCATCTTTGTTAAACTCGATGATTTTGAAATCATTAGTTTCTTCAGCTTTGATGGTTCCGCCATCTTCTTTAGCCATGTGTTTAGTAGGTACGAAACCTTCTACACCATAAGGTAAAGCAATAACAGCACCTTTATCAGTTACTTTAACAACTGTTCCCTGGTGGATTGAATCTACAGTAAAGATAGTTTCAAAAGTATCCCAAGGATTTTCTTCTAGTTGTTTGTGACCTAAGCTCAATTTGCGGCTTTCAACATCTAATTCAAGAACAACTACATCTAATGTATCACCAACTTTAGTGAATTCGTTAGGGTGGTTAACTTTTTTAGACCATGAAAGATCAGAAATGTGAATCAATCCGTCGATACCTTCTTCAATTTCAACAAATACACCGAAGTTAGTCATGTTTTTAACTACAGCAGTATGTTTGCTTCCGATTGGATATCTTTCAGCAACATTTTGCCAAGGATCTTGAGTCAATTGTTTAATACCTAAGCTCATTTTGCGCTCGTCTCTGTCTAAAGTTAAAACTTCAGCTTCGATCTCGTCGCCAACTTTCAAGAATTCTTGAGGGCTGCGCAGGTTTTGTGACCAGCTCATTTCTGAAACGTGGATCAACCCTTCAACACCAGGAATGATTTCTAAGAAAGCACCATAATCAGCTACAGTAACAATTTTACCTTTTACTTTAGAACCAACAGCTAAGTTAGTATCCAAAGATTCCCAAGGATGTGGAGTCAATTGTTTTAAGCCTAAAGCAATACGTTTTTTCTCGTCATCGAAGTCAAGAACAACCACATTGATTTTCTCATCTAAGCTCAATACTTCTTTTGGATGCTCTATGCGGCCCCAAGAAATATCAGTGATGTGAAGTAATCCGTCAACGCCACCCAAATCGATGAATACACCGAAGTCAGTAATGTTTTTAACAGTTCCTTCCAATACCTGACCTTTTTCAAGTTTAGATACGATTTCAACTTTTTGGCTTTCCAAGTCGTCTTCGATCAAGATTTTATGAGATACAACTACGTTTTTAAATTCGTGGTTAATCTTAACAACTTTGAATTCCATTGTTTTACCCACGTATACATCGTAATCGCGGATAGGTTTGATGTCAATTTGAGAACCAGGTAAGAAAGCCTCAACACCCATGATGTCAACGATAAGACCACCTTTAGTACGGCTTTTAACAAATCCGTTGATGATTCTGTCATTGTCAAGGGCCTCATTGATGGTTTCCCATGATCTTTGAGTTTTAGCTCTTTTACGAGATAAGATTAATTGGCCGTTTGCGTCTTCCGGAGCTTCCACGAAAACGTCAACTTTATCGCCAACTTTCAAATCAGGTGTATCACGGAATTCAGAAGTAGATACCAAACCGTCAGATTTAAATCCTACGTTTAATACTACGTCTTTGTTGTTGATTGAAACAACAGTTCCACTGATGATCTCACCCTGAGTGATTTGATTGAAAGTATCGGTATACATGTCTTCAAACTTTTTACGGTCTGCATCACTGTAATTACCGAAAGCTTTGTCATCTGCATCCCAGTCAAAATCTTGATCTGGTGTAGCCAATGATGACTTGATCTGTTCGATAGACACTGAATCAGCTTCTGACTCAATCGTCTCTTTTTCTGCCAGGCGAGCGTCTGCGCCTTGCAATTCGGCTGTTTTAGCCTCTAGTTCTTTTTCTGCTACTTGTTTTTTAGCCATTAAAATTAAATCTCCTTTTTCCCGTTAGGGACGGCAAAGATAGAAATTAATATTTTTAAAGAAAAGATTTTTTTTATAAATGTTGTTGATTTTGAAGCGGTTGTAAAGTTATCGAATGTTTTTAAATGAAATGCCTTAATTCTGGTCAAAGTGCAAACCATAATTTATTCCAGATTTCCTAAATAATAATACCCAATTGATTATCTGTTGATTCAATTATTATCAGATAAATCAGTAGCCTCTTTATGTATTTGCCCAAATAGTAATGATTTTAGTTCGATTTGCTATATTGCACTGCTAAAAGGGAAAAATTTTAATGGAAAAAAAGGTTTCAATCAAAGATATAGCTAAACGTCTTGGTATTTCTATCAGTACGGTTTCTTTTGTAGTAAATGGAAAGGCTAAAGAGAAGAGAATTAGTGAGGAACTTACCAAAAAGGTACTGCAACTTGTTGAAGAGCTTGACTATAAGCCTGATGCATTAGCTAAAAGTTTTCGTACCGGCAAAACCAATATCATCGGTTTCTTGGTTGACGACATCTCCGAACCCTTTTTTTCAGGTATAGCCAGGTTTATTGATGAAAAAGCTTCTCAAAAAGGCTACAAAATAATATATAGCAGTACGAGAAATAATAAGAAAAAGGCCATTGAGTTGTTGCAGATTTTTCAGGACAGGCATGTTGATGGTTATATTATAGCACTTCCGGAAGGGCTTGAGGATGAGGTTCAGACTTTAACGAAAAGCAGCAAACCAGTAGTATTATTTGATCGGTATTTTCCAGGATTAAAAACAGATTACGTGATTATTAATAACCAGGAAAGTACGTTCAATGCGACGGCACATCTTGTGGGCAATGGATATAAAAATATAGGTTTTGTAACTATTGATACAATAGAACAACAAATGCTTGATAGGTTGAAGGGATACGAAGAGGCAATTGCATCCAAAGGACTAAATGCCAATATCATTAAAATATCCTATTCAAAATCGGCAAATGGTATAGAACAGATTGCTGCTTATCTGCAAGAGGAAAAAAAACTCGATGCCGTTATATTTGCCACTAACTATTTGTGTATGGATGGATTAAGAGCTATTCAACGCTTGGGGTTGAAAATTACAGAAGACTTGGCGGTTGTGTCCTTTGATGATTTTGAATTGTTAGAGTTTTCTTCACCGACTATAACTGCTATAGCACAGCCTTTGGAGGAAATAGCTGAAAATATTATGCAAATCTTACTTAGCAGACTAAGCAGCCCCCGATCAGAACAGGGGCATAAACAGGTTGTTCTGCCAACCACATTAAATGTTAGAAATTCATCCCTGCCTAACATGAATTTACACCTTTAACAGGAAATTTTATCTTATTACAGAGTCATCTTCATTCAAAACAATAATTTTTGTCGATTTTCATTTAAATGTGGTTGTAGTTCTTTTCTTAGTGAATTTTGTGGTCAACTAATTAATATCAAAATTTAAGTCTGAAGCTCATCTTGATGCCGAACTACTTAATTTTTTAATTTATAAACCATAAAACTCATGAGGCAGATTAAAATCAACCAGACAATAATGAACAGGGACTCTAATTCTCTAAGTATATATTTAGCAGAAGTCAGCAAAATCCCGTTAATCGACATAGAAGAAGAGGTAATTCTTACCCGGAAAATAAAGAAGGGTGATCAGGCAGCCCTGCAAAAGCTTATCATATCCAATCTTCGTTTTGTGATTTCCATAGCAAAAAAATATCAAGGGTATGTAATGACATTGAATGACCTGATTAATGAAGGGAATTTGGGATTAATTGAAGCTGCAATGCGTTTTGATGAAACGAGAGGATTTAGATTCGTATCTTATTCTGTTTGGTGGATAAGACAATTTATCATACGCTTAATCCAGCAAAATGGAAGAGTAATCAGGCTGCCGAATAATCAGATACATTGGATGACTCAGATCAACAAAGTTCGGGATGTTTTCGAAAGTCTATTTGAACGGTTACCTACAAGCAATGAGATCGCTGATACGCTTCATTTGACAGTAGAGAAAGTAAACGAATATATTCATAACTCAAGTTATATTTACGCTCTGGATATGACGACCGGTAAAGAAGATACCATTACCTTATTGGATATTTTGGCTGACGAGAAATGCGATAAGACTGATCATTTGGTATGCGACAACACTTTTGCTTCTGAAGTAATCATGAGTCTGAAAATTTTGCCCAAAAGAACACAAAAAATCATAAACCTTTATTTTGGTATCAACGGATATCAGCAAACTATTTTATTAGAAATAGCAAATAAGGTAAGTTTGAGTAAAGAAAGGACCCGTCAAATTAAGGATGAAGGAATTGGAAAATTACGCAAATATTATAATGTTAAGCAACAAGCGTAAAAAGTGTATGGTCCTTAAATAAAAAAGCCGCCTGCTAGCATACAGACGGCTTAGACAAACCTAATGAACCTATTATTTGCCAGATTTTTTTGGAGCAACAGTTTTTGGGGTAGCTGTTGCTTCAGCTTTTTTTACTTCAGCTTTTTTGTGTTTTGTTTTATGAGCAACTGGTTTTTGAGCTGTTGTTGGAGTTTGAGCAAATGCGCCAAAAGTTGTTGCAACTAATGCTAACGCTAAGATTGTTTTTTTCATGTTGTAAAATCGTTTAGTGTTTTTTGTTAGATCAAAGTTGCATACTGAACATGAAGATTTCATGAAGATTAATAGGCAGGCTATCTCGATTTGAAAAATAACTTAACTACCGTTCCTTTTCCCTTTTCAGAATCAAGTACAATTTGAATTTGATGGAAATCTGCTATGCTGGATGCTATTGCAAGCCCAAGCCCATAGCTGTCTTGTTTATCGGATTGAAATTTTTCAAACCGAACGAAAGCTGTATTAACCTCTTCAGGAGTCATGCCCCGGCCACTATCTTCTATGATAAGCTGAAATCCATCAACTAGATCGTTACCATATATTTTGACAAAACCTGACCTTACATTGTATTTAATGGCATTACTTACAAGATTTGTAATCAGTATATGAAACAAAGAACGGTTTCCTTTAAAATGATAATCGTTACCCAATTCAATTTCAAGTCTTAAATCCATCATTAATAAGCGATGTTCAAGGTCCTCACAAACCTCCTGAACTGTTTCTTTTAGAGAAATGGTGTCAGCTTTAACATACTGGTCGTTTTCAATCTTTGAAATCAAAAGAAGACTGTTAATAATTGATTTTAGTCTGTTCAGCGTCTTTAAGCATGCAAAAATTTTATTTTCTCCTTCAACGCTTAGCGCTTCATCATTTAAAAGATTTTCCAGACGAGTATTCAGTACTGAAATAGGAGTAAGGAGTTCATGTGAAACATTAGCAATGAATTCCTTTTCCGTAAGAAATAGGCTCGCTATCTTCTTCATTAAAATACTGATACTTTGGTCAAGGATCTTAAAGTCTTTTGTACTTGTCTTTACAGGATTATAATTAAAGTTTATTGGATCATTGACCTTGTTCAACTTGCGGTCTATAATCTGATAAAATGGGGCAAGTAGGAATTGAGTAAAAGCCATATCTGAAATTAAAGTCAATACTACAGCTACAAGTAATATAAAGAAGGTGAATACCGAAATGGTATGCTCGAGCTGTGAAACTGCAGACATCGTTTCCCCAACCTCTAAACGGTATTTTTTACCTTCATAAATAAATTCTGAGGTTAAGATCTGGTATTCTTCATCATCATTTTCAATACTTCTTATTTCCTGACTGAAATGATCTTTTGTTTCTATCTCGTTACCTGCGTTTACTTCTTTAAGAATTATATATTCTTCCTTTAAAAGATTGTAATCTGTGAAAGTTCTTTGTTTCGTTAGCAGGTCGTTGATTTCTGAAACAGATAGATTGGCAATAAGCTTGGATTTTTTTTGAAGGAGACGATCCTGCAGATGCTTTACTGATATGTGATTGATGGTTGTCAATATCAGGATGCCGAGCATAGTGATGATTGCAATTTTGGTGAGCGTATTGTATAAGGCAAGCTTAAGTTGAAGTTTCATAATTCATGCGCTACACTGGTTTTTATCAGAAATTGATTCTATATCCTATACTTCTAACTGTTTCGAACCAATCTATTTTGGTATAGGCAGATAATTTTTTACGCAGATTTTTAACATGTACATCTACAAAATTAGAATCAGAATTGATTTCGAGAATATCACCCCAAACATGTTCTGTCAAATTTATCCTGGAGATTACTCTGTTTTTATTCAGTACAAGGTAATTGAAAATCTCGTATTCCTTATTGGTAAGGTTTATCCGTTCTCCGTTAAAACATAACTTACGATTTTTAATATCCAGCGTAAAATTATGGACATTAACTTCATTCATTTGCAGCTTATGCTTTCGCCTGATAATGGCATGCATACGAGCCAGGAGTTCCGTTAAAGAGAATGGTTTTGCAAGGTAATCATCTGCACCAGCTTCAAGGCCTTTAATCCTGTCATCAAGGTCTCCACGAGCTGTTAGTATAATCACAGCATCATCGCGACCAGGCAGTTCTTTAAGCTGGTGCAGTAATTCAAATCCATCTCCACCTGGTAAACCGAGGTCTAGTAAGATGAAATCGTAGGAGCTTACAAATATTTTCTCTGAGGCTGAAGATTTTTTCCATGCGTGTTCAATGGTATAACCTTCTTTCCCAAGAAAGGCGGCCATCTCAAGTGCTAATGTTTTTTCATCTTCAACAATCAGGATATTCATAAGGTTTAATTAGCTTTCCAGCCTCCACCAAGGGCTTTATAGAGATTTACTATAGCCTGTAATTTTTGCAACTGATCGTTAGTACTGCTTAATTGTGCATTAAGAAGACTTTGTTCAGAAGTCAATACATCCGTATAATTTGTTGCAGAACTATAACGTAGCAATTCTTTAGTGAAGTCAACAGCTTTTGTCAGAGATGAGATTTGTTTGGCTCTGGTAGTCTCTTTCTCAGCCGCAGTTTGATACGCAAACAGGGCATTGGAAACTTCTTGCCCGCCAACTAAAAGACTTTGCTGAAAGCTATAAAATGCTTGTTGTTGCTGGGCTTCAGCTGTTTTTAACCGGGCTTTATTTTGTCCCCTGTTAAAAATAGGCTGGGTGAGTCCCCCAATTAAATTATAGAAAATAGAATTGTCAAAAAAGTTCTTTAATGTTAAGCTGGATAAACCTCCGTTTGCGGTTAATGTAAGTGCAGGATAAAAGGAGGCTTTTGCTACATTTTTATTCTCAAACGCAGATCTGAACGTGAATTCAGCAGCCTGAACATCAGGACGATTTTGCAACAGTTGAGCAGATACGCCGGTTTGCAGATTATTGTAAGCCATCTGCTGATCCAAAGAAGAACGTTCAATACTGCCAGGGCCTTTCCCCAGCAAAACACTCAGCGCATTCTCTGTTTCCCTGATTGTTCTTTTCAAATCAGGTATCGTCACCTGTGCAGCATATAAATTAGCCTCACTTTGAACTACAGCTGCTCCATTTACAACCGCGCCTTCTTTTAAAGATTTCATGGTTTCCACATCAGTTTGTCGGATCTTTACAGTTTGCTCCGTAATGGCAAGTTGTTTATCCAGAGCAAGTAAGCTATAGTAATTGTTAGCGATGTTTGCAATAAGCTGAGTCTGTACCGCTCTTTTAGCTGCATCGGTTTGTAACAATGAAGCATATGCCGATCTTTTTGCACTACTGAGTTTTCCCCATATATCTGCTTCCCAACTGGTGCTCAGTTGGGCTTTATAGGTTTGAGTTTCTGTATTGATGTTAATTCCGGCAGGAAAATTTAAGGCTGCCCGGGATTGCTTTGAATCTGTTACGGACAAATCTGCTGATAAACTCGGTAGGAGTGCTGCACGGTTTTGCTGTAAGGTGGCCTCCGCAATTTTGATGCGTTCTACTGCTTGCTTAAGGTCCAGATTTTCGACCAATCCCTGCTGGATCAATGCTTGGAGCTTTGTGTCAGCAAATAAGGTTTTCCACGGTAAATCTGCTATTGTAGCAGTATCAGTGCTTGTATTTTCCCGGTAAAGATCACTGCTGTTTACTGCCGGGCGTTCGTATTTCTTAGTGACGCAGGAAGCGAGACTTAAAGCAGTAATGCTTATGATTAAATATGATTTATAATATTTAGAGTTCATGTTCTTTTTAAATTAATGTTCACGTGTGTCAACCTCAGGGAATTCAATAGCTTTCTGTGAGATATCAACACTTTCATCAAATGGTGATTTAGTGCTTACTTTTTCTTGTAAACTCTGGAAGACAATAAATAATGCCGGAATAACAAATATTCCAAATACTGTACCGATGAGCATGCCTCCGACAGCACCTGTTCCAATTGATTTATTACCTGCGGCACCAACACCTGTTGAAAGCATTAATGGCAACAGACCAAGAATAAATGCAAAAGAAGTCATTAAGATAGGACGTAGACGTGCGGTAGCTCCACTTATTGCCGCACTGACGATACTCATCCCTTTTCTTCTCCTGTCAACGGCATATTCTACAATCAAAATGGCATTTTTTGCGAGTAGACCCACAAGCATAATTAATGTAATCTGAGTATAAATGTTATTGTCTACCCCAAAAATCTTATCGAAAATGAATACCCCAGCTAAACCAATCGGCAAAGAGATCAATACAGCCAAAGGCAAAATATAACTCTCATATTGCGCACACAGTAGGAAGTACACGAAAATTACGCAGAGAAGGAATATAAATATAGTCTGACTTCCACTGGACATTTCCTCGCGTGACAATCCTGAAAACTCATA
Source organism: Pedobacter frigoris (assembly GCF_032678645.1). Classification (GTDB taxonomy): domain Bacteria; phylum Bacteroidota; class Bacteroidia; order Sphingobacteriales; family Sphingobacteriaceae; genus Pedobacter; species Pedobacter frigoris_A. Next base: position 27,995 of record NZ_JAVTSP010000006.1, read on the forward strand.
TCCATAACCTACAGGCAAATGTATTGCGGCTTCTTCCTGAACTGCTTTTAACGCATCTCCAGAACTAAAACCCGGATTAGGGCTACCAGTTACGGCTATAGAAGTGTATAGATTGAAGCGTGAAATTGCTTGTGGTCCATATACTTTTTTCAGGGTGATGAACTCACTTATCGGTGCCATAGTACCACTGGAATTACGAACATAAATGCTATTCAGGCTTTGCTGATTGGCACGGTATTGCGCATCGGCCTGATACATTACACGATATTGTTTTCCAAACTTATTGAAGTTTGAAGCATATACTCCTCCATAGTACCCTTGTAGTACTCCAAGCACATCACTTACACTTAATCCGGCCTGTTTTACACGGGCGACATTCACATCAATCTGAAATTGTGGGAAATTAGGGTTAAATGAGGTCGAAGCATATTGTATCTCTGGTCTCTTGCTCAATGCAGCCAGAAATTCATTGCCTACAGTGTTGAACTTGTTAATGTCACCACCAGTTTTGTCCTGCAGCTGGAATTCAAAACCACCGCTGGTACCGAAACCCTGGATAGTAGGAGGTGCGAAGAAGATGATCTTTGCACCCTTAACATTCGCCGTTTTGGCAAACAACTCCCCGATAATAGCTTTTACATCACGTTGACGTTCGTCCCATGGTTTTAACTTGGAAATCACCATTCCGTATGAACTTCCCGAGCCGCTGATCATACTTCGGCCCACAACAGTCAACGAATACTTTACTTCGTCAATCGTGTGTACGATACTATCTATTTGCTTGATAACCTCATTGGTGCGTTCTAATGAAGTTGAAGGAGGTAATGAGATGTCCGACATTATCGTGCCCAAATCTTCATTTGGTACAAATCCTTTCGGTGTTGTATTCATTGCCCATACCAGCGCTACCGCAAAAACTGCAATGCCTAATCCGGCCAGCCATTGTTTTCTTGCCAAAAAGCTGACAGATCTTTTATAGCGATTGGTCATTAAGTCGAAGGAAGTATTGAACGCAGTATAAAATCTTTCCAGGAAATTTTTCTTATGTCCATGATCATCCTCATGAGGCTTTAAAAGCATAGCGCATAATGCCGGGCTCAATGTTAAAGCGTTTATCGCAGAAAGGATAATAGCAATTGCCAAGGTCAGGCCAAACTGTTTGTAGAATACTCCAGATGAGCCTTGAATAAAACTAACGGGAATAAATACCGCTGCCATGACCAGTGTAATCGAAATGATTGCACCTGTAATATCTTCCATCGCATCTATTGTTGCCTTTTTTGCAGATTTATAGCCATGGTCTAGTTTAGCGTGTACGGCCTCGACGACCACAATCGCATCATCCACCACAATACCAATAGCAAGTACTAATGCAAATAATGTGAGCAGGTTGATGGTAAAGCCAAATAAACTAAGAAAAAAGAATGTACCTATAATAGCAACAGGGACACTAATTGCCGGAATTAAAGTAGACCTGAAATCCTGAAGGAAAACAAATACCACAATAAACACCAGTATAAATGCTTCAATTAACGTATGTATTACTTTCTCAATAGAGGCATCCAGGAAATCATTTACGTTCACCAGAGCAGTGTAATGAACCCCTTTCGGGAAGTTCACAGACGCATCTTCCAGTACCTTCAATGATCCTTCAATTACGTCTTTTGCATTTGATCCGGCTGTTTGATTAATTGCGATACCTAAAGCTGGTTTACCATTAAATCGTACGGAGCTTGCATAGCTTTGTGCACCAAGTTCAATTCTGGCGATGTCTTTTAATCTCAAAACCTGACCGTTGGCAGCAGTCCTGATAATGATGTTGCTAAACTCCGTTTCATTTTTTAACCTGCCAGAATACTTTAGTGTATATTGAAATGATTGTTCTCCACGCTCTCCAAACTGGCCTGGCGCAGCTTCAATATTTTGTTCTGCAAGCGCAACACTCACATCATTTGGAACCAGACCGTAAGTTGCCATAACATCAGGTTTTAACCAGATACGCATCGTGTAGTCCATCAAACCAAATGCACTTGCATCACCCACACCATTAATCCTTTTAATCTGGGGAATCAAATTGATATTTGCATAGTTTTGTAAAAAGCTCTGATCATAAGAAGCGCTGTCGCTATAGATACCAAAGATCAATACATTACTGGCTTGTCTTTTTGCAGTAATCACTCCTGATCTGGTTACCTCAGCAGGTAATAGGCTGGACGCCCTCGCTACACGATTTTGTACGTTAACTGCTGCCAGATCTGCATTAGTTCCCAGTTTAAAATTGATGGTGATGGTCGCAGTACCGTCATTGCTCGCAGAAGAAGTCATGTAAGTCATGTCCTCCACACCGTTGATTTGTTCTTCCAATGGAATTACAACACTACTCATAACTACATCCGCATTAGCTCCCTGATAAGAGGCAGAAACCTGAACTGTAGGAGGGGCTATCTCCGGGTACTGCGATACTGGTAAAGTGATCAGTCCCAATACACCCAGTATAACTATTATAATCGATATAACCGTTGATAATACCGGTCTCTCTATAAATTTCTTAAACATATATTCTATTTCAACAGGCTTGAAAACCTAAATGTGATAAACAGTTTATTTACTTTGAAGCTCCCCATATACTGAATCTGCCGATTGCTCTTCAGGTTTAATCTCAGCTCCATCTTTTAAAGACTGAAATCCCTCAAGAACTATCTTATCACCAGCTTTAAGACCTTTTGTAACTACATAAAAGTTTCCTTTTGTAAGCTCCATAATTTCCACTTCAGTATTTTTAATTATGCCTTTGCCATCTACTACATAAACAAATTTTTTGCCTTGCAGATCAATGGTTGATTTTTGAGGGATTAATAACGCATTGTCAAGATGCTGCGGGATACGTACAGAGGCGCTGGCACCACTTCTCAATAACATTAGCGGATTACTAAACGTAGCCCTCAAGCTTGCTGAACCTGTATTTGTATTGATCAATCCATTAATAGATTCGATTTTACCGTTCTCCGCATATTTCGTTCCGTCTGAAAGTACCAAGGAAACAGCAGGAATATTTTTCATTTTCGCACTAAGCGTGTTCCCTTTATAATTTCTTGAAAAATCAAGTAACTGTTTCTCGTTCATAGAGAAATAGGCATAAATCTTCGAAATATTTGAGACTGTAGTCAACGGTTGTGCACTTGATCCGCTCACAAGACTTCCGGTTTTAAAAGGAATGCTTCCTATTACACCATCAACGGGGCTGGTTATTTTGGTGTAGCCTAGATTTACACGGGCATTCACCAATTCGGCTTTGGCCTGAGCCAACGCAGCTTGCCTGCTTTGCAAGGTCAATTGGGCTGCATCAAGATCATACTTACTGATGATGTCTTTCTCAACAAGCGGCTTGGTTTTATTTACCTGAAGCTGAGCGGCGTTTACATTGGCTTCTGCGCTGCTAATCGCAGCGCTGGCAGTTCTCACCAATTGTTCATATTGAGGAGCATTGATGGTAAAAAGTAACTGTCCTTTTTTAACAGCCGCACCTTCGTCAACATATATTTTCTCAATGAATCCATCTACTTTCGGACGGATATCAACATTCTGTATGCCCTCAAGGGTAGCAGGGTAATCAGTTTCAAGACTTGTAGATTGATTGGTGACAGCAACTACTGGGTAGGCCTGAACTTGAGGAGGTCCGCCGGCAGGAGCCTTTTTCTGATCATTATTTCCACATGCACTGATCATCAGTAATGCAGGTAACAATAGGTAGAGCGATTGAATTTTAGTTTTCATATTCTAAGGGGTATTGTGCGTTATTAGGGAAATATAGTTTCAAAGATTAATTTTTTTCGTTCTTCCATGAGCGCCGTATAATCCTGGTCGTTCATGTTAAATATTATTTTATTTAAGGGAGCAGTAACCAGCGGATAAGCCATCATAGAAAAAAGATTAATCAGGAAATGCCTTGGGTTCATTTTTCTGATGGTTCCTTTTTCCATCTCAGCCTCTATCTCTTGCAGCATGCCATTTACTTTTTCCACACGGGCTATTTTTGATTCAATTACATCATGTCTGTTCATTTCCGTAATGATGAAAAGCTCACGGTAAGGAAATTGCATCGCCTGATTCATAAATACATCTATCAGGTTCTTCATTTTTTCTTTAAATGGCATGTCTGAATCTATCACATCATCTAAAAGATCTAGTAATTCTTTTTGAGCATCATGAAATACCTGGTCAAACAACGCATCTCTTGAGCGGAAATAGTAATTTACAAGGGTGCGGTTAACTCCAGCTGCATCTGCAATTTCTTGCGTAGTTGCATGAAGTTTGCCTTCTGCAAAGAATAAATTCTTAGCCGTATTTTTAATTAATTGTTCTGTTCCGGTATCTCTCGCCGTCATGATCTCTTGAGTTTGACAAAAATGTTAAACAAAAGTATGAAACGGAGATTTTAGTTAAAACATCGAATTGTAATGTTTATCCGACAAATGGATTTGTAACTAAAGATTTGCAGAAAAGGGGATAGAAGAGCCTGGTTTTTTAGAAAAGAACCTTAAATAGGCATATGCTGATGCACCTGTGAAAGTGCAAAATCAAGTTGCTCTGCTTCGCTAAGTTCAGTATTGTCCAGAATAATTGCATCTTCAGCCCTGGTCAGTGGGCTTTCTACACGCGTAGTATCTGCATAATCTCTATGAGCCAGGTTTTCAAAAACATCTTCGAGAGACGTAGACGTATCTCCCTTACTTTGCAGTTCTTTAAAACGGCGTTCTGCTCTTATTTTTGGATCTGCAGTCATGAAAAACTTAACTTGGGCATCAGGGAACACCGTGGTTCCGATATCCCGGCCATCCATTACGATGTTTTTGGACTTACCCATGCGCTGTTGCTGTTTTACCATTTCTTTTCGCACAAGCTTATTTGCGGACACCTCACTCACATTCTCCGAAACCGGCATTTGCCTGATTTCTTCCGATACCTCTTCTCCATTCAATGTAATATGTGATTGATAATCTCTTGAATGGAAATTCAGCTCGATATGTTCGAGAGCATCCCTTACGGCATCGGCATTGTTGATTTCAGTATGATTTCTAATGAAATATAGCGTTACTGCTCTATACATTGCCCCGCTGTCTATATAGATAAAGCCTAATTTTTTAGCCAAAGCTTTGGCCAGCGTACTTTTTCCACAAGACGAATAACCATCGATAGCAACAACCAGGTTTTTTCTCATATAGAACAAAGTTAGTATTTTAAGGGATCGTTTTAAATGAAATTTTTATTAACATAAACATTCATATGTTACATTTGCCGGATGTTACCCAATAAGGAAGATATATTAAAGGTTGCTGTTTTCAAAACGTCAAGGAGTGGAGGAAAGGGCGGACAGAACGTAAATAAAGTGTCAAGTAAGGTAGAACTCATATTTGATGTCGCCAATGCACCTTTTTTTACACCGGAAGAACGTTTACTCCTGAATGAAAAATTAGCCAATCGATTAGATCAGGAGGGTAACCTGCATATTGTGTCTCAGGAAGATAGAAGTCAGCTCATGAACAAAGAAAGAACAATAATTAAACTTATTGCCTTACTCAAATCAGGCCTTCATGTTCAAAAAAAACGCAAACCAACCAAGACACCTAAATCTGTGATTCGCAAAAGGCTTGCCGATAAACAGTCTGTTTCGGCTAAAAAAGAAAATCGAAAGCGTCCCCAGCTGGATTAATTGAACCTGTAAAACATGCTTATTGTTCCGTACTGATGAGCTTTTGCTGCACTTTTAATTTCTTTTGTTTTAAAAAGCATTCCAAAGTCAAAAGTAAACCTTTGCGAACTATAGTTAAACCCTATTTGCTGCGCAAATACAATCGGTTTGACACCAAAAGTCACAGGGCTATTGTCATTGAAAAGGCTGCCCTGAACCGTAGCATCATAAGCAATAAAATTCAACTGTGGCTTTGCATAAAAGAAGACCTCTCTTTTTACCAGAGTTTTCGTGTTTGCTTTATTCCCTATTACTGAATTGGTATATGCTGAATTAAATAGTTGGTTAAGTCCCCCGGCCCGAAAAAGGATCCCTGCACCCGCAGCGTTAAATGTCGTTCCCACATTTGCATATCCTTCAAAAGAAAAGTCCGTGGCGTTGTTAGATGAGCGGTGAAGTAATTTCGTATACTGGGCTGATAAATTAATGGCTACTTCATTTTTTATCTGATATTGCCAGCCATCCAGTTCATAAAATCCAACTGTATTATGGAGTAGTTCCTGGCCATCTTCTGCAAGTGAGTTGGGGCCGGTAGTCCCAAGTTCTCCACTTAACTTTAAAATGCTTTCATTTTTTTTGAACCAACTTAAACTGCCTCCGGCATAAAGGTATCCGGCGAACGGACGGTCTTGCTTATCCGGATCAGGGGCATAGCCTGAATATGGATTATACATTTTCTGCCCTGCAGATAACTCATAGATTTTTTTTTCTAAACCTGTGTTTAGTTTTTCCTGATCTACCGCCCTTCTGAAATAAATGAATAAGCCATTTGTGTAATAGCGGTCAGATCCTTGAGCAAGATAAGAGTCGTTATCACTCTTAAAACCAAATTCATTCTTGTAGCTCTGTGAAAAAGCAACTGATGAAGACAACAGAAAACCAATGAATATTAAAGTATGTTTGCAGCTCATAAACTATATAAAAAAACTCCGGTATCTTACCGGAGTTTAGTTTTTTAAATTAGAAGGTATAGCCTAAGCTAAGTCCACCATAATATGGTATAAAGAAATCTTTACTAAATACAGGACTTAATCCAGCTCTGAAAGAAAAGCCACTATCAACTGGCTGAACTCTATAAAAGAAACTCATAGTTCCGATCACATTGCTTTCGTTTTCGTTGAAAAGCACTTCACTGTTGCCACTTGTACTAATGTAAGTTGCGCCCAATCCTATTTCGAAGAATTTGTTCCCTTTTCCAAGTAGGTAGTTAAGTGAAAGCGGTACTGTAGTCACTTTGTCACCGTCAACGGAAAAATATCCGATACCGGCGCGTCCGCCCAGTCCATCTCTTTTATTGGTAAAACGTGAGTCGTAGTTAGCAGTAAAAGTTAAACCTTGTCCGCCCAGTTCAATGAAGATATTCTGAGCACGCTTCGTCTCCACAATGCTTTCCTTTACCTGTGCCTGTGCCTGCTGAAATCCGAGTGTGGTGAATAGGATCCCAAGTATTAATGTTAGTTTGTTCATCTATATAAGTTGTTAATTTGTGAGTTCAATGATAGCTAAAAACTAATTAGTTTGCAATTGTTTTAGGCTTCATACTCAGGTCTTGAGGGTTTTTTACCTTATCCTTAGTGAGTGCCAGCTCAATTACCTCCTTCATTTCTGTTACATAATGAAAATTAAGGTCCTTGATATAGCTTTCTTTAATTTCCAATATGTCCTTGCGGTTAGATTTGCACAAGATGATGTCCTTTATATTTGCTCTTTTTGCAGCAAGGATCTTCTCCTTAATTCCTCCAACTGGTAAAACTTTGCCTCGTAAAGTTATTTCGCCTGTCATCGCCAGGTTCGATTTTACTTTACGTTGTGTAAATGCAGAAGTCAGCGCGGTAAGCATGGTAATCCCCGCAGATGGACCGTCTTTTGGTGTAGCACCGGCAGGTACATGCACATGTACATCCCAATGGTCAAAAAGAACGTTGTCAATTCCAAATAAATCAGCATGAGCCCTCAAGTAAGCCAAAGCGATAATCGCAGATTCTTTCATAACCTCACCAAGATTACCCGTCAAGGTAAGTTTGCCTTTGCCTGGACTTAAGCTGGCTTCAATAAAAAGAATGTCACCGCCTACTGATGTCCATGCCAGACCCGTTACAACTCCAGCTACCTCATTGCCTTCATACAGGTCTTTGTCGAAGATCGGAGGGCCAAGAATTTTTTCTACATCATCAACGCTTAAATTGGGCTCATAAGTCTCTTCCATAGCTATTTTTGTAGCCACGCCACGAACCAGGGAACCAATTTTCTTTTCCAGTCCGCGAACTCCGGATTCTCTGGTATAGTCCTCAATTACCTTTTCTATTAACGATGTTTTTAAAGTGATATCCTTTGAATTGATACCGTGTTGCTCTTTCTGTTTTGGCAAAAGGTATTTTTTAGCGATTTCTATTTTTTCTTCAATAGTATACCCATTTACCTCAATGATTTCCATTCGGTCTAATAGAGCAGGCTGTATAGAACTCAATGAATTCGCCGTAGCAATAAAAAGAACGTTAGACAAATCGTAATCTGCTTCTACGTAGTGGTCGTTAAATGCACTGTTTTGCTCAGGGTCCAGGACTTCCAAAAGTGCAGATGAAGGATCTCCTCTGAAATCTGTTCCTACTTTGTCAATCTCATCTAATACAAATACCGGATTTGCTGCACCTGCTTTTTTAATTGATTGTATGATACGGCCCGGCATTGCACCAATATAGGTCTTTCTATGTCCGCGAATTTCCGCTTCATCCCTGATTCCACCCAGCGCCATACGAACATATTTCCTGTTTAATGCCTTTGCAATGGACTTACCCAAGGAAGTTTTACCAACACCCGGAGGGCCTACCAGGCAAATAATAGGGGCTTTCATATCTCGCTTTAACTTTAAAACGGCCAGATATTCAATGATGCGTCGTTTAACTTTTTCAAGACCAAAATGATCTTTGTCCAGTATACGCTGTGCACGTTTCAGGTCAAAATTGTCTTTCGTAAAATCATTCCATGGAAGGTCAAGCAGAAGCTCCAGGTAGTTGATTTGTACAGAATAATCCGGAGCAGCAGGGTTCATCCTCCCTAATTTCTCCAGTTCCTTATTGAAATGATCCTGAACTTGCTTGCTCCACTTTTTCTTTTTAGCGCGGGCTTGCAGCGCTTCATATTCCATGTCAGATGAGTTGCCTCCCAGTTCTTCCTGGATGGTTTTCAACTGCTGATTCAGGAAATAATCTCTCTGCTGTTTGTCAAGATCAGTACGCACCTTAGATTGGATCTGGTTTTTTAGTTCCAGCATCTGCAGTTCCAGTGTTAATAATTCCATAACCATGGTAGCCCTTTCACGAAGATTGGTCATCTCCAGCATTTTCTGCTTGTCCGATACATCAGCATTCATGTTGGAGGAAATGAAATTGATCAAAAATGAAGTGCTTTCAATATTTTTTAAAGCAATTCCGGCCTCACTGGGTATGTTGGGAGAGAGTTGTATAATCTGAGAAGACATTTCCTTTATTGAAGCTACCAAAGCTTTAAATTCCTTGTCTGTTTTATGTTTGTCTTCTGTAAATTTACTAATGGTCACCTTAATGTAAGGCTCAGACTGCACTTCCTCAATCAAACGGAAACGCTGCTTTCCTTGTATAATCACGGTGGTATTGCCGTCAGGCATCTGAAGCATTTTAATAATTTGGGCTACAGTACCAACGTCGTTCAGTTGTTCAAAAGTAGGGTCTTCAATTGAAACATCGCGTTGAGAAACGACACCGATGATCCGGTTGCCCTTATAAGCTTCCTTTATTAGTTTTATAGATTTATCTCTACCTACGGTAATAGGTATTACAACGCCGGGAAATAATACGGTATTTCTTAAAGGTAATATTGGTAAAATCTCGGGCGTCTCTTCATTGTTCATTTCATCTTCGTCCTGTTGAGACATCAATGGAAAGAACTCTGTATCTTCATTTATGATAGGTAGTGCATTGCTAAAATCAAACTGATCTTGTTTACTCATTAAATTTTTCTTAAAAATTAAAACGACAATCTGACAGCATGTCGCCTGCGAAATAATTAATTATATTCTATAATCGTATTTTCAACTCCTGTGCCAAAAGCACAATAAGGCGTATTATATGTTAAAAAGTCAGACATGTAACAATAATTGTAAGTAATATCATATTTTTAATTTATAGACGTTTATCTATAAGATATTTATTAATGGTACGGTAGTTGCCTGCTTTATGGTTTATTTGATACCTGAAAAATAATTATACATTTGTTTAGGGATTAGATAAAACTAAATACATTTTTTTATTAAATAATAATTGATGAACTATTTCAAGCAAACGATTTTAATATTACTTGTTATATCTGCTAACAAGGGTATCGCACAAAACTACGATAAGTTGGGTATGCAAGCCTGGATGAAAGGAGATTATAAGGGAGCTGTGGCGCAACTGGAAAAGGCTGATAATAAAGATCCAAATAATGCATCTGTCTTAAAAATGCTTGGATATTCTTACTTTCAGTGCGGTGATTTTGAAAATGCTATTTCTACATACAGCAGGTTCATTACTTTAAAGCCTTCTGACTATTCAGCATATTATTACAGAGGCAAAGCAAGACTAAATGTGGCTAATGATCCCAAGGAATCGTTGAACCAAATGAGGGAAGGTTTTTATCTTTCTGCCATCAAAGACTTTACCAAGGCAATAGAGATCAATGGGGAAGAAGATCCTCAATTGTTACAAAATAGGGGACTTGCTTATAAAGACTATGCAATCTATAAGTCTTATAAAGTAAAAAAATCTGCAGAAAAAGCCGCATGTGTAGCACTCTTTAATAATTCAACAGCAGATTTTAAAAAAATATTGTTGGTACAACCTCAACGTAAAGATATTATTGGTCTGATTGATTATGTAAAAGCCCAGGTAGTAAGCTTGAAATAATCATTGTTGAAATCTTCCAGTCACCTTGTAGTTTTTATCAGATAATAATTTTATCTGCTGGGATTTAACGATCTTATAAAGAGTATCAGGATAATAGAAAAGACTATCCGAAGAAGTATAAAGTGAATTGTTGTTTTTTATAACGACTAATAATTTACTCACCTTATTTAGCGTGTAGCTTATTTCTATTTCTTTGACAGGTACTTTTTCATTGTCTGAAATATAAGTTTCCTTGTCTTGTTGTCTGCTTAGTTTGAATAATCCCCTCCAGGAATCTTTATTGATGTCTGCTTCTGAAAATACGGCCAGTTCTTTTTTCCAGTCTGCGATCTTTATTTTTTTTGTTTCGGAAGAGCCATTCACCTCAACGGTTTTATAAACAAGAGAATTTGACTTTTTTAATCTGTCTACTTCTTTCTCAAAATAGCCTTTTACATCAAAATAGCTCAAATTAGTTTTTTGCTTTTGTTCAGCTGTATAACTACAGCTGAACAAAAGCAAAAGAACCGGATATAATTGTATTGTTTTTTTCATCTATACCAACTCGTTCCCAGTCATGATATCTGGCTTGGTGATACCCATGATTTTTAAAATAGTTGGTGCAACATCTCCCAGCTTTCCGTTCGCAATATTTTTAAAATCATTATCAATTAGTATGCATGGAACCAGATTGGTCGTATGAGCGGTATTTACGGAACCATCCGCATTTACCATATATTCTGAATTTCCATGATCTGCAAGAATAATGAAAGAATAACCGTTTTCTATACCTTTATTCACAACAAGTTCTGCGCAGCTATCAGCTGTTTCAACGGCTTTAATTACCGCGTCGAAAACTCCAGTGTGACCCACCATATCCGGATTTGCAAAATTCAGGCAAACAAAATCAGGCCAGCCTGATTCCAATTCTTTGCAAATGGCTTCTGTGATTCCTGCTGCACTCATTTCAGGCTGGAGGTCATAAGTCGCTACTTTAGGCGATGGAATGAGGATTCTCTTTTCATTCTCAAACTCCTGCTCTCTGCCACCTGAAAAGAAAAATGTCACATGCGGATACTTTTCCGTTTCTGCGATTCTAATCTGGTTTTTATGATTTTTTTCAAGTACCTCACCTAAGGTTTGAGAAAGGTCGTCTTTAGTAAATACAACATTTACCCCGCTAAAACTTTCGTCGTAAGTAGTCATCGTTACATAATACAAAGGCAGTTTATGCATCTCAAACTCAGGACAATCTTCCTGGCACAATACTGACGTGATTTCCCGGCCACGGTCTGTTCTGTAGTTAAAACAAATTACCACATCGTCAGGGCCTATAGTCGCAACCGGTTGGCCATCTGTTTGTGTAACTACAATGGGTTTTATAAACTCATCTGTAATCCCGTCACGATAAGATTGCTCTATAGCCATAACCGGATCACTTACATGTTGTCCGATTCCTTTCGTTAACAAGTCATAAGCTAATTTTACACGCTCCCATCTTCTGTCCCTGTCCATTGCATAATATCTTCCGATTAAGCTGGCTATTTTTCCTGTTGAACTTTCAAGATGGTGATTCAGGTCTTTAATGAAATTTAAACCGGAATTCGGATCGGTATCTCTTCCATCCAGAAAAGCGTGTATAAATACGTCAGTCAGACCTTGCTGACCTGCCGCGTCACATAATGCTTTCAGGTGGTTGATGTGTGCGTGAACACCTCCATCTGAAACCAAACCTATAAAGTGCACTCGTTTATTATTGGCCTTTGCATAGTCGAAAGCCTTTAGTAATACCTCATTTTTATGAAATGTACCATCACTTATTGCCTTGTTAATTCTTCCAAGTTCCTGATAAACTACCCGTCCTGCACCAAGATTCATATGCCCAACTTCTGAATTTCCCATTTGACCAACGGGTAAACCAACAGCTTCACCTGACGCTTCAAGCTTCGAATTTGGATACCTTTTCAGCATCGAATCAAAAAAAGGCGTGTTGGCCATATATGCAGCATCAGAGCTGTCTTGTTTTCCATATCCCCATCCGTCAAGGATAAGCAGTACTAATTTCTTACTATTCATTCGTGGTATAAATCTTATTGTTTTATGTGACAACCGCACATAGCAAATATAAGCCTATTAGCTCTTTTTTTTGAACCAATTTGTTTTTTATGATCTATTAATGGCATAATTTATGTGCGAACAAAGCATTAGCTATTATAGAGATGATTAAGCCTTTACTTTCTTTACTTATACTTTTTGTTCAATTCCCTTCCTTATCTGTGCTTCAAGGCGATATTATAGATACTTTGTCAACTCATTTTAAGAATGGAAATTCAAAGGAAATTGCTGTAAATTTCTCTTCGTCTGTAGATTTAATAATAATAGACGAAGAAGATGTGTACTCTAAAGCACAGGCTGAACAAATATTGAGAAGTTTTTTTTCAAAATATGTGCCGGTAAAATCAACTGTAATTCACAGGCTAAACAACAACCCTAACTATAGATATGGAGCGCTTTCACTCGCTACAAAAAGTGGAAATTTCAGGGTTTCTATTACCATGAAAAAGACAGGGACTGCTTTTTTTATAACTGAATTAAGAATTGAGGCTGATAAATAGTAGTAAAATGCTATTTTTGGGTTTAAATTTAAGTTTTGGATAAGCAAATCATAGATAGTTTTATAAAGAACGCAATTGCTGAAGATCAGGGTGACGGCGATCATACATCACTCTCCACAATCCCTTCTAAGGCGCAGGGTAAGGCTAAATTGCTAATTAAGGAGGCTGGAATACTTGCCGGTGTAGAGTTATCTTTGCAAATTTTCAATCACATAGATTCCCAATTACAAGTAGAAGTTTTTATAAACGACGGAACAGCAGTAAAATATGGTGATATTGCATTAACTGTAACTGGAAGTACGCATTCAATTCTTTTAGCTGAAAGGCTCGTGTTAAATTGTATGCAGCGTATGAGCGGAATAGCCACTAAAACCAATCATATCGTTAAATTATTAGCACCCTACCATACTAAATTATTGGATACCCGTAAGACAACGCCGGGATTGAGATATATCGAAAAATGGGCTGTTCGTATCGGGGGAGGAGTGAATCATCGCATAGGTTTGTATGATATGATTTTGATTAAAGATAATCATGTCGATTATGCAGGTGGAATTGCAAATGCCATTAACGCCGCTAATCAATATTTGAAAGATAAAAATAAAACATTGCAGATAGAAATTGAGGTGCGAAATCTTCAGGAATTGGATCAGGTTTTAGAAACTAAGGGTATTGATCGTATTATGCTCGATAATTTTAGTTTTGAAGATCTTAAAGCGGCTGTTAAAATAATCGACGGCAAATACATTACAGAAGCTTCAGGCGGTATTGTAGAAGAGAATGTCACAGCATATGCTGAATGCGGAGTGGATTTTATATCTATGGGTGCATTGACACATTCAGTAAAGAGTTTAGATATAAGTTTAAAAGCATTCTAGAATAATGATATCAATCTATTCTATATCTGCAGTTATTTTAGCCTATCTTTTTGGATCTATACCTACCGCAGTTTGGTTGGGACAAGCTTTTTATGGGGTAGACGTACGTGAATACGGAAGTGGTAACGCAGGTGCCACGAATACTTTCAGGGTATTGGGTAAGAAAGCTGGAATTGCAGTAATGACAATAGATATTGCCAAGGGATTTACAGCTACACAACTTGCCTATTATATAGGTCTATCTGTTACCGGTCCCCACAACTCGTCGCAATTTATCAATTACCAGCTTGCATTGGGTGTCACTGCCGTAATGGGCCATTTGTTCCCGATATTCGCAGGTTTTCGCGGAGGTAAGGGAGTTGCCACTCTTTTTGGAATGATTTTGGCAGTTAACTTTCAGGCAGCGATGCTTTGTGTTCTTGTCTTTGTTGTAGTACTATTGGCGACCAAATACGTATCATTAAGTTCCATTTGTGCAGGCTTTACGTTTCCCCTGAGTATAGTATTTATATTACATTCTTCAGTGAAATCAGAGGTGTTATATGGGATGTGTGTATGTATACTTATATTGGTTACCCATCAAAAAAATCTTGAAAGACTACTCAAAGGAAAAGAATCTAAAGTATATCTGTTTAAGAAAAGGAATTAGCTTCTAATAGCTAAAATCTATTAAACAAATTAAACTTATGAAACGTATATTATTTGCAGGCATAACCGTAGTCGCGTTAGCCTTCTCGTCCTGCTCTACTGTTCCCCTAACGGGAAGAAGCCGGTTAAATCTCGTTAGTGATGACCAGGTTTTGCCAATGGCATTTCAGGCCTATAGTGAGTTCCTTACAGAGAATAAAAGCGCTGTTTTATCGGCGTCCAACGCCCAGGCAGCGAAAGTCAAGATGGTAGGCAATAAATTAATTGCAGCCGTTAGAAGCTATATGAATGCCAATGGACATGCAGACCTAATTAAAAACTACAACTGGGAAGTAAATGTTGTGCAAAGTAAAGAATTAAATGCATGGTGTATGCCGGGTGGTAAGATCGTAGTATACACCGGGATATTGCCGGTTACTAAAGATGATGCCGGGCTTGCAACTGTAATGGGACATGAGATCGCTCATGCGATTGCAGGTCATTCTGCCGAACGTATGTCACAGCAAATGGTGGCTCAGGGTGCCGGAGTATTGGGTAATGTGGCAACCTCTAATAACGCGAAACAACAATCTATTTTTAATACCCTTTATGGTGTAGGGACTCCATTGATGATGTTGAGCTACGGTCGTAATCAGGAACTTGAGGCAGATAGGCTAGGGCTTATTTTCATGGCTATGGCGGGCTACAATCCTCAAAATGCAACGGCATTTTGGCAAAGGATGGCATCGGCATCTTCCGGTAGTCAAAAACCACCTGAATTTTTGAGTACACACCCAAGTGATAACACCCGTATTGCAAGGATACAAAATGCATTACCTGAGGCTCAGAAATATTATAAGCCATAGGTATAGAAGCGATTTTAATAAAAGGCTGCCAATATTGGCGGCCTTTTTTAATGCCCCAAAGTTTGCATAATGGCTTCTGCTTTTAACAGACACTCTTTATATTCCTGTTCTGCATCTGCGGCATAAGTAATGGCCCCGCCTACCTGAAATGATAAATATTTTGATCCGGCGTCATAAAGAATACTTCTGATCACTACATTGAAGTCAAAATCACCATCAGGTGTGATGTATCCAAATGAACCTGAATAAGCCCCGCGTTTGCTGGATTCATATTGTTCTATCAATTCCATCGCTTTTACCTTTGGTGCTCCGGTCATCGAACCCATCGGAAAGGCATTTTTTAATACGTCGACGATATGAACTTCCGGAGCCAATTCCGCACTCACTGTAGATATCATTTGATAAACTTGTCTGAAGCCATAGATCCCAAATAACTCTTCAACTTTTACACTGCCTTTCACCGCACTTTTTGTAAGGTCATTTCTCACCAGGTCTACAATCATCACATTTTCAGCGCGCTCCTTCTCGTCTTGCTGCAAGCTAACTTTGATAGATTCATCCTCAACAGGGTCTGCACTTCGTTTAGCCGTGCCTTTTATCGGCTGGGAGATCAATCGGTTTTGTCTTTTGCAGATAAATCGCTCGGGACTGGCAGATAGAATATAGCGATCCTTTATTTTAAAGAAACCAGAGAAAGGAGTAGGGGAGATCTTGTTCAATTCCCTGTAAATTCCAAGCGGATCAATACTGGCATGACGTGCGAAGAATTCCTGACAAAAATTGACCTCATAAAGGTCTCCCTTAAGAATGTGTTGCTGTAGTTGTTTAACCGTTTTGATATAGGCATCTTTAGCTATTCTATTCATTATCTCTGGCCTCATCCCTGCGGTCTTATCCTCAGGAGCTGAATTATTGATCTGATCTAAGATATCTTCTTCATTTCCAATCAGTACTTTAATCTCACCATGTGCTATGACAAAAAGATATTGAGGTATAAAAAAGAACAAATCAGGAAAACCTAATTCATCGGTATTTGCAGAGTTTAAGGTCTCAGTCTCATTTTTCAGATCATAACCCAATAGTCCAAACATCCAGTTCCGATGCTCATCGTAAAAGGACTTAAGCGATCCAAATGCATTGCCCGAGGTATGCGTAATGCTTTTGTCGATCCCTGCTGCAATCAGAAAATCAAATGCCCCATAAGGATCCTGGTAGTCATTGGAATCGAGGCAGCAGCAGCTATCAAAACTACCGGCCCATTGCAATGCCTTTTGCTTAAAAAGATGTAAATCCTCAACCTTCATTTAGTTGCGCAAATGTAGATAATAAGCAGCGGATTTCGCAAATGAAAGCCAATGAAAAAGGCGGCCATTGGCCGCCTTACAATATATTTGATTAAGATTTTAATCTAAGATCAGTGTTTGAGTCCTGTCCGGGCCTACAGAAAGGTATTTTACAGGCACGTCAAGCTCTTGCTCCAGAAAAGCGATATATTCAGCCAGTTTAGCTGGAATTTCATCGTTTTTAGTGATTTTAGTTACATCTGTCTTCCAACCCTGAATTTCTTTAAGCACAGGAGTAGGTTTTACAGTAATGATATCATACGGCATGTAATCAATAGTTTCGCCATTATGCTCATAATGTGTACAAGCATAGATGGTATCAAAACCATCCAGAACATCAGCTTTCATCATGATCAGTTCTGTTACACCATTCAGCATAATCGCATATTTTAAAGCAGGAAGATCGATCCAGCCACAACGACGCGCACGTCCAGTGGTAGCACCAAATTCATGACCAACTTTACGAAGTGTTTCTCCAACTTCATCGTCAAGTTCTGTAGGGAAGGGTCCGCCTCCAACACGTGTGCAATATGCTTTGAAGATGCCATATACATGACCAACTTTATTAGGCGCAATGCCCAATCCGGTACACGCACCGGCAGTTGTTGTATTGGAAGAAGTAACAAACGGATAAGAACCAAAATCTACATCCAGTAAAGTGCCTTGAGCACCTTCTGCCAGTACAGTTTTTCCTTCTTTCAAAAAGCCGTTTACATAATGCTCACTATCAACATGTGGAATGTTTTTGATGAATTCTATCGCTTCAAAGAAAGCAGCTTCTTTCTCCGTCAGATCGTATTCAAACTCATAGTGAGAAAGGATTTCTTTGTGTTTCTCAACAAGCCTGTTATAACGTTCTTTGAAATCAGGTAAGGTGGTGTCACCTACTCTTAGCCCATTACGGCCGGTTTTATCCATATAAGTCGGACCTATACCTTTTAAAGTAGAGCCAATTTTATCCTTGCCCATTTTCTGCTCATTCGCAGCATCAAGTAACTGATGTGTAGGTAAGATCAAGTGTGCTTTACGTGCGATAACAAGTTTTCCTTTAGCAACAGGATCGTGGCCTGCAGTTTTCAGGTTGTCTAATTCTCTTTTTAAAATGATGGGATCAATTACCACACCATTTCCGATTAAGTTCATTGTTTTTTCATTAAAAATACCTGATGGTATGGTATTTAGAACGAATTTTTTGCCATCAAACTCTAAAGTATGTCCGGCATTCGGACCGCCTTGAAAACGAGCTATCAAATCATATTGTGGACTTAGTACATCAACAATTTTACCTTTGCCTTCATCGCCCCATTGCAGGCCCAGAAGCACGTCTACTTGCGTCATTCTTTAAATTTAAAAATAGAAATATTTATAATTGGATATATTAACTAGCGTTTTTAATGTTAGCACTTTGGGTATTCATTGCTGCTTTTGCCGTGCAATCAAAGCAACTGCCGTATAGGTTAAGTGAATGGTGTTTAATCTCGAATTTAAGCAGGTCACCAATCATACTCTGAATCTGGTGAATGCGGGGATCGCAGAATTCTACCACTTTTCCACAGTCTATGCAGATTACATGGTCATGCTGATGATAGCCATAAGACTTCTCAAATTGTGCCATGTTTTTACCAAACTGATGTTTTGTAACCAGGTCACATGAAACCAGTAATTCCAGTGTGTTGTATACAGTTGCCCTGCTCACACGGTATTTTTGGTTTTTCATATGGATGTAAAGCGTCTCTACATCAAAATGATCATCTCTTGAATAAATCTCTTCTAAGATGGCAAAACGCTCAGGCGTTTTTCTCAGACTTTTATTTTCGAGGTAGGCTTCGAATATTTTTCTTACCAGCTCGCTGTTGTGGTTTGTAGACATAGTTTTTAAACTCCTTTCAAAGTTACCAATTTTTATATAAAACGCTAATCATTTAGAAGTATTTTTAGGCATCAAACCTCGTAACTCCTGTTACGCCTTTTACCTGCAACAGATTTTTAATCAGGTTGTCCAGGTGATCTTTGTCATTTACAAAGATCATGATTGACCCGTCAAAAATTCCATTATCAGTATCTACCGTTATAGAACGCATATTTACTTTAAAATCATTGGATATTACCTTCGTGATATTGTTGATTAATCCCACATCGTCAATTCCGATAATGTGCAGTCCTGTTAGGAAAGTCAGCTCCTGTTGTTTGTTCCATTTCGCTTTTACCACCCGGTATCCGTAGTTGGCCATCAATTGTGCTGCATTCGGACAACTTGTGCGATGAATCTTAATTCCTTCATTTACTGTTACAAATCCAAATACGTCGTCGCCTGGAATTGGGTTGCAGCATGCTGCCAATGTATAATCAATCTTCTGAAGATCTTCGCCAATCAAGAGGGTATCGGATTCAGGCCCTTTTACTTTGTTTAGTAAAGTTTCAATCTGATGATGGTCACTCCGCTCCATTCCGCGGTTTTCTATTTCTTTTTCACTGGCCAGATAATCCTTCAGATCCTTGAGTTCTATCTTGCCATTAGCCACCGCAACGAACAGCTCCTGGGTAGAGGGTAGCTTAAAGAAATAACTCAATTTATTCAGATTGTCGGTATTATAAGTAATCTTTAGCGACTTCATTTTACGCTCAAGGGTTTCCTTGCCGGTCTCAGCAATTTTTCTCTTCTCTTCTTTTAGTGAGGATTTGATCTTAGACTTCGCCTTGGCCGTAACCACTATGTTCAGCCAGTCTTCTTTTGGGGCCTGCTTGCCTGAGGTAATGATCTCTACCTGGTCTCCATTCTGAAGCTTATAAGACAAAGGAACCAGCTTATGGTTTACCTTAGCACCGATACATTTGGCACCTACATCTGTATGGATCTCAAAAGCAAAGTCCAGCGCCGTAGCACCCAGTGGCAGTTGTATCAGGGCTCCTTTAGGTGTAAAAATGAAAATCTCATCAGAGAAGAGGTTCATCTTGAAATCGTCCAGGAAGTCCAGTGCATTGGCTTCCGGATTATTCAGCATTTCCCTTACCTTCATGATCCATTGATCCAGACCATTGTCATTGCTGGACTCTTTATATTTCCAGTGTGCGGCAAAACCCTTCTCTGCAATTTCATTCATCCGCTGTGTCCGGATTTGAACCTCCACCCACTGGCCTTTTGGCCCCATTACCGTAGTATGCAGCGACTCGTAGCCATTTCCTTTTGGCGATGAAACCCAGTCTCTTAGTCTGTCGGGATTTGGTCTGTATAGATCTGTCACTATCGAATAGGCTTTCCAGCAATCTGCTTTCTCATGCTCAGGCAGACTGTCCAATATAATTCTGATGGCAAAAAGGTCATAAACTTCCTCAAAAGGAATGTTTTTGCTTTTCATTTTGTTCCAGATGGAGTGGATCGATTTTGGCCGGCCATAAATGTTTGCATGTAAACCTTGTTCAGCAAGAATTTCATTTATAGGCTCCACAAACCGTTTGATGAATAAAGTTCTTTCTGCTTTTTTTTCATTGAGCTGGGTCGCAATGTATTTGTAAGTGTCGGGCTCAAGGTATTTCATCGATAGATCTTCAAGCTCGGATTTAATGGCATATAAGCCAAGCCTGTGCGCCAGCGGAGCATAAAGGTAAATGGTTTCCGAAGCTATTTTCAATTGTTTCTGCCTGGGCATAAAATCCATAGTCCGCATGTTATGCAGCCTGTCAGCCAGTTTAATTAAGATCACCCTAACGTCATCAGCCAGGGTAAGCAGCATCTTCCTGAAATTTTCTGCCTGTAAAGAGCTATTGTAATCAAATACCCCTGATATTTTGGTTAGCCCGTCAATGATCTTGGCTGTCTTTTTCCCAAATTCACGCTCAATGTCTTCAAGTGTGATATCTGTATCCTCCACTACATCATGAAGTAGGGCACATACAATTGATGTGGTACCTAAGCCAATTTCTTCAGCAGCAATCTGCGCTACTGCAATCGGATGATAAATATATGGTTCTCCTGATTTTCGGCGCATATTTTTATGGCTTTCCAGTGCCATATCAAATGCTTTTCTGATCTCCTTTTTATCTCCTCTCTGAAGTGTTGGTTTACAGGCACGTAAAAGTGCACGGTATCGTTTTAATATCTCCTGCTTTTCTGCTTCTAAATCAATTACTAGCGCGTTCTTCATCGGTATGTGCATGTTTGTGGTGGTAGTATCCTTAAATCTAATCTTTTTTTATAAAGATGATGCCAATTATAAACAATAATTCATCCAAAATTAAGTTTGTCATTAGGATTTAACGTATTGTATTATTTACGTAAAAAATATGGCCTTTAAAGGTTAAAATATTATATTAGAGTTTAAAATAGGAATCAGCAATTTAAATTAGCTTTACCTTTACAGGGGCATAAATTTATGAAATTTTACAGGTTATTTCTTCTGCTAAGTGTCATTATTAACTGTGCGTCAGTTAAAGGGCAAATTGCTGCAATACCAAGTAAACAGATGGATGTAAAAATGCCTCAGCTGGGTAAAAATGATACCATACGTGTTGCTGCTACTAATGAAAATGGAGAAATGATCGCGTGGATCCCATTGCGTGAAGTTGCGATCTATGGAATCAGGATATTTAAAACTCAGGCAGACCGTGTCGCATTTGACAGATTGAGGTATAATGTATTAAAAGTAATGCCTTATGCTTTATTCGCAAAACGAAGATACGAACAGCTGGAAAGGGATCTGGCGCAGACTACAGTAAAAAAGGAACAGAAGAAACTGGTCAAGCAATGTGATAAAGAGATAAAAGACATGTTCAACCGCGAAATAAAGGAACTCACCATAACTCAGGGCCAGATTCTAACGAAGCTAATCGATCGTGAGGTAGGAAGAACAACCTATGACATCATAAAAGAGACCAAAGGCGGAATCACTGCCTTTGTATACCAGTCCGTAGCCAGGGTTGTGGGGCATAACCTAAAGAGCACATATAATCCCCAGGAAGATAGAGATATCGAATCCATCATTGTTTCCTCAGGATATTACCAATAACATCATGTCTGAAAACACAAAAAGCATACACCAGTTCAAGTTAAAATTGAATGGTGCTGATAAAAGTTTATCCGATTATAAGAACAAAGTATTACTCATAGTAAATATTGCATCTGGCTGCGGTTTTGCACCCCAGCTTAAGGAACTGCAGCAATTAAGGGAAGAATTTGCCGGACAGGGATTTGAAGTGCTCGGATTCCCCTCAAATGATTTCGGCCGGCAGGAGCCTCTTGAAGGTGAGGCCATTAATCAATACTGCGAAGTAACACATGGCGTTCAGTTTCCTGTTTTTGAGAAGATATTCGTTCGTGGTGAACATGCTCACCCATTATTTAAAACACTTACTCAAACCTCCACCCCGAGATGGAATTTCCACAAATATCTCGTGAATAAGGAAGGTGAAGTTGTCGATTATTTCTTCCCCTTTACAAAGCCCTTGTCCTCCAAAATAAAAAAGAAAATACAAAAGCTGTTTTAAAACGCTCCACAGATACACAAATTGAATATTATGAAGTTAGACATACTTGTACTGGCCGTTCATCCTGACGATGCAGAGCTGGGCTGTTCCGGAACAATAGTGAAGCACATCACACAGGGTAGAAAAGTTGGAATCATAGATTTTACCAGAGGCGAACTGGGCACCCGGGGTACGGCAGAAACCCGCGATTTAGAAGCTGCTGAATCTGCTAAGATACTGGGACTACATGCCCGTGAAAACTTAAGGTTCAGGGATGGATTCTTCCAGAATGATGAACACCATCAGCTGGAAATCATCCGAATGATCCGTAAGTATCAGCCTGAAATTGTCTTAACCAATGCTTTGCACGACAGGCATCCTGATCATGGCAGAGCCGGAGATCTCGCTAACGACGCCTGTTTTTTATCTGGCCTCGCCAAAATTAGTACAGAGCTGGACGGTAGCGAACAAAAGCCGTGGAGACCCTTAATGGTACTTCAGTATATTCAGGACAGGTACATCAAGCCCGATATCATTGTTGATATTACTGATCATATGGATGCTAAAATAGCATCTATTAAAGCTTTCAAGACGCAGTTCTTTAATCCCGAACTGGATGGGCCAGACACTTACATTTCTTCTCCCGACTTTTTCGAAAGCGTAATCGGAAGGGCACGCGAATTCGGTAAATCAATAGGAGCTACTTATGCAGAAGGATTTACCTCGCGTAAACTTTTGGGAGTAGATGACCTTTTTAACCTCAGGTAGCACGGATCAAATTTCGTAAATCCAACAAAAATGGCCATATTTTGTTTTGTTATACAAACAACAGAATATGGCCAATATCTTTTCCTCCCTCAAAAATGCATATACACTCTTCAAAAGTGTTGATTTTGCAAAGCTCGAAGCACTTTCAAAAAAGGTTGACCTTACTAAAATCGTCGATACCGTTTCTAATCTGGATGAAACCCAAATAAAGGGACTCATGAAAATGATGGAAACTCCATCCAAAAAGAGGGAATTGCCGCCTATCGAAGGCGACTTTTATCATCTTGGTGATGAAGCACTGAAAGATGAAGATAGGGCACTTCAGCTAAAGGTCAGGGCTTTCCTGGAAAAGGAAGTAAAACCAATTGTAAATCAATACTGGCTTAAAGCCGAATTCCCCCATGAGCTAATTCCCAAAATAGCAGAACTCAATATATGCGGACTTACCTATAATGGCTATGGATGTCCCAATAAATCAAATCTGATGGAAGGAATGCTCGCAATGGAGATGGCCAGGGTTGATACTTCTATTTCTACTTTTTTCGGTGTACAGAGCGGACTGGCGATGGGTTCTATCTATCTGCTGGGTTCAGAGCAGCAAAAACAGGAATGGCTGCCGTCTATGCAGCAATTCAAGACGATTGGTGCATTCGGTCTTACCGAGCCGGAAGTAGGCTCGGGAGCGGCTGGCGGACTCACCACTACGGCCAAAAGAAATGGCAATAAGTGGATCCTTAATGGCCAGAAGAAGTGGATCGGCAACTCAACTTTTTCAGACATAACCATCATCTGGGCACGTGATCTGGATGATAACGAAGTCAAAGGATTCCTGGTCAGGAAAGGCAATAAAGGATTCAATGTAGAGAAAATGCAGGATAAGATGGCGCTCCGGATTGTGCAAAATGGTTTGATTACATTAACCAACTGTGAAGTGGATGAGGAAGACAGGCTTCAAAATGCCAATTCATTTAAGGATACTGCAAAAGTACTCAAAATGACCAGGGCAGGTGTAGCATGGCAGGCTGTAGGTTGTGCCAGAGGGGCTTATGAAAGCGCACTCAACTATACCCGCACACGTAAACAATTTGGCAAACCCATTGCGGCTTATCAGCTGATCCAAAACCATCTGGTAGAAATGCTTTCTAATTTGACCGCTATGCAGACACTCTGCTTCCGTTTATCGCAACTACAGGATCAAAACCTGCTTACAGATGAACATGCTTCTCTGGCCAAGGTATTTTGCTCTATGCGCACCCGGGACGTGGTTAGCCGGGCGAGGGAAGTAATGGGAGGTAACGGTATATTGTTAGAATATGATGTAGCCCGTTTTGTTGCTGATGCTGAAGCCATTTATTCTTATGAGGGCACCAAAGAAATCAACACCCTGATCGTAGGACGCGCCATTACCGGTTTTTCGGCCTTCGTATAAAGGTGAACTAGTTAAACGGATTTTTCGTGACACTTGTATTGCCCATTGCTGTCTTTTCGTAAAGGGCAATACAGGTATGATTAAATGAAGGATCAAAATTTACCTTTCCCGCATAGAGCTTGTCGGGAACTGCGGTTCCCTCCATAAAATAATATACCTTGGTTGTGCCTCCTTTGTGGTGAGGTTTAAAATTGCCATAAGTTTCCAGCTCCGTCCAAATCGTATCCTTTACCGTAACTGCATATATATGCTGAATCGGTCCGGTATTATTGTCGTTTCTATAGTGTGCAATCTCTGTATAACTTCCTTTCAGGTCGTCTATCCCGGGCTGACTAAAAGTCCCTTTAATCATCCAGCCTACTAATAGTATGATGCCGGCACTTAAAATCAGGTTGGTTTTCTTATTTCCCATTACAACGCAGGTAAAATACGTTCCATCACAGAGATGCCCTCATCAATGTGTTTCTTTTCCATGCAAAGTGCTGGTCTGAAACGTATGGTCTGATTACCACATCCTAGAAACATCACATTGTTTTCCATTCCTTTACTGATGAATGCATCACGCATGGCTTTTTCAGGAAAATCAAATGCACAAAGCAATCCTTTACCTCTTACATTACTCATCTTATCAAATTTTCCGGCAAGCTTTTCAAGGTTTTCTTTCAGATATTGCCCAACCACAGCAGCATTGTCGCATAAATTGTCTTCAGCTACTATCTGCAGGATCTGCGTAGACCTTACCATATCCACCAGGTTACCTCCCCATGTGGAGTTGATGCGTGAAGGAACTTTAAAAACATTTTTTTCTACCTGATCTACCTTATTGCCAACTAAAATGCCGCATACCTGCATCTTTTTGCCAAAGGCAATGATATCAGGCCTGGCTTTCTCGCTATAATGCTGGTGGCACCAGAATTTACCGGTCAGTCCTACACCGGTCTGCACTTCATCATAAATCAAAAACGCATCATTCTCATCGGCAAGTGTTTTCAGCTGGATCAGAAACTCTTCTCTTAAATGATTGTCACCACCTTCTGATTGGATAGGCTCTACAATGATTGCACAGATGTCATCTTTATGATCGGCAAAAGCCTGTTTAATCTGAGTAATAGAAGTTTGCTCGGTTTCGATAGCTACTCTTAAGTTTTCATCCTCTAAAGGAAATTTTACAACAGGAACAGCCACTCTCGGCCAGTCAAATTTTGCAAACCACTTGGTCTTATCGGGAAGGGTATTGGTCAGGCTTAATGTATATCCTGTACGTCCGTGAAATGCCTTTTCAAAGTGTAATACCTTAAATCCTTTTTCTTCTTTGTAGCCTTTTGCAAAATTCTTCTGAACTTTCCAGTCCATAGCTACCTTAATGGCATTTTCAACCGCGAGTCCGCCGCCCGCGATAAAAAATGCATGGGGCAGATAGGGTGGGATACCGTGTCTCGAAAAGGTATCAACAAATTGTGCATACTGTTGTGTATATACATCAGAATTTGAAGGGTTGGCCAATGCTGCCTGGAGCAGACTGTTTTTGAAGGCCTCATCATTGATCATTTTAGGATGATTATAACCTAGCGGAACAGAAGCAAAGCAGGTAAAGAAATCCAATAGAGAGCGACTGTATTTAGAGTCGTAAATATAAACTCCCCGGCTCTTTTCCATGTCATAAGTGAGGTCAAACCCATCGGCTAAAATGTGCTTACTTAACGTCTCGTTTACTTTGTCCGGAGTAACAGTTAGCTGATACATAACTTCTATTTTTGGTATGTATCAAAGGTAACTAAAATTTATCCTTCATACCCATTATCCCCAGCAGTCCTCCTGTATGGATAGCCAGAATCTTTTCATTTGCTTTGAAGTAACCCTTTCCCAACAGATCGTCGATAGCAAAAAACATCTTCGAGGTATAAACCGGATCTATGAGGATTCCTTCTTGGGCAATAAAACTTTTCATAAAATGAATCAGTTCTGGTTGTGTTTTCGCATAACCTCCAAAGTGATAATCTGTATGCAGGGTTAGCTGATCAGATTTTCCGGTATAGCCTGCAATTTCATCGGCTATAAAATCGCCGCCTTTTAAAACAGGGATCACATGGAGCTGCGTTTTTAAGCCCCGCTGATGAATGCCTTTCAATAAGCCCGCGGCCGTGGTGCCGGTACCTGCAGCACAAAATATATGGTCTATGTCATTGGGCAGTTCCCTGATGATTTCAGCACAGCCTTCCACTGCTTCAGTACAGGCGCCACCCTCGTATACAAAAAATGCATCGGGATCGTCACCATAGTGAATGCTGAATAATGAGTTTTTATCTTTATAGCTTGTTCTGTCGGTAAAGATCAGCTTCATTCCGAATAGCTTACATAGCGCAAGCATTTCATTGTCCACCTGTTCACCACGTACAAAGGCGGTACTTTTCAAGCCGGCCCTGCAACATGCTGCTGCGGTAGCTACCAAATGACTGGAGTACGCACCTCCAAAGGTCACAATGTGACTTTTAGATTCTTCCTGAACTTTCTGAAGTATGTATTTGAGTTTACGCCATTTATTCCCCGAGATGTATGGGTCAATTAAATCATCTCTTTTAACCTGGACCTGGTATCTTGACGGATGCTTTAATTGTTGTAATGGGCTATAAATATCTGTAAACATTCATACAAATATAAATGCCTTTGCCGGATAAACCTTATTATTAATTATAAGGCAACCCTGTTAAGGCTTGAAATAGATTTTCCTGATCAGGTAAGGGAAAAAGTTAAGGATGATTTTAACATTTTGAGTAAAGTTTTTCATAAGCAGTTTTTATATGTAGAACAAGCACTCCTCAAACAATAGGCCAATTTCTTTTTCTGGATGTTCCCGTTAAAAGATTAGTTTTGCAGTTGAAATACATAATGAACCCTAATGTTATCAAAACGTATAACTAGGCGGAACTCGGTATGTTTTTTTAACATAAAAAAAATATAGTTTTAATGGAAAATATCACCAGCGGGCAGGAGTTAGAAGATCAGGATCTGTACGAACATCTGAACATCGTCGTAGATAAAGGACAGTCTTTATTACGAATTGACAAGTTTTTGATGCACCGGGTAGAAAATGCTTCGCGCAACAGGATACAGAATGCCATAGATGCTGGGAATGTCCTGGTCAATAAAAAGACGGTCAAACCAAGCTATAAAGTAAAGCCTGCCGATGAAATCTCCGTTGTCTTCCCGCATCCGCCCAGAGACACCGAGGTTTATCCTGAAGACATACCACTGGACATCGTATATGAAGATGATGATTTGCTCGTGGTAAATAAACCTGCTGGTATGGTGGTACACCCGGGTTACAACAATTATACGGGCACACTGGTAAATGCGCTTGCCTTTCATTTCGAACAACTCCCTCAGTTACCTGGTAATGAGGGCAGACCTGGATTGGTGCACCGGATTGATAAAGATACATCGGGTTTATTGCTCATCAGCAAAAACGAGATCACGATGACCAAGCTGGCCAAACAGTTCTTTGATCACACCATCACCCGCAAATATGTAGCACTTGCGTGGGGAGATATCGAGAACAATGGTACTGTTACGGGTTATATAGGCCGTAGCTTAAAGAACCGTATCGTGATGGATGTATATGATGATGAAGAAAAAGGGAAGTGGTCCGTAACACATTATGCCGTTCTTGAGCGTTTAGGATATGTAACTTTAATCAGTTGTCAGTTAGAAACCGGCCGTACACATCAGATCAGGGCACATATGCAGCATATCGGACATCCTTTATTCAATGATGCCAACTACGGAGGCGATAAAATTTTAAAAGGTACTACCTTCAATAAATACAAGCAATTTGTTCAAAATACTTTTGAGCTTTTGCCGCGTCAGGCACTTCACGCACAAACTTTAGGATTTATTCATCCTACCACTAAAAAATATATGGAATTTGAAGCACCTTTGCCTTCAGATTTCGACTCCGCTCTGAATAAATGGAGAAATTACATCGTACAGCCCCAATAAATGCACCAGGAATACATAATACATAACGACGAGTTTATACCTGTAAATCAACCCATCCTTACTGCCCACAACCGGGGATTCAGGTATGGCGATGGCCTGTTTGAGTCGATGCGCATGGTCAATGGAAAGCTTAAATTTGCCGAGCAGCATGCCGACAGGTTAAAAGCCGGAATGAAGGCATTGAAAATGGAAGGGGCAAATTTGCTGGACGAATATTTCCTGAAACAGAAGACCGCAGAGCTGTGCAAGAAGAATAAACTTAAAGACAATGTACGGTTCCGTTTGTCCGTGTATCGGGAGGGGGAAGGCCTCTATACACCCGCGACCAATAAATCCGGTTATGTGCTGGAGGCAAGTCCGCTGACGGAAAGTACTTACGAACTCAATAAAAAGGGACTGATCGTAGATGTCTATGATGAACTTACAAAATCTGTGGATAAGCTGGCCAATTATAAGACCTGCAATTCCCTGGTCTATGTCATGGCGGGACTCTATAAAAAGCAACACAGCCTGGATGAAGTATTTATACTGAACCACAATGGTTTTTTATGCGAAAGCATCAGTTCAAATGTATTTGTAGTGTACAACAAACAAATCTATACTCCAGCTTTATCTGAAGGATGTATTTCGGGTGTGATGCGCGGAGTAGTCATGAATATCGCCAAAACCAACAACATTCAAATTGTAGAAGCACAGATCAATCCCGAGGTCTTAAAAGAAGCAGAAGAAGTATTCATCACCAATGCCATAGGAGGAATCCGATGGGTGATGGGATACGGTAGAAAGCGTTACTTCAATGAGGTGACCAAGCTGCTCAGTGCTAAACTGAATGTATTGTAATTTGTATTCGTCTTCGTACTATTTGTATTATATTTAGACTTATGAAGATCGCAGTATTTAGTACCTGTCAGTATGATGAAGAGTTTTTAAGCCGTTTCAATACCGGGCATCAATTGTCTTTCTTTACCGTTGCCTTAAGCGAAGATACCGTTAAACTGGCTGATGGATTTGATGCGATCTGCGTTTTTGTAAATGACAGCATCAATGCGGTGGTTTTAAATCAGCTGCATAAAAATGGCTTAAAATTAATTGTCTTGCGCTGTGCAGGGTTCAATAATGTGGATATTACCACTGCAACTCAATTGGATATTCCAGTGCTCAGGGTGCCCGCTTATTCACCGGAGGCAGTAGCTGAGCATGCGATGGCATTAATACTGACACTAAACAGGAAAACCCATAAGGCTTATAACCGCGTAAGGGAAGGTAATTTTTCTTTAGAACGACTAATGGGGTTTAACCTTCACGGACGTAAAGTAGCGGTGCTGGGTACCGGAAATATCGGTGCCGCCTTTTGCAGAATTTTAACCGGATTTGGCTGCCGGATCAGCGCCTATGATCCTTATCCCTCTGAAGCACTTAAAAAAATCGGTATCCATTATGGTACGCTGGAAGATACACTGGCCGATGCTGATGTCGTGGCCCTGCACTGTCCTTTAACGGAACAGACGAATCATCTGATCAATGCGGAAAGTTTAAAGTTGTTTAAACATGGGGCGATGCTGATCAACACCAGCAGGGGTGGTCTCATTGAAACTAAAGCAGTCATTGAAGCCTTGAAAACAGGGCAACTGGGATCACTTGGACTTGACGTCTATGAGCAGGAAGGAAAGCTCTTTTTCCACGACCGTTCGGAAGATGTAATACAGGATGATTTGATTACAAGACTCATTTCTTTTCCAAATGTACTGATCACTTCACACCAGGGCTTTTTTACCAAAGAAGCCATGGAGGAAATTGCCAAAACTACCTTTGGAAACCTGGATGCTTTTGTCAAAGGAGAAGAGCTGGTCAACCGTGTAAAGTAATTTTATAAACACCAGCTGGAACCTGCGCTATAAACGCATGCCTCTTAAAAACTCTTCAACCGACATTCTTTTCTTGCCTTCATATTGTAAGTCTGTAAGCTTGATAAAGCCATCTTTGGCTGCAAATTTCAGATAAGTTTTACCGTCAGATAAAAAAGCTCCGGGTGATATGCCCGGTTCCTTATCTTCCAGTTCTGCTCTAAAAACTTTAAGTGTCTTCTCATTCAGCTTTGTAAAAGCCGTTGGATACGGACTTAGCCCGCGGATCAGGTTGTATATTTTTGCTGCGGGTTGGTTCCAGTCGATCTGACAATACTCCTTAAAGATTTTGGGTGCATGTTTAAGGTCATCACTCTGAGGTTGTGGCTGCTCAGTGTATTCCCCCGCAGCGATAGCCTGAACCGTACGCGTCAGTAAACCGGCACCTACATTCATCAGCTTGTCGTGCAACTCACCTGCAGTCTCATCTTCAGCAATAACCACACTTTCGGAGAAAATAATATCTCCTGTATCGATCTCATGCTTTAGGAAAAACGTCGTTACCCCACTTTCTTTTTCTCCGTTGATGATCGCATGGTTAATAGGCGCAGCACCCCTGTACTGAGGCAGGAGCGAACCATGAAGATTGATGGTGCCCATGCGAGGCATATCCCATACCACTTCAGGGAGCATTCTAAAGGCTACCACAACTTGCAGATCTGCCTGCAATGACCGTAGCTCATCAATAAACAAAGGGTCTTTCAGTTTCAGGGGCTGCAATACTTTGATGCCCTTTGATACCGCATACTGCTTTACTGCACTTTCCTGAAGTTTTTGTCCGCGGCCGGCAGGTTTGTCTGCTGCAGTAACTACAGCCACAATATCAAATCCTGCTGCTACCAATGCATTTAGGGAAGCAACTGCAAAGTCCGGGGTGCCCATGAAAACTATTTTCATATGTTTTTGTTTGTGATTAACGGTTATGACGCTACTGCAAAATAACTAAAAATTAAACGCATTTTTCAGCATATCCTTATGGTACAAACCTTAGAAGAGATCAAATCCAGTGGCTTATCTTATGTAACCGATAGCCAGCCAGGGATATACAGGAACGGGACGCCCGGAAAGTTTTATTACACGGACAAAGATGGAAAGCGCATCGATGATGAGGCCCAGCTCAGCCGCATCAAGTCGCTTGTGCTACCGCCAGCCTGGCAAAAGGTATGGATCGCACCAAAGAAAAATGCCTATCTGCAGGCTACGGGAATTGATGCGGCAGGAAGAAAGCAATACCGTTATCATCCGGACTGGACTTCCAGAAGATCGGATAGCAAATATTTCAGGTTGCAGGAATTTGGAAAGGTACTCCCGCAAGCCAGAAGGCGTATCGCAAAAGACCTGAGGAGAAAAGATTTCGACGAGCAGAAGGTCCTGGCCATTTGTATGCAGGTTATGCTCAAAACCCTGATCCGAGTAGGCAATGACGCCTATAAAGAATTATATGGCAGCTATGGACTGACCACCTTGAGAAATAAACATGTCAAGATCCAAGGTAATCAGTTGCAATTGACCTTCAAAGGTAAAAAAGGGGTGCAGCAGAACGTGCAGCTGAATGACAAGACACTGGCTAAGCTCATCAGACAATGTAAAGAAATACCTGGTCAGGATCTCTTCCAATATTATACTGAAGGTAACGAACACCGACCGATAGATTCAGGGCGGATCAACAATTACATCAGGGAGATTACCGGTAGCGATTTTACTGCAAAGGATTTTCGTACCTGGGGAGGTACGCTTGAGGCTTTAAGACAATTGGCCATCTGTTGCGCTACTGATGATCAGGATAAACCGAAGAAGAAGGTCATTGTAGAAGTGCTGGACTGTGTGGCTGGGAAGTTGGGCAATACACGTGCTGTTTGTAAAAGCTCATATGTATACCCGTTGTTGCTGGAAGCTTTTGAAAATGATCAGTTGGCAAAATACCTTAAAAAGGTCAATAAAGACCATAGCGATAGCATCAAAGCGGTTGAAAATGATGAGAAAGTGTTAATGCAATTTTTAAGAGCCGCACAGAAGGCAGTTGTAAAACCCGCAACAGTTATTGATAAACCTAAAACAAAAAAAGCGCCTAATCTTTAGGCGCTTTTTTTATTGGATGTACTGGCTGTTCACTTTGCTCCCTTTGTTTTGCAGGGTTTTTGAAGTGTGCTTCTTCTCCTTTATAGTCTTTATCCTCAGCCTTTTTTACAGCCTTATCTCCGGCAGGAACTTTGTCTTTCGGAATTTCTTCCCTATAGTTGCTGCTCGGCTTTTCGTTTTTCTTTTTTGGTTCGCTGTTCATCGTATGTCGGTTCCTATTTAAGGATACAACAAATACTTCTTGCGCATTGTTTTATACTTACTCAGCCCCGGTTCCCAGCTGGCCCTGATTTCTTTCTCAGACTTGCCTGCTATGATCTGTTTTCTGAAATCAGCTACACCAATTAGTCTTTCTATCACACCCATCTGGTTACTGAGTTTCGAGTTGAAAAAGTCTGCCTTATTCGGTGAGTTTTTATAAAGCTCAATCATCCAGCTCAAGTTAAGCTGCTTTGTATTCCGGAATTCCGAAGTGTCATAATTCCTCAGGTCCAGTCCATAACATACCTGATTCATGAAAATAGGGGTTTCAGACATACCCTTTATGCTTACCGGGGTAAAAGAAAAACTGTATTTACCTTTTAGTGCCGGAGCACCTACTATCGTAAAGGGAAATTGTGTGCCTCTGCCATAGTTCAAATAAGTCCCTTCAAAAAGGCACATACTTGGATACAATAAAATCGACTGTGGAGTATTCAGGTTTGGCGATGGGTTCACCGGAAGTTCATAAGGTGTATCATGGGTGTAGTTGGCTACTTTGATGATCTTGATCTTACACTGCAGCTTGTTGTCCAGCCAATTCTCACCATTCAGCATTTGCGCATACTCAGCGACGGTAAGGCCGTGCACTGCAGGAATCGGCTTCAGACCTATACCTGATTTAAACTGTGGGTCCAATATCGGACCGTCAATATAGAATCCATTTGGGTTGGGCCTGTCCAGTATCAGGACTTCCTTTTTACGCTCAGCACAGGCTTCCATCACATGTTGCAAGGTATTGATATAGGTATAAAAGCGTACACCAACATCCTGGATGTCAAAAACGACAACATCTATATCGGAAAGGTCTTCTGCAGTAGGCTTGGAATGTTTTCCGTATAATGAAACCACCTTAATTCCTGTTTTAGTGTCAATCTCATCGTTTACATGCACGCCATTACTGGCATTACCCCTGAAACCATGCTCAGGGCCAAAAATCTTTACAATCTTCACACCTAAACTTAACAGACTGTCTACTGTAGTTTCTTTCCCAATAATTGAAGTCGGATTTACCACCATTCCCACACGTTTCCCCTTCAGATAAGGCACGTATAATTCTGTTTGCTCTGCACCGGTACGCAATTTTTCTCTGACAGGTTTGTCGAAGTTCTCTGCTTTTACCTGATCTGGTTTTGGTACTCCGGGATTAAAAACTATTTTACCGGGCGAACCGCAGGCTTGTAGTGAAATGGAGAGCAGTGCTGCATTTAGAATATGTATAAGAGATGAAGCCATTAAGAACCTTTTTTTATTAAAATACGTTTAAATCAAAATCAATTAAGCATTTTTGCTAAGTTACAATTTATTGCAAGAGGTTGAATACAGAATATTTCATAGCAGGACGGATAGCCGTTAAATCTGAGCGTACATTTTCAAAACTGATCGTTCGCATAGCCATCGCCGGCGTAATGCTCAGTCTTGCTGTGATGATGCTTTCTGTAGCAATTATTAAAGGCTTTAAAAGCGAAATCCAGGAAAAAGTAAGGGGTTACATCGGAGATGTAAGGGTCTTTAAATTCGACCTCAACAACTCTTTTGAGCTTTCTCCCTTTACCCCCGCTGCCGAAACCATCAAAGACCTTAAAAACAATCCGGATGTCGAATACTTTCAGCCTTATGCGACCAAGCCTGCTATCATATCAGTCAATGATGAGGTAGAGGGGATAGTTTATAAGGGAATTGACAAGACTTTCAACTGGGACTATATCCGCAAGCACCTGGTCAGCGGCAATGTGATCAACTTTACGGATAGCGCAGCGGCAATGAAGCAGATCATGATCTCGCAGTTCACCGCCGACCGCCTCAAACTGAAAACAGGCGATAGTTTCATCATGCATTTCGTGCAAGATCCTCCACGTCCGCGTAAATTCACCATAGCAGGCATTTACAGCATCGGAGTAGAGGAGATAGATAAAGGATTTGTCATCGGTGATATTAACGTCATCCGAAGGCTCAACAACTGGAAACCCAATGAAATTGGCGGACTGGAAATCAGGGTCAAAGACTTTACAAAACTACAGCAGGTGTCGCGAAAAATCTATGAAGGACTGGAAATGAAGCTCAAATCAGAATCTGTGCAGGAGTATTTTCCTGCGATTTTCACCTGGCTTTCTTTGCTTGATGTCAACACCAAAGTATTGCTGATCCTGATGATGGTCGTAGGTGTCATCAACATGATTACGGCCTTGCTGATCATGATACTGGAACGCACCAATATGATCGGTATGCTGAAAGCATTCGGTATGACTGATTATAGTGTCATGAAGATCTTTCTTTACAATGCGCTTTACCTCGTGGGTATCGGACTCATACTTGGCAATATCCTCGGATTAGGCTTAGCCTTCTTGCAGCAGAGTACGCAAATCTTTAAGCTTGATCAGACTTCCTATTATTTGTCTTACGTACCGTTGGAAGTTCATTTTGCAGACGTATTGCTGCTTAACGTAGCAACTGTGGTCATCTGCTTAATCGTGCTGATCCTGCCTTCTCTGTTGGTCAGCAAGATCAGCCCGTTAAAAGCAATCCGGTTCAAATAACTATTTCGCGTTTTTCACGTACTTATCCAGCCATGCATTCATTTCCCATAGCATGTGTAATAAGTTTTCTTTCCCGGCATAACTGTGTGACTCATAAGGCAGGAATACAAAGCGTGTAGTTCCTCCAAAGCCTTTTATCGCAGCAAACAGCCTTTCACTGTTGATAGGAAACGTACCCGGGTTATTGTCGGAATCACCGTGTATCAACAGCAGCGGGGTTTTTATCTTATCAGCATAGCTGAATGGACTCATTTCATAATACAATTGGGGAGCTTCCCAATAAGTGCGTTCTTCGTTCTGGAAGCCAAAAGGAGTAAGTGTTCTGTTGTATGCACCGCTGCGTGCAATTCCGGCCTTAAACAATCCGGTATGCGCCAGTAGATTGGCAGTCATGAATGCACCATAACTGTGTCCGCCTACAGCCATACGGTTCTTATCGCCTACACCCATTTCAGAAAGTTTATTGATGGCAGCTTCTGCATTGAGCTTCAGTTGTTCTACAAAAGTATCGTTTGGTTTTTTACCATCTTTGGCTACAATTGGCATTTCCGCATTGTCCAGCACAGCATAACCCTGTGTTACCCAATAGATCGGTGAGGCCCAGCTGATGGTCGTAAAACGATCCTTAGAACCCCTGATTTGTGCTGCATCTGCGGCAGAGTTAAACTCACGGGGATATGCCCACAGTAAAACAGGCAGCGGACCGTCTTTAGCTTTATCGTATCCTTTTGGCAGGTAAAGGTCACCGGTCAGGTCTACACCATCTGCACGTTTGTAAGAGATTTTTTCTTTGGATACACCTGCCAGG
Source organism: Pedobacter frigoris (assembly GCF_032678645.1). Lineage (GTDB taxonomy): Bacteria > Bacteroidota > Bacteroidia > Sphingobacteriales > Sphingobacteriaceae > Pedobacter > Pedobacter frigoris_A. The sequence goes on from NZ_JAVTSP010000006.1 coordinate 64,210, forward strand.
GAAGGATAAGGGTTGGTGAAGCTGGTGATCGGCTGATCTGCAATCCTCAGCATCAGGTTTTTGATGTAATAATTCGGTACATCTTTCTGGGATTCTTTCCTGGTCAGTAATACCAGTTTATTGGCATCCAATACATCAGAAACTACTTCATAAGTGCCCTCTGCACTGCGCCAGATGATCTCATTCTTTTTGGTATTCAGGTCAAATTTCGCGAGGAAAGGTAAATCTCCTTTTGCAGAAGAACCTGTCGTATTGTTCATCAGTAGTTTAGTGCCATTCTCCAATACCTGGATCACTTGTCTTCCGTATTTGTTTTTGGTCGTCACAGGTGACCCCGGGTCATTGTAAGCATCCGTTTGGTTCCGCTCGATCAATGTCTCCAAAGCACCGGTCGATGGGTTATAGCGGTTAATTCTTACCGTTTGTTTGCTGCGCAGACCTTCCTGTACCAGTGCAAGCGTAGCATCACCCCAGGAAATGCCCCTGAAACGTGTTTGTGTTTTAAACAATTCCTTATGCTTACCAGTAAAAGGTGCGCTTAGCGCATAAACGGCATCATGATAATCTACCTGTTTTTTGATCAGTCCGCTGTCAAGTGGCTCTGCCCAGGTAATGGTTGCAGGTTCGTCATCACGCCAGTCATATCCGCGCGCTACATTCTGCGTATTGTCATAGCCCGAAGGAGTGCCTTCTGAAGACGGCAATTTAACGATTTCTTTAACCAGTTTGCCATTCAGGTCGGTAATGGAAATGGTAGAAGGAAAACCTCCCGCTGCTACCAGATAAGAGAATGGTTTTCTGATGGTCCTCACCATTAAATAATTCTTATCCGGAGAAATGCTGACTCCGGCATAGATGGCTGGTTTTCCTACCGGCGTTTCTATGCCATCGGTGTTTTTTACCAGTTGCGAAGTCGCGTAAAACTCAAACAGCTGCTCGTCATATGGCGATTTGATCAGATCCTGGTAAGTTACGCTTGGCGCTGCCTTACCCAGGTTTTGCTGAACCGTAGGGCCTTTTGGCATCAAGGGCTTTGCGGGAGCCGAGCTTGCCGGTTTTGTTGCGATCCTATACAACAATGTGGTGTTATTTAGCCAGCTGATGCCTCCGCCCAACACCACATTTAAAGCACCTTTATTGATTTTTACTGCCTTCTGTGTAGCTACATCAATGGTATACAGGTCTACACCTTTTTGCGTGGTATTGGTAAATGCAATCTTTTTCTCATCGGGACTCCAGCTGATGTTGCCCGCATATAGGGGAGAAGGTACGCCGGTTACCACAGTCGTTTTTCCCGATTTGATGTTCTTTATGCTAAAACTGTTGATGAATACCTGTCTGCTCGGAGAGTAATTATTGGGATTAATGCGCAGTCCTGCTATGCGGTATTCCGGCATCGCCAGCTCTTCTACAGAAGCATAAGAATTGCGGTTGCTGAGTAGCATCCATTCTGCTTTTCCGTCGATGCTCACACCAGGTGTAGGTTTGGCCAGCAGCAGATCCGCCATCGCCTGCGGCGGTGTCTGGTAGTCCACAGCATCCTGAGCATAAACTCCTATAGATCCCGTAAGCAGGAATAGATTAAGTATCAGTTTTTTCATATCAGTCAATATTTTGATGATACAATATTAAGGATAGTTTATACCATAACATCGTACCATTGTATCAAAATATTGATACAATGGATTACTCTTTTACACCCACAAAGATCTCAACTTCTGCCTGATCAGGATTTTGAGCACCTGCTCCGTAGATTTCAAAATCAGAAGTATAAGCCCTCGGTAAATCTGTATTCCAGATTTTCTGCCATTCGGTAAAAACAATCTGATCGCTCAGTTTGCCCTTTGCCACAAATGTTGTGTAGCTGCCACCGCCAATAACCTTGCCGATAAGGCCCTCAGGAATATCGGTCAGCTGTTCTACTCTGCAGCCAATAATGGTTGTGTAAGGCTTGGTATAATCCAGCTCATAGTCCGTATAGATGGAATAAACCTCCTCACTAATTTTCCCGGGAATGCGGGCAGCAATGTTTTCAGTAAAAAACCGGTTCCATAGCAAAGGGATATCCGCGGCAGATTGTCCATTTTCATTGGTTGTCCGCACAGCAATTCCGATAATGTTAATCGGTTTAATGGTTATTGTGTTCATACAGTTTTTTTTAATACGCCTGCAAAAATAAGGATGTCACTGACAACCCTATGGCAGTGTGGTAATTTCCAGCAGACCTCCATTTTTAAAAAGATCGTGAGGAACGAAGTAACCTTTTACTGCCTTGCCGTTCATTTTGATGCCTGTAATTTTTCTGCCTTTGCCGGGTTTTTTAATCGTAAGCAGCTTACCGGTATTTGTGGTCCATTTTATCTCATCAAATAAAGGTGCAGTAACGAGGTATTCCGGATCTGTAGCGGAAAAAGTATAAAGACCAAGGGCACTCAATACGTACCAGGCCGACATCTCGCCGGCATCGTCCATTCCGGCAAGCGTGATCCCATTGTCCATACCGTAAAGGTTATTCAATATATGATCCAATATCTTTTGTGTCTTTTCCGGTTTTCCAATCAGGGTATAGGCAAAAGGGGCCTCATGATCCGGTTGGTTGCCATGACAATACTGACCGATAAACGTTTCCACATTCCGTGCAATGTATTTAGGGTTCCAGGGAACAGTAAAAAGGGAGTCTAGTTTAGCTTCAAATTTATCCGCTCCTCCGTAAAGTTCAATTAGACCGGGCATGTCATGCGGCGCAAAGAAAGATACCTGCCATGCATTGGCTTCCCTGTACATGTACTCATAATAAGGGTACTGCGGATTAAAATTTTTCACCCAGCTGCCATCTTCCAATCTCCCCCGCATGAATCTTGTCGAAGGATCAAACATGTTTTTATAATTTTTAGATCTCGCCATCAGCATCCGGTAATTGGCTGTATCACCCAGGTTTTTAGCTAGCTGAGCTACAGAATAATCGTCATAAGCATATTCCAGGGTCTTGGAAACACCTGCTCTGGCCTTGGTTTCCACATGAGGTTTGTCCACATCAGGATCCGAAATATAGCCCTTTGCCAGGTACTCTTCAAGGAAAGGGCGTGCCCGTCCCGGTACATTGGCGTTTTTCAGTAGCAGCTGGTAGGTAGCCTGAACATCGAAATCATCAATCCCCCTAAGGTATGCTCCTGTGATAGAAGATGCCCCATGGTCTCCGTGGAAGAACGTCGGGATAGCTCCTGTTTTATCACCCACATCTTTCATGGATTTGATGACGTCAAGCGCAACCTTAGGACTCATCAGCCCCAGCAGTACATCCTTATTGCGGTAGGTGTCCCATAGCGATGGTTCTGTATAGTAATTGAAATCAGCTTTTGAAGTATTTCTCTTTGCATCCCTGTATTCCCCATTTACATCACTTCGCAGTGCGGGCCAAAGCAGCGAACGGTAAAGGGAAGAGTAAAGCATGGTTTTTTGTTTTTCATTTCCACCTTTTAGCTGTATGGTTGAAAGGATGTTCTCCCAGGCCTGATTTGCAGCGTTTTTAATCTCTTTAAACGATTTAGCACCAATTTCCTTAATAAGATTTTCCCGGGCATTATCAGCACTTACAAAAGACAACCCGATTTTCAGTTCTACCGGTCCGGTGCTTCCATTGGCAAGATGCAGGATGGCATAGCCGTCTTTTTGTCCTGGATTTTTTTGTTCAATACTGTCGATATCCGTGTTCAGGATCACATAGAAATGTATGTTCTCACCTCCCTGAAACCCTTTCAGTGTGTTTTTGTCGATCTGCTCAATGTTCCATCTTGATACCCCGCTCAAGGCTTTGGACAGGTCGAACAGAATCTGTCTGTCCTTGTTGTTTTTATATTCATACCTGTGATATCCCGCTCTTAAGGTGGAGGTCAGGCTCACGTTAATCTGGTAGTCATCAAGATATACCTGGTAAAATCCGGGAGCTGAGCTTTCGTTTTTATGGGAAAAATGTGATCCGAATGTAGCGCCTGGGCTGGACATCGGAAGAATGGGGACATTGCCCAGGTTCCAGTGGCCTTTATTCGTATGGGTGAAACTCACAATCCTGTCGTCTTCATATTCATATCCGGCGCCAGCAGGCTGGTATTTAGTCATTGGACTCAGCTGCACCATGGCATTGGGCAGTGAGCTTCCGGGAAAGGTTAGGCCCGACCAGGCACGCCAGCCTTTTGGTAGTTCATAGCCGAGGATCTTAGGGTCGGTAAGCCCTGAGGTGCCGACAAAAGTGTTGACATAGCCGGCATTGCCTTTTACTTGCTGCGCCTGACCCTGCTGGCTTACCATAGTAAGGGCAAGAAGAAAGGCCGAGCTTAAAATCGTCTTAAATAGGTTTGTCATTGGTCAATTAAGTTGTGTGTACCCAAATATATAAAATTCGGCCAAGTAAGCACCAGTCTCTTTTGGATACACAAATTTGTTGCTTTTTTCCGTCGGTTATTCCGAGCAAACCAGCAAGTTGGATTGTCCCAATCGCTGACAGCCTCTGCTGGCAGGGACAGCTACATCCCCAACCGGGAGGAACTTAATTGTGCCGGCAGATTTGGGTACATAAATGACAACTTCAGTTTTGGAATAAGAGTGGGGCAGGTATTTGATGTAATAACCATCGGGATGCAATCCCCAGACTCCGCTTGGAAAATCAGGATCGGCAGGTGCTATGCCACCAAGCATCGCCAGACTTTCTATCTGATCGTAAGACGCATTGGCCTGGTACATCAGTCCCCTGATTTTATTTTCTATTTCGATTATGGTTTTTGCCGGTTCAGGCAGGTTGCTGGTGAGTTTGGTCATCGCTTCGGCCGAAAGGTAATCTACAATGGTGCTTCCTAATGCAGAAATGTCATTCTTGTTTAAAAGCACACCTGCCGTGAGTTGCAGATCGGCCGACAACTTGCTGAAGTTAGTTTTCGCAACAATGGCCCACAGCAGCAGCTGGACTTTGCGCTGCTCAATTTCAGGATGCTGCTCCCAATTTGCAATAAGGGTCCTGGCTATTTTTTCTTTTGGTCCGGCAAGCGGAGCAAACAAATATCCGTTTCCTTTATCGGGTCCGTGTGTACCCGCCTGCAAGCAAAAACTTTTAAAGGTTCCGGTATAGAAACCAGGTTTTAAACTGAAACCTTCTGTTGCTGAATAGCCAGACTTAAGGTCACATAATTTCTTTTTTACAGAATCTGCACCAAAGCCCGGAGGCATGAGCTCTGTTTTGTTGCAGTCGTCAAAGTTGGTCGTAATCGGCTGATTTTGCAGCAATTTTAACTGTTTGTTGTTCAATAATGATGAGGCGCCATTGTTAAGGGCATCTTTCAATTTGCCAAATTGTGCATAGGATGCAGTGGCCATGGCTAACAAAAGCAATAGTGCGGGGAAGATCGTTTTTTTCATAGTTTGTCATTAGATGGTGTCTTCAAATTTAATAGTTTTTAACACATTTATTTTTTAAAGTCTAATTAAAATTACTGCGCTTCGTACCTAGATTTTTTCAGGAAAGAGCGTAATAAAGCAGCGTTGAGGGTCCGTTTATACCTTGCTTTAGTTTGTTACGGGTTTGCAGCGGATTTGCTACGGGTTTGGAGCGGGTTTGGTACGGCTAAAACCCGCTCCAAACCCGTTTAGCAACCGCTTGAAATCTGCTCAGAATTGGCCTTAAATATTGACGGAGTCCGACCGGATCGCTATCTTTGTATCTAAGCTGTTACATAGCTTTTTAACCAAATATGATATGGCAAGAATGAAGAACGGACCCTTCGGTCCCATAATAGGAAAACTGGGCAATAAAATTGCTTACATACGACTAGGACAGCCGATTATCAAGATGGCTCCTGCAAAATCAAATAAACCGAGATCAACGGCTCAGATTGCAGCTTCCGACAGGATGCGGGTTGTGATGGAACTGATCAGTCCGCTAAACATGTTTACCAATGTAGGATTTAGACTAGCTGCAAGGGGTACCAACAAAACAGCTCAGAACAAAGCGGTATCTTATCAGCTGAATAATGCCCTGCAAGGCGTATATCCTGATCTAAGTATTGATTATTCTAAAGTGAGGCTGGCAGATGGAAAACTAAATCCTCCAACAGATACCACTGTGACCTATGCGGATGGGAAACTGACCTTTACCTGGGACAAAGATGCAGATGATACGTATAATAACTATCGTCTGCATGTGATGATGGTAGCTTATTTGCCGGATACAAAGACAGAATACTGCTGCATTATGGGAGCCAGGAAGCTTGCAGGAGAAGATTTTCTTTCGTTTGTACCTGCTGATGGTACGAAGCCCTACGCTAGGGTCAGGGAGACCTGTGCGGAGACTTACCTTGCGTTTATTTCTAATGACGGGGAGGCAATTTCTAACACAGTATATATGGGCCGTATAGAATTTTAGGCCATTCCGATTATGGAAAAAGAACATTGCAGGCATCTGTTTGTTATCTATATATCAAATGAAAAAACAAAATGATTAAAAATTTAATTACCAGCCTGACTTTAACACTCTCATTAATTTTCGGAATTTCTACTGCTGGAAAAGCCAGTGTATTCAGACTTATTGTAAAAGAAGAACTGGCAAGTTGTACCGGGGTAGCACCGCAGACCTGCTTCCAGGTAAAGTATACGAATAGCACAGATTGGGAATTATTCTACAGCGAGATCTCAGGCTTCAAATATCAGCCGGGTTATCGTTATGAATTGCTGGTAAGCCGTACTAAAAGAGCCAATGTTCCGGCAGATGCTTCGGCTTATACTTACAAATTGAAAAGAATCGTTAAGAAGACTAAAATGCCTGCTGCCAATACAGAATGGGGCTTTGTACTGAGGCACAAGTGGAAACTGATTCAGATGAATGGGATAACGCAGGAGCAATCTCCTGTATACATGACTTTCGATGGGACTAAAAAACGTGTGGGTGGTAAGTCTGGCTGCAACTCATTCTTTGGCGGATACGAAAACAAGGCAGGCCAACTTAAATTCGCACAAATGGCTGGTACAATGATGGCCTGCAGTGAGGAATTAAATAAGCTGGAACATCAGTTTTTAACACTTATTGGTAATAAAACATTCAGGTATGATGTGGCAGATCAGGTATTGAACCTGTATGAGGGTGATAAACTTGTCCTGATGTTTGGAATGGCTCCGCTGGATAAATAAGCTGCCAGATTATTTTAAGGCAGTTCATGAATGCTAGCTGAGTTTTAATTAAGTTTGCAAATTATATTTTAACAGAAGAAAAGTGTCGTTAGATAAATTAAAACTCAGCAAGCCATTGGTATCCGCTATGAATGATGCCGGATATATTTCAGCAAAAGAAATTCAGGCTAAAACCATGTCAAGGATCATTGGTGGTCAGGATATCATTGCGGTAGGTCCGGAAGGTAGCGGAAAGACCACAACCTATGTGCTGGGGGTTTTGATGAAATTAAAATATAGCACAGATGAAGCTCCTAAGGTGCTCATTCTGGTGCCTGATGCTGAACGCGTAGAGGCTATTATCGCCCAGTTTAAGATGCTGAGCGGCAACAGAAGCCTTCGGATCATAGGTCTTTACGGGACAGGGGGGATGGATGAAGTGATTCAGGACTTGCTGGACGGGATAGATATCGTAGTGGCTACGCCAACAAGGGCGCGTGCTGTATATCTTAAGCTAGGCTTGAACCTGAACAGGTTACAGATCCTGATTGTTGATGACGCAGAAGTGATTGTAAAACAAGGAATGCAATTGCCGGTATGTGAACTGGCAAGAAGTGCCGGTAAAGTACAACACTTGATTTTTACTACGGTAGTACACGATAAGCTGAGCCATATGATCGATCAGTTTATGAACTTTCCAGTCACCATTGAGGTGGAAGAGCTGAGCGAAAGTCAGGCGATAACGCATGAATTGCTCTTGTACCAGGTTCCTAATTTCAAAAGTAAGATCAGCCTGCTGAATTCTTTGTTGCGTGATGATGAAGTGTTCGAAAAGGTTGTGGTATTTGTAAACAGCCGTCTGACTGCACAAAAACTTGGAAAAAGCCTCGTTTCCTATAAACCTGGTGAAGTGTCCGTATTGAACCCCTTGTTTTTTGATGAAGAGGGATTTGACCATATTGAAGATTTTAAAGATACCCCTGAAGCACGAGTGCTGATTGTAGCCAATGAAGGATTGACTGCACCATTGGATCTTTCAGGTGTGCCATTTATCTTTCACTTCGAAATACCTGAAAAGAAAGAAGTATTCCTGAGCCGCGTAGTAAAATCGGGAGAAGAAGAGGTCATAGCAATTACTTTTGCCACAGATATGGAGCTGGTTGATCTCCGTAAAATTGAGCAGTCGTTAGGATTCAAAATTCCTGTTATGGATTTGCCTGAAGATGTAGTGGTTGATAAGCCTGTTAAGGCCCCGAAAATTAAGACCGTTAAGGAAGATGCTGGTGCTCCGAAAGGTGGTGGTGCATTCCACGATAAGAAAGAAAGTAACTCTAAAACCCATAACTATGGTATTGGGCAGAAAGCCAAAATGACCATGAAGAAGAAGCACGGTTAACTGAAGTGCTTTATAATTTTTTAGCTTCGTTCCAATACACATCCATCTCAGCCAGCGTCATGTCCTGAAGGGCTTTGCCATTCTCTTTGGCCTTCTCTTCCAGATACTGAAAGCGCTTAATGAATTTCTTATTGGTCTTTTCTAAAGCATTCTCGGGATTGATATTGATGAAACGGGCATAGTTGATCAGAGAGAAGAGCAGGTCGCCAAATTCACCTTCAGCTTTTTCAATATCTATATTGGCGGCGTCTGTTACGTTGAACTCATCCTTGAATTCCTGAAGTTCTTCTTCTACTTTTTCCCATACCTGGGTTTTATCCTCCCAGTCGAACCCAACTCCACGAGCCTTTTCCTGTATGCGGCTGGCTTTTACCAGGGAGGGTAAACCGGCGGGAACTCCGGCAAGCACAGATTTGTTTCCTTCTTTCAGCTTCAGCTTTTCCCAGTTGCGCTTTACATCATTTTCATCCTGTACTTCTACATCGCCGTAAATGTGCGGGTGTCTGCTGATGAGCTTATCACATACGCTGTTTAGTACATCTATTATGGTGAAATCATTTGTTTCGGATGCAATCCGTGCATAAAAGACAAGGTGCATCATGACATCCCCCAGTTCCTTTTTAACCTCATCGAGATCTCCTTCCAGAATTGCGTCAGACAATTCATAGGTTTCTTCTATGGTCAGGTGACGTAGGGTCTCCATGGTCTGTTTTTTATCCCAAGGACATTCGGTACGTAAAGTATCTAAAACAGTAAGTAATCTTAGAAAGGCCGAAGATGGATCTGCTGCGGTAACGGGAGGTATATTGTTGGGCATTGTTTATTGTTTTACGAAGTTAAAGGTAATCATCATTGTCGTTAAAAAAAGAACAATGAGTCCTGAAAGGAAAACAAAGTCGGCTACTTTTTCAAGCTTTTCATTCGGACCGGATGTTTTTCGCATCGAGATGAACGATATGATGCAGCTGGCCATAAAAAGAATGATCGCCAATGCCGTAGTTTCATCGATCAGCGTGCTGTCTTCCATCTTTGATACCTTAATGGAAGTGAGTACGATAAAGCATAACCCCAATAGGTTGGCGGAGGTGTTCAGGATGTGCGGGGACTTGTTATCTGCCATTTTTTGATTATTCCTGTTCCTCCAGTTTAATGTTTTTTGTGATGCGGTATACCCTGCGCTTCTTATTTGGTTTTTCCTCTCCTCCAAGCAAAATTCCCCATGGTTTTAACTGGTCTATGCGATCAAAAATGATTTTTAGCATCGCCAGGTAGGGAATGCATAAAAACATGCCTGAGATGCCCCAGATCATTTCGCCTACGACAATACCTATAAATGCAAATAGTGCATTGATCTTCACTTTGGAACCGACTACCAGAGGCATTAAAACATTTCCATCGACGGCGTGCACGGCGACAAAAGCAACAATTACCAATAGCATCTTGGCTGCGCCTGCTGTAGCGAAGGTGATCAGTACGCTGATCAGCAATGCTGTAAAGATACCGATATAGGGAATAATGTTAAACATTCCTGCGATGAGGCCCAGCAGCATAGCGTATTTGACATTCAATGCCCATAGCACAAAGACCATCAAAAGCGTGACGATCAGCATCTGTATAAACAGGCCTGTAATGTATTTTTTTATGATGTACTGAATATGCTGTACGATTTCACTAACCTTTTGGGTATGTTTTTCTTCGAAAACAGAGGTTAGAAAAGTGAACAATACCCGTCGGTAGTTTAAGATGAAGAAAGTAAACAGCAATAGGAATGAAAGGAATAAAAGGGTAGAAGATAATGTAAGCAAAGTAGCGCCTAGTACCGTGGCGCTTGTGGCCAGCGCACTGGTAGCGCTATCCTTTAAATAATCTATCTGTTTATGCGCGTTTACATGGAAAGTGCCTGAAATCCAGTTTTGTACATCGTGGAAAGAAGTTTCTGCCTGTTTTTTTAGTAAGGGCCAGTCTTGCCACAGGTCACTGAGCTGGTTGGCCAGGAAGTACATGATACCGCATATGAATGCAATCATTAATACGACTGAAACAATCGATGCCATACTTCTTTTGAACCGCCATTTACGCTCCAGGAAATTGGCCAGGGGTAGCAGCAGCAGGGCCAGTAAAAAAGAAGTAAGTAAAGGCGCTAAGATGGTTTGTCCTAAAATGGCAAGATATCCGAGGCAGATGATCGCAAACAGCACCATCGCAAGTTTGGTGTAAAAGGGAAGAGAAATGTTTTTCATCAGGTAGGCCTGTAAGTTAATTTATATGGTAAGTTACCTTAAAAACAAATGCCCTGCCAAACTTAGGTGAAATAATTATTTCCAGGCACTTGCATCATCAAGTATGGCGATCTCTTCATTGTCGAGTTTTAAAGCAGCAGCCTTAATCAGGTCGTCTAATTGTGCTAAACTCGTTACGCTGGCAATGGGTGCGGTAATGGAAGGTTTTGCGATCAGCCAGGCAAGAGATACACTTGCGGGATTGGCATTGTATTGCTCTGAAACATCGTCAAGCGCTTTCAATATTTTGAAACCCCGCTCATTTAGATAATTCTTAATTCCCGCGCCGCGCTTGCTTTTGGTGAAATCTGCCTCTGAACGGTATTTTCCAGTTAAAAAACCACTGGCAAGTGCATAGTAGTTGATGACGCCAAGGTTATTGTCGAGTACCAGCTGTTCGAATTCTGTTTCGTATTTTTCCCTTTTATAAAGGTTATATTCGGGTTGAAAGGTCTGGTATCTGGGAAGATTAGCCGTTTCTGCGATTTCCAGTGCCTCTTTTAGTCTTGTTGCAGAGAAATTAGAAGCACCTATCCACCGCACTTTTCCTTCTTTAATGAGCTGGTCATAAACTGCCAGGGTGTCTTCTATTGGGGTTTCAAGGTCGTCGTAGTGCGACTGGTACAGGTCTATATAATCTGTTTTTAGTCGCTTAAGAGAGTTCTCTACACATTGTCTGATGTATTTGGGCGCTAAAGATTTTTTATCAGACCCCGGGATGGAGCCTACTTTGGTTGCAATAATGACCTGATCCCTGTTTTTTCTTTCCTGCATCCAGTTGCCGATGATCGTTTCAGATTCACCGCCTTTATTTCCGGGCGCCCAATGAGAGTAAGAATCTGCGGTATCTATGAAATTAAATCCCGCATCGGTAAATCCGTCTAATATTTCGAATGAAGTTTGTTCGTCTATAGTCCATCCAAACACGTTGCCCCCAAATGTGATGGGGTATACGAGTAAGTCTGTATTGCCTAATTTTCTCTTTTTCATTATTGTTTAACAAATTTAAGCTATCGGAGTTTGCCTATGCATGATCTTTTCTGGCCCTCAGCATCTCTCTTTTACCCGGTGCACCCGGAAGCTTTTCTATGGTAAAACCTACACTTTTTAATGCACGTTTTAATTTTCCCGTGATGGCATAGGTTACGAATATGCCGCCTGGTTTTAGAAATTTGCAAGTGTGTGCAATGATTTCATCTGTCCACATCTCAGGCTGGTGCTGTACTGAAAAAGCATCATAATAAACCAGGTCGAATTGCGAGGCACTTTCATAACGATGAAGGTAGGTATGCTGTATCCTCAATTGTTGTTCAGGGATAATATCGACTGCCTGCTGCATGGCTTTGCCATAATTGTTGACTAGCCCCTCCCAGATTTCATGTGGCACATATTGGTCATAGCCCGTTGACTCAAGTTCTTCACTCCTTAATGGAAAGGCCTCCAGCGAGGTGTATTTAAGCGGGATATTGTGGACTGAACAGTAAGCGGCACTGAGTAAAAAATTCAGACCTGTACCAAAACCGACTTCCAGCACACTTATATCCTGATCTGGAAAAAGAGCAATGACATGTTTTAATCCCGCATCTACAAATACATGCTTACTCTCCTGCAAAGCCCCATGTTTAGAATGGTAATGCTCGCCGATACTTTCGTTATACAGTGTATTCGAACCGTCGGCAGTTAATGTGATTTTATTCATTGCCGTAAAATTAGCTAAAACTCATTAACTTTAATCTCTTTACCAAAGCCTGATCCGGTCTTCCGGTTTCTTGTATAGTTTATCTCCCGGTTTCACGTCAAAGGCTTTATACCATGCATCCATATTTACAGGAGCACCGATAGTTCTGAACTGGCCCGGTGAATGCGGATCTGTTTTCACCAGTTGCGCTGCACTTTCAGGCAGTACATTGCCTCTCCAGACCTGTGCCCAGGAAAGGAAGAAGCGCTGATCCGGAGTAAATCCATCAATTTTTTCATCGGATTGACCTTGTTTGGTCATTTTGAAGGCTTCATAAGCAGCATTTAGTCCGCCGAGATCACCTATGTTTTCTCCCATCGTGAACTTGCCGTTTACAGAGATGGTATCCAGTACTTTATAACCGTCAAACTGCTCACCAAGTAATTTTGTTTTTGCGTCAAATTTCTCGCGGTCTTCTGCAGTCCACCAGTTACGCAAGTTACCGTCTTTATCATACTGACTTCCGGAGTCGTCGAATCCGTGCGACATTTCATGACCGATCACGGCACCAATACCTCCGTAATTTACGGCATCATCGGCATTAGGATCAAAGAAAGGGAATTGTAATATCCCGGCAGGGAATACGATTTCATTCATGGTTGCGCTGTAATAGGCATTAACCGTAGGGGGTGTCATGCCAAATCGGGTACGGTCTACCGGTTTTCCCAATTGAGCCACCATTTCCTGGTAAGCCCAGGTGCCTGCATTGCGCAGGTTTTGCAGATAAGTATCAGGACGGATGGTCAGGCCGTCGTAGTTACGCCATTTTGAAGGATAGCCTATTTTGGGCACAAAGGCATTCAGTTTGTCGAGTGCCTGTTGCTTAGTTACGTCACTCATCCAGTCCAGGTTTTTGATCCTGATTGCGAAGGCTTTCCTTAGGTTTTCAATCAATTCATCCATACGTACTTTTGCGTCAGGCTTAAAATATTTGGCCACGTAAAGCTGGCCAAGCAGGTCACCTATGGTACCGTCAGTCAATTGTGACATCCTTTGCCAGCGTGGAGTCTGAACTTTCTGTCCCGTCTGCGCCTGATTGAAAGCGAAAGTTGCGTTTACGAATGGACTGCTCAGGTTTGGTGCTGCACTCTTTAAGATGTTCCATTCCAGGTAGGTTTTCCAGTCGGCCAGTGAAACACTTTCCAGCAAACCATTTAGACTGACAAAGAATTTAGGAGAGGAAACAAGAACTGTATCCTGCTGGCGTACCAATAACTGGCTGAACAGCGATGGCCAGCTCATAGCAGGGGTACTTTTATTAAAATCCGATAGGGTGAATTTGTTATAGGTTTTATAGGGATCGCGCATTTCCAGGCGGGTCATTTGTGCGTCAGCGAGTTGTTTTTCTATGGCCATTACAATACCAGCCTTTTTTACTGCCTGGATTTCTGTGCTGCCTGTTAACTTGAACAGGGTGGTCATGTATGTCGTATAAGCTTCGCGTATTTTTACACTGCGGCTATCATCTTTCAGGTAATAATCACGATCGGGGAGTGTAGTTCCCCCTTGACCAAGCTGAGGTAGGTATTTGTTGACGTTTTTCTTATCCTGCGACACACCGAAGCTAAACATCGGGGAGGCAAGTCCATTGGTTCTCAGGTAAGCAGTATGGTTCAGGACATCGGCTGTGCTTTTAAGTTGCTTAATCTTTTCGAGTTCGGCTTTAATAGGTGTATAGCCTAGTTTTTCGATGGCTATACTGTCCATCGCGGCTCTGTAAAAATCACCAACCCGCCTTTTTACAGATCCTGCCGGTGCAGATTTGCCTGCGGCAGCATTTTCAACCAGACCCTTTACCGCATTGATGTTGAAGTCTCTCAACTCGTTGAAGCTTCCCCATCGGGTTTCTTTTGCAGGAACGGGATTGTTTTTTACCCATTTTCCACTGGCATACTTATAAAAATCATCGCCCGGCCTGACCGAAAGATCCATGTTTGCAGGGTCAATAAATTTTTGCTGTGCGCTTGCTGAATAGCTTACTGCCATTATGCCCAAAACGGCAAAACAGGCTTTGCATATTGTATTCATCATAAAAAAATAGTTTAGCCGATGTAAAGGAACATCATCGGTATAAAATTATCAAATGTACTCCGTAAAGCAATGATATCATGAAATTATTACCGATCAGAACTGATCAGTAATTCCTCATCCTTATTGAAGCGCCATACCTGCCTTTCCTGCATTCTTTCAATGACAAGAGAAAAGGAATCTGCAAGCTCAGTGATTTCGATAACGGGACCTAAATTTATAAGTCGATCACCAACTCTTAGTTCTGAAATGGGTAGGGTCGTAAGCTGCTCTGAAGGTTCAATTGATGGCGTCATAAAAATTAGGAAGATGGTTTTTTACAAAAACATTTGCTAAAGATAATTCGGTAAAGTTTAAAAAGTGGTGACATATGTAATAAATTTACTAATTTCAACAAATGAACGCTAAACCAAGAAAACGAGTTTCCGGTGAAATAAGGGACAAAGAAAAGACCATGCTCAAATTGATAAATGCTGTTGGAGAGATCATTAAGACAGAGGGATACACAGCATTGGGAGTTAATAAGATCGCCAAAAAAGCAGAAGTAAATAAAAAACTGATCTACCGTTATTTTGACAATAATGTAAATAATCTGATTGAAACCTATGTAAAAGCAAAAGATTATTGGATTGGTCTGTCTGAAAATATGGAGGATATATTAATGCAGGCCGATGTAGATCATGGAAAAGAGCTTTTGAAGTCTATTTTGAACAGGCAGCTTACTTTTTTTTACTCTGCAGAGGAGATGCAGAAGATCATCATTTGGGAAATCAGTGAAAAAAATAAGATGATCAAAGATGTTTCTTTCAAAAGAGAAGAATTTGGTGAGGAAATATTTAAGCTCATTGGACCTTATTTCGAAAATGCGGATACGGATATCCGGTCTTTGCTGGCCCTGCAGGTAGCTGGTGTCTATTATATGGTACTTCAGGCAAAAGCAAATGGAAATACTTTTTGCGGGGTAGATATCAATGAGCCGAATGGCATGGAAAGGGTATTAAAAGCTTTAGATAAAATTACTGATCTGATATATAAGGATGCAGAAAACAATTTAAAAATTAAGGAAAAGGCAGATTTCGATAAGGCGGAGTATTAAGATTGAGGGCGCTGAATAGGTTTATAGCACCCTCTTTCTTATGTTTGAGCGTATTAATCAAATAAAAACTACAACTGCTCTAAGACAGCTGGTCATCACCGTGTTAGGAGTAAATTAACACTACGATTGTATAAAGGTAAAACATAGTATTTTACCAAGTGGTGACATATTGTTTTTTAACAAAATCTATTACGTATAATTGAGAAATCCGATTTAGGGAAATGCCTTAATCTACACCTGTTTATAAATTAATTGTAGCGGGTGAAGGAAATTCAAGGAGAATTGAAACAAAGAAGTTACTTATTGAACCAATAGTAAATTCTGCTCAGGCTGAATTTTCTTAAGATGCTACCCGTAATGAAAAATATTCTTATAGTTCTCATAAGTCAGTCTTTTTATATGTATTTAACATATTTTAACATAATTTATTGTGTTGATGCAATAAATTATGTTTACTGAACTTTCTTTTTGAAGTTGTTTCGTTGACCAAGATACAAGCCGAATACGACAAGAAGTGTCCCTGCAATGGTATAGAGGGTGATGGGCTCATCCAATAACCACCAGGCATAGAAAAATCCAAATAGGGGACATAAAAAGAGCCATAGCGAGGCTTTAACGGTGTCAATTTTTAAAAGATAGAACCAGCAGATCAATCCTATGACAGAGACGGCGAGACTGAGCCACAATACTGAAGACACCAATCTGTTGTCTAATGTTATCGTTGAAAAATCGCTCATGGAAAGTGTAAAAGGAATTAACAATAATCCGCCCAGGGTCACCTGCCAGCCGTTGATCAAAATGTTTGGAAGCTGCCATTTTACCCTTGCGTAATAAACGCTGGCAAATGAAACAGATACCATGCTCAACATTAAAATCGTGAGTCCGGATAAGGTGGTACTGGCGTTTTGTAAAAGGGGGTAGGTGGCAATTCCAATTCCGATCATCCCAATAATGATGCTTAATACTTCTTCTTTCGATGGTTTTCTGCCTATCATCCAGGAAGAAAGTAAGACAATGAGTAGCGGATTGGTGGATGTGGCAAGGCTACCGATGCCGGCTGCAGTGTATTTCATTGCATATACATACATGCCGAGGTAAACGGTTGTATTTAAGAATCCGAAAATTGCGAGGTGTTTCCATTCCTCTGTGTTGGGCCAGCGGTAAGACTTGTCTTTATTGAATACATATCCAAAGACGAGCAGCACAAAGCCGGCGATAAAAAAACGCATGTTGCCCAATATCAATGGAGGTGCTGATAATATTCCGAATTTGGTAGCCACTGATGCCGAAGCCCATAACATCGCAAAAAGTAAACCTATAAAGATGTTTTTCATCGGGATTTTATTGTTTCATTTGTGACGAGCGTACCTTTTCGGACAGCCTCACCCAACAAAGGTAGGATGTTATTTGCTACATTTTATCTAAGTTTGCCGCATAACTGAATTATTCATATAAATTTTGGGCCAGCTTTGACTGGCAAATAGAAAATAATGAAAAGACTTATTTTATTAGTTCAATTGGTAGCTCTTGCTTTTTTGGGCAATGCTCAGAACAAACAATTGACCATGCAGGATGCGATGTTAAATGCCCGCACGACCTTAGCCCCTGAAAATCTTTCGCAGATCCAGTTTATTTATGGTACTGAAAATTATGTGTACGCTAAGCGTGTAAATGGCAGTCCGGTTTGGATGAGCGGGAATTTTAAGGATAAGGAGGAGAAGAATTTTCTTTCTTTAACTCAATTGAACCAAAAATTAAAATCTGCACAGCTGGATACACTGAAAGCCATGCCGATGATCCAGTTTAATCAGCAATCGGAATGGATTGTATATTTAAATGGAAGTAAGATCGCCTTAAATCCAGTAAAGAATACCTATGAAGTTTTGATGGATCAGTCGCTGGCGACTAAAGAAAATGCTGAGGCAGGCAATGCAGGTTATGTGGCCTATCTGGATAATTTTAACCTTTTTGTAGCAAAGGGAACAGATAAGCAGCAGGTAACCAATGATGGCAGTAAAGATATTGTATATGCATCATCTGTACACAGAGATGAATTTGGGATTTCAAAAGGGATATTCTGGAGCAATGCAGGTAAATTGCTTGCTTTTTACAGGATGGACCAAAGTATGGTTACGGATTACCCGATCATTGACTGGACCAGCAGACCTGCAAAAAACGTGAATATCAAATACCCTATGGCGGGTGATAAAAGTCACCAGGTAACTGTTGGGCTTTATAATCCTGAAACCAAAAAAACAATATATCTTAAAACTGGTACTCCTGTAGAGCAGTACCTGACCAATATTGCCTGGAGTCCTGATGATAAGTATGTGTACATCGCAGTGCTCAACAGGGAACAAAATCATATGCGCCTAAACCAGTTCGATGCAGTTACAGGAGCGTTCATTAAAACGCTATTTGAAGAAAAAGACGATAAATATGTAGAGCCATTGGTGCCTATGTTATTTCTTAAAAATGATCCTTCGAAATTCATCTGGCAAAGTAACCGTGATGGCTGGAATCATCTTTATTTATATAATATCAATGGAAAATTGGTTAAGCAACTGACTAGGGGTCCCTGGGAAGTACTGGAAGTGAAAGGTTTTGACGCTAAGGGCGATCAATTGTTCTATATTTCTACTGAAGAATCTCCGGTTACCAGAAATCTTTACGCTTTGGGTATTAAGACAGGCAAGTCCAGGAGAATTACCCAGGACTATGCGGTTCATAATGTGCAGATCAGTACATCAGGAAATACGGTAGTGGATAATTATAGCAGCCCGCAGGTACCAAGGGTGATTCAGGTATTTGAAACAGCAGCTCCTGCAAAACCTAAAGTGCTATTAACAGCTGCAAATCCTTTGTCGGCCTATGCCACAGAAAGCTCTACCGTGTTTACCATCAAAGGAAAATCCGGAGATGATCTTTTTGCAAGTTTATATAAACCTGTTGGCTATGACGCCTCAAAAAAATATCCTGTTGTTGTGTATTGGTATGGAGGTCCTCATGCCCAACTGATCACCAACAGCTGGAACGCAGGAGCTGGCGATTATTGGTTTAGATATATGGCTGAACGTGGTTATGTGGTGCTAACTGTGGATGTAAGGGGAAGTGACAACAGAGGCCGTGCTTTTGAACAATCTATGTTCCGCAAAGCGGGAGAGGTACAGATGGAGGATATGATGAGCGCGGTGGATTACCTGAAAGGCCTGCCTTATGTTGATGCGGCCAATATGGGACTATTTGGCTGGAGTTTCGGCGGTTTTGCCACAACAGACTTCATGCTAACCCACCCCGGTGTATTTAAAGCTGCGGTAGCTGGTGGTCCGGTGATCAACTGGGCTTTTTATGAAATTATGTATACTGAGCGTTATATGGATACCCCTCAGGAAAATCCTGAAGGATATGCAGCGACTTACCTTTCTTCGAAAGTAGATCAGCTGAAGGGTAAATTGTTATTGATCCACGGTCAGCAGGATCCTGTAGTTGTGCAACAGCATTCTGTGGATTTCGTGAAAAAGGCTGTAGATAAGGGTGTGCAGGTAGATTATATGATTTATCCTGGCCATGAACATAATGTTATTGGAAAGGATAGGGCACATTTGTATCAGAAAGTAACGGATTACTTTGAGTTGTATTTGAAAAAGGAAAAATAACCGTTCTCTTCTACGGCTGCATAATTGCGCTGAAGAAGCGCAAAGACGCTATGCCGTTTCAGAGAAAGTGATTTTTCTGGAAAAGCGAGAGTGTTAGGCTGAGGGGTAATAGGCTGGAATTGCCGTTTCAGAGAAGGTGATTTTTCTGGGAAAAGCGAGGGTGTTAGGCTGAGGGGTATTAGACTGGAAGTAAGGCGCTAGGCTGGCAGTACCGTTTCAAAGAAGGTGATTTTTTGGGAAGACAAAGGTGTTAGGCTGGAAGTACCGTCTTAAGAAGGTGATCTTTCGGAATATGAAGTAAAGGGTGGTACTGGAGTACTGCCCTTTCTTTTTTTCTTTTCCCAAAAAAAATCAGTGTTGGGAGCCGACATGCAAATGTTTTGCCCTTCAGCAAAAGATTTGGCGAGGCGAGCAGCATCTGTTTTTTTTTCCTTATTTTTACGCCTCAAAATCTGATACTTTTCAAAATAATGAGCATTTCTACAAAATACGATCCGGCAGCAACCGAAGATAAATGGTACAGCTACTGGATGTCGAAAAACTTTTTTCATTCTGAGCCTGATGAGCGTGAGCCATATACCATTGTAATTCCGCCACCTAATGTGACCGGGGTGCTGCACATGGGGCACATGCTAAATAATACCATTCAGGATGTATTGATCCGCAGGGCACGTATGCAAGGCAAAAATGCCTGCTGGGTACCTGGTACTGATCATGCATCTATTGCTACAGAAGCTAAGGTGGTCGCCATGCTTAAAGATATGGGTATCGATAAAAAGGACCTGAGCAGGGAAGAGTTTTTGAAGTATGCCTGGGAATGGAAAGAGAAATATGGCGGTATCATTTTAGAACAACTGAAAAAGCTTGGCGCCAGCTGTGACTGGGAGCGTACCCGTTTTACAATGGAGGATGATCTGTCAGAAGCAGTAATCGACAGTTTTATTCACTTGTATAAAAAAGGACGTATTTACCGTGGGGTAAGGATGGTAAACTGGGATCCGGCAGGTAAAACTGCTGTGTCTGATGAAGAGGTAATTCGTAAGGAGGTAAATCAGAAGCTTTATTACATTAAATATTCTATCTGTGAGAAAGCTTTGGTAGATGGTGCAGAACTGGATGGCAGTAATTCCCTTACCATTGCAACTACCCGTCCTGAGACCATCATGGCAGATGCTGCGATCTGTATAAACCCTAATGATGAAAGATATACCCATCTGAAAGGTAAGAAAGTTTTTGTACCGCTAATCAATCGTGAGATTCCTGTTATTGAAGATGAGTATGTAACCATGGATTTTGGAACAGGCTGTTTGAAGGTAACACCTGCGCATGACCTGAACGATTATGAGCTGGGAATAAAACATAAACTGCCTATTATAGACATCTTAAATGATGACGGTACACTGAATGAACTGGCAGTAGTATTGGTAGGTGAAGACCGTTTTACAGCAAGAAAGAAGATTGCTGTTCTTTTGGAAGAAGCCGGACATCTTGAAAAAGTTGAGGATTATAAATCGCAGGTAGGTTTTTCTGAACGTACCAATGCAGCGATAGAACCTAAATTGTCCATGCAATGGTTTTGCAAAATGGATGAAATGGCGAAACCAGCTTTGGAAGATGTACTTAACGGAGACATTAAACTGATCCCTGAAAAGTTTGTGAACACTTACCGTCACTGGATGGAAAATGTGCGCGACTGGAATATCAGCCGCCAGCTTTGGTGGGGCCAACAAATTCCTGCCTGGTATGACGACAAAGGAAACTGGGTAGTAGCTAAAACAAAAGAAGAGGCTTTGAATGAATTTTTAAAGCTTAAAGATATAGACGGGGTATTTACCGCAGATGAAGCCAATGGATTTAAGCACCAGCTTGCGCCATTTGTTTCGCAGGATCCGGATGTAATGGATACCTGGTTCTCCTCATGGTTGTGGCCTATATCTGTTTTCGATGGTTTCAAAAACCCTGACAATAAAGACATCAATTACTATTATCCGACAAATGATCTGGTAACAGCTCCGGAAATTCTATTCTTCTGGGTAGCGCGTATGATTATGGCGGGACATGAATTCAGAGGTCAGAAACCATTCACTAATGTTTATTTAACAGGTATTGTAAGGGATAAGCTGGGCCGTAAAATGTCCAAATCACTTGGCAACTCTCCAGACCCGATAGGCCTGATTGAAAAATATGGTGCTGATGGCGTAAGGGTAGGTATGTTGTTATGTTCTCCGGCAGGTAATGACCTGATGTTTGATGAAAGTTACTGTGAGCAGGGAAGGAATTTTGCCAATAAAATCTGGAATGCATTCAGGTTGGTTAAGGGCTGGGAAGTAGATGAAAGCCTGGAGAACCCTAATCAGCAAGCCATCTTGTGGTTTGAAAACAGGTTCAATGAAGCACTTTCAGAAATCGAAGATAACTTTAAACAATACCGTTTATCAGAAGCATTAATGGCTTGTTACAAGCTGGTATGGGATGATTTCTGTGCCTGGTACCTGGAGATGGTTAAGCCGGCATATCAGCATCCTATCGACGCGGATACATTAAAAGTAACTATCGGTTTCTTTGAGAAGATACTGACTTTACTACATCCGTTTATGCCATTCCTGACAGAGGAATTGTGGCACGATGAGTTGTTTGGAGAAAAAGGAGAACTGGATTGTTGTATAGTGGCCGCTTATCCTGTAGTAGGTTCAGCTGATGCAGCTTTGCTTAAAGAGGTGGAGGTAATCAAAGGACTGGTTGCGGAAATCAGAAACGTGAGAAATACGAAGCAGATTTCGCCAAAAGAAGGACTGCCACTTGCCATTAAAGTAAACTCTGCTTTAGACTATGAGAAGTGGTTAAATATTGTTTTCAAACTGGCGAATATCAATGAGGTGGAGTTTGTGAATGATAAACTAGCAGGTGCAGCAAGCTTCATGGTGGGTAACGATGAGTTCTTCATACAATTAAATGAGACCATTGATGTAGATGCCGAACGTGAGCGTCTGAATGCGGATCTTATTTATCTGCAGGGCTTCTTAAAATCCGTAGATGCAAAATTGAGTAATGAGAGATTTGTACAAAATGCAAAGCCTGAGATTATTCAAAATGAGCGCAATAAGAAGGCTGATGCAGAATCAAAGATTAAGATCATTGAGGAAAGCTTAGCGGCATTGGGTTCCTAATAAATGCATAAAAAAGAGGTTGTATCATTAATACGGTCGTCATCCTGAATTTATTTCAGGATCCCGGACATGCTATTCAAAACCTGCTCAAACGGGATCCTGAAATAAATTAAGGATGACGATGTGCAGAAAAATGGCATGATTTAGATTAATGATACAGCCTCTTTTTTATTTGAATACTTCAAAGCTATATTGCGCATCGCTCCAGAATTCATCGAGAGCGATAATCCTGGGTTTGAAAAAGGAGATGAGCGATGGCCAGTCTTCTTTTTTGAAGATGCTGACGTCTGACAATGTTTTACTGATCCTGGTAACTATCTTGCCGTATTCATCTTGTATGTGGAGGTCCCAGTCCCATTCTTCTCCCAATTGATCTTCAAGTAATCTTTTAAACTCCCGGAACTGTTCAAATATCAACTCCTGGATACCCGGATCGCTATGGGTAATTTCTATGG
The DNA here is from genome assembly GCF_032678645.1 of Pedobacter frigoris. GTDB lineage: Bacteria > Bacteroidota > Bacteroidia > Sphingobacteriales > Sphingobacteriaceae > Pedobacter > Pedobacter frigoris_A. The sequence continues at coordinate 87,174 of NZ_JAVTSP010000006.1, forward strand.
CGATAAATGCAGATTTATTGTCAGCCTGCATTTTGAAGAACACATGTTTTAAGCCGGTTTTATAGTTAATCCAGTTGATCTTTAAACCCTCTGCGGAAAGCTGCGGAGCTATATATTGTCCGAATGTCGTCCAGAAGGTCTGTTTGAGTTGCGAAGCCTGATCTTTTGAATACAATGTGATGGATATTGAAGGTGTGAAATAATATGAATTGGAATCAGATTTAAAGCAATTGATATTCCGGTAAAGTTTCAATAAATAAAAACTTTTCTGCGAGGTGGTCTATTTGTGCATAGCAATGTTTTAAGCCATTTGTGACCACCAGCCACCTCGTTTTGTGTACAGAGTTGTAACGTGCAGCCTGATCAAAAGTAGCCTGAGTAATTTTGACTGAAGGTGCTTTACATTCTATGACCATGATCCGCTCGCCGGCTGTATTAAAAATGACGATGTCAGTCCTTTTCTGGAGTTTGTTCAGGCTCAGTCCTCCCTCTATCTGTATCAGTGCGCGTGGGAATTTCTTTTCCAGAATCAGGTATTGGATGAAATGTTGTCTTACCCATTCTTCAGGTGTCAGCACCAGGTGTTTTTTTCTAACTTCATCAAAAATGTAATGTTGCTTATCCTTTAATGTGATCTTAAAAGGATATTGCGGAAGGTTTAATGGTGTTGGTGTAAATGACATTTCTGTAAAAATAGACAAAAATTTTTATCTAAGTTTTCTCTTAGTATCTATTGTTTTTATCTAAGTTTGAACATTCATATGAGTGCCTCCGATATCATCAAAGACATAAAAGCCAGAAAGTTTAAGCCTGTTTATTTATTACATGGCGAAGAACCCTATTATATTGATCAGATTGTTCATTATATGGAAGAGCATATCTTGAATGATATGGAAAAAGGGTTCAATCAGACCGTCTTATATGGCAAGGATACCGACATGTCGACGATCATGAATGCGGCTAAACGTTATCCGATGATGTCTGATTATCAACTCATCGTGGTGAAGGAAGCGCAGGACCTCAAATGGGCTAAGGAGACAGAAGGCAGTAACAAACAGGCAGAATTTGTGCTCAATTATTTTGAGAAGCCGATGCCTACGACAATACTTGTGCTTGCCTATAAGTATGCAAATTTTGATAAGCGTAAAAAGATCTACAAGGCGATAGATAAAGGCGGAGTGGTTTTTCAGTCGGACCTTGTCAGGGATTATAAGCTTGCGGCATGGATAGATGAGCTGGTTAAGGAGAAAGGGTATAAGATCGCACCGCAGGCTTCGGCATTGATGGCTGAATACCTGGGGACAGATCTTTCAAAGATTGCCAATGAGGTTGAAAAGCTGATGCTCAACATCACAAAAGACATTACCATTGATACAGATCTTGTACAGAAAAATATAGGCATCAGTAAAGAATACAATGTTTTTGAGCTGCAAAAGGCACTTGCAGTAAAGAATGTGCTGAAGTGTAACCAGATCGTGAATTACTTTGCAGATAATCCAAAGGCAAATCCGATGGTAATGGTGATGGCCAACCTGAATGCTTATTTTTCAAAGATTTTAAAGTATCATTATTTGCCAAATAAAGGAGATGCTGCAAAAGAATTAGGCGTAAATCCTTATTTTGTTAAGGATTATGAAACCGCTGCAAGGAGTTACGGCTTAAATAAAACATTCGATATCATTAGTTTACTTCGTGAATATGACCTCAAAAGTAAGGGGGTGGACAGTACGGGGAACATAACAGATGGAGAACTGCTCAAAGAATTGCTGTTTAAAATGCTCCATTAGTGTAACTGTAAAGTTATAATTCCTCCGTTTTTATTTGAATCATAGTAACTTATCTTTGGTGCCTAAACTATTATTCAATAATGAAGAAAACTATACTTTTAGCTATGCTTGGAGTAGCTGCCGCATCTTATGCAGACGCCCAGGTCAGACCTACTAATCCTGCAGGTAACGCTCCTGCAAATCCCAATGCGATGAACCGTCCGGGTGCACCTGCAACGGGACCAAAGCCGTATAAGCAGGTGATCACAAATAAAGCAAAGACAGACAATGGTTTGTTTAAAGTTCACAATGTAGAAGACCGCTATTTCTTTGAAATTCCTGATTCTCTTTTGGGTAGGGAGATCTTAACTGTAAACAGGATCAGTAAAGCTGCTGCAGGTAACCGTGCATCCATGATGGGATACGGTGGAGACCATATCGGAGATAACGTAATCAGTTTCGAGAAAGGGCCTGCAAACAAAATTTTCCTTAAAGCAATTTCTTTCAGTGAGCGTTCTGTAGACAGTACCGATCAGGGAATGTATAAATCACTGAAAAATTCAAATATTCAGCCACTGGTAGCTTCATTTGAAGTTAAAGCTTACCAGGATTCAGCATCAAAGGTAAAATGTTCTGTTATCGATGTAACAGATTATATGAATGGTGATAACGATATTTTCTTTTTTGAAGCGGGCGCTAAAAGAGCGCTTTCTATTGGAAGTATAATGAGTGATCGCTCGTATGTCAAAGAGATCAAAGCTTATCCTTTGAATATAGAAATCAGAACTTTGAAAACTTATATGAAGGCTCCAAGCCAGGGTGCTGGTGCAATGGGAGGCGGCGGTGCTCCTCCGGCTTCTACACCTGTTACCTATGAGTTGAACAGTTCGATGATTTTGCTTCCTGCCAAACCTATGAAGCCAAGGTTTTATGATCCGAGAGTGGGATACTTTGCAACAGGTTATGTTGACTTTGATGCAAATCCACAAGGTATAAAAAACCAGGCTGTGATCACCAAATGGAGATTAGAGCCTAAACCTGAAGATGTAGAAAAATACAAAAGAGGTGAATTGGTAGAGCCTCAAAAACAAATTGTTTATTATATCGATCCTGCGACACCTAAGAAATGGATACCATATCTGATTGCAGGTGTGAATGACTGGCAGGTGGCTTTTGAAAAAGCCGGTTTTAAAAATGCGATAGTTGCCAAGCTGGCGCCGAATGATCCGGATTGGAGCATTGATGATGCGAGACACAATGTGATTGTATATAAACCTTCGGATATTCCTAATGCAAGTGGACCACACGTACACGATCCGAGAACTGGTGAGATTTTGGAGACACACGTAAACTGGTATCACAATATCATGCAGCTGGTTAGAAACTGGTATATGGTTCAGGCTGCTGCAATTGATCCTAAAGCAAGGAAACTGAAATTTGATGACAAGCTAATGGGAGAATTGATCAGATTCGTGTCTTCACACGAAGTAGGTCATACTTTAGGTCTGCGTCACAATTTCGGGTCGTCTGCAACAGTTCCGGTTGAAAAACTGAGAGACAAACAATGGGTAGAGAAAAATGGCCATACACCATCTATCATGGATTATGCACGTTTCAATTATGTCGCACAACCAGAAGATAAAGTTACCGAAAAAGGCATATTCCCAAGAATAGGAGATTATGATTTGTGGGCTATTGAATGGGCATATAAATGGCTTCCTCAGTATAAAACAGCAGCAGAGGAAGAAGCATATTCTAATAAAACAATTATCAAAAGGATAGGTGAGAACAAAAGATTGACTTTTGGTACAGAATCAGATCCGAATGATCCACGTAACCAGAATGAAGATTTGGGTGATAATGCGATGCTTGCTTCAGAATACGGCATCAAAAACTTAAAACGATTGATTCCTAACGTTCTAGTATATACTAAAGAGGACAATGAGGATTATTCAAATGCAAAAACTTTATATAATGAAGTTGTTGGACAATTTGGCCGTTATATGGGGCATGTCGGCAAAAATGTAGGCGGTATCTACACTTCACCAAAAACTATTGAAGAAAAAGGACCTGTTTATGTACGTACTGCGGCTGCAACACAGAAAGAAGCGATGGACTTTTTAAGTAAAAACCTATTTACCACGCCTACATGGTTGTTAGATCAGCCATTAATGGATGTGATAGGTGAGGATCCGGTAACCGTGATTGGCAGAGTTCAAGGGCCAACAATTGCCCGAATGACCAGTATGTCCACATTGAACAAACTGATTTCAGCTGAGGCAGCTGACGGTGCAACAGCCTATAAAATCACGGATCTTTTTGCTGATCTGAATAATTCTATTTTTACGGAATTGAAATCAAATGTCCAGATCGATGTATACCGTCGTAACCTGCAGAAAAACTATGTAGATAAACTGATCAATATCGTTAAACCTGCAGCAGCACCTGCAGCAACAGGCGGAGGGTTTTCGATGGGCCAATCTGGTGGCGGATCATCACAAAGTGATGTAGTATCAGTTGTGAAAGGACAATTACGCGAAATTTTAGCATCTGTAAAATCAGCAACGCCTTCGGCATCTGGTTTGAGCAAATACCATCTTGAAGATTTATCTGAGCGCATTGACAATGCCTTGAAATCTAAAGATTAATTACATTTAATTCTTTTAAAGCGGAGCACCATAAATAATTTTTATGGTGCTCTTTTTACAATAGCCATTCCTTAAAAACATTCATTTTGAAATTCTTATCGTTCCTTATTCTATCCTTCTTTATTCCCATAGGTTTATTTGCCCAACTCATACTTACCGGAACAGTACACAAAGAAAATCAGGTTCCTCTTGCAGGAGCCGGACTACTATTGCGCGGTGATGGGCGCAATGTGTCGGTAGCAGCAGATCAAAATGGTGCTTTTACCGTTTCCCAGCTTAAAAAAGGGAAATATAGCCTTACGGTTTCTTATGCCGGCTATCAAAGTGAAACGACTGATCTCATCCTTTCAAAAGATACTACGTTGCTAATTACGCTGAAAACAAGCAGTACCCAATTAAATGAAGTGATCATCAGCGCTGATCCGACTACTGTAGTAAATAATGGCGAGAAATTAGTGTACAATGTTTCAAATAGTATTACGGCGACGGGTGCTGATGGGCTACAGGCTGTTGGACAGGTGCCGGGGATAAAGGTGTCAGATAATGAAATTACCAGTGCGGGCAGGGGGCAGTTGAAGGTCATGGTGAATGGCAGACTCTTACAGCTTACAGGTATCGACCTGACCAGATATTTGAAATCCATGTCAGCCAGCCAGATTTCAAAAATTGAGCTGATAAAGAATCCATCTGCAAGTTTTGAAGCTGATGGAAATGCCGGGATTATAAATATCATTACCAAACAAAATAAGACCAGGGGATATTCCGGAACGGTTCAGTTTAATGCGAAGAGATGGATTCATGATAAAGCTACCATTTATGGTACAAGTAATTTCTTTGCCTTAAATGGCAATACCAGTCTCAATTACAGTTCAGAAAAGCTGTCGGTTTATGGTAATCTTAATTTCGATGAAGACCATCACCTTGAAGGGTTTCGTACAGACATTTATTATCCTGGTCAAATCTGGAAACAAAGCGATACAGGTGATTATAAGTATCATAATATTAATCTTATTGCCGGAGCAGATTACCTCATTAGTCCTAAAGCCACCATCGGAATCACCTATCTGGGAGGAAGAAATGTCTACGACGGATCGGATCACGTAAACAACCCAGTTTACAATTATAACGGCGGTTTGGATTCTACGTTAAAAGCCTATGCAACCTACTACCCGGTAGCTTTAAGTAACTCAATTAACATGCATTCCGTTATCAGTTTTGATACAACCGGAAAAAAACTGCTGCTCAATGCCGATTATTATAACTACTACAGGACGGACGTTTCTGATTTTGAGAGTAATGTGTATAGGTCAGATGGCGTAATAAACCCGTCGAGCAGAAAACGTTATTATGATACGAATAAGCAGAATATCAATATTTATACATTTAAAGCAGATATGGAAATACCTACGGCGATAGGTTCTCTTGCTTTTGGTGGTAAACTCAGCTTTATTGACAATTACAGTAACGCATTTTATTATGATAAAGCTAATGACGGTGGTCTTGCCTATAATACAAACCTGAGCAATGAGTTTGATTATAAAGAAAATACACAGTCGTTGTATGGATCATTGAGCCGGTCTTATGGCAAATGGAAATACCAGGCCGGACTTAGAGCAGAGTTCACACAAACAAGTGGGTATTCGTTCAGTAACCGTCAAAATACAGATGTTAATTATTTAAAGCTTTTCCCGTCACTAGTGGTTACTTATCAGCCTGGTGATGACAATAGTTTTTCCATTACTTATGGAAAACGTATAAACAGACCGTCATTTTGGAATCTGAATCCTTATAAATCTATATATACTGAATACAGTTACGGACAGGGCAATCCTTATCTGCAGCCCGAATACAATAATAACCTGGAGTTTTCACATATTTTTAAAGGCAACCTGAACTCATCCCTGTTTTTGAATATTACCAGCAATGGCTTTAATTATGTGACGATTGCTTCCGCCGATACAAATCTTGTGTATACGACACCGATAAATTTTTTAAAAACTTTCAGGTACGGAATCTCTGAGAGCTATTCGTTAAAGACATTTAAATTGTTGGACAACAACAATCAGGTTACCTTTTATTACACGAATGCACAGACAGAAAATAACAGTTTCAAGGGTATAAAAGGTTATGGTTTATATATGTCTTCCAGTAATACCCTGTACTTCAATACAAATAAAACATTCGGTGTTGCTGCCAACTTCTGGTATCAGTTTCCGGAAATTGACCACATCAGCAGGACAGATGCGTATTATAAATTAGATCTGGGTATAACGGCTAGTGCTTTTAAAAAGGAGCTTAGCATTACATTTAATGTCAATGATGTATTTAGGAGCAGCGCCATGGCAAAAACAACCATCGTAAACGGAGTGAGGCAGAAATTTACAAACTTTCAGATCAACAGGTTTGCACAGCTGAGCCTTAATTATAGATTTGGTTCTAAAAAAGAAACGGCAAAAGGACATCAAACCGGAAACGAAGATGAAAGAGGCAGAAATTAACTGCCTCTTTTGTTATTGATATGCGCCCTTGCTAATCAGATTATTTACGATACGTGTTTGGCCATCCTTATCCGTTGTACCATTTACTATTGTGGAAATCACTTTACCTGTCTGCTTTGCAACGGATGTGGGTTTTAAATGCAGGTCATAAAGGCCGGGATTTACAAACATCGGGTCTGTTCCTGCTGTGGAGCCAGCATCTCCACCACAAGCCGTTTTCCATAAATTAAAATCGGTGTAAGCGACATTGTCCCAACGCCAGATGTTTAACCCTTCAGAATAGTATAGGTTATTCGCAATGGTATTATTTGTTCCTCCGGTGACTTGTTTATTGACGAAAACACCTCTTTCTGCTCTGGGATAAATGATGTTGTTATTGATCACATTATTATTGCAGTTTTCTGTTAGCCTGATTTCTCCTTCTACTTCGTTTGAATAGCCAAGATCCTTATTGTTGCGGAAAATGGTATTGTTCACAACATAGCAATTGTTGGTGCCACCTCCGGTATAGCCAATGTAACCACCAAGGTATATTCCGGCAAGTGAGGAGTTATATACCAGGTTATTCCTTACGGTGCATTCCTGTGTAGGGAAGTTATTGGTCTCGCTGACGATTCCAATACCACGACCACAGTCCTTTACCAGATTTCTTTCTACGATGATATTTCTGGCACCGTCGACATAAATGCCTATTGCCCCATTGTGATCTTTAAAAGCTGGTATCGGTCCGGTTCTCCCGTCCAGGTTAAACACTTCATTATCGGCAATGACACCATTGCGTACAAAATTTAAAGCAGGATCTGCATTAGCTGCATAGCCACCGGCAGCGACAATGCCAATATTTTCACCATTGTAAACCTTGTTTTTCCTCACCTCAAAACCATCTACGTAACCGTTAATTGTTAAGTTCTCACTGTAGCCGGTATTGCAGTCAAATATCTCATTTTCTTCTACCAGAATTTTGGTCATCACGACTGCTGTATTCCCAATAACATGGATGCCATGTCCGCTTCTGCCTTGTTCAGCAGAGGCATTGTTTTCAATGTTATATACACGGTTTTTTCGCAATGTGATATTGGTAGAACCTCCTTTGACTACGATTCCATCTACATTTACCTGTCCGGCAGTTGTTTTAAAATTGCAGACATCAAGACCTTCAACCACTACAAAGCTTACTCCGTTCAGCGTAACGAGGGCCTCACTTCCGGATACAGAAAGTCCTTCTCCACTGATGATAGCTTTTTCTCCCTGGTAGGGCTTTAAAGTAATCAGTTTATCCTTTCTTCCTGATTTAGGAAACGTTACTTTCTCTTTGTAAGTGCCAGCCCTGACATACACTGTAAATCCTGGAATAACCATTTCCAGTGCTTTTTGAATTGTATTTACCGGAGATCCAATCATTCCGCTGTTAGCATCGGATCCATCAATTGCGACGTAAATATCTTTAGCTGCAGCTGACTGTCCGCTATCCACATCTGCCAAATTGTTCTTTTTGCTGCAGGCATGCAGAATACTAAAAGAGAACAAGAAAATTCCGGATAGGAAGATACGTTTAAAGTAGCCTAATTTTGATATACTCATATTTGGCAGTATTAAAGCAGCAGACCAGGGAGACATTCACCCAATCTGCTGCTGTATTTGTGTGTATGAACTAAATAACTATTCGGATACTATTTTTCGGATGCTGTTATTGTTCCTGTCGAGCACGTAAACAGTTCCGTTTTTGTCGACAGCAACCCCTGCCGGAGCGTTAAATGCAGCCGCTTTTCCAATACCATTTACATTGCCGGAATTAGCAGACCCTGCAAAAGTGCTCACTTCGTAACTCGTACCATCTATATAGCGGACACTTTGATCAGCATTTCCATAACCACCACCGGCTGCTCCATTTCCAGCTATATATAAATTATTGGAGGCATCGATAGACATGCCCCAGGGCAATGAGAATTTAGCGGTAGATGCCGGACCGTCCAGATAGCCCTGAGCACCCGAACCTGCAATAGTACCACCTGTCCAGCTGCCTGCAAGAAACTTTTTAACTACCTGGTCGCCATGTACGGTTACAAACATATTGCCGGCGTTGTCGAAGGCTATTGCGGAAGGATAGTTGAGCCCGGTAACAGACTGGGTGGTTATCCCTTCAGGTGTAACCTGGTAAACAGTAGCAGGAGAGGTGCAGGCGAAATAGAATATGTTGCCTGTCTTTCTGTCGAATGCGAGATTCCATGGCTCTGCATTGGCCCAGGCATATATCGAAGCCGTTCCATCCGGTGTTATTTTCCTGATGTCCCAGTTGCCAGGATCAGCAGTATACAAGTTACCGAGATGATCTATCGTAAGGCCATAAGGTATACTGAATTTAGCTGCCGTTCCCTTGCCATCGGCATAACCTCCGCTACTTGGGTTGCCGGCAAAAGTAGTTACATTTCCATCCTTGTCAATTTTCCGGATGCAATGGTTGCCGACATCAGTAACGTATACATTCAGGTTATCGTCAACGGCAATCCCACTGCAACGGTACCAGGACTCCCCACTAAAATTAAAACTGGCGTCGGTACCCTGTCCATTTGCAAACCCTGCCACGCCAGAGCCAGCCAGCGTCGTTACAGTCCTCATGAACTCGTAGAAAAAGGTAGTCTTACTGGTTACGCTTTTGTCGCCAATCGTTATGGTAATGGTGCCAGATCCGGCCCTCTTAGGTACTACAGCCATCAGTTGATTGCCTTTTACACCAATTATTTTTAGAGGCTTTCCATTAAGGGTAACCTTAATCTGGGAAGTATCTGTAGTGAAATTACTTCCGTTGATCAGGATTTCAGTACCACCACTACCTTTTTCAGGAATGAACTGGTCAATGGTAATGGGAGAGGAAGCATCATGTTTAAATCCTTCTTCATTCTTTTTGCAACCTGCAACAAACACCAGGACGATGAACATGCAGGCATGTATATATCTTTTCATAATCTTATACGTATTAATAAATAGTGGATTTTATTTACCAGCCAGGATTTTGTACCAATGAGGTATTCTTATCTCTATCACTTTGTGCGATGGGAAACAGGTACATTTTATCAGCCCAGACTCTATTTTGCAGCAGTGTACGCTTGTTAAAATCGGCAAAAGCAAATCCCTGGCTGCCATCATTGGTGATGGTGTTCATGCGGTAAATGGTCTGTATTTTAGGATCATTCATCATCAGCCTACGGATCAATGTAAAATAACGATCGCCTTCAAATGCCAGCTCTACCTGTCTTTCGTGAAGAATGCGTTTTCTCATTTCAGCCTGATCTCCTATGGCAGAAGGATAAACAGTTTGTAAATCCGGAACTCCTGCGCGTTGTCTAACGAGGTTTACATACTTAAGAATATCCGGATGGTTGGGTTCAATTTCATTTAAGGCTTCAGCATAATTTAAGTACATTTCAGCCAGACGAAGATGAATGAAAGGGCGGTAAACCACGGCACTTGTTCTGATATTTGAATTCGGACTTACATTCTTAAGTACATCATAACCCGTAATGTCACTATTGTTGTTTACACCAACTCCGGATTTTCCTGAATAGTAGAACTCAGCTCTTCCTGTTCCGTCTTTATTCGCATCAGAAGAAAAGTAATTCCGATCGTCCTGTGTTGGCGCCGGTAAAACAGGCTTGCCATTGTACTGGATACTTACGTAAAAGCGGGCTTCACGATTGGCGTACATATTGGCATTTCCTTTAACATAGCCCCTGTTTACACCATCTTTCGATTTACCCCAGTTTGCCGGATCATCGGTTTGTACAAATCCGGATTCGACATATTGTGCCTGTGGGTCATCTATGGTTCTGCCATTGCGCATGTAAAATGCATCCACTACATTTTGTGTCGCATTCTGCATGTCATATCCTGCTGGTTTTGGAGCACAACGAACCTCATGTCCCCATTGCCATGAACCCGCCATGTTGGTAGAAAACAGGATTTCAGTGTTCCAGTTGGTCAGGAATAAATTACGGAACGACAGGTAAGGGTCAAACTGGCTGTCACCCTCATCCAGATTCGTAAATAGTCTATATCCTGGCAAATCTATCACAGCTTTGGCTGCATTGGCAGCAGCCCTCCACTTATTTACATCATATTGTAACGGAGCCAGCGCTTTTCCATCATTATTTTTAAAGCCTGCAAATTTTGGATTTCCATTCCATAAGGGACTGGCGGCCCATAAAGCCAACTGGGATTTTACGGCCAGGCAGGAAGCCTTGTTTGCTCTGCCGTAATTAGATGATGAAGCCCAGCTTGGCGGTAAATCAGTTGCCGCCGCATCCAGTAGCTCATTGATGTGATCCACACATTCGTCAAAAGATGCACGAGGGTATTTGTTGTAATCTTCATTGAGGCTTAGCTGCGATATAACCTTAACAAATGGACCGTATTGTCGGAGCAGCTTCCAGTAAAACCAGCCCCTTAAAAAGAGGGCTTCGGCCTTATATTGTTTTTTAAGATCCGGACCGATTATAGCATCAGACATCTTGTCTATGTTTTGCTCAAATACTATACTTTGTCTAATGCCCGCATAGTTTTGTGCCCAATAATACCAATGGTCGCTTTGTGCATTCCAGTTGCCTGAGGCCATTTGTCTCACGGCCACCCCCTGAATACTACATGAAGTTTCATCGCTTCCGCCCAGCATCGTATAGTCATCAGCAGGGATACTCACGCGTGCATATACCTGATTCAGGTAGCCCTCTGCATTTGCCCTGGTGTCCCAAAGCATGTCGGAGGTCAACAGGTTATCAGGTGCTACATCCAAATATTTACAACCTGGTACAGACATTAGTAAGCACAATGCCATGCCGCCTGCAAGAATATTTTTAAATATGTTATTCATCTTAGTCATTATTAAATGGTAATTAAAACTGAGCCCTCATTCCAAAAGTCATCATCCTGGTTATGGGATATTTTGCACCATTGGATCCCAGTTCAGGATCCCATAATTTGAATTTGCTGAAGGTCAGCAGGTTTTGTCCTGATGCATAGAAATACAGTACAGGAATGCGTGCTTTTTTCAACTTGTCCGAGCTAAGTGTATAACCAAGAGAAGCCTGTTTTAAGCGCACATACGAACCGTCTTTAAGCCAGTGTGTACTGTTCAGGTAATTGTTATCTGCCAGGCCTGCCACTGATAGGCGGGGATAATAGGCATCCTGACGAGGATTTTCTATTGTCCACCTGTCCAGTACCTGTGCCATGGTATTGTTCTGGTATTGTCCAAGGCCAGAGAACGGTACTACACCAACTCCGTCTACACCCGCACCATTCCCGCGAATGAGTGAGCCATTTGCCATAATACCGACATCAGCAACTCCCTGAAAGAAAAGTGATAAGTCGAATTTTTTAAAGGCTACGGAAAATCCTGCACCATATAACCACGAAGGAAAAGGGGATTTTCCCAACCTTCTCGCATCATAGGCGTCAATTACGTTGTCGCCATTCTGATCCAGATAGCGGATGTCGCCAGGCCTGACTACGCCAAATTTTTGCTCCGGACGAGAATCGATGTCATTCTGATCTGTATAATAACCGTCGGCTATATAGCCAAAAAACTCATTAGAGGCAAAGCCAGCCTGATTTTGATAGGCGTACTTTCTTACCGGCTCATCTGCAAAAATGATTTTATTTTTGCTGTAGGTCACATTTCCAAATACCCTCAGGCCTACTTTACCAATCTGATCATTGTATTCAATGCTGGCATCCATACCCCGGTTATTCATCTCACCAAGATTGGCAAACACTAAAGTTGAGCCCAGTCCGACGATGGAAGAAATAGACTCACGCAAGATCAGAATGTTCTTACGTCTTTCATCAAATGCATCAAAAATAAGGTTCAATTTGTTGAACAGGCCTATTTCCAGACCTATGCCGCCTTTGAATGATTTTTCCCAGGTCAGGTTTTCTATGCCCAGCAAGTTTTCGGTTAAGCCGGGGTACCAGGTTCCATTTAAACCAAATCCGGTACTTGAACCATTTCCTATCTGTGTCAGATAAGGGAATCTATAATTTTGACCAATATTATCGTTACCGACAACGCCGTAAGAGCCTCTCAGTTTTAATAAACTGAATGTATTTGTCAGTGGCTTAAAGAATTGTTCATTGGAAATTACCCAACCCGCTGAAATAGAAGGGAAAAATCCAAATTTACTTCCTTTTTGAAAATTCTCAGAACCCGTATAACCGGCATTCACTTCCAGGAGGTATTTGTCCATATAACCGTAGGTAATCCTTCCTGCCAGACTCTGATTACGGAATGGTATGGCATTGATCACGTCACCAGCAGTGCTTTTTAGCCTGTTTCGCATGTTGTATAAAAACATACCACCTACACGATGGTTGCTGAAAGTACGGTCATAATTGACATTTCCTTCCAGATACATGATCCTTTCACCATCTGAGCCCTGCTGATAACCTAAAAACTGCTGGCCAATCCTGGTTTGTGTAAACAGCAATTGTCCATTACCATCACGGCCTATTGCTTGCCAGTTATCGTTAAGGCCAGTTCTTCTGTTGTTGAAATCGCCATAACTGTCAAAAGAGAACCTCGCATAAGAAGATAGTCCGGGTGTCAATGCATCCAGCCTTTGGGTCACCGTAAAAACAGATTGTACGGCAGGTCTGAATTCATCAGAATAGCCATTGTTTTGTACCGCATTTAAAGGGTTGCTTCCTCCGCTGGGGATTGGTCCTGCCCATTTACCATCCGGATATTTTGTTGGAAAAGCAACAGGTGTTGTTGCATAGGCCTGGTACCATAGACTACCTGCTCCGATGCCGGGATAACGTGCATTTACGAGCATGGCACCAATGTTCAGTTGTAAAAGTGTACTTCTGGTTACATTGACATCAATATTACTTCTAAAATCATAGCGTTTAAAGTTAAGATTGGGATTGTAACCATTTAACTTCTCCACTTTGTAAGGTCCCGTTTGGTTGTAAAAAGAGCTTGAAATATAATAACGTACGGTTTCTGTACCGCCGTTGATATTTAAGTTCGCATTGGTTATGGTCGACTGGTCTTTATAAATCTCGTCGATCCAGTTTACATTCGGATACATGTAAGGATCCAGACCGCTGGCTGTTTTTTGTATCTGTTCATCAGAAAAATTAGGCAGCAGTCCCATATTGGTTCTGGCCTCATTTAACAATTGCATATATTGAATGCCGTTCAGCATTTCAGGCTTTTCTGTAAAACCTGTTAATCCGGTTTCTGCCTTTAGAGAGACTTTAGGTTTTCCTGCCGTTCCTCTTTTTGTGGTAATGATGAGTACCCCATTAGCGCCTTTTGCACCATACATTGCAGTTGATGAAGCATCTTTAAGTAGGGAAATGCTGGAAACATCCTCAGGGTCTATATTGTTGAAAGATCCGCCGAATGCACTATTTACATCATCGCGCTGTACACCGTCGACAATGATCAGGGGAGAAGTATTTCCGGTAAAAGTTCCCAATCCGCGAATGGTGAACTGAGAGTTATCGTATCCCGGTTCGCCGCTCGATTGCATAGAAATGATACCCGCCACTTTTCCTGCCAGTGCGTTGGAAAGACTGGCTACAGGCGTTCTCATATCTGCCATATTTACAGAGCTGATAGATCCTGTTACCGTGATTTTCTTTTGGGTTCCATAGCCGACTACGAGCACTTCGGATAGTTCATCTACAGCCTCCTGAAGTGTGACATTCAAAGTAGTTTGTCCGTTTACCGGGATCTCCTGTGTGATAAAACCGGTATAAGAAAAGACCAAAACGGCATTTGTAGAGGTAGCTGCGATGCTGAAGTCGCCATTACTATTTGTTGTAGCACCTCCAGTTTCTCCTTTTATTCTTATGGTTACACCAGGTATTCCCTTTCCCTGAGCATCAACTACGCGACCGCGTATGTCTGCTGCACGCTCTGCTACTCTTACCTTCAGCGGAACATCCGATTTCTCCCTCAGCACAACAGTACGGTCTTCGATGGTATAAGACAGAGGCTGCCCTATAAATATCTTGTTCAGTACATCATCCAGTAGCGCCTGGTTTACATTGATATCTACCGTTTTTGCATTTTGTAACAGCTCATCAGTATAGATAAAATCGTAATTACTTTGTTTTCGTATTTCTTTAAAAATACTTTTCAGGGTCGCCTTCTTTTTGGAAAGGGTAATCCTTTGTGCGAAACCCGCTGCACTGACCTGCATTATGGTTGCTATTAATATTACGGTGGTTAATCGCATAATCAGCAGTAGTTTATCGACATACCTTTTGGGCACGCCAAGTTCATTAGCATAATTTTTATACATTTGTTAGTCTGGTTATTTGCAGGTAATCCTGGTCCTCAAGGATCAGTGGTCGCCCGCGAGTTAAAGTTGATTGAATCGCAAGTTTTGTTGACTGAGTAATCATGGCATTGGCCAGTTGTGTTGCAAGCACTTCTGGCTTTTTGTTTTTCAGGATTACATCAGATAAATAAGTACTTATCTCGTAACTATAATCCTCCTTTCTTCAATTCTAAAGTGCACCTTATTGGTTAATTCTAATTTGCTCAAGACCTTCGAGACATTGCTGAAACGGCTCACAGTACCTCCGAACCGGTCGTTCGGGATTTTGCCTTCATAAATAACATCTACATCGTACCACCTCGAAATCCTCCGCATTACTGATTCTATATCTTCACTGTCGAAAATAAAATACCCGTTTTTCCAGGCCAGTACTTCATCAATATTTGCTTCCGTAACTGTCAGGCCTCCAGTTCCAATTGTTGCCTGATTCCCGGGAGTTAGGATTTTGGTAAATCCAGATCCTCTAACAGCGACAGATCCTTCTACAAGCGTGGTTTTGCTGACAGGCTCGTCTGCATAGCTGTTGATGTTAAAATGCGTTCCCAGAACTTCGATTTCAGCCCTGTCGGTTACAACAATAAAGGGCATCCTCGTTTTCGCTGTTTTTCCCTTGACCGTTACTTTCGAAACCATAAAATAGGCTTCTCCTTTCAGCTTTACCCTTCTCTCTTTAGCATGAGCAAAAGAGGTTGGGAAGGTCAGCTCGGAAGCAGCATTCAGCAATACGCTTGTGCCGTCTGGTAAAATCACCTCATACTGCCCACCTTTTGGTGTTTCCACAGTATTGGGTTTTGAATCAGTTGGTTTGCCTGATTTTACTGAATAGACAATTTTTCCATCGGCCAGCTTGGTGATGACCACATCTGATTGGGTTGCCAGTTCGCCATTTTTAGCATCGGTAAGGATCACTTTCTTTCCATTAGCCAGGGTAAGTATGGCGCGGTTTCCTCCAGGTGCAATATCATTCGCTAAAGTCGGAGATATAGATGGTCTGGAAAAGTAATAAAATGATCCTACACTTAAAGTGATCAGTATAATTGCTGCAGCAGCGATTTTTTTCCAGTAAGAATTTCTTCTCGGTAATGAAACCGTTTTGCTGCTTCTTTCTGCAATAGTATCTTGTATCTTTTTATACCATGCCGTAGTTTCATGGACAGGCATTTCTGATCCCCGGTTACTATTTGCCAGGGTGGAGGCTTCTTCAGTGAGTACGAATTCCCATTCGTCCTGATGAATCCCGGTTTCAATGATTCCGAGTACTTTCTCAAGTTCATCTTTACTGCATTGATTATTTAAATATTTTATAATCAGTTTTATGATTTCGTTGTCCAATTTTCCCTCCTTTTGTAACTAATACAAATGGGAGCGACAATACATCTATCCTGAAATAAAATTATTTTACTACTGTGGCTAATAGTATCAGAACGGCCGTTCGAAAGGCAATAAAGCTCCTGATACTTTTAAATGCTTTAACCATCTGGTTGTTGACAGTGCTTTCCGAAATGCCGAGTTCTGCTGCGGCTTGTTTGTAGGTCAATCCCTGTATCCGGCAACGGATAAATACTTCTTTCCTTTGTTCAGGGAGCCGGTTAATGGCCTCGATAAATATGGCGCTGCTTTCTGTATAGTCGATGAGGAGTTCAGTTGAGTTTTCCTCATGTACCACATTTTGTTTAATCTCTTCAAGTATGCTGACTTCGTGTTGTGCCCTTTTTAGAAGATTAAGGAGATGTCTCCTGGCAATCGTGTATAAATAAGGTTTAAAGGGTTGTTCGCAATCTATCTTGTGTCTGCTTTCCCAAACCTTAATAAAGGTATCATGTACAACATCCTCGGTAAGTGCAGCAGATTTGGCTGTTCTTTGTACAAAATATTTCAACTGTTTAACATGTAAATAATACAGATCACTCAACGCATTTGCATCACCCTCAATAAGAAGACCCAGCAATTGTTTTTCACTGTAGTTATTGTAAATGTTCATCTTGTTTGGTTGACCGTTCCTTTGGATCTATTTGGCAGCACCAATATACAATTATATACTTTCTAATTCTCCCTGATTTCTTAGATTTGATGCAGTTATAAAGAAAGGGCTGCGAAGATTGAACTTAAACCCGACCTTAAAAATTAATATAGAAAGAACATGAACCATTGGTTAGTAAAATCAGAACCTTTTAAATACAGCTGGGAAAAATTCAATAAAGATGGCAGAACATTCTGGGATGGGGTACGCAATTATCAGGCACGTAATAACCTGAAAGAAATGAAAGAAGGTGACCTGGTTCTTTTTTACCATAGCAATGAAGGAAAGAACGTAGTAGGGATCGCTAAAGTTGTAAAAGAGTTTTATCAGGACCCAACTACAGATGATGCGAACTGGGTTGTCGTAGATATTGCTCCTGTAGAATCTCTGAAAAATCCGGTCAGTCTGGAGCAAATCAAGGCAGAAGAGAGCTTAAAGGATATTTCTCTTGTCAGACAAGGGCGTTTATCTGTGATGCCTTTAAAAGCTGAAGAATTCGATAAAATTCTGGAAATGGGGAGCTAAATGAAAAGGATAGTATTAGCGCTCATCATTGTTTTTACCGGTGTTGCGGTAAAAGCTCAGGACAAGGATTACGAAGTAAAAGTAGTATCTGCTCACATGCAAACTGTAAAGGGTATCCTTCAGAAAGTAAGTAAAGATGGATTGGCAATTCAGGATTACAAAGGGAATTACCTGATCTTTAAAGCGAACGATATTGTTAGGGTAAAAGTGAAAAAGAGAGGCCTGACAACATTAAAAGGTGCTGGTACGGGGGCATTGACAGGAGTAGTGATAGGCGCCGCACTCGTATCTCTTGAACCCGAAGACGAGGCCTCGACTGAAACTTTTAAAATTGCTGCAATCATAACCGCATGCACTACAGCAAGTGGTGCTTTAATTGGTTTTATATCTGAGGTTGTCAATACAAAACACAATTTCTATATCAATCAGGATCCGGAAAAATTTGAAAAGAAATATTTGCTTCTTGAAAAGTACATCAAGACAATAAAAGTGGAGCACTTTTAATCCTTGAAAAATAAAGCCTTGAGCTCAATCGCATCATTAGGCTCCATTTTTCCACCTAATATCAAACGCAACTGCCTTCTGCGTAATGCACCTTCATACAACTCAACTTCGTCAGCAGTCTCCGCTTTCAATTCCGGAACAGGAATTGTCCTGCCGCTTTGGTCAACCGCTACGAAAGTATAATAAGCCTCATTGGATTTTACCCTGCTACCTGAAGGAATATTTTCTGCCCACACGTCCAGTCTTACTTCAACAGAAGTGTTGAAGGCACGCGTTACTTTAGCTTCAATGGTAATTACATCCCCGAGTTTTATAGGCTGCTTAAAAGATACGTTGTCTACAGAAGCTGTAACGACGATCCTGTTGCAGTGTTTCTGCGCTGATATTGCCGCAGCAATATCCATCCAGTGCAGCAGCCTGCCTCCCATTAAGTTGTTCAAAGTGTTGGTATCGTTTGGTAATACCAATTCATTCATAATGGTAAAGGACTCTTTAGGGCTTTTTACTTTTATACTCATCTTGCTGCAAAAGTAAGTAAAATCGAACAGAAAAGCACAGGCCTACCAGATGAACGCGGTTAAGCCTAAGCCAAACGTAATGTGGTTGAGTTTAAGTTTAAAATAATTATCAGGCATGGCTTCGTAGGTGAAATGACCATCGTTGTCAATATCCTGAAGTTTACTGATCTTAAAGTTATGAGAAGATAGAAAATACGTAGAGTAGGCTTTAATAGCTGTATTCCTGCCAATCCTTTTTTGGATTCCACCACCGACAGAAAAACTTGGAGTCGGCTGTGGCTTGTACTTGATATAGGGCAATTCCGATACGCGAAACTCGGCTTCATGTTGTTCATCTAAAAGTAAAACCACATTTCCGGTACTCCCTGTAGAGACACCTCCGGTTATTTTTCCGGTCACGAACCAATTATGGGACAAGGGTAAACTAAAATAAGGCCCCCCGTGCAGGTATCTTACTCCGAAAGCCTGTGTGTAATTTCCTGTACTGATCTCCGAAAGTTCAGGATCAAGCACAATATTGTCTGAATTTACAGGGAAGCCACTAAATGCAAATTCGCCGCCGATGCCAAAATTCTTATTCATAAACCAGGCTCCCTCAAGTCCGAGGTTAAAACCCCTGGTGGTAAACAATCCTTTTGCTTCTGAAGCCGGATGTTTACTGGTGGTCATGGCATATCCCAGGTGGATTTCCATGAAACTTGGGTTATTTCCTATTGGAATCGGATTGTTTCTTAAAGGAGCATTGATTTCATGACCTCTGAAAATCTGCTCCGCCAGCAAGTATCCCAGTTCGGTTGAGATGATGCCGACCCCGGCGCCGGCAAGTACGTCTGTTACCCAGTGCCTGTTGTTTAATCCACGCCCAAGTGCAGTTGCTGTAGCCATACCGTAACCGGCTACACTATAAAGCTCATGTCTGTACTGACCATACTCCTTATGCAGTACTGTCGCATTCATGAACGCAGAGGCAGTATGTCCAGAAGGGAAAGAGTTTTTTGATGATGCATCAGGCCGCTGTACTTTGGAAGTATATTTTATTCCATTTACCATAGCTC
The DNA here is from genome assembly GCF_032678645.1 of Pedobacter frigoris. GTDB lineage: Bacteria > Bacteroidota > Bacteroidia > Sphingobacteriales > Sphingobacteriaceae > Pedobacter > Pedobacter frigoris_A. Next base: position 107,056 of record NZ_JAVTSP010000006.1, read on the forward strand.
CCATAATGCCCAGCGAAAAAGCATAAGAAACAAATGTACGGGCAGGGCTGTGCCTGCCTTTTATGCCAAATGAATTCAAGGCAATTACAGTAGCTGCGGGTGCGTACTGCAGGTAATCGTCATAATGGTAACGGAAGGTTGGTATATACCGGTTCCTTACTTCTCTAATGTCCTCCCGTTTTGACCATACAAGTGCCGTCGAGCCAAAAAGAATAGCAGGGACGGTAGACTTTTTGACAAGATCGCTTTTCCAGAAACTCTTTACAGGTAGTGGCTGAATGGAATCTGCGATCTGAGCATACAGGCCGGGGCTGATTAGCACCAGAAGTAAGATTAAAAAGTGATGAACTATTTTTTTTGTATTTCCGGTTGAGCGCATCAATATGAGAACTTTAAAAGATTATCGCTTTAATGTATTCATCTGACCATATCCGATCAGTTCCTCCCATCTGGAACCAGGTTTTTTGTAATAAGCAAAAACCTGATAAGTATTGGCCGTTTCAAAGAAAGACCCTTCGAAAATTGTTTGATCAATTTTTCCCGTTTCCTTATTCAGCCATACATATTTATAGTCGTATAGACCCTGTTTCAGTTTTATATTGCCATAGAAGCGCTTTCTGGAAGAATCAAAAGTGAGTTTGCTCGATGGGTTTAAAGTATAGTTGTTAAATCGGCCCGTTATATAAACATCACCGCTGGCGGTAGGGGGAACGGCATTAAGCGTAAACGCGATATTTGCATAGTCACTTTCTGTACGGTCGTCACGCCCTTCCTGATTTCGGATATAAAAACTACCATTCTCATCTACCAGGTTGCTGTATTTTGCTTTACTCGTATTCACATCCTGGAAAAGGATCACGTTTGTAGCGGTATCCTGTTTCAAGATATCCTGTATATTCTCTCCCTTATAGCGTAAGCTGCGGATATCGAACTTCCTGAATTCATTTCCGGCGGGAAAATCATTACTGTTCAGCTCATTGTAAACCAATGAAGTTGGGCGGATGAAGGTAGGCTTTGTATTCGTTATTGCAGTCTGTGGGTTGCCGTTTTGCATCACTACCGCTTTCAGGTCATTGTAAGGATTCTGAATGTTAATTTTATGATTGACCGTAAAGTTGATCTTCTGATTGCTGAACCTGGATGTTACCTGGTTACTTGCGACCACTTCAATACCGATATTGACCATGTTTTCTACAACATAAAAACGCTGTGAGATCACCGGCTTTTGCTGATTGCCATCCTCATAAACCTTTAGCAGGTAATTGCCCGAGATCTTCGGCCTGATCTGATTATTTGGTATTGTAAGTCCGTAATGGGTGTATTTCTGAATGGTTCCGAATGAATACTTGTAATCTGTGATCCTGTCTTCCGGCATGCTTTCGAGATAATCCAGCTGAGATAGACGGGAAGATTTCCAATCGGAAGTACAATGTTCGATCGTATACCAGTAAACTTTGCTTCCCGCATTGAGGTCATCAAAAGAAAATATAAGCTGTTCAGCTGATTTTAATGTGATGACAGGAATGGACTGTTCTTTTTGTGAATTGTAGCATTGGACTGTTTTTATCTGAGGCTGATACACCACGTTGTCATACACAAATTGCTGCTGTGTTTGGGCAGCAGCAATTTGTGTGCTTAAAAACAATAAAAAGAATAGCCCTTTTATTTTTGTCATTTACCTTCTAATTCCATAATATCTGATGCCAGATCCTCCCAAGTATTCTGAGCAGCATCAAGTTCGTGTTTGGCTGTCAGGTACTTTTTATTGGCATCTGCCAATTTACCGGCATCTGAATATACGGATTCATCCGCAATTTCTGCTTCTATGGTTTTAACATTTGTTTCCAATGCAGTAATATCAGCTTCAATCTTCTTTAGCTGATCATTTAACTTTTTGAGTTGCTGCTGGGTATTAGGTGCAGCTTTCTCTTTTTCTTCAACCTTTGGTTTTACTTCTTTGTCTGGCCTTACAGGAATGCTGGATGGCTTTGCAGGCGGTCTTTTGCTGTTCCACTCTTCGTATTCAGCATAGGTTCCGGGATATTCCTTGATGTTTTGGTCTTCAATGAACCAGATCTTATTGGCTACATTATCCAGGAAATACCTGTCGTGAGACACGGAAATGAAAGTTCCCTCATATTGCTGCAACGCCTGGATCAGAATGTTCACCGACTGGATGTCCAGGTGATTCGTAGGCTCATCGAGAATCAGGAAGTTTGAGTCTGTAGTCAGGGATTTTGCCAGTGCAACCCGCGATTTTTCACCCCCTGAGAGTACGCGGATCTTTTTAAATACATCATCTCCCGTAAAGAGGAAGCAGCCCAATATACCACGTATTTCTGTGTCTGTATGTTTAGGTGCAAAAGCCTGTAATTCTTCCAGGATGGTATTGTCCAGGTGCAGAGATTCCAGCTGGTGCTGAGCAAAGAATGTCGTAGTTACATTATGTCCGGTCTCACATTTGCCCTGGAAACCCTCAGTGCCGGCAATGATTCTTAACAAAGTAGATTTACCCTTACCATTGGCACCGATCAGGGCGATTTTATCACCTTTTTCAATTACACCTTCAGCATTGTGAAGTATGTCTATATTCGGATAGCTTTTTGAAGCCCCTTCAATTCTTATTACATGACGACCGGATGGCTTAGAAAATTTAAACTGGAAATTTACAGTAGGGTTGTCATCATCCACATCTTCCACACGCTCCATTTTATCCAGCGCTTTCATTCTGGACTGAGCCATTTTGGCTTTTGATGCTTTGGCTTTAAAACGTTCGATAAGACGTTCTTCCTGCTTGATCTTGGCCTGCTGATTTTTAAATTCGCCTTTCTGTATTTCTCCGCGCAGCGCTTTCTCTTCCAGGTAAAAAGAATAATTACCTGCATAAGAAGTCAGCTTTCCTTTGCGCGATTCTACAGTTTTATTTACTACTTTATCCAGGAAATACCTATCATGGGAAACGATCACAATAGCACCTTCAAAGCCTACAAGATAAGATTCCAGCCATTTGATGGAAGGTAAATCCATGTGGTTGGTAGGCTCATCCAGTAAAAGGATATCAGGTGTTTGCAGTAGGATCTTGGCCAGCATTACACGCATACGCCATCCCCCTGAAAAAGTGTTCAGTGGTCTTAACTGGTCTTCTGTGCTGAACCCAAGACCTGCAAGAATCTCGTTAGCTCTATATTCAATATTATAGCCATCTAAAGCTTCAAATTCCTGTTGCTTGTCGCTCAGCTTATTTAAAACCTCTTCAGAATAATCAGTTTCAATTTTCTTTAATAAGTCCTCAATCTCATCATGTAACTGGTTTTGGCGCTCAAAAGCCTCCATTGCCACATGTAAAATACTATGGTGAGAATCATAAGATAATAAATCCTGGTTCAGGTAACCAATTTTTAAGTCCTTAGACATAGAAATAGTTCCTGACGAAGGGGCGTATTCCCCAACAATTATTTTTAATAAAGTGGATTTTCCGGTTCCGTTGGCACCAATCAGTCCAACCCTGTCACCTGGTTTTATATGCCAGTTTGCTTCATCATACAGCGCTCTGGCACCTATTAAGAAAGTTAAGTCGTTTATTGAAATCATTTGGCTGCAAAAATACAACTTTAAGGGCTATTTTTATTATTAACCATTTGAGCATCTTGAAATTATTTTGTTATATATATATTTGCATCATGTACCGTCTAATTAAGCCTATATTCTTCAAATTCGACCCGGAAAAAGTGCACTATTTCGTAGTGAAAAGGTTGAAATGGTTTCATGATCACTTTCCATTGGGACAAACTCTCCTTCGCGGAAGTTTTGATATAAATATCAAGGGATTAGAACGGGAGGTATTTGGGGTTAAATTTAAGAATCCTGTAGGTCTGGCTGCCGGATTTGATAAGAATGGAGAGTACATAGAGGCCTTGAGTGATCTTGGGTTTGGCTTCATAGAGGTTGGGACGGTTACACCATTACCCCAGCCGGGAAATGATAAACCCAGAATGTTCCGCCTGGAAGAAGATAGTGCCATCATCAACAGGATGGGTTTTAACAATAAAGGTGTGGACACGCTTGCGGAAAGATTACGTTTGCTAAAATCTAAAAACTCAGATATTGTAATCGGTGGAAATATAGGTAAGAACAAGAATACTCCAAATGAAGATGCGGTGAGTGACTACATCAAATGTTTTGACAGACTTTTTGATGTAGTAGATTATTTTGTGGTCAATGTAAGTTCTCCGAATACACCGGGTTTAAGGGCGTTGCAGGAAAAAGAACCTCTGATGGAACTTTTAAATACTTTGCAGCAGCGCAATTCTAAAAACAGCATTTCAAGGCCGATTCTTTTAAAAATTGCACCCGATCTAACCGATGAACAATTGGATGATATTGTTGAAATTGTACTTGAAACGGGTATTGCAGGTGTTATCGCTACAAATACCACTATTGATAGGAGCAGCCTTTCTGCTACGGAAGTTGTAAAAAACGAGGCAGGTGGTCTAAGTGGTAAGCCACTGACTGTACGTTCTACCGAAGTGATCCGTTACCTCTCAGAGAAATCAGGCAAAGCGTTCCCTATTATAGGAGTTGGGGGTATTCATTCTCCTCAGGATGCAATCGATAAAATGGAAGCCGGTGCTTCACTGGTTCAGTTGTATACGGGCTTCATCTACGAGGGGCCTGGCATTATTAAGAGGATCTGCAAAGAGCTGGTAAAAACAGCTTAGTTTTAATTTTCTGATTATTAAAGAGCTCGCCATCAGGTGTGGTCTGCTTCTGAACGCATTTGTGTTGACAGCACATTGCTTGTAGCATGAATGTGCCATGAGTGCACCTTTTTCCAGGTGAAACGTGCACTCATCGTGCACTCATAGTGCAGTCATGGTGCACTCAGTATAAAGAAGCTCCGAAATGATTTAGAGCCAGGAGTGAATCTGGGACGGTTCGATACAGGCAAATTTAAGGCATAAAAAAACACCTCTGTGATCAGAGGTGTTTAATTTTTTTAAAAGATTTTAACTTATGCTTTTGCAGTAAGTTGAGCTAAAATTGCATTGTTTTTAGCCAATTGATCTTTAGTAGACTGTCTTGAACGGCTACCTAGTTCAATGTTAGTAGCAAGTTTCAAGTTTTTCACATCTAACTTTGCGAAAGTTTTATTTCTTCTGTCTTTTCTTTTTAATCTGGTAACTGCCATGTCTATTTCTTTAATTTATAAAAATCTGGAGGTCGAGAGCGGATTCGAACCGCTGTAGGAGGTTTTGCAGACCTCTGCCTAGCCACTCGGCCACTCGACCCTGTTAAAATTCAGGCTGCAAAAATAACAATTATATATTATGATCCAATTTATTTCTGCAAATTTCTATTAATATCTGCACATAATATCGCTGCTGATATGGCAACGTTCAATGACTCAGCGCCTCCAACTCGTGGAATGGTTACAGGATTGGTAATTAAATTCGTTACTTCATTGCTGATTCCCTGACCTTCGTTGCCCAGAATCACCAATCCTTCATTGCCCCAATTGGTTTTATACATGCTGTTACCATCAAGTACAGCGCCAAATACGGGCATCTTTGCCTGACTTAAAAATTCCGGCAGATCCAGGTAAAAAGTATTTACCCTGCTTAGTGAACCCATAGTAGCCTGTACTGTTTTTGGGTTATAAACCTCAACGGTATTATTTGAGCAAATTACATTTTTAAATCCAAACCAGTCGGCCGTGCGGATGATGGTACCCAGATTTCCGGGGTCCTGGATGCCATCCAGAACCAATGAAAAAGAACCTTTCAGTGTTTTTAAATCCAATACAGGGCTTTTCGGGATATGTACCAGCGCAATAATTCCCTGCGGCGTTTGCAATGTACTAATCTTATCCAGTTCAGCGTTGTTTACTTCAAATAACTTTATATTTGCAGGTAGACTTGGTAGTAAAGACTGGTATTGGGCCAGGTAATAAATGCTGTGGATTTGATAGGATGACTGAATAAATTCTACAATAGATTTTATACCTTCAATGATAAATATCCCATTTTCTTTACGGTACTTTTTTTGATGTAACGATTTTATAAAACTTATCTGAGATTTTGAAAGCATACTATAATTATAAAAGCAGTGTCCAGTTCGGTGCAATATTACTATTTATTATTGTTTTTGTCACAGGATGTTCGTCAACAAAATATATTGAAGATTATCAGTCGATCGTTAAACATGTCGATATAGACAGCATAGATAAAGCTTTTGAAGAGGAAGCATACAACTACATCCAGAAAGACATCAGGCCTACGTCTACAATAGGTATTAATGTGTTGATATATAATGTGTTTAATACTAAGAACGGCAAATATAAAACCAGTGATATTAAACCTTTGGGTACACCTCCTCCAATTCTGGATAGTGCGCTCGTAGAGATTTCAAGAACTCAGATTGAAAAATTCTTAAACAGTAAAGGATATTTTAAGGCAAAAGTAAAATCAGATATCAAGGTAAAGAACCAAAGGGCTGATCTTCACTTTAAAGTAGATCCGGGGCCGGTGTTCTCTGTCAATAAAATCAAATATGAAATAGCTGATCCTAAAGTAAAGGATCTGTATTTGTCTAAAAAGGAAGCTTTCACGCATTTAAAAGAAGGGATGAGGTATGATGATGATTCGCTGGGCTATGAAAGGGATCAAATCTACCAGGTGATGAAAGAAAATGGTTATTTTGAGTTCGCACGTCCGTATGTGAAATATGATGTCGATTCTAACCTAAACGCCAGCAAAGCGAATGTTACTTTATTTATTGATAATCCGTTGAATAAGTCGGCCCATCAGCAGTTTACACTTGGAGAGACTAATCTGATCATTGCACCCGATGCAGATGGTTTTCCGGATACACTGAATATGAATGATAAAGTATTTCGGGGTTTGAGGTATACGGATCTTTCAAAAAAGTTTAGGCGTAATCCAATCGTGAGGTATAACTTTCTTCGTGAATCTGAAATGTATAATATCTGGAATGAAAACCTTACTTACGATCGGATGTATGAACTCAATGTATTTAAAAACGTTAAGATAGATTACAATAAGGCACAGGATAGCTCCAATAAGGTATTGCCCGTGATCCAGTTGATTCCTCAGAAGATCATGAGCAACAGGGTGGAGGGAGAGGTGCCGTTTAATGCGGGAACCGTTGGATTTACCTTGAGCAATACCTATACGAATAACAATCTTTTCAGAGGTGCGGAGCGATTTGAATTTCAGGTGAAAGGAGGCTTACAATCGAGGATCGGTCAGGGCCGGGGTCTTTTTAACGACATTTACCAGCGTGACTTTTCTGTTAGTGCCAACCTCACAGTTCCGAGGCTGATGTTGCCATTGATCACCGCAAGACCGAGCAGAAAAGGGGGCATGCCACACACGATTTTCTCTAGTAGTTATACCTTTGCCCTGCAAAAAGATATTTTTGAACGACGTCTGTTTCAGACCTCCCTTACTTATGAGTTTGTAGAGTCTAAATCGAAATTCCATACCGTTACGCCTTTGAATTTTGAATATCGTTTTGGCGGATTACTGATTGATAGTAATTCAACCAACGTACCGAGTGGACTGCTTGATGTATATACCTTGTCTCAGTTAATTAGAAAAGACCTGACTCTTGGTATTAAATATTCTTATTCCCTTAATGCTGACAAGCTAGTGGGGAATAGCGATTTCATTTATTTCAGAGGAAGTCTGGATATGGCGGGAAATCTTTTACAGCTTGTTTCAAAACTGGGAGGGAGTAAAGGCGATGAAAATGGTAAAGACGCGAAGGTACTTGGATTGCCATTTAATCAATACGTCAGGCCGGAAGTTGATCTCAGATGGTATAAGAATTTAGGTGGTGAAAAGCAATTCGTAGCGAGGATAAATGCTGGTGTCGGTTATGCATATGGGAATTCTAGGTATATCCAATTTGAGAAACTGTTTGCCGCAGGCGGATCAAGCGGGGTAAGGGCATGGCAGGCAAGAACACTAGGACCAGGAAATTACAGTAGAGGAGAGAGGCTTCCTGATGAGGCGGTACGTAAAGCATTATATGGCCTAGATCAATTGGCTGATATACATATCGAAAGTAATTTGGAATACCGTTATAAACTTCTCAATAAGTTCTTTGGAGCGAAATTAAAAGGTGCGTTTTTTTTGGATGCCGGTAACGTCTGGAATATAGCCAGCAGTGATGGATTTGAGGAAACCTATTTTAAGCTGGATAAGCTCGGTAGTCAGATCGCTTTAGGAACTGGAATGGGGTTCAGGTACGATGTTCAGTATTTTGTGTTTAGGTTCGACATTGGGTTGAAACTTAAAGACCCTCAGTTTCAAGGCTCAGACCAATGGGTGATCAGTAAATTCCTGGGCGGGGGAAGAGCATTTAAGGATGAATATTACCTTAAAAACAGTCCTGACAGGTATCGCTTTGTACAGTACAATTTTGGTATAGGAATGCCTTTCTAAAACAGATTTTTTAGACCGTCGAATATAGTTTCAAAAAAGGTAGACAGGTTTAATCCGTTGCTATGATTGAAATAAATGAACACCAGCATAATCACTACAGCCGCTATAATAAATTTCCGGAAGGTAAATGCCAGCAGTATGATTGCTGCAGGAAATAGTACCAGCCACATGCTGCTGATGGCATAAGGACTTAAAGTGCCATCTTTTTTATATACATAGAGCAGCTTACTGTGTGTCCCCTGGTCATTTTCATGTTTAATGTATACAAATGCCGATTTATCGAGTTTCATTGGAAGCACGGCTACCCCGTCATTAAATGTGAGTGTTTGAGAAAATCCACTTACCGTAAAGGTGTAGATACCATTGATCTGTTCAATCGGGTTTTCTGCTGAATCTGCCGCTATGATTGCTAATTTACTGTTCTTAAGCAGACTTTCTTTGACAAGAAAATTATTGATGTTGGTCTTGGAATTTTGCGCATGTGAAGAAATACACCAAATGGAAAGGAAAGTCAGCAGATATATTTGTTTCATTCTATAGATCGTTTATTGTAAATCAGATACCCCAAATGTAGTAAAACGCCGTTTCTTTTTATCGGGTCATCGTATATATTATAGCTGAGGCTTACAGGGCCAACCGGGCTGTGGTACACTAAGCCTGCTGTCGCGGCATACTGCCATTTGGTAAGTGGTTTCATGGTACCTATTCCCTGAAAACCTTCTCTTTCATATTTCTGATAAGGTAAAAATATGTACCCTTCAGCTCTCAGATCCAGATTTCTTTTAATGGTGTATACATTCTTAATACCGCCGGCCAGGTAACTGATTGCCCTGAAATTTTCAAGGAATACAGATCTGCTGTCCTGCAAAGGATAAAATGCAGGAGCAACCAGTAAAGTTGAGTAATAATTTGAAAACAAAGGCTGGTTGGAATATACGCCTTCTGCCAGGTACCCTAATGAATATTTTGGAGTTGTAAAGAAATAGTTTTCGTCGCTAACTTTGAGATTGATCCATTGCCGGTATGTTTTTGTAGTTTGAACTTTATTCAATAAGAGTTGGTTTCCCATAATATTGCCTGCAGTATAGTTTTCCCGGCCTGAAAAGTAATTGAAGCTCAAGAGAAAGTTTCGGCCTCTGCTGGCATATTGCTTGCGGTTAAAAGTATATTGCTCAAAGGCAAAGGTAGATCTGGAACCGTTAAAAACTGTTTTGTCCAATATATCACCTATGGTAAACTGGTTATTCGGACTATATCGGTCATTGTTGTTGATAAATGAAGTGTTGAGTGTTACCCGGGTATTTCGATTGAGGGGAAATCCTATTTTTAAATCTATTTTTCTATCGGCCTGCTCAATATAAGTTGGATGTGGATTTTCTATAAATATGGAGCTGGTTTTGTAATAATCGAAGTGGTTATAAGTCATTTCGGCCGCAAGGAATAAAGGCAGGCGCGAAGGGTAGTCTATACGGCCGCTAAGCTGCAGTGACTCATAAAAACGTCCGGAGTATAAGTTAGTGCCAAAGGTGTAGGATTTTCGGTTTAGGTAATTGTATTGGACGCCCAGAAATACATTGCTGATCGGCCTTGTTGCAATATTTCCACCAAAATCTATTTTAAAGCTTTTCTGAGGCTTTGCTACAATTTCAAAATTATAGCTGTCACTTAAAGGATTATAAGAGATTTTAGGATAGACGGTTTCAAACGTTTCATCTGCCACAAGCTTATAGTAACCTTGTTTGATGTCATTGAGATTAAAGGTGGCCTGATCGCTTTTAAAAAGACGTTCAATGTATCTTTTTTGCTGTGCGTTTACTCCGGTTACCGTTACACTGCTAAATACAAGATCCGGTTTTTTGTTGTTGAAGCTATTCCTTCGCAGCATTACTTCAGAGATGCTGACCCGCTTATGGATTTTTTGTTTGATTTGAGACATTTCAGCAATGGTCGCATCATATCCTTGCTTGATGAGTGCCGCTACAGGATTAAAATTAGTAGAAGAATAACCACGGAGATCAGGCTGTATATAAATTCCATTTTCGCCGATAAGTGTGGAATCTGATTTTGAGAGGAACATGAAGACCATCAGGCGATTCATTAACCGTTCATCGTTTTTTGGATATTCGTTATAGTTCTTGGAAGAGACGTTTGATCCGATGATGATATCAGGATTAAAATTTTTCTTCATTACGTCAGCCGGGAAATTATTGTAGAGCCCGCCGTCGAAGACATATTTTTCATCCAGTTTGATGGGTCGGTAAACCAGGGGAACGGTCATGGTTGCCCTAACGGCTTCTGCGAGACTGCCTTTACTTACGGTAATGCTAGTTTGAGATAAGACGTCTGAAACCATACAGCGATAGGGGACAAAAAGATTGTCAAAATTATCTTTAGAAATGGCTGAGGCCTGAGAAAAGAGCTCCAGCAGCGCAAAGTTCAAAGGGATATCATTGACAAGATTTGAACGGAAATTGAGCCTTAAATTTGTATCTACAGACAGTTTGGCGGTCAGGATTGATGAGTTGATGCTTTTTTTCTGGAAGAAGAAACTATAGTCGCTCTTATATCTGCCACTTACCCAATCCTGAAAATCTATGCTTAGCGCAACCTTTTCAATTTGGGCCGGTGAATATCCGGCGGCATACATGGCGCCCACTATTCCCCCCATGGAAGTTCCCGTTATATAATCTATCGGAATGTTATTTTCTTCCAGGGCCTTTAGAATTCCTATATGAGCCAGGCCTTTAGCTCCACCACCACTCAGTACCAAACCTACTTTTTGCGCATATCCCTCGGCGGCAGGGCTGGCAAAGAGAAATAGGATCAGTATTTTAAGGAGTTTCATACCTTAAAATTAAGGTTTTTTTTCATAGCCGCGCTATCCTGCGGAGCAGAGACTCTGATTGCAATCCCAAACACTTTTTTCAAATAAATTTGCGTAACTCACAAGTTACTTATATATTTGAGTAACTTAAGGGTTACGTATTATGGCAAAACTTATTAAACACCAGTATTTCTTCGCCCATCCCGTTGAGACGGTTTGGGAATACCTGACCAATTCTGAACTGATGGCACAATGGCTCATGAAAAATGATTTTCAACCTATAATAGGTCATGAGTTTCAGTTCCGGACCGGTGCAAAAGCAAATCTGAATTTTGACGGCATCTTTCATTGCAAAGTATTGGACATTGAACCGTTAAAAAAATTAGTTTACTCCTGGAATTGTGGTCCGGGTGGAGGAGAGATCAACCTGGAGTCGGTGGTGACCTGGCAACTGGAGGTAAGAGAAAATGGCACGGAGGTTTTTTTAGAACATCGTGGTTTTAATCAGGAAGAGAATCTTGAAATGTACCATGCACTGTTACACGGCTGGTTGGAAAAATTCCAGAATATTGATAAACTTTTAAAAGCTGCAGACCATGGCCGTACCAACGCTTGATGCCTTCCAGGTGATCGGAGATCCCAGCAGACGAAAGATGATCATGCTACTTTCTGAAGACAGCCTGACCATCAATGGCCTGGCTGATCATTTCGATATGAGCCGGCCCGCCGTTTCCAAGCATGTGAAAATATTGGAAGCCTCCGGGTTTATTTCCATCCAGGACATGGGTAGGGAACGTTACTGTACACTGAAAAAGGACGGATTCGAGGAACTGCAAAACTGGTTAAACTATTTTGATGAGTTCTGGACCTCTAAACTGAAAAAATTGGACACCTTGTTGAATAAAAACCAGCAATCTGAGCATAAATGCTAATTAATCAACCAAAAACTATAAATATGAAAACAACAGATTTTAACACTACTTTATTGGTAGACCAAAGCCCGGAACAAGTGTTTGGGGCCATCAATGATATCCGCGCCTGGTGGTCGGAAGATTTCAAAGGCCAATCCGAAAAACTGGACGATGAATTCGAGGTCCGCTTTGCCGATATGCATTATTCCAAACAAAAATTAACTGTAGTTATTCCTAATCAAAAAATATTGTGGCTGGTTACAGAGAGCCATTTAAGCTTTCTCGAAGATAAAGAGGAGTGGACAGGTACGCAGATTTGCTTCGAAATTTCTCAAACAGAAGGCCAGACTCTATTGAACTTCACCCACATAGGTTTAGTTCCGGAAAGCGAATGTTACCAGGATTGTTTTAAAGGCTGGAACTATTTCCTGCAGCATAGTTTGTTTAACCTGATCACCACAGGTGAAGGACAACCGCACCGCCTGACGGATGCGGAAGTTAAGACCGATATTTAATCATCCTGCTAGTTCAATATAAACCTGCTAGTTCAATATAAAGATGTTATAGGTAAGTAAGGTGGCAAAACTCACCCAGAGGATATAGGGTATAAAAAGAAGGCCGGCCACCTTATCTATCTTATAGAAAATCCTTGCATTGATGATGATCATGATGAGGAATATAATGATTTCGAACAGTGCAAGATCAATCTGCTTTGCGTAGAAAAATATAAAGGACCACATCAGGTTTAGTATCAGCTGGATCAGGTAAATGGCTACTGTACGTGGAAAATTCTTAATCTGAGCACGCTTTTGCCATACCAGATAGGCAGAGATTCCGATCAGGACAAAAAGTGTGGTCCAGACGGGTGCAAATAAACTATCTGGAGGATTAAAAGAAGGTTTGTTCAGTGTTTTATACCAGGTTTTTACTGATTCTGCGGTAAATATAGAACCAACATAGCCAATTCCAAGTGGAATGGCTATGTTGATTATAAAGGCAAGTGGTTTAAATTTCATCATCTTAATTTTCTTTGATCACAATCATCCAGCCTTTGCGCGGCACAACTGTAATTTCATCATTGGCATTAAACACTTTTGCCGGCTGAAAGTTTTTAATATCTGGAGCACTGATGGTCGCTTTTGCCGGATCTATGCCCAGTGATTTCCAGTCGATGTTTAGCTTTATCTTTACATCTTCCTTTGCCCAGCTTGCCAGTGCAATCAATGTACTCTTTTCTTTTTTATAAATGGTGGCCAGTACTTCAGGGTTGCTGGTTTTAACCGGGTTGTTTTCTACCCAGTAACCAATCATCCTGCTTCCCTGCATTCCAAATTTGTCCCACTCTTTCCATATCGGACGAGGATCTGCACCATCACTCCATGGCATACGGTTCGTCATTCCATAAACCATCCCTCTCCATGCATTTCCACCATCCTGCAGCATTTCGCCCATTAGTCCGAATGGAATACCAGATACTTCAGTCATGAAGAAATCCGGTCCGCTTTTCTCATAGTCAAAGTACTCGCCAAACCATAAACGATTAAGGTATGGGAAATGTTCCATGTAAAGATTCGCACTGTTGTTAAAGCCGTCGCTTTTGTTGTATTGATTTGCAGAATGCAGGTCTATGATTCCAGGATGCCCGTTTTGGGTAAGTACAGTTTTGATGCGCTTCATCGTGGTACGGTCAAAGGCCACATCATCAAGATAAATGCCATCTATACCTACATTTTTAACCAGCCAGTTCATTCCTTCAACGTAGTAATTGTGCCAGCGGCTCATTCCGCTGTTTACAATCGCTGCATCTTTAATTTCAGGTACGTACCATGCGGCGATGTAGTCATTGCCCACATGTTCCTGTAGCCAGGAATAACCGCCACCTTTTCCGGTAGAGTAGATCTCATGGCCTAAGCTACGCAATGGGAAGGTTTCGTAGGCACTGTTGGAAAGTTCACGAACTGTATTGTAAATTTTAACTTTCAACCCTTTACTATGCGCTTCATCAATATAGCTTTTCATTTCCTTATGTGCGATGAAAGGGTAGTTGATAAATGGATTGATAGGGGTGGCATGGTGTATATTGATTAATGTTGCGCCAGTTGCTTTTATGGTGTCCAGGTTATTGTATTTGTGGTAAAAGCGGTTGCTCCACTGGAAATCAGTATTGATTGGATGGAAAGGAGTGATCAATAAGGTGAAGTTATAATAAAGGGTATCTCCCTTTTTCATGAAGTGTTCACCGCTGTAGTTATCGGCAAGAACTGCCGCGCCTTTTTTAAAGATCTGGATACCACCCTTACCTGCATTGCCCCATGAAGTAGGCAGCAACAATGGTTTTTGAAGGTAGAAGTTTGTGTTTAGCGGACGTATATAGTGCTGATCCCTCAGTGAGTATTGGATACCAGCATTTACATCTCCGATCCACGCACCATCCTGATTTTTATTGGCAACATCCCATTTCCAGTTTAGTGTATCAGGTCTGGTGCCCCCTTTTTGTCCAAGCCCCATTAAGTATTTTGCTGCCGCAGGCTGGATAGGTATGTGCAGTCTGATGTCGTTTAATTTAATCTCATTTTTAGCCAGAAACCTGACCGTATAAGACATAAAGCCATCTGACTCTAAAGATGCATTGATATCCATGTCCAGACTATCAGAAGTATTCTTTGTAGTCCATTTTACTATTCCGGGCTTGGTTTCTGTAAAGTTTACCCCGTCATTTTTCCATACTATGTCTTTGTTGTTTGATTTTACAACATGAAAATGAATAGGTTCAGTTAAGATGTTTTTAGGTGTACTGGAAATCTCAGTCATTTCAGGCGTAAAGAAGGTCTGGATCTGAGCAGGTAGTCCATCTTTATTTATCGTTAGTTTTCTTCCTAATAATGCAATGGTCTTATCGGTTACTGCTAATGGTATGTAAGGAGCTATAACTTCATTTTTCTGGGCCAGTGTAGAGTTGAGCCAGGTAAGTCTGGTTTGCTTCCACGGTTCATTGATGCCGCCGTCTTTAATTGGTGTATTGCCAACTGTGATGTTAATTTTAATTATAGTACTGGCAGTACCTTTAGCTGTAACAGTAGCTGTACCGGTATAGGTTCCGGCCGCTGTAGTAGCAGGCAGATTTGCCAGTATCCATAGCGCCTGTACTTTTAATTTGGGCACATCAACCACTTTGTGCAGTTTTGATCCGTCCCAGTTTGTTCCCTCAGTGTTCAGGCAAGATAAAACGCCGGCAGGAATGGTGTTTCCGGCTTTGTTTTTTAAGTTGCTGAAACTCACTTTAACATCATTCAGATCTTTTTTGACAGGGTATATGCCCAGTTGAAATGCATAATTCTCTCCTTTGGATGCGGTTCCACTGAAAGAGTTTGTTAATCCTTTTGTGATCCACCTTTGAGGGAGATCATCTGTCATTTTGATGGGGTTGGTCCTGTTTTCCGTAAATACAAGATAATCACTTTGAGGATGCTGTGAGATTATGGCCTGTGTTTCTTTTGCTGTTGCAATCACCTCCATTGGGTAAAAGCTATTCATTGCATTTACCGACTGTATTTCTTTTACCAGTGCAGGAACAGCATTTTGGGTCGCACCCGACCATTGCGTATTCGGTTGGTTCTTTACGTATTGCGCATTTGGATAATTGGACCGGCCTTCTACCTGGTAAGGCATGTAGTAGACATAGTAGGTGCCTGGGCCAGAGGTAGGCTCGAAATAAACAGTTCCATGTTCACGGTTAACATCTGTGGCATTGGTGTTTTTAATGATTTTGTTGGTCCTGGCGTCTACCACCCATATGGCTTTGAGTTCAGGTTTCGCATCCCTTCTTCTCCAGTTTATGGTGGCTTTCGCTACTTTCCCGGCATTAGTTACCTGGAGTACGGCGCGATGGTTTCCGAGTGAATCCGGATTCCAGGAATCATTTCCATTGGTGTATTTTATTTGTTGAGAGAAAGCGCCCTTCATCAGGAATAAGGTAAAGGTTAATGCAATAAATCGTTTCATTTGTGTGGGTTTAGAAAAGGGGTTGAAATGGGTTGTTGCCTCATGGTTAAATGATGCGTAACAAATGTAATAAATCAATAATCTTTTCTAAATTACAATCGCTTTAATTGTAAGCTATATTAAAAACGTTACAACGCATCTACCCACTATGTTTCAGGAGAATATACTTTTTATACTCGTGCTGCTTTTTGCAACTTTTATGCTGATCATGCTTGCGCAAAAGCTCAAAATATCCTATCCGATATTTTTAGTGCTTGCAGGTTTGGCCATCAGCTTCATTCCGGGCGTGCCGGTGATTGAAATTGAACCTGAGTTGATCTTTGTGATCTTTCTGCCTCCCTTGCTGTATGAAGCTGCATGGTATACCTCATGGAATGATTTTTGGAAATGGAGGAGGCCGATAGCCATGCTGGCATTTGGACTGGTATTTTTTACTTCGGTTATTGTTGCTTATGTTTCATCTTCTATGATACCTGGCTTTACCCTCGCATTGGGCTTTTTATTAGGTGGGATCATTTCGCCACCCGATGCGGTAGCAGCTACTTCGGTATTGAAAAATGTGAAAATACCCGGACGGCTTACCACTGTACTGGAAGGAGAAAGCCTGATCAATGATGCTTCCAGTTTAATTGTTTTCAGATTTGCGGTAGTGGCAGTCATCTCCGGACAGTTTTCAATGGGCGAAGCCGTAGGACAGTTTTTTATCGCTGCAATTATGGGCGTGATTATAGGTCTGGCTATAGCCCATGTCATGTATGTAGTGCATCGGTTTTTGCCAACTACACCAAGCATAGATACCTCATTGACGCTAATGTCGCCGTATTTTATGTACATAGCCGCAGAACATTTTCATTACTCGGGAGTTATGGCAGTAGTAGCTGGAGGGTTGTTTTTGTCCTACCGGTCACATGAAATATTTTCGCATAGCAATTCCAGGATCCAGGCAGTAAGTGTATGGGCAACTGTAGGTTTTGTATTGAATGGTCTTGTATTTATTCTTATTGGATTGGAACTGCCGGTAGTCATGAAAAACCTGGGTGACTATTCTATGGCAGAAGCGATCAAATACGGGTTGATCATCAGTTTGATTACCATAGTGGTAAGGCTGGTTTATGTGTTGCCCATAGCTTATGTCCCGAAATGGTTGGGAAATACGAAGCGCATGGATCCGGCGAATCCGCTTTGGAAAGGGCCTTTGATTGTGGGCTGGGCTGGCATGCGAGGGGTTGTTTCCCTTGCATCGGCATTGTCCGTTCCTCTTTTGCTTAAAAATGGAGAAGCATTCCCACATCGTAACCTGATCTTATTCATCACATTTATTGTGATTTTAGTTACCCTCGTGTTTCAGGGGCTGACATTACCGTTGATCATTAAATGGATCAAAATAAAGGACATCGAGGATTTCCCTCCCTCTGAAGAACAGGAAGCTGCGATTAAAGTTCGTTTAATGAAAGTTGCGCTGGAACGACTACATGAAAAGTATTCGGTTGAGATGAAGGAGAATGAGCTGGTCGGTTTTCTAAAGAGGCAACTGGAAAGTGACGCTATACTCATCAATGAAAGACTGGAATCACTGGAGTGTGTGGATACGGAGAAAGAGGAGATTGAACTTTATAACCATGTATTACTGGATCTTTATGAAGTACAGAAGAAAGAGCTTTTTGCCATTCGCCGTGAGCGGACATTCAGTGATGAGGAAATTCGCAGGCAGGAATATCAGCTTGATTTTGATGAGGCAAAGATTACAGGTGCTTCTCATTGATATTTTTTTATGTGATACATAATAGAGTCGGGATTTTGTTCGATATTTGCATTGCGTTATATTTGAAATGTGCGTCAGCTCGTTGGCGATTAAATTTTTATACAAAATGGAGTTACTAGAATCTATCAGGCAGGTTGACACAAGTTCTTTGGTGGATCGTGTTGAGGCAAATCTTGTAGAGTTGCTGCAGGTTAGGAAGCTGAAGGTGGGGGATAGCATACCGACAGAATTAGAGCTCAGTACTTCACTTGGTGTGAGCCGTACAGTGGTTAGGGAAGCATTATTGCGTCTGAGGATGATGGGGCTGATAGAGACTAAAAAGAAAAAAGGAACGGTAATTACCAGTCCTGATTTATTTGCAATTCTAGGCAAAAGCATGAATCCGCATATCCTGGATCAGGAAACCTTAAAAGAGATTTTTGAGATCAGATTGGTACTTGAAATAGGTATGGCCGATTTCCTGTTTAGCCACATTACTCCCGAAGACATTAAGGAACTAAAGGAAATTGTGGAGAATGAGCCTGAGACTTCTAAAGACTATATTTTTGATATTGACCACGAAATCGCTTTCCATGGCAAACTTTACGAGATCACAGGTAATCAGACATTAAAGAAATTTCAGCGGATGTTGCTGCCTGTTTTTGATTTTGTAAACAACAGCGGACTGCTGAAGAAAAACGTAACCCTCAATAAATTTGTATCCCATAAAGGTTTGGTAGATATTTTAGAGAATGGTTCTCCTGAGCTTTTCAGGAACGCCATGCGTAACCATCTTGAAAATCATTTTCAACGAATCCTTTAACCTCGTTTTCCGGTAAGCCGGGGATGGTTTATCCTGTCCTGGCTGTGGTATGAGTTTTGAATTTTCTCATCTTGAAAAATAAGTTATATTTGACAGTGTGAAATAGATTTACATCTATCACCTCGTCATATAGTTAGCTCTGTTTCATTAGTCTGTACTGATCTTGTGGAATTGATGTTCCTGATAATAGTGAATTTGATAGAGAAGCTTAAGAAATAACTCTTATATGGATAAAAATATTCCGGCTGCAGATTTTGAAATGCTTATGAAACTAAAGGCCGGAGACAATACTGCCTTTGATTTTTTTTATAAGCAATACAGAGGCCGGATTTATTCAAACATCCTCAAAATGATTAAATCTCCTGAGCTTGCTTCTGATGTTTTGCAGGAGGTATTTGTGAGCCTATGGAACAATAAGAGCTCCATAGATCCTGAGCAATCATTTGATAATTATATTCTTCGCATTGCACAAAATAAGGTATATGATTTTTTCAGGAAAGCATCAAGGGATAAAAAGCTGGAAGAAAAACTTATTGCGTTATCTGCAGGAGATGAATATAATCCAATAGAAGAGGGGCTGCATTTAAAAGAGAATTTAAGTCTTTTGGAAAAGGAGATCGAATTATTACCCCCAAAATGCCGTGAAGTCTTTAAACTGTGCAAAGTAGAGGGCAAAAGTTATAATGAAGTAGCAGAATTGTTGAATATCTCTACTGCCACAGTTAATAACCACATCGTAAAAGCCACAAGGATCTTAAAGAAAAACCTTTCCAGTATAGATTTAATGGTTATTTTGTTTTTACTGACCATGTCCAAATAAAAAAAATGATATTGGAGTAGTTGCTTTTTCTCTAACAAGCGTATATGCTTAAAAGAGAGAAGGACAAAATGGAACAAAGCACTCAATTATTTAATCGCTATCTTAACAATGAATGTACTCCTGAGGAAGTAAGTGCGCTAATTGCACACTTTGGGGGGCATCAAGATAATGAGGAATTGAAACTGCTGATTCTTGAAGAGTTAAAAGCAGGAGTGCCTGAAGATTTTGAGCAACGGCCAGAAGTAATAGCCGTTTTTAACCAGACTGATGCTTATCTGAAAGATCAGCTTTTTGCAGAAAAACCATCACGTGTTCTCCCGCTATTTGTAAAGTATGCGGCCGCAGCCTGCCTTGCAGGAATAGTTTTCTTTTCTGTTTATTTTTATACTCAATATAACAAGCCTAAAAACATCGTAAATCAGCTGAGCAGTGTAAATGATGTGCAGCCGGGAACCAATAAGGCTGTTCTGACTCTAGCAGATGGAACTTCCGTAGCACTCGGCGCAAATGATAGCACAGTACTGAATGATGCTGGTATAAAAATAAAGCGTACAAAAGACGGTACACTTGTGTATGAAGCAGGCACCGCTGTAAATGCCGGTGAACTTAAATATAACCAATTGACTACACCTAAAGGCGCGCAATATGAAATCATATTACCCGATGGGACAAGAGCATGGCTTAATGCTTCTTCATCACTGCGATATCCACTAGCTTTTAATGGTACGGAACGAAGAGTTCAGCTTACGGGAGAAGGATATTTTGAGGTAGAGAAAGTAACAAGGAATGGAAATCATATTCCTTTTTTTGTAGAAACCCCAACTCAGATTGTACAGGTTTTAGGTACAGAATTTAACATCAGCGCATATGAAGATGATGAATTGGTACGGACAACCCTGATCTCCGGGAAAGTTAATGTGCAGGAACGTGCGGGGAAAAGTAATAAAATTCTTAGTCCGGGTGAACAATCTATTCTTTCACGGAACAACAACCTTCAGGTAGTGAAAACCAATGCTGAAAATGCCAGGGCCTGGAAGAATGGCAATTTTGTATATGAGGACATGTATTTAAAAGACATCCTGAAGCAATTGTCAAGATGGTATGATGTAGACGTAGATTATACACAGGTTCCTCAAACCCGTTACAATATGATGATCTCGAGAAAAGAGACCCTGCAAAGTGTATTAAATATGCTGAGAAAAACGGGAAATATTAAATTTCAATTGGTCAACAATGTGATAAAAACTTCCAGCTAAATATAATTTTAAATCAATTAACTAACCTAACCAACTAAACCAAATGCTTATGTAATACGAAATGTACTTCCCTTAAAAAACTAAACCGATTGCGCGGCAACGCAACCGGTTATGATGAAGGCAACCGATCATCAATCAACGAAGAGTTAACCAATTACCTTACAACTAAACAAACATATGAATTTAATTGTTCAGCGCAAGCTATTGCTCCGCCTATGGAAGCATTTTTTACTTGTTAAAGACTTCACCACCAAATTTTCACTAGCCATGAAATTAACTGCTCTTTTAATAGTTATAGCAAGTTTGCAGATCTCGGCTAAGTCATTCTCTCAGAAGATTACTATTTCGGTAAAGAATAGTCCACTGAAAGAAGTATTGCAGGAAATCAGAAAGCAAAGTGGCTATAAACTTGTTTACAATACCGATTTACTGAGTCAGGCCCGACCAGTAAGCATGTCTGTGCAGGAAGCATCTTTAAATGAGACGCTCGATAAAGCGATGACAAACCAGCCGTTTTTATTTGAGATCGAAGGAGAAACCATTTTAATCAATCCCCTGATCCCTAAAGTAAGTACCTCCGTGAAGACTGTGCAACAGGTAGTGATCACGGGTAAGGTCACTGACGGTAAAAATCCTCTGGCAGGTGCTACGATTAGTGAGAAAAATACAACAAACGTGACCAAAACTAATGCGGAGGGTCAGTTTTCTTTGAAAATAGATAAGGCAGGCGCTACGTTGGTAGTCAGCTATATTGGCTTTAACAAACGCGAGATTCCCGCTACCACTACTTTTATGAATATCGTTTTAGATGGTGGTGATTTAAACCTCGGAGAGGTAGTTGTTACCGGTTATCAGAAAGTAGATAAAAAGACATTTACAGGATCTATAAGTCAGGTTGACAAAGAAATTGTCAACCGCTCAGGTTATACCGATGTTTCCAGAATGCTGCAAGGTGCTGCGGCAGGTGTAAGCGTGGAGAATGTATCCGGTACTTTTGGAGCTACTCCAAAAATCAGGATCAGAGGTAATGCATCTATCAGTGCCAATCAGGAACCATTATATGTAATCAACGGGGTTCCTATTGCATCACCGGCAAACATCAACGTAAGCCAGCTGTATTCTGGAGATCCTGCATCATTACTTGGTTCTGCCATTGCCGGACTTAGTGCTGCCGACATTGAAGACATTTCTATTTTGAAAGATGGATCTGCAACAGCATTGTATGGTACAAGAGCGGCTAACGGCGTAATTTCCATTACCACCAGGAAAGGAAAAAAGAATTCCAGTATGATCAATTTCAGTACGGCATATACCATTGGGGTTAAACCAAATATCAATGAGTATAACGTAATGAATTCGGAGCAATCTATGGATCTTTCCTATGATTTATATAACTACGGATATCTTTCAGTATTGAACTATCCATCTACAACAGGGGCTTTTACTGATGCTTATATGAAATACGCGTCGAACCTGATCACCAAAGACCAGTACAATGCAACGCTAAACAGGGCCCGTTCTGTGAATACAGACTGGTTTGATGTGTTGTTTAAAAACAACCTGCTGCAGGAACACAGTTTGTCATTCTCAGGTGGAGGTGATAAGGCCACTTATTATTTATCGGGTAGTTATGCCGGGGATAACGGATCGGCTATAGGTTATAACATGAAAAGGTATACAACAGACTTTCGGTTAAATCTGAACATTACCAGGAATTTTGATATTGATTTTAATGTGAATGCCTCATTGCGTAACCAATTGTCACCAGGAACATTCAATAGCACACAGACCAACTTTGAGACTACCCGTTCTTTTGAACTAAACCCTGCAACATATGCATCTACCACCAGCAGGGCTATGTCGCCATATGATGAAAATGGCAATCCACAGTATTACCTGCGCAGCTATGCTCCTTTTAATATTCTCGAAGAGCTGAAGGAAAATTTCAATACGCTAAAATCACAGGACATCAGGTTCTCCTTAAAACCAACTTACAAGATCAGTAACACACTGACATTTGAAACACTTTTGTCTGCCAGAAAAACGATGGCAAAATACGATCACGTAATTACGGAGTATTCAAACGTGGCAAATGCCTATCGTGTGGCAACCAATGATAAATTGAGAGAGGCCAATACATTATTATACAAAGATCCTTCAGATCCGAATTCAATTCCGGAAACCATTCTACCACGCGGTGGTATACTTGATGCGCGTAATAACGACGGGAACTTTCTTTACATGAGAAATACATTAAGTCTGAAAGAAAGCTGGAATGATAAACACAATCTCAACGTTTTCGGAGGTTTTGAAATTAGTTCAGACAGGACCAATAGTAATTTTACCCGTGGGTACGGTTACCTGTATTATGGCGGTAAGATTGTTTCACCAAGTGTTCTGGCACTTAAGAGAGCTATAGAACGTGATGAGAGACTTTATACAGAAGGCTTTACTCAGGAAAACAGAACTGCTTTGTTTTTATCTACTCAATATAGCTTTGACAACAAGTATAACGTAGAACTTGCAGGCAGGGTAGATGGTAATAACATGTTTGGAAGAAGAACTCAGACGCGCTTCCTGCCTAACTACAGTGCAGGTGTATCCTGGAATATTGACCGCGAAAACTTCTTCCGCAGTATAAATACCTCTGGAAAAGTAGACTTTTTGAAACTGCGTGCCAGTTATGCTTTACGTGGTAATGCATACCAGTCGTCGCCAAATATCAATTCCAATTTTGTGAATTTAAACCGTCCGGATGCGATCAACAGTGAGATCGGGATCAGGATATTTGCACCTGAACTATATAGCTTAAGCTGGGAGAAGGATTATATCGCCAATATCGGTTTAGAAGCAGGGTTGTTTAATAAACTGACCATCGCTGCGGAATACTATTCGAGAAACAACAATCAGCTGATCAAGGAAAGTACAGTTGGTTATGAGGATGGATTTCCGACCAAGACCATCAACTGGGCGTCTATGCGCAACAGAGGGGTTGATGTTACTTTGGGTATAAGAGACATTGTAGCGACCAAAGATTTTAAATGGAATGCCAATGTGATTTACGGATATGTAAAAAATACAATGACAGAGGGGGATGTTTTCTCTCCGTTGCTCACTGAGAAAACCAAGCCAGAAGGTTATGGAACTATAGGCAAACCATTATACGGTCTGTATGCTTATCGCCTGGCCGGACTAGATGCCAATGGACAACCTTTGTTCTATGATGGCAATACCGGTAAAACGACCGATAACATACAGCTTTCCAGCACCAACGATTCATTGATTATCTATATGGGGTCAAGACAGCCTACCACAACAGGGTCATTGACGAATACGTTTAGCTGTAAATCATTGGAATTAAGGGTGTTTCTTACTTATAGTTTAGGAAACAAGGTGTTCAGGTCGCCAATGGTCAACCGTGTTTATAATGATAACCTTGCAGCATCTCAGGATATTGATGCCCGCTGGCGTACTGCCGGTGATGAAAAGCTGACCAATATCCCGGGTTTAGTATCAAACATTCAGAACGCATATTTTACTTCTGCATTTATACAGAATGAATTTGCCTATAACCGCAGTGATGCGATGGTAACGAGTGCCAATGTATTGCGCTTAAGTGAGGTGATGCTTTCTTACAATTTAGGGAATAAAATTTTGCAGAAAACACCTTGGGTGAAAAGTGCAAGATTGATGTTTTCAGCAAATAATGTCCATTTCTGGGCAAGCGGAAAACTGCGTGGTGTAGACCCTCAGAGCTTAATTACCGGGGTGAGCTTACCAAATCCAAGAAGTTATACATTAAGATTAATGGCACAGTTTTAAAATATATTAAGATGAAACTATTGAATACAAAAAATATTATAGCCTCATTGCTAACCGTGCTTGCATTGTGTTCATCAGGCTGCAAAAAATTCACAGAAAAACCTTACGACAATAGAATAGATCTGCGATTTACTGAACATTATCAGCAAATATTAGCTGATGCTTATCCGGCCAGACAGGAAATGTTTACAGATATCCTGACTGATGATTTCGAGTATCATGCTAATCTTGCACAGGCATCTATGACAAGCTATTTTCTGCCGATCTATCTTTATAAAGATGAGTATCCGGATAATGGTTTTACCAATCCCGACGTGGCGTACCGTGAGTTTTACGCAAAAATATACCGCACTAATATAGCGATCCATGGTGTAGGCTCATCTACCCGCGGATCTGATGAGTTTAAAGCAGCGGTAATGGGAGAAGCACTGGTGCTAAGGGCTTATTGTCATTTTATGCTGGTCAATCTATTCTCTAAGCATTATAACGCATCTACGGCCGCGACTGATCTTGGCGTGCCCATTATTACTGAGGTAAACGAGGAAAATGTTAAGAAATACCCAAGATCTACAGTAAAAGAAGTATATGCCCAGATAGAAAAGGATGCTACGGAAGGAATTGCATTATTGGAGAAAGGTGCTGCTTTTGCACCTAAGAATCCATATCATTTTTCATTAATCAGTGCCAGTGCATTCATGAGCCGTTTAAAATTGTATAAAGGAGAATGGACGGAAGCTATTAAATATAGTGATGCTGTAATCGCTCAGAAAGGACGTATTGTAAGAGATCTGGCGACAGATTTGACGGTAATCACTGCCAATGGTATTCAGGCCTTTACCGTAAAATACATGGATCCTACTACGCATCCAAGTATCCTGATGAATTATTATTCAACTACTAACCTGAGTTTTCTTGCCCCGACAGGATTTACCCGTTCCGGATTTTATGTGTCAGATTTCCTGACTACATTATTACCAGCTACAGATTTACGAAATAAACTGACCTACCCGGTTGGGACTGTTATCGATAAGAGGGTAATGGTGGCAAAGTATGAAACACAGCCCAACAATCCGAACAGTACATTCAGGGCATCTTATTTCTCTATGGAAGAAGTGCTTCTTAACAGAGCTGAGGCCGTGTTGAGAAGTAACGGGACTATCGATGAAGCCCTAAAAGATCTGGAAGTATTGCGTAAAGCGAGGTACAACCCATATGCAGCACTTAATCCTGCTTCCTTCACTAATGAAACACTTTTGACTACAGTATTGCTGGAGCGAAGAAAAGAGTTTATCGGAGAAGGACTGCGCTGGTTTGATGTTAAACGTATGGGGATAAAAGTGGAACACCTGCTTGGCCGCGGCGAAGCACCTGCTGCTACACTGATGCCGAATGATTTACGAACAGCATTACAGATTCCTTTGAAAGAACAACAAGGAAATCCGGGCATCCAGTTGAACCCAAGATAGACCAATTTAGTGTTGACATTTAAAAACATGAAAATGAAAAATATATATTTAATGGTGCTTGCGGTGATGTTTATTGCCAGTACCTTTATTACCGGCTGTAAAAAAGAAGATGATATTGTCATCGAAGAGCCAATAGATTATACCGCAGTAAAAAAGGGACCCTGGAACGGATTAGATAGTCTTACTGATACGATTTTCAAAACCTACGGCGTAAGGGTGTATTATGAATTTAACCCGCGTGTAATAGACCCGACTACTTTTTATGTGCCACCTCAGTATGATAAGGCTAAACTTTATACCAAATATGTAGTTGAGAAACTATGGTTGGAACCGTTGAAAAAGAACTTTCCTATGTTCTTCAACAATCAGAAACCAATTGAATTTTTAATCCTCGGTACCTATGTGCACTTTAACTCCATTAGTTCAGGTACAGCAGCCGGAGCGGGCTTAAATGGTCAGTTTTATCGTCTGGGTATGGGTGGAGCTGATAAGATCGCGTATACAAAAGCAGGACTTAGAGATCACATGAATACACTTTTTCATGAACACGCGCACCAGCTGGATCAGAAATTTGGCCGGGGCTACCTGTATGACAGGGTTTCTCAGGGTACTTATTATCAGTTGAATTACCTTAGGAAACCAGATAATACAGCCAGAACAGATAATGATGCACAGCTGGATGGATTTTTCACCCCTTACGGAGGTTTTGCACCGGAAGAAGATTTTGCTACTTCAGTGGAGTCTATGATCCGTTATTCAAAAGCGCAGATACAAACCATAGTTGCTAAGAACCCAAAACTGGCGACCAAGTATCAGATGGTGTATAAGTTTTACCTGGATAAAGGAATAGACCTGCATCAGATGCACGATATTCTGGATCAGGTAGCGAGCACTTTGCCATTGTAATGAGTTAAACTTTAAAAGAACTAAAGATGAAAACAATATATAAAATCACTTTTTTTATCGCCATTATGGCTGTGCTTGCCTCCTGTAAAAAGGATGAGTTATTGGATGGGAGCCAGGCAAAAAGTCGCGCAAATGCTTTAGAAAAAGAATTTAAAACGCAATTGCACAATTCAAAAGACGGGTGGGTATTATTTATAACCACTACCAATCCTGACATCAGAACAGCTGTGCCCCTGATTTTGAAATTTGATACCGCCTTAAATAAGGTAAGTGTTAAATCTATTTATGGGAATGAGGACAGGACAACTTACTTCAACATATCAGCGGCTACGGGAATGCCGTTGTTTAGCTTTGCTACCGGATCTATTATTTCAGATATCTATGAAATAGGCGGTACAAACGTAACAGACTATTTCTTTAAGGTGTTGAGCGTGTCTAAAGATGTCATTGAATTACAGTCTTACAGAAAAGGGACTGCTTCTGCAAGTGAAGGCGGTGCGATTTTTAAAAT
Source organism: Pedobacter frigoris (assembly GCF_032678645.1). Lineage (GTDB taxonomy): Bacteria > Bacteroidota > Bacteroidia > Sphingobacteriales > Sphingobacteriaceae > Pedobacter > Pedobacter frigoris_A. Next base: position 134,606 of record NZ_JAVTSP010000006.1, read on the forward strand.
GGTTAAAAACGAGAATTTACCATGGGTAAAAGACTGGGAGCAGGAGACTGCTAAACTATTTGCGCAGACTCGTTTCTTTGGGTTTTATCTAAACGCAGAAATGACCTATGCCGCCGGAGATGTATTTGCGCCCGCCAGAGTTTACTTTTTAAACCAGTCGGCAGGAAACGTTACTTTCTTAAAGGCTAACTATCCGACCATCTCTAATAATAAGACAGTAGATGCAGTAACATTCGGATATGCACCACCTGTGGGTGCTGCCCAGACTCCTCTGGCTATGATGGGTTACAACTCTATCTTTTATGAGTCTACATTGGCATTTACACCTGCTTCATTATTTAGCACAGGCCCTCAAGCGCTTATGAAGCTGTTTAAAACCAACTATTTCCTGATCAGAAAAATCAATGCTTCATCTATTGATGTGTTTGCATTGGACAAAGACGGTAAAGAAATTATTACCGGAAAAATCAGTCTTTAATTAGGAAATACGCTCCAGTTTAGCCTCCTGCAATTCTTTTAGTAGAATAGCAGGAGGTTTTTTAATATCAAAAATCTGAGATTTTATAAAATATTTTGGACTGCTAAACAGATTAGTATAATTTTGTCTGAGTGCTAAAATTATCAGCATGCTGTTATGGATTTCAATTCTTCCTTATTTTCTTCTACTGATGCATTGCAGGTTGTTTCCGAACAAAGAGAAAAGCAGGCTTTGCGATCTTTTGGAGAAACACCATGGCACCGCAACTGGAAAAAAGTTTTTCCACGTACTTTTCAGGAAGTAAGTTTTGTGGATAAAGGCTTGGGAGATTTACATAGAGCAGATATATACACACCATGTGGTACAACTATAGAATTTCAGAATTCGCCTATTTGTATAGAAGAGCTGGAAAGCAGGGAAGCATTTTATCCAAAACTCGTGTGGGTACTGAACGGAAAGAAATTTAAAGGCTTTAGGATTCTGAAGCATCTGCCGGATGTAGATGATCCTAAGCTTGCGGGATATGAATTCTGTCATACCGATCACTTGTCTGTGATCCGGAGAACAGATCTGCTAAATGGAGCTGGCAGGGCTAAGGTATTGAATTTTCACCATCCCGAATTGAGGGATATTCCCCTTACTTCCCATTATTATTCTTTTTGTTGGAAACATCCCCACAGGGTGTGGTATCAGGCTAAATGTCCTATCATTGTTGATCTTGGTGGCCATTTTCTTTATCAGCTCAAGCAACGGAGCCAGTTGTCCGGAGACTATGCCTATCTGCATATGATACCCAGAAAAGACTTCATAGGTAGATATATTAGTGTTTGATTGCGGTTATTAGCTTTATAAGGTAAATTTAAAGTTTTTGAGTAGTGTTGAAATATCATCCTGATCAATTGACGAAGGATGATGGAACTGTTTGTTCAGGAGTTCTTCAGATATATCAATACTCCCGGTTGAGGTTCTCAATAATACTCCGGAATCGTTCCTTTTGGAGAACACATATTCACCAACTCCCGGGTTCAATTCCTGAAGTCTGATTAGCAGTTCGTAAATCACATAGGTTGCTATTTCCATTGTGCAAAACTAAAATAACATTGAGATAACAATGAATTATCATTATGTTAACATGTCGCCAGATGCGAATGTATGCTTAACATTCACAATTAAATATAAGTGATAAAAGAGAAGTCAGACTGTAGCGTTTTAGCTAATTTTGGCGTTATGGTTTAAAACCAAAATTTAAACATATGAAAAAAATAGCGCTTTTATTATTGATGGGTACAGCCATGCTCTCTTGTCAAAAAGACAGAGGAAGATCTGGTTGTGAAGACAAGATGTGTACCTATGAATATCGTTCAGTGAGCATAAGATTCGTCGACAAGAACGGCGCGCCTGCTGAAGTCACAGACTTTAGTGTAGTTAATCAGAGGACCGGAGAAAAAATATATGCCAGTTCCGCAGCGGCGATCAACATGATAAAAGGAAGCTTTTTAGTGGTTGACGATGGAAACCTATATAGCCTGTCCGAAGCAGGAGATAATTTGAAAGTTACCGGTACTTCCGTAGAGACCAAACAGACCAAATCCGCGGTGCTTAAAATAAGCGGAGGTAAATGCGCATGCCACATCAGCAAGATTTCCGGGCCTGATCAGATTGCCTTCGATTAGTATACCCCTTTAATTACATATTTATTCCTAATGCAGACTGAATCAAAACGTTCAGTCTGCCTATATTATGGCAGCAGCACAGGACAGTACATGACACCTGTTTGAAAAATATTGCGGATACTAGTAGAATCCGAATATATTTAAATCATGATGAAACTGGCTACTCAAACACCCCTTAAAAGGTTAGTGCAATCCACAGTATTAGTATTGTTATTTGCAGCTCATCTTCCTGTCTTTGCCCAAAAACTGGCATTGTACGACCTGAAGGTCGAATATCAGGACAATCCACTTAATATAGAAACACCTCAGCCCCGATTTAGCTGGAAACTTCGAACCGAAATCAAAAGTACGATGCAGGCTTTTTATGAGATCAGGGTAGGTACTGACTTGAAAAATATAGGTTCCAGCTGGAAAACTGCAAAGACAAGCGATCAGTCGGTGCATGTGCTTTATGAAGGAGCTGCATTGCAGCCCAGAACACGCTACTATTGGCAGGTACGGGTAAAAGACAACCATGGGAATACTTCTGCCTGGAGCGAACCTAAGTTCTGGCAGATGGGTTTGAATAGTGCAGAATGGACTGCAAAATGGATCTCTGCTGATCAGGATACATCGAGAAAAAGCCCCTTATTCAGAAAGCAGTTCAATCTGGGCAAAACCCTGAAACATGCCGTAGCTTACATTACAGCAAAGGGCTTGTATGAAGCACAGATCAATGGTAAAAAGGTTGGTGACAGCTATTTTACGCCAGGCTGGACCAGCTATGCCAAACGCTTGCAATATCAGACGTATGACGTAACAGGGTTATTCAAAAAGGGCGATAACGCTATAGGTGTCGCCTTAGGCGATGGGTGGTACCGTGGGTACATTGGCTTTGGCAATCAACGGAATTTTTACGGAAGTACCAGAGCTTTGCTTTTGCAGATTGAACTGACTTATACAGATGGTACAAAACAAACCATCCAAACTGACGACAGTTGGAAAACCAGTTACGGGCCTATTTTATCTTCTGATATTTACAATGGTGAATATTATGATTCCAGGTTAGAAAAGAATGGCTGGAATAGTACAGGATATGTTGAAGATACTTCATGGAAGCCGGTAAAAGTGCTGAATGATGGAAAGAATGAATTAGTAGGGATGGTGGGTCCAACGGTGAAAAAACATGAAGAATTTAAAGTCCTAAAACTGATCAGGACGCCGAAGGGTGAAACAGTGGTTGACTTTGGACAGAACCTCGTAGGTTGGGTGAAGCTCAAAATTAAAGGTGCTGAAGGTACAAACATTACGCTTAGTCATGCAGAGGTACTGGATAAGGCCGGGAATTTTTATACAGAGAATTTAAGGAGGGCAAAACAGCAAAATACCTATATCCTGAATGGAAGCGAACAGACGTTCGAGCCGCATTTTAGCTTTCAGGGCTTTAGGTATGTAAAGATTGAAGGTTACCCGGGCCAGATAGATACAGCGGGTTTAACAGCTGTGGCAGTATATTCAAATATGCAGCAAACCGGCTCTTTTGTTACCTCCAATAAACTGCTAAACCAATTGCAGCACAATATCCAATGGGGGCAAAAAGGCAATTTTGTTGATGTACCTACGGATTGTCCGCAGCGGGATGAACGCCTCGGCTGGACAGGCGATGCACAGGCTTTTTACCGTACTGCTGCTTACAATATGGATGTAGCAGGCTTTTTTACGAAATGGCTGAAAGACCTCAAAGCAGACCAGCAACCCAATGGAAGCGTGCCGCATGTCATTCCTAACGTGCTTGGTGCAGGAGATGGGGGATCTGCAGGCTGGGCAGATGTTTCTACCATCATTCCATGGGATATGTATGTGGCTTATGGCGATAAACGCATTCTTGAAGAACAGTACGAAAGCATGAAAAGCTGGGTGAATTTCATCCAGGGAAAATCAAAAAATAATTTATGGAATACTACGTGGCATTTTGGCGACTGGCTGTTTTACACACCAGATGACGATGTAGATGGCAGGTCGGCGGTGACAGATAAACACTTGATTGCACAAACTTTTTATGCACACTCTACACAGCTATTGCTCAATGCAGCAACGGTATTAGGTAAACAGGACGATATAGCGAAATACACCAAATTGCTGGCAGATGTAAAGGCCGCTTTTGTAAGTGAATACCTTACGCCAAACGGCAGAATGGTTTCAGGTACTCAGACGGCTTATGTATTGGCATTGCAATTCGATATGCTGCCGGAAGCATTAAGGGCACAGGCAGCAGAACGACTGGCGAAAAATGTAAAAGATTACGGTAATCACCTGACAACGGGATTTTTGGGGACACCTTACTTATGTCATGTGCTGAGCAGGTTTGGTTATACCGATGTCGCCTATGATTTGCTGATGCAGGAGAGTTATCCTTCCTGGTTATACCCGGTAAAAATGGGTGCCACAACCATATGGGAAAGATGGGATGGGATTAAACCCGATGGTAGTTTCCAGAACGCAGGCATGAACTCTTATAACCATTATGCATATGGCGCTATTGGCGACTGGATGTACCGGACTATGGCCGGTATCAATTCTGAAGAAGCAGCACCGGGTTATAAAAAGATTACCATAAAACCACAACCAGGCGGTAAAATTGAAAGTGTCAGTGCCGAATTGATGACCAGCTATGGATTGGTGAAATCTGCATGGAAAATTGAGGGCGACTTGTTTAAACTGGATGTGGTGATTCCGCCAAATACTACTGCTTCGGTGATTTTGCCAGGAAAGCAGGCACAGGAGCTTGGTTCCGGTACTTATCACCTGGAAACAAAACGCTAACTTACCTTACAAAAAAGATACTGATGAAATTTAATTTACCGAAACTATTTCGATTTTCCGTGCTGATGCTGGTTGCCTTTCCCTTACCTGAAAAGGCTTATTCTTTAGCTGGAGCGAAACCTGTTGACCTCCAGTGTGAACATTTATCTACACCGATAGGTATAGATGTCAGACAACCGCGGCTGTCCTGGAAACTAATGGATGACCGGCAGGGAGCAAGACAAACAGCTTACAGGTTAATCATCGGAACAGATTCGGCAACGGTAGCTAAAAACAAAGGCACTGCCTGGGACTCAGGTAAGTTGCTTTCTTCAAATAGTCTGGTTACTTATAATGGCAAGCCTTTAGCTCCTTTTACCAAATACTACTGGCTGGTGGAGGTGTGGGACAAGGACGGTAAGCCGGCATTAAATGCGGAAGTTTCCAGCTTTGAGACTGGAATGATGGAAATGAGCAATTGGAAGGGCAGCTGGATCAGTGACAGTCAGGATGTCAATACCAAGCCTGCACCCTACTTCAGAAAAATGTTCAGCGCAGAGAAAAAAATCAAATCCGCCAGGGCGTACATTGCCTGTGGAGGATTATACGAATTGTATCTTAATGGCAGGAAAGTAGGCAACCATAGAATGGATCCGATGTATACCCGTTTTGACAGACGTACTTTATATGTGAGCTATGATATAACCGGTCAGCTGCAGAATGGTAAGAATGCAATAGGTGTGCTGCTGGGTAATGGCTGGTATAACCACCAATCGACAGCAGTCTGGGATTTTCACAAAGCGCCATGGAGGAACCGCCCTGCATTTTGTCTTGATTTGAGGATTACCTATGCCGATGGTTCTGTGGAAACTGTAACCTCAGGAAGAGAATGGAAAACAGCGCTGAGCCCAATCATTTTTAACAGTATTTATACTGCGGAGCACTATGACGCAAGATTGGAGCAGAGCGGCTGGAATGCCGTTAACTTTGATGATACTAAGTGGAGAACATCCGTTCCAAGAAGTGCGCCATCTGATCAGATCGTTGCGCAGGTATTGCATCCGATAAGAAATGTAGAGACAATTCCGGCAAAGACGGTAAACAGGATCAATGATACGGCCTATGTTTTCGACCTTGGAAGAAATATATCTGGTGTGAGCCAGATTAAAGTTAGGGGTGAGGCGGGTACTGTAATCAGGTTGAAACATACAGAACGCCTGTATCCAAATGGGCGTGCTGATATGTCTAACATCGATCAGCATTATAGGCCAATTGGAGATCAAGATCCTTTTCAGACCGATATTTTTATTCTGAATGGCACCGGCGAGGAATCTTTTATGCCTCATTTCAATTACAAAGGATTTCAGTACGTGGAAGTAACCGCTGATAAACCTATAAAGTTAGATCAATCATCCATAACCGGATATTTTATGCACAGCGATGTGCCTGTAGCGGGGAATATCAAATCTTCTAATCCTACGCTGGATAAGATTTGGTACGCGGCCAATAATTCATACCTGTCCAATCTCTTCGGATACCCGACAGATTGCCCGCAAAGGGAAAAGAACGGATGGACTGGGGATGCGCATATTGCTGTAGAAACCGGATTGTACAATTTTGATGGTATCACCATTTATGAAAAATGGCTTGCCGACCATAGGGATGAGCAACAACCAAATGGAGTATTGCCATCTATTATTCCTACCGGTGGTTGGGGCTACGAATGGGGTAACGGGCCGGACTGGACGAGCACAATTGCTATCATTCCATGGAATATTTATCAATATTATGGTGACGCCGGCATATTGGCCAGCAATTACCAAAACATCAAACGCTATGTGGATCATATACAGGATATAGCTCCTTCCGGATTAACAGAATGGGGGCTTGGCGACTGGGTACCGGTCAGCACCAAACCTCCGGTTGAATTCACCTCATCGGTCTACTATTTTGTGGACGCTACGATACTGGCAAAGATCGCTGTGGTGCTGAATAAACCGGAAGATGCGAAGAAGTACCTGGCACTCGCTGAGAAGATAAGGGGTGCTTTCAATAAAAAATATTTAAATGCAGGTACGGGAATATATGGTACAGGGCTGCAAACAGAACTGAGCATGCCGTTGTACTGGGGGCTGGTACCCGATGCGCTTAAATCCAAAGTAGCGGCCAATCTGGCAAAAAAAGTAGCCGACAGTAACCATCACATAGATGTTGGTTTGTTGGGGACGAAAGCCATTCTGAACGCACTCAGCGAAAATGGTTATGCGGACCTGGCCTATCAGGTTGCGGTTCAGGAAACCTACCCATCATGGGGATGGTGGATTGTAAACGGCGCTACCACGCTTTATGAAAACTGGAGAATTGATGCCAAAAGTGACATTTCTTTAAACCATATCATGTTTGGGGAAATCGGCGGTTGGTTTTTTAAAGGCTTAGGCGGAATTAGAGTTGATGAATCACAACCGGGATTTAAAAATGTTTTGCTGCAGCCAAACTTTGTGTCCGGTCTAAACCATTTTGAAGCTAGTCATGACGGCCCTTACGGAGAGATTTTATCTTCCTGGAAAAGAGAAGGAAATGCAGTGATTTACACAGTAACTATCCCTGCAAACTCGACGGCGACCCTAATGCTCCCATTAGAAAATGGAAAGAAAGTTTACCAGCATGGAAAGATGATTTCAGGAAAAATGGAATTGAAGGCCGGTAAATACGAGTTTGAAATTAAATAATCTGTACTTTTAATCATGAAGCTGCCAGATTTCTTTGATTTTATTCATGTGGATGAATACTCCGCTACGCCCAAATATTTGCAGCTTTCCAATGCAATTATCAAAGCCGTAGAACAGGGCCAGCTGAAAAAGGAAAGTCTGTTGCCGTCAATTAATGAACTGAGCTTTAAACTTGAGATTTCACGAGATACAGCCGAGAAGGGCTATAAGTACCTGAAAAAAATCGGGGTCATCAATTCTGTGCCCGGTAAAGGTTATTACATCTCAAAAAATGAAATCAAGCGGAAGCTGAAGGTATTTCTGTTATTTAACAAGCTGAGTGCACACAAGAAGATTGTTTATGATGCATTTATTGCTGCACTGGGAGATGATGTTGCAGTAGATTTTTACATCTATAACAATGACTTTACCCTGTTTAAGCGTTTTTTGACAAACAGAAAAGAAGATTATTCTCACTATGTGATCATCCCTCATTTTATAGAAGGTGAGGAATATGCGAAGGACATCATCAATACTATTCCCAAGGACAAGTTAATTCTCCTTGATAAAAAGATACCGGGTATTGAGGGAGAATATGCCGCTGCTTACGAAAACTTTGAGAAGAACATTTATGATGCTTTGGAGCAGGCGCGTACCCACCTCGGCAAATACCATACATTAAAGATCATTTTTCCAAAACGGAGCTACTTCCCTAAGGAAATATTGGAAGGCTTTCATCGCTTTTGTCAGCAATACGCATTTTCCCATAAAGTAGTGAATGACATCGCTGCAGAGCCGATCCAGGAGGGAGAAGTATTCATCAATCTGATGGAAGATGACCTCGTGACCCTTGTCGAGCGGATTGTGGGTATGAAGCTAAAGATTGGTAAAGATGTAGGTGTGATCTCCTACAACGAAACCCCTTTAAAAAAGATCATCCTGAATGGCATCACCACCATATCGACAGACTTTAAATTTATGGGAACGGTTGCTGCACAGCTGATCCTGGACAATTCTAGGAGGCATATTGAAGTGCCTTTTTATTATACGAAAAGAGCTTCAGTCTGATCCACACTGTTTAAGCAGAATAACATTGCTGCATCATGATAGTACATGACAGTTGATCGCTCCAACTTGCATAAATTAGGAATCATTATTCTAACCAAATATAAAAGCTTAATCAAATGCAGGTAATTCTGGGTGTCATTTTTCATTTCATTGGCGGCTTCGCTTCCGGTAGTTTCTATATTCCTTATAAAAAAGTAAAGGGTTGGTCCTGGGAGAGTTACTGGATTGTGGGCGGAGTTTTTTCCTGGCTGATTGTACCACCGCTTGCGGCGTATCTGACCATTCCTGGTTTTGGGGATATCATTGCCGCTACCAATGGCAAGATCATTCTGCTTACTTATTTCTTTGGCGTTTTATGGGGCATAGGTGGACTAACTTATGGACTGGGAGTGCGCTATCTCGGGGTTTCACTGGGGAGTTCCATCATCCTTGGGCTGTGCTCGGTATTCGGGGCCCTGATCCCTTCAATTTATTACAATTTTAATCCTAGGCCAGGCAAGGATAGTTTTTCAGATATGGTCGGCAGTTCATGGGGACAAATGGTGCTCATAGGATTGCTGGTTTGCATAATTGGGATCGTTATATGTGGCAAAGCAGGAGGAATGAAGGAAAAAGACCTGATTGCTGAGGGAAAAGGCGATCCATCCAATAAAGAATATAAACTGGGGCTGGGACTAATTGTATCGATCATATCCGGTATCCTGAGTGCCTGCTTTGCTTTCGGTATAGATGCAGGTAAAGATATGGCACATCAGGCCAATGACATATGGAAAAGCAGCCATCCCGGAGCGGGTGAGTTCCTGTTCCAGAATAATGTGACCTATGTGGTGATCTTGTGGGGAGGTCTGACCACAAACCTGATCTGGTGCATGCTGCTCAATTTCCGCAACAAGACATTCGGGGATTATACCAATAAAAAGACGCCTTTGCTGGCCAATTATATCTTCTCTGCGATGGCAGGAATTACCTGGTTTTTACAATTTTTCTTTTATGGAATGGGAGAGAGTAAACTGGGCAATGGGGCCAGCTCCTGGATACTGCACATGGCATTTATCATACTGATCGCTAATGCCTGGGGATTGGTGTTAAAGGAATGGAGTGGGGTAAAAAGAAAAACACTGGTTACTATACTTGCAGGTATCGGGATTATTATCCTGTCGGTACTTATAGTAGGGTATGGAAATTCGATTAAATAAAACACATCAATTAATAATATTTTATGACTGCTAGAACAACCGATTTTAAACATGTAAGCTATTTGTGGGATGATGAACGGGCTGCGGCATTGGCTGGCGATGAGGTTGCATTGCTGATCTACCGTTCGAATTTACTTGGTGCAGATTTGCGCCTGACCAATTATGGCGGAGGAAATACTTCCTGCAAGGCGATGGCGAAACATCCCCTGACGGGTGAAGATACAGAGGTGATGTGGGTAAAAGGCTCGGGAGGAGATATTGGTACGCTGACCAAAGACGGACTTGCTGCCTTGTATGTGGACAGACTAAGGGACCTTAAAAATGTGTACCGCGGATTGGCACATGAAGATGAAATGGTGGCGCTTTTTAACCATTGTATTTATGACCTTCAATCTAAGGCTCCATCAATAGACACACCATTACATGGTTTGTTGCCTTTTAAACACATAGATCACCTCCATCCTGATGCGGCCATTGCTATTGCTGCGGCTAAAGATGGTGAAAGGATTACGCGGGAATTGTTTGGTGGAAGCATTGGCTGGGTACCATGGCAAAAACCAGGGTTTGAACTGGGGTTAATGCTGCGCAGGTGCCTGGATGAAAATCCCGGAATACGTGGGATTATGCTGGGTTCTCACGGCTTGTTTACATGGGGTGATACCGCATATGAGAGCTATATAAATACCCTTGAAGTTATAGAATGCTGTGCAGAGTACCTGGAGGAAAATTATGCTAAGAAAGGCCCGGTATTTGGTGGGCAACGTATAGGTGACGTTTCACAGGATTTGAGACAGCAGCAGGCAGCAGCCATTGCTCCGGTATTGAGGGGGTTCTGTTCGAGTGAAAAGCATATGGTAGGACACTTTACTGATGATGGCAGGGTGCTTGAATTTATCAATTCTTATGATCTGGCCAGATTGGCGCCTTTGGGGACAAGCTGTCCCGACCATTTTTTAAGGACTAAGATCAGTCCGCTGGTGCTGGATCTCAAACCCGATGAAGATCTGAGTGATGTCAAATCCCTGAAGGAAAGATTAGCTCCCGAATTTGAGGCCTATCGGAAAATGTACACTGCATACTATAATACCTGTAAACATGCCGATAGTCCGGCAATAAGAGATGCCAATCCGGTGATCATTTTGTATCCTGGCATAGGTATGTTTTCTTTCTCCAAGGACAAGCAGACTGCCCGTGTAGCTGCCGAATTTTATACCAATGCCATCAATGTCATGAAAGGGGCAGAAGCCATATCTGAGTATACTTCTTTACCCAGGCAGGAGGCGTTTAATATAGAATACTGGCTGCTGGAAGAGGCAAAGCTGCAAAGAATGCCCAAACCGAAACCATTGACGGGTAAAATTGCTTTGGTAACCGGTAGCGCAGGTGGAATTGGTAAAGCGATAGCAAGGAAGTTTATCCAGGAAGGAGCCTGTGCGGTAATCAATGACAATGATGCCGGCAGATTAGAGAAAGCAGATGTGGATTTTAGAACAGAATTTGGGAGAGACGCCCATACCTCGGTGCTGCTGGATGTGACCAGCGCTGAAAAAATTCATAGTGCCTTTGATGCCGCTAGTCTTACCTTTGGAGGAGTAGACATCGTGGTAAACTGTGCCGGAATTTCTATTTCGAAACCGATCGAAGAACATACAGAGAAAGATTGGGATTTACTGTATGACATTTTAGTGAAAGGGCAGTTTTTGGTGACACAGGCCGGGGTTGAAGTGATGCGCAAGCAAGATATAGGTGGAGACGTATTGAATATTGTCAGTAAAAACGCCCTGGTATCCGGCCCGAACAATGCTGGTTATGGATCAGCCAAGGCGGCACAGCTTCATTTGAGCAGGTTAAATGCAGCAGAACTGGGGGCGGATCACATCCGTGTGAACACCGTAAATCCAGATGCAGTGATCTCTGATAGCAAGATATGGGAAGGGGCATGGGCAGAAGGAAGGGCCAAGGCATATGGAATTACTGTAGAAGAGTTGCCCGCTTTCTATGCAAAGCGTACCTTGCTAAATGAAATGATCCTGCCGGAAGACATTGCAAATGCTTGTTTTGCTTTTACAGGAGGTCTGTTGAATAAATCAACCGGTAATGTATTGAATGTGGACGGGGGTGTTGCCAATGCTTTTGTTCGTTAGAAAATAAATAGATATGAAACTTGAGAATTATCACATAGAATCGCATAACAGTGAGCTACTCGCTAAACATGAGCAAAGGCTTTCCTTTGTGAAATCAGAAGTAGGCAATGCTGAATCCATCATACAAAAGCTGGTAGATTTTCAGATTGCGATTCCAAGCTGGGCTTTGGGTACCGGAGGAACCAGATTCGGACGCTTCTCATCAGGGGGTGAACCCAGAAATATTGAAGAAAAGATAGAAGATATAGGTTTGCTCCACAAGCTGAATGGCTCCAGCGGAGCAATATCATTACACATTCCCTGGGATACCGTTGAAAATACAGCTGGTATCAAAGCATTGGCTGCACAAAACGGCTTAAAATTTGACGCCATGAACTCCAATACCTTTCAGGATCAGCAGGGACAGGCACTAAGCTATAAATTTGGCTCGCTGCAGCATGTAGATAAAGCAGTGAGGCAACAGGCGATTGATCATAATATTGAAGTCATCAGGCAGGGTATAGAGCTAGGCTCCAAAGCACTTACGGTGTGGCTGGCTGATGGTTCTTGTTTTCCTGGTCAGCTCAATTTCAGGAAAGCCTTTCAAAATACGCTGGACAGCCTGACTGAAATTTATGCAGCATTGCCTGCCGACTGGAAAGTTTTTGTGGAGTATAAGGCCTTTGAACCTAATTTCTATTCCACTACAGTTGGTGATTGGGGGCAGTCGCTGCTATACGCCTCCAAGCTTGGCCCTAAAGCCTTTACGCTGGTCGACCTCGGTCACCACCTGCCCAATGCAAATATTGAACAGATCGTGGCGCTGTTGCTTATGGAAGGAAAACTGGGAGGTTTCCATTTCAATGACTCAAAATATGGAGATGATGACCTGACGGCAGGAAGCATGAAGCCTTATCAGTTGTTCCTCATTTTTAATGAACTGGTGGAGGGGATGGATGCCCGTGGAATGAATCATAAGGATGATCTGGGTTGGATGATTGATGCATCACACAATGTGAAAGATCCCCTGGAAGACCTGCTTCAATCTGTTGAAGCCATTACGATTGCCTATGCACAGGCACTCTCTGTAGACCGTAAAACCCTACAGGAGGCTCAGGCTGTAAACGATGTGGTGCGGTGTCAGGAAATTTTGCAACAAGCTTTCAGAACTGACCTTAGAGCATTGGTAGCGGAAGCACGTTTGCGTGCTGGTGCTGCTTTGGCTCCAATAGAGGCATTCAGAAAATATCAGATCAGATCAGAACTGATCAAAAATCGCGGTGACAAAACAGTAGCTACCGGATTATAAAGGATGGAAAACAAAAAAACTCCTGTAGTAGCGGTATTTGATGTGGGTAAGACCAATAAAAAGCTGTTTCTGTTTGATGAACGCTATAAGATCGTTTTTGAAAGGACAGCAAGGTTTACCGAAACGGTCGATGAAGACGGAGATCCATGTGAAAACCTGGAAAGTTTGAGGCTTTCAATCTTTGATTCCCTGCGCGAAGTATTCAGAAATCAGGAGTTTGAAGTCAGGGCCATTAACTTTGCTACCTATGGCGCTAGTTTTGTCTACATAGATGAAGAAGGGAAAGCCTTGGCGCCTCTATATAATTACTTAAAAGAATATCCTGAAGTACTAAAAAGGCGATTTTACGACACCTACGGTGGGGAAGAAGCTTTTTCTAATCTTACTGCTTCCCCTGTTTTAGGAAGCTTGAATTCAGGAATGCAGTTGTACCGAATCAAATATGAAAAGCCCGAATTGTTCAGGCGGATCAGGTATGCACTCCATCTGCCACAATACCTGAGTTACCTCATTTCAGGAAAAGCTTATTCTGACATCACCAGCATTGGCTGTCATACCAATTTATGGGATTTTACAAAAAACGAATACCATGATTGGGTTTTTAAAGAGGGGATAACCGAAAAACTGGCCCCTATTGTGCCTTCAGATACCGTAATGCCAGCTAATTTCCCTGGGAACAACTATGGCGTAGGAGCTGGTCTTCACGACAGTTCCTCAGCCCTGGTGCCTTACCTTGTAAGTTTTAATGAGCCCTTTATCCTGCTTTCTACAGGAACCTGGTGTATCAGTCTGAATCCTTTTAATTCAGCGGCACTTACAGCTGAAGAGTTAAAAAATGATTGCCTGTGCTACCTCCAGTATGAAGGTAAACCAGTGAAGGCATCACGTTTATTTGCCGGGTATGTTCACGAGCAGCAGGTAAAACGTATTGCTTCGCATTTTGGCCGTGATGTGATCAGCTATCGGACATTTGCTTATGATCCTGCAATTGTGGCTGGGTTGGATGGAGAGGCGATGATGGATTTCGCCGAAAGAGACCTTCAAAGTTATCCTTCAGATTTAATTGCATACCACCGGTTAATGCTTGATCTGGTAAGCCAGCAATACATTTCTACCACAATGGTATTGAAGGACACCGATGTGAAACGCATATTTGTAGATGGGGGATTTAGTAAAAATACCATATTTATGAATCTTCTGGCGCGGGCATTTCCCGAACTCGAGGTGTTTGCTGCACATATGGCGCAAGCTACTGCTGTAGGTGCGGCCCTTGCTATTCACAAATCATGGAATACAAAGCCCATGCCTAACGATATTATCGATCTTAAATACTATGCTGTCAGCCGCTGAGTTTAAGATATAGATACCTGAAAGTCCCCCCGGACATGGAATGTCAAAATCCTAAAAATATTGACATTTTCACCAAAATATATTATTAACATACAAAATATTAATTTATAGGAAATGTTTGGTTTGTGTTTTATCTTATAAGTATATTTGATAAAATTAAAAGTATGTGATAAACCAATAGTATACATTGCAAAATCTAGTATTTAGCGCTTAAGAATCCCGCTGTTGAACCTGGGAATTTTAGTATGAATGGGAAAATGGGTGAATAAGTGCTCGTGTGGAATTAACCGCGTTCTTATTTTAGATGTTTGTATCGTATTGGTTTGCTATCAAGTCAAATTGAGTCTGTATGAAAAGATCTAAGGTGCCAACACCATATATTCTAATAAAAGCCAGTACAACAAGTAAATGGGATGAAGTTACATTTGCCATCATCTGTACCTCAGATCATTGGAAGGCACTAATGAACCAGCGCTTGGAAGCGATCAGTCAATTTAAAACAAACCGGGATTTTTATTGTCATGTTTATTGGGATGCACCGTTGGGCTATTATACAGGTACTATGCCAACCAATCTGCTCGATAAAATCCTTCGGCGTCATGAGGATTATATTTTCATCACGCTGGAACCCGGAGAAGAGATAACACTGGCTAAACCGATCAACAAACTGGATGTACACCAGCTATTCATTACCAGGAATGGAATAGCACATTACAAGGCCTATGGTAAGTACACAGGAGAGGAATTCCGGACGGAGGAATTCAACCTGAACAGGCTTGTTAATGATTGACAACAAACTATTTTGAATATGATTAAAACGATACAATTGGTCGTGATGGTTATGCTTTGCCTGAATTTTTGCTTCAGCTACGCTACGAAAGGTTGTCCCCAGCCCCCGGCTACCCGAACTTACGTTTATTCTTTTAAGGGTTATAATTCAGGTTACAAGACGGGGCATCACTTCAATAAGAATGAACTTTTGAGGGGAAGAATCATTACCGTTCGTAATTATACGGTCGCTCAGCTTTTCGCTCTTGCTTTAAGATTGGAAAATCAGAAGCGAATCATCATTGATGTGCACGAACCTGAGAAACTAAAAATGAAATATTGTTATAAATTGGTAGTTCCTTATCAGCATCAGGACAATTTTTACGTGCTGATGCAAAGAAGTTTAGGTAAAGAGTTTCCTGAGTATGTTGTAAAAATGGAAAAGAGGAACAGGAGATATTTTATGGTGGTCAGGGATAAAGAAGAGTAAAGCTGTTGATGTTATTGCGTCGCAACAGATTTCTTGTACTTGGAGAGATTGATGAGTAAAACACTTCCCAGGATTACGATCAGCCCGATCACTTGAATACCACTGATCATTTCATCAGCAAAAAATACGGCCAACAATACTGCGACAACCGGATTCACATAGGCGTAAGTGCTCACCTGTGTAGCTGAGCGGACCTGTAATAACCATACATAAGCGCTGAAGGCTAATATTGACCCAAAAATAATTAGGTAGCCTATAGACCACCATGCTGATGCAGGAACATCCTGGAAATGGAATTGCTCAATTTCTCCTGATACAATACTGGCTGGTAGAAAAAATACTCCTGCAATAAGCATTTGCCAGGCAGTGGAAACCGCAGGGTTGGTATTGTTTCCAGGATGGTATTTAGAATATAGTGAGCCGCCAGCCCATCCAATAGGACCAATGATTAGCAGTACCATTCCAAGCACAGTTCTTTTGTCTTGTCCCACTTCAAAACCTGAAAGCTGCTCCCAAAAAAGCAGGATTACACCCAGAAAACCAATGATCAATCCGGCTGCAGTAAATTTATTGCTGAAATTCTGTTTCCAGAGTTTTTTATCCAGTATAACAAACCAGATTGCTGCTGACGATACCATTATGGCTACTAGTCCACTGGTCATAAACTGTTCAACCCAGATCACAATCCCATTACCTACACCAAGCATTAGCAAACCACTTATACCGGAGTTGAAAATACTTTTCCTGTCAAATATGGCAAGTCCGCTGAGTTTACACCAGGCAAGCAACAGCAACCCCGCAATGATGAACCTGAAAGTTCCCAGGAAGAATGGTGGAAATCCTTCCAGTGCTTTTGCAATGAAAAAGTAAGTGGAACCCCAGACCGTATAGACGATAAAGAAGGCCAGAATGACCAATAGGATCGAAGGTGTTTTTTTCTGAATTGAGGGCATGACGTTTTTTTACAAATAGAACATTTATAAAAGAGAATCGGGATAATTAACGAATAATCTAACAATTAAATTATTATTCCAGGTGCTATAATGCTTTTTTTAATCCTTCCCATTTTACAACCCATGAACCGTCTTTAGGAAAACCAGGGGCATTGCCAGTTGGTGCTCCATCCCATCCTGCGCTCATCATAGCTACGGCATAGAGTAAGCCCCCGTTGCCGGGGAAATAAGGGAAGGGGCCGCCACCATCTACAAGGCCGTGGTCTTCCAAACGAAATCCCGGGTAGTTGAGTAAATAATCTACTGCTTTATCGCCTTGTCCAAGTTTGGCAGCACACATTGCCAGCATCGGAAAATCCCATCCCCAGGTATGACTGAATTTCCAGGTTTCACCCACTTTTTTGAGTGTCCTTTCCATTGTCGGTACATCTACACCATCTCCAGGCAGCATACCGTAAGCACCGATCAGCGCGGGATGCTCAAAAGTATAATTCTTCCACATGTCATTGATGTTTTCCCAGGAAACATACAGTCCGTCCTTTACCGGAAGCGGAGAGAGTTTATTCAGTACATCAGTGTATTTTGGATTCGCCGGCATTTTTAATCTCCTGCGCCATTCCTGTGCAATTTTCAGACCTGTGCGCCAATAGCTGAGTTCAAATACTGGATTGATGGTCGTACGGGGATCTGCATTTTCAGAAACTACCTGTAGAGGATAGCCCAGAATGTAGCGGTCTTCATTCTTATTATAATGCGCATATGAAGCCATAAAATCGGCAGATTGCAACACCACATCTTTCCATTTGCTGAGGGTTTGGGCATTGGGATGCGCCCGGTAGTCCAGTTCGGCAAAGAATATAGGATGCGGCTGCTGCCAGATCAATAAGGCCGTAATGTCTAACGGCCATTCCCAGCGTTCATGATCGCCAATGGTTTTTGGCCATCTTGCGCCTTCATAGCCTTGCTTTTTTGCCCTTGCTATAGATGATCCCAGATGATCTCCATAAGCCTTCATGCTTGGGTTTAGCAGCGGCCACCTGTCCCAAAGGGCGTAATGTGTGCCATGCCACCAGATCATTTCGTAATGGTATTTTCCGTACCAGCCATTGTTGACCAGTCCACTCTCTTGAGGAGGAAGGGAGCCGGCTTCGTTGATGGCCATGACGTACTGAGAGAGCACGATACGCCTTTCTAGCTCTTTCCATCTTGCATCCTTGCTTTCAGAGAGGTCTATAGCCCCGCCACTTTTCCAGAATTTCTCCCACTTCCTGATGCTTTCTGTACTGGTCTGTGCGAAACCTGACAGCTCAGATTTTATGGGGTTTTTAGAAAAAGAAAGACTGATTTCAGCTTCGTTTTTACCTGCGAACTGAAGTTCATATCGGTGTTTTTTTGTTTCTTTTATAGCACCTCCGTTTTTCCATTGTAGCCTGACATCATATTCAGTATCATCAAGCTTTCTATGAAAATTGGTGTGGCCGTTGGAAAATACGGACTTCGTTATATGCTTATTTGGATTGTTCCAGTCTGCACCATTTCCAAATTCAGCCATGGAAGCGTAAGGAAATTCAAGGAATGCCCCGATCAGCCCGTCGTTTAGATTGTCTGCTTCAATTTTGATGGAGATGGCGTCTTGTGTAGGATGTCCTACGGTAGTCACCTTTATCTTTCGGCCTTCCAGTTCAAATGTACTGCTAACAATTCCTGTCCAGAGGTCTGTTTTCTGAACGGGATTTTGCAGATCTTTTAATACAGCCATGCTACCATCTTTTCTTTTCAGAATGAGGCCAAGTCTTCCAAGGTTAATGCGTTGCGGATTCCCTCTCATCCAATCGGATAACTTTTCCTGTTCCTTGTTTTCGATATCGTACCTGATCATACGACCCTGTGCATTCCATTCTTGCCCTTTAAAGTCAGCAGGAGTTTCCGAAGTGGGTAAAGGGAATTTGTGCCAGCCCCAGTTGGACATCGTATTGCCCGATTCGGTAAAGGTTTGCATACCCGTAATGTCAAAGCCATAAGCAAACTCACCGTTCCCTACCTGACCCGGCCCTTTCAGGTATCTGTTGGTGATGGTGATGTTGTGTCTGGTTACTACCGCTTTGCGGTCGATTTTTGAAGGCGCCGGCTGGGTGGCCCGGACACTTTGTATACTGAAAATTGAAAAGGCCAAAATCAGGGTTGCTGCCAATATCTGGAATTTGTTCATAGCTGGGATGTCGTATCTGGTTAATTCGAATTTTAAAAATAGGCATAACGATCTGAATTAGCATCCTGTACTGACCTGAGGTTTTCAGTAACCTGAGTTTAAACTGATTTGTCTTTTAGTGTAGGAAACAAGCGGTTGTATGCGGCTATCAATCGGTGATCATTCAGTAATACTATACTATCACTGGATAAATCAGATAGCAGGAGCAAAAAAACAGTCAGATCTAATAAAGACCTGACTGTTTTATGTGTCCCCGACGAGATTCGAACTCATATCGTTGGTACCGGAAACCAAAATTCTATCCATTGAACTACGGAGACAATTGCTTTTCGAGCGCATGCAAAAATAGAAAACAAATCTGGATAATAAAACCGTATGGAATTTATAAAGTAGAACAGTTAAAAAAAACGATAATATTCTGTTTAATTGCCCAGTTTTTTAAAAATAAAAAGGCATTTTTGCAGCAATAAGGCAATAAGGTCATGTAAAGAAAATCCCTGGTGTATGGAAGAAATGGTTGTTGAAGAAATCGAAAAGCTATTAGAGCTTGAAGATGATGCGCAATTAAAAGCTTATCTCGACGATCTGAATATCTCAGACGTAGAGCATCTGATAGACGAACTTCCCCAACATGCCGTTAAATTTATAGATACACTTTCAGTTAAGCGTGCCGTTAACGTATTCAGGATTTTGGATTTCCCTACCCAGGAGCGAATTATCAAGAAACTTTCAGGAAATAAACTTGCCGAACTGATCAACCTGCTTCCTCCCGACGACCGTACTTCATTGTTCAGTGAACTGAAGGGAGATGCCGTTAAAAAGCTGATCATTCTTTTGCCGGCCAAAGACAGGGTAGAAGCATTGTCGTTATTGGGTTATCAGGAAGACAGTGTGGGCAGGTTGATGACACCTGATTACGTCGCCGTAAAAAAAGACTGGACGGTAACACGAGTACTTTCTCACATCAGAAGGTATGGGAAAAACTCTGAGACCATTGATGTGATCTATGTGATTGATAAAGAAGGAGTATTGCTGGATGACATCAGGATCAGGGAAATCCTCCTGGCAGACCCCGATGCGAAGATTGGAGAGCTGACCGATCACCGTCTGATCTCACTTAAGGTAACCGACCCGCAGGAAGAGGCCATCAATGTGTTCAGGATGAACAATAGAGTGGCCCTGCCCGTCGTGGATGACAACAATGTATTGTTAGGCATAGTTACGGTAGATGACATCCTGTGGATTGCGAATGAAGAATATACAGAAGATATTCATAAGATAGGGGGTACCCAGGCACTGGATGAGCCCTATCTGGATGTGCCGGTTTTTGAACTGTATAAAAAACGTGTGGTATGGCTGATCGTGCTTTTCTTTGGAGAGCTACTGACGATTTTTGCCATGTCCAATTTTGAAAGCCAGATAGAAAAAGTGGTAATCCTGGCGACGTTTATCCCATTGATCATTTCGAGTGGGGGAAATAGTGGTTCTCAGGCCGCGACCCTGATCATTCAGGCCATGGCACTCGGTGAAATCACGATTAAAGACTGGTGGCGGGTAATGCGGAGGGAGATTTTTTCCGGTATTTTTCTTGGAACGACATTGTGCCTGCTGAGCTTTTCTGTGATCATTTGCTGGCAACTCATTTCCGGGTCGCTGGAAGAGCCAACGCGGATAGGCCTTGTAGTAGGCTGCTCACTGGTGGGTGTGGTACTTTGGGGTACACTGATGGGATCGATGCTGCCCTTGCTGCTGAAGAAACTGGGGGCTGACCCTGCTGTATCATCAACGCCGTTTGTAGCTACCCTCGTAGATGTAACCGGCTTGATCATCTATTTTTCTATGGCAATGCTGTTTTTAAAAGGCGTATTGCTTTAGTCATATTTCCTGATATTTAAAGTCGTAGTTTTACGCTTATTAAGTCGACCATATGTTTAGTATTTTAATTAACACCATAGGATGGCTGGGAGTAATTTTGTGTACTCTAGGTTATTTATTGTTGAGCATGAAAGTGATCCAGGCAGAATCACTTAGTTTTCAGCTGTTGAATATTGTTGGCGGATTGTGCCTGGTAGCCACAGCACTGGAGACACGTGATCTCCCCAACGCTGCAGCGAACCTGCTTTGGATGTTTATTGGTGTTTATTCACTTGCCCGTCACCTAAGGAGCAGGGATAAGGTCAGCAAGCAATAGCGGGTCTATTCCTAAAATCTGGTAAGCCTTATTCTTATAATAGTGCAACCTTTCTGCATAGGCTTTTTTATCGCTTTCCAGCGAAAGATAAAAATACGCACCATCTACTAATACGAAGATCAGATCGGCTGCGGTTTTAGGGTCTTCTACTTTCGTAAACTCTTTCTCGTTACAACGTTCTATCATTGAAGCGAGTGCAAAGCGGAGAGAGTCTAATATCGACTTGTATTTTTCTTTGATCTTTTTTTCCCTGAATGCTAAAGCATAAAAGGTGTAAAATAAACCATCGTCAAAAAGAAGATTCCATTTTTTAGAGAAAAGCATTTCAATGGTTTTCTGTAAATCTGAAAGCGTAACACCCTCTTTGTCTTTAATAGTATAGATTAATAAATACCGTTCGAGGATGTAATCGATTAAGCCATAGGTTAGGTCTTCTTTTGTTTCAAAGTAATGTATAATCAGACTCGGATTGATGTCCATTACTTTGGCTATTTTGGCTATTGAGGTGTTCTCATAGCCCTCTTTTTTAGCAACCTTATAAAATATCTTTATAATTTCTAGCTGTCTTGCCCCCTTAAGGCTTTTTCTACCCATGTTAAAATTTCTGAATCATCCAAACTACTCAAAAGTAATGTTATTATACAAATTTATTTTTATAGATTGAATGTATGTTCAATTAATTTATTAATTTAGTTCTAACCTAATATTAATATTGTACCCAGACCTTAGCACCGTCTAAACAGTATTGTATACTAAACCAAATAAAACCTAATCTTAATTCAATTATGAAAAAAAAGCTACTAATGATTTGTCTCATGCTTTTTGCGGCAAAGGGTTTTGCTCAGAACATCACCGTAAAGGGTGAAGTTTCGGATGCTGATACCAAGGGGCCAATTCCGTCAGTCAATGTGAGTGTTAAGGGTACGACCCTACACACGGCAACAAATTCAAATGGTATTTACACCCTGGCAAATGTTAGCCCAAAGGCTATTCTTGTTTTTTCCTACATCGGTTATAAACCACAGGAAATTAACCTGGATGGTAAAACACAATTAAACGTAACCTTAACCCCTGACTTTGGTGATCTTAACGAAGTTGTTGTAGTGGGTTTCGGAACGAAAAAGAAAATTAATATTGCAGGAGCAATAGATCAGATTTCCGGAAAGGAACTGGAATCCAGGCCGGTTGCCAATGTGATGCAGGGATTGCAGGGGATCAGTCCGGGATTAAATATCAGGTATGGTGGCGGATCTCCGGGCTCAGTACCCGTAATCAATATACGCGGCTTTACTTCTATTAATGGTGGAGCGCCACTGGTGGTTATCGATGGGATCCCGGCGACCAGTAATGATGACATGCTGAGGTTAAATCCTTCCGATATTTCATCTTTTACGGTCTTGCGTGATGCTGCCTCTGCTGCTATTTATGGAGCAAGAGCTGCTTTCGGGGTAATCCTGATCACCACCAAACAAGGAGCCTCCGGCAGACAGACCATTAGTTACAATGCTTTTACCTCCTGGGGTAAACCTACGGTATTGCCAAAGCCTGTTACAGATCCTTATATATTCTCCAGGGTTTTGGAAACTTCTACCGATAACACCCCATGGGATTATGTGAATTATTCCGATGAGTACTATAAATGGGCTAAGGAAAGATCAGACAATCCATCCATTGCGGATACCCGGCTTGATCCTGCAGACCCAAAAAGATGGGCTTACATGGGCAGTAACGACTGGTATGGCTACTTTTTTAATGATGCAAGTGTGTCTCAAAACCATACATTGTCTTTATCAGGGGGTGCTTTGTTAAATAATACGCCGCTTACCTATTATCTTTCCGCTGATTACGCAAAGGAAAATGGACTGAATAAGCTTGCCCCTGATTTCTGGGATCGGTATGGATTGAGATCAAGAGTGGGTTTTTCTCCTTTGAGCTGGCTTAAGGTAGACAACAACCTAAATATTTATGAAACAAAAAGGGCATTGCCCAACACCAGTATCACAGATCTTTACTACCTGAGACCAACTGACGTTGCTAAGAATCCGGATGGATCCTGGGCAAACACGGATGCAGGCAGGCTTGCAGCCAGATTGGTAGATGGAGGTGGCAATCTTCAGAATATGTTCGGTTTTCAAAATATTACAGGTGCGGTAGCTACTTTTCTGAATGGAGACCTGCAGGTAAATGGTGATGCTTCTTTTAAAAGAGAACTATGGAAATACCATAACGACTCTAAGAAATATAAAATCGGCTATGGCCCTGGAGACATCAGAGAAGAGGGAGGCAATGGTTATGTGAGTGAAAGCAATGGTTATCTATATAACAATGCTTTCAACTTGTACACCACTTATAAAAAGACGTTGGGAGATCATTCTTTAAGCGCGATGGTCGGATTTAATAGTGAAAACTATAATTATTCAACTGTAAATGCGCAAAGGGATGTATTGATCTCATCTTCATTGCCATATCTGGGGCTAACTACAGGCGCAGCAACAATAGGTACATCTTATCAATCATACGCCACTAATAGTGTATTCAGCAGGTTAAACTACACCTATAAAAATCGTTATATTTTAGAAGGTACAGGACGTTATGATGGCTCATCCCGTTTTCCAACGCAAAGCAGATGGGGCTTTTTCCCGTCGGCGTCATTGGCCTGGATAGCAAGTTCAGAGGAGTTCTTTAAACCACTTGCACCCGTGCTTTCAACCTTCAAGTTAAGAGCTTCTTATGGTGATCTGGGTAATCAGAACGTAGGGAATTTCGCCTATATTCAAACATTACCAGCTGGTCCTTCAAGTTATTTAATAGATGGAGCTCAGCGTCAGATTATTACCGGTGCGCCACAATTGTTCATCAATCCGGAAACCTATACCTGGGAAAAAGTGTCAACCCTCAATATGGGGACTGATATTGGTTTGTTAAATGATAAATTCCAGATCGCTTTCGATTATTTTATTCGTGATACCAAAGGTATGCTGGTTGCCGGACAAGAATTACCGGGAGTGTTGGGTACCTCTGTTCCTGCTCAAAATGCTGCAGACCTTAGAACCAGGGGATGGGAATTGTCGGTAACGTATAAAGACAGATTTGATATTGGCTCTAAACCATTTAATTTTCAGACTAAAATATTCCTATCTGATTCCCGCTCAAAGATCACCAAATTTAAAAATGATCAAAACCTGTTTTCGTCTTACCGCATAGGCCAAACGATTGGAGAAATCTGGGGACTTGAAAATGATGGGTTGTTCCAAAGTAAGGCAGAAATAGATGCCTTAGATGAAACCAGTCTCATACCGTGGGGCGCGCTGGATATCATTAACGGTTGGCCTAAATACAAAGATCTTGATGGAAATAAAAAGATCGAGCGGGGACTAAGTTCAGATGATCCGAAGGACCTTAAGGTTATTGGTAACAGTACTGACCGATATAGCATTGGTGCTAATCTGAACATGGACTGGAATGGTTTTGACCTTTCGGTATTCCTTCAGGGTGTGTTAAAAAGAGATTTTTATCCTCACCATTATTTATTCTGGGGGCCGTATCAGCAGCCTTATGCCAATGTGTATCCATGGAATCTGGACTACTACAGAGCCGCTGCTGACTCTCCCGAGCAAAGGGCAAAACACTCTGCTTCCTATATTGCTGCGGGCTTAGCTGATGCAAATCCTGATTCTTATTATCCTGTGTTACAATCATGGCTGGCAGATGCAAATTATGGTGCAGGGTTGGATATTCCACAAACGCAATACCTGCTAAACGGTGCTTATCTAAGAGTTAAGAACATCGCCTTGGGTTATACTCTTCCGGCTAAATTGACGAAACGTATTAATATCAGCCGTTTGCGCGTATTCGTGTCAGGAGAAAATCTTTATGAATTTTCGACCATCAAGAAATACATAGATCCCGAAGCAGTAAATCAGGGTTCCAGTGCCTGGGCGTATCCTTTCCAAAGAAAATATGCAGTGGGTTTAAATCTGGACTTTTAATCATCTGAGTTTTACAATTTAAAAAATAGTCATGAAGAAGAATATATATATACTGCTCACGATAGCTGCAATCGCAATCGGGGCCTGTAAAAAAGGTGAATTGAGTCGTTTCCCGCAAACTTCTATTTCCCCAGACCTTTTCTTTAAAACGGAAGAAGATCTTGCGTTGTACGTAAATGGCCTGTTGTCGCTGCCCGACAGAAATAGCTACCTGAACGATCAAAGTAGTGATAACGTCGCCACTACTGCATCAGTTGAGGTAAAAAATGTAATGGGGGGCAATACCAGCGCGCAGAACATCACGTCGGGATGGAGCTGGACAAGGCTTCGTAACATCAATTACTTTCTGGAAAATTACAATAAGGCAAACATCAGTTCTGATGTAAAAAGGCATTACGTGGGCTTAGCGAGGTATTACCGTGCAGAGTTTTATTTGGATAAAGTGAAGCGCTTTTCTGACGTTCCATGGTATTCCGGGACATTAAACCCGGATGATAAGGAGTTGTTTAAACCACGTGATTCGCGTGCATTGGTGATGGATAGCATCATGGCTGATCTGGATTTTGCCTATAAGAATGTGAGGGAAAGTGTACCTGTCGGAACTCCAGGCAAATGGTCTGCAGCTGTTTTATACATCCGCGCAGCGCTTTATGAAGGGACTTTTCGTAGATACCATAATGAACTTAACTCAAAGGCTACAGCAAATGCATTTCTGGAGACTGCTGCCAGGGTAAGCGGAGAAGTAATTACGGCAAAAAAATTCTCTATTTACAACACAGGTAAGCCACTACAGGATTATGCGACGTTGTTCTCGAGTCAGGATTTAAGTGGTAATAATGAAGTCATCTTAAACAATATCTTTGATCAGGCTAAGAACAGATCGCAGAATGTAAATGGCGTTGTATTTGGTGATTATGAGCAGGCACCGGCCAGAGACTTGGTTCAAACTTATCTGATGAAAGATGGTACCCGCTTTACAGATCTTCCGGGTTATGATAAATTTGACTTCGTAAAGGAATTTGAAAACCGAGACCCCCGTTTGTCACAAACTTTGGTTTATCCGGGATGGATCAGGGTTCCTGATGCAAAGCCTTATTTGCAAAGGCTCAATAAAAACTTTACCGGTTATCACCAATTAAAGGGATATGTGAATAGTACTGATAATATCATTCTGAACAGTGTAGATTTCCCGGTATATCGCTATGCTGAGGTGTTGTTGAGCTATGCAGAAGCCCTCGCTGAACTTGGGACCTTAAACCAGACACAATTAGATGCGTCTGTTAATCTGCTGAGAAAGAGGGCGGGCCTACCAGACCTTAATCTGGCTCTGGCAAATGCAAATCCTGATCCTGTGTTGCAACAGCAGTTTGACAATATCGAATCAAATAAAGGCGTGATCATCGAGATCAGGAGAGAGCGCAGGGTTGAGTTTGCATTTGAAAATTCAAGATATGACGATCTAATGCGCTGGAAAGCCGGGAAATTACTGACTAAGAGTCCGGAAGGGATGTATTTCGCAGGCCTTGGTAAATATGATATAACCGGTGATGGGATTGAGGACATTATCCTGATAGACAGATCGCTAACGATTCCATCGGAAGCACAAAAAGAGAAAAATTCATTGGGAGTAACTCTTGTTTATTACCGTACGGGTACAATAGGATCGGATGCGACAGTATTCTTGAAAAACGGAACTGCCGGAGGAGCAATAGTAACAGAGTCTGTTACCCGTAAGTTTGAGGAGCCTAAGTATTATTATCGTCCAATTCCTCAGCAACAAACGGTATTGAATCCAGCACTTAAACAAATATTTGGCTGGTAGGTTAAAGCACTTATTTATATGGAACAGAAAAACATCAAAAGAAGATCTTTACTTAAAGCGGTGGGATTGGCTGCAGGTGCAATGGTGTGCGGTGCCCGGCCTTCTGTGGCCGCAGTACCGGAAAATCAGGTTGCTAAAAAGAAAAAAGTGGCGCTTACAGTGGCGCATATCACCGATGTCCACATTGGAGAAGGTGAGCATGCCCCTGAACGGTTTAAAAAATGCTTAAAGCATATCATTGATAAACATAAACCTGATTTCTTTTTGAATGGTGGTGACTCTATTGGTGATGCATCGTATGACAATGTTGTGTATGATCAGGTAATCAAACAATGGAGTATTTGGGACGATTGCTTAAAAGTACTGGACAAATACGAAGTACATAGTTGTATTGGTAACCATGATTCCTGGTGGAAAGCTCCCTCAAAAGACCACGAAATGTATGGAAAAAGCTATGTGGTTAAACGTTTGAAAATTCCTAACAGATACTACAGTTTTACAAAGAAGAACTGGCATTTTATTGTACTAGACGGGAATAATGGCAACATCTCGCTAGATAAAGAGCAATACGAATGGCTGGAGAAAGAACTGGATAAACTACCGGCTTCTACACCAACCTTATTGATGTCGCATTATCCAATTTTAGGAACTACTCAGGCTCTTGTCGGTGGCGGCCACTCTGATTGTAAGAAACTAAAAGATCTGTTTTATAAACATAAAGACAAGGTGAGGGTTTGTCTGAGCGGTCATAACCACTTATCTGATAACACCCATTATAATGATGTTTTATATTGTTGTAATGGCGCAATGAGTGGTTTCTGGTGGGGTAAGGGGGATGCAGAATCTGCCGGACGGGGTTATTATTTAGAAACGCCCCCTGGATATGCAATGCTCACTTTATATGAAGACGGAACAGTAGATAACGAGTATATTGCCCATACTTACTAATATGTTCTTAAATAAAAAGCTCCCGGTCAAACAACCGGGAGCTTTTTTTATATATTCTTATCAGTAGTTAAACATTAAAACGGAAGTGCATGATGTCACCATCTTCCACGACATAAGTTTTTCCTTCTACACCAAGTTTACCGGCATCTTTACATGCGGCCTCAGATCCAAGCGTTACAAAGTCAGTATATTTAATTACCTCTGCACGGATAAAACCTTTTTCAAAGTCCGTATGAATTACGCCGGCAGCCTGAGGAGCAGTAAATCCTTTGGTAATCGTCCATGCCCTTACTTCCTGCACACCTGCAGTGAAATAGGTATATAGGTCTAGTAACCTGTAAGCTGCACGAATCAGTTTATTTACACCAGATTCAGTCAATCCCAGATCAGCAAGGAATTCCTGGCGGTCTTCATAGCTATCCATCTCAGCAATTTCTGATTCTATTTTAGCAGAGATCACCAATACTTCAGCATTCTCGTCTTTAACAGCTTCCTTAACACGTTCTACATACGCATTTCCATCGATTACAGAACCTTCATCTACGTTACATACGTACATTACCGGTTTCTGGGTAAGTAAGCCTAAATCCTGAATGAATTCAAAGTCATCGGCTTCAACTGCTGCTGAACGTACTGATTTGCCTGATTCTATATGAGTTTTGATCACACTCAAGACATCAAAAGTTCTTTTGGCATCCTTATCGGTTTTAGCCATTTTTTCAACTTTCTGAATACGTTTTGTAACAGTATCCAAATCTTTAAGCTGCAGTTCTGTATCGATGATTTCTTTGTCACGGATCGGGTCAACAGAACCATCCACGTGAATAACATTTCCGTCATCGAAACAACGTAAAACATGGATAATTGCGTTGGTAGCCCTGATGTTTCCAAGGAATTGATTCCCCAGACCCTCGCCTTTAGATGCGCCTTTAACCAGACCTGCAATGTCTACAATCTCAATAGTATTAGGCACTACACGGTTTGGTTTAACTAGCTCTTCCAGTTTAGTCAGTCTGTCGTCCGGAACGGTTATTACACCAATATTTGGTTCTATTGTACAGAAAGGAAAGTTAGCTGCCTGAGCTTTTGCGTTTGATAAACAGTTAAATAAGGTAGATTTTCCAACATTTGGTAAACCTACTATACCACATTGTAATGCCATGTATGATTTTTTTCTTGATTTGGCGCAAAGGTATCAATTTTTTAAAAATATTCTTTATGTTTAGCAGAGCGAAAAGCCCCTAAATGTAATACAACAGAAATATGAATGATTTTAATGAAACAGTATCGGACAAGAACAAGGAAGTTGATGAACTAATCGTTACAGAAGATATTCGCAGTTACATTTACGAAACTGCAAAGTGGGCAAAGTTTCTATCGGTCGTAGGTTTTGTTGTGGCCGGATGGTTAATTATGCTTGCATTTAGTGCATCTGCGTTTGAAACCGCCTTAAACCAGACGCCAGGAGGCGCACAGTTTGCGGCTTTGGGCAGTACAGTATTAACGGTATTTTGCTTGCTTAGTGCCCTGCTTTATTTTTATCCGAGTTTGATGCTTTTTAAATATTCAACCGCCGCAAAAAATGCCGTGCTTTATGCAGAGCAGGAGAGCCTGGCGATTGCCATGAGCAAAATGAAGTCCTTTTTCAAATTCTGGGGTATTTTAACCATTGCAATTATTGCCTTTTATGCGCTGGCATTTATCCTGGTAATTTTTGCTAAAATGGGGATGGCTTAAGTCGCCTCGATACTATGTTTGAAGCTTTTGATTTCTTTTTTTAGCAGACTTTCAAAGAAGGGGTTTAACAACTGGGCCAGTCCAATACCAATACCTCCGATAGGTGGGTGATAAGACAGCACAATTTTAAGATTGGTACCTCTTCCGTCGGTTGTTTCTTCAAATTGTACCCTGCCCACATGATGAATTAATGAGCCTTGAATAGATTTCCATCCAATTAGGCGCCCTGGTTCGTCCTTTACAATCTCAGCGTCCCAATCAATAGAAAATAAGTTTCCAATTACATTTGCTTTCCAGTGTGAAAGCTGGTTGTCTTTGATTTTAACGTTCAAAAGATGTTTAATACTTCCCGGTAGATTATTCAGGTTTCGCCAGTAGGCATATACCTCTGCTGCGGGTTTGTCTATTTCAAATTCCCCGCGTACATTGATAGCTCTTGGTTTACTGGCATCAATTCCAAGCCTTTCGTATAACAGGCACCGACCTGTAAAAGCTCTATAGGCGAGGTAAGTACCGTATAGAAACTGTCCTTTGAAAGGCCTTTTAATACCCCTGCTGATCAAAATACCACTTAGAAACATGGATACCATTCGTTCTGTTAGTCCTATATTTTCATAGTGATGTTTTTCTATTGAAAATTTACCAGATCTCAATTTCAGATTAGTTTCATGTAATTCCATCGTGTCGGTTTGTTTATAGTGATCCATGACTGTTGCCATATTTTTATGTTTAAAAACACTTTGTGGATTGATAAGTTTTAGCTATTCCGGCTTTTGTTTGAAATCATGCCAAAATCATTTAATTTAATGGCAAATTCATACAATTATTAATACCCGTTATGTTGCATTTTTAGTTATTAGTATGATCAACCAAACGTTATGAAGCCAATACAAAAAATTACGACTACAATCATGCTCTCTTTGCTGGGCACAACTGCGACCTTTGCACAGCAGGCGCCTGCTCCTTATGGCGCATTGCCAACTAAGCATCAGCTGGCATGGCAAGACATGGAATATTATATGTTTATCCATTTTGGCCCAAATACATTTACCGATAAAGAATGGGGGCATGGCGATGAAGATCCTAAGATTTTTAATCCTAAGAAACTGGATGCCAGACAGTGGGCACGTACAGCAAAAGCTGCCGGGATGAAAGCTATTATTATCACAGCGAAACACCATGACGGATTTTGCTTATGGCCAAGTAAATTCAGCACGCATACCGTAAGAGAAAGCGCATGGAAGGATGGTAAAGGAGATGTTTTAAAAGAGCTTTCTGCTGCCTGCAAGGAGTATGGTTTGAAGTTTGGCGTATACCTTTCGCCTTGGGATCGTAACCATCCTGATTATGGTACTCCAAAATACAATGACGTATTTGCCAGTACCCTGAATGAAGTTTTGAGCAGCTATGGTCCGGTTTTCGAACAATGGTTTGACGGAGCAAATGGCGGTGATAAGAAGCAGCCTTATGACTGGAAGAAATTCTATGCAGCAGTGTATAAAAATCAGCCTCAGGCTGTCATATTTAGTGACATCGGTCCGGGTGCAAGGTGGATGGGCAATGAAAGAGGTGTTGCAGGAGAAACGAATTGGTCTACTTTAAATACAACTGGTTTTGGTGTAGGTGCTGAGGCTCCGTCCACGGACGTATTGAATACAGGTAATGAAAATGGCGAACACTGGATTCCTGCGGAAGTAGACGTTTCGATCAGACCGGGCTGGTTTTATAGTGCAGCTACTGATGATAAAGTTAAATCTGTAGAGCAATTGGTATCTATCTATAACACTTCAATAGGACGTAATGGCAACCTGCTTTTAAATGTGCCGGTAAACCGTGACGGATTGATTCATCCAAATGACTCGACCCGTTTAATGGAATTCAAAAGAGTAATCGATGCGGCTTTTAAAACAGATTTGGCTAAAGGTAAAAAAGTTACTGCTTCTGATTTAAGAGGTGCTTCCAAACAGTTTTCAGCTCAAAATCTTACTGACGGTAATGCCAATACTTATTGGGCGGCTAAAGATGGTGTTAAAAGTGCGTCATTGGTTATTGATCTCGGTAAGCAAACAGATCTAAATCGCATTGTTTTACAAGAATATATTGCGTTAGGACAACGTGTTAAATCTTTTTCGGTGGAATACTGGAATGGAAAAGATTTCGAGCAGATTGATAAACAGACTACCATTGGTCATAAACGCATATTATCATTCCCGACTATTAAAACAAGTAAAATCCGTGTGAAGATACTGGAGGCAAATGCTTGTCCGGTGCTTTCTGCCATTCAGCTTTATAACGCGCCAGAATAAGCACTACGTCATCCTGAATTTATTTCAGGATCCCGTTTGAGCAGGTGTAAATAGCATGCGCGGGATTCTGAAATAAACCACGTAGTGCTCATAAAGACCAAAATCAATAAGTACTACTGAATAATTCAGGATGACGAAAACGATAAACAAACACCTAATCCCTGTTCCAGAATGCAGGTGGCTCTATACCTAAACTTCTCAAATACACAGTCCCTTGGGCACGGTGGTGGATTTCATTGTCTATAAAATAAAGGATCGTAGAAAAAGCCTGACCATCGTACATGCCAAACGCCAGTACATTTTCCTGAAAGCGTTCTTCGCTGATCTGTGGCCAATAAGCGCTGATCTGTTCAGTTGCATCATCCCATAATGCGAGGAATTCTGCCTTGGTGGATGCTACAGCTTTTGCGTTGTGGTCCCAATTACTGCCCGCCGGCCACTCGTCTGTAGCGATTCCTTTTACACCAGGTCCCGAGATATCCAGGATTTCCTTCATCATGTCGGCAAAAGTTCGCATTCCTCCGATGCTGTAATCAAAGAATTTGTCTTCTGGAAAAGCTTCTATAACACGTTTTGTTAGTCGGCGATGTCCCAGCCATGAACTTAAGAGATCAGAAGGAGAAATGAATAAAGGCGCTGAAAGTGTTGCTGTGTGGTTGTTTTGAGTTTCCATGATATGTTTTTAAGGTTAACTATGATTTCTTATACAAAGAAAACTACCGCCACTGACAACCCTATGGCAGTCTGTTTTTACAAATGAAAAAAAATTACAGGGAGTTGGTCGAATAATTTCAGGCGTTGGTCGTGAAGTCTCCAAAGCTGGTATAATACGACGAAAATCGCTGAAACGTTTGTCGCCCGAGGTCGTCTTAATAACAAACAATAAGAAAAACTTTAAAATATTATATCATGAAAACTTTAACAAAAACATTATTCTACACAGTATTCGCAGCAGTACTTTTAACTTCTTCAGCAATGACATCTTTAGCTGCCAACACCATAAAAATTGAAACAGTAAAAAATGGCTTTAACAAAATCTGGGTTGGCGGAAATGTAAAGATCATCCTGACGCAGAGTGAAAATGAGGGCGTGTTTGTAGATGAGAATTTTAACTCAGATAAAACATTTGTGACCAGTAAAGGGCAAACTTTATATGTCAACTCTATGGCTGACGGACAAGTAACCATTAAGGTTTCGGTAAAAGACCTGCAAAGGATAGAAGCTGCGGGAAGCTCAGTAGTAGTAACCAGCAATAACTTTGATGTAAAATACCTTCAGGTTTTTCTGAGCCAGAGCGCAAAGGCAAAAGTAAGTGCAATTACAGGTAGCTTATATACGGTGGTGAATGATGATGCGAAGTTGAAAATGAGCGGTTCGGCAAATGAACATACACTGCTGGCCAGTAATATGAAGAATGTTAAGTTCGGAGATTTCGTAAGTCTAAAAACAAATCGTCAAGATTCTCCGTCTTTACCGGCAGATCAACTGGCTGGTATAGCAAAATAAGATAGATTGGATGGGTTAGGGATAAAGCGGCGGGTGAAAACCTGCCGCTTTTATAATTAATTGAAAATAATATGATTACATAAAGATTTGCCGTACCTTTGCGCAAATTTTATGAAGAAGATAGTAGATTACAGAAAGTTATTGGGTGTACAGAAGGATGCCGAATTAAAAGAATTGAAGACCATTTACAGGAATTTAATGAAAGACTGGCACCCTGATAAGTTTCAGGATAGCGAAGAAGCAAAGTTGGAAGCAGAGACTAAAAGTAAAGAGATCATAGAAGCCTACCACTTTTTGGTAAGCATTGCCCCTGAAACACTTGCGATTTCCAAAGAAGAGTATGATCAAACCACAGCAACTTGTGGTATTGCAGATTACAACTGGGCCGGATTGGTGTTAACTGTCCATTTCCTTGACGGAAGTGCTTATGAATACTTCGGTGTACCAAAAGCAGTTTACGTAAAATTGGTAAATGCTGATTCGCCAGGAAGATTTGCACGTCGTCACATCTTCAGCGAATTCCCATATAGAAATATAGCCAAGCTGGCAACAGCCTAAGAACAGAATAAGAATATATATACGAGGCCCCGTTCAACAAAGTTGAAAGGGGCTTTTCGTTATGTTGTATGTCGAAAGCTTTCTTTTAACAATCATAAAAAATAGCGTACAAGAAAATAGTCCAATATCGGTGTAACTATTGTTCGTGTTCTGACGTCAATAGATATATCAACATGACACTTTAACTCATTTTTTTACACAAATGAAAAACTTCATCACTTCTATTTTATTTTCAGCTATTAGTTTCCTTTCTGTCGCACAAGAAAATGTCAAGCCAATTGATCCGCGTTTAGAAGGTCTGGATACTCTACTCAATAAAGTCTTAAAAGATCAGCACATCGCAGGTTTTTCTGTAGCAATAGTAGAAGGTGATCAGGTCATCTACAGTAAAGGGTTTGGTTATAGAGATCTGGATAATAAAAAGCCGGTGACCCCAAATACACTTTTTGCGATAGGATCCAGTACGAAAGCTTTTACTTCCGCTTTGCTAGGATTGTTGCAAAAAGAAGGAAAATTATCCTTTGATGGAAATGCGATATCCTATCTTCCCCAATTGCGCTTTTTTAACGACAATATGAATAATCAGATCACTGTGCGCGACATGATGACCCATCGTACAGGATTGTCACGCTATGATTTTTCCTGGTATAGGTTTAATACCAGTAACCGCGACAGTCTGATCAGCAGAGTGAGGTATATGGAGCCGACTGCCGGTGTCCGGGAGAAGTGGCAGTATAATAATTATATGTTTTTGGCTCAGGGTATGATTGCAGAGAAGCTAACTGGCAAAACCTGGGAGCAGAATATAAAAGAACGGTTTTTTGTTCCTTTGGACATGATGCGTTCCAATACTGAAATGGAAGTGTTTAAAAAGGATATTGATGCCTCGCTGCCATATGGGCTAGACGGGGAGGTTATAAAGAAGATGGACTATTATAATATTGACGGTATGGGTCCGGCTGGAAGTATAAATAGCAGTGCTAATGATATGGCAAATTGGTTAAAACTATGGATATCGGGGGGATATTATAAAGGAAAGCAAGTTTTGGCATCTGAATATATTGGCGAAGCTGCTAGTTCGCAAATGGTGATGGCAGGAGGGCTACCTAGTGATGAAAAAGATATTTATATGATGAATTACGGTTTGGGCTGGATGATCAGCTCCTACCGGGGACATTATAAAGTACAGCATGGGGGAAATATTGATGGGTTTTCAGCAAGTGTTTCATTCTTTCCTGTAGACAGACTTGGAGTTGTCATATTGACCAATCAAAATGTTTCGCAGGTTCCGGGAATTGTACTCAATAGCATTGCGGATAAACTGCTCAAGTTAAATCCTATTGACTGGAATGGCAAAGCGCTGCGGGAGGGTAGAGAAGCGAAGGAAAAAGATAAAAGTGTAAAGAAGGAAGCTGATGGTCATCGTGTTTTAAATACAAGTCCATCTCATCCATTTAAGGATTATACCGGCTTATTTGATAATCCTGCATATGGAGTCATAGACATCACGCTTAGAAATGATTCACTGTTTGCAAAAGTAGGTAAGAGTAAAGTATGGCTGAAGCACTATCATTATGATATTTTTGAGTGGAGAAACGTCAACATAAACGGAAAGCCTGACACGTCTTCAAGTACGCTTCGCTTTAATTTTTCTACAGGTATGGACGGTAAAATAGCCAACATTGCAGTGCCTTTTGAATATGGAATGAAACATACCGTTTTTACCCGCAAGCCAAGAGAAGTTGATGTGAACACCTTATCAAGATATACCGGGGAATATATGCTTGGAACCATAGAGGTGAAAGTTTACGTTAAGGAAAAGGCATTGTATGTTTATATGCCTGGGCAACCAGAATATGAATTAATAGCATCTGATGAACATGATTTTAAAATAAAAATATTAGATGGATATCAGGTGAAATTTGAACTAAAAAATAGTGGAAAAGCAGAGACTGTTGTGTTCATCCAGCCTAATGGAACATTTAAGGCGAGTAGAAAGAAATAAATCATATATTTAATGATATGATGTTCAGATGTTTTTTTATAATCCCGCTGTTATTAAATATGAGTAGTACCATTAGTAATGCGCAATTATTTAATCCCGATAGTATCAGGTTAATCTCAGATCAGTTTGCTTTTACCGAGGGACCCGCTGTGAATAAAAAAGGCGAGGTATTTTTTACTGATCAGCCCAACGATAAGATATGGAAATACGGAATTGATGGTAAACTGTCGGTCTTTATGGAAAAATCAGGCAGAGCCAATGGCTTGCATTTTGACCGTTCGGGTAATCTGCTGGTGTGTGCTGATGAGCAAAACCAGTTGTGGTCCATTGGCAAAAATGGTAAAATCAAGGTATTAATAACAGATCTTGATGGCAAGAAGCTGAATGGGCCAAATGACCTGTGGGTAGATAAAAAGGGAGGCATTTATTTTACTGATCCCTATTATCAACGTGATTACTGGACCAGAAACCAGCCTGAACTAGAAAAGCAGAACGTATACTATCTGCCAGCAGGTAAAAAGCAGCAGTTGACGCTTGCACTGGATGATCTGAAACAGCCTAATGGCATTGTGGGTACCCCTGATGGAAAGTATTTATATGTATCGGATTTGGGCGCCCAGAAAACATACCGGTACGAGATCATCGGAGACGGTAAACTGGGTGATAAAAAGCTGATGTTTGAAAAAGGATCGGATGGGATGACGCTAGATGAAGACGGTAACATTTATATTACAGGGAATGGCGTGACGGTGTTCAATAAAGAGGGGTTGCAGCTCGCTCATGTTCCGCTGAAGGGCTGGACAGGCAATGTTTGTTTTGTTGGTAAAGACCGGAAACAACTTTTCATAACCTCAGGTAAAACGATTTATATAGTCCCAATGCAGGTTCGTGGGGTTGAATGACAAGAAAAAAATTGTATGTTAGGGGATCAAACCAAATATGTATGAATCCTAAACTGATACTTTTTATTTTTTTTCTACAAGCTGGTTTAGTAGCTGCGCAGACTAAAGTAAATACTGAAAAATTCAGCAAAAAGAATGAAGCTTCTGTAAAAGTTGACAAGGATATTCTGGAAATCACCTGGCCTACAGGTGCGAATAGTAAGGGTAAAATCGAGTTCAATATGCGAAAAGGTGAGCCCTTATTTAAGCGCATTCAACTGAACTCAAAGGTCGTTGCAACAGATTTAGATCCAGCATTTTTATTGAGTATTGGAAAAAGAGATTTAATGTCGCAAAATGGATGGATGATCTTTTTTGATAAGGTTCCCTTGAAGCCTTACAAAACTTACCCCATTGAGTTGCAAAAGAATAATTTCTCGGTAACCAGTATCGGGAGCAGAACGGTATTAACGGTATCATCCCTGAGCGCAGATCGTTTCGCCGGTGATTTGGAAATTACTTTTTATAACGGTAGTCCGCTGTTCAATGTGGCTGCTGTGATGAGCACGAAGGAAGATGCAACTGCAATTGTTTACGATGCGGGTTTGATGGATACTAAGAATGCCTGGAAAACGATTTCGTCCATAACCACAGAAGGAAAATTAATTGATGCTCCTGTAAATAAAACGGACACTGCGGTGAACCTTGCTGTGAAATACCGCACAATTGCAGCCAGCAATGGCTCTGGTACGCTGGCGATTTTCCCTGCTCCGCACCAGTATTTCTACCCGCTGGATGAGGCCTTCAACCTGAAATTTACATGGCATGGTACTCAATATAGAAAAATGCTTGATGGGTATGGAATTGGTATCAGACAGGATTTGAAGGGGGATAACCGGTTTGTGCCCTGGTTCAATGCGCCGCCACAAACGAAGCAAAGGATGAATTTCTTTTGCCTGTTGAGTGATCAGCTGGGTGAAGCTGCTTTTACTGAGGTAAAGAAATTTACCAATAATGACTCCTATGCAAAGTTGCCGGGATTCAAAACCATGTCGAGCCACTTCCACAATGAAATAGTGATGAAGGTTTTGATGGCCAACAGGGAATTGCCTGAAGTTCCGGATTTCATGAAGGTATTCAAGAGTACGGGCATTGATATTGTACATTTAGCTGAATTTCACTACACCGCTCATCCTAAAGGACCAGATGAACTAAGGTTACTGGAACTGAAGACACTTTTTGATATGTGTAAGCAATACTCGGATGACGGGTTTCTATTACTGCCTGGTGAAGAGCCAAATGAATTTTTTGGCGGGCATTGGCTGCAGTTTTTCCCTAAGCAGGTTTACTGGATCATGCAGCGTAAAAAAGGACAGCCATTGTATGAGGAACACCCTGTGTATGGAAGGATATATCACATCGGTGACAAAGACGATATGCTAAAACTGCTGGAGATGGAGGGTGGTTTGGCCTGGACTGCTCATGCCCGTACCAAAGGCTCGGTAAATGCCCCTGATGTATACAAGGATGAGACATTTTTTAAATCAGACCGGTTTATGGGCGCTGCATGGAAGGCCATGCCGGCCGATCTTTCGGAGCCTAGATTGGGCAAAAGGGTGCTTGATCTGCTGGACGATATGAACAACTGGGGTGAGAAGAAAACCATCATTGCAGAAGCAGATTTATTTACCATTACTCCTGAAAACGAAATGTATGCTCACCTGAATGTGAATTACATGATGCTGGACAAGCTGCCGAAGTATGAGGAAGGCTGGAATCCAATAGTTGAGGCGATGCAGAAGGGGAAGTTTTTTACCTCGACTGGTGAAGTATTGATACCGATGCTGACTGCCAACGGAAAAACATCCGGTGAAACGATAAAGCTGGATGCTGCGGGCAACGTAAATATAAAAATGCAGTTGAAATGGACATTTCCAATGAATTTTATTGAAGTGATCTCCGGAGATGGTAGTAAGGTGTACCGGGATAGAGTGGACCTGACCAATACCAGGGCTTTTGGAGATCAGGTTTTTGACTTCAAAAAGAAACTAAAAGGCCGTAAATGGTTGCGCGTAGAAGCCTGGGATACCGCAGTAAATGGTGCATTTAGTCAGACTTTCTACATAGACAAATAAGTACTGTGAAACTATAAACTCTCCTAACTGTTATTTCTTTAAAAATGAGGTTATGAGTTTGGAGAAATATGTTAAAAAGCGGGATTTCAGCAAGACTAAAGAACCTGGTTTAAAGAAAGCCGAGCTTGAAACAAAAGCTAAAAAAAAACCTAAAGCCACTGCAGGTAAAAAGCTAAGTTTTGTGGTGCAACGTCACCATGCCTCACACCTTCATTATGATTTTCGTCTGGAAATGCAGGGCGTCCTAAAAAGCTGGGCTGTTCCTAAGGGACCTTCATTGAACCCTAAGGACAAGCGTTTGGCAATGATGGTAGAAGATCATCCTTATGAGTACCGGACTTTTGAAGGAGAAATTCCTGCCGGAAATTATGGTGGCGGAACCGTACACATATTCGATAAGGGCACCTACCAGGCTTTGGAAAAGGGCAGTGAGGAAGACTTATTAAAAGGTCTGCATGCCGGTAACCTAAAATTTAAGCTCAATGGTAAGATCCTGAAAGGCGAGTTTGCTTTGGTGAAAATAAAAAGCGCGGAAGATAATACCTGGTTACTGATTAAACATAACGATGAATATGCCGTCAAGGGATCATTTGATAGTGAAGACCTGGTGCCATCGACTATAAAGAAGAAAGGCATTGCCTTCAAAAAAAATGCAGGTAAACAGCAGGCTGTTGCTGAGCTTGAAACAGATGCAGAAGAAGAGCCGCCGATAGAGACCAGGGAGATTTCCTACAAACCAATGCTGGCAAAACTTGCAGATCATGTCTTTGATGATCCGGATTGGATTTATGAAAAGAAACTGGATGGTTACAGAGCCCTTGCCTTCACCGAAGCAAAAGGAGGCGTAAAGATCATGTCACGAAATGGGATCGACTTCAAAGAAAAGTACAAAGCTGTTTCCGAGGCACTCAAAGATTTGGGCTTGGATGCTGTAATAGATGGTGAACTGGTGGTGGAAGATAAAAAAGGGAAAAGCTATTTTCAAAAGCTGCAGAATTATGATGCTGAGACAGAAGACATGACCCTTAAGTTTTACGTATTTGATTTGTTGGCTTTAAATGGGCACGACATGAGGGGTATGGAGCTGGTAAAGCGTAAAGAGTTGTTGAAGAAGCTGATTGACGGTTTGGATGAACCTGCGGTTATATATAACGATCATGTGCATGAAAATGGCAAAGAATTATTTAAAGCAGCAGAAAAACATGGATGGGAAGGCATTATTGGAAAGAATGCAACTAGTGTTTATTCGAGTGATAAGCGGTCAGATCAATGGCTAAAATTTAAACTGCAGAATAGTCAGGAAGTAATTATCATAGGATTTTCCAAGCCAGAGGGAAGCAGGCAATATTTTGGCTCAATTGCGCTGGCCATGTATGAAGGTACAGCACTGACATATATTGGTAATTGCGGAACTGGATTTAATGAAGAAACCTTAAAAGATCTTCACCATAAAATGAGGGCATTGGTCATTAAAAATAAGCCTGTAAAGGAAAAAGTACATAAAGAATATAATTTCACCTGGGTTAAGCCAGAGCTGGTTGCGGAAGTTACTTATAGTGAGTGGACTGAAGACCAGCATTTGAGACACCCTGTTTTTAAAGGACTTCGTATGGATAAGGAAAAGGATAATGTTATCAAGGAATCACCAAAAGAAGAGGTGGGTGATAAGGAACTGCTGTTTGGCCGTAAAAAAGTGAAGTTGACCAATCTGGATAAGCTGTATTGGCCAAAGGAGGGCATTACAAAAGGCGAGTTGTTGTCTTATTATGAAAAGATGTCGGCTTATATTTTGCCCCATTTAAAAGATAAAGCGTTGTCATTAAACAGGCATCCCAATGGAATAGATGAGCCAGGATTCTTCCAAAAGGATCTGGATACCGACAAGATCCCCAAATGGATCAAATCGGCACCATTATATTCTGAAAGCAACGATAAACATATAGATTATTTAGTTTGCAATGATGAAGCTACGTTATTGTGGATGGTGAATTTGGGTTGTATAGAAATCAATCCCTGGTTGAGTAAATATAAAACTCCGGATCATCCTTTGTTTGCGGTACTCGATTTAGATCCTCATGATATAGATTTTAAAGAAGCGGTGAAGGTTGCATTGTCTGCTAAAGAATTGCTGGATAAAATGAAGCTGAAGTCTTTCATAAAGACATCGGGTTCTAAGGGGTTGCATATTTTTATTCCGATAGGTGAGAAATATGACTACGATGTTTCCAAAGATTTCATCAAGTACCTCGGGCAAATGCTGTTTGATTTGCATCCTGATACAACCAGTTTGGAGCGAAGTCCATCGAAGCGTAAAAACAAGATCTATCTTGATTTTCTTCAGAACAGACGCGGGCAAACCATTGCCGCGCCCTATTCGGCCAGACCAAAACCTGGAGCTACTGTTTCTGCACCCCTTGAATGGACCGAAGTGAATGAACAACTAGACCTGAAAGACTTTACGATTTTCAACATGGAAAAAAGGGTGAAAAAAAAGGGTGAGCTATGGAAAGGAGCTTTAACAGTAAAAAATGACCTCTTATCTGGCTTGAAAAGGCTTAAAGACTGATTCGTTAATTTTGTTGTAATTAAGTCAGAAAGTAAGATATTCTTTCAATATGTCCTCATACCCATTACTTTTGTTAACACTGTTAGCTAAATTGAATGCGTATGGGAATTGCAGAACGTAAAATAAGACAAAAAGAAGAGTTCAGGGCTAGTATATTGGAGGCAGCCTGGTTGCAGGTACTTTCTGATGGCTGGCAGTCTTTGTCGATCCGCAAAATCGCTGATGCGATTGAATACAGTATTCCCGTGATCTATAATCATTTTGAAAATAAGGAAGCCATACTTTTGGAGTTCACTAAAGAAGGTTTTCAGAAACTTGCGGATGCGCTACAGGAGGTGAAAAACAAATATGATGATCCTGCTGCTCAATTGGAAGCTATAGCTCATGCTTACTGGGATTTTGCGTTTGATCATAAAGAATACTACCAGCTGATGTTTGGACTGGGGATACCTGCATGTGATCGGGTAAATCAGATTGGTGAAATGAAACATATGGCGACAATCATGATTTCTACAATACAGGATACCATCGCTTTGAGTAGTAACAAGGATGTAGACTATTTCTTAAAATACCATACCTATCTTTCTATTCTTCATGGTTTGGTATCTATTCAAATGATACAAAAAGAAGGAAGGCCGGATGATAACAAAAAGCTGATCCTTCAGGATGCGATTTCGGGATTTATTACTGCGCTGACCGCCGGTTAGGTATTAATTATCTATATTTACGTTAATCTATTCACTATTTAATCATCAATCAAAAACAGAATTTAAGAATGAAGAAGCTATTTAATACCAATTTTAGCAATGAGGGTGTACACTTTATGTTACTTGTTTTACGGGTGGCATTTGCAGCATTTATGATCGTTCATGGGTATCAGAAGCTGGGCTGGATCACTGCTGGCGGAGAGATACAGTTTGGTGACCCAATTGGAGTTGGTCCGGTAGCCTCACTTTATCTGGCCGTATTCGCTGAGTTTTTCTGTTCCATTTTATTGTTATTGGGACTTGCCACCAGAATAGCGGTGATCCCTTTGATTATTACAATGCTTGTGGCAGTGTTTATCGTACATGCCCCTGATGGTTTTGATAAAAAAGAAATGGGTTTGCATTATCTGGTCGTGTACCTGTTTATACTTGTTGCAGGAGCTGGAAAATACAGCATAGATCATATCATCAGCAGCAATTTGAGCCGGAGACGCTAATTTGTTGCGATTGAGAGGCGTGTTTATATCATTTAATGTGTTTATCCCGTTATAAGTACTATGAAAAAGATTTTATTGATTTGCCTTACGGCTATAGCGATATCAAGTTGCGGAATAAACAGGCAGGCCCAGCAAATTAAAGCGCTTGAAAAATGTAAATACAGGATTACTTCTGCGGATCAGATTACTATTGCAGGAGCTGATGTAAAGAAAATGATCAATGATCAGGATATCAATATCGCCAGCCTTCCAGGACTGGCATTGGGTTTATTGAGAAGAGATGTACCCCTTAAAGCGAGACTAAATCTGGAAGTTAAAAACCCTACGGGAGATGATGCGGCGATTAATCAGTTTGAATATAAAATTTTGATCAACAGGCAGGAACTGGCTAATGGTTTTGTAAATCAGGAAGTTAATGTAGCTGCCGGACAATCTACCGTTGTGCCTGTAGATATGGAAGTAAATATCTATCCTTTTGTTTCCAACAGTAAGGTGATGGGTGAAATCAGCGATTTTATCAAAAGTGGTAAAAGCGGAGCAGAGAAAAAAGGAATTTTAACCTTAAAGATCAGACCTAGTATTAAAGTAGGCAATTCCCTGGTTAAGTATCCTGGTTTTATCACTATAGACAAAGAGGTTTCCAGTAAGATTCTCCTATAAAACGTGTAGTACTTTTGCAGGATTGTTACGGAGTTTAATTTGTATTAAAAGTACAGATTAATGATTTTTGGTTAATTTCGAAAATTAAGATCCGTATATGAAATTTCGTTTATATCTGCTGGTAATATCAGTAGTCCTTCCTTTTTTTTCTAAAGCTCAAATGATGCAGCAGCTAAATGCCGCAGAAATCAAACAGG
Source organism: Pedobacter frigoris (assembly GCF_032678645.1). Lineage (GTDB taxonomy): Bacteria > Bacteroidota > Bacteroidia > Sphingobacteriales > Sphingobacteriaceae > Pedobacter > Pedobacter frigoris_A. The sequence goes on from NZ_JAVTSP010000006.1 coordinate 178,417, forward strand.
GGCTACAGGCTTTAAATGTTACAGGTAGTGTGTTGTACATTGCGGCTCATCCTGATGATGAAAATACCCGCTTGCTGGCTTATCTTGCCAAAGAGAAAAAAGTAAGAACCGGTTATCTTTCCCTGACCAGGGGAGATGGAGGGCAGAACCTGATCGGGAATGAACAAGCCGAGCTTCTTGGGTTGATACGTACACAGGAATTGCTGGCTGCAAGACGTACGGATGGTGCCGAACAGTTTTTTACCAGAGCAAATGATTTTGGCTTTTCCAAGAATCCGGAGGAGAGCTTTAAGATCTGGGATAAGTCAAAAATACTTGCTGATGTAGTTTGGGTGATCCGTAAATTTCAGCCCGACGTAATCATCACCCGTTTTCCTGAAGATTCCAGGGCTGGGCATGGTCATCATTCAGGCTCTGCAATACTTGCGAGAGAAGCTTTTGTTGCTGCAGCAGATCCTAAACAATTTCCAGAGCAACTTGCATTTGTGAAGACCTGGAAGGCCAAGCGAATCTTATGGAACACATTTAACTTTGGAGGGAATAATACTACTTCGGAGGATCAGCTAAAAATAGACATAGGAGCGTATAATCCATTATTGGGGAAAAGCTATGGTGAAATAGCTGCGGAAAGCAGATCCAATCATCGAAGTCAGGGCTTTGGTTCTGCCAGACAAAGAGGAGGAAGTGTTGAATATTTTATTCCGGTAGCGGGCGAAAAGGCTGCTAAAGATATATTTGATGGCATAGATTTTTCTTTAAACAGAATTCCGGCAAGTGCCACTATCCAGCAATTAATAACAGAAATCAGTACTGAATATGATGCGGCTGATCCTTCTAAATCCGTAGCTAAGCTATTGAAACTGCGGACTCTGGTAAAGGGAAAGCCATTTAAACATGACTTGCTGGATGATTTAATTCTGGCAAGTGCTGGTATCTGGCTTGAAATGCAGGCTACAAATTCAACATATGCATTAAGTACACCGATCAATGTAAAAGTTCAGGGGATAGCAAGGATAAAATCGGGATTTCCATATACAATTGCTATTGAAGAGAAAAATACAAATGTAACTTTTAACCTCCCCCCAAACCAGTTTGTTTCGAAAGAAGGCTCAATTCAGGGAGGAAAGAATTTAACACAGCCTTATTGGTTGGAGAAAGAACATGCTCAGGGAAGCTTTGTGGTAGATTCCCTTTCGAAAATTGGACTGGCAGAAAATCCAATCGATTTAAGTGGAATCTTTAATGTGAAAATTGGAGATGATGTTATCGTAAAACGGCTTCCATTGATTTATAAATATACCGATCAGGTGAGAGGTGAATTGTATCAGCCTGTGGTGATCGCTCCGCCTGTTACTGCAACAATGAGTGAAAAGGCATTTGTATTTAATGGAAATGAGTCAAAGCTAATTTCCGTGCGAATGAAAAGCTTTAAAGATAATGCGTCAGGTGTAGTCCATGCTGCGATTCCATCAGGTTGGAAGGTTTCGCCGGAAAAGCTGGAATTCAAATTGAATAAAAAGGGAGATGAACAAGTGGTTTCATTTACTGTTACACCGGGAGGTAACGTTACGGGCGGAAAAATTGCGTTAAATGTTGCTGTAGATGGACAAACTTATAACAAATCATTGCGGGTAATAGATTATGAGCATATTCCTGTGCAGACTTTATTTCCTTTTGCAGAAGCTAAAGTGGAAAAAATTGATTTAAAGCTGGCAGGCAAAAGAATAGGTTATCTGGCCGGAGCAGGGGATTTAGTCCCTGAATCTTTAAAGCAAATCGGATATGATGTGGTGGATTTAACAGAAAGTCAGGTGATTAACGGAGACCTATCGGGATTTGACGCTATTGTTACGGGAGTCAGGCTTTACAATGTAAACGAACAGGTAAAAAGTATGCAACCCAAACTGATGAAGTATGTGGAAAATGGGGGCGTGTTAATGGTGCAGTATAACGTAAATAGTCCGCTTAGATTGGACAATATAGGACCTTATCCATTTAAATTATCGAGAGACAGGGTGACAGAAGAGGATGCGAAAGTTAAGATACTTGCTCCTTCAGATAGGGCACTGGTTTACCCAAATAAGATTACAGAGAAAGATTTTGATGATTGGATACAGGAAAGAGGATTGTACTTCGTAACTGATGCAGATCAAAAATATACTTCATTATTGAGTATGAATGACCAGGGAGAGTCTGCTAAAGACGGATCGCTGATCGTGGCTGATTATGGAAAAGGAAGATTTGTATATACGGGTATTTCATTTTTCAGACAGTTACCTGCAGGTGTACCCGGTGCATACAGGTTGTTTGTGAATCTAATTTCAGGAAAAAAATAGTTAATATTCGAAATATGGAACACGGTAAACCATTACAAGAGACAGAAGAACAGGATCTACCTCCTTTTGTAAAGACCTGGAAACAGTTTTACCGGTTACTTATTGGCTGGCTTGTGTTACTGATCTTAATTTTTTACGCTTTTACTAAATATTTCGAATGAGTATTATAGATTGGTCAGTATTGGTTGTTACACTTGTCGTGATCGTTGTTTACGGTATTTACAAGAGTCGTGGTGCCCAGAATATTCAGGGGTATTTACTGGGCAATCAGTCACTCCCCTGGTACCATGTTTGTCTTTCTGTAATGGCAACGCAGGCTAGCGCCATTACTTTTTTATCTGCTCCAGGCTTGGCATATTCTTCAGGAATGAGTTTTGTACAGTTTTACCTTGGACTGCCCCTGGCTATGATTGTGCTATGCATTACGTTTGTGCCTATATTCCACAGATTGAAGGTCTACACAGCATATGAATATCTTGAGCAGCGCTTTGATTTGAAAACAAGGGCCCTAACTGCATTTTTATTCCTGATACAAAGAGGGCTTTCTACGGGGATTACGATTTATGCCCCTTCTATTATTTTATCTACGATATTGGATATTAACACCACATATACAACCCTATTTATAGGCAGTCTTGTGATATTTTATACTGTTTATGGAGGTACAAAGGCGGTTTCTTATACACAAATGCTGCAGATGAGCATTATTTTTTGCGGGTTGTTTGCTGCCGGTATAATGGTAGTACAACTTCTTCCCAATGATATCGGTTTTGGTAAAGCGATCAATATAGCGGGTAAAATGGGAAGAACAAATGCTATCGACTTCAAATTTGATCTCAATAATCAGTATACGGTCTGGACAGGGCTCATTGGCGGATTTTTCTTGCAATTGTCTTATTTCGGAACAGATCAGAGTCAGGTTGGCCGGTATTTGTCCGGAGCTTCGGTGAGTCAAAGTCGCCTTGGTCTGCTGATGAATGGGCTGGTTAAAATACCTATGCAGTTTTTGATTCTGCTTATTGGAGTTTTGGTATTTACGTTCTATCAGTATAATCGTCCGCCAATTTTCTTCAATAGTTTTGAGTTGAATAAATTGGAAAATAGTAAGTATGCTCCTCAATTGAATCAAATTAAGGCAGAATATGAACAGGCGTTTGAATTAAAGCAGATAGAAATAAATAAGATGAACGTTGCCATCGATCAGGATAATAAGCCTGTAATTGATGTTCAACGTAAAGCATTGCAAGCTGCAGATGCAAATGAAAAGGCCATCAGAACAAAGGTCACAGACTTGATGGTTAAGAATGATGAGCATGCCAATACTAAAGATAACAATTACATTTTTCTGAGTTTTGTTACTGAGTATTTGCCAAAGGGGTTGATTGGTTTATTGATTGCTATTATTTTTCTTGCCTCCATGGGGTCTACAGCAAGTGCATTGAATTCTCTGGCCTCAACAACAGTGATCGATATTTACAAACGGCTGATTAGAAAAGATGGATCCGATCATGAATACCTGCAGGCTTCAAGGCTGGCGACGGTATTTTGGGGCATGATTTGTATTGTGATGGCTTTATATGCGAGTAAAATAGGCAATTTGTTGGAGGCAGTAAACATACTCGGTTCTTATGTATACGGCACAATTCTCGGGGTTTTTCTGGTCGCCTTTTATGTGAGGCATGTAGGTGGAAGAGCAGTGTTTTTCGCAGCGTTGGGTGCAGAGCTATTGGTTCTGGTCATTGGTCAGTTAGAACTTGTTGCCTATTTATGGCTCAATGTAATCGGGTGTATGCTGGTGGTTATACTCTCCCTGATGTTTCAACGATTGCTGAGCAATAAAAAAACCGCTGACCTGAAGACCAGCGGTTAGTAATTTTATCAGCTAGATTATTTCTTCGCTTCAGCAATCAAAGCTGTATTCAGGCGGATATATTCCGCATTGTTGATTTCTGTAGCAATTTTTAAGCCCTGCTCAGCAGTTGCAGCAGCACCTTTTTTATCGCCCATTTTCAGTTGTACGCGACCTTTCCAAAGTTTTACCCAAGGTGCTGTAGTGTTTCCTTCATCAGCTTTATTCATCCATTCCATTGCTTTATTGATGTCTTTGCCATTTTCATAGTAATATTGAGCAGCCTGAAAATATGGTTTTTTTTCGCCTTGCATTGCCTGATCTATGCTAGCCATTACTTTGCTGTCTACTTCAGTACCAAGGTTAATGTTGATGCCCGTTTTATCCCACAATAATTGTAATTGAGCTGAAGTAGGGTACACATTTGCAAGCTGAATAGTGAAGGTTTCTACTTTATCTTTTAAAACTGTTGGTTTTATTTTTACCCTAAGCGCGTCATCCGACTCTTTATAAGTGTAAGATCCCCATTGCTTAGAACCTTTGTTGAAGATAATGATCCACTCTGTTTTGCCGGGAATTGTAAATAAGCCATACTCACCTGCAGGTAAGTTTTGGCCTTCTATTTTTACATCCTCACTAAAAGTGATTATGGTTGCAGAGTTGGCGCCCGTACGCCATACTTCGCCATAAGGAGCCAATGCGCCAAAAACCTGACGGCCTTTCACATTCGGGCGAGAATAATTTAACGTCATTTTTCCCAATCCGAAGCTTTGGGTAATTGTTTGTGAAGTACTCGCTTGTGGCATGCTGAGTCCTTGTGCCTGAAGTTGGGAGTTAATGGAAACAGCCAGCGCCAGTGTAAATAGAGTTTTTAGTGTCGTTTTCATATCAATGAATTGATTAAGTTTTGATTATGCTAAATTACGTTTCCTGGACTTAGTTAACGGAAAAATTTTCTTTGTATTCAAAACTTGACTTATGAATTAGAAAATCATTAACTAAATTAGCCAGATGGTTCACTTTCGTTACACACTCGTCCTGCTCTCCGTTTGTTTATTGTCTTTCTCGTGGATAGATGACCTTCCAAATCCAAAGCTGGAGACAGGTGTTTCCAAGGCACTTGCAACTTACCGAAAGTCGGTTTTGAGTCAATTGAATTACAAACTTAGTTTGGATATTCCGGCTGATAAAGCCTCGTCTATCCCTGCTAAGGCAACGCTAAGTTTTCAGTTGAAAACCAACAGATATCCGCTTCAGCTGGATTTTAAGGAAAAGTCTGAAAACATTAAGACTGCGGTAGTCAATGGAAAGGCTGTACCTATCGTTCACAGTAATGAGCATATTGTGATTGAGCCAAAATACCTTAAGTCAGGAAAGAATATTGTTGACCTCGAATTTATCGCCGGAAATGGGGCATTGAATCGCAATGCCGATTATTTATATGCTTTGTTTGTTCCGGATAGGGCACGGACTGTATTTCCATGCTTTGATCAGCCGGATTTAAAAGCCACTTATGACCTGACATTGAGTGTGCCAAAAGACTGGATTGCACTGGCAAATGCCAGGCTCAAAGATTCATTGCTAACACAGGAGAGAAGAACCTATATTTTCAATACTTCAGATACGTTAAGCACCTACTTGTTTTCATTTGTGGCAGGTAAATTTAAAACAGCATATGGGAAAATAGGCCGGATGACGTCGGAATTTCTTTACAGGGAAACAGACAGTGTAAAAATCAGACAGAGTGTGCCTGAAATCTTCGAAATTCATTCCGAATCCCTAGATTATTTTGAGAAATGGACAGGCATTCCTTATCCATTTCAAAAGTTTGGATTTTCTGCCATCCCGGATTTTCAATTCGGTGGTATGGAGCATCCTGGAACGATACATTATAAAGCATCTACGTTCTTTTTGGATGGAGCGGCGACTAAGGATCAATTGAATTCGAGGACTCACCTCATAGCGCATGAAACTGCGCACATGTGGTTTGGAGATCTTGTGACCATGAATTGGTTTACTGATGTATGGATGAAGGAAGTTTTTGCCAATTTTATGGCTGATAAAAGTACAGAAGGTAGTGAAGGCACCGATGTGTTTGATCTTAAGTTTTTAATAGATCATTTTCCGGCAGCTTACGGAATAGACCGGACAACAGGTGCGAATCCAATTAGACAACCCCTTGATAATCTAAAGGATGCCGGTACACTCTATGGAAATATCATTTATCACAAGGCCCCGATTATGATGAGGCAACTGGAGCGACTAATGGGAAAAGAGAAATTTCAAATGGGAGTGAAGGACTACCTTAATAAATTTGCAAATGGGAATGCATCCTGGCCGGATTTGATTACGATTCTTGATAAATATGCAAGTGCTGATTTACAGAAATGGAATAAAGTTTGGGTTGATGAGCCAGGGAGACCTGTTATCAACTACAATATTCAGCAAGAAAATGGCAAAATCAAGAAATTTAGTGTAGTACAGTCGCCCGAGTACGGAGCTAAACGGTACTGGCCTCAATTATTTGAACTGAAGTTTGTTTATGCCAACTATAGTAAGGAAGTTACAGTAGATTTAAATGCGGCTCAGGTGGAGGTGAAAAGTGTAGAAGGTTTTGATACGCCTCTATACGTACTATTTAACTCAACTGGCCAGGGCTATGGTGTGTGGCCTATTGATCAAAATATGTTAAATCGTATATATGATATGGAATTGCCACTTAACCGGGCATCAGCTTATATTTCGCTTTATGAAAATATGCTCAATGGCAGAACTATAAAGCCGAAGGAATTACTTGAAGTTTTTAGGGATGGATTGACAAGAGAGAAAGAAGAGCTCAATTTAAGATTAATAAGTAACTACCTAAACGCGATTTATTGGGAGTTTATCACTGCAGAAGACAGGATTGAGCTTTCATCATCTATAGAGAAATCTTTATGGAACGCGCTTGAACAGCAGCCGTTGATCAATAATAAGAGATTGCTTTTTAAGACTTATCAGGATGTGTTTTTATCAAAAGGTGCGAAGGACGAGTTGTATGCCATTTGGGATCAACAGAAACAGGCTCCGGGAGGTCTGAAACTTAACGAAGATGATTATACTTCGCTCGCGTTTAACCTTGCTTTGAGAGATGACCAAAATTCAGAAATTTTAAAAAAGCAATTGTCGAGGATTACAAATGCTGACAGGATTAAAAGATTTGAATTTATTATTCCTGCAGTTTCTTCGAATCCAGCAGATAGAGATAGATTTTTTAAAGGCCTGGAATTGAAATCTAACCGTGAAAAGGAGTCGAATGTAGGAACTGCTTTGTTTTATTTGCACCATCCCCTTAGGCAGGCTACATCTGAAAAGTATTTAAAGAAAAGCTTGGATATGCTTCAGGAAATCCAGACAACAGGGGATATCTTTTTCCCACAAAACTGGCTGCAGTCTATCTTTGGCTATTATCAAAGTCCATTTGCAGGCAAAGTTGTCAGGGACTTTCTACAACAAAACCCCCAGTACAATCCAAAGTTGAAGGCTAAGATCTTACAGGCTGCAGATAACCTTTTTAGGGCCGAATCGCTTTTAAAAAAATAACGATCACTTGATTTCCTTATAGGTTATTTTGTAGGTCTGACTTTTATTGTTTTTAGTAATGGTAAGCTCAGAGGGATAGTTTTCAGAATTATATTTATAGGTATAAGTTGTTTTTTCGGTATTGGAATTATAGCTGAGTGGGTTATTGATAGCGTGAGTGAAAAAATCGTAGCCGGTTTCTAAGAATAACAGCTGAGCATGTTTAATACTTTTGAAAATCCCGTTTTTGCTGTCATAGGAGTAACTAAAATTAGTCGTGAGGCTGGATGTGACGTCGTTTGTCGATACGTCCGACAAGTTAGATGCGGCATACGTAAGTATTTGCTCTTTAAACAATTTCTTATCTGCACCAAAATAGCTGATCGTCGCGATTTGATTTGCTGAATTTTTTGTTAGCAATCGATGACCTGTGGGTGTTAGGAGATTGCCATCTTCGTCAAAGGAGCTGATCTTAGTTTTCATTGCGTCTGAAAAACTATACTCACTAAAGCTAATGGGCTTATCATATTTAAATCGTCTCAGTTTTATTGGCAGTTCATTTTTATAGGTGATTTGAGATTTATAGCCATCAGAGTTTTCAATTTCAGTGAGGTTATTGTCTTGATATTTTAAATAAATGGCCAGTTTATCAGATTCAAGTTTAACGGGCAGAAATATTTTTTGCGCAGGCTGGTCCGCAGGAGGCTGGATGGGGTCTGTTTTGAACGATTTACTTTTTTTACAGGAAATGATCAGTAGTGACAAAAGGTAAATGATAACTGTTTCTTTAGCTTTCATGATTATGAGTTTTATTAAAACAAATATATATATGTATTTATCTTTATGTGTACTTTTATTTCATTTTTAATTAACTATAGTTTCTTGATATTAAATTTAAATTTCTTTATTGTAATATATGAATATTGAATAGTTATCCAGGATTGTTAATATTGAATACAATTTTTTGGAATATATTTCAATTACTACTACTTGGTTTTGCTGACATTTTTTTTACTGAAAAGAGCCTGTAATTTGATTCAGAATGACGATTCTGTGCAAATAAACCCTTACTTTTACAGTAAATTCTTTAGCACGTAACGTTTATTAAAATATGGACGATTTTTTAGCTGCCCGCCTCCAGATGGCCTTTTCACTTGGCTTTCACATTATTTTTGCTTGTATTGGTATGGTAATGCCTTTTTTTATGTCAGTAGCACACTTTTATTGGCTTAAGACCAAAAATGTAGTCTACAGGGATGTTACCAAGGCCTGGAGTAGGGGTGTGGCTATCTTTTTCGCAACTGGTGCTGTTTCCGGGACTGTACTGTCATTTGAACTTGGTCTGCTCTGGCCCAAATTTATGGAGCATGCCGGACCTATATTTGGAATGCCGTTTTCTTTAGAGGGGACGGCATTTTTTATAGAGGCGATCGCATTGGGATTTTATTTGTACGGATGGGATAAAATCAATGCCTGGTTTCATTGGGCTACGGGAGTTGTTGTTGGGATTAGCGGACTGTTGTCGGGGATACTTGTCGTCGCGGCAAACTCATGGATGAACAGTCCATCCGGTTTTGATTATATCAACGGGGAATACCTAAATATAGATCCTATTAAGGCTATGTTTAACGACGCCTGGTTTTCACAGGCATTACATATGTGTGTTGCGGCTTTTGTGTCGACCGGTTTTGCAGTGGCCGGTGTACATACTTTGATGATTTTGAGGGGTAGAAATGTGCAGTTTCATCATAAAGCTTTTAAGATTGCAGCAATATTTGGAACGGTAGCTGCTTGTCTGCAGCCCTTAAGCGGAGATATTTCTGCAAAAGATATTGCTAAACGACAGCCTGAGAAACTCGCAGCAATGGAAGCACATTTTCATACAGAAAGAAATGCGCCGTTGATCATCGGAGGGATTCCAGATACCGCTAATAGCCGTGTGGATTATGCGATTAAGATACCTGGATTGTTGAGTTTTATGGCAACAGGCGATTTTAATGGGGAAGTAAAGGGACTGGATCAGGTGCCGAAGGAAGACAGGCCTCCGGTTGCGATTACACATTATGCGTTTCAGATAATGGTAGGCTTAGGCATGGCAATGGTGTTGATTTCGGTACTGTATTTTATTGCTTTATGGAAAAAGAAATCCTGGATGGAAAGTAGATGGTTGATGAAGTTGTTTGTCATTGCTATACCCATGGGGTTCATTGCATTGGAAGCGGGGTGGACTGTGACTGAAGTAGGTCGCCAGCCCTGGATCATTAGAGGTATCATGCGTACTGCAGATGCAGTTACCCCGATGCCGGGTATCGCCTATTCTTTTTACTTGTTTACTGCAGTTTATATCTCACTATCCATCATTGTGAGTTTATTGTTGTACAGACAAATTACAATGGTGGGCAAATTATATGATTCAACTGCTAAAGATTCTGAATTATGATATATGTAGTTATTGTTTTCCTCTGGACATCTATTCTTTTGTATATATTGTTGGGCGGCGCTGATTTTGGTGCGGGAATAATCGAATTGCTTACTTCCAAGACCAATAAACCTAAGACGCGTAAAACGATGTATAAAGCAATTGGTCCGATATGGGAAGCCAATCATATGTGGCTGATCATAGCAATTGTAATCTTGTTCGTTGGTTTTCCAAAAATTTATACGACAATATCCGTCTACCTTCATATACCTCTTGTATGTATGTTGTTGGGGATTATAGCACGGGGAACTGCTTTTGTGTTTAGAAATTATGATGCTGTAAAGGATGATATGCAGAAGGTGTACACACCTATATTTGTTTATTCAAGTCTGATTACGCCTTTTTTTCTGGGGATTATAGCCGCCAGCTCAGTTTCAGGACAGATTGACCCTCAAGCAAATGATTTTTTGTCTGCTTACGTGTTTAGCTGGCTCAACTGGTTTTCTATTGCTGTAGGGATTTTTACAGTTAGTATATGTGGTTTCCTGGCAACTATTTTTATTATTGGTCAGACAGATAATGATGGTGACAGACAGCATTTCGTAGGTAAAGCAAAACGAACAATTTTTATTGTTATGTTTTGTGGGATCTTGGTTTTTATTGCTGCACATGCAGAACAGATACCTATTGTAGATTGGATATTTGGTGATACCCCTGGTCTGATAGCCATCATTGCGGCCAGTATTTCTTTGATTTTTATGTGGTATGCATTGAATAAAGACCAACCTTTATTATTGCGTTTATTAGCCGGTTTTCAGGTGACAATGATTCTGTTTGCTGCTACTTATACCCATTTCCCAGATATTGTTTTGCTTAAGGATGGTGCTAACCTTTCGTTGCTTACCCATCAGGGACAGGCGAAAACGATAGCGTCATTAGGGTATGCGCTCCTCATTGGGAGTATTTTCATTTTACCTGCACTCGGTTATCTGATCTATATTTTTCAGCAGAAAAGGTAGGTTTGTGTTGTTTTATCAGGCTTTGGATATAAAGATTTAAAATAATTGAAACAATACTGACGTATAAATCCTTTTTTAAGCAGACACTTAATTAAGAAAGAATATGGATCGGTTAATCATAGAGGCAACATTTGAAGATGTAAATGAAATTTCTTTGTTGAAAAACAATGACGCTTTGGATCCAAATGCCACATTGGTGCTTGGGTTTAAGATTGTAAATACGGATCAGGTGATCCATGCTTTCTCAACATTGAAGAAAATCGCGGCGCAGCATTCTTTTGAACTTATAATTTGTAAAACCATGAACGCTGGTATTTATGACATCGAACTCAAAACAAGCGGTCTTGACGAGCCAGTAAGGATTAATAATAAAGCCATAACGAACGAGACTCTGGGTGCTATTGAAGATGAAATTATTAAGAAAATCGCAATGAGAATAGGTCTTAACGTTAGCCCGTCGGAAAACTGGATACCTTTAACATCGATAAATATTAAAGATTGTGAAACTACGTCGTAGTTGCTTTGTAACAATTTAGTATGACTTAACTTTCTTGCGCTTTTAAACTAAGCTATAATCTTTACCTGGTTTGTTTGGATTTGGGTTTGAAATTGTAATGGGCCGAATTCGTTATTCCTGCGTAGGCCCCTTTAAAGACATTTATCACTTGCCTTTTCTTCCTGTAACAAATAGGTGAGTAACCTTCAAAGATTTAAATTTTGTGCGTAATTCGCGGATTATTATTGAATTAAACTTAACGTTTTAATTAAACCTAAAGCAATTTGTTTAGTCATAATCTCAAAACACAAATTAAATATCAACTTTTCACTAGTTATGAAATCAGGATTCTCAAAAAATATGTTAAATACATTACTACTGGTTGGTTTTGGATTAACAGCTTCAGCACAGAAAGTTAATGAATTACAGGAAGTGAGTATAGTAGCTCCGCACAGTCTAAAAATTGACGGTAAGAATTTTGAGTGGGCTGCTACTGATTTTTCAGCTAATAAGCGCACCAACATTTCATACATGATCAGTAATGATGATAAAAACCTGTATCTGGTAGTTAGATCAACAGATAATACTAGCAATGCTAAGATACTGGCCGGTGGAATCACATTCTCAATCAATCCTGATGGTAAAAAGAAGGAAAAGGAAAGTATAACAATGACTTATCCAAATATAGTTCGCGGACAGAGAGGTGGAGGCCAAGGAGGCGGAAGGACGCAGGGAAGAGTGATGGGAATGTCGATGCCGGGAGCAGGAGGAGCTCAATCTACAAAACAAAGAGATTCTGCAATGGCAGCAATGCAACGGACGCAACTGGCTGCTGCTAAAGAAATAAAGATAAGAGGATTTAAAAAGACCACAGATACCTTAATTTCGATTTATAATCAGTCGGGAATTAAGGCTTTTGCTTCTATTGATACAGCCAACGTATATTTTTATGAAGCAGCTATCCCTCTTGAGGAATTGGGAATTTCTGCTGATGCTTCAAAGGAATTCGCGTATAACATCAAGTTGAACGGTTTGCAAATGCCAGGGTTTGATGGTGGCGGCGGCGGCGGTCGTGGAGGATTCGGCGGTGGTGGTGGCGGTGGCGGTCGCGGAGGATTTGGTGGCGGTGGCGGATTTGGCGGTGGCGGTGGATTCGGCGGTCAACGAGGCGGGGGAATAGATTTTCAAGCCCTAATGAGTCCTACGGATTTTTGGGGAAAATATACACTATCCAAAAAATAGGTACTGATCTTTAGTACCCACATACAGCACAACACACACACAACCAAACCATACAACACACAAATGAATCATTTTAATCAGGTCACGGCTCGAGGGCCCGGCCATTCTATGGGCGTGAATTACGCCAGGCTTTTTAAATTGGCCGTTGTGCTCTTTTTGTTGATCACCAGCACAGTAAGAGTATCAGCACAACAGCCGGCAAAACGGGAGACACCACCTCCTCTACCTTCGCGAGAGATCAGCGGAATCGTAAAAGATACACTTGATCTCGGTCTTCCGGGCGCTACAGTAAGTTTAACATCGGATAAGGATACTCTAAAAACTTCAACTAACAATGATGGTATCTTCGTGTTTAAAGATGTAAAATCAGCTACTTATACCATTGTGGTACAAAGTTTAGGGTATCTTAAAACTTCACCCATGCGTTTTAAACAAAACGACTTGACTCCGCGGATTGTTATGGATCCCATCATCATGAAGGAGGAAAAAAACACCTTAAATACTGTAGTGATTAATGGTACCCCGTCTATCACGTATAAAACTGATACTGTTGAATACAAGGCAAGTGACTATGTGGTTAGGGCAAACTCTATGATCGATGAGCTATTGAAGAAGATGGAGGGGATGGAAGTTGGCAGCGACGGCTCGCTTGTGCATAATGGAGAAGCTGTTCTAAAAGCGAAACTAAACGGAAAAGAATTTCTTGGTGGCGATGTTGCCAATGCAATTAAGAATCTTCCTGCCGAAATTGTAGACAAAATACAGATTGTAGATGACTATGGTGATCAGGCCGCGAGAACCGGTGTAAAAGATGGAGATCCTCAAAAGATATTAAATATCACAACGAGAACCGATAAATCGGTTGGAAATATAGTCAGACTGAGTGCAGCCGCAGGAAGTAATGATCGTTATAATGCTGATATTAACGGAACGAGGATTAATCAAAATCAAACGATTGCTATAGATTCAAAGTATAGAAATACAGTAAATGGTGTCGGAGGAGGTGGGACTGGTGGTACAACCAAAGCAGGAGAAGCTTCATTCAGTATTCGTGACAAAATTGGCAAAAATGTTAATTTCAATGTTAACTATAAGTATGACGGAGATGATGTACTTAATTTAAGCAGCAGTTTCTCTAAATCAGTGACAAACCTGAGAAATATACTTAAACTTCAAACGGATTCGCTCGTAAATACCTTTACCACCAGAGGTAGCGAAAGGACTAACGATTCCAGAAGTCATAATTTTAGAGCAGAAATAGAAATCAATCTGGATAGCAATGATTATATGAGTATAAGACCTTCCATCAATTATTCATCATCGTCTTCCATGTCTGCGGATACTTCTTATCAAACAGGTTACAGACATCAATATCAGGTTAATGCGAACTCTTCCGGTAGTAAAAGTCCGCAATTGGGATTAGTGGTTGGATATCAACATCGTTTTGATAAGTTAAGAAGGAATTTCTTTGTTGAGGGAGAGGTAAGAACAAATAATCGAAATAGCGATTCAGATCAGGACATGTTTATCAGGTATTTCTTAAATGATGAAGAGTCAGAGTCAAGAGATTCCCTGGTCTATAGACTAAGATTAAACAAGAATCTGAACACAAGTTACAGAGGTAGCATGACCTACGTGGAACCGTTAGGTACGAATACACAAATTGAAGCAAATGCGCAAATAAACTACAATGGCTACGACAACAATGCCACTACAAGAAATAGGGTGAATGGCGGGGTTTCCCAGGTCATTGACTCATTGAGTAATATTTTTAATTATTCATTTACGCAAGCCAGATTTGCTTTGAACTTCAGGTATGGGATGAGTAATACATCGCGGATCAGGTTTTCTGCCGGACTTACTGCGGTGCCAGCATTGTTATCCGGTACTAAGGTGAGTTTGGGTACAACAACCCGAAGAGCAAGTTTTAATTTGATCCCTATAGCCCGGATGGAATATTTGTGGTCAAGGCAGCATAAAGTTGCATTGAACTACTCAGGGAATGCTTCAGAGCCGACCTTCGACCAGATTCAACCAGTACGTGACGTAACCAACCCTAATAATCCAGTTATAGGTAATCCAAATCTTAAAGCAAGATTTGTTCATACGATAAGATCCGATTACAATAACTACATCGCTAATTCGAAATTGAATTATTCAATTGGTGTGAATGCCTCATTTAATCAGAACGATGTAATATCAAGTTCTATTGATATCATTGATCCAAATGTTCCAGTTTTGCCTGGACAGACTCCTGTGAGAATTAGAGAAACAAGGTATATTAATATGAACGGTGTTTATAGGGTTGGCGGAAACTACAATATCAGCAAACAGTTGAGCAATAGAAAGTACAATTTGGCACTAAGCGGATCAGCGAATTATAATCACAGGATTACCATGACAAATGGTGAAAAAAACATCAATATTGTGAAGAGTTTTAGAGAAAGTTTTGGTCCGAGAATAAATCCTACAGACTGGTTTGAGATCAATCCGTATGTTTCATATAACCACCAGACCTCTGACAATACGGTTTTAAAAAATCAATCTGAAACAAATACACTGGCGTTTAATGTCGATGGAACGATTTATTTCCTGGAAAGCTGGATCTTTAAGTATAATGCAAGTAAAAATTATATAAGCGGGATCAATGCAAATGTCAATAATAATCCATTCGTAATTAATGCAACCGTTGAAAAGGAATTATTCAATAGGAGGGGTAGAGTCACATTTCAGGCATTTGATGTTTTGAATCAAAACAATTTTATAAACCGTGATTTTAACGATACCGGTGGTTATACAGATACCAAATCAAACGCAGTAAGTCGTTACTTCATGGTAGGATTGAGCATGCGCTTGCAAAAATGGAGTGGTGCCAGAGGCGGCCGTGATGGAAGAGGAATCCGACGCCGCGGAGATGGCAGCTTTATGTAAGACCAGTTTAACCTCAATAAAAAAGCCCTGTTCATATAATGAACAGGGCTTTTTTGATTTATTTCTTTAGAATGAAAAATCGTCGTTTTGTATTCTGCTAGGTACACCATCGTGGTTTTCAGAATATTCGTAGCGTTTTTCCACTACTTCCTGATGATTTTTAATGTAATCAACAGTTTCATTCAATCCTTCTGCAAATTTTTCAAAATCCTCTTTGTATAAAAAGATTTTGTGTTTTACAAATACTCCGTCTTCAAGTCGTTTTTTACTTTCAGTTAGGGTTAGATAATAATCTCCTGATCTTGTTGCTTTAACGTCGAAAAAATAAGTTCTTTTGCCAGCTCTTACTTTCTTTGAAAAAACCTCTTCTCTCTCTTTGTTGTCAAATTCTCCCATGGTTGCTATAGCTCTTGGTTTTGGTTCGGGTAAATATAAAGGAATAATTATTAAACTTCAAAATAGAAATCATATAGATTTACTTTCCTCTTCCAGCAATTGATTTTGATACATTTCTGCATATGCACCTGAAAGTAGCAGTAATTCTTCATGGGTGCCTTGTTCAGTGATCTTTCCATTGTCGAGAACCAGTATCTTATCTGCATTTTTTATTGTTGATATTCTATGTGCAATCAGAATACTGGTTTTTCCATTCATTAGCCGGCCAAGATTGTTTAAAATCTCCTCTTCTGTTCTGGTGTCTACGGCAGAAAGGCAATCGTCGAAAATCAGGATCTTCGGTTCCTTAATTAAAGCCCTTGCGATAGATACACGTTGTTTTTGACCACCAGAAAGTGTGATGCCGCGTTCTCCCAGCATGGTTTCAAACTGATGTTCAAATCCTACGATATTGTGGTACACAGCAGCATTTTTTGCTGCGGCTTCAACCTGGTCTGTAGTAGCTGTATCAAGCCCAAAGCTGATATTATTTTTAATGGTATCTGAAAACAGGAAAACTTCCTGAGGAACAAAGCCAACCTGGTTTCTGTAATCCTGAAGATTCAGAGATTTCAGCGGTGTGCCATCAATTTTAATTTCTCCTTTATCCACATCATACATTCGCATGATCAAATTGGCAAGGGTAGACTTTCCTGAGCCAGTTCTGCCGATAATGGCGACAAATTGACCTTCTTTAATTTCAAAACTTACATTTTTAATGGCTTCTATTCCCGTGTCAGGATAAATAAAGCTCACGTTTTGAAACTTAATATTGCCGGAAATCTCAATTTTATCATTGGTTTCTGAGGTGATGTCAGGTTGAAGCTCCAGAAATTCATTTATGCGTTTTTGGGAGGCCGAAGCTCTTTGAATTAATGTTGTTACCCATCCCAGCATTGAAACAGGGAAGGTAAGTTGATTCACATAAACAATAAACTCTGCAATGTTTCCAGGCGTGATAGAGCCATTAATTACTTGCTTGCCACCTACATAAATAGTCAATATCGTACTAAGTCCGACAAGGAGCAGCATCGTTGGGTAGAACAAAGCCTGAACCTTGACCAGGCCCATAGCATTGTTTTTATAGCCCTGACTTTCTGCTGCAAATACCTTTTCAGTATGCCCTTCACGAACATAAGACTTAATCACACGTATTCCTGAAAATCTTTCCTGAACAAAACTGGATAGCTTTGAAAGCTGCTCTTGTATCAACTCGCTTTTTTTATTGATTTTAGTATTTACAAAGTAAATAATCACAACAAGGGCGGGTAACGGGAGTAAACAAAAAATCGCTAATGTGGTATTTACAGAAAACATAGCGTAAATAACCAGTAGAAACAAGACGCCGGTATTTATAGCATACATAATTGCCGGACCAACGTACATCCTTACCCTGTTTACGTCCTCAGTAGCTCTGTTCATCAAGTCTCCGGTATTGTTTCTCCTGTAGAAGCCAAGACTGAGTTTTTGATAATGGGCATAGATTTCATTTTTGATGTCAAATTCAATGTGCCTGGACATCAAAATGATCGTTTGCCTCATGAAAAACAAAAACAGGCCTCTTAGCAGATATAATATCAATACTAAGATTCCAAAGTATAGGAGACTGTAACTAAAGATGTCATATACAATTTCTTTGCGTTCAAAACCTGAAAAAAGGCTGTATACCTGGATATTCTCGGTAATTAAATTAAAGGCGTGACCGATGACCTGTGCGGGAATCACACCGAATATATTCGATATGATTACAAAGAAAATTCCTGGAATAATCCGCCATTTATATTTATAGAAGTATTTGTTTAGGTAGCGGAGATGTTTCATGAAGTGGTAAAGTTAGCCAAATGCCGATAATTTTTTCAAAGAATTGGTTATTACTAGGTAAAATAATGTTTTTTTAACTAGTTTTGCGGCTTATCTGATAAACAAAAGTTATATGTCTGGTAATAGTTCTCCCGTGAATTCCGTCTTAGATCAAATTGGTGCCTCCGGGCATAAAAAGGTTGTTTTTTGTAACGACCCCGATACCGGTTTAAAAGCAATTATAGCCATTCATGACACAACTCTCGGACCTGCAATAGGAGGAACAAGGATGTGGAGTTATTCTGGAGAAGCCGAGGCGCTGGAAGACGTACTGAGATTATCCAGGGCGATGACTTACAAAGCTGCGATAACAGGCCTTAACCTTGGCGGTGGAAATGCAGTAATTATCGGAGATTCAAGAAAAGGTAAATCGGAAGCTATGATGAGGAGTTATGGCCGCTTTATCAAAAACTTAAACGGAGAATTTATTACAGCCGAAGATGTGGGTACCAACACTAAAGACATGGAGTATATCCGCATGGAAACTCAACATGTTACTGGTGTTCCTGAATCACTGGGTGGAGCGGGAGATCCATCACCAACCACTGCAAAGGGTGTTTTTTTAGGTATTAAAGCTTGTGTAAAAGAAGTATTTGGCACAGATATGCTGGCGGGCAGGTCTGTCGTAGTACAGGGGATAGGCAATGTAGGAGAGCATCTTGTAGAGTTGCTGAGGGCTGAAAATGTTGAAGTCTATATCAGTGACATCAATGAAGAACGTTTACAGCATGTAGCCAGAACATACAAAGCTAAGCCGATTGCGGCAGATAAGATTTTTGGAGTGAATGCTGACATCTATGCACCATGTGCATTAGGAGCCACAGTAAACTCTAAAACAATTGAGAAAATGAAGTTTGCCATCATAGCTGGTTCGGCTAACAACCAATTAGCGGATGAGCAGATTCATGGAAAAATGCTGCTGGATAAAGGTATCCTGTTTGCACCAGACTACCTGATCAACGCAGGCGGACTGATTAGTTGCTATTCAGAATTGACCGGCTTTGGAAAAAAACGTACGATGCAGCTGACGGAAAATATATACAATGCAACACGTGATGTGATTAAAATGTCTAAGAAGGATAATATTCCGACAGTATGGGCAGCAAATCGCATTGCGGAACAAAGAATCATCGATATCAAAAAAATAAAATCATCATTTTAAATAAACAGGTAATTTACCACTCGTTCTTACATTCATGTTAAACAGAAGGCACTTAAGAATTAAAGCTTTGCAAAACATATTTGCTTGGCACATGACAGACAAAAGAGATTTAGCTTCCTCGAAGAAGGCGCTAATGCAAAGTATTGACAATGTATATGAAATGTACATATGGATGCTGTCTCTTTTAGTTGAGGTTACAGAATACACCGGGATTGACGCTATTGAAAGAGCAAATAAACATTTGCCTACTGCAGAAGACCTTAGTCCTAATATGAAATTGCTGAACAACAAGTTCACAGTTACATTAAAAGCAAACCCGGATTTCAATGCTGCCGTACATAAGTACAAAATCAACTGGATGGCAGATCCGGAATTTGTTAAGGGTATTTTTAATACGCTGAAAGTGACTCCTGAGTACGCAGCTTATCTGGCTGACGAAGACAATAGTCTGGAAGAGTCGAAGACCATCATTAAGTACATTTTTAGGAAAATTATACTTAAAAGCCATAACATCATTCAGGCATTTGAAGACAAGTTCATCAACTGGTCTGTAGATAAAGAGGTAATGCAGGGTATGGTTGCTAAGACATTGAAAAATTTCACATCTGAGGATCCTTTCGCTAATAAACTGACGCCAATTAGTCAGGATTGGGAAGAAGACAGCAAGTTTGTGGAAGATTTGTTTGCTTACACACTTAAAAACGATAAAGATTATCAGGTGATGATCGGTGAGCGTACCAAAAACTGGGAATCAGAGCGTATCGCTTTGATGGATACAATACTGATGAAGATGGCTATTTGTGAACTTTTAAATTTCCCTTCAATACCTGTTAAAGTAACCATTAATGAATACTTGGATCTGTCAAAAGATTACAGTACTCCGAAAAGTAATTCGTTTATTAACGGTATCTTGGACAAGATTATGGGCGACCTTAAGAGAACCAATAGCATTACTAAAATTGGTCGCGGACTTATAGAAGAATAATAATTATGAAAAAAACCTTGTTACTGGCATTGGCTGCTTTAACATTCGCATCCTGCCAACAAAACAAATCATCTGAAACTGAGGCTGCGACAACAGTAGTTTCAGACTCATCATCGAATGTAGCTGCTGTTGCAGGTGCCGGAGATGCAGTAATTGCTTTTGAAACGGCTAATTATAATTTTGGGAAGATCACCCAAGGTGAAAAAGTGTCTTACAGTTATAAGTTTAAAAACACTGGAAAAGGACCGCTCATCATCACCAATGCAGAAGCAAGTTGCGGATGTACTGTTCCTGAGGTTCCAAAGGAGCCCATTAAGCCAGGTGAGGATGGTGAGATCAAAGTTGTTTTTAACAGCGATGGTAAAATTGGTCTTCAGGATAAGGTAATCACGGTTACTTCTAATGCTGTTCCTGCTGTGACTGCATTACACTTAACAGGGGAAATAAAAGAACGTCAATAATTTTAACAATAATATGATATCAACAATAATTTTAAGAGCAGGATCACCAGATATGTTGGGTACCCTGGTTCCTATGGTGCTAATCATGGTCGTGTTTTATTTTTTCATGATCAGACCTCAGGTTAAAAAAGCAAAAGATCATAAAAAACTAGTCTCAGAACTAAAAAAAGGAGATAAAATAGTGACAACTGCAGGTATTCACGGCAGAATTGTGGATATGAATGAAACAACCTTTTTGATTGAAGTAGAGAGCGGTGCAAAAATCCGTTTTGATAAAACTGCGGTTTCTTTAGATGCTACTAAAGCCGCGGCACCTAAGGCAGAAACTCCAAAAATTGATACTGCAAAGGCCTAAGCCTCACAATTAACTTTTAAAAGCCGCTTCAGTATTTGGAGCGGCTTTTTTGTTTTAGTAAGTTTGTCTACCTTATACTTATGCCGTTTATAAAACTCACAAAAATAGAACGCAAGCGTATCATTGTTTTAATTACCTGTTTACTGATGGCAATTGGAGCATGGCTATTTCTTGCACTAAATAATAAGTATGTTTATACGGCAAAGACAGTACTTGTTTACAAGAATTTTCCTCAAAAGAGAGCTTTTCATGCACTACAGTCGGATACTGTTGACCTGCAGGTCGAAGGAACAGGATGGCAATTGCTTTTTGCCAGGCTTAGGGTAAAACCTCAATCCATAAGTATAAGCCTTGATAAACTGAATAATAGAAATTTTATACTTTTCTCAGAACAATTATATAACGTAAACAGGCAACTCGAAACATCACAAAAGATCATTTCTGTCAAGCCTGACACACTTTACTTCGATTTTTCTGAACGTACAGTGAAAAGAGTACCTGTTAAACTGGTTTCCAACTTCAATTTTGTAAACCAGTTTGGAATTTCTAATGATATAGAAATTATTCCGGAATATGTTACTTTGTCAGGGCCCGAACAGGAACTTGAAAAAATTAAGGAGTGGCCTACGGATACGCTGGCGCTAAAAAACATTCAGGCTTCAACAGGTGCAAGGGTTGCTATGGCTCAAAATAAATTAAAGAACGTCAGTATTTTTCCTACCAGTGCAGAGGTGAAAGTTCCTGTAGATGAGTTTACTGAAAAGACAGTTGAGCTTCCTCTTACCATAATCAATAACAAGGAGTATTATAATGTTAAGCTTTATCCAAAAAAGATAAAAGTTACGTTTCAGGTAGCGTTGTCAAGATATCAGCAGATCGATGAAAACTTTATTGATGCAGTTGTCGATTTAAGTGAATGGAGGAATCTTAACCACAATCAGCTAAGGGTAAAAATAACCCGTTTCCCGGATTATTGTAAGTTAGTAAAGATAGCACCGGCAAAAATTGATTTTATTATTGAAAGATGATGTTTAAGTCGTTATGATCTACATTTGCAACTAAGATGATAAAGCGGATAATGGCTTTATCATCATTCAAAAAATTATAGACTAATGAAAATAGGGATTACAGGTGGTATCGGGAGTGGAAAGACCACAATTTGCAGGATATTTGAAACACTCGGGATTCCTGTCTTTTATGCTGACACGGTGGCAAAGCAAATTATGGTGGATGATGAGATCCTGATTAAAGGAGTAAAAGATACTTTTGGTCAGGAAAGTTATCTCCCTGATGGAGGATTAAATAATAAGCACATCGCGAATATT
Source organism: Pedobacter frigoris (assembly GCF_032678645.1). Classification (GTDB taxonomy): domain Bacteria; phylum Bacteroidota; class Bacteroidia; order Sphingobacteriales; family Sphingobacteriaceae; genus Pedobacter; species Pedobacter frigoris_A. The sequence continues at coordinate 200,853 of NZ_JAVTSP010000006.1, forward strand.
GTCTTTAATAACGAAGCAGAATTATTAAAACTTAATCAATTGGTACATCCAGCTGTTTTTAGAGCTTTTGATACATGGGTTGCAAACCTGAAAACTGAAGTGCCTTATGTTCTGAAAGAGGCTGCTTTGTTATTTGAAAGTGGCTCCTATAAAATGTGTGACAAAAATATATTGGTAACGGCTCCTTTGGAGTTGAAATTGGATCGTGTCATAAAACGCGATCAGGTAACCGCAGAACAGGTTAAAGCCAGAATGGATAAACAGTTGACTGATGAGCAAAAAATCAAACTGGCTGACTACCTCATTCACAATGATGAAAGTAATTCTTTAATACAACAGGTATTGGAATTACATCACTTATTCTTAAATATAAAACACTAAATGATACTTGACGATTTTATAATGATCGATAAAATCGGTCTGTTTTGCCGTTATGGCGATTTTTACCTGGATCCAAAAGAACCCGTAAAACAGGCTGTGATTTCGCATGCCCACGGCGACCATGCCGTAGGAGGAAACCTCAATGTGTATTGTACTGAAGCCACATCCCTATTTATGAAACACAGGTACAGGAAGTTTGCAGGAGGGGAATTTCATATCCACAATTTTAATGCTGTTTTTGACGTAAACGGAGTGAAGGTCACCTTTATCCCTGCCGGACATATTTTAGGCTCTGCGATGGTTTTAATGGAGTATGAAGGAGTTAGATACCTATATACGGGAGATTATAAATTACAGCCTGATAAAACCTGTGAACCAATATCTTTTGTGGAAGCAGATGTGTTGATTACAGAAACAACCTTTGCAGACCCCAAGACGCAGCATCCTTCTGCTGAAGAGGAGATTCTAAAGTTAAATTCAACGAAAAACAACATTATGCTAGGGGCTTATGCACTTGGTAAATGCCAGAGACTGATTAGTTTAATGAATGATCATTGTACGGAAAAAAGGATATTGGTACATCATAGTATGATGCCTTTTGTAAAGATATATGAGCAGATGGGTATCAATATGGGCAAGTATGAAATATATGACAGGAAGGTCATGAAAAATAATCCTGAACATATGGTTTACATCGTCCCGCCAATGGTTTTTAAGAGTTATTTTAAGGCAATAAATGTCGTCCGCGTATTTGCAACGGGCTGGAAGCACCTGCAGAGCGGCCATGAAATACAACTTTATATTTCAGATCATGCCGACTGGAATGACATCATTTTAACCATTGAGAAAGTTAAACCATCACAAGTTTGGACCAATCATGGCAACGGCAATCACTTAAAAATGCATTATGAAAAAAGTTTGGTAGTTAAATTGCTTAACTGATGGAAAAGGATGTAGACTATTACTTTAATGAACAAGGCTTGATGGTTTTTACCGAAGCCTATCATTTAAAAAGAGGACATTGCTGTAAGAATAAATGTAAACATTGTCCCTGGGGTTATGGAAAGCCAAAAGTAAAAAGTGCATCTCAAAAAGATAAGAAGATATAATATGCAGTTGCAGAAAGAAATTCAGGCGTCGCGATTTGAAAGTGCACATCAGCAGGCAGTTGTAAATGTGATATTTACATGTAACTGGTGCAATGATAAATTTAAACAGGCTATGATGCCTTATAACGTCACTACTCAGCAATTTAACGTGTTGAGGATCTTGCGGGGGCAATACCCTAAGCCCAGTACAATTAATCTTTTAAAAGCGAGAATTCTGGATAAGATGTGCGATGCCTCGAGGATCGTGGACAGGCTTGTTCAGAAAGAACTCGTAGTGAAAAAATCCAATCCGGTCGATAAACGGGCAGTAGATATACTCATTAGTGAAAAAGGACTGGAACTTTTGAAGCAAATGGATCAGGAAGTAGATCTTTCCGCTCCTATTTCATCAAATTTAACCGATGAAGAGGCTGGACAGCTTAATTATTTGTTGGATAAAATGAGAGGCTAATGGGAGTGACCAGAAGTAAAGTATCCAATTAAAGCTATACCTATTCCACAAAGCACTGCAATCATTTTTCTTTTAGTTACTTTATGGTCAACACTGGATTCAAATAAAATGGTGGTTGATATATGCAGGAATATACCTATTACTATACCCATAATTCGGCTAAAGTAATTTTCAATACCACCAATGCTTCCATTGCTGATGCCATAGCTCACGTAAAAGCCCAAAGGTGCCATTATTGCAAATATTGCAATATATACGACTATATTCCCTCTTTTAAAATGGTTTTGCATCAAAATACTTCCAAGTGCAAAAGCAGCTGGAATGTGGTGAAGTGAAATTCCAAATATTAAAGCATTATGCTGGTCTTTTGCCAAAGGCATACCTTCAAGAAAAGCATGCAGACATAAACTGATCATTATTCCATAGGGAAATATTTTAGCGTCATTATGCTTGTGGATATGGCCATGTTCTACACCTTCGGAGAATTGCTCTAAAAAGACCTGCAACAAGAAACCTATCAGTATAAAAATACCTATGTCTTCATGGTCAGCCCCATGATAAGCGTCAGGTATCAGGTGCAACACAGTGATTGCAAACAGGTAGGCCCCGCTAAAAGATAAGATCAGTTTTAGCAGCTGTGACTTATCACTTTTAACCAGAAATATGCCCATGCCTCCTAAAAATGCACTTAAGAATAAAATAAGTATCTTCCAGATTTCCATTATAGTTGCGGTTGTAGTGTTTTATAAAGTTTTGCTGTACATAAACCAATGATGATACCTAGTACTGATCCAACCATGACATCTATCGGGTAGTGTACCCCAACATAAATTTGAGAGAAGGCAATAATAAAAGCCCAGGCAAGTCCAATAGGTAAAATCGGTTTCCATTTATCATAGAAAACAAATATCAGAAATACAGCAATAGCAAAATGATTGGTGGCATGTGCAGAAGGGAAGCTATAGCCACTCCCACAAGGTACCCTGTGAATGATGTCATTTGCAAGAGTAAGCTCATTGCATGGTCTTAGACGTGCTATAAAAGGCTTAATTAACCTGGAAGCAAGCATGTCGCCCATTGCAAACGTAAAAAGCAGCATACCTATGATATACCATCCCTTTTTTTTATATTCAATAAAACAGAAGACAAGAATAAACAGGTAAAGTGGTGCCCAAAAAAAACGATTCCTCATCAGGGGCAATAGCCAATCAAAAAAAGGATTGGAAAGTCCCCGGTGAATCTTCAGAAAGAGTTCGGCATCAAATTGCTGTAAACTCTCTATCATGCTTTTTTACAAACTAAGATTAAACGGTCAGATTTGATTTCGTCATACGGGTCAAGTGCGTAACTGCCGAAAGTAGCAGTAATCGCTAATCCACTTTTCTCAAACATACGTTCAAAATCACTCAATTTGAAAGCTTGTACACGCTCTTCGAAAGCGTATGTTTTACCTCTGTGTTCAAAATTGATATGTTTAATGATTTTGCCTTCTGAGACAAACTTATGCAGATGAAACTCTATTCCTTCCAGTGTTTTAGTTTCCTGATGCGTCAGATTTTTAACGATTTTTTCAGTGTTGAAATAATCGATTACTAAAGTGCCATTTTCTTTTAACCCTTTTCTGAAAGCTTTAAGTGCATTTACATGATCTTTCTCGGTTTCGAAATAGCCAAAACTGGTAAAAAGATTTAAAGCAATGTCAAAATAATTGATGAAAGACAACTTACGCATATCGTGGACAAAGAAATGCAGGTTTTTCTGCTCAAATTGCTGAGCATATTTGATGCTTTGTTCTGATAGGTCGATGCCGGTTACATCATAGCCTTTTTTATTAAGGTATATGGCGTGTCTGCCTCTGCCACAGGCGATATCAAGTATTCTTGACGCTGCGGCCGGTTTCAGATAGGCAGATAAATTATCAATTAAAAATTCTGCTTCTGCATCATTTCTTTGACTATATAGAATATGATAAAACGGAGAATTAAACCAATATTGAAACCATTTACGCTGCATAGAGCCAGTATTTTGATGTTTTAGAAAAAGACAAAGATAGTATTTTGAACTGCATCCTTAAGTATTATTTACTTTGTTGCATTTGTTTAATTCCATTCAATATTGATTTTTTTAAAAAAATGTTCGTAACTCATGCGCACTTTTATCTAAGTTTGAAAAAAATCTTAAAACTTTGACACTAATAAAATCTATCTCTGGTATAAGGGGAACTATCGGCGGTATAGCTGGTAATGGTTTAACTCCTATTGATATTGTTAAATTTACAGCAGCCTATGGCTCATGGGTGGTTAATAAAACAAATAATAAAAAGATTGTTTTAGGCCGTGATGCAAGAATTTCAGGTGAAATGGTCAATAACCTGGTTATTGGTACATTGCAGGGACTCGGAATTGAAGTAATCGATTTAGGGTTGTCTACTACACCGACAGTAGAAATTGCTGTTCCAATGGAAAAAGCAGGAGGTGGTATCATTTTAACTGCCAGTCACAATCCAAAGCAATGGAATGCTTTAAAACTTTTGAATGAAAAAGGTGAGTTCATTAGTGATGCTGATGGAAAAGAGGTATTAGATATTGCTGAAAAATCTGAATTTGAATTTGCTGATGTAGATGCCTTAGGTAAAGTGATCAGTAATGATACCTATCTGCAGAAGCACATTGACATCATATTGGATCTTCCTTTAGTCGATGTTGCCGCTATTAAAGCAGCCAACTTTAAAATCGCAATTGATTGTGTAAACTCTACCGGAGGGATATTTGTTCCCGCTTTATTGAAAGCGCTTGGCGTTGAAACAGTTTATGAATTGTATTGTGAGCCAAACGGGCATTTCCCTCATAATCCTGAACCGCTTCCTGAAAACTTAACAGAAATAGCCAAAGTTGTACAAAGTAAAAATGCAGACCTCGGTATTGTAGTTGATCCGGACGTAGACCGTCTGTGTTTTGTAAATGAAGACGGAAGTATGTTTGGAGAAGAATATACCCTGGTTGCTGTTGCGGACTATATTTTGAAAAATACTCCTGGAAACTCTGTTTCAAACCTTTCTTCTACAAGAGCATTGAGAGATGTTACCGAAAAATCGGGAGGTGAATACCATGCATCTGCGGTAGGAGAGGTGAATGTGGTAAATAAGATGAAAGCAACTAATGCCATCATTGGAGGTGAAGGTAATGGAGGTATTATTTATCCTGAATTACATTACGGTCGCGACGCATTAGTAGGTATTGCATTGTTTTTAACACATCTGGCTAAATTTGGAAAGCCTATTTCTGTATTGCGTAAAAGCTATCCTGAATATCATATTTCTAAAAATAAGATCACTTTAACACCGGAAATGGATATCGACGCCCTTATGGTTAAAGTTCAGGAGCGCTACAAAGATCAGCCGAATACCACAATTGATGGTTTGAAGATAGAATTTGATAAACAATGGGTACATTTACGCAGGTCAAACACAGAACCTATTATTCGTATATATAGCGAGGCTAGTACAGAAACAGTAGCTGAAAATCTGGCCTCAAAAATTATATCAGATATTAAAGAAATATTAAAACTGAGTTAATAAAATGAACAGGATTTATTTAGATAACGCTGCAACTACTCCTCTTGATCCGGTTGTAATAACAGAAATGGTCAATGTAATGAATACACATTATGGGAATCCATCTTCTATTCATGCGCAGGGCAGAGAGGTGCGGACCCTTATAGAGAAAGCAAGAAAAACAGTTGCCGGACTTTTAAATGCTACTCCTGCCGAAATTTTTTTTACCTCAGGAGGAACGGAAGCCGATAATACGGCCATTCGCTGTGGTATCGCTGCCTATAATATTAAACATGCAATTACCTCTAAAATAGAACATCATGCTGTTGAGCATACGCTAAACATGCTACTGAAGCAAGGTGTAATTGATAAGTTGAGTTTTGTCAATGTAGATAACAAGGGCAATATCGATTATGATCATCTGGAAGAATTATTAAAGACCAATGAACGTTCATTCGTATCCTTAATGCACGCCAATAATGAATTGGGTACATTAACCGATATAGAAAGGGTTGGAGATATTTGTGAACAATATGATGCTATATATCACTGTGATACCGTGCAGACCATGGGGCATTATGCACATGATGTTAGAAAACTTAAAGCACATTTTATTGTTTGTGCTGCGCACAAATTACACGGGCCTAAAGGCGTAGGGTTCTTATTTGTGAACCATTCTATAAAGATCAGCCCGATGATCTTTGGAGGTGCACAGGAGCGTAATATGCGCGGAGGTACTGAAAATGTATATGGAATTGTCGGCATGGCAAAAGCACTTGAGATTGCTTATGCTGAAATGCAGCAGCATCAGGACCATATTCAAGAATTAAAATCTTATTTGAAAGAAAAACTGACCGCTGAAATCCCTGATCTTTATTTTAATGGAGAAACCGCTCCAGAAAAAAGTTTATATACAGTGCTCAATGTTTCTTTTCCGGCAATGGATATGGCTGATATGCTATTGTTTAATCTGGATATCAATGGTGTGGCTGCATCTGGCGGTAGTGCCTGCTCTTCGGGCTCCAATATTGGTTCGCATGTATTAAGTGGTATTTCTGCTGATCCTAATCGACCGTCGGTAAGGTTTTCATTCAGCAAGTACAATACAAAAGAAGAGCTTGACTTTGTAGTAGATAAAGTAAAACAGATTGTTAATCAGAATGTAACTGCCTAAAGCTTTTTTAAACAATATTGATTTATAGCGTGTTAATAATATGATAACTCATCATTTTTTAACTTAACCCTATAGATTATGAGCATTTCAGAGAAAGCAAATCAGGACAAGCATAACAAAACAGTTTATAAAGAAACTGAATTCAACAAAGAAAACGAGACGAGTGGAGAGACATCCTCAGTAGCCAACCTCGACAGGTCGGCATTCACTAAAAAACCGGCGCGTAATCATAAACCTTTAGGTTCCAGTCACGAGCCAGGAGTGATACCGGGAACAGAGTAATCTTAGATTAAAAAGGAATAATTGAAAAGCAGTATGTATACCATACTGCTTTTTTTTGCTTTGTAATTTGTTTTTTATTATGTTTATTTGTTTTTGCTAAAACGTTTTAAAATTTGAACCACATATGAATAGAACAATTACGCTATTATCTTTTATCATTCCATTATTGGCAATAGCACAATTAAAAGCCCAGGAAAAAGAAACATTTAAAAAACACGGCTTTACTCTAAATTTCACCAGCCTAGATAAAGATTTTGATCCCGCATTAAAAACCAGGATGATAGAAACCTTTTTCGTTATTTATCCTAAACTGGTAAAAGAATACAATAAAGAAGCTGATAAAGAAGTGAATTTTTTAATTGACACCGCTTATAAAGGTGTAGCTGCAACTGGAGGGGGCAGGATAGTTTACAGCCCCGCTTACTTCAAGCAGAATCCCGGTGATGTTGATGTGGTAACTCATGAAGCCATGCACGTCGTGCAAGCATATAAAGGGCGTTCCGGTCCAGGGTGGCTTACCGAAGGCATTGCAGATTATGTAAGGTACAAATTTGGTGTTGATAACAAAGGTGCCGGATGGTCGCTTCCTGAGTATAATACCAATCAAAGCTATACCAATAGTTACCGAATTACAGCTAGATTTCTTGCCTGGCTCGAGAGCAATGGCAATAATGGAATTGTAAAAAAGCTAGACAACAGCATGCGTTCTCATACTTATTCAAAAGACATCTGGCAAAAGGAAACTGGTAAAACACTAGATGAGCTTTGGAAAAGCTATTCAGAAAACCCAACTATTTAAATCACACAAAACTAAATATAATGATCAAGCAATTTTTCACAGCCTCCCTTGTTTTGGCATCCCTTGGTACTTTTGCCCAAACTGTAGGAAAAGTCACTGACCCCGTGGAGTGGATCAATCCGCTTATGGGAACGGCAAGTAAGCCCTCATTGTCCAATGGAAATACATATCCTACCATCGCATTACCTTGGGGAATGAACTTCTGGACGCCCCAAACCGGCAATATGGGAAATGGTTGGGCATATACCTATGATGCCGACAAAATCCGTGGATTTAAACAAACTCACCAGCCTTCTCCGTGGATGAATGACTACGGGCAATTTTCTGTGATGCCGGTGACGGGAAAGCTAAAGTTTGCTGAAGATGAACGTGCGAGCTGGTTCTCGCATAAAGCAGAAACCGTAAAACCCTATTATTATAGCGTATACCTGGCTGATGCTGATGTGACTACTGAAATTACACCTACAGAACGAGCGGCCCAGTTTCGTTTTACTTTCCCTAAATCTGATGAATCTTACATAGTTGTAGATGCTTTTGATAAGGGGTCTTACATCAAGATCATCCCTGCGGAAAGGAAGATCATAGGCTATAGTACCCGGCACTCTCACCAGGTAGATGATAGTTTTAAAAACTATTTTGTCGCTTATTTTGATAAGCCTTTCGCATCTGCAAACGGATGGAAAGGAAAAGAATTGCTGAAGGGTGAGCTTGAAGTAAAAGCCGATCACTCTGGAGCTATTGTTGGTTTCAAAACAGCAAAAGGCGAACAGGTACATATGAGAATCGCTTCTTCTTTTATCAGCATCGAACAGGCTGATGTCAACTTGAAGAGAGAGCTTGCCAACGATAATTTTGAAACTACGAAATCAAAAGCTAAGGCTGTGTGGAACAAAATCCTGGATAAGATTTCTGTAGAAGGCGGTACCATAGATCAGACACGAACATTTTATTCAAGCCTTTATCGTGCACTTTTCTTCCCTCACAAGATGTATGAAGTGGATAAAGACAATAAGATTGTTCATTGGAGTCCATTTACAGGAAAAACTTCTCCGGGGTATAAATTTGCAGGTACAGGGTTCTGGGATACATTCAGGGCACTGTATCCATTCTTAAACCTGATGTATCCATCCATTAATAAAGAGATGCAGGAAGGTCTGGCAAATGATTATAAAGAAGGGGGATGGCTACCTGAATGGTCTAGTCCGGGTTATTCAGATTGTATGATCGGAAACAATTCTGCTTCTGTTGTTGCGGATGCTTACATCAAAGGCTTGCGTGGTTATGACATCAATACACTATGGGATGCCGTAAAACATGGTGCTAATAATGAAGGTCCAAGAGCTACCGGACGTCGTGGTGTGAATTATTACAATGATCTTGGATACGTACCTTACGATGTAAAGATCAATGAAAATGCGGCCAGAACCTTAGAATATGCATACGACGATTTTGCAATTTATCAATTGGGTAAAGCTCTAGGAAAACCTGCCTCAGAAATTGACATTTATAAAAAGCGCAGTATGAACTACAAGAACCTGTTTGATCCTGCCAGCGGCTTAATGCGCGGAAAGAATAAAGATGGTAAATTCCAATCTCCTTTTAATCCTTTTAAATGGGGTGACGCTTTTACGGAAGGAAACAGCTGGCACTACTCATGGTCTGTATTTCAGGATATTGATGGATTGGCCAAACTAATGGGCGGAAAAGAAAAATTCGTAACCAAACTTGACTCTGTATTCACTTTACCTCCAATTTTTGACGATAGTTATTACGGTGGAGTGATCCACGAAATTCGCGAAATGCAGATTGCCAATATGGGACAATATGCACATGGAAATCAGCCTATTCAACACATGATCTACCTATACAATTATGCGGGTGCGCCATGGAAAACTCAATACTGGGTGAGGGAAACCATGAACAGGATGTATAAACCTACTCCTGATGGATATTGCGGAGATGAAGATAATGGTCAGACTTCAACCTGGTATGTGTTCTCCGCATTGGGATTTTATCCGGTTACGCCTGCTGTTGATCAGTATGTACTTGGAGCACCATTGTTTAAGAAAGTAACACTAAAATTGGATAACGGAAAAACCATAGTCATCAATGCGCCTAAAAACAGCGACGAGAACAGGTATGTTCAGAGTTTGAAATATAATGGCGGAGCGTATCCGAAAAACTGGTTGAGCCATTCTGATTTGTTAAAAGGCGCGGTGTTGGATTTCGAGATGACTGCAACTCCAAATAAGACAAGGGGAGCTAAGGAAGCGGATTTCCCTTATTCTTTATCGACAGATAATAAGTAGTAAAGGGTAAAATTCAATGATCTTTTCTCCGGCTGCATGATTTAAGCTTCGCAAAAATAACGCTATGCCGGTTCAAAGACACTGAATTTTATGGAAATCAGGGAGGTTAGTAAAGAGCCTTAATCATCTAGAGCTATGGAAAGCAGGGAGGTTAGTAAAGAGCTTTAACCGTCATCTCGACGATAGGAGAGATCTCTTGAATTCTAAATAAAGCAATAAGCATAATCATATCACAATAAAGGCCCGTTCAATTTGAACGGGCCTTTATTATGATCAGTATTTTAAATACTTAGTTCTTCATCATCTTCAGGAATGAAGCTAGTTTCGCTTTCATTGCTCTTCTGTCTACAATAAAGTCAAGGAAGCCATGCTCTAGCACGAACTCTGCTGTCTGAAAACCTTTAGGCAAATCCTTTTTGATGGTCTCTTTAATTACCCTCGGGCCAGCGAAGCCAATCAATGAACCTGGTTCGGCAATATTAATATCCCCCAGCATCGCATAAGAAGCCGTTACACCCCCTGTAGTAGGGTCTGTTAGTAAAGAGATGTACGGAATTTTTGCTTCGCTTAGAAGGGCTAATTTGGCAGATGTTTTTGCCATTTGCATCAATGAAAACGCAGCTTCCATCATCCTCGCACCACCTGATTTTGAAATCATCAGGAATGGAATTTTATGTTTGATAGAATAATCGATAGATCTTGCAATCTTTTCACCCACTACAGAACCCATTGAACCGCCAATAAAATTGAAGTCCATACAGGCAATTACTAGATCTTGGCCTTCTATCTTACCAACACCTGCTCTGATGGCGTCTTTGAGACCTGTTTTAGCCATGCTTTCCACCAGTCTTTCTGTATATGGTTTGCTATCGGTAAACTTAAGCGGATCTCCTGAAGTCAGGTCTGCAAAAAGTTCTTTAAAATTATTATCGTCAAATAATACCTGGAAATATTCTTTAGATCCTACCCTTAAATGGTAATCACAATATTGGCAAACATATTTATTTTCAATAAGATCAGCACTGTGAAGGGCTTTTTTGCAATTCGGACATTTGTTCCACAAACCATCCGGTGCTTCTTTCTTTTCTTCTGTCAGCGTACTGATACCTTTTTTTTCTCTCTTAAACCAAGCCATGTGTTATATCTTGAAAAATTGCGACCACAAAGAAACGAAATAAATCCCTTATTCATTTGCCCAAAGTGATATTTTTCATAACTTCGGCATATATAAAATTATAAAGAATGAGTTTAAAAGGCTACAAAGGCGTAATTTACGGAGATGCCGTTCAGGAATTATTTGAACAGGCAAAAAAACATCAATTTGCATTACCAGCAGTAAATGTTACCGGTACAAATACGATTAATGCAGTAATGGAAACTGCTAAAGCGGTTAATTCACCCGTGATTATTCAATTGTCAAATGGTGGTGCCCAGTTTTATGCAGGTAAAACATTAAACAATGACAACTTAAACGCTTGCGTACTAGGTGCAGTGTCTGCAGCTAAGCATGTTCATTTATTAGCTGAACACTATGGTGTGGCAGTGGTTTTACACACGGATCATGCTGCTAAAAAGTTATTGCCATGGATTGACGGATTATTGGACCACGGCGAGAAATTCTTTGCTGAACATGGAAAACCATTGTTCTCATCGCACATGCTTGACCTTTCAGAAGAGTCGATCGAAGAGAACATGGAGATCTCTGCAAAATACCTGGAGCGTATGGCTAAATTAGGTATGACCATTGAAATCGAACTTGGTGTAACCGGTGGGGAAGAAGATGGTGTAGACAATAGTGATGTAGACAGTTCTAAATTATATACACAGCCTTCTGAAGTAGCATATGCTTATGAAGAACTGAGTAAAGTAAGTGATAAATTTACAGTAGCAGCTGCTTTTGGTAACGTACACGGTGTATACAAGCCAGGAAACGTAAAATTACAGCCTGTTATCCTTAAAAACTCTCAGGATTATATCAAAGAGAAGTTTTCATTGACTGCTGAGAAGCCTATCAACTTTGTATTCCACGGTGGTTCTGGTTCTACTCAGGAAGAGATCAGGGAAGCAATTTCTTATGGTGCAATCAAAATGAATATCGATACAGATATGCAATGGGCATTCTGGGAAGGTATTTTAGATTATTATAAAGCTAATGAAGCTTATCTTCAGGGCCAGATCGGTAATCCGGATGGAGAAGACAAACCAAACAAAAAATACTATGATCCACGCGTTTGGTTGCGCAAGGGTGAAGAAAAGTTTGTTGAACGTTTAAAACAAGCTTTCGAAGACTTAAATTGCAAAGACGCCAGCGATAAATTGTAATCCTGGATTCAAATTATACGAAAGCGTCACAAACAACATTTTGTGGCGCTTTTTTTGTTTCAAAATCACCGGTTATTTAATATAAATTATTCAAAATCATGGAAGCGCTACAGGTAAATAAGGTAAATAGCAAAGAGGACTTAGAAAAAGTATTTGCAGTTAGAAAAACTGTATTCGTTGACGAACAAAACTGTCCGCCTGAACTAGAGTGGGAACATGAGGATGAATCTACGCACTTTCTTGCCCTGTTAAACAACGAACCTTGTGGTGCATGCCGATGGCGCAAAACAGACAATGGATATAAACTCGAGCGTTTTGCGGTATTAAAAGAACATCGGGGCAAAAGGATAGGGCAGGCATTGGTAGCCGCTGCTTTGTCAGACTTGCCGAGCGATGCCGGATACATATACCTCAATGCCCAGTTGCAGGCCATGCGTACTTATGCCAGGTTTGGCTTTATTGCAGAAGGAGAACAGTTTGAAGAAGCTGGTATCCAACACATGAAAATGGTAAAAAAGGCCTGAAATTAATTTGCTTCGCAGCTTCTTCGAGGTCAGGATGACGTAAATACCCTGGATGAAAACTGCAGGGCTTCCTGCCATTTGCTCATATTTAATCCCAGATTTTCTCCTTTGCTGTGCAGGTAACTGATAAGGTCTTCAGTAGCTAGGTTACCCGTTAGGTCATCAGTTGCCATCGGACAACCCCCAAATCCCATCAGCGCACTGTCAAAGCGTTTACAGCCACTTTCATAGGCTGCTTCAATCTTTTCTAAGCGTGTTGCAGGTGTGCTGTGCAAATGTAATCCGATTTCAATACCTTCAAAACGCTGTACTAACGCAGGCAATATTCGCCTGATCTTTTCAGGAGAGGAAACACCCGTAGTGTCTGATAAAGACAAGATCTTGGCACCGTTACTCACCAATTGTGATGCCCAGTTTTCTACAATCTCCTCGTTCCATTCATCCCCATAGGGATTTCCAAAACCCATAGACAAATAAATAACCGCTGTTTTATTGTTCTTGTCGCACAGTTCCAGCATCTGCTTTACCGTTTCCATTGATTCAGCAATGCTAGAATTGGTATTGCGTTGCTGGAAGGTCTCAGAGATCGAAAAAGGAAAACCAAGGTAACTAATCTCCGGATGTAGGATAGCTTCCTGTACACCTCTTAAATTGGCTACAATAGCAAGCAGCTTCGAATGTGTGTCACTCAGATTAAGTTTGCTCAATACTTCCGCAGTATCTCTCAATTGCGGAATCGCTTTTGGCGAAACAAAACTTCCAAAATCTATGGTATCAAATCCAACCTGCAGTAAGAGGTTAATGTATTCGGCTTTTAAATCAGTATCAATGAAATCATGGATACCCTGCATTGCATCACGCGGACACTCTATCAGCTTAATTGAGCTTTGACTCATCACTAGTTTTTTTGAAAAATGGACGTATAATTAATCTTGTGCCTCTGTCGTAACTAAAATAGCTCCATACCCAGTTCACAAATACTACGAGTTTATTTCTAAACCCTACCAGGGTCATGAGGTGGACAAACATCCAGGTAAACCAGGCAAATACACCCTGGAACCTGATTTTATGAAGATCTACCACCGCACGGTTTCGCCCGACCGTAGCCATAGCGCCCTTGTCGAAATATTTAAAAGGTTCTGTAGGTCTTTTATTAATGATATTTAACAGGTTCTTTGCAAGAAGTTTTCCCTGTTGTATGGCAGTAGGTGCTACTCCGGGATGCCCGTTAGGAAATTCAGGAGTAATCATGGCAGATACATCGCCAATCGCATAAATATTCTCATGCCCGTCGATTCTGTTGATCTCATTTACCTTTAAACGGTTGCCCCTTACAATGCTTTCCGTATTTAAGCCATCTAAGACCACGCCCTTTACACCGGCCGACCAGATTACAGTAGAAGTAGGGATATTTCTACCGTCGACAAGGCTTAAAACTTTTCCGTTGTAAGCCTGTACCCTCGAATTGGTCATGACAGTCACGCCAAGTTCCTTCAAAAAGTCTTCTGATTTTTTCTGTGCCTGTACAGACATAGCACCCAATAGCTCGGGAGAACCCTCAATCAGGTAAATGTTTACCTGCCCCAGATCAAGTTCTGGGTAATCATTCTTAAGTACATGTTTCTTCAGCTCAGCAATTGCCCCCGCAGTTTCCACACCCGTTGGTCCGCCACCAACCACTACAAAATTCAATAGCTCTGCCTTTAAAACCGGATCCTCTGCAATCTGCGCCGCCTCCAGGTTCTGAAGGATCAGACTCCTTAAGTTCAGCGCTTCCGGAATTGATTTCATAGGCATGGCATTGCTTTCTATTTCAGCCTGCCCGAAGAAGTTACTGGTAGAGCCTGTTGCAATCACCAAATGATCGTATTCGATGGAGCCAATGCTGGTCTCCAATATATTTTGAGCAGGTAAAACCTTTTTTGCCTCTGTAACCCGGAAGGTCAGGTTTTTCTGGCCTTTAAATATTTTTCTTAATGGAAAAGCAATGGAATCAGCCTCCAGGCCTCCTGTCGCTACCTGGTAAAGCAATGGCTGAAAAGTATGATAATTATGTTTGTCGAGCATCATCACATCAACGTCCTTGTTTTTAAGCTTCTTAGCCAATTCAATCCCGCCAAATCCACCTCCTACAATTACAATCCTTGTTTTACTGCCTTTAGGAAAATGCTGATCCATAAATATCAATTTTGGTAAATATACGTAACAAACAAAAAGGCATCCAAAAAGGATGCCTTTAATTATCACAAAGAAGTAATTTCTTATTTTTTCTTGTCGCCCAGATCAATTACGATAGGGGTAGAGATACATAGTGATGAGTAAGTACCGATGATACGACCAATCAGCAATGCGAAGATAAATCCGCGGATACTGGCTCCACCGAAAATAAAGATCACAACCAATACGAAGAATACCGTTAACGAAGTTAAGATGGTACGACTCAATGTACTGTTTAGTGCAAAGTTGATCAGTTTGTTTCTTTCTTCACCATATAGGTCTTGTTTACCAGACTCAGCAAGTTTCTCACGGATACGGTCAAACACAACAACTGTTTCAGTCATGGTATAACCCATTACCGTCAATATCGCAGCGATAAAATCCTGACCAATCTCCAGAGAGAAAGGAAGTACACCATCAAGTATCGTGTAGAATGAAAGTACAAGTAACACATCATGGAACAATGCGATTACCGCACCTAAACCATAGTTTAGTTTTTTGAACCTGACTACGATGTAGATAAACATCACTAAGCAAGAGAACAGGATTGCACCGTAAGCACCGTAAACGATGTCACTTGCGATGATTGGGCCTACTTTCTCATTACTTTCAATAGTGTATTTAACACCAGTTTCAGTTAAACCTTTATTCAAGGCAGTTTCTACTATTTTATCAGCCTGAGTATCAGTGTCAGTGATGTGGTAAGTAGTAGTAATTTTTAATTCATTGTCTGCACCGGCAGTTTTTACAATAGTTTCAGACTCAGTGAAAACATTGTTCAGTTTAGCTTTAACATCCTCAGTGTCCATTCCTTTATCGAAGTGAACGATGTAAGTTCTACCACCCTTAAAGTCGATACCAAGGTTTAAACCTCCGTTTTTAAAGTAGAAGATGAAACCAAGAACAATGATTACAGAAGAAATAGTATAATATAATTTTCTGTGTCCAACGAAGTTGAAGGCAATGTTTTTAAATGCGTGGATCGTGTATTTGTTACCGAAAGTAATGTTTGATTTTTTCTCTAATAACCACTCAAATACCAGGCGAGAGATCAATACAGCACAGAACAGAGATGAAAGGATACCGATACATAATGTAGTCGCAAAACCCTGAACAGGTCCTGTTCCAAATACATAAAGGATAGCACCCAATACAAATACTGTTACGTTTGAGTCAATGATCGAAGACATTGCATGTTTGAAACCTTCTTTGATCGCTACAGGAGTAGGCTTTCCTAAAGTAAGCTCTTCCCTTACACGCTCAAAGATCAGGATATTCGCATCCACAGATAAACCGATTACCAACACGATACCAGCGATACCAGGCAATGTCAATACAGCACCAAGCGATACCAATATTCCCATGATGAAGAACAAGTTGATCACCAATGCAAGGTTAGCTACCCAACCTGCTTTATTGTAATACATGGCCATGAAGATCAGGATCACGATAAATGCAAGTACGAATGACAATAAACCATTGTGGATTGCAGTCTCACCCAAAGTAGGACCTACTACGAACTCACCAACGATTCTTGCAGGAGCAGGTAATTTACCAGCTTTTAAGATGTTAGCCAAATCCTGTGTATCATTTACAGTAAAGTTACCTGTGATTGAAGATCTTCCACCTGAAATCTCATCATTTACAGTAGGAGCAGAGTACACCTGATTATCCAGTACAATTGCAATAGATCTTTTGTCGTTAGGATCAGCAGCAGCCTCACCAGTCATTTTTTTCCAGATTGCAGAACCGTCACCAGTCATTGTCATAGACACTTCCGGTTTACCATTCTGATCGTAATCCGCACGTGCATCACTGATTGCTTCACCACCTAAATCAGGTCGGCCATCCAATGAAGTCACTTTAATGGCGTACAATTCGAATATTTTAGCACCACCTACAGGAGATCCAAGATCAGCAGGTTTTACACTCCACATGAATTTGTAGCTCTGAGGAATGATAGAAGCAATTTCTGGTCTCTTAAGGAATGCGTTAACTTTTGCAGTATCTTTTTGAGCAACCCAACCCACAGCAGCACCCGGGCGCAATTGTTGCTGACCATTTTCTCCCATGTAAGAAGGGATAGTCAACACTGCAAACAAAGGATTTGATTTTGCTGCTTCCTGAGTTTTTACACTTGCAGAATCAGTAGCGGTAGTTTTTTTAGCTAAGCCAGCAAGTTTACTTTCAGATTTAACAGTAGTATCAGTACCTGCAGCTTTAGTAGTGTCAATAGCTTTAGTTTCTTTTAAAGAAGAAGCCAATGTTTTGTTGATGTTTTCCAAGACAGGGTATACTTCCTTATTTTGGTATACATGCCAGAACTGAAGTTCAGCAGAACCTTGTAATAATTTATGTACCCTTTCTTTATCCTGAACACCTGGCATCTCAATCAGGATACGGTTAGTACCTTCTTGTTTCTGCATGTTTGGACTCACCACACCAAAACCATCGATACGGCTTCTGATGATGATGAATGAACGGTCGATAGCACTTGTAGCTTCTTTAGAAAGAAATTTCTTAACCTCAGAATTGCTTGCATCAGGTTTCAATTCCTTAGCGTTATCCTGGTTAGAGAAGAAGTCTACCAATTTTACATTTGGAGATAATTTTTCAAACTCAGTTACAAACAAATCGATGTAATCTTTACCACCGGCATTTAATTGTTGCTGTGCAGTAGACAATGCCTGGTTAAAGTTGGCATCAGAAGTATTGTCAGCTAAAGATTTAACCAATTCAGCCAACGATATTTCCATCGTTACGTTCATACCACCTTTAAGGTCTAGCCCAAGGTTAATTTCTTTTCCTTTACAGAACTGGTAGTTAAATCCAAATACAGGATAAACCGGGACTGTAGCCATTGAATCCAGATAAGCTTTTTCTTTTTCCGGATCTCCTTTAGCATAAGCTTTTGCGTCTTTTTCAACCTTTGAAGTAACAAAGTTGAATGAGAGAGAATACACACAGACAATACCTAAAAGTATTGCCATAAATTTAATAAAACCTTTACCCTGCATTATTTGTTTGTGTTTGTAATAATTAGTCTATATGCAATATATTTTTTTAACAAGTCGGCAAATCTAATTATTTTTTTAATTATTAGGCTACCTTCTGAATTTTTTATTATGAGTTCACTAAGCCGGTCGTCATGCCAGGCGCGATAAGGTCGAAAATGTATAAGCTTCCTTATTTTTCTCATCAGGCTCATGGTGTTCCAGATCACGCTCTTTCCAATCCTGACTATTGATTTCAGGAAAAAAGGTATCTGCATCATAACGCTGATGAACCCTGGTTAGGTATATGCGGTCGGTATCGTTTAGCGCATGTTTGTAAATCTCTGCGCCGCCTATCACAAATACTTCTTCCTCATCCTGGCAAAGCTCAAGGGCTGCAGCAATATCATTTATAACCTCTACTCCTTCAATCTCCAAACCTGTATTGCGTGTGATGACGATGTTACGTCTGTTTGGCAAGGGCCTGCCGATAGAATCATACGTCTTACGGCCCATGATGATCGTATGGCCGCTGGTGATCTGTTTGAAATGTTTTAAGTCGGCCGGAAGGTGCCACAACAACTGATTATCCTTGCCGATAGCATTGTTCTCTGCTATAGCTACTACGATAGATAAAATCATACTGCTACCACTCCTTTAATGTGTGGATGGGGTTCATAACCCTTCAGTGTAAAATCTTCGTATTTGAAGCTGAATATATCTTTCACATCAGGATTGATCTCCATTACCGGCAAATCTTTCGTGTCGCGGCTCAACTGCAGTCTGGCCTGTTCAATATGGTTGTTGTATAAATGTGCATCGCCCAACGTATGGATAAAATCGCCATACTGCAAGCCGCATACTTGTGCCACCATCATGGTCAGCAAAGCATAAGACGCAATATTAAAAGGCACACCTAAAAAGATATCTGCGCTGCGCTGATAAAGCTGGCAACTCAATTTTCCGTCGGCCACATAAAACTGAAAAAAGGCATGGCATGGTGGTAAAGCCATATTGTCTACCTCAGCCACGTTCCACGCTGATACGATGATCCTGCGGGAATCTGGGTTATTTTTGATGGTATCTATGATTTTTGAGATCTGATCAATATGACCGCCATCAGGTTTAGGCCATGAACGCCATTGCGAACCGTAAACAGGGCCAAGGTCGCCATTTTCATCTGCCCATTCGTCCCAGATCCTCACACCATTATCTTTTAGATATTTTATATTGGTGTCGCCGCTCAAAAACCAGATCAGTTCATGGATAATAGATTTTAAGTGCAGTTTTTTAGTCGTTACCATAGGGAAACCCTTTTGCAGGTCGAACCGCATTTGGTAGCCGAATACGCTAATGGTTCCCGTGCCGGTACGGTCGTGTTTTTGCGTGCCATTATCGAGCACATGCTGCATCAAATCTAAATATTGCTTCATAATTTTCTAAGACAGTATACAAAAGTAAGGGATTTACCCTTCAGGTTCAGCAAAATTAAGTTTTAATTTGCTCATGTTTGACCATCCTGTCGCTTTACTCTTTCCGTTTACAGTTACAGGCTTTGGTATGATAAACTCTCCCGGTGTAAATATGGCGCCAACAATTGCTGCCGGATTCAATTCCTTGTTATTTAGCGGCGTCTTTACCTGATTTTGCAATTTGTAATATTTGATGCCTAAGCCAACTACACCCAAACACCCCGGCATAATATCGAACTGAAATTGAGTTTCAGGGATATGAGTTTGCTCTGGCAGGATTTCGAGCGTTTGTAATTGAGTACTTTTTTCGGTACTGCCGAAAAGCGCAAATTGCCCCATTTTGATGTAGAATTCACAAGAGTTTGCATGGTTTGGCATTTTTAGTTGCTCCACAACTTCAAAGGCAGGTATGGTGAGGGTGATTTGATTCTTACTATCATTGATTGTTAAGTAAGGTTTCACCCAAAGAAAATTAGATAATGGAGATTTGTCATTGAACTGGAAGCCGGCAAGGTTTTCAAAACTATCTTCCTGGAAGGCGTAAGTCATAGTTTCCTTATCACAGCAATGATCCAAAATAGAACGGTTTGCAGTTGACAGATTATTGATCATTGTACCGGGATAATTGTCTCCATAAAGTGAGCTCATAGAGGTTCTTATACTTTTAGATAAAGTACTGGCATTTCCCATAATGCCTGCGGTTTTTTGAGAGGCCTCTGTTTGAGGGACCTGTGCAGGAATTGATTGTGCTGTTAGTTTGCCGTTTTTTTGCACCTTTAGGACTATTTTGCCGATTATTCCCTTGAAGTGTTTGCCATTAAATATTGCCATCGTAATACATAAAATTAGTCTAAGCCATGATTAACCAATACTTAACAAAGGTTTACCCCACCTTTTTTCCAATAAAACGTGGGGTAGAGGTGGGGTAGATGTGGCTTAGAGGTGGGCTAGCTACCTGCCATACTTCTACTTGTCTTTAACCCTCGTGTAGTTTTGGTTAGTATTTAGTTATTTTAATTAACTGCAAGATACGAATTTTTTCAAGATTTAGCGCTTTGTTTAGGCTGTTTCAGTGTCAAATTTTTGATATTTGTTGATTTAACTAATGATGCTTTGTTCAGGGTTAATTGTCATTAATTTTTGGAGTTATGGAGATTAGGCATCGATTTTTTTTCAATTAGTGGATTCCCGATAGAGGGTTATTACTTTGGTTTTTTTATATTTTAGCTTCTATCTCTACTAAGATAAGACTTGTTAAATAGAGACATTTGTTTAAATTTGGTATAGTTTTTAAACCAGTATTTAATGGGAAAACAGAAGCAATCATTTGATCAGGCTGAATCGGAGCGTTTAAAAGAAGGGCTAAAAAGAAGCTATAAGGAGCGTTTTGAAATGGCAACCCGTTTGTATAAAATACAACAGACCATGAAACAGGCTTCCATATCCCATAAACCATTTATCAGTAAGTAATTTTCTAAATACTACAAAAGCCGGAATCCTCCGGCTTTTGTAGTATTAGCTATTAGTATATTGAATTTTAATTATTCAATGATTTTACCGTCTTTGTCGATTTTCAAAGAACCGGTTTCTTGTTCTTTCTTCACGTTGATCAGATAGTAAGAAGTTTTGTCTGCATTAGTCACTAAAAATGCTGCAGTTGGTGTCCAGGCTTTAACAGGGTCAGATTGTAGGGTCTTAGTAACTGCCTCTGGAAGGTCTTTCAACTCAACCGGAGCTTTTGTAGTACTATCTTGTTGTACAGCAACTATAATTGGGTTTTTGATGTCGCTCGCTTTTACTGTTGTTAATCCTGCTACTGCTAAAAATGCTGCTGATAAGATGATCTTTTTCATAATACTTATTTTAATGTTTCAGTTAAAAATTCATGTTAATTGTGTTTAGTGTATGCTTCATAATGATACCAAACATTGTGGTTTTTGGCACTTGATTGATTATTAGTAGTTTATGTTTTTTGGTGTAAAGATTAGTTGTAGAGTTTCTCCACACTTTGTTGAGTTTATAAGCGAAAACGCAGGGTTAGATGACGGCAAGAAATAAAAGCATGCCTAAATGCCAGTTGTAATTCTGAATCGATTATTTGTAAGTTTGCCGGCACAATATTAACCGGACGACCGATGCTCGCATTTGCAAATGCCAAGATCAACCTTGGCCTCAACATCATAGAGAAAAGACCCGACGGATACCATAATCTGGAAACGGTGTTTTACCCTGTTAAGCTTTATGATGTCATAGAGATCACAGATGCAGCAGAGACGAGCTGTGTGATCAAGGGTATTGATGTGCCTGGCGACGCCACAGACAACATCTGTCTCAAAGCGTATCAACTGCTGAAAAAAGATTTCAACCTGCCTCCACAGCAAATTACTTTGCTGAAGAACATTCCTGTGGGTGCCGGACTAGGGGGTGGTTCTTCTGATGCTGCGTTTCTGATTAAGCTGCTAAACCAGAAGTTTGAATTGGGCCTAACCGACAGGCAAATGGAGACCTATGCCGGACAGCTTGGTGCAGATTGCCCTTTCTTTATTCGCAATGAACCAGTATTTGCTGAGGGGATCGGCGACCAGTTCAGTCCGGTTGATCTCGATCTCTCCAACTATTTTATGGTGCTGATGAAGCCTCAGGTTCACGTATCTACAGCTGATGCTTACAGCGGAATAAAGCCTATAATTCCTAGTAGTTCGGTAAAAGATTTAATACCTTTGCCCCTCAAAGATTGGAAATTGAATCTGAAGAATGATTTTGAGGCCACTGTGTTCTCAAAATATCCTGAAATAGAGCGGGTAAAAACGGAGTTGTATCACGCTGGTGCAATTTATGCAGCCATGAGTGGTAGCGGTTCGTGTGTATTTGGTATTTTTGAGGAAGAGACAAAATTGTCCGGTCTGGAAAAGGACAATAAAGTATTTTACGATGTCTGAAAATCCTAATGAAAGATCTCTTAATCATCATTGGGAAAATCGGCATAATTGACAACAAAAGGAATATATGGAGATCAACTTAGTACGTAAAAGTGGCAAGTTTAATTTTGAAGCTGAAAATTCAAGCGGCTTTAAGGTTGAGCTGGATGCAAAACAGGAAATCGGAGGAGAGGGTAAAGGTTTCAGACCAATGGAAATGTTGCTGATTGGCCTTGGTGGCTGCAGCGGCATAGATATGGTCAATGTGCTGACCAAGCAAAAGGAGCCGCTGAATGATGTAAAAATCAGTATCAAGGCTACAAGAAAGGATCAGGAGATGCCACCGATATTTGATGTCATCAATATTCATTTTGATCTTTACGGTACATTAAGCGTACAAAAAGTAGAGCGTGCGCTGGATATGACTTTTGACAAGTATTGCTCGGTATCCAATATTCTGGGACGCTCTGCACAAATTAATTTTACATACACCATTCATCAATAATAAAAATGCAAGACAATTTCGAAACCTTAGCCATTCGTTTACAAGCGGAAAGAACACAGTTTAAAGAGCACTCAGTGCCTTTGTACCTCACTTCAAGTTATAAATTTGATGATGCTGAGGAAATGCGTGCACTTTTTGCAAACGAAAAGGAAGGTAACGTATACAGCCGTTATGCCAATCCTAATACAGACGAACTGATCAATAAAATGGCGGTTCTGGAAGGTGCAGAGGCAGGATGGGCTACAGCTAGCGGAATGGCTGCGATTTTTACAACTTTTGCGTCGTTCCTGCAGTCTGGCGATCATGTGTTGTCCAGCCGTTCGGTTTTTGGTTCTACACATCAGTTGCTCAATAATATTTTTCCTAAATGGGGCGTAAGTTATACTTATGCTGACCTGGATAAACTGGATCAATGGGAAAATGGCATCAAGCCTAACACCAAAATGATCTTTGTAGAGACGCCTTCAAATCCTGGTATTGACATCATCGACCTGGAGTGGCTGGCACAACTGGCTAAGAAAAATGGAATTATGCTGGTGGTCGACAATTGTTTTGCTACGCCTTACCTGCAGCAGCCAATCAAATTGGGTGCGGATATTTCTATTCACTCGGCAACTAAATTCATCGACGGACAAGGCCGTACGCTTGGTGGAATCATCTTAGGTTCCGCTAAACTGATCAAGGAAATTGAAGGTTTTGCAAGGCACAGCGGACCGGCTATGTCGCCGTTTAATGCCTGGTTGCTTTCGAAAAGCTTAGAAACCTTAGCTGTGCGTATGGACAGGCATTGTGAAAGTGCCTTAAAGGTTGCTCAGTTTTTGGAGGGCAATGCGGTGATTAAAAAAGTGATGTATCCTTTTTTGCCTTCGCACCCGCAGTATGACATCGCGAAGAAACAAATGAGACAGGGTGGTGGTATCGTGACCTTCGTGATCGATGGCGGAGTAGCTGCGGCTGGTAAGTTTATGGATGGACTGAAAATGTTCTCTATTTCTGCGAATCTTGGTGATACGAGGTCTATCGCTACGCATCCGGCTACAAGTACGCACTCTAAACTTACAGAAGAAGAGCGTTTGCAGGTAGGTATTGAGCAGGGAACAATTCGCCTGTCAATAGGTTTGGAACATATTGATGATATCCTGGCTGATATTAAACAGGCTTTAGCCTAACTGATATAATCACGATCCTCATCACTGAGGTCGTTTTTTCTTTTCAAATCATTTCTCCGATCCTCAGGTGACACCTGGGGATCGTTCATGTCGTAGCTGCTCACAGTTGTTTTTGGTTTGGCTGCCCAGTAGCCGAGGATAAATCCTACAAAAGTACATATGCCTACTACCAGAAGCTTAGAAATGTCCCTTTTGACAAAAATAAAGTTGAATTCAACTGCATCGGTATTGATCATCAAAAATATAGTGATTAGTGCAGTAAAGGCGATAATAAAAATGGTTTTGGTTTTCATCAGGATAGGGTTTTGTTTTCTTTCGTTAAAAGCTGTAGTTGAAAATCAATTCTAATATAGGGTTTTGATTGTACTTTTTGTTTACAAACACAAATCTCGCGCCTAAATCTACGATCGGCTGGTATCTGAGTACATTCAGACTGCTGCGCAGTTCAAAGCCATAGGTTTTAGGTTCCGTCATATTGGTTTCTGTACCGATGTTCTCATAGTGACAAAACAGCGTGCCTCTTAGGTTCCTGATGTAGGCCAGCGGACCGATCTCAGCATCAGGGAATGCAATAGGAAAGCGGTAGTTGAATAACAGCGTGTTGTTTAATGTGCTTGTCGCCTTGATGTTGTTGTAGCCGTAAACGGTTGCGATCTCCTGATCGTACCTGCGTATTCCTGTTGCGGTCTGGTAGTTGAAGTTGGCAAGGAAGCTGTGGTTTTTTGCCAGTCCTGGGAAATACAGAAATCCTTCAGCAGCAAACAGGCGTCCGGCCAACTGGCCGTCAAACGGCTGGTGTATGTAGGTAAATCTTAAGGTTTGCGCCCATTTTGGCGCAATGTCTCTCTCTGCTTGTCTGACCGTATGTGTGAAAGTGAAATTGTACTGCATTGGAAAAGCCAGCTCTGTAATGAAGTTTGAAGGAAGGTTTTCCGGCATGTATCTGCTCGTGTAGCTGGTCGAGGTGTTTACAGAAAAGTTGTAATTGTGGTTGCGGGCATTGATGCTTAGCGGGAGCGAGGCCTGAAGCTGAACATAGTTCTCTCTCCAGTCACCCTGAAGTACTCCTGCTTTGGTATTGTAAAAACCTCTCCTCGGACGGTTTCTGTAGGTGGCCCGGATGATCGGGTAGAATGTTTTCAGGCTAAAGCCCGTGCTGTACTCAAATCTGTTGAGGTCGCGGTGGTAGTCTGCCCCTGCAAAAAAATCGAAAGTATTGAGGAGGTTATTCGAGTTCAGCTGCAATCCAAACTGATATTCGTCTTCGATCACAGGGATGACGCTGTGGACGTTGAACAGGTGACTGAGGGTTTTGTATGGTTGGGAGGTGAAACTGCTGTCAGGAACGTTTAAAAATACGTTTCCGGTGTTTTCCTGGTGTTGGGTTGGAGCGCCGAAATAAACAAAGCTATTCCTGCCCGAGGGTGTTGGGTTGATGTCCGTTTCTGAGACCTCATATCCTGACACATCGTAGTTGTTGAATATGATCTTTTCAGTTCCCTCTATTTTGGACGGATTAAAAGCGCCGTATTTAGAGGCGCTCAGAGCGCTTATCTTTCTGCTGATGGTGTCTATGTAGTAAATGTTATCAATTCCATTGTAGTGGGCGTTAAAAGCTATTCCCTGATTAATATAGACCGGTCTGCTCAGCTGCTGTTGTGATTCTTTGATTAAAACCTCGTTTTTGTCTTGTGTTCCGGCAATTCTCAGGGCTTTCCCTTTTTCGCTCACGCTGATGTAGGCGACCAGGTTTCCGCTGCTGTCATAGCTGGGGGTTTGAAGGATCAGGTTTTCCGGATTGGCGAAGGTGTTGATGATCTTTCCGCTTTCTGCATCAAGCTCCACGAGATTGCATTTGTTGCTCAGGTCAAATCTCACCGCCACGATCTTTTTCCCGTCAGCCGAGACAGCAGGAGAGAAGAGCCTGCTGCGCGAACTGAGCTTTTTGAATTTTTTTGTGCTCATGTTGTAGCTGCAGATCACACTGTAGCTCCTTTGACGATATCTGGGGTCATACCGGATCTCATCCCACACGATCATGTTGGCGGCGTAACTGAACCAGGGTTGCTCCTGAGGGCCAATGCCAAAGAGCCTGTGTTCTTTTTTGTTGCTGTCGATCAGCACAAAATGAGCGGCTTCACTTTTGCTGTCCTTTAGTGCGAGTATTTTTTCGTTCTTCAGTTTTACCGGCATGAAATAGTTGGTAGCATAACCAGCTGCTTTGTTCAGTGTAGGATAAGTTTGTGTCTTCAGGTTTTTATCCTGAGTCTCCCATTCTTTCTTGAGCAGGGCTGAAGTCCGGAGGTAAGATTGTCTTGTTCCTTTTCCTGTGAATTTTTTCAGGCTGTTCGAGAAAGGGTAAAGTCGTGCGGGTCTTTTACGGATGTCCGTAAGTACGCTGTCGAAAATATTTCTGCCAAAATCTTTTCTGATGTTTGAGGCCATCAGATAGCCGAGCTGATAGTAGCCGGGGGTGATGTCTTTGTTGGATCCAAAATTGGCTTTGCTGTAGGAAAATCTTCTGCCTTCGAGCAGTGCTGTCCGGTAAGGCATCACCCATGATGGTTGTCGTCCTCTGCCGGAATTTGTAAGTGCAGTTTCGATGGTTACGGCGTCGCCTTCAAAGAACCAAAGCGGGATGCTTACACCGAACCATGCGAAGTAAATATCTTCGGGAAAAGGGGAAGCTTTTCCGTTGGTCAGTTTGTCGAACTGGGCGACGTGACGAAGCTCATGTACAGCCAGGTTGTTCAGCCAATCCTGACTGTCGAATTGCTGCGGTGGGGTAGTGTAAAATTCTGACTTTTTTGGGGCTAGTTGGACGAAGCCATTTGCGATTACTCCACGGTTTTGAAGGACGATCGGGATGCTCGTTTTTTGCCTGTTCAGGGAGCTCCCTACATAAGGGTAGATGAAGCTGATTGTGCCGGCCATTCTTTGTGCCTCTTTTTCGAGTTCGTCGGGATAAATGAGTTTGAAGCCCGAGGTGTTTATTTGCCTCCATTTTACACTAAGTGGGTTTTGCTCACCTCCGAAAATTTGAGCAAAAGCAGTATGTGAAATAACAGTTAATATAAATACATTTATTGTATTGATTATCAATTGTTTTATGCTGTATTTATTAATCATTATATGGTGTATGCTAAAATTATTAGTTTTTGTATTTCCTGAAAGCGTATTTTGTCTTATTTTTTTATTTAATTATAAGTATTTATTTTATTGATATTCAATGAAATAAAATAACCTATATAAAATAGGTATTGTTGGTTTTTTTTGTGATTTTTAAGCTTTTTTCTGTGATGGTTTTATAAATTTAGACATAGCTTTGTAATTGTCTGAATCTGCTGTTAAGGTACACTATTTAGGCTGTAAATCCAACAAATTTTTTTTGATGAAAATTAAGAATGTATACAGATTGGGCAAAATAACTAAAGTAAAATGCGCTGATTATTGGATGGATTTTGAAGGAAAATCAAGCATTTACAACTGCTTTTTAGAGCGCTGTTTAGGTCTGTTTTGGGATAGTTTAAGGGTAAGGGTATCATGCCTGGACACGTAAGGAAAACACTCCCCTACTCTGCGTTTTCAAGGAAGAAAAACTACTGTAAATTCTTGCGTTTTTTGTAGACCGGATACAGGAAAACTGAACCTAAAATCAGCGTGGCTCCGAGGTAAAATCCGACCGACATAGACTCCTTTGAACCGAAGAAAAGGAAGGCTAAAATGATGCCGTATACGGGCTCTAAATTCGTGATTAGGGCGACCCGGAATGCAGATAGATTTCGCATCACTGAGACTCCTGCAACGTATGCCAGAGCGGTGCATATAGTGCCCAATATGATCAGGTAAATCCAGTCATGAACTCCCAGGTTGAAGGACTCATTTTGGAGTTCTCCGGTGAACAAACGGTATAATGTAATCCAGAAAAAGGCGCCGGATATTTCGTAGAATCCTATGATTTTTGCATCGCTTTTCTGAACCAGATTGGAGTTGATGATGGCAAAAATACTCGATGCGACGGTGGCTAAAAGGCCCAAAACTATCCCTAATGTGTACTGTGATTCAAACTTAAATATGAGGTATATGCCCAGAATAATGATGAGTCCAACGAAGATATCGGGCTTGAATATCGGCTGTTTCTTTACTAAAGGCTCTAATACTGCCGTAAAAAGGGTGATGGACGACATGCATACAAGTACCACTGATACAGTAGATACCTTAATGGCATGAAAGAATAAGATCCAGTGTATGGCTACTATACTTCCAGTGAAAAAGAACTGCAGAAACTGTTTTCTGGTCACTTTTATGCTGGTTTTGCTCAGTTTAAAATAAACAAATAAGGTAATGCTGGCAATAAGCACCCTATACCACACCATTTGCACTGCATCAATAGATATAAGGGCGCCAAGAATGCCTGTGAAGCCCCATATGAAGACAGTAAAATGCAGTACCAGTAAGCTTTTCGTTATGGAAGAAAGGTTGTTCATTGTGAAATTGAAGGTTTATTTTGGTGCTTTTCTAAGCAAATAGTAACCAAGCAATCCAAAAAATAGTGTAGGAGCCAATACGGCAAACAGAGGCGGGAAGCCTCCTTTTAAAGAGAACATTTCGGCGAAACGTTGCATAACTATATAGCCAAAACTGAGCAATATCCCAATTCCAAGAGGCAAGCCCACACCACCGCGGACTTTGCGTGATGACAGTGCAACCCCAATAAGCGTAAGGACAAAAGCCGACAAAGGATCTAAAAAGCGCCTGTACTGCTCGAAAAGCAAGTTATTCCATATGCCTGTGCCCCTTATTTTTTCTTTTTTGATCTTGTATGCCAGCTCTTTATTAGAAAGGTTACTATAGATATTGTCGAAGGCTGAGAAATCATCAGGACGCATATCCAGAACAGTGTCTTTGCTCATGCTTGTTCCGGTGATCATCGTCTCCTTAAAGCCATCTATGAGCCTTATAGAGTAGTTGGTCAGTTTCCAGGATCTCTTTACAGAGTCCCATTTGATCTCATCGGCAACGAGCTTTTTTGTCAATACATCACCTTTGAAATTGTCCAGGGAGAAGCGTGTTCCGGTTTTGCTTCTGTTGTCGAAATTATCGATGTAAATGTAGGTCTTGTCGTCCAGCTTCATGTGGATGTTGTTCTTGCTCGTCGGGGCATTTCTCTTTACATAGCTGTTTTCAAAGCTGTTCTTGATGCGATTGGTGTAAGGTAAAATATAGAGATTTGAGGCAAGATTGACCGCAAATATGATGAATGCCGATACAAAATAGGGCATCAGAAAGCGGTTGAAGCTCACTCCACCGCTTAAAATAGGGACAATTTCAGTCTGATCAGCCATCTTTGCGGTAAAAAATATCACCGCTATAAAGTTGATCAGGGGCGAGAGCATGTTCACGTAGAACGGGATAGATCCCGCGTAATATAAGGTGATTACCTGCCAGAAAGTGAGGTTTGCACTCAGGAAATCATCCAGCTTTTCCGACAAGTCAAAGATCACGATGATGATTACAAACAGCGTTAGGGTATACAAAAACGTACCCAGGTATTTGCTGATGATGTACCAATCAATGATTTTGATCCTGTCTTTGAAGAAGCTCATTTATAATTTATTCCCTAAGATAGTGACCATTTTGTTTTTCCATGCATAAAACTCTCCGCTGATGATCTTTTCTCTTGCTTCTTTAACCAGCCACAGGTAAAAATGGAGGTTGTGAAGTGTGGCTATCTGTGCGCCAAGCATTTCTTTTGAGTGCATTAGGTGCCTCAGGTAAGCTTTGGAATACACCTGGTCGGCATGAAGATCGCTTTCAGCATCAATAGGAGATAGGTCGTCTGCCCACTTTTTATTGCCGATATTGATGATTCCGTTTCTTGTAAACAACATTCCGTTACGTGCATTTCTGGTAGGCATTACACAGTCGAACATATCTACACCTAAAGCAATGTTTTCCAGTATGTTGATAGGAGTGCCTACGCCCATAAGGTAACGTGGTTTTTCATAGGGTAGTATATCGCATACCACTTCTGTCATGCCATACATTTCTTCTGCAGGTTCTCCAACGGACAGTCCGCCGATCGCATTACCTTCGCGCTCCATAGAAGCGATAAATTCTGCAGATTTCACCCTAAGGTCCTTATATACAGATCCCTGAACGATAGGGAACAATGTCTGGTTGAAACCATATTTCGGCTCAGTGCTGTCAAATCTTGCACAGCAGCGTTTCAGCCACCGGTGCGTCATGTTGATAGATGAAGCCGCGTATTTATAATCACATGGATAAGGCGTACATTCATCGAACGCCATGATGATATCGGCACCAATGGTGCGCTGGATATCCATTGCATATTCAGGTGTGAAAAGGTGTTTCGAACCATCAATGTGAGAGTTGAAGGTCACGCCTTCTTCTTTAATTTTTCTTACTTTACTTAAAGAATATACCTGGTAACCTCCGCTGTCTGTAAGAATCGGACGGTCCCAGCCGATGAATTTATGCAGTCCGCCTGCCTTTTCCAATATGTCAAGACCCGGACGAAGGTATAAATGATAGGTATTTCCAAGGATGATTTTGGCATCGATGTCTTGTTTCAGTTCGCGCTGATGAACGGCCTTAACCGTGCCAGCGGTGCCTACAGGCATGAAAATGGGCGTTTGGATTTCTCCATGGTCCGTAGTAACTGTTCCTGCTCTTGCTTTGGAATGTATGTCTTTTGCCTGTAAACTAAACTTCATAATCTTGCCTTCAAAAAATCTGGGCAAAAGTAGCAAAAAAACCAGTTAAAAATGAGAAATTTGCCGGTTACAAAAATACATCGTGGAATTAACCTTAATAGAGAGCTGCCTGCTCGGCGCTTTAATCTTTTGTTTTTTAATACAGTTATACTTTAGCCTTTTCGTACACTTAAAATTAGCGCTGATCAAAATCAACCCTATAGCTGAGTCCGGCAGGAAACCGCTGAGCGTCATCATCTGCGCGCGTAACGAAGTGGAGAACCTGAGGCAATATCTTCCCGTGGTTTTGGAGCAGAATTATCCTGATTTTGAGGTAGTTGTTGTGAATGACCGCTCATGGGATGGGACAAGGGATCTTCTGGAGGAATTTTCCAAACAGTATAAACGCCTTAAAATAGTTACGATTGCTGAAGGAGAGAAGTTCATTGCAGGAAAGAAGTTTGCGGTGACCATGGGTATTAAAGCAGCAGCGTATGAATGGTTGGTGTTTACCGATGCAGATTGTGTGCCGGCATCTCCAAACTGGCTTTTGGGTATGCAGCAGCCTGCTGATGAAAAGACTGAAATTTTGCTGGGATACTCACCTTACCTGAAAAAAAAGGGAGTTCTGAATGCTTTGATCCGTTTTGAAACCTTTTTTACAGCTGTTAACTACCTCGCTTTCGCTATAAAAGGAATGCCTTATATGGGCGTCGGACGTAATATGGCTTATAAAAAGTCGCTTTTTTTTAAAAACAAAGGTTTTGCTGCACACATGCACATCCCCTCCGGCGATGATGATTTATTTGTAAATGCCCATGCACATAAAAACAATACAGAGATCTGTATACATAAAGATACGCACGTATGGAGTGAGCCTAATACCAGCTTTAGTGCTTACTTAAGGCAGAAAAAGAGGCATTTTGGAGCGGGTAAATTATATAAAGGCAAGCATAAATTCATCCTGTCTTTGCAGATTATATTTCAATTCCTGTTTTACGCATTTTTCGTGGCGTTGATGTTTTTCAAGCCTGCTATGTATATCGCATTGGGTATTCTTGGTTTGAGTATCATCATCAGGTGCTTTATTTATCCGAGATTGCTGAAACGGCTTAATTATGGTAGATTGAGCATTTGGTTTCCGCTTCTGGATGTGCTGTTGTTCATTTTTCTGGTGTTTAATGCCATTGTATCTATATTTGTTAAAAAAGTAACGTGGAAATAAAGTCGACATTAATACAAAAGTATTTCAAGGAGCTAACTGACAAGCAGATTGCCCAGTTTGATCAGTTGTATGATTTATACAGTTTCTGGAACGCCCAGATCAATGTGATATCGAGAAAAGACATTGATGAACTTTATGAACGCCATATCCTTCATTCATTGGGAATTGCGAAGTTTTGTACTTTTAAACCTGGTGAAAAGGTGCTTGATGTTGGTACTGGCGGAGGGTTTCCCGGAGTTCCCCTGGCGATTTTATTTCCGGAAACACAGTTTCATCTGGTAGATTCTATTGGAAAGAAGATCAAGGTTGTTACCGAAGTTTCTGCTGCTTTAGGTCTTCAGAATCTGAAAGCAAGTCATTTGAGAGCAGAGCAGGTGACAGATAAGTATGATTTTGTAGTTTCCAGGGCAGTTACGCGTCTGATTGATTTTTATCCATGGGTAAAAGGAAAGTTCAATAAAGACTCCAAGAATGCGATTCCAAACGGAATACTTTATTTAAAAGGTGGTGATTTGGCAGAGGAAATTGCTGAATCAAGACTGAAAGCAGAATTGTATCCGCTTTCAGCCTATTTTAATGAAGAGTTTTTTGATACTAAATACGTTGTTTATATCCCGCAATAAAAGCGGGATTATTGAGCTGCTTCTTTGGTCAATTCTTTCAGGATGACATTTGCATCGCCAGCTTTGGCTACCAGACCTTTTTTGTTTATGATTAGGTGCGTTGGATACTGACGAATTCCCAACACCTTACTGAGGTAATTTTCCTGATTGGCTACAACAGCATAGTCGAATTTTGTTTTTTTGAGAAAATTGTTCAGGTCTTTTTTATCATCAAAAGCAAGACTTACAAAAAGTATGTCTTTGCGGTCTTTATATTTAGCTACCCATCGGTTTAGTTCGGGCATTTCCTGTCTGCAGGGCAGGCAACTCACAAACCAGAATTTAAATACAACTATCTTATTTTTAGTCGTTATTTCATTGTACTTTTTTCCGTTTATATCTGTAAAATTAAATCCAGGTAGCTTTTTTCTTTCTTTTTTGTAGTGTTCATAAATGGTCTTACAGTAATCCTGAATTACGGCTATTGTATATTGATCTGTTCCCGCAGGCATTTTATATAGCTGGTAAGCAAGCGAGGAAGGGCTGGTCGTCAATTTTAAAGGAAGATACCCCCCGCTAGCTGTTTGCTTTAGAAATTCAGCCTTGCTAATCGGTTTAGAAAATTGGTTATAAGCAATAAATTCATCGCTTAACCGTAAGTGATCCCTATCGTAATACAACCAGTTCATCGTGTCTTCCAGGATTTTTTTTGCCGGAACAACCGGAGCGCCCAGTTTAGAGCTTTGGCCGTATAGCTTAAAAAATCCGCATGAAATGATCAGTATGGTATTGATCGTTAATCTGATTTTAAATCTTGTTATCATTTTATGCCTTAATGAAATTAAAAAGCCAGGTCTGTAATACATAGTTCATTACAGACCTGGCCTCCAATTACTCTGTTTTCTTTGTTTGAGATTTCGGTTGTGCTGGCGGCGGTGGTGGTACGTCATACACTGCTTCGTTGCTTACTACTTCTACTTTTTTTGGCCTCGGCGGTGTAAATTTAACCTGGTCTTTTTTCACTACCGGTGGAGGAAATTTCACCTGATCTACTTTCGGTGGCGGTGGTTGTACCGGCGGCGGTGGCGGTACTTCACCATTAACCACATCAGGTTTTACTATTGGTGGCGGGAATTTTACCTGTTCGCGTCTGACTGATTTTTTGGCCTTTGGTTTTGCCACATCAGGTTTTACAATCGGCGGTGGAAACTTAACCTGTTCCTGTTTTGGCGGCGGTGGCGCTACTGGCGGCGGCGGTGGCACCTGCTCCTTTTTAGCTGTGCTTATTTTTTTTGTTTTTTTAGGTTCCTGATTCATTGCATAATCAGCTCTGTATTTCTCCGGATACAGGTCTACTAATGCATAATCTTTACTAAATGCTAGTGTGGATGCGCAGAGCATCGCCCCGGCGATGGGGACTGTCAGCAGCAGCTTGAGTCTGGCTCTCCCCGCTGATTTTTTTTGGTTTAACATGTTGATTCTCCTTTTTAATATTGATTGATTGAATATTTGATTGGTAAGTTGGCTCGGAATATTTCCAAAGGAATTCTGGATTAAAAACATCGCATAATCGTGTTTTGGAATATCTGAGCCCGTTGTAATGTCATCAGCAATGTACTCGTGTAGTAACTTGATGTCCTTTTTGATCATCCAGGTAATTGGGTTAAACCAATTTAGGATTTGAATGAACTCGAAAAAGAGGATGTCTAAACTATGGTTTTGTGAAATATGAACCATTTCATGCTTTAGAATGGTATTCTTCTCCTTAATTGAAGGATTGATGAACAGCATATTAAAGAATGAAAATGCTGTTGCTGAGTTATTTAAATCTATAAGGATGATATTGCCGTGCTTTTGTTTTTTCGCAGCAGCGGCAATTGAGATCACGCGATATAAATTGTAAGCCAGCCGGGCCAGGAAGCCGAATGACATAAGCAGGTAGCTGCCCACTATCATTTGATTGAGGTTGAAAAGATAATTCCCGCTGGTCTTATTTATTTCCGGACTGCCGTCAACCAGTTGTCTGCCGCTGGTATGATTTAACATTTCGTTCAGGTACCCAACCTGCAGCAAGGGCAATGTAAATGCAAATAACGTTGCACCAAGCAAGTAATACCTGTTCAGGGTATAGAAAGTTTCTTTGTGCAGAAACAATCGGTAAAACCCGTAGAATACAGCCAGATACAGGTTAGCTTCCAGTAAATAATATAGCCAGTTCATCATCTCTTGTTTTTAAGTTTTTCAGCCATCTGGATCAATTCATCCAGCTCATCCATGTCTATGTTTTTTTCCTTTACGAGAAAAGAAACCAAACTTTGGTAGGAGTTTTCAAAGTAATTGTTCATTACTTTATCAAAAGCAAAATGCTTGTACTGCTCTTCAGAGATCAATGGGAAGTAGATATGTGTATTCCCTACCGCTTTATGGTCAACGAATCCTTTGCTTTCCAGTACCCTGATTACGGTAGATACGGTGTTATAGGCAGGCTTTGGAGGCATCATTTTCTCGATTACTTCCTTCACTAGTCCTTCTTTTATTTCCCATAAAATCAGCATAACCTGCTCTTCCGCTTTTGTTAGTTCTCTCATCATCGAATCAAATATTTAATGTTATTTAAAGCTACTACTATTTTTATAGTTTACAAACTATTTTTGTAGTTTAATTTTAAATCACTGTATATTAGCTATTTAAAATAGTTTGTTGGTTGTGTCTGGTCTTATTTTATAATTTTGCCAATGAGTTTAATCCACAACATTGCACTGACTTTCATCCCGGAAGTAGGGCACGTAACAGCAAAAAATCTGCTTGGTCATTTTGGTTCAGCAGAAGCTATTTTTAAAGCAAAAAGGCACGAATTGATCCAGGTACCCGGCATTGGCCCTCAAACTGCCAGCCATATTTTGAATAACAATGCTTTACCGGAAGCAGAGAAACAGCTTAGATTTATCGAACAGCACCAGGTCAAAGTCTTATTCTTTACTGACGATGACTATCCAAAGCGATTACGCAATTGCTTTGATGCACCGATATTGCTGTATTATAAAGGTACTATAGATCTGAATCATCCGAGGATAATCAGTGTGGTAGGAACCAGAAGGGCTACGGAGTATGGGCGACAACTGTGCAGGCAGTTAGCTGAAGCACTGGCCTCTTATAATGTAATCATCGTAAGTGGTCTTGCATTTGGGATCGATATCGCTGCACATAAGGAAAGTCTGGCCAACGATATACCGACCATAGGCGTTTTAGCGCATGGTTTGGATAGAATTTATCCGCCCTTACATCAACCAGTAGCTCAAAAAATGGTGCTGAATGGGGGACTTTTAACAGAGTTCCCATTGAAGACCATTCCCGATAAAGAGAATTTTCCTCAGCGTAACCGTATAATCGCCGGCATATCTGATGCAACCATTTTAGTAGAGGCAACGGCAAAAGGAGGTGCGCTCATTACCGCGGATATAGCAAATTCTTACAACAGAGATGTTTACGCTTTTCCGGGCAGGGCGACAGACGTTTCATCTGAAGGTTGTAATTTCCTCATCAAGACAAATAGAGCGGCATTAATCAACAATACGAAAGATCTCATTTATCAACTTGGATGGGAGGAAACGACACCGAAGAAAATACAACAGATCCAGTTGCCTCTTGGGTTATCAGAAGAAGAGCTTAAGGTGATTGGGGTGCTGAAAACATCTTCTGCAAGAATAGATGAATTGGCAATACAATCAGGTATCCCTCAAAGTAAGCTGGCGATGTACCTTTTGAACCTGGAAATGCAAGGAATATTGGTTGCTTTGCCTGGTAAAGTTTACAGACTCAATTAAAATATTTTCTTTTTCGCCTTATAATGTTTGTTTTTTAATCTACTGGTTAAGTAGAATAAAATATAGTGCTGTTATTTTGGTTTATTTGATATTATATTTTGATTTTATATTAATAAATAAAATACCAATCTTCAATCTGTATTTTTGTGTCATGTGGTACAACAATATTTTAGAAACGATAGGTAATACTCCTT
Organism: Pedobacter frigoris; assembly: GCF_032678645.1. GTDB lineage: Bacteria > Bacteroidota > Bacteroidia > Sphingobacteriales > Sphingobacteriaceae > Pedobacter > Pedobacter frigoris_A. Next base: position 237,592 of record NZ_JAVTSP010000006.1, read on the forward strand.
TGGTAAAATTGAATAATATTACCAGGGAAATACCCGCCACTGTGCTGGCAAAAATCGAAACGACCAACCCTGGAAACTCTATTAAAGACCGGATGGCTGTAAAGATGATTGAGGATGCTGAAAAGAGTGGTAAACTGAAACCGGGTGGTACAATCATAGAAGGTACATCGGGAAATACCGGGATGGGACTGGCTATGGCTGCAATTATCAAAGGCTACAAGTGTATTTTCACGACTACGGATAAACAATCCAAGGAAAAGGTGGATGCTTTACGTGCTTTTGGTGCTGAAGTAATTGTATGTCCAACGAATGTTGAACCGGAAGACCCTCGTTCCTATTATTCTGTGTCCTCACGCCTGGAAAGGGAAGTGCCAAATTCCTGGAAGCCTAACCAGTATGATAATCTGGCCAATAGTCAGGCTCATTATGAGCAGACTGGACCTGAAATCTGGGCACAAACTGAAGGGAAAATAACCCATCTGGTGGTAGGAGTGGGTACGGGAGGTACCATATCAGGTACCGGAAAATACCTGAAGGAGCAAAATCCGAACATCAAAGTTTGGGGTATTGACACTTACGGCTCGGTTTTTAAGAAGTATAAGGAAACCGGAATACTGGATAAAAATGAGATTTACCCTTACATTACCGAAGGTATAGGAGAAGATTTTCTGCCTAAGAACGTAGATTTCGATATCATCGACCTTTTTGAAAAGGTAACTGATAAAGATGCGGCGCTGATGACCCGTGATATTGCGCGTAAAGAAGGAATCTTTGTGGGCAATTCAGCTGGTTCAGCAATCGCCGGACTATTGCAATTGAAAGATCAATTGAAAGCTGAAGACGTTGTAGTTGTCATCTTTCATGATCATGGCAGCAGGTATATGGGTAAAATGTATAATGAGGACTGGCTGAGGGAAAGAGGATTTTTAAAAGACGAAAAGCTAACTGCGAGATCAATTATCTCGAAGAAGGAGAGTGCAGAAATTGTGACTATCGACTGCGAGAAGACACTTTTGGAAGCCATAAATACCATGCACAGCCTGAATATTTCTCAGATTCCGGTTACTCAAAAAGAAATGGTTGTCGGAAAGCTGGTAGATGGAGATATTCTGAAAGCATTGATGGAAAATCCTTCTTTAAAGTCGGCAAAAGTGGAAGAAATCATGTCAGCAAGTTTCCCGTTTGTCGACCTCAATACTTCTATCGATCGTATTTCCGCATTGATCAACAAAGAAAATAGCGCGGTGTTGGTAGAAACAGAGGCGGGTAAGATTGAGATCATCACGCAATACGACATCATTAATGCAATATCGGCTTAGCAAGTTTGGTAAACATAAAAAAGGCCTCCTTAAAGAGGCCTTTTTTATGCATAATTAATTTTTTAGTGACTTGGTGCAGCGGCATCTACACGTTTAATCTGTGCACCTAACGCACGAAGTCGGGTGTCAATGTCCTGATAACCACGTTCTATCTGCTCAATATTGAAAATCGTAGACTTTCCTTCAGCAGACAGCGCCGCGATTAATAATGAAACTCCTGCACGAATATCAGGAGAGGTCATGCTGATTCCTCTTAGTTTGTATTTTTTATCAATACCGTTTACAGTTGCTCTATGTGGATCACAAAGAATAATCTGTGCGCCCATATCGATCAGTTTATCTACAAAGAACAACCTGCTTTCAAACATTTTCTGATGAATAAGCACATTTCCTCTGGCCTGAGTAGCTACTACCAATACGATACTCAGCAAATCAGGTGTGAAGCCTGGCCATGGAGAATCAGCAATCGTTAGCATGGAACCATCAATAAATGACTCAATTACATAGTGTTTCTGAGAAGGAATATAGATATCATCACCCTTCAGTTCGAATTTGATCCCTAATTTTCTGAATACATCAGGAATTACACCTAATTCATTGTAGCATACATTCTTAATGGTGATTTCTGACTCTGTCATGGCTGCTAAACCAATGAAAGAACCGATTTCAATCATATCCGGAAGCATTCTGTGTTCAGTTCCACCCAGTTCGCTCACACCTTCAATGGTCAATAAGTTAGAACCGATGCCAGAGATTTTTGCACCCATGCGGTTCAGCATTTTACACAATTGCTGTAAATATGGCTCGCAGGCAGCATTATATATAGTTGTAGTACCTTTTGCAAGTACAGCTGCCATTACAATATTGGCAGTACCAGTCACGGAAGCCTCATCTAAAAGGATATAGGCGCCTTTTAAATTGGTGGCATCAACGTTAAAGAACTCTTTTTTAGTGTCATACACAAATTTGGCGCCTAGTTTTTCAAAGCCCAGGAAGTGTGTGTCCAATCTTCTTCTACCGATTTTATCACCACCCGGTTTAGGAATAGCAGCAGTACCAAAGCGGCCGAGAAGTGGCCCAACAATCATAATTGATCCTCTTAAACCACCACCTTTTGCCTTAAAGACATCTGAAGTAAAGAAGTTTTGGTTGATATTTTTAGCTTCGAAAGTATAAGTGTCTTTTGACAGGCGCTCAACAGTAACTCCCATGTCGCCAAGGAGTTCGATCAGCTTATTTACATCCTTAATGTCAGGGATGTTGCTGATCGTCACTTTTTTATCTGTCAGTAAAACAGCGGCAATAATTTGTAAGGCTTCATTCTTCGCCCCCTGAGGCTGAATTTCTCCTTTTAATTTCTTTCCACCAATGATTTCAAATGCATTCATATTAGGTAAATAAAGGGATCTATGTTAAAAAGTATGGTGAATTTTAGTGTCTTTGCTTCGGATTGTTATTACGCTGACGGTTATTGTTATTGTTATTGTTGTTGTTGTTTTGTCTGCCTTTATTATTGTTTTGTCTGCCGCGATTGTTATTGTTACTTTGTCTGGCAACTACCTGAGGTTTAAATTCAACTTTGGCGAGGTTTACATTTTCATCCAGTTCCAATGCCCCGTTGGATAGCTCCCTTAGGTTTTTAAAGATGGTTTCATCTGCTACGCTATCTTTATTCCAGGTTACATAAGCCATTTTCATGAAGTTGGCGATGCCCTGTACCATTGCAGCACGACGTTCAGGCTCGTCCACTGCCTTTGCTTTTTCGATCATCACCTCTACAGTTTTTCCGTAGTGTTTGTACCTGATTTTTTGCTGAGGATAGCCGATATGGTCAGGCTTTATCAATGCCGCTTCGGGTGTAGGTTTAGGGTATGGACTGTCTACATCTATCTGATAACCAGATATAATGTGAAGGTGATCCCAAAGTTTGTGTTTGAAATCCGCCACATCACGTAAATGTGGGTTCAGGAAGCCCATCAGATCAATTACTGCCTGCGCATATTTATTACGCTCTTCGCGATCTTCTAACTCTATGATATATTTCACCATGTTCTGAACATTGCGGCCATATTCTGCCAATATCAGTTCATTTCTTGTGGTATTATAATCGAAATTCATTCTTGTTTTTTATTTCTATGGCTGTCTGTTATCCATTGATAACGAGCAAATGCCAGTTTTTATATAATAGTTCTTAAGTAGGAAGCCAAAAGCTTTTACAGAGATAGCAAATATATGGCTTATTTCACAATTCGCAATTTAGCAAATTTTAATAATAACTGCTTGTTACCCAATCCCTGGAAAAATACAGTAGCTTTTACGTCAGGTAATGTGCCTTCCAAACTCACAATTTTACCAAACCCAAACTTCTCGTGTTCTACATCCATACCATTCTGGAACGCATTTGCCGGGTCAGGAGCAAAGCCCGGAGTAGGCACGTGCGCTTTTGGTAATAAAGAAGTGGTCTTAGGTCGCGGCGCAGCAGCGCTTGCAGTGCCTGATGAAGATGAACCTGATGACATTGCTGGTTTTGGCTTACTGAAACTATCCCTTTGCTGTGTCCAGCTCCTCCTTTCATTGTCAAAACTGTCTTCCCCGAAATTGCTCTTCGTAGGCTTTACCACTTCCAGCTCCAGGTATTTTGCGTTTATTTCATTGATGAAGCGGCTTGGCTCACAGTTGGTCAGCGTTCCCCAGCGGTACCGCGATGTCGCATACGTTAGCGTAAGTTTCTTTTCCGCCCTTGTAATCGCCACATAAAACAAACGGCGTTCTTCTTCCAGATCAGTCCGCGAATTCAGGCTCATCTGCGATGGGAATAAATTCTCTTCCAAACCTACGATGAATACGTTTTTGAACTCCAGTCCCTTAGAAGAGTGGATGGTCATCAGCGAAACTGTATCCTTATTCTTGTCGTCACCACGGTCATCATTTGTCAGCAATGCGATGTCCTGCATAAAGATTGCCAGGCTACGGTCTTCAATGTCCTCACGTTCAGCAAATTCTTTGATACCGTTTAGCAATTCCTGTATATTTTCATAGCGGCTGCGGCCTTCAATGCTATCGTCCGTATGTAATTCTTTTAATATTCCTGAATGCTGCGCTATGTATAATGCAGTTTCATAAGCATCAAGCTTTTTAGATTCTGCCGCAAAGCTTTGGATCAGCATGGCGAAATCATTCAGTTGGTTGGCAATCCTGCCCTCAATGTATTGTTGAGGATTGCAGATCACCTGCCACATCGTAATGTTGTGCTTATCAGCAGCTACAATGATTTTCTCCACTGTAGTGTCACCTAAACCGCGACGGGGATAATTGATAACCCTTTTTACGGCCTCTTCATCAGCAGGATTGAACGTCAGTCTAAAATAAGCGATCAGATCTTTGATCTCTTTACGCTGATAGAAGGAGAGTCCGCCATATATTTTATAAGGTACGTTCAGCTTTCTCAAAGCCTCCTCCATAGCCCTCGACTGTGCATTTGTTCTGTACAAAATTGCGAAGTCCTGATAATCGTAGCCCTTTGAGGAACGTTCCTGAACGATCGCCTCAGCTACCAGCTTACCTTCTTCATTGTCAGTAAAAGCACGCTGAACTTTAATCCTGTCGCCAGATTCATTGTCAGAGAATACATTTTTCTCCAACTGGTTTTTATTGTTGGCAATGATGCTGTTGGCCACCTCCACAATATTTTGAGTAGAGCGGTAGTTTTGCTCCAATTTATAGACCTGTAATTCAGGATAATCACGTTCGAAATTCAGGATGTTTTGAATATTTGCACCCCTGAAGGCATAAATACTTTGTGCATCATCACCCACCACGCAGATGTTCTGGTACGCAGCGGCCAGTTTTTTTACAATCGTATATTGTGAAAAGTTAGTATCCTGGTACTCATCTACCATCAGGTACTTAAATTTCTGCTGATACTTATTCAACACATCAGGATGTGTTTTTAGCAAAACATTGGTTTTGAACAGCAAATCATCAAAATCCATAGCGCCCGCTTTAAAACATCTTTTGGTATAAGTTTCATAAATTGCCCCCATGAGCGGACGTTTATTACTGATGTCCTCAGCTTGAATTTCAGCGCTCTGCATATATTCAGAATAGGAAATCAGGTTGTTTTTTGCTGATGACATCCTGTTGTACACAAAATTGGCATTGTACAGTTTGTCGTCCAGCTGCATTTCCTTTAAAATCGACCTGATCAGACTTTTACTATCGTCTGTATCATAGATGGTAAAGTTGGAAGGGTAGCCGATTTTTTCAGCTTCAACTCTTAATATCTTAGCAAATACCGAGTGGAAAGTACCCATCCAGATGTTTTTAGCCTCGGTGCCCACTACCTTCATGATACGCTCACGCATGTCTTTTGAAGCTTTGTTGGTAAAGGTCAGCACCAGAATATTGAATGGATCCACACCTTTTTGAATGAGGTGAGCTACTCTATAGGTAATTACACGTGTTTTACCTGATCCCGCACCGGCCACAATCATTGCCGGGCCTTGTGTGTTCTCTACTGCTGCGCGTTGTTGGGGGTTTAAACCTGCTAAATAATCCAAAATCCGTTCCTGCTGTTTAAAAATAAGCTATTGAAAAAGTATAATCTTTTTAGAATACAAACTTAGGAAATTCTGTGCTTTTTATTGGCCTACATCCAATCTTTTTCCGAACACTCTACCTGATACGTCCAATAGTTTACCAATTGCTGGATCCGGGTATAATTTCCATATTTGAAATGAAGTATCCCAGCTGCTGTATGTACGATTAGGTGGCCTACATCTGCCTTCTTGTGCCAGAAATATTGTTTGGCTGTAATGGCTTGTATTTTAAAGGGTTCGATGATCTCATGTTCCACATCCCATATTCCGCTTCTCTTGATGATGAACTGCTCATTCACATAAAGTCTGTGGCGTTTGAATTCAAAATACAGCATGGTGCCTACCAAGGGTATATAAGGTATGATTACCCAGAAATAGCTGCGATAGGGCTGATGAATAAGTCCCGTAATGATAAACAAAGCAACCGGAAGTACGATTTTGATCATACACTGGAGAAAAATGAAGCGATAGTTGGGTTTTAAAGAGATGCCTTTCTCCGGTACCTGTCCCAATATCATTTTTAGCACCTCATCACGCTCCGCTACATTACAACCCGGAATTTCTATGTCCGTCTTTTTACTCTCTTCAGTACTTGCTTCATCAAAGGATGCCTGCCTGATCTTCATGTTCAGCAAGTTTAGTTTCTTCTGAAAATAGTTTTGACTAAAGGCACTCAACTGCACTTTGTTGGGTTTTAAGAGTGTATTGTGCTTTGTAAATAATCCGGAACTGATGGCCAGCGAGCGCTTTTGCCTGACCATTTCAAAATTGAAGTACTTTAAGAAAGTCCTGATGATATTGGTGCTTAAGATAATAATCAGTGCAAAAACAAGTAAAATACATAAGGAAACAAACGTAAATCCTTTGGTTATTACCGCACTGATCTGTTCTCTTTCTATCTCAAAAGCATCCGTGTAATCTTTAAAAAGCTGCAGCGCACCGAAAATGAAACCGGAGATCAATAGCAAACTCGCTCCGTAGTTGGAAGTAATACCTATTTTAAATAATGTATTTGTACTTAATTTCAGTACAGGAGCGGCTGCATGAGTCGCTGATTGGTCATCAGGGGCGGAGGCCTGTGTTTCCTCTATCAGGTCAGGCTCCCTGCTCAGTAGCTTCTGTTTTAAAAGCGTAGCGGTTTCATGATCTATTGCCTTGATGCTTGCTTCTTTTTTTTCGCTGCCCGCTGTATCTATGTCCAGACTGTAAACCCCAATCATTTGCTGGATCAATGACTGATTGATGTTTACCTGCTGGATTTTATTGAGCTGAATGGTTAACGTGGTTTTATTAAAAATACCCTCGTTGATGATGAACTCCTGTTTTCCTTCATCCAGAAAGAAGGTAAATCTTTGGTATCGCAGATAGGAGATGATGGCCAATACCAAAGCGATCAATACAAATGCAGCGATCAGAATGAGTCCAAGATGTCCGGTACCTTTCGTTTTAATGACAACGAATACCAGCGGAAGCGCAACAGCCCGTATCGTTTTTTGAAAGCTATTGGCAAATAAAACGACAATACCTGAAGCCGATTGTTTCCTCGGTTCAGAGAAATCCTGTGCTATGTTTTCCATTTACCCGGCGTCATTTATTTGTTTCATCAACAATTCTTTGATGCTTTTCGCCTGTTCTATTTCAATGCCTGGTATGTGTAAGCTTCCGGAAGCACCGCCTGCTGTAAAGATTCTCAGAGATCCTAATCCAAACATTCTGGAGAATAGACCTTCATCGAGTGCGATGTGCTGGATTCTGGAAAATGGGATGATGGTAGTCGATGATGCAATGATGCCATTCCTGTACATGATGTCTTTCTCACGCAATGCAAATCCTCTTTTTTTGATACTTAAGCGGTATAAAAAAAAGAGCAAAGCTGCAAAGACCAGGTAAATTGATACTATAACGTATATATATGTCCTGGCTCCTGTACTCAAAATCAAAAGTGTGGTAAGGCCTGCACCAATGATCAGTAAAAAGATGGTGATATTGATCAGAACAATATTCCAGTACTTGCGGTGTAAGGGGGTTAATGATACTTCCTCATATTTTGGGAGCGAATCCGTATCTAAACTAGCGTTTGAAAAATCCAGCATCTGTATCTGATTATCGTGAATAACGAAGTTAAAAATAATTTGCTCATTCTTAAATTCAGGTTATTTCAGAAGGATAATTTGAGTGTGTTCCAGGGCTCCGATCGCTATGTCTTCGCTGCTGCTTAAGGGTTTCTACACATTTTCTTAAGGGTTGGTTCGATTGCAATCGAACCAACACCCCAGATGGTACGGAACATCACCCCAAATGATACGAACTCAGGGCGAAGGCAGAGTAAATAAATTTCGGGATATGGGGTTAAAATAATACGTCTACGGAGGTTTTCCAACGGCCAATATATTGCAGAGTTTTGTATCCTAACCGCGCGTTTTTCCGCCCTTTTCGCTTAGTGTAAAAAATACGTAAAAACCCTTTTTTTGAGGCTCTTAACCGCATTTTATACTAAAAAAGGCATCTAAAAAGTTCAAATACTGTTAAATACATTGTTTCTTCTCGTAAAAACAGGAATATTTCCTGAAAAACACTAATGTCAAAATTCAAATCATTAAAGCACAGAACTTTGACTCGTCAATAAACCAAATATACCTAATTAATGGAAACACCCCAAGTGCATAATTTCGGAGCAGGTCCTTGCATCCTGCCAAAATCGGTAATGGAACAGGCTGCCAGTGCAGTGATCAATTGGAACCAAAGCGGACTTAGTATTCTTGAGGTTTCTCACAGGTCTCCTGAATTTGAATCCGTAGTACTTAAAACACAGCTTTTGGTGCGCGAACTGCTGAAAGTTCCTGATGATTATTCCGTTTTGTTTTTACAGGGAGGTGCAAGTACCCAGTTTTCGATGATTCCTCAAAGTTTTTTAAAGACCAAGGGGGCTTATCTGGATACCGGATATTTTGCCCAAAAAGCAATTAAAGAAGCGAGGTTTTATGGGGATGTACAAATAGTGGCATCATCAAGCGATAGAGACTATGCTTACATTCCAGATTGCGACAATACCGATTATGACGCTGACTATATTCATACCACGTCAAACAATACGATAGAAGGAACGGAGATTTTCAATTTCCCTAAGCTTGGTATACCTCATTTTTGTGACATGTCTTCGGATATCTTCTCGAGACCAATCAATGTGAGGGATTTTGATCTGATCTATGCAGGTGCTCAAAAAAATATGGGACCTGCCGGAATGACGATGATTATTGTGAAAAATGCATCGCTGAAAACGGTAGAGAAAGCATTGCCTTCTATGTCGGATTACAGGGTTTTCCGTGACAATAACAGCCTCTACAATACACCACCTGTGTTTTCTATTTATGTTTCTATGCTGAACCTGATCTGGCTGAAGGACAAAGGAGGCGTTGAGGGAGTGGAACAGCTGAACATCAGAAAGGCAAATGCTTTATACGCAGAAATAGACAGAAATACATTGTTCTATGGTCTCGCCAATGTAGCGCACCGCTCGCGTATGAATGTTACTTTTAAAATGACAGATCCTTCACTGGAGCGCGAATTCCTGAATTTTGCTGCTGAACGAGGTGTGGTGGGAATTAAAGGGTATAGGACTTTCGGCGGTTTCAGGGCATCATTATATAATGCACTTCCATTAAGCAGTGTCAATGTACTGGCAACCGCGATGCAGGACTTTGAAAGGTTAAAGTATTCATCGTCAATAGCTTCTGATATTGAGAAAGAATTGAATAAAGCCGAACTTTATGCGTGACCTGAGGATAACCAAATCCATTACCAACCGGACTGAAGATTCTTTATTTCGGTACCTAAATGAGATCGGACAGATCAATATGATAGACACCAGAGAAGAGGTTTTGCTGGCGAGGAAAATCAGAGAGGGCGACCGGTCTGCCGAAAACAGACTTATTTCCGCTAATCTGCGTTTTGTAGTTTCCTGTGCAAAAAAATACCAGCATCTGGGTTTGAGTATGGGAGACTTGATTAGCGAAGGTAATCTCGGTCTGATCAAAGCAGCGCGTCTTTTTGATGAAACAAGGGGTTTTAAATTTATCAGTTATGCTGTTTGGTGGGTTAGACAGGCTATGCTGAGTGCGATTAATGAGCAGGTCAGGATCATTCGGGTTCCGATGAACCAGCAACTGGGCATGAATGCAATCAATACAGAGGCGCAGAAGCTGGAGCAAATCCTGGAACGCGAGCCTACATTGGAAGAGCTTTCTGAAGCGATCGGCAAAAAGCAAAGCCAGCTGACTGAATATATACAGTCAAATGCACGTACCAAATATCTTGAGGATCATCTTCCGTCAGGGGATAGTGAATGCAATACTTTGCTGAACTTCCTGCCTGAGGAAGGCGGAGATCATACGGGCGAATGGATCAGGAAGGAAGCATTGAGCCTGGAATTTAATATACTGTTGTCCAGATTGAGTCCCAGAGAGCAAAAGATTTTAAGGTTATCTTTTGGCCTGGGAGGTTATCCGCCATTGGAAAATGAAGATATTGCGATTAGACTGGGGCTTTCCAAAGAAAGGGTCCGACAGCTGCGTACAGGTGCTATCCGTAAACTGAAAGGAATCCCAGAGGCTTTAAGACTCAGAGAGTATGCTTAGTACAAACGATATCTATTCAATTATCTTTCTTGTAATTGTTGTTTTACTTCTTGTGGCGTATAAAATGGGTAGCATCAACAAGCAGGTGGTTGAAGAAGATGATGATTCTCAGTGGTTATAGCTTGAATGACGTTTCATATTTAGACTCTGCGATAACAAACATACTTTTGACTGATGCAATGTTGGGTAAGGTAGAAAGTTTTTTCATGATGAAATCATTGTAGTCGTCGATATCGCCGACTACTACTTTTAAAATGAAGTCATTTTCTCCACTTACATGATAACATTCCATTACTTCTTCAAATGCATTGGTGTTTTGCTGAATATCGACCAAGGCTTCAAGGTTGCAATTGTTTATTTTAATTAATGTAAATACAGCCAGACCGCGTCCGACCCGTTTACGGTCAAGCAGGGTGACAAACTTTTTGATGATGCCATTTTCCATCAGCTTTCGGACACGAGCTTGTGTCGCGGATAGAGATTTATTCGTTTTGTAGGCGATTTCCTTATGGGTCAGCCGCGCATCTTTTTGAATCAGATTGAGAATGCTAATGTCCGTGGTGTCCAGTTCTTTTTGACTCATACTCTACATTTGGTTTGGTAAAGGTATGTAAGTTCTTGGGTTTGAAACAAGGAGTTTACATATATTTGCATAAACTAATTTGTTATGCAAGAGATCAAAAAATATGTTGAAGAGAACAAGCAGCGTTTTTTAGATGAGCTGTTTGAGTTATTGCGTTTCCCATCTGTAAGTGCCGATCCAAAATATAAAGGTGATGTGCTTAAAACAGCTGATTTTGTGGCTGCTAAGTTAAGAGAAGCAGGTGCCGATAAAGTAGAAATTTGTGAAACAGCTGGTTATCCAATCGTTTATGGTGAGAAGATCATCGATGAAAAATTACCTACTGTTTTGATCTATGGACATTATGATGTTCAGCCGCCAGATCCATTAGAGCTTTGGAAAACTCCTCCTTTTGAGCCTACAGTGCGAGATGGTAAAATTTATGCACGCGGCGCCTGTGATGATAAAGGCCAGTTTTATATGCATGTAAAGGCATTTGAATTGATGATGAAAACAAATACACTTGCCTGTAACGTTAAATTCATGATCGAAGGTGAAGAAGAGGTAGGTTCTGCAAACCTTGGAATCTTTGTCAATGCAAATGTTGAACGTTTGAAAGCAGATGTAGTTTTGATCTCTGATACCTCGATGATCAGTATGGAAAATCCATCGATTGAAACAGGTTTACGTGGTCTGGCTTATATGGAAGTAGAAGTGGTGGGGCCTAACCGCGATTTGCACTCCGGGGTATATGGTGGTGCTGTAGCCAATCCTGCAACTATTCTTTGCAAAATGATCGCTTCATTACATGATGAAAACAACCACATCACCATTCCTGCATTCTATGATAAGGTTGTAGAGTTGACAGACGAGGAAAAAAAAGCGTTGAATTCTGCTCCATTTGATCTGGATGAATATAAAACTGATTTAGATATCAACTCAGAGTGGGGTGAGAAGGGGTATTCTACCTTAGAGCGTACCGGAACAAGACCTACTTTAGAGGTTAATGGTATCTGGAGCGGTTATATAGGAGAAGGGGCTAAAACTGTACTTCCTTCAAAAGCAAATGCTAAGATTTCTATGCGTTTGGTACCTAACCAGAGCTCAGAAGAGATCTCTGAGATTTTCGCAAAACACTTTGAAAGTATTGCTCCTGGTTATGTAAAGGTAAAAGTAACAGCACATCATGGTGGCGAACCGGTAGTTACACCTACTGACAGCGTAGCCTACCGCGCTGCGGAAAAAGCCATTGTAGATTCGTTTGGTAAAGCTCCTATTCCAACAAGAGGTGGTGGTAGTATTCCTATTGTCGCCTTGTTTGAAAGTGCTTTGGGTATTAAATCGGTATTGTTTGGCTTCGGTTTAGATAGTGATGCTTTGCACTCGCCAAATGAGAAATACGACATTTTTAACTATTATAAAGGAATCGAGACATTGCCTCTTTTCCACAAGTATTTTGCAGAACTGAGTAAGTAATTGTTCGTACCGTCATCCTGAATTAAATTCAGGATGACTATTTTAAGATTATTTTGCCATTATCACGCTACAATATTTGATAACTTAATTTTTAGTTATATCTTGCTAAGAATAATTAAGCTCTCATGAAATTTAAAATTGTAGTAGTTGCTGTATTTTGCTTTTTTAGCATCTCTGCTTTAGCCCAAAAAACTTTTATAGTAAAAGGATTGGTTGTTGATACCGCTACAAGCTCCAAAATTGATAATGCAACAATCACCATTCTTAGTATCAAAGATTCCGTTTTACAAAAATTTGCTTACACTAATAAAGGAAACTTTGAGATCAGTAATCTAAATCCTGGTAAATTTCTGCTGATGGTTACCTATCCGGATTATGCAGATTTTGTATCGCCCTTTGCACTTGATGCAGATAAGCCCTTACATAACTTTGGAAATATTAAGATGATCCTTAAGTCCAGACTATTGGATGAGGTCATCATTAAATCCAGGGTGGCATCCATGAAAATAAAGGGCGACACTACGGAATTCAATGCAGCTGCTTATGCTACACAGAAGAATGCAAAAGTAGAAGATTTGCTAAAACAGCTACAGGGTGTCAGGATCAACCAAAATGGTGAGATCTTGTTTCAGGGTGAAGCAGTAAGCAAAATGCTCGTGGATGGAGAAGAATTTTTTAGTGATGATCCCGCTCTCGTTGCCAAAACCATCCGGGCAGACATGGTCAATAAAATACAGGTTTACGATCAGAAGAGTGATAAAGCGAAGCTGACTGGGATTGACGATGGGGTAAAGGTAAAAACAATCAACATCGTGCTCCAAGAGGATAAAAGAAAGGGTGTATTTGGTAAAGTGGATGCAGGTTATGGTACGGATGATTTTTATGCAGTGCAAACAATGTTCAATAAATTCAGCCCGAAACAAAAGATCTCTGCTTTTGGTAATATAGGTAATACCGGAAAAGTAGGCTTGAGTGGGGCTGATAATAATAAATTTGGAAGTGGATTTAGTCAGGGCAACTATGGTGGGATAGGCATCCCCTTTGCACGCGATGGAGGTGCCCACTATGATAATAAATGGAATAAAGACAAACAGTCGGTCAATATAAACTATACTACCGGCGCCTTAACTACAGATGGAATAACGAATAATATTACACAGGATAACCTGCCAGGTAGTTTCAATGTTAGCAATAGGGACAGGAAATTTCACAATTACTCGTACAACCAAAGCTTCAATGCAAGTTTTACTTCCAAACTGGATTCAACCTCAGATTTGAGGATCAGTGGATTTGGATATATGGGTAAATCTAAGCCAGAGAGCATTACTACTGCTACAACCGTAAGAGGTAATGGCATGTTGCAAAATTCCAGTACGATTGCTACTATTGGGGATAATGATAATCAAAACATTTATTCGAGCGCTAACTATACCAAGCGGTTTAAAAAGAAAGGCAGGAACCTCTCGGTAAATGCGAGCTCGAGTTTTGGTGATGCGAAAACTAAAAATTATTTGAAATCTGAGCTGAACTTTTACGACGGCGATGTCCTTCCTGATCGTGTTGATAATGTTGATCAATACAAACCAGGTTCTAACACAACGAACGTTGCAACCGCAGGGGTTACTTATTCCGATATATTGAGCAAATCATTGTCTTTTACTGCGGGTTATAGTTTTTCAAGAACACTGAACAAGAATAGTCAATTGTCTTTTAATCAGTCGTCATCTAATTCCTACAGTCAGCTGGATTCTGCATTTAGCAGTGATTTTAGGTTGGTTAACCGTTCAGGTACTTACTATATTACTATGGCTTATACTTCAACGAAGGCATCAGCAAATATAAGTAACAGTTTGGCCGATGCTGAATTTAAGCAAACTGATCGGTTTTCAGATGTTGTGCTCAACAGGAAATTCTTAAACTGGACTCCCTCTGCCTATTTTCGGTACCAGTTGAATAAGGCAACTTCCTTAACGTTGACCTATTCAGGTTCTACGGAACAACCTGGTGCTTATCAGCTTCAGCAATTGCGTCAGAATAGTGATCCCCTTAACATTACTCTGGGGAATCCAGACTTGCGTCCATCATTCAGGAGCAATTTGTATTACTTTTATCGGGTATATCAGCCTACATTAGACCGTGGACTTAATTTTCGCGGTAATTATGCGATGACGAGCAATGCGATTGTCAGCGACCGGTTTACCGATGCGGAAGGTATAAATACCTTTCAATATTCCAATCTAAAAGGAAGGAATAACAAAAACTGGGATGTTTATGCGGAGGTGTATGGGCATGCGACCAAGCTGGATTTCATCCTTTACATCAGTACTACAGTATCAGGGAGTACGAACTACAATTATGTGAACGGGCAGTTGAACAAGGTAATATATGTGAATTATGCCCCGCAAGTGATGATAGGTAAAAACAAAGCTGAGTATTCTTACGGTATGAGTCTTGGGCCAAATTACCTGGTAAACTCATCTTCGTTGCAAAGTGTTAATAACAATAGCAAGGGCTTTTTTACAACTATGAATTACTTTGTCAAGTTGCCTTATAACTTTTTTATGGGTTCTGATCTCAATTACAAGTTTACTGCAAAAAACCAGGTGTTTGACCAGAATTTTGAGCAGTTGATCTTAAATTCCTACGTTGGTAAATCCTTCCTGAAAAATGAAAGCTTGAAAATGACCATTAAAGGGAATGATCTGCTCAATCAGAATACGGGATACAGCAGAAACGGATCAACAGACCGGTTTACAGAAACACGTAATGTCACCATCAAAAGATATTTCATGGTTTCGATGATCTGGGATTTTGCAAAGTATGGTAAATCACTTCAAAAACAACAATAATGAAAAAGCCAATTATTTTTTTCGCCTTTATATTACTGCTGAAAGTGAACTCGGCTTTCGCGCAGAACAAGCACTTCATCACCAGTGGCGTTATTGAATTTGAAAGGACGGCCAATATGTTTGCCCTGGTAAAAAAGAAGATTACCAAAAGTACCATGGAAAATCAGCGGTATTACGACCAGTATTTAAGAACAGAGCCACAATTTAGGAAACTGAAAAGCACCCTGACATTTGATGCCAATACTTCAGCATTTGTTCCGTTCCAGGTTCCAAACGTGCATTGGTGGTACGATAGTCCGATGGCAAATCAAATCAACATCGTGTTTTCTGATTTGAAAAATGGTACCAGCATCGTCCAAAAGGAGTTTTACGAACGTACTTATCTGGTTAAAGACAGCATTCGGCAGATCAAGTGGAAAATAACAGATGAAACCCGGGAGATCGCCGGGTACAAATGCAGGCGAGCAAATGGGGTGATGCTGGATTCTATCTATGTAGTGGCCTTTTACACGGAGGATATCCATGTGTCTGGTGGCCCTGAATCATTTAATGGCTTGCCGGGCATGATATTAGGTGTGGCGGTACCTCATGAAAATGTGACCTGGTTTGCAACATCTGTTAAAGAAAAGATTGTAGACCCCAAAATGCTTTTAGCCCCCAAAAAAGGCAAAGAGGTAAATAACAAGGTGATGAAGGAAGAGATCATGAAAGCAATTGGCAATCATGGTGATTTTGCTATAGTCGAGCTTAAAGGTCTATTGTTATGAGATGCTGTCAGTCTAAGAATCCTGTCTGATATCTAATTCCGGTTATTTACAAGTAGACATATAGCCGTCGAAATTGTATTTTTGTCGTAATATGTCGCCAGCCCCAAGAAAAACACCTGCTTCCCGAAAACCTACTTTCCGTCAGACTTACGAGTCAGACGCCTCCGGTCTTCCCCGCAGAAAAACTACTACAAGAAAAACTACTTCAAGGAAGAAAACTACAAAGAAAAAGCCATGGCCGGTATGGCTCAAGTTTTCAATAGCCGCATTATTGCTGGTATTGCTTTCTCCATTTTACTATGGGTATATCATAAAGGGCTTTAGTTCTACATGGCGCTGGATCAAAGACATAGGAGAGGATCCCAACTATCGTACGTATAGCAGCTTTGATATCAAGATTCCAAAGGGTTACGGCATTCATGGAATCGACGTTTCTTATTACCAGGGCAAAATAGACTGGAAGCAGGTGAAAACCATGCAGGAGGATGATGTGAACGTTGATTTTGCATTCATTAAAGCAACTGAAGGGCTGTTTAAAGTAGATCCATATTTTCAGCGCAACTGGCGTGAAGCACCAAAAGCTGGAGTGATCTGTGGTGCATATCACTTTTTCAGGCCGCAAAAATCGGGAGAGTGGCAGGCGAAGTTCTTTCTGCAGACTGTTAAATTTGAGGTGGGTGATCTTCCTCCTGTGGCAGATATTGAAGAGCTTAATGGTGTGCCTGCTTCAAAAATGCGTGTTCAGCTCACTGAGTTTCTAAAGTATATCGAAAAGAAAACCGGAGTAAAGCCGATTATTTATACGGGATTGTCTTTTTATAAAGATTACCTGCAGGGTCATTTTGATGAATATCCTTTATGGATCGCGCATTACCACCAGCCAAAATTAAAAGTAAGCAAGGCGACGAACTGGCACTTCTGGCAACATTCTGATAAGGCTAAGATATCAGGCATCAACCATGTTGTCGATTTCAATGCCTTTAATGGCGATAGCCTGGCATTTGATCGCATGCTGATTAAACGGACAAATTTTTAAAGCAGCGGTGAGAGTAATCGGGCTGCTTTTTCCAGTAATTGTTTGTAGCTCGGCCTGTTGGCCCACTCTTCAGGATCTATTTTTTCAGCATCCTGAAGATCCTGGTAGAATACTTCCGTGAGCTGAGTTCCTATTTTGGTGTCATAGACAATTGCATTCACTTCAAAGTTTAAATCAAAACTCCTGAAATCCATATTTGCAGTACCGATCATAGCTAGTTTGCTATCGGATACCAATGTTTTGGCGTGAACAAAGCCTTTTTTGTACTGGTAAATTTCAACTCCTGATTTCAACAGGTCGTTGTAATAGGAGCGGGCGGCAGAGTTGACCAGCACAGAGTCTGACTTTCCGGGCACAAGCAGCTTTACAGCTATCCCACTCAATGATGCTATACTCAGGGCATCGAGCAGGCTCTCGCCGGGGATAAAATATGGGCTTGTGATGAGGATCTCTTTTTCGGCAAGGTTGATGGCCTGAAGGATAGAGAATAAGATGGTGGGTGATTCTGAGTCGGGGCCACTGGCTGCAATCTGTACAATGGTGTTGTCCTTAGTAGGCTCCACTGACTTCTGAGGGAAAAAAGCAGGATCCCGTTTCAGTGGCTCCTCCGTGCAGAAGTTCCAGTCGCACAAAAATAGGTATTGAAGATATTGAGTACCCGGTCCCTCAATCTTTAGGTGAGTATCCCTCCAGAATGTTCTTTGAGGCTTGCTACTGTTGTTGATGTACCTGTCGCTCACATTAATTCCACCAACAAAAGAAGTGATGCCATCTATGACAATGATTTTTCTGTGGTTCCTGTAATTTAGCCGGTTAGCCAATAATATGAAGTGCACCTTTAAGAACGGATACGCTTCTATCCCATTTTCTCTTAGCTTAGGCACCAGCTTTTTGCGGATATCCCTGCTACCGAAGTCATCATAGATAAAACGCACTTTTATTCCTTCTTTAGATTTTTCGATGAGTGCCTCAGCAAGCTGCCGGCCAATATCGTCATCTTCAAAAATGTAGTATTCAATATGGATGTGGTGCTTTGCTGCTTTGATGGCCAGTAGTACCTCCGGAAACTTATGCTCACCGTTGATCAGCAGTTTTACTTCATTATTGGTTGTCAAAGGGCTCATGGAGTCTTTTAACAACATAAAAGCAAGTTCCTTATTACTCAGTATTTTTTCATTATTTTCCTGGATCGTTTGTCTGGAGTAAAGCATCAGGTCTTCCCTGAATTTGGTTGCCAGCTCATCGTCTTCATAAAGTTTTTTGCTGTACATCTTTCTGTGTCGGTAGTTGATGCCAAAGAAGAAATAAAATATCATCCCGAAAAATGGAACAAAGACTGCAAAAAGCAGGTAGGCCAGGGTCTTGGTCGTGCTGCGGGTATCATAGATGATGCGCAGACAGACTAGTCCGAGAACAATTAAGTAAACAATTTCCGCAATGAGCAGCCAATCCAGATTCATAAAAGTATCGCCATTTGTGGCAAAATACAAAAAGCATTTTTAAATTGGCTGCTAAATTGACCCCAAAATATGAATATCAGGACAGCTGTAGCAGGCGATGCAAAAGCCATTCAGAATTTGATGAACCAGCTTGGTTACCCTACCGAGGATGGTTTTATAGAAAGAAGACTGGAGGTGTTATCCAGGAATTCTGAACATGCAGACTTTGTTTGTGAAATGGAAGGTGCTGTTGTAGGCTTTATATCTATTCATTTTATTCCCCAGATTGCATTTGATGGAGATTATGCTGTCATTAGCTACCTGATTGTAGATGATCAGGTAAGAAGCAAGGGAGTAGGTAAGGCATTAGAAGAATATTGCACGGAGCTTGCGACCGCCAGGAAATGCAAGCGCATAATGGTACACAGTAATGCAAGAAGAACCGATGCACACCGATTTTACCTGAGACAGGGTTTTATAGAATATCCAAAGGATTTTATCAAGAAACTATTTTAAGCTTTAAATGATCCATTTTTCGCAGGTTTTTAAAAACGAAGGAGCTGCATCTGCGCCGATGCCTGGTGTTTCTGGAGCGTCTATCAAATATCCGTTATAGGTTAATCCGCCGACTACCGGATCAATAAGGTGCCCAAGTAAACAGGAATCCATATCGAAGAAGACTACATTTGGACTGGACAATGCGAAGTGCAGGTTGGCACTTAATGCGATTCTGCTTTCCAACATGCCGCCAATCATGCATTTGGTGCCTGTCTGCAATGCTATTTCATGAATTTTCTGAGCTTCGAGAATCCCGCCTGATTTTGAGAATTTGATGTTTATGTAGTCCGTAGACCCACTATTGATGAGTTTACGGGCATCGTGATGGTTATAACAGCTTTCATCCGCCATGATCGGAATTGAAGAATTGGCTTTTAATTCAGGCAATTTATCGTCATACCATGTCCTCATGGGCTGCTCACAAAACTGGATATTGAAAGGTTCAAGTATCCCAAGGGCCAGTAAAGCATCATCAAAGCTCCATCCCTGGTTGGCATCCAGTCTTAAAATGACTTCATCTCCAACAGCATTCCTGATCTGTCTTACTCGTTCAATGTCAGAATGCACGTCTTTGCCGAGCTTAATCTTAATGATGCGGCAACCCTTCGTTACAAATGACAATGCGGCGGCAGCCATAGTTTCCGGAGTGCCGATGCCGATGGTCATGTCTGTTTCTATGGTCCTTTTTTCTCCGCCAAGGAATTGGTATAATGGCTGGCGTGCATGTTTGGCAGCAATATCAAACAAGGCCATATCAAAAGCGCTCTTAATGGTGCTATTGTGTGCGGCGTATCCCAGAATGTCATTCATGCGTTCAGGAATATCAAGCGGATCTTTGCCAATCAGTACCTTAGAAAATTCCTTTGCTATTATTATGCAAGTTTCCTGACTTTCACCGACAATCATTGGAAATGCAGAACATTCGCCTACTCCATAGATACCATTACTACAGTATATTCTAATGAGCACATTCTGAGCGTAATGCATGGTTCCTGTAGCAATTACAAAAGGTTCTGTAGGTATGCTGAACCGATAGATTTCGATATGGCTGATCTTCATACGGATGCTGTTTTATCTAGTAAAAATACAATTAATCTTTACCTTTAGTGTATGAATCATGAACCCAATAGCCTCATTAAGGCATCCTCACCTTATTTGTTACAGCATGCTTATAACCCGGTAAACTGGTATGAATGGGGAACTGAAGCCCTGGAGAAAGCCAAATCAGAAAATAAACTGATTCTGGTGAGTATTGGTTACTCTGCCTGTCACTGGTGCCATGTGATGGAACGTGAAAGTTTTGAAAATCACGAGGTGGCCGAAGTGATGAACCAGCATTTTATATGTATTAAGGTAGACAGAGAGGAAAGACCCGATATCGATCAGATATATATGCTGGCCATACAATTGATGACCGGGAGTGGGGGCTGGCCGCTGAACTGTATTTGTCTGCCAGACCAGCGTCCGATATACGGTGGTACTTATTTTAAAAAGGAAGACTGGATCAACGTTTTGTTGAGCGTTGCTGACTTGTGGAAAAATGATCCTGACAAAGCAAAACAATACGCAGACAGGTTGACTGACGGTATCCGCAATGCAGAAAAGATTGTTCCGAATATTAAACAGGAAGATTATACAGAAGTTCAGCTTAAAGAAATAACAGATCCATGGAAACTGTACTTTGACATGTCAGAAGGTGGGTATAATCGCGCGCCTAAATTTCCGCTGCCCAATAACTGGCAGTTTATGCTGCGCTACAGCAGATTGATGAATGACGATGCTACGCATGTTTCTGCATTGCTCACATTGGAAAAAATGGCCATGGGAGGTATTTATGATCATGTTGGAGGAGGTTTTGCCCGCTATTCTGTAGATGGACAATGGCATGTGCCACATTTTGAAAAGATGTTGTATGACAATGGTCAGCTGATCAGTCTTTATGCTGAAGCTTATCAATATTCACATAATCCCTTATTTAAAGATATTGTAGCAGAAACTGTAATATGGCTCGAACGGGAAATGACCTCTGAAGAAGGATTGTTCTATTCTGCATTAGATGCTGACAGTGAGGGTGTGGAAGGTAAGTTTTATGTGTGGGACAAGAAGGAATTTGAAGCCATAGTAGGCGAAGACGCCGAATTACTAGCAGGCTATTACCACGTTACTGAAGAAGGGAACTGGGAAGAAGAGCAAACCAATATATTGCTGACAAGATTTTCATTGGATGAATATGCCGATGTAAGGGGACTTACGATCATAGACCTTCAGAAAAAAATCCGTGCGGCAAAAGCAAAATTGCTGGAAGCCAGAAGTAAGCGGGTAAGGCCGGGACTGGATGATAAATGTCTGACGGCATGGAATGCTATGGCCATTAAAGGCCTCGCTGAAGCAGCTGAGATATTCAATCAGGAACATTATTATCAGCTTGCCGTAAGGGCGGCCGATTTTATAATTGGTGATCTTGGAGCGGAAGATGGTGGTTTGTACCGCAATTATAAAAATGGAAAGGCAAGTATTCCGGGTTTTCTGGATGATTATGCCTTTTTTATTGATGCCCTGATTTCACTTTATCAGTGTGATTTTAGCGAGCACTGGCTAAGGGAAGCAAGGAGGCTCACAGACTATGTGCTTTCTAACTTTGAGGATATGGAAAGTCCAATGTTGTTTTATACTGCAGATAGCGGTGAGGCACTGATTGCCCGCAAACATGAGGTGATGGACAATGTGATCCCCTCTTCAAATTCGGTAATGGCCCAGAATTTACATAAACTGGGATTGTTATTTGATCATGAAGGATATAGCCGTAAGGCTGCGGATATGCTGGCTGCAGTTCACCCGCAAATAAAAACTTATGGCTCTGCTTATTCTAATTGGGCCATACAATTGTTAAATGAGGTATTTGGGGTGAATGAGATTGCTTTGACAGGTGAAGATGTCTCTGAACAGAAGCGTTTGCTAAATACCCATTACATCCCCAATAAAATTACTTTATCGGGAACAAATTCTGAACTTCCTTTGTTAAAAGATAAGCAAAGCTTTGAAACAAAAATCTATATTTGCCGAAATAAAGTATGCCAGTTGCCAGTAGCTACTGTTGATGAAGCATTAAAATTGATAACTAAATAACATCACAATGAGTATTAAACCCAATACAGTAGTATCATTAACGTACGAATTGCATACGACTAATGAAGAAGGACAACAAGTTTTTGTAGAGAAAGCAGATGAGCAAAATGCACTCGTATTTCTTTATGGTACAGGAATGATGTTGCCAAAATTTGAAGAGCATTTAAGCGGTTTAAATGTAGGTGATGATTACGGCTTCGAATTGACAGCTGCTGATGGTTATGGAGAAATTGATCCGGGAGCTTTTGCTGACTTACCGAAAGATATGTTTAAAGATGTAGATCTTCCATCAGTAGGAGATGTTATTCCTTTACAGGACAATCAGGGAAATCACTTCAGAGCTGGTGTAACTGCAGTTCATGAAGACAGCGTATCTGTTGATTTAAATCACCCAATGGCTGGTAAAAACCTGATTTTTGCAGGTAAAATCCTTACTGTACGTGAAGCTACTCAAGATGAATTGGCTCATGGTCACGCACATGGTGCTGATGGTCATTCTGGTCACTAGAATTTAAGAATTACGTAAAATAGAAGGGCTGCTTGTGTAAACGAGCAGCCCTTTTTTGTATCTAGTCCGGTTTTACCGGATTGGTATTGCATTTTTCGCATGTGCCATATGCTGTGGTGCTCATGGTTTTTGCGGTAAAACCATCAGGCATTTTTATTTTTGGAATGCGGACTTCCAGGCAATAGATCTTAAAGCAACTGGTGCAGTTGAAATGTACATGCTCGTCGTGGTGATGATGCTCAGAACAGGATGATGAGCAGATGGCATAATTAGCTGTTCCATTCATATCCATAATCCTATGCAGGATTCCTTTGTCTTCATACGTATTTAAAATCCTGTATAGAGTAACCCGGTCAATCTCTTTGCCCAGCTTTTTTTCAAGTTCAGGCTGAGAGATGGCTACTTCATCCATAGAAATCTCTTCAAGTACACGAACACGCTGTTTGGTATGTTTTAAATCGTGCTCTTTTAATATGTCGACAGGGTTTATCTTGATCATATTGATTTTGCGGCTACCAGTGAAATGGGAGGGTTGTCCATCGCATTTCCTGTACTTAATTTTAACGTTCCTTTAACAGTTATAGTCTGGTAGGTGAATTTAATCGGCTCTGCCATCTCTACCATAACCATGATCGGTACCCCATTTTTACCACAGTAAAAACATTGATTGATCGGTAATGTAGAAAGCATGAATTTGGTCTGTTTCATTCCATCTTTGATGGGAACAATATAACCTTCCAGTTCAAAAGGTTTATTGGCGAACTTTTTAATGTTGGCGTTGTAAACCGGAAACATTTCAGAATCTTTAACAATCTTGAAGTCTACACTGCCAATCACATCCCAGTTATCAGACATTACCTGATCGTCCGGGTTGTGCTGAGCTTTTACCGCCAAGCCTGTAAACAGTAATATTATAAGCATTATTCTTTTTGTCATGATCTGTATTATTTAAAGCTGCTGTCTTTTGTTAATTTTTAGCCAGTATTTTAGAAATATTTGACCTGTACGCCTGTATAGCCGGTATTATAGCCGCAAATATACCAATAGCAAGCCCTGCGGCAAACAAATATATTTCATCCCAAAGTAAAACAATGCCCGTCAGTCTGGCCTGGTTACTTTCCTGGTAACTTCCAATCAATTGCAATGCCAGATGTCCAAGTGCTATTCCAATAACCGTTCCGGCTAAGGTAAGTATAATCCCTTCGGCAATGACAATGACAAACAGTTTTCCCCTGGATGCGCCAAGCGTTCGCATAATGGCCAGATCATAACTGCGCTCTTTTAAAGAGTTGTATAAATTGACAAATACACTGATGGCAGCAATGAGCATGATGAGTACGGCAAACCATTGAAGCGTATCTACACCGACACCGATGAGTGAAAATAACCTGGTGCTTTCCTGCGCTGGAGAAGCCGCCTGCATATTGGTAGATTCATTGACCATACGTGGAAACATCACTACAGACATCGGAGAGCGGTACTGGATCAGTAAGGAAGTCAGTTCACGGTCCTCGTCATGAGTTTCTCCATGCTTATGCTCGTGTTCTTCACCTTCATGATGTTCATGTTCTTCAGCTTCATGATCGTGTTCGTCATGCATTTTCCATACACTCGCTACGTTCGTCAGGATGAGGTTGTCTGTTACATTTCCCTGAGGTTCAAGTATGCCCGCTACAATATATGGATGATCTTTGTGTACATCTGAACTGCCTGTGAGGCCATGCGCGCCGTTAAAGGTATCTCCAATTTTGAGTTTCTGGTTTTGGGCTACGGCCGCCCCGATTGTAGTTTCGAAATCCTTTTGCCAGAACTTTCCTTCTTTTACCTTTAGTTTATAAAGGCTTACAAAATTGCTGTCCGTACCCACAATTCTTACCCCATTGTAGTTGTCGCCCAGTGCTAGTGGTACCGCTTTCTTAACAAAGGGACTATGGGCAAGCTCCATAGCTTGTTTTAACGGGATATTGCCCGTAGGGAAATCTATGTAATAGATACTGCTGAGTATCAATTGCAGAGGACTTCCTTTAGCTCCTACGACAAGGTCTATGTCCTTTGAGTTGTTTTCCAGTTTGTTACTGATCTGCGTTGAGGCCAGGAGTAGGATTGTGAGAATTCCAGTGCCAAAAGCAACGAGCATGATGTTTAATGCAGAGCTTAGTGGTTTGGACCACAAACTTTTCCAGCTGATTTTTAATGGACTCATGCTAATTCGTAGGTGTTGGTAAATGCGTCTTTAACTCTTTTGTCGTGGGTAGCGACAATAAGTGTAGCCTGGTTAATGTTTGACTGTTGGAGTAATAGATCGAGTACGGCGACGGCATTTTTGTCATCCAGACTCGAAGTAGGTTCATCTGCAATCAGCAATGCCGGTTTATTGATCACCGCCCTCGCAATTGATACCCGTTGCAATTGTCCCTGGCTCAGTTCGTTAGGATATGCTTTTATTTTGTCGGCGATACCCAGCGAGGTCAATACTTCATCGACCCGGTTCATATCTTCCGGCAGTTTTGCGAAACTTTGAGCCATCAAAAGATTTTCTGCAATAGTAAGGCTTTTAATCAGGTGTGGCCGCTGGAATACAATCCCAATATTTCTACCCCTGAATTGATCCAGTTGCTTTGCGGAAAGTGTGTATACGGATGTGTTATTGATGCTAACATCTCCATTAGAAGGTCTTAGGATACCGGTAAGGATGTGTAGTAATGTAGTCTTTCCACTTCCTGATGCACCCAGAAGCAACCATTGCTCCCCATTGTTGATCTGCCAGTCCTTAAACCCGATTTGGGCCTTTTCGTTGTAATTATGAGATACAGATTTTAATGAGATCATATTTAATCCTTATTTCTTTAAATGGCTTTTCAAATACTGGAGGTAAAGCTGCCTGCCATCTATCTTTTCATGCCTGCAGCCCGGATTGATCATACTTACAAAAAGTAAGAATGCACCAAATATCAGTTTTTTGTTCATCATATGTGTTATGCAAAAATAGTATATGCAATTAAATTGCAGTTGTCTGAAGTGTAAAGGATTTGCTACTGCCGCTTAACACGTCGGTAACAGACTAACGATGGGCACAGCTACGGCTGTATTTCCAATTGATAAAGTGCGCAAAGGCGATGGTGAATCCACCCAGGGGAATCAAAACTGATTCAAGTTCGTGAATGACATAATGTCCCGAACCAATCAATAAAAAACCAATAATGAGGACCAGTACAGGCACTATCTTTTTGTGCTTTGGATAGGAACTGCTCAAAGACCATATCCCTATAATAAGGGATATCCCAATCATGGTAAGCTCAACCCAACTGTGCGCAAGAAAGCCCAATCCCATAAGCGGGAGTGTGGTAATGAAAAATGGCAGTGCTGCACAATGTATAGCACAGGCGATAGAGGCGGTCATGCCCAGTTGATCAAGTTTTGCTGTTCTGATAAATCGTTTCATGAAATGAAGAATAAGAGTTAAATGTAACTAAGTTGCAAATATAAATGCAATTTAGTTACATTTACAACTATCCTTCTGTTTTATTTATTTTGTGATAATATACATACGATATCATCAGAATGGCTAGTACCACTAATGGGAATACAGCCTGTCCGCCAAAACCATCTACTGCACCGTGGCTGATGCTGGCAAAAATAAAATCAAAAGTAAAGCCAGCGTAGATCCACTCTTTTAGTCTGCCTTTAATTTGTGGAACAACAAGTCCGATAGAACCCAGTACTTTAAATACCACCAGTGCGGTGCCAAAATACTCAGGATAACCCAGGTGTCTGATTCCTTCTTTGGCCAGTTCTGTTTGAGAAGTGAGGGCAGGCATTACACCTTCGAATAGGAAAATCAGGATGGTGCTGACCCAATAAATAATTTTGTCTTTTTTCATAATGTTTAGCTTGTGGTGATCATTTAACTAAACAAAGGTAAATAAGAGTTAAATGAATTTGTATGGAGAGTAGCGACAAAATAAGGGGGGATTTGCGACGGATTATAACAAAAAGGGCACTGAAGTCATTCAGTGCCCTTTTTGTTATATATCGTTTGACTTTATTTGATTCCTTTATAAAGCGAAGCACGAAGTTGAGCTACGTCATCACTTGTAATGTATTCATCATAAGTCATCATCTTATCAATTGTACCATTAGGCGTAAGTTCAATAATTCTTGTCGCAACGGATTCAGTAAGTGCATGATCCCGTGATGTGAATAATGCCGTTCCTTTAAAGTCCTTTAATCCATTGTTTAATGCGGTAATAGATTCCAGATCCAGGTGATTGGTTGGCTCATCGAATAATAATAAATTGGCATGTCTAAGCATCATTTGTGAGAACATGCAACGCATTTTTTCACCACCTGACAGTACTTTAACATTTTTAAGTACCTCTTCTCCGGAGAAAAGCATTCTGCCGAGGAAGCTCCTGACGAATTGCTCATCCTGATCAGTGCCTGAATATTCACGTAACCAGTCTACCAGATTTTCGTCTTTACCTTCAAAATAAGGCGTGTTATCATTCGGGATATCCGCAACATTGATGGTTACCCCAAATTTAAATTCCCCTGTATAGTTTTTTTCGCGGCCTGTCAATACATTGTAAAATGCAGTAGTCGCTAAGCTATTCTGAGAAAGCACAGCAATCTTATCACCTTTATTTACCATGAAGTTGATGTTTTTAAACATCACTTCACCATTCAGTGTACATGAAAGGTTTTCTACCTGAAGGATCTGGTCACCAGCTTCTCTGCCTAGGTTGTTGAATAAAATAGCCGGGTATTTTCTGCTTGAGGCCTTGATCTCAGAAATGTCGATCTTATCCAAAGCCTTCTTACGCGAGGTAGCTTGTTTAGATTTCGATGCATTAGCGCTAAAACGCTGGATGAATTCCTGAAGTTCTTTGACTTTTTCTTCCAGTTTCTTATTCTGATCACTGCGTTGTTTCAATGCCAGTTGACTTGATTCATACCAGAAGGTATAGTTACCAGAGTAAATGCTCATTTTGCTGAAGTCGATGTCCAC
Source organism: Pedobacter frigoris (assembly GCF_032678645.1). GTDB lineage: Bacteria > Bacteroidota > Bacteroidia > Sphingobacteriales > Sphingobacteriaceae > Pedobacter > Pedobacter frigoris_A. The sequence goes on from NZ_JAVTSP010000006.1 coordinate 265,472, forward strand.
AATGTGCGTACAAACTGCATCTAAAAAGTGCCTGTCGTGAGAGACTACCAGTACTATGTTTTGGTAATCGGCTAGGAAGTTTTCCAGCCATGCGATCGTATCGATGTCCAAATCGTTGGTAGGCTCATCCAGCAAAAGAATGTCCGGATTACCAAATAGCGCCTGAGCAAGTAATACACGAACTTTTTGATTACCATCGAGTTCTTTTAACTGCTTATAATGATGTTCCTCTTTAATACCAAGGTTGCTGAGCATGGTAGCGGCATTGCTTTCCATATTCCAGCCATCCATTTCCGCAAATCTGTTTTCCAGTTCGCCGGCACGTTCACCATCCTTATCAGTAAAGTCTTCTTTCAAATAGATGGCATCTTTCTCTTTCATGATGTCGTACAATTCCTTGTGCCCCATCATTACAGTTTCAATCACAGTGAACTCATCAAATTCATAGTGGTTTTGTTTTAAAACTGCCATACGTTCACCAGGAGTAAATGCCACCGATCCGGTAGTTTGGTTTACTTCGCCTGAAAGTATTTTTAGAAAGGTAGATTTACCCGCTCCGTTAGCACCAATTACACCATAACAATTGCCATGGGTGAATTTTAAATTAACATCTTCGAATAAGGTACGCTTTCCGTAGCGGAGTGATAGATTGGATACTGAAATCATATTGCTGAAAAATAAGCCGCAAAGGTAGTTATAATTTACAAAATGCTTTTTATTAGTTTTGAAGTTTAGAATTTATACATGTGGAGAAAGAAGAACTAATTGCAAGACTGGATACGCCAATGAAGTTTCAGATGGTGGCCAATTCGATGGCTATTATTGAAAACAATGATCTGGACATCCGTGATCTGCTAGAAATCAGCTTTCATAAAAAGAAAGAGATTGCTTTTAGAGCTGCATGGATGCTCGAATACATGATGAGCAATAAGCCAGCTTCATTTCTTCCATATATTGCTGATTTACTTAAGCTATTGCCTGAGCAGAAAAATCCTTCAGCTATGCGGCATTATGTTAAGATCATAGCCTTACTTACCGCTAAGAATGCAATTTCAGAATATAGAGATGCCATAAAGCAGATAGATTTTGAGTCTGTGATTGAAGTGCTTTTTACCTGGCTGGTAGAGCCTGAAATGCTTGTTGCCACTAAAGTCCATTGTATGCAGTCGCTGGCTAATTTGTCGCCAAGGTATGACTGGATTAAGGAAGAATTACTTGAAACGATTGATTATTTGATCGATATTGAAAGTGTCGCTTTTTTTGCCAGGGCAAAAATGGTAAAAAAGCAATTGAACAGAAAGCGCTAAACTTTTTAGGACAAGAAGGTAAACTATTACATCCTGCAAACATTTTGATAAGTGCTAAATTCTATTTTTGTGGCTATCACTAAAAATATAAAAATAGAGTATGGATCAGGAAATAGAAATTTTAACCCGAATTATTAAGCGCAGACGCAGTATCTTTCCGGCCAGTTATACGCAGGAGGAAATCCCTGTTGATGTTATAAAACAGATTTTAGAAAGTGCAAATTACGCACCTACCCATAAGTTCACCCAGCCATGGCGTTTTATTGTCTTCAGAGCTGAGGGCAAAACAAAACTCGCTGAGGAGCTGGCCCGTTTATACAAGGAAACTACTCCTGGGCATCAGTTTCTTCAAAAAAAATACGATAGTATATTAGAAAAAGCGAGCCAGGCAAGTTGTATCATTACTTTAAATGCCGAACTGCACTCAGATAAAGTGCCTGAATGGGAGGAGCTTGCCGCACTGGCTTGCGCAGTTCAGAATATGGCATTGACTGCTGAAGCATTAAATGTGGGTGCATACTGGAGCTCTCCAGGTATGATTGCAAATCTCAATGATTATCTTAACTTAGGGGAACAGGAAAAATGTTTTGGACTGTTTTATATGGGATATCATAACGAAGAGCCGAAAGGAGCTATTCGCGGACCCATTGAAGATAAAGTAAAATGGATAGACTAATTTATGCAGCACATTAAAGAAACCTTATATAAACTTTGCCTTGAATTTATTGAGCAAAGGATTCAAACTGCTGAAACGGCTTTGGAGCAAGCCAGAGAAGCGAGTAATGACGATACCAAAAGCAGTGCAGGTGATAAATATGAAACCAGCAGGGAAATGATGCAGCAGGATATAGACAGAAATAAAAGATTGTTATTGGATGCTCAGGAAAATCTGAGGGTGCTGAGGGCTGTAGAAATCAATACAGCAAATGCCGATAGGGTAAAACATGGAAGTCTTGTCGATACCAATCAGGGCATGTTCTACATTAGCGTTAGTGCAGGTCAGTTAAATGTGGACGGTAAAGTTATATTTGCCATTTCACCCGCTTCGCCCATAGGAAAGCTATTGCTGGAAAAGAAAAAAGGTGAATCTTTTACCTTCAATGATAAAAAATTCACCGTAAATGGATTTCAATAATTAAGAACAGTTTTTAAAAGCTGTTCTTAATGCTGTTATGTAAAGTTTTAGGGCTCCAATAACCACTTGCGATGATTCTACGGATGGTAAACAAGGGGTCATTTTGGTCACGTTTGTCAGCCAGAGAAAAGGCCATTCTAAATCCTCTTTTCTTTAATTGAGGGATGCCCTGAGCATTCCACAAACCAAACGGATAAGCAAATTCGGTCATTTTCTTGCCTGTGATCTCTTCCAGCTTCTTTGTTGGTTTATCCAGTTGCTCTTCCCAGTCTTTACCTTCATATTTTTTAAAGTTTTTGTGGTCATAAGTATGACTTCCAATCACATTTCCATCATCAGATAATTGTTTGATCTGTTCCTTGGTCATATAATCAACAAACTTGCCTTTTTTTCCAATGGTAACAGTCATGATAAAATAAACTGCCTTAAACCCATATTTTTTTAAAGTTGGGGCCGCAATTGTAAACTGGTCCATATCAGTATCATCGAAAGTGAACATGATTGGCTTGCTTGGCAGTGGTGCGCCGGTATTTAAATAAGCATACAACTGATCTGGAAGAATAGAATGATAGCCGCTATCAGCAAGTAGTTTTACCTGATCTTTAAAATTTTGTACTTCAACAATGTAGTCTTTACCTACTTTTCCGTCTGTAGGTTTCCAGTTGCGTACCTGATGGTAACATAAGATCGGAACCTGCTTTCTTGCCAAAATAGTTTTGGCATCGGCTACCTTTATTTTACTGACATCAACCTTTTCAGCAGGTGCTTCTGAAGAGGTAACTTGCTCAGTACTGTCTTTTTGTATTGAAGAATCGGTATTTGTTTGGGATTTAGACTGACATCCGGCTGTAAAAATAGCGACTGCAGTTAATAAGGGTAAAAAATGTTGTTTCATGTGTAAGTATTTAATACAAAACTATGAAAACACCTGATATATTATTGCATTAACTAACATATTTATTACAAATAAAACCAGCTCTGCACGTTATTAATCAATAATTTAGTCGGCTTAATTAAAACACAAATGAATAGACTTTACATTTTATTTTTATTAGTGCTCTCTGCATGTTTTAATGCAACCGCTCAAACCAAAACTTTCACCATTACCGAAGCAGTTGCGCCTGCTCCAAAAGCAAATTACCAGTTGGCTTCGCGATTTTCACCAAACAAGTTGAGGAAGATCATTTATTCAACAGCAGTAGATCCTCATTGGTTAAAGCTGGGTAACCGTTTCTGGTATGAATACGAAACGCCAAACGGTAAAGAATGGTATATGGTAAACCCGGTCGCAAAAAACAAAACCAAAATATTTGACAATGCGAAGCTGGCAGCAGATATCACCAATGTTGTTCGTGATCCATTTGATGCACAGCATCTTCCGCTGGAGAATCTGAAATTTTCTGCGGATGAGAAAAACATCACTTTTGAAGTGAGAAGTACTATTGATGAAGTGAAAAAAGATAGAAAAGATAAGAAAGCTGCAGATTCAATGCAGAAAAAAATCTTTTTCTTTAATTATGTGATTGCTACGCAGAAACTTACTGAAGTACCGAATTATAGTAAACCAAAGGCCAAGCCATCGTGGGGATCTGTAGCTCCGGATTCGTCAGCTATTGTTTTCTCCAGAAATTATAATCTGTACTGGATGGATAAGGAAAACTATAAAAAAGCAGTCAAAAATGAAGATGACAGTACAATAGTAGAGCACCAGCTAACCAAAGACGGCGTAAAGTTCTATGCTTATGGCGGAGGTGGCGGTGACGACGGAGATGATGAGGAGAGTGAAAAGAATAAAAAGAAAAGACGTGGTGCCTGGGTAATGTGGTCGCCGGATTCCAGACATTTTGTGTTAAACAGAACAGATTCCCGTAAGGTAAAGGACCTTTGGGTTATCAATAGTATTGCCCCGGGCAGACCCACGTTGGAAACTTATAAGTATCAGATGCCAGGAGAAAAAGAATCTCCTATCACTGAAATCCTGCTGTTTAATTTTGCTTCAAAGACCTTTAAAAAGTTGAATATTTCTGCTTTTAAAGATCAGACTGTATCAGTTTGGGGAGCTCCGGTGCTGAACAGAGACCGGGATAATGAGTTCAGACCTTCGATCTGGCTGGGTAACAATAGTAAGATTTATTTTCAGCGCACCAGTCGTGATTTGAAACGGGTAGATGTATGTACGGTAGATATCAATACCAGCGCAGTAACTCCGCTGATCGATGAGCGGTTCAACACATACGTAGAAATTAACCGCCCTGGTTTAGTAAATGACGGTAAGGAGATCATTCACTGGTCTGAGCGAGATGGATGGGCCCACTTCTATTTGTTTGATGGCAACGGGAAATTGAAAAATCAGATTACTAAGGGTGCATTTCATTGTGAAAGCATCGTAAATATCGATGAAAAGAACCGGGTACTTTATTTTACAGCCAACGGAAGAGAAGTTAAGGAAGATCCTTACTACTTTCATTTGTACCGCATTAATTTTGATGGCTCAGGAATGAAACTGTTGAATCCTGGTGATTTTGATCATGCTATAAGCATGGATGATGACAATAAGTTCTTTGTAAATAACTTCTCCAGGGTAAATACTGTCCCTAAGTCTGTGCTTATGGATAATAATGGTAGGGTAGTCATGAATCTGGAAACAACAGATCTTTCTCTATTGATGACTACCGGATATAAATTTCCAGAGCCATTTAAAGTAAAGGCTGATGACGGAATTACAGATATCTATGGGGTCATGTATAAACCATTTGATTTTGATCCGAATAAAAAATATCCAATTATAGAATATGTGTATCCTGGTCCGCAAACAGAAGCCGTAAATAAATCCTTCAGCAGGAGTATGGACAGAACAGAAAGGCTGGCTCAGTTTGGCTATATCGTTATTACCGTAGGTAATCGTGGGGGCAATCCTGCACGTTCTAAATGGTACCACACTTTTGGTTATGGCAATTTGCGTGATTATGGATTGGCCGATAAAAAAGCTGCTGTAGAACAGCTTGCAGATAGATATTCATTTATAGATGCGAGCAGAGTGGGCATAACAGGGCACTCTGGAGGTGGATTTATGTCTACAGCAGCAATGCTAGTTTATCCTGACTTCTTTAAAGCGGCGGTTTCTAATGCTGGTAACCACGACAATAGCATTTACAACAGGTGGTGGAGTGAAAAGCATCACGGGATAAAAGAAGTGGTTACTGCTAAAGGTGATACCACTTTTACGTATAGCATTGATAAGAATCCAGACCTGGCTAAGAATCTTAAAGGACACCTGATGTTAATGACCGGAGATATAGATAACAACGTACATCCGGCAAATACGATAAGGGTTGCAAATGCTTTAATGAAGGCGGGCAAAAGATTTGAATTTGTAATTGTTCCGGGACAACGTCATGCCTTTGGAGATCTTACAGAATATACTTTCTGGAAACTGGCAGATCATTTTAATAAATACCTGATCGGGGATTTCTCGCGATCTGAGGATGTGAGCATTCTGGAGATGGACAGAGAGGTTGAGCGGAAAAGATAAGCTTACAAAAAAGGCCTGGACATTTGTTCAGGCCTTTTTTGTAAAACTATATTAATTATTAAAAGTGAAACTGAACACCTAAGTTGATATCAGCGGTATTTGCATCTAAGCCAAATGAATTGGTTTTTACTTTATTGCCTGTCAGTTCATTTTTTACCTGATAGTTGTTATAACCCAACCCGTTTACAGAAACCTCAATTCCAACTCTTTTAGTAGGGAAGAATGCAAAGCCCGGTGAAACATAAGCTCCTATGCTTGTAGTAGAAGCAGTTTTGTCGCCAGTATTGCCATCAACGTCTACAGCTTTATCGTTACCAAATGCCATAGGAACTGACAATTGACCGAAGAATTTAAACTGGTCTGACAAGCCTACATAGTAACGTCCGAAAGGAGCTACTTCAAAAGCCTGGTTTAAGTTTTTCTGACTTACGGACTTATCGTAAGAATAACCTACACCAGTACCTACTGCAAAATTGTCGCTTACAAAATATCCCGCACTTGGAATCACTTTAAAACTAAAATCAGATTTATTGGCACCATCAACTTTTGAAGTACTGAAACCTACATTTCCACCAACAAGAAATTTTCCTTTTTCAGTTTGTGCCTGAGTGGTAAAAGCAAATGCTGCAACTGCGACTAATGATAATAATAATTTTTTCATCTCTTTGTTTTTTTAATTTATAATAAGGCCAGTATTGTGTTTTGTTTTCTGACCATTTGTGTTATATAGTCAATAGATGTGCCAGACGTAATCTTCATTTTTTTTAATGAAATGCAATTTTTTGTAAATACTTAATTAATAGAGGAATAGGTTTTTTAAAAAATGTCTTTGTTATTTTGCCATGACAATAGCCCTGAATTTATAATATTTTCGATAGCTATGAATGTAGTCAATTTGACTATTTTTGTTTAATTGTCAGCATTTTTGATGTCATTTTTGTCAGCATATCTGACAAGTTTTAGTAACAATTCATGTAGCATCAAAATAATCCCATTAAAAAAAATTATATTCATAAAACCTTTATACCCCTCTAAAACGTTATTAGCATATGAGATTATCAATAGAACGAAAACCGGTTAAAGTTTATCCAGACCCTAAGCGAGTAATAGCAAGATTTTTTTTCAATGGAGAGGAGCGTGCGGTAGAGGTGGTAAAGCATGTGATGAACCTTTCAGATGAAGAGGTATTTGGACTCATTTCTCCGTTATTGCAGGAATACTCAAAAAGACACAGGAATATAACGAAGATACTTATCCGTCACAGTAAGAAGGTCAGAAACTCAGTTGAACGCGCAGGATTTGATTTTGATGACATCGATAAATACAGGAAGTTACTGTTAGGATCTTATTTTACACACGAATATTCCATTGAATCTGCTGCCTTTTTTAATCCTTCGGTAGTGGAAGATCCGGATCAATCGGATCTGGTGGAGGGTGAAAGAAGATTAATCATCAGCTTCAGAGCTGTAGGTGAAGGGCATATTTCTTCTGTAGTATTTAGAAGAGCGCTGATTGATCGTAATAATGACATTACAGTTATTCCTGCGGGTAATTATATAGACGAGGCAGAGGTCATAAAAAATGCTGTATATAATAAGAAACTCTTCCTGAAAAAAGCTGCCGATTCAAAAATAGATATAGAAGTATTGGATGAGGTGGGTACCAAACTTCAGGATAAATTTGACTATGCTACCCTTAGGAAAGTTATCCTGGATGGTAAAAGTCTGCAGGAAAATGACCTTAGAAAGCTTGAATATGATAAAATATTGTGGTTGTCTGATACCTATCATGAGATCAGTTTTTCAAGAGACACCGATATTTCAGACCGTGTCATCTTTCCTATTTCAGAATTTGAACGTAAAGGAATAGAAGATGCCAGGTTTGTACGCTTTGTAAAAGATGATGGCTCTGTAATTTATTATGCAACCTATACTGCTTTTGATGGAGCGATGATTATGCCTAAGTTGCTGCAAACCACTGATTTTTATGATTTTAAAATTAGCCCGCTTCATGGGATAGGGGCCCAGAATAAAAATCTGGCGTTATTTCCCCGAAAAATTGGCGGTAAATATGTAATGATGTCCAGGATTGATGGATTTAATAATTACCTGATGTATTCAGATAAGCTGACGGTCTGGGACAATCCTGTAATGTTACAAGAGCCAAAATTTCCATGGGAATTTATACAAATTGGTAATTGCGGTTCGCCGATAGAGACCGCTGAAGGCTGGTTGATGATCACGCATGGTGTAGGTCCGATGCGCCGTTATTGCCTTGGTGCCAGCCTCTTTGATATTGATGATCCATCTATTGAGATAGGAAGATTAAGTGAGCCTTTAGTGATACCGAATACAGATGAAAGAGAAGGTTACGTGCCCAATGTGCTTTACTCATGTGGTTCCATTGTACACAACGATCTGCTGGTGATCCCATACGGCCTGTCTGATTATTGCTCTTCTTTTGCAACAGTAAGTCTGGAGCTGTTATTGAATAAGCTTAAGGGTTCGAATAGCTAAAAATTTCAATACTTTTCTGACAATATTTTCTGGTAGAGGGCTAAATAATCCTCTGCCATTTTTTTTGCCGAAAATTTAGCGATGGCATGTGCTCTGCATTTTTTCCTGTTGACACCGGGTAACAACATTTTTATCACCTGAACTGCCTGTTCGACATCTTTTACTAAGAACCCTGTTTTTTTATCAATAATCAGTTCAGGCATTGACCCTCTGTTGAAAGCAATCACAGGTGTTCCACAGGTCATGGCTTCGGCCACGCTCAGGCCAAATGGTTCTTCAAAATTAATGGGATGTAACAAAGCCGCTGCTTTCCCCAGTAGTTCATTGCGCTCTTCAGGGCCGGCTGCACCCAAAAATTCTACAGATTTTCCTAAAAAGGGTTCTACTTTTTCCAGAAAATAGCGTTCATCCTGAATGATTCCTGCAATGAGTAGCTTTCTGCCTGTTTTTAGCGCAATTTCTATGGCTTCAGCCGTACCTTTATCAGGATGAATTCTGCCAAAAAATAATAAGTAATCTTCCGGCTGTGCCACAAAGTCGAACTCATCTGTAACTATTCCATTGTATACCGTATCAAGGTAATTCAGATCGGGATGCCGATCTGAATTGCTGATTGAAACATAGTAGGTATGGTCGTTGTATTTTTTGTAAACGGGAATGATTTTTTCAGATGAAAATCCGTGTATGGTTGTGATTAACGGTGTATTGATCAATGCAGAATAAGTGAGCGGGAGAAAGTCGAAATGATTATGGATAAGGTCGAAATCTTCTGCCTTTTCCATCAGGTTGCTGATGTGCAGACATTCAGCAACCTTTGCATCAATGGATTTATCTTCTTCATAGCCTCTGTCGACAACTGCATCCAAAGATCCGGCAGTTACCGAATCTCCGGTAGCAAATAAGGTAACCTCGATACCTGCTTTTATCAATTCTTCCGTTAAATTAGAAGCCATTTGTTCCCATGGCCCATAATGTCGGGGTGGGGTTCTCCAGGCTACTGGTGCTAATGCCGCAATTTTCATTTCAATCGGCTTTAGAACTCTTGCTTTTGTGCTGCTGTGAGGTCGCTGCTTTGTATAAATTGATATTCAGATTCCAGCGCTTTTAAAACAATAAGATGTGAAATCCAATAAGCCAGGGTGCTTTCTGCTCCCTGATTTCGATTGATCCCATATTCCTGTAAACCATCACCACATCCCTTGGTTTCATAATCAAACAAAGGCAATCTTAGACTGTTTTCACCCAGAAACCACTGGTAACTTAAATACATTTGTTTAATGTACACCAGATCATGTGTGATCTCGTAGGCTTTAAAATACATGAGTACCATTGCCATTGTTTCAATAGCCTGCTGATCATAAATTGCCATTTCTCCACTATCTCTATATAGCCACCCATCATTTCCAACCGGATTGAGGTATCCTTTGATCAGCGTTTTTTGTGTTAGGTACTCCATACTTTCCAGCGCAATATCCATCGATTCCTGATCCTTGGTGATTTCATAATGACACAATAAAGCAAGGGGCAATATGGCATTGTCATAAGTCATCTTTTCTTCAAACCAATGCCAATGACCTTCTTTATTAGCCTTATAAGCGTCTTTTAATGGAGTTGCCAATCGATCAAACTGATTTCCTATATGTTCGTCATAGGGGTGTGCTTTCATAAAGTTCGATAAACCAATCATCGTATTTGCAATTCCGCGCAAATGTTTCAATTGCGAAAAATGAGGAACCGATTTTAAAAAGAGATCTTTTGCAAATTCCCGATAAGAGTTATTTGGTGCATTTTTGATCAGGTAACCCAATGACCATATTGTTCTCCCAAAGGAATCTTCAGAGCCTACTTCATCCAGATATTCACGTTTAAAACTTAGAAAGTTCCTGAAATTTCCATCCTCCAGCTGCATATATTGGATGTAGCTCAGATAAATTGGCAACAATTCTAAGGCGACTTTACTTTTATTTTGCTGATATGCCAGTATAGTTAGAATTAAGGCCCTGGAATTATCGTCCAAACAGTAACCTTCCTTTAAGTTTGGAATCCCGTATTTCGCATGTTGTACAATACCGGTATCATCTGTAAGTCGCTGGATATGTGCTAAACTGAAGGTCGGCATCATATCAGGATCAATAATAGGTTTACCACCTTGCTCATTTTCCGATAGGAATTTAGCTATTGCCTCGTCGAGTACATCAACAAATACCTCACCGGTAGTCGGCCACCTCAAATGCAATCCATATTCAAATGCATTTGATTTAAGCTGTTGCAGTTTGTTTTTATCAGCAAATAATTCGTTGACAATATTTGCCAGGCTTTCCGAATCTTTGAAATCAAATAACCGGCCCCTGTTGTCAGCCAAAAGTTCCTGTGCATGCCAGTATGGAGTAGAGATTACCGCTGCACCGGCTCCGATGGCATATGATAAAGTCCCGCTGGTGATCTGTGCTTCGTTTAAGTATGGTGTGATGTACATATCGCACGCTGTCAGATAGTCGTGAAGTTCCTCTTCCGACACAAACTTGTTGACAAACGTGATATTGTCTTCTACATTCAGTTTTCGCGCCAGCCGTTTCAGACTATCTCTATATTCCTCTCCGGAATTCCGGATTACCCCAGGGTGTGTTGTGCCCAAGATAACATACATCACATCAGGATTTTGAGCTACGATCCTAGGTAGCGCTTCTATCACTGTTTCAAGTCCTTTGTTACGGCTGATCAGACCAAACGTAAATAATACTTTTTTCCCTTTAAAAGCCAGTGATTGCCTAACCGGATTATCTGTTTTGGGCTCCAGATCGGGAACTCCATGCTCAATCAACTGGATCTTTTCGAAAGGAATACCGTAGATACTGGTTAGAAAACCTACCGCACGGTGGCTCATCACCACAATTCTCGAAGAATGCTTGGCAACTTCCCTAAGGACAGTAAGCTGCATGTAGTTGGGATCTTTTAATATGGTGTGAAAGATGGTAATTAAGGGCTTTTGAAGACGGGCTATAAATGGAAGGATATAAACCCCGTTCTCACCGCCAAAAATGCCATATTCATGCTCTAATATACAGGCATCTGCAAGACTTGTATTAATGTAGTCTGCAGCACGGATATAATCTTTTTGGTTTTCCTGTCTGATGATGTATTTAACCTCTTTGGGATATTCATATTCGTCCAAAGATTCGGTGTCATTCATCGCCACCACAAAACTATCTTCAGAAACAGCATTTTTATTATAACCAATCGCTTTTAATAGATTTTGATTAAACGTTGCAATGCCACACTCACGTGGCGGGTAAGAGGAAATATAAGCAATTTTCATGTGAACTGTAATTATAATAATTGAAACTATGAAGTATAACAACCTTAAGCCTATAATGTTCTCCTTTAATTGGTTTTATTCATGTAATTTTGTTTTTTGTTAAACAAAAATCAGCCGATTGAAACAGGTTTGTTTCAATATTCCTCCAGAATGGAGCAACTGAATGCCTACCTTTGGATTTTAATAAATAACTATCAATGAATTCTGTCTCTACTACTGGAAATGCAGTAGAAAAAACCGTATTTCCTATACTTTTTGCGATTAGCTTCTCTCATCTTTTAAATGATACCATACAGTCGCTTATTCCGGCGATCTATCCTGTGGTGAAAGTTTCCTATCACCTCACTTTTACACAAATTGGATTGATCACCCTGACCTTTCAAATGGCAGCATCCCTTTTTCAGCCATTTGTGGGTCTATATACTGATAAAAAGCCTCAGCCTTATTCTCTAGCTATAGGTATGGGATTTACCTTACTTGGACTGGTTACTTTGTCCCAGTCTACAGGATTTTATATGATGCTGATCTCGGTTGCTCTAGTAGGTACAGGTTCATCTATTTTTCATCCCGAGGCTTCGAGGATGGCGCATGCAGCCTCAGGGGGCAGGAGAGGGCTGGCTCAGTCTATCTTCCAGTTGGGCGGAAATTTTGGAAGTTCATTGGGTCCGTTGCTTGCAGCTTGGATCATTGTGCCTTATGGGCAAACCAGCGTAATTTGGTTTTCGGCAATAGCTCTAATAGCAATTTTAATATTAAGCAGGGTGGGCAACTGGTACAAAGGGTACATGCTTACAAAAGCTCAGCAAAAAGGTAAAACACAGAGTATCGTCAATACTTTTTCGAGGAAAAAGGTGGTATCTGCTGTTGTTATTTTACTAATATTAATTTTCTCGAAGTATTTTTACATGGCCAGTCTCACTAGTTATTTCACTTTCTACGTGATTCATAAGTTCAATGTTTCTGTACAGGCTTCACAGATTTATTTGTTTGTTTTTCTAGTATCAGTTGCCGCAGGAACTCTGGTAGGCGGACCCGTGGGGGACAGATTCGGGCGTAAATATGTAATCTGGTTCTCTATTTTGGGGACAGCGCCTTTTGCGCTGTTATTGCCCTATGCAAATCTATTCTGGACAGGCGTATTAATTGTACCAATAGGAATGATTTTAGCTTCTGCATTTTCGGCGATCCTGGTGTATGCCCAGGAATTGATACCTGGAAAGGTAGGTTTGGTAGCGGGACTATTCTTCGGTTTTGCTTTTGGGATGGGGGGCATTGGCTCAGCTCTACTGGGCAAACTGGCCGATAGTACCAGCATCGAATATGTGTTTCATATCTGTTCATTCCTGCCTTTGATCGGGATGCTAACTGCATTTCTACCCAATATAGAAACGAGAAAGAAATAAGCGTCTTAGGTAAAGGTAGGCTTATTGTCATTGTAAAATAAAACGTCATCTCGACGATAGGAGAGATCTCTTGTTTAATCACATCCAAGAGATCCCTCATTCTTCGGGATGACGTGCTAAATAGTTGCTCGATTACTTCTATTTAGCTAAATCTTTAGTCTCTTCCTTTGCATTCAAAAACACAAACTTATGATCAAACATGTCCAGCTTTATCTTGCTGTCCTTATTCACTTTTCCAGAAAGAATCTCTTTAGAAAGCTCATTTAGAATTCGTTTTTGTATCACACGTTTTAGCGGTCTAGCCCCAAATTGCGGATCATAACCCAATTCTGCCAGCCAATCCAATGCCTCTTCTGAAGCTTCGATTTCTATTCCCATATCAGCGAGTGTTTCCTGTACATGTCTGAATTGTAGCGTTACAATATCTCTAAGCTCATTACGGTTCAACGGTGTAAACATGATCAGCTCATCTATCCTGTTTAAAAATTCTGGTCTGATCGTCTGTTTAAGCAGTTCAAATAACTCACTTTTCGTTTTAGCAATCACTTCATCGCGATTTTCATCACTAAGTGCTTTAAAATTATCCTGTATCAGGTGTGAACCTATATTGGAGGTCATGATGATGATCGTGTTTTTAAAATTCACCACTCGGCCTTTATTATCAGTCAACCTTCCATCATCCAAAACCTGTAGCAGAATATTGAATACATCAGGATGTGCTTTCTCAATCTCATCCAATAGGATCACAGAATAGGGTTTTCTGCGCACCGCTTCTGTCAACTGCCCACCTTCATCATAGCCTACGTATCCTGGGGGAGCCCCGATCAGACGCGAAACTGCATGTCGTTCTTGATACTCACTCATGTCTATACGAGTCATTGCATTTTCATCATTGAAAAGAAACTCTGCAAGTGCTTTTGCCAACTCTGTTTTACCCACACCGGTAGTCCCCAGGAAAATAAAAGATCCAATAGGCTTACGCTTATCCTGTAACCCTGCCCTGGAACGTCGAATGGCATCAGATATAGCTTCAATGGCCTCATCTTGTCCGGCAACGCGCTTGTGTAATTCGTTTTCCAGATTTAATAACTTCTCACGCTCGCTTGAAACCAGTTTAGTTACCGGAATACCGGTCCACCTGCCCACTACACCAGCAATGTCATCTGCAGTAACTTCTTCTTTCAGCATGCGGCTTTCGCTTTGCAGGCCCTCAAGCTGAAGCTTTAATTTTTCTACATTATCCTGTGCTTCCTTAATCTTGCCATAACGAATCTCCGCAACTTTTCCATAGTCCCCTGCACGTTCAGCCTGATCAGCCTCCAGTTTGTAGTTTTCTACCTGTTCAAGTTCGTTATTGATGTTGTCCACCAGGTCTTTTTCACCCTGCCATTTGGCTTTGATCTCATCGCGCTCTGCCGATAAATTCGCAATTTCTTCACCCAATGATTTTACCTTTTGAGTATCATTCTCCCGTTTAATTGCCTCACGTTCGATTTCAAGCTGCATGATCTTGCGATTTAATTCATCCACTTTCTCAGGTACGCTATCCATTTCAAGACGCAGTTTTGAGGCCGCCTCATCCATCAAGTCAATGGCCTTATCCGGTAGGAAACGATCAGCAATATACCGCTGTGACATTTCTACAGCTGCAATGATCGCTTCATCTTTGATCCGCACTTTATGGTGGGTTTCATAGCGTTCCTTCAAGCCCCTAAGTATAGAAATGGCGTCCTGGGTATCAGGTTCATCTACCATTACCTTCTGGAAGCGGCGTTCCAAAGCTTTATCTTTCTCAAGGTATTTCTGATATTCATCCAGTGTTGTTGCTCCAATTGCTCTAAGCTCGCCTCTTGCTAAGGCCGGCTTTAGAATATTTGCTGCATCCATAGCACCTTCACCACCACCAGCACCTACTAACGTATGAATCTCATCAATAAAGAGGATGATATCCCCATCACTTTGGGTAACTTCTTTTACCACTGCTTTCAAACGTTCTTCAAATTCCCCTTTGTATTTCGCACCTGCAATCAGCGCACCCATGTCCAGCGAATAAACGGTTTTTGTTTTCAGGTTCGTAGGAACATCACCCTTGATGATTCGGAAAGCAATACCTTCCGCAATAGCTGTTTTACCAACACCGGGTTCACCAATTAGTATCGGGTTATTTTTGGTACGCCTCGATAAGATCTGGATCACTCTTCTGATTTCATCGTCACGGCCAATTACAGGATCCAGCTTGCCGGATTCTGCATATTCGTTTAGGTTTCTTGCATATTTGTTCAGTGCATTATATGTGGCTTCCGCATTTTGATCAGTAACGTGGTTATCACCCCTCAAAGCAATGATGGCTTTTTTAAGGTCTTTCTCATTTACACCCTGATCTTTTAGAAATTTTGAAGTATTGTCATTAACAGATAGGATCCCAAGTAACAAATGTTCGACAGAAACAAACTCATCTTTAAATTCCTTCAGGTAGGATTGTGCTTTTTGCAAAGCCGAATTGCTTCCTGAGGTCAAATACGCGCTGCTTCCACTTACTTTGGGGAATTTTGATATTTGATCATCTAAGTGCTGGTTTAAAACATTTAGATTTACATTTAATTTTTTGAGGACATAAGAGACTACATTTTCATCAACAGTAAGCAAACCTTTTAACAGGTGTGCTGTCTCAATAGCCTGCTGCTGATTGCCCTGGGCTATTTCGGAAGCCTGTTGAATTGCTTCCTGGGCTTTTATAGTAAAATTGTTGAAGTTCATGGCAAGTATTAAACAAAGCAGATGCCATCTTAGTTTTTTGTATAATATCGGAAATTTTGTCGGTATAAATCATTTTACGATGACTAAATGGCTGATAAATAATGGTTTATGCTGAAAAAATGACTTAATATGATATTTCGGTTTTATTCAACCTGCTTTTGCCCGAATTCGCTAGGGTTTTCTTTAGTGATCGTGATTTTACCTTATTTTAAAAAGTTGAGGGATGCTGGTAAGCCGCTGAGTAGAAATTATAGCCCGAAATTGGGGTAAAACCGTTACGGTTTGGGGTTTCGGCGGGATAATCCTGTTTTGTGCTCTCAAATTCCATATTACAGAAAACTGCTCAGAAGCCATTGTTTCCAAGTTTTTTAAGCTAAAAAAAGTATAATTGCGGTAATCTGACTTTTGGCAATTGGTTTGATAATATCTACCTACACCAAACACTGAATGAACTATAATAATGTATTGTTTATCATATGAATGAAACGTGCGCTCGTGAGTTCGGTAAGGAAAAGCTCGAGGAATTAACAACCCATTTGCAATCTCTCATTACTTCACTGGAAGATATCGTATTTGAAATCGATGGTAATCATACCTTTAAACATGTATGGACGTCTGATGAGCATATGCTTTTTATGCCAAAAGAGGACTTTCTCGGCAAAACAATAGCAGAAGTACTAGGTCCCCATTCGGTCACTTTTAGTGAATCTGTAAATAAGGCTATAAAAACAGGTATCGTACAGGAAGTGGAATATCCGCATTTGAGTCCTGAAATTAATGAATGGTTTAAGGCAAGGATAAAGCCAGTGGTAATTGCAGAAAAGCTTGAAGATTACCTGCTGGTACTGAGTATAGAAAATATCACGGAACGTAAACTAGCTGATCTTGCCCTGGCGAAGGCAACACAACAACTGGAAATTAGTAATGCAGCTCTGACTGAAGCAAAAAATATTGCTGAAAAGGCGTCAAAAACCAAATCGGAATTCCTTTCTGTGATGAGTCATGAAATCCGTACTCCATTAAACGGGATTATTGGAATCGCCAACTTATTAAAATTGAACCATACGACAGACCAAAAAGAATATATCGGCAATCTGATCTTTTCCGCAGATCATTTGATGCAACTGATCAATGATATTCTGGATCTAACTAAAATGGAAAGTGAGAAATTAGATCTGATTCATACAGAGCTTGATTTGTTTAAATTGGTGAAAAATATTAGAAATCAATTTAAATCAGTAGCAAAATCAAAAGGCATTCAACTCAAAAGTATTATTGATAGCCGCATTCCTTATAAATTGGTTGCTGATCCTGTGCGTCTGAGCCAGATGTTGAATAACTTAATCAGTAATGCAATAAAATTTACGGATAATGGAGAGGTAACCCTCATGGTGAAGCTGGTTTCTACACAAGCAAATCATGCACAGATTCATTTTGCCGTAAAAGATACAGGGATGGGTATCCCTTGTGAGCTACAAGAGCATGTATTTGAAAGCTTCAAACAAATTCAGCAATCTACAAGGCGTGAACATTCTGGTACTGGTCTCGGACTTGCCATTACACAGAAGCTGGCCGGGCTCCACCATAGTAAAGTGCATTTAAAAAGCAAAGTAGGAGAAGGATCGAAATTCTATTTTGACCTTAATCTGGAAATCGCTGCTGATCAAAATATAGATGACTCCGCAGACGCTCCGGCCTGTTTTGTTTTTAAAGATCAACTTGCCGGTCTGAAAGTATTGTTGGTGGAAGATAATCCAATAAATTTAATGGTGGCACGCAAGCAGATGGAATATTTTGGTATTCATGCTGATTGTGCTCATGATGGAAGGGAAGCGCTGAAACTGATAGAAAAAAATCACTACCATGTCGCGATGTCTGATTTGCACATGCCAGGTATGGACGGTTATGAGCTCGCCGAGATCATTCGCGGTAAATATCAGGATATACATACAATTATTTTTACAGCAGATATCATGGCGGCAGTAAAGCAAAAATTTGCTGCAATACAGGTATATGATATTCTGAATAAGCCATTTGCACCGGAAAAAATGTTTGAAGTTTTATTGAAGGTTGCAAAAGCAAGGGGAATAAAATCCTAAATAAGATGTAGTACATTTTCATTGGATAAAAGCTATCGGATGAGATAGATTCTCTTTAAATTTTCCGAACTTTGAGGACCTACATTCATCTATTTATGTTAACTCCTCTTGAAAATTTCTATTTACAGCAAGAAGAGCCCTTCGGAGGCTGTTTTATGGCATTGAGGGATTTGATTCTGAAATTTGATAAGGACATCAGCCCTGAATGGAAGTACGGAATGCCTTTTTTCTATTATAAAAGGAAAATGTTTTGTTACTTATGGCACCATAAGAAATACCAGAGACCATATATCGGTATTGTTGAAAGTAAACATATTGAACATCCAGACCTCATTATTGAAAAAAGGGCTAGGATGAAAATTATGCTGATTGATCCAGTCGAGGATCTTCCGGTTGAAGCTATTAATAGTATACTAAAGCTGGCACTTGCCAAATATTAAATGAGAGAGTTCATACGTTTATACCTGGATGCCTATAGGGGTTTATCTACACCTGCATGGATGCTTGCCCTGGTGATGCTCATCAACAGAAGCGGGGCGATGGTAATTCCTTTTTTAGGGGTTTATATGATCAATCATCTTCAGTTTACATTGGAAGATACCGGTACCATACTAAGTTGCTTTGGAGTTGGTGCTGTTTCGGGTTCTTTTTTGGGTGGATGGCTTACCGATAAGATAGGACATTTCAAAGTACAGCTTGCAAGTCTCATACTTACCGTGCCAATGTTTTTTTTGCTTCCTGAACTGAATACGGTCGTTACTATGGCAATAGGTGTGTTTATGCTGAGTATTATCTCTGAGACTTTCAGGCCCGCAAACTCTGTTTCCATAGCTTATTACTCAAAGCCAGACAATGTCATCAGGTCTTTTTCATTGAATAGAATGGCGTTAAATTTAGGATTTTCTATTGGTCCGGCCTTAGGAGGATTTTTAGCTGCGGTTTCTTATACTTTCTTATTTTACGGAAATGCTATAGCCGCTTTTTTCTCTGCGGTATTGTTTTATATCTATTTCCGTAATCGCAAAGGGAATGAGAAAAACACAAAAGAAGAAGCGAAAGAGGAGGAGGGCGAACACGTAGATAGATCGCCTTACAAAGATAGCCCATTTATGCTATTTAGTATTTTATGCTGTGTTTTTGCAATTTGTTTTTTTCAATTACTCAGCACACTTCCATTGTATTATCGGACGGTGTATCAATTGTCTGAAGCAGAAATAGGCGTCATTTTGGCCTTCAGTGGTCTGGTGGTATTTTCACTGGAAATGCTTCTCGTCCATATTGCCGAAAAGCGATTTACATCATTGACGGTAATTGTTTGGGGGGCAATATTATGTTCAATTTCGTTTATGATTCTGAACCTTGCTCATGGAGTTTGGGTGCTATACATTGCCATGTTTGTGTTTTGTATTTCAGAAATTCTTGCAATGCCATTCATGGCAACAATCACCTTGCAAAGATCTTCTGTTAAAAAAAGGGGTGCGTATATGGGGGTTAACTCACTTTCTTTTTCTGCCGCTCATATATTTTCACCTTTTGTGGGAACAAGAATAGCCGCTGCTTATGGCTTTAGTATGCTTTGGTGGGGTACGGTTGTAGTGTTGGTTCTTACCGCCATAGGATTTTATTTCGTCATGAAGAAAATGAGGATAAGTCAATAAATATGAAGCATAAGAGATAATGTTGAAGTGTATATTTCTCTTGCTTTTGTCTTGCTTTTCTCTTGCTCCTCTCTTGCTATTGTCTTGCTTTTGCAACAGGAAGGCAAAATTTATACAATATGAACACAGTCTGAAGACCAGTTAGAAATATAACACAACCTAGACTGACTATTATATCCGGCCTGGTATCAGTCGGACAATTATTACTCAAACGTTTGCATTGGAAAAAATAGGGAAATTGCCTTTTTTTGCGTTTAGAGTTGTAAAATATACTGTGAATCAGATAAATACAGGTATTTAGTATCTTTTTAGGAAAAAATAATCATCCAAAAAATAGGTGTGCTGTGGTTTTCAGTTGCTGCGCAACCGTTTGTGTTGTGTTTTAAGGCATGATTAATAAATCAATAGTTAATTTAGATTATCGTCTTTAAATAACACAATTAAAGACAGGGACAAAAGCCCTGGGTTATTTTATGGGTAGGCTTTTGCAGTGCGTTGATTCATGACTGTTGCGAATTCTTAATTATCCTAATATAACCTAAACAAAAATGAAAAAACCAACTATTAAACAACTGACTAAAAGAATGTTAGCATTTACTTTTTTATTTACCCTCTTTTCATGTGCGAAAATACCAGTGGCAGACACGGTTAAGCAAGAAAAACTAGCGGTTGGAACACAACAATCTAATAATGTGACTTTACTTGCAGGAGAGAACGCCGCACCTTCACAGCATATTTTTTTTACTTTTCCTTCCGATGCTATAGCAAAAATTCACAAGATTAAAATTACTCAGTCTGCCAATACAGAATATTTTTCTGTGCACAATTACAGTGGAGGTTATGCTGGCTTACAACAGACTCCTGACCAATCCTTCGGTACCCCAAACATTCTGATTTCGTCGCTATGGGACCCTAACACCACTGGAGGAGTTTATTCCAGGGTGGCCTACTCTGCCTCGAATACGGTAACCAGTAGATTCGGAGGAGAAGGTGATGGCTGGAAGACTATCAATCCTTATCAATGGTCCTTAAATACCTGGTATAACATTGCGCTGCGTGCATGGAAGAGAGATGGAGAATTATTCGTCGGTACATTTATCCAAAATATGTCTACAGGTACCTGGTTTCATACTTATACATTGGCGATGGTAGAGAGGACTACATTTCTTGGTTCAGGCAATGATTCCTTTCTGGAAAATTGGGTGGGTACTAATCCCAATTATGATGGAAGTTTTATTAGAAAGGCATTTTTTAAAGATTGTTGGAATTTAAATACAAGTAACACCTGGCAAAAACACTCGAGCAGAACATTCAGTGCAAATGCAAATGATGCAGGGCGAAACGGTATTTATGATAGAGCGTTCAATTCCGGATATGATGCTACAGAAGATGCATACTTTATGGAACATGGTGGTAATGTACAGCCTAGTGCTGCTTTCGGAACCGGACGCACGCTTAGCTTACCTGTGCAAACAAATCAGGGATCAGCGCCGACGCTTACTGTAGGTACTGTAAGTTCTGTTTCTGCAAGTTATACTGCCGGAACCATAAATGTTAGCTGGACTACTAATGCAACCAAAACACCTCAGTTATCTTCCAAAGTAGAAATATTGAATGGATCTGGTACTGTAGTTCAGACAGTTGAAGAGGTGCTGCCGCAAAAAAGAACTGCTGCAATTCCTACAACTCTTGCTGCAGGTAACTATACTGCAAGAGTAACGATTACAGATATATTTAACCAGGTTTCCGCTGCAGTTACTGCTGCATTTGCAGCATCCGGTTCTTCTACCTGGTATAAGATTAAAAATTTCTCCAGCGGTTTGTACCTCTCTATAGAAAACAACAGCACGGCGAATAATGCTTATGTAGTTCAAAGCACAAGCAGCACTAACTACGGCCAGCAATGGCAATTGAGCAGTCAGAGTGGGGCTACTGTGTTGATTAACAGAAATAGTAACAAAGCAATAGATGTTGCAGGTAGTATTCAGACTTCTGGTGTAAACTTAATTCAATATCAGGTTACAAACAATTTAAATCAGCAGTGGAACCTTGTTTCAGTCGGAAGTGGTAAGTACTATATTCAAAGTAACCTATCCAATCATTATGTTTTGGATAATCCGGGAAGCAGTACTACTAGTGGTACAAAGATGATCTTGTATACGTTGAGCGGAACGAGTGGTGGAAACAATCAACAGTGGGTGCTAGAGCCTCAATAATAGCCATAAAAAAAGCTGATCTTTTTAGGATCAGCTTTTTTATTTTATTTAAAGGAGGTTACTTTAATACCTCAGCTAGCTTTTGTGTTTGATGATCAGCCAGTTTTTGCAATGGTCCTGAGGCCAGCATTTTCATCATCATATTCAAATCAGCAGAAATGATGTGTTTAGCAGTCGTACCGCCTTTTCCGTTATCAGCTACAGTCCATTTTAATTCCACATCAAACGGTGGCTTTTCGGTAGGAATTGCTGTGAGTTCCTGATTTTCCTTACGTTCAGAGATTCTGATTGCAAGTTTAGCCATATTTTGAATTGTGAAACTAGCTTCGTCTTCAGTGGACGACCAGTTATAAATATTCTCGGGCATTAATTGCTGATGATTATTTAAGTCGGCTAAAAAAGCATAAACTTTTTCTAAGGGCAGGTTCAGTTCAGCACTGCTTTCGATAACTGTCATATTATTCTTAGGTTAGTTGTTCTAATTGTTTCCCCCATTCAGAAGGATTTCTACGCCATTGCGTTAAAAGATCTACATCTTTTTGTGCGATGAAACTATGTTCTGCCGCATATTCGATTAACGTATTGTAATTAGATAATGTGGCGTAACGGCATTTAGCTGCGGCAAAATTCTCTTCAGCCTGATCAAAACCATAGGTAAAGATGGCTACAAGGCCAGCTACTGATAATCCAGCATTTCTTAGTGCATCGACAGCTTGTAAGCTGCTTTTTCCTGTTGAAATCAAGTCTTCTATCACTACTACACGCTGTCCTTCTACAATTTCTCCTTCAATCAGACTCCCTGTACCATGTTCTTTAGCCTTTGATCTTACATAGGCAAATGGTAGTCCCAGTTCCTGAGCCACCAAAGCACCCTGAGGGATACCTGCTGTTGCGACACCTGCAATTAAGTCTACTGAGCCAAATTCTTCCTGAATCAGCTGGCTAAGTTTCTGTCTGATGTAGGTTCTGACGGAAGGATGAGAAAGTGTGATCCTGTTGTCACAATAAATAGGGGATTTCCAACCAGAAGCCCATGTAAATGGATTGTTAGGTTGTAACTTTATTGCTTTTATTTGTAATAAAAATTCAGCTACCTTTAATTCAATATCACTTTTATTATACATGGCCTAAAATTACGGATTAATGATTCATAAAACAGAAGGCCCAAATATCGCTAAATAATAGCACTCTAAAAAGTATAATTTTAAATGGAAGGGATTATTTAGCCACATGGATTGATTTTCAGTGTGATAGCAAAATTTGTATTGGGTTAATTTTTTTTCTTGATATTTTGGACGTTCAGATCCGTTTTTCACCCCGTTAAAATGGCTACATCTTATTGTTGGTAACTTTACTAATAGATAATTATGTTTCTTTAATTTTTTGTTAATTTTTTTCTCACTTTTATTGGACATTCATTTTATTATATGAAGTATAGGGTAATTTTTTTTCTAATTCTACTTTTTTCCGGGGACGCATACTCACAAATTGTAAGCTCTTCTATTGTAAATTCTTCAGGAAATACGTCTACAAATGGTGGAATAACGTATGAGTGGAGTGTGGGTGAAATGGCCATTGTAGAAACTATGGTGAATACGAATGCTATAATCAGCAATGGATTCCTCCAGGGTATTTTTTTTATGCCTTTTAGCTACGCTGATTTTCTGATTAATCCCACCAATATCTTATCTCCCAATGGAGATGGTAAAAATGATGTTTGGATCGTTGAAAAGATAGAGGATTATCCTGACAATGAGGTCACGGTTTTTGATCGATCTGGCCGAATTATGTTCAATCGGAAGAACTATCAAAATGACTGGACAGCGAATGTAGACGGTAAAGCACTCGCAGAAGGTACCTATTATTATGTGATTAGGCTCAAGAAGGGCAATTATGTTTACTCAAAAAAAGGCTTCATTACCATCATTAAATAATTCTATTTTAATTCTCGCATATGTTTAAATTTTACCAGAAATTTTTCTTTTTATCTGTATTTCTATCATTTTCTTTTGGCATCCTTAAAGCGCAGCAACTACCGCAGATTAATTATCAGGGTGTCGCCAGAAAGGCTGATGGTAGTCCGGTCGTAGATCAAATGATTGCTCTAAGACTTTCAATTCGTGATGGTAGTGCGAGTGGCTCTGCGGTTTATCTCGAGGTGAGAAAACCTATAACCAATAAATTTGGAATGTTTAATATCGTTATAGGGAGCAGTGGAGCAACTTCTCAGACTGGAAGGATGAGTGACATCAACTGGTCTACAGGTAATAAATTTTTACAGGTGGAGATTGACCTTAAGGGTGGAAGTAGTTTTGTTGATATGGGTAGTTCACAACTTCAATCTGTTCCATACGCTATTTTTGCAAGTTCAGCAGCTCCTTCTGGTTCTGCAGGGGGGGACCTTGGAGGATCATACCCAAATCCTAATGTGAATAAATTGCAGGGATCTGCAGTAAGCATTACAGCTCCAAAAACTGGTCAGGTCTTAAAATGGAATGGCACGGAATGGAGTCCGGCTGATGAATCGAATTCCAGTACCGGTTTAGAAAATCAAATTGCCTTGAAGGTTAATATTGCAGATACTGTAGCAATGCTGAGTCCATATGCTAAGCAGGCTGCGACACAAATGGCACTTAATGCGAATCAATCGGCGATTGCATTGAAGGTTAACATTGCAGATACAACTGCAATGCTGAGCCCATATGCTAAGCAGGCTGCGACACAAATGGCACTTAATGCGAATCAATCGGCTATTGCATTGAAAGTGAATATTGCAGATACAACTGCAATGCTGAGCCCATATGCTAAGCAGGCTGCGACACAAATGGCACTTAATGCAAACCAGTCAGCGATTGCATTGAAAGTGAATATTGCAGATACTGCAGCAATGCTGAGCCCTTATGCTAAACAAGCAGCTACTCAAAATGCTTTAACAGCAAACCAATCGGCTATTGCATTGAAAGTGAATATTGCAGATACAACTGCAATGCTGAGTCCATATGCTAAACAAGCTGCGACACAAACGGCACTTAATGCAAACCAATCGGCTATTGCATTGAAAGTGAATATTGCAGATACTGCAGCAATGCTGAGCCCATATGCTAAACAAGCTGCGACACA
>NZ_JAVTSP010000007.1:0-236743 GCF_032678645.1 Pedobacter frigoris
CCGATATTTGATTGGGGTCTTAATAAATGAACATTTATCTTCGGGCGAAACAAAAGCGTATGGAGAACTTAACTAAATTTTGCGTTGGAATCATACTTTTCATTATGTCCTATGTGTTCTATAAAGAGGTTAGAGGTAAAAAGCCATTAAGACCGGGTGATAACCGATTCTTTATTGAAGATCCAAATAGAATATCATCCTCTGATTATTATAGATCCTGGCGCCTAGCAATTATCTGCTTTATGGGAGGAATAGCATTTATAGTTTATTCAATTGAATCTTAGTGTCAATATAGTCAACAATAAGTTAATCTTTAGATGGAAGATAGGCCTGCTTTTTATATTTAACCACGAATGTCTTAGCATCCTCCATTGTAGTTGGATATCGAACATAACTACCGTTACAATTGACATGATCGAAGTAAAACCCGTGATCAACCAGAAACTTAGCAAGATCCCACTGCTTTGTATCTTCTCGCTTTGGAGGTCTAAACTTATGATTCAATACTACAGCTTTACAGTCGCATTCAGGACAGCTATGTTCAATCTCAGAAAACATCAATCCGTTGATGCTATAAGCTTTCCTGCATTCAAAGCAAACTTTCTTATGTCCCATACTTGCAATTTAAGTAAAAAGTACCTCTTTGGGGCGAGAACTAATTTAATTCATGCTCTTTGAGCATACCGCGATCAGCAGGAAGCGAAATGCCCACTCAAGGGCTTGATTTCACTGTTAAACTATCATTTGTAAAGTTAGCCTGGATATAATTATTCTGTTTTAGAAACGTTGAATTTTCTGACAGAGATGCCATAAACAACACCCATTCCTTAAATTTTGGGAAAAACTCTTTTAAAAGTGTATCAATCTTATCTTTCTGGGTAAAGGTAACAGTGCCGACATTAATGTAAAGTCTTTCATAAGGGACGTTTTTGTTGGGAAGCCAGTACAAACATTCGAAAACTCTAATTCCCTGTGCGCCCTCTTTTGAAAAATAGTACTTAACCGAAATATCTATGGTTACCCCTAACTCCTCAAAGATCTCTTCGAGCTGAGAGGACTTAATTACGTAGCATAACCCCTTAGGTACTTTCGGCTTTTCTATTTTCATTGCAACTAATCTAATATAAAATCTTCTGACACCAATAAAAGATTAAATGTTTCAAGATAGTCTTTAAATGGGGGGTAGATCAAAAAGAAACGTTTAAAACCGAACTTATAAGTGGCGTTTCAACACGAACTAGATTAGAATACTGACCTTAATCCAATTAAAAGGCTTATTTCGAAGGGGTGGCTTAACAAAAAGGTTATGGAATGGTAGTTACTGATTTGTAAAGTTGAAATGTTAGTACTAGTTTAGAGATACTTAACAGCTCGACATTCTTATATGACTTGCTGAATTATTTATTAATTATAGATAGACAGTAAAATAATATGTTAACATTTAAGGAGCATATAGAATTAAGGGAAAAGTTGGTTAAGGGTGAGATTACAATAGATATCGCAAAAGAATTATATTGGAAGGACTTTGAGGAAGGGAAAAAATCATGGCATACAAAAGATTGGAGGGAAAGGAGAGCCGCATTTATTAAAGATAAATGTGAAATATGTGAGAGTAAAGAAACATTAACCTTACAACATCGTTCTCACCCTAGAAAATTTCCTGAATATAAATTAGAAGTAACCAGAGCTTATGCTAGAGAAAATATAGACACAAATTCCAACATTAATAGGAGTGATTTTATTAAGTATATAAACGAAAATTACGATTACCTCCCTGTTCCACTTTGCCCAAAATGTAAGTTTAGTAATCCCAATAAAAGAGTCACAAAACGTCCTCAATACCTTTGTACTGTATGTAAACACGAATTTGATGAAGCAGTTTACAAATCAGTTGAAGAGCTTGTTTCTATTTTTTATGGGAATGAACATGCAATTGAAGTTCGAGATAAGTGTTTCATGTCAAGAAAGTGGAGAAATAGTCACAACTTATCAAGTGTAAGATATTGGTTGCAAAGAGAAGGTGTAAAAAGTAATAATGCCGAAGCAATCGAGAAAGAAGCATTTTTGCTCTATTTAAACGATAACATCAAATATCTCTCTTTTGAAGATACAATAACAGCCTGCAAGAAATGTGCGTTTAGCTACGATATAAATAATATGGAATTATGCCCCAAATGTAAAAAGCATTATAAAGGTATTCAATACCCAACTTGCATTCCATGTCTGCCAGAAGATAAAAGAAAAGCTGCATTAGAAATGATTGAGTTTGGAAAAGAGTGGCATCAGATGCATAGGGACTTAGGAATCGACTAATAGAATTGCAAAACCTATGGTGTTTCGGTTCCTTAGCCAGTTTTGAATAATGTAATCTGATTGGGCCTTTCTTGCTGATGAGTGATTCGGTGTCTTTAGGTTTACAATCCAGATGAACAGAATAATCCCTGGATTGAACTATAATACTTTCAATAAAAGATTCAATCTCATAAGGTAGCCTTTGAATGGGGGTAGATCAAATAGGAATTTCAAATCTTCATGTAGACACCAGTAGACAGAGTTAGTTGTAGCTGTGAATTTTTAGAAAAGGGTGAAGCTAATTAATATTAAACGTCAAAGAATTAATCCTTGGATAAATATCGCAATTGTTCTTAAATATTTCTTTCTGCATATTTACACATGGCAAAAAATCTTTTAATCGATACCTGTGTCTGGCGTGAGCTTATCTCTCCCATCGAATATAATGATCACCTAAGGCAGCTGTCCAGCTGGATAGATCAAAGCGAAATCATTTTGTTCTGCCCGGAAGTCCTAAAAGACGAGTGGGCGAAACACCGATTGGAAAGTGAAAAAAGAATTGAAAAAGCGATGGGAAATCATGTCAAAGATTTGAAGAAGTCGCAGCTATTCGGAAAATTGCCTGACTTTGATGACTTCGAGATGGAAACAGCTGATCGACTTTTAAAATCGCAAATTGCGGAAGTTGATCGGTTACTTTCTCTATCGATTTTTGTGCAAGAAGGTGATGAAGAGGTATTACTTGCGAGGAAGCATAAAAGGGAAAAGAAGGCGCCTTTCCTAATTAAAGGTGACAGTCAAAATGATGCTGTATTGATCTTCTCCACTTTGTCTGAACTCATTCGCAGGCAAGAGAACGAACTCTATTTCTTTTCATCCAATCATAACGAATTTGGAGATCTAGACAATCCCAAGAGCATTCTTCATCCAGATATTTCTGGATGCTATCCTGGAATCAAAGTCCAGTACTTCGCCGACTTACATCAGGGAATAGATCATTTAAAAGGAATAGGACTTACTAAGAGTAAGGTACAAATCGCCACACAAAAGAGTATACCCGCAATTATTGCAATTAACAGAAAACTTTCCGCCGCTGACCAGCTCAAAGAATATTTGGATAAGCGTTTCGAGGACATTAGTTTCCTGCCTAAAAAAATGATC
Source organism: Pedobacter frigoris (assembly GCF_032678645.1). Taxonomy (GTDB): domain Bacteria; phylum Bacteroidota; class Bacteroidia; order Sphingobacteriales; family Sphingobacteriaceae; genus Pedobacter; species Pedobacter frigoris_A. The sequence continues at coordinate 3,454 of NZ_JAVTSP010000007.1, forward strand.
ATAAACCATCATCCATTCTTGATTACTAATCATGAGTACATAACGCAACAACCCTTTACTGCTACCACAGACAATATTGAACTTTTGGAGTGGTTCAAACATTTAGCGACCAAGGATGGGGTCTATGCGGGAGATATCGAAGATGATACCAATAATATATTACGATGTTTAAGAGGAAATCTTATTGCATTCGTTGCGACCGAAAAGCAAAGATTTGAACCTGTACAGATCCCAATGCCTAAACAAACTGACTGTGATTGCTCACTTTGCATGTACAGGGCCTTTCGTTTTAAGGATTTGATGGATTTATTGTCCGCAAGAGACAATCAGCAGGAACCAGCTTTGAAGAAAGCCTACGTGCATTATAAAATGGGACAATACCGGGCGGCATTCGATGTGCTTGCTAAGTTTTCTGAGGAAGCAATTTCCAATAAACAATATGTCAGCCATTTTATTGCTCAATTTAATATCATACAGATAGGAAAGCTAATCAAATATGAACATGATGATACGCCGGAAGAACTATCATTGATCGAACAGTCAGAAAAGATCGACCTTGAAAAGCATTTTCTTTTATATGCAAATCGCGCCAACAATGACATCTTATTGTGGATAAAAGATCTCCAGTTTGTTAGAGACACCCGAAAAAAGATGCAGGAATTGATCATCAAGATCCGAGATCTCTTTTACTCACAGAGCAGTGGTTGGAATAACCTTACCAGGGAGCTCCTGAATATATTCCAAGAAACTCTTTGTTTTTTAGAATACAACCATCTGATCTTTGATCGGTTCTATGAAGTTCGAGATTTGACAAAGATATTTATCGAAGGTGTTTTTGCATCGTATGGATGCAAGAATACATTAGGTGGAAAATTAATACAGTTTAGCGATAGCTTGCTTGAAAAGATAATCCTGAACGCCAACACAAAGGATATAACTGAAATGTACCAGCGGTATAAGCTTGAACAACTCAATTATGGCGAGCCTGATAATGAAGAGACCATTGTTCAACGTTTCTCTGCTTTCTTGAAAGATTATGATGCAACAATTGAGACCTACAAAGATTTTGACAGCGAGGCTAGATCTGTGTTTTGGTCTGGCTACCGGCGGATTTTTTATAATTTCGTAACCTTCTTTGGCATCCTCGATATTGGCCAATCGGATTTTGATGTAGTTTTCGAAACGTTAATGTCGTTTTTAAAAACACAACAGCATCTCAATGAATCAGAATTGACCAGGACATTGAGATTTTTCATTAATCATAAAGCGGCAAAATTCCGTGATAATCAATTGGAAGACCTTTTGTATTTCGCACTATCTACAGATAGTATAGATACAGCTACAGTAGTTGATATTATTGGTCACATCATGGATGACCGCAACCAAAAAGTAATTTTTCCAACCTCAATCTGGAAGAAAATCCAAGACAAATACCTAACTAATGATTATTTGAAGGAGAATTACCGCTCAATAGATGTTATTTGTACTTTGTATTCGATTTCTAGTGCAAAATCAAAAAAGGCAGAGATTTCAAAATTCATAAAACATTTTTTACAGGCCGACTTCAATGATGAGGTATACTACACGACCGTCATGTATGATGTCATTGCTTTTAATAAAAAATGGCATGCCCAGTATATTTCCAGTATTGCAAAAAGGGTTGGGAAAGGAAAAGGAGTTACTGTTTTCAAAAGGAAAGAATATTACAACGATAGCAGGATCGACGCATTCATTAACTACATGATCAAGTTTGGTTTGCCTATTGATTCACAATGGATTTCGCATTTTAAGCAGTTGGATGCCTATTACTCGTGGTTATTGGACATGGAAAATTTCAATTATTCATTGTTTGATTCTGAATGGCTTTTTAACCATTTGACCATACACTACACTGATAAATTTCGTAAAAGTACTGCTTTAAAGAAATTCTTGAAAGAGTTTTGTAAACAATCTCAAGATATACATGTGTTACGCTTGTACATTGATTTATATGACTAGAGTTAAATGTTGGAATAACTTATAGATTCGTATTCTCACAAAGACTTTTGACATCGGTTAATCATCTGGGTATACTTCAAGTTTTGCACAAAGTAAAATCTGTGCCTTCAAAAACTTTATCTTAGCTAAAAATTAACGTTGAAATATAAATTCCATACTTTTCCGCTCCTGGGTGCACTTTTGCTAATTTTCGTGCTGTTGTTTTTCAGGATTCCTGTCAGCCGTCTGCTTGATGCGATATTGGTACGCCCGCTGTTTTCCTCATTTGAAGGTGGCGTATGGCAGGATTTGATTTTTGTTGTTCTAGTACTGGGTATTTTCACATGGATCGCAACTGAGCAGCGTCTGAAGGTTTTGTACAGGTCGGCCGCTTTTGGCTTGATCATTTACGGATTTCAACGGGCGAATGGATATTGGTCATTTACCAAAATGTCGTTACTGTCCAATGTTTATTATTGGGATATGGTACTATTTGCTAGCCTGTTGTCGTTGCTGCTTTGCTATTTATTGCAGTTTAAAAAGAAAAAGATTCCTGAGCGGTCAATTGATAAGGGCTTTTTTGAAGATAGTACAGTGACCAATTATGAGGGTGACCATTTCAAGCGTAAGATAGCCGCTACGGAGATCGCTGCTTTGATACAAGATACTGATAACTTAAAATCATTTGCAATCGGCATTTTGGGGCAATACGGAAGTGGTAAGACCTCATTTTTAAACCTAATAAACCTTGCACTGAAGAACACTGAAGTGTTGAAAATATCCTTTGACCCTTGGAGTGCTGCCAATCCTGAAATGATCCGTAGGGAATTTTTTGACCTGCTGGCGGATAAGGTGGCCGCAGTCGATCTTAAAACTTCCTCCCTAATTTACAGCTATGGCCGGAAGCTAGCTAGTTTCGATGAGAGGGCAGCGTCGGTGGTCAACTGGATCGGGTTTTTAAGGAGCCAGGGATCCGTGCAAAGTTCAGGAGAGTATGATCAGATCAATAAGATGCTTGGTGCTACCGGGCGGAAGGTTATTGTGACCATTGACGATCTTGACCGACTTTACCCTGCAGAGATCATTGAAGTGCTGAAGCTGATCCGCAATACCGCGAATTTTTCGAATGTCTTTTACCTGGTGGGGTATGATCGGGAATATGTGCAATCGGCAATCGGAACGCTGAACGGCTCGGCATCAGATTACCTGGATAAGATCTTTCAGCTGGAAATCCCACTACCCAAACGTGAGACAGATGATCTTTTGGTAACATTGCAAAATAGTTTGAAAGAAATGGTATCCGAGGTGCATTATGCTGTTTTTGAAAATCAGATGATACCGAACGGATTTCGCAATCGATATGAAAGGGCTTACAGCGGAATACTGCGGCAAGGACGCGATGTGGTTCGTTTTTTAAACACCTTCAAAATTGCATATAAACTGATTGGTGACGAAGTTGACTTTGAATGTCTACTATTGCTGGAGCTGATTAAGTTCCGCTTCCCAGCTATTTATGACGTGATTTATACGCAGCATGATACGTTTCTGTATGAAACTCCACTTCGTTCCACCCATGAACAATACTTTTCACCTCGGCTTGCGAAACAAAAGGATTTTAAAAATCATGTAGAAGAAGTATCAGTATTCAGGACACATCTTGAAAAACTCGGATTGCCTGATGAAGACGCTTCGCTTTTGGACGGGCTTTTTATGACCTTATTTAAGGGAAGTCAGTATAACAGCCCAGATTCGAAGAACTCGATTTCCTATCCGCTTTATTTTGAGATCTATTTCCGCTACCGACTATCCCGAACCGACCTTTCTGATAAGGACTTCCAGTCAGCAAAAGCTTCAGATCGGATGAGGGAATATATGGAGTACTGTGCCACTCAAGGGTTGCATAAGGAGTTGATGACAAGGCTGATGCAGGAAGATATTACAAAAGATAAGCGCCACTTTGAACAGGTGATACGCTGGATTTTTTCTTTCGGAAGGACAGTTATTGAAAAAGAAGGTATGTTTCACTTTGATTATGAGTCACTCGTCGATAAGATATACAACTATCAAAACCACATTACAGATGCACTTTACGGAAAGAATGTAGACGATTACAAAGACTTTATTAATCATCTTTTCAGTGTTTCGCTGGCGCCTTTTCTGTTTGAGAACGAGTTGATTTACCACCTCAAGAAGAAAGGAAACGATTTTGTCGTCCCACTGATCGAACTTACGGCACATCAGTGTTCTTATTTCACACAGATGGCTGCTAGTGGTCATGGACTGAGTGAAGATACACTTTGGCTTTTTTGGGGTGCGAGGGAACATTATCGAGTGCCGGCAGATGACAGCGGGGCCTATTATGAGCACTGGCGATTTGAACCAGATCTGGTCAAACGAATGAAGGTATATCTGGTCAATAAAGACTCTAAGGAGTTTCTTAAATTCAGTATCCAGCGAGACATGCGGGACCATTCACGGACATTTATTTACAAGCATGTAATGGATATGTTTGATGATTCGGCAGAATACCGAAAATTGGTGGCTGAAAATCCGGAAATAGATGAAGAGATCAGAGCCGAGTATTTGGAGCTTTTCGATAAACTGGCTGAGAAAAATTTTACTGAATATGTAGAAATGGAGTTCAAATCAGAGTTAAATAAGCCTTGATTCTAACTTTAAGTCTTCGTATGTATTTATGAATTTCTGTGTAGGTTCTTCAGTATAGAGGTAGATCCAATTATCAGAGCGTTTAAAAGCGGAAACATTCGGTAGAATTGTCTGAAAAGCTCTATTTTCCTTCTTGAATATTCCGCGTAATGTCAACATCTCAATTGAATGTTAAATAAAATTTCTGAATTTGGCTCTAAAAACAAAAGAGTTGGTATATATTGTTTTAATAATAAATATTTAAATGATGCTCAAAACAGATAGTATAGCCGTACTCAAAAAGCAGATTGATTCTCTTAACAAGGTTGTTTCAGATTACCACAGTAGCCAAAGTTGGTTTAAATTCAATGAAGCGCCTGTTCAAGCTGCGTCAATTGTTGCTTTAATTACTCTGGTTACTGTATTGCTTGGTTTTATATTTAAAGATTACTGGATTCCCCACTGGACTGAAAATCGCAATAAGAGAAAAGAAGGGGAGCGACTATTTGCACTTTATAAGACAAACTTATTTTGGGCGGCTTGCACGTTTAATTTCCGAATTAAGGAGATTTATAGTACCCGCTCGCATTACCTTTGGACGATTGGTAGCCCACATACTTTTTATGATTATAAATACAAAAGCTCGGTATTCAGATTGTGTGTTTTATTTGGCTGGATAAGAGCATTTAAGTTATTGCAATCAAAAATGAGCATAAACAAAGGAGATGAAATTGACGAATGTATTAAATCACTGGAGTCAGCGTTTGCAGACGGACAGCAGATTGAAATGTACATGGCAAAAACCATTCTTGATATAGCAAAGGTCGACACTAGTAAATTGAAGCCAGGGGTCATCGAGAAACTCTCTGTTGAAATAGATCACCTGATTTTCAAAGGCCTCGAGTCAAGTCAAAAGAAATATCTGGCAGAAGCCCCTACGGATATACAGGAAAAGTTTATAGACGATCTTACAGCTCAATTAAGGGAGTTAAAGATTCAATGCAGTGAATTATTTGCATTAAAATCGTCAATCATTGATGTGGTTTCCATTAAACTGGGGCTCATTTATAGGGATTGGCAACAGGCTATAGGTGATATGATGCTATTGAAAGAAGAAAGTAATTATACAACGATCAGCTTTAGAGCTTTTGAAGAATTTTGGGATTCGCCTGACTCACCTGAGAAAAAATGGTTAATAAGGGCTGAGGTAATGTTTGGAAATTTAAATATGACGTTAGATCAACAGCAAGACTCAAGAGTAAAACAATTGGAGGTTATATACGAAAGAGGATATCAATTGCTTAAAACCCTTTATAATAGTCAAACAGATACCAGGCCAATAAGTAAACCTGATTTTGATAAAATTACCTCTACTATAAAATAGCTTTTAAGAGGAGCCAAGTCTAATGCATGCGTTAAAAAACTGAAGTGGTTGAATCGATAAATATACTCCAGATAAAACGAACTCAAAAATGAACAGATTAATCATCATAGGCAACGGATTTGACCTAGCGCATGGCCTAAAGACTAGTTACTGTGATTTTATCACCGCCTACATAGTAGATGTACTCACTAAGGTTTATCATGAAAATAGCTACGAAGACCCGCTCATTAAGGTCATCCATAACGGAGCTAAATTTCTGCATCCCTTGAGCCCGGCATTTGACAGCACAAAAGTGTTTCAAGAACTGGAAGCGCTGTCAAAGAACCGCTCCTATGAGTTTGAGTTCAAGTCAGCCTTATTGGAAAACACAGTTTACGCAGCCAAGGACTTAAAGTGGGTAGATTTGGAAAACGACTATTTTGATGCACTTAAAGATTGCCGTTTTCCAGAATCCAGGGTTTTTGATTTAATTAAAGTACGAAAATTAAATCAGCAGTTTCAATTCCTGAAAAACAGGCTGGAAGGCTACTTGCAGTCGGCACAGTATCAGGAGGGCACATTCAGAAAAGATCCCGAAATTGAAAAGATATTCAAGTCAGAGATCCAGAAGGAAGATCTTTTACTGGACAAGACTGGTGGCGGCAGGCGACCACAATTCACAATGTTCCTGAATTTTAATTATACCAATACTGTTAGCAAGTATTTAGGCATGAGCCGTGTCATCTTACCTGCTACCCAAGATACCATCGAGCGAAAGGACGCTTTAAATTATATCCACGGACAATTAGGAGCAGATAAAAATCCCATCATTTTTGGTTTTGGGGATGAATATGACAGCACTTACCAAGAATTCGAACTTGCACGGAACAACGAGGTATTTCACCACATCAAATCTTTCGCCTACTTGAAAACCAGGAATTACCATGACTTGATCCGTTTTCTGATGCGCGATAAGTTCCAGGTTTTTATTGTAGGTCATTCCTGTGGCCTTTCTGACCGGACAATGTTCCGGGAAATTTTTGGCCATGAAAACTGCCGCTCGATTAAGATCTTCTATTACCAGCGGGCAGATGGAACGAATGATTTCACGGAAAAGACTTTCGATATCGCACGGCACTTTATCGAGAAGGGAGAAATGAGAAAGAAAATCGTACCGGAGCCCCTCTCTTCTCCATTGCCCCAATACAACACGAAGCACTTGGTTGTTAAGTGACAGCGAAACTATTGATATATCTTCTAATTTTGGATACCGCTGTTCGATCTAACTTTAGTTTTCTAGTCCTTGCCAAAAAAAGGTTTGTTTTAAATAACTGCCAGTACCCTTTCAAATTTGCGATTAAACGAATATCAGCTTCAATGGTTTCCAACGCGGATTCCCAGATGTAGGGCGTAATCCGCTTCCTGATCACAGCAAGCGCTCCGCTTAAATGATGCGTATTAGTATGATCCGTTTTTTCATTCTGTAGATGGGTTTCTACGAAATTGAAATAATCATCAATATAAGCAAGATAATCCAGTACTGTATCCTTGTCACTTACCTTATAAGTTGTATAGGGATCAATCCTAGACAAGTCATCTATCGCAGTAGTATAATCCCGGATTAGACGCTTGATGTTGTCTGAAAAACGTCTATTGAGTTCATCCTGTACAAAACGATTGAATATTTCAGAAAAAATACTCCGCTGTTCTTGCTGACTCTCCGCTGGTAGTTCACCCAACAGAATTTCTTCCACCTCTTTCTCTATAGATTGGATATTGGTTTTAAGGATTACTTCCCGAATAGAAAACTGGTAAAAGAGAATCCTGTTCAGCACCTGCTTACTTTCACGGCCTGATTTGAAATAGCCGCTTAGTTCATTTAGCGTCCAGCCTATTGCAAGGCCACCTGCTGTAGTTATAAATCCAAGGATTTGGTCGTTCATTGTCAATATGTAAACAGTGAATATAATTATCTTTCTGGTAAATAAAAATCAACTTCATAAATGGTATCTATTGTGGCAGGTATAAAAAGTTCCCGCCTAAGGCGACACTATTTATAGCAATATTTACCTTTTTGGTTATATCTGTTTCTACTATTAATGTTTATAAAAGGACCTAAAAATATAAAAATGGCAATATTATTCGAAAAACATCATTGCAAACTGGAGATACACTAATTGAATCTACCGCTAGTTACTATTTAATAGGATTGACAAATAAATGGGTATTCTTCTACAACAGCAAAAGCACCATACCAATATCCGAAAAAGTGTAACGTCCTCTTAATAATAGATTATTGATACATTTGTGGATATAGAAGTTATAAGTTTAAAACATGACTCCACGAAACTCCATCTACATTTTAGTTGTGATCGCTTTGGTAATAGCAAGCTGTAAGCCAGTGGCACCATTACCTATATTAGGGAATGAACCAGTAGCGAACTTTAACTTCATGAATCAAGATAGCTTAGCCATTACGAATAGGACGTTTGATAGTAAAATCTATGTGGCTAATTTCTTCTTTACCTCATGTACGACAATTTGCCCGCACATGCAAAGGGTAATGAAAGATATCTTTGAAGAGTACAAGTACAACCCCGATGTAATGTTCCTGTCTCATACAATTGATTATAAGTACGACACCCCCTCCAAGCTTAAACGCTATGCGCAGAAGCTTGATGTTGATGGCAAGAAGTGGCAATTTGCATACGGGAGTAAAGAAGATATTTACGGAATTGCCGAGCAAAGTTATATGTCTGCTGTGATTGAGGATGCAAAGGTAAAGGAGAACTTTATTCATCAAGGATATCTATTGTTAGTTGATAAAAATAGAAGGGTGAGAGGAGCCTATGATAGCGATAGCGAAGAACAAATAGCACAGTTGAAAAGTGATATTAATACACTGCTACAGGAACATTAACCATCACGCTTCAGCTAGGCTTAGTTAACCCACATGCAGTCTGTCATCATTTTAGGCTATCAGCGAGCGGCGCAGCTCATGAACCACTCTTTATATCTTTGATAGCAACTCACTAAAGTTTCGTCCCTAACAAATCTATTCGCGGTTCTCAGTGTGGCTCACCTGCGGGTCGTTCAGTCTGCGCAACTGTCAGACCATTTGATCATCCTGCTCACTATCCCTTGCTTTCAAATGCTTTGCCAGTTCCTTGTGTCGAGACATAGTCAACTGACGCGCTTTGCGCTCTTCCAGTTGACACCTTCACTCCATTCGCAGTTGCGGTGAGTAGAACGATTAGCTTCATAGGGTTGTATTTTATTACATGTCTTCTTATATTGCAGATAAATTAACGCAAACCGATGGATATAACTAGTTTCGACTTACAAGGCCTACAGCAATTGCACTCGGCTTTTCAAAATGTATTAGATAGCCATATCAAACAACTAGAACAATTGGATAAGAGTGAAGCTAACGCAAGTGCTATAGATCTTCTAGAAGGCAAAATACATAGCTTTTCAACCACTATAGAGGGGGTTGAGTTAAGAATAAATCAGTTAAATGATGAAAAGTTAAGATTCTCAGTCGAGTATATATTTTGGAACTTCGGGCTATTTAATAAGTCTTTTCAGGTCACATTTGTTACCACGTCGAAGGCTTATGGATTATATGGGAGCTATGTTACTGGCTCCGCCTTATATGAAGTGGCAGAGAAGAAGGAACTAGTAGAGCGATATAAGGCTGGCCAATGGAATGATGGATATATTAGATTTAATCCTTCCATTGGTGATTTAACAGATGACCATAAAGAAATACTAAAGAAAAAAGGGTTTCTCGCATCAGAAATTGATTCCATAAGTTTCATATAAGTTATAACAAAGTTTTTCTATTTGGGAGGGGCAGATACTCCTAGGGTTAGCTTTAGTATAGTGATGCCTAAGCGCCTCACCATCAAGTATAAAAGCTCCCAAAACTGCTGCTAACTTGGCTGAACTAACTACTGTGTTACGTACATGATAATTTTGCAAAACAAGTTGGGTCTCTTTATTATACGCTGCTCAACTGATAAATTGAAACTAGCAACTGTGGAGATAAAGCAAATTAACTAATATATCAATGGCCAAATATAAAGATACCAAGACCATATACCTGTCTTTAGCGAAGACGCTTATTACGGGCTTAGCACTCCTTATTATCGGGAGCTATTTTATATATACCTTACTTGGAAAAACTTTTTATGAATATGTGCTATTGAGGTTTGGAGAATCTACCAGTGGATACATAACAACCGTATATGAAGATGCGACGGATACTGATGCAGGCGGAGTTGCCTTTGACTTTTACTACGACTATGAATTCAAGCTTCCAAATGGGAAACTTATCAAAGGCCACGATAGCGAAGGTGGGCGTATTCCTGACTACCTAATGAATGTAGATGAAGAACCATACAAAATGGAAGTAGTTTATATGAAGAATGATCCCGAAATCAATAAACTTAAACGTGCATTAAGTCATAGCGCTTTTACACCCTTACGGAGAGTCATATTCTCCATACTTATCTCAATCTTTACGCTTTACCTTGTCTTTAGCGTTGTTAAACCTGGCATCAGACAATATAGGCAAGACCGAGAAGCATAGCGCCGTTTTATTTCATCGTAATAAACCATATTTCTTCACCAGCCTTGGGCACAAGATGATTTATTAGTACATTTTGATGGTTGGGGGACTTCTATGTGCCACAACAGGATTCACCGTACGCATACCTCACCAGCTTAACACCGTTATGTTTTTTGGAGGGCTGTTAATGTTGTTTATTGGAACCATCACTCTGGGCATCACAGTCTGGAGAGAGTATAGAAGAATGTAGTCATTCGATACAGAATCTGTATTTATTCTTTAGTAGACAGTTAGCTATATGGTTATGGTAAAGTTAAAGCAAACTATTATCTTTCGCTATGTTGGAAGACAATGATGAATATATTCAAAAGAAGATCGCCGCTATAGATGGATTAGACGGTATGACTGTCAACGAAAGACTTCACATCAGCGGTCTGATGAACGAATTTGATACTGCTTTGCTAAATGACAAAGCTAGGGCTCAACAAATCCTGACATTACTGAATGTTGATGAGTTATCCATTAATACAATCATTGGAGATACTGATGAAAACAGATAAAATAACTGAAATAGGCATCGACGGTGATGAGCGGCTCTATGTCGTTCCGGAGAAAGAACAATTCTCAATGATCTGGAGGAGTGCTAGTGAAGTACATTGGAACGCTGATCTAAAATGCCTTTATTCTCCGAAGCCGAGAGAGTGGAGTTATTATCAGTGGTACTACCACATTATCGATGTTGTCAGGGATGAGTACGGATGCAAGTTGTCATTGGATGGTGATACTAAATGGATTAATGTTCCGGATCAAGTCAGGAGTCAAATCTATAATGATCACTTGTAATGAGAACCTTAGTAGACATCCTAGAAAGGTACAACTGGCCAGTCCGAAGCGTAGAAGCAAGTACTCCTGCTAAGGATATTGAATTTCTGGTGGGTTTTAGAATGCCAGCTGATTATGCTTTCTTCTTGAATAACTATATCGGTGGCGAAAGTCACATTGGTGCAGAGTATGTCAAACTATGGGATATAGATGAACTCATTGAGTTGAATACAGCCTATGGTATTTACACCCTATCAAATACGCTAGGGATAGGTAGCAACGCCGGAGGCGAATTCCTAGCGATTGAGATGACCGGTTCGCAGGAACACCGGATTGTACTTTCTCCGTTTATAGATCTAGACAAATCTTATCATATTGAAGTTGGAACGTCCTTTACCGATTTCCTTGTTAGACTCGACAGCGGGAAGCAATTCTTTTCAGCACTATAAATTGATAATAACCTCGCTACCCGAACCCGGTTTTTTTTATGGCTTTCTTCAAGCCGTAAAAAAAATAGGGTAAAAATTAAAAACTCCTTTCTCCCCGCAAGGGGCATCTCTCCTCGGGGAGGAGAGAGAGCTGGGTACTTTAAGAAGGGAAGAGAGCTGGCTGAAATGGTAGGTGCGGGATCCTGAAATAAATTTACTTCGTAGCTTTCCGCTGCGCTACAGGTCAGGATGACGACCGCTTTAGGATGACGGCCGACCAGTGGCAATTGCGAGTTAATAGAAGAGTTCAAGAGATTTCTCTCTGCGTTCGAAATGACGGCAAGGTTGGATGGATGAGGGAAAGCCCTTCTAATCCCTTTTAGCAAAAAAAATAAATATTTATTTTTCGTTGTAGTTGGTTTATATGGAGGAACTTATATAATCTTGCCAAATAATAACTAACTTTAAAGTAACGGGGGTAATAACATTATGGCTGCTTATAGCGCATATACCGATCAGGAACTAACTGCTTTGCTAAGGCAGGGGGATAGTATGGCCTTTGATGCCCTGTACTGGAAGTACCACCAGGCTATCTATAAGAATATTTTTAAGCTGACTAAGGATAAGCTCTCTTCGCAGGATATTTTGCAAGATGTTTTTAGTGCATTGTGGAATAAGCGGGAAAGTCTTCATGCGGATCAATCGCCGGCCAACTGGTTATTTACGGTGAGTTTTAATTATGCGATTAATTTTACTAAGAAACGGTTGAAGGAAGCAATCGTGGTGGATAGAAGTGCAGACCTTGAAGATCTTGCTGAACTCTATGAAGTAGAAGAAGGTGATGAACAATACAAATTATTACAAATGGCTTTGCAAAAGCTGTCTCCACAAAAACGCAGGGTATTTGAATTGTGTAAACTGGAGGGAAAAACTTACGATCAGACGGCATTGGAAATGAACATATCTAAACATACTGTGAAAGAATACCTGTCCGGTGCGGTTGAAAGCATTAAAAAATTTATTAAAGACAATCCCGGGTATTCTGAAACCGCACTGTTTGTAGTCCTCACGGAGTACATTATAAAATAATTTTTCAGATACCCCCCCGATTTAGCCCTCTTATTGTATTTAGTAGAAAAGGGGATAACATTGGAAAATACAGAGCAATATTTAAGACATCTTTTACAATCGGCCGTATGGACGACTGAAGATAAGGATTGGCTGAAATCATATTTAGAAGGAGATATGGCCGAATTAAAGGCTATCGCTTTAAAAGAATATGAAGATGATCTGGAAAGCCTTACTGTTTTGTTAGATAGCCGTGTTTCTGAAATATTGCTGGAAAGCCTTCACGAAAGATTGCAAATTGGCAAAGCTCCTAAGCGAGTAAGGTTATGGCCTAGGATCGCTGCGGTAGCGGCAGCGGTTGCAATGGTTGTGTTTGGGGTTTGGTTTTTTAACTATAGAGGAGAGATCCTTCGGGATGCTCTGGATGACAAAAGCGTGGTGGTAAATGATATTGCGCCGGGTAAGAATGGTGCGACGCTAACACTTACCGATGGCAGGCAAATAAAATTAAATGATATAGTAAAAGGTGAGATCGCTGGGCAGGCAGGTGTAAGTATTGTTAAAACTGCGAACGGGCAGGTTATGTATCAGTTTCCAAAAGGCTATGAATGGAAAGATCAGTTACATGGTGTAAGTAATACCTTAAGCACTGGAAAAGGAGAAACCTATATAGTTATTCTTCCAGATGGTACGAAAGTCTGGCTTAATGCTGTAAGTTCCTTGGAATTCGACCCGCGACTGCATTCACACGGAAGAGTAGTCAAGTTGACTGGGGAGGCCTATTTTGAAGTGGCTAAGGATAAGAAACGACCATTTATTGTGATAAGCGAAGGCCAGGAAGTGAGGGTCCTCGGAACGCACTTCAATATCAGCGCTTATAGGGATGAAGGAAGTATTAAGACGACGTTGTTAGAGGGAAGTGTGAAGGTATCCGGACGAGATCCCTCGGAACTCGGGATGACAAGTGGGCGAGGTACGGCTTTGTCATCCAGCGCGAATGCGAAGGATCTTAATGCAGTTGTCCTAAAACCCAATCAGCAATCGGTCATAACCGGTTCTAACCGGATAGTTGTAAAAGAAGTAGATGTGAATGAAATCCTGGCCTGGAAAAATGGTGACTTTATATTCAGTAAGGAAAGCCTGACAAACATCATGAACAGCATCGCGCGCTGGTATGATGTGGAGGTAGCTTATGATCCTGGTGTAGATACAGACCAGACCTTTAGTGTATTGGTGTCGAGGAATAAGAACATTTCACAAATATTGCGAAGTCTTGAACAGACTGGTAAAGTAAAATTTAAAATAGAGGGAGGGAAAGTATATGTACAGAAGTAATTGGAAAGACCACCCCGGCGTTGCCACCCCTCCTTGCGAAGGAGGGGACTTTGGATCATTTAATCTCCTCCTTACGAAGGAGGAGTACCCGAAGGGGGAGGTAGTAGAGATGGAGGTGACAAAATAAAAACTAAATAATACCGCCAAAGGCAGCTTGAATACAAAAAGAAAATAAACACTAATTCAAAATCATCAATGATGGGAGTAACCGCCCCTGTAACTAACATATATCAACTAAACAAAGCCAAAAATGAAAAAACTCTACAGAAACGATCCCTAATGTAAAAAAGAAGAATGGTGAGTATAAAACAACCGGGAGTGATGGAACACCCCCGGATAAGTTAAGCTTATCCATTAACCGGTAAACCGGAATTGACTGAACAATTTATTAATGAACAATTGTGTATTGCAGTAACGTGAGGGTTAGGAGCAATACACACTAACAAGGTAAATTTATGAATTTTTACATTAAAAGCCTATACCGGTACCGACCGGGTATGCTGAAAATTTTGTTGGTGATGAGAATAATAGTCTTTCTATTAACAACCGCAATATTACAGGTGAGTGCCAGCACCTATGGGCAAAATGTGACCATCCGACAGAACAATGCAGATCTGGCAAAAGTAATCAGGGAATTGAGGAAGCAAACAGGCTTTGACTTTGTGTATAGCGATAAGATGATGGAGAGCGCAAAGCCAGTGAGTTTGAACTTAAACAATGTCCCATTTGAGCAGGCTTTGGAAATATGCTTTAAAAATCAACCGTTAACTTTTAGTATCGCGGATAAAATTGTAACTGTAAAAGAGAAAACGCCCAGTTTTCTGGATTTACCTAAGCCTGCTTTTGTGTTTATTGATATCCGCGGGAAGATTTTGGATGAGAATAGGAAGCCGCTTGAAGGAGCGACGATAACTGTATATAATTCTAAAGGATTTAATAAGAGTGTATTATCGAATGAAATAGGAGCATTTAGCATTCTTGGTGTTCCGGATGATGTAAAGCTTATTATTACTTATGTAGGTTACAAAACTATTGATTTAATAGCGAAGGATGCGGTGATGCCTTTAGAAATTAAACTGAATTCTCAAACAGGAGAATTAGAAGAAGTGAGTATTACGTACAGTACAGGGTATGAAAACATTCCGAAAGAGCGCGCTACAGGTTCTTTTGTTCAGATTGAAAATAAACTTTTACAAAGAACTGTATCAACTAATATTCTGGATCGAATAATGGAGGTAACAAGCGGTTTAAGAAACGAAAATGGCAATCGCGCAAGTATGACAAATATTTCTGTTCGGGGTTTTAGTACAATAAATTCAAATATGAAGCCACTAATTGTAATCGATGGTTTTCCTTATGAGGAACAAAATTCTAGTTCCGAATTTCTTACTGAAATTCTATTAAATAATCTTAATCCGAACGATGTTGAAAATGTAACTATCCTGCGGGATGCCGCTGCCGCAAGTATTTGGGGTACAAGATCGGGAAATGGAGTGATTGTAATCACTACAAAAAAAGGTAAATATAACCAGCAAGCAAATGTGAATTTTAACAGTAGCGTAAATATTGTAGAGAAACCCAGATTGGATAAAATGAAAGTTATTAATCCGATGGATGCAATCGAAATTGAAAAGAAACTTTTCGCTACAGGTAGATATAACTATTACGATGATTTGTATCCTAGTTTTGACTACTTCTCTGATCCTTTATCACCTGCGATTGAGCTAATGCTGGCAGCAAGAAAACAACACCTTGCCACACCGGATTATAATGCCCTAGATGATCCAGAAG
This sequence comes from Pedobacter frigoris, assembly GCF_032678645.1. Lineage (GTDB taxonomy): Bacteria > Bacteroidota > Bacteroidia > Sphingobacteriales > Sphingobacteriaceae > Pedobacter > Pedobacter frigoris_A. The sequence goes on from NZ_JAVTSP010000007.1 coordinate 19,457, forward strand.
TAATCGATAAGCTCTATACCATGGGAAGTTTTGATGTGAGAAAGGATATTAGTAAATACCTTTTGAGGGCAGGAGTTAATCAGCAGTATGCTTTTAATATCAGCGGCGGTACCGATAAGATGAAATATTATAGTTCGGTAGGTTACGACAATAATTTGCCCTTTGAAAAAGGAAATGAAGATAATCGATTAACTTTAAATTTTAATAGTACTTTCAGACCCATTAAAAACCTTGAGCTGAATGCATATTTGGTTTACACTAAAAATAAAAATGTAAAGAATGGTGTAGGGTATACTGATTATCTTCCTGGAAGAGGAAGTGTGGTAGCCCCCTATACCCGTCTAGCAGATAACAGTGGAAATTCTTTGCATGTCTCTAGAATAGGCCGTGGTTATAGAAAAGCGTATTTAGACACAGCAAACTATCCACGTTTATTGGACTGGTCTTATAGGCCATTGGATGAAATTGGGAATAACGATAACAATTCTAATTCTTATAGTACAAGATTTGGCGGTGGATTTAAATATCAACTGATTCATGAACTTAATATTGCTGTGAATTCACAATATGAAAAATCGCTGTCAAATGCCGATAATTATCAAAATTTAAAAAACTATGAAACCAGGAATAGTATAAATAAATTCATGCAAGTTGGCTCTGATGGGATACTAATTTATCCAGTTCCAATGGGCGGAATTTTAGATTATACCGATGGAGAGTTGACACGCTGGAATTTGAGGGGCCAACTTAATTTTAACAAAGTCTGGGGTAAGCATCAAATAACTGCTATTGCTGGCACTGAGATAGGTGAAACTATATACAATTATAATTTTGGACGCATATATGGTTACGATTTTAATTCTGCTACTATAGTTTCTAACTTAGATTATAATAGTACATTTCCTGTACGTGGCTCAGGTGGGGGATCGACCTCTTTACCTCAAAATGCTCAGTTAGGGGGGAATCTTAATCGCCTCCTTAGTTATTTTGCAAATGGAGCTTATACATTTAATAATAAGTATACGGTAACTGGAAGTGGAAGAGTGGATGCGGGTAACTTTTTAGGTGCAAAAGCCAATCAACATTTTACACCACTATGGTCTTCCGGTGTATCCTGGGATATTTCCCGCGAAGATTTTTATAGTTTAGAATTCCTCCCTTATTTAAAAATAAAAATGACTTATGGTTATAATGGTAATTTAAATAACAGGGCTACTGCTTTACCTACTGCACAATATAGATCTCCACAAGCGGGATTTTGGCACAACGAAATATCATTATTGCTCCTAACCCCGCCAAATCCAGGTTTTACTTGGGAGAGAGTAAGAACAGTTAATTTAGGGGTGGATTTTGGATCATTAAATAACCGCCTAACGGGCTCTTTAGAATATTACACAAAAAGATCAACTGATTTAATTGGTAGTAAAGTTGTGGAGGCAACTGCTGGCGTTTCCTCTTATATTGGTAATTATGCCAACATGATTTCAAAAGGCTTTGATTTGCGATTAAACTCCATAAATATTGATCGACAGTTAACATGGCAGACAAGTCTCAATTTTAGCTATAGTACAGATAAAATAACCAAATACGAACTTACTGCAAACGATGAAAACAGCGTTGAATCAAGATTAGATAACCAGATACCTATTCTCAATCTTCCATTATTTAAAGTGTATAGTTATCCGGATGCAGGTCTAGATCCGATTAACGGTAATCCCAGAGGGTATATAAATGGCGAAGTGAAAGATTTTAATGAGTTTTTGTTAAATGCTAAACCTAAAGATTTGCTCTACCATGGTTCAGCAGTACCTAAAATCTTTGGTAATATATTGAATAACTTTGATTATAAGCAATTCTCTTTGTCTTTTAACATCGGGTTTAGATTTAATTATTTTGTACGAAGAAAATCTATATTTTATTCCGAAGCTTATGGTAAATGGGGTAATGGTCATTCGGATTATAAATTGCGCTGGCAAAAACCTGGTGATGAAAAGATCACTAATGTGCCATCTTTACCTGATATATTGGATAACAGAGATAATTTTTATACTTATTCAAGCTCCTTAGTTGTAAAAGGAGATAATATTCGGTTAAATGATATACGTCTTTCCTATGCGATAAACAAAGCTAGATTTAAGAAGCTTCCTTTCGCAAATGCAACATTCTCCTTGTCAGCCACCAATTTAGGAATATTATGGCGCGCAAATAAGGTTGGCGTAGATCCTGACATGCCGGACAATTCACAACCGCCTATCTCACGTAATATTGCACTAAGTTTAAATCTAAATTTTTAAAAAGATGAGACTACAAACCGTTAAAAGCATAAAATGTTATCTTATTTATATATGTATCAGTTTAACTGGTATAGTTGGGTGTAAGAAGGACTGGCTAGAAGAAAAACCAAATAAATCATTAACTGTACCTTCCACCCTAAGTGACTTTCAGGCATTAATGGATGAATTCTATGGAATGAATGCTAACTACCCTATCCTAGCTGAAATGGGGGCTGACGGACACTATCTGGAAGATGTTGTATTTCAAAATGCATCTAATTCTTATTTTGTATATAAAGACGCTTATCTATGGTCTAAAACGGTTAAAAGTATTGAATTGCAAGATTGGAATTTATCTTACAAGAGGGTATTAATTGACAACATTGTGCTTGAAGGGCTAGAGAAAATAGTGCCAACGGATAATATTGAACGGCAACAATCGAATGATATTAAAGGACAGGCATTATTTAATCGCGCGAGAATATTTTTTGAACTGGCGCAGATGTTTGCTCCTGCATATGACAATAACAGCGCTGATCAGGATTTGGGCATAGTATTGAAGCTCTTGTCGGATGTCACTATTCCATCAAATAGAAGTACAGTTAAACAAACTTATGATCAAATCTTAAAGGATTTGAATGAGGCGAAAACCTTGCTTCCTGTCAGACCATTATATTTAACAAGAGCGTCTTCATCTGCGGTAAACGCATTGCTGGCAAGAGTCTATTTAAGCATGGGTAATTATGATAGTGCATTTACCGCTGCTGATAATTGCTTAAAACAATATTCGCAGCTACTAGATTACAATGACATACCATCTACGGCGATGTTTATGGGAAGATACAATAGGGAGGTTTTGTCGCATACGAATTATCTTCCGGGAATTGGTGGCGCAGCAAATAACTTAATTGACCATACGCTGTTTAATTTATACGCAAATAATGATTTGAGAAAAACGAGATTTTATCAAGAGAATGTTGATGGGTCGATCTCCTATAAGGGGATGTATGAAAATTTTCCATATTATTATTTTAATGGCTTAGCTACAGATGAAGTTTATTTAACCCGGGCAGAATGTAGTGCTCGTGCAGGTCGCACTAATGACGCACTAAAAGATTTAAATGATTTGATCGTAAAAAGATGGGATAAAAATGTCCCTTACCCCATTATTACTGCAAGTACCGCTGATGAGGCATTAAGCATTATACTTATGGAAAGGAGAAAGGAACTTGTGTTTAGGGGGACACGCTGGATGGATTTACGTCGTTTGAATAAAGATCCACGATATGCCGTAACATTAACAAGAACTGTAGCTGGTGTTGAATATACCTTGGAACCCAATAGCTATAAATATACCTTCCCAATACCGGATGATATTATTCAGCAAACGGGAATGAAGCAAAATCCTGGATGGCCGTGAGATAGAGTCCGAAAACCTTTGTCATCCAGAGCCAATGCGAAGAATCTAGATTTCTCGAAAGCCGGGATGACAAAGACTCTTTAATCATCTAAAAATGGTAGGTGTTAAGCGCTAGCCATGCCAAAAAATTTAAATCAACACATATTTAAAACAGATAAATATGAAAATAATAACACTGATTATAGCGATTGTCTTTTTCTCAATAATAAAGATGAACGGCCAGGCTTTGAATAAAATTGAGGCAGATGTGGCATGGAATACTTTATCAAAAGCATCGATTATTGATTACAACGAAACGAACAAGGTCAAGAAAGAAGTTGCAAGGGAAAATGCCGCACGTAAATATTTGGATTTAGGTTTAGGGTTTTTGCGTCAGTTCCCAAATGATGCAAGAAAGGTTGAATGGTTCCAAATTGCTAGTAGTTGGATTTCATCGCCAAATTTCTGGGACAATATCGACGAGGGAGCAAAAGCAGTGGCTGAGTCATCCTCAGGTTTTTATTCGGCAGCAATTAATTGGAATTTGTTTGAAAAATGGGAAGAAGAGCGGTTAAAAGTTAGAAAAATAATCATGGAAGATCGCACTATTTCTGAAGAAACTAAACAAAGGATCAGACAAAATGAATTGGAACTTGAGATGTTCAGAAATTCAAATGCCGGTTATAGAGGAGATAAAATTCGATTTCTTACCCGTGTGAAAAAAGTAATGGAAAATACTTATTCCGGATTTAAAACAGGCGATAATTACACCAACGTTTATCGGCAGGTTGAGCGTCTATTTTTTCAAAGAAATGAATATGGGTTAAATACCGGAGATTTAATAGCATTTACTAAGTATTTTAAGAATAGTAAGCATAGAGAAATTCAACAATGGGCGATGCAGAAATTGTCTGTTTTTGCTTTACAAGATGAGCCATTTGAGTTGAAACATTTTTCTACAGATGGCAGAGAAATAGATCTGGCAAAGCTTCGGGGGAAAGTAATTCTGGTAGATTTCTGGTCGAATACCTGTGCTGTTTGCATAGAACGAATGCCCGCTATAAAAGAGGTATACGACAAGTATAAAGCTCATGGTTTTGTTGTTATATCTGCCGCTAATAATCCAAATATGGATAAAGAAAAAATCATTGCTATACATGAGCGAATAGGGGCTGATTGGCCGGTAATGTTAATTGGCGGCGATAGTGATAAATCAGGTTATGTTGCACCAAATAGTATTGCCGATAAAATCTTCAAAAAATATGGATTTACGTTCGTTCCACAGCTTCTTCTGCTAGACAAAGAAGGTAAACTGGCGATGTATAATGGCGTGTTGATGAATGGTAATTTTGAACCCCTTGTGCAGGAACTTTTGGCAAAATAAACGATGCTAATTTTTACTTTATGAAGAACATAAAATTGATATTCTTGCTATTGTGTTTTGTATTGGCGTTACCATGTTATAGCCAGGAAGAAAAAGGTTACCAGATTTCCGCTGAAATCAGTGGTTTAAAAGATGGTACTCTCGTTTCGTTAAAATCACTGGAAGGAAAAGAAGGTACTGCAATTGCCAAATATGGAAAATTTATTTTTAAAGGTAAAGTAGAAGTAGCTGGAACACCCTATACTTTGGGCATAGCCGGAAAGGAGCAGCGGATAGAACTATTAATGGATAATAGCCTGAAACTGCAGCTTAGGGCTAGCTTTGAAAACTTGCCGGATTGCAATTTTGGAATTATAGAGAGTGGTAGTTATCTTGATTTCCTGCAGCGGGTACAGGCTCCATTTAGTGCAGCATATAGAAAATTTGAGGAGAATAAAAAAACTGATTCGATAAGCACAGCATTATCAAAACAAGATTATAATGTGGCTACTCAAACTTATATAAAAGAGGTATATCTATGGATAGGCATGAATCCAGGTTCTTACTACACCCCTTTTCTAATTAGTTTTTGGTGGCCTGAAATTGATAAAGCAAACGCATACAACCGACTTACAAAAAAAGCTAAAAATAGTTACTATGGCAGGCAGTTATTTGCTCAGGTAGAAGCTATAAAACAAGAAAATAAATAAAATAATAATATGAAAAGAATAAAGATCGTAATACTAGGATTAACTATGATTTTGCTGGCCAACTACGTGATAGCACAGGGAAAAATTAATTTGGAGGGATATACAATTGGTGCTCAAATTACTGATGTACCAGATGGCGCAATGTTCTATTTGATAAATACCAATCCAAAAACAGGGAGAGCGGATACTGTTCAAACCGTGGAAAGCAAAAATGGACAGTTTAAATTTAAGGGAGTTTTAACTTCTCAAGGAGAAATCCATTGGGTTTTGATTGATACCAACACTGTCAAGCTTGAAAAAGGGAAGAACTATTGGATCCTTCTGGTTTTAGATCATTCGGACATCAAACTAACCGGTTCATTAAAAAAATGGCCGAATGTTGAGATTTCTGGATCTTTGCCAACTACAGAGTATGAGCACTACATGACATCATCTGAAGAAGTAATAAAAAAAGCACGAGAACTGGAAAAGGCTGCAGGTGCAGACAGCTCGATGTTGGCACAAGCAGTTCAAGGCTATAAGGCCTTTACTTTAACTTATTATAATTCCGCTCTTGATGCATATACGACGCCGAAATTGATTAATAGCAATTCTTTTTTAGACAACGCAGAAAAGAGAGCACTTTACAATAAATTATCAGATCGGGTTAAGAATGGATATTATGGTAAAGCACTTCTGGATGAACTGGAAACACAGGAAAGAGTTAAACAAATAAATGCATTGGTGACCGATAAAAATATCATTCCTGATTTTAATTTTAGTACTGCTGAAGGCGAGAAGATCTCTATTCATAAAGTAGCCGAAAAATCAAAATATACCCTTATAGATTTTTGGGCAAGTTGGTGTAAGCCTTGTCGTGAAGCTATCCCGGAAATGAAACGGGTGTATGAAGCTTTTAGGGATAAGGGCTTTAACATTGTCGGCCTTTCTACAGACAATAATGAAACCGCATGGAAAAAAGCTTTGGAACAAGATGGCGCAAAATGGAACCATGGAATCGATAATATTGATAAGGCAGGGAAGAATGTTTTTCCGTTGGCTGCTATTCCAGCCTATATTCTGATTGATAAGGAAGGGAAAATTATTAAGACGGATTATTTTTTATCAGGAACTAACACGATGTCTGTAAAACCTGGAGAAAAGTCGCTAAGCAGCAATCTTTATGAAATTATTGAAGGGTTGTTGGGGGAAGGAAAGGGTAAGTAACCTATGAAAAATAAAGGGTTGGGGGAGTTATAATTTAAACTTAAAAGAGTGAGATTGTTGATCAAGGCTCTTCCAACACCTTTTTTAGATCCTTCGCGACGCTCTGGATGACAAAAATGTAGTGCTGAGCAGAACAGTGGCGTTTATGGTTTGTGATGCGCACCAATGTTTACCAGTGGAGGAAGTGGAGTTTAGTGTGGAACTGAAATAATCAACAATGAACACAATGACTATGACAAATGAAATGGCACTTGCAATTGATGCCCTGATTCGGATTAATGAGGATGGCGTTACTTCTGAGCAATTTATGAGGGTGCTTTCCATCGGCCGTGAGGAAGCGGAACAGCTGGAGTAATCTTTACCACCTCCCCCTACGGGTACTCCTCCTTCGTAAGGAGGGGATGGATGATCTAAAGTCCCCTACTTCGCAAGGAGGGGTGGCGAAGCCGGGGTGGTAGGAGAAGAATTGAAAATTAAAAGAGATAAAAATGAGTACTAAAACTAAAATAGATAAGCCACTCTTTGCCCGTGTTGCATTTTGCGATAAGCAAACTGTGCTTAATATTTATGGGCCAATGCCTGTAAAGAAGTTAAAAGCGATTGTGGAGGCTATTGATAGGATTGTGAAGCCCAAAGATGCGGAAGAAAGTAGACGTCTTAGTGATTTAATCATAACGAGCAAAAACCTATGAACAGGACAGTAAAGCCGGTTTTAACCGGATAAGATTGTTTACCTATGAAAAACACAAAGGTTTGGGGGAGTTATAATTTAAACTTAAAAGAGTGAGATTGTTGATCAAGGCTCTCCCAAAACCTTTGTTATTAATAAAGATAGCAAAAATGAGATCCTGATACCGGATCAAGTCCGGCATGATAAATTCAGGATGACGCTACGTATAAAGATGATGAATAGAACAATAAAATTGCCAAACAATGAATTATTCCGATCCGTCATTGGAGATCGGAAGCTGAAGGTATTCCAGTATCCTGTTGATGGCCGTTTAGGGATGCTTGGCCTGAGTAAGATCGTACACAGAGAAGCCGGGCATATGCCCAAATTGAATGAAGCTTATGTCTTTTTCGTGGCGAAGGGAAGTGTAGTAAAGGTATTGAGCGTTGATAAAATAGGTCAGAATATCCTGGAACTTCATGGTACCCAGGCTGAGCAAATGAGAGCGGAGTTGATGGGAATAACAACGGGACAACACAAACAGGTATGAAGTTAGCGGAAAATGCGAAACACTGTTTAAAGACTTTTGAGAATGCGTTGGTGTATGGAGGAAAAGAAAATTAAACATTATGAGACTTAGTTATAAGAAACTCTACGAATCGGTGATGATGGAGTTGGATTTTGTAAAGGGTGAAAGGGAGAAGTTGAAGCAAGAGAATGCGTTGCTGGAAAAGATCAGGATGATACAGACCGAGCATTTATTGAAGAGAGAAAAAATGATAAAGGATATGGGAGGGAAGGTATAAAAGCAGCGGGGGCGTTTTTGACATAATTTATTTTTTTTGCCCCTGCTCTTTTAAATATTATGGTTTTCGGTTGGTTCCCAGTTCGCTATGTCTTTGAGAGCAGCGTGACGGCTGGGGCAAACCAATCAACAATTTGAGAAAACCTTCAAGGAATTGAGATCCTTCGCGATGCTCTGGATGACAAAAGAGGAGGGGACTAAATGAAAAAACCGCATTGGACTGCGGTTTTTTTGGTCATAGGGAAGATTAAAGTTTTTTATATCGTAAGGGATACAATGCTAAAACGGCTAACTAAGCCGAAGCAGGAATAAAAATTTTAATATTTTCTAATTATTTATGACTAACAAAGCAAAATTTGAATTAACGCAGTTTGAAAGATTGTTAAAGAACGACCTTCATCCTAAAAACATTGAAACTACATTAAAAACAAGACCTATTGAAGCGCTAAAGCTCAGCATTGACATTGAAACCTCGAGGATCACTGACACCATTAAAAATGTGCTGTGTGATGAATATGATGATCCTCATCTGGAAAGATATATCCAATTGCATGTAAGTGGTGCTATCAGTATTCTGGATCTTATTTATGCGATCATCAGGCCTGAAGCTGCTGAAATTTTCAACGAAGTAAGGTTGTGTGAAGGGTGTATTGATGTTTATATGCACTTAAAAGCCGGAGTGAAAACCATTCTGAATTACATTGAAAAAGACCTGAGCAAGTATTTTGACCTGAGTCTGCCGGTGCCGGATAGTTTCAGGATTGGCTCTGCCAGGCAGCTGATGGAAGATCGGAATGTATTGCAGGCAAAGCTGCGCTCAAAAGAGATAGATCCTTTATTGCAGGAATTGATCCTGGATTATGTTTCTGGCCATTGTGTTTTGGAAACCTGTAGTTACTTAGAGCAGAAGTATACCAAATTGCTGATGGCACATTTGTTAAATGTACTAAGAAGCAATAAGATCAAAGACTGGAACAGGAAAATGGTGGTGGAACTCATTTACCTGAACTTTAATAAGAGCACATTCTTTACCTGGTGCAGGAAATTCATTGCTGCGGATGTAGACGGTCATCAAACAGTGAAAGAACAGGTGCTGCGGTTCAACTGGTATTTGAAAGAAATAAAACCCCTTGATGTAAAGCCCAATGTGTTTTATAAGCCAGGCAGACCTGGAATAAGGGAGTTGCTGGAACATTACATTTCAGGTGAGTTGGTTTATTTATCGGAACTTCCTGCCGAGCCGGTGCAGAACTTTAAAGAAAGGGCGGAGAAGTTTGATTTTAAATTGCCGCTTAGTTTGTCGGTAAGCCAACTGGCTTTATTCATAGAACTGTTCATCCGCACGGGCGTATTTCCTGTAGAGAAGGGCAAGATGAAAGCCACTATGGGATTCTTCGCGGCGAATGTGACCACAGTTGGTACTGAAGAGATTTCGTTGAAAAGTCTGGACAACAACAGAAGACCGAAGCCAAAGGTATGTGATGCTATTGAAGGGATACTGGAACGGATGCTGGATTTGCTGAGGAATGATTTTATGAAGTAAAGGGCGGAGAGGTTCGTCATCTCGACGACAGGAGAGATCTTTGTCGTTTGCATGGTACAAAGATCTCTCCTCGTGCCTCGTTCGAGATGACGTGATTAGGATGACGTGATTCAGAATATTGGAATTTCAGATGAAACTGTTTTTAACAAAAGTGAAAGTTGCTAAATATATCCTGCTTAATTTCCGAGGCTCACTTTGTCGCCTTTAATAGGTGAATATTCTGTTTCGGCAGTACCGTTTACTTTAAGCTTGTCAAAGTAACACTTTATACCCGTGGCCATGGTGAAATCTTCTTTGTCCTGAATGTGAAAATGCAAGTGTGCTTCAGATGAATTACCGGAGTTGCCACTTACACTCAACCTGTCATCTCCAACAAAAGCAATGTAGGCATGTATGGTCTGTTCTAAATGTTTCGGCTCCAAACGGAAATGCCCCGTTGTCTAATGTTCCCATAATAAATGATTTGGTGCAAACGTACAGGTTCAATAGAGATGCTGCGGGCTATTAATATCCCGGACAGCGGTTATTTATTTGTGTTTAAAAATATGCTGGTTTCGCATTGCGTTTGGTCTCCTTTCGGCCTGCGTTCGTGTAACGACACTCAAAATGAAATCACTATCCAATTCCTACATAGCTCTTTGAAAAGCCGTAGCCCTTCCAACCCTTGAGTAGCCCCTATGAAAGGGTTGTGAAGGGCTTTAGTAGATACGAAAGCATACCGAAGGCATGGCGAAAGGAGAAGGCATAGAGAAAAACAGAATTCTACATTACAATTCAGGATGTTGATAATAAATACAAAATATTTCGTATTGGTTAATTTGTGAAGTTTTTTTTATCTTTGCATTGATGAATAAGGAACGTTATGGCTATATCTCTGATGCATCCGGTATGGATTTTGAATTTTTTAGCGAAGGGCCAAAAGGAAAAATTAAGAAGGTTGTGGCTTTTACGCCACAGAATATTAAAATTGTGGGCAGGATTGTATATAATTTAGGTTTCGGCGATCTTAATCCTAATACGGGGGACATAGACGATCTCTCCGTATCTAATAACAATGACAGAGATAAAGTTTTGGCGACCGTAGCAGCTTTGACCTGGGAATTTACGTTTCATCATCCTTATGCTTTTGTGCATGCACGTGGAAGTACAATTTCAAGGACACGTTTGTATCAAATTGCAATAAGCGCAAATTTAAACGAATTAAAAAAAGTGTTCTATATATATGGTTTTAAAGATGATGAATGGTCTGAGTTTGAAAAAAATGTCAATTATGTAGCATTCATTGCTTTACGTCGATTATAATTATATTTGTATGTTAAAAAGAAGTAAGATGGATATTAAAAATAAATTCGGTACTAAAGTAGACCCTAATATGAGGGACTATAGTAAAGATCCCTATTTTGTGAAGAAAGCTGAAGAAGCAAAGGTTTTCCTGGAGAAGGCTGGCCTACCTGCTGATTTATTGAAAATCCAGGCCGAGCGTTTAAAAAAATAGCAAGCTCATTTAATTATGAAAATTAAACAGGGCACAATTGCCATTGATAACAATATGAAGGATCATAGTAATGATCCATTTGTTAAAAGAAAAATTGAAGATTCTAAAAAGGTAATTGGTAAAGCTGGTCTTCCACCGGAATATTTAAAGATTCTGTCCGAAAGGAAGGGAAAATGAATAGACATACCAGATAATGGTAATTGCAGATTGGGGTAGGTAAAGAAAAAGATCATAGCATTGCAACAAAATTTCTGGTGCGTAGTCTAACTGATCAAGAGTAGGGTACAATACTCGCAACCATTAAATCCAGATATTATGTTTCCTTTTTCAATTAGCCAGGCTTTGATTAGATTTTGTATTGGTTTTGCATTGGTGTTTTTTGGTGCGAGTGTCTATGCTCAGGTTTTGCAGGAACGTACTACGGGTTTGCAGGGAAGGATTGTCAATTATAATCCGGCTGCCGACAATAAGTCTTTTTTACTCCTGTTTCGGCCTTTAGAGGATCAGATGGCACGACAGGTAGTAAATATCAATACAGACGGGACTTTTAAATTTAAAACTGGCATAGCCTATGCCCAGGAGGTAACATTGCTGTATCGGAATTACAGATATCCACTGCTATTTAATCCAGGGGATAGTTTGAATTTAACTATTGACACTACCGTTGCCGCAGTCGGCAACCAAAAGTTGCTTGATGACCAGAAGCGCTACCAGTCGCTGATCGATGAAATGGAAGACCCACAGAAGCTGAAGATATATGATATGAATGACAGGTCGATAATTTCAGGGCGGCATTCGGACTTCGTATCTCAACTTTACCGTAAGGTAACCAGTGATTTCAGTCCTGATAGTGCTATACTTTTTAAAAAAGCGGCCGGTGACCGTGATATTATCAGCCTGGCGAAATTAATCATGTGGAACATACAGCATAAAACCACAGGGTTTACACGGGACGTGTTTTTTACGCGGTTATTTTTAGATGCGCTGAACGGATACCAGTTAAAGGAATTTGATGCATTGTGGGATGAAAAATTAATCGCTGAGCCCTGGTTTAAATCGAAGATCAGAATGAAACGCGAGGAAATAATGCGGTACCTGGCCAACCAGAAGACAGAAGCAACATTAATAACGGATACACAATTGACGGGATTCGAAAATGTAATTAAAAAATATGCCGGCAAAGTGATTTATGTAGATTTTTGGGCTCCATGGTGTTCTCCTTGTATGGCGGCTATGCCTGCTTCAAAGCTGGTTCAGGAACATTTTAAGGATGAAGATGTTGTGTTTCTTTTTCTGGCTAACCGTTGCTCTGAAGAATCGTGGAAAGCTACTATTGCAAACAAAGGCTTAGGCGGAATACATTTAAAACTGACAGATGATGAGTATAATGTTTTGGCCGAGCGGTTTAAAATAGTTGGGATACCGCATTATCTGATGATTGATAAACAAGGAAAGGTGGTTAGCCCGGATGCGCCGGGACCGGACTCTCCAAAAACTTTAATAGCTGATCTGGAAAAGTTAGTTGGAGTAAAGGTTAGGTAAGGTGGGAGTGAGTGATCCAACCTGGAAACCTGGTATTCATAATCCGGGTTTTGTTTGTGGCCGTTAGCTTATGCAAATAAACGTTATCTTTACAGATATGCCTGTTATGAATGCCCTTAAAAGAAATAATGTAGTAGTCACGGGAACGGGCGAAAGTGTGATGATGTTTGCCCATGGTTTCGGCTGTGATCAGAATATGTGGCGTTACGTTTGGCCTGCTTTTAAAGATGACTATAAGATCGTGCTTTTCGATCATGTAGGTGCCGGAAACTCTAGTCTTTCAGCTTATTCTTATAAGAAATACGATACGCTGGATGGCTACGCTCAGGATATCATAGAGATTTCGGAAGAACTGAACATCAGTGATATGATTTTCGTGGGGCATTCTGTTAGCGCTGTTATGGGGCTTATAGCCGCGGGAATTGCTCCCGGACTTTTCAAATCCATGGTGCTGGTAAGTCCTTCACCATCTTATATTAATCAGGATGGCTATGTCGGAGGCTTCAGCAGATCCGAAATTGATGAGTTGCTTGAAGCGATGAATAATAATCACCTTGGCTGGTCTACGACAATGGCTCCGGTCATTATGGGTAACCCTGAGAGGAAAGAACTCGGAACTGAGCTGGCAAACAGCTTTTGCAAAACAGATCCCGAGATCGCCAGACATTTTGCAAGTACCACCTTTCTGACCGATAAACGCCATATTTTGCCGGATACAAAGGTGCCAGCCCTAATACTGCAGTGCAGCAGCGATGTGATCGCACCGGTAGAGGTAGGTCATTATATGCATGAACACATGCCAAACAGTAAACTGGTGATCCTGGATGCTACAGGGCATTGCCCTAACCTGAGTGCTCCGGAAGAAACCGTGGCGGCCATCAAAGCATATTTACATGGCTGATCAGGCAAATCCACAATTGGCCTTACTTGCCCAGGACTTCGAAGATTTTTTTGAAACCTCACTATGCGGCTTTGTAATTACCGATGGAGAAGGGAGGATAACAAGAATAAACCAGCGTGCAGCAGAATGGCTGAACAGTTCGCCAGACGATTTTTCAGGCAAACGCTTCTCAGATCTTCTGGCAGTCGGCGGAAGGATATATTTTGAAACGCATCTTTGGCCATTGCTGCGTATGCAGGGATATTTTGATGAAGTAGCTGCTGAACTTGCTGATAGAGGTAATGGAAAAATGCCCATTTATCTCAACGGCTATGAAAGAAAGGCTGATAATGATCAGCCTGTTTTCATGCGTTTTACCTTATTCAGGGCTTCCGATAGAAGGCTTTATGAAGAGAACCTTCAAATGGCCAGACAACTTGCAGAGACGAGATTAGATGCTGAGCAACAAAATGCAATCATCAGGGAGCAGTTCATGGCAGTGTTGGGACATGACCTGCGCAACCCGCTTGGCGGTATTATGAGTGCTGCACAAATGCTGGCAAGGACCGAACTTGGCGCAAAAGAGGAGCGGCTGGTCAATATAGTGCAGTCTGGCTCTAAGCGGATGCATGAGATGATCAATAACATCATGGATTTGGCACGCGGGCGTTTAGGAGGAGGAATACCGATCAGTCCTGTGGTTGTGGATATGGAAAAACTGCTAAACCAGATCAGCGATGAACTGATCATCGTATACCCTGAAGTAAGGATCGAATCCGATTTCAACATCAGCCAGATGGTAGAATGTGACCCTGCACGCTTTTCTCAGCTGGTCTCAAATCTGCTTGCAAACGCAATTACCCATGGCTCATCCGATGCACCTGTGCTGCTGAAAGCTACCGTAAATAAAGATTTCTGGGAGATAGCCGTGTCCAATCAGGGTAAGCCTATTCCTAAAGAAGCAATGCCTTATCTTTTTCACCCTTTTCACAGAGAAGATTCCCAGGCCAGCCAAAACGGATTGGGACTTGGGTTGTATATAGCTTCAGAGATCGCCAAGGCTCATAATGGGACTTTGACAGTAAAATCTGATGCAACAGAGACTTGTTTTACTTTTACACGGTTTCTTTAACCAGCCAAGAGACAGCTGTTTACCTATTTTGATCATGTATTGACCGTGCTGACCTCTACATCTCCCGACTTGTCTGAAAAGGCCAAAGCATGTAAAGCTGATGACTATATTGAAAAAACATTTGATATCGACCACATGATAGAAGTGGTTAGAATTAAGCTGAGCTTTGAGAAATTACTTTTGTATTTCGATAACTGTTCCAGAATTTACAATCTCGAAAAGGCGGTCAATGTCATCGTTTTGCAGGGCGATGCAGCCAGCAGTCCAGTCTTTTGAGTTGACTCTCGCATTTGTGGTACCATGAATCAGAATGCTATAACCCGGTTTTAGTCCTTTCTTTTTCGCTATTGCTTTGTCTGTTTCATTAGGATATGAAATCCAGAAACTCTTGTGAAATTTATCTCTTCTAACGCGTTTTTCTTCAACGTCATAGATGCCTTCCGGGGTTCTTCCGTCTCCATCAGTTTCTTTATTGCCCACCGGATTAAAACCGAGATCAATGTCAAATGATACAACAGGCTGGTTTTTTCTGCTTATGATCATTTTACGCTTCGACTTAAGTACCAGGATATGATCTGCCATTGAAAGCGTGTGAGCGATGTTGTCCAGTTTGACTATCCATTCTTGTTCTGTGTCAGGAGTTCTGTATGCCGCGGCTCTGTCCCTTCTGGCAGCCACATCATCGTTGTTTGCCATAGAATCATTGGCTTCTTTGGTCAGCCGGTGTAATCGCCAGGTACCACGGTCCTGGAAAATCATTGCTTCATGATTAAAAACAGGAACGATGTATTGACGAAAGGTCAGGGGATTTCCTTTGCTGTCTTTTACGATAATACTGGTGTCCATTCCTTTGGGAAGATGCTTGAACAATGAATCATTCCATTGTATACCAACAATTTTTACTGGAGCTTTGTACCTGTTAAACTTTGGAGTCCATTGCCAGAAGCAAAAGCCGATTATTGACGACCATAACAATAATAGGCCGGAGGTTTTGAGTGAGATACGCATAACTGAAGATACAGTTATAAGTCAAAGATTCCAAATGCAGCGGGCTTATAATCGTTGTGTTTTATTATCTCTGCTTACCTGAAAAAAAACAGGTCATAAAGTTTTTGTAAGGAGATAACCGAAAGTATGTTCTAATCCCTTTTAGCAATAAAAACTAATATTTATTTTCGTTGTAGTTGGATTTTCTGGAATAACTTATATAATCTTGCTGAATATTTGTAACTTTAAGCTAAGGGGGAATAATGATAGTGTTCTTAAAGACAAGAAAAAAAACAGACACTACTGCAAAAATTAATCATGGTCGCTTACAGCGTATATTCTGAGCAGGAATTGATCTTTCTTCTTAAAAAGAAAGACGAACTGGCATTTACGGAAATTTACCGACGGTATTGGCACATGCTTTATCTCCATGCTTTTAAGATTCTTGCTGAGCAGGATGAGGCCAAAGATATGGTGCAGGACCTCTTTTTTGCCTTCTGGGAGAAATCAGCGGAACTGGATGTAAAGACCAATCTAAAGGGTTATTTATATCGGGGAATGAGAAACAGGGTGCTGAATGCTGTGCGCAGAAATAAGACCAATAGTAATTTCATGGACCTGATTGCTGCCGAAATGGATGAATTGGACAATAAAACCATTGAAACGATTGATGAGCGCCAGCTCATGGCATTGATTGATGCAGAAGTAGCGCAATTGTCTCCTAAATCCAGGGAAATTTTTGAAATGAGCCGTAAGGAGTTTCTGAACAATAAAGAAATTGCTGAAAGACTAGGTATGACAGAGGAAGCGGTAAAGAAACAAATCCAGCGCTCTGTAAAGCTGCTTAAACTTAAGCTCAGCGATTATGCGGGTCTTTCCGTATTGCTGATTTCGATACTGGAACAAAAAAAATAAAAAAAATCATTTCGTATGTCCCCTTGCTATACTGACAAGTGTCTTGTATTTAGAGGATAATTATGGAAAATTCTAAAACAAGGTCGGAACGTCTAGTAGATCGTTATTTATCAGGGGAAGCTACTCCTGAAGAAAGTAACGAAGTCGAGATGCTATATATAAAAGCGGTAGAAAAAAAAGAACAGCCTGTTTTTTCTGAGACTGATGGTGAAGAGATGAACCGAATTGGAAAAGAAAGCTGGTCACAGTTGATTTCCGGAATCAGAGAACATAAGGTTAAGCGCATTGTATTATGGCCACGCATAGCGGCTGCGGTTGCGGCAGCGGTGCTTGTGGTAACAGGTGTTTGGTTTTTTAATAGCGATAAGATCCTTCGCGATACTCTGGATGACAAAAGCATGGTGATGAATGATATTGCGCCAGGTAAGAACGGAGCGACGATCACATTGGCGAATGGTAAAGTAATTCAGTTGAGTGGTGCGAAGAGTGGGGTAGTGATAGGGCATGAGCAGCTTGCTTATAATGACGGAGAGATTCTTCGCTCTGCTCTGAATGACACAAAAGAAGATGACAAAGGAGAGGAGAGTGGAGTGGAGCTTACAGCAGAAACTACCAAAGGACAGACTTATATCTTCACTTTGCCAGATGGTACCAGGGTATGGCTAAACGCCGCCAGTAGACTGCAGATTTCCCCCAAATTTTCTGGATCGAACACCAGAACGGTTAAACTGAGCGGCGAAGCCTACTTTGAAGTAACGAAAGACAAAAAGCGACCATTTATCGTAGAAAGCAGGGGCCAGCAGGTAGAAGTATTGGGTACACATTTCAATATAAATGCTTATGCAGATGAAGCTGCGGTAAGAACAACCTTGCTGGAAGGAAGCGTTAAAGTGACGTCCGATTATGAAAAGAACGGAAAGAATGCAGAAGTGACGATCAGTCCGGGAGAGCAGGCCGTGCAGACAGAAAAAGGTATCGCTGTTGTTGAAAAAGACGTAGAACAGGTGATCGACTGGAAGAACGGTGACTTTATATTTCAACGGGAGAGCCTGAAGCAACTCATGAGCAGAATAGCCAGATGGTATGACGCCGAAGTAGTTTATGATCAGGGTGTAAATAAGACATTGACTTTTAGCGGTCAGATGTCGAGATCCAAAGATATCTCTGAAATTCTCAAAAGTTTAGCATCAACAGGAGATATCAAATTTGAAGTGAAGGGATCTAGAATAAGAGTAATGAATAAGGACTAAACCAAAATTAACCATAGAAACTAACCAAGAACCAACTAATGAGAGAAAGAACCTGAATTTTTTTGCGAGTATAGCTTAAAAAAAATAAGCCAGGAGTGGTGGAACACTCCCGGCCAATTATTAATTCAAATCACGGGAATGCCAAACTATCGACTAAAATACCTGGCAATCACGTCTTAAACTAAACCAAATGTATGAATTTTTACTTTAAAAGACTGTATAAGCTTCGGGCCTGTACAGCTAAAATTTTGCTGGTAATGAAGCTAATTATTGTGTTATTAACAGTTGCAGTTTTGCAGGTCAGTGCAACGACCTATGGACAGGTCGTGACGTTGAAGCAGAAGAATGCGAAATTGGCGAACATATTTAAAGAAATCCGTAAACAAACGGGTTATGACTTTATTTATCGCGACGTTATTTTGGAGGATGCCGGGCTGGTCAATCTAAATCTTGAAAATGTTTCTATAAAAGAGGCATTGAATAAAGCTTTTGAAAATCAGCCTTTTGTATACGAGATAGAAATGAAAACTATCGTTGTAAGGGCAAAACCTTTTGAGACCAATTACGCATCAGCAACCCAGCAACGTGTAGTTACCGGTATTGTAACTGATGAAAATGGCGAACCATTAATTGGTGTGGCGATCAGAAGCAAGAAACTAAATCTGGTAGTAAGAACGGATTTGAAGGGAAAGTATTCCATTATCCTGAATGACAATGCAGATGAGCTTATCTTTTCTTATATCGGATTTGAATCAAAAACATTGCCTGTTGGGGATAAAACTGTCTTAAATGTTGTACTTAAACCTGCTGTTAGTAAACTTGATGACGTGGTAATTACCGGTACAGGTATAAATCGGAGCAAAGAAAGTTTTACAGGGGCCACGGCTACTTTCTCAGGTGCCGAACTGAAACAGGTAGGTAACAATAACATTATCGCCAGCTTAAAATCATTAGATCCGGCGTTTTTAGTTCTCGATAATGAATTAAAAGGATCTAACCCCAATGTATTGCCTACACTGGAGCTTCGTGGTAAAACAACAACTTCTGAGCTTTCTTTAAAAGATCAATTTGGAACAGATCCTAACCAGCCTTTGTTTGTCTTAGATGGTTTTGAAACCAACTTGCAAACTATTATTGACCTGGATATGAACCGCGTCGCATCTGTAGTGATTCTTAAAGATGCGGCCTCAACAGCCCTATACGGATCAAAAGCGGCAAATGGTGTAATTGTTATAGAAACTGTTAAACCTATACCTGGAAAACTGCGTTTTACGTATAACAACGATATGAGGTTTGAAGGCCCGGATTTGTCTGTTTATAACATGATGAATGCTGCGGAAAAACTGGAGTTTGAAAGACTTTCAGGAAGATATACGGCATTGGATGCTGTAGGACAAATCCCCTTAGACTCTATATACAATGTGCATTTGATAGATGTAGCCCGCGGTGTAGATACCTATTGGTTGTCAGAACCCGTTCGTAATATCGTATCTGTAAACCATTCTGTGAATGCAAGCGGGGGTGATGAGGCTTTTCAATACAGTGTGAGTTTTAATTACAAAACGAACCCAGGAGTAATGAAAGGATCAGCCCGTAATTCATGGGGCAGTAATGTTAACCTTATTTATAGAAAAGGCAAGGTTAATATTAACAACTCATTTTCTGTAGACGGTAATAAAAGTAATGAATCACCTTACGGAGGCTTTCAGTCTTATGTAAATGCGAATCCTTATTACGAGAAACAAAGTACACAACCTGATCTGGACCGTTCGAGGACTTTTGTAATTGGTAATCCTTACATAACCACAGGTATCTCAATTGCAAATCCACTCTACAATGCTTCATTGCCATTTAAAAATGAAAATGAAGGGATGAGAATCAATAATAATTTGAGTGTACGTTATGATATTTCTTCAAAACTCAGATTAAACGGTGGATTTTCTATAGCTAAAGGCGTAGGCGAAACGGATGTATTCACATCGCCTGATCATACCTCTTTTTCTTCGTTGGTACCGATGCTGAGGGGTAAGTACTCCAATTCAAAATCCAATAGCTTTTCATACAGTACCAATGCTTTAATTTCTTATGGAAATGTATTTGCAAAGAATCATTCCGTTACCGCCAATATCAGAGGCCAGTTGAGCCATAATTATTCCAGATCAGAATCTTTTATAGCTCAGGGATTTCCTACCAATGTTGAGCCTGCTTTAAGATTTGCCTATGGTTATGAACTCAATGGTTTACCTACCGCTAATACTTCCGCGCACCGTAATGTAAATGGTACAGGATCAGTTAACTATGCCTATGCTTCACGTTATTTGTTTGATGCTTCTTACCGCATAGACGGATCAACAAGTTTTGGAAGGAATAATCCATGGTCTCCGTATTGGTCAACAGGCATTGGCTGGAACGTTCAGAACGAAGGTTTTATGAAAAATAACCTGAAATTCATCAACCGTTTGAAACTTTTTTCAAACATTGGTGTAACGGGAAATCAGGTAATGGGTGCCCCGGTGTCGACAAGTATTTATCAATATCTAAAAAACTATAACCAGGCCGGTTTGGGTATATCACTTCAATCTCTTGGTAATCCTGATTTGCTGCCATCGAGAACAACTCAGATTAGTAGCGGTATTGCTTTAGCTTTATTTGATAGCCGTTTAACCGCTTCTGTTACTTATTATACCAAAAATACGGATAATCAGATTGTCGCTTTTGATTATCCAACTTCTACCGGTATTTCAAGTTATAATTTCAATGTGGGTCATTTATATACTAAAGGCGGAGAGTTTAACCTGACTTATGCGGTAATTAATAACCGTAGTAATCGTTTTGTTTGGAGAGTTGGAATTATGGGCGCCAGAACGGACAGTAAATACGGCGGGTTCGGAGATGCTTTGGAGAAGCTTGATAAACAACAGATCAGCGCAAAAGCCTTAACGCGCTTCAGAAATGGTTCTAGTCCTAATGATATGTTCACCGCGGTATCTTTAGGTATTGACCCGGCTACCGGCCGTGAAGTATACTTAAAAGAAAACGGGGAACATACACTTGATTATACAGAAGCCTATCAGCCTAAAGTTGGCAGTGCCAAGCCGTTTTTGGAAGGTGTGATTTCAAATAATATCAACTATAAAAACGTATCGTTGTCATTTATGATGCGTTATAGGGCTAAATCAGATGTTTTCAATGCTGCGCTGTTGAATAAAGTAGAAAATATTGATTACAATGATATTGTTAATAACCAGGATAAAAGGGCTTTATATGATCGTTGGAAAAAGCCAGGAGACATTTCTCAATTCAGAAGTATTTCATTGACCGCGGAAACGCCAATGTCATCCCGTTTTCTTCAGGAAGAAAACACACTTTCTATTGAGTCAATTAATCTGAATTATGTATTCCAAAATTCTAAATGGATGAAGGCTGTTGGTTTGCAGAATTTAAATCTTTCAGCTTATGCCAACGATATTGCACGTTTTTCGACGGTTAAACGCGAGCGCGGAACAGACTATCCGTTTGCACGTTCAATTTCATTTAGTTTAAGAACTTCATTCTAAAATACAAAGACAATGAGAAAAATATACAAATATTTAATCGCTGCTACCTTCGCTGCAACTTCGCTTTCGTCATGTACAAAATTTTTGGATTTGAAGCCGGAAGACAGGCTGCTGGAAGAACAGGTTTTTAGTTCGGCAGCTAATACTGCTGCGTATTTAAATGGTATTTACGTAAAATTGGGTACCGCACAATTATATGGTGAAAACCTTACATTGACCATTCCCGACATTCTGGCCCAACAATATAACATGACCTATGGTGCGACACTAAGTTCGTATTATACCTATTCGCAATATCAGTATACTTCCGGCCAGGTAGCCAATAAAACTGCAGAAATTTGGACAAATGCTTACAATGCGATATTTAATGCCAATAGGTTGATTTCAGGAATGGATAAGAATCCGGGCGTGCTGACTTCTCAGACGAGCACTACCTTTCGGGGCGAAGCTATTGCTATGCGTGCAATGTTGCACTTTGATCTGCTGCGCTTATTCGGTCCTATGTATAATTCGCCTGATTCTGTTCTGAAAAGCATCCCTTATAATACTTCTGCTGAAATTACGGTAAATCCTTTCTTGCCGGCAAATGAAGTGATGAGTCTTATCATGTCTGATTTAAGTAAGGCTGAAAGTCTGCTTTCAAATGATAAAACAATGACTTTTGGCAAAAAATATAAATTTAATTATTATACGGTAAAGGCGCTGCAAGCAAGGGTGAATTTGTACAGAGGCAATAAAGAAGCGGCCTTAGCCTGCGCAAAAGTTCTTATTGACAATTCTGCTCTGTTTCCATGGGTAGATAAGTTTTTCCTGAACGAAAAGGGAAATCCGGATAGGATTTTCTCAACAGAAATGATCCTGGGGATTTATAATGATAACCTGTCCAGTACGTCTAATGGTTACCTGAAGCTTTTCAGTGGTGGCCTGGCCGATAACGCTATCCTGGCCCCAAAGGATGAACGCCTGACTGCCTTGTATGCAGATGCAAGTGCCGACTGGAGATATTCATCGCAGTTTTGGGATGTACCCGGAAGTAAAATCTATAGAACATTTTTAAAGTACGCTGATGTGGAGGACAGGACCAAGCCTTTCAGAAATACAATTCCGTTGTTAAAACTTAGCGAAATGTATTATATCGCTGCGGAATGTGAGAGTGATCCGAATATAGCCAGCGGTTATTTGAATAAGGTTAGGAATCAAAGAGGTATAGATATCACTACTAATTCTGTACCTGCTACGGAAGCTGAAATACGGAAAGAGTACAAAAAGGAATTTCTGGGAGAAGGTCAGTTATTCTATTATTATAAGCGAACCAACACAGCGGTCATACCAAATGGCAGTAAAGTATCTGATACAGATGCGCCAATTACAATGGGGCCTGCGCAATATGTTATCCCGATTCCAAATGTTGAAATTGAAAATCGTTAAGCAAGAAAAACATGAAAAAATTCATATTTAAAATCACTTTATTATTTGCGACAGTTTCACTCCTATCCTGTGAAAAGGGACTGATGACTTATGACAATAAAAACTCTGATGTTTATTTTTTTGACGCAGGGAAATCAACCCTCCCAAATTTTGATGAATCTTATGTCTCATTTCAGTATGTTAACAAGCCCGACACTACGGTAAATATCATTGTAGCAACATCCGGGCTTGCTGTGGATCATGACAGAGAATATAAACTGGTGTTAGGGCATTTATCTCAGGAAGAGTTGTTGTATGATCACGATGGTAACGCAACTACACCGGCTATTCCGATGTTAGAAGCTATTGAGGGTAAGCATTTTGAAAAACTGCCTGAAAAATTTGTGATCAAAAAAGGGGTTTACAGGGATACCATTAAAGTAAAGCTGTTCCGTTCCCCTGATATCATCACCAATCGTCTTGCTTTAGCCCTTGAATTGCAGGCCAATCAGAATTTTGGCAATGGTCTTAAATCCCGTATTGTAGGCGGTAAACCCATTAGTACGGTCAGGGCTAAAATTTTATTTGATGACAAAGACTCAAAGCCTAAATACTGGTTAGATGCCGCGTTTAGTACATATTCCCGTGAAAAGCTGTTTTTCATCTGTGATTTGTTTGGTATTTCGCCAAGGTATTTTGAAACAGCTCAGGACATAGGAGAGATAAATGGCTATGGTAAGTTTGCTCAGCGTCGTTTAAATGAATTGGCGGCAGCAGGTACTCCGGTTTACGAGAAAAATGGGACTACCCGTATGGTAATGGGACCTAATGCACAGTAATTGTTAATTTTCTAATCAATGATGAATGTTATGCTAAAAAGATATATTTATGCCTGCTTACTAGCGGCTGCCACCTTATTCACCACTTCGTGTAGCAAAAAGGATTTGGGGAATTATGATTACCACGAAATCAATAAGGTTAATTTTCCAGATTTGAACGGAACTATTTCTGCGGATATGCTCAGCCAGTTAAAAATCACACCTAAAGTTGATTTTACGCTGGATCCTGACGTAAAAAACCCGGACCGTTATAAATACGAATGGTCTTATCTGACCAATGACCCTTCTCCTAAAAAAACTATACTGGCCATCACAAAAGACCTGGATTATTTTGTAACCCTTGGTCCGGGTAATTATGCTACCACTTATAAAATTACCGATAAAGAAACAGGAGTGGAATTTATAAAGCGGTTTCAAATTTCGGTTAGAGTGGCAAATATGGAGGGCTGGTTGCTAATGACAGAGGTTAATGGTAGTGCCAGACTGGATATGCTCTCTAAACAAGCTGATGGTAGTATGGTGGCTGTAACAGATTTGTATGGAAATTCAAACCCTGGTATGCCATTAAAAGGGAAGCCGAAAGTGGTTTACAGTTATGAATGCGGTCCTCTTAGAGGATTTGGAATTAATTTACCCTGGGCAATTTATTTAGGGACAGACCAAAGTACCGATAGAGTGCATCATGATAATTATATATGGAAACCTGAGTATAACGTAAAAAAGGAAATGTTAAGCGGATCATCTCTTCCTGAAGATTTCCATGTTGATCTGATCAAACGCGTATATGGCAGTACGCTACCTGGTAGTACCTGCTATATGATATCGTCAACCGGAGATTTATACATGACCGCTACTAACCCCGCTACTAAGTACGGTCTGGAACTTAACGTAGATGCGACTGGAAAATACAAAGTAGCCCCGTTCATCGGAGCCTACGAAAATTCAGTTCCGGCACCGAATGCAACATCAACCAGCTGGTTTTATGACATTACCAATAAGCGGTTCTTAAAACAAACTGGCCCCAGTGTGCCAATCGTAGCAGTTCCCAACCCACCTGTCGGGAATGCGGCTAAACCTTTCTTGTTTCCTTTTGTGAATACGGGTATGGACCTGTTGTACATGAACGGGGTAAACAAAAGGGAAGTGGTTGCCGTATTGAGAGACCCGGTATCGCTTAAGTGTTATTGGGCCCGTTGGGAAACCGGCACCGAAAAACAGCTGGCTTATCAGGAAATTGTATCGACGGATTTCGATAAGGCAGAAAACCTTACCGTGAGTAATTTTTCGAAGTATCTTTTTTATAATGTGGGTGGTAAAGTTTATTTATATAATCCAGCTGCATCTTTAGCTACAGCTTCAAGCAGAGAGGTATTCGATTATGGTGCTTCTAAAGTCAGTGCAATGAAATTCCAGATTTATTACTCGAATTTCCAAAAATACCCTGAGTCAGAAACAGATAGGTTATTGATTTGTAGCTATGATCCGGCACTTCCGGAAGGCAAGAATGGAATGCTGGAGAAATTTGATATCCAAATTGCCGGAGCAGGACTGACTAAGGTGGCTAACTATACATTTTCAGGTTTTGGTAAGGTACAGAGCTTCACCTATAGAGAAAGAAAATAGAATTTAGAATTTTATGAAAAAATTGATTTTATATGCCGCATTAATTTGCGGACTGGGCAGCTCATTGCCTGTTTTAGCCAAAGAAGGTAATAAAACAACAGTAAGTGGAGAGATGACGGTGCAACAGGGAAATGCTTCCCTTTTTATCCAGGATTTTGCGATGATCCAGAAAGGGAGGACTAGTTTTGTAAAAGGAAGTTTTAGTATGGAAACTACTCTGGAAAAGCCTTCATTTTGCATTTTGACGACAAGTGATCCGGAAGTAAAGGGATTTAACTTATACCTCAAGCCAGGTGACGACATATTGGTCACCGTAAAAAATAAGGAAGTAGTGTTGAGTGGGAAAGGTAGTAAACTGAACCAGTTTTACCTGGACCTTTCAAGAAAATATGACTATAAAAATAATCAATACACCACCAGAGAGGTCTATGAAAACAGGGTAAAGGCTATTAGTGCCTCTGTAATCGAGGAAGTAAAAAGTGCAAAAGCTACTTTATTGGGGTATACACAAGGAGAGTATTTGGATGTTGTATTCGGGCCTTACATGGAGTTGAAGGTATCCGGGACAACAGATGCGATCAATAAAGCCAAGTTTGACAATCTGAACATTCAGCTGTTTGCGGAAATTACGCAGTATTACAATTGGTTCAAAACTATAAATGAGATCAAGTATGCTAAAATGGAAGCCGGCAAACTTAAGGTGCGCAATTCAAATACCTGGATAGCCGATTTTGCAAAGACCGTGGAAAATCAAAAATTAAAAGAGGATTATATCGTCAGGTTATTAGATCATTCATTTCTGGAAGGAGATGTATTTAAACTAAAGGGCCTGGTTAAGGAAGCCCTGCCATTGTTGAAGGATCCTGCTAATATTGAAAAAGTAAATGCAATCCTAACCAGGGTTGATAAACACACTCAGTTTAATGGTGCTTTGCCGGGAAGCGATTTCAGTGCCTATACTTTTCAGAAACCAGATGGTTCTACAGTAAAAATAGGAGATTATAAGGGCAAATATATTTTCATAGACATATGGAGTACCTGGTGTCATCCCTGCGTTGCAGAGATGCCTTTTCTAAAGGAACTTGAACATCAGATGGAAGGGAAAGACGTTGTTTTCCTGTCTCTGAATGGAGATATTAAAGCGGCCGACTGGAAAAACTTTATGAACAAAAGAAACCTGACGGGAGAACAGCTCTGGATGACGGGAGGCTTATCGGCAAATCCATTCTTTAACCAGATTGGTAAAACCGGAATTCCCCGTTTTCTTGTCATCGATAAAGAAGGTAAAATGCTGAATGCCAAATGCTGTCTGCGCCCTTCAAATCCTGTATTAAAAGTTTACCTGGACGAACTACTAAGCAAATAACTAAACGCAAAAATTACACAAATGAAAAAACTACTAATACTCGCGGCCCTGCTGCTGACAAAAGTTTCTTTTGCCCAGATGAGTGAGATCCGTGGGGTGATAAAAAATGGCACCCAAAAGGATATCTATCTTTATAGTATTGTAGATGGGAAGCCCGAATTATTAGCCGGCACCAAACTGGGTGAAGATGGTTCATTCGGCTTTTTATTTACCCCTATTGATGAAGGCTTTTTTACAGTAGGCTATGAAAAAATAGAAAAAGGTTCTCTTTTTCCGGTTTACATGAAAAAAGGCGATAAAGCCGAAATCGCAATCGATAAAAGAAGGATGATGTTTGTTGGAAAACAAACTCCTGAAAATACCGTTCTTTCGGCATGGACCAATCTGACCCAGGAACTGAAGATTAAATCTATATACTTTATGGAGCCACCTTTAAGTACTTATGAAGATTTTTTTCCAGAGTTGACGAGAGTAGCGGCCCTGACCGATGATTTCAGAAAAACGATTAAAACTAAGAATGAGAATTTTAACCGTTTGATGACTGCGATAACCTATTTCGATCTGGATCTATATGCGATGAACCACATAAGGACACCAAGAAAGGCTTTTGCAAAGAAAGAGGAATATGTACCTTATTATAACAACATTACTGTCGAAAATAAATTAAAAAACGATGATGTGTTATCCTACTTATTTGGTGAGAAATTGCTACATCTGTATGCAGGTTATGTAGGAGATACAAGGAATACGAATATTGTTGATAAATTGAAACTCTTCTCCACCGACAGGCAAAAAGGTGTATATATATTATTCAGGCAGACACCTTTTGTCCAATCTTATCCTCAATATGAAAATCTCATTAAAAATTTTGGCCAATACTTTACATCTCCAAGCCTGAAGCAACGGGTAGATGATCTGGGTGCCAGGTTATACATCACTACAGCCGGGGGCAATGCAGTTGATTTTAGTTTTCCTGACCAGAATGGTAAAGTAGTTTCTTTAAGTGATTTTAAGGGTAAAGTAGTCGTGATGGACATCTGGGCAACCTGGTGTGCCCCTTGTAAGGCGGAAATACCTCACCTGAAAAAGTTAGAGCAAGAACTACATGGCAAAGACGTGGTTTTTGTAAGTATTTCAACGGATGAGCAAAAAGACAAAGATAAATGGTTGAAAATGGTAAAGGACATGAACCTCACAGGCGTACAGCTGTACGCAGGTGGATTCGCGAATAAGGTAACTGATTTCTATAAAATTGCGACCATTCCCCGTTTTATTGTGATTGACCGTGAAGGGAAATTAATAAACCCGAATTCTCCGCGTCCGTCTGATCCGAAGTTAAAAGCATTGCTTGAAAAAGAACTGGCAAAAGCTAAATAAATGGGCCATAATATGAAAAAACTAATAGTTGTTTTAACCGGGTTGCTATTCAGTCTTTGTGCTTCGGCACAGATGACCCAGATCTGGGGTACAGTAAAATCAGAAGGATTTGACGATAAGGATATTACCCTTTATGAAATCCAGGACGGAGAAACCAGGGAAATTACAAAAACCAAACTGGCCAAAGACGGTTCATTTGGTTTCATGTTCAATCCAGCTAAGGAAGGCTTCTATGCCATTGGTTGGGGAGAATTTATTAGGGGGCAGTTTCCAATTTATTTAAAAAGAGGCGATAAAGCGCAAGTTGCTATCAATAATAGAACAATTGACTTTATTGGACAGCAGACACCAGAAAATGTCGTTTTATATAAATGGACTCAAATGACTGAATCGATCAGGTATAATTCCTTTTATTCGATGCAACCATATCATGAGTTTTTTCCAATATTGACAAAAATTTCCACCCAGGCAGAGCAATTTAAAAAATCTATCCTTACTAAGAATAGAGTATTCAACACGACTATGAAGCAGGTTGTTGGCTATGATCTGGATTTATATGCTTTGAATTTCCTTGCCATTCCCAGAGGGAGCGTATTTCTTAAAAAAGAACAGTTGGCCCCCTATTACAGTACCATAGCAGATCCAAAAAAGTTCAATACGGATGCAGTACTGGGAATGCTCCATGGAAAGCGTTTTTTGGGCATGTATGGAAACTTTGCAATGTCGTATGACAAGGAAATTTATGCCAACTCAGCTATACTGAACCGAGGATCAATTGATCAGAAAATCATGGCATTCAACAACGATGATGTCAAAGGCGCCGTTGTTCTAAATGAAGTCAAAATGCCTGTCAATTATGCATCCTATCTGGATTTTATAAAGCGCTATGGAAAATATTTAGAATCTCCGTATCATCAACTGGTTATGGAAGAATTAGGTACAAAGCTGTACAACAGTGTTGCAGGGCCTAAGCCTGCAATCAATTTCAGTTATCCTGATCAGAAAGGTAAAATTGTTTCACTGAATGATTTTAAAGGGAAAGTAGTTGTGGTAGACGTATGGGCTACCTGGTGTGCGCCGTGTAAACAACAAATCCCTTATCTGAAGAAGATGGAAGAGGAGTTGAAAGGTAAGGATGTGGCTTTTATATCTGTGACCGTGGACTATGAAAAAGACAAACAAAAATGGCTGGATATGCTGAAGGATATGGACTTGCATGGCATACAATTGTTTGCTGGTGGCTGGACTAAAATAACCAGGGATTATGCCATTACAGTCATTCCTCGGTTTATGGTGTTTGATAAAGCGGGAAATGTAGTTTCAACTGATGCTCCACGTCCGTCCGATCCGAAGTTGAAAGATATGGTTCAAAAAGAATTGTCAAAAGTTAATTAAAGAGATGAAGAAGAATTTAATCAGCATATTTCTGTTGTTCAGCTGCCTGAGCGTTTTTGCTCAGGGCATTGAATTTGAACATACCTCATGGGCTGAGGCAGTAAAAAAAGCGAAGGCGCTCAACAAACCCATTTTTGTAGATGTATATACCAGTTGGTGTGGTCCTTGCAAAGTAATGGCCACACAGGTATTTACCAGGCCAGAAGTGGGTGCTAAGTACAATCAGGGCTTTGTCAATGTAAAAATAGATGCAGAAAAGGGAGAGGGCATCGCTCTTGCAAAGAAATACGAAGTAAAATCCTATCCTACTTATCTGTTCATCAATCCTTTTGACGAATCGCTGGTAGACAGAGCTAAGAGTTCAATAGCAGCGGCAGATTTTAATGATGTCGGGGACAAAATGCTGATTAAATATTCACGTAAAAAAGAAATCAGTCTGGCTGATCTGGAGGCCAAATACAAGTCTGGCAGTTATGATGAAGCTTTTTCCAGAGCTTATATAAAGCGTCTTAAAGCTGAAGGGAAGTCAACTAATGTCATACTTCAGGAGTACATCACCAAGTTTGTGACCAATTCTCCAACTTCAGATCAGCTTTACTTTATCGGCTTAAATTTTACAAAAGTAGCAGACCCAAAACTCTATGACTACTTAATTAAAAATTATAAAAAGATTGATGCAGTGCTGTGCAAAAATGATGGTGTTTCAGCTGCGAATTTATACAACAAGTTACGTGATGAAGTGAAAGGTAAGATTGAGGAAGTTTTAAAACATAAGGGGCCAATTGCTGACACAGAAATTAATCCGCTTTTTGCTGATCTCAATACTATAGAAATACCTGAAAGAAAGGATAAAAAAGTCCTTGAGTATAAAATACGGCTTTACACCATAAATGCTGATCACACTCAATTGTTAGATGCCTGCCGGGTGTATAGCACAAAATTTTTATTGCCTGCTGACAAAACATCTACCATAGGTAAGGAAGCAATCATCCTGGATAAAAATGCAGCTTTGCCGATACTTTCTGTCGATTCAGTCAGTGCTTCCCGGTGGTGTACAAGCTATGCTGATAAACTGTCTAAGCTTTCTAAGGATGGTCAAGATCAGGTGTTGATTGACAAGTTGCTTGAAAAAGCAAAAGCATTAAAAAAATAAAATTGATGAAAAAGCTATTAACCATTGCGGCATTGATGTTATTGAACATCGGTGCTTTTGCACAGAACACTGAAATCCGGGGAGTGCTGAAACCGGCGATCAATAAAGCGGTGTATTTATTTCAGGTGGAGGATGGAGAAACCAAACTAATTAAAGGTGCCACAGCTGCAAGCGACGGGTCTTTTGTTTTTTCTTTTGAGCCTCCTTATCAAGGCTTTTATATGATAGGCGGGTTTACGGCTTTGGCAGGACAATTTCCAGTATACATCAAGAAGGCTGAGCTTGTAACGTTGAAAATTGAAAATAGATCACTGGATTTTTCAGGTGAGATCAATGCGGAGAACAGGTTGTTAGGTGGTTGGGAAAGATATAAGCTGCTTTCATCTTCGCTCGATCCGGCAACAGCTACAAGCTTTGATTTTTTCTTAAAAGATGAGCCTGTAAAGTACAACAGTATTAAACCGTTGATGAAGGAGTTTATGTCATTTGAATTTGATTATAACAGAATCCTTTATTTGAAAAAAAATCCGAATGTAGCAAATGAAGCATCATCCAGTCTATATAAAGATTTTACTGTAGAGGATAAATTTAAGGACGATGCGGTTTTATCCCATCCGCGAGGAAAGGACTTGATTACATTATATGCGGATTATGCTGCATCTGTTGATAAATCCAGAAGTGGGATTGATTTTTTGACTACGGACTACCAAAAAGGAGTTTATATGTTTGGGAAAGAAGCACCCAATCTGAAGTCTTATGAAGCTTATGAGCAATTCATAAACAAATACGGTAAATACTTTCAACGCCCAAGCCTGAAAGCTAAAGTTGATGCATTGGGTGCAAAATTATACAATACAACGCCCGGTCGTAAAGGAGCCAATTTTAGCTTTCTTGATAAAGATGGCAAACTGGTTTCACTGAGTGATTTTAAAGGTAAGGTCGTGTTGGTTGACGTTTGGGCAACCTTTTGTGGCCCATGTAAGGAGCTGATCCCCGCTTTGAATAAATTAGAGGCAGAGTTGCACGATCGGAAAGACCTGATTTTTATTGGTGTAGCACAGGATGGACCCAAAGCCAAAAATAACTGGCTGAAAATCATCAAAGACAAACAAATGGGCGGAATCCAGTTGTTTGCCGGAGGAGCTAATAACGTACTGACCAACGATTATAAAATTAAGGTAATGCCCCGTTACCTGGTTTTTGACCGTAATGGTAATGTTGTGACTACAGAGGCACCGCTTCCTAATAATCCGGCATTAAAGAAACTGCTTTTAGCCGAACTGGAAAAATAACACGGACGGATAAATGAAAAAGTTAATTGTACTACTAGTCTGCATGCAGATGATCAGCCCGGTCTTTGCCCAAAATGACGTTTTTAACGCAGGGCAACTGGAAGGTGAAGTCAAACTAAATATAGAAAAGGCATATGCAGCATCTGTTAGAATCGCTAACCTGGATGCCAGTCAGCAAGCCGTGGGAGGATACTTCAGCGGAGTGGTGGTAGATGCCGAGGGACATATTCTCACTGCGGCCCATGCTGTTGATCCGAACAAGTTATACCTTGTCGAATTTCCCGATGGGCGTCAGTATAAGGCTAAGGGTTTGGGAAATATTCATTCCATTGACGCCGCCATGATGGTGATTACTGAAAAGGGGAAATGGCCTTTTGCGAAAATGGGCTGGACTTCTTTGCTCGAACCCAACGTGCCTTGTCTTAGCATTTCCTATCCCGGGAGTTTTGTTTCAAAAAAGCCGACCATTAGATTTGGTTATGTGGCCGAACTGAAACATAAAACTGGGTTTATGCGTACCACCTGTTTGATGGAACCGGGAGATTCAGGAGGTCCTGTATTTGATCTGAAGGGCAGGGTAATCGGGATTCATAGCAGGGTAAGTGTCCGTTTAGACGAAAACCTGGAGGTTCCGGTAGATAATTTCAGGAAATACTGGACTGCCTTAAAAACACCTGCAGTCCATACCGCATTTATTCCGGAAGATGAATTTAAGGTTGATAAAAAGGCCGAACCGCTGAAACCTGTGCCGCAAATGCCAGCGCTGATTTCCAGTTTTGAGGCACAGGATTTAGCCTTGAAAAAAAATGTATTTACCCTTAGGGACTCTCTGAATACTGGAATGCTAAGTACCCTGATAAATCTTACGGGGCTGGTTCCTGAATCAAATTTAAAGGGTAAAAGCTTTTTGATCAGCAAAAGCAGCATGACAGGAGCCAATCCAAAGGTTGAAATGGCCGACGGCCGTATGGTAGCTGCTAAAATCATCAGCCGCGATGAAGCCAGTGATTTGGTACTCCTCCAAGTTTCACAGGAAATCGGTGGTGGGATAGACCTCAGTCGTGCACTGGCGAGCTATACAGCTGATCAGCTGGGCAATTTTTTAATCTCCCCGAAGCCAAAAGCTGAGGCTGAGCTGAGTGTGCTGGGAAATATCCAGGTGCGCATACCGAAATCTCCGGCCAGGTATTTAGGAATAGAAACGAGCTTTAACCAGGCAGACCATAAGATTGTTGTAACAGGATTACACCCTTTGCCGGCGGAAAAGGAAAATGCAAAAGCAGATGACATTGCAGTAAAAGACCAGTTGACGAAAATCAACGACCGTTTGATTCTGAATGTAGGTGATTTGCCTGAAGAATTGTCGAAGTATGAGACCGGCCAAACGGTGACACTGGCGTATGCCAAACCGGGAGGCGGAGTTTTTAGCAGAAGTATCGTGCTTAAGCCCCGTTATGTTGAACCTAATACCAGTAAAGATCTGTTTCTGGATGGTAAAAGTCTGCGAAGGGATGACTTTAAAGAAGTACTGATCCATGACGGCAAATTGAAACCATCAGAATGCGGCGGACCGCTATTCGACGTAAAAGGTAATTTTTATGGGATTAACACCGCGAGGCTGAGTCGTACCAGCAGTTTAGCCATCCCTGCGCCGGTGATTGTCCAGTTTGTCAAAGAAATCTCCGGTCAGCTTCAATAGCGGCAGATTAAGGTTCGGTAGGAGATGTGATTTATATCTCACCTGTAAATTCTGTTTACCTCAATAATTATTAGAGGAGATGGCATACTGAAGATTTAGAAATAGAGATTGGGGGAGGAATATAACCTTAGCGTGCGTTAAATTATTGATCAACCCTTCCCCAATGCTATTTTTTATCACATTTGATGGATAATAAGTTTAATGATTTTAATTTATTGATCTTAGTTCTATCATTTCATTTATTGCTGTTTTAAAGGAGATCTGAAGACCTTCCATTGTTTCAGCTTTTTTTCCGTTGCGCAGCAAAAGCACCTTCTTACCTGGCCATGGATTCGTTACATTGCAAAGCCGTCCTTTTTCGCTGAATATTTTAACATCCGAGATCATTTCATTTGTTAACTTTGCAGACACCAGGAAAGCACCCCAGGCTCTGATGTCTTTAAATTCTGCATTTTTGTTTTTTGGAAAGGCACCAAACAGGCGGATGTTGTTCCCCACGCTCATGCATAGCATTTCATTGATTGCATTGGTAACCGTGCAGCTATTTTCAATGCCATGGGGATTGTTAAATTGAAAACCATTCGGATAAGTTCTCAAGGCATATTTATGCAGTTCGTTTAAAATAACTTCCGGATGATATCCGATCCTGACTGCTGCAGTAAAAAAGCTGCTGCTGGTATTCTGATCACGCCATCGTTGCATTTCATCAATGGTATTGCGGGCAATTGTCAATAGCTCTTCGCTACTATCAAGCGTGATGGCATTTGCAGGATAGATATGCTGGATGCCTAATCCGTTGTCATTCCACCAGGCAGTACCCACTTCGGTATAACGAAATACTTTTTTGCTATTCCGGGTCTGAACGGGGAACTCGCTGAGTTTGCTTAAAATATCTCTCCATTTGTTTTGCCTGTTTTCATCTATTTTCAGCGTCGTGCTCAGGTCAAGGATAAGGTCAAGGGCATTTCGGATAAGTCCGAGTGATAAGATGGAGTTTTTATCATTTCCAGAACCTTCATGGACGGCGTCGCCATAAATCACATATCTGCCGTTTTCAAATTTCAGGTAGTCTTCCCAGAAATTCACTACTGCCAATGCATAAGGATATATCTTTTTTCCGTAGGTTTTGTCATAAGTACAGCGCCAGTACTGAGCCATATTTAATAGTCCGTAGGTTGCATTGGAACGCTGTCCCAGAAACAATCCCCCCTGTTCGGCATCCTTAGAGTTGATGTGCGAAGGATGATTTTTGGTTACTTCAATGCCCATCGGACCGATACCTACAGGATATAAAATTCCACGGGTATGCGTTATATTTTTAGCGTACCATTCACCTCTGGGTATAAAATCTAAAAGCGGTGCGTCATGTGGAATCGCCTGCTGCAGGCGATTGGAGGAATACATGGAATAAAAGGGAGCTTGAAAATTATAGTTCAGGTGATAATCGCCGTTCCAGCTTGGTTTGTCTGTGGTTGTCCATCCAAATATCCCCGGTGGAAATTTTGGATCCCGGCTACACGCCGCCATCGTGTATAGCCCCTGATAATAGGCTTTCATTAAAACGGTATCTTCAATAACTACCGAAGATTTTTTCCAGTAGGCATCCCACCATTTATTGTGTTGTTGCATCGCAACTGTAACCGAATTTTCATTTAAGTTTTTTATCCGGTTCAGCACATACCCAAGTGGTTTTTTATTTTTGAACTTGCTTTCAACTGCAAGAGCAATAAGTATCTTTTTGCCGGGCCTCAATGTAATGGTATCTTTGAAATTGATGGTTTTTAAGGCTATCGCGACCCCTGATGTAATATCGACACTATCAGTAAACGCGCGGCTAAGCCAGTAAATATTGTTTGCCTTACCGGCCTTTACATTTGCCTGAGGGTTTTCCGGACTGTTTAAACGAATAGAAATTTTTGACGCTTCGTTCTTTGCCTCCAATTCAATAAATATCAGGTTTTCGGTTGCCGATACCCAGGACTTTGCTATTATCGTTTTTGTGTTTTTATCCAACTGGCAGGTGGTAAGCCCATTTTTGATCATTTGCTGCGCAGTAAAAGCACCATCATTCAGGCCTTCAATGTTGATGTCTACAAAGCCTGCTACACGTGGCCCGGAAAGGTTGTCGGATTGTGAACGTAAGCGCCAAAAGTCATTTTTTGATAGGTAGTAGCGTATGCAATTGCCTTTATATCCCAGACTCATGGTCACATCACCATTTCCCATCAGCGGTGCATCAACAGAAACATTATTTGGTATATGTTCCGGCCGCTTTGTCCATGTGTTCTTAAAGGATTCTACTGTGGCGTTCGAATTTTGTGCGAAGATTCCAAAAGGAAATAATAGCAAAAGGGAAAATAGCTTTAAAAATTTCATAATTCTTGGCTGAGGACAGAGTTTGTTTGTAAAATCCGGCCGAATACCAAAGGTAAAAAAACTAGTCTAAAGGAATTCACCGAAGGTAAATAAGTTCAGCCAGGATTATGGCTTTAATGAAACGCAAGATGGCGACAAAATCTCAGGATGAAAAAATCACATACAAGATCAGAAATAATCATTATTATTGTAAGTACAGTGCTACAGTCGATTTTTAGATGATGCTACATTCTGATAATGAGATTATTGACGGGTTGAAGCTAGGCGGGTCACAAAGACAGATTTCTGAACGGGATCTGTATAAGGCCTATTTTTACCTCATCGCCCACGGCACTAAGAAATACAAAATCAATGCAGAAGATGCAGCCAGTGCATATTCAGATACCATCATCAGCCTGATCAATCAGATAGTCAACCGAAAGTTTGAAGGCCGCTCGGCACTCAAATCCTATGCCTACCAGATATTTTCCAATAAATGTGTTGACCTTTTGCGAAAAGAAACGACTAATAAGCGAAAGGCCGAATATGGCATTCCACTGGATAGCCTGGTGTATGAATTGCCAGATGCTGCCAGGAATGCTGTTCAGCAAATCATAGCAAAAGATGACTACAGCCGCCTTACTAAAATGCTGATGGAAGTAGGAGGGAAATGCAAGCAATTGCTGTTGTTTTTTGAAGATGGTTACAGCGATAAGGAAATAGCCGGTATGATGGAATACAATTCGGCAGAAGTGGTAAAAACCAGCCGGTTGAGGTGTATGGAAAAATTAAGAACACTATTGAAAATTGATAAAAAATGACAGATCTGGAATATCTAGCAGAATATTTTGACGGGGAATTGTCTGAGGATGATAAAAAGGCATTTGAAGAAAGGTGTGCCGAAGATGAAGGATTGGCCGAGCAAGTTGCGCAATATATCATGATCAAGGATGCATTGAAACTGGAACTCGTGCAGCAAAAACAAGCACGTTTTGCACAGCTTTACGAGGATGTTTTAGCGGCTGAAAAACCCCGGGAAAAACAAAACTATCAATTGATTAGAAAACTGCCACTCTATGCGGCTGCAGCTTGTGTGGCCCTGATAGCCGCCTGGCTGATCTTTTTCAGAAACCCTGATTCAAAGGTGATGACACAAGATTACATAGCCGCCAATTTTAATACCCTCAGTGTAACCATGGGAACTACCGGCCAATTACAGCAGGCGATTGCTGCTTTCAATAAAAAAGAATATCCCAAAGCGATCGGCCTTTTCGAAATCCTGAAAAATGACAGCGCATACCGGTCTGAAGCCTTAAAGAACCTGGGCATTACTTATCTGGTTACAGGCGCTTATGATGAAGCCATCGCAGCATTTGATGAACTGTCTAAAATGGATTTATATACCAATCCCGGCTTATTTTATAGATCGATAGCCCTCCTGAATAAGGGTGATAAAGAAAGTCTGCGACAAGCAAAAATCGACCTTGAACAGGTTGTTTCAAAAGACCTGGCTGGAAGCAAAGAGGCCAAAGTATGGCTGGACAAGCTCTGATCACCTTAAAATCTACCCCATGAAATCAAAAAATCCCTATGTATACCAACAAACTTTCACCAAAACGCAACCCCGCTGCGGTTAGATCAAGCGCGCGGAGTGAAAAACTGGAAAAATTATTGACCAGAACTTACCGTAAAGATCAGATCCTGGTCTTTTTCAAAAGAAAACCAACGGACAATGATATTCTGACGGTCAAGGAATCTTTTAAGAAAGATGGCATTGCCATAGAAACAATAAAGGTGCTTTCCTGTGGTAATTGTGATATCCCTGTACAGTTGTGGACGGCCAAAGGAATTCATTCCCGGATCAGCAAAGACTCATTAAAAGCGGGTTCCGGTCCTTCATCTACTACTGTGGGCGAGTCCTATTCCCTGAACTTTACCAATTCGGTCCCGGCTGATGCGCAGAGCAGTTTTCAAGGTAAGAAAGGGGATTTGCAAAAGCCTTCAGGCGGAAAAAAAGAAGAAATTATAGTTGCCGTATTGGATACGGGTGTAGATATCGCCCTCGTAGATCCCGGGTATTTATGGAAGCAAACTGATGCAATTCCAGGACTGAAGTGCTATGCGAATGTGCGTGAGGGCTGGAATTTCGTAGGCAATACCAGTAATTATACAGATGACAATCCCAATAAACATGGCAGCATTGTAAGCCAGTATATCATCAACCAATTTGCAGGGGCTGAAAATAAGACGGTAAAGATCATGCCACTGAAAACTCACGACAAGGATGGGGTAGGCGATCTGTTCGGTATACTCTGCGCGATTAATTTTGCTATAGCCAAGGGTGCTCATATCATCAATGCGAGCTGGGGATTTTATTATTACTATGAAATTCCTGTGCCTTATCTGAAAACACTGATTACTGCTGTGTTGCGCAAGAAAGGCATTCTCTTTGTCACGGCAGCGGGCAATCAAAGTCCGGCAGATGACGAAATAGCCAAACAAATTTATCAGGCAGAGCATGGAATTACCCTGACTGAAGACCAACTGCGTAATCTTGCTATTCATAATTTTTATCCCGCAAACCTGAGTACTGCAACAAATAGTGTAATTACGGTAACTACAACTGATGAGCATTCCGTGAGTGCCACGCAAAATTACAGCAATAAGTATGTGGATCTTGGTGTGGTGGCCGATCAGGTACTGCGTGAAGGAATGAAGTTTGCAATTCCTTTTGAAGGCGCAGATCCGGCTTTGATCAGTGGATCTTCCTTTGCTACAGCGATAGCCAGCGGGATTATCGGGGCGCATTGTCCAACGAGCTTGTATAGACCGAACATCAAAAAGGCAGATTTTCTTGCATGCCTGGGAAGTTTGCCTGTTTCAGGTAGTTCGGGAACTCATGTTCTTGAAGAGAATTTAGTGCTCGCCAAAAAGTACATCAGAAATGGTGCTTATGTAAAATAGGCGAGCCATGCAGAGATTATTCTTTCGCTCAGCAGTTTTACTGCTGTTTACTTTATGGTATGGTTTGCGTGGCTATACCCAATGCTTGCCCGATTCAGCGGTAGTATATAAGGTAAATGGCATTCATGGAAATTCCGGGCTCAGCAATCATAAAAAGCTGAGCTTGCTGCAGGTGTTGCACCGGGATTACCTGAAATGCCATCAACTCAGAGGGTTTGGTTACGCGCAAATGGCCCATAGGATGGGAGATTTGTATGGCAAAACAGATGACCTGGTAAAGGCCATATTTTTTACTAAGGAAGCTGTGCAGGTCAATATTTCAGGTAGGAAGAACACAGATCCGTCCTTCCTGGCCAATAGCTATTTTAACTTGGGGATATTCTACAAGCGGTTAAATCTGTTAAAAGAATCCCAGGATTACTTCGACAGGTGCATTGCTTCAGGGAGCCAGTTCCCTGATAAATATTTCATTGTTTTTATGGCCTTTGAGCAAAAGTCTTATGCCTGGTACCAGACGGGAGATTATCAGAAAAGCATAGAAATAGCGAATGAAGGTATTTATCTGGCCGAAGAAGTCGGAAACCTGGCTGTTAAAGCACCGTTGCTTGCACAAAAAGCACAGTCAGCTGCAGAGTTGTCGTTGTTTTCCGAAGCTGAATCCTGTATCAATACAGCTATAACGATGCTTGAAAAATCGGGTAATGATCCTGTACACCTTGCGACCAGTTATTCTGTATACGCAGATTTGCTCGGCAAAAAAGGAAGTCCGAAAGCTGCGATCTCTTATTATCAAAAAGCTTACGATCTGAATGCCACCAACAGGAATTTTGAACAATGTTCCAGAGACCTGCTGGATATGGGCAGCGTATTTGCAGATGAGCTGAAGGAATATGATAAGGCCATGGATTGTTACAACAGGGGACTTAAGCTCGCTCATGAAATGGGAGATCAGTACCAGATGGCTGCCTTATATTCCAATATGGGTGTGGTCTATGGCTACCAGGGAAACTACAGTCAGGCACTGTTTTATTACCAAAAGGCATTGGTCACATTGCCTTTGGGATTTAAGAATACCTCGCTGCATGCAAACCTGAATTCGAATATGCTCAAGCTGGTGTCAAATGATTATTTTGTGACTACGATCATCGCCAACAAAGCAAATGCATTGCTGCAACGCTACCATCAGAAAGGCGATAAAAAAGATCTGAAACTTTCTCTGGCTACCTATGAACTGGCAGATGAGTCCCTGGACATGATGCGATGGAAGCAACATGCGGAAGAAAGTAAGCTGGTCTGGCGAAAAAAAACGAGGGAAATGTATGAGAGATGCATCGAAGTATGTTATAACCTAAAAGATGTGGAAAAGGCTTACTATTTTTTTGAAAAGAGCCGGGCAGCATTGTTAAATGACAGGTTGAGTGAAACTATCGCAGAAAACCAGCTTTCCATGAAAGACCGTCAAAAAGAAAAACAGTTGCGTGTAAAAGCCTTTATACTTGGGCAAAAATTGCTGTCCTCTTCGCAGGATGCGAAAGAATATGCCGTATTAAAAGCAGATTGGCGTGTTGCACAGGATCAATGGGAGCGATGTATCAAAAAACTTGAACAGCAGTATCCGGCTTACTATCAATATAAATTTGACCGTAAAGTATTTCCCTATAGCGCTCTTAAGGTCAGGTTAAAGAAAGAGCAGCAAGTATTGGCAGAGTATTTTACCGGAACTGATTGTATTTATACTTTAGTGCTTTCCGGATCACAGCAGAAATTGCTGAAGATCAGGTATCCTGATTATGAAAAAGACACCCGGGAATTGCTGAACCTGTGTTCTAACCGGTCTTTACTCAACCAAAAGTATAGCAGATATACCTTATTGGCGAATAAATTATATCGACGACTTTTCAGGCCTCTGGGTGTTGAAAGAGGCAGGGTCATCATATCTCCGGACGAACAGTTTATACCTTTTGAGGCCCTGCTTACCGATGCTGGTGACCGGGAGAGCTTTTTAGCAAAACAATATGCTTTTAGCTATGCGCATTCTATGCGTACGATGATGAAAAAGCAGCAAAATCAACTTATTGCGAATTCTTTTTTAGGTGTTGCACCGATGCAATATGGTAGCGGTTTGTCTCCTTTGACCGGTTCAGGCTATTCGCTGGAAAGGATAGCGTCTGGTTTTAAGCAGGCACTTTTATTAAAAGGTGCTGATGCGTCAAAAGCCGCTTTTTTGAAGCAGGCCACCCGGTACCAACTTCTGCAGATTTATGCGCATGCTGATGCTGATAGCCTGGCGAAGGAACCGGTATTGTATCTTGCTGACGGCACTGTGAAATTATCCGCAGTTCAGCAGTTGAAATTTACAAACACAGAATTGGTTGTGCTTTCTGCATGCAATACTGGAATAGGCCGGAATGCCAGCGGAGAGGGGATATTTAGTATGGCCAGAGCCTTTATGATTGCCGGAGTACCTGCAAGTGTAACCAATCTCTGGCAAATTGACGATCAGGTGACTTATAGGGTTACGGAATCTTTTTACAAGTATCTGCAGGAGGGTATGACCAAAGATGTGGCTTTGAATAAAGCAAAACTGGCCCTGCTGGATGATGAAGATGGATTGCATGTATTGTCTTATTTCTGGGCTGCTACCATAGTAATAGGGAATACAGATGCTATTGAATATGAAGCCGGCTTTAGTCTGTTTTTGTGGATTACAGCTGGCGGTATCCTGATGCTGGCAGGGGTGTTATTGATGAAAAATAAAAAAAGTTAAAAATGTTGTTTCCCTTTTTTAGGTAGTCACGACTAATGTAGTAAGTCATGACAATAAACTTTAATTATTTAAACCTTTAAAAAACAACAACATGAAAAAGTTATTCATCCCAACATTGTGCGCAGGTCTTTTATTATTTGGCGCAACTGCTTCTAAAGCTCAAACTGCAAAAGCTTTGATCGTAAACACTACTTCAGAAGCTGAAGTCAACAAAATCGTGGAATCTTTAAAAGGTGCTGATCCTTCGACCTATCGCCTGACTGTAAATTATGGTAC
Organism: Pedobacter frigoris; assembly: GCF_032678645.1. Taxonomy (GTDB): domain Bacteria; phylum Bacteroidota; class Bacteroidia; order Sphingobacteriales; family Sphingobacteriaceae; genus Pedobacter; species Pedobacter frigoris_A. Next base: position 61,697 of record NZ_JAVTSP010000007.1, read on the forward strand.
TGCCCCGCTTTCATCGATTGGAAAAATTGGAGGAGCCACAGTAGGCGCAGGAGGTGGATTTAATGCATCTGATGTGATCGTGATCCAAAAGATCATTACCAATGGTAAGGACTTGCAAAATTCAATCATCTCTAAATTGAATACCAACCTGAGCAAACAATCATTCAAATCAGTAAAACTGTCGGCAGTACGCGGCAGGGGACTGTAAAGGAATATTCTGATGACCAGGAGCAGGTGTGAGCCTGCTCCTTTATTTTAAAAGCCATGAAATACACTTTGATTAAATCGTTTTTTGCCCTTCATCTGCTGATTGTGTTATTGGGATCAGGATTGATCAAACAAAATAGTAAACTGGCTGAAGCTTTTTTGCTCCGTTATGCGTCGTATACAGGCGGAGGTTTTGGCTACAGTTTCTTTTCTCCGAATGTGGGAAATCAGACGGTTGTAAAGGCTTATACACTGGATAGCAAAAAGCATTTGAGGCAGGATGCCTATGGCATAGGAAAGAACCTGTTTGACTCCCGGTTATCAGCAGTCATCCATACTTTTAGAAACCAGAAGGCTTACGAACTTACTTCCAGAATGATTGCCTCTCACGTTTTCGTCAGCCGGCCAGGTACGGGAGTAGCCTTCATTTCCATCGGAGAGTATGTTCCTCCTTTGATGAAAGATTACCGCCTTTACCAAAAAACCAGCATTTTCCGTGAAGTGTATAACGGAACTTACAAGCTGCAATAATTATTCGTCTTAAAATTTTTGTTATGAAAGCATTAGCCGCCAATTCGCCCCTACAGTTTGCCGCCTTAAGGATAGGTGTGGCACTTACCATACTGTTTAAAATCTATTCGGAGTTCGGTCAGCTGGATTTGCTCTACAGCAAGACTGGCATCATTCAGGATTTTGTATCCAGGCCATTGCAGGTGTCTTATATCATATCCCTGCCAAAACTGATTGATTTTCTGGGAATCAATAACGAACACAATTTTCTTTCTGCACTCTACCTGCTTTTTGGTCTCTCCGCAGTTTTATTGCTGCTTGGTTTAAAAACGAAGATCAATATCGCAGTTTGCCTGTTTATTCATTTGCTGGTTTTTAATGGCTATAGCTTGTTGACTTTTGGCTTCGACGGCTTCTTGTTCACCTTGTTGTTTTATAGCTTATTGTTCCCTGTAGGCCGTGTCTGGTCTCTTGATAATTTGATACACAAGCCTCAAAAACCTATAGATCCTGCATACATGAACATTTGTTTCAATGTGCTGCAGCTTCATTTGTGCATAGTTTACTTTACTGCGGGCGTAGCAAAGTTTGGCGGACAGCAATGGATGGATGGCACCGCCATCTGGAGTGCGATCAACCAGCCGCAGTTTTATTCCGTATTTACAGATTTTTTTAAAGAACTGATCAGTCGCCCCGGAGTATCGGCCATTTTCTCATGGACTACCTTATTTGTAGAAATCATGTTTCCGGTGCTGATATGGGTTAAATGGGGTAAGGTCAGGATAGTAATCTTAGTTAGCGTAATATTAATGCACGTTTTTATTGGTGCAGTTATGGGCTTACAATTGTTTGCCTGGATCATGATCGTGTTTGATCTTAGTGCTTTCGGAGGTGTATTTGCAGGACTGAAAGGGTTTTTCAGAAAGCATGCTTATTTTTCTTCAGGCCTGCCAGCTGATTTGGCTGAAAGACAAAAAATCTTAGTTATAAAGTAATGTGCCTGTCCGAGATCCAAGGCACTGTTGGATATCCGTTGTATTCAGGAGAATTGGAATTCATGTCAAAGCTTACATAGGTTGATTTTGTTCCCTTTAGATCCATCGTGCCATTAGGATTGATGGTCAGTACTGCCCAGAGTGGATCTTCTGTATGCGCGAAGGCATAACCTTTCTCCGGATGGGAAAACTGGTAAGCCATACTGTTGATCTGCAGGTAGGGGATATTGTTATAGGTATTCAGATAGTCCTCGTGATTGTGCCCGCTCAGGACTAGCCTTATCTTTTTAAAGCTTGCTTTTTTATTGATGTTTTCGAATACCAAACGGAGTAATGCACCTTCTTTAATCCCGTCCATATCGTTGTCGATTCCCTGGTGGCAAAAAACTATAACAGGTAAACTGGTGCTTTCAATATCTTTTTTCATCCATTGTACCTGTTGTTTTGTAATCGACCTCGGATAGCCTTTGGAAGTATCTCCCTCTGGTCTTTCATTGCCATTTAATACGACGAAGTGATATCCATTGGTATCAAAAGAGTAGTATTTCCCTTTTGCACCCCAAAAATCAACCACCTGATCATGCGTAAAACCGCCGTCGGTATCGTGGTTGCCAATGACATGGTATTTAGGACCTTTAAACTGGTTCCAGATATCCATAAGTGGCCGGTTCTTTTCCTTTGGTACGCAGAAATCCCCGATCTGGATGATGAAATCAGGCTTCAGGATGTTCATTTCATCAATGAAGGCCTGGATTCTCTTTTCGCCGTCTTTGATCAGATCATGGTGCAGGTCGGTACAAATGCCAATACGAACAACAGGTTTTTTAACAGCATAAGCAGCTGAATCTTTTACGCTGGCAAGTACCTCTTTCGTACTTGTCATCGCTGCACCCCCTATGAGTGCATTTATTAAAAAATTGCGTCTTTTCATAACTGTATTAATCTATTGTTCGTATCGGCTTTTGAAATTAATAGGTGATCTTAACCAATCTTGTATTCTGGATTAAATTCAGTGAATTGAATCCACCAACCAGCACAGATGCCTCACCATTGTCTACGTTAATGACATCATTTACCGGTGAAATAAAAATATTCGGAACGAAGCCAAATCCCCCAATAGTGTTAAAATTCGGGCTCAGTTGGCCTGATGGCTCAACAATAGCAAAGCCATATCTCGTAATACCGTTGAATTTTTGGAAATCGCCAGTCAGTAAAATTTTTCCATTACCTAGTCTTGTTGCATTATTTATCGATCCGTCTGCTCCAATGCCTGTATTAAAACTTTCATCCACAGATCCATCAGGATTTAGTATTGCAGCTTTTGCAATTGGTTTTCCGTTAAAGGATATAAATTCCCCTGATATAATGAATTTACCATTCACATATGGACGTATAGAATAGATTTGCCCGCTGGGTCCGCTTCCTGTATTGAAAGTATTATCCAGGCTACCGTCAAGATTAATACGTGCAATTTTATTTGCCGGAGCACCGTTATAGGTGCTGAAATTGCCCACAGCTACCATTTTTCCGTCGCTTTGCATATAGGCATCCCTGATCGACCCATTAAATCCATCATTTGCTTTATTCAATGGAGTATTGAAGTTGTAGGTTTTATCCAGCGCTCCATTAGGAGTAATTCTGGCTACGTTATTGACCAGAACTGAATCGGTAATGATGGTGTCTTTTTGATTTGGATAATAAGTTTTACTCATGTAATATTTGAAACTACCTATAACTATGACATTTCCGTCTGGTTGTACCATCATTTTGTTAACACCTCCACTAAAAAATGCGTTAAAAGTTGGAACTGTATCTTTTTTAGGCTCGCCTCCTCGATCCATATAGGTATAAATAGTTGAGTCCAATACACCTGTTAGGGAAATTTTAGCGATATTTCCTATCTTATTTCTCTTATTGTTATAGGTGTTGAATTGACCGCCGATCAAAATCTTTCCATCATTCAATAAAGCTGAATGAAATAGGGTTCCTGATGGAACACCTTTTCCGGGTTTGAAGGATTTGTCCAGAACACCGAGTGGAGAAATAATTGCAAGCTTGCTGTATCCTGCGCGCAGGCCTACATTGTTGTAGTCGTTGAAATCTCCCACGATCAGCATACGCCCGTCCGGCAGCGCGTTAATGCTGTAAATACGGCCGTTGGCTCCCACATAAGATGCAAAGGTTTTATCGGTGCTCACTGCCCCGTTGACCCTGAAATTAGGTCCCGGTAAAAGTTGTGATCCTACCATAAAAGTAACAATGCCTGTGCTGGCCCATTGTGGAACTTTTACCTTAACCTGTGTATCTGTAATCTCAATTACTTCAGATTTTTCTCCATTAAAGAGGACCGAAAGATTTTCTTTATACTTTAGGAAGCCGGTCCCACTCAGAGAAACTACGGATCCGACCTCACCTTCAATAGGGGTGGAGGCTGTATTGTTTACCTTCAGTTCCAGGGCCGGCTTTGCATCAGCATATGGATCCTTGCCTACATATTCATTTTTTTTGCATGAACTTGCCGTAAAGATCAGCAGCAACGCGGCTGATACCAGGGGGCAAATTTTATATCTTAAATTCAAAATCATAAGAATGTATTTTATTTATTGCTTAACTATTGAAAATATTCCTGAACCGCATTGATAAACAACTGATTACTGAAAGCGAAAACGTGTGTGTCGTTAAGAACGTGAATTGCCCCGTTTGTTGTTTGTATGTCCGAGGTTGCTACACTTGCCGTAATGCCAAGTGGGTTGCCCATATCTCCAATATTTCTGAAGATAAGCATCCGCGGCCCAACATCTTTTGTTCCTTGGTAGTCGCTGAACTGCACACCAAGATTCATGACGTAGCCGTCATAGGATGCCATAAATTGCCCCGGAAAAACATTGGGTTGAGCGATGTCATATCTGGCTATATCCTTTAGCAGGTATTTGTCTTTGATAATGTATTGAGACAGGAATTTTTTCCATATAAACTGGGGGATGTCTTTGATGAATACAGAGTCCTTAGATTGGAAATAACGCACCTGATTCAAGGCGTCCATTGTTTTCTTGATCGCATGATCTGTAGGAATGAAAAATGTCACATTTTCCTTATCCAGGACGTCCTTCATTCCTGCTTTATCTATCACCAGCATTACGGTATCAAAATAAAGCGGGTTCGTTTTCAGAAATTCATAAGAACTTACCTTGAATACTCCGTTTTGCACACTGCCACCGTTGAAATATTCTTTTTTACATGATGAGGCTACAATACAAGTAATGATACTAAGCATGAGCAGCCATTGATTTTTTCTTTTCATAAAATTAAAGGTTAGCATTATCTTACCCAGTATTGATTTAAAGTAATATTCGGATTGTTCACTCTTGCTTTAGGGTCTATTGGCCAGGTCCATGCGCCCGCGGCAAACTGATCAGGAGTAAGGAAATCTACGCACTGAGTGTTGTCTGTAATGCGGCCGGTACGTATCAGATCGTACCATCTGACACCTTCACCAATCAACTCCTTTTGTTCTTCCATAAAGACAGCGTCTACCAGATTTCCTTCTGAAGATGCGTATTCAGTTGCACCTGCCCTTTTTCTAACCATATCCAATAACGGAATGGCTTCAGCATCCCTACCCAGGTTCGCCAGTGCTTCAGCACCAAGCAATAATGCGCCTGAATAACGGAAGATGATCATGTTGTCATCGAATAAGTAATTGTTTACATCCGTTACGTTGGAATATTTCAAGAACATCTGTGTGGTATTGTTGATGTAAGGGAGGTAAAACCATACATCACGTCGCTTATCCGGCTTGTTTTCCGGGTAAAGTTTTTGAACATAAGAAGCCAGATAATAGCCATCACTATTGGCTCCGTAATTTACTACTGGTGAGTGGGTACTCCATTGGCCAAGTGATACGTATTTTGTTTCTGAGCCGTAGTTTTTGTTTACCGAAAACTCGAATATACTTTCGCGGGTTCTTCCTTTGAATATCGTTTTAAAATCCTCAATAGGTAACAGGTCGAAATAACCGGAGTTTTTTACCCTTAAAACTGCTTCAGCGGTCTTTTCCCAGCAGAGTTGTTGTTTTGATTTATCAAAGCCTGCAATCCACATGTAGCAGTTGGCCATCAATATTTCAGCTGACGCACGGGAAGCCCTAACGCCCCAATTGGTAGGATCGTCATACTGCCATGGAAGCGCATCTTTTGTCTCGGTAAGGTCTTTTATGCAAAAATTCAGCACTTCTATGAAATTGGTCCGTGGTCTGCGTGTTGCGTCATACGCCTCCGTATATAGGGGTACATCGCCGTAGATCCGTGATATATAAAAATAGGTGAAAGCACGGATAAACTTGACCTCGGCAACGTACCTGGCTTTTTCAGCATCGCTCAAAAAGGCAACATCATTTAACCTGTCAATTGCAATATTACATGCGGCTATTGACTGGTAAAACGGGTACCAGTCTGCCAGCAAACCTCCAAAATATCTCGCAGGATTTCCCAGCTGAGCAGTGTTGCTCAGGTCGTTTTTAGCTACAGTAGGGAATACCGGGAATCCATTGCAGATAAATTCACCAGCTCTGATGTCGCCATTTAGGTTGTGATAAGGTCCTACAGTTAAGCGATCATAAATCAGTCCATAGCAATCCGCTACAGCTGATTCCACATCTTGTTTTGTTTTCCAGAAGGAATTGGAGCCAAGTCTGTCTACAGCTTCGACATCCAGGAATTTTTTACAGGAACCTGCCAGCATTATGCAGCATGTACCTAACATAATAATTGAGTATTTAAGTAATTTCATAATGCTTCTATTAAAATTCTAAATTAAAACCAATGGTATAGGATTGTGAGTTAGGATATGAGTCCAGACGGTCCCTACCCACTTCGGTCACATTTTCCGGATTTGGTCCTGAGTACTTTGACAGAATGAAAAGATTGGCGCCGGTTACGTAAATCCTTGCGTTGGTGAACCCATATCTGCTTAAAAAGTTTTTTTCAAATGCATAGCTCAGTGTGGCTGCATTCAGTTTGAAATACGTACCGTCTTCCTGGAAAAGGGTTTGTGCGACATTATAAGAATCGGTATTACCTAAATATCTCAGGGGATTTGGATAAGTGGCCAGATCGCCAGGGTTTTTCCAATAGTCAAACTCTGAAATATCCACCATAGTATTTTGTGAAAAAGGAGCGTAGTAATTTCCGAGCCTGCTCGACAATGCATTGTTTAACAGGTCACGTTTGATGGTGAAACTTCCATTCATCGTTAAACCAAACTTTCCATAGGTCAATGTGGAGTAAAAACCTCCTGTCATTCTCGGAACAGGATTACCAGCAATTTCAAGATCGTTTTTGTCGGTAATGTAGTTTCCGTCAACATCTTTAAAGATCACATCTCCGCCTTTATAATCTCCGCCGCTCGCATTTTTATAAGAACGTCCTGTTATAGGGTCTACAGGAACATCTGAATCCCTGCTGTAAACCCCCTGAGAAGTGTACAGGAAGTTGCTCAAGGTGTTTCTTCCTACTTTGGTGATGAATGAGCCATCGCCAGATAAGATTTGAGTAGCGCCGCCCGGTAAAGAAAGTAAAATGTCTTTGTTTACCGCTCCATTCAGACTGAAGTTCCAGTATACTTTTGAAGAAGCAGGCAGCGGGCGAAAGCTTAGTGCAACCTCAACACCCTTGTTCATCATGGAAGCATCATTGGTAGTGACTGTAGCGAAACCAGTAGAAGTAGGCAGTGCCTGGGTAAATAACATGTCTGATATTACTTTCTGGTAGGCATCTACCGTAACAGTAGCTTTACCTTTTAACACACTCAGGTCAAAGCCAAGATTGAATTGTTCTACTTTCTCCGGTTTAAGGTATGGATTAGGCATTAGCCCTAAAACAGGACTTATCCTTGGTACATTGTTGTAATTACCCACCACATTATAAGCTCCCAGTGAAGCATAGACATTGGTTGATGGCCTCAAATTGATCCCATAAGAAAAGCGTGTTGAGGCATAATCCAGCCAGCTAAGTGCTTTAATGAATTCCTCTTTCTCCATGTTCCATTTGAATCCTATGGAAGGACTTTTCGCCCATCTTGATTTTACCCCGGCATAGGAGTTTCCATCTACACGGTAATTGAAGTTAACTACGTATTTTTTCTTGAAGTCATAAGATGCATTGGCGCCGGCACCCACAGAATGAGTATCAGTAAATCCTCCTCTGTTGACCCCGACAAACCCATTGTATATGGAGGGGTATCCCAAGGGTCCGTAGTAGTTGTCATTTGGTCCGTTGGACAGGTTTGCCTCCCTGTCCCTGTTTTGCGTGGACGTCAGTTCGGAGAAAACACCTGTATAGATGGTGTGGGCCTCACCAAAAGTTTTGGAATAAGTTAAGGCCGTTCTATTGTAAAGATTTGAATTTTTTGCTACATAGCCGTAGACTGCTGAACGTTCTGAATTTGCAAGTGAAGGTATAAAGGTATCCTCGTTGTTTTGTATGTAAGTATAACTCAGTGTAGTTCCCAGTCTCAATGAAGTAATGATTTCATAGGATGCATCGATGTATGACGAAAGACTATATGTTTTTGCATCATTTTTCCTGTTCAACGCATTTGTGAACCTGCCAACATTTAAAAAGTAGGAAGGGCCGGGAAGTAAGGAAGAAGACAGGTCGCCACCAGCACCTACATCAGTCAATCCATTTCCGCTTCCTTTTAATTTATTACCAAGAGATGCAGTCACCGATCCCGTTACACTTAATTTTGTGTTTGGTTTGTAATTCATCTGTGAAGAAAAAGAATACCTGTCAAACCCGGTATTTTTAATTACCCCACGTTCGTTGTAATAGTTGAGGTTGGTTTTGTAATTCAGCCCTTGATTACCGCCGCTTACTGAAAGGTTATGACTTTGATTGAATGTCGGTTGGTAGTACAAAGCCTGCCAGTCTGTAGCGTTGTTGTAGAATGCATTTAAGCTGTCGGATAGAAATTGAGCTAAAGAGATTCTGTAGATTTCTTCCAAATCGTTGGAACTCATGATCGTTTTGATCCTGTTGTCGCGTTCTTCTTTACCACCAATAGTCGAGCGAAGCTGCGGAACAGTGTTCATGAAGAAATTACTGGTCAGTCGAATCAGCGGTACTTCCGAGTTTCCTCTTTTTGTCGTGATTACGATAACCCCATTCGCACCTCTGGAGCCATATAGAGAAGCCGCGTCTGCGTCTTTCATCACATCTATGGACTCTACATCTTCTGGTGGAATCAGTGCAAGCGGGCTTGTACCCGGGCCTTTAGATTCAAAGCCGTATTCAAATCCGGAGTTGGCATCGATCGGAATTCCATCTACCACGTATAACGGAGAGGAAGGAGTGAGGTAGGCGTCGTTGCCTGCACCCTGGACGCCAATTTGCGAAAGCCCCCTGATGGCTGTTGAACCCCTGAAACCTGGTGCACCTGTATTGTTCTGGATATTCAATCCAGCTACACGGCCCTGTAAAAGCTGTTCTACGCTGGATACCGGCACGTCCTTAATCTGGTCGGCGGTAATCCGCGTAAGCGATCCGGTTACTGTTTCCTTAGTTTTGCGCTGATAACCCACAATTACCGTTTGCTCTAATGTTTGTACATTGGCAACCATTTTAACCGTCAGGTTAGTTTGTCCTTTTACTTCTACTACTTTACTGGTAAAGCCGATGTAATTGAATTCCAGTTTTGCATTATTAGCAATTCTTAGTGTAAACTGACCATTATTGTCTGTGGCAATTAACTGCTGCTTTTTGCCATTTGGATTAATAAGTGAAATGGATACTCCTGGTAGAGGATCATTGCCCTCCAGTACCCTGCCTTTAACTGTGATTACTTCCTGAGCAGTAGCTATCCCTGAAAACAGAAATAACAATGCTGAAGCAATAAGCAGAAATTTTGTAAATCTTGGCATCATAATATCTTGGTTTGATTTGATTTAAATTTTGTAGACTGACATTATTCGTTCTGGAATCGGGGTGTTCGTTTGAATTTAAAAATGATCACCCAGTCACCTTTTTCGTAAATACCAAAGTTGAGCAGCAGATTGGCATCAATCCTCATCTCGTTGAAGCCCTTCCTGGTATACCCGATATTAATTCTTGCTTTTCCTGATTTCGCATACTTTGTATCCAGATCTGTAAGAGGAATTGGATAGGCAACGTTATAAGTTACTTCAGTATCCGTTTTCGTCAAGTTAAATCCATGGATCAATTCATCCCATTTGGTTATGTTAAATTTAGCAGGATTGATCACCACAGAGTCCTGGTCAAAAAATTTAAAAGTCAGTGAATTCCCATCACCTATTTTTCTAAAATAAACCCTGTTCAAGGAATCGTTCATCAAGGTGTCCTTGGTCACATAAACATTAGTCATTGCTGCGTGATTTATAAATGCAGTGGTGTAAGTTGCGCCGTTTGCTCTTATCCTTGTCTCTGTTTTTCTAGCTCTGGTGTAGGAGTCGTATTCAAAAGGCTCATAAGGAATTTCCTGGATAGGTCTTAGTCTGAAATTAGGAATTACCCTTTCATTTCCGTTGTTCGTGATTTTAATGTCGAACAGGTAACCTTGGTTTGGATAAGGAGTAATAATTTGAGAGCTTGATTTATGGAAGATAAAATCACCTGAACCCGGTCTGATCTCAAAGAACGGCTTGTTCACTACTTTCCTCTTGTCTTCAATCTCTTTAAGCGATTTCTCTAGACCCGTGTAAAGCCCAGTCCACTCCAGAGATTCAGAGGTCTGATTCATTTCAGGAGCAGGTGTTCCATCATTATGACGTACGTTTTGCAGGGAAAATGTCAATGGATAGCTGGATCCATCGGCGTTGAAACTGGTTTTTTGTAAAATAGTACGGCCTAAAATTGGTTCATAAATTGCGACGGTGGCAAAAGTTGCCTTGTCACTTAAATAATCCTTTTCTGCCGGTGCTTTTTTGCAAGACACCGTTATCAGCGCAATTAAACTTATGGAAACCGATAAGTTAATAATGCTTTTAAACTTCATTTGTATCATCATTTAATAGTTTCTAAGTTTAATACGTTCGCTTACTTTTCTGTCTCCTGCTGTTGATCCATATCTGTAATTCAATACGAATTCCTGATTGATAGGGTCATAGTAGCAGGCACCATTATTGGTGATGTCCTGGTTTGCCGAACTTGGAGCGGCTCTGACTGTTACAGTATTATCTGCAGGATTTACTTTTAGCCTGATGAAATACAAGCTGGCTTTTAAGTCCAATCCATCAGTCTCAACAGTTACGGCATCAATTGCTTTAAGTTCTTTGCCCAGTTCAAGCCAGCTTCTTGGTACGGCAGGTGCTGGAAAAACCAGTGTTCCGCTGGAAACATAGTAACGGTCTGAATATGGATTCTGCAATGTGCTGGCATATTGTACAAAGGATCTGAAACCAAAAACATGGCTGGGCTCAAGTATATTGATAATACCTGTTTTGGTTTGCAGGTTACTGGTAGTCACGTAAGAAAATACCCAGTCTTTCGTAAAACGTGAACCATTAAGGTCGCTATATTTAAGGAGGTAACTTCCGGAACCAACACCTCCCTGAGTGGTGGTCGCTACAGCATTTACATGTAGTTTTCTCCTGTTTAGGGTAATCACATCTAGCCCATCAGCCAGTGCGAAATCAGGACTTCTGTATTCTCCGGAGATCATGTACCTCATGAGCAGCATCCTCCATACAAAAGGATCAATATCAGGAACTGTGAGTGCAGGTAATCCAGCCGCTGCCCTGTTGGTATTTAAGTTGGTAATAGCCGTCAGGATACTTTTATCCGTAGGTACAAAGAAGGTGATTTTTGATGTCTTCAATGTATCCGCCAGATTGGCCTTATTGATGATATAAACCAAAGTGTCAAATGTCCCTTTCTTACTAACCAGGTAATCGTACATGTTGAGGTCTGTTTTGCTTTCAGGTACACTGTTTTTGTAAGTGTCGTCTGTTTTCTTGCAGCTCTGCATTAACATACAGGCGGCAACTACAACAGAGAAGATGAGTTTTAATCGATTGAGTAACATATGCTTGGATTAATTAATGCCAGAAATTATTTTGAACCAATTTGGAGTTGTTATTTAAGGTCACCTTAGATATAGGCCATTTGGTTGCTCCTGCGGCGATATCTGCATCGGTAAGTTTGCTGAAACTTTTTACACGCTTCAACCTAACGAGGTCAAACCATCTTGAGCCTTCTCCCAGTAATTCTCTCCTTCTTTCTTTGATGACCGATTCCAGTATAGCAGCATTGTCTGTTGAGGAAAACTCCGGCAGGCCCCTGTTTGTCCTTACCTTGTTGAGATTGGTCAGCGCGTCGGATTTAAAATTCAGAAACACATTAGCCTCAGCACGCAGTAAAAGAATTTCTTCAAGCCTGAAGATGACGATGGCCGACTGATAACTTCTAAATATGGGTGCTTGTGTGATGCTCAGGTTTTTGATCTTCGAGAACATTGGAGTAGTGTTACTGAAATTGGTAAAGTAACTTCCTATAGTTGAACCATCTGCTGCCAGTGAAAAACGGGTATCACCTGTTTCATTAAAAATCTTTATGATACTGTCTTTAGGTACGTAGATGTCAGCTGTCTTCTTCGCTATAAAAGGCTCACTCAGTGTCCAGTCTTCCACATGTCCTTTTATTGAAGCTTCTTGATTTTTTGAGGCAAAATTTATGGAAAAGATAACACTGAAACCCTGTCCAGTGAATACGCCGGTAGCAGAGCTGAGCTCAGCTGCGGTAGCAACTGCGTAACCGCCGTTAGAGGCATTGTCTACAATGAGTCTGCAGTTCTTTTCAGTTGTTGCATAATCGCCTTGCCATGCTGCAATGTGAGCGGCAAGTGCATAGGCTGCAGCTTTAGTGGCAATAATAGACCGTATTTGTGCGTCACTTTGTGCATAATAAAGTCCCTGCTGTTCCGGAAATGTGCCATTGTATCTCCATGGTAAATCTATGGCAGCTTCAGCGGCTTCTGTCGCTGCAAATTCCAGTATATCTGCTTCAGAAGACTGGCTTCTCTCGGTAAAGTCACCTTCTATATTGGCTCTGATCAGTGGTACATTTCCCCATACACGTGCCAGATAAAAATAGGCCAGTGCGCGTAAGAAGCGGACATTGGCGATGTCAAGTTTCAGGTCTTCTGCACGGTAGCGAAAATCTGCCTTACTTACCAGCGGTAGTTTTTCAAGACAAAGATTTGCCTGAACAATTACCGCATAAAATCTCCTCCAGTCTTTCCACTCGCTCATCATTCCATATTCAGCATTAAGATCCTGTTTGGTTACGGAAGCAATATCCTGTCTGCTGGTTACGCTGAAATCTCCGCCTCTCAATTCTCCGTAGACGAAGAATGCGTTTTCGTTAGATAATGCTGCACGCATCAGACCATAAGTTGCGAAAACAGCAGATCTCGCGTCATTCTTAACTTTCCACATCTGGTCTGTGGTCACCAGACTGGTGGAATTTATATCAAGTGACTTCTTGCAACCAAACCCCGAAAGCAATAGGAGGCCGGTCATTACAAATAGTAGTTTTGTTTTCATTAGCTTGGGTTTAAAGTGTAAGGTTTAAGCCTAGTGTGTATGTTTTTGGTATCTGCATGCCATATCCCGCATCGTATCCCATAAAGTTTACCAGCTCTGGATCTGTTCCTGAGTAATTGGTGATTGTAAACAGGTTGTTGGCAGTTGCGTATATTTTTAAGCCCGATATTTTACGTTTTTTTACCCATGGATTAGTGCTTAGGTCGTAACTCAATGTAGCAGTCCTCAGTTTTGCATATGAACCGTTTTCAAGAAACAAGGTCTGGTCGGCCTGGTAGGGGTTAACAGAACTCCAAGGATTGTATACTGGATATTTACTATAATCACCGGTTTTAGTCCAGAAGGTGACTTCCTTTATACCCGCCAATTGATCAACACCTTCACGATTTACAAAGTCAAAGCGGTTCGCCATATTGCTGTTGATGATGTCGCGCCCTAAAGCGTAAGTGATCAGGACGTTCAGCGAAAGGTTTTTGTAAACGAAGCTGTTGTTGAAACCTCCTGCAAAACGAGGAGTAAGCTGTCCTTTGCTGATTTTGTCATTGTCGTCTATTACATAATCACCATTCGTATCTTTCCAGATAGGGTCGCCAGCTGTCAACGGGATTCCGTTATAACTTAATTTATTTCCTGTAGAAGGGTTAACCGGTACTTCAGCATCGCTATTGTAAATGCCTTCGTTTTGTAGCAGCCAATAGTTGTCGATGGGCTGACCAACGGTTATCTTTCTGTTGTTGCTCACGAATGAAGTGAAGTTGTTTGGTAGTGCAAGCAGTTTGTTTCTGTTGGTCTGGAAAACAATGCCGGTAGACCAGCTAAAGTTTTTTACATTCACAGCAAGTGCATTTAAAGTGACTTCCAAACCCTGATTTCTCACATCCATTCCGTTCGACAGCTTATTGCTGAAGCCATATTCAGATGGGATAGGGGTATTTAAAGCAAGTTCCCGGTCTGTTTTGTTGTATAGCTCAATGTTTGCAGAAAGCCTGTTGTTGAAAAGAGAAGTTTCCAGTCCCAGGTTGAATTGTTCTGAATACGGCCAGTGGATACCAAAACCAACGTAGCCCTTGCTGAATGGTAAACTAAGCGTAGGTATACCTGCATATGAAGGGATATTTTGGCTTCCGCTCCATCCGATATCTACAGTGTAATTGGTTCCATATCCGTTATTGTTGTCGATAAATGTGCGGCCGATTCGTCCATAACCAGCATATAGCTTTAAGCTGTTAAACAATGTTGATGACTTCAGGAAATCCTCATTTTTTAAGTTCCAGTAAGCATTTACTGATGGAGAGAAAAACCAGCTTACCCCGTTTTGATACAGATTGGAGGTTCCATCTGTACGAAGCATGACATCAATACCATATTTATTCTGATAGTTATAGTTTGCATTTCCGTAAAATGACACCAGATTCTGGTTTACAAAATCCTTGTAAGTAAACACCATCGTTTTGTCGAAAGTATTTTCAATTACATATCCGTTTCTATCCACGGTACCCCCTGATTTGATGATTTTTATGAAGTCTGATGGACCGCGATATCCTTTCGTATAATCATATTTGTATTTGTCGAGCTGTAAGGTCTGGCCAACTGTTACCGCTATGTTATGATTGTCGGCGAAAGTATTTTTATAGGAAATGGAGTTGTCTGTATATATCCTTCTGTTGAATCCAGCATAATAAGAAACAAAACTGTTTCCTTCATTTATGGAAGCCGGAACAAAATATTCCCTGGTATTGTCGTTGATGCCCATTGCAGATGAAGATTTTAGCTCCAGCTGATCAGATATGATGTATTTTACTACCAGCTGCCCCTGCATATAAGAGCTTCTGTTTACATCCATCATCTTTTCACTGTTTCCATAATAAACACCCAGGAAATCCTTGTTTGGGGACAAGGGCGTAGTTAGGTCCGGAAGGTATTCTTCTTCTGTATACCGGCTCATTAAAGATTTGTTGCGCTGTCTGTTCAATATCGAACCGCTGAGGTTGGAGTAGATCTGGAGATTTTTGACAGGAATTACATTGATTTTCAAAAACACATTGTACCTGTCTAATCCTGTTTTATCGGCTACGCCGGCATCTCTTTGTTGTCCTACGCCAAATGAAAAGTTAGCACGTTGTTTACCTCCCGATATAGAGAGTGAATTTCCGGTGATGAAGCTGTTGTTGTAATATAGATTATCCCAGTTGGCCGGACCATAATAGGCTGGCTGAGAAGAATCCGACAAGTAAGTTGGATAATTTAGCTTCTGTGCATTAGATGCATATTTATTGTAAAACTGCATTCTGAATGCGCTTTCAAATACACCGTTAGTGGGACTAATATTTGCTTGCTGACCAAGGCCTGAATAAGTATTGAACAATACTTTTCCTTTGTCGGAGTATGGACGTTTTGTGGTGATTTCTATAATTCCATTCACTCCCAAAGGACCGTATTTGGCGGTCTGGCTGTAATTTTTCAGTACTCTTACGGATTCTATGTCGTTAAAATCCAGTATAGAAGTAATGTCTGTGTTGGTGCCCATGCGCTCAAAATCATACTGCTTCACGTCGAACGCAAAAGGATGCTCTGTTATGAGTGGGATTCCATCTATAACGTAAGTGGGTTGTGCATAGTAACTACTCTTCCCGTTCAGGAACCATGTAGATGTTCCCCGGATCAAGGTAGACGAGTTGACTCCAGGCTCACCGGTGGTTCTGCGGTAATCTAAACCTGCAACATTGCCCTGTAGCAATTGATTAACATTCGAAAATGGAGTTTGCAGCGCTCTTGATATATTCAGATCCGAGACCTTTACCTTGGCGTTAAACCGTCCAAGAGTATCTATTGCCGATCCTGCGGTATCAATTTGCCTGGCAACTTTAACATCTTGAGCGAAACCACTTACATAGAGCATGGAAAAGCTGACTGACAATGCAGCTGTTAGTAGCCTCCTGGAAAATAATGGGTAACAATTTTGCATAAAGCTGGTTTTAGGTAATTTTTACTAATTATTTATTATTGAGATGTCTTGATCTGGTTAGTGGTGTCTTTGAAAATCCCTGTTGTTTTGGTAATACAATTGTAGAATAAAATTTGCAATAAATAAAATATTTTTTTTAATATTTGTAAACTTTGTTTAGTGGATATGTTTTTATTATGTTTGTGCTATTGATCTGTTTATCTGGCATTTAATTGGTGTATATATAATATATGTACTGATGTTAAGTTTTTGTTATTAAAATGATATGTTTATATATACTAAATTAGTATTAAGGAATATGTCAGACTTATTGTTGTTTAATTTTTATTAAAAAAATATTTACAAAGTTTAAAACCGTAAAAAATATGAGAAAATTGTACAAAGGAATTTTTAGCAAAGGAGGTTACCTTTTTATGCTGGGAATATTACTCACGGTTGCGTCATGTAATAAGCCCAGGTTCGATGTGATCGGAGATCTTGATCAGAATAACCCTTCCGCCAAGCACAGAAAAGTCCTGATCATAGGGATCAGTGGTGTGCGTGGTGATGCAATTATGAAGGCTAATGTGCCTAACATCAATCAGATGTTGAATAATTCTATTTACAGCTTTGATGCGCTGACTGAAGCCCCAACACTGGAAGCTCCGGGATGGTCGTCTATGCTTACAGGCGCCTGGAGTGCTAAACATGGGGTTGTAACGAATTCTTACACAGGAAATAAGTTTGATAAATATCCTATGTTCTTTAAGCGTATTAAGGAGTTTAATCCTGATCTGAAAACCATTGCAATATCGTCTACCACTTCGATAAATACCAACCTGGTAAGCAATGCAGACGTGTTAAATAGCTTTGAAAAAGACGATATTTCCGTGAAAAACAGTGCGGTTACCGCACTTACAGATACCACATCTGATGTAGTTTTTGTGAATTTTAATTCCGTGAATACAGCTGGTACACAATATGGCTTTGATCCTTCAATCCCGGAATATATGCAGGCCATTGCAGCTGCGGATGGTTATGTAGGTGAATTGACTGCTGCAATTGATGCCCGCGCTTCTATAAAAAATGAAGACTGGTTGGTGATTATTTCCACTGATCACGGCGGCACGTTAACAGGTACAGGTGGAAATGAGTATGAGTCAAGGAATATTTTTACCGTATTTTATAATAAAAAGTTCAATAAGAACAACATTGCAAAATCGCAAACCAATACCACGTTTGTAAAGTTTTTGAATGCTTCCGGCCAATATGCTTATAGCGATTCAAGCTTTTATTCCTATGATAAGTGGCGTAGGTTTACTGTTGAGTGTCGCATTAAAGTGGATGGTACTCTGTCTAGTGATCCGGCAATATTGGGCAATAAGGATTGGAATTCCGGAACCAGACCGGGTTGGGTGGTATTTGTTAACGGCCAAAGCTGGGGTTTTAATGCGGGTGATGGCACCCGAAGGATTGACCCGAAATTAACAACTCCCGTTTTAAGTGATGGCAAGTGGCATCATATTGCAGTTACGGTTAACAGGAATTCGACAGTGAAATTGTATCAGGATGGCGTTTTTTTACTAAATAGCGCGACAATCACTACACTTACCACTTTAGACAATACATTAAAAGGAAAGTTTGCAGTAGCTAATGAGGGATCTTTAAACTATAGCAAGACCTTGAAAGTAAACATGGCGGATATCAGGATTTGGAATGAGGCATTGGATGATGCAACAATTAAAACCTTCGCTAAATGTGATACTACCATTACTCCCGATCATCCCTTTTATGATAATTTAATGGGTTGGTGGAAAGGTAATGATGGCAAAGGAACCATCATGAAAGACTACAGCTTAAGAAACATCAATCTTAAAATGGCGGGTACGCCAAAATGGGAAGAGACAGGTAAGAACCTTTGCGGTGATGTAATACAGGCCGATGTGCCAAAAGCAGTAGATATAGCTACTCAAGTTTACTCCTGGTTAAAGATTCCTATAAAACCAGAGTGGAACTTGGATGGAAAGCCATGGGTGAATAACTAGCACATTAACGTGAATCAAATAATATGAAAAAAACACTTTTAACGCTTGGAATGGCTGTCAGTTTTATGGCATGTCAAAAAAACAATCAATTTCAGATTGAGGAACAATCAGCAGGATTATCTCGATCTGGTAAGAAAACTAGTAATACAACTTCACAGACATGTAGTTCGGTAGGTATTAGTATTACTAATAGTGCGATTACCGTCGGCAATACAAGCTATTATTATCCAACAAACTATTTGGATCTTTCGTCTTTGACTGCTGATGCTAATGGGAATTACATTTTACTGTACAACTGTAAGGAAAATAATCCTTCTCCTTTGCAAATCGCAAAGCAGTTGAAAGTTGATTCTTTGATGAATAAAGTGGCAAGTTCCTTTAGTAAACTTAATGTCGCTACATCTAAGCTCCCTTCAGCTATTTATTCCCTGCCGCAGTTTGAATTAGCAATGGATACTACTAAATATACTGGAGATGGGGCGGATTATGTAAGTTCTATTTTCAATAAAATTATTTGTAGTAACCCAAATATTCCGAAGTTGCCTGGTGGATCTGCTGTACTTACTTCATTGGTGCTTTCCAAACACAAAAATTTTGAAGAAATTACATTAGAACAGGCAGAACTCTATGCAGCACGGGCTGAAGGATTTATTATTGCAATTCATACTAACCCAATGGATGGGCAATCTGATATTTTTAACTTCACCGGCGATTCACGTATGACGGTCATAGACCATAGACATCCGTCTGGAGAAGGTTTTAAACCGGATCTTGTAGATCGGGTTTGGATACGAGGGGAAGGGGATGGTTCAGTAGGTTCGGCGCCAATAAGATATTCTAATTTTTTTGATATCCCTTCGGTTGTCCGATTTTACGCTTTTTCTGGTTATGTAGAGCCTTGATCATAATCCTGGAATAGCTGTTGGCTTTAATGGCAACTGTTATTCAAAACTACAAATTGATTGTCGTTCTCTTTAAAAAGCTCCACTGACTAGTTTAGTGGAGCTTTTTGATTAAAAGGATAGTTATTGTAATTTTTTTACATTAGATTTATTCACCAAATAACTTATTCTTATGCGCTCAAAGATGATAATTTCGCCAGTTGTATTTTTGCTTTTCGTATTGCTAAACATGACGAATATTAAAACGGTCCAAGCGCAGAGTGACACTACCAATAACTACTTCATTACCGGTAAAATCCATAATCGTCAGGATGGATGGATTTATTTAAGTCATGGCGAGGGCAAAATAAAAGAATCAAAAATTGACTCCACCAAAATAGTGAATCATGTGTTCAGCTTCTCAGGCAGAATTTCAGGGATGGAACCTTTTCTATTGGGAATGCAGGCTAAGGATAGCAAGGGCAATGTGCCCGGTTGGTTTGTATATAAAGGGCCGTTCTTCTTGTCACCCGGAAACCTCTACATAGAAGGCAGCTTTCTTGATCGATCGGAACTTTCCGCTTCGGGAAGTACCGCACAGGATGAGTATAATGTGCTGAATAAGAAGCTGGAAAAGTTAAAGAAAAGATGGTTCTCAATCTCCGATGCTATATATAGTCTAAAGAAGTCTGAAACTAACCGAATTGATAGTCTTACAGCCAGTCGAAAATTGATCAGCCATCAGATTCAGAAGATGACCATAGCGCATATCAATGAATATCCAAACTCTTTGGTTTCCGCCTATATCGCAAAATCTTCATTGGCTGGTGCCGATCTGGATATCCTTAAGCCTGTGTATGACAAGCTGAGCCCTGCTGTAAAAGAATCAGTATATGGCAAAAAGATGCTGGAAATGGTACAATCTTCCGAAAGAACTGCTTTGAATAGTATCGCTCCCTCATTTGCCATTCCGGATCAAACGGGGAAACCGGTGTCTTTAAAATCCGCTCAGGGAACTTATACCTTAATCGATTTTTGGGCAAGCTGGTGCGGTCCCTGCCGGGAGGAGAACCCCTATTTAATAAAAGTCTACAACAGCTATCAGGCTAAAGGTTTTAAGATCATTGGGATTTCCATGGATACCAGTAAAGACGCCTGGTTGAAAGCAGTGAAAGACGATAAGCTAACCTGGCTGCAATTGTCAGATTTGAAGGGTGTGAAAAGTGAAACCGGGAAAGAATATGGAATAACGGCTGTGCCAATGAACTTCCTGATCGATAAGGATGGTAAAATCATCGCCAGAAATTTAAAGCGAAAGGAATTGACAGATAAGTTAAACGAAGTCTTTAATTCTGCCAAATCCTCAGAATAAAATACAAAGGATACAAAATTCTTACGTCCTTTGTATTTGTAATGTAAAATATATTACTGTGTAACAGCTATTTACAGATATTCTGAAATAATATATACTACTATTCCCCTATACTTTATATATTTGCTTCATGAACAAAACAATCAATAGCCTTAATTACATGATCATGCACTGCATGTACGGGTAATATCGTGGGCTGTTGAGATTAGATATACGAACTTCTCCAGTCTCCCAGACAGAGAAGTTTTTTTTTAAACAAACAATTTGACATGCAAAGTTTTAGGACAGAGTTAGAGAATCCTGTAGTCGAGAAAGACATTATTGATCTTGAAAGAAAGATCAGGGCGTTTCGCGAAGGAAAAATCCATGATGAGAAATTCAGAAGTCTGCGTTTAGCGCGTGGTATTTATGGTCAGCGACAGCCGGGTGTGCAGATGATTCGAATTAAGTTGCCTTTTGGAAAGGTTACTTTCAAACAAATCCTCCGTATCTCTGATGTTTCAGACAAATATGCTAGTCGTAACTTGCACCTAACCACGCGTCAGGATATTCAGATTCACTACGTGAGCCTGGACAGAACTCCTGAACTATGGGAAGAATTGGAGCAGGATGACGTAACGATTCGTGAAGCCTGCGGAAACACGGTAAGGAACGTTACCTCATCTCCGGATGCAGGGATCAACCCAATTGAACCATTTGATGTGTCTCCTTATGCACATGCTTTCTTTCTTTACTTCCTGCGCAACCCGATTTGCCAGGAGATGGGTAGAAAAATTAAATTCTCTTTTTCTTCTGATGAGCGTGATACTGCTTTTAGCTATATCCACGACCTTGGCTTTATTCCTAAGATCAATGAGCAGGGAGAACGTGGATTTAAAGTGTTGTTAGGCGGTGGACTGGGTGCACAGCCGTTTTTAGCAAACCTGGTGCATGAGTTTTTGCATGAAGATCAGATCATTCCTTATGCAGAAGCGATGCTTAGGGTGTTCGACCGCTATGGCGAGCGTACCAACCGCAATAAAGCCCGTTTGAAGTACCTGGTACAAAAACTGGGATTAGAGGAAGTATTGAGACTAATCGAAGAAGAGCGGATCGCAAATAAAGTACAGTCATTCAAAATAGACCGCGATGCGGTACCTCAGCCTGAAGCACCGGCGCTGATAGATTATCCTGTACTGGATGTAGTAGAGACACTGGACTATAAACACTGGAGAGCTACGAACATAGTTCCTCAAAAACAGGAAGGTTTCTTTTCTGTATATATTAAAGTAACCAAGGGTGATATTCCTACGGATCAGGCACGTAAGCTTGTTGCGGCCATCAGTCCTTATGTAGCCGATGAAATACGCGTCACTCAAAATCAGGGCCTGATGCTGAAATTCGCGAGGGAAGAAGCTTTACCTGGATTATATGTAGCGCTAAAAGAGCTGGGTTTTGCAAAACCAGGGTTTGATAGTGTGGCGGATGTAACCACCTGTCCGGGAACGGATACCTGTAACCTGGGGATCTCCAATTCTATGTCACTCTCTGTTGCGCTGGAGGAATTGGTGTATGAAGAATATCCTGAACTGGTTTACGAAAAAGACATTAAAATAAAGATCAGCGGATGCATGAATTCATGCGGACAGCATGGACTTGCACACATCGGTTTCCACGGCAGTTCGCTGAAAGCCAATGGTAAAGTAGTACCTGCCGTACAGGTAATGCTTGGAGGCGGAACAATCGGCGACGGTGAAGGAAGGGTAGCTGAAAGAGTGATCAAAGCACCATCTAAACGTGCTACTGATGTACTCAGAACAGTTTTAAATGACTATGCCGGCAATTCGCAAAGTGAGGAGAGCTTCCACGCATACTATGACAGACAGGGTAAGGATTATTTTTACCAGCTGCTGAAACCACTGGCTGATCTTACGACCCTGAAAGATGAAGAGTATGTGGATTGGGGCCATGAAGAAACTTTTGTTACTGCTATTGGTGTGGGTGAGTGTGCCGGTGTAGTGATCGATCTGGTTTCAACTTTGCTGCTTGAAGCTATTGAAAAGCTAGAATGGGCCAATGCTTCTTATGAAGGTAAAGCCTGGTCAGATGCCATCTATCATACCTATGCAGTATATGTGAGCGCAGCCAAAGCACTGTTGCTGGATAAAGGAGTAAACAGCAGTACACAGATCGGAGTGATCAGAGAATTCGATACCCATTATGTACAGACAGGAGAGATCGTATTGAACCAGTCTTTCAATGATGAGGTGCTGCAAATCAATAAAAATGAACCAACGGAGAAATTTGCAACTGCTTATCTGGCATCTGTAAATGACTTTATCAGTCAAATTAAAGCTAAAAGAGGAGACTTGTAATGATTACTCAAAAAAATATAAAAGAACCAAGAATTACCTTGGTTGGTGCTGGGCCAGGTGATCCTGAACTCATTACACTGAAAGCTGTAAATGCACTTAAAGATGCAGATGTGGTATTGTACGATGCACTGGTAAACGAAAGCGTATTAGACTACGCCGGGCCAAATGCCATCAAAGTATATGTTGGGAAAAGATCGGGAGAGCATTCTTATGGTCAAGATACGATCAATAAACTGATGGTTGACTATGCCCTCAACTACGGCCATGTTGTGCGCCTAAAAGGAGGTGATCCCTTTGTCTTCGGAAGAGGGTATGAGGAGCTGGACTATGCGGCAGGATACAGTATTCCTGTAACAGTTGTGCCTGGTTTATCAAGTTCGATCTCAGTTCCTGGCCTGCAGCAGATCCCCGTTACACACAGGGGTTTAAGTGAAAGTTTTTGGGTGGTAACAGGTACTACTGCTTCAGGTATGATCTCCAATGACCTTTATGAGGCCGCAAGATCAAAAGCAACTGTAGTTGTATTGATGGGACTGGGAAAACTAAAGGAAATTGTAAAACTTTTCCAGAATGAAGGCAAAAACAGGTTGCCGGTAGCAGCCATTCAAAGTGGCTCAACAGAAAATGAGAAACTTGCCATCGGAGTCGTAGATACGATAGTAGAACTGGTAGAAGAAAAAGGGATTAAAGCTCCGGCACTATTGGTCTTCGGAGAAGTAGTTTCCCTGCATCCTTCATTCCAGCCGATCAGGGATTTTTACGAGGCATTAAAGGAGGAACTCTAGTAGTATATGGAAGGCAACCAGTTATTTCCTGTTTTCATTAAGTTGAATACCATACGTACTGTGCTGATTGGCGCAGGTAACGTAGGGTTGGAGAAATTGGCAGCTATACTGAGTAATAGCCCTGACGCGAGGGTTGATGTCATCGGTTTGGATGTTTTGCCGGAGCTAAAAGAGCTTGCCGGGAGTTACGAAAAGGTTAATGTCGAGGAAAGGGCATTCAAAGCAGAAGATCTGGATGGTGCTGATCTCGTAATTGCGGCGACAAACAATGCACAGCTCAATGAAGAGATCAGGGTACAGGCAAACCTGCGGAATTTACTGGTGAATTTTGCTGACAAGCCTGATCTGTGCAATTTTTACCTGGGTTCTGTAGTAAAGAAAGGGGATCTGAAAATTGCCATATCTACGAATGGGAAATCTCCAACTATAGCCAAAAGGCTGAAGGAAGTTTTGAATGATGGTCTGCCAAATGAGCTGAATGATACCCTGCAGAATATGGAATCGCTCAGAAATACCCTGAACGGGGATTTTAAAGCCAAGGTGATCAAACTGAATGAAGTAACATCATTGTTGGTTGAGGGTAAGGAGAAGGACAAAAGGGTAAGCCTGAAATGGCTGATCTGGGTGTCGATTGTATTTTCATTTGCCATTGTCGTTACTGCTTTCTGGCATAAAGAACCTGAATTTCAGGCTTATGTAGTGAACCTGAACCCAATCTTTTATTGGTTTTTATTGGGAGGATTTGTTTTTGCCATGATAGATGGTGCTATTGGGATGTCATATGGCGTTACCTCTACCTCATTTTCATTGGCAATGGGTGTCCCACCGGCCTCAGCAAGCATGGGTGTTCATTTGTCTGAGATACTGAGTAATGGAATCGCAGGATGGATGCACTACCGCTTTGGTAATGTCAACTGGAAGCTTTTTCGCCTATTGTTATTGCCGGGAATTTTAGGTGCAGTTACAGGTGCTTATTTATTGTCCTCGCTGGAGCATTACAGTCACTATACCAAACCATTTGTTTCTTTATATACATTGATATTGGGCTGTGTAATTCTTTCAAAAGCTTTTAAGGTCAACGTCAAAAGAAAGGGAGATGGTAAGATCAAAAAAATCTCTTTACTAGGCTTATTTGGTGGTTTTATAGATGCAGTAGGTGGAGGCGGATGGGGTTCTATCGTGCTATCAAGCTTGATCGCCGGGGGCAGAAATGCCAGGTTTTCACTGGGGACGGTAAAGATCACCCGCTTTTTCATTGCGCTGATGAGTTCTCTGACATTCATCACCATGTTGAATGGTGCGCACTGGGAGGCTGTAGCCGGTTTGGTGATCGGAAGCGCATTGGCATCGCCGATTGCAGCAAAGGTATCCAATAAGATTTCTGTGAAGACAATTATGGTTTCAGTAGGCGTACTGGTGATCCTCGTAAGCCTTCGCAGCATCGTTAATTTTATTATCAATTTAATATAATCATGAAGGAGCATTTAGCAGAGATAGCGGCACGAATTAAGGATATGGATCCGGTAGAAGCATTAAAATATTTTGCAGAAGCTTACCCGGGTCAAATCGTTTTTTCTACCAGCTTCGGCTGGGAAGACCAGGTGGTTACCCACATGATCTTCTCCAATGATATCGCTATTGATGTGTTTACTTTGGAAACAGGAAGGTTGTTCCCTGAAACTTATTATGTGTGGAACCGCACCTTAGAAATATACAATAAACCAATTAAAGCTTATTACCCGCAGGCAGAAGCTTTGCAGGAAATGGTAAACAGGAAGGGTCCGAACAGCTTTTACGAATCTGTAGACAACAGGAAAGAATGCTGCGGCATCCGTAAACTGGAGCCTTTAAAAAGAGCATTAAATGGCAATAAGTTATGGGTTACCGGAATCAGGTCTGAGCAATCATTGAACAGGCATGATATGGTCAACCTGGAATGGGATGAAGGCAACCAGATGATCAAGTTTCATCCGATCTTTTTCTGGTCGCTGGACGAAGTAAAAGAGTACATCAGAAAACACAATATTGTTTACAATACGTTACATGACAAAGGTTTCCCAAGCATAGGATGTGCGCCCTGTACCCGCGCGGTAAGGGAAGGAGAAGATTTCAGGGCAGGACGATGGTGGTGGGAAGATCAGTCAAAAAAGGAATGTGGTTTGCACGCGACAAAATAATTTGCAAGAAAAGAGATGAGTAAGTACAATTTAGATTATTTAGACGAATTAGAGGCCGAGGCCATTCACATTTTACGTGAAGTAGCAGGGCAGTTTGAAAAGCCGGCTTTATTGTTTTCCGGAGGAAAAGATTCTATTACACTGGTAAGACTTGCCGAAAAAGCATTCAGACCGGGTAAGTTTCCCTTTCCACTGGTTCATATAGATACCGGGCACAATTTTGAAGAAACCATCACTTACCGTGATGAAATGGTGGAACGTATCGGTGAAAAACTCATCATCGGCCATGTTCAGGAGTCCATAGACCAGGGTAAAGTAGTAGAACAAACCGGTAAGAATGCAAGTCGCAATGCGTTGCAGACAGTAACCTTATTGGATACCATTTCCCTTCATGGCTTTGATGCCTGTATCGGTGGCGCGCGCCGCGATGAGGAAAAAGCACGTGCCAAAGAAAGGATATTCTCTGTAAGAGATGAATTTGGCCAGTGGGACCCGAAACGCCAGCGCCCTGAACTCTGGAATATCTATAACGGGAAGATCCACAAAGGTGAAAACGTACGTGTATTTCCGATTAGCAACTGGACAGAACTGGATGTCTGGAATTACATCAAAAGAGAAAACATAGCGCTGCCTTCTATCTACTTTGCACACAACAGGGATGTCATCACCCGTAATGGTCAGCTTATGGCTGCTTCACCTTTCTTAAATATGGATGATGAGGATATCGTAGAACACAAAAAAGTCAGGTTTCGCACTGTGGGCGACATGAGCTGTACTGCGGCAGTGGAGTCTGATGCTGACCAATTGGATGACATTATCGCTGAAATCAGCGCATCAAAAATTAGTGAACGCGGTGCCCGTATGGACGATAAAGTCTCGGAAGCTGCAATGGAAGACAGAAAAAAGGGAGGATACTTTTAATGAATATACTTAAGTTTTTTACAGCAGGAAGTGTTGATGATGGTAAAAGCACATTGATCGGAAGACTGCTATATGATACAGATTCTATTTTAGCTGATCAACTGGAGGCTCTTCAGGCGAGCAACCGTAAAAATGATGATGGAACAATTGACCTGGCCATTTTAACTGACGGTCTGCGCGCTGAACGCGAGCAGGGCATTACCATCGACGTAGCCTACAAATACTTTCAGACTGATAAACGCAAGTTCATCATCGCTGATACCCCGGGGCATATTCAGTATACCCGCAACATGGTTACAGGAGCCTCGACAGCTAAACTGGCAATCATATTGATAGATGCAAGAAATGGTGTGGTGGAGCAGACCATCAGGCATTCTTACCTGGTATCTTTATTGGGTATTGAGCATGTAGTAGTTTGCCTGAATAAAATGGACATGGTTGGCTATAGCGAAACCGTATTCAATGCTATCACGGATAAATACAAAGCACTGGCTGGAGAGTTGAACTTAAAGGACGTTACATTTATTCCGGTAAGTGCGCTTAAGGGCGATAATGTAGTGAACGAATCTGAACACATGAGCTGGTACCAGGGACGCAGTCTGCTGCATTTCCTGGAGAGTGTGGACGTGGAATCCGGTCCGGATTATAACCTTGCGCGTATGCCTGTACAATGGGTAGTCCGCCCTCAGACAGATGAATTGCACGATTACAGAGGATATGCAGGAAGGGTGTTGAGTGGTTCATTTAATGTGAATGACCGTGTTACGGTTTTGCCTTCCGGAAGCAGTTCTGTGATTGAACGCATTGAGATCTTTGACCAGACGCCATCTGAAGTTCATGCCGGACAGTCAGTTACGCTGCACTTGAAAGATAATATAGACATCAGCAGAGGTGATGTATTGGTGAATTCGGATCATCTGCCTCAAAATTCTAAGGCAATTGAAGCCGATGTATGCTGGATGGATTCCCGTCCTCTTGATGAAAGCATTACTTACCTGCTGCAGCACAATAGCAAAGTAACCAAGTGCAAGATCCGGGAGATCCTGTACAAAGTAGACATCAATACGTTGGAGAAGCAAGATGCTTACGATTTTAAACTGAACGACATAGGACGTGTGATCCTGAAAACTGCGGATGAGCTCGCATTTGATTTTTATACAGAAAATAAAGCCAATGGAGCAGCTATTCTAATAGACAGCAGGACAAATTTAACAGTTGCAGCGTTAATGTTCAGGGCTGTAGCGGATTAGGTTTTTTATTGCTTATACTATTCTACAAAAAAAGATACACTATTCTGCGGCTGGGATAAATTACTTTTCCTTTGGGAAAAGTAAATGAACCCTATGCCGCTTCATAGTATATCCTTTTTTGTAGAGAGCATATCCCGTGCGGCGTCAATAGATTATTGAGCACTCATAGAATCTTAAATTATTTTTCGTCAAATATTTGCTTTACGCTTCTTAATCCCTATTTTAAGATGATTTTTAAAATCTTAAATCATGGAGATTATACACCTTAGTGCGGAATGCTACCCAATTGCAAAAGTCGGCGGTTTGGGTGACGTTGTTGGTGCTTTACCAAAATATCAAAACAAGCTTAGGCACTTTGCTAAGGTAGTTATGCCGGCATATCAGACTAAATTCCTGCAGGAAAATGAGTTCGAAGTAGTTTATGATGGCTGGGGTAAACTCGGATTTCACAATTTCCCGGTAAGGATATTTCGAGAAAAGACGAATAAGCTGGGCTTTGACCTCTATCTGGTGCATATTGCAGGTTTGATGGACAGGGAAAAAGTATATGGCTATGATGATGATACTGAACGTTTCCTGGCCTATCAGATTGCAGTTTTAGACTGGATCACCCAATGGGAGCACAAGCCTGATGTAGTCCACTGTCACGATCACCATACTGGATTAGTTCCTTTCATGATGGCTTATTGCGAACAGTTTAGAAAACTCAGTAATATCCCTACAGTTTTAACCATTCACAATGCACAATACCAGGGACAGTTTGGTTGGGATAAATTGCATTATATTCCTCCCTTTGACCTATGGAAATCAGGTCAGCTGGATTGGAAAGGTTCCATTAATCCTCTAGCTTCTGCCATTAAATGTGCGTGGCGCGTGACCACGGTCTCGCCAAGTTATCTGGATGAGATCAGCTTCAAAGCTAATGGTCTGGAAGATTTGCTGGCACAGGAAAGAAGCAAATCAGCTGGCATCTTAAACGGTATTGATAATGAGGTCTGGAATCCGCAGACAGATCCAATGCTTGAAAAGCAATATAACCTGAAAACCCTGGAAGCAGGGAAGAAAGCAAATAAAGAAGCTTTATGTTCCGTTTTCAATCTTGATCCTGAAAAACCATTGTATACTTTCATCGGCAGACTGGTGGGGGAAAAAGGTGCAGACCTGCTCCCTGAAATATTCTACAATGCACTTATACAGGGAAATGGCGACATTAACGTCCTGGTATTGGGATCTGGAGATCCTCAGGTCGAAGGCAGATTGAATCAATTGACACATGCTTTTCCCGGAAACTACAATGCCTATATAGGTTACAATGAGCAGCTTTCGCACCAGATCTATGCAGGTGCAGATTTTCTGCTGATGCCAAGTAGGGTAGAGCCCTGCGGATTGAATCAGATGTATGCTTTAAGATACGGTACTATTCCTATTGTACGGAGGATTGGAGGCCTCAAGGATACCGTGACAGATATAGGAGACGGCGGTTTCGGAATCTGTCATGACCAAACCAGCGTATGGGACGTAAACCATGCAATCGGGCGCGCATATGATTTATTTTTGGATAAGAAAAAAGTAAAAGAAATCCGTAAGTTTATGATGCAGCTGGATCATTCCTGGGATAAGGCGGCCCAACAATATATTGATCTTTACCAAATATAAATATGAATAAACATGACTGACAAAGTTTTAGGTGTAATTCTTGGCGGTGGCCAGGGCTCTAGGTTGGCTCCTCTTACACAAACCCGCTCTAAACCAGCAGTTCCGATAGGCGGAAAATACAGGCTGGTTGATATTCCCATTTCGAATTGCTTAAACTCAGGTATACATCGTATGTTCGTTTTGACGCAGTTCAATTCGGCATCCTTAAACAAACACATTAAAAATACCTACCATTTCAGTCACTTTAGCTCAGCATTTGTTGACATTCTGGCTGCTGAACAAACGCCAGATAACCCAACCTGGTTTCAGGGAACAGCAGATGCAGTAAGACAAACGATGCACCACCTGTTGAACCATGAATTTGAATATGTGCTGATCCTGTCGGGAGATCAGTTGTATCAAATGGATTTTAATAAAATGGTGCAGGCGCACATTGACAGCGGAGTACAGATCACACTGGCTACCATACCTGTAAATGGGAAGGATGCACCGGAGTTCGGAATTTTGAAATCGAATGAACAGAATATCATTACTTCTTTCATAGAGAAACCTAAAACCGGGTTAGAAGACTGGACCTCAGATACAGGGCCAGAGATGCAGGCTGAAGGACGTAATTACCTCGCTTCAATGGGTATTTATATCTTCAATAGGGATTTACTGATCAAGATTTTCGCAGAGAATGCGGACGAGAAAGACTTTGGTAAAGAGATCATCCCTCGCATGCTGAATACCTATGATGTGCTGAGTTATCAATATGAAGGATATTGGACCGATATAGGAAATATATCTTCTTTTTTTGAAGCAAATCTTGGACTGACAGACGATATTCCTAAGTTTAATCTTTTTGATAGCCATCATAATATCTTTACCCGTGCAAGGATGTTGCCCCCTTCAAAAATATTGGGTACAACCTTAGATAAAACCATGATTGCGGAAGGCTGTATACTGCAGGCCGAGTGCATCAAACATACGGTGATAGGTATAAGGTCCCGTATAGGAAGGGGTACTCATATTGAAAGCTGTTACATCATGGGTAGTGATAAATACCAGACCCTGGATGAGATAGCCAGGGATGTAGAGGCTGGAAAACCACTGATCGGTATTGGCGACCGCTGTAAAATTGTAAATGCGATAGTCGACAAGAATTGCCGCATAGGAAATGATGTACAGATTATAGGCGGATCACATTTACCCGATGGTGATCATAACCTGTATACAGTAAAAGATGGAATTGTTGTGGTTAAAAAAGGCGCAATTATTCCTGACGGTACAGTAGTTTAATGAATTGCCTTTCCCCTGGTCTTTAATCATATTTAAACACCAGGGAAAAGGTAGTTTTTTCCAAAGGAAGGGAGGTCACCTCCAGACTGCCGTGGTGCATTTTCATGATGTTCCTAGTAATGGTCAATCCGATACCTGAACCATTTTTTCTGGTCGTAAAGAAAGGCACAAATATCTTATCCATTAATTCCTGAGCTACGCCTTTACCGTTATCGTGGACATCCAGGTACAGTTTGTTCTGTTCAAGCCTGTAGCCAATCTCTATCACCGGATTATCAATCCCTTCCAAAGCATATATACTGTTTGTAACCAAATTGATCAATGCCTGTTCTATCAGCTTAAGGTCGATCATGGTGCTGATTTTTGAAGAAGTTTGTTCTACTTTAAGCAGGATATTTCTTCCTGAGGCAAATGGCAGCATCAGTACCTTGATGTGCTGCAAGATTTCACCTATGGTATGGTATTTCAGGTCTGGTGTAGGCAGTTCTGCAATCAGGCGGTAATCCTTCACAAAATCCAGTAATCCTTCTGATCTTCTTTTTATCGTTTGTATCGCAGGTTTTAAATCTTCGAGATCATCCTCATTCAATTCCTTTTTATGAATGATCATGCTGTTGACAGTATCGGACAGCGAACTGATAGGAGTGATTGAATTCAGTATTTCGTGCGATATTACTCCAATAAGCCGGTTCCAGGCCTCTGCTTCTTTTTGCTCTATTTCATCCTTTATATTCTGAAAAGATATAATGGTATAATCGGTATGGTAAAGATTCAGGGGAATCACCTCTGTAGAAAGCTGGATCAGCTTATCCTGTATCTTAAGTTCCATGAAACGTTTTCCGCCTTTTCCAATGGATTCTATTTCTTTGGCAAACTGCGGAATGTGCTGTATCAGGCGGTGCCAATATTTATAGGCCGGGATTCCAAGCAGGTTTACTGCTGCCTGGTTGAAAAATACAATTTCAGATTGCCCCCCGGAATCATTGTTTTTTACGACAATAACGCCTACCGGTACCTGTTCGAGTATGGTCTTGATGAGCTGGAACATAGAGTCCTTTTCCAGCTGCATGTCCCGGTGGATCTGGATGATCTCATTGAAAGATTCATATAGTTCCGGGAAGCTGCCTTTGGTCGCTTTGTTTTTGAAATTTAAGGTATTGTCTCTGGTTTTTATAGCAAGTATAAAACGCTTGATGTCTTCCCTGATCTGATTGATATAATTATATAAACTAATCAGGCAACCGATCAGCACAATACTTGTTCCTATAATGGTAAACCAAAGCTGGGTTTTGTTAATCAGATAGAAGAGGATTACCGCAAGTGCGTTGATGACAATAAGCCTGGTCAGCAGACGGAAGGTGAATCTTGAATAAAACATCAGAGGTTGAATTTTTCTATGCGCCTGTATAATGCCGCACGGGTTAAACCAAGGTCATTTGCTGCCCGCGATATATTACCTTTGTGTTTGTCTATCGCTTTTTGTACCATGAGCTTTTCCATTTCTTCCAGACCCATATCCGTTTGTACTACATTGTTTGTTCCCCCGAATTTCTGAGGACTCAATTGCAGATCGCCGGCACTGATCTCCAGTCCGTCAGACATGATAACGGCTCTTTCTATCACATGCTGCAGTTCACGTACATTACCCGGCCAGTGGTAATTCAATAACATTTGTCTGGCTTTCTGATCCAGTGCAACGCTGCTTTTATGATACTTTGAGCTGAAAGTATTCAGGAAATGACCGGCCAGCAGAAGGATGTCATCACCACGCTCTGCAAGACCTGGCAAAAATAGCTCTACAGTATTGATCCTGAACAATAAATCTTGCCTGAAAGTGCCTTTCGCCACCATTTCATTCAATGGCATATTGGTAGCTGTGATCAGGCGCACATTGATCTTACGTTCTTTGCTTTCCCCGAGGCGGTTAACCGTCCTGTTTTGGATCACACTTAGCAATTTTGCCTGTAACGGCAATGATAAATTCCCGATCTCGTCTAGGAAGATGGTGCCTCCTTCGGCCATTTCAAATCTTCCAGGCTTATCGTCCTTTGCATCGGTGAAAGCACCTTTTGCATAACCAAAGAGTTCACTTTCAAACAGGTTTTCATTTAGAGAGCCCAGGTCGACATGCATGAAGATCTGGTTTTTCCGTTGCGATAACTGGTGCAGTTCATAAGCAAATACTTGTTTTCCTGTCCCATTTTCTCCCAGTATGAGCACATTGGCGTCCGTAGGAGCCACTTTAATTAAGGTATTTTGGAGTTGTTTGATCGGTTCAGAATGTCCGATGATGTGTTCAAATTTCCTGTTGATGTCTTTTTGCAGGGAAGAGTGGATCTTTTCCAGTTTCTTTACTTTTTTGTTAGACTGACGCAGTTTGGAAGCTGCCGAAAGGGTAGCAAAGAGCTTTTCATTCTCCCAGGGTTTTAATATGAAATCTGTAGCCCCTTTTTTTATGGCCTGCACCGCAAGTTCCACATTTCCATATGCAGTCATTAAGATCACCACATGGTCCTTGTCTATCGATAAAATGTGCTCCAGCCAATACAAGCCTTCACGGCCATCACTCACTCCCTTCTGGTAATTCATATCCAGAAGAATGATGTCGATTTCGTTTCTGCTCAGTAGAACATTAATTTCTTTGGGTGATTTACAGGTAACGACTTGACTGAAATGCTGCTTCAAAAATAGTTTTGCACTCAGCAGAATATCATCGTCATCATCAATTACTAAAACACTGGCTTCAATCATAACAAACAGGCATTTGATCAAAAATAATAAAAGTGTTCGATGATGTACAGGAACTGTTCGCTAATGAACACCTTTAAATTTCTTTGTTTTTTAATTTACTATAAATCAGTTGTTTGTGTTTCTATTTTTCATTGGCATAACCTTGGCTCAGCGCATTGTGTAAATGCAATAAAGTTCGATGGACAAGATTATAGAGAAAAAGAGATTTAGTAAAAAGAAGCTGCTGACAATGGGAGCGATACTGGTTTTTATTGGCCTGGTAGCTTATGGCTATAGTTTATCCCTGAACAAAACTTATAAAGCGGACGCAGATAAACTAACACTGAATAAGGTAATTTACGGGGACTTTGAGGATGTAGTACTGATCAATGGCAGTGTTGTTCCCCTAACTTCAGTTATTGTGAGTTCGCCCGAAGGTGG
Source organism: Pedobacter frigoris (assembly GCF_032678645.1). Classification (GTDB taxonomy): domain Bacteria; phylum Bacteroidota; class Bacteroidia; order Sphingobacteriales; family Sphingobacteriaceae; genus Pedobacter; species Pedobacter frigoris_A. The sequence continues at coordinate 95,803 of NZ_JAVTSP010000007.1, forward strand.
CACAGTGGCCGAAATATTTACAGAGAATGGGGCTACCATAGAAAAAGGAACACCCTTACTTAGGATTACCAATCCAAATGCATTGTCCAGCTATACTTCCAGCGAAACCAGCATTACAGAACAGATCAATCAGCTGAGGAAGCTTCGCCTTGATCTTGAACAAAATCAAAGGGTGATGAGCCAGGATATGATGGAAATAGAAAACAGCTTGCGGACTGCGACAAGAAAGTATAAAATTGACAGTACATTATATTCAAAGAAAGTGATTACCCAACAGGAATTTAATGTCTCGAGTCAGGATTATGAATACTATCAGGGGCGTAAAAAGATACTAAAAGAAGCAGTGAGGCAGGAAAACCAAAGCCGTGTGATGCAGTTGCAGCAGATCGATTTTTCAATCGGCAGAATGAATGAAAGCTTAGAAACCATCAGGCAAAATATTGAGAATATGACGATTAAAGCTCCTGTGTCAGGAAAGTTGTCTTCCTATGATCCGGTAATAGGTAAGTCATATGGAGGAAATGAAATGCTGGGCAAGATCGACGTACTACAGGGATACAAGCTTCAGGCGAGTGTTGATGAATATTATGTAAACAGGGTAAAAGAAGGACAATTAGCAACTTGTGAATTTGATGGAAAGACTTATTCCCTTATTGTGCGAAAAGTGATCCCTGAAATTGCCTCGGGACAGTTTCAGGTAGAGCTGATCTTTAACGGAAAAGCACCTGACGAACTAAGAAGGGGACTTTCATTGCAATTAAAGCTAACTTTATCAGACAACAGCAAGTCCTTGCTGCTCGCACAGGGCCAGTTTTTCCAGAGTACCGGAGGGTCATGGGCGTTTGTGGTGAAGGATGGTAAAGCGGTAAAAAGGAATATAAAGATCGGACGTAAAAACTATCAGTATTATGAAGTACTGGAAGGCTTACAAAAGAATGAGGAAGTCATTACTTCATCTTACGATCAGTTTAATCAATATGATATCATAGAACTTAGTAAATAAAATATAACCATGATCAAAATAGAGAAACTGGAAAAGATCTATAAAACAGAGGAAATCGAAACCACGGCATTAAACGACATTAACCTCCAGGTAAAAGGAGGAGAGTTTGTATCTATTATGGGACCTTCCGGTTGTGGCAAGTCGACCCTGCTGAATGTAATGGGACTGCTGGATAAGCCTGAAAAAGGAAGCTATCATTTTATGGATACCGAACTTCTGGGTTTGAACGACAGGGAAAGAGCAAATTTCAGAAAAAAAAATATGGGCTTTGTCTTTCAAAACTTCAACCTGATTGATGAACTGACCGTTTTTGAAAACATTGAACTACCTCTTATTTATAACAAAATAGCCGCATCGGAACGAAAAAGACTGGTCAATGAGATCATTGAAAGAATGAATATTGTAAACCGTAGTGGACATTTCCCGCAACAACTCTCTGGAGGACAGCAACAGCGTGTTGCTGTCGCCAGAGCTTTGGTCACCAAACCGAAGCTGGTACTGGCAGATGAGCCTACAGGTAACCTGGATAGTTCGCATGGTAATGAAGTCATGGAGTTACTTTGTGAGTTAAACGAGGCCGGAACTACCATTGTCATGGTAACCCACTCTTCGCATGATGCGAGTTTCTCTAACCGCATCATCAACCTGAAAGATGGTCATGTGATCTCCGAGAAGGTGAATAAGGGAAGAAATGAAGAATTGATCTAAAATTAATATCATGTTTAGAATTAATCTCAAAATTGCATTCAGAAATATCTGGAAAAACAGGCTTACCGCGTCAATTAAATTGTTCGGTCTTATAGCCGGGCTGGCGAGTGTGGTATTGCTGGTTGCGTATGTGTTGTTTGAACTGTCTTATGATAGACAGCATGTTAATGCCGACAGGATTTACAGGTTGCAAGTTGTGCAGACTGACGGTGAAAATGAAAGTATTCATATGCCTTCTGGGATGGTTGAAATGATGAAACAGGAAATCCCGGAGATAGAAAATGGAACTTATTTAAGTATTTATGAAATACCTATACTGGTTGACAAGAACACGTTTAAAGTAAAGATCGTAAGGACTACAGCATCTTTTTTTGACCTGTTTACGCTTCCCTTAAAAGAGGGGACTGATCGTAATAGGGTGTTAAAAGAGCCTAAGGAAGCCCTCGTTTCTGCTGCCTTTGCCAAACAGGCATTTCCAGGACAATCTGCTATAGGCAAGACCCTTTCTCTAAATTTAAACAGTACTCCATACCTGATCACCGGTATCATTGGAGACATTCCGAAAGCATCGCACTTTCATGGAGACATCATGGTGAAATCCAACCTCAACCCGGTATTGAACTGGAGAGGGTATACCTCAGCTCCCCAATACATCCTGTTAAAAAAGGGAACATCCCCTGCAACAGTATTGGCAAAAATGAAAAGCTTATACAAGAAATACCAGTTTCCTGAAAAGATAACGCTTAAGTTAATGCCACTCACTGATATTCATTTGCATTCTCATACCTCGGGTGAACTGGAGCCAAACAGCGATATTAAATACATTTATATTTTCTCGATTGTGGCTTTTCTGATCTTATTGATAGCTGTGGTCAATTTTATCAACCTGACCGTTGCGGCATCTTTAAAGAGAAGCAAGGAAATAGGTGTTAAGAAAGTGCTTGGCGCATCTATGCGGCAATTGAAGGTTCAGTTTCTGAGCGAGAGCTACATCTATTTTATAGCGGCAACTTTTGTGGTATTTCTGATTATAATAGATCTGATACCCTTATTAGGTAACAGACTGGGTATCGACATCACATTTTCGGAAGTGTTTAACCTGAAGATGATCAGCATTTCGCTGGCGATTATTATACTTTCAGGTTTCATTGCGGCTTTTTATCCGGCTATGGTACTGTCCAGAATGATGCCTGCCGATACACTGAAAGGCTATACCGGACATATTCCCGGCAAAGGAGGGTTCAAGAAAATCCTGGTCGTATTTCAATTTTCTATCAGTGCATTGCTCATTGTATGTACGCTGGTTATTTACAGTCAGCTGAAATACATCAGCAACAAGAATCTGGGTTTCGATAAAGATCAGATATTGGTTACTTCCTATAATATGCTCGACAACAGGTTTACCGGATTTAAAGATGCACTGCTGAAGGAAAAAGGAGTTAAGTCAGTGAGCATATCTACATTTAACCCTGGGGTTTCCTATGGAGGAACGTCCTCCTGGACAAACGATGGTGATACGACCAGATATGAGATGGAAACGGTATACTGTGACCTTGATTTTATGAAAACGCTGGATATTAAGGTGTTGAAAGGCAGGTCTTTTTCTGAAGCCACACCTGCTGAACTAAAGGCGTTCAATACAGAAGGGCTGGGACTGACTGAAAAAGAACAGCGGGAGCTTGAATTGCGGAATCCTATATTACTGAATGAAGCAGCTGCTAAAAGTCTGGATATAAAAAGGATCGATACATTAGTATATGCAGGAGGACTTCAGGGAAAGGTTATTGGCCTGGTGGGTGACTTTAATGGGATGTCACTGCACAACAAAGTTAAGCCGGTTGCACTTTTTTTGCAGCCGAAGACCACTTCAGGATATACCTATGTAAAAATGGAGACTGATGACCTGCCAGCCACCCGTAAAACCATTGAAGCCCTATGGCAAAAGCATTTTCCAGATGTAATAACCGAATTCCAGTTTCTGGATCAGTACCTGGAAAAGCTATACCTTTCAGAAATCCGGCTGGGATCAATATTTATCATTTTTGCCGGCATTGCGATATTCTTATGCTGTATTGGCTTGTTTGGAATAGTGTATTATGAACTCGAGCAAAAAACCAAAGAGATTGCCATCCGTAAGGTACTGGGCGCTTCTTTAAATGATCTTCTTAAACTCATGAACAAGAACTTTGTGATCATGGTGCTCATCGCCAATGTGATCATATGGCCGATCGCCTATTTGCTGATCAATAAATGGCTCAGTACTTTTTACTACAGGATTTCATTCTCTTACTGGCCTTTTGTCTGGGCGATGCTGATTTGCCTGGTACTGACCGTTCTTACGGTTTCATTGAAGGCATTGAGGACAATTAAAAAATCACCTGTTGATACTTTAAAATACGAATAAGGAGCCTTATGTTTAGAATGAACCTGAAAATCGCATTGCGCAACCTTTGGAAAAATAAGGTATATACTGCCATTAATATCGGTGGATTGTCAATTGCCCTGGCAGCATTTATTGTGGTTGTACTCTATGTAAACTATGAGACCACCTATGATAAGGACTTGCCGAATTATGACAGGATTTACCTCGTTGGCCGCAGTATGCCTGATTTTAAAACAGATTACACGCCTGCACCACTGGCTAAGGCAATCAGACAGAATTTTCAGGAAGTGGAGCTGGCAGGGCTGACCAAAAACATGGGATTTGAGCTGCCGGTAACTTCAGATCAGGGGAAAATATTTTCAAGTAATGCCATGCAGGTCGAATCTGAAGTCGCAAAAATGTTCAATATCGATCCCCGGGACGGCTTGCCTGTAAATGATGCTGGTCTGAAAATGTATCTGCCACAACTTTTATTCAGCCAGCTTTTTCCAAAAGAAAGCATGAAGCCTCCGCAAATGGTGGCATTAGGCCCGAGCAATGGCGCACAGGCAGAAAAGGTTTCGGGTACTATCGAAAGAGACGACGCACATTCCAATCTGCAGTTTGATCTCCTGGCCTTGGGCAATGACATTAGTTTTGGAAATCAGGATTATGGAACCAATAATTTTAGAACTTTTATACAGGTAAAAAAGGGTACAGATGTAAAGACCCTGCAGGAAAAAATAGATCGCTTGTATAAAAAAGAAGTGATCAAAGCGGGGATATCACCCACAGACCGGAGAATTGCGGGGAGATCAGTTATATTTCTTGACCCTCTTAAAAACCTGCACCTTAGACCAGCAGTCGGCAGTGATGCAAATTATAAAGTAGTGATGGCTTTATTTGGGTTAGGTATATTGGTCATGGTCATTGCCTGTATTAATTTTACCAATCTGACCATCGCACAAGCTACCAAAAGGGCAAAGGAAGTAGGGGTCAAAAAGGTGCTTGGTGCCTACCGCTTCAACCTTACTTTTCAGTTTCTTACGGAGATATTCATGCAGTGTGTGCTGGCACTCGTACTGGGGTTGATCGTGGCAGAAATCCTGCTTCCGATCTTCAACAATTTGTTCAGCACACCTTTGTCGCTATGGCGAAGCAGCACAACACTTTATTGGCAATTGCCGCTGTTGTTATTGCTGATTACCATTATTTCGGGAATTTATCCTGCAATGGTACTCTCCGGATTTAAGCCTGCGGCTGTGCTGAAGGGCAATCTGCAGACCAGTTATAAAACGTTGTGGCTGAGAAATGCACTGCTGGCCGGACAATTCGGAATCGCAATCATCTTCATCACGGGGTTATTTATTGTCAATGGCCAGTTGAAATACATGCGTACGGAAGATACAGGTTTCAAACCTGAGCAAGTGATCAGCATAAAAAACATGGTGTTGTATTCACAACCCTGGAGCTTCAGGGATGTAAGAGAAAAGATCTCCAAAATACCTGGTGTAAATTATGTCACAGTAGCATCTGATATCCCTGACGGCTCTAAAGCAGGTACAATAAATTATACGATTGACGGAAAGGAAGCCTCAAGCGATTTTCTCTATGTGGATTTTGATTATTTTGAAACACTGGGCATTCGTCTGAAAGAGGGCCGTCTTTTCTCCTGGAAGTTTAATGCGGATACCGCTAATTCTGCGATTTTAAATGAAAGCGCTGTGGCCAGATATGGCATCAAAGATCCCATAGGAAAGACGATCAGGGGCTGCAATATGGATTATAAAATTGTAGGCGTCGTAAAAGATTTCAAATCTCAGGGTTTTCAGACCGCCGTAGAGCCAACGGTTTATACGATCAAAAACCCTTGTGCTAATTTCAAGACCAAAATCATGATCAATGTAGATGAACAGAGGATGGCACTCGTTCTCGCTACTTTAAAGTCCCAATGGTCGTCGATCAATAAACTGGATGGAGATGACTTTAGGTATGATTTTCTGGATGAACTATATGGCCGGTTGTTTAAAAAACAGGAACAATTGCAGGCGGTCTTTTTCTTTGCTGCCTTGCTCACCATTTTTATCGCCGTACTGGGATTATTTGCTTTCTCTGCTTTTACCACAAACAGCCGCATCAAGGAAATTTCTATCCGCAAAGTGCTGGGAGCTACAGATTTTCAGGTGCTGAAATTACTGAACACCTATTTCATCTGGATCATCATTGCTGCCAATCTGATCGCCTGGCCGCTCACTTATCTGCTGGCTAAAAAGTGGTTGCAGACATTTGCTTACCGCATTGAAATGCCTGTGCTGCCTTTTCTTGTTGCTGCACTCGTTACGGCAGTTCTGACCATTGTCATTGTAAGTATACAGGCGCACAAGGCCGTAAGGAGGAATCCTGCAGAGGTATTGAAATATGAGTAACCTTTAAATAATAGACATAATGTTCAGACTCAATTTAAAAATAGCTTTACGTAACCTCTGGAGAAACAAAACTTCTTCTGTGATCAATATCATTGGACTATCGGTGGGTTTGTCGGCCTGCCTTCTACTGTTGTTATATGTGAATTACGAGATGAATTTTGACCGTTATTACAAGGATGCAGACAAAATCTATCAGGTGATGACAAATTTTCAGGATGCATCAGGAAAGATAACAAGAACAGGATTGGCACCAGGCAATGGAATAGCAATGGCCATCAGGGACAAAATTCCTGAGGTAGATCTGATTACGCGTATCGCCGGTGGTGGTGAATCTCTGATTGCCAATAAGGAGAAGGCTTTCAAAAAAATTGACCTTTTCGCCGATCCGGAGATCTTAAAAGTGTTCAGCTATGAATTTATTGCCGGCAATCCTGATGTGGCGCTGAATGCGCCCAATAGTGTGGTGTTAACGGAGGGAACTGCAACGCTGTTGTTTGGAACAACGGACGTGCTGGATAAGACAGTGAGGTATGCCAACAGAATTGATCTTAAGGTAACCGGGGTAATCAAAGACCATCCTGCCAACGGTTCATTGGGGTTTGATTACTTGATGCCCTGGTCTTTTTATCAGACTATAAATGATGAGGCTCGGAATCCAGGATGGGCAAATTATAGTTTTTGGGCCATCGCAAAGGTTAGCAATACAGCCAAATTGGACTTGATCAACAACAAGGTTAAAAAACTATTCAACGAGACCTATAAGAATGATAAAAATCAAAATTTCCTCTTCCCTTTTTCGGATACCCATTTGTATGGGAAATTTGTAAATGGTAAGAGCGTTGGCGGCGATATCGAGCGTATTTACCTGTTTATTGCTTTGGCTTTTGGCATTTTGCTGATTGCCTGTATCAATTTCATGAACATGGCGACAGCCAAATCGGAACGCAGAGCTAAGGAAGTGGGGATCAAAAAAACAATCGGTGCCACTAGAGCTTCCTTGATTACACAATTTTTGACCGAAGCGATGTTACTCACCATCGTTGCCGTACTTATTGCGCTGATTATTGTGGAAGCCAGTTTGCCGGCATTCAATAAACTTCTGGAAATAAAGGTAGCGATCGACTACAGTAATACCGGCTATTGGCTGGGCATTTTATCAGTGGCCTTGTTAACAGGCCTTGTCGCAGGGATTTATCCGGCAATGTTCCTATCTGCTTTCAACCCCATTCAGATCTTAAAAAAGAAAGCCGCACGGGCGAAGCTTATTCCATTCAGCCTAAGGCAGATACTGGTAGTCGGCCAGTTCTGTTTTGCAATTGTGCTGATGATTGCTACGCTTGTCATCTACAGGCAGATACAGTTTATTAAGAACAGACCTGTAGGGTACAACATCAATTTGCTTGTAGAAATGCCACAGAGCGGCGAACTGTCTGGAAAATTTGAATTATTCAAAGAACAGCTGCTCAGGACAGGTGCAGTCATTGCCGTCAACCAGACCTCGCAAAGTATGACGCACGTGAGCAATTGGTTCTATGGGCTAAAGTGGCCTGGAATGGAAAAACAGGGCGAGGAAATTGTATTTAATCGGCTACAGACGCAGTACGACTTAGCAAAAACGAATGGAATCCAAATATTGGAAGGACGCGATTTCTCCAGGGAATTTGCTTCAGACACCGCTGGTATTTTGCTGAGCAGTACTGCGTTGAAAATGATGAAACTCAATGACCCGATAGGAAAGTATGTAGACCTCTTTGACAAGAAGTTGAAAGTCATCGGTGTGTTTAAAGATTTCCTTTGGGATTCACCCTACCACTCAGGAAAACCAATGGTCATCAATTTTAACAATGAAGGTGGAAACATTAATATCCGCCTAAATCCGGCCAATAGTTTGAATAGGAATATAGAACTGATCTCGGCTGTGACCAAAAGAATCAATCCAGAGTACCCTGTAGAAATTAAATTCGTAGATGATCTGTATGCCAAAAAATTGCAATCTGAAAAGATCCTGGGTACTCTGGCCAATTTGTTTGGCGGCATCGCCATTTTAATTTCCTGCATGGGACTTTATGGACTGGTAGCTTATAGTGCAGAACAGCGGACAAAAGAATTTGGTGTACGCCGTGTATTGGGTGCGTCGGTTGCCAATATCATGGGCCTTCTTTCATTCTCTTTTTTAAAAATGGTATTTGTTGCTGCTTGTATTGGTGTGCCTTTGGCTTATTACCTGATGAACAGATGGCTGGTTAACTTTGAGTTCAGGACTACGATTTCGCCCTTAATTGCATTGGTATCAATAACGGGGACTGTAATTATTGCTTTTCTAACTGTTAGCTTTCAAGCCTATAAAGCGGCAAAAAGAAATCCTGTTGAGGCCTTGAAATATGAATAATCAATTGAATATGATCGAATTAAAAAATATAGAGAAATATTACGCCAATAAAGGTGTAAAGAGTTATATCCTCAGACATGTGACTACCAGTATCAAACAAGGGGAATTCGTGTCGATAATGGGGCCGTCAGGGGCCGGAAAATCAACCTTATTGAATATCCTGGGGATGCTGGAAGAGCCTACTTATGGGGATTACGAATTTATAGGCGAAAATGTCCTGTCTCTGAACGAGCGCAAGCGCATCGATCTGTACCGCAGTCATATTGGCTTTGTATTTCAGGCCTACCATCTGATAGATGAAATGACAGTAGCAGAGAATATTGAAGCACCATTGCTGTACAAAAAGATAGGAAGTGCTGAAAGAAAAAGCCGTGTGGCCGATATACTCGACCGCTTTAGTATGGTGGCCAAAAGAGATCTTTTCCCAAATCAACTATCCGGCGGGCAACAACAGTTGGTGGGGATAGCAAGGGCACTGGTGGCCCAGCCATCCATTATACTTGCAGATGAACCCACGGGAAATCTACAGTCGGTACAAGCCATACATATCATGGAACTGTTTAAACGGCTCAATGAAGAAGGAATGACCATTATCCAAGTGACCCACTCTGAACTAAATGCAGGCTATGGCAATCGTATTTTGCATTTGCTGGATGGAGTGATAAAAGAAGACGTGAACTTAAAATAGTCTCTCTAGATGTTTAAACTCAACCTGAAGATCGCACTGCGAAACCTATACAAGAATAAAGCATATACGGCCATTAATATTGCCGGATTGGCACTGGGGTTAGCCGGATTTATTTTTATCCTGCTCTATATCAATTATGAGAGGAGTTACGATACCTGGGACAAAGAACTGGAAAAGGTTTACCAGGTTCAGGAACTTGACCTTCAGACCCTAAAAGAAGGAAAGGCAGAATGGTTGGGAGAATCGGATGGCCGGTTAAGAGAAATGATCAAAACCAGTTTGCCTAATGTAGTTGCAGTAACACATGTGTGTGATCCTCAACAGGATGAAGCAATGGTTGTTGACGATAAAGAACCTTTTTTTATCGATAATATCCGCAGAACGGATAGCACTTTCTTTTCAGTTTTTCCCTATAAATTTATTTATGGTAATCCGGCTACAGCGTTGAAAAATCTCAATGATATGGTCGTTACTGAGGATTTTGCTAAGAAATACTTTGGGGATGTCAATCCAGTTGGGAAGATTGTAAAACTCACTCCACAGGCCTGGATAAACCAAACAACTCCCTACACCATTACTGGCGTAATTGCGAAGCCGGAGACACCCGGTATTTTCGATCTCAGTGTTTTAATTCAAGGCCCTCGAATTAAGTTTAATGATCAGTTCCTTTCTTTTGCGCCTAATTACGTGAAGTTTAGCGGAACGCCAAATGAGCAAGATGTTAATGAATCACTTCGGAAAATCTATGAGCCGTTTCGGGCGGCAATGCTGAAAAAGTGGAAATGGTCGCCATCGGAATATCTGAAAAATGGGAATAAACCTGCGGCGCGCTTAAAGCCTTTTTATAGTGTGCATCAGGAACCTTTGCAGCAGGAAGATTGGTTTACGCAATTGAAACCCATCATTCTGCTATCCTCACTGTTACTCCTGATCTCTATCATAAATTTCATCAATATGTTTACTGCCCAAGCTGTATCCCGGGCAAAAGAGGTCGGAATCAGGAAAGTAACCGGTGCAAGCAGGGCATCACTGATCAAGCAGTTTCTGTTGGAAACGGCGCTACAGTGTTTCTGCGCATTGATATTTGGTGTTATTCTCCTGGAATTGTTCCTGCCTTATTTGAATGAACAATTTTTACTTTCATTGTCAATAACCGACAGCTACAATATTGGATTGGTTGTATTGCAACTCATCAGTCTGGTCATACTGATCACTTTACTGGCCGGAATTTACCCTGCGATATTCCTTTCTTCCTATGATCCTCATAATGTACTAAAGGGCAATTTTGCACAGGGAAAGAAAGGATCTAAATTAAGGGTAATCCTGGTCGGGATGCAGTTCGTAATCGCCGTAGGCTTTTTCATCGGGATCATGATCATTTCCAGTCAGATCAAATACATGGAATCAAGAGACCCGGGATTTGATCCTAAGGGAGTTATTTATGTCAATGAATCTATGGATAAAGTGCTTTCTGAACGTATAAGAAATATAGACGGTGTAAAATATGTGGGAGTTAATAATGGAAATGTACGCAGACATCCGGGTATCACTGCAGATTATAAGTTCAACAATGAGGTAAAGGAACTAACCACCGTATTTGTGAACCTGCACGGACTGCAGGCGGTAGGTGCAAAACTGCTTCATGGTAGATTATTCGACAATATGTACCAACAGGATACCTCAAGTACGGTGATTGTAAATGAAAGCCTTGAGAAATTATATGGCGGCAATATGACGGGCAAGTACCTGACTTATAATAACGATAGTGTAAAAGTCCAGGTGGTGGGCGTGATTAAAGACATCCAGGTCGCTGGATTCGATAAGGCATCGCCGCCAACAGTTTATACAGCATCGAAATTTAACGCGACTTATTATACCAATGACGGCTTTACCAACCTGGTTACCTACGATCCTAAAAAAGAAAAATATGTGCTTGCAGAACTTGACAAAATATGGAAGCAAGCTTCGCCAGACTATCCTTTAAGTTTTAGTTTTCTCGAACACGATTTTAAGAAGTTGTTTGTGAGTCATGAACGTTTCAAACAAATGGTAAAGTTGTTTTCTTTGCTTTCCATTTCGCTTTCCATGATCGGGTTGTTTTCGCTGGCAGCATTCATGACCCGTCAGCGGACTAAAGAAATCGCCGTAAGGAAGATATTGGGGGCAGATGATAAGGATATATTTTTTCTGCTGAATAAAGGCTATTTGTGGCTGATGCTAGGGGCTAACGTCGTGGCCTGGCCATTCATATACATTGCGGTGCAGCATTGGCTGTCGGGCTTTGCTTATCGGATTGAAATGCCTGCTTTTCCATTTTTAATTGCTTTTATTGTTTCCATTCTTGTCACAGCCCTTACCGTAAGTGTACAGGTAAAGAATGCAGTCAGCGCTAATCCTGTGGATGCTTTAAAATACGAATAAATGTGATTTGTGAATACACTGCGTATCTTTGTGTATGGAACGCAGTTTTACAGATCAGCTGGGCAGGATAATTACCCTTAATTATCCGCCTAAAAGGATCATTTCCATTGTTCCCTCCCAAACAGAATTATTGTTTGATCTGGGGCTGGATATCGAGGTAATTGGTATTACTAAGTTTTGTATCCATCCTATAGAAAAGTTTGCCTCAACCGTAAAGGTAGGAGGTACCAAGAAGTTGAACATAGAAATGATCAGGGCGTTGCAGCCTGATTTGATCATTGGCAATAAAGAAGAAAATGAAAAAGATCAGGTAGAAGAGCTGATGGCTGAGTTTCCGGTCTGGATGAGTGATATTTATACGCTGGAAGATGCTAAAAATACCATTGCTCAGATAGGGGAACTGGTAGACAGGCAGCCAGAAGCGGCTTATTTAAATCATTTGATCCATGCTGGTTTTACTGATCTGCAGACCCTGGCTCTCCAAAATGGAATAGAGAAAAAAGTGGCATATTTAATCTGGCGTGATCCTTATATGCTCGCAGGTAAGGATACCTTTATAGATCATATACTCGCCCTGAACGGGTTTAGCAATGTCATGAATGAAAAAAGATATCCTCAGGTTCAGCTTCATGAACTTGCTTTGCAGGAGCCTGACCTGATCTTTTTGTCCTCCGAACCTTATCCTTTTAAAGAAAAACATCTCGAAGAGATTCGAAATATAATCCCCCAGGCCAAAGTGATGCTGGTAGATGGGGAGATGTTTTCCTGGTATGGCAGCCGGCTGGTTAAGGCTGTTCAATACCTCTTTCAGCTGCAGAATGAGATAAGATAGCTCTTGCTTTCGTTTCGCTGTGCGGTCGCTATACCTCCGGTACAACTGGGGTTCATCTGGGGTATTGCTTCGATCGTGATCGCACCAATACCCCAGGAGATACGGAGCAATACTCTAGGTGATACAAGCGCAAGGCGAAGAATTAACACGATCTTAATGTTCTATTGCGTAATTTAGTGAAACTGATATGAAAAGGATAATCAATGAACAAGTAGCAGACCGGGTGAGAGAAATACTGGTCAATGAAGCCGATGTGGAAGAGAAGACCATGTTCAGCGGGCATTGTTTTTTGGTAAATGGTAAGATGTGTATTTGTGTAAACCAGGAAGAACTGCTGTGCAGGATCGGTCATGAACAGGTTGTGGAGGAGTTGGAAAAAGGCAATGCGAGGCAAATGGTGATGAACGGGCGTGCAAGCAAAGATTTTGTTTATGTAGCATTAGCCGATATCACCAGTGGGAGGGAACTGGCCTATTGGATAGATTTATGTTTACAGTTTAATCCCCAGGCAAAAGCTTCTAAGAAAAAGAAGAAATGACTGAGGATTCTGTTATTTCCAATTTATTTATCCAAAAATGTTCCAAACCGCTCATAATGGCAGGTATAACCATTCGGATGTTTTTGTAAATAATCCTGGTGTTCTTCTTCAGCCGGCCAAAATTTCACATAAGGCTCCAGTTTTGTCACTACTTTGCCATCCCATTTCTTTGAATTATCGACAATGCCTATTACTTCCTGCGCTATTTGTTTTTCCTCATCATTTTGATAAAAGATAGCCGAACGGTAGCTAGAGCCTCTGTCGTTTCCTTGCCTATCCACGGTGGTTGGGTTATGGATGCGATAAAAATAATCCAGTATTTCTTTGAAATTGGTTTCGGTACTATCGTAGGTGATCTCAATCCCCTCCGCGTGCCCTGGATGATTCCGGTAAGTTGGGTTTTCATTTTCGCCACCAATGTAGCCCACTTCAGTATCTAATACTCCTTTTTGTTTTCTGAAAAGATCTTCCATTCCCCAGAAACATCCACCAGCGATGTATACTTTTTTACCGTTTTCCATATTTTTATTGTTAGTTAGTCTATTAAGATTTTTTGTTTCTTGTTCCTTATTCCCAGTTGTGCCGCATCCCATAAAGGTAGCGAGTAAAAACAAAGACGGAAACAAGCTGAAAATTTTCATTTTTGCATTCATAATTTTTTAATTGTTATCATTCTCTATTCATTGATTTATTAATCATTATCCCAAGAACTGCACGACAATTTTCGGTTGTTCATCATTCGCTAATTTAGCTATATAATTCCGCAACACATATTTTGCATTGATAGATTCATCTCTCTAATGAATCTGTCCGGCAATCCCGTATATTAGTACGGCTAAGTGCTATTAAATTACGGTTATGAAAAAAGATTATTTAGACAGCGTCATCAAGCAGTTTTTATACTACAAAATGCTGGGTGAAAAGACATTTGATCAAATCCCGGAGGAACAACTGTTCCTGCAGCACAATCCGGATAGCAACAGCATTGCTACCATTGTTAAGCATCTGGCGGGCAACATGCTGAGTCGCTGGACAGATTTTCTAACAACTGACGGAGAGAAATCCTGGCGAAACCGCGATGGAGAGTTTGAGAATGATCTGGGTTCCAAGGCGGAAATACTCAGGTTATGGGAAGAAGGCTGGAAGGTGATGCTGGAAACCCTTAGCTCTTTGTCTGACGAGGATCTGGACCAAATCATCTATATCCGTAACCAGGGTCATACGGTGATGGAAGCGATAAACCGCCAGTTGGCACACTATCCTTACCATATTGGGCAGATTGTTTATATCGGCAAAACGCTGGCGTCCAATTGGCAATCGTTATCTATCCCTAAGGGAAATTCAGCTGAGTTTAATGCGAATAAATTTGCGCAGGACAAGCATATGGGACATTTCACAGATGAATTTTTGGATCCAGCAGATGATAAAACCAGCAAGAATACTTAGAATTAAAGCTGCATGCTTTCTTTTGTTCCATTTGTTTGCCATGCCATCCATGGGCCAGATCAAATGGCCGCGTAATCAGCTGCTTCCATCTTTCCCGGCGCCTGCTCAGGTTCAGGATTTAATCATACTACGGCAAAACTCTCCCTATGCTGCAGCAGAGATGTACCTGTTTGCTTCTTTAAAGGGTATTGTAAACAGGACTAAGCCACGTATTTTCTCCTATGAGGGCGATGCTTTTGCTGAAGGGCCGCATACTTGGCTGCAGTCCCTGGGCTTGAACTGGTCTGAGCCTGCAGACAAATGGGACTTGATTACCAAATACCGGAATGAAATTTCAGGTTTGATCGTTTATGATCCCAACCAGGTACATACAATTAACCTGGCCACAGTACTTGCTAAAAGCAAAGGGGCATTGATTGCCTCACCAATATTGTTATCCAAGTTAACTGCTCCTCCTTATAATTTGCCTGTCTTACTTGATTTGCAGGGAAAGTTTAGCAGTAAGCTGGAAATTTATCAATCACTGTATGATATCTATTGGCCACACCTTGATCATCGTTTGTTAATCGGACTAAACCCTAATGCGCATAAAGCGGCTCTTCGTGAGTATGCAGTAGCATTGGGGGCTGGGGTAATATGGCTCGATCCCAAAGTCGCCGGTGAAAGTGAGTTGCTCAACAAATTTTTATCTTCTATGTCGCCGGGCTCAAACTTTATGGGCTGGTGGCCACAAGAAGGGCCAGGGGTGGAGCGGGCTTCGAAGTATGGTATTGCAACGATCGCCAGTGATTGGTGTTCTAACCTAACGGTACATAGTGGTACTTCCAGAGCCGTAAATACAAAACCGATTCCACCAAAACCAGTGCTTAAAAACAAGATTTATGTTGCATTTGTATTGAGCGATGGAGATAATCTACAATACACTGAACATCTGATGCGTAAACTTTGGAATAATCCAGACCGGGGCGCTGTTCCAATCGGATGGACCGTGTCACCTGCTATGCTGGATGCCATGCCTGCCGCACTTAATTACTATTGGCAAACCTCCACCATCAATGATAACCTGATTTCCGGACCTTCTGGCTATGGTTACACCTATCCCAATGCCTGGTCTGATGAAAATTTACTAAAACAGTTTGTTTCGAAGACCGAGGATTATAATAACCGTGCTGGTTTACGGGTGGTCACCATCTGGAACACAATCGTCGGAGGTATTAATCCTAATGTTGGGAAGATTTTTGCCAGTCAGGCAAAATCGTTGCTTGGTGTAACCGCCCAAAACACAGGTGGTGGGCTCACTATCTATAACAACAGCTTACCCGGAATGGCACTTGCCTGTAATTATTGTACAAATGAAAAGGCGATGAAAGATCATATCGCAACTGCTGCGGCTCGTTGGAATAGAACTTCGCCGCGTTTCATCATTATACAAGCACAGCCCTGGACTAATATATCGCCAACAAGTTTTAAAAATGTAGCTAACTCACTTAATGAAGATTATGTAATAGTTCGCCCTGATCATCTTTTTCAGCTTATTCGTGAAGAAAATGGACTTTTGATTAATCCCAAATAGTTATCTGATTTAGAAAATAAATCTTAAGGTCGCATGGCATTTTTAAGATGACCGGACTTTTTCATGGGCGATGGTTGTTTGGCGCTTAATTAGATCTTTTGAATTGTTAAAGATCCTTTAGTTCAATCCAGACCGGAGCATGGTCGCTGGTTTTTTCCCAGCCCCTTACGTGACGGTCTACACCTGCTTTTAACAATCTTTTCTCCAGTTGCGGATTCAGCAGGAAATGATCAATGCGTAATCCTGCATCCCTTCCATAAGCGTTGCGGAAGTAGTCCCAGAAAGTATAGATTTTATCATTTGGGTGCAGTTTCCTGATGGCGTCTGTCCAGCCCTGTGCAACAAGGTTCTTGAATGCCTCCCTGGTTTCGGGTCTGAATAATGCATCTTCTACCCAGCGCTCTGGCTTATAAACGTCAAATTCCGTGGGGATCGCGTTGTAGTCTCCCGTTAGTACAACAGGAAGATCATATTCCAAAAGTGCGAGGGCATGTTTTGAAAAGCGTTCAAACCAACTTAATTTATAATCATATTTTGGTCCGGGCGCAGGATTTCCATTTGGCAGATAGAGGCAACCTACAACAATGCCACCTACAAAAGCCTCTATATAACGGCTATGCAGGTCTTCAGGATCACCATCGAGTCCGCGCCTGGTTTCCTTGATTTCAAGATTGCGTGCGAGAATAGCTACGCCGTTCCAGCTTTTCTGGCCGTGCCATATCGCATTGTATCCCGCATCTTTTATGGCCTGTTCCGGGAATTTCTCTTGCGGGGCCTTTAATTCCTGTAAACAAACTATATCCGGTTTTTCTTCTTCCAGCCAGCGCAACAGCACAGGGAGCCGGCCGTTTACACCATTGACATTATAGGTTGCTATTTTCATTTCAATCAGGTTGAGTGCTTAAAGATAGGGCAAAGCTGATAATTTCACCACATATTTGATATGGGTTGCCACATTAATTATACATTATTCTTTTAGTTTGGTTCCTTTGATCAGTATCAAAAGACATTTATGATAAAGACGCTAAAAAAACTACTGACAAACTGGACCATTCACTTTTTAATTGTGTGGGTTGCAATTATTGTATTTACACTGATTCCTTACCTCTATCATGTACACATTTGGGGTAATTATATTTATAATGCAGACGGTTCGCCGGTGAGCGGCTGGCAATATGCATTGAATATCAAGCAAGATTTATGGATTGTGGCGCTGTTTGTGTTTTTGACAGAAGTGGTGAGGCAATTTCTATTTAAAAAATATCATTTCATCGTTTTTATAGCAGGATGTTTATTCGCCGGGATAATTTCATTTGCGGGCCTTTATGCGCTGCGACCATACGTGCTTGAAGAGCAGGGCAAATTGTCAGTTATTGAACCTATTTTATATATGACGGCATATGCGTTTATATATTCAATTGTAATCGACTACTACCATCAAAATAAAAACAGAAAGGCGCTGAGGATTCAGCAGTCGGAGAACGAGCTACATGCTTTAAAGGCCCAGTTGAACCCGCACTTTTTGTTTAATGCCTTAAATTACCTCTATGGTACGGCCTTGAAAGAAAAAGCACCAGACACCGCACAGGGAATTGACCTGATGTCTGACATGATGCGCTACACCATTCATGGAATGCATGAAAATTTTGTTTCGCTGTCAGATGAACTGAAGTTCATAGAAAACTATCTTCAGCTTCAGCAGGTGCGTTTGCCGGAAAAGGACAGCATTAAAGTTCGCACTCAGGTAGT
Organism: Pedobacter frigoris; assembly: GCF_032678645.1. Taxonomy (GTDB): domain Bacteria; phylum Bacteroidota; class Bacteroidia; order Sphingobacteriales; family Sphingobacteriaceae; genus Pedobacter; species Pedobacter frigoris_A. The sequence continues at coordinate 113,938 of NZ_JAVTSP010000007.1, forward strand.
CTCAGATGGACGCCAGTACAGGATAGCACCGCTGTTGCTCCTGCCTTTTATTGAAAATGCTTTTAAATATGGCATCAGTATGGATAGTCCATGCGAGGTTGAGGTAAAGGTTATTGTGACAGACCATGAGCTTCATCTCGATGTTTTCAATACCATTGTTCAGAACCGTGCAGAGGTAAAGGGAAACAATACAGGAATAAAGAATGCGGTTAAGCGGCTCGAACTGCTTTATCCCGATAATTACCGGCTGGATCAGAAAAATACCGGATCAGCTTATAAAGTTTCACTCTCATTAAAACTCAACGTTTAGATACCTCACCTAATTTTTTGTAACCATGATAAAAAAAGTAATCTTACTGCTTTTCGGAGCGGCGGTACCCTTTATGTCCGTATCACAGACGGCGGACTCTTTGTTCAGTGTTGAAATCAACGCGATGGCGATGCCTTCAAAGGCTAAGATTTATTTATTGTACCAGCAGGACGGTAAAAAGATCGTGGATTCGGCCGTACGGCATAACGGATTGGTTGTTTTTAAGGGCAAGATCGGGGGGCCGTTGAATGCAACTCTTTTACGCGATACGACCGCCATAGGATTTTCCGGATTGCTAAAAAAACGCAATGAGAAACAGGATGTTTTGCGCATGTATATTTATCCGGGGAAAGTTATGCTGAAAACGAGCCGTTTAATTGCCAATGCTGAGTTCATAGGAAAGGGGATCAATTCAGATTACCTTAAAGTTGAACAAATGCTTAAGCCTGTTGTTGAACAGAGAGCGGAGGTCGGTAACTTGATGGCAAGGGCTAATCAGAAAGATATTGCGGGACTGAATAAGAAGCTGGATAGCTTAAATGCAGTTAAAAAATCCCTGGAGCGACAATTTATACTGGAAAATCCGGACAGCTTTATCGCATTGAGCACGTTGCAGGATTATGCAGGCATTTCTCCGGATGTTACGGTAGTGAGGTCCCTTTTTGATAAGCTCTCTGCCAGGCTGAGGAATATGTCGGCCGGCAAGGAATTTCAGAAATTCCTTTCAGATCAGACTGCGCTTAATCCGGGTTCACGGGCACCAATTTTTACGCAGCCCGATACTGCCGGAAAGTCTGTAAGCCTGGCCTCATTTAAGGGGAAGTATGTGCTGATCGATTTCTGGGCATCCTGGTGTGGCCCTTGCAGGGAAACTAATCCTGAACTTGTGAAGATTTACAATGAATTTAAAGGACGGAATTTTACTATATTGGGGGTATCCCTTGACGATGCAGATAGAAAAGATGCCTGGTTAAAAGCGATAAAAGAGGACGGATTAAAATGGACCCAGGTTTCGGACCTGAAGCATTGGGAAAATGAGGTCGCTAAGCTCTATAGTATCAGGAAAATTCCACAGAGTTTTCTGGTTGATCCAGAGGGAATAATTATAACAAGAGACCTTGAAACCGCAGAATTGATGGAAAAACTTAAACAAGTATTACCGGTAAAGTGATGAAAGTAATTGCAGTTGACGATGAGCCCGTGGCACTGGATATTATCCGTGCCCATGCAGAAAAGATTCCTTTTATTGCCCTTAACGCTACCTTTTTAAGTGCTAAAGATGCACTGACATACCTTAAAAAAGAGCGCGTAGACCTGGTTTTTCTTGACATCGCTATGCCGGATCTTTCGGGGATTGAATTTGCGTCGATGCTGAATGCTGAAATTCAGGTTGTTTTTACCACTGCTTATCCGGAGTACGCATTAAAAGGGTTTGAGCTGGCAGCTACCGATTATTTACTGAAGCCGATTAATTTTACACGTTTTTTAAAGGCATGTCAGCTTGCTGAAACCAGGTTGCAGTCACCAGGTTTGAAAAAACGTGAAGAGGAGCAGGCTTTATTTGTGAAGGATGGACATGACTGGGTACAAATAAAATTTAACAACCTGATCTATGCGAAGGCAGAGGACAATTATGTCGACCTGCATGAAGCAGATAAGCATACCCTGACACGCATTACATTGACAGAATTACAGTCGAAACTTCCTGCGGATCAGTTTATACGAGTTCATAAATCTTTTGTCATTTCCAGACAGAAAATTGAGCGCATTGAGAAGCATCAGGTAACTGTGGGAGGGAATAAGATCCCCTTGTCTAAACTGTATAGAGATCAGCTGCTGCAACATGTAGGCAAAGACATATAGCATAGTTGTTTCAGATTGAATTGAACAGGAAAAATGTTTTCACTGTAAACCAACAGGTTAAGTAAACAGAGCGAAAATAATTTAAAAACAGTTTTGACTTTTAGAAACTATCTCTATCTTTGCAATCCAAAACAAATACATCCTAACTGCGGAAGTGGCGTAATTGGTAGCCGCACCAGACTTAGGATCTGGCGCTTCACGGCGTGGGGGTTCGAGTCCCTTCTTCCGCACAATACATTAAGACAGCTTCGAAAGAGCTGTCTTTTTTTATGCTGTATTCATTCGTATAAATCTTTTTTATTCATCATGCTGTACGGTTTGAAAAAAATCATGATGGTTTCCTATATATAATGTGAAAAATAGAATAAAAAAAACTAATTTTGCGCCCTCTAACAGGAATGGTAAAAGGAGGGTGTACTTCCCGATATTCCGCAGACAGAGACGGTTATAAAAATTGATTCAGAAAAATGAACATTACACAGGAAAAAATTAACGACCTAAACGCAGTTGTAAAGATTAAGATTGCGCCTGAAGATTATACTGAAAAGGTTGATAAATCTATAAAAGAACAAGCTAAAAAAGCAACCCTTCCGGGTTTCCGTAAAGGAATGGTTCCTGCAGCCCACATTAAAAAAATGTATGGCAGAAGCATCCTTGTTGAAGAGATCAATAACCTGTTGAGCGAAACTTTAAACAAGCACCTTACTGATAATAAAGTGGAAATCCTTGGACAGCCATTACCAGTAATGGATGACACTAAAGAATTCAAATGGGATAATACTGACGAGTTTGAGTTTGACTACGAATTGGGTCTGGCTCCTGCGATCGATGTAAACATCACTTCTAAAGATAAATTTACTCAGTATGATGTGAAAGCTGATGCTGAGACGCTTGCGGCACGTATCAAAAACATCCGCAAAAGCTATGGCAAAATGACAAATCCTGAAGTTTCGGCAGAAGAAGATGTACTTTATGCCGAAATAGCACAACTTTCTGCTGATGGTTCAGTTTTTGAAGGTGGCATTAACCATACAGGATCTATTCGTTTAGATCAGGTGACTGATAAAAAGATTTTAAAAACTTTAGTTGGTCTGAAAAAAGATGACGTAGTTGAACTGGATGTTCAGAAAGCTTTTGATAAAAATGAGGTGATCATCGCCAAATTGTTAAACATCAGCGAAGAAGATGCAAAAGACTTGAAATCTAAATTCCAGGTAACGGTTAAAAATGTAAACCGTTTAGAGGAAGCAGACCTGAATCAGGAGTTCTTTGATAAATTATTTGGTGCAGGCGTAGTGACTGACGAAGCTGGTTTTACTACTAAAATCACTGAGGAAGTTGAAGGCATGTTTAACCAGGATGCAGACCGCAAATTGCAAAACGATATGTACACTAAATTAATTGACAGTGTAAAAATCGAATTGCCTGATGAGTTCTTGCGTAAATGGTTAAAAGCTACCAACGAGAAATTAACTGATGCTGAATTGGCTGAAGGATATGATGATTTCGCTAAAAACCTGAAATGGACATTGATCGAAAATAAACTGATCAAAGACAACAACATCGAAATTAAATATGAAGATGTGTTCCAGACAGCGAAACAACGTTTAGATGCTCAGTTTAGAATGTACAGTCCAGCTCCGATGCCGGAAGATCAACTGGCTCAGTACACTGCAACTTTCTTAAAAGAGAAAGACAATGCAAATCGTATTTTTGATGAGGTAAAAGCCATTAAGGTTTTTGAACACATTAAATCGGTTGCTACAATTGACCAGAAAGAAATAGCTTACAATAAATTTGTAGATCTGTTGAAGTAATCGCTCGCGAAAGCTTTAATTTATAAATATTGATAGGGCGGCTTTTTTAAGGCCGCCTTATGCGTATAAAAAGATCGTCAAATTTTACAATACCACAATAAATTGCCAACTTAGTTTCCTTACTTTGGTGTAAGGAACAGAAAAAATAAAATAAAAGGTCATGAAAATAGATAAAGACGAATTCAGAAAATACGCAGTTAAACATCACCGCATTAACGGTTTGAATGTAGATCGTTACATTGGCGCAACCAATGTTTCTCCAAAAAGCATGACGCCTTATATTATAGAGGAGCGCCAGTTGAACGTAGCTCAGATGGATGTGTTTTCACGTTTGATGATGGACCGCATTATCTTTTTAGGTGATGCCATCTATGACGGAAATGCAAACATTATTCAGGCACAATTGTTATTTTTGCAATCAGTAGACAACAACAGAGATATTCAGATCTATATCAATTCACCGGGTGGTTCTGTATATGCAGGTCTGGGTATTTATGATACGATGCAATATATTTCACCTGATGTGGCTACGATCTGTACGGGTATGGCAGCATCTATGGGTGCTGTATTGCTGGTTGCGGGTGCTAAAGGTAAACGTGCGGCATTGCAACATTCAAGAGTAATGATCCACCAGCCTTCGGGAGGAGCACAAGGTGTTGCTTCAGATATGGAGATCAATTTAAGAGAGATGCTGAAACTGAAAAAAGAATTATACGATATTATTTCTACGCATTCAGGACAAACTTACGAATGGGTAGAGAAGGCTTCAGACCGTGATTACTGGATGAAGGCAGAAGAAGCTAAAGGCTTTGGAATGATTGATGAGGTACTGGGAAGTACGAAGAAAGACTAAAAATGGCGAAACAAAACAAAGATTCCCGCTGCTCTTTTTGCGGGTCGGGCAAACAGGATACCTTGATGCTTATTGAAGGGCTGGATGCATACATTTGCGATAAATGTGTGACCCAGGCCAATCAGCTCCTTGCACAGGAGTTGGGCAGTAAGAAATCGAAACCCCTGGATTCTTCGATCACATTATTGAAACCGCAGGAAATTAAGGCGCATATTGATCAGTATGTAATTGGTCAGGATGATGCTAAAAAAGTACTTTCGGTGGCGGTGTATAACCACTACAAGCGATTGAGCCAGAAGGTAGATAAAGCCGATGAGGTAGAGATTGAAAAATCGAACATCATGCTGGTTGGTGAAACCGGTACGGGTAAGACCCTGCTGGCGAAGACCATTGCAAAAATCCTGCATGTGCCTTTCTGTATCTGTGATGCTACGGTCCTTACGGAAGCAGGTTATGTTGGGGAGGATGTGGAGAGTATTCTGACGCGTTTATTGCAGGCTGCGGATTATGATGTGGCCTCAGCTGAGCGTGGAATTGTATACATTGATGAAGTAGATAAGGTGGCGCGTAAGAGTGACAATCCTTCTATTACACGTGATGTATCCGGTGAAGGTGTACAGCAGGCTTTACTGAAAATCCTGGAAGGTACGGTTGTGAATGTTCCACCTCAGGGCGGACGTAAGCACCCTGATCAGAAAATGATCCCTGTGAATACGAATAATATCCTATTCATTTGCGGCGGTGCTTTTGATGGTATCGAACGTAAAATTGCAAACAGGCTGCGTACTCAGGCGGTTGGTTATAAAGTGAAAAAGGATGATGTAGATCTGGATCTTAAGAACCTGTATAAATACATCACTCCGCAGGATCTGAAATCTTTTGGTTTGATCCCTGAGCTAATTGGCCGTGTGCCGGTATTGACGCACCTGAATCCACTGGATAAGCAGGCTTTGCGCAATATCCTGACAGAACCTAAGAATTCATTGGTACGTCAGTACGTGAAGTTGTTTGAATTTGAGAATGTGAATCTGTTATTTGATGATGAGGTATTGGATTTTATAGTTGATAAGGCTATGGAGTATAAGCTGGGGGCCCGCGGTTTGCGGTCCATCTGCGAGGCGATTATGCTGGATGCAATGTTTGAGATACCGTCTGATTCGACGGTCAAGGAATTGCTGATCACACTCGACTACGCGGTAGAGAAATTTGAAAAGGCCGATTTTAAGAAGTTAAAAGCAGCATAAAATGATGAGATCCCCGGTAAAATAACCGGGGATTTTTTTTAACTTGTTATTTGGGAACCCGCCCGTTCGTAAGAAAAACAACCGTTCTCTTCGAAGAAGGTGATAACTCCAAGAGAATCGCTTGGACTTTGAAAAAATAACCGTTCTCTTCGAAGACTGCATCCCCTGAAGCTTCGCAACATGGGCGCTGAGGTCTTCTCTGAGAAGGTGATTTTTTAAGTCCGCGCTAGTGCAGAGGAAGGGGAAACAAGTGGACATTATTAAATATAATAGTTAAAAAAGGAGGAATATATGAATGAAGAGAAGGATGTTAAAAAAGACGAGAAGATTGTAGCGAAGGCAAAGAAGGTGAAGGAGGTTGAGTCTCCGGTAAAAAAAGGATTAAAATCCAAGTCTGATATTGTCAATAATTGGTTGCCGCGGTACACCGGCAGGCCATTGGAAGATTTTGGCCAATATATATTGCTGACAAATTTCAGCAAGTATGTGCAAATGTTTTCGGAATGGAATGACAATGCACCTATAATGGGACTTGATAAGCCAATGCAGAGCGTGACTGCCAATGGCATTACCATCATTAATTTTGGTATGGGAAGTCCGCTTGCGGCAACGATGATGGATCTGCTGAGTGCCATAAAGCCAAAGGCTGTGCTGTTTTTGGGTAAATGCGGCGGACTGAAAAAGAAAAACCAGTTGGGCGACCTGATACTGCCGATCGCCGCGATAAGAGGAGAGGGGACTTCTAATGACTACATGCCGCCGGAAGTGCCCGCTTTGCCTGCGTTTGCTTTACAAAAAGCGATATCCACTACGATCAGGGACCATTCAAGGGATTACTGGACAGGTACTTGTTATACGACCAACCGCAGGGTATGGGAACATGATAAGGATTTTAAGAAATACCTGAAGACACTAAGGGCGATGGCGGTGGATATGGAGACGGCGACCATTTTTACAACAGGTTTTGCCAATAAAATTCCTACAGGCGCATTGCTCCTGGTTTCAGACCAGCCGATGATCCCTGAAGGTGTGAAGACAACAGAAAGTGACAGCAACGTAACCAGTCAGTTCGTGGAGACCCACCTGAGGATAGGAATTGACTCTTTAAAGCAGTTGATCAACAACGGACTTACTGTAAAGCACCTGCATTTTTAATCTTCAGCCGCTAATCTTCATCTGCACTTTTAGGGAAATCAAATTCAATCAGCTTACCGGTATGGTGGCTGATCTCTGACCAGTGATCAGCGGTAAATTCTATCAATACGGTGCCGCAGGTAGGGATGTTGTAGATTCCCGCATCGCTCAGGTAATTCGCAAAATCCGTAAAACCGGGATTGTGCCCAAATATGGCAATCCTGTTGTAATCATCACTCAGTCCATTCAATACACCAAGTAATGTGCTGGTATTTGCTTCGTAGATTTCCGGTTTTTCCAGTATTTGCTCCGGAGCTTTGTTCCAGACCTGTGCAAAATGTTTTGCTGTCGTCAGTGCTCTGAGCGCAGGGCTGCTGACAATCAGTTCAGGTACAAGATTTTTGTTCAGGATTCTGTTTGCCATCTCAGGCGCATTTCTGTGTCCCCTTGGGTTTAAAGGCCTGTCGAAGTCTGCGAGGTGGCTGTTGCCCCAGTCAGATTTACCGTGTCTTACTAATAGCAGCTGTTTGGTCATTATTTAGTTTTTCTAGTAGTTTATCTACAATATTTTTTTCAGGTAAATTATTCATGCATGCAAAGTCTCCTCTATAACAGGGTACATTTCCATATACTGAACATGGCCTGCAATATAAATCTATCTGAACGGCATCGTTTATGGATTGTCCATAGCCCAGGAAGCCAGCATAGGGATGGGTAGCTCCCCATACGGATACAACCGGAACATTCTTTAAAGAGGAGAGGTGCATTCCAGAAGAATCCATGCTGAGCATCACATCCAGTGTTGAAATGAATTCCAGTTCCTCCTGCAGTGTCATCTTTCTTACAACAGAGGTAATGTTTTGGTGCTTGTTTGCCCAGCCCTCAGCAGTCTGTTGTTCTTCTTCCGATCCACCAAAAATAAACAGCTGGTGACCAAGTTCTGCCAATGTAAGCAATACGGCCTCCATTTTGTGTAAGGGATAAACTTTTTGAAGGTGCTGGGCGAATGGACTGACACCGATCTTCCTGACGTCATTTCCGTTTAGCGTTTGCTTGTGGAGGGTATTCTTTAGTGTAAGCGGAAAACCGAGCTTTCCGAATACTTCGGTATAGCGCTGAATGGTCAGCTTAAGCGGGATGACCAGTTTGTTTTCCTTTCTGGTGAGCCGTTTTTTCTCCTTCCTGCCTTTATCGACAGTAGCGAAATCTATACCTGCGAAGAAAAAAAGAAATGTCAGTATTTTGCTGCGCAGGTTGTTGTGGAGATCCGCCACTGCAGTTACTTCCTGTTTCTTTAATTCCCTGAATAATTTAATGAGTCCAAAAAAACCCTTGTGTTTTTGTTTAGGATCGAAGGCATGAAACTGCGCATTGGTTAAGCCCTCGAAAAAAGGTTTGAATAACGTGCGGCTAACAATTAGTAATTCGGTGTCGGGGTAGGCTTCTCTGAATTCTTTCAATACAGGCGCAGTCATTGCCACATCGCCCATTGCCGAGAAACGAATTACTAATATTTTAGCGGCTTTTGGCATTAATTACTTTGTATTATATAATATCGGGTTCAAATTTGGATCATTGTACATCTTCATTTGCTTGTATACCTTCATGTATTTGGTGCCGTTTTCTATGTCTGTGATCAGTTCATCTAAGCTACCGGAAAGATCTGTTCTTTGGTTTAACAAAATGTTAAGTTTATCCGTACAATTGCGGATGTGTTCTTCAGAAGCATCGCTGCGCTCAGTTTCTTCCGTCATGTGATAAACCTTCAGGGCAAGGATAGACAGCCTGTCTATTACCCATGCCGGACTTTCAGAATTAATTCTGGCGTCTGCTTTAGGACTGATGTTTTTATATTCTTCCAGGAAATAGCTGTCGATGTATTCTACCACATCTGTACGTTCCTGATTAGAGGCATCAATGCGTCTCTTCCATTGCAATCCTTCCACCGGATCAATACCGGGATTACGCACTACATCTTCCATATGCCACTGTACTGTGTCTATCCAGCATTTCATGTATAATAAATGCTCCAGGGTACTGATGCGGTAAGGATTTACAATTGGCTGATCTATATTGTTATGAACGTGATAATCATTAATCGCATCCTGAAAAATTTTATTACAAAGCTTACTAATCATGGGGTAAAGGTAAGGATAACTATTTTTTATTGCTGAAGTATTGGGAGATATCTTCCAGCGACATGGCATTGAGACACTGCTTTGCGGTTAGTCCGCCTTTACGACCAATCAATAAACCAAAGCGGGTATCATGAAAACCCTCTGTTCTGTGTGCATCCGGATTTATGGATAACAACACGCCCTTTTCCAGTGCATAACGGTGCCAGCGCCAGTCGAGGTCGAGGCGGAGCGGGTTGGCATTGATCTCAATGACCACATTGTTCGCCGCACAGGCATCAATTACTTTAGTGTAATCTATAGGATATCCTTTCCGGCTGAGTAATAATCTGCCCGTAGGGTGACCAAGGATCGTCGTGTAAGGATTTTCTACCGCTTTGATGAGTCTGGCAGTAGCCTTCTCTTCATCCATTCTCAGGTTGCTGTGAACCGATGCCACCACAAAATCGAAAGTTTTCAGGATGTCATCGCTATAATCCAAAGCACCATCATAAAGGATGTCACTTTCGATGCCTTTAAAAATCTTAAAAGGAGCAAGTTTGGTATTTAGCGCATTGATTTCCTGATGCTGTGCATATACCCGCTGCTCATTGAGGCCATTGGCGTAAAAGGCAGAGCGGGAGTGATCGCAAATACCCAGGTATTCCAATTGGAGGTTTTCTTTGCAATACTGAGCCATTTCCTCAAGCGTATGGACACCGTCGCTCCAGGTAGAGTGATTGTGCAGGCTACCTTTAAGGTCTTCATATTTGATGAGTACAGGAAGCCTGTTTTCTTTAGCCAGTTGAATCTCATCAAGCCCTTCCCTGAGTTCAGGCGCTACGAAAGACAGTCCAGCCTTTTGGTATATTTCATATTCATCGCTGAAAGGGCCTGTGCCAGCCAGGTCAAGCACCTGCTTTACATGCGCTTCATTTCCGGTGAGACTGAACCAGTTCAGGTAGAAATCCTTTTTGTCCGTCAGGTGAAGTTTTATTTTCATGCCGAAAGGACTTAAGGCGATTAAAGTATGCTCTGTATGAGGTTCAAAATTTAAGGGCTCGAATTCAGCGATCCTGTCATAAATTTCCTGTATGCTTTCTGCGCCAAGTACCAGTTCTACTTCTTCGATGATCTCCAGGCAGCGGCGGTATGCGCCGGCTACACCAAGTAGTGGCTCGCCACTGATGCCTTTGAGCCAGATGGCCAGATCAGCATGGAGTTTATTCACTAGAGGTTCAGTCTGGGCATACAAGAACTTACCATGTGCCGCCATCTGAAATTCGATCACTTTTTTGATCTCTTCCTGAGTTTTCAGACCGAAACCCTTGGCTTCAATCAGTCTGTTTTCATTACAGGCATAATAGAGTTCGCCGATATTCTCAATGCCAAGGTCTTTCCAGATCACCACGATTTTCTTAGGGCCAATTCCCTTGATGCCCAGCATTTCTACGATGCCTTCCGGGGTTTCTGTAAGGATGGCCTGCAGTTCTGCCATGGTACCAGTCTGAAGCAGTTCCCATACCTTTGAAGATATACTTTTACCCAGACCATCAATTTGGGCGATCTCTTCCAGATTTTTGGTTTTGATGGCAAAGGGGAGCTTATCTACCTTAAAAGCAGCATTTGCAACAGATTTAATTTTAAAGGGATTTTCATTGTGCAGTTCCATCAGCTGCGACAGCAGGCGTAGGGTACGTGCAATAGCTTTGTTTTCCATTGATTACTGAACTTTGATTTCGAAAGGCATCCTGGCCTGTACGCCGGATTTGGCAACAGCAGATTTCATTTGTTCGTAGATGTGGTAATGCTCACCCAATTCCTGTTTCGCGAAATAGGTTTTTACTTTATCAGTACCAGTTTCCATGAAGGACTTAATAGGGTCTATGATTTCAGGATATTCAACAATTTTATAGTCTTTTATTTTTGCTTTTTTAGCGGCGGCTACTATCGCATCATTGAAGCTGCCGGTTCTGTCGGCCAGACCAATCTTAACCGCATCAGTACCTACCCATACACGTCCGCCTCCGATACTGTCAATGTATGCTTTTGATTTTTTACGGCCATCAGCTACCCTGGTAATGAAGCTGTCGTATACGCGGTTGACATCGTTTTGTATGATCAGCCTTTCGCCCGGTGTAAGCGGCCTGTTGGTGCTCATGATGTCAGCGTACTTACCGGTCTTCACGCCATCGAAAGTAATGCCCAGTTTATTGTTCAATAAATTCTGGAAGTTAGGGATCACGCCAAACACACCGATAGAGCCGGTGATGGTGTTGGGCTGTACAAAAATAGAATCCGCTGCGCAGGCGATGTAATAACCGCCAGATGCTGCGACGTCTCCAAAAGAAGCAATTACCGGTTTCACTTTTTTGGCAAGTACAATTTCTCTCCAGATCACATCAGAAGCCAGCGCGCTGCCGCCCGGTGAATTTACCCTGAGGACGATTGCTTTGATGCTGTTATCCATACGGGCCTTTCTGATGGTTCTTGATATGCGTTCCGAACCGATGGTATTGTCCGATCCTTCACCGCCATTGATGTCGCCATTGGCAAAAATCACCGCTACTTTATCTCCCGATGGGTTTTTATCAGCTGCTACATTTTTAGCATAATCATTAATGGTTACTGTTTTGAGATTTTTCTTCTGATCTATTCCGCTAAGCGATTTGAGCTCGTTGAGGATCTCATCTTTGTACCTCAGTCCATCAATCATTTTATACGCAAGGGCATCTTTAGGCTGCTGGATTTTATATTCATCAGCTATATGGTGCAAAGAGTCTTTGCTTAATTTTCTGCTGTGAGCTATTCCGTCCAGGAAGGTGTTGTACAAACCGTAAACATAGGCAGTTACCTGCTCGCGGTTTTTGTCGCTCATTTTATCAGTGATAAATGGCTCAACTGCACTTTTGTAAGTGCCAACACGGATGATCTGTGCTTCTATGCCCAGTTTGTCCAGCGCCCCTTTGAAGAACATGAGTTGCGAACTTAAACCTTTAAATTCCAAAGCACCTTCAGGATTCAGGTAAACTTTATCAGCGGCAGAAGCCAGGTAATAGGCTCCTTGTGTGTAGACTTCACTGTATGCGATGATTTTCTTGCCGCTCGTTTTGAAATCCAATAGTGCAGTTCTTACCTCACGCATGGTGGCGAAACCAGCATTTGGAGAAGACACATTCAGGTATACACATTTGATATTATCGTCAGTTTTTGCTTTTTTAAGAGATTTTATGATGTCGTTGAAACCAATGCTCTTTTCTCCTTCAGATCCCAGAAACTTTGCAAAAGTATCGTCAGGTGTGCGTTCTGTAATTGCCTGGTCAAGATTCATAAACAATACAGAATTGCTGCTCACCAAAACAGTTTTGTCGTTCTCCAATGAAGATACAAGTCCGATGACAACAATAAAAAACAGTGCAAAAAGCAGTACAGTTGAAATTACGATTCCGACTACGGTGGCAAAAACATACTTGAAAAATTCTCTCATGTGGTAGTTTAATATTTAATTTGTAAATATAAGTAAACGATGGTGAGTTTACCTTGAAATTGATATGGTATTGGACAGTAAAAAGGTTTTTTTGTTACTCGGCAGTAACCTGGGAGACAGGGTACAGCTGATTGATGACGCGGTAGTTCAGATTAATTTAAGAATAGGGTCTGTTTTTTCCAGGTCGTCCTGGTATGAAACTGCTGCCTGGGGCAGGGAAGATCAGCCTGGATTTCTGAATATTGCTGTAGGAGTGGAGACACAATTGTCGCCTTTGGCAGTATTGGAAATGGCTTTGGACATTGAGCTGGAGCTGGGAAGAGTAAGACATGAGAAATGGGGGGCGAGGCTGATTGACATAGACCTGATCCTCATTGATGATGAAATCATCGACATTCCGGGAAAGCTTCAGATCCCGCATCCGGAAATGCAGAACAGGAAGTTTGTGCTGGAGCCGCTTGCCGAAATTGCCGGAGCGCATGTTCATCCGCTATTGAAAAAAACTGTGTCAGATATATTGCGAACTTTAGCTGATAATTTATCTGTATCAAAAATTAATTTATAGTTTTGTTTAAATGATCGATCTAAATAAAAATAACGAGCCTCTTGATCTTTCTTATTTGAAAGAAATGTCCGGCGACAGCGCCGAGTTTATCATCGAAATGATAGACCTGTTTAAAAGCCAGACACCTGTATATATTGCCGAACTTCAACAAGCAATAAATGATAAAGAATGGAGCAAAGCAGCAGGTTTTGCGCATAAAATCAAACCTACCTTTGTATATGTTGGCCGCGAAGATGCAAAAGCGCATATGCAAATGATGGAGGATAATGCAGGTTCGCTTAAAGATGTGGAGCGTTTACCTTCCGCTTGCGATGAACTTGCAGCCTTTGTAGAAGTATTGTACGTACAATTGGATAAGGCCAGGGCCGAACTGGAAAAACAACTTTAGTTTAGCGTGGGATTCGTCTGAAATGCAGGATCGATAACCCGATATACAACACGAGAATGAAAGGTACTGCCACGAACCTGAGGGCAGCGACAAGTAGTACACAAAGGATCAGGAAAATATACTTTAGTTTGTTTTCCTGCCAGCCTTTTGTTCCGAATTTCATCGAGAAAATACGAATTTCACTGACGAGTAACCAGCTCACTAAAGCAGTCAGGGCTACCAATAATGCCGTCGAGCCTATTACGTCAGGGTAATCTGTTTTGATAAAAGGGAGCGATACAATCAGTAAGGTATTCATTGGCGTGTTTAATCCGATGAAATCTTCAGTCTGGCGTGTATCTATGTTGAACTTTGCCAGTCTCAGCGCAGAAAATACCGTGATGATGAAACCTAAGTAAGGTAGGTATTGCGAGGAATAATCACTTTGTCCCAGCAGCTGGAACATCACTACTCCGGGTAAGAACCCGAAGCTGACCATATCCGCCAAAGAATCCAGCTCTTTACCTATGTTTGATTTTACACGGAGCAACCTCGCCGCAAATCCATCGAAGAAATCAAAGATACCTGAAAGCACCACAAAATATGCGGCTACTTCCAGGTTTCCTTTAAATGCATAAACTATCCCTATACAACCAGAAAAAAGGTTGGCACAAGTAATGGCATTAGGGATATGTTTTTTTATCATGTTATGCTGAATTCGATTAGCTGTTCATGGAGATCAGGAACTCTTCATTTGATTTTGTGCCTTTGATCTGTGCCTGTACAAACTCCATTGCTTCCTGGGCATTCATATCGGCAAGGTGGTTACGAAGGATCCATACACGTTGTAGCGTATCTCTGTCGTGCAACAGGTCGTCGCGACGTGTACTTGAAGCCGTAATGTCAATTGCAGGGAAAATACGTTTGTTAGACAACTTACGATCCAATTGAAGCTCCATGTTACCCGTACCTTTAAACTCTTCAAAGATCACCTCATCCATTTTAGAACCGGTATCAGTCAGCGCAGTAGCAAGGATGGTTAATGAACCACCTTTTTCGATGTTACGTGCAGCACCGAAGAAACGTTTAGGTTTATGTAAAGCATTTGCATCCACACCACCAGAAAGGATTTTCCCGGAAGCAGGAGCAGTTGTATTGTATGCCCTGGCCAGACGAGTGATAGAATCCAGAAGGATCACCACATCATGTCCACATTCCACCAGGCGTTTTGCTTTTTCTAATACGATATTGGCGATCTTTACGTGACGTTCAGCAGGTTCGTCAAAAGTAGAAGCGATTACTTCCGCTCTTACACTGCGGGCCATATCAGTTACCTCCTCAGGACGCTCATCGATCAACAAGATGATCAGGTACACCTCAGGGTGGTTTTTCGCGATTGCATTGGCCACCTCTTTTAACAAATTGGTCTTACCCGTTTTAGGCTGAGCTACGATCAGACCACGCTGACCCTTACCTATAGGAGTAAATAAGTCGATGATGCGGGTTGAGTAGTTGTTTGTTTCCGTGAAAAGATTTAACCTTTCAGTAGGGAACAAAGGAGTCAGGTAATCAAAAGGTACGCGGTCCCTAACGTCGGCCGGCAGGCGTCCGTTGATGGTTTCCACCCTTACCAAAGGAAAGTATTTTTCGCCTTCTTTTGGAGGGCGGATACTGCCTTTAACAGTATCACCAGTTTTCAGTCCAAATAATTTGATCTGAGACTGTGATACATAAATATCATCAGGAGAAGATAAATAATTGTAATCCGCAGATCTTAAAAAACCGTATCCGTCAGGCATGATTTCCAACACACCTTCATTGGTGATGGTGTTGTCAAAGTCAAGATTTGAATAACTGTTTTCTACCTGTTTATTATTGTTGTTGTTATTCTGATTCGGGTTTTTAGGCCTGTTGTCGTCTCTAGGTTGTTTGTTCTTTTTGTTTTCGCCCGATTGTACAGGTGCCGGACTGCCGGCAGGTGCTACAGCAGGAGTAGCCGCAGGCTGCTCAATTTCTGCTACTTCAGTCAGTACTTCTGCAGGTTGTTCTGCTTCCTGAAACTCAGGGGTCTCAGTTTTTTCGTATGCCGGTGGGGTGTCAAATAAAGATGCGCGGTTGAAAGGCGTATTTTTTACTGTTTCTTCCTCTTTGGCTGGAATACGGATTCTTTTTCTGGTAGGCTTTTCTGTGCTGGTTTCCTTTGCAGCTGCTGTTTTCAGCTTAGCTGTTTTTGGGGCAGCTTCACTTTTAACAGCTTCGGCTGTAACCGGTTCAGCTGTAGTTTCCTGCTCTGTAATCTGAGCAATGATCTCAACCAGTTCTGCTTTCCTTAATTCATCTGCGTTTAGTATGCCCTGAGTTTTAGCAATCTCACGCAGTTCTGCTGTGAGTTTTTCATTTAATTCTGTTTTATTAAACATTATATAGGTGTAGAGAAAATTTTAAAATTGAACCAGGCAGAAAATGCAATTATAAAAAATAGTAGAAACAAGATTTTATGAGATTTTCTGGAATGGTCAGATAAACTTTTAGAGAATTATGTTGCAATTCTATGTATTTGTAAACTAATCTCCAAGAAAAATATTAAAATGTTTAAAATAATTTACTTTAAAAGTATATAAACTGGTATTAAATGATTGTTAAATTTGACATCTTTGCACACAAAATTACCCCCTGATGAATAAGAAGCAACTATTTGAGCAGATTAAAACCAAGAAATCTTTTTTGTGTGTAGGCCTTGATCCCGTTCTGGAAAATATCCCAAAACACCTATTAAAATACGATAATCCGGTTTTGGAGTTCAATAAACAAATTATCGATGCTACCAAAGATCTGTGTGTTGCCTATAAGCCAAACACAGCTTTTTTTGAATCAATGGGATTAAAGGGCTGGGAAACCCTGATTAAAACATGGCAGTATATCCCTAAAGATATTTTTACCATTGCAGATGCGAAAAGAGGAGACATAGGAAATACTTCCGCTATGTACGCCGATGCTTTCTTCAATGAAGCCAAATCTGAGATGGGCTTTGATGCGGTTACAGTGGCGCCTTATATGGGAAAAGATTCCGTAGGTCCTTTCTTACAACATGAAAACAAGTGGGTGATCCTGCTGGCGCTGACATCCAATGCAGGTCACAGTGATTTTCAGTTGCACCAGACACCAGGAGGAAAACTTTATGAAGAAGTAATCCGGATTTCTTCCCAGTGGGCAGACAGCGAAAAACTAATGTATGTAGTCGGTGCAACCAGAGGTTCAGAATTCGAAAATATCCGCAGGCTGGCTCCTGATCATTTCCTTCTTGTTCCTGGAATCGGGGCACAGGGTGGTAGCCTCGCTGATGTATGTCAGTACGGACTGAATAAAGAATGCGGTTTGCTGGTCAATTCAGCGAGAGCCATCATTTACGCGGGTAATGGAGAAGATTTTGCAGAAAAAGCAAGAGCCGAAGCATTAAAAGTACAGCAGGAAATGGAGCAGATCCTGGAATCTGCGAAATTGATATGAAGCAAAAGCTCGATGTAAAGCTTATTGTTTCCTTATTGGCTGTCGCGATCATCTGGGGCACGACTTATCTGGGAATCCGCATTGCCGTGGAGACCATACCGCCATGGTTTGTGGCGGCGATACGGCAGACCATTGCTTCAGCCATCTTACTGGTTATCCTGATCCGCAGGAATGAACTGAGCTGGAAAGGCTGGCCCTATTTAAGGAGACAAATGATCCTGGGTACTTTGATGCTGGTGGTGGCCAACGGAATGACCACTGTAGCGGAACAAAGTATTCCAAGCGGGCTTACCTCCCTGCTGAATGCGCTGAACCCAATCTTTGTCTTTCTGGGCTGTGTGCTGATCGGTTTGCAGAAACCCTCATGGAAAGGGTTTTTGGGAGTCATCATCGGTTTCATGGGTGTAGCATTTATATTCAGGGATGGATTCAGTGCACTTCTTGATCCCAATTATAAAACAGGAATTTTGTTTCTCTGTGCAGCCATCAGTGGCTGGACCATCGGTACCATATATGTTAAGAAGAGCAACCAGAAATCTGACCAGATCTTTTTAGACCTTTTCTACCAGTTTGTATTTTCCGCAATAGTGCAGTTTGTGCTTGCCTTTATTTTCTCTGGCGATGCAGATGTCAGCAGCTGGACGGGGAGAAGCTTACTTGCTGTAGTTTACCTGGCATTGTTTGGTTCAGTAATTGCATTTTTCTGCTACCATTATGCCCTGAAAAAGGTGACTGCAACAGAAGTTTCCGTACTTTCCTATTTCAATACCGTGATTGCGCTGTTTCTTGGCTGGTTGATTCTCGATGAGGTCATCACTTTTGATATTGTCATTGCAACCGTGTTAATTATCCTTGGCGTATTCATCACCAATTATAAAAAGCAAAAAACTTAGCAACTAGATTTGGACTATCTCATTAATTTGAATGAAGTTCGCTGTGATGAATTTCACGGAAGACTTTTTACATTTTATATGGCAGTTCAGGTTATTTAAAACCCATGAACTTTATTGCGCCGGTGGCGAAAAACTGGAAATATTGAGTCCGGGCATACTCAATAAAGATGCCGGGCCTGATTTTAGTCATGCCAGACTCAAGATAGACCATACCCTGTGGGCCGGCAACGTAGAACTGCACATTAAATCTTCAGACTGGGTATTGCACAATCACGAGGAGAATGGGGCTTTCGAGTCAGTAATTCTTCACGTGGTTTATCACCATGATCAGCAGATCTATCGCAAAAACGGAAGTTTGATACCCGTTTTGGTATTGAAAGACCTCTTTTCAGATCAGTTATTGGATACTTACCACGGCCTGGTCAATAACAGGAATGCCTTTCCCTGTGAAAAGCAGATTGGGGGTGTTGATCAGGTTGTGATTGAACATGTATTATCGAGGGCTATTGCGGAAAGACTAGAATATAAATCAGCGGAGGTACTGATGCGGCTGGGAGCGTTGAAAGGCAGCTGGGACGAGACCTTTTATTATTTTATGGCCAGGAACTTTGGATTTAAGGTGAATGCAGTGCCATTTGAGATGCTGGCTTCCTCCTTGCCGCAGCGAATTTTTGCAAAACATAAAAACAATCCGTTGCAGATAGAGGCGATGATTTTTGGACAGGCCGGCTTTCTAAATGCCGATTTGCAGGATGAGTATTCAAAGCGACTTTTCCTGGAATATACTTTTTTGCGGAAAAAATATGGATTTGAGCCGATTGATGTTTCCCTATGGAAGTTTCTGAGGATGAGACCGCAGAACTTTCCAACGGTGAGGCTTGCCCAGTTTGCGGCACTGATTATAAGTTCGAGTCATTTATTCTCAAAGATCCTGGAATTGAAATCTTTAAAAGAGATTTACCGTTTATTTGAAGACCTTCCCGTGAATCAGTATTGGGAGCGTCATTATCATTTCAGGAAGACTACAAAACAGGTGATTCTTCAACCCGGTCCGGCCTCCGTACAGAATATTGTGATCAATACCATTTGTCTGTTTCTGTTTACTTATGGAAAATATACAGATCAGGTACATTTTATGGAAAGGGCATTTATTTTTTTAGAAGAATTGCCGGCAGAACGCAATATGATTACAGATCAGTACGTTAATTCCGGAGTCAGGCCAGACAGTGCATTGATGTCGCAGGCCTTACTGCAATTAAATAAATACCATTGCAATCAAAAAAAATGTTTAAATTGTGGTATCGGAATTAAAATTCTAAAAAAATAAGATGTTTCAGCGAATCATTACTTTCTTTGAAAAGCAGAGTTTTGGGGTATGTACCTACCTTGCAGACCGGTTAAACATGTCGATCAGTAAGATCAGGCTTTTCTTTATTTACTCTTCTTTTCTGGCTGTTGGTTTTCCTATTGTCTTTTATATACTTGCGGCCCTGGTTCTGGACGTGAGGCATTATATAAAAAAGATCAGGCTCAGGATCTGGGATGTTTAGTTTCTCAATATAGCGGCAATTTCGGTATAGCCTTTTTCATCTGCCAGATCGGCCGGTAATTTGCCGCCTTCCATTCTGATGTCTACATCAGCATTGTGCTCCAGCAAGAGAATGAGTATTTCAATATCTCCGTATTGCGCAGCAGCGTGTAATGGCGTAAAACCAGCCTGCTGCTTTACATTAACCGCAGCACCTGCGTCGAGGAGCATTTTGGTGATGTTGTAATTTCTTGCAGCTACGGCAGAATGAATGGGGAATACGTTGAAACCATTATTGGTTGGTACATTTACTTCAGCTCCGCTGGTGATTAGTACTTTTGCAAGCTCCTCGTGACCAAAGTACGCAGCGAGGCCAAGTGGGGTGAACCCATCATTAGCAAAAGTATTTACCAGTTCAGGCTGCTCGGTAATTAATCCGATGGCATGTTCCAATTGTCCTAATGCACAAGCTTCGAAAACAGTGATCTCCGTAGAAAAGCCAGCAATCAGTTCTGCCATTTTAGGTTTTCTATAATAACAAGCCAATAAGACAGGAGATACACCATGACTCGTCTTCTGATCCGCAAGCTGTGGCGTTTTATTCAGGAGGTCATATATTTCCTGTAGTTTGTTGTCTTCAATCAGTGCTTCAAGAGTTGCAATGTTCATCGTATAAATTAGAGTTGAGTCGACAAACTTATGTAATTTTTTTTTTTATATTGTAAGCATAAATGCTTCTTAGTTTTTATCTAAGTTTGTTGATTATAAATATTAATAGCGAAAATGTCGGTAAGGGGTAACCAATTTAAGTCAAATTCTTTTAAAAACGAATCAGATGAAAAGCAGGGTTCCAGGTCAGCTGGTACCAGAAAACCTAAGGAACGGGCGGAGATATTGCCACGTTTCGATTTTCAGGATGGCAGGTTTCTAAAGATTGTCGGACTGGTATTCATCATTCTGGCCCTATACTTTTTAATAGCTTTTACATCATACCTGTTTACCTGGCAGGAAGACCACAGTTACGTGATCGATGCGAATGGGGGATGGAGTAATTTGTTTAAAACCTACGAAGAGCTGCAGCAGGTAAACATTCCTCCTGTGGTACAGAACTGGTTGGGTAAGATCGGTGCATTGTTATCGCACCAGTTTATCTATGAATGGTTTGGTCTCGCTTCATTCCTATTCATCTTTGTATTCTTTGTGATCGGGTACCGTTTGCTTTTCAAGGTGAAGATATTTGCAATTGAAAAGACACTTGCCTATAGTTTGTTTTTTCTCCTGTTTACCTCCCTTACACTTGGCTTTTGTCATGCCTTTTTCTCCGATGCCCCTCATTATTTGGAAGGGCAATTCGGTTATTGGACCAATAAACTGCTGGTGGCTCAGATTGGGGTAGCCGGAGTAGGGGGACTGATTGCTTTTCTTGCGCTGACAGTTTTGATCATTGCTTATAATATTGATTTTAAACTGCCGGAACGCAAGCGTGATGATGCCGTGATTCCCGATGTACCGGAGCACATTGAGCTGGAGAATGAAGTGCTTTCAGAACCCGTTGAGTTTACGCTTAACGACAGGTTTGCCAATCAGCGAAAAAAAGAACAAAATGTAGTAATTACGCCGTCCAGATTTGAGCAAAGAGAAGAAGATGAAGAAATCATCCCGTCTTTTACCTCTGCAGTCAACGTTATGCATCCACCGGTTGTAAATACACCGCCGGTCGTCGCTTCCCCATCTATTGAGCTGTCGCCAAATGTAGAACTAGCGACAGAAGCGCCACAGAAACCAGAGCCCGAACTGACCATTGAAAAAACAGAAGAAGATAAAAAATCAGAAGAGCTTGTTGAGCAGTTTGGGAATTATGATCCTACATTAGACCTGGCCAGCTATAAATACCCACATTTGGATTTACTGGAGAACCACGGTTCAAATAAAATATCCGTAAATGCAGAAGAGCTGGAGGCAAATAAAAATAAGATCGTAGAGACTTTAAATCACTACAACATAGAGATTGACAAGATCAAGGCTACGATAGGACCAACGGTGACACTTTATGAAATTATTCCGGCGCCCGGTGTGAGGATTTCAAAAATAAAGAACCTTGAAGATGATATTGCGTTAAGCTTGGCTGCATTGGGCATCCGTATCATTGCCCCGATGCCTGGAAAAGGAACCATTGGTATAGAAGTTCCGAATATGCATCCGGAGATGGTTTCTATGCGCAGTATTCTGGCGACAGAGAAATTTCAGCAAACCACCATGGATCTGCCGATTGCATTGGGTAAAACCATTTCTAATGAGGTCTATATTGCAGATTTATCAAAAATGCCCCATTTGCTGGTTGCGGGAGCTACCGGACAGGGTAAATCGGTGGGTATCAACTCTATTCTGGTATCCCTGCTTTACAAGAAGCACCCGTCGCAACTGAAGTTTGTACTGGTAGATCCTAAAAAGGTAGAGTTGACCCTATTCAATAAAATTGAGCGACATTTCCTGGCAAAGTTACCAGGAGAAGCAGATGCGATCATTACAGATACAAAAAAAGTAATCAATACACTAAACTCTCTATGTATTGAAATGGATCAGCGCTATGACCTGCTGAAAGATGCGCAGGTTAGAAATCTGAAGGAATACAATGAGAAGTTCATCAAGCGTAAGCTAAACCCAAATAATTCCCACCGCTTCCTGCCTTATATCGTGCTGATCGTGGATGAGTTTGCCGATTTGATGATGACTGCGGGAAAAGAGGTAGAAACGCCGATAGCGCGTCTGGCACAGCTGGCACGTGCGGTAGGTATTCACCTGGTGCTGGCGACACAGCGTCCTTCAGTGAACATCATTACAGGTACTATTAAGGCCAACTTCCCGGCAAGGCTTGCTTTTAGGGTATTGTCTAAAATAGATTCAAGAACCATCCTGGACAGTGGAGGTGCAGACCAGCTGATCGGTAGAGGAGATATGCTGTTGTCGACAGGAAATGACCTGATCAGGCTGCAGTGTGCTTTTGTGGACACACCAGAAGTAGACCGGATCTCTGATTTTATCGGTGTTCAGAGAGGATATCCTGAAGCGTACCAATTGCCGGAGTACATTGATGAGGCCGCGGAAAACGCAAAACTGGAATTTGATCCTAACGACCGCGACTCTATGTTTGAAGACGCTGCAAGACTGATCGTTATGCATCAGCAAGGTTCTACTTCACTGATACAACGGAAGCTGAAACTTGGTTACAACAGGGCCGGACGCATCATAGACCAACTGGAGGCTGCCGGAGTAGTGGGGCCTTTTGAAGGCAGTAAGGCGAGAGAGGTCCTGATCCCTGACGATTATGCTTTGGAACAGTTCTTGAATGACCTGAACAACAATAGATAAAAAAGGAGAAAAAGATGAAGAAGACCGCGTTGTTATTTCTACTGGTTTCAGGATTTATAGTTTCAGCATATGCCCAGACCGATGCAAAGGCAAAGGCCATACTCGCAGGAGTAAGTAAAAAATACCGTTCATTTGATGTTGTTAAAGCAGACTTTACCTTTACACTGGATAATTTACAGGCAAAGATTAAGGAAAGTCAGCAAGGTACATTACTGGTAAAAGCTTCGGCGAACAAGTATAAAGTGGCCATGACAGAGCAGGAGATGATCAGTGACGGTAAAAGTCAGTGGACTTATTTAAAAGAAGACAAAGAAGTTCAGGTGACTACTGTAGACCATTCTGCAGATGGGCTGAACCCGGCTAAAATATTCACGGTTTATGAAACTGGCTTTAAGTCCCTATACACCGGCGATACCAAATCTGGAGGGAAGGTTTACCAAATGATCGACCTTTCGCCTATAGACACTAAAAAGTCTTTTTACAAAATACGTCTGACGATAGACAAGGTGGCTAAGCAGATCAGTAACGTGCTTATTTTTGATAAAAACGGCAACAGGTATACCTATGCGGTAAAGTCATTTACCGGAAATGTGAAAGTTCCCGAAAACACATTTACTTTTGATGTTAAAAAATATCCTGGGGTAGAAGTAGTAGATTTGCGGTAAATGAAGATCACGTTTCTAGGTACAGGCACTTCTCAAGGCATTCCGGTTATTACCTGCAGTTGCATCGTATGCAAATCAGCAGATCACAGGGACAAGCGACTGAGGGTATCGGTACTCATTGAAACAGATGATAAGACCATAGTTATCGATAGTGGTCCTGATTTCAGGTATCAGATGCTGCGGGCAGAAGTTAAGGATCTGGATGCCATTCTGTATACACATGAGCACAAGGACCATGTGGCAGGACTGGATGACATCAGGCCGTTTAATTACCTGCTGAGAAAGAATATAGCTATTTATGCTACCGAGCGTGTACAGCATGCTTTAAAAAAGGAGTTCTCCTATATTTTCGCAGAAGCACACTATCCGGGGCTGCCTCAGATTGATATGCATACGATTGCCGGTGACGCATTTAACGTAGGTGAAACGGCGATTGTTCCTTTGGATATTATGCATTATAAATTGCCTATTCTGGGATTTAAAATCAATGATTTTGTTTACATTACTGATGCGAAGACGGTATCAGAAGAGACTGTCGCGAAAATCAAAGGAACTAAAATACTGGTTGTAAACGCATTGCAAAAGGAAAATCACATTTCGCATTTTACGCTGGATGAGGCCATTGCATTTGCGGAGCTGGTGGGGGCTGAAACGACGTATTTTACACACATCAGCCATAATATGGGATTACATGAGGTTGTGGAAAAGGATTTACCAAATAACATAAAATTGGCCTTTGATGGCTTGACATTATACTGCGAATAAGTTATGTTTGCAGGATATAAATACCTAGGTGGCGAAATTGGTAGACGCACCAGCTTGAGGGGCTGGCGCCCGCAAGGGTGTGGGAGTTCGAATCTCCTCTTAGGTACGCAAGGAGATTGATCGTTTTTCGAAACTTTCAATCTCTTTTTTTTGTCCACTAATTTGTTGTTAATCTGATAGATAAGCAAAACAACTTCATTAATTTTCCCCGTTCGATGTTTTCCATACGAAAAAGCCCACATATCAAAAAATATCGAACTAATAATTTGCCTTTTCCCTTTAATATCTGCGTTTAAATACATTAAATCGATCTTTTTTAGGTTTTCGATGACTTTGTAAATTAAGCCTTCTATATCGATTTCCTGCTTGCCATTCTTATTCAATTCATTTAAGTCCGCCTGTAGTTTTAACAGCTTTTTGTCAATATTTTCTTTAAGATCTCTGTACTCACTTTCCTCTAAAGTATTGCTCAATAGCAGCTCTCTGGCTCGATTTAATTTGTTATTGTATTCACCGATTTCACCAGCAATTTTACTTCGGTCACCCTTTTGCGTTTTAGCCTCATCATTATACAGGTCAGATACAATTTCTAAAAAAAGCTCAGCAACACCCTTTTTCGGCACAAATTGCTTGAGCAATTGTACGAAAGCTATATTTACATCACCAGCTTTCTCTCTCCATTTGCAAGGGTGTTGACAATGATAATAATGAAAGTAGCTTTTGCATCCTTTAGATGCACTACCCGTAGCTCTTTTGCCACACACAGGGCATATAAGAAAACCTCTTAATGGCAACAATTCAAGCGAAGTTAATGTAATACCTCGAGTACTCTTAGGCCCGACATCCCTCTTCCGGCCATCTATCGCTTCCTGAGCTTTATAAAAGACACTTTCAGAAACCAGCGCCTTGTGCTGGCCTTTTACCGTGTAGGCAGGTTGACCTTTATACTCCGGAACATAGATCAACCCACAGTAACCGACATTTTTAATCGCTTTCCAAAAACTCGGTAGCTTACATTTTAAACCTCTTTGCGCAGCCATACGCCAGATTTCAGCCGTCGTATAAACATTCTCAGCCAATTGCTCGAATACCCATACCATATGTGGCGCCTGAGAGTCATCAATAGCGACATACTTATCTCCGTTCTCCTTTGTCCTGTTGATGTAACCTGGGCCAGCTTTGCTCATCCATCGACCTTCTTTCTTGGCTTGATGCATCCCATGCTTCACATTCAGTGAGCGCCTGTCATTCTCAATTTCGGGAGCAGTAAGATAAATGGCCAGCATCACCTTATTCTCCGGCACAGTTAAATCTAAAGGCTGCTCAATGGCCTGAGGTTCTACCTTTAGTTTATTTAAGGTGGCGATCATCTGATAAGCATCGGGCGCATTCCTGCTAAACCTGTCCCACTTTACAAAAAGGATATAATCTGGCCGCTTTGAATTGATACGAAGGTTCTCAATTAATTTCTTCCATTCAGGCCGATTGAATGTTTTAGCGGAATAATCCTCATGAATTACCTTTCTGATCGCTATATCATGTATTTCACAATGTTTTCGCAATGCTTCTTCCTGACTTCTAGGAGAATACCCTCTGGCAGCCTGTTCGTCTGTACTTACTCTTATGTATAAATCTGCTGTTTTCATATTAGATTAAATAGGTGGCGATTTCGGGCTGGTGTATGGCCTTAAAGCGATGTCTGCAAACATATACATCAAATCCACAATCAGTTTGGCCTGTTCCAAGCTGACGTGCGTGCCATTCTCAGCGAGCAGTTTCCTTGCTCTTTCCGGTGATACCTTTCTTTTTTCTTTAAATTTTTCCATCCTGCCCTTTTTTAAGGCAAAAATGCTGGGTCAAAACAATAGCAGTTACCACTGTCATAACATAGTGTCAGTTTTATTTTATCATCAAGGTGTATGTTTTTAAGCCTTTGATAGTCAGTAATGTGTGGGTTTTTTGTTGTTTTTCAAAGATTTTTACTGTTATTATTTTTCTATAATTAAGCGTGTTGAAGTAAATAAAATCTATTAGTGGTATTGGACTTTTGGGCAGTGATGTAATCCATCAAGATGAAAATGGTATAATAAAAGTAGATTTCCAACGCTATACTTGCAATATGCATTTACCAATGCGCATCAATTTTGATGAAAGGGATTATACTTATATGATCATCACTAAGGGAATAACAAAAGAAACCAGTTCCATTCTGATTAACCTCAATGGTATGGAATATGAGCTTGTTCGAATTGAAAAAGGTGATTGGGAAGCTGTTGATGTGACTGTAAGTGATAATTCTGGGTTAATTAAAGCTATTGGAAGAAATATTAAGCTTCGGTATCGGTTGTAAGGAAAGCAATAGGGTATTATTGGTTCTAAAGTAGCTGAGATATTGAGTTTGAATTGGTTTGTCTAATGTTTGATGGTGGCCAATTTGGCTCTTTGACTTTATTTTGCCTTTCTGTAGGCTTGTTTATATCGCATTTTTAGTTATAATAGATTGTATGTGTTCAAATATGATTTCAAACTCTTTAATTGCTGCCGTGGCTATTTCGCGAGAAGAGCTTGTTTCTTGTTCATAGAATCGCATCACTACCCAAATCGGATTGTTCCATATGTTAATATCCAGTGAACGCTGAGCGCGCATCGTGGAGGGTTGAAATAAAAGGTTGGTGAGTTCTGGATAGCTGTAATTTTTTTCTAAAGTATCACATCTTCCCCATTGACATTCGTAGCGATATTTGTAAGCAAATAATTCGCTAATGAATTGTATTTCTGCTTTCTTTTCAAATTTAAAGTCTTTGGCAATCCAAAACATCCTTTCTTTTAGATCCACTGGGTAACGTAGTTGATCGATACGATGGGTTGTAATGTAATTAGTCTTATATAAATCTATTTGTGTTAAAATTTTGTTTTTTTCCGACTGTTTTACTGTTAGTAACTCTATTTTAAGGTCACTGAGCTTTTGTTTTACTAATGTTATATCAGATTTTTTTTCTTCTTTGGAGTAGCAAACGACAAGCTCATTATTTCTGAAAAAGGCAAACCAGCTCTGGGGTAAAGTATTTGCTGCTAATTGGATGGAGTGGGTATTCAGGTTTTTTGCAACTTTAAATATGTAGCTTTTTAAAGCTGAAAATTGGGCATATTTGACTCCTTTGGTGTTATATTCATCTTCTAGTCCAATTTCTTGGGTGTAATATGGTATAAGGGAGCAGCCAGATTCAGCATGTATCAGCATTCCTTCAGATTCCTCTTCTTTACCGGATTCGAACCCTTCACCTTCTAATGAGCAGTATTCTTTTTCCGAGTATATTTCTCCTAAATCACTCACAAATGTTTGTGCAGTGTCCAGAGAAATGAGTTTTGCCTGGCTGAGATCGTGTAAGAATACAAAGGTTGTTGATCTCCCTGTTAAAATATGCCACCAGTTTCCTTTAGGTATAACCGGAAGATTATTTCGGAGCAATTGAACAATTATATTTTTTCTGATGAGATTTACATCAAAGGGTTTATCATTTAAAACGGTGACGGCTATGGCCAGTGCTGAAAGAGGGGGGCTACTATAGTTAGGATCTTTGTCTGGTGAAAAGTAATTGATGTCTATATTCCTTTCGAATTGTAAGGAATGGGAGATTTTGAATTCAATTTCATCTCCTAATCGTCCTTCATATGTTTTTTCTTCGGTATTTTCATGGATGAGTGCCTTGTCGATTAAGTGCCGAATTAAATTTTCTAAGATATGCTGATTTTGTTCTGCTTTAAATGGTAATAGAAAGATGGATATTTCGAATCTGAATGTTCTTAATCCATGTGTTTGTCCAAGACCTCCAAACCATTTGTTTAGGATTTCGCTGCTGGAACTGATTTTTTCCCAGATCCTGTAATTATTGATATAATCAATTTCCAGTCGTGGACTTTTTTTCGGCCAGCCTCTTAGGTATTCCTGGTCGTTAATGTATCGTTTGGCTTGGGTCGTTAGATCGCCATTGGTTACAAATATGGCGCGTTTGCAATTCTTTCGTATAGTTGCGGCAAATACAAGGTCAAGCTCGTCTCCATTGTAACGGGACCGATTATCACTTGTATGTTTGCATTGGATCAAGCATTTGTTTCCTTTGGAATCAATGGTTAACAGATCTTGCTTTTCGTCTCCTGAACCATCGGTAATGTTTACGAGTGTATGTCCTTCTATGATTGTCAGAATGTCTTTTACAAATTCAGTAAATGCGTGATGGGGGATTTGAGATAGATAACTCATTATTGCTTCCTGCCTGGGGAGGGTAACCAGCTCAGATTCTTGAGAGGGGATAGGTCGATAAATCGCTGGTATATGACCAGAAATTTGGGTGTATCTCATATTTGGTTATTTTCTTTTAATCTAAGCTAATAATAGTCGTTTTATTTTCAGACAGTTAGAAGTTTAAAGGGTCTTTAATGTAATTTGTAACACTGTCCAATTGAGGTGTTAAACTTTAGTTCTTAGAAGCCTGATTTTTGCTGGAATATACAAATTGTCATGCAAGAGTTTTATCAGATTACCCGCCATTTACTGTACTGGTTTTGGTGGTTAGGAGCGTCCAATTTTCCTTCAAAAATTGGAGCAAGCGGAAATTGGGCAGCAGCCCTATTTTGCCCCTCAGTTTGCAACTATGAGGGTTCGACTTATACTCCGGGTATAAGTTACCAGTCTAAATGCTACGCCAAAGCGGAAAAAAGTATAAGTCCACTTATGAACTGAAGGTATGGCTACAAAGGACAACTATACCAAATCCCTCCGCTTTTCGGTAGATACTGATACCAAACTGGGAAAGCTGGCGCTGAATTTTGGCTACAGTAAATTCCAGTTCTTTAACCAGATGGTGGAATATTTCCACCGTACCAAAAAAGACCCAGCAGATATCAATGACGAATTGCTGAAACGTACATTAAGCCGCAACCACGATGCCTATACCAGCTTTATCAAAACCCAGGAAAAAGTACTGTTGATCCCCATGCACCAAAGCGTAGAAAGAATGATCCGTAACCAGGAACAAATTGTAAAACAATTTAACGGGCAAGTGCTATCCGCGAATAAAGAACTGCTCAAACAGCAGCAGGACCAAGGCCAGAAATTCAAAGACACTGAAAGCCTGATGAAGCTGATTTATGAACAGCTGCAAAGCCGAAAAAAACTAAAAGAACAATTCCTGCAATTGTTTGACGGTTATGTGAAAAATAGGGAAAGTATAGGTGCTTTTAAAGCCAGGGAACGGGAAGAGTTAACCGAACAGTTCAGAAAGCAAATAACCGACTTATAGCCATGTATATTAATATCACCGACAGCGAGAAGGGAAATAACAAAGCAATGGCCTATCGGAGAATTTTACAATTTTGTTGCTAAAGGATTAAATAAATTTTAAGGAATTGATGATCACCAAAGCGAACCGTAACGATAAGGACAGGGTAGTGGAACTGCTAGCCCTGTCCTTTAAGGACAATTTAAGTGTGGCTTATCTGACAGGAGCAGGCGCTGGAGCAGATCGCCGGACCAGGCGGCTGATGGCTTATGCTTTTGAGTTGTGTCTGCGTTTTGGTGCGGTTTGGCTGACTGAGAAGAAAGATGGTTGTGCCTTGGTGTTCTATCCGCATTTGAAGGGCTTTTCGGTTTTTGCCATTTGGCTGGACGCGAAGCTTTTGTTTGGTGTGATCGGGTTGTCCAGGTTAAGCAGGGTGCTGAGGCGGGAAAAACTGATTGCCCTGCAGCATCCTGATTCAGCTTTTTGCTACCTCTGGTTTATCGGGGTAAATCCCTGGGTTCAGAAAAGGGGAATAGGTGCTGAATTGCTGGCTGAGGTGGTGTCTGAATCGGTTGCGGCTGGGTTGCCGGTCTACCTGGAGACTTCCACGCTTAAGAATGTGCCCTGGTATGAAAAACGGGGCTTTACTGCTTTTTATCAACTGGATTTGGGATATCCCTTGTTCTTTTTAAAGAAGGAGGCTGGCTGATGGGATCTTTTTATCTTAATCTACTGCTATGTATGTGTTTAATTCCGAGATGTATGTGTTGAGATTCATCATTTGTTTACTTGAATTTGGGATGTGCTGTTACCAGTTGGTGTATTACCTGTCCCGGCCGGAGGATAAACGGCGCTTGTGGTACCTGCTCCTGCTGGTGCTGCTGATTGTGTACAATGTAACCGGTGGACTTTTTCCTGATCCGCGTTATAGTTTGCCGCTGGTTTTGCAGAACATCATTGCTTATGGCAGTGGCTTTGTGATGGCGGCTTACTTTCCTTATTATTTCTATAAAGCTTTTAATCTGAAATCCCTGCGTTTTCATGCGTTGTATGGGGTTGTTTTGTTTTTGCTGGTGCCTTATATGGTTTTCTTTTGGGTAGTATATCCCTTATCGGGTAAGCTGGAATTTGCGACCAGTTATGGGATGATTGTGCTTGGGGTGTATTCTTTGGTGCTGTTGTATGCGATGCTTTGTGCCATTTGGGTAAGAATTAAGGTAAGAAATGCTTCTGCTTATCCTTATAGCAAAGTGGAAATGTTCTGGGTGTATGCTGCTGTTTCTCCCTGTGCTTGTATGGCGGCGTTTTCTTATTTTAAGGTTGGACAGCGCATAGAGGTGCTGGTTACTAATTCTGGTTTTCTGATCATTACGGTGCTTTTTATTGCTAAGATTGTGAAATGGGAACGGATCAGAGATGAGCAGCTGGAGGCGAAGTATACCATAGGGAGCGGTGCTTCGGTATTTGAATACAACTGCGTTTTCTATGGACTGACCAAGCGGGAAGTAGAGATTGTGGTGATGATCAGCCAGGGTAAGCAGTATAAGTACATTGGTTTTGAACTGTTCATTTCACTTGATACTGTGAAGAGCCATGTGAAGAATGTTTTTAAGAAGGTGGGGGTGAATGATAAAACTGAGCTGGTGTATAAGCTAAATCAGGAGAGTGACAAAGCAGTGGTTTAGTTCGGATGATCTGTTTATGTATATCTTTGTTTTCGACGATGATTGCCGAAAAGTGTGAAAGTAAAAGCGAGGCTATCGGATGACGTGATTGATGGACAGATCAACAGCCTGCGCACGGAATGGGAGCCGGAGCTTTGATCAGCCGCCAATTTTGCCAACATAATATACTGAGGAATAGTTACCCCGTATATTATGGATAAGTAATGTTTTGGTTGATATGTTTATATTTAAAAAAGGCCCTTCAGTGTTGGAGCTGAAGGGCCTTTTTAAATAGCATAGGACAGGCTGTCAGGAATTTTAGATATCTACAATCTCAATGTCCACGACCCCCTTAGCTATTGCGCTGGTACTGATCAGGTATTCTAAAGTTCTTTTAAAGTTCCTGATCTCGCGTTGTTCGAGGATCGTTTCTCTTACGGACTTACCGATGTGTTCAACCTTAGAGTACAGCTGTATGGATTTGTTGAGTGCATTTAATGTGAATGGGATGTCCACCAGATGCAGTTCCCCGGTACTTGTTTTTGAAACATCTATGGAGAAATCGTAGTCCCTGACATCTTTGGGGTCAACTTTCAGTTTAAGCCATTCCGATTTGAGTCTTTTGGCCTTTACTTTTTTAAACATATCATCGCGCAGGTCATCTGGGATCAGGATGGTGAACCTTAAAGAGGTTATTTTAAATTTTGAACCGTTAGACAGTTCAAATTCTTTTTTATCCTGTTTGTCTTCCAGCAACCTTTCTACTGTTCTTTCTACAAAATTGGTGAAATATCCATAGGCCAAGGCGGTGGATGGCAGAAAGCCCAGGTCAAATGTTTTTTCTTTATTTGCGATGTGCTCTTTGAGCTGCTTTGTTGCAGCGGTTAACTTGGTTTTGAACTCAGGCGCGGAGAATTTAGGTATAAAGGGAAGGGTGATCCCACCTAGGTCTGAAGGCATTTTGTTGTCGTCCTCCATTAAGAAAAAGACGCGTGAAGTACCTAGGCCACCTGTAAACAGTCCAAATTCAAATACGACATTGTCCCGCGGCGAACTTGTTGATTTTTTTCTGGATTCAGTGATGTCATCGGCTGTGGCTACTAAAATGGCGTAATCATAGAATGCAATCTGTGAGGCCAGGTTGTCAAAATTACTTTTGTTCAGCTGGAAGATATCGGGCCATAGTTGAATTTCTGAGGTACCCTTAAGTTTTGCTGCCAATGCATTGGCAACTGGCAGTCCTTCTTTGGAGGAGCCTATAAATATTGTTGGTTTAAAATCCATTTTTTAAATTCTTTTGTGTGGGACAAAGGGATGCTCCCATTTGCCGCTGATTTGATAACGTTCGTAAAATAGGAACCATTCGTGTGTCCATGGAACAATGGTGTTGAACAAATGGGTTTCAGTTGTCCAGCTAAAGTCCTTTGGATAAAACAAGCAGAATCTGTTGTCTGAGGAATACATGTGGATGTCTTCATCATATTCAATTTCAGGATCAACCGCATATACCCGAGGGTATTGTGATGCGCTGTACTTGATCTTATAATGGTAAATGATGGAATGTTTACTGGGCTGACAGTAGCCTGTGCAGGTCAGGTTATTTCCGGTCACAGAAACTTCTAGAAAAGCATAGTGCTTTAACAGCAAATGCTTTTCTAAAAGAGCTTTCTGGTGGTCATTTATCCTAGCTTTTGGAATTAGGGATTTAGCCGCCATAATTTCTATGGATTACGTGTCCGACTCCTGAGCTTAAGTTAATCTTTCCAGACCTGTCCAAGTGTGCGTTTTGGTTCAGTACAATTGCAGCACTGGCGGCCAAAGCACTGGCACGTTTGTCCACATCTTCGTCTAAACCTAAGTTGAACCTGGTGCCCAGATGTTTGCGCCAGAGTTTAGAAGCTGCCAGTTGGTTGGTCTCATCGACTGCTTTTTGCGCGTCGGCAGCAAATGCATCCAGTTCCGTTTTAAATTTATCTCTTTGCTCATCACTCAGTTTGGAGATCAGGTCGTCATAAGGCTCAACCGGAGCATAGCAGGTTACGCTGAACAGTACTGCTAATTGAATAGCATTCAGTAGGCTTAAAAGACACTTGTCGTCCCTGTCTGCATTTTCAGTGAAGTTTTTAGCTGCCCATACGGAAAGGGCAATGCCACTTGGCATTTTGAAATTGCGTGTGGATGCCCAGGCTTTCAGGTATTTTACCATTCTGATCAGTTGCCCGCCTTCGTCTTTATATCCCTCGAACCAGTTGATCATTTCTTCAGGGTCGTCCTTGATCCATCCGTTTCCTTTAACGGCGATATAGGAATAGGATTCATCTGGTACTTCATAATACACAGGGAAGTCAATGTTGTATGCGCCCTTATAGTAGACACGCACACACTTTTTACGATGCGATGCCCCGCCTGAGGTTTGATCTTTCACTGCATCATAGATGTATTTCTGTACAGTTTCTGCACTAACCTCCGGTTCGGCGGGGAGATAAACTCCCCGGTCTGCATCATAGGTGCCGTTTTCCTTGATGATGATTGTTTTCATGCGCTTGGCACCGGAACCCTGAGTGAAAAAGGATACAGTTACGTTTAGTTTTTCTTTGATCTTGTCTGTGATCTTCTTTTCAAGGGATTCCCTTGAGGTCTTCATTTTTTGCATCTCCACCAGTGATGGGGTGATGACTTTGCTATAGTCTAAAAATAATTTATTACAGTTTGCCATGGTTTATGGTTGATGTCTGCAAGTCCAGATTATAAAAAGGTTCTGAATAATACCTGACACAAGCCATTTTGTAAATATTATTTTTACATTTGGCAAATCCAGTCCAAATAAACCATGGGGGCTAAGCCCTGGTTATGCGCCTCCTCAAGCTCAAAATATTGGAACCGGTAAAGGAGATTGTGTGTCACTGTCTCCTTTTTTCGTTTCTTAGCATGTCTTTATTTAAATGTCCCTTTGGTCTCAATACCGGTTTGCTCATATGGCAGATTCCGTCTATAGTAATAAACCAGTTACAAATGTATGAAAATTAAAAGTTATAACGAAATTTTCGTTGTATAATTTGATTTTATTGATTTATTTGTATTATATTTAAACAATACTGCGTTATAGTCGTTATATTTGCATCATTAAAACTATACTAATATGTTGATTAAGTTTACGGCAGAGAACTTTCTTTCTTTTTATGAAGAGACGGAGTTCAATATGCTTACCGGAGAGGTAAGGCGCCTGCCTGACCATGTTTACAGTTTGCCTAAAGTAGACATCCTGAAATCTGCAGTGATCTATGGCGCTAACGGCGCGGGTAAATCCAACTTGATTATTGCAATAGACGCTTTAAGGACGGTTGTTACCGAGGGTTGCCTTGATTTTTTAACTTCAGAGACCTGCTTCCGGATGAAGGATACTTTATCTAAACCGAGTAAGCTGGAAATAGAATTCATTGTTGATGAAGTTGGCTACGCCTATGGATTGTGTTTTTTTGAGAACAGGATCACAGAAGAGTGGCTTTATGTGCTGAACTATGGCAAAAAAAATGATGAACTGGTTTTTGAACGTGCATTGGTCAAGGGAAAGGAAAGCATTAAAATGTCCCCTAAATATTCAAAAAATCAAAAGGACAGGTTGCTGATCCAGGTTTATGAAGAGGATTTGCTGGAAGAGGATGTACCTTTTCTGTTTATGGTTAAGGATAAAAAATTCACTGAGATCAGTAATGCTTTTAAATGGTTCAACCAAGGCATGCAGATCGTTTTTCCAAGGATGCAGTACTCCGGTTTGGTGTACAGTTTTATCAATGACAAGAAGTTTAAGGCATTTACCAATCACATGATAGCCCAGTTGTCCACTGGTATTCAAGAGATTGATATTCTGAGTATTGATTTTGATCAGTTTTTTGGTGAGGATAATTTATCTGAAAAGGAAAGGGTGCTGAAAATTATTCGCAGCGGTGAGCAGGAGCGTGTTGGTGACAGCAGGGAGGCAATCGCTTTGATGGAAGATGGGAAGCCCGTGGTCAAAAAGGCCGTCTCTTACCATAATAACGATAAAGGGGAAAAAGTACGTTTTGAACTCTCAGAGGAGTCGGATGGTACCAGGAGGCTAATCGATTTTATTCCGCTCCTTTATATGCTGGATTATTATCCCGTAACGATTATTATCGATGAGATCGATCAGAGTCTTCATCCGGCGTTGTTGAAAGAGTTTGTTTCTTTCGTGCAAAATAATAAAGCTAAAAAAGGTCAACTGATCATTACAACTCATGAATCCAATCTGCTTGACCTTGATCTGTTCCGTCAGGATGAGATTTGGTTTGCAGAAAAGAATGAAATGGGAGCCAGTCATTTTTACCCGCTGAGTGATTATAATGTCAGACCGGATCTGGACATCCGTAAGGGGTATCTTTCCGGTAGATTTGGGGCGATCCCTTTTCTGGCAAGTCTCAAAGATCTAAACTGGGAGGAGCATGTCCAGGAGCACTAATAGAAATTATAAGAAAGGGAAGCCCCATCGTGACTTCCGAAAGTTTATTGTAGTTGCTGAAGGTGAGCGTGAGGATGAGTATTTTGGCTTCTTTAATAGTGTCAATCAGCGGGTGAGTGTGGAAATTGTTGAGCGGGAAGAAGGAGCATCTGCTGTAAAACATTTACTCGACCGTTTAACCACCTATAATTATAAAAATGGGATAGAGCCGGAGGATTTTGTTTGGTTCGTACTTGATGTAGACCGCTGGCCAAGGGAACATATTGATGAACTTAACGAGAACTGTGAGCGGGAAGAGAATTGGTTTCTGTCGATCAGTAATCAGTGCTTTGAGGTTTGGCTCTTTTACCATCTTGTGCCAGAAATCCCGGCTGAGCACAACACGGCGAAAAAGCTGAAACGGGCCCTTAACGATAAGACACCTGGTGGATATAACCGCGATAAATTTGCTATATTGATTCGTGAAGCTGCCGATAACGCTTCAGCTGCTGACCATCATCCAGACCATTATTTTCCTGAGAAAGGGGTTTCAAAGGTTTATACCCTTGCCTACCGCCTGCTGGACTTCCTTGGGAATAACTGGAAAGATGATTTATAAAATGCTTTTGATCATTTTGGTTTAAAGTGGGTATGAAGGGATACTTTGGAAAGGATGTAACATGCATCTATCTGGATCAGTTTGCAGCCAGTAATTTATTCGACAACCCCTCAAATGAGCTTTGGAGTGGAGGTTTCGGCAATAGTAGCCAGGTAATTTTGAAACCTGCTTGTCTCGTCCTGCTATAGCTTGTCATTAATGCATGTCAAAAATGAAAGCAAAATCAGTAAAGAAAGTAAAAGTCACCCTTTCAAACAGGAAGCCATGGGGCCGGCTTGATGAGAGTACTAAGGGAAAAATTGTTAGTGAAATAGGCAGTGGACTTCTAAGCCGACGAGCTGCGGCCAGACAATATGGTTTGCCCCATAGTACCATAGGCAAGTGGCAGGATAAACATAATTTAGCTATATTGTTGAATCCACAAACTTTTAATGAGCCTATAGCTATGAGTGAATCTCAAGAGGCAAAATTACTTAAGAAAAAGATCGACGAGTTGAATAAGGCCCTGGCAGATGCTCAATTAAAGAACATTGCTTTGGAAACTATGATTGAAGTTGCAGAGAGCGAATTGAAGATCAAAATCAGAAAAAAGCGTGGTACCAAACAGTCTTAAGAATGAGGCAAAAACTGCCAGGGAAATCTCTGGCGGAACTTTGTGCATTGTTTGGTGTAAGCCGTCAGGCATATTACCTGGCACATCATAACGCAAAAAGAACGAATATCTCTCACATGGTTATATTGGCATTGGTGGCTGAATTCAGAGCTGCTGTTCCTATGCTTGGAACCAGGAAGTTGCTTCACATGCTCGGCCCGGAGTTAAAGAAGCACGACATAAAAATGGGGAGAGATCAGCTTTTCGAATTATTGCGGTTTCACGGATTACTTATGCGAAGAAGGAAGCGGTATGTAAAAACGACCAACTCGCATCACTGGTTAAAGAGGTATCCTAACTTAATAAAAAACATGTTACTGACAGCGCCAGAACAGTTATGGGTAAGCGACATCACCTATATTCGGACGTTGGACGGCTTTAGTTACCTCAGCCTGATCACTGATGCCTACTCCAGGAAAATTGTTGGTTACGCCCTTCATCCTAACCTGGAGGCCGCCGGTTGTATTGCTGCACTATATATGGCTATTGAAAGCAGGAAACGGGAACATCCTTTTATACTTGTGCACCATTCTGATCGGGGCATTCAGTACTGTTCCCAAAACTACGTTTCCATATTAAACGCGGATAGAATCGCAATAAGCATGACTCAGACCAGAAGCCCTTATGAAAATGCGCTGGCAGAGCGCATTAATGGAATTATCAAGAATGAGTTCTCGCCGGAACTCATCTATAAAAACCACAAAGAAGCAAAAGATAATATTATTCTGATTATAAGAAATTATAATAGCAAAAGACCCCATGCAAGTTTGGATTACCTCACCCCAGACCAGGCTCATGGGATCTCAGGACAGCTTAACAAACGATGGAAGCAATATCCATACGTGAAAAACGAAAGGCAAAAGGAGGGTCTGGCAAAGGAAAAAACCTGAACAAATAATCAAGAAAAATAAAGCAATTGAAATTGGATTAACGTAAATTGTACCTTGTAAAGTAGAAACAGGATTATCAAAAAAATTGATGTCAAGTTATACTCGGATTATCAACCAAAAATGTCTTCTACTAACATAGGTTTACAGTTTTTGGGATTAATTTATTTCAAAAATGAATGAACATATTCTAAATTTACTAACACAAAGACAGTACAGTGAAGAAGTCAAAGATGAGGCAATACTGCGGGTTTTGTTCAATGGAGAAAGTGCCATCGATGTTGCCGAAGCTATGGAAATCCACAACGTACAAACAATCAATCTTTGGGTAAATGCATATCGTAGAAAAATACAGGAGGGATTAATAACGTTAGCTCCGATGACCGAAAAACAGAAACAAGATCTACACGCCCTGCAGCAGCGCAATAAAGAACTGGAGCGTGCAGTTAAAGAAGCGAACCTGATGATTCTTGCGCTAAACAGTTTGATCGATGTTGCTGAACAGGACTTGAAAATACCGATCAGAAAAAAGCGTGGTACCAAACGGTCTTAAAGCTGCGAGATAACCGCATTGCAAATGTTGGCGTCGGCCCTCTTTGCAAACTGTTTGGTAAAAGCCGTCAAGCCTATTATCAAAAGTACTACCATACCGAAGAAGTAAACACACAGAACATGTTAGTTCTGGATCTTGTCGCTGCTTTCCGTCGCGAGATACCAGGTCTGGGAACGAACAAGCTTTATCGCCTAATACGGCCCAGTCTGCATTTAAGTGAAATTAAAATGGGCAGAGATAAACTGCATAGTTTATTACAAGCTCATAACCTGATTATAAGGGCAAGTCGAAGAGCTCCTAAGACGACTAATTCTAATCATTGGATGAAAAAATATCCAAATCTGATCAAGGATTTGCAGATCGTGACAACAGAACAAGTTTGGGTATGTGATCTAACATACATTTGTGTAGGTAATGACTTTAATTACTTATCACTAATAACAGACGCACATTCTAGAATGATCGTTGGCTATTGCCTACATCCGTTTCTTAATACAGAAGGCTGTATTACAGCATTGGAAATGGCTATTGCTTCCAGGACTAAGGAAGGAGCAGCTAACTCACTAATCCACCATTCTGATCGTGGCTCTCAATACTGCAGCTTTCAATATGTTAGCAAATTGCGAGAGTCCGGTGTCAATATCAGTATGACGGACAATGGGGATCCCTATGAAAATGCTATGGCAGAAAGGATTAATGGAATCTTGAAAGTTGATTTTAAGCTTAATCGCTTGTTCAAGTCTCATGCTGAAGCTCTATTAGCAACCAAGAGTGCAATAGCCAACTATAATTTATTAAGGCCTCATATGAGCTGCGATTATCTTACTCCACAAGCTGCTCACTTACTTGACCAACCCATGCGTATGCATTGGAAAAAGAAGCAAGGTCGTCAATCGGTAAGCACTTAAAATCATTTCAGATTATGTCGAATAATAAATCTCCACCTGTCAACCTTAGGCCGTATAATTTTTCAGACTAGTCGAAGATTTTTTATATTTGTCAACTCATATCAGGGTTACAATTGTTAAGTTTTTACCAACCTCAAAAACTGTAAACATTTTTCAGTATCGGACAAAACGACAAGTAAATTCAGGACTGGACAGCTTGTCCACTCATTTCGCTTCAAAGTGTTCAATAAATAATCTTCAAACTATCCACTTGACTGATTTTAAGCGCATTAGGTGGATTTCTGTTAGGATCTGAACTCTTGGGTGGTAATTCTGATTTTAAGAGCGTAGTGAAGCGCTAATGGTCAGAATTTTTGACTGAGAAAGGTTTTGTGTAGAGCGAGTGAGATGAGGGGCTGAGAATGTTACTTTATACCGATTGATCTGCCTGGATACGGAGCATATCCCATCCAAAAACTACGGCTGCTGTCTGGAAAAATTAAAGTGGACACTTTGGTCTGAAAAGGACTGAACACTATTGCCGGAATCTCCAGTTATTAGAAGTAAGAAGAGATAGTGATCAAATATTGGAATGTTAGATCCATGATGTAGGAGTTGAATGTATATTTCACCAAAAGTGAGGAAGAACCACTTTCGCTGAAATATACAACTGCTCAATACTTCTAACTCGATACATCTAATTCAATTATCTAGTGAACAACATTACGACCAGGTTTTTTAATATAAACGCATATTTGCAATTCATTTTATCTTTGTTGAATTATAAATAAATGTAATGATGGTAAATAACCAGGTACCAGAAATTTTAACAAGTCACCAGCAGTTGACAACAAAGGATGTTTCTTTTGTGTATTATAATGAATTTACACCCGTTGGAAGAAACCTGATAACCTTTAGTAAATGCGCTATAAGTTTTATCCTAAGTGGGCAAAAAGAACTATATCGTGGGGCTGAATGTACTTTTGTGGGTGAGAGGGAAGCAGTATTAATCCCAAATGGAAATGCAATTATAGCCGAAAGAAAACTAAACGCAGAAAAATATAGCAGTTTAGTTGTATTCTTTCCTGCACAACTGGCACAAGCGTTTATAGAAAAATACCTGATCAACAATCTAGGTCATCAACACCTGGACAAAGCAGCCGAACAAAATGTATTTTTTAAGTTTCAGCAAACATCCTATATTACAGAATATCTCAATGGGTTAATTCAATTGATTAAAAAGGAAGTGTCTGTACCTTTAGCTTTGTTATTACATAAATTAGAAGAACTTTTTCTCGTTCTAATGGAAAGCTTTCCTGCACAATTTTACCAGATATTTATGCCAGCGGTATCAGGCAATGCTAACAGACTGAGAGAAATAGTGGAGGCCAATATCATAAAAAATCTGACCCTGACTGAGTTGGCATTTCTCGCCAATTGTAGTCTTGCTACGTTTAAACGTGATTTTGAAAAAGAGTATCATGTTTCACCTGGGAAGTATATTAGGGAAAGAAAGCTGGATGCTGCACAACATCAATTGAAAGGAGGGGCTTCTGTTAATGAGATCTACCTTCAATTGGGATACGATAATGTGTCAAATTTTGCAGCGGCTTTTAAAAAGAAGTTCGGTTTATCTCCCACCGTTTATCAGTCCAAAATTAGAAGTTGAACTAAAAACACTATGCTTTGAACTGAATTCACTATAGTATATCCTTATCATGACAGATTTTTGTACTATGATAAACAAAAAAATTATAACAACAATATGCCTGATCTTAGGCTCTTACCAAGTCTTTTCGCAAAACTTCACGCTTAGAAGTAAGGATCTGGCTGGTCAATTCACAGGAAAATTCATGGCCAGTACGTTTGGTTGCAAAGGGGAGAATATCTCTCCTGAATTAACCTGGAGCTACGCACCTTCAGAAACAAAGAGTTTTGCGGTAACAATGTACGACCTTGATGCCCCAACAGGTAGTGGTTGGTGGCATTGGGTTGTTTTTGATATTCCAGCCAATGTAGGTGAGTTAAAACAAGGTGCAGGGAATTTGGAAAAGCAATTGACGCCTAAAGAGGCAATACAAAGTTTAACCGATTTTGGGACTGTTGGCTATGGAGGACCTTGTCCGCCTGAAAATGATAAACCTCATTCCTATATGATCACTGTGTATGCCTTAAATAAAGCAAATTTGGGTTTGGATAAAAATGCTAGCCCAGCATTAGTCGGATTTATGGCCAATCAAAATATATTGGCAAAAGCATCAATAATCGTTTACAGCAAAAGATAATTAGTATGGACAATATTAAGGAACAATTCAACAGTATATCTAAACAATATGACGAGCAGAGAAAATACCTCATTCCCTGTTTCTATGATTTTTACACCAGCTGCTTACCCATCATTGATACATTATCTACAGCAAAAAATGTTTTGGATATCGGGGCCGGAACTGGCCTCTTCTCACAGTTTATCTATCAGCAAAGAAATGATCTGCATTTTACCTTAACTGATATTTCCACCGAAATGCTGTCTGTTGCCAAAAGGCGCTTTAATGGATTGAATAATTTTGAGTTCCTGGAATATGATTTTTCAATCGGGCAGATTTCTAAAAAGTATGATCTCATTATTTCAGCATTGGCTATTCACCATTTGGAAGATGAACAGAAAGCAGCACTTTATCAATCTGTTTTTAACGCACTTAATACTGATGGGGTATTCATCAATGCGGATCAGGTTGAAGGACGTACACCTTGGTATGACACCTATTATAAATCAAACTGGAAAGAGACCGTGCTGAATTCGGGTCTTGATCAGCAGGCTATAGACAGGGCTTTTGAACGGATCAAACTGGATAAATTTGCCAGACTTGAAACACAACTGCAAATGCTTGAAAACGCAGGATTCTCACAAATAGACTGTATTTATAAGTACAATAATTTTGTGGTTATGTCTGCGATGAAAACAGCATAACTATAGTCATTTTTTTAGTAGAAATCGCATCAGTAAATCCATTCCGTTAAGATCATTTCTTGTGAAATACAGTGATATTTAATGTATTTAAATTTGCGTTTTTTTGCTACACTTTTTGCAAAATCCTATTCAAAAACGCATAAATAAAAAGCTAAAACAAATATAAAATAGTTCTATGAAGCAGTTTTTTGAACATGTTCAAATCAGATTGAGTTGCGTATATTTGAGAGTTAGATTGCTAAATAATGTTTTCCATATCTGCCAACTTTTTTGTTCTAAGTTAGTCTTCTCAAGGTCAAACCAATCTTGAGAAGACTTAAATAATGTCAATTCTTAAATGAATTTCTTTCTTTCCAAATCCTCAATTATAGGCTCTATAAGTAATAAAAAGCGATTTAAATGTTCAAAGTATTCCTGCTGATCGGTACAGCCGGGCTTTGAACATTTCAAAGTCTGGCTTTTTTATGAAAAATCGCTGTTCTAAGCTATTCTAGGCTTGTTCAAGGTATTCCTGCTAATGGTTCAGTCTGGTAAGGGGGGAATAGCAGATTAGTTTAGAACTATTTGTGATTCATCTTTTATTTTAGCACCTCTTCGATTGTTTTCTTCAAATTTAGGTATGACTAATTATATTGGCGAGTTAGAGGCATATTAACTGCACCGTGACAGCCAAAATACTTATCCTGCTAATTTTTATATTTTTTTCCGCAAATAGCTTAGTAGTAATCTAGTATGCCTGTATCAGCCCTAAAAAGCTGATGGGTTTTTTCCCAGATACTTCTTAAATGTTTTGTTAAAATGGCTGGCATCTGTAAAGCCTAATCTTTCAGCGATTTCATTGATGTTAAGTCGCTTCTGTTTGAGTAATTTCTCTGCGGTTTTTAGCTTAAAATGGATAATCTGCTGTTGCAAAGAAAGACCGGTATGTTTTTTTACATAGATACTGATATAATTTGGTGACATTAAAAAATGAGCAGCAATATATGGTATCAATGATTTTTCCTGATCAAACGCATGTATTCTGGCATAGGCCAATATGTTGTTCAGCTTTTCTGTCTCTTTATCTATTCCCCCCAAGTCGATGGGTCTGTTGGTGTTTAAGTTTCTGGTAATCAGCACCATCAATGAACCAAACAATTCTAAAACAGCTTCACTTTTGAACGGTAATTTATTTTGAAATTCAT
The DNA here is from genome assembly GCF_032678645.1 of Pedobacter frigoris. Taxonomy (GTDB): domain Bacteria; phylum Bacteroidota; class Bacteroidia; order Sphingobacteriales; family Sphingobacteriaceae; genus Pedobacter; species Pedobacter frigoris_A. The sequence goes on from NZ_JAVTSP010000007.1 coordinate 157,568, forward strand.
ATAGGAGTACTTTTAATATGGCGAAAACATGGGCGTTATCTTGTGGATCGCATATTATATTTCCCTGATTTATCTGGTTAGATGCCAATATATTTTTTAACGCTTCTTCCCATTGCGATCTCTTTTTTGTACTTAGTTTTTCAAGAAACACCTGTTCTGTAAATTTTACATAGGTAAAGACAGTCTTTTCTTCAATAACAAATTCATGGGCGTCATCAGGTGTCAGTAGAAAGACGTCTCCTTTTTTATAGGTATAATCCATTTCATTTAATAAATGGCTTCCTGCGCCCTCTTCTATAAATATGAGCTCATAAAAATTATGTTTATGTAATTCATATTCCCACTTTACTAATTCGAGAGAAAAAACATTGATGCTGTGAAAATTATTGAAACGCTTCATTGAAATAGGTTTGTACAAAATTACAATGAATTTTTACAATAAATGATTTTTTAAAAGGGCATACTTTTGTATAAATAAGAAAGGAAAAATAATTCTGAGGCGAAATACAATAATTAACTAATAAAATTTTACAGATCAAACATGTAGTTTTACTATTAGAATAGTTCTTCGCATTTGATTTTGTATCATAAAAAAAGTAAATCTATGTCATATACTAAATTATACCAACCTTATTCATTTAAGGGAATAGAACTAAAGAACCGTTTTTTAATGGCGCCAATGACCCGTAGCCGTGCTTCGCAGCCTGGTGATGTGCCCAATGCGCTGATGGCAGAATATTATGCACAAAGGGCATCTGCAGGTTTAATCATTACCGAAGCCACACAGGTTTCCCTACAGGGAATGGGCTATGCAAAAACACCTGGTATATACAGTCAGGCACAAATAGATGGATGGAAACTCACTACTGATGCTGTACACCAAGCTGGAAGTAAAATATTTTTACAATTATGGCATGTTGGGAGGGTAAGCAGTAGTAAAGTGAATGGAATGCAGCCAGTCGGTCCGTCAGCAATAATTGCTGAAAATACAAGTGTTTATATCTTTGATGGAGCGCCAAATGGTGACGCTACTTTTGTTCCGGTAGAATCGCCCAGGGCACTGGATATACAGGAGATAGGAACTGTAGTTTCCGAATTTGCGAATGGGGCAAAAAATGCCATAGAAGCGGGCTTCGATGGAGTAGAGATTCATGGTGCCAATGGTTATTTGATAGATCAGTTTTTGCGCAGTAACAGCAATAAAAGAACTGATGAATATGGAGGCACAAAAGAGAATAGGATTAGACTTTTAATTGAGATTACCAAAGCTGTAATCGAAGCTGTGGGCAAAGAAAAAACCGGAGTTCGCCTTTCACCTTTTATTAGTTTTAAAGATATGGATGACCCGGAAATTCTAGAAACCATTATGTTGGCAGCGACAGAATTAAACAAATTGGATATTGCCTACATACATCTTTGTGAGGCTGATTGGGCAGATGCTCCAATAATTCCCCTGGATTTTAGAAAGGAGCTAAGAAGTAAGTTTGGTAATACGATTATCGCAACCGGTAATAAAACCCCAGAAGAGGGAGAAGAGTTGCTAGAGGAAAACCTAGTAGATTTAATCGGATTTGGCAGAAAGTTTTTAACCAATCCAGATTATCCTGCGAGGGTAAAAGTGAATGCACCTCTAAATGAAATTTCAGACAATCATACTTTATTTGGCGGTGGTGATGCAAGAGGTTATACAGATTATTCTTTTCTAGTATAGGATTCTTAATAATCCATATAAGTATTTCTCATATATGCCATCTTCTGTCTTAAATGCGCATGAAACGGAGTTCAAATTATTTTTGCTGAATCATTGTATTATATAGGCAATTATAGATTTTTTCTGCCTCCAAGCAAAAAAAGTTGGAATTCTTATCTACATGAATTTTTATCTTTCCATCCCTTAAATCCATCATTGGTCACATTTTTATAAAACCTAAATTCCAACCTTGTATCATTGTATCAAATACAGAGACAATGAAAGTTGAAATAAGAAAGTACGAACAACTGCTCATTACCTTTTTGGGTTTGATGGCAATCATTGGTTATATTTTACAGCATTTAAATTTGGCCCCAGTTTATACCGCCGGTTTTGACCAGTATAATATTGCCCATCCCAACCTTCAGTTTAAATATAGTGCTAATCTTTTGTTACCAAGGGTCGGAGTAGTGGTTTTACTGATGGTTGTTTATTTTTGGATCAATCTTTTTACTATCCCGCAATTACGGCTAGCCAATTACAGGTCGTTCTTAATTTATCCGTGGGTTTTATTTCAGCTATTGCTGCTAAGTTTCCTAATCGCCATTGGAGTGAACTTTGCAACCTATTATGCGCATCCAGCCTGGAATAATTATGGAGAATTTCGTTTGTTTGCTTTATTTGGATATAATGAGACTCCCTTAACAGATTTATGGGCGGGATTTGATAGGGCATTGATTTTATTACTTGTTTATGGCGTTTTTGTTTGTATTCGAGAATTCATTATATACCGCATCAAAAACTCCGGCTCAAAGAGTACTTACAGAATTTTGATTGTCAATCAAATGAGTGCTTTTTTATGTATTTTTTTACTGCTGCCTAACCTTACCTCCACCTTACACATCATTAACGATGATGGTATATATCGTGCTTATTTTGTTTTTATACCTTCTGTTGTATTTGTTTATTTCAGTAATACGTACTGGCTGTTCCCAAGCTTTGCAAATACATCGGGCAATACCTTTCAATTGATCTGGCGGCTTGCAATTTCTACGTTTTTCTATTCAATTCCCATTATCTTGTTTCCAAACAGAGGAGGTGCAACACCAAACATGCTGCTAATTAACTGGATAATTCAACTTGTGGTTGTCACACCGGTTACCTGGATGTTTTATCAGCAACGCAAGGATAAAATAAGAGAATTAAGAGGAGCAGAAATTGCATTGTCCAAAACGACAGCTGATTTGAAGTTTTTACGTTCACAAATCAATCCTCACTTTTTGTTTAATATTCTTAACACCATATACGCCATGGCCCTGATAGATGGTTCCAAAAGAACAGCCAACGCCATACAAAAGCTCGGCGATATGATGAGATTTATGCTGGATGATAATCATCTGGACTTTATTCCTTTGAACAACGAAGTCAGCTATCTTCAAAATTATATAGCCCTGCAAAAATTGCGCATTCAGGATTCGGACGATATTGTGATTAGCGAAAAAATTACTGTTGACAATTGCACCTACGAAATAATTCCGATGTTATTGATACCTTTTGTGGAAAATGCTTTCAAGCATGGGATTGACATCAATCAAAAGTCATGGATAAGCATCGCATTGACATGTGATCAAAAAGGCATTTGGTTTAACGTTAGGAACAGTTTGCATAAAGTGGATATCAATGATCCTGAGCGAAAACATTCCGGTATCGGCCTTCAAAATGTTAAAGAAAGGCTGACGATGTTTTACGAGGGCAGGCACCGGTTAACTTGTGAAACAACTGATAAAGAGTTTATTGTGGATTTGATTATTAAACCGGAAACCTTTAAGATATGAATATGTTACGAGCTATAGCCATCGACGACGAACCATTTGCATTGGAGGTGGTAAAAAACTTACTGGAAGAAATTCCTTTTATAGAACTTGCAGCTTGTTTCACTAAAGCTGTTGCAACCATTAGTTTCCTGCAGGAAAATGATATTCAACTTGTTTTTTTAGACATTAAAATGCCTGGGCTATCGGGTATAGATTTTATCAGATCGTTGCCAAAACCGCCAATGGTAATCTTTACAACTGCCTACAGTGAACATGCCGTTCAAAGCTTTGAGCTGGATGCTATTGATTACCTGTTAAAACCATTTTCATTCTCGCGCCTTTTAAAAGCATGTAATAAGGCTTACGAGTTTCAACAAATGAAAGAAAATAATAAGCAGGTAACTTCGGAACCTTTACCTGTTATTTTTATAAAAAGCGGCGTCGAGCAAATCAGAATAGATCTTGCCGATTTGCGTTATGTCGAAAGCATTGGCAACTATGTGAAGTTGTACTTAAACGAAAAGTCACCGGTAATGTCTCGTCTTACTACATCCGAGGCCGAAGCTTTGCTGCCGGTCAATGTCTTCATTAGGGTGCACCGTTCATTTATTGTAGCGAAAGAAAAAATAACTAAGGTGGATAAAAGAAGTGTATGGCTGAATGAGACTGAGATTCCTATCGGCCCATCTTATACAACTGAAATTGAAAAGCTATTAAAATCAACACCCAGATAAAGGCATCAAAGTAATATAAATCACTCATGAACTTTAAAAAATTAATGACAATAATATTGTCAATTGGATTTGCTTTGCCTGTTTTTTGCCAGCAAATAAAGCCTCGCATACTGACTAACGATCATGCGGTAAAAGGTGTAGTAATTGATACCAGCATTAACATAAAACTTAAGGACGCTGCAGTCGTCATCTTAAACAGTAAAGATTCCATTATAAGGCAATTTACAAGAACTCAACCAGACGGGAGTTTTTTGATGGATGGAATGCAAAGCGGCAATTATATACTTTATATCACATACCCTGGTTATGCAGACTACACAGAAAAGTTCGCCTTGGATTCAAATCGGAGTAGCAAAGATTTTAGTATGATTGGTTTGGTGCTGAAAACCAATTTGTTAAAAGAGGTAATTATAAGGGGAACAGCATCGGCAATTCAAATAAAGGGAGATACCACAGAATATAATGCCAAAGCTTATGTATTAAGTCCTAATGCTAAAGTAGAGGACTTGCTGAAAAGGCTACCCGGAATCCAGATAGACAAGGACGGCAAAATTTCTGCCCAGGGTCAACAGATAAATAAGGTGCTGGTTGATGGAGAAGAGTTTTTTGGGGACGATCCTATTTTAGTAATAAAAAACCTACGTGCAGATATGGTAGATAGGGTACAGCTTTTTGATAAGAGAAGTGATCAGGCTATACTAACGGGTATGAACGACGGCAAGACTGATAAGACGCTCAACATTAAATTAATGGAAGATAAAAAAAACGGCTATTTCGGAAAAGCTGATGTGGGAGTTGGAACAGATGATTATTATAGTGGACAGCTGATGTTTAATTCCTTTAAGGCAAAGCAAAGGCTTTCGGTGTATGGCATCACGGGGAATAATGGAAAAACAAGCCTCGATTGGCAGGATAATGCTAAATATGCCACTTCCAATATTGATATTTCTTCGCCAGGAATGATGATTGACCTTGGGGGATATGATGAGCTGGAGTCTCATAGTGGCCGGTATGATGGCAAAGGTTTACCCGTTGCCCGTACAGGTGGAATTCATTATGATAATAAATGGAAAAGCGATACACTAAGTGTTAATGCCAACTATAAGATCGGCGCATCGACTGTAGATGGAATAAACAATATTCAAACTCAAAATAACATTCCAACAGGCCGGCTTAATAGTACCTCTGATCAAACTTCTTATAGTCATGTTTTTCGTCAAAAAATTGATGGAGTTTTCCAGGTCAAACCAGACAGCACGTCCAGCCTCAAAGTTACCTTAAACGGCGGCATCAAAAATACGGAACAAATTAATCACGCTTTAACCAGTACTGAAAACGAAGGAGGTATTCTGTTGAACAATAATTTACTAAACAATTCGTCCAAAACGGATCAATATAACCTTTCGACTGGAGCGCTATTCACTAAAAAATTAAACAAACCAGGCAGAACTTTTTCTTTAAATTTTATTGGGTCAATCAATAAAGTCAATAGCACCGGTTTGCTAAATGCAAAAATCAACCTTTATTCAAACGGTGTTCCTTATAGCACAGACTCGGTTAACCAATTTAAAGCAAACGCCACATCAAATAATGCTGTAAATGCCGTTCTAAATTACTCAGAGTCCTTATCAAAAGCAATGTTAATGACAGTGAGTTATGGCGTGGCCGCTGCAGGTGGCGCATCAAATCAAAGAACATTCAATAAGTCAGCAGATGGAGGCTATCGTTTCTTAGACAGTCTTTACAGCAATAATTTTGAAGTAAAACAATTATCCAATCAATTGGGACTTAACTTCAACCTGGTTAAAAACAAAACTATGCTCGCTTTCGGGAGTAAGGTAAATAGCGTTGATTTCCGACAGCTGGACGTTTATTCAAGAAGCAGACTAAACCGAACCTTTACACTTTGGAGCCCACAAGTCAATTTACAATACAATATCTCGCAGCAATCCTCTTTAAGGTTAAATTATGAAGGTAATTCTGTAGAGCCGACAGTCGCACAGTTACAACCAGTTCTTGTCAATAATGATCCTTTAAATATCACTCAGGGCAATCCTGATTTGAAGCCGTCATTTACTCAACGGGTTTTTGTCGCCTACCAAGCGCATAATCCGCTAACCGGTCAGCTGGTCGGAATATTTGCTGGTTACCAACTTACCGCCAATCCTGTGGTAAGTAGTCTGATGGCTGATTCCTCGGGCAGAACGATTAACAGATATATTAATTTGGATGATCAAAACACGGGTAACTTTAACTTCTCTGTCTTTTTTGATCGCAAAATCAAGCCACTTGACCTAAATGCCGGACTCAACTTAAATATTAATGGGAGTACTTATTACAATCTATCTAATAATGAACTGAACCGGACAAATTATACCACCTATACCTTACAGGCGAGGTTTTCGAAAGCTAAAGCAAACGTTTATGAATTCAACGCCAGTTTGGGTCCTACGTATACTATAAGCGGATCATCCTTACAGCAAAATATTAATAATAACGGGCGCGGGTTCAGCGGAAATGGCGATTTTACACTATACCTCCCCGGCAAATTTCAACTTTCTACAAACGCCAATTATCAACATAGTAGTAAAACAGAAACTTTCAACCAGAATTTTTCGAGAGTAATTGTTAATGCCTCGTTAAATAAACTATTCCTCAAAGAACAAACACTAAAACTTTCCCTTTCAGGTAATGATCTGCTGAACCAGAATACAGGTTTTGACCGGAATTTATCAGGTAATCTAATTACCCAAAGCAATTATACTACAATAAAAAGATATTTTATGATCTCATTATCTTATGATTTTAATAAGGTAGGGGGTCAACAAACACCAAATAAATAAACTATGAGAAAATTAATTCTAACCTTTAGCACGCTGGCGATTGTAACCGTTTCATCGTTCGCCCAAAATGTAAGATTTACTCGTTCAGGATTAATCGAATACCAAAAAAAAGTAAATATGTATGCAATCATACAGCGCAGTATTAACAAAGAAAATGAGGCGCTTCTAAAACCTGCTTTTGAAGCATATAAGGAACAACATCCCCAGTTCAAAGAATTGAAAAGCACTTTGATGTTTTCTGATAATAAAACATTATTTACACCTGTTGATGTGAATACTTCAATCACAAGTTTTTTTAATGATCCTCAAATAGCGATGCAAAATAATATTGTTTATTCTGACCTGAACAATAAACAGCTGATCAGCAAAAGAAAAGTATTTGATGAGACTTATTTACTAAAAGATAGTTTAAAAAATATAAAATGGAAATTTACAGATGAGGTTAGAGATGTAGCAGGTTACCCTTGCCATCGGGCAAATGGCCTCACACTGGATTCCGTTTACATAGTAGCGTTCTATACCGACAAAATTCCTGTTTCCGGTGGGCCGGAATTATTTGGAGGCTTACCGGGTATGATTTTACAGCTGGCCTTGCCTCATGAAAATGTGAGCTGGATTGCGACTAAGGTGGAGGAAGTTGCTTTGCCAGTTAATTCAATTCTGCCCCCAACAAATGGTATTATAATTAATTATAAAGATCTGATCAGAAAACTTAGTAGTGTTTTAAACAATGACTTAAAAAGCTTGAAAGCATTTTTATTGTAGAGATAGTGTTGAATCGCTACATATCTTTAACACTGTGTTAGTGTAGATTTTATAAATTGGCGATTTCGAGGGTAAATGGTTTTAAAATGTTCGCAAATGATAATCATATCTTCTGTGAATTTTTCACCGTAAGGCTCCATTTCTCTTGTATAATATGCCATATGAACTTTTTTCCAATAGGCTAATGATTTGTCCCCCTCACCCTCAATCCTTGCAAACTCTGCCGTTATTTCATGGTAAGGTGTGGGCGTTACTTTAGTGGTTTCAATTATTGCTTTCGCATGTCCGTTCCAATCGGTAATTATGTATTGGTCTCCTTCTTTTGGTAAACTTTCCTTATTCTTCTGAAACCACCAAAGTGAAGTTGCAGTTGCCTGTTTAATTCCTTCAACCACTAATTCAGCACACTCATTTGCATCTTTCTCATTGTCACAGAAATAAAAAGAAACGGGTTCTTTTTTAAACTTATTTTGTGGGTTTTCTTTCAGAAAGTTTTTCCATAGTTGTTCAACCGATGTTTTATTATTGTCTTTTGTCATTTTAATTTTGCAACCTGTCGCTAAAATACAGATTTTTTAAGTCAGCAAGAGCTAGTTCATATTCTAGATTGATTATACTAACACTAATCTGTTTATTCTTATGCTAAGCATACAGACGGTCATTCAATTAATTTCGGTAGGGCTGTCGCGTAAGCTAAATAAAAGAAACTATTGCCCATAATGAGGCAATAGCGATCATAGCTAAGACAAAGAGGGCAAATTTTTGAAAAGTCCATCAAATGTCTTGAAAAGTCCGTCAAATGTCATGATAAGTCAAGGAGATTCCGCAATAGTATTCCTTGATTTTTATAGTTTTACACCATACAAAACTCAATATTTATGAAGTCAACCGGAAAGATTATTTACGAAGTTCGCATGAAAAAGGGACTGTCTCAAGAGGAACTGGCCGAAATGGCCAAGGTGAATTTAAGAACGATACAAAGAATTGAAAATGACCTAACAGAACCCAGGGAAACCACTATAAATTTGATTTTTGGTGTATTGGAGATCGATCAAAATGAATTAAAACCGAGGATAGAAGAAAGTAATTTTGGTGACCTCGTTCCAAAACTGATAGATGTTGTATTTATAATTCTATTAAATGTAACTATTGCAGCTATTATCATATACCTAACAGTCTACGACAATGCAAATATCTATAGTAGAACAGGTAACTTTTTCCTGTGCATTTTAATTCCTTATTTTATCGTTTCACTAACACGTAATTCTACAAGTCCAATGAGGCTTATTAAATTTGGAACCGGATTTATTCTTGCAATCATTTTCGCACTTTTCCAATTAAAGATAGCGGCAGCGGTGTTCAGTGGCCTTATTCCATTCTCACTAATGGCGCTTTCCATTCTTTTCTACGGAAATTCTATACAACTCAGAAGATGAAACTTATAATGCTTAATAACATATTTCCAATAATCTACTTTCACTAATTACGCTCATATTATGATAAAATTCATTCTCACAATATTTCTATTGTCCATGCTGGATTGTAATCACCAATCTATAAAAACACCATTTAAAAACAATATAAAGAAAAAGAAAACCACGATTAAAGGCAAAGTTCATAATTGGCCTACGGATACAGTATACTTTGCTACGTTTACATTTCATTCTCCATATTCCACTGTACAAGGTTTTCAAAAACTAACATCGGATAACACATTTGCATATAGCTTTGATCAAGTAGATAAACCGTTCATTATTTTTCTAACACCAGAGCGAAAATTTCTCGATTTAAGAAACGATGTACTATTTGAAAACTTAACCGATAAGTACTATAGGGGGTATTGCCAAAAATTCTATGATTATCCGATAACTACATACCTAATAGAACCAGGAACTGAAACCAAAGTTGAATTGACAAAAACGAAACGTTATGGTAAAACAGATATTAAATTCTTAAATGCTAATGCGTATAACTCAGAATATTATCAAACTACATTTGTATCCGATCAGGGATTTGATGAAGTATTAGATTCCAGGTTTGATGTAACATTGAAGGATATTAAAAACATCGATAATGCAATTAAAAATTTAAACAATAAACTGAAGGAGCTATTGGCTGAATTAGATAAAGAGCAAAAATATATAAGCCCATTTTTGTATAAATATGCAAAATCAGAAATCGAATTTGGAGCTAGAAAGGAATTTCTTAGATATTTACTATTGGATCACAAGGAGGAAGCATCAAAAATATTTAGCAATAAAATTCCAGAGAAGATAAACCATGTTGTCGAATTTAATAAAGAAAAGGTTGACTACGCTACTATGATAAGTCAGGAATATAATGAGTTTCTTGAATTGTATTTAGCTTTTAAGTTTAGTAAATTAAAAAATGAACTGATTATCTATAAAGAGTTTGATGCAGAAAAATTTGACTTTGCTTTAAAAGAACTTCCACAAGCATCAAAATATTATTATTTAGCTAACAATCTTTTGCATTTAGATTACAACGAAGAAGCTAAGGATCTTATTACCAGACTTATTAGCCTATATCCTAATGGAAAATAAATGATAAATTTAGAAATTTTTAGTGTGACTTTCTATTAGCGTAGAATAGTCTATTAAAAACGGAGAATAATGCATTGTGTAGCATTACTCTGTAATGTAATTTAGTCATATTGTAGAAAAGTAAATGAATTAAGATTAGGTATAGAAAACCAATAAAATGATAAAAAAAAATACTTTTGTTGCTCTAGTCTTATGGCTAATATGTTTCTCTGTGATTGCACAGGAAAAAATCAGGGTAGCCTGCGTGGGCAATAGCATCACCTACGGGTCTGGTATTTCTAACCGTGATAAAAATTCATATCCGGCACAATTGCAAAATATGCTGGGCGATAGTTACGACGTAATGAATTTTGGCCACAGCGGGGCCACCTTGTTGAAAAATAGCAGTAATCCTTACTGGAAAACGAAAGCCTATACCGATGCGCTAGCCAGCGAACCCAATATTGTGCTGATCAAATTGGGAACCAATGACAGCAAAGCACCCAACAGACCCATATACAAGGAATTTGAAAGCAACTATGAGGAACTTATTTCGAGCTTCAGCCGGTTACCTTCTAAACCCCGTATTATCTTGTTGTTGCCTTTGCCCAGCTTTTCGACTGATACCAGTCAGATCTATGATGCAGTAATACAGAAAAATATCATTCCCATGATCAGGCATGTTGCCTACCAAAACAAATTGGAGGTGGTTAACTTACATAGCCTTTTCATTGATAACCCGGCGCTATTTCCTGATAAAATCCACCCATCTTCTATTGGGGCAACCGTTATTGCTGCAAGATTATATGAAACCATCACACAGGGCACTGATCATAAGTTCAATATTTTTCCGAAGATTAAGGAAGCAATAACCGTCAGCAATTTCCATGGGTACGAATGTGCCGATTTTACTTTTGAAGGGCGTAATTGCAAGGTAGTGAAACCGAAAGTAACAGCAAAAGACCATCCCTGGGTATGGCGTGCCCGCTTCTGGGGGCATGAACCGCAAAATGACATTGCCTTGCTGGAACGTGGTTTTCACGTAGTTTACTGCGATGTAGCAGAGCTTTTTGGTAATGCAGAGGCGATCTCCTTATGGAACAAATTTTATGCGCTGATGCAAAAAAATGGACTGGCTAAAAAGGTGGCCCTTGAGGGAATGAGCCGCGGAGGCGTTTACGTTTACAACTGGGCTTTGGCCAATCCGGAAAAAGTGGCTTGTATTTACGCAGACGCTCCGGTGCTCGATTTAAAAAGCTGGCCTGGCAAAAAAAGGAACGCCGGAGGAAAAGAGCCATGGGAGGATTTTAAGAAGGATTATAATCTTACTGAAGAACAAGCCAACAACTTCAGCAATAGTCCCCTGGACAATGCAGCTAAAATTGCCAGGTTAGGCTTTCCGATGTTGCATGTAGTTGGCGATGCAGATGATGTGGTTCCTATCGCGGAAAATACCACACCATTTGAAGAGGAAATTAAAGCAAATGGGGGTAACATTACGCTAATACACAAACCCGGAATCGGTCACCACCCACACAGTTTACCAAATCCTACCCGCATTACCGATTTTATTTTAAAGGCGACAGGACAAAAAGTGAATTTTGCCACAATTGCAGCTCCTGGTTCCGAATACAGATCCGGAGCAGGCTGGACAAAAGATAAAGACTGGTGGGCACAGCACGAAAATATCGACAGTTTACTTGACGCAGAAAAAAATCTGGACATCCTGTTTTTGGGTAACTCCATTACACAGGGCACCGGCGGGCATAGGGGATACGTAACGCATAAACCGGGACTTACAGCCTTTAACAGTGCTTTTGTCAACCTGAAGTGGGAATGTGCAGGTATATCTGGCGATAAAACCCAGAACATCTTATGGCGTCTTCAAAATGGCAATTATGCAAAAGCCAGACCGAAGGTGATGGTGATCATGATTGGTGTAAATAACCTGATCGCAGGCGATAGTCCGGCAGAAGTGGCAGCAGGCATTAAAAAAATTACAGACTGGACTTCGAAAAACATGCCCTCTACAAAAGTGCTTTTACTGGGGCCTTTGCCTGTCGGCTTAAAAAAAGACGATGAGCGAAGGAAAAAATACGAAGAAGTCCACCGCCTGTTGGCCAGACAGCCGCACAGCAAATTTAATTACCAGCAGATAGCTGAGCCTTTTATGCTCCCTAATGGCGATTTGGATCCTTTGAAATATGGATCAGATGGCATTCATTTGCAGCCAGAAGGATATAAGTCCTGGGCAGCAGCATTAAGGCCAATAATAAATGAGTTATTAAGATAATGAGAATATTATAATCATGTTGTGCTGAAAATATCTTAGTTTTATTCAAATTATGAGGTAATAAAATGGCGATTAAACCTCTTCCTAATGAAAAGGAACTGCTGCAAAATATAGCGGAAGGGGATGATCTTGCATTTTCGATACTGTTCAGGGCTTATTATGAACCATTGGCCAAATATGTGTACACGCTGCTCGACTCCGTACAGATGTGTGAAGAAATTGTGCAGGATGTGTTTGTGAAAATATGGGAAAACAGAGCAACCTTGCCTCAGCTTGATAAATTCACGGCTTATCTTTTTATCCTGACCCGCAATTATACCATTAGCTGTATCAGGAAAATGGTACAGGACCGGAAGCAAAATCAGTTTTATGCTGATGATGTGCTGCGTTTTAATACTGGTGAAGAAATCTTCACTATGGACCAGGAATATCAGGATATCCTTAAGCGCGCTATAGCTCAGTTACCTCCTTCCCAGCAAAAAGTGCTGGAGCTTCGGCAACAGGGATTCAAGACCAGAGAAATCGCTGAATACATGGGGATATCGACAGATTCAGTGAAGAAATATCAGCAATGGGCAGCACAGTCTGTATCTAAGTTTCTAAAATCCAATGCTGCATTGAGTGTGCTGTTTATGCTGATCAGGAACGGGAATAATTTATTTTAAAATTCTATATCCCGATTTTGATGTTGGTGCGTCTTTAGTTTAAAGATGAGCAGGAGCCTTCCTGTTAAATCTCAACCAAATGATATGAACGAAAACCAAAGACTGAAGTTTTTATTTGAGCGTCAGCTGTCGATGCAAAATTCTGCTGAAGAGAAAAATGAGCTGCTAACGCTGATGTCTGACCCTGTAAATGAAGAGTTGGTTAAGATTCTCCTGAACAATTACTGGGAAAAATTTGAGGAGGTTGCTTCAGAATCAGATGGTATTTTTCAACCGGGTCAGGGAGAAGAAATGCTGAATAAGTTATTACAAGAACACATATATCCATCCCGGAAGCCTCAGAGAAAGTTAGAGCTGTGGATGAAAATCGGCCTTACTGCTGCGATAGCTGTCATTTTATTTGGCGTATCCCTGTTTTATTTTTCACATAAAAAAGAATTGTCTGCCGCAAGCGATAATATTGCTCCAGGTAAAACAGGAGCTACACTGACTCTTGCAGACGGGAGAAGAATCAGGTTGTCGGATGCTGTAAATGGAGAACTGGCAAACGAGGCAGGGGTGAGTATTGTGAAATCCAAGGATGGGCAGCTGATCTACGAAGTAAAGGGAGCTTCAGAATCGAATAGATTGAATACACTTTCCACGACTAATGGAGAGACTTATCAGGTACGCCTGCCTGACGGTTCTATGGTATGGCTAAATTCAGCTTCAAGCATTAGTTATACCGCATCCTTGCTGGAAAAAGGTAAGCGAATTGTCCGGCTTCAGGGTGAGGGGTATTTTGAAATTTCCAAAGATGCGTCACATCCCTTCATTGTTAAAACCAGTGATCAGGATGTGGAAGTTCTGGGTACACATTTCAACATCAACGCTTACGAGGATGAGCCATTTGTGAAAACTACGCTGTTGGAAGGAAGTGTAAAGGTAAATAAACCTGATGCTTATAAAAGGATTTTAAAGCCGGGAGAGCAGTCGGCATCACATGGTAATGGTATTTCTGTTGAAACGGTGAATGCAGAATATGCTGTGGCTTGGAAAGATGGCTTTTTTCGTTTCAATAATAAAACGCTCGATATGGGACTGAGGGAAATTGCGAGGTGGTACAATGTGCAGGTTACCTACAAACGGCCTGAACTCAAAAATGAACAATTGGGTGGCAGGATTTCAAAATACGCGACAATTAACCAGGTACTCAAAAAGATGGAATTGGCGGGCGTATTTAGGTTCAAAGTGAATGGTCGCGAGGTCATTGTAGAATAATAGTAATTAATCAATATATCTAACCAAACTAAAAACCAAAATCATGAAAAAAGAGAATTACCCTTGACAGGATGGTCTTTCAGATGAGTAAGGTAATGAACCGGAAGTGTTGGAAGCACTTCCGGAGAATGACTTGTCTGAATAAAATTAGCGTGTAAACTATTTTTTGACTTAAAACAAGACGATCAAATGTACAAAATTTACCCAAAATTATGCGGGATCAATTCCTGTGTTCCTAAAATCCTGCGAATTATGAAACTTACGACGTTATTACTCCTCGTCACGATCATGCAGGTCAGTGCAACCGGATATGCACAAAGACTGACATTAAAACAGAAAAACATAAGTATTGCACGTGTTTTCGAGGAAATTGAAAAGCAAACAGGTTATGATGTATTTTACCTGGCTAAAGTTTTGAAGACCAGTAAAACCATAGATGCCAACTTTGAAAATGCATCGCTTGAAGAAGTGATGAAAGCTTGCCTGAAAAGCCAGCCAGTGCTATTTGCGATTGACGATAGAACGATTGTAATTACAAAAAAGGAACCATCGTTAAATGTGGAATTCCAGAACAGTCTGGCCGATATCAGTATTACAGGGAAGATAGTAGATGAGAATGGACTGCCTCTCCCTGGCGCAACAGTTACAGAAAAAGGAACCAGAAATGCAATCTCTACGAATGCACAGGGAGTCTTTACTTTGACAGTTAAAGATAACAATTCCATTTTGGTGGTTAACCTCCTTGGATTTCAAACTAAGGAAGTTGGTGTTGGTAATATTCAAAACGGCACGATTTCACTGGTGCCTTCTCAAGAGCAATTGGGAGAAGTTGTGATCACAGCTTACGGTACGGTAAAGAAGTCTACACTAACAGATGCCATTACGACGATCGATAGCAAGAAATTAGAAAACCGGCCTTTGAGAACTATGGCTGATGGTTTGATCGGGTTGGCCCCGGGGCTTAATATCCGAATTCCAAGTGGTGCTCCAGAATCTGTTCCAAGTTTGAATATCCGTGGATTTACAGGCTTTGGGACTTCAGGCTCGCCATTGGTACTTGTTGATGGTGTGGAAAGGCCAATTCAGGATGTGAATCCCAATGATGTGGAGACAATCTCACTATTGAAAGATGGAGCTGCTTCTGTAATTTACGGATCCAGAGCACCTTATGGCGTTTTATTGATTACTACTAAAAGTGGTAAAGCAGGTACGTTGGCTGTAAATTACACCTCTAATTACAGGTATGCAAGCATTGCCAGATTACCGCAACAAAACCATTCTTATGATTGGGCCGGTTATATCAACCAGTTGTTGATGTCAAATCCTGACGGTACAGGAACAGCGGTATTTACCGATCTGACAATTCAGCGCATGCGGGCCTGGTCTGCAGGTGATTTTGATAATCCTGTATTCGCAGGAATAGACAGGAAATATGTACTCAATGGTCAGTTTCCTGATCCAACTTCAAGCTATGGCTATAATTTCTTTGGAAGTTTTGCTGATGAAAATTACATCAAAGCTTATTTCAGGGATAATGTACCGAGCAACCAGCAAAACATAAGTTTTTCCGGTGGGTCAGAGAATATAAAGTATTATGGAAGTTTAGGCTACAGTCATGTTAACGGAGGCTTAAAAGGGTTTGATAACTACGACAAACGCTATAATGCGCTTAGCAAAGTAGATATTAAGGCCACAGACTGGTTGTCATTCAATGCCAGCATGAATTATGTGAAGCAAGGTTTCCAGGGAACTAATTACAGAGGATCAGGCATCGACTACAATACACTCTTTAGTGTGGTAGGGAGAGAATATTTTAACGTTCCTGTAAGAAATCCCGACAATCCTGATTATTACACTTCCGTGGTAAGTGTGGGAACTGCACAAGGAGCAGGAGGTTTGAGAACAGTTTCCGGTAATGACCTGACCTTTACCGGAGGTTTTAAACTTAATCCGATAAAGGGATTAGATGTAGAAGGAAGTTACAGTTGGAGAGCAGTTAATAATCAGGATGAAACTACTCAGAAATTAATTCTGGCTTATTTCCCAAATGGAACAACAAAAGTTGGCGAACGTACAGCGAACAGTAGTTCAGTAGGTAAAACATACGATGCACTCGAATATCAGTTTTATAAGCTATCTGCCGGATATACGAAGTCAATTGCTGATAAGCATAATTTTTATGCCCAGATAGGCGTTCAGGGAGAAGAAAATCTTTTCCGCAACTTATCAGGAAGTGGGCAGGATATATTTTCTCCAAATACCGTTACTACGATTTCCACTACTGCAGGAAACTACAGAGCAGGAGACAGGGTATATGACTGGGCAACCCTGGGCTTTTACGGGGTATTCACATATGACTACGATCAAAAATACATGGTTAAGTTCGCCGCAAGAAGAGATGCAAGTTCAAGATTTGCAGAAGGTGCACGATGGGGATTTTTTCCATCGGTATCGGCAGGATGGAACGTGGCGAGGGAGAATTTCTGGCCTGTAAAAGACCTGGTTTCAACGTTTAAACTTACAGGCTCTTACTCAAAATCCGGCGATCTTGCTTCGGCAGGCAGTACGAATTACTACACATCATATCCAACACTCGCATCGGGAACAAGTGCGCAGACCATTCTGGGTGGAGTATTTACTACTTTTGTGAATCCTCCCGGACTGGTGAGCAGTACACTTACCTGGGCAAAACCTACGATGCTCAATTTGGGACTGGAATTAGATGCACTTAAAAACCGACTTAACTTCAAGTTCGAATGGTATCAAAGAACCGTCTATGATCAGGCTGGACCGCCGGAGCCGGTTGCGCAGGCATTGGGTACAGCTGCGCCAAGTACCAATAATTCAGTTTCCGAGACACGCGGATGGGAATTATCTTTAAGCTGGAATGACAGATTTAACTTTGCAGGTAAGCCAGTTCAGTATGGGGCATCATTCAATATGGCCGATTACGTTGGTTACGTAGTATCTTATAAAGACAATGGAACAGGAACGCGGGACAATCAATGGACGCCTGGACAGGTTTTTGGAGCAAACTATATGTACGAAGGTAATGGTACAATCCAAAATACAGGAGATCTATATAATAGAGTGCTGACCGGCAGTTACAACTACCCTGGATACTTTAGTTATAAAGATCTGAATGGTGATGGAATCATTAATAGCGGTGGCGGTGGTGGTTGGTATTCATTGGGAGATACCAAACTTAATGGTTATAACTACCCAAGAAAAACGTATTCAATCACGCCAAACATCTCCTGGAACGGCATTCACCTGAGTACTATTTTCGATGGAGTAATGCAGTGGACGGTATTCAGTAATAGCCCTTATACATTCGGGACTGATGGTTCACAATGGTTTGCACCATTTTATAAACAAACTACTGATCTTGGATACTGGAACACCAATAACAGGGATGCATTCTTCCCTGCCGTAAATCAGGGAAGAACCGCCAATGACAAATATGCGCTCAATCTGTCTCATCTGCGGGTACGCAGTGTTACTTTAGGTTATGATTTGCCAAAGCAATGGCTAAGTAAAGTAAAACTGCAAAAGGTTCATGTTTACCTAAGCGGAGAAAATATGGGCTTTGTATATTCAAAGTCTTATTTGAAATATGATCCGGAATTACTCAATGTAAGTGGCAATGGATACCCTCCGATGAAATTTTATTCACTGGGCTTGAACATCGGTCTTTAATTACAATTTAACCTGAAAATCAAGATGAAAACAATTTTTAATAAGATATGGAGAAAGGGAATGTATGTTTTCCTGCTCACAACGATATTCATTACATCCTGCAAGAAACTGGATAAACAGCCGCTGGATGCGTTGACTTCCTCGACATTTTTCAATACCGCTGCAGATTTGCGAACCTATGTGAACAGTATGTACAATAACAGGCTTCCTGTTTATCAGTATACAGCAGGTACAGGTAATAGTAATGCACTGCTGGATAACGGATCTGATTTCATGATCTTTTCGGCAGATATTACTGGTGGTTTAAACCAGGTAGGTGCTACGGGTACTGCCGGGACGGAAAATGGCACCTGGAGTACAGGATATACACGTATCAGACAGGATAACTATTTTCTGAAATATGCTCTTGAAAAAGCAGAAAAAACACCCAATGCGGATCATTATATCGGTGAGGGATATTTTTTCAGGGCCATGGATTATTTTGCGTTACTGAATAGTTTTGGAGATGTGCCGATTATCCTTGAGCCATTGACGGAAGCGGATGTAGAAAAAATGTATGTTCCCCGTTCGTCGAGAAATGAAGTAGCCAAACAGATCCTTAAAGATTTGGACCTTGCCATCCAAAAGCTATACTGGAAAGGAACGGGTGAGGCTGTTGCAGGAAGAGTAAACAAAGAGGCAGCGATTGTGCTGAAAGCCCGTGTGGCCTTGTTTGAGGGCACCTGGGAATATTACCACAGTAGAAGAAGCACACAGTTCGCGGTGGCAGGTAAAGATGGAAGAGAATTCCTGGAAATGATAGAGCCTGCAATGAACGAACTGATCAGCCGTCAGGGTACAAGAATATTCAAAACAGGTGATGAGCCCTATAACCAGCTGTTCGCACAAAAAGATGCGTCATCCGTAGACGGAGTATTTTTATACCGTGTTTATGACGGTGTGAAATTGAATGTCAGCCATAATTTCTTTTCTAAAATCACCGATTTCGGCCCATCGATTACCGATCATCTGGTAGACATTTATTTAAACAAAGATGGTAGTCCACAAAATATCAGCGATCCCTACACTACCTTAAATACCCTTTCCCAAAATCTGGATCCAAGATTCAGACAAACGATATGGACTCCAGACCGCGGCCCGTTAGGTAAGTTAAAAGGCCGGGAATTAAACGCGAATCTACGCTATCCGATTGTGGCTCCGATTTTATCTACCGGCGGAGGATTTACCTCCACAGGATACAGAACATTTAAGGGCGCAGTTTTGGAAGCATCTGAGTTTAACAAAGGAGAAACAGATGATATACTGATCAGGTACGAAGAAGGTTTGCTTGCTTTAGCTGAGGCAAAAGCTATACTGGGAACCATAACACAGGCTGATCTGGATAAAACGGTAAATGTATTGAGAGGCAGAGTAGGGATGGCCAATATGACCCTGAGTGCTGTCAACGGTTTTCCGATATCAATTTATAAAGAAGAGAATGGCTTTGATCTAACAGAATCCAGGATTGTAAATGAAATCAGAAGAGAGCGCGGAGTAGAACTGGCACTGGAAGGTTTCCGTTCAGGAGATATCAGACGCTGGGCGATTTTTGAGAAGGTAATCAACGGTTATAAGCCAAAAGGAGCACAGTTGCAGGAGTTCCTGGATTATTATAACGATCCGGCTAAACTAACAGCAGATGGGTTTAACGTAGCAGGTCTGAGTTTCCCACTTTTGAGAAATACAGGATCTACAGGTAATGTTTCAGCCTTTCCCGACGGCAGGATAAACCCTTATTTTAAATCTCCCCAGTTTCAAACAGCGGGGCAAGGATTTTTTATCAACAGAGATAGGGATTATCTGACTTTTGTGCCGCTTAGTCAGATACAGCTGTATAAAGTAAAGGGTACTACATTGACACAAAATCCCGGATGGAATTAATTATAAAAAGCTTAAGTATATGATCATGAAAAATAGAATGATAAAATCA
Source organism: Pedobacter frigoris (assembly GCF_032678645.1). GTDB lineage: Bacteria > Bacteroidota > Bacteroidia > Sphingobacteriales > Sphingobacteriaceae > Pedobacter > Pedobacter frigoris_A. The sequence continues at coordinate 177,843 of NZ_JAVTSP010000007.1, forward strand.
ATAAGTTTAGTAGGTCTGATACTGGTGTTTTACTCCTGTACAAAACCACGTATAGAACGAGATGATGCCAGGTATGGCGACAGAGCGGTAATTACCGGAATAAATATTGTCCGCTATAATGAAGTAAGTAACCAACTTAATTATGATGAGATTGTAACCGGTGCGCAAACGGTTGGAGTGATTAATAAGGTGACGATTGACAATACAAATAAAAAAGCAGATGTCATCGTAAATAAAGGGACTGACCTCACTAAGGTTGCGATACAAATTACCAATCAGGCAGTCAGAGTTGAGGCTCAGAATGGTGCCCCGACGCCTGGTTATATCAGGGACTTCTCGAAGGGCCCTTACGTTTACAGGCTGTTTTCATCAGATGGAACCGTTAGGGACTGGACGATATCCATTTCCATTTTACCTTAAATAAACGATTTTAATTACGCATCTTAGAACACAGCGAGCTACTTAAGTTTGCTGTGTTTTTATTAACCACACACACACAATGAAAAAATTAAGTATCCTATTATTTACACTGGCAACCTTCGGTGCGGTAGCCCAGAATAAAATTCCTCTGCTGAAGACCAGCAATACGATTCCGGTTTTTGCAGGAGATACCCGGGAAATGATTGTGAATAAGGCAGCACATGTTGTGCCCACAAAAAATCAACATGAAGCATTAAAAAATGAATTCATCGCCTTTATCCATATTGGACCAAATACGTTTACGAGGATGGAGTGGGGTAATGGAAAAGAAGATCCTAAAATTTTTGATTTAAAAGAATTGCATACCGACCAGTGGTGCCAGGCAATGAAATCTGCGGGAATGAAGATGGTGATCATTACTGTAAAACACCATGATGGCTTCGTACTTTGGCAGAGCCGGTATACCAAGCATGGTATCATGTCAACAGGTTTCCAGAACGGGAAGGGGGACATTTTAAAAGAACTATCCGCATCCTGCAAAAAGTACGGTTTGAAGCTAGGCATTTACTTGTCTCCGGCAGACTTATTTCAGATTGAAAGTCCTACAGGTTTATACGGCAATTTGAGTAAAGTTAATAAGCGTACGGTCCCACGTCAGGTTTCGGGGAGGCCTTTCATTAATAAAACAAAATTTGAATTTGAGATTGATGATTATAACGAATATTTTTTGAATCAGTTATTTGAGCTTTTGACAGAATATGGTCAGGTTGATGAAGTTTGGTTTGATGGAGCGCACCCTAAAACTAAGGGCGGTCAGAAATACAATTATGCTGCATGGAAAAAACTGATCCATACATTAGCACCAAAGGCTGTTATTTTCGGCAGAGAAGACATCCGCTGGTGTGGTAATGAGGCCGGTAAAACCAGAGATACAGAATGGAATGTGATTCCCTATAGTGAAAATCCAAATGAAGCGACCAATTTTCCCGATATGACCCGCGAGTTATTGGGAGACAGGGAAGATTTATATAAGGCGAAATTCCTGCACTATCAACAGGCAGAAACCAATACTTCCATCAGGGAAGGCTGGTTCTACAGAGACGACAATAAACAGAAAGTAAGAAGTGCAGACGATGTATTTGACATTTATGAACGTTCAACAGGTGGCAACTCTACATTTTTATTGAACATTCCGCCTAACCGAGACGGAAAATTTTCGCCAACAGATGTACAGGTACTGAATGAAGTAGGCAAGAGAATAAAAGACACTTATGGTAAAAATCTTTTCAGCAGGGCGTCGGGTCCAAAAGAAGTTTTAGATCAAAGCACCAGCACATATGTTCTAAATAACCAGCAAATTTTGCTGTCAACAGCTTCTGCCGTTACGATCAACCGTTTGGTCTTACAGGAAGCGATAGCAACACATGGTGAACGTGTAGAACAACATGCTTTGGATGCCTGGATAGACAATCAATGGAAAGAGATTGCAAGAGCGACAAACATTGGGTATAAAAGAATCCTGCGTTTTCCGGAAATTACCTCAAGCAAATTTAGGGTACGTATACTAAAATCACGCGCGATACCTGCAATCAGCAATATCACTGCACATTATTATACCAGCAGGCCACCGCAAATCCAGTTCTCCAGAGATCCCGATGGACTGGTTAAACTTACTCCCTTTGAACAAGAGTTCAATTGGAAACCACATGGAGAACACGCAGCGCAAAACCTGAATACCGATGTCGAGATTTATTATACTACTGATGGAACTGAACCCACCAATTCCAGTTTGAAGTATACTAAACCTTTTTTAATGAACAGTGGCGAAGTTAAGGCCCTGAGTTATTCCAAAAACATCAAAGGGTCAGTAAATACAAATGTGTTTGGAATGCTAAAAAGCAACTGGAAGGTTTTGGAAGGGAGCAGTGAAAAGCAAAGTCGCAATAGCACCATCAGGGCATTTGATGAAAATGATCGTACTTACTGGCAATCCAAAGAAGGAATGATAGATCCCATTGCCCTGGATCTTGGTAAGCAAATAAAATTAAAAGGATTTGCTTATACCCCACCAAAAGAAAACAGCGATGGAATGATACAAAAGGGGATCATACAAACGAGTACAGATGGAAATACCTGGGCTGATACCGAGGGTTTTGAGTTTGGCAATTTGATAAATGATCCGGTTAGGAGAATTCATTACTTTAAGGCGCCAATCTATAGCCGGTTTATTCGTTTAGTTCCCAAAGAAATTGCAGGCAATGGCAAGACCGTAGCCATAGCAGAACTTGACTTTATTGAAAATTAAATTAGCTAACGTTTGATAACTTATGAACTTTAACCGATTATTCGTTGTTGCGATATTATTTTTTGTTACAAACAATGCAGCTGCCCAACAAAAGAGTTTAACCTGGGAAGAGCTGCGCAAAGATTATCAGTTTCCCAAGTGGTATACTGAGGCGCGCTTTGGTATTTGGGTACACTGGGGTGCCCAAACCCAGCCTGAAAAGGGAGGCGGCTGGTATGCGAAGCACATGTATATGCAAAATGTAGGCAAAGAAACCTGGGGTGCAAATGCTTATCCTTATCACCTGGAAACTTATGGCCACCCCTCAGAAAAAGGCTTTAAGGATGTGATACATGAATGGAAAGCAGATAAACTCAATACTGATGACCTGCTCCGTTATTTTAAAAGCATAGGTGCAAAATATTTTGTAGCACTGGCAAACCACCATCATCATTTCGATAATTTTGCCTCTACCTACCAACCCTGGAATTCAGTAAACGTCGGGCCCAGAAAAGATCTGATTGGCATGTTCAAAAAGTCGGCGGTAAAGTATGAAATTCCTTTCGGAGTAAGTTCCCATGATGACAGATATCTTGAATGGTGGAAATCTGCATTTGGCGCTGATACTTCTGGTGCTAAAAAAGGAGTGAAATACGATGGATGGATGACCAAGGCCGATGGTAAAGGTAAGTGGTGGGAAGGCCTTGATCCGGCGGATCTGTATGGTTTGCCTCCTGAAAAACGTACCCCGGAATGGATAAAAAGTGTAAAGGAGAATTATGTAAGACGAACCGAAGAGCTGGTTAGCAAATATGATGTCGATATGCTGTGGTTTGACGGCTATGGTTTTCCGTATGGCGATTATGGAAAAGAAGTCTGCACTTATTACTTCAATAAAAGTTTGCAAAAACAAGGAAAAGTTACGGCCGTAGTTGCAGGTAAGTTTAGCAATGAACCATCTACCGTAAAAGATATTGAGCGGGGAGGCGCAGCTGAAATTTTACCGTATCCATGGCAGGGTACATTGACATTCGGTAGCTGGTTTTATAAAAATGAACGGCCTATCCGACATAATTCCAGAACGATAATAGAATCATTGACAGATATGATCAGCAAGAACGGAAACTTATTGCTGAATGTGGAGCTTTTACCTGATGGGACTATTCCGACCGACCATAAACTGATATTGGATACAATTGGCAGGTGGATCAATACCAACAGTGAAGCGATCCACGCAAGCAAGCCGTGGAAAATTTATGGTGATAACTTAAACGGAGGGCCTGAAAAGAAAAATATCAGTGAAGCCGATCTGGAAGCGAATAAAAAGCAGAAAAGCCATGATTTTAATGAACGTACCATTGCCAGCCCTGCTTATGCTCATAATGAAGTTCGTTTTACTACCAAAGGAAACGCGCTATACGTTTTTGTACTTAATCCGGTAAAAGGCAAAATTGAAATACCGGCATTGGGCTGGGAGTCTGGCCAGAATACTAAAAAAATAACTGCAGTTAAGCTGCTTGGGGGGACCGAAAAAACGGAGTTTGAGCAGATGAAAGATAAGCTGGTCATTTCCGTAGATGTAGCTCCTAAATTTAACTATACGAATGTGTATAAGGTAATGGGTGTAATGTGACGGATTAAGAAATGGCTATTCCGCTTCCGCCTACTACTTTGATCCCATCACTGAATTTTTTCCAAAATCTGATATAGCGAAAGTTAGCTTCAAACGGTACGTCATTAAACTTTCCGTTCAATTTGATTGTCAATGTGATGACAGCTATATCATCAATAATGGTCAGGTGTTCAACTTGGGGAAGAAGTTCGTGAACCTTCAATGCTCCATTGCGGTAAGTATCCAGATCGATCTGTTTGGTTATTGTTTCCCCGCTTGGGATAATGAACAAAAGGTCATCATGTAACATCTGGTCAAGCGCGGTGATATTGCCATCTTTGATTGCGCGGTAAAGTTTGTTTTCCTGTTCCAGGATGCTGTTTTCTGTTAGTTTGTTATCCATGATTTATTTGTTTATACTGCTGTGGATCTCCATAGCGTGACAAATTTATTCTATTTATTTGCATATAGAATTGGGGAGGCGTGGAGAAACAGAAACATTGATCTTCCATTGGTATGGTATTTAAGGAGATTGAAAGTATCAAAAAGATCAATCTCCTTTTATTTACTGGGTTTCTGTGAATCAGACAGATTTGTTGAGTTGTTCTGCCAAACCGATTAGTAGTCCGTCTTTTGCACGGATGTAGCAGAGCCGGTACGAGTTCTCATACTGAACCATTTCGCCAACGAGCCGGGCGCCATGATTGATGAGCCGTGATACCATTTCGTCAACATTTTCAACGGTGAACATCACGCGCAGATACCCAAGGGCATTCACAGGAGCAGTCCTGTGGTCTTCGATCACAGCCGGGGTGATAAAACGAGAAAGTTCCAGACGACTGTGGCCGTCGGGGGTGATCATCATGGCAATCTCTACATGCTGATTGCCCAGTCCGGTGACACGACCGGCCCATTCACCCTCAATGGTGGCCCTGCCTTCCAGCTTCAGACCTATCTCTGTGAAAAAAGCGATAGCCTCATCGAGGGATTCTACAACGATGCCGACATTGTCCATTCGCAGTAATTTATTATTTGCCATAATTTTTTCTCCTTAAATTTAAGATGTGTGTTTACTACTGCTGTTCAGGCATGCCGCTAGGATCCATCCAGGCAAATTCCCAATGGTGGCCATCCAGATCCTCAAAGCTATGCTGATACATAAAGCCGTAATCGGTGGCCGGATTAGGTACCGTGGCACCTGCTGCTTGTGCTTTCTCTACCATTTCGTTAACGGCATCTTTGCTGTCGGCAGATAAGCAAATAGAGCATTCTACTGCCTTGTGCGCATCAACAATTTCTTTTTTAGTAAAGGTCTGAAAGAAAGGTTCAGTCAGCAGCATGATGTAAATGGTATCGCTGATGATCATGCAGGTCGCTTTCTCGTTGGTAAATTTCGGGTTGAAAGTATAACCAAGTTTAGTGAAAAATTCTACAGATCTGTTGAGGTCTTTAATGGGTAGGTTAACAAAAATTTGAGTTGCCATATTGTCTTTCGGTTTTGATTGTACTCAAAGGTACATTAATGCTACATGGGTTCAAACGTGCAAGAACGACAAGTTAAGGGGGTAAATGCGACTATTTATGGTATTCCTCGTCAGTTACTGCTTCCAGCCATACCGTTTCCCCTTTTTCCCTTCCGGTTATCGCCAGCTGTACAAAAGCAGTGTCAGCGCTGGCTCCATGCCAATGAGGAACATCTGGCGGACATTTTATCGCATCACCCTTGCGGAGTATTTTCTTAGGCTGTCCTTTCTCCTGATAGTAACCAACACCATCGGTTACCAATAATATTTGTCCGGCCGGATGCGTATGCCATTTGCTCCTTGCTCCCGGTTCAAAAGTTACATTTCCAACCGAGATGGAATTGAGACTGTCTGCATCCATCAGCATTTGGAGATAGGCAGTTCCCGTAAAATTGTCATTTGTGATTTTTTTACCTTGCGGAAAAACAAGTTCGTTTTGTTGTTTTGGATCTTCCATTTTTTGATTGTTGCTGCAGGCCGTAAAGAGGGCAATTGCAATGGGCAGGATATATTTAAGATTCTTCATTATTCGTTATTTTAGAGGTTTGCCTTGTAAAATTCAAGCAATTTATTAACGGCTTGAGCTACGTATTCAGGCTTGTAGTAAGTTTGAATGTGTGTTGCACCTTCGATCAGGAACAGCTCTTTACTTTTTGCATTGATTGCTTTCGGGAACGCCTCATCTGTCATGTATTTTGTATCGGCTTTGCTTCCTGCTATCATTAGTAAAGGTTGGTCGATCAATTCAATCTGATCGGTAGCATCCCAGGTCATCAGTTCCATCAGACTGCTGGTTGTGTATAAAAAGGTTGAATTTGGATGTGCATGCGTTCTGTAATAGTACTCGTATCCTTCACGGTACAGGTCAGTTGAAGTTTTAGCAATTTCTTCATCTGTGATGCTTGCCACACCTGAAAACTTCACTTCAGTACCTGCGGCTTCACGGTCGCGGGCATCCGAAGCCTGTTTTAAACGTTCCTGTATGGTGGCCAACTGTGAATTCTGAAAGCCATTACGTCTAACCTCGCCTGAATTGAACATGCTCAAAGTAGCTACAGCTTTAAAGCGTTTGTCTGATTGCGCCGCTTTTAATGTATAGCCTCCGCCACCGCAGATACCTAAGGCAGCTAAGCGGTTGGCATCGACACCTGGATACCTGGTGATAAAGTCGGCCATGCCATGAATGTCTTCTACACGGAAGAAAGGTTTATCCGTATGACGTGGCATTCCTCCGCTTGCACCCTGGTAGGCCGCATCGGCAGCAATGGTGATGTAGCCAGCCTCTGCCAGGCGTTGCGCGTATAATCCGGCGGTCTGTTCTTTAATACCTCCATTGGGATGAGCAACTGCTACTGCAGGGTATTTTTTGGTGGCATCGTAATTTGCCGGTGTATAAACATTAGCAGCGATCTCAATACCGTTCAGTTTATATTTCACCGGATGAATATTTACTTTTCCTTCTTCATTTTTGGTAATTGCGCCATCGTATACCAGTGTATAAGGATTTTGTTGTTTTGTTTTTTGAGCAGATTGTGCATTTACCTCATCGGTAGCTGCTATGGTCATTGCTAATGCAATTATTGACGTTAGCTTCTTCATCTCTTTAATATTTAAAAGTTTACTTATTTTTTATTACTTCATCCAGCACGGACTGTGCTGATTTTGCTTCTCTTTTACCGATAACTGATTTTATGACGCCTACAAACTGTTGCAGTTGAGCAGGAGATAGTCCTATATTCAGGCAGATGGTCAAATGTGACTTCAGCATAGGTTCTACACCTCCTATACTGCTCAGCACGGAGACCGTTACCAATTCTCTTTCAGCATAGGTGAGTACATCCCGCTCAAAAATATCGGCAAACAGGTGTTCTTTTAGAAATACCTCTATTTCCGGAGCAAATGCGGCATATCCTGTTTTTGTTCCGGTTTCCGGTACACCGGTTAATTTTGCCAATATGGCCTTACCTCTTTCGTATTTGCTGCGTTGATCGTTAACAGGGGAGGCTTCCCGGCCTTTCTGATCGGTGATACCTCTGGCTTTGCGTTCATCTATAACGGACATTAAGGTCTGTAATCCCCTAAGACTGCGTGGGAAACCGGCGTAGGCATATAAATGAACGATAGTTTCCTTGATTTGGTTGATGGTTAAGCCAGCCTCGAGGCCAGTGTTTATCTCGTTTTTAAGTCTGGCCAGATCACCTTTAGCAGCCACAGCTGCGATAGAGATCATACTTTGTTCTTTTGGAGTCAATGTTTCTCTCATAACACTTTTTTGTTGTGCAACTGCCCGATTGGTAACGACAGTAAGTAATAAAATTGCAACTACCAGTATGCCATATCTTGCTGATCTTTTCATGTGTTCCTTATTTAGTTTAACAAAGTTCAGGAGAACAAAAGGACTTTATAGTAGATGGATTACGGGTATTGCTACCAATATTACCGATCCAGTCCTTTTTCCTTTAACCATTTCGAGAGCTGGTCAGCTACCTGGATGTTATTGAGGTCAGAAAATGGGAAATGAGTATTGCCTTTGATACCAACTTCCGGCAAGTGAATTACCGTTGCATCACCTCCTTGTTTGTTGATCGTGGCTGTCCAGATCTTCGCCATTTCCAATCCGGAACGCCAGTGATCCATATTCCAAACGTTTGTTGGCTTATCTGCTATATTGTCTCCGTAATAAACAACAATGGGTATTTTGGTCAGCTTCATGAAATCTGCTAAGGGGATTTCTGCACCCTTTAGTTCGCCGAAAAGACCGGTTGATTTTATAGGCTGAGGCAACTCACCGGGAGGAAAAACGAAACCGCTATAAGGTTCGTAAGCTACAATGGCTTTAACTTTGTTGTTTTTTATGGCTGTAGACCAACCGGGGCCACCGCCCTGAGAATGTGTAATCAGGACTCCTTCACCAATTTTGTTAAACAATTGAGAGATGGCGTCAGAGATCACATTTGCGTCAAAGGCACCAGTGTTTGGGGTCATTTGCCTGTAAAACTGCTCTAATGAAGCCGCGTCTTTAGGGAACTGTACACCCGGAAAATACTCTGGATAGTTACCTATGCGGAATTGGGTAAACCAGAACTGCTCGTCGGCAGTTGGTTTTATTTCTGCTGCAACCGAACTTTTCCCGGCGGCACCACGTCTTGGCTGGTCGATTAGGTAGACAGGAAATTTTCTGCGAAGAAAAATATTTTGAAATCCTTCCCTGCCATCAGGGGTTGTTTCCCATGTTTTTTTGGACTGGCCAGCGCCATGCAGGAATACCAGAGGGTACTTGCTGGCTTTAGCCGGAATTTGATAAAATGCATAAGCATGATCGCCGTGGAAGGTCTGTCCCTGCGGTTTCAAAGCACTATCCAGCTTAAAGCTACCTTGCTCCGTAGCTTTAGTTCCTCCTACAGCAAAGCTGCCCTGTTCGATAATAACTAATGGTTTCATTTTGTTTTGGGCGTTCAGTGATATTGAAATAGTCAAGGCTACTGTTAATGCGGTAATGTATCTCGTGTTCCTGTTCATCTCAAATGATTTTTATTTTCCTACTCTGTTTTGTAAAGCCTCGGGATATCTTGCTCCCCGTATGGATATTTTTGATGCAGCATCATTGATTTGCGCTACATCTTCAGCAGATAGTGAAATGGCTGCGGCTTCGACATTTTCTTGAAGACGATGTAATTTGGTCGTTCCCGGGATGGGTACAATCCATGGCTTTTGAGCCAACAGCCATGCTAATGCGATTTGTGCAGGTGAAGCTTCTTTCTGTGTAGCTATACCTTTCAATAAATCTACCAGGACCTGGTTTGCTTTTCTATTTTCTTCCGAGAAGCGAGGTACAATGTTTCTGAAGTCTGTAGAATCAAATTTTGTGGTTTCGTCCATAGCTCCTGTTAGAAAGCCTTTCCCTAGAGGACTGAACGGTACGAAGCCTATTCCCAGTTCTTCTAATAGCGGTATGATTTCCTTTTCTGTTTCACGGAAGAATAAAGAATATTCACTTTGTAATGCAGCAAGCGGCTGCACCGCATGTGCCCTGCGAATGGTTTCTACACCTGCTTCCGATAGACCCCAGTGTCTGATTTTGCCTTCTGTTATTAAATCCTGAATAGTCCCCGCAACGTCTTCAATAGGTATGTTGGGATCAACACGGTGCTGGTAAAATAAATCAATGTAGTCAGTTTTAAGTCTTTTCAGGGAAGCGTCTGCAACCGATCTGATTCTTGCAGGACTGCTGTCCAGCCCTTTTTTGGAATCACCGTCTTCAAAGCCGAATTTGGTAGCGATAACTACTTTTTCCCGAATACGTGCGAGTGCTTCACCTAACAATTCTTCATTGGTAAAGGGACCGTAACATTCAGCGGTGTCAAAAAAAGTGACACCTGAATCAAATGCAGTTCTTATTAATTTTATGGCTTCCTGTTTTTCTGTTGCCGGACCGTATCCAAAACTTAGTCCCATACAACCTAATCCAAGGGCTGATACTTCCAATCCGCTGTCTCCTAATATTCTTGTTTTCATCCTTAACTGAATTTGATAATTACCTGTACAACAATTCTAATAGTACAAAGTTCAGCGTTGTCATGGTGCAAATTGGTATATCGATTACGGATATTACTACCAATATTACTGATTGGGAAAGGTTAAGTGATGATTTTATTGAATGAGATGTGAGAAAATTGATCGGAATTCTAAAAAAACCACACAAAATTATCATTTGCTGAATTCTGATTCAAAATACTGATATACAGATATTTAAATAGATATTTATCTTTGTTTCTGTATCGTTTTCACAAGAAAAGTACATAGCTTCGCAAACGATAATGAGTTTAATAATATGATAATGAAGGAAAATATGAAGAATACGATAAAATTAATGCTGCTGAAATAAAACACATTGAAGTATGAAACATTACAAAGTGTTAAAAACTGAAGAAGAATACAAACAAACTCTTGACAGGACAATTCAAATTTTTCATGCTGAACCGGGCACAAGAGAATTTGAAGAGCTGGAATTACTGTTGGTGTTAGTAAAAGATTATGAGGACAAACATATTATTCTTCCTGCACTGGACCCGATCGATGTAATTAAGTTAAAAATGGAAGAACGGGGACTAAAGGCGAAGGATCTGGAAACCATTATTGGATCTAAAAGTCATGTTTATTTAGTGTTATCTGGAAAAAGAGAAGTTACTCTAAAAATGGCCAGAGCTTTGAGAATATTTTTAGGTATTCCACCAGAAGTATTTTTACCAAAGGTGATTTGAATTCCAAATAGTAGCGGTTAAGCTTTAAAAGAGCAAGTTCAGCGTTGTCATGGTGCAAATTGGTATACCGATTACGGATATTGCTACCAATATTACTGATTTGACCAAGCTTGCAATTATTCTTATAGCAGAATGGTTATTATTGTGTTAACAAAAAGTAACAGCTATGGAAAAGGCCTATAATTTTGATACTGTAAGCCAGTACAATGAGTTTAACAATCATGAAACTTTACATCCGCTGGTGAGTATAATTGATTTTTCAAAAGCGAAGGAAAGGACAGGTTCACGGATGACTTTCGGACTTTATTGCATTTTTCTGAAAGAGGTGCATTGTGGCGATTTAAAGTATGGCTGTAACTATTACGACTATGACAAAGGGACATTGGTGTTTGTTTCTCCCGGACAGGTTATCGACGTAGAGAACAAAATAGACTTTTATCAGCCTATGGGACATGGACTCGTTTTTCATCCGGATCTTATAGTCGGTACACCGCTGGCTAAAACCCTGGATGAGTATAGCTTTTTTAGTTATAACACCAGTGAAGCATTGCATTTATCGGAAAAAGAGCGGAAAATTGTCTTCGACTGCTTTGCTAAAATTGAATATGAATTGAGCCAGTCGGTCGATAAGCATAGCAAAAGGTTAATCGCCTCCAATATTGAGCTGTTTCTGAACTATTGTGAAAGGTTTTATGACCGGCAGTTCATCACCAGAGAGAGCGTCAATAAAGGAGTACTGCAAAAGTTTGAAGAATTGCTGAATAGCTATTTTGCATCTGAAAAGCCATATACTATAGGTCTGCCTTCTGTCGGTTACTTTGCGGATGAAATCCATTTATCAGCAAATTATTTTGGTGACCTGGTGAAAAAAGAAACCGGAAAATCTGCGCAGGAGTATATTCAGAATAAGATCATTGAAATTGCAAAAAATAAGATCTTTGATGGCAACAGAACCATTAATGAAATCGCATTTGAGTTGGGTTTTAAGTACCCGCAACATTTTAGCCGATTATTTAAAAACCGTGTAGGGTATACACCTAATGAATTCAGGAATTTGAATTGAAAGAATAATCTAAATTAACAGCAATATGAAAAAAGTAATCGTTGCCCTATTAATCCTCTTTGCGGGTGTTCAAACCTCGTTTGCACAAACATCAAATTCATCAGCATCTGCCCCGACAAAGGGAGAACAGGAAATCCTTGATCTCTCCAGAAAAAAATGGATGTGGATGGCTGATAAAAATGTAGATTCCCTCAGTAATTTATTTGATGTGAAAGCAATGTTTGTCCACATGGGTGGCAGCTGGGGTACAGATAGGGAGATCAATGTCATCAAATCCGGAAGTATTCATTACAAGAAAGCCGAGATCTATTCGGCTTCAGTTAAGATGTTTGGAAATACGGCCATCCTGTTAAATGATATTGATTTAGTAGCCGTAGTCGGTGGCAATGAAGTCGCGAATCCATTTATGGTGACTGAGGTTTACGTGAAACAAGATGGGAAATGGAAAATGGGCTCACTCACTTTCTCCAAACTTTCAAGACCAGTTAAACTGAAATAATATGATGAAAAAATTATTACTATCAGGTGTCCTGATGTTCGCAGGTTCAGCCTTATTTGCCCAACACAGCCTGGAGAAAATCTGGGAATCGGATTCCGTTACTATTAAATCACCCGAATCGGTGCTCTATGATAGCAAGTCGAATTCACTATATGTATCCAGTATGGGTTCAGGAACCGTAGTCCGTTTGGATTTGGAAGGGAAGGTGCTAAAAAGCGACTGGGTAACCGGCCTTAAATCCAATATGGGGTCAGGTTTGTTCAACGACATGTTTTATACCTCAGAAGGGTCAGGAGTAGCCGTTATTGATGTCACTAAAGCAACTGTCATCAAGCGGATTCCTGTAGAAGGAGCTGGTATGCTGAACGACTTGGCTGTAGATTCAAAAGGGATTATTTATGTAAGTGATACTCGTGCGGGTAAAGTATACAGGATCGATGGTGATAAATCATCCCTATATTTGGAAAATATGCCGGGTGCAAATGGATTGCTAACCGTGGGGACAGATCTTTACGTAGTAACCTCATCAGCGGTACAAAAAGTTAACGCTAATAAAGAGGTCACAAAAATTGCAGAAGGCTTTGAGAACGGACTAGACGGAATTGTAATGGTTGCGCCGAATGAATTTGTGATCAGTAATTATCGGGGGCTGCTTTATTACCTTAATGCAGACGGAACAAAACAATTATTATTGGATAGCCGTTCCAGGCGGATCATGGCTAACGACATCAGTTATAACTCTAAAACAAAAACGGTCTATGTTCCTTCATTTGGGACAAATCGTATTATCGCATATCAATTAAAATAATCAATCAGATGAATATCTTAAAATTTACTCCGATAGCAGCAGCCTTAATTGGTTTGATCACGCTGGGAAACAGTAATCCTATAAAATCAACTTCATCGCCTGCGATTACCGGTGCCAGTGACTCACTGCCGCTAGACAAAATCAAAATGCCGGCCGGTTTTTCCATTAGCGTATATGCTGAGGTAGAAGGGGCCCGTTCGATGGCTATGTCGCCATCGGGAACATTGTTTGTAGGCACACAAAAGGCAGGTTTTGTTTATGCTGTAAAAGATACAGACGGTGATCATAAAGCGGATAAGAAATGGGTTGTAGCATCGGGGATGAACAATCCGAATGGTGTAGCCGTTAAAAATGGAAGTCTGTATGTTGCGGAGATCAGCAAAGTAACCAGGTTCTCTGATATTGAAAATAAGCTGGAAAGTCCGGGCAAAGGCGAGGTGATCTTTGATAAGTTTCCTACGGAATGGCCACATGGCTGGAAATACATCGCTTTCGGGCCTGATGGCAAATTGTATGTACCTGTGGGTGCCCCTTTTAATATAGGTATGCCGGATGACCGTCACGCAGCGATATTTAGAATCAATGATGATGGTACGGGTTATGAAACGTTTGCAAGTGGTGTGCGTAATACCGTAGGTTTTACATGGCATCCAACTACTAAGGAATTGTGGTTTACCGACAATGGCAGGGATGGAATGGGAGATGATGTGCCTTTTTGCGAGTTGAACAATGCGCCTAAGCAGGGTATGCATTTTGGCTATCCGTATTTTCATAACGGGACGGTTAAAGATCCAAAGTTTGGTGAGGGTCACCAGCCTTCAGAGTTTACAGCGCCGGCACAGAACCTGGGAGCTCACGTTGCGCCGCTTGGTCTTAAGTTTTACACCGGAAAAATGTTTCCGGCTGAATTCAAGGATCAGATTTTCATTGCAGAGCATGGCTCCTGGAACCGTAGCAAGAAAAGCGGTTACAGAATAAGTCTTGTGAATACTGAAAAAGGAAAAGCTACCGGATATAAAACATTTGCAACCGGATGGCTGGACGAAACCAGTCAGGAATTCTGGGGACGCCCTGTAGATGTACTTGTAATGGATGACGGATCAATGCTGGTTTCAGATGATTTTGCGGGAGTTATTTACCGGATTTCCTATAAGAAGTAGTTTATTTGGGATTTAAATGGTTTATTTGCTGATATCATTCAACACAAATGAAAATCAACTTTATTTTAATCGTATTTGCCTTTTTAGGACAAGTATCGTTTGCGCAAAATAGCCAGGACTTTGTGGTGCCTGCAAACAAAGCCTATGTAGAACCTTTCACTGCACAGCGGCCAGGGGTAAGGGTGCCAGTGGGCTGGGTGGAAACAAGGGATGTAGTATCCGGCTGGAGAGACCAAACCAAAAGTGTGGTATGGATAGTTTATCAGAAACCAGGTGATTACGATTTGTTGTTCGATAATACAGTTACTGCGGATAAAAACCTTGAATTTGAACTGAAGGTTAGCGCTACTTATCAGGATTCTGGTTTTAAGCCGTTTAGCAAAAAAATAACATTTAAAGGTGACGGTAAGGCTGATTCTTTGTTCGCAACAAAAGTACATGTGCCGAAAACCGGCTATTTCAGGTATGAGCTTAAACCAATTTCTGATCCCCAATCTGCTATTACCATTAAATCTCTGATCTTCCGTTCATCAACTGCGGGAGCTCATGTGAACCATATCGATTATCAATCTACACCATCAGTGCATTTGGCTTTTAGTTCTACAGCGCCAAACAGCAAAACCTACAATTGGATGTACCAGGAAATTGTGGTGCCAAAAGGAGGCGATGCATTGGCTACTTATTATATGAGTCTGGGCTTCTTTCGTGGGTATATGGGGATACAAACCAACTCAGCAACTGAGCGCAGGGTATTGTTCTCTGTGTGGGATAGTAAAGATGCTGAGCATGATACTACGATTACCAAACATGATTATGTTTCTTTGGTAGACAAAGGTGAATTAACCACTGTTAATAATTTTGGCGGAGAAGGCACCGGTGGTCAGTCTTACGTAAAAACTGCCAACTGGAAAACCGGCGAACCTGTCAAGTTTTTGATGAATATTGTTAAATCCGATAACAATTCGGTGGTACTTTCGGCCTGGTACAAAGTAGAAGGTCAGGACTGGACTTACGTAGCCAGCTGGCGGGCACCTAAGGAGCAGCGCCTGTTTGATGGGTTTTACTCTTTCTTAGAGAATTTTGGCTATACCAACGGACAGTTGCGCAGGGAAGCTTATTATTATAATGCCTACGGTAAAGATGCTAAAACCGGACAATGGATTAACTTCAACAAAGTCAGGTTTTCCAATACCGATGGACGTGTAGGGCAGCGGGATGATTTTGAACAGGGTGTTTCCCCAAAATATCCTGATCGTTTTTATATGTCTGCGGGCGGTTATACACCTACACTTAAAACAGCAAATGAAATGCCCTTGGCTACAAAGCCATTTGTGTTTGATTTAAAGCCCTTTGAACAACGCGTAGAACTGGCTTTGAAAAATGAATTGAAAAACAGCGCGAATAAAAAATAAAGTCAGTAACGACTTTATTTTTTATTGCTGACTCTGTTCGTAGGTAGGTCCGTACATGCCAGGTACTTTATTTCCTGTTGCGCGCAGGTATACGATCATCTCACCGCGATGGTGGTAAATGTGGTTAAAAAGAAATCCGCGCGACACGGTACCTCTTGGCATTGGTCCCAGAACGACCTGATCGCCTACTTTCATTGTCCAGTCATCCAGCAATTTTTGTTCAGTAAGCGAGTCTAAGGCAGCCCGTGCTTTTTCGACATTACTTTCAAAGAGGGCTAGAGTAGCTTTGATGTCATTTGGTTTACCTCTTTCCAGTTGGTCGGCCGTCATATCGTATACATCCTGTGTGAGCGTGCCAACATACCAGTAGTAAATGGTAGCAATGTGCTGGGCGAGTTCCCCCATGGTCCAGGATATTTCGGATGGCTTATAATCAATGTCTTTTTCCGGAACTGCATTCAGTAATTTGCGGGTGCTCGTTACTTCGTGTTCGAATTCTCCTTTAAGTTGTTGCAGTATCATATGCTGAAGGTTTATAGTCGGTTACATATAATGATATAACAATGGATATTTATTTTGGTTTTTGCAGAAGTTTATCCCCGTTGTCTCATGTCATCCAATCCCCAGATGGCCATAGCATTCAGGACAGGCTGCAATTTAGCTCCTGCAGGTGTTAAGGAATAAGTCACAAATGGAGGTACAACAGGCTCGGCAGTTCTGAGAACCAGGTCATCTTCCTGCAATTGTTTTAAGTGCTGAATCAACATTTTTTCCGTAATTTCAGGTATTGCACGCTTTAATTCGCTGTAGCGTTTTGGACTGTTGGAAAGGTGATACAGGATAATCGGTTTCCAATGGCCTCCGATCTTGTTCATTACATAGGTAACGGGACAAGAAACGGCAGAAAGCTGTTTGTTGAAATTGCGGGTTGAGTTTTCTTTAATGGCAGTCATAGTTACATACTTTGGGGTAAGTACTTGTATAAAAGTAAGTACAAATATACCTTTGTAATCAACATTTTAAAATATATTATTATGAATATTACAATCACAGGATCACTCGGAAATATCAGTAAACCATTGGCAGAAACTTTAATCGCTGCCGGACATCAGGTTACCATCATCAGCAGCAATGCAGCTAAAGCCCAGGAAATTGAAGCACTTGGTGCTACGGCAGCGATTGGTTCAGTGGAAGATGTCGCATTTTTAACCAGCGCTTTTTCAGGCAAAGATGCGATCTATACGATGGTGCCGCCGAATTTCGGAGCCTCAAATATCAGGGAGTTTATTTCTTCCGTAGGTGAAAAATATGCGGCCGCTATTGAGGCTTCAGGTGTAAAAAGGGTAGTAAACCTGAGCAGTATTGGTGCGCACCTGGACGGAGGTACAGGGCCGATTTCAGGTCTGCATGATGTGGAGCAAACGTATAGCAAACTGGATGGTGTGGCTGTTAAGCACTTGCGTCCTGCATTTTTCTACACCAATTTCTACGGAAATGCGGACATGATCAAACACGCCGGTATTCTGGGTTCAAATTATGGTGCGGAAACACCACTTGTGCTGGTGCACCCTAATGATATCGCAGCTGCAGCTGCGGAAGAACTGCAACAGGATTTT
This sequence comes from Pedobacter frigoris, assembly GCF_032678645.1. GTDB lineage: Bacteria > Bacteroidota > Bacteroidia > Sphingobacteriales > Sphingobacteriaceae > Pedobacter > Pedobacter frigoris_A. Next base: position 195,501 of record NZ_JAVTSP010000007.1, read on the forward strand.
ACAGGAAAAGAGGTAAGGTATGTTGCCAGTGATGAAAGTACCGCTGCGGGAGTAGCCAGTGCTCTTGGTGCTGCTATAGGAAAACCAGAACTGCCATGGGTAGAGTTTAATGATGAAGATGCTTTAGGTGGTATGCTGCAGGCGGGATTGCCTGAGGTAATGGCTAAAAGTTATGTAGAGATGGGTGATGCGACCAGGAGCGGCAAATTGTATGCGCATTATTTTGCCAACAAGCCTTCATCGTTTGGGAAAGTAAAGCTGGAAGATTTTGCAGCGGAGTTTGCAAAGGCGTTTTAAACTTAATCAAAAGGGATTGCTCATAAAGAGCAATCCTTTAAACTTCGACTAGATCGGCTTTCATTTCTAATACCAGCTGGTCAATCTGTTCTCTTTGGATATTGGGCATACAGATGATGTGCGATGTGGCATTTTCTGAAGCAAGCTGCCATTTTTGTCTGATGGCTAAACCCGGAGCGGGGAAGTTGACCGTTATCGTATTTGGATTTCTCCAGGCTGCTATGCCAATCTCTTTCAATTTATCTTCAGCATATTGTGCAATAGAAAGACTATGTTGTGCACGTTTCTTTAAGCCTTCTATGCCATATTTTTTCAGGGTGTACCATAAAAACAGGGGACTGTGTCCATTTCTTGATCCTGTAATGGTTGTATCTACACTGCCAATATAAGCTACCGACCTGGCGATGCGGTCGCGGTTTGATTTTTTGACAACCACAACCCCACAAGGCATCGGAGAGCCGAAAAATTTATGGCCGCTAATCGCAATACTGTCGGCACCATCGGCAAAGTCAAAAGCTGGTCTGGGTTCGATGAATGCGCTATAACTACCTGAAAGGGCGCCATCTGCATGAATGTAATAATTTTTGATGGCCATCTTTTTCAGGATCAGTTTGATTTTGCTGATGTCGTCACGTGCTTCAGTCATGGTTGTCCCGATATTGGCCATGATGATCACAGGCATATGCCGGTTCATCCTGATGGTATCTTCCAGATCTTCATAATTGATTTCGCCATTTTCCTGCGCACTGATTACAATATTTGTCATGTTTAACAGATGGATGTTCTTTTGTACACTGTAATGGGTCGACTCAGAACAATAGACCATCCCTTTAGGATGGAGTTCGCGAGCAAGATATAGGCCATATAGGTTTCCCTCAGAACCGCCATTGGTTACATAACCCCACCAATTGTCTTTCTCTGCCCTGAATAAAGTTGCGAAAAACTGGATCACTTCTTTTTCCATCTCCCTGGAATCTACACCATAGGTAGAGTTTACAAAAGGATCACCCAGGTTATTCATTGGGTAATTCAGGAAGGGGATGAGTTCGGAGAAATCAAAGTCCTTGGAGACAGGATATCCCATGAAATTATCGGTGTTCAACTGGATCTTTTCAAGTAATTCAGTAAGCGTATTCTGGTCTTGAAGAGATAAGGTATCTTTTTGCATAAAGTGTTTTCTGGTCGCCGCAAAACTATGTAATTCAAAACAAAAAATAAGTATTTTAACTAATTTTAGAATATAATGTTTTATTATGGTATAATATTGAAATATAGTGTTGTTTTGTCTGTTCTTTATCCAGGTTTATAAAATTATATTGCATGAATTTTATAAATTTGACCATTATGAATGTCCTCCAGTTCACGATACCCGTTCCCGCAAATAAGAATATTATTCTAAAGGAAGAGAATGAGCCTTTTTTTTATCCGCATTTGCACAGGCATACTGAAATGCAGCTGACCTGGATAGAGAAAGGAGAGGGGACGCTGGTGGTCAATAATCAGATGTATCCTTTTTCATCCGGTGATATTTTTTGCATAGGTGCCAACCAGCCCCATGTTTTCAAAAGCAGTCCGGATTATTTCGTGGAGCCCTTTAAAAAGCACATCAAGGCATTGACCATTTTTTTTAATCCATCAGGAGATCTCAAAAACCTGTTTGGCTTAACTGAACTGGCGCTTATACAAACACTTTTTAGTAAGTACAGTACCGGGTTTTGCGTTCCAGAATCAGCAAAAAAAGAAGTTGTTTCGAGGTTTAAGCTGCTTTTCAAGAGTGAGGGTACGCTATTGCTCATTGGATTTATCGAACTGCTGAACCACATTGCGCAGATCAGAAATCTGAAACTGCTGTCAGGTAATGGTGATCTGGGACTTGTGAGTGAGCATGAGGGGATGAAGATCAGCCAGATCTACCACTATATCATGACCAACTACAATAAGGAAATCACTTTGGAAGAGATCTCGAAGAAGGCCAATATGACCCCTCCGGCTTTTTGCAGGTATTTTAAGAAGCGGACCCTGCGCACTTTTATTTCATTTTTGAATGAAGTGAGGGTTAATGAAGCTTGTCAGCAACTGATCAGAGCAGGATCAGAAAGCAGTATATCACGGATAGCTTACAACTGTGGCTTTAATAATGTGACCCACTTTAACCGGGTCTTCAGGGCTATGCTGGGCAAATCACCGAGTGAGTACCTGAACGACTACCTCTCTGCTACTTATATTCATTAAACTAATCGTGAAATCACATATTTCAGGATTTTTGGGTTAAAAAATGTAAAGCATTTACTAATCGAGGTTAATTTTTAGTAGCGTTTAGTAAATACTTTTGACTAAACAAAAAGCCATATCGTATGAATAAGATAAATTGGAATGGAGTATTCCCAGCACTTTTGACGCCTTTTACGGCTGAAGATAAAATTGATCTCGAAACTTTTAAAATCAACCTGACTGCCCAACTTGAAGCAGGTGTTGACGGAATAATTTTAGGTGGATCATTAGGCGAGGCAAGTTCCCTTAGCAATGATGAAAAAAAGCAACTATACTTTGCTGCGAGAGAATTCCTCCCAAATGATTTTCCAATTTTGATTAACATCGCCGAGCAAACTACTGAAGCCGCAATTAAACTAGCTACAGAAGCTGAAGCTTACGGTGCTGACGGTTTCATGTTATTGCCTCCAATGAGGTACTATGCGGATAGTGAAGAGACCCTGGAATATTTCAAAGCCGTTGCAAAATCTACGAAGCTACCGATCATGCTGTACAATAACCCCGTGGATTATAAGATTATGATTACGCTGGATATGTTTGAGGAACTATTGCCATTTGAAAATATTGAGGCAGTTAAAGAATCAACCAGGGATATTACGAATATCACCCGAATGATCAACCGTTTTGGAGACCGTTTTAAAATCCTGACAGGTGTAGATCCTCTTGCATTGGAAAGCCTTGTGATGGGAGCCCATGGATGGGTAGCCGGACTGGTAGATGCCTTCCCGGCAGAAACTGTTGCGATCTACAAGTTGGTAAAAGCAGGAGAGATCACAAAAGCGATAGCTATTTACAGGTGGTTTATGCCATTACTTGAACTGGATACAGATCCTAAACTGGTACAGTACATCAAATTGGCAGCAGTGGCTACGGGAATTGGGACAGAAACAGTAAGGAAACCAAGACTACAATTGTCGGGTGAAGAGCGTGAGCGTGTAATTAAAGTTATAGACGATGCATTGGCAGTTCGCCCAGAACTACCTGATTATAAAAATATAAATCTAAAAGAAACAGCAGATGCTTAAAGGCCATAATTTTATTGGTTTTGATAGATCCGGTAAAAGCGAGCAGCGGATAAAGGTTTACAGTACGCTGGAAAAAAGATACCTGGAGGATGATTTTTATCCTGCTACTGATGCCGAAATTGAACTGGCTGTTCAAAAAGCCAAGTCGGCCTTTGTTGCGCTAAAGGAGATCTCCAATGAACAAAGGGCTGTGTTTCTGGAAGCTATAGCTACCGAAATAGAAGCCAATGCCCAGGAGAATATCAGTAAAGCTTTGGTAGAAACAGCTTTACCTAAAGGAAGGCTGGAAGGTGAAACAGGCAGGACTACCGGCCAGTTGAGGTTTTTCGCGAAAATTGTGAGGGAAGGAAGCTACCAAAACAGCATCATCGACCTGGCACAGCCAGAAAGATCGCCTTTGCCAAAGCCTGGCCTGAGGACTATTAATATCCCTTTGGGGCCCGTAGTTGTATTTGCGGCCAGTAATTTTCCTTTTGCGTTTTCAACAGCGGGCGGAGATACCGCATCGGCACTTGCGGCGGGATGTCCCGTTATCGTAAAGGCACATCCGTCTCACTTAGGTACAAATGAACTGATTTCGGAATGTATCCTGCGTGCTGCGAAACAATGTAACATGCCTGATGGTATTTTCTCCAGCCTGAACGGAGAGGGCGCAGAACTGGGAACTAAACTAGCCGCGCATCCGGGTATTAAAGCAATAGGTTTTACCGGCTCAAGAACTGCAGGTCTGGCATTGTGTAAGATCGCATCAGAAAGGGAGGTGCCAATTCCTGTTTACGCGGAAATGAGCAGTGTAAATCCTGTGGTGATTCTTCCAGAGCTGCTGGCCGAAAAAGCGGAAGAAACTGCCGGGAAACTAGCAGCCTCTATCAGTTTAGGAGCAGGACAGTTTTGTACAAATCCAGGTTTGCTATTTGCCTTGAATGATGAAAACCTGGATGTATTTGCTGAAACCTTACAACAGAAGCTTTCGGATACCGCCGGGCAGGTGATGTTAAACAGAGGTATTGCACAGCATTATTATGAATCTAAAGATAAACTTCGTCAATCCAAATCTTCTGAAACCCTTTTGTTTGCAGAAGACGAACAAGCGTCTTTTAAAGCAGCCCCGGCTGTTTTCAAAGTTTCTTTGGCCGAATTTCTAAACCATAAACAATTTCAAAATGAGGTCTTTGGACCTACAAGCATCCTGGTGATCTGCAACAGTAAATCTGAATTGCTGGATGGTCTGGAAAGCCTGGAAGGACAACTGACAGCTACTGTTTTTGGTACTGCGGGTGAACTGCAGAACTACCGCGACCTGATCGCTGTATTGGCAGAAAAGGCCGGCCGTATTGTATTTAATAACGTTCCGACAGGTGTAGAGGTTTCTTATGCGATGGTGCATGGCGGACCGTTTCCTGCTACAAGTGATGGCAGGTCTACTTCAGTTGGCGGAGAGGCGATCAACAGGTTTTTAAGACCGGTATGTTTTCAGGATTTTCCGGATGATATCTTACCAGAGGGATTAAGGAATGAAAATAAGCAGGGTATATTGAGAAAAATTGACGGAATTTATAATACTAAGCCTATTTAAGTTATGAGCCATAAAAAGTTTTTTTGTATTGATGCGCATACTTGTGGTAACCCGGTCAGGGTGGTAGCCGGCGGCGGCCCTCAGTTGGTTGGGAATACCATGATGGACAAAAGACTTCATTTTTTAGCCGAATATGACTGGATTAGAAAGGGGCTTATGTTTGAACCCCGCGGACATGATATGATGAGCGGAAGTATTCTGTATCCGCCGGCTAATCCGGAGAATGACTGTGGTGTGTTGTATATCGAGACCAGCGGCTGCCTGCCTATGTGCGGCCATGGTACTATCGGGACAGTAACTATTGCCATAGAAGAAGGACTTATTATTCCCAAAACAGAAGGCAGACTGAGACTGGAAGCACCTGCCGGGCTAATTTTAATTGATTATACTAAAGTTGGTAAAAAGGTAACCTCTGTAAAACTAACTAATGTAAAGTCCTTTCTTGCAAAGGAAAACATTAAGGTGGTTAGTCCGGATCTGGGAGAACTTACTATCGATGTTGCCTATGGCGGAAATTTTTATGCAATCGTAGATCCGCAGGAAAATTTTAAAGGCGTGGAGCATCATACAGCAGATGAGCTCATTAAATTTAGCAGGACGATCAGGGAACTGATTAATCTTCAGGAAGAATTCATTCATCCAGAAGATGAGAACATCAGGGGCTGCAGTCATTTGCTGTGGGCGGGAAAGACGCTGGATGAATCATCAACAGCCAGGAATGCTGTGTTTTATGGAGATAAGGCAATAGACCGTTCACCTTGTGGTACCGGTACATCGGCAAGAATGGCACAATGGTATGCAAAAGGCAAGCTAAAAAAAGGCGACAAGTTTATCCATGAGAGTTTTATAGGATCGAAGTTTACCGGTACTATAGAAGAAGAAACGACAGTGGGCGGGATACCGGCCATAGTACCCGGCATAGAAGGATGGGCGATGGTGACGGGTTACAATACCATAATTATTGATGATGATGATCCATATGCACATGGGTTTCAGGTTATTTAAAGAAATTATATGAAAGCAGTAGTTATTGGGGGTGGGATAATAGGGCTATTTTCAGCTTATTATTTGAATAAAGAAGGTTATGAGGTGACGATCATAGATAAAGGCGATTTATCTGCCAACAGTTCATTAGGAAACCTGGGTATGGTAGTGCCCAGTCATTTTATTCCGCTGGCATCGCCGGGTATTGTGGCCAAAGGACTAAAATGGCTGACCAATTCAAGAAGCCCTTTTTACATCAGGCCGAGTCTGAGCCTTGATCTCGTGAACTGGGGATTGAAGTTTATAAAGAATGCCAACCAGAAGAAATGCGATGAGGCCGCTCCATACCTCAAAGACTATAACCTGTTCAGCAAGCAGCTGTTTCAGGATTTAGCAAAGGAGCCGGATTTTGATTTTTTCTACCATCAGAAGGGAATTCTGATGTACTACAATACCGAAGAGGGAGAAAAGGAAGAAGTTCATGTGGCGAAAATGGCCCAGGATATGGGACTGGATGTCGGGATATTGAGTCCGTCGGAACTTCAGAAGCTGGAGCCCGATTTGAAGCTGAAGGTTTTAGGCGCGGCCCATTACAGGTGTGATGCGCATTTGAATCCCAATTTACTAAACGGGCAATTGCGCAGTTACCTGGTTGCGAAGGGTGTCAAGATCATTAAAAACAAGAAGATAAATGGTTTTGAATATAAAAATGAGGTGATCAGCAAAGCGATTTGTGATGGTGAGGTATTTGAAGCCGATCAGTTTATCCTTTCGCCGGGGGCCTGGATGAAAGAGGTTTCGGACCTGTTGCACATTAATATTCCAATGATGCCGGGAAAGGGATATACGTTTAATGTGGAGAATAAGCCCGAGATGAAAATTCCGGCGATACTTTGCGAAGCGAGAGTGGCAATAACGCCGATGGGTGAGAAAATCAGGTTTGGCGGAACAATGGAGCTTGGAAAAATGAATGCCAAAGTGAATATGAACCGGGTAGAGGGGATCGTGAATTCTATTCCAAAGTATTTTGAAAATATCGACCTGGCTATGCCTGCTGAGAAAGATGTATGGTATGGATTCCGGCCTTGTTCCCCTGATGGTTTACCTTATCTGGGTCGCGCCGATCAGTATAAAAATTTAATCGTTGCCGGAGGACATTCCATGATGGGATTGAGCCTGGCCCCTGCAACAGGGAAGATGGTAGCTGAGCTGGCTACAGATAAAAAAACCACAATAGATTTAAAATTATTTTCCCCGGACAGATACAACTAAGATTGAAATGGTAAATGTAAATATGAAATTCGCAGCTTTATTCATCTTTTGTTTAGGTTCAATCCTAAGCGTAAACGGACAAAATTCCAGGGTTGCCTATAGCCCCGCACCAGCGGAGTTACTCGCTAATTACAAAAGAGCATTGATGCTGGATACGGCGGTTTCGAAAAATATATACAATACCAGTTTGACTCCCCACTGGAAATCTGACGGCAAAAGTTTTTGGTACGTAAAATCGTCGGCAGATCAAAAGGAAGAGATTTTTGAGGTTAATGTTGCTACAGGTGTGAAAAGTAAAATTTCTGAACGGCCCCCATTGACGAATGCGGCGAACCGGCAGAGGAACAGGTCTTTTTCCAGGAGATCAGATTCTGTTTCCTATCGATCTCCGGACAGTAAATGGTTTATTTCTGTAAGAAATAACAATGTGTTTTTGATTGACAATGTAAATCAGTCATCCAGACAACTGACAACAGACGGAGATAAAGGACTGCCTTATGGAGCAGTAACCTGGTCGCCGGACAGCAAGTATTTTGTTTTTTACAAAACAAAAATAGTTGTACCGAAAAGTGTGTATAAAGTAAGCTCTTCAGTTTCAAACACTACACGCGGGGAACTGACTACTTTGCCTTATTTACAACCAGGAGATGAAAATAGCAGTTATGAGATGTATATCGGTAATCCCTATGTTCAGACTAAAAATGCTGTAAAGGTAGATTTGCCTAAAATAGATTTCAATGGTGTTCCTGAATTACACTTTAATAAAGATAATCAGACGTTTCTGTTCAACAGGCCGGACCGTGGCGTACAGCGCTATCAGATCATAGAGGTCAATGCCGAAAAGGGAACCTCAAGAAGTGTGATCGATGAAAAAACAGATACGTTTATATTCTTATGGAGGGTGTTTACCAATTACCTTCCTGGTAGCAACGAGGTGATCTATTCTTCAGAGAGAAGTGGTTATCGTCATCTTTACCTGATCAATACCAAAACCAATCAGATCAAGCCTGTTACTAAAGGCAATTGGGTAGTAAAGGGGATAGATAGTATTGACATTGTTAAACGTGAGATCTGGTTTAATGCCTGTGGTGTGAATGCGGGTGAGGATCCTTATAATGTGCATTATTACCGTATTGGATTTGATGGTAAAAAGCTGGTTTCGCTGACGCCTGAAATCGGAAATCATAAGGTGACGTATTCCCCGGATTACAAGTATTTCACTGACAGTTACTCGCAGGTCAATATTCCACCCGTTCATGAACTTCGCCGCTCTTCAGATGGAAAGAAGATTTCGGATCTGGAGCGGGCAGATGTTGGCTTTTTATCTAAAAATAATGTAAAGAATGCAGAACCTTTTGTTGCCAAAGGGAGAGATGGAAAAACGGACATCTACGGCATTGTATGTTTGCCCTCAAATCTGGACAGTACGAAGAACTATCCTATAGTAGAGTATATATATGCAGGGCCGCATGATTCCTTTGTTCCCAAAAATTTTGTGGCCTATGGTGAAATGCAAAGTCTGGCCAATCTGGGTTTTGTGGTGGTTCAAATGGATGGTATGGGCACGGCCAACCGGTCTAAAGCATTTCATGATGTGTGCTGGAAAAACCTTGCTGATTCCGGATTTCCTGACCGCATCCTGTGGATTAAAGCGATGGCGAAAAAGTATGCTTTTGCAGATACTTCCCGGGTGGGGATATTTGGCACTTCAGCCGGCGGACAAAGTGCGCTAGGTGCGTTGTTATTTCATCCAGACTTTTATAATGCTGCTGTATCAGCCTGCGGCTGTCATGATAACCGCGTGGACAAACAGATCTGGAATGAGCAATGGATGGGGTATCCCGTAGGGCCGCATTATGAGCAGCAGTCCAACGTTACCAATGCACATAAACTACAAGGGGCGTTGCTGCTGGTAGTAGGAGAACTGGATTCAAATGTGCCGCCGGAATCTACCTATCGGGTAGCTGATCAATTGATCAAAGCAAAAAAGACATTTGATCTGCTGACCATACCAGGAGCCGGACATACCGACGGAGGAGTGTACGGGCATCGAAAATCGAGAGATTTTTTTATAAGCCATCTTTTAAAGGTATCACCACCGGATTGGAATAACCTTTAATTTTTTTTGGCATTTAAAATTGCCCAAGTGATTAACATATAGAATAGTATCTTAGCTCTATGAATAAAATCGTTGCGCTGATACTACTGTTGTCTATTAATGGACATTTATTTGCCCAGTCTAAGGGATCTGTAAAGAAACCAAATATCATTTACATTTATGCAGATGATATGGGCTATGGAGAGACCGGACCGTATGGACAAAAGCTCATAAAAACCCCCAACCTGGATAAAATGGCGAAAGAGGGTATGAAATTTACCCAGCATTATACTTCTACTCCCGTTTGCGCACCAGCGCGCTGTATGCTCATGACGGGCAAACACGGAGGACATTCTTACATCAGGGGCAATTACGAAATGGGTGGCTTTAGCGATGAGATGGAGGGAGGACAAATGCCTTTACCAGAAGGGACTTTTACGGTACCACTCATGCTGAAAAGTGTGGGGTATACTACCGGGATGAGTGGTAAATGGGGTTTGGGGATGCATAATTCTACAGGTTCGCCAAATAAACAGGGATTTGATTATGCTTATGGATTGTTAGATCAGAAGCAGGCCCATAATTTTTACCCGACACATTTATGGGAGAACGGTAAATGGGATACACTGGCCAATCAATATTTTTATTCCCATAAACTACTGGATTCAGCTAAAGCAACAGATGCAGATTTTGCGTCGTTTATTGGCAAAGACTATGCGGCTACAAAGATGACCGAGAAAGCATTAAAGTTTATTGAATACAATAAACAAAAACCTTTCTTTTTGTATTTGCCCTATACCATACCACACGTGGGGCTGCAGGTACCTGCTGAGGAGTTGACACAATATATCGGTAAATTCCCGGGTGAAAAACCATATTACGGACAAAACGGTTATAATCCTTCCAAATATCCGCTCTCTACCTATGCTGCCATGATTACTTATCTGGATAAGCAGATTGGGCTGGTTATGGAAAAAGTAAAGGCGTTGGGGCTTGATGACAATACCATCATCATGTTTAGCAGCGATAATGGTGCGACATTCAATGGCGGTGTGCAGGCTAAATATTTTAATAGTGTGTCGGGGCTGAGAGGGCTGAAGATGGATTTGTTTGAGGGAGGTATCAGGGAGCCATTTATTGCAAGGTGGCCCGGAAAAATTCCTGCGAATACAACGAGTGATTTGATCTCTGCCCAGTTTGACATGATGGCAACTTTTGCGGCAATTTCGGGCGCTAAAGCCAACAATACAGATGGGATATCACTATTGCCGACATTGCTGGGTAAGCCAAAAATGCAGCAGCAACGTGAATACCTGTATTTTGAATATCCGGAAAAAGGAGGTCAGGTAGCGATACGGATGGGTGACTGGAAAGGGGTACGCATTAACGTACGTAAAGATATTAATGCACCCTGGATGATCTTTAACCTAAAGACAGATATGGGAGAGACCACTGACTTAGCTGCACAGCATCCAGAACTGATCACTAAATTCAACGCGATCATGAAGAAAGAACATCAGATCTCACACATCAATGAATGGGAGTTCTTAGAAAGTAAGATGCCGAAAAAAGGTGCCGGTGCAGACGTAAATTAAGTTACTTCTGAATTCTTTTTCGCGTTAAATATTTGCGGACAGGAATATCATAAAATACCATAACCAGGTAAGCAAAACCTAACAACAGGATTGTGCCTATTCCCATGACAAGGGCTAATTCTGTTGTTCCCGGTTTGTGAGCGATATTGTAATTCATGAACATCCAGATTACCATATAGTGCGTCATGTATAGCGGGTAAGAGATGTTACCTGAAAATACACATAGCTTTTTAATGCCTTCACTAAGCATGGTTCCGGCACCTAACGAGATCAGCAGCGGGAAGTAAAACAACACTACGGCAGGTTCAGTAAGCCAGTTCCATTTGCCATAAGGGAGGATGAATGCAAGTAGCAGTAATGCAGCAAGTCCTATAAAGCCAAGCTTATTTTTAATGATCAGGTTATAGCGGTAGATGATCATACCCGCAAGAAAGGAGTAAGAGATTCTTGCGCAGCCATCCCAGAAGCTTTTTCCGTCCCATCCGCCCAGGAGAGATCCACCGGCATGCTGACTTGCGTAAAATAATGTGCAGGCAGAAATGGCGCACAATACAACCAGATACCTTCGGTTAAGTTTGGAAAGTATCAGTGCATACACAATGTTGGCGATGTATTCCCAGAACAATGACCAGGCCGGTGCATTTAAGCCGAAGTTGTTAAACGAGCGTTCTGTGATGACCGGGAAAGGAATGATCAGGATTGAGCAAAGGAAAATGAGAGCGATTTTTCCGGCACTGTAAGCACCCGGATCACCACCGAAAGGATCAAATAAAAAGGCAAGTAAGCCGATTACAGAACCAAAGACCACCAGGGGATGCAGCCTGATCAATCTGGATTTAAAGAATTCCATGACGCCCATTTTTCCGATACGGTCGTCATAAGCATAAGCAATTACAAATCCTGAAAGACAGAAAAAGAAATCAACGGCAAGGAAGCCATGTGCGATAAAGTTTTTGTCGGGCAAGTACACCATTTCCATAAAGTGGAAAACTACAATAGCCAAAGCCGCCACACCTCTTAATCCGTCAAGAATTTGAAAATGTTGTTTAGTCTTTAAAATTTCGGGGCTTACAGTGGTTGCATTCATTTGGTGTCTTGATTATTCGGTAAAAGTTAACAGGAATAGTTTCGCAGGATTTTACCTGCGGCGCCAAGATTACCAAATATTTGTGATTCTATCAAGATTACCATCATAGTGTTACAGAATAGGATGGAAATAAAAAAAAGCATCCTTTTGAGATGCTTTTCTTAAGAATGTCCTTAAACGACTCTTACTTGTGTCGCGTTAAGGCCTTTTTTACCATTTTCTACTTCGTAAGTAACCTGATCTTTTTCTCTGATTTTATCGATAAGACCGGTTACGTGAACAAAGATTTCCGGATCTCCGTTGTCCGGTACGATAAAGCCAAAACCTTTTGATTCATTGAAAAATTTTACTGTTCCTTGTGGCATTGCATTTAAATTATATTGACTACTGATTAATTCTTGTATAATATTTTAAAGAAACAAAATTTCGGGGAGAAAGTTTATATACAAAGTCATCAAATTTTAAAAAAAATATTTGAGGGGGTCAGCAATTGTTAAAATCGTTTATCAATATGCTATAATCACTGAACTTTAGTTTGATGCCTTTAACTATCATTGAATAATTTTGTTAATTAAACCAGCCTTTTTTCGAGATGAAATTATTCAGCAGCCAATTTTCAATACTATTTATCCTATTACTTTTCCGCGTAAGTTCCATTGCACAGGTAAAAACAACCAAAATACAGGATGACTTGAAACTTTGGGACAATAAACCGGCAAAAGACTGGATGACCGAAGCCTATCCAATTGGAAATGGCAGGATAGGAGGCATGGTATTCGGTGGTATTGATAAAGAACAGATACAATTTAACGAAATCAGCCTGTGGACCGGAGATGAGGTCAATACAGGAGCTTATCAGGCTTTTGGAAACATTTTTATTGATTTTAAAGACACAGGCAATACCGCTGTTCCTGCTGATTATAAAAGAGTAACAGACCTTAACAGGGCTGTCCATACCATATCTTATACCAATGGAGGGGTTGCTTATAAACGTGAATATTTTTGCAGTTTTCCGGACCAGGTGATGGTATTACGCTATACTGCGGATAAAAAATCGGCTTATTCGGCCACAATTCAAATCAAAGATGCGCATGATGTTAAGGAAACAGCTGAAGGATTGACCCTGGTCATCAAGGGTAAGCTGGAAAACGGAATGGCTTATAACGCTACATTGTTATTGAAAACTGAAGGAGGCACCGCGACGACTGAACCTAATGGAAAAGGTGGTTTTCAGCTGACACTTCAAAAGGCAGACTCATTTACCCTATTGCTTGCTGCCGCTACAGATTACAGCAACAAACGGGAGCAAAAGTGGAAAGGTGAATCCCCGGATCATAAAGTAAATCTCATCCTTGCTTTGGCAGGTGCTAAAAGCTATACAACACTTTTAAGCGATCACGTTAAAGACTACCGAAGCCTTTTCGGCAGGGTGTCATTGAATGTTGGGAATACTGATGAATCCACATTGGCCTTACCTACCTATAAGAGACTTTTGAATTATAAAAAAGCTGCGGACCCTCAGCTGGAGGCATTGATTTTTCAGTATGGCAGGTACCTGCTGATCAGTTCATCACGTAAAGGAGGTTTGCCAGCCAATTTGCAGGGCTTGTGGAATAACAGTAACAATCCGCCATGGAGATCTGATTACCACTCAAATATCAATATTCAGATGAACTATTGGCTGGCCGAGCCGACCAACCTTTCCGAATCCCATATCCCTTACCTGGATTATATCAATAGCATGAGGTCGGTGAAGAAGGAGAATAGCAAAAAAGAATATCCGGGTGTAAGAGGCTGGACCGTAAAAACAGAGAATAATATTTTTGGAGGTGAAAGTTTTCTGTGGAATACTCCCGGCAGCGCCTGGTATGTACAGTCTATATGGGAGCACTATGCATTTACAAAGGATAAGGAATATCTAAAGAACTTTGGTTATCCGATCATAAAAGAGATCACTGAATTTTGGGATGATTACCTGAAGCGGAGAGAAGATGGCACACTTGTGGCCCCGAAGGGCTGGTCGCCAGAGCACGGACCCAGAGAAGACGGTGTCTCACATGATCAGCAAATAGTGTATGACCTATTTACCAATTACATAGAAGCAGCAGATGCTTTAGGTGTAGATAAAACTTACAGAGATAGGGTAATGGATATGCGTGAGCATTTGCTGAAACCAAAGATCGGCAAATGGGGCCAATTACAGGAATGGGAAACAGATCGTGATGATCCTAAAGATAACCACCGACATGTTTCACATTTATTTGGTTTGCATCCGGGCAGACAATTTAGTGTAGTTGAGACACCCGAACTTGCAAAGGCGGCAAAAGTAAGTCTGCTGGCAAGGGGAGATGCTTCTACAGGTTGGTCCATGGCCTGGAAAATGAATTTCTGGGCGCGTTTTCATGATGGAGACCATGCTTATGTCATGATCAAAAATTTCATTACCCCGGTAGGCGGATCTGGTGTAGATTATAACAATGGCGGTGGTATTTACTCCAATCTGTTTTGTGCTCATCCACCGTTTCAGATCGATGGTAATTTCGGATATACTGCGGGTGTGGCGGAGATGTTGCTTCAAAGTCAGACCCCAACCATAGAATTACTTCCTGCTTTGCCTAAAGAATGGGCGAACGGGAATGTTCAGGGGCTGCGTGCGAGGGGTAATTTTGAAATCAGCAATATGGAGTGGAAGAATGGGAAAATTGTGAAACTGACCATTAAATCCTTATCAGGTTCAGATTGTACTATATCAGTGTCAAATGCCTTAAAGTCCAACCTTGCGCTTAAACAAGGTAAAAATGTAAACGGGTATACCTACAGTTTTAAGACCCAGGCGGGGAAAAGCTACAATTTTAACGGCATTTAAAATAAACAGCTGCCGCGGGGGAAATAGAAAGAAAAAGATTCTGTTTAAACATTGTTAAAATTGCTTAAACTAAAACATTATTCATGTATGCCTGTTAATCTCTTAGTTTACAGTACATCACATGGAAAAAAATCAGGAAACAGAACCATTTAATATTAGAATTGGTTACGGAGAAAAAGAGGTCACGCTAACCATATTGCCGACAAATGAGGGCTATTATAAAGTAATATACTTCGGCGGCATATTAGGCGCAGTTTGTTTTGATGGAGACGACTGGGACCTGGTAGAAGCCAGTGAAGTTGTGGCTGGAGATCTTCCCCTGTATGAGCCTGAATTGAAAGGAGACAGGCTTGAGATCGTACTTAATGAGCTTACGGTTGACCGGATAGGAAGAGAAATAGACTTATATAACGATGAAGACGATGATGTATATTGAGTTTCTGCAATAATATTTCTACTTTCATTAAATAAAAAAATAACACATGAAATTTAGAAATCTAATTGCACTTGGATTTATGGGAATGGCATTTTGTGCTTCAGCTCAAAACGCCTCTAAAAAAAATGCTCCTGTAAAACCAAATGTGATCTTCATCTGTGCTGATGACCTGGGCTATGGTGACTTAAGCTGCTATGGTGCAACAAAAATAAAAACCCCCAATCTTGATCAACTCGCTGCATCGGGCATCCGGTTTACCGACGGACATTGTACCTCTGCAACCTGCACACCATCCAGGTATGCGCTAATGACCGGGGAATACCCATGGCGAAAAAAAGGAACCGGCATTTTACCCGGTGATGCTGCATTGATAGTTCCTACAGATAAGACCACACTTCCGAATTTGTTTCAGAAAGCGGGATATCAAACAGGGATAGTTGGGAAATGGCATCTTGGATTAGGAACGGCGGTGGCTAAGGACTGGAACGGAGAAGTGAAACCAGGG
This sequence comes from Pedobacter frigoris, assembly GCF_032678645.1. Classification (GTDB taxonomy): domain Bacteria; phylum Bacteroidota; class Bacteroidia; order Sphingobacteriales; family Sphingobacteriaceae; genus Pedobacter; species Pedobacter frigoris_A. The sequence goes on from NZ_JAVTSP010000007.1 coordinate 211,513, forward strand.
CCTAATGAAGTTGGTTTCGGCTATTCATTTATTTTTCCCGCTACTGCGGACAGGGTTCCGACTGTTTTTCTTGATGGCCATACCGTGGTTGCTTTGGACCCTAAAGATCCGATTACTGTAGATTATAAAAATAAAGTAGGAGATGATCCGACAGGGAAAGAACACCCCGAATTGCTGAAATTGCAATCTTCGCCCGGACAGGGACACAACAATACAATTGTTAACGGTATTGGCAGGATCGGATATATGAGCGGAGGAAAACTGGCCCGCTGGGTGGATGAAGAAGTGTCCTCTACCTTTTTGGCAAAAGCCCATGGCTTTATTGAGAAACATCAAAAACAACCATTTTTCTTATATTTTGCATTGACTGAACCACACGTGCCAAGAATGCCTGCGACGATGTTCAGGGGTAAAAGCGGACTGGGTTTAAGAGGAGATGCGATCCTTCAATTGGATTATACTGTAGGCGAAATCATGAAACAGCTGAAGGCGCTGGGGATAGACAAGAATACGGTGATCGTATTCAGCAGTGATAATGGCCCTGTGCTTGACGATGGTTACCAGGATGAAGCAGTAACCAAACTGAATGGACATACCCCTGCAGGTAAGCTAAGGGGAGGAAAATACAGCTCATTAGAAGCTGGAACCAGGGTGCCTTTTATCATCAGCTGGCCTGGTACCATTAAACCTAAGGTCTCAGCAGCAGTGGTGAGCCAGCTGGATTTTCTTGCTTCTTTTTCAAAACTTATAGGTCAGCCAATTCCTGCGGGAGACGGGCCGGACAGTGAAAATACATTAGCTGCTTTTCTTGGTAAATCTGATAAAGGGAGGTCGGTTTTGATTGAACATGCATCATCACTTTCAATTGTAAAAGATGGATGGAAATACATTAGTCCAAACAATGGAGCTGCTTACGATAAACTGGTTGGTATAGAGACCGGGAATCTGGCGGAAGCACAGTTGTTCAATCTGAAAGAAGATATAAGTGAACAACATAACCTGGCTTCTAAAAATCCTGCGAAGGTAAAGGAACTGCAAGAATTGCTAACTTCAATAAGAGAAAAGAAGTTGTGAGACAGCACATTTATAAGTAAATAAAAATATGATCAGATTAAATAGCGATACCCCATCGGATGTGTTGCAGGATGTAAAAGAAGGTAATATGGTGACTGATACTTTCAGTAAAACCGGGCTGGTGGAAAGCATTGAAGTTAGTGATGATGGCCTCTACAGGGTATATACTTTTCATTTGGTTACCGGAAGAAGTATTGTGGTAAGAAAATAAGATTGAGCGTGGGCGGATGTAACCCTAAAAACATCCGCCCGTTCCAGCTCAACGAATAATTATGCGCCACACATAGTTATTAGCGTATAAAACCTTAAAAAATCCCCCTCAAATCCCTAAACAATTTGCTTAGGCCCCTAAAACTAATACCAGCTGCAAAGCATTCTGAACTGACTTACAATCAGTGTCATGATCATATTTGCAAACCTGTTGCCATAGCGAAAAATGGCTTCTAATGCCTTTAGAAGCAATATAGCTGTAAAGTTGTTATGGTGATATTTCATCACAATGAGGTGGGATGTTCCCTTGTTTGGAAAAGAGATTCTATATTTGGGATTTAAAAATAAAGCATATAATTATGAGTGCAGCAGATGTTTCCTTAATCAGGCAGGCGAGATTAGATTCTAATGCCTGTATTGCTAAAAAAGACGTTGATGGGGTCGCTAAGCATTGGATGAAGGATTTTGTGCAGATTGCAGGAGATGGGAGTCAAAGTATTGGAAAAAAGAATATTGCGGCAGACTGGAAATATATGTTTTCTAAGAGCAGTCCTGTATTTGAGCGTTTGCCCAATGAAATTGTGATTGCCGATGGCGGAGATCTGGCTTGGGAAAAGGGTATATGGAGTTATCAAAATGATCAGTATCATGGGAATTACGCCGCAATGTGGCGCAAAATAAAGGGGAAGTGGTTTACACAAAGCGAGCTTTATGTGTCGCTGAACTAAGGTAATATTTATTCTTGTTTTTTACGGTTGCAGAAAAATAATTAAAGTAAAAGTTCCTGTTTTGCGGGAGATGATCGTTTACCTTTTAATTCTTCCCTGAATTTTTTGATGTTACTTAACTTTTATGATGGTTGTAAGTTGGTTTATGACGATCGTAAAGGTTAGGGGCGTCAGAGTACGTTAAATAAAGTTAAAAGGGGATGTTCCTGGAAATTTGATTCTTATCTTGCAGGAGATGAACTTAAAATGCGGCTCACTTCTTTTTGTCTTTCTATTGACCAGCTATGTTCAGGTTTTTGCTCAAAGTGCTAAACTCCTAAAGGGAGCTGTTTTTCAACAGGGAACTAATGCGCGGATTGAGCACGTTTTGGTGTTTAATCAAAATACGGGAAAACGTACACTAACCGATGGCCTTGGAATTTTTGAAATGATGTGTAGTGTAGGAGACACACTAAAATTGAGCCTTATTGGTTATATGGACCAGCAGATTGGGATTGGCAGGGTCGAGAATATTAAGATTCAATTGCGGCCCAACAACCAACTGGCTGAAGTGAAAATCATAAGTAAGACAGCTTCTAAGCATTTTGCTGAGATCAGTGCGGCTTATAGTAAAGAAAAAGGGATTTTTTATGGAGGTAAGCCACCGATTGGCTTACTTTCACCTTTTGGAGGAAGTCCCCTTACTTTTTTTCACGAGCTTTTGGGTAAAGATGGAAAGAGGGTGAGGCGATTGAACCAGCTGGCAAAAGAAGCTGAACTGGCAGAGGAGATAGAAAGACGTTTCAGTGACCTTAAGATATTAGGCTCAGTGCCGATTAGCAAAGAACAGCTGGCGGCGTTTAAAATATTATATACACCGAAACTTGCTGAACTGAGAAAATGGTCTGATTATCAGTTGGTAAGTTATATTAAGGCGTCCTATGAGGAATTTATGAAAAAATAAATGCTATTTTGAATCTTATGCCTTAAGATTTAATAACTCATCAATCGCTTTTGCAAGGCTTCTGTCTTTTTCAGTTACAATATCACCAGCATCGTGGGTGCTCAGCCAGATTTCTACTTTGTTGTATTCATTGGTCCATTTGGGATGATGGTTGTTCTTCTCAGCCACAAATGCTACTCTTACCATGAAAGCGAAGGCTTCCTGGAAATCTTTAAAAAGCAATACTTTATATAACTTTTTATCTACCTCTTCCCACTGTTTTTGAACTACATTTTCCATCTTCTATTGTATTAGTCTGTCGATATAAGCTCAACAAACCAGCTGTAATAAAGTTTAGCAGTTTTTTTATTTGTGGCTAATGGTTTTCTAATATAGCTGTTGCAGGCTTTAATACTATTTCCTGTAACTCTTCTGCTTTTATTCTTCTTTGCGGCCGGTATCCAATCAAAGCCAGGTTTATTTCGTCCTGACTATTTGGATTGATCAGTTGCGAGCAATATCCTTCACCAGTTTTGTAACAGAAGCTGATGACTACACGTTCACTAGGATGGTCAATGTCGGGAAGTGTTTCTAAAACACTGAGGAGATTTTTGAAGACGGCTGTTATGTTTTCTTCATCAGGAAGTACAAACAATATTTCCTCTTTCGGAACCTCAAAAAATGTAATTGTACGCCAGCTCGGATCATCATAATGCGACTTCAGGTTTAGCAGAAGCTGGGATTTGTACGGATGTTTCATTGATTAGTTTGGTTGGTCTTGCTAATATAAGGTTTTAGGTTCATTTAATATTACATCCGGTGGAATAAAGAAGGTATTGGGCAACTGATATTCCTTTCAGATTCCTGAAAGAGAATTGATGTCTTTTACTTCCAGTATTTGTTTTGAATAACCTTTTAATACACTATTGATCATTGCCAGACCCACCTGGTGCATGGTACTTACGCTGTCGGGGAAAATGGTGCGGAGTAAAGGGTACAAACTGCTGATCATCTTATATAATGTTTTGATATTTTTTTGGCCTTCGCTGGGTTTCATAAATCCTGGTCTGAAATTATATACTTGTCTGAAGGGTAATTTCATTAGTGCATTTTCTGTTTTCCCTTTTACACGTGCCCACATGATCTTTCCTTTTTCAGAACTATCACTATGGCTTCCGGAGATATGGCTGAAAACCATGCTGGGATTAAGTCTTACCAGCTTTTGCGCAAAAAACAGGGTGGTCTTATAAGTGATGAGGCTGTATTCTTCCTCATTTAATCCTCTGGAAGTTATTCCTGCGCAGTAGAAACAGGCATCATAGCCGATTAATTTATCTTCGATCTTGTCCAGATTGAAAAAGTCGGGAACAATACATTCTTTTAATTTAGGGTGTTTTATTCTTGATGGTCTTCTGCTTACTGACAACACCTGTTTTACTTCCGGGTGCTGCAGACACTCCATTAATACACCTTCACCAACCATGCCGGTAGCACCTGTAATTATTAATTTAATTTCCATAGTTGACTACAAAATCGGGATAATATTTATCAATTCATCAGGGTTTTGTATCTTATTTTGTGCAAAAGCGCGCAGGATGAAAGAAAAATGCAGGTAAAGAAGATGATTGTTGAAATAGTAAAACCGCACATCCATGCGGTTTTACTATTAGGGGGATAATCATTCGAATTGAAATATAATCATATATGACTAATTGCATTTCAAAAAATTAGTATAAAAAAACTATACAGTCATAACGGATAATGAGACAGCAACAGGAAGAAAAATCTGTCAATTTTGAAAGAAATTTATTGATCGGCTAGTCAACAAATTCCCAAGCACTTTTGTAACCTTCTTTTTCGTCGGAATAGTTGATGAAATCTGAATAGAAAGGCAGGCGAGATAGTGTGGCACTATCACCAATTACAACCAGTTTTTGTTTAGCCCTGGTCATGGCTACATTCATTCTCCGGATATCATTTAAGAAACCTATGTTTCTCTCTGCATTGCTTCTGGTTAACCCGAGGTAGATGATGTCCCGTTCCTGGCCCTGAAAACTATCCACTGTATTGATGGTGATGTGACCCGCATATTTATGCAATTCAGGCGTATTTTCAAATAAATCCTTTAAAGTTTTAATTTGCTGTTGGTATGGAGAGATGATTCCTATAGAGGGAAAATTTTCTATGCTATAATGGGAGTCGAGTTCTGTGATATAAGCTGTCAGGTGTTTTAAGAGAAATGAGGCTTCTTCCGGATTGGTTAAACTTGTGCCTTCAGTCTTTTCGTCAAAAGCGCAACCTGCAGTATCAATAAATGATAGGGGACTATCATCTTTAAACAGTACTTTTCGCTTTACCTGCTCATTTGCCTTTAACTGGTTATCATAGAAGATTTTAGATGAATATCCCATTATGCTTTCATGCATACGGTATTGTTCCTGTAACAGAACGACACTTTCCGGATGTTTTATCACACATTTTTCCAATAGTGTATGATTCAATCCATCTTTAGCAGCTTCAGCAGATTTTATAGTAGGAGGCAACTGACAATGGTCGCCGGCAAGAACAACTTTATTTGCCTTTAGTATGGGAATCCAGCAAGCCGGCTCTAACGCTTGTCCTGCTTCATCTATGATTACGGTATCGAATTTTAGATCTCGAATGGTATAGTGATTCGCTCCGATAAGGGTAGCGGTGATTACCTGGGCTTTGGCGATGATCTGATCAGTAATGTATTGTTCAGTTTTGCCTATTTCTTTCATGATTTTATGGGCTTCATTGAACAACGCCTTACGTTGTTCCTGTTCAGCCCGGCCAAAATTGCGCTTATATTTGTGGGCCATATTTTTATATTCGGCGGCCTGTTTCCTCAAGCTTTTTATATCCTTCATCTGTTCATGCTCCGCCATTTTACTGTCGAGCGTTAAAGAAAGCATCGTTTCCGAAACCCTGGCGGGGTTGCCAATTCTCAAGACATTCAGACCCTCTTTTGCCAGCTTTTTACTTAAGAGGTCCACTGCCGTATTACTGGGTGCTACAACCAGAATCTGCTGATTGTTTTGCTTGCTCATGGCTTTTATAGCTTGTACCAGCGTAGTTGTTTTTCCAGTTCCGGGAGGACCATGTATAATCGCCAGCTCATTTGCGGACAATATCTTGTTTACCGCCTGTTGTTGAGCCTCGTTTAGATCAGCGATGATATGTTTCAATCCTTCGGATTGAAAATCAGGAGATTGATCCCCTGTAAGTATTTTAATCAGGCTTGAAGCCCCTGATTTTTTATCTTCTGTGGTAACAGATGCCAGCTTGAGTGCATTTTGCATCTCGTCGTAACTGTTATTGTCAAAAAGAAGATCAATGCCCAGTTTGCCATCTCTTGACCATTCCGGCAATTCATCTGTCCGCAATGTGATCTTTAATTTGTTGGCATTTATATGAGTTACAGTTCCTTCAATCCTGTTGTTGTTGGGGTCATGATTGGAAAATAAGTTGACTGACGAACCAAAGCGAAACTGATGGCTGACTTCCTGATGTGTAGTGCGTTCCAATTCGACAGTCAGATAATCACCACGACTCATTTCTGAGCCTCTGATTGCTATTGGGTACCAGGAAAGTCCATTGGATCTGCGTTCTGTAACAGAAGCAGATTCTGTTTGGTTTTGGTAAGACCTTAAGTCCTCTTCCCGTTCTATTTTCAGCAGGTCAAGTAATTTCTTGAAATATTCCATCGCCGCAAAGATACTATAATATAAAAATGTGATATACTTGTAATAACTAAATGTTAAGTTGATTTATGAAACGTCTCTTATTTGTTGTTTTTCTGCTGTTAATACATCCTCAGGTAAAGGCGCAACAGGTTTTTACAATTGGCGGTGTTGTGAAAGATGCGACTGGTAAGCCACTTGCTTTGGCCACTGTTTTTATTGATGGATCCAAGCGTGTAACAGCAACTAATGATCAAGGTGAATATAAGTTTGCGGGTTTAGAGCCAGGAACTTACCAGCTTGTGGTTAACATGATAGGTTTTTATTCCGTAAAACAAACTGTAAACGTAAAAAATCAACCTGTCGTACTTAATCTTTCACTGAAAGAAAAAGACGAGCAATTAAAGGAAGTAATGATTTCTTTTGACCCTCACCGGGCCGCTTATCTGGCATTATTTATTAAGAACTTTCTGGGAACAACAGAAAATGCTGCGGGTTGTGAGATCTTAAATACAGAGATTTTAAAGTTTAAGGAGAACAAGAAAGCCAATACACTAGATGCTACTTCTGATGACTTTTTAATCATCATTAATCAGAAATTGGGTTATAAGATCAAATATCTGCTCAGAAAATTTAGTTATAACCGTATGTCGACAGTAGCCAGCTATGATGGTGAGCTGATCTTTGAAAATATAGACGGATCTGATCAAGAGCAAAGTGAGTGGGTGGCGAATAGGAAGAAGGCTTATAAAGGTTCTCTAATGCAGTATATGCGGGCTCTTTTTGTCAACAAAACAGTAGATAAGAACTTCGCTACCTATGAGCTTCGTGGCACACAGCCGGTATTGGTTGATGTAAATACTTTTATCAAGCAAATTGACAGTAATTTCATCTCTTTTGCTTTTAAAAACCCATTGTATATCCGTTATGATACGCTTGCTCATCAATTATATCAGCAGCAAGATTTCCGGTTTACCCAAAAAATGGGAAATGATGGAACATTGCTCAGATTGTATTTGAAAAGAGCCACGATAGACAAAAAAGGAAGTTATGTAGACTTCAGAAGTTTTCTTGTTAAAGGTTATTGGGGAGGAAAGCGAATTGGTGATCATCTTCCGTTTGAATATCAGGAATAAGATAAGATCGCTTATCTTTTGCTTACTCTTCCCGAACCCAGCAATACAGTCTCGTTAATCTCTGGATTCCCACTATAATATACATGTCCTGACCCGCTGATAACCGCCTTTATATTCCCATCGGTATTGACGTTGATATTGCCTGAGCCGCTGACACGTGCTGAAAGATTATTTACTGCAAGAGTCTTGCTTCCGAAGCTGCCAGATCCGCTGAGTGTTACACTTGCATCATCTGCCTTGCCATTTAAAACTACACTTCCAGAACCACTAATTACGCCTGTGATTTTATCTGCGTCTACATTAGCTTTTATAGATCCTGATCCGCTCAAAGTAACGGCAAATTCGGAGGCTATTGCAGTACCTGAAACGGTGATCGTTCCATTTCCGCTCATCGCCAGGCTGGTGATCTGTTTTGCAGTAACATAAGCGGTGATCTTTTTGTTTTCATATTTCTTTGCCCAGCTTTTCCAGCTGTTTTGCGGCCTGATGATCAGTATATTGCCTTTTACTTCACTAATTAATGTGGTGATAGCTTCTTCATCTCCTTCAAAAGTCAAACCTTCTTTATCTCCAATTTTAACTATGATATCAATTGGGCCTCCGGCAACTATTCCGTTAAAATTCCTGACGTTGCGCTCATCTTTGACTACGTGGGAAGTATTAATGTTAATTGACTGATCGGCAAAGGTACTTGTATAAGTTGTGGCCAGCGTAGCCACCAGTATGATGGAGAATAATCGTTTCATGTTAATTAATGATATGTTGTGATATTACTGTTGATGTGTATAAGACGTTTATTTAATAGAATTGTTGCATGAGGGGAGTAATAAAGCCAACACAAGGTATATTGAGGCATACAACTGTCTGCATTAAAAAGGATGAAATACCTATATTTGAAAGGATATGTATATGGCTAATGACCAGTTTTACAGTGACCTGCCTGCAAATCAAATTGCTTTGGGAGATCTTTTGGTTAAAAAAGAACTGTTTAATCAGGTACCTGCCGACTGGCATGTGGTGATGACCGATATCAGGAGTTCAACTGCGGCAGTGCTGGCCGGGGCACATCAGAACGTAAACCTGATTGCCACAGGAAGTATTGTCTGTGTACTTAATATTGCTTTTGCCAGGCAGCTGGTAGTGCCCTTTTTCTTTGGTGGAGATGGCGCAACTTTTATTGTCCCTCCGTCAATTATTGAGAAAGTGATGCTGGCCCTTGCCAGTTACAGTGCCAATATCCTGGCAAATTTTAACCTGGAATTGCGTACCGGTGTTGTTCCGGTTGATGAGCTCTATAAACAGGATCAGGAACTTCTGATTGCCAAATTCAGGAGCTCAACCTCTTTTTCTATTCCTGTGGTGTTGGGCAACGGGCTCAATTATGCCGAGCAGTTGATCAAAGGCAAAGATGCCCTGTTAACCCCAACAGTCGATCACGATACGGAAACTGACCTTACGGGAATGCAGTGCCGATGGGATAAGATTGCACCACCTCTGGGGCATGAAGAGATTGTAAGTTTACTGGTTGTTGCCCGTGACAACCGGCAGCAGGCTGAGGTTTTTGCCGGTGCCATCAACAGGATAGATGAGCTTTACGGATCTCCGCAACAACGCCAGCCGATATCTGTAGCCAAACTGAAACTGAATACCACTTTCAATAATCTCGGTATGGAGATGCGTGCCCGTCTGGGTAAGATTCGCTGGCTGGAATTGGTACAGACCTGGTTTGTTAATTTATACGGATATATTTATTTCCGCACGGAAAGCGGGAAAGCCTATTTAAGAAGTCTGGTAGAGATGTCTGATACCCTGGTGATTGATGGAAAGATCAATACGGTAATTTCGGGAAGACCGGCGCAGCGGGCAGATCTATTAAAATACCTGGATCGCCAGGAAGCTGCCGGAAAGCTCATTTATGGACTGCATGTGAGTGGTACTTCGATAATGTCCTGCTATGTGCGGGACCTTAAAGACGACCATGTTCATTTTGTAGATGGGGCAGAAGGTGGTTATACGCGGGCAGCGAGAATGCTTAAAGAAAAGTTGAAGGAAAATCCTAAAAATGGAGATACCTACCTTTTTATGTAATGATTTTGAACGCAAAAACAACTGGAAACCTAATACTGTAAAATAATCAGAGGCAAAAGATTACCTTAATCCGATTTGCTTGTCTACGCGAAACTTCCAGAGTTTCCCCAGTGCTTAGGTTAAGTTTTAGTCGGCCTCCAACTCCTACCGGGCAGTGTGTCTTTGTTAAGTAGTATGTAGGATCAAAGGAGATGAAATACCGCATCCATGGGTCTTTTAATGTACTGGTGATACGTGTAACAACTTCATCAATAGTTTTTCCGCCCAGTTCTGAGCTTGGTTTAGCACTAACTTCAGTTCTTACCAGGCTATCTATTTTTTTATCATAGCTAGCAGAAGAAAGGTTTTTATATTGGTTTATTGCAGCAAAGATTTTGGTATTGGTTTCTGCCGATTTCATAATGGTTTCATCTGAAATGCCCATAAGCCTAGCCACATCTTTATTTTGTTGAACCATCAATTGTGCTATTGGTATTGCTGGACCAGCTGCCAGTACTATAAATTTAACAGATTTATTCCTGCTGGCAACCATCGGTGCAATCATTCCGCCTTCACTATGACCAATTAGTCCGATAGACATTTCTTTTAAGTCTGGCCGTGAAGCAATATAATTTACTGCCACCTCTGCATCATTGGCAAAATCAGCTGTCGTAGCATTACTGAAATCTCCGGTAGATTTACCAACACCCCGGTCATCATAACGCAGCACAGCAATCCCGTTACGAGTCAACCAGTCGCTAAGAACCAGGAAAGGACGATGGTTCATTAATTCTTCGTTCCTGTTTTGGGGACCAGAACCGCTAATCAATATCACAATTTTTGACGCTTTTCCATCAGCGGGTAAGGTTAATGTCCCCGCAAGTGTGGCGCCCCTCTGACTATTACTAAATGAAACTTCCTCCTGTTTATATGGAAAGTCCTTAGGGTCTTGAGGCCTGCCTGGAACTTTGATGATGGTAGATTTTTCTGGCTTTGAACTAAATGTGAGCGGCAGTGGTGAAGATAGCTACAGCCCTTCTAATCCCTTTTAGCAATAAAAACTACGAATTTATTTTTCTTTTAGTTGGTTTATGTGCAATAACTTATATAATATTTGTATGAGAAATTGCTTAACTTTAAGATAACGGGGGTAATACATCATGGCTGCTTATAGCACATATACCGATCAGGAACTGACTGCTTTACTAAGGGAAGGCGATATTGCGGCCTTTACTGAGGTTTATAATCGTTTTTTCAAGGTGTTGTTTTTGCATGCTGTAAAAAGGCTGCATGATGAAGACGATGCGAGGGACCTAGTGCAGGAACTGTTTTCTGTATTGTGGGTAAAGCGGGAAACAGCCGTAGTTACAACCAATCTTTCTAATTATTTATATACAGCTACGCGCAATGGGGTGTTTAATTTTATAGCCCGGCAGAAAGTAGGGGCTAAGTATTTGAACAGCCTTCCTTCTGAAATTGATGAGGCCACTTGTATTACTGATCACTTAACTAGGGAGCGGCAACTGACTATTATCATAGAAAGGGAAATCGCTGCTTTGCCGGAAAAAATGAGGATTGTATTTGAACTGAGCCGTAAAGAAGGATTGAGCCATAAACAGATTGCGGAGCGGCTGGGTATATCAGAAGAAACAGTAAAATCACAGATTAAGAATGCGCTTAAACAATTGAGGGTAAAGTTGGGATTGATGGTTTACCTGATTTATATTTATTTTTGATAGCTGATACCAATTTATGCAGGACAATAACGAAGTACAATTTTCTGATATTATATTTTATAGCTCTCCGGAAGGGAATGTAAAAGTAGAAGTGATTTTTAATGATGAGACCTTTTGGATGAGCCAAAAAAGAATGGCGGAGTTGTTTGGGGTTGATATTAGAACGGTTAATGAACATTTGCAAAATGTTTTTAGTACTTCTGAGCTAGATAAAAGTGCAACTATCCGGAAAATCCGGATAGTTCAAAAAGAAGGTAACCGTGAGGTATCGCGTGAAGTTGAATTTTACAATCTCGATGCCATCATCGCTGTTGGTTACAGGGTAAATTCAAAACAAGCTACTCAATTTCGTATATGGGCGACTAAACTACTCCGTGAGTTTATCATTAAAGGTTTTGTGCTAGATGACGAACGTTTAAAACAAGGACAGAAATTTGGGAAGGATTACTTTGATGAGCTTTTACAGCGGATTCGGGAGATTCGTGCCAGTGAACGCAGATTCTACTTGAAGATCACAGATATTTATGAGCAGTGCAGCATTGACTATGATAAGGGAGCGGAGATTACACAGACATTTTTTAAGACTGTACAAAATAAGCTGCATTATGCCATATCAGGTAAAACTGCTGCGCAGTTGATCGCAGAGAGAGCAGATGCAGAAAAGCCATTTATGGGATTGCAAGCCTTTAAAAATGCGCCCCATGGCAAAGTGCTTAAAGGAGATATAGGCATCGCTAAAAACTACTTAATAGAGAAAGAGATTAAAGAGTTGGAGCGGATCGTAAGTATGTATCTGGATTATGCAGAAAACCAAGCCGAACGAAATGTGGTTATGAAAATGGCGGATTGGGTAAAAAAATTAGACGGTTTTCTGCAATTTAATGAATACGAAGTTTTGAAAGATGCGGGCAAGGTGAGTCATGAAGTAGCGATGAAACTCGCAGAAAGTGAATATGAAAAATTCCGAGTAGCTCAGGATCAGGTCTTTATAAGTGATTTTGAAAAGGAAGTGAAGCGATTGAGCAGCAAATAAACAAAAAGCCAATATTCTATTTCAAATATTGGCTTTTTGCCGATTGGGAGACACCCAGATCCATTACAAATGTACATAAAATAAAAAACTAAAAAACTTTGATCTGATCTCACCCCTGGGGTATGGCTTCCTTGTCTATGTATTATAGGGCAATAAGAAACCATTACTATGCAACAAGTAAACATAAAGGAGCTGGCGGATAAATTTAGTGCGGGAAACTGTACTGAAGAAGAACTGGCAATTCTCGAAAACTGGTACCTGCAATGGAAACCGGAGGATTATGAGATGGATAGTGATAGATTGGATGCTTTAATGAAAAGTGTATGGGAGGAGATGCCTGTTCATACGAAAGATAAAACTATTAAACTTTGGCCAAGGGTTGCGGCGGTAGCAGCGGCGGTGGCTATGGTTGTGTTTGGGGTTTGGTTTTTTAACTATAGAGGTGAGATCCTTCGCGATGCTCTGGATGACAAAAGCGTGGTGCAGAATGATGTGGCTCCGGGTAAAAACGGTGCAACTATAACACTTGGTAATGGCAAGGTGATAGAATTGAGCGATGCGAAGAGTGGGGTTGTGATAGGGGAAGATAAGTTAGCTTATAATGATGGAACTGAGATTGACAACTCCTCTCTGTCGCGAAGCGACATTTTGCTGCGCAGAGCTCGCGAAGGGCTCGGTTCTCCTCGGGGAGGAGAGAGTAGCGCGGGGGCAAAAGACATGACGGCCAGTACGACAAAAGGCCAGACTTATATATTCACATTGCCGGATGGCACCAAGGTATGGCTTAATGCCGCCAGCACATTAACAATCCCTTCCGACTTTTCGGGGACAGAGTCCCGGAAAGTTGAGCTGACCGGCGAAGCCTACTTTGAGGTAGCTAAGAATAAGAAACGGCCGTTTATAGTGGAGAGTAATGGGCACGAGGTGACGGTACTGGGTACGCATTTTAATATTAGTGCGTACGCTGATGAGGGGAGTATAAAGACGACTTTGTTAGAGGGGAGTGTTTCCGTTCGTCATGCTGAATTTATTTCAGCATCCCGGAATAGAAAGTCGGCTTTGCAGGGCCGGGATCCTGACCTGCGTCAGGATGACGATAGCTTTAAACTGGGCGAAGCCGTCATCCTCAAACCCAACCAACAGTCGGTTGTATCCGGTTCTAACCGGATATCGGTAACTAATGTTGATGCCGGAGCTTTTGTAGATTGGAAGAATGGGGAATTTATATTTGAAGGAGAAACTCTTGAAAGTATTATGCGAAAGGTAGCCAGATGGTATGACATTGAAGTTACCTATGCAGCAAATGCTCCCAAAGAATTCGCTCTTAGTGGAGTAGTATCCCGTACAAGAAATATCTCCGCTGTGTTGGAGCGTATGGAAAGTACGGGTAAAGTAAATTTTAAAATTGAAGGTAAGAAAGTAACTGTGATGGGGGTAAGGAAATAAAAATTTGAATCATGTCGTGAACTAAATATATCAACAAACCACTAAACCAACTTAGAAAATGAGAAATTTTTACAGAAATGATCCTTAGGTGGGTGTAAAAGAAAACAACCAGAAGTACATGTAATACTCCTGGTCATTGTTTGATTCTGCCTATAATAAATTATTGACTGTTTTATTGCGGTTGTCCGTGCCTTCGAAAACATAAGACAACAGCTTAACCAAACTTAACGTAAATGTATACATTTTATACGAACAACAGAGGTATACCTATTAGGTATCTCTATAAAATATGGCTTGTTATGCGATTAACCACCGTGATATTAATAGCTACTTTGATGCAGGTCAGCGCATCGACTTTTGGTCAGCGTGTAACGCTGAAGGAGAATGAAACGCCCCTTAAGCAAGTACTTCAAAAAGTAAGAACCCAAACTGGTTATGATTTCTTATATGATACCAAGCTAATTAAAAATGCAAAAAAAGTAAGTTTAAACCTGAATAATGTTAGTCTTGATCAAGCTTTAAATAGTCTATTTGAAAGTAGGGATCTAACATATACCATAAAAGACAAATTTATTGTAATAAAGGAGAAAGAGAAAACGCCCAGTTTTCTGGATTTACCTAAGCCTGCTTTTGTTAATGTTGATGCTCGCGGGAAGATTTTGGATGAGGGGGGGAAGCCGTTGGAGGGGGCGACGGTGGTGTTGAAGGGGTCTAATAGGACGGTGAAGACGGATGTGAAGGGGGAGTTTGTGATGGCGAATGTACCGGATGATGGGGTGTTGGTGGTTAGGTATATTGGTTATAAGCAGCTGGAGATTAGCTTGAAGGATGCGGTGATGCCGTTGGAGATTAAGTTGAATGTGGCGACTGGAGAATTGGAAGAGGTGAAGGTGAGTTATTCTACTGGATACCAGGACATACCAAAAGAAAGGGCAACTGGAAGTTTTGTACAGATTGATAATAAGTTATTTAACAGGGCTGTAGGCACAAATGTATTAGAGAGAATATTAAATATAACTAGCGGATTGAGAGTTGAAAAGGGAATTGGATCTGAAACAGATATTACGATTCGAGGATATAGCACCATTAATGCAAATAAGCAGCCTTTGATTGTTGTGGATGGTTTCCCGTATGAAGAAACAGTAACTTTTGGTCATGATAGAAATTTAATTAACAATCCTTTATTTAATATTAATCCCAACGACGTAGAATCTATTACCATTTTACGAGATGCAGCCGCTGCAAGTATTTGGGGTGCTAGATCGGGAAATGGTGTAATTGTAATCACTACCAAAAGAGGTAAATATAATCAACCAGTCAATGTCAGTTTCAATAGTAGTGTAAATCTAATTGAAAAGCCGAGGTTAAACAAAATGCACGTGATTAATCCAATGGATGCAGTAGAAATTGAGAAACAACAATTTACAACTGGATTATATGATATCTATGATGATGTGTATCCAGTTTATGATTTCTTTCCTGTACAATCGCCTGCAGTAGAGATCATGCTCGCTGCCAGAAGAAAGAACAGCGGACTGCCTGGCTACAATGCCACTACTGATCCTGAGGTGCTAGCACAATTGGCTATACTGGGAAGTCACGATGTGAGAGATGATGTAAGTAAGTACTTAATACAAACTTCCATAAATCAACAATATGCCTTAAATTTAAATGGAGGAACAGATAAGGTGAAATTTTATAGTTCAATGGGGTTCGACAATAACCTACCTGTAGAAAGGGGAAACAGAGATAACCGGCTGACTCTGAATTTCAATAATACTTATAGGCCAATAAAAAACCTGGAGCTTAACACTTACTTGATGTATACTAAAAGCAAAAACATTAATAATGGTATCGGGTACAATACTTTCCTACCCGGGGCATTTGGATCTCTAATCGCTCCATATACCCGATTAGCTGATGATGATGGAAATGCTTTGCATGTATCCAGAAGGACTTCTAATGCATATAGGACAACATATATAGATACGGCCTCCTATCCTCAGTTATTAGATTGGCATTATCGTCCACTTCATGAATTAGAAAATAATGACGATGTATCAAATTTGTATAGTACTCGTTTTGGCGGAGGAATAAAATATGAGTTGATCCCAGGCTTAAGCATAAATTTAAGTTCGCAATACCAAAAACTGCTGTCAAATAATAACAATTATCAAAACCTTAGTAGTTATTCTACCCGTGATTTAATCAATAAGTTTATACAGTTGGAACCAAGTGGGACCATTGGATATCCTGTACCCTTAGGTGGCATACTTAATTATAACAATGTGGAACAAACTAGTTGGAATGTCAGAGGACAACTGAATTTCACAAAGTTATGGAACAAACACCAAGTGGCAGTTATAGGAGGTGCAGAAGCTAGCGAAACGATGGTAAATGGAAGTTCTGGACGTAATTATGGTTATGATCAAAATACCTCATTGTTTTTTGCTAATATGGATTATAAAACCACATTTCCTGTGCGTGCTTCAGGCGGTAGTGCTGAAACAGTGAGTTCTTCGTCTTCAAAATTCGGAAATTTGAACCGTTTTACAAGTTATTTTGCGAACGGGGCATATACTTTTGATAACAAATATACCTTGACAGGAAGTGGCCGTTTTGATGCAAGTAATTTCTTTGGTTCAAAAGCCAATCAACGAATTACACCACTTTGGTCCTCTGGTCTATCCTGGGATATTAGTAGAGAAAATTTTTATAGGCTGACATGGTTGCCGTATTTAAAACTAAAAGCAACTTATGGCTACAATGCCAATTTAAACAATAAAGCTACAGCTTTACCTACTGCAAGATATACTTCTGCAACGGTAGGATTCCATAACGAAAACTATCTGACTTTGTTAACCCCACCCAATCCAGGACTAACCTGGGAAAAGAGCCGAATGGTTAATTTCACTCTAGAATATGGAATTTTTGGCCAACGAATTAATGGATCTTTTGAATACTATACAAGAAAAGGCATCAATTTGATAGGCATTAAACAGATTGATCCAACTGTTGGATTCAACGAATACACCGGAAATTATGCTAACATGGCTTCAAAAGGGTTTGACTTTATTTTAAATACACTCAATTTAAAGGGCGGACTAAAATGGAATTCAAATCTAAATATCAGTTACAATATCAACAAAATAACAGCCTATGAGATTTCAGAATTCAATTTGAATTTTATGTCAAATTATTTTGGGGGAAATAGCCCAGTTTTAAATCTTCCACTTTACAAGATCTATAGCTACCCTTCTGCCGGCTTAGATCCTGAAAATGGTAGCCCAAGGGGTTATGTAGACGGAGAGGTGAAAAGCTTTCAAGACGTAACCTTGCAAGCTAAGCCTTCCGACCTAGTTTATCATGGATCTGCTACACCGAAAGTATTTGGTTCTTTGATGAATACTTTTGATTATAAGAATATTTCACTCTCCGTTAATATCAGCTTTAAAATGGGTTATTATTTAAGGAGACAATCGATACGATATAGCGATTTATTTAACAACTGGGGCAATGCTCACGCTGATTATTATCAAAGGTGGCAAAAGCCGGGCGATGAAATGCAAACCCAGGTGCCCTCCCAGCCACTTAATTACGATGGTCGTGATGGATTTTATCAACTTTCAGATGCATTGGTTATCAAAGGAGATCATGTACGACTGAATGATGTACGTATCTCTTATAATTTAAATAAGTCAGAGTTTAGGGGCATACCCTTTGCCAATGCCACATTTTATATTTATACCAATAATCTGGGGGTTTTATGGAGGGAAAATAAGGAAGGAATTGACCCAGAATACGCTAATAATGCCATGCCTCCGATTCAAAAAAGTCTCGCCCTTGGTTTAACTGTTAATTTTTAAGCATATGAAAGCAAATTATCAAACGTTCGTCAAATACATAATCTGTTTTTGCAGTGTAATACTTCTCTTCACTAGCTGTAAGAAAGGATGGCTAGAAGAAAAATCCGATAAAACATTAACTGTTCCCCTAACGTTAACCGAGTTCCAGGGTTTATTGGATAATGTCATTGAGATGAATTACCGTGGTCTCTCATTAGGTGAGGTGGCCTCAGATGGTCATTATATCACGGAAGTCTATTATCAAAGTATTGACCCAGCTCAACAACAAGCAGAAAAAGACGCCTATATTTGGTCCAAAATAGGAAGGCATCTCAGTAATAATTCTCAATGGGATGCTAATTATAAAAAAATCCTAACCGACAATGTGATTTTGGATGGATTGAAGAAAATCAGTCCAGGTCCCTTAGAGGTACAGCAGTGGAAGGACATAAAGGGGCAAGCGTTATTGAATCGGGCTAGTGTTTTTTTTAATCTTGCGCAGGTGTATGCCCCACCCTTTGATCTCACAGGTAACAATAATGATTTAGGTATTGTATTAAGGACTTCTTCAGATATTACGATACCATCAAAACGAAGTACTGTAAAAGAAACTTATGAGCAGATTTTGGGCGACTTGAATGAAGCGAAAAATTTGCTGCCGATACGCCCAAAAATTTTGACTAGAGGTTCTGCCAGTGCTGTAAATGCATTGATGGCCAGGGTATATCTAAGTATGGGCGATTATGCGAATGCTTTTATAGCAGCAGACAATAGCTTAAAGCAATATGCCGAATTATTGGACTACAATGATCTTTCCGCAAGTGCAAGCTTCATCGGTCGCTATAATAAGGAAGTGATCTGGCACACTTGCTTTGTTCCTAGTTTTCCTTTGAGCACATGGTTTATAGATGCTGATTGGTTTGGGATGTATAGCGCAAATGATTTGCGCAGAACCAGATTTTTTAGAACGAATACGAACCAGAGTATTTCCTTTAAGGGAAGTTACGAAAATACGTCTGCCGGCTCTCTTTTTACTGGTCTGGCTACGGATGAGGTATATCTGACCAGGGCAGAATGTTATGCTCGTGATGGTAAAGTTGCTGAGGCTCTAAATGATCTGAACATATTAATGAGAAAGCGCTGGGATAATAAAGTGCCTTTCGTTCCTTTTGTAGCAGCTAATGCAGAGGAAGCACTGCAACTTGTACTGACCGAAAGAAAAAAAGAATTGTTGTTCAGGGGAATTCGTTGGATGGATCTGCGCAGATTGAACAAAGATTCGCGCTTTATTTTAACGCTTAAAAGAACTGTAGTAGGGGTGACCTATAGTCTGGATCCTAACAGTTATAAATATGTATTCCCAATTCCTGACAATATTCTTGAACAGACTGGAATCGCGCAAAATCCTGGCTGGTAATTTTTATTAAAATAAATTTTATATACACAAAAATGAAAAGATCAATTCTATTTATTGGATTGCTGTGCCTATTATTTGGAAAAATAATGGCACAACGGTCTCCAAAAACTGAGGCTGATATCGCCTGGGGCGCACTTTTTGACACATCAGAGACGGAACAACAACAGCCTGGCTCCTTTACGTGGTTTAAGTCAATTTATACTCGTATTAATAGGGACTGGAACTTAGGTTTGAATTTCTGGAAACAATTTCCAGAAGATAGAAGAAGAATATTTTGGTTTACCAGTTGCACTGAAGACCCTTTATTCTACAAAGATTTGGATGGAGGTTTAAAGGCCAAACTCGATGGTGAGTATGGTTACTATAATGCGGAGATTGACTGGGAGAAGCTAAATGCTTATGATAAGGAACGTGTCAAGATAAGGAGCTTAATTTTAAATGACCCTGATATTCCAGGAGAAAAGAAAAACATGTTGAGAACCCAAGAAATAGGTCTTATTTATGAAAGAGGTCATAATAAAGCTTTCAGAAATGACAAGGGGCTTTACCTGGCCAAGGTTCAAGATGCTTTTGAAACTGCTATTATTGGGTTGAAAAAAAACGAAAAAATAACCAGACTAAATGATGGATTCAGGTTCATTCCAGAGATTTTCACTAACAGCACGATTTATGGCTACAATGCAGATGAATACCTTGTGTTTCTAAATAGGTATAAAGATACACCGAATCTCCAGGTAAGGGGTTGGATAACAAAACAATTAGCTGTACTTAAATTACGGAAAGTGCCTTTTGAGTTGAAACACAAGGATGTTGAGGGTAAGGAAGTTGACTTAACAGAACTTCGTGGAAAAGTAGTGCTGGTTGATTTTTGGACCACAAGCTGTAGTACCTGTATCGCTAGGATGCCAGTTATCAAACAAATTTATGACCGATATAAAAATCAGGGATTTGTAGTAATATCGGCGGCATATCATCCTGAAGAAGATAGAGAGAAAGTTCTAGTGATACATGAAAAAATAGGTGCAGACTGGCCTGTGATGCTGCTTGGAGGAGATGCCAAATCCGGTTATATAAATCCCAATAGTTTAGGAAAAAAGATCTTTAATGCCTATGGCTTTATTGGGGTGCCCCAATTGCTTTTGCTTGGTAAGGATGGAAAATTGATCATGTACAATGATTTGCTTTTAACCGGAGATTTTGAGCCACTTGTTAAAAAATTACTTTCAGAATAAATATTAAAAATCTTAAAAATTTAAACAATGAAAAAAAATATAATTGTGATACTGGTCTTGTGTTTTGTACAAATAGTATCTGTGGGGAACGGGATATGTGCCCAAAAGGCTGAAAAGCATACGATTTCTGGAAATATTAAGGGATTACCTGCGAAAATAAAGTTAACCTTAATGGTGCAAAATAAAATGGGTAAAATTGATACGATAGCATCTGTGTTATCAAAAAGTGGAGGTTTCCAGTTTCTATTTGATAATGCCGTAACAGATGTCATGTACTACATAGCTATAGATACAACTGTTTTTAAACCTGAAAGATGGAGTGGTATGATTCAGTTGTTTATAGATGCACCAAGAATCAGCATAACTGGGTTATCCGAAAAATGGCCAGATTTTAATATTACTGGTTCCCCTGCAACGACAGTTTATAGAAACTATCATAAAAGTAATGGCGAATATCTGAATGAGGTAAATAGACTAATAACTATATATAGAGATAATCTGTCTGAAATCCAGCGCGAGACCACATCAATTGACGTGATAATGGAAAAGCTCCTTAGTAGTCCAGATACATTAGGTGCCAAATTCAAAACTGCTTATGGAAGCTGGAAAAAATTTGCAAATCAATATTTCAGTGGCAACAAAAATTCGTTCATAGTGCCTTTACTGATTAGAGGTTCTGTTGCATTGGATTTGGATGAAAAGCAACGTGCTTATGACAGTTTACCTATTCAAATCAAGATCAGTTCTTATGGCAAGGGCTTGCTGAAATACATCGACGATGAACGGCATAATATCATGATTGAAAAAAAGCAGGTCGAACTTGCGATGGGAAAACGCATGCCTGATTTTAAGATCTCATCGCCAGAAGGTACGACACAAAGTGTTTTGGATATTGCCTCGAAATCTGATTATACTTTGATAGATTTCTGGGCCAGTTGGTGTGGACCTTGCCGGGATGCTATTCCAAAAATAAAGGAAGTTTATGAAGCTTACCGTTCAAAGGGCTTTAATGTACTTGGCATTTCCACCGACAAGAGTGAGACCGCCTGGAAGAAAGCTATGGCCCAGGAAAACCTAAAATGGGACAATGGTATAGATAATATCGATTTAGCGGAGCTAAATATATTCGGATTAGCTGCCATACCTGGTTATATTCTTCTGGATAAGGACGGTGTTGTTATACAAACTGATTATTTCAGCGGAAAAGGAGGAACAAAGATCATTCGACCGGGCGAGAAGACGCTGGGTAACGATTTGAAGGAGATTATTGGGGCGCTTTTGGGAGAAGGGAAGGGTAAATAGACTGTGAAAAAGACACTATTGATCATCCTGGGTTTTGTGTTGCTTGGTGTAGTACTACAAGCTCATATATTTAAACCTGTTAAATGGAGTTTTATGGCTGCGTCGGTAAAGGGGTAAGACTGGAATGCAAAAGGTGAGTATGACTGCGGTGATAGAGAAGGGCTGGCATATCTATAGCCAGAATACGCCTGATGGTGGGCCTTCGGCTACGAAAGTGACTTTTGCTAAGAACCCTTTGGTGCTATTGGGTGGGAAGGTTAAGGAAGTAGGTGAGATGCATAAAGTGCATGAAGAAGCTTTTGGAGTTGATGTGTGGTATTACAAGGACAAGGTTGATTTTGTTCAGATAATAAAACTGAAGAAGCCGGGTGTAAAGACAATTCTAACCGGGACGGTGGAATTTATGGTGTGTGATGATCATCAATGTTTGCCGGTGGAGGAAGTGGGGTTTAGTATTGAGCTTAAATAATCTATGAAAAATAAAAGGTTGCGGGGAGTGGAAATTTTAACATGCGTTATGGTTCTTGAGCAGCTCTCCGCCCTTTTTAGATCCTTCGCATTCGCTCTGGATGACAAAATCGATGCTCTGGATGACAAAAAAAAAATAAAAAATGAAAACAAATAAAAAAATAACAGCGGCGAGCTTACTGGATTTCCTGATGAGAGACAGGGAGCTTGTGGGATTTATTAATCAGCATGATGTGAGCGTGAGTTCTTTTGATCCGGGTCAGGTGACCCTGGGTTATTATTTGCAGGAGCAGACGGATGATGATATGAGGGAGGTGATGCTGTGGTCTGAGGATATGTATGCAGAAGAGTTTATGGTTGAGTTTAGTATAGTGCGTTTGGAGGATTTGGGAAAGATAACAGTGGAAGATCTTTGGTTGCGCTATAGAGTAGACCGCGCGTATATCACTGTGTTCAATGGGGAGGATGATGTGGATATGAGGATTGGTGATGGCGTGAAAACGTTGGAAGAGGCTTTGGTGTATGGGATGAGGGCGATGAGTGAGGATAAAGAGTAGTGAGCTAGGCTAACTTTAGTCAAAGTTTTGAGAAACAATGCAAGGAATTGAGATCCTTCGCGATGCTCTGGATGACAATAGAGGAGGGACTAAATAAAAAAAAACCGCATGGAAATGCGGTTTTTTTAGCGACAATATTTAGGGATGAAATTTTTTAAATAATAAACTAATGAATTATAGTTTGTGAATAAAATGAATAGTGGGTTAGATTCTTCGCTGTGCTCTGAATGACAAAAATCGGTGAATGAACAGGGATTACAAATACATAACGGTTAAGTGAGGAGGAACAGGAAGATTGGGAACCAATTTCTCAAAATCATCAAAATAACCAATACAATGAAAAATAAATGTTAAACAACAGAAAAACCTTTGAAAAACTAATGACCCTATTACGTAATATCTATCCTGATGTTCCATTGCCGGAAGGATTTGAGGAATTTCTATGGATCAGGATGACTGTAGAGCCTCTTTACAAAAAAGACAAAATCCTGGAATTTCAGGGCGAGAAACCTAAGAACGCTTATTATGTAGTAAGTGGGCTGGTCACCGTGCATGGGTATTTGGATGCTGTGCCTTTTACAGAAAGTATTTACAGGGAAAATACAATTGTTGCATTGAATGCTTTTATGAAGCGGGAGGATGCTGCGCATACGATAACGGCTACGAAAGGTACGTTGGTATGGAGTATCAGTCATACTGCAATGGAAGAAATCTATAAAGAGTGGCCACCGCTGAAAGCGCTTGCATTGCAGACGGCACTAAATTATTTAGAGATGAAAAAAGAAAGACGTAGTTCATTCCTGGCCATGCTGGCCGAAGACCGGGTGTTGGAATTTTATAAAGCCTTTAAAGGATTGCTTCCGGTAAGGTCGAGTCCGATCAAGGATGTTGATATAGCCAGTTACTTGTCAACTTCCTTAAAATCGCTGAGACGAAACAGGGGTAAACTTTAGCAAAATTTTGGTTTGAGTGGCCAAATGGGAACTCAGATTTTATTCGGTCTTTTTAGTTTTGTGGCCTAATTAAACCTATTAAATGAAGAACGAATCTCTATGTGAAGTAGTCCTGGAAAAGCTGAACTTACTTTACGAACACCAACAAGAATTAATGATGCTCATGAAAGCAATGAAACTAGTTTTGCCTGACGCCGTGCCTGAAGAAGAGGTATGGCTTACTAAAGCTGCGGTTATGGATTTGTTGTGTATCACCAGTAGCACATTCTATCGCAGGTTAGCTGAATACAGGTGGGAGCGGAAGAAGAGTGGAGGAACTTGGTATTATTTGAGGAGTGATTTGTTCAAATAATTGGATTGTATTTAATAAATTGATAATAGATTGCCGTCATGCTGAATTTTTCATTAGCATCTCGCACTTGCAGGGTGGACTTTCTATTCCGGGATCCTGAAATAAATTTACTGCGTAGCTTTCCGCTGCGCTACAGGTCAGGATGACGATATGTGTGGGGAAGCAGGTGATGATGGATAGAGACCTGGCGGTTTTGTATGGAGTGGAGACAAAAGCATTAAATCAAGCTGTAAAGAGGAATAAAGAACGGTTTCCTGAAAGATTTTGTTTTGGATTAAATAAGCAAGAAACCAATGAACTGGTCACAAAGTGTGACCGCTTCAAAACATTAAAGCTTTCAACTTCTCAAGTTAAGGCATTTACTGAACAAGGTATAGCAAGTTATGTAACTGCTCACGATGGAATTGCTATCACATTATCTCCTGAAATTTCAAGGCCAAATTGGAATATAGTAAAAGATGTCTTGCAAGGATTGAAACCGTTAAGTACCTTATCTAAAGATTGTCCTGACTTATAAAACTATGAAAAGATTATATTATATCGCTTTTGTTGTTTGCCTGCTTCAATTCCTCATGTTTGTTCTGATGCCTTTTGGTGGTATAAAAACTTTTTGGGAGGTCAGCAAAACTGGAATTTTTAATAATCCACCAAACCCTACGCCGTTGTTTCATATTGTAAGCAGAATATTAACCTATGTTTATCTTGGCTGCATGGTTTGCGGCCTCTTGACACCTCTCGTGTATAAGATTGACCCTAAATTAAAGTATAAACTGGGAGTGATATTTGGAAGTATATCACTTTTCATTTTATTCCTCGGCGGAAGGACACTAATGTTGATATTCGGATAATTTAGAATTAGAAGAAAATTACGGAAAAAGGGCCTTCTTTTTAAAGAAGGCTTTAGTGGGTAATATGTCCACGATGTTTTTTGATACTCCATTTATTTTGAATCATAACTATGAATCAAAATATGTACGAGGAATGATTTGTTCAAATAATTGGATTATTATTTAATAAATTGATTAATTAGGTAAAATATTTCTATTTGA
>NZ_JAVTSP010000008.1:0-175646 GCF_032678645.1 Pedobacter frigoris
ACCACATACTGCTGGGTTTCGGTAATCACGGTTTTTACGCTTTCAAAAAGTGGGAAGGAGTTTTTTTGTATTTTATTCATAGCTTATTTTAAGCATCATTTGAGATGCTCACAAAGCTCTGCACTTTCCAGCAAAAAGACCAACTAAATTCGAAAAAAAATATTTACAATTATCTGATTATCAATACAATATATTGGATAATCAATACAATAAGTTTATTTATAATCCAAAAAACTGAATTAATACTTACTATTATTAAACAAAGAAATGTATCCAGAAATACATTTTACCAAGATTACCTTTTAGTTTATCCAAAGCCCGTTTGATCTGTACAGCCACTGTAACTTCCGATATACCCAGTTTAGCCGCTATCTCCTTATTGGTCAGCTGCTCTTCTCTGCTCATCCTAAAGATCTCCCCGCATTTATCAGGGAGCTGCTGTATAAAACTTTCGATTACAGCCTGCAACTCCTTTAGCTCCAGGCTTTCTTCATTTAATGAATAACCCGGGGCATTCAAAGCAGAAAGCACATAATTTTCCCGCACCTTACCCTTTCTGATTACATTAGAAACCTGATACTTTACAGCCATAATCAGGTATCCTTTTATGCTGCTCATCTGGTGTTGCTCACGGTGCTCCCAAAACCACACCAGGACATCCTGCACCAAATCACTACATGCCTCCTTATCCTTGATAATGTTATATGCATAACGAATCAGCAAAGCATAGTACTGGTGATGCACCTCATTAAAAGCTGCATGGTCTCCCTCTTTCAATAAAGACAACAGTTCCTGATCGGTATATGTGCTATAAGCAGCCATGAATTATAAGTTATTACCCCGTTACTTTAAAGTTACGCAATTACAATACAAAGCTCCATAATATTTTAGCAATAAACCACACAAAAAAAAGCAGTGTATAAATAACGCTCAAGGACTGGTTTATTTTTTCTTCAGCTTTTTATTCGCTGTTTCTATTTGTGCGATAAAATGTCTTTCAACCGTCGTTAATTCAGTCTCGTTTTGCTTTTTATACTTTTCGAATTCTATACCTGCCCTTTCCAACGCTTGTTTATGACTAACAGTACCTGCATTTTGAAGAATCTCATTACCGGTCATCTTTACGAAATCATCCAACCGCTCAATCCAGTCTTTCATATACATTGGCTTTCTATTCAGAGCCTGCAATTCCGCAAGTTCCAGATAAGCTGTCACCATTCTGTTAAGCAAGTTAAGTTCGGTTTCATTCAAGTAGTTCTTTGCAATTTCAGTTTCTTGCTTAGTTGGACGGCTTCCCTTCATATTGGTTAGACCTAAATTTGGTTTACTGGCATCAATTCGCTCATAAATAATTTCGGCGGCGGTATGTCCATGAGCTGCCCAATGCATTTTATTTTGGACGGTTTGAAAAAACAAAACAGACATTTCAAGTTTAGGGTCGTAGTCGATACTTGTCGAATAAATATCCAGCACCTTTCTCCAAAAAACTTTTTCAGAAGAACGAATGTCCCGGATACGGGCTAACAATTCATCAAAATAGTTGCCACCACCTGCTTGCTTAAGCAATTCATCATTCATTGTAAATCCTTTGACAATGTATTCTCTAAGCCTTGCCGTTGCCCATTGCCGAAACTTAGTGCCTTGATGACTTTTTACCCGGTAACCAACTGATATGATTACATCAAGATTGTAATGATTAGTCGGTTTTGTAGAAAAATCGGAAATTCCGATTTTTCTCATAACCAGTTTATCTTCCAATTCCTGTTCCTCAAAAATATTTAATATATGTTCATTTATAGTAGACCGCGACTTTTGAAAAAGTTGAGTCATTTGGTCAATGGTCAACCATACCGTCTCATCTTCGAGCCACGTTTCAATCTTAGTATCACCATTTTCAGTCTGATAGATTAATATATTCGAATTCGCCATATTACTTCTAAAGTATAATAAAATTACAATACAAAGCTCCATAATATTTCTGCAATAAACCACCCAAAAAAAGCAGTGTATAAATAACACTCAAGGACTTAAATAAAAAACAGGCCCTGAATGCTATTTCAAGGCCTGTTTAAAAGAAAATAAATTCAGCCGACACACAGATTTAAATACTGCTTCAGAACCATTAAATAACATCCTCGTTAAAAACATTTTGAATTTTACACCGCCACTACACCGTCATTATCTTCTAAATTTTATAACTTCCATCTTGTACCTCCGTCATCCTGAAATAAACCACGAAGTGCTCTTGAATACCAAAATCAACAGATACTAATGAAAAATTCAGGATGACGGGATGGGTATTTAAATAACT
This sequence comes from Pedobacter frigoris, assembly GCF_032678645.1. Lineage (GTDB taxonomy): Bacteria > Bacteroidota > Bacteroidia > Sphingobacteriales > Sphingobacteriaceae > Pedobacter > Pedobacter frigoris_A. The sequence continues at coordinate 2,312 of NZ_JAVTSP010000008.1, forward strand.
CTGCTTTGATGTAGAATTCACGCTGTTGGTTGTCTTTGCATTTGGAAAAAATGATCAAATGCTTACTCCAGCTAATTTCTCCAACCAATGGTTGGAGATTTGTAACTAAATAATATTCAGAGTAAAACTGTGTCATATACCATAGATTTGTTACCGAAAACCCTGACATACCAGGAAACTCTTTTTGCAGCTCCAAAGATAGCTTTGGAACTATCGCTTTCCCCCAACCATCTTTCTGCTTTTCCGTAATCGACTTTCCAATTTCCCAATACAAATTGATCAGCTGGGTATTAACCGCTTTCAGCGCTTCATACTGTGCGCTTCTTACTTTATCTTTAATCTCTAAAATGAACTGTGTTTGTTGTTTTTCTAATTCCATAATGCTTAAATGTTAGTTAATTAAATCTCCAACCAATGGTGGGAGATTTACTTCAAGCAAAGCTCTATAATTCCCAATATAAAAACACACAAATCAAAAAATAAATACCTTACAAAGTACTGATTATCAATACAATATACTGTAAATTTATCCAATAATATAAATGATTAAAAAAAAAGCTCCGGATAAATCCGGAGCTTTTACAACTGGTTTGATAAAACCTTATAGGTTATTTTTGACCTCTTATTAAAGTATTGCCGCCACCATCCAGTGTAAGGTTTACAGGCTTGTTACTTGCCCAGGCTCCTCTCGTAAAATCAGGAATATCAATACTAGTCGATTTTTTAGCTACAGATTTTCCACTTAACGGAACTATACAGCTCCATGCCGCAGCATCATAAACGTCCTGATCCAGTGGCAATCCATTTCGTAGACAGTCAATCAAACGCCAGTCCATAATAAAGTCCATTCCACCGTGGCCGCCTACTTTCTTCGCAATCTCGCCAACATGTTTGATGATGGGAGGGCTGTATGTATCATACAATTTTTTGAGCTCTGCTTCTTTTACCCATCTCTCTCCAAACGCGATACGTTCTGGTTCAGGATATTTGCTGGCGAAAGCTTTTGTACCACTCAATAAATGAATCCTGGAATATGGTCTTGGTGTTGTCACATCGTGTTGCAACATCATGGTTTTCCCTTTAACCGTTTTAATGGTCGTAACATTCATATTTCCACGATAGTTTTTGCCCGCAAATTGTTTATAGAATTCATCTTTTTGCGCTCGTTTTTCTGCTTCTGCACCCATTAGAAAATCATTGGAGGAAACAGAAACCAGATAATCCATTCTATCTCCCCTGTTGATGTTCATACATTGAGCAATCGGCCCCAGACCATGGGTAGGATATAAATTTCCATTAAAATTGATATTCTTCTTTAACCGCCACATATCCTGATATCCCTTTTTGTTGAAATTAAGGCTTAATAAATCGTGGTTATAAGCACCCTCTGCATGAATCAGCTCACCAAACATACCATTGCGAACCATATTTAAAGTAAGCATCTCGAAAAAGTCATAGCAGCAGTTTTCCAGCATCATACAATGCTTTCGTGTTCTTTCTGAAGTATCTACTAATTTCCAGCAATTTTCTATCGTTAATGCAGCCGGGACTTCTGTAGCGACGTGACATCCACTTTCCATGGCGTAAACGGCAATTGGCGTATGCAAATCCCAGGGCGTGCAGGTGTAGACAAGATCGAGCCCTTCTTTGTCGATCATCGTCTTCCAGCCGTTCTCTCCCGAATATTCAGCGGCTTTTGGCAACCCCTTGTTTACCAAATACCTTTGTGCTGCGGTAGCTCTTTCTGGTAATTTATCACAAAGTGCTTTAATCTCAACACCTTCAATATTAGACAATCGGTTTACTGCACCTGGCCCCCTCATTCCCAATCCAATGATACCTATCTTCACCTTGTCAATCTTTGGCGCTGCGTAACCGCTCATATTAAATCTGGGTGCTGAACCATAGCCGTTAAAAGAGTCCGAAATGGTCTCTTCACCATCGTTCGCCTTAACAAAATCAGGCAATCCTAGTGTCAGTGCCCCTGATCCAACGGCCAGTTGTTGAAGGAATTTTCTTCTGTTTGCTTTCATATCTACATTTTTTTAATACCCAACGTTTTGCTTAACGGCAGGATTTGCTAAAATCTCATTAAACGGGATAGGGTAAAGATTGTATTTGTCACTGCTGAACGAAATCTTATCAGCTACAAAACGGGTATAAGTTAATGTAGCATCTGGATTTTTGACAATGCGGATGCCTGTAAGATTTTTATTGGCAACCACCCCCCCAATTTTCCATCTGCGGACATCCCAAAAGCGTTGTTCCTCAAAAGCCAATTCAATTCTGCGTTCTAATCTGATAGCCGTCCGCATATCTGAAGTATTCATTCCAATAGCCAACCCATACATTCCATTTGTTCCTGCAGTAATACCGGCTCTTTTTCTAATTGTTTTCAATACTGCATATGCATCGTTTTGGTTGCCTGCCTCATTAACCGCTTCTGCGTAATCCAACATAATCCCGGCAGTTCTAAAAATTGGCCAGGTACGTGTTTGGGCACTAAAGCTCAGCGCTGTATTTAAATTACCTAAAAATTTCCTTTGATAATATCCGGTTCTTGTCGTTCCGACTTGCCCTTCCAGGTTATCCTTTCCGCCTATAAAAGTTTCTACAGGTCTGTTTAACCATGGCAAGCCGTTATAAAATACAGTTAATGCCAAACGCGGATCACGGTTGGTATAGGGATTCTGAGTGGCGGTACCAGCAACATATGCTGATCCATCCAGGTTGGGAAAAGCATCCACCAGGTCCTGGGTTGGGCTTACATTCCCTGTGCTGATCTGCCCGGGAAAAACATAACCTACCGGCGATAATTGCAGCTCTAAGCTGGTATTATTGGCCAAATGAAAACCAAAGATCAACTCTTTACTGGTACGGACAAGAAAGGCATTGTTATAACTGGCCTCTAATAACGAATATAGATTTGCTTCGGTAATGGCACCTAAAAGTACTTTTGAAGCATCGGCGGCGGCTTGCCATTTAACTGCATCGTTGCTGACATTGTTTAAAGGGCTGGCAGCGTACAGTAATACCCTGGCTTTTAAGGCTAAAACAGCATTTTTGGTCACTCGGCCTACAACAAATGCTGCGCCAGTTGGAAAATTATTACCGGTTATCAGCGCATCACATTCAGAAACGATATAATCTACACATTCCTGGTAAGTGTTTCGGGGTACGTTGATTGGGTGCTGATCATCAAAAATCGCATTTCCAATTAGCGGCACGCCGCCATATCGTTTAATCAACTCGAAGTACTGCATGGCTCTGATAAAGCGAACTTCTGTCTTAAACTGTTCTTTTCTGGCTATGGTAAGGGCAGTTGTGCTCGCCACCACGGCCGGCACCTTGTTCTCGTAAGCGAAATAATCATTGGCATTACGAATAGCGGCATAGCCCTTTTTCCAGTACTCATCTGGATTTGTAACACCAGCGGTAAGCAACGATTTAGACAATAGCTCTGTGTTCTGTCCGGGCAGAGTAGCGATAGCATCATCGGTTGCTGCGTCTAATGGCAATGTACCGCTTAGGCGGTTAAAACCTTGAGGCAACGTGGAATATAGATTATTCACCCTTTGCTGCAATAGTACGCCTGCTGAATCAAGCGGGTCGTAAACATCACTGGGTTTAGTAATATTTAGTGGTTCAGCTTCATATTTCTGGCAACTGGTTAGTATTGCCATCCCGAGGAATGCACAACTTAAATATGTTGATATGTGTATTTTTTTCATTTCAATTTTCGAATTAGTGGACCATTAAAAAGTAACAGATAAACCTGTATTGATAACTTTTTGCAAACTATAGTCTGTAGCGGGCATCTCAGGATCCCCAAACTTAAATGGTGATATTGTAAACAAATTCACGCCGTTTGCAAACAACCGGATGTTCCTGATCTTTGCTTTTTCCAAAATCTTATTGCTAAGGTTGTACCCAATTTCCAGGTTTTTCAGCCGTATAAAATTCGTGTTGCGAACCCATAAACTGGAAGTTGCATAATTATTTAAATTGTTGCCTATGCTAATTCTTGGAAAACTTGCAGTAGCGGCTGTTTCTGGCGTCCATCTTTCCAGGTTATGCGGATAAGCTTGCCCCTTGCCGCCGTTAGTAAATGGAAGAACCGTATTTCCACCGATAACTACTTGAGAATTTTGCATTCCTTGAAACAGGAAAGAAAGATAAAAACGGTCGTAGCTCAATTGGGTATTCAACCCATAAAACACAATCGGTTTATCATTGCCGATCGCAGTAACGTCGTTTTGGTCAATATAGCCATTGCCATCTAGATCCTTATACTTTACATCGCCTGCAATAGATTGATAACCTGCTACTACCGGTCCTTGTCCAGCCGCGGTTACAAAGCCATCTGCAATGTATCCGTAAATCTGGTTTACATTTTGTCCGTTTCTCTGTAGCCACGAAAAAGGTTGTGCCGCTTCGCCATTTTCGGTAACAGTTCCGTTAAGTGTTGTCAAATTAGCTGACACCTCGTATTTAAAACGACCACCTATTTGATCTGTCCATCCTAAATTAAACTCATAGCCAGTATACGTGTTCTTTCCTATATTACCTTGTGGGTAATTCATTCCAAGCAAATCTGATCCTTGCGGAATTTGCCCTAACAAATTACTTTGCTTATTATTAAAATAATCTACAGCAAACCAACCACGGCCGGCAGCAAAAGTCATATCAAGCCCGATATTCGCCTTTAAAGCCTCTGCATAAGTTCTTACGTAAGGCAAAGGCCCCTCGCCGATACCCCCTGCAGTAGTGTTATTAAATACGTAGCCATTGGCGCCAATATAAGTTCTTTGATAGGTATAGTATCCAGATTCAGAATTGGCGGTAAGGCCATAAGAACCTCTGATTTTAAGTGTGTTAAAAAATTTAAGAGATTGCATAAAGCCTTCCTTATGCAAATTCCATCCGAGCCCGGCCGCCGGGAAAAACCCTGCCTTTTTTCCACTCAGATAATAATCGTTACCTGCATATGATGCCGCAACCTCAGCTATATATTTATCATCATGGATAAATTTAAAACTACCCGCAAGGGTCTTGAAACGATTGGGTAATTGACCATTATCGAATTCCCTCCGACTATCGAGATTAGCATTGATAAAAGTGCTGATTTCTTCCTTACCAAACTTTTGGCTGTAACCTATGGCTGCCTCAGCGTAAAACTGCTGACTGTAATCATTTACGGCTGTGGTATTGACTTGAGTGGTATTGGTCGTTAGCTGTGTATATGAAGGTGTGCCAGGCGTACTTTCACTATAATTAAAAACCTCAAAAGCTTTACTCCTGTTGGTGTTTAGCAAAACATTATTGCTGTAAGAAACCTTACTGCTTAGCCATAAGCCTTCTACCAGGGAATTTAAATTATATTTAAATCCTGTATCAAAATAACCTTCTCTTTCTAACGATTGAGAATAACCTGAGCTTGTCGATCTCCCCCAAAGATTATTGGTATAATTTGAATTTCCACCCAGGCTTCCATTTGGATTAAATACTGGGTAGGCATTATTAGGGGTATTATTTATTTCATTAAGTATACCATTCGTGTCACCGTTTCCTGGATTACTACCTGTATTTATACGGCCGAAAATATTCAGAAACACAGCCAAATCTTTAGTAACGTCTAGATTTATATTAGAACGAAAAATGTAACGCTTGTAATTGGTATTTGTCGAATACAGGTTGTTGGCAGATTCGTTTAACAATCCCTTTTGATCCAAATAATCCAGAGAGACAAAATATCCGGCTGACTTCGCCCTACCCTCTGCATTAAGGGTGTAACGATTAAACCCGGCATTTTTCTTATATAGTTGCTTGCGCCAGTCTACATCAGGATATAAGAATGGATTGGTCTGGTTTTTATAAGCATTTAATGCCTGTTGACTGTATAAAGGGTTCTGCCCCTCATTCCCCAAACCTTCGTTGTAAAGTGTAGCATAATCATATGCATTTAAAAATGCTCTTTTGCTTACCGGAGATTGTACGCCGTATTGTGCTTTTACATTGAAATTAAAATAATCAGCGCCACGGTTTCCTTTTTTAGTGGTAAATAGCACAGCATTGTTCATGCTTCTTTGTCCTAAGGTAACCAATGATAGTGCATCTTTTAAAATCGTAACCGATTCTATTTGTTCGGGATTGATAGACGATAATGGACGCACGACACCATCAACCAATACAATTGGAGAAGAGCGTCCACGGATATTAAAAGTTACATTGTCAGCGCCCGGAATACCGGAACTCTGAAAGGTTGCCAATCCTGCTATTCTGCCTGTTAAAGGGTAGTAAATAAAGGTAGATGGAGTGGTCTCCAATTCTTTGCCTTTTAAATAACCCAATGAGCTAATGTTGTGTTCATCTTTCACTTCCTGCCCATAAAGTACCGGATAGGACAATGACTTATTGGGAAGGCGGTAAACCTTAGCGGTGTCTGTCTGGGGCTTTTCTTGACTGGTTTGCTGTTGTGCATACATGGTATTTGCTGCAAACAGTAAAATCGTTATCAATACACCCTTCTTGATATATATATCTTTTGCCATTTTTCTAATTGATTAAGCCAGAATTACCATCCTGGATTTTGTTGGAAATTGAAATTATTATCTAATTCTCGCTGTGGAATTGGCCATAGTTGACTTTGAACAGTAAATCTTCTTACTGTTGCTAAACTTCTGCGTTCATAGGTATATGAAGTGCCCACTTTGTTAACTCTCATTGAGGTCAACGGACCATTGATCAATACTTTTCCTAAATTCCAACGTTTAATATCCCAAAACCGCTGATTTTCAAAAGCAAGCTCAACCATTCGTTCATCCTGAATAATGATTCGTAGCTCGTCTTTTGTAGGAGAAACAGGAAGTCCATAGTTTCCATCATTACCCGGCAAAATCCCCGCACGATCCCTGATATCTTTTAATTCCTGAAGTGCAATGTCAGGTTGTCCCGTTTCGTTAGCTGCCTCTGCGTACATTAATTTAATATCGGCAAACCTGATGATTGGAAAAACCCTGTTTGTGTTTGAACCAACCCCGTTTGCAGTAACAGTTGAATCGCACATTTTACGGTTGAAATAGCCCGTTTTTGTACCGTTGGTACCCAACTCAGGTACAAAGCCGTCTTCAGCTGCCCCGAAATAAGTAAATACCTCTGAATATCCTGCAGTTCTGTTTGTGTATTTAGCGCCATTAAAAATAATGCTGTGATAAAAACGAGGGTCTCTTCTTCTGTAAGGCTCATTTGGATTGTATAAAGGATTGCCGGCAACCGCAGGCTTACCATCAATAGTTGTAAAACGATCTACCAAATTCTGCGTTGGCATCTCCAGCATTCCAAAAGTACCACCGATACCACTATTTCTTGACGGTGGCAATCCAAATTGCTCAATAAAAGTATTTGGAGCCTGCATTAATGGCAGAATATACTCCGTGTTAACACGTTGTAAAAACAACTGGTAAAAACCAATGCCTTTTGGCCCTGTAACCAGGCTATATTTATTCAGGCTTATTACGGCTTTTGCAGCATCCATTGCCTTCTGCCAACGGGCAGGATCATTGTTTGGATAGCCTATAATCCCGATTTGGTTAGGATTGGTTGTTTCTCCACCCCCGTTAAAGAAAGGGCTCGCTGCATACAACAATATTTTAGCTTTTAGGGCCAGCGCAGCACCCCTTGTAATGCGTCCGTAATCAATTCCTGTGTATTCTAAAGGTAAGCCGGGTGCGATAGCATCCAGCTCTGAAACTACGTAGTTTACTCCATCTGCATAAGTTCCGCGAAGAATATCAAAAGGAGTATCTGCGGGTTTTACTTCATCGCCCACTAAAGGTACACCTCCGTAAAACTTTAATAATGTTGCATAATAAAAAGCTCTCAAAAACCGCGCTTCAAATTTTATTCTGTTTTTTGTTGCGATGTTTAGCGGACCTGCCTCAATCTCTTTTAACAAAATATTAACAGCGCGGATTTTTCCGTAATGCGTGGTCCAGTTATTTGTAGTTTGAGTCCGAAAAGCCGAATTATAGGTGTTTGACGATACATAGCCCGGAAAAATTCCGTCAGACCATTTTGACACCGACTCATCGCTTAACTGGCCGGTAGGGACTCCAAAGCTATTGGCATCATACCTTCCGTTGGGAATATTTACATCCAACACGTTGTAAATACTAGCCAGATATTGCATAGTACGCACACTATCGGTAAAGACCGCTTTTGTATCCAGACCCAAATTTACCGGGTCCAGGAAATTTCCTTTTTTACAACTGCTACTAAAAATGCCAACAATTGCTATAAAACATAATGTTTTGATATAAAAATATTTCATGTAAGTATTTTTTTAGAATGAAGCATTTAAACCAATATTAAATAAACGTTGCATTGGATAAGCTCCTAAGCCAGAGGTCCCTGTTGCCGTACTTTCCGGATCCAATCCATATTTTTTATACACATTGCTTTTTGTAAACAGGTTACTTGCATTTGCAATAAGCCGCAAATTAGATAGCCCAATTCTTTTGGCAAATGTATTATCGAAAGTGTATGAAAAATCAACGGAACGCAGTCTGATGTAATAGCTCTTTTCAGACCAAAAAGACGAATTTTGTGTAGAACTTTGATAATCGTGTCCATACAATAAAATCGGGTTGGTTGCGCTAGCTGCAGTTTCCGGAGTCCACCGGCCCAAAGTTAAAGTGGTCGGATTAGACCAAAAGGAATCTCCTCCGGCATTACTAATACGATAATTAAAGTTGAACGCACCAACAAACAGCGCACTTACAGCAAAGTTTTTATAGCTAACACCCAGGTTTAAGCTCACATTTGTACTTGGTAGATTTGAATAACCGCTGTATGCGAGGTCATTAGTATTGATGACACCGTCGTCATTTAAATCCCTATATTTTAGCATACCTGCAATGGGATCAAACGCTTGTACAGGAGTAGCTATAGTTCTTTTGGTTATTGTTTTGGCCGCAAGCGCAGCTGTTTCTTCTTTAATTTTAGCGGCCTCCTCTACCGAATAAAAGCCATCAAAAAAATACATTTGCTCTACCCCAATAGACCTTCCTGTTTGTACCAACCACGGATAAAGCTTAGGTGCTTCGTCTTTTTCCAGGATTTTATTCTTTGCATACGAATACATCGCGCCTATATTATAACCTACTTCACCCACTTTTCCTTTATAAGCAAGCTCTATTTCAATTCCCTTATTGGAAATGCGTCCTAAATTTTGTGGCGGAGGGGTTCCGATACCAGCATATAGAGGTATGGTCTGGCGGTTGTATAAGATGTCATAACGTTCGTTACTAAAGCCTGTTAAGGATCCGGTTAGGGTATTTTTAAAAATCCCAAATTCGATACCAACATCAGCCTTTCTTTCTTTTTGCCAGGTTACATCTGGATTAGCTAGTGTACCTTCTGTAATACCGGAAATGTTAACATTCTGTTCACCAAAATTATATGAATTTACTCCGGTTACGATATTGAATGTCTCTAAATACAAATATCTAAAGCCACCCAAATCAGCAGTACCCACTATTCCGTAAGAACCTCTTAACTTCAAGGTATTGACTACAGGAAGTGCATTCTTGAAAAATTGCTCTTCTGCAATGTTATAGCCTAATGCTACCGAAGGGAAAAAGCCAAATTTTTCATTAAATCTGTCGGTACCATTGTAAGCACCCGATAGCTCCAACAAATATTTGTGATCATAATCATAATTGAAACGTCCGGTATAACCCTGAAATTTATCCGGCAACATATTATTTTGATCATTTGAAGCAGTAATCTGCGAACTCCGATTGTATAACAGCAATCCGCCAACATTGTGCTTTCCGAAAGAGCGGACATAGTTGAGACTGCCCTGCATTGTTAATCGGTTTAAAGGAGTCACGCTTAAATTACTAACACTTAATGAATAAGGAGAAATACGATAGGTATTGGCTACCCTTGGGATATAAACACCATTTCCACTTGCATTGGTATAATATTGAAATGAAGGAAAGTCACCTCTCGTTAAAGCCCTGGAAGATCCATTGTAATTGGTGTAACCTGCTAAACCTTTCACACTCAGCCCTGGGATCAACTGATCCAGCTTTTGGACTCCACTTAAGTTGATCGACAATTGGCTGCCAAAAGCTCTGGAATAACCGCCCAGAGCATACTGGCCAATCACACTGTTAGGGTTTACATTCGGATCCCTTGCCCAGGGACGAAGGGTGGTATTGGCTACCGCATAGGAACCATCAGGATTGGTAACTGCAGATACCCAGCTTGGAAGGTTTCTAAACATTCCGATAGCATCGAAAACATTGCCTGAACTGGCAGGCTGATTTCTTTCATCAGAATAACCACTCAGATCTAGTTTAAAATCAAGGCTGTTGGTGGCTTTAATGTCCAGATTTGACCGAAAATTATAGCGCTTATAATAATAATTGTTATTTACAGACTCCTGTGGACCATAATAACTGGTAGGTTCAATATTTTTAAGTACCCCATTTTGCCACAAATAACTCAGTGAGATCAGATATTTGATACGTTCAGTACCTCCGGAAACGTTTAAATCATTTGTACTCATCAAGGCAGCTGGCTTAATCAAGGTATTATACCAGTCAACATTTGGATATACATAGGGATCTGATCCATCGGCAAATTTTTGAATCTCTGCATCAGTGAATTTATATTTTTGTGTGGCATTATTCCCTTTGTACTTGAACTCATTATCAACCATCTCGTTCCATAAAGTTGATGTCTGATAGGAATCGAGGTATTTTAAGGGGCGAATAGATTGCTGGATGCTAAGCTGCGAACGCAAGTCTATTTTTGCAATGCCCAATTTACCTCTGCGAGTGGTAACCAATACGACGCCATTGGCACCCTGGATACCGTAAATAGCAGTTGCTGCTGCATCTTTCAAAATACTGACCGTTTCCACGTCACTAGGATTGATACGTGAGAACTGGTTATAATCAGCTTGCACGTCATCAATTATAATCAGAGGAGTTTGAGTTCCTGATCCGGCTTCAGTGGCAAGACCACGGATAAAAAACTGGGCATTATCTTGCCCCGGCTGGCCGCTGCGCTGTTGCGAACTAAAGCCGCTTACTTTGCCCTGGAGCATAGTAGATATATTTGAAGAAGGGGTTTTTAAAAGATCTTCGCGTTTTACAGTCGAAACAGAAGAAATCAAATCTCTTTTAGATTTGGAACCGTAGCCGACTACCACTACCTCGTTCAACTCATTGTTTTCAGGCACCAGCCTGATGGTGATATTCTTGTCCAGCACCTTTATTTCTTGCCTGCTATATCCGATATAGGATATAATAAGGATTGAATTTTCAGGTATATTTTTTAAAGCAAAATTGCCTGTTTCATCGGTAGCTACCATGATATTGCCGTCTTTAATCCTCACACTGGCACCTTTAATCCCTTTGCCATTTTCATCCAAAACCTTACCTGATACATCGATAAATGCTAAAAATGAGGGTCTTTTCTTTTCTTTAACAACAATTGTTTTGGATTCTATAGTGTATTCTATCGGTTGATCCTTAAATATATCATCCAGTACTTGCTGGAGACTACGCTTTTTCACATTGATTGTTACCGGCTTTGTTTTTCCCAGGTCAATCTTAAAGAAAAACACATCATAACCACTTTGCTTTGTCACTTCCTGCAGTGCTTTCTCAAGGCTTACCTCTTTTAGTGATAAAGAGATGTCACTTTGTGCAAAACCGCGGGCGCTTACTTGAAGAAAGGTTATAATTAAAAGAACTATAGTATATTTTGTAGTCAATAGAATTTTACGATTCGCAAAGGATTTCCTAAACGAATTAAGTTCGTTAAATTTCATAATTTGAATTGTTAGGTTGATTACGAATCTGTTGGCTGTCTGCCAATTATCGCATTTGGTTCGTTAGTTTTGTTATCTTGTTTGTTCTTAAGTAGATATTATTGCATAACAGTCAGCACCCTCCCTTCTAGTTTTATTTTGATTTTTTTTGTTGATTCTAATATTTGAATGAGTTCTTTCAAAGTTTTAGTACGCGAAATTCTTCCACCTACATAAAGTTCTTTAAACTTACCCTGATAAATAACTTCGACATCATACCAAAGGGCAATCTTCCTCATTGCCATTTCAACATCGTTATCGTCAAATAAGAAAAACCCATTTTTCCAGGCGATTGCATCTTCTGCATTAACTTTTTTGACACTAAAACTGGTTCCATTATACACAGACTCCTGACCTTGGGCTAAAATAGCTGAAGCCCCCTCTTTACTTACCTTCACGCGTCCTTCCAGTAAGGTCGTTTTTATACCTGGCTCGTCCGGATATGACATGACATTAAAATGTGTGCCCAATACTTCCACTTCATGCTTACCTGTTTGCACAACAAAAGGATGCTTTTTATCTTTGTTAATTTCAAAATAGCCTTCTCCCTGAAGTCTAACCACACGTTTACCATGCTCTATTAAAGAAGCAGCGTAAGTAAGACTGGAACCGGCATTTAAATACACTAAAGATCCATCAGGCAAACGCAGGTTGTAAGTTTCTCCCCTACCTGTTGAGAGCGTATGAATCTGATTAGGGTCGGTATCTTGCCCCTTGAATTCATAAATCAGTTGTCCATCAGAAGACTTACTTACAACTATACCAGACTCCTTTACCAACTCACCGTTGACAGCATCAGACAGCCTGATTTTCTTCCCGTTAGCAAGTGTTAGCGTAGCACCCACTTTTCCGGGCAAAACGTCCTGTACATATTTTACTAATGGTTCCTGTTTTTTTTCTGAGGTTTTTATTTGATAATACGATAACCACGTACCCATAACGATCAAAATTGCCGCAGCTCCAGCCAAACGTAGCCAAAGCTTATATGGCTTTTGATGTAACTGTAATCTTCTTGCTAGCTTATCAAGCCGATTGTCCAATTGTTGTTCTGATAGCGTTCGCCCTCCAAAATGTCCAAAGGTTAGCCAGTTTTCTATCTGTGACTTTTCAGAGCCAGTACATTCCCCTTTGCTATACCTTTCAAGTAGTTTAGTAAATTCTTTTTCGTTCATACTATTTATTCGTACGCGTTAATACACAACATAGTCAATGAACGATGGCTTAGGGGTTAATAAATTGTTAAAATTAATTTCAACAATTTTCTAACTGACTGTTTTACAGAAAATTAAATTTCAACTGAATGTAAAGAGATTACATAAACAGTAACACTGTCATCGTTCCGAGCTTAACTTTTAGGATTTTAAGCGCATGATGCATATGGCTTTTAACGGTTTCCTCTGAAAGACCAAGTTGTTCAGCAATTTCTTTTCTGGTGCAACCGATCTGCCTGCTCATTTGAAATACTTCTCGCATTTTTGTTGGTAGAGCAGCAATTTCCTTTTCTATTAGTCCTGAAAGTTCCTTGTGACGTATGAGATGATCCGTCTCGTCGATAGTTAGCTCTTGTCGAAGATACTGATTAAATGAATCCAGATAACGACCAGCAAGTTTTTGTCGAGAAAAAATATTAATAATCTGGTACCGAACTCCGTTATACAGGTACGCGGCAAGCAGGGTTTGTTCGCCAAATTGTTCGCGCTTGTTCCAAACCGAAAGGAACAATTCGTGAAGAATATCTTCAACTTCCTGTTCATTATCCAATCGCTTTAGTGCAAACGCATACAATAGTTTTTTATACCTGTTGTATATTTCTGCATAAGCACGCTTATCTCCTGTTTTCAGAAGTTCCAACAACTGCTGGTCATTATATGTACTATAATTCAACATTTCTAGGATCTACTAACGATTTATGCAACCAGTTGCTAATTTTAACTGAACAATTATAGTTAATATTCTCTGAACTTTTATATGCTTATTGAACAGTCCACGATTGAACATTAACATCTTTAGATTAACTTTACTGAAGAGGCATTTACCCAGATTTAACAACTTATCATGACCGACACCAATACTCCAAAACTTTCTAAAGCACTGCTTTGGGATTATTTTATCCTGATTGCCCGAATCTGGCTGGCCATCATCTTGATGCAATACGGATACTCCAAAATAATTGACGGACAGTTTGGAGTGACCGATGCAACGATGGAACTGAAGCTTAAAGACGTGGGGTTGTTTAATTTGTCCTGGTACCTGGCAGATCATGAACCCTTCAAATCCTTCGTCGGTATCGCCCAGTTAATTACCGCGGCTTTACTGATCTACAACAGGACAGTGATTCTCGGTGCCTTTATGGCCATTCCGCTCTGGCTCAATATCCTGGTGTGGGATATGACCTTTATGGGGCTTTACACACCTTTTACCATCAGACTTCCGTTCTACCTGCTGCTTACTTTTTTAATCTTATGGCATCACAGAGATAAAGTAATTCCGGCACTCCGTAACTTTATAACCACTACCACCAGATTTCAGTATCCCTGGTGGGCATATTTGCTACTGCCAGTTTTCGGTGCAATCCTCGAAATGATCGGGGCGATCCCCATCGGAATCATACATTTCATCAAGCAGGGCCTGAGATAGTGCTCACCAGAAGAATACAATCTCTTCATAGCTTGCAACCTTTATTCAATCGCACTCGTCATCTTGATCTAAACCCTATCAAATGAAAAATATTTTCTATTGTTTTGTGCTCTTACTCATGCTGAGCAGTTGTTCGATTCAGTTCCCGACGGTGCTTTATACCATGTCGAAAGGTAAACTAGATGTTCCTAAAAAAGAAAGTTACCTTGTTGTTTACCAGGCCAGCTTTAGTGATGGTTTAAAAGCTGATGTAGCTTATTCCAATGAAAGTGGAAAAGAAACGGAATTAAAAGAAGTAAGTGGCGCCTGGGAGAAAAGTGTTACCTTAAAATCAGGGACCCATGTTCAGCTTAAAACTTTTGCCACTGCTGAGCGTAAATCTAAAGGCGAATATAAAATCCTTGTTGATGGAAAAGTGGTTTCTGAGTATATTTTGAGCGGAAGAAAGCTAAAGTATAGCTTCGCTTTCGATTTGCCTTAATTATCATTAATCAATTTTGAAAATGAAAGCGGTTAGCAGCACACCAGAGATTTTTTTTTTTTAAAAGGCTGTCCAAAAAGGTACGTTCGTCATCCTGAATTTATTTCAGGATCCTGGACACGCTATTCAAAAACCTGCTCAAACGGGATCCTGAAATAAATTCAGGATGACGGGGAACAGAATAATAGCAAAATATACCTTTTTAGACACCCTATTATATATTATATACTTAAATGATCAAATACTAATTGATGATTTTCGCGGCATCACGTAACGCTTTAATCACATCATGTGCAGCAGTAATTTCCTGCGCCTGGCTGTTGACAAGGGATAACGCCTCCCCGCTTAGCTCACCTTTCTCCAGAGCCAGCTTGTATGCAGCTTTTGCCGCATCTTCACCACGCTCAGCTTCGTTTAATATACTCTCACGGTCATCACCGCCAAACAAAGATTTCACATCGATCCAGGCCCGGTGCAAGGTACCCGCAACAGTGTTGCCAGTCTCCGCTTCACCTCCCAGACCAGCCACCAAAGCAACTAGCTCCTGACCGAACTTACGGCTCTGAGCACTATACTCCTGGAAAACACCTTTCAGATCAATATTTTCATCTTTGATATCGGCAAGTGCTTTCAGAAAGCCATCCGCACGATCATTGTTAATTTCTATCAGTTCATTTAAAATTGTTGTCGTTTTCATAAGTTGATGTTTTTGAACAGGAGTAACAACGGGAACCACCATTTGTTTGATCGAAAGCAAATGAACTCCTATTATCGACGGTTTGCCAATATTTAAAATCATCAATTATAACTTACAAACTATAAATAACTTTCTAAAAAAATATCAAAACCAGCGAATCTCCCAGACGGCCTTTCAATATCTTCAATGCCCGGTGCATATTGGTTTTTACGGTCTCTTCGGGTATCCCCAGATGCTCGGCAATTTCCTTCCTGCTCATATCGGTATTCCTGCTCAGCTCAAATACCACCCGCATTTTCTCAGGTAATGCGGCTATCTCTTTTTCAATCAATGCAGAAAGATCAAGCTCACGCACCAGATGGTCTGCACCATCCTCGGTTTGCGTCACGTACTCCTTAAAGTTATCCAGATACCGCTGAGAAACTTTCTCATGCTTATAATGATCCAGTATCCGGTTCTTTACCGAAGTAAAGATAAAAGGTTCGAAGCCTTTTGAAATCTGCTGGATCAAGCGCTTCGCCCATAAATCAGTAAAAACATCATGCACAATATCCTGGGCCAGTTCTTTATCATATAACTTCCGGTAAGCAAAAGAAATCAATAACGATCCATAACGTTTAAATATTTCATTAAACGCCAAATGATCGTCTGACTTCAACAAAGCAGTCAGTTCCTGATCGGTATATGTGCTATAAGCAGCCATGATAGTTGGTTATCCCGTTATACTAATTTAACAAAATTTTCATTAGGTGTTTGTTTTTCATTAATCTCAATTGCAGTCAGCGGCATTAAAGCTGCCTTCGGCGGTTTTCATTTTTGTAATGAAGCTTGCTTCGGGCAATACCCTCGCAGGTCTTCTGCAAGATTATATAAGTTCTTTGATATAAACCAACTACAACGAAAAATAAATTTGAAAAAATATTTTCTCTCCTACTAACACTCAATTATAAAATAAGAGGAATTTCACTGACATTAATTTCATAAAAAGTTTCACTTTAGTGCAACTTACTATTTATATTTGCATGGCTAACAAACTTAAAAAACGAACTATCCTTTTTTACAAAGATTATTTTGAGGAGTTCTTTCTAAAACAACGAGATAAAGTAAAAGATAAAATTATCTGGACTTTACAATTGATTGAAGAATTGGAAAGAGTTCCCGAAACTTACTTAAAACACTTAGAGAATACTAATGGACTATTTGAAATTCGGGTACAATTGGCAAATGATATTTTTAGGATATTCTGCTTTTTTGATCAGGGACAATTGATTGTTTTGATGAATGGTTTCCAAAAGAAAACTCAAAAATTACCTAAACAAGAGATAGAGAAGGCTATTAAAATTAAAAAAGAATATGAAGGCAAAAAAAGATAACACGATAAATCTGGATCAGTTTAAAGATAAACATTACGGCAAAAGTGGCACAGAAAAACGAGTAGCACTAGAGGCGGGTTACGAGAACTTTAAAATCGGAGCACTAATTCTAGAGGCAAGATTAGAAAAAGGCCTTACACAACAGGAATTGGCTGAAAAAACAGGCACTACTAAATCCTACATCTCCAAGATCGAAAACAATATAAAAGAAGTTCGATTTTCAACTCTTCAGAAAATCGTCGAAATCGGTTTAGGTGGACATTTGGAGCTTTCAATAAGATTGTAGAATCGCAAGGTTATTTTTCAGATTGAAAAACATTAAAAGGCTTTGATTTGCCTGTTATTTTCAAAGTAATTATGCCATGCGCCGGAACTTCATAGCTTTCTGTTTGGGCTTTTGTAAACTCATAAGTCTTATGTTTCCACAAATCCCGGATCTGATACCCTTTGCCCGAAGCGATTCCTATAGCATCTATATCAAGTATAATGGTTGCAGGTTTGTCTGATCTGTTCAGCAATGCGACCCCCACCTGCCCGCTCATTGTAGAAATTAGAGGTTTCGCCCAGATCTCCAGCTCTCCTGCCTTCTGTAATCTTCTCGCCTGGTATCCCAGTCTGTCCTGATTAAGGGCAACAACCTCTTTGTTCGTTACAAGTTCCAGAGTTTGTTTAGTCATCGTCCTCAAATCATTGCCGAGCAATAAAGGAGAATTCATGATACACCACATCGTGAAATGTGAACGGTCTTCTTCTTCAGACATCCCTCTTCCAACCTGCAGCATGTCCATATCATTTACATGGCCTGGTGAACTGTATTTCCAGAGGTCTGCATTTTTATCAATAATGTGGAGTATAGATGCAAAGGTATTGTTGATGTCGCCCGATATACGCCAGGAATCCGCAATTTCAATAGCCCACTTACCCGGAAACTGCCATCTGCAAATATTGAACAAAGCTTTGCTGTTAATTGTCTTTATGCGGTTTGCAATCTGCGTATAACGCAATTCTTCATCGAGTTTTAGCTTTTCGCCCCCGCACCAGTCTACCTTTATAAAATCATAACCCCAGGTCTTCAGCATCAGTGTAAGATCCTGCTCGTCATGCCCGTATAAACCGGAACCGACCCCAATCGTATCCCTGTCCCACATAGATGCGCAGGTATTTATCCCTGCATCGGAATAAATTCCGGCCTTAAGACCCTTTTTATGTATATAGTCTGCCAGCGATTTCATTCCCGATGGAAATTTTCCGGGATGTGTCAGCAAGCCCCCATTAGCATCTCTTCCTCCAAAAAAACCATCATCAATATTGACAAACTGATAACCGGCCTCTTTTAATGCGGTTGATGCCATCACATCAGCCTGTGCCTTTATAATCCCTTCATCTATGGCCACCCTAAAATTATTCCAGCTTGACCAGCCCATAATGGGTGTTTTCGGACGTGCATCAGAACGGGTCTGTGCCAACAGCTGTCTGGTAGAAAAAAAGCAAATTACAATCAGGAAAAAAAGAATACGGTAATTAATCCCAGACACATTCATAAGGCTGTTTTTTCGTAAAAATAAAAAACTTACCGGGAAATAGTTCCCAGCAACGACTAAAAATAAATTTATGCTTTCATTACCACTTTAGTAACAAAGTTGAAGAAATTTGCATACAACAAAGATGGCATTCAAACCCCAATATATGGACTTACAAATCATAAAAACAGAAAAGCAATATCAGGATCTACTGGATTGGATTGATAATCAATTTGATTTACTTCCTTCTCCTGAGAGCAAACAAGGTCAACAACTGCAAATTGCATTGTTATTGATTAAGCAATATGAGGATGAGCATTACCAATTACCTGCTCCCGCTGCTGGCATGATCACCATTTAAACCACCTTAAAGATACTTGCCAGCCCGACAAATGGTTCACGTTGCTTCTGCAATGCAACCTTTTTCGCTTTATAACCGTCTTATTTTACTATAATTGAGCTGAAATGAATGTGATTAAAGTAGTTGCCATGTTGATTGGTATGTGTGCTGTCAATGCTCATGCGCAGCAAAATGGTCCAATCCTCCTGGATGCGCTGAACCAGAGAATTTTTGAACTGAAATCATTCGACAGTACTGATACCTCTGAATTTAGCATTTTAAAAAAAGAGATATCGGGGTTTAAAGTGATCGGTCTGGGCGAGGCTACTCATGGGACCAGAGAATTTTATCTGTATAAGGCCAAGCTCATCAAATACCTGATCGAACATCAGGAACTGAGGGTGCTTGTATTTGAATCGGACATGGTGGGCATGGAAAGCATCAACGACTATGTTTCGAATAAGAACGGCCTGACTTTAGAAAAAGCCATGAGTAATTATGGACTGTTTGATATCTACAAAACACAGGAGGTGGCAGATTTGATTCAATGGATTAAAGCATTTAATTTAAAGCAGCCCGCTGAAGATAAGGTAACCATTGCTGGCATGGATGCGAATATGCCATATCACATCGCCTCCAAAATACTGCAAAGCAAGTCGCTATCCCCTCACCTGGATCAGGGGCTCAAAAAAGATCTGGCTGACATCAGGTCAATGCCTGAGCGCAGAAATTTTGGACAGACAAGGAAAAAGTATCTCCTTGGTATTGCAGACAAGCTGGGGACTATTGTTCAGGATAAACTCAACCCGGATTCGCTGGAGATCTATTCTCATTATGTACACCTGCTTGTTCAATCCCTGCGCATGATCAATCTCGATGACATCCAATTGAACACTCAGCGTGATGCGCATATGGCTGAAAATGTATTATGGCTTTTAAATAAAATAAACGATAAGCAGACACTGGCAATATGGGGACACAACGGGCACATTTGCGCAGACAAATGGCGGAGTTATAAGCCAACAGGGATGCATCTACGCAGCAAGCTAAAAGACCGGTATTACGCCTTGGGGTTTGCAGTTGGAGAGGGTTACGCCAGATTGTGGGATTCCCGTAACGGTATCCCCTTTCATAAAGCACAACTACCGGCTATTCAAAACATCAGCCAGTTTGAGTTTGTACTTAAGCAATTAAAATATTCAAATTTCTTTCTGCCTACTGGCCGTGGAATTGAAGATAAAACGCTGAAGACTTATTTTTCAAAGCCACTGTTGACCAGAGCACTCGGAGCCCAGGTGGTACGTGCTGAACAGGATATTTTGCTTCCAGTCAGAGTCGACAGCGCATATGATGGTATTGTGTTTTTCGAGCAAACTACGAATGCTAGGGGAATAGCTTTTTAACGCGTCATCTCTTGTATAACACCTAGTATGAATTAGTTAAGTGTAATATCGTCTATGCTAAAAAGTGTAATATTGGGTTAGAAAAATGACACCCCAAAACTACCGAACAATATATTCCCACAATAATGCTATTCAAATTAAATAACTGAAAACTTATCCAGATTATTGCTAAAAAATACAAAATATTTCATATTAGTTATTTATTATTTGTTTAACTACATTTACGTCGACTTATTCCTCTGTTTTGAGTCCAATTATTTTAAATAATGAAATTTTATTATAAAAAATAAAACGCTATATTTGTATGGTCATCATTTCAAAAACTATAATAAATACTTTTACCAAAGCCAATATTGATTCGGAAAAACCTTTAGAGGATTGGTACGAAATAGTTAAAAATGCGGAATGGAAAAACTTTAACGAAATGAGGCTCACTTTTAATAGTGTTGATGCTGTTGGAAACGATAGATACGTATTTAATATTAAAGGCAATTCTTATCGGCTAATTGCCCTTATTATTTTTAAAATAAGAACAGTATTCATTCTATTTATTGGGACACACAAAACATACGACACAATTGATGCTGCTCAAGTATCATTTAAAAAATAAACATAAAATGGAATTTCAAATTACTTCGGAAAAACACTACCATGAAACAATGGTTGTGATCTATGATCTAATGAATAAAGGAGAAGCAAATCTGAGTGGATCAGAAATAGAGAGACTACGTGAGTTAACGGTAGCCACAGAGAAATTTGAAGATAAGGTTCTCGGTTTGAAACCTGTCAAGCAGCCTGATTCCATACCTGAAGTATTGGAATTATTCATGTTTGAAAAAAGAATTTCACAAGCAAAACTTGCTGATGAATTGGGTATAGGTAAACCCAAACTTTCTCAAATATTAACCGGTAAGCGCAAACCAGATGTGGCGTTTATAAAAGCCATTTACTATAAACTTAAAGTTGATCCTAAATTTATATTAGAGCATATTTAATACTCTAAATACTTACCAAACTAAGCCCGGTCAGATCTGCTTTCGTCGTCTTCAGGAATTCGTACGTGATCCTGTCCGCCACGCAGTCGACAAACCGGATCCGTTTAAACCTATTATTTTTAAAGAAAGTATTCGTGAGTCTTACATTCTGGAATTTCACCCAGTTAAACACACAGTCTTCAAAATAGCAGTCCTCCAATGTACCTTCAAAGACCATATCAGTAATCTGTGTATCGATAAAAGAGCTGTTGTTCCATATTGCACCTGCAATTTTACTATTCTCGAACCCTCCGGATTTAAACGTCATACCGGTAAAGTCGGCACCTGAGAAATCGCAGCCTTCGATGTGGCTCTTTAAAAACTCAGCATCTTTTAGCGAACTGCTCTTAAATAGGCTACCACTCAAGTGCGAACGCTGAATCTCGGTGCTGCTCATATCAGAACCGGAAAAGTCACAGGATTTGATATAGCTCTTCAAAAATTTAGCTGTTTTAAATGAACTGTCTTTAAACAGGTTGTTGTCTAAATGGGAACTTTGAACATGACTACCACTGATGTCGGAACCGGAGAAATCACAGCTATCAAGATTATTGCTTTTGAGAAGAAGTCCTGATAAATCTGAACCAATAAACTTGCAGCGCTGCATGTTGGAGGAACTGAATTTCTCATGCAGATTTTTCAAACCGGAAAAGTCAGCATCTACCCAGTTGCCGTACGACATATCCCAGCTAAGTTTTTTGTCCCGCTTTCCGGATCCCTGTACAACAGCTTCCTGAATAAGATGTTCCGCTGAAAAATAATTGAGATCTACACCGAAAATTTCAGACAAACGGGTAAAAGTAATGATATCGGGCATAGATTCTCCCCGCTCCCATTTCCCTACAGCCTGAGGGCTGATAAACAGACGTTCAGCAAGCTGGGCCTGAGAAATATTTAGCTTCTTCCTTGCTTCAGCAATCTTATTGCCAATCATCCTGGTATTTAACATAGTTGTATTTCTTTGTTTCTACAGGGCAAAGATATTCAGATTCACCTCCATGTTCAGTAAAAATACAACTACTGTTGGTTGTAATTGCGCTACTTATAGTTGTATGCGCAACTACTCTCTCAACTTAAGGAATTAGAAGGGGTTTTGTATTCCATTCAAATGTGGTCGTCACCCAAAAAAAGCCGGTCGTTATCATGACCAGCTTGTAAATAATTATTATGTATTTGCTTATAACCGCTCTACTTCATCTACAGAAAGCTTAGTAAGCTTCGCAATGGTAGCAATGGGAAATTGATCCCGCTTCATTTCACGAGCAATTTCTCTTTGCTCTTCTAGCTTCCCTTCCAATTTACCTTCCAACTTACCTTCAACTTTCCCTTCGTGCTTCGCACGGTCCAGTAACAATTCTTCGATTCCCATAGTGGTACTCCTTCCTGTTAATTTTTGTAGTTCTTGTTCAAATATAATATTATTTTCTTCAGCATTGAAACGCACATAGTATTTAAGAAAATCCATCAGCACACGGATCTTTTCTTTGGGCATATCTATGGACAACAGCTCTTTAGCCAGTTTCATCTTTAGATCCAGTAAAAACTCGTCTCTGTTGTTTTCGCTTAGAAGCTTCCCGTACAGTGCCGATTGCGCTATTAACACCACCATTGCGAAAGCATTCTTACTCTTGTACAACTCCATAGGATTCTGATCTGCAATCTTATATACATTAAAAGTATAATTCAGATTAGTACCATAGGCTGAAATATTAAAGCTGTTGCTCCTTTTTACATACGTAGGTTCTGTTAATATCGCAAAAGCAGTAATCGGTTTTCGGTACTTGTCGAAAATCCGGGAATAATACGTGTACATTCTTAAGCTAAAATCCTTTTCATATTTGCCCTGAATCTCAATATGTACCAGTATAGATACTTCCGCACCATCCTTCTTAAATACCTTGATCAACTTATCTATCCTTTTTGGATGATACTGATCATCTTCAGGAGGAAAAAGCTGTTCGAGTTCCTGACTGAGAAATTCGAAACCTCTCTTCAGGTCAAATTCCTTTTCAGCTTCAGGAACAAAGTATTGAAGGAAATCCTCAAATACATCTTCAAGAATTCCTTTCCATAACAGGTCATCTTTCTGTGGCCGGCTTGGTGCTGTAGGCCTACCAGT
The DNA here is from genome assembly GCF_032678645.1 of Pedobacter frigoris. GTDB lineage: Bacteria > Bacteroidota > Bacteroidia > Sphingobacteriales > Sphingobacteriaceae > Pedobacter > Pedobacter frigoris_A. The sequence continues at coordinate 25,803 of NZ_JAVTSP010000008.1, forward strand.
TTTTTCAGGCCCATAAGGCACGCCCGGCTCATTTAAAATCGTAAATTCTAACATCTTATATTTTCATGTCAGCTAAATTCATTCAGATATTTTATAAAAGCCAACTACAATAGAAAATAAAATTTTAATTTTTCTTGCTAAAAGGGATTAGATTTGTTTTTCTATACCATGGTTAAAAGAATTGTCGCTAATATTCATACAGAAAACACTGCTAAAGCCGAAGCTTTTTATAAAGATGTATTAGGGCTTGAACTTTTAATGGATCATGGCTGGATTACCACCTATGGAGCTGAAGATCAAAAAATGAATGTCCAAATCAGCTTTGCTTCAGAAGGCGGATCAGGAACACCAGTGCCAGATCTTTCAATTGAAGTTGATGATTTCGAAGAGACTTTAAACCGCACAAAAGAGGCAGGATTTGTTATTGAATACGGCCCCGTTGTTGAGCCCTGGGGAGTCAAAAGATTTTATACCCGTGATCCTTTCGGGAAGCTTATCAATATTCTGTGTCACGTTTAAACTAACCTTTGGATAACGACCTACCAGCTTCGTAACAGATCAAGGGCAGCTTCGGGTCTGCTTCGCAAATGGGTACCCGTTTTCCGAAGCTATCCCCTATCAGTTACGAATCTGTGTGCTTTCAGTCCAATAGTTGCTATATTTTCACCTCAGTCCTGAATTTACCTGGCATCGTCCTGAATAGCTCTTAACACTTCCTAATTATTTTCAGAAATATTTGCGTAGTTAAATAACTACATTTATATTAGTAGTCAAATAACTACATAATGAATTTAAGACGAGATGTATTTCAAGCCATAGCAGACCCAACAAGGAGGGCCATCCTGATGCTGGTGGCTGCTCAGTCTATGACTGCGGGGGTCATTGCATCAAATTTCGACACAGCAAGACCAACAGTCTCTAAGCACCTGCAGATCCTGACAGAATGTGAATTGCTCAAACAAGAGCAAAACGGAAGGGAAATTTACTATCATATTAATGCAAAAAAAATGAAAGAAGTGGCTGACTTTATCGAACCATTCCGCCAGATGTGGGATGAGCGTTTTAATAAACTGGAAGACATCATGAAAAACTACCTGCCAAATAAATAACATGGAACAGAAAACTAAAATCAATGCCGAAGACGGCAAACAGGAACTGGTGATTACCCGGGAATTCGAATTGCCGCTGGAATTACTTTTTAAAGCCTATGTAACACCTGAAATTGTTGAGCAGTGGATGGGAACCAAAGTACTGAAACTTGAAAATAAAAGGCACGGCAGTTACCAGTTCGAAACAACTGATCCCAAAGGAAACAAGCATGGGTTCAACGGGGTAATCCATGAGTTTGTGACCAATGAGAAAATCACTAGGACTTTTGAAATGGAGAACACTCCTTTTGCGGTCTGGATTGAATACCTGGAATTTGAAAAACTGACAGAGCACACCAGCAAACTCAGCATGCAAATGGTCTATAAATCAGTCGAACTCAGAGATCAGATGCTGCAATTGCCTTTTGCACAGGGCATCAATATGGCACATCAGCGACTGGAAGAAATTGTAAGCAAATTAAAATAACATACCATGACAAAGACACAAAAAATCATCTATTGGGTTGCTACTGTATGGCTGGCATTAGGAATGCTGTCGACGGGAATCGTACAATTGTTAAAATTGAAAGAGGAAGTGGATATGATCACAAAATTAGGTTATCCGGTCTATTTCCTGACCATAATCGGGGTATGGAAGGTATTGGGAGTTGTAGCGATACTTGTCCCTAAATTTCCCTTACTAAAGGAATGGACATATGCCGGCTTTTTCTTTGCCATGTCCGGAGCCTTATTTTCGCACCTGGCAGTTGGTGATGGCGCCAAAGAATTTTTTGGGCCTGCTTTATTGCTTGTCCTGACTTTTGTATCTTGGTATATCAGACCGGCAGAGCGAAAAATCAATTCAGCTGGCCTATAAAGTATAAACGTATGAAACCTAATAAAAAGATATTGTCTTCAGAACAACGTGAGGAATTACTCAACGTACTGAAAGCGCGTTTTGAAAAAAACATGAACCGGCACAAAGGTCTTGAATGGGCTAAAGTGCAGCAAAAACTGGAAGCCAATGAAGGAAAGCTTTGGTCTCTTGATGACATGGAAATCAGCGGAGGCGAACCTGATGTGGTAGGTTATGATCAAAAGACGGACGAATATATTTTTTATGATTGTTCGGCAGAAAGTCCCAAAGGCCGCAGAAGTCTTTGCTATGATGGCGCTGCCCTGGAATCAAGAAAAGAACATAAGCCGGCAAATAGCGCTACTGATGCAGCTGCCGAAATGGGCATTGAAATTTTAACGGAAGAACAGTACAGGGAGCTTCAGCAATTTGGAAAGTTCGATACGAAAACCTCCAGCTGGATAAAAACACCTGCTGACATCAGAAAGCTGGGCGGGGCCCTCTTTTGCGATTTTCGCTATGGAACTGTCTTTACCTATCACAATGGTGCGGAATCTTATTACGCGGCCAGGGCTTTCCGTGGTTCACTAAGGGTTTAAAATTTTGTGAAACAAAATACCATGACCATGAGCAATATGAATCCTATGGTTGATTTTTATTTCAATCAAGCTAAAAAATGGCAGCAGGAACTGGAGCAGCTGAGAACTATTGCTCTTGACTGCGGACTTACCGAAGAATTAAAATGGGGCGTTCCTTGCTACACCCGCCAGGATAGTAACATTGTTTTAATCCACGATTTTAAAGAATACTGCGCCTTTTTATTTTTCAAAGGTGCCTTATTAAATGACCCCAACGGTATTCTGATCCAGCAAACGAAGAATGTACAATCGGCACGTCAGATCCGCTTCACCAACGTCAGGGAAATATTTGACATGGCCCCTACCCTAAAAACCTATATTCTTGAAGCCATTAAAGTTGAAAAGGCGGGCTTGAAAGTAGAGTTTAAAAAGCCTGAAGAATTCGCAATGGCTGCAGAGTTTCAAAATAAACTGGATCAGATCCCTGCGTTAAAAACTGCTTTCGAAGCATTGACCCCAGGAAGACAAAGGGCCTACCTGTTGCATTTTTCTGCACCCAAACAATCAATAACAAGGGAATCAAGAGTTGAAAAATGTATGCCCCGGATTCTAAATGGAAAAGGATTAAATGATCTTTAACGCACATTATTTCAATCATAAGTAATAAATAAACAAATCTAAGTTTGTAGAATCAGTTTAGATTCGTATTTTCGCGGCGGAGAGCTGGCAGAGTGGTCGAATGCGGCAGTCTTGAAAACTGTTGACTGTCATAGGTCCGGGGGTTCGAATCCCTCGCTCTCCGCTCAAAAAAACTAAAGCCCGACGATAGTCGGGTTTTTTGTTTTCCGGACTTTTCATTTAGGCGCAGCCTTAAAATGCAAAATCGGGAAAGGGATCACCGGAGCACAGCGCAGGTAATCCCTCGCTCTCCGCAATAGGAGAATGATTTCTCAAACTCATAGGGTTGCTCGATATCTAGCAACCATATTTACTTCAACAACAACAAGTTACATTTTAAATCTGGATTAATCGAAGGTGTTCTAAACATCCCATTTTTATATGTGAGAGTATCTTTGAACACCTCTCTAATCATCGCATGCTTCTGTCCCAGTGGTGGGCTTCTGTGTAAACCTTGTTTAACCCGACAAACGATCAGAACAGATGGACAAATGCGTACAATGCGGCTAAAGCTGCAGATACTGCAGGTTTTGGTCTATTTGAAAACTATAAGTTAATTTGGTATTTCAGGAATAAGAAACAAATCATGACCAGGCAGTATTACTACCCGGATAGCTACATGAATTTTACTATACTGCCATTCTTTATTGTGCCGCACAATAAAGAATGGGGCGGTTCTTTCGATCCATTACAATAGTTTTTTTACAACCGTTAATCCATTTTAAAAATGGAGGTTAGTGTCCCCAATCATGGCCGGAATTCTTCCGCCATGATTTTATATGTTGAGCAAATATTCAATCAACTTTAGTCAAAATAGTAGTTTTATAGATCGTCTTGAGTGGATAACTTAGTACTAGTATCCCTCTCATAAATGAGGAATAAACTTCAGATAAAAACACACAACTGAAAAGCCAATCCATTATGAAATTAAACTTCATTAAAATCGTAATCGCCTTTTTTGTTACGGCAATTCCAGCATCGGTCTTTGCACAATACAATTTCAGCACCGATTACTTTAAAATCCAGATCAGCAGCAAGGGTTTCATCACCAGTATGAAAAATACAACGGTAAGTCCAAACAGGGAATTTAGCCCCACTGATAAGCCATCGCCGCTGATGAGTCTTTATGATGGTAAGAAAAAAACATATTATTTGCCTACCAAGGCTAGTTATGACAAGGCTGGTAAATTAATAACGCTAAATTATCCTAACGGATCATTGGCTAAAATCTCTTTGGAATCTAAAAAGAAATATTTCAAATTGACACTTAAATCGCTCACAAAACGTGAAGGGATTGAGGATGTTCAATGGGGGAGCTATCATACCAATATCACAAATTTGATGGGAGAAATCATAGGGGTCGCTCGTGACACCACTGCTGTTGTTAATTATTCTATAGGGATGCTTGCTTTAAATGACAATACTATTGGAGGTACTTCAGAAACCTTAGGTGATGTATTCCCTGGGCATTATGTTATTCATACACCAGATGCCAAGCGTTACCCTCTGCCAAGTAATTTGCATGAAGGAGAGTTTTCTCCTTGGGGAGGTGATGGAATAAGTGATGTTGCTTTTTATTTTCACAAAGAGCCCTATTACAGAATATTGTATGGTAATGCAGCCACAAATGACAATAAAGGACAAATATCAATAAACTACCATTCAAGGGATAGAACATTCAAGAGAGAATTGTATTATTCATTAGGACCAGGCTTGCCAGGGGATAGTCCAAACCATTTTGATGTAGAGCCATTACCTGGAGTAGATTATATAGGTTCTTCGATTGCTTTATGGGGAAGTCCAGACGACACCGCATTGATGAATGTTATTCAGGATATTGTGAAAGCAGAAGGCTTGCCTTATCCAACAATTAATGGGAAATGGGTGAAAGATCCCGCCGCTTTTGTGCCTGACGCCGTGACCATCGGGAATTTATGTGACAGTATAATAGCTTACACTGCAAGGTTGGGTTTTAAGGCGATCAGTTTGTATGACCAACCGTTTTTACGGCCAGATCGTGGCAACAAAGGCTATATCGATGGACTGAATTTTGAAAAAAAGCCTATAAAGCTGACATCCGGAAATAAATCGCACAAAGAGTTTGCCGAGATGGCTGCAAAATACGGAATTACAATAGGAAGGACTCCAATCACTAATTCTTTGGCACCTGGCACCAAAGATGTCAGTCCAATTCCGAGTGACAGTTTGTGTTATCAGCAAAAACGACTTTTAGCAAAAGCGATTTCGGCAACAGATACCATTATTGAGGTTAATGATCCTAAAAATTTAGAAGAGATTGCCGGTATTGAAGGACATTTCAAAAGTTTGAATATGGTTAAAATTGGAAAAGAATTGATTCATTATTTGGGAGTTTCTGATAAAGCACCATACCGGCTTTTGAATGTAAAAAGAGGATATTGGAAAACTATACCTTCAAATCATAATGCCCAAGATACCATTTACAAACCGCAGGTGACAGTTATTTTCGGATATGATGGAATTATTCCAAATTTGGCCTTGCAGGATAAAATTTCTGAATACTACGCAGATGTGGCTAAAATCAATGGTTTAGGATATTATGACTTTGACGGGATGGAGTTTTTGTTCCTTAACGGACATGGTTATTATAATGTAAAACGTTTTTTTAGAAAAATGTTTGAAGCAGCTGACAAACATGGTCTTCCGCCCATTCGTTTTACAGGAGCAACTCTATCTGAGGGCTCATGGCATTATCAAAGCATTTGGAACGTTGGTGGAGGAAAGAATATGTATGATGCCGATACCAGAGAGTGGGGAAGTACAACCAGTCAGGGTAAAGATCTTCGTGATGTAACGTATTCAAATTATTTCCCTGTGGGAATGGGAGGTAATTTTCCAATTAAAGCCACTTCAACAGTTGAACAATATGAGCACATACAGGCAATCTCTGTAGGAGTTGGTACAACATACAGTTTGCTACTAAACCAGAAAGATGTAGAAAGTTGTCCTCAGAAAGACGCGATTTTTAAAGTAATAAGAACATGGGAAGATGCAAGGGCTGCCAATGCATTTCCAAGATGGGTGAAAAATCAGCTGTCAGATCCCGGGCAGTCATTTCATTTGGAAAGTGTGGATGCAAATAATTGGAACTTATACAAGACAAGTAGAGATGGCGCGAACAAAAAAATGTTTGTGAAGTTAAAAAGAGCTGTCGGGTATTAGTAATCATCTAAGCCTCAGATAAAGAATAGACAAATATGATTTACTCTCGGTAGTTACCTAAATAGAATTCCTAAAAACACCTGGTTAACCTACCGAAAGTAAATCTTGTGAAAATAGTTGCTCAAGACAAAAAATAGAAATTTAGTATAATAAATAATGACACCTGAAAAAACCAACCGTAGAAGTTTTCTTACGCAACTTGCAGGCGTAGCTGCTTTGGGCTCGATCAGCTTACCTTTTGATGCATTTTCAGAATTTAAAAGAGAAAGTACAGAGCGAGAACTTAAAAATAAATGGATTTCAGATAAGAAGGTCTTAGAACCTATAATGCCTGAAGTAGATGATTTTTTAAAATCTATTCATGGCCAGATTAGACTGCTGTACTGTAAGTATGATGGTGCGCAATTGGAAAAAGCCAGCGAGTTTAATTCTGAAGGATTACAAATAAATGGAAATCAGTGGCAAAGCAAATTAGAGGTAAGTGCTGTTAAATCTGATCCGACTGGAATTGACCTGAATGTTCAGGTTAGCCTAAAAACTGGAAAGGTAAGGGATTCTGGTATTGCCGTTGCTTTTGATTTTAATAAATGGAGCACTGATAACTATGTGATGCTACCTGCATCCGTGTATAACGGCAATCGTATGGAAATCACCAATCGTGGTTATGCTGAAGGGCTGGATAGGAAATATCTTTATCAGCAGAACATCCCCTTAATGTCGGTTCCGATTCCTCAGCTTTCACCAATTAAAGGAGCTGTTTCGAGACTTGAAGTAAATACCTGTAATATGGCAACACCAGCGATGTGTTTTTTTAGTAAAGAGAAAAAGCGAGGTTTTATAGTCTTGACTCATCAAAATACACAATCTGGTGATAACGGATTTATAGTCGAAGAGAGTGAGGATCGCCAAAAGGCAAGTTTAGTGATCAGTGCACCTGGGGTAAGAGAGAAAAAGCCACTTTTTGTAGGCTTTGCAGAAAGTACAGATCGAGGAGCTAATTTCGAAGCAGGTGATCAGATTAACCTTCATTTACGTTTGTATTCCTTTGAAGCATTAAGTATTCCCGATTTGTTAGAGAAATTCATGGAGGTCCGGAAATCTGTCACTGGCCCCAATAATCCGCGGAAACTGATTCCATTTAGTCAAGTGATTACCTGGATGACGCAGCGTATAGATAGTCGTTGGTTTCAGGGTAAGGAATTTCAATTTTACAAACCTGAAAATGCCGACTGGATTTCGTTCGGCTGGATTGGAGGATTGATGAATACTTTTCCGATGATCGCTCTTGGAGATGGCATGCATTTGGAACGTGTAACAAAGACTTTTGATTTTGCTATTCCCAGAGGGCAAGGAGATGCCGGATATTTTTATGGAGCGCTTAATCATGATGGAAAGACGTTTGGACGAGAAGGGTATGATGAGTTTCCGGAAATTGTTTTGACTAGGAAAAATGCCGATGTGCTATTCTGGATGATCAAGCAATTTAAGCTGCTTAAAGCTCAGGGGAAAGCCAATCAGATTAAGCCGGAGTGGGAACACCATATTCAGCGATTAGCAGATGCTTTTGTTAAAACATGGAAGGAGAATGGTGAATGGGGAAATTTCTTAAATGTTATTAATGGAAAAGTTGCCGTGTATAATACTACCAGTGGTGCTCAGGCACCTGGTGGATTGGCATTGGCAGCTTTGTATTATGATAAACCAGAATACCTTAAGACTGCTATTAAAGCGGCTAATTTTTATTATCAACGAGATTTTGTAAAAACCGGTCAAACTACCGCGCATAGTGCTGATACTTTACAAAATGCTGATGCCGACTCTGCTTATGCTTTTGCCCAATCTTTAATGGCACTTTATGAGGTTACCCGTGATGCTCAATGGTTAGAAAAGTCACGTCAGCTATGCCATCTTTTTTCGAGCTGGACCACTTCCTTTGACTATGAACTTCCTGATCATACAGAATTGAAGAAAAATGGAGCAAAGCTCACAGGTATTATTTGGGCCAGTACTCAAAACAAGCATGGTGCGCCTGGGGAATGTACTTCTTCATGTGACGTTTTGTTCAAGATCTATCGTGCTACCGGAGAAGTTCGCTATGCTGAACTCCTTCGAGATATTATTGGTGCTCATGGGGAAAGTATACGTACCGGGGGGTATACAAATGAACGTCTGACCTATTGTGATGCAGAGCCAGGAAGTGTAGGGAATAGGGGAAATCACATTACAGGTTGGAACGAATTGAATGGTATCCTTATGGCAATGGAACTTCCTGGTATTTATTTACAAGCTGACGGTAATAATTTTTTTGTGTTTGACCAGGTGGAATCTGAGATAGTAAAGCGGGATAATAATGGAGTAACCTTAAAGATTAAAAATCCAACAGCTTACGAGGCTAATGTGGCCATTTTTGCTGAAACAACTCAACAAGCCAAAGAGCCTCTTGGGTACACCTCATTTTTAAACTGGCCTAAAATTGCACTAGGTATTGGTGAAGTTAAAGTGGTTAGAATTGAAAATTCTAAGATAATAATCAATTAAGAAAACTGAATGATAAGCTATTTATAAATGAAGGTAACGCAAGCAATCCTTATTCTGGATCTTTTGGAATTACGAAACCGGTAATCAAAAAATAAAAGTTTTTTAAAGTAAAAGTATTGGTAGAATGTATATCGAATCTGATTGTAAAAATCTATCCAAGTGGATCGAATCATCGTGAATTTACATCACTTGCCGAAAAACGATTATATCTAAAATTATTATTCACAACAAAATATAAAGTTTGCACAAATGAAAAGAATCACCTTAATTTTATTACTCTTATTTAGCCTTACTGCATTTGGTCAAAGTGAAGCAAAAAATAAATTACAAACTTCAAAAGAATCGAACGTGCCCTCACTGGACGAATTGTCTTCAGACTGGATAGATGTCAACACAATGTTGAACTATCCTTCCGTTATGAATTTTGTTGGGGGTGCTAAAACTTCAAAAAATCTAACAGGTTTTCAGCACTTAACATTCGCTCCATATGCTCAAGGTGGTTTATCTGCTGAATTATTGCTAGACGGTAAGCCTCTGAATGCTACGCAATCAATGTGGCATCCATATCAAGTTCGTAGAAAATCAAGTGTGGACGGAGTTAGCTTGGAATCCACAATACGAATGCCCTTTGAGCAACAAGGGATATTTATTCGCCTGAGCATTACTAATCCGACAAAGAAAAGACGCACATTTAACCTCTCTATGAAAGGTGTTGGGCGAATCCGATTGTACTCCCCTCAGGAATGGCGCACATGGGATAACAGCAGGCCATATGATTCAAATTTAGTAGCATCCGTAACTAAGGATGGAAAGGGATTAATCGTTTCGGACAAATTATCCTCAGCCGTTTCAGTTTATTCCTTCTCCCATAAGCCCACTATAATAGAAGCTAAGGGAGCAAGCGGTGATATTAAATGGACAATTACACTTGAACCAGGGAAAAGTGAAAATATTGAATTGGCATATGCAATTGGGAACAATGCCGAAACTGTAGCTGCTACAGCTGGAAAATGGGCTTCAAACTTTAAAAATGAATTTGGTATTGCCAAATCAAAATGGGAAGATCGCTGGCAGGCTTCATTCAAGCCCGGTAACAAACATTTTTCAGGACATTATCCTAAATTAGTTACAGATGATCCTAAAATACGTCGTGTATACTATCATGGTGCATTGGTCCCACTTCTGCTCTGCCGTACAAATCTCCCTTACAGCAAAAGATCCTTTGTGACTGCAGGACCTCAATGGGCAAATACACTGGTCTATTTTTGGGATACTGAGATGTGGGCAAATACCTGGGCCATGCTGGAGCCTAAATCCATGAAAGAGCAATTGCTAAAATGGTTTTCGATAGATATCCATAAACATTATGCAGTAGATTGTATTTCGGGTGAGGGTGCAGGACCTTGGTATGCTGCTAACGATTGGTCTATATTTCGTTGTATTGAAGCGTATATAGATGTAAATGGAGACAAGGCTTTTCTTAACAGTTTGTCTAACGGAAAGACAATACTTCAACATCTTGATGATTTGGCAACTTTTTATGAGAGTCGGCCACTAACAAAAGAAACCTTACTCGCCAACTATGGCGGGCCTCAAAACCTACTTGAGTGTTCACCAAGTTATATTCAGGGTGTTCCATCTTTGAATGCAGCCAATGTTTATATGCTTCGTAAAACAGCGCAATATTATGAAACCTCAGGTAAAAATGCTCGTGCTCAGGAACTCCAATCTAAGGCCAAGGCTCTTCTACCACAGGTAATGTCATTGTATGAACCGGGACAAGGTGTTTGGAATGCACTTGATTCTACCGGAAACAAAGTTCCGATTCGTCATTGTTATGATTATGTAACTATAGGTCAGGCACTAGAATATGATTTATCGTCGATGCAAAAGTCGGAGATGAATAATTTCGTAGAAACCGAACTACTAACCAGAACCTGGATGCGTGCAATGTCATTTAAAGATCCTGCTGCCGCCACTTCAGATCGCCCAGACCATGGACCTATGGGAAGTTACGATGCCTGGCCCCCGATTACTATGGATGTAATGTGTCGTTTTGGGGAATTCGATAAAGCAGTTAAATTTCTTCGTGCGACTGAAGAAGTTACCAGACAGGGATCATGGGCTCAGGCACACGAATTTGTTGGGCCGAATAGTCGTGGTTATGATCCAATTGTCAGAGTGGCCAACAGAGGTGGGCAAGATGCAAATGAAGGTTGTGGCGCTGCTTTTACAGAAGTTATTATCCGTTCGTTTTTTGGCTTCCGACCTGATCTATCAAAGGAAGAGCCTGTTTTAATGTCGCCAAATGCACCAAGGGGATTTAATGGCAGGTTGGAAAATGTTTCCTGGAAAGGGAATTTTTATACAATTGTCAGCAATGAAAAAGGCTTACATATTGTAAAACAGTAGCGTCCGTCACTTTTTCACTCTATCAAGCGATGATGCAGCAAAAAATGTAGAGACTAAAACATTTGATCCGATCTCTACCAGAGCATTTTATGCCTTCATTTATTCAATTTCCTTGTTTTTGTTTTTATAAATATTTCGTATAATTCTCAAAAGTTCTTTCAAATGTTCTAACGGGTTGACCCATTCTCCGCTCAAAAAACTAAAGCCTGCAAATCGTAACGATAGCAGGCTTTTCGCATTTTAGAGAGCCGTCAATTCTGACGAATGAAATAAACCCCGCAGGCTCGCCTGGCAATGCACTGCGGGGTGGCAACCGCTACGTTACAGTTCTTTATCCTCAAACATCTTTGCGTCGCGGGTATTCTTTTGTACGGCAATGGCCGAAAACATGCTTAGACAGAATGCCATGGCGTAAAAGCCTTTTTCGCTTAGTGCAAGATCTGCATTCCATAGTCCGACCGTCAACAGGATCATTGCCGCAATAGTGGCAAACCAGCTCAGGCTGTAGTAAAGATCTGTAACAGCAAGTCCTTCTGCCCTGTCTCTCACGCTTTTTTGCACAGAGATCACGGCGAATAAGCCAAATAATAAAATGGTGAAATAATAGCCTTTTTCATTCAACTGCATACTTGCATTCCATAAACCGATGCAATATCCCACCGCTCCTGTCAATAAGGCAAACCAGGAGGCGCCGATAAATGCGGCAGTTGGTTTAAACGGGTTTCTAACTTTCTCACCATGTTTTACGATAGCTGAATTTTCTTCTGTTTTGTGTTGTAGCGATTCCATGTTATTTTGTTTTTTAGATTAATATGAAAGCAAATGTCAGCGATAAAACAGACCTGTGAAAAGCAGAATACAAAAATTACTGACGATATAATTTTATAATTATTGTACTTTTACATACAATATCTTGAAATATGGATGCGCTTTCGGAATTAGTCAACTTACTCAATACTACAGACAAAAAGCTTTTCAGGCAGTTTTTGCAGCAAAAAAACAAAAGAGCTGATGTAAAAAACCTACAGTTACTGGAATTGATAGAAACTGACGATATAAATGGCTTAAACAAGCTCTACAATTCGGAGAAAAATAAAGACGCATACCATGCTTTACGTAAAAGACTGCAGGATAATTTGTTGTTATTCCTGTCGCAGAAAACTTTTGAAAGCAATCATTCCGACACTTATGATGCGCTGCGCCTGGTTGTGGTGGGACGCTTTTTGTTGGAAAATGATGTAGTCAGAACAGGGTTTAAATGCCTGGATAAAGCTGAACGCCTGGCTGAACACCTGGAGCAGTTTAACCTGTTGAATGAGCTCTTGTTGCTGAAGTTGCAATATGCCCACCTCCCCGGAGCAGAAGACCTGGAAGTTTTGACCGCCCGCTTCATACGGAACCAGTCGGACATGCAACGTGAGGCTAAGCTCAACATGGCCTACGCCTTTTTGAGACAGGAACTGCAGCAAATCCATTTAAAAGGGAAGATCGTTAACCTGACGAGCCTGATGCTGACGACCATCCGGAAATACAAAATTTCGGTACAGGACCTGATGACCTACAAGTCCATTTACCAAATTCTTTTCATCGCAAATGAATACGCTGCAATACAGCAGAATTATGGATTGATAACGCGCTACATCCATAGAACGAATCAATTTATACAAGGCCAAACGGATAAAAAACAGTCTTATCTGTTTTACCACATATCCATTTTGTATTTTTTGGCAAACTTTCACCTGCGGCGAAAGGATTTCACAAAGAGCGCTTCCTATCTTCAGGAAATGATGGATTTAATGCTGACGGATAGTCGTTATTATACCTTGTTCTACCTTCGCCATCAGTTACTCGCCGGCCTCAAGCTATTCTTTACAGGCTTTGCTGAGGATGCCATCCTGATATTGCGGGAAGCACTCTCCAATACAAAGCACACGTCTAAACCGGAAGACATTGAGGACATGCGGATATGCCTGACCATGTTTTTAGCCTTGTGTGATGATCGTGGAAGTCTGAAACAACTGACTTTACTGACGCGTACGGATGCCTGGTACGAAAAAAAGATGGGCATGTTGTGGACCATTCGAAAGAACCTAATGGAAATTTTAGTCCATGCGCAATTCTCTAACATCGAACTTGCCATGTCACGGCTACACAGTTTCCGGCGCCGGTACAAGAAGTACCTGCTGAAAACTTCGGAGGAACGCGTCCTATTGTACCTTAGACTGGTTGAAAAACACCTGTTAAAACCTGATGTAGTTTTTGAAACGGAGTATCGAAAGGCTGTTTTGAACCTGATAGACGGCGTAGAAAACAACGACATCTTCACTTTGAGCTTTATCGCCTGGCTGATCGCACGCTGGGAGAAAAAAACCGCCTATAAGGCCGTTATGACGCTCATGCAGGATGACAACTACGGGGTGTAGCCTATGCTGTTCTTAAAGCAAAAGAAAACACAGAACCTTCGCCGTGCCGGCTCTCAACTTTAATATCACCGCCGTGCAGTCTCAAAATCTCAGCAACCAGATATAACCCTATTCCAAATCCTGATACGTTTTTTACCTCATCGTTTGAAACCCTGTAAAAGCGCTCGAAAAGTCTTTTTTGATCTGCAACGGAAATGCCGAACCCCTGATCTGCAATACTGATCAGGACTTTTTCTTCGGAGATTTCACAACCCACATTAATTATCGTACCGGATAAAGAGTATTTTACTGCATTACTCAGCAGGTTGTTGATCACCTGTCCGATCTTCTCCCTGTCTGCATCAACCATCACTTCATCACAGTTCTGGTATTCTATAACGTGAGCAGGAGCCAGAATACGGGCATCACCTACAATTTCATCAACGAGTTCAGTCAAATTGAACCTGGATAGGTGTAAAGACATTTTCCCTTCTTCTAACCGGGAAAGGTTCAGAAAATCGTTGATCATCAGGTACATTTTCCTGGTCTGTACCTCTGCCCTTGCCAACACATTCTCACAGAAGGCATCTTGTTTCTCTCTCACTTTGGCCAATGCCAGCTGAATATATGACCTCATGGAGGTTAACGGAGTTTTGAGCTCATGGCTCACAATGGCAATAAAGTCATTCTTCCTTTGTTCTTCCAGTTTTTTATAGGTAATGTCCCTCGCTATTTTCGATAAACCAATGAGGTTTCCGGCCTTATCCTTTACAGGAGAGATGGTCAGGGAAACGTCGATAAGTTTACCATGTTTGGTCATTCTTTTGGTCTCGAAATGATCTACCCTTTGCCCGCTTTTCAGTTGGCCAAGGATCATGGGTTCCTCCTGGAGGCGGTCCGGTGGAATCAGTTTTAAAATAGACTGTCCAAGCACTTCTTCTTCGGTATAACCAAAAATCCGCTCTGCTGCACCGTTCCAGCTGGTAATGATACTGTTAAGGTCTTTACTGATGATCGCATCATCAGTAGATTCAATAATAGCTGCAAGTATGGCACTTTTTTCCTCTGCGCGTCTTAAGGCGGTGATGTTTCTCGCAATTTTAGATACCCCAATAATTTCACCTGCCGGATTTTTAACCGGTGAAATGGTCAGTGACACATCAATAAGATCGCCATATTTGGTAATCCGTTTAGTTTCAAAATGCGCTACACGTTCTCCGACCCTTATTCTACCGAGTATATGTGGTTCCTCTTCCAGCCTGTCTGGTGGAATTAATTTTAAGATAGACTCCCCAAGCATTTCTTCTTCGGTATAGCCAAAGATCCGCTCCGCTGAAGGGTTCCAACTGGTCACAATTCCCTGAAGATTTTTGCTGATGATGGCATCATCAGAAGATTCTATGATTGCTGTTAAAGTTGCCGTCCGTTCCTCCGCCAGTTGCATAACTGCAATAAGCAGCTCTTTTTGGCGAATATCATCGTTCAATTCAACTTCCTTCAACAAATGACTGTTGATCTTCTCATTCAGCGTTTTGAAATTCTTCATACCTGGCCCTGTCAAATAATATTCAGCCAATATACATAATAGTGAAGTGAAATTATGTGAGGGCAACGGCTGGAAATAAAGAAAGCGGGCATCGCTTAGGGCGAACATCCCGCTTTTAAATTAACGCTCTCAAGGCTAAGGTATGTAATTAGCTACCAAAGCACCAAATTTATTTTATTTAATTTAACATGTTCTACGGCATGCCTTCAAAGATCTTGATATTTTACCAAGCTATTTTCCTTTAAGGGACTTGCTGCCGGTAATGTTATACCTGATACCAAATGCCTGCTGGCTATCGATCACGCCTTCAAGAAAATGGAAAGAGAGTGTGAACTGTCCTTCAATGCCCTTGTAGATTCTAGGTCTCCAGGTAAGATCTGTTCTGTTGTAGGTCTTGGCAGTATAAAACTGGTCTCCATAAGTAATGTTGTGCGCCTCTCCGGTGTAAAATGAATTGGTAATGCCAAACCTGCGGTACTCCAGCTGAGCTTCTAGCAACAAGCCTTTAGGTGTTCTCCATCCTCCAATACTACGCACCCTTTCGAACGACATCAGTCCGCCCGTATTGATGGTAAGAGAGTCTAAAAATGTCCGCCCGGATAAATCTACCCCTACTTTCACTGCTGCCGCTCCATTGTCCTGAATGTGGTCTCCGGGAATGTCAATTGCAGGTCCTGCATTGTGCAGCATCATCGCATAATGAGAGATAAAAAAAACGTCTTTCTTATAGCTTCCAGATAAACCAAAAATAAAGTTTTCTCTGTCTGTAGCCGTTTGTCTGCTGGTCCAGTCGATGAACAACAATTGCCTCCAGTTTGCATTCTCATATTTGAGCAACATCCCTTCTACGTTCGGACGATAGTAATTGAATGTATCAGTAAGCACAGCCCGGGGGAAATCAGAAAGCAGCTTATGCCTTGGAAAAACGCCCATGTAGAAGTTCCAGTCCTTTTTACGGTATTCATAATAAACAACAGGATCTATTTTATTGGTGAATTTTGGAGAGCCAAATTCATGTAATGCATTGAATCCTACTCTTATTCTATGTGTGGAATCCAGAAGTAATCCTATTTCCGGAGAGAACCTGATGCCAAAGATAGTTTGAGAAAAACGCTCCGATTTAGCATATTCCCTATTGTCTGCAAATGTATGTATATTGAGGTTACCCTCTACTTCCTGAGCATTAATAGTAGTTACAGCAAAAGAAAAAACAGTTAAGAAGAATAAAAACTTAAGTCCAGGGATTTTATTAATGGTCATTTAATGTAATTATAAGGGGTATTTTCCTGAAGCCATTCCATAGGCTTCTCTACAGCAAATATTGAATAAAATAGTGTCATTTAAAAACAAATTCTGTTATTCATGTTCCTGTTTCTTCTTAACCATGACATTTACCCGGTATATAAAGAATATACAGATCGCAATTATTACTGAGACTACAATCCCAAGGATACCATAATTTTCCAGCGGACTGCCATTGCTTTTCTGCGTTACGATTAATCCGGCACACAATGCCGCAATGCCACCGGCCATTTGCTGAAGTGAGGCATTGACACTCATAAACGCGCCCCGGTCTTTCATATCAGGAACACTCATGGTTAATGTAGTGGCTGGAATCATTCTGCTCATGATTCCCATAAATAAAACCATATTTACAACCACTACCTGCCACAGCGGTATCGGAACAAGGTTGGTGTAAATTAAGATCATGATGATGGCCAGAACTGAACCTCCTGTAAACAAGAAAAACTTATCTACCTTATCGCTTAGTTTTCCAATCAGCGGCATGATGATAATCGATGCCACTCCTGTAAACATAAACACCATAGGGAGCTGTTCGGCTGTAATCCTGATGTTATTGATCAAATAAGCACTGCTAAACGGCATCAGCATAAAGCCTCCGACACTAAGGAATGCAGTGGCAATAAATCCGGTTTGATAGGAAGGATTTGAAACAGCATGCCATAAATGAAGAAATGCACTTTTATCGGACTGAAGTTCAAGATGTTTATCTATTGGCTTTACAATAACGATTACCGCTATGGCAATTAGTATAGCCAATACCACAATCATTAAAAATGCAGAATGCCATCCCCATAAATTGGCCAGGTATAAGCCGATAGGTATACCCAATATTTGACTGGCTGCAAAAGCCATTTGGACAAAGCCCATAACCCTGCCTCTTTGTTTTACAGAAAAGAGATCGGTGACGATGGTCATTGATATTGCTCCTATCACTCCGCCAAAAAGGCCTGTAATTATCCGGGCACCCAGCAGCATCCAGTATGTTGTAGATAAAGCACAGCAGAGTGTTCCTATAATAAATCCGGTATAGAAAAATAAAAGCAGCTTTTTACGGTCAAACTTATCTGCAAAACCAGCGGCGAGAATTCCAGAGGCACCTGCGCTAAAGGCATAGGAAGATACCACCACACCAAAGCCTTTAGGGCTGATGGTCAGGGATTTCATTAAAAAATCTCCAAGAGGTGCTAGCACCATAAAATCAAGCACTATGGTAAATTGCAGCAATGCGAGCAAGGCAATTACCAGCTTTTGGTAAGGGCTAAAAGAATCGGGAGTAAGTTGTGTTGTTTGATCCATTGTAATTATGTTAATTCTTCACACAGGTACCCGTTTCGGCTCACCAGTTGAATGATGTCAGTAAGTCTAAGTTTATCAGAGACTATCCTGAGTACACAGTCAATATCTTGCTGGTCTATAGTCCATTGATCTATTTTGTTATCGTCCATTACTTTTGCTATAAGCTGTCTATCTTCGATTGTCCGGATATCAGTCTTAAAAAGTAGAATATTTTTAAAGTCCATTTCCATATTGGTTTATTTTTTTAATGCTTTAAGTACCAGTTCGAAGGTATCCCAGATCATCTTGTCAGTCAGAACAAAAGCTGAGCCCGCAAGACTCTGTCCGTCATTGTGAAATCTGATCAGGCTATACAAAGGTGCGAAAGCAACGCACCAATAAACTTCAAGAGGCATGGCGTTAATTTCCCCGCGGTCAACTGCATTTTGCATAAATTTTCCAAGCGGGAAGCCAAATATCTTCTTAAAGGTCTCGAACATTTTATCCTGGTAAGTTGAATTGCGTAACTGTTCTATCATTTGGGCCGACAAAGGATTTTCAATCATGCACCTGGCTCTGTTTTTCCATTGTTGTCTCAGCCCGTCTGCAAAGGGAAGTTCCGGATCAAAGTCTTCGAGCATTATAGCTCCCATCCGCTGAACCTCTTCAATACCAATTTTCAGGATCAAATCGTCTTTATCTTCATAGTAGATGTAAAGGGTCGCTACAGAAAGCTTACAGGCTTTTGCTAATTTATTCATGGTGAACCCTTCAAAGCCATCTTTAACCAGCAACTCAATAGCTTTTTGCTTTACCAGTTCAACCTTGTTTAAATCTCTTACACGCATACTATTTAATGTTCGTGCAAATATAAATGAATATTCATTCATTTATTATGATTCACAAAAAAATAATATACAAGTGCTTCGAAATGTGATTCCAGAGACAATTAATTATTCGAACCAAACCAGGTTTTTAATTGTTAGTAAGGAAAGTAATAAAACCTACGCTTATGAAAAGTCCGAAAACAGCAACCACTAAGGCAGAAGTCAATGATCAGAAAAAACCCAAAGGTGCCGAACCAGAAAATGCGACCTCTGCAAAGGATGCAAAAAAAGTGAAGACAAAGAAATAATCAGGCTTCAATTTCAGCATACAAGGGTGTGTATTATCTGTGATAAATTATCTAAGTTTGATTCAGCGAAAAAATCATTTCATTATGAATGCAGAATATCTTGACTTACCATTGGTTAAAAATGAATCAAAAAGCCAATTTGAATTAGAAATAGACGGACACACCGCACTTATAGTATATAAGGAGCATGGAAAAAAGATATGGCTGATCCATACCGAATCTCCTGCTGAGCTACAGGGAAAGGGAGCAGCTACTGCAATAATAGAAAAAACACTTGCGTACATTGAAGAAAATGGATATCGCCTGATTCCTTTATGCCCTTTCGTAGTTGCTTATATGAAACGGCATACCGAATGGAACAGGGTTCTGGATGAAAGTGTCACTCCTTTTTAATTGTCAATCTTCTTAACAGATTCAATGACAAAGGGCGCCCAAATGAGCACCCCAGTCATTTAATGCAACAGGGTAATCACAAAAGATCTTCTACTTATTTATTCTATTTGGATCCATGTATAGCTATCTGGTTTCAAAACACAGGTATACTCGATTTCATATTTCCGGTCGAGCGTATATTTTTTTGCCACACCCTCCATCTCTTTCAAGGTAGCAACGGTGGTCAATCCGGTATAATACAGCGGAATCTTTATCGTTCTTTTGATCGTTTCTTTTAAGGGATTGTAAAGCATCACGAGGCCTTTTGTTTTCAGTGATGGGTTTACATGCATTATGCCATCCCAGTCTCTTCCATCGGCCCTTCTTAAATGAATGATTTCAGAATTCAATATGTTCCGGTATTTCTTATACCAATTCACAACCTTAATGACGGTGTTTTTAGTAGCATCAGTGTCGTATAGCCTCGGACCACGGTAACACGCCTGTACGCCTGCACCATAGTATTGCATCATCAGCTGCTCATAGTCCTTCAAGTGATCTTTCAACGGCTCCAACACAGCTTCCGGACCACCACCCTGATATGCTGTAAGCGGAACAAATCCCCAGCTCATGGAAGCTGTTTTTTCCCAGGTACCATCAAAGATATTCTGTCTGTTCAGAATCATCTGATTTTCCCTCGGCAATGAAAAATTCACTTCTCTATATCCGATTCCAATTTTGTGGGTACCGTCTAAAAAATACCAGTCGGGCGCATTGATGTAAACGCCTCTTTCATTAAGCCAATGGTATAATTCTTTCTGAATTTCCATTTGCCTCCACTGCGAATCTTCCAGTCCCTTGTGTCCGGGATGTGTAGTAGAAGCACATACATCACCTGGATATGGGCCATCATTTTCCCATATATCGAAGCCAGTCTGCCTGTAAAATGTCTTGATCTTATCTCTGTAACCCAGTCCCCATTTACTGCCAAAACACGGAGCATGGCCACCAAAAAATGCACCTCCGGGTTTCCCTGTTTTGGGATCAATTACGTCATCCTCATCACTTATCCTTCTCGAGCTAAATAAAGAATAGCTTCCGATAAAGACTTTCTTACTGTGTGCGTAATCTGCCAGGTCCTTCCATTTTTTTATGTTTGTCGCGGATGTATCTTCCATCTTACAATGACTGCCGAAGCTCAGGATCAAAGCTTCATACCCGGTTGCCGCGCACTGATCTATTGCAGTGCGCACCTGTTCATCGTTTCTGCTCACCAGGTGCATGAAGATCGGATTTGCTGTGGTCCATGGCGCAATCGTATTGTACATTTTCCGTATAGCCAGCCCTCTCCTTTCTCTGTCGTAACTATCCATTAACAATTCATGGGTACGCACGGAGTTAAATGCCCCCCCTTTTTCCAGGGTTATATTTGGTGCTTTATCTGGGTAAATCTCCAGCAGACACGGAGTCTGATAATTGTAGTTTACCTGTGAAGTATAAGTGGAGTCTACCTTCCAATGGGTGGTCTGATCACTTAAGTCATACCTCATCGCATTGTTAAAGGCGTAGTTGGTTTCGAAATAAATACCCTGTGGCTTGGCCATTTGCTCCGGACTACCCACAACAGCGCTTTGCTCCTCGACCATGCCCAATACTTCATTCGTTACCCTTCCTAATTTAAATGATCTGGATCCGTTGTTGTTGATGGTCAGTGATTTTACAATTAGAGGTAAACCACTATACAACTCATAATGTACAAGAACTTCTATGCCCTCCAGTTCGGGAAGATCTGATATAAAATTGAAGGACGCTTTTATCCCCTTTGGCTGTTCATGATTGCTTGCCCAGAATTTACTCTTCCATTTGAGCTGTGGAACGATGTCTTCCACCTTAAATCCACGCAGGTGAAAATCATTTTTGTCGGCAGTCAGCTGATCCAGCCACTGCATGCGCAGGTAAGCATTTTCCTTCTGCCCTTTCAATCCGCCGACATTGTAGTCCTTACCATTGATATTTATCCTTGCTTCAGGCTTTACAGACCGCAGCAGTTGCTGTCCATTGCTCAGGTTTACATAGTCAATACACGCAAGATTAGGCTGAAGTTTAAAAGTCCTCCTCACCAATCCATTGTCCAGTGAGAATTCTTGTTTATCAGCATTTTGAATCCATTCCGCCTCGTATGCAGAAGATTTCAACAGCCAGTCTGATTTAGTCTGGGGCTGGGCTTTCTTTGGAGCAGCCTTACCGACAGATACCTGAGCATAGGTGCTGCAAGAGAGCAGCAATAAACCACTTAATATAAGCCCCTTCATTATTTTTTCTTTTTAGCTGGTTTTGGAAAATAGTCAGTAGAGCTCTTTCTTCCATTATAAAACAATGCATAGCGCACAGTAGCACCTTCTTTGATATCTATTGGTTGTTTGTAAACTGCAGAACTTGCGGTCACATCAGATCCGTCCAGGCTATACCTGACCACTCCGGCTTTGGTCGGATCATTAAGTGTAAGCTTAACCTGAGCATCAGTTCCCGCAACGGTTGCAAATTCAGGTACAGGAATGCGGAATTTTATTCCCTGTTGATCATAACGCTGGTACTGCATGTTTAACCTGCTTTTAAAGTCTGTAAAATTCTTAAGCGATTTAGGCGTCCAGTCTACTTCAGATAAAGCCGAGATACGCGGAAATACCATGTATTGAAAATAATCCTCAGTTCCGATAAACTCTGTCCAGAGATTTGCCTGGGCACCTAAAATATGTTTCGCTTCTGTCTCGGTCAATGCCGGATGCACGGGTTCAAAGGCGTATGCACTGTCCAAAGGAACCCAATAGCCAATAGCCATCGGTTCTATTTTAGAATCTGCCTGGTAACCGTCAAAATACATATGGGAATATGGGGACATGATGGCATCGTGACCACTTTTAGCTGCCTTCAACCCACTCTCAACACCCAACCATGAATGTACGGTGGCATTATCAGCCAAACCTCCCTGCATGATCTCTTCCCAGCCTATTATTTTTTTTCCTTTGCTATTGATGAATTTCTCCATGCGCTGAATGAACCAGCTTTGCAAAGCAGCTTCATCTTTCAGGCCTTCTTTTTTCATTCTGTCCTGACATTTCGGACATTTATGCCAGGCATCATGAGGGGCTTCATCTCCACCAATATGTATGTATTTAGATGGAAACAAAGGCATAACTTCATTTAAAACATCTTGTAAGAAGGTAAATACGGAATCATTTCCAGCGCAATAAAGATCTTTGGAAACACCCCATACCTTTCTTACTTCGAAAGGCTTTCCATTTTCAAAACTGACATCTCCGCAAGCCAGATAAGGATAAGCTGTAATGGCTGCTACAGAATGACCTGGCATTTCTATTTCTGGAATTACTTCTACATATCTTGATGTAGCGTAAGCAACTACCTCTTTAATTTGTTCCTGGGTATAATAGCCACCATACCTGATGCTATCAACATCTTTTTTTCTGTCAGGGCCAATCTGCGTTCCATTTCTATAAGCAGCAACTTCCTGTAATCTTGGGTATTTTTTAATTTCTATTCTCCAGCCCTGATCTTCTGTGAGGTGCCAGTGAAATTTATTGAGTTTATGTTTGGCAAGCTGATCAATGAACTTTTTGATAAAGTCAACAGAGAAAATGTGTCGGCAGCTGTCAAAAAGCATTCCTCTCCAGCTAAAGCGCGGTTCATCTTCTATATAAACACAAGAAAGTTTTTTATCTCCTTTAACCGGAACCAGCTGCACCAGCGTCTGGATTCCATAAAACAATCCATTTTCAGTACGTGCTTTTATGCTGATCTTATTTGGGGTAACTTCCAGAGTATAACCTTCCGCAGCAGTTACTTTCGGATCTATAATTAAGCTGATCGTCTTAGCACCTTTTTGCATCCACATGCCTGTCCTCAGACCCGGCGCAATTCCAGTAGTTTCCTTCAGGGCTGACTGAGCAAAACCTGCCAGTACTTTTAAGTCTGCTGTCGGGTAGCTCACGTAAACATTCTTATCAATGGTGAAAGTGCCCTTTCTTTCTTCCATTTTTGCAGGCAATGGAATTATAGAGGGTTTAGACTGTGCAGATAATCTGAAAGTACAGAATAGCAGCAGAACAATAATTAGCAATCGGTTCATTTGTGTTTGGGTATTTGTTTAAATTGTGTGTGTTTAGTTTTGTAAACTCACGCTATTTATGATTTTTATTTTGCAAAATCAACAAATCCACTCACGCAAACCTTTGCGTAAAATATTAACAATAAGCTGTTTTAGTATTTATCTGGTACGAAAAACTTTATCCCAAATATCAGAAGTAACACCGTACTTTTTGGTAGAATCGTCGTAGTGGTGTAACATGTGCTGTTGCTTAAGCTTCTTCCAGAAAGCATTTTTAAACTGTGCATGGTGCAGCATATAATGGGTCATATCATAAAACAGATATCCCAGCATGAATCCCGCAAAGAAACCATCAAGCATAAGATCAGAAAGCAACCATTTAAACAAGAAGAAGAAAGCGAGTGCGAGTGGAATACTTGCAGATGGCGGCATGACCAATCGCTGTGCATCATTTGGATAGTCATGATGTACACCATGAAAAATGAAATGAATTCTTTTGCCCCATTCAGATGAGGGATAGAAATGAAAAATGAACCTATGAAGAATGTATTCGGTTAACGTCCAGACAAGTAGTCCAAGCAACAGGTAACCAACAAAGGATAAAAAGCCATTTGCAACAACTGATCTCCAGCAGAAATATCCGACAACGGGAACGTATACAATCAGGGGTACAAAAAATGGAACTTTTGACAAACCCTCAAGCAATGGGCTTTTGAACATTCTTATAGACTCTTTGGAATTGGATACAAAATTCTTCTTCATCACTATTACTTTTGATGCTTTTAAATGAGGAATCTAAAATACGGCTTTTCTCATATTTCTAATAAAGTGATGCTAGTATTTACCAAAATTTGATACTTCTAATACCTTATTTTCATCGCTACATACGGATACCATCCTTCGCTGGAGTGTCCCATCATAAAACGGAGTACCGTCATAGACGCCGGGGCAAAGTAGACACCACCGCCGTATCCATTGTGCCACAGGTCTGACCGCTCTCCTTTTTTCCATACCCTGCCGATATCATGAAATCCAACCAGTCCAAATTCTCCGGGTAAGACATAGCTGATAAAAGTTGCCAATCTTATGCGCATTTCCAGATTATTATAAAAACTATGCTGACCACCAAACCTAAACTCACGATATCCAAGCAGATTACCTTGTCCGCCTATAAATTGCGATTGATAAAATGCTTGCTTACCTATCGTTAACCCACCTCCTATTCGGTCTGACAACACAAAATTTCTTTTCTTATCCAAGTGTTTATAGAAGGAAAGACTACCGCTAAATTGCCCTATGGAATTGGAGAAGGAATTTAACCCTTTATAGGTCAGTAATCTGGCTTCCAGGTAAGTTCCTGAATCCGGCAAAATATCACTATTTCTGTTGTTGCTCAGGAAATTAACAGCAATTCCTGCATAAACCTTATCCTTATTGATCACCGCACTGTCCGGCGAGTGTAACTCTAACGTGTTGTTTATAAATCTGCCCGCATTGTCATCTTTGTTATAGCGATAGTATTGCAATACCGGCCCAACACTTAATGTTGATTTTGAAAATCGCCATCTTGAGGCAGCTTCAAACTGGAACAAGCTAAATCTGGCTCTGTAATACCTGATAAAATCTCCTGTCTTCAAAAATGAGGTCTCATTTCCAAGACCATAGAAGTTTTGTGAATTTTCCGGCGCGTAAGCATCCGCCTGCAGGATCAGGTCCGCTTTGCCCAGTGTTTTGAACAGCTCCGCTTTGTAATTGAACCTGAAACCCGATGTGGCAAAGGAATGCAAAAATGAAAATGAATGTATACTTCCGTAAGGCAATTTTCTAAAACCGGGTTGCACTATCTTATAAGAAAGACCCAGCAAAAGCCTGTCATCGATGTTATAGCCACCATTTAACAACAGCATCTTTCTAGTGTACAGATCTGTACGTACAAAATGTGTATTTGAGGTATCGTTGTCTAAAATCTTTTTAAGTCTTTCTGAATTTCCGCTAAAGCTAATGTTATCATCCTTGCCATAGACCCTGATCTTTCCGGATGAACTTCCTGTATAAATTTTTTTATTGCCCTCAACCGTTATAACCCTTACGCTGATATCATTGCTGTTATTCAACACCAGACTGTCGTTTCCATCTTTCACATACAGCCGGATCTCCCTGGTAACCTGAGGATGAAACGTCCTTTCAAAAATCACTTCCTTTATTTTTCCTTCTTTTGATATTTTATTGATAGTTACTTTTAAAGCTTTGCCATCGGCATCTGTTAGGCTGACAAGTTCATTTTTATTACTTGCCTGTATGTCTACAATCCTGCTGATGAAATGATAATACTTATTCATCATTGCCGGGAGTTTGGCTCTCCGCTCCTTCAATTGTGACAGCAACTGGTCATGCCGCAGTGAATAACCGGGTTCTGGAAGTTTTCTAAGCGCACTTTCAAACAGTTCATCGGTTAACAGCACACAGAAATTCTTGACGATTAAATTCCATTCGTCTTCATCAAACTGAGAAAAAAACCTGCTGTAAATTCCCCTGCCCTCCCAAAAGAACCAGTTGATATCAGGCAAGTTCCGCTCATACCCCTGTATCATCGGGAGTAACCATGATGCTTGCGCATATCTCGGTATCACTCCCTGTGACAGGTAAAACACCTGGTCCCTGTCTCTCGGTATGGCAAGATATTTTACTGTTCCATCTGCATTCTTTTCCGGCTTCCACCTCCATTGATCTTCATGCCGGTCCCAGTCGCCAAGTAATGCATCCAGTGCTTTCGCCCGTAAAAGTAACGCACCGTCATAGAAATGGTCGTTGTCATCATCCAGTTTTCGCATCATCTTTTCTGAATTGTCTGTATCCCCCACAGGTTCCCTTTCTTCTAAAAGACATAATGTATTTGCAAAAAGTGATGAAAATTCACCCAGCTGTTCATCAGGAACTACCCAGCCGATCATAGGATCTGTATGCGGGACATTTACTGCATCTGCTATGGTTGGGACTATTAATGCTGAAAATGGATTCTGGGCAGACATGTTGTCTTTTACGACATCACCTGCAAAAGTCTTCCTGAATACTTCAGGCAACAATATCTCCGGATATTTCTCGACACTTCGCAATACCCATTCCTTTCCGCGTTTATCAACCAGCCTGAGGGAATGCGATTGATTACCGCCACCGCGCTGGGTTGGAACAAGTCCTCCTTTAATTTCAGATATCTTAATTACAGGGACTTTTGTTGGTGCAGCATATTCTTTGCGGTAGTTTTCACCAAATAAAAAGCGGTGAACCCTGCTTACACTATCGTATTTGGGATAAATTATGACCGTAATGGAGTCCTGAGCATTAACGACGCTGCAAACGATCATCAAAAAAGCCGAGAGGAGGAATTTAAGCATGGTCTAAATATCTAAATATAAAGCTAGTCATTTCTTATTCTATGTTAAGATTTTTGACAAATACCAGCTGTAAATTTGTATCGTTAATTTAAACATATCGTTATGGAACAGAAAATTTTAGGTATTCATCACATTACCGCAATTGCAGGAAATGCAAAAAGGAACTACGATTTTTATACAGGAATACTAGGCTTAAGGTTGATCAAAAAAACTGTAAACTTTGATGATCCGCATACTTATCATTTTTATTATGGCAATGAGCAGGGCACCCCGGGTACCATCTTAACCTTTTTTCCATGGGAAGGAATTACTGCCGGAAGAAGAGGAACAAGACAGGCTACCGAAATTGGCTATAGCGTTCCTGCAGGGAGTCTGGAATTCTGGCAAAATAGATTGGAAGAGCACAACGTGATATACAATAAGCCTGCTGTGAAATTTGGCGAACGTTACCTTACTTTTCTGGACCCTGACGGATTGAAATTTGAATTGACTGAAAGTAGCGCAGATGACCGTGACCAATGGACTACAGCAGAAATCGGTAAAGACAATGCGATATATGGGTTTCATCACATCACCATTACTACCAATAAAATGGACGGTACTGCTGGCATTTTAACCAATGTATTCGGTTACAAATTGAGTAAAAGCGAAGTAAACCGCCATAGATTTACTACAGACGCGGTGGATTACGCTGCAATAGTCGACCTTGTGGAGGCACCGGGTGAAACAGCAGGACATGTAGCAGGAGGTTCTGTTCATCACGTTGCCTTCAGGGTAAAAGACGAAACTGCACTGATGTACTTCAGAGATAAGATTGTTGCCTTAGGTCTCAATATCACTGAGAAAATAGACCGCAATTATTTTTACTCCTTGTATTTCCGCGAACCGGGAGGTGTATTGTTTGAGATTGCTACTGATAACCCAGGCTTTACTGTTGATGAAACACTGGATGAGTTGGGAACAAATCTGAAACTTCCTGCACAATATGAAAGCAGAAGGAATGAGATTGAAGGCATTTTACCTAAAATAAATTAGACATGTACGTACACGAACACAATATTTTGACCGCAGGGATCCCGGTAAACGAAGCGAAAAGCGCTGTTATATTTTTACATGGCCGGGGTTCTTCTGCGGAAGATATCGTCTCTTTGAGCAAGCATTTAGACCTCAAAGGTGCTGCAGTATTTGCACCTCAGGCTACAAATAATAGCTGGTACCCATATAGCTTTATCGCGCCTGTTGAGCAAAACCAACCTGCTTTGGATTCAGCGCTCACTGTTCTGAAAACTCTGGTTGACGAGATTGTAGCCTCAGGTATTCCTTTGGATAAAATCTTTTTTTGCGGATTTTCACAAGGAGCATGTCTCACACTGGAGTACGTAACCCGCAATGCTGCACAATACGGTGGTATAGTCGCATTTACAGGAGGGTTAATAGGTAAAGAGATCAACATGAAAAATTACAAAGGGGATTTTATGAAAACACCTGTATTGATTACCACAGGTGACCCAGACCCTCATGTTCCGGTAAGAAGAGTAGAGCTGACTGAAACCATTATGAAAAAATTGAATGCTGATGTCACTACTAAAATATATGCAGGAAGAGTGCATACCATCAGTCAAAAGGAAATAGAACTGGCTAAATTGCTTATTTTTAAATATATATAATTCAATGGCAAAGACAATATTACACAAAGCAGATACACGGGCCAAAGCAGACCATGGCTGGCTTAAAAGTTTTCATACGTTTAGCTTCGGAATGCATTATGATCCGGAGAGGATACAGTTTGGTGCACTAAGGGTACTCAATGATGATTGGGTGAATGGTGGAAAAGGATTTGGAGAGCACCCTCATGACAATATGGAGATCATTTCTATTCCACTGGAGGGATCATTGCAGCATGAAGACAGTATGGAAAATGTTGCCGTAATTGAATCAGGAGAAATCCAGGTAATGAGTGCAGGTACGGGTATCTATCACAAGGAGTTTAATAAAAACAAGAATGAACCGGTTAAATTTCTTCAGATATGGCTTTTTCCCAACCAAAGAAATGTATCACCAAGGTATCAGCAGGAAAGATATGATAACAGAATGATACCTAATCAGTTCACCCAAATTCTTTCACCGGATAAAAATGACGAAGGAGTCTGGATTTATCAGGATTCCTGGTTTAATATTGGTAAATTTGATAAAGGTGCCGGCACAGACTATCTCTTTAAAAAAGAGGGCAATGGCTTATATGTGTTTGTGCTCAAAGGTGATATTGAAGTAAATGGACAGGCCCTGAATGAGCGGGATGGTCTCGGTATATGGGAAACAGAAAAAGTGTCTGTAGTAGCCTCAACTGATGCAGAAATCCTTTTAATGGAGGTTCCAATGAATTATTAATTATGAAGCAGGTAGAAATCATGGTTGTCTGTTGCCAGGAAGAAATTCTGAAAACCATTGTGAGATTGATCAATAACAATCCTACAATGAACGCAACAGCTGTAAGTACATTAGAACAGGCAATTACCGTATTCAAATCAGCATCTTTTGATCTGGTACTGGTGGGTGCGGGTCTGGAATCAGCAGAGGAAACGGAGCTTGTAGAATCGATCAAAAAAACCAGCCCTAAAACGCCCGTAGTATTGCACTATGGTGGTGGCAGTGGTTTGTTATTTACAGAGATACACCAGGGACTCAGCAAATAAAAAAAGCGGGCCATCTCTGGCCCGCTCTAAAGCATTGATTTAAATGTTATCTGTAGACTCTGAATTCAGAAGCCTGGAAAGTAGTGCCACTTTTTAATGCGGTTACTGTCCATCTGTAGTAAAGGAAAGGTTTAGGGTTTGCAATCGCATAATAGAAGAGGTTTTTATACCTTGCATCTCCTGTTTTTCCCTGGGCTTCCATTTCTTCTTTGAAGCTTTGTGTTCTGGTTACTGAACTCACAACTTCCCAGGTTTGCTGGTTATTCGAACCTTCAAATTTCCATACCATAGGATCACGTTCATGAGCATCATTTGCCTGGCCAACAGCATATAATTTAATGGTTTGCGGGGATTCGTAAGCAAAGTTAACGACAACAGGAAGATCTCCAATTAAGAATTTGGTATTCAAATCATTATCAATAAACTTGGCCGCATTTTCGTTTGCGTTGGTATTGTCTCTTGGAACACTATAAATTCCCTTCCGTGTAATATTGTCTGCTACACCCTCTGCAGTTACAAATTTATCTAGTGTTACGACTGAGCCTTTTGTGGTCGTTACTTTAACCGTAAAATTAACAAAAGCTCCTGCTGCTAAATTCTTTGTAGGTGTTAAACCGGTAGCTGTTGCAGCAGGCGAAGAATCTTTAAAGGTCCAAAGTACAGATGCGATCTGCGCTTTTGTTTGCAATGCAAATTTAACCTGATTTAGTACCCCTGTCTTAGCCGCTGAAACCTGAAGTACGCTGTCCGGATCGATGTTGATATCAACCATTTTCCTGGTCACCGCTCCCGTCTCAGAGAAGGCTTTTAAATCTACCTGGAATTTCCCGGTTCTTAAATACACATGTTTAGGTGATACTTCGGTAGACAAGGTATCATCTCCAAATCTCCATTCAAGTTTGGTATACTTGGTTGACAAGTTTTTAAACTCAAAGGAAAACGGATCATCCCCTTTAATAATTTCGTAATTAACCAGAGGATTTATGATTTCTGGTTCCACTTCCGCAAATCCTTTGTCGCTTTTTGAGCAGGAGGCTACAGCTCCGGCAAACAACAACAATATCAATGGTTTGAATAATTTTTTCATGGCTATAATTTTATAATTCCACCTAATTATGCTTGTATAAACAATTTAACTTTTTCTTGTAAAGATTGTACCTCGGTAATCCGGATCGCCTCCATTGAAGAACACCTTGAATATGTGTCTGCCTTTCGTCAGTGTAACCGTAGATAGGTGTGATTTCTGGTTATTGTGCGCTCCTGTATTCTGAGAAGCTCTTATACCGCCGTTGATGTCAACGTTATCCATAAATACACTGTATTTTCCATTGCTGTTGCTGGCTCCAAAATACATGTCCATTTCATAAGTACCTGACTCTTCTACATAAACTGTATAGGTTACCCACTCATTAGCCGCAGTCCATCCAATTGCAGTCCTTGGATTATAATCACCCGATACATCTACCATATCAGGAATCCTCCAATTACCATCACCAGATTTGCCATTATCATCATGATAAGCTATACCCTCACCGCCGAAATCATAATAGGCGGCATATATGGGATCAGATACCGCATTAATAGCTCCTTTAATCAGAAATGGTGTATCATAATAAGACCTGAATGCACCCTGGTCTATCACCAGATAAACTGTGTGCAGTTTGGGAGCAACCTGGAACTTGCTTGGATTCTTTAATGTGATGGCTATAGTCGGCATTTTATTCGTTACCGAAAGTAATTTCAATATCTTGGTAGTTATAGTTAAAGTTGCTTTACTGCTATTTGGTTCAAATCTTACTTTACTGTTCACCACTGAAAAATTTGCTGCAGGATACAATACTGAATTTGACAATGTTCCATTATTGATGTATTTGGTTACACTATCGGGAGCAGTTACAGCATCGACAGTAAACTCCGCACCCACCTGTCCCTGCAACTGGATTGGTACGCTAATGGTAACCTCCTCAGAACCTTTAGAAAAATTGTTTGCAGAAGGTACATTGAAGATCATATTTCCGGTACCGAAATAAATGGTGTGAACAGATGCCTCGTCGATAAGCTGACTGGTATTCATCACCAGAATTGCTGCATTTTTCCCTTCTTCTATAGTATTTCCTTTCGATGGATTTTCAATCTTTACTACTAATGCGATCATTTTGCCATATTGGATCTCAAGAAAAGATCTGCTGACAATAACCTCAAATGTAAAGCTCTTAACGCCTATAGGAACGTTCAAAACTGGTGGCACCTTAAATACTCCCTCAATAAGGGGAACTGTACCAACAGGCAACTGGCCTGCTGTAATTAATTGGGCAATGGTATCTGTTTTAGATTGCAACTGAACAGTAAATGCACGTGTTGTCGCAGCAGAAAAATTCAATGTAACAGGAACTCTTAGTTCCAACCCATTCAAAGTGAATGAACTTCCTGTACCTATCTCTGTTTTATTAGTCAGTGAAACATTTACACCAGGATAAGTTTCCTTTGATAGGACATTATCTAAGGATTCACGTTCACATGATGAAATTAATATTGCAGTCAAGGCCACAAATACCAACTGCAATTGAATAAATATCTTTTTCATGATTTTCATTTTAATTTGTTATCCAAACTTTACCATCCAGAGCCCATTTGTCCTGAAGTGCAATATTAAACCAACTTAAGATCTGAGCAGGAAGATCTGAGTTCTTAGGAACCAGATTTGAAAGATTTGTGTTGTTAGGTGAACATACCAGACTTGTAAAGCTATTCCATGTATACGTGCCCTGAAGTGTAAAATCTGCAACAAAAGGCCCTTTATCTGCCAACTTTGTTCCGGATCCTTCATTCATAGGCCAGTATCCTAGAAGATTTGCATAATAAGGATGACTTACGTTCATGGATGGATCACAGGCGTATTGCTTAACAACCGCATCAGGAAGCGCTGCTTTCCAAATTTTAAATTCTGCGAGCTGTACATTGATCTTACCAAAAGAGCCATTGATCTCTCCACCTGTATATCCTACCCTCAGTTGCGCATTGTTATCGAAATTTGGCTTACCCGGTAATTCTACCTCTTTTGCTGCAGGTGTTGGAATCGAGCCACCAACACCAGTCACCCCCACATTATTGGTAACTCCCAAAACCCCGTCAGTATAAACTCTCACATATTTTTTACCGTCAGGTTTACGCTCCACAACTGCAGTCAGATCATGCCATGTATCTCCGCTGAATTCCAACCCATTGATTTCATATCCATTTCTAAAGTCTGTACCACCGGAGATAAAGAACCTCCAGCGGTTCTGAAGCAAACTAAATTCCCAGCCAGGCCCCTGACCATCTCCCCAGCCGCTTGTCGCTTTCTTACCCAATATAGAAGGCCACTCATAATAATAATCTCCTCTTGAAATGTTGGTTGGGTTTTTCCCTTTTTTGATTTTTACTGAGATGGTAAAACTTGCCGTATCACCAAAATTAAAATTTGCAGACAATGCCGGACTCACTAAACCAACTGTCTTTTCAGGATCTCCCAAAAAAGTCACTGCATTACCTGAAATGGAATTTCCCAGGAAAGGTTTGGCTATGAAAGTCTGTTTGATCGACTCACTGTAAATCATTGTGAAAGTATTCACATTCATGTTGCTGAATATCGTTTTATCATCTTGTGCCGGAGGCAATGCAAATTGCCCGCCTTTGTTTGAAGTGATGATGATCAGCCAGTTTTCCTCTTTATAAGTAGACCTGGCTTTTACAGAATTGATGATCTCCCCCACACGTGTATCAAAATCCTTTATAGCTGTTTTGTAGGCTGTAAAAGAGTTATCATATCCGGAAGCCTTACCTGCTAAATTGATTCCCGAAAACTGTCCGATCACAAATGAGGCCGTATCCGATTTTAGAAAATCAACCATACGGACCTTGACCGCTTCATCATTGTTGCCAAATGACTCAGAAACATCTGCCCCGGTTGTCAATTTATCCTTAAAGACACTTGATGAAGCAAATGAGGCAACCCTGATGTTAGGATTGATCGACTTGATACGTTGAAACACCACAGGATAATCTGCGAGTTTATTGTCTGCAAAGTCTTCAGTTAAAACCAGGTGCTTTTCCTTTTTCACACCCGTCATCATGTCCGTCCAGTTGGTCGCATCCGTACCATTTAAATCTGCCAATGAGTTCCATGTATATATAGACTTCGCAATTAGCGACTTAAGCACGGGTATATCAGCATCTCTTACAGACGTGCCCCTTGCTCCGTCAGCAATGATGTAAAGCACTTTTGGTTTTTTATATTTTATGTTGGAATTAAGCTCAGGAGATTCCGGAATGACTTTATCAAAGTCGCTGTTACATGCGCCTAATAGAGCCAATACGAAAAATGAAGCCCCCATGAACCTGGTTTTAAGTGTTTTCATACCTTTCAATTTATATTTAGTTTTCATACCCCTACTCTAATACTACTCTGATGATATTGTTAATTGGCTTATTGTCAAACACGTTAAACTGCCCCATGATTAAAAGTGCACGTTTTCCGTCTGCTGAAGTTGTCTCATAGATATCGTTAAACTTGGCCTGAGAACCTACGACGTTACCCGTCGTATTGTACCCCTCTGCAAGGTTCCCTGTCTTATCCAGAATCAGGAATCCATTTCTCACCACGCCATCGTATGATTTAAAATCACCGCCTACAACTGCCAGTCCGTCTTTAAGCAATTTCACGAAATACGGAGCCCCTCCAATGAAAACCTTAGGTGCGAATGTCTGATCTACGGTACCATCATAGTTCAGTAAAACCATGTTTTTGCTTTCCTTTCCGTTAAAGCTCCTGAATCTGCCTACAGCAATGTATTTGTTCAGCTCAGGACTGTAGCTCACGTGATCGATATAATCATTAGCCCCGGTACCAGGGGTAAAAGTAGGGTCAATGGTTCCATCTGGATTTAACCTTACAATATATCCTGCTGCAGCATCATCAAATTTATTGAACTGTCCATAACACAATAACTTCCCATCAGCGTGCATCAATGAAAATAACCTCCCGTTTCCACCTGCCCAGCTCTTCCCTTTTTTGCCTTTATATCCTATTGCATTCAGGTCATATCTCCATGTAGAATCAAGTTCTCCACTTTCATGAAATCTTACGAGTTGTCTAACCTCAGAACTATCTATAGCCGTGCTGTCCTGATATTTATAGGAATTGATATCATATCTGCGTTTAACATAATAGGTAAAATCACCTGTGGCCACCAGCTTGCCTCCGAAACTATACAGACTACGGATGTATCCGGTAACACCCCCGTTAAATTTAGGAACGTTCTTTGTTTTTAAAGTGTATGTCGTTGCCTGCACGGTATCAATAACTCCAGCCGCTGAAATCCTGGTAATATTACTGATGTCCCCACGCTGTGCATATCCGCTAAATCCACCAGCGATATAGCTCCAGCCATTCAATGTTGCCATACTTGATAAAGTACCATTTGACGCATTACCTGATAAATATGACCTGTCCCAGGTTCCGTTAGGAAATGTTCTTACAATTCTTCTGAGTTCTCTTACAGCACCATGATTATTGTAATTTGTAAAACCACCCAGTAAAATGATGTTATTATCAGGCAGTATAAATGCACTGTTTACAGCTCCGTTTGTTCCATTTATGGCCACATAGGTTGGATCTATAGTTACCTTACCCATTACAGTAAATACAGGACCGAAAACCAGTTGTCCGTTTACAACAAAGGATGTTACTCCGGAACTTGCCTTGATAGGAACTTTTACTTTAATTCCTGTTTCAGTAACCTCAACTATTTCAGCTTCCTGTCCGTTAAACAAAAATTTCAGGTTGGCTTTATGCTGCACCAGCCCCGTTGCTGTAATGGTTACTTCGGTACCTGCATATCCAGCTGCTGGAACAGGTATCTGCTGTGCGTTTGTGATGATCCCCAATGGTGCTTTTCCGCCGTCATAAGGATTTTCAAACACAGTCTTATCGTCCTTACAGCTACTTAAAAGCAACCCTGCGATGACAATAAACAATCCGGTATATTTAAATTTCATAATACTTTTATTTTTCTGTTATCAATCCTTATCTGTTTAAAAGAACATCCTGGCCAAACTCATATCCAAGGCCAAACCTGTTCGCACCTTCGTCAGGGAAGAGCTCTCCTATGGCGTTTCCGGTGTATACGGCAAGTACATGTACTACTCCATTTTTTGGCTGTATATCTGAAGATGAGACAGCTGCTGTGTAATAAACCTGAGGATTAGACTGGTCAGGAAGATTAGCGATACTGAGCTGCCTGTAGCCGGTATACTTCACATTATTTGAAGAATTATAAACGACCCCTATATTGGAAAGGTCACTGTTGTAGCTGAAATAATAACCTCCCGGATAGAGTGCCCTCAGGTTAAAATCAATTTGAGGGTAATCTTTTAATCTGAGCTTACCTTTGAATATGTATTTCATCAGGTGTTTTTTCCAGATATCGCCAGGTATGTCAGACAGGACTTTTATCGTGTCTTTATTGGCGTTGAACAATTGCTGATTCAACCGGTTACTCACATTTGGCAGATTTGAATTTACCAGGCCGATTGTACGTCTGATCACTTCATCTGTTGGCGCAAAGAAGGTAATCTCTTCATTATTAAAAACGTCTTCCATTCCCGCCAGTTTAATAATCTGAGCTATGGTATCAAATTTTGCATTGGATTGCAGGTACTGCATTACTGTGCCGTTAAAAACCGGATCTGCCTTACCTCCATCCTGATAATATTCATCTTTGGAACAGGAAGAAATGGTACACATCAGCAAAACAGAACATGCTGTGATAGGTATAATGTATTTTTTTATAATATTTTTCATGTGCTTATCAATTTATTAAAGTCCGGTACCTATCCAATATTCATTCAATGACATGTATGGATTGTTATTTAAAGCTGATGGGTCGATCGGCCAAGTCCATCCTCCCCGGTTAAACTTATCGTAGGTCAGCGGATTATC
Source organism: Pedobacter frigoris (assembly GCF_032678645.1). Classification (GTDB taxonomy): domain Bacteria; phylum Bacteroidota; class Bacteroidia; order Sphingobacteriales; family Sphingobacteriaceae; genus Pedobacter; species Pedobacter frigoris_A. The sequence continues at coordinate 62,376 of NZ_JAVTSP010000008.1, forward strand.
TGTATACAATTTATTCAGCACCCTTTTTGTCCGTACCAGATCAAAATAGTGGGTACCTTCTCCCATCAATTCTTTAGCACGTTCCCAGAATATGGCATCTTTTAAATCTGTATCTCCAACGGCATTAGGAAAAAGTGTTGCACGTCCGCGATCCCTAACCATGTTCAGCATCTTTGTTGCCTCTTCGTCCTGGGTACCCAATTCTGCCAGAGCTTCGGCGCGAAGTAAAATCGCATCAGCATAACGCATGATTAAATAGCTATTGTCAGGATTTATATCCAGCCCCGGATTACTGGCATCAACAAATGTGTTGTAAGCAAATTTCTTCAATTGGAATGTTTCTGCATTCTGATCGAAAGGTGAAACAAACCAATAGTTCAATCGGCCATCTCCTTCGTCAGGATATAGTTTTTTCATATACAATTCAGTAAATACGGCATTGCTGTATCTGTGTGTATACTCCGGTTGTTTATAAGGGAAGTGAATAAACACATCCGCAAACGGAGAAAATGGGTTTGCCTGCGCAAATGGGTTGTCAGCGTCGTTATAGTTGAGTGTTCTAAACAATTCAAATAGACTTTCTTCAGAGCGGCCTTTGGCTACTGTAGCCCATTCGGTAATAGGAAGCAGACGGAAAGCATTGCTTTTGATCAGTTCATCACCCAGGGCTGCTGTTTCCTCATAATATTTATTCTTATTAGCCGGATCAAAACCTGCATTCCACATGTTAAGATTCATTAGCAAACCTACTATTGCCCCTCTGGAAGCTCTAACCCCACGCAGAGAAGGATCATTCATGGTCCATACAATATCAGGTTTCGCTGTTTTCAGGTCAGCAATACATTTATTGACCACAGTCACCATATTTTCCCTTGGCAGTGGATCTTTCTGATAAGCAGTAGTGTAATAAACCACATCTCCGTAAAGACGAACCATCTGAAAATAACAGAATGACCTGATAAATTTTCCTTCTGCAACATAACGTTTAGACTGTTCTGCTGTTAGTGCCGGAATTCCTTCTTCAACTTTACTGATCAACAGGTTGGCAGCCTGAATTACCTGGTAATATTCATTCCATACGGTTAAATCTCCAAAGTTATAACTAGACCAGGAGCGCCCGGATTGTACGGCTTCCAATAATAACCTGTCGTCGATCGATGTTTCTGGTATTACTTGTTTATCGGTAACACCTCTTGGATCAGGAGTTTGCCTGGTGTGACCGCCAAGACGGCTGATCCCTCTTCTAAGCTCGCCACCCTGTACAGCTGGTATCGCTTCGCCTGAACGAAACTCTCCTGTGGCACCCGCAAAAGATGTTTTGGTATATTTATCAAATAACCTACCATACATATCTGTGATGTTACTTTCTATATCATCTGCGCTGCGATAAAAATTATTTCCTGTCAATTTATCAATCGGCGTGATGTCCAGGAATTTCTTACAGCTAAATTGTGAAGCACTTAACACAATTAATAAGCAAATAGTAATCTTTTTCATGTCTTATTTATTTTGTGACTTCAATTAAAATGTTACGTTAAAACCAAGGGTATATGTACGTGGATTTGGATAGCCACTTGATAAATCTTTACCCAAACTGGTTACGCTCTCTGGGTTTGGTCCTGAATAAGGAGAGAATGTAACTAAGTTTGCTGATGAGATATATGTTCTTATTCCGTTTACACCTACTCTTTTCGCCAGCTTTTTCTTAAAGGTATAAGCTAGGGTAGCCTGGTTGATTTTAAGATAACTGCCACTCTCCTGCCATAGAGATTGTTCGTATCTGAAGTTGCCCATGTAACGGCCATGCTCATAATCATATGCATTCGCATAAGTCGCATCAGTATCTCCGGGACCGGTCCAAATATCTAAGCTTCCGGCCGGAGGTACAGTCTTAGTTCCAAAAGGATCACCCAGCAACAGCAATCGCTTAGACAATGCATTGTTCAGAATGGAGCGTACTGCGGTATAGGATGCATAAAAGTTTAAAGAGAAATCTTTGTACTGGAATGTATTGGTAATACCACCCGTAATCAATGGCTGGGTATTACCTGTCACCTGTCTGTCTCTGTTATCAATTACATAATCACCATTTGCATCCCAGATGATCGCATCTCCTCCTTCGTATGAGTTAAGATAACTTCCGGAGCTTCCATTTCTCATTCTCAATCCGGTCACGGGATCAACAGGTACACTACCTGTAGAACCGTATACACCCTGGTTAATAAACAGGTAGTTCGACAGTGAGTTTCTGCCGACCCTCTTAGCAATGTACTGACCAATACCATCCTGATCTACGAAATCGATATACTGACCATTGTATTCTTCGGGCAATCTTGTCAATACGTCATAGTTCAAAGCTCCGTTAATAGAGAATGTCCATTGAAAAGCGCTGTTTTTTGACAAAGGTCTGCTGGACAATGAGAGCTCATATCCGTAATTCGCTAATGCTGCGCCATTACTTTTATAGATACCAAAGCCTAATGTATTTGACAGCCTGTTATCGAATAACTCATTGTCAACTTTTTTGAAGTAAGTCTCAAAAACGACATCCAGTTTACCATCCCAGAAGCCGGCATCAACACCCAGGTTATACATCAATACTTTTTTGGCCTTTAAGAATGGATTGGGAATCTGACCATAGTCAATACCTACGCGGGCAGCGTTGTTGTAAAATCCATAAGGATTATATCTTCCATAAATATCAACAAGATTACCCTGAGGGAAGATATTCTGTCCTGCTGTTAACCTAAGTGAACCATAAGACAACCAGTTAGCAGTGCCTTTCAGGAAATCCTCTTTAGCAAAGTTCCAGCGAAGACCAATAGAAGGGTTCTTTGAATAAGGATCTAACTGACCACTTGCCGAAGAACCATCTATCCTGTAAGTAACATCCAGAATATATTTCTTTTTATAATCATAGGTAAAAGCAGCTGCCAGTGAAGCCTGTTTCAAATCTCTGAAGCTGGTCAATACACCACCCCCTTTTGAGTTGTAACCATCATAGCCCAAAGGACCTTCAAACTGATCATTTGGAGACCGCTCAATCTGAGTAATGTTTTCCTGATTCTTTTTGATGTAGATCTCCGAGAATATGTTTACAAAGAAATTGTGGTTATTGTTAACCGACTTTGTATAGGATATGTTATTACGGTTGTATAACGTAGAACTATAACTGTAATAATTATATACACGTGCAAACTGTGAATTTGCCGCAGCTGGTAAGAATGTATCTTTAGATTCTATCGTATAATCATAATTACCTGAAGTTCCAATATTTAAACCAGGCAACAAATCATAACTCGCAGTCATATTTGCAGTTATGTTTTTTGGACCAGCACTCTCTCTGATCTGAAGCGTGGTCAAAACATCACTGGTAGCCAATAAGAATGATGGGCCAGGTAATAATGAAGACCTTTGACCACTGTCGTCAACTACTCTTTGTAACACACCGCTACCACTACCGGATTTCACATTACCGATGGAGCTTCTGATAGATCCGAAAAAGCTGAGCTTTGGTGAAGGTTTGAACTCCATATTCATATTCAAACTGTATCTTTCGAAACCGGTATTCTCAACGATACCGTCCTGAGAAAAGTAGTTTAAATTCGTTTTGTAATTGAATTTGGCATCTCCCCCGTCCAAAGAAACGTTATGCGTCATGTTAAACCTGTTGGAATAAAAAATATCCTGCCAGTCAGTAGAGTTATTATAAAAAGCACTTAAACTATCTGCCAAAAACGGCGTATTTGTTATCCTGTAGATGTCATCTGTTAATCCGTAACGTAAAATCTGGTCAAGCTTAAAGTTACGCTCATACGTACCTCCATAAGTTTCACGTAGTTTAGGTACGGTTGACACGAAGTAGTTAGAGGTATAGATCACTCTTGGAATTTCAGATTGTCCCCTTACGGTCTGGATCAAAATCACACCATAAGCACCTCTTGACCCATATAAGGCGGTTGCTGTAGCATCTTTCAGGATTTCAATGCTCGCAATATCTTCCTGAGGAATCAGAGACAGCGGACTTACTCCGGGTCCTTGCTGGTCAAATCCAAATTCGGACGCTTTATCTGCATCCATCGGCACACCGTCAATTACATACAACGGTGATGTTGGCTGTAAGAAAGCATCGTCTCCTGATCCTGTAGTGGCAATCGTAGAAAGACCACGGATATTTACAGTACCACGCATACCGGGGGCTCCTGTATTGTTCTGGATGTTCAATCCGGCTACTTTTCCTTGTAAAAGCTGTTCAACGTTACCAACCGGTACATCCTGAATCTCCTTACGGGAAACCAATGCAGATGAACCTGTTGTCTGGTCACGGGTTCTTTTTACATAACCACGTACTACAACCTCTTTCATGTTATTTTTTTCTTCCTGCAGATTTACGTTCAATACGGTCTGACCCGGAGAAAGTGTAACTGATTTTGGTTCATAACTAACGTAAGTAAATATAACCGCTGCACCCTCATCTACCACAATGCTGTATTTCCCTTTACTGTCTACCACAACTACCCTTCTTGGCGTACCTGAAGCTACTGTAGCGCCTACCATTGGTAATTTAGTATCTGCATCAAGGACGGTACCCGTTAGTGTTATCTTCTTAGCTTGCGCCATCAAATCCTCGCATAAAAACATGCAGCTGAAAAAAATTGATAGCAAAATAATGTGTTTTCTCATCGTATTAATTTTAATCATTAGGATTCTAGTCGTTATCAAACTTAGGGTTGATGTCTTTAAAGTGGAATACAATTTCCCAATCACCCTTTTCATAAATTTTAAAGTCTTTGGATAGCTTTCCGAACTCTCTGACTCCACCAAAACCAACTCTCGAGAAGGCAAATTCTACGTGGGCCATGTCGCCTGATCCGGTAGGGCCACCGGCGGTAAACCTTGTTGGTATCCTTGCTAGAGGGATGGGATAGGCCACATTATATTCTACATATTCAGTAGTCATCTTATAACCCAGCTCTGTACCCGCTTCATTAAATCCGTGTACTTGCTCAAGCCATTTAGTTTCATTGAAAAGTAAAGGATTCATGGCAACAGAGTCTTTGTTCAAAAACTTGAATCTCAACCTGTGACCATTGGCGTCATTAGAGAATTTTCTGATGTATAAGTATACACGGCCAGTGGTTGGGTTCTTAGGATCATTCATGGCAACATTTGTTGTAGCGCCTTTTATCCCACTGATTGATGGGTAATTAAACACCCTTACTTTGCCGCCTGGCGTAGTGGTATTTGGCTTACCATTAATGGTATTGTAATCATCACTAGGCTCATAAGGAACATCTATACGCGGGATGATCTGCAAATTCTTAATCACCCTGGAACCACCTGAATTCGAGATTTTCACATCGAAGTACCGGATGTCCTGAGGATATACTACTGAATCACTTGGCTTAAGGAGATCCCTTGTTGCAGTGTACCACATGATCAGATCGCCCGATCCGCGAAGCTCAACCATCGGTCTGTTTTCAATCCTTCTTTTGCTTTCTATTTCCGCCAGGGTCTTTTCCTGACCGGTATATTCAGAAGCCCAGATCAATGTAGGCTTTACGGCCATCATATCACTTGCATCCCTTCCATCGCCAAATCTTGCATTTTGAATCGTGAAGGTCATGGGGAAACTGGATGCATCCGGATTAAATGCATTTGTTGTTACAGATGTTCTTCCCAGTCTTGGTGTAAAGATCTTGGTATTGTAATCTGCCTTTGTACTCAGGTAATCTACTTCTTCCGGAAGGTCAAATACTTTTCTGCATCCCGTAAAGGAGATTACTGCAGTTAACAATATTAAAACTTTATATTTTGTTGCGTCTTGCATAATATTACTATTTAAATCTGTCTTAGCGGTTAATTAAATATTTCCCTTAAATTCATTGTCCACTCAGATATTTGAATTGTGTTACCTCCATTATTTTGCAAGAAGACCAGACGGTATTGTTTGTATGGAACTGTATTTACAAAATCAAAGATTTTTTGCTGGTAGTTTGTGGTAAACTTCTGATCCTGACGGATGTCAAGCTGCACCCAATTTTGAGTTCCGGTCACCGGATCATTCGTAGCTTCCAGCCTCCATGCCTTTGGATCCCTGTCCAGATAGGTCTTGCTGTCATTTGCAGACGTAATGGTGTAAGAATTGGCTACTTTGGGCTCACTCGGTATCCAGTTCATATAGATTTTATTGGTTGAACTAAAATTATTGAGCATTTTAGTCTGAAAGTTATTGTCCAGTACCTTGATGAACTTCTCACCCGGACTGATACTTCCGTCGACAGTATTTACATCGTCCCATTTTATAAACCAGATTCCACCTGTAGGGTAAGTAAACAAGTTTGGTGGCGGCGGGATTAATGTAAGGCGGTTCACAAATTCATCAAATCCGAAGACATGATCAGGCCTTAGCAGGTGTACAATCCCGTTTTTCGTTTTTATATTTACCGAAGTTGTGGTTGTTTTAGACCAGTTTGGTACAAAAATACTGCGCTTGGTGTTGGCAAATTCTATAATAGCAGAACCACCATTTTGCCATCCCTGAGCATCAGCGAAAGCACGGACTCCGTGCATAGGGTAATCTCCCCTTACACTATAGACTGTCTGCCCGTCACCTACCGCAAAATCATTTGCTACAAACAATTTTTTGATGATGTATCTCGACACCATCGTATCTAAATGTGAACTGTCTGCAATGGCTTTAGGCCTTTCTTTATTCGTCATGCCCGGCTTTACACCTTCCGCAATATCATTCAGATAAATAGCAGTTTTACCCTGTGCTTTGCGTACATCATTTAAATTTTTAATGGCGATTTGAAAGCTTGAGTTTGACGGAGCAAACAATGTCACCTGTTCTTGTTTTAAGATGCTCTGCATGTTTAATTTATCGATTAAAAACAACAAAGAATCATAAACCCCAGGTTTGCTTTTCAAATACTCATAAGTATCTAAATTTGTCTGATTAACAATATCCGAAGTATCATAAAAGCCTTCTTCACGCTTACATCCTATCTGAAATGTGAGTGCAGCAAATGCAAGCACCAGCAAACATTTACCAAAAAAAGTTGATTTTTTCATCTCTATCTATACTTTGATTACTTCCAAAATGGATTTTGTTTTAACAATGGGTTTTGAGCCAGCAATTCTTTTGCTATAGGCCAGTAAATACCTCCGGTTTCTATCAAATGCAAAAAAGCAGGGTTATTCTGTTTTATTTTATGATACCTGATCTGATCATACCAGCGCATGCCTTCACCCATAAATTCCTTTTGACGCTCTTTAAAGATGGCCTCAATCAAAGTACCGTGCTGAACAGGTGAATAAGCAACGTAGTCGGTTGAACTCGAATTCTGCAAACCCATATGGTCAACATTATATCTCCTTTGTCTTACCAGGTTCAGGTCGTTTGTTGCTAAAGTTGTTTCTCCCAGCACAGCATATGCTTCAGCCCTTAACAAAGTGATATCTTCTAACCTTGTAAATAAAATAGCGCTGGAGAAAATCCTGAATGTCGGATCTGTTGACCCACCCTGAATACACTTGATCTTACTGAAGATAGGATACCTTCCCGCGAAGTTTGTAAAATAAAGCTGTGAATGGGTAATACCAGTCGTGTCTATATTGAAACGGCCATCATTGGTTTCTTTAAATATGGATAAGATCGAATCCTTCGGAACAAAAATATCCGGGATGTTCTTGTTCACCACTGGTTCAGCCAATGTCAAAGATTCAATATTACCTACATAGGTTGCATCCTGATGGCCAAATACAAAACCAAAAGCAAGTAGCTGATTAGATTTCTTATCATAAAAAAGACCCTGACGATCTGTTAAGTCCTGAGTAGAAACATAACCCATCGATGCTTTCCCATAATCATTTAACACAATTTTCGAATAGTTGATGACATCAACGTACTTACCTTGCCACGCAGCTACGTGTGCGAGTACACCATAAGCTGATAATTTCCTAACCAATGCACCATCCCATCTGCCGCTTCCCTCGTTGTAGTAATTTCCAGGTTGCTGTATGTCATTTACACTGTAGCGATAAGGTAATACCTCTGCCGCTGCAACCATTTCAGATTGTACAAACTCAAGTATGGCCTTTTGATCAGTTCTGGGTCTGTTTTCAAAACTACTATCATCTGATGAGCTGATAAATGGTACATCGCCCCAAATCCTGATCATATAGAAATAAGCGAAGGCTCTTAAGAAACGAACCTGTGCCATATCCACAACCATATTGTTTTCGGTATATCTGGCGTCTTTTGCCTTTACTTCTTTAATACGTTCCAGGAATATATTAGCGGCATTGATGATCGCATAAAATCTTCTCCAGTTAGACAACTGTTCTACAACCGGATAGGAAGCATTAAGGTCATTTTTTATAACAGCCTTCAGATCCTGACGGTTAGGACTGTCAAAATTCCCCATGCGTACATCACCATAGATCCAGTGGCCGTTATTATCGGCCAATGCAGCTCTTGTTAAACCATACACACCCATTATCGCAGCCCTGGCATCTTCCAGTGTATTCCAGTAGTTATTTTCATTCACTACTCTTGTCGAGTTAATATCCAGAGCTTTCTTGCAGCTGCCTGCAAACAAGCTAGAAATAATAAGGCCCAGCAAAATTATTTTTTTCATTTCTTCTGTTTTTATCTATGATCAAACACTAAAAATCCATTTTTACACCCAGGGTGAATGTTCTTGGAATCTGCATTCCATATCCTGTATCATAACCGGTATAGCTTACCAGTTCAGGATCTTGTCCTGTATACTTGGTTAATGTAAACACGTTGTGAACACTTCCATAAACCTGGAACTTTTGAACATTTGCTGCTTTCTTTTTAAAGAACTCAGTAAGGTCATAAGTAAGCGATAGCGTGCGTAGCTTTAAAAAAGAAGCATTTTCTACAAAAATATCCTGGTTAGCCTGATATGGTGCTACAGAGCTCCATGGGTTGTAAAGCAGATATTTAGAATAATCTCCTCTCTTCTCCCAAAAAGTGATTTCTCTTACCGAATTGATGTTGTTCTGACCTTCACGGTTTACGAAGTCAAATCTGTTTGCCATCTCCTGGTTTACCAGTTCGCGGCCCAGATTGAAATAGAAATTCAATCCTAATGTCCATTTCTTATAGCTGAAGTCGTTGTTGAAACCACCTGATACCAGAGGTAAGGCATGACCTGTTAATGTCCTGTCTTCATTATTGATTGCTCCATCGCCATTTAGATCTTTCCATCTTGGATCCCCTGCTTTTAAACCAATGCCATTATAGCTCAGCTTGTATCCTCCGGAATTTACCGGAACTTCAGAATCAGTATTGTAAATCCCCTCATTGGTCAATACCCAATAGCGATCTACTGCTTCACCTATTTTTAAAAGTCTGTCTCCAATGATCAGCTGGTTCAGTCCACCAGGCAATGCAGTCAATTTATTTTGATTAAAATTCAGGTTGATGGAAGAATTCCATGAGAACAGTTTTTCAGCAGGCAGGATGTTTGCGCTAATGGCAACATCTAACCCAGTATTTCTGATAGCCATACCATTCTTTATAACTGATGTATAACCATACTCAGCTCCTGAAGGAACTCCCAGCAGCATATTTTTATCTTCTTTAAAATAGGCATCTACACTTGCAGTGATTCTGTCATTTAAGAAAGATCCATTGATACCTAAAGATGCCTGATCGGTATAGGCCCACTTTAAGTCATAGCCAACTGATCCTGCAGTATAAGGGCGATTTAGCACTGCAAAACCGTTATAGCCAGGAGTTATAAGATTTCCCGTAAAACCTATAAAGGCAGTATACTGAGGACCCTGAGCATAATTATCGAAGTTTTCGTATCGTCCCATTCTTCCTGCACTTGCTCTTAAGTTAAGAGATGACACGGTACTATTGGTTGCCAGAAACTCTTTCTTAATGTCCCATCCTGCAGAGAACACAGGTGCATAAAACCAGCGGTTCGTAGGCTGCTGATTAGAAGATGCATCACCACGTAAAATAGCTGAAAAACTATACTTTTCTTTATAAGTATAATCCGCTTTTCCATAAAATGAAACCTGGTTATTTCTCGTTTTATCTAAAAACTTATATACCAGTTCTCTTCTGAATACCGTTGGCTGTAGGTAATTGCCATTATTAGGATCAGATTCCAGCAGGTTAAGTTTAATGAAGTCATTACTTCCTTTATATGCATAAGCATAGCTGTATCTGTATTTATCATACTGGATAATACTTCCTGCTGAAAAATTGAATTTATGATCTTCATTTAAATCATAATCATAAGTTGCAACGTTGTCGATGGTAGCACGTTGATTATAACCATAATAGTTGGATGCATAATTGGTGCTTTGCAACAACGTTCTCGCAAAGAAAATATCCCTCGTACCCTCATTATAGTCCAGGCCAAGCGTACTGATGAAATTAAACTTACCCAGATTAACACCGAGTTTTACGTAACCTTCGATGATGTTGGTTTTGTTTTTATCAAAGCCTTTATTGAACTCTGAAAGATAAGAACTATAGTAATCCTTATTAGGAGCAATTGGCGAACTTAAATCAGGAATGTAATTCACTTGCGAAAGCCTGTCGCGAACATTTCTATTGCGCTGACGCATGACCTGATTGGCATTTACCATTGCGCTCACAGTAAACCAGCTAACGGGTTTCATATTGATGATGAATCTGGTATCGTATCGATCTGCGCCTGTATCATCCGCTACCCCACCGCTGCGAAGCGTTCCCAGCGAAAATCTAAAGTTGGCCCGTTCTGTACCACCTGAGATACTGGCGTTTACACCGTAAACAACTTCGCTTTTATAATACTCATCAGTCCAGTTAGAAGCGCCATAAAAAGCATTATTTAATGAATCACTTAAATATAAAGGATAAACATCATTTTCTGAGTAATTACCGTTGGCGGTGTATTTATTATAGAACTGCCTTCTGAAATCATTCTCAAATTTTCCATTTATCGTAGTAACAGAATTTGGCTGAGCTAACCCAACATAACTGTCAAACGTAATCCTTCTTTTGGTACCGGGTGCATTTGTAGTAATTAAAATCACTCCGTTGGCGCCCTTGGGTCCATAGATGGCAGTCGAAGACAGATCTTTCAAGACCTCTATAGACTTGATATTTGCCATATTAATATTTGCAAGCGTATTCGTAGCAGGTCCTATTCTGTCATATTTGAACTGCTGAATATCAAAAGCAAACGGATGCTCACCCACCAGAGGAACACCATCCAGAACAACCAGCGGCTGCGTAGCAAACAACTCACGTGCCGATAAAAGTGGCTGTGAAGTGCCGTGGATAAACATGTGCTGAACAGTCCCGGGTTCACCTGAAGGCTCCTGAACATAGAGACCAGCAGACTCCCCTTTTAGATACTGCTGTAAAGACATCGCTGGAAAAACAGAAAGTTTTTTGGGATCCAGCCTATTGCCTTTAGACTGCATTTTTTTCTCTATGCTTTTTTTAGAGCCGGCAATACCTACTATACCTGTATCTACCGATTTTTTAGCCGTATCAGTTTGCTGCAGAAAGCTCTCATTGAACGAGAGATTATTCGAAATACAGGCAGACCTAGCCGTATTGCCGAAAGGGTATGTTGCCGTACACAAAACACCCAGGAAAGTTATAGTTGCAATAATGCGCATAACAGACAATTAAGTATTAACTGATTGAAAATCTTTTTGTTAATCGTATTTATATCAGAACCATCTTAAAAAATCAAGCAAATACTTCCTACCCCAGCATACCTTTTAAGTACACCGAAGAAAAATTTACAAGAAAACTTAAAATAAATTAAAACGTTTTAGCTAGGTATAACTAAAAAAATAGATACCCCTGCTGTAGCTTTAATTTTTGATAGCAACTGACTGTGTTTCTGAAAATGATAATTGAAAGGATGTGAGAACCCACTCCCGTTAGCTCTTGTAAAGATTTGACTCATAGTTCGGTTATATTTAGGTAATTATTTGGTTGCAGATTAACCGATCTTTAGGTGCTAAATCGATTATCTATAACAATTATACGAAAGAAAAGTTATAATCCAAATCTTTTGCATCATTTTTTTTACAAATTTTTTATAATCTTATTTTAACATAAACATGTGAAATATTATCCCTTTTGTCCTGCGCTATAACGTTATAGTACTTTTAAATGATTACTCTACAAAGTATATATACATTATTGTTATTTTTACTGCTCAATCACAGCAAACCTTTTATCACTATTCAGTAATTATTAATATATAAAAACAATAATATCACCAGTTTAATGAATGAAAATTTGTTATTTTGATGTATAAATAAAAACAGACAGGCCCTTTCACCAAAACAGACATGCCAGTTAAACAAAAAAAAGAAGTCAGCAGCAACGTATTATCTATTGATATTGGCGGCACAAGCATTAAAGCCTGTATATTAAGTCAAGATGGAGAACTAATCTCCGAGTTCAAAAAAATTCCAACCCCAAAAGATTCTACACCGGAAGCGGTAATTGCAGTGATCAAGGAACTGGTTCCATCTCTGGAAGCTGAATTCAGCAAGATATCTATTGGATTTCCCGGATACGTGAAATGCGGAAAAGTACAAACTGCCCCTAATCTGGCTAAAAACAAATGGACTAACATTGACCTCGCCCAGCAAGTGAGTAACCTTTTTGGCAAACCGGTACGTCTGATTAATGATGCTGATCAGCAGGCTTTAGGTATCGTCAGCGGCAAAGGTTTTGAAATTGTTTTTACTGTAGGTACAGGCTTTGGAACAGCTATGGTTTTTGATGGGGAACTACTCCCCCATTTTGAACTTGCCCACCTGCCAGTTACAAAAACCAAAGATTACGACGACTATATCGGTACAAAGGCTTTAGATAAAATTGGAAAGAAGGATTGGAATGAACGCCTGGAACGCATCATTGAAATCTACAAAACAGTTTTTAATTATGATACCTTATACATAGGTGGTGGCAATTCAAAACACATCACACTTGATTTGGACCATAACATTCAACTGGTAACCAATAAAGATGGTATTAAAGGCGGAGCTAAACTTTGGCAGGTAGCTGAAAAATATCACGTATACACTGTACATCCCCAAAAATAAACAGGCATGTCCTCATGCCCAATAACAATGAATGATGAATAATAAATATACTTTAGGAATGATTGGCCTTGGCACCATGGGCCGCAATTTATTGCTGAACATGGCCGACAATGGTTTTCAGGTAACTGGGTACGACAAGGATCCCAAAATGTTAAAGAAACTTGAAGAAGATGGCAAAGCACATAACTTAAAAGGCTTTGAATCATTGGAAGAGTTTGTACAGAGTTTGGAATTGCCAAGAAGAATTATGCTACTGGTACCTGCAGGTAAAATTGTAGACAGTGTAATTGCGGAACTTGTTCCCCTGCTTGAAAAAGGAGACATGATTATCGATAGCGGAAACTCACACTTTACAGATACCAGCCGCCGGGCTATTGAACTTTCTGAAAAAGGGATTCATTTCTTTGGAATGGGTATTTCAGGTGGTGAAGAAGGTGCCCGTTTCGGACCAAGTATGATGCCGGGTGGAGACAAAGCAGCCTACATCGCTGTAAAACCAATCCTTGAAGCCGTATCGGCGAAAGTAAATGGCGATCCTTGTGTAGCTTATATCGGTCCGGGAGCTTCAGGTCACTTTGTAAAAATGGTACATAATGGCATCGAATATTCAATGATGCAGGTATTAGCCGAAACTTATGACATCCTGAAAAATGGATTGGGTTACAACAATGACCAAATCTATAGCCTCTTTGAAAAATGGAACAATGGTCGTCTGAAGTCTTTCTTATTGGAGGTGACACGTGACATTTTTAAAGTTAAAGACGAAAAAACAGGTAACTTCCTGCTGGACATGATCAAAGATGAAGCTAAATCAAAGGGAACCGGCAAATGGACTTCGCAGGTATCAATGGACCTTCAACTTCCCATTCCTACCATCAATGAATCTGTAAGCGCCAGGGATCTTTCTAAGTTCAAATCATTACGTGTAGCACTTTCAAAAGCATTGCCACATCAACCTGTTGCCATTAAAGATACTGCGGAATTTGAAGCTAACCTGGAACAAGCGCTTTATTTCGCAATGATTACCTCTTATGCTCAGGGGCTTCACTTGCTTGAACAGGCATCGGTTGAGTTTAAATATGAATTAAACCTGAAAGAAATTTCTCAGATCTGGCGTGGTGGCTGCATCATCCGAGCTGAATTATTGGAAGACATTTATCAGGCTTACAAGAAACAGCCTCAATTGCCGCACCTGTACTCAGACGAAAGCATCCAACAGCAATTAAAAGAAATCATTCCGGGAACCAGAAATATTGTCATTACAGCAATCGCTAATGGAATTGCCATCCCTTGTTATGCTTCCGCAATGACTTACTATGATTCGCTCAGAACAGATAAATCGCCTCTCAATTTAACACAAGCACAAAGAGATTTTTTTGGCGCGCATACTTTCGAACGTATAGATGAAGAAGGTATTTTCCACGCCGACTGGAATTAAATTCAATTAGCAAACACAATAAAATAATGAAAACTAGCATCAGCCTTAATCCTACCATAATTGTCATTTTTGGTGGCACAGGCGATTTAAATATGCGCAAATTGGCGCCTGCATTGTACAATCTGTATGCCGAAGGATATATGCCTGAAAAGTTTGCCATCATCGGTACCGCCAGAAGACCTTTAACGGATGATAAGTTCCGCGAAACCCTGATGGAAGGTATCAATAGCTTTTCACGTACCGGAAAAGTACAAAAACACAAATGGGATACTTTCTCTCCAAATATCCATTACAACTCTGTTGATGTAAAGGATTCTGCATCTTTTGATACGCTTAAAGAAAACATAGATAAATTTAAGGATGAGTTTGGTCCGGAAACCCAGATTATTTATTACCTGGCGGTATCTCCTGACCTTTTCCCGCCTATAGCCAAACGCCTGGCTAAATTCAAGCTGGCTGAAAATGAAGACAACTGTCGTATTGTAGTAGAAAAGCCATTTGGTAAGGATCTGGAAACAGCCCGTGAACTAAATGAGCTACTTAAAGAGCGTTTCAAAGAGAAACAAATCTATCGCATCGATCATTACCTGGGCAAGGAAACCGTACAAAACATCATGGCCTTCCGCTTTGCCAACTCTTTCCTGGAGCCGCTGTGGAACAGGAATTTTATTGACCATGTACAGATCTCGGTTACCGAGCAACTGGGTGTGGGCGACAGAGGTGGTTACTACGATGGATCTGGTGCCCTGCGTGATATGATTCAAAACCATTTACTACAATTGCTTTGTATCATTGGTATGGAAACCCCGATAAACTTTGATGCGGATGAAATCAGAGACAAAAAAGTTGATGTCCTGAAAGCAATGCGTCCATTTTCTGCTGAAGACATTCGCTTCAATACTGTACGCGGGCAATATGCCAAAGGCTGGATTAAAGGCGATGAAGTTGCAGGTTACCGTTCGGAAAAGGATGTCGATAAAGAGTCCAATACGGAGACTTTCGCCGCCATCAAGTTCTTTGTGGACAACTGGCGCTGGAAAGGCATTCCATTCTATGTACGCACAGGTAAACGTCTTTCGCAGACCTCTTCACTGATCACCATACAGTTTAAAGATGTACCACATCAGGTATTCCCTGCTGGCGTTACTGAACACTGGCAGCAAAACAGGCTCATCATCAGTATCCAACCTGAAATGAGTATCCGCCTGCAAGTTCAGGGAAAAAGACCTGGTCTGGATATGACGTTAAACCCGGTAGATATGGTGTTTGACTACAAGGGTACCTACACTACTGAGTCTCCGGAAGCTTACGAAACTTTGCTACTCGATGTCATGACTGGTGATCAGACGCAGTTTATGCGTGCCGATCAGGTGGAGATTGCCTGGGAACTGCTCATGCCGGTTATCAATGCATGGGAAACCAAAAAATCACTGAGCTTCCCTAACTATCCTGCAGATTCGTGGGGACCTGAAGATGCCGAAGCATTGATCGCAAGAGATGGCTTCCATTGGTTTACACTTCCATTAAACAAAGATTAAATGAACTTACTGATCTATAAAACTCAGGCAGAATTATTTGAAGACCTGATAGATTATATCGTCAATATAGCAAACCAGTCGATCAGCCAAAAAGGCTGTTTCAACTTTGTACTTACAGGAGGAAATTCTCCAAAGGCATTATACGAGCTGCTGGCCACCACCTATAAAGATAAAATTGATTGGAGCAAAGTCTTCTTCTTCTTTGGTGATGAGCGCAATGTAGCGCCAACTCATGAAAGTTATAACGGCCTGATGGCTAAAAATGCGATACTGGCTCCGCTAAATATCTCTGAAGATCACATCTTTTATGTTGACACTACCCTGGAGCCCGAAAAAGCAGCCATAGAATACCATAAAGCGATATTAAATCACTTTAAAGGCGGCGACCTGGCATTTGACCTGATCCTATTAGGAATGGGTGATGATGCCCATACAGCATCTTTATTTCCCGGCACAAAAATACTAGCTAATAAAGAGGTAGAAATAGACTCGGTTTATGTAGACAAGCTCTCTACTTACCGCATCAGTTTTACTGCACCCCTGATCAATAAGGCAAAAAACATTGCCTTCCTGGTATTTGGTGAAGGAAAAGCAAATGCAGTAAAACACGTTATTGAGGATGAGCAAAAGAATACAAGCCTGTACCCTACCCAATTGATCAACCCAATTGATGGTCATGTCACCTGGTTTTTAGATGATGCAGCAGCTGGTTTGTTAGACAGCTAGGCAACGGCGCTAGTCATCTCGGACATCTTGAGAGATCTCTTGAATTATGCTGATTCCAAACAAGAGATCTCTTTTCATTCGAGATGACTAGCGTTAACAACAAGGGGCACTTTTTCAACAACATAGTTACACAATAAAAAAAATCCTATTTGTAACTTGCAGTAAAGTTTATAAAAGCTAAACTTTAGCCACAAACCAAAATGAAACTGTTTTTATGGAACAAGAATTAAATGCATTGCCCCGCAGAGCGTTTTTAGGGAACATCTCTAAAGCCGGAATTCTGGGCTCACTTGCCGCATTTTTACCTGGCAGCAGTTCTGCTGAAGTACTTCAACACCTCACGGCCAAGCCAGCAGAAGGGCATATTTTCCTGACTAAACCTTATCTTCAGGTACCTGCACCAGACGGAATGACTATCAGGTGGATAACCAACAAGCTTTGCTACAGCTGGGTAGAGTACGGTGAAGGCAACAACCTGAACCAAAAAGCACATCAGGTTACAGCCGGACTTGTTGATGCCCACAATCGCATCAATAAAGTAGCGCTTAAAAATCTGAAACCCGGAACTCAATATAGCTACCGCGTGGTGGCCAAAGAAATCGTAGATTTCAAACCCTACGCGTTGAAATATGGTGAAACCATTACCAGCGATACTTATTCCTTTACTACTCCAAAACTAAATCCGGAGACTGTAGAATGGCTGATCATGAACGACATTCATGACAGGCCTGAATCTATTCCTCACCTGATGAAACTTAACGGAACAGACAATTATGATTATGTTTTCTACAACGGAGATTTATTTGATTACCAGACAGATGAGCAGCAGATCATAGATCATATGCTTACCCCTTCTGCCTTTGCCAGCACAAAACCATTTATGTTTGTGAGGGGCAATCATGAAACCAGGGGCAAATTCTGCCGTGAACTTGCTGATTATTTTTCCAATAAAGATGGCAAAGGCTATTTTGCTTACCAGTGGGGACCAGTTTTCAATGTAGTACTGGATACAGGTGAAGACAAAGAAGACAGCCATCCGGTCTATGCAGGAATTGTTGATTTTGATGATTACCGCATGGAACAGGCAAAATGGTTGGAAGAAGTGATGACCTCAAGTGCATTCAAACGCGCAAAATTCCGTGTGGTCATGATGCACATACCGCATTTCCATTCCGGCGATGCACACGGACCGCTACATGTACGTGAGCTGTTTGCTCCAATTTTCGCAAAGCATAAAGTTGATATTGTTATTTCAGGACATACCCACAAATTTGGCGTTTGGCCACCCTCTGCAGAGCACCCTTATCCAATCATTATCGGTGGTGGTCCAAGAGATGGCAACCGTACACTGATCAAGGTAAAAGCGGATCAAAAGACACTCAATCTTACCATGCTGAAAGACGATGGTACTGAGGTAGGTAAATACAGCTTGAAAGCTTAATCACCAAATTTATTTTTACCGGATTCAGCCGAACAGCAGGATCCGGTAAAAATATTTATACTTTAATACGCTCTACAACAATAGCATCATTCGCTGTATTCACCCCCTTTATCTCCACATACTTTACGTTAGGGAGCCAAAAAGAACCGCCTTCTATTCTCACAAAAATCCTTTCTATTTGTAATTTCTTCTGGTTTACCGTCACATATACATGGAACTTTTTATCGTCACCACGCTGCAGATACATCGGTAATTTCTTATGAGAAACAAACCTTAGTTCATACTGGTCCTTAGCTAGCTCCTTGGTCTGAATACCGTAAGCAAACTTACGTTGTATATAACTCAAATCCTGTTTTTCTCCCTTGTCACCATACCTCATCCAATAAACCAGGATAGGATCTTTTTTATCCACCACTCCATTTTTATCCGCATTTAGTTCGCATATAATGGTGTTTATATTCGGATCTCTTTGTAAATAAAATAGCTGATTGGCAATTCCCTTAGGTGTAGGAAATTTTAATGGCGAAGGATCGCTCTTATCTGCCGTCTGGCCGAAGGCCTGAACAATAAGCAGCTGAAACGCCATAAGCAGCCCAAAGGCTAAAACGCGAAAATTTATCTGTACCATTATCTCTCAAGATATACCGACAAAGATAAGCATGCTTCACAAAACAAATATAATTTAACCATCATAAATATTGTTCTCATCCCATCCGGATGGGATCTTAATGCCTGATAATACATCAGACAGCATTTCTTCTTTTTTATAAATATTTGGTTTTAAAATAAATACATTTAACTTTGTAATTCAAAGTACTTTCAATAACCCACTCACAAATCAATAATATAAACAGATATCCAAATGAAAAAAGGAATTTTAATGCTCTTCGTACTGTTGTCGGTATGGATAAATGCTTCGGCCCAGACTGAAAAGGAATATGAACATCAATGGATGGAGCTATATAAAAATGGCAAGCTAGAAAACTTAAAAGCAGCAATCAGCACGGCATACAAAAAGCATATTAACAATGAAGATCTGGTGTACTACAGCTATATGTGGGCCCGGCAAACAAGGTTTGAGGATATAATGCAGGAGATTTCCAAAAATGCAGCTCATTACAACAAAAAAGGAAAGTTGGCCTTTGAAATCAGATTTGGTAAAATTATGACTGGAAACAAGGATGTAATCATTTCAGAAATTCCTTTGATTTTAAAAGATTTCCCGGAAATGCCAGCACCTGCAAAACAAATGCTTATGTCGGGACTTGTGAATCTATACGTTAACCAGAAAGAATATCAAAAAGCCATTGCTTTTGTAGTTTCTTCTGATCCAAACCACCCTATATTTTATCATTCAATAGCACAAAGCATGATTGAAAATGATCAGGATATTGAACTGGCTCTTTCATTATGCAAGAAAGAGCTCGACATTATCCGCAATACCCCTGAGGAGGCACTAAAATCATTAGACATGGCCGACAAAAAGAGGTTAAATATGATGACAAACTCTATTTACGCCAGGGGACTTGAAAAGGCAGGTCGCTTAGAGGAAGCAGTTATTGTGTACGACACGTTGTATAGTATGGAACCAAACGCTAATAATCCAGTTAGAGAAAGCTACCTGGATATCTTATTGAAAACAAAAAAATATCAAAAGGTTTCTGAATTGTCAGTTTCGTTGGCAAAATCCGGTTATTGGAACGATAAGATAGACCAATCCTTAAACACTTCCTTACTGCATTTAGGGAAGTCTGCGACAGAAATATCAACAATTATAAATGATCTGAAGAATCAGGCAGATAAAAAGAAAAGCGAAACACTGAAATTAAGCAGCATAAACCAGCCCGCTGCGCCTTTCCGAATAAAAAAGGCAAATGGTGATTATTTTTCCCTCGCGGATATGAAAGGTAAGGTTGTCGTTTTGGATTTTTGGGCTACCTGGTGTAGTCCTTGTATTGCTGCATTTCCTGGTTTTCAGAAAATATCTGATAAATACAAATCTAATCCCAAGGTATTAGTCTTAGCCATTAACCGGGAAGAATTGGGCAATCCTAAAGAGGATGTGATTAATTATTTCAAACAAAAGCATCAGAAAATGTCAGATTTTTTAACATCCAGAAAATATACTTTTTCTTCCTACTATGATACTGATCAGATCGCTGAAAAGTATAATATCAATGCATTGCCAACCACGATTTTTATTGATAAAAACGGGCAAATCCGCTTCTTTGCCAACAGCTCGGCTAATGAGTCCGAAATGGTGCAGCAGTTCAGTGATAAGATAGATTTTTTACTAAACGATAAGTAACAGGCATTTTTCAGCGTATTTACACTTATAGTCGATATCTGGAAAGAATCTACACTCTAAGGTAGGAAGAGCTATGGGTTGGAATCGATTGCCTGAACGGTTTTGTTTAAAGCATCCAACAAAGTTCCTTTGTATTTGATGAAATTAGCCTGACGGTCGTCTTCTTCCTCAGTTACTTTAAGTACTCTTTTGCTTTCTTTTACTTGTTGCAATTCATTCAGGTAAAGATCATTAAACAGTTCGGTATCTTTGTTTTTCAATATTCTCGCAGTATGAGAATATTGTTCATATATATCTGTTATGACAGCTAAGCTTTTGCCATCATAGTTCTGAAGATCTGTAGTTTTTTCAGAAAGCTTTTCCAGCTTTTTTCTTTCTTTTGTGTAAGCCATATTGTCGCGAAGGTACAGTTTTTTCTATAATCGCTCGATGTCAATCAGCTCTATCTTCTTGCCCATCTTTTTTTGGATCACCTCAAAGTGATGCAGCTCGCTTTCATTGACCAACGATATCGCCTCTCCGGTAGCCGCAGCCCGTCCGGTACGGCCTATACGGTGCACATAATCCTTTGGAGATCTGGGCAATTCGTAATTGACCACAAAAGGAAGGTCATTGATGTCAATACCTCTGGCCATGAGATCCGTAGCAACCAGCACCCTGAGCTTGCCCGACTTGAAATGGGCCAGGGATTCTGTTCTTGATCCCTGGCTCTTTTTACTATGGATCGCCCTGGCGTCGATTTTATGTTTGAGAAGTTTATGCACAATGGCATCCACCTGATGAACGGAAGAAGCAAAAATCAACACCTGTTTCATCTGGTGATGTTCGATCAGATGACGCAGATAAGGCCCTTTTTTCTCCGTTGAAACTAGGTAGGCTACCTGCTTAATCAGATCCAGTGATTCTTCTTCCGCCTCAATCTGAACAATGAGGGGCTCACGCAACAATACCTGATGAATATGCTGAATATCTGCACTCAATGTAGCAGAGAATAAGAGGTTCTGACGCTGCTCAGGCAATTGCGCTATGATCTTATTGACTTCTTCCTGAAAGCCCAGGTTAAGCATTTTATCCGCCTCATCCAATACCAGCGTTTGAATGGTTGATAAATGGACGGAATTGGCGGCTACCAATTCCAGCAGTCGCCCAGGTGTAGCAATCAGCACATTTACACCCTGCATCGCCATCATTTGTGGGTTAATAGAGACACCACCATATACTGCCAGTGTTTTTACCGGTTGGGGTAAGCCCTGGCTAAATTTCTTGAACACTTCTTTAACCTGCTCAGCCAGTTCCCTGGTGGGTACGAGAACAAGGATATCAACGTGTCGGTTTTTGATACCTGGCTTTGCCTGAAGGCTCATCAGCAGCGGCAATACATAGGCTGCTGTTTTACCTGATCCCGTCTTTGCAATTCCCAAAACGTCTTTTCCATCTAATATAACCGGTATAGCAGCTTCCTGAACAGGCGTAGGCAGTGTAAAATACTGATCTGACAGTGCTTTTAATAATGGAATAGACAAACCTAAGGATTCGAAAGACATAGTGTTTTTTTTACAAAAATACAGAAAGATTATGGACTGATATACTTTTGTGTTTTTCTTATAAAAAACTACCCCAGCGGCTTAATTATACATAATTTTGCAGCATGCAAGCTTTCCTTAATGGTTGTTTAAATTTTATTCGCAGAGAACACACCGGCGATGCGCTCCGAAATACATTTGCAACCTTTGTTCCTGGATTTTCTATAGTAATCTTAGGAGGAGATACAAAAGTAGCAATCGCGACTAGCGTAGGCGCGCTCTTATCATCTTTAACAGATCTTCCAGGTATCCGTGCGGATAAATTGCAGTCTGCCAGCTGGTGCATTTCATTTTTCTTTGTTTCAGCATTGGTAACAGAAGTAGTCTTGACTAATCCATGGGTGCTCACGATATGGCTGATAGTTGCTGCTTTTAGTTGCGGGATGTTATTTTCGTTGGGAACACGCATTGCCAATGTTGGTGTGCTCACGCTGATTTTAATCTGTTTTACGATTGGACTGCAACCGGGCAAGGCTTTCGACTGTAGTTTATACATCGCATGCGGCACATTATGGTACTTTTTAATCAGCATCATTCAATCCTACATACTTCCTCAGCGTTCTCTATACTATGCCATGAAGGAAAGCTATAGTGGAATGGCAACCCTGCTGCGTGCAAAAGCTGACTTTTACGGTAAAGACATCGCAATAGTTGACATTTATAGAAAAATCAGCAAGCTTCATGTTATCGTGAGCGAGCAACAGGAACATGTAAGGTCTTTATTGTTGCGGGAAGAAAGTCTGCTCAGATCAGATAATTCTAAAGGACAACATTTGCTGCAGCATACCTATCGTGTGATTGATCTTTATGAACTGCTAACAGCAATTGATCATGATTACGATCATATTCGTCAGGATTTAGATGCCGAATCATCATTAAGTCCGATTAGAAAAATCATCATGCTCATGGCTGAACTTATTGATGCACTTCATCTGCCTCTAAAAAAATACCACAAGAAAGAACAAATTTTAGAGGCTTCCATTCGCCTTCACTTGGCAGAATTAGCACAATCATCGGATAGGCATAAGGCTGAACCAGGAAAAATCCTGAAAGCGACTACCCGAAATATCAATGAAATCATAGAGAAAATCTTCAGTTTAAAAACACTTGAAGTCATCCAGTCCCTGCCGGAATCTGAAGACTCAGTTTTTGACTATACCAAATTTATTCCCGGTGTCAGTGTAAGATGGAGCACAATCAGGACTCAACTGACATTTAAATCGCCTGTTTTTCGCTTTTCAATTCGCCTGGCGATGCTATTTGGAATAAGTGCCATATTTGGTTTCTTAATCTTTCAGGCAAAATATTCATATTGGTTATTGCTTACTATAGTCATTGTAGCCAGGCCCACCTATGCAGTTACCCAAAGACGAAATTACCAACGCATCGTCGGAACAATTCTTGGTTTGATCATCAGCATGTTTATTTTATTGCTGCTGGGCAATAAAGCAGTTCTGCTAAGCATAGTCGTCATTAGTTTATTTGGTTTCTTTCTTTTTAACAGGCCTAATTATTTGGTAAGTGTTTTGTTTGTTACCATAGCCGTACTGGTGTCTTTACTTACATTTGAGGGTGCCAGCCTGGAATTATTTAGTAGCAGAGCCTTATTTACGTTGCTCGGAGCCTTGCTTGCGCTTTTAGGGTGGTTTGCTGTCCCTGTCAGACAAAGCAAGGGAATCATTAGTTTAAAAGATGCTGTAGTGGAAAGCAACACCGCATACCTCGAAACCATAAAGTCAGGTCTGGAAGCGGATAAAGTTGATCTTTTCAGTATGCGCCTGGATCGTAAGAAAGCGCACATTTCTTTAGCCACTTTTTCTGAAGCCTTTCATCAGCTACAAACTGAGCCAGGGAGAAAAAAGACAGATTTTGACAGGCTGTTTGAGTTCCAGGCACTGGCCTACCGTACGAATTCGCTCCTTATTGGTCTGTCATTGATGATAGGAAAAAAGCGGAATCTTCCTGACTTTCAGTATTCGCGAGATCGGATACTCCAGCTCGAATCTCTTTTAATGGAATTGAGACGAAATCAGCAAGACTAGGAAAATCCGGATTGAAAAACTATGAACAACATTTATAAGGTGCTGGAATATCAATCCAGAGATCTTTTAGTGTATACTGACAAAAAGCATGGGTGGATCAGGAATAAGGATGCTTTATTTTAATAATGTTTTATTTCCAGTCAAATTTAATTTGTACCATTTCTTATATGTATACAAAACAGCCTGGTGGTCGCCTTTATGTTGATTCACATCGACGGCTAAGACTTTTCCTTTAAAATGAAAAGCTACATTTCCTTTGAGTATGGTATGCCCCACTATAATACGCTTAGCCTCAAATTGGCGCAGAATGTGATCTATAGCACTTTCTTCAATCAATGGCTCTACAAAATAGCCCCTATACCAAAACAGACCAATGGTTCCACTGTAGATACTCCTTATCGTGTCGTTAGAGACTGCGTTTTTCAGATTTTTCCAACCATAATAAGGTCTTGAAATTTTATTCAGCTGTTCTACATCTAACCCCATTTTTGCAATTTCTACTGAAATACCTGCATGAAGGCATAAGTTTTCCCCAATTTTCTCGATCAGGTTTTTACTTCGCAACCATCTTCCCAATTCAGTATTTTCAGTAAAAAGATCCAAATAAGATAATCCCATGGCCTCAGCATTTTTTAAATACTTTTTCTCCAAATAACGTAAATCACCGGCCATGTTCATCATGTCATGATTACCTAAAATGGTATGTACATACCCACCTTTTTCTCTGGCTTGGTCCTCAAGCTTATACAACAACCATAACGTAGCCGTAACATCCATTCCACGGTCAAATAAATCGCCGCACAAAACCAAATGTCCTGTCCCAAAAATCCATTCATATTTTTCATTGATGACTTTATTAGCCAACAACAAATTTCTAAAAGCATCAAACTCGCCTTCGACATCTGAAATGACAAACATTTTTTTTGGTTGTTCCCATATGGACATTTCGTTTGCGATCTGATCTCTAAGTCTAACTTTGAAATTCTTGGTGCTGTCATTTGAAAACCTGATATTTAACAGTAAGTTCTTTCTTTCACTTTTATGAATGCTGTGCGAATAAACTGTGGTCTTCCCATCAGTACTTAATTTCGTTTCCTTTACAAGGATAGTATCTCCCTGATATAACACGTAAGGACCATCTATTAGGTTTTCATGCTCTTGTGCGTGGCTCATCGTTGCAGAACAAAGAATAGATGTCAAAAATGTGACCTTTAAAAAACTGAACATATATCTGAAATTTATAGTTTAAATCTAGTATTCCCGCGTGTACCCGACCCGGGAGAAATCTAAAGTGATCGTACTGAGACATAGATTTCTCCCTTAGGTCGAATTACAAATTTCTTACCATGAGGTGTGAGCAGTACCTCTGCCCACCTTACCAATCAGGGAAACTCCTGTCTTCTCACCACTGTTATCCATAACGAACATACCGCCCAAACCATTGCTTAAGTAGCGGGAATCTTTCCAGGACCAAACAAATTTAGGTTGCGAACCGGGATTTGGATCAGCAGGTATATTATAGATGGTACCACCAGAAGTAAAGGTACTGGCAGGATAAGTACCTGTGAAAAATTTCTCCAGCTTGGTAAATCTTCCTCTGACAGTGTTGCTGGACGATGAACTTATGTACCTGAATATGGTCACACCATTTGCATCCAAACTCACCCCAAAGTTCATTCTAAGATAGCTTGTTGCATTCGTATACACTCTCACCTGCAATACATTATCGCCGCCAGTCGCTTGCCAAACAAGCTGAATGAAAGATACCGGGGTTGTTGAATAAATGCTATACTCCGCGGCAATAGCATCCCATATCGCCTGGAAATTGGTTGACTTACTGGCATCTAAAACAGTAATAGAGTAATAAGCTTTGTTGTCGGTATCTAAACCGAAACTATCCAGAAAATTAGGTAAGGGTAATATGGCAACAAGAGAAGATTTTATAATATACTCTTTACCTGTAGCATCGTAAACGGCCATAGTGGCCGCATCTTTCCATTTAAAGCTTACAAAAGTAATATTTCCCCAAACCAGACCTCCGTTTACCACCGTTATACCTTCTGCATTAAAAGCATATTTCTGTGTTACCGAACTTATTGTTTTTCCATCGCCAGATACGCTTGCGAAAATAGTTCTCTTTCCCGCGGTTAGGGAATTGGAAACATCAATACTTAGTGCCACCTTTTGTGTAGAACTGCCAGAAACCACTTCGATATAGGGGTTACTTATGGTTTCAAAGAAATTCTTAACCTTGTTAATCGCTGTTTTATAACCATCAACTGTGCTGTAAATTGTCTTTTCAGCGACAGTAGCTTTCAATAAAACCAATGGCTGACGATAAGCTCTTCCTATGAAAATAATGCTGTCACCGTTAGTTCTTTGATAAGTAAACTCTACATCACTTTTATACCCAGTACCTCTAACGCCACCAAAAGACGATGGGTTGGGGTCAGCTAACATTGAAATGTAATTATAAGTATCAAAAACCAGATCTGCACCTAGTCCTGTTTTAACTCTAAATGTCGATTTTCCAAGTGCCGACGAGGTATTGTCATTCAAATCTCCATACATAGTCACTTCCTGGTTGGCACCAAAATTCATGTAAAATCCGTAGCCTCCACCATCAAGCGTTGACAAAGTAGCAACCCAGCCATTTGGGGCCGACGTCAAAACTGCATTAACTTCTGCTATCGAAGCAGCCATTCTTTCTTCTGGCTTTTGACCAAAATTAGCAACGAAAGAATCTTTTGTACAACCTGCAAAACCTAAGCAAGCCATAAATAAATAAAATAATTTTCTCATAATTATAACGCTTGACCTAATGACCCAAAAAAGTAATTTGCTGACGTGCCACTTACATACATGCCTCCAAATTTATTATAGTTTGCATTATCGATTGTAGCAGGCATCCAGTTCACAATAAATGTTTTTCCGGTTAAATAAACTTGGATTGAACTCGTAAAACCAGCCGTAAATAAAGCCGCATTTGCATAGTTGCCTGTGGTGCCGGACTGGGCAATTTTTACAAAGGTAACAGCTCCTGTTGTGGCATTTATGGTATAAGAAAATGTATAATCGGCAAACAGTTGCGTACCGCCCGCTGCAGGTGTGTAAGCAGCCCTCACTGTCAGCGCGGTAGTAGATTCAAACCTAAACTGCACATAATCCAGGTGGTGTTTCGCAGATGAACTCTGAGCTAGAACAGCCGCTTTAAAATTGTTGTAAGCAGTTGTAAAACTATCGGACATCGGATTTGATGTATAAATAGGATCTTCCAAATTGATGGTCATTGTTTTAAACAAATTCTGTCCGAACCAATAAGGCAAGCCTGCTGTCTGCAATTTGTAAGTATTTCTGACCACATTTTGAACCTCTCTCTGCAATGCTCTGAAATCAACACCCAGGTTAATGGTGAAATATTGTTCAACACTTGCCTCTTTAGCTTTTAGAGCTGCCCTACCTATTGCCGTCGCCGCATTTGCACGTGCGTCAAACCAGGCTTGCCCAAGTACCAATAAGTGAGAAACCGTTTCCGCAAAGTCCTCACCTGGCTGGTCTGTAGCATAAGGGGACACGTAGCCATTATCACGTGCTGTTACATCAGCAACGCTCGACCAACCTGCATTGTATGTAGCTTTAGTAATGGTCTGAAAATCGGTAGGCATTGGCACCAACTGATTTAAGATATGCGTAAACTCGTGGTGGATTGTCCTCAATTTCCTGGTTATAACGTCAGCATTATTCGGATCAAAATTATTTACATCATAAAGAGTAACCCTTCTGCCTGCAGAAGCAGTAGCTAAAATTACAGTTCCACTTGTCTGATAAGCTGCAGAACCAAAAAGCACCCATTCCTTTGGCAGCATCCTTTTGATAAATGCACTTCCGCCAACAGTTTTATATGGATTGATAAATCCTTCCAGCACGGTTTGCATTTGGGGTTGTACCTTATCGGGATTTGCCGGACTTATTACTTTATCATCGTCTTTGTAAAAATCACTATAGCGATAAACTACTGCCATATTATAAGGATCCAAAAAAGTTGTTTGTATCCATGTCTCTAATGGTGTATTTGATGTAGGGTTATCTACATATTGTTTCAGATCTATATTTACTGTATCTTCTTTTTTACAAGATGCAATTGCAATTAACAGCAATAATCCTGCAAATATTTGATTAAAAATTCTTTTCATAATATCAAACTTTAAATTATCTAGGATTCAATGCGACGCCAGAAAGTGTGGCTTCTTGTGGTATCTGGAATACCCGTCTATTATCATCAGCCTTTAACTCCATAAATGTCTGGTTTCCTTGCGAATCGTAAACATTATGTATTACTGTGAACCTGTGGCGTAAAATATCAAACCACCTAATCCCTTCTTGTATAAACTGTGCCTTTTTAGTATCTAAAATCAATTTGATGACCCCTTCTTTTTGATTTGATGTACCATAGTAACCTGCGATTTTAGGGAAAGTTGCAGCATCGGTACTGGTATATCCCAATACACTATTGGCCAGGATAATGTTAACATCATCAAGCGCTTTACTGTACTGTCCAAGTTCGGCATAAGCTTCTGCCCTGTTTAATAAAGCCTCATCTGTAGTTAATGCTGGTGACATCATATAGTGTATACCAGTGTTTGCAACCTGGTTGGTCACATAAAAATAATTAGGATACTTATAAGAAAAATAATTAGGTTTCCCCGACTCGCTGATCTTATTTGCAAATCTTTTACCTGTAATATTACCTGTATTAGAAAACATGTCGAACAAAGTCTGTCCAAATCCATGACGTGGTGTCGTGTTGCGATGGTATTTCGTATAAATATTAATGAGCAACAAATTGTATTTCTGATCGGAGCGTGTAAAAGCAGCTCTGGCATCGGCAGAGCTCATTGCAGCCAGGGTGCTGTTTGTCGGCCTGACAATAGTTGCAAAGCTTTCTGTAGAAATTAAAGATGCATTGTCTACCACCTTTTGCCAATCGCCTTTAAACAAATAAAACCGAGAGGCAAAAGCACGTGCGGCAGCAGGTGTGAAATGATATTTTGGCACCTTATAGGCCGCTGCTGAAAGCAGAGCCATACCTTCGGTTAGATCTTTTTCTATTTGCTGGTAATTTGAAGCCACCGTACCTCTGCTATATTGCTTAATAGCCACAGTTTCAGGCTCAGTTATGTAAGGTATACCTGGCGAATCATTTGTAGCCCCAATTACATAGGCTTTTGCATAAAATGTAACCAGCATAAAGTGTGCATACGCTCTTGCCACCAAAGCCTCGCCTTTATATGGTAAAGCTGCATTTCCCAAATTATTTTTTTCAATCGCCTCTAAAGCATGGTTCGCTGAAGCAATTGCCTGATAACAGGTGGTCCAGTAGTTCGTTGTAGTTCCTCTGCCTGTACCTATTACGTCTTCCCAAACATAGGGCTTATCGGTAATCTCATCAAGATCGCCCACGCCAGTACCTTTATCTTCAGCATTGTCCGAAGCTGATTCTGCAAAGGTATAGTAATCGCCCTCAGGATAAGCTGTCGCAAGCAACTGCGCAACTTTTTCAACCGAATTGATTTCTGTCCGGTTATCCGGTACAGTATCCAAATATTTTTCGCACGATACCAGCGAGAGTACAGTGATAAAAGCCATGTATTTTAATATATTAATTTTCATGATGTATATTTTATTAAAATCCAACCTTGAATGATAATGTATATTGTTTGGGAATAGGCAAAGCAACCCCTCCATTTCCAAAAAACTCCGGATCCTGACCATTTAATCTCCTATCAGCATATAGCAGTGCAATGTTGTTGCCGACAAAAGAAACCTGTGCATTTGAAGCACCTAACTTAGATACTATTTTTTTAGGCACTTCATAGCTTAACGATATTTGTTTAAATCTTATAAAATCACCTTTTGCGATCCTTTCTGACGAAAAATTGTAGGTATTGTAAGGATAACGGGGAGATATAATATTGCCACCGGCATCAGTCACAGCTACTGCCGAAGTATAAGGATCTAAAAGTGATGGAATCGTTGTAAAAGCTTCATCACCCGGCTGCATCCATCTGTTCAACATAGATTTTGTCATCGAATAAGTATCTGAATAGTATGCTGAAAAATCCGGAGATAAACGAACGTAATTACCGGTTGCAAATGTAAACAAGGCAGACAAGCTGAAATTCTTATAGCTAAATTTGTTGTAAAATCCGCCGGTAAGGGTTGGGTCGGTTGGGCCTTCATATTTTAGGTTAGCAACATTCTGACTTTGTAAGTATACGTAGGGATTTTTATTTCCATTCTCATCAATAAAAGTTGGATAGCCATAATTATGGTCTAACCCGGCAAATTGGATAGAGAACAAACTTCCACGCGAATAGCCTACAATAGAACCTCCGTTATCCCTTACTAAATCGATGATGCGGGGAGTGTTTTGTAATTCGGTAATTTTATTTTTGTTATGGGCTACATTAAATTGGGCCCTCCAATTAAGTCCCTGGCCTTTGATGGCATTCGCCCCTAAAGTAAGCTCAATACCATTGCCTTTCATCTTCCCATAATTTGCTGTTTTGATAAATTCTCCACCGATGCCCGAAGTCCTAAGGCTGCCAATTAAATCGTAAATATTTCTTTGGTATAAATCAACAGTCAGGTTAATCCTGTCTTCTAAAAAGGCTAAATCGAACCCTAAGTTGGCTTCTTTCAGTTTTTCCCAGGTGAGCTCCGAGTTAGCTAAACCAGAAATATAGGTGAGGGTTTCACTTTCATTTGCATAAGGCCTGCGACTAAGCCTGTTGTAAAAAACGGCATCAGTATTATCCGCATTACCAATATTTGCGACCAAACCATAGGTAGCCCTAACCCTTGCCGAGGATATAAAATTATTCTCTTCCCAGAAATTTTCATTATCTATATTCCATGCTCCCGAAATGTTCCAGGTTGGCAACCACCTGGCCGAACGGCTGGCACCCATTAAGTTCGAACCATCATAGCGGGTTGTAGCATTAACGCTATATCTGTCTTTATAAGCGTAAGCCCCCCTCATTGCAAAAGCAGCAAAACGATCTGCGCCATACCGCATGCTAAAATAAGGAGCAGCTCCTTCCTGACCTTGCTTAAAATAGAGGTAACTTGAATTGACTATCCCTCCGTTGTCATATTGATAACCAACTCCATCAAACCTGGAATATTGACGGTCGATGTATCTTACCTCCATTGAGCCAAAGAAATTTACACGGTGATCATCATTTATTGTCTTATCAAACTCCAGGTTCTGTCTGAAATAGTAATTTTTTAAATCATCATTGGTCTGGTTATAGAAACCACCCTCTGGCAATACCACTACAGGCAACTGAGTCAAGTCATCAGGGTTGGTATATAAAAATGGGTTATTTCCAATTGTGGTTGCATCTTCAGCAGCTCTAAACGCCATAGCCATATTAGAATGATCCATGATATAATGCTTACGGCTGGTTTTTGCATATCTATATGCACCATCAATAGAATAAGTTAAAGAAGGGATAATTTTATATTTTAAACCTCCCTGCACTTTTAAGTCGATTTGCCCCAATTCCAGGTAGTTATTTTTAAGCTCATTTAAAATATTAAACGGTGCGTAGTTTCTGGTAAAAAAATCTAAATTTCCGTTTTCGTCATACAGTGTCAATGCCCTGCTTGAATTTAAGGCATATGAATATGGATTGATGTCGAAACTCCTGGAAAAAGTTCCATATACCGCATCGGTTACCCGTGTTAATGTCCCTGGAGCTCTTTGATCGCGGATAGAGCCGCTAATGATAAATTCTCCGCTAAACTTGTCATTCAATTTAAAGTTTGTCCTGAGGTTAGCCGTAAAACGATCTACATTGTTACCAAGTGTTTGTCCGTTATCATGCAGATAGGAAGTCGAAGCGTAGGTCTGGAATTTTTCTGTACCTGAAGAAAAACTCATCGAATGCTCTTGCATCAGGGAATTTCTAAACAATATATCAAACCAATCTGTATTGGCATTTGCATACCTATTTAAAAAATTAGCACGATCCATTGCTGTATTTTTTAAAGCATAGGTATCGGTAGCCGGGTTATAATCATATAGTGCATTATACATTTTATAGAATGGTCCGCCATCAGCCGCTCTTGAAGCAGAAGTATGCTGAAAATAACCTTTATTCGACATCTCCATCATCACCGACATTTGGTCTGCAGAATTTAAAACGTCAAAATTGTTGTAACTTGGTTTTAAATAAGTAGTAAAATTGCCCGTATAATTAATGCGCGCTGCTCCGGAAGATTGCTTACCTTTTTTGGTAGTAACTACAATTACACCATTCATTGCACGTGCGCCATACATTGCTGTTGCAGCGGCATCTTTCAAAATATTAAAAGATTCAATATCATCAGGGTTTAAACCTGCAACCGACGAGCCTATTAATGTATTTGCATCACCTGTAGATAATGCGTCGTTGGAAATATTCACAACGTCTTCCAAAATTATACCATCTACAACCCAAAGTGGTTTGTTATCCCCGGATATTGAAGTGGCACCACGCACACGGATTTTTGGAGCAGCACCAAATGTGCCTGATACATTTTGCACCGAAACTCCTGCTACCTGCCCTTCTAGCATTCTGCTGACATCAGGCACACCGCTACGTTCTGCATCTGAGGCTTTAACCTGCGTAGCCGAGCCGGTAAATAACTTTCGATCAATATTTTGATAACCGGTAGATACAATGTTTACCTCCTTTAGCTGTGACGAATCTTCCTCTATCGTAGTATCTATTCTGATTCTGCCATTTATACTGATTTCAATGGTTTTATGCCCCAGGTACTTAAATACCAATACAGCATCTTCCGGTGCTGTAATCTGATATTCGCCTTTTTCATTTGTGATTACGGTAGTATTGGTTCCTTTAATGGTGATATTTACACCAGGCATTGGCAAACCATCACTTTTACTTTTTACAACACCCGTTATTTTAATAGCTGATGCCGCTTTAAAATAATCAACTACTTTGTCAATAATTGATTTCTCTTTAGGTTTTATTACAATAGTGTTATCTTCGATGGTATAGGTGAGCTCCCTTCCCTGCAGTATTTTGTCCATCAGCCGCTCTACCTGGACATTATTAAATCCTGCGTCAACAATAGACCGGCTGTGTATCTTGTCCGTAGAGAGCAATACGTTGTAACCCGCCTGTCGTTTAATCTCTTTAATTACTTTCTCAAGCGTTGCCTTTTTTTCTTTTATAGTTACTAACTGTCCAAAAGACGCAGCACTTACCTGAACCAGGGAAACAAGCAATATTACCGTTAACAATTTCATAATAAGCAATAATTTTGGTAGGTATGCGAAACGCCTACTTAGAATTTTGGTATAATTTTTATACATTAGACAATCTGTTTTGTTTATAAGGGAATTATCGATAGTGTCGCCACTAATCATAATTCACGGTTAATTTCAATGGTTAATTCCTAGTGATATGCCAATATTTTTAGGAATACTTTAAAAAACAGATACATTAAAAAAGGGGTGCGGAAACACCTCTTTTTTTGTATTTGAGTTTTTTATGGAGGGGGGAGCTTAAGTTTTATGGTCTTTTTTCATTTTTGTTTAGTTTGGTTGGTTTATGATTTGGTTATCTATCTTTTATAAACAGTAATTTTATTTTTATCCACTTTAAATGTTACTTCTCCAGTTTGCTCGAATTTACTTAGTACTCTGGAGACATTTTCGAAGCGACTGATACTTCCGTAATAGATCACATTTCTAGCTTCCGCGTTCGCGTAATCAATTTGGACATTGTACCATCTTGCAATTTTTCTCATCAAGCTTTCTAACGATTCATTATCAAAAATAAATTCACCATTTTTCCAGTCAATGACGGTATTAACATCAACATCCACTACGTTTAACCGGGTACCTGCCAGCATAGACTGCTGCCCGGGCCGAAGTATTTGCTGAACAAGGGATTCAGTAGTGTTGCTAACCTTAACACTACCCTCAAGCAATGTAGTTCGGATGATCGGCTCATCGGCATATGCATTAATATTGAAATGCGTACCCAATACCTCTACCTGTTGCCTTTCATTTTTCACAATAAACGGACGTTTTTTTTCTTTGGCCACCTCAAAGTATGCTTCTCCTGAAACGAGCTCAACTACCCTATCCGATTTATCAAAGGCCGATGGAAACTTAATCGTAGTAGCAGCATTCAAAAACACTTTTGAACCATCTGGAAGCGTGAATTCATAAGTACCGCCGCGTGGGGTGCTTGCAGTAAGTAAGGTAGCTCGTTTAGTCCCGGATTCTAGAAAAATTTGCTTCGCAGCTTCTTCTAGGTCAGGATGACGACCGCCAGAGTCAGGACCATCATTGTATGCTATTTTACCATCTCCGATCATTACCCCAGTCTTTGCGTTACTTAAATTAATCACCTCACCATTTGTCAGGGTAATCGTAGCTTTATTACCCCCTGGCTTTATGTCAATTGCATATTGTGCGTTTCCGGAATTCCGGCCTTCGCCAGCATAACGAGCCGTATAGTACAACCACACCCCTAGCGTAACCGCAGCCATTGCAGCTGCTATTCCTAATTTATTCCATAGACTCCAGACACTTTCAGTCGCTACGTGATGAATCCTGTTTTGTATCCCCTGATAAACCTCAACAGGTACCGAAATCAGTAGGGCATCTTCCGGTTTTTCCAGCTCCTCTAAAATCAGTTCATTGAGCATACTGATCCTATCGGTATGAAAATATTCTAGCAACTGTTCGATTTCTAAAGCGCTGCATTGATTATTTAAAAATTTTTGAAATAGTTTGCTGGTTTCTCGCTTTGTTTCCAAAATTCTGTTTTCATGCTATTACGAATGAAAAAGCAATTCCCTCTGCTCTGCTTAAAAAAAAATAAAATAAATTTAAATGGATGTTAAAGTTACGGCGATAAGCGCAATCAGTGCCGTATCATTTTTGCTGATGTATTCTTTTAGTGTCTTGGTAGCTTTTACAACATGGTCACTGATTGTTGACACAGAAATACCCAAAAGCTCACCCACCTCCTCATAAGATTTACGTTCCAGCTTAATCAACATGTAGATCTCTTTCCGCTTTGGCGAAAGGGTATCCATCGCTTTCATTAGTATCTGCCTACGTTCGTCCTGCAATTCATCTTCAAAAGCATATACATACTCTGTCGATTCCCTGACAAACACTTCAATCATCTTTTTATCAAAGGCCACTCTTCTATAAAAGTCGGTTACCAAATTTTGAGTGATCCGGAACAAGTAGGCTCGAAATGATTTTTCAGCATCGATCTGGCTCCGCTTCTCCCATATACGTACAAACAAATCCTGCAAAAGTTCCTGGGCAATAGCTTCATCTTTAACAAGCCTAAGCAACTTCTTATACAACAAAGGACTATAGATCACATACAATTCTTCAAAAGCACGCTCCTCACCCAGTTTTAACCGGCCAAGTAGTTCTGCTTCCGTGTATAAGTAATTTATTGACATATAATAACCACGGCAATTATAGCTAAAATAACGATAAGATGCCATAATCCTCATCCTAAACCTTCAGCTACACTAGGTTTCTTCATCAAGGCCCTATATTTACTGCACTTTCTTAAATCATTCTGACAAAGGGAATTAATCTTAGTTAATGTCTAAGCTATTTAACATCGGCTGAGTAATCTGTTCCAGAATCTCAAAGGTAACTTCGGCCATGCGATTACCTTTATGGTCCAGCAGAGGATTAACCTCAACCACTTCAAAACAGATCACTTTACCTGAATTGATTATTTTTTCTGTCATGGCGATGATCTCCTGCTGATCAAATCCTTTGGGAACAGGCGTTCCTGTACCGTCAGAAATGAGGTCACAGTCCATGCTATCTACATCAAAGGACATATACAAAACGTCGCAATCTGACAATTGACTAATTGCTTCCTGTACACATACATCCATCCCTCTACGCCTGATTTCGCTAACCTGATAATTTTTGATCCCGAGATTTTCTATGAGTTTGTCTTCACTTTCTTCTGTATCACGCACACCAAAATAAATCAGGTGCTCAGGCTTAATTTTAGGTCCTTTGATCCCAATATTTTTCAGATGCTCCCAGTAAATGCTGGTAAGCTCAGGTACTTCGTTTAGCTTACAGGGAAAATTATCTTCACCAATTGTAGCAGCAAGGGGCATGCCATGCAGGTTTCCTGAAGGAGTAGTGTATGGCGAATGCAGGTCTGCATGTGCATCAATCCAGATCACTCCCAGTAATTTATCAGGATACGCGGCTTTGATTCCGGCAATACTGCCGATGGCCGAAGAATGGTCTCCTGAAAAAATCAAAGGGAACTCGCTGTCCGTTAATGTTTGCCTTACAACGGCAGCGAGACGGTCACACTGTTCTTTTACCTCTTCAATTCGTTTAGCAAAGGCATTCTGATCTGCGCGGTAAACAGACTCGTTCCTCGTCTGCACTTCAATAAAAGGATGCTCGTTAAAATACTGACTCCCCTTATTAATTGCCGCGATCTCTATAGCGTCTACCCCCATATCTGAACCCCTTGTTCCCGCACCAATGTCAGACCTGTTTTTGATGATTTTAATGGATCTTTTCATAAACCCTACGCGAAATTAGAAATCGCCTTTTCAATGATCTTCAAGCTCTCTTTAATCTGTTCTTCAGTAATCACCAACGGTGGTGCCAGACGGATTTTATTGCCATGAGTAGGTTTTGCCAGAAGCCCCAGCTTCTTAAACTCCATACAAATGTTCCATGCCAGATCAGAGTTTTCCTCGCTATCGATGACAATAGCGGTCAGCAATCCCTTTCCACGTACCGTCTTGATCAGACCCAGTCGATCAGCTATATCTCTAAGTCCCTCCCGCAGCTGTTCGCCTAATTTCAGCGCATTTAAAGCGAGGTTTTCGTCCAATACTACTTGCATTGCTTCTGTGGCAACTGCACAGGCCAGTGGATTCCCACCGTAGGTAGAACCATGTTCACCAGGCTTGATGCAAAGCATGATCTCATCATCGGCCAGTACCGCCGAAACAGGAAGTACACCACCGGAGATCGCTTTACCAAGTATGAGTACGTCAGGTCTGTTGATGCCCGTATTGATATCATAAGAAGCCAGCATACTACCTGTTCTCGCGATACCAGTCTGTATTTCATCGGCTATATAAAGCACATTATAAGTTTTACACAAATCGTGAATGCGCAACAAATAATCCTCATCAGGCACTACTACACCAGCTTCGCCTTGTATGGGCTCTACAATAAACCCGGCAATATGCTGATCCTGCTTCAGCAAATTTTCAAATGCATCTGCATCATTATATGGAACCTGAAGTATACCGTCAAGGAAGGGTCCGAAGTCTTTTCTGGCGGTCTGATCATCCGACGCGGATATCACTGAAATTGTGCGTCCGTGAAAATTCCCTCTGGCAAACACAATCTTAGCCTGGCCGTCAGGAACACCTTTCACCTGATAGGCCCATTTTCTGCAAAGTTTCATCGCGCTTTCTACAGCTTCCACCCCGGAATTCATAATCAAAGCCTTATTATAACCGAACAGCTTACACATAAACTCCTCGAAATCACCAAGCTTGTCATTATAAAAAGCCCTCGAGGTTAAAGTCAGCTTTTCTGCCTGCGCCTTTAATGCTGCAATAATTCTAGGGTGACAGTGTCCCTGGTTAACTGCTGAATAGGCCGACAGAAAGTCGAAATACCGGTTTCCATCCACATCCCATAGGAAAACGCCCTCGCCCCTTTCCAATACCACAGGCAGTGGATGATAGTTGTGAGCGCCGTAACTGTTTTCCTTAGTAATTAGCTTCTCGCTTTTGGTTAGATTCGCTACAGATTCCTTTTGCATACCATTCAATTTAAGATGCCTCAAAATTAAACATTAATTTTACAAACACCTATAAAAAGTCAATTTAAACTTTTACTTTTGTTAAAAAACACATATTGACTTAATTTCTAAATAAATGGAAAACCTTGACGACTTTGACATACAGATTTTAAAGCAGTTGGAGAAGGATGGCAGAATGGCTTATTCAGCAATAGCTACTGAATTAGGCGTATCCAATACGATGATCCATCAAAGGGTCAGCAGGCTGACTGAACAAGGTATTTTGACCGGCATAAGGCCAGTGCTTGATGAAAAAAAACTAGGCTATGACTGGGGTGCTTTCACTGGCCTGATCCTGGAAAAGGATCATGATTCCAACCGTATCATTGAAGAGCTAAAAAAAATCCCGGAGGTAACGGAATGTTACTATATCACCGGAACTTATACTTTATACATCAAGATCATCGCTAAAAACCATACACATATGCGAGAAGTCCTTTATGAAAAAATTGACAACATCGCAGGTATTGCGAAAACTGATTCCATCATGGAACTTGGATGTGCTTTTAAAAGAAATATCATTCTATAAAATTAC
The DNA here is from genome assembly GCF_032678645.1 of Pedobacter frigoris. GTDB lineage: Bacteria > Bacteroidota > Bacteroidia > Sphingobacteriales > Sphingobacteriaceae > Pedobacter > Pedobacter frigoris_A. The sequence goes on from NZ_JAVTSP010000008.1 coordinate 101,028, forward strand.
CTGCTGAACATTGCCTTTATTTTATCGATAACACCCATCTTCTTGCTCCTTTGCTTTTCGGTGCCGATCAAAAAACCATAGGGCTGCAGGTCAGAAACATGATCACAGACAATTTTGAGCATGCCAAGTAAGGGAAGTTTTGTCATACCCCTTGTAACAAATCCTGAAACAAAGAGTTTTGGTTATTATAAAGTCTATCCAGTACCCTCACGTATATCACATTAGCGCATCATGCGTATCAATCGGGAGTTCTACGGGACTTTAGTTCCGGTTAATTCCCGAGTAACCCCCTACTGATTCCCGTGTTAGACTTTAGTGGAATAAAGGCAAAACGTATATAGAGCGCAGGTAGTCCTGAGACAGAGTTTAGTTACTGCTGATTTTATTGGAAAACACCAGGGTTTTTAGGATTTGTTGTATCGGGAGTCAAACGATCAAATCGCTCGAGTGCCTAACGTATTTAATATTGATGTAGTACATTTTAGGCAGACGAAAATTAGACAAAAATTGCTTTATTTCAGATCATGTTTAAAACATTTTTTGTGAACAAAATGAACACCTCTGGCTTTCAAAAAAATGTTCTTGATTTTCAATCAATTATCTGTTCCGCGATTTTAAAATCTGAATTTCTATTTGAGATTCTGAGGCTTTAGTGTATTCACAAACTGAACGTAATGAATAAAAATCAATGAAGTTTCTGTAATAAGTTTGATAAACGATACAATGAAGTGTGTTTTTACTTAAAAAACTTAACTGAAAAATCGCAAAACTTATTAATTGCTCTACATTTTGAAACTGAAACTCCCATATCCATCACTTTTAATATTGCTGTTTACAGTAGTTGGTGTGATGTTGCTTGTAGAGAATGTGAAGGGGCAAGATTGTACTCCTAAAAAAAGGAGGTACTCGACAAGACAAGAATTTTACGGACAAGCACTTTTAGGCATCCTATTACCTGGAACGATTTCAGATGGAGCAAAAGCGGTTGATGGGGATTTAAAAACTTTCTCCACTCTTTCTGTGGATGTAGGTGTATTAAATCAAAGTCAAGCCACGCAATACTTAGAATTTACTAGCGGATCCACATATATTCCAGCTAACACTCCTGTTACAGTTAGAATGTCACTCCCGACATCAATACTGGGAGTCTTAGATAATGTAAAACTTCAACCATTTAAAAACCTAAACTACAATCCAGGTATTTTTGGAGTCGGAGCAAGATGGGAGGCTGATGCGGTTGGTTCCGCCTTTACCGGCGCAGCACTTGTAAATCTCGTCAATGGCGTAGGTGAATTGGAATTTACAATTACGCCAACTCAACAATATCAGGGAATATGGGTTAACATTGGTTCTGTGGTTGGCGTAGGTGTAAGTGCCAATATTTACAGTGCTTATGTAACAGAGAATGATTTAACTACTGCGGCCTGCAATAATCCTATTGACGTTTTAGCCGGAGTGAAAGCTGGTTTAGTCGGAGGTGTATTAGATGCAACTGCGAGCGTTACTGGTCAATACTATGCGATTGACACTGATCCATTATTGACAACCTTTGCCGAATTAAATGCAGGTGTTAATTTAGTTGGCGAAATATACCATACAACCATTTTCAAGACTCAGGCACAACCAGGAGATGTTGTTAAAATGATTGTGGAAAAACCTGGGGGGGGTCTTTTGAATTTAGGGGTCTTATCGGGGTTTTCCATTCAATTGTACAACGGTCCTAATGCCGTTGGAGTTCCATTAACAAGTAGTTCTACCGGCCTGTTATCATTGAATTTACTTCCTGGAGCAGCCATAGGTGAAACGAAGAGAGAATTAATGATAGCTGTCCCTGCAAGCTACGGAGCATATGATCGAGTGCAGGTAAAAATAGGTGGTGTTGCAACTGTTGGGCTAGAACCTGGTTTAAGAATCTATGACGTAAAAAGAATTATACAACCTACACTTCTAATAGATGGTAACCAAGTTGCTTCCAAAGATGTTTGTTTTGGTAATACAGCTATTTTATCAGTTAGTGAAACTCAATATTGTACTACTTATAATTGGTATAAAACCGCTGTTGGAGGTACAGCAGTTCATACCGGAACTACAGCCTACACCCCTCTAGCATCGAGTTTAATAGTAGGAGACAACATATTTTATCTTGAAGCAACAAGAACCAATTGTACAGAGACCTCAGGAAGAATTCCTGTAAAGATTATAGTCAATGCGCTACCTTCTGCACCAACAGTTCCCGGAAAAGCCATTTGTACCGGGACAGCAACAACATTGTCAGTAACATCTCCAGATGCTAATTATACCTACAAATGGTATACTGTTTCTTCTGGAGGCATAAGCTTTAATACAGGAACCAGTTACACCACCCCTACATTAACAACAGCTAAGGATTATTATGTTGAGGCCACTAATAATACAACCACTTGTGTTGGAACAAGAGCAAAAGTTACCGTCAATATAAACGCATTGCCTTCTGCAGGTACAATCACCGGAAATGCTGGGGTCTGCCTAGGACAAACAACCTCCTTAACAAATGCGACACCCGGTGGACTCTGGACAAGCAGTGACGAGACAAAAGCAACTGTAGATGGTACTGGGACAGTTACCGGTATCGCGGTAGGAACTGCAACTATAACCTATACTGTAACTGATCCTGGTACTACCTGTACAAACTCCACAACTATGTCTGTTACAGTTAACGCTTTGCCAATTGTAAATTCAATTACAGGAAATTCTTCACTTTGTGTGGGCAATACAATCACGTTGGCCAATTCAACTCCCGGAGGAATCTGGGCAAGCAGCAACCCCACCAGCGCTACTATAAATTCCAGTGGTCTGGTAACCGGGCTTGTAGCAGGGCAAACCATAATCACTTACACTGTGACTTCGAACGGTTGTTCCACCCCTGCAATTAGAGTAATAGATATTAACCCTTTGCCTACAGCCTCATTATCTGGAACAACAACGGTTTGTCAGGGTACGTCCTCTCCAACAGTCACATTCACAGGTGCATCAGGAACTGCACCTTATACTTTCACTTATAACATAAATGGAGGAAGCAATACCACAATTACAACAACTAGTGGAAATTCTGTTAGTCTGACAATACCGACAACCACTTCGGGCACCTTCAATTACAATCTGATTAGCATAAAAGACAACAGTTCAACACAATGTGCTCAATCACAAAGTGGGACTGCAACGATCATAATAAATCCTAAACCGATACATCCGGTAACAAGCATAAGTTCAAATTAATAACATATAACATTAAATCTCTTAAAAACAATTTCATTATGAACACTAAATCAACAATTTTGAAAACTGCAATCATTTGCCTTTTCTCCATGTTTACAGCTAATGTATACAGCCAAACAATCAGTTCGCTTGCTAATTTCACCGCTGCAAATGCCAACATAACCAGCTTAGATCAGGTAATTTGCGCCGGAAAAAAAGTACATCTGGAAACTCCTACTCCTCCTGCCAACACTACTTATGTATGGGAAACGCGCTTCCCCTCAGCTGATGGAAGTGGAACCGGGACCGCACTTGCTGTCAATACAGGCACATTTGATGAAGCAGCGGCACTTGCAGCCGGATTTTATACCTATAAATTAAAAGCCACAAATACGCTAACCGGATGTTCTGAGATTTATGATCAGCTTGTTTTCGTACTTCCAGAACAATCTGTAACTGTTACCGCCCCTTCTGATGTTGCTGCTTGTAATAATGTTTCCGAAACTTTCAATTTTTCGTCTAACGTAACTGGTAACACAGCAGCAGGTTTCACTTTCCCAGTGACTTACCAATGGTATACAAAAGCAAGTGCAGGAGCTGAAACAGCTGTAGCTACAGGTGGTACATCAGCAACGCTTGCTCTTACTTCGCCAACCACAGCTGAGAGCTACGAGGTATATGTAAAAACAACTTATGCACTGAAAAGCTGTGATTTGATTACTTCGGATAAAAAAACAGTTACAGTTACCAATGGACCTACAAAACCGGTTATTACCATCGCTGGGAACTAAATTGCTCAATTCATAATTGTTGAAATGTTTAACAGAAAAACAGGTTTCGTGACAAGTCTGCTGTTGCTTAGTGCAACGGCAGGCTTTGCGCAATCTGGCAGTTCGCAGCCCGTGAAGATCGCGCAGGGTTCTTCACTAAAACTGCGGGCGAATTCTGTTGGCGCCACCACTTATCAGTGGATTAAAGATGACGTTGCGATAGCTAATGCTACTCAACAGGAGTACCTTGCGACTTCTGCTGGTAAATATAATGTTGTATCCTTTAATGCTGAAGGCTGTGCTTCAGATATATCTGATCCTCTGGAAATTGTAATAGGTGTTCCAGTGGCATTAACCGCTGACCTGGTGGTTAGGAAGACTTCCGAGGTCAAGGCTGTTAGCATAAATGATACTTTTGAATACCTAATTAAAATAACGAACAATGGTGCTGCAAATGCCACACAGGTAAAAGTACATGATGCTCTTCCACCCGAGATCAGTATGGAGCAGTTGCTCGCCCCTAGTTTAGGAAAAGCTGATTATAACAATTCTACCAGAGTGGTACTTTGGGAAATCGACAAGCTTGATAACGGTCAGAGCGCAGAACTAAAAATAAGAACTAAAGCACTGCAACCGGGTTTAGTCAAAAATACAGCTACCGTTAGCGCTGTAGAGACCGACCCTAATCCAAACAACAATAGCTCGGAAGACAACAAAGAAATCATCGGAATCATCATTCCAAATGTGTTTACACCAAACGGAGATGGCAAAAATGATACGTTTGAAATCCCGGGACTGGATAAGTACGTCGAGAATGAAATGACCATCATCAACAGATGGGGTAGCACAGTTTACCAGAAAAAAGGCTACAAAAATGACTGGGATGGCAGTTCACTCAATGAAGGGACCTATTTCTACTTGTTAAAGCTCAAATCTGCGAGTAACAAATGGGAAGTATATAAAGGCTATATCACCTTAATAAGAGGCATCAACAACAAGTAAAGCCATGAGAAGAATTATTTTAATATTGACCGGATTGATCTTTTCTTGCTTCGCACATGCACAGCAGGAAAGTCAGTTTACGCAGTATCTCTTTAATGGCATCCACATTAATCCGGCATATGCCGGCTACAAGGAAAACGTTTATATCCAGTCCTTTTACCGCGCACAATGGCAGGGAATTAAAGGTGCTCCAAAAACCTTATCCGTTGCCGTAGATGGGGCTACTCCTGAAGGCAATATCGGATTAGGTTTGTCTGTTACTAATGATCAGATTGGCGCCCAAAGCTATCTGAGCGCTTATGGCAGCTACGCATACAAGATCAGGCTGGGTTATTACGAGAATTCAAGGCTGTCTTTCGGCATTGCGGCCGGACTGATACAACTGGGTCTTGATGGCAATAAATTGCAGAGCATTGATCAGACAGACGGATCTGTTGCCACATCCTCACAAACCAGAATACTGCCCGATGTACGTGTCGGCGTATATTATTCTAATGAAAACTTCTTTGCCGGATTTTCGGCTACCAATATGCTGTCGCGTTATGCGGCGAGAAAAAACATGAGCAATCTGACTGTTCCAGTTCCCGAGCCACACTTTTACCTTACAGCCGGGGCACTTTTTCCGCTTTCTGATGAACTTACTATAAAACCGGTTGTCATGCTTAAAGACGACATAAAAGGCCCAACATCACTGGACATCAACGGATTTATTCTATTGAACGAAAGAATCTGGCTAGGTGCATTTTATAGAACTTCTGTGGGCCTGTATAACAAACCCAATCTTCAAAATAATTTACCGAAAAGCAGTGCTACCGGTCTGATAATTGAAGTTTTTGCCACTCCCAACCTGCGAATCGGGTACTCCTATGACTACACGCTCAACAAACTTCAGAATTACAACTCGGGAAGTCATGAAATCTCTGCAGGATTTTATTTAAACCGTAAATCATCAAGAAAAGACAGGCAACTGAACTGCTACGATTTTTAAAGAACAATCACGGGTTTTCAATGTTGTAAATCAGTACATTTACTGACAGCTCTACCAGATTGCCATGAATCCTGAAAATACCAATATCATTATTATAGGCGGAGGTCTGGCAGGACTAACATGTGCAATACATCTATTAAAATCCGGTCTTCAGGTAACGCTTATTGAAAAGAATACCTTTCCGCAGCATAAAGTCTGTGGTGAGTACATATCTAATGAAGTACTCCCCTATTTAAGGTCGCTGGATATTGATCCTTTTACATTAGACCCTGAACAGATTTCCAGATTGACATTTTCTTCTCCGCAGGGAAAGGCAATTACTACAGATCTACCTTTAGGTGGTTTCGGGATCAGCAGGTTTGCGCTGGACAATTTCATGTATGAAAAGGCTGTAAGTCTGGGCTGTAATTTCATAAGGGACACGGTTGATCAGGTTTCGTTTTCAGCCGATGAATTTACAGTAAACACCTATTTATCAGGCATATTCAAAGCGTCGTTTGTAATAGGCGCTTATGGCAAAAGAGCAAATATAGATCAAAAGCTTCACAGAAACTACCTTCTTAAAAAGTCACCATGGCTGGCTATAAAAGCGCATTATGCAGGAAACTTTCCAGATGGACTTGTAGCAATACACAATTTTAAAGGTGGTTATTGTGGTGTTTCTAAAGTGGAAAACAACAGGATCAATATCTGCTATCTGACAGACTACAAAAGTTTCAAAAACTTTAAAAATATCGATGAATTTCAAAAAGGGGTGTTATCTAAAAATCCTCATCTAAAACAAATATTTGAATCCTGCACATTGTTATTCGAACAACCCCTAACTATTAGTCAGATCTCCTTCGACAAAAAAGAACCAGTGTACAACCATATTTTAATGACTGGTGATACTGCAGGACTTATTCATCCGCTGTGTGGAAATGGCATGGCGATGGCGATACATAGTGCTAAGATTTGCGCAGAACTACTCATTAAATATAAAAAAGGCAGTATAACATCAAGAGCAGACCTTGAAAAACGCTATTCAGAACAATGGGACCGTACTTTTAAGGACAGGCTACTGACAGGCAGAATTTTGGCTACAGTTTTAAGGAAAGAAAGATTGCTCAAACCTTTGTTAAATGTATTCGTTAAATTCCCATCAGCATTGTCTTTCATTATTAAATTAACTCATGGAAAACCTATTCGATAGATGTTTATAAACACCCGATACAGAAGCAACTCTCCTGAAATCATGGATGATTTTGAAATGGAAGGCGACCTACTTAGAGATGCACTGGATAAAATTGCCAGCATCAACCGCTTGCTTGGTGGAAATAAAGTAACGCTTCAGGGCTTGAGATGGCTGCTGAAGGATCATTCGCCAGGCAATGAAGTGAGCATCCTGGACGTAGGCTGTGGCAATGGCGATATGCTGAGGACTTTGGCAGACTATGCTGCCGAAAATGACCTTAGATTTAATCTGGTTGGCATAGATGCAAACAATTTCACCATTAAGCATGCCGGCAATTTATCTGCTGAATATCCGAATATCAGTTTTCTATGTGCGGATATTTTTGAGGAAATTAAACAACCTCGAAACTATGATGTTATCCTATGTACATTAACATTGCATCATTTTAAAGATTCGGAAATCATCAAACTCATCAATGGCTTTATGACACAAGCGGCTAAAGGAATTGTAATTAATGATCTTCACAGAAGCGCATTGGCTTATTACCTTTTCATGGCACTGTGCTTCGTATTTGGCCTCAATAAAATGTCGAGGGATGATGGACTGGTTTCTATTTTAAGGGGATTTAAACGGAAAGACCTGTTGGCGTATTCCCGGGACCTGGGTCTGAAAAAATATAGCATCAAATGGAAATGGGCCTTCAGGTATCAATGGCTGATCAAAACTTTATAACCTTTTTGTCATGAGCGTAAAAATAACTAATGTTTGTAAGCTATTGCCCGATTATTCAAGAAAAACAAAAGATATTCTGCCATTTTTAGACGTTTGGCTAGATGGTCAGGATGAGCGTTTTGTAAAAAAGGTAAAGAAGATTTTTGAGAATGCAGGTGTGGACGAACGGTACTCCATCATGTCGCCCGAAGAGGTTTTCAGTAACATGTCTTTTGAGCAACGCAATGAGATTTACATAAGGGAGGGTATCAAACTGGGCAGTAGCTGCTTATCGCAAGCACTGGAGAAAGCAGGATGGCAGCCCCGGGACCTTGATTACATCATCACAGTAAGCTGTACCGGGATCATGATCCCTTCTTTGGACGCATACCTGATCAACGCTTTGGGATTAAGAAAAGATATCATACGCTTACCAGTTACTGAAATGGGTTGTGCGGCGGGCATCTCGGGCATAATTTATGCGAAGAATTTTCTGATGGCCAATCCCGGAAAACGGGCAGCAGTACTAGCTTATGAGTCGCCGACGGCTACTTTCCAACTCAATGATTTCTCTATGGCAAACATCGTAAGTGCTGCTATTTTTGGTGATGGAACAGCCTGTGCATTGCTCTCTTCTCATCCTGATGACGAAGGTCCGGAGGTTATTGCTGATGAGATGTACCATTTTTATAATGCCGAGGAGATGATGGGATTTAAGTTGACCAATACTGGCTTGCAGATGGTATTGGATGTTAGTGTACCTGATACCATAGAACAGCATTTCCCGGAAATCATACATCCCTTTCTCGCGGCAAACGGACTGTCAGTCGGGCAGATTGACCATCTGATCTTTCATCCTGGAGGAAAAAAAATTGTACAGCTGGTAGAAGGACTTTTTTCTAAACTTGGAAAGAACATTGAGGAGACTAAAACAGTTTTAAGGTTGTATGGAAACATGTCGAGCGCCACGGTGCTGTATGTGCTGGAAAGGTATATGGATGACGTGAAACCTGCTGCAGGGCAGTATGGTTTGATGCTAAGTTTTGGACCGGGTTTTTCTGCGCAAAGGATTTTGTTGAAATGGTGATTTAAGGTTAGTTTTGCTAAGCAATTATCTTGCTGGGTAGTTATCTTGCCTGGCAGGAGTTTGATGAACCGGTCGTCATCTCGAGTGAAACGAGAGATCTCTTGTTTGAGCGGAATTTGTTTCTGGTAAAACATGATCAAGAGATCTCTCGCAAGCTAGAGATGACTGGTTAACGATAAAAAAACACAACATGAATAAAGAAGAAATTTTAGCACACTTACCTTACTCAAAACCATTTCTGTTTGTAGACACCATCGATGAAATCGACGAAACCGGCATTACCGGCAGTTATACTTTCGACAAAGAACTTGATTTTTATAAAGGCCATTTTAAAGATGCACCCGTGACCCCAGGCGTAATACTCACCGAGACTATGGCTCAGGTCGGACTGGTTTGTCTGGGCATCTATTTATCAGGTAGTGCCGAGGGTGGCCTGCCAGGACATGTGATGCTTACTTCTACTGCGATCGACTTTATGAAACCCGTTTATCCCGGGGAAAAAGTTAAAGTAGTAGCGGAGAAAATCTATTTCAGGTTTAAAAAACTGCATTGCAATGTACAGATGCTAAATGAGGCCGGAGAAGTAGTATGTAAGGGTACTGTATCTGGAATGGTAACCAATAAAATGAATGGATAACAGGGTTGTCATAACGGGATTAGGTGTGGTGGCACCAAATGGGATCGGATTAAAGTCTTTTACTCAGGCAATCCAGCATGGAGTATCAGGAATTAAATATGATCCGCAATTGGCGCAACTCGGTTTTTCCTGCCAGATCAGTGGTACACCCGAATTGAGCGACGAACTGATATCCCGTTATTTTACTCCTTTAGAATTAAAGAACTTCAATAGTACAGGCATTCTTTATGGTGTAATAGCCGGAATGGATGCCTGGCATGACGCTGGCCTGAGGAGTCGTGAGGGCGATGAACCCGACTGGGATAGCGGAACGATATTCGGAACTGGTACGTCGGGCATCGATAAATTCAGGGAGTCGATTTATAAAATCGATGAACAACAAATCCGTAAATTAGGCAGTACTGTAGTCGCTCAAACCATGGCAAGTGGCGTAAGTGCTTACCTTGGAGGGAAACTTGGACTAGGCAATCAGGTCACCACCAATTCATCGGCCTGCATCACGGGCACAGAGAGTATTTTAATGGCTTATGAGCGAATTAAAAGCGGACAGGCGATTACGATGCTGGCCGGCAGCACGAGTGATAGTGGCCCTTATATATGGGCAGGTTTTGATGCATTAAAGGTTTGTACTTATAAGCACAACGAATCTCCGGAAAAAGCCTCCCGGCCAATGAGCGAAAGCGCCTCCGGATTTGTACCCTCAAGTGGCGCAGGGGCTTTGGTTTTGGAAAGCCTGGACTCTGCCCTGTCACGTGGCGCCAGGATTTATGCGGAAGTTTTGGGTGGTAACATCAATTCGGGTGGGCAGCTTGGGACAGGTAGCATGACTGCGCCGAACAATACCGCTGTTCAACGTTGCATTAAAGCCGCATTGATAAATGCCGGCATTGAAGCAAAAGATATTGATGCTATTAATGGTCATCTGACCGCAACAGCAAAAGATGCGGTAGAGATTCGAAACTGGAGTTTGGCGCTAGGTCTTGAAGGCACTGAATTTCCTTTAATCAATTCACTCAAATCAACTATAGGCCACTGCCTTACCGCAGCAGGAAGTCTAGAATCTGTAGCGTCGGTATTGCAGCTTGACCAGGGGTTTATTTTTCCAAATGTCAATTGTGAAGATCTGAATCCTGAAATTACAAGCATCATTAACGCTCAAAAGATTCCAGTCAAATTATTGAAAAAGGATTTAAATATAGTGGCCAAAGCCAGCTTTGGCTTTGGTGATGTAAATGCCTGTATCATCTTCAAAAGTTATAAAAATGAATAGAGAAGAAATCATTGCCCGATTAAAACCGATCATCACCGTTTATGTAGATGACAAGTCTGCGCTGGATCAGCTTGATGAGTCGACAGATTTCATTAAGGACCTTAAGATCAATTCGGCCAATCTTGTAGATATCGTTTTAGATGTTGAGGAGGAATTTGGAATAGAGATAGATAATACTGCTATGGAAAAAATGCTGAGCGTTGGCGCTTCCATTGATGTAGTTGAACAGAAGCTGGCAGACAAATGATCGGCAATGACATTGTAGATCTGAAGCAGGCGGCAAAGGACAGTAACTGGGGAAGAAAAGGTTATCTGGATAAATTATTTACTGCCTCTGAACAATGCCTGATCGCCTCAGCCCCTGATGCCAATTTAATGGTCTGGCTGTTGTGGACCATGAAAGAATCGGCCTACAAAATCAATTCCAGAAAAACAGGCTTAAGGTCTTTTGCTCCGGTTAGACTGGTCTGCGACAACATCAGCATTCATGAGCATAGCGCCACAGGGAGCGTAACTTATGAAAGCGAGTGTTATTATACCCGTAGTGATTTGAATGACGCTTATGTGCATACCATCGCATCAGGTGAACAGGCTGCATTACAAACTGTGCGGGTAGAGATTACAGGCTGCTATCCGGATTATAAAAACAGTAATCCGCAGTGCGTAAGCCATCATGGCAAGTATCTCGCACTTGCCTATTTATAAGTCGACGAGGTTTTCTTCTATCAATAAATTAATAATACCATCTACCATCCCTACCTTAGGCACATAGATCTGTTTGATACCCGTCCATTTCATCAGAGTGATGTAGATCTCGCAAGCTGGAATAATTACGTCTGCTCTATCTGGATTAAGCCCGAAAACACCAATTCTTTCCTTCAGAGAGTGACTGTTGAGTTGATTGTATAAACCTTTTAATTTGATAAAAGACAGAGGCATCCCATCTTTTTCATCAGACATGCGGAATAGTTTATTGATATTTCCGCCAGTTCCTATACCTGCAACATTTTTCAGAGATTTGGTATTTTCCTTAACCCATTGCTTCATTGACTCCCAGGTTTCATCTTTATCCTGGTTATCAAGAATGCGTATGGTGCCGATATCAAAGGATTTAGAGGCCACAGGCATTTTATTTACAAAAACAGATAATTCAGTACTTCCCCCACCAACATCTATGTACAGATAGCTCCTTTTAGCATCCAGGTTTTCTTCAATGTGGTTTGAATAAATAATATTCGCTTCACGCTGTCCTTCTATGATCTCCAGATCCAGATCAGCCATCTTTTTTACCTTCTTGATAACTTCTCCTCCGTTCTCTGCTTCGCGCATTGCTGATGTAGCACAGGCAAGGTATTTTGATACATGATATACATCCATCAGGTTCTTAAAGGCAATCATGGTCTTTACGAGATCTTCTACTTTACGATCTGAAATGTGCTGATCCAGGAACGCATCATCGCCCAATCTTAAAGGTACACGTACCAATGTGTTTTTTTTAAATGTATATCCTCCTTCAGTTCTTGAAATATCAGCGATGAGTAACCTTACGGCATTAGATCCTATATCGATGGCAGCGTATCTTAACATGTATTATTGATGTTTGTTTTTTAGGTAATTGTAGGTTTGCACTTGCGCCCTAACTTTGGTAGTAAGTCTGTTTTTATGGTATTTATTATTATTGAGCCTGGTGATGTCCCTTGCTTTTACATTGTCCTGCAACTGGAATTCAATAATATCCCTGATTTCATGGCGTACATCTTCATCCAACACTGGAAAACCTACCTCTACCCTATGTTCAAAGTTACGGCTCATTAGATCTGCTGAGGAAAGAAACATTTCCTCCTTGCCGTTATTACCGAAGATAAATACCCTGGCATGTTCAAGGAATTTATCAATGATGCTGATTACGGTGATGTTCTTACTGAACCCTTCAATACCGGGAACTAAAGTACAAATACCTCTTACAATCAGCTTAATTTTAACACCCGCATTGCTGGCATCATAGAGCTTTTCAACTACTCCCTCATCTGCAAGGCTGTTTACTTTCAATATCATATAGGCAGGCTTGCCTTGTTTTGCAATTTTGATCTCCCGGTCTATCAATCCATACATTTTACTGCGTGATTCTAATGGAGATACGATCAGGTGTTTAAAGCCTTTTATTACCGTCTTTTTATTGAGTGCAGTAAACAGTTTGATCAGATCTGATGTGATCTCTTTCTTAGCTGTAAATATGCTGTGATCACAATACAATTTAGCCGTTTTCTCGTTGAAGTTACCGGTCGCCAGATTAGCATAGTATACAGGTCTTCCCTTCTCCATCCTTTTCACCAGACAGATCTTGGAGTGTACCTTATAGTCTGTCAATCCATAGTTCACATGTACTCCTTCTTCTTCTAGCTTACTGGTCCAAAATATATTGGCCTGCTCATCAAACCTGGCCTTCAGCTCAACCAGACAGTTGACCTTTTTACCGTTTTTAGCTGCATTGATCAGGGCGTTAATGACCCTGGAGTTTTCTGCCAGTCTATATAAGGTAATGTTAATCTCAGTTACTTTAGGATCTATAGCTGCCTCACGTAAGAAAAGGATAATATAGTCGTAGGACTGGTATGGCAGGTTTATGACATAATCTCTTTCATGCAATTTATTGAAAATGCTTTCTGTACGGTGCAGTCCATGTACTTTCAATGGCACATTTGGCGCGTATTCCAGATCCTTGGCACCTACATTTGGAAATGCAATGAAATCACCAAAACGATGGTATCTGTTTCCAGGGATCAGACTTTCTGCTTCTATCTTTAATTTACTGATCAGTACAGTAAGCATATCAAAAGGCATCTCCGTATCGTAAAGCAACCTCATCGGTTTGCCTTTTTTTCGTTTATCCAGACTTGTTTTCAACTCTTCAATAAACTTATCACTGATGTTCTTATCGATATCAAGCTCTGCATCTCTTGTCAGTTGAATGGAATAGGCATCTAAAACATCATAATTGAACACGTAGAAGATATCATCAAGACAATATTTAATGATATCCTCGGCAAGAATGATAAATTTCAACCCATTGGTCTCAGGTAACACCAGGAATCTGGGCAGATCCGGGGGCAGTTCTATCAATGCGTATTTCGCATTTCTTTTGGAAGTCTTTCTGGAAAGACGAACAAAGAAATACAGATACCTGTCTTTAAGCTCTGGAAATGGTTTGTCCATATCGAGCATTATCGGAACCAGGTTGGATAATATCTTATCCCTGAAATGATTGCGGACAAACTCCCCTCTGGACACGTTTAGCTGTGTTTCATTCAGGATAAATATCCTATTCTGGGCAAGTTCGTTAATTAAGGTTGCCTGAAAAAGCTGCTCAAATTTGCGCTCTTGTTTTACTACTATATTTTTGATTTCATTGAGTACCTTCCTCGGATTAAAGCCCAGTAAAGCTTTGGATTTATCATTCAGATTGGAAAGACGGCTCATGGTGGCCACCCTGACTCTGTAGAACTCCTCAAGATTTGAAGAAAAAATAGAAAGAAACTTTATTCTCTCAATAAGGGGCACTGTTTCATCTGCAGCTTCCTGTAAAACCCGTTCGTTAAAGTACAACCAACTGATTTCCCTATTTAAAAACGGTGCCTTTTTCTTCGTCATATATTAATTAAAAGAGTGGATGTCCAAAGAATTACCTTGCTGGACATCCACCGCTCAAAACTGCATATTCTTTTGTTAAGTAATTGTTAATTATTCTTACTTATTTTCTGATACTTTATTTTCAGTTGTTGCAGGTGCAGCTTCTGAACTTTTAACCTCCGCAGGTTTAGAAACAGCTACTTTCGAAGTTGTTTTTGGAACTGCCGGCTTAGCAGGAACAGGTTTAGCAGCGGTCTTTGTTGCTGGTTTAGCTGGGGCTTTTGCGGATGTAGTGCGGGCCGGTGCAGCTTTTTTTACTGGTGCTTTTGCAGCAGGTTTAGCTGTTGCGGCTTTTACAGCGTCTTTTACCTCAGTCTTTACTTCTTCGGCTTTTGCCGAAACAACCTTCGCAACGGTTTTTGCTTTTGAAGCGACTGCTTTCACTGGTTTTGCTATAGCTTTTGCTGCTTTCTCTTCGGTTGCAATGGCCGCAACCTTTACACTTTGAACAACAGGTTTAGCTTTGGCTACTGCTTTTGCAACTACTTTTTTTGCTTCTTTTGTACCTTTCTTAACATCCTTTTTAGCTTTAGCAGCTTTTTTGGCGATAGGTTTCTTAGCTGAAGACACTTCATCTAATTTGTTTTCTACCGCAGCCTTAACCTGCTTGAACTTTTTAGACATTTTTTTGGCGACAAACTTACTCGCTATTTCTATATCCTTACCAATCTTCTCTGCATCGTGCCCCAGGTGTTTTACCACTTCAAGGATTTTATCGGTTAAGCTTTTCTCCAATTGTTTCTTGGCTGCTTTTTTTGAGCCTTTTTTTTGCACCTTTGACTTATTGGTTTTCATATACTACACTATTTATATTTTATAAATTTTTGTTTTTTTTGTATGATAAATCCAAGAATACTTAAATCTAACATATTTTTAACTATAAAGCTATAATCATGCCCACTTTCGACATTGTAAGCAAAGTAGATGCACAAACATTTGATAATGCGATAAATAACGCAAAAAAAGAGATCCTTAACCGTTATGATTTCAATAGTTCAAACAGCACTATAGATCATGATAAAAAAACAAATGTAATTACTGTAGTGACAGAGGACGATATGCGTCTTAAAGCTATACAGGATGCAATTATATCCCGTATGATCAAGCAGGGACTGGATGCAAAAAGCCTGGATTTCGGCAAAGAACAATATGCTTCGGGGAATATGATCAGAAAGGAAATTTCAATAAAGGAAGGAATTGATAAGGAAACTGCAAAAAAGATCGTTGCAAAGATTAAAGCAAGCGGACTAAAGGTACAGGCTTCAATGATGGATGACCAGGTTCGTGTACAGAGTAAAAACATTGATGACCTACAGGGTGTTATTGCTTTATGTCGTAAAGAAGATTTTGGTCAGCCTTTACAATACATCAACATGAGGAACTAATGGAAATTGAAGACAGTGGTTTTATCTTTTCTGACGATACTCAAAAAATAGATTCGGTTGCCGTGCACCACTACCTCAGCAATCAATCCTACTGGGCAGAAAACATTCCGCTTGATGTGGTTAAAAAATCTATAGAAAACTCCCTTTGTTTTGGTATCTATAAGGATACCAGACAAATTGGTTTTGCCCGATGGATTACGGACAAGGCTACGTTTGCTTATCTGGCAGATGTATACGTTGATGAGATTTACAGAGGTCAGGGATTGTCAAAAAAACTAATGTCATTAATGCTTTTCCACAAAGATCTTCAGGGACTCAGAAGATATATGCTGGCCACTCAGGATGCCCATGGCTTATATGCACAATTTGGCTTTAAACCGATTGATCATCCTGACCGGCTAATGGCGGTGGTGATTAAAGACGCTTACAAAGACCTGTAATTAAACAGTCTTCACATCGTCTTCACTATAATCCTTAATGTCGGTGATGTATCCATTGACAATAAGAAAATCAAACAATGGTTTGGCATCAGGTGTGACAGGCATATTGGCACTGGTAATCACTTCATTGGTTTTCTTATCCAGGAAAGGATAGGCGAACAATTTCACGTTCTTGTTGAACATATCACTTACATAACTCAATAGCTGGCTTGAGTAATTTTCACCGAAGTTCGTTGAATTAAACACAAACTTTAAGTTGTTGATATTTGTAGAGATCCCTACACTTTTAGGCCTGCAGCGATCAAGGTATTTAGCCAGTTTATTGTGTCTTGCAAAGTTAGAAACAATTACCTTATTGCCTGTCTTGCACATTTCTTCAGCCCTCCTGGCCACTGCGGTCAGGTCTATTTCATCAGAAACCGCTTCATTGGCAGAAAGCAGATTTGACATCAGTACTTCAATCAATACACTGAGGTTCTCCTCCTGCACATTTTCTGTGCGCACAAACTGATCTACTGCTTTGTTGAGCATACTAAAGTTCGGATTGGACTTTTGCGCATATTTTGTACGAAGAATCATGATGTCTTTCTTGTACAACAAGTCCTTAGGCAAACGAGGCCTGCCTGTAGAATCAAAAATGGCTGCATCAGAAAAGTCCTTCACGATCAGGTAAAGGTTGAGCAATATATTATCTGCGCCTTTAAAGGCGGGTCCGTTTACAGAGATTAGGTCAATTTCTACAGATCCTACGGTAAGGTTATCAGCCAAAGATTCAATCATGGCCTTATGGTCCTGATGGTAATAAAAAGCGGCATATACGAGGTTGACCCCGATGATCCCCAGTACATTTTGCTGCAGTGCGGCATCAGTATCGAGCAGGCGCACATGGAAAAATATTTCATTCGGCTCCCCATCAGGCTCAGTCTGAAAGCACAAACCTATCCATCCGTGAGGATCATTTGATTTATTATAATTTAAGGTGGTTACGGTATTTGCAAAAGCGAAAAAAGTACGATTGTCATATTTCTCGCTATGCAGACGCTCAGTAAGCAATCCAAATTCATGGCTCAGCATCTTCAATAACCTGGAATCACTTACATACCTGCCGGACTCTTCTACTCCATATATGGCATCGCTGAAGGTCATGTCGTAGGCCGACATTGTTTTCGCAACCGTGCCGGAAGCAGCTCCTGCAGTAAAAAAGTTACGGGCTACTTCCTGCCCTGCACCTATCTCCGCAAAAGTTCCGTAAATCTTAGGGTTTAAGTTAATCTTTAGCGCTTTACGCTTGGTATCAAGGATTTCTCTTTCCATTTTGCAAAATTAAGCAAACCGCTGAATTTGGACGATAAAATAACACTTATCAAATGAGATTTCTCTTATCAAGATTGTATCTTAATAAGTGGGTTGTCTTCTGTATTTTCAACTTGAGGATTAGCATCTTTGTCCTTCAGAACCGCGGACAAACGTATTAATGCAGTATTTATAGCACGTCTGATCTCGCGTTCTTTTACTTTATCGTAACGCTTCAGCAGGATCATCACTTTAAAGATCACCACATCTTTATTGATTGCAATAGTTTTTACTGTCAAGCCCTCTTCTACCACGTTATCTGAATATGAAGTTATCACTTTGTTTAGATGCTTTTCCAGATATTCGGGAGTATAACCGTTGGTCAGCGACATTTCAAACTCAATACTGAGTTTCTTGGTATTTTGCTTGGATTGGTTGATGATTACAGAACTGAATGCCAGCGAATTTGGAATAATGACCATGTCACTGTCTTCATTTTGCAAAATCATATTGATCAGTGTAATGTCCAGTATTTTACCTTCATGCTCGCCGATCCTGATGTGATCACCCAGCGATAACCTGTCCGAAAACATGATGATCAGCCCGTTGATCATATTGCCAATATAATCCTTGAAAGTGACAGCAAGCGCAGCAGCAACGATGGAAACACTAAATACCAATTCCTCGATCTTTACATTCCATAAAGTGGTAAATGCGACTACTAAAAACACCGTATTTAGTATAGACACAATTCGATTGATGCCCAATATGAAATTATCTTTGATATTGCTTTTGAATTTATGCTTTCTGATGTACCAGTAAATGATCACCAGTCTGAGCACCGATATCATCAAACTCGGACCTAAAAAAACAAATATTGCTAGAGCAAGGCTCTTGATTCTTGGGTTCTCCTTGTAAAATGTCCAATGATCAGCATAAGAATCCTGACTGATGTAAAATGAATAGACCAGGATACCAAAAATTATAGTCTTAATGGCGATCATCAGCAATTCCTTACCGGTCTTTCTTTCTTTATCTTCTATCATTTCTGGTAATAAATTAGAGTTAAACTAACCTGATACTACACAAGCAAAGGTACAAAATACAACAATCTATCAGTTCAAATTGTTACCTTCGATTGATTCATATCTATATTATGGCAAAAAGGAAATCATCTCATCTGGAACTCGTTTTAATACAATTAATTAGCGATGTTTTAGAGAAAAGTAAAAACGAAGCCCTGAATTACAAGCAGGTTTCAGCCAAATTGAACATTACTGATCCGTCGGGTCGTGAAACCATACTGGATGTACTCAGGGAACAGGCTAAAAAAGGCATCTTTCTGGAGCCTGAAAAAGGAAAGTTCCGTTTAAAAGACCTGAAAACTTTTGTCACCGGAAAGGTAGACATGACTACAGACGGCTCTGCTTTTGTAGTACCGGATGACGAGTTTGAAAAAGATATTTTTGTATCTGCCCGCAAGCTTCATAATGCTTTGCACGGGGATCAGGTAAAAGTGTATATATACGCCAAAAAAAGCGGACGTAAGAATGAGGGTGAGGTCGTTGAGATCATCAAACGTGCCAAGACAGATTTTATTGGTGTGATCCGTATTTCTGACCGCTTTGCTTTTGTAAATGTAGACGACCGCAAGATGCTGCATGATATTTTTGTCCCCCTAAGTGATCTTGGTGGAGCTAAAAACGGGCAAAAGGTTCAGGTAAGTATAACCGATTGGCCGGAAAGCGCTAAAAATCCAATAGGAAAAATCGTTACAATCTTAGGCGAACAGGGCGAAAACAATACAGAAATGAACGCCATATTGGCACAATATGGATTTCCTCTGGCTTTTCCTCCTGAAGTAGAACGAGAGGCAAATGCAATCCCTGAACAAGTTACAGCAGCTGATCTGAAAGACAGAAAGGACTTTAGAGATACGGTTACATTTACAATAGACCCTGCAGATGCGAAGGATTTTGATGATGCCATCTCTTTTAAGAAACTGGAAAATGGCAATTATGAAATCGGTGTTCACATTGCAGATGTTTCTTATTACGTAAAGCCAAATAGCCATCTGGATAAAGAAGCTTATGCAAGAGCTACTTCAGTTTATCTGGTAGACAGGGTAATTCCCATGCTCCCAGAGCGCCTGAGTAACGGCGTATGCTCGCTCAGACCACATGAAGATAAGCTTTGTTTTGCTGCCGTATTTGAACTTGATGACGATGCAAATATAATTACCGAATGGTTTGGACGGACAATCATACATTCCAACAGACGCTTCTCTTATGAAGAGGCTCAGGAGGTTATCGAGACCAAACAAGGTGATCATTCGGAAGAAATATTGAAACTTAATGAACTTGCTTACATTCTCCGTGACAGAAAATTCAAGAATGGCGCTATCAGTTTCGAAAGTACTGAAGTAAAATTCAAACTGGATGAAACCGGTAAACCAATTGGCGTATATGTAAAAGAGCGTAAAGATGCTCATAAACTGATTGAAGACTTCATGTTACTTGCTAACAAAAAAGTGGCTGAATTTATTTCTAAAAAAGGTAAGGGCAAAAAGAAATACACCTTTGTATACCGCTCCCATGACTCCCCTAACCTCGAGAATCTGGGCAATTTTGCATTATTTGCTGCCCGCTTTGGTTATAAGATCAACATGAAGTCAGATAAAGAAATTGCAAAATCGCTAAATTATCTGATGGAGGATGTGGAAGGTAAAAAAGAACAGAATGTACTTACACAGCTTGCCATCCGTTCCATGGCCAAAGCAATCTATACCACTAAAAAAACCAGTCACTATGGCTTGGCATTTGATCATTACACACACTTTACCTCTCCTATACGGAGATATCCTGATGTAATGGTACACAGACTCCTTGCAGCTTATTTAAATAATGAAAAATCTGCAAATGAAGAAGAGTATGAAACTGCTTCATCGCATTCATCCACTATGGAAAAAAGGGCAGCAGATGCAGAACGCGCCTCTATTAAGTACAAGCAAGCAGAATATTTAGAAGAAAATATCGGCAATATCTTTACAGGCATCATTTCAGGGGTTACCGAATGGGGTATGTACGTTGAGATCATAGAAAACAAATGTGAAGGAATGATCAGATTGAGAGATCTTTCAGATGATTTTTATGTACTTGATGAAAAAAACTACTGCATTGTAGGACAGCGCAAAAAGAAGAAATACCAATTGGGTGATGAGGTCAAAGTCAAGGTTAAAAAAGTAGACCTGGCTAAACGACAGATTGATTTCACACTGATACAAGATTAGACAACATTAAATAAGAATGCATTCTCCTTCAGAACTATTAGAAAAAATAGAACAGGCAATAAACGACATACAATACCCGTCTCATCCTGCATCATTATATGAACCAATAAGTTATATCATGAGTCTTGGTGGCAAACGCATCAGACCTACCATGCTGCTGATGGCTGTAGACCTATTTAACGGAGATATTCAACAGGCCATTCCGGCAGCACTGGCCATTGAAACTTTTCATAACTTCACGTTGATCCACGATGACATCATGGACAATGCACCACTTCGCCGCGGCAAGCAAACGGTACATGAAAAATGGGGCGATAACACCGCTATTTTAAGTGGAGACGTGATGATGGTGGAAGCCAATAAACATTTAACCAGAGTTGAGGTGGCTATACTAAAACCTGCGCTGGATACTTTTAATAACACAGCTCAGGGAGTGTGCGAAGGGCAACAGCTGGACATGGAGTTTGAATCCAGGAATGATGTAAGTATTGATGAGTACATCAATATGATCCGTTTGAAGACTGCAGTCCTGGTTGGCGGAGCGATGAAACTCGGTGCCATTGTATCGAAAGCAAGTCATGAGGAAGCTGACCTTATATACCAGTTCGGAGAGAATCTTGGCATTGCTTTCCAACTTCAGGATGATATTCTTGATGTATATGGAGATCCGGAAAAATTCGGTAAGCAAGTTGGCGGGGATATCATCTCTGACAAAAAGACCTTCCTAAGGTTAAAGCTACAGGAGTTAGCAGATGCAAACGATCTTGAGACATTGACTATGCAGCAAAGTCCTGAAATTAACGCCGAGAAGATTGGCAAAGTAACTGCGCTGTATAATCAGTATGAAGTAAAAGAGCAGGCTACATTAGTGATGAAGGAATACCTGGAAAAGGCATTTGCAGCACTTCACTTGATCAGCGTACCTGAAGAACAAAAGAGGGAACTCATACTTCTCGCAAATCAGTTGATGAACAGAGAAAGCTGATCATCAAATAAGAATACATAAAAAAGGCCTCAACAATCGTTGAGGCCTTTTCTTTTAACAGTATCTTAAAACTATTCTGCAGGAGCAGCTTCTGTTTCAGTAGATTCAGTTGCAGTTTCAGCTTTAACAGCTTTTTTAGCTGGAGCTTTCTTTGCAGGTGCTTTTTCAGCAGTTTCTTTTGCAGGTGCAGCAGCTTTAGCCACTTTCTTTGCAGGTGCTTTTTCAGCAACAACTTCTTTAACTACAGCTGTAGGTAAAATAGAAACATAAGATTTGTTGTCTTGTTTCTTTTTGAAGATTACAGTACCATCAACCAAAGCGAATAAAGTATGGTCTTTACCAATACCTACTCCTTTATCAGGATGATGTTTTGTACCGCGCTGACGTACTAAAATGTTTCCAGCGATAGCTTCTTGTCCACCAAAGATTTTGATACCTAAGCGTTTGCTATGCGACTCACGTCCGTTTCTGGAACTACCGGCTCCTTTTTTATGTGCCATCTTGTTTTATATTTTATAAATCACCTGTTAGCCAGGAAATTCAATGTTTAACAAATAATTATAAACTGATACCAGAGATCTGGATCTTAGTGAAATACTGACGGTGACCGTTTTTCTTTTTGTAACCTTTTCTACGTTTCTTTTTGAAAACGATTACTTTATCACCTTTTAAATGAGACACGATTTTAGCTGAAACAGTTGCGCCTTTCAATGCAGGAGCTCCTACAGAGATTTTACCACCATCTTCAACCAACAATACATTGTCAAATTCAATACTAGCGCCTTCATCTCCTTGCAAACGGTGTACAAAAAGGTGCTGGTCTTTTGCAACTTTGAATTGCTGTCCTGCTATATTTACTATTGCGTACATTGTTAAATAATTATTATTTTAAATTGTTTATTTTTTTTATCGAGGTGCAAATATAGAATTTATTTTTATAAATACACAACACCATTCATTATTTATTACTATAACGTTGTTCAGCATCATTAATGCTTTGTTCAATCAATTGCGTCATCTGTTTTGCCAGCCCCTGAAGCTTCGGTATTTCATTATAATCAGTCAGATAAGTAACCGTTTTGGATTTGCGTTTATAATTGAACTGGATTACATAGCGCAACACTTTTGAGGTTTTTAAATCTGTTCCCTTGTTGGCAATTATTTCAGGGAAATTCCAAAAGCCTAATTCATTGGCTTTACCATGCAGATAAATGATATCGTTAGACCTAAGCTTAACATTTGTTGTCACCAATGAATCACGCGTGTCTTTGTAATGATATTCACCTGTAGCTGAATTGTATGAATTTTCAAGATTCTCCCCTGGTCCCCATTTATAAATAATAGATACAAACTCTGTCGATTTAAAGGGTGCATTCTTAAACATTGGAATGTAATAGATTACGCAATAAACGATAAAAGGCACTACAATCGTAAAGGCTAAGAATATTTTTTTTGTTTTGGTAGTCATATATTTATTTTACTATAATACTTTCTTAATCGCTAATCAAGCGGGCCGCTAAGCTCACCCTCCCATTTACTAACCACAGCGGTAGCAATACTGTTTCCAATGACATTTGTCGCTGATCGCCCCATGTCCAATAACGGATCTATTCCGATTAAAAGTGCTAGTCCGGCCTCGGGAATATTAAACGTAGCTATGGTTCCGGCTATCACCACTAAAGAAGCTCTTGGCACACCGGCGATACCCTTACTGGTAAGCATCAGGATAAGCAGCATCGTTATTTGCTGCTCAAAAGACAAATGGATACCATAAGACTGCGCAATAAAGAGCGATGCAAAGGTCATATATAGCATTGATCCATCAAGATTAAATGAATAACCCAAAGGCAAAACAAAACTCACAATTTTATCTTTACAACCAAAACGTTCCAGCTGCAATAGTGTCTTTGGATAAGCAGCTTCGCTACTCGCCGTACTGAAAGCCACCAGAACAGGTTCTTTCATTCGACTCATCAGATTAAATATCCTCGTTTTAAGAATGCTAAATCCTATCAGAATCAGAACAATCCACAACAATAGCATCGTAGAATAAAATTCCCCGATAAACAATGCATAAGTTGACAACACTCCTAATCCTTGTTTTGCGACAATTGCGGCCATTGCTCCGAAAACTGCAAATGGGGCAAAATTCATTACATAACCGGTTACTTTTAGAATCACATGTGCAACAGCATCAAAAAAGTTAATAACGATCTGCCCCTTCTCTCCTATTGCTGCTGTAGCAACACCAAAAAATAGTGAGAATACCACAATCTGCAGAATTTCATTGGTCGCCATGGCCTCGGTCATACTTTTAGGGAAAATATGAGAAATGAAGTCTTTGAGTGATAAAGCCACTTTATGAATTCCTGTATCTGCATTACTTGGCGGCAAAGGCAAGTTCATTGCTTCGCCTGGTTTAAAGATATTCACCATAATCATTCCCAGTACCAGGGACAACAGGGACGCACTCAAAAACCACAGCATCGTCTTTCCTCCAATCCTTCCGACTGCCTTAATGTCCCCAACCTTAGCAACCCCAACTACCAATGTAGTAAATACAAGAGGCGCTACGATCATTTTGATCAGGCGAAGAAAAATATCACTTAGCAAAGTTAAAGGCTCCAGGCTCTTTTCCCTCGCAATAGTGGCATTCTTAGCGGCTGTACTTGCTAAAACTTTTTGTGCCTTCAGGTCGGCATATTGCACAATGGTCGTATCTTTTATTCCATTTAGCTGGATGTCTAGGGTTTTTATCTGGCTTTCAGATGTAGCAATAGTATCATTATAATCCTTAAATGAATTAACATTTAAAAAATACCCGAGTACCACACCTAATATTAAAGCAAGAAAAATGAAAAAGGTTAGTTTGTTGTTCTTTACCATTGTTTTCTTATAAATTTTTCAAGTCTGTAAAACTACAATAATTAAATTATTCTCTAAACATTGTATATAAAGTGTGTAATTTTACTTTTTGACCCCCGTAACAAACAAGGAATACTTCAATCTAAACCAGGAACAAAATAAGTTTAAGTGGAAAAAAAAGACCAGTTATTTAAACAGATTTTCGACACCAACTCTAAAAAGATATTCCATTTATGCTATGGTTACACTGGTGATGAAGATTCGGCAAATGATTTACTGCAGGAGACTTTTTTAAAGGTCTGGCAAAATTTAGATAAGTTCCGTAACAAGTCACTGATATCAACATGGATATACCGTATAGCAGTAAACACCTGCCTTACTTATCTGAGATCGGAAAAAAGACAGGCAAAAGATGAGCTTACGGAAAACATCATAGAAAACCGCGCCGAAGAGTTCTTAGAAAAAAATGAGCAAATTGCTTTGCTGTATAAGTCCATATCCAAATTGGAAGAAAATGACCGCTTAATCATTACTATGGTACTGGATGAACTACCATACAACGAAATAGCAGAGATATCCGGGATTAGTGAAGGAAATCTTAGGGTAAAAATTCATCGTATTAAACAAAAACTTACCGAATTATACAATCAGCATGCAAGAATTTGATCATATACAATCGCTTTGGCAATCACATTCGGTTGAGGTAAAAATCTCTTCTGATGAAATGCTGGCGCAGGCAAAAAAAGAAGTCAATGGAATCAGAACCAGATCCCTCTTCAATATTCTTGGAATGATTTTGTCTTTTGCCGCCATTACAGCATTAATAATATTTTTTCAGTTTAATTCCTGGACTACCCTGGCAGGCTTGAGCATTATAGTAGCATCGGTAGCTGTTTACACACTTATTCTTTATAAGGATTACAGAATAATCGCACAAAACGATTTCACAGAACATCCCAATGCATTTTTATCGAAACTGAAAATATACCAGCTCAACAAATTCACAATATACAATAAGCTTTATTGGTTTTATGCTATAGCCTTATCTGTTGGTTTTATCCTCTACTTCTATGAAATGCTGGATAACCTGAATATTTGGATACAAGTCGGAATCATTTCCTTTACGATATTCTGGATGGCCTTATGCGCGACAATCCTGCGAAAGGCCTATATAAAACGTGAGAAAGAAAGACTGGATCTTTTGATTGAAAAATTTGAAAGGATCAGTGGTCAGTTTAAAGACCAGCAATAAAAAAAAGTCATCCTGTTTGGATGACTTTTATTATTAACTAACCCAAATTTAAATTCATCCAAACTTATATGGGTTTACCTGCTTCAAATATAAATTTCATATAGAGATCCCAATAGGCGAAAATCACCCAATTATCCATTAAACATTAAACCTGTTTACATGGGTTATCTTCCACGCACCTTTTCTATCTCTTTCTATGGAAATGTAATTCTGCTGCACAAACGACGGAAATTTAAAATCTACCCTTGCAAGTATTGTACAATCATTGGTTGTTAAAATCTCAAAATCAGAGCTGCAATTCAACATGATCTCACCGCTTTTTTTATAGAAATCGAGTATTTCACTTTTTGAGTGTTCAATAACTTTATCTTTCCTATTTACTTTGATGGTCGCT
Organism: Pedobacter frigoris; assembly: GCF_032678645.1. GTDB lineage: Bacteria > Bacteroidota > Bacteroidia > Sphingobacteriales > Sphingobacteriaceae > Pedobacter > Pedobacter frigoris_A. Next base: position 127,491 of record NZ_JAVTSP010000008.1, read on the forward strand.
CCATCTTTTAACACAACATCAAAAAGTGCTGCATTGCCGTTTAAATTAGCCTTGATAAAAGCTTCAATAACTGAATTAGGTTTAATATTGATTTCATTTACTGGTCGGTCTGCTTTTGCTGAAAGCGTAGTAAAAGCCATACTTAGTATGGCTAAATACATTAAAAATCTTGTTTTCATTGTGTAATTGTTTTATGTTGTTTTTAAGGTTTTCAAAGAACACGGAATACAATTAAATACTACCGGAATTTGCCCGGTGTAATTTTAAATGAACTCCTGAATAAGCGTGTAAATGAACTTGGACACTCAAAACCTACGATATCCACAATCTCACTTACCGAATAATCTGTATTTTTTAAATAATACTTAGCCTGCTGAAGTCTTACATCTGTTAAAAATTGATGTGGCGACTGATGGTAAGCCTGTTTGAAAGTGCGTAACAAGTGATTTACTGACAGGCAGGCAGCTAACGCTACATCATACAAACAAATGCTCTTATTGTAGTTGCTCAGCATGTAATCTCTGGCAATAGACAACCGTCTCAATATTTCTGAACGGGTACTGAGATTAAGTGATTTCAAAGATTTCGCCCTGTTTGTGACTTCGGCGTGGTATAAATCATAGTATGCCGACAAACAACCGTTAAAGTATTCCATCAATAAAACTTCGTCTTTCAACCCCATTTCAGTTGCTTTTTTAAGTTGTTGAATTCCGGTTCTAACTTCTTCATTTAACGCATAAATGGCTTCGATAAAAACAGGCTTTCCATTTTTGTAATACTGGGGGTTATCCAGCAATACCCTATTTTCGTTTGCGCTTGAATATTCATAATCACAAACAAAATCAGCATCAAATAATATGGAACAAATATTTACCTCTTCAGCAGATTCTATCTTGTTGGAATAAGCACTCCCTTCATTTAAAACAATGAACTTTTCCGGAAACAACTTGAGATCGCGCTTACCGATGACGAAATCTCCGGAACCGCGAGATATGGTACTTACCAGATATTTTTCAGTAATACCTGAATTATAAGCCCGACTGGTTGTCTCGCTTATAACTTCATTCTTACAAACAGTCATCCTATAGATACCCATCACAGTGTTAATTTGGCTTAACAAAGCTACATTGATGTTTTTCTGGATTATTCACCCTTTAAGGGGTATATTTAGATCAGGATTAAAAATACCCCTTCTGGCGGTATTTTTTAATCGTATATTGATAAATATATTTACAATTGGGTTAATCACATATATTCACTTCTTGTGTTTTACAAAAAGCTATCTTTTCTGATACTTATGCTGTCTGCTTATAATCCAGCTGCCTATCCACAGCGCTATAATTTTGAGCAGTTTGACATTGACAAAGGTCTTACACAATCACAGGTAACGTCATTTGCACAAGACAGCCACAGAAGACTCTGGATAGCGACTCTGGGAGGAATAAGTTGCTTTAACGGCAGCGAATTTACAAGTTATACCAAAACCAATGGTTTAAGCAGCAATTTTACGCTTACTCTTGCTGTTGGCAAACAAAACAATCTCTGGATTGGATCTGCAAGGGGTACCACGACCTATAACGGACTTCAATTTTCCAATTACGGTGATCATAAAAAATGGGTAAACAGACTGGTCGTTGATAAAACTGGCAGCACCTATGCTTTAAAGTCTAAACATCTCTTTAAAATTACAGGCCAAAAAGAACAAGCCGTTTCTATTACCCGTGACAAGATGGAATTCGTCACCGCGCTGAATCTTGATCAGTCTGGAAAAATATGGGCGGCAATCCATCAAAAGGGAATTTATAGCCTTGAAAACAACATATGGGTATTGCGATCACGAGATTCTCTCACTTTCCGCAAACTATTTATTACCGATATCTTGGTCGACAAATTTAATCTGCATAAGGTTTGGCTGGTGACCTCAGACGGTATCTATATCCTGAACAACAATGTTCTGAAAAAGGCTTATCCCGAGATTACCTTAAAATGTATGTCGATTGCACAAGACGATAAAGGGGCAGTTTGGATTGGCACCAGTAAGGGAGCTTACTGTATTACTTCTACGCAGGTCATACATTTCAATTCAAAAAATGGTTTTACTGACAACATGGTCAATACTATTTTTAAAGATATTGAAAACAACATTTGGCTGGGAACTGACGGATCCGGGATTTTCAAGTTTACAAATAACACATATGTAACTTTTGATGAAACACAGGGAATACAAAACAAAATAGTCATGGCGATATCCAATGGCCCTGAACCAGGAACAATATGGCTTGGTTCATTTGGAGGATTGTATGAATACAAGCAAAATCAAAAGATAAAAAGTATAACCATCCCAACTAATAATGAAGATGCTTATCGCATCAATTTCCTGTATAAAGACAGTAAGAAAAACGTGTGGATCGGCACCCCCGGTGCCGGATTATGGATGCATAATGGAAAGCAAATCATAAAGGTAGATGAGAAATATCATGATATCGCTTACAATGCCATTCTTGAGGATACTGATGGGAAAATATGGCTTTCCACAGATTACGGATGTCTGCTGTACAACCCCATAAACCATGATTTTAAAAAAATTACCAGGCAGTTTGGAGGAGGTCTTCTTGAGATGGGAAAAGACTCGATCATTACAGGAACTCAGGACGGCGTCTGGCTCATTAATAAACAAAAAGCTTCTCATCTGGATATAAAAGGGCTGGAAGGTTCCAGTATTTTATCTATGTTGAAGTATAAAGAATATGTACTTTTCGGAACAGCGGATTATGGATTGATGATATGGAACAGTAAAACGGGCAGCTCTAAAATAATAAACACAAAGTCAGGCCTGGCTTCCGATCACGTCTACAGCATTTTAAAAGACACCAAAGGAATAATATGGCTGGGAACAGGTCGTGGGGTCAACAGATTAAATCCGAAAGATTTCAAGCTTATTCCAAACGTCAATAACGACAACATACTCGTAGAATGCAATCAAAATGCAATACTCCAAAATGGAGACAACATCTGGATTGGAACCACAAAAGGAGCGATAGTTTTTCCGGTTAATTCATCTAGTTCGACTAAGGTAAAGCCATACATATATATCAATTCAGTAAGTATTTCTCCGAGCTACAAGCGGGACAGCAGTAAAAAGCTCAAAACATTTTTCAAAGATTATGAATTAGAATATGCTCCGGCCTTACCATATGACCACAACCACATTAACATCAATTATACTGGAATCTACCTTTCCAGCCCCAATGCCATATCCTATAAATACAGGTTGCTTGGACTTGACAATAAATTCAATCTGGCCGGCACTAATACTTCAATAAATTTTACAGCGCTGCCTCCTGGAAAATACAGGTTTGAAGTAATTGCACTTACCAGAGAAGGCATTTCTTCTGAAAATGCAGCCAATTTTTCTTTTGAAATACTCCCACCCTACTATCAGACAGGTCTGTTCAGATTCTTCATGCTGCTGATCGTGATTCTCTCGATTCTGCTAGCAGTTTATATTATTCTAAAACTGAATGAAAGAAAACGGAAATTTCGCTTAAAAATAAAGCTTGAAGAACAATTTAAGATCAGAAAGCAAACTGCCGAAGATTTTCATGACGATCTGGGTAACAAACTTACCCGAATTACAGTCTTATCAGAAGTATTGAGCAGTATGATCGACAAAAATGATACTGAAAAACGGGGGATTCTAAAAAAAATCAGCAATAACGTGGACGAATTATATACAGGAACTAAAGATATTCTTTGGGCACTTAATCCAAAGAACGACACACTTAGTCAGCTACTAAATCATATCCGAAGTTTTGGAGAAGAAATGTTCAATGAAACGCCTATAGAATTCCGAAGTAATATTAACATTAACAATAGAGATTCGCGGCTATCTCTGGATATCAGCCGAAATATTTTACTGATTTTTAAAGAATCCATACACAATGTATTAAAACATGCCAGGGCAACAGAAATCACCTTTTCTGCAGTATTGAATAATGAAATACTTACACTAAGTATTGTTGACAATGGGCAGGGATTTGATATTGAGCATGCAAAAAATGGGCATGGCATAAATAATCTGTATGTAAGGGCCAAAAGAATCAATGCCAATCTCAACATCACCTCAGGCACTCAGGGAACAAGTATATCCATAATGATTAATTTTCCAACACTAAAGCATTTCAAAAATGTATAATCAGTCTATAGCAAGGGTCGTAATAATTGAAGATGATGAAACGATACGAGAAGGTTATGCCTATCTGATTAACAATACCTCTCCGTATACGGTAGTTAATACCTACCCTTCTTTTGATCTCGCAAAACAAAAAATCAGTAAAGACAATCCAGATGTAATTATATTGGACATTCAATTACCTGGAACAAACGGCATAGAAGCCTTGCCTCAATTAAAAAAAATAGTTCCGCATGCCTACATTATCATGCTTACCGTTTATGAGACTGAAAAAACCATATTGGATGCACTTGCCAACGGGGCTTCTGGCTATTTCACAAAAAACACTTCATCAGCAAAAATAATCGATGCCATACAAGAAGTAATACAGGGCGGCGGTCCTATGAGTCCTGATGTTGCAAAAATAGTCATCACTTCTTTACAAAAAAACCAGGATTCACCGCTAACAAAAAGAGAAGCTCAAATCCTGGAATTAATATCAAAAGGTAAAGACAGGGGTCAGATCGCGCATGAACTGTTTATTGAAATAGAAACGGTAAAAACGCATATCAAAAACATCTATTTAAAGCTTAATGTGAACTCTAAGTCTGACGCCATCAGAGTAGCAAAGTCTAACCGCCTAATCTAGCAAGATCACTCTCCCTTTTTTAGTTCTGAAATCTCGAAGCTATTGCCTCTCAAACTATATTGAAGGTATTTCATATCACCTGCCTTTATACTGGTATCTTTAGGATTTACCAGTGGATAGGTACGGAAAAGTTCTCCATTTTTTATACTGAATTTATCATCACCTGCATAGCTTTCTTTTGCCCTGCTGCTCAACGGTGGAAAACTGATTTTATTAAAACTACCACCCGAATACTCATAAACATTAAGATCTTTCACATTCTTTTTACTAAGTAATTCTATATAAATCTCAGGATCTCCATCATTGTCCATATCCATATTCCAGGCATCAGTAATGATTCCTTTGCGTTCATTAGAAAATGATTTGTAGTTATTTCTAATAGAGTCTGACATCAGAATGGTATAACCACCTATACTGTCGACTCCCTTTCCCCAGCTGATCAATTCAAAGTTAATTCCCGGTCTGATCTCAATGTCTTTATAAAACACAAATTGTCCGGCAGGCTTCTTTGTTTCAGACGTTTTTTTACCTGCTGCACCTTTTTCACCGTCACTACAAGAAGCCAGAAAAAGCAGTCCTGATAATATCAGAGACTGCTTTACCAAGTATTTCATTAATTTCATTTCTCTTTTTTAATGCAAATACAATTAAATAATCTATTTAGCTTTCAAATCTGCACCATTGTTTAAGATCGTCTCTGTAACGACACTTCGTCTGCCTCCAGGAGTAATAACGATGGTTTTCAATACGCGTTTTTGCCCTTGAGGAACCACGACTTTGATTGGTCCTTTATATAAATTACCATTTTCAGATGGACGGGTAAGGTCAAACGTATAATAGATCTTAGCTCCCGGTACCGGTTCTTTCAACTCAATGCTAAAATCTTGTCCATTCATTACCTTATCTTTCAGGCCGATTGGTGCAGGTACCCAGTAGTTTGTTTTCTCTCTATCTAGTTTAGCTAAATGCAATGGCAGACGTTCTTCAGAGAAGTTTTTGATATCCTTACGCTCAACAGGACTCCATGCAATTTCCGATAAAGAGAATATCCTTGGAAAGATAAAGTACTCTACTTTTTCAGGAGTTCTTACATATTCTGTCCATAAATTGGCTTGAACACCAATTACATGTTTCTTTTCATCGGCAGTCAGTTCAGCAGGAATGGGATCATAAGAATATACTTTAGCATAATTAGACAAACCTCCGATGTTTGTCGGCTCATCAACAGACTCAGATTGTTTATGATCAAAGTACAAACCATTTCCATTGGGCGTCATGATCACATCGTGCTTTTGCTTAGCTGCAGCAATTCCTCCAGCAGTGCCTCTCCAGGACATCACGGTCGCATTTGGTGCCAACCCACCTTCAAGAATTTCATCCCATCCGATGATAGAACGGCCTTTTGAATTCAGGTATTTTTCGATTCTCTGGATAAAATAACTTTGCAACTCATGCTCATCTTTTATTCCAAGCTGTTTGATCAGTTTCTGACAAAACTCACTTTCTTTCCAATATTCCTTAGGACTTTCATCACCTCCGATATGGATGTACTTAGAAGGGAAAAGTGTAAGCACTTCATCCAATACATTTTCGAGGAATTTGAATGTGTTCTCACTAGGCACAAATACATCATCAAATACACCCCACTGCTGCTGCACTTGTTTTCCTTTTCTTGATCCTGCCCATGGGGTTTTTGCATCAACAAAAGTATCTCTGTCAGGGAAACAGCTCAATTCAGGGTAAGCCGCAATCGCAGCCGAAGCATGCCCTGGCATTTCTATCTCAGGTATCACATTGATAAATCTTGCCGCAGCATAAGCCACAATTTCTTTTACCTCATTCTGAGTATAAAATCCTTTATAAACTTCATCATCTGTACCTACACCAGGATGATGACCAATGATGGTTCCATTTCTACTGGCGCCTGCTGTGGTCAATTTAGGATATTTCTTGATTTCAATTCTCCAGCCCTGATCTTCAGTTAAATGCCAGTGAAAAGTATTCAGTTTGTACTGGGAAAGGATGTCAATGTATTTTTTAACGAAAGCAACAGGGAACATATGACGGCCAACATCAAGATGCATACCTCTGTATTTGAACCTTGGGTAATCGTTTATTGTTGCAGCATTTACAACAATTTGATTGTTCTTTTTCTCAGGTAGCAGCTGAATGGCAGACTGTACAGCATAGAACAAACCTGCATCTTTACCTGTAATCGTTATTTTTTTATCCGTGATATCAATGGTATAACCTTCAGCAGGTAACTTATCCGCTCCCGCAGAAGTAATCACAATTGCCCTATCATTAGCTCCTGCAGTCTTTACTTCTCTCAATGCATATCCGGCTTTTGTTACAATCGCTGCATTCAGCAAATCTGTTACTCTTGCATTTGCAGCGTCTGCAGACACCAATACGACAGTTTTATCCAATTTAAAAGAACCGCTCTTTTTAGTTACAGATACCGGGGCAGGAATAATCCCCATATTGGCATCAGTTTGCGCCAATACATTTACCGAGATAAATGCCATAAGCGTAATTGATAATAATCTTTTCATGTGTGTGGTCAAAATTTTTGATTGTATTTAAGCCACAAGATAAAAAAAATCTGTTAAGAAAAAGCACAAAAAAAAGGCAGAATCACAATGATCCTGCCTTTTATCTAATAAACTGTCAATTAAGACAAAACTTTTACCTCATCTTCTTTAGCCGCCAAATAACGTTCAGCATCCAAAGCTGCCATACATCCCGAACCAGCAGCTGTAACTGCCTGGCGATAATAGTGATCCTGCACATCTCCACAAGCAAAAACTCCCTCTACGTTGGTTTTTGTAGATCCAGGGATTGTTTTCAGATAACCAGTCTCGTCCATTTCCAACCATCCTTTAAAGATGTCTGTATTAGGTTTATGACCAATCGCTACAAAAAATCCTTCAACAGGCAAATCAGATTCTGCACCTGTCTGGTTGTTCAGTACCCTTACGCCTGTCACATTTTTACCATTACCAAGAATTTCTTTTGTTTCTGAATTGTAAATCACTTCAATATTTGGAGTATTCATCACCCTGTGTACCATGGCTTTAGAAGCTCTGAACTCATCCCTTCTAACCAACATATATACTTTTTTACAAAGTTTAGCCAGGTAAGTAGCTTCCTCTGCAGCTGTATCGCCAGCACCTACTATTGCTACATCCTGTCCTTTGAAGAAAAATCCATCACACACCGCACAAGCTGACACACCAAATCCATTATATTGTTGTTCACTAGGTAATCCCAGCCATTTAGCGGTAGCACCCGTTGAAATAATCACTGTATCTGCAGTGATGGTTTTAATTTCGTCTACTACAACTTTATGTGGCATTGACGTAAAATCTACTGAACTCACGTAACCAAAACGAATATCTGTACCAAAGCGTTCTGCTTGTTTACGGAAGTCTTCCATCATTTCCGGACCTGTTATTCCATTTGGATATCCAGGAAAATTATCAACTTCTGTAGTTTGGGTCAATTGACCTCCTGGCTCCATACCAGTGTACATAACGGGCTTAAGATCTGCACGTGCAGCATAAATTGCAGCAGTATAACCGGCAGGGCCGGACCCTATAATTAAACATTGAACGTGTTCTGTTTCTTGTGACATATTTTTAATTGTATTACACAGCAAAATTACGCTTTATCCGGCTATCCAGCAAACCGCATAATGTAACAAATGCAACATTGTGATTTATAGATTATAATTGAACTTAGGTTTGGATAACACCGACATTAAACTGTCTTTTTATGGGTGATTGGTTAGCGGCTTCAATTCCCATCGAAATTACTTGCCTGGTGTCTTTAGGGTCTATAATTCCGTCAACCCAAAGCCTGGAAGCGGCGTAATATGGTGTCGTCTGACTGTTATAACGATCCGTAATTTCTTTCAACAGCGCAGCTTCTTTTTCAGCGGTTATCGTCTCCCCTTTTGTTTTAAGTGAAGCCTCCTGAATCTGCAACAATACCTTGGCAGCCTGAGCCCCTCCCATTACGGCAATCTTAGCGCTTGGCCAGGCATAGATCAGTCTTGGATCATAAGCCTTACCACACATCGCATAGTTACCTGCCCCATAAGAGTTACCTATAACAATAGTAAATTTAGGCACCACTGAATTGGCTACCGCATTGACCATTTTAGCACCGTCTTTAATAATACCTCCATGCTCAGATCTGCTTCCCACCATAAATCCGGTCACATCCTGTAAAAACACCAAGGGGATCTTCTTCTGATTACAGTTCATAATGAAGCGGGTAGCTTTATCCGCACTGTCAGAATAAATTACTCCCCCAAACTGCATCTCTCCTTTTTTCGATTTTACTACTTTACGCTGATTGGCTACAATGCCAACCGCCCAGCCATCGATCCTGCCTAAACCACAGATGATGCTTTGTCCGTATAATTTTTTGTATTCTTCAAAATCAGAGTCATCTACCAAACGATGAATAATGTCCAGCATATCATAGGGTTTCTCTCTATTTTCTGGAAGAATTCCATAAATCTCATCCTCTTCGAATTTAGGAAGGCCTGGTTTTATCCTGTCAAATCCTGCTACCTGCGGCGCGCCCATCTTACTCATGATGTTTCTGATACTATCAAGACAAGCCTGATCATTTGGATGCTTATAGTCCGTCACGCCCGAAATCTCACAGTGAGTCGTTGCTCCTCCGAGAGCTTCATTATCTACTTCCTCTCCGATGGCTGATTTTACAAGATAAGAACCGGCAAGAAATACCGAGCCTGTGCCATCAACGATCATTGCCTCATCACTCATGATTGGCAAATATGCACCACCTGCAACGCAAGAACCCATAATCGCCGCAATCTGTACAATACCATCTGAAGACATGAGGGCATTATTTCTAAACATACGTCCAAAATGCTCCTTATCGGGGAATATTTCATCCTGCATGGGCAAATAAACACCTGCACTGTCCACCAGATAAATCACTGGCAATCTGTTCTCCATTGCAATTTCCTGGGCCCTCAGATTTTTCTTGGCAGTCATAGGAAACCATGCCCCGGCTTTTACAGTCGCATCATTAGCGACAATCATGCATTGCCTGCCTGAAACATATCCGATTCCACATACCACACCTGCAGAGGGACATCCTCCTTGTTCAGCATACATGTCTTCTGCAGCAAAAGCTCCTATCTCCAAAAACTTGCTTTCTTTATCAATCAAATAAGCAATGCGCTCGCGAACGAGCATTTTACCTTTCTCCTTTTGCTTTGCCGCACTCTTCTCTCCCCCACCTTTATATATCTTTTTTAAACGCGTTTTTAACTCGTAAACTGACTGTTTATTAACGTCTTCGTTTTTATTGAATTCTATATCCATCGCAGGCAAGTTAATTGTATTTTTTTATGGAACAAAAGTCCAAATCAGGATTTGGTATAGAAACACCCTTAACTAAAGATCGTCATTCCGAATTTATTTCAGAATGACGATCAAAGTAAAAACCAGATTTACAATTTAATCTAGTCCGTATATTTCTTGAATATAGAAGTCGCTGTGTGCCCGCCAAATCCAAATGTGTTATTCACTACATAATTTACCGGCTGATGTACAGATTTACCTAAAATAAAATTAAATCCTTTAGGTATTTCCGGATCAATATCTTTGGTATTTATAGTAGCCGGAATGATGTCATTCTTTACAGAAAGCACACTGATTACACTTTCGATTGCACCGGCCCCACCCAGAAGGTGACCCGTCATAGATTTGGTAGCGCTAATAGCTACTGGCAAATCACCAAATACTTTTTTAATACCATTTAGCTCGCCTATATCTCCCAAACCTGTTGAGGTAGCATGCGCATTGATATAGTCAATTTTATCAGGTGTTATTCCCGCGTCAGCCAAAGCTTTAGATATACCCAAAGATGCGCCCAATCCATCCGGAGGAGTTCCGGTCAGGTGATAAGCATCAGCTGCCATACCTCCGCCAACCATTTCTGCATAGATATGTGCACCTCTTTTTACCGCATGTTCCAGCTCTTCCAGAATTAAAGCACCTGCACCTTCACCGATTACAAACCCATCTCTGTTTACATCAAATGGACGTGAGGCTCCCTGAGGATCTTCATTATTTTTAGACAAAGCCTGAGCAGCGTTAAAACCACCTACTGATGAAGGAGTAATTGCCGCTTCAGAACCACCGGCAACCATTATAGTAGCTTTACCTAAGCGGATAGTATCAAATGCATTTATGATCGCTGTGTTCGAAGAAGCACAAGCCGATACCGTAGCGTAGTTTGGTCCATGGAGCTTATTGCGAATAGAAATTACACCGGCCGCAATATCAATGATCATTTTAGGAATGAAATAGGGGTTAAATCTTGGAGTACCATCACCCAGATGAAAATCTTTCAGTTGCTGTTCAAAAGTACCAATACCACCATTTCCCGAGCCCCAAACTACACCAACTTCATAACGGTCAGCTTCAGACATATTTTCGAAATCAAGACCGGAATCTTTAATGGCCTGATCACTCGCAGCTATTGCGTACTGCGTAAAAACGTCATATTTCTTTACTTCCTTCTTGTCGATATACTCTTCGGCATTAAAGTTTTTAACCTCAGCGGCAAAATTAGTTTTGAATTTTGAAGCATCAAATTTGGTTATTGCTGATACGCCGCTTTTTCCGGCCACAATATTGTCCCAAAACTCTTGCACTGTATTACCCAGAGGGGTTACAGCTCCTAAACCTGTCACTACTACTCTTTTCATATTTTACTTATTTTCTATTAACGGCTGCTCTTTTAAATGCCTCCGGGTTAATTAAAATTGTATGCAATCACCTATCTATCCCGTTCAGGATTTTCTTTATCCTGAGTAAATTTGCGCTGCAATTTACAACATTCTTCTTAAATAAGCCTTATGAAGCAACAGAGATATTTCATCCCAACAATGCCGTTCCGCCGGCCATCCTCTCTATTAAAGCCATGCATAATGCCCCTAAAGCCAGAGTTGCGATTACAGCCATTAAACTAAGAAAGAACATTATTCTTTGCAAGGAAACATAGACCGTTTCGTCCTGCTTCCTTCTTTTGATATCATTGTAAATATTTCTGAAATTCCTATAAAAGAACAATACACTAAATCCAATGGCAAAAAAAATTGCAGCAATTGCAACAGTTAATATTTGATAACTGGGCTGATTCTGGTTCAAAAAGAGGTCGCTAAGCGTAATCAGTCCCGCCAAAAATATAACCGCAGCAGCTGTATTGACAGAAAATCTAAATAAGACAAACATATTTCCTAAGTATCACGTAAATACCGAATATAATCATTTCCACAAGTTTTTAAGAAATCAAACAGACACCAGCATATCCAGGAAATATGGCAGCGTCGGATTATTATTTTGGTTCTTCCATACAGCATAAAGTGCGGTGCGTTGTGGAATATGCTTCAATTCAATAAACCGAATACTGGAATTTTCAGTCGAGGCCAGTGATGTGGGAATCACAGAAAGCCCCATACCGTTTTCCACCATTTTGAATATTGTGGGCGCATGAATCGATCGATGAGCTACTTTCGGGGTAAAGCCCTGGTCAATACATAGATTTATGATCTGTTGGTAATACAACTGACTTTGATCATTTGGAAACAGGATAAAATTCTCATCCTTAAACTGGCCTATATGCTCAAATGAAGCAGTGGTAACCGGATGATTTTTTGGTAGCACCAGGGAAAAAGTTTCTGTATGAACCCTTTTACTGACAAAACCATCAGGTAAATGATTGGAACGCATAAAACCGATGTCGAGCGTCTCATTCTGGAGTGCGACCAGCTGCTCAGCATTGTTAAGCTCATCCAGCCGAAACCTGATGTTCGGACAATCGGTATGAAATTGCTTTAATAATCCCGGCAGTACTGAAGACATCGCCGAGGCCACAAAACCTATTCCGATCTGTCCCGTATTCCCTGCAGTATATAATTTAATGTTCGTAGCGGCAACCTCTACTTTATTCAAAATCTGAAGCACATCTTTGTAAAATAACACCCCGGCATCGCTAAGTGACACCTTACGATTAGTTCGCTCAAATAGCGAGACTTTTAGAATTCCTTCCAAATGCTTGATCTGCTGGCTCAGGGCCGATTGCGAAATGAACAAGAGCTCTGAAGCCTTGCGGTAGTGCAATTCCTCAGCCAGTACTTTGAAATAATTGAAGTGTCGCAGCTCTAATTGATTAGCTATACTTATCATTTGTTAACCATTATGTATTGTTTACTAATGATAAATGTATGGATATTTGACACGTATTACCAAATATATAGACCAAATGATTGAAAAAGTATTGACACTAGGCCTTGGCAAAGTAGGTACCTTGGTTGGCGTACTGCTGAGCAAGCAGTTTCAGGTGACGGGTATGGACAAACATGAACCTCATTACCCATATCAACTTCCTTTTAACGTGATTACCGGCGACGTAACCGATGAGAAATTAATGGGGCAACTGATAGCCGGCCACGATGCGGTAGTTTCGGCATTACCTTATTTCCTGAACAAGACCATTGCAAAAATAGCCCATCAATTGGGCAAGAGCTATTTTGACCTCACGGAAGACGTGGAAACAACAAAATACATCATTGATCTGAGTACAACGGCTACCGCAGTAATGGCACCACAATGCGGGCTGGCACCTGGAATCATCGGGATTATCGGTGCACATCTTGCCAAAGATTTTGAAAAACTGCGCTCTATTGAAATGCGTGTGGGTGCACTGCCAAAATATCCCAACGGCGAGTTGGGCTACTCCTTTACCTGGTCGGCCGCCGGCGTGGTCAATGAGTACATCAATGATGCAGAAGCCATTCACAACGGCCACCGCAAGCAAGTAGTGAGTTTACAGGGCAAAGAAGCGATCAACATTGAAGGCGCCAGTTATGAGGCATTTTATACCTCCGGCGGATTGGGCACCATGTGCGAGACCTACGAAGGCATGGTTGATAAGCTGGATTATAAAACCATCCGCTATCCAGGACATTGCGACCTCATGAACTTTTTAATCCATGAACTTCACCTGAAAAATAACAAGCAACAGCTCGAAGAGATATTGAAAAATGCAAAGCCTGAGGTAGAAGATGATGTCGTACTGGTTTATGCAGCAGCAGAGGGCTGGAAAGATGGACAGCTGAAACGTAATGAATATTGCAAGTCATACAGCCCGGTAATTATAGATGGTCAGAGCTGGAGGGCAATCTCCTGGACTACCGCGGCCAGTTTAGTGGCAGTTATAGAAATGGTAGCCAATGGTGCTTTACCAGCTAAGGGTTTTATAAAACAGGAGGACATTCCTTTTGAAGCACTACTAAATACTCAAACCGGTCAGCTTTTCAGCAGCGGTAAACTTGGGCAGTTACAGGAAGTTTAATACCAGGCTTATGAACTTTAACAACCATAGTCAACTCGACATTTTTTTGAACATACTTTTCGAAAGGTATAGTCAGCAGGTGCCGGCAGTGCGAAAAATAACAGACGCGATGATCAGCAGGGGCATAGTCAGCGGACAGGAAGACATCATAAATGATCATATTGCTTTCAGAACTCTTGGCGTTCCTCATCTGGGCATTAATTCTTTTGAAAAGATCTTCCTCCACCACGGCTATACCAAAAGGGACAATTATTATTTTGAGGGCAAAAAGCTAAATGCCTACTGGTACTCCCCGCCTTCACCGGAATACCCCAGGATTTTCATGAGCGAATTGATTGTGGAACAGCTTTCAGACCATGCGCAATCGCTGATCAGCAAGTACACCAGTCACATCAGTGCTGACCCGGTAGATAGCCTCAACCTGAACGATGGACAGGAAATTGGAGAATTTTTTCACAAACCGTTATGGGAATTACCTGAAAAGGCAGATTATGAGACCCTCCTGGGGGAAAGTGAATATGCTGCATGGGTAATTTACAACAGGTATTACCTGAACCATTACACCATCAGTGTGCACGACCTGAAACCCGGCTATAATCGTTTGGAAGATTTCAATACCTTTGTAACATCACTTGGACTGAAATTGAATACGGAAGGCGGCACCATTAAAGTTAGTCCCGACGGTTTGCTCCGCCAGAGCAGTTCTGTAGCTGAAATGCAGGAAGCTATATTCGCCAACGGTGAGAAGATGGACATCGCAGGCAGCTATGTGGAATTCGCCGAGCGGCTCGTACTTCAGCAGTTTACTGAATTGGCTGCTACGGAGCTTAAATCTGAACACCGCCGCGAAGGATTCGAAACCGGCAATGCCGACAAAATCTTTGAAAGCACTTATACCAAACAAATTAAAGGTTAACTACACAATTATGGACATTACAGCAATATTAACCCGTCTGGGCATACAAAAATTGAATTCAGGCACATCCACAGGACAGCAATGGCTAACCACTGAAGGAAAAACCATAGATTCCTATTCTCCGGTAAATGGCAAATTGATTGCTACTGTACAGACATCGGATGAAGCAGCTTATGAAACCGTGATGAAAAAGGCTGAGGAAGCCTTCCTTTTCTGGCGCAGTGTGCCTGCTCCAAAAAGAGGTGAGATCGTTCGCCAATTTGGTGATGCACTCCGTGAGCAAAAAGAAGACCTCGGTGCTTTGGTTTCTTTTGAAATGGGAAAAAGCCTGCAGGAAGGTCTGGGCGAAGTTCAGGAAATGATTGACATCTGTGATTTTGCAGTAGGGCTCTCACGTCAGCTTTATGGCCTCACCATGCATTCAGAAAGGCCAAATCACCGGATGTATGAGCAATGGCATCCTATGGGTATTGTGGGTATCATATCGGCCTTCAACTTCCCTGTTGCGGTATGGAGCTGGAATACAGCCCTCGCTTGGGTATGCGGCAATGTATGTGTATGGAAACCTTCCTCAAAAACACCTTTGTGTGCCGTAGCCTGCCAACACGTCATCACTAAAGTGCTAAAGGCAAATGACATGCCTGAAGGAATCAGCAGTTTGCTGATAGGCAATGCAGTGGGCGACAGGATCAATAATGATAAACGCATCCCTCTGGTTTCTTTTACCGGTTCTACACGCATAGGAAGGATTGTTTCTGCAGCTGTAGCCACTAGATTCGGACGCAGTATTCTGGAACTGGGCGGGAATAACGCCATCATCATTTCAAAAGATGCAGACCTGAACATGTCAATCATAGGAGCAGTTTTTGGAGCTGTAGGCACAGCCGGACAGCGCTGTACCTCCACCAGAAGACTGATCATCCATGAGGACATCTATGAAGAATTTAAAAACAAACTGGTTCATGCATACGGTCAGCTACGCATCGGCGATCCACTGGATCAACACAATCATGTAGGCCCGCTAATTGATAAAGCAGCTGCAGATATGTATGTACAGGCTATAGAAAAAGGTAAAAAAGAAGGTGCAAAATTTGTAGTTGAGGGCGGTGTGCTAAACGGCGAAAACTACAGCTCGGGCTGTTATGTAAAACCCTGCATCGCTGAAGTCGAAAACCATTATGAAATCGTACAGGAAGAAACATTCGCACCAATATTATACCTGATCAAATACAAAACACTTGACCAGGCTATCGCAATCCAGAATGATGTTCCGCAAGGGTTGTCTTCAGCGATCATGACGCTGAATTTGAGAGAAGCCGAGCAATTTCTTTCTGCCGCAGGGTCTGATTGTGGGATCGCAAACGTCAACATAGGTACTTCCGGAGCGGAAATTGGTGGTGCCTTTGGCGGTGAGAAAGAAACCGGAGGAGGCAGGGAAAGTGGATCGGATGCCTGGAAAGCCTACATGCGCAGGCAAACCAATACCATTAATTACGCTGACAGTTTACCATTAGCACAGGGCATCAAGTTCGATCTATAAGTGACAATGCAAAAGAAGCTGAAGCAACTGTCTGGCTTGCTTACTGGCGAATTTTATAGCGATGAACTGATGCGCATACTTTATGCGACAGATGCTTCAGCCTATTCAGAGATGCCCCTTGCAGTTTGTATACCTGCGTCGGTTGACGATCTCCGTCACCTTATTGCTTTTGCAAGAAATGAAGG
Source organism: Pedobacter frigoris (assembly GCF_032678645.1). Lineage (GTDB taxonomy): Bacteria > Bacteroidota > Bacteroidia > Sphingobacteriales > Sphingobacteriaceae > Pedobacter > Pedobacter frigoris_A. The sequence continues at coordinate 144,360 of NZ_JAVTSP010000008.1, forward strand.
GGTATCTCTAATCCCCCGGGCTGCAGGCACTTCGCTTGCCGGACAGGTGGTCGGCAATGGTATTGTAGTTGACATCTCAAAGTATTTTACCGGAATACTTGAAGTCGATAGTTCAGTGCGCTGGGTACGTGTACAGCCAGGCGTGGTACGCGACGAACTAAACTTATTTTTGAAGCCTCTTGGCTTGTTCTTCGGACCCGAAACTTCTACAGCTAACCGGGCCATGATTGGCGGTATGGTGGGCAACAATTCCTGTGGCTCTAACTCTGTGATCTATAAAAGTACACGTGAGCATACATTAGCTATTAAAGCTTTATTAAGCGATGGCTCAGAGGTGGAATTTAAAGCCCTTAATTTTGAGGAATTCATCCAAAAGTGCCAAGGAGACACTCTGGAAGCCAACCTATACCGTTCGATACGCGGACAGCTCGGCCTGTATGAAAATCAGCTGGAGATCCGCAAAGAATTTCCACGACCAAGTATTGAAAGAAGAAATACAGGTTATGCGATAGACATGCTGCTGGAATCAGCGCCTTTCACCGCCGGCGGGCCGGATTTTAATTTCTGCAAATTGATCTGTGGTTCAGAAGGCACCCTCGCTTTCATTACGGAGATTAAACTTAGCCTTAATCCTCTGCCACCGGCTCATAGTGTGTTGCTTTGTGCACATTTTGCATCCATAGATGATGCTTTAAAGGCCAACCTCATCGCACTAAAGCACCAGCCTTATGCCGTAGAACTCATAGACCATTACATACTGGAATGTACCAAGAGCAATAGGGAGCAGCTAGATAACCGTTTCTTTGTTGAAGGTGATCCCGCAGCACTGCTGGTGATTGAATATGCGGCAGACAGTTTGGAAAAAGTAAATGAATGTACCGGCATCGTGGAGCACGAGATGCGAGAGGCCGGACTGGGTTATCATTTTCCTTTGTTGTATGGCTCTGATATGAAAAAGGTATGGTCGCTCCGTAAGGCCGGACTGGGATTGCTCAGTAATCTTCCCGGCGATGAAAAGGCAGTACCCGTTATTGAAGATACTGCGGTAGATGTCAGGGATCTGCCTGCCTATATCCGGGAATTTAACTTATTGCTGGAAAAGCATGGCCTGCATTCAGTCCACTACGCACATGCTGGATCTGGTGAATTACATTTGAGGCCCATACTCAATTTAAAGACCAGCGAAGGCAACCGGATGTTCCGGCTGATTGCAGAAGAGGTGGCTCTACTTGTAAAAAAATACAAGGGTTCATTAAGTGGCGAACATGGTGATGGCAGACTTAGGGGCGAATTTGTGGAGCAAATGATTGGCCCTAAAAATTATGCCCTGCTGAGAGAGCTTAAAGACACCTGGGATGCGAAACACATTTTTAATCCCGGAAAAATAATAGACAGCCCGCCCATGAACACCAGTCTGCGCTATGTACCTGAAAAACAGACTCCAGATATCAGAACTGTATTTAGGTATCATGGACAGAATATATTACAACATGCAGAACAATGTAACGGTTCCGGGGATTGCCGGAAATCGCAGCTTGCCGGGGGCACGATGTGTCCGTCCTATATGGCTACACGAAATGAGAAAGACACCACCAGAGCAAGAGCAAATGTACTGAGAACATATCTTACCAATTCTGCTAAAATCAATCCTTTTGACCACCCCGAAATTAAGGAGGTAATGGATCTATGCCTGGGATGTAAAGGATGTAAATCAGAATGCCCCTCAAATGTAGATATGGCCAAGTTGAAGGCAGAATTCCTTCAGGCCTACCAAGATGCGAATGGCGTTCCGTTGCGATCCAGACTGGTTGCAAACTTTAGTACATTGTCAAGATTTACTGCACTTATCCCCCATCTGTATAATTATGTGATGACAGGACGAATAGTCAGTAGGTTAATTAAAAGGACAATGGGCTTTGCAGTTCAGCGCAGCATGCCTGAATTGCCCCCTGTTACCTTAAAAAACTGGTTCAGGCTAAGACTAAAAAAAACAAACCCGGATGTGGTATACAAAAAAACCGTATACCTATTTTGCGACGAGTTCACCAACTATCAGGATGCAAAAATTGGTATAAAGGCAATTCAGTTACTTAACCAGTTAGGTTACCAGGTCATTATTCCCGAACATCAGGAAAGCGGCAGGGCCAGCATTTCCAAAGGTCTGCTAAGGCGCGCGAAAAAGATCGCAAACTACAATGTGGCTAAGCTTAGCCCACTGGTTTCAGCGGACACACCGCTAATAGGCATAGAACCTTCAGCTATATTGACATTCAGAGATGAATATCCTGACATTGTTGATGACCATTTGCTGGAATCTGCAAAGAAGCTGGCTGCAAATGCATTGCTTATTGACGAGTTTCTGCTTTCAGAAATGAAAGCCGGAAGTATCCTAAAATCACAGTTTACAGCCGAGGAAAAGACCATTAAACTGCATGGACATTGTCAGCAAAAAGCATTGGGATTGTTGCCTGCAACCCAACAAGTATTATCTCTCCCCGAAAATTACAAAGTAGAAACCATTGCCTCGGGCTGTTGTGGTATGGCTGGATCTTTTGGCTATGAACGGGAACACTATGCGCTTTCCATGCAGATTGGTGAACTGGTATTATTTCCAGAAATCAGAAAGCAACCCGAACAAGTGCTGATTGCTGCACCTGGAACGAGTTGCAGACACCAAATTAAGGACGGCACCGGAAAAACGGCAAAGCATCCCATTGAAGTATTGCATGAGGCTTTACTGCCGTCTGCTTCCGCTATGCGCTCGTATCAACTAAAGTATTGGTTCGTATCATCTGCGGTATTGGTTCGATCTAGACCGAATCAACCCCCTGTCAACCCCTAATCAACACCCTATCAATACCCTGGTAGACACGAACGCATAGCGAGTGCAATACCACATCAGTCGTAACAAGCTATTGAGCTATTGCTAAATCGAATTTAGACAAAATTATGTAACCAAAATATTTTTGAATAGCGCTATTTATCGGTTACCTTTAGTTTCCTAAACTGATATAATAAACTATTTAAAAACACACAATGAATTTTAAGCGAACAATCTTCACCTCCACTTTAGTCATAGGAGCACTAAGCATGGCAAACGCACAGGAGAAAACCAAACCAGAAGAAACTGAGGTGTATACACCAGTGCCAAAAATTATTGAAGCAAAGGCCCTATCTACCCCTGCCCCTTCAGATGCTATCATTCTTTTTGATGGAAAAGATCTGAGTAAATGGGTGATGACCAATAACAGGGATCAAGCTGCGCAGTGGACTGTTGCGAATAATGAGTTTACCGTAAACAAAAAATCAGGAAACATAGAAACAAAACAAGCTTTCCTCAATTACCAGTTGCATATAGAATGGAGAGTTCCTGCAAATATTAAAGGAAAAGGTCAGGGACGTGGTAACAGTGGTCTTTTTCTTGCTTCAATAGGCAAAGGCGATGACGGTTATGAACTGCAGATCCTTGATTCTTACAAAAATGATACCTATACAAACGGGCAGGCCGCAAGTATCTATAAACAGTTTGTTCCTTTGGCCAATCCTACAAACAAACCTGGTGAATGGAACTCCTATGATGTAATATGGACCGCTCCAACTTTCAATGATGATAAATCAGTAAAAACACCTGCGCGGGTAACAGTACTTTTTAACGGTGTTTTAGTACAGGACAACACCATCTTAAAGGGGCCGACACAGTACATTGGAGATCCGTCTTACAGAAAGGCACACGGAGCATCTCCCATAAAACTTCAGTCACATGGAGATCCAAGCGAGCCATTAAGTTTCCGCAACGTTTGGCTAAGGGAGTTGTAAACAGATATATATTAAAAAAACCCGTCATTGCGAAATACGAAGCAATGACGGGTTTATATTTTACGGGCTTTATCGGTTCTCAACTTCTTTCAACGATACACTTTGGCTGATGGGTTATTGGAAAATTACATGAATTGGCTATGAAACACATTTTGTGGGCCTGGGCATGCAATGCATTCGCCTGATCAACATTTCCTTCTTTGTTGATGGTTACTTCTGGATTCAAGACTACTGAAGTAAAACGTCCGCTACCATCCGCATTTTCTTCCATAACACCCACTGCATTATCTTTATAATCTAAAACTATAATTCCATTTTGGGAACACAGGTGCAGGTACCATAACATATGACATGAGGATAACGACGAAACCAAAAGATCTTCCGGGTTATGTTTTGTTTTATCGCCCATAAATGCCGAATCAGAGGAGCCCTGTATATCCGCTTTATGATCTACTGAAATCACATAACTGCGGTCGTATAACCTGTAATCCATCGTACCTGAACCTTTATTTCCTGTCCATACCAAACTTGTCTGGTATTCATGCGTTTTAGCCATAACTATCTGTTTATACTTGATAATCCCAATTTAAACATTCTTGTGCAGGTTTCCATACATTTTTCAAAAAGTTAGAGACTTACTGCACTGCCTTTCTGTTAATATCTGAAATCCAGGCATTTTTATTTTCCTGGGGCTTATCGGTTGCCGTAATCTCTAATGTTCCTCCATCCATGATCTCTTTTTGAGTGATCCAGTTGCGATCCAGTTTTTTGCCATTTAAGCTTACCTCTTTGATGTATAGATTCTTATCCGAGAAATTCTGAACTTTAATATTCAAACTTTTGCCGTTCTCCCAGTTGAAGGTTACTGTCTCAAACAAAGGTACATTCAGATAATATACAGGCCAGCCAATACATGCAGGTGAAATACCCGCAGCAGTAAGTACAAACCATGCCGACATTGCGCCTGCATCGTCATCCATCGTACGGATATAGGCTTTATCTGTGTTCTTATAGATCCGGTCTACAAACGGATCTATCCCCCTGCTGTTGTCGTTAAAGTAATATTGTACTACGGTATCTACCGCATAGTTGTGCATCAGCTTTTGAGATTTCCAGGCTTGCGGAGTTGTATTGTACATTAAAGGTACCTGAAGGTCAGGCTCATTGGCATGGTTATACAGGTCATTTTTGAAAAAATAATCCAGTTGCTCCACATAGGTTTTCTCGCCTCCGATAAGCTCTGTTAGCCCTTTTACATCAAATGGCACGAACCACCTGTACTGCCATATGGTTCCCTGATATAGTTTGCGTGCCTGCATTCTGTCTACATCGGATTTGGTAATGTCTTTAAAGTCTTTGTTCCAGTAGTTTTTATACTCCAATGCTTTTTGTCTGTATTTATCAGCATCCTCTTTTTTGCCCATTATACTCAGTATCTCAGAAAGCGCCCAGGCATCGTAAGATGACTCCAAAGCTTTATCAGGCGCTCCATAATCCAGATGATCGACTTCTTTAATCAGGGAATCGATGATTTGTCCGGTATTTATTTTATATCCTTTCCTGATTGCATCCAGCACAACTACTACCGCATGTTCTGTCCTTACTGTTGGGGAAGGCTCAAATTTAGTCGCGTAGTCTTTTTTGCCATAAGTGTAAAGATTGGCAATGGATCCTGCTATGTCCTGGTACCTTTCCGGATAAGCAATTGAAAGCAAAGGCAGTTGCGTCCTGTAATTGTCCCATATGGCCCAGCCATTGTATTTTATACCTTCTGTTTTTTGGGTAGACCCGTCTATTGCCTTATAGGTTCCGTCAGTTTCTGATATCTGATAAGGAGACTGGATGGTACGGTATAACAGTGAATAAAATAATTTTTCTCTTTCTTTATCGCCCTTTACTATGATGCGATTGAGGTGGCTATTCCAGCCCTGCTTGCTTTCTTCCCTAAGCTGGTCAAAACTCAGCTTACTAAGTGTTCTCTTAGCATAATCAATATTGGTAGATGAAAAGCTCACCTTAATTTCCAGCTCCGTATCTGCAGCAGCAGGAACAGCATTGAACTTATGATCGCCGGTTGACTGAAACTTTACCGGTTTGCTAAATTCTACAAGATAATAAATACGATAAACACCGGCCCCACAGGTTGTTTTTGAGGCAATCATACCAGTTATGGTATTATTGCCAAGCTGATGTTCTTCGGCAACGAATGCCCCGTTAAATGCATACCCCAGATCAATAGCAAAACCTTTTTTACCCTGTGGCATGTGGTAACGGTGCATACCCTGATTTTTGTAAACAGTCATCTCTGCTGTCACCTTATTTTCAAACCCTACGCTATAATATCCCGGAGATGCCTGTTCTTTTACTTTTATTAATTCCCCTTTGCCGGGATCATTTCCCAGGTAAGGTTTAATCATAAGGTTGCCCCCGCTTCCCATGCAACCTACCCCTTCAAAACGATTGTGGGTAAAGCCAAGAAATTGCCTGGCAGAATGCTCATAACCCGCATGGAGATTCGGATAAGTTTGCGGGCCGATGCTCAACATACTAAATGGATAACTGGCAGCGGGAGATAGTTGTCCATGGTCGCCTGATGAACCCAAAAAGACATTTACTTTGGAGGTCAGATCTGAATTTTTCCCTGACTTAGCTTTTGATTGTTCTTGTGCGAATGTAAACCCGGAAGTGATGATAAAAAAAAGGAGTAAAAAATATTTCATATCTGCTGTTGAATACTGGCGCAACTTAAGGTTTTAGTTTCAAAAAATGACAGGTATGAAGATGATCCATACCTGTCGCATATTTTATTTCCAAACGTCAGGCTTTATTTATTAAAACCAAGATAATGGATTAATTAACCAAATAAAAAGAAAGCAATGATCAGCGTGACAATAATATTAAAACCCTGTGCAATTAAAAATGCATAGAAAGGTGTTTTGCTATTTCTGCTAAAAAGATCTTTAAAATTGGTTTCCAATCCTATACTGGTAAAAGCAAGGGCAAACCAAAGGCCCTGCAGGTTCTTAAGGCTACCTTTAACGGCGGTATTTGTCTCCGGCGAAACAAAGAAAGAAAATAGCAATGATGCGCCTATAAATCCGATCACAAATTTAGGGAAACGCTCCCAGATTACTTTTAGCGTAGGTTTCGATGCAGCATCTTTACCGGCAGGGTGTTGTGTGTAAGTCCAGTATACTGAAATTGCAAAAGCAGCGATACCCAGCAGGACATTCTGTGAAAACTTAACAATCGTACTGATCTTTAAAGCTTCCTCTCCTACCAATGTACCAGATGCCACTACAGCACCTGTTGTATCTATACTTCCTCCCAGCCATGCTCCAGTAACAGCCTGAGGAAAATTGAAGTAATGAGCTATATAAGGCATAAAAATCATCATCGGGATAGCCGTAATAAGCACCATTGAGATCACATAAGACAGTTTTTTTGAATCTCCCTTTATGGCACCTGAAGTAGCAATTGCCGCTGATACCCCGCATATGGATACTGCACTTGAAATCATCATGGTCAGCTCCTCATCCACTTTTAATTTTTTACAGAGCCAGAAAGCAAAATACCAAACTGACAGTACGACAACTAATGCCTGAATCAGGCCCAGTGAACCCGCTTTTAAAATATCAGAAAATATGACACTCGTACCCAGCAAGACCAAACCGATCTTTACAAACAACTCTGTAGACAAAGACGATTTGAACCATTCCGGCAACTTGAAAAAATTGCCGATTGCCAGTCCGATAGCCAGACTGAAAATCACCGCTTCAAGGTTTAAAGCTTTAACCTGACTATTGCCAGCCAAAACGAGTGCTATAATAGTGAGGATGTATACAAATGGAAATGTGAACAATGCACTTTTTACTGATTTCCCGGTCAGCAAAGCCCCCAGTGCCGCCGTAGCGATCACGAAAATAAACTGCAGTCCTATGATTTCAAGATTAGCTACAGACAATACCGTAGTGGTCAGTTCAGTTGCTGTTTTCCAGCCAAAAACAGGAACAGGCAGTATGAGCCCCGAAATGGATAAAATAATGGTAAGTGCGCCGAGTATGACCACCACCCAGTCTTCATGAATACTAAATTGTTTGTTTTCAGACATTATATATTGGTTTTATTTGTGTTTCTTAATTGTCGATAATGATGGAAAAAATATCCTTTAATGCACGTTTAGCTGCATGATAACCACACATTCCGTGCACCCCACCTCCCGGCGGTGTAGATGATGAACAAATGTATAGACCCTTTGCCGAGGTACGGTAAGGCGAACTTCGAAGTGCGGGCCTGGTAAATAGCTGCCCCAGATCTATCACCCCGCCATTGATATCGCCACCAATGTAATTTGGATTATAAGCTTCTATTTCGCTGGTATCCATACTGTGTTTCGCCAAAATCAAATCCCTGAAGCCAGGTGCAAAACGTTCAATTTGTTTTTCAATGATCTCCGTCATGTCCTTCGTAGAGCCATTTGGAACGTGGCAGTAAGCCCATGCCGTATGCTTTCCCTCTGGGGCCCTGGTATCGTCAAACAAGCTTTGCTGGGCGAGTAAAACAAATGGCTTCTCCACATGCTTGCCTTGCCAGCAGCTTTTCTCAGACAATGCAATCTCTTCAATCGTATTCCCTATATGTACAGTACCCGCTCTTCTGGCCTGCGCTGCTGTAAAAGGAATCTGACCATCAAGTGCCCAGTCTACCTTAAATACACCCATTCCATAACGGTATCTTTCCAGCTGCCATTTGTAAATGGAAGAGAATTTGTGTCCCGCAATTTTTAAAAGCTGTCTTGGTGTTACATCAAAAAGTACTGTTTTAGACGAAGGCAGTTCATCCAGTGAATTGATAAACCTGCCTGTTTCAATTCTTCCACCAAGCGCAATGAAATAAGAGCTTAACGCATTGGCGATCTGCTGGGATCCGCCTGCCGGAATCGGCCAGCCTTTCAGGTGTGCTGCTGCCATTAAAACCAAGCCTATAGCTGAAGTGCTTAAGTTGGATAATGGTTGTATGGAATGTGCCGCCATGCCCGCCCAAAGTCCTTTAGCTTCTTTAGTCTTAAATCTTTTTGCCAGGTGAGTAGCTGATGTCAGCGCATTTAACCCAAATTTAGCCATAGCAAGAGGATGCTTCGGAAAATGAAGCGGGCCTAAAACATCGCCTGCGATATCCGGCCAATCCTTTACAAGTGACCCTACCAGTCTAAGATAAACATGCTCGTCTACCCCTAATGACTTTGCAGTTTCGGTCAGGGAGGAGCTTAATACCGCAGCACTGCCATTGTCAAACGGATGGGCGGCCGCAAGATCTGGAAATTGATAAAGCAAGCCGTGATCACCCAGCGGTAAAGTATTAAAAAACGGCGAACCAATTGCCAGTGGATGGATGGCCGAACAAATGTCGTGAACAAAGCCTGGTAAGGTCAGTTCTGCTGAACGCAGACCTCCGCCGATCTCGTCCTTTCCCTCAATGATCAGTACCGAAAGTCCGGCCTGTTGCATGGTAATTGCAGCCGCCAATCCATTTGGACCGGAGCCTACTACTATCGCATCAAAATCAGTTTTAGTATTTCTCATTAATCGGCATCTGCAAATCTCGAAGATATGGATATTTCATGTATGTATCTATTAATATGACTTAACATCACTTTTACGTCCCTCTACCAGTGGATATTTTTTATTGACCTTATCAAGAACTACGTAAATAGAATCTCTGAATTCATTGATTCCCTGCAATATAACCCTACTGGAGGTTGGTCTTGAATAATGCAAAACCTGGGTTTCCTCCTTATGATTTTTGTTCTTATTCTGAAGATAAAGGATGTGATTTACCGTATCTGCTTTGTAAAAAAAGTAACGACGTTCTCCGGCCATGCCGCCTACTTCCCACCTGGTCACCCCAAGATCCCTGTTTTTTTTCAGCTTGTTAAGTTCATCAGAGTCCTGGGTATTTACCTGGTTCAGCCTATTGTTCTTTTGATCATTTTTTACTCTCAAAGGGGAATAACCAATCATCCGATCTGCAATAGCACCACGATTGGTTTTATAACTCAATGACGACCATTCCTCAAACGTTGCATCCTGCCACCTGATGGAATCCTGCGGAGTGTAAGGGATGACTTTATTGTTCAGTCTGAATTCAGAAACCTGATAATACCCTTTAGTACCCGCCAGTCCTGGTGTACTTGGAATGTTATAGTTATTGCCATTGAAAAATCCGTACGCCCATAGTGCCGCTGCTACCGGTACAAACAAAATATTGAATGTCCATTTTACCGCAAAAGCCAGTTTTTTCTGCCAGCCGACCGTAATCAAAGGTGCATATCGATAAGGAAGGATGTCTTTTTCATTGACCAGCAGGTTCCATGTTTTCGGAAGATCGTACCATACGATGAAAATACCTATGATCGCAAAATAAGCAGCCGGCACAGCTACACCCGCATCATAAGCATGATTGGCAATACAGATATTAAACGTTACAACGGCTGCTAAAGCCGCTCCTAAGGGAGAAGTTTTTCTGTTGAGCAACAGCAGTCCGGGCAGTATCTCGGCAAAGCCCAGGAACACGGTATACCAAAAAGAAACGCCAACGTGAGACCAGTACAGTTTTTTTTCAGCCATGTCTACAAATGGGGTATTCAACATCCCGACCGTAGGAAAAATCATTTGCATAGGAAATGCCTTTTTCAGTCCCCAGCCGATCATCCCATAGGCGAGACGATAGCGAGCCAATACCCTGATCCAGTAATAAAGCTTATTGTATTCTGCAGACTTCTTATCCAGCAGTGTCCAGATGAGTCCGCCAACTATAGAAATACCAAAAAGCAGGATCAAATTAATATAATTCAGCAATCCAAACACGCCCTCTTCGGATTCTATGGTCACAAACTGTGGAGGCCAGAAGGCCACGATTGACTGGAAGTCATGGTAAGTGATTTTAGAGAACTGGAGCGTAAAGAGATGCTCGTAGAATTTAGGATAGGTAGGTATACATAAAAACAGCAGGTAAAGAAAACCTATTCTGAAAGCTACTTTCTGGTAATTTTTCCAGTGGCCAGATCTTTCTGCCTCTATCAGCGGTTCATTTATTGATTTGTCTCCAGATTTCAGGACTTCCTGAACATCCAGACTTGCATCTAATATCGACATAACAATTTCTTTTGAGTGATTATTAAATTTTTACTGGTTTACGGCGCCCTTCAAACATCATATACTTTTTATTGATCCTGGCGAGTACAACGTGTATAGAGTCTTTTCGCTCATTGATACCTGAAAGCACTATGGTAGAATCATTTGGCCTATCGTACTTGAGGAAGAGCTTTTCATTCCTGTGGTTTTTGTTCTTATTTTGAAGTGAAAGGGTATGGTTTACCGTATCAGCTTCATAGTAGAAATAATGTCTGCCTGCAAAACCTGCCAGTTCATAGTTTCTGTCAATATCCTTCTGATGAAATTCTTCCGCGCTTGAAAAATCGACCTTAACCGGACGATTCACCTTAATGGTGAGTGTAGACCATTTTTCAAAAACCACATCCTGCCATCGGTTCGAGTCAGTTTTTGAGTATGGGATGGTATCTTTATTGAGTACAAACTCCCTGACCTGATAATAACCATAAGCCTTACTCAGTCCGGGAGTATGCGGTATTTTATAAGGGTCATTTGTATAGTTATCCCATGCTTTATAAGCGAACAACACGACGAACAACACAAAGGCGGTCCGCAAAGCCACCCTCAGGTTTTTCAGTCTCTTACTGTCAAAGTTGTAGATAAAGCGGTTTGCCTTTGCAGGGATTTCTTTGACCAGCAGATCATATAACCTGGGAATGTCGTAGACAAAAAGAAAAGCTGCAAGGAGAACGATAAAAGTACTCAAAACCTCTTCACCAATATCATAAAATCCGTTGGCCACGGCTACATTGCCCAGAAATCCAAAGATCAAGCCTACCCCAAAGGTGACTGTTTTGCGGTTGAACAGTAAAAAGGCAGCCAGGATTTCCACAAAACCAAGAAAAGATTCATATTTAGGTGCAATACCTACGGTTTGAAAATAGATCTTCCAGGCAAAATAGTCCCCGTAATTGGTAAGGAGGTTACTCAATGAAGGGTAAGGCATCTGTAACGGGAAAAACTTTATAAAACCATAAGTAATCAGCACAAAAGCAAGCCTGTAGCGTACTATTACCCTAAGCCAATAATAAAGTACCGTATATTCTTTGCGCTGAGCATCCAGTCTGGCCCATACCGCAGCACCTATTCCTGCGATCACAGCAAAGAATGCCCAATTCACAAAACTACCGGTGTACCACGCCCTAGTTTGATCTTCTGAAAAGATCCTGGGCTGATACTTGCTCAGCTCGAACAAATCATGGAAATGCAGGTGCAGCCAGTTGATGGAAAATAATTTGCTGTAAAACTTCCAGTCCAGGGGTATGATCTGGATCAGGAGAAAAATGAAAAAGAACCTGAACAGGTTTTTCTCGTAAGCTTTCCACTCCCGGAAAGCCTGTTTATTATCTTGATTTTTGATATCGCTCATGATCAATATTTATTGAAGATTAATTTTTACCATAACCCGGATTTTGATTCAGGGATTTAGATTTATCTGCCAGTATTTCCCCGGCGGGAATTGGAAAAATGTATTTATCAGGATCGTTCAGGTTAAACACCGCTGCCGCTCTTCCGGTCCTCACAATATCAAACCAGCGGAAAGGCTCCAAGGCAAACTCTACCCTTCTTTCGTTCTCTATCACCAGTAAAATATCTTCTTTAGTGAGTGTATTTGGAAGGGCGGGGACATTTGCTCTTAACCTTACCGCATTGACGTCATCAATTGCTCCCTGAAGATCTGGACTGGTTTTTAACGTCCTTGCTTCAGCCCTGATTAAATAGATTTCGGCTGTTCTGATGAGGTAGGCAGCCGAGGTATTCGTAGGGTAAATCCCCCCGATAAATTGTCCGGATGAATTTTTTACTGAAAGTAGTTTTCTGTCGCCTCCAACAGCAGGGTCATTCAGCAGGTTATGAATTACTGCTTTAGGCTCCAGTGCCCGGTTGCTGGTATTCCATTGCGCATATCCGGCATTGACATCATTTACACTGTAAGACAGCTCCAAAACAGATTCTGTAGTTCCTGCAGCCAGGGCAAAAGGTTTGATCAGTTTGTATGCAGCATTACCAATGACGATACTGGCATCCGCTTCTGCCTCAGCATATTTTTTAGTGTATAAATAAAGCCTGGCGCGTAATGCATTTACAGTAGACCGGGCTACCCTGTTTCTAAGCACAGTAACCGGCAATAATGGCTCTGCTTTATTGAGATCACTCAGCACCTGATTATACACCTCAGCCTGCGTACTTTGCTTCACATTGAATTTATCTTCTACTACCTTAGTCGGCGTAAGAAAGATCTGTACATTTCCGAAGGTTCGTGCGAGGTCAAAATAAGAGATGGCCCTGATAAAATAGGCTTCGCCCAATAGCTGATCTTTCAACACAGTACTGAGCTTAATGTCATTTACGATGGGTAATTTCTCAATGACATGATTTGCACGGTTAATGGTATTGTAAAAATTCCCCCAGTAAGTGGATAAAAATGCAATATCAGAACGGAGGTCGTAATTGATCACATTCAGATCAGTCTGCGCATTGTTCAGTGATTTAATGTCGCCCCCCGACTGCAGTATCGTATTCTGAAAACCGCTGCTGTAATTTAAACTGGCCAAAGAGCGATATGCTCCCCTTACAGCTGCTTCGGCGGATGATTTGTCGTAAATGGTATTCTCATCCGGGATGGTATCATATGGGCTCTCTTCCAGAAATTTTCTGCAGGAAATAGAAAAGAGACTGGTAGTGAATATCAGGAGTAAAAGCGATCTATGTATCTTATTCATAATAGTTTATTTTAAAAAGTGATGTTGGCACCAAACTGAATTCCCCGTGGTTGTGGTGGAGTGGCTGTATCCAGCCCGTCCAGGTTTTGCCCCGAACTGCCTGAGCTTTCAGGATCAGCACCAGAATATTTGGTTTTGATCCAGAGGTTGGTTCCCAAAGCATACAACCTTACTTTATTTAAGCCTGCCTTAGAAGTCACTGAGTTGGGAAGCGTATAACCTATGCTTGCTGTTTTTAGTCTGATGAAAGAACCATCTTCCAGGTAGCGGCTGTTTTGTTCGATGTTGTAGTTGTTACCTACACTCGTTACCCGCGGTGTATTGGTAATGTCTCCCGGCTTTTGCCACCTGTTGAGCTGACTTGCCAATATAGATCTTGAAGCATCCCTTGTTCCCCCGCCTTCCAATATGTATTTATTGAAGTTGAACACCTTATTGCCGTACTGATAGGAGAAAAACAGGTTTGCGTCAAACCCTTTGTAAGTAAAGCTGTTTGAAAATCCACCAAAGAATTCCGGGATCAGGTTGCCCATCAACTGGCGATCGGCGGTGGTAACAGTAGTTCCCGTAGTGCCATCACCGTGCTGGAATATTGCATCTCCTGTTTGCGGATCTACATATAACTGTTTATACAACCAGAAACTTCCCAGAGGAGCACCTACCTCTGTTCTTCTATATTCCCTTGCTTCGAACGTAATTGGGCTCACCAGCTTCTCGGCCCGGTTTACATTCCGTGCTAAGTTGAAATTGGCAGTCCATTCGAAGTCCTTTGATTTGATGATATTGCCTGTGATACCCAATTCAATACCCTTGTTACTTACCTCTCCGGCATTTGCCAGCGTACTTGAATAACCGGTAGATTGAGGGACTGGCAGGTAAAGCAATGCATCTGTTGTATATTTATAATAAGCATCAAAATTCACAAAGATCCGGTCTTTAAATAAGCCCAGATCGACACCAGCATTATAGGTTGTAGTTCTTTCCCATTTCAGATCAGGGTTTTTGAGTTGTGCCGGAGCAACACCAGGTTTCGGTCCGCTGGTCAGATTATCAGGGTAAGCAGCAGAGCCCAGCCATAAGCCAAGGGCAGCATAATCGTTGATCCCATTCTGATTGCCGGCAGAGCCTGCGCTAAACCTTAGTTTAAGTTCAGAAATGCTTTCATTATCCTTTAGGAAATCCTCCTGCTTCACACGCCATGAGGCTCCAACTCCAGGAAAATAACCCCAGCGGTTATTTGCACCGAATTTAGACGATCCGTCTGCACGCAATACCGCTTCAAAAAAGTACTTGTTGTCAAGTCCATAGTTAAATCTCCCAAAGAAAGAAGCAAGAGTAGATCTCGATCTGCGCTGATCTGCGGTCCTTACCGATGCCGCCGAGATCTGCTGAAATGAGTTGTTTGGAAAGCCCTGCCCTACAGCCTGTGAAATCTGAACGTCGGTAGTCTGAACACTATTTCCTAATAACACCGAGATGTTATGGCGTTTATTGATCGCTTTTGTATAAGCGAGCGTTTGCTCATTCTGAAATATGGTACTAGTGGTGTGTACATCCTTACGATAACCCAGGGGATTTGGTGCTCCACCAATAATGGTCTGGTCGTTAAAAAACTCCCTTTCATCATAAGTGTTGTAGTCCAACCCCACCGAAGATTTCAATTTCAATCCCGGAAGAATATCAAACTCCACCGACTGGTTACCGATGTACCGGATGCTGACCGTAGAGATATTCGTGATATCAGTATTGGTCAGATTATCGATATTCTCGTAGATAGAGCCCCTTGCCGGTGTACCATCAGTGTTCAACAAGGGCAAATAAGTAGGATGATGTAATGCTGCCAGCAAATGCCCGGCCTGCTGCCCTGCGCCACCCCGAATCTGCTGCCTGAATGTGCGGTAAGCACCGTTGCTCGAACTCAGTGTGATCTTATCACTCAGCTTGCTGTCCAGGTTGAGTTTGAAACTTCCTCTCTGGAAATCCGCAGGTTTCAATATGCCTTCCTGATCGGTATAACCTGCTCCGATATTATACCTGATCCTATCGCTCCCACCCTGGATTCCAAAATCGTAATTACTGAGCTGAGCCGTTCTGAATACCCTGCTTAGACGATCATAGGTTTGCTGATCTTCAGGATTTCCTCTGCCTGCCACACCATTGACCACTTCGCTAACCGGACGAAAAGGTCTGTTTGCATAAGTCTGATTCAAGCTGGGCTTATCTATTCCCGAGTTGATCCACTGTTCGTTTACCAGTGCGGCATGTTCCGGACCAGTCGTCAGTTTCCATAACCTGTCCGGATCAGCCTCCTGCCAGCCATGCGATACCTCCAGGTTGTACTTCGTGCGGCCAGAATTATAGGTACCCCGCTTAGTAGTCACGAGAATAACCCCATTAGCACCCCGGGAACCATAAATCGCTATTGCGCTGGCATCTTTTAAAACTTCAATACTTTCTATATCAGCAGGGTTGATGTCTGCCAAAGGCGAAGTTCTTTTGCCACCCAGGTCAAGTGTAGAAAGTGAATTATTATTGACGAATACACCATCGATCACATACAGTGGTTCGTTGCTTGCATTGATGGAAGCTGTACCACGTATCTGTACCTTTACACCCTCACCAGGTGAACCAGAGTAAGTATTGACCTGTACACCTGCTGCTCTCCCCTGCAGTTGAGCATCAAAACTGGCTACCGGTACTCTTTTTGTTTCTGATGCATTGATCTTGGCGATGGAGCCGACCACACTTTTTCTGGTCTGGGTACCGTAGCCAACAATCACGACATCACTTAACTGGCTGGAAAGCTCTTTTAAGCGGATAAGGATCGGACTACCTGTGGCTACCACATCTTTTATCTCGTAAGCGATATGCCTGATTTCAAGCTTATACGGAAACTTTTGTCCGGTTACAAAATCGAAGCGTCCATCGTTACTGGTCTGTACCGAGTGAGTAGTACCGCTAATGTGAATGCTTACACCGGGAATCCCTTGTTTTGTTAAAGAATCAATTACCTGCCCTTTTAAGGTAGAATTGATAATTGGTTGATTTTGAGCGAAAGATCGTTGAGATACCGAGATCAGTATCGTTATACTGCTGCTGAACAGCAATATCATTTTTAATAAGGCATAAGCATATCGCTTACCCTTTTTAAAATTTTGCATAACTTTAAAAAGTTTTAATTATAAAAATTGATGGTTAAAACTGCTGCATTTCAGTAAGTGATTGGCGTTGCATACTGAATGCTTTTAATAAAGGCAGGAATTAGCGTTCCTGTCTTTATTGTTTATTCTAAAAAAATAACAGAAAATGTTATTGCATGAAACAGCAACAACAACAGATGAAGGAATTCATCCCATTAGAAATAACCCGAGCGTGTTCTTTTTTGTGGTGTAGTTTTAATTTCATGTTGAACTAATGTTGGTCATTAGCAAGCAAATGTAAGCGCATTTTTAATAAAAACAAATTAAATCTACTGATTTAGTAGATTATATAATTCACTCACCTGCCGCCTCCCATTTTTTGACACAGCTAAAACGCTTTTTCTTTGCATTAAAGTTGATAATGTTCTATCTTGGACACGCCGAACAATATTCTTTAAAAAAATTAATAAATGAAGAGCCCTATCATTTTATTCTGTCTGCCATTTTTGGCATTGTCAACACTCGCACAAAAAGCGCCTGAAAAAAGCACATCAGGAAATCCGATATTCCAGGGATGGTATGCTGATCCTGAAGCAACCATTTTCGGAAAAGAATATTGGGTATACCCTACCTACTCTGCAAAATATGAAGAGCAGATCTTTATGGATGCTTTCAGTTCAAAAGATCTGGTTACCTGGAAAAAGCATCCGAATATTTTGAATAAGGATAATATCAAATGGGCAAACAAGGCCATGTGGGCACCTTCAATTATAAAAAAAGGCAAGAAATACTACTTGTTTTTTGGCGCTAATGACATTCAAAATGATCAGGAAACAGGTGGTATTGGCGTAGCGGTTTCCGATAAACCTTATGGCCCTTTCAAAGACCATATCGGCAAGCCGCTGATTGACAAATTCCATAATGGAGCACAACCTATAGACCAATATGTTTTTAGAGATAAAGATGGGCAGCACTACCTCTATTATGGCGGCTGGTCTCATTGTAATGTCGTTAAGCTAAGTGATGATTTTAAAAGTATTGTTTCATTCCCAGATGGGACAATGTATAAAGAGGTCACGCCCAAAGGATATGTGGAAGGTCCTTTTATGTTCATCCGCAATGGCAAATACTATTTCATGTGGTCGGAAGGCGGCTGGACGGGACCAAATTATTCGGTAGCTTATGCAATAGCAGACTCGCCTCTGGGACCGTTCAACAGGATTGACAAAATACTGAAACAAGACCCAACAATCGCGACAGGTGCAGGGCATCATTCTGTCATACAAAATCCTAAAACCAAAGACTATTATATTATCTACCATCGCAGGCCATTGGGAGAAACCAATGGAAATCACCGTGCAACCTGCATTGACAAAATGGAATTTGATGAAAATGGGCATATTAAACCAGTAAAGATTACCTTTGAAGGAGTAAAAGCAAATCGGTTATAAAATGTACGATGACAATTCCCATAGCTTAGAAGACAATGCACTTCTGCTTCAGCTAAGTGAGGGGAATAAACATGCCTTCGACATATTATACAACAAGTACTGGAAGCAGGTCTTCAATGCCGCTTACAAAAGACTAAATAACATAGAGCAGGCGCAGGATATTGCCCAGGATGTTTTCGTACAGCTTTGGACCAGAGGATCCAAAACGCAGATAGATAACCTGCCGGCATACCTGATGGTTGCCGCCCGAAACGGGGTATTTAAAAAGATGGAAAAAGAGGCAAAGTATTCTGCTCTGCCTGATGCAGCGGAGCAACTGGAAAGTCCGTTTGGTGGAGCTGATTCCGGAGTGCTCCATCAGGAATTTTTAATTGCCTTTAATGCACTCGTCAATACACTCCCGACACAACAACGCATTATCTTCAAAATGCGTTTCGAAGAAGAACTGAGCAGTCAGCAAATTGCAGATCAATTGGAGCTTTCGCCGAAAACTGTAAGAAATCAATTAGGAAAAGCATTATCTACGCTAAGATCCTCGATGCTTTTAATGCATTTGCTGCTGTTTTTGTATCAAACAAGGTAATCTTTTTGTATGTCACAGTAGTGAATGGTTTTGAGGCTTTCGTCATCCTGAATTTATTTCAGGATCCCGCAAGAGAAAAACTCTATGCATGTCCGGGATCCTGAAATAAATTCAGGATGACGAACGTAAATGAAAAAATTAAAAATATTTTCAATCTGCATGGGCTATTTTAAAAAAACCGACTCATGTATATATAAACCTAACGATGAAAGACAACTACAAACAATATTTTATTGATATTTTAAGAAAATACCGATTGGGAACTGCCTCCCCTGAAGAAGTTACTTTTCTTGAGAAATATTATGATCTCTTCGAATCAAATGAAGATTTAAGTCTTACTGATGAGGATGCCGTCCGCATTAAAGATCTGATAAAAGGCGGTATTGATCAAGAACTTAACTATGCCA
Organism: Pedobacter frigoris; assembly: GCF_032678645.1. Taxonomy (GTDB): domain Bacteria; phylum Bacteroidota; class Bacteroidia; order Sphingobacteriales; family Sphingobacteriaceae; genus Pedobacter; species Pedobacter frigoris_A. The sequence continues at coordinate 163,652 of NZ_JAVTSP010000008.1, forward strand.
CAAATAAACCTGCCAACTCCTGGCAATGGATAAAATATGCTGCTGCAGCATCAGTTGTTCTGATGCTTTCTGTTACCCTTTTCCTGATGTTAAATCCGCGAACAAATAATAACCGTCTTACAGCCTCCGCTAACGATGTTGATCCAGGCGGTAACAAAGCAATATTGACACTTGCCAATGGAAAAAAGATCGTTTTGGATGATGCTTCTAAAGGCCAGATCAGTACTCAAACTGGAATTAACATTACAAAAACAGCTGATGGACAGGTTGTGTATAATGTGACAGGAGATGAAAATACAATCAGTGAACCTACCCAAAATACCATTTCTACTCCTAACGGAGGACAGTACACGATAGTCCTGTCAGATGGCACTAAGGTAAAACTGAATGCAGCTTCTTCCCTGACCTTTCCAAATTCCTTTATGAAATCAGATCGGGTCGTTGAGTTAAAAGGAGAAGCTTATTTTGAAGTAGCCAAACAAACAGGCAAACGCTTTCAGGTACTTTCCGAAGGACAAACTGTTGAGGTATTAGGCACGCATTTTAACATAAATGCCTACACCAATGAGGAAAAGATCAAGACTACACTGCTCGAAGGATCAGTTAAGGTATTACTGGGTCAGAACAATATGATGATCAGTCCGGGACAGCAGGTTCTTGCCGACAGGACCAGTACTTCATTATCGAAAAAAGATATAGATCCGGAAAAAGAAGTTGCATGGATTAACGATCAGTTTTTCTTCGACAATGACAATCTGAAATCAGTAATGCGCGAAGTCTCCAGATGGTATGATGTAGATATTGTTTATACAGGCTACATACCCGACAAAAAATTCTTTGGCGGCATACCCAGAAGCAGCAAATTATCTGAAGTATTTAAAATACTTGAGCTCAACAATGTACACTTTGAAATAAAAGGTAAAACCGTTAAGGTTTCCTATTCTGGCACCCCTTAAAGCAAATCGTCCCACATCAACATAACCAACTAACCGATTTTTAACCAAAAACCTTTATCTGATGATCAGAAACTTACTCATTTGCTAGGAACCACAAAAGAAAAAGCCGAAAGTATCTCACTACTTCCGGCTTAAAAAAAATGTCAGCAGCCAGATTTGAAGCCCCGGCTGCAATTGTTCACTTTATTCTATTCCAAAAGTATGAAATTAACTTTTCTTTACAACCCCGTGTGCACAATGCGGAGGGTAAAGTACAAACTATTTATAGTGATGAAATTAGTTGCTATTTTATTACTGATCGGCACCATGCATTTGTCTGCCGCAAGTTATTCGCAAAACGTCAATATATCCAGGAAGAACACAAGCCTGGAAACGGTTTTCAATGACATCAAAAAACAAACCGGCTACCTGTTCTTTTACAGTGGCGATGTAAACATTAATACACAAAAGATTAATGTAGAATTGAAGAACATAGGTCTGGAAGAGGCACTAAAGGCAACTTTAGAACAAATGAACCTCACGTTCAACATCGTCAACAAGACCATTGTCATCAGGAACGTGCCAAACAACTCCGGCAGTCCAGCTAAGTTTGCCCAGATCTCTGGAAAGGTTACGGATGCCAAGACGGGAGAAATCATCCCGGGAGTATCCATTTATCTGAAAGCCGACAAGAATATCAGGGCCCAAAGTAATGACCGCGGTGAATACACCATAAATGCCATTTCAGAAGATGTGATTGTGTTTGCGTATGTGGGTTACAAAACCAAAGAAGTAAAGGTTGGGAATAATAAAACCATTAACGTAAGCCTCGAAGAAGAGGTAAACCAGATGACTGATGTCATCATTACAGGTTACCAGACCATCAAAAAGGAAAGCTATACAGGTACGGCCATTACCATGACCGGAGCGGATCTGAAGAAAATCAATCCTCAAAACCTACTGTCTAGCATTGGTGCTTTTGATCCCTCTTTTAAACTGCAGCAGAATAACCTTGCAGGATCAAACCCCAACCGTATCCCGAACATCAATGTAAGGGGTTCATCTGCACTACCAAGCGGAGACGGAGAAGTATTAAGGAGAGATGATTTTACGAGCGGGGTAAATATGCCGGTGTTTATCCTGGATGGATACGAGGTAAACGTACAAAAGATATTTGACCTTGACATCAACAGGGTAGAAACGGCCACCCTGCTAAAAGATGCGGCGGCGACAGCCATCTATGGTTCACGTGCGGCAAACGGCGTTTTGGTAGTCACCACAAGGGCACCAAGAGAAGGTAAACTACGTGTAGATTACAACTACGAGCTCAATGTAACGGGTGCGGACCTGTCCGACTACCAGGTGTTGAATGCAAAAGAAAAAATGGAATACGAGCTAATGGCCGGACTTTATGATGGTAGTAAACAAAGTATGTCCCAGGATCTGCTGAATGAACTCTATTACCACAGGTATGCAAATGTTGTTGGAGGTGTAAACACTTACTGGTTGTCACAACCGGTACGCACTACTGCAGGCCAGAAGCATTCCGTAAGTCTTGACGGTGGTTCCAATGCATTCCGTTATGGAGTGGATGTCCGCTACCAGACCCGTCCGGGTGTCATGAAAGGTTCTTCCAGGGATCAGTACTCAGGGGGTATGAACTTCATGTACAACCTGAATAAGTTTCAGTTCAGAAATGACCTGTCTATAGCCCAGGTGACGGGAACGGAATCTCCATATGGCGACTTCAAAAACTATGTAAGGATGAATCCTTACTTCCCAATGCAGGATGCTTACGGAAGATATCCGCAGGTGATAGATACATGGGAAAAACAGGACAGGTCCAGAACCCTGGTATTTAATCCGCTTTTCGACGCCCAGTTGAGCAGCTTCAACAAATCAGCTTATACCGAGATCATTGACAACCTTTCTGCGGAGCTTGAGCTGGTAAAAGACCTGAAACTAAGGGCACAAATGAGTTTGACCAGCCGTTCGAACAACGACGACATCTTCACCTCACCGCTTGCCAATAAATTTTATGAGTATACCACCGATAAAGCAGATGAGAAAGGTGAGTATTTTAACGGTCAGCGAAAAGAGCTGATCTGGGATGGTACCTTAAGAATGACCTGGCTGAAACAGATTGGCGGGAGCTATATCAACTTCGTTGGCGGTGTGAACGTGAGAAGTGAAATGAAAGATTCCAAAGACTTTACAGCCATTGGTTTTGCAAACGACAGGTTTACCAGTATTGGCTTTGCCAAGGGATATGCTGAAGATGGAAAGCCCAGCAGTAAAAAAGAAGAAACCAGGTTATTCGGATCCTTCCTGAGTGCCAACTATTCATTCAAAAATAAATACCTGCTGGACGCTACGGTAAGGGTTGATGGCTCCTCGAGATTTGGAGTAGACAATAAACTGGCGCCTTTCTGGTCATTGGGATTAGGCTGGAACCTGCACAACGAACCATTCCTGCAAGGCAATAACGTGATTAGCCAATTGCGCTTAAGGGCTTCTACAGGACTGACCGGTTCCGTTGAGTTCTCCCCTTACCTGTCCAGGACTACCTATAAATACAACACCGGTAACTGGTATTCATCCGGTATTGGTGCTATCGTAGATAACTACGGCAATGAAAACCTTTCCTGGCAGAAGACAAGGATGACAGACATCAGTATTGATCTTGGTTTGTTTAAAGATCGCCTGACCATTACTCCAAAAGTATATAGAAAATTCACCAAAGATATCCTTGCTGATGTTACCCTTCCTCCTTCAACAGGGTTTCTTTCCTACAAAGAAAACCTTGGGGATATGGAAAACAGAGGCGCCGAGCTGAACCTAAGGTGGGAAGCCATCCGCAGCAAAGGACTGAATGTAAGCTTCTTCGGTAATTTTGTAACCAACAGAAACAAAATCCTGAGAATTTCCAATGCCCTTAAGAAATACGAAGACAAGGCAAATGACCTGCAATCAGAGAAACCAGAAGACGGCGGGTTCAGAGGTATACCATTGTTGAGGTACAGAGAAGGCCAGTCGATCAATACCATTTATGGAGTACCTTCTTTAGGTATAGATCCGGAAAACGGCCGTGAACTATACGTAAAGCGTGACGGCACCCTGAGCTACGAATATGACAAGAGAGATATCGTGCCTATCGGAAATGCAGATTCTAAGCTGGACGGTTCTTTCGGAACCAATATCTACTACAAGCGTTTCAACCTGTCGGCCAACTTCAGAACCTATTTTGGAGGCGATATGTACAACCTCACGCTTGTAGAAAGAGTAGAAAATGCCGATCCTAAATATAATGTAGACAGAAGGGTGTTTGAAGAGAAATGGAAACAATCCGGAGACCAGAGTTTTTACAAGAACATTACTGATATAGGAACAACGGAGGTCAACTCCAGATTTATCCAGAAAGACAATATGCTGAACCTGGAGACACTGGCTTTGTCTTACGATCTGGATCAGAAATATGCAAAACGACTTTTCATGACTAACCTGACCTTCACCCTCACCGCAAATGATGTGTTGCGCTGGTCATCCGTGAAACAAGAAAGAGGAATTGATTATCCTTTTGCCAGAAGTATCACATTTGGTTTAAGAGCAGGATTTTAGGAATGATTAAAGATATTTTAAAATATAAAAATATGAACAAGAAGTTATTAATCGGATTGTTTTTGCTTACAGGATTGTTCTCCTCCTGCAAAAAATGGCTGGAACTGCAGCCCGAATCAGAGATTGCCGCTCCGGTATTGTTCTCTACCGAAAACGGCTTTATGGATGCCATCAACGGGATATACAACCGTGCTAATGTATCCGAACTTTATGGTGCTGAACTAACCTTCGGCACAACTGAAGCCCTGGCGCAGAATTATTCTATGCGTGAAGATCTGCAGGACTACAGACAGACTACCCTGTACAATTATAAACACGGGAAGTTTATAGAAAGAAAGGATAAAATATGGGCAGGCTTATACAGTGCCATTGTAAACTGCAACCTGGTACTAAAAAATGTGGATGAGAAAAAGAACATCTTCACAGGAGCAAATTACGAGATTGTGAAAGGTGAAGCACTTGCACTACGGGCATATTTCCATTTTGACCTGCTGCGTCTGTTTGCCCCTTCATATCTCAGTAATCCTACCGCACAGGGTATACCGTATGCTTCAAGATATACCAAGGACCCGACACCGATGAGTAATGTTTCTGAAACCATTACGCTGATCCTTAAAGACCTGGAAGAAGCCAAGCGATTGCTGACAAGAGATCCCATCCGCAGCGCAGGTTACAAAGTAGGATACCCTACTGTAACAGATACTACGATTACTACAGAATTGAATTCTCCATCTCTATTTCTGCAGAACAGAAGGCACCGTCTTAACTACTATGCAGTTTGCGGCACGCTGGCCAGGGTATATCTTTATAAAAACGACAAGGCCAATGCACTGACCAACGCAAAAGAAGTGATCGATGCTAAAAAGTTCCCATGGACACTAAGCACTGATTTTGGCGCATTTGATGAGGCAAAAAAAGACCGCATCCTTTATAAAGAGTTGGTATTTGGCTGGTACATCTCCGGAATGGCAAAAGACATTAAAGACTGGTGGTTTCGCACCGGCACCTATGGCTTTCATCTCATTGAGGATGCTGCAGATTTCATCTATGAAAAGCAAACTGCCGGATCAATGGACTCACGCTATAAATATTTCCTTTCCAAAAATTCTGTGCAGGGAAATTCTCCATTTTTTGAGATCTTAAAGTACCGCAGGAATCCATTGAGTGAGACCGCAACAGCAAATCTGCATTACCTGATGGCACCTGCCATTCGTCTGAGCGAAATGTATTACATCGCTGCAGAAGCTACTTACCCAACAGATCCTGCGAAAGCTTATGACTATCTGAACCAGGTGCGTTCGGCACGCGACATCGGCGATAAACTTCCGGTGAGCAACCAACAGGAAGATTTCCTGAAGGAACTGATTAAGGACACAAGAAAAGAGACACTGGCTGAAGGACAGTTGTTTTATATGTACAAGCGACTAAACAGAGGCATTGTAGGGCAAACAGGAACAATTATCCCAGCATCGAACAATATTTTCGTCCTGCCCTTACCGAACGACGAATTGGTTTACGGAGGCAGATAAACAATGTTATATTTTAAAAAAGAAATTATGAAACCATATATCATCATATTGCTTGCAGTGATTTCCCTCGCTTCCTGTAAAAAGGCAGAGGAGATGAAATTTGACCATGCAGCCAATGTCTATTTTGACCTCAGGGATGGAGACCGTGACAGCATTGTAAGGACTTTTGCTTACACACCTACCATCCCACAAGATACCGTATGGCTGGCAGCACGCCTTTCCGGCATCCGGACAGATGTAGCCAGGACATTTACTGCAAGAATTGAGACCGACAGCTCTACCGCTAAGTCAGGATTACATTACGAAGCACTGAAACCAAGCTACAGCATACCAGCTGGAAAAGGCGTTGGCTATATCCCCCTGGTGATCTACAACAAAGACAAAGAACTGGAAAACCGCGCTGTGTCTATAATCGTAAAACTGAACGGCACCAGCGATCTTGGGATTGAAAACCCATACATCATCAGGGCCAAAGTAGTATTCTCTGCAAAACTGGAAAAACCGCACTGGTGGGATACCTGGCCATTGCCGCCTTACTCGAGAACTAAGCATGAACTGTTTATCCTCGTTACCGGGCAGACTTCTATGTCGACAGACGGACTTGATGCACCTAAAAACCTCTATTATGTAGGATTATTGAGCACTATGCTGAACAATCCGTTTAACTGGGTAGCCAGAAATCCGCTGAAAAAATATGTTTTAGAAGAAGTAACCGCAGGAAATACAGACTATTATTTCTACAACACCAACAATCCTGCAAAGAAAACTTTGCTGAGGAAGAACACACAGAATGGTAAATATTATTTTATAGACGAAAACGGCAATGAAGTCATTTAACAAAATAAACATAGCTATCAGAAAACTACTGGCACTGGCAGTACTTGTAGTTTCCCTCTCCGCCTGTCATAAAGACCTGGGCGACTACGACATCAACATGCCTGTAGAGCCACAGGTGACCGCTCTGGATACACTATATACCGCAACGGTAGGCGACAGTCTGAAGATAGATCCAAAAGTAAAAGGCCCTGCAGGCGCACAGCTGGAACTTTCCTGGAAAATCAGTGTGATGGAAGGGAACGATGTAACCTACGTAGGCCCCGTGATGAAAATCATCTTCGGATTGCAGGCACAACGATATTCGGCACTCCTGACCGTGTATAACAAAACCAACGGGATGAAATACTTCCATAAGTTTATGGTGCAGGGTGCTACGGAATTCAATGCCGGAACCAGTATACTTAGTGTTGAAAATGGAATTACACAATTCTCTTTCCTGAAACCCGACGGTACGCTCCAAGCACGCCTTTACAAGGCTATGCAAGGTAAAGATCTACCCCCTAACCCTACCAATCTGTTCCTCCTGAGAAATAAAAACACGGGCGGAACATTACTAGGGTATTGGATCATCACCAAAAATGCCGGCATCAGGTTACAATCCAATACCATGATGGAAGAAGAAAAATACCCTCAGACCTTAAAAGACAATTTCTTTACCCCACCGGATAATCTGGAGGTAGGCTCCGTATTTGCACATTCTCAGGGGGTAATGATGGGCGTGATCAATGGTAAGTTCTATGGTGGTACTACGAGTACCTGGGATCAGGCGGCTACATACGGCATGTTTGGTTTGCCGGCAGAAGGCGATTATGAACTTGCGCCTTCATTTGCAATGGCAGAAACTGGTCCGGGCACCTATTTTATTGTGTTTGATAAAAATAAAAGACAGTTCCAAAGGATCAATCTATACGGTGCCCCTGCTTACTTCGGAACGCAGTACTCCGTAAGCAGCACAACCATATTCGATCCTATGAATGTAGGCATGGACCTGGTAAAACTGATCCAGTTGAACAATGCCGACTGTTTCGCCTATATGAAACAAACAGACGGTAAGATCTACGAGCTGAAATTCAACGTGCAGTTTACCGGGCCTTTTACATTTACCCCGCAGCACAAGCGTGAGTTTATCCGTCAGGACCTGATCACGGCCGACACCAAATGGCAGGGCGCTAAAAATGGGGTAATCTATATTGCCTCAGGCAGCAAAGTGGTTATTTACAACCCTATTAATCAGGAAGTAAGGGATATCACTACAAATTTTGGAGGTAAGCCCATCACAATGCTGAAACTCTCCGAAGATGAGAAAACGTTAATGGTGGGAACCGAGGGAACCATTTGGTTTACCAATATCAACACCGGTGAATATGGTTCATTTATTAAAAAAATTGAAGGTATCCCGGGGAACCCTATGGATATGGCAATCAGATAAACAACACACATATGAAATTGAAATTCTTAATACTTGCTGCACTTTCGCCAATCGTTGCAGTTGCTCAAAAACCCAATTTTACCATTAGTGGTAAAATTGGGAACTTAAACAAACCCGCAAAGATCTACCTGGATTACGGTTCTGATGGCAGCGGCAAATCAGATTCTTGCGAACTGGTAAACGGCACTTTCAAATTTACCGGATACATTGCAAACATTGCTTCCGGCCGGATGACGCTCTCACGTGAGGGCATCAGAGATAAGGAGATCTATGGCTCCGGTGGTTTGGGCGATGTCATTTATCCAAGCTTTGGAAAAGAAAACATCCAGATTAACTCTGCTGATTCCCTCTACAATGCGAAATGGACAGGCTCTAAAGTTTATGATGAATCTATCGCTTTTATAAAAGCCGTTGGTCCGCCCGTAATGACCATACACCACAATGCTAATTTTATACTAAGTCATGCCAGTCCCGAGCAAAAAAAGGACACCTTGTTTTTTAAGGCACTGGATAAACAGGTAAACGATATGCAGGCTTCTAGAAGGGCAAAGATTTTGGAATTCGCCGGTAAAAACCCTAACTCCTACTTTGCGATGCACAGTCTACCTGAAGCGAATTACCGCAACAAGCCAGAGGTGATTCTTGAAGTATTCAACAAAATGAGTGAGAAACTGCGTTTGTCGTATGATGGACAAAGCTTATATAAACTACTCAATGCAGACAAAGTCACTGCGCTTGGTTCAGTTGCGCCTAATTTCACACAAAAAGACCCTAATGGAAAAGCGGTATCGTTATCAGACTATAAAGGCAAATACGTGCTGGTAGAATTCTGGGCCAGTTGGTGTTCACCTTGCCGTGCAGAAAGCCCCAACCTGTTGAAGCAATATGCTGCTTACAAAGACAAAGGCTTTGAAATTCTGGGTGTTTCAGTAGATAGTGATAAGGCTAAGTGGTTGGAAGCGATCAAGAAAGATGGACTGACCTGGACGCAGGTATCTGACCTGAAAGGCTGGGAAAGTGAAGCCCGTAAAGTTTACGGCATATCTGGTGTACCAGCTAATTTTCTGATCAGCCCTGATGGTAAAATTATTGGCGCTCACCTGATGGGAGAAGTACTGAATAAGAAACTGAACGAATTGTTGAACTAACGACTCAGATTAAAAGTGGTGTATCATTAACCTTCGTCATCCTGAATTTATTTCAGGATCCCGGAATAGAAAGACTTTTTATGAAGGTGCGGGGTCCTGAAATAAATTCAGGATGACGATGAGCATAAAAATGGCAAGATTTAAGTTAATGATACACCCTCTTTATTTCAATACATTATTTTCAATCTTGCCTTTCAGGATTTCCAGTATCCCCTCATTCTCTACAATCCACATTCCCATTCGCTCATCAGTAATCCCCTTTTTCAACTGATAACTAAAAATCGGCTGGCCATCTACCATTGTTGTTTCCAGGAAACTGAAATTGATATTGGCGTTCTGCTCCAGCTCTTTTGCTACTTCAGTGATGTGAGTCGACACGACAAAGAAACTGTCCCTGATCTTAGAAAAAGCATCGATAATCGAAAGTGAAGCATCGTATGCATCCTTTACATTGGTACCCCGGAACAATTCATCAAAAACAACTACCATACTTTTTGAAGCGCTGATCTTCTCAGCCACATGTTTTACCCGCCTTACTTCATTGTAAAAGTGGCTATATCCTTCATTTAGGTTATCTGATAAATTAATGGTGGTGATCAAACCATCAAATACACTAAACTCCATGTACCGGGCAGGCACTGGGAATCCCAAATGTGCCAAATACACAGAAACAGCGATGGATTTGAGGAAAGTCGACTTGCCTGCCATATTTACCCCCGTGACAAAACACACGTTCTGATCCAGCGAAAATTCCACATCATTGGCTACTACATCATCTACAAACAGATGAAATACACCTTGCATTTTGATGAGACGCTGTTTATCCCTGTTCAAAACCGGATAGCTCAAGCCATGTGTATTTGCGGCCTTTACGACAGAGAGGTAAGCATCCAGCTGATACACCAGTTCCAGTAGCCCCTTGATTTTCTTCAATAAGGTCTTTCTGATGAGGAAGTCACACTTAGCCAGTTCGGCAATGTTTAATATTCGGGGCCGGGTGTTCAAGCCGGATTTTATATCAGGTATTGCCGTTATTTCCAAAACAGCAGTTTTTATATTCAAAAGGAGTTCAGGAAGACCATCGTCATTTAAGCATTGCGAAAACTCATGCAATACTTTTATCAGGTCTAAAATCCCATGAATGCCACGCAGTTTATTATAGCTCTCCTGTGTAAGCCCGGTGAAGTTGTTCACGCTATCTTTCACCACCCGGAACTTACTGAAAGGTTTAGGTTCCGTTCTCTGGTTTAAGAAGAATTCAATGAAATCTATGGATTCCTTATCAAAATCCATTTCGATAGCTTCTTCCTGCAAAAAGGCGATTAACTGTTTTCTGTGGGCAATGAGTTCGACATCAATCAAGGGATTTTCAAAAATGATCCTTAGTTTTTCCAGTCCACCCAATGTTGTGGTGAAGTTGAATGTAGAAAATACGCTCCTATCGCGTTTTCCTTTTCCAAAAATCTGAAGGTCATTTAATGTCTGCGCATCAACATCGAATCTTTCCATCGACTGTCAATTAACTCCAGATGCCATTTACTGAAGTCAATATCATTGGCTGCCCGTCGGTAACCACAATGGTATGTTCATGCTGAGCTACAAAGCCACCTTTGTTGCCTATTAATGTCCAGCCGTCCTCCTGCTGATCAGCATAAGTGGAGTTAGTCGCGATAAAGGTCTCTATGGCCACTACAGAATTCTTTTTGAAACGGCCGGTATTGTACCTATCGTAACAGTTTAGTATTTCATGAGGTTCTTCGTGCAAGCTCCTGCCTACACCATGTCCTGCAAGGTTTTTAATTACTTTATATCCTGATTTCTTGGCTTCAGTCTCTATTAACCTACCTATTTCAGCGATCTTAACTCCCCCTTTGATTTGCGCTATGGCTTTCTTAAGAATCTGTTTCGATGCATCTACCAGCGGCTGAAGCTGATTAATATCTTCCCCCAAAATGAAAGAACCTCCATTATCTGCCCAAAAGCCATTCAGTTCTGCAGATACGTCAATATTGATCAGATCACCTTCTTTCAGAACTTTATTTTCAGCTGGGATACCATGTGCTACCTCGTTATTTACGCTGATGCAGGTCCAGCCCGGAAAGTCGTAAGTCAGCCTTGGTGCAGATTTGGCTCCCATTGCATTCAGCAGCTTGCCGCCAAAATCATCCAGTTCCTTAGTGGTCATACCCGGAGCAGCATGTTCGCGCATTTGTTTCAATGTTTCCGCAACGGCATTGCTGATTTGCTGCATTCCTAAAAGTTCTTCCTGTGATGTGATTGACATAAGCTTGGTGATTTATGTAAATATAGCGAAACACGCTTAAATCTGCTTCCTTATTCAACAAAGTGTAGAGAGATTCTACAATATTTTTACACACTCAAAAACATAAACCACTAATAATCAAAGTAGTGCCAAAAACTTCAAGGTTTGGTATCATTATGAAGCATACACTAAACACAATTAACATGAATTTTTAACTGAAACATTAAAATAAGTAT
>NZ_JAVTSP010000009.1:0-147539 GCF_032678645.1 Pedobacter frigoris
TGGTAAGCGCGCGAAACCTCCTACTATTCCGGAACTCATTAACCGTCAGAAAATGGCAGTTGCAAATGCTTTTCTAAAACCTATTCTACCATTCATTAAGCTAGGCTTTTTCTTCGCTGTTGAAGGTACAACCAAACATCAACACAACGAAGCGCTCTCCTATAATAAGCTGCATGCTTTGCAGGGCGAATACCCTAATATAGAAATGGACTACAGCAAGGCGCTGGTAAGTAAAGGTTCACTACAACCTGCGATAAATCCGGCAGTTTCACTATTGCCAAATGGCATTGAATTTACCTGGGAAGTTGCAGCGGATATGGAATGGGGTATTAAAAACGACCGTACCATGCTGCTCGCCTATTTCCCGAACCAGCAGCAAGCGATTTATATATTCAGCGGAGCTCAGAGAAAAGAAGGCCGGGATTTTCTTGAACTTCCCCCTAACCTGCTCGATCAACCAATGCATGCTTATATCTCGTTTATGGCAGATGACAAAATGAGTGTAAGTGATAGTGTGTGGGTGGAACTTTAAAGGAACCAAACTCATTTAGTCATCCAAATCCTGATTGACATTCATTGTTGCGTCTGTCAAATGAGCTGGAGATTCTTTCCCCTCCCATAACCCGCCGTTCACCAGATAAAGTTCATAATAGATGATCCATTCTGTAATCCAGGGAACAGTATATTGATAAACCCTGGTGTGTTCAGTCCATTTCATATCCGGAGGATAGTGAAGGCATAAGCTGTGATCCCCATACATATGTATTTTCACACCGGGTTTAACATTCGGATATAGAATGGTGGTTTTAGGCTCTTTGCCCACGACATATTCAATTAATACCTTGTAAGCATTGCTACAGAACTCAGGCTGAATCCAGCCAACGCATTTTAATACATTTTTTTCGATTCTGCATTTTAGAAAATCGTAATGCTTTTCTATCAACTGCTTTTGTGAATTCAGGTAGAAATACTTATAGCCTTTTTTTCTGGGGATCTTTATTCTTTCTTTCATCAAAGTGAAATCTATGTGGTTCATTTTTTACGCCGAGGTTACTTGTGTTTACATTTCCCCTTCTGTCTGTATAAGCCGCATCTCCGGCAATGGCCGCAGCAGCTTTCTTCAGACCTTCTATACGTTCATTTTCGCTGGTATATCCGGTAATGTTAAGTGCAGCATTGGCAGCCCGTATCCCAAAATGTTTCCTTAGGTGATCTCCCAATACAACCGGTTTGTCTATCAAACGTTCATTTTCCAGTGAGTTTAAAAAAGCAGTATGCCAGCGAAAGAAACTCTCAGCCAGTTCCTGATCTTCCTGCCATTTGTCAGCAAAATTTTCATTCGGGTTTACTGGGTTTACAATCCATGCGATACCATTCCTATACTCAATAAAACGTGGCATCAAACGAACCATAGCAACTATAATATCATAGAATAAATTACTGCTTTGAGATTGCATAACCAATTCGTAGGCTTTTGCCGCTAGCGTTGTAATGATAATGGAGATCGGTCTGAGCTCGTCATCACCAAACATGATGTCCCGATGCCTTTTCATCAGCTGAATTCCTCTTTGTAATGGGGTTCGTACTTTATATTCCGGGATGCGATCAACACTCATTCTCAGTTCAGCAGCCAGTTTCATTCTGATCTGGTCAGCCTGAATTCGCATAATGTCGGTAAACCACAAGGCATATCCTTCAGTATTGCTACGTGGAAGTTCGTATGAATTGTCGTAATAATTATGCAGTGTATTATCTGTAATGAGGATGGCATGCTGGGCATATTTATAAGGAACCCCCAGCGCCAGCAGCCAGTTAAAATCATCCGAAATAGCAGGTACAATATCCATATGAAACCTGCTTGCCTCATGGTATTTAAGCCTCCAGCAACGTTTCTTTTCTTTCAGCATATATCTGTATGTTCCATCAGATTTAAACCTGTCTCCTATAAGCCCTTTTACAAATGCCTGTACCACTGGAAGAGAAATATCAAGCCAGCAGGTTACATCTACATCAAACTCACATTCTTCGTCTACGGGATTTACTGCGGTACCTATCCTGATAGAGCCCTGTGATCTGCAACCTGGCCTGTAAGGAGCAAGACTACCCGCTGGATCTGCGAGAAAAGCACTTACCGCTTCGTATCTTGAAATCGCATCTTTATATTGTGTTTCTGTTAGGTCGATAGAAGTGGCTAATCTTTCTAAAAGACCTCCTAACTCTTGTTTCTGACTGTATGAAAGATTAATCATGGTGTTTAATGGTTAAGGTTGGTATAAAATTGTTTAGTTTGTTGTTTTGATCATAAATGCACATGGCCATGTCTGCCTTAGGCATCCACACTCTTCCTAATTCCACAGCAGCAGATACGGGAACCGCGGGAAACACATGCAACACCTGATCATGGCCATGAATGGATTTGATGTGATCTAAGGCATGCCGCAAAGTGGTTCTGAAATTTGCGAGATGCGCCTTGCTCTTTAAAAAATCATTATCAGGTACGGGTATAGTAATATGGTATATACTGGCTCCGCCACCCATTACCTTGGCTATCCGGTCGTCTGTAATGGTTCCGCTTAATGAAATTTTTAACGCAGGTACACCACTTGTGTCTGATGGTTTGCTAAAATTAATCGGATGATCCGTTGTTATGGTTTGCCATTTCCATGTATTGGGCTCTCTATGTTTTTGATAAACATCAGCGCTGTAAATATCGCTAAGTAATGTGCCCAGTCTAATTAGAAGAGGTATGGGTGCAAGAGCAAAAATGGAAAAATGCTGTACATCATGGCTACCCTTTAAAGGCAATACATGACGGTTGAACATTTCGACCAGTTGCTTTTCCTGAAAAGTCCAATACTCTGATGTATGATCTTCAAAAACCGCATTTTTTAATCCAAGTTCAATGGCAGAGGTACCAGCCGGGTATTTATGAGGCAACATGGCTTCAGCAGCAACCCGATAAGATAAAGGCACTTCATGAGTTCCGATTTTTGCGCCAAACAGTAAAACATGGCTTTGGTGTTCACTGCCTATTTCTGTAATCAGTTCTATCCGCTGCTCATGTGCAGCTTTCATCTGCAAAAGAAACGGAGCTGTATAATAGCCTTCATTTGCTTTATCATCAATGTCACGGTGGTGTTTATCGCACATCAGCATCAAATTTGAAATGTCTTTAACAAGCTTGGGTGATAGCTCAGGATCATACCTGTTTCCACCAGGACTTACTGCATAGATATGCGCCAGATATGCAGTATTGAACTCTGCTTTCGTTAAGCGATCATAATACATTGGTTCATTGCAGCCCGTAAATTGGCATCGACCGGCAGCCTTGCCCCATAGCCGGAATTTTACCGACTCAGGAATTTTCTCTCTAGTATTCATAACAAGTTAATTATCCCGTAATTGTTATTGAGGCACAAGCTTTGTACTAAACAAATTACAGATCAAATGTAACCAATCTACCGGACATTATAGAAATAATATTTAAATTTGTCCGATAAGTTGGTCGGTTTACTTTATTTAGTATAGATTTACCAAGGAATACATATGAAACAATTCCCAGAAAGATTAAAAAACGCTCGCAAGATGAACGGACTGTCCCTGCAGGAACTATCTGATGTAATGGGCAATTCCATATCCAAGCAGGCACTAAATCGCCTGGAGGCTGGAGAACAAAGTCCGGACAGCGAAATATTATCACAACTTTGCAAAGCGCTTCACGTTACATTAGATTATTTCTTTAAGGATAATTCTGTTGTATTAGAGCATGTCGAGTTTAGGAAGCTTAAAAAATTACTTGTAAAGGAACAGGAAAAAGTAAAAAGCGCAACCATAGAATACCTGGAAAGATATCTTGAACTGGAAAACTTACTGGGAATGGAGAGAAAACTTCCATTTAAAATAAAGTCTTACCAGGTAAAGAATACCGAAGAGGCTGATATGGCTGCTAAGGAAATGAGAAAAATTCTTAAAATAGGTACTGACCCTATTTATAATATCATAGAATTACTGGAAGAAAACAACATAAAGGTCTATAGAACAGTGGCAGATCCTTCTTTTTCGGGCTTATCAACTGTAATAGGTAATGATCTGGGTGTAATTGTATATAACGATCATCAGGAAATTCCTTTGGTACGTAAACGATTTACTGTGCTACATGAGTTGGGGCACCTGTATATGAACCTGGATCAGGTGGAAGAAAAACTTGCCGAACGCTTGTGCGACTGTTTTGCAGGAGCAATGTTGCTCCCCGATGAAAAACTGTTGTCATATTTCGGTGGCAAACGTAAGTCGGTATACACCAATGAACTCATCTCTATAAAAAAGTATTACGGCATCTCGCTGACCGCAATTATGTACAGGGCAAAAGTGCTTGGTTTAGTCTCTGAGTCTTATCTGAAGTATTTTATGATCAAATACAATCAGAACCTGAAAAAGCAGGAGAAAGATAATTATAATGGAAGAGAGGAATCAAACCGTTTTATACAATTGCTAATGCGGGCAGTTGCACAAGAGGTAATCTCTTCTACTAAAGCTGCTGCGTTGAATAACCAGACATTAGGCGATTTTAGAGAACAATATTTAGACAATAGCATATAAACAGTCCAGAATGAAGATAGCCGTTACAGATGCAAATATTTTTATTGACCTTATAAAGCTTGATTTAATATCTTATCTGTTTAAGCTAAACCTGGAAATTCATACAACAAGAGAGGTCTATGACCAGTTACATGCCGGACAGCAAGAAAAACTTTCTGCATTTTTGCTGAGCGGCGACTTGTTAGTTTATAATTTTAACGTCGATGAAATTGCCGAGATATACCGTCTGGAAATGCCCAAAGGGCTGGAACCTGCTGATCGTTCAGTATATTATTACGCTGCAAAACTGAAATTGACGGTGCTTTCGGGAGACAATAAGCTGAGAAAATTCTGTACATCTAAACGTCTTGAGGTGAAGGGTATACTTTGGTTAATTCGTTCTATTGTAGAATCCGATCTTATTACCAGGGAAAATGGGAAAAGCAAAATAGAACATTTGATATCATATAATGACAGACTACCTATGGAGGAATGTACGAATATGATAAAAGAATGGGGATAGTCATAAATCCCCCCTTAAATTGTCATTACTCTACATCTTATTTCTAAAACCCATCTCTTAATTTTACATCAGAAAAAGATCTAAAAAACTGAAAGATATGGAACCAACAGTAATTACAGTAGAGAACACAGTTAATGCCCCTGTGGCAAAAGTATGGGAAGCATGGACAAACCCTGAACACATCACCAAATGGAGTTTTGCTTCTGATGACTGGCATACGCCTTATGCAGACAATGACATTCGTACCGGAGGAAAATTCAAATCTACAATGGCAGCCAAAGACGGAAGCATGAGCTTTGATTTTGAAGGCGTGTATTCCAATGTAGAAGAACACAAGCTGATTGAGTATGCAATGGCTGATGGCAGAAAAGTAAAAATCACCTTCACAGATGAGGGTGACACCACTAAAGTTGTTGAATCTTTTGATGCAGAAAATACGAACCCTATTGAAATGCAGCAGGGTGGCTGGCAGGCAATCTTAGACAACTTTAAAAAATATACCGAAACCTCACTTTAGTATAGCCATAGAAACAAAAAAGGCTTCCGGAATTCCGGAAGCCTTTTTTTATGAAACGATCTGGCAATTAAGCGTCGATCTTCGCATATTTCGCATTTCTTTCGATAAAATCTCTCCGTGGAGCAACATCATCACCCATTAGCATAGAGAAAGTATGATCGCATTCTGCTGCATTTTCTATAGTAGCCTGCATCAAAGTACGCGTAGCCGGGTTCAATGTAGTATCCCAAAGCTGCTCAGCGTTCATCTCTCCAAGACCTTTATAACGCTGAATGTGTACACTTTCTTCTTTACCGGCACCTTTCAGACGTTGTACCGCAGCATCGCGCTGTACATCATTCCAGCAATATTCAAACTCTTTACCTTTTTTTACCTGATACAATGGTGGTGCTGCGATGTAAACATAACCAGCCTCTATCAATGCTTTCATGTATCTGAAGAAGAACGTAAGGATCAATGTCGTAATGTGAGATCCATCGATATCAGCATCCGTCATGATTACAATCTTATGGTAACGCAACTTAACTAAGTTCAATGCCTTATCATCCTCAGGAGTTCCTATGCTTACACCCAATGCGGTAAACATATTTTTGATCTCATCATTCTCATAGATCTTATGCTCCATCGCTTTCTCAACGTTCAGAATTTTACCTTTCAATGGTAAGATCGCCTGGAAGTTACGGTCACGGCCCTGCTTTGCAGTTCCACCCGCGGAGTCTCCCTCCACCAGGTAAAGCTCACATTTTTCCGGATCGCTGTCTGAACAATCGGCAAGTTTGCCCGGAAGGCCTGAGCCACCCATCACACTCTTACGTTGTACCATTTCACGTGCCTTACGTGCCGCCGCACGTGCTGTAGCAGCAAGGATTACTTTATTGATGATCAGTTTGGCCTCTCTTGGATTTTCTTCAAGGTAGTTGTTCAGTGCCTCACCTACAGCGATATCTACCGCTCCCATTACCTCTGTATTACCCAGTTTGGTTTTGGTCTGGCCTTCGAACTGAGGTTCCTGTACCTTCACAGATACAACTGCAGTCAAACCTTCTCTAAAGTCATCACCGGTAATTTCAAACTTCACGTTCTTCAACAAGCCCGATTTATCAGCGTAAGCCTTAAGCGTTCTCGTCAAACCTCTTCTGAAACCTGCAATGTGAGTTCCACCCTCGTGGGTATTGATGTTATTTACGTACGAGTGTACGTTTTCTGCATAGCTGTCATTGTATTGCAATGCCAACTCCACAGGAACGCCATTCTTAATCCCTTCCACATAGATAGGTTCTTCGATCAACGAAGGACGGTTACCATCCAGGAATTGTACAAATTCTTTTAATCCACCTTGTGAATGGAATACCTCACTAAAGAAAGAACCATCTTCCAGCTCTTCACGCTCATCAGTAAGTGTAAGTTTAATGCCCTTGTTCAGGAACGAAAGCTCTCTAAGTCTGCCTGCTAGGGTGTCGTAACGATACTCCGTAGTTTGCGTAAAAATAGTTGCATCAGGCGTGAACGTTACTATCGTTCCACGCTTGTCGGTATCGCCTATAGATTTAACCTCATATAGCGGTTTACCAATATTATATTCCTGTACCCAGATCTTTCCTTCGCGGTGCACTTCCGCTTTCAGGTGTGTAGATAATGCGTTAACACAACTTACCCCCACACCATGCAAACCTCCGGAAACTTTATAGGTATCCTTATCAAATTTACCCCCGGCGTGTAAAACCGTCATTACGATTTCAAGTGCTGATTTTTGTTCTTTTGTATTGATACCGGTTGGAATACCACGACCGTTATCTTCAACCCTGATTGAGTTGTCTTTAAGTATATTTACATATATGGTATCAGCATGTCCTGCCAATGCCTCATCAATTGAGTTATCTACAACCTCGTAAACCAAGTGGTGCAAACCTTTAATTCCGGTGTCGCCTATATACATCGAAGGGCGCTTACGCACCGCTTCCAAACCTTCTAATACCTGTATATTATCTGCCGAATAATTTGACTTTGGATCTTTTTCTTCGCTCATATTTTTAAATAAAACATTTAGATTCAAATTTAACCATTTATGGCCAATTAACCGCAAATGTGGATAACTATTAAGCTTGATAAATTACATTTTTTATCTAAGTTTGCTGAAATTACCCCTCATTGGAGATAGACAATAATTATTAAAATTAAATAAGAATGAAATTAACAACAAAATTTACGGGTATTGCTTCTGCAGTAGCGATAGTGTCATTAATGGCAGCTTGCCAAAACAAGGAAACAACTACTAAAACAGGTGATAAAGCAGCGGTTACAGTAGCTGACAGCGAGAAAATTGTATACGTAAACTCTGACTCTTTACTTACTAAATATCAGTACTTTAAAGACCTGAAAGTTAAATTGGAAGCTAAAGCTAAAGCTGCCCAGCAAGATATGGCTGCTAAAGGTCAGGCTTTCCAGCGTGAAGCTGCTCAATATCAACAACAGCAAAGTACAATGGCTGCTGATCAAAGGGCTGCTACTGAAGAAAGACTGGGACGTAAGCAACAGGAATTACAAGCTTATCAGCAAAATGCAGGCGCAGCTCTTCAAAATGAGCAGGCTGCTGAAAATGAAAAACTTTATGATAAAGTAGCTGATTACCTAAAAGAATATGCAAAAAAGAAAGGCTACAAAATGGTACTTAGTTATTCAAAAGGAAACGGAACAATTCTGTTTGCTGATGAAAGCCTGGATGTAACCAGCGAAGTGATTGTTGGTCTGAACGATGCTTACAAACCAGAGAAAAAATAATCTGATAAATGATAATTAAAATGCCCCGCTTTAAACCGGGGCATTTTTTTTGTACTGAATTTATGATGAAGCAAAAACAGGTACATGAAGACTTTATGAGAATGGCTATTCAGCTGTCCGAGGCCAACGTTCTGGAAAGTCTCGGCGGACCGTTCGGAGCTGTGATCGTGAAAGACAATCAAGTCATTGCCAAAAGTGCAAATCTGGTAACCACAACCAATGACCCGACTGCTCATGCTGAGGTATCCGCCATCAGGCTTGCCTGTCAGGCATTAAATACATTCGACCTTAGCGGATGCATCATCTACACCAGCTGCGAGCCCTGCCCTATGTGCCTAAGCGCAATTTACTGGGCTAAAATACAGACCATATACTATGCCAATACTAAAGTTGATGCTGCAAATATTGGCTTTGACGACAACTTCATCTACGATGAGATCGGCAAACCGATGTCTGAACGCCAGCTTCCAATTACGCAATTACTGAGAGACGAAGCCCAGCAGGCATTTAAACTATGGGACCAATCGGCCATGCGGAATGACTACTAGTAGCAGTGTTAGCTTCGTGTAACCTCAAGAGAATAACAGCGTCTAAAAAGCATGTACAACTATACTGATCAGATAAAAATTGAACTGGAATTCTGGAAGCGGGAAATGATGAAAAAACCTTCTTTACTGAACAACATGACTGATAAAGTTCAGAAAAAGATCAATAGTTATATTCCTGATAAAGTTCACGATGCCATTACCACAGCAATAAAAGCCATGATCCGTGCGGTACTGTTCGGCTCTGAATACACCACATCTGCTTTGCCTGCTGTGGAGATGAGCATGATTCATCGTGAAGCACTGGTAAAAGACAAAATTGAAAGCTACAGTAAAACAGGGGCTGCTGAAGGTGGTATCACTGGTGCAGGAGGATTCTTGATGAGTATGGCCGACTTTCCCCTGCTCATCGGCATCAAAATGAAAATGCTTTTTGAAATCGCGGCACTTTATGGGTTCGATGTAAAAGACTTCCGCGAACGGCTCTACATTCTTTACATCTTCCAGCTCTCGTTTTCCAGTCAGCGCGGCGCCACTAAAATATACTTGCACCTGGAAGACTGGGATGAAAAATTACATATCCTGCCTGAGAACTCCGACAATTTCGACTGGAAGACTTTTCAGCAGGAATACCGCGACTACATCGACATTGCCAAGCTTGCTCAAATGTTACCAGTAGTTGGTGCGGCTGTAGGCGCTGTGGCCAATTATCAGCTACTAAAAAAACTCGGAAAAACAGCCATGATGGCATACAGAATGAGACTCCTGGAAAAGCCCTGATTACTCCTCTTCAAACAATCCCTCTATCAGATCGTCTGTCTCTCTTCTGTCTTTCTTAGTTGGCCTTCCCGCACCCCTGTCTCTTTTTAGGGCAGGCGCATGGAACATCGATTTAAAAGCATGAGTTTCCTCCACCGGAGTAATGTCTTTATATTTTGTCACTGCGATCTTAGACTCTACCCTATTGTAAAGCAATTCGACCACCTCTATTACTTTTTTCTCTATCCCTTTGGAAACCTGATAAACATCTCCTGCCTTTACGATTGCCGAAGGCTTGAGGTTTTGTCCCTTCAACTTAACACGACCTGCTTTACAGGCTTCTGTAGCCAAACTTCTGGTCTTAAATAAGCGTATTGCCCACAAGTATTTATCAATTCTTAATTTTTCCTGTTCACTCATAGCTCTTCAAAAATAGATAATATTGAAGGATTATGATAAAATTCATTTATTTTGGTCAAAAATTTAAAAAAATCATGATAGCAGAATTAAAAAAGTTGGTAGAAGCCGCTTGGGAAGATAGAACTTTATTAGAATACAGCCAGTATTGCGAGGCAATTGAAACTGTAATTATGCAGTTAGACAAGGGCGAACTGCGTGTTGCTGAGCCTGTGCTAAATTCATGGGGAATCAATGAATGGGTGAAAAAAGCAGTAATTCTTTATTTCCCAATCAGAGAAATGAAAGTTACAGAAGTAGGTCCTTTTGTGTTTCATGATAAAATGAAACTTAAAACCAATTATAAAGAATTAGGTGTAAGGGTTGTCCCTGGTGCAAGTGCACGCTATGGCGCTTACTTGTCTAAAGGAGTTATCATGATGCCTTCTTATGTAAACATAGGCGCTTATGTAGATGAAGGTACAATGGTAGACACCTGGGCAACTGTAGGGTCTTGCGCACAGATTGGCAAAAACGTTCACTTAAGTGGCGGTGTTGGTATCGGTGGTGTATTGGAACCTGTTCAGGCTGCTCCTGTGATCATCGAAGACAACTGTTTCTTAGGTTCAAGAGCTATTGTTGTAGAGGGTGTTCGCGTAGAAACTGAAGCTGTATTGGGTGCCAACGTGGTACTTACTGCATCAACTAAAATCATCGATGTGACCGGACCGACTCCTGTTGAATATAAAGGTATCGTGCCTGCACGTTCTGTAGTAATTCCAGGTAGTTATGCAAAACAATTCCCTGCCGGAGAATACCATGTACCTTGCGCACTGATCATCGGTCAGCGTAAAGAATCTACAGATAAAAAGACTTCTCTTAATAATGCTTTGAGAGAAAACAACGTAGCTGTATAAACATAATGAAGATTGGTTTTGACGGAAAAAGAGCAGCAAACAACTTTACGGGACTTGGAAATTACAGCCGCTCGTTAATTGCACAGCTTGCATCTTTCTTCCCTCAAAACCAATACTTAGTTTATACGCCGAAAATAAAAGACCGTCCTCAGGTCACCAATTTCCTAAAAGACAAACAGATCAAGGTTTGCATGCCACAAAACCCGGGTTTGCTTTGGCGGACTTCAGGAATAAAAAAACAGCTCATCAGCGACAAAGTAGATCTTTTTCATGGTCTTAGTCATGAGATCCCTTTGGGAATAGATAAGACCGGGATAGCCAGCATCGTCACCATTCACGATCTGATCTTTTTAAAATTCCCTCAGTATTTTAAAATCATAGACCGCTTCATTTATAAGCTGAAGGCTAAATATGCCTGCAGGCATGCAGACAGGATCGTCGCCATTAGCGAATGTACCAAAAGGGACATCATCAGTTTTTTCAACATCAGTCCCGACAAGATTGATGTCGTCTACCAGAGTTGTGATGATAGTTTCAAAGCTGATGCAGACGCCAAATTTAATGAAACAGTTCGTGCTAAATTTTCTCTTCCCGCAAACTACATTTTAAATGTAGGAACTATCGAAACCCGGAAAAACCTGGTCACGCTCATCAAAGCATTAAAGAATGTAGACCCGATTTACAAGTTGGTAGTTGTAGGCAGAAAAACCGGGTATATGGAACTGGTGAATCAGGAAATCGATAAACTGGAATTAAGAGAACGTGTCATATTCCTTCAGAATGTTCCATTTAACGAACTTCCTGCCATCTACCAAATGGCTAAAGTTCTTGCATACCCTTCTCTATATGAAGGATTTGGCATACCAATTATTGAGGCCATGTATAGTAAAGTACCTGTAGTTGCGGCAACAGGTTCTTGTCTGGAAGAAGCTGGCGGAAATAAGAGCCTCTATGTTTCTCCTTTGGATCATGCTGCATTGGCGTCAGCAATCAATCAAATCATCGCTAACCCCCAATTACAGCAACAAATGATAACTGAAGGTTTGACCTACGTTAAGAAATTCGACAATGAAGTGATCGCCAATGATATGATCAACGTGTACAACACGACATTATCTGCTAAAAACAATTAATGATGTTAAAACAAGAAATAGAAAAAGCATTGACTGTTCTTAAAAATGGAGGTGTCATCCTGTATCCGACAGATACCGTTTGGGGACTGGGCTGCGACGCAACCAATGAAGAAGCCGTAGCTAAAATAGCCAAAATTAAAGGCCGCGCGGAAGACAAAAGCTTCATCATTCTTCTCGACACTGACAATAAACTACAGAGCTATGTAAGCGACGTACCTGATGTCGCCTACGATCTGATAGAATACGCAGAAAACCCATTGACCATTATCTTTTCTAATGCGAAGAACCTGGCTAAAAATGTAATTAATGCAGATGGAAGCGTAGGTATCCGTATTGTAAAACACGACTTCTGCCAGCAATTGATACAACGCTTCAGGAAGCCGATCACCTCTACCTCCGCAAATATATCAGGCCAACCTACACCAGCTATTTTCGATGAAATAAGTGATGAAATCAAAGATGCAGTGGATTTGGTGGTAGACCTGGAACAAGATCTCCGTGAACGCAAAAAACCATCTACTATAATGAAATTAGCCCCCGGCGGCCAATTTTCCTTTATTAGAAGGTAAGTTTTAGTACTTTTGCAGTTCAGCAATGGAGAAACATCTACAACATCCTGTTTTCAAGGTTCTTGCCGATACTGCCGCTAAGCATGACATCGAAGCATACGTCATAGGTGGATATGTACGCGATATTTTTCTTCAAAGACCTTCAAAGGATATTGACATTGTCGTATTGGGCAATGGAATTGAATTTGCTGAACTGGTTGCCGCACAGCTCAAAGTAAAAGTTGCAGTTTTTAAGAATTTCGGTACTGCAATGCTAAAATTTCAGGATCTTGAAATCGAGTTTGTAGGCGCCAGAAAAGAATCCTACCGGTCAGATTCCAGAAAACCAATCGTAGAAAACGGCACTATCAAAGATGATCAGCTCAGGAGGGATTTTACCATCAATGCCCTGGCAATATCGTTAAACAAGGATTCCTACGGAGTACTCGTTGATCCTTTTAACGGCACTGAGGATCTGCAAAACAAATTGATGAGAACGCCATTGGATCCTGAGGTTACATTTTCAGATGATCCGCTGCGCATGATGCGGGCCATCAGATTTGCGTCACAACTTGGATTTTCTATAGACGAGCAAGCACTAGAAGCCATCAGTCAGCAAAAAGCCAGAATCAGCATTGTCTCCAAAGAGCGCATTACTGATGAACTTAATAAAATCATCCTGTCGCCTCTTCCATCGGTTGGTTTCAAATACTTGTTTGATACAGGTCTCTTACACCTTATATTCCCTCAAATGGCCAATTTATACGGTGTGGAAATCATCAACGGCAAAGGGCACAAAGATAATTTCTATCATACCCTGCAGGTGCTGGACAATATATGCGAAGCTACCAGCGATCTTTGGTTGAGGTGGGCAGCAATTCTTCATGATATCGCAAAACCTGCTACAAAGCGTTTTGAAGAAGGCCATGGCTGGACATTCCACGGTCATGAGGACAAAGGTGCGCGTATGGTTCCTCAGATTTTTGCACAGCTGAAATTACCGCTGAACGAGAAAATGAAATACGTACAAAAACTGGTACAATTGCACCTGCGTCCCATTGTGCTCGCCCAGGAAGTAGTTACGGATTCTGCAGTAAGAAGACTGTTGTTTGATGCCGGTGAAGATATTGAAAGCCTCATGATCCTCTGCAACGCTGATGTCACCACAAAAAATGAATATAAGGTAAAGAAATACCGCAATAACTTTGAACTGGTAAAACAGAAGTTAAAGGATGTGGAAGAAAGGGATAAGATCAGAAACTGGCAGCCACCCATCAGTGGAAATGACATCATGACTACCTTTGGCCTGGGTGCAGGAAAGGAAGTCGGACTGATCAAAAACGCAATCCGCGAAGCAATTCTGGAAGGCGAAATCACCAACTCTTACGAAGAAGCCATGGAGTTCATGCTTCGTAAGGCAAACGAATTAGGCCTCTCTCCTGTAAACAATTAGCAGATTTGCAGGTTACACATGAATACAAATTATAGAAAGTATATTTTATTTTTTAATTTTATAGCTAGAAAATAAGCTCAAATGGCAATTTACAGATTTAGAATAAGTTTTGAAGATTTCGATGAAGTAGTAAGGGAAATCGATATAAAATCAACCCAGACATTTGAAGATTTGCATAAAGCAGTACACCGCTCAACTGGGTATTCGGCAGAAAAATCTTCATCTTTTTTTGTGAGCACAGACAATTGGATTAAAGGTGACGAAATCGCTTATTTACCAAATCAGCGCAAAATCGACAGGGGTGTGGCTTTAATGGAGAAATCTAAATTGAGTAGCTTTATTGAAGACCCGCATCAGAAATTTTATTACATCTACAACTTCGACAGGCCCTTTGATTTCCACGTAGAGCTTATTAAAATCATCCTTGAAACAGATCCTAATATCGAATACCCATATTTGGTTAAAAGTACGGGAGAGGCCCCTAAAATCATCGACAAGAATAACTTCGGAGCGGTAGCCGTATCATCAAACCCTGTGTCTACAGAATTTGATTTTCTCAATGAGATGGACTTTGTTCCTGAAGATACAGAAGAACTGGAAGCAATGGGCGGTAGAGGAATCAATACTGAAGAAAAAGCTGACGATGCAGAAGACGAATCAGAAGAAGCTGATGAATTTTCGGATAATGACAACTACGAAGACGAAGAATATAAAGAAGAAGATTATTAATGCCTGATTATGGCATCAAATAAAACACTAATCGTGGTTGTAGGACCTACAGCCATCGGGAAAACTGCTCTAGCTATTGAAATAGCAAAGCAGTTTTCTACTGAAATCATCTCCGCAGACTCCCGCCAGTTTTTCAGGGAAATGGAGATAGGCACCGCCAAGCCCTCGCCAGAAGAACTTGCAGAAGCACCTCATCATTTCATCAATTCCCATAGTATAGAAACACTTTTTAGCACAGGTGATTTTGAATTACAGGCACTTGCCCTGATGGATGAACTGTATAAAAAACATGATCTTTTAGTGATAGTAGGTGGCTCTGGCCTATATATAAATGCGCTATGCGATGGTCTGGATGAATTGCCCCAGACAGACCTCAACATCAGAAACTCACTTAATGAATTGTTGGCACAGGAAGGTATTGAGCCCATAAAAAAACAATTGAGTGAATATGATCCCGAATACTATACAAAAGTAGATCAGGCCAATCCCCAGAGAATGATAAGGGGCCTGGAGTTTTATCTTTCAACTGGACAAAAACTCTCTTCATTTCTTACCAACAGTAAGAAAATCAGACCGTTTGACATCATTAAAATCGGATTAAATACTGACCGGAGCAAGCTATACGAACGTATCAATCTCAGGGTAGACCACATGATGGACAAGGGGTTATTGGATGAAGTAAGAGGCTTATCTCCTTTCAGAAGTTACAATGCATTAAACACCGTTGGTTATTCCGAATTATTCGCTTATCTCGACGGAGAAAGCTCTCTTCAGGAAGCTATCGATAAAATCAAGCAAAATACAAGGAGATTTGCCAAAAGGCAATTAACCTGGTTTAGAAAAGATGACAGCATCACCTGGTTTGAACCAAACCAAACTGATGCTGTCATCAATCATATCCATAAAATTATAGATTAGGCCTGGGCCGCCGGCCCACCAAAGTTCATCGGAAAACCCGGAGGCTCATCCTGGGTTTTTATACGCCCGTTGATCGCCTCATATTTTTCTATATTATCCTGCATCGCTCCAAGCAATCTTTTTGCATGTTCTGGAGTCAGGATAATCCTGGACTTCACACGCGCTTTTGGTACGCCCGGCATCACCCTGATAAAGTCCAGTACAAACTCTGTATTAGAGTGAGTGATGATCGCCAGATTTGAAAATATACCTTCTGCTACTTCCTCAGAAAGCTCAATATTTAATTGATTGTCTTGATTTTGTTCTTCCATATAACAAACTTAAAAAAACTGAACAAGCATTTATCATAGATTTAAAAAAATACCTGTCTATAAATATAATGCATAAAAAAAGTCCCCCGACGATTAAGAAGGGGGACTCTAAAAAAATTAACTAAAATTATGCTTCTACTTCTTCTTGTTTCGAAGCTAATAACTTATCGTATTCTTCCTGAGAACCAACAATGATACGCTCATATCCACGTACACCTGTACCTGAAGGGATTAAGTGTCCAACGATTACGTTTTCTTTTAATCCAAGCATATTGTCACGTTTACCAGCAATTGCTGCTTCGTTCAATACTTTCGTTGTCTCCTGGAATGAAGCCGCAGAGATAAATGATTTCGTACCTAATGAAGCACGTGTAATACCTTGCAGAATTGAACTCGCTGTTGCAGGTCTTGCATCACGAACTTCAATTTGTTTCAGATCTTTACGTTTCAATTGAGAATTCTCATCTCTTAATTTACGTAATGAAAGAATCTGACCTGGTTTTACAGCGTTTGAATCACCGGCCTCAACTACAACTTTTTTGTCATAGATCTCATCATTCTCTATCATGAAGTCCCAACGGTCTACAGAGTTGTTCTCTAAGAAACTGGTATCTCCCGGATCTTCGATATGTACTTTCTGCATCATCTGGTGTACAATAACCTCGAAATGTTTATCGTTGATTTTCACACCTTGTAAACGGTAAACCTCTTGGATACCATTTACTAAGTATTCTTGTACAGCAGCAGGGCCTTTAATTGCTAATATATCAGCAGGTGAAATAGAACCATCAGATAATGGCATACCTGCTTTTACAAAGTCATTATCCTGTACCAGGATGTGTTTAGACAATGGAACCAGGTATTTTTTAACTTCACCATCTTTAGATTCGATAGTGATCTCGCGGTTACCACGTTTCACACCACCTAAAGTTACCACACCATCAATCTCTGTTACTACAGCAGGGTTAGATGGGTTACGTGCTTCAAACAATTCGGTTACACGTGGCAAACCACCCGTAATATCCCTTGTTTTACCAGTTGCACGAGGTATCTTAACTAAGATCTGACCAGTCTGAACCATATCTCCTTCGTCGATTGCGATGTGTGCGCCAACAGGGATGTTATATCCTCTGATCAGTTCACCTTTCTTATCTACAACGCGTACTGAAGGGTTTTTGGTTTTATCACGTGTATCAATAATTACTTTCTCACGGTGACCAGTTTGCTCATCTGACTCTTCACGGAAGGTAACACCCTCAACGATTGCATCAAATTCGATCTTACCGGCAAATTCGGAGATAATAACAGCATTATATGGATCCCACGAACAAATTCTATCTCCTTTAGTGATTTTAGTACCATCCTCAACATATAAGAATGAACCGTAAGGAATGTTATTTGTCATGATCACCTTACCAGTACCTGGCTCAACGATCTTGAACTCTCCTGAACGGCCCAGTACAATTTGAGTCTCGCCTTCTTCAGTTTTAGTAGAAACAGTACGAACATTCTCAAATTCGATGATACCATCAAATTTAGCAATGATCTGAGATTCTGCTGCAATGTTTGAGGCGGTACCACCCACGTGGAATGTACGAAGTGTCAACTGTGTACCCGGCTCACCGATCGACTGTGCAGCAATTACACCGACAGCTTCTCCTTTTTGAACGCGTTTACCAGTAGCTAAGTTACGTCCGTAGCACAATGCACAAACTCCTCTTTGATTTTCGCAGGTCAATACCGAACGAATTTCTACGCCTTCTACAGGTGATTCCTCAATTGCTTTTGCAATCTCTTCTGTGATATCCTCTCCAGCACCAACAAGTTGTTTTCCATCCAATGGATTGAATACATCATGCAGTGAAATACGGCCTAAGATTCTGTCATATAATGGTTCAACGATATCCTCATTGTCTTTAAGAGCAGTAGTATACATACCTCTCAAAGTACCACAATCTTCAGAATTCACGATCATATCCTGAGCCACATCATGCAAACGACGTGTCAGGTAACCAGCATCTGCAGTTTTTAACGCCGTATCCGCCAAACCTTTACGCGCACCGTGGGTAGAGATAAAGTATTCCAATACTGACAATCCTTCTTTAAAGTTAGATAAGATCGGGTTTTCAATAATCTCACCACCTGAACCAGATTTCTGAGGCTTAGCCATCAATCCCCTCATTCCGCAAAGCTGACGAATCTGCTCTTTAGAACCACGGGCACCTGAATCAAGCATCATATACACAGAGTTGAAACCTTGGTTGTCACTCGATAACTGGTTCATCACGAATGATGTTAAACGGTTATTGATACGAGTCCAGATATCGATGATCTGATTGTAACGCTCGTTGTTGGTAATGAATCCCATGTTATAGTTATTCCTTACCTCTTCAACCTCAGCAGAAGCTTGTTGCAATAATGTATGTTTCTCAACAGGAATGTTTACATCTTGTAAATTAAATGATAAACCTCCTCTGAATGCCATTTGGAATCCTAATTCTTTGATATCATCAAGGAACTTGGAAGCACGTGCCATACCAGTGATTTTTACTACTTCACCAATGATATCTCTAAGAGATTTTTTGGTCAACAGCTCATTGATATAACCAACTTCCTCAGGAACCATCTGGTTAAATAAAACACGTCCGACAGTAGTTTCTGTCAGCCTGTTTACAATATTTCCATTCTCGTCTTTTACATTTACTTTTACTTTGATAAATGCATGAAGATCAATTTGTTTCTCATTGTAAGCAATGATTACTTCCTCAGGAGAATAGAATATAGAATCCTGTCCTTTAACTACACGGGTATCATCAGTTCTACGGCCTTTAGTAATGTAATAAAGACCCAAAACCATATCCTGTGAAGGTACAGTAATAGGAGTTCCGTTTGCAGGGTTCAAAATGTTGTGTGCAGCAAGCATCAATACTTGCGCTTCTAATATTGCGGCATGACCCAATGGTAAGTGAACCGCCATCTGGTCACCGTCAAAATCCGCGTTGAATGCCGTACAAACTAATGGGTGCAACTGGATCGCTTTACCTTCTACCAATTTAGGTTGGAAAGACTGGATACCCAATCTGTGCAACGTAGGCGCACGGTTTAGCAATACAGGGTGTCCTTTTAAAACATTTTCAAGAATATCCCAAACTAACGGGTCTTTCCTGTCTACAATTTTCTTTGCAGATTTTACTGTTTTAACAATACCCCTTTCAATCATCTTACGAATGATGAATGGTTTGAACAACTCTGCTGCCATATCTTTTGGCAAACCACACTCATGTAATTTTAGGTTTGGACCTACAACAATTACTGAACGAGCTGAATAATCCACACGTTTACCCAATAAGTTCTGACGGAAACGACCTTGTTTACCTTTCAAAATATCTGAAAGAGATTTCAAAGCACGGTTACCTTCAGTTTTTACCGCATTAACTTTACGTGAGTTATCAAATAACGAATCTACAGCTTCCTGTAACATACGTTTCTCATTACGCAAAATTACCTCCGGAGCCTTGATCTCGATCAAACGCTTCAAACGGTTGTTACGGATGATCACACGACGGTAAAGATCATTTAAGTCAGAAGTCGCGAAACGACCACCTTCCAATGGAACCAATGGACGTAATTCTGGTGGAATAACCGGAACGATCTTAATAATCATCCACTCAGGGTTATTCTCAATACGTGTTCTTGAACCACGGAAAGCCTCTACAACCTGAAGACGTTTTAAAGCCTCGTTTTTACGTTGCTGAGAAGTTTCGTTTGCAGCCTGGTGACGCAGGTTATATGATAAAGTATCTAAATCAATACGTTTCAATAAATCCTCTAAAGCCTCTGCACCCATTTTGGCTACAAATTTATTAGGGTCTTTATCGTCTAAATATTGATTCTCTTTAGGTAACTTATCTAAAATATCCAGATATTCTTCTTCAGTTAAGAAGTCCATATACTGAATACCTTCTTCAGCCATTAGTCCCGGTTGGATTACTACATAACGCTCGTAGTAAATGATCAGGTCTAAGCGCTTAGTAGGTAAACCTAATAAGTAACCGATTTTGTTAGGCAATGAACGGAAATACCAGATGTGCGCAACAGGAACCACCAAATTGATGTGTCCCATACGCTCTCTGCGTACTTTTTTCTCAGTTACCTCAACACCACAACGGTCACAAACAATACCTTTATAACGGATACGCTTGTATTTACCGCAATGACATTCGTAATCTTTTACGGGACCAAAAATACGCTCGCAAAACAAACCATCACGCTCAGGTTTGTAAGTACGGTAATTGATAGTCTCAGGTTTCAACACCTCACCACTTGAGCGCTCTAAAATAGCCTCCGGCGATGCCAAACTAATGGTGATCGAGGTGAAATTGCTTTTTAATTTATTATCCTTTTTGTAAGACATAGCTCTTTTGTTTGAAAGTTGAAAAATTTAAAAAGTTGGAGTGTCCTTCAGACAAGCTTCTAAACACTCCAACGAAATAACTTTCAACATTAGTCTAACGTAATATCTAAACCTAATCCACGTAACTCATGTACCAATACATTGAATGATTCTGGTACACCAGGTGTAGGAAGATTCTCACCTTTTACAATGGCTTCGTAAGTTTTAGCTCTACCGATAACATCATCCGACTTCACAGTCAGGATCTCCTGTAGAATATTGGCAGCACCAAATGCCTCCAATGCCCAAACCTCCATCTCACCAAAACGCTGACCACCGAACTGGGCTTTACCACCCAATGGTTGTTGTGTAATTAATGAGTATGGTCCGATTGAACGGGCGTGCATCTTATCATCAACCATGTGTCCAAGTTTCAGCATGTAAATAATACCCACTGTTGTTGGCTGGTCAAATTTCTCACCCGTTAAACCATTGTTCAAATAAGTACGGCCTGAAGCTGGTAATCCTGCTTTGGCGATCCAATCCTCAACCTCATTGTGCTTAGCACCATCAAAGATCGGAGTAGCGAATTTCACACCCAGTTCTTTACCGGCCCATGCCAATACAGTTTCGTAGATCTGTCCAAGGTTCATACGTGAAGGTACACCCAGTGGGTTCAACACGATATCAACCGGAGTTCCATCTTCTAAGAATGGCATATCTTCATCACGTACAATACGGGCAACAATACCCTTGTTACCGTGACGTCCGGCCATCTTATCACCTACTTTTAATTTACGTTTTTTCGCTACATAAACTTTAGCCATTTGTACAATACCAGATGGCAGTTCATCACCGACACTAATCGCAAATTTATCGCGTTTATACGCACCCAGCTCTTCGTTCACACGAATACCATAGTTGTGTATCAACAGCTTAATCTGATCATTTTTGTCATCATCAGTTGTCCATTTGTATGGGTTGATGTGTGCATATTCTAAATCAGCTAAACTTTTCTGAGTAAACTTCGCTCCTTTAGGGAACAACAATTCCTTATAAACGTTGTAAACACCTTGTGATGTTTTACCATTTACAATCTGGAACAATTTATCTACCAGTTCGTTTTTAAGATTTGTAGTAGCGATCTCATACCTCTTGTCCAACTTCTCTATAGCTGATTTTTCTTCGGCTTTAGTAGTTTTCTTAGCTCTTGAGAACAATTTGGTATCAATTACAACACCTTTAATAGATGGAGGAGTTTTCAATGATGCATCTTTCACATCACCTGCTTTATCTCCAAATATCGCACGTAGTAATTTCTCTTCCGGTGAAGGATCAGATTCTCCTTTAGGCGTAATTTTACCAATCAGGATATCGCCTTCCTTAACCTCAGCACCAATACGGATGATACCATTTTCATCTAAATCTTTAGTAGCTTCCTCAGAAACGTTAGGGATATCTGGTGTCAATTCCTCTTCCCCGCGTTTTGTATCACGTACTTCCAATTCAAACTCTTCAATGTGTAAAGAGGTAAAGATATCTTCTCTGACAATACGCTCGTTAATTACGATCGCATCCTCAAAGTTGTATCCCTGCCAAGGCATGAAAGCAACTTTTAAGTTTCTTCCCAGTGCCAGTTCACCATTCTCAGTAGCATATCCTTCGCAAAGCACTTGTCCTTTAACAACTTTCTGACCTTTCTTAACGATAGGTTTCAAGTTGATACAAGTATTTTGGTTGGTTTTCTTGAATTTGATTAATTTATAAGTTTTGCTATCACCTTCAAATGATACCAAACGATCTCCATCGTTTCTTACATATTTAATGGTAATCTCGTTAGCATCAACATATTCAACAACACCATCACCTTCTGCATTGATCAGTGTTCTTGAGTCACGTGCAACGCGACCTTCCAAACCTGTACCAACGATAGGAGCCTCAGGACGCAACAATGGTACGGCCTGACGTTGCATGTTCGATCCCATCAATGCCCTATTCGCATCATCATGCTCAAGGAAAGGAATCAATGAAGCTGCAATTGAAGTAATCTGATTCGGTGCCACGTCCATTAGATCCAGTTTCTCTGGCTCAATGATCGGGAAGTCACCCTCATAACGTGCTTTAACACGAGGAGTAGTGAAATTACCTTTATCATCATACTCGGCATTTGCCTGTGCAATTGTCTTACCATCTTCATCCTCAGCAGAAAGATAAATAACAGGCTCGTCTACAGACACAACACCATTATCTACTTTTTTATAAGGAGTTTCAATGAAACCTAAGTTATTGATCTTAGCATGAACACATAGAGAAGAAATCAAACCAATGTTCGGTCCCTCTGGTGTTTCAATTGTACATAAACGACCATAGTGAGTGTAGTGAACGTCACGCACCTCGAAACCGGCACGTTCACGTGAAAGACCACCTGGACCTAAAGCTGACAAACGACGTTTGTGTGTAATCTCAGCCAAAGGGTTAGTCTGGTCCATGAACTGCGACAGCTGGTTGGTACCAAAGAATGAATTAATAACCGACGATAAAGTACGGGCATTGATCAAATCAGTTGGAGTAAATACCTCGTTGTCACGAATGTTCATACGCTCACGAATGGTACGGGCCATACGCGCTAAACCAACACCAAATTGAGCGTACAATTGCTCACCTACTGTACGAACACGACGATTCGACAAGTGATCAATATCATCCACCTCTTCTTTAGAGTTGATCAGTTTGATCAGGTATTTAACAATCGCAATGATATCTGCTTTCGTTAAAACTTTTACGTGATCAGGGGTATCCATTTTCAACTTACGGTTGATACGGTATCTACCCACATCACCTAAGTCATAACGTTTATCCGAGAAGAACAAACGCTCGATGATACCTCTTGCAGTTTCTTCATCAGGTGGTTCTGCATTACGCAAAGCACGATAGATGTTTTCAACAGCCTCTTTCTCAGAGTTAGAAGTATCTTTTTGTAAAGTATTATATATAATGGTATAATCAGCCTGGCTTGCACCATCATCTTTTGATAAGATGATCGTTTTAACACCAGCGTCAATGATCATATCAATATGGTCATCTTCTAAAACAGTATCCCTGTCTAAGATTACTTCGTTACGATCTATAGAAACTACCTCACCGGTATCTTCATCAACAAAATCTTCAACCCATTTTCTTAATACCCTTGCGGCAAGCTTACGACCGATATATTTCTTCAATCCTGACTTGCTAACCTTAACCTCATCGGCTAGATCAAACAATTCAAGGATGTCTTTATCAGAATCATAACCGATAGCACGCAATAATGTGGTAACCGGGAATTTTTTCTTACGATCGATATAAGCATAC
Organism: Pedobacter frigoris; assembly: GCF_032678645.1. GTDB lineage: Bacteria > Bacteroidota > Bacteroidia > Sphingobacteriales > Sphingobacteriaceae > Pedobacter > Pedobacter frigoris_A. The sequence continues at coordinate 23,850 of NZ_JAVTSP010000009.1, forward strand.
ATGACGTTATTTACGTCAGTTGCAAACTCAATCCAAGATCCTTTGAAAGGAATTACACGGGCAGAATAAAGCTTGGTTCCGTTAGTGTGACGGCTTTGACCGAAGAACACACCAGGAGACCTATGCAATTGAGATACAATCACACGCTCTGCACCGTTAATCACAAACGTACCCTTAGGAGTCATATATGGTATGGTTCCCAGGTATACATCTTGTATGATGGTTTCAAAATCTTCGTGTTCTGCATCGTTACAAGAAAGCTTAAGCTTTGCCTTCAACGGAACACTATAAGTTAACCCACGGTCAATACACTCAGGTATATCATAACGTGGTGGGTCAATAAAATAATCAAGGAACTCCAAAACAAAAATGTTTCTGGAATCAGTGATTGGGAAGTTTTCAGCGAACACCTTAAATAATCCCTCAGTGTGACGGTTATCCGAAGTTGTTTCTATCTGAAAGAATTCTCTGAATGATTGCAACTGCACATCTAGAAAATCTGGGTAATCTATGATATGCTTACTACGTGCAAAATTTACTCTTTGGTCGACTTTATTTGCCAATGGACTAAAGTTAATTTACTTTAAGAATAAACTATTTGTTTGGTTAGCCGTTAAACAATCTCACCAACCAAACAAGATGAAATGTTTATAAACAGGTATAGACTCCGACTATTCAGTCGGAGTCTACGGTTAAAGTTATATTAAAATTAAGCGATTACTTAATTTCAACTACAGCTCCAGCTTCTTCTAATTGTTTTTTCAAAGCTTCAGCTTCGTCTTTAGCAACACCAGCTTTTAATTCTTTAGGTGCACCGTCAACTAGATCTTTAGCTTCTTTCAAACCTAAACCAGTTAAGTCTTTTACCAATTTAACAACTGCTAATTTCTGACCACCAGCTTCTTTTAAGATTACATCAAAAGTTGATTTCTCTTCAGCCGCAGGAGCAGCATCACCAGCAGGACCTGCAACAGCAACTGCAGCAGCAGCTGGTTCAATACCATACTCGTCTTTTAAGATTTGAGCTAATTCGTTAACTTCTTTAACTGTTAAGTTTACCAATTGCTCAGCAAACGCTTTTAAATCTGCCATTTTTATAGATTTTTAAAAATTTACGTAAAATAATTTATTTAATTTGAACTTATAAGGTGTTCCTTAACCTTCTCTCTCTTGTAGAGTTTTAACAATTCCTGCAATTTTGCCACCGCTTGACTTAAGTGCCGAAATAACATTTTTAGCTGGTGATTGTAATAATCCAACGATATCTCCAATAAGCTCTTCTCTTGATTTCAAGCTCACTAAAGTATCTAACTGGTTGTCACCGATAAATACTGTTGAATCGATATAAGCTGCTTTAAGCACTGGTTTATCAGATCCTTTTCTCAAAGCTTTGATCAGCTTAGCTGGACCATTACCTACTGTTGAAAACAATAATGCTGACTGACCCTTAAGCGCAACAAAGATCTCTGATGCATCACCTTCTAATCCTTCGATCGCTTTTCTGATCAAAGTATTTTTAGCTACCTGCATTTCAATCCCGCTTTCAAAACATTTACGACGGATACTGTTTACTTTCTCAACAGATAAGCTTGATGTGTCGGCAATGTAAAAATTACCGAATTCCTGCATCTTCACTTGAAGAGCCGAAACGACTTCGTGTTTTTCTTCTCTGTTCATAATTAGATCCCCGCTACTGATTTAGTTTCGATTGCAATTCCAGGACTCATTGTAGAAGAAACATGAATGCTCTTAAAATAAGTTCCTTTTGCAGCAGATGGTTTTAGCTTAGAGATTACCTGAAGTACTTCTAATGCATTTTCATATATTTTTTCTGCTGGGAATGATACTTTTCCTACTGAAGCATGAATGATACCTGTTTTGTCAACTTTAAAATCAATTTTACCGCCTTTTACGTCAGTAACTGCTTTACCAACTTCGTTAGTAACAGTTCCTGATTTAGGGTTTGGCATAAGGTTACGTGGACCCAAAACGCGGCCCAGTTTACCTACTTTTGCCATACAAGCAGGAGTAGTGATAATAATGTCAACATCAGTCCATCCACCTTCAATCTTAGCTACATATTCGTCTAAACCTACGAAATCTGCTCCTGCAGCTTTAGCCTCTTCTTCCTTATCAGGAGTACAAAGAACTAAAACACGTACAGTTTTACCTGTACCATGTGGTAAAGTTGCGATACCACGAACCATTTGATTCGCTTTACGCGGATCTACACCTAAAGCAACATCGATATCAACCGATGCATCAAATTTAGTTGTAGTAATCTCTTTAACCAAAGCAGCCGCATCCTTTAAAGAATACGTTTTACCAGATTCTAGTTTAGCATGTGCCTTTTTTTGATTTTTTGTTAATTTAGCCACTGTTGTAAACTGTTTTTTGTTAATTAATTTGTCCAAGGTGCGTCACCGCTAACGGTGATTCCCATACTGCGTGCTGTACCGGCAACCATACTCATTGCCGATTCGATAGTGAAAGCATTTAAATCAGTCATTTTATCTTCAGCAATTGACTTAACCTGATCCCAAGTCACCGAACCAACTTTCTTACGGTTGGGCTCAGCAGAACCACTCGTTAATTTAGTAGCATCCTTTAACTGGATAGCAACCGGAGGGGTTTTGATGATAAATTCGAAAGACTTGTCAGCATAAACAGTAATTACAACTGGTAATACTTTACCGGGCTTATCTTGGGTACGAGCATTGAATTGCTTGCAAAACTCCATAATGTTCACCCCTTTAGCACCCAAAGCAGGTCCTACCGGTGGCGATGGATTTGCAGCTCCACCCTTGATCTGTAACTTAACAAGTGCACTGACTTCTTTTGCCATTTTCTGTTTTTGTTAATTTGTAATACTCAATGTTAAAATGTGGAAGCATGTAACATTTAAGATCTTTATCTACTCTTTTTCTACTTGCATATAGTTAAGCTCCAATGGAGTTTTTCTTCCGAAAATCTTAACCATAACCTTTAATTTTTTCTTCTCTTCGTTAACCTCTTCAATAACGCCGGTGAAACCATTAAATGGCCCATCCATAACTTTTACGTTCTCGCCTACATAATAAGCTACGTTCATGGTTTCGCTCTGCTGGCTCATCTCATCAACTTTACCTAAAATGCGGTTAACCTCCGCCTGACGCATAGGAACCGGGTTTCCACCCTTATCCCCTAAAAAGCCAATCACACTATTAATATTCTTAATAATGTGCTCTAATTCTCCATCTAAAATAGCTTCAATCAAAACATATCCAGGATAAAAATTGCGCTCTTTAGCAATCTTCTTCCCATCTTTCATCTGATAGTATTTCTCCATAGGGATCAATACCTGAGGAACCAGATGAGAAAATCCTAAACGGCTAATTTCAGAATCGATATACTGTTTTACTTTCTTTTCTTTACCGCTAACAGCTCTAACTACATACCATTTCAACTGATCGTTCATTTAAGCTATATTAATTAGAAAGTGATTTATAAAAAGTATCTAAAACAAAAGTAGATCCCTTATCCATTGCAAATATTACACAAGCAATAATAAGTGAAGCTACCAAAACCAGCACCGCAGAATTTTGCAATTCTCCCCATGTAGGCCAGGTAACCTTCTGGGTCATTTCTTCATACGATTCTTTAACAAATTGAACTACTTTAGCCATAATTAATTTTTTGCACGGGAACAAGGATTCGAACCCTGATCAAAGGTTTTGGAGACCTCTATTCTACCATTGAACTATTCCCGTGTGTATTGATTACTCTCTGCTAAGAGAACTACAATTAGGTGTTAGAGAACAAAGTACTTAAGCTATCAAAGCCTAAGTACTTTGCTTCTTTTATTTCAAACTGTCCGGTAACCCTTGCGGGAAACCTAAGAACTTATTTTAAAATTTCAGTTACCTGACCAGCACCTACTGTTCTACCACCTTCACGGATAGCGAAACGTAGACCTTTTTCCATTGCGATTGCGTTGATCAATTTAACAGTGATCGTAACGTTATCACCTGGCATAACCATTTCAGTTCCTTCAGCTAGTGAAATCTCACCAGTTACGTCTGTGGTACGGAAATAGAATTGAGGACGGTATTTGTTAAAGAATGGAGTGTGACGTCCACCTTCTGCTTTTGACAATACATAGATCTCAGCTTTGAAATCAGTGTGAGGGTTTACAGAACCTGGTTTGCAAATAACCATACCACGACGGATATCAGTTTTCTCAATACCACGTAACAATAGACCTACGTTATCTCCTGCTTCACCATAATCAAGGATCTTACGGAACATCTCAACACCTGTTACAGTAGATTTCAAGTTCTCAGCACCCATACCTAAGATCTCAACTGGATCTCCAGAGTTGATTACACCACGCTCAATACGACCAGTTGCCACAGTACCACGACCAGTGATCGAGAATACGTCCTCAACAGGCATCAAGAATGGAAGCTCAGTCAAACGTGGAGGAATTGGAATGTAGTTATCTACAGCATCCATTAACTCCATGATTTTTCCAACCCATTTTGGATCTCCGTTCAAACCACCAAGAGCTGAACCTTGAATAACAGGAATATCATCACCAGGGAATTCATAGAATGATAACAATTCACGAACTTCCATCTCTACTAATTCAAGCAATTCCGGATCATCAACCATATCCACTTTATTCATGAATACAACCAATGAAGGAACACCTACCTGACGAGCCAATAGAATGTGCTCACGAGTTTGTGGCATCGGACCATCTGTAGCAGCTACAACGATGATAGCTCCATCCATTTGTGCAGCACCAGTAACCATGTTTTTCACGTAATCCGCGTGACCTGGACAGTCAACGTGTGCATAGTGACGGTTAGCAGTTGAATACTCAACGTGTGCTGTGTTAATAGTGATACCTCTTTCTTTTTCCTCTGGAGCAGAGTCAATTGAATCAAATGAACGCGCCTCAGATAAACCAGCATCAGATAACACTTTAGTGATAGCTGCTGTTAAGGTTGTTTTACCGTGGTCAACGTGACCGATTGTGCCGATGTTTAAGTGCGGCTTGCTGCGGTCAAACTTTTCTTTTGCCATGTTTTTATACTTATTAGTAGGTTAACTTTTTATTTATTTATTGTTTTGATACAATTTTCAATACAAAAAACCTTGTTCTCTCTGATATACTGCAGATTTAACAAAGCATCTTATTTTTTGAGCCAAAGATGGGACTTGAACCCACGACCTCTTCCTTACCAAGGAAGTGCTCTACCGCTGAGCTACTTCGGCTTTTAATCTCAGCTTGCAATCCGGTTTAACCTTATCAGTTAAACTCTCTTTTTCAGTGCCGATTGCCCACCTTTTTCCATTTTGAGCGGAAGACGAGGTTCGAACTCGCGACCTATAGCTTGGAAGGCTATCGCTCTACCAACTGAGCTACTTCCGCTTCTTTATTGTGGGGAGAGAAGGATTCGAACCTTCGAAGTCTTGCGACAACAGAGTTACAGTCTGTCCCATTTGGCCACTCTGGTATCTCCCCAAAAAAGAGCCTCCTATCGGAATCGAACCAATGACCTACTGATTACAAGTCAGTTGCTCTACCAGCTGAGCTAAGGAGGCTTATATCGTCCGTTACCAAATAAAGTAACGAATTTTTATAATATTAATCTTTCATAGAACTTTCCGTTTTTAGTGTTGGGCTAACGCCCTCTCTGAAACGGAATGCAAATGTACACGAATTTAAATACGATGCAAAATTATTTTAAAAAAAAATTGACGGGATTCTGTCCCGTCAATCTTAATATTTGAAACTCAAAAAATAGTCCCCTAGTAATCAGACACTTCATCAGCATTCAAAAGTGCTTTGTGCTCACTAAGTTTTATTCTCGTCTTATCTTTATGTTTAGTAATTTGCTTTCTTAAGGATTCTATCGCCAAATCTGTAGCCTCTTCAAACGATTTGCATTGCTCTTTCGCAAACATTGTTCCTCCGGGTACAATCAACTTGATCTCACTAATTTTGTTGGCCTCATCATCTACATTCTCCAGCTTCAAATAAACTTCCCCGCTTATAATCTGGTCAAAAAACTGATCTAACTTATCTACTTTCTTCTGAATGAAGTCTAACAATTTTTGGTCTGCATTGAAATGGATCGACTGAACTGTAATTTTCATATTTACCTCCTCTTTTTTATGCCTTTGGATGGGCTTGTTTATATATTGTTTTTAGTCTTTCTACTGAATTATGCGTATAAACCTGGGTTGCAGCCAGACTGGCATGCCCCAAAAGCTCTTTTATCGCATTTAAATCCGCCCCCCTGTTCAACAAACTTGTAGCGTACGAATGACGCAACACATGCGGACTCTTCTTGTCCTGTGTTGAAATATATGTCAAATAACGCCCTACAATTCTGTAAATTAATTTTGGATACGCATCCGCTCCTTTATCTGTAACGAACAACACATCGCTTTTGTTATTAAAATTTTGTAATGATTTTAGCTCAATATAGTTTTTCAACTGAGCCACAAGCGGTTTGCTAACAGGAACAATTCTTTCTTTATTTCTTTTTCCCAGAATCCTGATACTTGATTCATAAAAATTAACATCACCCTCACGCATACTGAGTAACTCGGCCAACCTGATCCCTGTCCCAAACAACGTTTCTATGATCAACTTATCCCGGACCGATGAAAAACTGTCATTGAAAATCTCCTCCGAATCCAAAAGCTGGTCAAGTTTCTGATCGTCAACAAATACAGGCAACCGTTTTGGAAGTTTAGGCGCTTTAATCATCACCATTGGATTTACATGAACAACACCTGCCCTTACCTGATGTTTGTAAAAACTTCGCAATGAAGACAATTTTCGTCCTACTGTATGAGCTGAACTCCCTTTCTCCATCAATGACACCATAAAATCCCGGACATGAACATACAACACATCAGAAAGAGGCAACTCAAATGTCTGAGACATAAAATCTCTAAACTCAAGAAGGTCGGTTCTGTAAGACTGTACGGTATGCGGAGAATAGCGCTTCTCGTGTTGGAGATATGTTAAAAATTGGTCAACAGCCATAGAAACTATTTGTATTGCTCGATAAAGTGAATATACGAAACATTACTTTAACAATTTCTTTTTATTGCATAAAAAAAAGCGCCACCGATATGATCGATGGCGCTTCAAAATCTATAATGTAGACTATCAGAACTATATAGTTCCTTCTAGTTGCATATTTTGCTTATAAATTGCGTGTTTAACCTGAGTACGACGAGCTACGGATTTCTTTTCGTATGCCTGACGACTGCGTAATTCTCTTAACACACCTGTTTTTTCAAATTTCTTTTTGAAACGTTTAAGGGCTTTATCTAGTGATTCGCCGTCTTTAATATTGATAATGATCATAACGTAAAAATACCTCCTCTCGTTGTTTTTAGGACTGCAAAGATAGAGCTTTCATTTGATAATCAAAACAATAAGTTTAAATTAGTTAACAATTAATCCAAATGAAATACATGGCACACTATTTATACTTATTTTTAGGTAATTAAATAAATCATATGAGATCTAAAAAACCGCTCTATATCGTCCTGGGAATCTTAAGCGTGCTGCTTTGTGGATTTATATATTACCGTTATTTCTTTGTATTTGGTGATGGCGTCAAAGCAGGGGAACTAAACTATGTTGTAAGGAAAGGGTATGTATTCAAAACTTATGAGGGTAAGCTCATTCAGAGTGGCATCCGCTCAAAACAGACAGGGAACATACAGTCCAATGAATTTGAATTTTCTGTAGAAGATAAGGCAATAGCTGAAAAAATGATGATGAATAGTGGGAAAACATTTGAACTTCACTACAAAGAATATATAAGCACGCTCCCATGGAGAGGTTATAGTCCTTTCATCGTCGACAAAATCATATCCATAAAATAAAAGATCCGATGCCCATAACGGGTATCGGATCTATAGTTTTATATTTGGTTAGAATATTCGTTTAGTTTGCAGCTCTAATTTAATCTTTTAGAACTTCTCTTGCAATAACAATTTTTTGTATTTCAGATGTACCTTCTCCAATCGTACACAATTTACTGTCCCTATAGAACTTTTCTACCGGAAAATCTTTAGTGTAACCATAACCGCCAAAAATTTGCACGGCATCTGTTGATACCCTCACGGCCACCTCTGAAGCAAAATACTTCGCCATTGCCGATTCCTTGGTCATCGCCTTACCTCTGTTCTTTAGATCCGCAGCCTGTCTGATCAGCAATTCTGCAGCTTCAATTTCAGTTGCCATATCTGCCAGTTTAAAACTGATCCCCTGGAAACTGGCAATCGGTTGTCCAAACTGATGGCGTTCTTTAGCATAGGCCAAAGCTGCCTCATAGGCACCCTTTGCAATTCCCAGCGACAAAGCCGCAATAGAAATCCGCCCCCCATCCAATACTTTCATCGCCTGTTTGAAGCCGTCTCCCTCATTTCCCAAAAGGTTTTCCTTAGGTACTCTGCAATTGTCAAAAATCATCTCGGTGGTTTCTGAAGCCCTCATCCCAAGTTTATTCTCTTTCTTCCCCGCAGAAAAACCAGGTGTCCCACGCTCTACCACAATGGCAGAAATTCCTTTTGAATCTCCCTTATCACCTGTTCTTACCATTACCACAGCAACATCTCCTGATTTACCATGGGTAATCCAGTTCTTAGCGCCATTGATCACATATTCGTCACCATCCAAAACCGCCGTAGTCATCATCCTCAATGCATCTGATCCGGTATTTGCTTCTGTAAGACCCCATGCACCTATCCACTCTGCTGTAGCCAGCTTCGGAAGCCATTTCTGCTTTTGTGCTTCATTTGCGAAGGTCAGAATATGCCCTGTACACAATGAATTGTGCGCCGCAACAGACAGTCCTATCGAACCGCATACCTTAGCCACCTCCACAATTACATCTACATATTCCTGATAACCAAAACCAGATCCTCCATAACTTTCCGGTACCAATACCCCCATTAGCCCAAGTTCACCTAATTTTTTAAAAACAGCTACGGGAAAATGCTGGGCCTCATCCCATTCCATCACATTCGGTCTTATATTTTTTTCGGCGAAATCCTTCACCATCTTTCTGATCATTTCCTGATTTTCTGAGGTACTAAAATTGTATCCTACAGAATTATCCATTGTTTCGAACATAGTTTTATTGTTTGAATTGAGGCAATTATAAACAATAAAAACAATAGGAACCACAGTTAAAAATTCGCCTTTTAATAGAACGAAATGGTATTTAGTTCATTAACCTTATCCTCTTATTTTAGACCTGTCAAATACCTCCAAAAAGTTTTTTTATTTTTTTTAGCTTTAACGACCAAAAACTAAACAAAGACGCACTTTAATGAAAACCATTACCAGGAGTGAAATTATACAACAATTAAAAAAGGATTTAATCGGGAAAGATTCTTATCGCGGTGTCACGCTGACTTATTCATGGCTAGCCAATCAGTTTGGACATTTCTCTCTTGGTTTTATTCCAACCATTGTCGTCTACCATTTTATCAAAGAGAGACCAGGATTACAATACCCGGAACTCTGGGCCTCGTTAGGCGTATGGCTTGCCTGGATACTCTTCGAGGTTTATAATTTCCTGGGACCGCTACTGCTCAAAGTGCCTACCAAACTCAAAGCCCTCAACAAAGGTGAATATACTTTTACTCCTTCATGGCTTAACCTGGCCTTTGATACCGCCACCGACATCACTTATTTTGGAATAGGCGCCATGGCTGCAAGTCTCATTTGCAGTTATCATCCCGAAGCTTTACTCGTCCTGATTTTGCTTGTGGTACTCGTTGCCTATCCTGCATATTACTGGTATACCACAAAAATGTATTTACAAAATGCAGAATATCCGTTTCAGCTCCGGCTGAGCCAATGGGATCAAAATATAAGAGATGAACATAAAGCTGCCGTACTCAATTTCCTGGACAATAAGGAACAGGGTAAACACATGCTGATATTCGGATCAAGGGGCAGTGGAAAAACTAGCCTGTCTGTAAGTATCGCTACTGAAGCTTCTATCAGAAATAATTGTTGCAGCTACATTACAGCAGTAAAACTATTGAGCTTGTTTTTCGAAACATCCAACCCTCCGCAGCAATGGAATAAACTTTGGTCATGGCGCAACTGTAATTTACTGGTGATAGACGACATCAATCCGGGAAGACCGGTGAAAAGTGACATCATCACGACTGAACTGTTCTATGAGATCTTAAACAATGTAGACTGCGGACAGGATAACATCAGACACCTAAAGGAAAAAAACATCATTTGGGTAATGGGAAGCGACGATCCTACAAATCTGCTGGAAGAGAAATGGGAGAACCTGCTTCAACAGATTGGTGTATCCAAATCCAACATCACCACAATCGATCTCGATTAACCGAATGTTGGTGCTACGGTAGTATATTATTATCGTAAGCGAAACTTACCAGGTGTGTAAGGCTTTTTACGTTAAAGCGCTTATACAGTGGAATGATCCTCTTTTCAATTGCCGAATGGGAAACATTCAGTTCGTGTGCAATCTCTTTAAACGAATATCCTCTGGCCACGAGCGATAACGCTTCCTTTTCTTTATTAGATATGGCCAAATGATAAAACAGGATCTTATTCAGTTCTTCCTCAAACTTTTCCTTTTCAGGCCCATAAGCTGCATAGCGCATTACTTTACCGAAAATCAGGCTGCGATTGATTTGAAACCGTCCAATGATCGATTCGATCCTGCCATTGTCTGAACTAAAAACACCAACCCTTACAATCATTGGTACGTGTGCACCATTTTTATGGATCTTCTTCAGTTCGATGGTAAAGCTATAAGACTCCAGGCTCTTTGTTTTACCGTGTATGAACTGAAGCGCCTTGTCGTTTAGATCATGGGAGAATGGAGCAAATTCAGGTGCCGACATATTTACAATAGCCAGCATATTGATTTCATCATCTTTATAACCAACTACCTCCTCCCATCCATGGGCAAAGATCATCCTGTTTTCCTTAAAAGAATAGATATAAATGGCTTCATCAGGAAACTTAGGAATAGTTTGTCTGAAGTACTTAGCCTGCTCACTTTCTAGATCTGCAGGGATATTAGTGATGAAATTCCTGGAATAATCTCCAAAATTCTTCTTCTCGGTCATAAGTATAGGTCAATTTAAGCTGAGTATTTTCGCAGTTGATATCACTCAAAAACACAGGTAGCTTTGCAGCAAATTTAAATAATTAAGAATATTATTTACCATGACCAGCCGTTTTTCTATACTTGTCCTCAAACTCATTGCAATTGCATTATTTGCATTATTTATTTATCAGGCCTTTAAAATTAATGCCCTGGTAAGCTAATAGGCTGCAAGAGAAAACACCTGATCTCCGTAAGGCACCAATCGCTGTCTGCCATTCAAAAAATCAAGAGAAATAATAAAAGAGTAAGCAGCTACATTTGCACCCAGCTGCATGACCAGTTTAGAAGCCGCAACCACAGTTCCCCCCGTAGCCAGTAAATCGTCATGAATCAATACTTTTTGTCCTGCAAGTAAAGCATCTTCATGGCATTCTATAGTTGCAGTGCCATATTCAAGATCGTATGACTGGCTAATGGTTTTATAAGGTAATTTACCCGCTTTACGTATGGGTACGAAGGGAATGTTCAAAAGCTGCGCCAATGAGGGGCCAAATAAAAAGCCCCGGCTCTCAATCCCCGCCACCACATCAATCTCTACCCCGGCAAGCTGTTCTGCCAAAGCAATGGTAATTTCTTTGCATAAACCAGGATCCTTTAATATAGGGGTGATGTCCTTAAATATTATCCCCTGTTTTGGAAAATCATGTACATCCCGTACCGCCGCTTTTATTTTTGATGCTATCATAGTCCTGATTAAAAAGTAAAATAAGGAGCCAGCCTTGCTATTGTCCCGGGATCCAAAATGGCCACCTTGTTTAAGTCTGCAATATTACTATAATTTCCATGTTGTTTTCTATATTGTATCAACGCATTTATTTGTTTATACCTTATGTAGGGATGACTCTTAAAATCTTCAAATACGGCAGTATTTACATTGATCATTTTCAATTTTAAATCATCTACCGTTATTTGTGCTCTGATCTCCTCAAACTTTAAAGAATCCAGCCCAAAGACCTCCATCAACTGTTCCTTTTTATAAAATCCGCCCAATCTTTCTCTGTATTTAATAATTCTTTTGGCAAAAGCCGGACCTATACCCCTGATTTCTTCCAGCTTCAGGCTATCTGCTTCATTTATCTCAATTATTTTCAACGTTGGCTTTACTTGCTCACCTGTTCTATGTATTCTTTTTTGTGAATATGCTTTTGCACCCGAAGGTGCTATGCGGACATAAGGTAAAATAAGATCACAAACCTGATCATTAATCGTATACATTTTACGAAGGTCTTCGGGTTTTCTAAACTGTCCGCCCTTACTCAGATACTTTAAAATGGCTCCAGCCTGTCTTTCTGAAAGTCCCAATTGTTGCCATTCTTTAATCCCTATGGTATTGGGATCGAAATAAAACGGAATAATCTTTTTAAGGCCGGCAATATTTGCTGGCCTGTTTTCTCTAGAAGGCCGATTGTTCTCCGGACTTCCATCGTTTATTACCAATCGCCGGATCGCCTGCCGCATAGTTACATCGTCAGTAAGAGCAGGTGTTAAATGATTATAGATATAAGATACAAAACCAACGGCTACAATTAAAACAATAAGCACGAGCATCCCGTTAAACTCTCCCTTGCTCAAACCAAAATAAGTATTCATCCATTTCTTCATGGTCGTGAAGTTCATTCAGATTTTTCAAAATAACCAACTCAATAACCTATGCTTATCTTTTTTAACATTTACAATCTATGTTATAAAAATATAAACCTTACTTTTGAGATTGGATAATTTTTAAAAACCGACATCTAAATGAAGATCATAACCACCCAGGAGTTCGCAAAAGCTACCAAGATTGATAAACTTGGCGTACCCGGCCTTGCGGCTTTACTCATGGAGATGATGAAACTCAATGACATCAACAAAGTATTCTCTCAAAATCAGCATTTCAGTGGTTTAGAATTTGTTGATAAAATACTGGAAACCATTGGTGTAAGTATTGATTTTGATGAAGATGACCTCAAAAACATACCAAAAACAGGCGGTTTTATAGCCATAGCCAATCACCCATACGGTGGTGTTGAAGGACTTGCATTAGTGAAGCTGCTTTGTACAGTACGTCCTGAGGCCAAGGTAATGGTCAACTTTATCCTTAAAAAAATCCCAAACCTAAGTGAATTCTTCGTTGCGGTAAATCCTTTTGAAAATGTACAGCACTCTTCCAGTATCAGCGGACTCAAGTCTACATTCGACCTGCTGCAAAGTGGCATTCCTATAGGAATTTTCCCTGCAGGCGAGGTATCAACTTTCAGTCTCGATAAGCAAGAGATCACCGACAGGCTTTGGCATCCGGTGGTAGGTAAACTTGTTGCGCGCTCAAAACTCCCGGTAGTGCCTATATACTTTCATGGCAACAATGGGGTACTGTTCAATATACTCAGCTTCATCCACCCTACTTTAAGAACGGCAAAGCTTCCTTCTGAATTCCTGAATAAGCAAGGCCTCAAAATCAAAGTAAGAATAGGAAAACCTATCAATATTGAAGACATTTCTTACCGCAACAACACCAATAAGCTACTTGATTTTCTAAGGGCACGTACTTATGCACTGGGGACCGGACTGGATGAGGAAAAGAAACTGTTCAACCCAATCAACCTCTTCAAAATAAAGAAAAAACCTGAGGCCATTATAGAAGAAACTGACCGCAACAGGATCGTTGAGGAAGTAACACAACTGGAGAGCTTTAGGGTCTGGCAGGAGAAAAACTACGAAGTCTATATCACCCCGACCGCCAATATCCCAAATATTTTAAGAGAAATTGGCAGGCTAAGGGAAATTACATTCAGAGAGGTTGGTGAAGGCACCAATAAAAAAATAGACCTCGACAACTACGATATATATTACAACCACCTTTTCATCTGGGACAAAGACCTGCAGAATATCGTTGGTGCTTATAGAATAGGTAAAGGCGATGAGATCCTGAATACCATGGGTCGCCGTGGTTTTTACTTATCGGAACTGTTCAAAATCAAAGAACCTTTTTATCCGGTATTAAGAAAAGGAATTGAACTCGGCAGATCCTGGATCCGCAAGGAATATCAGCAAAAGCCATTGCCACTTTTCTTATTATGGAAAGGAATCTTAAAATATCTGCTTGATAATCCACAATACCGCTACATGTTCGGCCCGGTGAGTATCAGTAATAATTTCTCAAAGTTCTCGAAATCACTGATCGTGGATTACATCACCAAGAATCACTTTGACTATGAGCTTGCACACTATGTAAAGCCAAAAAACAAGTTCAAAGCAGATCTTTCAGCGATCGATAAAGACCTGCTCATTGAAAGCAGTGAATCTTTAAAAGATCTGGATAGCCTGATCTCTGATATAGAAAACTCGCACATCAAAATTCCGGTCTTATTAAGACAGTATATGAACCTGAATGCAAAAATCATATGCTTCAATATCGATCCTAAGTTTTCAGATTGTCTGGATGGTTTTTTAGTGGTTGATATGCAAAATATTCCGGCTGAAATGCTGGAAAAAATAGGTAAGAATTTCTAAAACAAAAGCCCCGACATCCACCGGGGCTTTTATTATCAACTAAACCTAAACGTATAAATACTAACCAAATATTTATGCGACAAAAGTAATGCGACCATGTTAAGGCGTTGTTAATTGTTGATTATTATAAAAAAAACCAGGCTGAAAGCTTAATATACACCATGTGTTAATTATGTGTATATTTAATGTTAACAAAATGTTAACCAGCCATGAACCGTTTGCTCAAAATATTCGGTATGTTCTTCCTGCTGTTGACCATGCATCAAGCTTATGGCCAGCGCAGCAGCTATAATATTAGTTTTGAGTTTTACAACGACACATTCAACCTGCAGATCGATTCCTCTGTCATTGTGGATACTGACACCACTTTATCGGAGATGTATATCAAATCCTGCTACAACAGGGTAAATCAAGGCAAGTACCTGGCGATACTGGATACCTTACTGACTTATAAAAAGAATCATCAGCTAAACGACTGGCTCTATTACCAGCTCATCAGAAAAACGGCCCAGGCCATCAGTCCCAAAAAGGAAAACTATGAACGTTATACTTTTTACAAATGGTTCTTGCTCGGAAAATCAGGATATGATGCACGGTTGACGATTTCGGACAACAGGATCATCTTCTACGTTTACAATGATGAAGACATTTCCGATATACCCTTCGCCATGTACCAGCATAAAAAGTACATGTGCCTGAACCGACATGATTATGCGTATGCTGACTTAAATAAAGTACCTCCCTACCGAATGATCAGTATCCCGGAAGGGAAAGAGGCATTTTCTTATAAGGTGACCCGCATGCCCGAATTTAAACCTGAAGACTATTATGAAAAACCAGTACAGTTTAGTTATAAGCATAAGGTCTACCACTTCAACATCAAGCTCAATTCAGAAGTCGAAAAGATTTTTGCCAATTACCCTGTAGTCGATTTTGAATCTTATTTCAACATCCCATTAAGCAAAGAAACGTATGGCTCTTTGATCCCGCTGCTCAAAAAAAATGTAAGCGGCATGAAACAGAAAAAGGGTATAGATTATCTGATGCGGTTTACAAGATATGCTTTTTTATATGAGGATGATGATGAAAACTTCGGCAAAGAAAAACGACTGTCACCGGAAGAAACACTCTTCTCCAAATACAGTGATTGCGACGACAGGGCTGCCCTATTCTTTTATCTCGTAAAAGAGATCTACGACCTTCCAATGATCGCCTTGCTTTATCCTACCCACATCACCATGGCCGTACAGTTTGATAAGCCTGTTGGCGATCCTATTGTATACAATGGCAAAACTTATTCAATTTGTGAGCCTACTCCCCAAAAGGAAAATTTAAATATAGGCCAGGCTCCTTCCAATCTTAGAAATGTTCCCTTTAAGGTGGTGTATGCCTACCAGCCAGGACTAAAATAAAAAAAGGTTGTCTCAATCAAGAGACAACCTTTTCTATCTTAAAGTATTAATAAATACTATTTGTTAGCTAACAAGTTTACACCATCAACTGTACACCATTTACCAGCAGTAAGGTTTGCACCTGTTGCAGTAGTAGTAGGCCCCCAGTTAGTTCCAGGGAAACTAGCAGCATTAACTGTAATTGTACCAACTCCTGCAATGAAAAGATTGTCAGTATTGGTTATTGTAACGTTAGTCAATTTGATTTTTCCTGCAACAACCTGATCATTATAGGTAACAGCATCTTTGATCTGGATAGCTCCACCCATAAATGCTGTAGGAGTAGTTTGGCTTTTATAACCGTCTATAACAATATTGCTATAGTCACCATTTCCCTGACTTTTAAATTGGATAGCATCTAACTGGATTTCGCCTTGCGCTTCTGTTGTAGTACCAGCAGCTCTTTTCAAAGTGATATTGGTAACTTTTGGCCAGAAGGCATTGTTTACACTTTTAGATTCAACTTCCATACCGTAGTTAGCAACTCCAGTCTGATAAGCAAACCAGTTTGTATTGTCCTGGCCTCTCCAGCCATCTTGCCAGTCAAAAGAATCGTCACTGTTTCCATAAGAGATTAAGTTTTTACCGCTTACAGTACCACCGTAAAACTCAAAACCATCATCATTACCTTTATAAGAAACAAGGTTTTCCAATGTTGTACCTGAACCTACAGAGTAGAAAGAGAAACCATTGTGCTCTTTACTGTTTGTAGTAATTACC
Organism: Pedobacter frigoris; assembly: GCF_032678645.1. GTDB lineage: Bacteria > Bacteroidota > Bacteroidia > Sphingobacteriales > Sphingobacteriaceae > Pedobacter > Pedobacter frigoris_A. The sequence goes on from NZ_JAVTSP010000009.1 coordinate 40,699, forward strand.
TGACCAGCATATTCTACCCTAACGTATTTTAATGAACCACCATTATGAGTTGCATTAGAACCACCATAAGGCAAGCCTAAGCCATCTTCTGAAGTAGCAGTCTGAGGTGCAGGTGCAGAAGCAGAGTTTACGATTGGAGCATCACCATACATGATGATTCCAGCCCATGATCCGGCTACTTTTGATTTTTCAGTGAACACGATTGGCTCATCTGCAGTACCTTCAGCTATTAATTTACCTCCGTTTAAAACTATTAATCCAGTTTCACCATTCGTTTTATCTGCTGTAATAGTAGATCCTTTTTCGAATGTGATAGTAACTCCAGACTGGATTTTAACCATTCCTTTTAGTGTGTAATTTCCATATGCAAAAGTTTTATTTGCCGTAAGGTTTCCACTGATTTCACCTACAACAGGTGTCTTTACTATTGGTGCATCATCATCACTTGAGCAACCGGTGAAAATTGACGTTGCAATCGCTATTGCAAAAAATACTTTTCTCATTTTTAAAAGATTTGTTTTCATTTATTCAAATTTACTGCTGTGATATTTTCTATACGTTAATTCTATTTTACCTTTGCATCACCAATAGGTTAGCAAATTGTTAACTGCCAGAGGTCTAGAATGTATAGCCCAGGTTTAAAGAGAAGCCAACGCCTCTTTTGTAATCCTTAACCGTCAGGTCATTCTCTACGATATCAATTTTGCTTTTGTCGCCCAACTGTACCTTGTACAATGGGTTCAGGATATTTTCTACTCCAAACTTCAGATCCCATTTATCAGCAATCTTATTGGTCCAGATAAAATCCAGTTTACCAAAAGGCTTCTCATAGTAGTGATCCAATCCGTTGGTACCTACCGCATAGATACGCTCTCCATAGATATTGTAGGCAAGGGTAAATGTATTTTTCCATTTCGGACTGAAGACAGCATCGTATTTGATATCTGCGTTGATCAGCCATGGAGAAGCTCCCTGTAACTTACGTGTATTGTTGTCACCGATAGCAGCGGTTTCTGCGCTGTTTTTAATTTTATCAATAGTTGTCTCAGTAACCATTAATGAAGTATTAAAACCAAGTGAGAAATCAGACAATGATTCTGTGATTCTTTCCATGTTAAATAAGAACTCTAATTCAGCTCCGTATAAGATGGCTTTTTTAGAGTTGTTATAAGTGATTTGCAAACCGCCACTACCAGCCGTTTGCTCAAATAACCTTTCGATAGGATTTTGCAGGTATTTAGCAAAACCTGTTATCGCAAGCATTTCCTTGTTAGAAGGAAACAACTCGTATTTCACGTCCAGGTTATAGTTTTTACTGTTGATCACATTCGGGTTACCTTTTTCGATAGTTGCATCCGGATTAACAAATTCTAAAGGGAATGCCTCCATAATTACCGGTTTGGTCAAAGTCTTCGAAGCTGAAACTCTGAAATTAGATTTCTCATTCAAAGCATATTTAAAATTTGCTGATGGGAGAATGTCAAGGTTGTTCTTAGTAACCTTCTCAAAAGGCTCATCAAAAGCACCTGAGTTTCTATATCTCGTGATCCTTTGTGATTGCTCAACCCTACCTCCTAAATTCAGGTTTGCTTTGTCGTTTAGTACCAGCGCAAGATCTACATAACCCGCATTCACACCCTCCTGCATTCTTGCTTTATAAGTAGCATTAGATCCTTCTCTGTAAGTAAAATTACCATTAGATATCTCAGAAGCAAGGACTGCATCTGGGTTGTTCGTGTTAAATGTAGCATTATTTGATGCCAGGTTTTGAGAAATTAAAAACCTGAACACAGATTCCATTTTATTGAAAGATCCATTATATCCAACGGTCAGTTTATGAGCTTTAGTTAGATCATCATTTCCAAACTTCCAGTTGTATTCTGCTAATCCTGAAGCATAAAAACTACCATCAAAATCCATGTATTGTCTGGCTATACTATTACCTGTATAGGTTATTGAAGTAGTAGCATCATCTACACGTCCGCCTCTGAAAGACTTTCTGTCCGGCAATTCAAATTTTGTTTTAGAATAAGATACGCCAGCACGCACACTGTGTCTGTCATCTTTTGTAATCTTATAGTTTGCAAACAACTGCGTATTCAGGAAGTCTGTTTTCTGCAATTGGTTCAGTCTGATGAACGAATTATTAGCAGTGGCCTGACTATTAGTATATCCAAGCTGATCCTGAATCATACTTTCAGTACCCTTCAGATAAAAAGCATTAAGGCCCAGGCTCAATCTTTGTGATTTGTAATTAAGCGCACCCAATACTGAAGAGTTAGTAGAAAATCTATATTTAGTAGTATATAAATTATTATCGTAGTTACCCTGAGCAACACTGAAGAACCTGTCTACACCTTCTCTGTACTGGAAGTTATTGTCATAATTCAGGGACACCAGGTACTGCAGCGAGCGCATGTTTTCCAGGTTGATTTTCTGTGTATGCAAGATACCGAAGCTGGAATTTAATGGCGCTTTCTTTTGGTCAACGTCAAATCCGGAACCAAACCCTGAAAGTGCATCCTGACCAGACATTTGCTGAGCAGAAGGAACCTTGCCCAATACCTTAGGCAGCTCTCTGTCTTTTCCCGGGAATCCCATAAAATCTGAAAAAGAATTATCTTCCTTAGAGATCAGGAAATCCCTTAAGTTATTATTAGTAGTAAAGCTGGTACCAATGTTTACTTTGGTCATGCTTTTCTCTCCCTTTGCAGTTACGATATTAAAAGTTCCACCGGCAAAGTCACCATATAAACCAGAGTTGAAGGTCTTGTAAGTCTCCAATACACTTACGATATCAGTAGGAAAAAGATCCAGAGGAATAATTTTCTTAAACGGATTATTTGAAGGAACTGCAAGTCCGTTGATCAGCAAGTTGTTGTACCTGTCTTCGAGGCCTCTTACAAAAAGCCCTCTGCCGTCTACTTTAGTGATACCTGTGATTTTAGTCAATCCTTCTTCCACATCACTCACCCCTTTTCTGGAAAGCTCCTGTATACCTATACCTTGTTTGATCTCGGTAGCATTTTTTTGACTTAGGAGAATAGCAGTTTCCGTTTCTTTGTTAACCTGAAAAGTAACAGAAACTTCTTTCAGCTTCTGAGTGCTTGATTCTTCAAGTGAAAAATCAACAGCAGTCGTTTGATCTTGCTTTACTTCTACATTAGTCACACTTTTTACTGCGTACCCTATGTAAGATGCCTCGATTGTATACTTACCGGCCGCAACTGCTCCGATAACATATCTTCCTGCTGTATCAGTACTTATTCCTTTAGTAGTTCCCGCTATTTTAACGGACACACCGATCATTGTTTCCCCGGTGCTTTTATCTATTACTCTACCTGAAATTTTGCCTGTTTGTGCAAATACTGCTGTGCCAATAACTACAAATAAAATAGTAATTAATGCCTTCTTGAGATTTAGTTGTGATTTCAATTTTGCTGTATATTAATTTCCAGCAAAGCTATTACCACAATGTTAGGTATATGTTAGATGTAAATTACCATTACCTTACCGTAGTGTTAACTAAATGTTAATGCCTGTTTGGCTCAATATCTTAACCCTACTTTTTTGCAGATAAAGTGCAATAACCAGATTGGGCCAATTAACAGGAACTTAACATCATCTAAAAACGAAGGCTTTTTTCCCTCAATCTTATGGCCTATAAACTGACCGATCCAGGCAACAACAAATATCACCGTGAAAACCAACCACATAGCCGGGCCACCGTTATTCGCCCATTGTTCTATGGAAACAATACCAAAACTCATTATAGATATAATGATCAGCATCAGATAAGACATTACCGGCGAAAGTCTGTAGTAATAGTAAACAGCAAAGGCGATCAAAAAAGAAGCCCAGTTCAGGTAATCTGCATATTTACCCAAAAACTCAAACCTGGGAAACGGGATAGCCCAAACCAATCCAAGTAAGCTAAAAACGATCAGAGGAACACAAATCCAGTGTATCACCTCATTTGAGTGGTTCTGGTGACTTTCTGCATATTTATCAAAAAGTACATCCACCTCTTTCTTAGGCTCAGCCTGTACCGCTGTATTTTGCTTCTTCATCTCATTTGAGTTTACTATGTAAAAATAAAAAAAGCGATGGGATTATCCATCGCTTTTTGAAATTATACTCCACGTCATCTCGACGATAGGAGAGATCTCCGAACCATACTCAATCAAGAGATCTCTCCTATCGTCGAGATGACGACCGCCTTAGTTTGCACTGCAAAGCAGCCTACTTCGCAAACGCAACAGATCTTGTTTCACGGATTACCGTTACTTTAATCTGTCCCGGATAAGTCATCTCAGTTTGTATACGGTTCGAGATGTCAGCAGCCAATAACTCAGCCTGCTGATCCGTTACCCTTTCACTTTCTACAACCACCCTTAATTCTCTACCAGCCTGTATCGCAAAAGTTTTCTCTACACCTGGATAAGAAAGTGCAAGTTCCTCCAGCTCTTTCAAACGCTTGATGTAACTTTCTACAACCTCGCGACGGGCACCAGGACGTGCGCCTGATATCGCATCACAAGCCTGAATGATCGGAGATATCATTGAAGTCATCTCGATCTCGTCGTGGTGAGCTCCGATTGCATTACAGATCTCAGGATGTTCTTTATATTTTTCAGCCAATTGCATACCCAAAATTGCGTGTGGCAATTCAGGATTATCATCAGGCACCTTACCTATATCATGCAGCAATCCTGCACGCTTAGCCATCTTAGCATTTAATCCCAACTCAGCTGCCATGGTAGCACAGAAATTCGCTACCTCACGTGAGTGATGTAATAAGTTTTGTCCATAAGACGAACGGTAACGCATACGACCTACCATTCTGATCAGCTCAGGATGCAAACCATGAATTCCCAGATCAATTACAGTACGCTCACCGATCTCTACGATCTCATCTTCAATCTGCTTCTTAGTTTTGGCTACCACCTCTTCAATACGCGCAGGGTGAATCCTTCCATCAGTAACCAAACGGTGTAAAGCCAAACGGGCGATCTCTCTTCTTACAGGATCAAATCCGGATAAGATGATGGCCTCAGGGGTATCATCTACGATGATCTCAATACCCGTAGCTGCTTCCAGCGCACGGATGTTACGTCCTTCACGACCAATTACGCGGCCTTTAATCTCATCACTTTCAATATGAAATATAGAAACAGTATTTTCTATAGCTGCTTCTACAGCAGTACGCTGAATTGTCTGTATTACTACTTTCTTAGCTTCTTTAGTTGCAGTCAGTTTAGCTTCGTCCACAATATCCTTAACCTGGATCATCGCTTGTGTGCGGGCTTCTTGCTTCATGGTTTCTACAAGTTGACTTTTAGCCTCCTCAGCACTTAAACCTGCAATTGTTTCCAACTGCTTTACATGCTGGTTTTTCAAAAGTTCTACTTCCTCTTGTTTTTTTACCGCAATCTCAGTTTGCTTTTCAAGATTCTTTCTGTGGTTATCCAGCTCCTGGTCTTTACGGTTAGCATTTTCCAGTTTCTGGTTCAAAGACTGCTCTTTTTGTTTCAAAGAATTTTCTCTTTGATTGATGTTGTTGTTCTTTGCATTCACTTCCTGCTCATGCTCAGATTTCATCTGTAAGAACTTCTCTTTAGCTTCCAGCATTCTGTCCTTTTTCAGGATCTCTGCATTGCTTTCAGCATCCTTAAGTATTTTCTTTACCTTATTCTGAACTGCGGCCTCCTGCTTCTTAAGCAAGCTGCGCAGCAGATACCTGCCTATCACGACACCGATGACTAAACCGGCAAGTACATATCCTAATATTCCTAATATTTCCATTCTGTTTTATATAAAAGCTTGCATAAGCCAATTATTTTAGTGTAAAAAAAAACCGCAACTAAACCTTTGAGCCCCTCGTTTTAAAAACCTCAACTAATTATAATTAGGATTTAAGTCATTTTCAGGTGCACGAATGCAAATGAAATACACCCTCTCAATCCTATAAATATTGAAGTGTTAAGTTTTAAAAATAGTGAAACCCAAAAATCTAGCTACGGCTATTATCTTTGTTATCTTTTAACTAATCTATAAAGAACGCTCCTATTTGGAGAAAAACCCGTTTAATAAACTATCCAATTCTTCCACCTTCTCGGCTACAGCGCTATCCTGATCCTGAACCTTATTTTCTACCCTCAGTACTGCCGTTGCATAATGCAATACCGCCATAGAAAGCAAGTCCTGCTTATCCCTGACTGCATAATTTTCCTGGTAGTCCTTTATGCGCTCATTGATAATCTTGGCTGCCCGCCTTACAATTTCTTCCTCTTCCGTATTTACCTTTAAGGGATAGATACGGTCGGAAATAGTTATTTTTATCGAGATTTCTCCCATTTCTTAGCTTAGTTTCACTGTTCCAATGCTACCTATTTCTTAAGCAGCACAACGCACTTATCTATTTCACGCACAAAATCGTTAATTTTTTGCTTTATATCAAGTGTCTTTTCACTGGTACCTTCAATACTTTTCGCCAACTTCAAAACCCTTAGCTTTTCTTCCAAATCAGCATGCTTGATTTTCGATCCGTCAAGGGCAACTTTTACCGATTGATTCTCAACCTTTAGCAGTTCATTTTCTTCCTGCAAAGCATTACAAAGCTCTATTAAACGAGCTGTTTTTTGTAGTACTGAATTTAACTGATCGGCAACTGTTGACATGAAAAATATTTTTATTTTCTAATTTCTGCTTTCGCTGTCTGCGCTAAGTTATGTATAATCTTTTGCATAACGGCATCAATTTGTTTGTCCGTTAGTGTTTGCTCTTCATCCTGTAAGGTAAAGTTCAAAGCATAAGATTTTTTACCTGCAGGCAATTTATCTCCTACATACACGTCAAATACCTGTACATTCTTAACCAGCTTTTTCTCTGTTTTAAATGCAATGGTCTTCAACTCATCAAAAGTAACTGTAGTATCAACCAGCATCGAAAGGTCTCTTCTTACTGCAGGATATTTAGGCACTTCCCTGTTCACAATCTTATTCTTCCTCACAATATCCAGCAACAAGGCCCAATCAAAGTCAGCATAATAAACATCCTTGTCTATATCTGCCTTCTTTTTGTCTGCCGCAGTTGCTGCTCCAAAAGACACAATAGTCTTATCTCCTCTGAAGTATTTCAATCCATACGCAAAATTTTCATCCTTCAACTCTTCAGATTGGTAATTAGAGATACCCAAACGACCTATAACTGCATCAACTGCTGCCTTCAGGTTATAGAAACTAACCTGAGCAGGCTTGTGGTTCCATTGCTCGGACTGAACTGAACCTGAAAGCACGATCAGTAAACGCGGACGCTCTACATACTTTCCACCGATCAGATGGTAGGTCTTACCAAACTCGTAAAATTTAATATCAGCACTTTTCCTGTTCAGGTTGTAAGCTACACTCTCCAAAGCCGGCATCAGTAACTCCTGACGCATCACATTCAAATCCGAACTTAATGGGTTCAGGATCTGAACTGCTTCCTCAGGATTTTTTGAATAAGACCCTTTTGTCAATGAATTACACCAGATCTCCAGGTAGCCATTTGCAGTCAGCATATCAGCTATCACATGCTGCGTCTGCTCTCTGTCTGGTTTATTGCTGTAAGACAATGAAGCATTGATCTTACTTGGTATTTCAATATTATTATAGCCATAAATCCTCAACACCTCTTCAGTCACATCACACTCACGTGTCACATCAACTTTAAAGCTGGGCACTTTCAGTTCAAGACCTTCAGTAGTTTCACTAACTACGTCTATGCCCAGTGCCATAATGATCGCCTTGATCTCTGCATCCGGAATATTTGCTCCAATCAGCTTATTGATGTTTGCATAAGTTACTGATACCTCAAATGGGTTTACCGGTTCAGGATAAATATCTGATACCTGAGATGAGATCACGCCGCCGGCAAGTTCCTGAATCAATAGCGCAGCTCTTTTTAAAGCCACAACTGTCATATCAGGATCTGTACCGCGTTCAAATCTGAACGAGGCATCAGTCTTCAAACCATGTCTTTTAGATGTCTTACGTACCGATACGGAATTGAAATAAGCGCTTTCCAAAAAGATATTGGTAGTAGTCTCACTTACGCCTGATTGTATCCCACCAAAAACACCTGCAATACACATTGGCGCTTCCGCATTACAAATCATCAGATCCTCGGCTCCAAGCTTGCGTTCCACTCCATCAAGCGTTACAAAAGGTGTACCTTCAGCACATTTCTTCACCAACACTTTGCCGCCTTTTATTTTATCTGCATCAAAGGCATGCAATGGCGCTCCCAGATCATGCAACACATAATTGGTAATGTCTACAATATTGTTGATCGGTCTGATACCGATTACTTTTAACTTATCCTGCAACCAGTCCGGTGATGATTTTACGGTAACACCAGTAATGCTCACACTGCTATACCTCGGGCAGGCTGCTGTATCTTCCACCTTCACCTCAATAACCAGGTTTTCATTCGCTGTTTTAAAAGACGCAATGTCCGGCATTTGCAGCTCCGTACGGAAATATGCCGCCAAATCCCTTGCCACACCCAAGTGTGACGCAGCATCAGCCCTGTTAGGGGTCAATCCGATCTCAAAAAGATAATCATCTTCCAGGTTAAAATAAGCTTTGGCAGTAGTACCTACAACAGTATCCTCAGGCAATACCATGATGCCATCATGAGAAACACCTAAACCAATTTCGTCTTCAGCACAGATCATTCCCTCTGAAACTTCTCCCCTTATTTTTGATTTATTGATTTTAAAAGGCTCGCCTTCATTGGGATAAACAGTTGTGCCCACTGTAGCTACTACAACTTTTTGTCCCTGTGCCACATTTGGCGCACCGCATACAATCTGTAAAGCCTCCGCAGCACCAACATCAACAGTAGTTACCCTTAATCTGTCGGCATTTGGATGCTGTACGCAACTCAAAACATGGCCAATCACCAATCCTTCCAAACCACCCGCAACAGGCTGTACTGTTTCCAGGCTTTCTACCTCCAAACCAATATTGGTCAGGACCAAAGAAAGTTCCTGTGGTGTTTTATCCGTTTGTATGAATTGTTTAAGCCAGTTATACGATATCTTCATTTTGTTTTTTAACGCTCTTAGTAAAACGCAAAGATATTATTTAATGGCGAAAGCAGAAAGCGATTATCTTATACTAATTCCACCAAGAATCGCCGCACATGCACCGACACCAATAACGACCATGATTACAGAGGTAATAATCAGTTTTAGTCCCGGTTTTGCAGGCTCATTATTACCCATAGCAACCAACAATTTAATAAGCCCTACTAAAAAAATACCCCCAACTACAATCCAGTAGATAATTGATGCTAATACGATACCTTCCATATCAGTTGAAATTTAGTTTTTCTCTTATGGCGTCAATCTTTCCGTCCCTGTAAAAAATATTCATGGTCTCAAAAGGAATGATCTTCATTTTATCACTCACAATATGAACACATGATTTTTTTACAGCCCTGACATCAAAATCAAGCGGGTCCATAAAATTCATAATAATGATACGAAACAAATTATTATAATTCAAATGATCCGACTGCACCCTGGGCAAACAGCACATCAGTTCTCCAAAAGTATCTTCTGCACAATCTACTGAAACACCTGTACTAAACAGGTTCAGCATATGCTCCTTTAGTTTTTCATCATGTTCAAATACAATCGTATTTTTTGAATTGTTCAGCAGGTCATCCGGATTGATCAGGTGGGTCATCGGAATCACTTTATCATCCAGCTTCAGGGCATAAGCCATACAAAGCGCATCCGGATTACAAGGTACCGGGATCAGATCCTCCGGGGTAAAAACAGGATATTGCTCATAGATCTTACGTCTTACTTCAGTCAATGTAATTCGCCCCTGCTGGTCACTGTAGTTGTCATTTCTACCCGCAACCTGTGTGGGCTGAAAAGTCACACCTCGCACACAACGCTGCTTCAAAGCATAATCCAGGATATCTCCGATTTCGTGATCATTCAATCCCCTCTGAAGCGTTACCACAAGCGTAGTGCTTACATTAAATTCATTCAGGTGATCAATCGCCTTTTGCCGCACACTGGTCAGGTCTTCACCACGCAGCTGGGTCAGCACCTCAGGATTAAAACTATCAAACTGAAGATAAATCTCAAAGTCGGGCATATAGCCAGCCAGACGCTCTACAAAATCTTTGTCTTTTGCTATTCGTATCCCATTGGTATTTACCATCAGGTGTTTTATGGGCTTGCTTTTGGCAAGATCTAATATTTTAAAGAAATCGGGATGTACAGTGGGCTCTCCGCCGGAAATCTGAACCACATCAGGCTCTCCCTCATTTGCCACCACCACATCCAGCATCCTGTCAATCTCCTCAAGCGTACGGTGCCTGCCGTAATGAGGGGAAGACATGGCATAGCAGGTAGGGCAACTTAAATTACAACGGTCTGTAACCTCTATAATGGTAAGACAAGAATGCTGTTCATGATCAGTGCACAATCCGCAGTCGTACGGACAACCATAATGCACTTTGGTATTAAATTTAAGTGGCATTTCAGATTGTTTATTGAAATTCCTGATCTGCTTGTAGTATTCCACATCATCGGCAATCATTACTTTACTGTCGCCATGAGCCCTGCAATTTTTCAGCATAAATACCTTGGCATCCTGAAATACAATCTTGGCATCACATAGCTGCAAGCACTCCGGACAAAGGCTTTTGGTGTAATCGTAATAAATATAATCTCTTGTTTTCATAGAAAGCGTTTCTTTAAAATACGGTTGATGAATTTATAATAATACAGAAAAATAAACAAAGCAGACCAGTGTATGCTGCTTAAATTCAGGAATAGCGGATGGTACGGCTTAATGAATTCTATCAGGAACCTGTATAAAAAATAAAGCACCATAAACAGCTTAAAACGATCTCCATTGAGCATTTGTTTTTTCCTGATGCTATAGAAAAGCAGCAACAAGAGCAACATATAGATCATCTCATAAAGTGCTACGGGATGTCTTTTAATTCCATCGCCCAAATCCATACCCATAAAAAAACTGGTTGGCACCCCGTAAACCGGTTCATCAATACCCATTGAAAAGCAGCCGATACGCCCGATGAACAGCGCCACTATTATTGGAATTACATAAATATCCCCGGAAGCAGTATTTACCCCAATTACTTTTTTGATCAATTCGACCCCAAACAACCCACCCAGCAGTCCGCCCACTATAGTTTTACTTTGATACAGTACATCAAAGCTCAGGTTACTCAGCGCCAGGGGATCTTCCAGAACAGCAATTACCCTCGACCCGATAAGGGCACCCAGCATAGCACCCAGCATGATCCACAAACGGTTTTCATCAGAAATAGGGTCTGCAATCCCCTTCTTTAAGAAATAATAAAGCCTAACCCCGATAAAGAAAGCCAGCAATTCAAAAATGTAATGCCAATGATATAACTGGCCAAATAGCTCAAACTGTATAGGGAAATTCACCAAGATGCGTTAAGTTAGATTAATCCTTCATCACCAAAGCTATAAAACATTTTATTGGTTACAATAAGATGATCCAAAACATAAAGATCTAACATTTTGCCGGCTTCGACTAGTTTTTTAGTAATATTCAGATCCTGAGAACTAGGCTTTATATTTCCTGAAGGATGATTATGAGCCAAAATAATACTGGCCGCGCTATGTTCCAGTGCGATCTTGAAAATAATCTTGGGATCAGAAACAGTACCTGCGAGTCCGCCCTTACTAATCAGTTGTTTGCCGATAATAAAATTTGCCTGATTCAATAGCAGTATCCAGAATTCCTCATGGCTGAGGTCTTGAAAAACAGGCAGTAATACCTGGTAAGCATCTTTTGACGACGTCACTTTTACCACCTCTGGTGTTTCAGTTTCCTTTCTTCTTCTACCCAGCTCAAGTGCAGCTACTATCGAAAGGGCTTTCGCTTCACCGATTCCCTTAAACTTAGAGAAGTCTTTCACTGAGATTTTCCCCAAAGCATCAAGATCATTGCTATAGAATGCAAGTATGCGCTTGCTTAAATCAACGGCACTTTCATTTTTACTGCCCGACCCGATCAAAATTGCGATCAGTTCGGCATCGGTAAGGTGCCTTCTACCGTGCAGCAGTAATTTTTCTCTGGGTCTGTCGGCTTCAGCCCAAAGTTTTATGCCCAGTTTTTCCTGATATAATTCCATATAGCGATACAATATTTTTGAAACAAAAAAAGGGATATGCATTGCATATCCCTTTTCAATATTGTAAAGCTCAGCTTATTTTAAGCCATTAACAAATTTAGTTAATTTTGATTTGTTGTTAGCTGCTTTGTTTTTGTGAATAACGCTCTTTTTAGCCAAACGATCTAACATAGATACTACTTTAGGAAGTAATTCTAAGCCAGTTTTTTTATCTTCTGCAGCACGCAATCTTTTGATAAACGTACGAGTTGTTTTTGCCTGGTACCTGTTACGTAAACGTTTAGTTGCGTTTGCTCTAATTCTTTTTAGTGAAGATTTATGATTTGCCATTTTTTGTTATTAATATTTTTATCTTGGAGCCAAGCCCCCTTTATTCTTTCTATTTTTCGGACTGCAAATATATGACTAATGTTTTTAAATTACAAAACGTTACAGAAAATATTTTTTAGTCATTAAATTTATTTTCAATCTTATACCAACAGCTATCCGATTCCAGGGTATCATGAGACCTTCTGCCGGACTCCTTATCACCCATGTGGAACTGCCTTATACTTTCTTTCTAAAACATCACCTTAAGTGCCTGTGACAGGTATTTAGGAGGTGTGCTTATACTGCATTATTATTTGTTACGGGTTTGTAGCGGATTTGCTACGGGTTTGCAGCGGGTTTGGTACGGCTAAACCCGCTTGAAATACGTTTAAAAGCCGTACAAAATTCGCCTAAAATATGTCCTCGTATAAAACGGATCCTAAGTGCAGTCTAACCGGAGCATTTTAAAACTATATTGTAAATACTCAGGAAATAATAGCCCAAAACCCTACTTTTGATGATAAAATGAACATTCTTACCTTTGGACGGGAATAATCATTTGTAAAACTGGCCGTATTAAAATATATTTATACCGATGAAGCCATCATAGATAGTTTCGTCACAATTCAAACACCAACTTACACGGATGAAAAAACGCATTGCAATATTTGCTTCAGGATCAGGCTCCAATGCCCAAAAGCTAATGGAACATTTTAAACGCAGTGCAGAGGTGGAAATTGCCCTGGTACTGACAAACAATCCGGATGCATACGTATTGCAACGTGCAGACAATTTTGAAATTCCTTCTCATATTTTCGACAGGCACGAGTTTTATCACACGGACAATATTATTGACCTTTTAAAGAACCTGGAAGTAGACCTCATCGTCCTCGCCGGCTTTTTATGGCTCATTCCTAAAAATCTTATCGCTGAATATCCTGGCCGTATAGTCAATATACATCCGGCCATTCTGCCTAAATACGGCGGCAAAGGCATGTATGGAGATCATGTGCATAATGCTGTAATGGCTGCAGGGGAATCTGAAGGGGGTATTACGATACACTATGTAGATGAAAACTATGACGAGGGTGAGTACATCTACCAGGCAAAATATCGCATCGATAAAGATGACAACCTGGAGATGGTCAAATTCAAAGGCCAGCAGCTGGAACATCAGCATTATCCGCGTATCGTGGAGACCATCATTAAGAAGATAAAAAAATAGCAAGCTTATTATATAATAGACCGCGATTATTGAACTATTTCAATATAATCTACCATTTCTATAGATTTTATTTGTTTTGATGAAGAATGTTAATATATTTGCCCCACTATGTTAACCGTAAAGTTCAAAAAACGAATAAAAATGAAAGCAGATTTAAACAACTTCCTGTTGTACTGTTGTTGTTGAACAATCAGATTGCAATCAGTTGCCTGCGATAGCGGTAACCTGCACAAATCCAATTAACAAAATTTCATTACAACCTTAGAAAGGGCATAAAAAATCCTACTGGATTTCCTATGGACTTACTACAACAAAACATTTAAATATTAATTATGAAAAAAGCATTACTTTTTATTTTCACACTTTTGCTTTCGGCAAGCTATGTTTTTGCTCAAAGTACCATAACAGGTATCATAAAGGGTCCCAACGGCGCCCCGGTACCAAATGCAACAGTGTTGATCAGAGGCACTAAAACTTCTGTAAAAGCAGATGACAAAGGAGCATTCAGTATCGTTTCCAACCAGCAACACCCATTCTACATTCGTGTCAGCTCAGTTGGTTTTAAACCACAGGATTTTCAAGTTTTAAGCCCTCAAACTACACCTCTTGAACTGACACTGGTGGAAGATTCGGAATTGGCTGAAATTGTTGTAACGTCGAGAAGACGTGCGGAGGTGCTACAGGATGTGCCTATTGCAATTACGGTTATTGGCGGACAAGCAGCAGAAAACGCAGGTGCTTTTAACGTTAACCGTTTAAAAGAGCTGGTTCCTTCTGTACAGTTGTATGCTTCAAACGCCAGGAATACAACACTTAATATCAGGGGATTAGGCTCAACATTTGGGTTGACCAACGATGGTATTGATCCGGGAGTTGGTTTTTATGTAGATGGCGTATATCAGGCCCGTCCGGCCGCGACTTCTACCGATTTCCTTGATCTCGAGCGAATAGAGGTTCTGCGTGGCCCTCAGGGTACCTTGTTTGGTAAGAATACGACAGCAGGTGCATTTAACATCACAACGACAAAACCAACGCTTACACCAACAGCAAAAGCAGAATTCAGTGTTGGCAATTATAATTTCATCCAGGCTAAAGCTTCGGTGTCTGGAGGTATAGCAAAAAATCTTGCCTTAAAATTAGCACTATCGGGTACGCAAAGGGACGGCACAATTTATAACGTTCCTGAACAACGCAAATATAGCGGACAAAACAACCTTGGCCTTAAAAGTCAGTTGTACTACACCCCTTCAGAAAAACTGCAGGTGTTGTTAAGTGCTGATGTGAGCTTCCAGCACCCTGCCGGTTATCCACTGGTTGTCGCTGGCATTACGACAACAGAAAGAAATGCTTTCCGTCAGTATGCTAAAATTGTTTCAGACCTCGGATATCAGCAGCCTAAAATCGATCCGTTCTCAAGAGAAATCTACAGCAATACGCCATGGAAACAAAATCAATCAATTGGCGGTGTCTCAGCAAACGTAGATTACAAAATAGGTAAAGGAACACTGACCTCTACTACAGCCTGGAGATTCTGGAACTGGGATCCTACAAATGACAGGGATTTTTCTGAATTCTCTGCCCTGACAAAATCACAAGGGAACTCACGCCACGATCAGTATTCACAAGAGATCAGGTACGCAGGTACCATTAATGAAAAATTAAGCGGCGTAATCGGTGCGTTTGTGCTTCACCAAAACTTGAAAGGACTGGCCCAGACAGAAGAAGTAGGTAAAGACCAGTGGAGATTTGTGCAAACCTCTGCCACAGGTGATCAGGCACGTTATAATACTCCTGGCTTATTAGATGACTTTGGAATCACCACCAACTCTACCATTAAATCTTTAAGTGCTGCTATTTTTGCCCAGGCCGACTGGGAATTTATCGAGCACCTGCATGTTTTACCAGGTTTAAGATTTACTTACGACAAAAAAGATGTTAATTATGACCGCGTAACCTACGGAGGACTGCAGACTACCGATGCTGTTTTGCTCAAACTAAAAGCAGATGTATACAAAAACCAGCAGTTTAATACGAGTACGGATAACAACAATTTGTCAGGTAACGTTACCGTATCGTACCGACCTTCTACCAGACTCAATGTATTTGGAACTTTCTCGACAGCATATAAACCAGTGGGTGTAAACGTGGGAGGCTTACCAACCCTGGCAAATGGAGATGCTGATCTTTCGGTAGCTGTAGTAAAACCAGAATATGTTCAGCATTACGAATTAGGTGCGAAAACAAAACCGGTTAAAGGCGCTATCCTAAACATCACTGCTTTCCAGACAGACATCAAAGATTACCAAACCAACGTTCAGTCGCCTCAGCTGGGCGTAAACAGGGGGTATCTGGCCAATGCTGAAAAAGTGATTGTAAAAGGTCTTGAAATTGATGGAACCTATCAACTGCAAAGATTCCTGACTTTAAACGCAGCTGTAGCTTATCTTGATGGTAAATATGACAAATTTACGAACGCACCGCTCCCACTGGAAGAAACCGGGCATACAGAAACTGTTAATGGTGTACCTAATAACCAGGTTGCATTCAAAGATGCTTCAGGAGGCAGGTTGCCAGGTATCTCCAAATGGAATACTTCAGGTGGTTTCGAATTGAGCACAGCCGGTAAACTGTCTACGGTTGAAGGCAGATGGTTCGTTGCCAGTGATATCAGCTACCGTTCAGAGTACTCTTCTAACCCGACACCTTCAAAAGTGCTGAATGTAGAGGGCTATACATTGGTTAATGCCCGTATAGGATTCAAGGCCGACAAATTCTCTATCTTCGGCTGGAGCAGAAATATTGGCGATACGCATTACTTCGAACAATTGCAGGCTGCGGCTGGTAACTCAGGTTTATATGCAGGTGTACTTGGTGACCCAAGAACTTTTGGTGCCACACTTCGTTTTGCTTTCTAATTGAATATTTAAGTTGCTATATAAAAAAGAATCCCGGCAGCCATGTCCGGGATTCTTCAAAAAACTGCTTATCTAAAACAATAGATTTCAAAAGCGTCAGGCGTTGGCGGAAGACTTTCCCGAATGATGCTGTATGGAAAAATATACAAAAAAGGCCAACGGAGTTGCGGTAGACAGTATATTTATGGTTCAAAGTTTAAAAAACCTTCAGCCCTTAGACGATTTTGAAGTAATTCTATCCAGTCCTCCCTCTATTATAAATTGGACTTCAACCACTTTTATCCGAAATCTACAGATTAAAAAGTATCCGGAAATCCAACTTTTTTCCAGGCTTCCATTAAGGTAGCTTTACCACCTAAACTTGCGTTAACAACACCCCCCATTTGCATGATATCATTATTGATCTTGTATTTAAAATGATTTGTTTTTCCTTGCATTGCCTTATTTATGGCAGTCACTACCGTCTCGTTAAATAAACTGTCATTGACAATTTTGTAGGTCCCCTCTACAAATGTTATGGCTCCATTATTTGTAAATGCTATAGATTTAAAAGTTGAATCTTCATAAATTTTAATGTACTGGGCTGGCCCCAACATCTTCCCATCTACAGTCATCCGATTACCTATTTGCCAGATTCCTTTCAAACGGTTGTTTTTCGCTTCTCTTTTTAAAGTGAAAGCTGTAATTAAGAACGCAACAATAACGAGCGGTAAATAGATAGATAATTTCATGTTGTAATTTAATTAATAAATATTATTTATGGAAAAAGATCGCATCAGGCAATTTTGCCTGTATGCGATCTTGCAAGAACGTTTATTGATATTTTATTTTACCTTGAAAACCTGAAATTCTGCCAAATGGGTGTAAGCCTGTGGCCCCTCTGTCATTTCCAATTTCAAAAATTTCACTTTTGTAGGCGCATCCAGTTCATAGTTTTGCAAAGATTTTAAACTTGGATCCATGGTTTTGCCAGTCAACAGATCTATCCATACCGCACCATCAACACTACCCTTTAAGTTAAACTTTGTAAAACCAGTGGCATTGTTACTTCTAGGCGCCATTGATATGCTGGTTACATTCGTTTGTGTAAGCATATCGACCTGAATCCAATGTGGATAGGATGATGCTGGTGTAGAATATTGAGAATGCCAAAAAGTTGCCAGATCTCCGTCAAGTACCGCCGCAAGCGTTCCGTCACCAGCCTGAGTTGTTGATGCTGTTATACCCCAACCCGTCCTGTCAGCTATTATCTCAGGTGCTTTATACTTCACTGTAGTAATGAACATTGTTTTCAGCAATGGGTTCACGTTATAACCCGATGCATCCGAAATACTGATCGGCAACATATATACCTTAGTCGGATCTAAGTTTTTTGAGTTGTATTTCAAAGAAACCAAGTTAGATGTGATCCCTCCGCTTGGAATGATGACATCTAAACCGCTAATTGTATATGCATCAGCAGGAAGTTTTAAATATGGCGCCAGATTTTGACTGGCACGCACCACATTAACACTATCAAACGCTCTGTCATCTACTTTAAATTTCACTGCGATGTTACTTGATGGCAGACCAACCGCAGCAAAAGAAGCGCCGAAGTCATAGGAAACAACGGTATCTTTTGCAGGATAAAGCGTAATTTTTTGAGCCGTGGCCTGTCTTGAAACATAAATTACGGTATTTGCCTTAGAGTCTGTCTGCTCCAGATACCCTTCCTCCTTTTTACATGCGCTCATGAATGCAAAAATTGATAGGCTATAGGTTAGTATTTTATATATTTTCATTATTATATCATTTTAAATTAATAGCCCGGAAGCTGAACAATTTGTTTGTTTCTATCCATTTCATTTTGGCGATACGGAAGGAAATAAAACTTACGCTGCCAGTTTGCTCTCGTAGTAGCTACTACCCTTTTGTAAAAAGATAAATCAGATAAAGAAGTACCGGCATCCATATTCATACCATAGAAATCGCCACCTTGTTTCGTCCCCGGTTCATTTGGGATTTTCCATCTGCGGACATCCCAAAATCTGTGTCCCGATTCATAGCAAAGCTCAATTCTTCTCTCCAATCTAATTTGCTTACGCATCTCAACCTGACCTAAGTCCGTTGATATTTCAGGAATCCCGCCTCTTGTACGGACATCATTTAAATATTTTAATATGTCTGTGTTTCCAGGTTGTGATTCATTTAGCGCTTCTGCGTAACTTAGATACAGCTCAGCCATCCTGATCAACATTGCGGGACGCGCCGGATTACTTCCTGTACTCAGATTCGTATTTGGATGAATATTTTTCCTTGCTGTATATCCTGTTTTAGGATAATCCCTCGCATTTGCCTTCTTACCAGATGCTGCAGTAGAAAAATAGGTTACATAAGTCTGTCCTGCAGCCGGAACTACCGGTATTGTAGATCCGCTAAAAGTAACATCTACGTAAAACCTTGGCTCTCTTCCTACATACATATTATTGGTTCCGGTAGAATAGTAAGGAGTTGTAGTATTGGTAAATGTAGTTTCACTATAAGTTGGAGTCTCTTTTATCGAGCGTCCATCAGCCATTCTAAAATCATCAACTAGCTCTTGTAAAACACCAATACCATTCCATCCGTTACCTGATAAGGAATTCTTTGGTGCAGAGTGCTGGGACCATTGAGCATGAACACCAGTCGCTCTTCTGAGCCAGATACCTTCTTCTTTCCAGCCATCCCAAAACATGTCCCTGGTCGAATTGAAACCTTGCAGAAACAAGTTGGTATTAGGCTTAACAAACAATTTACGACCTTGGGCAACATTTAAATCAATTGCTCTTTTTATAGCTTCCGTTGCTGTTTTCCAGCGATTAGCATCATAAGTCTGACTAAACAATTGTTTACCGTCAAAATTCTTCCAATCTGCAAATTCAGTATTTCCATTAAACAATGGACTAGCGTGTGCAAGTAAAACTTGTGCTTCGATAGCTGCCGCTACTGGAATTGTAATCCTACCTACCTGATAATCGTCAGGGGTAGTGGAACCACCGGTAAGGTGCAGACTGGTCAAACTTGCTTCAGATGCACGCATCTCATCCAAAACAAACTTCACACACTCATCCCATGAACTTCTTGGAATCTGAAAGTTATCATTAGGAAGCCCGGAAATTAAGGGTGCTATAGCCACAGGACCAACTTCTTTCATTAATAACCAATGGTAATAGGCCCTTAGGAAACGTGCCTCACCTTTATATTCTTTAACTATGGCCTCGCCGTTCTGCTGCTCCAACAGTTCTTTACACTCATCAACTCTTTCCAGGAAAATGTTAATATTCCTGACCAATTGATAGTAAGTTTCGAACCTGGTTGGAGAATTGTCCGTCGTAACAGCCCCTGAATTTATAGTTAGCGCAGCACCTGTACCCCAGTTGGCATATTCCAGCTCATCACTGATACCGGCGTACTGATAACCATATGGTTGATCCCATATATCTTGTATACCTGCATAAAGAGAGAAAAACCAACGTTCAGTATTAGCTCTGTTTGAAAATACTTTATCGATCGTATTTATATTGTCCGGAACTGTATCGAAATATCCTTTTTTACAGCCGGTGGGCAGAAAAAGCAAAGATAAAAGCACAGCAGACATGAATGTTTTTAAAAATGTGTTCTTCATGATTAGTTAAAATTAGCACGTAAGCCTAAGTTAAATGTAGAGATGTTGGGATAAGAAGCACCACGGCCATCACCCAATTCCGGATCCCAGAACTTCCATTTTGAGAACGTCAGCAGGTTGGTTCCGTTTCCATAGATCCTTAGCTTTTTTACAGCCACCTTATTCAAAAACTTAGCATTGAATGTGTAACCTACTTCTGCACTCTTTAAACGGATATAATCTGCCCTTTTCAGCCACCATGTGCTTGAGTAGTAATTGGTAGTAACGTCTTGATTTGTCGATAAACGTGGATAAAAAGCATTTGGATTTGGATTCTCTACAGTCCAGCGATCAAGCACTTTGGTATACATATTTCCATAAGTTGCTCCCTGAGAGAATGGAGTGGTTCCGGTACCGCCATTATAGCTAAAGTCTACCTGAGCTGCACCCTGGAAGAATAATACCAGATCAAATCCTTTATAACCTCCACCAAGGTTTAACCCGTATAAAATTCTCGGAGTGCTCCCATACCCGATCGATTGCTGGTCAAAAGAAGATATGATCCCGTCACCATTTAAGTCCTTATATCTGATATCACCAGGGCGAACATCGCCTGCTTGTGTAGGGGCATTATTGATCTCGTTCTGATCTTTAAATAATCCCATGGCTACATATCCAAAACGTTGACTGATGGCATGACCAGTGCGGTTAAGCCAGGAATATTGCCATGGTGGCAGGCCATCGAAAACATTTTTATTCTCGTTGGTATTGAAAGTGCCTCTAAAAGTAACAAAACCGTCCCTGAAACTTTTATTGTAGTTTAAAGTCACATCAATACCTCTGTTTGCTGTTTTACCCACATTCACATAAGGAATATTACCGGTGGTAAATCCTGAGATATAAGGTATGGTATAGTTTTGCAACAGAATGTCATTTCTTTTTTCTTTAAATAGCTCTACAATCAATTGCAGGTCGTCTCTCAAAAAATTGATTTCTATACCAAGATTATGTCTGAAACCTGTCTCCCACTTTACATCACTGCCAATCCTGGTTTCCTGATAGCCCGTATAGGCCCTATCGGCTCCTGGAATACCAAACGTATAAGAGAATGCATCACCTAAAGTAGATAAAAATAAGAAACGTGATCCTGTATTGCTGTTACCCGTCAAACCATAGGTGTAGCGGAATTTCAGGTAAGAAACGAAGTCTTTAACAGGCTCGAAGAAGCTTTCATTTGACGCAACCCATCCGGCACCGACCGAAGGAAAGAAACCAAAACGCTTGCTGGGAACGAAGTTTTCAGATCCCGAATAACCAAAGTTGGCCTCAAAAAAGTATCTGTCGTCATAGCCATAATTTACCCTTCCCACCAGGGAACGCGATCTGAAAGGTATAGACCCAATCAGATCGGTAGCATTTCCGTTTACATAGTCTGACTGGTTGAATAGCAATAACCCCGAGACGTCATGAACACCGAATTTTCTGGAATAATTAAGGGAACTCTCGGTATAGAATCTCCTGTTGCTGTTACGGTCAGAAGAAAATCCGAGTACATCCGATCCCGTTTCCGCTATCCTCGTAACCAGTTTTCCTTCTGCATCTCTGCCAGTAGCTAAATAGGACTGCAAAGTTCTGGAGCGGCTCAAGCTACTTCCATTAATGACGTCAAACGCAAACATCGTCGAGAAAGACAATCCTTTTGTCAGGAAATCCAATTCCTGATTGACCTTGATGTTACTTCTAACAGTATTTGAATAACTATTTGAATAGCCATTGGCAACCAGATAATAATAAGGATTGAAGGGCACTCCAGGAAATTTCGGCCACTGACCATTAGAATAGATAGGAGGTACAACGTGCGGAGATTGTAAAGTAGCATAATCGAAGATTGCATTTACACCTGCAGAAGGAGTATTGTAATTGGTAATAAACCCATTGATACCCAGTTCCAGATTGGTTGTTTTTGTAACCTTAACACTAACATTACTATTAAAGTTAAACCTGTCTAATTTCAGGGTAGAATTAAAGGATTGTGCTTCATCCTGTTTAAACATCCCCTTTTCAGTATAGTATCCTGCTGATACATAATATTTTGCAGCATCTACACCCCCACTTACATTTAAATTGGCTCTGCTGGCGCTGGAAAAATCATTAAAAAGGTAATCGTACCAGTTTACATTAGGATATAGATCAGGATCTTCTCCACTTGCATGTTTAGCTATTATAGCCGGGTCATACTGGGGAGTTCTACCTCTGTTTGTCAAGCTCTCATTATATAAGTTCATGAAAGTAGGAGCATCTATAAAATTAGGTAACTCCGTAAATTTTGATCTGGAACTATTTAATTCTACGTTAATGTTCGGCTTTCCTATCTTACCTTTTTTGGTATTTATGAGAACCACGCCATTCGCACCACGAGTACCGTAAACTGCTGTTGCGGTCGCATCCTTTAATATTGTAAAACTTTCAACATCTTCAGGATCAATGTTATTAATCGGCCTGTCGGGAACACCATCAACAACCAGTAAAGGTGATTGTGGGCTACTGGCAAAAGTGGCTATACCACGGATGAAGATATTAGCTCCATCTGCACCGGGTGCTCCGCCACGCTGTGTGGAAATCACACCAGCTAATCGTCCTGCTAATGCCGTAGTTAAATCTCTAACTGGTAATTTGAGTTCTTCGGGCTTTATGGTAGACTGCGCTCCTACAACACTTATCTTCTTTTGTCTTCCGAAACCGACGATGGCAATCTCATTCAGGTTTCCGGCCTCAGGTTCCATCACGACATTGACATCGATCTTATTTCTTACGGGAACAAACTGCTTTTTATAACCGATGAAGCTAAATTCGAGTGTATCTGTAGGCTCTACCTCTATGGTAAATTTACCTTCTTTATCTGAAATAACATTTCGTTGCTTGCCTGTAATCCTGATGTTTACTCCAGGTATAGGCATAGACAATTCATCTTTTACAGTTCCGGACACTTTCAAAAATCGCTGCAAGGGTTGTTCGACCTTTATAGTTCCGGGCTTTTCACGTTCTTTTACAACAATGGATTTCCCCCTCACAGAATAGGTTAAGGGTCTGTCGTCAAGCACTTTTGAAAGTGCCGATTCCAGTGAAACGTCCTTTAAATTCACCGTTACAGGTTTTACTTTATCAATATCATTAGATATAACGATGATGTTATACCCTGTCTGCTTCCTTATTGATTTCAATACATTGTCCAGAGGTTCATTAGTGACGTTTAATGTAACCTTACTCTGTGCAAGACTGCTCGCATTGACATGCATTATTGCTGATATGATTAAAATAATCGTCAACTTCATAATTAATACCATTTTCTTGCTCATATAGCGGAGGCTATATGGACCAGAGAAATAAATTTTCATACATTTGGTTTAGTTTGGTTAAGATTACAGGCGCATTAATGCGAACTGTAATTGTATTCAGTTAATTGTTTTGCTTTTAGACAGATTTTCTAATGGATGATCCAA
Source organism: Pedobacter frigoris (assembly GCF_032678645.1). Classification (GTDB taxonomy): domain Bacteria; phylum Bacteroidota; class Bacteroidia; order Sphingobacteriales; family Sphingobacteriaceae; genus Pedobacter; species Pedobacter frigoris_A. The sequence goes on from NZ_JAVTSP010000009.1 coordinate 64,471, forward strand.
ACTTTTGCCAGGGATGCTCGAACATTCCTGGTTTTTTTTATGCTATATATTTTGGAATCATCGCCGGGTAAAATTATTGCATAATCGTTATCCTCCTTCCTTCCATTTTAAATTTGAACTTACCTGTTTCCTCAAATAACTGGAGGACTTCAGACAAATTGGTGTTTCTGGCAATTGCGCCCATTATCTTAGTCTTGTTATTATTAGCGCCTTTATTTACAACCTCAATATCATACCAGCGCGCCAGTTTTCGCATAATGAGATTGATGTCATCATTTTCAAAAATAAAGTATCCGTTTTTCCAGGCTACCGCCTCCTCTGTATCTACATTATTGATATCGAATGTACCTAGCTGCAACACTGATTGCTGTCCGGGCTTCAATATTTTAGCAATTTCTTTATTTGCAGTTTGATATACTTTCACACTCCCTTCAATCAAAGTAGTTTTTATATTTTCCTCGTCTGTGTAGGCATTGACATTAAAATGTGTTCCTAAAACCTCAATTTCCTGATCACCTGAAATAATTCTAAAAGGTTGTTTCTTATTTTTAGCCACTTCAAAATATGCCTCTCCTATCAATTCTACCTTTCTTTCAGAACCAGAAAATCTGGCTGGATATTTCAAAACTGACGAGGAGTTTAACCAAACTTTTGTGCCATCAATGAGAACGATCTGGTACTGTCCGCCTTTAGGTGCTTCTAGTAAATTAGGTTTATCGCTGTCTGCCGCATCCTCTCCTGTTACTTTATAAATGAGTTGTCCATCAGCAGTTTTGGTGATCTGAACCCCAGACTGCATGGCAAGCGTGCCAATAGTGCTATCCGACAGCTCAATCCTTTTTCCGTTCGATAATGTAAGATAAGCTTTATTACGTCCAGGCTTTATATCTGGTTTATTCTTTAAAGCATATTGTTCCTTATCGGCAGATGTTGAGTATACAAAATAATATACTCCTACAACCGTCAATAAGAATAAAGAGGCAGCAACAAGCAGACTCTTTATCCGGATAATCCGGATTGGTTTTTCTCCTTGTCTTTTATTCTCTTCTATCTTTAAAGAAATTGCTTCACGTATTTCATCCCTGGAAGATACATACGAGGGCTCAGGAAGCATGTCTTTAGTGAGCGCGGACTGGGTGTTATACCAGTGCTCCACGAGCGCTTCCTCCTGAGGAGTGCAAAGTCCGTTCTTATATTTTTCTAGTAGTTCTTCTTGTTTGTCAAAATCGCTCATCATATTAACTGGTCTTTTGAGAGAGCAGTTATTGGTATAACGACTTGGGGACTACGAGGTAGTAGATGAAAATTAAAAAAAAAATAATAATGGCCCTAATTTCGATTTTAGGATGTGGAGCGCGTTATTGATTTGTTTCTTCACTGTTTTATCGGAGATGTTCAAATATTCTGAAATCTCTTTGTGAGTTCTGTATTGCCTGCGGCTTAGTTCAAAGACCTGTCTCATTTTACATGGGAGTGCATTGATCTCTAATTCAATCTGACGACTCAATTCTCGTTGGCTCACTGTAGCATCAGGAGGCTCGACATAACTTTCCATCTCATCTTTCAACGAGCTGAGGTATTTGTCTCTTACTTTAGAATGCTTGATGTGGTCAAGGATTTTATTTCTGGTAGCGGTATATAAAAAAGCCGCCAAAGGTGAGCGTATAACACCGCTTTCCGCCTTAATCCAAAGCATAACAAATACTTCCTGCACGACATCTTTTGCCTCCTCATCATTTTGAAGCATTTTTCTGGCATGCCGATACATGATTGCCCAATATTTGTCATATATATGCTCGTAAGCTTCCTTGTCTCCTAGTTGTAAGGAATTCAGTACAGCTTCGTCATCAATACATAACGGTTTGCTCATTTCAAATACTTAGTTTAATCGCTATGAATTACTTATATTCTTGTTCTGTGTACGGTACTAATGTATAAATTAAAAATAGATTAACAAAAATGATACAAACATTTTGATGAAGGTCTGCATTTTCGCTGATCGCTTTTTCCCTGAAATTACTAAAAACAACCATTTGCCATTAAAAGAAAAACAGGTATCTTTGCGGCTCAAAATTTTTCTCCAATGAGTCAATCCATAAAGATCAAAAACGCTTTAATTTCAGTTTATTACAAAGATGGTTTAGAACCTCTGGTTCGTTTACTTGCACAGCAAGGTGTACAGTTATTCTCTACAGGAGGTACTGAACAGTTTATTAAAGACCTGAATATACCTGTTACTGCTGTTGAAGACCTTACTGGCTACCCTTCAATTTTAGGTGGAAGGGTTAAAACTTTACACCCTAAAGTATTCGGCGGTATCTTGAACCGCAGAAACTTAACTTCTGACCAGGAGCAAATTGCTCAGTACGAGATCCCGGAAATAGACCTGGTAATCGTAGACTTATACCCTTTTGAAGAAACACTTAAAGCTGGCGGTTCTGAAGAAGAGATCATTGAGAAGATCGATATTGGCGGTATTTCTTTAATCAGAGCTGCTGCAAAAAACTTTAATGATGTAGTAATCCTTGCTTCTAAAGATGATTATTCAACTTTACAAGTGCAATTGGAAGCTCAAAATGGAGAGACGACACTTGAACAACGTAAGGCATTCGCTAAAAAAGCATTTCATACTTCATCTAACTACGATACTGCGATCTTCAATTATTTCAATACTGAAGAGCCGCTTACGGTATTTAAACATAGCATTGCGCAGGCGCAGACTTTAAGATATGGTGAAAACCCGCATCAGCAAGGTGTATTCTATGGCAATCTTGATGAAATGTTTACCAAACTGAACGGCAAAGAACTTTCATACAACAACCTGGTAGATGTAGATGCGGCTGTTGCCTTAATCGATGAGTTTACAGAGCCTACTTTTGCTATATTAAAACATACAAATGCCTGCGGACTGGCTTCAAAACCAAGCATTCTTGATGCATGGAACGTTGCCTTAGCTTGCGATCCTGTTTCTGCATTTGGCGGTGTATTGATTGCCAACCGCGAGATTGACCTGGCTACCGCTACTGAGATCAACAAATTGTTTTTTGAGGTACTGATCGCTCCTTCTTATCAGCCGGAAGCTGTAGAACTTTTCCGCGCTAAGAAGAACAGGGTAATTTTGCAGCGTAATGAAGTAGAGCTGAGCAAAAAGCAATTCAAGACTTTGTTGAACGGCGTTATTGAACAAGATAAAGACCTGATCATCGAAGGTCCAGAGCAAATGACCACGGTAACTGAAAAAGCACCTACTGCACAGGAACTGAAAGATTTGTTCTTTGCCAATAAGATCGTTAAACATACCAAATCAAACACCATAGTTTTTGTAAAGAACGACCAGCTTTTGTCGAGCGGTGTAGGTCAAACCTCAAGGGTTGACGCCTTAAAGCAGGCAATTGTGAAGGCTGATGCTTTTGGTTTCGATCTAAAAGGTTCAGTTATGGCTTCTGATGCGTTTTTCCCGTTCCCGGACTGTGTTGAAATTGCTGCTGAAGCTGGAATTACTGCTGTTTTACAGCCAGGAGGATCTATAAAAGATGCAGATTCAATCAATAAGGCAAATGAAAAGGGAATTGCTATGGTTACTACAGGAGTTAGACATTTTAAACACTAATTTATTTACTACTGAATACAATAAAAAGACGTAGTTTTACATTAGTATAGTACATAGAATTTTTTATCCTTAAATTATCACCTATAAATGGGTCTATTTAATTGGTTTACACAAGAGGTTGCGATCGACTTAGGTACTGCTAACACCTTGATCATACATAACGATAAAGTAGTAGTTGATGAACCTTCAATTGTTGCTTTTGACAGACAAACAAACAAGATTATAGCTATTGGCAGACAGGCCATGCAGATGGAAGGTAAGACACACGATAATATTCGTACGGTCAGACCTTTGAAAGATGGTGTTATCGCCGACTTTAATGCTGCTGAAGCCATGATCAAAGGTATGATCCGCATGTTAAACGGCGGTAAAGGCTGGATGTTCCCTTCTTTGAGAATGGTGATCTGTATTCCTTCGGGCATCACTGAGGTAGAGAAACGTGCAGTAAGGGATTCGGCAGAAATTGCCGGCGCCAAGGAAGTATACCTGATCCATGAACCAATGGCTGCAGCTGTAGGTATTGGGATTGACGTGGAAGAACCAATGGGGAATATGATCATTGATATAGGTGGCGGTACAACAGAAATTGCGGTAATCGCATTGTCAGGTATTGTATGCGACCAGTCCATTCGCGTAGCGGGTGACAATTTTGACTCTGATATTGTTAACTATATTCGCCGTCAGCACAACATCATGATTGGTGACCGTACTGCTGAGAAAATTAAAATCGAAGTTGGTGCTGCATTGCCTGAGCTTCAGGACCCTCCTGCTGATTTTGCAGTACAGGGAAGGGATTTAATGACAGGTGTGCCTAAGCAAATCACAGTTTCTTATACAGAGATTGCACATTGCCTTGACAAATCAATTTCTAAAATAGAAGAAGCGATTCTTAAAGCATTGGAGATCACTCCTCCGGAGCTTTCTGCGGATATTTACCAGACTGGTATTTACCTTACTGGTGGTGGTGCATTGCTTCGCGGGTTGGATAAACGTGTGGCGGCAAAAACCAAATTACCTGTTCACGTTGCAGAAGATCCCCTTCGTGCAGTTGTACGCGGTACAGGTATCGCCTTGAAAAACATAGGTGGTTTTAAATTTTTAATGCAGTAACTTTAAGTTATTTAAACGTTACGTCATCCTGAATATTCCAGGAACCCGTATGGAGAATTCTGACCTGTTCAGGATGACGTTAAGTAATCAATACTACAGAAAAAGAATATGCGCAACCTTTGGATCTTCATAAGCAGATATAACGCGTTTTTCTTTTTCATCATTTTCTTTTCCATAGGCATCTTCCTGACTATAAAGAACAACGCTTACCAGCGCAGTGTAACGGTAAACTCTACCAATAAGGTAGTGGGCGACGTTTACAACAACCTCAATGTTTTAAAGAAATACATCAACCTTGGCACTGTGAATGATAGTCTGGCTGCTGAAAATGCCAAACTGAAAACCGCCATTCTTGCCATGCAGAATATTGACACGGCTAAAGACGTGCTTGTTAAAGATACTGCCGGCGTACCACAATACACCTATTTATCCGCACGGGTAATTAAGAATTCTATTACCAATCGCAATAACTTCATCACCATCAACAAAGGTAAAGCAGACGGGCTCGCAGAAGGCATGCCGGTAATTTCGCCGGGAAGAGGTGTTGTAGGCTCTATTAAAGATGTTTCAGAACATCTGGCCACCATCCAGTCGTTGTTGCACAAAAACACTTACATCAGTGTAAGTGTGAAGAATACAAAGGCTTTCGGTTCAATGGTCTGGGGAGAAAACAATTTTGATTACAGAAAAGCGCAGATCAAAGAAATTCCCAATCATTTTAAACTGAAGCTTAGAGATACCATCATCACCTCCATATATTCTAAATATCCTTTGGGTACTTTAGTGGGTGTGGTGAGTAATCCGGGTATTTCACAGGGTGAGAATTTTAAGACTGTAGAAGTGACCCTATTTAATGATTTCAGCTCCTTACAGTATGTGTATGTGATCAAGAATAAATTTGCAAAAGAACAGGAAGAATTAGAAGCAAAATTGCCGAATGAACAGTAAATTAATATTGGTAAATATAGTACGGTGGTTTGTACTGCTTTTGTTTCAGATCCTCTTGCTGAGGAACCTGAGCTTCTACAACATGGCCACTCCTTTTGTATATGTGTTGTTCTTATTGCTGCTTCCTTTTGGTATTCCTAATCTGTTGCTTTACCTGATCGCCTTCATTACCGGGCTTACACTGGATGCGTTTTATGATACGTTGGGTGTACATACCGCCGCCTGCGTGATGCTTGCCTTTGTGAGGATCTCATTTATTGCAGTTACAGTAAACCGTGATGGCTTTGATGAGCCGGAACCCACACTTGGTAATATGGGATTTAAATGGTTCCTTTTTTATGCTGTCCTATGTGTATTCGCCCATCATATTGTACTGTTCTTTCTAGAAACATTCAGGCTTACTGAGTTTTCTTATACGCTTTTGAGGAGTCTGACGAGCAGCATCTTTACGCTTTTTGTGGTTATATTGATAGAGTTTATATTTTATAACAGAAAGGCCCGCTAATGGACAATTATAATTTGTTTAACCGAAAATATGTGATTCAAGGGTTATTCATTGCAATTGGCCTTATTTTACTCAGTACTTTATTTTACATACAGGTTTATAGTGATAAATATTTCCTCTCCGCAAAGAGTAATGTATTACGTCCTATTTACACCTTTCCAGCACGCGGGGTTATTCTGGATCGCAAAGAAAGGGTTTTAGTCCAGAATGAACCTGTTTATGACTTGATGGCTATTCCTAATGATGTTCCAGAATTCGACACTGTTGCGCTTTGTCAGATCATAGGTGTAGACACTGTACGGTTTCGAAAAAACTTCAGGAAAGCCCGAAAGCTTTCAAGGTATCAGCCCAGTATTATAGAGAAACAACTTTCGGTACAGACTTACCAGTCGTTATCTGAACAGCTTTCAAGGTTTCCAGGTTTCTTTGTACAGAGCAGAACCATGAGAGAATATCCCGATAGTATTGCGGCTCACTTTCTAGGCTACATTAAAGAAGTAACATCTGACGACATTAAGAACTCAGAAGGATATTATAGATCCGGTGATTATAATGGAAAGTCGGGAATTGAAAAATACTATGAAACCTTTCTTCGTGGAGAGAGGGGCGTTGTAAATATGCTGTATGATGCACGTAACGTCCCCAAAGGTAGTTACGCCGAGGGCAAATTTGATACGGCAGCAGTGTCCGGAGATCAATTGATTTCATCTTTAGATGCAAAACTGCAAAAGCTTGGTGAACAACTCATGAGAAATAAGGTTGGTGCCATTGTAGCTATAGAACCCGCTACAGGTGAAATACTTTCTTTTGTTAGCAGTCCTACTTACGATCCAAACTTACTAGTGGGCCGTCAATCGGGAACTAATTACATGAAAATTTTAGGAGAATCTAATTGGCCGTTTAATCCCCGCCCTATTAAAGGCTATTATTCACCGGGTTCATCATTCAAACCACTAGATGCACTAATTGGTCTGCAGGAAGGTGTTATAGATCCGAATACAACTTTCTATTGCCCGGGATACTTTATGGCAGGAAAACAGAAGATCAGATGTGAACATCAGGACTTTGATATTGCTTTGAGAAGAGGTCTTGCCAGATCATGCAATACCTATGCTTGCTACGTTTTTCAAAAGCTGATCACTCAAAAAAAATACAAGAACCAACGTATCGCTTATCAAGATTGGTATGAAAAAGTTAAAAAGTGGGGACTAGGATCGCCATTAGACGTTGATTTACCATTCGAAAGAAGTGGGACATTATATACCGCAGAACAATACAATAAGCTTTATAAAAACCGTTGGAGCTACTCTACAGTCATCTCATTGGCTATTGGTCAGGGAGAGATGGCTGCTACTCCGCTTCAAATGGCGAATATTATGGCCGTCATTGCCAATAGGGGATATTATATTAAGCCCCATTTGATCAAGTCAATTGGTAAGAATCACGTCATTAAAAAGGAGTATGTAAAGAAAAACTATGTTGATATAGATGCCAGACATTTTGAACCGGTCATCGACGGTATGCAGGACGCAGTAAATGCATCCTGGGGTACAGCCATTGCATCCAGGATTCCAAATATCATCATGTGTGGTAAAACCGGAACAGTACAAAACTCACGTGGTAAAAATCACTCTGTTTTTATTGGTTTTGCCCCAAGAGACAATCCGAAGATAGCCATTGCAGTAATAGTAGAGAATGCTGGTTATGGCGGTGCCTATGCAGCACCGATAGCTAGTTACATCACAGAGAAATATCTTAGAGACAGCATCACCGGAGGAAGGGCTGCCGAAGTGGAGTGGATGAAGAAACAAGTTGTACTTCCTCCTCCTCCTAAACCTAAAGTCAAACCCGGTGCGAAGCTCACGGATTCTACAAAAAAAGATACTACAGGTAAAGTTCCGGTTAGTCCCGCCACTCCTGTTAAGCGTGTTATTTCAGACATAAAGCCAATTAATTCAACAAAGCAAGTAACCAGTACAAAATGAACAATCAGCAAGGAAACCGTTTCTTCTTTAATGTAGATTGGATCACCATTCTGATTTACATGGCACTTTGCACCATTGGCTTTGTTAATATTTATGCTTCATTATATAATGAGACAAATACCTCCATGTTTAACTTTTCAACTGATTCAGGAAAACAGTTGATTTTTATACTCGCCGGACTCGTTCTTGGATTTTCGATATTGTTATTTGATGCTAAGTTTTTCAGTGTCTTCTCTCCCATTGTTTATGGCGTAACAATGTTTTTGCTTATTGTGGTGCTTTTTGTCGGGAAAAAAATCGGTGGAAACCAAGCCTGGATACCTCTTCCGGGTGGTTTTAGATTGCAGCCTTCAGAGTTTGCAAAATTTGGAACGGCACTCCTGCTGGCAAGATACATCAGTAATTTCAATCCCAAGTTCCGGGATTTTAAATCGATTGCCTTTGCTGCACTCATTATAGGGATACCACTGCTTTTGATCATGTTACAGCCAGATACAGGTTCTGCATTGGTATTCCTCGCTTTTATGTTTCCGATGTACAGGGAGGGCCTGTCGGGCTATTTTCTGTTGATATTTCTGGGAATGATCGTATTGTTCGTTGCCGATTTCCTGGTTCCTATGTCTGTCCTCGTTCCGGTTATACTGTCTATTGGCGGTATATTCATTTACCAGAACAGGCGAAAGCAAAAGATCATGTTCTCTGCCATTGCAGTTACAGTAATAGCGATCGCCTATTTGTTTGTTGTGAAACTGGCCTATGATAAAGTATTAAAACCTCATCAAAGGAACCGTATAGAAGTGATGCTTGGATTGAAACTGGATCCAAAGGGAGTAGCCTATAATGTAATCCAGTCCAAGATCGCCATTGGCTCCGGACAGCTTACAGGCCGTGGCTTCCTGCAAAACACGCAAGCTAAATATGGTTATGTACCCGCAAAAAGTACCGACTTTATCTTTTCTACCATCGGTGAAGAATGGGGATTTATAGGCTCATTTACAGTCATAGGATTATACCTGTTCTTATTAATTAGGCTAGTCAACCTAGCTGAGCGACAGCGATCTTCTTTCTCTCGCGTATATGGCTATTGCGTGGCCTGTATCCTATTCTTCCACGTATTCATTAATATTGGCATGGCAATAGGCATTGTGCCCGTTATCGGCATCCCACTGCCCTTTATCAGCTATGGTGGTTCCTCATTGTGGAGCTTTACAATACTGTTGTTTATATTTCTGAAGCTGGACTCTAACCGGATGGGCTTTATTTAATTAAAATGCAATTAACCTTCTGGAAAACGCTGCTTTAATAAACCATAGAACTTATCGACGGTAGCCTGCTTTGCTTCCCAATTGTTTTTTTGCGCGTAGTTGTTCTTCAAAAATGTATCAGCGGTTTTCAGGTCAGGCATTTTATTGATCAGGTCTATTGCCTCAGAATAAGCCAGGTTATAACCATTGAACAAGTCTTTGATGTAAAGCAGCTTTTCATTCAAATTGATTGCTCCTTTCAGATCAGCGATTGTTGGCTTTGCAGCATTTTCATTGTTGATACCAGATGTTGACGGGCCCCCGTTTTTAGCAGCGAGGAGATCATTTAAAGTAGGTCTTGCCGCAGCCACAGCCGGTTTTTCTTCTGGTTTGGAAAACAAGGTTTCGGCAGGTCTGGAAACCTCAGCAGGCCTTGTTTCAGAAATATATACAGGAGCAGGCTGAACAATCTTTTCTTCAACTTTATCAATTACAGGCGCTTCAACTCGGGTTTGGGGCACCTCTTTTTCTTCTATTTTATCAGCTGCAAATGCTGCAGGCTGATGAGCAGATGGCATCAAAAATGGCTCAGGAGCGATCTCTTCTTCTTCCTCTTCAACACGAGGTTCTTCTCTTAATCTCTGTTTCTGGGCAATAATTTCCTGTTCCTCATCACTAAGCGGTCGGTTAAATATCTCTACTACTGATTTTTGTTCTTCAAATTCGAATTTATCAGTTTCAGGTTCTTCGTTTAAAATGAATTCAAATGTTGGTGTCGTATTGTCCAGTTTCTGAACATCCTCCTGTTGCAGCTCTTCCTTTTCTATCTGTTCAAATGCAGGGGTCTCCACAGCAGCGATCAGTTCTTCAGTCTGTTCTGTTTCTGCTTCTGTAAATTGATCCAGGTCAGTTACCGTTTCCTCTTCAATCCTCAAAGGTTCCTGATAAACCTCGGCTGCTTGCTCCTCTACCAATATGGCTTCAATCTTCGATTCCTCATGAGCCGGCAATTCCTTTAAAGCCCTGTTGTTATTAATTTTTCTTACAATCTGAACATGGTCAGATAAAAAGTTAGCGTTTGCCAGAAAAAGCTCAAGTTCTAACTCATTAAGCTGTTGCGGATTCTGAGCTAAAAAATCGTACTGATCCTGCAGTTCGTTTAGTATCTGTCCTATCTTTTTAAAAATATCCTCTTGGTTCATCATAGTTTAATAACGGGAAAATTGACTTTTTATGTTGGTAACTTGACACTCAAAAGTACTACAAAATTCTGATATTAGCTCCCTTAAAGTACCACAGTACACATGTTATTCAGCGAACAAAATTACAGAAGAGGAGAATTTTGCGGCAGCATAGAGGTAATTTGCGGCTCTATGTTCTCAGGCAAAACGGAGGAATTATTGAGAAGATTGAAAAGGGCACAGATTGCTAAGCTGAAGGTGGAGATCTTTAAACCCAAAACAGATACCAGGTATGATGAACATGCTGTAGTATCTCATGACCTCAATTCTATTCAGTCTACTCCTGTAGAAACCTCATCATCAATTTTACTATTGAATGCTGATACTCAGGTAGTGGGTATAGATGAAGCACAGTTTTTTGATGAAGACCTGCCTGAAGTATGCAATAAGTTGGCCCAGAAAGGCATCAGAGTTATCGTAGCTGGCCTGGATATGGATTTTCAGGGTAAGCCTTTCGGTCCTATCCCTGCGTTGATGGCCATTGCAGAACTCGTAACCAAAGTAAATGCTGTTTGCGTACGCTGCGGCAGTCCTGCGATGTATTCATTCCGCACCGCTGCCAGCGAGGCCAAAGTATTACTAGGCGAAAAGGATAGCTATGAACCCCGCTGCAGACGTTGCTTTCATTTAAGTGACAGCACCATAAACCTCAACTGACACCTGGATTAAGGTGCCGGTTGTTTTAGCGTCCATTCACAAGTATCTTCCAGCCATTTTCCTTTTACCTTAGATTTTACCAGGATGGTATTCTTACCTGGCTGCAACAATACATTTTCCCATAGTATGGTATTGAGATCATTTTTCTCTTTTTTACCATATTCCTTTCCGTTCACCCAGAGTTCTGCATTTTGAACGTTGGCAAAAACCTTTACACTTGCAGCAGACTTTGTACGCTCTGTATTTCTTCGTTCTGCGATGTACAGCATTGGTTCGGGATTCCAGTTTGCTTTATAAAAATAGAAAGCATCTTTTTTAATTGACCGGTCATAAGTAACCAACCCCTTATCATTGATAGCGTCATTATCACCCTCTGTTCTGATAGACGATCCAAAATCTGCAAGTACCCAAATGAATTTACCCCAGATGAATGGTCTTTTCTTAAATTCTGCCCAATGCTTTTCATGAAATGCAGTCTGCCACTCTTCCGGATGAAACCTTCCTTTTGGAGAAGGTTTTTCCAGCCCCTCTGTGTGTTTAAAAGGACTTGCCCCGGCACCATATTCACTGACCGAAATTGGCTTATCCGGTATAGTTTGATGTACTTCATCTGCCCATGCTCCTACTTCATCAAAGTCTCCCCCATACCAGCCAAAATACTGGTTCCAGCCCATAAGGTCAGTCAGGTCTTTAAACTCATTGGCCCCCAGATTGGAAGCAAGTGTAGTGAGCCGACCTGGATCTTCCTTTTTTGCGAGGGCATTGAGTTCCCTTATAAATGGCTGCGGATCGTCATAGTTGAGTTTCAATTCATTAAACATCCCCCAGAAACAAATGGAAGGATGGTTATAATTTTGCCTGATCAATTCGATCAGCATGGTCTTAATGTTATTTTCCAGGTTTGGATTTTTCATATATCCAGCCCCTGTATAACCGCCCGGACCTACAAATGGGATCTCTGACCAAAGCACAATGCCATTTTGATCACAAAGGTCGTAAAAATGCCTGTTTTGAGGATAATGGGTTAGGCGTGCAGCGGTAGCACCTAATTCTTTAATGAGATTCATGTCATTATCGTGATCGGCATTTGTAAGTGCTGATCCCTTTCCTGACACATCTTCATGCCGTCCGACACCGTATAAATCCAGGTATTTACCATTTAAGAAGAAGCCCTTGTCAGGATCAACATGAAAATACCTAAGCCCTAAAGGCTGGGAAATCTGGTCGATCACTTTATTGTCTTTTAACAAGAGGACCTCAGCAGTGTAGAGATAAGGGTCAGATTTAGCATTCCACAAATGTGGTTTGAGAATTTTAAATGGTTGCTTTACTTCTTTGGTCCTGGTATCACTGACGGTACTAACCAACGAAGAAACGATCTTTTTATGCTGATCATAAATGGTAGTTTTCAAAGACAATCCGCTTCCAGTGTTTAGCGAGAGCTTAGTGGATACTTCTATTTCTGCTGATTGCTCTGAGACTGCCTTTTGGCTTACATATACTCCTGCAGCCCCATAGTCCAAAGGTGTGATGCAATCCTGGCCAGTGATGATCAAAGAAGCGGGACGATGAATACCCCCATAAACATTAAAATCACCGTGCAAGGGAATCACATCCAGCCTGTAGGCATTACTTACCTGAACTGTTATTGAATTACTTCCGGGCTTTACAAAATTGGTAACTTCCAGGCAAAAACCTGTGTAGCCACCGTAATGTTCTCCTACAAATTTATTGTTTACCAGTATGGTAGCTACGCTGTTTATCCCTTCAAAATAGAGGAAAAGCCGCTTACCATTCCATTCAGGTTTTACATCCAGCGTATTTTCATAAATGGCTGATGTCCTGTTATAATCTGCCACACCCTTTAATGTCTCCAGCGCATTCCAGGTATGTGGCAGATTTACTTTTTCCTTTTTAATATTCTGTTCAAAATTATACGTAAAGTAAAACTGCCAGTCGCTGTTTAAAGAAACGGATTGCCGGCCTGGATCAATCGGTGCTGCTGTTGATTTAAGACTTAAAGCCAGGCTAAAAATAATAAGGGATTTGGCAATGATACTTTTAATATGCATGGTATAAAATTGTTCTTTCTTGTATTTTTAATTATTAAAAAAGCCTATCTCAGCTATTTGAGCAAAGACTTGTCCATCCCAGCTCGATTGAGGTACTATCTTAAAGTATCTGAATGTGAGCGGTGATGAGAAGGTAAAGTTTTGTTTAGTACTTGATTTTGCAATTACGTAACTAGCCTGAGACACAAATGTAACCCCATCTGTACTGTACAGAATATCAGCATTTTTTATTGGCCTGGACGCACCATTCTGGATGGTAAATCCGTCGACAGTTTTGGAAGATCCCAGATCTATGGTAATATAATGCGGATAGGTAGCTGCCGGGGCAACTGAATACTGGCTATGCCAGCCGCTGCCGGTATTGTTGTCGATAATACTTGTTGCAGGTGCTGTAGTTTGCTGTGAGCTGTAGGCTGCTATACTCCACCCAGCTTTACTGATTTCCGTCTTTGTTCCGAATTCCAGTACAGGGAGCGCATTTACCCACTTATAATTGTATATGGTCTCTTTTACGGTGCCATTTTCAGCTACCAGTTTCACTTTCATTTCATACGGACTGGCATCTTTATATTTAAATTCCGAAATCGGCATTTCTACATAAAAACTATCCGTACCAATTACTTTAGACTCCCAGGTAGTTGCGTTATAGTCCTTGTTTGTACCTGTACCTTCACTATTTACATTAGGGTCATTGTAGTAAACAACACTATTGATCGGTGTATTGCTGGTAAATTTACCCGAAACAACAATAGCGCTTTTAACAGCAGAATAATCAGCATAAATCTTGGTGATACTTGAAGTAACGGCCCCATAATAAGTTTTTGTGTCATTATTAAAGACCTGGTTTACATTCAATATCGCACAGTCTGTAGCCGTAAGAAAGGTTGGCGATTTACCTAAAGTACCATTACCCGCCCACATCAGGGCCATTCCCAAAGTTGCATTTTCTGAAACTTTCTGACAGTTGTGAGGCAGATTTAAGCCGTGTCCGAGTTCATGTACCAAACCACCGTACCAAACACTGAACCTATTGCCATCTGCATTAGTTTTTCCGAGATTGGCTATATCCAAGCCTTCATAATCCAATGCAAAACACCATTTTCCCAAACCATAGAACGGACCCCCGCTAGGAGTTCCATCGGTTTTAAAACTATATCTTGGTATGATCACTAAAGTATGGTCACTGGTTTTTTCTGTGGGATGGGCAGTGAAATAAGCATTGATCTCAGACTGTACCGCAGCGGCACCACCAGTATAAGGATAACTGGTTTTAGGTAACGTCCCCCTGATGGTAATGATCTTTACACGACTAATGACAGAATCTTTAAAAAGGCCAAAAGTTTTGTAACCGTAGCCATTTCTGTTCATCTCATTTTTAAAGAAAGTCTGTGCCCATAACATCAGTTCACTCAAACGCTTTTCATAAGCAGGCAGGGTATCCAGGTCATTGGGCACGAAATAAATCAGGTTCAGATTTCGGGGCTGACTGCTGACATAAGCTGTATCATGGGGAGCACTTACAGAATCTGTGAGTGTCTGAAATGATTCAGCATTCATATTTGATTTCTTACATGACGAGATCGTCCATGCCATGAAGAGGCACATAATTAGAGTTTTAATTTTCATTGGATTTGGTTTAGGGATTGATTGTTTATTTTAATTATTACATTTTCATTAGCTTATTAAATTATTTGTTCATTCCATTATCCATTATTAAAAGCAGAGGATGTTTTTCGAACATCCTCATACTTTCCCACTAACTAACCAAATTTTAATCTCGTTGAGTCTTCAACGGAATTATCTTAATAGATTTGTTATTTATTAAGTTTCAAGGCCTTTAAGAGTGACCACGGATACTTCTTTGAGTCTTTATCCTTAATAGACACTTTACCTCTTATAACATTTAACAGCTTATCCTCGCCAAGGATATTGTCTTCAAAGGAATTCTCCTTCCAGCTCAGTTTACTATACTGTTTATCTGTTTTACTAAAAACCCCAAATGAAGCATTGATATACTGAATAATATTGCGTTCAAACACAACATTCTTAGGCCCTCCATATTCCACATCGACCAATTCAATCTTAACAGAATCTTTTGAATTATTATAGAATACATTATCTGAAATCCGCGTGCTATCTGTAGCCAACGCAAAATTGAAAAGGCGCTTACGGTTATTGCCATCGTTTATGCTCAGATTATTCCTGATGATGCTATTTTTAGTCATCATACTTTTTGCATTAATTGCATCTGAGATGACCAACATAAAGCCACCTTCATTATCGTGACTATAGTTATTCTGGATGATGGTATGATTGCAATTACCGTCAATATCAAATGACTGACCGTCATTAGAATGATCATCATTTTGAGTATATGCTACTTCATTAAACTGGATTGTGGTATTGTCACTGCTATGTGGCCATATGCCAACTGCATTATCTTTTGCTCGGGTACGAATATAAAACAGCTTATTGTGTTCTACCAAAGAGCCATCGAAAGCTTTTACTACAATTCCATCTCCACCTATATCCTGAATGATACAGCCTCTGATGACCAGATTTTTATTTGGAAACCAATTGTTTCTAAAACCAAAGGTACCGTTCCCTCTTATACCATTCCTATCTACCCGTTCAAGTTTACAATTCTCGATCAGGAGATTTTCGATATTGCTGGGTTTAGGCCCCTGACAATCCCAGAATATTCCATGACCTTCTTTACTTCCTTTTTTATTATCTCCATTAATATCGTGTACATATAAATCTGATATTCGGATATTAGAAATGGTCCCAATATTTTCTGACAATATACGCACACCGGTAGGTCCTGTTTTTTGTTCTTTAACTGCCGGATCAAAATTAGATATGTCAAAGAACTGAATAGTCACATGGCTTATATTTTTAATCAATACAGCATCTGTAAACTTTCCTTCAGCAGCAATTACAGGTAAAGCCCCCCTACCATAAGCACTGAAAATAATCGGGTTTTCTGCAGTTCCTGATCCTTTAGGCACCAATTGCCCCTGCCATTTACTTCCCCTTTTAAAAAACACACGGTCACCAGGTTTAAATACCTGTGAATTCACCTTGTCAAGTGTTCTCCAAGCCCGCTTCACACTTGTTCCTGGCTGGTTATCATTTCCGTTTTGCTGATCTACATAATACTTACCTGCGCCGGTAATATCTTTTGCCTCTGATGATACAGGTATTATTAAAATTGGGACCAGAAACAATAAGCTGAATAACAGCAGAGGTTTTATCATTTTTACTTTATTTATCATTATAACAATCAGGTTAATTCTATTTTAGGCGCTAAGGTAAAAAGAGCTATCCGAAAAGGTATATTCTCGGATAGCGACTTATGATTACCAATCTGGATTTTGTAGCAGCTTTGGTGCTTTTGAAATTTCGCTTTCCGGTATTGGAAATAAGTAGAAGTTATTTGAGAATTTATGAGGAATAACATCAAAGGTTTCATAAGTAAATGATGTTCCTATTTTGGTAATTTTCATTCCTCTTGATGGTTTGTTGAAATAATCAGCGGCAATTTTCCATCTGCGGGCATCCCATATGCGATGCTCTTCAAATGACAGTTCAACACGTCTTTCGTTCTGGATAATCAATCTCATTTCATCTTTGGTCATATTAGGCTTGAGGCCGTAATTTGTATTTACGCCCGGATTGATTCCTGCTCTTTTCCTGATTCGTTTTAATGCATCATAAACTCCGTTCACTGGCCCTTCAAACTCATTCAGTGCTTCAGCATAATTCAATAGAATTTCAGCGTATCTGATGAGCGGCCATACACGTTCTGTATTTCCTGATGAACTTTCCTGTAGCATCTTTCTATTGTAATATCCCGTTGTCTGGGCCTTTACGCCAACACCATCAGGACTAGATCCATAAAAAGTATTCACTACCTGATTTGTTGATGATAAAAACCACAGAGAGCCATTATAGATTACACTATTATAAAAACGGGGATCTCTGTTTACATAAGGATTTTGTTCATTGTAGTGTGCATCAGGATCTGAAATGGCAAGGCCATCAGCTGTTCCATAAGCATCCACCTGGTTTTGGGTAACATTACTTGCGTAACTGCCACTTCTGGAAGAAGGAAGGAACAAATTTTCAAAATCACGATTTAACCCCCTGTTAGCCTGGAAAAGATATTCATTATTTACCCTCATAGTAAACACTTTGTAAAAGCCATAGCCCATTCTGGTAGTATTGTCTTCATATAAGCTATATGCCTCAGAAGTAATTATATCATTGGCTGCATCCGCTGCTTTCTTCCATCTTTGATTGTCTTTTGTTGGATATCCTGTAATGCTTTTCAACGGCCCTGTCCCAGCATTTTCTCCGTTAAACAAAGGACTTGCTGCATATAGTAATACTCGTGATTTTAAGCCCATACACGCACCTTGGGTAACGCGTCCGTAATCGGTAATTACCTGTGTCTGATTGGTAGGTAGGTCTTTAGCAGCAGCATCGAGTTCAGCTACGATATAATTTACACATTCCTCATAAGTATTTCTTTCCAGGTTAAAATCGTCCGCCGGTTCAAAAACCTTATCACCAATTAGCGGAACACCAGCATAGTGTTTCAATAAAATGGAATAATACCATGCCCTTAGAAAACGTGCCTCTGCTTTTAGGCGAGTCCTTAGTCCACCACTTAACGGCGATTCGTCTACCTTAGACAAAAATTTGTTCACCCTTCTAATATTCGCCCAGGCCATGCTCCAATTGTTTAGGATCTGCACATTTTTGGCAGTGTTGGTGGTGGCTGCCGATAAAGCACCGGAAGCCATTATTACAGCGTCATTTTGCGGGCCTGTATATTGCACTGGAACCGCTTCATCTGCAACTACCGGATGGCCTCCTGCCTCCCATCTGCCGGGATTAAAGCTGTAACCCACATCGGTGTATATCCGGGTTAAAAAAGCGATTGTATTCGTACTATCTTTAAATGTCGTTTCTTCATTTAAAACATCATTTAGTTTGGCATCAAGGAAGCTATCTCCCTTTTTACAGGCAGTTCCAGCAGTTGCAATCACAAGCGCATAGAAAAATATAGATTTAATTTTCATAACTGATTTATAAAGAAAATGAAAGACCAAAATTGTAAACTCTCTGATTGGGATAGGCTGAAATTACCCCTCCTGTATTTGCTTCAGGATCGGCCTGATAAAACCTATCAACATTAGTCCAGCTTAGTAAGTTATAACCATTCGCATATACCCTGATTCCATTCATGCCAATTGGCTTCACCCATTTCGCGGGCAGCTGATATCCAATCTCCATCGTTTTAAGCCTTAGATATTTTGCATTCATTTGCCAAAAATCAGATTGGGATACGTTTGCAGCGCTTATAGTACTCACTGTTCTTGAGATAATAGGGAATTTTGCAGTTGCTGCTGTTTCAGGTGTCCATGCCTGCTGGTGAATTGCCTGGAAGTTAGAAGAAAATGCAGATATAGCTTCTGATGCAAACGCCAGACTGTAGCCTGATGAGCTTGTTAATAACGCACTAAAATTAAATCCTTTATAATTAAAACCCAAAGTTAGGCCAAGTGTTGTACTCGGAAGATTTGGTTTACCAATAGCGGCTCGGTCAAATGCATCAATTACTTTATCACCATTTAAGTCCTTATATTTTAAATCTCCCGCCCTGAATACTGTGGTAGGCTTTGCAACTGCAGGGTCCGTTAGATCTGCCTCACTATAGAAACCTTCAAAAATATATCCGAAGTTTTGTCCAACCGGTCTTCCAGTACGTTGCAGCCAAGGGTATCGCTGTTGTGCTTCATCCCTGAAGACTACTTTGTTTTCAGCGAAAGAGAATGTACCTCTAACAAAGTAATCAAAGTCATTGATCCTGTCTTTAAAAGTAATCTCCCCGTCCCAGCCTTTATTGTTAACTTTTCCCAAATTCACCGGAGGCAAACCTACACCGATAATTGCAGGCACACTTTCTCTGGTCGTTAGGATATCATAACGGTCATTATTAAAATAATCTAATGTAAGCGCTACTTTTCCTTTAAGTAAGTTCACATCCAGACCTATGTCCAGCTTCTTTTCCTTTTCCCAGGTAATGGCGTTATTCCCTAGCGTACCCTCAGTAATACCAAGTGCATTTGTAGGAGCCGGTCCAAAATTGTAGCTACTGGTTGAGCTTGAATATATCTGATCATACGCATAAGCAAAGCTACTTCCTGTAAAATCAGAACCAACAAGACCATAGGAAGCCCTAAGTTTGAATAAATCAACAAAAGGGATGGCTTGTTTAAATAGCTTTTCTTCAGCAAGGTTCCATCCTACAGAAACAGCAGGAAACCATCCATATCGATTGTTCTCAGCAAACTTGTCGGTACCATTATATCCGGCATTAAACTCAACCAGGTATTTTTGTTTATAGTCATAACCGGCCCTAAATGTTAATCCCCTGTAATTTACAGGAACAACCGGCCCATCCACATAACTGTTCTGATTAAGGAGTACCAAACCATAGGCATTATGATCTGTAAAAGAACGTCTGTAGTTTAAAGATGCTTGCACATTGGTAGTCCGTTGTGCATTTCCTGAAGAACTGTTGAGATTAAAAGGAGGTATCCTATACAAATTTGGATCCTTCGGTGTATACACACCTGTTGTCATATTATAACTGTACTGAGGAAAACTGTTTACAGTTCCTGATCTTACGAGCCCCCTGCTATTCGTTTGCGCACTTGAATAAGCGATTAGTGCTTTTGCACTTAATCCTTTAGTCAGGAAATCCAGCAATTGTGTTCCACCAAAAGTGATATTCAGGTCATTGTCGAAAGAACGGCTGTATCCCTGTGTAGCTAACCTTCCGATCACATTTGTTGTATTCAATTTTGGATTATAACCGTAGCTACCATCCGGATTGTAAATAGCGTAAGCAAATGGAGGAAGGAAATTATAGCTATAGACCTCTCTAATCAGACCAGCACCTTCAGGGCTATAAGTAACAGGATCATTGGTTTCACCAAAACGCCCCGTCATATCCAATCGGAAGCTTAGAGTCTTAGTAGCCTGAATATCTAAGTTTGACCTGAAGTTGTAACGTTTATAATAGTAATTGTTATTTACTTCACTTTTGGAGCTAAAATCTTTCATTAATCCATTTTGCCACAGATAAC
Source organism: Pedobacter frigoris (assembly GCF_032678645.1). Lineage (GTDB taxonomy): Bacteria > Bacteroidota > Bacteroidia > Sphingobacteriales > Sphingobacteriaceae > Pedobacter > Pedobacter frigoris_A. The sequence goes on from NZ_JAVTSP010000009.1 coordinate 85,006, forward strand.
CCAATGAAACGAAATACTTAACACTTTCAGTACCTCCTGATATGTCCAGATTTGTTCGCGACTGTTGAGATGTAGGATTGAAAATTTCATCAAACCAGTTCACATTCGGATGTCCGTAAGGATCTGATCCATTTCTAAACAGTTCGATATCTTGTTCTGTATAAAAAGGTGTTTGTCCAGAGTTTACATATCCCTGATTGGTTAATAGGGCTGCGTTGTAAGCATCAAGAAATTTAGGTTTAAATGTCATTTCTGAAATACCCAGTTCAGATTTGAAGTTTATTCCTGGTTTACCTGCTCTACCTCTTTTTGTTGTAATCACCAAAACACCGTTTGCTCCTTTAATACCATAAATAGCTGTGGTAGACGCGTCTTTTAATATGGAGATAGTTTCAATTTCATTAGGATCAAGCTGAGCCACATCTGCATAGTTGTATTCAATATCATCTACAATAATCAAAGGACGTTGTCCACTTACATAACTGCTTACACCACGGATAAAAAAGTCGGCTCCGTCCTTACCAGGTTGTCCACTTCTTTGTTGCGAAGTAAATCCCGGTAAACGCCCTGCCAGCGTATTCTGAACACTCGCTGTTGGATTTTGTCTTACTTCCGCAGCACTAATCGAACTTACTGCACCAGTATTTGTAATTTTCTTTTGTACTCCGTATCCAACTACTACCACCTCTTCCAATCCTTTGGTATCGGTTGCGAGAGTTACTTCAATAGTACTTTTACCGGCTACATTCACTTCCTGACTGAGATAGCCGACACTTTTTATAATGATTGTCTGACTGGTTCCTCTGAGAGTCAGCTTAAATTTACCTTCAGCATCTGTAACTGTACCATTATTGGTTAAGCCTTTTTCCACTATTCCAGCTCCTGGAAGTGGCCCTCCACTATCTCTCACTACCCCTGTTACCGTCTTGGTCTGTGCCAGTGCTAATCCGGAAGACATATAGGTTAGTATATATATCAATATTAAAATTCTTCTCATAAAACATGTATATGTAATGTCTGTTAATCTGTTTTTTGCCACTCTACCAGCCTGTATTCTGAACCAGACTGCGGTTTTTAGTGATTTCGTCATAAGATATCGGATAGATGTACATCTTAGGTGCTGAAAAACTCACCTTTGCTGCTTCATATGGCTCATAAGTAAGCGTCGTTCCTGTTTTTGTAATTCGCATTCCATGAAGTGAACCGTTCAGTACAGTTTCAGCAATTTTCCATCTACGGATATCCCAGAATCTTTGTTCCTCAAAAGCCATCTCCACTCTTCTTTCATGCCTGATGACTTCTCTCATCTGATCCTTATTCAAATTCAATGGCAATGCAAAAGGCACCAGCCCGGCACGTCTGCGTATATCTTCAATAGCTTTATAAACATCAGCGTCGGGACCTGAATATTCATTTTGAGCCTCTGCAAAATTCAGAAGTATTTCCGCATACCTGAACAGCATAAAATTATGTGTCTGACTACTGAATACCGTGCTCGAGGTAAAATCTCCCATGAATTTACGCATATAGTATCCTGTACGCGTCTGCGTCACAATACCTCCTGGCTTATCTTTTCCCCCTTCAAATGTTTCAATATTTCTATTGAGCCATTTAAATCCATTGTGAAAAATAGTTAGGTAAAAACGTGGGTCACGGTTTAGGTAAGGATTATTTGCATCATAAAGCGCCGATTGCGTGTAAGACTTACCGTCCTTCATTTCAAAGGCATTTACCAGCTCCTGAGTTGGACTTGTATAACCATTTGCAGTCACCGGCCCAGCATAACCAACAGGCGTGTTATTGGTTTCAACATCATTTCCATTAGCCCTTTGAAAAGCAAGGATAACTTCTGTATTTTTCCTGGTAGTAAATAGTGTGCTAAAACTGGAGTGCAAAGAAAAAACATTTAATTTCATCACCTCTCTTGCAGCATCAGCAGCATCTTTCCATTTTGGATCGTTGGCGGCAAGAGCATTTGCATTGTATAATGGGCTAGCCATGTATAAAAGTAAACGAGACTTTAAAGCCAGCGCCGCTGCCTGTGTAGCCCTGCCCAGATCTGCATCACTTATAGGATCTTTTCTTAAAGCGCCTTTAACTTCATCACATTCATTCAATATGTACTGAGCACATTCGGCCAAGGTATTTTTTGGAATAGACAGATTATCATTGATCGTAAGAACCCTCTCTCCAAGCAAAGGGACTCCACCGTAACGTTTCACCAACTCAAAATAAAAGTATGCTCTAAGAAAACGTGCTTCTGCAATCCAATAGTTCTTTTCGGTGATCATGGATTGCTTAAAAGGCACCTTACCAACATTAGCTAAGAAGATATTCGCTCTCCTTATACCGGTATAGTTTTTTGCCCACTGATCATCAGGATTGTTAAATGAGCTGATTTGTCCATTGGTAAACCGTTCAATGGTACTTGATGTTTGTGAAGCGATGGCATCATCAGATGCCGATTCAAGCACATTTCCACCAATGCGATTAAAGCCTGTTGGTAAGTTACTATAAGTTTCAATTAGAAATCCTTTAGCAAAATCACCAACAGAATCCTTTTCATCAAAAACATACTCTTCTGTCCATTGATTTAAAGGTGTTTTTTCAATATCATTTTTCTGACATGCAGTTAAGCACCCAGCCGCCAGAATGATAGTATATATGTATCTTTTCATAAGATTAAAATTTGATGTTAATACCCATGTTCACTACTCTTTGGGCAGGATAAATGCTTCCTATTGTCTCTGGATCAACCCTGTCAAGTTCAGACTGAGTAAACAGATTTAAACCATTTGCAAATACACGTATAGAAGAAAGCCCAACTTTATTGCTTAGTCTTCCCGGCAACGTGTAGCCAACTTCAACATTTTTAAGCCTTAAGTAATTTCCATTCTGAAGCCAGAATGACGAGCTTGCCTGGTTATTAACGTTACTACCTACAGTCAATCTCGGATAAGTAGCCGTAGCAGCAGTAGCCGGTGTCCATCTGTCTAAATGATGTTCAAAAGCTTGGCCAAGTCCATTATTTTGAAATTCCCATTCTGTAGCGCCAGACAAATAAATAGTCCTGTTTCTTGCACCCTGTAAAAGGGCAGAAAAATCAAATCCTTTATAATTGACCCCAAAATTCAAACTGTAATAAACCATCGGTTTATTAGACCTTAATGAGGTGATGTCAAACTGATTGATTACATTATCGCCATTTAGGTCTTTATACTTAATGTCACCTGGTACCGGATTGTAACCAGCTATTTTTGGACTGGCATTAATTTCCGCAGCACTTTGAAAAAACCCATCTGCGATATATCCAAATGTCTGACTGCTGCTTTGTCCTGTTCTCTGCATCCAATTATATTCTCTGTAAACCTCATCCTGATAAACAATTTTGTTACTACCTGAAGAAATAATTGCAGATACAAAGTAATTCAGGTTATTTACATGATTTCTATATGTGGCCTGTAGATCCAACCCCCGATAATCAGTTATTCCGATATTTTCTAAAGGGTATGTATTCCCGATAATTGCAGAGCTCTTTCCTCTTTGCTGCATAAGATCGTAGAATCTATTTTTATAATAGTCAACCGTGATATTGAAAGTATTATTGAAAAAGTCAGCATCCAATCCAATATTCAGTTTTTTAGCCTTTTCCCATGTTGCATTAGGATTGGCCAGTGCACTTTCAGTTTTTGTATAAGCAAATGTCGCGCTGGTACCAAAGTAATATCCAACACCGTCAACATAGTATTGGTCATACACGAAATAACCTATATTGGCATTCCCTGTTTTTCCGTAAGAGGCCCGAAGCTTAAGGTTATTTATCCAGCTCACATTATCCTTAATAAAATCTTCTTTGGAAATGTTCCATGCTACACCTGCGGCGGGGAAATAACCATATCTCTGATTATCGATATACCTATTCAGTCCACTATAACTCATGGCCACCTCTAGCATGTATTTTTCATCGTAATTGTAAGAAAACGAGCCCGCCAATGTTTTATAATCGAGTGGTAAATTAGGCCCATTGATGTACATATTTTGGATGTTTCCATTAACCAGAGCATTCAAATTGTGTTTTCCGAAGCTTCTGTCATATCCCATCTGAAACTCAGTATAAAGGTTTTTAGTTTGTGCGGTATTGGTACTTGAACCTGCATTTTGGACACCGTCTACTTTAAATTTCTGATAATCATATCCCCCAGTCAGATTTGGTGTCTCTTTATATACTGCAAATGTTTTTGTTCTGTTGGTAGCATCACCAAGTCCTGTATTAAATGACAAAGTCGCTTTTACAAATAGCCCCTTTATCACATCATCAAGAGTCCTTTTGAGAGAAATATCTGCGGAAATCGTCCTGTCATAGCTCAATGTATAACCAGACCGCGTACTCAATCCCCATATGTTGTTTTGAAAGTCATTATTTCCGCCCAGAGATCCATTTCTGTTAAACAGAGGATAAGCATTGTTTGGTGTAGATGCCAAAGCACCATAAAGGTTACTCCCTCCGGGATAGTTTCCATTTTCTATCGCACCGAATAAGTTAAGATTTACAACAAGATTTTTAGTAATATCTACATCAATATTGGAGCGCAATAAGTAACGCTTATAGTTTACATTGGTATTATAAGAATTGTCATCGGAAGTTTTATACAAACCATCCTGATTCATATAATCTACTGATACAAAATACCTTGCATTATTGCCTCCGCCAGACGTATTTAAGTTGTAGCGGGTAAACGGAGAAGAGGGTTTTAGTATTTCATCATACCAGTCTACATTGGGATGACCAACCGGATCTGACCCGTCTTTATAAGCCTGCAGATCTGCTGCAGTATAAATTTCTGCCTTGCTATCATTTCTCAACGCTTCATTGAATAATGTTGCATAATTGTAGGCATCAAGAGTTTTAGGCATTCGTGTTGAAGATTGGATCCCTCTTTGCGCTGTAAAAGAAACTTTTTGTTTTCCAACTTCGCCCTGCTTAGTTTTGATAAGAATTACCCCTCCTGAAGATCTTTGTCCAAGCATCACTGTACTTAGAGCATCTTTCAGGATAGTTATTGATTCAATCTGTTCAGGATCTATTGAAGCAAAACTTCTTGGAATCCCATTGACCAAAACCTGAGGAGCAACTCCTCTGATAGATGCTCCTACAAAATCATTACCTGGTTCTCCGTTTGCCTGCAAAGTTGTAAGCCCAGGAAGCCTTCCTGTAAGTGCATTTAAATAAGATACAGTTGGAGATTGTGCCAGTTCCCTGGAATAAACATCTGCGTATGACTGTATACTGGTAGATTTTTTTCTGGGACCGTATAAAGTATTATAGGTCTTCTCTGTCTGGGTGCTCTCTGTTAGAGAGAGGTCTAAATTTTGCCCTGAAGCTTCAATTTCTCTAGTAAGATATCCATTCAATGTAACAACCACAGTTTCCCCAGTTTCCGCATAGATGGTATATTTACCATTTCTATCTGTTGTTGTACTCTCATTTTTTGATTTATTGAGAATGTTTACACCAAACAGCGGCTCTCCGTATATATCAGAAATGACACCTTTTACAGTACCGGGAATCATTTCCTCCTTTTGGATCTTTTTTGCTTTTTGATTGTTTTGAGCTAATGCTGTAATAGGTACCAAACTAAAACCTATGAATTGCAATAAAAGCAATCTGCGTCTTAATTTACCAACCATCACTTTCCTTAAGTAACGTTTCATCATAATTTGTTTGTTTTTAGGTTTATTATTGCCGGGCAGCAAAAACTTATTTGGCTTAGGGTAAAGTTGTGATGATAAAAAAACTTGGTGGGGTGAAGGATCTGTTTATATGGGGAGAAAATCCTGTTTATGCACCTAAAAAACCAAATTCACCCCCCTCAGCATATTTAATTATCTTAGAAATCGTAAATTTAGCTTCAACCAAACGCATGATTTAAATCCCATGTTATAAACCAGGTCAGGAAACAGGTGATGATAAAAAGAACCATCTTGATGCTCTCAATTGTTATGCTGCATTTATGCGTTAAAGGACAAGAACTGATCTTTAACCACCTGATGACGGAAAATGGTTTGTCCCAGAATTCAATATTTGCAATTACCCAAGATAACAGGGGATTTATGTGGTATGGCTCCAGGTTTGGACTAAACAGATACGATGGCAATCAGTTTAAACTATACAAAAGCGATGCTTCCGATTCGAATACGCTGACAGATGACTACGTAACTGCATTATATAGTGACAGTCAGGGTATATTGTGGGTCGGCACGGCTAACGGACTAAACAGATTCAATTCCCGGAAAAATACTTTCGAAAGAATTTACTTAACTCAGGAAAGCAGACCGAACAGGTATAATGGGATTAAGAACATTTATCAGGATAAAAAGGGACACTTATGGATTGCCACAAACCATGGTCTTTACCTGCTTCTGGATCGCAGGACCAATCATTTTATCTCTGCCGGCCAATTTGGGCTTCAACCCCAGATTGCCAAGGGTGAAGTACTAGCCATCTATGAGGATGATGAAGGATATTTATGGATCGGAACAAATAATGGACTTACCCGCTTCTTATTCAACAAAAGGATCTATGCCATAAAAACATTTACCAGTTCCAAAACTCCGGGAAGCATCAGCGATAATGCTGTAACAGGTATTATAGAAGATGATCAGAAAAATCTATGGATAGGCACTGAAAATGGCGGATTGAATCTTTTCAATAAGAACACAGAAACATTTGCCTCCTTTTTACACGACGAAAGAAACACCAATAGCATTGTACACAATGCAATCAGGAGGATCATCAAAAATAGTTCAGGGGAACTCTGGATCGGTACACAGGAGGGATTGAGCATCTTAAATCCGCTGACCAGGACATTTCGTACCTACCAGCACCGTAAAGCCAATCTTCAAAGCTTAAATCAAAATTCCATATACAGCATATATCAGGACATGAATGGCTCGGTATGGATAGGAACTTATTATGGAGGTGTGAATGTAACATATGCCTCTCCGACCAATTTTAAAATCTGGCAGTACAACGAAAAACTACCCGGAATAAACCATAATGTAGTGAGTTCAATTACAGAAGCAGGAAATAATAGCCTTTGGATCGGTACAGAAGGCGGTGGATTAAATTATTACAATTCGACCACCGGAAGATTTACAGCATATAAATACCGGGCCTCAGACCCTCAAAGCCTTGGATCGGATCTGGTGAAAGTAGTTTATAAAGATAAGAGCGGAAATATATGGATCGGAACCCATGGCGGCGGACTGAACCTCTTCGATCCTGCAACCGAGAAGTTTAAGCGGTTTCTAACCCACAAATCGGATTTAAATACCACCCGTTCGGAAATTGTAGCCATACTCGAAGACAGCTATGGCATGTTTTGGGTAGGGAGCCAGACCGGACTCAGGATTTTCAACAAAGAACAATCCAATCTTAGCCCTTTTAATGTTCCGGCGATACTTAAGCCCTTTGAGGACAAAAACATCAAAGTCCTCTTCGAAGATTCAAAGAAAAACATATGGATTGCAGCCACAACAGGGCTGTATGTATATTCAAGAACTTCCAGCAAAATGCTTACCTATAACCTCCCTAAAGGAAGTAATAGTGTGAGCAACAACTCTAATTACATCAATTGTATCCAGGAAGATTCTAAAGGAAATATCTGGGTAGGGCTGTACTACGGCGGGCTAACTTATTACAATCCGGTAAATAAGAAATTTGCGGGTAATTATACGACTAAAGATGGATTGTCAAACAATAACGTCCTTGGAATAATTGAAGACACCAAGCAGCAATTATGGATCAGTACATCAAACGGGCTCAACAAATTTGATCCTGTTCATAAGATATTTCAGAACTACACCACCAGTGACGGACTTGCAGGCGATGAGTTTAATTACAATTCATTCTTTGCAAATAAAAACGGAGAACTGTTTTTTGGCGGTTACAATGGGCTTACACATTTCTTCCCAAACCAGATTCAGAAAAACAACTACAAAGCCAGGATTCAATTTACAGGGCTTAGGCTATCCGGAAGTACTGTAGTAATAGATGGGCCTGACGAACTTCTGAAACGGGACATGAGTTTCACGAAAAAACTTCAATTCAGGCATGACCAAAATATCTTTAACATCGAATTTGCCTTACTTAATTTCATTAAATCAGATAAAAATAAGTATGCGTATAAGCTAGAAGGTATTAACGATCAGTGGGTAGAAACCAATATCCCTTCCGCGGCGTATACCAACCTGCCTTCAGGAACCTACAATTTACTGGTCAAGGGAGCCAATAACGACGGTGTATGGAGTACGCCAGCTAGTCTTAAAATCGAAATATTACCTCCGTTTTATAAAACATGGTGGGCATTTTGTCTCTATGCGATTATCCTGGGTATCGTACTCTTTTTTATCACCAGGTTTTTCTACTTAAGACAGCTGATCACTAAGGATGAGGAACTTCATCAGATCAAACTAAACTTCTTTACCAATGTGTCACATGAGATCAGGACCCACCTTACGCTTATTATGGCACCAATAGAGAAGCTGATAGACGGAAACCAAAATAATGCAACAATAAGTAAGCACCTGACCAATGTAAAACACAATGCAGACCGTTTACTGAGACTTGTAAGTGAACTGATGGATTTTAGGAAAGCAGAAACAAAGCATCTGAAGCTCCACATTGCAGAGCATGATCTGATTTCATTCCTAAAAGACATTTACAGTTCGTTTGAAGAGCTTTCCAACAAAAAGAAGATTAACCTTTCGATTTTATATGAAGAAGATCCAGTCCCCTTATATTTTGATAAAGAACAATTGGAGAAGGTATTTTTCAACTTGATCTCAAATGCCTTTAAATTTACACCACCCGGTGGCAGTATTACTATTCAGGTACAGAAAAAAGACAATCAGGTTTTCATTAGCATTGAGGATACCGGACGGGGAATTGCCACAGAACACCTGGATAAGTTATTTACAAATTTCTTCCAGGTAGATGACCACAATATCCAAAATACCGGATATGGGATTGGACTTGCACTGTCGAAAAACATTGTGGAATTGCATAAGGGCGACATCGGTGTAACCAGCATTCCCACAAAAGACAACAAATCTGGCCATACCAGCTTCATTGTAACCCTATTGTCGGGCTTCCAGCATTTCAAGAATACTACCTACCTGCAACCCGCGGTTACCCAAATGCATGCTGTACCTCTATCGATCACTCAAGCACCGGAAGGCAAACAATCCAAAGATAGTTCAGATGAAGCTAACAAAAAGCAAAGCATACTGATCGTAGAAGATCATTCAGAGCTGAGACAGCTTATCAAAGAGTCTCTTGAAGATAACTATAGCATTATCATTGCGAGAAATGGTCTGGAGGGCTGGGAAAAAGCAATCATAGAAATTCCGGACCTAATCATTAGTGATGTAATGATGCCAAAAATGGATGGCTTTACGCTCTGTAGCCAACTAAAAGCGGATGACCGCACCAGTCACATCCCTGTAATACTATTGACCGCTAAAAGCTCTGAAAATGACCAGATCAGCGGATTGTCGGGCGGGGCAGACAATTACCTCACAAAACCATTCAGCAATAAGATACTCCAGCTTCAGGTAAGAAACCTTCTAAACGGCCGCGAAACGATGCGTAAAAAATTCAGCAGGTCATTTGTACTGGAACCAGCTCAGGTTGTTGTTGACTCTTTAGATGAGAAGTTTCTCTCCAGGCTCATACAGATCATAGAAGAACATATGGACAATGAGCACTTTGGAGTAGATATGCTTTCGGAGAAAATAGGCATGAGCCAGTCTGTACTTTATAAGAAGATCAAAGCACTTACAGACATGTCAGTAAATGACTTTTCGAAATCCATACGTTTAAAAAGAGCGGCACAACTGCTCAAACAGAAACAGAATACAGTGTATGAGATAGGCTATATGGTTGGATTTGCTGACCGGAAGTATTTTAGCCGGGAATTTAAGAAACAGTTTGGCCTGACGCCAAGCGAGTATATCGAAAAAGTGGATTAGTTATCCAAAAGGACAGCTACCGCAACGTTTTCCTCTAAGGTATTTCTCGCAGCATTCGGATTTTTTCTTTTCCTTTTTATGCTTCTTGGAATCCTTTTTATGCTTTTTGTCTTTTTTATCTTTCTTTTTCTTAGACATAACCCCTCCTCTGATAGCAATATACTAAAAAAGGCACATATTGTTTGCATTTGCACCAATATGTACCTTCAAAAGGTACCCTGTAATCTCTTAACAGGTCTTATAGAAACTGATTATCCTTCAGTGTACTCGATACCGCCAACGTGTTTGTCGATCTGCCATCTTCCTGTTCCTTCTTCTCCTATCACGTCAAACAATTCCAGTGCACGACGAGCTTTGTATTCTTCTTCTCTTTGTTCTCTGAAGAACCAGTTTAAAAATTCAAGTGTTACATAGTCTTGCTCCTTATGGCAACGTGCAGCAATGTTCTTAATAGATTGTGTTACGCTGATTTCCTGATCTAAAGCTTCTTCAAACACTTCACGGAAAGAATTATATTCAATTTTAATATTAGTGATATCAGGAGATATTGCTGTTCCTCCCATATCTAATACGTATTTATAAAATTTAAGCTGATGCATTCTTTCTTCTTCTGCCTGCTTGAAAAAATACTCAGATGAAAAATCGTATCCGTTACGATTGCACCATGAAGCCATTGAAAGATATATTGCTGATGAATGAGCTTCTTTTTTTATTTGCTGATTGATAAGCGCCTCTACATCTGATGAGATTAAACACTTAGTCCGAATGATGTCTTTCATATTTGTATCGATTTATTGATATTATAATAACAAAATTAGTGCTATAAATCAACAACAAAGAATAATAAGGCAATATGGAAAGATTCTAATTCTAAGTTAATCAGGCAACTATCCTGTGTAACCTGTCATAGATGATGTGATTTAACTCCAGCATGACAAATGTGCCCTGCAGTAATTCCTTAAGACCTATGATCTGTAGTAAAGAAAGGACATAACAATGGTCACAGGCGCAGATGAATATGATCTCTAAATCCGGAGTTTTGGTATTGTCTAAAAGAAGGTTTTCAATATCTATCTGATAAACCGCTTTTTTTAGTTTCAATAAATTACGATAGTCAAAACGGGCAAGTTTACCTGCAAAATCAATATACCAGCAATTCTCACTGTCAGATTGATAGATAGCACCTTTTGAGGTACTAAATACTTCTTCGAAATGGATGTTTGTTAGTATAGCTGTTTCTTGCATAATTCGCATTCACTATTTGTTGATTGCAAAGATTGGCATTATTTAGAATTAATCCAAATCGTATAGAATTATTTTTTATTTGAATCTTAATTTTTCATTTTCACCAACCTGTCCAGATCCAGGATCTGAATCTGACTCCCCTTCTTTTCAATCAGCCCTTCTTCTTTAAAATCTGTCAGGGTCCTGCTTACCGTTTCTGTAGCCATTCCTGCCATGGCTGCCAGCTCATCCCTGGTTGCTTTAAACTGTACATCATCATTAGACAGTTTATTCAATTTGATCAGCACCTGTGCCAGACGTTTACGAACAGAATGATAAGCCAGTTCGAGCAACTGTTCCTCCTTTTCCCTCACATCATTGGAAAGTATTTTGATAAATTGGCGACTGACGTCAGGGTATTTATTGAGTAAATCAACAACGGCATCTTTTGGCAACAGGCATATTGCCGAGTCCTCTAGCGCCTCTGCCATTTCAGTAAAATTTTCATTCAGCAGCAGCGCATTTATACCAAAATAATCATTTGGTTTATACAAGCCAGTCATCAGTTGTCTACCGTCTTCAGCAAATTTTATGGTTTTAACAGTACCTTCTAAAAGCAGATAAAGACCTTGTGGCTGGTCACCTTCGTAATAAAGAACCTGTTTTTTCTTGATATGCCTGACTTTTCGTCCGGCAATTAAATCATTCAACTCTTTTAGGCCATTTTCATTTCCATTTGCCAATCTTTGGAGACTTTGAAGCGACTGCTTATAATAGCCTTCCACCCTTTGTTTTTTAATCAATCTGCTTTCAATAGCATTTAGCAGCTCCAGGTCATCAAAAGGTTTGGTCAGATAATCATCTGCCCCCATCTCCATTCCTTTTCTAAAATCAATACGTTCGGCTTTGGCTGTAAGGAAAATAAAGGGAATATCTGCTGTACCTGGATTTTTGCTCAAAAGATACAAAACACCATAACCATCGAGCTCAGGCATCATGATGTCACACAATATCAGATCTGGTTTGGTATGGTTTGTAATTTCAACCCCTTTCTTTCCATTATCGGCCTGCAATACTTCATAGCCGGCGAGCTCCAGTATTTCTGCTGTACTTTCGCGGATATCGGTATTGTCCTCAATAATTAAAATGGTCTCCATATAAATCTGACTAGGTGTAAAAGCGTGAATATTAGAGTTTGAAAGTTAAAAATAATATTCATCACAAATATCAAAAGTTAACAATGAATTAAAGTGACCATGATCACTTTTTATTTTGATCATGGTCAGGACAAATAAAATCACGGTCAAAGCGTCAGAGAAAACCCGTTATCATTCGGGTTCTATAAAATTCAGATCTCTGTTGTGCGTTTCGGGGACTGTCATGACACAATAAAACCCTACCACAAAACATATCAAACCGACTATAGCGGCAGCATTTAATTCAAAAACAACGGGTTTTAGGAAGGCATATAATGTTGTCATGCCGATAACTGTGCCCCTGACCATATTCGGTATGGTAGTCGCTGCTGTCGCCCGGATATTGGTCCCGAACTGTTCTGCTGCTACGGTGACGAACATTGCCCAATATCCAATGCCAAACCCAAGCCAACCACACATAACATACAGTCCGGTCGCACTCTTCACCCCTCCGTACAAGTAAATGATACTTCCTACGAGGGTAAACATCATAAATAGTGCAATCGCTTTTCGGCGCGAGGCGAGATAGTAGCTGATGATCCCACTCAAAAGATCACCTCCGGCCAGTCCAACGTAACACCACATCACCGCCAATCCAGGTTTAATGCTTTCAGTAATATTCAAGGCCTTACCAAACTCATTGCTAAAAGTAGTGAGTATGCCGATGACGTACCAGGTGGGCAGACCAATACCAATGCATTTCAGATAAAGCTTCAGCCGATCTTTATTGGTAAAGAAAGAAGCCAGATTTCCTTTTTTAAGTCCTTCGAAAGTCTGCATGGATTTGAACATACCTGATTCAAAAACTCCGATCCGGAGAATTAGCAGTAGCAAGCCTAGTCCACCTCCGGTGAAATAAGCATATCGCCAGCTAAAAAGTTCGACAGTAAAATAAGCGGCCACAGCCCCCAGGAGCCCTACCCCTGCTACAACTGAGGTACCTATAGCACGAAGTCTTTTCGGCAAGCTTTCTGAAACCAGGGTAATACCGGCTCCTAGTTCACCTGCCAGACCTATCCCCGCTATAAAACGAAATATTTTATAGATGGTAACATCCTGTACAAATCCACAGGCAAAATTCGCGATGGAATAGGTAATTATAGAGCCAAACAGAACTGAAAGGCGACCTTTTTTATCGCCCAGCACGCCCCAGAGCACGCCTCCAATCAGCAGACCGCTCATCTGCCAGTTTAGGATACTTGCTCCTTGTACCGAAACACCGGCTTCATCAAGCCCCAGTTCTGTAAGACTGGGAACACGTACTATTCCAAAAAGTAGCAGGTCGTAAATATCAACAAAATAACCAAGTGCTGCGACAATTACCGGCGCACTCAACAGATGCTGAACAGATGTTTTTTCTTTGTTCATAGCTGTAATCCTTATTGATAAGTAAACCAGACTGTAGCTTTACAATCTTTATCAGCAACAGCCCTTACCCAGTGTGCACTGAAGCCTTCCGGAAAGGCGTATTCCACAGTTTTTCCTGCAGGTATACGAATGGTTTTAAACTTATTAAAGCCCGACAGATCAAAATCGACTTCCAAGGTGATATTTACATCCACGTCTGAAGTTAGCTTAACAGATTTCCGGTCGTAGCCAGTCATTAAATAAGGTAATGACGGTGTGCTGGCTTTAACATTATTGTTTTTCCAGACTCCGCCCTCTCCCACTGGTTTACCCAATTTCCAAAGGTCATCAATTCCGCCATACCACAATCCATTTTCTCCGTTGGCAAAATAATGTCCATCCGGTTTTGCGTTCTGCTTAGTACCGCTCAATACGAGTAAGCCCCTCCAGGTACAAAAGTCAGTTATTCTCTTATTGTGCGTAGCAACCGGGCGGACAGCGATGAAACCTGATTCACGGCCCACTTCATAAAAAGTACCCTGAATATTCAGCATAAATCGCTCCGACTCGGTCTCACGCCTATCACGCGAAGCAAAGGTTTCATACGCCGCTGAAGTTTTAGGAATACGGAAAGTACCGGTTTTATCGTTGATGATTACAGATGCCTCATCTATGGTATAGATTTTCTTTAAAGCCAGTATTCTTTCCATTTGAGCCGTACTGTCTGCAGCATTAGCTACAGCCTGTAGCTTTTCATCGATTTCATTATATTGTTTTTTATCCCCAGAAATGTTCAAAACCTGAAGATTCTTATTGTGCCCGGCTGGTCTGATCAGGTTTGCATTAACAGCGCCATTATCAGTAATATCAGCTATAGCATCGAACATAGGATCTTTCTTTACATGCATTTTACCTGTAAAATGGAAGAATGCAGAAGCCGTACAATCTTTATCCGTCTTCAGACGAACCCAGTTGGCATCAAAACCTGCCGGGAATATAAAATATTCGTAACCCTTGCCCGGCACTGTAATGGTCTTATAGTCAATCCATTTGTTGTTGCCTGATTTGTCTATCTGAATGGTAAAGCTAACTGGCTGTGCAGCATCATGGGTAAGATGTAGGGTCTTTTTATCAAATCCTTTAATCAGGAAGGGGTCAGAAGCAATTCCAGCTTTAACCTGATCATTTTCCCATGGACCACCCCAGCCTGTTGCGCCACCCCAGGTTTTCAAATCGTCCCATTTTCCAAACCATAGGTTAGACTGCGAGCGCCCGGCCATCGGGTTTTCCAGAACTGTAGTTTCGTCCGTAGAAATCACGATCTGGTTGTTCCAGCTGCAAAAATCTGGAATGTAACGCAAATGGCTGTTTACCGGTACAATTCCGGCACTGTTACTTCTAGAAAATGTCTTTGGAAAATCATAGATCATGCCATGCATGTCCATTAGCATTTTACCGTTCCCTACTTCGCGGATACGAGGCCATTCTGTGTACCATCCGCCCCTGTGGTCATAGGTGTGTGCGGCTTTGGGCATTCTGTAAGTGTACCATTGTCCCTTGTCCAGTAATTTCAGCAAAACCGAACGTTTATCCCATCCAATACTCCACAATGGACTTTTATCATCCGGAGCACCATAAATACCTCCCGGACCTGTAACATCGGTAAATTGCCTGCGTTCGATGATCTTCCATGTCTTGCCGTCCCAGCTCGCCAGCACACCTTTATCTTCATCATTTTTTGGTAAGTCGCCCGCTTCAAGGTCTTCTTTTTTCAACTTAAATACTGCCTCTTCTCCGTTATTGGCAACTACGAGCTGATTTTGTGAAGTGTACGCACCTTTACCATGCCATCCGGGTACCGGTTTATGAAATAACTTTTTTACGGCGAGGGTGTGCACATTGGTCTCGTACAACATCCCTTCCATATCATAAAAATAAACCATATTGGCCGGATCCGTTAAATGACGTGCAGTCGCTGTCATGCGGCCAGGCATCACTGTAAACGGGATTACCCTCACCTTACCTTTGTCATCGATAAAATAGTTGCTGGTAATCAACTGGTTTGATTCCTTGTGTATCATCCTGTTGGCCGGAGTACCACCAATACTTTCGGGATGTATGGTAACTTTCAGATCTTTATCAATGCTATACAATTTGTCCGAACTACCCTTAGGTAAGTGCGGTGAGTAAGTCACCATCCATAGTTGTCCGGCCCATGGTGTGATTGCTCCAATACCATTTTCGCCTCCATCTCCACCGGCTTTCTTTGCGGCTCCTGGTAAGGCCCAGCTTTCATTGAAAGTGGCGAGGTGTGGATAAACGCCACTTATCTGCAAGGGCTTCTTTTGCGCGTCTGCGTTACTAAACATCAATAAAGATGTGGCGAAAGTTATCCAGGTTAATTTATTCTTCATTTTGTTGTGTGTTGGTTCGTTGATAAAAGAAAACTAATATACGTTTTGAAATCTTGAGCATTTATGTAAATTTAGCAGGAGTAAAAATAGAAGTCCACAGAAAGATTATCCAATTCTAATTCAATATTATTCACAAGACTTCTCACTTAAAACCAGATAGTTACAACAAATGAAAAATGACTCTGTACAACCCGAAAATTCAGTTTTTTTTCAGCAATTGGATGTTTGCTGCCAGAAGGTAGCAATGAAAGTTGGAAAGAAAAATATTACCGAGTGGAAAAACAGTGATTACATAGCATTGAGCGGCATGTTGTATCGTCAAACCAAGGTAAATCTTAGTGAAAATACATTAAAACGCATTTTTGGAAAACTTAAAACCTCCACGCGTTATTACCCGCAAAAAGCAACCAGAGATGCACTTGCTCAATTCATAGGATTTAGAGATTGGTACGAATTTGAGCTTATGCATCCTGTAAGTTCATTGAAGCAGGAACCTGAATCTGAACACAAAATAATTTCTGATGAGCCCGAAGCAGTTTCAGCGGCTGTATCAAACCAGAAAAAGCCAATTTTTAAACTCACTATAGCCCTGGCACTGTTTATAGGTATTGGGTTTAGCATATACTATAACTATGTTTACACTAGCATTTTTTCCGAAGTAGAGCTAGTTTGCCTAAATCCTAATGGTATAAATCCCCATTCCGCCCTATTCAGATTGGATGCCAAAAATAAACTGGGAGATAAACCGTCTGCATTTTCCATTGATTTTGGAGATGGAAGAAAAAGAAAACGTTTTGTTTCGGAAGATTTGATCAACCATTATTATGAGATGCCCGGTCGTTACTATCCGGTTTTATACTATGGCGATAATAAAATCATGGATACGACCTCCGTTTACCTCCAGACTCAGGGCTGGACGGCTACAGCTTCCGTGCCAAAGGATACAACCAGAGTCTATCCGATCGAAAAAGATGTATTTGAACAAAATAACACCTATGCTGTAACCCCAATTGAGGTTCGCAGTGCAGGTGTAGATACAAGCAGCACTTTTTTTATATACTTCGCAAATGTAAAACCTACTGAAATAAGCGGAGACAATTTTGAACTAAATGCTGATGTTAAGACTTCTCATAACAGACAAGGTGTAAGATGCTCTCAACTAGACCTTGTCATTTATGGAGAGTTTGACAGGCACTTTCTAGCCATTATTAAGCCGGAATGTGTAGCATGGAGTTCCTATGGATTTTCTGAAAACCAGAAGGATGGAGGAACCAGCGATCTCAGAGATTTAGGTCATAACCTTTCTGGGGGAGCAAACCTAAAGCTTCGTGTTGTAAATAAAAAAGCTAGCCTTTATATAGACAATAAATTGGTTTTTCATACCAGCTACAATAAACCAATAGGCAAAGTCATGGGGGTTAAGATCATATTTTCAGGAATAGGTGAGTTCAAAAATTTCCGGCTTAAGGATTTGAAAACCGGGAGAAAGCTTTAATATTCTTCCATAAATGACTGATGTTTAAATACTTACAAAACAAAAATCGCCCCTAAATTCTTTAGGGACGCTTTTTGTTTTGCGATCAGCAACTCATTTCAAGAATTCCTTTTCAAAATTCTTCAAATAAGGCTTTCCGTCGTAACTGAACTCAGGTAAAATATTAATGTTCATCCAATAAAGAGATAAAGCCGCGACATCACTAGTCGTTGTCGCAACCGATATATTTGATATAATTGGATCTGCGACTGTTCCCGGCGGATAATTGTCCGCCAAATAAACCCATGAATAAGTTCCAGTTAAGCTCATGTTATATCCCTGAGCAGCCTTATTGTAATAAGTGTTTTCTACAGCTTCATCCATTGGCCAGTAGCCAATTAAACTGCTATAGTTTGGGTGCTTAGTGACATCTTTTAAACTAATGTTGGCATTGATCGTAGGTTGATCTAAAGCAACATTAAAGATCAGTAAATTAGCACTATTAAAAGTCGAAAAAGTTGTTGTTGAGCCATCAACACCTCTACGACCAACTTTAAGTGGTTCAGCAGATGAAATGCTCAGTCTATCATGAATATTTGCAGGAGTACCTTTTACTACGCCGTCAACGTATGCAGTCATAGTTCTCGTCGTCGAATTAATCCTCTTCACAGTCATGGTCACGGTGTGCCAGGTATTGTCAGCTACAGTGCCAATACTACCGATATTAATTCTTCCAGCCGGTGCTCCGTTAAGATTTCCTCCTGCACACATGGTAATATTTCCAACCGTTGACTGGTACCACATCCAGCCGGTGAAGTTAGGTCCGGCATCATTTGATTTTGATAAAAATGCTTGATATGTGGCTATGTTGGCAAATTTCACCTGCATTTGAACAGTAAAGTCTTGATTCGCCCCCATATTATACAAGCCATTATCATCAGGTACTATGGCTTGTGTAGTTACATTGTTAAATAATACTGAATTGAATCCTGACTTTTTTAATTCAAATGGTTTGAAAGCGGGATTGTGAACAATAGTAAATCCGTTAGTAGGATTCGCATTGCTTCCTCCATGGTTGGTAGTAATTATCACTAACCAATTTTCATTTGCATAACTTTTTCTGGATTTAACAGCCTGCAAAATATTCCCGACGAACTCATCTGATTTTACAATGGCATTTTTATAGTTTGGATTGCTGGCCACGAACCCGCCATTAGCGCCAGCGGATTCAACATCCCTGAAATTCACAAAAACAGTCCCTAAAGCTGGTTGCGTGCTAATGATATTGACGGCACTGTCCTTAGCTGCTAAATCGGTTGATACTATAGGAGTGAAATCAGTGTTTTTAATATAATTCCGTAAGTTGGGCCAGGGACTTACCAAAGCCGTCTTTACCGCTTTATATTGTGTAATATAATCGAATACATTCCTAAAAGCAGGTATACTTCCATGGGGATCGCCATCTGGATCTTCATTTCTTTCGAAGTTGTCAGATTGGACTTGATGCTTACCAAAAGATGTTCCGGTAGTCATAGACACCCACCCCGCAGCGTCGGATGCCGAGGCTACTGTATTGTAAGCGTATTTGGAGGTTTTCTGAAGCTCCGCAATATTTACCGGCGCAACAGCCTGCAATTCGCTTCCGGTTAGCCCATCAATACTGATTACTAAAACTTTACGTTGCGGAACTACATTGTTCACCAACTCCGCAAATACGGGATCGGGATTGGGATATTTTTTACAAGAAGAAAATATAGAAACGGTGAGTGCGGCAAGCAGGATATAATGTGTTTTCATTTGCATAATTAAGGCTTTACAATGTTAAATTCTGAAAGAGAAGTAAATGCATTTGTGGTAGACATTGTTACTGCATTTTTTATCACAAGCTTGACAAACCTCGCATTAACGACACCTCCAGTGAAATTATAATTGAATTTTGCATTGTTGGCAGGCAAGGTAAAAGTACCTACGGAAGTGTATTGGCTATCGTCATTACCTACTAACACCTCCATGTCCTTGGCATAATTTGCACTACCCTGTTGCTGTGTAAGTGTGATACCTTTGATGTCTATTGGAAACCTCGAAGCTTTCAACACTATATTAATTGGAAAAGCGGTTGCCGCAGCCAATGCCGGAGTTTTCTGAGAAATCCAGAATGTAGATGTATTATTATCGGTCAGGTTATTTCCCGATCCTTCCGACAGATTAATATTTGAAATGGTTTGAACATATGGATAGGTGATTTTAGTATCGCCTCCAGTACGTTTAACCGGATCATATTCCCATGTTTTATTTGGCATCTCCGGATATTTAGCAGCTACCTTATCTTTAATCCCGCGACTCAAGGCAATTCCCCATGCATCAAAAAATGGCGCTAAATCCATTTGTTTATAATCGCTCCATTTTTCATAAACGAAGTTTTGTTTAGCAATGTCACTTCCGTTCAACCGCTCGGCATGTCTCGCTTCGGTATACAGGTGAGTCATCGCATCGTAGCCATAAACCTCCAAAAGCTGTACAAACGGCACTAGTCTGGAAAAAGGATTGGCAATTGCGGCGTCACTTCCATTAAAGTTTTTCGGCAATAATGTTGACGCCCAGGCCAATGTAGACGGCCACAATTTAGGAAGACCGGGATGTAATATATTGTAATCGGGAGCATTTAATCTATGTGCATATTTAAAACTAAAAAGGTTGTTGGTAGTCTCTCCGAGGGTGCTCCAGCTCCAGATACTAGGTTGCTGACAATTGTGCCCAAATTCATGCAATGTACCCCACATACCTTCACCATGAGTCAAATTCAAGACATCCAGGCTGGTAAAACTATCAAACCAATAGTAGGTATTTTGTGCCATAAAAGGAAATCCGGAATGTGCGGACCCGATGGTGATTTGTATGTCCAGCGCGCCTCTCCATGCTCCCTGAGGGCTTCTGTCCCTGGGATCCTGTGCGTCGTCTGACAAACCCATCCAGGCATTATAGTCTTGATCAAATATTTCATTCCATTTGGTAATTACCTCGGTAGGTTTGAAAGCATCAGATGATAATCTGGCCAACACCTTATCCCTCGGTACCAGGTATATTACCCGCTTAGAGCGCAATTCCAGCCAGGGCACTTTAGACGCTGCTACCTTGGCTTTAAACTGTTCATCTGTAGTTTTCCCCAGAATAAAATCCGGAGAAACGCAGGCATTGGTAATGGTAAACTCAACCGGATTGGGATACGCCCTGTTAGCTATTATGTATATAGTACCGCCATATAAATTCCTCACATAATTTACACCCGAATAAATTCTTTGACGATTATATACTATCGGGTCCCTTAAAAGCGGGGATTTTCCTGAAAGGTTATCGGTATGGCCACCTATTTGAACAGTAAGGCCTTCGATACCCAAAGGCACTTCGATTTTGATCAATTCACCCGGTGCTGCGTAATAACCTGTGCTAAATTGAGGGTCAGGCGCAACAGTAATACGTAAATTACCTGTAGTTTGATCTGTAAAATTTAAATCAAGCGTAAATTTTTCATTTTGAACCCGAGGTTCAGAAGCATCTACCAGACCAGGGAATACCTTTGCCTTGGCATACATGGTTTTATCGATCAGCTTCATATTGGTATCTATTACCCCATCAGCAACATTGCCTGAATTATCAGGGTAACCATCCGGAATATCGTACCCATACTTTTTACATCCTTCAGCGAAAAAAAGCAATGTGCAGGCAGACAGTATTAATAATATATTTTTTTTCATAATTTCCTGATTAGTTGGTTGGATAAGTTTTTGACGGCAAATAGAGTTTGCCCATAAGATTCCAGTTGTTTGGCACCACAATATTCATCCAATTATATATTGCATAAGGTATGTCTACGCCATTAGGAACAACGGTATATGCGGCATCCGATATTTCAGGTGATATGTTTTTAGAAACATCGCTAAAAGGCTTCCTTGTCGGTGTCCCCGCAAAAGTAAAATCTGAACTTTTACCGCTGGCATCCTTGATAATAGCACCGTCCAATTCATCACATGGCCAATATCCAACCAGATTATTATAGTAGATATCAGTTGGAACCCTTATGGTTTTACGCATGTATGGAATCATTTCTGCCTCTGGTATTGCGACATTGTAAATCGCAACATCCTTTATCAATACATTTATCGATTTATTTTCACTATGTGGAATGTATCCCATTGTTAAGGGGATATTTGGCGCAGAAAAATCCGCAGCTATGGAACCCTCATCACCTGGGACACCATCAGTATAAGTTTTCATCTTTCTACCATTGCTATTGTAAATACGAAGCGCAATGGTATGCCAGACACCATCCCTGATTGCAACATTTGAGCGTGCGAAAGCCCCCCCACCGTTTATACGGGCTACCCAGTTATTACCAGAACTGTATAATACCCAACCTTTATTGGTATTGCCCGACCAAGAAAGAATTTTACCGATAAAAGGAGCAAAATCGGCTTGGGCATGATCAACCCTGATTTTCAACATTAATGTAAAATCTCCACTTACGCCGAATTCACCCGTGGTGGTATTCCCTAGTTTCGCATTCACGAAAGCCGTACTGTTTCCAAAGAAATTTGGTGCTATACCCTGATATGGGAAACTATTTACATCCGGCTTCTCAACAACCTCACTCGAAAACTTAGGATTATAAAAACTAACAAAAGTGTTTCTTGAGTTATCGGAATACAGATCAGAACCTGGGGGCACGCCAGTACTTCCACCTTTACTCGATGAAACAATAACCAGCCAATTTTCTTTCGAATAGTCCTTCCTATTGCTTAAAGCAGTTAGCAATTCGCCTACATAGCCATCTAAATTATTTATTTGTGATACGTAGTTAGCGTTTGCAGGGGTGTATCCACCTGCTATGCCAGCCGCCTCCGCTCCATGAAACTGAGCAACTATTAAATCCGTGTTATTTTCTGATAAATTCTTCACAGCAGCATCTTTAACTTTAGTATCGTCATCCTGAAAAGTCCCTTTGATACTTGCATCCGCTGCCAATTGGTCATTAAATGCTGGACTGGAAGCAAAAGACGCACTGGTGTATTTCCTGATATTATCCTTTAAACGGTAAAACACAGTTGGTGAAGCATTTTGGTCGAACCCGGCAAAATCTTCAGAGGTAACTTTATGCAGTGTATAATCTACACCTGTGATCATATTAGCCCAGGCCGCAGCATTTGTGAGTGTGTTCCGTTTGTTATCACTCAATCCATCGTAAGTAAAAGTAGCATTTGCAGTGATCTTGGTAAGGTTAGCAGGTGCCAAACTTTTAACGATATTACCCCTTACCCCATCCAGAATGATATAGAGAACCTTTCTTGATCCGCTACCCAAATTTAATGTATCATTTTTAAATGAAGCAGGTAATGTGTTTTTGAAATCTTTGTTACAAGATGAAATGCCCAGGACTAATCCTAGAATAAAGAGTTTCAATTTTATAAACTTTTTCATAACTATATTAATAAGGAGTCCTTAATTTGAAATAATCAACCTCAATACATTTTTAGGCAACGTGGAGTTGAATCGGGTAATGTCGCCTACCAGGATGACCTGAGACCCGTTTCCAACCGCCGTTTCCACCATATCATAAATCCTTCCCTGAAACCCGCCTGTATTGTTGTAACCAACAGCCAACTGTCCATCTGCTTCAAGTACCATAAACCCTTGTCGTAAATAGGTACCATATCTTTTAAACCCACCCGCGACGATAATTTTTCCGTTATTCAATTGCGCTGCAAAGGTGGCAATACCACCAGTGATCTGTTGGCCATTGAAAGATGTTACATTTGAGCCATCCGCATTCAACAACGCAAGACCAGAAGCGGGCTTGCCGTTGAAGCTGGTAAAACTGCCACTTAAAGCAAATTTATTGGTGATGGTATTATATTTAATAGAATAGATATCTCCGTCAGCACCGGAGCCTGAATTGAATGACTGGTCTACAGATCCATCTAAATTTAACCGGACAATTCTATTGACAGTTACGCCATTAAAAGCAGTAAAGCTGCCTGTCAGTATTAATTTTCCGTCGGGCTGCATGGCCGCGTCTAAGATTATCCCATTAGCACCGGCCGCACTTTGTCTGGTAGACTTATTGTAATGAAAAGTAGAATCCATTGAGCCGTCTGCATTTACCCGTATCAATTGCCTCATTCGCGTTACATCGTATACTTTTTCATCATAGGTTGAGTTTGGAAGGTATATTCTTTTAAAATTTTGGAAGTCCCCTACAATATAGATTTGTTCTCCTAAAACGAAGGTTTTTCTGACAATGCCGTCTACACCTGCGTTAAACGAAGGAACGGTATCCGTATTCTTCCTTGTCTCCGTAGGTTTAGGGTTAATGATTTCTGTCGTAATCACCTCATCAAGTCTGCCGTCTGCATTTAAGCGGGCTACGTTATTTAAAACCAGCTTATTCGAACGACTATCGTTATAACCGTTAAAGCTACCTGCAATAATAAATTTACCAGCCTGAGCTCCTTCTGGAATCCTGGCCACAGAATAAATTGTTTTTGCGCCACCCAACACACCTTTGCCAAAATTGATGTCAGTAGTAAGGTATGTTCCGTTTGCATCTAGCTGTACAATACCACCTATTGGTAAAGCCGCAGTACCTTTTTGTTCGAAATTACTGAATGCCCCGGTTAACCAAAATCTGCCATTTGGCAGTTTTTCAACATCGTACACAGTTGTACCACCGCTGCCAGGAAGAGCGGCTGCGCCATTAATTATCTTAAAGGATGCGTCAACACTTACTTTTCCACCGACTTTAATTATCGGACCGAAAAATGTTTCACCCTTTGAAGTAATCCAAACGCTACCTGTGCTTGCTGTTAGAGGAACGGTAAACCGGATAGTGGTGTCAGTATAGTCCTTTACCTCGGCCTCCAATTCATTTACAAAAAGCTTGAAGTCGCCTCCTAAACTATCTAATCCCCTAACCTTGAGATCCAGAACTGCCCCCGCTGTAACAATATCCGGGGTAGTACTTTTTGAAACGAAAGCGAATGACGCTATTTTCTTTCCACCTTTATATGGATCATTCCCTATTCCTTGCTTTTTTTCACATGATGTCATTAACGTAGCATAGAGTAGCACTACACCAATTAAGGAACTAAAGTTATATCTTATTTTTGCTAACATTTCTACTATTATTTACTAATAATGAATTGATTATCTATTTATTTGGAGGTAAAATACCAGAAGCGATCACCTGATCTATAAAAACATCTGTATTGAACCCCAGGTTATGCTTGCTTTTGGTAAGCACATGTAAAACACCATTATTGGTTTGAATATCAGAGGTTGCCACAGGGTTGTTTTGCAAGGCAACCTGTGGATTAGATAAATCTGGTATATAGCCCAAAAACAGTTGTCTGTAACCGGCATATTGGACTCCCGCGGCATCATTAAATATTGTACCCACATTCATTATATATCCTCCATAAGAAGAATAATTTTGACCGGGATATGCTGTATAAGCAAGTGTATCCCTCTGCGGATAATCCTTTAATAAAAAAGACCCTGAAAATATATATTGAGACAGCGTGGCCCGCCACACCTCAGGCTTTATTTGATTCAGTTGTGAAACCGTATCTTTTCCGACTCTCTTTAAGGCAATGTTAAGCCTTTTGATGGACTTAAAAACTGATCCGCTTGGTGGAGCAAAGAAAGTTACGTTTTCCTTACCTACCACGTCATCTAATCCAGCCAGATTAATAATCACCAAAGTACTATCGAAAAACGGCTGTTTCGACTTCATGTATTGCAATGTGGAGCCGTTATACTTCGGATCATGTGTACCGGAGTCAAAGTAGTATTTTTTGCAACTGGCGAACAGGATTAAAATTGTTCCGAAGGCCAGTAATAATGTTTTATTTTGCATTTGTGTATTATTTAATTCCAAAAATTATTACCAACGAAGAAAGGATTTGCTGTACTTTCAGAAGCAGGGACGATTATCGGCCATGTCCAGGCGCCATTCGTAAAATTACCAACAGATATGACTGCTTTTGAGAATTCTGTCTCTGTAGCCCGGCCTGTGCGAACCAGATCAAAAAAGAAATGTCCTTCTCCGATCAATTCTCTGCACCTTTCATTATAAATATCCTTTTTTAAAGTTTCTCCAGTCGAGGTGATCAATGGTGCTGAAGCGGCATTTCTAATTTGATTTACATAGCCCTGAGCAAGGTCGGTTTCATTCAATTCTGCCGCCGCTTCTGCCGCTAGTAACAGTGCATCTGGCAATCTGAATATAACTGCACTATCATCACTACTAACAGAAAGAGCCGCACCTAAACCAGTAGAATATACATTAGCAAACTTCTTGAACTGGAAACTGGTATTTGCTGCATTATAGTTTTCGAACCAAAGTGACAACCTTTCATCTGGTGAACCCGTAGGAAAAAGCTTTGTGATATAATCCTTATCGTAGGACATGAAACTAGCAGTTTTTGTAACTGTTCCACGATATGGATAATAAGAGAAAAAGAACGAATAGTTAGCAAATGCCTCAAAAATTTCCCCATAGTTAAAGTCCTGCAAAACACCAAATAAATTCTCATCGCTATGACCTTTGAAAATCAATTTGGTATTTTCTTGTGTAATCGGCAGAACACGATAATTTGTATAAGTAGCCATCTCCTCGGCCAACTGCAGCACTTCTCTAAAATAATTATTCTTATTAGGCTCATCCCAGGCCGATGCCCACATATTTAAATGCATGAGCAATGCCACTGCGCTTCCTCTTGTAGGCCTCAAGCCTTTAGCACCAGCATCTGCATACGCAGTTGGCAAATCGTTTTTAACCGCAGACATATCAGCTATGCACTTTGTCAATACAGTTACCTGAGCGGTTCTGGGTAGTGGCACATTGTTGTAAGCCTGGGTGTAATAGATGGCGTCACCAAACAGCTTACAAAGAAACATGTAACTTAGATTACGTAAAAAAACAGCTTCCGCTTTAAAACGCTTTTTCTCAGTTCCCGAAAGTTCTGAATCAGGTACTTTGTCTATCTCAGCATATAGAATATTACTTGCCGAAATAATGTCGTACCACGGCTTCCAGTTCATAATAGTCTTGATCCTCGTATCATATGTTGTCGAAGCAGTAACGATAGATTTTAAATTATTATTGATGAGATTATTCACGACATTGTTCCCACTTGCATCTATAGATCCGGAGGTAAGGACATAATTGCCCCTCATTTCTAAGGCCGGAAAGAAAATGGTTTTACCTACCTTGTCTCTTAGTATCGTGTAAATACCGTTCGTATATCCCTCTACATCTTTTCTTGTCTTCCAAAAATTATTGCCGGAGAGTGCATCTACAGGAGTTACGTTTAAAAATTTTTTGCAGCCGCTAACAACAGCAATACAAATCATTAGCGCTATAATATATTTAATATTTTTCATCGTTATTTTATAAGGAAATTAAAACTCAATGTTTAACCCCAATGCAAATTGCTTGGCAAGTGGATAACCACCCGAATCATCTCTACCGAGTGCAGTAACATTTTCTGGATTGGGACCTGAATAGTGGGTAATAAAACCTAAATTGGCTGCTGTAGCATTTATACTTACCCTATTCATCCCATACCTTTGAGTAAATTTCTGGTTGAGATTGTAATACACTTTTACGGCATTTAACTTGATATATGAACCGTCTTCCTGAAATAAGGTCTGGGCTGTTCTAAACGGCTGGATAATTCCTGCTCTAACGAAATCCAGGGCATTCCCATATTTAGCATTATCTCCAGGATTAGCATATACATCATATTGTGAAATTGGAACGAGCGCGGTTAATTGCGTTGGCGTGGTAAAGCCGGCCAGTTGAGCCGCCAGGCTATTATTCAAAATATCACGCTTAAAAGTGAACGAGGTGTTTACCTCCAGGCTCCAGCTTTTCCATTGTAACAGGGTAGTGAGGCCGCCTGTAATCTGAGGTTGTGAATTACCAGCAATCACCTTATCAAACTGATTCAGTACATAGTTACCATCCAAATCAGTAAAAATAGGATCACCTGCACGGAAATAATTCAACACTGAATTGTTGCCAACCCGGTAGGGCAAGCCTGTAAGTGGATCTACAGGAACCTGATCTTTATTGCTATATACTCCCTTAGTGTTATACAGATAATTTGAGAGTGAGTTGATCCCCAGACGATAATAAATATCCTGACCCAGAGATGCATCTGCAAAGATTCTTTCCCGCAGTCCATCCGGCAATGCAGCAAGCACCTCCCTATTAATAGCAAGGGTTCCTGTGAGCGCCAGCTTAAACGGACTGCTGAGACTTAAGGGGCGTCCGGTCACCTGAAATTCCCATCCATAGTTTACATTACTAATTTCTGTGGAAGCTATAGTAGAATATGAATTGGCAGTTGATATTGCCTTTTCCTGATAAATGTTATCATTTTGCTTGTAGTAGGTATCAAAAGCCAGAGTGAACCTGTTATTAAATATACCAAGGTCAAA
Organism: Pedobacter frigoris; assembly: GCF_032678645.1. Lineage (GTDB taxonomy): Bacteria > Bacteroidota > Bacteroidia > Sphingobacteriales > Sphingobacteriaceae > Pedobacter > Pedobacter frigoris_A. The sequence goes on from NZ_JAVTSP010000009.1 coordinate 113,193, forward strand.
ACCAGCATTATAGGTGGTGGCTTTAGTAGGCTCTAAACTTAGATTGGGTAATATGCTCAACACCGGAACTACGGATCCGCTATTATTGTAGTTTCCACCGCCTACATATTTGCCATATGCCTGATAGATGTTCCCATTAGGCTGGATGTTGGAACCGTAACTCAGACGGATGTCCCCATAATCCAGCCAGTCAAACGAATCCAGAAATTCTTCTCTGTCAAAATTCCACTTGGCAGAAATAGCTGGATTTTTCTTGTACCCGGCATTCGGTCCATTTGTAGATAGCCCATCTATACGATAATTTAAATCAAGAACATATTTTTGCTTGTAGTTGTACGAGAATGCAGCAGCAAATGCAATTGTTCTCAAATCAGTATAATTCAATGTACCACCGTACGATAAGCGAGAACCATCTCTAACGTTGGTCAATGGTCCTCTTAGCTGGTCATTAACACCCCTGTCGTTTAAAATAGCATCAGATTTAAAGAAAGAAGCCCTTAATTCTGAGAACGCGAACAAATTGAAGTTGTGGGCTTCTTTTATTGAATAGACATAGCTCAGCTGATTACGATTATAAACTGTAGTAGCCCTGTCATTATAAGTATAATATTGCGATTGATTGCCATTTAGGGCAGCTGGAGAAAAATTATCTTTTGTCCCCGATTGCCCATTGTAACTCAAATAAGAACCTGCCTTGAAATTTTTAAATATTTCATATTCAGCATTGACCGTAGCGGTAGTAATCAACACTTTATTGTCATTATCCGTTCTCATCGCCGCCAAAACCGTATTGACACTGGAATACAATGATGGAGAAGGCAGTAAAGATGATGTTCTGCTACTTGAGGCTACACCTGCATTCTGAAGTCCGTTTCCACTCCCGGTCTGTTGCTTTTGGATAGAATTATTCAGTTGTCCTTCCAGCTTAAACCTGCGGTTTGGATTAAAAGTCATGTTCATATTCAGGTTGTAACGAGAATAACCCGTATTTTCCTGAATACCTTTTTCATCGTAAAGACCAAGCGCTACTTTATAATTAAAGCTTAAATCCCCACCAGATACGTTTAAGTTGTGTGTCTGGTTAAATGTTGCCCTATAAAAATAGGATTGCCAATCGGTAGAGTTATTGTAATACGCATTTAAGCTATCCGATAAAAAAGGAAAATCATTAATTAGTTCTACTGCATGATTGGCAGATGTATCATACCGCAAAATCTGGTCAATTCTCATCAGACGTTCATCTTTACCTCCTATCACCGGACGTAACTGGGGCACGGCTGACATAAATGCTGAACCGTTATAGCGAACTACCGGCACTTTCGAATTACCTCGCTTTGTTGTGATTAAGATTACTCCGTAAGCACCTCTTGAACCGTATAACGAGGTGGCTGCCGCATCTTTGAGGACAGTAATTGTTTCAACATCCTCAGGAGGGATCTGAGATGCAGGAGATGTTCCTGGCCCCGCAGTCTGAAATCCGTAAGAGAAGTCTGAATTATCATCTACCGGCACCCCATCGATCACATATAAGGGTGATGTTGGCGTTAGGAAAGTAGAATTCCCCGCCCCGGTAACATTGATGTTTGAAATACCGCGAATGGTTACAGAGCCTCTGAAACCAGGAGCACCAGTGCTGTTCTGGATATTTAATCCGGCAACTTTACCTTGCAGGAGTGACATCACATCTCCGGCGGGTTGTCCCTGAATCTCCTTACTCGTAATCGTCACTGCTGATCCGGTATTCAATGTTCTGGTTTTTGTTTGGTAACCTGAAGTAACAGTTACTTCTTTTAAGGTGGTATTGTCTTCTTCCAGCGTAAGATTAATGGTTGTTCTGTTGCCAACTTTTACCGACTGCGGTTTATAACCGATAGCCCTAAAAGTTATTGTTGCATCAGCAGCTACGGTAACCTTAAATCTACCCTCTCCATCTGTGTTGGCCACAGCTTTGTTGTCGGCAATTATACTTACCCCAGGTAAGGGTTGTTTTGATTTTGAGCCTCCATCGTAGACAACTCCGCTAACTGAAATGCGTTGTTGTGCAAACAAATTATTTTGATGACCAAAAATCAATAATATCAATATTGTATAAAAATACTTCATTGGAAATACGTTTTGTTTAAGTCTATTTGGTTTCATTAGTCATTTTCGAATTTTGGTTTGTCCCGGGTAAACCAGAAAGTAATCTCCCAATCACCTTTCTGGAAAATGTTAAAATTGAAAATCAATGAGTGTTTTTGTAGTACTCCTCCAAAACCCAATCTCTCGAACCTGAATACCACACGGGCTTGATCTCCGGAAGGAGAGGTATATTTGCTGGGATAAGGTGTGCAAGGTATAGGATAAGCAACCTGGTATTTCACCTGATTAGCGTCTTTCACCATATTGAAACCATGTACCAGATTTGGCCAGTCTGTAGTAGCAAACTTATCTGGATTGATTGGATTAGACAAGGTATCAATGAACTTAAATGCCAGGCTATTCCCGTTACCAGTTCTTTTAAACAAAACTTGTACGTCCCTGGTGCTCATCGGCTGTCCACGCTCGCCAACAATACTTACTGCTGATGGATTTACAGAAACCGAAGTTCCCTGACCAGTTACCGGATCTAAATTTGAAGGTTCATAACTACGTTCGCGAAGGGGTCTTAATCTCAGATTTTGAAAATATGTCCTTCCGCCGGAGTTCGACATTTCTACGTCGAACACATAACCGGAATCCGGCTGTGCTTTTATCATATTTGAATTTGCAGCAGCCCACATCATAAATTCACCGGAATGGGGCCTGATCTCAAATAATGGATGGTTTTCCAGCACACGCTTAGCTTCGATTTCTGCCAAAGATTTTTCTGTCCCGTCATATATTTTTTTCCATACAAGAACCGGATAGTTATTGGTAAGCTCTGGCGCAGCTTCATTTGTAAATGTTCTCATATTTACAATCTTGAAGTTTAATGGCCTGCTTGAGTTCCCGTACTGAAAAACATTGGCATACAAAGTATTCCTCCCCAAAACCGGCTGATATACCAGTTGTGTGTATTTTGAATCCTTGGCTATAGATTGTCTTTCATCGGGTAAATTCTTTCTACAGGATGAAAGTGAAATCACTCCAGAAAGAAGCAATAAAAATAGTTTTAATGTGTATTTATTATTTTTCATCATTGCTTATATATCTAATTTGGACGTGAATTCATTGAAGCCGAAATTATGCAAGGGCGATATGATATTGATGGTTGCATTATTTGTTTTGATATTTACTGAGTTTGTAGAGGCGATAGTCCATGCATTTGTAAATGAAGACCCATGTGTGTCACTGAAGTTTAACACACTTGCTCCCCCGCGTACATATCCGGAGGAACTTAATTTCACGTACTTAACGTGCATCGGATAATTGGTTATTATAGATTGCAACTGGATACCATCCGCAGCATTAACATAATCATCAGTATTTCTATTTCCTCTGATGATGTATTTACACATGATGGCTTTCAATTCATCAGTGCTGGCATTCGAAAGATAGATTGATGGCTTTCCATCAGCAGCTCTTTTCAAATTGAGGTATTTTACTGATGCCTGAAAGTTCTTATTAACAGGGGCAAACAAGGTAACCTGCTGGCTGGTCAAGGAGTCTGCTAAATCCGGGTACCTATCCAGTACCAACAATAAAGAGTCGAATGTTCCATCCGGCTGAGCCTTAAGGTATTCCATAGCCGATCCTTCAAATGTTTGTATGGTGTTCACATAGTCGTGATAGAAGGAATTATCCTTTTTACATGCACTTAAATACATGCTTACCACCGCCAAAAAAACAACTGTAGATATTTTAAAAATTAGATTTTTCATGTCGTATATTTTTGCAATAATTATTGCCAGTAAGGATTTTGTGTAATTATTGGATTTGCAGTAATCACGTCTTCTGAGACCGGCCAATATATTCCGCCTGCGGCCTCAAATTCTTTGAAGGTTAGCTTTTGACCATTTTTTTCTGCAAATTCTGCACTGCTGTTTTTGATCCTGTTTAGCCTCACGATATCATACCATCTCCAGCCCTCACCCATCAATTCCCTTCTGCGCTCTTCAAAAATTGCATTGATGACATCAGGAGTATTGGCAGTAGTGAAAGTAATACCTCTTAATGCGGTTGCTTTGTTCAGCTCTATCAGCGCCTGATCTTTTTGGCCCAAAACTGCAAGTGCTTCTGCTCTCAATAGGGTAATCTCTTCCAGACGGCTAAACACCATTGTAGAGTTATAGAAGGTCAGTTTACCTTGGGCTGTTGCCGGATTTATTACTCTTATTTTCTTGAAAATTGGCCTTTCCGAATCCAGTCCATAGAAATAATTAGTCCTGTATAAGCCAGATGCGACATCTATACTATGACGTAAGTCTGTTGGCGAAGTAAATATTTTTAGAATACTGTCTTTGGAAACAAACATTTCCGGCTGCACCTTAGGGATGTATGGCGATGCCAATATCAACTGTTCAATGTGGCCGTTTGCAGTCGACAAACCATTCACATAGTCGAATGGAAATCCTACAATCGCAGTGGTTCTCTTGCCTGCAAAAGGACTGCTTCCCGAATTCTCGGTAAGTCCATTCATATCAAGGTAAGCCAGGTCTTCTGTTCCCTTTCCAACTTGCTGAGCTACATTGTCCAGCACAAACTTCGAGTAATCCGCCGCATCCCTATAGTTGCCTTCCCATGCGGCAATATGCGCCAGGATTACATAAGCTGACATCCTGGTCCAAAGAGCACCATGCCAGGTATCCCAACCACCAGCATAATATGCACCGGGAAGAATTGGATCAGAGCCGCCATAGATGTAAGGCAACACTTGTGCCGCCTCCAATATTTCGCTTGTAGCAAATGCCAGAACCTTCTGCTGCGATGTTCTTCCTGCCTTTACAAAATCACCGTCATGAGATGATGTCAATAATGGAACATCTCCCCAGATTCTGCACATATAAAAATAGGTGAAAGCACGGAGCATCCTTGCCTGTGCAATGTCCACCTTAAAATTCTGCTCAGTATAACGTGGTTCTATACGACGTATTTCGCCCGCCCGTTCTATGAATAAGCTGGCTGCACTGATCACTGCATAATAACTACGCCAGTTAGTCAGCCTATTGATCACCGGGTACGATGCATTGAGCTGCCCCCTAACAATGGCCTTCATATCGGACCGGGTAGTTACTGTAAAGTCCCCTCTTCTCAAATCACCCATTAACCAATGACCATTGTCGGAAACCACGGCCGAACGCAGTAAACCGTATACTGAAAATAGGTTTGCCCTGGCATCCTCCAGTGTTTTCCAATTGGTTTCATCGGTGGCCAGCCTTGTCGATTTCACATCGTTAATCTTTTTACAGGAGAAATTAGCAGTACCCGCAAGAAGAATTAGAATTCCAATCGAAATTTTATAATAACTTTTCATTGTGTTGATTATATAATTCATTTTAACTAAATATTTTATAAATCCAATTTTAGACCCAGTACAATCGTTCTTGGTATGGTTAAATTGGCACCATCATAGTAACCGTTAAAATTGGTCAACTCGGGGTCAACACCTGAAAAATCGGTTACGGTAAGCAAGTTCATTGCTGTTGCATACAAATAAGCTCTTTTAAAGCCAGCGGTTATTTTTTTGAAAATTGGTGCTTTTGTAAAATCATACCCGATCGTTACTGATCTTAGTTTTAAATAAGAAGCATCTTCCAGGAATAAACTCTGATCAGCACGATAAGCATTCACATCGCTAAAAGGATTGTAAAGCGGGTAACTTTTTGCATTATCGAAAATCTGCCACGATGATACCTCTTTTACGGAATTTAAGTCATTACTCGCTTCCCTGTTGATGAAACCATAACGGCTGGACTCGTATTGATTAATCGCTTTCTGTCCAAGGGCAAATATGAAGTTGAAGCTGAGGTCAAAATTCTTGTAGGCTAAGGTGTTATTCCAGCCTCCGATAAAATTCGGAAGTCTGTTGCCGGTCAGCACCTTATCTTTATTGTCTATGCGGTTATCCGCAATATAATCTACCCATTTGGGGTCTCCTGCTTTCATCGGAATCCCGTTGAAAGTTCTACCCGCTGGCACCTCAGAATCGTTATTATAAATACCTTCATTGGTGTATAACCAGAAACTTCCTACCGGCTTTCCTACCACCAGTTTATTATCGCCAATCACCACTTCGTTTAAGTCATTCGGCAAAGCCATAACTTTATTAACATTGTAGTTCAGGTTAATTCCTGTATTCCAGGAGAATTTCTTACCTGCGAGCACAGCACCATTCACAGCAAATTCAAAACCTTTATTATTGATGTCCATACCAGATTCATATTTTAGGCTGTAACCGGTTTCGAAAGGCACCGAAACTCCCAGAAGCTGATTTTTATCATCTCTGTTATAAGCAGTTATTGCCGCATTGAGACGTTGGTTTAGAAATGAAGCATCCAGGGTAATATCTGTTCTGTCTGCGTGGGGCATACGGATTCCGTAACCGACAAAACCGCTTCCGAAAGGTCTGTTTATACCAAGTCTTCCGTTATAGCCCGGTATCGTAGGCTCTTCAAACCATCCATTTTCAGAACGATATTGTGGCCCTGCCGCAAATTTATCATCTAAAAATAATCTGATCGTCCTACCCCATCCCGCATTTAAATTAAGGGTATTGAAAACATTGCTGGATTTAAAAAACTGCTCTTTTATATTAAAACTTGCGTTAAAAGCCGGCGTAGTTACCCATCTGCTATCAGGCTGTCCATTAGAAGATCCATCCCTTCTTAAAATAGCACTCAAGGTAAGTAAGTTCTTATAGCTGTATTTAGCAGTTCCGTAAACTGACAATAAATTGTTAACAGCTTTATCGATATATCTGAAAACCAGAAAGTCTTTAGCATGCAAATAATCAGCTGCGGACTGGTTACTGCTCACCAGGTTAATTTTAACATAGTCACTGGGTCCGTTATAACCTCTCGCGTAATTGTATTTATAAGTATCTAGCTGTACGTTTAATCCCGCTTCCAGATCCAGCTTACTATCCCTGTTTAAATCAATGCTATAGTTAGCATTATTATTTATTCCGATACGCTGGCTATATCCGAAGTAGTTTGAAAGATAGCTGACACCGTCCATCAATGTTGAAGGAGTAAAATAATCCCTGCTGCCTTCATTGTAATCAAAAATGAGGGTTGAAGAAATTGTCACGTTCTTAACCGTACTGCTCAGTGACAGGCTTCCATTTAAAATTGTATTTCGATTGTTGTCTACTATTTTAGCACTTTCCAATAAATAACCGTCGTAAACCGAAGCATTTGGAGATAGAGGACTCGACAAATCCGGAATATATCTTGTTTCAGCAAACCGGTCTCTTAAGCTTTTGTTTCTCATCCTATCTAAACGGGTAGCGTTTACAACACTGGAAACTGTCAGCCATTTGAACGGCGCCATATTTATACCAAAAAACAAGTTGTATTTATCGATGCTTGTATCATCAGCGTTGCCTGCATTTTGAGTTCCTGAGCCAAAAAACCTAAAATTCGCCCTGTCGCTACCGCCTGTGATCCCTAAATCTGCTGAAAACGTTGGCGATGTACTATAAAACCGGTCATTCCAATCAGAAGGCCCATAATACGATGTATTGGTAGAATCACTTAAATAAGAGGCGTAACTCTCATAATTTTCTGTGTTGCCATATTTCTGATAAAATGGCTTTCTGAAGTTATTTTCGTAGAGCCCATTTACAGTATTTACTCGGGGGGGGGTAACGTATCCGAAATAAGTATTTAAACTAATATCCCTTACCCCGGCCCTTGCGTTCTTTGTAGTTATATATATAGCACCATTTGCAGCATTGGGTCCAAGTTTTGCCAGTTCAAATGGGCTTTTTATAACAGTGACAGACTGTATGTTGTCTATACTGATCTGAGATAAAAGATTTGTTGCAGGTCCTATCCTGTTATAATCATACTTCTGAACATCAAATGCGAATGGATTATCCTGTCCCAGCGGCACACCATTTAGATAAACTGCAGGTTGCAAAGCATAAATATCTCTTTTGGTAAATAAAATACCTGATGGACCTTGTACAATCATACTCTGCTCTGTTCCGGGCTCTCCATTTGGCTCCTGTACGTAAACACCTGATAAATTCCCTTTAAGAATTTGTTGCAGAGACAAATTGGGCACAAGGCCCGATGCACGCATATTTAGGGTATCACGTACATTCTTAAATTTTTGCAGTGCCCTCACCATTTGCCCTATGGTATCTGTTTTTGCTATTTGAGCTGTGTCGCGCTTGTATTTGGAGGTATCCACCTGTTGCACAGAACCAGTAGATGCTTTATATGCGTGCGAAGAATGACTAGCATATAATGAGTTCAACCAAAAAAAAGATAAAAACAAGGCGAGATAAACGCTTGTAGAATTTTTAAACATTATAATTTATTTTGATAAATAATTGCCAATGAAAGCCTTGACCAGATCATTTCCAGTCAATCTTATTAATTGAAGTTTCGAACCTGTAAGGAGTATCAGGATTGTAAAAGTTTATACATAAAATTAGTTTAAGAGGTTGGTTTTAATTTGGTTGTTTATTAAGGTTAATTACAGAGCTACCAGATGGTGGCTATTATTCTTTTCCTAAATTATTATTCTGAGGTTTGGATATCGTTAAATTGTATGTACAAAAGAAAAACAAACATATGAACAACTCAAAACACTGATTTACTTACATTTACAATAGACAAAAACCCAATATGTACATGACCTCTTAGGGATATCAGCCTGAATTATTTATCCAAAAATCACAGCACTTCCTGATCACACTATATTGTTTGTAATTAAGTAGATAAGATTCTCAAAAGCATTAATGAATTTTCTACTTTTCTCCCGTAACGAGAGCGTACAGGTTTGGCCTTAAAATGGCATTTCTCATCTGTGTCCTTTGTTAAATTTGGTTAAAGTGAAATGATGCATTAATTACAAACCCTACATTAGCCTCATCACAAAAAATCAGATATGAAATCTCTCCAATTTAACACAGCGCTTATTGTGCTTTACTGTTTTATTTTCCACTTCAATTTATCGGCACAGGAAAACACGCAGCAAATTGTCAACAGCCTTAACAAGGTCATTATACCAGTAAAAACCTTAAAATCGGACAGTAGCTTTGAGGACATCGCCTTTCTAAAGGAAACTATAAAAGACAGGGAAATCATCGCCCTTGGCGAAGCGACACATGGCACACTTGAAATTTACAATTACAAAGACAGACTGGTCCGTTTCCTGGTTTCAGAAAGCGGCTTCAGGGCGGTAGCATTTGAGGCTGACCATATCGCACTGGAAGCCATAGATGAGTATGTAAATGGAAAAACAGACACGTTGAAGTTCTTGTATGGGGCAAACCTGATCAACACCAACCGTCCTATGTTTGAATGGCTCAGGAGTTATAACCTCAAAAGAGTTGATGAGGATAAGGTGCATGTGTATGGGCTTGAGGTCAGGAATTTTGAGAACATCATCAACAGAATATTGCAGGTGATACCCTCTATTACCGGCGCAGATAGACAGTTGCTGGAAAAGATAAAAGGCAAAAGCTATAGCGAAATCAAAAAAAACGATATCAACGCGTTGAAAGTTTCGATAAATGAGATGAAAAAAGTGACAGACAATGACCTTCATCAGCACTATCTGAATCTTTTTGATCAACTAATTGATGCGTATAAAGAGCGTAAGATAGGAATGAGAGATCAGATGATGGCAGATAATACCACCTGGATAAAAGATCATACAAAGAACAACAAGGTAATCGTTTGGGTGCACAACGGGCATGTTGCAAAAACAGCGTTATATAAAAAACCTACTATGGGTACATATCTGGATAAACAATACGGTTCAAAGTATTTTGTGATTGCTACTGATATCAATTACGGAAAAGTTCATGTAAACATATTTACAGCGAAGAATAAACCATTAGGTGGCTTTCAGCCGCTCTATTATCCTGAGGTCAACTCAGATAAAGCTTATGAATACTATTTTAAGCAGTGTCAGTTCAAAAACTTCATTCTTGATGTCGGATCTGCAAAAAATGACCCGGTATTAAATTCCTTTTTAACCAAACCTATGGACATGCGTATGATTGGTTCATTGAGTATTCCGGACAGAAAGAACTTATCCATCTCAAAAAACTTCGACATGATTGTTTATTTCAACAGCACAAACAGCATGTTTAATTAAAAATACAAATAGACTGGCAGTGAATGCTTTAATTTGCGGTATCTACTTCCCAGTTATCTGTCCTGAAAGGCGCTACTGGCAGGCCTGTTTTACTGAATAGATTGCCTATTCCTGCATTACTGAACTGATAGCGGACCGCAGCTGGCACTTTCACCTCCTTGCTTGAAACAATGATCTGATTTCCTTTTATTTTAACCGTTGCAGGACGAAAAATTTGATCAGCACCCGCGATGAAGATCTCTTTTGGCTGTTCTCCTTTTTGCATTAACCCACTTTCCGCGTAGTCAAAATCGACTGTGACCGTACTGCCTTTTACTGCAAAAGACCTAAAAACGGGACTCTTATAGCCCTCTTTTTTTATGTCATAGGTTTCCGCCAAAGCCAGGTTGGCAAGTCGCAGACCAACATCTCTTTTATTCGTAGGATGGATGTTTAGCGTATCGCTCACCAAATCAGACACGACCACCATTCCTGTTTTAGGTATCGATAGATTTTTAGTCTGGGCTTCCCTTACCAGTGCGCCAATATAGGGCCGCTCGTATTTATATGGCGCTATCTGAACATAATAAAATGGAAAATCCTTATTCCAGTTTTTGCGCCAGGCACTTATCATCGTATTCATTAGTTCGGCATAACTTGATGGCGCGTCCCTGTTACTTTCACCTTGATACCAGATAGCCCCTGCTATGTTGTAATTAACAATAGGAGCAATCATTGCATTATAGGCATAGCCTGATGCGACAGGCCACCATGGAGTGGGTTTATTTTTAGTTGAAGCTTCCTTAAAAACTGCATTGTTTTCTACAAGATCAACAGGTGTCCAAACCTCAGCAGGAGTACCTCCCCAGTTACTGCTGATCAGCCCTATTGGCACATTCAAATCCTGATTCAGTTTCTTTCCGAAATAATAACCCACCGCACTAAATGCTTTTATGGTATTGCTATCGCATGTAGTCCAGTTGCCCATGCTATTGTCCTGCGGTGTTTTTGAAGTCGACTTTTCTACCTTTAGCAGCCTGATGTTGAGTTTTTCCAGTTGCGAAAAATCTTCCTTGATGCTTTTAATCCCATTATTATAACTCCACTCCATGTTAGACTGGCCACTGCACATCCATACTTCGCCGATCAGAATATTCTCCAATACAATTTTATTCTCGCCCTCAAATAAAATAGTGTATGGTCCTCCTGCTTTTGGAGTCTCAACATTCAACTGCCAGGTGGCATTTCCATCAGCAGATGTTTCAATAGTTTTACCATCCCAAGAAGTGGTAACTTTTATTTTCTCACTGGGACCTGCCCAGCCCCAGAGTTTCGTGGTCGATTGTTGCTGTAGTACCATATTACTACCCAATACATTTGGCAGACGAATACTCGCACTCAGAGATAAAGCTAAAAGAGAAAGAAGAACGGAAAAAAGATATTGTTTCATTTGTTTAATATTTTCTACCCGATAATTGGCTGGTCTACCGACTAAGTTACATTACAAATTAATGATATACAATGCATTATTCATCTCTTTCAATGGATTATTTTCTTTCGAAAGTAATCTACTACCAGTGTACTATCAGGGCTAGAGCAGGTAACTAAAACAGGATGAGTGATTTGCCTAAAGGCTTAATTAGATTTCTTCAGAAATTGATAAATCTCACTGTTGGTTGACAATATCACTGAGGTCTTTTCACTGAATGTCTTATCAAGTGTTTCCATAGATTTAAGAAAGCCATATAAACTCTTAGATTGCGCAGATTGATTATAAGCAGATGCGTAGATGGATGCCGCACTGGCATCAGCCCTACCTTTTATTTCTTCAGCCCTTTTAAAAGCTGCAGATTGAATGTTCTTTAACTCCCTGTCCTTATCTCCATTTATCTTCGAGGCCTCACCCTGACCTTCTGATCTAAACTTATCTGCAATTCTGAAACGTTCACTTTTCATACGCTCATAAACCTGGGTCTGTACCTCCTGCACATAATTGATCCTTTTAAATCTGAAGTCCAGAATCTTTATTCCCAATTCGATAGCCTGTTTATTGGCAGACTTAAGGATCATATCCTGCATCTTATCACGCCCTACATACACCTGCGTTAATGAATCGCCAAGCACTTCCCCTATCGAATCAAGTTCCGGCTTTCTGTTACTGCTCCTAACCAGTTCCTCAATATTGTTCTTGGCCACCACATTTCTTGTTTCCCCATCAAGGATATCATCCAACCTGGATTGAGCTCCGCGTTCGTTTGTGAGCCGCTTAAAAAACTGCAGCGGGTCGGTAATCTGCCACCTGGCATAGGTCTCCACAAAAATGAACTTCTTGTCTTTGGTAGGCAATTGGTTGGGATCGCCTACCCATTCCATAAAGCGCTTTTCAAAAACATTAGCCGTCTGTATAAATGGTAGTTTAAAATTTATACCTGGCGTAGTAATGGCATTACCAATTGGTCTTCCAAACTGTGTAACTACTACCTGCTCGTATTCCCTGACAGTAAATGTACTGGTCAGCAAACACAACAATGCAAAAAAAGCCAATAATCCCAATAGTATCTGTTTTCCTCTCATCTTAGTTCTTTTTAGTATTATCCTTATTCAGTTGCATCTGGAGGAGCGGCAATATGTTGGCCCCGTTCTGATCGGTCACAATCACATTGCCCAGCTTAGACAAAATAGTTGTCATATTTTCCAGGTAAATCCGTTTTTTAGTTACTTCAGGTGCCTTTATATATTGATTGTAAAGGTCATTAAACCTGGCCGACTCTCCCTGTGCGTTATTTACCCGCTCTATCGCGTATCCTTCAGCTTTTTGTATGGTAGCTTTAGCCTCTCCGCTTGCTTTTGGAATTACTTTATTGTATTCAGATTTGGCCTGGTTGATCAGCGTTTCCTTTTCTTGCTGCGCCTCATTTACTGCGTTAAAAGCCGCCTTTACCGGATCTGGTGGATTTACATCCTGCAGCACTACCTGTTCTATTTTAATCCCGATGTTATATTCATTACAAATCTCCTGGATCAACTGGTGCAGCTTTACGGTAATCTCGGTTCTTCCTATGGTCAATACCTCATTTACTGTCCGATCTCCTACAATCTGCCTCGTGGCTGCCTCTGATATGTTTCGGAGCGTGCTTTCGGGATCCCTCACTTTAAACAAATAATTGTACGCATTATTGATCCTGTATTGTACTACCCATTCTACATCGGCAAGGTTCAGGTCTCCGGTCAGCATCAGTGATTCATCCCTCAAACCATCCTTTGCATATTCAGACTGGTTGTCGACTGCCCCCATCGAGCGAAAGCCAAACTCCAGTTTTTGCTGGCGCTCTACCGGAACTTTATGCACTGTCTCAACAAATGGCATTTTGAGATTCAGTCCTGGATCTACAGTCCTTGTATATCTGCCTACCCTGGTGATCACGCCCACTTCTTCGGTACCTATCTGAAAAATAGTTCCCCAAAGCAGGATCACCACGAAGAGCGCGATTAAAATAAATCTTAAATTTTCTCTGATCCTGGTCAGGATCGTTGATTTGGCAAATTGGTTTGAAAAGTCTCTTTCCTTAAATTCCATAATGATTAGCTGGTAAAAAATTGGTTCGGTGTCTTAAATCGGCTTACGCCGCAGAGAAAGATATCGAATTTTTACTCGAAAAACGAATGGAATTAGCGATTGACCCGGGCAGTACAGGCATCTGCACTTGTAAAAAATGAGTTTATCAACAATAATAAAATTGAATGGTACGTAAAATTTTATTGACAACGGCAAATATTGAATATATTATTATATTTAAACTTAATTTAATAATCAAACCTATGAAAAAAACCATTATTAGCCTCAGCCTTATTCTGGCTTTGAGCGCTTACTTTGTCGGATGTAAGAAGAAGGATCTTCCGGAAAATCAACCAACAAAAAAGGCACCCGATAAAACAAGTATTATTGGCGGGCAGCAGACAAACATTTCGAGTGTGCCTTATCAATGCGCAGTTTTTGTAGAAAAAGACGGCATACCCTATTACGGTGGCGGTGTGATATTAAGCGAAAACTGGATTCTTACTGCTGCTCATGTGGTGACACACAACGATGCTCAGATTGCAGTCAATAAGGTTACTGTCGGAACTGGCTCTTCAACTCTTAACAACAGCATAAGTGTAAATGTAGATCAGATAATCAGGCATTCAGGTTATTCGGGTCAATCTAATGATATTGCGCTGATACACCTTTCAACGCCTATTGTTTTTAACGCAAATACAGCTCCGATAAACTATGAAACAAACCCGAATAATATTTCGGTTAATGCTTTAGCAGAAGTTTCCGGATGGGGTGCTATAGCACATAACTCGTCAACAGGAACATCAACAGGTACAAATGATCTTTTTGCAGTAGAAGTAAAAGTATCATCTATTGAACCAGCAATCATTCGTACTTTATCAACTACTTCCGCACAGCAAGCTCCTTGTTATGGCGACAGTGGCGGACCACTAACAGCTTTTACACCTGCAGGCGAGCGGGTGTTGATAGGTGTAGTTAATGGCTGGGGCGACTGTAATGTTGGAGCTAAAGGCTACGCCCGTGTTTCAACTTTTGCAAGTTGGATCTATGCAAATTCTGGAGTTGGTTCTGATCGGCTCTATGGCAATTACGGGTTAAACTATTTTTGTGGATCAACAAATTTCAATATCGTTGAACCATCAACAGGAAGTACTGTTAATTGGAGTGTAAGCAGTTCTTCAAATGCCACCTTAAGTGCTTCAACAGGAAATAGCGTGACCCTTACCCGTACAGGAAATTTATATGCAGATTTAAATCTGACCGCTACTATAACATTCCCTGGCGGCAGAACAAAGGTCATCAATAAAGCGCTGTTTTCTGACTGTAAGATTCCTATTGTAGTTGAGGCACGTCGAGGCGCCAGGCCAACGGCACTTATAGGAGGAGTAAAATTTATATCCAACAACTGGCTAAATCCCCGAGAGTTTAGTTTTGATTGGACGTCACTTGGTGATTCAGAAATCGTTCCAGGGACGTACAGCCTCTACGCTTATTTAGATAACGGCGTTTCGGCCAGCGTTAACGTAAATGGAACAAGTCAAAATGTAACCGGACAAGGCTTAAATAGTGTTGGAATCGGCAGTGGGATTCTTTTAGGCACGGTTACTGTAAGTAGCGGCTTTTATGTAAAAGCAATCCTTCCATAATAAATTTTAATTTTTTAAGGAGGCAGCTAGCTCTTGCTGTTAAAGCACACTTGTAAGAGTTAGTTGCCCTTTTATTTAAAAAAATAAACGATAGATCATCCAATGATTAGAAGAGAATTGATTTCAAAAATAAAAAGGAGAACGGTATTTAACTGTTTTTAAAAAACACTAAACCTTTTAAAACGCAAATTCTCCTGGAAACAAAAAAGCCTTAGATCTCTCTAAGGCTTTTTGCAGTGGTATGGGCCGGGATCGAACCGGCGACACATGGATTTTCAGTCCATTGCTCTACCGACTGAGCTACCGTACCATCTTATTATTAACATGACTTTAATCATGTTCCCCTCGGTTGGGAGTGCAAATGTAGTGTCTTTTTTTGAATGTCAAAATCTTTTTTGAAAATATTTAAAAATAAATCTGTTTTATTTAAAAACCTTCTAAATTTTATATTTTATGCATGCATAATAATTTGTTTTGTTGTATTTGTTTTAACTTAGCAGGTACTATATAAGATATTTCAAGAATGGTGTCACAAATCCTATTTATAGCAATTACACTAGCTGCAATAGCTTTTTTTAGTTACAACCTTAAAAAAGTTATCCGCAACATCCGGTTGGGAAGAGCTGCAAACAGAACTGATCAGCCTCAAAAACGCGTAATGACCATGCTCAAAGTAGCGTTCGGACAAACAAAAATGTTCTTCCGCCCTATTCCCGCATTTTTACATTTTATCGTATACGCGGGCTTTGTAATTATAAATCTTGAGGTGCTCGAGATCATGATTGACGGCATATTTGGCACGCATAGGATATTTGGAGGCCTGGGAGCCGTGTACGATGTACTGATCGGCTCTTTTGAAATCCTTGCACTTGGTGTCTGGCTGGCCTGTGCCATATTCCTGATCAGAAGAAATATTATAAAACTAAAAAGGTTCAGCGGCGTAGAAATGACCTCATGGCCAAGATCTGACGCCAATTACATTCTGATCACTGAAATACTATTGATGTCTGCATTTCTGATTATGAATGCTGCCGATTCAAAACTGCAGGCACTCGGAGCCGGACATTACATCACTGCAGGAGCATTCCCTGTAAGCCAGTATCTGCAAGCGATGTTACCAAATAGCGAAAGCGCGCTGATTGCTATTGAAAGAGGTTGCTGGTGGTTCCATATTATTGGAATTCTGGGCTTCTTAAATTACTTACCTTATTCTAAGCACTTCCACATCCTATTTGCCTTTCCAAATACTTACTTCTCAAACCTGGAGCCAAAAGGTGAATTCACCAATATGCAGAGTGTTACCAATGAAGTAAAAGCCATGCTTGATCCTTCATTTACACCTCCGGAGGCTGAAGCGGGTAGATTTGGCGCCAAAGATGTGAATGATCTGACATGGGTAAACCTGATGAATGCCTATACTTGCACAGAGTGCGGAAGGTGTACATCAGTTTGCCCTGCCAACATTACCGGAAAGCTGCTTTCGCCACGTAAGATCATGATGGATACGAGAGACAGGATGGAAGAGGTAGGTAAAAATATTGATAAAACAGGAAATGGTTTTGACGATGGAAAGTCATTGATAGATACCTATATCAGCAGAGAAGAAATCTGGGCCTGTACAAGCTGTAATGCATGTACTCAAGCCTGCCCGATCAATATAGATCCTCTTGCCATCATTACGGAATTGAGAAGATATGCAGTGATGGAGGAATCACAATCTCCGGCCAGCATCAATGCAATGCTCGGCAACATTGAGAATAATGGTGCGCCATGGAAATATTCACCGGCAGACAGGTTAAACTGGGCAAAAGAAAATTAATACAAATCAACTATTAAGGCTTAAAGATAGCGTAAAAGATGAGCGAGCAACTAAATTTTGAAGTGCCAACCATGGCCGAACTGATAGCCAAAGGCGAAGAACCGGAAATATTATTCTGGGTTGGGTGTGCCGGAAGCTATGATGAACGAGCGCAAAAAACAACACGCGATATTTGCAAAATACTGCATCATGTGGGAATCAAATACGCTGTTCTTGGCACTGAAGAAAGCTGTACCGGAGATCCGGCAAAACGCGCGGGAAATGAATTTCTTTTCCAGATGCAGGCCATGACCAACATTGAGGTTCTAAACGCTTACAACATTAAGAAAATAGTTACAGGCTGTCCGCATTGCTTCAATACTATTAAAAATGAATACCCGGGATTAGGCGGCACTTATGAGGTGATCCACCATACCCAGTTGATACAGCAACTGATCGATGAAGGAAAGCTTAAAGCAGAAGGCGGAGAAAGCTTTAAAGGTAAAAAGATCACCTACCATGATCCTTGTTACCTTGGACGTGGAAATGGCGTATATGAAGCTCCCCGTAAAGCACTGGAGATCCTTGATGCACAACTGGTAGAAATGAAACGCTGCAAGTCCAATGGGCTATGCTGTGGTGCCGGTGGCGCACAAATGTTCAAAGAGCCTGAAAAAGGCAATAAAGACATCAACATTGAACGCATTGAAGAAGCCCTGGAAACACAACCGCAGGTAATTGCCGCAGGTTGCCCTTTTTGCATGACCATGCTTCGCGACGGTGTCAAACTGAAGGATCAGGATCAAAATGTACAGGTATTGGATATCGCTGAAATCACAGTAAGAGCTAATGGCTTGTAACAAGTTATATATTGCTTCATTAAATTCCGGCAGCAATGGAAATTGCTATTATGTAGGTAATGATGATGAGGCAATACTTATAGATGCTGGCATATCATGCAGGGAAACTGAAAAAAGAATGCTTCGTCTCGGCCTATCCCTAACTAAGGTAAAAGCAATATTTATTTCACACGAACATACGGACCACATTAAAGGTCTTTGCACACTTTCTGCCAAATACAATCTCCCGGTATACATCACCCCGGGAACCTTAGCCGGCTGCAGATTTCTATTAAGGAAAGACCTGATCAGAACTTTATACAGCAACGTGCCTGTCACCGTGGGCGATCTTGCCATCATCGGCTTCCCCAAACTTCACGATGCCGCAGAACCCCATAGTTTCATGATTTCATGCAAGGGCACTAACGTTGGTGTGTTTACAGACATCGGCGCTGCTTGCGAACAACTTATCCATCATTTTAAACAATGTCACGCTGCTTTCCTGGAAACCAATTATGATGATGCACTACTGGCTAAAAGTGCTTATCCGTATTTCCTGAAACGCCGGATCAGCGGGGGTCATGGACACTTGTCAAACCAACAGGCTTTAGACGTATTTACAGCGCACAGGCCAAGCTTTATGTCACACCTGCTGTTAGCACACCTATCTAAAGACAACAACTGTCCTGATCTTGTCCATAAGCTATTTACTCAACATTCAAACGGGACAGAAATTATTGTTGCTTCAAGACATGAAGAAACAGCTGTATATGCTATTTCTGAACCAATAACTGCGCATTCGTTTTAACCAATCGTTCAGAGATATTTATCAGATCCTGGGGCTCTATATTTTTCAACGGAATAACCATATAAGATGCCATGCTATCTATGTCACCATTCTTCCTGTCATTGTAGGTCTGAACAATTACATCATCTCCTTTTGTATGCAGATAAAGTCTTCCTTGCTTATCATTGCCTAAATAGTCTATGTCTTTAAATTTCTTAAGATTAAAGGAGAAATATTCTACTTTTCCACTTGAAAAAAAGCGCTTATATCTGCAAAAACCAGTGTTGGTAACATTAAGTTCATACTTCTTAAGAAGGCTTGATTCCTGAGTATCATCATAATGCTCAGCAAGCATTTTTTGGATAAAAGCGGTGTCTTCGTCCAGCGATATTTTTGTGGCAAAGGCCATAAAAACCAAGGACAACAATAAAAAGAAAAACATTTTTAAGGACAATGTAAACTTCTTCATGACGTTAACTATTTAGCGATGTTAAGTTAAATAATTTTGTATTTTTGAGTATGAGTTTTTCTCCACAATCCAGAGTTTGGGTCTACCAGAGTGATCGTGCGTTTACGAACGACGAAGTGCAGACTTTGCAGCAAAAGCTAAATGATTTTACTGCCCAGTGGAAAGCGCATGGTCATCAACTGGACGCAAAAGCAGCGATCTTATACAACTTCTTTATTGTATTTACTGTAGATGAGGCTTCTGCAAATGTAACAGGATGCTCTATAGACTCCTCTGTCCGCATTATTAAAGAAATCGAACAGGAATACCAGGTCGATCTGTTCAATAGGTTTAACATGGCCTACAAAGTGGATGACAAGGTAATTGTGGCCAATAAAGAAGACTTTGAAACGCTGGTCAACATTAAAGCTGTAGGCCCCCAGACCGTTGTATTCAACAACATGGTTCAAACCCTTGGAGAATTCGAGACCAAATGGGAAGTACCCTTTGAGCAAAGCTGGCATAGCAAGGTCTTTGCACACCTTTTATAAATGTCCCTTAAAAATCCAGCGGGCCTAAACGGCGCATATTTCTCATAATCAGATACTGTCTGTGCCTGATATATTGTGTTGCCTTTTTCGGTGTCCATCTGATAGGATTTGGAAAGCAGGCCGCTATTAATGCTGCCTGAGCCCTGGTCAGACTAGTACATGATTTATTATAATACTCCTGAGCGGCAGCTTCTGCACCATATACTCCATCACCCATCTCAATCACATTCAGGTATACCTCCAGTATGCGTTCTTTACTCCACAAAATCTCTATCAGTAAAGTAAAGTAAGCTTCGAATCCTTTTCTTACCCATGAGCGGCCTGGCCAAAGAAAAACGTTCTTTGCTGTTTGCTGAGAAATGGTGCTTCCACCTTTTATCTTTTTACCTTTCTGATTGGCCTTAAAAGCCTTTTCTATAGCCTTGATATCAAAACCTACATGCTTTAAGAAAAGTTGGTCCTCAGCAGAAACTGCCGCCCGTTTCATGTTATCAGAAATATCTTCAAAGTCTACCCATTTCTTTTCCATCTTCGCCGTTTTGCCCGCAGCATTGCGCTCCATATTCCGTTGAATCATCAATAGCGTGATTGGAGGATTGACAAACCGATAAACCAAAACCCATAATACAGTAACCAACAGAAACCAAATGAATATTCTGGTAATTATTGAAGTGATCCGTTTAAAGGTGGTTGATTTTGCTTTGCTTTTAGTCTGTTTGCGCTTTGCCATTGCCCAAAGGTAAGAGTTATAGGAATAATTTTAAACAAAAAAAGCGCCCCGGTTATGGGGCGCTTTCCTGTATTTGTAATTAAGATTACTCAGCTACAACTTCGAATGGAACTTTAACTTTCACTTCTTTGTGTAAGTTTAAGTTGGCAACATACTCACCAACAAATTTAGGTTCAGTTTCGAAAGTGATACGGCGACGGTCAACATCAAAACCTTGTTGTTTCAATGCGTCAGCGATCATAATGGTGTTTACTGCACCAAAGATCTTACCTGTCTCACCAGCTTTAGCTCCGATTGATAGTTTAACTTCAGTTAAACGCT
Source organism: Pedobacter frigoris (assembly GCF_032678645.1). Taxonomy (GTDB): domain Bacteria; phylum Bacteroidota; class Bacteroidia; order Sphingobacteriales; family Sphingobacteriaceae; genus Pedobacter; species Pedobacter frigoris_A. The sequence goes on from NZ_JAVTSP010000009.1 coordinate 134,087, forward strand.
CAGCGATACCTTCAGCATCTTTCTTAATTTTATCTTGTTTAAAAGCAGCTTGCTTTAAGTTTTCTGCTAATACTTTCTTAGCTGAAGGAGTAGCCAACTGAGCAAATCCCTGAGGGATTAGGTAGTTACGGCCGTATCCTGGCTTTACAGAAACGATATCATCTTTTTCCCCTAGGGATTTGATATCTTGTTTTAAAATAATTTCCATCTCTCAGCTCCTATTTTAATTGGTCAGCAACAAAAGGTAACAAACCGATGTGACGTGCACGTTTTACTGCCTGAGCAACTTTACGTTGGAATTTCAATGAAGTACCAGTTAAACGGCGTGGTAAAAGTTTACCTTGATCATTGATGAATTTCAACAAGAAGTTTGCGTCTTTGTAATCAATATATTTAATACCATTCTTTTTGAAACGGCAATATTTTTTTCTGTTATCGTCCACTTTTGGAGCGGTAACATATTGTATTTGATCTTTAGCCATTATCCTGCAACCTCCTCTTTCTTAGGTTTTTTGTTGAAAGCACCACTGCGTTTTTTCTCATTATACGCAACCGCATGACGGTCTAATCTAATGGTCAAGAAACGTAGAACACGCTCATCACGCTTAAGTTCCAATTCTAATTTACTAATCAATTCACCTGAAGATTTATACTCCGTTAAGTGAAAGAATCCGCTTGCTTTTTTCTCAATCGGATACGCTAATTTTCTCAAACCCCAATTGTCCTCTTGAACAATTTCGGCTCCGCTATCAGTGATGATTTTGCTGAATTTAGCTAATGCTTCTTTAGCAACCTCTTCTGATAACAACGGGGTTAGAACGATAACAGTTTCGTACTGATTCATTGTTATTTATTTGTTTTTAATTAATCCGCTATTATTGCGGGTTGCAAAAGTAATAATAAATTTCTATTAATCAATAGGATAATCAAAAGTTTATGGTTTACCAAAGAGGTAATTGACCCCTCCTGCAATTCTTTTAGACCCTATATTAAACGCTGCATAGTGACTAACAACATTTCTCGTAATGTATCCACCATAAATTTCTATCCTTTTATTCAATACAATACCTGCCTTACCCATAAAAGATAGGTTGAACTTTTCAAACTCCAGCGGTTCCTCCAGAGCTACAGCCTCCTTACTGAAAGAGTTGTACCTGATTTGCACATCATTGCTAATAATTGAATAGTTAAAAGCCATTCCTCCTCCAATGAAAACTTTGATTTTGCTTTTGTTATACACATTATAAATCAGTTGAGGGACCGCAGAGATGGTCAATTGATCAAAAGAATGATAACGTTCTGAAGATGAAATTTCATTCTTGCTGCTATAAGCTGAAATTTCAGCCCTGCCGATCAACTTGCCGATTGCAGGATTACTAAAAACATCTACACCCAGATTTAAGAAAGGGCTGTAAGAACTTTTAGTTTTCGCTTCCTCACGTGCAAGCATATGACTACCTCTATAATCAGTTTTTGAGTAAAAAATACCGGCACCCGCAAGTATCCTGACTTTGTTGCCTTTAGCTTTAACAGGCTCCAGACCATTCAATACCGATGTCACCTTAAATAAATCCGCGGTACGGTATTTTACATTACTTAGCTTCTGCCTGTCAAGTTTCCTATCCAATCCGAGCTTGTAGCTGATCTTTAAAAGCTGATTTAAATAGGAATCAGTAATTACCATGCTTTTAGTCTGCTCATCGAGGTAAAACCTTCTAATCAGTTCATAAGGGACCCCATTGAATTCAGAAATAAAAAACCGTTTCTTTAATTTGTCCGTGTAATCGTACAACGTTATCGATTTTCCCGTCTGAAGTACCCTCAAAAACACAGTGTCTCTTACTGTTACAGAATCAGCTTTACCTGAAAGCTTCGAAACAGCCTCTTCATTCATGCTGATCCTGACATCGTGTTTCTGATAGGATTCAAGATCATCCAGAGCAAAAGCTATACAATTGAGTACATTGTAAGTCTGGATCGGCGCACCTTCATTTAGTCTGAATCTTATATTTTCGGGATTCGAATTACGCTCACGATAATCAATATACCCTCTTAAAGTATCTTTTGAATTGGTAACAACATATCCTTTTTGAAAATTAGATTGTCCCAGGACAAATACAGGAAAGGCCAGAAAAAGACCGATGAGAAAACGCTTCATTTTTTTTAGATTAGGCGGCAAATATATACATAGCAGATTTATTTTCCACAAATCCCTGTAGCTACCTAAAAAATTTCTAATTTCGTTGGCGAATGGAAAATTTTATAGTATCGGCCCGTAAGTACCGCCCGGCAACGTTTGAGACCGTTGTTGGACAGCACCACATTACCGGCACGCTAAAAAATGCCATCAAAAACAACCAGCTTGCCCAGGCATTCCTGTTTTGCGGGCCACGTGGTGTCGGTAAAACTACCTGCGCACGTATCCTTGCCAAAACAATCAACTGTACAAATTTAACAGCAGACCAGGAAGCTTGCGGTACCTGTGATTCTTGTGTGTCTTTCCAAACAGGCCATTCTTTCAACTTTCATGAGCTGGATGCAGCATCCAACAACTCTGTTGATGATATCCGGAGTTTGATCGACCAGGTACGCATTCCGCCACAAGCAGGGAAATACAAGATCTATATCATAGATGAGGTGCACATGTTATCTGCAAATGCGTTCAATGCATTCTTAAAGACGCTTGAAGAGCCGCCATCTTATGCCATATTTATATTGGCTACCACAGAAAAACACAAGATTCTGCCAACCATCTTATCACGTTGTCAGATCTTTGATTTCAATCGCATTCAGGTAGATGATATTTCAGGGCATTTAAATAAGATCGCACAACGGGAGAACATCTCTGTAGAAGCAGATGGCCTGCACATCATTGCTCAAAAAGCAGATGGCGGATTAAGGGATGCCCTTTCCATGTTTGACCAGATTGTAAGTTATACCAATAAAAATCTAACTTACAAATCAGTGATTGACAATCTGAACATCCTGGATTATGATTACTATTTTAAACTTACCCAATACCTGAACACCACTGATGTAAGCAATTCACTGATCCTTTTTGATGAAATATTGAACAATGGATTTGATGGCAATAACTTCATCAATGGACTGGCAAGCCACCTCAGAAATCTGCTGGTTGCCAAAGACCCGCAGACCACCAAGTTGCTGGAAGTAAGTGAAAACATCAAACAGAAATACATTACACAAAGTCAGCAAACACCGGTTTCGTTCATCCTGACCGCACTGAATCTGGCCAACCAATGTGACCTGAATTATAAAAACAGTAAAAACCAGCGGCTTCAGGTAGAGCTTTCGCTGATCAAAATGTGCCACATTCCTTCGGTACTTCAATTAGCCCAGCCTAACGCCAATTCCGCAACTGACGAAGATCAGATTAAAAAAAAAACTAATCTAAGTTCTGCAGTTCCATCAAAACCTGCTGTTCAGGAACCAGTAAATAACATTACTTCAATACCGGTTAATTTAGCCGAGACTACTCCTAAAATTACCCAACAAGAAAACAGACCGGCACCTGTTGTACCTCAGCCTATAACTGACCAGCCAAAGAACACGCCTTCAATACCGCTGACCACCCCTGCCCCTACGGCAAAAATAGCGTTGAACAACAGCTCTAATACAAAAATTAGTACATTGATTCCTTCTCTTACAGATCTGGAAAAACGAGCTGAAGAGGAAGAGAACGACGGGCCTAAATACATTACAGGAGAAGCAAGGGAAGCATTTACGTATGAACAACTGATGTTCTACTGGAACCAGTATGCGAATAAAGCTAAAGAAGACAATAAGATCAACGTATATACACTACTGACCAGTTCAGACCCTATACTGGACAGCCCGGAAGAAATAACGGTTCATGTAGAACATAAAATTCAGGAAGGACAGCTTCAGGATGAAATGATTGATTTCCTAAACTTCCTGAGACCGAGACTAAAGAACTTTCACCTGATCATCAAATCAAAACAGGTAGCACGTGCAATAGTAAATCGCCTGTACACCAATGTAGAAAAGTACCAGTACCTGATTGAAAAGAATCCAAAACTAGAAGAAATGCGCAAAAGGTTTAACCTTGACGTAAATTCCTAGAATTTCTTAGGCCTGTCATTTACCGGATACCCTTCTTCATCCAGATCATCTCTGTTGTCTTCGTCCGTACGTGCCAGCATTTCATCTTCAGGACTTACTTCAAGAATATTCTCATCTTCTATACGCATGCCTGAATTTTCGAGGTTCTCATCCCGTTGTTTCTCATCATCATATTCTGAGCCGATGTACGGATTTGCTTCATCGTAAGAAGAGATACTATCCTCTCCATTTGGGGCAGAAGTATCGTAAGGCAGCGGATGGTCATAATCTGAATCCCCGTTCTTCACGTCAAACTCAAAACTGTTCTTATCTTTATCATAAGATAAATTATCAAAATCTTTGGTCTCTCCCAGATTCATTGGATGAAGCTTATCATTTGCTTTCATTGCTCCATTGGATTTATTTTGATCAGCTGCCATAATGGTAAATTTTTATATTAAAGATAACGTAAAAAATTCCAAAATTGTTTTTATAAAAAAGTCCCTTTACAAATGCAAAGGGACTTCTAATTTATGTGGCTTTATGTTATAAACTTGCCAGCGCAGTATTCAATGTTTCGCTTGGACGCATTGCTGCAAAAGCTAGATCATCATTAGGATGGTAATAACCACCAACATCTTGCGACTTACCTTGTGCCTCTATCAGTTCAGCTGAAATTTTTGCTTCGTTTTCAGTCAATGCTTTTGCCAATGGTGCAAACCTTGCTTTTAACTCCGCATCTTTAGTTTGCTCAGCCAGGCCTTGTGCCCAATACAAAGCCAGGTAGAAATGAGAACCTCTATTGTCAATCTGACCTACTTTACGGGCAGGTGACTTATCATTGGCCAGGAACTTCTCAGTTGCGGCATCAAGTGTTTCAGCCAAAACCAAAGCCTTTGGATTATTTTGTGTCTGACCTAAATGTTCCAAAGAAACAGCCAGGGCTAAAAACTCACCAAGTGAATCCCAGCGAAGGTAACCTTCCTGAAGAAACTGCTCTACGTGCTTTGGAGCAGAGCCACCGGCACCTGTTTCAAACAAACCACCACCATTCATCAATGGAACGATAGACAACATTTTTGCTGAAGTACCCAGTTCCAGGATTGGGAATAAATCAGTTAAATAATCACGCAGTACATTACCGGTTACTGAAATTGTATCTTCTCCTTTGCGGATCCTTTCCAAAGTAAACTTAGTAGCTTCAATTGGCGATAAAATGCGAATATCCAAACCTGCAGTATCGTGATCCAACAGGTACTTATTTACTTTTGCAATGATTTCTCTATCATGTGCCCTTTTCTCATCTAACCAGAAAACAGCAGGTGTTGCAGATAAACGTGCTCTGTTTACAGCCAGCTTAACCCAATCCTGAATTGGTGCATCCTTAGTCTGACACATGCGGAAAATATCACCCTTTTCAACTTTTTGATCAAAATACACCTTGCCATCAGCATCAGTTACACGAATTGTTCCTGAACCAGTTGCCTGGAAAGTTTTATCATGTGAGCCATATTCTTCTGCTTTTTGCGCCATCAGACCCACATTCGGCACAGAACCCATTGTAGTTACGTCAAAAGCACCATGAGCTTTACAATCGTCGATAGTAGCAGTATAAACTCCTGCATAGCAACGATCTGGAATAATAGCTATCGTATCTTGCTGTTTGTTGTCTTTATTCCACATCTGACCCGATGTACGGATCATTGCAGGCATTGACGCATCAACGATCACATCAGAAGGCACATGAAGATTGGTAATTCCCTTGTCTGAGTTAACCATGGCAAGAGCCGGACCATTAGCGATAGCCTCATCAATTGCAGCTTTCACTTCTGCTTCTTTTGCATTGCCTGCAATTTTAGCATAAACATCGCCTAAACCATTGCGGGTATCTATATTTAGTTCTTTGAACAGGTCGGCATATTTAGCAAAAACACCAGCAAAATAAACCTCTACGATTGCACCAAAAATGATCGGGTCAGAAACCTTCATCATCGTCGCTTTTAAGTGTGCAGAAAGAAGAACTCCGGCAGCCTTTGCTTCTTCAATCGCTTTCGCAACGAAAGATTTTAATGCCGACAAGCTCATCACAGAACTATCAATAACCTCACCTGCTTTTAAAGGCGATAGCCCTTTCAGTTCAGTCACAGCACCGTTTGCATCTACAAACTCTATTTTAAACTGAGCTGCATCTGCTACGGTAACAGATTTCTCCGATCCGTAAAAATCACCCTCAGTCATACTTGACACTTTAGTTTTAGAATCTGCAGACCATGCACCCATTGAATGCGGATTTGCCTTTGCATAATTCTTAACTGCTTTAGGTGCCCTGCGGTCTGAATTACCTTCACGCAAAACAGGATTCACTGCCGAACCTAAAACTTTAGCATATTTAGCTTTGATTGCTTTTTCTTCATCCGTTTGCGCATTATCCGGATAGTTGGGAATCGCAAATCCCTGAGATTGTAATTCAGTGATTGCGTCTACCAGCTGTGGGATCGATGCAGAAATATTAGGCAATTTAATAATATTAGCTTCCGGGGTTGTAGCCAGCTTCCCAAGCTCAGTCAAAGCATCTCCAATTTTTTGATCTTCCTTTAGATACTCAGGAAAGTTCGCCAAAATTCTTCCGGCTAAAGAAATATCCCTGGTTTCTACATCAATGCCAGCTGAGGCTGTAAAAGCTTGAACAATTGGTAAGAATGAATAGGTTGCCAACATTGGCGCTTCATCAGTTTTGGTATAGATAATTTTTGATGTGTCTGACATATTTTATAAATACGATTGTGTAAATGAAAAATAAAAACAGCGTGTTTATGACAAAACATGCTTTAGATTAAAATCGTCTAAAGATATAATAAACAGATGAATTTCATGCCATTGAAATGTGATAAATGAGTTAATCCTGATGTTCTGTAACATCTTTTCCCTTTTTATATCAAATACCCCGACAAACGTTTAACACTATTTAACACAGGGATATTTTACAAATTGGTAATATTGGGCTTTACTGCAAACACCGGTATTACCAAACAAACAACACACACAAACAAAACCAAATGAACAAAATTATCGTCTCTCTGATGCTGCTATTTGTAGCTGCAGGAAGCTATGCGCAAAACAAATCGGCAATAAAGGGTATACTGGCTGATTCACTGACAAAAAATCCACTTGAATATGCAACCGTTGCGGTGGTAAACGCAAAAGACACCTCACTCATCTCCTATACGCTGAGTGATAAAAAAGGTGGGTTCACCCTTTCCGGTCTACCAACCGACAGACCTACAAAACTGATCATTTCCTATGTTGGCTATAAAACCATTCGCCAAAACCTGAATTTAATAAAAGGTGAAACCAGGGACTTCGGCACTATTCTTTTTAGCGGCAATAACCTGAATGAAGTCGTAATTAAAGGTGAACGCTCACCAATAGTGGTCAAGAAAGACACCATTGAATTCAACACTGAGGCCTTCAAAACCAGACCCAATGCAGTTGTAGAAGAGCTATTGAGAAAACTACCCGGAGTACAGGTCAATAACGACGGATCTATCCTGGTCAATGGGAAAGCAATCAGCAAACTGCTTATAGATGGAAAACAATTTTTTGGTACTGATCCGAAAGTAGCCACTAAAAATCTGGATGCTGACCTGATTGATAAGATCCAGGTATATGATGACCGGGAAAATGACCCCGACCATAAAGTCAGCGCTACAAAAGTCGGTAAGATTATTAATCTGAAATTAAAAAGCAAAATTAAGAAAAGCACCCTCGGTAAGCTGTATGGTGGTGGCGGAACCCGCGACAGATATGAAGCCGGAGGGATTCTAAGCAATTTCAGAGATACCCTACAGGTAAGTATCATTGGCTTGGGAAATAACCTGAACAAAACAGGCTTTTCTCAGGATGAGCTGTACAATATGGGCGGCTTCAACAGGTCTGGTGGTTCCCAGGTATACGATGGCACTTTTGGTGGCCGAGGATGGGGCGGTGCTATGGAAAAAGTGGCATCCGGAGGTATAAATATCAACAACGATTATGGTAAGAAGTTAAAAATGAACCTGACTTATTTTTATACCAATACTGAAAAAACTTACAATGGAAGCTCATTTAATGAGCAATCCATAGCCGAAACGAAACTTACCTCCAATTCACTATATCAAAGTTCGGACATCAGCAATAAACACGCAATTGGGGGACAAATAGTATGGAATCCTGATACACTGAATCAATTCAGATATGAGCCGAAACTAGATCTCAATGGTCAGCGTGAAAGAAATACATCATCCGGAAATAGTTTCAATACCCTTAAACCGCTGCTGAACGAATCAAAGGGTTCTACACGCTCTGATAATAATTCTACCGCATTTTCTCATTCATTTTCCTATTACAGGCGGCTAAAAAAACAAGGAGAATCTTTGAACATTACCCACTCTCTTTCTTTGAACAAAGCCAATTCCGACAACTACTCCATAAACGATATTAAATCCTTTACGGATGATATCCGATCAGAGGTGCTCGACCGTTATGGAGATAATCATACAAAATCCAATTCAGCTGATTTATCCGTCAACTACGACTACCCTATTGTCAAAAAGTTAACTGCAGAGTTGAAGACAGGCACAAACTATTCAACTTCAACAGAATCGCTTTCTACGTTTGACAAAAATATTCAAACAGGCATTTACGACTCCTTTTTACCCAATCAAAGTAATTTGTTAAAAAGGAATACCTGGGTTCAAAACTTTAGACCGCAGCTGGCTTATCAATTCAATGATGAATATTCACTAAGAGTTGGGGTGAATGCGGAATGGCAAAACGTCATCAACAAATTTAACAGTACAATAAAGGACCAACACCAAAACTACTTTAACCTGCTCCCAACAGTATCTTTTGATGGACCTAGTTTCTCCGTCAGTTATAGCGAAAGCATAGAGCAACCTCAAATCTCTCAAATGCAGCCGATAGTTCGCGAATACAGTCAACTGTATAAATCGATAGGAAATCCAGACCTGAAACCAAAACACACCTACGAATTTTCAGGAAACTTTTACAAATACAATCATGAAAAACAGCTCAATTACAATGGCTATACAGGCATCAATTTTTCAAATAATACGGCTGTAAATAAGAATACAATTGATGTCAATGGGGCTACTACCAGTACTACCATCAACAAAGACGGAGGGATGTATGGTTACTTTGGAGGGAATATAGGTAAGCAGTTTAAAAAATCTCAAAACTGGCAAATTGGACTGAATGCAAACCTGAATGCAAACATCCAGCGTAATCCCTTTTTCTTAAATCAGGATGAAGGAGTTCAATACAATTACAGCTTTGGTATAGGCCAGGGAATAAATTTCAACTATAATTCCCTTTTGAGTATCAATACAAAATATGATTTCAGAAAATCCATTACAGAATATAAAGATGTAGCCTATAAAGCCATCAATACCTATACACATACGCTGGGTACCGAGTTTAGTCTGCGCTGGCCTAAAAAAATCATTTTTGACGCCAAGTACAATTACAACTACAACCCGCAGATTTCGCAGGGATTTTCAAAAAGCGCCAATATTTTGAATCTTGCACTGACACTGCAAATGTTGAAGAAAGACAGGGGGCAATTAAAGTTATCCGTTTACGATCTACTGGATCAAAATATCTCTGTATCAAGGTATGCTTACAACAATGCGGTAAGTATATCTGAGCAGGAAATTTTAAAAAGATATTTTCTGCTAACCTATCAGTATAAAATAAATATATACAAAGGTAAATAACCGGTTACTAAGCCTATTATTACGCGGTAAGTTCTAGATTTGTTAGAGATGAGATCATTTTTAACAGCCAGCTTTATACTTACCGCGTCAATAAGTCTGGCGCAGACCAAACCCGACAGCACCCGTAAACTGGATGAGGTCATCATCAAACCTTATTTCAGCAGCCAGCCCCTGCTACGGTCTACAGGTTCTATCGGAATCCTGAACCAGGAAGCGCTGAGCAAACAACCAGCTACTTCCTTTGTCAGCGCCATCAATACCCTATCTGGCGTTCGTATGGAGGAACGTTCACCAGGCAGCTACAGGCTTTCCATACGCGGCAGTCTATTAAGGTCGCCTTTCGGCGTTAGAAACGTGAAAATCTATCTCGATGATTTTCCACTTACAGATGCCGGAGGCAATACTTACCTGAATGCACTTGATGTAGCCGGCACATCACAAATACAAGTATTAAAAGGTCCGCATGGCAACATTTTCGGAGCTAATTCCGGAGGTGTAATTTTAATTGACCCAAAGGAACCTACAATTGACAGCACCGCTGTCGGATTAAAAGCTGAAGCAGGCTCTTTTGGTTCCTTCCGGGAAGATGTAAACCTACAGCACCAGTCGGGCAATTATGGATTAAGCATTACCCAGGCCTACCAGCAAAGCGATGGCTACCGCGATCACAGTGCTATGGAAAGAAAGTACTTTCAAATTCTCCAGAACATCGCCTATGCTTCCAATGCAAGTTTAAAATCTCTGATCTTTTATTCGGATCTCCGTTACAACACACCCGGGGGATTAACAGCGGCACAATACGATTTAAATCCGAGAGCATCACGTCCCGCCGCTGGTATCTCAAAAAGTGCAATTGAACAGCAGGCAGGAATCTACAGCAAAACGCTATACGGAGGAGTTTCTCACGATTGGCAGATCAGTAAAAATTTCAGACATGTACTGGCCGTATTCACTTCCTATACCAATTTCAAGAACCCATTTATCAGCAATTACGAAAAAAGAGATGAGTTTACACTGGGGTTGAGGTCGTACCTGGAATATGCGCAGCAAAAGAGGAATGCAAACTGGAAGTTCAACCTGGGGCTGGAAAGTATGCAGACTTCCACCAATTTTGACAACTACAACAATGACAAAGGAAGGTACACAACCAATCAGGCCTCAGATGATTTAAAGGCAGCTTCAAACTTTGCTTTTGTACATCTTAGTGCAGATTTCTTTGATCGGTTGCTCGTTGAATTATCAGCCAGTGCCAATCTTTATCAATATAGATACCGAAGCATTGCACCTATAGCTATTCCGCAGAAAACCAATAAATTTGATTTACAGCTCATGCCAAGAGCAGCAGTTTCCTATTTAATTGGCGAGCAGTTTTCCCTTCGTGCTTCATTGAGCAAAGGATACTCTCCTCCTACACTAAGTGAAGTAAGGGCTTCCGACAATGTCATCAACGTAGATCTGAAACCGGAGCATGGCTGGAATTATGAGGCGGGCTTTAGAATTCAAAGTCAAAATAACAGGGCATTTTTAGACTTTACAGGCTTCTCTTATCATTTGAAAAATGCCATTGTCAGACGTTTGAATGAGAACAACACAGAATATTTCATCAATGCCGGGGGAACTAAACAACTGGGTATTGAAAGCGCATTGTCAATTGCCATTGTCCCTTCTAAGAGTTCCGGAATAATCAGAGGCTTACAATTGCGAACAGCCTATACCTTCAGCCATTTCAGATTTCAAGACTACCTGAACGGTACAGATGATTTTTCCGGCAATGAACTTACAGGTGTACCAAAGACTACCCTGGTGAGCAATATGGATCTTCAACTGCCTAAAAAATCCTATCTGTTCCTGCAGCACAATTATACTTCCAGTATTCCGCTCAACGATGCCAATTCTGCTTATGCAAAGGAATATCATCTGCTACAGGCAAAAATTGGAGTTAGAGACCTGAGGATTGGAAAAACAAATATTGGGGTTTTTGCAGTGGCAGATAATCTGCTGAATCAAAAGTACAGCCTTGGAAATGACCTGAATGCTTTTGGAGGAAGATATTTCAATGCTGCACCGGTCAGGAATTATTATGCAGGACTAGAGGTCAGATTTTAAGTCATAACCCTCCCCAAATACTGGCTATCCGATACATCTGATCTCATTTCAGTAATCACCGCAATATAAACCTCCATAGGTTTTCCTTCAATATAAAGCGGCAGCACCAACACATCCTGTCCAGCTTGCCGTTTCGCTCCCGCAATATTGTAGCAAGCCGGATAATCATCTACCTCTTCCGGAAAATAAGCCATCAGCATCACCTGATCATTGCATCTTGGCCAATCCCGGTCTTCGGGAGATACTACCCAATCAAACCATAGCGACACTCCATCTTCCTCATTGCCAACTATCCTCACCGAAACATCAGTCAGACCAATCAATGTTCCTTTGCTCAGCAATACCTTCTCATAATCAATTTCTATCTCAGGAAACTCACCCTGCAGTGCGTACTTCTTATTATATCCGACAGCCGCATTATGCGGATATACATTTCTCTTTGCCGCCTCCAATCCAAACCCCATCTGTATAAACTGCTGAATCGGCTTCAAAAACTCAATCACAACTTTCATTCTTTGTCTGTTAGCCAGTTGTTTTATGGAGGGCGGTTTTACATTCCGCCCAATCATACGCCCTACCAGTTCTCCCCTCAGCATATAGTATACTTTATTCCCTATCCTTCCACTTACCTCACCAAATACTCCTTGTTTTAAAATTCCCATAAAATTTTACTTTATCCAATCCGCATATTTAGCAATCGTCCTCTTATGCCTTATTTTCCGAAAAACACCCTGTCCCTCTCTGCTCCCCGCCAAATTCGTATTGGCCTCGAGTCCATAAATCCAGTCGCTTCTTACACTTTCCGTTAAGCCACAATGGCCTATTCTACCCAAACTGGTATAGTAAAGCCCATAAACTATTCCAGGCTCAGGCTCCTTAACCAACCTCGAAGCCGGAAACAAAGAAGGCGACCATGCCGTTCGTGGCTGTGAATATCCCGCTTGCCCGAAGCACCAACTTAAAAACGCCGCGCAGTACGGCGCCGGCGATTTAATATTACAGTAAGCAATATATTCAGCAATTCTGGCACCATCGTTTTTACCAGTTCTTTCCACCACGCCAATTTCTTTTCTGGCGATTCTAATAACCCTTTCATAATCTACAACACCGCTACTATAACCCCTACTGCTGCAAATACAAACAATGCAAACAGCCCAAAACAAACCCTTACCTGCTCCCATAACTCCAATTCATAAAAATATAAAACCATATCCCCAGTGCCTGGCAGCGCCAACGCCACCAACATTCTATTCAGCAACCACCAGCAAACTGCAATGACAACCACAAACGCCACTAGCGCCAATACCAGCATCAAGCCTATGCTCTTTGCAATCTCAAAAGAATTCCCCTGCGGCAAATCAAACACCAGCGGCGCTGTATACCAAACCAATAACACAATCACCAGCTGTAAAACCCACTGTATACTTTTCCTTGTCGGTATCCAAACCGACCATAAACTCAATACCTTCATAATTTTCTAAATTTAAATT
>NZ_JAVTSP010000010.1:0-89166 GCF_032678645.1 Pedobacter frigoris
TAGTTGTCGTTGCTGTACAACAAGATAGTACTACAAAAGCTCCGGTTGAGTTGAAAGACCTTCCAGAGGCGGTTACTAAGACCCTACAATCTGACCCTGTAAAAGCATGGATTCCAACTGCAGCGTTTTTAGTAACTAATGCAGACAAAACTTCGTATTATCTGATCAATGTGAAGAAAGAACAAGAAACCGGTTCTTTGAAAATCGACAAAGACGGTAAAATCATTGAATAACCCCATATATAACAATAGCTAATACATAGAAAAGGCTGGAGGATTCCGGCCTTTTCTATGTATTAGCTATCTGATAACCGTAACACTACCTTTCAAATAGTTAGTATGTGCCTTACTTTTAATTCTATAATAATAAGTTCCCTCCGATACATCTTTTCCTCTGAACTTACCGTCCCAGAACCAATTATCACCTTTCCCTTCAAAAACAATCTGACCTAAACGATTAAATATCAATACACTTGCAGAAGGGTCATTTTCCAAACCCTTAACATACCAAAAATCATTTATTCCATCACCATTAGGACTAAATGCATTTGTCATTACAAGTGCACGACTTATTTCATCTTCTTTGCACCATTTAATCACTTTAAATATGCCCGTCGCTGTACAGCCCTTTTCATCTTCAATCAAGACCTGATAATTTCCCGGCGCATTGACCTTAAGTAAATTACTGGTCCCTTTAACGCCATTCCAGGTGTAGCTGGAATAACCGGGATCAGCCTGCAGAATGAGCTCCTGTCCAGCGGTCGTACACAATTTAGTTTCACTGGGAACGCTAAGGATAATTTCGTTATTCACTTCAACAGTCACGGGATCACTTATATTACTACATCCTGAGTTATTTCTAACCTCCACGCTATAATTTCCGGGGGCAGTCACCATAATACTTTTCGTCACAGCTCCAGTATTCCATTTGTATGAATTAGCATTAGTCTCAGCAGTAAGGGTGACAGTTTCTCCAAAGCATAGTAGCTTCGTTGTGCTTTTGCTAATGCTTACCAGCGGCTTCTCTGAGATGACCAATATAAAAGCATAAGGATCTGATTCTTTGGCACAAATCCCGTTATTGAAAGTAGCGCGATAATTACCATTTAATTTAGGCTTAATGCTCAACTGTCCTTCAAATTCAGAAATTTCCTGTCCATTAAAATACCATTTCACCTGATAATTCATGGGATTGTTTACTGTTAATTCCAATGACTGTCCCTCACAATAATTGGGCTGATTATGGCCAATCACCGGTTTTTGCAAAGCAGTTATCTTTAATGTAACTGAAGATGACGTGACGTAGTTTTGATCACAGTTACTAACTTCTACCCTGTACTTACCGTCACCAGTTGCAAAGTAACTATTACCTATTGCGTTGGGAATTTGCAAATCATTTTTAAACCAGCGGTAAGCATATCCGTTCTTTAATACAGTATTTAACTGTATCCCTTCGGTTTCACATACACTGATCTCGGTCGGATAATTAAAAGTGATCTCAGGAGCTGCCTTATTTCTTATCACATAATCTTTCGAGCGCAGCTTTACACCTTCACAGAGCGCAGTCATTTCTGCCCTATAAGTTCCTTCTTCATTAAATACACCTTCACGAATCCCCGTTAATCCATTAACTTTTAGTCCATCTTTATACCATTCAATCAGGACAGGTCCCAAAAAATTACTTGGAACGCTCGAAATAATCTTCAGATTGTTACTTCCACAGAGTTCAAAAACTACTTTTTCCTCCGTCTGTTCTACAGGAATTCCTAAATAAATAAAGCCAGGAACCACCTTGTTTTGATAGTTTGTCCCATCAAATTCAAGATATACCTTTTTTAATCCTAAAGGTGTGGCAGCCCAAACTACCTTTTCACACATACTGAGCATCCTTGGGCTTTCGTAAGCAAAATTAGTATATTCAGTCGCAATATTATTGATTTTCAAGCCATTCAAATCCGGGAAGGGAATAAAATTCACCAAATCTGGTCGTGCTACCTGCATAAATTCATCATAAACCGATAATGGTGTATAATAAAGGCCCTCAGTTGATGCAGCGATAATGAAACTTTGTTCCAATAGACCTGGCAATTTTACGACCTCGATGATGTCAGTTATCTGCTTTCCGGAAATGACTTGTCTAAGCTGACTAGCAGTTCCGCAACGTCCATATTTCTTGACGTATAACCCTTCGCTGGTACCCCAGAAATCATAGGCTTCATCTGATGTATAAATTTTAGATTGAAAATCAAAGAGTGAGGCTGTAATTCTTGAATATCCTTCTCTATCTGGAATTACTGAGACAAAGGTTGTATGACCCAGAGTCTTGATAACTGAATAATCAGATTTCCATTCGCATCTTCCTGAAGTAGAAAACTTGCCCTGAAATTCTACCCCTCGTATACTTGTACGGGTTATCGTAAAATCCTTTATATCATAGCTTGGTTGTCTGTAGATATCATATTTTACCATGTTAGTTGTTCCACGAAAAACGTGATAAAGGTATTGATCAGTCGCAATAGCCAGAAAGTCTTCATATAGAGGATCTCCTTTGATAGCGGCATCTGATTTTGTGTCATTAAGAACAACTGCAATATTCCTGATTTGTGTTATTGCAGGATCGCTTAATATCAATTCTTTCTTTACGCCATTTTTAATCTGCATTAACCCTTTAGCTTCATGAGTAAAATACATATCATTAAAGTTATATCCTGCAAAGTCTGTAACTATAATATCACTGATAATTAAGTAGGCGGTAAAATCAATCTCCTGAGCTTTTTTGTAATACACTTTTCCATCTCCGGTAAGGGCCCATACGGTCTGATCATCATGAGTAACCATCACTTTTTTTATATAAAGATTGTTTAGGTAATTATTCTGATCAAGCTGCAGGCTCAACTGTCCGTGACAGTTTAAGATAAATAAAATTGATATAAAAAGAATTAAAGAGAGCGACTTTGCATTCATATAAAGTTTTTACTAAAGTACTGGAACTGTACAAATATAGATTTATTGAATTTATTTTTGAGAATTAGAGATCATTATCAAAACGTAAAATAGTCAAAGAATTGCGTCGTAAGGCAAATAATTTTGACTCGTCATGGCGGTTGTATGGGATCTCCGTCGTAGTTGGGTATTACCTCATTATCACCTGATGCGTACCTCCTTCGCCAACAAGTACCGTTTTGCGAAGGAGCTAATATCAAGATACGAGAAAGGTAAGCATGAGGTAGATTCCTATATTAACCTCTTATCACCCCCGTATTAACTATAATCGAACACTAATTCGGCATGATTCTCGTTCTTATATCGATATGAGATTTAAACTATTCCTGTTTTTATTATTTTGCGCTACCGCCATAAAGGCCCAGACTTTCAAATACCCTGTACTCAATCCTCAGGGGAAAACCATCAAATCTCTGGCACCCACTCAATGGAAGGCGGTAGATTCTGTGTACGGTGATTTAAATAACGACAAGATTGAAGACCTTGCAGTGATTTATGAGTTTTATGCAGCTGTAAAAGAAAACCGGGCTTATGGCGACAATACTACAGAGCTGATTACCGAGATACAGAAACCGAGAATACTGGCTATTTACTTTAAATCCGGCAGAAACTATCGCCTGTCTACTCAAAACAACAACTTCATTTTAAGATCTGAAGAAGGCGGCGCTATGGGCGATCCTTTAAGGCCTTTGAAGATCGCAGACAATAAGCTTACGCTTTCATTTGAAGGCGGTGGCAACTGGAGATGGAAATTGAGCTATACTTTCAGGCACCAGAACAACGATTGGCAGCTTACCAAAGCCAATAATTTTGCTTACCACAATAGTTCGGGAGAAATGAACGATAAGCAGTATGATTTTGTCAATAAAAAACGAGTGGTGATCAGCGGAACTATTGAAAATAAGAACGCTAATAACGAAAAGATAGAACAGCCTTTATCAGTAAAGGCATTAAGGACGTTTACTAGTTTTAAGAAACCCTGGACCTGGGAGATCGGGCCTGACGAGTATTTGTAAAAAAGGCTCCCGATTATCGGGAGCCTTTTTCTTATCTTGAATAATTTGGTGCTTCTTTAGTGATTGAAATATCATGCGGATGACTTTCTCTCATACCAGCAGCGGTAATCCTTACGAACTTCGCTTTCTGAAGCTGATCTATAGTAGCAGCACCGCAATAGTGCATACCTGCTCTCAAACCGCCTACGTACTGATAAATCACCTCTGCCAATGTACCTTTATAAGGAACACGGCCAACAATACCTTCCGGTACAAGTTTGGTTACCACATCAGTTTCATCCTGGAAATAACGGTCTTTAGAACCCTGAGCCATTGCCTCAACAGAACCCATACCACGGTACGATTTGAACTTACGTCCTTCGTAAATGATGGTTTCACCTGGTGACTCTTCTACTCCTGCAAACAATGAACCTGCCATGATTGCACTTGCTCCCGCAGCGATTGCTTTTACAATATCTCCCGTTTGTTTGATACCACCATCAGCGATCACCGGAATACCTGTTCCGATTAATGCCTGTGCACATTCAAATACAGCGTACAATTGAGGTACTCCTACCCCTGCAATGATCCTTGTAGTACAGATAGAACCCGGACCAATACCTACTTTAACCGCATCAGCTCCTGCTGCTGCCAAAGCTCTTGCAGCATCTGCAGTAGCAATGTTACCGGCTATTACCTGTAGTTCAGGCCAGCGTTCTTTGATGGCGATCACCATGTCAATCACTCCTTTTGAATGTCCGTGGGCAGTATCAACCGTTACCACATCTACTCCTGCTTTTACCAATGCCGCTACACGGTCAATGTTATCAGCAGCTACACCTACAGCAGCACCTACGCGAAGTCTGCCTTGCTCATCTTTACAAGCTTTAGGGTAGTTTTTATATTTCTGTATGTCTTTGAAAGTAATCAGACCAGCCAAACGGCCGTCTTTATCTATCACAGGAAGTTTTTCAATTTTATAGTCCTGCAGAATTTCTTCAGCCTGCATTAATGTAGTTCCTTCAGCTGCAGTGATCAGGTTTTCCCTGGTCATTACTTCAGAAACTTTGCGCTGCATGTCTTTCTGGAAACGAAGATCCCTGTTGGTGATGATTCCTACAAGCTTGTTGTCGGCATCAATAACAGGAATACCGCCGATTTTAAATTCTTTCATGATCTGAAAGGCATCGGCTACTTTAGCATCTTCACGAAGGGTTACAGGATCCTGGATCATTCCGCTTTCTGAGCGTTTTACCTTTCTTACTTCCTCCGCCTGACGCTCGATGCTCATGTTCTTGTGCAGCATACCGATACCTCCTGCCTGGGCAATAGCAATGGCTAGTCCGGCTTCAGTTACAGTATCCATAGCAGCAGAAACTATAGGAACATTAATACGTATTTTTTTGGTAAGGAAACTTCCGGTATCCACGTCACGTGGCAGAACTTCAGAATAAGCAGGTACTAATAATACGTCGTCGTATGTTAGTCCTTCAGCGATAAATTTATTGGGATCGAGTTGCATAGCAAATAAGTTTACGAGTTACTATTTGCCGGGCAAAAATACGATTATTATTCGTAACACGCAATAGTTATCTGGAAATAGACCTGTAAGGGCAAAAGATTACAATCAAATTAAATAATTTGCTTCGCAGCTTCTTTGACGTCAGGACGACGTGGGATATAAAAAAGGGAATGTCCGAAAAGGTCAATTTATTCTTGCCGTCATTCTGAATTTATTTCAGGATGACGAACGTACCTTTTCGGACAGCCTTTATGTAACTTGAATGTTTACTTACAATTGAGTAGATTTTGAGAAAACCGGCTCTCTGTCTTTTACTATTCTTTCAGATCCTTCATTAACTACTTTTCCGTTAACCTCAACTTTGTAGGTAACCGTAAAAGGCGTGGCACCAAATTCAAAGCCACCAATATTTAAAACACCAGCGTAGAAACTATCGGCAGATTCTATAACTATGGTCTTTCCGCCGTTAAAATTATCGGTACCCAGGGTTAACGATGCACCTCTCACTAAAACTCCATCAACATTCCAGTCTACAGTTGATCCATTGGTTTTTGATCCGGCAACGGTTACATCAAAATAATCACCTTCCGCTTTTTTAAAATCACTTGAAAGGGTTAAAGTGATTTTTGCTTTCTTGCCACTTGACGGACTGTCATCATCTTTCTTTTTGCAAGAGAATAAAACTGTTAAAGCGGTCAGTCCGCAGGCAAGCATCATTACATTTTTGTTGATTTTCATAGGTTGTATTTATTATTTGTTTTACTTATTTATCTTTATCAATATCTCTCCATCGTCCAGTCCTTCCAGATTCTTCTCAGCAAACGTAGTCGCCGATACTTTTTGCAGTGCAGTTAACAACTCTTCACTAGTGCCAGCATGCTGCACCTGAATAGTTGAAGACGACGCATTGAATTTCATTTTTGTGCTGGCTACACCTTTGGCAGTTTGAACCTTTTCGTTAATGCTTTTAAGCATAGAAAAATCCACACCGCTGAATTTTATAATCGTATTTGTTTCTGCTGCTGCACTTTTCTTCCCAAATAACCCCGCAGCTTTTAATCCCGTTTTCGAAGCTTTATCAGCAGAACCAGCAGCCTGGTCCGCCTTATTTAAAACTTTATCTATTTTATCTAAAATGCCTTGTGCACTTGCTGTTGTTGCGCCAAACACCAATAAAGCGAAACATACGGTTAATGATTTTTTCATGTTTTTCATGGTTTGAGTTTTAAGGTATTCAAAGTTACCTCCCCAAAACAGGCAGTACAATAACTACAAGCAGTCATTCTTATATAGCTGTTTACAGCTATATTTCACATTTTATTTCCATAAAATGCAGATTATGCTTAACCTTATCAGGAGATAAAAAATCACTACTACATCCTACCAACCCATGAAAACCTATTGTTTCAGCCTAGTTCTTCTTCTGATTGCTATCAAGAGCGATGCGCAATCTTCTGCCCCTGACAGGTACCTCGACAGTCTAAATAAACTGATCAAGACAACCAAGTCCGACAGTATAAAGGCCCGTAATTACTTCCTGCTATCTGATTATTGGAGAGAGCAGGATACAACCAAAGCAAGAGCTTATCTGGAAAAGGGGAAGATTCTGGGCGATAAATACCCTTTCATGAAAGCGTTTTACTATTCTTATTTAGGAAATTATTATCTAGGGATAGACGATGCCAAAAGTGAGCTCAATTTTTTAAAGGCCGACAAGGGACTTTCTGTTTTCAAGACCAAACAAGCCTACCAGGAACGAGCCGGGGCCTGGCATAATTATGCTTTGGTGCAACAACATCAGGATGACCACAGAGGCGCCTTAGATGCACTGATTAATCATGTGCTGCCATTGTCGAAAATGGCGGGCGACAAAATATGGCTAGGCACTGAATATATTTCAATAGCCACGATTTTCATGAATTTAAAGCAGTATAAGAAAGCAATCCCCTATCTGAACCAAGGCATTGAGCTCTTTCAAAATGCCCCCCGAAGTCAGTATTTTTTGCTGGTGAATGCTTACCTGACTACATCCGACAACTATTTTGGTCTGGAAAACTACAAGCTAGCCAAAAAGTATCTGGATTTAGCCAAAACGGTGCTGGACAAATCAAAAAATATTGCCTCCCAGTATCGCATAGAAATATTTCTGCTTGACTACTATAAATGTGCTACAACCTATTTTGTAACTACCAAACAGCATCAAAAAGCGTTACAACATGCCGATGAGGCAATTAAACTGGCGAAAGAACTGAATGACAATTATTCCCTGCAGGAAATTGCCTTCGATAAGCACACCATTCTCCTGGAACAAAAACGCTATCCTGAAGCTGAAAAAATTTTAACGGATTTAGTGACGCAAAAAGAGACGAGCTCTTTAACTCAAAACCGGTTAAAAACATTTAATGCATTGGCCAGCCTTTACCATACAACCGGCAATATGACCAAGGCCTATGATTGGTTAAAAAAAAGCAAAACCCTGGGAGACAGTTTAAATGAAAGCAAATTAAAAACGGATGTCAGCAACCTGGAAATAAAATACAAAACTGCAGAGAAGGAAAAGAAAATTCTATCCCTGCATGCCGAAAACCAAAATGCCAATAATAAAATCAAACAAAACCACCTGTTAAACTGGCTACTGGGCTTGATTAGTTTGTTTTTATTGGCAATTGCTACTTTGGGCTGGCTATTTTACCGAAATAGTAAAAAGCTGTCCGCACAAAAAGAACTAAACCATCAACAACAAATAACAGATATTGAAAGACAAAGAGAGATAGATATGGTGCAAGTGATGCTGAACACCAAGGAGGATGAACAAAACCGCGTGGCCCGCGACTTGCACGATGGTCTGGGCGGAATGCTATCCACCGCTAAAGTCAATTTACTTCATTATACCCAGGAAAAGAACAACAATACTGATGCGGAACTTGGTAATGTGGTGATTCAGCTGGAAAACGCCATAACAGAACTTCGGCGTATAGCCCATAATATGATACCCGGAATGCTTTTAAAACTGGGCCTGGAGGCGGCACTGCGTGATTTATGCGACACGTTGAGCACGCAAAACCTGGATGTGGTGTTCCAGTGGCTGGACATAAAGACCGAATTGCCCGTTCAGGAACAGATTACCATTTATCGGATTGTACAGGAAGCATTAGCTAATGCGGTTAAACATGCCGATGCTAAAAATATACTTTTGCAATGCACACAAAGTGAGCACGTATTTTTCATTACCATAGACGATGACGGCAAAGGCTTTAACGTTGATGCCCCGGTAAAAAATCAGGGCATCGGACTTAAAAACATCAAAAGCCGGGTTGAACATTTAAACGGAACAATAGAAATTTTATCAAAAGAGAACGAACAAGGTACATCCATAAATATAGAACTGCATGTTACTACCTAAACCCAGCCTTGCCATTGTAGATGACCATCCGATTGTCATTGAGGGACTGACCAAACTTTTAATGAAGAAAGAAAAATTTGACCTCATTGGGAGTTTTACCAATGGTGAGGATTTTATTCCTTTTTTAAAAACCAATCCTGTAAAAATTGTGCTTTTGGACATTGTATTACCGGGTATAGATGGTATGGATTTATGTAAAGAAATAAAAAATATATCACCGTCAACTATTGTGCTGGCCTTTAGTAACCATCAGGAACGGAGCGGTATTATGAAAATGCTGGAAAATGGCGCAAGCGGATATGTGCTAAAAGATGCTCCAATAGACGAGCTGATGCTTTGCATTGATGAAGCGCTGAATGGCAGGATCACATTTAGCAGGGCCATTAATGATATTCTTATACAGGCGCAATTAAAAGAAAACAGACTGACAAAACTCACAAAAAGAGAGACCGAAATTCTGAAGTTAATTGCCGAAGGCACGACTACGCCTCATATCGCCGAATTGCTTTTCCTGAGCAAGTTTACAGTGGAAAATCACCGGAAAAATATACTGCAAAAGCTAAAAGCAAAAAACGTAGCTGAACTGATCAGCATTGCTAACCAACAGGGCTTACTTTAGTTTAAATCAGATTTCTGGCTTTTACGGTGCCGATTATTAAAGATTACAGTAAGATTAACTATCGGTGTCAAGCTGTTAAAGAATGTTAATGTCTTTTGATTCAATTGTATAATCCCTAGTTTTAGGATATTCTTTTAAAGTCAAAAACATAAATTATATACAGATGAAAAAACGCTTATCGCTCCTATTGCTGTTAGCTGCCACCGTCCAGCTACAGGCCCAGCAAATCAGCAAAGACAAACAAATTTCCAACTTAGAAAGCTTTGCCAAATTATATGGTTATGTAAGGTATTTTCATCCTTCGGAAGAAGCTGCTGCTGTCAATTGGGACAACTTCCTCTACTATGGCAGTAAAGAAGTAGAGAATGCGGCAAATCCACAGGTACTCAATCAAAAACTGAATGCCTTGTTTAATCCGATAGCACCTTCGGTGCGTATCGTAGGTACTGCTGCTGCAAAGGGTTTTGACGTAAAAAGCATTACTCCGCCAAATAAGCAGGACATGAAAGAAATCACCTGGCAACACTACGGCATGGGCAATCAGGATGGTCTTTATAAGAGTATCCGTACCAACAGACCGATCAAAATAAGAGATCCTAAACGGGCGAGGTTTGCAGTGGCGACCTCTTCGGTGGATGCTACCGCATATCGGGGGAAGAAATTCAGGCTCAGGGGATGGATGAAAACAGAGGTCACCTCGGGGCAGGGTCAGATGTGGATGAGGATAGATTGTGAAGGAGATAAAAGGGGTTTCTTTGATAATATGGACAGCAGACCAGTTAAACTTAAGGATTGGAAAGCTTATGAAATCAGCGGAACGGTAGATCAGGAGGCAAAAGAGATGGTCTTCGGGGCATTCCTCGTTGGCGACGGAAAACTATGGATAGATAACTTTACCCTTGAGGTGGAAACGGGCGGAAAGTGGACAGCGATACCTGTCGGCAATCATTCCTTTGAAGCAGAAGACACTGCAGGTTGGAATACCGGGTCGGCAGGATATAGCTATACACAGGTGAAAGATACCAAAGTGGAAGGACAAAAGGCTCTGCTGATCGCAGACATTTCGGAAAGTAAAATGCTGACCACCATCTTTGATGACAAACCGGCGTTCGGTGAGTATTTCATCAAAAACATTGGCAATGGCCTTTCCTGTATAGTACCGCTGGTACTGATGGGGACTGACAGCACCACCTACCCTGCTGCAAACGCTCTCCAGCTGAAGCAGTTGAAAGATAAGATAGATCAAGCGATAAAACTGCCGATGACAGCGAACGACCTTTATGTGAGGCTTGCAGCGGTAACGGTAGCCTGGAATGCATTCCAGCATTTTTTCCCATATAAAGAAGAAGCTAAGCTGGAATGGGACAAAGAACTGCCTGCAAACTTGCGTGCGGCATATGAAGCCAATGATAAAGAACGGTTTGCGAGCGTATTGCGTGTGATGACAGAAAAGCTGAAAGACGGACATGTACGTTTAAATTACGGAAGCCAGGATTACTTCTCCATTCCTGCAGGTGTGGTTCTTGCGGAAGGCAAGATCGTCATCAGTAAGGTAGATGAGGTGAAAAATCCTGCGGAGCAACTGCCGTTCAAAGCCGGCGACGAGGTGATTTCTATTGATGGTGTGCCAGCAATGAAACGCCTGACAGACCTTAAGAAAGAAGTCTCGGGTTCTGAACAGTATAAAACTTCTATCGCCCAGTCTGTATTTTTTAACGGCAATAAGGATACGGAAATGCTGCTCAAAATCAAGCGTGCCGGAGAAACTGAAAAAGCGGTTCGCCTGGTCAGAAAAGGCTACAGAGATTCGCGGGATACCACTACGATCAAAAAACTAAAGGACGGGATCTATTACGTAAACATTGGAAATACCGAAATGAAGGACATCACAGCAATGATGCCTGAACTGGCAAAGGCCAAAGGTCTGGTCTGCGACCTGAGGGGCTATCCTAAAGGGAACCACGAACTCATCTCCCACCTGCTGACAGTACAGGATTCGAATAAATGGATGTTTGTACCACGCATTACCCATCCTGATTATGAAAAAGTAAGCTATGAAGGTATGGGCTGGAACATGCCTGTTAAGACGCCGCACATCACTGCCAAGGTAATTTTCCTCACAGGCGGTGGTTCGATTAGCTATGCGGAAAGTTATATGGGTTTCATTAAGGGTTATAAACTGGCGACCATAGTAGGACAACCGACTGCAGGCGCAAATGGGAACATCAATCCTTTTAACCTGCCTGGAGGTTACAACCTCAGCTTTACCGGCATGAAGGTGAAGCTTCAGGATGGCGGACAATTGCATGGCCTCGGGATACAACCAGACGTCCTGGTAAACCAAACCATCAAGGGTGTGACTGAAGGCAGGGATGAATACCTGGAAAAAGCTTTGGAGCTGCTAAAATAACCTACCTGTTGTAAGGCTTTTCATTGATCCAGTGAAAACCTCTTTCTGTAAGGATAAAGTGCTTCTTTTTAAGCTCTATCCTTACAGAATCTTTATAGATCTTGCCCGCCAGCACCAGACTGTCTGGATTTGGGCTTGTATATTTCAGGATATGGGTTACGTTCGGATCTTCATTGAAGTTAATGTCGATTCTTTTAGATTTTGTGTCGGTTTTGATGGTATGAAATTCCACGGAATCGTTCATAAACACAATAGATGATTTATCGACCGCTCCCATCCTCAGCTGCTTCCACTGAAATGCATCATCATCGCCCATAACCATAACTTTGCTGTTCCTGATAAACTTCTTAACATCGTAAGCTCCGTAGAGTGGTGATTTTGGTGCTGCATCTCCATACATTTTTCGCGATTGGAGCAGCCCAAAGATTGGCATAATTACAGCGAGAAAGAGGATGACGTATTTGACACTGTACTTGGTGATCCGCAGCCAGCGCTTTTGAATTTCAGGGGCATTAAACTTACGCAGTGCTACGGCTTCGCCTTTGATTAGCAACCTGTAGAATTTTATGGCATTGGGTGCCAGAAGAAAGGCACTCATCAGGAACAAGGCTGTTGACACGATCTTAACCGGTACATCAAAGAAATAATTGATCGCCATCACATTGGCCGTAACTGCAAAGCAGATCAATGCGCCAAGGGTTACAGTCCGCCTGAAGAGCAGCAACAAAGCCATTACTTCTGCAAATCCCATAAAGAGGTTATACCCTTTTGAAAAGCCCATGAAGGTCCAGGCAAGGCCCATTGGAGATGACTCACCATAGGGCGTCAGTAAACGGGAGATTCCCGGAGAAGGAAACTGCAGCTTAATTACTTTGACCATACCGTAGTTGAACAGCATGATACCTACGTAAAACCGCACGGCAACAGTAAGCCAGTAATATAGTCTCGGATAATTCAGGTTTTTTCTATCAACTACAGTCCAGATTAAGGTGCCGGTAGCGGCAACAGTGGTTATGAACAACAATACCACATAATCATAGGTAGTATCTCCGCTCCCTCCCGTAAATTCGGTGATTTCGTAAGGCAGTTTGAGGATATGCTTTCCTACCCATGGAATAAACTGATGCATCAGTTCTGTAACGAACTGCATCACGAAATAAAACAGTGGATAGGCTCCGTTATTCACAAATAGGATGAACAGAATAAACAGGATGAAGACAAATCTAAAGGATAGCCTTTGAACTGGGGTCCATGCTCTCATAATTACTTATTGGTCTGTTAGACAATTACCGATATTGCAATATATAAAATGATGAGGATTTTAATCTTTTTTCTTTTCAGGATATATGCTATTATTGCAATATCTAAATTACAGCCTCAATGATTAAAATAAATTCGCTCTTTTTAAGCCTGTTTTTACTGGCGTGTACTTGCTATGCCCAGCAAGTAAAAGTAAACCACAAAACATTTAAGTACGGAAAAGTTGACCTCACCGAATTTGAAACCAAAGTTAGCGGTGTAGATTCTGCTGCGTCGGCAGTGGTTTTGTTTGATGTGGGAAAAGGTTATTTTGACCTCACTTCCAAGGGTCTTGTATATGTTCTTGACCGGCATACCCGTTATAAGATCATCAACAAAAATGGATATGATTATGGAAACCTGGAACTCCAGTTTTACAAAAGTCAGGGAAACGGGACTTCACTGGATCAGTTAGACGCGGCTACCTACAATCTTGAAAACGGGAAAATCGTAACCAGCAAAATCAATAAGGATGCGAAGTTTACCGAAAAACAGGATAAGAACGTTACCCTGAAAAAATTTGCATTGCCTAATGTAAAGGAAGGATCTATCATTGAATACAAATACAGAATTGTATCTGATTTCATTTTTACACTTCGTACCTGGTATTTCCAGAAGGATATCCCAACATTGTATTCCGAATTTGATGTCACTATTCCTGAATATTACAGGTACCGTCAGAATGCAAACGGCTTTCTGTTCTTAAACCCCACACAAGAAAATGTTAACCAGAATTTCAACGGCGCTACGCTCAATTGCAGAAAATATAATTTTGTAGTTGAAAATGCCCCTGGTTTAAAAAAGGAAAGTTTCATTACCACCATGCAAGACTATGTTAGCAGGGTAAACTTTGAACTGGCCTCTATCACTGTTCCCGGTGAAGCTTATAAGGAATTTACAACTACCTGGCCTAAGCTTGTGGCAGGATTAAAAACTGAAGAGAACTTCGGACAGTTTGTAGATAAGAAAAGTTTTATCAAAAGCCTTTTAAAAGAACAGATAAAAGGTGACCCGAGTAATAAAGACAGCATGCTGGTATCTATTTTCAATTATGTAAAAAATAACATTAAGTGGAATAAAGAAACAGAGCTGTACACGTCTGAAACCAATCCTAAAACTATTTTTGAAAAGAAAGCAGGCAACTCGGCAGACATCAATTTATGCCTTTACTCCTTATTGAAAGAAGCGGACATAGCTGCCTCTCTTATACTGATCAGTACAAGGGACAATGGGGCGCATCCCGGATTGCCAATGCTTACCGCATTTAACAATGTAATTGTGGGTGCAAAGATTGGTGAAAATATTGTCATGCTCGATGCGACAGACAAAAATCATTGCGTAGACATGATCAGTTATGATAACCTAAACCATCAGGGGTTAAAAATCGACTGGGAAAACGAATCTGCTGAGTGGGTATCTACGGATGACAATAAGATGAGTAAGAAGAACATCAATTATGTGCTGACCATGGATAGCGAAAGAAAGCTAAGCGGAAAGCTGTATATGTCGTCTTCTAATTATGAAGGCCTGGCCAGAAGAGACCAGTATTTGTCTGCAACCAATGAAACAGACTTTTTGAAGGATTACAAAACCAATAAGCCAGGACTGGGGATCAAAAACTATAAAATTGAAAACCTGAACAACCCTACAGAACCATTGATTGAATCGATGGATGTGGAAATAGAAGACAACATAGAAGAAGCAGGAAATCTGGCTTATTTTACACCGCTTTTATTTGAAAGAACAAAGGAAAACCCCTTTAAACTTGAAGAAAGAAAATTCCCGGTGGATTTTGGTTTTCCATCAGAAGAAGTTTTCCGTTTGACCATTGAATTGCCAAAAGATTATCAGCTGGATAAAATACCTAAAAACGAAAAAGTAATTCTTCCGGATGAAACGGCGGCATTTACATTCATATTCGCGGCTGAAGACAACAGGATTATGCTCAACAGCAAGATCACTGTTAAAAAACCGGTATTTACGGCTGAGGAATATTTTGACTTAAAAGAGCTGTTTAAAAACATAGTGAGGAAACAGGCTGAACAAATCGTACTAAAGAAAATTTAAAATGAAGAGATTATTGCTTTTTGTACTGGCTTTACCTGCATTTAACGGTGCTTACGCTCAAGGCATCTACGACGTCAGTAAGATCCCCGCAGATTTGACCAGGAATGCCTCTGTTGTAATTAGAAATGAGCAGCAGACCTATGAGGTGAAAAGTCCGGGAAGTGCGAGTCTGGACTATAAAACTGCCATGACTATTTTGAATAAAAATGGAGAAGATGCTTCACATATGGTGGAGGGTTATGATAAATTTTCCAGCATCAGCAATTTAAAAGCTACGCTGTATGATGCCAATGGCAATAAAATCAAAGATTATAAATCATCTGATTTTAAAGACAGGAGTGCCGTTTCTGAAGGCTCAATTTATGAAGACAGTCGCATAAAATACCTTGAGTTTACACATACGACTTACCCTTACACCATAGAATTCAGTTACAGCGTTAGTTACAATGGTGTACGCTCTTATCCGATGTGGTATCCGACAAGTTCATGGGGTCAGTCCATTGAACAGTCAAAATATACCTTCATTATTCCGGAAACAATGACCTTTAAATACCTTAAAAGTAAAGGTCTGGCTACGGATTCATTGAAAACAAAAGGTAAAACTGAGTACAACTGGAGTTGTAAGAATATCAGCGCAGTGGAATACGAGCCTATGAGTACAGGTTTAAGGAATGTGCTGCCTTGGGTAACTGTAGCACCTAATCAGTTTGAATATGACAACGCAAAGGCCAATATTGAAAACTGGAAAAACCTGGGCAGTTTTATGCAGGACCTCAGTAAGGGGCTTCAGGTATTGCCGGAGGCCACTAAGGCAAAAGTACAGGCCATCATTAAGGACGCAAAAACACCTGAGGAAAAAATCAAATTGCTTTATAAATTCTTACAGTCAAATACCAGATATGTGAGTGTGCAGCTTGGTATCGGAGGTTACAGACCTATTGCTGCGGAAAAGGTAGCAAGCGTGAGTTATGGTGACTGTAAAGCCCTGTCGAACTATATGAAAGCGATTCTTGAAGAAGCCGGGATAAAATCACACCTGGTGGTGATCGGTAATGACATGCCTTCCCTGAATAAGGATTTTGCGAGTATGAACCAGGCCAACCACATGATCCTTTGTGTTCCTTTACAAAAAGATACCACCTGGCTGGAATGTACAAGTCAGTACGTACCGGCGGGATATATAGGTTATGACAATTCAGACAGAACCGTATTGCTGGTAACGGACGAAGGAGGCAGACTTGCACAAACACCAGTTTACAAGCCTGCAGACAACTATCAGAAACGTATCACGAAAGTAACACTGACTGAAGATGGCAATGCAGATATCTCTATCGATTCAAAGTATGCCTACGCCCAGTTTGAAAGCAATCTTGGAATGCTGCTTAAGGATCCTACCGAGCAACGTAAAACATTGATGAACTCCTTGAGTATCCCCAATATGGAAATCAGCAACCTGAGCTATTCCCAACCAGATAAAAATACTGCGGTATTAGATGAAAAGATCGGTTTGAAATCATCGCAGCTGCTCACCAAGGGAGCTGACAAACTGTTTCTTACTTTGAACCTGCTGAACAGGCAGGATGGTGTGGTTACCCCTATTGAAAATCGTAAAACCTATTTTGCAGTTGATTATAGTTTTAATGATGAAGATGAGATCATTTATACTTTACCTAAAGGATATAAAGTGGAGTTTATCCCTAAAGATATTGTGATAGAATCTGAATTTGGGAAGTATACAGCAAAGTTTGCGAACAAAGACAATACGATCGTTTATACGCGGACCAAGACCATGACCAACAAGAAATATCCTCCTGAAAAATACAATGACTTTGTAGCCTTTTATAAGAAAATATATCAGGCTGATAAACAAAAAGGTATTCTGGCTAAAGCAGAGTAATAGAAGATTGTTTTAAAGAGGCTATCCGAAAAGGTGCGTTCGGACAGCCTCTTTAACTATTTTTTCCCGACAACAACTTTTGCAAATCTCTCAGTATTGAGGTATTGATTGGCAAGTGCGGCCAGTTCAGCCGATGTAATGGTTTTTACGGTATGAATATAGTTTGTATAGTAGCTATAATCCAAGCCTGAAAAATAGACGTTTTTGAACTTATCGGCATGAGAAAATGCATTCTCCAAACTCCCAAGCATAGAACCCAGCATGTAATTGCGTACCAGACTTAGCTCTTCTTCTTCAATTGGTTCTGTTTTTAGAATACCGATCTCCTTTTCGATCTCATTTAACGCATCGGAACATACATCGGCCCCTACTTCAGTAGCAATGAAGAAGTAGCCTGCATCCTTTAAAGAAACAACAGCAGACCCAATACCATAAGTATACCCTTTATCCTCGCGAATATTGGCCATCAGTCTTGAACCGAAATATCCACCAAGCAGACAATTTAAAACCTGGAATCCAGGGAAATCCTTATGCGTTCTGCTGATACCGAGGGCTCCCATACGAATGGCCGACTGAATGGCATCAGGACGTTCCACGAAGATGTCTCCTACAGGATGTTCTGTGAAGCTGAATTTGTTGACCACAGCAGCTGCATTATTGTCCCACTGCTGCCCCATAACACCATTTAAGGCATCAAACCCGGTTTGTTCGAATTTACCGGCAACAAAAATGGTACAGTTTTCAGGTTTATATGCCGCTTTAAAATAAGCGACAAGATCAGCCCTTTTTAGCGCATCGTAATCAGCAGCTTCGATATTTGATCCGTAAGTAGTATTGCCAAATAAGGCATTTGCGAACTGTCTGCGGGCCAGGTAATCATTTTTCTGAAGGTTTACCTGTAAAGACTGCTTCTGATTTTGAATAAAAATGGCCAGTTCCTGTTCCGGAAAAATACTTTCATTTAAAATTGAACGCATTATGGGCAATACTGATGCCAGGTGTTTATTTAAGGTGTAAAGCTTAACCGCAAGCTGGTCTGCACCATATTCTGTTTGCAAAAATGCGCCATAGTAGTCCACCTTATCTGCGATTTCTTTTGCAGTCAGCTGTGCGGTACCATTGTTGATCAGGTGACTCACTGCTATTGCCTGTAAAGGCTTGGAAGGATCCCAGTTTACGTTTTCAAATATAAACTCAATACGTACCAACTCCTGTTGTCCGGCATTGATGGTAAATACCGGGATACCATTGTCCAGTTTTTGCTTTAGCGGCTCAATAAATTTAATTTCATCAACCTGTTTTGATTCGGGGGCTAGTGTACGATTAAGCATCTTGGGCAGTTAAATAATAAAGTGTGGAACATTGTTCTTTTACAAAGGTTGTTTTTGCGGCCTGCAAAATTCGCTGTGGGGTAACCGAAAGGTACTTATTGATTTCCGTATTCAAATCCGCTGCATCGCCCAGCAACTCATAGTAAGCCAGGTTCATGGCTTTATCAAGTAAGCTCATTTCAGCGAAGACCATAATGGATTCAGACTTGTTTTTCACTTTAGTGATCTCCTCATCAGTAACCTCTTC
The DNA here is from genome assembly GCF_032678645.1 of Pedobacter frigoris. GTDB lineage: Bacteria > Bacteroidota > Bacteroidia > Sphingobacteriales > Sphingobacteriaceae > Pedobacter > Pedobacter frigoris_A. The sequence goes on from NZ_JAVTSP010000010.1 coordinate 18,793, forward strand.
TGTCGCTATTTTATTCAGTTCTGTCCAGATAGCAGCTTCAGCTGCTTCTACAGTAACACCCTGTACCAATTTACCTTCTACAACAAATAAGCCTTCATCTATGCTACTGGTGATGTAGGCATGAATGTCGCTGAACAGTTGTTGCTCTTTTAGCAGGCTATTGTACAACCTGGATGACTGCCCCTGAGAAAGTACATCAGAAAGCAGATCGTACGTCTGGTATTCCGAATCTTTTCTTGCAGGCATTTTAAATGCCATATAGATTGCATTAAGGGGAACATCAGCTTTCACTGTTTCACTTCTGGCCTCAGTTTGCTTTGGTTCATGAGGTAAATTTCTGTGGTATTTATCACCTGCAGGTATTGGAGCAAACCACTTTTCAGCAAGCGCTTTAACTTCTGATGTTTTAACATTACCACCAACAACCATAATTGCATTCTGAGGATTATAGTGCTTTTTGAAAAATGCTTTTACATCCTCCATTTTAGCATCCTCTATTTGTTTAAGGTCTTGTCCGATCGTTGCCCATTGGTAAGGGTGTGTTTGATAGGCAAGCGGCCTTAATTTAAGCCATACGTCACCATAAGGCTGGTTCAGGTAGCGTTGTTTGAACTCCTCACAAACCACGTTTCTTTGTGTTTCCAGACTTTTTTCAGAAAAAGCAAGGCTCAGCAGACGGTCGCTTTCCAACCAAAAAGCAGTTTCTAAATTGACAGCAGGGAGTGTAATGTAATAGTTTGTAATATCATTACTTGTGAAAGCATTGTTTTCACCTCCTACCCTTTGCAGGGGTTCATCATAACTTGGAATGTTGACAGATCCACCAAACATCAGGTGCTCAAATAAGTGTGCAAACCCTGTCTTGTCTTTTTCCTCGTCGCGAGCGCCGACATCATATAATATGTTTAACACCGCCATTGGCGTTGTATCATCTTCATGTACCAATACACGAAGCCCGTTAGCTAATGTAAAACGATTAAAATTTACCATAATTTAAAATGTTGTGGCAAACTTAGCCAAAACTGTGTTAGCATTTATGATGCGCTTTAAAATTATTGCATGAAGGTGAATAATTGCTTTTCAATTTTACCTAAGTTTGCAATATGAATACTACGGATTTATTACAAAGGGCCTTACAATTCGACTTCCTGACAAAGGAAGAAGGTGTTTTTTTATACAACAACGCTGCTACTGCCGAACTGGCATTTGTGGCCAATGAGCTGAGAAAGAAACAAGTGCCGAGCGGCAAGGTGACCTGGCAGATAGACCGTAATGTAAATACCACCAATGTTTGTATTGCCAATTGTAAGTTCTGTAATTTTTTTAGGAGACCAGGGCATGATGAGAGCTATATTACAGACATTGAGACCTATAAAGTAAAGATTGAGGAAACATTCAGACTGGGCGGTGACCAGTTGCTCTTACAAGGCGGCCATCACCCGGATTTAGGATTGCAATTTTATGCCGCTCTTTTTAAACAACTGAAAGAATTATATCCGGATTTAAAACTGCATGCCCTTGGTCCGCCGGAAATTGCGCACGTAGCAAAGCTGGAAGGCATTTCACATACTGAAGTGTTAAAAGCACTGAAAGCTGCAGGAATGGATTCTTTGCCAGGTGCGGGTGCGGAGATTTTGAATGACCGTGTAAGACGGTTGATCTCTAAAGGAAAATGTGGCGGACAGGAATGGCTGGACGTGATGCGTGCAGCTCATCAGCTGGACATAACCACATCAGCAACAATGATGTTCGGACACGTGGAAACCATAGAAGAACGTTTTGAACACCTGGTTTGGATCAGGGAAGTACAAAGTGAAAAGCCTGCACATGCAAAAGGTTTTCTGGCTTTCATTCCATGGCCTTTTCAGGATGATGGTACACTATTGAAACGCCTTAGAGGCATCAGCAATAATGTTTCCGGTGATGAATATATCCGGATGCTGGCCCTGAGCAGAATCATGTTGCCTAATGTGGTCAATATTCAGGCGTCATGGCTAACGGTAGGTAAAAATGTAGCGGAGCTTTGTTTGCATGCCGGTGCTAATGATTTTGGCTCTATTATGATAGAGGAAAACGTAGTTTCCGCTGCCGGTGCTCCACATCGTTTTACAGCTAAAGGAATCCAGGATGCGATCAGGGAAGCCGGTTTTGAACCCCAACTTCGCGGACAACAATATAATTATCGTGACATGCCCGAGCATTTAGAAGAACAGGTGATCAACTACTAAAAAAAGGAAGAGGACTTTAGTCCCCTTCCCCATCTTAAACTTAAACAAACATTATTCCCTAAGGCTTATTATTTAAGAAATAGGCCTGCAATAGCAAGTACCTGTGTAGAATTTAATGGTTCATCAAATGATTCCACAGCTTTAGCTTTAGTAACGCCCGTTGCAATTCCGGTAATGGTTACTCCTGTTTGTATATCCAGGTCTTCTCCTGCGTATACAGCATCCACCTGACTTATGCCCGTGTCGTTTGCTACGCCACCTGCACCAAGACTAATCCAAGGTTTGATGGCTGCGCCGCCACCGTTGAGGCCGCCCTGACGCATGAAACGGATATGTGCCGCGTGACGTGCTTCTACTGAGTGGATTTGAAGTGCAGTAGTTAGCACCGCATTTCCTTTAAGTACACCTGCCTGACCTTTATATGCCCTCACTCCTGTGTCTTCGAATGCCTGAGCTACCGCAAGGAAGGTCTGATAATTGGTATATACATCCCCAAAAGTTCCTTTCGCCGTAAAATCGAAGTCTGTGTAAGCAAGAGGAGCCCTTGCAGCCGTTCCTAACGCACCCTTTAACAAGTTTACGTGAGCCAATTCATGATCACGGATCGTGGTAATCGCACCAACTGCAGGAGTACCAGCAGGAATTAATCCAGGAGCAGCAACCACTGCGTGATTGTAAAAATGGTATTCTAAATACTCCAGTGTTAAAGCAAAGTTCAGGACTTCATTTACCGTTGCCGGTGCAGTCTGTCCGTATGCTTTCTGGAACAATGATCCCAGTGCCAAAGGCATGGCTGCCAGGGTAATTTTTTTGCTCATGTTGAAAAAGTCCTTCATGGCAGCCCTTCTTGGGTTTAATCTTTCATAGATCTCACCGTCAACTTTTTCTATTTCTTCTAATATATTTACAATATTCATGTTTTCTAGAGTTAAGGTTATAGGTTAATCACGTTAATTTTGGTTTTCACATATTTGCCTGCAATAGGTAAAACCTTATCAGGTGTTAAAGCAGCATCTAAACCATCGGCATTTTTTGCACCAAGTGGGCCTAATGAGTTTAAATCTGCGAAACTTCCATAAGAAACAAGATCACGGACGTATGAAGCATGACGAGCCTCAACAGAAACAATCTTTCCGGCAGCAAGCAAAAAGTTAACATCCGTCAGACGTACACCTACACCATTGTAAGCCGCAACACCTAAATCCTCAAATGCCATTGCAGCCCCAAGAACACTTGTCCTGCTGGTAAAATCGATACTCGAAAAATCAACTTCCAAACTACTGATAGCGGCAGTACTCAAAGCTTTCTTAAAATATTCTCTGTGCGCAATTTCATGGAACTGTATATCCTGAAAATAAGCTTTTTCATTTGCGCTAAAGCCCGATGGTGGTGCAGAAGCAACCTGTATATAAAATGCAGCTTCCAATTGCTCCAAAGCATATGCATAATTCAATACACCGAAGTCGTTTTTAAAATCCAGTGTCACGCCGGTAGACATCGGCATGTTGGGTCTATCTTTTCTGCATCCTGCTGCCACTAAAGCAACGGCTGCTGCACTTGCCCCTGCAAATTGCAGGAAGGAACGACGCTGTAAAGGTGCAGTAAAAACGTTACCACTTTCTGGCAGCACCTCCTGCGTTTTTGGTTCTTGTAAGTTTTTCATAATTATTAGTTTTAAGTTTTAAATGTCATGAAGCCTGCTTTGCAGCTTTCATTATTTTTAAGTTTTAAGGGTCTTTGGGCTTATGTACGAAAGAAAAAAAGGTTTGGTTTTAGCATTTGGAAAAAATATTCTTCTATCCTTCATTTTTTTAATAAATTCACCATAATAAAAACCCATGGACCGTGCTGAATGCCATTATTGTAGACGATGAAGAGTTTGCCCGCTCTTCATTATATTTCTTATTGCAGGAGAATTGTGAGGACATCAATGTCTCAGGAATAGCAAAGTCTGTTGCTGAAGCACGCAATCTCTTGACGCAAAATGCGATAGATCTGGTTTTTCTGGATATTGCGATGCCAGGTGAAAATGGTTTTGAGCTGATCCCTCAGGTTCAGCAAAGTAAAGCCCACATTATCTTTACCACCGCGTATGACCAATATGCTTTAAAGGCAATTAAAGCCAATGCCCTGGATTATTTGCTAAAACCTATTGATATCGACGAACTAAAGGAAGCTGTAAATAAAGCTTCGAAATATATCTCCATGAGTAAGAATGGTGAAAACAGAAGTGAAAGTTTACAAAACCTTTCTGCAAGCCTTAATGAGCGTAATGAGATCAGAAAAATCAGTCTACCAAATGGGCAGGGTTATAGTCTGGTGAGCATTGACGACATCATTCACATAGAAGCAGATAGCAATTACTCGATTTTTTATCTGGCAAACGGCGATAAGATCACCGTATCAAAGGTCTTAAAGGAATATGAAGAGATTTTGCCGGATAATCAGTTTGTAAGGATCCATAAATCGAGTATAGTTAACCTGAATTACCTCAAAGAATACAATTCAAAAAATGGATTAGAGGTAATATTGAAAAATGGTGGTAAATTAGCTGTTTCAAGAAGGCGTGCCAGTGATTTTGCAGATAAAGTAAGAGCATACACCAGTTTTGACAGTGATAAAGCTACCTCAAATTGACAACTGTTTTAAATAAATTATTACCCGGGCTTTTAACCTTTGTTATTGCTTTATTCTTTAGTACTTGCTGTTACCCGCAAAGTACGTACATACAGCATTTCAATACAAAAAATGGTTTGCCCAGCAACAATTGCTTTTATACATTGCAGGATTCCAGGGGCTATATATGGGTGGCAACAGATGCGGGTGTAAGCAGGTTTGATGGAAAGGTATTTGAAAATTTTTCAGTAGATGATGGATTGCCCGACAATCAGATCTTACAGTTGAGAGAAGACAATACAGGAAGAATCTGGTTTTTATCTCTGAACGGACAACTGAGCTATTTTCTTAATGGAAAAATATACAATGACAGCAACGACCAACTGCTTAAATTACTGAATTTCAATGCAGTTATTGTTTCGTTCTACCAGGATACAAAAGGTAGAATATGGTTTGGCACCAATAAAAACATATTGGTCATGTGGGATGGAAAAACCATAATGAAATACATCTCAGCGAATGTTAACCGTCAGTTTTTCAACACTTTCATACATGAAGATGCTGACGGCAAAATATGGGCATACAGTACAGGTAGTGTCAGGATATTCAATGGATCTGACTTCGACGTTGTAGAACAAGCTGATCTGCCGATATCCTACAAGACAATTTTGAGCACCTCCGATCATTTACTGGCGTATATCAATAAAAACGGATTGGTAACAAAGAAAAACAATAATGATCATTTTGAATATCCTATAGATCAATCACTTTTGAATAGTGAACTTGGATATTTTTACATGGATAGATCGAAAAATGTTTGGTTGAGTACTTCATCCGGCATCTATCATATCCAATCCGACGGCAAAAAGATCCATTACCTAAACAACATGTTTACCAGCCAGGTAATACAAGACATGAAGGGAAATATGTGGTTTACCACAAACAATGGGATATACATGTTGCCCAAAAAGAGCGAACGGCTTTACGTCATCAATAAAACAGACGGACTGACAAGTGACGTCATAAAAAGCTTAATTAAAGATGACAAAGACAGGTTCTGGCTGGGTTTTGATGAAGCAAACATCAATATCCTTGACCTGAAAAAGAATGATGTGGTTAAAATCACATTGCCAGATAAAAAAAAATATAATGTGATCAAACAGCTCAGCTTTGACAGCGTCAATCATGCGGTTTATTTTGCATCAGATTATGGCTTAGGGAGATTAAACAATATCCATCGAGCTGTGAATCAAATAGATTATTTAAGAGAATCGAATGATCTGATATTTGTGATCAAGAGTTTTAGTCTGGCCAAAAATAAAAGTCTGGCCATGGCTTTATCCTCAGGTGTGGTTATTTTAAACGACCGGATCAACAAATTTGAATTCAGTTCACTTTATCTGAAAGAAGGTGCAGATATTTTTAACAACAGATCTTATTGCACATTTTACGACAAAGATGAGCATCTTTGGTTTTCTACTATAAACGGACTTTCAGAGCTTTCAAACAACACCTTATATAGTTACTATAAGAAAAGTCCTTTGCTTACCAGGAGGATCAATGATATAAAGGAACTCAATGACGGAACGATCATTTTAGCTACAGATGGATATGGGATTCTGTTTATAAAAAACCGAAAGATCATTAAAGTAATCACACAACGTGATGGGCTTGCGGACAACATATGTAAGAAACTCTTTGTAAAAGACAATGCTGTATGGGTAATTACCAATAATGGGATTAATAAAGTTTCATTAGTTGATAAAAATGCTATAGTTGAGACTTTTGAATATACCAATGCGCTATTAAAAGATGATGTAAACAGTTTGTACATCGATGCTGACTATGCCTATTTTGCTACGAATAATGGCCTGGTTTACTTCCCTGTAAATAACTCTAAAGCAGCACATGAACTGCCTGTGGTGCTGATATCATCTATAGTAAACAATAAAGTTAAACTTAGTTTAAATGGGTCAAAACACATTCTCGATCCCTCAAACAACAACATTACATTTTATTACAGTGCGATAGACTTTCAGAACAAGAACATTACATATAGGTACAGATTAAAATCTGATGCCAACTGGACGGAAACAAAAAACAGGAGACTTGAATTTTCTTCCTTAGAGCCGGGTGAATATGTTTTTGAACTGAGCGCGAAGTATAATGATAGTGAATGGGGAAAAGCAACATTGGTCAAATTTGTTTTAGAAGAACATTTTTGGCAAACATTATGGTTTTTAGGACTTATATTCATTATTGCTGGATTTGTGTTTTACAAGATTGCAGTAGTAGTGACCAGAAGGCAAAAGAATAAAGAACAGGAACAGTTACTGTTGAAGAACAAAATACTTATGCTGGAGCAACGGGCACTGCAGGCCATGATGAATCCCCACTTTGTATTCAATGTGATGAATTCTATTCAGCACTATATAAATACTAAAGACACCGCCTCTGCAAATAAAATATTAACTGGTTTTGCAAAACTGATCAGAAAAAATCTGGACATATGTACGCAAAGTTTCATTACGCTGGAAGAAGAGCTTGAATACCTTGAATTATACCTCAGTCTGGAAAAGAAAAGGTTTGGTGAAAAATTCAATTACGCAATAAATGTAAATCCTGAAATTGATAAAGAAGAAACGATGATACCTTCTATGCTATTGCAGCCATACATTGAAAATGCCATATGGCATGGCATAATGCCCAAAGAAGAGGGAGGGAAAATAGACATCCAAATCAATCTCGTCGGAAATGACCATTTGCTGATCAATATCATAGATGATGGCATCGGGATAGAAAACTCTCTGAGAGACAAAAAAGGCGAGCATGTAAGTAAAGGCATGGACCTGACTAAAGAAAGGATCAATCTGCTAAATCAGGTTGAAGCAAATCCGATACAGATGCAGATCAGGCAAAATGGAAAATCAGGCACATTTGTCTCCATTTCAATTCCTTTAAATCATTAAAATACCGTTTACTCAATTTTTCATACCACTTACTAAGTATTAAAGAATGGTGTTTAAATTTGCATTAAACTTGTTATAGATATTAAAACAAACAGAGTTTGTAAAAAGCGTTCTTATAGAATTGATCAAAGATATTTTACCTAACCTAAAACTATATCTCAATTCAGGTTTCATTTGTGTGTTAAAAAATGGTAAAGTTCATAGCTTTACCATTTTTTTTTGTTCTGGTCCGGACTTTTTTTAATTCTAAAAAAAAGTCAATATTTTATGTTTTACCCTTTCTTAAAAGTGTTTTTTGTATTATTTTTGGACTAGCAAAAAACAAAAAAAAGAGCGTTGTTTCTATTTAAAAAGATTTTTTGTAAATTTAATTCATAAATAAAGAACCCTAGGGAATTATATTATTTGTAATGAAAACTCCAAAGAAACCAATTAAGAAAAGTCCATTAGTTGATCCTGAAACAGAGATGGAAGATTCACATGAAGAAGTTAGTAAAAAGAAGAAATTCGATGATGACGATGATGACTTCGACATGCCATTAGACGATCTTGATACTTTTGATAATTTCAACTCTGATGATGATGACGACGATTATTAATTAGTTAAAACATAAATGATTAAGAGCATCCCTATGGGATGCTTTTTATTTTGACTCCTTCCCTTATTTAAGAAAAGCATGACTATAGTACCTGTATCTGATAAACAAACCCGAAAAGACTTTTTAAATGTTGCCCGTTTCATATATAAAGATGATGAGAATTGGATTTGCCCTCTTGATCAGGATGTAGAACTCGTTTTTAATGAGGCGAAGAATCCTTTTTTTAATCATGGTAAGTGTACACGCTGGATTTTAAAGAACAACCAGGGACAAACGATTGGTCGGGTAGCGGCATTTATCAATGATAAAAAAGCCTATAACTACGAGCAGCCCACCGGAGGAATGGGTTTCTTTGAATGCATCAATAGTGAGGAGGCGGCGAATATGCTATTTGATACTGCACAGTCATGGCTAAAGGAAAGAGGTATGAAAGCAATGGATGGCCCTATTAATTTTGGTGAAAATGATTCATTTTGGGGTTTGCTGATAGAAGGCTTTATCCCCCCATCCTATGGAATGAATTACAATCCTGAGTATTATTATGATTTCTTTAAAAATTATGGATTTGAGAAGGAGTATGAGCAGATCACAAATCATTTGGCCGTAAGAAAGCCATTTCCTGAACGTTTTACCAAGATTGCAAATTGGGTAGCCGGTAAAGCAGGTTATACCTTTGAACATTTCTCTAAGAAAAATGCAGAAAAGTATGTTAGTGATCTTATGGAAATTTACAATGATGGCTGGCAGGATTTTGAAAATTTCGTACCCATTAAGAAAGATACACTACTGGAGAGTTTCAAAAAAATGGAAACTATAATGGATGAAAAACTGATTTGGTTTGCATATGTGAATGGGGAACCGGCTTCATTTGTGGTGATTATTCCCGATGCAAATCAAATGATTAAAGATTTTAATGGAAAACTAGGTTTAATAGAAAAATTAAAGTTTGTATACAAACGATGGGTTGGTGTTAATAGAATGCGGGCCATAGTCATGGGGACTAAACAGGCTTATCAAAAACACGGCTTAGAATCAGCATTATTTATAAAGTTGAAGGAATATGTTTTGCCCTTGAATCAATATGACGAACTGGAGCTTTCCTGGGTGGGTGATTTCAACGATAAGATGTTGGCTATCCACCAAGCAACAGGTGCCACTTTTGGAAAGCGGCACCTGACGTTGCGTAAAATATTCTCTTAGATTAAGAGCTTATTTCTCGCGGATTTCTTCGTAAAGATCAATGACCTTTTTTTGAAGTTTAATAATTTCTTCTTCCCTTTGAGACAGTTTATCCTTTAAGCTATTGATTTCTTCAAAATTAAGCGACTGTGGGTTCTCCCCTTCCTTAGAAATAATGTCCATGGTAGATACTTCAAACAAATTAGCGATCTGCGCCAATCTAGATATGTTTATATCGGTAATACCAGTTTCTATTTTTGAAAATGCAGGAATTGAAATATTTAAACGTTTAGCAACTTCCCCCTGGCTCCAGCCATTCTTTTGGCGTAATTGTCTAATGTTTTTACCAATGATATTCATGTCGTAAATTTAGGTTTGTTATTCTTGTTCTTTTTAAGATAGTATATTCAACTCACGTGCCAATTTCGTAAGGTCTAATCCGCCAAAGTTTCCAGAACTCATCAACAACAGGTTCGTTTGGTAAAAATTTATGTCTAATAAGTAAGCTTGTAGCAACTCTGAATTGTTAAAAAAATGCAAGTCATCCTTGTTAAACGCCGCTTGAACATCATATTTCGTAAATGGCTTAAGTTTCTTATGCACAAAAGTTTTCTCATCTATGTAAACAATTGCCACATCTGCCTTGTTCATAGTATCGGCATATTGCACCAAAAAGTTTTTATTCAGGCTGCTAAATGTATGTAACTCTATACATGCAACTAGTTTTCTTGTAGTAAATTGCGCTTTCACAGCATCTATTGTAGCCTTTAGCTTTGATGGAGAGTGAGCAAAATCCTTATAAACGTTTGTTTCCCCAGAAGAATTTAGCAGCTCTAATCGTTTTGCAGCACCTGTAAATGAAGAGATAGCGAGATTAAATGTGTCATTTTCGATCCCTAATTCATTACAAACTAACCTTGCAGCATTTAGATTCATTAAATTATGATCACCAAACACTTTCAATTCAGTTCTGTCTGGCAACAAATAAGTTATGCCCTTGTTTACCTCATGTTGCGGAATTTCATACCCTATTTTTTTTATTTGAGCACTGGATTGTTGAACAATTGAATTCAAATCTTTATCAGCGCTGCAGTAAATCAGGGTTCCGTCAGCCTGGATCGTATCTATAAATATCTCAAACTGACTGGTATAGTCCTGATAAGTTGGAAATACATTGATATGGTCCCAGGCGATACCACTGATTACTGCTATATTGGCTTTATATAAATGAAACTTCGGTCTGCGGTCTATAGGAGACGCCAGATATTCATCACCCTCGATAATAATTACAGGTGCCGAATCTGTTACTTTCACCATCGTATCAAAACCAGACAGCTGAGCCCCTACCAGATAATCAAAATCTTTATTGCAATAATTAAGGACATGCAGGATCATTGAAGTGATAGTTGTTTTGCCATGGCTACCTCCTATCACAACCCTAAGCTTATCTTTTGTTTGTTCATAGATATACTCCGGGTAGGAATAGATCTTAACACCCAACTCCTGTGCTTTGAGTAACTCCGGATTATCTTTAAGCGCATGCATACCCAATATCACAGCGTCAAGATCAGCAGTAATGTTATTCTCATTCCAGCCCATTTGTGCAGGAAGGATTCCATGCTTTGCCAGTCTACTGCTTGACGGTTCAAAGATCACATCATCAGATCCTGTAACCTGATATCCTTTTTTATGTAAAGCAATTGCCAGGTTGTGCATGGCACTACCACCAATAGCGATAAAATGTATACGCATAATTAATCCTTTTTAAAATGAGCAGCAACCCACTCGCCAATCTTTTTATGATCTATATAATGAATTCCGAACTTTTGACATTCCTCAGTGATCATATCCAGATCTGGAGATTCATAAAAACCGCTAAAATAAATACTTCCACCTGAATTTAATACATTGGAGTAAGTGGAGATCTGATCGAGCAAAATATTTCTGTTGATATTTGCAAGTATGGTATCAAAGGCTGCATTAGGTATTACCTCTTTTCCGCCGCAAATTGCTTCAATATTTTCAATGCTGTTTAAAGCAGAATTTTCAATTGCACTTAAATAACACACCTCATCATTATCAATTGCAACAAGCTTTTTTGCACCTCTTTTCGCCGCAAGAATCGCCAATATACCAGTACCGCATCCCATATCAAGTATGTCTTTGTTACTTATATCGGCCGACAAAATGTATTGCATCATCATCGTAGTAGTTTGATGATGTCCGGTACCAAAAGCCATTTTAGGATCGATGACTATTTCATGTTTATACTGCGGTTGTGGCTGATGAAAAGTAGCCCTAACATAGCATTGTTCGTCGATAATTAATGGCTCAAAATTCTTTTCCCATTCCTCATTCCAATTTTCCGCTGCAATTTCAGTAACCGTGTACGTATATTCCAGTTCACCCTCGAACTGGAATAGCATCTCTTTTAATTGGCTTTCACTGTAATGATCAAAATCAACAAACGCCGAAAACCCATCCTGAGTATCTTCAAATGTGTTGTAACCAATATTGGCCAGTTCGTCAATCAGTAGATCTTTTTGATATTCTTCAACTTTATTGAAGTGGAAAGTAACCTGAATATATTGCATTTAAGAGTTGAATGTTTTAACAATGTCAACGAAGTCTCTTGATTTTAGCGATGCACCGCCAATTAAGCCCCCATCTATATCTTTCTGAGCAAATAATTCTGCAGCATTTTTTGGGTTACAGCTCCCCCCGTAAAGGATGGTAGTATTTTCGGCAATTTCAGTCCCATATTTAGCATCGATTTCTTTACGAATAAACGCATGAACTTCCTGTGCCTGCTCAGAAGTAGCCGTAAGACCCGTTCCTATAGCCCATACAGGCTCGTATGCAATCACTATTTTTGAAAAATCATTACTATCTAGTCCAAAAACACCTTTTTGAAGCTGAGATTTTAATACTTTAAAATAGCTTCCATCATTTCTTTCATCCAGAGTTTCACCAATACAAAAGATCGGTGTTAATTCATTCTGTAGAGCAATAACTGTTTTCTCTGCCAACAGCTCGTCACTTTCAGCAAAATACTGACGTCTTTCTGAATGTCCAATGATTACGTATCCGCAACCTACTGATTTTATCATTTTTGCTGAGATCTCCCCGGTATAAGCTCCACTTTCTTTTTGATAGCAATTTTGAGCACCAATACTTACGATAGATCCTCCCAATTGCGCGAGGCTATTTAAATGTATAAAGGGAGCGCAGATGATGGCCTGTTGATCACCTTTTTTTTCATCTCTCACCATATTTACTATTTCTGAAAACAAGGATACTCCTTCAGCATAGTTTAAATTCATTTTCCAGTTTCCGGCTACTATTTTTTTTCTCATAATTATAATTTTATTGTGTGTGGTCAATAAAGACTTAAGGCGCTTTTGAACCTTTAAAAATGTCTATAGGCTTCTGTATCGTTAAAAACCTTTATTAAAATATCTTTTTCTATCTGATTGAATTCCGAATTTCTGCGTTCATAAACCCTGGCAGCCGTTTGGAACATTTTTTCTAATTTATAAGATTCAAATCCATGTGGTCCCCCCCATGAAAAATCAGGAATAAAGTTAGGAGGGAAACCCGGTCCAAATACGTTTGCACTTACTCCCACTACTGTACCGGTATTAAACATCGTATTTATCCCGCACTTGGCATGGTCTGCCATAATCAATCCACAAAATTGCAATTTTGTATTGCGAAAATCCCGGACAGCATACTCCCAAACTTTTACATCTGAATAGTTATTCTTGAGGTTAGAATTATTGCTGTCTGCTCCAATATTACACCATTGCCCCAATACTGCATTCCCGAGATAGCCCTCATGTCCTTTCGAAGAATATCCCCATATATTTACATTGTTCATTTCTCCGGCAACCTTGCTATACGGCCCTACAGTTGTCTGTCCATATATCCTGGCACCCATCTTTACCTGAGAATTGTGACATAAAGCAAAAGATCCTCTAATGTGGCAACCTTCCCAAACTTCTGTATTCTTTCCAAGATAAACGGGCCCTGCAAGACTGTTAAATGTTGAGCATTCAGCTATAGCCCCTTCTTCTGCAAAGAAGTTTTCACCTAAAAAAGTATTGGTAGCGCCCAAATTGGCTGAGATTCGCCCATGTGTGATCAGTTCAAAGTCTTTTGTGAGTTCTATATGATTGAATTTAAAAATATCTTCTGGAAACTCAATTCTTATAAAACTTTCTGAGTAATTTTTGGCATCAAACTGAACAATTGAATCCGGGGTTAAAAGTTCACCTGTGTTTGTACGATAAGCGATCAGGAGATTTCCTTTTTTTAAGGATTCTCCTATTTTCAGACTGCATATGGCATCAACTAAACTTCTATCCGGACATATTGATCCATTTATAAACCATTCTGCGCCATTGTTGGCAGGATACTTTTCAGCAAGATACGCAATTGTTAAAAATCCAGCTTCAGCATTTAGATACTTCTTCCACTTTTCAGCTATTGTCAGAATTCCAACGCGGAGATCAGCAACAGGCCTTGTGAAAGAAAGTGGACGCAGGGACTGCCATGCGCTATCATCAAATAAATTGATCATCATAAGCAGCAAAAATAAAAAAAGTCCCGAAGCAACAGCAACGGGACTCTAAAATAATTTTATTATTGGTAGAATTACTTCTTAGCGTAACGAGTTTTGAATTTATCGATACGGCCGGCAGTATCAACCAATTTCATTTTACCAGTATAGAAAGGGTGAGAAGTGTGAGAAATCTCTAATTTATATAGAGGGTACTCATTACCATCTTCCCATTGAATAGTCTCTTTAGTATCTACACAAGATTTTGTTAAAAAAGAATACTCGTTAGACATATCTTTAAACACTACAAATCTATAGTTTGATGGATGCAGATCTTTTTTCATATTGTTATATACTTATTTGTCGCTTATTTTTAAGGATGCAAATATCGGAATTTATTTTTTAGAAACAAATAGTAATCAGATATTTTTATAACAGATTTCAAAATAGAAATGGTTCAACAGGCTAAATGCCCTGTTATCTTATTTCCTGACATAATTCGATGAGTACCCCATTTGTATTTTTAGGATGAACAAAGCAGATTAATTTGTTATCGGCACCTTTTTTGGGCTTTTCATTCAATAAAACAAAACCTTCAGTTCTTAGCCTCTCCATTTCCAGAATTATATCATCTACATCAAATGCAATGTGATGAATTCCCTCTCCTTTCTTATCAAGAAATTTAGCTATTGCACTATCAGTCGAAGTAGCTGCCAGCAATTCTATTTTATTAATGCCTGTTTTAAAGAATGCCGTATTTACAGCTTCAGATTCGACATTCTCCTTTTTATAACAAGCTGTACCGAGCAGTCGTTCATAAAGTTCACATGATGCATCCAGACTATTTACAGCTATACCTATATGTTCTATCTTGTTCATAAATACAATGAAAGGTTAGAAAAATGTAAAAATGCGAGTTTTAACTATACCATCATAGGTATTATTTATAATTGTTGGCAATCTTTTTTCGTATCTTTGTGTCTTATTAAGAATAAACAAAAACAATGGAACTTCCTATTTACTTAGATAATAATGCTACTACACCTTTGGATCCCAGAGTATTAGAAGCGATGTTACCTTACTTTACTAATAAATTCGGTAATGCTGCGAGCCGCAATCATGCTTTCGGCTGGGTAGCCGAAGAAGCTGTTGATTATTCCCGCGAGCAAGTTGCGAAATTGATCGGCTGTACAGAAAAAGAGATCATTTTTACTTCAGGAGCAACAGAGGCTGATAATCTTGGTATTAAAGGGGTTTTTGAAATGTATCAGGACAAAGGTAACCACATCATTACCGCTACCACAGAGCACAAAGCTGTATTAGATACCTGCAAACACCTGGAAAAACAAGGTGCAAAAGTGACCTATCTTAAAGTAAAAGAAGACGGACTGATAGATCTTCAGGAACTGGAAGCCGCAATGACTGAACAAACGATTCTTGTTACCATCATGTATGGCAATAATGAAATCGGGGTTGTTCAGCCTGTTAAAGAAATAGCTGCAATTGCTCATAAATTCGGTGCTCTATTCATGACTGATGCCACGCAGGCAGTAGGTAAGATACCAGTAGATGTAAACGCAGATGGTATAGATTTAATGGCATTTTCTGCCCATAAGATGTATGGACCTAAGGGCGTTGGAGTATTATATGTTCGCCGTAAAAATCCAAGAGTAAAAGTTACAGCCCAAATGGATGGCGGAGGCCATGAACGGGGAATGCGTTCAGGTACATTGAATGTTCCTGGTATTGTTGGTTTGGGTAAAGCGTGTGAGCTTTGCCGTCTTGAAATGGATGAAGAGGCCAAGCGCCTATCAGCCTTGAGAGATAAGTTGGAAAGTGCGCTTACTGTGCTTGAGGAAAGCTACGTTAATGGTAACGTTGAACATCGTTTACCTCATGTGGCAAATATCTCATTTAAATATGTTGAAGGTGAAGGCCTGATGATGGCAATGAAAGATCTGGCAGTATCATCAGGTTCGGCTTGTACCTCTGCTTCATTGGAACCATCTTATGTTTTGAAAAACCTGGGACTATCTGATGATCTTGCTCATTCTTCTATCCGTTTTGGGTTAGGTCGTTTCACTACTGAGGAAGAAATTGATTACGCTATTGAAAATACAAAAAAAGCAGTTAACCACCTGAGAGACCTTTCTCCACTTTGGGAGATGTTTAAAGATGGAATTGACTTAAGTAAAATAGAGTGGGCAGAACACTAAGTCCAACTAATTGTTATAAACATTAAATCACCTCTGTTTACAGAGGATAAAAGAAATAGAAATGGCATATTCTGAAAAAGTAATGGAACACTATACCAACCCTAGAAATGTTGGTACATTAAATAAAGACAGCAAATCTGTCGGAACAGGTTTGGTTGGAGCACCTGAGTGCGGCGACGTAATGCGTCTTCAAATTGAGGTAAATGAAAACAATGTAATCACTGATGCTAAATTTAAAACATTTGGCTGTGGTTCTGCAATTGCTTCATCATCTCTGGCAACAGAATGGTTAAAAGGTAAAACTGTAGACGAAGCATTGACTATCGACAATATGGATATCGTAGAAGAATTAGCTTTACCCCCGGTTAAAATTCACTGTTCGGTTTTGGCTGAAGACGCGATTAAATCGGCAATCAATGACTACCGCGTTAAAAACGGAATGGAACCGATTGAATTAGCTAAATCACACCACTAACATTTAATTAAAATGGTGTGGGTTTTAATACCATATTAAAAATTAAATAACATGATCACAATAACGGATAAAGCAAAAAGCAAAATTGATAACCTTATGCATGATTCGCATCTGGATAACAGCTATTTTTTGCGCGTTTCAGTTAAAGGCGGTGGCTGTTCAGGATTATCATATAATCTAGATTTTGATAATGAAGAAAAGACTGGAGATCAATTTTTTGAAGACAGAGGCATCAGGATAGCATTAGATATGAAGTCGTTTTTGTATTTAGCAGGAACTGAACTTGATTTTACTGATGGATTAAATGGCAAGGGCTTTAATTTTAACAATCCAAATGCCAGTCGTTCATGCGGTTGTGGCGAAAGTTTCTCTGTTTAACAGACATTCACTATATTTGAAAGGGCGCTTAGGCGCCCTTTTTTAATATATAAGCTCTGCAAAAGTAACTTGTATATTATAGTGTATTATTTTATAATTGTGATCACGAGCTAACCAAACATAATTATGGTATCATTTAACGAGTCTTCTACAGTACCTAGTTTACTCAGAAATGTAATAGAAAACATCCATAAACCGGAAGAAACTTTTCTTATACATAAAAAAAACACTGAATGGGAGGAAATTTCATTCAAAACCACCCTTGAAAATGCAGATGCTGTGTCTTCTTTCTTTTTAGAAAGGGGAATAAAAAAAGGAGATCGAATGGGGCTTATGATAGAGAATTCTCCTGAATACGTATATTATGATCAGGGAATACAGCAAATAGGCGCCATTAACGTATCAATATACCCAACATTATCCGAGCATGAAGTCGAATACATCATTAACGATTCGGGTATCAGAGCAATACTTGTCGGCAATACTTTCTTATACAAGAAAGTACTTAAAATAGCTGACAACTGCAGAAACCTTTCTTATATCATTCCGGCATTTGCAGAGTATAAAAAAGTAATTGTACCTGAAGATTTAAATGCAAAGATCATAAGCTTTGAAGAGATTCTCAGTTCTGCATCTAAACTCAGTAACGAAAGAATATCTGAAATAGCAAATATTCGTCAAGGTCTGAATCCTTCCGATACGTCCTCCTTAATATATACTTCAGGTACTACAGGAACTCCTAAAGGCGCTATGCTTTCGCATTACAACTTTGTAGAAAATGTAAAGGTTTGCCTGCAGCAAATACCTGTTATCGATGAAACGGAAACTTTCCTTTCTTTTTTGCCCCTGTCTCATGTTTTCGAACGCACTGCGACCTACCATGTCTGCTGTGCCCAGGGCTGTAAGATAGCATTTGCGCAAAGTCTGGAACTTCTGGCTAAAAACATGGGTGAAGTTAGACCTACAGTTATGAATTGCGTTCCGAGATTACTGGAAAAAATCCATGATAAAGCCATTAAAAGCGGAACCTCCGCCGGTGGATTGAAAGCGAAGATTTTCCTTTGGGCTTTGGCAACAGGGCAGGAATATCGAAAAAAGAAGGCTGAAGGCGATGCACCAGGAATAGTCCTATCTGCAAAAAAGGCGATAGCTGAAAAACTAGTATTCAGCAAAATAAAAGAAAAAACAGGAGGCCGACTAAAATTCATGATTTCCGGTGGCGCTGCCCTGCCAAAAAATGTAGGTGAATTCTTTGGAAATCTTGGCATTAAAATACTAGAAGGCTTTGGACTAACAGAGACTTCTCCAGTCATGGCCGTAACGGAATATCACAGGCAGGTTTACGGAACTGTAGGCCGCGTAATCCCTGGTATTGAAATAGGCATTCAAAATGTAGAAACAAAGGAAATGATCAATATCCAGACACATGAATCCTTCAATGAAGATTTTGAATGTCCGGAAGGAGAAATTATTGTTCGTGGACACTGCGTGATGCAGGGCTATTTCAATAAACCAGCTGAAACTGCTGAGGCCATTGATAAAAACAACTGGTTCCATACTGGGGATATTGGAAGATTTTACAAAGGCAACCTGCAAATAACAGATCGTTTAAAAAACATGATTGTAAATGCTTATGGTAAAAACGTATACCCAACTCCCGTAGAAAATGTATATCTGAAAAGCCTCAAAATAGAGCAATTGTTTTTAATTGGTGATAAACGAGAATACCTAACGGCAATTGTAATTCCAAATAAAGAAAACCTTCAGGAAGCATTTAACCTGACTGAATCATTTTTCCAAAAGCCAGAACTTTTTATTGAAGAAAAGGAGATCATCGACTGGATCGGACAGGACATCAGGAAGTATTCCAATGAACTGGCGAAATTTGAACGCATAAAGAATTTTAAGGTGAAACGTAATCCTTTTAGTATGGAGGAAGGTGAAATCACACCTACCTTAAAAGCTAAAAGAAAGGTGATCGAAAACAAATATGCCTCAGTTATCAATGAAATGTATGCAGAAACTGTAGAGGCAGATTAAAAACAAATACCTATTTTTGCATAAATTTTAAATTTATATACCAATTAGCTTATACGGTCATGCCGTATATCACAAAATATGAGTACAGGACTATCAGAATTAGAACTATTGCGTCGCA
Source organism: Pedobacter frigoris (assembly GCF_032678645.1). Classification (GTDB taxonomy): domain Bacteria; phylum Bacteroidota; class Bacteroidia; order Sphingobacteriales; family Sphingobacteriaceae; genus Pedobacter; species Pedobacter frigoris_A. The sequence continues at coordinate 38,172 of NZ_JAVTSP010000010.1, forward strand.
ATTCACTTAATCAATTACGTGAATTAGGGATTGACCCCTATCCTGCCGAAGCTTTTGAAATCAATGCAAATGCAGCGGACATCTTAGCCAACTACGAAAGAGATAAAACAGCATATAAGAACATTAGCATAGCTGGAAGGATAATGACCCGTCGTATTATGGGTAGTGCCTCTTTCGTTGAATTACAGGACTCTACAGGAAGAATACAGGTATACCTGAAAAGAGACGACCTTTGCCCTGATGAGGACAAAACCTTATACAACACTGTATTCAAGAAATTATTGGATCTTGGAGACTTTATTGGCGTGAGAGGTTATGTGTTTACCACTCAGACAGGCGAAATATCAATTCATGTTACAGAGTTTAAAATCCTTTCCAAATCCTTAAAACCACTTCCCATCGTAAAACGTGATGAAGACGGAAATATATTTGATGGATTTACAGATCCTGAATTGCGCTACAGACAGCGTTATGTAGATTTAACAGTAAACCCTGGTTTCAAACAGATATTCATCAACAGGTCTAAAGTAATCAATACCATGAGAAATTACTTTGACAATCAGGGATGGATGGAAGTTGAAACTCCCATATTGCAACCAATCCATGGTGGTGCAGCTGCGCGTCCTTTCGCGACACACCACAACACACTAGATATGCCGTTGTATCTGCGCATAGCCAATGAATTATACTTAAAAAGGCTTATTGTAGCTGGCTTTGATGGGGTATATGAGTTTGGCAAAATGTTTAGAAATGAAGGCATGGATCGCACTCACAATCCAGAATTCACTTCAATGGAAATCTATGTAGCCTATAAGGATTACATCTGGATGATGGGAATGGTAGAAGAATGCCTTGAAAAAATTGCTGTTGCTATTCACGGTACTCCTATTGTTAAAGTTGGGGAACATGAGATTAATTTTGAAGGCCCATACGAAAAACTGACCATGTATGAATCCATTGAGAAATATACAGGCATCGATGTTTCTGACATGACTGAAGAACAGTTACAAGAAACTTGTAAAAGCTTGAATATTGAAATAGACTCAACGATGGGAAAAGGAAAGCTGGTTGATGAGCTGTTTAGCGAAAAAGTTGAAGCTAACCTAATTCAGCCTACCTACATTACGGATTACCCTCTGGAAATGACCCCTCTTGCAAAAAAACACAGAAGTAAAGAAGGTTTAGTTGAAAGATTTGAACTATTCGTTATGGGAAAAGAAATCGGCAATGCCTATTCAGAATTGAATGATCCTATCGATCAGCGGGAACGCTTTGAAGATCAGCTCACGTTGGCTGCAAGAGGTGACGATGAAGCTATGGCAATGGATGAGGACTTTGTACGTGCTCTTGAATATGGTATGCCTCCTACCTCTGGTTTGGGAATAGGAATAGATAGATTAGTGATGCTGATGACCAACCAATCTACCATTCAGGAGGTATTGTTCTTCCCTCAGATGAGACCTGAGAAAAAAGCAAAAGTTACCAGCGACGAAGATTTCGTGAATGCAGGTGTTCCTGCTGAATGGGTTCAGGTGATCAGAAAAATGAATATCAATACAATTGAAGAGCTAAAAGCTGCAAATCCCAATAAAGTATTTAATGATTTAGGTGGCATGCGCAAGAAGCTGAAACTAGAAATAACCATGCCTTCAAAAGAAGATGTTATGACCTGGTTCGCTTAACATAAAAATAACAAAAGCTTAAAGGCCTGCTACAAAAAATGTTAGCAGGCCTTTTTATTTTTATGGCATATTAAAATTAAAAATTATGAACAGTTCAAGCCTTGAAATAACAGAGAACGAATACTGCATTAAATTGAGTAAAGAAGCATTTGACCTGACATTGATCCGTCAGCTAATTACCAGGATCCAATCAGAACAAAAGTTTTTCAGCAGAAAGAAAGAATACATGGATGATGACATCATCAGCAGGTCATCAGATTATGAGAACAGTGAAAACTTCGACAGACTGAGTGAAAAATAAAAAAGCCACATGCTAATGCATATGGCTTTTTTAATATCAAAATTAATACTATCTGTACCTCACCTGTTGCTGTTTATCCATCATTCCCATCTGATCTTTCATCTGTTTAATCTGATCAGCCAGCAATTTATTCTTATCAGCTTTTTTTGCTTCTGTTAAATACATCTGTGCTTCTCTTTTATTCCTCTTTGCCATCGCAATTCCTGCCAGACTAAGCTTGGCCAGGGCAATATTGTGATCCATATGTAATCCCAAAGAAAGAGATTTCTTAAAATACTTTTCCGATTGCATAGGAGCCTTTCTTGACTCAATCAGACCTATTAGCAGATTATAATAACCATGTTGAACACGGATCAATTGTTTTTCATAATCGGTTATCTTTCTTAAATAAACTTCAGCTTTAGCCATATTGTCCTTTCTCAAGAACCATTGTGCCAGCAACATATTTTCATGAAAGAAAAATGTCACAAAAACCAATATGCTTAACAAAACTCCCAATATGCCCCAACCCCAAAAACTGGTAAAAAATATAGCTATTGAAGCTCCCAACAGCACACCTCCTATAATCAAACGAACGAAATTTGGCATATCCTTTTATAATTTTTTTTTGCAAATATCGTGTTTAAATACCAAAAAGCAGATTTAAAATTATAATTTCAACAAAAAAAGAAACTCTGTTCGACTGTTATTTACCATGAATGCCAAATCGCAAAATTTGAATAAAAGAATAGAAGATATTTCCACAGGTAAAACTATAATGATTAACAAATGCACCAGGGATGAACTTATTTTATTTCCAGAGATGAAAGCACAATACGATGTAGAATACCCCCTGTACGAGCCGGAATCCGCAATAATCACTAAGCTAAACTTACTGATCACAGAGAAAAATGCAACTATTGTGTTGGGTACCTGGTGCGGAGACAGTAAGCTGCAGGTTCCGAGATTTCTCAAATTGATGGATGTACTGCAGGTAAATGAAGATGACATTACTTTTATTTGTGTAGACGGCGCAAAAAAAGCAGAGAATGGCTTGATCGACAATCTTAGCATTACCAACGTACCTACTTTTATCGTTTATCAGAAAAACAAGGAACTTGGCAGAATAATTGAAAGTCCCGAAACGAGCTTAGAAAACGATTTGTTACTAATTTTAGAAAAGAAATAATATGTCTGTAACCTTAGAAAAAAGCTGGCTGGATGCACTGGGAGATGAGTTTGAAAAAGATTACATGAAACAGTTGAAATCCTTTTTATTGGAAGAAAAACAAAATGGAGCAAATATATATCCAAAAGGACCTGATATTTTTAATGCACTGAATCACACTCCATTTGATAAAGTAGAAGTGGTCATTCTGGGTCAGGACCCATATCATGGTCCAGGTCAGGCTCATGGTCTTTCTTTCTCTGTACAGAAAGGCGTGACAGTTCCTCCTTCATTAAAAAACATATACAAGGAGCTCAACGATGATATTGAAGAATTTAAAGTTCCCGGTCACGGAAACCTGACGAAATGGGCAGATGAAGGTGTATTGCTTCTAAATGCGACATTAACTGTCAGAGCACATGAAGCCGGCTCCCATCAAGGCAAGGGATGGGAAATATTTACAGATAAAGTAATCAGTACATTGTCAGAGAAAAGAAAAGGACTTATATTTCTCTTATGGGGTAAATATGCTCAAAACAAAGCTGTGCTCATAGATGAAACAAAACATACTGTGCTTAAAGCAGCTCACCCTTCTCCTTTTTCAGCTTACAATGGCTTCTTAGGCTGCAAACATTTTTCTAAGGCCAACGAAATCTTAATTAAGCAGGGTCAAAAGCCAATAGACTGGCAAATCAAAGATTAATATTCAAGAGGGACGATAGGTTCCTTTTTAGTAGTCGACATGATCATCATGGTCTGGAAAGTTTTAACTACGGAAATTTTACTGATCTTATCCATAATTAAACGTTCATACGCCTTGATATCATTCACATAAACTTTTAAAAGGAAATCTGCCTGACCGGTAACATGATGGCATTCCGTGACTTCCTTGATCTGGTTTACCTCATCAAGAAAAATCTGTATGGTATTATTTTTATGAAAATCAAGTTGAACTTGTATAAACGTCTTAATTCCTAATCCCAGTTTTTCCTCGTCAACTAAAGCGTGATAACTTTTAATATAACCTGACATTTCAAGCTTTCTCACTCTTTCTAAAGTCGGAGCCGGCGAAAGGCCTATCTCCTGAGATAAAAGTAAATTGGTAATCCTACCATTTTCCTGTAGTAATTTTAAAATCTTAAAATCCGTTTTATCTAGTTCTGCTGCCATCTTAAAAAAATAATAAGCCCAAAGGTAGAATAAGAAAGCATTAATTACCAAATTTTATTCTAAAAAAGTTGCAAATATTTATAGTTTATTTCTCTATTATTTTTTTAGATTTGTCTAAACTTTTAGTTAGACAAACAGAAATGCAATCCTTTACAGAAGAGAATTATTTAAAGATCATTTATCATCTTTCATTAAATAATGAAGGGAACGTTCAAACGAATGCAATAGCAGAACGAATGCAAACCAAAGCGGCTTCAGTAACTGATATGATAAAGAAGCTGGCTGATAAACAATTAATAGATTACAAAAAATATCAAGGGGTAAAACTCACTGAATCCGGACGATCTTTAGCAATTGATATTGTTAGAAAACATAGACTTTGGGAGGTATTTCTCGTAGAAAAGTTGCACTTCAAATGGGATGAAGTACACGATATTGCTGAGGAACTGGAACATATTAACTCTCCTGAATTGATAGAACGTCTGGACGAGTTTCTTTCTTTCCCAAAAAATGATCCTCACGGGGATCCTATACCAGATAAAAATGGAAAATTCGATACCGCAACATTCGTCAAATTAAGCAAACTAAAAAAAGAAGAGACAGGGATTATTATGGGGGTCAGCGACCACTCCTCTCCATTTTTAAAACACCTTGAAAAACTAGGGCTTACTTTAGGCAAACCATTAAAAATCATAGATGTAATAGATTTTGACGGATCAGTAGAACTACTTGTTGAGTCCAAAAAACTAAATGTCAGCAGAGAAGTTGCCAAGCATGTACTCATTAAAACGTCAACCAACAACACCACCTCCTAGTATTTGAACCAAAAAAACTATTATATGAAACCATCAGGATGTTAAAACCACAACTCGCATACATAAATCTGATAGCTTCATTACAATTGAAAACAAACATATACGGATGAAAAAGACCGAACCAAAAAAGAATACTGAATCCTTAAGCGAAGTACATCAGAGTGTAGACACGAGTAAACGTACCGGATGGAGGCGAATACTGTCATTTATTGGCCCTGCGTATCTCGTAAGTGTAGGCTATATGGATCCTGGAAACTGGGCAACGGATATCGCCGGAGGAAGCAAGTTTGGATATCAGTTGATCTGGATATTGTTAATGTCCAATCTGATTGCCCTGCTCCTGCAATCTTTAAGTGCCCGACTAGGTATTGTGAGAGGACTCGACCTGGCTCAGGCCTCCAGAAATGCCTATCCGAAATGGGTAAATATCCCTTTATTTGCTTTGGCTCAAACTGCAATAGTTGCATGTGACCTTGCAGAAATCATTGGAATGGCCATCGGGTTAAACTTGCTTTTTGGCCTACCGCTCATCTGGGGCATCAGCGTTACTATTTTTGATACGGTTCTACTCTTATTCCTCCTGAATAAAGGCATGCGCAAAATGGAAGCTTTTATTGTATCTATGGTTTTCATTGTAGGCGTCTCTTTCCTGGTTGAAATGTTCATCGTTGAACCTTCACTTAAAGAGATAGCGAAAGGCTTTGAACCATCTATGCTTTCAGGTGAAGCACTGTATATTGCTATTGGAATTATAGGAGCCACTGTTATGCCACACAATCTCTACCTTCATTCCTCTTTGGTCCAAACCAGAAAATTTGAAAGAGACACAAAAGGCATAAAAGAAGCGATTAAATTCAATTTTATAGATACTGCTGTTGCTTTAAATCTTGCTTTTTTTGTCAATGCGGCCATCCTGATATTGGCAGCTGCAGCATTCTACAAAAATGGCTTACACGAGGTGGCAGAGATACAAGATGCGCATAAGCTTTTACAAAACATCTTCGGAAACGTTGCCCCGGCCCTATTCGCTATTGCGCTGATTGCTGCCGGACAAAGCTCAACGGTAACAGGTACACTTGCTGGTCAAATTGTAATGGAAGGGCATCTAAAGTTACGCATACAACCCTGGCTTCGCCGTTTAATCACACGTCTGTTGGCCATCATACCTGCATTTTTCACCATATTGTGGTTTGGTAATGAAGCACTTGGCGGTTTGTTAATTTTGAGCCAGGTGGTACTGAGCCTGCAACTGGGATTTGCGGTTATTCCATTAATCCACTTTACTTCTGATAAAAAAGCCATGAAAGGTTTTGCGATAAAACCATGGGTTCAGGTTCTTGCCTGGGTAAGTTCAATCGTAATTGTTTCACTAAATGTAAAGTTGGTAATAGAAGAGATTTCCAATTGGGGAGCAGAAGGCGGGTGGTACGTGTATGCCATTATAGTGCCTTTAGCAATACTCATAGCGATGCTCTTGCTGTACATATTTATCTATCCTATGGTAAAATCAAGAATACAGGAGAACAATATAGCACCTCACGGCAATGCATTGAACATTTCAGAGATAGAAAAAATAAACTACACCAGAATTGGCATCACAGTTGATTTCTCTGAAAACGATCGGACAACCATCAGACACGCCCTCATCCAGGGCGGCAAAGATGCTCACTATCATTTGATCCATGTGGTTGAGACCGCTGTTGCAAGGTATCATGGCGATTCAGCAATGGATTATGAAACACAAAGCGATACTAAAAACCTCGAAAAATACCAGACTAACCTTTCCGAACTTGGTTACCATTCAACCATCCACATCGGCTATGGCGGTACAGTGAAAGCAATTGTAGACATCAGCAATGAAACCAATCTAGAATTACTGGTGATGGGAGCACATGGACATAAAGGACTGAAGGACCTCATTTTAGGTACCACAGTCAATTCAGTGCGTCATAAAGTCTCCATTCCAGTACTTATAGTAAGATAAAATTCAGATATTAGCAACCTGAATGAAAAACGATATCCAGATTAAAAATAAAAGGGCCTATTTTGACTACCACATTGTCGAAAAATACAATGCCGGACTTGCGTTGTTAGGTACTGAAATAAAGGCGATCCGACAAGGAAAAGCCAATATGTCAGATGCTTTTTGTATGTTCATTGGAAACATATTGTACGTTCGCAACCTGCATATTTCAGAATATAGTCACAGTTCATTTTACAACCATGACATCAAAAGGGACCGGGTATTACTACTTCAAAAAAGAGAGCTAAAAAAACTTAAAGTAAAAAGTGAGGAAAAAGGTTACACCATCGTGCCCCTTAGAATTTTCACTAATGAGCGGGGTTTTGCAAAAATAGAAATTGCGCTTGCGCAGGGTAAAAAAGAATTTGACAAGAGAGATAGCATTAAAGACAGAGAATCGAAGCGTGAGATGGACAGGGCCATGAAGGTATAAAACTACCAGGCCTGATCTCCAACCAATGGTACAAATCTAAAAGTATCCAACTCGATCCTTTCATAGTCAGTTTCACTGACACGAATTACAGTGACCATTTTTTGTGAATGCTCATCTCCTACCGGTATCACCAGTATGCCACCGATTTTAAGTTGCTTTAATAAAATTTCCGGCACAAATGGAGCTCCGGCGGTTACGATGATCTTGTGGTAAGGTGCATGTTCAGCAATGCCTTTAGATCCATCACCAAAAAAGAAATGTGCATTATACCCCATTCCAGGAAGCACCCTGATCGTGTGTCTGTAAATACTTTCCTGACGTTCTATCGTATAAACATTCGCACCAAGTTCCATCAGAATACAAGTCTGGTAACCCGAACCCGTTCCAATTTCCAACACTTTATCACCTTTTTTAATGTGGAGCAATTCACTTTGATAAGCAACGGTATAGGGTTGTGAAATGGTCTGACCATCTCCTATCGGAAAGGCGATATCTTTATAGGCCTGGTTCCAGAATGTTTCATCAAAAAAGAAATGGCGGGGAACTTTACCTATTGCTTTGAGTACATTTTTATCTTCAATCCCTCTTGCTTCCAGATGAGCTACCAACTTCTTTCTAGCTCCCTTTTCCCTATAATTGTCAACAAATTTGTATGCCATACTGTTCCAAAAATAGCCTTTTGAAATTTAATCCGGTTAAATATTTATCCCCAATTCTACAAAAAACAGCTAATCAACACAGAATCAATTGCTATAAAATTAGTAAGGATCTACATCAACCTGTATGTTCAATCCCCTAAAGTCCTTTTCAGCCTGAAATTGTAGAATAACTTCTTTTAACAGCGATTTAACCTTAGGTAAAGAAGTAGTCTTATCACTCTTAATAATCACTTGTTTGATGTAATAATTTCTTACACGAGCCACCAAAGGTTGTTCTGGACCCAATACACGTCCTCCCAAATGAGCCCTAAGCTCGTTAGCGAATTTTTGCGAAGCCATATTTAGCAGATCGGAATCCTTATGTTTGATATTAATGAAAATCAGTCTCGTAAACGGAGGATAATTAAATTGCCGGCGTTCAGACAATTCCTCGTTATACATCTCAAGATATTTGTTCTCTATTACCTGATTAATAATTCGATGGCTATCATCATAAGCCTGAATGATCACTTTGCCCTGTTTATCCCTTCTGCCTGCTCTTCCTGCTACCTGGGCAAGCAATTGATAACTCCTTTCAAAAGCCCTGAAATCAGGGTAGTTCAATAATGTATCTGCGTTAATTACGCCTATAAGCGTGACATTATCAAAATCCAATCCCTTAGCGACCATTTGAGTCCCAATCAGGATATCAGTTTTTTTCTCCTGAAACTCAGAAATGATCTGTTGCAATCCATTCTTAGTACGCGTACTATCTACATCAAGTCTGGATATCTTTGCCTCAGGAAAAATCAGGCTCAGCTCTTCTTCCACCCTTTCTGTACCAAAACCCTTTTGCTCAACGTGCACTGATCCACAGGCAGGGCAAATATTAATGCTGCTCTGATGGTAACCACAATAGTGGCAGTGTAATTTGCCGCTGGTTTTATGATAAGTTAACGAAACATCACAGTTCACACATTTAGGTGCGTAGCCGCAGGTTGCACAAATCAATATTGTCGCGTACCCCCTCCTGTTTTGAAAAAGTATCACCTGCTCTTTATGCTCCAGTGTAAAAGCAATCTCATCGATCAATTTACCTGAAAAATAAGAAACCATTTTTTTCTTTTTCGTTTCTTCGGAAATGCTGATCACTTCCTGAAGAGGTAATTCAACACCTCCAAAGCGTTCATTTATTGTGACCAAACCATATTTTCCACCTCTGGCATTAAAATAGCTTTCTATCGATGGCGTGGCTGATCCCAATACTACTTTGGCTTTATGTAAATGCGCCAGATATACCGCAGCATCACGTGTCTGATAACGTGGTGCCGGATCCTGTTGCTTATACGACGATTCATGTTCTTCATCGACAACAATCAGTTTCAATTCTTTGAAAGGAAGAAAAACCGCAGAGCGAGCGCCAAGCACAACCCTATATTTCCCATTCAAAACCTTATTCCAGATTTCTACACGTTCATTATTATTAAACTTGGAGTGATAAACACCTATAGCATCTCCGAAATAACGCTGGATCCGCTCTACAATCTGCGTTGTAAGGGCAATTTCCGGTAACAGGAACAAGACCTGTCCGCCTTTTTCAATAGCCTGTTCAATAAGTTTGATATAGACCTGCGTTTTCCCTGATGCGGTCACACCATGCAGCAGCACCACGTCTTTTTCAGCAAACTCCTGCTCAATCTTCTTTAACGCCCCATCTTGCGCATTACTCAGTTCAAAATTGAGAATAAAGTCATCGCTATAATCCCGCAGTCTGCTTACGGGTCTTTTGTAAACCTTAAATATTTCTTTATCTAACAAGGATTTTAATGCTCCCTGTCCACAATTACTTTCCTCCAGCAACTCTTGTTTAGATATTACATCCTGTTGCTTGGAGAGCTTTAAATAAGCTAAAAGAGCATCCAGCTGTTTAGGCGCTTTTTCGAGAATAGCAAAGAGTTGTCTTAAATTCTCTTCGTCCTGATAAAAAGAGCTTAAACTGACAAATGATTTTAGTAATGGCTTATATTTCTCAACCACTTCCTCCGCAATATAAACCATTCCTTTATCCAGCAAACCATTGATAATCGGATAAACTGTCTTCTGACCTAATAAGGCAGAAACATCGTCTATAGTTAAGCGTGGTCTGCTTCTTAAAGCCTTGAGTACTACATCCTCTTTTTCTGTAAACACCACGCCTTCCTCAGGAACAGCATCTTCTTTTAATACAATTATAGTCTCGCTGGCAAGTTTTAAACCTGCCGGTAAGGCTGCCGACATTACATCACCTTCATTACACATGTAGTACGAAGTCATCCAATCCCACAGTTCTAATTGTTCGTGAGTAATGATCGGATAGGCATCTACAACATCTATAATATACTTGGCTTCATATATGCCGGGGGCTTCATGACTGATGCTTTTGATCAGTGCGGTATAAATTTTATTTTTACCAAACTGAACTACTACTCTTTTACCTACCCCTACCTGTCCGTTTAGATCGAAGGGAACCCTGTAAATGTAATTTTTAGCAAGTGACAGCGGAAGTATCACTTCAATAAATAAAGTCTCCCTTTCTACAAATTCCTCATCATCAATCTCAAACATTATTTACCCTTTACTGCTGCTAAAAACAATGACAACCAGCCCAATATAAATAAAAGGCCACCAATGGGAGTTACAGGACCAATATAATTGACAAAACCTATATTTAAAACATCTCTTGTAGCCAGCAGATACAACGAACCTGAGAAAAAAAGAATACCTAATGTAAAAAACCAGTAAGCCAGATTGACAAGCCTGGTCTGCTCAGTTTTAAGTTGTGAGAGAAACAGCAATGCGAACACATGATAAAACTGATATTCTACACCCTTTGCCCATATCTCCAGCGATCCTGCATCTACAACTCTTTTCAATCCGTGTGCACCAAAAGCACCAAACATAACTGCTACAGCACCCAATAGAGCCGCTGTCAATAATATGCGTCTACTCATTATAACCCAATTTTTTTCAAAACAAACTTAGATAAAATTGGCTATATTTTAATAGGTCTTCATGGATACTAGCATAACTTTCTCTAAGTTTGCTTAAACGACAGATGAAAAAGATTTTAGTCATAATAATCACACTCATTGCTGCCATCATCACAATGGCATATCTATATTTTTCCGGATTAAATTCAGAATTAAAGAATAACGACAGCAGTCTTTACGCCGCCACTACAAACTCGGCCTTCATTTTCTCCTTTGAAAATGACAAAAGCATCCTGGATATTCTCAAGGCACAGGATTTATTCAAAGAAATAGCGGGTGATGATAAATTCTCAGAGCTTGAGTCTTTAAAAACCTACATTTTATCTGTTCCTGAAATCAACTATGCCATTGACAAACAAGCTGTTTATATCAGTTTAATTCCAGGCGGCAACAAAAACATAGACTTCCTCTACAGTACGCAGATAAAAGCAGGAATCAACATTGACCAGTTACGCAAAACTTTAAAAGACCATTCAATCGAAACGGGTAGCAAAGAAAACTTGATCAGTATGCGATTGCCAGACAGCAATATCTTCTATCTGGGTATAAAAGACAACTTATTGTTATTGTCGGGTACTACCAAACCTATCAACGACGTGCTTTTATCCTCATTCAATAAGGGCAGTAAATTTGTAGATTATATAAAATCAAATAGCCGGATTACAAAAAATAGCCTTGCAGAAGTATATATCAATTTTGAGGTTATGCCCTCACTTTTAAAAGCAGTGCTGCCTGGAAAATTAACAGGAGAACTCTCTGTGTTCAACAATCAGCATGCATTTGCAAGCCTGACCTACAACTTCAGTAAAGAAAAAATCCTTCTTACAGGAACAACAACTCCTAATGATGACAACGGTTATTACCATTTATTTGCCGGGTTAAAAGCTCAGAAAATCAGCATAACGAATATACTTCCTGAAAACACCGCCAACTATTCAGTTTTTGCAGTAGACAATTACACCAGCTGGAAAAAATCATTAGACAATTGGTTTGCACTTATAAAAGATGAGCATAACACTTCCAAAATCATTAAGAATTATAATGAGAAATACAGGATTAACCTGGAGCAGATCTTTCCAAAATACTTTAAAAATCAATTCATTACCTTCCAGCTGAGTACAACAGAAAAAATTGGAGCAATAGAACTAAGCAATGGAGATAAAGTAACCCAGCTTCTTCTAGACCTTAGCACAGAATATAGCCAGGATATTAAAGTATTAAAAGAAGACAACCTATTGTATGCTTATTTTGGTGAGCCACTAAAGAAATTCAAAAGGCCTTTCTATTGCATTATAGATAACTATATGGTTTTTTCTAATAATGCCAGCAGCGTACAGTCGTTCTTAAATAGCTACAAAAATAATACGCTTTTAATTAATGACAAGGATTATAGCACGGCAATAGACCAGTTAGCAAATACAGCCAATATCAGTTATTTCATTGGTCTGAAAAATTCTTCCGATATTTTCTTAAAGAACTTGTACCAGCCGTATTATAAACAAATCAGAAATGAAAAAGGCCTAAAAAACTATACCTCATTCATATATCAGTTAAGCGGCGACAATGGAAAATTCCAAACCAATGTACTGATTAATAAAAAGATCAAACTATCACCAGATAGTAATTCACTACAAACCGATTCAATAATAAGTATTCCATAACTACATGATGAACAAAAGATACCTGGTTATTTGCTTCTTATTTTTCACAGTACATTCAAAAGCCCAGCAATATGGACTATTCAATACTAAAACTCTGTTTGATGGTTTTGAAAATCCTGCGCAGAAAACATTTGTACTGGACTCTTCACGTAAATTTGCATCCAACTTTTTCCTTCCATATCTCGGATTAAATGCGTCAACCAAAGGAAATGAAAACACTATCCGACGTCTGATTAATGAAGGCGTATATTCAGCAAAAGACATCACCATTGGAAACAATGAAGTAAATCATATTTTCCACAGCAGTAACATCTACCTGTTTAACTTTAAAATATTCAAATCTTATAAATATCATAAAGAAATAGGACTCTCCTGGCAGTTGCGTACGGATGGAAATTTGGACTACACCAATGAAACATTTGCATTACTAGACAATTACAATAGATTTGATGCTTACAAAGGACAAGATTTCGAAGATGCTTTTAACAACAATGGCTATGCACAATCTTATCACCAGTTTAGCATCAGCTATCGGGAAAATTATAACAAGAGACTCGCATTTGGTGTTAAATTAAGTTTATTGAGCGGCATCACCTATAATAAACTTCAAATCAAACAGTCATTTTTTAATCCAGGATCAGATACACAGCCTCTCGTAGCTGCACTTAAAGGAAGCTACAGGGCAAATTTTCTTGAAACAGATGAACTCTCCAAAAAAGACTTGGTACCAACATTCAAAAATCCGGGACTTGCCTTTAGCTTCGGTACCAGCTACACCTCAAAAAGCGGCGTATTCCTGATGGCCAACGTAAAGGATTTGGGCGTTATCAGATGGGCTAAAAGCTCTTACTATAATCAATTCAACAACATCAATGATCCCCTGATTATTTTGGACCCAGAGGCTAACCCTTCATCTATCGAGAACAGGATTACAGAAATAGCCACCGACGGCGAAACACGCGAACGTTTCTATAGTCTTACGAATGCAAAAGCTGATTTTATGATCTCAAAAGCATTCAGTATTTCAGTTCCTTATTTCACCTACACGCCTGCTTTAATTGTATCGAAGAATCTGTTCTATAAAGGAGGCGACGCAGCTTTTGTCAACAAATTTAAGTATGATCAATTTTCATTAAGTGCCATTCCTTCATACAATTTCAACAACTTGTTTCTATTTGGTATGCAGGGAATGTATCAAACACCCAATTTCGAGGTCTTTCTCGGATCTGACGATCTTTTTAAAACAGTGTCGCAAGCAAAAGGAGCGATCAAACAAGATATTACCATAGGAAAAGGTTACAATGGTGCCTCCTTCTACATGGGAATTGGAATTAAGTTTGGAAATACTGTAGAGCATCCTCAGAATAGCAGTAGAATGCCGGGAATTAACGATGGAGAATCCAGTTTTTTCAAACGCCTCTTTAGTGTATTCTCAAAGAGGAGGTAAACATACTACAGGCCAGCCTTTTTCTTAGGTGTAGTCAGCACAAAATCCTTAAGGTAAAATGGTTCAAAATATGCTACATCCTCAAATTTTGATTGCAAATAAGCATTATATGCCAATGCGCTCATGTTGCTGGCAGAATTAAAATTAGCTTCAGAGAACGAAGCATTTTTATGGCTGATCACATCCTTACACTTCGCAGCACCATCACCAATGAACATTAATGCTCCGGAATTCAGCTCCTCTGCAAAGCTATACTCGTCAATTATCTTAGCATTGGTATCCATTATCGAGTCCAATTTGGCATTATATACCGCAGTAAAAACCTCCATTCTCCTTGCATCAATCATCGAACAGATTGCACCCGTATACGCAGGTTCATCGTGTATAAAACCAGAAGCCATCATTTGAAGTGTATCCACGCCAATTAATGGTTTATCCAGTGCAAAGCATAGTCCCTTCGCAGTAGAAACACCTATTCTAAGTCCGGTATACGAACCAGGGCCCTTGCTCACCGCTACTGCATCCAGATCAGAAAACTGAAGACCGGCCATTTTCATCACCTCCTCAATAAACAAAGTGAGACTGCCTGCATGAATGTTACTTGCCATTAGTTCCTTTAGCGCTATGGTCTTACCATCTTTTGATAGTGCAGCAGAGCAAACTTGTGTAGCAGTTTCGATTTGAAGTATAGTAGTAGCCATTGATGATAAATATAAAATTACGGAACAGGATCATGACCATGTCCACCCCAGGGATGGCATCTGCCAATGCGTTTCAAAGTTAACCAACCTCCTTTAAAAGGCCCATGTTTTTTTATCGCTTCAATCCCATATTGTGAGCACGTTGGTGTATACCTGCAACTGGCACCTAACAATGGCGACAAAAGCCACTGATAAAGCTTGATCAGTCCGAGGAAGAACCAGCCAATTATTTGTTTAAGAAGGCCGATCATTTTCCTGAGTCATTTTAACCTGCAATTCAGCTGTAAGCTTTTTAAAAACTCCTGACAACTTCTTTTCGAAAAAAGGATAGTCATAAATCTTCTTGCCTATAAATTGGATGGAAAGTAATAAGAGCTTTTCAGATTCAGGAATCAAAGCGTACAAATACTCTTGCTTCTGCAGGCGGTAAGCTTCTCTGGTCAATCTTTTAATGCGGTTTCTATCAACAGCTTTTTTAAAGCGCTTTTTAGACACATTAATTACAACCTGAACAGGAAATTGATGAGAAGTAGCTGTAAGCAAATAAGATACCCTATATGGGTATAATAAAAAAGAAGAACCGTTTTTAAATAGCAAGTCAATTAACTTCCTGCTACACAACCGTTCTTCTTTGTTAAATGTGTTCATGTTTTTGATCGCAAATTTGCAGATGTTCTGATCTGCCAACACTTAAAGTGCTGCAATCAAAAATTATGCTTTATGACGACGTTCGTCAGAAACTGATAATCTTTTTCTTCCTTTTGCACGACGAGAAGCTAATACTCTTCTACCGTTTGCTGTAGCCATTCTTTCGCGGAAGCCGTGTTTGTTTCTTCTCTTTCTTTGCGAAGGTTGGAATGTTCTTTTCATAACTGTATTATATCTTGACTATTTTTTTAAATAAGAGGTGCAAATATAGTTTGATTTTTTTCTAATTGCAAATAGAATTAGAATTTTCTACATACCTAAGGCTGCTTTTAGTTTTACATATCCTGTTTTGCTCACCGGCAACCAGATATCCGACTTCAGAAGCACCACATAACTATCTTTTTCTTTCAGTTCTATGCGGGTTACTTCCGACAAATTTATAATATACGAACGGTGTATCCTAATAAATTGACCCGGATCCAGTGTCCGTTCAAAGAAACTCATGGTTTTATTCTTATGAAAAATTCCTTCTGTAGTACTTAATTTAACATAATCATCATCTGCTTCCAGGTAATGAATATCTCCGACAGCAATAATTTTGATTACTCCATTTTTCTTTACCACCACCCGGTTATTCTGGGCAGGGCTCAACGCTGCCGAATTTAGAAGCTCCTGAGTGGCCTCGGTATCTGTACTATTCAACCGTGCCGGTATTTTTTTAATGGCCTGTTCAAATCTTACCTGTTCAATCGGCTTTAACAGGTAATCTACCGCATTTACTTCAAAAGCTTTGATAGCATATTCGTCGAATGCAGTGGTGAATATCACAGCAGGAGGATTCTCTACCAGTTCCAGCATTTCAAACCCGTTAATTTTAGGCATTTGAATATCCAGGAAAATAAAATCAGGCTGATGTTGTGTGATCGCTTTTAATCCTTCAAAACCGTCACTGCATTCTGCTACGACTTCAATATCAGGAAAATCACTCAGATAATGCTTTACAATATCCCTTGCCAGGGATTCATCATCAATTAGTATGGTTCGTATCATCTGCTTGAGGTATTTTAAGGGTAGTTATGTATATATTTTCCTGAGTAGCCTGTGCATGCAACAATTGCTCATCAGCAAACAATAGGTATAATCGTCTTTTAATCGCCGTCAATCCAAATCCTGTACCTCCTGTAGCTTTCATTTCCGGATCAAATGGATTTCTAACTCTAATGACAAGCACGCCATTTTCTACATTAACGGTTATTGCTATTGTAATTGCGGCAGCGGTATTGTACAAGCCAAACTTAATGGCATTTTCCACGATTGGCTGAAGTAAAGTACCAGGCAATTTCAAATTTAACGTTTCTTTGTCTATATCTATATCGACACTCAGCCTGTGGCTGAACCTTACTTTTTCAATATCAAGATAAAGTTGTATGTACTCCATTTCCTCCCCTACAGTCACCCAAACCTCATCATCCCTTTTCAAAGTACCTCTTAAAAATGCGGCAAGTTTTGTAATCATGGTACCTGCTTCTTTAGGATTCACAATGGTAAGCGCATAAACTGAGTTCAGACTATTGAACAAAAAATGAGGTTGGAGCTGATGCCTCAGTTTATTCAACTCAGCTTCCTTAGAAAGGTTCTGCGCCATTAATAGCCGCTCCTGGGTTTCTGACTGCTCCTCTAGTCTGTACCATAAAATATTGGCTAATGCACACCAGGCAAGGAACACAAATACAATGATAAAACGAACCAACAATGATAATCTTAAAAAGCTTCGATATGTCAAATCACTGGGAAACAACATATTCAGACAGAATTTACTGATAAAAGTGACAATTAAGGCCAATACAAGCGTAAGCATCAGCACAAAAAGGATGGTTTCTTTTTTTGGCTGATAATACCCAAGCATATTACTCAAAATAAAACAACCCATCGCCATTAGTCCGTTGGTAATTAAACTATCAGCAATTGAAACCTCAATACTAAAGTTCAGCGTCACGTAAAAAAGAATTACAAACAAAGAAGCCCAGGCTAAAAAAATAGCACCGGCAACTCTTTGTATTCTTAATATTGATAACGGACTTGTTGTCAAAATAGATTATTTAAGCTGATTTATTTTATAATACACCAATGGCATTATCCAAAAATTCTTTTCGTTTGTTTATTTGTTCTCTAAAATCGAGGGCATCCTGAGGTTCATGTAATATTGAAGTCACCTCCGCACCATCAGTTGGTGTCTGTATTTCATGAAGTCCGGCAATACAGATGAACTTCCATTCTACCAGTTCGCCTTTATAGTTTCTAAAAGGAGGATGAAAATCATCAGCCATGCCTTCCGCTTTGCAAATTGCATCATTACCAGTATTTGCACTAATTAACCTTAGTTGCTCATCAAACTGCGCCTTATATCCCCCGTCGCCACTAATAATTTCATAAATATACCTTACTAAAAACCATTTCATAACATAGAATTTAAAAATTTCTGATATCCACCCCTCCGAATAAAGCCACCCCTTTAATTATTATAGTCTTTTTAGGCTCAGAAACCACTTGCCCAAGTGCACGTTTGTCATCTATACCACCAAATATCGCAGTGACTTCTGATTTTACATCCCAGCTTGGAGGAACAACAATTTTAACTCCACCAAAGATCGCAACCACATCAAGCGATATGGTTCCCTCAAAATCTGCCTGGGAAAGATTGATATCCGAGCCCCCAAAAATCGCTATGGCATCCCCGCCTTTGAAATTTTTAGAGTAAATGTTCTGATGACTACCACCAAATACATTCACCGTATCCAGTATGTCATTCTTGTCTATATCATACGGAGTTTGTACACCATCGTCATTCTGGCTACCAACACTTTCATAGGCAGCACATTTTTGCGCCCATTTCTTTTTCCAGCGTCTTCCCTGAAAACCACGTCCTTTTGGTTTAATGATCAGAAAAACTCCAATTGCGATAAAGATTAGTGCAAAATAATATTTCGAAAAATCTACATTTACAATTGACTCAATTGTAAAAAAACCGCCCACTGCCACAAAAAACATCCAGAGTCCAACCTCAAATTTGCGTTTATATCCGACCAATAGTCCAATAGCAATCAACAACATCGGCCAATCGATGATCCATTTCGGAATATTAACCCCTATGTTGTCCAACAGAAAAACTACCCCGATCAAAAGGACTACTAGCCCTGTACACATTCTGCTGGAGTTATTTGTTTTCAAATTTCCCATTTCCTTTTCTAATCTAAATATGGCTAACCGCTATTGTTTCCAATTTATTTAATCGCCTTTGCTTCATCAAAATTACAGACAACCTGTGCCATTAACAACACAGCAGCCATGTAGCTATTCTAATCGTCGGTAAACAACACTATTTTATCGGTAAAAAACAGTCAACACAAAAAAGGGCCAATTACTTCTGTAATTAGCCCCTTTTCATTCAGCAAATTCTTTTATTTATTTTTAAGTAAATCTCTGATCTCTGCCAATAACACTTCTTCTTTTGAAGGTGCAGCTGGCGCCACAGGTTCAGCTTCCTGTTTGCGTTTCATAGAATTAATACCTTTCACCAACATAAATACAGCCAGAGCTAATAATAAAAAGTTAATGGCTACAGTAATGAAATTACCATAGGCAAAAATAACAGTATCAGGCACCTTACGTGCCTCCTCCAGCGCAAGATTAGCGGCAACCTCCCCTTTCAATACAATATAGAGATTACTGAAATCTACCGAACCAATAACTGCAGATATCAACGGCATGATCAAATCCTTTACCACACTATCGATAATTTTACCAAAAGCACCACCGATAATTACACCGACAGCGAGATCCATTACGCTGCCTTTTACAGCAAATTCCTTAAATTCTTTTACAAATCCCATATAATAGTTGTTTTAGTTTATTCTAATTTATAAAAATCGTACCAAAAACAAGAATATTAAAGACATAATTAATTTCATTATTCTATCATCAAATTAACACATAAGATAACACAAGTATTAAAATTTTATCCTGACCCCACCATGTAGCGTAACGTAGACGACGGCATTAATTTGGCATCACCTTGTCTTTGCCTAAATGTGAACATAAAAATTTTCTTGGGTTTGTTAGTGTAAATTTAACGATATACCTTGGGGAAATTGCTTTTATCTGTTCGAAATGTGTATTTTTGGACCGGGTACATAAAATACCTGCTCATCATCTTATGTTAAAACAGCACCTACAACAAAAATTACTACAGAAACTCTCTCCTCAGCAAATCCAATTTATAAAGTTGCTGCAGGTACCGACTGTTGCTTTGGATACGCGTATTAAAGAAGAGCTTGAAGAAAATCCAGCTCTTGAAGATCCAAGCTTAATGATCGCAGAAGAGCCAAAAGGTGAATATGATGATTTGAATGATGGTCCAGAAGATTATGATGCAGGAGCTAAAGAGGAAAGCACCGACGAATTTAATGTAGATGATTATCTGCAGGACGACAGTGTAAACGATTATAGTACATCGTACAACAACAGTGACGATGATGAAGAAAAAAAAGAAACTCCTATAGCTATAGAAAGCACCTTTTTTGAGAGCTTACAGGAACAACTGGATCTGGTTCCGCTTTCTAACCAGGATTTTATTATAGGAAAACAGATTATCGGAAGTTTAGATGACGATGGATACCTGAGAAGACCTATTACTTCCATGATAGATGATCTTGCATTTTCACAAAATGTGATGGTGGAAGAAGAAGATGTACTGGAAATGCTGAAAGTGATACAAAGTTTTGATCCTCCCGGTATTGCAGCAAGAGACTTACAGGAATGCCTTACCCTGCAGCTAAGGCGTAAAGATCCTAACAATCCAATCATTGTTAAAGCGATTGAAATTGTTGAGAATTACCTCGATGAGTTTACACGCAAACATTACGATAAACTGGAGAAGTCATTGGGACTGAACAGTGAGGACCTGAAGGAAATCATCGCAGAGATACTGCGTCTGAACCCCAAACCTGGAGACTCTAATCAGGTTACAACCAAACAATTACAAATCATACCCGATTTTCATGTTTCTAACAATGATGGCGTACTGATACTTACTTTAAACTCAAAAAATGCACCTGAATTAAGGGTCAGCAGGTCATACATAGACATGTTCGATCACTATGATAAAGCATCTCAGAAGGATAAAAAATTAAAAGAAGCCGTTCAGTTTGTAAAGCAAAAACTGGACTCGGCAAAATGGTTTATCGATGCCATAAAGCAAAGACAGCAAACCCTGCTAAAGACTATGAATGCCATTATGCAGTATCAATATGAATACCTGCTTACAGGAGATGAAAGAAAAATGCGCCCCATGATCCTGAAAGATATAGCTGACAAGATTGATATGGATATTTCTACGGTATCAAGGGTAGCAAACTCTAAATACGTGCAAACCGAATTTGGCACCTTCTTATTGAAATCTTTCTTTTCTGAGGCCATTCAGACTGAAAGCGGTGAAGAAGTTTCCAACAAAGAGGTGAAGAAGATATTGGAGGACTGTATTGGCAACGAAGACAAGCGCAAACCTCTTGCTGATGAAAAGCTCACCGAGATCCTAAAAGACAGAGGGTATAATATTGCCAGAAGAACGGTAGCTAAATACAGGGAGCAAATGAATATTCCTGTGGCGCGTTTAAGAAAGGAGCTTTAGTAATATTCGTTATTACCACATTTTGGTGGTGCTCAATACTTCGTAAACATTATTGAGCTGAATACCGAGTACAATTTCATGGCTCCCATTACTCACTGTATTCAACTCAGAGGTAACGAAATCATAGGAGTAGGTAAGGTTAATTAGCTTGCTGATATTTACCCCCGCCATTGCGGAGAAGGAATCATTTTTACGGTAGCTACCTCCTACCCACAAACGGTCTCTAAATGCAATTTTCACATTGGCATCCACAGATATTGGAGCAGGGGTTACTTTTTTAAACATGACTGAAGGCGTCGCACTGATCTCGTCGTCTATAAAGAGTTTATATCCCGCTGTGGCAAAAAAATGAGGCACATCTCTGCCTGTATTGTATTTAGGATCACTGGTGAATTTCAATTTTTGAGGCAATACCTGCTGTACAGAAGCTCCCGCAAAAAAACGCGCACCATAAAGCCACACGCCTAATCCAAGATCTGGTTTCACCTGACTGATGATTGCATTCTGAACCGAAGGATCATTTTTTACATCAAAATCAAGCTGGTTTACATCCAGTCCTATCCTGCTTAACCCGGCGGCAACGCCTACCGAAAAATTAAGTGTTCCGCTCATCTGCAGGTGATAAGCATAAGTTACACTCGCATCGAGTCGGGATAACGGCCCAACATCATCCAATACTGCGATAACACCCATTCCATGGTGAGAAGGTGAAGCAGTATAATTCTGCATGTAATTCCTGCTCATAGGGTCATCACCATTCTCTGGTAATGAAAGTGCATTTTTCCATAGGTAATCATCGCCCAGTTTCCATTGTGCCGAAAGAAATGACGTTTGAGGGGCATTTTCTATGCCAGTCCACTGCTTACGGTACCCAAGCTTCACATCTGTATAATTTTCTATTCCGCTTAATGCAGGGTTGAGCAAATAATTATTAAAAATGTATTGGGTGTACTGAGGGCGCTGTTGTGCACCAACTGGAAAAGCAAATAGTGTAAAAAGTAAAAAAGAGTATAATGAGCGTTTCATCTATCTGATCAAAGTTAAAGATCCGGTAACATTTTTTCTTCCGTTTCTTGGGTTGATAATATAATAATAAGTTCCGACCGGCAATGCCTCATTTTTAAAATTTCCATCGAAAGGACTACTATACCCAACACTATGAAAAACTTTTTCCCCGTAACGATTAAATACGTCTACCGTAGCGTTTGGATAGGTATCAATATATTTCAGCACCCAGGTATCATTTACACCATCTCCATTCGGAGAAAATGCATTTGGCGCATGTACCGAGGGTAATACATGCAGGGTTATCCTTTCAGATATCACACAGCTTTGTGATGAACTTATGGTTAAAGTGTACACCCTGTCCACATCTCCTGACATTACAGGTTCAAGTACATCATCACTACTTAAGCCCGTTGCCGGGGTCCATTTATAAATCAGGCCAAGACCTTTAGCGCTGGCAGTTACTCTCTTCTCCCCTCCCGCAAGTATATAAATGTCCCTGTCAATGATTAGCTCCGGAATCGGATTTACAGTAATTGTTCTTACCTGTACATCCTGACAACTGGTCTGACCTGCGGTAAAAGTATAGGTGATATCATGTGTTCCGAGTCCAGCTATTTCAGGATCAAACGTACCATCAGCAGTAATTCCTTTGCCACTATATACCCCGCTGCCAGGAACATTTATCGCTTCACGAGCTTGGGTCAGCTGGATTTTTCCTGCATTAAAACAAACATCGGGGATGACATCAAATACCACACGTGGTGAAGGATAAAGTGTGATTTCCTCTATTTTTTCCATAAAACATGCCTCCCCTGAAAAAGCCACCATTTTCACATGAACCCTTCTTTGATTCGGATCAGTTGGTGCAGGATACAAAAATTCATACGCCTTATTAAAATCAGGGTCTTCATCCTCTATAAATTCGGTTGGTTTATTATCTGTATCAAAATACCAGCGTAGTTTCGTAACGGTTCCCAGCGGTCTTACTTGAGAAGTATTTTTAAATTTAACTTTTACACTGCTGCATAGGTTATCCTTATTGGCAACTGTAAATGAGGGCTGCACATCAGATCCATTGACAGTAAAGTCTTTTATAATTGAGTTGGAGCAGCCATTAGCATTGGTCACTGTAAGGGTTACGTGGTAAAGACCGGCGGCGGGATATTTATGACTACCCATCGTCTGTGTTGAAATATTTAAAGGGCTTACTGCGTCACCAAAATCCCATGTATAAGTCAATCCTGTTTTACTTCCATCAACATCAGCAGAGGTGTTGATAAAATCAGCTGAAGCATCTGTTGTACAAACCTCAGGTAATGTGAAATTTGGCGTCGGCAATGCCGTAATGGTGATGTCTTTCCTGAAAGCGAGGCTCAGGCAACCATTTTCCGCCTCTGTTATCAGAGATACAGTATATTTGCCAAGTGTTGTATAAGTATGTTTAGCATTTGGCATGGTTGCGTCGGCAGGAAGAGGTGTGTTATCACCGAAATTCCAGTACCATTTAACAATAGCGGTACCTGCCTCCGGCACTGACTGATCTGTGAAGACCACTTCTTTATTAATACATCCGATTGCTAGTGCATCGAATCTGGTATTGATTTTAGGCTTGATAGTGATTGTCTTTGGCAATACATCTGACAAACAACCGTCGTCTAGACCGACAGACAAACTCACGGTGAAGGTTCCGGAACTGGTATAAGTATGTTTAGGGTTTTGTTCGGTGGAAACTGGACTACCATCACCAAAATCCCATAGCCATTTGTTTAATGGCCTGCCTGGTAAGTTGGAATTTCCTCTATCATTAAACTGAATATCAGTATCAGCGCAACCCTCCGGCTCGAAAGCAAAATCAGGGGTCGGAATTGGATACACATCAAAAGTATAGTTAAATTCAGCCTCTTCATCCAAACAATTAGTGTTGTCGTTGGCTAGTTTAACAACAATAGAAACCTTGTGCTGCTTTTCTTCCAAAAACACACTTCCCTTAGAATAGGTATATTCATAAGATAAAGTCCCATCTGAGGCTGTTATAACCCTTGGCAAAATATTTCCGTTTTCTGTAGGATCGTCATCCAGTTGCCAGGTAATTTTCTCCACCTGATAGGGAAGAATAATTTTAAAATCAGATTTCTGTCCTATGCAAGCATTTTGAGCATCTCTCTGTGTAATTTTATTGCTGACAAGAAAATAAGTATTCGCTGCCAGGTTCGTACCGGCTGAATAAGCATAAGATTCATGATCTCCAAAACCATAAGCGATGGCATTAAAGCCTTCATTTGCAGCAAGGGTTGAGTTGAGGTCAGATATTTGTATCTGGATAAAAGAATATTCAGGATTAGAAGGTATCACCTGCCATATACCATTTGGTGGTGGCAGCCCGTTAATTGTAAATGACGGCGCTGCACTCGTTTTTATCAATACATTGATGTACTTCTCTAATATCCGCTCGTCATTAGATGAAAATAACGTGATATTTTTGATATTGAATTCTATCGGATTTAACAGGACCATTTCGGGATCTCCATAAGCCCTTCCTCCCCCTGCAAGCGAGCAATCCTGGGTGAGCGAATATTGTGCTACACTAATCTTCTTATTGGCTGATATATACATTGCCTCCGTCAGGATACTTGGAATTTCATAATATTTACCTTTATCAAGAGTAATGATATTACCACCTATATCGACTCGGGTGTTATCTTCCTGAGCAAGTATCCTAATCAAATAACTTCTACTGAAAAAAGGTACAATACCATAATTTTTTCCCCAACTTATAGTTGGATACAATTGTTGGAACAAAGGGTCCTTGGATCCGTTACATATAATAGAAAGTGACGTACTGCCCGAAAACGCAGCAAAACGTTTGTTGCAGTTATCCGCTGAGTTAGGATCGATTTCTACAAATGTTCCAGTCAGGTCATCATTTCCGGCGGGCATGTATTGATATACATCACCAGCCTTGTCAAGGTGTATGGGAGTTGGCACCGTGCTACCGGGTCTGTGAATGAGCAGGTTTGTATTATCATCTGCGGCAACCAAAACTAAAAAGCCTTTACTAACCTCTCCATTTCTGGCTGCATCCTGCGTATAATTCATAGAATAATACTGCTGTCCCAAAGCCTCACGGGGTAATATAAGCGACGCAGCTGAACGCGAACCTGCGTAAATATGCTCGTATGCTGCAACCTTTGCGCCTTCATTAACAACAATATGAATTCCGCGCTGGCTAAGCACAGTATTAGCTTGATTTGTATTATAATCGATATAGGCATCGGCCCTGGGAATATCAAAGGGTATAGCCTGATTAGGAGGGATATCAACCGGACCAATTACGGTCGCACCACAACTTACTGTAACTTTAGATTGGGCTTTAGCAGTCACATATATTCTGACATTTGCATATCTTATTCCCTGCTGCGTACCTGATGGATCATGTGTAGGAAATACAGCCCAGAAGTCTGTTCCCTCATTAGATATGTTTTGAGCGTTTGCACGAATAAATGGGAAAAACAATAATGCCCATATAATTACACTCCACCTGTTCATAATCTTAGATATTCCCTTTAGAATATCTAAGATAACAGATTTTGACGTAATAAAAACTCTAATTGTTTATTAGCCAGCAATAATTGTTCTGTAAGTTCCCTGTTTTCTTTTCTGAGTGCATAGATTTCATATGCTTTTTCAATGTTGATCCTTAGATCTTCATCCATCCAGGGTTTTTGAATATATTTATAAACCTGTCCTTTGTTAATGGCATCTATAACTGCATTGATATCTGCGTAACCGGTCAAAAGAATTCTTATCGGATCAGGAAAATCAGGTATGATAGATTCCAGAAATTCAATACCTGTCATCACCGGCATTCTCTGATCAGTAATAATCACCTGAATATCCTCTGATTCAAGAATCTTTCTTCCTTCAGCGGCAGACTCGGCAACAAAAATATTAAAAAGCCTTCTGAATCCAGCCTTAAAAGAGTTCAGGTTATGAACCTCATCATCTACATACAAAACGTTAATCATTACATCTGAACTCATGCTTTTTAGATTTTTTTGTTAAATATATTGCTTTTCTAAGTTCCAAAGAACTATTTGGACTGAAAAAATTATTTAATGAAACAATTATCCAAGTCATTATTTTTTAAATATCACTCATATTCAGCCACTAATAAACTTTAGAAATTTTACAGCAAAATAAAAGTTAAAGATACATTTTCATTATAGCCCCGAAAACCATAATTTTATTAGAAATTTAGAATAGGGCTAAATCCATTATACCTCAAAGGTAAAACGTTATACTTTTTCAAAAACAATGTATTTAAATAAAGATATAAATAAGTTTATAAAAGAGTTTACTTTAAAAAATCAGTTGCATAGGAATAGCTACACACCTGTTTTTTATAGAATAAGCAACGTTGAAGAAGAAGTTAAATTTATTTCTCTGCTTGAGGATAAACCATATATACAAGTTTTCGATACCCTCCAAAATCAATTAACTGATTTAGTAAAAGGATTAAGTCCTTCAACCATTTTTAACGAAAACTTAATTAAGGAAGCGATAGTAAATCACTTAGATGGCACCGACATTACAAAGTATGGAGTGTGGGCTTACTACCCATGGCTTGAGAAAGTAGTGCATATATTGGATGAGGAGGAATATATATTGGTGCGAACCAATAGAAATAAACATAAAATCACACAGGAAGAGCAGGATCTTCTATCCAAAAAAAAGATTGGAGTCATTGGACTTTCAGTCGGCCAATCAGTATCATTAACACTTGCCATAGAACGGGGTTGTGGCGAATTAAGAATTGCAGATTTTGATGTACTGGATCTTACTAATCTGAACCGTATCCGCTCTGGTATTCAAAATATAGACCTTAAAAAAACGGTGATTGTAGCGAGGGAAATCGCTGAAATAGATCCTTATCTCAAAGTAACCTGCTTTCACGAAGGCATCACAGAAGAAAATATTGATGCATTCTTAACGGATGGTGGTAAACTAGACCTCCTGATTGACGAATGTGATAGTTTCGATATAAAAATTAGCTGCAGAGAAAAAGCTAAATCGCTTGGTATCCCTGTATTAATGGAAGGCAGTGATAGATGTACCATTGACATTGAACGTTTTGATCTGGAGCCGAACAGGCCGGTACTACATGGTTTTGTGAAAGATATGGACATGCAGGTTTTTAAATCTTTAAAAACCATGGATGAAAAAATCCCATATATCGCACCGGTAACTGGAGTGGAAACTTTATCTCCAAGAATGAAAGCTTCTGCTATCGAGATCATGAGTTCCATATCTACATGGCCACAATTGGCAAGTGCCGTAACTTATGGGGGCGGAATATCTGCAGATATTTCAAGAAAAATTCTGTTAGGCCACCTAAAGGTATCCGGCAGATTTTGGATTGATATGGATGAACTGATTTTTGACGCTGAAGACGAAAATTGCAGCGAAGAAATCGAGGTGCAGAAAACACCAGATTTAGCATCTTACATTAAAACCCACAACTTGTCCGACGAGTCAACCGGAGAAGAATTAGCTGAGGATTTACTCAAAAAAATAATAACAGCTGCAAATAAAGCCCCCTCTGGTGGAAATAACCAACCATGGCTATGGTATTATGGCAATAAAACCCTTCACCTGTTTTTAAATAAACCGGTTTCAGGAGCTTATTTAGACCCGGATTACATTTCCTCATATGTCTCACTCGGTGCTGCAATTGAAAACCTCTTACTTGCTGCCTCTGTAAATGGCCTGAAACCTGAATGGAAACTAACACCTGAGCTATTACCGGATCATGTTGCTTTATTTAAATTCAGT
The DNA here is from genome assembly GCF_032678645.1 of Pedobacter frigoris. Taxonomy (GTDB): domain Bacteria; phylum Bacteroidota; class Bacteroidia; order Sphingobacteriales; family Sphingobacteriaceae; genus Pedobacter; species Pedobacter frigoris_A. The sequence goes on from NZ_JAVTSP010000010.1 coordinate 66,393, forward strand.
AAAGGCAAAATAGCAACTTCATTGGAAAATGAGCTAGCAGCGCAGATTGAGAGCAGGCATACCAACCGCAGATCAGGCCTCAAACACGATTTGGATGTCAATGACTTAAGCCAGCTTGAATCAGTCGCATCTGAAGAGACGGGTATTGCATTATCCTGGATTACCGATGATCATGCTTTAAAAACACTGGGAGAAATTGCAGGTGACGCAGATCTTCTGAGAATGTTTATCCCTGATGCGCACTCAGATTTCATTGAAAAGGAAATGAGATGGACCATCGAAGAAACCAACAACACCGCCGATGGGATTGGTATTCATTCGCTGGATTTAACCAATAATGATCAGATTGGACTTAGGTTAATGAAGGACAAAAAAGCCATATCCTTTCTCAAAAGCATTAACGGTGGATCAGCATTCAAAAAGCTGGCGCTTAAGCAGTTTTTAAATTCATCTGCAATCGGCCTGTTAACAATACCGCAAGTTTCTGCTTTAAGTTATCTAAAAGGCGGTATGGCCGTAGAAAAACTTTGGCTGAAGGCTGCCGACTTAGGATATCAGATACACCCAATGAATGTACCTCTTATATTCTTTTATAAAAACAACTTCGAGCAGGGTTCTGACCTATCAGATGAAATAAAAGCAAAAATTTCTCAAATGCACGGAACTTTCAGAGAAATATTCAAAATATCTGATGATATTGCCGAAGTATTTTTATTCCGGTTATTTAAAGCAGAATCATCTCCAGTAAAAACGATTAGAAGACCCTTAAACAAGACATTATCTTTTGGAACAGCAGAAACCACATATTGACAAACTTTACTTCAAAGCTTTTAGGGCGATAGATGATCCTGAATCATGTATGAAATTCATTGAGGGGCACAGACACGTACTGGAAATTTTCGGTATAACCCAGATTTCTTCAGCTAAGGTAGACTGGATGCACAATCCGAATGTACATGTTATCCTGGTAACTATAGAGGAAAACGGGAAGGCGATGGCAGGGTCAAGAATCCATCAGGCAGATGGGGTCACCCCTCTTCCAATAGAGGACGCTGTAGGGTTTATGGATACGCGCATACACGACATGGTAAATGACCGGATGGCAGCAGGAACCGGTGAAATGTGTGGTGTATGGAACTCATGGGAAATCGCCGGACTGGGGATTGGAAGTTATTTCTTAAGTCAGGTTGGCCTTGCTGTATCGAGTGCGATAGGGCTCACAACTTTGTTTGGCCTTACTGCACCGGCCACGTACAGGAATGCGGTAAGAGGAGGCTTTCGGGTAATCACCGAAATCGGTATTAACGGCAGATTTTACTACCCTAAGGAGGATTTAACCGCAACGGCTGTGCTTACGGACGAACTGGAAACGCTACCTACAGCAGTAGAAGAAGTACGAAATCATGTACACTCTTTCAGAAAAAACCCCAGACAGTCTTTTCAGATCCCGAACAAAACTAATGATGGTTTTATAGATATTTTTATTGACATCACACTGGAATGAATAAAAATTTAGTGAGATTATATTTGCTGATACTGGCATTTATAATGCCTTTTATTGCCAATGCCCAGGTAAAAAAATCTGGTGATTCATTGATCAATATTTTACATAACTCAGATATCTATGTTCCAGGTAATGATTTAGTTTCCGTAAATCAGGTAATTGATAAGACCAATGAATTTAAAAAACTAGGTTCTGGCTTAATTAACCTTGGAAATTACAAACATGGAGTATGGATAAGAGCTATTCTGCCTCAGGGTACCGATACTAAAAAATACACGGAATTATTAATAGATCAGAGCAGAATAAGGGAAGCTGAAGTGTTTTTTGTAGCTAATAAAAAAATAATTAGTCAGACAAAGTATACGAATTATGGCATCATTACCTCTTCATACCAAATAGGCAATCTCAATACTTTCAAAATACCAGAAACATACGACAACTCAAATGCTGCTATCTATATCAAACTAAGTACTGACGAAGTAGTAATGACTCCTATTTTTATAGGTAGCACCCAAAAAATATCAAATATTTTCTCCATACGGGATGTTTTTTTCGGCATTTATACCGGCATTATGCTGATCATGTTTGCCTATAACCTATTCTTATACTTCAGTATAAAAGACACCAGTTATCTGAATTATATATTTTGCATCCTATTCACCTGGATTACCCAAACTACCTTACAGGGTTATTTTACCAAATATTTCCCTGTTGAACTACCAGTGTTTAATGAGATATCGGTGGTATTGTTTTCTAACCTTGGGCTTATAGCCTCAATTATGTTTACGAAGTCTTTTTTGAATACGAAAAAGAACTCCCCAAAGAACAACACGCTTTTTAATATCATTTTACTTTTCACAACTGTAAACACTATTCTTCTTTTCTTCGGATCAAGGAATTTGTCATTCATAGGCATGCAAATTTCTATAGTTGCCAGTTCCATCATTGCTTTTATAGCTGCTTTTAATACTTATTTTAAAGTGCATTTTAAGCCAGCCGGCTATTATCTGGTATCCTGGACATTCCTGTTTATTGGCATGATGATCTTTATTTTAAAAGATTACGAGGTCATTGGTTATTCTTTATTTACCACTTATGCGGCACAATTTGCCTCAGTTCTGGAAGTATTATTACTGTCATTCGCTTTGGCTGACCGGATCAATTTCTTTAAAGCTGAGAATGAGCAATACCAGAAACAGGCCCTCAAAATCTCCATGGAAAATGAGGAACTCATAAGAGAGCAAAACATCGTCCTCGAAAAGCGGGTTAATGAAAGAACACTCGAATTACAGGATGCAAATTCCACTTTAAGTGTAACGCTTAATAATTTAAAATCTGCACAATCTCAATTGGTAGATCAGGAAAAAATGGCCGGACTTGGTCAGCTGACAGCGGGTATAGCACACGAGATCAATAATCCGATCAACTTTGTAACCTCTAACATTAAGCCATTGGAGCTGGACATCAACGATCTGAACGAGGTTATTCATATGTATGAAAAATTAGATCTGAACGATGACATCCAAAAACAGATCAGCAGTATTGAATCATTCAAAAAACGTATTGATATTGATTTTGTAAGAGACGAGATCAAATCTTTGCTTGCCGGAATTGGTGAGGGAGCAAAAAGGACTGCTGAGATCATCAGAAGCTTGAAAAACTTCAGCAGATTGGATGAAAATGATACTAAGCCAGTCAACATTGCTGAAGGCCTGGACTCTACATTGGTGCTGATCAGGAGTACCTTCCCTTCTAATCTTAAAATTGTAAAAGATTACCAGTCCGTACCTGAAGTAGAGTGCATGCCGGGCAAAATAAATCAGGTATTCATGAACCTGATTACAAATGCAATCCAGGCAATAAAATCGAAGTCAAATCCTGATGAAGAGGAATATCTTTATATAAAAACCTGGCAAGAGGGCACAAATGTAAAAATCAGTATAAGAGATTCAGGTACAGGAATGCCTGATGAAGTTAAACAAAAGATATTTGAGCCGTTCTTTACCACTAAAGATGTGGGCGAAGGAACAGGGTTAGGTTTATCTATTGTATTTAGAATAATAGAGAACCATCATGGTAGTATAGATGTTGTAACAAAATTAAATCAAGGTACAGAATTTATTATTACCTTGCCTGTAAACTAAATTAACATTCTGCTATGAATTCGTCTACTATTCGAGTTTTGTACATTGATGATGAAGAAAACAATCTAAATGCATTTAAAGCCGGCTTTAGAAGGCAGTATGAGATTTATACCGCTATTTCTGCTGCAGAGGGTCTAAAAATACTTGAGAATGTAATCGTACACGTAATTATAGCGGATCAGAAAATGCCTCAGACTACAGGGGTTGAATTTTTTAAGAGCATTGTGAATACTTTTCCTGATCCTGTAAGGATTTTATTAACGGGTTACACCGATATAGAGGCCTTGGCAGATGCAATTAATCATGGGGATATATACAGATATATTACAAAACCATGGAACGATCTGGAGTTACACAACTCTATAAAAAATGCATATGATGCATACAAAGCAAAAATTGACCTAAGGGAAAAGATTGCTGAACTCGAAAAAACAAATGACGAATTAAACAGATTTATATATAGTATTTCTCATGAATTACGCGCTCCTCTTGTTTCTGCAATGGGGATAGTGAATGTTGTTAAAATGGAAAATCTTTTTCACTCAAGTGGTGAATACTGGGGCATGATAGAAACCTGCTCAAATAAGTTAGATTACTACATCCAAAAAACACTCCAATATTATAAAAACAACAAACTCGTTCATGAAAAATCTCCTGTAGATTTTAAAACCATCATCAATGAATTGATTGAACTTTACTCATATGCGGATAAGGAGACTCATTTTACTATTGATATTGTTCAGGATATTCCCTTTTATGGTGACGCATTTAGAATAGAGGTGATTTTAGGTAACCTTATCTCTAATGCTATCAAATACCAGAAAAAAGAAGAAAAGAATAAAAAAGTAGAAATCCATATTGAAGTTAAAAAAGATATCGCAGAGATTACCATTAGTGATAATGGAATGGGTATTTTAAATGAGCATCTGGAAAAAATATTTACGCAGTTTTTCAAGAGTAAAACCAATCACGGCAGTGGACTGGGGCTATTCATAGTCAAAGAGGCTTTGAATAAAATTAGCGGAAGGATCTCCGTGAGCTCAAATACAATCGACGGTACAACTTTTAAAATAATAATCCCCAATGTTAAATAAACCCAGAAAAGTAATGCTGATAGATGACAATGAAGTTGATCTCAAAATCAACTCAAAAATCATCACCATATCGAAATTATTTGATGATATTATTCTCTGCAGATCTGGAGAAGAAGGTCTGTCTTATCTCAATCAACATGCAGATAATGAAGCTGAATTACCAGACTTCATCCTTTTAGACATACAAATGCCAGAAATGGATGGGTTCGATTTTTTAGAGATTTATAAAAAATTCCCAAAATCAATCAAGGATAAATGTCTGATTGCCATATTGTCGTCAACACTTGATTTTGGAGATATTAAAAAGGCAGAAGCAAATCCTTACGTCATTAAATTGCTGAAAAAACCACTATTCCCGAAAGAGCTTGAAGAGGTTTTAAAGAAATATTTTCTAATGTAAGAGGTCTAGACTACAAGTTTAGGCTCTGCACGTTTAATGAAATCTTTAGCAAGGCGCGCTTACAGGGAATTTATCGGGTGTTTCACTAAATCAAATGGTATTGATATTTAAGTTTTCAGCGATTTAATTAAAAGGTCTTTTATTGCTTCAACACTTTTATTTTCAAAATAATCTCAATTAAGATTAGTCATTAAAATAATGATCGCAAAATACAAAAAGCCGTTCTTCTTATCGAAAAACGGCTTTTTTGTTTGTGGGCCATGATGGGCTCGAACCATCGACCAAAAGATTATGAGTCTTCTACTCTAACCAACTGAGCTAATGGCCCCTGAAAATCTTATTAGATTTTGCGAGTGCAATGTTACATATTTGTAATGAATTATGGAAACAGTTTTAGCACAAAAAATAAAAAATATTATTTTCGATTATGGCAATGTTATATTCGAAATTGACTTCAGCAGGGCGCAAAATGCTCTTATACAATTAGGTATCCCTAATATCAGAGAGTTTTTTGCACATAAAAGCCACAACGACATTTTTAACAATTTTGAGACCGCGGCAATCACTCCGGCTCAGTTTAGAGATGGAATACGAAATGCGGCAGAAAATAATGCGCTTACAGACCAGCAAATCGATGATGCATGGAATAGTTTATTGATAGGTGTCCCCTCTTCTAAAATCCACGACACCCTTATAAAAACAGGAAAAAAGTACCGCACTTTTCTGCTGAGCAACAATAATGAAATTCATTATAACTGGATTGTAGATTATCTGAAAAGAGAGTTTAATGTGTCTGACAATAATCACCTCTTTGAAAAGGCTTATTATTCACAGCAAATGTTTCTTCGCAAGCCACACGTGGAAATTTTCGAGCAGGTCATCAAAGAAAACAACCTGGATCCGGAAGAAACACTATTTATAGACGACAGTCCACAGCATTTAGTTGGAGCCAAACAAGCTGGCCTGCATACGCTCTTGATGGATAGACATCCAAAGGAACTGGAGCAGTTCTTAATTGACCACAAAATTCTATAATGATATGCCCGACAAAAGATTTAAATCATTGAAAGAATTCTATCCTTTCTATTTAACAGAACATCAGAATCTGACCAGCAGGATACTGCATTTTATCGGTACCGGATTGGTTGTATTGGCATTGTTTGCTGCAGTATTATTCCATGAATGGCGTTTTCTGTTAATCGCGCCATTAATAGGATATGCATTTGCCTGGATAGGGCATTTCTTTTTTGAGAAAAATAAGCCTGCCACATTCAAATATCCTGCCTATAGCCTGGCAAGTGACTTCATTTTATTCTGGGATTTGCTGACAGGTAGCCAGCCATTCAAAACCAATAAAAACCACAATGGTTAATCACTAAACAAGAGAGGCGACCCTTTCAGATCGCCTCTCTTGTTAGCAGCTAAAGTCTATAACTTTCTGCGTTTCTTTTCTTTCATAATCAATCCCAGCTCTCTGCTCGTTTGTCCTGCAATAGAAGTATTCTCCTGTGCTCTTCTGAAAAGATAGGGCATCACTGCCTTAACAGGCCCATAAGGAACATACTTGGCTACATTATAGCCTGCATCAGAAAGGTTAAAGCTAAGGTTGTCACTCATCCCCAACAACTGTGCAAAATATACATGAGGATGATTATGGTCAATATTATATTCATCCAGCAGTTGTGCAAGTAATCTGCTGCTTTGCTCATTGTGCGTACCACACACAATAGCAATATCATTGATGTTAGCCATGGAATATCTCAGCGATTCATCATAATCCTTATCTGAAGCTTCTTTGGTTGGTTGTATAGGTGATGGATATCCCATTTCTTCTGCACGTTTACGTTCCTTCTCCATATATGCACCACGAACCATTTTAACTCCCAATATAAAGCCTTCCGCTTTGGCAGTTAGGTGATCTGTTATGAGGTCTGCAAGCTTATCATGACGATACATTTGATAAGTATTGTAAACTATGATGCTTTTTTGATTAAATAAACGCATCATATCGAAGGCCAACAGATCAATTGTATCCTGGATCCAGGTTTCTTCGGCATCAACCATTACCGGTACATTCTTATCAAAAGCTGCCCTGCATATTTTTTCACAACGCTGTTTTACCTTTTCAAACTCCGCAGTTTCAGCGGCATTCAGTTCCTGTTTCGCATCCAGTTTTTCCAGCAAACCAAATCTCCCAATTCCTGTCACTTTAAATACGGTAATTGGAATGCGTTTATCTCCTGCAGCCCGCTCTATAGTCCTGATAATTTCTTCACATGTGAAATCAAAAACTTCTTCTTCTTCCTCTCCTTCTACTGAATAATCTAAAATAGTTCCTACCTGACCAGAGTTTAATTGCGCTATCGTGCTCTCGCACTCTGCAATAGTTTCTCCTCCACAAAAATGTTTAAAAATGGTAGCCTTAATAATTCCCTTAATTGGCATTCCAATATTCATAAAGAAATTCGTGATCGGCGGACCTACTTTAGTAAGGAAATTGCTGCTGATGATTTTAAAAAGCCAGTATGCAGCATTCAATTCACCATTAGACTTGTTGCGAAAAGCAACTTCTGTATTGTCAAAGTTCAGTGTTTTTTTGGGGGATAGTTCCATTTAAAATTTCTGTTAATCAAAATCGTCCGCAAAAATATAAATTCCATTGCTATCAGTGGTATAACACTTTATAAATAAATGCATTTTATATTCAATAAATTGTAAAAGCATTTTTCTTAAGTTTGCCATACAATGATACAATTCAAATTAGAAGGCGAATTTATTCCCCTCATTCAGTTGTTAAAGGCAACTGCACTGGTACAAAGCGGAGGAGAAGCACAAACTGTTGTTGAAGATGGTTTGGTGAAATACAATGGAAAAGTAGATTACCGCAAGCGTTTAAAAGTACGTGTAGGAGATGTAATTGATTTTATGGGTCAGAAAATAAATGTAATTTAATGAACAAACTTGATAGCGCCGGACATACCATACATTTCGAAACTCAATTAAGCCCTCTTACTGAAGTACTGGAGTCTGGCAAATACAGTAAAATATTTGTCTTCGCAGATGGAAATACTTCGCAATTCTGCTTACCTGTATTCCAGGAAATGCTTGACGACTTTACTGGTTTCGATCTGATTGAAACCGATCCGGGTGAGGAAAATAAAAACATAGATTTCTGCATTGGCATCTGGAAAACATTACTTGACTTTGGGGCTGACAGAAAATGTCTGATGATCAATCTTGGTGGTGGTGTAGTTACAGATCTTGGTGGGTTTGTAGCTTCTACTTATAAAAGAGGGATCGACTTTATCAATATCCCTACTACCCTGCTATCTCAGGTAGATGCTTCCGTTGGGGGCAAAACAGGAATAGATATCGACAATGTAAAAAATATGGTTGGAACTTTCACCCTTCCGCAATCAGTATTTATCGAAACCAAATTCTTAAAAACATTGCCTGAGAGAGAAATGCTGTCAGGATTTGCAGAAATGATCAAACACGGCCTTATTGCCGATAAAGGTTATTACGAAGAGTTAAAAAAAGGAAATTACAAAGAGATCGAAGCAGAAGCTATTTACACCTCTGTTAATATAAAAAATGAAGTAGTAACTGAAGACCCGCATGAAAAGGGATTAAGAAAAATCCTGAATTTTGGTCACACAATCGGACATGCGGTAGAAACTTATTCATTAATTAATGACAAAAGCCCGCTTACTCATGGAGAGGCCATCGCCATAGGAATGGTTTGTGAAGGATTTTTGTCTGTGAGTAATAATACGCTGACCGGTGATGAACTGGAAGATATCAGCAATTATATTCTTGAAACTTACCCATCGTATCAAATTAAAAAGGAAAGCTTTGGTCAATTGTTAGAATTTATGCAAAGCGATAAAAAGAATGAAAACGGAGAGATTATGTTTTCCCTTTTGAATAGCATTGGGTCCTGTGCATTTAACTGTAGGGTAGCTGAAGCCGATATTTTAGCAAGTTTAAACTATTACAATGCCCTTGCAAAATCACCTTCATAAGCTTAAATTCTGTAGGAGATTTCAAGCTCGTTACAAACAATAAATAATTTTTTTAAATTAACTATTGACAAATTAAATTTTGTTGCTACATTTGGAAAAATAAAAAAAGAAATTTTGAACAACATCACTACATATTGGTTTGGTTACTTTTACTACTTTAGTAAGAGCCGGGACTAATATGCAATATAATCAAACAAGATAAATGTATACGAAAAGTCCCGGTCAAAAACCGGGACTTTTTTCGTTTAGAGCAAAAACGCAGAACAGCAAATGAAAAAAGAAACAAGAGTAGCAATCCAGGGTATCAAAGCATCTTTTCACGAGGAGGCGGCCTTCAAATTTTTCGGAAGAGACATTCAAACCATTGAATGCAACTCTTTTAAACAAACATGCGAAAGCCTGGAAAAAGGAGATGCTGATTTTGTGATCATGGCTATTGAGAATTCTATTGCTGGTAGCCTTTTGCCAAACTATACATTGATCAGAGAATACAACTTCGCGGTTGTGGGAGAAGTTTACCTTGCAATACAGCTCAACCTGATGGCTTTACCAGGAGTAAAATTTGAAGATATCAAATTTGCTACCTCCCACCCTATTGCTTTGCGCCAGTGTGTCGACTTCTTTTATGATTATCCAAATATCCAGGTAATTGAAGGAAGCGATACTGCTGCATGTGCCAAAAAGATCAGAGATGAACAACTTACCGACACTGTAGCCATCGCTAATTCTCTTGCTGCGGAGCTATACGGACTGAACATCATCGAAAGAAGGATAGAATCCAACAAAAAGAATTATACACGTTTCCTAATTCTTAAAAGTGATAAGACAGAGGAATTAACTGAAATCAACAAGGCCTCCATCTGTTTTCAGGTTGGAAACCATGTAGGTGCATTATCTAAGGTGCTGAATATTTTTGCTGAGCAAAAGGTAAATCTTACCAAAATACAGAGTATGCCCGTTTTGGGAAAAAGAAATGAATATTATTTCTACGTAGACATGGAATGGAAGGACATGGAGAAATATGACAAAGCAATCCGTCAGGCACTTAAGTACACCGTAAACTTCAACATTATGGGTGAATACCAAAAGAATGACAAAGTATAACACTGGAAAACAAATAAGAATTTAAAATATAACACAATATCAAACCCCAAAAACAATGAAATTACAATTAAACATTCAGCCTTTAAACACCTGGCTTAACATCAACAACGAACCCCTAATCATTTCTGGACCTTGCAGCGCAGAAACTGAAGAACAATTACTAACCACGGCACATTTATTGGCTGCAACAGGAAAAGTATCTGTATTAAGAGCTGGAATCTGGAAGCCACGTACCCGTCCGGGAGAATTCGAAGGTATCGGAAGTATTGGCTTGGAATGGTTGAAAAGAGCTAAGGCAGAAACAGGATTACCAACTGCAGTTGAGGTTGCTAATGCCAAACACGTTGAAGAAGCTTTAGCCGCAGGGGTAGATATCTTGTGGATTGGTGCACGTTCTACTGTAAACCCTTTTACAGTTCAGGAAATTGCTGATGCGTTGCAAGGTGTAGACATCCCTGTTTTAGTTAAAAATCCGGTTAATCCTGATCTTCAGCTTTGGGCTGGTGCTCTTGAACGTATCAACCGTGCGGGTATTACTAAATTAGGTGCAATCCACCGTGGTTTCTCTTCTTTCGAAAAGAGTTCTTTCCGTAATGAACCTATGTGGGAGCTTGCCATCCAGTTGAAAACACTATGTCCTGAATTGCCAATCATTAACGACCCAAGTCACATTTGCGGTAATAGGGAACTTATTCCTTACATCTCTCAAAAAGCATTAGACTTAGACATGCAGGGATTAATGATTGAGTCACACGTAGACCCTTCTGTTGCATGGACAGATGCAAAACAACAAGTAACGCCTGCAGCTTTAGCTGAACTTGCAGACCGTCTTACTGTACGTGAGCCTGAATCTAAAAACGAAGCATTTACTGATCAGTTAGCTGAATTACGTAAGCAGATTGACAAAATCGACGATTTGCTATTGCAAAAATTAGGTGAGCGTATGGCTATCGTTGGAAAAATCGGTGAATTTAAACGTGACAATCAGGTAACGATCTTACAGGTAAATCGTTGGGATGCCATCATCAAAAAGGGTATTTCATTTGCCAAAGCATTAAAATTAGACCTTAATTTCACTGAAAAATTCCTTGAGCTTGTTCACGGTGAGTCTATCCGCAAACAAACTGAAATCATGAATGCTGGCAAAGCAGAAAAAGGAATCGCAGCAGAAGCACATACTGAAGTTAAATCTTAACAATGAGTAAACATGCGGTTGTTTCTTTTAATGGAAACAAACATATCAATACAGAGATTACACTCACAGGTTCCAAAAGTGAATGTAATAGGGCATTGATCATTAGTTCCTTAAGTAAAGGCCTGGTGGATATTGACAACATGTCTAATGCTGCTGATACGGTAACCTTAAATCGCATACTAAATAATATTTCGCAGAATGATCCACATCAGCAAACTGTTGATGTGGGACCTGCGGGCACTGCTATGCGTTTTTTAACAGCTTATCTTTCAACTCTTCCCGGAAATTTTATATTAACGGGAACAGAAAGAATGAAACAGCGTCCCATTGGTATTCTTGCTGAAGCATTGAAAAGTATAGGCGCATCACTTTCTTATCTGGAACAGGATGGCTATCCACCAATAGCTATAATAGGGCCGTTGCAACAGCAGATGGATTCCGTAAAGATTAAAGGTGACATTAGCAGTCAATACATTTCAGCACTGTTAATGATTGCTCCAACATTAACACAAGGTCTTACTTTGGAAATAGAAGGTGAACTTACCTCGCTTCCATATGTAAAGATGACACTTGATATGTTAGAGGAAACTGGAATTAAGCACAGTTGGAACGGAAATAGCATCACCATTAAACCGCAGCAATTCAAAGCATCAACCCTGGCCGTTGAGCCGGATTGGAGCGCTGCCTCCTATTGGTATAGTATTGCTGCATTAAGTGATAAAGCTACTATAGAATTGCCTTACCTAAAAGATAAAAGCTTACAGGGAGATAGCAGAATCAGGAAAATCATGGAGGCTTTTGGTGTCAACACAAATAAAACATCAAAAGGAATAGTGCTTACCTCTGCTGAAAAAAGTTTTGATGATCAGGTGTTAGATCTAAAAGACTGCCCTGACCTTGCCCAGACCATCATTGTATGCGCAGCCGCAATTGGCAAAAACCTTTCATTCACTGGTCTGGAAACACTAAAAATCAAAGAAACGGATCGCGTTAAGGCTTTACAGAATGAACTTTCAAAAATCGGTGTGGCTTTAAAGGAAGACAATTTAATCTATACTTTGAATTGCGATGGACTTCATTTCCCTGAAAAGGTTACTTTTGAAACCTATGAAGATCACCGGATGGCCATGGCTTTCGCTCCGCTTAGTCTTATGATTAAAGAGGTTGAACTGGAAGACATGAATGTGGTTGAAAAATCATATCCTGATTTCTGGAAAGATCTGGAAAAGGCAGGATTTACAGTCAAAGAGATTTAATTTTAACAGAACAGCAAAATGGCAGGCAATACATTTGGTCAATTATTTCGAATCACAACTTTTGGCGAGTCCCATGGAATAGCCATCGGAGTGATATTAGACGGTTGTCCGGCACAATTACCGATAGATCTGGATTTTATACAATCGGAATTAGACAAAAGGAAACCGGGGCAATCCAAAATTACAACACAACGTAAGGAAAGTGATACTGTACAGATCCTTTCAGGAGTTTTTGAAGGTAAAAGTACAGGAACACCCATCGCAATGCTGATTCCAAATGAAGATCAGCGCAGTAAAGATTACAATCACAATACAGATGTTTATCGTCCTTCACATGCTGATTATACTTATGATGCGAAATACGGCATCAGAGATCATCGTGGCGGCGGACGTTCTTCAGCGCGTGAGACAGCTGCCCGTGTTGCGGCCGGAGCAATAGCCAAATTACTGCTAAAGCATCATGGTATTGAAATCTTTGCACACGTATCTTCAGTAGGACAAATTCAGGCACCAAATTTAATCCACGACAACATAGATGAGCTACTGGCCATCAGGGAAGAAAACATAGTGCGTTGTGCGGATCCCGCCACAGCTCATCAAATGATTGAATTTATCGATGGTATACGCAAGGATGGTGATACAGTAGGCGGCAAAGTCAGCTGCATCATTAAGAATTGTCCCGTTGGACTTGGAGAGCCTGTGTTTGACAAACTACATGCAGACCTGGGCAAAGCGATGTTAAGTATCAATGCTGTTCACGGTTTTGAGTATGGTTCCGGATTTTCTGGAAGTGAAATGCGAGGATCAGAACACAATGATATTTTTCTGGCAAACGAGGGTACGCCTAAAACACTGACCAATTTCTCCGGAGGTATACAAGGTGGGATCTCTAACGGAATGGAAATTAATTTTTCAGTTGCATTTAAACCTGTAGCAACAATTATGCACAATCAGCAGACAATTAATGCTGCCGGTGAAGCTGCTGAAATTAAAGGAAAAGGAAGGCATGACCCTTGTGTTGTGCCTCGTGCAGTAGTTATTGTTGAAGCGATGGCTGCCTTAGTAATTGCAGATCATTTGCTCAGAAACAAAACAAGCAGGTTGTAACCTGCTTGTTTTGTTTCTATTTAGAATATAGCGGGGTATTTACCCGGATAGCTTTCATTCATCATCTGATATACAGTTTCTACCACATCATCAACAGATGGCTTACTGAAGTAATCTCCGTCAGAGCCATATGGGGGACGATGGGCTTTAGCGGTTAATGTCTTTGGCTGACCATCCAGATGATAATACCCGTTTTGCTCTTCCAATATCTGCTGCAGGATAAACGCAGCGCCGCCACCAGGAACGTCCTCGTCTACCACAAGTAATTTGTTTGTTTTACTTAATGACTGTGCACACAAGTGATCTGTATCAAAAGGAAGCAAAGTTTGCGGATCAATAATCTCAACGGAAATACCAAACTGAGCAAGTTCCTCCGCTGCTTCTTCTACTATTCTTAAAGTCGAACCATAGGAAACAACTGTAATATCAGTACCTTGTCTAACGATCTCCGCTTTCCCTAAAGGCACAGTATAGGCCCCGACGTTCTCCGGAAGTTTCTCTTTCAACCTATACCCGTTCAAACACTCGATTACGAGCGCTGGCTCGTCAGACCTGAACAACGTGTTGTACATGCCCGCGGCCTGCGTCATATTACGTGGCACGCAAATATGCAGCCCCCTTAACGACCCTAAGATCATCCCTATTGGAGATCCTGAATGCCATACGCCCTCTAATCTATGCCCTCTGGTCCTAATGATTACCGGTGCTTTTTGCCCCGCTTTAGTCCTATACGACAAACTGGCAAGGTCATCACTTAATATATTCAAAGCATACAAGAGGTAATCGAGATATTGAATTTCAGCAATAGGCCTCAATCCTCTCAGGGCAAGTCCTATCCCCTGACCAACAATGGTCATCTCTCTAATTCCCGTATCTGTTATTCTTAAGTCACCATATTTGGCCTGTAAACCAGCAAAACCCTGATTTACATCTCCAATAGCGCCCAGGTCTTCACCAAAAGCTACCAGGCGTTCGTCACGTGCAAAATTAGCATCAAAACATGCATTTAATAATTCACGACCATCAACCATTCGGCTTTCCTCGTCGTATTCTGCACTAACCGGAGTAACTAAAAACGGACTCTCTTTTCCGTCTGTAAACAATTTAGAATTGTACCTGTCTATATTTAATTCATTTTGAGACACGTACCAGTTCAGCAGCTCAGTTCTCTCCGAAGAAGGATTTTGTACAGTCAGACGCAGAACCTTACGTGCGGCAGAAATCACTTCCTTACGGAGTGCATCCGGTGTTCCGGCCAATTGTCCTGCAATCTTTAAAAGCGACTGATTGCCTTTTGCAATCGAATTGATCATCGCAATTACCTGATCTTTCTCAATTTTTATAGTCGCCAAAAATTCATTCCATGCTTCCCTTTGAGTTTCCCTTACCAATTTCTTCGCTGTTGCCTCAAGTTCAGCAATCTCTTCTTCTGTAGCAATGGCCGATTCAATCATCCATTTACGCATTTGAAGAATACAGTCATATTCGCGTTCCCATTCCAAACGGGCTTTATCTTTATACCGTTCGTGTGAACCCGAAGTAGAGTGCCCTTGTGGCTGAGTTACCTCAGTCACGTGAATCAGTACGGGTACATGTTCAGTCCTGCAGACATCAATTGCACGTTGATAAATTTCGCATAAGGCCGGATAATCCCAGCCTCTTACTTTATAAATTTCATACCCAGCTGCATTTTCATCACGTTGAAACCCCTTAAGGATTTCAGAAATATCTTCTTTTGTAGTCTGATATTTTGCAGGAACTGATATTCCATAAGCATCATCCCAGATTGACATCGCCATAGGGATCTGAAGTACCCCTGCAGCATTGATCGCCTCAAAAAACACCCCTTCAGAAGTTGAAGCATTGCCGATGGTACCAAAAGCAACTTCATTTCCGTCAACAGAAAAATTCTTCAAATAACTGAGTTCAGGATTTTGTCTGTATAATTTCGAAGCATAAGCCAGCCCCACTAAACGGGCCATCTGTCCGCCTGTCGGTGCAATATCGGATGAACAGTTCTTAATTTCTGTCAGATTTTTCCAGCTTCCATCTTCATTAATAGAACGGGTAGCAAAATGACAGTTCATTTGTCGGCCTGCTGATGCAGGATCTGCTTCAACACTTGGATTTGCATATAGCTGTGCGAAAAACTCTTTCAGTGTACAAATACCGGTAGCAAATGCAAATGTCTGATCACGATAATAACCTGATCTCCAGTCACCGTTTTTAAAGGCCTTAGCCATTGCAATTTGTGGAACCTCTTTACCATCGCCAAAAATACCGAATTTGGCCTTGCCTGTTAATACTTCCTTTCGACCCAATAAACTTGCCTGCCGGCTTTCAAAGGCAATTTTATAGTCCTTGATAACAATCGTTTTGAAGTCGTCAAAACTTAACTCTGAAGCATCAATAGGGTTAGTAGTCAGTTTCACATTTGGCATCATAAGCAAATCAGTTATGCAGCAAAGATACACAAAATATAAAGTATGACTTAACTGTGTAATGGAATTTATATGTTGGAATACTTTTTGTTTTACCAACGAAAACATTAAATTTGTTTTAAAACCCAATTAAAAAGATGAAAAAGCTATTAGTATTATTTACACTGTTTATAGGATTAAGTGTTGCTGCCAATGCTCAATCTAAGCCTGCAGAATTTAAATTTGACAAGGAAACTTATGACTTTGGAAAAATTCCTTTGAACAAACCTGCATCTGTAGAATTTAAGTTCACTAACATTGGAGACCAGCCCCTGATTCTTAGTAAAGTTGAAACTACTTGTGGATGTACTGTACCTGAGTATACACAAACACCGGTAAAAAAAGGCGAGACAGGAACGATTAAAGTGACATATAATCCAACTGGAGCAGCTTTGCCGTTCAGTAAAAGTATCACGATCACTTCAAATGCAAAAACTACTACTAAAGTACTTTATATAAAAGGGGAAACTGTAGCTGGCAACAGTACTAAATAATTTTCACAAGATATTTGCAATTAAAACCTCGTTAATCAACGAGGTTTTTTATTTTTGTGCCATGCCAAAGATTTCAGAAAAAGGGATACAAATGCCCGCTTCGCCAATTAGAAAATTAACTCCATTTGCTGATCAGGCAAAAAAAGCGGGTAAAAAAGTATATCATCTAAATATAGGGCAACCAGACATCGCTACCCCTGAGGGCATGCTCAATGCCATTAAAAATATCGATTTCGATGTATGGGCCTATACTCCTTCTGAAGGAACTTTAAGTTACAGGACTAAGCTTGCTGAATATTATAACAAATTAGGGTATAATATCACTCCTGAAGACATTCTGGTAACTGTAGGAGGTTCAGAAGCCATCACTATTGCCATGCAGACTTGCGTAAACGAAGGTGACGAAATCATCATTCCCGAGCCATTTTATGCAAACTACAATGGATTTGCATGTATGAGCAATGTAGTTGTAAAGCCAATCCTCTCTTATATCGAAAATGGATTTGCTTTGCCGCCGATCGCTGAGTTTGAAAAACTAATCACCGATAAAACAAAGGCCATCATCATATGTAATCCAAATAACCCCACGGGCTATTTATATTCAAAAGAAGAACTGGATGCATTAAAAGCACTATGCCTGAAATATGACTTATTCTTATTTTCAGACGAAGCTTACCGTGAATTCTGTTATGATGGTAGGGAATTCATTTCTCCAATGCATCTTGAAGGACTAGACCAGAATGTCGTGGTCATGGATACCGTTTCTAAACGCTATAGTGCTTGCGGTGCCAGATTGGGATGTCTGATTACAAAAAACAAAGAAGTCATCAAATCGGGGCTAAAATTTGCCCAGGCAAGGTTAAGTCCGGGAATGGTAGAACAAATTGCAGGAACAGCTGCAATAGATACTCCTGATAGCTATTTTGAAGCGGTAAATAAAGAATATACTTTAAGAAGAGACACCTTAGTAAAAAGATTAAATGCAATTGAGGGCGTTTTTTGCCCGAATCCAGGTGGTGCATTCTACGTAGTGGCGAAACTGCCAATTGACGATTCAGACAAATTCTGTCAATGGATACTGGAAAGCTTCGAACATGAAGGAGCGACTGTGATGATGGCACCTGCTACCGGTTTTTATTCGACTTCAGGGTCTGGAAAAGATGAAGTTAGGATGGCTTATGTTCTTAACACAGAAGATCTTAACAAAGCTATGGATTGTCTGGATGCAGCTTTAAAGCAGTATCCTGGTAAAACTATGGCATAATTTTAGTACTTTTGTATGCATCAGGCTTTAGGTTTGATGCATACAATGGGGCCGTTTTGGATTTGACAGGGTGGCGCTGAGTATGTTAGCATGCAGTGCGTTGTACGGAGAGCACTTAAAAGAGAACGTTCACACTATAATTGGCGAAAATAACTACGCCTTAGCTGCCTAATTTAGAATTAGCTTAGCTTTTGTCCCTCTAACTGCTGCGATGTTAGGTTAGAATATGGGGCATCGAAATAACAACGCTGGCAATTGTAAGGTGTGGTACAATTGTGAGATAAAG
The DNA here is from genome assembly GCF_032678645.1 of Pedobacter frigoris. GTDB lineage: Bacteria > Bacteroidota > Bacteroidia > Sphingobacteriales > Sphingobacteriaceae > Pedobacter > Pedobacter frigoris_A. The sequence continues at coordinate 84,746 of NZ_JAVTSP010000010.1, forward strand.
CACCTAAGGTGAAAGGCTAGGTCGGTTTCCAGCCCGCCAGATCCCTACAATTAATTGGAAAATAAGCATGTAGAAGGCATAATTTATCACACAACTGGACAAGGGTTCGAACCCCTTCGGCTCCACGAAAAGGGATTGGTTGAACACCAATCCCTTTATTTTTTAAAAACACTCACTACCAAAATAGCTACTTTGCTCCGAAATATGGGTACAGACCTGTACCTGATGCTAATGGGTTTGATTTTGTTGCGGTGCAACGTTTTTGGATTAGTCGTGTCCTATCCATAAACTAATCAAATTATTTATATGAAAATATTTTGTAAGATATGTGTACTAATTCTCCTGGTATCTCTCGGCATAATTTATCGTAGTACTGCACAGACAATTTCTGGCAAGGTAAAAGAAACTGGGGGACCTGGAATTGAAAATGTAACTGTGGCACTCTTAAATGTTGCCGATTCTAGTGTTGTAAAATATGGAGTAAGCAATAGAGAAGGATACTTCGAACTTAGCAATTTAAGCAATGGTGTGTTTACGGCGAAGGTTTCTCTCCTAGGTTATCACACTCGGTTGCTAAACAATATTAAATTCGACGGTTCTTCAGTCACATTAACTGATATCGTCCTCGAAAGAAAAGAAAAAGAGCTTCGAGAAGTGACCGTTGAGGCTAAAAAACCTCTTCTTGAACGAAAGGTTGACCGATTAATATTTAACCTGAACAACACTATAATGGCAAATGGCACTTCTCTCTTTGAGGCCTTACGAGTTGCACCTCTTTTAACAGTCTCCGAAAATAGCATATCTATGGTGGGCAAAGGCAGTATGGCGGTTATGGTAAATGAAAAAATCATCAATTTAAGTGGAACTGACCTTGTAAACTACCTGAAAACACTGAGGTCTGAAAATATAGAAAAAATCGAAATCATAACCACCCCACCGGCAAAGTATGAGGCGCAGGGGAATGGTGGTTTGATTAACATTGTTTTAAAGAAAAACGAATCTTTGGGCTGGAGCGGATCATTGAGTTCAACATACTTGCAAAGTTCCTATGCATCGTACAACAATAATCTAGCACTTTTTTTTCGGTCCAAAAAAATTAACAGCTCCTTTACATTTGGTCAATCAAATTATCGCTATATCATTAAAGAATCGGTCAATATAACTGGGCGTCCTAATGAAATTCTAAGCGATGAACAACGCTTAGGAAAGTCACCTGGTTTGCAAACAGGTTTAAGTATAGATTATGAGTTAAACAAGCACAATAACATCGGGCTTATTTATAATATTTCGGATAATAAATCGAATACAACTTTTAGTAATAACTATAGCTTTGTCACCGGCAATACGATTGACTCGGTTTTAAAAACTACAGGAAAATTTTCAAGACCATTATTTACACAAACATTAAATCTATACCATGATTTAAAACTTGATTCGACTGGAAAGAAATTAAGTAGTTCTGTTAATTTTTTTATGAACAAACCTGAAATGAGAAATGATTTTGTTTCTGAATCTGAAAACACCTATACCAGTGTTCAGAATAATAACTCTTCAAAGTACAATATCTGGTCTTTTCAGTCAGATTTAACAATGCCTTATAAATGGGCCAAAATAGAATCAGGTATTAAGCTTGCAAATTTTAACAACAATGCTGACGTTGAATACTATAATTATATCGGCGAAAATTTCTTGTTGGATAGAACACGTAGCAACGAATTCAACTATACCGAAAGCAACCTGGCCGCTTATTACAGTATGGAGTCTAATCTATCAAAAAAGTGGACAGCCAAAGCAGGATTGCGCTATGAGTATACCCTGATGGATGGTTATTCGCCTACTTTAGACCAGCGTAACAAACGTAATTATGGCGCCTTATTCCCTACAGCCTATATTGTCTACAAGGCTGATGAAAGCAATGTTTTTTCTCTAAATTATTCCAAGAGGATAAATCGGCCAAGCCTGAATTCCTTAAACCCATTTGCCTATTATACAAATATTTATACTTATTCAACTGGGAATCCATTGCTCTTACCTTCATACAGTAATAATGTAGAACTTAACTACTTATATAAAGGCATGTTTTCTTTTACGGTATTTACACAACATATTAGTGACATAATTTCAAACCTTATCACGGTTAATGGCCCGGCAGTGGTTAACAGTAGAGGAAACTTTTTGACTCAGGATAACCTTGGGGCCTATGTATCCTTTAACCGGTCATTATCCAAATGGTGGGACAATAGCATCTCCGCCTCTTTTTCCTATGCCTCCCCAAAATCTAAAGTAGCGGCTATCAGTACTCCGAAAGGAACTTCTGCCTCATTTAGTGTCAATAATAGTTTTAAGGCAACTAACTTGTTAAGTTTTTATCTGAATTACAGTCAAAACCTTCCATCAACAGATAGAAATATTTACACATACAGCCAACGTAGTTTCAGAACCGGAGCCAGGATAAAGTTGCTTAATAACAATTTGATCATCAGCCCGGCTTATTTTCTTGGCAACGTAAGTAAATACGATGTCCATTATAGTGATTTTGTGCAGACAGATAAAACGGACTATGATTATAAAACCTTTACTCTTGGTCTTACCTACTTATTCGGAAGATCCAAAGTTTCAGGCAATAAAAAGGATATATCTTTCGATGAAAAAAGAAGGGGTCAAAATTAAGCAAGCTTGATATTCTCGCCAAGCTGATCCCAGATTTTTTGATATTTGGGAAAGACGACAATTTTTTTTGATTTCATTATGGATATAATTATATCCAAATATAACAATAATGATAATAATAATATCCATTTTAATTTCAATTCATCAATATTCCGCCATATAAACCACATACCTCCCCAGATACCTACTACTTGCCACCTCAGTCTTATCCTCCGAAATCACAGAAACATACACCTCAATAGGCTTACCTGCAATGTAGAAGGGCAGCTCCAAAACATCCTGTCCTGCACTACGCTTTGCTCCCGCTATCGAATAACAAGCAGGATAATCTTTCACCTCCTTTGGAAAATAAGCCATCAGCAACACCTGGTCATCACATCTCGGAAAATCCCCATCTTCAGCATTTACCTGCCAATCAAACCGCAAAGAGAAACCTTCTTCTGGATTGCCAACCACACTTACCGAAACATCAGTCAACCCTTCCAGCTCCCCTATACTTAGCACCACATTTTCGTAGTCGATCTCCATCTCCGGATAATCACCCTTCAAAGCCTGTTTCTTATTTACACCAACCGCCAAATGATATGGAATCCTATTGGTCTTCGTTGCTTCTGTACCAAACCCAACCTGTATAAAAGGCATGATTGGCCTCAGAAAATCAATGACCACTTTCATCTGCTGCCGATTAGCCAGCTGCTTTACGGTGGGCGGCTTTAAATTCCGCCCAACCATACGTGTCACCTGCTTTCCCTTATACATATAATAAATCTTATTCCCCACCTTACCGCTGATCCCACCCCATATTCCATTTTTTAAAATTCCCATAACATTCTAGTTTTATTTTACCCAATCCGCAAAGCAGTGAATTGTCCTCTTATGCCTGATCCTTCGCCATACACCATCACCGTCCCTGCTTCCTTTTACGTTGGTATTCCCTTCGATGAGCGTACACCAGTCATTTCGGACAGCCTCCACAATTCCGCAATGCGCTACCCGTTTTAGCGAGCTAAAGTAAATACCAGCAACGCATCCTCTCAGGTTTTCGTCATTCCTTTTTTTGTCATTCAGAGCATGCGAAGAATCTATTACCAACCTCTCTTTCGGAAACAGTGCCGGACTCCATGCCGTTCGTGGCTGTAAATATCCCGCCTGCCCAAAACACCAACTTACCCAGGCCGCGCAGTACGGCGCCGGCGATTTAATATTGCAGTAAGCAATATATTCAGCAATTCTGGCACCATCGTTTTTACCAGTTCTTTCCACCACGCCAATTTCTTTTCTGGCGATTTCGATAATGCGAGCTGCGTCATTGCGAGGGGCGCTTCGCCCCGTGGCAATCTCTCTACTTCCTGTCCCATACCTTACAACACCGCTACAATAACCCCTACTGCCGCAAAAACAAACAATGCAAACAGCCCAAAACAAACCCTTACCTGCTCCCATAACTCCAATTCATTAAAACGTAAAACCATACTACCAATCAATGGCAACTCCAACACCACCAATACGCGACCGAGCAACCACCAGCAAACCGCAATCACCATTACAAACGCCACCAGTGCCAAAACCAGCATTAACCCAATACTCTTTGCAATCTCAAAAGAATTCCCCTGCGGCAAATCAAACAACAGCGGCGCTGTATACCAAACCAGCAACACAATCACCAGTTGCAAAACCCTTTCTATACTTTTCCTCGTCGGCACCCAAGCCGACCTTAAACTCAATGTTTTCATTTCTTCTAAAATTTATAA
>NZ_JAVTSP010000011.1:0-70122 GCF_032678645.1 Pedobacter frigoris
TCTCATCTCACTCGCTCTACACAAAACCTTTCTCAATCAAAAATTCTGACCATTAGCGCTTCACTACGCTCTTAAAATCAGAACTACCACCCAAGAGTTCAGATCCCAACAGAAATTCATCTAATGCACTTAAAATCAGTCAAGTGGATAGTTTGCAAATTATTTATTGCACACTTTGAAGCGAAATGAGTGGGCAGCAGGTTTCAAAATTACCTGGCTACTATTGCCGAAACCTCCACAGAGGACAGATACCTGCTTTATTATTAACGCTCTCAACAGCGAACATAAAAAAATTAAAATGTCCGCTTTTCAATTACTATGTTTTTTCTGAGCGTTTATCACCTGTAAAACAATAAGGCCATCATTGAAACTATAAATCCTATTGCTAGCGAATATTTCATTATTTTCTTTCCGTATTTTGATGGGGAAAACAACAAAATCAATAAGCTAATCAATCCAAATGGATAAGAAATATAAAGAGCTCCATTGTAGGTCCATAGCCAAGCTGTAACAGCAAACCAAAGCGCAAATACAACGCCAGCAATATTTAAAATTTTATAAAATATATTCATTAATAAAAGGTTTTTCAATTATGCAAAGATTAGCTTCAGGGTTCGTCCACCCAGAACTAAAATAATTAATGCAATTGATCCGAATACCACTTCGAGTCTATACTTCAGTTTAGCATCCATCTTATATGCTAACGGTAGCAACAAACCGATGAGTAAACTTAGAAGATAAATATATGCCATAATTTTACTAATAACTTTGTAAGTTGGTATTGCTGTAAATGGTTTATAAGAACTAAATAAACCATCACGTAATATATGCAAGAAGAATTGAAAGCCATTATAAGGTATCACCGTAAGGAATTGAATCAGGCAGAGACTAAAGAATAGATAATATAGCATTTTCATAGTTTTATAAATCAGGAAAATCTTTTGACAAAGTACTTAATGGTTTTCCGCCTTCCAAAACATCTTTTGCAATTTATTTTGCTTCGAGATCTCTCATATTCGTTCGAGAGGACGAAACCTACGTATATTTGTACAATTGCGAACCAATGTTGAACATCAATTAGAAAAAGCTATGCAATCAGTAAGTACATTTTTTAAAGAAGAAAACGACATCTTTTATCGCAAAGGAGCAGAAAAAACTCGTCATACCGTAATCGAAAACCTGCTTACCAAACTTGGTGTTTCCGACGAAAAAGCCGCGGAAATAGCTGAAGTATCCATTGAATATGTCAGAGAAATCCGTTTGAGCTTAAACAGCAAAAATAAATAACCCCTGCCCTGTCGCCGGGTGATTCAAGAAATAGAAAAATTATAATAAAAGCCCTTTGGTATTTCCAAAGGGATTTTTCCATCCGAATATGTAAGTCTTCCCTTACTATGCTTCCGCTTCGCCTAAAGCCTTCCTCCGTATCACCTTAAGGGTTGCTGCGTTTCCAATCGAACCAACCCTTAAGCAAGTGTGCAGCAAACCTTAAGCAGAAGCGAACGGAAGATGGACAGACAGATAAAGATTTAAACGAATTTTACTAACTTGCCTTATAAAACAACACACAATGTATAGATCTTTAGCACTTTTCACGCTGGCAGTAGTTTGTCTATTATGTTTCAGCAACCCTGTTTCTGCGAAAAAGAAACGGATATTGGTATTTTCTAAAACCGCTGGCTTCCATCACTCGTCCATCGATGAAGGGATTGCCGCAATTCAAAAATTAGGATTAGAGAATGATTTTGATGTAGATACCACTAAAAATTCTGAACTGATCACCCCAAAAAACCTTAAAAAATATGCCGCAGTTGTTTTTTTGAGTACTACTGGCGATATATTTAATGATGCCCAACAAAAAGCCTTTGAAGATTATATACGTGCAGGTGGTGGATATGCAGGGATTCATGCCGCAACTGATACAGAATACGACTGGGCATGGTATGGAAAATTAGCTGGTGCATACTTTACCAGCCATCCTGCACAACAGGTAGCAGAACTGCAGGTTTTGAACAACAAAACCATTGCAACAAAGCACCTTCCCGAGGTATGGAAAAGAAAAGATGAATGGTACAATTTTAAAGACATCCAGAAAGGGCTAAAAGTATTGATCAACCTGGATGAAAAAAGCTACAAAGGTGGTATCAATGGCACTGAACATCCTGTAGCCTGGTATCATGATTTTGACGGCGGTCGGTCATTTTACACCGCACTTGGGCACGTGGAAGAATCTTATACAGACCCTTTATTTTTAAAACACATACTTGGCGGCATTCAATATGCTATGGGTGTTAAAAAAATGGAATAAACTTTTATTTGATCCTTCTGCTTTTAAACAGTGGTTTTGCCGGGTATTTTCTGTGTCTTTGATTGTTGAAGATCACGGCAACCATAAATAAAATCAACACCCCGGAAAGCACTGGTGATAACACGTACAGATAACCCATAGCCTTGATCTTTGCACCTCCTGTAACTGCTATTAAAGCAGTAGCACCACCAGGCGGGTGCAAAGTTTTTGTGATTTGCATAGCGACAATCGACAAGGATACTGCCAAAGCGCAGGCAAGCCAAAGTTCGGATGGACAAAGCTTCAGGACTGTGACGCCGATAATGGCTGACAGCACATGTCCGCCTATTAAATTGCGGGGCTGTGCCAGCGGACTATTGGGAATTCCATAAATCAATACCGAAGATGCACCAAAAGAGCCAATTAAAAACAGGTTGTCATTGGCCACCAGGTATTGGCTGTTTAGCAAGCCTATGAGACCAATTCCTACGAAAGAACCTATAAATGTAAGGATGTGTTCCTTCGTGTCGATCAGGGTTTCACGGTACAATACATACCTGGCCCTGCGGTAGTGTTTTCTAATTCTCTTTCTAGGCATTCGATTTATTGTTGCCGCAAAAGTAGGGATTAAAAAATATTTCCAGCACTATACAATATTCCGATTTCCTGAGCGTATTATATTACGAGAGCGTTAATTTAGATAAGCGGGAGTGGTCGGTATGATCACTTCCGCTTTTTTTATCACAGAATACCAGATTTATTTTCTCTGAAATACCATTTTACCTTTTTGGAAAACAGTATGAGGTTTAAACAGCGCCTCAAGATTCTGCTCGGGATTTGAATCCAGAATTAGCAAATCAGCCCTCTTCCCTACTCTTATGGCTCCTCGGTCTTTTAGTCCTGTTACCTCCGCACCATTTAATGTAGCTGCTTGTATCACTTCCAGATTCGTCATGCCACATTTTGAGGTCAGCAATTTCATTTCATCAAGCAAGGGCACAGGCTCGTCTTTTGTAGGGTAGATCCAATCTGTTCCGGTAACGATTTTTATACCCAACTGATGAGCCCTGCTGGTGATCAATACTGCATTTACCATCTTGTTATTTTCAGCATGAAAAACAGTGGGGTCCAGAAAGGTATTGTGCTTTTTCATCTCCAGAAGCAACTGATCACGAACTGCGCTGTCAAGTCTCAATCCTTTGTAAACTTGCGCCCATGCCGCACCTATCGATATGGTATCTCCTTTGATTTGCTGAAACACCAGATCATTTGCATGCGACATGCTGTTGACCCCTGCTATAGCTACATCCATCGGCTTGGACGGAAAGATGGCTGCATGTGCCCAGGCCAGCAAACCTTGTCTGTGTGCTTCTTCCGTGATTTCCCTGATCAGCTCTTTACTCAGGTCAGCATAGATCTTTATTCCGGTGACACCTGCTTTTTTTGCATCTGTGATGGCCTGTTTTACATCAGACTTCTGACTGATGGCCCTATACCAGGCTGAATTGCCAAGGTCTTTCTCTCCCTTTCTTCCGTTGCCCATCATTTTAAAATATCCCGGACCTGCAAATTGTGCGGCATAATAAATATCCGGGCCTAAAACTTTGTCGTTCTCTATGGCACTTTTGTAATAGGCCAGATACGGTGCATTGCCAGCCATATCCCTTACGGTAGTGATGCCATGCTTCAAGAGATTGACTAAGATGCTGTCAGTCGACAAGCGTGCCTTTTCTACATTGCTTAAGTCTGCCGTAGCCAGGTGAACATGGCTATCCATTAAACCCGGACTGATAAATTTACCGGTACAGTCAATCACTTTGGCGCCTGGGCTTACCTTCTTTAACTGGCCAAAGGATACCGATTTTATGATCCCATTCTCTATCAGTAGGGAGCCGATGCGCGGCTTTACTGCTGCATCACCATCAATAATAGTTGCATTCTTTAAAAGAACGGTGTTAATTTTCTGAGCATATAGCGCTCCATGCCACAATATCAGTGACACCAATATTTTTAGTCTGATCATTGGTGATTTATTAAAATTTAACTATCCTACTTTATAAATTTCTCAAGCGCCTGTTCCAACTCAGGGCCTCTTAAATTGGTGGCAATTATTTTCCCCTGTGGATCAATCAGAAAATTAGCTGGAATTGCTTTTACGTCATATAAGCGTTGTGCACCGACTTGCTTATCATTTAAGACCTGTGTCCAAGGCAGTCCATCTTCTTTAACTGCCTTTCTCCAGGCAGCCTCATCAGCATCCAATGATACTCCTAGTACTGTAAAACCTTTGGCCTTATAATTATCATAAGCTTTTACCACAGTAGGGTTTTCTTTACGGCAAGGGCCGCACCAGCTTGCCCAGAAATCAAGCAAAAGATATTTACCTTTAAAAGCATTTAAGTTTACTGGTGCTCCGTCCAGGTTTTTCAGTTCAAAACCCGGCGCCTGCTGCCCGATAGCTACCGCCTTGATTCTATCTAATTTTCGCTTAATCTGCTGAAGATAGTAGCAGTGCTGAATTGAGGGATCAAATTGTTTTAAAAATGCTTCGATTTTTGGGATGGAATCACCGGGCTCAGCATACAGACTTGCCATCACAGCTACAGGCATGCTGTTACGGTGTTTTGGAATTAAATTTAGTATCTGTTCACGTTGTTCCCTGTAAAGTTCGTCAATCCTCTTACCCGCTTTTTTTAATTTCTCCAGGTTTTCCGGGCTTTTTTCAACATTGTTATAGAGATGAAAAGCCTCATTATAGGGTTTGGCAGCAATGTCCAATTCCTTATTGGCAGAGAGGTTATCGTATAATTTATGATATACATCACCACAAGGAGAACCTTTTACCGTAATGATTTTCATGTCTTTACCCTTCACTGCCGCCTGGATTTCAATTTTTTGTGAACAGGCAAAGAAGCTGATGGTTGGATTATTCATTGAAGGGCCCAATTTACCAAGGGAGGGTGCGTACAGGTAATAATGTCTCATGTCACCTATTTCCATATCAGCTGCAATTTTAAAACTGCCAGCTATGGCATTCACTTTTGCAATTGTACTCTGATCAACATTTAATAGGATAAGTTCCTGATCACCAAGACCTTTAATGTCGCCCTGTATGGTAACTTTTTTTATTTGTGCCTGCGCTGCCAGCGTTAGAATAACAAGGCATAAGCCAGTTAGTAATTTCTTCATTTGTACGATTGTTAATTTAGATTTGCCTCCAATAATTCTTCAAGCTCCCGCTCAGAAATGTTCTGTGCGATAACTTTACCTGTTTTATCCAGCAGAAAAACAGTAGGCAGACTAGTAACACTGTATTTTTTTGCTACAGGGCAGTCTTTAATGCCAGTCAGTCCTGAAACCTGGTGCCAGGGAAGTCCATCCTTTTTTACAGCGGCATCCCACAGATCTTTTTTATCATCCATAGAAATAGACACCATATCAAAACCTTTGCCCTTATATTTTGCATAAATGGGTTTGATTTTTTGATTTGCTGCCCGGCATGGGGTACACCACGAGGCCCAAAAATCGACTACCACATATTTCCCTTTTAAGGACGACAGGCTAAAGGATTTGCCTGTTGCATCGGATAAAGTAAAGTCAGGCGCTTGTTGTCCCACCAGGAACTCAGCTTGTTTTTTTTGATAGAGTTCTGTTAACCTTGCATATACATCTGAATAGGCAAGCTCGGGAGAAAACAGGGCTTTCATTTCTTTGAGCTCCTTAAAATTCATCACGTCAAATTGTGGCCGCATGATGTGCAGCACAGCGAGGGAAGCAGGGTATTTTCGAATGTACTTCTCATCTATAGCCGATCGTTTTGCATTAAGTTCATTCAATGCCTCACCTTCCTTGATACGTTCCTCTTTGGATAATTTTTCGTACTGCTTGCCAAGCTCCCGCATCTGAGCAGAAAGCCCTGCTGTTTCAGCTTCATATGCTTGCTGAATGCGCATTTCTTTGCCTCCGCTGATGCTGTCTTTATCTTTCCAGTCAGGATACATCAGGATCTTATAGTTTTCGTTTTCAAGGAAAAAAGACAATGATTTGCGTATCTTTTTTATTTGTATGGATGCTGAAAGCGGATGTTTTACTTTCCCTTTAAAAGTAAACTTACCGTTGGTAACTACAGCGCTATCGAGCAGGTTCCGGCCCTTATCAAAACTATACAGATAGGCCATAGATGGCTGGTTTAACCCAGCCATCTGTCCTTTTATTTCAAATCCATCCTGCGCAAAACACGAAAAGCTGGAAAACCCGAGCATACAAATGAGAACCCTCATTTGTATGCGTTGTAAAATAGTAGTTCCCATTATTTCTTCATCTTGTAAGCAATGTCTACGATCGGATCAAACCCGTCATCTCTGCTATTAAATTTCCCTGTCTTTAAAACACCGGTAGCAGATAAATCGAAGGTATAAAACACACCGCCCTGAGCATTGTTCGTTGCAATACCTAAACGGTTTTCAACCGCAGGATTTATAGTTGTATTGAGCCACACCGAACCTCTTAACATATTAAGCGCCACCACAGTTTCGTCCGACGGGAAAGTATACAGGAATGTAGAACGCTTTTCTCCCATTTTGTATACATATAAAGCATTGTTTACAATGTAATACAGTAAAGGTAATTTACCTGATAGTGCAAAGGCAACAGGTGAACCATTAGCAGGAATATCTAATTTATCTACCGCTGTTGCAGGATAAACATTTAATCCGTTATTTAATGTCAGCGTATATAAACGATGTTCTCCTGCAGCATTTTTTCCAACGACATAAGTTAGGTCTCCTGCTCCTAGGTCTGTAAATCTGATCTCGTCCTGAAAGTTACTGACATCAAAAGGAGCATTTGCCGGTTTGGCCTGGAATGGCAATAGCTCATTCCCCGAATAGTTGTGGTATAAAAATCGCTTAGCCTGCTCATCAAATAAAACAGCAGGCACAGGAAAGCCACTTGTAACCGGCAAAACAAATTTAGCGGCTTTATAGTTGCCCAACATTGGCTGGTTAAATCCTGTGGGAAAATCTATAACCTGACTTCCACGGCTGATTTTATAAACCAGACCATTGCTATCCCACATATAGAAGAACTGACCATAGGTATCCCATGCATAATTTGTAAGATTCAGATTGGCGCCGGAAGCAAAGGCATATCTGGCATCATTGTGAATTTCAAAGGTATTATGATCGAGAAAATAAAGATTAGGTTCTGCAGTTTTTATAACGATGGGTTGGTACTTGACATCATTATCATTGTTACAAATTAACTTTTCAGGTTTCGCTGTAATCGGATATTCCGCAGAGGGCTGTAGGAAATCTTTCAAAATCTCATTGGCAGAGGTTACAATAGAAAGATTTGTCTTATTGTCTTTCCAGGTAAGGAGCAGCCAGCCTTCTGATGTCAGGCGCTTCACATTTAACGTAATCTTTTTATAGCCTTTTACCCCTGTCTTGGTATTTGTTACTTCTGCAACAAGAAAGTAATCACCCGTAGCCATATTGATGTTAAGCGCCAGTTTTGCTTCACTACCTACCTCTTTTCTGGCAACAGTAGAACCGGAAGTAGCCGGGTAATAATACCATTTATAAGTCAGGTTCTGGTTGTCAGCTGATGGTGATGTAGCATCAAAACTTAGTACTTCTCCAACATTTGCCAGATAAACATCCTTCAAGGAGCTGTTGATTTCCAGGTTTTTAACATCATCAGGTTTATAATTACCAAGATCTTTTTTAAGGCAAGAACTTAGCACAAGCATCGTCAATAGCGCGATACTGTAAGTAACTTTAAATATATTCTTCATCTTAATCTGAGTTAAAAGGAAATTTCAATACCATTTTCATCTTTCAATTTTTCAGGATGCTCTGTATTATACTTGGTTAAAGCAGTGCGGAGGGTATTCCTGAAAGTATTCATTCTGCCTACAGGGTAGGTTGCAGCAGGAAAATTCACCAATCCTGTTATGTCAATAACAAACCGGTGTTTAACCTCGCTATACACACCGAAATAGGTTTTTATATAGCTTTCCCAGTTATCTGGTTTCACTAAAATATCTTTAGCCGTAACCCTTAGAGCTACCATGTTCATCACCGCAGAATTATTGGTAAAACCTATGGTATCCCGGTCTGGCCCCAGTTCAAAATTCTCATTGGCCTTAACATTGTAAGCGAATGTTACAGGTTGTTTGGCCATATTCGGATTTCTGTAAACTACTACTCTTACGATGGTATTGAACTTCCCTGCGGGCATTAGAAAGCTTTTGTCCAGCAGATCGAAATCAGTACCTTCCTTTGCCGTACCTATTGAAGCATTACGTTCAAAAACAAAGGCCCTGTCTGAATTAGCCGCAGAACCACTAATCTGAATTCTGAGTCTCAGGGTATCTTTTTGCTTAGTACTTTTTTGCGGGGCATAGTCTATGATGAGATTTCCGGCAGTTGATAATGGAAATTTACTATAAAGGGAGTCCCTTCTCAAACTCAGATAAACTCTGGATTTTTCTGTGTATTGCTGCAGGCTTTCCTTTTTACAGGCAGCAAACATCAGGCAGCCTATAAATATGATTAATAATCTTTTCATTTTTAGTTTGGTTTAGTTATTGAAAAATCAGCTCATCTTCCGGCACCGGCAATACATATACCTTATTGTCTGCAATAACAGTACTTCCCGGAATAGTAGTAAACCTGTTGCGTTTATAATAGTAAAAGAGCTGTCCTTCACTAAAAAATTCCTTTTGATATTCTTTCGTTATCGCCTGTTGCAAAGCGGCCTTACTGCTTATCCCAACTAGAGGATCCAGTCCTCTGTGACTTAATACTTCGTTCATCAGATCCACAGATTCATTGATATCAGGGCTGCATTCTGCAGCGATATAATACATCTCGCTCACCCTCTCCACCGGCACTAAATTTTTAATCCAGCTACAATTAGAAGGAATAGATTCAAATTGTAAATACTTGGTATGCAGTAATTTACCATCCTTGCTTTCCCAAAGGTATTGCCTTCTGTAGTCTGTACTTGAGTTTTCAAAAACTGAATTGATTACTGCATCATCGTTATTGAGGGCTTGATTTTCGTAAGTTGTAGGAACGACAGAAAAGTATTCGTCTGTATAGACCTTCATATTCGTGATCTGAAGGGCAAATAGCTGTTCATTCCTGAAAAGACGGTCGCGACACGCACCTGTATTTGACACATCTTCACTAGTTACAAAAGTAAACTTGCCCGAAGCAATCACTTTTTTTGCATAGGCATAAGCCTCCGCAGGCTGGTTGTTGTACTGATAAACCCTGGCCAAAGTAGCCTGTACTGCCAAGTAATTCATTCTGTATTTTCTGTTTGCCGGACTAAAATCATTATAATCATTTGCGGCCCCACTTACGATAGGATCATTTTTCAGTAATTCCTCCGCTTGCAACAAATCATTTATAATGAGTTTTACCACTTCGTTTGCAGGCAATAATGGCTGCGACTCCTTGTTCAGCATGGTACGGTATGGAATAGACTTAGCTGTAGGGTCTGTAGCCATTACCGGCCCGAACATACGTAGCAAATCAAAATGAAGGAATGCCCTTAGTCCCAGTGCCTCGCCTTTAACAAGGTTATAGTTATTATCCTTAAAGATTCCTTTCTTTTCTTCAATACGTCCCAATATGTTATTTACGTTGGCGATACTGGCATAAGAAGAAAGCCAGATGGTACGGATTGTATTTCTAACACCAATACCTGTAGTCCCTTCATAATTGTAGTTTGCTGCATCCCAGTAAGGGCTGGTCTTGGTTGTTGACCTATACCGTTGGGCCAGCACATCGAGAAAGGACATTGTGAGCTTATCGCCGTATAGATCCCTTCTGGCCATTAATGTATAAATACCAGATAAGGCGTCCATAAAACCTGTTTCTTTTTCAAAAAGCAAGTCTTCCTTAATTCTTGATTTTGGCTGGACATCCAGGAATTTCTTACACGAAAAACTACTGGCAGCTATGATGAATAATGCGATTATATATTTTTTTGTCATGACTTTAAATCTTTATACGGTTAGAAACCTGTTTGGATAGAAAATGAAAAACTTCTTGCAAATGGATAATCCAATCCACGCTCCATTGCGATCGAACTCAGTCGGAAAAGATTGTTCATATAAAAACCAAGGTTAAGTTGTCTCAATCTTAATGATTTCAATTTGGACTGATCAAAACGGTACAACAATGACAGTGAAGTCATTTCCAGTGTGTTGTCATCCTGTACAAACCTTGATGAAGCATTTGTGTTGGACCCGTTTATAGCAATTGACTTGAAGTAGGAAATGTCTCCAGCGGTCTTCCAACGATCAGTTAATACTCTTCTATCCGCATTATCAACCAGGTTAACATTTTCTATTCTGTTCAGCAAAGTTTGGTTAAATTGTTGTCCGCCAAATCTATAAGAGAAGTAAGAGGTCAATTGAAAACCTCCGTAGTTCATGCTCGCCCCAAAACTACCCCTGTATTTTGGTGTCGCTACTCCAGCAGAAACCATGTCTTTTGCATCCCATCTAAAAGTTGAGGTACCGTCCTTTTTGAGAAAAAGCTCATTACCTGTTGCCGGATCGATCCCTAATGATGGGACTACCCATATTGCATCAATAGAACGTCCTTCTTCGTACCTTTGAAACGGCGCACCAGTACCCAGTGTCGAGTTTACTAATTTTTCATTCTGAGCCTTTAGCTCATCACTGATTTTTTTGATAGTACTGGTATTCGTTCCTATATTTCCCATGATCATCAACCCAAAATCTTTCAGATCAGCTGACCTGATGGCCTGATAACTTCCCCTGATTTCCCAGCCCTTGCTGCCCAATGAACCAAGGTTGCCTTTGTAAGTTTGAAAACCGGTAGACAAAGGCAAATTAAAATCGGCGATGAACTTGTCCGTATAGTCGTAATAATAATCCCCATTGATATTTAAGCGGTCATTTAGCATGGTGATATCCGCACCGACATTGTATTTCATGGTACCTTGCCAGGTCAGGTTTTCATTACCTATACTTAGCAAACTTGCACCTATCGTTGCTCCGTAAGCTTCATTTAGGAAATAGTTGTAGGTACGGAAGGCCATATATGGGTCAAACTGCTGTGCACCCGTTAAACCTAAGGATCCTCTTAATTTAAGCTGAGAAACTACTCCATTCTCTCTTAGCGATTCTAAGAATTTTTCATTATGTATGTTCCAGCCTGCACCTACCGACCAGAAAGGGGCAAACAATTTTTCTGAACCCAGGCTGGATGAACCATCCAGACGGTAAGAAAAATCCGCAAAATAACGGTTGTCGTAAGTATAATTGATGTTGCCTAAAAAGCCCAGCGTTCTGATAGTAGCTTCTGAACCCCCCGGACGGTCACCCACATACTTTCTGCCGTAAAATATATAATCGGTTAAAGCACTCGGCAATCCATTTACCTGCACTACGACATTTTCATTATTGGATTCATTTGCCCTAACGCTGAAAGTAGAATAGATTTGGCTTTTACCCAGGTTTTTGTTGTAATTCAGATCTAAATTTGCATCATAAACAAATCGCTTGCCATAACCGGCAGTATACCCCCCTCTTTGGAAAACATCTGTATTGAGTTGTTTAAAAGAAGTATGATCGGCAGGCAGGAAAATCTCGCTATCATCATTCTGAGAGGTAATGGATAGGCGTCCTCTAAGTGTCAGGTCTTTGCTAAAATTATAGGTAAGGGCGGTATTGTTAACCAGATTCCTGGTTTTGCTGAAATCCTTGCCATTTAGGGTCGTGTTGTAAACAGGATTGTAAACATTTCCGTAAACACTACCTTGTATAGCCGCAATAGGGCGTTGAAGGTAAAGGTTAATGTTTCCGTTCTCGTCATAAGGACTAAAATAAGGATTCATCCTTACATATTGAGAAAAAGAGCCCCATGGAGAGTTGCTTGCATTGGTATACTGTATGCTCAGCTTATTGCTCAATAAGAATTTATTGGTTCTGTAGTTAAGGTAGATACTTCCATTATAAGAGGTCCGGTCCGAGCCCTTCATTACACCGTTGTTCTTATTGTAAGTAAAGTCGATGCCATAAGTCATATTCCCTGTTCCGCCATCCATGGTCAAACCGTGTCTTTGTCCCAGTGTATTTCTCAAAGGCTCAGAAAGCCAATAGGTATCGCGTCCCCTAAGCATTTCTTTGTAGCGTTCATTATAAACCATTTTCAGGTTTTGGTCTATGTCGGTTATAGTAGAAGAATAAACCCCGGCTAGCACCTCGGCTTCCAATTTCTCTCTGGAGTTCAATAATTTATAATCATGCAAATCAGGAAGATTAGCCGTAAGATCAAGCTTATAGTTGAACCTCAACTCTCCCGTCTGCGATTTTAAACGCTCTACTACAATCACACCATTGGCACCTCTTGATCCATAAATGGCAGTTGCAGAAGCATCTTTTAAAATCGTTACGCTTTGGATCATGTTGATATCCAGGTCGCTGATCTGGCTGATTGGCACTTCAAAACCATCCAAAACGAATAGTGGAAGGTTAGGATTTACGGCATAGGTGTTTTTAATATCGTCCACACGTTTTCCGTAAGCATTATAATAGTCTTTATCATTCCTGAGGTTACTCTGACTCAATGCTGATACCTCTACGTTGGTTGGTAAACTTGATGCCCCTCTTAATCTGAGCTGAGAAATTTTATTAGGATCAGAACCATTCAGGATATCCTGAGGAATTTGTATGGCCGGATCGAGAACCGCCAACACACCTAATATGTTCTGGTTTCCTACTTTCCTGATGTCATCGGCTTTAATGGTATTGGCCGAACCTGTATAGGTTTTGGATGAGCGTTCGAAAATACCGGTTACAACCACATCTTTAAGTGCGGTGGTTGAAGACTTCATCTTAATGACAACTGCATTGTTAACTGCCTTCACCGTATATTCAACAGGATCATATCCTATAAAAGAAAAAACAAGGACATCTCCTTCATTGGCTGTGATGGCAAATGAACCATCCTTATCACTTCTGCTTGTTGTTTTGGTGCCTTTTATTAAAATACTGGTGTTGACCATCGGCAGATTATCCTCGTCCACTATCTTTCCCCTTACCTCTACAGCTTTTAGGTAGTTATATAGTTTATCAATCAGACCACTTTCTTTAGCCTTGATGGAAATGGCTTTGTCTTCAATAGAATATGCCAGTCCCTGCGCATCCAGAATTTTATTCAAGACATCTTTTAACGGAATGTTTTTAAAATCAACATCCACAGGCTTTGCCTTATCAATCTGCGCTGTTTCATAGAGAACAGTGTACCCGGTTTGTTTTCTGATCTCAACAAAGATGCTTTTCAAGGTCGCATTATCTTTTCTGAGGGTAATGTATTGCGCATTACTCTTGGCACTCAATTGCAATAAAAAGGCCGTCATTAATATAACGATCAGGTTAATTCGCATAAGCCATTTTCTTTTATCCTGTTGATTTATCCAGTGTATTACCGGACTCATCATACGGGGTAATTGTTTAGGTTTAACTAAAGGCACATCATGCCTGAATAGTTGATTAAAATTCATAAATTTGGTTGTTTTGGTTAGTTTCGATTGCCTTGAAACCTCGAAAATTTGCAGGCACTCGTATCGTAAAACATTGGTTTATTATTATGATGAATCAGCAAAATCAAAACATTTAGCCGGGGGTGGTTCCAACATCTCCGGTTTTTTTGCTTTGCTGAAATAAGGAAGTAAAGTTATTTCATAGCAATGATCCTCCCCCCTTCAATTTTAAAATGTACACTTCCGGTCAGTTCCAGTTGCCTCAATACTTTGGATACATGATCGAAGCGCGAGACACTTCCTCCAAAACGTTTGTTTTTATCTATGCCCTGGTAAACGACCTCTACATCATACCACCTGGAAACTTTTTTCATAATACTTTCTAAGGGCTCATCGTCAAATACGAACAGCCCATTCTTCCATGACATCACGCCATCGACATCGGCTTCCTGTACAGCAATTTTTCCATTTGCGTCAATTACAGACTGCTGACCAGGCTTGAGTATCCTGTTTTTACCATCTGAGGTCACCTGTACCTGCCCTTCCAGCAATGTTGTACTAGTTTGATCTTCGTCAATATAACTGCTGATATTGAAGTGCGTTCCAAGAACTTTCACTTCCTGCTGATGGCTTTTAACCACAAAAGGATGATTCTTATCCTTGGCAACTTCAAAGTAGGCTTCGCCGCTCAATTCTACATTTCTATTGATTAAATTAGAAAAAGTAGAGGGGAATTTTAACATTGAAGCGGCGTTTAGCCATACCCTGCTGCCATCCGGCAATATGATCTTATAAGTCCCTCCCTTTGGAGTAGAAACGGTGTTATAAACGGGGCCGTTTTGAGATACGTTTTTACCGGTCACCTCGTAAACCAACTGCCCATGTCCTGTTTTACGTATGATAATTCCTGCATCGTTGACCAACTCGCCATCGGCAGCTTCATTCAAGGTGATTACTTTTCCGTCGGCTAATGTTAATGTTGCCTTGTTTCCTCCCGGTGCGATGTCTTCTTCCGGCAGTTCCACAGTAAAATTCTTAAACTTTACTCCCGGATAATTATAGAAGAGTGTAGTCAGACCACCAACCATTAAAGCAATGCATGCTGCTGTCAGGTAAATAAATGCCTTTGTCTTATAGAAAGGAATTACACGACCTCTGTTGCCAGACTCTTTATTTAATTGGGCCGATATATTAGTGTACAACTCTGATATGTGCTGTTTTAGAGACTCATCAGGCAAACTTAGCTCATTGCTTTCTGACAAAGCTTTGCGAATTAGCCTCCGCAGATTTTGTTCATCTGTGGTATCAAAATAGCCCAATAAAAGCTCTATTTCCTCGACGGTACAGGTGTTATCCAGATACCGCTTAAACAGTTCATCGTATTTTATATTTTTTCCCAAGATATTTTCTTTTTCAGCCTAATACGTTTATCAGCTAAAAACACACTACTCAGTTTTAAAAAAAAATAAAAAAAGTTTAGCTTTTATAAACCTTTGAATAAAAAGGCCAAAAATAAAGCCGGAGCCAGGTTTCCTGACTTACGGATATAATCTCTTATGGCACTGGTAGCCTTGACAAGGTGATTACTGACGGTGGATGATGACACCCCCATTAATCTGGCCGCTTCTTCATAGCTTTTGCCTTCTACTTTGCAGAGCACAAAAGCTTTTCTTCGCTGAGGTGGCAGTGATGCAATGGCCTGATCTATAATTTCCTTATTTTCCTTGTTCAGTAAGTCCTCCTCTGTATGACTGTAAAGTTCAGTTGTTACCTGTCTGAATCTTTCCTGTAATTTTCTGTCCCTGGCAACTTTTCTGAAATGGTCATAGACCAGGTTTTCGGCGATTGTATATAGGTAAGATTTGAGAGATTGCGAGGGATTGATTTGCTGACGTTTTTCCCAGATTTTGAGAAAAAGATCCTGAATAATTTCATCTGCCATATCCTGATCCTTCAGTAGCCTGAGTAACCTGCCGTAGATCATCTCACTATAATGCGCATAAAATTTTCCAAATGCTGACTCGTCTCCCTCTTTTAGTTTAACGAGAATATCTTGTTCATTCCAGCTTTCAGATTGTTGTATTTGCATTTAATGCTCCGTTATTTCGACAATTATCCCCTAATTTAAAAAATCGCCCATTCAATATTATACATAATTTGTGAATTAAGCAGAATAATTGAGTAAAGCGATAGCATTTGGACTGCTTTTTTGACCATAGGATGAAAACCAAAACAATAAGTTCTTCAATTTGTTACTTTTAATTAAAATGGAAATACTATGAAGCCATCAACCTTATTAATCGCATTTATTGCTTTCTTCATCACATCCTGTAATAATGAGAACAAGAGTCCGGCGGTAAGTGACACTACGGAAATGATAGCTGAAGACACCACTTTCACCGCTACAAATCCCGTAATCAAAAAAACAACTGAGTGCTACCAGTTTGTTCAGAACAAAGATACTGTGTCAATGAAACTAAACATTGAAGGAGAAGAACTCACGGGAGACCTCAATTACAAATGGTTTGAAAAGGACAGGAACTCCGGCACATTTGCGGGGGAGATGAAAGGTGATACCATCATCGCGGAATATCTCTTTGACTCAGAGGGTATAAGGTCGGTAAGAGACATTGTTTTTATCAGAAAAGACGGAAAGCTCTATGAAGGCTTTGGTCATACTAGCGAGAAAGGCGGCAAAATGGTATTTACAGACAGGTCGCAACTTAAATTTGGCGATGCTGTTGTATTATCTAAGGTACCTTGTAACTAGAAATTTTCGAACTTCTCCCAGAAGCCATCAACCGGTAATGTCGCAAAAATATTTACCGGTTCTTTCTTTACAGGATGAATGAATTGCAGCCTGCGCGCATGCAGACAAATACTGCCTTTTCGACTTCCTCTTGGATAACCATATTTGTTGTCCCCTACAATAGGACATCCCATGGTTGATAATTGTACCCTGATCTGATGTGATCGGCCTGTCAGGGGGTCAACTTCAATGAGGTAATAGCCATTGAGTTCGCCGATTAATTTGTAGCTCAATTCACACCGCTGACTACCCGGCACTTCCGTATTGTAAGGCGTAACTACATTTTTCTGCGGATTTTTTATCAGCCAGTGTATGAGTGTCCCTGATGGTTTAGCCGGCTTGTTTCGAACAACCGCCCAATACGTTTTTTTTACCTCTCTGTTTTTAAATACTGCATTCATACGTTCCAGTGCCTTACTGGTTTTAGCGAAGAGAATGACCCCGCTTACCGGCCGGTCGAGACGGTGAACAACGCCCAGGAATGCACTGTTTGGTTTATTATATTTAATCGCAAGGTATTTTTTTACCTGCTCATCGAGAGGTTCGTCTCCTGTTTCATCAATCTGTACAATATCACCCGCACGTTTTTTTACCGCAATGAGGTGATTGTCTTCATACAATACGTCTTTATCAGTTACCGGCATTAATACTGTTCCTTTTCGTTAGGGAAATCCTTTGCTTTGACGTCTTTAATATAGGATTGAGCAGCATCTAATATACCATCATATAGATTTACATACTGACGAAGGAAACGTGGTTTAAACCCTTTGGTTAAACCAATCATGTCATTTACGACAAGTACTTGTCCATCACAGTCCTGTCCGGCGCCTATACCTATTACAGGGATATGCAGGCTTTCAGAAACTTCTTTGGCCAGTTTTGCAGGTATCTTTTCAAGCACAATCGCAAAGCAGCCCGCTTCCTGTAGCGCAAGTGCATCTATTTTTAGTTTTTCGGCCTCCACCTCGTCTTTGGCCCTTACGGTATAAGTACCAAACTTATAAATGGATTGAGGCGTAAGTCCTAAATGTCCCATCACTGGTATTCCTGCTGTTATGATACGTGACACTGACTCTACAACTTCAGTACCCCCTTCAAGTTTTACACCATGGGCACCTGACTCTTTCATGATGCGAATGGCTGAGTTTAGTGCTTCTTTAGAGTTGCCCTGATAACTTCCAAAAGGAAGATCTACTACTACAAATGCGCGTTTAGCACCCCTTACCACGCTTTGGGCATGGTAAATCATCTGATCCAGGGTGATCGGAAGTGTAGTTTCGTGTCCCGCCATTACATTTGAAGCTGAATCGCCAACCAATAATACGTCAAGACCTGCATCATCAAGAATGGTTGCCATGGAATAATCGTACGCAGTTAGCATTGCGATTTTTTCTCCGCGGTGTTTCATTTCCTGAAGTATGTGTGTAGTGATCCTTTTGACTTCTTTGTTTACAGACATGGTTTCTAGTTTTGTATGGCAAAATTAGTTTTTACATCTGAAACTTGATGAGTTTTATTGTTTTTGTGACATTAATGGAATTTTCATCAGGAGGGCTTCCTCATAAAAGAAAAGCAAATGAAAAAACCTCTTGATATAAAAGCATCAAAAACGTACCTTTGTACTCCGAAATGAAGGAGTTACTTAACAGCACATTTGTTAATTGCAAAAACAGCGTTAAAGCTGTAACAAAATCCTCATTTTTTCCTTTTTTTACAACAATAATTTCTCATAATCACTTACATGACTAATTACATCAAGTTACCTGCAATCTTGTTACTGGCTGATGGTACCGTTTATTATGGTAAAGCAGCTGGAAAAATTGGCACTACAACCGGCGAGATCTGTTTCAATACAGGAATGACGGGATATCAGGAGATCTTTACTGATCCGTCTTATTTCGGACAGATCATGGTAACTACCAATGCGCACATTGGAAATTATGGTATCCACAGGGAGGAGATCGAATCTGACAGCATTAAAATCGCAGGTTTGGTTTGTAAAAATTACAATATCGGCTTTAGCCGTAAAGAGGCGTCTGAATCTATCCAGGATTATTTCCAGAATGAGAACATTGTAGGTATCTCTGATATTGATACACGTGCACTGGTACGTCACATCAGACATAAAGGTGCAATGAATGCCATCATTTCTTCAGAAATCACTGATCTGGATGAATTGAAAAAGAAATTGGCCGAAGTTCCTTCAATGGATGGACTGGAGCTGTCTTCACAGGTTTCTACTAAAACTCCATATTTCTATGGTTCTCCTGATGCAACCTATAAAATTGCAGCGCTTGACTTAGGAATCAAGAAAAACATCCTGCGCAACTTTGCAGACAGGGATATATATGTACAGGTTTTCCCTGCCAAAACTTCTTTCGAAGAAATGGACAAATGGGGTGCTGATGGTTATTTTATTTCAAATGGCCCTGGTGACCCTTCGGCAATGCCTTATGCGATTGAAACCGTTAAAAATGTACTGGCTGCTGACAAACCACTATTTGGTATCTGTTTAGGACATCAGTTACTGGCAGAAGCAAATGGTATCGGAACAATGAAAATGTTCAACGGCCACAGGGGTCTAAACCATCCTGTAAAGAACATCATCAAAAATCACTGCGAAGTAACTTCCCAAAATCACGGTTTTGGTGTAATTCCTGAAGAAGTGAGAAATTCTGACAAAGTAGAGATCACACACATCAATTTAAATGACCAGTCAATTGAAGGTGTCCGCGTAAAAGGCAAAAAAGCATTCTCGGTACAATATCACCCGGAATCTTCACCTGGCCCGCATGATTCGCGCTACCTGTTTGATGACTTCATCAATATGATCAAAGGCGAGCTGGCCTGGTAATCCGGCTTTATAGCTCAAAACTATCATCTTACCGACATTTTAGAAGGTTTAGTCTAATAGCATTTTCTGTTCGGCTAAACCTTCTTACATTTATAACATGGATAAAACAAATGCCATTATCAGTGTAAAAAACCTGGTAAAAAAATATGACGATTTCACTGCAGTTCAAGGCATCAGCTTTGATGTTTATGAAAATGAAATATTTGGCCTTCTAGGCCCAAATGGTGCAGGAAAAACGACTACCCTTGAAATCATAGAAACACTTCGCGAAAAAACTTCCGGAGAAATTACGGTCGACGGGTTTTCGGTAGATAAAGATTCCAATAAAATCAAAAGGATCATCGGCGTACAGCTGCAGGCCGCGGGCTATTATCCAAACCTAAATCTTGTTGAACTCATGGAACTGTTCTCGGGTTTGTATGGGGTAGACATCAAACCAATGGAAATGCTGGAGAAGGTAAATCTTCAGGACAAGGCAAAGGCAAAGTACAAAGCGCTATCCGGAGGACAAAAACAACGCTTTTCGATAGCAACCACGTTAATTAATTCTCCGAAGATCATCTTTTTGGATGAACCTACTACGGGTCTTGACCCTCAGGCCCGCCGTAACCTCTGGGATTTGATTATCGACATCAGAAACAACGGTACCACGGTGGTGATTACTACTCATTATATGGACGAAGCTGAGCAACTGTGCGATCGCGTAGCTTTCGTAGAACGGGGTGAAATCATTGCACTTGACACACCGGATAACCTTATCGATAAACTGGTAAGCACCGGTTTTGAGCGTAAAAAAGAAGTTAAAAAGGCCAATCTGGAAGATGTTTTCATCAACCTTACAGGCAAAGAATGGCGTGAAGGATAATTAACAAGACAAACATGAGTAAACCATATAACCATACTAAAGCTACGCTGGCCCTTGCAAAAGCAAGTTTTCGTTCCATTATGCGCAGCCCTTCAGCCGTTGTTTTCACACTTGCATTTCCCTTAATATTTATTCTTGTTTTTGGATTTTTAGGTGGCGGTGGCATAAAAGTAGATGTTGCAGTAAGTCCGGGATCTGATCTAAAAAACCCTGTGATCAATGCGCTGGGACATAATAATGTGGTTCACCTGCTTACTGATAAAGATGCTCAGGAAATCAGGAGAGGCCTGGAAAAGGGAACCATTGATGCCGTTATCACGGTGCAAAAAAACAAAGCAGGTACTCCGGCTTATCTGGCAAACGTCCAGTATACTTCTGCTTCTATCGATAAAGGAAGCATTTTTAAATCTGTCATGAGTAGTTTACTCTATACGCTAAATACCCAAAACACAGAACCAGCTATTGCTAAACTACAAGAAAGCACGATTCAAGGCCGGGTATACCGGACGATTGATTTTATACTGCCGGGGCAACTGGGCTTTTCTCTTTTGAGCACAGGAGTATTCGGAACTGCCTTTGTATTCTTTGGTCTTCGTCAGAACCTGGTGATCAAACGCTTTTTTGCGACACCTGTCCGGAGATCCAGTATCGTATTTGGTGAGGGATTGGCAAGAATAGGCTTTGCTTTGTTGGGCGCCGTGTTCATTATACTCATTGGCCACTTTTTCTTTCATTTTACGCTCATACACGGCATAACTACAATATTAAATATGCTATTACTTTCAGTCATAGGTCTGATCGTTTTTATGGGTTTTGGATTCGTGGTATCTGGCATTGCCAAAAGTGAAAGTACCATACCCCCTATTTCAAATATCATTACGCTACCGCAATTTCTGCTTTCAGGTACGTTTTTCTCCATTGATGCTTTTCCATCATGGCTACAACCAATCAGCAGGGCGCTACCCCTAACCTATTTAAATGATGCCATGAGAAAAGTAGCATTCGAAGGTGCAGGATTATGGGATGTAAAGCAGCAAATCTTCATCATGGTGATTTGGGGAATAGGCATCTATGCCGTTGCGGTTAAAGTCTTTAAATGGGAATAGTGGTTTTTTTAAAATTTATTATAACTTTGGATATTGCCTTAGTAATTGTAATTTGTACACTAAGGCTTATTTACTAATAAAAACCAATAAAAATGAGTTTAATAATTGATGTTCGTGCAAGGCAAATCCTTGACTCCCGCGGCAATCCTACTATTGAGGTAGATGTAATTACTGAAAATGGAATTCTTGGCCGTGCTGCTGTACCTTCAGGTGCTTCGACCGGTATGCATGAGGCCGTGGAGCTAAGAGATGGTGATAAAAAAGTTTATATGGGTAAAGGCGTTTTAAAAGCTATAGCCAATGTAAATGACAAAATCGCTGATGAATTAAAAGGTATTGATGTATTCGAACAAAATGCAATTGATAACTTAATGATCCAACTTGACGGAACGGAAAATAAAGGCAATTTGGGTGCTAACGCAATCCTTGGTGTTTCTTTAGCTGTTGCTAAAGCTGCTGCACAGGAAAGTCGTCAGCCATTGTACCGCTACATCGGTGGTGTAAATGCAAACACTCTTCCTATTCCTATGATGAACATTGTAAATGGTGGTTCTCACTCTGATGCCCCTATTGCATTCCAGGAATTTATGATCATGCCGGTTGGTGCTTCTTCTTTCTCTGAAGCATTGAGATGGGGAACAGAAGTATTCCATAACCTGAAAGCAATTCTTCACGACAGGGGTCTTTCTACAGCTGTAGGTGATGAAGGTGGTTTTGCCCCTACTTTCGGTGGTACTGAAGACGCTGTTGAGACTATCTTGCAGGCTATTGAAAAAGCTGGTTATAAACCAGGTGAGCAAATCGCTCTGGCATTTGACTGTGCAGCTTCGGAGTTCTATAAAGACGGAAAATACGACTATACTAAATTTGAAGGTGAGAAAGGCGCTATCCGCACAAGTGCAGAGCAAGCTGACTACCTGGCTTCATTAACTGAAAAATATCCGATCATCTCGATCGAAGATGGAATGGGCGAGGATGACTGGGATGGCTGGAAATTATTAACTGAAAAAATCGGAGACCGCGTTCAATTGGTTGGTGATGATTTATTCGTTACTAACGTTAAAAGACTACAAACAGGAATCAATACAGATACAGCAAATTCAATCCTTGTAAAAGTAAACCAGATCGGTTCATTAACTGAAACCATCAATGCGGTTACTTTAGCTCAAACAAATGGCTATACTTCTGTAATGTCTCACCGTTCTGGTGAAACTGAAGATGTTACTATTGCTGATTTGGCTGTAGCGCTAAACTGCGGACAGATCAAAACCGGTTCAGCTTCACGTTCAGACAGGATTGCAAAATACAACCAGTTGTTACGTATTGAGGAAGAACTAGGTGCTGCCGCGCGTTTCATCGGTAAAGATTTCAAATACGCAAGAAAATAAAAACTGACTGATCTATATGTTGGTCAGCATTTATAATAAACCCCGGTGTTCTAAGAGCATCGGGGTTTATTTTTAATTGATGTTGGCAACGATCTTCTTTGGCCCGTAAATCAACTTTCCTTTCCAGTCAGCTACAGTTCCTCCCGGCACTTGCAATGTCATTACCTGATCTTTTATGGAAATCAAAATATCGCCCTGAGGAGTTGGCACTGTAGATGTTATCCATTGAAGATAACCGGGCTTGGGATCAACTGAAAATCGCTTCCAGCCATCTTCAAGTGGCCTTACACCAAGAATCTCTGAGGGTAAAAAAGCTGCAGGACCCGCGCTCCAGGCATGGCATAAACTTTTTGCGTAGGGTCTGCCGTAAAATGAATACATTTCATCGCCTGTCTGGGCGGGATCATAAGCTTCCCAAAATGTAGTTGCTCCATATCTGATCATAGTACCCCAATAGTCTTTTACTCCATTAATGAACGGTTCTGAAGCACCCAACCGGCTTAATGCCATGTATTCAAATCCCGCCATATAAGGTGTACCCACTTTAGCGATCGAATTATCCTGCAATACATTGGCTATCTGAAGATGGGATGTTGTGTCTGCCAGTCCTGAAACAACTGCCATAATATTGGCATGTCTCGATATTACTTTCGGTTGATAAGGATCGTCCATCCAGGCGCCTTTAGCACTGTTCCAGGCATTTTTTGTTAGCTGAGATTTTAATACTCGGGATTTTTCCAGCCAGATATTAGCCATTTGCTGATCACCCATCCTGGCAGCAAGTTCTGCTGCACTTTTTTGTGCCCACCACCAAAGCATTTGTAATGTTGTCTTTTTGTTGACTTCCACCCAGTCAATAAATAACCAGGTATCTTTTGGATCAATAAAGCCCAAAGCATCACATTTTTCATTCAACACGGTTAAGGCTTCTTTTATCCTTGGCCATTCCCGCTTCAAATGCTCGGAATCTGCAAAATACAACTGATATAAGTTTTGGGAAATAATCCACCACAAAGAATAATCGATGATCCCATTAATATTTTGCTGTTTGATCCCTGCTCTTCCAAGTACGAGTAAACTTTTTCTTACCAATTCTTTATCTGCAAAAGAATAAGCATTTGCCTGCATGCTCATGGCAAGATCACCTGCCCAGGGAAGGCGGTCCCGTTTTACACCATCAATTAAAAAATCATGCATACAAAGTCTCAGCGTATACGCGCTATTCATCCAGATTTTTGTCAGCAATGAGTCTGAACTTGCAAATGCTCCTTTATAAGTTGCTGGATGGAACAATGCATTACATGTAATCTTAAACGGACTTTCTGAAGAAACTTTTACATAACGAAAGGCAAGTGGAACCTGGGAGCGCCATTGATCTTTACCTGCAGGCACCAACGCCAATGTTTGCTCCAGCACTTTGTTTGCAGTATCCGTGGCTTCTGCAACAGACTCGCCCACATAAATCCCCGGCTTAACTGCTGCTTTTATATAAATATAACCAAGCAATTCTCTTTTAAAATCATAAAGATCTTTTTTTAGCAATACAGGAGTTAGTTTGACTTCACCTAAACCATTGCTATTGTGAGGAGGTATTCCGTCTAAGTTTTGCGAATAAGCATATGCAGGTTCCCATAAAGCTTTATCAGCTTTCCAATACCATTCTCTGTTTGTTGTAGAAAAAGGCCCATCCTTTATTAGCAGGCAAGCAGGTTCTCCATTAGTTAACAGGTCAAACCGGAGCTCCTTAATCAGCATTTTATTGGGTAGAATAATACTGTGAGTTTCTGATTTAGCATCAGCCTTGTAAATCAATTTACCTTCTGCAAAAACACTTACTTTACCAACTGCATAAAACTGGAGATTTTTGACCAATCCACCTTTGTCAGTTACCATTTGAAAAGATGACGCCCTAAATGGGGAATGATAAACTCCCGGATATCCAACTTTCAGCTCCGCCTCCTTAACCGCTGCGCGTAATACACTTAACCTCCAGCTTTCCAGTTCAGCGTAACCATATATCCATGGCGTACCATTTATTACTTCTGATTGCGGAAACTGTATATTACTCCGGTAAGCTGGGTCAATAATTGCATAATTAGATAAAGAATGGGCTTGTGATTGACCGAATGTTTGACTGCTCAAAATTATAAGAAATAAAATGGCAATTGTTTTTTTCATCCCTAAATATCTATTTTATTCATCACTTTTTATTTACCTCAGAAAATATTGATTTCTTTGACGGAAACAAGTATTACAAATACTCAAAAAAAGGCGGGTGTACTCCCCAGCACACCCGTAACCTAACTCAAAATACGACAGACCTCATCTGTGTACGTTTTCAAATCAACGCTGGTTTATTTTAATATCTCGGCAATTAGTTTATTCACTTGCTGATCTGATATTACCTTCGGTAAATGCATATTGCCGTCATTTACCCAATCAGTTTCCATTTCAAAATAGTTTACAGGAGCAACTGATCCACCAGTCATTCTAGCCAACTGATCATTTGTAAATGTTTTCCAACGCGATAAATATAGAGTGCTCATTAAGCCTCCCCACTCCTTGTGAGCATAATCGTGTAAATCAGTGCGGGGATTAGTATCAGGTCCCCAATATGTAATTTGAGCCTTTGCATTCTTTAAAGCATTAACCTTATCAGCAGAAGTTTTACCAAATGCACGAGCCTGCTCCAACCACCTGTTCAATGAAAAGTACTTAGTACTGCACAATATAGAGTCCTGTTGCAAAATCATGGTTTGAAATTTCGAACTTATTACTTTAAATGCATCTGAATCTCTAGCTTCAATAGCATTCATCATAGCCTGGTAAACGACATCTCCTTTATTTGCCTGTACCTGCCTTACAAAATCTATTTTGTCGGTATTGTAAGTCTCAACATGTTTAAAATCATCGGATGCAGAAACAAAAAGTCTGACCGCCTCAGCGAAGCGTGATGTATCATAGTTTCTTTTTCTGGTTCCCCAGGAAGACACAGTTTTAATTCCTATAGCTGGTCTTGCACAGAAAATAGATTCAGATGGCCCTTCCTGCTGAACTTTAGGACTGCTATAAGCGGTTTCTAATAATAGCTGCCAGGCGACTTCCAGCGTTGGACTACTCTTCCCATAACGGTAAGCCACATAACGTTTTATCCATTGCTTAACATCAACATGTTCATTGTGCCAACCCAATTCCATCATCAGGTCAAATGTTACCGGATTATTGTTTATACCTTCTGGAATTATTCCAATCCCTTTTAGGAACTGACCATATTCACTATTTTTAGCTCGATATACTTCATCTGCAAAGCGCTGAAGCTTGCCATAGATTCCGTTTTTTTCTCCAAAATTACTCACATTGCTCCATACAAATGGCGTCCCTTCGTAGCCTTTACGTTTTTCCCAGTTATTGGTATTTTCACCAAAAAGCTCGATAACCAGAGTTTTGCTTTTATCAAGTCCATTCAAAAGACTTGTAGCCGGATTAGATTGCCAGCCTTGCAATACCCATGTACTCGATGGGTAATTCTGTTGCATTACCTTCTGGATTCTGCTCGCTGCTAAGGTCACATCAACTCCCTTTGAACTGCCGCCTTCGTGAAAAGGATCACCACCAAAATAACGGAGGTTTTTACCATACAGTTTTTTCATTTCAGCATAATAGATGTTTGCTATTTTATCGAATGAAGGATCAGTCGGAATTAAAAAATCCGGGCGGGTAAAGCCACCTACCCATTTCCCCTGGTCTATTACTTTGATGTCTATCTTATTTTTTAATGATGTAGGTATCATCCCATAAAAACCGTGCATCACAGGCTCAATACCAAGCTCATGCATTCGTTTTATGATCTTTTGCTGCAATATTACCTGCTGATCAATCAAATCTTGGCTAACCGGGCCTCCCCAACTCTCCAAATTGCCCATTAACCACCATGCTCCGAATGCAGGTCCGGCAATGAAATTCTTCGCTTCCTGATCAGTATAACCCAGCTTCTTTAAAGTGTTTTGCCAAACACCTTCCATTCCAACAGGTGCAAGCATCAGATTTACACCGTTTAAAGCCATCCAATCCAGCTCACGTTCCCAATCTTCCCATCGGTAAAAGCTCATAGAATAACTAATGGTACAATAATTTAATGCATACCTAAAAGGATAAGGCGAAACAACCCTTTCTATCTTTTTGATCTCCGGGAGTTTTGGAAGTGGCGAAAGTTGATCGCCCATGTGTGACATACTGCGGTTGCAATAGTATTTCAAATACCAGTTCAGGCCTTCAGCGGCGGCATTGACGTCAGAAGCTGCAATATGTACTTTATTATTCCTGGTAGATAATTCAAACACATCCCTTCCCTTGTCGGTGGGAATTGTTGAAAAGGCAAGTTTTGTAACCAACCAGGGTGCTCGTCTTGATGCAATGTTTTCAACTGCTTTGAAAGTTTGGGACATCACCGGATTCCCGAGCCCCATTGACGCGCAAATTAATATGCAATGGGCGATCCTTAAAAAAGAAATTTTCATTAGTTTGTTCTATTTGTTAAATGCTCCGATATTGGCTGCTTTACCGGTATTCCATGCTGAATTTACTACAATTTTAATCTACCTTAATGTCTTTAAGGGTTTTAATCATAACAAATTTAAAATTAGAGATAGGGATTAATACAAATCATGTTGAAATATGTACCAGCCTTGAAGGTTAATACATATTTCAACTGATTTAGTGACTGATTACCAGCCTGGGTTTTGCACCAGCTTGTGGTTTACATTTACGTAAGTCTGATTAATGGGATATAAATAGCTTTTCCGCTCAAAGAAAAAGGGTCTCCCTACTAAAACATAATCTTTGTAAAAAGTTGCTGCTGTTGTTCCCTGAGAATACATCCCTCTCATACCGTTTTTATCATCAGCATAATATTTCGTACCCTGTTTCCAACGTTTAATGTCATATAAGGAATGACCTTCAAACATTGTTTCTATCAATTTTTCTCTTCGTACAGCTTCTATCAAATCGTTTCCTGTTAGACTGCCATTCGCTTGAGCCAGACTTGGGATACCTGCTCTACTTCTTATGTCATCCATATACTTGGTTGCGTTGCCATCCAGACTTCCGGTGTACTCTGCACAGGCTTCAGCATAGTTTAGGTAAAGCTCACCCAATCGTATAATAGGATAAGGATATGCTACTACTGAAAACACTGTCGAGGTAACATTAGAAGTGGGGGTAATTCCTTTCTTAATAGCATAACCTGAATATAAATGGTCACTATTGAGATTAGCCATCCCGTTTAATTCGCCTGCGCGCAACATTAATTTTTTGGTCACTCCCCCTATTTCATAATTTCCTCTATCAAATCCTATAT
This sequence comes from Pedobacter frigoris, assembly GCF_032678645.1. GTDB lineage: Bacteria > Bacteroidota > Bacteroidia > Sphingobacteriales > Sphingobacteriaceae > Pedobacter > Pedobacter frigoris_A. Next base: position 28,198 of record NZ_JAVTSP010000011.1, read on the forward strand.
AAGCGTAAAAACGAGGTTCCCTGTTCCGGTGCAACTTAATAGTCTCATCGCCCGGGGTTATTGTAAAACGATTGGCCCAATCAAACGTAGGATCTTTTTCCGGAGGAAGGCCATTTTTAGTGTAAAACCTTTCTACAGTCGACAGCGTAGCACCAACTCCTCCGAATGGGCTGCCGGTCTTCCATCCGCGTGGAATAGCGTGTGCGTGAAAGGAATTTGCCCAGGTAGCATCTTCTTTTCTTCCTGAATATCCCCAAATTAGCTCTGAATTCCAGGGATCGACCATTTGCCACCTGGTGTTCATTACAGCTTGTTCAAATGGATCGGAAATGGCGGTTTTGTTATACACGTATAATTTTCCACCTGTCGACTCAAATAGGTCAATCGCTTTTTTAGTTTCATCCATTGCTTTTTTCCACTTCTCCTTATTGTAGGTTTGTGAAATAAGCTGGGTTCCATCAGCATTTTTAAAGTCTGCATAGAATTCAGAATTGCCATTAAACAAAGGGCTGGCGGCAAACAGATACATACGTGCTTTTAAAGCCTGTGCTGCAGATTTGGTAGGTTTCCCGAGTTCCGATGCAGGATACGAGGCCGGCAGACCGCTTTGGGCTTCATCAAATAACCCACCAATAAATGCAACGCATTCATCGTAAGGCCTCCTTGCTGCGAACATGTCATCTCCGACAGCATTTGCAGGTACACTTTTCTGCTGCAATACAATTGGTCCATAATTTTGAAGCAGCACAAAATGAAAATATGCAATCAGAAACTTTGCTTCAGAAGTCCAGGCTTGCTTCTTAGCCGCAAATTCAGACTCACTTATCGTTAAAGGTTTAACCGACTCTAAGTTTTCAAGAAAGATATAACATTGGCGTATCCCTTTATAACATTGTTGCCAGATATCCAACACAGGATCTGAAGCACTGATATTGCCCTGCTGTACCCTCAAAAATGAAAAATATTGTAAACCCCAATGATATGACCCGACGGTTTCATTTGACATTAGCCAGGAGAAATTTGTTCTGTCTTCATTGCTGATAGGCAAGTAACTATAGCAAGAAAATAAGAATCCTTCAGCGGTATTTTCGTTCTTAAACGCATCGCTGATTTTAGGTACGTCACCAGGTACTATATCAAGGTATTTTTGACAACCCGAAAAGGTATAGATGACTGCGATTAATAATAATATTTTTTTCATCTTTTTAAATTTTGTTTCAATATTGATAAGCCATTTTGGTTTACTCTTTGCTGCATAAGGTGTTGAAAAACCATGACCATTACATTTTTTGATTTATTAATGATTAAAACTGAAATTGAACGCCAATTGATCCAATTTTTAGATTCGGATATGAAAGTCCTCTTCCCCCGCCCAGTTCCGGATCCCACAATTTAAAATCAGAAAAGGTCAGTAAATTTTGTCCGGATAAGTACATTCTCGCGAACTTATATGTATATCCTATTTCAACATTTTTTAAACGTATAAACGCCCCGTCTCTTAACCAAAAGGTAGAAGGCTGAAAATTGTTATGATTATTTATACTGCTGATTAAGCGGGGATATGAAGCATTAGGGTTTTCCGGAGTCCAGTAATCTTTGGCAATGAAATCAAGCAGACCTGATTGATCTGAATTAAAAGGATGGATTCCTGATATAACCAGACTTGTTTTAGCTGCTCCCTGAAAGAAAAATGAGAAATCAAACTTCTTGTATTGTGACGACACACCAAATCCGTAGATGATCTGTGGGACAGTTGGATTTCCAAACTGCATTCTGTCGTTGTCATCAATTTTATTATCGCCATTCAGATCTTTATATTTTAAATCACCAGGTTTTAAATCGTTATTATAGGTAGAAACAGGGCTATTCACTATATCAGCATCATCCTTGTAGAAACCATCCGCTATTAATCCAAAAGGTCTGTTTAAAGGTTTGCCTAGCTCAGAAAGATAAGCATATGGAAGTTTCGGTTCATCTCTGTCCAACAGAGTATTCTTCGTAAACGTAAAAGTACCTCTAAGATTTACATAAAAATCGGGGGTAAATTGTTGCTGGTAACTCAGATTCCCATCGAAGCCGCTATTTTTCACTTTCCCAACATTCGCAAAAGGATTAGTACCTACAATTCCAGTCTCTGCAGCTATTACGCGACGTTGCATAAAGATTTTATCCCGTGTTTCGGAGAAAAAATCCACGGTCAGGTTAAGTTTTTCAAATAAACCTAAATCTACACCGACGTTATACTTTTCACCTTCTTCCCAGGTAGCACCCTTTGCCCCAAATCTGGTAATGCTTGCCCCCGTCCCCGATGTTTGCCAATCACTCCCAAATACGTAGCTCCCTGTTGATAAATTGACATCATCCAAATATGGAAAGCGGGCACCGGAAATTTGGTCGTTTCCAACCAAGCCGTAAGATCCGCGTATTTTAAGACTGTTGACTACCTTGGCAAGTGGCTTCCAGAATGTTTCATTTGAAATTAAATAACCGGCAGCAACCGATGGAAAGAAACCAAAACGCATTCCATTTTCAAAGTTATCTGAACCATTATATCCGAAATTACCTTCTATGAAATAGCGTGATTTATAGCCATAAGTTACACGTCCGGCGATCCCCTGGTTTCTATAAGGCAACAAAGGAAAAATAGCTGTACCTGCAGCATTTATTGTGTTATCTCGGGATAAGAAGGCTACCATACCAGACACATCGTGATCCGCAAAAGACCTCGCCCAGTCTGCGACCAGATTGATGGTCATCAGCCGCTCGCCACTTGAACTTGAACTGGTGCTTAGTGCAGTTGTTCCTCGCGTTATCGCATTGTAGGTATAATTGTACTTCCCCTGATCTTCAGTAAACGATTTCACCTCGGAGTAAAAAGGAACAAAGGATCTCGTAATCGCATTTGCCGAGTTATTTTTATAAGAGACAAGGCCCTTTAAATTTAATCCAGGTAATAGGAATTTCATATTCTGATTGAGCTCAAAACTTGCCGTATTGGTTACTGTAAACCTTTTGGTATAACCGCTAACCATTACAGCATAAGGATTTTGATAAATATTTCCACCACTTCCCACGGGGATCGGCCCGCCATTTAGGTTACCAAAAAGGATATAGTCCTGCGCTGGCGATGGTAATACTGGTGCAAACAGTGCAGGGGGCGAAAAAAAGATAGAATTGTAAATGGTCGCCGTGCTGCTTGATGAGCCTGAATAATCTGCCAGCTGGGAATTTATACGAACGACCGCTTTAGTGTTATCGGTTAAATTTACACCAACGTTTGCCACGATATTGTATTCCTGTTGAGCTATGTTATTGTCGAATCTCCCCAGAGGATCTTTTTTCAACATCCCATTATCATTATTAAAAGTTCCGCTGATAAAATAATCGGCTCTTTTACCGCCTCCCGTAACATTGATATTTCCGTACTGGTTCATCGCAAAATCTTTAAAAAGATAATCCTGCCAGTTTACATTGGGATACGCAATAGGATCCAGATTATCTATAGTCCCCTGTATTTTTTCATCTGAGAATCTTGGTGTTGCAGTAGGAAGTCGGTTCAAAATAGCATAATTATATGCCGTCATGTAATCTACCGCATTAGCCATTTTAACCAGCTTTGTGGGTGTCGAAATGGTGTTGTCCAGTCTTACATTAATTCGAGCTTTATCCATATCTCCGCCCCGTTTTGTTGTAATCAGCATTACTCCGTTCGCTCCGCGTGCGCCATAAAGTGCCGTAGCAGACGCATCTTTTAAAACAGAGAAATTATCGATCACCTCCGGCGCGAGGTTATTCATATCACCAATACTGGATTCAACACCGTCGATAAAGATCAAAGGTGAAGTATTGCCGGTGAAAGTCGAAATCCCCCTGATCCAAAAATTAGATCCATCTGCACCGGGCTCTCCACCACGCTGTACAGCTACTACACCTGCGATCCTTCCGGCAAAGGCATTACTGAGCGTACTTGTGGGTATCTTAAGGTCTTTAGGAGAAATTGATGAGATCGCCCCGACCACACTCACCTTTTTTTGCTTTCCGAAACCCACAATTACCACTTCATTCATTTCAGATGTGGTTTCCGTCAACACGATTTCAACATTGTTTAAAGCCTCAACTTCTCTGGTTACATAGCCTATATATGTAACTGAAAGGACACTTTTATCAGACTTTACATTAATGATAAATTCGCCATTATTATTGCTTTTCACAACATTTGAGGTTCCTTTTTCTGTAATTGAAGCACCGGATACAGGAAGGCCCTTTTCATCTAAGATTTTTCCTCTAATCTCAACTATCAATTGCTTAGGTACAATTTTCAGATTAGAAATTCCCTTGTCTTTTACTACTACAGTTGATGACTCAATCACATAATCAACGGGCTGCCCCGCAAAGCAAAGATCCAGTGCTTTCGACAACGAAACGTCCTTTACATTTATAGATACATTTTTCGCTTTTCGAATTTTGCTGGTATTGTATATAATATCAAACCCACTTTGTTCACTAATTTTTACTAAGATGCGCTCCAATGAGACATTTTTCTCTGCGATTGTAATGCTATTCTGTGAAAATGCTGTTGCACTCACCTGCGTAACGAGGCAAAAGATTAAAGCGATGGTAAGTTTCATGGTCAATAAAATCTTATACTTCATACAGGAATCCCTGTACGAATTAAAATCGTAAAATTTCATACATTTGTTTTGTTTAGGTTTATCGATGCTCTGAAGACCAGATGCACCATGTTTGTTTGGTTAATTATTGCAAGATAATTTGAGTAGATAAACTAAATTTCTCCGGAGGTGTGTCCAGCACTTCCGGTTAGTTAAGTTTGACTCTGAGTAAAACTTATGGCATAACTGTAACCCTCCTTCCAACAACTTTAAATTTAACATCTCCAGTCAATCGCAAAACTTCTAACGCTTCGCTTAGGTTTTTGGATCTTGACACCCGACCGCCAAAACTCAGACCATCCACATTGCCAGAATATTCAACTTCTATATCATACCACCGTGACAATTTTCTCATGATGGTCTTTAGATCATCGTCCTTTAAAATAAACTTGCCGTTTTTCCAGTCTATCGCATTCTGAACATCTACTTCTTTAACCACGATATTTTTCTCTATTAATGTAGCCTGCTGTCCCGGTTTAAGGTAAGTAGCATTTACTTTTACACTCCCCTGTAACAGAGTAGTTTTAATATACCCATCGTCGTCATAGGCTGAAATGTTAAAATGAGTTCCCAACACTTTTACTTCCTGATTATCTGAACTTACAATAAAAGGCCTTGACGAGTCGTGACTTACCTCAAAATATCCCTCTCCCTTAAGTTCAATCCGTCTTTCTTTACCATTAAAAGAAGAAGGATATCTCATAGAAGAAGCTGAATTCAACCAGACCTTAGTCCCGTCCGATAAAGTAATTTCATACTTTCCACCTTTAGGTGTCAATACGGTAAGGTATTTAATTCTATTGTCGCTCTCATCACCTTTGAAATTAGATTTGGAATAAACCAAAGATCCATCCCCTGTCTTTTCTATGCTTAATCCCGTTTGTTTTGCTATAACTCCGTTACCAGCTTTGTCCAAATCAATTCTTGATCCGTCATCCAGAATCAAAATAGCTTTATTAGTACCCGGCAATATCTTGCTTGCGTAATCTATATTGTCAGCTGCTTTCTTTAATTGAATTTGATTAAACCACAATGTCATTCCAACAACAATCAAAATTGCTGCTGCTGATATCCATTTTAACCTGGACAAAATGACAATTCGTGTACCACGCTTATCTACTTTTTCAATATCCCCTTCATCCAATCCAGCCTTTATCTTTTCCAGGATAGCAAACTTCAGCAGTTCTTCTTTTTCTGGAGCAACAAATACTTCTCCTTTAGTCTGCAACTTTTCATAATACAACTCTACCAAAAGCTGATCTGCTTCTGAAGCAGTACCATTTATATAGTTATCTATAAGAAATAAAAATTGTTCTCTTTCCATGTTATAAGTATATGTACCAAAATATAGGTTATACCCTACGGGATTTTTAAACTTTTTTCAAAAAGCAGACAAATTGATTTAAAAAGGATCTGAAACCTAAAAATTAGAGGTGCCGTAATAAAATATAACTGTAAGACAAAGCTCAATGCTTAGCCCCTCCCTTATCAGTTTAAGTGATTTTGTCATTTTCTTTTCGACAGTCTTTTCCGAGATTTGAAGTACTTCAGCAATCTGTTTGTAGGTAAGGTTTTCTTCCCTGCTCATCTTGAATATTTCCTGGCAATCCTCAGGCAAACGGTCGAGGAGGTGCTGAATCAGGTGCTGCTGCTCTTTAAAGAGCAGAGGATTTTCAGTAAAAATCTCCGTAGTCACTTCCGCAAGCCTTTTATAAAATTGCTGATCGGTCTTCTGGGCCCGAATCGCCTTCAGTACCGTAAAACGGGCAGCCTGATGCAGGTAGGCCTTTAATGATATTATCTCTACATTATTTCTTCGCTGCCAAAGACTGGTAAATACCTCCTGTAATGCATCTGAAGCTCCTTCTTCATCCTGAAGAATTCTATAAGCAGAGTGATAAAGTGATTTCCAATATCGGTTGTATATCTCATTAAAAGCAGTCTGATCCCCATTTTTCATCATGGCAACCAAATCACTATCAGTAAGTATTACATCCTCCCTCATTGTTATAAAAAACGAATCTAACAAATATTTTACATTTTTTGAGTTTGCTCAATTTTTAATAATCCAAATATAATTTGTTTGTAACTGGCGAAACGATTTCTATATTTGTTATCATGAATCGTTTACTCGAACTTATACGCAATAAATACTTCCTTTCTGTAGCCGCTTTTGTGGTATGGATGCTATTCTGTGACAAGAACGATGTAATCGCGCAATATGAGTACAGATCAGAGGTCAATAAACTGCAGGAAGAAAAGGACTTTTATACTAAAGAAATCGCGACTGTTAAGAAAGACCTCAACGAACTAAACACCAACCTAAATACTGCAGAGAAATTTGCCCGCGAAAAGTACTTCATGAAAAAAGACAATGAAGATGTTTTCGTAATTATCAAAGAAACCCCAATGGACTAGAATCCGAATCTCGGAAGTGTAAGTTTATACCTTACGACAACTATCCTTAAAGCAAAAATAAAAGCCATAACAGCGATCTGAGCAACATCATCTTTGAGGTTAAAATACAATAAAGCATAATACAGTACCCCGCCGAGGATACAGGCAGTAGCATAAACTTCCCTTTTAAAAATCAGCGGAATCGTATTCAGCAAAGTATCACGGATTATCCCTCCAAAACAACCTGTAATTGTGCCTAATGCAATGCAAATACCAGGACTAAGCCCAAAAACTATCCCTTTCTGAATTCCCAGCATAGTAAACAGGCCCAGCCCTAAAGAGTCGAATAAAAACAATGTCACCTTAAACTTCTTAATGTGTGTTTTGAAAAAGATGGTGGCAACGGAGGTGAGCAGGATCAGCAGGCAATAATTTACATCCCTCATCCAGGCTACTGGCGTATCCCCCAACAGCAAATCGCGGACAGTACCACCACCAATAGAAGTCACAAAGGCAATGATCAATACTCCGAAAGGATCTAGTCGCTTCTGCATTGCCGCAAAGGATCCTGATATTGCAAAGGCAATAGTTCCCAGGATTTCTATGGCTTCTAATGTACTGATCTGCATAAATTCTTATATTTCGCCATTTCTCTTTCTAAAAAACCATTCTAAGGTCAGTAAGGCCATGATGAATGCAAATAGCCATTTAAAGTTAATCAGCTCTTCGTACTTTCTATCTTCATAACTCAACGTTTTGATCTGATCATTACTTTCTATCGCATTCGCTATTTTAAGCAGGTCCTGAGGCATATATAACTTCCCATTGGTCGCCGCCGACATCGTATTTAGCAACTGATGATTAGCTGTAGTCTGCTGATATTCTGCCAGTAGCGCATTGACATAAAAAACACCTTGCTCTGTATATTTTTTTCCACCTAAGGTAGTGCTTGCAGTATAAGTGTAAGTACCTGCGGGCAATGTTCCTGCATCCAATTGATAGGCAGACTCGGTCCTCGAAAAAAGAAAGTTATACGTTTTTCCTTCGCCATTCTTTAGCTGTATACTGACATCGGATGTATTAACAGAAACATAGCTATCATTGTATAGCACAGCATTGATCAGTATATTTTCGTTTTCATCAAATGTGCTCTTTGCGGTATATACCTTAAACTTGCGTTTATCATCCTTAACAGAAAGATATTGAACCGAACTGCTCACCAGCGTATTAAAAACAGTCGAAGTCTGTTCTTCCTGAGCTTCTGAGAGTTTCCACCTCCATAATCCTTCACCTATCAGATACCCTATTTTTTTACCGTTATCATTCATAAAAAACAATTGCGGTGATTCGGTTTTGATTTTACCTATACGCTGTTTCAGTGCGACAATAGCATCTCCGCGGGCATTCAATTGCCCAAATGGAGCTTGCAAAGGATCAAATCCTTCTATCAGCTTTACGTTTGCAGGATCAAGGTTGAATGCCGTAAAATTAGGGTTAAATGACGGAAAAGCTTCCTGCATAGTTTGATTGCTCCCGCTATAGTTTACGGAGCTTTGTAATTGATTAAAGATATTTAAATTACTCTGAGCACCTAAAATGTACCATAAAGGAGCATTACTTTGCTTGACTTTGTTCATAAAGCCTGATGCGTCATTTTGCAAAGAAGGAAGTTGATACATGATGATCAATCCATAGTCATTGGGGTTAATCGCATTCAGATCATCACCCAGAAGTACTTTTAAATCATAATGTTTATTCATCATGATGGACTGTTTTAAAGCGGCAATGTCGGGATGTGGAGCAGAAGCCGCAATCAATACTTTCTGCCTGGCATCTATCACATCAATAAAAATATGCTGTACATTGTTCCGATCTGAAATCTCATTTGCAATCGGCTTTACAACGATCGTATATTTTTGAAGTCCAAGCTTGGAAGCTTTGAGTTTTATGGGTATGGTTTTAGCAAAAGCATTTGATGTGATCTGAAACTTATCAGTATATATGCTCTTTCCATTCTCGACCACTGAAATTGTGCTTTCCGCACCCTTCGCCTCAAATGCCTGAACCTGGGCTTCAATTGTGAATTCATTATCCAGATAAGCCAGGCTATTATGATTTACATTGGAGATCATCAGGTCTTTCTTAGGCACAGTGTCTCCAAGTCCTATAGTATAAACAGGTGCTTTTAATTTATTCAGATCATATAATGGGCTTCCTCCACGATTAAAAATCCCATCAGACGCCATGATCACCGCACCAACATTACGGTTTACCAACTCGTCATTCAGCTTGTTTATAAATCCTGCGCCATTGCTTAACTTTCCCTCATTCTTGAAATCAAACCCACTTTTAACACTATCGCTAAAGCTGTATATTTTAACATCATATTTATCAGAAAGGCGGCTTGACAAAGCCTTAAGATTCTTTTCATACTGCTGTTTATCAAAACCTGCCGCTACAATACTACCTACTGAAATGGAATTATCTTGCCCAATGACGATAACAGGCTTTTCAAGCGTATAGGAGATGTTGCGCACCAAAGGAAAAAACAATAAAAAACCGATCGCCGTAATCACTATCGCTCTGCACACAGCAAGTCCGTAACGCAGTTTTTTATCCAGATGTTCGCTTCTGCTATACAATAGCCAGGAAAGCCCAATACCGGCAAGCAGACATCCCGTTAGTGTGAGTAAAGTATACAAATTAAGTGATTCGCTCATATGTGTTTGGGTAAAGATGCTAAATTTTAAAATAAACTGCGAAGCATTTTATCTAAGTTTGTTTTAGAAATTAACGTGTATTATGAAATGGTTTTTAAAGCTCCTCTTATTGTTTTCCATGACCACAACAACAATAGCCCAAACAGATTTTAAAGCGCATCAATTGACATTTGAAAGGGTCAGAACAGCTTATAAAGAAAAATGGCCGGTCCTGAAGACGGAGTTGGAAACTGCAGGTATAAAAGAAGCCTTTAATCTTTACATCGTCGCTTATAAATATGAATCAAGATTAGAAATATGGGTTAAAGACAGGAATAAAAAGCAATACCAACTATTTAAGGCATATAGCTTTTGTGCCAACTCAGGAACACTTGGACCAAAGATAAAAGAGGGTGACCTTCAAACTCCGGAAGGTTTTTATCATGTTAATGCATTCAACCCCAAAAGCAATTTCTACCTGTCATTGGGGGTAAATTACCCTAATGGTATCGATCGTTTAAGGAGTGGCAAAGAAAAACCAGGAGGAGACATTTACATTCATGGAAATTGCGTTACAGTGGGTTGCATTCCATTAACCGACGAAAAAATTAAAGAAGTTTACGTCCTTGCTGTAGAAGCAAGAAATGCAGGGCAACAGCAAATCCCTGTTCATATCTTCCCTTTCAAAATGAATACAGCAAACCTCAACAAACAGTTGCCGAGGTTTCCTCAACAGAAAAATTTATGGGAGACATTAAGAGTTGGATATGATTACTTTCAAAAAAACAAACTAATACCAACGGTAACCGAACTTAACGGTAAATATATAATCAAATAAAAAAGGTCATTTGAAAAGGTATATTACCATTTCAAATGACCTCTTTTATTACAAATACTTTATCAGTTATAACATTCCGCCGCAAACAGACAATACTTGCCCCGTTACATAGGCGCTCATGTCTGAAGCAAGGAATAAACATGCATTTGCTACATCTTCAGTCTCTCCTGCCCTTTTTAAAGGAATACCTTCTTCCCAACCCTGAACTACCTTAGGATCTAAAACGTCAGTCATCTCTGTACGGATAAAACCTGGGGCAACTACATTGGTGCGGATGTTACGTGAGCCCAATTCTTTTGCCAGTGATTTAGAGAAACCAATAATTCCAGCTTTTGAAGCAGCATAGTTTGCCTGACCTGCATTACCTTGCACACCAACGACTGAACTCATATTGATGATAGAACCTTTACGCGCTTTCATCATTACCTTAGACGCAGCCTTAGATACATTAAAAACAGATTTAAGGTTCACATTGATGACCTCATCCCACTGTTCTTCGCTCATACGCATTAACAAGCCATCTTTAGTGATACCAGCATTGTTGACAACGATGTCTAATCCACCGAAATCGGCAACGATCTCATTGATGAGTTGCTCAGCCTCGCCAAACTTAGATGCATCTGAACGATACCCTTTAACTTTTGTTCCAAAGCTTTGGAGTTCTGTTTCCAGTGCCTGACCTTTCTCCACTGAAGACAAGTAGGTAAAAGCTACATTAGCACCTTGTTCAGCAAATTTTTCCGCTATTTTGCGGCCTATTCCTTTAGAAGCACCAGTGATCAGTGCTGTTTTTCCTTCTAATAATTTCATGTATACTATTTTGTTTGGTTATCTATTGGTTTATTTCTGTAAAGCAGGTTCCTGCTGACTCAAACAATGGAAACTTCCGAGTCCCCATATGATATCTGTGGAATCTATACCCACTACTTTTCTATCAGGGAATACTTCCTGAATGATCTTTAGTGCTTTCTCATCATTTACATCCCTGAACGTAGGCACTACAACTGCTACATTTGCTATATAAAAATTAGCATAAGAGGCTGGTAAACGGGTATCTTCATGGATCACCGGACACGGCATAGGCAATTCAACTATGTTCAATGGTTTTCCGTTTAACAACCGCAATGTCTTTAGCATTTCCAGATTTTCTTGTAAGAGCAAATAGTTTTCATCCAAAGGATTACTTTCTACTACTGTCAATACGGTATCTTCATTTACAAAACGTGTGATGTCATCAATATGTCCATCTGTATCATCTCCAACAATACCATCGCCCAACCAAAGGATCTGCTCCGCACCATAGAACTCCATCAGGTATTGCTCAATCTGCTCTTTACTCAAATGAGGATTCCTGTTTTCATTCAACAAACAAGCAGTAGTTGTCAAAATTGTTCCTGCTCCATTAAACTCTACCGAACCTCCTTCCATCACAATATCCGGATGGTAAACAGGTAAATCAAAATGCTGTGCTATTTTTGTTGGGATGACATCATCAAGATCATATGGAGGATATTTATCTCCCCATGCATTATAACCCCAGTCTACTACCGCTTTTTCTCCTGATTCCCTACCCAGTAAAAAAGCCGGACCGTGATCTCTGCACCAGGCATCATTACTTTCATTAAAATAGAATTCGATCTGATCCAGATTTGCCCCTACTTTTTTAAGTTCCTCAGTCGCAAAGGCTTTTGTACCTTCATCATTGATGTTGATCCTTACCTTTTCACCCTCTGCTACAATTTTTATAAACTGACAGTAAGGTTCATATATGGTCTCAATTTTACCTGGCCATGAAGCCTCTTTATGAGGCCAGCTGAGCCATGTAGCTTCGTGCTTCACCCATTCGGCGGGAAAACTATAGCCCTTCTTTTTAGGGCTGTTATTAAATATTACTTCGTTAAATGAGGACATTTCTAAATCTTAAATACGCTCTTAATCTTCGTCAATATATCTTTTTGTGATGGGCTGATAGGAATCGATCCTGCGATCTCTAAGGAAAGGCCAGTGCTTGCGATAGAAATCAGAGTCGGATAAATTTAGTTCTACCACTTCCGTCTCTTCCTGATCATGGGAGCCAAGGTAAAGCAGTCTTCCCTGAGCATTTGTCGCAAAGCTTCCTCCCCAGAATTTCATTGCCCCATTCTGCTCAAAACCTACACGGTTTACGCTCACAACCGGGACTCCGTTTGCCACAGCATGTGAACGCTGAATGGTTTGCCATGCATCATATTGATCCTTATTTGTTTCTTCATCCTGATCTGTCGCCCAACCAATAGCCGTCGGGTAAAACATAATATCCGCACCCATTAACGCAGTAATACGTGATGCCTCAGGATACCACTGATCCCAGCAAATCAATATGCCGATTTTAGCAAATTTGGTTTGAAATACCTTATAACCTAAGTCGCCTGGTGTAAAGTAGAATTTTTCGTAGAAAGCCGGATCATCCGGGATATGCATTTTGCGGTATTTACCCAGGTAAGAGCCATCAGCATCCAAAACTGCAGTAGTATTATGATAAAGTCCCTCGGCACGTTTTTCAAATAACGAAGCAATAATCACAACACCCAATTCTTTTGCAATCACTTGTAAAGCATCAGTTGACGGGCCTGGAATCGATTCAGCAAGATCAAAATTATCATAGTCTTCGACATCGCAAAAATACAGAGAGGTAAAAAGCTCTTGCAAGCAAACGATCTGAGCACCTTTTGCTACTGCTTCTCTTACTTTTAAAATCGCTTTATCTAAATTCTCCTGTTTATCTTTAGTGCAGCTCATCTGCACCAAGCCAACTTTTACTTTCTTCATCGGTCTTAAAATTTGTGTCCAAAGTTAGCCAAAAAAAATAAAAGATTAGGCCGATAACTAGGAGGCCACGCTATCTCTATACTCCTGCTGCAATTCGAATAAACATTTTGCACACAGGCAGCCATCATAAAGTTCGCTAATGTATTGAACCTCATTTAGATTGAGTTGAACCACGCTACACTGGCATTTTGTGTAAGAATTGGCCTTACACTCTATGGGTGCACCACAACGCTCGCAGGGTATAATCTCGTGTTTAGCCATTGGCGCAAAGATACGTTATGTAGCAGATATACTATTTCACCTGTAAGTAATTATTCACAACCTTACAGATAAAAAAAGAGGCTGATCATGTGAATGATACAGCCTCTTAGAATTAATTACTGGTTCAGTTTAACCTGAACAGCTGATACAACCTTCTTCCATTGTACAAACCGGCCCTTCTATAATCTCTTCAGCACTTTGGCTTTGAGAAATATGTTCAGGAATCACCGGTTCCATATTTTTACCGGCCTGATTCTCTACTGTAAACTTAACAGCTTGTGAAGCAGCTTGAGTACGCAGGTAATACATACCTGTTTTCAAACCTTTTTTCCATGCATAGAAGTGCATTGAAGTTAGTTTTGATGTATTCGGCGCGTTGATAAACAAGTTTAATGATTGCGACTGGCAAATATAAGCTCCCCTGTCAGCAGCCATATCTATAATACTACGCATTTTGATCTCCCAAACTGTTTTGTACAGTTCTTTGATATAATCAGGGATCTCTGCGATGTCCTGGATAGAACCGTTAGCTAAAATGATCCTGTCTTTCATAGCCGGAGTCCACAAACCTAAAGCAACTAAGTCTTTCAGCAAGTGTTTATTTACTACGATGAACTCACCGCTCAATACCCTTCTGGTATAAATATTAGAAGTATACGGCTCGAAACATTCATTGTTACCAAGTATCTGTGAAGTAGATGCAGTTGGCATTGGCGCTACCAATAGTGAGTTATATACACCATCTTTTACTACTTTTTCACGCAATACTTCCCAATCCCATCTTCCGCTGTCTGGTGTTACATTCCACAGATCGAACTGGAATTTACCTTCAGACAAAGGAGAACCTTTGAATGTCTGATAAGGACCGTTCTGAACTGCAAGATCATGAGATGCAGTCATTGCTGCAAAATAGATCGTTTCGAAGATCTCTTTGTTCAAAATACGGGCACCTTCACTTTCAAAAGGTAAGCGCATTAAAATAAACGCATCAGCTAATCCTTGTACACCCAAACCAACTGGCCTGTGACGCATGTTAGAATTTCTAGCCTCTTCTACTGGATAATAGTTATAATCGATGATCTTGTTCAGGTTGATGGTAGCCTGATAAGTAACATCATATAATTTTTGGTGATCAAATTCACCGTTAATTACGAATCTAGGTAAAGCAAGTGAAGCAAGGTTACAAACAGCCACCTCATCTTTAGAAGTATATTCTATGATCTCAGTACAAAGGTTAGAGCTTTTAATTGTACCCAGGTTTTGCTGGTTTGATTTGCTGTTTGCAGCATCTTTATACAATAAGTAAGGCGTACCTGTTTCAATTTGTGAATCAAGGATAGCAAACCACAATTCCTGAGCTTTGATGGTTTTACGTGCTCTTCCTTCTTTTTCGTAACGCTCATATAAAGCATCAAATTCTTCACCAAAGCAATCTGCTAATCCAGGTGCTTCATGCGGACAGAATAAGCTCCAATCGCCATTTTCTTCTACACGTCTCATGAATAAATCACAAACCCAAAGTGCGTAGAACAAATCACGCGCACGTAATTCCTCTTTACCATGATTTTTACGCAGGTCCAGGAAGCTAAATACATCAGCATGCCAAGGCTCTAAATAAATTGCGAATGCACCTTTACGTTTACCTCCACCCTGATCTACATAACGTGCTGTATCGTTAAATACTTTAAGCATTGGCACGATACCGTTACTTGTACCATTGGTACCACCGATATAAGATCCGGTTGCGCGGATATTGTGAATACTCAGACCTATACCGCCTGCACTTTGTGAAATTTTAGCAGTTTGTTTTAATGTATCATAAATTCCTTCAATACTGTCGTCCTGCATAGTCAACAAAAAGCATGACGACATTTGAGGCTTAGGAGTAGCTGCATTGAATAATGTAGGGGTAGCGTGTGTAAACCAACGCTCACTCATTAAGTTATATGTTGCAATAGCACTATCGATATCAGCTTTGTGAATACCTACAGCTACACGCATAAATAAATGCTGAGGACGCTCTACAATTTGACCGTCAACTTTCAACAGATAAGATTTCTCTAAAGTTTTGAACCCGAAATAATCAAAACCAAAATCTCTGTCGTATATAATTGTACTGTCTAATATATCAGCATTCTCCTGGATTACTTCCCAAACATCATCAGCGATTAGCGAAGCAGGCTTTCCAGTTTTATCATCAATATATTTATACAACATCTCCATCGTTTTAGAAAACGACTTCGTAGTGTTTTTATGTAAGTTAGATACAGCAATACGTGAAGCCAGCAAAGCATAATCAGGATGCTTGGTGGTTAAAGAGGCTGCGGTTTCAGCTGCAAGATTATCCAGTTCGGAAGTAGTTACGCCATCATATAAGCCCTCAATCACCTTCTTGGCAACATCAATAGGATCTACAAGTTCAGCATTAAAACCATAGCATAACTTCTCAATACGAGCCGTTATCTTGTCAAACCGTACCGCTTCTTTGCGGCCATCTCTTTTTATTACAAACATATTTTTCAGGTATTTATGGTGCGTATTGAATTTGTGATGAGCAAGTCCAGCATCGGCACCGAATTTTAACTATTTATCTAATTTCCTTATTGTCTAACCTCAATAAGGTCTAAAAATCATCATCTAATGAGAATGCAGAGGCTTTGTCTTCAGTAGAAGTCAATACACCACTTTTCTGATAGTCACCTACCCTTTTCTCAAAGAAGTTTGTTTTTCCTTGTAGAGAAATCATCTCCATAAAGTCAAACGGATTGGTTGCGTTGTATATTTTAGTATAACCCAACTCCTGAACCCATCTGTCGGCCACAAACTCAATATACTGAGACATCAGTTTTGCATTCATACCAATCAGCGCTACAGGAAGTGCATCGGTAATAAACTCTTTCTCAATTTCTACCGCATCTTTAATGATGCCATGCACCTGTTCCTCTGTCAATTTAGTCTGCAGCATGCTGTACAATAAACAAGCGAACTCACAGTGCATACCCTCGTCTCTTGAAATCAGCTCATTACTAAATGTCAGTCCCGGCATCAGTCCACGTTTTTTCAGCCAGAAGATAGAGCAGAAACTTCCGCTGAAGAAAATTCCTTCAACTGCAGCAAATGCCACCAGACGCTCTGCAAAATTACCTCCTTCTATCCATCTTAATGCCCATTCTGCTTTTTTCTTTACACATGGTACAGTTTCAACAGCATGGAACAAACGGTCCTTTTCATCAGGATCTTTAATATAAGTATCAATCAATAGTGCATAGGTTTCCGAGTGGATATTTTCCATCATGATTTGAAAACCATAAAAACAACGTGCCTCAGGCAGTTGTACTTCGCTCATGAAATTTACAGCCAGGTTTTCATTCACAATACCATCACTGGCAGCAAAAAAAGCAAGAATATGAGAAATAAAATGTCTTTCACCATCATTCAGGTTATCCCAGTGTTTCTGATCATCCGAAAGATCTATTTCTTCAGCAGTCCAAAAACTAGCTTCACTTTTCTTATACATCTCCCAGATTGCCGGATATTTAATCGGTAAAAGAACAAATCGGTCTTTGTTTTCCTTTAATAATAACTCTTCTTCTTGCATAAGCCTCTTTTTATTTGTGAATGATTGAACTTTAAAACCTTTGTTAAATCACACAGTCGGCGAAACCATACTTAATTTTTAAAAGATTAAAAGACTCGGAATTCTTCGGCAACCTTAAGCAACTAAATATTAAACCTTTAACTAAAAATCTATGTGTGATTTATTAAAGAATCTTACTTAAACAAATATAAAGCATGAGGGATTTTTTATCGAACAAAGTTGTTAACAAGGTGTGGGATAACTGCTTTAAAAAGATCAGATTTCAGTCATAATCAACCAACAAAAAAGCTAATTATTTCTTTTTTAGGGGATAGGGAATTTTTTTAATTGTTAATAATTTAAAAAAACTGACTTTACCTCCTGAAAAGTTAAGTTATTATTCAGTTTCCGGAAGGTAGCTGATTTCTACTCTAGCAACACCTTTTCCGAAGATACCAATCTCCTTTGCCGCCGCTTCTGACAGGTCTATTTTAAATTTTTTAGAATGAGGCCCACGATCGTTGATCTCTACATCGACGGACTTCCCATTTTCCGGATTTGTTACTGTTACTATAGTCCCAAAAGGTAAAGTAAGGTGTGCGGCGGTAAGTTTCTTGCGGCGATAGCGTACGCCACTTGTCGTTTTCCGTCCTTCAAATTTTCTGTGATAATATGTTGCCAGAACCGTTTTAGAAATTAGTTCTGATTCGTCTTCATCAGATACCTTTGTGTTATTTAATGCTGTTTTATGAACATTATTAGCAATCGTGCCTGCCCCCTGATCTCCCGTAGTCTCCTGCGCAAAACCGACAAAAGACATTAGCATACCACATAACAATAAACAATACTTCATATTTACTTTAGTTGGTGAATCCTGCAAACATAAGTAAACTAAGTGGTTATAAACAAACAATGCCCGACAAGTTATCATCGGGCATTATAGCAATATCATTCTTAAACAAATTATTTCTTATCTGGCACAAAATTCATGGAGATTGAATTCACACAATGCCTGGTATTCTTATTTGTAAAACCTTCACCTGTAAAAACATGCCCGAGATGTGCTTTGCAATTTGCACATACAATTTCTATACGCTGTCCGTCTGCATCAGGAATTCTTTCAACTGCACCTTTTATCTCATCATCAAAGCTGGGCCAGCCACAGTGCGACTCAAACTTGGTTTCAGAACGGTATAATGCAGCATCACAACGTCTGCAAGTATAAGTTCCTTTTGTTTTATTGTTCAGCAACTTTCCTGTACCAGGATACTCTGTACCTTTACGTACAATTACATCCTCTTCCTCTTTGGTTAATTTATTCCATTCCATATTGCTCTTCTTTATGACTACATTTTGTTTAACGGTTTCTTTTGGGTTGGGCTTCTGTGCACAGGCCACCAAACTCGTGATGACTAACAAACCCATCAACACAAATGTTTTATTGATCAAAGCTCTCATTTTCTATAAAATTAGTTAAATCAATATACGTTTAAAGATCAGGTTTTGGTTTCATACCCAAGTAATAATTATGTCATTCCAAAAAAAAGCTCCGATGATTAGATCACCAGAGCTTTTGCATTATACAAGAAGATCTTATTATTTCTTTAATAGCTCAGCCATAGCTGCACCGATTTCTGCAGGACTTTCTACAACACGGATTCCGCATTCAGCCATGATTTTCATCTTAGCAGCTGCAGTATCATCAGCACCACCGACGATAGCACCGGCGTGACCCATTCTACGTCCCGGAGGAGCAGTTTGTCCGGCGATAAAACCAACAACAGGCTTAGTACCGTTTTCTTTAATCCAATGCGCCGCTTCTGCCTCCATACCGCCACCGATCTCGCCGATCATGATGATACCTTCTGTTTCAGGATCGTTCATTAACAATTCAACAGCTTCTTTAGTAGTAGTACCGATAATCGGGTCACCACCAATACCGATTGCAGTTGTGATACCTAATCCCGCTTTTACTACCTGATCAACAGCCTCGTAAGTTAAAGTACCTGATTTAGACACTACACCTACTGTACCTTTTCTGAAGATAAAACCTGGCATGATACCGATTTTAGCCTCATCAGCAGTAATTACACCTGGACAGTTAGGACCGATCAAACGGCAGTCTCTGTCAGAAATATATTCTTTAACCTGAATCATATCCTTAGTTGGGATACCTTCAGTAATACAAACAATTACTTTAATTCCAGCCTCAGCAGCTTCCATAATAGCATCTGCTGCGAATGCAGGTGGAACAAATATGATAGATACATTAGCACCAGCTTTATCAACTGCATCTTTAACAGTATTAAATACCGGTTTGTCTAAGTGAGTCTGGCCACCTTTTCCCGGTGTAACACCACCAACAACGTTTGTTCCATACTCAATCATCTGAGAAGCATGATAAGTACCCTCATTTCCTGTAAAGCCCTGAACTATAACTTTTGAATCTTTATTTACTAAAACACTCATGTATCTTTAATTTTTGTGCAAACTTAAGATAAAACTGCGAAGCATTCATGAAAACAAATAAAAAAAATATAATAAATCTGAATAATTGTTCTTAAAAACAATTTTATCGATCTCTCTGCTACGAATAAAAAAACTACAAATAATTCAGCAGAAACTTAAGATAAAGCCGTGAGGCATCATGAAAACAAATAGTTTTCCACCACTCCCTATTTCTTGGGTTCGCTAACCGGTTGCTGCAGTTCGCCAGTTTCAAACCAAATTTCGTCTTTGCTGACGTTTAATATTTCCTTAGAAATATTAATCTCCGCTTTAGGCCCATTAACAGTGGCTTTTTCAAGTCTTTGCTTTTTACCATTAATGTTTAAATTGCCTATGACAAGCTGCACTTTTGGTATGTCTTTATAGTAAATTGTAGGTATATTAAGAACACGGTTTTTAGCTCCATAATTTATAGCAGGACCATATTGCTCTAAAAAAACAAGAATTCTGGGAGTCATTTTCATTGTTTTACCTGGAAAGGCCATTGTTCCGATCAGCCATTTTTTTCGGGTCTCCAGATTTTCAACTGACATAGCAAACCAAGTATGCTCATATTCGGTTAGCGGGTATTTTTTCTCCCAATTTAAACTCTGGCTGGGTATCGGTTTACCTTCTGTATATCCTGATTTGGATAAAGTTATACGGTACCGGCCTTTATTCCACAACGCTTCATTTCTGATGCTGGTATGACCAGAATCAATCTCTGTAAAGCCTTTTGTCTTTATTAAGTTTATGTCGGCGTCCTTCCCCCATCTGGTAAATACTGCGCCTTGGCCAAATACGGTATCCTTTGCATTTTTTAATTCAATGGGAATGCCATTTGTATGCGTTGCAAGAGCGAGATGGAAGCTTTTTCCGTTAAAATCAGCATTTAACGCTGAAATACAATAATGGTAACCATCTGGTATAGTCGTCTTGATTTCGATATCAATGCTTATTTTCTTAACATCTTTAGTGTCAGCACTATCAATTGAATACCTGGAAAATACTGGAAAAAATGGGGATGTGGCAATACTATCTGGTTTCCTCAGCTGCTGTGCAGAAAGATATTGCGAAGTAAGCACTAGCAGCACTATTGTAACCAGATAAAGCTTAGTGTAAAGTCTCGTCATAACATGCTTCTTAAGATATTTAAAAATAAAGCCAATTATAGCTAATATTTGAGACTTTACAAATCTGGCATGCGTTATAATTATTCAATAGATTAATTGAGGTTAAAACAAGCGGTGCCTATTATGGTGGCCCTCCAGCTGTCTGCTGATTGGGCCTGTTATTCCAGGCGGCTATGCGGGCATTCGCGAGGGAGTAAAACTCTCGCTAAATCCCGACTGGTTCCCGGCTCTATCCCCGGACAGAGCCACTACGGTTACAGCGATAAGCAAAACAATTTCATGGGTTTAGTTTTTTAGAATTAACCGTATTACTTAAGTAATACGTAGCTTTACTAACATATGCAACCACTTAAGATATATTTCAGAATAACACATACAGGCAATGGCAAGTATTTAAAAACTAAGAACGAGGTAAGCAACCTGATTGTTGACGTCATTGATAGAAATCCAACCAAATCTGCCACAGAGCTAAGGGAGCTCGTGATTCAGGACTTTAACAGCAACCCTAAGGCCCAAAAAGTGCTGAGCACCAACGACCGCTTTTTTATCAGGACCATAACAGACGTTGAGGCCATCATCACTTTCCTACCTCAGGAAAGAAAACCTGAAGAGCAGTTCTATACACAGTGGCGATATATCCAGAACTCGGAACCTTACAGATTGGTACAATACCTCGATGAAAACAAAATTGTGGTTTACAGCGAAAGAACCAAGGTAATCCACACCGTGAAATTAGACAAGGACATTGTGATCATTGCCGACGAAAATCTCTAATCTATTTTTTTGATTTAGATAGGTCTTTGATCCAGATGTTTTTAAAATCCACAGGTTGACCTTCACTTTGCAGCGCAATAAAACCACTGCTCAGTAGTTTACCATCTATCTTAATTTTAGGATCATAGCCGTTAGCAGTACCTCCGCCAATTTGTGGTTTGGAGTATTCCAAAACAGTATCTCCATTGATGATGTGCTTGATCAGGGAGTCGCCCAATACAATCAGTTCGCCACGTACCCATTGTTCACCGTCATAGGTTTTTGAAGTCGAGTTCAAGCAGTGAGATGCCGCGATCTTACCTTTGTAAACTACATTGGTACCAGGAGAGCACATGTTACCTGTAGGGCGCGGCCTGCCATCACCCAACCCTGCCAAAAGCTGCATTTCAATTGAAATAGGCCAGTCCTGCTCCTTAAGTATTGTTCTCGGATCCTGCGAATGGAACATGACCCCGCTATTTAACAAGGTATAGTCAGGGGCTCCCTTCTGAAGTTTTCCGACAAAACGATATTCAAATTTAAGATGATAATAAGAGTAAGGGGTTTTATAATATAAATGTCCGAACTGATCATTGAAATCACCGTATTGATCATATCTGATTTTGATGATGCTATCTTCTACCCTGAAAGTATTTCCAAAATTATCGCCTACGTCGTGGTGATGGATTTTCACAAACCAATCGTTGATGTCTTTACCATTAAACAACGGTTTCCATCCTTTTTTATCATTTTGAACGGTATTGTTTTGTTTCAATCCGCCACAGCCGGCGATGATAAGGCAGGTTAATACAGCAGCGTAAAAGGTATTCTTCATTTTTTGGTGTTTGGGTTTGATTTGAATTGCAAAATACTGATTTAGTCTTTAACTTATGTAGTATAATGGATTTATTACTCAACTACTTTAAAAAACGACATCATAACTCTGTTTCGCTTTTGTATCCAATTTTTTCACCTGTCCTGCATATCTCACTTCACATGTCCCGCCATTGCGTGAGTATACTTTTGCGCTAATCAGCTTTCCGGCTTTCCAATCCATATCGACTACAAAGCCACCTCTGGCAACAAATCCTTTAACTGACCCAGATTGCCATTCTACAGGAAGCGCCGGCAAAAGTTCAACATACCCCTGGTGACTTTGCAAAAGCATCTCTGCAATACCTGCTCCTCCGCCAAAGTTCCCATCAATCTGAAACGGGGGATGTGCACCAAACAAGTTTGCATAAACTCCACCGCCGCCCATCTTAATAGCTGCGTCTTTACCTACAAAACGCATGAGCTTCTTTACCGCATCATATGCTCTTTCGCCATTTTGCATTCTTGCCCATAAATTAATACGCCAGGTAATCGCCCATCCAGTTCCATCGTTCGTCCTGACCTGCAATGATCTTTTAACTGCATTTGCAAGCACAGGATTAGCCGAACTGGTGATGCTGGTGCCCGGATATGCAGCAAATAAATGTGACAGGTGTCTATGTCTTGGATCCTGATCTTTCCAATCGTGGTACCATTCCTGCAAGTTGCCGTCCTTGCCTACCTGATAAGGATATAGCCTTTCCATGGCGTCCTTTACTTTTTTCTGAAAATCCGGATCTAGCCCAAGTACAGCTGCTGATTTCAGGTAATCCGTAAACAGCTCCCTGATCATTCCCAGATCAGCAGTACTTCCATATAAAGTCTGGCCTCTGTATCCTTTATCAGTAATGTAAACATTCTCAGGAGAGGTAGAAGGCGCAGTAACCAGATTTCCCTTTTTATCTGGAGTAAGAAAATCCAGGCAGAACTGAACCGCACCTTTCATAAGCGGATATGCCTGTTTCTTCAAATAAGTCTTGTCAAGGTTAAACGCATAATGCTCCCATAGATGGGTCGACAACCATACACCTCCCATTGGCCAGTTTGCCCAACTAGGGTCTCCCTCACCCGAATCACCTACAGGATTAGTCATTGCCCAGATATCACTGTTGTGATTACATACCCAGCCGCCTGCATTAAAATAGTTTTTTGCAGTGGCTGCTCCCGTCTTAGACAAACGCTCAATAAAATTAAATAAGGGTTGGTGCATTTCACTGAGATTTCCAGTCTCAGCTCCCCAATAGTTCATTTCAGCATTGATATTCGTCGTATAATTGCTGCTCCATGGCGGTCTTACCGACTCATTCCATAAGCCTTGTAAATTGGCAGGGATACCATCTGGCCTCGATGAACTGATCAATAAATACCTGCTGTACTGATAAAATAAGGCAATCAAACTGTTATCTGTTTTACCTGTAGCATAGCGATTGAGTCTATCTACAGTTTCCAGCTTTTCGTTTTCAGTATCTCCAAGCTGAATAGAAACCCTATCAAAATATTTCCTGAAGTCCTTTGTATGTGTATCCTTAAGCTTCTGATAATCCTTATTCAAAACATTTTTGAAATATCCATTTGCTAAGGCAGTTTCATCTTTACCGTTCAGACCGGGATGCTTATCAAAGCCATTAAAACTGGTGGCCATCGAGAGTACCAATATAGCTTCAGTGGCATTGCTGATTCGAAGCGTAGAATCTGATGCAGATTGCTGTCCATCTGTTTTCAGCACCTTTAATGCGGATGCAAAACGCATCGCATTGAGTGTATCGTTAACTACAGCATTAGGTATATTACCTCTATAATTGGGCTCGGTATGAACAGGTGCCCATCCCTTCATTGTCAGCACATTATTTTTGCCTTGACTTGCGGCAATCAGCTTGCTATCAAAATTGGTTGTAAAGTTCAGTTTATTCTTCCCCGTTGCTGTCAACCTGAAGATCACCACTTGATCAGGTTGCGATATAAAGGTTTCACGGGTATAAATTGTACCATCTATCTGATATGTAACCTTTGAAATCGCATTTTGTATATCCAGTTCTCTTTTATAATTGGTTGCTTCTCCCTTATGATCAAAATTGAAAAACAGATAACCCAAAGGCATGTATGCCTCAGAATAAGGTCCCTGCATAAAATGCTGTAAGCTATCTGCTTTTTTATAATTTTCCGCAAAAAGTGCATCCCTTACCGGCTGCAGGTAGGTATGTGCATTTGGATTTATTTTGGTTGCATCTACAGGTTTGCCAGACCATAATGTAGCTTCATTCAGCGAAATTCTTTCTTGCGTTATACCACCATAAACCATGGCGCCCAACCTGCCATTCCCCAATGGCAAAGCCTCTTCAAACTGACCCGCAGGTTTTGTATACCACAGTTTTAAAGCTTTGTTTTCTTGCGCCAGCGCAGGAGTAAACAATGCGCAAATCAGATAAAAGGATAATATTTTTGCTTTCACTATTCTAAGGTTTATTTAATTTGATACGGAATATCGGATTTAATATCCGTTTTAACCATTTTTTTAGCTTCTATTCCAGAGGCGGCAGTTTTATCAAAGAGGTTTCCATTGATTCTCACCTTTGTACAACCGATCAGATTGATCGCAGGCCTGGTATTTCTGGCAGGTAAAAAATCTGTTAACGCTATCTTATTATTCGTAAAGTAGAGTCCACTTGTACTCTGTGCAGACAATATCGGACTATCGTAAATTTTGAACGTATTTCCCTCTATCCTGATGTTTTTATGCACCCAGTAATTTGGCAGCATTTCATGATTTTGAGGATTAATACTGATTACGTAATTATTAGGCGCAGAATTAAACCCGCATTCTATAAATTGATTATTACGTATGGTAAGGTCGGTCACCGGTCCGGATTCGTACCAGCCTTCTGCATCATTCTCGATTAAAATTGCATGCATTCCGGTACGGTAGTATACATTGTTTTCAATTAACACCTTACGGCGTGTTGTGATCAGCGTACCGCGGGATATCGTACCCTCGAACCTCGAATTTTTTATAGTAACTGATGGTGTCCAGGTCACATTTTCAAGCGCATCACCTGCTTTTAGTTCTGCTGAAAAAGGCTTCTGCATTTCGACCAGCATTTCTCTTTCAGAAATTAGTTTGGCCGACTTAATAACCCCTTGTTCAAAAATCTGTAAAGACTTACTATGCACGTAGGCCACAGTATCTCCCGGGATAAAAGCATCGAAACCATAACTCTGATGGTGCATAAACCGCAGCTTCAGACTAGTTGGCGAAACAACTTCAGTCACCCTTAAATGAGTACCGTGCACATTCACCGGATCGTCATGCATGCCATTAAACCTGCAGTTATTGATGGTGATCTGGCCTTTACATCCCGAAAAATGCATACCATCTGCCGAAGAAGCAATCACCCTTCCGCTGCCATTCTCAGGCTCCACATAAACACTGTCGTAAGTCAGGTTTTCCGAAAATTGAGAAACAATACCCAAACCATGCATCGAATTCATGTGAACGTTTTGCAACCTGATGTTTTTAGAACGGTAATTGAATGCCCCAACATAATCACGGTAACGATCCCTTATCGTTAAAACATCTCCCGGCTGCGCTTTAAACTTTGAAAAATCACCCGAGAATTTTACCTGCAGCGGTCCTAGTATCTCTGCTTTGCTTTTCATAAATGGATCCCAGGTGCTGTAAAACAACATTCCCTGGTCTGGCCTCACCAATACAGCGTGGTAGTTCTTGGTGATCCACTTTTCTCCATACCATTCCAGGCGGTTATTGATGATCGCGAACTTAGAATCAGGGTGTACATTAGCAATCACCGACGTCCCTGTAACTTCCTTAATGGTCATCTCAGACATGCCCGGACGTTCATAGTTCATGGAAACATTACGAATTGCAATGTTGTCACTGCCATCCATCACCCAGGTAATCATCTTCCCGTGAAATATAAAAACCGAACCATTTCCTTCAATAGTGACATTTTTCAGCCCCTTTAAAAACAAACCTACTTTTTGCTTCTTTACCGGAAACTCCTGTTCGGATGAGGTGTTGGATATATAATAGTTGGTTTCTGTTGCCTGATCAGGCCAAAAATCATACCTCCCTTTTGGGAAATTAATTATTGTACGTTCCTGACCTTTCGCGGTTTCGATTGCTTTTTTTACCCCTTCAGTGGCATCGGCAAAGCTATTGGGTGCCACACCGTATTTGGTGACATCTACGGTTTGGGCATTCATGTGCAAACTTCCGCCTAACAGCAGGTAAGTTAAAAATCTTTTCATTTGGCTACATTTAAAATTGTTTGATATTGCGGCACAGCTTTTACGTTTTTAAACATAGTGCCTTTTTCACTTATCTCTTTTACCAGTGATGGTGCCACTCCTGTAATTTTATTGTTCCAATCCTGAAGTTTAATGGCGATCTCTTCCCCTTTCATAAATCGTTCAAGTCCGATGTTCCAGGTTGTTCCGTTATAAAGATTATCTGTGATGTGTTTTCCATTTTGAAACAACAAAGCACTTCCGCCAAGATAATTAACATTCAGAATTAAACTTGCAACGTTGGCTGGCAAGCTTTTTGGCAGCTGAACCATGGCGTTTACCTTTTCAGGATAGGCGATTGTTACTTTAGGCACGTATGTAGCGGTTTTAATTGTATAGCTATCAAATACCTTTCCGGCTTGAGGTTTAAGACCAGTAAAGGCATTTAATGACTTTGGATAAACCTGAACATTAAAGTTTTCATTACCTAATTGTTGCAGCGTAACCTTACTATCTTCTATCAGTACATCTGCATCTGAAACGATCAGCGCATCCTGACCTTTTAATTTTAAACGCCATGAGTTTTCTGCTTGTTTGCGGCTAAGGAACACCAGTGAAATTGTATTTCCTGCTTTATCTTTTACGATGAGTGCTTTGTTGTTTCCAGCTTTCAGCTGCACCATCCCGCCTGATTTTTCGGTCGCCCATCCTTCAAAACTTTTGCTAGCTATACTCGCTGCATCAAAAGCAAGTTGCGGATTCACACCTGGCAATTCCTGAAAGATTATAGTCGTGGTCTTGCCATTTACAAATCTGGCAAGCGGCTGTGCAGTCACATATTTAATCAAGGACGTACCTACCTTCATATTAAAAGGTAAAATTGCCGTCGTTTGTCCTTGTAAAAGCAAAGAAGGAAAGGTGATAGTTTCCTGATCCAGTTTTACTTTCACGCTTACTTTTTTATCTGGCATATTTACCCGTACCTGTGTATTGCCCATAAACAGGAACCCACTGCCATTGTTGGCACGAACGATATATCTCAGATTTGTCGTATCCAACTCATTACGTACCGGATTTTCCGCTTCGAAAACCTGCATAGCTGCAAGATCAGTTCCGAAATCATTAATAAAGGTGTGCAGAATTTTTAAATACTTGTAAGAAGGTCTTAGCAACCCGAATTCGTCTATTGGCGCTTGAAAATCATAGCTAAATGGATGACCTGGTTCTTCCAGTCCGGGAGTTTGGGTACCACCATGAAACATGTAATAACCCATCAGGTTCATCCCCCTGCCAACCTGGTTTTGTACATGAGCTTCGATTACTTCTGGTTTTACAATGAATCGATTACTAAAGGTCATCTGACTACCTGCACCCTGCTCACACATGCCTTTTGGAAACATGTTTACATCATAAAACACTTTGCCAAGGGCATCCGTCATGATCCACTGATCATTTCCATAAAGAAAATCCTTAGTAGGTTTTCCCCCTGCTCTTTCCCAGCCACGGTAAGCGTAAGCACCCTGCAAAGGAATTACTTCCATTTTCTTATCGTCGAAGATGGTATTGGCTGTGATGCTCCAAAACACAGGAGTGATGTTGGCCGCCAGTGCCATCTCTTTTAGCTTGGTGATGTGTCCCGCCTGTCCAGATGCATATTCATTCTCAAGCTGAGTACCGATGATCGGCCCGCCATCTTTAAAATACAATCCCTTAGTTTGCAGGCCAATCTGTTGGAAAAGCTTAACTGATTCAGCAATGTATTCAGGATTGTTGCTTCTATGACCTTTCATTTTTTGAATCCAATCCGGGAAACCACCATTTAGCTGTTCACCGTGACTCCATGGCCCAATGCGCAACCAAACGAGCATATTGTGACGAGCACACAATTCGACAAATCTTCTAATGTCACGGTTATTTTTCCAGTCCCATACTCCTTTTGGATTTTCATGTTCATTCCAAAACACGTAGGTAGCCACAATAGACACCCCGCCACTTTTCATCTTAATGATTTCCTTTTCCCATTGTTGTGGCAGCACCCGGTTGTAATGCAGCTCTCCCATGACGGGAAACCAGGGTTTGCCATTCTTCTCAAAATATTTGTTATTTACTGATAAGGTGACTCCCGCAGGGTTTTGACCTTTGAAAGGCAGCACAATTTTTTCCTTAACAGCTTTAGTGCTGGCATCAATTTCATACACCTGGGCATTTGCTATGTAAGCCAGACACATACAAAGTGCTGCCAGTATTAATTTAAGTTTAAACATATTTGTGTGTTTTGTTCTTTATTCATTTGTGCTTTGATTAATAGCATGGGTATTCCCATAAATTAAATATAAGGCCTCCTAAAAATCCAGGCAATAAACAATACCCTTGTTTTAATGGACAATCCTATGAAAACATCATTCTATTTTTTCTTATTAATAATCAGCAGATAACCCTTAACAGGATCTACCGCTATGGCTTCATTTAAACCAAAGCTTTTTCCCTGTTGAAAATTCTCTATTGCCGGGCACACAATTCTATCTTCAGGTTCCCAGCCTATTTTTTTCCAGTCAATATTTAAATTTACAGCAGTAGCATTTTTATTCCAGCTAGCCAGTGAGATCAAGATTTTGTCGTGCTTAAGGTATACAGTCGCTAAAACACCCGGATCGCTGGTACGTACTGGTGTTCCTTTTTCCCAATACCCCATCATTTTAGCATCTGCAATCCCAAAAGAATCCCACACTTTCCAGATTTCACGCGGATCGCAGTTCACCCCTTCGGTAAACCAGGGATAACGAACCGTCATTCCATACACCATTCCTCTCCAGGGATTTCCGCCTGCATGCAGCATATCGCCCATCAAACCATATGGTATTCCCGAAACCTCTACAAGCCAGTTTTCAGGAGGCATTTTGTCATATTGGAAACTCTCCCCAAACCATAGCTTATTGATGTAAGGAAAGAACTCCATATACTGGGTCGCCGGTCCTTTAGAAAAACCAGTATTGGAGTGAAGATCCAGGATACAACCCGGCTTCACCATATCCATCACCTTCCTTACCCTTTTCAATAAATCACGATCGAAAGAAACGTCGTCCAGATACAACCCATCGATGTCTGTATTTTTAATCATCCACTGTAGGCCTTCCACGTAGTAGTTGTACCATCTGGATTCGCCGCTGGTTAAAATCGCTGCGTCGCAAGCCTCCATTCCGTTAATTGGGGTGAACCATTGCGCATTATAATTGGAGCCCAAATGTTCCCTCAGCCAGGTATATCCACCACCATTTCCATCAGCCAGCACTTCCGTACCTAAACTACGTAAAGCCCAAAGTTCTGTCGCCTGATTGCTCAACTCTCGGATGGTATAATACAGCTTCGTTTTTACACCTCTTTTGTGCCAGTCTGATACAAACCGTTTGATACTATCTACACTACCAAAAGGATAATTGATATATGGATTGATCTGATTTGCATGGTGTACATTGATGATTTTAACCCCTGATTCTAAAATGCTCAGGGGCGGTTCTGGATGACTCCCATCGTGGTAATACCTGTTTACAAACTGCCCTTTTGTATCCAATGGTTTTACCGGCGTAATGAGCATGGCAAATTCAAAATCCAAAGTCTCACCCGCCTTCATTGTTCTGGCACCGCTATAAGTCCGGGCGTTCACCACATTGCCTTTCTCAGAAATATTAAATCCACCAAGGTTATTGTTATACCAGGCTGGAGGGGGAGCAGGATGGTAAAGATTTAATAGTGGCCCACTATAGGATGCTCCACGCATTTCGCAAAACAGACCAGCATTCACATCACCTATCCAATAGGAATCCTGAGGTCCTTTCCACTTCCAGTCGTAATTTTCCGGAGATTTACCTCCAGGCAATCCCATGCCCATAAAATATTTTGCCATTTCCTTTTTTACAGGAATTTGCAGATTGATGTCGTCCAGAGTTGTTTCTCTCAACGGGCTTACACTGATTTTATAACGCAGGTATCCATCAGCTTCCATACTTGCGCGGCATATTAGTTTCAGTTTGTCATTGAGCATGGTACTCTCCCAGCTGACTTTGCCTCCTTCCTGCTTTAAAAACCGGAAATCATGGCGGTTAAAAGTAACCGCCTGATTGTCCATCAAAATATTAAATGTCAATGGTCCGGCGAGCAATGCATTTCCGTTCGCCATAATTATAGATGGCAGTCCATCCTTTTTCAAGGTGACCTGCCCACTTAAGGCCGAAATTCTCTGATCTTTAACTTCGAGATTACGATATGGCTTGACGACCTTGTTGTCAATTCCTAATTTAGAATTCAGCCACCTTAATCGGGAGTGCCTCCATGTTTCATCATCTCCACGGTTTGCCAGTACCTCATCCATCACATTTATCTTTACATTGATGATCTTAGCAGATGCATTTTCTGGTTTTACTTTAACCTGGAATTCTTTTAATCCTGGCTTAGCATCCTTTGGTATATCCAGACCAATCCATAAAGGTTGCACTTTACCCTTTTTAACATCTACGATCTTTGTAAAAAAGTTTCCCTTTGTATCATAACCTTCGGTATTGAAGCAGGTAGCTGCAAAGGGCGACTTGATATATTCTATTTTAACATTCTTTAGATCCTGTATAGAAGCAAATACTCCTAATTGAAACACATAGTATTCATTACGCTGTGCAGTAGCTGTGAATAATGAGGGCGAGCCTTTAATGACCCATTTGTAAGGGATATCATCATACATCTTAATCGGGAATTTCCGGTCTTCCGGAAACACCAGATAAGGCGCTGAAGATTTTTTTACCAGGCTTTCTACTTCCGATTTCTTTGCCACGATTTCCATTGGGAAAAAGCTATCAAAAGCAGTTCGGGATTGCATCTCCATCACTTTGGCCTGATCCAGCTTTAACTGACCACTCGTTAAATTATTTTTTGTAACCCAATCCTTATTAGGCTCTTTTTCTTTTTTCAGGTAATTGCCTGAAAATCCGCCATTGCCTTTACGCCCGCTCCAGGCATAGTAGTAAACAAAGTATTTACCAGCACCACTTGTGGGTTGAAAAACAAAATGCCCTTCTTCCCGGCTAATGTTAACCCTGTAAATATTATCTATTTGATTTCCTTTTTCATCGGTGATGATAATGGCTTTTTGATCAGCATCCAGATCTCTCCTTCGCCATTCTATTTTTACTTCAGCAGCATCAGTATTTTTGCCGACTGAAATTACTGCCCGATGGTTACCTAATACATCCGGCCAGAGTTGTTTTGATACAGAATATGGTATTTCCTGGGCATAAGCCGAAATGCCAAAGAGAATACATAAAGTGACTGGTGTTATAAATTTCATCTGTGTGTGTTTGATGAAAACGTGAATTGTAAAGAAAAAAGAGGGTACAGTAACTAGCTGCACCCTCACCAATTTAACTACTAACTTACCTAAGTTTAGTATTTTTATGATTGGGTTACCAACCTTGTTTTTCAATCATTACCGGCCCACTAGGTGAATAGGGATAATAGTATTCATTAGAATAGCTATCATAATTGACCTGTAGGTACACTATGTATCTGGCCGTTCCTACGTAAATTTCGTAACAAAGCCCAAGCGAACTATCATATCTCAAATATGTCATCGGGTTACCATCAAACGTGGAGGTTCCCACTGCAAATGGATAGGGATGGCCTCCGGTAAGATAAAAGTCGATAGATACATTATGAGTCTCGAAGTTAACAGAAGCACTTCCAGAATAATTATTTGAACCCAATGGTAAAGCTTGAGCCAGTGCTCCCATGGAGCAGAACAAAAGCAATGCGATCGTTAATTTTAGTGTTTTCATAGTTTTAAATATTAAGATTTAAGGATTAAAAGCAGTTACGTTGATCGTCCAGGTCCTGGTTGCACCATTAGCCGCCTTAACGATGTATTTTAAAGGCTTTGTAGCATCTGTAGGATCGCCAAGGGCAGGTGTTCCGTCTGCCGGTGCAATGGTTGCAGCAGTCGAAATATTTAAGTAAAACCAAAGTTTAGTTTGACTTACTTTTGCCTTTTCAGCTGCCGGAAAGCTTGTTGTCGCCGCAGGGACAGAGATCACGACGTTTATTGTTCCTGCATCCTTATTAATTGTTTGCGTCACATTCAATTTTTGATAAGCGACAACTGGTTGTCCATTCATTGTTGCCGTACCGTTGTAACGATGTTCCACATTTACTAATGTGATTTCGTTGGTGTCGAACAAGGGATAATCCTTTAAATTGTCTTTTAAGCAGGATGACAAACTTAACGTTACCACCGCCATTATAAGAAATGAGATATATTTAATTTTTCTTTTCATGATACAATATTTAATTTTTTACCAACCTGGGTTTTGAGGGCCAAAAGCGGGGTTATTATCAATATAAACTTGAGCTATTGGAAATAGATATCTTCTTGAAGGATCAAATTTCCTATCATTAAACTGCCTGCCAAATGGCCCGGTAACGATAGAGAATGACTTGTGGTCTTTTGATACGTCCATCACACGAATTGGTTCTGTCAGTTCTTTGATTGATTGTCCTGAAGGTAATCCATCGTTTGCATCTCCTCCGAATCTACCCCATCTCAACAAACTATAATAATAGTCATTTTCTTCAGCCAGTTCCACCCTTCTCTCTCTTTTGTAATCTTTCCAGGCATCTGCTGACGTACCCACAAGAGCCCCAGGAATTTTGCCATGAAAAGTTCTTGTTTTATTTAAATTTAAGACAGCATTAGCTACATCCCCTTTTAGCAGATAGGCTTCCGCTAAATTTAAATATACCCTACCTAGGCGCATCAATACGAAATGGAAATCGGTACTTACAGTATTTACAAATGACGGAGCAATATTGGTGTATAAACCTTTACGCCAGTACATGTTGCTTAATGTGCAATCATATCCTCCTCCATTAATAGTTCCCAAAAACCTTCCAGAATTACCTTTTAAAGATGTAGTGAATAACTCGTTATAAAATGTGGTATTATCACTGATTATTGCAGCTTTCCATCTTGCATCCCTATTCTCGTTAGTTAGCGTCAACATAGTTTCACTACTACCGGCTTTAATGCGTCCCATTTTTATCACAACGTCGTTGTTCAATTTGGCCGTTTTATCATCAGGGAAGCCAGTTCTGGTGAACGGTGCAATTACATTTACGCCTTCATCTATAGCATTGAGATATTGCGATGTCTGGTTCCATGCCACAACTTTAGCCGGATCAGCCTTGTCAACAGTCAAATAATCATCCGTAAGATTCTGGGTAGGGAAATTTTCCGGCCAGCATTCAAAAGGAACGGGCTTATTAAACATTGGTGAACCGCCGAAATTTACAATTGTCTCTGGTTTAATATTAGGAACCTTGAACTGCATTGGGGTGCTGGAAACGGAAGTGTTAATTGCTTTGTTATAAAGTGCAAAAATGATTTCGTTAGAAGTGCTTTTGGTTTCGTTAAACATACCTTCGTAGTCCGCTTCTAAAGCATAACCACCGCCTACAACAATTTGCGCGTTAGCGATTACTTTATCCAATAACGGATCGTTTGCAGCTACATTTGGTGCTGCCGGATAGTTTTTATAGGCTGCGGCTTGCAGACATACCTCGGTTAAAAATGCTGCCGCTACATATTTATTGGCCCTGCCTGACAACTTAGTGGTTGGCAAATCAGCAACTGCATCTTCCAAATCTTTAATGATGTAAGTGTAACTTTCTGTTGGATTTGCTGTGCTAGGCAATTTCAATTCATCATTTTCAGTTAACACTTTATCTATCCATACAATACGCCCAGTTCTTCTGGCGATATGATAATAAGACATTGCTCTTAAAAACTTAGCTTCTGCAATCAGCGTCTTTTTATCAGCATCAGTTATTCCGGTAGATGCAGTGACATTTTTAATGATAACATTGCATCGGCGAATTGATCCCCAATTGTTAAATCCATAGTCGCTTCTATTGGTTAACGTTTCTGAGAAAATTGGAAACACAGCGTTACCACTATCATATGCGGTAACGATATTTGAGGTATAAGCATCTCCCAAAGTATTCACATCTCTAAGGCCGCTTCTATAAGTATTCATGATACCATAAGTAGCAAATATGAACGTCTCGGCATTGGCTTTAGAGCTCCATACCACTTCCGGGCTGATTAAACTTAAAGGGTCAGCATCCAGGACTTTTTTACAAGAGTTTAAGGATCCTAAAGCGACCAAAACTCCAATACTCAATATAATCTTTTTCATAATATTCACATAAATTGATTAAAAACCTACATTCAAGCCTACTGCGAAAGTGCGTTGGATAGGATAATTATAATTATTGGTGTCCGATTCAGGATCTATAAAATACTTCATGCTGTTAGATGAGGCTAGCAAGTTTGTACCTGAGACAAATAAACGCAATTTCTGAAAAGGCCCTTTTTTAAGCATTCCTTCTTTGAAATCGTAACCCAACTGCACATATTTTAAGCGAACATATTTTGACTTAATTAACCAGTAATCAGTGGCGACAAAACTATTGCCACCGTTTACAGTACTTCCACTAATGGCTCTTGGAAAAAGAGCATCTGTGTTATCAGGACGCCAGTAATCAGTTTGAAAAGAGTAAAAGAACTGATTCTGCAGATCCGCACCGTTTATCACGTTACCTATATATCTGTCACGATTGCCCGCGCCCTGCACTACAGCACTAAATGAGAATCCCTTATAACCCAAATCAACCGTTACTCCGTAATTGGTTCGCGGAAAAACATTATTCCCTATTCTTATTTGATCATCACCAGTAAGTTGTCCATCGCCATTGATATCCTGAAACCTCAAATCTCCTGCTACTACATTAGTGGAACTGACACGGCGAGCGCCGGTTAACAACTGATCATTTGAAGTATATAACCCATTATTTAGGTAACCAGTTTGCAAGTATGCATCAGTTCTATTAGTTAATCTGGTATAAGGGTTTTTCAGAGTAGCGTCACTATCACCCGGATTACGTTCCCAAAGAGAATTATAGCGAGTAAAGTTCAGTCCTATTTTATAGGTCAAATCACCTACTTTACTGTCCCAATTGATATTAAAATCAAACCCCTCTGTACGCCTTGCACCCTCTTTAAAATTGATCCTCGGCAAGCCTATGCCCAATGTTTCCGAATAGCGTGGATCGCCGGTAACATAGCCTGTCCTTCGTGTATAATAATAATCAAATGTACCGCTCAATCTATTGTTTAAAGTAGCGAACTCTAACGCTATATCGCGACTAGCTACTGTTTGCCATGAATAAGTGTTGCTAGGCAAACTTCCCGGCTCAGAAGTTCCTTGTACCAAATTTCCGTTTACCACATAAGCTGTAGCATTGATGCCATAAGAAGGCACATAATCAAAAGCAGCGACGCCCGACTTATCACCTAAAACGCCGTAGGAACCTCTTAGTTTTAGAAAATCTAAGATGTGTTTTTCTTTTAAAGACTGCATAAATGGCTCATCAGAGATGATGTAGTTTGCAGAAACGGCATAAAAGGTACCCCATTGCTTACCAGGAGGAAACAAATAATCGCCATCCCTTCTTACTGATCCCTCAATAGAATATCTGGATTTGTAGCTATAATTTAGTCGTCCTAGCACCCCTGCTCTCGCGGCTTCAGACTCTCCGCCACCTACAGACTGATCCAGGGCAGGCCCAGCCACCAATTGATCAAAAATGATCTGGTAATTCCTTTTGCTTCCAGAAATACTTGATGATTCATCCCTTTGTTGTTCATATACACCTGTAAAATCAATGCTATGGTCTCCAAATGTTTTATTATAAAGCACATACCCTTGTAAAGTTAATGTACTTCCTTGTCCTTGTCCAACACTTAAGCTTGGCGGATTACCATATATAGGCGTAGTACTATTTAAATTGTATGCCGGAGCAAGATAATTCCAGCCTTTACTTACATTATTATACGTGGTATAAGTCCCATTTACCTTAAATCTCAAACCATCCAGAAAGTGAGCAGCATATTCCAAACCTAAATTGGTATTTAAAATTTTCGCAAATGATTTGTTATATCCAGATTGAGGATCTAGTTCCCTTACAGGGTTGTCAGGCTGGGTAGTTGGTAAACCAAACTCGTTAACAGCCAATTGAGCCGATCCTCTATTTTGAATGTGACTATATATATTACCATAACCTGCACCAGGTTGAAGATTGCTTTCAATAAAGCCATCCAATCCTGCTGTAACCTTAAGATTTATGTTCTCAAATTCACTTGTAGTATTTAAACGGTAAGTGGTACGTTTGTTATAATTGTTATCCGTTTTTAAAATACTTCCCTGGTCGTAATAAGATAGGCCGGCATAATAAGTTAACTTCTTTGTGCCTGACGTAACTGACAAATCATGGCGCATTTCAGGTGCGAATTTTTTCATCGTCAATGCTTGCCAATCAGTATTTGGAAAATTAAACGGATCTGATCCAGTGCGTAACTTTTCTAGGTCGGCCTCAGATCTGAAAGGGCTTCTTCCCTCATCAGCATACAACCTGTTTAATGCTACTGCCTGATCGTAAGAGCTAATTTTTTCTGGGAACAGTGTAGGCTCAGAAAATATTTGATTATACGCATAATTGATATTTGTCACGCCCTCTTTACCCCTCTTTGTAGTCACTAATACCACACCATTAGCTCCCTGATTACCATACAACGCAGTAGCGCCCGCATCTTTTAATATCGAATAACTTTCAATATCATTCGGATTTAAGTTCGCAAAATCGTTACCAGAACGCACAATGTTATCGATTACATAAATAGGGCTTTGTCCACGTATAGAAATGCTACTCTTTGTTCCTGGCGCACCATTGCTGGCGGTAACAATCACTCCGGGCAACCTTCCTGCGACAGCATCATTGATAGACTGTACCGGCAGTGGAGCCACATTGTTCATATCCAATGTGCTAATTGCACTGGTTGCCTTTCTTTTTGTAGTTGTACCATAAGCCTGCACTACGATTTCATCAAGGTTATTGTTTGATTCTTTAAGTTGAATACGCATTGTAGTTCCTGCAACTGCAGCAACCTCCTGTGTTTCAAAGCTTATAAAGGAGAATACCAATATCGCATTGTCCGGAACCTTAAGGCTGAATTTCCCGGTTCCATCGGTCATTGCACCAAGACCTTTTACGCCCTTTACGCTAACACTTACCCCCGGTAACGGAACCCCTGTAGCATCTGTTACAATACCAGTTACAGTAATATCCTTTAGCATATTACTTTTTGAGGCGATGGTAATCAGATTATTTTCCTCAATGCGATACACTAGTGCAGTACCTTCTAATAGCTGATCCAGAATGTCGGCTATCGGAGCTTTATTTACTTTTACGCTTATTTGTTTATCAAAAGGTCCTTCAGTTGGACTGTACACAAAGCGAAATGAGCTTTGTTTCTCTATTAATTTAAGGGCCTTACTCAACTGCATGTTCTTCATGTCAAAAGAGAGCTTCTCTTGTGAAAAAACCTTAGCAGATACATTTAAGCAGGCGATCATCACCATTAAAAATGTCAGTTTCATTGTCAAAATGAGTTTGGAGCGCACTCGTTTCCAGGATGGCTCTTTGGTGAAGTAATAATTTATCATACTTTTGTTTTTTTGGTTAGCTTGATTGAGGTATTTACTATTTGCATACGTGACATACCCGATCACATAAAGAATCAAAAAATCTTAGGGGTGGTGTTCCAGCATCGCCCCTTTATATTTTTGGTCTTTCTGGTTTGTTAGTTTTGGTTATTTCGTAATGGTGATCCGCCCTCCTTTCATATTATATTTAAATAATTTTACTTCCTGAAGGTGTTTAAGAACATCCAGAATATTTTCTTTGGTAAAAGTCGCAGTATATTGATAACCGGCAACGGTTTCATCTCCTAATTCTATCTCAACACCGTACCAGCGTTCCATTATTGGCTCCATTTCCTTCCAGGTAAGTGAGTTAAAAACGAGGTTATCATCTACCCAGGCTGTTTCCACTATTGTGGTATCAAGCTTAGTCAGGTGGCCCATCTCAACTTTGGGAAGTTGCGGCAAAGCAATCTCCCGGCCATTTGAATTTCGCTCTGCTTTATAAAACATGATTTTCTGTCCAGGCCGTAAAGTCACTGTATTTACCTGGCCACCATTTTCCTGATCGCCATTACTCTCTACTTTGATAGAACCTTTAATCAGAGATGCCTCTGAGAATCCCTCACCTGGATAGGCTTTTAAATTGAATACTGTTCCCAAAACAGTCACATTAAAATTATCGGTCAGCACTTTAAAAGGTTTTTCTTTATTATGCGCCACGTCGAAAAATGCTTCCCCGATTAATTTCACCGATCTGGTTTCTTCATTGAAACCTTCTTCCATTTGGACCTCACTTCCCGAATTGAGGTAAACTTTTGTTCCATCAGGGAGGACAATTTTTTTCTTACTTCCAAAACTGGCTTCGAACGCTTTTGAATAAAGTATAGGTTTTGCCGCTTTGTTTAAATAAAACAATCCGGCCATCAACACTGCAACCAGGCATGCAGCGGCGGCACCATACCACAAAATACGACGCTTCCGCAATTGTTTTTGCGGCTGTATCGCTTCATTGATCTTATTTACCTGAACATTCAGGGGAGTTATGTTAGCACTTAGTACTTGGTACATGTACCGTGCCTTCTCTACCAGATGCGATTTTGAAGGATTATCAATAACCCATTTTTCCCAAAACTGGATACACCTTTCATCACTGCCTTCGCAGTATTTCTTGAAGGTGTCATCCATTAAAAAATCCTCTGGTTGTAAATAATCGTTAATCATTCGGCTGCCTTTTATATATCAGTTCCCGAATTGTTTGATTTTTACCGGTCTTTTTTTAAAAAACTTTATAAAACACTGTAAGTTAATGAATTAAATATTTCCTAAGAATCTTTAACGCCTCATAAATAGTGTTATATGCAGTACGGACAGTCAGCTGAGCAGTTGCTGCAACTTCCTCATAGCTCAATCCTTCATAGAATCGCAATTGAACTAATTTACGCTGTTGGAGACTGAGTTTCTCCAATGCCTGACTTAGCCGCCTTTTTACCAGGTCATCCGACTGGATCTTTACGATAAGTTCTTCATAAGGCATTTCGGTCAGTTCTCCATCTTTTGCAATTGCAGAAATGACCCTGTCTAATTTTTGCTGATGGCCGATCTGTTTTAGAATCTTTCTTTTAAGGATTGTTCTCAAATAGGATTCTACCTGATCTACTCTGGGCAGGAATTCGTGTTTCTCCCACAACTCCAGGAAAACCTGATTTACTGTATCACTAACGACATCAGGGTCAGAACAAACCCTGAGGCCAAAAACAGAAAGACTGCGATAAAGACCTTTATATAAATCCAGAAAAGCTTTTTTATCTCCCGTGCACATAGCTTCCCACCACAAGCTATGTATGGAGATGTCATCAACAATAGGAAGATCTTTCTTGTTCATTGGGTGGGCGTCCCGTAATTATTTGGTTACATCGGCAATTATAGGAATTATCTATCAATTAAATATTTTTAATTTAATGTTCTGACAACTCCCCCACATAAATGCTCGTACTTACGGCATCACCGGCTTCATTTACATAACTCATCCAGCAGTGCAATGTATTATCTCTAAAACCCGGCGGCAATTGTAAGGTCACCTCCCCATCTGCTCTTTCGGCTATATCCTTGAAGGTGATAAACTGCCCATTCGAAGGGCTATATACCACAAAGGTAGCCCGGTCACTTCCTTTGCAAAATACTGACTCGGGAGCGCTTTCCCATTTGATATTCAGCAGATCATCAATCAATTTGATGACTTCCCTAATGATAGAAATCAGTAACTCTCCCCGGCTCAGGATCACCTTAGCAAATTCAATCGCGTAATTTGCCCGATTTTCACCTGTAATAGCCTCCTTCATTACCAAAGACACTGCTGCGTTCATTGGCGTTTTTGTTCCTTTAAAGCTCTGAAAGCCTATCCATATCAAATCCCTGAGCGGACGCAGCCAACCGTTTACCAACGCAAATACAAACCGCTGATTCAGCTGTGCCTCCGTAGCCGGCTTGCCTGATTTCCTGGGCAAGCTACGCATGTAATTACCACCCCTCCATTTTATTCCTACTACCGTTCCAAGTTTCCCATTAAACGCTCCGTTTATTCCTTTTTTATATGTTGCCATTTTCCTTTTTGATTTAAATGTTTCCCTTTCCTCCTTAGGTCGGATTCGGTTTAGCGGATTAGTTCGCTTAGAGAAAACTTAAGGTGACTCCGTAAAGGCATCAGGCAGGTTTGGCCTGCAAGGCCTTAGCTGGCGTAGCCTTCGAGGAGTTCACCATTAAGTTTTCAGAACTAATTACGCGACAACCGTCACCACTCCCAAATAAACACTGTCACTACTCCTCTTCCCATCAGCACTCACGAAGTACATGTACGCATGTACCGTGTCCCCCACAAAGTCCGCAGGCAATCCTAGCGTATAAGTCAGCGCCGATCTTGCCGCAGCACCAGACAGTGCAACAAACAATTCCTTATCAGGATTGTACACCATCACTGTAGCTTTATCCGTCAGATCCACACTACCTACCGGCGCATTGTTCAGCCACTCAAACTTCACCTCATGATCTACCGCACTGGACACTTCGCCATAGTATACCGGCAACAAATCACCCTTACTTACCACCACTTCCTCAAAGTCAATCAGCAGGTTGGGATAAATACCCGTCACCGCATTTTCCAGGTGATAAGCTACCGCAGCATTATAAGGCGACTCCTTGCCTTTATAGATTTGATACCCTATCCTGATGAAAGTGGAGATTCCGGCAATAGTGTTCAGTCCTTTTCAGACCAAAGTGTCCACTTTAATTTTTCCAGACAGCAGCCGTAGTTTTTGGATGGGGTATGCTCCGTATCCAGGCAGATCCTACGGCGTGAAGTAACATTCTCAGCCCCTCATCTCACTCGCTCTACATAAAACCTTTCTCAATCAAAAATTCTGACCATTAGCGCTTCACTACGCCCTTAAAATCAGAGTTACGACTAAAGAGTTCAGACCCTAACAGAAATTCACCTAATGTGCTTAAAATCAGTCAAGTGGATAGTTTGAAGATTATTTATTGCACACTTTGAAGCGAAATGAGTGGACAGCTGGTTTCAAAATTACCTGGCTACTATTGCCGAAACCTCC
>NZ_JAVTSP010000012.1:0-5546 GCF_032678645.1 Pedobacter frigoris
TATAAACAAGAAAAGCCTGTAGTTTTCACTACAGGCTTTCTTTAAGATTTGGCACCGACCTACTCTCCCACGTGTTACCGCAGTACCATCGGCTCTGGTGGGCTTAACTTCTCTGTTCGGAATGGGAAGAGGTGGACACCACCGATATAGGCACCTAAATATTTTTAATGTTATTTAGTTGTATATCTCTGCTATGCTTTCGCATTGGCAGGCTTTGTATTTCAACATATAACAATGACATATTATTGAAAGAAGTTAAGTTAGGAAGAACAAACAACAGTTTACTGCTCTTGAAAGCTTCGGATTATTAGTATTACTCGACTTTGATGTCACCACCTTTACATCTGTAACCTATCAACGTAGTAGTCTGCTACGGTCCTATATGGAATTCTCATCTCGTGGCTAGTTTCGCACTTAGATGCTTTCAGCGCTTATCTATTCCCAGCGTAGCTACTCTGCAATGCCCCTGGCGGAACAACAGATTCACTAGAGGCTAGTCCAACCCGGTCCTCTCGTACTAAGGTCAGCCCCACTCAAAATTCCAACGCCCACAACAGATAGGGACCGAACTGTCTCGCGACGTTCTGAACCCAGCTCGCGTGCCACTTTAATCGGCGAACAGCCGAACCCTTGGGACCTTCTCCAGCCCCAGGATGTGACGAGCCGACATCGAGGTGCCAAACCTCCCCGTCGATATGAGCTCTTGGGGGAGATCAGCCTGTTATCCCCAGCGTACCTTTTATCCTTTGAGCGATGGCCCTTCCATGCAGAACCACCGGATCACTATATCCGTCTTTCGACCCTGATCGACTTGTCTGTCTCACAGTCAAGCAAGCTTATGCTATTGCACTCCTCATACGGTTACCAAGCGTATTGAGCTTACCTTTGAAAGCCTCCGTTACCTTTTTGGAGGCGACCACCCCAGTCAAACTACCCATCAAACAATGTCCTCCACTGAGTGGAGTTAGACACCGAATACAGAAAGGGTGGTATTTCAACGTTGACT
Organism: Pedobacter frigoris; assembly: GCF_032678645.1. Classification (GTDB taxonomy): domain Bacteria; phylum Bacteroidota; class Bacteroidia; order Sphingobacteriales; family Sphingobacteriaceae; genus Pedobacter; species Pedobacter frigoris_A. Next base: position 1,007 of record NZ_JAVTSP010000012.1, read on the forward strand.
CCACGACGCCTAGCGACGCCGCTTCATAGTCTCCCACCTATCCTACACATCCTGTATCCAATGTCAATGTTAAATTGTAGTGAAGGTGCATGGGGTCTTTCCGTCCCGTTGCGGGTACCCGGCGTCTTCACCGGGACCACAATTTCACCGAGCTCATGGCTGAGACAGCGCCCAGATCGTTACACCATTCGTGCAGGTCGGAACTTACCCGACAAGGAATTTCGCTACCTTAGGACCGTTATAGTTACGGCCGCCGTTTACTGGGGCTTCGATTCAATGCTTCGGTTTAACCCTAACATCCCCTCTTAACCTTCCAGCACCGGGCAGGTGTCAGGCCTTATACTTCATCTTTCGATTTTGCAAAGCCATGTGTTTTTGTTAAACAGTCGCCTGGGCCTTTTCACTGCGGCTGATATTGCTACCAGCGCCCCTTCTCCCGAAGTTACAGGGCCATTTTGCCGAGTTCCTTAGCCATGATTCACTCGAGCACCTTAGAATTCTCTTCCCGGATACCTGTGTCGGTTTGCGGTACGGGTTTTTATAACCTGAAGCTTAGCGGTTTTTCTTGGAAGTCTGATTACCTGCACTATCAACGCCCCCGAAGGTTTGTTGTACTATCAGCGTTCAGCTAGACCGGCGGATTTGCCTACCGGTCCAATACCTACAGCCTTTAACGATCTATTCCGTCAGATCGCGGCAGTGTCACTACTCCGTCCCCACATCGCAGTTATAAAAAGTACGGAAATATTAATCCGTTGTCCATCGAATATCCCTTTCGGGTTCTCCTTAGGCCCCGACTAACCCTGATCCGATTAGCGTTGATCAGGAAACCTTATCCTTTCGGTGGGCGGGTTTCTCGCCCGCCTTATCGTTACTTATGCCTACATTTGCTTTTCCAGAAGCTCCAGCACAACTTACGTCATACCTTCGCTGCCGCTGGAATGCTCCCCTACCGTAATATTAATATTACCCATAGCTTCGGTGTACAATTTAATGCCCGTTTATTATCCATGCCCGATCGCTCGACTAGTGAGCTGTTACGCACTCTTTAAATGAATGGCTGCTTCCAAGCCAACATCCTAGCTGTCTATGCAATCGGACCTCGTTAGTTCAACTTAACTGTAACTTGGGGACCTTAGCTGATGGTCTGGGTTCTTTCCCTCTCGGCGCGTGACCTTAGCACCCCGCGCCTCACTGCCGTGTATATTATTAAGCATTCGGAGTTTGTCTGGATTTGGTAGGATTTGACTCCCCCGCACCCAATCAGTAGCTCTACCTCTTAATAACTTTACCACGACGCTGTTCCTAAAAACATTTCGGGGAGTACGAGCTATTTCCCAGTTTGATTAGCCTTTCACCCCTACCCACAGATCATCCGGAAACTTTTCAACGTTTATCGGTTCGGTCCTCCAGTACGTGTTACCGCACCTTCAACCTGTCCATGGGTAGATCACAAGGTTTCGCGTCTACCTCCCCTGACTATACGCCCTATTCAGACTCGCTTTCGCTTCGGATCCGTGTCTTAAACACTTAACCTTGCCAGAGAAGAGTAACTCGTAGGCTCATTATGCAAAAGGCACGCCGTCACGCCACCTGGACGCTCCGACCGCTTGTAAGCACACAGTTTCAGGTTCTATTTCACTCCCCTGTTCGGGGTTCTTTTCACCTTTCCCTCACGGTACTGGTTCACTATCGGTCTCTCAGGAGTATTTAGCCTTACCGGATGGTGCCGGCAGATTCCCACAAGGCGTCTCCGACCTCGCGGTACTCAGGATACTACTAGACTAATGGTACTTACGTGTACGAGGCTCTCACTCTATGTTGCCAGGCTTCCCATCCTGTTCCACTTCATTGCATTATAATCATATCGTAGTCCTACAACCCCACATATGCCGTAACATAAGTGGTTTGGGCTCTTTCCCGTTCGCTCGCCACTACTTAGGAAATCATTATTATTTTCTCTTCCTCTGCTTACTTAGATGTTTCAGTTCGGCAGGTTTGCGTATTATATACGACTAGTCTTCAACTAGCCAGGTTTCCCCATTCGGAAATCACCGGATCAATTCATATTTGCTAATCCCCAGTGCTTATCGCAGCTTATCACGTCCTTCATCGCCTCTGAGAGCCAAGGCATCCCCTGTGTGCTCTTATTTACTTTCTTCTCTCCATAGCCTTTTGCGCCTATGGAAATGCTTTTTTTGATTTGTTGTTAAACCTTCAGTTAGTTTATTCAATTGCTTGAATATCCTTCCCTCCAATCAAACAACGTCTCTATTGTTGTTTGCTCTTCTTTTTTAACTTCTTCCAATATGTCAAAGAACTTTTCGATCCCCACATTATATTTCTACAATGTCATTTAATGCCCTTTTGTATTAAGGCGGGTGATGGTGGAGAATAACGGAGTCGAACCGTTGACCTCCTGCGTGCAAGGCAGGCGCTCTAGCCAGCTGAGCTAATCCCCCTTAGAATATATCTGTAGTCCCGAGCAGATTTGAACTGCTGACCCCTACATTATCAGTGTAGTGCTCTAACCAAACTGAGCTACGGGACTAGGTATTCGTATGCAGTTTCTAGAGTGCTGATCTCTCAATCACAAATCCTTGCTTACTCATATCCCTGCTTTCAGTATGGAACACTATGTGATGTTTCATCCTATGGGTTTTCTTTTTTTTGAGATTTTCTGTCATTTATATCATTTGCGCAGCGAGTAGTCAATTCTACTCCAGAAAGGAGGTATTCCAGCCGCACCTTCCGGTACGGCTACCTTGTTACGACTTAGCCCCAGTTATCGGTTTTACCCTAGGACGCTCCTTGCGGTTACATACTTTAGGTACCCCCAACTTCCATGGCTTGACGGGCGGTGTGTACAAGGCCCGGGAACGTATTCACCGCGTCATTGCTGATACGCGATTACTAGCGAATCCAACTTCAAGAGGTCGAGTTGCAGACCTCTATCCGAACTGTGAATGGCTTTTTGAGATTGGCATGTTGTTACCAACTAGCTGCCCTCTGTACCATCCATTGTAGCACGTGTGTAGCCCCGGACGTAAGGGCCATGATGACTTGACGTCGTCCCCTCCTTCCTCTCTGTTTGCACAGGCAGTCTGTTTAGAGTCCCCACCATTACATGCTGGCAACTAAACATAGGGGTTGCGCTCGTTGCGGGACTTAACCCAACACCTCACGGCACGAGCTGACGACAGCCATGCAGCACCTAGTTTCGTGTGATTGCTCACTGATCTATCTCTAAATCATTCACTAACTTTCAAGCCCGGGTAAGGTTCCTCGCGTATCATCGAATTAAACCACATGCTCCTCCGCTTGTGCGGGCCCCCGTCAATTCCTTTGAGTTTCACCCTTGCGGGCGTACTCCCCAGGTGGAATACTTAACGCTTTCGCTTAGCCGCTAACTGTATATCGCTAACAGCGAGTATTCATCGTTTAGGGCGTGGACTACCAGGGTATCTAATCCTGTTTGATCCCCACGCTTTCGTGCCTCAGCGTCAATAAAACCATAGTAAGCTGCCTTCGCAATCGGTGTTCTGTGACATATCTATGCATTTCACCGCTACTTGTCACATTCCGCCTACCTCTAGTTCATTCAAGCCCATCAGTATCAAGGGCACTGCGATGGTTGAGCCACCGTCTTTCACCCCTGACTTAATAGGCCGCCTACGCACCCTTTAAACCCAATAAATCCGGATAACGCTTGGATCCTCCGTATTACCGCGGCTGCTGGCACGGAGTTAGCCGATCCTTATTCCTTCGGTACATTCAGCTACTTACACGTAAGTAGGTTTATTCCCGAATAAAAGCAGTTTACGACCCAGAGGGCTGTCTTCCTGCACGCGGCATGGCTGGTTCAGAGTTGCCTCCATTGACCAATATTCCTTACTGCTGCCTCCCGTAGGAGTCTGGTCCGTGTCTCAGTACCAGTGTGGGGGGCCATCCTCTCAGATCCCCTAGTCATCGTCGCCTTGGTGGGCCGTTACCCCGCCAACTAGCTAATGACACGCATGCCCATCTTATTCCTATAAATATTTGATCATTGTATAATGCTATACTGTGATTTTATGCGGTGTTAATCCGAATTTCTTCGGGCTATCCCCCTGAATAAGGTAGGTTGCATACGCGTTACGCACCCGTGCGCCACTTTCCCAAAGAGCAAGCTCCTTGGTATCGTTCGACTTGCATGTATTAGGCCTGCCGCTAGCGTTCATCCTGAGCCAGGATCAAACTCTCCATTGTAAAATGTGTTGTTTGAACGCTGACCATTCTTAACTTAATTAATAATAGTCTTTATTCTATTTGTATTGTCTGATAGATATTGACTCTAAAATAATAGCTTCGGTTTTCATGTACTTTGAAACCGTACTTTCTTACCTCGCTACGCTATAAATGACATCTCTTTAATGAACTTCTCGAATCACCTCACGGCTCTTCTTTATATGTTGCAATCAGTCTTCTTCAGTTTATCCTGGTCGTTTCGTCCAGATTCAGTTTCTAAAAACTCATCGTTTCAATCTTGTTTATTCCGTTA
>NZ_JAVTSP010000013.1:0-4858 GCF_032678645.1 Pedobacter frigoris
CAGTTGTCGTTGCTGTACAACAAGATAGTACTACAAAAACTCCGGTTGAGTTGAAAGACCTTCCAGAGGCGGTTACTAAGACCCTACAATCTGACCCTGTAAAAGCATGGACTCCAACTGCAGCGTTTTTAGTAACTAATGCAGACAAAACTTCGTATTATCTGATCAATGTGAAGAAAGAACAAGAAACCGGTTCTTTGAAAATCGACAAAGACGGTAAAATCATTGAATAACCCCCATATATAACAATAGCTAATACATAGAAAAGGCCGGAGGATTCCGGCCTTTTCTATGTATTATTAAAATATTTTATATCTTGCTTCATCAATTTTAGTTATTACATGAAACGCTCAAACCTTTCTCTTTCCTCTCGTTTTTTCATATTAACAGCACTATGTCTTTTTTTAATACTAGAATCAAATGCCCAAAACAATGTAAATTGTGACTCCCTGTTAAAAAAGAAATACAATATAAGGGAGATTAAGGACAAAAAGCTATTTCTAGAGGAAGTAAGAACATTGATTCTTTGTAAATACGACAGTCTCGATATGTATATATTCATGGGACCAAAAGGCGATCTTCCATTGACAACAGCCGGGACTTTAACGATTAAGAAAACCGCCTCGATTAAAGCTTATACAGTATCATCCACGCAGGAAATGATATCAATGCGGGAGGTGATGCATGGTTTTTCCGAGCTCAAAAAAATGCCTGACTATGATGAGCTTAGAGCTAAAGTAGGCGCCCTTAGGAAAATTATCGGACAGACGGCGACCGAAAAGAACTGGGAATACGACGAATCCTTATTAAAAAAAGCAGGGGTTGACACGTACACCATTACAAAAATAAAAAAAATAATAGCAGACAACCCTGGAATTAAATATGAAGAAGTTTTCGATAAATTAAATCAACAGGCGTTTCAGGAGCGGATAGTAGAAACCCCTCGCAAGATTGGCGACAAAGAGAAGTTAATTGAGGGTCTATATACCTACACAGACTACAATAAAGGTCTTTCAAAAGCAAAAGAGTCCGGAAAACCGATTTTACTTTATTTCAACAGCTACGTCTCCATTCCTGCACGAAAGTTTGAATTTGCAGTACTGCAGAATTCTGAAATTTTAAAAACGCTGAATGATCATTTTGAAGTTATCGTATTGTGGGTAGATGATAGAACATTACTCGCAAAAGATAAGGCCTATTATTCAAAATCACTAAAGCGGGATGTTAAATATGTTGGAGATATTAATATGGAGCTTCAGGTAGATAATTTTGAATCGGATTTTCAGCCGTTATTTTTTACGCTTAATACAGCTGGTCAAAGAGTTGCTTCTTCAAGTATTGTCGGTGTTCAAGAATTTCTAGAATTCCTAAATAAATCGAGGAAGTAAGTCTAATTTTGCCTTTTCCAAAAATCTCACCAAAGAGCTCATGCGTACAGGAGTAGGTTAGTTTGATCGATCTAATAAAATCTATTACTTTCCAACTTGAGGTCTGCCGAAAGATTTAATTTCCTTTTTTCGCTTAGGAACTCTTTACCAGTCAACGGCCCTTTAATGATATCTTTATCCTTTATTATTATCCAATACTGAATTGAATCAGCTCCTTTTTGCTTATTCCATAAATCTTCTTGAGTATTAAAATATACTTTCGCTGCTTCGGATGCCTTCCTTAATATGATTATGGATTCGCTATCATAATCATAGTCTAATATTTCGCCCAATATGACAGAGCTATAAGCGTCGTAATTTGTGATTTTTTTACAAATGGCTGTATTTCCTTCATCACCTAACAAGAAATACCCGCTTCCTAAATTAATTTCCCCTTCAAAATTGCAGGATGATGCGAATAACAAAATTATCAATAACAATCTTCTCATATACTCATCTTTTCTTAACCTTTCTCGAATTTTAGTTGATTTCCTTTACCTATTTATCTTTTTTATTTTTCAATCACCACAAGGCACCCATTCTATAGATACAGGCTGCCTGGCGATAACATCAATAATGTTATCAATGTTACTCACCATATAGTGGACCAGATTCGATTCTCTAAATTGTCCCAGGCTTTCCTCCTCAAACCATTTAAGAAAATCTGAATTGACAGAAGTTCTGAATTTCCTCATGGACGGATTCTCATTTAATGATTTTAACCTGCCATATTCCTGAACAACCCTATATGCCTGGACTCCATCAAATTTAATTTCAAGCATTTTATTTTCATTCCCTAAGACTTTCAAGTGCAATACAACTTTACCAAGTAGATCTTTGATGCCGGAAAAATAAAGCTCATCGTAAGGTATTTGATTAATTGGTTCCCATGAATCGAAATCATTTATATTCATTTTTCAGTTCAGTATTTATTTAGAAAGCACCGTAAGACATAACTCATTCTTAATCTAATGGTATTTACCTTTTTATCATAATTAGCTTCGGGCATCATTCCCATCACCATCTAAATTTAAAATAAATGTTTCATCCCTAGAATATAAAGTGCTGATTAAACGGCTCCCCACCACCTTATGATGGTTAACAACCATCATTTACAATGTGACTACTCAAATCAATTTTCTCTTAATCAAATATATTTACACCTTGACATGGTTCTAACTGTGAAATTTCAACACAACAAAAGCTATGGCGAAATAAACAAAAAAAGAAAGAAGTGTACCTATAAAGTAAACCGCAAAATAACGTCCATTTCTAGAAGGATACTTTTCCAATAATTGCTTATACCGTTGCTTTCTGAAAATAAAAACGTAATTAATTAAGATTGGAATAAGTAGATACGAGAAAAAAAAGCTTAGAAATCCATCTATCCTATCCACCGAAGTAAAACTTAAATCAAATGGATAAAACGGAATACTAATTCCTAAATCCCTCAGGGCGATATGTATTAATCCCAAATTTAACGCCATACCCATAGATATATACGTCATGCAGTAAAACTTCCACATTCCGCGGCTGGATCGCACAGTAAGTATTTTAGAAATTGCGTCAACCCAAATCTCGTAATATAAATTTCTCATTATTCTTTTAATACATTTCAGGCGAGTTGTTGAAAATAGTAAATCTAGTATTATTCATCCTATATTCTGAGCCTTTCTGCTAATAAAATGTTATCAACAAGTAAAATCCCAGGAATGTTAACAACAAGTATTCTATTCCAAAGATTGACATTCTATGCTTCACCAAAAAAAACCGACGATCGTTTGCTTCAATTATTTTTTTATAATTGCCTGACCGTATATAATACCATCTAAACAAAATATAGATCGCCACAAATATTAGAATCAAAGCTAACCTGAAATCATGCCGCCCATAATCTATTCCCAACAACTTACCTAAAATAAATAAGGTGATCATGTTGGTTGAGAATAATATAGAAAAAAAGTTGCTGTTAGTAGGTGATCAATTGGTTCTCTCCTGGGAATTAAAGCAAACACTCTATATACAGAATAATATAAAAAATTTAACAAATTCATTCTCCAAATATATTATCCTAGATCTATTATATAAATCGCCTCCTAACCGATTATAATCAACTAGCATTAATACCACTCTTTGCATCAACACTACGATCATGATGCACTTTTGCTAAAACCGCTAATGATAAAAAAGAGATGATCATATAAATAATCACTTTAATCCCAAAGCCATCTTTAAATTTAAACGATTTATATTCATCTGAACGAAATCCTAACAAGTAATTACTTAAAAGTACAACACCACAGATATAGTAAATTATCTCTGTAGAAGACGGCAAGCTTACTAATAAAAAAAGACTCAAGACTTCATAAATTGCCCAAGAGTTCATAATAAATATCGCCGACGTCAACCAAAATGTCATAAGTTCTGGAAACCGTTCATTTCTTCTCACATAAAACTGATATATAATCGCGCAAAGCATTTTATATTTTATCATTTTCTTTATATCAATTATATCCCATTCTATACCGTAACTAAAGGACTCATAGAAAGGCTTCAGGATTGCTCTTCGGAATAAAGAGTAAATTTCAAGTTTAGCTTTTTAATGGATTCTATTAATTCGGCATCAACAGATTTATCGCAAGAAACTTCCTTCAAATATTTAAACAACCCAATTGACTGAATTAGCTTTACCTTGTCATTATATTTTACATTATCCAGTATCAGATGTTGAATAGACAAATCCTTTAAGAGAATAAGGTCATCAATTATTATATATTTTAGATGCAGATGCTCAAGCCCTTGGACCTCCTCTAGCCAATTAGGTAGATAAGAATATTCGCCTAATCGGTTGATCTCAACCGAAAAGGTTGATTGAAAAACAATTTCTCTTATCAAATGAATATTGTTTTTAATATGGACTGGTAAAATATCAAAAGAAAATTCGGGGGTAGCAAATAGCATGTATGGCAAGCTATCCAAACCCACAACAATGCATTTTGGGCTAAGAAATAACAAATCACCCTTGCTCTGAGTAAAATTTAAGTCCGCCCGAATGACCCCATTACCCTTAATAATCGATCTTGGAATTTCTTCATCAGAAGGCTTTTTCATATCTATAAAGATATAAAATGTGAGCCAATGTATCCAAGACACATACCTATTAAAACAACTAAAAACTTGTTTAAGAAAGAAAGGGAAACCCGTATCAGACCAACTGTAAAGCTATAGACGGATAAGACCCTGGCTACTATTGCCGAAACCTCCACTTATTCAACAAAGTGTAGAGAGATCCTACAATTGTTCTACACACTCAAAAACATAACCCACTAATAATCAAAACAGTGCCAAAAACTTAAAGGTTTGGTATTATTATGAAGCATACACTAAACACAATTAACATGAATTTTTAACTGAAACATTAAAATAAGTAT
>NZ_JAVTSP010000014.1:0-3441 GCF_032678645.1 Pedobacter frigoris
CCAAATAGAAATATTTTACCTAATTAATCAATTTACTGAATTCAAATCCAATTATTTGAACAAATCATTCCTCGTTTATATTTTGATTCATAGTTATGTTTCAAAAATATATAGAGCATCAAAAACATAGTGGACATATTACCTACTAAAGTCTTCTTTTTAAAGAAGCCCCTTTTTCCGTAATTTTCTTATAATTCTAAATTATCCGAATATTAACATTAGTGTCCTTCCGCCAAGGAACAAAATAACAAGTGATATACTTCCAAATATAACTCCCAACTTATATTTTAGTTTAGTATCTATTTTGTAGGCCAAAGGCGTCAAAAGTCCGCAAAATATGCAACCAAGATAAAGATAGGTTAGCCCTCTACTTATGATATGAAACAACGGTGTAGGATTTGGCGGATTATTAAAAATTCCAGTTTTGCTGACCTCCCAAAAAGCTTTTATGCCACCAAAAGGCATCAGAAGAAACATGAGGAATTGAAGCAGGCAAACAACAAAAGCTATATAATATAATTTTTTCATAGTGATTTAATCAGGAAAATCTTTGGACAAAGTAATACAACCATAATCATGATGGACTTTACCCGAAAATTAGCATCAATAACTTTCCTCCCGAAAGCAAAATCACTACAGAAGTGATTCCAAATATTATTTCTAGCTTATATTTTAACGGAAGTTTCATCTTATAAGCCAATGGGATTATAATGCCACAAATTAATACGGCAAAATATACATATGTCAATGCCCTGTTCATAAAAAGAAACCAGAACGAGGGTTGTGCTACAGGATTAAACATACCGAATTCCGCTGATTTCCGAAAAGCATCAATTGAACCAAAAGGTATAAACGCGAACATCAAAACCTGAAGTAAGCAAAGGGCGAAGCAAATATAAAATAGTGTTCTCATTAGTATTATTAATCCAAAGCGCGAATATGACTCCCATAATATTTAGGAATTTATTCATTTTTAGAATTCAGCATTGCACCCATCAATAATCTTCACATTTTCTGCTACCCTCACTTTTTCTATCTCCTTCCAATCCTTATAAGGGAGCTTATATCTTTCATCAAAAAAATATAACCTCCAGCGCCAAAAGGCAAAAGGATTTTTTGTAAATAGGCGATACACTTGTTTATCCTTTAAGTTTGGTCGAGCCAAAAGACAGGAGTTATGCCTATTTTTCATCATTTCAAAATTACGGCTCATGAATTGGGTAAAGGTCATCGTTCCGTTGTAATTGCTGTACCGATAATATCTTTCATCGACAGATATTTGTATCAGTGCGGAAATTGGTGGTATATTGGATAAAATTATTATACACCCGATAATGATTAAGATTTTTTTTCTATGTTTCATATCTCTAAATTAGTTACAATCAGTACTTAGTTTTCCAGTTCCACTCCCCAATGAAGCTCCGGGAACTGAATATTGAACCTTAAATTTAATGGCATTATACAATCCATTTGGAGTTTTACGATAATTTTTTCCAGTTCCAGCACCCGTCCAATCTGCAACGACAACCCACATACCAAAAGAATTAAAAACGTCCAATGCGAAAGTCGTACAGTTATAATCTGTCATATCGTAATTCTTTTTCCCTTTAATTTTTGCTGTTGATAATATAGTTTCAAATTGCGAATGATCTACTGTCATGGAAAAACTTGCGTCGTAAGCATGAGCTTCATTGTCAACCACCATTCCCTTAACTGTTTGCTGTAATGCAGCTTTCTTGTATTTTTCAGGATAAAATCCAATTGTTTTAGTTACTGTAGTCGAACCATTTGTTTTGGTCAGTTCAATAAATGTGTGCCCTGGTTCAAGTGCTGTATTAACCAAAGCGTTTGGGTTGCTATTAACCGGTACATCTGCACAAATTTTTATACCATACACTGTGTTCGCATTTGTTGGCACGTTTTCAAAACATTCGAATTCATCTTCCAAAATAATTGAATCAGAAGCAACAATTAGTTCATATTTTTCGCCTGGATCTTCTGTATTAACAGAACCTGAGCCACTTCCACCCGAACCACCTGGCCCATAAGGATCTGTTGGTGACGACCCATTTTCTGGAATACAGTCATGATAATCCTCAATAGCATCCATAGCAATGGCCGCTTGATCCGTACAAGGGCCTCCAAAAGAGTTTACCAAATTCCATACAGCGTCCTGAAATCTTTTATATTTCGCCTCACAAAAATCGCCTTTATGGGTCTTACTAATCGTAGGATATTCTGGCACCCACGAAGGAGACGCACCACTTCGGATCAATTGCAGATACAACACTCCATAATATTGTTCAATCCAGCTATACAGACCTCTTGGAACGTAACACTGTCCAACTATTTGCACGTCTTTTAAATCCCCGCCTAGATCCATCCGCTTCTTCACATCCCGAGTGGCCTGTATTTTACCAAATGGCATTTTTCTCGCAGAGCTTATTTTCTCCAAAGACATACGCTTATATTCTTCATATAATCTGTCCATATCTTTTCGGAGCTCCAGGCTGTTATTTATTTTCTCGTAATTCTCTACATAGTATTCCTGAAGCTTTTTCAAGTGACCTTCAACATTTGTAGAGGTGCCAATTTGGCTCTCATCAGAAAAATAAGCAACTGCATTATTTACTGGTTCCAAATAACTTCCCAGAAGCATGAAGATCTCTTCCCCTTTTGCTACTGGGTGTTCCTTTTTTACTTTACTCAGCAGATAAGGCATCCAACGGCCATTGTGAGCCTGCCCCCATTTAAATAATATTTGTTCTTCTGTTAACTGAGGTTTGGAAACTTCAATTTGTCCTTCACTTTTCTTACATGAATTCAGAAATAGGACACACAGCCAGATAAGGCAGCATGAGAGGAGCGCTAATTTTTTCATTATTTGATATTAATTTTTTACTGACCGCAAAGCTAAATATTAAAACGAAATATGCAAAACATAATCACCTCCTCAAAGTAGCTTTCAGATAATAAACTTGACTGCCACTTACTTTAGTTTCCTCCAGTCCTAAGTCTTCCTCCTTCGGTAAATCTAATGCCTAAATCCCTATACCAGCCTCTTCAGCATATCAATTGCAAACATAGGCATCTTCGAAAATGCAAACCATTTCGTCCCCAAATCCTTCAGCGATGCCCCAATATGATAAACCTCTGTGCCATCAATGATCAAAAACCGATCATGCGCATTTTTAAACTGCTTAATCGTTACCGGCTCATACTGCTGATCATGCTTCTTCTTGTCCAGCAATAGCTGCTTGCTAATGTCCTTCGTATAAATAGTTAACGAAACACCACTAGCCCGTTTAGTAAACAAATTCAAAACAGTATCATCAACGTAATTGTCAATCAGCACAATCGACTGTTTAGCAGATCTAATGAGATCAGCAATAAAAACATAAGCATCAAACACCTGACCGTCGTAGAATATTCCTTGCTTAG
>NZ_JAVTSP010000015.1:0-1234 GCF_032678645.1 Pedobacter frigoris
TGGAAGGAGTTGACAAGGTATTTGACCGAGTCAACTCCCTGTTAACACCTTGTTAGATCCCTGTCAAAAGCTTGATAAAGTAAAACGGTGTATTTTACTGGAATAAGTTTAATTATTGGAGTTGATCAGATTTACAATCACTTTCACCATAATGTCTTTTTCTTCCGCTTTGCTTTCGGCGATCATCAGTGTCAGTGCAACCAACGCATTATCCGCAATACGTTTCGAACCGTCAATGGCATAAAGTATTCCGTTTTTGTCCATGAACCACACGAAGAGGTATGCAGCGATACGTTTATTCCCATCTGAAAAGGAGTGGTTCTTTACCACGAAGTATAGCAGATTTGCGGCTTTTTCCTCTACACTTGGATACAGGTCGTCTCCGCCGAATGTTTGATAAATAGCACCAATAGATCCTTGAAATGAATCGTCTTTTTCATTTCCGAATAGCATACCGCCGCCGAATTTTTCTTTTAAGTCGTTTATTGCATGTTTGGCGTCGATGTAATTGAGGATGAATAATTCGTTGGGAGTCGTTCCCTCTATGGTTAATTGCTGATGGTCATACTTGTCGAGGATATCCAGCGCATATGTGTAGTCTGTGACTACTTTTAACAGCCCTGTAGCCTCGTCAGAGCTTAGTTCTTTGTTTTCGATCACGTTACTTAACAGAGCAACGGTATTCTTTAGATCAGCTAGCTGTTCAGCCTGGTCTTTTAAACGTTTTTCGTTGATGGAGTAGCCTTTAATGAGGTATTCTTTGAGTACTTTGTTGGCCCAGATGCGGAATTGGGTACCTCGTTTGGAGTTGACACGATAGCCTAGTGAAATAATTGCATCAAGATTGTAATGATTTGATTCTCTAGTTATCTCTCTGATTCCTTCTTTTTGAACTGTTCGGAATTTCCGAACAGTTGAGCTTTCCTCCAATTCACCTGTTGAGTAGATGTGTTTCAAATGTTCGCTGATGTTTGCTTTACTTGACTGAAAGAGGCTTACAATCTGTGCTTGAGTGAGCCAAATGGTTTCGTTTTCTAGTTTTACATCAATTGCTGTTTGTCCATCTGTGGTTTGGTAGATGATGATCTGATCTGTCTGCATAATTTTTATGGTTTTTAAATAAATAATCTAGGCAAATCTCCTTCAGATTATTTATAAAAACCACATTTCCAAAACAAATTTATTTTGTTTAAAATACTGATATACAGTTTGGTATATTGGTTTTTTGGACAGG
>NZ_JAVTSP010000016.1:0-1221 GCF_032678645.1 Pedobacter frigoris
CAGAAGGAGTTGACAAGGTATTTGACCGAGTCAACTCCCTGTCAACACCTTGTTAGATCCCTGTCAAAAGTTTGATAAAGTAAAACGGTGTATTTTACTGGAGTAAGTTTAATTATTTGAGTTTATTAGATTTACAATCACTTTCACCATAATGTCTTTTTCTTCTGCTTTGCTTTCGGCGATCATCAGTGTGAGTGCAACCAATGCATTATCTGCAATGCGTTTCGAACCGTCAATGGCATAAAGTATTCCGTTTTTGTCAGGATGTTTTGTCTTCCATATCTGCATTTTGTCATCCAGAACGAAGTGAAGGATCTAATCTTCGTCATTTAAGAATTTCCAGTCTTTGTTCTCTGCAGATATCAACGCATCTTTTTTAGCGCGGGACCAACCTTTTATTTCTTTTTCACGGTCAATTGCCTGATCAATATATTGATGGTGTTCAAAATACACCAAATAATAGCATTTGTAACGGCTTGTAAACGAGGTTTGTTTACTGCCGTTTTTGTGTTCTTCCAGTCTTGCAGAGAGATCATTAGTAACACCGGTATATAATACGCTTCTTTTGATATTAGTCAGGATGTAGACGAAGTAGTTGTGGTCACGCATAGCTGGGTGTGTTAGTAAATTAGATTCTTCGCTGGCTTTGTCATCCCGAGTTTCGAGGGATCTAGATTCTTCACTACGCTCTGAATGACAAAAAAGCTCTGAATGACAAAAAAGCTCTGAATGACAAAAAGCGCTCTTTGAGTACTTTGTTGGCCCAGATGCGGAATTGGGTACCTCGTTTGGAGTTGACACGATAGCCAACGGAAATGATCAGATCGAGATTATAGTGATTAATCTCTCTTTTAATAGTTCTTGACCCTTCAGTTTGAACTTGTGCAAATTTTGCACAAGTTGAAGCCTCGTCTAATTCGTCTGTTTTGTAAATGTTCTTGATGTGTTTCGTGAGAGACGTTCGATCTGTTTCGAAAAGCTCGGCTAAATCGTACTGGCTTAACCATACGGTTTCGTTTTCTAGTTTTACATCAATTGCTGTTTGTCCATCTGTGGTTTGGTAGATGATGATCTGATCTGTCTGCATAATTTTTATGGTTTTTTTAATAAATAATCTGTGTAAATCTCCTTCAGATTATTTATAAAAACCACCTTTACAAAATAAATTTATTTTTTTTAAAATATTGATATTCAGTTTGATATATTGATTTTTCGGACAGA
>NZ_JAVTSP010000017.1:0-1075 GCF_032678645.1 Pedobacter frigoris
CGCTGTAATGCTGAGCCCTTATGCTAAGCAAGCTGCGACACAAACGGCACTTAATGCAAACCAGTCAACGATTGCATTGAAGGTTAATATTGCAGACACTGCCTCAATGCTGAGCCCATATGCTAAACAAGCAGCTACTCAAAATGCTTTAACAGCAAACCAATCGGCTATTGCACTGAAAGTGAATATTGCAGATACTGCAGCAATGTTGAATCCATATGCTAAACAAGCGGCGACACAAACGGCACTTAATGCGAATCAATCGGCTATTGCATTGAAAGTGAATATTGCAGATACTGCAGCAATGCTAAGCCCTTATGCTAAGCAAGCAGCTACGCAAAATGCTTTGACTGCAAACCAATCAGCGATTGCATTGAAGGTTAATATTGCAGATACAACTGCAATGCTGAGTCCATATGCTAAGCAGGCTGCGACACAAACGGCACTTAATGCAAACCAGTCAGCGATTACATTGAAAGTGAATATTGCAGATACTGCAGCAATGCTGAACCCATATGCTAAGCAAGCTGCGACACAAACGGCACTTAATGCAAACCAATCGGCTATTGCATTGAAAGTGAATATTGCAGATACTGCAGCAATGCTGAGTCCATATGCTAAGCAAGCTGCCACACAAACAGCACTTAATGCAAACCAATCGGCTATTGCATTGAAAGTGAATATTGCAGATACTGCAGCAATGCTGAGCCCTTATGCTAAGCAAGCTGCGACACAAACGGCACTTAACGTGAATCAATCGGCTATTGCACTGAAAGTGAATATTGCAGATACCGCAGCAATGCTGAGCCCATATGCTAAGCAAGGTGCGACACAAACGGCACTTAATGCAAACCAATCGGCTATTGCATTGAAGGTTAATATTGCAGACACTGCCTCAATGCTGAGCCCATATGCTAAACAAGCAGCTACTCAAAATGCTTTAACAGCAAACCAATCGGCTATTGCATTGAAAGTGAATATTGCAGATACTGCGGCAATGCTGAGCCCATATGCTAAACAAGCTGCGACACAAACGGCACTTAATGCGAATCAATTGGCTATTGCATTGAAAGTG
>NZ_JAVTSP010000018.1:0-942 GCF_032678645.1 Pedobacter frigoris
CTTAGAAGCTTTATTTACTTTTTGCTAAATAAAGGCTGACACTCGGTTTGTGCTTACAAGAAGAAAGAGGAGATTATTAAATATTTTGTTAATTTGTGAGAACGTGTATATAGTATTCAAATCGAAATGGAGAAGTTAAAAATTGCATTCACATTGTTATCCATTACAATTGCAATTGGATTCGGCTTGTATTGGATGTCTGTCAATGCTGAAAAAGAAAAGATTGAGACATCAAAACTGATAAAGCAAGGTTTCGGAGAATCTAAAGGCATCATTACAAGTATTAAATATTATAAAGGTCACAGTCTAACAGTAAAGTACATGCTTAATGATAAGGAATATAAATATTCCGGCGGCTGGGATCATAATCCAAAAAAATTAGATGTCGAAGATTCAATTAGCTTCAAGTACTCAATAAAAAGGCCCGATGTCCTTATCACCGAGTTGGAGAATGAATATAATGACTACTGAGTTATGACCGACAATGAATTTTTCATGGAGTTAATCGACTCGTTTCCAATCATAAAGCCAGATATTGAATTGGAAGATATTGATATGATTCACATGCGCATGGAGATATTTGCTAGTTATACAAATAAGTTGATAGAAGAAGATGATATTCAGGAAGTAACTCGATGTTTTAATTTTCTGGAATTGAGAACTGATAGTATGAGCGACGAGCTGATTAATGCATTAAATGTTTCATATTGCGAAGCATTACTACTTGGGGAAAATGCATACAATATGGAATCAATAGTCAAAATAATGCCTACAAAGCTCTCAGTTATATATTTAGGCTACAAAAGGTATTATGAATGGCTAACCCACCGTGGTTCCAATTGCTAATGACACCTAATGATCGACTCAAATTATAACGGGCAATATAACTTTTTTGGCTTTACCTTTATAAAAGCTTAAGAACCCAATGATAAGATTAAAACC
>NZ_JAVTSP010000019.1:0-825 GCF_032678645.1 Pedobacter frigoris
TTAAACAAGTGGTTTTAGTTATCTTTGTATTATACAATTAGGGTAATTGTATTTTTGAACTTTAATAACGAAATTTGATGAAATATCAACTGATTATGCCATCTTCTATAGATCATTTAAGAAATGCAATAATAGATAAGCTTATGGCTATTTCTAATAAGGACTATTTAGTTGCATTAAATAAGCTTATGGAAAGTGAAGTGGCTCAAAGTAAAATAGACAAAGAAGAGTTGCCCGAACATGTAGTTGAGGGAATTAAGAGAGGACAGGCTGATTATGAAGCCGGCCGGTACGTTACACTTGAGGCATTTGAGAAAAAGCTTTTGTCCAAATAGTGGTTTGGGAAGTTTTAATTTCCGAAACTGCTGCCGAAACTTTCGAAGCAATTCGGACTCAAATTCTTCAGCGTTTGGGAAATAAAGCTGTCGAAGACTTTGAGAGAAATACTTTAAGGATTCTGAAGTTGATACAACAATCTCCATTTATGTTTAAAGAAACGAAACTTGATCCTAATATTAGAAAAGGATTGATAAAAAAGAGATCATCTGTATTTTATGAAGTCAAATCAAATATCATTATAGTGCTTTTCTTCTGGGATAACCGGCAAGACCCCGTATCTTTTTAAATAAAATGTTAAATCCCTGAACTGTCTGTTTGGGGATTTTTTTTGCCTGGATTTTAGAACGAGTGTCCCATACTGTTCCAATTTTGTCCCACATTGTTTCAAAGTGATTGGTGTTGTAGGATGTTGTTTTTTAGGTGTTTATGTTTGTCATAAGAGTTCGGCCGGACTTAATAATTAACAAATTGATAAACATTTAAAAA
>NZ_JAVTSP010000020.1:0-699 GCF_032678645.1 Pedobacter frigoris
GAGCTTAGCTGGCGCCAGCCCGGAAGAGATCACCTACTTTTTTCAGAACTAAACGACTGTCAGCTGTCCTACATAAGTAGTGTCACTGACCAGCTTCCCATCAGCACTGACAACCAGCACCCACGCATGCACCACATCCCCGGTCCAGTCCAGCGGAAGCTGCAACTCTTACTCCTCCGCCGAACGAACTGCAGCATTCATTAACGCTACAAACTCATCTTTAAGCGGATCATAAGCAATCACACCAACCAGGTCATCAGCCTTAGAATAACTCTGACCAATTACACTGCCCCAGGTAAACTCTATTGCTGCCCCAGCTGCTGTGGCTATTTCCGCATCTGAAACTTTCCTCAGCACACCTTTACTAAAGCGAGCCTTAGGATAATTGATCATGAAGTTGGGCGACACACCCGTTACCGCATACTTCATGTTCTCAGATACCGCCATATTGTAGGCCGACATCTCCGATTCATAATGCTGATAACCGATTTCCAGAATTGGCAGGGCTGACCTCAGCCAGTGTGTAAACAGCCCAAACTTCAATCGTTGAGCCAATTGAGCCGCAGTCGGCGGCTTGTTAGATTTCGCCGGACGCATGGAGATGATGTTCTCCCCTTTTACTCTTCTTCCTACGTGATTCCCTAAACGACCAATTAAATCATTGTCGATACCACCTGTTAATTTTCCCATGTTTTCTAA
>NZ_JAVTSP010000021.1:0-699 GCF_032678645.1 Pedobacter frigoris
AAGCTTAGCTGGCGCCAGCCCGGAAGAGATCACCTACTTTTTTCAGAACTAAACGACTGTCAGCTGTCCCACATAAGTAGTGTCACTTACCAGCTTACTATCAGCACTGACAACCAGAACCCATGCATGTACCACATCCCCGGTCCAATCCAGCGGAAGCTGCAACTCATACTCTTCCGCAGAACGAACCGCAGCACCCATCAGCGCCACAAACTCATCCTTAAGCGGATCATAAGCAATCACACCAACTTCGTCATCAGCCTTAGAATAACTCTGACCAATCACGCTGCCCCAGGTAAACTCTATTGCTGCCCCAGCTGCTGTGGCTATTTCCGCATCTGAAACCTTCCTCAGCACACCTTTACTAAAGCGAGCCTCCGGATAATTGATCATGAAGTTGGGCGACACACCCGTTACCGCATACTTCATATTCTCAGACACCGCCATATTGTAGGCCGACATTTCAGCTTCGTAATGCTGATACCCGATTTCCAATATTGGCAGGGCCGATCTCAGCCAGTGTGTAAATAACCCAAACTTTAAGCGCTGCGCCAGCTGAGCCGCAGTTGGCGGCTTGTTAGATTTAGCCGGACGCATAGAGATGATGTTCTGTCCTTTCACTCTTCTGCCTACGTGATTACCGACGCGACCAATTAAATCATTGTCGATACCACCTGTTAATTTTCCCATTGTAAATGT
>NZ_JAVTSP010000022.1:0-507 GCF_032678645.1 Pedobacter frigoris
TTTAGGATCTGAACTCTTAGGTGGTAATTCTGATTTTAAGAGCGTAGTGAAGCGCTAATGGTCAGAATTTTTGATTGAGAAAGGTTTTATGTAGAGCGAGTGAGATTAGGGGCTGAGAATGTTACTTTACGCCGATGGATCTGCTTGGATACGGAGCATGCCCCATCCAAAAACTACGGTTGTTGTCTGGAAAAATTAAAGTGGACACTTTGGTCTGAAAAGGACTGAACACTATTGCCGGAATCTCCACGCTGCGCTTCCCTCGAGATGACGAAAAATGAGTGAAATTAACGAAGCAAAAGAAAGAATGAAAATGGAAAAAATAACGCAGGTAAGTTTACTGGATTTCTTAATAAGGGATAGAGAGCTTGAGGCATTCACCAATGTTGCAGGGATCGGCTTTAGTTTATTTGAAGATGAAGGGGTTTCTCTGGATCATCTGCTGAAGGATCAAACTGATGATGATATGAGGGAAGTAAGGCTTTGGTCTGATGATATGGATATAGC